>NZ_JAZHSE010000001.1:0-4800000 GCF_036924765.1 Bradyrhizobium sp. AZCC 1678
AGTTGGTTGCGGGAACCGACGTTGCCGCCGGAATTGCCTGCGTGGCTCACCGACGCGGACATCGATTTCTATGCCGGCGAATTCAGGCGCACCGGCTTCCGCGGTCCGCTCAACTATTATCGCAACCTCGACCGTAATTGGGAGCTGATGGCGGCGTTTACGGGAGTTATGGTGAAGGTACCGGCGCTCTTTGTCGCCGGCGACCACGACATGGTGATGGCTACTCCTCCCGGCATGGAACAGCATATCGCCAATCTCAGGCAGTTCGTCACGACGCTGCGCGACGTGCAAATTCTGCCTGGTTGTGGGCATTGGACCCAGCAGGAGCGCCCAAGCGAGGTCAGCGCCGCGATCATCGATTTCATCCGCGGCCTGCCGGGCTGAGGGGCAAAGGGACGCGCGTTGCCGACAACTCAGCTGTTCCCGGCGGACCCCAACGGATGCGTACGCGTTACCTCCGATCCTATCGTGCCGATCGGAGGTTCCCATGGGCATTACATTTCCCGGCGAATCCGCGGAGTATCGCACCGCACGGAATTCGCTGCTTGAGCGAGAGATCGAACTACGCCGGCAAATCGAGGACGTCGCAGCACGGCGCCGCGCCCTCCCACCCGGTGGATTGCTGAAGCAGGATTATGTCTTCGACGTCATGGCGCACGGCCATCCTGCGAAGATCAAGTTTTCCGAGCTGTTTCGGCCCGACACCAACTCACTGATAACCTACAATTTCATGTTTCCGAGATATCCGACGGACAAACGGGACGCGCCAAAAGTCGGCGAGACGGCGAAACTCAAGAAGATCGACACGCCCTGCCCTTCCTGCACCGCGCTGATCGACAGCCTCGATGGTGCAGCGGAACATCTCGAAGCGGCTGGTTTCAACTTCGTGATCGTGGCCAACACCTCGATCGACCGGTTGGCGGCCTTCGCACGGGACCGCGGATGGACCCACGCACGCTTCGTGTCGTCAGCCAACAACAGTTTCAAGCGTGACTATCATGGCGAGATCGAAGGCGGTCAGCAGCCCCTGATGACGGTATTTCATCGTTATCCCGACGGCATTCGCCACTTCTGGAGTTCGGAGATGGTCTACGGTAAGTCCGATCCCGGCCAGGACCACCGCGCCCTCGGATTGCTCGACACCTTCTGGAATCTGATGGACATGACACCAGAGGGACGACCGGCCAGCTTCAAGATTCAACCGCAATATCAGATGCCAAGCGACGTTCCGGAGCGGGCGCCGACGCTGAGCCCGAATTAGGGACGGGCGGCCGCGGTCGGTTCTGCCGTTCAGCGTAAATTGCGTAGGGTATTCGCGATCCGTCTACTGCTTTGATCGCGCGATGCGCTATTATCGCGCCCAAGAAGCAGAAAAATCGGGGAGCGAACTCATGGCCGCCAGCACTGCACCCGCCTCCAGAAGCGGGCTCTATGTCGATCCGCGCGAAGACTGGCTGGCGCAGCACACCGAAGAGATCATCGATCCCAGCCGACCGATCGTCGATCCGCATCACCATCTCTGGGATCGCGGCGGCCTGCGTTACATGATCGAGGAGATGGCGGCCGACATCGCCTCCGGCCATAACGTCATCGCGACAGTCTATGTCGATTGCCGCTCGATGTACCGCGCACACGGGCCCGAAGCGTTTCGCCCGGTCGGCGAGGTCGAGTTCGCCAATGGCGTTGCGGCGATGGCGGCGAGCGGCGGCTACGGCAAGGCCGCGATCTGCGCCGGCATCGTCAGCCACGTCAATCTCCTGCTCGGCGAAGGCGCGAAAGCCGTGCTGGAAGCCGAGATCGCGGCCGGCAACGGCCGCTTCCGCGGCATCCGGCACTCTTCGGCCTGGGACGCCGATCCCAACGTCGCCGGCATGTATGCGACCCGGCCGCAGGGGCTGTTGCTCGACAGCACTTTCCGCAAGGGCTTTGCCTGTCTCGCGCCGCTGGACCTGAGCTTCGACGCCTGGCTGTTTCATCCGCAGATCGGCGAGCTCACCGACCTCGCCCGCGACTTTCCCGATACAAAAATCGTGCTGGATCATTGCGGCGGCCCGGTCGGCATCGGCCGTTTCGCCGGAAGGCGCGAGGAGGTTTTTCCGGAATGGAAAACATCAATCCAGGAAATCGCGCGATGCCCGAATGTCGTGGTCAAGCTCGGCGGGCTCGCGATGTGCCTGCTCGGTTACGACTTTCACCAGCGGCCGAAGCCGCCGTCATCCGAGGAAGCCGCCGCCTCATGGCGGCCCTATATCGAAACCTGCATCGAGGCCTTTGGGCCCGATCGATGCATGTTCGAAAGCAATTTTCCGCCCGACAAAGGCCAGTGCAGCTATCAGGTGATCTTCAACGCCTTCAAGCGGCTGGCCGCGCAATATAGCGAAGCCGAGAAGACCGCGCTGTTCTCGAAGACGGCGACGGAATTTTACAAGCTCAAGCTGGACTGATCACGCCCACTCGCCCTTGCGCATCACAGGGACGCGGCGTCCGTCGGCGTGGACACCGTCGATGTCGGTCTCGGCCGTACCGATCATCCAGTCGATATGGATCAGGCTCTTGTTGCCGCCCTGCTCGGCGATCTGCTCCGGCGTCAGCTTGTCGCCATTGATGAAACATTTCGAGTAGCATTGACCGAGCGCGATATGGGAGGCGGCGTTCTCGTCGAACAGGGTGTTGAAGAACAGCAGCCCGCTCTTCGAGATCGGCGAGGAATGCGGCACCAGCGCCACTTCGCCGAGGCGCGCGGCGCCCTCATCGGTGTCGAGCACCTTCTTCAGCACCTCCTCGCCGCGCGAGGCTTTGGCCTCAACGATGCGGCCTTCCTCGAACCGCACCGCGATATTGTCGATCAGCGTGCCCTGATAGGACAGCGGTTTTGAGCTGACGACATGGCCGCTGACGCGCCGGCAATGCGGCGTAGTGAAGACTTCCTCAGTCGGGATGTTGGCGTTGCAGGTGATGCCGTTCTTCGCAGTCGAGGCGCCGCCTTCCCACTCATGGCCGTCGGCGAGACCGATCGTCAGGTCGGTGCCGGGGCCGGAATATTTCAGCGCGTGAAAGCGCTGGCCGTTCAGCCAGTCGGTCCGCTCGCGCAGCACGGCGTTATGCTTTTCCCAGGCGGCAACGGCGCCGTCCTGATCGACGCGCGAGGCCGCAAAAATCGCGTCCGCCAGTTTTGCTATCGCGACGTCCTCGGGAACATCGGGGAAAACCTGCCTGGCCCAGGACGGGCTCGGATAGGCGATGATGTTCCAGTTGGTGTCGAAATTGACGATCTTCTCCAGCGCCGGCTGGTAGGCGATCGAATTGGCTTTGCTGGCGCGTGCGACCTTTGCCGGGTCCTCGCCCGACAACAGCATCGGATTGTCGCCGACGATGGCGAGCCGCGCGGTGTTGGCGGCGAACGCCTTCGCCATGCCCTCATAGAGCCATCCGGCGGCGCGATCGAAACTCTCGTTGTGGCCATAGCGATAGCGCGCCAGCGTGATCTCCTCATCCGACAGGAACGGGGTCACGATTCCCGCGCCGGCCCTGTAGGCATGTTCGGCGATCCGGCGCACCAGCGGCAGCGCGACTGAGGGCGCGGTCAGCAGCAGGTCCTGTCCCGGCTGCAGCCGCAGGCCGACCTTGACCGCGACTTCGGCGAGGCGGTCGAGTTTCACGGGATCGATCGAAGGGGAAACGTTGCGCTGTGCGGTCATGATTCTTTCGGCCAATGCTCATCGATTTTGAAGGCCTCGCAGCCCTCGGCCGTGATCACACAATCAAGCCAAAGCGAGCGAAGCGCCTGACACAGCAATAGCACAGGAATGGTCCGGCGAAAGCCGATCTCGTTGATGTTCCGGAATGCAACAATGCCGAGCAGGGAACCCGCAAACAGCGCCGGGCCATCAGCGCTGCCGCTGTCAGCGCAAGCCCCTCACCGTGAGCACAATGCCGTCGGCGCCCGCTTTGCGGTCGACGGATATCTCCTGATACTCCGGCGAGGTCTGAAATTCCTGCGCCGCGGCCTCATCCGGGAATTCCATGATCACGACCTTGTCGCGCGGCCATTCGCCTTCCAGCACCACCGGATGTGCGTCCGCCACCAGCAGCTTGCCCTTGAACTTCTTGAACACGTCCATGAAGCGCGATTGATAGCGGTCGTAGAGTTCGCGGCGCGTGAACTTCAGTTGCGCGATGATGTAGACGCTCATGATAGCTCCTCATCTCACGTGGCAGGTGAGCGCCGGCGCTTTCAGCAATGGTCGCGCCGCTCAGCCACGAAACTTCTTGTTTTTCTTCTTTCCGAATGCGGGCTTTGCAGACGTCCCATTTTCATGCCGCGGCTTTCCGGGATGCGCCTGCTCGCCTCGATCCCGCCTCTTGGTATCGTAACGCGGTTTCTTGTCAAACCCCGCTCTGTCGGCGCCTTCAGCCTTCTTGCCGAAGTGCTTCGGCTTCGGCGCCGCCGCGTCGCGAACCGGCTCGCGCGATGGAGCGCCTGCGAGCGCCTCGATGCGGATGCTGTCTTCCTTGTCGGGACGGCGAATTTGCGCTGCGAAACGTTCGGCGATGCGCGCGGAAATCTCGAACTCGGTGGTGGTATCGAGAATGCGGATGGCGCCGATGTCTTCCTTCTTGATGCCGCCGCGACGGCACAGCATCGGCAGCAGCCAGCGCGCTTCGGCATTCTTCCGGCGTCCGATCGCCGCGCTGAACCAGACAGAATCCTCCGCCATGCGATGGCGCGGCGATGATTTCGCAGGCTTCGACCCGCGTCCGGCCTCGCGATCGGCCCTCTCCCGCGCACGTTCCGCCCGCGATTTGACGCGATCCTCACCGGGATCGACGATATCCTCGGGCGACGGAAGCCGCGAGCGATAGAGCCGCGCCAGCGCCGCGGCGATATCCTCCGCCGAGCGTTCGGCGAGCAGCGCCTGCGCGAGCGCCAGATCCTCAGGCGTCGTCTCGGCGGCGAACAGATCGTCGCGCAGCATGCGCTCCTGATCGAGCTTGCGAATTTCATCCGGCTGCGGTGCCTGACCCCAGGCGGCATCGATGCCGGCCAGATTGAGCAGCACCTCGGCTCGGCGCTTGCGTGCCGGCGGCACCAGCAAGACGCTGACACCCTTGCGACCAGCGCGTCCGGTGCGGCCGGAGCGGTGCTGCATGACTTCCGGATCGTTCGGAATATCGGCGTGAATGACGAGATCGAGGTTCGGCAGATCGATGCCGCGCGCCGCCACGTCGGTCGCGACGCAGACCCGGGCGCGGCCATCGCGCAGGGCTTGCAGCGCCAGCGTTCGCTCATTCTGGGTCAATTCGCCCGACAGCGCCACCACGGAGAAGCCGCGCTCCAGCAGCGTCGCCTGCAGATGCCGGACGGCATCGCGCGTGTTGCAGAACACCAGCGTGCCCGGCGATTCGAAAAACCGCAGGATGTTGACGACGGCATGCTCGACATCGCCGGAGGCAATCCGGATGGCGCGGTATTCGATGTCGGCATGGCCGCCTTCTTCGCCCGCGACTTCGACGCGAAAGGCCGATTGCTGATACTCTTTCGCCAGCGCGACGATGCCGCGCGGCAAGGTTGCCGAAAACAGCAGCGTGCGCCGGTCCTCCGGCGTGGCCTCAAGGATGAACTCCATGTCCTCGCGGAAGCCGAGATCGAGCATCTCGTCGGCCTCGTCGAGCACGATCGCCTTCAGTTCCGAAACATCGAGCCGGCCTCGCCGCAAATGATCGCATAGCCGCCCGGGCGTACCGACCACGATGTGGGCGCCTGCGGCAAGCTCACGCTGCTCGCGGCGCGGGTCCATGCCGCCGACGCAGGAAACCACCCGCGCATCGGCATGCTGATAGAGCCAGGCAAGTTCGCGATGGACCTGAAGAGCCAGCTCGCGGGTTGGCGCGACGATCAGCGCCAGCGGAGCCGCGGCCCGCTCGAACCGGTCGGCGCCATCCAGCAGATTCTTCGCGATCGCCAGGCCATAGGCGACCGTTTTGCCCGAACCGGTCTGCGCCGAAACCAGCAGGTCGCGGCCGGCAGCGTCGTCGGCCAGCACCGCGGTCTGGACCTGTGTAAGCCGATCGAAGTTGCGTTCCGCCAAAGCTCGGGCGAGCGGCGGATGGGTGGGCAATAATGTCACGAGATGTCAGACCTTAGGTTGGCTCTATCAGCCGGAAATGTTGAATACCGCCCCGAACCGAAATGGCTCAACGCTGCGCATTTCACGAAGCGCAGCCGAACGGCCTGACCGATTTCACTGAGGTGGGGATGCTTTAGGCGAAAACCAGCCAATACGCCATCCATTCTTTGCAGATCAGCCGATCACTTCTGTGGCGATTAACCTTTCGCGTTGCATGCATCCCGACGCTGGGAATCCTGGAGCGATCGGCTAAACTGCGGTTTTGAGGCGTTTCGCCCGTGTTTTCAGATCATGCGTCGCTCAAAGGGGCCGTATACCGTGATCGCGTTCAAGACCGTTCGTGCCCGGGCCGAGAAGCGCAAGGGCGGCCCCAAGGCGCTCGCCAGGCTGCTGCCGGCCAAGCCCGACCCGAAGGCGCTTGGCAACCTCGGCGATGACCGGATTCTCGCGGAAATGACCAGGCGGGTGTTCTCGGCGGGGTTTGCCTGGAGCGTGATCGAGACCAAATGGCCGGGTTTTGAGAAGGCGTTTCTCGGCTTCAAGCCGGGCCCACTGTCGCTGAAGCCGGACGAATTCTGGGACGATCTGATGAAGGACACGCGCATCGTCCGCAACGGCGCCAAGATCATGTCGGTGCGCGCCAATGCAAGCTTCGTGAGGGACATCGCCAGGGAGCACGGCAGTTTCGGCAAGTTCCTCGCGAACTGGCCCTCGTCCGACGAGGCCGGCTTGCTGGAATTGCTGGCCAAGCGCGGCAGCCGGCTCGGCGGCAATACCGGGCAGATGATGCTGCGCTTCCTCGGCTGGGACGGTTTTGTCACCTCTAGGGACGTCGTGCTGTGCCTGCGCGACGCCGGGCTCGACATCGCGGAGACGGTGACCTCGAAGCGCGATCTCGCCAAGGTGCAGGCGCAGTTCAACGCCTGGGCCGAGGAGACCGGGCTTTCCTACGTGCAGCTCTCGCGGATTTGTGCGCTATCGATCGGCGAGAATTATGCGGCGGAGAAGCTCGAGAGCATGATGGGCGGCGACGAATGATCCGCCTTCGCTCTTCGAGCTACGGCGCGACAAGTCCGCCCAATCCATCGGCTGAATTCGTCGGTTTAGAATCATATGACGAAGAATCCATGCGTGGCGTCGCGGCGGAGTTGCTCGACGAGGCCGTATTCCCAGTCGAGATAGGCCTGCATCGCGCTTTCCTTGATATCGGTGCCCTCATAGGGACGTCGGTAGCGGTGTGACGGATCGGGCTTTGGGATCGCAAGCGGCGCCCCGATCTCGAGCGTGCCGTCATAGCCGCCTTCGAGCACATAGGTTTCCCATCCCATCTGCGCGAGCCAGGACGCGGTCATATCGGCCCTGACACGCAGATTGTCGGTCAGCACGATGCGCGCGCCGCGCACAGGCGCAGCCATGTCGATCTCCTGCACCAATTGCCCGCCGGCATAATGGCGAAAGCCTGCGAGATGGCCGGCGGTGTATTCCTCTTCCGAGCGCACATCGAAACGATAGAGCGTACGATCGGCCTGCGCCTGCAGCGCCGCCATCTCCGCAAAGCCGATGTGTCGGACGCCGGCGCGATAGGCGACATCGCGCGCGCTGGCCTCACCGCCCGCGATAGTGCCGATCTCGCCGCGCCTGTTGGATCCATGTTCGAGATTCTGCTTGGCCAGCGTCCAGCCGATCGTTCCGTTGCGCAGCGCCCGCACCTTGTTGGTAACGCCGGCATTGATCAGCGACTGGGTGCCGATGATCGAGCGGGTGCGGCCGGCGCAATTGACGATAATGGTGGTTTCGGAATCGGGCGCGGCGCGGCCGGCACGCAGCACCAGTTCGGCGCCCGGTACGCTGATCGAGCCCGGGATATTCATGGTCGCGTATTCGTCGAACCGGCGGACATCGAGGATTTGAATGTTGGCGCCATTCGCAATCAGGGCGCTGACTTCCTCGGCGGCCAGCGAAGGCGTGTGGCGGCGATGCTCCACCAGCTCGCCGAACGCCTTGGCATAGGAATTGACGTCCTGGAACAGCTCAAAGCCCGCCTGTTTCCAGCCCTGCAATCCGCCATCGAGCTGGCGGACGTTGCTGTAGCCCAGCGCCGAGAGCCGGTCCGCCGCGACGGCGACGAGGCCTTCGCCGTCGTCATAGATAACGATCGGCACGTCCTTGCGCGGCAGCCGCGCTGCGGCCTCCAGCGTGATCCTGTCAGCCGCCATGTTGGCGGCAAACAGCGGATGGCCGGTGGCGAAGACGGCCTCGTGCCTGACATCGAGCAGTGCGATTTCATCGCGCAACAGCAGCGCGGTGCGGATTTGCGAGGGACTGACGGGGGGTACGGTCATGGATCGTGAATTCCGGATGGGGATCGTTGCTCCATTAACAGCATCCAGAGCCACGCGTCACGCCGGGCGAGGCATTAACTCTCATGTCATCGAACATTGAACTGATTGCACCGACTTCGCCGAAAACAGCATATGATGCCTACCAGATAAGCACCCAGGCATCCGATGGACCTCAAACAATTGCGCACCTTCCGCGCCGTGGCCGAGCTGGGCAGCCTCAGCAAGGCGGCGGACCGGCTGCGCGCCGCCCAGCCCGCGCTGAGCCGCCACATCAAGCTGCTCGAGCACGAGCTGCGCGTCGAGCTGTTCGTCCGCAACGGCCGCGGCATGCTCCTGACCAGCGCCGGCCGGATGCTGCTCGACCGCACCACGGGCCTGATCCGCCAGATCGAACAGGTCAGCGATGATCTCAAGTCGGCCAACGGCAATCCGTCGGGCCGCGTCATCCTCGGGCTGGTGCCGACGGTGAGCGCGGTGCTGTCCGGGCGGTTCGCCCGCCGCGTTATCAGCGAATTTCCCGACGTCTCGCTGCGCATCGTGGAGAGCTATGGCGGGCATCTGGTCGAGTGGCTCCACCGCGGCGAAATGGATCTCGCGATCATCTACGGCCCCGCGGTCGACCTGCATCTTCAGGTCCAGTCGATCGGCCGCGAGGATATCGTGGCCGTCGGGCCGCCGGGTTCGGGCCTCAACAAGCGGAAGCAGGTCGACCTGAAATGGCTGGTGAAGCAGAAGCTGATCCTGCCCAGCATCTCGCACGGCTTGCGGGCGCTGCTGGAGAAGGCGCTGGCGCGCGAGAAATTGAAGCTCGACGCCATGATCGAGGTCGATTCCTATCGCGCGCAGATCAGCCTGATGGAGGAAGGGCTTGGCTACACGCTGCTGCCGCCCTCCGCCATCCGCACCGAAGTGGCGGCGAAACGCCTGGAGATGGCGGCCGTCAGCCCCTCGGTGTCGCGCGAACTGATTCTCGCTTCGCCAATCGCCCATCCGCCGTCGATTGCAACGACGACGATTGCGACGCTGATCATGTCGGAAATTCAGCAGCTCTCCAGGGAAGGGCGCTGGAAGATCAACATGACGGCGTAGTGGCATTATTAGTTAAACAGCGCCCCGTCGCCCAGCACCGATTGCCGGAAGCGCGTCGTCAGGATGACCCCGTCCGCCGGCGGCATCACGAACACCAGCGCTTCGGGATTGATCTTGATCTGGGCGAAGGCCGTTCCCCTTCCCTCATGGGCGAGGTCGCGCAGTTCGGTCACTTCCGTCATCGTGCGCACGATGCGCGAGGTGCGGATGCCGCAGGCGGTAGCGATGGCGGCGAGGTCGACGCCGGAGGCGGTCGGGGTTTTCTGCATGCCGGTCTCGCCGAAGCGTTCATTGTCGAGGACGGCGATCGTCAGATTCTTCGGCGCTTCCACCGCGATTGAGGCAAGCGAGCCGACATTCATCAGCATCTCGCCGTCGCCGGTAATGACGATCACTTTTCGCTTCGGCTGCGCCAGCGCCAGTCCGAGCCCGATCATGGAGGCGCCGCCCATCGCGCCCCAGAGCGGAAAATTGTTCGGATGGTCGCCGGCGGCGGAGACATCCCAGTTCGGCGCGCCGAGGCCGGCGATGACAAGGAGATCGCCGCGGTCGCGCAACAATTCGTTGACGACGTCGCGCCGACGCAGGAGTGCGTTGGGATTGGTCATTTGCTGGCAAGCTCCTTGAAGTTCTTGGCGCCGAGCACGCGCTGTCCGATCAGCACCGCCACCGGCTTCCAGCTGTTGAAGGCGAGGTGCGCCGCGCCCTGCACGGCGGAAGCGACCAGATGCGGCTCGTCCACCTTGTTCACGATCACGCCCATGGCCTCCAGCGAGGGCCGCGTCCCCTGCCCCATCGGGATCTGCCACGGATTGAACTCGCCCCAATCGCCGCGCATGGTGACGATCATCAACAACGGCATATGACAGATGACGGGCAGCGACAGCATGTTGATGCAGTTGCCGACGCCGCTCGACTGCAGCAGCAGAACGCCCCGCTCGCCGCCGAGCCATGCGCCGGCCAGCATCGCCACGCCTTCCTCTTCCGTCGTCAGCGTCACGACGCGGGTTTCAGGGTCGGCCTCGAAGGAGCGGATCAGACGGCTGTGGCCGGCGTCCGGCACTATCGCCACCTGGCGAATGCCGGCGTCCTTCAGCACGCGATAGATTTCGTCCGGCCACGTCGGCAGCGCTGGTGCCGCCTCGCTCCGTGATTTTGCTGCTTCCGCCATCGGGCTCAGTTTCCTCTGCGATTCCCAAGGTGATTGGCGCGAACCATAGATCGCAGCCTGGCCTTAAGGAATTTGAATGTGGACATGGCTTCTATCGCAAAATTGAAAGGCTGGGGTGGGACTCGCCCTTCGAGACGGCCGCTTCGCGGCCTCCTCAGGGTGAGGGATGGACGCGCGGCTCGGCCTCTCCACGTCATTGCGAGCGCAGCGAAGCAATCCATGGCGCGGCAAGCGGAGAGGTGGATTGCTTCGTCGCTTCGCTTCTCGCAATGACGGCCAGACATCGCATCTCACCGCGCGTTCGTGACGATGGCCAACGCCCCTCATCCGCCGTGAGACGGGCGGAGTTATGCGGTTGATTTGGCCTGCGCGTTAAGCGGAATATTTTGGCAAAAGGGGCTGGACAGGATTCAGGTGATTTGCCCGACAAGTGGTTTTGTCGCAGTTTTTACCGTCATTCCGGGGCTCGCGAAGCACGAGCCCGGAATGATGGAGGAAGAGGTCAACTGCGGCTTGGAATCCGGCGCAGGATTTGCTTCCCTGTACCGATCGCCGGAGGAGCTTTCATGACCATCGACCTGACCCGCCGCACGTTGCTTCACCTCGCCGGCGCCTCCTCGCTGGGCGCGGCGGCGATCGCGGCGGCGCAAGCCGAGGGGACCGCAGGCGGCAGCGGGCCGACCTTTGCCAACCGGACGCCGATGCGGATCGGCATGGTGACCTTGCGCGTGCGCAACCTCGACCTCGTCGCTGATTACTATCGCGACGCGATCGGCCTGACTGTGATGCAGCGCTCGGCCACAAGCGCGCGTCTCGGCTCGGGCGGCGTGGCGCTGCTCGACCTCGAACGGCGCGAAAGCGCGGCGCGCGAGGCACGGAACGCGGCGGGGCTCTATCACACCGCGTTCCTGATGCCGACGCGCAAGGACCTCGCGCGCTGGCTGGTGCACGCGGCGAAAAACAAGATCCCGCTGTCCGGCTTTGCCGATCACCTCGTCAGCGAATCCGTCTACCTCGACGACCCCGAAGGCAACGGCGTCGAGGTCTATGCCGATCGTGCGCCCGAAACCTGGAAATGGGATGGCGGCTCGGTCGCGATGGCAACCGACCAGCTCGACATCGACGGCCTGCTGGCGCTAACGGACACGCGCACGACCAACTATGCCAAGGCCCCCGATGACCTGCGCATCGGCCATATGCATCTGCGCGTCGGCGACCTCGAACAGGCGGACCGCTTTTACGGCGACGCCATCGGCTTCGACCCGACCCGCAAGCGGAGCGGCGCCGCGTTTCTTTCCTCAGGGCGCTATCACCATCACCTCGGGATCAACGTCTGGCAGAGCGCCGGCGCCGGCCCGCGCGACGACACAGCCACCGGGCTAGCGTGGTTTTCGCTGGAGGTCGCGACGCAGCAAATTCTTGAGGCCCAAACGCTGCGTCTGCAGCAGGCGGGTGCGCCGGCTGCAGCGATTGAGAACGGCATCGAGACATCAGATCCCTGGGGCACGAAGCTGCGGCTGATCAAAGTCTGATGCTGGCAGCAATCGTCGATTAGCCCTGCTCAGCAGCCCCCGATGGGCCATGCGACCGCGGGACGGAATGAGGTCCATCCCCGCCAGGGCGCAGCAAGCATTATTTCTTCTTGCCGGTACCCAAGGTCGGCTGCCAGCCTCCGGTCTTCTGACTCGGTGCCGCGGCAATCACCTTGATCTTCTCCTTCTTGGGTTTCTTGGTTTCCCGATTGCCTCTTTGCTCGCCTTTAGCCATGTCGATCTCCTTAGGGTTGATGGTGATGGCGGAACTAACGCAGACTGGTCGACTAGAGGCGCGGCGCGTCCAGATCATATCGGACCTTCAAGGTCCCGATCAGATCGAGCGTGCGGGTGCGATAGAAATTGTCGGCCTCCGAAATTGGCCGACTGATGCTCGCGCTCCATCCGTAAGCATCGTCGAAAACAAACATCGTCATCCCCGACGGCCAGGGACCATGGAGGGTCCTTGCCTGCTCGACAATTATATCCTGGAGCTCATCGGCGGTCTTGCAGGCTCTGACGCTCATGGCTTGCCTCCCGGACCTCTGGTGGGCGCTCGGCTATCCTTCAAGCTGATCGAACTCATCAGACAACAGGATCCGGCCCCGGGGCGTGGATATCCTCACGTCCAAATAACCTTCCTGCAAAAGCTCGTTTGCCTTCTTGACGGCCGCCCCCGCCGCCGCACGGCTGAGATTGATCCGGCCAAATTGATTGTTGCCGCTGATCAGGTAATGCAGTTCGGTCGTCCTATCCATGCAGGGATGCCACGGCCGACACCGACAAAGGATGGAACTGCGGGACGGTCCGGTCGGCGGCCAAGCAAACCTGGGACAACAAAAGCTCCGTTCGCCCGGGCGTGAGCATTCTCAGCCCTCAATCACCCGATCGACGCCGTGGGAAACGCGGTGATGATCGACCCTAGGCTCGCGTCGCGGGAATAGCGAGCGCTAAAACGCCGCGTAGACAATCGCGATCGCCCTTCCAGCGGTAATGCCCGCACTTAGCGTGTCCCAACCTCAATCGCGGTTACGGAAGGATAGCTGACACAATCCCGTTGCTTCCGGCTCGAAGCAGATCCACGTGTTCGGTCCGACAGCAGGCCCGATCCGCGGAAAGTTGCCGAGCCTGTCTCAATCGAAGGCCGATGGCAGCTCTCCCTTGCGGAAGATGACCGTCGGCTCGTCATCATAGTCGCCCATCTCAGGATCGCCGGTGGATGAAAAGGCAACAACCCCGAGCTTGCTCAAGGCCAGCCGCTCCGCGGTGCGAAGCGCGCCCGTTGCCGTTTTGCAGGCGATCGGAGCGCCCGCTTTCAGGTTTCCTCCCCGGCCGGCATCGAAGACCTGAACGAAGTAGCTTGTTTCGCGAGCCATGGGGCGCTCCTTTGAGGACGGGCCGCACTGAGCGATTTCTGATTCAGGACATCGATCGCATCAACGCGGAAATTTGGATTGTTGCAAAGTTGGAGTACGTATCCGATACGGCGTAGGGCAAAATGAGCTGATCATTGTGCGCCATCGCCCCGCAGGTATAGACGACGTTGGGAACGTAGCCTTCGCGTTCGGACGGCTCGGGCCGCAACAACGGTTCGCTCGAACGGGCCAGCACCCTGGTGGGGTCGCGCTTGTCGAGCAGTGCCGCGCCGATCGAATATTTTCGGACCGGGCCGACGCCATGCGTCAGCATCAGCCAGCCCTCCTCCAGCTCGACCGGCGATCCGCAGTTGCCGATCTGCACGAACTCCCAAGGGAATTGCGGCTTCAGGATCGGCTGACCGCCTTCCCATCTGTAGAGGTCGTCGGAATAGATCAAATAAAGGTTCTCGTTATCCTGTCGCGCGATCATGGCGTACTTGCCGTCGATTTTGCGCGGGAACAGCGCCATGCCCTTGTTGCGCGCGGCTGCGCCGTGCAGCGGCGTCATTCGAAACGAGAGGAAGTCGCTGGTCTCGATCAGTTCCGACCGGATCGCGGTACCCTTGTAGGCGGTATAGGTTGCGTAATAGGTCGTCCGACCGCCATCGCTGAATTGGACGAAGCGCGCGTCTTCGATGCCGTTCGATTGCGAATCGGTGACCGGAAAGATCACGCGTTCACTGATGTCCTGTGCCGGCTCGAAAACGACGTCGACTTCGTCGCCCATCGGTCCAGCTAACCGGTGCCTGATCCGGGGACTCGAAGCGAGCCGGGCCGTCGGATCGACTCTGATGCTGCCTTCAGCGGCGATGGTGCCAGCGCGAAACGTCAGTGACGATACGTGCCCCTCGCCGACGGCTCGGAGGCTCAGAATGAAGCGCAGGCTGCCGTTCGGGATTCCTGACTGGTCGGGGTGCGGCACGATGCTGGGATTGAACAGTGCCGACGCTTCGAACGAGTATTCGTGCAGGAAGTAGGCGCCGATAAGCTGGCGCTGCACTTCGGAAAACGTAATGTGCGCCAGCAGCGCCTCCTCCATTTCGTCGGCGCGCAGCTCAAATGTCTTCAGCAGGTTGCGGTGCCGGCCCTGGAAGTTCTCCAGCACGTCGGCCAGTTGGCCGGCCGCGGCCTGCGGATCGAGATTGAGAACACGCTCGACGATATGATTGGCACGGGTCTTGTCGGTCGGGTTGAGATCGCGCGGCTCGGTCGCCGGCTTGAACGGACGCACGATCACGCGCGCTGGATCTGGGCGTAGATAAAGCGCTCGCCGATTGATAAAAGTGGCTTGTAACAAGGTGCCCTCAGTTCGCGTTTGCGTAAGTGGACGCTTAACTCAAGCGCCGATGGCGCGAAGCGTCACGGGGTTCGTCGGATTGATATTGGCGCGCGCAAGCTGGCGCATCTCGGCCAACGCCAGCAGATAGGACACGACCGACTCGCCGCCGCGATTTTCATTGGCACGATCGGGATGCAGCCCATCGCGACAACTGCCGGTCTCGGAATCGACGAGCGCAACCGACAGGTCGTTGCCGCCAAAGAACCAGAAGAAAACCCCCGCCGCGATGACCTTCCATTCGGCATCGCCGTCCGCGCGCCACGCGGTCAGGCACGCCGCAATCGTGGCGGTGGCTTCCACCGGCTGCTGATCGAAGGCCCCGGGAGGCTTTCGAAGTTCGCCAAAACTCGTCGTACCCACCGGGCGGAAATGCCCGGTCGACGTCGTCTGCAGCGTCATCAACCAGCGCAGGGTTCTCAAACCGGCATCGACATAGGCCGGCGTTTGCGTGGCGAGGCCTGTGGCGATCAGGGCCTGCGGCAGGCGCGCATTGTCATACGCCAGGCCTTCCTCGAACCACACCCAGTCCGGCGTCTCGACCAGAGCGAGGGCGGACACCAGCGTGTCGGCAAGAGAATGCCTGATCTCACGGGCCCGCTGATCATCAGGAGCTGCGGCGCAATAGGCGTCCAGCCCGAGAAGCGTGAAGGCCATGGCGCGAGGCGAGCGAAAGGCCGCGGCGGTCGACAAGGCTTCGGCAAACAAGGCCGCCGCCCATCGACGCCGTGACCGGCTGGCATCCTTCCGCGCGCATTCACCCAGGGCCCACAGGGTTCGCCCGTGACTGTCCTCGGAGCCTTCATCTTCGAGCCAGGTCCGGTTGAAACCCATGAAGTTGCGAAAGCGCCTGGTATCGGGATTCCACGCATGCTGCACAAAGGCGGCAAAGCGGCCCGTCTGGCTTTCCGAAAGCGGGTGCTCGCCCGGTTCATTGAGCGCGCAAGCCAACAGCAACGCCCGGGCATTGTCGTCCACGCAGTAGCCGTGCGCGCGGTCAGGCACCGAATGCACGGCGTGCTGGAACAGGCCGGTATCGTCGCACATCGACAGGAAATGGCCCAATTGCATATCGGGCACCGCGTGACCGTGCAGCGCGATCGCGTCCGGCGCGGCACGCGCGATCACCTTCAGCCGGTGGCCCTGCCGGGCATTTTCGAAGGCGGTCATGTAACGCTCGGCGGTGCGCTCCCATGTCATCGATCGGCTGGCAGCGTAGGCGCGCTCGCGCATCGCCTGCCGGCGAGGACTGTCGGTAAGCAATCCTGCTAATTCGTTGCCGGTCCCTGTCGCGTCGCCAAAGGCAACGAGAACGCCGCGCCCGTCGGCCAGCAATTCGCGCGCATGCCAGTAAGGTGTCGAGACGACCGGCTTGCCGAGGCCGAAGCTGTAGGCCAGCGTGCCCGACGTCATCTGCGCCTCGTTGAGATAGGGCGTGACGTAGACGTCGCACATTGAAATGAATTCGAGCAGCGTGGCCTGATCAACGAACCGGTCGAGGAATACGACGTGGTCCTCGATACCAAGTTTGCGCACGCGTTCCATCAGGCTGCCGCGATAGGCTTCGCCCTGATCGCGAACCAGATTGGGGTGCGTCGCACCGAGTACCACATAGACCGCGTCCGGCCGCCTTTGCAGGATCGACGGCATGGCGTCGATCATGACCTCGATGCCCTTGCTGGGGGACAGCAGACCGAACGTCAGAATGACCGACCGGTTGCTAAATCCGAGCTTGGCCTTTGCCGCGTCCGGCGCGACGAACGGAAAGTCGGGGATGCCATGGGCAATGACCTCGATCTTTTCGTCCGACACCCGATAGATATCGCGCAGCAGCTCGCGGCCCTTGTTGGCCATCACGACGACCTTCGAGGACATCTCGGCGATGCGCTCCATCACCGCGCGCTGAGCCGCCGTCGGCGCGGCCAGCACCGTGTGCAACGTCGTGACGACTGGCATGGTCAGGCGCGACAGCAGTTCCAGGATATGAGCCCCGGCCTCACCGCCGAAAATTCCGAACTCGTGCTGCAGGCAGACGATGTCGAACCGGCCGGCGTTGAGGAACGCTGCGGCGCCGACATACTCCTCGATGCTTCCATCCTTGATCTGCAACGCGACCGAGGCAGGATAATCGTAAGTCTGGTCGTGGTCGGTCATCGCCACGATGCAGGTTTGCAGGTTTGGCCGTGAATTCGAGATCGCGCGCTGCAGGTCCGTCGAAAATGTTGCGATCCCGCAGCGGCGAGGCAATGAATTTCCGATCACCGCGATCCTGCGGAGCGGCGTCATATGTGCGCCTCGGCCAGGCCGGTGAGTTCCGCCAGGTCGGCAGCAACGGCCTGAACAGGTCTGGTCGATCGCCCGGAAAGCCTGTGCAAGAGGGAGCCGATCGGACCGCTTGCGGGATACGCGATCAGGGCAGATAACCCGTTGGCACCGACTTCGATGCTGGCGCGATCGCCGCCGACGAAGATCGCCTGCCCGATGGATAGTGCGGCCAATCCGATCGCCGCATGGCCGTCGAGCGCGAGAACCCAGGTTTCCGAATCGGCGAGCAGCGCCCAGCTCGAACCCCCGGGCAGATCGAGCCGCTCGAGCACAAAATGTTGGCTCGCGACCAGAACCGTCCGCTCAAGAGTCAGGCGGGTCGGTTGACGTGGAGGCCCAAGCGGAAAGACATTGGCGACTGCTACGCCATCGTCGATGTGCAATTCGCGTGCTCTGCCGTAGTCGAACAGGCGAAATGTCGTATCGCTGCGCTGCTGAATCTCGGCGAGCACGATGCCGGCGCCGAGAGCGTGGATGGTGCCGGCCGGAATGAAGATGACATCGCCTTTCGCAACCGGACGCCATTGAACCAGCTCAACGATCGAGCCATTCGTTATCGCCGCGCGTAATTCCTGTGGTGTGATCCGTCGCTTCAGGCCGACGCCGATCTGCGCGCCCGGCTCCGCCGAGATGATGTACCATGCTTCGCTCTTACCGTTCGGCATCCCCATCGCGCGCGCAAACGTATCGTCCGGATGGACCTGGATCGACAACGGCGCGCTGGAGAACAGCAACTTGAAGAGCAGCGCCGGGATCGGAGCATTTTTGTCGGCGCGCTCGAACCAGAGCTCTCCCACGGCATCCCCGGTACCGTCGACGCTGCTCCATGGTTGGAGATCGCTGACGCCCCAAGGCTTGCGCAAGGCCTGCACGGACGCGTGTTCGATGGACATAGCGTCTCCTGACCCGTAACGCGCATGCCGAAGCGACATGCCGTTGGTCGATATCGTCTGTAGGATTGTGTGGCTAAGCGTCGCGTCTGCGGACTCGCCTTGTTGCGAAACCGGGTACGCTGTTGGTCATATGGATACTGCCGCACCCAATAGCAACCACTTTGCTTCGCGCGCGGTCGATATCGTAGAAGACGGCACGCCGAGCATGGCTCGGCTCGCCGGAGATCGATCCCGGTTCTACATCACGTTTCTATCGCGATCGGATTAGATGCGGCATGAACGCTGACCTTGCCTTCGCTGTGGGGATTTCCCTCGACATCGTGACGAAAAGAGCGTCTGCTGCACCGATCACCGCCTATCCCAGGCCGCAAGGCGATGGGCGTCCGGGCCTGTTCTGGCGAGGCCCTGCGAATCTCCGGCAAGATCGGAACGATATCTCTCCATCTGACATCTCTCCATCTTATGCCGCCGCCCATTCAGACCAGCCGCTGAGCCAGCTCCGACGAGATCATCGCGGTGAACGCGAAAGGAATGACGATGAAGAAACCCCTGCTTTCCATTGAAGAGCCGGAGCCGAAGAAGACGGTGCGGGCCGACAGGCCTCCGACCGAAGGGTTCGCGACGATCGTCGACGGCCATTTCAAGTCGCAGTTCGACACGGCCGAGGCTGCCGAAGTCTCCGGCCGAAAGCTGAAGACCGCTTATCCGATGCTTCAGGTCCAGATCTACGATGCCGTCATGAAGGCGCGCACCTTGTTGAGCTAGCTGGCTGGCTAACCAAGCCGATCGACTCGAGACGATCCGTCGTCACGCAACCTCGTCGGTCCAGACCTTGAAGCCGACCAATGTGTTTGGCCCAAACGTCTGGGTGATCGGCACATCGGAGGCATCGCGCCCCTGCGCGATCAGGATGCGGCCGATCCTCGGCACGTTGTTGCGCGGATCGAAGGTGCGCCAGTGCCCGCCGATATAGGCTTCGAACCAGCCGGCGAAATCGCCTGCGGCCCAGGGCTTCGGCGTGCCGACGTCGCTGAGATAGCCCGTGCAATAGCGCGCGGGAATGTTCATGCAGCGGCAGAACGCGACGGCAAGATGAGCGTAATCGCGGCAGACGCCCTTGCCTTCCGTGTAAGCCTCCCACGCCGTCTTGCTGGCGCGCGCATGCTCGTATCCGAATGCGATGTGACGGTGCACGAAATCGCAGATCGCCTGGACCCGCGCCCAGCCTGGCGGCGTTTTCTCGAACAATTGCCAGGCGATTTCCGAAAGCCGCTCGGTCTCGCAATAGCGGCTGCCGAGCAGATAGACCAGGGTGTCCGCGGGCAAGTCCTCGACCGCATGCTGAACCGCGGAAGCAAACACCGGATCGGGCAGGCCGCTGTCGCGAACGACGCCATCGGCCGCGAGACGCACGCGGCCGGCGGGCGCAACCATGCGGCTGCACCAATTGCCGAACATGTCGCGATAGGGTGCGATCTCGACGACGGGGTCGGTGGTGAGGAAGTCCGGCACAATGACGTCGGACGCACGGGTGAAGTGGGTGCCCAGCACCATGATCATCGGCGTCGGCTGCGGGAAATCGTAAAGCATTTCGAATCCGACGCGAATCTTCATTCGAAAGGCCTCTCCCGCTACTAACGCTCGAAGTGGCTATGAAACCAGCGAATACAAGGCGCCGGCGGCCTCATTCGACCAAATGCGGCTGCTAGCTGAGAAAACGATAGCTAATTGCCGCAAAAGCGCGCACGCTGCGACTATGTCCGAAAACCCTCATCACTTCGCGCGCAGCTTCGCCGGGCTGCCGGCATGACCACCCGCACGCGACGGGAAATGGTTCATTTCAGGCATCCGTTCCGCCTCAAGGGTATCGATCGGCAGCTCGCACCGGGGGCTTACGAAATCATCACCGACGAGGAGCTGATCGAGGGCCTTTCGTTTCCGTGCTTTCGGCGGGTCGCCACCATGATTATGGTGCCCGGCGCGCCGCCGCACCGCTCAGCGATGGAAATGATCTCGATCAGTTCGATCGATCTGTCCGACGCGCAACGCATCGACGCGAGCGCCCCCGCGTGACCGAGACCCCGATCGAGCTCGACAAGCATCGCGGCATGGCGGCGCAGAAGGCCACCGATATCCGTCGCGTGCTTGCCGACGTCGAGGCCAACGCAAAACTGTTGCGTGACGAGCAGGGCGCTGTCGAACTCCAGCTCCTTGCCGTGCCGGCCACCTCGTGGCCCGAGGCGGTGGCCAAGGCGCGTTACGTGCTCAATCTGTATTCGGCCGGTCTCGCGCCGACCGACACCCATCACCGCGACCTCGTCGCCGCGGTGCTTGCCGATCTTACCCGGCTTTCCGGGGAGGAGACCTGAACAGGACGATGTTCGGCCTAAAAGAAACTGTACACTTCATCCAGCCGTCCCGACCAGGATCGAACGGCGTAAACCGAAAGCACCTGATGCAGAACCTCTCGCCACGTCACGTCATGACCGAAGAATCGCTTCGTCTCGGGGTAGAGTCCGGCTGGTACTCGACCAAAGTCAGCGGAACCTTCGTCTCGGGCCCGCATTCTTCCGAAGCGGACTGCCTGCGCAGGATCGCAGAAATCAATCCGCCGGTAACGAAAAAGAAGAGTTAAGTCCGCTCCGTTCCGGGAGGAAAGCCTGATGACGTTCGCGCGCGGCAACATCCGAGGCTATGACGACGACCGGATGGTCCTGCTGTTCTCCATGATGGACGGCGGCAGGGAAGTGCCCTGCGCCGTCAGCGCTTCGGCGATGGACGATCTGGAACACGTGCCGCGGACGCCGGCCAACCGGCGCGAGGAACAGTTCGCACGGTTGCGGGACCGGATCGAAGCCTGCGCGTCCCGCAAATTCCAGGCGCGGGAGTTCGAAGGCACTCCCCCCGGCATCATCGTGCGCAGCATCGATTTCCGTTCCTGACGCTGCGGCTCAGCGCTGTCACGACGGCCGCGATGAAGCGGTCTGCGGACCGGTGAAAAAAGTTCCGCCCTCCCCAATCATGTTCTAAGGTTCCGAGCTATTTTCCGAGGGGACCGATTGCATGAACTTGCCGATGAGCTGGGACGAATGGGCTGACCACGACGGCGTTGCGCTGGCTGCGCGCGTCGCGAAGGGTGAACTGACGGCCGCGGAACTGGCTGCGCAGGCGGCCGCCGGCATCGCCAAAGTCGATCCCGCGCTTTCAGCCGTCGTCGAAATCTTCGAGGATGCGGTCACAGACCCCGGCACCGACGGCACCAACCTCGACGGCCCGTTTGCCGGCCTGCCCTTCCTGATGAAGGATCTGGGCCCGACAATGAAGGGCCGCCTGCAGGAAATGGGCTCGCTCTACATGCGCGGTAACCGCGCCACGGCCGACACGTTCATGACGACGAAGATGCGCGGGGCCGGGCTCAATCTGATCGGCCGCACCACGACGCCGGAATTCGGCGTCTGCAGTTCGGCCGAAAATCCCGCCGTCTATGTCACGCGCAACCCCTGGAATACCGACTACACCACCTGCGGCTCGTCGGCGGGCAGTGCCGCGATGGTCGCCGCCGGCGCGGTGCCGATCGCGCATGCGACCGACGGCGGCGGCTCGATCCGAATTCCCGCCGGCGTCAACGGCAATATCGGACTGAAGGTCTCGCGCGGCGTGTTCTCGCTATCGCCGCTTCTGTCCGACCTCAGCGGGCTGGTCTCCATCCAGGGCTGCCAGTCGCGCACGGTGCGCGACACCGCGGCTTTCGTCGACGCCTGCCGCGGGCCGGCGCCGGGCGAATTCATGCCGTTCTGGAGTTCGCCGGAGCCTTATACGCGGATGATCATGCGCGATCCGGGCCGGCTGAAAATCGCGCTGTCGTACAAGTGGGGCGATTACCAGGCGACGCCGCAGATCGCGGCCGAGCTGCAAAAGGTCGGGCGCTTCCTTGAAGGCCTCGGCCATCACGTCGATTACGCCTTGCCCGATCTGGATTATCGCGAAGCCTTCGCGGCGCAGACCACCTGCTACATCAGCAATTTTGCGATCGTCATCGGCAACATGCTCGCCGCGCGCGGGCTGACGCAACCGCCGGCCGATCTGATCGAACCGGTCAACGTGCGGATCTGGGAGGCGGGCCGGCACATGAGCTTTGCCGACCGCGCGCGCATGCAGGCGGTGTTCAACACCACCTCGCGCGGCTTCGGCGCCTTCTTCGAGGATTGGGATATCATCCTGACCCCGATCACGGCATTGCCGACGCCGAAGGTCGGCACCACGGAGTACCTCACGCTCAGTGACAATCCGTCCGTGCTGGACTGGTTCGGCAATCTCTGGCGCAATTTTGCCTTCACGCCGCTCGCCAATCTCTGCGGCATCCCCGCGATCTCGCTGCCGCTCGCCACCCACGAGCACGGCCTGCCGCTCGGCATCCAGGCGATCGGAAAGCAGGCCAATGACGGGCTGTTGTTGCAACTGGCCGCGCAGATCGAGCGCGCGATCGGCGGCAAGTGGAACGCGGGGCAGAAGCCGGGCGTGCATGTGACGAAGGAGTGAGCTCAACCGTCATTGCGAGCGCAGCGAAGCGATCCATGCCTCGGCGCAGGGAAAGATGGATTGCTTCGCTACGCTCGCAATGACGGGGGATGCACCGCCGCCCGCCGTCGTCCGCGGGCGCGTGGTATTTCGGCTGCTTTAGGATCTTCGTGAGGTTGATATCGCCGCGACTTCACTTCCCCTGCCAAGCAGAGCGTCACGGGCTTCCTTCAGGCGCTTCAAACTCGCCACATTGGTCTCGCGAATTTCGTCCAGACGATTGAGATAGGACAGTTCGGCCCTGACCTGGGCGAGGTTCACCGCATTGTCCATCTCGTTCGATCCTTGCTCTGCGGGCTGATCGGCTTCTTCAAAGGCCATGTCGTGGGCGGGGCGAATTGATTTTAGCATGAAGATGCCGGTCCGATTGTGAAGCTCACCACACATGGCGCAAGAATCCCTTGCCTGCGTAACTGCGGGTGACGTTGGAGAACCCGCCCTCGAAGGTGGCGCCGACCGCAAAACCGTTGCGCCATTTCACTTCGGCGGAGACGGTGGTCAGGGCGGCATCGCGTGCCTGCGCGGCGCCGTTGACTACGAAGCTCGCGCCCAGTGCGCCAGTTGCTGCCCGTATTGAAGTCGCCCGAGCCGGGGCTGGCGAGCCAGGTGGCGTCCTGGGCCGCCGCCGGTGAGCCCGCGCCACCGGCGCCGGCAAAGCCAGAAGCGCGACGCGCAGCTGCTTGCCGGCGACACAGCCCGCAGCACGGTAATAATTACGTATACCGTACATCTTCCGCCCCCAGCCCGCAGAGGTCCGCGCGCCTGTCCAGAATCGCAGTCCCCATTCGGCACGACTCCCCGCTTCAACTCCCCCTTTCCTCTCATTTCGCCGTCCGGAGGTCCTGAGATTGCACCCAGGACATTCTGAAATTTTTCTGATATTCGGCCCACTTGTGCGTTTGGGCACATTTTTGGGGTCGATCCGGGCACTAAATGGGGACAGTTGCCGGTTTGGAGGGGACGGTGCTGCGCTTTTCTGGTTTCGAGCTCGATTCTGAGCGCGCCGAGCTGCGCACACCCAATGGCGGGACGATCAGGCTCCGGCCCAAGAGCCTGGAGATACTGCGGCTACTCGCCAGCAATGCCGGCCGGGTCCTAAGCAAGCAGCAGTTGATGGAAGCCGCCTGGCCGAACGTCCATGTCGGCGAGGACAGCCTGTTCCAGTGCATCCGCGAAATCCGCACTGCGCTGGGCGACGACAAGCGCCAGGTGGTCCGCGTCATTTCGGGGCGCGGCTATCTGTTCCAGGCCGAGGTGACCGAGGTCCCCGTCCCTGCGGCGCCGGAAATTGCGTCCGTCAGCCAGCCGGCACCCGTTGCATCGGACACGAAGGCGACGGTCGAAGCGAACAATGAGCCCGCGAAACGGCTTTTCGACTTCAGCCGGCGTCGCATCGCCTTCGCGTCTGTCGCGGGGCTCGCCATCCTTTGCACGGCGGTGGCCGTGTGGATGTTGCGCCCCGGCCTGATCTTTGCGCGCGGGCCCACAACCATCGCCGTGATGCCGATCGCGGATGCGAGCAGCGATCCCCTCGTCGCCCAGATGGCGGCCGACGTCAGCGGGCGCCTCACCGACGGGCTGGCGAAGATCGAAAACATCCGCGTGCTGGCTCCCGAAACGGGGGCGCCGAAGGCCGACTTCGTGGTGAAGGGCGAACTGCAGAAGAGCGAGCAGGCCTGGACGATACGAACGCGTATGACCAACTCGGCAACCGGCGAGGTGACGTGGACGGCGTCATATCAGGTCAACCCGGCGGACACCGACCTGCAGATGCAGCAGTCCCGGCTGGCGGCGGGTGTCGGTCACGCCCTGGCGCTGCGCATCAACGAGTTGCTGAATGCCGACGGGCCATCGGCTACGAAGAGCAAGGTCGTGATCGAGCAGGCGACCGCCCATATCAACCAGACCTCGCCGGAACGTTTTCAGGCGGCGCAGGCCATACTGGAGAAAGCGCTGGCCGAAGATCCTGACAATGTCGAGGTTCAGGTCGCGCTCGCCGCGCTGCTGATGCGCGGCGTGCAGATGGTGTGGTTGGGTACGGACGAGCGCGAGGCGGCGGAGACCAAGGCCGAGGCGATGCTGCAGCGGACGCTGCGCGCAAAACCCAATTATATTCCGGCGCACGAGGCCTATTGCCGCTTCCTCAACGCCACCAACCAGTTTAGCGCGAGTCTCGTCGCCTGCGCGCGAGCCTTGAGCTTCGACCCGTGGAACGGGATTGCGCTGTATCATGTCGGTCTTGCCCAGATCCAAACGGGGCGCTTCGAGGACGCGCTCGCGACGTTCAAGCAGGCGGACCGGTTCGACACGCCGCAGGTATCGCGCTGGACGTGGATGATCGGCGCCGGCTGGGCCAACATGTTGATGGGCCGCGCCGAAGACGCCGTGCCGTGGCTACTGAAGTCGATCGCGATCACGGCCGCCAGTGGCCGCACGCATATGCTGCTGGCGGCGGCCTATCAGCAATTGGGGAAGACCGAAGAAGCCAGAGCGGCGATGGAAAAGGGCCGTGAATTACGGCCCGGCTCGACCGTGCAAAACGTTCCGACGCCCAGGAAGAATTCCAGCCCCGTCTATATCGAGGTTGCCGAACGGATCATGCAGTTGATGGCGGCGGCGGGGTTGCCGGAGGGCTGACGTATCGCGCGCCCTGCGATTATTCCGTCACCTCGACCGGTAACGTACTGCCATAAGCCCGGTCAGCTTCAGTCGCTTCCCACCAGCTACCCAGCGCATCAAGCAGCGGCACGAGCTTGAGACCGGCCGGCGTCAGATCATATTCCACCCGCAACGGATATCCCTCGAATTCGCTGCGCGCGACAATGCCGGCGTCCTCCAGCTTGCGAAGCTCCAAAGTGAGCATCTTGTGCGAGATGGCGGGGTTGTCCCTGCGCAGGTCGCTGAAGCGTTTCGTGCCCTGCTTCAGATAGTAGATCAGCAGACCGGGCCAGCGACCGCTCACGACCTGCATCACTTCTTCGATGGGACAGCGGGAGACGAGATCTTTCATCCGATTGCTCGTGGTTACAAAAAGGTGCGTCATTTACTTGGGCAGCGCGATCCGTAATTTCCAGTCACGCTGCGCAGCGTGATCAGCAGAAATCACGGAGAACATACCAATGGAACCGATTCTTGTTTATGGCTTCCCGGCCGGAAGCTCGATGGGGCTTGTCGCAGCGCTCGAATGGCTTGGCAAACCCTATTCGCTCTGCCGCGTCGACATGCTCGGCGAGATGCGCGACCCTTCCTATGCCCGCATCAATGCAAGGCATGAAACGCCGGCCCTGATCACGGATGCAGGGCGGGCGCTGACCGAGACGATGGCGATCGCCAGATGGCTCGAGGCACGAGACAGCGAGCGCCGCATCAGCTTCGCGCCGCTGTCGCCGGAAGCAGACCGGATGCACCAGCTAATGGCCTTTGTGAACACGGGCTTCACCGGCGCCTTCTCGCCGCTATGGGTCGCGATGGAGATGGAAAAACCGAACCCGCAAATGCAGGCATCGTTGCGCGAGTTCGGCGCCGCACGGGTGATCGAGCGGCATGACAAGCTCGAGGCCATGATCGACGATCAGCCCTTTCTCATGGGTGAGCGCCCGACGCTGGCCGACGGCCTTCTGGTCGGCGTCGCGCGATGGCTCGACTTCCATCAGGTCGCCGATCCCTCACGCTGGCCAAAACTCGCCGCGATACGCCGACGCATTGAGGCCGACCCCGCCGTCATCTATGCAACGGCGCTGGAGAGCGGCGACATTGGTTCGGGAACAGGAGCTTGTGTCGGCCATATTCCGCTCGCAGATGTTATCGAGCGGTTCGGCGGCTGAGGTCACTGCGCTGCATCGTCTGGGTGGCGCTGGGCAAGAAGCCCGGCGTGCACCCGGGCAGCCGGACTAGAACGGAAGCTGCTGCTGGTCTTCCGACCAGTCAATGATCTCGAAAAACATGCCGCGCCGAAGCATCTCGCTCTCCAGATTGGCCGCGTGCGCTCTCCAATCGGGCGTCTCCCGAACGCGAAACCGGGGCTGGTCGCCTGCCGCCTTCTGCGCATCATCAGAGGCAAGCGCGCCACGGATGCCCTCGTACATCATGGTGAGGCTGTCGTTGGTGAACGCCTGATAATCCATCGGTCTCAAATCCAATCGAGCCGACCGTTGACGGCCGGGGTCTGCGTTAGCGACGATCAACGCCTGACGAGGATGGTACCTCGCCCCTGGTCGATATACCGTTGCAAAGGCTCTGGGCGTAAAGAAGTCGGACTAGCTAGCTGTGAACTTTCAGGAGGTTGTCCACTCGGCCCCGGCCGTGAACGCTGATGTCGCCAAACACACAGCGATTCGCAGGGGGAGCCGAATGGACACTCATAAGAATGCGCCTCTGACGCCGAAAGGTCGAGAGGCGATGGTGCGGAGCGTCATCGAAGGTGGCCTGACCAACGCCGCAGCCGCGCTGAAATTTAACGTTTCGGCGAAGACGGTGGCCAAATGGGTCAACCGCTTCCGCGCGGAAGGCGTGAGTGGGTTGCGTGATCGCTCCTCAAGGCCCCTTTCATCGCCAAGCCAAACCCAGCCTGCCACATGCGCCGCAGTTGAGGCTTTGCGCCGGCATCGCCACACCGGCAAGCAGATCGCGGCCGAGGTCGGGATCTCTCCGGCGACCGTCAGCCGCATCCTGCGTCGGCTCGGGCTAAACAGGCTCGCCGCGCTGGAGCCCGCCGAGCCGATCCGCCGCTATGAGCGCGAGCACCCTGGCGAGCTTATCCATCTCGATATCAAGAAGCTCGGCCGGATCGGCTCGGTGGGACATCGCATCACCGGGCGGTATCCTGGCGCGATCAACCGCCACCATGGCATCGGCTGGGAGTTCGTCCATGTCTGCATCGATGATGCTTCGCGCGTCGCCTTCGTCCAGGTCATGACCGATCAGCGCAAGGAAAGTGCTGTAGCTTTCCTTGAGGCCGCCGTCGCTTATTTCGCCAGGCTCGGAGTCCGCGTCGAGCGCGTGATGACGGATAATGGCTCGTGCTACCGCTCAGAGAGCTTCCGAGCAGCTTGTAAACGCCTCGGCCTTCGCCAAATCTTCACCAAGCCTTATACGCCCAAGACCAACGGCAAAGCCGAGCGCTTCATCCAAACCGCGCTTCGCGAATGGGTTTATGCGCAGGCCTACCAGAACTCAGACCAGCGAACGGCCGAGCTGCCCAACTGGCTGCATCGCTACAATTGGCACCGGCCGCATGGTAGCCTGAAGGCCAACACACCCATCAGCCGACTCGGTTTAGCCGGGAACAACCTCTTGAGGCTCCACAGCTAGAGCAGTGGCAATTGCTACTCGAGCCTGCCGCCCCCCTGATCCGATCGATCAAAGATAGTCAAAAAGACAAGCCGTGTCGGGTAGTCGACAGACTGCGGCTCCTGTCCCGTCGGCTCAAGGCACTCCGCTCGCACGATGGAACGGCCGGACCGGCATTGAGTTCATCAATTAGAAATCGCTTTTTGCAGCCCAGGCGCAGAATTTGCCGATTTCCGATGGTCCGTGGGTAGGCGCGCTCGTGATCGAACCCGGCACGCGTCTTGCTGACATACCGGTGCTGGGGATTTGAGGGCCCAGTAAATCACCAACGCCGCCCAGCGATTATACTCCGCTGGTGCGGCGTTGTGTTTTTTCGAGAAACGCTGGCTCAAAATGAAACAGCGACGCGACAGGTCATGGCTTGCTTAAGAGCATCGCACCACTCAGAAGCCCCAGCCAAAGTCGGTTAAGCCTGCGAGCCCTCGCCGCCCCTACTTCCACTTCGCCAGATAGAAGCGCGGCAGCTCGTCCGGGTACGGCGTGAAGTCGAGCTGCTTGGAGTGACCGTAGGTCGTCACGTAAGTATGCAGCGGCGCCCAGTAGGCCTGTTCGGTGATCTTTTTGATCGCCGCCGAATAGGCTTCCTCGCGCGCCTCCGGGTTAATGGATGATCCGCCCTGCAGCAGCCATTTCTGCACGTCTGGATCGCGCGCGTAGTCATCGGCGCCGCCGTCGAAGTAATTGGGCAGGACCGCCGAGACGTCATTGATCGAATAGCTGCCCCAGCTTCCGAGATACATCCGCAATTCGCCCGCCTTGGCGCGCTGGATCAGGGCTGCCGTCTGAAGCTGGTTGAGCTTGGCGCGGACGCCGACCGCATGCAGGTAGTTCTGGACCGCCGAGCCCCATTGCGGCAGCACGTAACTGGCAAGCTCGACGTCGAAGCCATCGGGATAACCGGCCTCTGCCAGAAGCTTCTTCGCCTTCGCCGGATCGTAGTCGTAGGCTACTGCTGCTTCGGCATCGCAGCCGAACTGCGTCGGGAAGCATGGCGCTGAAGGAACGCGGCTGCCGCCGGTGACGAGCTTCTCGGCGATCGCTTTGCGGTCGATCGCATGCCAGATCGCCTGCCGTACCTTCAGCTTGGTCAGGGGATTGTCGGCGCCGGTGCGGCCGCCGGCGTCGAGCGAGAGAAAGCCGATCCGCATCGACTCTTTTCGCACCGCCTGCAGATGCGGCATCCGGTTCACGGGCTCAATCTGGTCCGGATTCATGTTCCAGATCCAGTCGGCACGGCCGGCGAGCAATTCAGTCATCTCGGTGCTGGCGTCCGGCACGAAGCGCACGCTCATCTTCTTGATCGCCGGCTTGCCTTTCGGACTGCCGGCCCAGTAATCCTCGAACCGCTCGAAGTCGATGGAGACACCGGGCTCGACCTTGGTCATCTTGTAGGGACCTGCACCAATCGGCGCCTTGGCGTAGCCCTCGGCACCGACCTTCTCGCGATAGGCCTTGGGATAGATCGGCAGCACCAGCGCGAAATATTCCAGCGCCGCGGGGTTCGGCCGCTTCAGCGTAACGCGCAGCGAAAGGTCGCCGGTTTTCTCGGCCTTGTCGATCCAGTTGTAGTTCGACGGCGTCGATACGCGGCTCGTCGGATCGGCCACGAGGTTAATGGTGTAGACGACGTCATCGGCCGTGAACGGGCTGCCGTCGTGGAATTTGACGCCCGGACGCAGCGTGAACTCGATGGTGGTCGGATCCGGCAGCTTCCACTCGGTGGCGAGCAGCGGTTCGAGCTTGAACGTATCCGGATTGCGGTAGACCAGCGCGTCCCAGCCCTGGTGGTGCATCACCACGCCGGTGCGCAAATTGTTGAAATAGGGATCGATGTTGGGAAGCGCATCGCGCATCACGATCCGCAGCGTGTCGACGGATTTCTGAGCCGTCGCAGGCACCGCACCGGCGCCGAGCAAAGCCGCCGCCAGAATGGCAGCACCGAGTTTATTTTGCATACGCATATCGCCCTCCATTATTGGTGTTTTTCGAAGTGGCGTGAAGCACGCCCTATGCCAGATGACACTCTACCATTCCCTGGGGAGGCCGGACCATGCGCGTTGGTGCCTCATGGCGGCAGCGCTCGACTGCGATGCGGCAGCGCGGGTTAAACCGGCAGCCCGGCGGAATATTGGCCGGATCCGGCATGACGTCGCCGAGGCCGATGTCCGGCACGCCCTTGCCCGGCTCCGGCGTCAGCACGCTCTCCAGCAGCGCCTGGGTATAGGGATGCCGCGGCTTGCGAAACAGTGCATCGGTTTCGTTGCGCTCGACAAAACGGCCGAGATACATCACCGCGACCTCGCTCGCCACGTGCTCCACGACGGCGAGATTGTGGCTGATGAAGAGGTAGGTCAGCCCGAGATCGCGGCGCAAATCGGCAAGCAGGTTGAGGATTTGCGCCTGCACCGAAACGTCGAGCGCGCTGGTCGGCTCGTCGCAGATCACGATCCTGGGTTCCAGCACCAGTGCGCGTGCAATCGCCGCGCGCTGGCGCTGCCCACCGGAAAGCTGCGCCGGCATGCGCTCGCCCATGGCGGCAGACAACCCGACGCGCTCGAGAATGCCGCCGACCCGGCGCTCGATCTCGCCGCGCGAGAAGGTACCTTGGGCTGCCAGCGGCAGGGCGACGATGTCCTTGATGCGCCGACGCGGATTGAGGGAAGCAAACGGATCCTGGAACACGGGCTGGATCAGCCGGGCACGCGCCTTGCGGTCGAGGTCGAACAGGCGCTTGCCGTCGACCAGCACGGTCCCCGCCGTCGGCTTGAGCAGCCCAAGGATCAGGCGCGCAAGCGTGGATTTGCCGCAGCCGGACTCGCCGACAATGCCGAGCACGCTGCCGGCCGGGACGCTGAAGGTGACATCGTCGACCGCGACCACGCGCTTTTCCGCCGACATCAACCCGGTGTGGACGCGGAATTCGCACCGCAGGTTCTCGACCTCGATCGCGGCGGTCATGCGGGTTGCAGCTCCGCCCAGTCCGGCTCGAGCCGGCAAAGATAGTCGTGCGCGTCGCCTGCCTGCCGCCGCGGAATTTTATGCTCGCAAGTCTCGTCGGCGTGGGCGCAACGCGAGCGGAAGGCGCAGCCGGCAAAGCCGGGTCCGATCGCCGGCACCACGCCGGGGATCGAGCCGAGCGGCCGGTCGCGCTGCACGCGGCCAGGCACCGGCACGCAGGACAGGAGACCGCGCGTGTAGGGGTGTTGCGGCGCACGGAACAGTTCCGCGGTCGTCGCGCGCTCGACCACCTCGCCGGCATACATAACAGACACGTGATCGGCGATGCGCGCGACGATGCCGAGGTCGTGGGTAATCAGCAGGATCGAGAGGCCGAACTCGCGCTTGAGGTTGGCGAGCAGCCGCAGGATCTGCGCCTGCACGGTGACGTCGAGCGCGGTGGTCGGCTCGTCGGCGATCAGCAATTCAGGATCGCACATCAGCGCCATCGCGATCATCACGCGCTGGCGCAAGCCGCCCGAGAGCTGGTGCGGGAACTGGCCAAGCCGCATGCCAGGTGCGGTGATGCCGACGCGGCCCATCAGTTCGGCGGCGCGGTCCAGCGCCGCGGCGCGCGAACCGCCCTTGTGGCGCGTCAGCACCTCGGCCATCTGCGAACCGATCGTAAACGCTGGATTGAGGCTGGTCATCGGCTCCTGGAAGATCATCGCCATGCGGTTGCCGCGCAGCCGCGCCATTTCGCGGTCCGACAGCGACGTGAGGTCGGTACCGGCAAAGCTCATCTGTTTTGCCGAACGCTGGCCGCCGCGGGCGAGCAGGCTCATGACGGCCAGCGCGGTGACCGACTTGCCGCAGCCGGATTCACCGACCAGGCAATGCGTCTCGCCCTTCTCGACCCGGAACGAGGCGCCGCGCACCGCCGCGGTGCGGCCACCAAAACTCACCTGAAGCTCCTCGACCTCCAGCAGCGCGCTCATCGCAGCCGCTCCGCGCCGAGCAGGTTACGCAATCCGTCGCCGACCAGATTAATGCCGAGCACCAGAACGGCCAGCGCCACGCCGGGGATCATGATCACCCAGGGCGAGAAGAACATGTAATCCTTGCCCTCGGCGATCATCAGCCCCCAGGACGGCAGCGGCGGCGGCACGCCGAGGCCGAGGAACGACAAGGCGGCTTCGAGCAGGATCGCCAGCGCCATCTCCAGCGTTGCCACCACGGCGAGATGGCTCGCAATGTTCGGCAGGATCTCCCTGATCAGGATATGCGGCATCGAGGCACCGGCGCACCAGGCGGCGCTGACATAATCGTGGTTGCGGACCTGCATGGTGGTCGCGCGCGCCACCACCGCGAAGCGATCCCACAACAACAGCCCAAGGGTCGCGACGACGAGCCCGAGGCCCGATCCCATCAGCCCGACCACCGCAAGCGCGACCAGCACGACGGGGATAGACAATCGCGTCGTGATGGCGAACAGCACGAAATCGTCAACGCGGCCGCCAAAGAATCCGCCGAGCACGCCGAGCGTGATGCCGATCAGGCCCGACGTGATCACCGTCATGATGCCGATCAACAATGAAATGCGCGCGCCATAGACCAGCCGCGCCAGATAATCCCGCCCGAGCTGGTCGGTGCCGAGCAGGTGCCCCGCCTGGCTGCCCTCCATCCAGAACGGCGGCTTGAGACGGTTGCCGAGATCCTGAACGAACGGGTCCTGCGGCACCAGCGCATTGCCGACGAGCGCGGCGGCGAGAACAACCGCGACGATGGCGATGCCGATCGCAAAGCCGGCGGTGCCGATGCGCGAGCTACCTGTGCTCGAAGGCTGCGGCGCCTGAATGGCAATCGGCTCGCTCATCCGGTCCTAAGCCTCGGGTCTAACAGCGCATTGAGGATGTCGGCCAGCAGCGTGAGGCCGATATAGAACACGGCGAGCACCAGTACCACCGCCTGCACCACCGGAAAATCATTCTTGGCGATGCTCTCCCAGCCGAGATAGCCGACGCCATGCAGCGCGAACACGGTCTCGATGACGATCGAGCCGCCCAGCATGAAGCCGAGCTGCACGGCCGCGATCGACACGACGGGAATGGCGGCGTTGCGCAGCGCGTGCTTGAAGACGATGCGCGCCCGCGACAGGCCCTTTGCGCGCGCAGTACGGATATAGTCGGACGCCATTGCCTCGATCATCCCCGAACGCGTCAGCCGCGTCAGCGCCGGGATCGCCGTGAAGGCAAGCACGATCCCCGGCATCACGAAATGCTGCCAGGTGCCGGTGCCCGAGATCGGCAGGATGCCGAGCTGCAGGCCGAGCACGATCATCAGGATCAGCGCCAGCCAGAAGCTCGGCACCGCCTGCCCCACCATCGTGAACAGGGTGACGCCGCGGTCGACCCAGGTATTTTCGCGCAGCGCAGCCAGGATGCCGAGTGGAATCGAGATGACCAACGCAAGGCTCAGGCCGACGAGGCCAAGCGTGACCGTGATCGGCAGGCGCTTCTGGATCAGGTTCGCCACGCTGTCCTTGAAGAAGTAGCTCTGGCCGAAATCACCGACCATGGCGCGGCCGGTCCAGGCGAAGAACTGGACATAAAGCGGGCGATCGAGGCCATAGGCCTTGCGGACGATTTCGACGTCGGCCTGCGTTGCCGACGGGCCCGCGATCGAAACCGCAAGGTCGCCGGACAGCCGCGTCAGCAGGAACGCGAGCGTCATCACGGTGAGCGCGACCAGCACACCGATGGCAAGACGCCGGGCAATCAGACGCAACATCTACAAAAACCCCAAAACCGACCAGCACGCCCCACGCTCTCAGGCCGGCAAAGCAAGCGCAACGGTGTCACCAAACTGTCGTCCCATGCAAGAGCGAGTTAGAGATTGCCACGATTGCCCACCGCGACAATGCCCATTGCGGTGACTGCAATGCGCGTGCCACGGCACCCCCCCGGTCTCACGACAGGCGCCAGATCCAGACAAGGTTTCGCGGCCGCAAAAAATTCGAGCGAGTTCAATGTCCCTGGTTCCAGAATGTGGGCCATGCAGGGACCGCACCGGATACCGAGGCCCGCCGCCTCGAAGCCTGCGCCCATTTTTCGAGCGACCTGAACCGAGATGGCTCCACACGGCCGCCGGTTGCGCGGCGTCGGGGCTCATCGGCAGCGAACGAGTCCGAGCTGGTGTCTTGCTTGCGGCGCTCGCGATGCTGCCCGGCAGCTTTGCCCGCACTCATGCGGAGATCTTCGCTTGCATCGTTCGGGGCCACACTCGGTCTCGTGCTGCCGGGCAGGCGCGGTCGATCATTTTTTGCGGACTCCCCCAGGGAAAAAACGCGAGTCATCCGTCCTATTCCGTGACGTCTAAATTTTGTCTCAGTCTGCATCGCAGGGTTGACGCAATCTCGACCAACCATCACAGACCGCGCATTTGCAGCCGACGCGCCTTTGAGGGGGAATGATGAAGTCCGTTCTTAAGTGGGTCATTTGGCTCTACATCGCGGCGGCCTGCGCTTATATTTTCTACGAGTGGTACGCTTACGCAGGGCTCTACCGGCTGGCCGCCGAGTGGCAATTGGAGCAGTTCGGCTCCTACGGGCTGAAGCGCACCCTGATCTTTCCGCTCATGGTGCTGCTTACTCCAGCCGCCGTGCTCGTCACGCTTACCGGCATGCAGGATCAACTGCGCGGTGCCACTGCGGGCGCCGGATCGCCCGTGACTTTCGTTTTGCTGGGTGTCCTGGCCCTGGCGATCGCGGCCGGCGCCGGCTGGTACGGCTACGTGAAGTCGACGGAAACGGTCGACGTCGAGAGCCTCGACCTGTCGAAGGGCGACACGCCACGATCAACACATGTGACGATCACCGGCATCGCGCGGACCGAATACATCATCGAGTTCGGGACCAAAAGCTCCGGCACGACGATACTCGACCGCTACATTCCATTGACTCCGGCGAATTGGCGCCCGGGCCAGCCTCTCGTCTATTTCATGAAAACCAACACGACGGCCTATGTGCCGCCCGGTGGCGGCAGCATGTTGATGCTTTCGCCGAGAACGCCGGCCTTCCAGATCACGACGCAACCGGGCGTTCTGGTGCGTGATGGTCTTCCCGGGGCCGTCGGCGAGGGCTATCGCAAGAATAACATCGCGGTCGCATCGCCGCCGATCGTGCTCGACGTCAGCCCCGGCGCGGACCTGAAGCCGTTCTTCGTCACCGCCGGGGTGAGCGGCGTGCTCAGCTTCTTCATGCTGGTCGCTGCCGGGGCAGCGGCGGTGCGCCAGCGGCGTCAAGAAATATAGCGATCCGGCGCGAACGGCGCGACGTCGAAAGGCGGCGGCGCGCCGCCGATCATGGCCGCGGTGGCGGCGCCGGTCGCGGGACCGGTCGTGAAGCCGATATGCTGGTTGCCGAAAGCAAGCCACAGGCCGGCATGCCGGGGCGCCGGACCGATAATCGGCAGGCTGTCCGGCAGCGTCGGCCGCGAGCCTCGCCATGCATCGCCGACCGCATCGCCAAATTCGGCCACGCCGCGCGCCAGCGGAACCACCTGATCGAGCTGGGCGAATGAGGAAGGCGCGTCGCGGCCGGTCAGCTCGACGCCTGAGGTGACACGGATGCCCTGCTCCATCGGGGTCATGATGAAACCGCCGTCGATGTCATAGATTGGACGCCGCAACGGACGTGCCGGGTTCGGCTTGAATTCGCGATGATAGCCACGCTCGAACGCAAGCGGAACGCGGTAGCCGAGCGGCCGCAGGATTTCTGCCGACCAGGGTCCCAGCGCGACCACGACATGGCGCGCCGAAATCTCACCATCGGCCAGCACAACGCGCCAACGATCGCCGTCAGGCGCGATCGCCTTGATATCCGACTGCCTGATATCGCCGCCGGCACTGGCGAACATCCGCGCATAGGCCTTGACCACCTCGCCCGGCGAGTCGACCGAAGCGGTCTCCGTGTGCAGCATGCCCACTTTATAGACGGGCACGATGCCGGGCTCGAGCGCGGAGATGGCCTGGCGGTCAAGCAGTTCGCTGGCGATGCCGTATTCGGCCAGCAGCGCCTGTTCCTGCTTTGCCGCCGCGATCGCATCGCCGCGCCACGCCCTCAGCCAGCCGGTTTCGCGAATGCGATGCCCCGCTTCCGCTTTCACGATCCATTCCCGGTGCAGTTTTGCCGATGCGGCGATCAACCCATGCAGGGCGGTCGCCCGCGGCCTGAAACGCGACGCTGCCGAATCGGCCAGAAAACGCACGACCCATCCCGCGTTTTGAACCGCCCAGACCGGATTCCAGCGCAACGCGGCGTGGCGGTTGGTCAGGTATTTCGGCAGCGCCTTCCACAGCGCGGGATTGTTGAGCGGCGATATCGAGCCGCTGCTGATGATGCCGGCATTGCCGTAGGAGGTCTCGCTGCCCGGCTCGCGCCGGTCGACGAGAATGACCGACATCCCGCGCTGCCGCGCGGCATAGGCTGTTGACACACCGACGATGCCCGCGCCGAGCACCACGACTTCAGTTTTTTCTTCCGACATCGACTTTCCAAATATAATCACGGGAACATTTCACATCGTGGCCCGCCCGCCAATGTCCGGCTTCGATACGAATGGCCACGCCGGAATGGCCACGCCGGAATGACGATGCCAAAGCGTACACCGCTACGCAGGGAACAGCCGGTTCCGCTCCCAACAAATTATCACCAAAACGCCGCATGTGAGTCCGCAACCTTTCCGCCTGCCATGGCTTTGTGCAGCGCGACGTTCGTCGCATTTCAGCCAACTATCAAAGGAGTTGACTACATGGCTGCTCTACTCGGAAACCTGCTTGGTACCGTCGATGGCCTGCTCGGAACCGCCACCGGCGTTCTTGGCGGCGCAAGCGCTAGCGGCAGCGCCTCTGCAAGCGCCGGCACCACGGCGGACCTGTCGCACACGCTCGATCTCGGCGCAGGGATCGAGACGAGCCCGAGCATCGACCTCTCCGCCGGACTCGACGGTGTCGACGCCTCGGTTTCCGCACCGACTCTGATCGGTGCCAGCGCCGATGTCGGTCACCTCGATGTTGGCGGCCTGCTGCACGGCCTCGCCTAACGCCAGTTGAGCCTCAGACATTCAAAAATGCGCGGCGTGGGGAACGCATCCCCACGCCACGTCTCGACCACCTGCGCTGCACGAGTTGATTGCGCAGCGTCCTGTCGACCTGCGCCTTGAGGTGATCGCCGAATGTCTACGGGCACGCTGACTGCGCTTGATGAATCCGTCGCCCCGCAGCGCCGGACCGACGACGTTCGCCAGGCGCTGATTGCGCTGTGGCCGCACTTCCTCTGGGCCGGGCTGTTCTCCAGCGCCATCAACCTGCTCTATCTGAGTTCGCCGCTCTATCTGATGCAGGTCTATAACCGCGTCCTGCTCAACGAAAACGTTTCCACGCTCGTCCTGCTCACGCTGATACTTGCGATCGCGCTGCTCACCATGGCGGCGCTGGACGCGGTGCGCTCCTGCATCCTGATCCGCTGCGGCATCCGCCTTGACATGGAATTGTCGGCGCGCGTGTTCGAGGCGCTGGTGGTGCACTCGGCGCAGCGCGGTGCCTCGCGTGGCGCGCAGCAATTGCGCAATCTCGATCAGTTCCGCACCTTCGTGACCGGTCCAGGCATCTATTTCGCGTTCGACCTGCCGTGGATACCGATCTATCTCATGCTGCTGTTCTTCATCCATCCGCTGCTCGGCATCGTCGCGACGATCGGCGCCATCCTGCTGCTCGGGCTCGCCGGCCTCAACGAAGTCATGACCCGCGAGCCGATGAAGGAAGCGGAGGCCGCCGGCAACCAGTCCTACGTGTTCACCGAGAACATCCTGCGCCATGCCGACGTCATCCGCGCGATGGGCATGCAGCCGGCGGTCGAGCGCAACTGGCAGAGCCAGCGCTCGTCGATGCTGGTGCAGCAGGCGCAGGCCAGCGACAAGAACGCGGTGATGACGTCCTCGATCCGGTTCTTCCGCCTGCTGCTGCAGTCGCTGATGCTCGGCACCGGCGCATGGCTCGCCATCGACCATGCCATCACGCCGGCCACCATCTTCGCCGCCAGCATCGTGATGGGCCGGGCGCTGGTCCCGGTGGAACAGGCCGTCGGCACCTGGAAGCAGTTCATCGGCGCGCGCGAGGCCTATGCGGAAGTGCGCGAGTTGCTCAGCGAGATCGACCTGACGCCGCCGCACACCATCGTGCCGCGGGCGCGCAACACCATCGAGGTGCGCGAACTGCGCTGCCTGCTGCCGGCGCGCAAGGAGCCCGTCATCAAGGACCTGACGTTCGAGCTTGGCGGCGGCCAGGCGCTCGGCATCGTCGGCCCGAGCGGCTCCGGCAAAAGCACGCTGGCCCGCCTTCTCGTTGGCGCCATCGCACCGGCCGACGGGCGGTTGCGTTTCGGCGGGCTCGACTACAGCCATTGGGATCCGCTCGAATTCGGCCGCCATGTCGGCTATTTGCCGCAGGACGTCGGCCTGTTCGCCGGCACCGTGCGCGAGAACATCGCCCGTTTCGGCGACGCCTCGACGGAGGAGATTATCGACGCCGCCAAGCGCGCCGGGATTCACGAGATGGTGCTCGACCTGCCGAAGCAGTACGATACGCGACTGGGCCCCGGCGGCGTCGGCCTGTCCGGCGGGCAGCGCCAGCGTCTGGCGCTGGCTCGCGCGCTGCTCGGCCGGCCGCCGCTGCTCGTGCTCGACGAGCCCAACGCCAATCTCGATGCCCCTGGCGAAGAGGCGCTCAAGATCGCGCTGCTGCAGGCCAAGAACGAGGGCGCCACCGTCATCGTGATCACCCACCGGACCACCATTCTCGACATCGTCGACGTCATGATGGTGCTGCGGGGCGGCATGCTCGACATGCTTGGGCCCCCGGGCGAGGTCTATCGCGCCCTGCAGCAAGCCGCCGCGGGGCGCCCATCATGACGACGATCGACGACGGCTTCGCCCCGATGCGCGACCGCGCGCGCTACGCGCGGCCCGCCCGGCCGGCGCTGATCGGTGGCAGCGTGGTCGCGGCGTTCGCGGCCGCGATGACGATGTGGGGAACGCTCGCGCCAATTTCGGGCGCAGCCATCGCCAACGGCAACCTCCAGGTCGAAGGACGGCGGCAGAGCGTGCAGCATCCTTACGGCGGCGTCGTGCGCCAGCTCACCGTGCGCGACGGCACGCGCGTCGAAAAAGGCCAGCTCCTGATCCGGCTCGACGACAGCGACCCGCGCGCCAAGCTCGACGTTCTCACCGCCGACCGCGACGCCGCGCTGGCGGCGCGCGCGCGGCTGATGGCCGAACGCGACAAAAGCGATGCGCCGGATTTCGACGAAGGTCTCCGCGCGCGCAGCGAACTGTCCGCCGTGCGGCAAGCCATGGCCAACGAGACGGCGATGATGGCGGCGCGCAAACACCAGTTCGCCGCCGAGACGGCGGTGCTGCGCGGCAAGATCAAGGAGCTGGAGTCGCAGATCACGGGGACGCAGGCGCAGCTTGCCGGCACCGAGAAGCAGCGGGAACTGCTGACGGACGAGATGAACGGCGCGCAGCATCTATTCGCGCAAGGCTATACGCCGAAGACCCGCATCCTCGCTTTGCAGCGCGAAGACGCAAAACTGCAGGCGGATATCGGCGCGCAGCAGGCCGGCATCGCCGGCATGCAGCAGCAGATCGCGCAGAACGATCTCGAGATCGCCAGGGTGGAACGGGCGCGAATGAGCGAGATCACCGACCAGTTACGCGCGACCGAAAACAAGCTCGCCGAACTGACGCCCAAGATCGACGCCGCCACTGATGTGATGACCCGCACGCGGATTACGGCGCCTGCGACCGGCTCCGTGGTCGGCCTCGACGTCTTCACCGAGGGCGGCGTGATCCAGCCCGGTGCGCGGCTGATGGACATCGTGCCGACCGACAATCCGCTGATCGCGGCCGCGAAGCTGAAACTGTCCGACATCAACGACGTCGCCGTCGGCCACCGCGCCGAAGTGCAGCTCACCGGCGTCAACTATATCGAGCGCCCCCGGCTCTATGGCACCGTGCACACGGTGTCCGCCGACCGCCTGACCGACGACAAGTCCGGACAGGGCTATTACGCCGTCGAGGTCGCGCTCGATCCGAACGACGTCAAGAAATCGCGCATCGACCTGCAGGCCGGCATGCCGGCCGAGGTGATCGTGCCGACGCGTCCGCGCACTTTGTTCGAATATCTGCTCGGACCGCTGCGCGACGAAATCACCCGCGCGTTCCGCGAACGCTGACGAGGAGGTGGCCATGGCCGAATCCGAAAAGAACGCCCGCCGCTCCGACGAAGCCGAGCGCAGCCGTCATATCTCGGCAACCGAGTCGGTTGCTTTCGCCACCATGCTGCTCGGCCTGCTCAACGACGTCGACACGGCGCTGCATCGCCTCGAGCACGAGGGGGAGGCACGCGCGGCGGAATCGGCTGCCGTGCATCCGCTTCCGGCAGAAATCATTCCAGCGACGCTGACGCCGGCCGATCCGGGGCCGGGCCACGAGGCGCAGCATGCCGGCACGATCGACTCTCCGGCCGCGGATCTTTCACCGGCGGTCCACGCCGACGCGACGGCAGCGGTCCCGCCGCAGGATGCGGGCGCGACCCTCGACCACATGCCGCCAGGCGAAGTGCTCGCCACGAACGCTCTTGCATCGTCGCCTGCGCTGTCGAGCTTCAGCGCCTCCATCGATCGCGCACCATCGGCGGGCGAGAGCACCGCCTCGCATGGCGGCAGCATCGCCTCATCCACGCCCGATCTCGGCGCATCTGTTCACACGCTTGCCGACACCGTCCCCGGCATCGTCGACACCGCACTCACAGCGGTGTCGAGCACGATATCGAGCCTGAACACCACGGTCGGGGAACTGACGTCGACGGTAACAGACTCCGTCGGTCACTTGGTCGATGGTCTTACCGGCGCGGTGAGCGGCCTGCTCCATGACACACCCGCCACGGGCCTGCTTGCGCCGCTGGCGACGGACCTTTCCGGACTGACATCCAGCACGACGGATCTTTCCGAAGCCGCGCAGCACGACATACCGCTGCTCGACACCGCGGGCGCGATACCGACGTCGCTGCTGCATCCGATGCCGCTGCAACTCGGCTTTCTCGGCCAGCCGACCATGGACGGCCACGAGCCGCATGACGGCGCATTCTCGGCGCTGGGCGTGCATCATTTCTGACGAAACCATCTCGGACAGTTTCCGGATGGCTAAACGAATGCCAATCCGGCAGCGATCAGCACCGTCAATCCGAGCGTGACATTGAGCACACGTTCGCTGTTTGGCGACATCATCAATCCTCGCAGGAAGGCCCCGACGTAGAGCCAGACGATGTCCACCACGATCATCACCACTACCAGCAAAAACCATTTGGTGAGGGTATCCTGCTGCGCGCTGCCTTTGATCACGGTATAGGACGCAAGCAGAGATGCGAATGCCAGATAGGCTTTCGGATTTGTCACACCCAGGAGAAATCCGGCCGCAGGCGACGCGTGCGCGCCGTTGCTTGCCTGGGCGGTTTCTCCGACCGGGGACGACGCAATCTTGTAGGCGAGATAGATCAGATAAACCGTGGCGGCTATCGTCATCACGCGCAGCGCGGACGGGAATGCTGCCAGCAACGAAAACAGTCCTGCGGCCGTAATGCCGGCAGCCGTTGCCAAACCCAACTGAAGCCCCAGGAAATACGGCAACCCTCCAACAAGGCCTCGGGCGCGACCGACCGCGATAAGGGCCGCGATCGCAGGACCTGGCGATCCAAGCAATCCGACCGCCGCAGTCAAAAATATGCCTAGTGCAACCGTGTCCATTGCGGAGCGCCTCCCTCCAAGAGGACTAACCGGTTTGTCTCCAATGCAAAAACCAATTATTCCGATGAGCGGTATTGATTTTTGTTAATTGCAGAATGACGCACCAACGTAGAGCAAGGCAAAGGGCGGCACATGCACGCCGGCCGTGCGAAGTATCTCTGAGGGACTGGCATGATGAGGCTGCGTGGCGTTTTCCTGACCTCCGAAAATCCTGAGGTAGCGGCCCGCTTCTACGCGCAGGTCGCCCAGCTACCGATGGAAAAGGTCGGGGTAGAAGGCGGATACATCTACTGGCGGATGGATCGGGATGGCATGCAATTGGTGATTCACGACGCCAAGGCATTTGCCGATTACACTCATCCCGCGCTGCCTGAATCGAATCTGACCCATCTCTACTTCAGCATCGAGGATCAGAGCCGCTTTCTTGCGCATCTGAAAAACTGCGGGCTCATGCCATACGCCACAGACGACGTTGTCATAACCGTAGTCGATCCCGATGGTCGAAAGTTGATGTTTGGAACCGCCTGATCGTCGACTTCGCAGATCCGGCGTAAAAATAGCGCCCCAGCGTGGATGAAACTGATAACTACATTTCCGCTGGGGCGCTATGATATCCTACCCTCCAGCCTGCGAATACCGCCGTGCGTATCCGAGAACCGCCAAGGCTGTTACGACTCACTGCTCCGTAGAGCACATTTTTTTCGATTGTGCGGAGACGACGAAGGTCGGTCGGACGTCTCTCATAAAGTCAACGCGTGCAATGATCACCGGAATTGTTGATCCGTGTTGCGGCAACATCGGCGCGGTCTGCTACTTGCTCAGCGCTTCGCTCCGCTGGGGGCGAACATAACGCCCTCAGAATCGGAGAATTTTAGGGTGAGGAGCCAAGCGGCCGACCGCGAGATCGACGACTTCATGACTGTCCCGCGCTCGCGCCCAGGGCGACGAGAAGCTCGTCCAGCTGCTCGAACTGCTCGGGCATCGCATCCGCCGCCCCGGTGCCGGCAGCGTCGAGAGCTTCCTTCGAGGGATAGAGCTCGTGCAGGACCAGTAGCGTCTTGCCACCTTTTTCCTCGAAGGTCACCGTGGTGACCGGTCCACCGTCACCACCTTCGTCATTGGTCCAGACAAGCCGCGAGTGCGGTGTCACTTCGATATACCTGCCGAAGAATGCCGAGGAGTTTGAGGCATCCTGTCCGAACTCGAGACGGTATTTGCCTCCGGCACGAACATCCATCTCGCAGGAAAGCAGGGGCACGCCCATCGACTTCGGTGCCCACCACCGCATGAACAGCTCGGGCTTGGTCCAGGCCTCGAACACGGTGCGCGCCGGCGCATCAAAGGTTCGCGTAACGACCAGCTCCCGGTCGGACTTCCGTTCCACCGTCGTGTGGTTCTTTATGGGGGTGGACTCACCCTCTCTTCTTTTGTCCATCGACCTTCTCCTTCCGTTTCAATTCCTCGACAACCTTGTCCAACTCGTCGAAGCGTGCGTCCCAGAGATCGCGGTGCCTTTCGATCCATGCCGCCTCTTCCTCCAGTCGGCGTAGGCCGAGCTTGCAGGTCCGCACTCGGCCGACTTTCTCCGTGGTGACGAGTCCCGCCTGCTCCAAGACGCCGACGTGCTTCTTCATGCCCGTGAGGGTCATTTGGAACGCCTCGGCAAGGTCCGTGATCGAAGCGTCTGCACGTCCGAGCCGCTCCAGAACGCCGCGTCGGGTGGCGTCCGAGAGCGCGGCGAACGAGGCATCTAAGCGGGTCCGGGCATACTGAACCATTCGGTTCAGTATGTAGCGCACGGATTGGCGGCATGCAAGGGGGACCGAGCGCGCTGCGTTGCCGGCCGCCCCCCAGATCGACTCCATCTCGACGAGATTCGATCGACTCGGCGATCCCCAGGCCCTGTAGCCATTCCGCCAGAAGCAATTCGAACTTTTCTGCCGTCCGGGATCGCCGAACTAACGATATCTAAGAGTGTTCCGATTTCCGCCGTCGTAGCCAGTGCGGCTTTGTCGTAGTTTCAGCGACTTGCGGCGGGATTTGGCGCGCCACGGCCGATGAAGATGGGCACTATTGCTTCGCCGTGACGCTATGAGGTCTAACCGGACTGAGCGGCTCCAATCAGCTAATCTGCGATGGCCTGCGATCTTGCACTACACCTCATCGGCGTTTCTCAGGGCGGTTTGGCCTACATCGCGGCCCGCAGGCGATTTTTCTGTCGGCTGATTAACATTGGCAATGCACAGCAGCACCACCACGGAGCTGATTACCAGCGCCGCACCAACCAAGCTGCGGAGGGCAATGTGTTCACCCAGAATCACCACACCAAGGATGACCGCGACCACTGGATTTACGAAAGTGTAGGTTGCAACGATGGGCGCTGGTATGCGGTCCAGGAGCCACAGATAGGCGGTGTTGCCGATGACGCTGCCGAGGAGAGCGAGATAGATCAGGCTGGCGAGCGAAACGACTGTGACTTGTTGCGGCGCGAAGTTCGCCCATTCGCCGCTTAGCCCACTCAGCATCAGCAACACTGCGCCACCGCAGATCAACTGCATCCCGGCAAGATCGCGGGGCGGAATACAGGCTGCACGTCTTTGCGCGTATACAGTGCCGAGCGCCCAGGCGAGGGCCGAAGCCAGGAGGAGAACAATCATCGAGATTGGCAGAGAATTCTCACCATTCGACGTCTCATTCCATGCGATAAGCGCAACGCCAAAGAAGCCGGGCAGAAGTCCGATGAGCCGTTTCAGCTGTTGCCTGTCGCCAATGGCGAGGTCGACGAGTACAATCCAGAATGGAATGGTCGCTAGAATGATCGCGGATAGTCCGGAGGGGACGAAACGCTGGGCGTAGGCTAGCGCCCCGTGACAACCCACAAACAGGAGTAGACCGCTGACCGCGGCGTGGCGCCAGTCCTGCCACGATCGCACGGTCAACCGGTCCAGCTGCGACAGCGCAAACAGCACTAAACCGCCGAGAACCGATCGTGATCCGACCAAGAGAAAAGGCGGAATCGATTGCAGGCCCAGTGCGATCGCCAGGTATGTTCCTCCCCACAAAAAGTAAATTGCGGCGAAAGCCACAACCAACCGCTCGCGACCGATCTTTCCGGACATCAGTTACCTGCCGTACTGCAGGTACAATAGGACCTCAACGCGTCGATGGTCCGTCAAGTTTCGTCATCGCGGAACCTTGATCGAGGTTTGACCCGGAGCGCATCACGCGAGAGCACGGAGCCGAGATCATGCGGCGCGTCCGTCCGGCAGGCGCAGCCTAAAAGATAGAGGCGAAGGAACCGCAACGACTGGCGGCGATAGCGTATTCGAAGTGGCGCGCCACGGTCGACGGAGATGGGCACTATTCGTTCGCTGTGCCCCTATGATGCAGCAGCCTGCCGCGCGCTCCAATCGGCAAGCCTACGACGTCCCGCGATCTTGCTACCCGGGTCGTGGGCCTCCCGATATCGCAGGATCTGCCGAGACATGCTGACCGGCCCAGAAATGGGCAAAGGACTCCCCCAGCGCCGCCTCCATCCGGGCCCAGAACTCTGTGTGCCTCATGCCCGACTCGCCCGAACGCTCAGCCACCGATCATCCGGCCTTCCGATGCACCGACGTACGTCGCTGACGATCCAGCCGGAGTCTGTGAGTGCGGACCGCAGGGCGGGCTCGCGCCAGTACGTCTCGACGTACCGCCGAGGCGCCGACGCGCTGCCGTGTGTGGACACATCCTCGCCATCGCCCTCTCTAACCGAGGTGTGCAGTCGGCCACCGGTCCGGGTCGCCTCGGCAAGCCGTCCAAGCACCGTGCCGAAATCCTCGCGCGCGACGTGAATTAGGCAGGCACAGGCCCAGATCCCGTCGTACGGCGTGCCGGGACGCTGCGGGTCGGTCAGGTCTTCGGTCAGCGGGTCCAGCAGGTCGGCCTCGAACCCACTCTCGCGAAGCAGTTCGATGAAACCCTTCGAGATGTCGGTGCGCCGGACGCTCATCCCCCGCTTCTCGAGCTCTAGTGCATCTCGCCCGCCACCGCTTCCGATCTCCAGCACCCTGCCCGAGCCACCCAGCTCGGTCACGAACGCATCGATCTCTGTCGCGACCCATTCGGGCATCGCCGCGGCCTCCGCGGCGTACTCCGCCGCGACCGCGTCATAGGACCGCACGGTGTCCCGGTCGGTGCTCATGCCTGCGCTCCTCTCGATCTCGAACCTACGGCGGCCGCCAACGTGCCAACCGCGAACATGCCCGCGAATACGTTCAGCCGATGCGTGCGGCTCCCTGCGGGGAGCGATCAGCAATGTAGTCCAGAATCGATGCAAGGTCGGCCAGGGCGGGAAGCGTATAGCAGACAACCGCGAGCAAGTTTCCCGTGCGCCGTCGGCGGCCCGATGTTGCGTCTGCGCGCCGATTGGTAACGATGTCGTGCGAAATCGTAGACTGGCGCGCCACGGTCGATGAAGATGGGCACTATTCCTTCGCGATCGCGCTATGATGTGGGAGCCTACGACACGCCGCCCTAGCTGAAAAAGCGAAGGCCTACGATTAAGCGCTACGCTTCATCACCGCGATTGCGGGCTCCACACGCAGTCACAGTGTGCCCCATCTGCGATCACGGGCCCGCGCCCACGCCGATGGCGGAAGTACCCCAATAAGCAAGCCCTATTTGGCGCGGAAAGACACGGCGCGCGGAGCAGTTGCCCGGCCCATGCGTTATTTCGACCTGGCGGCTAAGGTAGTGGGCCCTCCGGGGCGAGGCCGCTAGGCGCGCTTGCTACGCTTCGCCGTCTCGCACTGTTTGGTCGCCCGTGAAGAATCCTGATCTCAGGTTTGATTGATCGACGGCTCCGGGAAGAGTGCCGTCAGGATTTGGCGCAACAAGAGTGTGAGCCAGCGGATCAGACGGCGGAAGTTGTAGCCGACGGCGGCGAGGACGGCGTTGGCAGCGTCGCCGCGGCGGAACCAGAGATAGTTGCGACCCATGCGGTGCTCGGCCTTGAGATGGCCGATGACGGGCTCGACGGCGGACCTGCGGCGCAATTCGCGCTTGATCTTGGGCGTCACCCCACGCTTCTGGCCAGAGATGAAGACCCTGAACCTGTAGTCGGGCGGCGCATTGTGGCCGCGGTATCCCTTGTCCGCGAGGATGCGCGCGATGGTGCTGCCGACGAGCGCCTCCATGTCCGGGATCACGCTTGCCAGGGTGTGACCGTCGTAAGGGTTGCCGGGCAGCGCTTTCACATGGGCGACGAACTGGCCGCCCTTGCAGTGCTTGAGGGTGGTGGCGACGCTCACCTTGACGCCGAACTCGTAAGGCCGATGCGCCTTGCCTTTGCCGATGCATTCGACTTCCGGCGCGTGCAGGGAATAGATCTTCGGCCCGCGCTGATGCTGTTTCTGCTCGCGCACCCGCCGAGCCAGCGCCAGCAGCTTTGTAAACGCCGCTTCGAGCCCGCCGTCGCCCTCGATCTTGCGGGCGATGTCACGGATGACGCGGCCGAGATAGGTGCGCAGTTTCTTGAGCATCCGGTTGGCGCGCTTGAACTGCTTGGCGTGGGCATAGCGCTGATGCTGGATCAGCGCGAGCTTGCCCACCCGCGCATAGGATTGGCGCAAATCCACCCCGCGCAGCTTCGCCAGCCGCACCAATTTCTCGCGCGCCCGGTTCAGAAGCTTCGCATCGGTGGGGAACGTCACGTTTTTGGGCTGAACCGTGGTATCGACGATCACCCGTGACAGTTCGGATGGCTTGATCGCCTTGGTCCTGGTGGCAACCGACAGGCTTTCCTGGATCAGCGCAGCCAGCCGCTCCTCGCCCATGCGGCTTCGCCAGCGCGTCAGCGACGAGCGGTCGAACACCAGCCGGTGCTGGAAGAATTCCTCGCCGCAGAAGTATTGGTAATAGGGGTTCTCGACCCAACGCTCGCACAGCACCTCATCGGAGAGGTCATAGCTGTGCTTGAGGATCGCCAGCCCCGCCATCAATCGCGTCGGCAGCGGCGGCTGGCCGGGGCCGTCCGTGTAGACCTCGCCGAGGCGCCCTTCCAGGAACCCCCAATCCACCGTGCGCCCCAGCGTCACCAGTGGATGCTTCATGTCGATGATCTGATCGAGCCGGGACCGGAACAGATCCTGCTCACCCGTTTCTCGCCGTTCCCGTGGCCGCATCGCGCCCCCGCCAAATCATTCCCAGGCGAGAGAATCACGAATCAAGTTTGCAAGGAATCCCCTTCCGCACGCCAGGTTTCCGGCAAATTCGACTGCCCAAATGTCGCGTTTTCAGATTCCATATCAGTCACTTGGGAATTCTTCACCGACGACTGTTTGTTGCAGCCGGCATCGAGCCGCTTGCAGCGATCCTTTATGCGGCTCGCCATGGCGTCAACCGCGGAATCCAGCGCGGCACATTAGTCCGAAAGCTCTCGTACTCCGTGCCGAATGTTTGCTTGAGCGTCGGTTCTTCGTACATCACCACAAAGACATGAAAAAAAAGCCAGAGTAGCGCGCCGTACCAGAGGAGACGCCAGTCACCAAACAAAAGGGCCTGACCAAAAATGACTGCGACGACGGCGATGTAGATCGGATTTCGCACGTAGCGATAAAGGCCAGTCACTACGAGCTTTTGTGTCGGCGCGATCGGGGCGGGCGTCCCCAGCCCCTCCAGCGCAAAACGGGCAAATGAATCCACAAGTCCGGGCACTCCGACGATGATCAATATACCGCCGAGGATGCGGGTTAGATCGACGCCGAAAAAAGCTGGCCGAAATTCCCACTGCGTGACCCACCAGGGGACGAAGCCTGCCAGCACCAACGGCGCAATGACGAAGAACAGAGCGGAGCCCAAGACGGCAATTGCTTTCGACATTGCGTGCTCCCACGACCCTCCCACATCATAGCGCGATCGCGAAGGAAGTGCCCATCTTCATCGACCGTGGCGCGCCAGCCCCCCATCGAGGCGCCGGCTCACGCACGCCAACAACTATCTGATCGTTGAATCACGACGGCCTTGCGAAAGCGTCTCGACCAGGCCCACAGTCCAGCACATCGGGCATCCGCGTAGCGCGACGAGGGCGGCAACGCCCGCGCCCAAGGATAGCCAAGGGTGCGCGGTCTGGTGGACGATGGCCCAAGCGAGTAGCGCCGCCGCAGCTGCGCCGCGCATCAGGTGTGCGCCCAGGAAGGCGCTCCCGAACATGCCGACTCCACGAAAGTAATTCATGTGCTCTCTCGTCCGCTGTCCTTTGTGCCGAGCAGGTATTCGCGCACCAATGTGCGGGCGCGGCGCAGGCGGCTTTTGGCCGCTTCGCGCGTCACGCCGAGCCGCCCGGCGATTTCCCCAATAGTCAGATCTTCGAGATCTCGCAGCAGCAGCACTTCGCGATGCGACGGCGAAAGCGACTCGATCGCATTGACCAAGTCTATGCGCAACTCGTCCGGCGGGACCTTTGCGAGCTCGCGTGACTCTTCGAGGCTGGCGAGTTCCTCGACTCCGCGCATCAGCATCAGCGCCGGCAGCATGCAAAGGCGCGCGATGATGGTCAGCAGCCAGCCGGCGAGTGCGGCTGGACTGCGGATCGTGCCCACGCGCCGGTACACGACGATGAGTGCTTCTTGCACCACATCTTCGATAACCGAGGTGCGGTAGCAAAGGCGCCGGGCGTAGCGTCGAATGTCCGGCTGCAGCGCCACCAATAGCTGTGTCAGCGCGTGCCGGTCACCCGACCGTGCCGCGAGCAAGAGATCGTCTGATACGCGCGCCAAGGCAGTCACCCCTTCAGTGGCTCGCGCCCGGCGATGGCGCAGGCAGGGCAATAGCCGAACACGCCGGTGACCAGCGTCACGACACCCGCGCCGCTGAGCAGTAGCCCGAGCGGCGAAGCGTGCAGCCCAACCACGCCGCAGATGAGCATCAAGCCCCCGCCGATCAGCCTGGCCGCGCGCTCCGACCCGCCAACGTTCTTCCTATACCACATGGTTCTGTGCTCCGGTTCGTGACGCGCCGCTATGGCGCATTCACCCATACAAGAGGGCGCAAACCCGGCGCCGGGGTCGCGGCACAAAAAAATAATTTGAGGGGGTGGCAGCTTCAGCAGGCTGGCGTGGGCGTCGGGACGCGAAGCCGTGAGCGCTTGGCAGCCAACAGCCGGACCGGCGCTGGCCAGTCAAGGCCGCAAGCCGGCGGAGCCGGGCGCGCGCAGCGCGAGCCTCGACGGGCCTGCGACGTGTCCGGCATTGGTTCGGCGAGGCGGTCGAGCTTGATGGCAAGATAAAAGCGACGATGTCGCTGCGGTCGATTTGGGCCGTAAGTGCTTGTCTGCACACTGATTTTGAAAAGGTGCGGCGCCAGCCCGCGAGGTGCCTGACTGGCTCTTCGCGCGAAAAGCTGTTGAGAATCAAAGCGCCTGGCGACTGCCGGCGCACCTTGCGCCCTGGATTCGGCCCAACAGTGCAATGATGGCCTTGATCGCTTGGGCGAGCGATGCCGGCCCGGCGTCAGCCCGTCAAGGCTCGCGCTCCGCGTGCCCGGCTCCGCCGGCTTGCGGCCTTGACCGCCTGCCGACGAGCCGGCGCTTTGCCGCCAAGCGATCATGGCTTGTCGTGAGCGCAAGCGCTCACTTTGCAAACCAATTGCGGATCGCAGCGTCATGGAGTGACGTAGCGTGGACATCGGTCGTTCTGTGGATCAGCCAGGCTTGCCACAGTCGCGCCATGGCTCGCTCTCACAAACCCTGCCGACGGCATGCATTGACCGAAACGTCATTCGACGATCTCTACGACGGGTCTCAACGGGGCGGCAAGCCGACAGCGATCTTTCGATTCCGGATCAGCGTCGTCAGGCGAAGGGCTATTGCACATCGCGCGGCTGGGAGATCGTCGCCGATTATGTCGAGCCCGGCGGATCCGCGACCGACGATCGGCGGCCGGAGTTCCAGCGCATGATTGACGCGGCGACGGTCAAGCCGTCGGCATTCGACGTGATCCTGGTTCACAGTTTCAGCCGCTTCTTCCGCGATCAGTTCCAGCTTGAGTTTTACGTCCGCCGGGCTGGCCAAGAACGGCGTGCGCTTGGTGTCAATTACGCAAGAGCTCAGCAACGATCCGATGAGCAACATGATCCGCCAGATCATGGCGCTGTTCGACGAATACCAATCCAAGGAGAACGCCAAGCACATGCTGCGGACGATGAAGGAGAATGCGCGCCGCGCTCAAAACCTTCGCCAGCCATGCCCGCAGGCGCATGCGCACCGAGTCAGGTGGCTACCGCCGCGACCACCTGCGCGCGCTGGCCCAGCGCATCGAGGTGGACGCGAAAGAGGTTCGCATCATGGGGTCAAAAAGCGTGCTGTTGCGCACGCTTGTCGCGGCGTCCAGCGCAAAATCGGCAGGGTTTTGGAGTGCCCAGTTTTGTACCCGAAGTGGCGCGCCCGAAGAGATTCGAACTCCTGACCCCCAGATTCGTAGTCTGGTGCTCTATCCAGCTGAGCTACGGGCGCGTTTCGCTTGGCATTTGGGCTTAAGGGGCCCGGATGCGTCCGAATAAGGTCCGGACGGTCGCGAAAGAGCGCTTTAGCTACCTGCTCCGGCCCCGCTTTGCAAGGTCCGCTTCGTGCGATTTGCCGGCCGAAACGGAGGCCGACAATTTGACGTCATTTCCGGGTGCCCGGCGGAGCGCATCCGAAATTTACTTGTAATTATAAATAATTACCGGTCCGTCGCACCGCGATGCCCCCAGCCGGGCCATGCCGCCCGCCACGCGTGATTTGCAGCCGTCGCAAGCAAGAATTTGGCGGTAGCGGGGCCCCGCCCGGATAGCCGCCGACGCAGCGGGATCCGTAGGCCCCCGCGGGCGCCTCACTGCCCCTTGAACACCGGCTTGCGCTTCTCGCGGAACGCCGCGAGCGCCTCCTTCGTGTCCTCGGTTTCGGCCAGCGCCGCTGTCTGGCTCTGCTCGTAGCGATAGCCGTCGCGCAGCGGCAGTTCCTCGGTCAATCCGAACGAACGCTTGGCCGCGACGACCGCGAGCGGCACCTTCTCCGCGATCGTCTTGCCGATCGCTTGCGCCTCGGCCACGACGCGCTCGCGCGGCACGCAGACGGACGCGACGTTCATGCGGTAGAGTTCGGCGCCCGACATGCGCTTGGCCGTATAGATCATCAGGCGCGCATCCGACGGGCTGAACGAGCGCAAGACGTGGCGGACGCCGCCTGCGAGCCCGTAGTCGACCTCGGTCATGGACATGTAGGCTTCCTCGGCGATGACGAGGATGTCGGAGACGAGGGCGAGCACGCAACCGGCGCCGATCGCCGCGCCGTTGACGGCCGCGATCACCGGCTTCGGGCATTCCATCACGCAATCGAACGAGGCACGCACCAGACGGTTGTGACGCGAATAGCCGCCCGGCTCCTGCAGCAGCGCGGGGCGCTCCGACAGATCCGCACCGGCCGAGAAAATCTTGCCGTCGCCTGTCAGCACGATCGCGCGCACGTCGATCTCGGCGCCGAGCACGTCGAAAATCCGGATGATCTCTTCGCGAAACTTGCGATCCTGCGAGTTCACCGGCGGCGCTGTGATCGTCAGCGTCGCGACGTGATCGGTGACGTCGATGCGGAAACGTTCGAGCGTTTCGAGACCTTTCATGGGGTAGTCCTTTCGAAGCCGTAGAGGCTAGCCGGATTGTCGACGAGAATGCGGGTGCGCTGCGCCGGATCGGGCACCCAGCGGCGCAGGAGATCGAGCATTTGACCGGCATCCGGCGCCGGGTTCATGCGCACATAGGGCCAGTCAGACCCCCACACGACACGTTCCGGCGCGGCGGCGATCAGGGCGTCGTGGAAGACGCGCGCATCGTCATGCCCGGGTTGTTGCGACACACGGCAAACCGTCAGCTTGGCCCAGACGTCGCTGTCGGCGAGGCGCGCGCGAATGGATCTGAAGGCAGCGGCATTAGGCCCGTACAGCCGGTCAGGACACGCCATGTGGTCCAGCACCAGCGGCACGTTCGACCGCAGCAAATGCGGCAGCCAGTCCGCGAGAACATCCGCCCTGGCCCATAGCTGGGCGTGAAGGCCAACCGCCCGCATGCGCGGCGCCAGCACCCCGATGGCATCGAAGCCGACGCTGCCGGGATAACGGTTGCCATCCGGTGGGCGCATTTCGACGAAGCGGAGCCCGACGATGCCCGCGGCGCGCCAGGCCGCGAGTGTGCCGGTGTCGACGCCGGGATATGCGACCGCAATGCCGCGGAGCGTGTCGGGCGCGTCCGCGATGGCGCTCAGCATTGCATCGGGATGGCTGCCATAGGGCGCCGGCTGAACCAGCACGCCGCGCGTCAGGCGAAGCGTCCGGCGCAGGGCGGCCGCGACCTGCGGCGTCGCGTCGGGAAGCGCGTAGACCGGCCGCGCCGCCGGAGGGAAGCGATCGTGCGGGCCGAACACGTGAAAATGCGCATCGCACGCGCCGGGCGGCAGCGCCCAGCCCGGCACGCTGGCGTTCGGCGCCGGAACGGTCTCGAAGCCGGCCGCCGTCACGACGCGCTCCCGTGGCGACCCGGCAGCAGGGTGACCAGGATCGTCTCGGGCTCCAGACCCGTCGCGCCCTCGGGTAACGGCAATTGGTGCGCATTCAACGTCTGCGCCACCATCGTGTAATAGCCGATCACGGCCGTCAGCTCGACCGCGCCGCGCGCGCCCCAGCGGCGCAATACGGCGTCATACGTGTCTGCCGGCACGCGCCCGGTCTGCTGCAAAGCGCGCGCGAACTCGTAGACCTCGAACTCCGCCGCGTCGTCGAACGCCGGGCTTTCGAGGGCTGCGATGGTATCGACGATCTGCTGCTTCAGGCCCGCCGCTACCGCGGCGCGCGCATGCACCCACCACTCCACCTGCGCTGTCCAACGCCGTCCCGTCACGATGATCGCGAGTTCGTTGAGGCGTGCCGGCAAACAGGTGCGGTAGCGCAGAAACTCGCCGAGCACCGACCATGCCGACGCCAGCTCCGGGCTGTGGATCGCGGCGCGCAACGGACCGATCATCTGCCCGCGCGGACCCGACACGACCGAGTCGTGGAGACGGCGCTGCTCGGCGTTCATGTCTGCGACGTCGAGCAGTGGAATGCGCGGGCGCTGGTCCTCGACGCCGGTCACGATGCGCCTGCCGCGAGCAGCCCGAGTTCGCGCAGCACCTCCTGCGTATGTTGACCGAGCAGGGGCGGCGCCCGGTCGAAGCGCAACGGCGCGTCGGCGAGCCTGATCGGGCTCACGACCTGGGGGACGCTGCCGGCGAGCGGATGCGCCAGGTGCCGCAGCATCCCGCGATGTTGCAGTTGGGGATCGGCAAAGACTTGAGGGATGGTGTTGATCGGTGCGGCCGGCACGCCGGCGGCGTCCAGCGCCGCAACGAGCGCGTCCCGCTGCCACGCGGCGAAGGCCCCGGACAACAGCGCCGTCAGGTCGGCATTGGCGCGGACGCGGGCCGCGTTGGTCGCGAAACGCGGGTCGCGCGCGAGACCAGCGTCGCCGATCACCTCGCACAGCCTTGCGAACTGACCGTCATTGCCGACCGCGAGCACGAAATGTCCGTCGGACGCCGCAAACACGTCCTGCGGCTGGATGTTGGGATGGCGGTTGCCGCCGCGCTGCGGCGTTTTGCCGGAGACGAGATGATTCATCGCCTGGTTGGCGAGGAACGCCGCCGCGACATCGAGCATGGCGAGGTCGATGGTCTCGCCATGCCCCGTCTCGGCGCGTCGTGCGAGTGCCGCAAGAATGGCCACAGTCGCGTACATGCCCGTCATCAGATCGACAACGGGAACGCCGACCTTCTGCGGGCCGCCGCCGGGTTCGCCGTCGCGCTCGCCGGTCACGCTCATCAGGCCGCCCATGGCCTGGACCGCGAAGTCGTATGCGGCGTTCTGGCTCCTCGGACCGTCCTGGCCGAAACCGGTGACCGAACAGTAGACGAGCGACGGCTTCAGCCCGCGCAACGACGCCGCATCGAGACCGTACTTCGCGAGAGCGCCGACCTTGAAATTCTCGATCACGACATCGCATCGCTGCGCCATGGCGCGGATCAATTGCTGGCCCTCGGCGGTCGCGATGTCGACGGCAACCGATCGCTTGCCGCGATTGACCGAGAGGAAATAGCCGCTTTCACCGGTGGCGCTGCCCTCCCGGCCCTTAAGAAACGGCGGCCCCCAGGCGCGCGTATCGTCGCCTGCGCCCGGCCGCTCGATCTTGATGACGTCGGCGCCGAGATCGGCGAGAATCTGCGTCGCCCAGGGCGCTGCCATGATGCGCCCGAGGTCGAGCACGCGGATGTGCGTCAATGGACCCGTGCGTGGTTGCGCCGCCTCAGCCATCGACGATTTCCGTCGCCCGGGCCGACGGGCGCGCCGCAAACATGGCCTGCCACGCCGCCAGCCGGGGCCGGCCTTCGCGCCACGCGAGATCGGCAAAGCGGAAGTCCAGATAGGAGAGCGCGCAGCCGACCGCGATGTGCCCGATTCCGAACGGTTCGCTTTCCAGAGCGCCCGCCTCCGCCTCCATGCGGTCGAGCGTGGCGGCGGCCTTGACGGCAAAGGCGTCGAGCCACTCGTGCGTCTGCCGGCCGGCCGGCTTGTCGCGCTCGTTGCGCCAGAGCACGAGCAGGTCGAGCAGGCCGTCGGCGAGAGCCTGGTGGCTCAGCACCAGCCAGCGCTGCCTACCCGCCGGTGCGAGCAGCCGGCCGCCTCCGGCGAGACTGTCGAGATATTCGACGATGACCGCCGAATCGACCAGGACCGTGCCGTCCCCGAGAACCAGCGCCGGGATCTTGCTCAACGGATTGTCCAGCATGATCGAGGCGTTGGGTTTGCTCATCGCCGCGACACTACGCACGCATTCGATTTTTTCGGCGAGGCCAAGTTCGTGCGCGGCGACCATCACCTTTCGCACGAATGGCGACCGTGGAGACCAATGCAGTTTCATGCTTTCGCCCGTCGAGAATGCAGGCCGCTTCAAGGGCCTTCCTTTCGCGGTAAAGGTCATATATACGGACTTTTGTCAATTCGAACTGCCAGCCGGGGGAAAGCCGTGGCGAGCCTGACCGACGCCGGAGTACCTTTGAGCCGTAGCGCCGTGGCGCGCTACATCCAGCTCGCGACCCTGTTCCGCAGCCGCATCATGTCCGGCCAGTGGGCCGCCGGCGCGCAGATCCCGACCATCGAAGCGCTGATGGCCGAATGCGGCGTCGCGCGTGCAACGATCCGCCAAGCGCTCGGCCTGCTCGAGGACGAAGGCCTCGTCTCGCGCTATCGCGCCAAGGGCACGTTCGTCACGAACAAGGCCCGGGCGCATGTCTGGCTCGACGTGACGACCGACCTCCGCGGCATGTTGAACACGCGCGACGGCGCGACGATCGAGGTGCTCGAGGATACGCTGGTTCCTGCGCCCGAGCGATGGCCGCACGATATCGGCACGATATCGCGGACCTACCGGCGGCTGCGGCGCCGCCACTCCCGCGACGGGCGGGCGTTCCTTATCGCCGAAGTCTATATCGACGCAGGCCTGGCGAGCCGCCTGCCGAAGCGCGCCATCACCACGCTGACCGCGATGCGCCTCGCCGCGAGCATTCCCGGCGTGCAGATCGAAAGCGCACGTCAGACCATGACGATCGGCAGTTCGGATCTGGAAGTCTCGGAACTGCTCGGATTGCCGCTGAATGCGCCGATCTGTTTTGTCGATCGCTCGGCGGTGGATCAGCGGGGACGGCTGGTGCTGGTGTCGAAGGGCATCTACCGCGGCGACGTCGTGCGCGTCGACATGGACGTCAAGTAATCGGCATGGGCCCGATAGGTTATAAGTATGTACTTATGCGTAGCATGGTCGCTTTGGCCGCGATGGGGCCGGTGATGGCTGGCCCGGCGGCGTCTGCCGAGATGACGCGCAGCCGCGAAATCGTGCGCTATGACAACATCGAAATCGATCTCATCGCCGAAGGGCGCGGGCCGCTGATCGTCATGCTGCCGTCGCGCGGCCGCGACTCCGAGGATTTCGACGATGTCGCGTCCCGGCTTGCACAGGCCGGCTATCGCGTCCTCCGGCCACAGCCGCGGGGCGCCTGCCGGAGTACGGGCCCGCTCGAAGGCATCCGGATGCAGGATCTCGCCCGCGATGTCGCGCATGTCATCGCCCGCGAGAACGCAGGCCCGGCCGTGATCGCCGGTCATGCCTACGGCAACTGGATTGCGCGCATGACCGCCACCGACCATCCCGCGCTTGTGCGCGGCATCGTTCTGATGGCGGCGGCGGCCAAGACGTTCCCGGACGAACTACGCGCCGTCGTGCAGCAATCCGCTGACGCGAGCCTGCCGGACGAGCCGCGCCTCGCGGCCTTGCGCAAGGGCTTCTTCCTTCCGGCCCATGACGCCTCCGTGTGGCTGCACGGCTGGGCACCGGCCGCGAACAAGGCGCAGGGCGCAGCAGCATCGGCGACGAAGCAGGCCGAATACTGGCAGGCCGGCACGGTTCCGATGCTCGATCTGGTTCCCGAGCGGGACCCGTTCAAACCGAAGGAGAAGTGGAACGAAAGCCGCGCGGAGTCCGGCGAGCGCGTGTCCGTCGTCGTGATTCCGAACGCCAGCCACGCGCTGATCCCGGAGCAGCCGGGCGCCGTCGTCGACGCCATCGTGGCATGGATCGCGAAGCTGTAACGCACCAAACAATGAAAACGAGGTGCAGCAAGCACCTCGCACATGGGAGGAAAGTAATGATGCGAAGTCTTGTTCGCGGGATGATCGTGGCCGCGCTTCTGGTCGGGCCGCAAATGGCACAGGCGCAGTCCTATCCCAGCAAGCCGATCAAGCTGGTCGTGCCGTTTCCGGCCGGAGGTCCGGCCGACACGATCGCGCGTGTGCTGACGGAGAAGATGGCGCCTCTGCTGGGCCAGCCGATCATCATCGAAAGCCGTGCCGGCGCCGGCGGCGTGACAGGAATAACGGCGGTCGCGAAAGCGGAGCCCGACGGCTACACCATCGGCCTTTCAAGCGCCGGCCCGCTCGCGATCACGCCGGTGCTTTCCGAGACGATGCCGTACGACGTGCACAGGGACTTGAAGCTCCTGACGCAGGTCGTCGAGGTTCCCGAATTGCTTGTTGTCGCCGACAACGTCCCGGCGAAGACATTCGGCGAACTGATCGCGCTCGCCAAGTCGAAACCGGGCAAGCTCAATTTCGCCTCGACCGGCGTCGGCGGCGTGCCGCACATGGCAGGCGAATTGCTCAAGGTGTCGGCGGGCGTCGACGTCGAGCACGTGCCGTATCGCGGCGCCGCACCCGCCGTGAACGACCTGCTCGGCGGTCACGTCAACATGATGTTCGCCGACATTCCCGTGCTGCTCGGCAACGTCACGGCCGGCAAACTCCGTGCGCTCGCCATCGGCAGCGCCCGGCGTGCCCCGAGCGCGCCAGATGTGCCGACGACGGCCGAGCTCGGCATGCCGCAAGTGCTCGCCAACAACTGGTATGGGCTGGTGGCGCCGAGCGGCATTCCAGCCGACGTCGCCGCCAAAATCTATTCAGCGGCTACCGAGGCGTTGAACTCGGCCGAGGTCAAGGACAAGCTCGCCCTTCAGGGCGCAACCACGGTCGGCAGCACGGGCGCAGAGTTTGCGGCACATGTGAAGGCCGAGATGGAGAAGTGGGCGCAGGTCGGCAAGGCGGCGGGCGTCAAGCTGCAGTGATTTGCATGAAGCCGGGCCGGCGAGCCGGAATAATGACCTGGCGCCTGAGTTACGCCCGCGCCCGCTCGTTGCGGATGCTCTGCAGTTCCACCGGGCGGTCGGGGATCGAGATCCGGAAGGTGGCGCCGATGGTGCCCTCAACCAGGTGGATGTCGCCGCCATGGGCGCGCACCAGTTCGGCGGCGATCGCAAGCCCCAGCCCGCTGCCGCCGAGGCGGCCGGAGGTCTGGAACGCCTCGAACAAATGCTCGCGCGCCTTCGCCGGCACACCGGGGCCGGTGTCGGACACCTCGATGATCGCGACCGAGCCTTCGCGGCGGCCGGTGATGCGGATCTGCAAGGTCGCGGCATCGCCCTTGGCGCTTTCCAGCGCCTGGGCGGCATTGCGCACCAGGTTGAGCAGCACGCGAAACAGCTGGTCGGGATCGGCGTCGATCGAAAGCGAGCGCTCGATCGCGCTGATCCAGGTGATCGAGGCATCGGCGGCGAGGCCGGCGGATTCGCGCACTTCGGTCACCACGGGTTCAACCTGGATCATGCGGCGGTCGGGCTCGGCTTCCTGCGCGCGGCCGTAAGAAAGGGTCGACTGGCAGAAGTCGATGGCGCGCTCCAGCGAGCGCATCAGTTTCGGCGCAAATCGCTGCACGCGCGGATCCGGCACGCTGGCCAATTGATCCGACAGCAATTGCGAGGACGCGAGAAGATTGCGCAGATCGTGGTTGATCTTCGACACCGCAAGGCCGAGCGCGGCGAGCCGGCTCTTCTGCGAGAGCATCGAGACCAGATCGCGCTGCATGTCGGACAGTTCGCGTTCCGCCACGCCGATCTCGTCGCCGCGCTGGCTCGGCACGATGATGCGCGCAGCACTTTCCGGATTTTCGTGGAAGCCGACCAGATTTGCAGTCAGCCGCCGCATCGGGCGGACGAACAGATAATGCAGCGCGAGATAGACCAGTCCCGCGGCGAGCATCGCGATCCCCAGCGAGACCAGCAGCAGATTGCGGGAAAACCGGTACATCGCCTGCCGCAACGGCTTTTCATCGACCACGACCTCGATGAATTGCGCGCCGCCGGGCGCAGGCCCCACCACGCGAATCGTCTGGTTGCCTCGCTCCAGCATCGTCTCGAAGGATTCGACGATCGCGGACCACACCGTCAGGGTCCGCATGTCGATGTCGCGGTCGATCGCCGGCGGCAGATCGGCGCTGGCGAGCATCCGGCGCTGCTGCCCCATCTTGATGGCAACCGCGCGTGCCCCGACGCTGGTCAGGATCTGACGCGCCAGCGAATCCGGCACCATCCCCAAGGGGGCCGCATCCAGCACCAAGGCGGCCGTGTTGGCCGCCGCGAGGCGGTCGTTCAGCCGGTTGGTCCAGAAATTTGCGATCGAAGGCACGTAGATCATCAAGAGCGCGATCATCACGAGCGGAATGGTCAGCAGCAAAAGCTTGCCGGACAAGCCGAGCCGACGCGGGCCCGTGCACCGCGGGGCTTGAGGGATCGGCTGGTCGTCGGTCGCTGACACGAATATCCGCCTTGATATCTATGTGATTGGAGCCCCATGTTTGGAGCCCTGCCGGACACAGGACCGGCGCTGGTCTTGACCCGTACACTGATTCCGAGGATGCGTTCTGCGCCCCTGACCGGTCAAATTACCGATCGCTAATGTCCGCGAGTTCCGATGGTCGGGGCGCGCCGCCTTCTCGCCCACAAAAACCCCGCGAAAACAGATATATTCGCCCCAATTGCGACGTTTCAAAGAACTGACGCTGCAGCAACCCCCGACATTGACGAAAACAGGTCGCTCCCGTATAAGCCGCGCCAACTGTCCGCGATGGCCCGGTTCCACCGGGGGCGGCTCGTTTGGGCCGTAAATGGCCCCTTTTCGGGCTGGCCCGCATCACCGGACGCATCTCAATCCAACAGGCAAATTGCCCGGTCAGCGGAGAAATACCCGTGAAGCGGACTTATCAACCCAGCAAACTGGTGCGCAAGCGCCGTCACGGCTTCCGCGCCCGTCTCGCCACCGCCGGCGGTCGCAAGGTTCTCGCCGCCCGTCGTGCGCGCGGCCGCAAGCGTCTGAGCGCCTGAGCCGGATCTTCCGGAGATTTCATTCATGGATCGGCTGAGGCAGCGGGCGGACTTTCTCGCCGTTGCCAATGGCACGCGGGCGAACAGCGCTGCCTTCGTCGTGCAGGGCCGCTCCCGCGACGATGACGGCCCGATCCGGATCGGTTTCACCGTTACCAAAAAGAACGGTACTGCCACCGAGCGCAATCGCATCCGGCGCCGGCTTCGCGAACTCGTGAAGCGGCTGGACGTCATATCCATGCGACCACACCATGATTATGTGCTGGTAGGCCGCCGGGCCGCGCTCACCCGCGACTTCTCAACCATGCTCGACGATCTCCGCTCGGCGCTGCATCGCCTCGACCGGCAGCCGACCAAACTTCCGAATTGAATGGCGAGACCTCAAAAACGATGACCGACAATCGCAACACCATCCTCGCCGTCATTCTGTCCGGCCTCGTGCTGATCGCCTGGCAGTATTTCTACAACATGCCGCAGATGGAGCGGCAGCGCGCGCAAACCCAGACCCAGGCCGAGCTCAACAAGCCGGCGCCGCAGACGGCACCGGGATCGACCACGCCACAACCGGGCTCGGCGCCATCCGCCACCACGCCGGCCGGCCAGCCGGGCGCGCCCGCGCCCGTCGTCAGCCGCGACGCCGCGATCGCCGCCTCGCCCCGCATCAAGATCGAGACGCCGCGCCTTTCGGGCAGCATCGCGCTGAAGGGCGCGCGCGTCGACGACCTGTCGCTGGAGAAATTCCGCGATACCGTCGATCCGAAGTCGCCCGCGATCGTGCTGTTCTCGCCTTCGAACACGGCTCATCCCTATTATGCCGAGTTCGGCTGGGTCGCGGCCTCGGGCGCGACGGCGCGGCTTCCCGACCGTGAGACGGTGTGGCAGCAGGAGGGCTCCGGCAGCCTGACGCCCGGCACCCCGGTGACACTGAAATGGGACAATGGCGAAGGCCTCACCTTCCGCCGCACCATTGCGATCGACGACCGCTATCTCTTCACCATCAAGGACGACGTCACCAACGTCGGCGCTGCGCCGGTCACGCTCTATCCGTTCGCCCTCATCTCCCGCCACGGTACGCCTGAGGTCTCGGGCTACTACATCCTGCATGAAGGCCTGATCGGCTATCTCGGTGACAAGGGCCTGCAGGAGCACGGCTACAAGGCCGTCGCCGAGGCGCCTGTTCTGGGCAGCGGCGGACGGGGTTTTGAGTTCAATGTGACGAATGGCTGGCTCGGCATCACCGACAAGTATTGGGCCGCGGCGCTGTTGCCCGACACGACGGCGCGCCTCAAGGCCCGCTTCCTCGCCGAACCCGGCGCCAAGGTTCGCTATCAGACCGATTACCTGCAGGATCCGCAGACCATTGCGATCGGCGGCACCGGCAGCGCCAATGCGCGGCTGTTTGCGGGGGCCAAGGAGGCCGGCGTCGTCGGCATCAACTTCCCGCTGGCCGGCCACGGCGGCTACAACAAGCAGCTCGATCTGAACCATTTCGATCTCTTGATCGACTGGGGCTGGTTCTACTTCATCACCAAGCCGATGTTCCTGGCGCTCGACTATTTCTTCCACCTGGTCGGCAATTTCGGCGTCTCGATCCTGCTGGTGACGGTGCTGGTGAAGCTGCTGTTCTTCCCGCTCGCCAACAAATCCTATGCCTCGATGGCGAAGATGAAGTCGGTGCAGCCGCAACTGGCCGCGCTGAAGGAGCGCTATCCGGACGACCGCCAGAAGCAGCAGCAGGAGATGATGGAGATCTACCGCAAGGAGAAGATCAACCCGATCGCCGGCTGTCTTCCCGTCGCGCTACAGATCCCGGTGTTCTTCTCGCTCTACAAGGTGCTGTTCGTCACCATCGAAATGCGCCACGCCCCGTTCTACGGCTGGATCAAGGACCTCTCGGCCCCCGATCCGACCAACCTGTTCAACCTGTTCGGTCTGCTGCCCTTCGATCCGACGCATATACCGGTGATCGGATTTTACCTCGCGCTCGGCGTCTGGCCGATCATCATGGGCATCACGATGTGGTTCCAGATGAAGCTGAACCCGACGCCGCCGGATCCGACCCAGAAGATGATCTTCGACTGGATGCCGCTGATCTTCACCTTCATGCTGGCGGGCTTCCCGGCGGGTCTGGTGATCTACTGGGCCTGGAACAACCTGCTCTCGGTCCTGCAGCAGAGCTACATCATGCGCAAGAACGGCGTGAAGGTGGAGCTATTCGACAACATCAAGGCGACGTTCGCGCCCAAGAAGGCCGTCGAGAAGACGTGATAATCGCGTTTGCTCGCAATGCACTCCGTCATTGCGAGCGAAGCGAAGCAATCCATACCTCATCACGGGGATAGATGGATTGCTTCGTCGCTACGCTCCTCGCAATGACGGCGTGAAACCGAGAACCTTCGCATGAACGCTGACATCGATGCGAAGCTGATCGAAGAGGGCCGAAAACTCTTCGCTGGCGACTGGAAGTTCGTCTGGGCCTCGCCCTCGATCGAGACGCTGCCGCCGATGGCGGGCGTGGAGGTGGCGTTCGCCGGCCGCTCCAATGTCGGCAAATCGAGCCTGATCAATGCGCTCACCGGCCGCAACGCGCTGGCGCGCACCTCGCATACGCCGGGCCGCACCCAGGAACTGATCTTCTTCGACGGCCCGGACAGCGCAGGACTGCGGCTGGTCGACATGCCCGGCTATGGCTACGCCTCGGCGCCCAAGACGCAGGTCGCGTCATGGACCAAGCTGATCCATCAATTCCTGCAGGGACGCGCCACGCTGGCGCGGGTCTATGTGCTGATCGACGCGCGCCACGGCATCAAGGATGTCGACCAGGACGTGCTCAAGACGCTGGATAAATCCGCCGTGAGCTATCAGGTGGTGCTGACCAAGGCGGATCAGGTGAAGGCGACTGAGCTGGAGAGGAACATCGAGCAAACCACGGCGGCGCTCGCCAAGCATCCGGCGGCGTTTCCGGAAGTATTGGTAACGTCCTCGCGCTCCGGCGCCGGAATGCCGGAATTGCGCGCCGCGATGGTGCGCCTGTTGCACGAGCGCGCCCGATGAACCGCACGGCCCGCATCCTGATCGTGCTCGCCGCTATCATGGGCGCCGATGGCGTCATGCTGGCAGCCGCTTCCGCCCATGGCGCGGACGCGTCGCGGCTGGCTTCCGCCTCGTCGATGCTGCTGTTTCATGCCAGCGCGGTATTAGGTGCCGTCGCGCTGGCCGAGCGCGGGATTGTCCATGGCCGCATCGGGATCGTGGCCGCGTTCGGCTTCGTGCTAGCGGCAAGCCTGTTCGCCGGCGACCTGACGCTGCGGCATTATGCCGGGCATGGCCTGTTTCCGATGGCCGCGCCGACCGGCGGGACGCTGCTGATTGTGAGCTGGCTGGGACTGGCGGTCGCGGCGGCCTGGCCGAAGCGGGGTAAAATTCCGTAGCCCGGACGGAGCGAAGCGCAATCCGGGAAAACTGCATCATTGGACGGGACTGCCCCGGATTTCGCGGAGCCTGTCATCGGGCGCGCATTCGCGCGACCCGTTGGCTCCATCCGGGCTACGGCCTTTGCGATCCCCCACTTTGCGCCCTGCCCGCCAATCGGATAGAACCCGCCCCGACATCTGGAATGGCGAGACCCCGCTTCATGACATCAGCGCCGAATATCAGCCCACTCGATCAGGCCCGCATCCTGTCGGAAGCGCTGCCGCATATGCAGCAATATGACGAGGAAACCATCGTCATTAAATATGGCGGCCATGCCATGGGCGCGGAAGAAACCGCCAAGGCGTTCGCGCGCGACATCGTGCTTTTGGAGCAGACCGCGATCAATCCGGTGGTGGTGCATGGCGGCGGGCCGCAGATCGCGACCATGCTCAAGCGGCTCGGCATCCAGTCGGAATTCGCCGCCGGGCTTCGCATCACCGATGCCGCCACCATCGAGATCGTCGAGATGGTGCTGGCGGGCTCGGTCAACAAGCAGCTGGTCGGCTACATCAACGAGGCCGGCGGCAAGGCCGTGGGCTTAAGCGGCAAGGACGGCAACATGGTGAAGGCGTCGAAGACGTCGCGCACCATGGTCGATCCGGATTCCAACATCGAAAAGGCGATCGACCTCGGCTTCGTCGGCGATCCCGACAAGGTCGATCTGACGCTGTTGAACCAGTTGATCGGCTACGAGCTGATCCCGGTGCTGGCGCCGCTCGCGACCTCGCATGACGGCCACACGCTCAACGTCAACGCCGATACCTTTGCCGGCGCGGTGGCGGGCGCGCTGAAGGCGAAGCGGCTGCTGCTCCTGACCGACGTTCCCGGCGTGCTCGACAAGTCGAAGAAGCTGATTCCGGAGCTGTCGGTGAAGGACGCGCGAAAACTGATCGCCGACGGCACGATTTCCGGCGGCATGATCCCGAAGGTCGAGACCTGCATCTACGCGCTGGAACAGGGCGTGCAGGGCGTCGTCATCATCGACGGCAAGACGCAGCATGCGGTGCTGCTCGAATTGTTCACCAACCAGGGCACCGGCACGCTGATCCACAAGTGATGCACGAGCGGCAAAAGATGGTCGTCATGGCCGGGCATAGTCGTCCGAAGGACGGCGTCGCTCCCGCTAGCCTGCGCCCGGCCATCCACGCCTTTGCCGGCCGTGCGAAGAACGTGGATGCCCGGGAGCGCCGGCAAGTTTACGCAGTCTGCGCAAGGCGGACGGCTATGCCCGGGCATGACGAGCGGAGAACGAAGCCACAGCTTCGATCTGTCCTCACTCGCCTCCTCATGTCCCTGCCGGCCGCGGCGATCTCGCTGTTCGCTTCCTCGCTGCCCGCCTCCGCCGACCTCAAACTCTGCAACCGCATGAGCTATGTGGTCGAGGCCGCGATCGGCATCGACGACAAATCGGCGACCGCGACGCGGGGCTGGTTCCGGATCGATCCCGCCGCCTGCCGCGTGGTGCTGCAGGGCGCGCTGACCGCCGACCGCATTCTTCTGAATGCGCGCGCGCTCGGCGTCTACGGTGCTTCGCCGATCCCGCAGAACGGCAGCGACACGCTGTGCATTGCGCCGGAAAATTTCGTCATCGCCGCCGCCCGCCAGTGCCGGGGCAACCAGACGCCTGCGCCCTTCACCCAGATCACGCCGACGCGGACCGACGACGGCAACCTCGTCGCCTATCTCGCCGAGGATTCCGAATATGACGACGAGCAGGCGCGGCTTGCCGGCATCCAGCGGCTGCTGGTGATCGCGGGCTATGACGCCGCTCCGATCGACGGCGTCGACGGGCCGAAGACGCAAGGCGCCCTCTCGGCATTCCTGAAGAGCCGCGGGCTTGCCGCTGATACCGTGCAGTCGCAAAATTTCTTCACCACCATGATCGACGCCGTGCAGAAGCCTTCCTCCACCGGGCTGACCTGGTGCAACGATACGCCGCACAAGATCATGGCGGCGGTCGCCACCGACGATGGCAAGGCGCTGACCAGTCGCGGCTGGTACCGGATCGATCCCGGCAAGTGCCTGCATCCCGATGTGACCGGCCAGCCCAAACAGGTCTACAGCTTTGCCGAAGCCGTCGACGGCGAAAACCGCGTAGTCAAATACAGGGACAAGCCGTTGAACTGGGGCGGAGCGAAAGAGCTCTGCACGCGCGAGAGCAAGTTCGAGATTTCAGAGCAGGGCGATTGCGGTAGCCGCGGGCTTGCGCCGATCGGCTTTGCGCCGGTGGACATGAGCAGCGGCGGCAAGACGCTGCGATTTGCGATGCCGTGATGAGTCACAATTCTATCGTCGTCCCTGCGAACGTGTTTGGTCCCGGGAGATTGGCTGGATGGAATCGGTGTAGAACGAGGCATCGCCTTTGTCAGGGAGTGCCTCGTGTCATGGAACTGAGCCTGCACGCCAACGCTGCGACGACGCCGAAGACGCGCGCCTACATCCAGCGCAGCAAGAGGTCGGTCGCTGAATTGGCAGCCGAGCTCGGGGTCAGCGAGACCACGATCCGTCGTTGGCGCGGCCGCAGCACCGTGGCGGACCGGCCGCATACGCCAAAGACCCTGCAGACCGGTCTGTCGGCGATCGAAGAGCGGCTGGTCTGCGAACTGCGGACATCGCTGCAATTACCGCTCGACGACATCGTCGAGGTGATGCGGCGATGCGTCAACGCCGAGCTGTCGCGCAGCGCCATCCACCGTTGCCTGCAGCGCCACGGCATCAGCGCACGCCCTAAACCTGACAAGCCAAAAGTTGGCGTCTTCCAGACCACCGGTATTGGCTTCATCCATATCGACCTCAAGCATCTGCCGGCGCTGCAGCGCCACAAGAGCTATGCCTTTGTCGCGATCGATCGTGCCACCCGCTACGTCTATGTCGAGGTCCATTCCAGGCGGGATGGCAAGACGGCAGCCGCCTTCCTCGCGCGCTTCCTGGCCCACTTCCCGCACGAGGTCCATACCATCCTGACCGACAACGGCGCCGAGTTCACCGACCGCTTCGCCGTCGACATGAAGAACAAGCCGCCCGGCCGGCCCTCCGGCAACCATCCCTTTGATCGCCTCTGTCAGCAGCGCGGCATCGAACATCGCCTGACCAAGCCTTATCATCCGCAGACCAACGGCCTGGTCGAACGCTTCAACCGGCGCATTGCCGAAGCCATCGGTCGCGAGGACAAACGCGGCGGTGCTCGCCGCACCTTCACCTGCCACGCCGATCGCGACGCTTTCCTCAGCAAGTTCGTCCACGACTATAATCGAACCCGCCTAAAATGCCTCGGCTACCAGGCGCCGATCCAGGCCCTTGCCAATCTCCCGGGACCGAACACGAACGCAGGGACCCATAACCACCGAACTGAGTTTTGGCTACGATGTCACCCAGGACCAAAGGCAACACGCACCGTGCACACCAATAACCGCCGCGGCGTATGGGTCCCTGCGTCCGCAGGGACGACGGGATGAGGGAGCAATGAAAACCAACTCGCCCCGCCCCTTCACGCACATCGACACCTGGGTGTTCGATCTCGACAACACGCTGTACCCGCATCACGTCAATCTGTGGCAGCAGGTCGACGCGAGGATCGGCGAGTTCATCAGCGCGTTCTTGAAAATCTCCGCGGAAGAAGCCCGCGTGATCCAGAAGGATTATTACCGCCGCTACGGCACCAGCATGCGCGGCATGATGACCGAGCACGGCGTGCACGCCGACGATTATCTGGCCTATGTGCACAAGATCGATCATTCGCCACTGGAGCCTAACCCCGCGATGGGGGGCTGCGATCGCAAAACTTCCCGGCCGCAAGCTGATCCTGACCAACGGCTCGACCGACCATGCCGGCGCGGTGCTGGAACGACTCGGCATAACAGAACATTTCGAGGCGGTGTTCGACATCATCGCCGCCGAACTGGAGCCGAAGCCGGCGCCGCAGACCTACGACAAGTTCCTGCGCGTCCACGGCGTTGATCCCCTGAAATCGGCGATGTTCGAAGATCTCGCCCGCAACCTCGTGGTGCCGCACCAGCTCGGCATGACCACGGTCCTGGTGGTGCCCGATGGCGCCAAGGAAGTGGTGCGCGAGGATTGGGAGCTGGAAGGCCGGGATGCGGCCTATGTCGATCATGTCACGGATGATCTGACCGGGTTTTTGGAGACGTTGAGCGCTGCGTAGCCCGGATGGAGCGCAGCGAAATCCGGGGACGGTCTCGCAAATGGTGAACAATCCCGGATTGCGCTTCGCTCCATCCGGGCTACGACGCTCTTGCCGCCTTGACTCTCCCCTCCCAAATCCCGAAAAAGCCCGTCAACTTCGCCCGAAAGCCTGAGGAAATCCCGATGTCCCTGTCCGCGCTCGAATCCACCGTCAACGCCGCCTTCGATGCCCGCGACGGCATTTCGACGTCGACCAAGGGCGAAGTTCGCGAGGCTGTAGATCACGCGCTCGAACTGCTCGACAAGGGCGAGGCGCGCGTCGCCGAGCGCGAAGCTAGCGGCAAGTGGAAGGTCAATCAGTGGCTGAAGAAGGCGGTGCTGCTGTCGTTCCGCCTCAACGACATGGGCGCTATACCCGGCGGCCCGGGCAAGGCCTCGTGGTGGGACAAGGTGCCCTCGAAGTTCGAGGGCTGGGGCGAGAACCGTTTTCGCGATGCAGGCTTCCGCGCCGTCCCCGGCTCGATCGTGCGCCGTTCGGCGTTCATCGCCCGCAACGTCGTGCTGATGCCGTCCTTCGTCAATCTCGGCGCCTATGTCGATGAGGCGACCATGATCGACACCCTGGTCCACTGTCGGAAGCTGCGCGCAGATCGGCAAGCGCGTGCATATTTCCGGCGGCGTCGGCATCGGCGGCGTGCTCGAGCCGCTGCAGGCCGAGCCCGTGATCGTCGAGGACGATTGCTTCATCGGCGCGCGCAGCGAAGTGGCGGAAGGCGTGATCGTGCGCAAGGGCGCGGTGCTGGCGATGGGCGTGTTCCTCGGCGCTTCCACCAAGATCGTCGACCGCGACACCGGCGAAATCTTCATCGGCGAGGTGCCGGAATATTCGGTCGTGGTTCCCGGCGCCCTGCCCGGCAAGCCCATGAAGAACGGCCAGCCCGGCCCCTCCACCGCCTGCGCCGTGATCGTCAAGCGCGTCGACGAGCGCACCCGCGCCAAGACCAGCATTAACGAGCTGCTGAGGGACTAGGATTCGGCCATTTCGGGCACGATCTGGCCCAAAGCCGGGCCGGATCACGCCCCGTTCGAACCCCGAGCCCCATGGCGCGACCAATGTACCGGATGGCGTAAATGCCGCCGTTCGGAGGTCGGGCGATGGACTACGTCTGGTATCTGTTCAGTTTCGAGGGCCGCATCAACCGCGCCCGGTACTGGCTGGCGACGCTGATCATCGTGTGCTGGATGATCTTCCTGGGCGCGCTGACGATCGGCCTTGTCGTCCTGTTCGGTGGCACCGCGCCGATAAATCTCGGCTACGGCTTCGAAGATCTCTTCAAGGTCTTCGATCCTGCTTCCTATCGATCGCTTTCTCTGGCCGACCTGCCCGGAATTTTTCTCAATACGGCCTTCTCCACGCTGTTCATGTGGGTCTGGCTGGCCACCTCGATCAAACGCCTCCATGACCGCGACAAGAGCGGCTGGTGGGTGATTCTGTTTTTCGCCGTTCCACTCTACAACAAGCTCGTCGATCTGCTTCCTGACGATTCCTATTTCTTGGATGCCGCCCTTCCGCTTGGCCTCATCGCGCTCGCTGGCTGCATCTGGATCTTCGTCGAATTGTACCTCATCAAGGGCTCCCGCAAGACCAATCGGTTCGGCCCCGATCCGCTGGCATCGCCGCCGCGGCCGGATACACGGCCGCCCTGGGACCAGCAGAGCGAGATCGAAATGGTGCCGCACAAGGCTGGCCCGCCGCCGGTTTGGCGTGTTAAGCCGGGCTATGAATGACGCCGTTTCCATTACCCGCGACTTGGTCCGCTGCCCGTCTGTCACCCCTGCCGATGCCGGCGCGCTTGGCGTCGTCGAGCGCCTGCTGAAAGACGCCGGCTTCGAGGTGCACCGCGTCACCTTCGGCGAACCCGGCACATCAGACATCGACAACCTCTACGCCCGCATCGGCACCGAGGCGCCGCACATCACCTTTGCCGGACATACCGACGTGGTGCCGCCCGGCGACGAAACCGCATGGACGCTCGGCGCGTTCTCCGGCGAGATCAGGGACGGTTTCCTCTATGGCCGCGGCGCGGTCGACATGAAGGGCGGCATCGCCTGCTGCGTCGCCGCGGTGCTCGACTATCTGAAAGACAATGGCGGCAAACCGCAAAAAAATGGCGGAGGTTCGATCTCGTTTTTGATCACCGGCGACGAGGAAGACATTTCCGTCAACGGCACCATCAAACTTCTGAAATGGTGCGCCGAGCGCGGCGAGAAATTCGATCATTGCGTGCTTGGCGAGCCGTCGAATGTCGAAGTGCTCGGCGACTGCATCAAGATCGGCCGCCGCGGCTCGCAATCCGGCACGCTCTATGTCGACGGCGTGCAGGGCCACGTCGCCTATCCGCACCGCGCGGCCAATCCAGTGCCGGATATTTCGCGGCTGATCCTGGCGCTCTCCGACGAGCCGCTCGATCACGGCAGCGCGCAGTTCCAGGCCTCCAATCTCGAATTCACCTCCGTCGATGTCGGCAACACCGCGAGCAATGTGATCCCCGGCCAGGCGCGCGCAAAATTCAACATCCGCTTCAACGACAACCACACCCAGGAAACGCTGCGCGCGCTGGTTGAGGAACGGCTGGCGAAGGCCTGTGGCAACCGCATCCGCGCCCGCATCGTGTGGGAATATTCCAACTCCAACGTGTTCGTGACCAAACCCGGCGCCTTCACCGATCTCGCGGTCGCCGCGATCGAGGAGGTGACGGGACGCAAGCCGGAGCTTTCGACGAGCGGCGGGACCTCGGATGCACGGTTCATCTCGAGCTATTGCCCGGTGATCGAGTTCGGCCTGGTCGGCCAGACCATGCACCAGATCGACGAGCGCACGCCGGTGTCGGATCTGGAAAAGCTGACTCGGATTTATCGGGGCGTGTTGAACCGATATTTTGGGTAGCTCTTCTCCCTCGCCCCGCACTTGCGGGGAGAGGGTCGGGGTTAGGGGCTCTTTCCACGAGTCGTGTGCGGTGATGGACCTGTACCCCCTCACCCGGATCGCACCGGACGATGCTTCGCATCGCCGAGGCGATCCGACCTCTCCCCGCAAGCGGGGCGAGGTTAAGCGAGGCCGACTCCAGCCGCGCCTAATACTCCACCCGCACCAGATACAATCCCTCCGGCGGGGCGACGGGGCCGCAGGCGGCGCGGTTGCGGGCAGCGAGCGCAGCGGCGAGGTCGTCTGCGCTCCAGCGGCCTTCGCCGACCCACACCAGCGAGCCCACCATCGAGCGCACCTGGCTGTGCAGGAACGAGCGTGCGGAAGTGAGGATCGAAACCGCGTCGCCGTCCCTGACGACATCGAGCTGATCGAGCGTCTTTTCCGGCGATTTTGCCTGGCATTCAGTATCGCGAAAGGTCGTGAAATCGTGCTTGCCGAGCAGCCGTTGCGCGGCGATGTGCATCGCGTCCGTATCGAGATGCCGCGGTATCCGCCAGCTCCGCTTGATATCGAGCGCGAGGTTGGCTCTGGCGTTGGTGATGCGGTAGCGGTAGTGGCGCTTTTTGGCGGAGAAACGCGCCTCGAAATCATCGGCGACGATCTCCGCCGAGAGCACGCCGATCGGATGCGGGCGTAAATGCGCGTTCAATCCGTCGCGCAGCCGGCCGGGCGGAAACGGCTTTTTTATATCGCAATGCGCCACCTGCCCCAGCGCATGCACGCCGGCATCGGTGCGACCCGAGCCATGGACCCGAACCTGCTCGCCGCAGATCGCCATCACCGCGGCTTCCAGCGCGCCCTGCACGGTCGGTGCGTTGTCCTGGATCTGCCAGCCGGAGAACGGCGTGCCGTCATATTCGATGATGAGTTTGTAGCGGGGCATCAGCCGAGCCGCGCCGGCGGTTTGAGCGGCGTCCCGCGCAGGAAATCCGCCGACTTCATCGGGCCCTTGCCGGCGCGTTGCAGTTCGAGAATGCGGATCGCGCCGTCGCCGCAGGCGATGGTCAGGCGATCGTCGAGCACTTCGCCGGGCCTGCCAGGGCCCTTTGCGGATTCACAGCGCAGTATCTTGATGCGGGCCGGTTCGCCATCGGTTGCGATCTCGCACCAGGCGCCGGGGAACGGCGACAGGCCGTGAATATGCCGCAGCACTTCACGCGCCGGCCTGCTCCAGTCGATCCGCGCTTCGGCTTTCTCGATCTTGGCAGCGTAGGTCACGCCATCTTCGCTCTGCTTGCTGAGCCGAAGCCCGCCGCGCTCAAGTCCACCCATCGCGCGCACCATCAAGTCAGCGCCGAGCGGGGCCAGCGCGTCATGGAGATCGGCGGCGGTCATGGTGTCCGTGATCGCCAGCCGCTCCGCCATCGCGACATCGCCGGTGTCGAGGCCGACATCCATCTTCATCACCATCACGCCGCTCTCGGCGTCGCCGGCCATGATGGCGCGGTTGATCGGCGCGGCGCCGCGCCAGCGCGGCAGCAGCGAGGCGTGCAGGTTGAAACAACCGAGCGGCGGCGCATCGAGAATCGTTTGCGGCAGGATCATGCCGTAGGCGACGACGACGGCCGCATCGGCATTGTGCGCGCGAAATGCCTCAAGCGCTTCCGGCGTCTTCAGCGTCACTGGCGTCAGCACGGGAATGCCGAGCCGCCGCGCCTCCTGCTCCACGGGCGTCGGTTGCATCTTCATGCCACGCCCCGCCGGCTTCGGCGCGCGGGTGTAGACAGCCACGACCTCATGGCCGTGGGCCACGAGTTCGAGCAGCGTCGGCACCGCGAAATCGGGCGTGCCCATGAAGATCAAACGGAGAGGCATGAGGTTCGAAGTATCCCGAGGAGGTTCGATTTTACTCCGTCATGGTCGGTCATGACGGTCGATAGAGAGGGACTACTCCGCCGCGCGTTTGGCGGCCTTGGTGAACTTCTTCAACACGCGGTCGCGCTTCAGCTTCGACAGATAGTCCACGAACAGCACGCCGTTGAGGTGGTCGATCTCATGCTGGATGCAGGTCGCGAACAGCCCGTCGGCGTCCTCCTCGTGCACCTTGCCGTCGAGATCGGTGAAACGGATGCGGACCTGCGCCGGGCGCTCGACTTCCTCGTAATATTCGGGGATCGAGAGGCAGCCCTCCTCGTAGACCGACAACTCCTCCGACGAGGAAATGATTTCCGGATTGATGAACACCCGCGGCCTCGGTTTGGTCTCGCCGTTCTCATCCTTCTTGGCGAGGTCCATGGTGATCAGCCGCAAGGGTTGCGCGACCTGGATCGCCGCGAGCCCGATGCCGGGCGCGTCGTACATGGTCTCGAACATGTCGTCGGCGAGCTTGCGGATCTCCGCCGTCACCTTCTCGACGGGTTTGGAGACGAGCCGCAACTGCTTGTCCGGCAGGATGATGATTTCTCTGAGGGCCATAGCGCGCGATTTAAGCTGCTGATTTGTCGCGGTCAATGCGCCGGGGCGCCCGTTAAGGCGGCCTTAACCATGATTTTTAAGGCGGCGTTAACCACGAAAATTAACCCGCCGTTTACCATAAATGTTCCCTCTTCGTTCGCGAAAGTCGGCGAATCGGGCTACAAGTCGCGCATGAATGAAATTCTCTTCTCCGTCGGCGACCTGCCGATCCACGTCGGCGAGGCGCTGGCAGGCTTCGGCGTGCTGGCTTTGGTGCTGCTGCTGGCGATCGCCATCGTCATCGCCCGCTCCGGCCGCCGGGGCGCGGAACTGGCAATGGCTCAGGCGATTCGCGCCGACGAGCTGGAGGAGCGCCTAAGCGAGATGCTGCGGGCGCAGAGCGAGTCCACCGGCCGGGTCGACGCCATGGCGCAGGCGCTGGTGGGTCGCCAGTCCGAGATGACGCGCGCGGTCAACGAGCGGCTGGATTCGGTGACGCACCGGGTCGGCCAGTCGATGGAGGCGACCACGCGCCACACCATGGACAGCTTGCGCATGCTGCACGAGCGGCTCGGCATCATCGACAACGCGCACAAGAACCTCACCGACCTGACCTCGCAGGTGACCACGCTGCGCGATGTGCTCGCCAACAAGCAGTCGCGCGGCGCCTTCGGCCAGGCGCGGATGGAAGCGATCGTGCAGGACGGCATGCCGCAGGGCTCCTACGAGTTCCAATACACGCTCTCGACCGGCAAGCGGCCGGATTGCGTGGTGTTCCTGCCCGACCAGCGCCCGCTCTGCATCGACGCGAAATTTCCGCTGGAAGCGATGACCGCGCTGCATGACGCACGCAGCGACGAGGAGCGCAAATTCGCTACCCAGCGCCTGCGCAACGACGTGATGAAGCACGTCAACGACATCGCCGAGAAATATCTGATCGCCGGCGAGACCCAGGATACCGCGCTGATGTTCGTGCCGTCGGAATCGGTCTATGCCGAAATTCACGACGGTTTCGACGACGTGATCCAGAAGGCCTACCGCGCCCGCGTCGTGCTGGTATCGCCCTCGCTTCTGATGCTGGCGATCCAGGTGATGCAGCAGATCCTGAAAGACGCGCGGATGCGCGACGCCGCGGATCAAATCCGCACCGAAGTGCTCAATCTCGGCGACGATCTGGGGCGCCTGCGCGAGCGCGTGCTGAAGCTGCAGAAGCACTTTGGCGACGTCAACGAGGACGTCAGGCAGATCCTGATCTCCGCCGACAAGATCGAGAAGCGCGCCGGACGGATCGAGGAACTCGATTTCAGCAAGGCGGAGGCGCCGGTCGAGGCGCCGCGCGTGGTGAAGACCGGAACAGCCGAACTGTTCCCCGTGCCGCGCAAGCTGCAGGCGGGGGAGTGACGGGTCCTACCTCTCCCTGCTTGCGGAGAGGCACAGCCGTCAGAATCTGCTAACACCCCTCCATGACCGCACCAGAATCCGCCTCCGTTTCACCTGAGAAAGCCACACCCGCGCCCTCCTGGCGCGAGGCCTGGGCCGTGTATCTGCAGCCGCGCGTGCTGATCGTGCTGATGCTCGGCTTTTCGTCCGGGCTGCCATTGGCGCTGTCGGGATCGACTCTCCTGGTATGGATGCGCGAATCCGGCGTCGATCTCGGCACCATCGGGCTGTTTGCGCTGGTCGGCACGCCCTACACGCTGAAATTTATCTGGGCGCCGCTGGTCGATGCGCTGCATGTGCCGATCTTCACGCGCGCTTTCGGCCGCCGCCGCGGCTGGCTGGTGTTCTCGCAACTGCTCCTGATCGGTGCAATCCTGCTCTTGGCGCTGACCGACCCGGCGCGCTCGCCGCTGTTCGTCGCGCTCGGCGCGCTGCTGGTCGCAACGATGTCGTCGACGCAGGACATCGTGGTCGATGCGTTCCGCGTCGAAAGCCTGCCCGAGAGCGAACAGGCCGCCGGCATGGCGTCCTACGTCGCGGCCTACCGGATCGGCATGCTGGTCTCGACTGCCGGCGTGCTGTTCCTGGTGAGCGCATTCGAAGACACCGGCATCGGGCGCAACTCGGCATGGATGTGGGGCTATGTTGCCATGGCCGCGCTGGTGCTGATCGGCACCCTCACGGCGCTGGCCGCCACCGAACCCGAACAATCGGTGCGCGCGGAGGCCAAGACCCGCGGCGAGGCAGCTTTCTCGCGCGTCATGCATGCGGCCATCGGGGCATTCTCCGAATTTCTCGCCCGCAAATATGCCTGGATAGCACTGGCCTTCGTGGTGTTGTTCAAATTCACCGACGCATTTTCGGGCACGATGACCGCGCCGTTCGTAATCGACCTCGGCTTCACCCGCAACGACTACGCCGCCATCGTCAAGGGCGTCGGCCTCATCGCGACCCTGATCGGCGGTTTTGCCGGCGGCTATCTGGCGCGGCGCTATTCGCTGGTTGCAAGCCTGTGGATCGGCGGCGTGCTGCAGGCGATCTCCAACCTGGTGTTCGCTTGGCTCGCCTATGTCGGCGTCAATCAATGGGCGCTGGCGGTCGCCATCTCGGCCGAAAACTTCACTGGTGCGATCGGCACCGTGATCTTCGTCGCGTATCTCTCGGCGCTGTGCCAAAACCCGCTACACACGGCTACCCAATATGCGCTGCTCACCGCACTGGCCGCAGTCGGGCGGACCTATTTATCCTCCGGCGCGGGCTTTGTGGCGGAGACCACGGGCTGGCCTCTGTTCTTCGTGATCTCCGTCGCGGTCGCGGTGCCGAGCCTGATCCTGCTGGCCTGGCTGCAGCGGCGCGGGCATTTCGAGGCAGTGGGGCCGGTGAAGGTTTAAGTCTCTTGTAGCCCGGATGAAGCGAAGCGAAATCCGGAGTCGGTCCGACGGCGATGAGATCATCCCGGATTGCGCGGAGCCTGTCATCGGGCGCGCATTCGCGCGACCCGTTGGCTCCATCCGGGCTACGAAGTTCGCTACCTCAATGCTTGGTCACCACGCTCCATTTGGTGATCACGGCTTCGCTCATCTGCCCGGCGTCCTGCGCGCAGGCGACCTCGTCGACCTTCACGGAAATTTCCTTGCCGATGAAATTTTTCAGCTGCGCCGCCTGCGCGTCGCTGCTGGTGACGAGTTGGAACGTCTCAGGTCCGGTTTCGAGGTTGCACAGCCCGTTCGGCGGCGGCAGCCGGCGCGGTTCGCTGGTGATCTGGTAGGTCGAGGCGCGCTTGCTCTTCTTGCCGCCCTTCATGGCGTTGAGTTCACCGGACAGGACATCGCCGGCATTGATCGGCTTGCCGGGCTTCGGCGCCGGCTCGGCCTGCTGCGCCCACGCAGAAGGCGCGGCCAAGGCCACCGCCATCATGAAAACAAAACAGGAGCGCTTGCCGAATCGCGGTTTCGTCATGTCGATCAGTTCCGTTGTGTTGGCTAGAACAGCGTTCGCTGCCGCATGGCAGCCGATAGCGTACCTTCGTCGAGATAATCAAGCTCGCCGCCGACAGGCACGCCATGCGCGAGCCGGGTCACCTTGACGTTGGCGTCCTGCAGGAGATCGGTGATGTAATGGGCGGTGGTCTGGCCATCAACCGTTGCGTTCAGCGCCAGAACGATCTCGCTGACTTGTGATTCGTGCGCGCGGGCCACCAGCGCGTCGATGGTCAGGTCCTGCGGACCGACGCCGTCAAGTGGCGACAATGTGGCGCCGAGCACGTGATAGCGGCCGCTGGTCGCATTCGCCCGTTCCAGCGCCCAGAGATCGGCGACGTCGGCGACCACGACGATGGTCGAGGGATCGCGCCTTGGGTCCGTGCAGACCGTGCAGGGATTTTGCGTGTCGATATTGCCGCAAGTCTTGCAGACCTGGATCTTGTCGATTGCGACCTGCAGCGCACCGGCGAGCGGCGTCATCAGCGCCTCGCGCTTCTTGATCAGATGCAGCGCCGCACGCCGCGCCGAGCGCGGCCCCAGCCCCGGCAGGCGCGCCAGGAGCTGGATCAGACGTTCGATTTCGGGGCCGGCAACGCTGGCTGCCATTTCAGGTGAGGCCAAGCCCGGGCGGCAGACCGAGCCCGCCGGTCAGCGCCTGCATTTTTTCCATCGCCGCGGTTTCCGCCTTGCGTCGCGCGTCGTTATGCGCGGTCACCAGCAGATCCTCGAGCACTTCGCGCTCCTCGGCCTTCATCAGCGACGGATCGATCCTGACGCCCTTCACTTCCATTTTCGCCGTCATGCGCACGGCGACCAGCCCGCCGCCGGAAATGCCCTCGACCTCGAGATTACCGAGCTCTTCCTGCATCGCCTGCATCTTGGATTGCAGTTGCTGCGCCTGCTTCATCATGCCGAGAAAATCAGCCATTCGTCCGTCCTCTCGAGAGCCCGATCAGTCGTCGTCGCCGTCGGAGCTCTCGTTCAACTCTTCACTGTTAATATTGGATTCCGGCGGCTCGGCGGCAAGTCGACGCACCTCGACCACTTTGGCGCCGGGAAATCGCGCCAGCACCTCCTGCACCCGCGGATCGGCCTCGGCGGCGCGGGCGTGCTCGTTCCGCGCCTGCTCATTCTGCGAGCGCAGCGTCGGCTGGCCGGCCTCGTTGGAGACGATCACGGTCCAGCGCCGCCCGGTCCATTGCTCCAGCTTGCGGGAGAGGTCGTTGACCAGTCCCCGCGCCGCGTTACGTTCCAGCGCCACTTCCAGCCGCCCGTCCTCAAAACGGACGAGGCGCATGTCGGATTCCAGCGCCGCCTTGGTCAGGATATCGCGCTTCTCGGCGGCGAGCGCGACGAGCTGCGGGAAGGTCGTGAGCCGCAGGACGGGCGCGGACTCGGTTTGGATCGATGGCGCCACAATTTGCGGCCGCGCGGACGCTTCGGCGCCGGAGCGGGGCGAGGCAGGCGTCCGCATCGGCGACGCGGCAGACATTGAAGATACCGGTGCGGTGGACGCAGGGCGTGACGGCGCCGCGCCGCCGGAGGCCATTTGCGATCCGCCGCCGTTCTGGTCGAGCATCCGGATCGCCTCGTCCGGCGTCGGCAAATCGGCGACATAGGCGATGCGGACCAGCACCATTTCCGCCGCCGCCGCCGGCCGGGTCGCGGTCTGCACCTCGGTGATGCCCTTGAGCAGCATCTGCCACATCCGCGACAGCACCCGCATCGACAATTTTGCGGCGAATTCACGGGCGCGGACCCGCTCGGTCTCGCCGAATGCGACGTTATCGGCGGTGGCGGGGACGACCTTCACGCGGGTGACGAAATTGACGAATTCGGCGAGGTCGGACAGCACCACGACCGGATCGGCGCCGACGTCATACTGGCTGCGGAATTCGCCAAAGGCGCTGGCGATATCGCCGCGCGCCAGATGCTCGAACAGGTCGATCACCCGGGTGCGGTCGGCGAGCCCCAGCATCTGCCGCACGGCATCGGCACGGACAAGGCCCGCCGCATGCGCGATTGCCTGGTCGAACAAAGACAGCGAATCGCGCACCGAGCCTTCGGCGGCGCGGGCCATGATGCCGAGCGCCTCGGGCTCGACCTCGACGCCTTCCTTTTTCGCGATGTTGGAGAGATGCCCCATCAGCACGTCGGCCTCGACCCGGCGGAGATCAAAACGCTGGCAGCGCGACAGCACCGTGACCGGGACTTTGCGGATTTCCGTGGTGGCGAACACGAATTTGGCGTGCTCGGGCGGTTCCTCCAGCGTCTTCAGGAAGGCGTTGAAAGCCGCCGTCGACAGCATGTGGACTTCGTCGATGATGTAGACCTTGTAGCGGGCGCTGGCCGGCGCGTAGCGCACGCTGTCATTGATCTGGCGGACGTCGTCGACGCCGGTATGGGAGGCGGCGTCCATTTCCAGCACGTCCATGTGCCGGCTTTCCATGATCGGCTGGCAGTGCACGCCCAAATCCGGCATGTGGATGGTCGGCCCCTTCACCGAACCGTCCTGCTTTTCGTAGTTCAGCGCGCGGGCGAGAATCCGCGCCGTGGTGGTCTTGCCGACGCCGCGGACGCCGGTCAGGATCCAGGCCTGCGGAATCCGGCCCGTCTCGAACGCATTCGAGACGGTGCGGACCATGGCCTCCTGGCCGATCAGGTCTTCGAAACTGGACGGGCGGTATTTGCGTGCCAGCACCCGGTAGGGCTTGGCCGCCTCGTCTTGGCCGAGAGCAAAACCGCTCTGGCCGGCGCCATCTGACTTGTCGGGGGGAGCGCCAGCATCACTCATCGGTCGATCCGCAATTGATTGTCTCTCGGGCCGGCTTTGCGGAAAGGAACGAAATCGGGCGCAAGGGCAAGCTTTGCCGCCACCTGGCGCGATTCGCTCGAAAAACAGGTAGGAGACTGACGAGCGACCCGATCCGGACCTCGTTAGGGCTGCTTCCTTCCGGACCTGACCCGGTTGGCGAGTGGCTCGTCCACCGCCAATCTCCCGGTCCTTATTTGGGGCCAAAAGGGCTGGAAAGCAAGCGGGGTTGGCGCGTGCCATGCGTCGAAACCACCCCTGTTTCGTCATGGCCGGGCTTGACCCGGCCATCCACGTCTTGCTTGTTCCAATTCAGCGAAAAAAGACGTGGATGCCAGGCACGAGGCCGGGCATGACGAAGGAACGAGCATGCCCTCTGACGCCTCCGCCTGGTCGCTGCATTCCCAGCTCAAAAAGGACACGATCGACATCGGCGACCTGCCGCTGTGCAAGGTGCTGGTCATCAAGGACGCGCATTACCCGTGGCTGCTGCTGGTGCCGCGCCGGGAGGGTGCGGTGGAAATCATCGACCTCGACGAGGTCGCGCAGGCCCAGTTGATAACCGAAATCTCCCGGGTTTCGCGCGCACTGAAAGAGGTCACCAAATGCGACAAGCTCAATGTCGCGGCGCTGGGCAATCTGGTGCCGCAGTTGCATGTCCATGTCATCGCACGGCGCACCAGCGATGCGGCCTGGCCGCGCCCGGTCTGGGGCGTTATGCCGCCGCTGGCGCATGACGCCGAGGAAGTACAGAATTTCATCAACGCGCTTCGCCGCAAGATCTGGTTGGGTTGAACCGATGTCCACATTCGACAAATATCCGCTGGGGAAGCCCGCTTTCGTTACCCATATTCTGGATCGCGCCGCGCATCTGCGGGCCAATGACGAAAAACTGTTCGCGCTGGAGAGCCAGCGCAACGCCGGCGCCTATGTGATCTACCGCGACTCGCTTCTGGTGAGGCAGGAGGCGGATGGACCGCGCGTGCTGCTCGGCGTCGAAGAGGGCGGTGAAGCTCGGCGCCAATCCCGGCACGATCTTTTTGGGGTTGCGCGACGGCGCGCCGGTTTTCGGCATGGGCATTTCGGCCGCAGCCGTTGAGAAGCTGATCACGCGCGACGACGTCGCCGTGACCGAGCTGCGCGGCATGGCGATGCAGGGCACGGCGCCGCCGGAACAGCTCTCCGCCATCGCGATGGCCAAATCGATGGTGACGTGGCATCAGCGTCACGGCTTCTGCGCCAATTGCGGCACCCGCACCGCGATGAAGGAAGGCGGCTGGAAGCGCGAGTGCCCGAGCTGCAAGGCCGAGCATTTTCCGCGCACCGATCCGGTCGTGATCATGCTGGTCACGTCAGGCGAGAAATGCCTGCTCGGCCGGCAGAAGCAGTTCATGCCCGGGATGTGGTCGTGTCTGGCCGGCTTCGTCGAAGCGGCCGAGACCATCGAAGACGCGGTTCGCCGCGAGATTTTCGAGGAATCGGGCATCCGTTGCACCGACGTGAGCTATTACATGACGCAGCCATGGCCGTATCCGTCATCGTTGATGATCGGATGCGCCGCGCGCGCGCTCAACGAGGATATCGTGGTTGATCGCACCGAGCTTGAGGACGCGCGCTGGTTCGATCGCGCCGAGGTCGCCCTGATGCATCGGCGCGAACATCCTGACGGCTTATTTGCGGCGCATCCGTTCGCGATTGCGCACCATCTGATCGGACGCTGGGTGCATGGGAGAAACGAAACGAGCGCATAGCGGGAACCGTCCATGGACCAGTTGATTAACTCCGGACTTTGGTTCCGGCTGAAGGCGGAACCGACATGACGGACTCCCGAATGAACTTCCAAGACAATGCGCCCAAAATCCCGGCACGGATTCTCTGCATCGGCATGCCGGTGCGCGACCTTACTTTCCATACGCCGGGTGTTCCCGGGCGAGGCTCCAAGGAGAATGCTACCGCATTCGACGAAATCTGCGGCGGCAATGCGCTCAATGGCGCGATCGGTATCGCTCGGCTCGGTGGCCGCGCCTCGATCTGCGGGCCGATGGGCGATGCCAAGGAGGCATCGAGCCGCTTCATTTTCGATCAGATGGCGCATGAGGGCATCGAGACGAAACATCTCATCCACATGCCGGGGCTGGTGACGCCCATCTCGGCGGTGATGATCGATCCTTCCGGCGAGCGCACCATCGTGACCTTCCGCGATCCGGAACTGTGGCACGTGAAGTTGCCCGACTTCGACACGCTGTTGGACGATTGCGCCGCCATTCTCACCGAGAGCCGCTGCGCCGAATTCTGCACCGAGCTTTGCGCCGAGGCCGTCAGGCGCGGCATTCCCGTGATCGTCGACGTCGATCGCGCGATGTCGCTGCGCGAGGGCCTGCTGAACGCCTCCTCCCACCTGGTGTTCTCGAGCGAGCCGCTGCAGGAGACTGCAGACGTCACCGACGACGCCCAGGCGCTGAAGAAGATCGCCAAATTGACCCCGTCGTTCCTGGCGGGAACCCCGGGGCCCGAGGGGCACGATCTGGCTCGACGAGAACGGGAAGATCCAGGAGACCCCGGCCTTCCCGGTGCATACGGTGGACACCCTCGGCGCCGGCGACGTGTTCCACGGCGCGTTTGCGCTGGCCATCACCGAGAAGCAGGAATTGCGGCAAGCGCTGCGATTCGCCTCCGCCGCCGCAGCGCTGAAATGCACCCGCTTCGGCGGCGCTTTCGCCGCCCCGCAACGTGCTGAAGTTGAAGAGCTTTTGAGTCACGGCCAGGTGGCAGACCGGGCGCCGACCGGTCAATAGCAGGGCTTGCTATAGAAGAATTTTCTATATATTAGGAGATAGAACCTCCCGTATGGAACATTCTTCTCATGACCGACCTAGCCGTTCAGCTCCCTGAAGCCAACCGCCGCCTGGATGCCATCGACCGCAAGATCCTGACCGTGCTGCAGGAGGACGCCTCCTTGTCGGTCGCCGAGATCGGGGACCGGGTCGGGCTGTCGTCGACGCCGTGCTGGAAGCGCATCCAGCGGCTGGAGGCCGACGGCGTGATCCTGCGCCGGGTCGCGCTGGTCGACCAGAACAAGATCGGGCTGGGCATTTCGGTGTTCGTCTCGGTCGAGAGTTCCGACCATTCCGAGGCATGGCTGAAGACCTTCGCCAGCGCCGTCAGCGCCATGCCCGAGGTGATGGAGTTCTACCGGATGGCCGGCGACGTCGATTACATGCTGCGCGTCGTGGTCGCCGACATGGCGAGCTATGACGTGTTCTACAAAAAGCTGATCAGCGCCGTGCCGCTGAAGAACGTCACCTCGCGCTTTGCGATGGAGAAGATCAAGTCGGTAACGGCGCTGCCGGTGCCGGCGGCGTAAGTAACCTCCGTAATTCTACGGAGCGGGTCCGTTCACCGAACATTAGCCCTGTGTCCATAGACACGGCGGATGGGTCGGAATGCCACACTCAGCCACCGATGGCCCGCATGGCTCAACGCCGTGCTGTTGCTGATCGCCAGCTTCATCGGCGTCGCAGCACTGTCTTTTCAGGCTCGCCCAGGCACCGAAGTCGTGGCCGTAGCATTTCCCGTTTGGTGGGATTCTCAGCAGGCCTTCTCGGCCGCCGCGTCAGCCAATGCAGCAATCGTCCGCGTGACCGCCGTTCCATCGCTGCTGGTGGTGCGGCCCGATGGCGTTGAGGGATTGTCACGGCTGCACGAGGCCGGGGCCTGGTTCGTAATCGATCCGCAAGCGATCGCCGCCTGTTTCACAAACAAAGCAGCTATTTATTGAATGCATATTGGGAATCCGGAAATGACCATTGAAAGCGATGATCTTGCAGCTTTGCGCGAAACCACCAGCAAGGCCTTGCTGGGATTGCTCTGGCTTCATGTTCCCATTGCGCTCGCCATCGGCCTGATGCGCGATAGCGGCTGGCTGGCGCCAACCGCGCTGACGGCGGCGATGGCGCTGGCTGCGACCCTGTCGTGGCGCACCTCGGGTAACGGGCTTTCGACGCGGCTGATCTTTGGCGTCGCCCTGATGGGCAGCGTGTCGGTGTTTACCTTCCAGCTCGCCGGCCATGCCTGGCAGGTCGACACGCACATGTATTTCTTCGCCACGCTGGCATGTCTCCTCGCCTATTGCGACTATCGCCCGATCCTCGCCGGCGCGGTCGCGGTCGCGCTGCATCATCTGGTGCTGAACTTCCTGCTTCCGGCGGCGGTTTATCCCGGCGGCGCCGATCTCGGCCGCGTCGTGCTTCACGCCGTCATTCTTCTGATCGAGGCCGGCGTGCTGAGCTGGCTGGCGGTGAAGCTGTCCGGCCTGTTCGAGACGACCGCGCAGAAGACCGCCGAGGCGGAAGCGGCAAATGCCGCCGAAGCCCGAGCCAATATCGATCGGATAACCGCCGAACGGCAGGCCAAGCAGGACAGCGACGCGGCGCGCCGCGAACTCGCCGTGGGTTTCGAGCGCAAGATCGGCAGCATCGTCGAGGCGGTCGCGTTAACCGCCAACGAGGTGCAGGGCCTCTCCACCTTGATGAGCAAGAGCAACGCGGAAACCACGCGGCATACCGCAGAGGCGGCGGCCGCCTCGACCCGGGCCTCGTCGAACGTGGAAACGGTTGCGGCGGCGACCGAGGAGCTGACGGCCTCCATCAGCAACATTGCCCAGCAGGTGACGCGCTCCGCCGAAATCGCCAACAAGGCCGCCGAAGAGGCTCGCCGCACCAACTCCGTGGTTGAGGGGCTTGCCGCCGGCACCCAGAAGATCGGCGAAGTCGTCACGCTGATCCAGAGCATTGCGAGCCAGACCAACCTGCTGGCGCTGAACGCCACGATCGAAGCCGCCCGCGCCGGCGAACATGGACGGGGATTTGCGGTGGTGGCGAGCGAAGTCAAGGCGCTGGCCAATCAGACCGCGAAGGCAACGGAAGAAATCTCCGCGCAGGTGCAGGACATCCAGACGGCCACCAGCCAGGCCGTCAGCGCCATCCAGGCGATCGGCGGAACCATCGCCGAGATCGACGAGATATCCAATGAAGTCGCCGCCGCCGTCGATCAACAGGGCGCAGCGACGCGGGAAATCGCCGGCAATGTGCAGCAGGCGGCCAACGGTACGCGGGACGTCAACGGCAACATTGTCAGTGTCAGCCGTGCTTCCGAAGAGGCCGGCCGGGCAACATCGAAGCTACTGGATGCTGCGAACGGTCTGTCGTCGCAATCCGACCGGCTGAAGTCCGAGGTCGACAGCTTCCTGGGCTCGCTGCACGTGGCGTAAGAATTCGAGAACACTGTCATCGTCCGCCTTGTGCGCAATTGCGCACTGGGGTGGACGATCCAGTATTCCAGAGACTTCAGCGACCTAACAGGAAAGCCGCGGCGTACTGGATCCCCGCCTTCGCGGGGATGACGAACGCGTGATAGGCAAACACCGTCCGCCCCTCAAATCTTCTGATTATACGCGCCGACTTCCGGATGCGTGCGCAGCACGGAATCCATCGCCTCGAACATGTCGCGCATGCGCTGTTCGGAGACGGGGCTCTCGACCACGACCACCAGTTCCGGCTTGTTCGATGACGCCCGCACCAGACCCCAGCTGCCGTCCTCGACGGTAACGCGCACGCCGTTGACGGTGACGAGGTCGCGGATCTTCTGGCCGGCGACCTTGTCGCCCTTTTTCTGCAACGCCTCGAAATGCTTCACCACGGCGTCGGCGACGCCGTATTTGGTTTCGTCGGCGCAATGCGGCGACATCGTCGGCGACGACCAGGTCTTCGGAATCGCATCTTTCAGGTCCGCCATCGACTTGCCAGGCGCGCGGTCGAGCATCTCGCAGATCGCAATCGCCGAGACCAGACCGTCGTCATAGCCGCGGCCGAACGGCTTGTTGAAGAAGAAGTGTCCGGATTTTTCGAACCCCGCCAGCGCGCCCATCTCGTTGGTGCGGCGCTTCATGTAGGAATGTCCGGTCTTCCAATAGGCCGTCTTCGCGCCCTGCTTCTGCAGCACCGGGTCCGTCAGGAAAAGTCCGGTCGATTTCACGTCGACCACGAATTGCGCATCCTTGTGGATCGCCGACATGTCGCGCGCCAGCATCACGCCGACCTTGTCGGCGAAGATTTCCTCGCCGGTGTTGTCGACCACGCCGCAGCGGTCGCCGTCGCCGTCGAAGCCCAGCCCGACATCGGCCTTGTGCTTGAGTACCGAATCGCGGATCGCGTGCAGCATCTCCATGTCTTCGGGGTTCGGATTGTATTTCGGGAACGTATGATCGAGTTCGGTGTCGAGCGGGATCACCTCGCAGCCGATCGCTTCCATCACCTGCGGCGCGAACGCGCCGGCCGTGCCGTTGCCGCAGGCGACCACGACTTTCAGCTTGCGCTTCAGCTTCGGCCGGCTGGTGAGATCGGCGATGTAGCGCGCCGGGAAATTCTCGTGGAATTGATAGGAACCGCCCGCCTTGTTGTTGAACTCGGCGTTGAGCACGATTTGCTTCAGCCGCGTCATCTCGTCGGGACCGAAGGTGAGCGGACGGTTGGCGCCCATCTTGACGCCGGTCCAGCCATTGTCGTTATGCGAGGCCGTCACCATCGCGACGCAGGGCACGTCGAGATCGAACTGCGCGAAATAGGCCATCGGCGTCACCGCCAGCCCGATGTCGTGCACCTTGCAGCCCGCCGCCATCAGGCCTGAGATCAGCGCGTATTTGATCGAGGCCGAATAGCCGCGAAAATCATGGCCGGTAACGATTTCTTGTTTGACGCCGAGTTCGGCAATCAGCGCGCCGAGCCCCATGCCCAGCGCCTGAATACCCATCAGGTTGATTTCCTTCTCGAACAGCCAGCGCGCGTCGTATTCGCGAAAGCCGGTTGCCTTCACCATCGGCCCGGATTCGAACTCATAGGTATTCGGAACCAGCATGGATTTGGGCTTGGGGAACATGAGCTGCCTTGTCGTGAAAGCTTAAGGGAACACCGCAGCCATAGCGAATACGCGGGCCGGGCGATAGGCGGGAGTAGCGCCTTGTGGCAGCTAATTAAGGCAGATTGGTAACCGGTAAACCTTACTGTTCCAGCACCAGCCTGCCGTTGGCGTATTCGAACCGCTTCAGCTTCGACAGGAACGACAGGCCAAGCAGGTTCTCCGACAGCGCCTCGTCGGGCAGCACCACGGCGTCGACGTCGCGCACCACAAGGCCGCCGAGTTCGATCATCGCAAGCCGCGTGCGCGCGGCCTTGATGGTGCCGTTGGCGGTGGTGACGGTCGCGTTGTAGTCGCTGCGTGAGGGACGGAAGCCAAACCGCGCCGCGGACTTTTCGTTCAGCGCCACCAGCGAGGCGCCGGTGTCGACCATGAAATTCATGCGCTGACCGTCGATGTGGCCGTCGGTCTGGAAATGCCCGCGGGCGTCGCGGGGAATGTCGAGGCTGCGGCCGGAGGCCTGCGCGACCGTTTGCGCGGGCGCTGTTTTCGGCGAAGTGCTGGCCGAGGCCGGCGCCAGCGACATCTTGTCCGCCATCTGCCCCATGTAGGTGCCGAGACCGACCAGGACGGCGGCAAGGATCATCAGGTTACGCATTACGCCACACTCGATTCCCAGACCGCCGATAACACCACGCCAGGGGCCAAGCCGCGACTTAGCAGACGCGACCGAGGCTGCCATTTTGACGAAAAGGATGAGCGAAGCGTTAACGGCCGCGCGTTTACGTCCCGCGCGGCTTGACCCGCCGCGTCGGCAGCGCGGTGGCCGGGTCTTCCGGCCAGGGGTGGCGGGGATAGCGGCCGCGCAGGTCGGAGCGCACGGCCGCATAGCTGCCGCGCCAGAAGCCCGGCAGGTCGCGCGTCACCTGCACGGGACGTTGCGCTGGCGACAGCAATTCCAGCACCAGCGGCACCGCGCCCTTGGCGATCGAGGGATGGGTGTTGAGCCCGAACAATTCCTGCAAGCGCACGGCAATGGTCGGGCCCTGCTCGGCTTCATAGTCGATGGCCAGCATGGTGCCGGTCGGCGCTTCGAAATGCGTCGGCGCTTCGCGCTCCAGCCGCGCGCGCAATTCCCACGGCAACAATGCCATCAGCGCGTCCGAGAGATCGCCGGGGGAAAGCTCCTTCAGTGAGGTCTTGTCGTACAGAACAGGAACCAGCCAGTTCTCGCAGTCGGCAGCGAGCGCAGTGTCCGACAGATCGGGCCAGCTATCGCCTTCCGCCTTGCGCAGGAACATCACGCGGTCGCGCCACTGCTTCAGGGATTTCGACCACGGCAGCTTGTCGATCCCGGCCGCAACCAATCCTGCGGCGAAAATGCGCGCGGTTTCCGCGGAGGGCGACAGCGCGATCGGCGCTTCGGACAACGTGATCGCGTGCAGCGTCCGCTTGCGGCGCCCGCGCAGCGCCATCGCGCCGCGATCGAACGAAGTCTCTTCGGTATCCTCGATCTGATCGGCGAAGCGCGCTTCGATATCGGCTTGCGCGATCGGCGCCGCCAGCAGAATGCGCCCCTGGGCCGCGGTGCCGGTCAGCTCGGCAACGGCGATATAGGGCGCGCGTGCCAGCGACGAGGTTTGCTCGACGGCGGCGCCACGGCCATTGGCGAGCACGAAGCTGCCATTGCCGCGATTGCGCGCAACGCGGTCGGGAAAGGCGAGCGCGAGCATGATCCCGGTCGACGGCGAGGCGTCCTCGCCAGCCGGCCCTTCCGTTGAAGCCACCTGCTGCGCCCAGCGCTGCGCGAGGCTACGGGCGCTGGAAGCGCGCGGCGAGCGGTCGCGGCGGAACTGGTCGAGCCTGGCATCGAGATCGACACTGTCGCCGCCGAGGCCGCGCTCGGTCAGGATGGCGGCGATGTCGGCCGCCTCCTCGCCCGCCCCCAGCCGATGCGAATCCACGATCATGCGCGCCAGCCGAGGCGGCAGCGCCAGCGCCCGCAGGCTCTTGCCCTCCGCGGTGATCCGGCCATCCGAATCGAGCGCGCCGAGTTCGTGCAGCAGGCTGTTGGCTTCCTTCAAGGCCGGCGCCGGCGGGGAATCGAGAAACGCCAAGGTCGCCGGGTCACGGACGCCCCATTGCGCGAGATCGAGTACCAGCGAGGAAAGGTCGGCGGAGAGAATTTCGGGCTGGGTGTAGGCGGCGAGCGAGGCGGTCTGCGGCTCGTCCCACAGCCGGTAGCACACGCCGGGCTCCGTGCGGCCGGCGCGGCCGCGACGCTGATCGACCGCGGCGCGCGAGGCGCGCACGGTTTCCAGCCGGGTCAGGCCAATGTCTGGCTCGTAGCGGGGCACCCGCGCCAGGCCGGAATCGACGACGATGCGGACGCCCTCGATGGTCAGCGAGGTCTCGGCGATCGAGGTTGCTAGCACGACCTTGCGCTGGCCCTTCGGCGCCGGCGCGATGGCGCGGTCCTGCACGGCAGCATCGAGCGCACCGAACAGCGGCACGATTTCGACGCTCGCATCATGAACCCGTTCACTGAGAAAATTCTGCGTGCGGCGGATTTCGGAGGCGCCCGGCAGAAACGCCAGCACCGAGCCGGGATCGGCGCGCAGCGCGACAGCGATCGCATCCGCCATCTGCCGCTCAACGGGTGCATCCGCCTTGCGGCCGAGATAGCGCGTCTCGACCGGAAAGGCGCGGCCTTCGCTCGCCACCACCGGCGCGTCGCCGAGCAATTTGCCGACCCGTGCGCCGTCAAGCGTCGCCGACATCACCAGGATGCGCAAATCCTCGCGCAAGCCGGTCTGCGCATCGCGGGCCAGCGCCAGGCCCAGATCGGCATCGAGCGAACGCTCGTGAAACTCGTCGAACAGCACGGCGGCGACGCCTGATAGTTCGGGATCGTCGAGAATCTGACGCGAGAAGATTCCCTCGGTGACGACCTCAATCCGCGTCGCGCGCGATATCTTTGAGCCGAAGCGGACGCGATAGCCGACAGTCTCGCCGGCGCGCTCGCCCAGCGTCCGCGCCATGCGCTCGGCGCTGGCCCGCGCCGCGATCCGCCGCGGCTCCAGCATGATGATCTTTTTGCCGTTCAGCCAGGGCGCGTCGAGCAGCGCCAGCGGCACCCGCGTGGTCTTGCCGGCGCCGGGAGGGGCCACCAGCACCGCGGCGTTGTTGGCCGCGAGCGCGTGCGCGAGCTCGTCCAGCACCGCGTCGATCGGTAGAGGCGTGTCGAAGGTGCGGGGCAATTGCGGCTCGTATCATTGGCTCTCTTCCCCTCTCCCCTTGTGGGAGAAGGTGGATCGAATGAGCGTCAGCTCATTCGAGACGGGTGAGGGGTCTGTCTCCGCGGATAGAGACCCCTCATCCGTCTTCGCTTCGCGAAGCCACCTTCTCCCACAAGGGGAGAAGGGAAGGAAGATCAAGTCGTCACGCGCCCGACGCTCTCATAGGTAAACCCGTGGGCGGCCATGTCCTCGGGACGGTAGATGTTGCGCAAATCCACCACGACTGGCTGCGCCATTTCGGCCTTGAGGCGGGCCAGATCGAGCGCCCGGAACTGGACCCACTCGGTGACGATTACCAGCGCATCAGCGCCGCGCGCGCATTCGTAAGGGTCGGCGCAATATTCGATCTCGGGCAGTTCCTTCTTCGCCTGCTCCATGCCGACCGGATCGTGCGCGCGCACTTTCGCGCCCATGTCGAGCAGGCCGGTGACCAGCGGGATCGACGGTGCCTCCCGCATGTCGTCGGTGTCGGGCTTGAAGGTGAGACCGAGCACGGCGACCGTCTTGCCACGCAGGTTGCCGCCAGCGGCATTGGAAACCTTGCGCGCCATCGCCCGCTTTCTGATGTCGTTGACGCCGAGCACGGCCTCGACGATTCGCAACTGCACATCATGGTCCTGCGCGATCTTGACCAGCGCGCGGGTATCCTTCGGAAAACACGAGCCGCCGAAGCCCGGGCCGGCGTGCAGGAATTTCGCGCCGATGCGGTTGTCGAGCCCGATGCCGCGCGCGACCTGCTGGACGTCGGCGCCGACCTTCTCCGACAGGTCGGCGATTTCGTTGATGAAGGTGATCTTGGTGGCGAGGAACGCGTTGGCCGCGTATTTGATCAACTCCGCGGTGCGCCGCGCGGTGAACATCAGCGGCGCCTGGTTGAGCGACAGCGGCCGGTAGACGTCACCGAGCACCTTGCGCCCGCGTTCATCATCAGTGCCGACCACGATGCGATCGGGGAATTTGAAGTCGCGGATCGCGGCGCCCTCGCGCAGGAATTCCGGATTGGACGCGACCACGACCTCGGCCGACGGATTGGCTTCGCGGATCAGTCGTTCGACCTCGTCGCCGGTGCCGACCGGCACGGTCGATTTTGTCACTACCACCGTGAAGCCGGACAGCGCAGCCGCGATCTCGCGCGCGGCGCTGTAGACGTAGGTCAGGTCGGCGTGGCCGTCGCCGCGCCGCGACGGCGTGCCGACCGCGATAAACACGGCGTCGGCTTCCGCGACTGGCGCCGTCAGATCGGTGGTGAAATCCAGCCGCTTGGCCTTGACGTTGGACGCCACCAGGGCATCGAGCCCGGGCTCGAAGATCGGGATTTCACCCCTGCGCAGGGCTTCGATCTTGCCGACATCCTTGTCCACGCAGGTGACCTGGTGGCCGAAATCGGCAAAACAGGCGCCGGATACCAGCCCCACATAACCCGTGCCAATCATGGCGATTCGCATGAAAACAGTCCGTATTTGATGGTTAACGCCAATCCCGAATTCGCGGGCGTCTTAGAGCATTTTTCAGCAAAGGGGAAACCGGAAAAAGCGCAGAAAGCCGGCATGTCACTTGTATGGATAAAGGAGAAAGCAACGGATCGGGCCGAAGATGCGCCCGCCTCGCGCCGAAAAGGGACACCGATGACTTTAAACGGCACATCCGCCACCGACCGTTCCACCCGCATCGACTGGGTGGACTACGCCAAGGGCATCTGCATCGTCATGGTGGTGATGATGCATTCGGTGCTCGGCGTGGAAAAGGCGGCCGGCGACACCGGTTTCATGCATGCGTTCGTCATGTTCGCGCAGCCGTTCCGGATGCCGGACTTCTTCCTGATTTCGGGCCTTTTTCTCGCCGTCGTGATCGATCGCGACTGGCGCACCTATCTCGACCGCAAAGTCCTGCACTTCGCCTATTTCTACGTGCTGTGGATGACGATCCAGTTTGGCTTCAAGGCGCCAGGGTTCGCCGCCGAACAAGGCTGGCGCCATGTCGGGTTGCTGTATCTGGAATCCTTCGTCGAGCCGTTCGGCACGCTGTGGTTCATTTATTTGTTGCCGGTATTCTTCGTCGTCACAAAACTGTCACGCGGCATCCCCGCCATCGCGATCTGGCTCGTCGCCGCGGCGCTCGAGACGGCGCATGTCGTGACCGGCTGGACGGTGATCGACGAATTTTGCGGACGCTTCGTCTATTTCTATTCCGGCTATCTGTTTGCTTCCTTCGTGTTCGCGCTGGCGGATCGTTCGCGAGAGAAGCCGGCGCTGGCGCTGGCCGGACTGGTGCTATGGACGCTCGTCAATAGCGGCCTCGTGATCGCGGACTTCAGCCATTGGCCGCTGATCTCGCTGGCGCTCGGGTTCGCCGGCGCTGGCGCCATCATCGTGATGGGCGCGCTGCTGGCGCGGATGCAGTGGCTGAACTTCCTGCGCTATTGCGGCGAACACTCCATCGTCATCTATCTCGCGTTCTTCCTGCCGATGGCGGTGACCCGAACGCTGCTGCTGAAGACCGGCCTGATCGCCGATATCGGGGTGATCTCACTGATCGTCACCGTTGCCGGCGTTGCAGGCGCAGTGGTGATCTGGCGGCTGGCGCTGGCGCTGCGCGCCGACTTCCTGTTCGAGCGCCCCGAAGCCTTTTGGATCGCGCCAAAAAAGGCCGCTCCGGCGTTGCAGCCGGCGGAGTAAGTCGTCGGTCCCGTAGCCCGGATGGAGCGCAGCGCAATCCGGGGAAATCCCGCAACCGGCGCGAATCCCGGATTTCGCTGCGCTCCATCCGGGCTACGGCTTTTTGCCCGGGACGACGGCAATTTGGCTGTGCGGTAGCGACCAAAATCCACCTCTCAAGGCTGTCAATCCGCGCAAAAATCCCTAAATTTCGGCCATGCCGAAATCAGCCCCCAAAGCCGCCGCGAAACCCGCTCCCGCCGCCAAAACCCCTGCCAAGGCGCCAGCCAAACAGCCTGGCAAGGGCGACCATGTCTTTCTGGTCGACGGTTCCGGCTACATTTTCCGCGCCTATCACGCGCTGCCGCCCCTAAACCGCAGATCCGACGGGCTGCAGGTCAATGCCGTGCTCGGCTTCTGCAACATGCTGTGGAAGCTGCTCCGCGAAATGCCGGAGGATAACCGGCCGACGCATCTGGCGGTCGTGTTCGACAAATCCGAGATCACGTTCCGCAACAAGCTCTATCCCGATTACAAGGCGCACCGGGCAGCGGCGCCGGATGACCTGATCCCGCAATTTGCGCTGATCCGCGAGGCGGTGCGCGCGTTCGACCTGCCCTGTCTGGAACAGGTCGGCTTCGAGGCCGACGATCTGATCGCGACCTATGTCCGCATCGCCTGCGAGCGCGGGGCTTCCGCCACAATCGTGTCCTCGGACAAGGACCTGATGCAGCTCGTGACCGATTGCGTCACCATGTACGACACCATGAAGGATCGCCGGATCGGCATTCCCGAAGTGATTGAGAAATTCGGCGTGCCGCCGGAGAAGGTGGTCGAGGTGCAGGCACTGGCCGGCGATTCCACCGACAACGTGCCCGGCGTGCCCGGCATCGGCGTCAAGACCGCGGCGCAATTGATCATCGAGTATGGCGATCTGGAACAACTGCTGTTCCGCGCCGGCGAGATCAAGCAGCCGAAGCGGCGCGAGGCGCTGATCGAGAACGCCGAGAAGGCGCGGATTTCGCGGCAGCTGGTACTGCTCGACGACAAGGTCGATCTCGAAGTGCCGCTCGACGACCTCGCCGTGCACGAGCCGGATGCTCGCAAGCTGATCGCCTTCCTCAAGGCGATGGAGTTCTCCACCCTCACCCGCCGCGTCGCCGAATATTCGCAGATCGACCCGGCCGACGTGGAGGCCGATGCGGGTAACAAGAGCGGCGCGAGCGTTTTCGCAGTGCCGCCATCAGGCAAGAAGCCGGAGGGCTATTCCGAGGGAGCGACGCTGTTCGATGCTCCCGGCTCCTCTCCCGCTGCGCCCTCGGGCAAGGGAGGGACCGCGCCGGACAAGGGCGCCGACAAACAGGATAAGGCCGCGAGCCTCAAGGGAGCGCCGATCTCACTCGCCGCGGCCCGCGCCGAAGCCGCGCGCAAACTGCCGGTCGACCGCAGCAAGTATCAGACCATCCGCAACCTGGATGAACTCAAAGCGTGGATCGCGCGCGCCTACGATACGGGCACTTTCGCGATCAACGCCAAGGCGAGCTCCGACAATCCAATGCAGGCCGACATCTGTGGTATCGCGCTGGCGCTGGCGCCGAACGACGCCTGCTATGTGCCCCTCACCCACAAGCAGTCGGGCGGCGGCGCGGGCTTGTTCGACGCTGGCCTCGCGCCCGACCAGATCAAGGCCACTGAGGCGCTGGCGGCGCTGAAGCCGCTGCTGGAATCGGCAGGCATTCTCAAGATCGGCTTCGACATCAAGTTCAACGCCGTGATGCTGGCTCAGCATGGCGTCACGTTACGCAATATCGACGACGCGCAATTGATGTCGTATGCGCTCGATGCCGGGCGCAATTCGCATGCGCTGGAGTCGTTGGCCGAACGCTGGTTCGGACACGCTGTGGTCAACTATGGCGAGCTCACCGGCAGCGGCAAGAACAAGCTCACCTTCGATCAGGTCCCAATCGACAAGGCAGCCTCCTATTCGGCCGAAAGCGCCGACGTGATCCTGCGCCTGCATCGCGTGCTGAAGCCGCGGCTCGCCGCCGAACACATGACGACGGTCTACGAGACGCTCGAACGGCCGCTGGTCAGCGTGCTGGCGCGAATGGAACGGCGCGGCATCTCGATCGACCGCCAGGTGCTGTCGCGGCTGTCGGGCGAGTTTGCCCAGACCGCGGCCCGCGTCGAGGCCGAGCTGCAGGAGATTGCGGGCGAGCCGATCAATGTCGGCAGCCCCAAACAGATCGGCGACATCATCTTCGGCAAGATGGGAATAACCGGCGGCACCAAGACCAAGACCGGCGCATGGTCGACCTCGGCGCAGATCCTCGACGAACTCGCCGAACAGGGTCATGAGTTTCCGAGGAAGATTTTGGAATGGCGGCAGGTGTCGAAGCTGAAATCGACCTACACCGACGCGCTGCCGGAATATGTGCATCCACAGACCCATCGCGTGCACACGACGTATGCGCTGGCAGCGACCACCACGGGGCGGCTGTCGTCGAACGAGCCGAACCTGCAGAACATTCCTGTTCGCACCGAGGACGGCCGCAAGATCCGCCGCGCCTTTATCGCGACGCCCGGCCACAAGCTGGTGTCGGCGGACTATTCGCAGATCGAATTGCGGCTATTGGCCGAGATCGCCGACATCCCCGTGCTGAAGCAGGCGTTCCGCGACGGGCTCGACATTCACGCCATGACGGCGTCCGAAATGTTCGGCGTGCCGATCAAGGACATGCCGGGCGAGGTGCGCCGCCGGGCGAAGGCAATCAATTTCGGCATCATCTACGGCATCTCGGCATTTGGTCTGGCGAACCAGCTCGGCATCGCCCGCGAGGAAGCCTCCGCCTACATCAAGAAGTATTTCGAGCGCTTTCCGGGCATCCGCGCCTATATGGATGAGACCAAGGAATCATGCCGCACGAACGGTTATGTCACCACGCTGTTCGGCCGCAAGATGTACTACCCCGACATCAAGGCCTCCAACGCGTCGGTTCGCGCTTTCAACGAACGCGCGTCGATCAATGCGCGACTGCAAGGCACCGCCGCCGACATCATCCGCCGCGCCATGATCCGGATGGAAGACGCGCTGGCGGCGAAGAAACTTTCCGCGCAGATGCTCTTGCAGGTGCATGACGAACTGATCTTCGAGGTGCCCGACAACGAGGTCGCGGCGACGCTTCCGGTCGTGCAGCACGTCATGCAGGACGCGCCTTTCCCCGCGGTGCTGCTCTCGCTGCCGCTGCAGGTGGACGCGCGCGCCGCGAATAATTGGGACGAGGCGCATTAGCCACGCTGTCATCGACAGAAATGTCCTCGGAGCAATATACGAAATGACATCGCGGTCCGACGCGCGCTAGAAACTTGCGCATTCCGCCCGCGAGTCCCCCATGCCTCACATTGCAACGCTGCTCGGTTTCGCGCTGGTCTCGCTCGGCATGGTGCTGACGCCGGGGCCAAACATGATCTACCTGATCTCGCGCTCGATCACGCAAGGGCCGGCAGCGGGGATTGTGTCGCTCGGCGGCGTAGCCCTCGGCTTCGTGTTCTACATGCTGTGCGCGGCGTTCGGCATTACCGCGTTGTTGTTTGCGGTGCCTTACGCCTATGACGCGCTCCGCTTCGCCGGCGCCGCCTATCTGCTGTGGCTGGCGTGGCAGGCGCTGAAACCCAACGGGCGTTCGCCGTTTCAGGTGAAGAAGCTCGCGGTCGACGGCCCGCGCAAATTGTTCGCGATGGGGTTCGTCACCAACCTGCTCAATCCGAAGATCGCGATGCTGTATCTGGCGCTGCTGCCGCAGTTCATCGATCCCACTGTCGGCGGCGTGCTGACGCAGTCGCTGGCGCTGGGCGCGATCCAGATCGTCATCAGCGTCAGTGTTAACGCCATGATCGCACTCGCCGCGGGATCGATCGCGCGCTTTCTCGGCACGCGGCCGAGCTGGCTTCTGGTGCAGCGCTGGCTGATGGGCACCGTGCTGGCGGGGCTTGCCGTGAAGATGGCGTTTGAAGCGAAGCGGGCGTGATCTTCCTTCCTTCTCCCACAAGGGGAGAAGGAAAAGCAAAGCGCGTCCGCTAATCCAGCTTGGCTTCCATGCCGCGCTTGGTCGCCGGGCGGGCCATCAGGGCGTTGTACCAGCGCTCGACGTTCGGAAAATCCTTCAGCTCCACCTTGTGGCGCGGGTGGCGCCAGGCCCAGCCGAGGATGGCAAAGTCCGCAACCGATAAGGCGTCGGCGACGAATTCGCGCCCCTCCAGCCGACGGTCCAGCACGCCATAGAGCCGGCGCGTCTCGGCCATGAAGCGCTTCAGGCCATAGGCGCGGTCAGTTTCATTTTCCAGCGCGATGAAGTGATGCACCTGGCCCGGCATCGGCCCAAAACCGCCCATCTGCCACATCAGCCATTCATAAACCGGAATACGCTCGGCAAGCGGCTTGGGCAGGAACTTGCCGGTCTTCTCGCCGAGATAGAGCAGGATCGCGCCGGATTCGAAGATGCTGACCGGCTCGCCGCCGGGGCCGTCGGGATCGACGATCGCAGGGATCTTGTTGTTCGGGCTGAGCTTGAGAAAGGCGGGTGCATTCTGCTCGCCCTTGGTGATGTTCACCGGGATCACCTTGTAGGGCAGCCCCATTTCCTCCAGCGCGACCGAGATCTTGCGACCGTTCGGCGTGTTCCAGGTGTGCAGTTCGATCGTCATTTACGGTTTCCCCCAAGAGAAGCTTGGTAGAAGCTTTGGTAGAAGCTTTGGCCCTCCCGTAGCGCGGAACCAAAGGGCCTTACAACGGTCCTTTCCGAATGCCGTCCCTGCGTTCATCGGGCCGCCGCGGGACACCGTGCCCTGTTGACGGCACGAGATCAGCGCTGGAATGTGCCTGGCAGCGCCGATAGATTGCGCCCGGCCTGAAACCCCGGGGAAACCGCCTTGTCCAAATCCGCCTCCCGCGCCCGCCTCGCCGAGATCATCCGCAAGCGTTCGTTCGGGCGCGGCGAGATCACGCTGGCCTCGGGCCGCAAGAGCGACTTCTACTTCAACCTCAAGCCGACCATGCTCGACCCCGAAGGCGCGGCGCTGCTGGCGGAACTGACCTATGAGGCGCTGAAGGACGACAACCTCGATTTCGTCGGCGGGCTGGAGATGGGCGCAGTCCCACTGGCGGGCGCGATCGCGCAGCTGTCCTGGCTCAAGGGTCACCCGATCGCCGCCTTCTTCGTGCGCAAGAAGCCGAAGGAACATGGCGCCCGCCTCGCGGTGGAGGGGCTTGCCAAGGGCGAGACCTTGCAGGGCAAGCGCATCGTCATCGTCGAGGACGTCACCACGACCGGCGGCTCGGCGCTGAAGGCGGTGGAAGCCGTGCGCGACGCCGGCGGCGAGATCGTGCTGGTGTTGACCATGGTCGACCGCGAGGAAGGCGCGACCGAAACGTTCGCGGAAGCCGGCTTGGAGTTTCGTTCACTCTACAAGGCCGGTGAATTTTTGAAGGGGTGATTGCGACTTCTACTCCCTCGCCCGCTCTTTTGCGGGGCGAGACAAGAAGAAGCCCGCATTTCTTTTCCGCCTTCCCGCCCCCGGTAAAAGCTCGTTTACCATCCCCCGTTAAGGTTACCCCGAACTGAAGTCTATGGCGCTTCAGCGCGTTGGCGGGGTGGAGTTGGCGTTGCGTACAGAGTTGGCTTTTTCGCGCGTGCGGCGCCGCGCGACATTTGCGACGGCCGCCACCCTTGCGGGCTCGCTTGCGCTGGCACCCGGCAGCGTCTCCGCCGAAGGTCTGTTCGATTTCCTGTTCGGCGGCGCCCAAAAGCCGCAGGCGCGGCAAGCCCCCGCGCAGGCGAACTTCTTCGCCGATCCGTTCGGCACCAATCAACCGGCCCATTCCGCGCCGGCGCCGCGCGTTGCGGGGTCTGGGCCTGCCTTCTGCGTGCGAAGCTGCGACGGCAAGTATTTTCCGCTGACCATGCGCGGCAACGCCACACCGGTTCAGACCTGCCAGGCCTTCTGCCCGGCGAGCGTCACCAAGGTGTTTTACGGCAGCCATATCGACAGCGCGACCGCAAGCAATGGCGAGCGCTATGCCGACAGCGAAAACGCCTTTGCCTATCGCAAGGCGCTGCGCGCCGATTGCACCTGCAACGGCCGAAGCCCGTCCGGGCTGGCGCCGGTCGATCTCACGCTCGATACCTCGCTGCGCTCCGGCGATGTCGTCGCCACCACCGACGGCCTGGTGGCCTATACCGGCGTCCGCCTGGGGGCCGACCAGACGGCGGAATTCACCCCCGTCGCCTCCTATCCCGGCCTCACGGCAGATGTCCGCGCCCGGCTCGGCGAAATGAAGGTCGCGCCTGTCAGCGCCGAGATGGTCGCCGGCAACGCGCCGCTGCCCGAAGCACGACGCGACGACGACCTGCCGACCGCCTCGATTCCGAAGCCGGCTGTACCGAAAGCGGCGAAGCGAGCGGAAGTGCGATAAGGCCGCCCGCAGTCACCGCGGAGCCCAAACACAAAATTGCGAAAACAACCCCATGCAAAGTAGCATGGGCCCCGCTCGCAGCATTCACGTAGCTGACGCCAGCATTACCGCCCGACGATGACCCCAATCACGTTCGGCGCGGACAGATATTTTTCCTCGATCGCCGCACGCGCCGCGGCGCGGTTTTCCGGCGTCAGCAGGCCGCGCTTCTCGGCCAGGATCATCCAGCAATAGCCCCACCAGTCCGTCAGCATGCCCTGATCGTCGACGAGGTCGTAGCCTTGTTCGGCGGCAAAGATTCGTGCCTGCGTTTCATCCAGCGCGTCGAGAAAGGCGTGGTCCTCGACCGAAAACAGCTCGTCGCTGAAATCGTCCGTGGTGTAGCCCCACACCGACATGCAGACCGCGTTGAACTCGCGGTCGATCGCGTCGTCGTCGACGAGCCGGCGGCGCGAGGCCTGATGCAGGCGCGACAGCGAGCGCGCGAAATCGGCGATACGGGTGAGAGCGAACTGATCGTAGGCGATGGTGGACATGTAGTCCTCACAAACTCGGATAGACCATAGATGTTGTGCCGGCGGCGCACCGAATCACAATGATATATCAAACACTTGCTAAAGTGTTCTTAATTTGTTCTGGTAGAGCAGCAAAATATCCCCTATCAGAGATTGTCTTTCGGTGATTTGCCGCAAAGAACCGAGGACGATGGACGCGACGCAGGCTACCGAGATCCGGACCTTGTTACTGGAAGCGGCCGACGCGATCGACCGCACGAATGCGATCGTGTCCGCCCTCGACAGCGACGATCGGGCCCTGCTTGCCAAGCCTCTCGACGAGATATCGTCCGCCTTGCATTTCGAGCTGCTGCAAAAGCTCTATCTCCGCTACCCCGGACTTGCCGAGGAAGGCGAAGGCTGGCACGGCGCCACGGCATGAACCGTCCGGGGCTCAATCCTTCACATCGCCGAGAGCAGCTTGTCGCCGCAGTAATTGGCGTAGAATTTTCCGCCACACTGCCGCTTGATCGCCGCGCAGCGCGCCGCTGGCGAAGCGCCTTGCGCGACGCTGAAGGAACAGCTCAGGCCGTCGGCGCTCTTGCCGGCCTTGCCGGCGGCAAAGGCGGCGCTGGTCGCACTGATGCAGACGACCAACAACGCAGCGGCGACGATCTCGATCGTCAATCTCATGGCAAGCCTCCCGTTCTGGCGGCACGCGTTTCCTTAAGCGCGCACTGGCACCCGGTTATCCCAGCGATCCCTCGGCTTCCGCACTCGATTATATCACCAAAGGCAGCCGCCGGTGCCGCGAAATCGGCCCGGTCCTTGCATAAAATCATACCAGCGCAGTGCACAACGCACTCCGGCATACTCCGGCGTTTCGATTGCCGGGCAAGGCGCGTATCTTCGTTCTGAGTCTCAATCGCAGGAATCGACGTATTGCAGGAACAAATCCCAGGAAACCATCCGACCAGTTATCCGGCGCTGGATCAGCCGATCGACGAGCTGTCGCTGGCCGAAATCAAGGGCGCAATCCTCGCCAAGCTCCGGCTTGCGATCGGCAAGGACGCCGGCATGGCGACACGGCGCGACTGGTACAAGGCCGCGGCGCTGGCGCTGCGCGACCGCATCGTGCACCGCTGGCTGACGGCCGAGAAGGAGAGCTACGACGCCGGCAGCAAGCGGGTCTATTACCTCTCGCTCGAATTCCTGATCGGGCGGCTGTTCACCGACGCGCTGAACAATATGGGCCTGCTGCCGGTGTTCGAGGCGGCGCTCGGCGATCTCGGCGTCGGGCTTGACGACCTGCGCAAATGCGAGCCGGACGCGGCGCTCGGCAATGGCGGCCTCGGGCGGCTCGCGGCGTGCTTCATGGAGAGCATGGCGACGCTGGCGATTCCCGCCATCGGCTACGGCATACGCTACGATTTCGGCCTGTTCCGCCAGATCATCGCGCAGGGCTGGCAGCACGAATACCCGGACGAATGGCTGAGTTTTGGCAACCCCTGGGAATTCCAGCGGGCCGAGGTGGTCTACCACATCCATTTCGGCGGCTTTGTCGACCACGTCAACGACCGCGGCCGCGACCGCGCGACGTGGCGTCCGGCGGAAACCGTGCAGGCTGTCGCCTACGACACCCCGATCGTCGGCTGGCGCGGCCAGCACGTCAATGCGCTGCGGCTGTGGTCGGCGCGCGCGCCCGACCCGCTGCGGCTCGATGTCTTCAACACCGGCGATTATCTCGGCGCCGTCGCCGAGGAAGCGCGCGCGGAATCGATCTGCAAATTCCTCTATCCGAATGACGAGAGCTCTGCGGGGCGCGAACTGCGGCTGCGGCAGGAATATTTCTTCGTCTCGGCCTCGCTGCAGGACCTGATCAAGCGGCACCTTGCGTCCGACGGGCAGTTGCGCAACCTCCCCTCCAAGGTCGCGGTGCAGCTCAACGACACCCATCCCAGCCTCGCCGTCACCGAGCTGATGCGGATCCTGGTGGACCTGCACAATTTCCGCTGGGACGAAGCGTGGAAGCTCACGGTGGCGACGCTGTCCTACACCAATCACACGCTGCTGCCGGAAGCGCTGGAGACCTGGCCGGTCGAACTGTTCGAGCGGCTGCTGCCGCGGCATCTCGAAATCATCTACCGCATCAATGTCGCGCATCTGGCGATGGCCGAACAGCGTTGCCCCGGCGACATCGATTTCCGTGCCTCGGTGTCGCTGATCGACGAGAAGTCCGGACGGCGGGTGCGGATGGGGCAACTCGCTTTCGTCGGCTCGCACCGCATCAATGGCGTCTCGGCGATGCATTCCGACCTGATGAAGGAGACCGTGTTCCACGATCTCAACCATCTCTATCCCGGCCGCATCACCAACAAGACCAACGGCATCACCTTCCGCCGCTGGCTGATGCTCGCCAACCCGAAGCTGACCGGACTGATGCGCGAGGTCTGCGGCGAGGCCGTGCTCGACGACTTCTCCCTGTTCGAGCGCCTCGAGGCCCGCGCCAGCGACAACGCGTTCCAGCAGCGTTTTCGCGAGGTCAAGCATCACAACAAGCTGGCGCTGGCGCGGCTGATCAACGAGCGGCTCCGCATCAAGATCGATCCGTCGGCGCTGTTCGATATCCAGATCAAGCGCATCCACGAATACAAGCGGCAATTGCTTAACGTCGTCGAGACCGTCGCGCTGTATCAGGCGATCAGGGACGAGCCGCAGCGCGACTGGGTGCCGCGGGTCAAGATCTTCGCCGGCAAGGCGGCGGCGAGCTATCGCTATGCCAAGCTGATCATCAAGCTGATCAACGATGTTGCCGAAGTCGTCAACAACGACCCCGTCATCGCAGGAAGGCTCAAGGTCGTCTTCCTCGCCGACTACAATGTCAGCCTTGCAGAGGTGATCATTCCGGCCGCCGATCTCTCCGAGCAGATCTCGACCGCCGGCATGGAAGCCTCCGGCACCGGCAACATGAAGCTGGCGCTGAACGGCGCGCTCACCATCGGCACGCTTGACGGCGCCAATATCGAAATCCGCGACCATGTCGGTGCGGAGAACATCGCGATCTTCGGCATGGAGGCCGGCGACGTCATGGTCCGCCGCAAGCAGGGGCTGGACGCAACGGATGTGATCAGCCGCTCGCCGCGGCTGGCGCGGGCGATTACCGCCATCGAGAGCGGCGCGTTCTCGCCCGACGATCCCGCCCGCTTTGCCTCGATGGGTCACGCGCTGCGTTATCTCGACCACTACATGGTCTCGGCCGATTTCGATTCCTACTACGCAGCCCAGCGCGGCATCGACGCCCGCTGGCAGGTGGTGCCGGCCTGGACCCGCGCCTCGATCCTCAACGTCGCGCGGATGCCATGGTTCTCCTCCGACCGCACCATCCGGGAGTATGCCGAGGATATCTGGCATGTGCCGGTGCGCGCCGCGGCGCCGGTGCCGGAGCCAAGCGCCCAGCGCGGGGTGACGCGGTAAATCCCGGCGGGCGGAAATCCATTACCTCGGGCGTCATTGAATTCGGCAAAAGAGTCGCGATACTCCATCCGCCGTCATTGCGAGGAGCGTAGCGACGAAGCAATCCATTCCTCCGCTTGCGGCGCGATGGATTGCTTCGGCGGAGCCTGTCATCGGGCGCGCATTCGCGCGACCCGTTGGTTCGCAATGACGGCATTTGCGGCGACCACGTCGCGCCCTTCTAGACCGAAGAGTATCAATGCTGATAAAAGCCCCGCATCTTTTCGACGACGCCACACGCGTCACCGCCGGCGATAGCTGCTGGCAGGGCAGGACCAGTCCGGACTACTGGGCCTTTGTCGGGCCGTTCGGCGGCTGCACGGCCGCCACCATCCTGCGCGCGCTGATCGACCATCCGCAGCGGGCGGGCGATCCGCTGTCGCTGACCGTGAATTTCTGCGCGCCGGTGGCCGAAGGCGCGTTCGACCTCGACGTGCGGCTGGTCAAGGCCAACCGTTCGAGCCAGCACTGGTGCGTGGAGATGACGCAGGGCGGCGGCGACGTTGCGACGCTGGCGACCGCCGTGTTCGCCGAGCGCCGCCCGTCATGGTCGCACCAGCAGGCAAAATTTCCCGGCGCTACGCCGTTCGAGCAGGCGCGCGCGTTTCCGAACACGCCGATGACGTGGACGCACCAGTATGATTTCCGCTTCGTCGAGGGCGAGCCGAGTTTCTATGGCTCGCCGGCGTCGCCGCCGCTCGATGCGTACTCGAAGCAGTGGATCGGCGACCACGTGCCGCGAAAGATCGACATGCTGTCGCTGATGTCGATGTCGGATGCGTTCTTCGGCCGGGTATTTCTGGCGCGCCGGGAATTGATGCCGTTCGGCACCGTATCGATCACGACGTATTTTCATACGGCGTCGGACGACCTCGCGGCCGAGGATATCACGCGGGTGTTGGCGGTGGCGGATGCCAAGATCTTCCACAGGAGCTATGGCGACCAGAACGGCGAATTGTGGTCGCCGTCGGGGCGGTTGCTCGCGACGACGACGCAGATCGCCTATTTCAAGGCTTAGCGGAACATTAAAGTGCCGGCTCTCTTGTAGGGTGGGCAAAGGCACCCTTGCGCCGTGCCCACCATGTATCCGATAATTACCCCGAAATGGTGGGCACGCTTCGCTTTGCCCACCCTACCTTTTCTGCGATTCATCAAAGGCGCTCCATGTCCGACGGCAACGTTGCCCGCATCGCCCTGCTCGGCGTCCCCATCGAGATCGGGGCTTCGCAACTCGGAACCTTGATGGGACCGGACGCGCTGCGCACCGCGGGCATTGGCCGCATCCTCAATCAGCTCGGCTTTGCCGTCGAGGATCACGGCAACATGGCCAAACCTGACGTTGCTCTCGACGAGGGCCCGCCGCCGGCGAATGCCAAATACTACGACACCATCAAAGGCTGGATCCGCGAGCTCAGCGAGCGTTCCTATTCGCTGGCGCGCTCCGGCGCCGTTCCGATCTTCATGGGCGGCGATCACTCGTTGTCGATGGGATCGGTGAACGGCGTAGCACGCCACTGGCAGGAGCAGGGCCGGCCGCTGTTCGTGCTCTGGGTCGATGCCCATGCGGACTACAACACACCGCAGACGACGGAGACCGGCAACATGCATGGCATGTCGGCCGCGTTCCTGTGCGGCGAGGGCGGCCTCGACAATCTGCTCGGCAACCATCCGCGCGCCTCGATCGGCCCCGACCAGCTCGACCTGTTCGGCATCCGCTCGATCGATCCGCTGGAGAAGCAACTGGTGTTCGAGCGCCGCATCGCGATCGCCGACATGCGCGCCATCGACGAGTTCGGCGTCGGCGTGCTGATCCGCAAGGTGATCGATCGCGTACGCGCCAAAAATGGCGTGCTGCATCTAAGCTTCGACGTCGACTTTCTCGATCCCGCGGTCGCGCCCGGCGTCGGCACCACGGTGCCGGGCGGCGCGACCTATCGCGAGGCGCATCTGATCATGGAGCTGCTGCACGATTCCGACCTGGTGCGCTCGGTCGATATCGTCGAGCTCAACCCGTTCCTCGACGAACGCGGCCGCACGGCGCGTGTCGTCGTCGAACTGATCGGCAGCCTGTTCGGACTGCAGATCACTGATCGCCGCACGCCGAGCAACGCGGTGCTTCCGGGTAACGGCTGACTGCGTATCCACAACAAAAGGGCGGCTCATGGAGCCGCCCTTTTCAAATGTGTTCGTTATCGTTTGCCGGTTACTCCGCCGCGAGCTTGAGGTCCGGCGCAGCGGCGCGGACTTCGGCGTCGACCTGGGCTTCGAACTTGGCAAAGTTCTTCTGGAACATGCCGACCAGGCTACGGGCGGTCTTGTCGAACTCAGCCTTGTCCTTCCAGGTGTTGACGGGGTTGAGGATCTCGCTCGGAACGCCCGGCAGCGCCGTCGGCACCGCGAAGCCAAAGTACTTGTCGGTGCGGAATTCGACGTTGCGCAGGCTGCCGTCGAGCGCCGCGGTGAGCAGTGCGCGCGTGACCTTGATCGGCATCCGGCTGCCGGTGCCGTATTTGCCGCCGGTCCAGCCGGTGTTGACCAGCCAGCAATCGACATTGTGCTTGGCGATCAGCTCGCGAAGCATGTTGCCATAGACGGAAGGATCGAGCGGCAGGAACGGCGAACCGAAGCAGGTGGAGAATTCCGGCTGCGGCTCGTTGCCAAGACCGCGCTCGGTGCCAGCGACCTTGGCGGTGTAGCCGGACAGGAAGTGATACATCGCCTGCGCCGGCGAGAGCTTTGCAATCGGCGGCAGCACGCCGAAGGCGTCGGCGGCCAGCATCACGACGTTCTTCGGCTGGCCGGCGCGGCCGGTGCGCGAAGCGTTCGGGATGAACTCGAGCGGATAGGCCGAGCGGGTGTTTTCGGTCTTCGAACCGTCGTCGAAGTCAGGCACGCGGGTATCTTCGCCGAGCACCACGTTTTCCAGCACGGCGCCGAAGCGGCTGCTGGCGGCGAAGATCTGCGGCTCGGCTTCCTTCGACAGCTTGATGCACTTGGCGTAGCAGCCGCCCTCGAAATTGAAGACACCGTCATTGCCCCAACCGTGCTCGTCGTCGCCGATCAGCGTGCGGTTCGGATCGGCCGACAGCGTGGTCTTGCCGGTGCCGGAAAGGCCAAAGAAGATCGCGGTGTCGCCCTTGGGCCCGACATTGGCCGAGCAGTGCATCGGCAGCACGCCCTTGGCGGGCAGATAATAGTTCAGCGTGGTGAAGACCGACTTCTTCATCTCGCCGGCATAATAAGACCCGCCGATCAGGACGATCTTGCGGGCGAAATCGATCGCGACGACGTTCTCCGAGCGCACGCCATGGCGTTTAGGATCGGCGCGGAAGCTCGGCAGGTCGATGATGGTGAGCTCGGGCACGAAATCCCTGATCGCCGAAGCCTCGGGACGGATCAGCAGCGTGCGGATGAACAGCGAGTGCCAGGCAAGTTCGGTGAAAACGCGCGTCTTGATCTGGAAGCTCGGATCGGCGCCGCCATAGAGATCCTGCGCGAACAGCGTCATGCCTTCGGCATGCTTGAGGAAGTCGGCATAGAGCGCGGAGAACTGGTCCGCGGATATCGACTGGTTGCCGGCCCACCACATGTTCTTGTCGGTGGTCGCATCGCGAACCGTGAACTTGTCCTTCGGGCTGCGGCCGGTGAACTCACCAGTGTCCGCACACAATGCGCCATCCGCCGACAGTACGGCTTCACCCGCGGAGAGCGAATATTGATAGAGCTGCGGCGCACCGAGATTCCAGTGCACCGTCTTGAGATTTTTTAAGCCGAATTTGTCGGCGCCGAAGGCACCGTTGCGTAGACCCGTCTCTTGCACGAAGAAATCCCTCCTCGAACCCGCGTTACTCGAATCGCGCGCATGTCGCTTGACGCGCTCTGTCGCGGTGACCCCTGAATATAGCCTTCCGGCCTCGGTCCGGCGACCTAATACTGATGAACGCTGTGCTTGCCAAGCCGATCCACGCGATTTGGTTTATTCAGGCGCGAGTGGTTGATCTGCATCAATCGTTTGCTGCAGCGCTTTTAGCGAGTTTGCCGTCGTGGTTGCGCGACCATCCGTCGCTGCCTCGCCTGACTGAAAATTGCTGCGTCGCACAATTAGAAAATTTCAACGCGCGGCCCCTTCTCCGATCAGCGCAAATGGCCCCCAGAACGCCGGATAGGCGTTGCGGGGCGAGGACGCATCGTTGAGATAGGCCAGCATGGCCTGCCGCAGCGCCTCGGCGCGGCCGAGCTTGGGATCGCCCTTCAGCCGGTCGAAGGTCGAAATCGAGAGCCGCGTGGCGGCCTCCGAATTGACCGCCCAATGCGACACCAGCAGCGCCCGCGCACCGGCGTAGAAGAACGATCGCGCGAGCCCCGAGAGCGCTTCGGCGCCGGGCTTGTCGCCGGCGATCGTATTGCAGGCTGACAGCACCACCCAATCGGCATTGAGCTTCAACTGCGCGACTTCGCTCGCGGTGAGCAGGCCATCATCGAATTCCGACGGCTGTTTTGGAATGCTCAGCACCAGCGACGGTTCGGCAAGCCCTTTCACATCGCCGGCGACAAGACCATGGGTGGCGAAATAGACGATGCCGTAATCGGCCAGCGGCGTGCGCTTGAGCGTGGTTTCGCTGGCGTCCTCGCCGAGGTGAATATCGGCGGCCGCGACGCCGAGGTTTTTGGCTATCGCGTTGAGTTCGTCGGCGGTGTCGGGCAATTGCGCGAGCGCGTCCGAAAGCCGCGCGCGATCGACGCCGGCGCCCTGCCAGAAATCCGTGTAGGCGCCGGTCGCAAGGCTGCGCGCGGCGGCCCTGGTGGGACGGTTGCCATCAGTGGACTTCCCAGCGGGATTGAAAATCGGATCGCCAAAGCCCGTCATCGGCTTGGTGCTTTGCTCACTTCGCGCTGCAAACACCCGCAGCGCTTTCAGGCTCGCGGCCGACGGCAACACCGATACCGCATACTTTGCGTACCCACGACAAAAGTCTATCACTGACTGGCGCGATTCAGCGTTTCCGAGGTGGCGACCCGATTCGCGCTCTAGTTTGCGGCTACCCAGCCGCTGCACGCGGCGGAGAAGATTTTGGTCTCGGTGCAAGCCTATGTTGACGATTCGCGCAGCGATCAGGGCGAACAGCGGTTGGTTTTGGCTGGCTACATCAACACTGCCGAAAGATGGTCGCGGTTCTCAAACGCATGGTACGCCGAACTGCGGCGCTCCCCCTCCATAGATTACTTCAAGATGGTTGAAGCGGCTGGTCTGCGGGGCCAGTTCGGCGGATGGTCCACTGTGGACCGAGACAACAAGGTTGAGGACCTGGCTCGTATTATCCGGCACTGGGAACCCGCTTCAATCCACTCATCAGTTAGCCAAAAGCTAGTGGCAGAAATAGTTAAGCCGGTCGCGCCTTACGGGATGGCAAGTGCGTATTCATTTGGCTTCGAAGCAATCATGATCCCTCTGGCAATCCACCAGTCAAAACAGAAGGACCTGATGCAGGTCCCAATTGACTTCATTTTCGACCACCAAGAAGGGTTGGGTGACGCGGCTAAGCTCCTTTACCAGTCCATCAGGGCACGGCAGCCAAGGGCTGTTCAAAAGGTTCTTTCCGTCGAGCCTGTATTCCGAGACGACAAGTTGATTATGCCTCTGCAGGCGGCCGACATGCTTGCGTGGCATATCAGGAAGCATTTTGAGAGTGGCGACCCGGATGCATTCCCGGTTCCTCCCATGCTCTCTGCGAACGGAATGCATAGCGCGTCGGATATTCCCGAGTGGTATCTCCGGCGCGCCGCCGAGCAGTTCTCGAATGTGCCGGGCGCATCTACCTTGTCTGACAAGAAAGAATGGAAGAAGTATCGCAATGAGGCGCGTCAGCTAGGAATGCCCACTTTTCCGGTTGAGAGGCCCTTTGGTCGGGAGAATGCGATCGATCGCTTCAGAAAATTTCTCGCCAGACTCATCGCTGGATAGCTCCCGCGCGGTCTCAATGAACCGCGCGGACCGATCTTTGTCGGGCTTGCTCTTCGGTTTTGCCTTGGGCTTTGGTTTTTCTGCCATATCGCTTCGGTCCCTCAAATAAGTGTTCGGTACTTGAGGCGCTTGCCGACGACGCTGGTCAACATGCGGTCGGTGCGGTTCACGTCATCGCAACCGAGCGCAACGCGGTTGTTATCGCGGAAGTCGTATTCAGCTAGATAGCGGTGCAGGTGCTTTCGCCGCAGTGCTGATAGATGCCGTCATGCCGCGTTTGAAGATAGAGAACACGCCTTCAACGGCGCTCGTCGCCGCCATCTCGCCCTTTGCGCGCACGACGGCGCGGAGAGGCAGGTGCCCGACAACAGCGCGAGACACACTGAAAATATCCTTCGATTGCGGGATTTCATGCGGGCTTTCGCTGGTCACCTTTGCGCGGGCTTGCCTTAGTCGCGCAAAGGTCTGCGCCCGTTCAAATCCGCGATCGATGGACGGCAAGCGTTAACCCTTGTTAGTCCTTGCCCCGCGCCTCGCCCGCCAGCCGCACCAGCATCTTGCGCAACGCCATGGCGCCGGTGACCCGTTCCGGAAAATCCAGCCGCAGCGTCGCGCTGCCAGCCTGCATGTCCATGCCGTCGGGGTCGCAGCCGGTGCAGCGCCAATCGGCGGATTCGGCCCCCAGCAGCCTGGTCGCATAGAGGTTCATCGCCTCGCGGTGATCCTCGTTCATATGCTCCACCGCGCCCTGCTCGGCTTCCAGCAGTTCTTCGGCATCGCCGATCCCGGTCAGAAACTGTTCTGGCTTGAGGTCGATGATGCGGCCAAAACCGGCGACCAGATGCAGGCCCGACGGGGCGATCCGAAAGAACGAGAAATCCTTGAAATCCACAAAGGCTTCCGCGGATGGATGGGCGTTGAGGTAGCGCCGGCGCACGATTTTCGCAGCCTCGCCACTGGCCTCCTCGGCCCGGCCCGCCAGCATGATCCGCGCGCCCTCCAGGGGATCGCCGGCGGCGCGCTCGTCCAGCATCAGCGAGACCCTTCCGTCGCCGAGGATGTTCTTCGTATGCAGCGCCAGCCGCGAAATCAGCAGGATCGGCGAGGCATCGGCATGGCTGGCAACGTTAACCAACGAGCAGTAGGGATCGCCGCTTTCAGGCATAAGAGTGGCGAGCGCGCCCTGCCGGCTGCGCCGCAGCAGCGAACGGGCGAGTTTAGAAGCATCAAAATCTGCGGTGGGCTGCATGGTTCCGTTCCGGCCATCTTATTGCAAAAAGGGGGTTTTCTCCACCAGACAGGGTGCTATATGGGGGACAGCGCGTCTCCGCGGGAACGTTTTGCGGAACTCGGTCACACTTCAGCCCAGCTTGCATTGCTCGTTGACCGTGTACAAAGCCCATTTATGCGGCGTCTGGCTGGATTGCCCGCCGTTTAAGCCACTCTCTTATTCGAAAGCAGGCTCATGCCCACAATCGCCCTGGTCGATGATGACCGCAACATTCTCACTTCCGTGTCGATCGCACTCGAAGCCGAAGGCTATCGCATCATGACCTACACGGATGGTGCTTCGGCGCTCGACGGCTTCCGCACTTCGCCGCCGGACCTCGCGATCCTCGACATCAAGATGCCGCGCATGGACGGCATGGAAACGCTACGCCGGCTGCGGCAGAAGTCCGACCTGCCGGTGATCTTCCTGACCTCCAAGGATGAAGAGATCGACGAATTGTTCGGCCTCAAGATGGGCGCCGACGATTTCATCCGCAAGCCGTTCTCGCAGCGCCTGCTGGTCGAGCGCGTCAAGGCCGTGCTCCGCCGCGGCCAGCCCAAGGATCCGACCGCCGTGCCGAAGGAGCCGGATGCGCGCGCGCTGGACCGCGGCCTGCTGCGGATGGATCCGGAGCGTCACACCTGCACCTGGAAAAACGAGCCGGTGACGCTGACGGTGACCGAATTCCTGATCCTGCAGGCGCTGGCGACCCGGCCGGGCGTGGTGAAAAGCCGCAACGCGCTGATGGACGCGGCCTATGACGATCAGGTCTATGTCGACGACCGCACCATCGACAGCCACATCAAGCGGCTGCGCAAGAAGTTCAAGGTTGTCGACGACGATTTCGAGATGATCGAGACGCTGTACGGCGTCGGCTATCGCTTCAAGGAAGCCTGATCTGCGTTTTCCGGGCGGAAGTGCCGACTGACACATCCGCCCGTTCGGCGTAGAAGCGTAGAATTACGAAAGCGGCGCATCACAACCGGCAGCTCGACCATTGCTAGATCGAACGCAGCCCGATTCCAGCCTGAACCACGAGGATGCTTCCGAGCTCCTCGAGCAGCGCAGCGTTGCCGACGATAGCCCGGGCGAAAAGGGCTGGCGGCGGCCGCTCGGCTGGTTGCGCCGGGCCGGGCAATTCTTCTTCGCGCTGTCCTTCTCCAGCCTCACGCGCCGGATCGTTTCGCTCAATCTGGCGGGCCTCGTCGCCCTGGTGGCGAGCATTCTCTATCTCTCGCAGTTCCGCGCCGGCCTGATCGACGCGCGGGCGCAGAGCCTGCTGGTACAGGCCGAAATCATCGCCGGCGCGATTGCCGCCTCCGCGACCGTCGAAACCAACACCATCACTATCGATCCGGACCGCCTGCTCGACCTCAAGCCCGGCGAAAGCTACGGCGCGCCGGACGAATCCTCGGGGCTCGATTTTCCGATCAATCCGGAGCGCGTCGCGCCGGTGCTGCGGCGGCTGATCTCGCCGACCAAGACCCGCGCGCGCATCTATGGCGGCGACGGCGGCATGATCCTCGACAGCCGCAGCCTCTATGGCAAGGGGGACGTGCTGCGCTTCGAACTGCCGCCGCCTTCGACGGAGAAGCCGGGCTTTGTCGAGCGCGCCACGATCTCGATCCGCACCTGGCTCAATCGCGGCGACCTGCCGCTGTATCGCGAGCTGGGTCCGGAAAACGGCAAGGGTTACCAGGAAATCGTGCAGGCGCTCGACGGCGTCAAGAGCAGCATGGTGCGGGTCAACGATCGCGGCGAGGTGATCGTCTCGGTCGCGGTCCCGGTGCAGCGTTTCCGCGCCGTGCATGGCGCCTTGATGCTCTCGACGCAGGGCGACGACATCGACCAGATGGTGACCGCCGAGCGGCTGGCGATCCTCAAGGTCGGCGGCGTCGCCTCCGCCGTCATGATCGTGCTGTCGCTCTTGCTGGCGAGCACGATTGCGGGTCCGGTGCGGCGGCTGGCCGACGGCGCCGAGCGCGTCCGCCGGCGCATCCAGACCCGCGTCGAGATTCCCGATTTCACCCGCCGCCGCGACGAGATCGGCCATCTCTCGGGCGCGCTGCGCGACATGACGAATGCGCTGTATAGCCGCATCGAGGCGATCGAGATGTTCGCCGCCGACGTCGCCCATGAATTGAAGAACCCGCTGACCTCGCTGCGATCGGCGGTGGAAACGCTGCCGCTGGCGCGCAACGACACCAGCCGCGCGCGCCTGCTCGAGGTGATCGAGCACGACGTCAAGCGGCTCGACCGGCTGATCTCGGATATTTCCGACGCCAGCCGCCTCGATGCCGAATTGCAGCGCCAAGACATGGCGCCGGTCAATGTGCGACGGCTGCTGACGACGCTGGCCTCGGTCGCCAACGAAACCCGGCTGGGTCATGACGTCGCAGTCGAGGCGCGCTTCGAAGGCCGCGGCGCAACCGACGCGTTCTCTGTGCCGGGCCACGATTCGCGGCTTGGGCAGGTGATCTCCAACCTGCTGTCCAACGCGCAATCCTTCTCCAACCCCGGAGGCAAGGTGCGCGTCACCTGCCGCCGCGTGCGCTCGGAAATCGAAATCGTCGTCGATGACGACGGGCCGGGCATCGGCGAGGATGCGCTGGAGCGCATCTTCGAGCGTTTCTACACCGACCGGCCGCATCAGGGCTTTGGCCAGAACTCGGGCCTCGGCCTGTCGATCTCCAAGCAGATCATCGAAGCGCATAACGGGCGGGTCTGGGCGGAAAATCGCCACGGCCCGGCTGATGCCGACGGCAGGCCGACGGTGGTCGGCGCGCGCTTCGTGGTTCGGCTGCCAGCGCCATGATGACGCAGGGCGCGAGCGTGCACGCCTCCGCCGTGCTGGTGGGCGATCGCGCCGTGCTGATCCGGGGCCCGTCAGGCGCCGGCAAGTCCCGGCTGGCCTTCGATCTGATTCTCGCCGGACGCGCCGGGCAGCTTCCGCCGGCCGTTTTGGTCGGCGATGACCGTGTCCATCTCGACACAGTGGACGGACAATTGTGGGTCCGGCCGGCGCGGGAACTGGCCGGCCTGATCGAGATTCGGGGCCTCGGAATCCGCCGCTGCGACGTCGTCATTGAGGCCATCGTTGGGCTTGTGGTCGATCTGGCGGCCGGCGATGCGGAGCGGCTGCCGCCGCCAGAAGCGCTCTCCATTCGCTTAAACGGTGTTTTGTTACCGCGAATCCCCGTTGGAAGCGGCTATGACCCCCTCCCGATGATTGCAGCAGCCCTGACGACAACCGCAAGTTCAGGTTCCGTCCAACCTTTGGATGATTGTTCGAAGGGGATTGGTAACCATATAAGCCCCAATATCGCCACCGATTAAACCGGCACAGGCCTCACTGTTTACCGCCAAGTACTGGAACAATAGCCAAGATGCCCTCTTGCGCGGGGCCTCTGGATGGTCAAAGTGGCGCGTTCGTGCGGTGCACCAAAAAGCACCCGCGAGGAGTTTCCGATGATTGGTCTAGTGCTTGTGACCCATGGGCGCCTTGCCGACGAGTTCAAGGCGGCGCTCGAACATGTCATGGGTCCGCAAAAACAAATTGAAGCCATCACGATTGGAGCCGAGGACGACTCCGATTTGTGTCGAAGCGATATCATCGAAGCGGTGAATCGCGTCGACAGTGGCGATGGTGTCGCTATCCTCACCGACATGTTCGGCGGCACACCTTCCAACCTCGCAATATCCTGCATGAGCCGTCCCAAGGTGGAGGTGCTCGCAGGCATCAATCTTCCCATGCTGGTTAAGCTTGCCAAGGTGCGCGAAGAGCGCTCGCTTCCCGATGCCATCGCCATGGCCCAGGAAGCCGGCCGCAAATACGTCACCATCGCCAGCCGCGTGCTCGCCGGCAAATGAGCGACGAGGCCGCGCCCGAAAAGGAACTCGGGCCGACCGTGCCTGCGGGCGCCATTTCGCGGGAACTTCAAATCATCAACAAGCGGGGCCTGCACGCGCGGGCCTCGGCCAAGTTCGTGCAGATGGTCGAAAAGTTCAACGCCGAGGTCTGGGTGACGCGCGGCAGCGAGACCGTCGGCGGCACCTCGATCATGGGTCTGATGATGCTGGCGGCGGGACCGGGAACCTCCGTGACGGTCTCCGCGATCGGCCCCGAAGCCCAGGCCGCGGTCGATGCGATCGCCGCGCTGGTCGCCGACAAGTTCAACGAAGAAGGTGTGTGATGCTTGGCCTGCTCCCTCGCCAAGCTCTTTGCGGGGAGAGGGTTGGGGTGAGGGGCTCTCTCCGCGAAGTTGATGCGAGTTGATAGACCTGTACCCCCTCACCCGGATCACATCTGACGATGTGATCCGACCTCTCCCCGCAAGCGGGGCGAGGTCAGCAGCGCCATCCCAAATCTTTCAAAACGGGTTCGTCACGATTCCCCCGTCGACGCGGAGCGCGGCGCCGTTGGTGGCGCTGGAGGCTTTCGAGCAGACGTAGCAGATCAGGTTGGCGACCTCTTCCGGCTTGGCGTAGCGCTGCAGCAGCGACGCCGGGCGGCGTTCGGTGAAGGTGCGCGCGACGAGATCCTCCACCGTCGTTCCCATCGTCTTTGCGCGCGCGGCGAGACGGACCGGCGCCATCTCGACCCAGGTCGGGCCCGGCATCACCGAGTTGACGGTTACGTTGGTGCCCTTGGTCGTCTCCGCCGCGCCGCGCGCGATGACGAGCTGCGCCGATTTGGAGAAGCCGTAATGCACCATCTCCTTCGGTATGTAGACGCCTGACTCGCTGGAGACGAACACGACGCGGCCCCAGTCCTTGTCCTCAAGCATCCGCTTCAAATAATGCCGCGTCAGCCGGACCCCGCTCATGACGTTGACTTCGAACATCTTTGACCAGTCCGAATCCTCGATCTCGAAGAATCCCTTTGGATCGTAGATGCCGAGATTGTTGACGAGGATATCGACGTCAGGGAATTGCTTCACCAGCGCGGCACAGCCGGCCGCATTGCCGAGATCGAACACCGCGGCATGCACCTTGGCTAACGGCGCGGCCCCCTGGACTTTCGCCACGGCCTCGCCGACCGCCGCCTTGTCGCGCCCGTTGATGATCACTTCCGCACCCATTTGCGCAAGCCCGCTGGCGGTCGCGAGCCCGATGCCGCGCGTCGAACCGGTGACGAGCGCCGTCTTGTCCGTCAGGTCGAGATCCATGCGTTACCCTCTTTCGATTTTCTTATGGCCGCTTCTATTTGGCCGGCGGCACGATGAAGATATTCCAGGCCGTCGCGGGGCCGGGCATCCCCAGAAAGTACCGCCGCGTGGTCATCACCATGCGCTCGGCATTGGCGGCATGGGCTTTCATCCACGCCTCGCATTTTTCCAGCTTCCAGTCGCCGACCTCGCAGATGCCGATGAAGCCCGATCGCTTCGCTTCGTCGAGCGAGGTCAGGCCCGACGACCACGGCTCGTCGCGGTGTCAGTGGCGCCGGATGATCGGGGCTGTAGAAGGTAACGGGCTGGCCGGTATCGGTATAGGCCGCGACCACCGGCCAGCGCGAATAAAACCGCGTGTGCCAGGCTTCCGTCAGTTCGCGGGCGAGTTCGGAACGCGCCCGGTAGGTCGCGCCTGCGGTGCGCTTTTCATTCATTTCATAGGCGACGATCCTTGGCGAGACCGCCAGCACGACGAGCGAAATCACCAGCCAGGTCGCCGTCAGGTTCAACAGCGCGATTTTCCGGACCCGCACCGCTGATATCGCGATCAACGCGAGCGGCATCAGGAAGAACAGCGAGATGCCCCAATCGGTCTTGATGTAGATGTGGAACAGCAGGGCGCCGAGCGGCGGCCCGATCGCCACCACCGCCTGGACGATCCAGACATTGAACGCCTGCGACGTGTTCACGCCGGAATTGGCGCCGCGCGCCAGGGCTGGAAACGGCGTCAAACGCAGCGGCCGCCAGCCAAGCGCGATCGCGCCGAGCACCACCGGCAAGGCCAGCAGCGCCAGATTATGCAAGACATAGCCGAGCGCGAGATCGTCGATCATCGCGCGGTCGGTGAGCGAATACGTATTGCCGGCATAGGTGAGCGGGACGAAGTCGACCTGCTTCAGCCACATCAAGTGCGGCAGCATCGCCACCACGAGCGTGACAATCGCGACCCACGGCGCCGGCGAGCGCAGGAATTGCAGGCGGTCGGGATGGATCAGCGCGGCAAGGCCGACGGCGCCGATCATGGTCAGCACCCAGTATTTGGTCATCAGCGCCAGCGCACCGGCGAGCCCGAGCCACACGCCGGATTTGATGGTGCGCTTCTCGAACGCGTCGAGATAGGCCAGCACGACGAGCGGCAACGTGACGAGCTGCAGCAGGTCCGGATTGTACTTGAAACCCTTGAAGTTGAAGATCGGATAGAGCGCCAGCATCACCACGACGAAGAACGCGCGGCGGCGATCGACCACGCGCAGCGCCAACAGCCAGCAGATCACGAGGCCACAGCCGAGCGTCGCCATCGCCAGCGCATAGGTCGCCCAGTCGGTGACCGGAAACAGCATGAACCAGACGCCGGCGACCCATCCCGACAGCGGCGGGTGCTTGCCATAGCCAAGCAGGAACTTCTGCCCCCAGGCGTAAGCTTCCGCGACGTCCATATGGACGTCCTGCCCGGCCTTCAGATTGACCAGAATCAGCGTCCACATGACGGCGTGAACCGCCGCAAAGCCGGTGACCAGCCACAGGCCGGTTTTGGGATCGCTGGCGAGCGAGGCCAGCCACGCCGCCAGCCGCCGGAGGGAGGGAATGCGTTTTGGGCGCGCAGCTGCTGACGAAACAGAGGTACTCGACATGGCCCCGTGCGTAGCGCGTTTTGGGCTTGAGTGGAATCAGCTTGGCGTGAAGAATCCCCCTTAGAATACAGCAATATGGTTGCCGCACGGGGATGTGAATGCTATCCCGCGCCTCATGACAACCGTCCCCATTTCCAACATCCGCAACTTCTCCATCGTCGCCCATATCGACCATGGCAAATCGACGCTGGCCGACCGCCTGATTCAGATGACCGGGGGCCTGACCGATCGCGAAATGGCGGGCAAGGAACAGGTGCTCGATTCCATGGATATCGAGCGCGAGCGCGGCATCACCATCAAGGCGCAGACGGTGCGGCTGAACTACCGCGCCAAGGACGGCAAGGACTACATCTTCAACCTGATGGACACGCCAGGCCATGTCGACTTCGCCTACGAAGTCTCGCGGTCGCTGGCGGCCTGCGAGGGGTCGCTGCTCGTGGTCGACGCCAGCCAGGGCGTCGAAGCGCAGACGCTCGCCAACGTCTACCAGGCGCTCGACAACAATCACGAGATCGTTCCTGTCCTCAACAAGGTCGACCTGCCCGCGGCCGAGCCCGAGAAGATAAGGCAGCAGATCGAGGACGTGATCGGCATCGATGCGTCGGATGCCGTGATGATCTCGGCCAAGACCGGCCTCGGTGTGCCCGATGTGCTGGAAGCGATCGTCACCCGCCTGCCGCCGCCAAAGGGCGACCGCGAGGCGACGCTGAAGGCGCTGCTGGTCGATAGCTGGTACGACGTCTATCTCGGCGTCGTCGTGCTCATTCGCGTGGTCGACGGCACCATGAAGAAGGGCAGCCGCATCCGCATGATGGGCACCAATGCGGCCTATGACGTCGAGCGCGTCGGCTTCTTCACGCCCAAGATGGAGCAGGTCGACGAGCTCGGCCCCGGCGAGATCGGATTCATCACCGCGGCGATCAAGGAAGTGGCCGACACGAGAGTGGGCGACACCATCACCGACGACAAGAAGCCGGTCACCGAGATGCTGCCGGGCTTCAAGCCGGCGATCCCCGTCGTCTTCTGCGGCCTGTTCCCGGTCGATGCCAACGATTTCGAGACGCTGCGCGCGGCGATGGGCAAATTGCGGCTCAACGACGCCAGCTTCTCCTACGAGATGGAAACCTCAGCGGCACTGGGTTTCGGCTTCCGCTGCGGCTTCCTCGGGCTGTTGCATCTGGAGATCATCCAGGAGCGGCTGTCGCGCGAGTTCGACCTCAACCTGATCGCGACGGCGCCGAGCGTGATCTACAAGATGCACCTGACCGACGGCCAGGAGATCGAGATCCACAATCCCGTCGACATGCCTGATGTCGTCAAGATCGCCGATATCGAGGAGCCGTGGATCGAGGCGACGATCCTCACACCCGACGAATATCTCGGCAGCGTGCTGAAGCTCTGCCAGGACCGCCGCGGCGCGCAGAAGGAGCTGACCTATGTGGGCTCCCGCGCCATGGTGAAATACGATCTGCCGCTCAACGAGGTCGTGTTCGATTTCTACGACCGGCTGAAATCGGTCTCCAAGGGCTACGCCTCGTTCGACTATCACCTGACCGACTACAAGGTGGCCGACCTCGTCAAGATGCAGATCCTCGTCAACAACGAGCCGGTGGACGCGCTGTCGATGCTGGTGCACCGGACCCGCGCGGAAGGGCGCGGCCGCGCCATGGTCGAGAAGATGAAGGAATTGATCCCGCCGCACATGTTCCAGATCCCGATCCAGGCCGCGATCGGCGGCAAGGTGATCGCCCGCGAAACCGTCCGCGCGCTGCGCAAGGACGTCACCGCCAAATGCTACGGCGGCGACATCACGCGCAAACGCAAGCTTCTGGAGAAGCAGAAGGAAGGCAAGAAGAAGATGCGGCAGTTCGGCAAGGTCGACATCCCGCAGGAAGCTTTTATTGCGGCGCTGAAGGTGGATAGCTGAGGCGAGCGCTCAAACCGCCAAAGCATGATGAGATCAGGTCCGGCCTGAGGCGTCCGCGACTGGACAACAAAAATATCGAAAACAACCCCATGCAAAGTAGCCGGCGGGGCCGGCGCGACGTCCTTCGCATTTTACGAAATCGTTTGACGCGTCGGGCAAATCACCGGCACGATGCCATCATCGCCTGGGCGTGTGATCGGTGGTGCCCTTTCCGAGCCATCGAAACAGGCGCAATCCCGCCTCGCCCCGTTAGCCTGGCCTCCGCACCGGTTGCATTGGGGGCAGAGCGGACATCAAATGGCAGGTAAAGGCCGAAGGCTCGGTCGAAAATGACCCATTTCGGAAATTGCGTCTCCCTTTTCCGGAGCGAATGCCATGTCGAGAGCCTCATTTGCTGGCCGCGCCGATTGAGAGTCTTGCGAGAGTCTTCTTCGACGGAATCACGATCGTGGGATCGAACGGCCTGTCGAGCGTCCCCAGCTGCCCTTCCAGCTGGGACAAGCCGAGAGACGCTCCTCGCGTCCAGTTCTCGAAGTGGATGGATCGAGGCGATGCGTCGCCGCCTATACCGACAAGCATGATTCGCTCTGCCGGTTCGCAGACGAATGTATGCAGTGTTCCTGATCCGGACCGATAAGCATGATCGAACACGGGCGATCCCGCGTGATTGAGCGCGGCAAATAATTGTTGAGATGACAGTTCGGCACGAGACCATGTTTCGAGAGGGGGAAGGCGCCGGTGTGACCCCGGGTTACGCCGGTTATAACGTCCAAGTTTTGCGATCTGAAAGTGATTGGTGCAAGCAAGCTCCCGGCCATCCCGCACGGATGTTGCCAATGGCGAAGCCTCAACGACCGCTGCGGCTCCGATTGCGTCGAGAAGCGAATAGTTGAAGGGTTGGCCATGGGGAATTCGCGTCAGCAATCGGACCGCCTCCCGCGTCGTCGCACATTGGTCCAGCACCATGCGGACGATCAGGATGCAAACCAGCCCGGGCCGGACCGGCCGGTAGTTGACAAAGTGCAACCCGACGCAAAGACCGTGCTCATTCATTCCGTCTACGCGGCCGGTAAACCTGTCCGAAAATGCGAGACTGGCATGCATGCCCTTCGGCTGCACGGCAACCAAAGTAGGATCATATCGACGCGGACTGTAGTCGTAATTGCGCCCGTAGAACGCATTAGTCATGACTGAGGAGCATCCGCGCTTCGGAAAGCTAAGGCGGGCGTTCGAGTATTGGGCAGCGGCCCGCTCCAGTGGAATCTTGAGGCCGTCTGCCAGTCCGTGCAGTTCTTCCCAGATATTCGGCGCGTAGGTGCAGAGCGCCGCCTGCGCGTCTTTCAGAACGAAACCGAATGGCTGATGCCCCTTGCGCCTGTGAAACGTCGCTCCGCGAGTGGTTTTCAGAAAGCCTTCGGCCATCTGCTTGCCGACGTCATAGGAGCTTCCTCTGCACTGCAGCACGTCCACTCGCCACGGTTTGTTCATTTTCACTTCTTTCCCGAAACGGCCTGATTGCTGCTGGTGGCTTGCTCACAGGTAAACTCTTGCGAGCGATGTTGATCGTCAAGCGAGAGACGAGCATAACCGCTGAGCTTTGGGCGGCCTTTACGGCCGCAGGAGCTGCATCTACACTGACTGAAATTGCAAATTTCTCGCGTGCGCATTCCCAAACAACTTCGAGGAGTAGAGTGCGGACTTGCGGAAGCGAATGTCCCTTCATGGCCCATCGCGTCATATCGCTGCTACGCAGCAACCACGTCGCTTTGATAGCAAAGCAGACATCAACTTCGGCACGCACGCCGCCAGATTTATGAGTAAACGGCCTAATCTGGTCTTCTCCAAAGCGCGCCACGCCAGGACCGTGCGGGCGCTGCGCAACGACCCTATGCAAGTAGCCGGTGACCGCCGGCGTAATACTTTGCGAATTTCCGAAATTGACAGATTGGCAAATTAGCGGCACGACGCCATCATCGCAGCGCATGTGCTCGGTAGGGACTTCTGGAGAAGAACGCAATAAGATGCGGCAGTTCGGCAAGGCCGACATCCCGCAGGAAGCGTTCATCGCGGCGCCGAAGGTGGATAGCCGAGGCGTATTGAACGGGCGGGCGGCTTAAGTGAACGCCGCGGTCTCCTCATCTACCAAACGCTCCAGCGCGACCTTCGAGGCGCGTTGATCGCTGACCAGCTTTTTGGCCATGGCGAGCCGGGTGATCGTCCGCACCAGCGCGGTCGCCACGGGATTGGGGCCTTCAGGCTTCGCGCAGCGTAGCGACAGATGCGTGCCACCGTTTTCGAGCGGCGTGAGCTCGGCCATCTGCCTCACGACGGCGCCCATCGGGAGGTGGATATGCCAGGTGACGTAGTCGAACGGCCGCCAGTCGACGATATCGTGCACCGTCGAATCCTTGCCATGGGCGCAATGCTGCGTCGCTCCCAGCCCGACCCGCCCCCGGGCAAGTCCGGTCATCGTCATGCCGTCGATGCCGTGCTGCCAGCGGATCTTCTTCTCGATGTCGGTGACATAGGCCCAGGCAATCGCCGGCGGCACCGGCAGGTCGCATTCCATCGATTCGAAAGCCAGGGGCTCGTCATGCTGCACCACAACGCGGCGCGTCGCGCGCCATAGCGTAAAGATCGGGGCCAAATCGTAAACATAACAAACCGTCTCGCCGAACTCGCCAAGGTTCTCGACGTGACGGATTGAGCCAGCGAAGAAATCCGGCAGGCCGATTGCGTCTGCCGCCTGCTCCGTCACCAGCGCGTAGGCCTTGATGCCAGTCGCCGCCGTCACTGAATTCTTCATCAGCCGATGCAGGCGGATCACCTCCGCCCCCTGCAATTCGGTGCGTCCGGCCATCTCCTGCGTGGCGTACGTGCCGTGATGCAGGAAGAATTTGAGATCGAGTTGACCCATGTTGCGGCATGCGTTGCAGGTGCATGTCGTGTTCAGGCGCATGGCGCCGAGCGTATTGGCGAAGCTGCAGTAAATCCGCTCGATCGCATCCAGCGGAAACTGGCGCTGCGGCAGATTGGCGTCGGGCAGATAGGTCAGTGCCGCGTCGCCCTGCAGGTTGGACAGGATGATTGGCGGCTTGATCTCGGCAAAAATGCTCTTGAACAGCGCATCGAGAATTCCCTGCGCGTGCTCGAGCTCGGAGCGCGTCAGGAACATGGTGTAGCCGGCAATATCGGCAATGAGCAGAAAGCCCTGTTGCGCCATGGCGTGTACTCCCGGAGGATTACGACGCGAAATGCGGCCAGTTTAGCAGAAAGTTGCGGTCCGCGCGCCGGAGAATGAGAGGTATTCCCGTCCCCGCCTTGCTCCGCGAGGCTCGATAAGCCACCATCCTCCTGCTCAGATCACAACTACAAAAAGAGCGAAGGAAACGCATGAGCAAGTCCTCCGGATTTTCCTACGGCTGGGTCGTCGTCGCTGTGGGCGCGCTGATGACATGCGTCGCGTTCGGGTCGATGCTGTCGCTGGCCGTGTTCTTGCAGCCGATTTCGGAAGCGATGGGCTGGTCGCGCAGCGGCGTCTCGGCGGCGGCGACGATCGACTTTCTTGCGATGGGGGTGGCGGCGTTCTTCTGGGGCGCCTTGTCCGACCGGTTTGGTACCCGCACCGTCGTGCTATCAGGCACGCTGTTGCTGGGAGCCGGCTTGATCGCGGCGAGCCAGGCCACCGCGCTCTGGCAATTTCAGTTGGCGTTCGGCGTCCTGATCGGGATTGCCGCCGGCAGTTTCTACGCGCCGATGATGGCAGCCGCGAGCGCCTGGATCGAGGATCAGCGCAGCCTCGCGGTTGCGCTGGTGTCGGCTGGCATGGGCGTGGCGCCGCTGACGGTTGCGCCGTTCGCGAGCTGGCTGATCACCACCTACGACTGGCGCACGGCGATGCTGGTGATCGGCATCGTGGCGCTGGCGCTGCTGATTCCGGCTTCGCTGCTGGTGCGCCCGGCGCCGCAGGCCGCGGCGTCTGCAACAGCAGGCGTGGACGGCGCGCCCGACGTGCAGTGGACGGCCGCTCAGGCATTCAAAACCCCGCAATTCATCACGCTCGCGCTCGCGCATTTCGCCTGCTGCGCGGCGCATTCGGGGCCGATCTTCCACATGGTGAGCTACGCCATGGTCTGCGGCATCGCGCCGCTAACCGCCGTCACCGTCTATAGTCTTGCCGGGTTCTCCGGTCTTGGCGGCCGTCTGCTGCTTGGCGCGCTGGCCGATCGAATCGGCGCCAAGCACGTATTGGTCGGCGGCCTGTTCGTGCAGGCCTTGTCGGTCGCGAGCTATCTCGCCGTCGGCCAGCTCGGCGAATTCTATGCGCTGTCGGTGGTGTTCGGCCTCGCCTATGGCGGCGTGATGCCGCTCTACGCGGTTCTGGTGCGCGAATATTTCGGCGCGCGGATCATGGGCACAGTGTTCGGCGCCGTCTCCGCCTTTGCGAGCCTTGGCATGGCGCTGGGGCCGTTGGCCGGCGGATGGGTGTTCGACACCTTCCACGCCTATAACTGGCTCTATGTCGGCTCTTTTGCGATCGGAATAGCGGCGGTCGCGGTAGCGCTCAGCTTCCCGTCGACAAAGCGGCCATCGCAGCCGTCGCTGGGTCTCGGCCGCGCAGCGGCGTGAGGAGGAAGCCGGAAGACTGCCTGTCCACGCCGCCTTGATCGGCGGCGGCGGATGGGCCACCATCACTGTTGCTCCGGAGAACAAGAAAACGCGAGGAAGCATGAACAAGCCTCCCGGCATCGACCTGGTCGAGCGCGCGCGGGCACTCGCGCCGCTGATCGCTCGCGACGCCGACGAGATCGAGCGGACGCGGCGGCTGACATCAGCGGTGACACAGGCGCTGATCGAGAACGGGCTTTATCGCGCGCTGCTGCCGAAGAGTTTTGGCGGCATCGAGGCTTCGCTGGAAGCGTTCATGCAGATGCAGGAGGAGATCGCCAAGGCCGATGCCTCGACCGCGTGGTGCCTGGGCCAGTGCAGCGTCTGCGCCATGACCGCGGCCTATCTCGATCCTGATGCGGCCAACGAGATCTTCAATGTCGCACCCGGCATTCTGGCATGGGGCGCGATCAATCATGAAGTGCAGGCGGTTCCGGGCGGCTACAAGGCGAGCGCGCGCTGGGATTTTGCCTCCGGATCGCGGCAGGCAAGCTGGCTGGGCGCCCATGTCCGCGTCGTCGAGGCCGATGGCACGCCGCGGCGCAAGCCGGATGGCTCGCCGGAGATCCGCACCATCCTGTTTCCGGTGACCAGCGCCACGATGTACGATGTCTGGGACGTGATCGGGCTACGCGGCACCGGCACCGATTCCTATTCGGTCGACAATCTCTTCATACCTGAAAAATTCGCCGCACTTCGCGACGAACCGCAGGCCCGGCGCGAAGACGGGCCGCTGTACAAGCTCTCCACCAACATGGTGTTCGGCATGGGCTTTGCGGCAACCTCGCTCGGCGTCGCCCGCGCGACGCTGGATGCGGCGATCGACCTTGCCCGCGCCAAGACCCCGCAGGCGCAGAAGCCGATGCGCGACAACAATGCCGTGCAGGGATTGATCGGCCGCACCGAGGCGACCTTGCGCGCGGCGCGGGCCTATCTCTACGCGACCGCGGCCGAAGTCTGGCGGGACCTTTCGCGCGGTGAGGCCACCACCGAAGCGCATCGCATCGCGCTTCGCATTGCCACCACCTGGACCATTCATCAATCGGCCGCCGTGGTCGACACCGCCTATCGCATGGCCGGCGCCACCGCCGTGTTCAACGCCAACAAGTTCGAGCGCCGCTTTCGCGACATGCACGCCATCGCGCAGCAGATCCAGGGCCGCGACGCGCATTATGAAGATGCCGGCAAGGCGATCCTGTCAGGCCATCTCGATACGCCGCCGACGATGCGGTATCCGTAGTTCTACGGACCGGCTCGCGCCCCTGTTGTTAAATAATTCATGAAATCTCTTATGGAGCCTCGTCCGCTGGAGCTTCCGTATTTCTCATGTTCAAAATTCGTTCGATCGCCGTTCGGCTGATCCTCGCCATTTCGCTGACGGTAGCCGTCGCCTGCGGCATCCTTGGAACCTTCTCGATCATCCAGCAGCGCTCGCTAACGCAGCTCGCACTCGATCAGCAGCTCAAACTGCAATACGACAGCGTCATCGCCGCCATCGACTATGAGGGGCGCGCCGCGCTTGCGGTCTCAACCGTGATCGCATCCTTGCCGCCGGTCGCTGACGCCATAGCAAAGGGCGACCGCGACGGATTAGGCAAGCTGCTTGGCGAGGCCATGGAGCCGATGAAGGCGCAAGGCATCCCGTTGATTTCGTTCTGGCGGGCGCCCGCGATTTCCTTTTACCGCGTCCATGCGCCGAAGGTGTTCGACGACGATGCTTCCGCGCGGCGTTCCACGGTGGTCGAAGCGATAAAGACCGGCAAAACCATCGTCGGCGTCGAGCCCGGTCGCGAGGCGCTCTCGATCTTCGGCATGACGCCGATCGTGCGCGACGGCAAGACGCTGGCCAATGTCGACGTCGGCGCCGCCTTCGGCAAGGAATTCGTCGATCGCGCCAAGAAGCGCTTTGGCATCGACCTTGCGGTCTATTCGTTCGACGGCAAGGACTTCAAGAAGCTATCCTCGACCTTCGGCGACGAAGTGGTCGCGACATCAGGCGAATTGAAGGGCGTGTTCGACGGCCAGCCGTTGCGCCGGGACGCCACGATCGGCGGACGCCCCTCCGCGCTCTATCTCGGGCAGATCAAGAATTACGCCGGCCAGCCGGTCGGCATTCTGGAAGTCATCAAGGATACGACCGAGTACGAGGCCGCAGCGGCGAGCTCGCAGCGCAACCTTATCCTCGGCACGATCGCGATCCTGTTTGGCGCAATCGTGCTGGCGTTCCTGCTCGGTCGCGGCCTGTCGCGCCCATTGGCCGCGATCACCGCGGTCATGAACCGCCTTTCCGGCGGCGAGATCGACGTCACGATCCCCGGCAGCGAGCGCCGGGATGAACTTGGCACCATGGCGAGCGCAGTCGACGTGTTCCGCCGCAGCATGATCGAGTCGCGTAGCATGCGCGAGGCGCAGGAGGCCACCAAGCAGCAGTCCGAACTCGAGAAGAAGGCGCTGCAGCGTCAGATGGCCGATCGGTTCGAGACCGACGTCAAGAGCGTCGTCGCCACGGTCGCCCGGGCAACCACCGAGATGCAGCGTGTGGCCGGCGAGATCGCGACCAGCGTGAACGGCACCTCGGAGCGGGCTGCCGCAGCCGCAGCCGCCTCCGACGAGGCGTCTGGCAGCGTCAACGCGGTTGCCGCCGCGACCGAACAACTGGCATCCTCGGTGGCCGAGATCGGCCGTCAGGTCACCCATTCCAGCCAGGTCGCCGACAACGCCGTGGTCAAGGCCGGACAGACCACCGAAATGGTGAGCAGCCTGGCCTCGGCCGCCGAAAAGATCGGCGATGTGCTTCGCCTGATCGGGGCGATTGCCAGCCAGACCAATTTGCTGGCGCTGAACGCGACCATCGAGGCCGCGCGTGCCGGCGAGGCCGGCAGAGGCTTTGCCGTCGTCGCATCGGAGGTCAAGGGGCTCGCCAGCCAGACCGCGAAGGCAACCGAGGAAATCGCCGGACAGGTGGCTGCAATCCAGTCCGCCACCGGTGACTGCGTCACGGCGATCAGCGGCATCAGCGACACCATCCGCGAAATCAGCGCGATCGCCACCACCATCGCCGCAGCCGTGGAAGAGCAGGATTCGGCGACGCGGGAAATCGCCCGCAGCGTGCAGCAGGCCGCCACCGGCACCGGCGAAGTCTCGCTCAACGTGACCGGCGCCAGCCAGTCCGCCAACCAGTCCCGGACACTGGCCGATAACGTGGCGACCGCGACCAACCAGCTCAGCCAGCAAGCCGATGCGCTGAATAAAAGCGTCGACACGTTCCTGGCGGGCCTGCGCGACGCCGCGTAGTCATTCGAAACGGCAGGCCGTCTCCCGTCGCGTTCGGAACCCCCTCGCTGGGCCTGCGTTGCTTCTTCAGCAACCGCAACAACGAGGGAGATACGGCATGCCCCGTGGTGACAAGTCCAGCTACACGAACAAACAGAAACGCAAGGCCGAGTATATCGAGGAAGGCTACGAAAAGCGCGGCGTCAGCAAGGATGAAGCCGAGCGGCGGGCTTGGGCGACCGTCAACAAGGAAACCGGCGGCGGCAATAAGAGCGGCTCCGGCCGCGGCGTCAAGGACACCAATGTCGCGGCGAAAAAGGGCGGCCGGATCGGCGGCCCGCGCGGCGGCAAAGCGGCTGCCAGACGGCCTGCCGCAGCGCGATCGCGCTCGGCCAAGAAGGCGGCTGCAACGCGCAAACGAAAGACGGCCGCGAGATCCAGCGCCCGCAAGACGACACGATCCGGTGCTCGCAAGACGACGCGGACAGGCGCACGCAAGGCTGCGCGGAAGCGCTAGCCGCCACTAGTCGCTTCCGGCTGTCTGTCCGTGCTATGGGTTGTGCGAGCAGCTGATATACACGGAAGGACGGATGAAGAGGCCGACAGCGAAGAAAGCCACAAAGCGCGCCGTTGCGCGGCCGCGCGGGCATTTTGCAGAGCCCGCGGTGGATGCGATCTTCAGTGCCTACCCCAATCCGGTCAAATCAAAGCTGCTGGCGCTGCGCCGGCTGATCTTCGATACCGCTGATACCACCGAAGGCGTCGGCGCGCTGGAAGAGACGCTGAAATGGGGGCAGCCGAGCTATCTCACGACCGAGAGCAGAGCGGCAGCACGATCCGGATCGACCAGGTGAAGGCGGAAGCCGGCCAATACGCCGTCTATTTTCACTGCCAGACCGATCTGGTCGAGACCTTTCGCGAGCCTTATCCGGAACTGCGCTATGGCGGCAACCGCAGCATTCTGCTCGACGCCGGCGAGAAGCTGCCCGAGGCGGCGCTACGCCACTGCGTCGCGCTGGCGCTGACGTATCACGCGAGGAAGAAGGCGGAACGAGTGAAGTAGCCTCCTCCGTCATTGCGAGCGAAGCGAAGCAATCCATCTCAACAGACGCTGAGCGGTTGGATTGCTTCTCGCTTCAGCGCAAAATTGCTACGACAATTTTGTCGCGAGCTCCTCGCGATGACGGCCGCGAAAGTAGCGCCAGCTTCACGCCACCAGCGCCGCGCCTGCCGGCGAGCTCCAGTTGCCTTGCGTCTTCAACAGGCCCACGATCTCCGCATTGGGCCGCGCGCGGCTGAACAGAAAGCCCTGCCCCTCGTGGCATCCCTCGTTGCGCAGGCAGTTTACTTCGGCTTCGGTCTCGACGCCTTCCGCCGTGATGGTGACGCCCAGGCCCTTGCCGAGGCTGATGATCGAACGCACGATCGCCTGCGCGTCGGGGTTGGCGGCGAGGTCGCGCACGAAGGACTGGTCGATCTTGATCTTGTCGAACGGAAAGCTGCGCAGGTAGCTCAGGCTTGAATAGCCGGTGCCGAAATCGTCCATCGAGATGCGAACACCGAGCGCGCGCAGCGCATGCAGCGTCGCCAGCACCTCGCTGCTCTTTTCCAGAAGCAGCGTTTCCGTGATCTCGAGTTCCAGGCGCCTGGCCGGCAGGCCGGACTGCTTCAGCGTATCCGTTACCAGTGACAAGAGATTGCCGAGGCGGAACTGCAGCGGCGACAGGTTGACTGCGACGTGGACGTCGTCGGGCCATTGCGCCGCATCCGTGCAGGCGCGCCGCAGCATCAAACCGCCGACCGCGTTGATCAGTCCAGTCTCCTCCGCAACGGGAATGAATTCGGCCGGCGAGATCATGCCGCGCTCGGGGTGCGGCCAACGCACCAGCGCTTCGAAGCCGGTGATGCGCCCGCTCGAAAGATCGACCAGCGGCTGGTAATAGGGCCGCAGCGTATCGCCCTGGACGGCCTCGCGCAGCTCGGTTTCGATCTTGCGGCGGGACTGGGCGCGCGCGTCCATTCCGGCCTCAAAGAACGAGAATGTGCCGCGCGAATCGTTCTTGGCGCGCGACAATGCGAGGTCGGCGTTCTTCAAAAGCTTCTCGGATTCATCGCCGTCGCCGGGCGACATCGCAATGCCGACGCTGGCGCCGATCACGACCGAATGCCCGTCCAGAAGATAGGGATCGCCGATGGCGTCCAGGAGGCGCCTCGCCAGGAACGCCGCATCCTCAGGCCGCGTCACCCCGCTCTGGACGATTGCGAATTCGTCGGAGTTGAGCCGGGCCAGCACATCGTCGTCGCGCAGCATCGATCGCAATCGTTTGCCTACGCCGCGCAGGAGCTTGTCGCCGATGCCATGGCCGAGCGTATCGTTGACCGCCTTGAAATGGTCGAGGCCGAGCACGAGCACCGCCACCTGCTCGGCGTTGCGGCGTGTGCGCAGCAGGATGTCGTCCATCTGCTGACGCAGCAAATTGCGGTTCGGCAGTCCCGTCAGGCCGTCGTGCTGGGCCATGAAAGTCAGCCGCGCCTCGGCGCGTTTGCGTTCGGTAGTGTCCATCAGCGCCAGCAGGGCCGCAGGCCGATCGCCGTAAACGAGCTGGCGCGAATAGATCGCCAGATCGATCCGCGTACCGTCGGCCCTGACGTGCTTCCAGGTTTGCGCCGCGCGCTCGTCGCCGGTCCACGGCAGTTCGGCGTCGAAGGCCTGCAGGCTGCGGATCGTCAGCTTCTCGAATTCGCCGCGGCTGTAACCGTAGTGCTGGATCGCAGCGTCGTTGACGGCGAGAATGCGTTCGTCACCCAGCGCGCAGACGATCATCGGAACCGGATTGCTGTCGAACAGCAGCCGGAACGAAGCCTCGCGCTGCTTCAATTCGGTGATATCGACGCGCAGGCCGATGATGCCGCCATCCTCGGTCAGGCGCTCATCGATCAGGATGACGCGGCCATCGGCCAGCGTCTGCTCATGCCGCGCGCCCGGCTGGTACATCTTCTTGAGCCGCGCGGCGATCCATTCTTCCTCGCGGCCGATCGCTTCCGGATAGTCGCCGCGCGCGACGCCGAGGCGGATCGTATCCTCCAGCCGCGCGCCGGGCTTGAACAGGTCCGAACTGCGGCGGTACATCTCCGCATATTTCTTGTTCCAGAGAATATAGCGGCCTTCGGCATCGAGAAACACGACGCCCTGCGGCAGGATGTCGATCGCCTCGCACAAGCGCTCGTGCGATTTGCGCGCCTCGGCAAGCGCTGCGTCGACCTCGGCGCGCTTGAGCGCGATCTCGCCGGCCGCGGCGGACGGGCGACGCTCGCGTTTGGCTGATGGCTTGGGCACGGGTTTTGCCGGACGACCGCGAAAGCGGACAATCGCCGCCTGCTTGGGCTTCCCTAGAGTTCTTCGCTTCTTCGTCGACATCGCCAGGCCTACCCCGCGCATTGCTGCGGGCGATGTTTGCAGAAAAGTGTCTGAAAAAAAGGTATCTCTTGCCGCATAAAGGGCTCGTGCGCGCCCGCATTCACTGCCCAACGGAAAGGCGGACGCACGCTCTGCGTGTATCGCTTTTGACGAAAATCGCAAGTTAACAGGGCAAAATCGTCGCGCTTGCGCGGCAGACGGGCGACACCATCCCTGATGCACAAGGAATGCGCGAAACGCCGCGCGTGCGCATGAGTATACGTCAACGATCGACAGGGTTATCGCGCGGTTAAGGGCGGTGGCGGCATAACGCCCGTTCAACCCAAAGCAGCCGCCGCGGCTTGCGCTTCGGGCACGACGTCGTGATCGTAAAGCCGCCTGCGAAACGCCGCATGCGCCGATATCTCGGCATCGCGAACGCCGAGATCGGAATAGGAGGAGTCGTAGCGCATGCCGTTCTCGCGCGCACCGCGCTGAACCGCCGCCACGCGCTCGCGTCGCAGCCGCTCATACGCAAGCAGCGCCGCCGGTACGCTGGCGCGCGTCGCCTGTGCCAGAATTGTCGCCAGCGCCATGCCGTCTTCGATCGACTGGTTGGCGCCCTGGCCGAGATGCGGCAGCATCGGGTGCGCGGCGTCGCCGAGCAGCGTCAAGCGGCCACGCGTCCAGCTCGGCAGCGGCTCGCGGTCGTACAGCGCCCATCGGAATGTCGTTTCAACCTGGCTCAGCAGGGTTGCGATGCGCGGGTCCCATCCCCAAAACTCGTGGCGCAGCACATCGGGATCTCCGGGCGCCGACCATGATTCCTTCATTTCCGCATCGGCCGGCACGAAGCCGACATAGTTGATGAGTTCGCCTGATCGCACCGGAAAGCTCAGGAAATGTTTTCCCTTGCCGAGCCACATCTGCCAGCAATCGGTCGGCCAGTGCGGAATGCGCGCATGCGGCAGCACGCCGCGATAGGCGACGGAGCCGTGGAAGACCGGCCGCGACGGCGGCGCGGCATAGGGCCGGAGTTCGGAGTGAATGCCATCGGCCGCGATGACGACATCGCCTTCGGCCACCGCACCGTTGGCGAATGACACGCGCGCGACCTCGCCGGCCTGCTCAAAGCCCGTGCCGCGATGTCCGGTGCGCACCACGCCTGGTGGCAATGCGCCCGACAGCATCTCGACGAGGTCGGCGCGATGCATGCCGAAGGTGGCGTTCCAGCCGGCAGAATCCGTTACCTGGACCGGGGCTATCGGCGCGCCGTCGTGGCGAAAATAGTGAGAACCGTGGCCGACCCTGGCGCCCCGTCGTTCTACCTGAGGTCCAAGACCCACGCGCTGCAATTGCCGCACGCTGTTCGGCGTCAGAAAGACCCCTGCTCCGACCTCGCCGAGTGCGGGTGCCTGCTCATAGACGGAAACATCGAAGCCGCGGGCGATCAGCGCGTTGGCGGCGAAGAGCCCGCCAATTCCGCCTCCAATGATCACGACAGTGAGCTGCGTCATCGTCCCACGCAAAAAAGGCTTCGGAAGCTTGCTGGTTCAAGCTATCCTTCCTTGCTGCAAATACCAAGCGCCGACAGCTCAGACTGGACGGGGCAAAACGGTAGCGGGAGGAGTTTGAATGCACGGCTCTGCGCCAGCTCTACTTCCCGTTCGCGGTAAACTGATGATCGTGACACTGCTTCTGGCCTTGTTCGCGCCTGGTGAAATGCCGGCGCTGGCCGGCGATTACCCGGATCGTGCCGTCAAGATCGTCGTTCCATTCCCGGCCGGAGGAACGGCCGATGCGATTCCACGAATTGTCGGCGACTGGCTGTCGCGCAAATGGAGCCAGCCGGTGGTCATCGAGAACCGCACGGGCGCCGCCGGAAACATCGGCGCTGAACAGGTCTATCATTCGGCGCCCGACGGCTACACCCTGCTCTCGTCGCCGCCGCCGCCGCTCGTGATCAATCACAATCTGTATCCCAAACTCGGCTACGATCCGACGAAGTTCGAGCCTGTCATCGTCATGGCCCAGGTGCCAAATGCGCTGATCGTCAATCCGGACAACATCAAGGCATCGAGCGTGCCCGAGTTGATCGAATACCTGAAGGGCAATTCCGACAAGACCATCTGCGCCACGCAAGGCAACGGCACGACCTCGCATCTGAGCTCGGAGCTGTTTCAGCTGATGGCAAAGGTGAAGCTGCGGCACATTCCGTATCGCGGCTCGGCGCCGGCGCTGCAGGGTCTCGTCGCCGGCGACGTCGACGTCATGTTCGACAATCTCGGCGTCTCGCTGGCGCTGGTTCAGGCCGGCAAGCTGAAACTGCTCGCGGTGGCCTCATCCGATCGTCTGCCGGCGCTGCCGGATGTCCCGACGATCGCCGAAACGCTTCCGGGTTTTGAAGCGGTCGCCTGGTACGGCATCGTGGCGCCGCCCAAGACTCCGAAGAACATCGTCGACAAGATCAATGCCGACGTGAACGAGGCGTTGCGTCAGCCCCAGGTGCAGGAACAACTCAAGAAGCTGTCCGCCGTCATTTTCGGCGGCTCGGTCGACAAATCGTCCAAATACATGCGCGAGGAAGTCGACCGATGGGCGGCGGTGATCAAGTCGGCCAATATCGAGCTGCAGTAGTCGCGGCCTCAGTTGATCTCGATCCGCCACGTACCGGTTGAACGCCGCCGTGCACGTGATAGATTGTGCGTGCCATGATGATCCGCACCTCCCATATCGCTTCTGTCTTCTTTCTCGCGCGCTGACCGCGTTGCCCGCTCAGGCGGGCGGAAGTTTCCGACAGAAATAGCCCGGCCGCTCCTGCTTCGCGCAGGCCACGGTCGTTTGCCCAGCGATAAAGAGGATTCTCATGCCTACCAGCAAACCAGCGCGCGCGCTCAGCGACGCGCAGATCGAGCAATTCATTCAGGACGGCTTCGTCCGGATCGATCGCGCCTTTCCGCGCGAGCTCGCCGAGCAGGGTCGCGCCATCCTGTGGCGCGATCTGCCATGCGACCCCGATGACCCCGCAACCTGGACGCGGCCGGTGATCCGCCTCGGCTATTACAGCGACGACCCCTTCAGGAAAGCCGTCAACAGCCCGCTGCTTCATGCCGCCTTTGACCAGCTCGTCGGAAAGGGACGCTGGTGGCCGCGAGCCGACCTCGGCACCTTCCCCGTGCGGTTTCCGAGCCCGCACGATCCCGGCGACGCCGGCTGGCATGTCGATCTCAGCTTCCCCGGCGAAGACGAACCTGTCGGCCGCCAGGATTACGCCGCATGGCGGGTCAACGTGACGTCGCGCGGACGTGCGCTGCTGATGCTGTTCCTGTTCTCCGATGTCGGGGAAGCCGACGCGCCCACCCGAATAAGGCCGGGCTCGCATCTGGACATGGCGCGCTTTCTCGAACCGGCGGGCGAGGCCGGCATGTCGCATTTCAGGCTGGACGAGATGGGAAGCGGCCGGCCCGAGATGCAGGCGACCGGCGATGCCGGCACGGTCTATCTGTGCCACCCGTTCCTCGTTCACGCCGCGCAAATGCACCGGGGATCCGCGCCGCGTTTCATGGCGCAGCCGCCGCTGCACCCGTCTCAGCCGTTCAGGCTTGCGCGAGCGGACGGCGATTATTCGCCGGTTGAGCGAGCCATCCGGCAGGCCTTGCAGGCGCGCGGATAACAAGAGCCGAGAATGAAAGCTAGGGCGGGGCCACCAACGAGGGGGTGTCCCCGTTCTAGTTGATCCCGATGCGCGTGTTGCGCGGACCGGTGCGCTGGAACAGGGCAAACAGCACCGCAATGGCGGTTGCAGCGCCTGTCGCCCGTTGCCAATTTCATGCTACGTTTTTCGCGAATAGAGTGATCCGATGAACCCCCGCCTGATTCCGATCCCCCTTCTGACCTTGATGATCGCCGCTAGCGTCGCGAGCGCATGGGCGCAGGACAAGGGCACGGTCCATCCAAAACCGCTGCCGCCGCTGGCCAACCCGAACGATCCCAACATCGCCGCCAAGGAGCTGTTCGGCCGCAAGATGCTGCCGGCGGCGCTGCCGACGCGGGTGCACGGGTTCTATGCCCATGGCTGCATCGCGGGCGCGGAAGGGTTGCCGATCAACGGCGACAATTGGCAGGTGATGCGGCTGTCGCGCAATCGCTACTGGGGCCATCCCGACCTGGTCGCGCTGGTCAAGCGGCTGGCCGCAAGAGCACGCAGGGATGCCGGCTGGCCGGGCATATTGGTCGGTGACATGTCGCAGCCGCGCGGCGGGCCGATGTTTACCGGACACGCCAGCCATCAGGTAGGGCTCGACGCCGACATCTGGCTGACGCCGATGCCGGGCCGACAATTGTCGCGCAACGAGCGCGAGGAGATGTCGGCCGTGATAATGGTGCGCGCCGACCGGCTCGACATCGATCCGCACGCCTGGACGCCGACGCATCTTGCGGTGATCCGCGCCGCCGCGCTGGAGCCCAGCGTGCAACGCATCTTCGTCAATGCCGCGATCAAGAAGGCGCTCTGCCGTGAGGCAAAAGGCGACCGCTACTGGCTCCACAAGGTGCGGCCGATGTACGGCCACGACTATCACTTCCACATCCGCATCAAATGCCCGCCCGGCGCCGGCGAATGCGAAAGCCAGCCCGATCCGAACGAGGGCGAAGGCTGCCAACCTGCCGATCTCGCCTATTGGTTCAGCGATGCGGTGCTGCATCCGAAGCCACCCAAAGTGCCGCCGAAGCCGAAGCCGCCGATGACCATGGCGGCGCTGCCGCCGGTCTGCAAAACCGTATTGCACGCGCCGGACGCAAAGCCCTGACCGCAAATCAACTCTGCAGGAGAATGATGATGAAGATTTGGCCCCTGATTGCTTCGATTGCCTTCGTCACCAGCGTACACGCACAAACTCCATATGCCGGGATGCAAGGCCGTTCGATCAAGGCGCTTTCCGATCAGCAGATCGCAGACCTCAACGCCGGCCGCGGCATGGGTCTGGCGCTCGCCGCCGAGTTGAACGGCTATCCGGGTCCGTCACACGTCCTTGAACTCGCCGACAAGCTCAACCTTACGGCCGATCAACGCGCCAGCACGCAACGCCTGTTCGATGCGATGAAGGACGAGGCGATGCCGCTGGGCTCGAAGCTGATCGAGCAGGAGGCCGAGCTGGACAGGCTGTTTGCAAGCCGAACCGTCACGCCGGAAAGCCTGAAGGCGTCCACGGCGGCCGTTGCCGCGACGCAGGGGATACTGCGCGAGACCCATTTGAAGTATCATTTGTCGACCGGAAGCATTTTGACGCCGGCGCAGATGACGAAGTATGCGGAATTGCGGGGTTACGGCAGCGGCCACAAGCGTCAACATCACCATTGAGGGCTCCGCAAGCCGGCCGGTCTGGCCTCGCGCGGTGAGGCCGGGCCTCGAGCCACCTTTACCTCGGCCGTCATCCTGATTATGTTGGGACTGGCGATATCCCGATCGACCGCAAGTCATCACGGGATTTCCGGAACGGCGCTTCCGACGATCGCCCGATCGACCCCAACCAACGCCTGTCTTGTGTGCGCCATCTGCGGCTCGCAAGCATGCATGGAGCGCCTCATGTATCGCAGCACCGGTATCTTCACTGCCCTTGTCATTCTGATCGGAGCGCTCTGCTCGCCCGCCGCCGCGCAGGACAAGACCATCACCGTCTTTGCCGCCGCCTCGATGAAGAACGCGCTCGACGACATCGACGCCGCCTACACCGCGAAGACGGGCGTCAAGATCGTCGTCAGCTACGGCCCGAGTTCGGGATTGGCCCGGCAGATCGAGCAAGGCGCGCCAGCCGACGTGTTCATCTCCGCCGATACCGACTGGATGGATTACGCAATCGGAAGGAAGACCATCAATGAACCGACCCGGGCCAACCTGCTCGGCAACAGCATCGTGCTGATCGCGCCGAAGGATTCCAAGGTCGACAATGTGAACATCGGCCCCGGCTTCGACATCGCCAAGCTTGCCGGCGACGGCAAGATCGCAACCGGCGATGTGAAATCGGTGCCGGCCGGCAAATACGCCAAGACCGCGCTGGAGAAGCTCGGTTCATGGCAGGCTGCCGAGCCGAAATTTGCGATGGCCGTCGATGTTCGCGCCGCGCTGACGCTGGTGGCGCGCGGTGAAGCCGCGCTCGGCATTGTCTATTCCACCGACGCCAAGGTTGAGCCCGGCGTCAAGGTCGTCGGCACCTTCCCAGCCGATTCCCATCCTGCGATCGTCTATCCCGTGGCGGCAACGACCACCGCAAAGCCGGAAGCGTCGAACTATCTCGCCTTCCTGCGCTCGACCGCGGCGAAGACCATCCTCGAAAAATACGGCTTCAAGTTCCTCGTCAGCCCTTCGACCTGATGTTCGAGATCTCGCCCGCCGAATGGACCGCCATCCTGCTGTCGCTGCGGGTCGCCGTCATGGCAACACTGGTGGCGACGCCGTTCGGCATCGCGTTGGCATGGCTGCTGGCGCGGCGTGAGTTCTGGGGCAAGTCGGTCCTCGACGCCCTGGTCCATTTGCCGCTGGTGCTGCCACCGGTCGCCACCGGATATTTGTTGCTGCTGACCTTCGGCCGCCGTGGCTTGGTCGGGGCGTGGCTCGCCGACAACCTTGGTATCGTGTTCGCGTTTCGCTGGACCGGCGCTGCGCTTGCCTGCGGCATCATGTCGTTTCCGCTGCTGGTGCGGCCGATCCGGCTGTCGATCGAAGCAATCGACCGCCGGCTGGAGCAGGCGTCGAGCACGCTCGGCGCCGCACCCTGGCAGGTGTTTGCCACCGTAACCTTGCCGCTGGCGCTGCCGGGCGTGCTGGCCGGCATGGTGCTCGGCTTCGCCAAGGCAATCGGCGAGTTCGGCGCCACCATCACTTTCGTCTCCAACATTCCCGGCGAGACCCAGACCATTTCTTCGGCGATCTATTCGCTGATCCAGACACCGGAGGGCGATACAGCCGCCGGGCGGTTGGTTGTCGTTTCCACCGTGATCGCAATGGGCGCCCTGATCGCATCCGAGTGGTTCGCGCGGCGCGCCACCAAACGCCTGCACGGGAATTGACCATGCTGCGGGTCGACGTCACCAAACAGCTCGGCGAATTCTCGCTCGAAGCTGCGTTCGAAAGCCAGGGCCGCGTCACTGGCCTGTTCGGTGCGTCCGGCGCCGGCAAGACGTCACTGATCAACATGATCGCAGGACTGTTGCGGCCCGACCGTGGCGTTATCGCACTCGACGGCGATACGCTGGACGACACGTCGAAAGGCATTCACGTGCCGCCGCACCGGCGGCGCATCGGCTACGTGTTTCAGGACGCGCGGCTGTTTCCGCATCTCGATGTGCGGCAAAATCTCGACTACGGCCGGCGCATGAATCGCCTTGCCGTGGATTCGGAGCAACATAAGCGCATCACCGACCTGCTCGATATCGGCCATCTGCTTGACCGCCGGCCGGGCCAGCTCTCCGGCGGCGAGCGCCAGCGTGTCGCGCTCGGCCGTGCGCTGCTATCGAAGCCGCGTCTGCTGCTGCTGGACGAGCCGCTGGGCTCGCTCGACGAGGGCCGCAAGGAGGAAATCCTGCCCTATCTGGTGCGGCTGCGCGACGAAGGCATTCCCATGGTCTATGTCAGCCACGATGCCGCGGAGCTGCGCCAGCTCGCGACGCAGATCGTCATGCTCAAGCGCGGCCGGGTGACCGCGCTCGGCGGCGTCAAGGTGCTGACGTAGCCCTTTAGTCGGGAACGACGCGCACCGCGCCGCGGGCCGCGCTGGTCGTCAGCGCCGCATAGGCCTTGAGCGCCATCGTCACCTTGCGGCTGCGCTTCTTGACGGGCTTCCACGCCTCCGCGCCGCGGGCCAGCATCGCTTCGCGGCGCTTTGCCAGCGTGGCGTCATCGACCACGAGGCTGATCGAACGCGCGGGGATGTCGATCTTGATAAGGTCGCCCTCTTCCACCAGACCGATCAACCCGCCTTCGGCGGCTTCCGGCGAAAGATGTCCGATCGACAGGCCTGACGAGCCGCCGGAGAAGCGGCCATCGGTGACCAGGGCGCAAACCTTTCCGAGGCCCTTCGACTTGAGGTAGCTGGTCGGATAGAGCATCTCCTGCATGCCGGGGCCACCGCGCGGGCCTTCATAGCGGACCACAACGACATCGCCGGCCTTGATCTTATTGCCCAAAATGCCTTCGACGGCGGCGTCCTGGCTTTCGAACACCCGTGCCGGCCCCTCGAACTTCAAAATGCTCTCATCGACGCCGGCAGTCTTCACGATGCAGCCATCGAGCGCGATGTTGCCTGACAGCACGGCAAGGCCACCATCTTTCGAATAAGCATGCTCGGCGTCGCGAACGCAGCCTGTGGCACGATCGGTATCAAGCTCTTCGAACCGGCGTTCCTGACTGAACGCCACTTGCGTCGGCACATTACCCGGCGCCGCCATGAAGAATTTGCGGACGCTCTCGCTCTTGGTGCGGACGATATCCCAGCGGCCAAGCGCATCTTCCAGCGTCCTGGAGTGAACCATCGGCAGGCCGCGGTTGAGCAGGCCTGCGCGATCGAGTTCGCCCAAAATGGCCATCACGCCACCGGCGCGATGGACGTCTTCCAGATGCACGTCCGCCACCGACGGCGCCACCTTGCAGAGCACCGGCACCCGCCGCGACAGGCGGTCGATATCCTGCATCGTGAACGGCACCTGCCCTTCATAGGCTGCCGCCAGCAGATGCAGCACGGTGTTGGTCGAGCCGCCCATGGCGATGTCGAGCGTCATCGCGTTCTCGAACGCCTTGAAGTTCGCGATGTTGCGCGGCAGCGCAGTCTCGTCGTCCTGCTCGTAGTAGCGCCGCGCCAGATCGACGATCAGATGCCCGGCCTCGACGAACAATCCCTTGCGGTCGGCATGCGTCGCCAGCACCGAGCCGTTGCCCGGCAGCGCCAACCCCAGCGCCTCGGTGAGGCAGTTCATGGAATTGGCCGTGAACATGCCCGAGCACGAGCCGCAGGTCGGACAGGCCGAGCGCTCGATCACTTCCACGTCGGCGTCGCTGACATTGCTGTCGGCGGCCGCGACCATGGCGTCGATCAGGTCGACGGCGCGGAGCTTGCCCTTGATGTTGACCTTGCCCGACTCCATCGGCCCGCCCGAGACGAACACGGTCGGGATGTTGATCCGCAGCGCCGCCATCAGCATGCCGGGGGTGATCTTGTCGCAGTTGGAGATGCAGACCACGGCGTCGGCGCAATGCGCGTTGACCATGTACTCGACGCTGTCGGCGATGATCTCGCGCGACGGCAGGCTGTACAACATGCCGTCATGGCCCATGGCGATGCCGTCATCGACCGCGATGGTGTTGAACTCCTTTGCGACACCGCCGGCGTTCTCGATTTCGCGCGCGACGAGCTGGCCGAGATCCTTCAGGTGGACGTGGCCGGGCACGAACTGGGTGAACGAATTGACCACGGCGATGATCGGTTTGCCAAAGTCCTCGTTCTTCATGCCGGTGGCGCGCCAGAGGCCGCGGGCGCCCGCCATGTTGCGGCCGTGGGTCGTGGTTCGGGAGCGGTAGGCGGGCATGATCTGTCCTTTTGGGAAGCGGGAAAGGCGTCTTTTAGACGGTGAGCCGGATCGATAAAAGCGGCTTGGCGCAGGGTCGCCATGCGCGGGCCCACCCAAAACGGGACAGGGCCCAGCGCCCCTGCCCCGGCTACCGCTAGACCACCTCGCGCGCGCGCAGTTCCGCGATCGCTTTCGCGTCATAGCCGAGCGAGGCCAGCACCTCGTCGGTATGGGCGCTGAGCGCGGGCGCCATCCGATCCAGCCTGCCGCCGCCATGGGCGAGCTGAAAGCCGCTGCCGGCAAAACGCAGGCGTCCATAGGGCGTATCGATCTCCTGAATAGCGCCGCGCGCGGCGATCTGGGGATGGTCGATCACCTCCTCGACCTTCCAGATGCTGGCGCAGGGCGCGCCCGCGGCCTCCAGGATCTTTTCCCACTCGCGCGGGTCCTTTTTCGAGAGCGCCTCCTCGATGATGGCCCGCAACGCCTTCTCGTTTTCCTGACGGGCGAACCAGTCGGCGAAGCGCGGATCTTCCAGCGCATCGGCACGGCCGAGCGCGGTCATCAGCGCGCGGTATTGTTTCTCGCTGTTGACGGCCAGCAGCAGATAGCCCTCACCCGCCCTAAACAAATTGGCGGTGGGGCGGCGGCTCACCGCCTGGTTGCCGGAGAGCTGCTGGCGATGGCCGGCGACCGAATAATCCGCGATCTGCCCGGACAGGAACGCCAGCGTCGCCTCCAGCATGGAGACATCGACCATTTGTCCCTTGCCGGTATGGGTGCGCTGGAAAAGCGCGCTCGACACGGCGAAGGCGGCGGTCGCGCCCGACAGCACGTCGCAGACTGCAAAGCCTGCGCGCGTCGGCCCGGTCTCGACGTGGCCGGTGATCGACATGATGCCTGACAGGGCCTGGATCTTGCCGTCATAGCCGGCGCCCAGCCGTTCCGGGCCGGTCTGGCCGAAGCCCGAGATGGCGCAATAGATCAGCCGCGGATTGATCGCGGAGAGTGCGGCGTAGCCGATGCCGAGCTTGTCCATCACGCCGGGGCGAAAGTTCTCCATCACCACGTCGGCCTGGGCGGCGAGTTGCTTGACGATGGCGATCGCCTCCGGCTTCTGCAAATCCAGGGTGAGGCTGCGCTTGTTGCCGTTGATGGCCTGCCAGCCCGGCGCAAGCCCGCGCTCGGCCCATTCGCGGCTCAGCGGCGTGCGGCGCATGTCCTCGCCTTCGCGGCGCTCCACCTTGATGACGTCGGCGCCGAGCAGCGCGAGCTGGTAGCTCGCATAGGGGCCGGCCAGCACCTGCGTGAAGTCGAGAATCTTCACGCCTTCGAACGGTCGGGTCAAATGGACGTCCTCCTGCTTCTTTCTTCCCTCTCCCCTTGTGGGAGAGGGTGGCTTCGCGAAGCGAAGACGGGTGAGGGGTTTCTCTCCGCGAATACCGCGTGCGCTGTGAGACACCCCTCATCCGGCGCTTCGCGCCACCTTCTCCCACAAGGGGAGAAGGAAGGGATCACGCCGCGCGGTTGCCGCGTGCGATTTCTTTCTGCTTGTCGAACTCGGCGCGGCGGCGTGCTAGCTCTTCCGGGCTCATCTGCGCGATGTTGTTGTAGTCGAGCTTCCAGGAGGCATCCTCGCTCCAGCGCAGCGGCGACTGCATCGTGGTGCGCGCGCCCGGCGCGGACTCCAGCAGACGCAGCGCCAGTTCGAGCGTCAGCGCCTGCGACTCCACATCATGCGGCTTGCCGGCGGAGTTGCCGAGCGGGAAATCCGAAAACAGGAAGCGCGGCGCGGCGGCATGTTCGACGATGTCCTTGGCGCAACCCATGACGACGGTGGCGATGCCGTTAGCTTCGAGATGCCGCGCCACCAGGGCTGACGTCTGGTGACAGACCGGGCAGTTCGGGACGATCACGGCAACATCGACCTTGTCGGCAATGCAACGCGCGAGAATATCCGGCGCGTCGACATCGATGGTGACGCGGTGGCTGCGATTGGTCGGCGCGCCGAAGAAGCGCGGCGCCACCTCGCCGATGCGCCCCGAGGCGGCGGCTTTCAGAACTTGCGGCAACGGAAACCACGTGCAGTTGTCGGTCGCCGCGGTGTGCTTGCGGTCGTAGCCGATATGCGAGATCCGCAAATCGTGCTGCTTGGCGGTGTCGCCGTCATAGACCTGGTAGAATTTTGCGCTGCCGTTGTAGGCCGCTCCGGGACCCTGATCGCCCTTGGTGGGATCATACTTTGCGGCTGTCGTGACGATGGTCACGCGCGACTGCGCGAGCGGCTTCTTCAGCGGCTGGAACGGCGCGTCAATGTAATGCGCCCAGCGGTAGGGCGTGGTGTAGCCAATCGCGGCGTAATAATCGCGGGTCCGCTGCATATAGGGGATCGCGGCATCGTAGTCGGGCGCAAAGCCGAGCTGATCGTCGAGGGGGCCGGACATTGTTGTGTCTCCTTGCGTTTCCACCGGGCGGCCGTCACGCGGCCTTTGCCCTGAGGCTAATGATACTTCGTTCATTCCTCAACTGCGGATATTGCATCAGACCTGCGCAGGATCGCGCCTCCTGGAGCGTTGCCTGATCAGCAAATCACGCAGCGCCTGCACCTTTGGCGAATCGGCTCCCTTCCGCCAGATCAGATAGGTATCGGCGCGATTCTCGCCCGGCGGCAGGCGATGGACCTTGAGCCGCCGGCTCTCCGGAAACGTCGTCAGCACGCTTCTCGGCAGCAGTGCGACGCCCATGCCGGCGACGACACATCCGAGCATGGCATGATAGGAGCCCAGTTCGATGGTGCGCTCCGGCATTTGATCGCGCAGCGCATACCAATCCTCCAGTCGCTTGCGGTGCGGGCAGCCATGCTCGAACGCGATGATGGTGCGCGGGAAGTAGGCATTTTTGCCCTTGCCGATCGCCGGCGTGCCGGCGGCGGAAACGATGACGGGCTCTTCCTCGAACACCGCCACCTTCTCGAACAGCGCGTCCGCAATCGGCAAGGTCACCAGCGCGGCATCGAGTTCACGGGCCAGCAGCGCCTTTGAGAGCGTCGGCGGATTTCCGGTGCGAAGTTCGAAGGCCACGTCCGGATAAAGCCGATGATACTCATTCACCGGTCGGGGCAAGCGGACGGCGGCGGTGCTCTCCATTGCACCCAGGCGAAAAACGCCGCGCGGCCGTGGATCCTGCAGCGCATTGCGCGCCTCTTCGGCCAGCGCGAGGAGCCGGTCGGCATAGTCGATCAATATTTGCCCGGCCGGCGACAGATGCAGGCGCTTTCCTTCGCGAATGAAGAGTGAAACGCCGATATCCTCCTCGAGCTGGCGGATGCGCGTCGTCACATTGGACTGAACGCGATGCAGACGCTGCGCGGCTCTGGTCACACTGCCTTCGCGGACCACGGCACTGAATATCTTCAAATCGGACAGATCCATCTATCTCTCATAGAGATTATATTTATCATTATAATTCATTTTATATGATTATCACACCATCGTAAAGCCATCGCATCGCGGCGCTTCAAACGGCGCAAGCGCGAACGATGGAGCGGATGATGCAGGTCAAAAACCGGATTGAGGCCGCCACCCCCGAAATCCAGCTGAATTCGCCCGCTGATTATTCCGCAATGAAAGAAAGGCTCATTCGGGAAGCGCGGGTCGCGCAGGCCGCAGCTGTTCGAGCGGCGTTTGCCGGGTTGATCGCAGCGGTCGTCGCCTTCGCAACGCGGCTGAGCCATCCGCCATGCCTGCCGTCGCCTGAACCTGAACACGGAGATTGATCATGCCCAAAGCCTACTGGATCGTGCGCGTCAGCGTTCGGCAGCCCGAACGCTACCCGGATTACCTCGCGGCGGCGCGGCCGGCATTCGAGAAATTCGGAGCGAAGTTCATCGTACGCGGTGGCCCATTCGAACTCATGGAAGGCGATGCGCGCGATCGTAACGTCGTCGTGGAGTTCGCCGATCGCGAAACGGCGATGGCCTGCTACCGGAGCGCCGAATATCAGAAAGCGAGAACGATCCGCCAGCAATATGCGGATGCCGACTTCATCATCGTCGAAGGCGCTTGATGAAGGTCGGCAGCGCTATGCGACGGTGCGCTCAAACCCCCGCCACCGACGACCAGATATCTGCAAGCTTGCGCCTGAACGCCTGCCGGCGCGTCAGGGGCACGGCCGCTTCCTCATCCTCGGGCAGCCGCAGGCCGACCACGTTGACCCGCCCGCCGCTGATGCTGCGTGCGACCAGCACAATGGGATCCAGCACCAGCTCAGCGCCTTCCTTGGGCGCACGGTCGAGATGAATGTCGAAATAATCCGCCAGCGTCAGCTTCGCCTGCTCCTCCCCGGCCGATACGCCGTAGATCTCGGCCAGCTCGCCGAGCGTGTGTTCGCCCGATACCATGAAGTCGCCGAGCAGATGCGGGTCGGGCGCCGAGCTCGGCGCCATGTCGACGAAGAAGCGATCCAGCGCCTCGGCTTTTTCCGGCGGTGCCAGCAGATAGAGGTAGTCGCCGGCCGCGACCGGATCGGCTTCGACAGGCGAGAGGATGCGCTCGTCGCGGATCACCAGCGTCGGCTTCGACCAGGATGGCAGCAGGCCACGCCGGAAGTAGAGACTCTTCGGCCGAACCGGATAGCCGACCAGTTGCTGTTCGAGCTGGCCCGGCAGATCGAGCTCGACGCGCCGCGGACCGCGGTCGACGCGTGGCAGCGCCACATGCAGCCACCGCGCCGCCGGCGCCAGCGTCCAACCCTGCAGCAGCAGCGAGATGACGACCACGACAAAGGCGACGTCGAAATAGAGATAGGCTTTCGACAGCCCGACCAGCATCGGGATCGAGGCGAGAAAGATCGCGACCGCACCGCGCAGGCCGGTCCAGGCGATGAAGACCTTTTCGCGCCAGTTGAACCGGAATGGCATGAGGCACAGCAGCACCGCGAGCGGCCGCGCCACCAGCATCAGCACCAGCGCCACGACCACCGAGGGACCCACGCTGTCCAGAAGGCGCTGCGGCGATGCCAGCAGGCCCAGCAGAACGAACATCACGATCTGCGCCAGCCAGGTCGCGGCGTCGAGAAACGTCACCACCGAATTATGCGCGCGCGTCGGCCGGTTGCCGATGATGATGCCGGCGAGATAGACCGCGAGAAATCCGGAGGCGTGCGAGATCTGCGCCACGCCGAAGATCACGAGCGCAGCGGTCGTGACAAAGGGCGCATGCAGGCCTTGCGGCAGCGCCATGCGATTGAGCGCCACCACCACCAGGCGGCCACCGATCACGCCGAGGACGGCGCCGAGCACGCCTTCGCGCGCGAGCTCCAGCACAACATGCGCGGGCGAGCTCTCGCCGAGTGAAATGAATTCGACCAGCATCAGGGTGAGAAAGATCGCGAACGGGTCGTTGGTGCCGGATTCGGCTTCCAGGGTTGCGCCGACGCGGGGACGCAGGCGCAGGCCCTGGGTGTGAACGAGCAGGAACACCGCCGCGGCATCGGTCGATGCCACCACGGCGCCGACCAGCAGCGCCTCGGTCCAGTTCAGATCGAGCGCATATTTGGCGGCCGGCGCGGCAACCAGCGCGGTGACCAGCACGCCGACGGTTGCCAGCACCATCGATGGCGCCAGCACAGTACGGATGCTTTGAAACCTGGTTCGCAGACCGCCGTCGAACAGGATCAGCGCCAGCGCCACCGATCCCACCAGATAGGTGGTGCGGACGTCATCGAAGGAGAGCTGGCCCGGCCCGGCATCGCCGGCCAGCATGCCGATCAGGAGGAACACCAGCAGCAGCGGCGCCCCGAAGCGCAGCGCGAGCAGGCTCGACAGGATGCCCGCCATCACCAGAACAGCGCCCAGAAAGATGGCGATGCTGACCGAGTCGAGAGAAGCCATGAATCTCCGCAGTAACCTCAACAATCCTGGCAAATACTTGCAATTGCATCCTTATCGTTGCCACAGTTGAACGCCAACCCATTTCTGCGTTAGTGGCAATGTGCCCGATTTTAGGGGCCTGACCTGCCCCCGCGCCTGCTGTGCCGATGGCATCCGCCCGGCGCTTATGAGAATCTGCCTGCTATTCGCGAATCAACTTTGTCCGGCGGGCCGGGCAGCCCCAAACGAGATTTGGCCGATGGACCTGAAAGAGATCATCGAGTTCTTGCACGCTACCGCGCGCTCGCTCGGCGCCGAGGTCACCTCGCCCTGGTTCTATCTGCAATTTGGCCTGATCCTCACCGCCGGCGGCATTGCCTGGGCCAGCGAGGCATCCATTCGCGCCCGCGTCGACATGACCTCGCTTGCGATGCGGTGGCCGGTAGCGCTGCGCCGCTTCGCCCACGTTCTGGTCGGCAGCACCTCCACCGTCGTGTTCGCGATCCTGGTGATCGTGGAGCGCTTCGTGATGGTCCACTCGACCTGGCCGAGCCGCAGCTATTTGCTGGCGGTTTCCGCCAAGCTTGCGGTGGCCTGGCTCGTGATCCGGCTGGTGACGTCGGTCATTCGCAACGAGTTCATCGTCAGGCTGGTGTCGCTGTCGGCCTGGCTGGTGGCAGCTCTCAGTGTCATCGGCCAGCTCGAGCCGACCCTGCAGTTGCTGGATTCGGATTCCGTCTCGATCGTTCTCGGCGGCTTGCGGCTGACGCCGCTGGTTCTGATCAAGCTCGGCGCGCTCCTGATCCTGGCGCTATGGCTGACCAACATCGCCAGCAATTTCATTGAAAGCCGGATCAACCGCTCCGCCGACCTCACCCCGTCCATTCAGGTGCTGCTGGTCAAGATGATCCGGATGGGGCTCTTGACGGTCGCCGTCATCGTCGCGCTCGGCGCCGTCGGCATCAACCTTTCGGCGCTGGCGGTGTTTTCCGGCGCGGTCGGCGTCGGTATCGGTATCGGCCTGCAGAAGATCGTCGCCAATTTCATCTCAGGGATCATCCTGCTGGCGGACAAGTCGGTGAAACCCGGCGATCTCGTCACCATCGGCGACAGCTCGGGCCGGATCAGCGCGATGAAGACGCGCTACATCTCGGTCGCCGCCGGCGACGGCCGCGAGTTCCTGATCCCGAACGAGGATCTGGTGACGCAGAAGGTCGTGAACTGGACCTATACCGACAAGAACACGCTGGTGAAGGTGCTGTTCAGCACCAATTACGACGCCGATCCCCGCCTCGTCTGCAAGCTGGCGATCGAGATCGCTGCGGCTGCCCCGCGCGCCATCAAGAACAAGCCGCCGAACTGCATCCTGACCGAATTCGCCGAGGCCGGCATGAAGTTTTCGCTGACCTTCTGGATCGCCGATCCCGATGGCATGGACAACGTAAAGAGCGAGGTGATGCTGGCGCTGTGGGACGCCTTCAAGCGCGAGGGGATCCGTGTTCCCTATCCGGTCCGCGAAATCCGCGTCCGCGGCGGTGCGCTGCCGGTCGAGCAGGTGGTGGAAGTTTCCGGCTAGATGCAAGTCTTTTTGGAGCTCCGGCGCCTTAACCTCGACTTGCCGCAGACCGCTCTGATCACTAAATTAGACCATTAAACCAATCGTTCCCGTTCCTCCGAAGCATGACCGCCCCATGAGCTATATTGAAGCGTCTGACACCTCTTTGCGAAAAACCGGCCAGATTAAACTGCATGGCGCGAGCGGGTTCGCCGGCATGCGCAAGGCGGGCGCGCTGGTCGCAAAGTGCCTCGACGAGCTCACCGACATCGTCAAGGCAGGCGTTCCGACCTCCCGGATCGACGAATTCGTCCGCGACTTCGCCTTCAACCACGGCGCCTATCCGGCGACGCTGATGTATCGCGGCTACCGCTATTCGACCTGCACCTCGATCAATCACGTGGTCTGCCACGGCATGCCCGGCGACCGCGCGCTGAAAGAGGGCGACATCGTCAATATCGACGTCACCTTTATCGTCGAAGGCTGGTACGGCGATTCCAGCCGCATGTATGTGATCGGCCCGATCGCGCGCAAGGCCGAGCGGCTGATCGAAGTAACCTATGAAGCCATGATGCGCGGCATCGCTGCGGTGAAGCCCGGCGCCACCACCGGCGACATCGGCCACGCCATCCAGAGTTTCGTCGAGCCGCAGGGCATGAGCGTGGTGCGCGATTTCTGCGGCCATGGGCTGGGACGCATGTTCCATGACGAGCCGAACATCATCCATATCGGCCGGCCCGGCGAGGGCGTGATGCTGAAGCCCGGCATGTTCTTCACCATCGAGCCGATGATCAATCTCGGCAAGCCGCATGTAAAAATCCTGTCGGACGGCTGGACCGCGGTGACGCGCGACCGTTCGCTGTCGGCACAGTTCGAGCATTCGGTCGGCGTGACCGCGACCGGCGTCGAGATCTTCACGCTGTCGCAGCGCAACGGCGAGAAGCCACTGACTCCGGCATAGTTGGGCTCCGGCATAATTGGGCGGAAGCCTGGTTCCAGCCTGCCAACGATCCAGCCACATAACCGAATGAGTTCGCAGGCAGGGCGCCACGCGAGCAAACTCATCGCGGCTTGTTGCGCGCGGGAATCGAAACATTGGCCAGGTGCGGCGCGCCGTTCGGAAGGCTGTCGAACAAGACCACAATCTGCGCCTTGTCGCCCGTCATATCGAGAACCGTCACGCCCTCGGCCTTGCCTGTTTTCATCTCGCCGTCGACCTGCCCTGTCACCGCCGCGAGCGGCCCGATCGGCGTCACCCTGTCTTTGGCCGGATCGACGACAAAGAGCTTGAAGGGGACTTCCGGCCCATGGGCCGCGCCGGCGACGACGAGCAGACGCTTGTCGGGCAATGGCGCGAGGTCGCGGATTCCCAGCCCATCAAGATCGATCGGAACGACTTCGGGCTTGGCTTTGCTTCGCTTGTTTCCGGCCTTGAACAGGTCGGCGATATCGCCGGATACCAGATAAGCGGTTTTGTTCTTGCGCACAGGTCCCCGCAAGCCGAACCAGATCGTGTCGCCCTGCACCGCGACGCCTTCGATGTTCAGTCCGTCAGCGGATTCCAGATCCTTGCCGAAAAATGCCGCCGCCTTTCCGGTGCGTTTCAACAGATCCGAGACGCGATAGGTGGTCTCAACCGCTTGCGCGAAGTTTTCGCGCGCCAGCGGCCTGCCGGCGCGATCGGCCGGTTGTCCCTGCCGATCGACCCGCACCCGCGCGAGGATAAAGGAAGATAGCCGGAACTTGCCCCTGGAGCGTCCGCATCCGTGCGAACCGGCGACATAAAAATAGCGCGCGGCATACGCGACCCCCTCACCGTCCAAATCCTTGAAATCATCTGCTTTCTCGCAGGTCTCGTCCGGTGGACGTCCGAGCGTCCGTGAGTCCGGCGCGCTGCCGATCAACGGCACAGGGTCTCCGACGACCATGCGATCTTCCTGGATCGCGGCGAACTGCGCGTTCTTGTTCTCGTCGTTGACCAGCAGGCACTTTCGCGGCGTGCCTTCCGGCAGGCAAGCCATCCCGCTGATGTCGGTCGCGGCCGCGCCTTCACTGACCGCAAAGTCACCCTGGATCGTCATTCGCTTGAGGGGGATGGACGAGGTCTGTTGCGCCTCAGAGCTGCCACCAATGCAGCCCAGCAAGCCCATGGTGACGAGGGCGAAACGTACCGAACGCATTTCTCTTTCCTCAAGACAAGCGTGTCGATAAAATGCACTGCAACCCATCATTGCATCCGTCACAATTCGTTGCAACAGGGAGCTGACGGTGACGACGATAGAACGGGGAGCGAAACTGGTTGCGACCTACCTCATCGCATGCGCCGTTTTCTTCGCAGGCCAGAGCAACGCGGCCGAGGACCCCCTGTTCGTAAGCAAGAGGATCACGCCGCAGGGCGAGTATACTCCCGGCATCGAAGGTCCCGCGGTCGACGCATCCGGCAACCTCTACGTTGTCAATTTTCAACAGAGCGGCAGTATCGGCAAGGTCGCGGCTGGCGCCTCGCAATCCCAGCTCTTCGCATTGCTTCCTGTGGGCAGCATCGGTAACGGCATTCGTTTCGATCGCGGCGGGCGGATGTACGTCGCTGATTTCAAGAAGCACAATGTCTGGGTCATTGAACGCGGCGAAACCACGCCGCAGGTCTATTTTCATTCCGATCGGTTCAATCAGCCAAACGACCTGGCGATCGCGGCGGACGGCACGCTCTATGCCAGCGACCCGCAATTTGCATCGCCCGCGGGCGGCCAGATCTGGCGCATTACCCGCGGCGCGGACGGCAAAGGTCGCGGCGAAGTGATGTCCAGCACAAGGCGCCTCGGCGTGACCAACGGAATCGATCTGAGCCCGGACGGCGCGACGCTTTACGTCAGCGAGTCGAATTCGCGGCAGGTATGGGCCTATCGCCTCGATGGCAGCAAATTGCTCGACCCGCGGCTGGTCAGGGGTTTTGCGGATTTCGAGGTCGACGGCCTGCGTACCGACCTCGACGGCCGGATTTATCTCGCGCGGCTTTCGGCCGGTAAAATCGCCATCATCGGCGCCGATGGATCGCTCCAGCGCGAGGTGCCCCTGAACGGAAAACAGCCGACCAACCTCACCTTTGGCGGTCCTGACGGCAAAACCGTGTTCGTGACCCAAAAGGAAGGCCGCTTCATCGAGGCGTTCCGCGTGGACCGTCCCGGCCGCGAGCCATGCCTGCAAGTGCCCGGTAGGTGCTGAGACGCCGGAACGCGAAGAAACCGCTGAACGATCTTGATGCCATCATAAGGGGAAGGACGAAGAGTGGGCCAGCGCAGCATGTATATCTGGAAGCTTCGTGAAGTGGTGGCCGCGGAAGGCAGTCCGGCAGAAATTATCGCGAAAGCCAAACGGGCCAACCTTTCAGCGCTGTGGGTGAAAGTTGCGGACGGAACTTCGCGTTATGCGAATGTGAGAGATGGTGTTGCGCGCGACTTCAAGGAACTGATCCGCCTGGCGCGTGACAACGGTATCGAGATTTGGGGCTGGCAGGTCCCCCATTGCGCGACGACTGCCGTTGCGAAGAAAGAGGCCAAGCTGCTCGGCGATCTCGTTGAGGAGTTCGAACTCGACGGCATGATCATGGATGCCGAGGGAACGAGCGCATACTTTCATGGCGACCTGGCGGAAGCGAAGGCTTACGCCGCTGCGATGCGGCAAATTGCAGACAACCTCGAAAAACCGCTTGGAATATCCAGCAACGACATTCCGCAAAATATCGACGGCTGGCTGCCGAAATTCAACGAGATCGCCAAGAAGGCGCATATCAACTTCCCGCAAACCTATTATGGCGCCAGTCCCAGCGTCGCCAACCGCGTCGACCGCGCGGAGACGGGCAATGCACATTTGACGATTCCGTTCGTCCCGGTCGGCGCGGGCTTCATTGGAACGGCCGAAGGCGGCTGTGCCTCGGCGTCGGCCTGCGCCGAGCGCGCCCGGGAATTCATTCGGCTGTGCAACGCCAGAAATTACCAAGGCTACTCATTCTGGCATTGGGGCGGAGCCCCGATGACGTTGTGGGAGGTATTGAATACCGTTCAACCCTAGATCCTCAGCGGAATCGTCAATATCGACGTCACCTCATCGTCGATGGCTGGTACGGCGATTCCAGCCATGAACCCGATCGACCCGCGGACAAGCCATCTGTTACCGCACAATTGGGGCCGGCGGGTCATCCTCGTCCTGCCTCCCGGCGGGTCCTCCCGCACCGCCGCAACCGCCTGTCATTGAGCCGGAATCGCACCGGAATATGCTGGGTTGTGCGGGGTAGCATGTAGCGTGAGCCCTTCGGAACAAAGGGCCAGGCGGGCTTAAGGATCAACAAAAGGGAGCAAGGGCAATGTTCGAGATTTCACGTCGCGATCTGGTCCTCGGGAGCACGGGGGCAGCGCTCGTTTTCGGCCTCAAGGCGCCGGTTTCATTCATCGGCGCGGCGCATGCGCAGCGCGCCGCGGACAGCCTCAAATACAAGGTCGGCGACATCGAGGTCTTCAGCCTGCATGACGGCAGCATCGAGCGGGTTCTGGCTGACGGCTTCGTCAAGAACGCCTCGCTCGACGACGTCAAGAAGGCTTTGACCGCCAGCGGGATCGGCCCGGACAAGTTCGATAACTGCTCGCGGCAATGTGCGGCGCATTCAGTCCACCTTCCCGACCTGGAAGAACATCAAGCAATATGCCGACGGCGCCGAACTGGTCCCCGGCGTGCGCGCCATTGCCACGCCCGGCCACACCGTCGGCCACATGTCCTTCCTGGTGGCATCGGGCGGGCAGCAACTGTTCATCCAGAGCGACGTCACCGGTATCCCTCAGTTGTTCGTCAAGAATCCCGGCTGGTTCTCGATGTTCGACACGGATGGCCCCCAGGCGGAAGCCACGCGGCGCGCGTTCTTCGATCGCGTCATTGCCGAAAAAGGCATGATCGCCGGCTATCATTTCGGTTTCCCGAACGTCGGCACGCTGTCGAAGGACGGCAACGGCTATGCGTTCGCAGCCGTGAAGGCCTGATAGCGCGGCTGGCTTGAAACTACCGGAGGCGCCGTGCTTCGCGCGGCGCCTTTTCCTCTATCCGAAATCGTCGGCTGGCCTGACACTTCAGAGTTGCAAAAGCTGACCGGCACGGCAATTGTTAGTGCCGATGCCCGCCAAGACCAGTGATACACCAGATCAACCCACCGAGACGCCGCATTATCACGGCCACCGTGAACGGCTGCGCGAGCGGTTTTACAGTGCCGGGCCGGAGGCGCTGAGCGACTATGAACTGCTGGAGATGGCGCTGTTTCCCGCTTTGCCCCGGCGCGACACCAAGCCGCTGGCGAAGGCGCTATTGAAAAAATTCGGCTCGTTCGCCGAAGTCATTCATGCGCCGGTCGCCCGCCTGCGCGAGATCGATGGCATCGGCGAGGCCTCGATCAACCAGATCAAGCTGCTCGCCGCGGCGGCGAGCCGGGTGGCAAAGGGCGAGATCAAGCGCAAGATCGCGCTATCGTCCTGGAACGACGTAATCGAGTACTGCCGGACCGGCATGGCGTTCGCCGACAAGGAGCAGTTCCGCCTGCTGTTCCTCGACAAACGCAACCAGTTGATCGCGGATGAAATTCAGCAGACCGGCACCGTCGACCACACCCCGGTCTATCCGCGCGAGGTGATCAAGCGCGCGCTCGAACTATCGGCGACCGCGCTGATCCTGGTGCACAACCATCCTAGCGGCGATCCGACGCCCTCGCAGGCCGATATCCATATGACCAAGGCGATCGTCCAGATCGCCACCCCGCTCGGCATTTCCGTGCACGACCACATCATCGTCGGCAAGAACGGTCATTCGAGCCTCAAGGCGCTGAAGCTGATCTAGTAGGGCGTGAACCCATAAATTCAGAGGAGGAGCGCATTCCGGACTCAAGTCAGATACCGCGCAAGATCTGAAAAGTGCCGATACTGTTGAAAAAGTCGAAAATCGAGCGGCCCCAAAGATCTCGCGAATGTCAGTTTTTGGTTGTCTCTGCCGCGGGGAGCCCTTGTAAGACAAGTACGGGAGTCACTGGTCGGTTTTGCGCGAATCGATGAGGTCCCCCACGTCGCCGAGCGTTAGACGCACCAATAGTGCTGAAAAATTTCGTTCATAAGCTGAAGAGGACTTCTTCAACGGTATCTGCCAACAGGCGACATCGGAAAGAACAAAGCCTCCTATCGAGGAGACCGTAGTTAGGCGGTTGTATCCCGGCGAATTGGCCCAATCCTTTTTCGCTGATGACTGGAAATTCTCAGGACCGCTGGAGCGTGTCTCTCGCTGCGAGTTGAGGGACCTGGAGCGCAAGGGACAAAATTGGCCGAGCTTCGGAGGCACGATGTCTACAAGACGCCCCGTGTACCGTGTGACCCGATCGCAGGACCGAAAGCGAATCGTGCTGCTTCAAGAAATCCAAGTATACTACCGATTATCAACGTGCTCTCAATGCCTTGACTTGCCGGTGGTGGTGCTTTGGCGCTATGCCGTAGTGCTCGCCACCCGTGCATGCGACCAAAGGACCCAAGGTGCAGTTCCTGTTCGCCGACTACGTACTTGACCTTAATCGGCGGGAGCTCACCCGCGGCTCGGCCGCAATTGCAATTGGCCCAAGGGTGTTCGACCTGCTGGTCTACCTGGTGCAAGCCCGCGACCGCGTCGTCACCAGGGATGAACTGCTGGACACCGTGTGGAGCGGGCGCATCGTCTCTGAATCAACGCTCACCAGCCATATCAACGCGGTGCGCAAAGCTATTGGCGATAGCGGCCAGGAACAGCGCCTGATCCGAACGATTGCCCGCAAGGGCCTCCGGTTCGTGGGCGAGGTTGAGGCAAAAGGCCCCGATAGCGCCATCATCCGAAACGCGGAGCAGGCTAACTCGAATGAGCGCCAGGAGCCGTCTCTTCCTGACAAGCCCTCGGTTGCCGTCCTGCCGTTTCAGAACCTGAGCGGTGATCCCGAGCAGGAGTACTTCGCCGATGGTGTTGTTGAGGACATCATCCTGGCCTTGTCGCGGATACGCTGGCTGTTCGTTATCGCCCGGAATTCGAGCTTCACATACAAGGGCAGGGCCGTGGATGTCCGACAGGTGGGGCGCGAATTGGGCGTGCGATATGTGCTTGAAGGCAGCGTGCGCAAGGTGGCGACAAGGGTGCGCATCACCGGGCAACTCATTGATGCGACCAATGGCGTGCATCTCTGGGCCGAGCGTTTCGAAGGCACCCTCGACGACATCTTTGAGCTGCAGGACACGGTCGCCGCAGGCGTCGTCAGTGCGATCGCGCCGCAGCTTGAGCTTGCCGAAATCGAGCGTGCGAGCCGAAAGCCGACCGAAAGCCTCCACGCCTATGACTATTACTTGCGTGGATTGACCAAATTTCACCTTGCGACCAGGGCCGGCCTCGATGAGGCATTGCCGCTATTCTACAAGGCGATCGAGCTCGATGCGGAGTTCGCCTCCGCGTATGGAATGGCGGCGTGGTGCTACTACTGGCGCAAGATGAATCGTTGGCTCAACGATCGAGAGGCAGACGGCAACGAGGCTGCGCGATTGTGCCGACACGCCGTGACGCTGGGAAAGAATGACGCGGTCGCTCTGACCAGAGGCGGGCACGCATGGCCTCATTTTGGCGGTGACCTCGAAAGTTGCGTCACCTATGTCGACAGGGCCATGGTGCTCAATCCCAATCTCTCGACGATCTGGTACCTCGGCGGGTACCAGCGAATTTCCCTCGGCAAACATGATAGTGCGATCGAATATTTCACGCGTGCCATGCGCCTCAGTCCGCTGGATCCGGAGACATTTCAAATGCAGACCGGAATCGCGATGGGGCATTTGTATTCCGGGCGATTTGATGCGGCTGTCGCCTGTTTAGAGATGGCATGGCGGGAGGTACCGAATGTGCTGCGGGTTGCGGCCTTTATGGCCGCAAGCCATGCGCTGGCAGGCCGGGAGGAAGAAGCGCGACAAGCCATGCACCACGTGCGTCGGCTCGATCCCACGCTGCGCATTGGCAAGCTCGATGACTGGCTGCTGGTCCAACCGAAGGATTTCGCGGTAGCCGTGGAAGGCCTGCGAAGAGCGGGATTGCCGGAGTAACGGCACCGCTTACTCCTGCTTCTACCCCCCGAAGGATCAGAAGATCGAAAAGCCGCGGTCCAACAGGGATGCGTCCGAATCGTCTTTGAGTTCCCGCCTGCCGGCGTCAGACAATAATCTTCGGCTATCCGGATTATCGTGTGGAATGCCGCGCGTGCGCCGTGGCCTTGACTGCTGTAGGCGCTTCCAATCCTTCGCTACCCGGATTCCTGGGTGACACCGCGGGAATTTTCTGAGCGACTGCGGGCATTGGCTTACGCCTGCCGATACAGAATGATCGGAACTCCCGGAGCAAGTTGGTTCAGGAAGTCGAAGTCGCCGACATTCCCTGTCAATATGCTGGCACCGATACCCCGCGCCTGAAGATAGATGAGCGCATCGTTGAGGTATTTCCGCTCATGACCCGCACCCTTCGGCGCGCCGCTGAGACGAACGAGCTCACCCGCAAGCATTCCCGCTTCGCCCCACATTGCCGTGTCTGGAGCTTGCAAGCGATGCTGCGGAATGTCTTCAATCACATCCCGTACCGTTTGCAGAACCCCACTCGTTGAGGGGTGGGCCGGATCGAGCCGCCCGAACACATGCGTTAGTTCGGCTAGGCAGACGGCCGAGTGGTGGCAGACGCGATATGTCAGCAATTCATCGACGGCGTCCGGCGTGCGTGCCTGCAAGACGTCGAGGTAAACGCTGGTATCGAGAATTAGCGCGCCGCCGATGAGCGGCTCGTCGGATGCCCAGGCAAGCTCGGAATCCGCTCGTCGCGTCAACCGCTCCAAACGCTTGTGCGGCTTCAGCCTCCGCAACGTTCCCTGGAGATCAAATGGCAAGATCGATATCTGCCGGGACGCTTCCCTTGCGCCGGACAAGACGCGCGCCGAAATCGTCTTCGAGCGCCAAGCGCGACAACGCGAGCTCTAGAAGTTCGGTATCGGAAGATACGTGAGCCCGCTTCTTTGCCGCTTCGATCAGGCCTGCCGGCACGCGCCCGGACAAGCGCGTGTTCTTGGCCTCACCGAGCAGCCCGACGGCGCGCGCCTGCTCGAGCACGAGCCGATTGCGCTTAAGCGCAATGTGCTCCTCGGTCTCTGTCGACGTGCGGGTCCGCATAACCATGGCAATCTCCAGCGTTGAACAAAATATAACAATTGTTCAACACCCTTGCAAGGCGGGAAATGAGGCCTTGTCCGGTAATCGGTGCGCGACCACCGTGCACGCGCTCGCGGCTACAACATCAACCGGCGGCTTGGCCCCGACCCGGCGCGCGATGTTCAACACGAAATTCCGAATGGCCTAATCTTCAAATGAAATTGGCGCTCCGCGCGCCGCTTGGACAAATTTCCAAGGTAAATCCAATCGCAATCCAACATGGCTGCAAGGCTTTTCGGCCAGCTTGGGCGCAATCTCCCCTCGCTTTCACAAGCAAGGCCATTGGTGGCCCGAAAGTCGAGGGAAAGTCATGAAGATTGTCATTATTGGCGGTACCGGGCTCATCGGAACGAAGCTCGCGAGCAAGCTCCGTCAGAAAGGCCACGAGGTGATCGCGGCATCTCCCAGCACGGGTGTCAACACGATCACCGGCGAGGGTCTCGACAGAGCGCTTTCGGGCGCCGAGATTGTCGTCGATGTTGCAAATTCGCCCTCCTTCGAGGACCGTGCGGTTCTGAAATTCTTCGAAACGTCAGGCCGCAATCTTCTCGCCGCCGAGGCCGCCGCCTCGGTACGCCATCATGTAGCGCTGTCCGTTGTCGGGGTCGACCGCCTTTCGGAAAACGGTTACTTCCGCGCCAAGCTGGTGCAGGAAAGCCTGATCAAGGCCTCGAAGATTTCCTACTCGATCTTGCGCGCGACCCAGTTCTTCGAGTTCGTCGGCGGGATCGTCGATTCTTCTGCTGATGGACAAATCGTCAGGCTGTCGCCTGCCCTGTTTCAGCCCGTGGCTTCGGACGACGTCGCTGCCGCCCTGGCCGACGTCACGCTCGGCGGTCCGGTCAACGGCATCGTTGAGCTGGCCGGACCGGAACCGTTCACTCTCGATGACTTCGCCCGGCAATATCTGACGGCGACAAAGGACCCGCGCAAGGTCGTCGCCGACATCCATGCTCGCTATTTCGGAGCAGAACTGGACGATCGGTCTCTCACGCCGGGCCAGAATCCCCGGCTCGGCGCCGTACGTTTCGAGGACTGGCTGGCCGGGCTCCGCCAGTGACGGGCACGACCAAGGCCCGCAAATCGATACTCACGACGCCCGGCGCATCGCGAGCAAGACAGGGCCCGCGCGTCTGCTTGCCGTTTCGTCGTGGATAGCGACGAAAAGAACCTGACCATTCCGGATCATGACGACTAGCGGGAGCTGCTCGTCATACCGTACCCGGCTTCCCTAGCCCGAGGACAAAACCATGAGTAAGCCGATCTTGCGCGATTCCTCGCATGAGGATCCGTCGGCGGCGTCTGAGGCGCGCCAACACCAGTCGCCCGATGCCGACCGGCGCCCTGCCGATGTGGAGATGGCGCGCGTGCTCAGGACCGCGCCCCTTCGCATGGCCTCCGACCCGTCCAGCGGCGCAATCGCCTATTGGAAACATGAGCCCGTGCACGACGTCGTCGAGCCCATGGCTGATCACGTCATCATGACTTACCCCGCCGGCTCGCAGCGCCTGGAGCGGCGCACCGGGAGATCAGCCGCGATTGCAACGGCGCGTCCCGGGGGTGTGACGATCATTCCGGCCGGTTCGACCTCCCGGTGGGACATTCACAAGCCCATGCATGTCGTTCAGCTCTACCTTCCGCACAGAACGCTCGAACGTGTTGCCGGCGAAGCCGACCTGGCCGCTCCCGGCGATCTCCTGGAAAGAACGGGGCACACCGACCTCATTACATCCCGATTGCTCATGAGTGCGGCGGATGCGCTTGAGGGCAGCGCGGCGTTGGATGCCCTGTTCAGGCAGCAACTGACGGATCTTTTGGCCAACCGTCTACTGGCCGCGCACGCCGGCTCGCCGATCGTGTCCCCGCCGGTCGTGGGCGGCCTCGCGCCGAAGGTCCTGCTCCGCGCCATCGAACGCCTGCGTTCCGATAGCGATGCGGACGTCTCGCTCGCAGCGCTCGCTTCGGATGCTGGACTGTCGCGCTTCCACTTCTGCCGTGCCTTCAAGGAAAGCACCGGGCTTTCGCCGCATGCCTGGCTGCGCCAGCACCGACTCGAGCAGGCCATGAACATGCTGCGCGACACCGACGCGTCGGTCGTGTCGGTTGCCGCCGCGCTTGGTTATGCCTCCCAGACCGCCTTCGCTGCGGCGTTCAGGCGGCTGACCGGAGAAACCCCGAGCGATTGGCGACGACGCTTTCGGTAACAGCAATCGCTCTGCGATGGCAGCAATCGCGCTGGCGCAGCCGCAGGACTGGTTCGCTAAGACATCACGGAGCATTCGCCAACACCAGGGAAGACAAGAAAATGGTCAGGAACAAATCCATCAGCCAGCTTGCAACTACTTCGCGCCGGAAAGTGCTCGCAAGCGCGCTCATTTACGCGACTTCGCTCACCGTCCGCTCCTCTTCGGCGACCGGCAAGGAAAAAGACTCTTCGACATTCCCCTCTCAAAGGACTGATCCCATGACCTCCGTCACCACCAAGGATGGCGTACAGATCTTCTACAAGGACTGGGGACCGAAATCCGCCCAGCCCATCGTCTTTCACCACGGCTGGCCGCTGAGCTCCGACGACTGGGAGACGCAGATGCTCTTCTTCGTCGGCAAGGGCTATCGCGTCATCGCCCATGATCGCCGCGGTCACGGTCGCTCAAGCCAGGTGAGCGACGGCCACGACATGGACCACTATGCCGCCGATGCCGCGGCGGTCGTCGAGCACCTCGATCTTCGCAACGCCATTCACGTCGGCCATTCCACCGGCGGCGGCCAAGCCGCGCGCTACGTCGCGCGTCACGGCAAGGATCGCGTCGCAAAACTGGTACTGATCAGCGCCGTGCCGCCGTTGATGCTTAAGACGGAAGCCAATCCCGGCGGCCTGCCGATCGAAGTGTTCGACGGCCTACGCAAGCAGCTCGCCGCCGGCAGATCGCAGTTCTATCTCGATTTCGCCAGCGGCCCGTTCTACGGCTACAACCGTCCGGGCGCCAAGGCATCGGAAGCAATCATCTGGAATTGGTGGCGCCAAGGCATGATGGGCGGCGCCAACGCGCACTATGACGGGATCAAGGCGTTCTCGGAAACGGACTTCACCGAGGACCTGAAGAGCATCACTGTGCCCACGCTCGTCCTGCACGGTGACGACGACCAGATCGTGCCCGTCGCCGATTCTGCGCCGCTGTCGGCGAAGCTGCTGAAGCGCAGCACTCTCAAAATCTACGAGGGGCTGCCGCACGGTATGTGCACGACCCATGCCGACCTCATCAACGCCGAGCTGCTCTCGTTCATCGCGGCCTAGCGCCTTCGCTTACGTCTTTTCATCGAAAACACTCAAAACCAGGATCAAACCACATGCGACTAGTCATCATCGGCGCCGGCTTCGCCGGCATGTACGCTGCACTTTCCGCCGCCCGCCTGCGCGACATCCAGGGCGTTTCGCCCGAAGAACTCGAGATCGCGCTGGTTGCACCGGAGCCGACGCTGGTGGTCCGCCCGCGGCTTTACGAACCGAAGCCCGAAACCCTGACCGCGCCGCTGCTTGACGTCCTCAAGGCGATCGATGTCGACTACATTCAGGGCAGCGCCGAGACGATCAACACCGATGCTCGAACGGTGCAGATCACGACTCCAAAGGGCCCGCGAAAGACTCTGTCCTACGACCGTCTCGTGGTGGCCACCGGCAGCCGCCTCTTCCGCCCCAACATTCCGGGCCTTGCAGATCACGGCTTCAGTGTTGACTCGCTCGATGACGCAATCGCGCTCGACAAGCATCTACACAGCCTGGCCGACCGGCCGGCCATCAACGGGCGCGATACGGTTGTCGTCGCCGGCGGCGGCTTCACCGGCATCGAGGCAGCAACGGAGCTGCCCGCGCGCTTGCGCGAAATCCTTGGCAAGGACGCCAAGACACGCGTGATCATCGTCGACCGCAACAGTGCGATCGCTCCCGACATGGGCGAAGGCCCTCGCCCAGTGATCGAGGAAGCGTTGCGCAAGCTCGGCGTAGAGACCCGGCTCGGGGCCGGCGTCGCCTCGCTCGACAAATCCGGCGTCACCCTGTCGACCGGCGAACACATCGAAACCGAGACAGTGGTCTGGGCGGCCGGCATCCGCGCCGCGCCGTTGACGGCGCAGATTCCCACCGAGCGCGACAATTTCGGCCGGCTGCTGGTGGATCGCGATCTGCGCGTGCCGGGTGTCGCCGGCGTCTTCGCCACCGGCGATGCTGCGCGGGCCGCATGCGACGACGAAGGCAACTACGCGTTGATGTCGTGCCAGCACGCCACGCGTATGGGCGCCTTTGCCGGCAACAATGCCGCCGCCGAACTCCTGGGCGTTTCGACCAGGCCGTATCACCAGAAGGCCTACGTCACCTGCCTCGACCTCGGCGAAGCTGGCGCTCTGTTCACGCGCGGCTGGGAGCGCAAGGTCGAGATGGTCGGCGACGTCGCCAAGAAGACCAAGCAGGAGATCAATACTGTCTGGATCTACCCGCCCCGCGCCGAGCGCGCCGCGGCGCTCGCGTCGGCCGATCCGGAGCGCGTGACCAATCTCTAGACGCCCCAAGCGATGGCGGCCGCGCTCCCCTGGCTGCGCGGCCTGCTCAACCAAGACCAGCCAGAACCAAACCAACCAGGCACCTTTACCATGAAACAGGAGACGATCATGAACCTGCACAATACCTCATACCCCGTTACATCGGGACCCGAAGAGCTCGTTCCGTCGCGCTACGCGCTGAAGGTAGGCGACATTGATGTGCTGGTGGTCAGCGATGGAGTGCTGCCGCTCCCAACCCAAATGTTGGGACACAACGCCGACCCGGCCGACCGCGCGGCCTGGCTGAAAGACATGTTCCTGCCGCAGGACGCGTTCGACTGGGCGCTGAACGTGGTCGTGGTGCGTAGCGGCGGCAAGACCATCCTCATTGACGCTGGACTAGGGTCCGATCCGGACTTGAACTTGCCGCGGGCCGGCCAGTTGATCAAGCGACTGGAGGCCGCCGGCATCGATCTCGGGTCCGTGACCGACCTGGTGCTGACCCACATGCACATGGACCACATTGGCGGGCTGCTCGTCGAGGGGGTGAAGGAGCGACTGCGTAAAGACCTGCGGATCCACGTGGCGGCCGCCGAGGTCAAGTTCTGGGAGTCGCCCGATTTCTCCCACACCTCCATGCCGCAGGGTTTCCCGGATGCGCTTCGGTCGGCCGCCAAGCGGTTCGTGAGCGAGTACGGGAGCAACCTGCGGACGTTCGATGAGGAGCACGAGATTGCGCCGGGCGTGGTCGCCCGTCGCACCGGCGGTCACACTCCCGGGCACAGCGTGGTCCGCGTGGCGTCCGGCGATGACGGGCTGACGTTCGCCGGCGACGCCGTGTTTACTGTCGGGTTCGAGCAGCCCGACTGGCACAACGGTTTCGAACACGACCCCGAAGAGGCGGCGCGCGTTCGGGTCCGTCTTTTGCGGGAGCTGGCTAAGAGCGGCGAGATGCTGGTGGCCACTCACCTGCCGTTCCCGTCCATCGGACGGGTGGCGGCCGACGGCGACGCCTTCCGTTTCGTACCGGTCTTCTGGGACTACTGACCGCTCGTTGGGTTAAGGCCGAACCAGGGCGCGTGTATGAGTTCGCGCCCTGGTTCAATACCTCGCAACCACTGAGCCGCTGAAACCGAAGCGGTCGCTTAATGCCCGCTTTGACCAACTTCCAACTTTACAGATGAGTCGAACGAACATGCAGAACGAAAAAGTCATGATCATAACGGGCGGCAGCTCTGGCATCGGTCGGGCGGCCGCGCTCCGTTTTGCCAACCAGGGCGACAAGGTCCTCATCACCGGCCGCCGCGCCGGCCCCGTCGAGCAAACGGTGGCGGCGCATAAGAATATCGCGGGCATCGTTGCGAATACCGCCTCTGCTGAAGACGCCAGGCGGACCATCGCCACGGCGGTCGACAAGTGGGGCCGAGTGGATGCGCTCGTCAACAACGCCGGCGCGGGCGCCATCCTTCCGTTATCGGATGCGACAGCCGATCGGATCACAGACATCTTTTCCGTCAATGTGTTCGGTCCGAGCCTGCTGGCCCGCGCCGCCCTTCCTCACCTGAAGGCGACGCAGGGCACCATCATCAACATCTCCTCGACCTTCGGTCACCGGCCGGCGGCGGGACTATCCCACTACGCCGCCAGCAAGGCGGCGCTGGAACACCTGACCCGCTGCTGGGCGCTCGAACTCGCGCCGCTCGGAATAAGGGTGAATGCGGTCGCGGCCGGGCCCACGGAATCCGGCGCCTTGACCGGGATGATGGGGCTATCTGCGGAACAGGCAGAAGCCGTCAAGGAAGACGAGCGCGCACGGATTCCACTCGGTCGGCGCGGCGTTCCCGACGACGTCGCGGAATGGATTGTCCAGCTTGCGGGCCCCGCCTCGCAATGGCTGACGGGCCAGGTTCTCGCCGTCGATGGCGGCTTGGGACTGGCTTAGTTTCCAAGCTGCCGTGCGGTCCGACCTGAACGAAAGGCTCACGCACTGACATCGAAGCTGATCTGGCGAAGTCTGCTTTGTGGCAGAGCGGACCTTGTTGCGCACATCATGCGTGATGAGTGGCACCGTGCAGGAGTCATCGGGCGATCTCCGTCAAGGTCAATAGACATCGCGCCTCAGGGCGAACGAAATACGATCTGGAAATAGTTGTCGCATGCGTGCGGCGTGAGTGTTCGCTACCGCCGCCGCTACGTGCAAACCTTGATCAATGAGTGACCAAGGCGATCGTCCAGCTCGCCACCCCGCTCGGCATTTCCGTGCACGACCACATCATCGTCGGCAAGAACGGGCATGCGAGCTTGAAGGGGATGCGGCTGATCCAGTTGCTGCCTGCATTTACCATCTATTAACTATCCGCTTCGCGCTTTGGCGAACGCGTGAGAGAGTGGTTCATCGGATGAGAGGGGGTAGCTCATTCGAATGAGAGGGGATCGATGATGAATCAGCTAGCAGAGCGGATGAGGGTCGCGGCTCTTTCGATGAGCCCGGAGTATCTGGTCGACAAATTTCTGGACTGGCTCGAGGAACTGAGGAGCGCAATGGCGCTTGCTGAAATCAACAGTTTGGCCCGCAACGAGGCGCGAACCAAGGTGCTGTTCGATTGATTGACGACTAAAGCGCGATGGCACGGTCGAACCGCCATCGTGCTTTTATTGGCCGGGTGCGATGGCATGAAGCCATTGAAACAAGTCAGCACCGGGCCAAATGGAGTGGATGTTTGCCCAAATAGGCAAATTGCTATGCAGGCCGGAAGGGGATACGGCTGATCCAGCGTACTGCTAGCGCTCAATGATCGCCTATCCCAGCGAGCCGATCAGCATCGTGCCGCTGTAAGACCCCGCACGACGAAACCGCGACCGGCGATACTAAAATCAGGTGATCGCAACGCGAAGTTGCGCTAGTATCCACGTGTCGAACATCCGCGCCGCGTGCCGTCGCGTCGGGGAACCGACAAACCAACGTCGGGCAGGTTTTCGCATCGGAGGACCGTCATGACCAATACTTCAGGTACGATCGGAGATCCCCAGGCCGGTTCGGATACGGCGCCACTGCGTGCCAAGTCGGGCTGGATCATCGCACTCGGCGTCGTCTATCTCATCGCAGGATTTATCGCGCTTGGCAGCGTTGCGATGGCTACCGTCGCGAGCGTCCTCATCGTCGGCGTGATGATGATCATCGCCGGCGTCGCCGAAGTGTTCAGCGCCTTCCAGATCAAGAACTGGGGCAAATTCCTGCTCTGGGCCCTGCTCGGCGTGCTCTACATTCTCGCGGGCTTCGTCACGTTCCAGAATCCGCTGCTCGCGGCCGTGCTGCTCACCCTCATTCTCGGCGCAGCGCTGGTGGCCTCGGGCATCATGCGGATCTTCCTGGCCTTCAGCATGAAGCGGGAAACTCCCTGGATCTGGGTGGCGCTCTCAGGCGTGATCACGCTGCTGCTCGGCTTGTTGATCCTGGTGCGCTGGCCGGTCTCGAGCCTCTACATCCTCGGCCTGTTCCTCGGCATCGATCTCATCATCGCCGGTGCAGGCTGGATCGGAATAGGCTTCGGCCTGCGCCGCGCTCGTTGAGGTGGTTGTGGCGACTGCGCGCGACGCGGTCGATCGACGATTAGGAGGCGCCCATGCGCTGGATCTACCTCGCCGTCATCATCCTGTTCGCCGCCGCGACGATCATCTTCGCCGTGCAGAACTTCGAGATTGTCACCATGTCCTTCCTCGGCATCAATGCCCGCGTGCCGCTCGCGCTGCTGGTCGCCGTCGCCTACCTCCTTGGCGCGGTGACGGGCGGCAGCCTGTACGCGCTGCTGCGTCGATCCTACGAAGGGTCCAGACGAAGCATTGTGGGCTCGTCCTGACCTAGGGCACCGTTTCATCTCCGGCCGAGGAGGATGAAGATGGCAGAAACCGCGCGCGAACCGGTCCTGGTGGATCTCGCCTTGCAAGGCGGCGGCTCTCACGGCGCGTTCACCTGGGGCGTGCTCGACCGGCTGATCGAGGAGCCGTGGCTGCGGATCGAAGCGATCTCCGGCACGTCGGCGGGCGCGATGAACGCAGCGCTGTTGGCGGACGGATGGACGCAAGGCGGCGCCGAAGGCGCGCGGGCGGCGCTCGATACCTATTGGCGGCGGGTGTCTCAGGCTGCGGCGTTGAGCCCGCTGCAGCGTTCGCCGCTTGACCGCCTGATGGGCCGCTGGACGCTCGACACCTCGCCCGCCTATATCGCCATGGACCTGATGGCCCGCGTGGTTTCGCCCTATGATCTCAATCCGCTTGGCCACAACCCGCTGCGCGCGCTCCTCGCCGACAGCATCGATTTCGACCGGCTGGCCCGCGCACCAATCAGGCTGTTCGTTACCGCGACTAATGTGCGCACCGGCCGCGGCCGCATCTTCCGCAACAAGGAGATCACCGCCGACGTCCTGCTTGCATCGGCCTGCCTGCCGACCATGTTCCATGCGATCGAGATCGACGGCGAACCTTACTGGGACGGCGGCTATGCCGGCAATCCGACGCTGACGCCGCTGGTGCGCGAAAGCGACGCGCGTGACACCATTCTGGTGCAGATCAATCCGCGCGAACGGCCGGAGCCGCCGCGCACGGCAAATGAAATCCTCAACCGGCTCAACGAGATTTCCTTCAACTCGCCGCTGATGAAGGAATTGCGCATGATGGCGCTGCTGCGCCAGGTGGCGGACCCCGGACACGGCGAGGGCGCGCGCTGGGCCGGTATGCGCACGCACCGGATCATGACCGACGCGCTCACAGAGTTCGGCGCGTCGTCGAAGCTCAACGCTGAGTGGGCGTTCGTCTCGCTGCTGAAGGAAGAGGGCCGCAAGAGTGCCGACGCATTCCTTGAGGCCCACGGCGAGGATATCGGCAAGCAATCCACGACCGATCTCGACGCACTGCTCGCGGAATGCTGAGGCCATGACGGCGTCCGGGCTTCTCGGCATCCTGATCGGGCTAGGTCTTTTGATCGCGTTCGCGTTCCGGGGCTGGAGCGTGTTGCTGCTTGCGCCGCTCACCGCCGTGATCGCAGCGCTGTTCTCCCGCGAGCCGCTGCTCGCCCACTGGACCCAGACCTTCATGCCCAGCGCGGCGGGCTTTCTGGCGCAGTTCTTTCCGCTGTTTCTGCTTGGCGCGCTGTTCGGCAAGCTGATGGAGGACAGCGGCTCGGTCGCCGCGATCGCGAACTTCATGACCGAGCGGCTCGGCCCGCAGCGGGCCGTGCTGGCGGTCGTGCTCGCCGGGGCGCTCGTCACCTATGGCGGCGTCAGCCTGTTCGTCGCCTTCTTCGTGCTGGCGCCGATGGCGCAGGAGCTGTTTCGTGCGGCCGGAATCCCGCGGCGTCTGATGCCGGCGGCCATCGTGCTCGGCACCTCGACCTTCACCATGTCGGCACTGCCCGGCACGCCGTCGATCCAGAACGCGATTCCGATGCCGTTCTTCGGCACCACGCCCTTTGCCGCGCCCGGCCTCGGCATCCTGGCATCGCTGATCATGCTCGGCTTCGGCCTGTGGTGGCTCCATCGCCAGGAGGCGATCGCAAAGCGGAATGGCGAAGGCTTCGGCGAGGGCGCGCCGATGCCGTCCGACCGTCTCGCCACCGACGAAAAATTACGTGAACGCGCCACCACCGCGCGCGAGTTCGATCCGGCGGAGATCGTGCACGGTGAGGTGACCGACCTGCTGCCTCCGGCCATGCTCGCCGCGCTACCCCTTATCATGGTGATGGTCGTCAATCTCGCGATGTCGCTGCTCATCCTGCCGGCACTCGACACCCGTTTTCTCGCCGAAGTTCGCTGGGGTGGGACGTCGCTTGCCGCTGTCGGTGGCGTGTGGGCGGTGATCACGGCGCTTGCCTGCGCGATTCTGACCGTGCTCGCGGTGAGCCATCGGCGGCTGCCGGCGCTGCGCGCGACCATGGACGCCGGCGCCAACGCCTCGGTATTGCCGGCGATGAGCGTGGCGAGCCTGGTCGGCTTTGGCGCCGTGGTGGCGGCGATGCCTGCCTTCACGGTGGTGCGCGACGCCGTGCTCGGCATCGGCGGTGGACCGCTGGTATCGCTGGCAGTCGCCACCAACGTGCTCGCAGCCTTGACCGGCTCGGCGTCGGGCGGGCTGACCATCGCGCTCGACGCGCTCGGAGCGACCTACGTGACGCGCGCAGCGGAGATCGGACTCGATCCCGCGCTGCTGCATCGCGTGGCGGTGATCGGTTCGGGTACGCTCGACAGCCTGCCTCATAACGGCGCGGTCGTCACGCTGCTCGCCGTCTGCGGATCGACGCACCGGGACAGCTATCGCGACATCGTCATGGTCGGTATCGTCGGCGCGCTCATCGCCCTCACTGCCGTCATCGCGCTCGGCTCGGTTGCAGGATCGTTCTGAGCATAGGCACGGCTGTTGTCTCGACTGACTGATGATTGCCGCACGCGAATACCTGATGCCGCAGCGATCATTATTCAGTCCGACCGGACAGAACGGTGATGCCAGCGTCATTCACGGGAACGCGGAGTCATGTGCCAAGCCATGCCGTGAGCCGTGATCTTTCCCTGACCAGGCCATCCTGATTGAAGTGGTGAACACAAAAGTGCGCCCATGAATCTTCGAACGCCATTTCCATGTCACCTGTGACCGACGTGGTACCTATCCCGATTTCTGCGTAGGTAAACTCGAAACTGCCACTAGGACGCGCCAGCGCAATGTGGAACGGTTGACCGGTAAACTCGTTGATCGTCGGCCTGCCGGTGCTCCGCATGACGCCGGGTATCTCTACCCTTGCGGTTCTCTGTTCCAAGTCCGCATCAAGATCAATCGGCAGGAACAACGTCTCGCAGAATTCCGAGCATGTGGACGCGAATACAGCAAAAAGATTGCTCAGTGGTTCGCATGCCTCGCCTGAGATGATCGTTTCAAGCGCGATCCGTTGAGCTTCATCTGCACGCTCGTCGATAACGATCTGGCGCCGGCCGTTTCCGTCCTTGATTTCGCCAGGCCACTTGTACAGCGCCGCCCAGTTCAGGCCTGAGAGCGGGGTATCGTTGAATTGGCCTTCAACGATGGTGCCGACGAAGGCCGACTGACAGTAGCCGTGGGTACTCGGCAGGTTGAACTGGCAACCACAATTCATAGCGCAATTGCAGTTATCATAGGACTCGCTCTTGAATAGCCATTGATCAGCCATCTCACTGCGCCTCCCGAAAGCGATGACGCTCAACTCGACTCTGCGCGAGCTTCAAGTCGGAACGAAGCGATAGGCGCCATCCTTGCGCTCGACGAAGCCGGTGCCAGGGAACGGCAGGTGAGCGCCGATCAGCCGACGCTTGTCAATGACGATGCGATCAAGCAGGCGGAGGCGGGTCGAGATGCCCCGATCAGGCTCATGGTCGACTGGCACCCGCCACGACGGATGCTGGAATGAGATCACAGCGTGCGTAAGCGCGTCCGCAACGACGACGAGACCATCCCCGCCGGCGATTTCGACCGAGATGTGGCCCTGCGTATGCCCTGGCGTATCGATGACCTGCACGCCACTGACAATCTCATCGCCATCCCGTACCGTCCTCATCTTGTCCTTGACGTGCGAGAAATGGTTCTTGGCACCATTGATGATGCGATCGTTGGTTGCCAAGACTGCCGGCAACCTTCGCATCACATCAGGGTCGGCCCAAAGGTTCCATTCGACGGTCGAAACGAAATAGCTCGCATTCGGATAGATCGGCTTGTCATTCGCGTCGAGGATGCCCCAGAGGTGGTCGGGATGGCCGTGGGTCAGGACGATCTTGGTCACGGCCGCCGGTGGAATGCCGGCAGCTTCGAGGTTCTCCGCAAGCTTTCCCGCCGTGGGCTGGTGGCGCGGGCCGGTGCCCGCGTCGACCAGAACCACATCGGACTGGCTACGGATCACCGCGACAGTGTTCATGAGCTGGAGCTGTTCGCCGGTTTGTCCGGGTGCGTTCAGGGCGGCTTCGCGCTCGGCAGGCGGAGAGTCCGGCGTCACGAGGAAGCTCGCTGGAAGGACGAAATGGCCGTCGCTCACGACCAGAGTCTCGAGGCTGCCTGATTTGTGGACCGGTACCGTAGGGACGGCTGCCCTAGTCGGTCGCAGCGAAGACACGCACGCAGATGCGGCCAGAGCCGCTGCAGCCGATTCAGCCAGAAATTGGCGACGAGCTATTCTGTAAACATGCCCTGCAATCACGACGCCTCCCTCCTTGATGGGCCACCCCTATTGATAGGCACCGCCCCGTTGGGCGCGAAGCTTAACTGGCGCATTGGGTGCTAGATATCCGAGTGCCGCGAGGTTCTATCCGGAAAGCGCGTAAATCCCCTCCGGGAACCAACGGTCATTATCCAGAAACTGCAAGAATGATCGGAACATTCCCCGCCCCCCGGTGCCCATGCCTCGGTATGCATGGTATGCTCGATCAACACGGAGGCGAGCATGCAGCTTGGCACAGCGCCGCTTCTGGAGCAGCTGCCCATTTTCCACAGCCGCAATGTGGAAGAAACCGGTGCATTTCTGCGCGCGAAAGGCTACCGCTTCGACATCGCGAGGCGGCAGGCCCGCCGGCTCGATGCGCGCCTTAACGGCGTTTACATGCCGGACCTCTACATGGGCTACGTGCAATACGGCGGCGCATCGGTTGTCCTGTCACCGAGCCCCGCCCGCACGGACACCTGGATCCATCTGCCGCTTCGCGGACAGCTTGAAGCCACTATTGGCCGTGACAACATCGTCTGCAACCCGAACCTTGCCACGATCATCTCGCCGATGCGCGAGAGCTGTCGGCTGGTATCGGAGGCCGATAGCAGCCGCATCCAACTGTCTTTGACCAAATCCAGCCTTACAGGTCAGCTTGCCGCCCTACTCGGCGAGCCACCAACCGCTCCCCTCGACTTTGCGCCCACCATCGACCTCGCCGCGGGGTACGGCCGCAGCCTGGCACGCCACGTGCTGATGGCCGTCGCGGACCTGGAACAGGCGGGATCGGTGCTCTGGAGCCCGACGACGATGAGCCAATTCGAGCAGTTCATTATTACCGCACTGCTGCTGTCGCACCCGCACAATTACAGCAACGCGCTGCGACGCCTCGATAGGCCGATTGCGCCGCGTGACGTGAGGCGCGCGGTCGACTACATCGAAGCCCACCTCGATCAGACAGTCACAGTGGCCGACCTCGTTACGGCGACCGGGGTTGCGGGCCGAACACTCTTTATGCACTTCAGGGAATTCAAGGGCGTCTCGCCGATGCGCTACCTACGGAACGCCCGCTTGAGGCAAGCTCGCCAAGCCTTACTGCAGGCCGATCCGGAAGCGAATGTCACCGAGATTGCCATGAGCACGGGGTTCACCCACATGGGCCGGTTCTCGGTCACGTACCGCGCGTATTTTGGGGAAAGTCCTTCGGAGACGCTGAGAGGTCAAGCGCAGCAGCTTCGGAAGCAACCGTAGTTTGGGAAGCTCCAGGCCAGCAATCGCATTTGCTGTGTTCAGTCGATCCACCAAAGCAGCCGACCAGCTTCGTGCTGAGGTCTCCTCGGCACAAAGCAGACAAAGCTGATGTCCGCTCTTGAGGGGTAAAGCAGACCTAGTCTCCCTATCAGCGCCGGGTCAAAATCATTGTCTGCAGGACCGGTCACGCAAGTTTGAGAAGACTGAAGTTCATCTGACGATGTCCGCGGTCCATCGTAGATTGAGGACGGCGCGCGACTGCATATTTAGTCCAGTGCCTTAATCTGCAATTTTGCATTGCAAAGCTGGTAGCGGCGTTCCGTTACTTTGCGCCTTTGGCGCGGGAGTTTCCCCGCCGCGATGATGGAGCATCGGATGCGGACGACACGCCGAACGTTCGTGCGGGCCTCCTTGGCAACGGCCACCGCCGCGCTCTTGCCGATCTCTCTGCATGCCCAGCAGAGCCCGCCCGCCCGCCGTACCATCCCCTCGACCCGCGAGGAGATACCGATCGTCGGATTAGGGACCTGGATCACCTTCAACGTCGGCGGCGATCCGGTACTGAGGGACGAATGCGCTGGTGTGATGGCCGCCTTCTTCGAGGCGGGCGGCCGCATGATCGACTCCTCCCCCATGTATGGCTCGTCGCAACCGGTGATCGGTTACGGCCTTCAAAAGCTCGGGCGGCCCGCCGCGCTATTCTCAGCCGAAAAGGTCTGGACGTCCTCGGCAGCGGGAGGTCCGCCCCAGATCGAGCAATCGCGGCGCTTCTGGGGGGTGCCGAAGTTCGATCTGGTTCAGGTTCACAATCTCCTCGCCTGGAAGGCGCATCTGCAGATGCTGTTCCAGATGAAGGCGGCGGGCGCGGTGCGTTACGTTGGAATCACCACGTCCGAAGGCCGCCGTCATGATCTCCTCGAACAGATCATGCGGAACGAGCCGATCGATTTCGTGCAGTTCTCCTACAACGTCGTCGACCGCGAGGCGGAGGCGCGGCTGCTGCCGCTGGCGTCGGAGCGCGGCATTGCCGTGATCGTCAACCGGCCGTTCCGGCAAGGCGCGCTGATCGACCGCCTCAAGCGAGAGCCGCTGCCCGAATGGGCGCGCGAGCTGGGGGTGTCGAGCTGGGCGCAGATCATCTTAAAATTCATCCTCTCTCACCCGGCCGTCACCGTCGCGATTCCGGCGACCACCCGCGCTGGCCACGTGCGTGAAAACCTTTCGGCCGCCGCCGGCCCGATGCCTGATCTCGCCATGCGGGAGCGCATCTCGGCCCACGTGAAGGCTCTGTGATGTCGGAGTGGTGGAGCTACCGGGCAGAGGATTTCCTGCTGTTTTCGCCGCGCGTCTACTGGCGCATGTTCGAATTGCACAATGCGGCGCTCTGGCCTCTACACGTGCTGACGCTCGCCGCCGGCCTCATCATCATCCTGCTCATCGCGTGGCGGCCGGAAACGTGGGCACGCTGGATCGCACTCATCCTCGCGATCCTTTGGATGTTCGTCGGGTGGTCCTTCCTGTGGAATCGCTACGCGACCATTAACTGGGCTGCCGCCTATGTCGCGCCGGCTTTCGCCGTTGAGGGCATGTTGCTGCTCGTCATCGGATCGTTGCGCGATGGTCTCGCCTTCGACCGGCGCGGGCCCGCCGGTTGGATTGGATATCTCATCCTCGCCTTCGCACTCACCGGACAGCCGTTGCTTGCGCCGCTGCAGGGACGTGGCTGGGCTTCGTCCGAGGTCTTTGGCATCGCACCGGATCCGACCGCGATGGCGACGCTCGGCGTTCTGCTCCTCGCCCGCGGCAGGCTTTTGCCAGTGCTGCTGCCAATTCCCGCTCTCTGGTGCCTCCTGAGCGGCCTAACCCTCAGCACGATGGGAGAGCCGCAAGCCTGGGCCCCCTATGCCGCCCTGGCGCTTGCCGCTGTAGCCTGGACCTGGATGATCATCCGCCGGCGCAGATGGCCGATATCATGAAGGAGAACCGAACGTGAGCGCCGAAGTCGCGATCCGACCGTTCATAGAGGAAGACGCGCCTCAAGTGCGCGAGCTATTCATTGTGGTCAACCGCCTGCTATCGCCACCGCATATGCGCGATGCCTTTGAAGCTTACATCGCTCGTTCATTGACCGAGGAAATGGATCGCGTCAGCGCGTACTATGATGAGCGAGGCGGTGGCTTTTGGGTCGCGCTCGGGGAAGCGAAGGTCGTCGGCATGTTCGGCCTTGAACCCACAGCGCCTGACGCCATGGAGCTGCGTCGCATGTATGTCGACCCGTCCGCCCGACGTAACGGGATCGCGCGGTCGATGCTGCGATTTGCAGAGGCTGAGTGCCGTCGGCTTGACATGCAAAGGCTTGAATTGAGCACGTCTGAATTACAGCCGGCCGCGCTCGAACTGTATCGGCACGCGGGATATCGGTTGCTGAACGAGGCCGTTGCCGAGCAAGCGAGCAACAAGACGCTGGGAGGCGGCATTCGTCGATATTACTTCGAAAAGTTCCTATAGGATAAAATGGACTTACGGCGCGTGATACGGCCCCGGCTCCCGCAACATTCGCCTCTAGTGGGCCGGCTCGAAAAGCTCGATCGGATTGCCGTCCGGGTCCTCCAACAGGATTTGTTTGCCGCCCGGTCCGCTCTCCATCTTATTGCGAAAATGAAGTCCCGCCGTTTTCAAATTCTCGATCCGCGAGGGGAGATCGGCGACTTCAAGAACGACCCGATTCCACCCGCCCGGCTCCTGGCGATGTCCGCTCGGCATCGGACGCGAACCCGACGCGCCCGGGCCGCTGAGGATGAGCTTGAGGTTGCCGATCGAGACCTGAGCGAAGGCGGGCAAATTCTTGCGATCAAGTTTGAAGCCGAGCTGTCTTGTATAAAAGTCAGCCGAGCGATCCACGTCTTTGACCTGATATCGGACGCCCCAAAGGCTTCGGACAAAGCTTCTTGTGGAACCGGAAGTCGTCTCCAACGATTGGTTTATGGCTTGATTCATGGAACCCCTCTCTGGCGATTGGAAGGCCCCGGCTACTAACGGGTGAGGACGCTGATAGTTCGCCATCTGCCATAGACGGATGCCGGCGCCGGTGGGCGCAAAGCTGTTCAGTCGTTCCAAATACGGAAGCCGCCTTCTCCCGGCGTTCCTGCCGGCCGCCGATTTTTGCTGGGCTTGCTCGGCTTCAGCAGGTCAATACCTATCGTACGGAAGCTGCCATGAACTCATCGGAAATGTTGTCACGCCAAGGGCGTTATCTGCTTCAACTCGGCGTTATCCTGTTTCTCTTCACGTCGTTTGAGGGCTTCGTCATCCCTGCGCTTGCGGCCCCCAATCTCGGTCGCTCCGTCCACACGCTATCCGCTTTTACCGGAGTCTTGTTCGTGACAATGGGACTGACGTGGCCGACGCTTAAACTTGGCACGACCGCATCAAGGATCGCGTTCTGGTTCCTTGTCTATTCGGCCCTGGCGACGATCGCGGGATTTGTTGTGGCGGCGCTTTGGGGAGCCGGCGGCTCGATCATGCCGATCGCAGCCCAGGGTGTGCGTGGCAGCGACCTCCAGGAAGCGGCAATCCAGGCCTTGATGTATCCGGCCGCTCCAACCGGCATCGTTGCGTTCGGGCTGATACTTTGGGGCCTTCGCGCCAGATCCAATTGAGCTTGCAGTGCCATCGCGGCCCGCGTTAGTGGCCAGTTGACACTGTCTGCGACAGCGCGTCGTTCAGATGACCTGGGAAATGCTGTAGGCGATGCCGCCCTCGACCAGGTATCCCGACCCGACGCAGACGATGTCGTTCATCCAGGCGTATTGCTCCGCGCCGGTTTCGAACAGCGGGTTGGTTCGGAAGTAGTAGCGCGACGGGTCGACCTGATAACGCGTGGCAGGATTGGCCATCTCGGCACGCAATTCGGGTGGCGTGATCCAGCGGCCGCCATAAGTCATGTGCACCAGCGCACCGTCATGGGTGCGCAACGTCAGGCGGACATCGAGCGACATCGCGCCATCGGCGCGAAACAGCGCCCAGTCACCGCCGCCGGGCACGACCTCGCCGCGCAGCCGTGGGCCTTCGAAGCGCCCGCCGGCCGCGCCGAACAGGATGCGGCGGCCAAGCGGGCCGTCACCGATGTTCAGTTTTGGATTGAGATCGACGACGATGTCGAACAGTGGCGCCGTGCTGATTGCGGCGACGGGTTTGATGCGTGGATCTGCTGACATGCTTGAAGCCCTGGTTTGCTGGGAGGGTGTCATTCCGCGGCCTGCTGCCGGGCGGCAATATCTCCAAAAATCTTGTGCCGGACCGCATCGCTTGAGACGCCGGATTGAGCGCACAACTCCGACAGGTCGAAGAAGAAGCGTTCACGGACGATCCGGTCGTCCCTGAAGGCGAACTGGATGAACACGGGGAGTTCGGCACGCCGGCCGTTCGGCACCACGCCGAACCGATCGCCGGTCATGGTCATCTGCACGCGCCCCCAGCAGACCAGCGTATCGTCGTTGGCGGCGTGGCCTTCGAGCACGACATTGTAATCCGGGAACGCGGCGAAGAACCGGGTCAGCACCTTCGCGTTTTCGGCCAGGCCGCGGGCGCTGGTGCCGAAGGCCGGGGTTTCCAGCAGCATGTCGTCATGAAGGACGGCAAGCGCCGCCGGTACATCCCGCCGGCTCTTCGCGACCGCGAGCGCCTTGGCCAGTTCGAACATCCGATCGCTGTTCATGTGATCCCTCCTCCCAAAGTCCCCTTCCGCCGGACGCGGAACGGCCGCCTCGAAAATACATACCAATTGTTTTTAACATACCGTATGTATGTTATATGTTGATAGGCTCTCAAGCGTCAAGTGGTATGCCGGGGCATGCAGGAAGCCGGACGCGAACGAACCCGCCGCGAGGAATACACCGAGGCCACGAGGCAGGCGCTGCTGGCGGCCGGCCGGGACGCTTTTGCGAGCGAGGGCTATCAGACGGCCGGAATCGAGGCGATCTCGCGCGCCGCGCGGGTGACGCGGGGCGCCTTCTATCACCACTTCGAGGACAAGAAGGCGCTATTCGACGCCGTGGTCGTCACGTTGCAGATCGAAGCCGCAGCAAAAATCGAAGCGCGAGCGAAAGCGCAGCGCAAGGTATGGGACCGCCTGACCGAGGGCATCGATGCCTATCTCGACGTCTGCCTCGAACCGGCCTACGCGCGAATCGTGATCCAGGAAGCCCCGGCGGTGCTCGGCAATGCGCGCTACCGGGAGATCGAGGAAGCCCACCCGATGGCCTTGCTCACCGCGACGCTGGCGGCGCTGAAGCGCCAGGGCGAGCTCGATTTCGAGGACATCGAGTTACTGAGCCGGATGGTCGATGCGATGATCTGCGAGGTAGCGCTGCTGCTGCCGGGCGCGGAGAATCCGAAGAAGCTCCGGGCACGCGGACAAAAGATCATCGGCAGTCTGCTCGGCTCGTTTCGTACGGCTTGAGCGCTCGCCTCATTACGGCTCGATCCACCGCCGCACGGCTTCCGCCGTATCCGCCGGCGTGGTGTTGAAGCAAATGCGGGTTTGCGGCGCGCCGAGGTGAACCAGATTGATGATCCGTTCGAACAGAAGCAGCCGCTCCCGCGGCTCGCGCAGCCCGGCGCCGATCACCACGCAGTCATAATGCTTTGCGCCCAGCGCCGCCGCGGCCACCGCTTCGGCCGTGTCGCCGAGGTCGATCAAGCAGCTATCGGCGTCATAGCCCATCGCGCGAAGCTGCTCGATTTGCGCCTTGATGTAGCTCGTCACCAATTCGGCCGTGAGCCCGGGGAAGGCGCTGAAGTCTACCAGGGAAGGCTCGATGCCGATCGCGAGCACGGTCTTTTTCGTCATGCGACTGCTCCGGGCAAAGTAATTTGCGCTTGAGGAAACGCGCCCGTCCTCAAACAGGTTCCGGCCAGCCGGTCGACATCATTATTCGACTGATGTCGAAGCATTCATGTCGCGAAATCGGGCATTGTGATCTGCGTCGCCGGCTCGGAATCGAACCGGCGCCGGAGGTTTCACAGGAGAACACCATGGCTGCTACAGACAACGCGAACCAGAACCTGGTCGTCACCGCATTCTGGGAAGTCAATTCGGGCGAGGAAGGCACCGTCGCGGAGCTTCTGAAGGATTTTCTGCCGCAGGCGCAGCGCGAGCCGGGCGTCAAGGCGTTCCAGATTCACCAGAACGTCGCCAAGCCCAGGGAATTCTTCTTCTATGAAGTGTTCGCGGGTGAAGCGGCCTTCGCCGAGCATCAGCAGACCGACCACTTCAAGAACATCATCCTCGGCCAGGCGATTCCGAAACTCGCCAAGCGCGAACGGTCACAGTTCCGCTTCATCTGAATTCAGGCCGGATCCGGCGCGCTGCCGATTGCCTCCGCAGCGCGCCGCTTCAACAATTGCTGTTCGCGCTTGTTGCCTGCAAGCGCGGCTGCCGGGAGTTTTCGTCTCTCACGACAGCCGAAAACGGCGTACCGGACTCAATATGCAATGGTCGTTCGCACGCCGAATATCGCGCCGTTCTTGATCGGCCCCTCCGGCCGATCTGGATCGGAGATGTGGCCGCCTGGATGAGTCACATACTGGAATGTGGGCTGTACGGTCCAGCCGGCTTTGATCTGGGCCTGGTAGCTCAGCTCGATCGTCATCTCATAGTCGCGGACCGGCTGTCCGTTCCCGGAATCCTTTTGGTCAAGCCTACTGCGCCCCACGAAACCACCTTTGATAACTTTGCGAATAAGTCGCATTTGCAAAATGTCTGAAGGTTCGCTAGACGTCGGGCTAGTTGCGAATGAATTGCAATTACAGAATGTCGCAGGCCGTTGCAGGCAGCAGTGGCGTGCGCGCGACATAGGAGAGCAAAGGAATGTCTGATCAGGGCAGGCGCGCCGTTCTTGCGGCGGTTGCGGGAGCCGCGGTGCTTGGGCTGATGACGGGAGCCGCGTTCGCCCAGACAAAATTCAGGGCCGTCACGACTTTCACGGTTATCGCCGACATGGCCCGAAATGTTGCCGGCGACGCGGCAATCGTCGAGTCAATTACCAAGCCCGACGCTGAAATTCATAACTATCAGCCGACGCCCGGTGACATCCTGAAGGCGCAGGAAGCGAATCTCGTGCTCTGGAACGGGCTCAATCTCGAGCTTTGGTTCGAAAGGTTCTTCCAGCGCCTCAAGAATGTTCCGGGCGCTGTCGTCTCCCAGGGCGTCAAGCCGATGGGAATCGTGGAGGGCCCCTACAAGGGCAAGCCCAACCCGCATGCCTGGATGTCGCCGAATGCGGCGCTCATCTACGTCGATAATATCCGTGACGCTTTCGCAAAGTACGATCCGAACAACGCCGCGACCTACAAGGCAAATGCCGAGGCGTACAAGCAGAAGATATCAGCGGCGATTGCTCCGATCCAGACAAGGCTTTCGGCTATTCCGCCTGAGCGCCGATGGCTGGTGTCGAGCGAGGGCGCCTTCAGCTACCTCGCCCGGGACTTCGGCCTGAAGGAGCTTTATCTCTGGCCGATCAATGCCGATCAGCAGGGCACACCGCAGCAGGTCCGCAAGGTGATCGATGCGGTGCGGGCCAACAATATCTCGGTCGTGTTTTCCGAAAGCACTATTTCGCCGGACCCGGCCAAGCAGGTTGCCCGCGAGACCGGGGCCAAATATGGTGGTGTTCTCTATGTGGACTCGCTCAGCGCCGCCGACGGCAAGGTTCCGACCTATATCGACCTCCTGCGCGTGACGTCCGAGACGATCGCAAACGGCCTCGCACAGTGAGCGCGATGATCGATCCGTTCCTCAATCCTGCGTCCTCGGATACGGGATCCGGCCTCTCCGTCAGAAGCGCGACCGTCACCTACCGCAACGGTCACACGGCCTTGCGCGACGCGACTTTCAAAATCCCGGCAGGCACGATCACCGCGCTCGTCGGGGTGAACGGCAGCGGCAAATCCACCCTGTTCAAGGCGATCATGGGGTTCGTCGGCCTCGCCGGGGGCGAGATCTCGATTCTCGGCCAACCGGTCAATGCCGCGTTGAAAAAGAACGTTGTCGCCTATGTGCCGCAGAGCGAGGACATCGACTGGAACTTCCCCGTTCTCGTCGAGGACGTGGTGATGATGGGCCGCTATGGCCACATGAACATGATGCGCCTTGCCAGGGCTGCAGATCATGAAGCGGTCGCAGCAGCGCTTGCCCGCGTCGGCATGAGCGATTTCCGCAAGCGCCAGATCGGCGAACTCTCCGGCGGCCAGAAGAAGCGTGTATTCCTTGCCCGCGCGCTTGCCCAGGACGGGCGAGTGATCCTGCTCGACGAACCCTTCACGGGCGTTGACGTCAATACCGAAGACGCCATCGTCAAGCTGCTGCGTTCGCTTCGCGATGAAGGACGGGTGATGCTGGTCTCCACGCACAATCTCGGCAGCGTTCCGGAATTCTGCGATCGCACCGTGCTTCTCAACCGCACCGTGCTCGCCTATGGACCGACGGTCGAGATTTTCACCCAGGCGAACCTGGAAAAGACCTTTGGCGGCGTCCTGCGGCATTTCGTGCTGGACGAAACGGAGGGCGGCAAGCCGCGTGCGCTCGATGTGATCACCGACGACGAGCGGGCGGTGGTCTTCCGGGACGGCCAGGCGACCAGGCGCAAATCGTCATCGGGCGATGAGGATCGTAGCTAGTGTCCTCGTTGCTCGAACCCTTCACTTACGGGTACATGCTCAATGCCATGTGGGTCTCCGCGCTCGTCGGCGGGGTCTGTGCATTTCTCTCCGCCTATCTGATGTTGAAAGGCTGGTCGCTGATCGGCGACGCGCTTTCTCACGCCATCGTGCCCGGTGTCGCCGGCGCCTACATGCTTGGCCTGCCGTTTTCCATCGGCGCTTTCTTCTCGGGCGGCCTCGCGGCAGCGGCCATGCTTTTCCTCAACCAGCGCACCAAGCTGAAAGAGGACGCCATCATCGGCCTGATCTTTTCTTCCTTTTTCGGCCTCGGACTTTTCATGGTGTCGCTTTCGCCGACTTCGGTGAACATCCAGACCATCGTGCTCGGCAACATCCTGGCGATCACCCCGGAAGACACCCTGCAGCTCGCCATTATCGGTTTCGTCTCGTTCGCCGTGCTCATCGTGAAATGGAAGGATCTGATGGTTACCTTCTTCGACGAGACCCACGCCCGCTCGATCGGACTCAATCCGACTGTTCTCAAGCTCATGTTCTTCACGCTGTTATCAGCCTCGACGGTGGCGGCGCTGCAGACGGTCGGAGCCTTCCTCGTCATCTGCATGGTGGTAACGCCCGGCGCGACCGCCTATCTCCTGACCGACCGCTTCCCTCGCCTGCTCCTGATCAGTGTTGCGATCGGATCCACGACGAGCTTCGTCGGCGCCTATGCAAGCTATTTCCTGGACGGTGCGACCGGCGGAATCATCGTCGTCCTGCAGACGCTGGCCTTCCTCGCGGTCTTCTTCCTCGCCCCCAAGCACGGCATGCTCGCGGCCCGCCGCCGCGCGGCCCAGGCGCTGGATGCAGACTCATGACGCTCCTCGACACGCTCCTTCAGCCCTTCCAACTCGAGTTCATGCGCTATGCGCTGATCATCTCGGTGCTGGTTGCGATCCCGACCGCACTTCTCTCCTGTTTCCTCGTCCTCAAGGGTTGGTCGCTGATGGGCGATGCGATCTCGCATGCCGTTTTTCCCGGCGTTGTGATCGCCTACATCGTCGGATTTCCCTATGCAGTCGGCGCGTTCGCAGCCGGCATGATCTGCGCGCTGGCGACCGGCTTCCTCAAGGAGAACAGCCGCATCAAGCAGGACACGGTGATGGGGGTCGTGTTCTCGGGGATGTTCGGGCTGGGGCTCGTGCTCTACGTCAAGATCCAGAGCGACGTGCATCTCGATCACATTCTGTTCGGCGACATGCTTGGGGTGGATCTCCGCGACATTGTCGAGACCGGAGTTATCGCGACCGTTGCGGCCGGCGTCGTCGTCGTCAAATGGCGCGACCTTCTCCTGCACGCGTTCGACCCGGCGCAAGCGAGAGCGATCGGACTGCCGGTCACGCTCCTGCACTACGGGTTGCTGGCGATCCTTTCCCTGACCATCGTCGGCGCCTTGAAGGCTGTCGGCATTATCCTCGCCATTGCGATGCTGATCGCACCGGGGGCCATCGCCTTCCTGCTGACACGCAAGTTCAGCGTCATGCTGGCGATCGCTGTCATCATCGCGGTGATCGCGTCTTTCCTCGGAGTCTATCTTTCTTTTTTCATCGACAGCGCGCCGGCTCCAACCATCGTGCTGCTGATGACCATCGTCTTCATTGCCGCCTTCGTCTTCGTCACGAGCAGGACTGCAAGCCTGCAAAGGCGTGAAGCCGCTCTAGCCGTAGAGCCCAACGACCCCGGAAGCGGTCAGTCCCGGATGTGAAGCCGCCCCTTAAGCCGACGCCGCGCCCGCCTCGGCGGCGCGCCGCTTCAGCAATTCGCGTTCGCGCTTGTTGGTTGCAAGCGTTGATGCAAGCTCGAACGCTGTGCGGGCTTCCGCAGCGCGGCCGAGCTTGTGGAGCAGATCGCCGCGGACACTCGGCAAGAGATGGTAGTTCTTCAGCGCGGGCTCGCTTGCCAACCCGTCCACGATCGCGAGCGCCGCCGCCGGCCCCTCGGCCATACCGACCGCCACGGCGCGGTTGAGTTCGATGATCGGTGAGCGCATCAGCATCGCGAGTTCGGCATAGAGTTTTGCGATGCGCGGCCAGTCGGTGTCGCCAGGCGTTCCGGCTCTGGCGTGACAAGCGACGATCGCGGCCTGCAGTGCGTAGAATCCGCGCCCACCGAGTTCATCCGCCCTTGCAAGCGCCAACATCCCGCGGCGGATCTGAAGCCGGTCCCACAGCATCCGGTTCTGGTCCATCAGGAGAATTGGGTCGCCAGCTGCATCCGTGCGCGCCGCAATGCGCGAAGCGTTCAGCTCCATCAGCGCGAGCAGGCCGTGGGCTTCGGCTTCCAGCGGCGCGACCAGTGTGAGCACCCGGCCCATGCGCAGCGCATCGTTGCAAAGCTGCGGCCGCAGCCATTCGTCGCCGCGCGCGGCCGTATGGCCTTCGTTGAAGATGAGATAGACGACCTCCAGCACCGAGGCCAGCCGTTCCGAGAGCTCCTCGCCGCGCGGGGTTTCGTAAGCGAGCCCGGATTCCGACAGCGTCCGCTTCGCGCGCACGATGCGCTGGGCTATGGTTGCCTCCGGCTGCAGGAAGGCGCGCGCGATCTCCTCCGTCGTCAGGCCGCAGATCATCCTGAGTGCGAGAGCGGCGCGCGCCTCACGCGACAGCCGCGGATGGCAGGCGGTGAATATCAGCCGCAGCAGTTCGTCGCCGATATCATCATCCAGGCCGGCGTCCGGATCAGGCATCGCCTGCTGCTCCTGCTCCAGGTCGCGTATCAGCATCTCGTGCTTGCGCGCGAGCATGTTGCGGCGGCGCAGGTCGTCGAGCGCGCGGCGTTTGGCGGTTGCCATCAGCCATGCGCCCGGCTTTTCCGGCACGCCGCTGACAGGCCAATGTTCGAGCGCCGCCACCAGGGCTTCCTGCGTGAGGTCTTCGGCCAGCGTCACATCGCGCAACATCCTCGACAGGCCGGTGAGCAGGCGCGGCTGCTCGATGCGCCAGACCGCCAGGATGGTGCGATGGATGTCGGCGGCCGTCATCGCCGCCGATTGCCTCTCGCGAACGTCCGCATCAGGCGTGGGCGCGTATGCCGGCCTCGCAGGCGCCGTCGACGCCGGGTGTCGCCATCACGCGAACCTCGCAGGTGCCCTCCCAGCCCGGCATGTGCTCGAGGTGCAACTGCATGAATTCCCGCGCCGCTGCCACCGCCTCGTTCATGTCGCGGAATTCGAAGATCGCGTAGCCGCCGATCAGCTCCTTGCTTTCCACAAACGGCCCGTCGGTCACGCTGAGCTTGCCATTGGTGATCCTGACCTGCGCGCCGCCCATGGCAATCGGCATCAGGCCGCCCATATCGATCATGCGGCCGGCCTTGATCTCGCGCTCGGCGAGCTTGCCCATCGCTTCCATCAGGGCGGGCGTCGGGGCTTTATCTGGCTGGGGTGAGGTAACGATAGACATGAAGCGCATGGCAAAACTCCCGTTGAGGCGAGTTGCGGCGGTGATCGCCCGCAAAACTGGCTCGCTATGGGAGACGACGAACGGGAGGACGCCGGATCGACAGCGTTTTGGAATTATTTTCGCAAGGCATCTTGCAGGAGGTAGGCCGGCCGGATGGATTGCGATGGGGCATGCCGGCGCTGTAGGCTGCCGGAATCAATGCTCATGGGGACAAGCATGAAATCGTGCACCAATCGATTTGGCGTCCAGAGTTTGCTGTCGATCCTGGCTGCCATCTTCATTTTCGCATCGACGCCCGCCGGCGCCGCTACCATCGTGGCGCTCGGCGCCAGCAACACCTATGGCAAAGGGGTAACCCGCAATCAGGCCTATCCCGCGCAACTCGAGGCGATATTGCGGGCAAAGGGAGCCAACGTCCGTGTCGTCAACGCCGGCATCAACGGCGACACAACGGAAGGCATGTTGCAGCGCCTTGACCGCGTTGTGCCGAACGGGACCAGCGCCGTCATCCTGCAGCCCGGCGGCAACGACCGCCGCAAGGGCTCGCCGGATCGAACATCGGAAATTCAGAGCCGGCTGAGAGCCCGGGGCATCCCGGTGATCATGATCGCCAACAGCACGTTCAGCGGATTGCCGCGTCAGCCCGACGGCCAGCATCTGACGTCGGAAGGCTACCGCATGCTCGCCGAGCATGTGGCGTCGCAGGTCGCGGGAGCAATTGGCCGCTAACACGCGGGTCAGCGTCGCCGGAAGCTACTGTCCCCGGATCATGATCAAGGGATCGGCTGTATCAGGCACCCGCCGCCACTGCGCATTGTCGTCGGCCTCGAACTGCCAGGTCTGGCCCGTCGCCGACATCAGAATCATCTGCCCGCGCTCCAGCCGCCACTGGTTCGGCGCAAAGGCCGCAACCGCGGGATCGCATTTCGGCTTCAAAAACACCTGGAAATTATCGCCCGTCGCTTCGGTATTGGTCAGCGTCAGGCCGCAGATCGTCTGGCCGTTGCCGCGAACCATCGACCAGTCGCCGATCATCTGGTCCATCGACTTGGCGAGCGAGCGGGCGGCGGCGAGGTTCTGCAGGATGTAGACGCCCTCGCCGGTCCGCAAGCCTTCGAAGATGCCGCTCTCGACTTCGGTAAAGTCGATCACCGGCTGGCCGGCCGCGTCCTGCAGCCGCACGATATCCAGCCCCTTGATATTCCAGGCGGTGATTTCCTTGGTGAACGGCAGCGCCGCGGCGCATCCAGGCTCGAGCTCGAGCTTGAGCCCCTGCGGCGTCGTATCGCCCTTCAGCGTGACGACGCAGGTTTTGCTGCGCTCGGTGGTGGCCAGCTCCCACTGCCCGACCATGTCCTTCTTCAGGGTCGAGGCATCCTGCGCCGCGACCTGCGACCCAAGTGCAAGCAGCGCCGTCAGCGCTGCCGCCATGCTCGAACACCCACGCGACATCAGCGTCCCTTCACCGGGGTTTCCGGCACGGGCGTCAACGGCGCCTTGCCGGCAAACCAGTTTTTCAGATTGTCGACGACAAGCTGATCCATGGCGTTGCGCGTTACCACCGAAGCTGAGCCGATATGTGGCAGCAGCACGACATTTTGCATGGCCTTCAGCTCGTCCGGCACGTTCGGCTCGTTGGCGAACACGTCGAGGCCGGCCGCAAGAATGGTGCCAGATTTCAGCGCCGCGACCAGCGCCGGCTCGTCGACGACGGAGCCGCGCGCGACGTTGATCAGGACGCCACGCGGACCGAGCGCCTTCAACACGTCGGCATTGATCATCTTGGCGGTGGATGCGCCGCCGGGCACGATCACGATCAGCGTGTCCACCGCCTCCGCCATTTCCATCAGGTCGGGATAGTGCTTGTAGGACACGGCCGAAGACGGATTGCGCGAGTGATAGGACACCGGGACGAGCGAGGCTTCGAGCCGGCGCCCGATCGCCTGGCCGATGCGACCCATGCCGACGATGCCGACCTTGCGGTCACGCAGCGAACCGACGCTCAGGGGATAGTTCTGGGTCTGCCACAGGCCGGAGCGCAGGTAGCGGTCGGCCTTGACGAACTCGCGCAAGGTCGAGATCAGAAGCCCCATCGCTACGTCGGCGACCTCTTCGGTCAGCACATCGGGCGTGTTGGTGACGACGATATTGTGTTCGCGCGCATAAGCGGAATCGACATGGTCGTAGCCGACGCCGAAGCTCGCGATGATTTCGAGCTTCGGAAATTGCGACAGCGCCTTCGCATCGGCCGGCACCATGTGATAGGTCACCGCCATGCCGCGGATCTTCGCTATCGTTTCGGGCGTCAACCGCTCGAGGTCGGCGCGGCTCTCCGCCATATGCAGGACGTACTGATCCGAAAAGCCGTTTTCCAGGATCGGCCGGACGGGCCCGTAGATCAGGAGATCGACCTTTTCGGACGAAACATTCGCGGCAGCCATCAATTTTCCTTTCCAAGCGCGCTCTCATGCCAGCGCCGTAATACCAGATGCGAAACTAGCGCCAGCAGCCCATAGATGACAATCCCGGCGACCGACAGCAACAGCAACGCCGCGAACATTCGGGGAATGTTGAGGCGATAACCGGATTCGGCGATCCGGAAGGCCAGCCCGGAGCCGGCGCCCGCGGTGCCCGCCGCGATTTCGGCGACCACGGCGCCGATCAGCGACAGGCCACCCGCGATCCGCAAGCCGCCGAGGATATACGGCAGAGCCGCCGGCAGTTTCAGGTACCGCAGCGTCTGCAGCCGCGACGCGCCGTAGAGCTGAAACAGCCCGGCCAGATTGCGGTCCACCGAATTCAGCCCAAGCGTGGTGTTGGACAGAACCGGAAAGAAACCGACGATCCAGGCGCAGACGATCACTGCCGTTTGCTGCGGCAGATAGATCAGCAATAACGGCGCAATTGCGATGACGGGCGTGACCTGCAGAATCACGGCATAGGGAAACAGCGAATATTCCAGCCATTTCGATTGATTGAACAACAGCGCCAGCGCGATGCCGCCGACGGCGGCGGCGACAAAACCTTCCAGCGTGGTGAGCAGGGTGACGCCGAGCGATTCCGACAGCACCTGCCAGTCGCCGACCAGCGTCCAAAACACGACATAAGGGCTCGGCAGCACATAAGGCTGGATGTCGTTGACGCGTACCACGAGTTCCCAAAAGCCCAGGCCCGCGGCGAGCACGGCGATGGGCAGCAGCATCCGGCCGATATTCTGGAAGGCGCTCATGCGCTGGACTGCCCGGAATATGAAGGCGCGAGCGCGCTGGAGACTTCGCGGCAATAGCCGGCATATTCGGCCGAGGTGCGGAACTCCTCCCCGCGCGGCTCCACGGTATTGATGCGAAACTCGCTTGCCAGGCGGCCCGGCCGCGCCGTCATCACGGTCACCCGCTGCGACAGATAGACCGACTCGAACACCGAATGGGTGACGAAGATGATGGTCTTGTGCAGCTTGCGCCACAGATCAAGCAGATCGTTGTTGAGCCGGAAGCGCGTGATCTCGTCGAGCGCCGCGAACGGCTCGTCTAGCAGCAGAATATCCGGATCGGTGACGAGCGCACGCGCCAGCGAGACCCGCATCTTCATGCCGCCGGACAGTTCACGGGGATAGGCATCGGAAAATTCGGCAAGACCGACCTGCGCCAGCGCCGCCTCGATGCGGCTGTCGGCCTCAGTCGCCGGCGCATGCGAAAGTTTCAGCGGCAGGCGAACGTTTTCGCGCACGCTTGCCCACGGCATCAGCGTCGGCTCTTGAAACACGAAACCGATGGGATGCCGCCCATCCGCCCGGCTGGCGCGATGGGAAACATTCACCGTGCCTGCGCTCGGCGCGCTGAGCCCCGCGATCAGCCGCAGCGCGGTCGATTTTCCGCAGCCGGAAGGCCCGAGCAACGAGACGAATTCGCCTTTTGCGACATCGAGATCGAGCGGCCCGAGCGCGGTCACGCCATTGTCATAGATCTTGGTAACGGCGCGCAGACGCACGGCAAGGCCGGCCGCATCGATATCCTTCTCGGACAAAGCGGGCTCGGCCATCCCGCGTCAGTTCTTCGGCCGCAGATCGACACCGACGCCCTTGTTGACGAAGCGCAACGTGTAGGCCTGGCGGTAATCGATATCGCGGCGAACCACGCCGGCCCGCACCATCTTGTCGAAGAAGTTCGCCACCCGCGCGTCGGTCATGGCGCCGATGCCGTCGCGCAAGGTATCGCCGGAATCGACGATGCCGTATTCCTTCATCTTGGTGACGGAATAGCCGAGCAATTCGTCGGTCATTTCCGGGTTCATCTTCTTGATTATCGCATTGCCGGCCGAATTGTCGCCGTAGAGATAATTGTACCAGCCGATCGCGGAAGCATCGACGAAGCGCTGCACGAGGTCGGGCTTCTTGTCGACGATCTCGCGGCGGGTCTCGATCAGGGTCGAATAGGCGTTGAAGCCGTGATCGGCGAGCAGGATCACGCCCGGCTTGAAGCCGGCCGCCTTCTCGACGGCATAGGGCTCGGAGGTGACATAGCCCTGCATCGCGCTCTGCTTGTTCACGATGAAGGGCTGCGAATTAAAGGTGTAGGGTTTCACCTTGCTTTCGCTGAAGCCGTATTCGGATTTCAGCCACTGGAAGTAGCTGGCGACGCCTTCTTTGGACACGAATAGCGTGAGCGGCTTGAGATCTTCGAGCTTGGTGAATTTGGTTTCCGGGTGGGTCAGGAAAACCTGCGGATCCTTCTGGAAGATGGCAGCGACCGCGACCACCGGTACGTTGTTGGTAACCGCATCGAACGATTGCAGCGTGTTCGCGGTCATGAAGAAGTCGATTTTGCCGGCGGTCAGCAGAATGCGATTGTTGGTGTTGGGGCCTCCCGGCACGATGGTGACGTCGAGGCCGTATTTCTTGTAGGTGCCGTCGGCAACCGCCTGGAAGAAGCCACCATGCTCAGCCTCCGCCACCCAGTTGGTTCCGAATGACACCTTGTCGAGGGTTTCCGCGCGCGCAGGCATCTCTGCCGCAGCCAGCGCCAGAAGGCCTACGGTTAACGCTCGCGGCAAAAAGGCAGGGTTCATGGTTGGACTCCGTCGATCGTTCTGGCCCATGATGGGAGGCAATGGACGTGGATCACGTCCCCGGGAGCTATCCAGGGTGCGGATAACGTCCCCGGAATATCTAACAAACTACCCCGCAAATTCATCCAAAGAAACGCTTCGCTCGATGGCTTCAACTGTTCCGCCCCACGACTGGACCGAGATCCGCTGGTCCGGCATCGCAAGCGCCGACGCCGCGCGCTGGATCGCGGTGCTGCCGCTGGCGGCGACCGAACAGCACGGCCCGCATTTGCCGCTGGAAACCGACGTCCTGATCGGCGAGGCCTATCTGGCGCGGGTGCGCGAGCTGTTGCCTGTCGCACTTCCCGTCACCTTTCTGCCACTGCAGCCGGTCGGCATTTCCACCGAACATATCGATTACCCGGGCACGCTGACGCTGCCGACCGACGTCGCGTTGAAGGAATGGATGGCAATCGGTGAAAGTGTCGCGCGATCCGGAATCCGGAAGCTCGTGATCGTGACCAGCCATGGCGGCAACAGCGCGGCGATGTCGCTGGTGGCGCAGGATCTGCGCGCGCATCACGGACTTCTCGTGGTGACCACGAGCTGGTCGCGCTTTGGTGCGCCGGATGGGCTGTTTTCCGCGGAAGAAATCCGTCACGGCATCCATGGCGGCGCGATCGAAACATCGATCATGCTGGCGCGCTATCCGCACACCGTGCGGCGAGAGGCGATCGCCGATTTTCGTCCCGCCAGCATCGCGATGGAGAAAAAATTTCGTTGGCTCTCGGCGCATCGGCCGGTGCCCTTCGCATGGCAGACGCAGGACCTGCATGAAAGCGGCGCGGTCGGCGACGCCACCAAGGCCTCCGCGGAGAAAGGCGAACAACTGCTCGATCACGGCGCGCGCGCGTTCTGCGAATTGCTCGACGATGTCGACAAATTCGATCCGGAATTGTTTCTTCGGAAACCATGAAATCGGGATTTTCTTCCCCTAACCACCTGAAATACCAAAGAAATAATTGACGAAACCATATTTCCAGGCGCGTTTTCGAACCGCTTTCCAGCACGCTCCGTCCAACTGGGCATGCGGACCACCATGGCCGCTCAACACAGGATGGAGATTTCCATGTCGATCAAGACCAAGTTCGCCGCTCTCGCTCTCGCTACCCTTGCCGTTACCAGCATGGCTTCCACGCAGTCTCAGGCCAAGCCGCTACACTGGGGTGTCGGCGCCGGCCTCGTTGGCGCAGCTATCGTCGGCACTGCGATCGCCGCTTCAGGCCCCGGCTACTACTACGACGGCTATCGCCGCTGCGGCTGGGTTCGCCAGTTCGACGCTTTCGGCAATTACATCGGCCGCGTCCGGACCTGCGGTTACTGATTTCTGCGGCTGACTTGGTTTCTGTTTGAGAAGCGACTTTCTTCAAGCAAGCCATTTCAAGACCTGACAACGCTTCCTCTTGTTTGACGCGTTTTCTTCACGCGAACCGGAATACCACTTCGCTCGAAAACGCTTCTGTCGTGGATTTGCGTCCAGCACGGGCGCCTCATCCACCCCGTGCTGAACCCGACCCGCCCGGTTGTCCCCCCGGGCGGGTCACCCTTTTTTGGGATGCAGGCTGGCCGTCAGGGCCCGGCCTGTCGCGATGTGTCAGCGATGTCTCCGAACACCCGTCAGCGATCTGTCCGAACGGTAGCTGCGATGACGCACTGGCCAATGTTGCAGCAACGTCACGCAGGCGTGTCATCGAATCGTAGTTGCCGGTCCTCTTCTTGCTATTGCGAATTACTCGCAATAAAGATCAGCCAGAATGCGGATAGTTCCGGTCTGGTGCTGACCGGGGGCGCCGTGGGAATGCGATAGGGCGACGGGGTTGATGACTTCAATTGTTGGGTGGCGGCAGGCATTCGAATCTGCAGTGATGGCAGGCAGCGACAGCATGGGTCGCATCAGGAATGTCTAAACTGTGAACCGCAACCGCCGATCCCTGGAACATGCGCTGGCTGGCGTCGCGTTCGGCGCGCTGGCGCTCGGCAGCCAGGCGATGGCAGCCGACATGCCGCTCAAGGCGCCGCATCTTCGTCCGGCGTTCGACTGGAGCGGCTTCTATCTCGGCGGCCATGTCGGCTACGGCGGCGGCAGCTTCGGTCCCGGTACCAATCCGCTGCCGCTGCAAGGCGTGTTCTTTCCCCACAGCATCACGGGTCTGATCGGCGGCTATCAGGCGGGTTACAATTTTCAGCTCCCGAACAATCTGGTGTTGGGCGCCGAGGCCGATGTTTCGTTCCTGAGCACGCTTGATCGTCCAAGGCTTGATCATCCAAGGCTTGCGCCGGCCCCTTTCAACACCAGCTTCGACTACATTGCCACGGTCCGGGGACGCGTCGGATACGCATTCGGAACGCTGCTGCCCTATGTGACCGGCGGCGTCGCCTGGGCCCGAACCCGCGTCGACGTCAATGATGTCGACGGCAGCGTGTTATCCGAGCGTGGGCATGCCCCTCTTGGCTGGACCGCAGGTATTGGCGTCGAATATGCCGCCGATGCCAAATGGAGTGCAAAGCTCGAATACGGCTACATCGATCTGGGCGCCCGAACCTACGGGCTTGCGGACGTACCGCTGCCGGACGTCGCCATCGACCCGAAGATCCACACCGTCAAGCTCGGATTGAACTACAGGATCTGGGACGGGCCGGCTTCGGCGACGGCGGGCGATTACGCCATCAAGCCACTCACCCCACCCGTATCCAGGGACTGGAACGTCCATGCCCAGACGACCCTCATATCGCAGGGCTATCCGAGCTTCCGCTCGCCATATCAAGGGTCTAACAGCTTGCCCGGCGCCGGACGCGTGCGAGAGACCTGGACGGTCGGAGCCTTCCTCGGATGGCGGTTGTGGGATGGCGGAGAGTTCTATTTTGGTCCGGAGCTTGCGCAAGGTTTTGGAATCGGCGGCACATTAGGCTTGGCAGGGTTTTCAAACGGCGAAGCGCAAAAAGGCGGCGCCGAATATCCGAGATTCCGCGCACAGCGCTATTTCTTCCGGCAGACTTTCGGGCTCGGGGGCGAACAGGAAGAAGTCACCGATGCCGCCAATCAGTTGCCGGGCAAACGCGACATCGACCGGGTTACAGTAACGGTCGGGCGATTTGCCGTCGGCGATTTCTTTGACGGCAATTCCTACGCAAAAGATCCGCGCGTCGATTTCATGAACTGGTCAATGTGGGCGTCGGCGGCCTATGACTTTCCGGCCGACCTTCCCGGATTTACCCGCGGCGCCGTGGTCGAACTCAATCGCAAGGATTGGGCCGTGCGCGCGGGCCTGTTTCAGGTGCCCTCTGCTCCCAACAGCGATGTCCTCACCTTCAAGACCGGCGGAGCTGTTGTCGAATTCGAGGAACGTCATACCGTGTTCGACCAGCCCGGCAAACTGCGGCTCGGCATCTTCGTCAATCGCGGCAATACCGGCAACTACCGCAACGCGCTGGCGATCAGCGCCGCAGACCCGGCGCTCGATATCAACAACGTCATGACAGATATCCAGCGCCAAAATTTCAAATACGGATTTTACGTCAACGCCGAACAACAGCTCATGAAGGATGTCGGCCTGTTCGCCCGCGCGAGCTGGAACGACGGCCGGAACCAAATCCTGTCCTTTACCGACATCGACCGCAGCGTCGCGGCGGGCCTTTCGGTCAAGGGCAGCTATTGGGGACGGCCGAGCGATACATTCGGTTTGGGCGGCGCAATCAACGGACTTTCCGGCGGGCACCGCGATTTCCTGGCGGCCGGCGGCCTCGGCCTGTTGATCGGCGACGGCCGTCTCAACTACAGCAACGAACGAATCCTCGAGACCTACTACGCCTACGCGATCGACAAGAACTTCACCCTCACCGCCGATTACCAGTTGATCACCAACCCCGCCTATAACGCCGACCGCGGCCCGGTCCACGTCTTCTCCGGCCGCTTCCACGGCGAGTTCTAACCGTCGTCCCTGCGAAGGCGGTGACATGTAGCCCGGATGGAGCGCAGCGCATCCGGGTAAGCCTGTCCGCAGGCGAGACGTGCCCAGATTGCGCTTCGCTCCATCCGGGCTACGCGGTCGTATTCGCGCCTCACCCCACCGGCTGGAAAGAATCCGCGCGTGCCATCGCCCAGGCGTCGCGGAAGCGCGGATCGTTGGTGCCTTCGATCAGCTCGCCCGGCCGCAGCGACGGATAGAGTTTCGCGAATGACAATGTGTCGTTCGTGGAGGATCGCTGCGTGAAGTGGATCGGCCGTAATTGCTGCGGATGTTCGAGGCCGGCTGCGGCGATAAGCTCGGATAGGGCGTGCAGGGTGGCGTGATGATAGCTGTAGACCCGCTCGATCTTGAGCGGCACCACCAGCGCGCGGGCGCGGAGCGGATCCTGGGTGCTCACGCCCGTCGGGCATCGATCGGTATGGCAGCTCAGCGACTGGATGCAGCCGAGAGCGAACATGAACCCGCGCGCAGAATTGCACCAGTCGGCGCCGATCGCCATCGCGCGCGCCATGTCGAAGGCGGTCGCGATCTTGCCAGCGGCGCCGATCTTGACGCGGTCGCGCGCATTGATGCCGATCAGTGCATTATGGACGAAATTGACGCCCTCCCGCATCGGCATGCCCAGATGGTCCATGAATTCCAGCGGCGCAGCGCCGGTGCCGCCTTCATTGCCGTCGACGACGATGAAATCAGGATATATCCCGGTCTGCAGCATCGCCTTGCAGATTGCCAGGAATTCCCAGGGATGACCGACGCACAGCTTGAACCCGGCGGGCTTGCCGCCGGATAATCGTCGCATCTCGCCGATGAAGGCCATCATTTCCAGCGGCGTCGAGAACGCGCTGTGCGTGGCCGGCGAAATGCAATCCTCGCCCATGGCGACACCGCGAATTTTGGAGATCTCTTCAGAGACTTTGGCCGCCGGAAGGACCCCGCCATGTCCAGGCTTGGCGCCCTGGCTGACCTTCAGTTCGACCATCTTGATCTGATCGTCGCTGGCGACGCGGGCAAATTCCTCCGGGTTGAACGAGCCGTCGCGGTTGCGGCAGCCGAAATAACCCGAGCCGATTTCCCAGATGATGTCACCGCCATGTTCGCGGTGATAAGGACTGACGCCGCCCTCGCCGGTGTCATGCGCAAAGCTGCCCTTCTTCGCACCCGCATTCAGCGCCCGCACGGCGTGGGGGCTGAGCGCGCCAAAACTCATCGCGGAGATGTTGAAGACCGAGGCCGAGTATGGCTTGGTGCAATCCGGACCACCGATGGTGACGCGAAATTGCTCGACGGCACGAGCTTTCGGCGCCATCGAATGGTGCATCCATTCATAACCGTCGCGGTAGACGTCCTCCTGGGTGCCGAACGGCCGCTTGTCGAGCACCATCTTGGCGCGCTGATAGACCAAGGCGCGGGTGTCGCGGGAAAACGGCATACCATCCTTCTCGCTCTCGAAGAAGTACTGCCGTATCTCCGGCCGAATTTCCTCGAGCAAGAAGCGGATATGCGCCGAGATCGGATAGTTGCGCAAAACCGCGTGGTTCTTTTGCAGGAGATCGCGAATGCCGAGCAGCGTGAGCGAGCCAAAAATCACGATCGGGAGCAGCAACAGCTCCCACACCTTGATGTTATGGTCGAAAATCCCGATGCCGATCAGCAAGGCGGTGACGACGGCGCAGATCGTCAGCACGATATAGCGTGGCGAGAACGGCAGCAGCAGTGTTTCCATGGAATCCCTCGGCTGGATTGTCGTGGCGCCGGCGGCAGCTTAGTCCAACCGCCGGAACGAGCGCTACACGATATACGGGGCGATGCTCACGGAAGTGACGTCGGCTCAAAAAAATAGTTGGTGGCTTTAATAAACCTGTCGCTTTTGCAGTGCAGCGTAACGGCCCGGGCCGGCCAGTCAGTGGCTGTGCAACCGCATCTCGTGCGGGATCTTGCCCTGCTGCAGGCCGTGCTGGGCCAGCCAGGCGTCGGTGGAGAGAATGGCGCGGTCGATATGATCGGCGGTTCGCGAGAAATCGTAGGGCGAGCCGACCAGCGGGCATAGCGGCGGCACCACGAAATACTCGATATCGGGCGCAAGCATTTCAAGCTCGGTGACCAGTTGCCGCGCGATCAGGAGCGTGAGCGCGTGCAGCGCGTTGGCGACCGCCCCGACCGGCGGCGCCTGGTTCGCGCAGGCGTGCCCGGTCGGCAGAATGATCAGGCGCCTGGCGCCCTTCTTCACGGCGACCTGTATCGGCGTGTTGCTGGAGATCGCGCCGTCGGCGAGATAATGATCCTTGTAGCGGATCGGCGAGAACGCGCCCGGGATCGCGGTGGACGCGACGATCGCCTCCGCCGTGGAGCCCTCCGACAACACCACGCTGTCGCCGGAGACGATGTCGGTGGTGACGATATGCACCGGCAACTTCGCCTCTTCCAGATTGCGATAGGGGATGTGATCCTCGATCAGCTTGCGGATGCCGTCATGAGGAATCAGAAAATCGCGGCGCCACAGAAAACTCAGCACCGTCCGCCAGCTCATCGGAAAGACGTCGTGCCGCGTCAAACCGCGCCAGATCGCGGCGAGCCGCTGCACGCCATCGAGCGTAGGATCGCCGGCATAGAATGCGCCGTTCAGGGCGCCAACGCTGCAGCCGACCACCATATCAGCGGCGACGCCATGCGCGGCAAGCGAATGCAGCATACCGACCTGAATGGCCCCGAAGCTGCCGCCGCCCGCAAACACGAAGGCGGTCTTTGCCGGACCGATCTCGTCGCGTACCGACACGCGCGAACTCCCTCATCGCAGCGTCGGCAACAGGCCGCACGGCGTTCGGGAGCGCTTATAGCAGTGGGAGATGGGGTGGGCTACACAGGCCCGCCGTCATTCCGGGGCGATTAGAAGCATCGAACTATGGGGCGCCCCTTGCGTCCCTGAGAATCTCGAGATTCCCCGATGCGCAATTGCGCATCTGAGGTCTGGTCCTTCGGACCATCCCGGAATGACGGTCAACTCATCAACGCTCGACGAAGGCCTTCTCGATCACGAAATGGCCGGGCGTGTTGTGGCTGCCTTCGAGGAAACCGCCGGACTCGAACATCTGCTTCAACTCGTCCAGCATCCCCGGGCTGCCGCACATCATGACGCGATCGGTCTCGATATTGAGCGGCGCCTGGTGGATGTCGTTGAACAACTGCTCCGACGATATCAGGTCGGTGATGCGGCCGCGGTTGCGGAACGGCTCGCGGGTCACCGTCGGGTAATACAGCAGCTTCTCCGACAGCAGCGGTCCGAACAGCTCATCCTCGCGCAGCTTGGCGACGAGTTCCTCGCCATAGGCGAGTTCGGAAACCTGGCGGCAGCCGTGAACGAGCACGATGGTCTCGAAGCGCTCATAGACGTCGGGATCCTTGATCAGGCTCGCGAACGGCGCGAGACCGGTGCCGGTCGACAGCAGCAGCAAACGCTTGCCCGGAATCAGATTGTCGGTGATCAGCGTGCCGGTCGCCTTGCGGCCGACCAGAATCTCGTCGCCCGCGCGGATCTTCTGCAGCTTCGAGGTCAGCGGCCCGTCCGCGACCTTGATGGAGAAGAATTCGAGCTCTTCCTCGTGATTGGCGCTCGCCATGCTGTAGGCACGCAAAAGTGGCCGGCCCTCGACCTCGAGGCCGATCATCGCAAACTGGCCGTTCTGGAAGCGGAAACCGGAATCACGGGTGGCCCGGAAGCTGAAAAGCGTATCGGTCCAGTGGCGAACAGAAAGAACCTTCTCTCTATAGAATGCGCTCATGGGTTTTCGTTTTTCCTGACGTCTCGATGTAGAACGTTTCGGTCTTCGGGCCTCGAAGTGCCAGAAATCAGCGAAATTACTGGCGATTTGGCGCTTCATTTGCGCACAGCAGATACATAGTCAATATGACCTACAGCACAATCGAGAACTCGGAATGGCTGTCGGTCTAATTTGCAGAAAGGTTCGATTGGCTTCGTTAACGCTTTCTCGCGCAATTAACTTGCTGAATTCGGCACCGATCTGGCAATAAATGACCACATCAAATTAAGAACGTTTCAAAAGAGATCGCATGCGGAGCCCAACTGAATTTCGAAAGGGAAAACCGGGCTTCTATCCGGACCAGGCGATCTATGCCGAATTTGCCTGCGCTGAATTTGGGCTCCATTTTCGCGACCTCGACGGCGGGTCGGGGTTGATCTTCAGCGTCGCCTCGCGCGACGGGCTGGTTCATTTCGGCGCCGGCCGATGCTCCTGGTATCCGCAGAACAGCGCGACCGCCTCGACGCTGGCGTCCGACAAACATTTTACGAGCCGGATCTTGCGCGAAGCCGGCGTCCCGGCGCTTGGCGGCGAATATTTCTTCCTGCACGAGCGCTATCGCGCGCAGCGCCCGGCGGGACATGAGCGCAGCGATGCGCTTGCCCATTTCGAGACATTGGGCGGATCAGCTTTCGTCAAGCCCCTGACGGGATCGCGCGGCGATTTCGCGCAAGCCATTCACGGCGACGCGGCGTTCATTCGCTATCTCGACGAGGTGACGAAATATTACGACGCCGTGCTGATCCAGCCGATCGTCGAGGGAAGCGAGTATCGCGTTTTCCTGCTCGACGACGACGCGCTCTATTGCGCGCGAAAATATCCGCCGTCCGTCACGGGCGACGGCGTGCATACCACGCGTGAATTGCTCACCGTCCACAATGATGCCCTGCGCGCGCGCGGTCTCTCGCCTGCTTCGCTGCCGAACCAGGATCCGTCGCTCGATACTGTCCCGGCAAAGGGCGAACGCCGCGAGATTCCCGGGCGCATGAATCTGAGCGCGGGCGGCACGATGGTGCTGGCACCGGCGCCATCCGAAAAAGCCATCACCCTGGCGCGGCAGGCTGCGCGTGCGATCGGTCTCCGCGTCGCGGCCATCGACATGTTCGTCGATATCGGTGGCAAGCCGGATGCAATCGAGATCATCGAGATCAATTCCAATCCCGCGATCCGACTACTGGAGGAATCCAATCACGGCGATCTCATTCTAAAAATCTGGCATCACACCTTCTCCACCATGGGATTGCTGTAGTGTTCGACCTGCCGAAATACGGCGACGGCATCTGCCTCGCGCGCATGGCCGGATTGCTGGAAGCGCTCGGAACCGATCGCCTGCTGCTGCAGCGCATCTCGGTGGTGGTGACCGGCTCGAACGGCAAGGGCAGCACGGCGGCGATGTGCGCCGGTATCGGCCGCGCCTACGGCCTGCGCACCGGCCTCTTCACCTCCCCGCATCTCTTCCGTTTCAACGAACGGATTCAGGTCGATGGCGTCGAGATCGACGACGACGCGCTCGCTCGCCTGAAGCGGCGGGTCGAAGCCGTCATCGCCACTGTCTCGAACAACATGGGCGAGCAGTTCGGCGCGTTCGAAGCGCTGTTCGCGCTCGCCTGCCTGCACTTTCAAGAGAGCGGCTGCGACTTCGCGGTGTTCGAGGCCGGCATCGGCGGACGCTACGATCCGGTCCGCCTCGTCGGCGCGCACGAGACTTGCGTCACTTCGGTCGACTACGAGCATGTCGAACTGCTCGGCAATTCGCTTGAACTGATCGTATCGGACAAGAGCGACGCCTGCGCTGCCGGCGGCACGGTCGTCTATGGCGAGAACTGCCGAGGCTTGCGGGCGCACCTCGTCGAGTATAATCGCGCGCGCGGCTGCACGCCGCTGTTCATCCGCGATGATATCCGTATCGATAACGCGGTGACGGCAGCCTCAGGCCAGCATTTCGATTTCCAGTTCGGATATCATGATTATCGCCACCTCGAAGTGAGCCTGTCCGGCGCGTTCCAGTTCAACAACTCGGCCATTGCCGTCACCCTGTTCCTGCTCTGGCTGCAGCGCGAGCAGCCGCGCAAGGCTCCGGACCGAGTCGAGACTGCGATACGCGCCGGCTTGCGCGATGCGCGATGGCCCGGCCGCCTCGAGGTCATCAGTCAGGACCCGTTCACCGTAATCGACGTCGGTCACACCCCCGACGGCATCCGGCAATCGCTGGCAAGTCTGCTGGCGATCCATGGCACCGAAGATTGGATCCTGGTGATCGGTGCGTCTGGCGACAAGAAGGCGCAGGAAATCGTCGGCGCGCTGGCGCCGTCGTTTGATACGATCATCTGCACGGCGGCGCATCACAAGGGAGCGGACGCGCAACGCATCGCCGCCGCTGCCGCGCGCGCCAACCCCGCCGCGAGCCTCCGTGTCGCCGCCTCGATCGAGGAGGCGGTGCGACTGGCGGGGGACGTTGCTGCCGCGCATTCGCAAAGAATTTATGTCGCCGGCGGCCTGTTCCTGGCGATCGAATACGCAACGGCCGCCCGTGGCGGCCGCCCGCAAGACCTGCATTTCTTCTGACTAGTTGCTTCCGTGCTTGTCGTCGAGCACCCTGAAGGCTTCCTCGAGTTGCGGCGAGATCGCGACGCCGAGCTTTTCCCCGGTCGGCAGTCGCGCGACGAACCATTTGTTGTAGAGCGGGATCAGGTCACGGCCCGAACCGAGTTTCTGGAAAGTGCGCTCGACCACGGCCTTCAACTGCGGCTCACCCTTGCGGAACATGATGCCGTAGGGATCGTAGGACAGATACTCACCGGTGACCTTGAATTGGCCCTGCGCCTTGTGCCGCGCGATCAGGCCGTAGAGCAGGATGTCGTCGGTCGCGAACGCATCGGCCTTGCCGTCCACCAGCGTCTGATAGGATTGCTCGTGATCGGGTGCCGTCACGATGTTGAGGCCGAGCGAAAACTTCTTGTCGATCGCGTGCATGGCCTGCTCGTTGGTGGTGCCCTTGGTCACCACCACGGTCTTGCCCTTCATGTCCGTGGGCGCCGAGATGGTGGACGCCTTCGGCACCATCAGCTTGGTGCCGGCCACGAAGATCAGCGGCGAGAACGCCACCTGTTTCGCGCGCTCGGCATTGGCCGTGGTCGAACCGCATTCGAGGTCGATCTTGTTCTGCACCACCGCCTGAATGCGGTCATCCGAAGTGACCTTAACGTATTCAATCTTGAGATTGGCATCGTCGACCTCGACGCCGATCTCCTCGACAATCGCCTCACACAGTTCGAGGCTGTAGCCGATCGGCCGGTTGGACTGGTCCAGGAACGAGAACGGCGGCGAACTCTCGCGGTAGCCGAGACGCACGACATGCGTCCGCTTGATGTTGGCGAGCGTCGGGCTGAGCCCTTCGCTGGCGGTCTGGGCAGACGCCGGCGTGGCCAGCAGGCAGGCGGCCAGCAGCATTGCGCCGACCCCTGCCAACCTCCTTGGGAATTGATGCATGCATCTCTCCCCTCAATGTGCCGGAACAGGGGCGCCCGGAACGGCGTCGGTGGGCACGACGTCATCGGGTCCGAGCTCATGCTCGGCCTTCAGCTCGCCCTCCCATTTCGCCACCACGGCGGTCGCCAGCGAATTGCCGATCACGTTGGTGGCGCTGCGTCCCATGTCGAGGAACGTGTCGATGCCCATGATCATCAACAGACCGGCCTCGGGAATGCCGAACTGGCTGAGCGTCGAGGCGATCACCACCAGTGAGGCGCGCGGCACGCCCGCGACGCCCTTCGAGGTGATCATCAGCGTCGCCAGCATCGCGAGCTGCGTGCCGAGCGACATCTCGATGTGATAGGTCTGCGCGATGAATATGCTCGCGAAGGTGCAATACATCATCGTGCCGTCGAGATTGAACGAGTAGCCGAGCGGCAGCACGAAGGACGAAATCCGCGAGGAGGCGCCGAAGCGATTGAGGCCTTCCAGCGTCTTGGGATAGGCGGCTTCCGAGGAGGAGGTCGAGAACGCAATCATCAGCGGCTCACGGATCAGTCGCAAGAGATGGCTGTATCGCGGCCCGATCACGATGAAACCGACCACGATCAGGATGGCCCACAGGATCAGAAGCGAGAGATAGAAGCCGCCCATGAACACGATCAGCTTCCACAGCACGCCGAGGCCGTTCTTCGACACCGTCGCCATGATCGCCGCCCACACCGCGATCGGCGCGAACAGCATCACATAGCCGGTCACTTTCAGCATGATGTGGGCGAGGTCGTCGATCAGCCCCATGATCGGCTTGGCGCGCTCCGGCATCGCGCCGAGCGCGACCGCGAAGAACACGGCAAACACCACGATCTGCAGGATTTCGTTCTGCGCCATGGCATCCGCGATCGAGGTCGGGATCAGATGAGTCAGAAACTTCTCGATCGAGAACGCCGAGACCGGCAGGCCGGTCGATTGCGTCTTGTCGGGCAGCGTGCCGGGAAAGTTGGCGCCGGGCTGCAGCAGGTTGACCATCACCAGGCCAAGCAGCAGCGAGACAAAGGAAGCGCTGACGAACCAGCCCATCGTCTTGGCGAACACGCGGCCGAGCTTCGAGCCGGAGCCCATATGGGCGATGCCGCCGACAAGGGTGGCGAACACCAAAGGCGCGATGATCATCTTGATCAGGCGCAGGAACAGCATGGCGATCAGGTTTACGTCGGCCGCGATTTCCACCCGGCTGTCGGGCATATAGTTGAAGACGATGGTTCCCATCACAATGCCAAGCGCCATCGCGATCAGGATATACTGCGTAAACCTGCTGGACATTCTTGCACCCCCGTATTTCCGGCAACCACAAGTTTGGCAGATTTGAATGAGGACGCAACAAGCTTGCGGCGTTTTGTACGCTTGCCAGAATGTTCCCGTTGTGAAATGCGCGCACGCCGACTAGCGTTCATGCAGCGCACAATCTGTGCAGGTGATCGCCTGATGCGCAGTCAATTGCATCCGGAAACGCCAGAACAACAACGCCGAGGGGAGACAACATCATGAACGACGCTGTCAATCGTCAGATCCTGCTGGTCGAGAAGCCGACCGGCAAGCTCGGGCCCGAGCATTTCAAGATGGTCAAGGGCGCAGTGCCCGAGCCGAAGGACGGCGAGGCGCTGGTGCGGACACGCTATATCTCGCTCGACGCCGCCAACCGGGCGTGGATGCACGGCGCGACCTATCGTGCCGCCGTCGAGGCCAACACCGTGATGGCAGGCGGCAGCATCGCCGAAGTCATCTCGTCGAAAGCGCCCGGACTGACAGCGGGCGATATCGTATTCGGCGACACCGGCTGGCAGGATTACGCCGCCGTACCAGCAAAACATCTCACCAAGATGCCAAAGATGGAACCGATGACGCATCTGCTCAGCGTGTACGGCATCGCTGGCCTCACCGCCTATTTCGGCCTGCTGCATGTCGGCAATCCGAAGGCCGGCGAGACCGTCGTGGTGTCGGCCGCGGCCGGCTCGGTCGGATCAATCGTCGGACAGATCGCGAAGATCAAGGGCTGCAACGTCATCGGCATCGCCGGCGGCAAGGACAAATGCCACTGGCTCACCTCCGAGCTCGGCTTCGATGCCGCGGTCGATTACAAGGACGGCGCCACCTTCAAGGCGCTGCGGGCCGCAGCGCCCAAGGGCATCGACGTCTATTTCGACAATGTCGGCGGCGACATTCTCGAAGCCTGCCTTTCGCTGATGAACAACCGCGGCCGCATCGCCTGCTGCGGCGCGATCTCGCAATATGACGGCGTGCCGTCGGCCCATGGCCCCCGCGGCGTGCCCGGCCTGATCGTGGTCAAACGCCTTATCATGCAAGGCTTCATCGTGATGGACTACATGGACCAGAGCGCTGCGGCGCTGGCCGACCTGCAGTCCTGGGTCGCCTCGGGAAAGCTGAAGGTGCAGGAAGACGTGATCGACGGAATCGAGAACACGCCGAAGGCGCTGATCGGCCTGCTCGCCGGCGAGAACCGCGGCAAGCGGATGGTGAGAGTCTAGCCCGCGCAGGGTAGCAGCGGAGGGGTGGCGCTGATGGCTGAAATTCGCTTCGACGACGGCGCCAGCTATGAGCGCTTGATGGGTATCTGGAGCCGGCTCGCCGGCGAGATCTTTCTCGATTGGCTGGCCCCGCCGATGGGGTTGCGATGGATCGACGTCGGCTGCGGCAATGGCGCCTTCACCGAGTTCCTGGTCGAGCGATGCGCCCCGGCAGACGTTCAGGGCATTGATCCGTCGGAGGGGCAACTTGCATTTGCACGCACCAGACTTGGGGCGCGCCTGGCGAAGTTTCGCCAAGGGGACGCCATGGCGCTGCCGTTCCCCGCTGACAGCTTCGATGCAGCCGTCATGGCGCTGGTCCTGGTGTTCGTCCCCGATCCGGCCAAAGGCGTTGCGGAAATGGTGCGAGTTGTCAGCCCGGGTGGCACGGTCGCGACCTACATGTGGGACATGTTGGGTGGGGGATTTCCCCTGGATCCGGTCCACGTCGAGATGCGCGCGATGGGTCTTGCGCCTCCGCGCCCGTCGCGGATGGACGCATCCACAATGCCGGCGCTACTGGACTTGTGGAGAGGTGCCGGTCTCGAGGCCGTGGAGACGCGGGAGATCTCCGTACAGCGGACCTTTGCTCACTTCGACGAATTCTGGAAGATCAACCTGGAGGCCCCGTCGATCGCGCCCGTCATTGCCACCATGGAATCTTCAGACGCAGATGCGCTCAAGAGGCGGGTGCACGCGCGCCTCCAGGAGGATATGGAGGGACGCATCATTTGTGATGCGCGCGCACATGCGATAAAGGGACGGCGGCCGAGGTAGCTCACTGCGAGCTTATGGTCCCGGCTCAGGTCGTGACGACGTGGATGGAGCCTAATGCACTGCCTCGGGCGCTTGCGGCGCGGCCTGCACTCCGGCCTTCTTCAGCTTGCGCTCCTTCAGCCAGTTCTCGAACCGCTGGATCACGACAAAGAATGTCGGCACAAACAGCACGGCAAGACAGGTCGAGGCCAGCATGCCCGAGGCCGCCGTGATGCCAATCGACTTCCGGGCGTTGGCGCCGGCGCCGGTTGCAAGCACCAGCGGGATCATGCCGAAGATGAAAGCAAACGACGTCATCAGGATCGGCCGGAACCGGGCTCGCGCCGCCTCGATGGCGGATTCCAGCAACGGCTTGCGATCGCGCACGTGCAGCTCCAGCGCCACCTCGACGATCAGGATGGCGTTCTTGGCCGACAGCGCGATCAACAGGATGATGCCGATCTGGGTATAGAGGTTGTTCTCGATCCTCAAGCCGGTCAGCACGATCATAGGGCCGAGCAAGGACAGCGGCACGGCGAGAATGACCGAGATCGGCGCGTACCAGCTTTCATATTGTCCGGCCAGCACGAGGTAGACCAGCAGCAGGCCCAGGCCGAACGCCCAGTAGATCTGGCCGCTGACGACCTTCTCCTGATACGACATCGCCGTCCACTCGAAGCCCGTGCCGGGCGGCAGGGTCTTCGCGGCAATCTGCTCCATCAGATTCATCGACTGGCCGGAGCTGTAACCCGTCGCCGGCAGGCCGATGATGGTTGCGGAAGGATAGAGATTGTACAGGCTGATCAGCGACGGACCGACCGCAGGCGTAATCTTTGCCACCGTGCCGAGCGGGATCATGTCGCCATTGCTGTTACGCACCATCATGTTCTGCATATCACGCGGCGTCAGGCGGAATTGCGCGTCCGCCTGCGCATAGACCTGGAAGGTACGACCGAACTTGTTGAACTGGTTGACGAAGGTGGAACCCATGTAAGTGGACAACGTCGAAAAGATCTGGTCGGTCGTGACATGCAGCGTCTGGGTCTTGATTCGGTCCACCTCGACGTCGAATTGCGGCACCATCGAGCGGAACGGCGAACTGACCCGCTGCAGCGCGCTCTGTGACGACGCATTGGCGACGATCGCGCCGGTGATCGCCTGCAACTTGCTGAAGTCGGAATTGCCGTCGCGGAGCTGGACCTGCATCGCAAAGCCGGCGGCGTTACCGATACCCTGGATCGGCGGCGGCGGGACCACCAGGATCCGCGCCTCCTCGATCACGGACAGCTTCTCGTTCAATCCGAACGAACAGCGACCGCAGATCCTCACCTGGCCCTCGCGCGCTCCACTCTTTCAGGATCAAATAGGCGACGCCCGCATTGGCGAGACTGGAAGAATTGTCGAGCGCGGAGATGCCGGAAATGGCGATCACCTGATCGACACCCTGGGCCTTGCCGGCTATCTCGCTGACCTGGGTAAGCACACGCTGGGTACGCTCAAGCGCCGCACCATCGGGCAATTGCACGGCGACCAGGAGATAGCCCTGGTCCTCGATCGGAATGAAGCCGGTCGGCACCCGCGACAGGCCGTAACCGCCAATGGCGATCAGGATCAGCGCGCAGATGACGGAAAGATTGCTGTGTGCGACCAGGCGGCCGATCAACCGGCTATAGGCGGCCTCAACGCGGTTATAGACCGCGTTGAAGCCGCGGTAGAAAAAGTTGCGCTGCTCCGGCGGCACCGGCCGGCGCAGCCACAACGCGCACTGCGTCGGCTTCAGCGTCGCCGCGTTGATGGCGCTGAGCAGCGCGGTTGCGGCAATCACCAGCGCGAACTGCGCATACATCTGCCCGGTCAATCCCGGCAGAAACGCCGAGGGCAGGAACACCGAGATCAGCACCAGCGTAATGCCGATGATCGGCGCGAACAGCGCGTCCATCGCGCTGATCGCGGCGTCATGGCCGGACATGCCCTTCTCGATATTGTGGGCTGCGCCTTCGACCACGACGATGGCGTCATCCACCACGATGCCGATCGCGAGCACGATCGCAAACAGGGTCGAGATATTGACGGTAAAGCCGAGCGCCGCCATCGCAGCAAAGGCGCCGATGATCGTCACCGGCACCGTGGTCGCGGGCACCAGCATCGCGCGCCAGTCCTGCAGGAAGATCAGGATCACGACGAGGACGAGCAAACCCGCCTCGATCAGCGTCTTGTAGACCTCATTGATCGATTCCGAGACGAATTTGGTGGTGTCGAACGGCGTGTCGTAGGTCACGTCCTGCGGAAACGCCTTCGCTAGCACCTGCATCTTCTTCTCGACGGCCTGCTGGACCTCGAGCGCGTTGGCGCCGGGCGACTGGAAAACGCCGATGCCGGTGGCCGGCTTGTTGTTGAGCGAGAACGCCTGGCTGTAGGTCTGGGCGCCGAGCTCGACCCAGCCGACATCGCGGACGCGCGTGACGTCGCCGCTGGTGCCGGTCTTGACGATCACGTTCTCGAACTCGCTGGTGTCAGCGAGCCGTCCACTGACGTTCAGCGTATACTGGAACGCCTGCCCTGCGGGCGCTGGCGGTGCCCCGACCTGGCCCGCGGTGACCTGCTGGCTCTGCTGCTGGATCGCCGAAATGACATCCTGCGGCATCAGCCCGCGCGCATACAGCTTGTTCGGATCGAGCCAGACCCGCATCGAGTACTGGCCGGCCCCGAACACGGTGACGTTGCCGACGCCGGGCAAACGCGACAGCTCATCGCGGATATTGATGGTGGCGTAGTTGCTCAGGAACAGGCTGTCATAGGTCGCTTTCGGCGACGTCAGCGTCACGAACAGCAGGATCGCCGTCGATCTCTTCTGCACGGTGACGCCCTGGCTCTGCACCGACTGCGGCAGTTGAGCCAGCGCGCTCGACACCCGGTTCTGCACCAACACCTGCGCGAAGTTGAGGTCGGTGCCGATCTTGAAAGTGACCGTCAGCGTATAGGTGCCGTCGGCACCGCTGTAGGACTGCATGTAGAGCATGTCCTCGACGCCGTTGACCTGCTGCTCGATCGGCAGCGCCACCGTATCGATCACGGTTTTCGCGCTGGCACCGGGATAGCGGGTGGTGACCTGCACCGTCGGCGGCACGACCTCAGGATACTGCGCGACAGCCAGCCGGAACAGGCAGACGCCGCCGATCAGGATCATCAGGATCGCGATGACGTTGGAAAGAACGGGCCGCTCGATAAAAAATTTCGAAATCATGGCCCGGCTCCTACTTGGCCGCTATTGGCTGTGCTTCGATCTTTTTCAGTTGCGGATCGACCTTCTGGCCGGGAATCGCGCGCAACAGCCCGGCGGTGACGACGCGGTCGTCGGCCTTCAGACCTTCTTCGATGACACGCAGCTCGCCTTCGAGCGGCCCGACCCGCACCTTGCGCTGTTCGACGATATTTTCGCCGTTCACGACCAGCAGGTAGCGTCCGGACTGATCGCTGCCCAGCGCAACATCCGGCACGAACAACGCGCTCTGCACCTGATCCACGGGGACGCGGACCCGGACAAAGAACCCCGGCAGCAACGCGCGATCGGAATTGGGCAGCACGCCCCGCACCGGGAGCGTGCCCGTCGACTGGTTGAGCGTCACGGCGGCGTAGTCGAGCTTGCCCTTGTGCGGAAAACCGGTCTCGGTTTGCAATCCGACTTCGATCGGCAATTGTCTGAGATCGTCCGGCGTCATCCCACGCCGGCGGGCCTCCGTGCGGATCCGCAGCACGTCCTGTTCGTTGACGTTGAAATTCACCCAGATCGGGTCGAGCGCCACGATGGTGGCGAGCTGCGTCGGCGACGAGACGCCGACGAGTTCGCCAACGGCGACGAGATGCGCGCTGACGACACCGTCAAACGGCGCAGTCACATTGGTATAACCGTAATTGACCGCCGCGATCTTGGTATTGACCTGGGCCTGCAGCAGGCTCGCCTGCGCGTTGTCGCGCGTTGACGTTGAAGTATCCAGCGTCGCCTGGGAAACGGCTTGCCGCTGCACCAATTCCTGCTGGCGCTTGAAGTCCGCCTCGGCCTGCCTCACCGTTGCCTGCGCGCCGGTTTCCGCGGCCTGCGCCTGTTCGAGCTTCAGCTTGTAGGTTTCAGGCTCGATCGTGAACAGGGACGTGCCTTCTTTCACAAAGGCGCCGTCCTGGTAATTGATCGATTGCAGAAAGCCCTGCACCCGCGCGACCAGATCGACATTCTTGATCGCAGCCGTATTGCCGGTCGCTTCCAGATAACGCGTGAAGGACCGTTGCACCGGCACCGCGACATCGACCTTCGGCGGCGGCGGCGGGACAAAAGTATTTTGTTCGCAGGCACTTAAGATGCCGAACGCGGCAATGGCGAGCGCCGCGCGCAGGACCGAAGCAGCTCCTTGTCCGATGCTGCGGTGCAGACTCAATCGTGCTGGCGAACGCGTGGACTTCATTTTTCGTGCCTCAATTGGGTGTTCAGAAAAATGTCTATTCAGAAATCGGCGTTCGGCGCCACCCCATGAAAATAGCAACAATCCGCTTGCAGTGAAACCGGAAAGCGAAAATGATGCCGGCCGTTAGAATTCTTACGACGAAATTTTACTGCGGTTGAAGCGGCGGCTTCCTGCGACGACAAAAGGATTTATTCAAAATGATCAACACGTGGAAACGTGCGAGCAAGCTTGCGCCGTGGCTTTCGGTTGCCGCGATACTGGCAACCGCAGCGCCGGCTTTCGCGCAAGCGCCGAGCCAGGCGCAACGCGACGCCATCAAATCGCAGTGCCGCTCCGATTACATCGCGCATTGCTCCAGCGTGCCGCCGGGCGGCGAGGCCTCGCTGCAATGCCTGCAGAAGAACATGTCGAGCCTCTCATCGAGCTGCCAGGGCGCAGTGCGCGCCGTGGAAGCGCCAGCGGCTGCGCCCGCCAAGGCGGCCGAGACTGCAGCGCCGAAAGCCGCTGCTCCCGCGACTGCAACGGCAGCGCCGGCGGCTGCAACGACGGCGCCGGCGAAATCAGCCGAGCCAAAGGCCGCAGCAGCGCCCGCAGCCGGACAGCCGACCAGCGCACAGATTTCCGCCATCCGCAGCGCATGCCGCTCCGATTATCCGAAGGTCTGCGCGGGCGTGCCGACCGGCGGCGCGCCGGCCCTGCAATGCCTGGAAAAAAACAAGACGAAGCTCTCGGCCGGTTGCGAGAAGGCCGTTTCCGCCGCGAGCGGCGGTGGAGCAGCAGCGGCGGCACCCGCGGCGGGAACGGCTCCTGCAGGCGCGGCGGCTGCCGCTGCACCGGCGGCGCCGGCCGTGATCGTGCTGCGGCCGATGCGGCCGCGCGAAGAACTGTTGGTGCTGCGATCGGCCTGCGGCGCCGACGTCCGCACGATCTGCGGCGGCGTGCAGCCTGGCGGCGGCCGGATCGTGCAGTGTCTGGCGACCAATGCCGCGCAGCTTTCGCCGGCCTGCAAGGACGTGCTGTCCCAGTTCGCGGCACGTTAATCACACGCCCCTGCGGCGGTCCTGCATTAATCTGGGGACCGCCGGTCACTCGCCGCCGCGAAAGGCGAGGATGAGCTGAATGAGCCGTATCGATAGCGAGACATAAAGGATCGCCATCAGGGTTTGGTACGCAATATGCCAATTGAGCTTTGCGAGCTTGTAGAGGCCGTCGACGAAGTTCAGCAGCAGGAGAATGACGCCGAACAACATGACGCCGCGGCCGATGAGACCATGGCGCAGATAGCCGAACAGCACGATTGCCGGCTCACTGCTCGAGACATGGGCGCCGGCCGATACGATCAACGTCCCGATGATCAACTTCTCGACGTGAGAAAATATTTCCTTGGAGACCGGCTCGACATGTTCGGAATAGAACGCCAGCCATTTGGCTCTGACCTCCGCCATGGGTTTTCCTTGGTTTTCCTTGCGGCTGCTAATAGGAGCTTCACTACAGCGGGTCCGCGATCAAGAAGCAAGAAGGCCCGCCTGGTTTGCGGTGGTCCGAGAAGAGATGAGGGGACGTCCGGCGTTCATGCCGGCCGTCAACCGAAGCGAGATCGGCGTGCGCGCACGCCGTGACAGGTATCCGCAGAACCTTCCGAAAAATTTCAACCTGAACATCAACCAGTATCAGTCCGGGAGATTAACATGCGTTCCCTTCTGCTGATGGCAGCCGCCGTGCTGTCCTTTTCCGCCACCATGACGTTTGAAGCCACCGAGGCCAGCGCGGCGGTCTGTGCCCGCGGCGTCTATCGCGCCGGCTGCGCCGGAGCCCGCGGCGCAGTCGTCGTCCGCAAGCCTGCCGTGGTCTGCAGGACCGTGTGGGTGAACGGCGTGAAGGTTCGCCGCTGCGGCTGAACCGCGGGCGTCTCCGTCGAAGACAAGCCGGGGTCACCGCATAGCGCACAACCGTTCGCGGATAGAACCGGGCAGGCGAAACGGCGCATTGGCGCCCGGTCCTGACGCGGGCGGACCGGACGCCAGTTTCCGTTCCCCTTGTGATTTTTTGGTAGCGCAAATTTCCGGCGCGGATTAGTCTCCGGCCCAAATTAATCAGTATACTGTCGATTGGGAGGAAGACGTGCGTATCGCCGTCATCGGCGGAGGCCCCGGAGGCCTCTATTTCGCCTATCTCTGGAAGCGGCGTCATCCGGACGCACATATCGACCTGTTCGAACAGAATCCCGAAGGCGCGACCTGGGGGTTTGGCGTGGTGTTCTCCGAACAGGCGCTGGAATTTCTGCGCGCCGACGATCCCGAGACCGTCGACGCCATCACGCCCTGGATGGAGAGCTGGAAGAACATCACGCTCAACCTGCGTGGGCAAAGCGTCGAGATCGACGGCATTGGCTTCTCCTCGATCGGCCGGCTGGAGCTGCTGACCATCCTGCAGCAGCGCGTGCGCGCGGCGGGAATCACGGCGCGATACAACACGACGATCCAGTCATTGGACGAACTCGGGGGGTACGACCTGATCGTCGCTGCCGACGGGCTGAACTCGCTGGTGCGCCGCGGCTTTGAGAAGGAATTCGGCGCCTCGGTTTCGCACTCGACCAACAAGTTCGCCTGGTACGGCACCACCAAGCGCTTTGCCACGCTGTCGCAGACTTTTGTGAAGACCGGTCTCGGCTCATTCAACGCCCACCACTATCGCTATTCGCCCTCCATGAGCACGTTCCTGGTCGAATGCGACGCAGCGACCTGGCAGGCCTATGGCTTCGAGCACAAGACCATCGAGCAGTCGCAGGCGATCTGCGAGGAGATCTTTGCCGACACGCTGGACGGCCATGCGCTGGTTTCGAACAAATCGGTGTGGCGCAATTTTCCCTGGATCTGGAACGAGAACTGGTCGCACAGCAACATGGTGCTGATCGGCGACGCCCTGCATACCGCGCATTTCTCGATCGGCTCGGGTACCCGGCTCGCCATCGAAGACGCGATCGCGCTGACCAAGGCGCTAGAGGCCGAGACGGAGATTGCCGCTGGCCTCGCCCGCTATCAGGCCGAACGCAAGCCGATCGTGCAGAAGCTGGTGACGGCGGCGCGCACCAGCGCCGACTGGTATGAACACTTCGACGAACACATGAAGCTCGACCTGATGGATTTTGCCTACAGCTACATCACCCGTTCCGGGCGGATCGCCGACGCGCGGCTGCGCGCGATGTCGCCGGAATTCATGGCGCGCTACGAGGCGGAAAAGAAGATCGGGAGCCAAGCATGACATCAGAAATTTACGATCTGGTTCCCCGCAACAGTCCGGGCGCGCGCGAGATCGGATTTGCGATTCCGGAAAGCTATAACGCTGGCCGCATCCTGTTCGACAATCTCGCCCAAGGCCGCGGCGGCCGGCTGGCGCTGACCGGCCCCGGCGGCACGCGCACCTACGCAGAGCTCTGCGCCGAGGCTTCGCAATGGGGCCACGGTTTTCAATCACTGGGCCTGAAGCGCGGCGATCGCATCCTGATGTTCCTCGACGACACGCCGGCCTATCCTGCGGCGTTTTTCGGCGCGGTGCGCTCCGGCTTCGTGCCGCTATTGATCAACACGCTGACGCCGCCGGATTTGCTGCAATACTACCTTTCGGACGCCGGCGCGGCGGTGGCGGTCGCCGAGGCCGAGTTTAGCTCGCGGTTCAATGCGGAGGCCTGCAAGGACACGCCGCTGCAAACCCTGGTCGTGGTCAATGGCGCGGCGGGCGAACACGCCGTGCCGAAAGCCCTGATTGCGCAGCAATGGCTGCAGGGATTCTCCACTGATCTGCCGGAAGCCGACACCAGACGCGACGACATGGCGTTCTGGATGTATTCATCCGGCTCGACCGGTCGTCCCAAGGGCATCGTGCATCTGCAGCACGACATGGCCTATAGCGAGCAGGCGTTCGCGCGCAACGTGCTCAGGCTTACGCCCGATGACATCTGTTTCTCGGTGCCTAAGATTTTCTTCGCCTACGGCTTTGGCAACGCCGTCACCTTCCCGTTCTCGGTCGGCGCGGCGACGCTGCTGCTGCCCGGCCAGCCGAAGCCGGCTGCAATCTTCGAAGCGATCGGAAAATACCGGCCGTCGGTGTTCTACGGATTGCCGACGCTCTACACCTCGCTGACCAAGGCCGAAGGTGCGGCCGCCACCGATTTCTCCTCGCTGCGGATGGCGCTGTCGGCCGCCGAGGTGCTGTCGGCGGAAGTATTCAACGGCTGGAAGGCGCTGACGGGACTCGAGATCATCGAGGGGCTCGGCTCGACCGAAGTGCTGCACATCTATCTCTCCAACCGCCCCGAGAAGAAAAAGCTCGGCGCGGCGGGCCTGCGCGTTCCCGGCTACGAAATCCTCTTGAAGGACAAGGACGGCCGCGAGGTCGGCGACAATGAGGAAGGCATTTTGTGGGTGCGGGGCGATTCCAACACGCCAATATACTGGAACCGACCCGACAAATCGGCGGAGACCATTCGTGAAGGGGGCTGGATCTACACCGGCGACCGCTTCCTGCGCGATGCCGACGGCTTCCATTTTTTCCGCGGCCGCGCCGACGACCTGATCAAGATATCAGGCCAATGGGTCTACCCGCTGGAGGTCGAGCTCTGCCTTGCCGAGCATCCCGATATCAGGGAATGCGCTGTCTTCGCCGCCGAACTGCCGGATCGGCGCATGACGCTGAAGGCGGTGGTGGTGATGAACCAGGGCGAATTCGATCCGAACAAAGCCACGAAGAAGCTGCAGGACTACGTCAAGGAAAAATTGCTGCCCTACAAATATCCGCGCGAGATCAGGTTCATCGGCGAATTGCCGAAGACCGGCACGGGCAAGATCGACCGCCAGGCATTGATGAAGATGTAGCCGGCTCGTCATTGCGAGCCAGCGGGTCGCGCGAATGCGCGCCCGATGACAGGCTCCGCGAAGCAATCCATCTTTCCGCCCGGGGACAGATGGATTGCTTCGTCGCTTCGCTCCCTTGCGCAAACGCTTCGCGTTTGTCGCAGGCAATGACGGCCTTAGCTCCCCAGCCCTGTCCCGCCATATAGCCACGCCAGATCGCCGTACCACTCCTCCGATGTCTTCGCGCTCATGATCTCGTTGCGCAGCCGGGCATGTCCGCCTGAGGGGTGATAGATGTGCTCGCCGATGGCGCGGGACATCAACTGCACCTTTGCGGTGCGCAGGAAACGCTGCGTGCGATAGGCTTCCAGCGCGACCGCATGATCGTCATGCACGCCCATCATGTGCGACAGGCACACCGCGTCCTCCATTGCCTGACACGCACCTTGCGCAAAGTATTGCAGCATCGGATGCGCGGCGTCGCCGAGCAGCGCGACGCGGCCGTCGATCCAGCGCTCGACCGGATCACGGTCGCACAGCACCCACAGTCGCCAGTTCTTGCCGTGTCGGATGATCTCCTGCGCACGCGGATGGATGTGCCCGAAGCCTTGCATGACCTCTTCGTCCGACACCGGCTTGCCCGCCACCGGCTCCGGCGCATCGTTGTGATAGGTGACGACGAGGTTGAACACCTTCCAGCCCGACAGCGGATAATGCACGATGTGGCATTTCGGCCCGGCCCACAGCGTCGCCGCGTTCCAGCGCAAATCTTCCGGCATTTGCTCGGTCGGGATCACCGAGCGGTAGGTCGTGTGACCGGAAACCCGCGGCGGCCCGTCCGCGACAACCTGCTTGCGGACATTCGACCACAGCCCGTCGGCGCCGATCAACAGCCGGCCCGTGACGCGCTCTCCATTCGCAAGCCGCGCCGTCACCGACGACCCATCCTGATCGTAACCGACGACTTCGCTGCTGACGCGCAACTCGATCAACTCGTGATTCTGGCAGGCGCGCAGGAAAACACCGTGCAGATCGCCGCGATGCACCACCGCATAGGGATTGCGGAAGCGCGAGCGAAACGCTTCGCCCAGATCGACATGGGTGATCTCCTCGGCGGTCAGCGCATCCATCAGCCGGAGCTGGTCGATATAGACGGCCATGCTTCGTGCGGCCTCGCCGACGCCGAGATAGTCGAAGGCGTGGAATGCGTTGGGCCCGAGCTGGATGCCGGCGCCGATCTCGCCGAGCTGCGAGGCCTTTTCCAGCAGGATCGAGCGGATGCCTTTTTGCGCCAGACCAAGTGCCACCGCGAGCCCGCCGATGCCGCCACCTGCAATGAGAACCGGCCGCGTGTCCATCAGCTCGACTTTCCCAGATGCTCGAGCGCGTCTTCGGCGCGCAGCGGCACGCGCGAGGCCTCGTTGTTGAGATCGACCAGCTGCGTCAGCAGCGCCAGCAGGGCCCTGCGGTCGGCCGGCTTCAGCGGCTGCAGCATCCTTAGCTGCGCGCGCTCCACCGAGGGCATGATGTCGCGCAGCACCGCCGCACCCGATCTGGTCAGATGGAGCAGCTTGACGCGCTTGTCCTCGCGCGAGGGCTTGCGCTCGATGAGCGCCTTGCTCTCCAGCCGCTCGATCACGTTGCCGAGCGTGGAACGGTCGAATGCGATCACCGCCGACAGCCGCGTGGCGTCGATGCCGGGATGGGTGTGGATCGCCACCAGCGCCGCATATTGCACCGGCGTCAGGTCGAACGCCCTGCACTCTTCGACAAAGATCGAGACCGCGATCTGCTGCATGCGCCGGAACAGGTAGCCGGGCGCGGTGTAAACCGCGTCCATCGTGATGGGTGATGGCTTACTCGGCATCGGCTTGCTTGTCCGGCGCGGCGTCGGCGAACGCCTTTATTTCCCTGGCCGCAGCTTCTGCCTCGAGCAGGCGCGGATAGGCCGAAACATCGACGCCGAAGCGCCGCGCATTCCCGAGCTGCGGGATCAGGCAAAGGTCTGCAAGGCTGGGCTTGTCCCCGAAGCAGAACGGGCCGGCCTCACCTGTGACGAGCGTTTCGCAGGCGGACAATCCCTCCCGGTTGGCCCAGGCCGCCCATTCCGTCACTTTTTCCTCGGCCACGCCAAGCTGGCGCAGCCGGGCCAGGACCTTCAAATTCTGCACCGGATGGATATCGCAGGCGATGGCCAGCGCGAAGGCGCGCACCTTGGCGCGGCGCAGCGGATCCTTTGGCAGCAACGGCGGATTGGGATGAGTCTCGTCCAGCCATTCGATGATGGCGAGCGACTGGGTCAGCACGGCACCTGTGCCGTCTTCCAGCGTCGGCACCAGCCCCTGCGGGTTGATGGCGAGATAGGCCGGCGCGCACTGTTCGCCCTTGCGAAGGTGATGCGACAGGTGATCGGTCGACAACCCCTTGAGGTTGAGCGCGATCCTGACCCGGTATGCCGCGCTGCTGCGGAAATAGCCATGCAGCTTCATCGGAACCTCCCTCGGATTTTGTCGTTTGCCTGTCGCGGCCTGTCATTGACGCTACCCATATTGTAAGTATACTGTCAATCCATAGACGATACAAAAATGACGGGAGGCTTGACCATGGAAGCCGTGCAGAAGACCCCGGAACGCGAGGCGTTCTACAAGAAGATCGACGGCGAGAATCTCTCTGCGCTGTGGAACGTGCTGGGCGATCTCGTCACGCCGGAACCGCGAAGCGCCTGCCGGCCGCATCTGTGGAAGTTCGATTCGATCCGTGATTACATGACCGAAGCCGGCAAGCTGATCACCGCCAAGGAAGCCGAGCGGCGGGTGCTGGTGCTGGAAAATCCCGGCCTGCGCGGCCAGTCGAAGGTCACGACATCGCTGTTTGCCGGCGTGCAGATGGTAGTCCCGGGCGACGTCGCCCCCGCCCATCGGCACAGCCAGTCGGCGCTGCGCTTCGTGCTCGAAGGCAAGGGTGCCCACACCACCGTCGACGGCGAGCGCACCGCGATGGAGCCCGGCGATTTCGTCATCACGCCCTCGATGACCTGGCACGACCATTCCAACGAAACCTCCGAGCCGATGTTCTGGCTCGACGGGCTCGATATCCCGATGGTGCAATTCTTCGATGCGTCCTTTGCCGAAGGGTCCAACGAGGACCAGCAGAAGATCTCAAAACCCGCCGGCGACAGCTTTGCGCGCTACGGCCACAACCTGCTGCCGGTCGACGAGAAGCGAAAGTCCAAGACCTCGCCGATCTTCAACTATCCCTACAGCTATACGCGCGAGGCGCTGGAGCTGGCCAAGACGCGCAACGAGTGGGACGCCTGTCACGGGCTGAAGCTGAAATTCTCCAATCCCGAGACCGGCGATTTCGCGATGCCGACGATCGGCACCTTCATCCAGCTATTGCCGAAGGGCTTCAAGACCGCGCGCTATCGCGCGACCGATGCCACCGTGTTCGCCGCGATCGAAGGCAAGGGCCGCACACGGATCGGCGACCAGATTTTCGAGTGGGGCGCGCGCGATTTGTTCGTAGTACCGAGCTGGCACTGGGTCACGCACGAGGCCGACACCGACGCGGTGCTGTTCTCGTTCTCCGACCGTCCGGTACAGCAGAAGCTCGATTTGTTCCGCGAGGACCGCGGGAATGCGTGAGGTGATGCGACAAATCGTAGGGTGGGCAAAGGAGCGTAAGCGACGTGCCCACCAGACTTGCTGAGGTCAAAGTGGTGGGCACGCTTCGCTTTGCCCACCCTACTCCTCTACATCACCGCCAGTGCAGCAACCGCGCTTCCAGCACGTTGATCGCCTTCCCCACCGCCAGCCCGAACAGCGACAGGATCACGACGCCGGCGAGCAGCTGATCGGTCTGCATCAGATTGCCGGCCTGCAACACGAAAGCGCCGATGCCGAACTGGGCGCCGATCATTTCGGCGCTCACCACCAGCAGCAGCGCCACTGACGCCGTGATGCGAAAGCCCGCGAGGATCGAGGGCAACGCGCCCGGCCAGACCACGCGGCGCACGATGGCGTGGAACGGCACGTTAAAACTCTGCGCCATCCGGATCAGGTTGCGCGGCACCGCATCGACGCCGCTATAGACCGAGATCGCGGTCGAGAAGAACACGCCGAGCGCAATGGTCGCGATCTTCGGCTCCTCGCCGATCCCGAGCCAGAGGATCAGAAGCGGCAACAGCGCGATTTTGGGAATCGGAAACAGCGCCGAGATGAATGTGATGCCGACGCCGCGCGCCAGCGTCGAGAGCCCGATCGCAAAACCTGTGATCACGCCGGCCACGGTGCCGAGAACCCAGCCGCTGCCTATTCGGATCACCGAAGCCGATACATGCTGCCAGAGCGCGCCTGACATCGCGAGCTTGTAGATCGCAACTGCAATGGCCGATGGCGCCGGCAGGAACAGCGGGTTGACCCAGCCGGCGCTGCCCGCGAGTTGCCAGATCGCAATCACCAGCACGAGCGCAATCCAGCCCGAGTAACGCCCCGCCGTTGGCACAAAACCGGCGCCGCGAAATGCGACCGGCCGGGCTTCGGTTGCGCAATCGTCCTGCGGCGCGCGCTCAAGCATGCTGCACCTCGCGCTCGGCATCGATCGCCTCCTCGCGGATCAGCGACCACAGATCGTTCTGCAGTGTCAGCAACTTGCCGCGGGCATCGATCGCACCGCGTTCGGCGCGCGTCATCGGGATTTCGACGATCTCCCTGACGCGGCCCGGGCGGCGCGACAGCACCACGATGCGATCGGCGAGCCGCACTGCTTCCTCCAGATTATGCGTGACATAGATTGCGCCCATCGCGCCGTCCGCGAGCAGGCCGATGAAATCCTCCATCAGCAATTCACGGGTTTGCGAATCCAGCGCCGACAATGGCTCGTCCATCAAGAGAATCGCCGGCCGCACCGCCAGCGCGCGAGCAATGCCGACGCGCTGGCGCATGCCGCCGGACAATTGCTTTGGATAGGCGCCGCGGAAATCGGACAAGCCCGTCCGGCGCAGCGCATCATCGACGACGGCGCGGCGCACGGCGGCCTCGAGCGCAGTGTGCGCAAGCGGAAATTCGACGTTCGCTTCCACCGTGCACCACGGCAGCAGTGCAAAATCCTGGAACACGAAGGTCAGCGGATTGAGGCTGTCGGCCGGCGGCGCACCGCGCAGCTCTGCTTTTCCCTCGCTCGGGCGCAGCAGCCCGCCCAGGATCGACAGCAGCGTGCTCTTGCCGCAACCGGAGGGCCCCACGATCGCGACCACCTCGCCGGAGGCAACGGTGAAGGACACGTGGTCGAGCACGTCGAGGCCGCCGAAGCGGTGAGTGATTTGGTCGGCGATCAAATCCATGTGGTTACTGCATCTCTTCGAAGACCGGGTTTTCTGCTCGCCATGCCCGGGCAAAAGCGCGAAGCGCGTCTTCGCGCTAGATGTCCCGGGCATCCACGCTTTCACAGTCCAACGGCGACAAAGACGTGGATGGCCGGGTCAAGCCCGGCCATGACGGAGAATGTCACATCAATCCGCCTTCACATATTCCTTCGCGATGATCGCGTCCGCCGCAAACCCCTTGTCGACAAAGCCCTGCTCCTGCAGCCACGCGATCTGGTTGTCGACATTCTTGACGTCGAGCTTGCCGTCGGGGTCGATATAGGCGCAATTGCCGACCACCTGCTCGACCGGCAGATTGGTGTATTTGGCGATGATTTCCAGCAGCGGCTTTGTCTTGTCGTTGATGTCCGCCTTGCCATTCTTCACGGAAGCCAGAATCACGTCGTGATATTCGCGGTCGGCACGCGCCAATGCGGCGAGGAGCTTGGTCACCATCGCCTTGTTGGTCAGAGTCTTCGGCGAGGCAAACACCGCCCCTAACTGCCACGGCGTCTCGTCGCCGACCCAGCCGAGGAATTTGGCTCCGCCGGAATCCACCAGCGGGCGCGCGGTCGAGATCGGCAGCAACGCGGCATCGACGGTTTCGCCCTTCAGCGCGGCCGCGGCATTCGACAGCGACTGCAGCGGCAACACCTTTACGTCGGCGAGCTTGAAGCCATATTTGTCGGCAAGCAGGCCGAGCGAATAATGGAAGCTGGAGCCGACCTGCGTCACCGCGATCCGCCTGCCCGCAAGATCCTTTGGCGTCTTCAGCCCGGCCGCATAGGCGTTGTTGCTGGCGAAGTAGCCGATCAGCGGGTAGCCTGCCTTCTCGCGACTCATGCCGCCGATCACCTTCAGCGTGCCTTTGCCGGCGAGATTGTAGAGTCCGGCGGTAAATGCCGTGATGCCGAAATCGACATCTCCTGAGGTCGTCGCCACTGCGATCGGCTGCGCCGCATCGAAGAATTTCAATTCGATATCGAGGCCGGCCTCGCGGAAATAGCCCTTGTCCTGCGCAATGAACACCGGCGCCGACGACGACAGCCGGAGCACGCCGATTTTCGCCTTTTGCGCGTCATCGGCCCGCGCGATCCCGCCCGCTGATATCGCCAACAGGCCCGCCAGCGCGAGCCGTGCAAACTTCGTCATCCCGCCTCCTCCGTAACTCTTTTATAACCCCTCGGGCACGCTCTGGTCCCGCCCGATGAAAGCGCCCTGTTGTTTCAGGCCTTGTTGCAACTTTTCAACCGCAATGTCGCGCGGAATCGTGTTGCCCGACAGCGCCAGCGCAGCCGCCGCGCCGGCTGCCTCCCCCATCGCAAAGCAGGCGCCGGAGACCCGCGCCGCCGACTGACCCTCGTGGGTCATCGAGGCGCAGCGCCCGGCCATCAGGAGATTGTCTATGCCCTCAGGCACCAGCATGCGATACGGCAATTCGTTGAAGCCGCGCGATTCCGGGATCGGCGGAAACGTGAAGGTCACATCTCCCGCGACATGCTGCTCCATCGGCCAGCCATTGACGCCGATGGAGTCGTCGAACGAGGCGCAGCCGAGCACGTCCTCGCCGGACAGCATGTAGCCGCCGATCACGCGCCGCGTCTCGCGGATGCCGAGCTGCGGCGGCAGGTCGACGATGTAGGATTTTTCGAAGCCGGGCACCGTGCGCAGGAATTCGAACGCCTGGAGGGCCTGCCGCCGGCCTTCGATTTCACCGCGCGTCATCTGGTCGGGGTCGATTCCGCTGACCGCCGTGCCGTCCTCGCGCGCAAGCTGGGTAAAATTCACCCGCCATTCGATAACCGACCGCTGCGGCCGCACGATCGCGGTCTTGCGTGGGAAACGATGCGTGCCCGCGGCCTCGGCCTTTTCCATCAACGCCGGGATCGTCCGCCAGGCATCACCGGCCTTCTCGGGATCGATGCCGTTGAGGCGAAACATCATCGAGGGATAGAGCATGCTGCCGGCATCGTCGCCGACTTCAAACGGCGCGCCCGCCCAGGCCGCAAGATCGCCGTCGCCCGAGCAGTCGATGAAGATGCCGGCGCGCACCGCCTGACGCCCGGCCTTGGTCTCCACCATCAGCACGTTGATGCGCGTCTCGTCCTGCATCACCACGCTGGCGCCGAGCGCATGAAAGAGGATGTCGACCTTGTGCGACGTCAGCAGATCGTCCGCCGCGATCTTGTAGGCCGCCGTGTCGTAAGCCTGCGCAAAAATCTTGCCGAGGATCAGATGCGGCGCGTTGAGCCCGTCGAGCCGGTCGATCCGCGCGAGCAGATCGGAGGCGATCCCCTGCACCACCCGATGCATCTCGCCATGAACATTGGCGTGCAGCCCGCAGAAATTCGTGACGCCTGCAGCCGTGCCCATGCCGCCGAGAAAGCCGTATCGCTCGATCAGGAGCGTGCGGCGGCCGGCACGCGCGGCGGCAACGGCGGCCGCGATGCCCGCCGGCCCGCCACCGAGGACAGCGACTTCATATTCGCCGTAGAGCGGAATCTGGCGCGCGGGTTCGGTGATGATTTTGGCGGGCAAGGTGACCTTCCCGGATGGTGCCTGGGCGATAATGCCCCGGACGAGGGATTTTAGCTATTGCGGCAGGATACTCAGGTTCCGACCTGCAGCGGCGAAGTCAGCTTGCGCAGCGCTGCAATCACCGAGAGCGCGGTGATGCGGCCGGTCTTCGGGTTTTCCGATGGGATGTTTTCGATTCCCATCGTGAACGCGGCCGAGTCGGACTCGACCCTGATCTGATGACAGTTCCGCGTCACGGCCGGATCGGCCCAGATTTCGATGGTCGTGCGATCGGGGCCGATGCCGGCCAGCGCCAGCGCCGCCACCACGTTGACGTTGGCGGGAAACGCCGCAGCCGCGTCGCGCGCAGAGCCCTTGAAGACGCACAGGGCCGACTTTACCCCCTCCATGGAGATCCCGTTCTCGACGAGATAGGGCGCGCCGGCGAGACCGCCGGGCGGCTTGCGCGTGACCATCTGCACCGAATGGATAGTGCCTTCAGCGGCAGCCGAAACCGCATCGAAGCCAATCAAGGCGCCAGTCGGCACGATGATCTGACCGCCATGCGCCCGCGCGAGGTCGATCAGCTCCGGACGGGGCAACAGCGCACTGGAACTGAGCACCATGACCTGCTTGCCGGCGATCAGCATCGGGCGGCAGATCTGATCGAGGATCGCCGCCGGGGCGCATTCGACAACGAGGTCGGCATGGTCGGGCAGCTCATCGAGCGAGATCAGCGGACATGAGATACCTTCGCGATCGAGCCATGCTTGCGCTTTCGCCCGATCCCTCGTCGTGATCGCCGTGAGAGCAAGTCCCGGCAGCCCCTGCGCCAGCTTGCGCGCCACGGTTTTGCCGATCTCCCCCAGCCCGGCAATGGCGATATTTTTTGATGGCAAATCCAATACTCCTGCAAGAAACGTCATCGAGCGTGGCAGAGCCTAACGCCTATGCGTTGTGTCTCCAACTCGCCGCCCGCTTCTCCGCAAATGACGCCAGCCCCTCCGACGCCTCTTTGGTTTGGCGCCTGTCCGAGTGCATCTTTACCAGCCGTGCATAGGCCTCGTCATCCACGCCCATGCCGCCGAACGAGCTTTCCATCGCGAGCGCCTTGGTTTCGGCCATTGCTTGCGGACCATTGGCGAGCAGTTGCTCCACTACCTTCGCGCCCGCCGTCTCCAACTCAGCCAGCGACACCACCTCATGCACCAACCCGATCCGCCGCGCCTCCTCCGCGCCAAACCGTTCGCCGGTCAGCGCGTAGCGGCGGACCTGGCGGACGCCGATGGCGTCGCAGAGCTGCGGGATGATGATGGCGGCCGTCAGGCCCCAGCGCACTTCGGTGATCGAGAACAGCGCATTGTCGGCGGCGACTACGACATCACAGGCCGAGATCACGCCGGTGCCGCCGCCGAAGCAGCCGCCCTGCACCAGCGCCACCGTCGGGATCGGCAGCGTGTTCAGCCGCTGCACGGCTTCGAACGTCGCGCGCGACACCGCCTCATTTTCCTCCGCCGATTTCGGCCGCACGCCGTTGATCCATTTCAGGTCGGCGCCGGCCTGGAAATGCTTGCCGTTGCCCTTCAGCACCACGACGCGGAGATTGGGCTTCTGGCCGAGTTCATCCATCGCCGCGAGCACGCCGTTGATGAGCCCGGCGTCATAGGCATTGTTCACCTCGGGACGGTTCAACGTGACGGTTGCGACGCCGCGCGCGTCGAGATCCCACAAAACCGGATTGGCAGTCATCGGCGGCCCCTTTGTTCGGCAATCTTTGTTATGCCGGACAATAGGCCGGGATCGCAGGCGTTGTCACCGCCGCCAATCTATCGGCGGCCGTACCGCTGCATCATATCTGCCCTGTCGGTAACGGAGGTCCGCCGCGGGCCGATCGCCTCGAACTGGGCCTTCTGCTCGTCGCTCAGCAGCGCATAGAAATCATCGAGCGCGGTGCGCACGAGCTTGACGGACTCCAGCATGACGCCGAGCCGCTTGCCGACGGCGGTAAGCCGCACCGGCGGCGTGGCCGCTTCCTCGATCCGACACGATGTAGCCAGCATGTCGGCGGCCTTTGCGCTGGCTTTCTGCAGGGCGGTAAGGCCGGTGCGTTGCGCATCGGTCGGATGCACCCGCGCCTCGATCTCCTCGGCCGGCCATTGCAAGCTCGAGGATTGCGTAACATCACAGGGCCGCGCAATGGATCTGTTGCGGCGCCGCTCGGTCTTCCTTTCCTGCTCTTCAGCTACCGCGTTCAGCCGCGCCTTCTGCTCGTCATTCAGCAGACCGTATAGTTTGTCCAGCGCCGGCTGCACGGTCGCAACACCAGCAATCATCGCCTCGATGCGTTGCTGCATCGAGGCAAGCCGGCCGGACGCCGTCAGCGCCACCGTGGCCGGACACGCCGCCTTGATCTTTTGCGCCGAAATCACCGATGCATTGGCGAGATCGTCGAGGGCCGCGCGTTGCACCTCGGTCGGCTCGATCGCCTGCGCGATCAGGTCGATCGGCAGGCCGGCGATTTCGCGGCTGTCCTCGCCGCATAACAGCGCGAGCCGGTCCGGTCCGGCGCCGGAAGCACCGCGCGGCGGCAGGTAGCCCGCAAGACCCTGATAGTCATAGGGGCCAAACAGTCCGGCATAAATGTCGTCATAGCCGTAGTACCAGAACGGAGCGCCGACACGCGGCCCCCATAGCGCGTAGTCGTAGATGTCGAAATAAGCGAACGGCCAGAACAGCGGCCCGACCCAGCCGTACCCACCATTGCCGTGCCGCCACCAACCGCCGCCTCTGGACCGTCCGTATTGCCACCCGGCAAGCGCCGCGCCCGCGGTGACGCTGGCCCGCATGGCGGGACGATGGAGCGCTGCGGTATGGCGATAGCTGCGGGCGAGTGCGCGCGCGTTCAGTGCCCGACCGCCGCCCGCAAAATTCATGCGATGCGCGGAGAAGGAACGATGTGCAGAGAATGAGCGGTGATGCGCTGCCCTGCCGTGAAAATGGCCGCCATGATGCCGGCCGCCGAAATGGTGGCCATGACCACCACCACGATGGCCGCCGCCATGATGACCGCCGCCGCGACCACCGCCATGGCCGCCCCCATGACCACCTTTCGCGATCGCAAAGTCCGCCACCGACACCGCCGTTGCGAACACAATGGCCGCAATTCCCAGTGTGATCTTTGACATGGCGCGCCCCATCATCGTCGCACGTCCCATTGTCGCTATGCCGCGAGCTTGACGGCACATGGATGAACGTTGACTGAACGGTAGAGTTCCCGGCGCGGCCAGGCCGCGCCCTGCGCAACCCACCCTGTTCGGCGGACCGGTTGCGCCCAATCAAGGCTTGTGAAAACTAGCAACGCTCTTCCCTCCCTGCAGGATTTCCACTCATGCGGATTTGCGTTTTCGGTGCGGGCGCCGTCGGCAGCCATTTTGCGGTGCGGCTCGCACTGGCAGGACATGACGTTTCCTGCGTGATGAGGGGTGCGCATCTCGATGCCGTGAAAGCCAACGGGCTGACGCTGCGGGTCGGAAATGGCGAGTTCAAGGCGAAGGTGCGCGCATCGGGCGATCCGGCCGCGCTGGGCCGCCAGGACGCCGTCATCTGCACGCTGAAGGCCACTGGCCTCTCCAGCCTCGCGGACGGCCTCCAACCCCTGATCGGCGGGGATACCGCCGTGGTGTTCGCACAGAACGGCGTCCCCTGGTGGTACGATATCGGGCTTTCGCCAGGGCATCCGCCGGTGCCCGATCTCGCCTTCCTCGATCCGGGTGGACGCTTGCGCGCGGCGATCCCGAAGGAGCTTATCGTCGGCGGCGTGGTGTTTTCGTCCAACGAAGTCGTGACCCCAGGCGTGGTTGCGAACCTTTCGCCCGAGCGTAACCGGCTCCTGATCGGCGAATGCGACGACCGCCAGAGTGAGCGGGTCACGCGGCTACGCGCCGCGCTCAATGACGCCGCGATCGAATCGCCTGATATCGCCGAGATCAGGGAGACGATCTGGTCAAAACTCCTGACCAACATGTCGATGTCGGTGCTGTGCCTGTTGACCGGGCAGACCGCGCGCGCCGTGCGCGACGATCCTGATCTCGCCGAAATCGTGCCGCGCCTGCTCGACGAGGCCAACAGCGTAGCGCAGAGCTGCTTCCCCAAGGTCAAGCGCGTAACGCGCTCCGGCCCCGCACCGGACCACAAGCCGTCGATCCTGCAAGACTACGAACTCGGCCGCGCCATGGAGATCGACGTGCTGGTGCGCGCGCCGGCCGCGTTCGCGCGCGCCGCAGGACTTGCGACGCCGATGCTCGACATGATGGCGGCGCTCGCGATCCGTCAGGCCCGCGACAAGGGACTCTATCAGGGCTGAAAACCCTGCTGTTCCAGGCCCGGTCAGAGCGCCTGCAGTCCCAGCCGCGCGAACAGCTTCCGGTCGGCCTCGTCCTCCGGATTGCCGGCCGTCAGCAAGGTGTCGCCGACGAAGATCGAATTCGCCCCTGCAAAGAAGCAGAGCGCCTGCATCTCGTCGGTCATGGCCGAGCGGCCCGCCGACAGGCGGACATATGATTTCGGCATCATGATGCGCGCCAGCGCAACGATCCGGACAAACTCGATGGGCGCGATCGGCGCCGCCTCGGCGAGCGGCGTGCCGGCGATCGGAATCAGCATGTTGATCGGAACGCTTTCCGGCGGCTCGGCGAGGTTCGCAAGCGTGACCAGCATTTCGACGCGGTCGGTTTCTTCCTCGCCCATGCCGAGGATGCCGCCGCAACACACTTTCATGCCGGATTGCCTCACATTCTCCAGCGTGTCGAGACGATCGGCAAACGTTCGCGTCGAGGTGACCCGCGGGTAATAGCGCGCCGACGTATCGATATTGTGATTGTAGTAGTCAAGCCCCGCCGCGCCGAGGCGATCCGACTGATCGCGGTCCAGCATGCCCAGCGTCATGCAGGTCTCGAGCCCGAGCGCTTTCACTGCGCCGACCATTTCAACGATGGCATCCATGTCTCTCGGCTTCGGATTGCGCCACGCCGCGCCCATGCAGTAGCGCGTTGCGCCGCCGGCTTTGGCTTTGCGTGCCTCGGCGACGACCTTTTCGACGTCCATCAGCTTCGAGGCGGCGAGCCCCGTCGAATGATGCGAGGACTGGCTGCAATAGCCGCAATCTTCCGGGCATCCGCCGGTCTTGATGTTGAGCAGCTTGCTGAGCTGCACGCGGTTGGGATCGAAATGCCGGCGGTGAATCGATTGCGCCTTGAACAGCAGATCGTTGAACGGCAGCCGGTAGAGCGACCAGGCCGCCTCGCTCGTCCACTCCACGGCGTCCGCAAGCGGCGCCGTCACAGCCAATTCATCTCGCACTTCGAGCATCCTTCAATTCTCCCGATCCTGATTGCCCCGCGCGGCCGTCATCGCATGCTGGCGAAGCGACCACCAGCGCCCCGCGCGTGCTTGCAAAAAATTGATCGCCGGCATTGACCGCGCAGCGCGCGTCGTATCACTCTCGACCCTATCCAAGAAAAAGAAACCAGGCGGGAACCGAACATGCATGTCAAAGGCAAGGTTTGTGTCGTCACGGGAGCTGCGAGCGGCATCGGCGAGGCGGTGGCGCGCGCCTATGCGGAGGCCGGTGCGCGCGGCGTCGTCATCGCCGACCTCAAGACCTCGCGCGACAGACTGGCAAAGGTCGCTGGCGACATCGACGGCTTGCCGATCACGGCCGACGTCGGGCTGGAGGAAGACATCAAGGCGCTGATCGCCGCGGCCGAAGACAAGTATGGCCCGGTCGACGTGTTCTTTTCCAACGCCGGCCTCTCACGCAAGGGACAAGAGACCGCCTCCGATGCCGATTGGGACGTGAGCTGGCGTGTCCACGTCATGAGCCATGTGTTCGCGGCGCGTGCGCTGGTGCCGGGCATGCTCGCGCGCCGCTCCGGCTATCTCCTCAACACCGCTTCCGCGGCCGGCCTGTTGGCTTCGCTTAACGCGATGCCTTACGGCGTGACGAAAAATGCGGCGGTCGCACTCGCCGAACATCTCGCCATTCAATATGGCGACCGCGGCATCCGCGTGTCCGTGCTCTGCCCGCAATCGGTGCAAACCGGCATGACGACGCCCGGCCCGAGCGCCGCGCGGGTCGACGGCGTGCTGCAGCCGCCGGAAGTGGCGCGCATGGTGATGGAGGCGATGGAGGAAGAACGCTTTCTCATTCTGTCGCACCCGCAAGTCGCCGAATACATGCAGCGCAAGGCGTCCAGCCGCGACCGCTGGCTCACCGGCATGCGGCGGCTGCGCGACAAGATCTATGGCGCGCCGCAATCAGCCTGAGGCTTTTGGCGCGAACGACGCCAATATGCCGTCGTATTTTTTCGCGCCGGGTGACGCGTAAGAGCCACGCCTGGACGTCGTGAGCTTGAGTCCAGCCAGCGCCTCAGCCTGCTTCACCGCGGCCGCCACGCCATCGACGACGGGAACGTCGAATTTACGCGACAGTTTCTGCGCAAGATCGGCCATGCCCGCGCAGCCCAGCACGATCGCTTCCGCACCCTTGTCGAGCGCGCGGGAAATCTCGGCTTCCAGCTTCGCTTCCGCACCCGAGCCGGGCTTGTCGAGATCGAGCACCGCGACGTCGCAGGCGGTGACCTGCGCCCTTTCGGCAAAGCCGTAGCGGCGCACCAGCTCTTCGAGCGGCACGATCGAGCGCGGCAGCGTGGTGACGACTGCGATGCGCTTTGCGATCTGGCCAGCCGTCACCAGCGCGGCCTCGCAGATGCCGACCACCGGAAAACGCGCGGCGGTCCGCGCAGCGTCGAGGCCGGTATCGTCGAAACATGCAACAATCGCCGCGTCGGCGTCCGGCGCATTCATCAGCACCTGGATCAGGCCCGGCACGGCGAACGCCTCGTCGTAATATCCCTCGATCGAGACAGGCCCCATCGCTGACGTCACTGCGGATATTTCGGTGCCAGGCGCAGCGACGGCGCGGGCGGCGGCGCCAATCGTTTCGGTCATCGAGTTAGTCGTATTCGGATTGACGATCAGGATTTTTGTCATGAGTGCATCGTAGCCGGGATGCAACGAAGCGCAACTCCATCTATCGTCCCAGCCTAGTGCGCAATTGCGCACTAGGCTGGGACGACGCCTGAGCTAGCCTACGATCCCATCCACCCACCCCACGAACGCATCCAGCGCCTCATCCATCACCTCGCGATCACTCCGTCCCGAGCTCTTCAGCACATGGAAGGAATGATCAGCGCCATCCAGCAAACGGAGCGTCGCCCGCGATCCCAGGCCTTTGACGACCGGCTCGAGCAGACTCAACTCCGCCAGTGCGTCGCGCGTGCCCTGTAGAAACAGCATGGGGATCTTGACATCGGCGAGATGTTTGGCGCGGTCGCTGGAAGGCTTTCCAGCCGGATGCAGGGGGAAACCGAGAAACGCCAGCCCTCGCACGCCAGGCAAGGGTGAAAGCGCCTGCGCCTGTGAGGTCATGCGTCCGCCGAACGATCGGCCGCCCGCGATCAGCGGCAGCGAGGGGCAGCAGCGTCCGGCTTCCGCCACCGCGGCGCGAACGGCGGCGTGCGCGACCGCGGGCGCATCGGGCCGCTTGCTGCCTTTTTCCATGTAGGGAAATTGAAAACGCAGCGTCGCAATGCCGCGGTGGCTGAGGCCGGCCGCAACCGTTTCCATCGACGCATGGGCCATGCCGGCGCCGGCCCCGTGTGCGAACACGTAACACGCGCGCGCCTGCGGCGGCTGGATCAGCCGCGCGGAGACCGCTTCATCGGGCCCAGTCTCGATTCGGATCGATTGCGCCTCGTCGGCACTCATGTGATCTACCCAATATTCAACTGCATGATCGAGACTCTATACTGGAAACAGCCTGGCGAAAGCCGAGCCGGCCGGAATCCTCCTGGTCCGGAAATCGGATTTATGGACAGGTGTTTAGCGCCACTATAAGATGGCATCATATTGAACCGCACGCCGAGGGTGATTCGCCTTCCGGCGTTTTTTGATAGCAGACGGATATTGCGCGCAACTGGCGCAGTTTTGGGAGGGGGCAGTCGATGCGTGGCAAGACGATTGTGAAAATTGTGGCCGTGCTGGCGATCGTCGCCATCGGTTACAGCGCCTTCAAGGACGATATCGCCAAGCTCTGGCAGGATTTTCACGTGAAGATCGTGGAGCATCCCACACCGAAGAAAACCGTCTGGCTGGACCAAGGCATCAGCAAGGACAAACTGAGCTGGTTCTATCATGCTGACCAGGGAACGCGAACCTTCGGTTTCCCCTATGATTGGTTCATGGCGCTGGAGCAGCCGACTATTTCGTGGGTGCCGTTCAGCAAGGTGGGTCTGTTCAGCGACCCCGCCTATCTCGACCGCTATGGCTTCATCCGCGATACCATCATTCCCGGCAAGGAGGAGCTTCCGATCGGGTTCGCGAAAGGCACCGCGATGCTCGATTCGACGGGCGCGGTATGGCGTAACCCGCGCAACAAGAAGGAGATGATCGGTATCGGTCTGACCTGCGCGGCCTGCCACACCGGCAGCTTCACCTACAAGGACACAGCCGTCGTCATCGACGGCGGACCGGCGCTCACCAATCTCTTCACGATGAAGCAGGGCATGGGCATCTCGCTCTTTCTGACGCGCTACTGGCCCGGCCGGTTCGACCGCTTCGCCGACCGCATCCTGGGATCGGACTCGAGCATCGACGACCGCGCAACGCTGAAGAACCAACTCGACCAGGTTCTTGCTCAGTACAAGCAGGTCAAGATGCTGGAGGAACGCGTCGCCTCCCAGAGTATCCTGGAAGGTTATGGACGGCTCGACGCCCTGAACCGGATCGGCAACCAGGTGTTTTCAATCGACCTCAAGAAGCCGGAAAACTACGCAGGCTCCTCCGCGCCGGTGCATTTTCCCCGGATCTGGAACACGCCGTGGTTCGATTGGGTGCAGTACAACGGCTCCATCATGCAGCCGATGGTCCGCAACGCCGGTGAATCGCTCGGCGTATCGGCGGAGCTCAACCTGACCGATCCGGTGAAGGGCCTCTACAAATCGAGCGTCGACGTGAAGTCGCTCGACGACATGGAGCAAATGATCAAAGGCATGAAACCGCCGAACGCGAAGGACGGGTTCTCGGGCCTGAAATCTCCGAAATGGCCAGGCGACATTCTGCCGCCGTACGACCAGAAACTCGCCGACAAGGGCGCCGAACTCTACAAGGCCCATTGTCAGGAATGTCACCGCCCGCCGGTGACGAGCGAGGCATTCTACGACTTCAGTAACGAGAAGTGGTGGACCAAGAACCAGGTCGGCGAAGCGATCCTCGTGGTCGAAAACGTCCCGATCTCGCATATCGGCACCGACCCCGCGCAAGCGGAAGACATGGCCAACCGGAAAGTTGCGCTCCCCGAAAATCTCGGAATCAAGGACAACAGGTTCGGATTCGCCCTCAAATACCTGGTCGAGAACACCGTCAATCTCATCTACAAGGAGCACAATCCGCCGTTGGACGACAAGGAACGACGGCGCATGGACGGAAACATGCCCAACGACATCCGGGCTGATCTTGCCTACAAGGTCCGTCCGCTCAACGGTGTCTGGGCGACACCGCCCTATCTCCACAATGGCTCGGTGCCGACCATAGAACATCTGCTCGGAGATCCCAAGGACCGACCGAAGAAATTCTATCTCGGCAACCGCGAGTACGATCCGGAGAAGCTCGGTTACAAATTCGACACGATCGAGAACGGCTTCGAATTTGACACCACGATCCGTGGCAACTGGAATACGGGCCACGAATTCAGGAAAGAATACAGCAAGGACAAGGAAATCAAGGGCGTGATCGGACCGGAGCTCTCGGAGGGAGATCGAAAGGCGCTGATCGAATATCTCAAGACGCTCTGAATTCTGACGTCCTCTGAATCGAGAACATTCTAAGCCCAAAGGGCAAGTTTTTCAGCAATCGCCAACAGGTCGAGTTTCGCTATTCTACTCGTATAATTAGGGACTGGCATGGGCCGTATTTTCATCTGCTATCGCCGGGAGGACAGCCAGTTCGTAACCGATCGCATTTTCGAGCACCTCATCCGCCGCTTCTCCCGCAAAGCCGTGTTCAAGGATGTCGACGACATTCCGCCCGGAGTCGACTTCCGCACTCACATCGACAATGCCATCAAGCGCTCCGCGGTGATGCTGGCAATCATCGGTCCGGGCTGGCTATCGGCGAAGAACGCCGCCGATCAACGCCGGCTCGACGACCCTGCCGATCCCGTGCACGTCGAGCTTTCATCCGCGCTTCGGCTGAAGCGGTCGATTGTCCCCGTGCTGGTCGGTGGTGCCGGCATGCCAACGGCGGACGAACTGCCGCCGGCACTCAAGCCTCTCGCCTACATCCATGCCGTTCAGGTGCGTCGCGATCCCGATTTCGCGGGCGACATTACACGGCTCCTCCGGACTTTGGAGCCGACCGTCGGCCGCCGGTACGGGCGCTGGATCGCTCGAATGGCCATCGCCGCGGTGGCTCTCGGTGCCGTCGTCTCGTACGCGGTTCCGATACTGCCCTGGGCAACAATCTTGTGGAGTCAACTTCGCGTCAAGATCGTGGAGTATCCGCAACCGAAGAAAACCGTCTGGCTCGACCAAGGCATCAGCAAGGAAAAACTGAGCTGGTTCTATCACGCCGATCAGGGCACGCGGACCTTCAGCATTCCCTACGAATGGTTCATGGCGCTGGAGCAGCCGACGATTCCGTGGCTGATTTTCAACAAGGTCGACGACTTTAGCGAGACCGCCTATCTCGACCGCTATGGCTTCATTCCGGACACCATCATCCCGGGCAAGAAGGCGCTTCCGATCGGCTTCGCCAAGGGCGGTCCGATGCTGGACCCCTCGGGCGCGCCGTGGAAGAACCCGCGCACCAAGGAGGCCATGACCGGAATAGGCCTGACCTGCGCAGCCTGTCATACCGGACGCTTCACCTACAAGGACACGGCGGTCGTCATCGACGGTGGACCGGCACTCACCCATCTCTTTGCGATGAAGCAGGGCATGGGCGTCTCCCTGCTGCTGACACGCTTCATCCCAACCCGATTCAACCGTTTCGCCGAGAATATCCTGGGACCGGATCCCACGTTCACCGATCAAGAGGTGCTCAAGGACCAGCTCAGCCAGGTCCTGAAGCAGTACGGCGAAGTCCAGGCGCTGGAAAATCGCGTCGCTTCGCAGAGCATCCTTGAAGGTTACGGACGGCTGGATGCGTTGAACCGGATCGGCAACCAGGTGTTTTCGATCGACCTCAAGAGGCCGGAAAACTACGCCGGCTCCTCGGCGCCGGTGCATTACCCCCGGATCTGGAACACGCCGTGGTTCGACTGGGTGCAGTATAACGGCTCCATCATGCAGCCCATGGTCCGTAACGCCGGCGAATCGCTCGGCGTGTCGGCCGAGCTCAACCTGACCGACCCGTCAAAGGGCCTCTACAAATCGAGCGTGAACGTGGAGTCGCTGTTCGAGATGGAGCAGATGATCAAGGGCAACACGCAGCCGAACGCGAAGGACGGATTCCCGGGCCTGAGGTCTCCGAAATGGCCGAACGATATTCTGCCGCCGATCGACCAGAAACTGGCGGACAAGGGTGCCGAACTCTACAAGACCCATTGTCAGGAATGTCACCGCCCGCCGGTGTCGAGCGCAGCGTTCTGGGATTTCAACAACAAGGACTGGTGGACGAAGAACGAGGCCGGTGAACCTATCCTGAAGGTCGAGAACGTTCCGATCTCGCATATCGGGACCGACCCCGCGCAGGCCGCCGACATGATCAGCCGGACGGTTGCGCTCCCCGCAAATCTCGGCATCGACAAGAGCGGCTTCGCCGACGCTCTCGGCGCTGTGGTCGCCAAGACGGTCAATTATGTCTTCGACCAGAAAAAGCCGCCGGTGGGCCCCGCCGAGCGGAAGCGGATCGACGGCTATATGCCGAACGAGCTTCGCGGCGAACTGGCCTACAAGGTTCGCCCGCTCAACGGTGTCTGGGCGACGCCGCCCTACCTGCACAACGGCTCGGTTCCGACCGTCGAGGCCCTGCTGGGCCCGCCCGAAGACCGTCCGAAGAAATTCTATCTCGGCAACCGCGAATACGATCCCGTGAACCTCGGTTACAAGTTCGACAAGATCGACAACGGGTTTGAATTCGACACCTCCATTCGCGGCAACTCGAACAGAGGCCACGAATTCAGGAAGGACTACAACAAGGACAAGGAAATCAAGGGCGTGATCGGGCCGGCGCTGTCGGCGGACGATCGAAAGGCGCTGATCGAATATCTCAAGACGCTCTAGGGATTTCCGCAGGCAACGATCCCGGCGCCCCGCGCGCATGTCAGGCCCGCGTAACCGCGGGGCCAGGATCGTGCCGGCACGATTGACCGCCAATACGCTTTACGCTGTTCTAGCAGGCATGATCGCGAGCCAATGAAAGCGCCGCCGGCAAAAGGAGCGGCGCGGGCGCGCGACTGGAAACGGTTCATTCTGGGAAACCCGCATGCCGCCTGCGACGCAAGACCAGCCGCAACGTGCGCCGGAAGCCGGCGCGGCCTTTGACGCCATCATTGTCGGTGCCGGCTTCGCCGGAATGTACATGCTGCACCGCCTTCGCGGACTCGGTTTCACCGCCCGGGTCTATGAGGCCGGTGGGGGCGTCGGCGGCACCTGGTACTGGAACCGCTATCCCGGCGCGCGCTGCGACGTCGAAAGCATGCAATATTCGTTCTCGTTCTCCGAAGAGATCGACCAGCAATGGGACTGGTCGGAAAAATACGCACCTCAGCCGGAGATTCTAGCTTACGCCAATCACGTCGCCGACCGCTTCGACCTGCGCCGGCATATCCTGTTCGACACGCGCGTCACGGCGGCGACCTTCGACGAGACCGGCAAATGCTGGCGCATCGAGACCGATCGCGGCGACAAGGTGTCGGCCAAATTCTGCATCATGGCCGTCGGATGTCTCTCGGCCGCCAACCACGTCCCTTTCAGGGGCCGCGAGGATTTTCAGGGCCCGATCTACCACACCGGCGAATGGCCGCATGAAGGGGTGGATTTCACCGGACTTCGCGTCGGCGTCATCGGCACCGGGTCGTCGGCGATCCAGTCGATCCCGATCATTGCCCAACAGGCATCTGCGCTGACAGTATTTCAGCGCACCGCGACCTACTCCGTGCCGGCCTGGAACACGAAGTTGACGCCGGAGTACCGCAACGCGATCAAGGCCGACTACCCGGCGCTGCGTGCCAAAGCCCGCGCACGGCCGACCGGCTTCTATTTCCCGTTCAACATGAAGCCCACGCTCGAAGCCGAACCTGAAGAACGCGCGCGGCAATATGAAGAAGCCTGGCAACGCGGCGGGCTGCCCTTCCTGGGTGCCTTTGGCGACCTGCTGTTCGAGAAAGCCGCCAACGACACCATCGCCGAATTCGCGCGCGACAAGATCCGCGCCATCGTCAAGGATCCAACCGCCGCCGAGCTGCTGTGCCCCCATAACGTGTTCGGCTGCAAGCGCCTGTGCGTCGATACCGGATATTTCGAGACCTACAATTTGCCTCATGTGAAGCTGGTCGATGTGTCGAAGACACCGATCGAGCGCTTCACATCCGACGGCATCGAAGTGAACGGCACGGAATATCCGTTCGACGCCATCGTCTGCGCGACCGGCTTTGCGGCGATGACGGGATCGTTCGACAGGATTGCGATCACGGGCCGCCACGGCAGGACGCTCGCGGAGAAATGGCGGGCCGGCCCCCGCACCTATCTCGGCGTGGCGACGGCGGGCTTTCCCAATCTCTTCACCATCACCGGGCCCGGCAGTCCGTCGGTGCTGGCGAGCATGATCCAGGCGATCGAACAGCATGTCGACTGGATGGCGGACTGCATGGCGCACATGCGCGACGTCGGCGCTGTGACCGTCGAACCGTTGCAGGCCTACGAAGATGAATGGGTCGAGCATGTCAACGAGGTATCGAAGATCTCGCTGCGCTCGACCTGTAGCTCGTGGTATGTCGGCGCCAATATCCCCGGACGCCCGCGCGTCTTCATGCCCTATATCGGCGGCTTCCCGATCTATGTTCAGAAGTGCAACGAGGTCATGACCAACGGCTTCGAGGGCTTCGTCATGGAAGGCGCCGATACCGGCAACGAAGCGCCGCGCGTGCGGCTCACCGAGCGATGGCGCGTACCGCTCGACATCGAGGTGATCTCGCCCGCCGCAGTCACCGCGCGGCGCGTGCCTGTCGTGTGAAGGCTTTGGTCTGGTTACCGGCTGGCGACCAGCCGCAAATGCGGCTTGATCGTCTCTTCCAGTTCGACCTTGAGCTGCTGCACGCGCGGATCGTCCGAGCGCGCCGCGCACACCGAATATTGGTTGACCGAGCATGCCAGCGCGTGCCGCTCTTCGGGCGTCCGCGTCACTTCCGGGCTGGACAGCCTCAACACCATTCCGCCGAGCTGCACCAGTATTTCGTCGAGCGCCCGATCCACTCTGGCTAACTGATTCATGGCACCACTCCCTCAGGAAGTAGTAATGAGCGGCGCGCCCGCCCGTTCCCCATGCACGCCTGCTTAGGGATAACGAGAAGTAAACGGAGCACGCTTCTATCAACGCGTGGCCGGCGCATCTGCTTGCAGGACTCATTATCAATTGAAGGAAATCGGTCGGTCTGCCCTGCAAATTGGCGCGATTGCGGCGGCCCCGCCCGTTACCTATGCTGCCATCTTGTTCCGGAATGAGGCACCCCGCATGATCACGCCGCTCGATCCCGTCGTCGCCCAGATCATTCCGCTGCTGCCGCTGCGCGATGCCACGACGATGACGCCGCAGAGCGCGCGCGAGGCACTACGCGCGCTGGCGGCTTCGCGCGCGGCCGTCCCGCCACCACCGGTGATGAGCGCGGAAGACGTCAAGGTGAAAGGCGCCGCCGGCTTCCTGAACGCGCGGGCCTACCGGAACGCGAGCGAGAAATCGCCGACGGTGGTGTTCTTCCACGGCGGCGGCTGGGTCGCCGGCGATCTCGACACCCATGACCGGCAGGCGCGCTGGCTTGCGATCGAGACCGGCGCGGTCGTCGTCTCGGTTGACTATCGCCGCCCGCCCGAAGTGCGCTTTCCCGGCGCCTTCGAGGATGCCTTTGCGGCGACAAAGGACATCATCGTCCGCATCGCCGAATTCGGCGGCGATGAGAAGCGCGTCGGCGTGGCCGGCGACAGCGCCGGCGGCAATCTGGCGGCCACCACCGCGATCGCCTGCCGCGACGCCGGCATAAGACTGACGGCGCAACTGCTGGTCTATCCCGTCACCGACGTCTTCGGCAATTTCGCGGATGCCAAAGAAAACGCGCGCTTTCCCTCGCGCAGCGAGAACGCGGAAGGTTATTTCCTGACCCGCGCCACCATGGAATGGTTTTGCGGCCATTATCTCGCCGACAAGACCCATGGCACTGATTGGCGCGTATCGCCGCTACGCGCCAAAGACCTCGCTGGCGTAGCACCGGCGATCGTCGCGACCGCCTGGTTCGATCCGCTCCGCGACGAGGGCAAGGCCTACGCCGACGCGCTTGCCGCCGCCGGCGTTCCGACCAGCTATTACGACGGCCCAGGCCTCATCCACGGTTATTTCGGCCTCGGCGAGGCGTCGGAAACTGCAAAGCGCGAAGCGCAACGCGCGCGGGCGGATTTCAGGGCGCTGCTGGAAAAGGGCGCGTAGGCTGCGACATCGCGAGCCGCAGCAAGCGAAGCTGACGCATGCCGAAAACTATTTCGAAACCTGCCCGGCCGGGCTCCAGCCGCGAAGCCAAAGGGCGCCTGCGACAATGGCGGCGGAAACGATCGAGCCGGCGGCGCCTGCCATGAACAGCTCCCGCAATCCACCGCTGAGATCGACGACAATGATCCAGCCGATGCCGGCCGCGATGAACAGCCGAACGGTCCCACCGAGAACCGGCCACATCACGCGGCCCGCGCCCTGACCCGCGAAATACAGCAGCATCCCGAGACCTGATATTCCGTAGAACGGCGCCACGGTACGAAAATAGAGCGAGCCGGCGGCAAGAACCTCGGCATTGGTGCTGAACATCGTCAGCCAGGCGTGGGGAAACAGTGCCATGAAAAGCCCGAGGATCCCGGTGACACCGGCCGCGAAAAACGCGGCAACCCACGCGATGCGTTCCGCCCTCGTGACCTGGCCGGCCCCGATATTCACTCCGACCATGGTGAGCGCCGCGCTGCCAAGCGCGAACAGCAGCGGAATCTGGATGTAATCGAGTCGCGAAGCGATTCCGTATCCTGCGATGGCGTCCGTGCCGAACAGCCCCACCGCGCCCGTGACCAGCACCACCGTCAAATTGGCCTGAATGGTGCCGATGGCTGACAATCCGCCGACGCGAAGGATATCGCCGAGCAGCCGCCTCTTGATGAGCCGCGCGTCGAAGGGTAAATGCAACGAGGTTCTGGCCGAACGCATGTAGGCGATCAACACAATCGCGGCGACGAGATAATAGAAGACGACAGCGAGCCCGGCTCCCATAACTCCCAGTCGGGGGAAAGGGCCCCAGCCGAAAATCAGCGCCGGCGAAAGCGGAAGCAGCACGAACACGCCCAGCAGAATGACGGCCGCCGGCGCGACCGTGTTGCCCGCGCCGCGAAGGGCCGCCGCCAGCAGGCTGACGATCCAGACAAAGACCGCCCCGGAAAAGATGACGTGGCCATATGCGAGGGCCGCGCCGAGGGCTCCCGCCCGGCCACCGAGCAAGCCGTAAACAGCCTCGCCAAACAGCCATTCGGCGCCGGCAAAGATCACCCCGAAGACAATAGCAAGAGCCAGGGCGTTCAGCGCGAGCGCCTCGGCCTCCGCCACTTTGCCTGCGCCCATCGCGCGCGCGATCGACGATGCGACGCCGCCGCCGATGCCGCCGTTCGACATCATCTGCATCAGCATGAATACGGGAAACACCAGGCTGACCCCGGCCAAGGCCTCCGTTCCGAGAAAGCTGACGAAATAGGTCTCCGCCACCCCGACTAGTGTTTGCACGACCAGCACCACGACGGTCGGCAACGCGAGCTTCAGGAGCGTGGGCAGGATCGGGCCGCCGAGCATCGCGCTCTGTTTGATCGTGGTCGCTTGATTTCCCGGCGACGAGGATTGGGATGTCAGCGTCGTCATGAGCGGCTCGGCAGCGCTCGAATGAATTCGACGAGCGCGGCACTGACTTCGTTCGGCCGCTCCTGCTGGGTCCAGTGTCCGCAGCCGGGGAGCATCTGGATCTTGCGCAAGCCGGGAACGAAGGTCTTCAGGTTTGCGAGCAACTGGTCCATGCCGGGGAAGGACACCACAAAGTCGCGATCGCCCGCGACGTAGAGCGCCGGCACAGATACCTGCAGGCCGGCCATCGCGCCCGTGATTTCCCAGTTGCGATCGATGTTCCGGTAGTAGTTGAGCGCGCCGCGGAAGCCGCTGCGCTTGAATTCCTCGCCGTAAAAGTCGATGTCGCTTTCGCTGATCCATGACGGCAGGGTTTCGGGGGCGCCGGGGCCTTGCAGAAAGCCGCCGCCCCTCGGCACCATGCCAAGGTTAGGCGCGGGCCCGCCGGCAGCGATGGCCGCACGCGCCGCGGCGACGCCATCGCCGGACGCTCCGAACAGCATGTTGCGAATGGTCGCGCTTGGATCGCGCCCGAGTTCCGCCTCCGCCGGCCCCGGCTCCTGGAAATAGAGCTGATAGAATTGCGCATTCTCGTTACGGGGCATCAGGCTTGTCGGCGGCGCCTTGCTGCGCGGCCGGAACGGCACGCTGAGCGCTGCGACCGCGCTGAAACGGTCGGGCCGCATGAGCGCCGCCTGCCAGGCGACGCTGGCGCCCCAATCATGCCCGACGATGACCGCGGTCGCCGCGCCCAGCGCATCGAGAATGCCGACCATGTCGCCGACAAGATGCAGGATCGTGTACTGGTCGATTGCCTGCGGCGCATCGCTCTTGCCGTAGCCGCGCATGTCGGGAGCGACAACGCGGAAGCCGGCGGCAGCAAGCGCGTCGATCTGATGCCGCCACGAGAACCAGGATTCAGGAAAACCGTGCGCCAGCAGCACCAGCGGTCCCTCGCCCTGCTCGGCGATGTTGATGCGGATTCCGTTGCATTCGATGATGCGTTGCGTTGTCTTGCTCATCTTTCCATCCCGCTCCGAAGTTGCCGCAAATGCCTTTGATGAGAGCGCGTCAGGGGCAGCTCGCCATGCAAGCGGCGCCAGCGCAGCAGCCAATAGTTGGCGTCTGTTCATGATCTCCCATCCTTTACATCCGGTTTCAGTTTGGTACGATCCGGTACCGGATAAATCGAAATACGGTACTGATTGGTACCAAGTCAAGCGGAAAATCAGGCGATGAGTCCAAGGATGAAGGCGCGTGAGGAGGAACCCGGCGGGACCGAGGTTCGGAAGCGGATTCTCGGCGCGGCCCTTTCGGCGTTCATGGAGGGCGGCTATGCGCAGACCAGCACGCTGGAGATAGCGACGCGCGCGCGCGTTTCGAAACGCGAGCTTTACGCGCTGTTCGGCAACAAGGAAGCGATGCTCGTCGCCTGCATCACCGAGCGCGCCCAACGGTTGAAAGCACCGGCCGATCTCCCCGAACTGCGCGACAGGAAAATTCTGGCCGAGGTGCTTACCGCCTTTGGAACAAGGCTTCTGACGGAATCGACCGATCCGGTCGTCGTCGCGGTATTTCGCCTGGCAATATCCGAAACCGTGCACGCGCCAAAGGTCGCGCAAGCGCTGGAAACGATCGCGCGCAAGCCCACGCGCGATGCATTGCGCGCGATCATGGCGAATGCCAAATCAGCCGGGCTTGTCATTGGCGATCCCGACACGATGACCGAAAAATTCTTGGGGTTGCTCTCGGGCGACCTGATGACCAGCCTGTTGCTTCAGGTGGCCGATCGTCCGAGCGCCCGCGAAATCGCGCGACGGGCGCGGGACACAACGATGGCATTCCTGCAAATCTATCCGGAGCCGGGTTAGGGGCGGCCGTAGTTGGCTTTTGCCCGTGACGACCGAAGCCTTTCCCGAAGCCGATCCTGAGATCGCTGAGCTTCAAAAAAGCAAGCTGCTCGGGACGACCGATCCGGAACGCATGAACCAAATGCTCGAACTCGCCAAGCAAATCTACGGCTGAGACTGGCGACGGCGCCGGTGATTGTCTGCTGCGAAGGATCTATTGCGCCCTCTCCGCTTTTTCGACCACCGCCCAGGCGGCCCGCTGCGGAACCACGACAGTCACATTGTCCCCAACCTCGTGAATGCCAAACGGCGGCGCGTCGACGTTCAGACGACCATCGTCAGTTTGCACGACGATCGACCTGATCGGCCCGCGGAAGATTGTGTGCGCGATTCGTCCCGACCAAGTCAGCTCATCTGCGCCGGCTTTGGAGCCGGCCGGAGCGAGGCGAGCGTCCTCCGGGCGCGCCATGACCGTGACAGCCTGGCCCGGCTGTACCTCGCTTGCCGCCTCGCACGGCCCTCGCCATCCCCGCCCAACGACCTCCAGCCGAAAGCGACGCTCGTCCACGCGCGCACACGACTCGACGCTGGCCTCGAGCAGATTCGGCGTCCCGAAGAAGGCCGCCACGATCCGGTTAGCGGGGTATCGGTAGATGTCTTCGGGTGCTCCGATCTGCTGAATTCTGCCTCGGTCCATCACGACCACGCGATCCGATAGCGCCATCGCTTCAGACTGGTCATGCGTGACGTAGAGGCTCGTCATGCCCAACCGTTTCTGTATTGAGCGAAATTCGTCGCCCATCTGCAAGCGCAGCTTGGCATCGAGATTGCTCAGGGGCTCATCAAGCAACAGCACCGTCGGCTCGAACACAAGCGCCCGTGCGATTGCGACCCGCTGCTGCTGCCCGCCTGAGAGCGCGGGCGCTGGCCGCTGGGCGAACCCTTCCATCTCGACGAGCTGTAGTGCCTTTGTGACGCGGTCGAGGATTTCGGCAGCCGGCCGGCGACGAACCCGCAGCGGATAGGCGACGTTGTCGAAGACCGTCATATGGGGCCAGATGGCATAGGACTGGAATACCATTCCGAGCCTGCGGCGCTCCGATGGGACGAAAATGCCGCGCGCCGCGTCGCTGACGATTTCATTGCCGATGCTGATGCGCCCCCCGGTGTTCTGCTCGAGCCCCGCCACCATGCGCAGCGTCGTCGTCTTGCCGCACCCCGAGGGGCCGAGCAACGTGACGAATTCACCCTCGTTCACGCGGAGATCGACACCGTCGACCGCGACGAACTGACCGAAATTCCGGCTAACCTTCTCGAGAATGACATTCGACATGACGTTACCCGATTCGTTCACAAGGCATTGATGCGGCTCTTGATGACCTTGAGCTGAACCCATCTGAACAGGATCACCATGCCCATCATGATCAGCCCGATCACGCTGACCTGTTCGGCATTGCCGTTGGCCCAGAGCTTCAGCAGCACGACGGACAGCACTTCCGAACCGACGGAATACAGCAGGACGGAGGCACTGAGCTCGCGCATGATCCCGAAAAACAACAAGACCCAGCCGACCGCGAAGGACGGCCAGGCCAGCGCAATCACGATGCGCCCCATCGTCTGCAGCCAGCTCCCGCCGTGCACGCGGGAGCACTCCTCGAGATCGAACGAGAGCTGGGCATAGGCGCTGGACATGATCCGCACGGAGAGTGGCGTCCCCAGGGAGATATAGGCCAGCAATAGCGCCCAGATCGTGCCGTAGATCGGGATCGCATGAGGCAGCAGCGCAAAGCCCCACAGAAAGCCGACGCCAAGAACAATGCCCGGCATCATCCACGGCAACCAGGCCATTGCGTCAATGAGACGGCGCCCGCGCCACTTGGTGCGAACGGAGATGTAAGCGACCGCCCCACCGAGCAGCATGGTCAAAGTGGCTCCGACAAAGCCCAGCAGCATCGTGTTGCTGAAACCTCGCCAGAAGTCGCCGCTGCCGAAGACCGCCCTGTAATGTTCGAGCGTCAGCATGTCCTGCTGATAGAAGCCGAAGAACTTGAAGAAGGATCCGATCAGGAGCTGTCCTACCGGCAGAATGACGGTTACGAAGAAGAACAGAAGGCAGAAAGCGAAGGTGACCCATCGCCATTTTCCCAGCTTCATGACTGTCGGCGAATAGCCCTTGCCGGTCACGGTCTGGAAGCTGCGGCCGCGCAAAATGCGCCATTGCAGCAGCACGATCAGGAACAATAGCGCCATGATGACGAAGCTGACGGCGGTTGCATACTGGTATTCCGGCGGCGATCTCTGATTGATCGAGTCGTAGATATCCGTGGTAATGACCCGGATGCCGGCCGGCGTCCCAAAAAACAGCGGGGATTCGAAATTCTCGATTCCGCGAATGAAGCTCAGGATCGCAGCTCCGGTGAGCGCCGGCAACATGAGTTGCAGCGTCACGGTGCAGAACGTCCGCAGTCGCGACGCGCCACACATCCGCGCCGCCTCCTCGAGGCTCTGATCCATCGCACGGAACGCATCGACGATGAGCAGGAAGAGAAATGGCACGGAATACTGCATCATGTGCCAGACCACGCCACCATACGAGTAGACGTTAATCGGCGCGGTATTCGATCCTGTTACCCATTGGTAGACTTGGTTGAGCAAGCCGACCTGAGGATTGCCGAGCATGCCCCACGCCATCGCGGTGAGAATCGGCGGGATGAAGAACGGCAGCGTGATGAGCGCCTCCAGCGTGCCGCGCATTGGTGTGTCGGTCCGCGCAAGAATCCAGGCCAATAGAACGGCCAGCACGAGCGAGGGGATGGTCTTGGCGAACGCTATGCCGACGGTATTGAGCAGCGTCACCGCGTTCTGCTGCGTGAGGATCTGGAGATAGCCATCCAGATTGAACGTGCCCGCCATGCCGGGCGGAGTCGAATGCAGGCTCCCGTAAAGCAGCATCGACAGCGGATAGACGGAGAGAAAGGTCAGAAGCACCACAAGAAAGGTGACGGCAACGACTCGCCCTGCCGAGGTCGTCTGCAGCAGTCGCCCAATCCAGGACAGGCCCGGCGTCGCGGGCATTGCCCTGAGATTGTCCGCTCGATCTTCCGCTGAAATGCTCATGCCATGGATTCAGGGATAGAGCTTTTTCGCCAGCCCCATCATCGAAGGCCGTTCGGACAGTGTCGCGGGACCAATCAGTTTGGCGTTCACGAACGGCTGCGCCTCGGGATCGGCACGTTCGGCGGCGCCGGCTACCACGGGCAGCATCCACGCATTGGCGTAGATCAACTGCGAATCGACGCTGAGAAAATGCTGGATAAACAACCGGGCTGCGTTCGGGTGCGGCGCATTCTTCAAGACCGCGAGGTCCATCCGGGCGTAAGGCGCCCCTTCCTTGGGGATAACGATCTTGACCGGGAGCCCCTTGAGATCCGATGCAAAAGCGAAAATCTGCGGGATGTAGATCGGGTATTCCCCGCGAGCCACGCGGCGGGCGTCATTGCGCATGTCGCGGCTGAAAACCGGCTTTTGTTCGGCCAACTTCGCGTTGAAGTCGGCGTCCATGCTCTTCTGCAGAATCGAAAACATCGCGTTACCGCTGCCGAGCGGTCGCATGTCGTCGGACAGGATCTTGCCCTTCCACTTTGGACTGGTGAGATCGTCCCAGCTCCTGGGAACGTCCTCATCTTTGACCAGCCTGGTATTGATCAGAATACCCATGGGTTGGACGAAAGCGGGTACGCTGTGCTCGTCGGCCTTGAACGGAGGCCGCAGGTTGGCGGTGTTCGGGATCGGCGGCAGCTTCTGGATGAAATCGCCGTTCTTGAGCTGCTCCTCGATCATCGTCGAGGAGATCATTTCGGCATCGCCCAAATAACGGCCGGCTGCCTGTTCGGTCCGGATGCGCTCGGCGAGTTCGCTCGCGCGCAGATCAAGGCTCTCGACAGAGATTCCGTACTTCGTCTCGAATGACTTCAAAACCTCCTTAAAGTACGGCGCGCCAAGCGTCATATTGTAGACGACGACCTTGCCTTCCTTCTTTGCGGCACTGACGACCGCATCCCACGACGCGTCTTCAGCGTGCGCGGGCACGACGAGAGCGGCAAGGCAAGCGACCAACGCAGCTTTGGCTATCCCTGGCTTGACCAACACTTCACTCCTCCCTCGGATTGTCATCTTTTTTGTCAACTACCGGTGCGATCAGCCTAGACTTCGACCACGATATATTGCTTTTCGATCGAGACCGGGAACGTCTCGGCCCGAAGCTCCCCTTCGACGAGCGCCCCACCCGGTTCCACCTTCAGTTCGTAGCTCCGCACCTTGGTGCGATCGGGTTCGCACCATGACCTCCCTGTTCTCAGATCGAATTCCCAGCCATGCCAGGGACAACGAATGAGTTCGCCCCGCCGGCTGTACCGATAGGCGCCCGGCTCGCTGGCTTCGACGAGGCCGACGACGCGTCCTTTGCACAGCGACGCCCCCTCATGAGGGCAGCGGTTGCCGACGGCGAAATATTCTCCGTCGACATTGAAGATGCCGATTTCGCGACCGTTCACACTCACCACTCTGCGCTGGCCCGGCGCTATCTCATCGACGGTTGCAACGATATGCCGCGCCATCACCCCAGCCCGTAGAATTTGCTTGAGTTGGCGTAAAGGAGCTGATCGCGTTGTGCCTCGCTGAGGTTGGCTTTGAAGGCGTAGCGCGGATCGTCGAAATCCCAATGAGGATAATCCGTCGAGAACAGCAGGCGGTCCCAGCCGATCCGATCAAACAGGTCGATCAGTTCGGCAGCGCTTCCCGGCTCCTCCATCGGCTGCGTGCTGAACCACACGTTCTCGCGAACATATTCCGAGGGCGGCCGCTTCAAATGCGGCACCTCGCTGCGCAAGCGGGACCAGTGCTTGTCCATCCGCGCGCTCAGCGACGGAATCCAGCCCAACCCGCCCTCCATGATGACGACGCGCAGCTTCGGAAATCGCTCGAAGACGCCCTCGAATACCAGGCTGGTCAGGACCGCTTGCATGGTCTGTGCGACGGCGTGATGTTCCTCCATGTAGTAGGACGGCCAGCCGCCGCCGGTGGACGGGTGACCATTGGTGCCACCGACATGAATCGTGATCGGCAGATTGTTACGCACCGCCGCTTCATAGATCGGCCAGTAGCGACGGCGTCCGAGAGGCTCGTCGGTTCGCGGAAGGATCAGAATCTGCGTAAAGTTCGGATCGCCTCCCCGCGCATCGATTTCCGCTACAGCGGCTTCGGTGTCTTCCTGCGCGACAAGGACCGAGGCCCGCAGCCGAGCCTCCTGTTTCACCCAGCGCTCCACCTGCCATGTGTTCATCGCCCGTGTGAGCGCCGCGCCGAAATCAAGATTCCTCTGGCTGCCCGGATTCCAGCGCAGCGGTATCAGCATTCCAACCTGAACCCCGTTCGGATCGAGATGCTGTTTCCTCATCAGTTCAAGGCTCGATCCGGGAGGGCCGCCTTCGTCGGGATAGGCGTCGATCCTCGCCGCGTCCGGCGACATGCGCGGATGCGACAGCGCTTCGGAAAAGGCGTGACGCAGATGACTGCCATAGACGGAAAGATGTTCGATCCACCGCTTCTCCAAATAGGGATGAACCTCGGTCCATGATGTCATCGCGGGGTGAATATCGCAATCGATCACCCGCAACCGGTATTTGGCGGGTGGACTGCGCTCCATCTCGATGGTGCTCATTCGGCAAGCTCCAGAGCATGATCGGCCTTGGCCAAACGGGGATAGGTAGCGAGCGCGTTTTCGCAAAGGATCTTGCGAAATAATGGAACGGGCAGCCCGTCCGGCAACGCGGCATCGCCGTCGAACTGCCAGTGTGGATAGTCCGTCGAAAACAGGAACAGCTCATCTGACTTCAGATGATCGGTCAGCCGCAGGATCGCGTCCCTTTCGTCCGCCGCATCGATCGGCTGCACCGTAAAGCGGACGTGGTTGCGAATGATTTCCGATGGCGCACGAGTCACCCACGGAACTTCCGCTCGCACGCCCTTCCACGTCTTGTCCGCACGCCAGATAAATCCGCTAAGCCATGTCAGGCCGGACTCGATCGCAACGACCTTCAGGTTCGGAAACTTCGCGAACACGCCCTCGGAAATCATGCTTTGCAACTGACTTTCGAAGGCGCAGGACTGAGCGATGTAGTCTTCGACATAATAGGAAGACCAGCCTGCGGCGGTCGGCGCATAGCGGTAAGCGCTACCCGCGTGAATGCCGATAGCGAGCCCCAGGCGCTCCGCCAGCCGGTAGATCGGCCAGAGCTGCCGCCGGCCGAGCGTTACTTCCCCGGACGCCAGCATCAGCACCTGTACAAAACGGAGGTCGCCGGCGCGCCGCTCGATTTCCGCGACCGCAAGGTCGGTGTTGTGGGCCGCGATCGTGATGGAAGCGCGCAATCGCGAATCGCGATTGAGCCATTCATCGCAAATCCAGTCGTTGGTGGCTCGGCAGAATGCAGCAGCCATGTCCTCGCTGTGAAAGACCTGGGCTCCGTACAGGCAGTTGAGAATGCCGTAGCGCGACCGAAAGGGATTCAGGACATGCGCTTGCATCGCTTCGAGCGACGACCCTGGCTTTCTTCCCTGATCGAGCGCCCAGTCGGGACGGCATGACAGCGGCGTGTTCTGGGGATAGCTGGTGAGGCTCAGGTTCAGACGGTCGAGTGCACGCACCGAGACCATCTCGCGCCAATAGTCGTCGAGATAGGGCATGAGCGCGCCCATCCCGGGCACGGCGGAATGAAGATCGCAGTCAATCGCACCGGCATATGTCATGACACGTCCGGGGGACGCGTCGAGGCGATTTCCTACCATGCACTCTCCAGGGCATTGTTATTGGCAGTTCGGAGATTGCCTTTATGTTGATCAATCAATAAATGATCTGTCAAGAAACATTTGATCTGAATCAATGCGAACCGAATAGACCTTCTTCTCGCAGGGATCGGACTTTTCAGGAGACCAGGTATGCCCCCGAGCAAGGGATTTCCGGTTAGGGAGATTGCGCCCGGCCGCTCGCGTGTCGCCGGGATGCTGGCGCGCGACCACGTCGCGGTACTTATGTCCACGATCGGCATGCGCCTGAGCCGAGGTGCCATGGCGTACTACCGCGCCGCCTGGAACATCAGCACTGTGGAATGGCGCCTGCTGATGACGCTCAACAGCATCGAATCTCTCAATGTGAGCGAGCTGTCCGACGCTGCCGATGTCGACAAGGCGGCCGCGAGTCGTAGCCTTGCACTTCTCCAGGAGCGGAAGCTCGTTTCAGTTGAACAGACCCGATCCCGCGGTCGGGCCGCGATTGCAAAATTGACGGCGGAGGGACGCAAGTTCACGGCAAAGCTGGCACAGGTCTCACGCGAGCGGGAAGCGCGCCTGTTCAAGGATTTTGCCGCCGCCGACAAAGACCGCTTGAACGCCCTTCTGCACCAATTGTCACAGGCGCTGGATGGCGCGGACTGGGATCACTAGAGCACCGCTGCGTCGCAGGGATCGACAGCGTCGGGGCCGCAACAATGATGGACGCCATCACAATCTTCATGGTCCCTGCTTTTCTCTTGCGTCTATGAGGACTGACTTACCGATCAACGGAGAGCCCCGCTGAACGCGACCGGCGTGATGACGTGATACGTGCAGCCCATACTTCCGATCCGCGAGGCCGCTGTTGCTGGCGTTACTTGTAGATGTCCTTTGCCAGCGCCATCATCGCATCCTGAGTGTCGACGTCGGTGGTGCCGAGTAATTTCGCATTGGTCATCGTCTTCATTTCTTCCTTCACCGGCCCGTCAAGCTTGTCGACGACCGGGATCAGGCCGGCGTTCGCATAGATCAGCTGCACCTCGTCGCTCAAATAGTGGTTGATGAACAGCCGCGCTGCGTTGCGGTGTGGAGCGTTTCTCAACAGCGCCATATCGAAGCGGATATAGGGAACCCCCTCTTGGGGGAGCACGAATTTGACTGGCAAGCCCTTGAGCATGGCCATGTTGGAGAACAGCTGGGGCACACGCAATGGATACTCCCCGCGCGCCACCCGCCGCTCGTCGTTGCCGACATCGCGACTGAAGATCGGTTGCTGGGCGGCGAGTTTCTCGTGATAGTCGCGTCCGAACGCGTCCTCGAGCACCGAGAACATCACCTGCCCGCCACCAAGCGCGCGCATGTCATCGGACTGGATTTTCCCTTTCCAACGTTGATCCAGCAAATCCTTCCAGCTTTGCGGCTCATCGGCAGGCTTGACCTGCATGGTGTTGACGAGAATGCCGTAAGCGAGGATGTAGCTTGGGACTATAACGTCAGTCGCCGGCTGCCGCGGCGACAGACGTCGCGCATTTGGAATGCCGCCGTGCGGCTGCAATTCGCCATCGCGCAGCGAGCGGACCATGGTCGCCGCACCGGTCTGGACGACGTCGCCGATGAAACGCCCGGCAGCCTGTTCGGTCCGCAACCGCTCGCGGAGCTCGCTGGCCCTGACGTCCAACAATTCGACCGCAATGCCGTATTTCTTCTCGAAGCTCTTGATCGCGCTCATGTGAAATGGCGCGCCGAGGAACGAGGTGTAGAGCGTCAGCTTGCCTTCCCCTTTTGCAGCGGCGACCAGGGCAGCGTCGTCGGCTTCCAGACTCCACGCCACCGACGCAGCCACAAAACACGCGATGACCGTCGTCGTGAAATGTAAGGCAACTCTGAACATTTCTCCCCTCCTTTGCGCGATACACCCTCTTCCGGAGGCACTGCTGCGCGATACCGGCAAGACCGGCCCAAACCCCTAAGCGCGCTTCTTGGTGATCTCCACGATGCCGCGATCGGCATCGACCTTGACCCAGTCACCGGTCTCGATGATCGACAGCGGGTCGCGATCGAAGTCAGTCAGCGCCGGCACCCGCATGACCACTGCGCCGAGCGCAACCTTGGTCGTGGTCCGGTTGTAGAGCACGGCCTTTGGCGCAGTACCGGCGAGTCGCGCCAGGTGAAAATATTGCGACCATCCGGACGAACCTTTGGCGCCTGGAAACACCAGGATCTTGTCCTTGAACGAGACGCCGCATAGCTCATGCCTCGTCTCGACCACCTTGCCGGTGCGCGGATCGATGCCGCCCCATCCCGAAATGGTCTCGCGGGTCACCAGGGCTTCGCCTTCCGAGATGCCGCCCACCACCTTGCGGCCGTGCAGAACGATCGCGGTCATCGCAGTCCTCCCGTCCAGCGTCCGGCGACTGCCGCTTCGACACAATCCGCCACCGAGCCGAACCAGGCCTGAACGCCAGTGATGGCCGGGAGGTAATGCGCCTGCTTCGCCGAGTCGGTCGCGACGACCCTGGTGCCTTTCGGCATGATGCGCGAGATCGCCGGGCAGGTGTCACTCAGGACATGTCCTCCGGCAGCCTTGATCACATCGGTATAGCCGCTGCGGTCGGCGACTTCCTTCAAGGCGCGCGGGGTAAATACCCAGAGCGATGTATTGGGGCTGATTCGCCGGCCCTCCAGCAGGCGAGCGACCTGCCACACCTGCTCGATGGAGTTGTGCGGACAACCAAGCATGATGAAATCGACGTCGGACGAGTTCGCCGTCGAATTCAGTTTTTCGTAGGCCGTGCGTCGCTCGTGCGGCCCGTAAACCCAGGTAGCGCGCGGCGGTCGACCGCCGAAGGCACCTTCCTCCGATCGCGTCTCGGGCGTGACGCCCGGCATATGATACATTTCGACCCCACCGGATGAGGCCGCGGCGGCGCCAAAATGCTTCAGCTTGATCTGACTGGGCTGGGCCGCGAGGCCGCGAAATGCCGGAATATCCTCTTCGACCATCTCGCCGATCGCGTAGCCCAACAGCCCCCAGTCCATCATGTCATCGACGGGAATCTGAACGTCGATGAGGTGGCTGGCCGCGCGGTTCTCCGGAATATGGAGGCCGAAATAGGGAATGCGCCCGGTAATGCTGGCGGCGCCCGTGCTCTCGCGTCCCTCGGTGTTGGTGCGAGCGCCGAGCACCGAGTTGCAGTAGATCACTGCAGAGGACTCCATCCAGGCACAATGCTCGCCCATCAACGGTACGTTGCCGACCTGATAGGGCGTGCAGGTTGAAAGCATGTTGACGCCCTTTGCGCCGAAGAACTGCTCACCTTCCTTTTGCACGCGAATTGCGTCTTCGGAGGCCTGACGCATCTCGGGATGTTCGCTGTCGATGCCCATTACGAGATGGCAGGTGTAAGCCTTCACCGGTGGCATCGCGACGCGTTCGGTGCTGTCCAGATTGAACTCGGAGAAGATCGCATCGCTGCCCTGGCTGGCGAACTCGCGAATCATCGGTCCGGCAGCGACAAAGGTCCCGCAGACATTGTTGGTCTCCACCAGCCGCTCGGCGCCAAGCGCCTCGCCGTAGCGGACCAGCAGGTCCATGGCCTTCTGGACCGCCGCGCCCTCGGCGCCGTCCAGCATCTTCTGCTCGACATCGGTAAGCTTCATGTCAGGCGCTCGCCTTGTTGAAGGGACGGATAGTGCGCGCCACCTCGTGGCCACTGTCAGCACGTTCGAGATTGTCCCGCAGGCGGTGACGAAGCTCGGACATGTCGATCTGATGCACGCTTCCGGTGCCGGCGAGGTCAAGCGCATGGGCCGCGGCAGCCCCCATGGCGATGCACGGCCCCATCACCCGGACGCTGGAGAGCGCAGCATTGTCCGCATCGATACAGCGCCCCGCCGCCACCACATTGTCCGCATCCGCAGGCGTGAGGCAGCCGAATGGCACGTAATGCATATGGTCCGCGCCGAACGGCCGCCAGACGTGGTCGATGCCGGAATCGTGCAACTCGATCGGCCAGGCCGTGCGCGCGATCGCATCATCAAATTTTCGGCCGTTGACGACGTCCTCAACGGTGAGCTGTTGGCGACCGCAAATCCAGCGGGTCTGGCGGATGCCCGGAAAACCATAGGCACGCACGCGTGCCTCGCCGAAGGCTTTCGGGAACTCGTTCTTCAGGAACACTACGGCACGGTCAGCCTGATCGCGGCCTTCCAGCGTCTTGTTCGACATCTCGAACGGATCGAGCGGCGTTTCGATGTGCGTCATGTTCATGGCAGCGATACCGCGGCCAGGAATGATGAAGCTCAATCCCTCCCGGCGCACGAGGCCGTAATGCTCGGCGCGGTCGCGCATCCGCGCCGGCAGTTCCTCGCGGCTCGGCACATTGGCCTCGTCGATTCCTTCCAGCACGACCATCTGGGTGCCGAACACCGGGCCATCGGCCGGCTCCCGGCAGGGAAAGCCAGCCTGCCAGACCAGGGCGGCGTCGCCGCTGGCATCGACGAAGCCCGTGGCTTCGACACGGACATCGCCGTACCGCGTCGCCAGATTGAGCGCGCTGATGCGGCGATCGCGGACCTCTACCTCGCGCAATACGGCGCCGAGCAGGACATCGACGCCGGCCTCGTGAATGGTCTTCTCGATCCATCGACCGAGCGCGACTTCGTCATAGATGATGATGTTGTTGACGCCCTGCCGGTAATGGATCGCGCCGGTCCCGGACAGATCGCGGATGATGTCTTCGGCAATGCCGTAGGTCACCTGGTAACCATCATTGCCGTTGGAAAACATGCCGCAGATGGTGCCGACGATCGAGTTGACGGCCTGACCTCCGAGTACCGGGAGACCGTCGATCAGCAGCACTTTTCTGCCGAGCCTCGCCGCCTCGATGGCAGCCGAAACACCGGCGATGCCGGAGCCCACCACACAGATGTCGGCCGATCGTTGCAGCGGCCGCGAACCGCTTCGCACGACCGTGCGCGTCGCCGTCGAGGCCTTGGTGCGAAACGAAGTGGATGAAGCGCCCATGCAATGGAAATCCTTGGACCGGTCCGGTCAGAAGTCTTCTTGCCGGATTGACCGGCCGCTTCGTTTTGCGCTTTCGGAACCGGGAAATAAATCTGCTATTTTGTGGTACAGTTTTCTCGATTTGCGAATAATACCGGTATCGCCACTGTGCGCGTCCTCGGAGCCATCCATGGATACAGTATTGAATATCAAGGCCTTTCTGCTGGTCGCGCAAACCGGCAGCCTGACTGCCGCAGCCCGACAGCTTGGTGTCGTGCCCTCGGTCATCAGCAAGCGCATCGATCGCCTGGAAGATCAGATGCATGTGCGGCTGTTGCAGCGCTCCACCCGCCGGGTCAGCCTGACACCCGAAGGCGAGATCCGGCTGGCGCGGCTGCGAGCGGCGGTGGGCCAACTCGACGATATCTTCCTGGAATCGGGGCTTTCGTCGCAGGAAATCGAAGGACATCTGCGTATCAAGTCGCCTACGACGATCGCCATCGTCAGCCTAGGCGACGTACTCACTAGCTTCCAGCTTGCCAATCCGAAGATCAGCGTCGAACTGGTCATGCTCGATCGCTCGGTTAACCCGGTAGAAGAAGGCTTCGACATCGCAATTGGCGCCTTGCCGACCTCTTATCCAGGGGTCATCGACGACCCGCTCTGCGCGTATCCTCGCGTGCTGTGCGCCGCGCCGTCCTATCTTGCTCGCTGCGGCGAGCCCAACCACCCGCGCGATCTGGTCCAGCACGACTGCCTCACCTTCGCAACGACCGGATTGAGTTGGGGGTTCGAGAGCCGCCGCGGCCAGATCAATGTCGAGATCAAGGCCCGGCTGAGTGCGAACGACAGCCAGTTGCTGTTGCGCGCGGCGCTCGCCGGGATGGGCATCGCGCGGCTCGCCAGGCATATCGCCCAGCCTGCATTGTCGAGTGGGCAGCTCGTACCCGTCCTCGCCGACTACCCTGTCCCGGAATTCTGGGTCAAGGCGCTGGTACCGCGAAACCGTCTGGACCGCCCGGCGGTCCGCAGCTTCGTTGACGCCCTGAAGGCACACTTTGGTCAGTCGCTGGGGAGGCCGCACGACTGACCTGCCGCCGCGGCACATCAATTCGCCGCGAGATACGCGCTATGAAGAATATCCGGATTCTGCCGTAACTCTTCGGGTTCGCCGGAGAAGCGAATACATCCCCGCTCCATGACATGGACGCGATGAGAAATTCGCAACGCGATATGCGTAAACTGTTCGATCAGCAATACGCCGACGCCATCTGCGGCGAGCTGAATGATCGCCGGAACCAGCCGGGCTACGATCCCGGGAGCAAGGCCGAACGACAATTCATCCGCAAGGATATAGCGCGGGCGATCGACGATGGCCTGGGCAAGTACGACCATTTGCTGCTGAGCGCCGGAGAGCGATCCCGCACGTGCGTCAAGCTTTTGGCGAAGCTCGGGAAACGTATCGAGCGCCGCCTCAATGCCGTCCTCGCGCTTGCGACCCGGCAGATGATGACTGGCGACCCGAAGATTATCGATGACCGATAGTTCGCCAAGTGCGTGGTGGCCTTCAGGAACCGCCGCCACGCCGAGGCGGCGAACCTGCTCGGGCCTGAGGCCCGCAATCGGCCTGCCGTCGATCAGCACATCGCCGGACGCGACGGGCAACGCGCCAGCCGTGGCAAGAACCAGCGAACGCCGGGCGATTGAACCGCAACGGACAGGCGCGGAAACTTCTGCGTTCAGCACACTACTTGATCGTCCCCTTCCGAATTAGGAAGCAGCCGAAACTGCGTGTGTCGCCGACCTGCACGACGCCGAAGCTGCGTTTGGCGCTATCATAGAATGCAAACCGCCCGATCTCTCCGAACACAATGGTCTGGTCCGAACCGCGGTTGATCTCCCGCAGTACAGCGCCATGAACCTCCGGCGTTTTGTCGGGCTCGCGCGTATCAATCATGACACGGATCGGATCCGGCTCCGACGCATCGAGCGGAAGAACTCCCAGAATCGCGCCGATCACCTGCGGCAGGTGCAGGCCGGGCAGCCGAATCAGGCGGCCGGTGACCGACGCGCGGGCGATGCGCTCGGCCGGATGGTTAGCATCGACCACGGCCAGGTCATCGCCGTGCCCCATCGACGCCATCAGCCACAACAGGTCGGGCGTCAGGATCGGATCGATTCCCTTCAGCATGCGATGGCCTTTCCACGATGAGACAGGTACATGCCGACGGCGTTGCCGCCGAACACCCGCGATTGCGCGGACGTGTCGAGTCCGACCATCAATTGCTCGGCAGTCGAGATCCAGCGGCCATAGTCCGCGGCGAGATTGACCACCGGCCAGTCGCTGCCCCAGATCAGCCGCTCGGCGCCGAAGCAGGTCAGGAGGTGTTCGGCATAGGGCCTCAGGTCGTCGACAGTCCAGTTGGCCGGCGCCTCGGTGACAAGGCCGGAGAGTTTGCAGGCGATCTTCGGGAATTGCGCGACGGCGGTGATGTCGCTCCGCCATGCGGCACCAGCGCCACCCCCGATAGCGGGCTTGGCCGCATGATCGATAACGACACGCAGCTGCGGGTGCCGTTCGAGCACGGGAATGAGCCGTAGCAAATGCCGGGGCTTGAGCAGCGCATCGAACACCAGTTGATGCGCGATCATGGCGTCGAACGCGGGCGCGAGCTGCGCGCGCGTGAGCCAATCATCGTCGGCTATGTCCTGCACCATCGGACGCAGACCGACGAGCAGCGGATCGGCGGCGAGTCTTGCGATCGTGGCATCGGCGTCGGGTGCGGTAAATTCGGTCCAGCCGACCACGCCGGCAACGAACGCGGTCTTGTGCGCGAGATCGAGCAGGAAGGTGGTCTCGGCATGCGTCGGTGCGGCCTGCACCAGTATGCTGGCTGCAATTCCATGCGCGGCGAGATGTGGCGCCAGATCCTCAGGATTGAAGTCGCGATAGATCGCGCCGAGCGCGGGCGTCAGCCACGCGTAGTCGCCGCGGGCCACGTGCCAGAAATGCTGATGCGCGTCGATCCGTGGTGTCATGGCGAAACCGGAACCGGAACGTGGGGCTCGAGCAATCCTTCCGCCTTGAGATCGGACCACAAGCCGGACGGAATTTTGCGCGACAGCGAGGCGATATTCCGGCGCACCTCTTCGGCCGACGTTGCCCCCAGCACGATGCTCGAGACAGCGGGATGGGCGAGCGGAAACTGCAGCGCCGCGTCGGCGAGCTTGGTGCCGTGCGCATGACATACCGCTTCGATCCGTTCGACGCGGGCCATGATCGCCGGCGGTGCCACGGCATAATTGTAGTGCGCCCCGGGGCGCGCGCCGGTTGCGAGAATGCCGGAATTGAACACGCCTCCGAGCAGCACGCCCAAGCCCTTGCGCTCGGCGGTGGGCAGGAAACTCTGCAGCGCCGGCTGCTCCAGCAACGAATAGCGCCCCGCCAGCAGCATGACGTCGAAGTCGCCGGCCTCAGCGAAGCGCTCACACATCTCGGCTTCATTGACGCCGACGCCGATGGCCGAAATCACCTTCGCGCTGCGAAGCTGGTCGAGAGCGCGATAGGCTCCGTCCATGGCCTCCTTGAAACGCCGCTCGATCGCGGCCGCGCCATGGGTCCAGACATCGACGTCATGAATGAGAAGAATGTCGATGCGGTCAAGGCCGAGCCGCAGCAGCGACTGCTCGAACGAACGCATGGTTCCGTCATAGGAGTAATCGATCACCGCGGCGTGCGGCAGGCCGCCGACATATCCTGAACGATCGCCCTGCCCTTTCGACGGATCCATCCAGCGGCCTACTTTGGTGGACAGCACGAAGCCGCCGCGCGGGTGACTGCGCAACGCGGTGCCGCAACGATGTTCGGCCAGGCCGTGGCCGTAGAGCGGGGCTGCATCGAACAGGGTGATGCCGGAATCGATAGCCGTTGCCGCCGCGCCGATGGCCTCGCTCTCATCGAGACACGCATAGAGGTCGCCGATCGGGGCCGCGCCGAACCCGATCGCGCTGACATTCAGCCCGGTGCGGCCAAGCGGCCGTATCGGCAAGCAGGTATTGCCAGTAGTAGCCGGTGTTACAGTCAAATCCCCATCATCCCTGATTGTGTTCGCTTCGAGGATCGCGGATCGATCGGCACACGGGACAGCCCGATTTCGCGCTCGATCCAGGCGGCAAGATGAAAGAGATCGGCCTCGCGACGCGGATGGGCGAGAATCTGGATGCCGATCGGAAGGCCGTCCTTGGAGAAGCCGACCGGAACTGAAATCGCCGGACAGCCGGTCAGCGACCAGATCGCCGTGATCGAGATCCAGTCGAGATAGGTCGACAGCTTGCGCCCCTCGAGCTCTGCCAGGAACAGGGTCTCGACCGGAAACGGCATGGCTTGGGTCGCGGGACAGACCAGGAAGCGGTGCGTATCGAGAAAGTCGATGGTGCGGCGGAACAGCTCGGCGCGATAACGCTCGGCAGCGGCAAGCGCGGCGCCGGCTTGATGCCGGCCGCGCTCAATATCCTCCATCACCGGCTTGGGAAACTGGCTGCGGTATTCCGCCATGAACGGATCCCATGCGGCGAGGAAGCTCGACCCGCGCAACGCCAGAAAAGCGTCCATGGCGCCCGCGACATCGGGCGAATCCGTTGCAACCGTGATGCCGGCGCGTTCGAACAGGCGCATCAGCTCGGCCATGGCGATGCGGATATCATCGCCGATCGGCAGTTCGCCGAGATCGACCGACACCGCGAGCCGGTCCGGCTTATACGGCGATGCCGCCGCATCGAGAAATGGCGGCTCAGAGTTTGGCGAGGTCAGCGGATCGCCCGGATCGAAGCCGACCATGGCATCGAACATCAAGGCGAGATCGGCGACATCGCGGGCCATCGGGCCTTCGACCGCCATGGTATCGAACGGATTGGCGAGACGCTTGCGCGGCACCCGGCCTGGCGTCGGGCGCAGCCCGGTGACATTGCAGAACGCCGCCGGAATCCGCAGGCTGCCGCCGAGATCATTGCCGTGCGCGAGCCACGTCTCGCCGGTGGCAAGGGCTACCGCCGCACCGCCAGATGATCCGCCGCACGTGAGACGGGTGTCGTAGGGATTCCGTGTGGTGCCGTGCACAGCGTTGGTAGTCTGGGCGCCGCCGAGTTCCGACAGATTGGATTTGCCGAGCACGATAGCGCCGTTGGACTCGAGTATCGCGATGGTGCGATCCGAAACCTCGGCGATCCGCGTCCTGAAGATCGGCGTCCCGCCGGTGGTTCGGACGCCGCCGACGTCATTGTTGTCCTTGACGACGATCGGCAGTCCGCCCAGCAGTGTTTTTTGCCCTGCCTGACGCGCCCTGTCGGCGGCCTGCGCCTGCGCGCGGGCGCGCTCCAGGCATAGCGTGGGCAGCGCGTTGACCGCAGGCTCGACGGTGGCGATCCGCCGTGCCGCGGCGCTGACGAGTTCGACCGACGTCACCTCGCCGCTGGCGAGCAGCCGATGCGCGGCCAGCGCGCCGAGCTTGATGAGATCTTCAGACATCGGCATCCTCGGCGTTGGGCATTGACGCAGGAGCGGCGCAGGACTTTCGGACCATCAACCGCGGCTCCATCACGGTGGTGGTTCCAGGGCCGAGACGAGTGCCGGCAATGCGATGGGCCAGCAGCTCGAGCGCGGTCTCGCCCATGGCGCGAACCGGTTGCGCGACCATGGTGAGACGCGGGGCGACGGCCTCCGCCCAGGGAAGATCGTCGATGCCGATAATCGAAAGATCGTCGGGACAACTGAGCCCGAGTTCAGCGATGGCGCGCAGCACGCCGATGGTCATCAGATTATTGGCCGTGAAGATCGCGGTTGGTCTTTGGTCGCTGCGCAACAGCTGAAGCGCGGCTTCATAAGCGGACTGCTCGCGAAAGCCGGCGTCCATCACCAAGGCGCGATCGAGCGCAAGGCCGGCCGCCAGCAGCGCTTCCCGGTAGCCCTGCAAACGATCGGCGGCGGTGCGGACCGTCTTCGGGCCATTGATCAGCGCGATGCGCCGATGGCCGCAGCCGATCGCATAGGACGTCGCCTCATAAGCGGCGCGGTGATTGTTGAGCACCACGGCGTCGTAGCCGAGCCCTTCCATGGCGCGGTCGATCAGCACGACCGGAATTTCGAGCGCGGCGAGCAAGGCCGCGCGATTCATTGATGCGGTTCCCGTCGGTGCAAGGATGAGGCCGTCGATGCGCTGCGAGCGCAGCATCCGCAAATGGGTTTCCTCGCGTTCGGTGGTCTCGTTCGAATTGCAAAGGATGACGGAGAAGCCGCGCGCCGCGGCGGCGAGCTCAATGGCTTCGAACAGCTCGGAAAAAAACGGATTGGTAATGTCGCCGACGATCAGGCCCAGCAGCCCGCTGGATCGCTTGCGCAGGCTGCGCGCGGCCGCATGGGGTGCGTAGCCGAGCTTGTCGACCGCGGCCCGTACCCGCGCCAGGAGCTCGGGGCTAACCTTGTTCGGATTGTTGAGGACGTTGGAGACGGTGGTCACTGACACGTTTGCGAGCTGGGCAACGTCGCGGATAGTCGCCATCGGCGCCTCTTTGAAACGATAAAATTCAAAGATCACATTCCTTCAAGAGACTCAATTCTGCAAGCAAAATATGCGCTTGATACCATTTCGGATTTGTGGAACATTAAATTGAAACGATACAATAAGGAAGAGGAGGGGGCATTGGCTCACAGCAGCCGCACGGGTGCGATAGCGGTGGGGCGGTCATGACCGGCTACGCGCTTCGCCGTGTGCTCTCTACCGTGCCGGTCTTTATCTTCGTGGCGCTGTTCGTATTTTTCCTGCTGCGCATTACACCCGGCGATCCCGCCATCATGATTGCCGGCGACCAGGCGACCTCGGCACAGATCGAAACCGTTCGCGAACAGCTCGGGCTCAATCGGCCCATGGTCGACCAGTTGCTCGTATGGGCCGGCCAGTTGCTAAGGGGCGATCTCGGCCGCTCGGTGTTTTCCGATATCCCGGTCACTCGCCTGATCGGCCAACGGCTGGAGCCGACAGCGATGCTGGCGCTGGTTGCGATCGTGTTTGCAATCGCGATCGCGCTGCCGCTCGGCACGCTGGCTGCAGTGCGTGCCGGCGGTGTTGCCGATCGTGTCGTGATGGCCTTCGCGGTGCTCGGGTTTTCCTCGCCGGTGTTCGTGATCGCGTTTCTGCTGGTCTACGTGTTCGCACTCAGTCTCGGCTGGTTTCCGACCCAGGGCTACGTGCCGCTATCGCAAGGCGCCCTTGCCTGCCTGCACAGCCTGATCCTCCCGGGCGTCGCCCTGGCGCTGCTGTATGCCTCGCTGCTGGCGCGAGTAACGCGCGCGAGCCTGCTCGAAGTGTTGTCGGAAGATTACATTCGCACTGCGAACGCCAAAGGGCTGACGCCGGCGCGCATCACCATCCGCCACGCGCTAAGCAATGCCGCGGTCCCGATCGTCACGGTGATCGGCATCGGGATGGCCGCGCTGCTCGGCGGCGTGGTCGTGACCGAAACCGTGTTCAATATTCCGGGACTTGGACGGCTCGCCACCGACGCCATTCAGCGCCGCGACTATCCGGTGGTTCAGGGTCTGATCCTGGTGTTCTCCTCGGTGTATGTCGTGATCAATCTCCTGGTCGATCTCAGCTACGTGCTGTTCGATCCGCGGGTCCGGTACTGATGTCGATGGCAGGCACCATGACCGATACGGCCGCCGCCGTGCGCAATCGCTCCAGTGTCGTTCGCAGGATCGCATCGTTCCTCGCGAAACACCCGGTGATCCTGATCGGGGGCGCGGTGCTGCTGCTGTTCATCGTCATTGCGCTGCTGGCGCCGTTGGTGCTGCCGGATCCGACGCGGCTCAATCCAGTGCAGCGTCTGCGCACGCCGAGCCTGCAGCACCTGTTCGGCACCGATCAATTCGGACGCTCGACGTTATCGCGGACGCTGAACGGCACGCGGATCTCGCTGACCGTCGGCATTCTCGTGGCAGTAGTGACGACGGCGGCCGGTCTTCTGTTCGGTCTGTTTGCGGGTTTTTTGCGTCGGATCGATAATGTCATCATGCGGTTGATGGACGGCATCATGGCGATCCCCGGCATTCTGCTGGCGATCGCTTTGATGTCATTGTTCGGCTCCAGCATCCAGAATGTGGTGGTAGCGATCAGCATCGCCGAAATCCCGCGCATGGCCCGCATCGTGCGCAGCTCGGCGCTGGTGATTCGCGAGCAGCCCTATGTTGAAGCCGCCGTCACCAACGGGACCAAACTGTCCCGTCTGCTGTGGCGGCACGTGCTACCCAATATCGCCGCGCCGGTCATCGTGCAGGCGACTTATGTATTCGCCTCCGCCATGATCGTCGAATCGGTGCTGTCGTTCCTCGGCGCCGGCACGCCGCCAACGATCCCGAGCTGGGGCAACATGCTGGCGGAGGGCCGTCAGTATCTGCAGCGTGGGCCATGGATGATCGCATTCCCCGGCGCGTGTCTCGCGCTGCTGGTGCTCACCGTCAATGTGCTCGGCGACGCCTTGCGCGACGCGCTCGACCCGCGCCTGTCGCGGTCACGGCGCTAGGAGATGGCGATGCAGCAGCCGGTGCTCTCGGTGGAACAGCTCAACGTCTCGGTCCAGACCGCCAACGGCTGGTGCCCGATCGTCCGCGATCTGTCGATCGAGGTGGCGGCCGGCGAAACGCTATGCCTCGTCGGCGAATCCGGCTGCGGCAAGAGTCTGACCGCGCTTGCGATCATGCGGCTGCTGCCGCGTGGCGCGCGCATCGACAGCGGGCGGATAAGTCTTGGCGGCGTCGACCTTGCCGCGCTGGACGAGCCTGCGCTGCGCAACGTGCGCGGACGAGACCTCGCGATGATCTTCCAGGAGCCGATGACGTCGCTCAATCCGGTCATGACGATCGGTGATCAGATTACCGAAGGCGTCCAACGCCATGAAGGCGTGTCGTCCGCTGCGGCACGCGCCCGCGCGCTCGAACTGTTCAACAAGGTGCGGATTCCCGATCCGCAACGCAGGCTTGCCGCCTATCCGCATCAGTTGTCCGGCGGTATGCGCCAGCGCGTGATGATCGCCATGGCGCTGGCCTGCCGGCCCAGGCTGTTGCTTGCCGACGAGCCGACGACGGCGCTCGACGTGACCATTCAGGCGCAGATCCTGGAAATGATGGCGGAGCTGCGTGCCGAGATCGGGACCGCGATCGTCTTCATCACTCACGATCTCGGCGTCGTGGCCGAGATCGCCGATCGCGTCGCCGTACTCTATGCCGGCAAGATCGTCGAGCAGACCGACGTGGTGTCACTGTTCGACAATGCCTGCCATCCCTATACGCGCGGCCTGATGCGCTCGATCCCGCGGTTGTCCCGGCAGGCAGGCGGCGCGGTGGTCGAACGCCTGACCGAGATCAAGGGCACCGTGCCGGCGCCGATTGCGGTTCCGGCCGGCTGCGCCTTCTCGCCACGTTGCGCATTGGCAACCGAGCAGTGCGCCGCGGAGCCGTTAGCTGAGCCGCTTGCACCGTCGCATCTGGTGGCCTGCTGGCATCCGGAGATCGCTGCCGTCGCGGCAAATGCCGGGCGCGCGCGATGACAGCTGTGCTCGAGGTCGATCGGCTGACAAAGCATTTTACATTTCGCCGCGGTCTGTTCGGCGGCGAAGGGGCGGTTCGCGCCGTCGATGGCGTCACGTTTTCGCTGGCGCAGGGCGAGACGTTGGCGCTGGTCGGCGAATCCGGCTGCGGCAAGTCCACGGTGGCGCGGCTGGTGCTTCGGCTGACCGATCCGACGTCGGGCACTATCCATTTGAGGGGTCAAGACGTCACGCATATGGCAGGCGAAAGCCTGCGCCGGGCTCGCCGCAACGTGCAACTGGTGTTTCAGGATCCGTTCGCCTCGCTCAACCCGCGCATGACCGCGCGCCAGATCGTCGCCGAGCCCCTGATCAACTTCGGTGCGGTCGATGATGCCGCGTTCAGCCGCCGGATCGAAACGCTGTTCGATTGCGTCGGGCTGGCGCGACATCAATGGGACCGCTTCCCGCACGAATTTTCCGGCGGGCAGCGACAGCGCCTCGGCATCGCGCGCGCGCTGGCACTCAATCCTGCGGTGCTGGTCGCCGACGAGCCGGTCGCGGCGCTCGACGTGTCGATCCAGGCGCAGATCCTCAACCTGCTGGCCGACCTCAAGCGCGACCTGGGGCTGGCCTACCTGTTCATCAGCCACGACCTGAGCGTCGTGGAATTCATCAGCACGACGGTTGCGGTGATGTATCTCGGCACCATCGTCGAAATTGCCTCCCGCGATGCGTTCTTCAAAAATCCGCGGCATCCTTATGCACGGGCCCTGCTGGACTCCGTTCCGGTCACGCATCCGAGCCGGCGCGGCCGGCGCGCATTGCTGCAGGGTGAGATTCCGAGCGCCAGCGCGCTGCCGTCCGGGTGCCGGTTTCGAACGAGGTGTCCGATGGCGACGGCGATCTGTGCCGAGCGGCCGCCGCCGCTCGAGGAGAAAGCCGACGGTCATCGGGTAGCTTGCCACCATGTCGAGCGACAGACATCCGCACTAGCCGATCAATGAAAACGACAAAGTCGTGTGAAGGGAGAAACCACAATGAACAGAACTCTGGGAGTGATCGTCGCGGCGGCATTGGCCGTCACGGCCGTGCCGGCATGGGCACAAACCGTCCTGAAGGTGCGGTCCTTCGGTGATCTCAAGACCATCGATCCGATGGTGACGTCGGACTACATGGTCCGCAATCACGGCTACATGATCTACGACACGCTGTTTGCTCAGGACGAGAAGGGCACCATCAAGCCACAGATGGTGGAGAGCTTCGCTACCGCACCGGACGGTCTGACCTGGACGTTCGTGCTGCGCGACGATCTGAAATTTCATGACGGTGCAGCCGTCACCGCCGCCGACGTCGTCGCCTCACTCAAGCGCTGGGGCCAACTAGATGGCCTCGGCCAGCAACTGACGGCGCACACCGCCTCGCTGGAGGCCGTCGACGCCAGGACCGTCAAGCTCACGCTCAAAGATCGCTGGGGACTGGTGCTGGAAGCGCTCGGCAAGCCGAGTTCCATGGTGCCGTTCATCATGCCCGAGCGGATCGCTAAAACGCCGACGAACGAGGCGGTGAAGGATCCGATCGGATCCGGTCCGTTCATGATGAAACGTGACGAGTGGTCACCGGGTTCGAGGGTGGTCTATGTCAAGGCGCCGACCTACGTACCGCGCCGGGAGCCGCCGAGCGGTCTGGCCGGCGGCAAGGTGGCGAATGTCGACCGCGTCGAATGGGTGATCATTCCTGACGCGCAAACCGCGCTCAATGCGCTGCAAGCCGGCGAAATCGACATCTTTGAAGAGATTCCTCCGGACATGATGACGCTACTGAAAGGCAATGCCAAGGTGGGCATCGCCAGGCTCGCCGCGTTGCAGGGCGTGATGCGGCTCAACCAGGCGATCCCGCCGTTCAACAATGCCAAACTGCGCCAGGCGATCCTCCATCTGGTGGATCAGGAGCAGACGCTGCGCGCCTATGTCGACGACGCCTCGCTCTATACCAGCTGCCCCTCCTTCTACATGTGCGATTCGCCCTACTTCACCGACGCCGGCTGGCCGAAGCCGGATGCGGCCAAAGCGAAGCAACTGGTGAAGGAAAGCGGCTATGACGGGTCGCCGATCGTGCTGCTCGATGCCACCGAAACTGCGCTGCATCCGCAGACTCTCGTGGTGGCGCAGGCGATGCGTGATATCGGGCTGAACGTCGACTATCAAGCGATGGACTGGCCGACGCTGTCGACGCGGCGCGCCAACAAGAACCCGATCGCGCAAGGCGGCTGGTCCGCCTTCATGTCAGGGCCCGCGGCGCCGGACATGTTCGAGCCGGTCGGCCATTTGGCGCTGCGTTCGAACTGCGAAAAGGCCTGGTTCGGCTGGCCGTGCGACGAGGCCATCGAGAAGCTGCGGGCGGAATTCACGATGATTCCGGATCTCGACGGCCGCAAGGCCAATGCGCGTGCGGTCCAACTGCGGGCCGTCGAGACGGTGCCCTATGTCCCGGTCGGACAGTTTTATCTGGTCCGCGGCTACCGCAAGGATCTCACCGGATTGCTCAGTGCGGGCATTCCAGTCTACTGGAGCGTCGGCCGCGGCAGGTGATCGGCGGCACGTCGAAGGTGGCATCGCCGCTGCGTCGGGCAGGAGCCTGTGAACAAAGCTCCGGCCGTTTTGTCCCACCTCAGCGGTCATGACCAGCCAGAAGCGGACATTCTTTTATCGAACGTACTTGGAATTTTCGCCCGCGCATCAGGCGTGCCGCCATCAATGAATACTAAATGACCGGGCACGCGATGCAGACACGATATTATCATCCGGATACCGCCCCCGGCGGCTTATCCGGGGTCGGTCTCGCTTGAAAACTCGCTGCCACCTACGGATATCCCTTCGACCTCAGAGACAACGACAAGGAAGCCCTAAGGAGAATCGAAAGCCGCGTCATGAGCGGAGTGGACGAACCCAGCAAGAACGCGGCGCGTGTTGCATCGGTGTTGCATGGAGCAGGCGGTACGCTGCGTAACCCCTCGTGACTACACGGAGCCAGCGGAGCGTACGGAATCAGCGATGCAACGCGAATTTTCGATTAAGAACAAATTGAGGACCGACAAGAAGCCGTTGATTTTATTGCGTTAAGCGCAGCACCAGCGCTGGCGATCCCGGGAAGACTCGAACTTCCGACCTACGGTTTAGGAAACCGTCGCTCTATCCGGCTGAGCTACGGGACCGCGGACCCGCTGCGTAGGCGGGTACTTGACCGCTTCATACCAAAGCGGGCGCGTCATCGCCAGCCCTCCGGACCGTTCTCGGGCCACATTGAACAAGGCCGGGTTCCTCCGTCGGAGGACGCTCGGGATATTTGATCGCGAAAATCAAAAGGAGCCGTCCACCGACGGCTCCAGCTTGCATGCCGGGCTTCGCCTAGCGGCCTTACGCCTTGATATTATTCTCCCGCACGACCTGGCCCCAGATGCTGACCTGTTTGGCGAAGAACGTCGAGAACTCCTTGCCGTCGGCGAGCAGCAGCGTCATCTGTTGCGTCTCCTGCAATTGCGTCGCCACCGCCGGCTCGCTCAGAATCTCCTTTACCGATTTCGCCATGCCGGCGATGACATCGGGCGGCGTGTCCTTTGGGGCGAAAACGCCCCACCAGGCCAGCGTCTCGAAATCGGGGAAGCCTGCCTCGATCGCGGTCTGCGTGTCCTTGAGCACAGCCATCCGCTCGCGTCCCATTTGCAGGATGGGCCGCAGCCTGTTGGTGCCCAGTTGCGCCGTGACCAGCGCCGCCGACCCGATGATCATGTCGACATGGCCGCCGAGCACGTCGTTCATCGCCGGGCCGCCGCCGCGGTAAGGCACATGCGTGATCTCCACGCCGGCCTTCTTGCCCAGCACCGTCATCGCGAGATGGCCGAGCGTGCCGATGCCGACAGAGGCGTATTTCACCGCGCCGGGGCTTGCCTTGCACGCCGCGACCACGTCGGCAAAGGTCTTGTACGGCCGCTCGGCGTTTGCGGCGAGGACGTACGGCGCGGTGCCCACGAGAAACACCGGCACCAGATCCTTCTCGACATCCAGCCCCGGCTTTTCGAGGATCGAGGGAATGACCGCGTGCGAGTCGAAGGTCACCAGGAACGTCGCGCCGTCAGGCGCGCTCTTGGCGACCTGCACGGCGCCGAGCGAGCCGGCCGCGCCGGATTTGTTCTCCACCAGCACGGTCCGGCCGAGCTTCGTCTGCAGGTGAGACTGCAGCAAGCGCGCCAGCGCGTCGGTGGAGCCTCCCGGCGGGAACGGCACCACCAGCGTCATGTTCTTGGCCGGCTGCGCCAATGCCGGCGTCACCGCGAACGCGGCCGAAGCCGCAAGCAGATTGCGTCTGGTAATCTTCACCAAGTGTCTCCTCCCGATTGTGGCTGCGCTTTTTTTGTTTTTCGCAGACTTTGTCTTAAGTGCCGAACCTTAAGTGCCGAAGCCGGACCCGGCCTTTTTGTACTCGGGCCGCGGCGGGCTGAAGATGTCAAGCACGCGCGCGCCGTCCGGTCCAGCCCGCATGGTGTGCGGCACATTTCCCGGCGTGCGCCAGAAATCGCCCTTCTTGACCGGAATTTCCTCACCGCCCTGAACCCGGATGGCCGAGCCATCGAGCAGCACGCCCCATTGTTCCTCGGGGTGATGATGCAGGGTGCCTTGCGCGTGCGGCGCCAGCGTCACCACCGACAGCATCGCATGCTCGCCGGAGAAGATCCGCGTCGTGACGCCGGACGCGAGTTCGCGCAACAGGCCATCATGCGGATTGTCGAGATTATGAAATTCGTCCTTCTGACTCATCGTTTCTCCTTGAAGTGCTTCTTGAAGTGCTCCTTGGCGCCTTCGCGCAGCGATCAGGACTTATCCGTCAAGATTTGCCGTAGCTGCCCTGGTAGCGGCCTTCGCGGATCGAGATGATGGTTTGCTCCTCGCGCGCGATCTGGGCGCGAACCGCTTCCAGCACGGTGGCTGCCGTCGCGGCGGGAAACGACACCACGCCGTCCTCGTCGCCGACCACGATGTCGCCGGGGGAGATCACCGAGCCCCCGATGGATACCGGCACGTTGATTTCGCCCGGACCGCTCTTGTAGGGCCCGCGATGGATCGCGGCGCGCGCAAAGCAGGGAAAGTCTGATGCAGCGAAAGCCGAGACGTCGCGGATCGCGCCGTCGATCACGTAACCCGCAGCGCCGCGATACTCAGCGATGGTCTTCATGATCTCGCCGACCAGCGCCCGCGTCTCGTCGCCGCCGCCATCGACTACGATCACGTCCCCGGGCCCGACCAGTTCGAGCGCCCGGTGGATCGCAAGATTGTCGCCCGGCCGCGTGCGCACGGTGAACGCGACGCCCACCAGCTTGCTGCCGCGATGGAACGGCCGCAGGCCTACGGCGCCCGGCAGCCGGGCAAGGTTGTCGCTGATCACAGAGGTCGGCGCGCCCCTGAGCGCTTCGATCAGCTCGGGCGCAGGCTTCGGCACGCTCGTCATGGCCGTGGTGATGCTCATTAAGACTGTTTCCCCCCTTGTGTTTAGGCCGGGCTTTTTTCTGCCATTCCGACCGCCGGCGCAACATCGGCAGCCGGCTCCGCGTTACGCGAAGTGCGCGCTGAACCGATTGCGTCGGGTCACCGCATGGCACAACACCATGAAGTCCTCCGTTGCCGCACAACAAATAGCATTCCGCATGAGCAGCTATAATGGATTTGCAACACCTCGCCCCGGACCCGGACCGGCGGGTGCGGCCGTCGGCCTCGCCGCCGGCTAAGTCCTTCGAATTCCTCGGTAGTTTTTTCCCGCCTACGGTATCGAACGCGCGGCCATGCTCACGCAGCCGGGCCGCAATCGCAACTTCCACCGGCCACACTTGTTAACACGAAGTTAACCAGAGCGTTCGAGGTTAAAGACCGGATTCGACGATTCAGGCGCCGGTAACCTCAAAATGCTGTTCCAGAACCTTTCGCCTTCACCGGCGCTTTCGATCACGCAATTTTCCGACATCGACGCCTTCCGGCCGGTCGAATTCGTCGCCGACGCGCGCAGCATCCCGCTGAACCTGGCGAATTTCCATACCGCGCGCGCGATGGTGCAGTTGCCGGGCTGCCAGATCGCCGTGCTCACCTCGTTTCCCCGCATCGTCGATGTCAGCTACCGCGCGCCGCATGGCGTCGTCATCTTCCAGATCGAGGACGCCTACGAGGTCTCCGTCAACGGCATGTCCGTGAATCGTCCGGCCTTTATCGGCATGCGCGGCAATCTGGATTTGCAGTTCGTCGAACCCCGTGGATCGCTGCACGCGATCGTCACCCTTGGCGCCGGCCTGCGGGATCGCGAATGGTTCGATACGCCGGACGAGCTGTGCCCGTTCACGCCGGACCCAGACGCGCTGGCGACGGTCAGATCCGTCACAACAGGTATTTTGCAGGCGGCTTCCGCCAGACCGGACCTGTTGCAGGCGCCGCGCTCGGCGCTTGCAATGCAGGAGGGCCTGCTGCTCGCTATCGACGAAATGTTCCGCAGCGGCAGAGCGCCGGAATTGGCGGGCCGGCTTGCAAGCAGGAGCTATTGCCGCCTCGTTCGCAGGATCGACGACTATGTAGCCTTTCATGCCGCCTCGGCGATCTACAGCGCCGACCTCGCCGAACAATGCGGCGTCTCGGTCAGAACCCTGGGCACGGCGGTGGCAAGCGTCCGCGGCATGAGCTTGCATCGTTATTTGCGTCTCAAGCAGCTTTGGTCGGCCCGCGCGCAACTCGTGAAAGGGTCCGACGCCATCACCGTGACGTCGTGCGCCCGAGCCAACGGCTTCCATCACATGGGCGAATTCGCCAGGCTCTATCGCGCTACGTTCCATGAAACGGCATCGCGCACCTTGGCCCGCGCGCGAGGAACCGACTGATTCTTGCCACAATGTGTCGCACTTATCCGCTCGCTCTCAGATGGTGCGCCTGGAATCGCTGCAGCATCGTGCGCGCCTCGTGCCTTGCCGTTGAATTTCTTTGATAATTTTCAATGACATAGCACTGTGTTCCATCGGTCACATCTACCGGATAGAGTCACAACGACAGCGGGAAAATCGCGCAATTTCGGGGTGACAGCGCTGCCAAAATGATGACAATCGGCTCAATCAAAGTTCCCTAGAGAATTCGACTGGAGAGTACCGTCCGTGATCGCCTCACGTGCATCTTCGTTTGTTGTTGCCACCATCGGGAGCCTCGTCGTGCTGGCCCCGGTGCGCTGCGACGCGCAGTGGTGGCGCAGCGCGCCTGTCGATTTCGAATCCTGCGCCGATGTAGCCGAGAAGGCGAAGACCAAGGAAGAAAAGACGGCGAGGCTCGCCGAATGCAACGCGAAGTACGCCGGCCGCCGCAAGCTCGGCGGCGGCTATACCTATTACGACTTCATGCAGGACCGGACCTTCGACATCGCAGGCCCCAACCCGACGCCGGAAGAGCAGAAGAAAATCGACGAGCAATATACCGCCTACCTCGAGCGCGAGCGGCGCAACCACATCGCCGCGGCACTGGCGGCCAAGCAGCAACAGCCGGAGCCGCCGCAGGGGCAGGCGCAGGAGTGGCAGCAGGTTTCGCTGCGCACCGAATTGATATCTCCTCCACCGGCTGAAACCGAAAAGGTGCCGGTGCCGGTGGCAAGTCCGGTCAAGCAGGCGGCACGCATCAGGGCTGCCCAATGCGCCAAGAACCAATTCTCTTGCGAATGGCCGCGGCTTTCAGAGAAAGTCAACGAGCTTAAGAAGCTGTTCAACCCGCAGCAACAGCAGCAAGCGGCGGCCAAACAGAAGAAGGGCTAGATACCTTCTGTCGTGTTTCTGTCGTCCCTGCGAACGCAGGACGACGTGGAGCAGCGGGTCTGCTCACCACGGGAGTTTCGTGTTACCGTGATCATCATCGCCCAGAACTTCCGGTAGGGCGACTTCGGCATCAATGCGCGGGTGCTTTCTTGCCGCGGTGCTTTGGGGCAGGCTTGAGCGCGGGCTCGACATGCCTGCGCTGCGCCGCCCGCTGTTCCTGCAACCGCGCGTCATAGCCCGGTGACGGTGTCGCGGTCGGTGGCACGGCATAAGCAGGAGCAGGCGCCCCCCAGACAGCCAGGGCGGCCACCGCCATTAGCGCCAGAACTGTTCGTTTCATCCGTTTCTCCCCGGCGCGCCCTGAAATCGCGCAACCGGCCCATTTCAAGCAAGTCGAGCGCGCTCTGCCAAATCAATTCGCAGCGCGAATCTGCTCCGGCGTCAGGCCGGGCGAGCCCTTGGCCTCGCGCTCGGCCTGCCGGATCAGTTCCACGATCCGGCGCGACAGCGGCGCTTCCAGGCCGCGACGTTCGGCGATCCCGGTGATGACGCCTTGCAGATAATCGATCTCGGTGCGCCGGCCGTGCTTCAGATCTTCCCACATCGACGAGCGCGCCTCGGGATCGATTTTCATCGTCCGTCCCAGCATCGCCTCGAAGATCGGGTCTGGCAGCCGCAGCAGCGGCGGCATCCATGCAGCTGGAAGCGGCGTCGGCGAGACCGGTTTGATGCCCTCGGCGCGGATCGCAGCCAAACCTTCCGCCATCTGATCGGCGAACAAGCGCCGCCATGGCCGCGAGCTGAGTTGCCGGCGCAGCGGCAGATCGCCCAGCGCGTTAAGCGCATTGATGAAGATTGAGCAACAGCTTGCCCCACTGCACACCGTCGATGTTTTCGGTCGACCGTATCGTCAGGCCCGGCACCGACAGCTTCCCGGCAGGCAGCGTCTCGTCCTGCTCGATGACAATGCCGCCGGAAGTGGCGCGATGAAACCGCCCGTTGCCGAGCGCAATCACGTTGAATCCCACCATGCCGCCGAGCACGCGCCGTCCCGGCAGGCGGTTGCGCAGGACGGCAGTGTTGCCGACACCATTCTGCAGGCTGACGATGACGACATCGGATGGTGCGTGCCTCGCGATGATGTCGGCCATGGCAGCGGTATCTGCGCTCTTGACCGTGACCAGCACGATGCCGGCGTCCTCAAAAACGGAAGGATTTTCCGACAATGCGAACCGATCGCGCATGATAGTCTGGTCAAAACCTTCAAAACTCGTCGGCCGCAAGCCGTGGGCTTCGATTTCAGCGATCACGCGCGGACGCCCCAGCAGCGCAACGCGGCGGCCACCGGCCGCAAGCATGCCGCCGACGAAGCAGCCGATGCTGCCCGCCCCTGCAATACCGATCGTTTGGCCTGAAACCATTTCGCCACCCACCGCGTTGCACCGGGTTTCAAATAGCAGAGCGCGCGGACCGTGCCTATCGCAGGCGCCGGCCGCCCGCTCCTTGTAACCGTCATACGCCACCGTTATGTTTCACGCGGGGCTACGCGGAGGAGACGACCATGGGTTTACTCGACGTACTCAACGGCATGCAGAACGGCCCACGCGGCCCGAGCACCCCCAGCGCAAAGGATGAAGGCGGCGGGATGTCGCCCCTCACCATGGCGATCCTGGCGCTACTGGCCTGGAAAGGCATCAAGCATTTCAGCGGCAACCAGACCGGCTCCGCGCCGCGCCCCACACCCGGCAATGTGACTGCCGGCATGCCCGGCGGCGGCGCGGGCGGTATGAGCGACATGCTCAAGGGCGGATTGGGCGGTCTACTCGCGGGCGGCGCGGCCGGTACCATCCTGAGCGGCGGCCTCGGCGATCTCCTGAAACAGTTCCAGCAGAACGGACTGGGCGATCAGGCCGACTCGTGGGTCAGCAACGGCCCCAACAAGCAGGTCTCACCCGGCGACCTCGCCAACGCGCTCGGCGCTGACCAGATCGAGTCCCTCGCCTCCCAAAGCGGCCTCTCGCGCAACGATTTGCTGCAGGGCCTCAGCCAGTTCTTGCCCGACGTCGTCAATCACTTGACGCCGGACGGACGCCTGCCGAACGAGAACGAACTGTCGGAACGGATCTGACGCCGTTTAAGCGGCGCGCGGTCCGCGCCGCTCTGCTTCATCATCGACGCATCGGAGAGGAACAGCCATGGGCGGCATCATCTGGATCATCGTCGTCGGCTTCGTCGCCGGCATCATCGCGCGCATCCTTTCGCCGGGCCAGAACAACCCGACCGGCTTTATCCTGACCACGGTGCTCGGCATCGCCGGCGCGTTTCTGGCGACCTGGATCGGCCAGGCCGTCGGCCATTACGGCCCCGATCAGGGCGCCGGCTTCATCACCGCCACCATCGGCGCGCTGGTGGTCCTGTTCATCTGGAACCGGCTGGTGGCGAGGGGCATGATCTCGGATCCGGGTAACAGGTAAGTACTTGTAGGGTGGGCAAAGGCGCACTTACGCCGTGCCCACCATTCTCTCCCGGACGCTTCACTTTGCCCACCCTACCGATACGATCTCGCAATGACGGTTAGACCGTAGCCCCTCACAACACCAGATGCATCCCCGCATCCATGCGCACGAACTCGCCGGTCATGTTGCTCGATGCCGGCGACGCCAGGAAGCACACCAGTTGCGCGATGTCTTCGGCCGTTGAGGCGACCTTCAGCGGCACCTTCGCCACCACGGCGTCGCGCACCGCCTTGGCGCCGGCTTCGCCGCGGCCCTTGGTGAACCAGGGCGTATCGATATAGCCGGGGCACACCGTGTTGACGCGGATCAGAGGCGCCAGCGCGCGCGCCAGCGACTGCGTCATGGTGTTGAGCGCGCCCTTGCTGGCGGCATAGGCGACCGAGGAGCCGCCGCCGGAAATGCCGGCGACCGACGACACGTTGACGACAGCGGACGGCAGGCCTGAGGCCTTCGCGCCGGCTTCGAGCTGGGCACGCGCCGCGCGGATCATCTGGAACGGCCCGATCGTATTCACGGCGTAGATGCGCTGAAAATCCTCGGCCGAAAGCCCCTCGAGATCGTGATGCGGCACATGCTTGGTGGTGCCGGCATTGTTGACCAGCACGTCGAGACGGCCCCACGGCGCAGCCGCTGCCGCAATCTTCCTGCAATCCTCGTCGCGCGATACGTCGCCCTGCACCACGACGACTTCGGCGCCGGCGCTGCGGCAGAGATCGGCGGTCGCTTCAGCTTCCGCCTTGCTGTTGGAATAGTTGACGACGATGCGCGCGCCGCCCTTTGCCAGAATGGCGGCGGTGGCAGCCCCGAGGCCCGAGGCAGAACCGGTGACAATCGCGCACAAACCATCCTTCGACATCCGCATTTCCTCTTGTTGCTTTTGGCTGGGTTTCGAACCGCCCGTGGACAGGCTTCACCGCTACCATATCCCGCGATGACCGGTGTGCAAACTCGGGAAATCCGTTGCGCGGAATTTATTCTTTGCCTGATGACCTTCATGCCACCGCCGCAGGCCGCCCTGCGGACAGCGCTTGTCACGGCCTTGTCATGGCTATGGCTTTTGCCCATCATAAAGCGCAAGAAAAGACCGCAGCCGACCCCGGCATAACCGTCGGGATTGGCATGCCAATTTCAAAATCGGGGAACGCTGTGGCGGAGAGTGAGAACATCGTTGCCGAGACCGCGGAGAAAATCTTCGCCGATCTCGCCGACGCCCAAACCATCAATCGCGACAACAAGGGCGAGTGGAAAGCGCCGCTCTGGCAGGCGCTGACGGACGCCGGCCTGCCGCTGTCGTGGGTGGACGAAGATTGCGGCGGCTCGGGCGCCTCGCTCGCCGAAGGTTTCAGCGTGCTCAGCGCGGCCGGACGCTTCGCGATCGCGATACCGCTTGCCGAGACCATGCTGGCAGGCTGGCTGTTGGCGCAGGCCAAAATTACCTCGCCCGATGGCGAGATGACGGTGGTGCCCGCGAGCCCGAAAGACCGGATGACCGTCAATGCCGATGGCAGCCTTTCCGGCAAGGCGCGCAGCGTGCCGTTTGCCAAGGCGGCAAAGCATTTTGCGGTGCTCGCAAGCGATGCGAAGGGCGGCGTCTCCATCGCACTGGTCGATGCCACCAAGGGCCGGATCGAGACCGGGCTCAATCTCGGCGGCGACAATTCGGACACCGTAACGCTGGACAAGGTGCAGCCGGTCACAATCAAGCCGGCGCCAAAAGGTTTCGACCAGACCCGGCTGATGCTGATGGGCGGCGTCGCGCGGTCCCTGCAGATCGCAGGCGCGCTGGAATCGATGCTGGAAATTTCCGTGCGCTATTCCAACGAGCGCATAGCCTTCGAAAAGAAGATCTCGAAATTCCAGGCGGTGCAGCACAATCTGGCGCGGCTCGCCGGCGAGTCGGCGGCGGCACTTGCCGCGGCCACCTCGGCCGCCGACGCCATTGCCAACGCGACGTCCTTCAACGACGAAGTGTTTCTCGAAGCAGCGGCGGCAAAGATCCGCTGCGCGGAAGCGGCAGAGAAAGGCGGCGCCATTGCCCATCAGGTGCATGGCGCGATCGGCTTCACCAACGAGCACATCCTGCATCGCTATTCGCTGCGCGCGCTGGCCTGGCGCGACGATTTCGGTTCCGAAAGTTATTGGGCGGTCGAGCTCGGCAAGCTCGTCTGCAACCGCGGCGCCGATGAATTGTGGCCGCTGGTGGCCTCGCGCTGACACCACCGATTTGCCAGATACCAGATAGAAGTCGAGACACAGAATGACCGCAGCCCTCCGTTTCGATCCGATTCGCCTGCCGAGCGAATGCGAGCAGTTGCGCAAGGAAGTGCGCGCCTTCCTCGCCGAAGAAATCGCCGCCGGCACCTTCGATCCGCACAAGCCGAACCGCGAAGACACCGACGTGCCGGAATTTTCCCGCAAGGTCGGCGCCCGCGGCTGGCTCGGCATGACCTGGCCGAAGAAATACGGCGGCCACGAGCGCTCGTTCCTCGAGCGTTATGTCGTGACCGAGGAAATGCGCGTGGCGAACGCGCCGACGCGACGCTTCTTCGTCGCCGACCGCCAGAGCGGCCCGGTGCTTTTGAAATACGCGCCCGAGAACATCAAGATGGACATCCTGCCGCGCATCTGCCGCGGTGAGGTATGTTTCGCGATCGGCATGAGCGAGCCGAATTCGGGCTCCGATCTGTTTGCGGCAAAAACCCGTGCGACAAAAACCGACGGCGGCTATCTGATCAACGGCACCAAGATCTGGACCTCCTCGGCCCACATCGCCGACTACATGATCGCGATCTTCCGGACGTCGCCGCCGACGAAGGAGAACCGCCGCCATGGCCTGACGCAGTTTCTGGTCAAGATGAAGCAGCCGGGCATCCAGGTGAACCCGATCGGCCAGATCACCGGGCAGTACGAATTCAACGAGGTGGTTTTCACGGACTTCTTCGTTCCCGACGATCATGTGCTCGGTGAAATCGACGGCGCCTGGAAGCAGGCGACCAGCGAACTCGCCTATGAACGGTCGGGTCCGGAACGTTTTCTCGAAACCTATTACGTGCTGACCGAACTGGTCCGCGCCGTCGGCACCAACCCGGATACCCGCAGCGCCGAAGGCATCGGGCGGCTGGTGGCGCAGGTGCACACCATGCGGCGGATGTCGGTCTCGGTCGCCGGCATGCTGCAGGCCGGCAAGGAGCCGGTGGTCGAGGCTTCCATCGTGAAGGACATCGGCACGGTGTGGGAGCAGCAATTGCCGCACCGCGTGCGCGATCTCGCCGCCTTTGTCGAGGAGACCGCTACCAACCGCGAGACGCTGGAAAAGCAGCTCGACTTCGCCATCAAGACCGCGCCCAAGCTGACGATCCAGGGCGGCACCACCGAAGTGCTGCGCGGCATCATCGCGCGCGGGCTTGGTCTGCGCTAATTCAAGAAGGAAACCTTTATGACCAAATACACTGATATCGGCGTCGAGAAGCACGGCCATGTCGGCCTGATCGAAATCCGCAAGCCGCCCTTGAACTTCTTCGACGTCTCCCTGATCAACCAGATCGCGGATGCGCTGGAAGAGTTCGACAAGGACATCGAAATCCGCGCCTCGGTGCTGGCCGCGCAAGGCAAGGCGTTCTGCGCCGGCGCCGATTTTTCCGATCCGAGGCGGCAGGAGCAGGAAGCCAGCGCGCAAAAGGATCCGGCGGCGAACCTGCCGATCAACCATCTCTATGTTCAGGCCGTGCGCATCTTCCGCAACAAGAAGCCCGTCGTCGCCGCCATCCATGGCGCCGCCATCGGCGGCGGGCTTGGACTGGCGGTCTCAGCGGATTTCCGCGTCACCTGTCCTGAAGCGCGCTTCGCCGCCAATTTCACAAAACTCGGCTTTCATCCCGGCTTCGGCCTGACCGCGACGCTTCCCGAACTGGTCGGCAAGAACAACGCAGAACTGATCTTCTACACCAGCCGCCGCGTCACCGGCGAGGAAGCTACCCGGATGGGCCTCGCCAATCTCTGCGTGCCGCAGGATCAGGTGCGAGCTGAGGCGATGAAGCTCGCCGCCGAAATCGCCGAATGCTCGCCGCTCGGCCTGATCTCAACCCGCGCCACCATGCGCGCCGGCCTCGCCGACCGCGTAATGGCCGCCACCAACCACGAGCTCGCCGAGCAGACCAAGCTCCGCGCGACGGAGGATTTCAAGGAAGGCGTCAAGGCCACTGCTGAGCGCCGGGTGGCGAATTTCAAGGGGCGGTAAGACCGCGCCGCTTGCGCCTCTTCCCTTCTCCCCTTGTGGGAGAAGGGAAGTGCGGCCCTCACGCCAGCAGGCCGAACGTCACCCCGCAAAGATCGAACGTATCGCCTGACACCTTGCAGCCCTTGGCCTTCGCCGCGTCGCGCACCTTGGCGACGTCGGCAACCCTGAACGTCAACCCGCTCATCAAATCGCTTGCGCCCTTGACGAAACGGAAGCCGGCATTGGGCAGTTTCAGTTCGGGCTCACCGTTTGCATTCTTGCTGACGGCAACACCCAAAATCTTCCCCCAATGCTCCGCCAGCCCTTGCGGATCCGGGCTCTGCATCTCGACTTCCGTCAGCGCCAGCGTCACATCCTTCCGAATCGACTTCTGCCAATCCGGCCCCGCCGGCGGGTACGGCCCCAGCACATCGTCGCTGCCATCGGTGTGGTTGAACTCGATGAACGCCGCACGGCAATCGCGCGGGTGCAGTTGCACGCCGTGATAGGGCGCGTGCGTGATTACGTTGGCGGTGCGCACGCCGATGCCATTGGCGTGCCTGCCGCGCGCATCGGGATCGTCGCAGCAGAAGATCGCCATGTAGCCGCCGCGGCCGCCGGTCTTGTCGAGAAAACGCCCTGCCGCGGTGCCCGGCTGGGTCGGCGCCACGACTTCCAGCAAAATGGTGTCGACCGGCAGCAGCGCATTCTCCAGCCCGTATTTGGCGACGTTACCGTCACGGTAACAAACGTTGAGGCCCATGATCGCGGAAATATCCGGGATCACCGGCGCCAGATGCGGCGCCACCAGGCAGATCTGCCGGAGCCTCAGATATTCAGCCATCTCAATGTCCCTGAAATACCGGCTTGCGCTTCTCGACAAAGGCTTTCGCCGCTTCCTTGTGATCGGCGGTGTCGCCGGAACGCGAGTGGTGGATCGCTTCGGCGTCGAAGCAGGCTTCCAGCGACATCGTCTCGGCGTTGTTGATGTTGCGCTTGATGTAGCCCAGCGTCACCGACGGCCCCTGCGCCAGCGACATCGCGAGATCATGCGCCTCGGCGTCGATGTCGGCGTCCGGCACCACTTTCGTCACCATGCCGAGATTATAGGCCTCCGTCGCGCTCAGCACCGGCGAGGTCAGATACAATTCGCGCGCTTTCGCACTGCCCAGCATCTGGGTCAGGAAATAGGTGCCGCCGTAGTCGCCTGACAGGCCGACCTTGGCAAACGCGGTCGTGATCTTGCAGGACCCGCTGGCGACGCGCAGGTCGCAGGACAGCGCGATCGAGAGGCCGGCGCCGGCGGCAGCACCATCGAGCTGCGCCACCACGGGCTTCGGCATCTGGTGCAGGATGCGCGACACTTCCATGCCGCGGCGCAGATTGGCCATCTTGGCCTCGAAGCCGAGCGACGCCCTGCCCTCCGCCATCGACTTGACGTCGCCGCCGACGCAGAACGTGCCGCCCGCGCCCTTGATCAGCACCGCGCGCACCTCGTGATCCTCCGCCGCGCGCCGCGCCGCCTCCACCAGCCCGCGCGTCATCTCCGGATTGAGCGCGTTGCGCCGGTCGGGACGGTTCATGGTGATGGTGAGCAAGCCCTGTTCGAGCTTCTGGAGGACCATTTCGTTTGCGCTCATGGATCGGTGCTTTCGTTGTTGTTGGTTGCATCGTCATTCCGGAGCGATGCGCAGCATCGAACCCGGAATCTCGAGATTCCGGGTCTGGTGCTAGCGCACCATCCCGGAATGACGGCCTTCGGCCGTCACTTCTTCACCAGCGGGCAGCGCGAGGCTTCCAGCGGCTGGAATGCCTCGCTGCCGGGGATCGTCGCCAGCAGCTTGTAATAGTCCCAGCGCGCCTTCGACTCTTGTGGCTTCTTGACCTCGAACAGGTACATGTCGTGCACCATGCGGCCATCCTCGCGAATCCGGCCGTTCCTGGCGAACATGTCGTTGACCGGCGTCTCCTTCATCACCTTCATGACCGCGGCCGCGTCCGTGGTGCCGGCGGCCTTCACGGCTTTCAGGTAATGGCCGACGGAAGAGTAAACGCTGGCCTGCGCCGCGGTAGGCGGCCGCTTGACGCGCTCCACGAAGCGCTTTGAGAACGCCCGGGTATCGTCATTGAGATCCCAGTAGAACGCCTCCGCCAGCAACAGGCCCTGCGCCGTCTCCAGGCCCACGCTGTCGATGTCGGTCACGAAGGCGAGCAGCGGCGAGAGTTTCTGGCCGCCGCTCTTGGTCAGCCCGAATTCCGCCGCCTGCTTGATCGCGTTGATGGTGTCGCCGCCGGCATTCGCTAACCCCACGACCTTCGCCTTCGAACTCTGCGCCTGTAGCAGGAACGAGGAGAAGTCCGACGTGTTGAGCGGATGCTTGACGCCGCCGAGCACCTTGCCGCCGGCCTTCACCACCACATTGGTGGTGTCCTTTTCCAGGTCCTGGCCGAAAGCATAGTCTGCGGTGAGAAAGAACCAGGTCTCAAAACCTGATTTGACGGTGGCGAGCCCGGTGACGTTGGCCTGTCCAAACGTGTCGTAGGAATAATGCACGGTGTAGGGACCACAGGCCTCGTTGCTGAGGCGAATCGAGGCCGGGCCGCTATACATCACAATCTTGTTGCGCGCTTTTGCAATCTCGCCGGCGGCCAAGGCAGTCGCAGACGCCGCCACGTCGTACAGCATCTCGACACCCTGGTTGTCGAGCATGTCGCGCGCGATGCTGGCGGCAAGGTCAGCCTTGTTGAGATGATCGGCCGCAACGATCTCGACCCTGCGTCCCAGCACCTCGCCGCCAAAGTCCTCCACCGCCATCTTCGCGGCGGTCTCGCTGCCGGGGCCGGTGATATCGGCGTAAAGCCCGGACATGTCGAGGATGCCGCCGAGCTTGAGCGGCGGCTTGCCTTGCGCCAATGCCACCGTCGTCGACAGCGCCAGTACCGCGGCGACAATGCCTGTTGTTGCTCTTTTCACGAAGGCCTCCCTGCTCACACGCCACATTGCCTGCGGCTTTGAAATTTGCTCGCCGCGATCATGCCGCATGGCATCATCAGCAGCAAGGCGCTGACGTTTTCCGCTAAACGGAATGACTAGCCGAGCGACTACGCACTGGCTCGACAGCAACGCTCACCAGTTGCCGGGCCGGGCCACTTGTCCACGCCTGAGCAAGCTTTCCGCTTCTTCGATTTCGGGCAGATCTCGCTGCGTGTCGAAATCAACAAGAACGGGTGCGAGCACCTCTTGTATTGCCTCGGCTCGTCCATCTGCACAATAGAGGTGTGCAAGTCCGATTGCGCTGCGCAGCTCGAAAGTCCTCGTCTGTTGGGTGCGGGCGATGTCCAGGGCGCGACGGAACGTGTCTTCGGCCATCGAAACATCAGGCGGATCAAGACGCAACAACAGCTCCCCCTGGCTGCGATGGAGTTCGGCATCGAGCCAATGCTGGCCGGATTGTTCTGTCGAGGCGATCAACTCCCGCAGGATTTCCAGCCCGGTCTCCGTTTGCCCCGCCTCCGCATTCGCCAAAGCAACCTGCATTCCCCAGAACGGTTCACAGAGGTAGCAGTCATTCTCGTGAAGCAGTGTCCAGCCCCGGCGCATTTCCGCCAGTCCACCCGTCCGGTCGCCGGCGCGCCACTGTGCCAGGCCGTTCAGGTAGCTGCCAGCAGCCACATACAGCGGCATCGTATGCTCGCGGGCGAGGCCGAGCGCGAGGATCGTCTCCGTTTCCTGCAACATGCCGCCGCATAGTCCGTCGAAGACCGCCTTGTGAACGAGTGCATTGGCTTGAGAAAGCGCTGGCTTGTCTCCGGTGGCGCGCACCGCTTCGGCGGCGAGCCGGCGCGATCGATCAATTTTGCCGAGCGGCCAAAGCACCAGCGCAAGAAATCTCATGATGACGAAAGGCAGGTCCAGCGCCGACGCCCTGAAGGTCGCCGGGTTGCGTTCGGCCTCATAGGTCGCGAGCGCTCGCTCAAGATGCAGTTGCGCGTTCAGGTAATCGCCCCCGAACCAGGAGGTTACGCCGGTCGTACAATGTGCGACGACTGCAGCCACCGGCGACTCCGGCCGCTGCCTGGCGACGCCCATGATGGCCTCCGTCAACTCCCGCATCGGCGCGATCTCGCCATGGGTCAGGCAGGCATTGAACAGGCCCGAATGGATCGGCGCCAGTTCGACCGGGTCGTCGATGTCGGCGGCGAACTGTCGGGCGCGCTTCCATGCGGCCACCGTTTCGGGGGCGCTGTGACCAAGGCTGCCCCGCAGGGCGCGGCCATAGGCGATTTGAAGCTGCAGCCGGTTCATGGTCCGGCCCGGCTCATCGGGCAGCGCATCGGCGATGGCGACCGCCTTGCCGAGATGTGCGATGGCCTCGGTATAGGCTGAGCGTTTCAATGCCTGCTGCCCGGCCTTGCGCCACCATTCGAGGGCTACACCGCTCAGCCCCGCTTCAGTGAAGTGATACGCCAGGACTTCCGGCTCGGTCTCGGCGATGATTGGAAACTTGTCGCGCAGAACGTCGCCGATGTGCTTGTGGAGCAGTTGCCGCCGGCTCTTGAGCAGGCTCTCGTAAGCCGTTTCCTGAACGAGCGCATGCTTGAAGCTATAGGTCGCTTCCGGCGGCGTCCCGCGGCGCACCAGCAGTTCGGCTTCCTCGAGTTGCGCCAGCGCGGCGCTCAGCGTCTGGTCGTCGCGCCCCGCCACGGATCGCAGCAACGTATATGAGAAGTCGCGGCCAATGGCGGCGCCGATCTGCGCCACCTCCTTGACCGGCGCCAGCCGGTCAAGCCGCGCCATCAGCGAGTCCTGCAGGGTCGCGGGAATGGCGAGCGGCGGCAGCGGACTATCGAGGCGGTAGCGCCCGCCATGTTCCACGAGCAATCCCGACTCCAGCACCATCTTGGTCAGTTCTTCCACGAACAGCGGGATGCCGTCCGTCTTGTCGATGATCTGGGTCATCATCTCGCCCGGCAGCTTCCGGCCGACGGTCACCTGCTCGATCAGAGCGCGCGTGTCCTGCCGGTCAAGCCGATCGAGCCGCAGCAGGCTGACATTGGCGAGACCCACCCAGGGCGGCTCGAACTCGGGCCGGAATGTCGCGAGCGCGAGTACCGGCAGTCGCCTTATCCGATCGACCGCGAGGTCGAACAGCTCGAGCGTCGTGGCATCCGCCCAGTGCATGTCCTCGCAGACAAACAGCAGCGGCTGTTGCCGTGCCAGGCCTTCAAACTGGTCGAGAAGGGCAGCGAAAGTCTGTCGCCGCTGCTGCACGGGATTCAAGCCTAGCGGCGGATACCGATCGCCGGTCGGGATCGACAGCAGCGCGGCAATGAGCGGCGCCGTGTTGGCCACCTGCTGCGTTCCAAGCGCAAGCATTGCCTCGAGCTTGTCGAGTTTCCGCTCAGGGCTATCCTGTAGCTCGATGCCGGCGGCGCGCTCAAGCTGGGCGATAAAGGGATGAAGCGCACTGTTGGCGTGATAGGGCGAGCACTGATACCGCAGCCGGCGCGGCGACCCCAACGCAGGGCTCTCGGATAGCGCTGCCACCAGGCGCGACTTGCCGATCCCGGCCTCACCGGAAATCAGCACCACCTGACCTTCGCCCTGCCATGCCCGTTGCTGGCGCGAGAGCACGAATCCGATCTCTGCCTTGCGACCGACAAAGCCGATGGACCGCGCCGTACGCACCGCCTCGAAGCGGCTCTCCGATGCAGCTCCACCTTCGACCGCCCAGACCGCGATGGGTTCGGAGATGCCCTTGACCTCGCGGTGGCCGAGATTTCGAAACGTGAAGAGATCGCCAAGCAATGCGCGCGTCGAAGCCGCAACGACGACCGCTCCCGGCTCTGCCAGGCCCTGCAGCCGGGCAGCGATGTTCGGTGCATCGCCGACCATTGCCTGCTGCTCTGACGCGCCGCCGCTGATGAGGTCGCCTACCACCACCAGCCCGGTCGCAATCGCTATCCGCACCTCGACCCGTTCCGCGCGCGTTTCGAGCGGTCCTACTGCGGCGATGATGTCGAGCCCCGCTCGCACTGCGCGCTCCGCGTCATCCTCGTGCGCGCGGGGATAGCCAAAATAAGCAAGTATGCCGTCGCCCACAAACCTGGCGATAATGCCGTCGTAAGTTGCAATCGCCCTCGCGCAGGCGGCCCGATAGGCGCCGATCACCTCCCACATGTCCTCGGGATCAAGGCGAGCCGAGAGCGCGGTCGAGCCCACAAGATCACAGAACATGACGGTGAGGTGGCGTCGCTCGGCATCGTGCCGATGAACCTGCGCGGCGACCAATTCTGTCTGACTGAGTTCGGCGATCGCGCGCAACATCTTGCGTCGATGGCCGAGCAGGACACCGAGCCTGTCGAGGTCCTGGTCCGTCAGTTCGGGAAGGACACCAAGATCAATCCCGTTCTCGGCAAAACGCAGCGCGTATTGCCCCATGCCGAGATTCTCGAGCCAGTCTGAAATCTGCTGCATGGGATCCACCGGATGTGTGGTTGACAGCAGGCCGAATGGGCCACGGCGAAGAAAAACCTATCCCAATGTCCTGGCGATGGCACGCCTTGATGCAGCAATTCGGCGGCGGCTAGTCCTTTATTTCTTACGAAGCGGTGCTCGGCTACAGTGCTCACTACCAAGCAGCGCATGACACGATGCCAACAACTGGATTTGATGCGCGCGCGATTTTGCAGCAAGCAGCATCGTACAACCAGCGCGCAGGACAGAGTATGCCGATACGTTCACGTGGCAGTTCGTAATGCGTGGAGCGCAGCGAAACCCATCAATCATTGCGCGGAGGCACGATGGGTTTCGCTTCGCTCTACCCATCCACGCAGCGCGCTACCCCAACAGGCCCTTCCCCGGCACATGATTGAGTTCCAGCAGGTCGGGGTCCTCGAACAAAATCGAATAGTACCCCGGCGCCCACTGATCCTCGCGCGGCGCGGATGATCTTTGCGCCAAGCGTCGTCAGAAAGCCGTGCAGTTCATCGATGTCGGCGCGTTCACGGCACGAAAGCAGAGATGATGCAAACCGACACGCTCCTGCTCGAATGCCGCGCCTTCATGCTCGGCTGACGGCGCGCTGATGCCGACCGCGGTCCGGCCGCCGACGCAGTAATAGGTCGTCTCGGTGTCGATCACCGGCTTCAAGCCGAGAAACGGCAGCAGCTTGCGATAATAATCGCGGGAGCGTTCATAATTCGAGGCGGTGAGGAAAATATGTGCGATGCCGTTGACTTCCATTGTCTCTCCCCGCGTGGCAATCTCAGGTAGTGATGCCGTTGCCGGCGACCATACAGGAACAAGCGGGACGAAGAGCAGCGGTATGACCCCTCCGGCATTGCGTAACAGCGCTGCGTTCCCGGCATTGGCCGCGTCATTTCTCGTGCTGGCGACCGCCGGACCGGCCGGCGCCGCCGGTTGCCTGCTTGAGCCGCAGGGCGAAGGCCGCGTTGCCGCCGTGGTCGATGCGCGCAGCCTTCGCCTCGAAGACGGCCGCGAGGTCCGTCTCGCCGGCATCGAGCGTGGTGGAACCGACAGGGTCAGCGGCAGGGCCGCATTGTCCGCCATCGCCGGCGGTCGCGAGGTGACGCTGCATGGCGACGACGACACGCCGGATCGCTACGGCCGCCAGGGCGCCTTTGTGTTCGTGGCCGGCTCGGAACACTCGGTGCAAAGCGAGCTGCTGCGCCGCGGCGAGGCGTTGGTTTCGAGTGACACATCCGAAAAAAATTGCGCTGCAACACTGGCCGCTGCCGAGAACGCGGCGCGGGATGCCAAATTGGGCATGTGGGCTGAAACCACGGCCATAAAAAACGCGGAAAGTTCGGGCGATATTCTGTCCGCGATTGGGCACTTTTCGGTAGTCGAGGGCAGAGTTCTGTCCGTTCGGCAGGCGGGGGCGATTACCTACCTGAATTTCGGGCGGAACTGGACACGGGACTTCGCTGCGACTATTTCAAGGCGCATCATACCGGCGTTCGAGAGCGCCAACCTTGGACCTAAGTCGCTCGAAAATCGACGGATTCGTGTCCGCGGCATTGTCTCGTCGCGGGGAGGGCCACGGATCGAGCTGTTCCGGGTGGGGCAGGTTGAGGTGCTGGGCGGGAAATAACGCATGATCCGAAGGCTGGGCACCGGTTTTCGTTTGGATCAGGCGCAAAACAGGGATGAGATCGACGATCCTGGTCGGATCGTGGGTCCAGTGGCTGATTTGACGCATCGTGGAAAACGGCGCGAAGGAAACTCGGGCTGCCGCCTCTTGGCTGGGCCGGCGCTGTTGTGCGCCGCGCTCACGGTTGCCTCCTGTGGAAATCTCGGAAAACTCGAGACCGCGGCGCCGACGGTAGCGGCGCCCAAGCCGAGCCGCGTCGTCGCGCAGACGCCGGCGAGCGAGCGCGAACATGAGCGCATTCTCGCCTCCTATGGCGGCGCCTATGACGATCCGAAACTCGCGACCCTGATCGGCAAGACGGTCGACCGGCTGGTCGCGGCCTCCGACCGTCCCGAGCAGGCCTACCGGGTGACCATCCTCAATTCCGGGGCCGTGAACGCCTTCGCGCTGCCGACCGGCCAGCTCTATGTGACGCGCGGGCTGGTGGCGCTCGCCAGCGATACCTCCGAACTGTCCTCGGTGCTGAGCCACGAGATGGCGCATGTCATCGCAAAGCACGCCTCGATCCGGGAAGACCAGGCGCGGCAGGCTGCGGTCGTGACCCGTGTCGTCACCGACATGAGCAACGACCCCGATCTGACGGCGCTGGCGCTGGCGAAAACGAAACTGACGATGGCGAGCTTCTCGCGCGCGCAGGAATTCGAGGCCGACGGCATCGGCGTCGGCATTGCGGCCCGTGCCCGTTTCGATCCCTATGGCGCGGCACGCTTCCTCGCCGCGATGGAACGCAATGCGGCGATGAAGGCTGGCAAGACCTCGCTCGATCCCCGCGCGCAGGACTTCCTGTCCTCGCATCCGGCAACCCCCGAGCGCGTGCAGAACGCGCAGGCCAGCGCCCGGCAATACACCTCGCCGCAGAACGCCGAGCGCGACCGCGAGACCTATCTCGCCGCGATCGACAACCTCGTCTACGGCGAGGATCCCAGCGAAGGGTTCGTGCGCGGCCGGCGCTTCCTGCATCCCAAGCTCGGCTTCACCTTCGCTGCGCCCGATACGTTTACGCTGGATAACACCGCGCAGGCCGTGATCGGGGTGCGCGAAGGCGGCACGCAGGCGATGCGCTTCGACGTGGTGCGCGTGCCGGCCGAACAGTCGCTTGCCGATTATCTCAATTCCGGCTGGATGGAAGGCGTCGACAAGGGCTCGACCGAAGACCTCATGATCAACGGTTTCCCTGTGGCTTCGGCTTCCGCGAACGGCGATCAATGGCAGTTCAAGGTCTTTGCGCTGCGCTACGGCAGCGATGTCTACCGCTTCATCTTCGCCGCCAAGCAGCGCAACACCGAGAGCGAGCGCAATGCGCGCGAGACGGTGAATTCTTTCCGCCGCCTGACGCTCGAAGAAATCCAGGCCGCGCGCCCCCTGCGCATCAAGGTCATCACCGTGCAGCCCGGCGATACCGTCGAATCCCTCTCCCACCGCATGACCGGCGTCGACCGCCCGACCGAGCGCTTCCGCATCCTCAACGGCCTCGACCAGCACGCCCAGGTCAAGCCAAGGGATCGCGTGAAGATCGTGGTGGATTGAGGCGCAGGCACTCCGACAGGACGTAGCCCGGTGGCTCCATCTGGGCTACGCATCTAAAGAAGCGAACATCAAATTCGCTACGGCCTCACCTACTCGCTGCTTACACGCGCTCGCCACCGCGCCTCAAACGTATTGTCGGCGTCGACCATTCGCGCCTGTGCATCCATGGGGTCGCTACGTTTCTCTGCGGCGACAACCACGGGCGTAGTAGCGACAACGACGGGCATCACATCGACCTTGGCTTGCGCGGGCGCCACAGCGGCCCACCGCAATGAGGATTTCGGGATCACGGCCTTGCCGGCGTACCAGCATTTTCGTCCGTCGATGAGGCGCCAGGACCAATGCCCTCGTGCATTTGATACCGGCTTGACGCTGCATTCTTTGATCTGCGCTTTCGCCTGCACAGTCGGCATGCCGATCGGCGCGAGAGCAGCAATGCAAGCGGCGAAAAAGACCAGCGGAATTTGAGTCTTCATCGAACACCCCTGCGATTCAATGGAATGCCAGACTCACTTTTAAATTTGGTCACAAGAGGCCGGAAATCTGACCACATTCCGAGAGAATGGCGGCGCGACAGGTTGAGGCGAGAGTTCCCGATCACTGCGGACGCGAGCGACTTGCGCGCTTTGGCACGCATGCGCGAAGTCGAAGACAATCCGGGCAGGTGAGCAAACCAGCATTCACACCGGCATTGTCAGGTCGCCGTCAGCCTCGGGTTCCAATTGCCCTGCCTCAAGTAGAGCGATGGCCAGCACAGATTCCAACGGCGAGATCGCGTCGAGTTCCATCGCGGAACCGGAAGTCGGCCCGCCTTTACTGCAAATGTACTCCGCAAAAATGACCGGAACGGATCGCCGACTCAAACGTCGGCTTCCCAACGGAAAAGGGATCGCGGCATGGAAAACTTTCTTCTTTTCGTATTGTCGAGCAGTTGCTGCACGCTGGTCGCGAGCGTCACGCTCCTGCTGCGGCCATTGGTGGGCCTGCCCTGACTTCGGCGGAACCGGCTCGTCCGCGCAAGCGGCGGCAGATATCGCGCGCCGTTCCTTGAAGTGACCGAAGTTAAGCTTGTCTAGACTGGACGGCAGCCTCGCCAATCTTGCGCAACCACAATTCAAACCCACGTTCGGCGGGTTCTACACGCTGTTCGGCAAGCAAGGCGAAGCCGTCGAGTGCTTTGAGAAGCTCGTCGCGTTCATAGTAGGCGTAGAAGCGTCTACCTTGAAGAAGGGCTCTGGCCTCTGCGCCTCCAGGGTAGCGAGGCCCGAGAATCTCTTCATAACGTTCGCCTTGTCCCTCTTTCATGCTCACGTACAGCACCCCAGCTTTTGACAACAAAGATCTGCACGTCGTTACGCACCGCACGAACTCTGCTTTGGTGAGATGGTACAAGCAGCCACTGGCCCATATGCCGTCGAACGGCCCGCGAAGGTTCGCCATATCGCGGAAATCGAGCTTGAGATAAGTCCCCGAAGGATCTCGTTCTCGTGCAATTCGCAGCATAGCGTCGGACAGGTCGAATGAAGTGACCTGTAAGGCCAGGGATGCCAGGAACCGTGAGTCACGGCCATCCCCACAGCCTGGGACGACAACATGGGCTCCCGGCAGAAAGGCCGCGAAACGCCGCATTGACTCTTCCTTCCAGGCGCGAAGCCCAGGCGTCGCAGTCACGTGGTAGTGCTCAGCGATTCTGTTGTACGTCTCCATGTTCTGCGTCACGTGGTCAACGGCGGTCTCTTTGCTCACATGCTCACCCACAGGATATGACTTGGATCTCAGCCATTATAGTTGCTCCTCAGACAATCGTCGCGGGCTGGCACGGTGTAGGGCCGTTTGTCGGCAGCAGCTATTTGGTCGATGTGCATGGCCGGATGATCCGCATGTGTACCCCGCGGCGGCCCTGGCTAAGTTACAAATGGACGGATGGCTGACTGCGCTTATGCAGCGTGGACGGCGTTCTGAAGAAGCCAGGTTCCACGGCCAGAGGTCGTGAACGCGCTTGAGGGGGGATCCAGCAGGCGAGCCAGCACGTCAGCGAGCCAAGTCTGTGGATTGATGTCGTTGAGCTTGGCTGTGGCGATAGGGGTGTACATGATTGCGGCGCGGCGGCCGCCCTCGTCGGAGCCAGCGCCGCAACTTGGCGCGGCGCCTGCAAGCCCTCCACGACAATCTTGAGCTTCTCATCTCCGGACCAGCGACGCCGCCGAACATCTCGACCGCCTCAGGCCGCCCGACTTGGGCACTGCGCTTATCACCGTCCATAAGGACAGTTCTCAATACCGTGCCTTACCTGCGAGGCGGCCTCCACCGATTGGATGTGTTGAGAGCCCGCCCCTCCCGCGGTTTCTCCCGCAACGCAAACAAAAAGCCCGGTCTTTCGACCGGGCTTTTATCTCAATCCGTCGAACCCTTTCAGGCGGCTTCGTCCGCCACGGCAGCGTCGTCGCCGTCAGCCTCAACATCGGCCTCGTCGGCTTCGCCGTCAGCCTCGGTCGCTTCAGCCTTGGCGCCGCGGCGCGGGCTCTTGGCGAGCTGGCTTTCGATTTCCTTCACCGCTTCGGTCTCCGTCGAATGCTGGACGACGGCGATTTCGCGCGACAGGCGATCGAGGGCTGCTTCATACAGCTGGCGTTCGCTGTAGGACTGCTCGGGCTGCGATTCCGAACGGTAGAGATCGCGGACCACTTCGGCGATCGCGACGATGTCGCCCGAATTGATCTTCGCTTCGTATTCCTGCGCCCGGCGCGACCACATGGTCCGCTTGACGCGCGCACGGCCCTTGAGCGTCTCCAGCGCCTTCTTGACCAGCGCCGGCTCGGACAGCTTGCGCATGCCGACATTGGCGACCTTGGCGGTCGGCACGCGGAGCGTCATCTTGTCCTTCATGAAATTGATCACGAACAGCTCGAGCTTGGCGCCCGCGATCTCCTGCTCCTCGATGGCCAGGATCTGGCCGACGCCGTGGGCGGGATAGACCACGAATTCATTGGCCTTGAAGCCCTGACGCTGGGTCACGACCTTCTTCGGCTCCTCGACGCGCGGCGCGGCGGCGGCAGCCGGCTTGGCGGGAGCCTTCGGCGCAGCAATGGCGGCTTTCGGGGGCGCAGCCTTCACAGGGGTCTTCACAGGAGCTTTGGCAGCAACTTTGGACGCAGGGGTCTTCGAACCCGCCGCTTTCGCGACAGTCTTGGCAGTCTTTTCTGGCATTGCGCTTCTTTTGTTCTTTGAGGACTTTGTGGCCGCAACCTTCCTTGCGACCTTTACAGTCGCCTTGGCACGGCCTTTGGTTGCGCTGCGGCTGGCCGGAGCGGCTTTTTTCGTGGTCTTGGAAGCACTCTTTTTACGCGTTTTCTGTGACACAGCCTGCGCGCGGAACTGCCACGCCCCTGTTCGATGTTTTACGGGAACCCACCGGGGCCACAAGCTACGCATGGCCGGGATCGGCTTGTAATGTGCCCAATATAGCACATTTTCCGCAAAAATCAATGATTTACGCCGGGTTCCGGGCCTTTACGGGGCCGTATCCGCCATAAGTCCAATAACAGGGTTAAATCAGCAACGCTGGTTCGGTTCAGATTGGGGACGAAAACAGGCTCAACGAGCCCTTAACTTATCCACAGCCTAGTCGCCGCTACCGGGTTCCTTGGAAAAATATTTCTCGAACTTGCCCTCCACACCCTCGAATTCTTTCGCGTCCGTCGGCGCTTCCTTCTTCTGGGTGATGTTGGGCCAGCTCTTGGCGTACTCGGTGTTGACCTCGAGCCACTTCTCCAGACCGGGCTCGGTGTCCGGCTTGATGGCGTCGGCGGGACATTCGGGTTCGCAGACGCCGCAGTCGATGCATTCGTCGGGATGGATGACCAGCATGTTCTCGCCCTCGTAGAAGCAGTCGACGGGGCAGACCTCAACGCAGTCGGTATATTTGCATTTGATGCAGGCTTCAGTGACGACGTAAGTCATCCAGGGCTCCGAACAAGGCTCCGAAACGGATCAGTTTTCCGGGGTTTGCGTAGCGCATGCAGTGCGCTGCCGCAAGGGAAGCGGCGTGCTTCAAACCGCCGTTTTCAGGCCTCGCCGCCAGCTCTGTGCACATAGTCACTCTTTGTCATTCTGCAAATCATCGTAGAGCACGCGCGCGGCCGTAGCATCGCCGCGCCGCTCGGAAAATCCGGCCACCTTGAGAACGCGCACGGTGCGATCGAGCGCGATGGTGAGCACGTCGCCGAGCTTAACGGAATGTCCCGGCGCCTTCTCACGCACGCCGTTGATGCGGACGTGACCGGCTTCGACGAGCGCGGCAGCGGAGGTGCGGGCCTTCACCACCCGCGCGTGCCACAGCCACTTATCGAGACGCTGCCGCTCCAAATATCTGCTCGACTATTCCTTGCGATTGCCGGCGAGCTGTTCCTTCAGCGCCGCCAGTTTTGCAAATGGCGAATTGGGATCGACCGGCCGGTCGCGCTCGCGCGGTGCGGCACTGGTCGCCCACTGACGGTGCGATGGTCCTTGGTCGCGCTTGTCACGGCCGCCCTTGTCGCGGCCGCCGAAATCGCGGCCGCCGCGCTCGCCCTTGTTGCGATCACCACCCTTGTTGCGGTCGCCCTTGTTGCGATCGAATTTGTCGCGGCGATCGCCGTCGCGGCCCTTGCCTTCAAAACGCTCGCGGGGCGGACGGTCCTGACGCGTCTGCTCGCGCACTTCAGTCGCCGGTGCGCCCTCAGTCGCGGGCGCAGCAGTAGCATCGGCCGGTGCGCCCTCGCGCGGCTTGCGGAAGTCATTGCGGCGACCGCGCCGATGACGCTGCTCGCGCGGCGCGCCCTCGCCGCCTTCGCCGACTGCGGCAGCTTGCGCGCCTTCGGCCGGGCGGCCGTGATGGCGCTGGCGGTTGCGGTCGTGATGCGGACGGCGCTCGTCGGAACGGCCACCGGGCCGCCAGACTTCGATGAGCGCAGGCTCGGCCGGCGTCTCGGATTTCGTTTCAGGCTTGGCTTCCAAGGCTTCCGCGACTACGGCCTCCGCGGGAGCGGCTTCAGCGGGAGCGCTTTCGGCAGGCGCTTCGCTCGCGGTGGCGGGCTCGGCCGCAGCTTCGGCGGCGCTGATCGTCGGCTCCGCCTCCTGTTCCGGCGGCGCGTCCGCGATCGCGGCTTCCGCCGGCGTGGTCTCGGCGGGTTCGGGTGCGGCCTCGACCGGCGCGGCAGGCTCTTCGCTCGCGACGGGTACCAGCGTGACGTTGGGCAGCAGCGATGCCGACGGCGCGGGATCGCCTGACATCGGCAGATCGGCTGCGACTTCTTCAGCCGGTGTCTCTGCGATTGCCTCGGCACTCGTCTCGACCGGCGGTGCCTCAGTGGAGACGGTCTCGACAACGACTTCGGGCACAGGGACTTCGGGCGCAGGCTTCGGCGGCAATGGCGGGCGCTTGTCCATGCGGTAGCCGAGCGCGCGCAGGATCGAGGCGAAATCCTCGCCGGCAGATCCCGTCAGCGAGGTCATCGCCTGCGTCACCACAAAGCCGCGGCCGTCGAACGCGCCGGTCGGCTTTTCGCCGGGCGACGTTTCGCGCCAGGCCAGCGCGGGGCGAATGAGATCGGCGAGCCGCTCCAGGATATCGACGCGCACCGCGCGCTCGCCGCACTGGCGATAGCCGAGCACGCGATAGGCATCCCGATGCAGCGCCTTGTCGACCGGGAACGAGGTGCGGCCCGAGCTCGCCAGATGCTGCGCGCCAGAGAGCGCGGACATGTCGACATTGTCCTGCTTCTCGGCCCACAGCAGCGAAGCCAGCGCGCGCGCGGCGGGCTTGAGCAGCCCGGGGAAATAGATGTGATAGGCGCCGAACCGCACGCCGTATTTGCGCAACGTGGCGCGCGAGGCCTGATCGAGATCCTTCATCTCGGCGGAGATCTTTGCGCGCTCCAGCACGCCGAGGGCTTCCACAAGCTGGAACGCGATGCCGCGCCCGATGCCGGTGATGTCCTCGGCCTTCGACAGCCCGAACAGCGGCCCCAGCAGCTTTTCGATATGCGTCTTGAGCCACAGATCGAGCCGCGCCTGCACGGCCTCGCGCGGCGCTCCTGACAGGCGATCGTCGGCAATGATGCGCAATCGCGGATGCAGCGCGTCGTCGGCCGCGACGAGCTTTGCAACGGCATCTCCAGTCCAGCGGATGGTGCCGTCTGACGTCAGCACGAACTGATCGTCGGGCGCTGCGGCAAGTTTTGTGGCGCGTGTATCGATCTCGCTGGCGAGCACCTGTTGGGCAGCCGCCTGCAACGCCTTGGCGTCCGAGCCGGCTTCCGCCGCATCGGGTGCAAAGGTAAATCCATCGAGCCGGCCGATCGCGTGGCCTTCCACAATCACTTCGCCGGTCTTGCCAATTTCCGTATTCAAAACTGAGTTCTCCCGCAGGCGGCGCATCAATACACTGGTCCGCCGGTCAACGAAACGCTCCGTAAGCCGTTCATGCAGCGCATCGGATAATTTATTTTCGACCTCCCGCGTGATCCCCTGCCAGTGATCGGGGTCGGACAGCCAGTCCGGGCGGTTGGCGACGAAGGTCCAGGTGCGGATTTGCGCGATCCGGCCCGACAGCGTGTCGATATCGCCGGTGACGCGGTCGGCCTGGTCGACCTGGGCGGCGAACCATGCGTCAGGTATGCGGCCCCTTTTCATCAGGAATGCATAAAGCGTGGTCACGAGCTCAGCGTGGGCCGCGGGCGCCAGCCGGCGGTAATCCGGGATCTGGCAGGCGTCCCACAGCCGTTCCACGGCGGCCGCGCCGTGGGCCATGTCCCTCACCTCGCCGTCGCGCGCCGCATGATCGAGCACGCGCTGATCCTCGGCAATCGGCGCGCGGGTCAAGGCCTCGTGCCCCGGCGGCAGCGCCAGCGACACCTGCAGCGCGCCGAGCGAGGCAAAATCCAGTTTCGAATTGCGCCACTGCAGCATTTTGACGCTGTCGAACGTGTGGTTCTGCAGCGCGTTCACCAGCTCCGGCTCGAACGGCGCGCAGCGCCCCGTGGTGCCGAAGGTGCCGTTGCGCGTGGCGCGTCCCGCGCGGCCCGCGATCTGCGCGAACTCGGACGGGTTGAGCCTTCGGAACTGATAGCCGTCGTATTTGCGATCTGACGCAAACGCCACATGATCGACATCGAGGTTGAGCCCCATGCCGACGGCGTCAGTCGCGACGAGATAATCGACGTCGCCGTTCTGAAACATCGCGACCTGCGCATTGCGTGTGCGCGGCGACAGCGAGCCCAATACGACGGCAGCGCCGCCATGCTGCCGGCGGATCAGTTCGGCAATCGCATAGACTTCATCGGCCGAGAACGCGACGATCGCGGTGCGTCGCGGCTGCCGCGTGATCTTGCGGTCGCCGGCGAATTCGAGCTGCGAGAGTCTTGGCCGGGTGATGATGGAGGCGCCCGGCAGCAGCCGCTCGATGATCGGGCGCATGGTGGCAGCGCCCAGCAGCAGCGTCTCGTCGCGGCCGCGGCGATGCAAAATGCGGTCGGTGAAGACATGGCCTCTCTCGAGATCGGCCGCGATCTGGATTTCATCGACGGCGAGAAAACTCACATCGAGATCGCGCGGCATCGCCTCGACGGTGGAGACCCAGTAGCGCGGATTCTTCGGCTTGATCTTCTCTTCACCCGTGACGAGCGCGACGCTGTCCACGCCCGCCCGATCGGCGATCTTGTTGTAGACCTCGCGCGCGAGCAGCCGCAGCGGCAGGCCGATCACGCCGGAGGAATGCCCCAGCATCCGCTCGATCGCCAGATGCGTCTTGCCGGTGTTGGTCGGCCCGAGCACGGCGGTGACGCCAGCGCCTGGCGCGCGATCGGTCGCGAACGTGGAAGGTGAGAAAGCCATTATGTGCAGGTGTTTCTATTAAGTGCCGGCGCTTGAGCCGTCATTGCGAGCGAAGCGAAGCAATCCATAGCGCGGCAAGCGGAGGAATGGATTGCTTCGTCGCTACGCTCCTCGCAATGACGGGAAGCCCTTCTGGTTCCTCGGCGCCATCCCGCCGATTCTGTTTCACTTTGCGACGGCGATGCGGTCGCGGCTTAAGCTCTGGAACGAGTCTGGAACGAAACGCGCCCGAATCGCTGACTCCTCCCGAAACCCGATACGTTCACCGCAACATCTCGCGCTGACCCGCCCGGGGCGGCACTAGATCAAGTTTACACGGGCTCCACAAGCGGCGGTGTGAGGGTGAAATTCTTAAAGGCCGGAGTCGAATCAGAATGGGGTAAGAGTCAACAGGATTCCCGCGGGCTCGGTGTCCCCCTCTCCCCTTGTGGGAGAGGGTGGATCAATCGCGCAAAAGCGCGATTGAGACGGGTGAGGGGTTCTCTCCGCGAGTCCCGCCCGTGGAGAGAACCCCTCATCCGGCGCTTCGCGCCACCTTCTCCCACAAGGGGAGAAGGAAGAAAGGGCGCGCGCCGCTTCCAGGCTCAATTCGTCTTCGCCACCCTCGGCGGCGCTGCCGTTGTCACAAACGACGTCGCCTCCAGCATCGCCTGGCCGAGCGGCGTCGGGATGGTCATGCGGAAGGGAACCAGGACGCGGGTTCCCGCGATCGGCACGAAGGCGATCTCGATTTTGCGTTCGGTGGCGAGATATTTGATCACGGGGCGATCGGGGATGTAGCCCGCGACCGGCGTGAAGTAGATGGCGCAGACCAGCGCCGGCCCGTGATAGCCCCGCTCGGCCTTCACCATTTCCATGCGCTTGTAATCGAGCTTGAGGTCGTAGCGCATGCGCCCGTCGAAGATCCCCGCGCCGGTGCGGCAGGAATCCGGGCTCAGCACCTCGCCATTCCCCGGCACGCGCAGCATCGAGCCGGTCATGGGATCGAGTACGTTCTTGCGGTGCGCGTCGGTGACGACGATGCGGTCGGGATCGACCGGCGGCGCCGGATCGATCGAAAAATCCTTCACGTTGCCGTTGGTCAGCACGAGGCGGATGGTTTCGGACTTCTTCTGCGTCGTGGTGGTGGCTGTATAGGCATTCGCGACCAGCGCGCCGTTGACGACCCGGCCCTGGCTGGCGCCCGAGCCCGTGCCGCCGGAAAACGCCTTCAACAACCCGGCGGTGCCGCCCTGGGCGGCGGCCGAAAACGTGTCGTCACCGATTTCGATGGTCCAGGCCCCCTTGCCGACCGGAATGCCCGCCAGCGTCGCCTCATACTGCGCATCCAGCCGCCCCTGCGCGGAAGCCGCCTGCGGCGCGAGCCAGAGGCACGCGCCGGCGCACAGGCTGAAAACGAGCCTTGAGGCGAGCCTTGGGGGGTGCGAAACGGCGCATTTGGCGGTCACGAATGGATTGTCCCGGGATCGGCGCGAGCTGACGTTCATGTAGGCAGACATATCCGGCAATCAACGCGCAAGGTTTGGCAAAACCACGCCTATCAGACCTCTCGTCGCCGCCCGCCTTTTGCGGAAGGTCAAAGGCCTACTTAACGAAAGCCATGGTGTCGGCGGGGATTGCGCCCTTTATATGATCCCTTAAGTGGCTGGAACCCCTTGGAAACCGGCTGATTCTGAGCATGGCGTTTTCAAGCGGGGCCTGCCCCGGATTTGGGTGCCTCGGTGGACTTCCGCCTCGCGTGAAGAAAACGCGCCAAAACAAGGGACTTGCAGCCTCGAAACGGGCCTCCCGCCGCCCCAAAAACCTTGACCGGATGGCCATCTCCCCCTATACGACCGCAGTTCCTGGAAATGGACGCGATTTTGGACCCCCGCGACGCCCGCGAGATGCGTTGCCTATGGCGGGGATGGAAGAGGATTTTGCAATGTCCCGGCGCTGCGAACTGACGGCCAAGGGCCCCCAGACGGGCCACAAGGTGAGCCACTCGAACATCAAGACCAAGCGGCGCTTCCTGCCGAACCTGGTCAACGTCACCTTCATCTCGGACGCCCTCGCCCGCAACGTGCGCCTGCGCGTCTCGACCAACGCGCTCAAGAGCGTCGACCACAATGGCGGCCTCGATGCCTATTTGATCAAGGCCAAGGCCGACGTGCTCTCCCCCCGCGCGCTGGATCTCAAGCGCGCGATCGAGAAGAAGGTCGGCAAACCGGTGTTCGTGAAGAAGGCGAGCTGAGTTTTAGCTGCATCGGCGGATCAGAGTTTTGAGCGGCCGGGTCGAAAGACCCGGCCGTTTTTGCTTTGGGGAGTGATGCCGAGCGTTGATGAACGAAAAGGAAGACCCTGCCTACAAGGCAATCAAAGAGACTGCGGCCCCGGTGGCTTTTAAGAGACTGACCAGACGTGCTGCCTGTGACTTAGGCGCGGCGATCGCCAAGAGCCGCTGAGCGCGAGAAGCTCCAACATAGATTTTGCGCGCGTCCTCTCCATCGGCAAGGGAACTGGATGCATACAGAAGGTCGATTATCCCTTTGGCCGTACGTGGCGACATCACCACGCACATCGCAGGAAACTCCATTCCCTTCACACTGTGAATGGTATGGCAGCTAAGTCCGCTCGTTGGCGCGCACGAGAGCGCCTTCCCTAAGTCCGCGTTACGGCGAAGCCGCTGGTTGATCGACTTTCCATCCATCGGAAATAGTGGCGCGAGAATTCTGCGCGCGTGATCAAGCCAAGCGTCGGCGGTGATAAAGCACTTCGGATCAAACCGGAGTTCATCAACGAGTTCCAACACTCGCGGCCGCCACGAACCGGGTTCAATTCCTGAATCGGAGATGTACTGGTGATACGTCTTGTTGCCGAACTTGCCCTCAAGTTCAAGAATAACTCTGTGAACCGCTTCGAGCGCGTCCTTCCGACCACCAAGCTCAAATGAGAAATGATAGTTACTGACAGCGACGGCCAATCGGTAACTGAGATCCTTGACACCGCTGTCGGTCGGATGGCCAAGCGCGTTCGCGCCGCTTAAGCGCGTCGCCGCTACGACGGGACACTGGCGTGCGTCCAGCTTAAGGGCTTCCGTTAGTTTGCGGAACTTTGCTCCGACGCTCGCAGGAACGCTGTTGCCTGGATAAGTCAAAACATAGACTGGCGTCGACTCGTCTCGATACTCGCCGAGAGCTTCGTCTATCGCTAAGCGCGCATTCGGTGCACGTAGCGACCCTATCGCTTTGGCTATGTGTTGACTTGAGCGAAAATTGCCGGTTATCGGCAATCTCTCGCTCACGTCGAAGCTTTGACCGAACGCTATTAATTCGTCCGCTACTCCGCCGCGAAAGCCGTAGATCGCTTGATTTGGATCGCAGATAACCTTCACAGGAATGGAGGCGGCTCGAAACCAATTTATGATTTCTAGGTCCACCGGATTACAATCCTGCGCTTCGTCAACGACAAGCTCCTGAAATCGTGCAGCTAGCGCGGGCGCCAACACTGGATCGCGGAGACGTTCAAGCGCAATCGCCCGCGCGTCCGCGAAGTCTAACTCGCCTCGCTCCAGGAAGCGGGTACGGGTGTTACGAGCCACCGTCTCATACGCTTTGATCTTACCTCTAAAGCCGTGCCGCGCTAGCGCGTCCGGAATCGCGCTGCCAGTTGTTCGATCGAAGCATTCAAGCGGTAGGGCTTGCGCGGCTGGGAAAAGTTTGATGGGACGTTCGTCCTTGTCAGGGATTAGGCGAGGGTGCGTTGAACAGCCGGGCGCTCCGAACGGAGCGATCAGAAACTGCCAAAGAAAGCTGTCGAATGTTCCGATGAAGTGAGGAAATACTGTATCATGCAACAGACCTTCGAAACGCAATCGACCTTCCAGTTCGGATACAGCGGCGATTGTGAAGGACAGAAAGGCGATACCGCTTCCAGACCGACGATTGGCCAACAGCTTTCGGGCCCGTTCAACCAACACACGGGTTTTGCCCGATCCCGGACAGGAAGCCACGAAAGCGGACCCACTATGGTGGATGATGCGGGCTTGTTCTGCCGTTGGTGTGAAGGGCCTGATCGTCATTCGACCAATGCTTCAACAGCTCGCTTAAGATAGATAGGCACACTAAAGGCCCGACCGTCGTTAATCTGCTCGGCTAGAAGCTGAGCAAAGTCACCCTTGCGTGTCGTTTCGAACAGTTGCTGTATTGCCAGGGCTTGAGCATTACCAATCAGAGCAAGCGCCGAGTCCCATTTGTCGCCAGAGCGCGGATGCAGCGCGAGATAGACGTTCTTTAGCAAGGGGCCGTTGCCCGCCCGCACCAACTCCGTTTCGAGCGAGTAGTCGTTAATGACTATCTCAATTAAATGGCCTGCGCCGAGCGTCGCAGCAACAGTTTCTAGTCGCGCCTTGCGCAGCTTGCCCGGAGATTCCTGCCCCTCCTCTAAATCACTGCCGTCGCCATCCGTGAGCACAACCAAACGGTCAGCGATGCGGATTTCATCAAACGGGGTTAGCAAGAGCTTTGCGTATGGCTCGAAATCAACTCCTTCGATAGGAACGAAGACTGCCGAACGAAACAGCCGAAGCTTTTCAGGACTATTCTGAAACACGAGCTTCTTTGCGATGGTAGGCAGCAGCAATGCCTCCGCGATACCCTCAACTAGCAGCACTCGCCCGCCAAATAGAAAGGCCGACTTGGTGACATCAAGATAGCGATCAATTTTCCGTCGCTCGATTGGATCCAGCGCCAAAGAACCAAGCGGAATGCAACGCGTCACACGCCGAGATCGAGACTGAGGCGTAGATGCGACTGTTACACCCGTAGTGAGGGGATTTGCTTCCTCGACCGCTTTGGGCATAAACGACCGGAAAAAGACTAGCTTCCTATTTTCTACCCATGCCGAAAGATTTGGCGAATGGGTTGCAACAATGATCTGCAATTGACCGGCGGGTCCCTTATGATCCGGCGGCAATTTCCGTGACTTCTCTGCTTGCTCCTCGAGAAAGCTGAGTACTGCGGCCTGAAGCTGGGGATGAAGATGTGCCTCAGGCTCCTCAACTAAAAACAACGTCAAGTCAGCGTCATTGACCCTCTCTAGCTCGACCGCGATGGTCGACATGTAAAGCAAATTGGCGTAGCCGTGGCCCGAGTAGCGCAAATCCTCAGGCTCAATGCCATAGTCGGCGAGCTTAAAGCGTAGATCGCGCGCAATATCTATTAGCTTCTCGTCATTGGCGAACCCAAGCGACGCAGCCTGCCTGCGCACACCAGAGGTGAGCGCGGTCAACCCAACCTCCACTGCGTCGCCGACCTTACCAAGGATATCAGCGTCGGCACCTCTCCGCAGTGATTTCGCCAATGCCGCGGCATCACCACCATCGAGGAAATGATTCAATAGTGCGTAAATCCGCGTAGGATTCCCCGAGGCCAACGCACGCTTTGCGTCGCGTAGTGGTGGCAGATAGACATGCCGAATCATCTCGTGGCACCCAGATTCTGGGGTGCTTTGCTGATGCCCACCCCAAATCACGGGCCGCACGGGAAAGCGATCACTGCTTTCGTCATAGCGCAGGCCGAACACACAGCCGGTGATCGCATGATCCGTAGCGGCCGAAATCATTCGTCCTTTCTGCGCCGGACTTAGCTCGTCATAGTGTCCAATGAGTTCGAACTGACGTTTGGAGCTTCCAAAGCGGATGTCGGTCGTCTCGCAATAGATTTCACGTCGCCCTCCCAAGGAGGCGGTTAAGAGCCGAATGGCGTCGATCGCATTGCTTTTGCCGCCATTGTTTTCACCAACCAAGATAGTCAGATCTTTGGACAGCGGGATTTGCGTGGATTCAAAATGAACGAAAATTGTTGAGTGTTAACGTCTTCAAATACATCGTGCCTGCTCCAATTCCGTATCTGTCCCCTCAGCATCAAATGCGAGACAGCTTACCGACCGTCACTCTGGAGTTGTCGAATCAGGTATAAAACGTGGTGATTGTATCCTAAGTTGCCTCCCAAAATCACGGATGGCCACACCACCTCAGGAACAGGCTGCGCCAGAATTTCAGCGCGACACTTGGCCCTAAACTGCTTGCATTATAGTAACATATATGATACCAAATGATCCGGATTGAAGAATATATCTCGGAAGGGAGCAGCCCCTTCCGGCGATGGTTTGACGGTCTCGACGTGCAGGTGGCGGCCAGCGTGACGGTCGCGATCGAGCGGCTTGCCGAGGGCAACACGTCGAACGTCAAGCCGATCGGCGAAGGCGCCGCGGAGTTGAAGATCAACCGCGGTCCCGGCTATCGCATTTACTTCGGCTGGGACGGCAAGGTGCTGGTCATTCTGCTCGGCGGCGGCACGAAACGACGGCAGCAGAACGACATCGATGCCGCGCTCCGCCGCTGGCGCGATTACAAGAAGCGCAAGCGCGAAGGATGACGCCATGGCACTGACCCGGAATTTTCGCGACACGGTGCGGGCGCGGGCGGAGCGCGAGCCCGCCTTCCGCAGGGCACTGTTCCAGGAGGCGGTGCAGGCCCTGCTGCAGGGTGAGACCGATCAGGGCCGCGCGGCGCTGCGGGCCTATATCAATGCAACAGTCGGATTCGATCGGCTGGGCGAGGTGCTCGGGCGTTCGCCGAAGAGCCTGATGCGGATGTTTGGTCCGGATGGCAACCCCACCGCCGAGAACCTGCTCGGCGTCATCGGCGCGTTGCAGGAAGAGACCGGCGTGCACCTGAAGATTCGCGCGGTCACCGAGGCGGCCTGACGCGGGCCTCGCGCCGGGAGGGCCGTCGACGAGGCAGGGCCGCCGTTCGCAGCGTCATCCAAAATCCCCAAATTCCGCTATACTCGCTCCGGTAGCATCGGGGACGCATCCATGCGAAACATCATCATATGCTGCGACGGCACCGGCAACGAGATCTCCGAGAATATCTCCAATGTGCTGAAGCTCTATCGCTGCCTGCGCAAGACGGAGAAGACACAGCCGCGGCAGCTCGTGTTTTACGATCCGGGGGTCGGCACGCTGGAGCGGCCGGACCCGTGGCACGAGTTGAAGCAGAACTTCAACGCCATCCTGGGGCTCGCCACCGGCTATGGGCTCGATGACAACGTGCTCGCGGCCTATGCCTTCCTGGTCCACAATTATCAGACCGGCGACCAGATCTATCTGTTCGGCTTTTCCCGCGGCGCCTATACCGTGCGGGTGCTGGCGGGGCTGATCCACAAAGTTGGCCTGATCTCGCCGGAGCAGGTCAATCTCGCCGGCTCGGGGCTGATCGCCTACAAGCAGTTCTCCTCCGACGAGGCGCCGAAGCTGCGCGCCGAGCACAAGCTGCTCACCGAGACCGGCGACGCGCTGGGGCCGCTGCCGCAGACCGCGTTCGACAACGCCGCGCAGTTCGCGCGCATCACTTCATCCCGCTGGCCCACCATCCGCTTCGTCGGCGTCTGGGATACGGTCGCCAGCGTGATCGTGCCGCGGGCCGATCGCTTCTATTGGCCGAGCCTGGAGGAGCTGGCGTTCACGATTTCGAACCCGAGCGTGCAGACGTTTCGTCAGGCGATCTCGATGGACGAGCGGCGCTGCATGTTCCGCCTCAAGAAGTGGGACGACCCGCAGACCTTCAAGCACAACCGCTTCAACGATGCGCATGCCGAACCGCAGGATATTCTGCAGGTGTGGTTCGCCGGCGTGCATGATGATGTCGGCGGCGGCTATCCGGAAAAGCAAAGCGGGCTTTCGAAATATCCGCTGCTGTGGATGATCGACGAGGCGACGAAATGCGGACTCGGGGTTAACCAGGCCACCGTCAACCAGCTCGCCTGGGGCATTCAGCGCAAGGGCTCACCGTTCTCCTATGTCGCGCCTGACGTGCGTGGCGAGCTGCACGAGTCGCTGCGAGGGGCGTGGTGGATACTCGAATATTTGCCAAAGAGCGCGAAGTACAAGGAGTGGCCGGCGCGCAAAGTCCATTTCGGCTATTACATCCCGGACGCTGAACCACGCTTCATTCCCGACGGCGCCACCATCCACGAATCCGCGCTGCTACGCATGGACGCGATGCCGAGCTATCGGCCGGTGAACCTGCCAAAGCAGTATGAGAAGTTTCCGATGCCGGTGCCGCCGGCGCATGCGAGCGCGGAAGCGGAGGAGGAAGCGGCGGGTTGATGCTCTCTCCCCGTCATTGCGAGCGAAGCGAAGCAATCCATCGCGCCGCGTAGAGAAAGAATGGATTGCTTCGCTGCGCTCGCAATGACGTGGATAGAGCGCGGGTTCGTAGGATGGGTAGAGCGCAGCGAAACCCATCAATCCCTACGCGGAGGCGTGATGGGTATCGCGGAGTTTATCATCGGGCCGGCCAAAGGCCGGACCCGTTGGCTCCACCCATCCTACGGAAGCGCCGCCGCACCACTCGGCCATTGGCCGACCACTCCCGCAATCTTGCGGCCACATTCCAGCCCGCCCGCGACCCAAAGGGTTAACGGATCGTTCAACTCTGCCCCCTATTCTCACGCATCTACTGCCAGAACCGGCTTCAAACGCTCAGGACGAGCGATGTTGGAACGATCGATCGCCGATGAAGTCGAAGCGGCCATCCAGGCCGGCTCGACGGAAAAACATCTGGATACGCTGAGGCAGGTCACCGACCTGTTTCTAGAGTCCGCCGACGGCTATTCCGGCGAACAGATCGAGCTGTTCGGCGACGTACTCGAACGGCTGATCCGGACCGTCGAACTGCGCGCGCTGGCCGATGTCTCCGCGCGCATCGCGCTCGCCGAAATGAGCACGCAGCTCGCCTCCGTCAAGCAGGCGCCGCCGGCCGTGGTCCGCCGCCTGGCGAACAATGACGAGATTACGATCGCCCGTCCCGTGCTTACCGAATCGGCGCGGCTGACGGCCGACGATCTGCTCGAGCTCGCGCAAACCAAGGGCGAGCAGCATCTGCTCGCAATCTCCGGGCGCTGGTGGCTGACCGAAATCGTCACCGACGCGCTGCTGAAGCGGCATTACCCTTCCGTCAGCCTGCGGCTGGTCACCAATCCCGGCGCGCGGATGTCGGCGGCGGGCTATGCCATCGTGCTGAAGCAGGCGGAAAGCGATCCTCATCTGGCGGTCGAGACCGGCATTCGCGTCGACCTGCCGCCCGAGCAGCGCCAGCAATTGCTGCGCAGCGCCACCGAGGTTGTGCGCACGCGGCTGCTGTCACGCGCGCCGCCGCATCTGTTCGAGGAAATCCGGAACGCGATTGCGCTTGCCGCTGCCGGCGCCAACCGCGAAATGTCGCGCACGCGCGATTTCGCCGCCGCCCGCCGCTTCGTCGCCGCACTTGCCAAGCACGGCAAGCTCAGCGAGCCGGCGCTGTTGGCGTTTGCGAAAGAGCGGAAATACGCCGAGACGGTTGCAGCGCTTGCCGAATTATCAGGCTCGACTATCGACGTGATCCGCCCTGTGATGCAGAGCCTGCGCGACGACGGCGTGCTGATCCCCTGCCGCGTCGCCGGATTGAATTGGGAAACAGTCGCCGCCGTGCTCGACAGCCGCTTCACCTCCGGTAGCCTGGGCCGCCATGAACTGGCAAGGGCCAAAGAGCAATACGGCAAGCTCACGGTCGAAAGCGCCCGCCGCCTGCTGAAATTCTGGCAAGTCCGCGCCGCCGACGCGCCGCCGAAGCCGAATTGAGCGGATGTGCGACGCCGCATCCGCATGCTCCGTCATTGCGAGCGCAGCGCTTACTTCCCTTCTCCCCTTGTGGGAGAAGGTGCCGGAGCGAAGCGGAGGCGGATGAGGGGTCTGTCTCCGCGGAGAGAACCCCTCATCCGGCTCGCCGCCGCTGCGCGCCAGCGATCCACCTTCTCCCACAAGGGGAGAAGGAAGCGTCGTCACGCCGCGCGGGTCAGGTCCGCGTCGAGATGCTTCAGCCGCGGCATCACTTCCTGCTTCAGCAGGCGCAGCGAATTATGCCACGCCTCCGGCTTGTGCTTGTAGTCGAAGCCGAACACCAGCAGCGTGCCGAAGCCGCCGACCTCATGATAGATTTTTTCGATCTTCTCGGTGACGGTCGCGGGCGAGCCGACGATCCAGTTGTTGCGGGCGCAATATTCGACCGTGACGTCGGAGTCGGCGACGTCGGGCGCGGCCTTGAGGTAGTCCTTGAAGCCGAAATGACCGAGCAGAGGCAAAAAGTATTCGCCCATCATCCGGCCCATCATGTCGCCGACCGACAGCCGCCACGCCTCCTCGTCGGTGTCGGCGATGAAGACCTCGCGCACCAGCCGCCAGTCGCTGCGCTTCGGCTTGCGTCCGGTTTTGGCGGCACCGATCTCGACCGATTCCCAGTGACTGCCGACATAGGCCGGGTTGAGGTTGAGGCTCATCGGAATGTAGCCGCGCTCGCCGGCGAGCTTGAGCGTGTCCGAGCCCTTGGACAGGCCGGCGACGCCGATCGGGGGATGCGGCGCCTGCAACGGCTTGATGTGGGGCTTGAGGAAGTCGAACATGGTGTCGGGCTTGTTCACCGTCCAGAATTTTCCGGCGTGGGTCCAGGGTGCGTCCTCGGTCCACATCTTCAAAATGATCTCCAGCGCCTCCCGCGTCATGTCGCGGTTCTGGCCGGACATGCCGTCGACGTTGAACATCGCCCAGTCGCTCGGCAGGCCGCTTGCCGCGACGCCGAAATTCAGCCGCCCCTCGGAGAGGTGATCGAGCATGGCGACGCGGTTGGCGAGTTCGGCCGGGTGGTGATAGGGCAGCAGGAAGCCGCCAGGCCCGAGGCGGATATTCTTGGTCTGCAAAAACGCCTGCGCGAGAATGAGGTCGGGCGAGGGATGCGGCTCCCAGGGTGCGGTGTGGTGCTCGCCGATCCAGGCTTCCTGATAGCCGAGCTCATCGAGCCATCGCAGCGTCTGCAGGTCCCAGTCGTGACCCTCCTTCAACCCGCACTCCGGCGGATGGGACGGCATCGTGAAATATCCGATCTCCATGGGGTGTCCTCTCGCTGTTCATTTTTTCAAAACGCGTCTGTCGCGCGCAAGCGAGAGCATAGCACGCGACGCGTGTGGCTGAGATATGACGAAACGGATGGGCAGAGGTTCGCGCCGCGGAGTGACGCGCTACCTCGTCCCGAACGTCGTAGCGCCGAACAGCGCCTTTTGCGTCGAGGGTTGCGAGCGCCAGTATTGCGGCGGGGCAGAAACCTCGCCGCCGAGTTCGGCCGCGGCATGCCAGCCCCAGCGCGGGTCGTAGAGCATGGCGCGGGCGAGCGCGACCATGTCGGCTTTGCCGGAGGCTACGATCTCCTCGGCCTGCCTGGCTTCCGTGATCAGGCCGACGGCGATGGTGGGAAGGCCAGTCGCCTCGCGGATCGCCTGCGCGAACGGCACCTGGTAGCCGGGGCCGAGCGGAATTTTTTGCAGCGGCGAGACGCCGCCCGAGGACGCGTCGATCCAGTCGACGCCGCGGCCCTTCAATTCGCGCGCAAACTCGATGGTCTGCGCCAGATCCCAGCCGCCCTCGACCCAGTCGGTGCAGGACACCCGCAATCCTACCGGCTTGGATTGCGGAAACGCCTCGCGCACCGCGTCGAACACTTCGAGTGGGAAACGCATGCGGTTTTGCAAGGAGCCGCCATATTGGTCGGTGCGCTGGTTGGCGATCGGCGACAGGAACTGATGCAGGAGATAGCCGTGCGCGGAGTGCACCTCGATGGCGTCGATGCCGAGCCGCTCGGCGCGCTTGGCCGCCGCCACGAAGGCGTCGCGCACGCGCTTAAGTCCTGCCGCGTCGAACGCCAAAGGCGGCGTCTCGCTCTCCTTGTGCGGGATCGCCGAGGGCCCCTCTGCCCGCCAGCCGCCCTCAGTCACCGGGATCAGTTGCCCGCCCTCCCACGGCGTGTGGCTCGAGGCCTTGCGGCCGGCATGCGCGAGCTGGATCATCACCGCGGCCTTCGAGCGCTTGCGCACCGAGGCCAGGATCGGCTTCAGCGCGGCTTCGGTGGCGTCGTTGTAGAGGCCGAGACAGCCCGGTGTGATGCGGCCGCTCGCCTCGACCGCCGTCGCCTCGATGCAGAAGATCGCAGCGCCCGACAGCGCCAGGGAATTGATGTGGGTGAAGTGCCAGTCATTGGCCTCGCCGTCGACGGACGAATATTGGCACATCGGCGCCACCATGATGCGGTTGGCAAGGTTAAGGCCGCGCAGCTTGATCGGGGTAAACAGAGCGCTCATGGGATGGGGTCCAGACGGGAGAGAAAGCGACCCTTAATATCTAGCGAGCAGCCCCCCTCTCCTCAACCCGCCGGGATTGCAACCCTCCCCCTACGGCTTGATGCCCGCCGCCTTGATCAACTCGAGATTGGCCGCCGTCTCGCGCTTCACAAGCTCGTCCATGTCGGCCGGCTTCATCGGCATCGGCTCGATGCCAAGTTTCGAGAGGCTCGCCTGCATGGCAGGATCGGTCAGCACCTTCGCGCCGGCCGCATGCAGCCGCTCGACGATATCGCGCGGCGTCTTCGCTGGGGCGAACACGCCGAACCAGATCGCGCTGTCGGCGTCCTTCAATCCGATCTCGACCGGCGTCGGCACGTCGGGCAGGTCGGCGACGCGTTTCGCCGTCGAGACCACCAGCGCGCGCACCTGGCCGTCGCGGATCAAGGGCAGCGCGGTCGAGAGCGGGCAGAAATACAGGTCGATCCGTCCGCCGATGATGTCGGCGATCACTTCGGGACCGGCGCGATAGGGCACGTGCGTCGCCTCGATACCGGCGGCAATGCGGAATTTTTCAGTGCTGATATGCACGGCGCTGCCGATGCCGACCGAACCGAACGAGATCGAGCCGGGTTTGGCCTTGGCGTCTGTGATGAAGTCCTGAATGGTCTTCCAGGGTCGCGCGTTCGGCACGATCATCACGTTGGCGCTGGATCCGATCATCAGTACCGAGGCGAGATCCCGGGTGGCGTCGAAAGTTGCGCTCGGGAAAATAGCCGGCGCAATCGCCAGCGCCGACGATTGGGCGAGAATGCTGTAGCCATCGGGCTCGGCTTTCGCGACCAGCGCCGAACCGAGCGCACCGCCGGCGCCGGCGCGGTTTTCGATCACGATGGGCTGGCCGAGTTCGGCCGCGAGACGTTCGAACACCAGCCGCGGCACCACGTCGGCCGCGCTGCCGGCGCCGAACGGAATGGTCGCCTTGATCAGCCGCGACGGCCAGCCTTCGGCCTGTGCGGCGGTGGCGGCAAAAAGGCTGGTCAGCACGCAAATAACGCGAAGGGACTTGTACATCAAAAACTCCGGTTTATCGCCCGGAGCGATGCAAGAACCATTCCGCTTTCGCCCACTCACTCCACGAGCGTGAATTGCAGCAGCAGATTGCGCTGGATCATCGAAAAATTGTCGTCGGAGACCAGCGTCAGCACTGTATCGCCCTCCGGCGTGACGTGGACGTCGATACCTTCCATGTTGTCGATCTCGTGGCCGAGATCGGCCTCGAAGATCGAAGGCCCGTCGATGACAGCGCCGGGGACCAGGGAGGCAAGCGCAACGCGGCGGATGCGGATGCCGACCCCGCCGAGCCAGGAGAATTTTCGCTCCAGCAGCAACAGGCTGCCGGACGGCAGCAGCACCGCATCGCTGACATCGAAATTGTCGGTGCGGCGAATGCTGAACAGCCCCAGCGTCTTGCCGATCAGGAAGGCTGTGATGTTGCCCTGCGCGTCGAGCCCGCGTTCGGAGATCGCGATCAGCGTTCCCGCCAGCGGCAGGCCCTTCGGCACCACGACAAGCGCCTCGATTCCCTTGTTGTAGGGCAGCTTGCGCACGCCGAGCGGCAACTGAATCAATTCGCCATGCGCGCGCGTAAATCCCTTGGCGAAGTCGAAGCGCAGTATCTGATTGACGCGTTCGAGGCCGACATAAACCAGCGAGCCGTCGAGCGCGAACGCCTCGGTATCGAACCAGCCGCGCGAGGTGATCGGCTTGCCGTCGGGACCGAGCATCGGCGAGGCCTCGACGTCGTCCAGCCCGGTCATCTCGCGGCCCTTGTAGACAATGCGCCCCGTGAACCAGCCTCCCTTGTCGCTGATCGCGATGAAGCGCTCGCCCTTTGCATCGAGCCGCAGACCCGACAATCCGCCGAAGCCGCGAAACCGCGAAGTGAGGATGAGCCCGCTGCGGTATTCGAGTTCGCCAAACCGCAGACGCGACCGGTCGCGGGTATCGAACGAGGGCAGCGGCCGGGCATTGACCTCGATCGAGACCGGCGCGGTGACCGAGAATTCGTCGGGAACGGTCTGCTTCGGGGGCCGCTGAACGGCCGTTTGCGCAGCCGCGATGGCGGGCATGGCCGTCATCGAAAGCCCCGCCGCTGCATATTTCAAAAGGCGGCGGCGGCCTATGAGCGGGGGCATGCTCTCACGAATGCAACCGGCGCGGCCGGTGGTGGCCCGTGGCGGGCGCGGCGCCTTGGGTCTCGCTGAACAGTTCGGCGAGCTTTTCGGTGATGGCGCCGCCGAGCTCCTCGGCATCGACGATGGTGACGGCACGGCGATAGTAGCGCGTGACGTCGTGACCGATGCCGATCGCGATCAGTTCGACCGGCGAGCGGGTCTCGATCTCCTCGATGATGTGGCGCAGGTGCCGCTCGAGGTAATTGCCGGGATTGACCGACAGCGTGGAATCGTCGACCGGCGCACCGTCCGAAATCATCATCAGGATCTTGCGCTGTTCGGCCCGGCCGAGCAGCCGCTTGTGCGCCCAGTCCAACGCCTCGCCGTCGATGTTCTCCTTCAGGAGCCCCTCGCGCATCATCAAGCCGAGATTCTTGCGCGAACGCCGCCAGGGCGCGTCCGCAGACTTATAGATGATGTGCCTGAGATCGTTGAGCCGGCCGGGATTGGCCGGCTTACCGGCCGCGAGCCACGCCTCGCGCGACTGCCCACCCTTCCAGGCGCGGGTGGTGAAACCCAGAATCTCGACCTTGACGCCGCAACGCTCAAGCGTGCGCGCCAGAATATCGGCACAGGTCGCCGCCACCGTGATCGGGCGGCCGCGCATCGAGCCGGAATTGTCCAGAAGCAGCGTTACGACCGTATCGCGGAAGGTCGCTTCCTTCTCATGCATGAAGGACAGCGGATGATAGGGATCAGTGACCACGCGCGACAGCCGCGCCGGATCGAGAATACCTTCCTCGAGATCGAATTCCCAGGCGCGATTCTGCTGCGCCATCAGCCGGCGCTGCAGCCGGTTGGCGAGCCGCGCGACAATGCCCTGCAGATGCGCCAGTTGCTTGTCGAGGTAGCTGCGCAACCGTTCCAGTTCGTCATGGTCGCAGAGATCTTCGGCCGCGATGACCTCGTCGAACTTGGGCGCAAAGGCGTGATATTCCGGCCCGCGCGGCTCGTTGGCGCCGCGCGTATTCGGCCGCGTCGCCTCGCCCGGCGTCTCGTCGTCGCCGAGTTCGCCGTCGTCGAACGTATCGCTGGTGGAGGCCTGCGCGCTCTCCATCGCGCTCTCAGACATTTCGTCGGTGGAGGCCTGCGCCTGATCGGCGCTCATTTCCTGCGCGGCATCGGAATCAGGCGAGCCCTCGGCGCCGGACTGGTCGCTCTCGCCGTCCTGATTCTCGTCGTTCTCCTCGTCATCGGCGTCCGCATCGCGCTCGTCGCCGAGATCGAGCGCCGACAGCAGGTCATGCACGAGATCGCCGAACTTCGCCTGGTCCTCGGTGACGCGGCTGAGCTTGTCGAGCCGGGCGCCGATCTTGTCTTCCAGCACCGGCCGCCAGAGGTCGACCATCTTTTTCGCGGCCGCCGGCGGCGCGAGGCCCGTCAGCCGTTCGCGCACCAGCATCGCCAGCGCGTCCGACAGCGGCGCATCGGCGCGATCGGTGATCTCGTCATATTTGCCGCGATGGAAATGATCGTCGAGCATCGCGGTCAGGTTCTTTGCAACGCCCGCCATCCGACGCGAGCCGATCGCCTCGACGCGCGCTTGCTCCACCGCCTCGAATACGCCGCGCGCCTGCGGATTTCCCGGCATCAGCTTGCGGTGCACCTTGGGATCGTGACAGGCGAGCTTCAGCGCGATCGAGTCGGAATGGCCGCGCACGATGGCCGCATCCCGCTTGGTCATCTTGCGGGCCGGCTCCGGCAACCGCGCCTTGCCCGGTGCCAGACCCGGACGCTCGGCCGCGAACGTCACTTCCAGCTCCGGCGCCCTTGCGATCGCACGCAGGCATGAGGTCACCGCGCGCTTGAACGGCTCGGTCGGGGCTTCCTTGGATCCGGTACGGAATTTTGAGTTGGATGTGCTCATAGCGCTTTCGTAAGCCAGTGCCGCGTGACGCCTTCAGGATAACCTTCGATCGAACCGAATTCCTCATAGCCGCAGGCGCGGTAGAAGCCCGGCGCCTGAAAACTCATCGTGTCCAGATAGGATCGCGTGGCCCCGAACTTCCTTGCCTCGTCTTCAATCGCCTTGATCAGCCGCGTCCCGTAGTTTTTGCCGCGGAGTTTCTGCTCCATCCAGAAGAATTGGACAAACAGCACCGTGGTCCAGACTTCGCCGACAATCCCGCCGACGATCTTGTCGCCCTCGCGTAGCGAGATGGCGAAGCGCTTGTATTTCTGCTTCCCCATCTTTTCGGTGTTGTAACCGATCAGTCCGCCGAGCACCGCCTTCTTGGTCTGTCCAATGGTGCGCTCGACGGCAATTTTCGCCATGGGCTAACTAAGCGCCACGTTCACCGCCGACTCCGGCAGTTCCTGGTTGAAGCAGCGCTGATAGAATTCGGCCACCAGCGGCCGCTCCAGCTCGTCGCACTTGTTGAGGAAGGTGACGCGGAACGCAAAGCCGATGTCGCCGAAGATGTCGGCGTTCTCGGCCCAGGTGATCACCGTGCGCGGGCTCATCACCGTCGACAGGTCGCCATTGGCGAACGCGTTGCGGGTCAGGTCGGCAAGCCGCACCATCTTGTTGACGATGTCGCGGCCTTCCGTCGTGCGGTAGTGATGCGCCTTCGAAAGCACGATCTCGACTTCCTCGTCATGGGCGAGGTAGTTCAGCGTGGTAACGATCGACCAGCGGTCCATCTGGCCCTGGTTGATCTGCTGGGTGCCGTGATAGAGGCCCGACGTATCGCCGAGACCGACCGTGTTGGCGGTCGAGAACAGCCGGAACGCCGGGTGCGGCTTGATCACCTTGTTCTGGTCCAAGAGCGTCAGGCGGCCGGAAACTTCCAGCACGCGCTGGATCACGAACATCACGTCCGGGCGGCCGGCGTCGTATTCGTCGAACACCAGCGCGATATTGTGCTGCAGCGCCCAGGGCAGGATGCCGTCGCGGAATTCGGTGACCTGCTTGCCTTCCCTGACGACGATCGAGTCCTTGCCGACCAGGTCGATACGGCTGATGTGGCTGTCGAGGTTGACGCGCACGCAGGGCCAGTTCAGCCGCGCCGCAACCTGCTCGATGTGGGTCGATTTGCCGGTGCCGTGATAGCCGGTGACCATGACGCGGCGATTCTTGGCAAAACCGGCGAGGATCGCGAGCGTGGTGGCGCGGTCGAAGCGGTAGTCCGAATCGACTTCCGGCACATGCGGGTCGACCTCGGAATAGGCCGGCACTTCGAGATCGCTGTCGATACCGAAAACCTGCCGGACCGACACCTTCATGTCGGGCATACCGGCGGGCTCCGAAACTTTGCTCATGGCGGCGGTCGTCATCAATCCTCCGAGGTCCCGGGCGGTCCCGAAACCAGATCTGTTGAATGGCTGCGGATGGGGGCTAATACAAACCTAGCAGAGAGCAAGGGCCGGCAGAAGCCCGCGGCGCAATCAAAGTTCCGTTGCTTTATCATTGAGATAGGTCGTGTATCAGGTTTTTGGAGGGCTGCCCTGCGAATCACGCCGCACTTTTGCCGGCTTGACCGCCCCGCCAGGCTCAAAACCGGAGGTCGCGGCACTTCCGGCCCCTGTGCGGGCTTGGTAGCTGAGTTCAGGCGACCCACCTAACGGACGGCATGATTGTGACTTCATTCCTCGATCCCGTGATTGCGTTCGTTTCGGCTCATCCGTGGCTGGCCTATCTGACGCTATTTCTCGCGGCCCTGCTGGAGGCGATCCCGGTAGTGGGGGCGCTGGTGCCGGGCTCGACCATCATCCTTGCCCTGAGCGCGCTGGTGCCGGGCGGCGAACTGAAGCTGTGGGGTGTGCTGGCGGCAGCGATCGCCGGCGCCCTGCTCGGCGACGGCTCGGCGTTCTGGGCCGGCCATCGCTCGCAACGCGAAATTCTGGGCGCCTGGCCGATGTCGAGATATCCGGGCGTCATGGCGCAGAGTGAGGCGTTCTTCCATCGCTGGGGAACGCTGGCCGTATTTTTCGCGCGCTTTGTGCCGCCGATCCGCGCCTTCGTGCCGGTGACGGCGGGCGCACTCGGAATGCCGCCGGTCGTTTTCTTCGGCGTCAATATTCCCGCGGTGCTCGCCTGGGCGCTGGCGCATGTCCTGCCCGGCGTACTCGCAGTCTCGGCCTTGCATGAATATGCCGGCCTGCCGCATCATCAGGGCATTGGCAAACATCTGTGGATGCTGGCGGTGTTCGCATCGGCGATCATCGCTCTCGGCGTCTGGACGCTGCGCCGCCGCCGGATCGGCAAGGCCTCTTCAGACAAGGCCTCTTCAGACAAGGCCTCTTCAGACAAGGCCGCTTCAGATCAGGCCTCTCCAGATCAGGCCTTGCCGGGACCGCGCCCTGGCGCCGGACCGACGTAGCGCGCGCGGGGCCGGATCAACCGGCTATGCTGCAATTGCTCGCAGGCATGCGCGATCCACCCCACCGTGCGCGCCATCGAGAAAAGCACCAGCTCATGGCCGGGCGGCAGGCCGAGCGTGTGCACCAGCACCGCAAGGGCATAGTCGATATTGACGAATTCGCCGGTCGCCTCCGCGATACGGTCAGGGATTTCATGGGTGAGCTTGCGGTCAGCCCCGGAGCGCGCCAGCGCTTCCAGTAGCGCCCGTGCGCGGGGATCGCCGTGCTTGTAGACCCCATGGCCAAAGCCCGCGAAGCGTTCGCCGAGCGCGACGCGCTCGCGGATGACGGGCGCGACCTCGCCATTGGCGAGCGTCTTCAGGAGCTGCGCTGCCAGCACGCCGGCGCCGCCGTGCTTCGGGCCCTTCAACGCGACGAGGCCGGCGATAATAGCGTCATAGAGGTTCAAGCCGGTCGAGGCCGCGCAGCGCACGGTGAAGGTCGAGGCATTCAGCTCATGATCGGCCAGCAGCACCAGCGCACGGCGGATCAGATCGGCAGCGTGCTTGTGCTCCGGCGCCCAGACGCGCGCGATCTGCAAATGAAGCGGTTTTGCCGAGGATTTGGCGTTCAGCATGGTCGCGACCACGAGCCGCATGATGCGGCCGCCGAGCATCGCGCGCCCCTCGGGCGCCCGGGTGAACGCCCGCGGGTCGGCGCTGGCCGCCAGCGCCAGCACGGCGATGGCACGATCGATCGCATTGGCCCTGCGCGCGGCTTCGGCCACGGCGCGCATTTCGTCCGACACGACGGGACAATTGTCCTGTTCGAACGGATCGACGCCGGTGACGTCCCATAGCAGCGTCGCGGCATGTTCGAGCGTGTCGCGCTCGGCGAGGTCGACGCAGTTGACGCCGCGATAGATCGGCCCGTCCTCGGTGATGGTCGCGACCGCCGAATCCATGACCGGCAGATCGGCGTCGAAGCTGCGCATGCCGCGTGGCTCGGGTGCCGGCGTGCGCCGCTCCTTCAGCGTGCGGACGTCCTCGGCCCGGTAGCGGTGGCTGCGGGAATCCTGCGACGGCTCCGAGCGGATCAGCCCGCGGCTGACATAAGCGTAGAGCGTCGCCTGCGAGATCGCGAGTTCGGCGGAGGCCTCGCGGGCCGAGAGATAAAGGCCGGCGGATTTTTTCATATTGATTTACATAATCAAGATTGATCAATCTGTCGAGGGGTCCGACCTTTGACAGCAGACAAAGGAGAGCCCCCATGAACATGCAGATTTCCAAGACCCCGATCGGGCTGGACGGCATTCCGGCCGCCGAAACCGTCCTCAGCCATGTCGACGGCGAGCGCGGCGAACTGATCATCGCCGGCGAACGGGTCGGCGACCTCGCGGGCAAGTCGAGTTTTGAAGGCGTGACCGCGCGGCTGTGGAACGCCGCAATGGGAACATCGCTCAACGAGGCCAATGTGCGCTCGACGCTCGGCGCTGCGCGGGAACGCGCATTCGCACGGCTACCTGAATTGCTGCCGGCAACGCGTGGCATGTCGATTGTCGACGGCTTTCGCGCAGCCGTTGCCGGCCTGCGCGGCGAGAGCGGACTTGAGCACGAGGCGACCATCGTCGGCGCGTTGCCTGTGATTGCGGGCGCGCTGCTGCATCGGGCCAAAGGCGAGGACCCGATCGCGCCCGACCCGACCCTTGGCCATGCCGCGGACACGATGTCGATGCTGCGCGGCCGCAAGGCCGAACCGCGCGAGATCACCGCGCTGGACACCTACTTCGTCACGGTGTGCGACCACGGCATGAACGCGTCGACCTTCACCACGCGGGTGGTAGCCTCGACGCAGGCGGATTTGTTCGCAGCCGTTACTGCCGGCTATTGCGCGCTGACCGGCCCGCTGCATGGCGGCGCCCCGGAGCCGGTGCTGGAAATGCTTGATGCGATCGGCTCGACCGAGCGCATCAAGCCGTGGGTCGACAGTGCGCTGGCCCGCGGCGAGCGGCTGATGGGATTCGGCCACCGCGTCTATCGCGTCCGCGATCCACGCGCCGATGTGCTGAAGGACGCGATCGCGCGGCTTGCCGGAGACGGCGCCGACTTACCCTTTGCCGGCGAGGTCGAGGCCTACATCCGCGACGCGCTGCGGCGGAAAAATCCGGAGCGCCCGCTCGACACCAATGTGGAATTCTTCACTGCGATCCTGCTCGATGCGCTGAAAATCCCTCGGCAGGCGTTTACGCCGATCTTCGCGGTCGCACGCGCCGCAGGCTGGACCGCACATGCCCGCGAGCAGCAGCGCGGCGGCAGGCTGATCCGGCCGAGTTCGGCGTATATCGGGGAGATGCCGGGGTGATTGGAAACCGTAGATGGAGCTCAGCGTAATCCGGGACCGGTCGATCAGCGGATGAGAGAATCCCGGATTGCGCTGCGCTCCATCCGGGCTACGGAACGAACTACGCGCCGCGCACCACCGTCTTCAGATAATTATACGACTTGATGATCTCGATCAGGCGGTCCTCGGTGGAGCGGTCGCCGCCATTGGCGTCGGGATGGTGCTGCTTGACCAGCGCCTTGTACTTCGCCTTGACCTCCTCGAGGGTGGCTTCGGCGGTGAGCCCCATCACCTGCAGCGCCTTTCGCTCCGCGTTCATCACCTTGCGGGTTTCGGCCTTGGCCTCGGCGCCCGGTCCGGGCCGCCAGCGGCCGCGGCCGTTGAGCTCGGAGAACATGCTGAAGGGATCTGAGGCGCCGTCAAAATCCTCGGCGGCCTGCTTGCCCTTCTTGCCGGCCGTGTTGGCGCCCATCTTCCAGGTCGGGCGATGGCCGGTCAGCGCATCCTTCTGGTAGCGCGCGACGGCGTCGGCATTCATGCCCTGGAAGAAATTGTAGTTCTGGTTGTATTCGCGGACGTGATTGAGACAGAAGTGAAAGTACTCCCGCGAATTCTCCCGGCCCTTGGGCGCGCGGTGCGGGCCCTTGTTCTGGCAGCCCGCCCATTCGCACATGGCGGCTTCCTCGCGCGCCTGCGCCTGCTGCTTCGCGCTCAGCTTGTTGGGCTTGATGCGAATGGAATCGAAGAATTTTGATGAATCAATTGCCATGGCTGACTTTGACTACGCAATGCCCGCGGCTTCAAGTCTTGACATTGCGAATCCCTCTCTTCGATGACGCCATTGACGGAAAGCTGATGCAGAATTATCTGCCGTTATCATGAGCACCAAAGACGCTATCATAAACAAGTTGCGTGAAGCTTTCTTGCCGGAAAGCCTCGACGTTGCGGACGAATCTCATCTGCATGAGGGCCATGCGGGCCACCGGCCGGGCGGCGAGACGCATTTCAGGGTGTATATCGTATCTCCGGCCTTCGAAGGGAAGAGCCGGGTCGAGCGCCATCGTATGGTAAATGCGACGCTTGCAGCGGAACTCAAGGGCTCCGTCCATGCGCTCGCCATCAAGGCGCAGGCGCCGGGAGAAACCGCCGGCCGGTAATTTGGCAAACCTGCCGCAAGAAGATGAGCGTCCGCTGACGATGGAAATTTCGGCACACCCAGCCGAACGGTTGGTTGCGGACGCCGCCAGCTTCCTGTGAAGATCGGCCGGGACGGTAGAACCGATTTCGCAACTGTGAGACAATCACCAAAGCGGTGGATCAAGTTCCGTTCGGACGCGGGGTCGGGCTGACCCCGATGCCGTCTCAGGTCGATGGGGTCGTCCGATGCGATATTGGGCACGCTTCAGATGGACCGCCGCCGTGGCGCTGCTGGTTGCGGCCTCCCCAACCGGGGCGCATGCGCTGGATATGCCGAGCCCCTTTGTCCAGGAAGTGCTGATCAAGAGCATTCTGGTGACGCTCAACGACGCGGTGGCATCGGATAATTTCACGGTGCTTCACGCCAAGATTTCAAAGCCGTTCCGCGATCAGTTTCCGCCCGAGAAGCTGCGGGCCGTCTTCAAGGACCTGGTCGAGAAGCACGCCGTGTTCGACGCGATCGTCGCAAACCCGGTCATTCCGGACGAAGATGCGAAGATCGACGACAAAGGCGTGCTGCGCCTTAAAGGTCATTTCGACACGACGCCCAAAAAGGTGAAGTACCAGCTCGGCTTCATCCCCTCCGACGGTCAGTGGAAGCTCAGCGGCATCAGCATCGATATCGAATAGCGGGCGCTCAGAACGCCGTCCCCGCCCGCTTCGGCTTCGGATCCTCGCCCTCAGCTTCGCGCGGTACCGGCGCGATCTTGAGCGCCGTGATGCGGTTGCGCTCACGGCGCAGCACGCGGAAGCGGAAGCCGTGGAAGGTAAAACTCTGGCCGCGCTCGGGGATCGAGCGCGCTTCGTGAATGACGAGGCCGGCGACGGTTGTTGCCTCTTCGTCTGGCAGATGCCAGTTCATGGCGCGGTTGAGATCGCGGATCGGCACCGAGCCGTCCACCACCACGGAGCCGTCGCTCTGAGCGCGGACACCGGCCACCACGACGTCGTGCTCATCGGAAATATCGCCGACGATTTCTTCCAGAATGTCTTCCAGCGTCACCATGCCCTCCACTTCGCCATACTCGTCGACGACGAGCGCGAAGTGGGTCTTGCGGCGGCGGAACGCCTTCAATTGTTCTGACAAAGGCCGCATCTCCGGCACGAACCACGGCGGCAGCATGATGGCCGAAACGTCGATGTGGGAGGTGTCGCCTTCGGAAGCCCGGAGCGCGCGCAGCAGATCCTTGGCGTGCAGCACGCCGATGATGTTCTCCGGCTTGTCGCGCCACAAGGGGATGCGGGTGTATTCGGTGGCCAGCACCTCGCCGACCAGTTCGTCCGGCGGCAGATCGGCATTGATCATCACCATCGCGGTGCGATGAACCATGACGTCGGACACGGCCAGGTCGCCAAAGCGGAAGACATTTTGAATGTATTCGGCTTCACCGCTTTCGATCCCGCCGTGCTCGGCCGATTCTTCCACCAGCCCCTCGATCTCGGAGTCGGTAAGAATTTCGTGCTGCGAGGATTCCTGCACGCCGAGCAGGCGCAGAATCCCGCGTGAGGCGCTGTTAAGCAGCCAGTTCAGCGGCCAGAAGACCAGATAGGACAGATGAAGCGGATAGGCGATCCATTGCGAGACCGGCATCGGCTCCCGGATCGCGAGCGTCTTCGGCACCTGCTCGCCGATCACGATATGCAGCGAGGAGAACACCAGGAACCCGGCGAGGAACGATACGAAGTGCAGGGTACGTTCCGACATGCCGAGCGGAATCAGCAACGGCTCGAGCAGCGCCGAGACGGTGGGTTCGCCGACCCAGCCGAGCCCCAGCGAGGCCATGGTGATGCCGAGCTGGCAGCAGGCGAGATAGGCCTCGATGTTGCCCATCATGCCTTGCAGCAGGCGCGCGCCGAAGCGATCCTGCTCGACCATCGCCCGGATGCGAAAGCCGCGGCTCTTGACCAGCGCAAACTCGGCGGCCACGTAGAATGCGTTCGCCGCGAGCAGCAGGGTCGCGAGCAGCAGATTGGACGCGGTCGAACTCATGTATGCCTCGTGGCGGCCCCGGCCCCGCGCGACGCTTGCGCCAAGCTGCGTCGCGGCAATCCCGTTCTCATCCCGACAACTTCTGTTGCAGGAAATCGCGCACCAGCGCCGGCTCGACGTCGTTTGCGACCACCGCGCGGCCAATCGCCTGCAGCAGGATGAATGTGAGCTTGCCGCGCTTGACCTTCTTGTCCTGCGCCATCAGCGCCATCAGGGCGTCGGCGTCCTTCAGCCCCTCCTGGGCGAAGCCCGCGATGTCCTGCAAATGGGTCGGCAGGCCAACCGAAGCAAGATGGCGCTCGACGCGGGCGGCATCGGCCTCGGAGATCATGCCGAGTTCGGCGGAAAATTCCGTCGCCAGCACCATCCCGACGGAGACGCCTTCGCCGTGGAACAGGCGATCGGAAAAGCCGGTCGCGGCCTCCAGCGCATGGCCGAACGTGTGGCCGAGATTGAGCAGCGCGCGCTCGCCGTTCTCGCGCTCGTCGCGGGAGACGATCGCGGCTTTGGCGCGGCAGGAGGTCGCAATCGCGTGCTCGCGCGCCGCGCCGCCGGAGAAGATGTCGGCGTGGTTGGCTTCGAGCCAGCTGAAAAAGGCTTCGTCGCCGAGCACGCCGTACTTGGCCACCTCGGCGTAGCCGGCGCGGAACTGGCGCGGCGACAGCGTGTCGAGGACGGAGGTATCGGCGATGACCATCACCGGCTGATGAAACGCGCCGAGCAGGTTCTTGCCCTGCGGCGAGTTGATGCCGGTCTTGCCTCCGACCGAGGAATCTACCTGGGCCAACAGCGAGGTCGGCACCTGCACGAAATCGACGCCACGGCGCAGAATCGCCGCCGCGAAGCCGGCGAGATCGCCAACCACGCCGCCGCCGAGCGCGATCACCAGATCGTTGCGCTCGATCCTGGCCGCAATCAGCGCCTCAGAGACCTTTTCGAGACCGGCATAGGTCTTCGACACCTCGCCTTCCTCGACGATGACGCGTGACGTCTGGATGCCGGCTTCCGCAAGCGAACGCTCGGTTGGCTCAAGCCAGTGCTTGGCCACGGTGCGGTCGGTAACGATGGCGGTCCGCACACCGGGGCGCAGCGCGGCGACACGCGCGCCGAGCGAGGCCAGCACGCCGCGGCCGATGACGATGTCGTAGGCACGCTCGCCGAGGGCGACGTCGACCGTGATATCGGCGGAATGTTTCAGTGGCGCAGTCATGGCGTAACGCTGATCCCGTCGGTTGTCGGCTGGGCAGAAGGGCTGCCTACGCACAGCCGGGCGCGCAGGGCATCGATACATTCGTCGACGATACGGTCGTGCGGCACATCGCGCGACAGGATGATCAGGTCGGCGGTCCGATAGACCGGCTCGCGCGCCTCGAGCAGACGGCTGACGGTCGCAGTCGGATCCTCCGTCTGCAGCAGCGGCCGGTCGGCGCGGCGCCTGACGCGCTTCATGATGATTTCGACATCCGCTTGGAGCCAGATCGAGATAGCTTTGTCGCGGATGCGGTTGCGGGTCTCCTCGCGCATGAAGGCACCGCCGCCGGTGGCGATCACGGCCGGGCCGCTGTCGAGCAGCCGCGCGATCACCCGCGCCTCACCGTCACGGAAATGCGGCTCGCCATGGGTTTCGAAAATGTCCGGGATCGACATCCCGGCCGCCGCCTCGATCTCGATATCGGCGTCGAGAAACGGCAGCCGCAGCCGGGCCGCCAGCCGCCGGCCGATGGTGGACTTGCCGGCGCCCATCATGCCGACCAGCACGACCGAACGCCTTCCCAGCGCCGACGTGATGTGGGCCTCCTGGGGGGTGGTCGCTGGTGCCGGTGCGGCGGTCTCGGACATCAAAAACTCGGTCGTTTTGCGGGATTTGCCCGCGGCTGCGACACCTATACTACCCCCATTGACGCCCCCGCCAGAGACTCTTGCCATGGGGATGGGAACATGATGGATGATTTCATTGGTTAATTCGCCGCCCTGAGCCCCCTATGCCCAGTTTGTTCCGCTTTCTGACGGTCGTCGGCATCATCGCCGGGGTGATCTATGGCGTGATTTTTTCGCTGGCGAATTTCGTCACCCCAAAGTCCCGAGAAATGACGGTCACCATCCCAGCGGACAAGTTCCTCAAGAGGTAAGCGCCGCGGCGATTTCCGCGGTCAGCCTTTCGGCATGTTCCGGTCTATAACGCTGCGCGCAGCAAGCGCATGAAAAGTCGCGTGCCCTCATCCAGGCTCTGGCCAGCGTCCTTCGCATCTTTGATGCCCTCTATCGCCGCGACGATCAAGCCGGCCACGTCGGCAGGCTTGGCCTTGAGAAGCTGCAAGGAAATGGCGCCACTTGCGTCTGCATCAGACAGAGCTTGTGCGAGCAGAGCCACCAGCTTGGCCCGCGCCCCAAGGGTAATGTCCCTGGCCAACGTCATGTTGACGTCGAACAGTTCGGCCGCGTCGGCGCTGCTGGCGAACGGCGCGACCAGTTCTCGCTGGAAAGCTGCGAGCGCCGACTCGATCCGGCTGAAAACGTCGCCGTCGGCCGCGAGCGCAGCCTCGACGTTCTGCATGGTCCGGGCATGCGCACGCGCAGATCCTGCCCGGAACAGCTCCTCCTTGCTGCTGAAGCTTAGATAAAGCGCCGCACGCGACATGCGTGCCGCGCGCGCGATGTCGGCCATGGAAGTCTTGCGAAAACCGTGACGCACGAAAACCGGCAGCGCTGCGTCAAGAATAGCCTCGGATTTCTGGTCAGCCTGCTCCATTTGGGCAATCTGACAGTTTTCGTCCAATTCGTCAAAAACAACTAGACAACAATTGTCCAAGTGTCTAACGAGGCGCGGCCGGCACTTCCGCAGGCCGAGGAGTTGACAATGCCTTCCACATTGAAAGACCCAACGCCTGCCACTGTTCTCGTCACGGGTATCGGCGGATTCCTCGGCGGACATATCGCCAAGCAATTGCTGGCAGCCGGCTATCGCGTTCGAGGCAGTGTTCGCAGCATCGGCGTTTGCGACAGGATCAGGCGCCAACTTTGTCCCGATACGACGACCGAGGCGGTTAGCTTTGTTGAGGCGGATCTTTGCTCCGATGCCGGATGGGAGGTCGCGCTCCGGGAATGCCGCTACGTCATTCACACGGCCTCGCCTTTTCCGGCGACCCTGCCAAAGGACGCGAACGTAATGATTCGGACTGCGCGGGACGGCACGCTTCGTGTGCTGCGCGCGGCCCACGAAGCCGGCGTAGCGCGCGTGGTGCTGACATCGTCGATCGCAGCCACCAATCATGGCAACGGGCAGGCCCCCTTCACCGAGAACGACTGGACCGATCCGGCCAGCGCCCGGGCGACGCCCTACTACCGGTCGAAAACGCTGGCCGAGCAGGCAGCCTGGACCCTTGCGAAGGAAACCGGACTTGATCTGGCTGTCATCAATCCCGCCACCATCTTTGGGCCGCTGCTCGGCCCGGAACACGGCACGTCGGTGGGGCTGATCAGGCAAATGATGAGCGGCCAGCTCGGGCGTGTTCCGCGCTTCGGCTTTTCGGTTGTCGATGTGCGAGACGCAGCCGACGCCCATGTCCGGGCAATGACGCACCCGGACGCGTCTGGCCAGCGCTTCATCGTCGGCGGGCGGTTTTTCTGGTTGAGAGAATTGGCCGCGGTGCTGGCAAAGTCGTTTCCGGCGCACGCTGCGCATTTGCCGTCAGGCGAAGTGCCGGACTGGATGGTGAGGGCGATGGCCCCCTTCAGCGCGCGTTCGCGCATGATCGTTCACGAGCTCAACCGCGACCTCAGCGTAAGCGCCGCCAAGGCGCAGCGCGTACTGAACTGGAAAGCGCGGCCAGACGAGGATTGCATCCGCGCCACGGCGCACAGCCTGATCGACCACGGTCTCATCGCGGCAGCCTAGATCGGCGGCTGCCGCCCGGTCCCCCACGATAGCCCTTTCACGAATCACACGATCGAGGAGAACACGTAATGTCCACATATACGGCCGATCAGGACCCATCGCCCGAAGCCGAATTCATCCGCGACACCGAGCGCACCCGACTTCGCGCGCTGGTCGAAGGCGACATGGAGACGGCCGCGCGACTTCATGCGACCGAGTTCCAGTTGATTACGCCGATCGGAATGGCCTTGTCCAAGAACGATTATCTGGGAGCGATTGCGAGTGGGCAGATCAAATATCTCGCCTGGGAGCCCGGGTCTATCGCCGTGCGGTATCACCACAGCCACGCGGTGATCCGGTATCGCGCCAGGCTCGAAGTGGCCTTCGGCGGCCACAGGGTCGCGCCAGGTGATTACTGGCACACCGACACCTACGAACATCGCGATGGACAATGGGTGGTGGTTTGGTCGCAGGCCACCGCGATCAGCCCGATGCCCTAGCTTCCCTGCAATCTCCAATCGCGTGTTTGAAAAGTCTCCGTCCCGCCCCGATCATGCGCTATCAAAGCGAATGCGCTCCGCCCCCTCAGATGCGAAACTCACCAACCTGTTCCTCGACATGCTCGCGGCGGAACAGGGCGCGGGCGACAACACGCTCGACGCCTACCGCCGCGACCTCACGGATTTTTCCGAATTTCTCGGCCGCAAGGGACAAAATTTTGCCGGCGCCGGGACGGATGCGCTGCGGGACTACCTCGCCGACCTCGACACCCGCGGCTTCAAGTCCTCCAGCGTGGCGCGCCGGCTGTCGGCGATGCGGCATTTGTTCCGCTTTCTCCTGAACGAGCGCATCCGCAGCGACGATCCGGCGGCGATCCTGTCCGGCCCGAAACGCGGCCGGGGCTTGCCGAAGGTGCTGTCGATCGCGGATGTCGACCGCATGCTGACGCGGGCCAAGGAATTGACGGTAGGCCAGAACGCTTCACCGCAGCAGCGGCTGCGCGCGATGCGGCTGTATTGCCTGCTGGAGGTGCTCTACGCCACCGGCTTACGCGTCTCCGAACTGGTGGCATTGCCGCTGTCGGCCTCGCGGCGCGACGCCCGCATGATCGTGGTACGCGGCAAGGGCAACAAGGAACGGCTGGTGCCGCTCAACGAAGCGTCCCGGCAGGCGATGGCCGACTATCTCGCCGCGATGGGGGCGCTCAAGCCCGAGAACAAGAAAAACGCTGCCCCTTCGAAATGGCTGTTTCCCTCCTTCGGCGAGAGCGGCCATCTGACGCGGCAGCATTTTGCGCGCGACCTGAAGGAACTGGCGGCGGCCTCGGGCCTCGCGCCGCGGCTGGTCTCCCCGCACGTGCTGCGCCACGCCTTTGCCAGCCACCTGCTGCATAACGGCGCGGACCTGCGCATCGTGCAGACGCTGCTCGGCCATACCGACATCTCCACCACACAGATATACACCCACGTGGTCGACGAGCGGCTGAAAAGCCTGGTGCGCGACCTGCATCCGCTGGCGGAGAAGTAAACTTCATCGCAACACCCGCCTTGACTTCCGCGGCGTCTCCCCCGAAACAGCCGTCTCCCGCCCGCGGCCTTGTTTGGCGCGCTTTCGGCAACCCGGGGTCACCTGGGCCGAATGCACGCTAAATCATTGAAGATGCGTGCTTTCCTTAAGCGAATCGAAACCGCTTCGCCTCAAAGCACGTTGTTACCTATATTGTTTCGATGCCGGATCAGATGCGCAGCTATCTCGACTTTGAAAAACCAGTCGCCGAACTCGAGGCCAAGGTCGATGAACTGCGTGCGCTGGCGGCGTCCGGCAGCGACATCGGCGACGAAATCGCGCGCATAGAGGACAAGGCGCAGCAGGCGCTGAGCGACCTCTACGCCAATTTGACGCCATGGCAGAAGACGCTGGTGGCGCGCCATCCGCAGCGCCCGCATTTCACCGATTTCGTCAACGCGCTGATGACGGAATTCACGCCGATGGCCGGCGACCGCAAATTCGCCGAGGACGAGGCGCTGGTGGGCGGCTTCGGCCGTTTTCGCGGCGAGAGCATCTGCGTGGTCGGCCAGGAAAAGGGCGCCACCACCGACGGCCGCATCAAGCACAATTTCGGCATGGCTCGCCCGGAAGGCTATCGCAAGGCCGTCCGGTTGATGGAGATGGCCGATCGTTTCGGCATTCCGGTGCTGTCGATCGTCGATTCCGCCGGCGCCTATCCCGGCATCGGCGCCGAGGAGCGCGGCGTGGCGGAAGCGATCGCACGCTCGACCGACACATGCCTCTCGCTCGGCGTCCCCAATATCGCGATCATCACCGGCGAGGGCATGTCGGGCGGCGCCATCGCCATCACCACCGCGAACAAGGTGCTGATGTTCGAACACGCGATCTACAGCGTGATCTCCCCGGAGGCGGCCTCCTCGATCCTGTGGCGCGACGGCACCAAGGCCCAGGAAGTCGCCAACGGCATGAAGATCACCGCCCAGGACATGCTGCGATTCGGCGTGATCGACCAGATACTGAAAGAACCCTCCGGCGGCGCCCACCGCGATTCCGTTGCCATGATCTCGGCCACGGGCGATGCGATCGCCGAGGCCTTCAACGACCTCCGCAATCTGGACGCGGACGGCATCCGCCGGCAGCGACGGCAGAAATTCCTCGATATCGGCCGCAAGCTCGGCTGATTGCCCCTTACCCCCTGGATGGGGTCGGCCGGCCTGGCATATCCCCATTCGTTAACGCCGCCTTAAAGGTGCTTTATTTCGTCGGATCACTTGATTCGGCCCTAATTAGGCCCAGACCCAGTCTTTAAACTCTATTGACCATGCTTGGCCGTGGAAGCGGCTGGCACATCGCGTTCGGGTTGCGGCGCGGAAGGTCAAAGGGTACTATTTTATGCATTGGCTTCAGGGCATGTTCGCTGTGATTTGGGGTGCGAAAATGCCCGGTGGGTGTGGAGCTTAGCCTTTGATTAACCGCTCGCTGGTTCGCGCGCTCGTCACGTCGGCTGCCCTCGCGGGCGCAGGCGCACTGCTGGCCAGTTGCAACGGCGACGACATCTCACTGGCCAACAACGCCAAGGCCAACCAGCCAGTCCCGCCAAAACTGATCGCCGACATGACGGCGAAAGACATGGACCTGCAGTCGCCGATCCTGGTTCGCCTGTTCAAACAGGAAGCCGAACTCGAGATCTGGAAGCAGGACCGCTCCGGCCGTTTCGCGCTGCTGAAAACCTATCCGATCTGCCGCTGGTCGGGCGATCTCGGACCCAAGGTCCGCGAGGGCGACCGCCAGGCGCCGGAAGGCTTCTATGCGATTTCACCGGCGCAGATGAACCCGCAGTCGGCCTATTACCTCTCCTTCAACACCGGCTATCCGAACGCGTTCGACAAGGCGCTGGGGCGGACCGGCTCGCAGCTGATGGTTCATGGCGACTGCTCCTCGCGCGGCTGCTACGCGATGACCGACGAGCAGATTGCGGAAATCTATTCGCTGGGCCGCGAATCCTTCTTCGGCGGCCAGAAATCGTTCCAGCTGCAGGCCTATCCGTTCAAGATGACGCCGATGAACATGGCGAAGCATCGCAACAATCCGAACATGCCGTTCTGGAAGATGATCAAGGAAGGCAATGATCATTTCGAGGTGACGAAGCAGGAGCCGAAGGTCGATTTCTGCGAGAAGAAATACGTGTTCGATGCCGCCAAGCCGCCGAACGCCACGCGTGACCTGGTATTCGACGCTTCGGCCAAGTGCCCGGCCTATGTGATTCCCGACGAGGTCGCTGACGCCGTCCGCGAAAAGCAGGCGACCGACCTCGCCGAAACCGCGCGGCTGATCGCCAAGGGAACGCCGGTCGCCCGGGCCAACACCGGCATCGACGGCGGCATGCACCGGGTGTTCGCCGCCCGTGTGCCTGAAGCCAGCACCGGCCTTTCAGAGCCCGGCGACGGCTCAAGCCTGTCGCTGATGGCGCGCGCTCCCGGCACCGTTCCCTCCCACGTCAATCCGCCCAAGGCGCCCTCCGATAATCTGCTGATGGGTACGCCGGAACCGCCGAAGCTTGCCGCAGCCCCGGCTCCCACCCCTGCCGCGGCACCAACGCGCGTCGCCAATGCGGCGCCGCCGGCCCAGAATGACGGGTTCTTCTCCAATCTTGCTCGCAAGGTCGGTATCGGCGGTGCGGCTGACGCTACCGCAAGCACGCCGCCTTCGAAGCCGAAGGTCGAGGCCAAGCAAACCGCGCCCCGTCCCGAGGCGGCGGCGCCGAAGACCACGGCGCCAAAGCATGACAGCAAACAGGCCGCCGCCCGGCCGCCGCTAAGATCGTCGGTATCCGACACCCCGGCCTCCGCCAAGGACAATCAGGTCGCCGGTTCCGCACCGATCGTGCCGCCGAACTCGTTCGACAGCCGCTTCGGCGCGGTGAAGTAACGGCTTCACTTGCTGCCGCGGCCAAAGCCGCCGCCATGCCCCGCGAACGCAAGCGCAACTTTCCGAATTCCCCGACAGTCTTTATCGCAACGACGCCCGCGGCGCAGAGCGCGGTCGAGTCATGAAGCCGCTTCGTCCTGCGGCACGAGGCCGACGCCGGTGACGGGCTTCGTTGCGAGCGTGACGATGGGGTCGGCCCGGCGGCTTGCGGCGATCGCGATGGCGCAGACCACATAGAAGCACGCGCCGAGCGCATAGGTCTTGGCGATACCGAACTGGATCGACAAGGCCATACCCAGCACCGACGCCAGCATCGACGTAACCCCGTTGGTGCTCCAGAAGAACGGCAACAGCGCTTCTTGACGGCGCCAGATACCGAGGCCGAGCGGAAACATCATCCCCATGCAGAACGCCGGAGGTGCCAGCAGCAGGACTGAAACCAGAATGCGCATGTCGGTTGGTTGCGACCGCGTCCAGGTGGTAACCAGCGGCGTTAGCAGCCCGGCTGCCACGATCGTGATCAGGAGGACTGCAAACCTCCAGACAATGGCGCGTGGCCGAGGGGTATCCGCGCCGACTGTGGCACTGCCGATACCGCTGAAGAGAAGAATCGTAAAGAGCACCACGCTCAGCCCGTAGACGGGATGGCCGAGGAAGACCATCAGGCGCTGCATTTGCGATATCTCGATCAGCATGAAACCCATCCCGATCGCACTGAAATAGGCCATCGGCGGCGCCAGCGTCGATAACGGCATCCGCCTCGCAAGACCGAGGAAGGGCAGAACGATGTAGTATCCGCAGGCAAGGAGCGCGACGATGATGAGCAAGCCGGTCATGCTGACCGCAATATTATTTTTGTTCATCCATGGAGACATGCTCGTCAGATCGCCGAGGCGGGAAGTGAAGAAGAAGAACGGTTTGTCATCCGTCGAGGGAGCGATATTTTCCGGCAGCGAATCGAAGAATGCCGCGTCCGCCTTGTCGGACAGCAAGGTCGAAGTGACGCCATCAAAGGCGACATCCGGTCCCAGGAATATCTTGAATCCCTGCGCCTGGAGCCTGCCACGCGCCTCCTGCCATTGCGCATCGGTGAACGCGTCAGGCCGCGTAATGACCGTTACGATGTTGCCCACGTTCAGCGCGACCACATGATGCCGGAGTTCGGTGGCCGACACGCCCTTGCGCTGCAAGGCGCTGGCTGCGATCGCAATCAGCCGATAGAATTCGCCGCGGTGCTTGTCCTCGTCGTACCAGCGCGAGACCGACAGCAGCCCGCCAGGCTTCAGTGCGCGGTAGAAATCATCCCACGCTTCGACGGTATAGAGACGGTTTTCCGTGAGCGTCAGACCACCTGCCGCCGTCGCCGCCCAGGTGTCGATCAGTGAAATCTGGACCAGGTCGTACCGCTCGGACGAGTGATTGATATAGCTTCGCGCTTCGGCATTGACCAGGGAAACGCCGGGCTGGCGCTCGAGATGGCCGGCGAAATCGGCGAATTTTTCGGTGAGCACCTCAAAGATCGCCGGATTGATCTCAATGCCGCGTATCTGCTTGGCGCCGAAAACCAGACCGGAAAGGATGTCGCGCCCGCCACCAACGCCAACGACCGCGACGTCGGCGGCGGGCTGTACGAGGTAGGCGGCATTGATGACGTCATCTTTCAGGTAGCTGAGTTTGCCAACGTCGCCATCGTACCTGGTGATGACCGTGCCTGCATCGGCATCGATATCGATGTAATGCTGGTCAACCCTGACCTCGGACGGGCGGGCCAGTCCCCAGCCGAACGGGGCTTTCCCGGCCCACTCCCGCACCCGTACCCGCGAATAGGTATTCCAGCGCTCGAATAGCGTGCCGGCCTGCTCCTCACCCTTGGCCCAGAACACACCGAGGTGGCTCTTTCCGGTCAGGTCAAGGCCGGTATGCACGGTGGCCGCAACGGCCATCGTCAGTGCGATAGCGCCGCTTAGGCGAAGGCTGCGGACCTCATCGCTGTTCCGGACGACAATCCAGCCCACGCCGGCAGAGAGGGCCGCGATCCATAACGTGGCACTGACGGGATCGATCACCAGCAGCAGAAAGATCACGCCGAGGCATCCAACTGCGGCCCCCATAAGATCGGCTGCGTAGAGCCATCCGCCGCTATATGGCAAACGGGTCAGCAAGAGCGTTATGCAAACGCCGCCTTCGGTGAAAGGCCACACGAAGGCGATGATCGCCACCGCAAGGACGATCGCCACGGCTTCACCGGACACCAGGAGCGGCAAGCACAACAGCCCGACCATTGCGCCAACACTGCCGAGTGCGAACCACGATGCGTGGCGCGCGAATTCGACGCCAACCCGTTCGGACGTATAGCGTTCGGGCTTGCCGTAGACCTCCATCGCTCCGCGGGTCAGCCCGAGCATGGCCAGTGAAATGGCGGCGAACGCGAAATGATAATAGAGCATAACGCTGAAGAAGCGCGTTATCAGTATCTGGTAGGAAAGCGTCGCCGACGCCAGCACGAAGATCGCCAAATAATAGCGGCCGTGAATCTTGGATATGGATTGCAAGACGCTGCCCTCTGATGGAGCCCCAGAACGGGTTCTATGGGTGCGCTTGGCAAACTCGCGCAACGCGCCATCGAGAAACTAGACACAACCTCCTAACAACCCGTTGAAATGCCCGCAAAGATTGATGATTTGCAAGCACTCTCCGTTACTTTCAGTCCCAGGTTGCGGGGCCGGCGCACGGTATCCCGCCCTCAAGGGCGAGTTCAGCCTTCAGACGAAACAGAAAGGTGCGAGCCAGCAGTCGCTGGCTTAACGGCCTCGCCAACCGATGCCTCAGCTCAAGCTCACCCGTATTTGCCGTGGCAGTGCTTGTACTTCTTGCCGCTGCCGCAGGGGCAATCCTCGTTGCGGCCGACCTTGCCCCAGCTTGCAGGGTTTTTCGGATCGCGATCGGCGGCAATGGCCTCGGGTACCAGCGAGGCGTTGGCGAAGGCCATCTCGTCTTCGCCGGTATTCGGATCGAATTTGTGCGGCTCCATCGCCGGCAGCGGTTGCTGCTCTTCCGGCGGCACGATCTCGACGCGCATCAATTGCGCCGTCACCGCCTCGCGCAGATGCGCGGTCATCGCCTCATACAGGCCGAAGGCTTCCGACTTGTATTCCTGCAACGGATCGCGCTGGCCGTAGCCGCGCAGGCCGATCACCTGACGCAGATGATCGAGCATGATCAGGTGCTCGCGCCAGAGGTGATCCAGCGTCTGCAGCAGGATGGTCTTCTCGACGTAGCGCATCACGTCGGGACCCCATTGCGCCACTTTGGCCGCCATGTGTTCGTCGACGCGCTGCTCGATCCGCGTCAGCAATTCCTCGTCGGCAATGCCTTCTTCCTTGGCCCATTCATCGACCGGCAGGTCGACGTCGAGCACGCGCTTCAGTTCTTCCTTGAGGCCCGCGACATCCCACTGTTCGGCATAGGCGTGTTCCGGCACGTGCTTGACGACGATGTCGTCAATGAAGTCATGACGCATATCCGCGACCATTTCGGCCACGCTGTCGCTCCTCATCAGTTCGACGCGCTGGTCGAAGATCACCTTGCGCTGGTCGTTCTGGACGTTGTCGAACTTGAGCAGGTTCTTGCGGATGTCGAAGTTGCGGGCTTCGACCTTCTGCTGCGCCTTTTCCAGCGCCTTGTTGATCCATGGATGGATGATGGCCTCGCCCTCTTTCAGGCCGAGCCGCTGCAGCATGCTGTCGAGCCGATCGGATCCGAAGATCCGCATCAGATCGTCTTCCAGCGACAGGAAGAATTTTGAGCGTCCAGGGTCGCCCTGGCGGCCGGAACGGCCTCGCAACTGGTTGTCGATGCGGCGGGACTCATGTCGCTCCGAGCCCATGATGTAGAGCCCACCCGGCCTGGTGATGGTCTTGGCCGGCTTGTTGCCCTTGGCGGGCTCGACTTCGATGACGTCCTCGGCTTTCAGCACGATCTCGCGAAAACGTTCGATGTCGGCCTTGATCTGCTCGATCTTTTCGGCCTTCTCGGCCTCGTCGGTAATGTCAGCGGTCTCCTGCTGGATCCGCATATCGAGCGAACCGCCGAGCTTGATGTCGGTACCGCGGCCGGCCATGTTGGTCGCGATCGTGATCGCGCCGGGGACGCCGGCTTCGGCGACGATATAGGCTTCCTGTTCGTGGAAGCGCGCGTTCAAAACCGCAAACAGCTTTGCAGGCTTGCCCGCACGCGCCGCGGCGTAGAGCTTCTCCATTCCGGATTCCGAGCCGAAATCGATCTGCTTGTAACCGTGCTTCTTCAAATAATCGGCCAGCACCTCCGACTTCTCGATCGAGGCGGTGCCGACCAGCACCGGCTGCAGCCGCTTGTTGGCGCGTTCAATCTCGGCCAGGATCGCGGCGTATTTCTCGTTCTGGGTGCGGTAGACCTCATCGTCCTCATCGAGACGCGCCACCGGCACGTTGGTCGGGATTTCGACGACTTCGAGCTTGTAGATGTCGAACAATTCGTCGGCTTCGGTCAGCGCCGTACCGGTCATGCCGGCGAGCTTTTCGTACATCCGGAAATAGTTCTGGAACGTGATCGAGGCGAGCGTCTGGTTTTCCGGCTGGACCTGGACATGCTCCTTGGCTTCCAGCGCCTGGTGCAGGCCTTCGGAATAGCGGCGGCCCTGCATCATGCGGCCGGTGAATTCGTCGATGATGACGACTTCGCCATCGCGGACGATGTAATCCTTGTCGCGGGTGAACAGCGAGTGCGCCCGCAGCGCCTGGTTGATGTGGTGAACGACGGAGACGTTCTCGACGTCGTAGAGCGAATCGCCCTTGAGCTGGCCGGCATCGCGAAGCAGGTTTTCGAGCTTCTCCATGCCGCCTTCGGTAAGCGTCACCGTGCGCTGCTTCTCGTCGACCTCGTAATCCGTCTTGTCGAGCTTGGGGAAGAAGGTGTCGATGGTGTTGTAGAAATCCGAGCGGTCGTCGAGCGGGCCGGAGATGATCAGCGGCGTGCGCGCCTCGTCGATCAGGATCGAGTCGACTTCGTCGACGATGGCGTAGAAGTGGCTGCGCTGGACCATGTCCTCGAGCCGGTACTTCATGTTGTCGCGCAGATAGTCGAAACCGTATTCGTTGTTGGTGCCGTAGGTGATGTCGCGCGAATAGGCTTCCTTGCGCTCGGCATCGTCGAGGCCGTGGACGATCACGCCGACGGTCAGTCCGAGGAACTGGTAGATCTGGCCCATCCATTCGCTATCGCGGCGGGCGAGGTAGTCGTTGACGGTGACGACATGGACGCCCTTGCCGGCCAGCGCGTTGAGATAGACCGCCAGCGTTGCCACCAGCGTCTTGCCTTCGCCGGTCTTCATCTCGGCGATGTCGCCCTCATGCAGCACCATGCCGCCGATCAGCTGGACGTCGAAATGCCGCTGGCCGAGGGTGCGCTTGGCGGCCTCGCGCACGGTGGCGAAGGCCGGAACCAGGAGGTCATCGAGCGTCTTGCCGTCGGCAAGCTGCTGGCGGAACTCGACGGTGCGCGCTTTCAGCGCCTCGTCCGACAGCGCGGCAAGCTCGGGCTCAAGCGCGTTGATGTCGTTGACGCGGGACTGATACCCCTTCACCCGCCGGTCGTTGGCGGAGCCGAAAAACTTGCGGGCGAGCGCGCCGATCATGCCAATTCCTGCCTTTGCCGTTACTTGCGTTGCGAGCCGTGACGTGGACCACCAAGTTGCCTATCAACTCACCGTGACGCATCGCGGCAAACACCCCGTCCCGGGGGCCATCCGCCTAATGAGTGGGAATTAAGCAATCCAAGGTTCAACGGCAAAAAACGCAGCAAAATAAGCGCTATCGCCGCTGGAGGTTCCGGCACAGATATGGCTGGGTCGGGGCCTTGTCAACGTGGGTCCATCTGTCAAGGAATTCATCATTTTGACAGACTTTTCGCGTTGCCAAGGCCGCATGATTGGGCGAGTGTCCCGCCGCCTTTGCCGCCCCTTCTTCAAGACAAGGATTTTCCATGACCACCTCGTTCCCGGAAACGAAAACCGGCCTGCGCTTCGGCCTCGCCTCCCTGGCCGCGACGGCCTGTCTGGCCGCGGTTCTGGCCGCCAGCCTGCCGGTTCGTGCCCAGGACAACCCCGTTCTCGCCAAGGTTAACGGTGTCGAGATCCGCCAGAGCGATGTGGCGCTCGCGGAAGAGGAACTCGGCCCCAGCCTCGCGCAAATGGACCCGGCGACCAAGAAGGACAATGTGCTGGCCTTCCTGATCGACCTGAAAATCGTCGCCAAGGCCGCCGAGGACAAGAAGGTCGAGAATTCCGAAGACTTCAAGAGGCGCCTGGCGTTCAGCCGCAGCCGCCTGCTGATGGACAACCTGCTCGCCACCGAGGGTAAGGCTGCGACCACCGACGAGGCCATGAAGAAGGTCTATGAGGAGGCCGCCAAGCAGATCACCGGCGAAATGGAAGTCCACGCCCGGCACATCCTGGTCGAGACCGAGGACGAGGCCAAGGCGATCGCGGAAGAACTGAAGAAGGGCGGCGACTTCGCCGAACTGGCGAAGAAGAAGTCCAAGGACCCCGGTGCCTCCGATGGCGGCGATCTCGGCTTCTTCACCAAGGAACAGATGGTGCCGGAATTCTCCGCCGTGGCCTTCACGCTCGAACCCGGCAAGATCTCCGATCCCGTCAAGTCGCAATTCGGCTGGCACATCATCAAGGTCGAGGAAAAGCGCGCCCGCAAGGCCCCCGACTTCGAGCAGGTCAAGGCCCAGATCGAGACCTATGTGACGCGCAAGGCGCAGGCCGAATACGTCGCCAAGCTGCGTGAGGCCGCCAAGGTCGAGCGCATGGACAAGCCGGCCGAAGCCGCCAAGCCGGACGCCGCCAAGCCTGCGGATTCCAAGATGGCGCCCCCGGCGAAGAAGTAAAAAATCGCTGTTACTTCTTTCAGACCGATAGTATCTACCATCGTCATGGCCGGGCCGAAGCGCCCGGCCGTTCCATGTCTGGGGACCTGTTGACCGGCCCTGAAGGCGTGGATGGCCGGGCCAGGTCCGGCTACGGTTGATCTGGTCGAAGAAGGTGCACCCATGTCCACACCCGTCTCCCCTCTCGCCCCGATCGATGTCCCCGAGATGCCCGCGATCGCGGGTGTGAAACTCGCCACCGCCGCCGCCGGCATCCGCTACAAGGGGCGGACCGACGTGCTGCTCGCCGTCATGGACAAGGGCACCACGGTCGCCGGCGTCTTCACCAAATCGAAATGCCCGTCCGCTCCCGTTGAATGGTGCCGCGCCAAGCTCGGCCGGGGACAGGCCCGCGCGCTGGTGGTGAATTCCGGCAACGCCAACGCATTCACCGGCAAGACCGGCAAGCAGTCGACGGCGCTGACCGCGCAAACCGCAGCGAAGGCAGTCGGCTGCACGACCGGCGACGTGTTCCTGGCCTCCACCGGCGTAATCGGCGAGCCGCTCGACGCCACCAAATTCGACGGCGTGCTGGCGACGCTGACTGAGGCCGCCACGCCCGACCACTGGATGGATGCTGCCAAGGCAATCATGACCACTGATACTTTCCCGAAGGTCGCAACCGCTACGGTGAAGCTCGGCAAGGCCAAGGTCACCATCAACGGCATGGCCAAGGGCGCCGGCATGATCATGCCCGATATGGCGACCATGCTGTCCTTTGTGTTCACTGACGCGCCGCTGTCGTCGGCCGTGCTGCAGTCGCTGCTCAAGAGCGGCGTCGAGGATACGTTCAACGCCGTCACCATCGACAGCGACACCTCGACGTCGGACACCCTGCTCGCCTTTGCGACCGGCGCGGCCGCAGCCAACGGCGCGCCGAAGATCAGCCGCGCCAGCGACCCGCGCCTGAAGGCGTTCGCCAAAGCCTTCCGCGACGTGCTCGCCAACCTTGCCGAACAGGTGGCCCGCGACGGCGAAGGCGCGCGCAAGCTGGTCGAGGTGATCGTCGAAGGCGCGACCACAAAAACCTCGGCGCGCCGAATCGCGATGTCGATCGCGAATTCGCCGCTGGTGAAGACGGCGATCGCCGGCGAGGACGCCAATTGGGGCCGCGTGGTGATGGCGGTCGGCAAGGCCGGCGAGCCCGCCAACCGCGACAAGCTTTCGATCTCGTTCAACGGCATTCGCGTCGCCAAAAGCGGTGCGCGCGATCCGTCCTACAACGAGGCCGAGGTTTCCGAGGTGATGAAGAACCCGAAGATCCAGATCAAGGTCGCGCTCGGCCTCGGCAAGGGCCGCGACCGCGTGCTGACCTGCGACCTCACCAAGGAATATGTCGCGATCAATGGCGACTACCGATCGTAAGCGAGACACCGGCGCATGGCTGACATCAAGCTCACCCTCGTGGTCGCCTGCGCCCTGGTCGATGCCGACAAGCGCGTGCTGATCGCGCAACGCCCGGAAGGCAAGGCGCTCGCAGGCCTGTGGGAGTTTCCCGGCGGCAAGGTCGAGCCCGGCGAACGGCCGGAGCAGACGCTGATCCGCGAACTACACGAGGAGATCGGGATCGACGTCAGCGAGCCATGCCTGGCGCCGCTGACGTTCGCGAGCCACGCCTATGACAGCTTCCATTTGCTGATGCCGCTCTACATCTGCCGGCGCTGGGAGGGCATGGTGACCGCGCGCGAGGGCCAGCAACTGGCCTGGGTCCGCGCCAACAAGCTGCGCGACTATCCGATGCCGCCTGCGGACATTCCGCTGATCCCGCATCTGATTGATTTGTTGATGTGAGCGCAGCGCCTCTTCCGCCGCACGCAGAGCCCCGACACAAAATCGCGAAAACAACCCCATGCAAAGTAGATGGGGCCGGCTCGCCGCACTCGTGCTGCTTGCGTCCGGCGCACGAGAAGAAAAATGGTCCGTCGTCACGGCCCAACCTGATCTCATCCCCTTTAGGTTGTCTATTTGGGAGCAGTCTTCTTCACCGCCGCCTCCAGGCTCGCTTTCGCCGAGCCCGGCTTCAACGGCTTTTGCTGGCTCTCATGCGGCGCCCAGCCGGAGAGCCAGACAATATCGAAGGTGGCACGGATGCGGTCGTCCGCGTCGGCAAAACGTTCACCGTAAATCTGCGCCATGCGCAGCATGGTGGCGCGGCGGGTCGGCGTGCGCCGGCGTTCGCGAAGGATGTTGGTCGCGCCCATGCGCCTCAAATCCTGCATCAGCGCGAACGCGCTGTCGTAGCGCACCACAACGCGGTCGACGTCGGTGACCGGCAGCGCAAAGCCGGCGCGCTGCAGCAGCGCGCCAATATCGCGCAAGTCCGCAAACGGCGCGACCCGCGGAGACACCCCGCCCTCGCATTCGGCTTCCGCGGCGGCGAAGCTTTGCCGAAGCTCGGTCAGCGTATCGCCGCCGAGCATTGCCGCGAGCAACAGCCCGTCCGGCTTTAGAGCGCGCCGCATCTGTGCGAGCACGCCGGGGAGATCGTTGACGAACTGGAATGCGAGCGCCGAGACGGCGAGGTCGAGCGATTGTGGTTGCAGCGGCAGCGTTTCGAACTGATCGAGATCGATGCGCCTGATCGACTGGAAGCGATCGGCGATGGGCTTTCGCAGCAATTCGCCCGGCGTCCAGATATCGGCGACATCGGCAAAATTCCGCATCACCGCCTGCAACCGCTCCTCCAGGTCCTCCCTGACGCGATCAAGCAGGAACGTCACCGGCCCGCCACGCCGCGCGCGCTCGATGCGCGCGCGCAGCAATGCGCGGTCGAACAGGATGGGGGCGGCGGTCGGGTTCGAAGCCATGCCGGTTGGTACGACGGTCAGAGATCCATCTCAATCCCTCTTCATGACGGGCGCGGCTTCGTAAGCCTCGAACCACGAGATAAAGCCTCTTTCGCGAAGTTCGGGCGTGACCGCACGCTTGCGGCCAAGCTATTAATCAGCGCCAGGTTCGTCGCGAGACGGAGCATCAGACGATGATCACTTGTTACCTGCGATACGAAGTCAACCCGGACAAACTCGCCGAGTTCGAAGCTTACGGCAGGATGTGGCTGGAACTGCTGCCGAGATTCGGCGGCATCCACCATGGGTACTTCCTGCCATCGGAGGGGGCGAGCGACGTTGCCCTCGGGATGTTCAGCTTCCCGAGCTTCGCGGCCTACGAACAGTATCGAAAAGACAGCGCCGGAGATCCGGACGTTCAGAAAGCGCTCACCTTCGCAAAGCAAACTCGCTGCTTCATCCGCTTTGAGCGATCATTCTTCCGGCCCGTGCTTCCGAAAGAGCCGGAAGCCGGGGGCAGATAACAACAGTTCATCGACTTGAGCGTGGTGCAGGACGGCGCTAGCTTCTCCCGATGGACGCCGAGGCATCACCACCACGCTCCATTTCCAGCCATCTTCGCGGCGCGTTGAGCGCCTGCCGCGACGCGTTTGCGCATCTGCCGCGGCTTGCGCTCGACATCGCGCTGCCGACGCTGTGCGTTTCCTGCCGCGAGCCGGTCGATGGCGAGGGCGTCTGCGCGGCGTGCTGGGCGAAACTGTCGTTCATCGCGCCGCCGTTCTGTCCGCGGCTCGGCATTCCCTTTGTGTACGATCCCGGTCCGGAATTGCTGTCGATGGAAGCGATCGCCAGCCCACCGGCCTACCAGCGCGCCCGCGCCGCGGTGCGCTATGACGACGTCGCCCGCACGCTGGTTCATTCGCTGAAATACCAGGACCGCACCGATCTGGCGCCCGCGATGGGCCGCTGGATGGCCCGCGCCGGCCAGGAATTGCTCGCAGAGGCCGACGTGCTGGTGCCGGTTCCGCTGCACTGGCGGCGCGGCTGGAGCCGCCGCTACAACCAGTCCGGCGCGCTGGCGCTGGTGATTTCGCGCCAAAGCGGCGTAAAACTGGCCTCCGAGGCGCTTCGCCGCATTCGCGCGACCGAGCAACAAATTGGCCTGTCCCGTCCGCAGCGTGCCAGCAATGTGCAGGGCGCCTTCAAGGTCGCCGCCGATCGCATGCGCTGATATCCAGGGCCGCCGTGTCATCCTGATCGACGATGTGCTGACGTCAGGCGCCACGACCGACGCCTGCGCCCGGGCGCTACTGCGCGCCAAAGCCGCACAGGTCGACGTACTGGTATTCGCGCGGGTTGTGGACAGCCACCGCGCTCCCATATAATTCAAACACTTGCCAACCAGAGCGCGCCATGACTGCCATTGAAATCTACACCCGCCCGGGCTGCGGCTATTGTACCGCTGCCAAATCGTTGCTGACGCGCAAGAACGCCGCGTTCACGGAATTGAACGTGGCGACCGACGCGGCCTATCGCGAGCAGATGTACGATCGCGCCGGCCACGGCTCGACCTTTCCGCAGATTTTTATCGGCACAACCCATGTCGGCGGCTGTGACGAGCTCTACGCGCTGGACCGCGCGGGCAAGCTCGATGGCCTGCTGGCGGGAGAAGAGGCTTCCTCATGAGCGCTGGCTCGACCTTTACCGCCGCCATGGTGCAGATGCGCACCGGGCTGTTGCCCGAGCCGAGCCTCGAGCAAGGCACCAAGCTGATTCGCGAGGCCGCAGCCCAAGGCGCCGATTACGTGCTTACCCCCGAGGTGAGCAACATGATGCAACTGAACCGCAAGGCGCTGTTCGAGCATCTCGCGCCAGAGGAAGGCGATCTCTCGCTGAAGGCCTATCGTGCGCTCGCCGCGGAATTGAAGATCCATCTCCATATCGGCTCGCTGGCGCTGCGCTTTTCGCCGGAGCGCGCGGTCAATCGCTCCTTCCTGATCGGGCCCGACGGCAATCTGCTCGCCTGCTACGACAAGATCCATATGTTCGATATCGATCTGCCCGGCGGCGAGAGCTATCGCGAGTCAGCCAATTATCAGCCGGGCGAAACGGCCGTGATCTCGGATCTGCCGTGGGGCCGGATTGGTCTCACGATCTGTTACGACGTGCGCTTTCCGGCGCTCTATCGCGCATTGGCCGAAGCCGGCGCGTCGTTCCTCACCGTGCCGTCGGCCTTCACCAGAAAGACCGGCGAGGCGCATTGGCACACGCTGTTGCGCGCCCGCGCCATCGAGACCGGTTGCTTCGTCTTCGCCGCGGCGCAGGCCGGCATGCATGAGAACAAGCGCGAGACCTACGGCCATTCGCTGATCATCGCCCCCTGGGGCGAGATTCTCGCCGAGGGCGGCGTCGAGCCCGGCGTTTTCCTTGCGCAGATCGACCCGTCGAAGGTTGAGACCGCACGCAAGGCTGTGCCGTCGCTGCAGCACGGACGCCGCTTCGGCATTGCCGATCCCAAGGCCGGCCCCGAGCATCTGCATCTGGTCCGGGGTTCGGCATGATCCGCTACAACCTTCGCTGCGAGAAGGGCCATGCGTTCGAAAGCTGGTTTCAAAGCTCCGCGGCCTATGAAAGCCAGGAAAAGCGCAAACTGGTGAGCTGCCCCGCCTGCGGCTCTGTCAAGGTCGAGCGCGCCATCATGGCCCCGCAGATCGTGAGCAAGAAGGGCCGCGAGGCCGCCCGGCCTACGCCGGCAGCGCCTGCGGAAGCAACGGCATCATCGGAATCGACGCCACTCCTGATGGCGCAGGAGCGCGAGCTGCGCGCCAAGCTCAAGGAATTGCGCGATCACATCGTCAAAAATGCCGACAATGTCGGCGAGCGCTTCCCCAACGAAGCGCGCAAGATGCATTACGGCGATATCGAGCATCGCCCGATCTACGGCGAGGCCTCGCCGGACGAAGCGCGCGCGCTGATCGACGAAGGCGTCGAGGTCTCGCCGCTGCCGGTGCTGCCGGAAGACAGGAATTGATGCGCGGCGCGTTTTCGTAGGGTGGGCAAAGCGAAGCGTGCCCACCATTTCACAGCTAATATCCTGTGGCGGAAGATGGTGGGCACGGCGCAAACGCGCCTTTGCCCACCCCACGATTCCCGAATCAAGCAGCTACCAGCAACGCCACGCCGGCCACGATCAGTACGATGCCGGCCAGTTCACGCGCCGATAGCGGCTGCTTGAACGAATAATACGCCACCGCCTGCGCGAACAGCACCTCGACCAGCGCCAGCGTCCGCACATTGGCGGCCGCCGTCAGCGCAAACGCCAGGAACCAGAACTGCGAGGCGAACGCGCCCATGAAGCCCGCGAGCATCGAGGGCCGCCACAGGCCGAAAATCTTCACCAGCACATCGGGCGCGCGGGCGAGCAGATAAATCGTCAGCACCAGTGTCTGCACGAACAGGCCGAACACCAGCGTATAGGACGCCGCCGTTACGAAGGAGACGCCGGGCACGGTGATGATGGCGCCGCGAAAGCCGATCGCCGAAAGCGCGAAGCAACCGGCAGCGACCAGACCGATGATCGTTGGCTTCAACTCCGCAAAGCCTTTTTCGCCGCCCGGCCGCAGCGCCGTGATGACCACGCCGATGGTCGCGATCAGGATCGCGATCACTTTCAGCACCGTTAAATGGTCGCTGAGGAAGATGAAGCCGAAGATCGCGGTCTGGATCGCTTCGGTCTTGAGGTACGCCGTCGTCACGACGAAGGAGCGATCGTTCATCGCCAGCAACATCAAACCGGTGGCGACGATCTGGCTGAGTGCGCCGAGCAACAGCCACGGCCAGAAGGCGGCGGTCGGCCACGGCACGCCGTCGCCGGTCACGGCTATCACGACCGCGAAGAAGATGATCGAGAACGGAAAGCCGAACAGGAAACGAATGTTGGTTGCGCCCCAGGTCCCGAGCGGACCCGTCAACGACCGCTGCATCGCATTGCGGGCGACCTGGCCCAGCGCAGCGATGATGGTGAAGGGAATCCAGAGCGTGGCGACGGAGAGCATGGGAAATACCGGCGGGATGCTGACGCACCGTGCCGGGCGGGATGCGTCAGGTCAACGGGAACAGCGTCATGACAGGATTGCATCTGGCCAAAAACGCAGTGTCGTCCCTGCGAACGCAGGGACCCATACGCCGCGGCTTCTCAATTTTATTCCGCTAGTCGACGGCTTTCGCGCGACAACGAACACATGTGGTTATGGGTCCCTGCGTTCGCAGGGACGACACCGCTGATGCGGCTAGCGTGCCCACCACAAAACTCCTACGCCCCCTCCGCCACCACCATGTAATTCACGTCCATGTCGGACGAGATGCTCCATCGATCGGCGAGCGGGTTATAGACCACGCCGGCCTGCTCGGTGATGGTGAGCTTGTTGTGGGCGAGATGCCGGGCGAGTTCGTCGGGGGTAACGAACTTGTCCCACTGGTGGGTGCCGCGCGGCAGCCAGCGCAGCACATATTCGGCGCCGACGATCGCGAGCGCAAAGCTCTTCCAGTTGCGGTTCAGCGTCGAGACCACCATCAAGCCGCCCGGCTTGACCATGGCCGCACAGCGAGAGAGGAACGCGCCGACATCGGTGACATGCTCGATCACTTCCATCGCCAGCACGACGTCGAAGCGCTCGCGCACGTCCATCGTCTCGACCGTGGTGCAGCGGTAGTCGATCGACAGATGTCCCTTGTCGGCATGCAGCCTCGCGGCGGCGATGTTGGTCGCGGACGGATCGATCCCGATCACCTGCGCGCCCAGCCGGGTGAACGGCTCGCACAACAGCCCCGCGCCGCAACCGATATCGAGGATGCGCAGGCCCGACAGGCAACTCAGGCTCCTGGCGTTGCGGTCGAACTTGCGGCATGCGGCGTCGCGGATATAGGCCAGCCGCAGCGGATTGATCTTGTGCAGCGGAGCCATCTTGCCTTTGGGGTCCCACCACTCGTCGGATAATTTTGAAAATTTTGCGACTTCGGCGGGGTCGACCGTGGAACCGGAGAATCCGGCGGAGGAATTTTGCTGCATGGCCATGGGTCAGGTGCCGGGCGGTCGCGTCGTGATGGCATTGCGAAACGCCAGCGGCGACGCAATGGTGTCGATCGTCTTGTTGCCCTCGCCGACTCCGAAGATCGACACGTCGCCGTAATTGAGGATGCGGCCGAGAATGCTCTGGTTGACGTCGACGCTCTCGACCTTGTCGATGCCCATCTCGAACGTTTGCCGCTTGATGAAGCCGGTCTTGTGGACCACGCGCATATTCGTAACGTCAGTCTCGGTGGTCCAGTGGTAGAACCAGGCGGTGGCCGTTTTGTACAGCGCGAAAATCGCTGATATCGCGGCCATCGACAGGCACAGCAACATCGGCGTGTCGGCCGCGACCAGGCGGGAGAGCACCAGAAACGCGATCGCCACGACCCAGCCCGCGATCGCAGGCAGGAAAAATATCCAGTGCGCGTTGGTCGAATACAGCACCCTCTCGCCGGGCTGCAGGATATCATCGATATAACGGCCCATACGCCTACCCTGAATTAACCCGCTACCACAGCCATTTGCGCCATTTTTGGGCCGAAAACGAAGCTGGTTGCTTGCTCCGGACCGCGCCGCTATGTATACGCCGCTTTCGGCCCGGGCGCTCCACTTTCCGTACGGGTCACCTAACTTATCCTCACAGGGAATGCACGCGTCGTCATGGGCCGCCTCGTGATGAAATTCGGCGGTACGTCCGTCGCAAACATCGACCGAATCCGCAACGTCGCGCGTCACGTCAAGCGCGAAGTCGATGCCGGACACGATGTCGCCATCGTCGTGTCGGCCATGGCCGGCAAGACCAACGAGCTGGTGGAATGGTGCCGCGACGCCTCGCCGCTGCATGATGCGCGGGAATATGACGCCGTGGTGGCATCCGGCGAACAGGTGACCTCGGGCCTGCTCGCGATCGTGTTGCAGGGCATGGGGATCCAGGCCCGCTCCTGGCAGGGCTGGCAGATCCCGATCAAGACCTCCGACGCCCACGCCTCGGCGCGGATTCTGGAGATCGACGGCACCGAGATCAGTGCCCGCTTCAAGGATCGCAAGGAAGTCGCCGTCATTGCCGGCTTTCAGGGCATCAATCCGCAGACCAACCGGGTAACCACGCTCGGGCGCGGCGGCTCGGACACCTCGGCGGTGGCCATTGCGGCCGCGATCCGCGCCGACCGCTGCGACATCTATACCGACGTGGACGGCGTCTACACCACCGATCCGCGGGTGGTTCCCAAGGCGCGGCGGCTCGACAAGATCGCCTTCGAGGATATGCTGGAACTGGCGTCGCTGGGCGCCAAGGTCCTGCAGGTGCGCTCGGTGGAACTCGGCATGGTGCACAACATGCCCGTGTTCGTCCGTTCCAGCTTCGACAAGCCCGAGGATATCGACCCGCACGGCACGCCGCCAGGCACGCTGATCTGCAGCGAGGAGGAAATCATGGAAAGCCACGTCGTCACCGGCATCGCCTTCACCAAGGACGAAGCCCAGATTTCCCTGCGCCAGATCGAGGACAAGCCCGGCGTCGCCGCCGCGATCTTCGGGCCGCTGGCGGATGCCAACATCAATGTCGACATGATCGTCCAGAACGTCTCCGAGGACGGCAAGACCACCGACCTCACCTTCACCGTTCCGGCCTCCGACTATAACCGCGCCCGCGACACCATTACCTCGTCGAAGGGCAAGATCGGCTATATCAGGCTCGACAGTGCCACCGACGTGTCGAAGGTCTCCGTGATCGGCAGCGGCATGCGCAGCCATGCTGGCGTCGCGGCGAAGGCGTTCAAGGCGTTGTCCGAGCGCAATATCAATATCCGCGCCATTACCACCTCCGAGATCAAGTTTTCGGTGCTGATCGACGCCGCCTATACCGAACTTGCGGTGCGCACGCTGCACACGCTCTACGGGCTCGACCAGACTTAGAACGATTTTCTCTCAAATTTAGCGCATGGTCTGATCGCCAAACCGGCGGCGTTTTGGCAGGCCATGCACTTCGCTGGCGCAGCATCGGCTCTGACATACACGTTATTGCTTCTGGCAAGCGTTTTGCTTGGCAAAACAAGCCTCGATTGGCTATACGGCCTATGAGGTGGGTTGCCGCAAACTGCGCCACGGTTTTGGCGATCCCGATTCGGCCGGGATCAGGTGCCTGCGGTCGCGCCGAATGAATAAAATTGTAGTGTTTCGTGCGTTTCACGCCAGCTGCCGGCCACCCGGCAGGCTGGACTCGCGGGGGAGGATACCAGCACATGCGGAGCACGTCGGGAGGCCCCCGCGTCTTGTTGAGACGGCTCCGCGAAACCATGGCGGAGAAGGTCTCGGCGCAGGAGCGCCTGGACAAGATCGTGGTGCTGATCGCGGCCAACATGGTGGCCGAGGTCTGCTCCTGCTACGTGCTGCGCATCGATAACACGCTCGAACTCTATGCCACCGAAGGTCTGAACCGCGACGCGGTGCACCGAACGGTGCTGAACGCGCATGAGGGCCTCGTCGGCCTGGTCGCCAGCGAGGCGAGCCCGCTCAACCTCTCGGACGCGCAAAACCACCCGGCCTTCTCGTTCCGCCCCGAGACCGGCGAAGAAATCTACCATTCGTTCCTCGGCGTGCCGATCCTGCGGGCCGGCAACACGCTCGGCGTGCTGGTCGTCCAGAACCGCGCCAAGCGCACCTATGTCGAGGAAGAGGTCGAGGCGCTGCAGACCACCGCCATGGTGCTGGCGGAAATGATCGCCTCCGGCGAACTGGCGGCGCTGGCACAACCCGGCGCGGAACCAGCGGCGCGGCATTCCCTGCACAAGACAGGCGCGATCCTCTCCGACGGCATCGCGCTCGGCCATGTCGTGCTGCACGAGCCGCGCGTCGTCATCACCAACTACATCGCCGAAGACCTGCCGAAGGAAATCAAGAAGCTGGATGCGGCGCTGACCAAGCTGCGCGCCGACCTCGACCGCATGCTGGAGCGCGGCGACGTCGCCGAGGGCGGCGAGCACCGCGAGGTGCTGGAAGCCTATCGGATGTTCGCCAACGACCACGGCTGGTCGCACAAATTGCACGAGGCGGTCGCCACCGGCCTCACCGCCGAAGCCGCCGTCGAACGCGTGCAGTCCGACACCCGCGCGCGCATGCTGCGCTCGACCGATCCCTATTTGCGCGACCGCCTGCACGATCTGGAAGATCTCGGCCACCGCTTGATGCGGCAATTGGTGGGGCAGGACCACGCGCCGTCGCGCGAGCAGCTTCCCGAAAACGCCATCCTGATCGCGCGCGCGATGGGCCCCGCGGCGCTGCTCGACTATGACCGCAAGCGCCTGCGCGGACTGGTGCTGGAGGAAGGCACCGCCAACTCCCACGTCTCGATCGTGGCGCGCGCACTCGGTATCCCCGCCGTCGGCGAGGTGCCGAACGCGCCCGGCATCGCCGATCCCGGCGACGCCATCATCGTCGACGGCACTTCGGGCTCGATCTATGTCCGCCCCTCGGCCGAGATCGAATCGGCCTATGCCGAGCGGGTGCGGTTTCGTGCGCGGCGGCAGGCGCAGTATGCCGCGCTGCGCGACATGCCTTGCGTCACCAAGGACGGCCAGCCGGTCGAACTGATGATCAATGCGGGCCTCGTGATCGACCTGCCGCATATCGACGACACCGGTAGCGCCGGCATCGGGCTGTTCCGCACCGAGTTGCAGTTCATGGTCGGCCAGAGCCTGCCGCGATCCTCCGACCAGCTGGCGCTCTATCGCACCGTACTGGACGCCGCCGGCTCCAAGCCCGTGACGTTCCGCACCCTCGATATCGGCGGCGACAAGGCGCTGCCCTATATGGAGACCGTGGTCGAGGAAAATCCCGCGCTCGGCTGGCGGGCGATCCGGCTCGGGCTGGACCGGCCAGGACTATTGCGCGGCCAGATCCGCGCGTTGCTGCGGGCCGGCGGCGGCCGCGCGCTGAAGATCATGTTCCCGATGATTTCCGATGTCGCCGAATTCGACCAGGCCAAGGCGATTGTCGAGCGCGAGCTGACCTATTTGCGCCAGCACGGCCATGCGCTGCCGGAACGGATCGACGTCGGCACCATGGTGGAAGTGCCGGCGCTGCTCTATCAGCTCGACGAACTGTTAAAAAAGGTCGATTTCGTTTCGGTCGGATCGAACGACCTGTTCCAGTTCATGTTCGCGGTCGATCGCGGCAACGCCAAGGTTTCCGAACGGTTCGACACCATGTCGGCGCCGATCATGCGTGCGCTGCGCGACATCGTGCGCAAGGCCGATGCGGCAAAGAAGACGGCGTCGCTCTGCGGCGAGATGGCCTCAAAGCCGCTCGGCGCGCTGGCCCTGATTGCGCTGGGTTACCGCTCGCTGTCGCTGTCCGCCACCGGGCACGGTCCGGTGAAGGCGATGATCCTCGACCTCGACGCCAAGAAGGCCGAGTCTGTCCTGATGCCGCTGATTGACGCGCCGGCCGGCAGCGTCTCGATCCGGAAGAAACTGACGGAATTCGCGGAAGCCGAGGGGCTGTCGTTGTAGCGAGGCTCTGTCCCGCCAACTTAGCCGTCCGCATCTGCTGCCCTGAGAACAACGCCATGCTACCCGAAGCCAAACTCGATATCCTGCTCGCCCACCACGCCTCGCTCGAATCCGAGTTGCTGGGCCAGGTGAATTCCGAGAAATACGTCCAGATCACGCGCGAGCTCGCCGAGCTCAACCCGCTGATCGACGCGGTGAAAGACTATCGCGCGGCACGGGCCGAGATTGCGGGCGCCGAATCGCTGATGGCGGATTCCGCCAGCGATCCGGAAATACGCAGCATGGCCGAAACCGAGCTCGAGACGCTGCAGGCGCGCGTGGCCGAACTGGAGCAGAAGATCCGCGTGGCGCTGCTGCCCAAGGACGCCATGGACGACCGCAACGTGATGCTGGAAATCCGCGCCGGCACCGGCGGTGACGAAGCCTCGCTGTTCGCCGGCGACCTGTTCCGGATGTATGAACGGTTTGCCGGCCTGCAGGGCTGGAAGGTCGAGGTGATCTCGGCCTCCGAAGGCACCATGGGCGGCTTCAAGGAAATCATCGCCGAAGTGCAGGGCCGCGGCGCGTTCGCCAAGCTGAAGTTCGAGTCCGGCGTGCATCGTGTACAGCGCGTGCCCGACACCGAGACGCAGGGGCGCATTCACACTTCGGCGGCAACGGTCGCCGTGCTGCCCGAGGTCGAGGACGTCGATGTCGACATCAAGAACGACGATCTGCGGATCGAGACCATGCGCGCGCAGGGCGCCGGCGGCCAGCACGTCAACAAGACCGAATCGGCCATCCGCATCACCCATATTCCGACCGGCATTGTGGTGATGATGCAGGACAGCCGCTCGCAGCACAAGAACCGCGCCTCCGCGATGAACATCCTGCGCTCACGCATCTATGACGCCGAACGCCAGCGCGTCGATGCCGCGCGCTCCGCGGATCGCAAGGAGAAGGTCGGCTCCGGCGACCGAAGCGAGCGCATCCGCACCTATAATTTCCCGCAAGGCCGCGTCACCGACCACCGCATCAACCTGACGCTCTACAAATTGCCGCAGGTGATTTCGGGCGAGGCGCTGGGCGAATTGATCGACGCGCTGACGACTGAGCATCAGGCCGCCCAGCTTGCTGCGCAAGGCGCGGTGGCGTGAGCGCACCGACCGTCGAGGCCGCGCGGCGCGCGCTCACCGCGCGACTCAAAACCGCCGCCGTCGAATCCGCCGAACTCGACGCGCGGCTCCTGACGGGCCATGCACTTGGCCTCGACCTGACCGGCTTGATATCGGCCGCACGCCGCCAACTCACCCCGGACGAATCGGCACGCCTCGAGGACTTCGCGCGCCGTCGTCTCGCGGGCGAGCCGGTTGCGCGCATTCTCGGCGAGAAGGAATTTTGGGGCCTGCCGCTGCAGCTCTCATCCGCGACACTGGTGCCGCGGCCCGATACCGAGACGGTAGTCGAACTGGCGCTGGAGCTGTTGCGCGCCGATGGCGACCTCGATCGCCCGTTGCGCATCGCCGACCTCGGCACCGGCACCGGCGCAATTCTTCTGGCGCTGCTGTCCGAATTGCCGGCGGCGCAAGGATTCGGAACCGACATTTCGCAAGCCGCCTTGCAAACCGCCGGAGCCAATGCAGCGCGCGCAGGGCTATCGGATCGCGCGACGTTCATCGCGTGCGATTATGCAAGCGGACTAATCGGCCCGTTCGATCTGATCGTTTCGAATCCGCCCTATATCCGCACGGCGGATATCGATGGGCTGGCGGCAGAGGTGCGGAATCATGATCCGCCGGCCGCGCTCGATGGCGGCGCCGACGGGCTGGATGCCTACCGCGCCCTAATCCCCCAGGCGGCGCGCCTTCTGGCAGCGGGCGCCCCCCTCGTTGTGGAAGCCGGACAAGGCCAAAGCGGCCCTATCCAGGCCTTGATGGCGGCCGCAGGGTTAATGCCTGTGACAGCCCCCAAAGCCGACCTGGCGGGCATTCCGAGGGCCGTCGCGGGTCACAAAATGGCCCGATAAAGTCCTTTTGGAACGCAAAAAAACCCCTTGGAATATTCCCCGGGAGCGACTACGTTCCGGCCACAACATCGGTCCAGGGTTGCTGGCCCCGTAAGACGATGCGGGTGAGGCCAGAGTTCTCGAAACGAGAGCCCGCCGGGTGAAAGGTTCCAAAAGCAGGTCGAATTGAGCGCAATAGCTGGAGCTGTGCTGCTCTCGACCGTAAAGCGAACGAAAGCCTGATATTGCGCTTGAAGACTTACGCAACAGCTGGTCACGCAAAGTCGTCACGCAAGACGATTAGGCTGGTTTTGGCAGGCTGAACGATTTGGTCCGGCGGGCGTTGTACGCCGCCGGTGGGGGAACGCGTCTTTGCTGAACGCGATGGTTGGCGAAATCGACGACATGAATCTGAACGGCATCGTGATTCGGTGCGTCTGAACGCGCGCCGGGTCGGATCAGGCTACGACGGCAACTGCATTAACTTCAGGGCTGGAATAAAGGCGAGACATGAGAAACGGTCAGAACAACAAGCGGATGCGTAACCGGAATAACAACAATAGCAACAACAACAATAATAACCGGCGCGGTCAAAACCCGATGACCCGGGTGTTCGAATCGAACGGGCCCGATATCAAGATCCGCGGCACCGCCTCGCACGTCGCCGAGAAATACGTTCAGCTGGCGCGCGACGCGCGCTCTTCCGGCGACCCGGTCGCAGCCGAGAACTACTACCAGCACGCCGAACATTATTTCCGCCTGATCGCAGCCGCGCAGGAGCAATTCCGGCAGAACCAGCCGCAGCCGCGCGTCGATACCGAAATGCAGCCGGTGACGGAAGACGGCGACGACGACGGCGAGAGCTTCTCGCATTTCGGCCAGGAGCCGGGCTTCGTCCCGCAGCAGCCGCAGCCCTACGTCCGCGACAACAATCCGCGCGAGCAGCGCGGCGACGGCCAGCCCTTCCAGCGCGACCAGCAGCCGCGCGAACACCATCGCGAGCGCGAGCACCGTCCGCAACCGCAATATCAGCCGCAACCCCAGCCGCAGCCGGTGATTACCGACACCGGCGGCGTCGATCGCCTGCCCTCCTTCATCACCGGCCCGCAGCCGCAGGTGAACGGCACGCCCGGCGGGTATGAAGAGGGCCGTGGCGGCGAGCGTTTCCCGCGCCGGCGCCGCCGGCCGCACGGTCCGCGTCCCGAGGGCATGGCCGCACCTGCCGCGCCCAGCGAAGATTTCAATCCGGGGAATGAGTAGGTAATTCGCTCAGCTTTCGTAGGACCTCCTAGCTTTCGTCAAGGAGCTGGGCGTCCTTGAATGACGAGCGTAGCGCCGTGCTCGCCGCCGTCCAGGACGCTCCGCGCCGGCTACGCCGGTGCCGATGGCATCCTGGACAGCGTCTGCGCGCGTCGCTGTCGGGTTCGGCAGGTCGGGACGAAGGAATGGTCGCAAGCGGCCGAACCAAGGAATGAGGCTTACTGTTTGACGGAGATCTGCGAACTCCCGCGGTTGGCATCATACAGGGTCCGGCTCTTGAGGGTCGAGCATAGAGCCGAGAGCAGGCGATCGCCCACGCTACGCAACGCACGTGCATGGCCGTGGCCGCGCTGCCGCAAGGCATCATAGCGGCGCCGCGCGGCAGCATCGTGCTGGATGGCAACGCGCGACCAATGATGAACGGCGGTCTGCAGCCTCCTGTTGCAGGCGTGGCGGCGGATCACGAAGCGTTGTTTGCCGCTTTGCCGCGTCACCGGAGCAACCCCTGCCAGCGCACGCAAGGCGTGATAATCTCGGGCCTGCAGCGGCTGCGCTGCCTCGGTGAGCAGTGTGGCGAGAACAATCCTGCCGATTCCCGGCCAGGAGCGAAGGATTGCCACGTCACACTGCTCACGGCTCTGCCCCGACGGGCTCTCCTCGTCCGGTGCCGCGAGCCCGGCGCAGAGGCCGTCCAGGGCGTTGTGGGCTTCCTTGATCTGCTGATTGACCAGGTGCATGCGCGCCGCGAGACTGCGGATATGCACGCAAGCGGCCTCCGTCGTGCCTGGGGCGACGAACAAGGCCGTCTTGCGCAAGGTCTGCAGCACGGTGGCGGCATCGAGACGCCGGATGCGGTGGTCCTTGAGGATGCGCGCAACCGTCTTCTCCGTTACCTTCGCGGCGGCGGCGGGGGTCGGCACCTTTTGCCACAGCGCCAGGAACCAGTCGTCCCCGACATCATCGGCTAGTTCGGTCGCCTGCGGATAGTAGCGCCACAGCTGCTGACGCAGACGATTGGCCAGACGCGTCCGTTCCTGCTGCAACTCGTCCACGAGGCGCGACCACTCGCGCAGCTCGATCACCACCGGATTGTCGATCGCAAGCTGCCGGAAGGCTTTCCGATCGGTACGCAGTGAGTCTCCAAGGACAAGGGCGTCTCGGCTGTCATCCTTGGCGCCTGCGACTGTGAAGCGATCGCGGAAACGATCGAGCTGCTTGGGATTGATGGCAAAGACCACAAACCCGTGCTCGAGCAGCATCTCCACCACGGGACCATGCGGCATCTCGATCGCGACGGCGATCTGCCCCGGCGCAGCCCCGGTCTTCTGCAGCAACCAATCTCGCAGTTCCGTCAGTCCGGCTCCGCCATGGGCGAACTCCCGCTCGCCCATGCGTCCTCCTTCGCTATCAAGCAGGCAAACGCGGTGGCTCTGTGTTGCCCAATCGATCCCGACAAACCAACGCACATCCTCAACCATTACTGGACCTCCTCGCTTCTCAAAGCGGGCCCACTGCGATCCCGATCGATCCCTGTACTGGCGCTCTTGGCGCAAACCTCCTAGTGGATATTGATCGCAGCCGCTCCACCGGGGCGCAGGTCCTACGAAGGTGGCTCATAGCACGGGTGGGTCAGGCAGCTCCCGGCAGATCGGCCCGTGCAGCCAGTCTACATCAACGACTGGTGCCGAACGCCAGAAGGGTACAGGGTGGGCAAAGCGAAGCGTGCCCACCGACCTACTGGCGTAACTGCGAATGAGATGGTGGGCACGGCGCAAACGCGCCTTTGCCCACCCTACGATTCCAACTTATCCCGTGTCGCCGTCGACGACGGCACCAGCACCGGCTCCAGCGATGGAATCAGCCGCGTGCGTTCGCGGCCCGCGGGGATCGCGCGATAGACCTGCTTGGTCGCCTCCACGATATGGACGCCTGCGAACGGCAGCGACAGCGCGGCGCCAACGCGCTCCCACGCCATCGCGGAGCGCAGGAACCAGCTATTGCCGACCGGCGGCAGGAACAGCGCCTCGCCCCACGAAGCCGGCGTAAACCAGGTCTGCCGCAGCAATTGCGTGATCTGCGCCCGCGAATAGGGCCGGCCGTGACCGAACGGCGTGTTGTCGGTGCGCGTCCACACGCCGCGCCGGTTCGGAATCACCGCGATCAGGCGACCCGACGGGGCCAGCACGCGCCACACCTCGCGCAGCAGGCGCTCCGGATCGTCGGACATCTCCAGCGCGTGGACCAGCAGGATCCGGTCCACCGCGGCGTCCGGCAGCGGCATCGAGAATTCGTCGATCAGGGTCGCCAGCGCGGGACGCGCCGTCGGCCATTTCAACACGCCCTGCGCCGCCGGCATGAAGGCGATGCAGCGCTCGGAATCCTCGCGAAACAGGCCGAGATAGGGCGTCGGATAGCCGAGGCCCAGCACCCGCTGCCCGGCCGCATCGGGCCAGCGTGCCCGGATGCCGCGGTTGATCAACTGCCGCGCCACGATGCCGAGGCGCTGCGAATAGAAATCGCGGAGATCGATGACGTCGATGGTCATGGGCGTAATCTACCACACCGTGTTTCGTTGCGGCGCGCCGAAAATGGCATTGCCGCGTGAGCGTTAACGCCATATTTCTTTGGAATTACTGGGGCGTTGGAAGCCTTAATCACGGAGCTATCATGGCCGCAGAAATTCGCACCTTCACCTGCCTCAACGACAATTTCGGCTATTTGATCCACGATCCCGCGACCAAGGCCACCGCATCGATCGACGCGCCGGAAGCCGCCCCGATCATCAAGGCGCTGGAGCGCGAGGGCTGGACGCTGACGGATATTCTCGTCACCCACCACCATTACGACCATGTCGGCGGCGTCGCCGAACTGAAGCAGAAATATAGTTGCCGGGTCGTCGCCCCCAACGACAAATCCACCAAGATCGCCAATGTCGACCTGCGCGCGGCCCATGGCGACGTGATCAAGGTGGGCAGCCTGCTGGCGCGGGTGCTGGAAACGCCCGGCCATACGCTCGATCATATCTCCTACGTATTCGACACCGAAAAGGCGGTGTTTGCCGCCGACACGTTGTTCTCGATCGGCTGCGGCCGGGTGTTCGAGGGCACCTATCCCATGATGTGGGATTCGCTGTTGAAGCTGCGCGCGCTGCCGGACGATTTCAAACTCTATTGCGGCCATGAGTATACGGCATCGAACGTCAAGTTCGCGCTGACAGTCGACGGCGACAACCCCGCGCTGAAGGCGCGCGCCGAAGAAGTGACGCGGCTGCGTGCGGAAAACAAGCCGACGATCCCGGTGCTGCTGGGCGAGGAAAAGAAAGCCAACGTGTTCCTGCGCGCCGACGAACCGTCGGTGGCGGCGAAGCTGCACATGAAGGGCGCCGGCGCGGCCGAGGTGTTCGGCGAACTCCGCGAACGCAAGAACAAGTCCTGATGGCGCTGCCGCAACAGGCCGCCGAGATCATCGCGCGGCTGGACCTCAAGCCGCATCCGGAAGGCGGGCACTATCGCGAGACGTTTCGCGACGCGAGCGTGGATGCCGACGGACGCTCGCGATCGACCGCGATCTATTTCCTGCTGGCCCGCGGCGAACGCTCGCACTGGCATCGCGTCGATGCCGTGGAGACCTGGCACTACTATGCGGGCAGCGCGCTGACGCTGCGAATCGCGGATGGAAACGGCGAGCGCAGCATCAAACTCGGCGCCGATCTCACGGCCGGCGAAACCCCGCAGGCGGTCGTGCCCGCGCATGCGTGGCAGGCTGCCGAAAGCACCGGCGACTGGACCTTGGTAGGCTGCACCGTGGCTCCCGGATTCGAGTTTGCGAAATTCGAACTGGCGCCGAAGGGGTGGAAGCCAGTGTAAAATTTGTAGGGTGGGCAAAGCGCAGCGTGCCCACCATCAATCTGCACATGTATCTTTGAGGGCACGCTTCGCTTTGCCCACCCTACGGATTCTTCCGCCAAACCATATCCTTTGCGGCGATCAGGCCGCCGCCGGCGATCAGGATCGCGGCGATGGCGATCGTGGCGGTCGGCTGCGCAAAGCCGGCGAGAATCAGAAATGTCGTCGACAGCAATGGCGTCGCGTAGGACGCGGCGCCGAGCACGCGGATATCGCCGCGTTTCATGCCGATGTCCCAGACGAAGAATGCTGCCCCCACGGGGCCGACGCCGAGCGCAATGATTGCCAGCCACTGCCCAACCGTCTCAGGCCACACCGTGGTCTCGACCATGCCATGGACGAGCGCGGCCAGCAGCGCAGTGGCGAGACAGAAGCCCGCCACCGCATCCGTCGGCACCGCCTTGAGCTTGCGCGACATCACCGAGTAGGCCGCCCACACAAAGGCGGCAACGAAGGCTGCGGCCAGGCCCGGAATCTGGCCCGGCGTAAAGCTGCCGGTGTTGCCGGCGAACAGCAGTACCGTTCCGGCCAGACCCAACACGGCGCCGATGATGTGATGCGGTGCCAGCCGCTCGCCTGGCAGCAGCGAGGAGAACAGCACGATCAGGAGTGGCCAGAGATAGTTCAGCAGACCGGCTTCCGCGGGCGGCGCGAAGCGCAGCGCGAGGAAATACAGCGCGTGATAGCCGAACAGGCCGCCGACACCGACGACCCAGGCGATCGGCGGCTGCCTAAGCGCGTTGAAGGCAGAGGGCCGGAACAGGAAGCTGGCGAACGCCACCGCCGCGCCGATCGCAAATGTCATGGCGGCGAGTTGGAACGCGGGAATTTTCCCGGTGGCAACCGTCAGGACCGACAACAGCGACCACATCAGGATCGCGGTCAGTCCGATGAGCGTAGCGGTGCGCGGTGTCATGGGTCCGTCATTGCTGTCGATGTTCACTAATTCGCTGATTGGATCGCGGTGGCCTTGGTAGCGGCGAAGGCCTTGGGAGTTTGCCCTGCCAAGGCCTGATGGGGCCTGTGGTTGTTGTAGTAGATCAGGTACTCGAACAGTTCGTTGGCGAAGTGGTCGAGATTGTCGAAGGTGGCGCCCTCGATGACGTCCTCATCGAGCGTGCGCCAGAAGCGTTCGACCTTGCCGTTGGTCTGCGGCCGATAGGGCCTGGTGTAGCGGTGTTTGATGCCGAGCTCGAGCAGCATGGCCTCGAACGGATGCTCGTCCGGCTTGGTGCGGGCGGCGAACTCGGCGCCGTTGTCGGACAGGATTTCGGTAAAGACGAGCCCGTAGGTGACGTTGAGGGTGTTGATCATTTTCAGGGTCTTGAACATGACCGGCAGCGCCTTCTTGGAGGTCAGGACCTCGGCCCAGGCCAGCCGCGAGCAACTGTCGATCAGGCTGACGATGTAGGCCGTGGCCGGGGGTGGCGCGAGAAACATATCGCGCGGCAATTGATGCAGATCGACGTGGCCGAGCTCTCCGAGCTTGTCCTTGATAATGCGGCGTTTCTCCTCGCGCATCGCCGGCGTGCGGCGGTTCAGCCCATAGCGTGTCAGCACCCGATAGATGGTCGAGGGCGAGGGTATCGTGTCGCGCCGCTCGCGCAAGACGGCATGGATCTCGTAGCGGTTCATACCCTTCTGCCGGCATGCAACGATCTCCGCCTCGATGCCCTCTGGCTCGCGCCGTTCCCGCCATTTGGGTCCACGGCGGCGCGGCAACAAATCTGCCTCATCGCCGCTCTGCAGATAGCGGTTGTAATACTTGCGGAACGTCTGCGAGCAGGTTCCGTGGTGGCGGTAGAAATCCCCAACCCGCTTGAACAGCTTCGACCGGCCCGCCTTTACCGCCTCGTACTCCGGGATCAGGAACCGCCACTTCTGCAGGTAATTGCGTTCAATCGTCCGGTCATAGCTGTTATCGCGCATTGGATCGTCCTCCAGAGGAGCGATCCAATCAGCGAATTAGTGAACATGCACAATTGCGAGCGAAGCGAAGCAATCCATCTTTCTGCTTACATAGCGAAAATGGATTGCCTCGTCGCTAGCGCTCCCTTGCGCAAACGCTTCGCGTTTGTCGCAGGCAATGACGGAAATCAGTCAAACCATGTACTGACCGCCGTTGACCGTCATGGTCGAGCCGGTGATGCCTCCGGCCTCATCGGCGGCGAGGAACACCACCGCGCGGGCGATTTCCTCGGGCTCGCCGAGGCGATTGACCGGGATCAGCGGCAGAATGCTTTTCTCCAGCACCTCCTTCGGCACCGCCTGCACCATTTCGGTGTTAATGTAGCCGGGGCAGATCGCATTCACTGTGATGCCGCCCTTGGCGTTCTCCAGCGCGAGCGCCTTGGTGAAGCCGATGTCGCCGGCCTTGGCCGCGGAATAATTGACCTGGCCGAATTGGCCCTTCTGGCCGTTGATCGAGGAGATGTTGATGACGCGGCCGAATTTGCGGGCGCGCATGCCTTCGATCACCTGGCGCGTCATGTTGAACAGCGAGCCGAGATTGGTGTTGATGACCGCGTTCCACTGATCGAGCGTCATCTTGTGGAAGGCACCGTCCTTGGTGATGCCGGCGTTGTTGATCAGCACGTCGACCGGACCGAGATCGGCTTCGACCTGCTTGACGCCGGCCGCGCACGCATCGAACGAGCTGACGTCCCATTTGTAGACGGGGATACCGGTCTCGGATTTGAATTTTTCTGCGGCGGCGTCGTTGCCGGCGTAGCTCGCCGCCACCGTGTAGCCCGCAGCCTTCAGCGCCTTGCTGATCGCCGCGCCAATGCCTCTCGTCCCCCCCGTAACCAATGCAACACGTGCCATGTCGTAATCCTCCTTGGTGGTCTTCTTTCTATGCCGGAATTGCTCCGGTCTTTTGACGAAACTCAATCTTCAGGTTTTGAAGCGCTCTTGTTTTGCTGCGCCCCTGTTTTCAAGCGCTCTTGTTTTTCAAGCGCTCTTGTTTTTCAGCGCTCCTGGAAACGCTTGCGCAAGATGAAAATGCCCGGCGCGAGACCGGGCATTTCATCTTTACCAATTCGAGCTGCGGTTGCGAGATGATCTTTTCATCATTCAACCAGTCACTCTGCCTTTAGTTCAGTCGCGTGCAATGCACATCGCGATGCCCATGCCGCCGCCGATGCACAGCGTGGCGAGGCCCTTCTTGGCATCGCGCTTCTGCATCTCGTGCAGCAGCGTCACCAGCACGCGCGCGCCTGATGCGCCGACCGGGTGGCCGATCGCGATCGCGCCGCCATTGACGTTGACCTTGCCGGTATCCCAGCCGAGGTCCTTGTTGACCGCGCAGGCCTGCGCCGCAAACGCCTCGTTGGCTTCGACCAGATCGAGATCGCCGACATTCCAGCCAGCCTTCTTCAGCGCGGCGCGCGAGGCCGGGATCGGGCCCGAGCCCATGATCTTGGGATCGACGCCGGCCTGAGCCCAGGACACGATGCGGCCAAGCGGCTTCTTGCCTTCCTTGGCGGCTTGTTTCGCGGTCATCAGCACCACGGCGGCGGCGCCGTCATTGATGCCGGACGCGCTGCCGGCGGTGACGGTGCCATCCTTCTCGAAGGCCGGCTTCAGCTTGGCCATCGCGTCGATGGTCGCGCCATGGCGCGGATATTCGTCGTCGGCAACGATGATATCGCCCTTGCGGGTCTTGATGGTCACCGGAACGATTTCGTCCTTGAACTTGCCGGCCTTCTGCGCGGCCTCGGCCTTGTTCTGCGACGTGACGGCGAACTCGTCCTGCTGGGCGCGGGTGATCTGCCACTGCCGCGCGACGTTCTCCGCGGTGTTGCCCATGTGGTAGCCGTTGAAGGCGTCCCACAGGCCGTCCTTGATCATGGTGTCGACCAGTTCGAGGCCGCCCATCTTGACGCCGCCGCGCAGATATTGCGCGTGCGGGGCCATGCTCATGGATTCCTGGCCGCCGGCGACCACGATTTCGGAATCGCCGTTGAGCAGTGCCTGATAGCCCAGCGCCACCGTGCGCAGACCGCTGCCGCAAAGCTGGTTGACGCCCCAGGCCGGGCTTTCTACCGGAATACCGGCGGCGATCGAAGCCTGGCGGGCCGGGTTCTGGCCCTGGGCTGCCGTCAGTATCTGGCCCATGATGACTTCGGAGACGCGGCCAGGCTCGATGCCGGCCCGCTCAAGCGCGGCCTTGATGGCGACGGCGCCGAGGTCATGGGCAGGCATGGTGGCGAACGCGCCGTTGAAACTGCCGACCGGGGTGCGGGCGGCGCTGACGATGACGACATCGTCTGACATGGACATCTCCTGAGGTTGAGGTTTCTTGTGACGGCGGGCGGCCGGACGGCGTGCCTGTCTCTCGCCTTATCCTCATAACCTCGTTGACCCATGTCAATCGGCGAGGGCCCAAAATCCTGCCGCGGCGCATTCAAATTGATCCACGTGAGGGTTTCCATAGCAGCGTCCATGCCTTGGAATTAACCGTGCCGCACAAAACGGTAGCCGAACGGCATTGAAAATGCTTACTTTGCTGCGTTGCGTTGCTCGTCTGCCCGTCGGCAATGCCGTCGGGTTCCCCGCTCTCGGTGTCGATGTGTGAGCCCATGGCAAAGTCAGATCAACCTACGACCATCAAGAAATACGCCAACCGGCGGCTCTATAATACCGGCACCAGCACCTATGTGACGCTCGAGGATCTCGCGGCGATGGTGAAGGATGGCGAGGATTTTCTCGTCTATGACGCCAAGACCGGCGATGACATCACCCGCTCGGTGCTGGCGCAGATCATCTTCGAACAGGAAAACAAGGCCGGACAGAATCTGTTGCCGACCACTTTCCTGCGGCAGTTGATCCGCTTCTACGGCGACAGCATGCAGATGGTGGTGCCGAAATATCTGGAGCAGTCGATCGACACGCTGACGCGCGAACAGGAAAAATTCCGCAAGCAGCTCACCAACACTTTCAGCGGAACGCCGTTCGCGCCGCTCGAGGAACACGTCCGCCGCAACATGGAATTGTTTCAGCAGACGTTCTCGATGTTCAAGCCGTTCGTGCCGCCGCGCCCCGGCTCAAGCACGACCGAGCCCGAGAAGGTGCCGGAGCCGGCGCCCGACGAAGACAATATCGACGATCTTCGCCGCCAGATGAAGGACATGCAGGAACGCCTCGAGCGCATGTCGAAAGAGCCAAAGAAGGAAGAGTAGTTATCGTCGTCCCTGCGAACGCAGGGACGACAATCTACCCCGCCGCCGGCAGCGCCGCATCTCCCGCCACGGCCCACGGCCGTTCCGGCGAGGCCAGCCCGATCAGGCGGCCCTGGATGTAATCGCAGCCCCATTCGCGCAGCATCACGGCGGCTTCCTCGTCCTGCACCCATTCCGCCACCGTCTTGATCTGCAGGCGGTTGGCCAGATCGATCAGCGTATGCACGAAGGCGCGATCGTCCGCGGAGCGCGCGATGTTCTGCACGAAGGCGCCGTCGATCTTCACGATATCGACGCCGAGCTTGCGCAAATTCCGGAATGAAGTGTAGCCGGCGCCGAAATCGTCGATCGCGATCTGGCTGCCGAAGTTTTTCAGTCGCGTAATGAAGCCCCTGATGTCATCGATATCCTGGATCGCAACCGTTTCGGTGATTTCGACGATCAGCCGCTCACCGGCGCCGGGATGCGCCTGCATCAGCGATTCGATTGAAGTCCACCAGTCCGGATCCATGGTAGTGTCGGGCGAGATGTTGAGGCTGAGCCGCACGTTTGGCGACGCCGCAAGTTCGGCGACCACGAGTTCGAGCACGCGGTGATCGACCAGCCGGATCAGGCCCAATCGCTCGGCGACCGGAACGATATCAGGCGCCAGCAACGCCTGCCCGTCCGACTGCTCCATCCGCACCAGGCACTCGTAGAACGCCGGCTGCCGCGAGCGCGCTTCGACCACCGGCTCGAACGCCGTGACGATGCGGCGCTCGTTCAGCGCCGTGACGATCTCGTCGGTGACGCGGATGTTGACGCGGCGCTGGGCATCGCGTTCGACATTCGGACGCCACAGCGAGAACGATCCGGCGCGGCGGCGCTTGGCGCCATCGAGTGTTTCCTGGGCGCGGGTGATGGCCTCATCGGCAGTGCGGGCGTAGCGCGGGATGCTGATCGCACCGATCGAGGCCGTCACCGAGACCGGGCCGGATTTCGTCGGGATCACCTCGTCGCGGATTCCTGCCAGGAAGCGCTCGGCCGCGGTATTGGTGTCATCGACCGTGCAGTTCCTCAAGACCAGCCCGAACTTGTTACCGGAGAACCGGCCGAGCACATCGCCGCCACGCAGCTTGGCGCGGATGCGTTTTCCGACTTCGGCGATCACGGCGTCCGCTACATCGAAGCCAAAGGCGTCGTTGACGCGTGCCAGATGATCGATGCCGATCAGCATGAAAGCGGAGGACGATCGGAAACGCATGGTTTCTTCGATCGACTCCGCAAGTGAGGCGACGAGATGCGTGCGATTGAGTTCACCGGTCAGCGGGTCGTGCCTCGACAGCCGCATGAGCTGTTCGTCGCGGGCGTGGCGCTCGTTATTGATACGGACGATACCTTGCGCGCGCACCGGCTTGCCGTCGGGCCCGGCAAACCAGCAACCGGTCTCCTCGATCCAGATCACGGGCGCCGAGGCCGCGGCCCGTACGCCATATTCGATCCGGTAGGCGACCCCTTCTTCGCCAGTCCGCGCCGGCCCCGATTGAGCAAGCGCCTCGCTGCGGATCGAACCGGAGGGCTCGATCAGCCTGGCGAAGCCGGAACCGCTGGCCAGCGCCTCCGGTGGAATATCGGTGAAGACCGCACCGGCATTGTCGCTCCAGGCGATGGTGTCGGCCGCCAGGTCCCAGACGAAAGCAGCCTGCCCGAGCGAGGCAAGGATGCTGGCGGCTTGCGGGACATGGGGCATCGGGTCGCCTCAATTCGGGACACCAGCGGGGTGATTCCCAACATCCTGAGGATAGTGGGTCTTTCGAATCGCAGGCTAGGCCAAGTTCATAAATAATCCGGAAACCACGTTTCGCAGACTTTCCGGACCCGGCGGGAACGAACCGGAAGGAAGCGGCATAGGCCTTGCGAGGTCAGATCGCAGGTGGGGCGTAACGTCCCAAAACGTGACAGTTTAACCGGGTTTTCGGTGCGCGATGCTGGATATCGATCGATCAGACGAAATTTCGGACGGCGAGTTCGTCAACCTCGACGAGCCGGCCCGCGGCGAGCTGGTGCCGGTGACCCAGTCCGTGCAGTTTTCGTCGAGACCGGCGCCACGGCCCGATCCAACCTTCGTCGCGCAGCTGATCGCGACTGCCGACCGGGCGCCGCAGACCCGCAGCCTGAGGCGGGCTTCGCTGGCGGATGCGCAGACAGCCTACGGTGCCAGCCAGATCCGGCGTTGCGGCACCGGCTTCCGGACCCGGCAAACCATCTAGCTTTTTGTTTTGACGCGTTTTCTTGACGCGAACCGGGATCCACCCACGGATCAAGTCCGAGGGCATGCTTGCGCTCGAAAACGCTATGGATCAGCGCTGAGGCGTGTCGGGCTTATCCGGCGGTGGTGGAAAGCCTGGGCCCGGCTGCAGTCCCGGTGACGGGACCTCCGGCGACTGGACTTCCGGCGACGAGACTTCCGGTGACGCGACTTCCGATGAATGGACTTCCGGAGACGGCGTTTTCGGCGGGGCCGCCTCGGGCGCGGCGGCGGGCTGCACCGGCTTCGGCTCGGCGAGGTCCTTCAACACGGATTCGGCAACAGAGACTGCCGGCGGCACCGATGGCGCAGCAGACGCAGGTGCGGCAGCCGGCGCGGGGTCGAGCTTGGGCTCGGCCGCCGGTGTCTCGACTTTTTCGGCAGCTTTTGGCGGAGGTTCGGTGGCTTTTGGCTGAGGCGCAGGAGCAGGCGCCGCCGCTACCGCAACTGCCCGGCGTCGCGTTCGCAATGCGAGGCCGGAGAGGAAATCCACCAGCGCCAGCACCGTCAGCAGGAAATAGGTCGACGTGCCGAACTTCGGCCACAGCACGAATTCGGCCGCCGCTGCCCCGAACACGATCAGCGACAGCAGATGGTCGGTGAGGTATTTCGCGCCGGGGCGCGCGCCCTTGATGACTTCGGCAAGCAGCAGCAGGATGGCGAGCGTAAGCAGTACGTCGCTCAGCGTCACCGTCCATTCCGCCCCCGACATCAACGTCAGCTTCAGATCCAGCGGCTCGGTGAACGATACGCCGGGCATCAGGAAGACGATGATGTTGTAGATCGCGAGCGGAATCAGAAGCAGCGGAAAACCGACCATGGGTATCGCGCCTTCCTAGGAATACCGGATTGTCCCCGGGCAATCGCTTCGCCCAATGGAACCGTTGGCCCACTCGTTGGCCAAATTCGGGCAGACGCCGCCAAAAGCGGCGCCTTATCCCCGAATCCGATCAGGATTCCTTCTTTTTCAGCACCTGCCGGCCCTTGTACATGCCGGTCTTGAGGTCGAGGTGGTGCGGCCGGCGCAGCTCGCCGGAATCCTTGTCCTCGGCATAGGTCGGCTTCTTCAGCGCGTCCGCCGAGCGGCGCATGCCACGCCGCGAGGGCGATGTTTTTCTTCTGGGAACGGCCATAACGGTCCTCTAGGGGTGTTGTCGGAGGCATCGTCCGAAACGGACGACCCAGCGCTGCGCGCACGGGCTGCGATGCCGATAAGGCCGCGCTTATAGAGGATGGGATGGCGTAAAGCTAGGCCGGCTTGCGGTTAAAGGGACTGAAAATTGGCTCAAAAAGCACGATTTTCGGTCCAGCAGCGGGGCACGGCGTTGGCCCGGGCCATATAGGTCCCGGCCAGACGGCGTACCCCAGGGCCGGGATTGCGGGCGCTGCGCCTGGCGGGATTGGGCAGGATCGCCGCCAGCAGGGCAGCCTCGCGCGCGGAAAGCGTGGCCGCCGAATGGCCGAACGCGTACATTGACCCCGCCTCGGCCCCGAACTGCCCTGATGGCCCGAGCTCGGCGATGTTGAGGTAGATTTCCAGGATCCGCTGCTTGGGCAGCACCAGATCGATCCACATCGCAAGCGGCAGTTCCAGCGCCTTGCGGACCACGCTGCGGCCCGGCCACAGGAACAGGTTTTTCGCCACCTGCTGGGTGATGGTCGAACCGCCACGGGCAGGCTCGCCATCCTCGGCATCGTCGATCGCGTCCTGCAGCGCGTCCCAATCGACCCCACGATGGCTGCAGAATCTGGCATCTTCGGAGCCCACCACCGAGCGCGGCAGTGCGGGCGAAATCGCTTTGAAATCGACCCATTGCCGGGACACCGGCGCGCCCTTGAGCCAGCGCCAGGCCATCAGCACCGACACCGGATGGCCGGTTCGGTAGAACGGCGTCACGAGATAGGGCAGCAACAGCACCGCGAGCAGGATCAGCAGCAAAATTCGGACAATGCGCAAATTGGACGCTTCCGGTTTAGCCCAGGCCGGCCCGGGGCCGATGAATTGGCCCCACCCACGTGACATCTCCATGATATTTCGTGCGTTTTCCAGCGCTTTTGTGACCGGGATCATGGAATTGACGAAGCCCTTGCCATCAACGATTGTCCGGCCAAATTGATCTGGAGCTATTCTTAATGACCCCCGCTACTGCCGATTTTTCCAAACGCCTGGACCAGACCGCGGACGATACCGAAGCCCTGCTGGCGAAGCTGCTGTCCGATACGCTGCTGCCCGACGAGATCGTGCGGCCGAAGCGGCTGATGGACGCGATGCGCTATTCCAGCCTCAACGGCGGAAAGCGGCTGCGCCCTTTTCTGGTGGTCGAAAGTTCGGCCGTGTTCGGCGTCCCGCGCGAAGCCGCCCTTTTGGTCGGCGCCGCCCTGGAATGCATCCACTGCTATTCCCTGATCCACGACGACCTGCCGGCAATGGACAACAGCGACCTGCGCCGCGGCCGGCCCACGCTGCACAAGAAGACCGACGACGCCACCGCGATCCTCGCCGGCGACGGTCTGTTGACGCTGGCGTTCGACATTGTCACCCGCGATGAGATCCACAACGACGCCACGGTACGCCTGCTCCTGACGCGAGCGCTGGCGCGCGCCTCCGGCATTGGCGGCATGGTCGGCGGCCAGATCCTGGACCTCGCCGGAGAGGGGCGGTTCGGCGACCGCGAGCCGGTCGACGTGGCGCGGCTGCAGCAGATGAAGACCGGCGCGCTGTTGCGCTATGGGTGCATCGCCGGCGCGATCCTCGGCCAGTCCACTCCGAGCGAGTATCAGGCGCTCGACGATTACGGCCGCGCGCTCGGCGAGGCCTTCCAGATCGCCGACGACCTGCTCGACGTCGAGGGCGACGCGGCGGCCCTCGGCAAGCAGACCGGGCAGGATGCGGCGCTCGGCAAGACCACCTTCGTCACCCAGCTCGGCATCGACGGCGCCAAGCAGCGCGTGCGCGACCTGCTGGCGCGCGCCGATTCAGCACTTTCGATCTTCGGGACAAAGGGCGACACATTGCGGGCAGCCGCGCGCTTCGTCGCGGAGCGCAAGAGCTAGAGCATGATCCGGAAAAGTGGGTACCGGTTTTCCCTCGCGACAAACGCGGAACGCGTTTGCGCGGAGATCATGCTCAAAACAAAATGATAGAGAGGGATGACGCTTCGAAGAAGAGTTATCCCTCTCTATCGCAATAAGGGCAGCGGATGAGCAGGGAATTCGAAGAACACCTTGTTCGGTTCCGCAACCTGCCGCTGCCGGTCCGCGTGGTCTATGGCAGGCCGCGCACCTTCATCGCGCTCGCCGTCGGCGTCATCGCGTTCTTCCTGCTGCCCGGCACGCTGCGGCTGCCGACGCGGCTTGTCGTGGGATGGGACGTCTTCGCCGCACTGTACCTCGTGCTCGCCTACATCATGATGCTGCGCTGTGACGTCGGCCATATCCGCCGCAGCGCGGTGATGCAGGACGACGGGCGCTTCGTGATGCTGCTGGTCACCGCGCTCGGCGCCTTTGCGAGCCTTGCCGCGATCGTGTTCGAGCTTGGCGCCTTGAAGGGCAACCCGGCCGGGCTGATCCTGGCCACGGTGACGATCGTACTGTCATGGGCCACCGTTCACACCGCCTTCTCGCTGCACTACGCGCACGAGTTTTACCGCGGCAGCGAGCCGGGCGGCCTGCAGTTTCCGGGCGGCGACGCGCATGCCGAGGCTGATTACTGGGACTTCGTCTACTTCTCGTTCGTGATCGGCATGACCGCGCAGGTCTCCGACGTCGGCATCACCGACAGGGTCATCCGCCGCACCGCGACCGTACACGGCATCATCTCGTTCGTGTTCAACACGGCGCTGCTGGCGCTGATGGTGAATATCGCGGCGAGCGCGATCTAGTCCCCGTCGCCCCGGCGCCTTGAATCTGGCCCCGGCCTCCTGCCGTGAGGAGCCGGGGCCGTAGCGTGTTAACACGCGGCTGTGGCTACGGGCACACGCCCGACATGATGGCCCCGTAGGAGTGGCAACCCACCTGACGTTCCTGGCCGGTAAGCGGCCGGCCTGTAGATGAGTACCCTGCACCGGTCGGTCCCTGAGAACGCCTGACAATGACTTGCCTCGGTTCCCGAGCTTGCCTTGCTTCGGGAACGCGCCGTGATTCCGGCCTGTCGCGCGTTGCCACCGGCTTTTTGGCGCGACGCGGCTCGCATTCATTATCATCGTTGAGGAACGAGCCCTCGGCACAGGTGATTTTCGTGCAGCGCTCGCCGTCGACCTTGTAGCCGTGTTCGCAGACCAGCGGGCACACCCGTGACGACTTCAGCTTGATCGTATCGAGCGTATCGATGCTGGCGACCTTGGTATCGAGCTTGGTCCCGGCGTAGCGGTTGAACAGCGTCAGCGATCGCTGCGAGACGCTGTTCCAGTTGCCATCGGCATTGCCGGCCAGGCAGCCGACGCGGCGCAGTTCGGCCTGCACCGATTTGGTGACGTCGGCTTGCGGCGGCCCCGCGGCGAGGGCAGCAACGTTCACCGCCTTGTCCTTGTCAGCGGGCGCCGGAGCGGACGTCTTGTCGGCGGTAGCGCTTTCGGCAGCGACACGCTTCTGTTCGGCCGCGGCCGCCTGTTCCTGCGCCAATTGCTTGGCCTTTTCGGCCGCGACGCGCGCCTGCTCGGCAGCCTTGGCTTCGGCCTCGGCCTTTGCCTGCTGCGACTTCTGGGCGCCCTCGGCGGCGAGCCGCGCCCGCTCCTGTTCGGCCAGCCGCGCTTTTTCAGTCGCCGCGACGCGGGTTTCCTCGGCGGCGATCTTGTCGAGCTGAAGCTTGGCAAGGCTGGCATAGAAGCCATCGGGATATTGCGCGAGGAAGGCGTTGAGCGCGCTCTTGTTGCCTATCTGCAGCGCGAGTTCGTAATCGCGGCGGGCCTCGGCCTGCGCGCTCTGGGCGGGCGTCGGAGCGGCCGCCGCCGCGGGCGCCTGACGGGGCGCCGGTACCAGCGGCACGTCGTCACCGCCGAGCGAACCATACACAAAGGGTTCCTGCCGGTTGTTGGTGGTCTTGAGCACCTCGTCGCGCACGAAGCCGAAGGCGCGGCGCACGTCGAGCCCGGGCTTCGTCAAATGGTGCGACAGCGCCGCCGTGAACGGGCTGTTCTTGCCGTCGCCATCGGCCGCGGTGGACCCGGCCTTCGCCGAATAGGCGATCAGAACGTTCGGGCTGGTCGGCTCGACCTTGGCCAGGCCCTGCCCGATCGCGCGCGAAGCGACCGTGCGCTTCATGGTCCGGGAGAACGGATTGTCGCGGCAGGCGTCGAGAATCACCAACCGCAGTTTCTTGGCCGGCTCGATCGCGATCAGAATGCGGTCGAGCGAGAGGCCTTCGTCGTAGATGTCGGTGTCGCGTTCCAGCCGCGCATCGACGGGGATCAGGTAGTTCGCGCCGTCCACCTCGATGCCGTGGCCGGCATAATAGACCACCGCGATATCGGCATCGCGCGCGCGGTCGGCGAAGTCGCGCAACGCGCGACGGGTTTCGGCTGCGGCCATGTCCCGGCGGGAATCGACGACGTCGAAGCCGGCGTCTTTCAGCGTCGCCGCGATCCTGGCGCTGTCGTTAACCGGATTGGCCAGCGGTGCGACATTCTGGTAGTTGGAATTGCCGAGCACCAGCGCCACGCGCTTTTCGGCAAACGCCGGCCCGCTCACCAGCAGGAAGGTGGCGGCTGCAAGTGCCCATCGGCACAACTTTTGCGATCCAGACATCATCATGACTCCTCCGGAGCCTCGTACTTTTTTACCACACCGGCCTGCCTATCAGAAGCCACAGCCCGGCTTTGTGAGTTAAGTCACGAACCACGCCAACGTGAATCGCGCCCTCGCCTTATCGTTAGTCGGGCCAGCGCCCCGTCGGTTCGGCCATGGCCGATCACCTTTTCCGCCGGGTTCCCGTCCAGGTATAAACCTCCGGCGACGAGCATGTATTCCCGGAGCAGCGTGAGCCGCTCAACGCGGCTCGACATGCTCCCGGTATTGCGGCAGGTCATCCGTGATCGCAAACCACGATGCCTTGGAGCCGACAAAAATGTGAGCGGTCGGGCGGATCGAGGGATCATCGACCAGCGTGCCCATGGCGACATGGACGAAAGCGCCTTCACGCACCACCGAATAGAGCAGCGAGCCGCATTTCCGGCAATGCGCGTCGTGGCCGGCCTCGTCGCCATAGATCATGAGATCGTCCTCACCCGTGGTGACTTTGAATTTGTCGCGCGCGATGCCGGCGAACGGCTTGAACGCCGCACCGGTGGTGCGCCGGCAATTCGAGCAATGGCAGTTCAAGGCGTAGCCGAATTCGTCAGCCACGGCATAGCTGACCGCGCGGCAAAAGCATTCTCCGGCAAGAATGCGAGCATTCGATTTTGCTGAACCCGCCACCTGCAACTCCTCGCAACCGTGATGAGGTCAGCCTAGCGCAATGAAGCGGTTCGTGGCTTAATTCAAGTCGAACAAATTTCTTTTCGCCGGGAGGAACTGCCGTGAGTCACGACCGATCGACCGTGGAAGCCGTGGTCAAGAATTATTTCGATGGCCTTTATGAAGGCGATGCCGACAAGCTCGGCGCGATATTCGACCCCACTGCCGATCTGCGCTGGCTGGAAAAGGGCGAGTTGCAGGTGCTGACCGTGCCGGACTGGCTCGATCGCGTGCGCAAGCGCCCCTCAGCCAAGGCTGAAGGCAAGCCGCGCGAGGATTTCATCGTCACGATCGACCGCTCCGACGATCAGACCGCCTTCATCAAGGTACGCTGCCAGTTGCCGCCGCGCTATTTCACCGACTATCTGGTGGCAATGAAACTGCGCGACGGCTGGAAAATAGTCTCGAAATCCTACCGCTACGATCTGCGCGAGTAGCGATTTCCAACCAAACGGGGCTTAATCATGCAGCAATCCGTGAACCATGATCTTTCTACCGTAGAGGCCGCAGTCCAGCACTATTTCGACGGCGTGTACGAAGGCGACGTCGAGAAGTTGGGGGCCGTCTTTCACCCGTCCGCCGACCTACGCTCGTTGGAAAACGGCAAGCTGCGAGTTCTTACCCTGCCTGCCTGGCTGGACTGGATGAAAAAGCAGCCTTCGGCCAAGGCTGAAGGAAAGCCGCGTGAGGATTTCATCGTCACCGTCGACCATTCGGACGATCAGACCGCCTTCATCAAGGTACGCTGCCAGTTGCCGCCGCGCTATTTCACCGACTATCTGGTGGCAATGAAGCTGCGCGACGGCTGGAAGATCGTCTCGAAATCCTACCGCTACGATCTGCGCGAGTAATATCCACTCAGGCTTGGGCACCCGCCGGCGCGGTCTCTGCACCGCCACTGCGGCGGCCAAGATTACCCCGGATCATGCGCATCACGACGGCCGATTGCAGCAGCCGTGTCAGCGGCGCCTCCTGACGCACGCGTCACAAATTCGTCAGCGATGGCCTGAAACCGCTTCGCCCTTCGCCCGTGAACGCGCGCGCCTTGCGCATTGACCTTGCGGTTTTTCCCTGCGAATGGGGGCGATCATGGAAGCCAAATTTCAGATCTTCTTGATCCTGCTCGCGGTGCTGGCAGGGACCGCGCTGCTGGCGCGGCGAATCAACGTCGCGCCAGCGATTCTGCTGCTGCTCGCCGGCATCGCGCTCGCCTTCGTGCCCGGCATGCCGACGGTGGAATTGCCGCCTGAATTGGTGCTGCTCGTATTCCTGCCGCCGCTGATCTATTCGGCGAGCGTCGCCATGAGCTGGCGCGAATTCAAATCCAATCTCCGCCCGATCATCCTGCTGTCGGTCGGCTGCGTGATCTTCACCGCCTTCGCGGTCGCGACCGCGACGCATTATCTGATCGGGCTGCCCTGGGGCGTCGGCTTCCTGCTGGGGGCGATCGTCGCGCCGCCGGACGTGGTGGCGCCGCTGGCGATTGCGCGCAAGCTCGGCATGCCGCGCCGCATCCTCGTCGTGCTCGAGGGCGAGGGCCTCGCCAACGATGCCACCGCATTGATCCTCTACCGGTTCGCGGTGGCGGCGATTTCGACCGGGCTGTTCTCGCTGCCGAAGGCCACCGGCACCTTTGCCGTCATCGTGGTCGGCGAAATCCTGTTCGGTGTGGCAGTCGGATGGCTCTCCTTGCGCGCACGCCATCGTGCGCGGGATCCGCAGGTCGAGATCACGCTGTCGCTGATCACCCCCTACCTCGCCTTCTGGATCCCCGAGCATCTCGGCGGCTCCGGCGTGATCGCAACGGTAGCCTGCGGGCTCTACATAAGCTGGAACGGACCGCTTTTGATTTCATCGGCGACGCGCCTGCAGGGCATCTTCTTCTGGGACCTCGTGATCTATCTGGTCGAGGGCTCGCTGTTCCTGCTGACGGGATTCCAGATGCGGCTGCTGTTCGAGAAATCGAAGGCGTTTCCGCTGCAGGATATCCTGTTCGCCACCGCGCTGGTCGCAATCATCGTCATCCTGGCCCGCTTTGCCTGGGTCTACCCCGCAACCTATCTGCCGCGTCTGATCAGCAGACGAATCCGTGAACGTGATCCGCCCCCATCCTGGCAGACCGTGTTCGTGGTGGCCTTCACCGGCGTGCGCGGCGCGGTGTCGCTCGCAGCGGCGCTGGCGTTGCCATCGGCACTGCCCGGCGGTGAGGGCTTTCCCCACCGCGACATGATCCTGTTCGTTGCCTTCGGCGTCATCTTCATCACCCTGGTGGGATTGGGGCTTGGCTTGCCGGCGGTGGTGCGATGGCTCGGGGTCGCCAAAGACGGCCGCAGCGAGCATGTCACGGAACATGAGGCCGAGATCGCGGCCCGGCGCGAGGCGCTTGATGCCGCGCTCAAGTCGCTCGACGCCATCACCGACGACCGCGAACTCTCCGATGAAGTCGTGAAGCTACTCAGGGCACGGCATGAAATTCGCAGCAACCAGCTCCCGGATTCGCTCGATCCCGAAGCCCACGACGTTTCGGCGGCCGGCACCGCCCTGACGCGGGAATTGATCGCGGCGGAACGGAAATTCATCCACGCCCTGCTCCGCGACGGCAAGATCACCGACGAAACCAGACGCCGGATCGAGCGCGACCTCGATCTGGAGGAAGCGAGCTTGAGCAATCGGGAGTACCGGAAGATTCTGCTGTAGTTGTCGTCCTGGCCAAGCGCAGCGCGAGCCGGGACCCATACGCCGCGGCGGTAATCATCCGGCACGGAGGTCGTTTTCTTCCACAACGCAAGCCTGTGGTTATGGGTCCCCGCGCGCAATTGCGCACTAGGCGGGGACGACTCGCCGAGAGAGCGCAGCTACTCCGCGGCTGCGTTTCGCCCCAGCCGCCCGACATAGCCGGCCGGGTCGCCGAACCGCTCGATCATGACCGCGGTGAGGTCCTTTGTTTTGCTGGTGACGCAGGCGCCGGATCGTACCGCGTAACGATCCTGATGCTTGAGGTGCGGCGGCGCTTCGCCCTTCTGCAACGCGCGGGCGGCGTCCATGACAGTTTTTCGGAAATGCATGATGCCGAGATCGGTCGGGCCGAGATGCTCGCGGGTGCGGTCGGCGATCGGACCCTGGCTGTCCTGCACAGCGGCGTCCTGTTCGGACACGCCCTTGATGCCGGTGTAGCTATGGGTCTTCTGCAGCTTGCGATCGATCAGATAGTCGTTCGCCTTGTTGCGCCGCGGAATGTAATTCTCGTCGACCTCCGACATCACACCGTTGCCGCGGTCATAGCCGTCGCGCTCGGCCTGCGTCAGCGGGCGCTCCGGATTCCAGGCATAGGTGTAGATCCAGCAGCTCGTATCGTTCACCGGAATGAAACTCTGGCCGAAAATATTCTCACCCGGCATCGAACTCGGCGCATAGGCGTGAACCGGCATCAGGAATTGAGCGATCCGCCAGTAAATGTTGTCGGTTCCGGTGAGCCGTCCGCCGGCGACCGTGAGGCCGGCCTCGTGCGGATTGATCTTGATCACCGGGCGCGGGTCTTCGGCGATCCATCGCATATGGTCGGTCGCGACCCGTACAAGCGGATTCACAAAGTGCTTCTTGATGTCGAGGATCTCGTTCTCTTCCTTTTCAAAGGAGAGATGCGCGAAGGTGAAATGCGCGGTGTCGATCGAGCCTTCCAGCGCCTGTACCCAGTTGCAGTCCTGCCATTTCTTCGAGACATAGCGATGTGAGGCCGGCAGCAGCGCCATTTCCAGATCAGGCAATTCCGGCATCTGGTCCGCCGGGCCCATATAGGCCCAGATCATGTCGCCCCATTCCCGCGCCGGATAGGACTTGATGCGGATCAGGTCCTTGGCGTTGAGATCGGGATAGGAGGTCGGCATGTCGACGCAAGCGCCCTCGGTGTCGAACTTCCAGCCGTGATAGACGCAGCGGATGCCGCATTCCTCGTTGCGGCCGAGCCAGAGATTGGCGCCGCGATGCGGGCAATATTGATCGATGACGCCGACCACGCCGCGGGTGTCGCGAAAGGCGAGCAGCTCCTCGCCCATGACCACGATCTTTTTTGGCGTACCGTCGGGCTCGGGCAATTCGGCCGACAGCAACACCGGGATCCAGAAGCGGCGCAGCAGCTCGCCCACGCCGGTGCCTGCACCGCTCTCGGTGAGGAATTTGTTGTCTTCTGCGCGGAGCATGGGGCGACCTCCGGGTTGTTGTTTTGCTTTTGATTAAGCTTGACGCGGGATCGCACGGGCGTCAACGCGCGCGACTTCATGGGACATCTGCTGTCGGCGGCGAAGCCAGACGACTACTCACCTCAGGCCGATACTATTTGAAAATGAAAGGAAATTCTTCGCACGCCATTTACGACGCCCGCCGTGCTGGAGGTGTCGCGCGAGTCCGGTGATTCGCCACACCCACTGATTGTCCGCGACTGTTGCAGAAGAGGGACGGACGAATACGCAATCCACCAGTAAGCTGGTTCCCAGTTTGAATTCGGAATTGTCTTGTGGATACCTATTTGGGGCCTCTGATGAAAAGAATTGCCATTGCAGCTGCGGTTGTCTCCCTGCTCTTCGCCGGCGCTGCTTCGGCGGCCGACCTGGCCGCCCGTCCCTACGCCAAGGCTCCGCCGCCCGTGGCGCCAGTTTTCTCGTGGACTGGCTTCTACATCGGCGGCAACGTCGGCGGCGCATTCACCAATGACACGGCGTTCGGCATCACCGACCCGAATAACACGCTGGGCCTGACAGGCGGCTTGGTGCCGATCAACTTCTCGGCGTCGCCGACCAGCGTAATTGGCGGCGTTCACGCGGGCTACAACTGGCAGGTCGGGCCGACCTGGCTAGTCGGCATCGAAGGCGATTTCAGCTTTACGTCGCTGCGTTACCAAGGCTCGCTGTCACCTTTCGTCAGCGCTCTCCCGCCGGCGAACAGCTTCTCGAACTCCAATCTGCGGATCGATAACCTCGCCACCATCCGCGGCCGTCTTGGGTGGACCCAAAATCAGTGGTTGCTCTACGTGACAGGCGGCGGCGCATGGATGCACGCAGATGCCTCGGGCGACGTTGGTTGTCCCAATACGGGCGTATTTGCCTGTGGCTTCAACTCCCGCAATCCGTTCTCGTCGGACCTCAATAAATGGGGCTGGGTGGCCGGCGTCGGTGGTGAATTCAAAGTCACAAACAACTGGATCTTCGGCCTCGAATATCTTTACTACAGGTTTGACGGTGCCGCCTTCGCAGCCCGGAACGTCGATATCACGACCGGCGCTGCGACCGGCCGTTGCTGCGCGCTCTACAATTTCAACGACTTCGAAATTCATTCGGTGCGTGCGCGTCTGAGCTATCAATTCGGTGCTCCGGTCGTCGCCAAATACTGATCGACGCTCCAACGAAGTCAAAGCCCCGGCATCATCCGGGGCTTTTTCATGTTCGAGCGGCCGCCTCACACCGGCCGTTCTCTTCATCCGGTCCGACGGCGACTCGTAGACCGCCGACATGTTGGCGAACAGCGTGTCGCTGACGCGCGGCCCCACCTGTCTTGGGTCCGACGGGTAGCGCCGTTACGCCGCTGCGGTCAGCCCGACCTTCGTTTGCGCGCCCGATACGATCCGGCCAAGCGCCAGCAGGACCTTGGAAGTGAAGTCTTCATTCAGAACTCGCGTGCTGTCACAGAAGGCCTGCAGCACCGTTACGAACTCGGCCTTGTTCTGCAGAAGCTCGCGGTCGTCAGCAGTCGCGAGCATTTTGCGCGCGGCCGCATAAAGCTTGCTCTTTTCCGTCTCCCAGATTTCCGACTTCCTCTCGATCTCGCCGGTCGGCAAATCGCCCAGGATTTGAAGAATGCTTTCGGGCTCGTTCAAGCCGGCGTCCTGGCTGTACCACAGCAGGTAGTCCAGTTGCTGGATCATCTCGGCAATTCTTCCGCGCAGATCATGCAACGTCGCATTGAAGCTATTTGGCGAGAATTCGCTGGTCTTGCCTTCAAGGAACATGAATCGATACTGCAGTCCGATGGAAATCGCCTTCAGCAGCATCGTTGTAGTCGGATCACCGTAGTCCTTGTACCTGATCTCGACGATGTAGATGTGAAATTCGCGCACGCCGCTGTAATAGATGACGCTTCGCGCAACGAACATTCTGAACGCGCGGTCCTTCTCCTGCGAGGTGACGACCTGCCGGTTGTCCCGGAAATCGCCGCGCATGGCCGCCGACACCAGCATTTGAATGGTGGAAGTCCAGCAGCGGGCGATGTCTTCCTCCCCGATACTTTCGGCAAATTGCGACCAGGGAACCGGCCCGCCTTGCGGCGCCTGAAATCCGAACGAATCAAACCGGCCGAAGAATTCGACGGTCGCATCCGACAAGGCGTCGCCGCGGCCGGGCTGGCTCGCCGCAAGGCTTGTACGAACGACGATCTTGCGTTCGGGAAAATTCTCCTGGTAGACGCGCTTCTGCAGTTCAAGATGAACGACGTTGAAGAGACGCGCTGAGGATTCGAGCAATTGCTCATTGAAAGCCTCCTGCTCTTCGTCGGAGAGCTGGATCGACTGGTTGATGATCCCCTGGATGCGCTTGAACAGCCTGAAGATCGGACTTTTCTTCAAGGCGCCGTTGGCGGCGCCGGCCGGGTTCGCCGGGTTTTTCAGGGCGGCGGGGTCCACCACCATCGGATCGAACGGTGCATTGATCTGCAGCGCCTGAATATCGGACATGGTCTCCGGCGTCTTGGTGAAGACGGCGACCGGAATCATGATCCGGTCCTGGGTCGGAAAATGCTCCATCTTCGGAGAATGCGAAATCGAGGCATCGAAATAGCCGACTTCGAAGCCGGTGAACGAATGGCTCACTTTTTGTTTGCCGGTGGCTACGACTAGTAGAATGTCGGTGTCATCAAGATCGGCCTTCAGCCGGTCACGCCAGTTCGAGCCAAGCGAGAATTCAACGTCGATGGTCAGCTTGAGAATGGCGGGATTGAAAGCGCGCCGCAGTTCTTCGGCGATCGCGGTGGCGAGATCCCTATCCTCGGAAGAATAACTGATGAATACGTGGAGCCGCTCTTCTGCCATTTCGCACCCTCCGAAATATCATTTTGAATTTTATCGATAGACACTCCGTGCAACGGATGGTTGCGTAACGGGCCAAAGCCTATCCGGCGCGCAGGCGCGACAAATGTGACGTAGTTCACACAAGAGGGTTTTTATCTGGATAGCGAGATGGCAATAGCGCGTCGCGCCGGACGCGCCATCCTTCACACCGGCCGCTCGCCCTTCACCGTCACCCGCGTGCCTGACCTTGTATGCGGCCAGTAGTCCCACATGGCGCGGTGCTGGGCGCAGCGGTTGTCCCAGAAGGCGATCGCGTTTTCGGTCCAGCGGAAGCGGCACTGGAACAGCGGGTTTTCCGCGTGCTGGTACAGATAGGCCAGCATGGCGTCGCTCTCGTCGCGGGGAATGCCTGTTATGAAGCGGGTGAAGCCGCGGTTGACGTAGAGCGCTTTCCTGCCGGTCACCGGGTGCGTGCGGACCACCGGATGTTCGGCGCGTGGATATTCCACCCGGTCGGCGACGCCATAATTGGCGTAGAGCCCGCGATAGGTCTGCTCGCCGTCGTGCAGCGCGGTCAGCCCGTCGAGATAGGCCTTCATCCGATCCGACAGCGCCTCGTAGGCGGCATACATGTTGGCGAACAGCGTGTCGCCGCCGCGCGGCGGGCATTGCTTGATGTAGAGGATCGAGCCCATCGGCGGCTCGACGTCACAGGACACGTCGGTATGCCAACCCTCGCCATTGGCGCGCGGCGAATCCTTGTCGGCATAGATCTTCATCAGCGCCGGGTCGCCCTCGTTGGGCGCCGCCGGGTGCACATGCAATTCGCCGAACTTGCGCCCGAAGGCGAGGTGCTGATCGGGGCCGATGTGCTGGTCGCGGAAGAAGATCACGAGGTTTTCGGCGAGCGCGCGATGAATCTCGTCCATCTGGCGATTGGAGCGCGTGTCGTCCGAGACCAGCTTGCCGATGTCGACGCCGGAGATTTCCGCGCCGATGATCGGGGTGAGTTTTTCGACGCTGATGGTCTCGTAGGGCTCGGTGTCGCCGGCGGTGTGCCTGTAGCGGGGTCCCTGCTTGCCGGACAACGAGCTCATGGCGTTTCTCCCAATCGTTCTTGATTGGGACGCATCGTAGCCCGGATGGAGCGAAGCGCAATCCGGGATCGGTCTATCGGCTCGCGAGAAAGATCCCGGGTTTCGCTTCGCGGCACCCGAGCTACGATCTACTCTGCCGCTGTCGTCTCCGGCGCCTTGGCGCCCGCCCCATACCGCTGATCAATATAGTCGATCACCAGCGCCTTGAAGTCGGCGGCAATCGTTGGCCCGCGCAGGGTGCGGAACTTCTTGCCGTCGACGAACACGGGGGCTGCCGGCGCTTCGCCGGTGCCGGGCAAGGAGATGCCGATATTGGCGTGCTTGGATTCGCCGGGGCCGTTGACGATGCAGCCCATGACGGCGACGTTGAGCGTCTCGACGCCGGGATATTGCGTCTTCCAGCCCGGCATTTCTTCGCGGATGAAGTCCTGGATCGAGCGCGCCAGTTCCTGGAACGTGGTCGAGGTGGTGCGGCCGCAGCCCGGGCATGCCGCGACCAGCGGCACGAAGGTGCGGAAGCCCATGGTCTGCAGCAATTCCTGCGCAACCTGGACTTCCAGCGTGCGATCGCCGCCGGGCTCAGGCGTCAGCGAAATACGGATGGTGTCGCCGATGCCGTCCTGCAACAGGATGCCGAGCGCGGCCGACGACGCCACGATGCCCTTCGATCCCATGCCGGCTTCGGTGAGACCGAGATGGATCGCGTAGTCCGAACGCGAGGCGAGCGTCTGATAGACCGCGATCAGGTCCTGCACGGCGGAAACCTTTGCCGACAGGATCATCTTGTTCTTGGGCATGCCGAGTTCTTGGGCGCGGGCGGCCGACAACAGCGCCGACTGCACCATCGCCTCGCGGGTCACCGCGCGGGCATCGCGCGGGTTCGCTGACGCGGTGTTTTCGTCCATCAGCTTGGTGAGCAGTTCCTGGTCGAGCGAACCCCAATTGGCGCCGATGCGGACCGCTTTGTTGTTCTTGTTCGCGATCTCGATGATATCGGCGAATTGCGAGGCGCGCTTGTTCTTGAAGCCGACATTGCCGGGATTGATGCGGTATTTGTCGAGCGCCTCGGCGCAGGCCGGATATTCGGCGAGCAGCTTGTGGCCGATGTAGTGGAAGTCGCCGATCAGGGGCGTGGTGATGCCGCGCTTGCGCAGGCCATCGCGGATGTGCGGAACGGCGGCAGCCGCCTCCTCGCGATCGACGGTGATGCGCACCATTTCCGATCCGGCGCGCGACAGCGCTGCGACCTGCGCGATCGTGCCATCGACATCGGCGGTGTCGGTGTTGGTCATCGACTGCACGACGATCGGCGCACCCCCGCCGACGGCAACATTGCCGACCATGACCTGGGTGGTTTTATGCCGGGCGCGGGGACCAGCGACGTCGTCTTGCGGAATTACTTCGGGCTTGTTCATGGGGCCTCGAATATCAGGTTTTGGTGACATTCACCAAGGGGGCGGCGAAGGGTCTGTGCGTCCCGTCACATGGGGATTTTTGCGTTGTATATTCAATAGCTTAAGCCGATGACGGCGACCGGAAGCAGGCGGAAATACCGCTACGTCCGTTAACCGCTATATTGGACAGGAATCGCCGAATTGAAAGGGCGAGCGCACTTCCGGCCGCCTTTTCATGGCCCGATGCGGGCCCTAGCATCGGCTTGAAATAACGGGAGGCCAACAAATGTCGGGGCGTAACGGGCTCATCTCTACGGCGGAACTCGCTGATATTCTGGGTCAGGCCGACCTGCGCCTGTTCGACTGCACCACTTATCTCGAACCCGCGCCCGAAGGCAGCAGCCTCCCCTATCTCGCCGTACCCGGGCGACACACGTTCGAGGCCGGACATATTCCGGGCGCGGATTTTCTCGATCTGCAAAGCGAGTTTTCCGACCCCAATACCGAGCTTCGCTTCATGATGCCGGATGTTGCGCATCTCGAGCGGGCGTTCGGGCGTCACGGCGTATCGAACGGCAACCAGGTCGTGCTGTACAGCATCGGGACGCCGATGTGGGCGACGCGGTTCTGGTGGATGCTCCAGTCGCTCGGCTTCGAGAGCGCCTCGGTGCTCGACGGTGGGCTCGACAAATGGAAGCTCGAAGGCCGTCCGCTCGAAACCGGACCGGCGCAGGGATATAAGCCGGCAACCTTCACGGCTAAACCAAAGACCGGATTTTTCGTCGACAAGCACGAAACACTCGCCGCCACCGCCGAGCGGGGCACCGCTGTCGTCAACGCACTCGGCCCGCAGTTTCACAAGGGCCTCGAGCCCAGCCGCTACGGCCGGCCCGGCCGCGTTCCCGGCAGTTGCAACGTCTCGGCAGCCACATTGCTCGACCCAAAGACCAAGGCCTTCGTCCCGCTCGCGGAAGCCGACGCAAAATTCAAGGCGCAGGGCATCACGAAAGACAAGCGCGTGGTCGCCTACTGCGGCGGCGGCATCTCGGCGACGATCGATCTGTTCCTGCTGGACCAGCTTGGTTACGACAACCTCACGCTCTACGACGGCTCGATGGGCGAATGGGCCAAGGACACCTCGCTACCGATCGAGACGGGTTAGGACGCAAGCTCCGCTCTCCACGTCATTGCGAGCTTGGCACCGGACCCCGTCCGACATCACGCCGGCAGGTTCGGATCCGGCACGATCTTCGGATCCGGCTTGTTGACGAGATAGAGCCCGGCAATGACCAGCAGCGCCGCGACACCGAAGGCGATGGTCAGCGTATCATGCAGGATGAAATAGCTGGCCGCGACGCCGAACAGCGGCGTGACGAACGTGAACGCTGACAATTTGCTGGCGGAGTAGGTTTTGACCAATGCGAACCACAACAGGAACGTCAGACCCACCACCCAGAACGCCTGATAGGCCAGCAACGCCAGCGACAGCGGCCCGGGAACATGGGTGATGGTTTCGCCCGATATCCACGCAGCAAGGGCGAGAATCGGGATCGAGATCGCCACCTGATAGCCGAGCCCCTTTTCCGCGGGGGCCTTGATCAGCGCGGTGGTCTTGACGATCAGCGTCGTGGCCGCCCAGAGCGCACCGCCGACGACGATCAGGAAATCGCCCAGCAAGACCTTCGCGTCGACATTGGTCTGGGGGACGCCGATCGCCAGCGCGACCCCGGCGAAACTCAGGGCCAGGCCGCCCCATTGCGGCGCTCGCAGCCGTTCGCCCAGAAAGACGAACGAGCCGAGCGCGACGAAGAACGGCGCCACATATAGAAACACCACCGCACGCGACGCCGACGTCAGCAGCAAGCCGCGATAGATCAGCACGAATTCAATGCCGAAGATGGTGCCCGCAATCACGCCGGGCCACAGTGTGCCATCACGCTCGAAGAATTTAACGCCGCGAAACCAGCCAATCAGGAGCAGCACCGGCAACGCGCCGATGGAGCGGGCCAATGCCTGCAGCATCGGCGGCACGTCCGGCAACACCAGCTTCACCGCGATCTGGTTGAACCCCCAGCTCAGGCACAGCATCAGCATCAAGGCGATGGCGCCGGGGATGAGCGCACGCCCGGCGGACAGTTTCACTGGCTTGGACGACATCTATCCTCGTGGCCGGCTTGGCGCCGTGTTTTTGTTATTTTTGACAGTGAGCGCAGGTGCCGGCGATCTCGACGACGGAGAGCTTTGGCGCGAATCCGGAGGCGCGCGCCGCCGCATTGAGGCTTTGCGCCACGGGGGCCGCAGGAATTTCGCCAACGGAGCCGCAATGATCGCAGATCAGGAACGCCACCATCGAGGTCTCGTCGTGGTCATGCGCGCAGGCAAGGAACGCATTGCGGCTCTCGATCCGGTGGACCAGGCCGTTCTCCATCAAAAAATCGAGAGCGCGGTAGACCGTGATCGGCGCCGGCCGCGGCATCGATTTGGCGAGTTCGTCGATCACCTCATAGGCGCCGAGCGGACGATGGCTCGACAGCAGCGCCTGCAGCACCTGGCGCCGGATCGGGGTGAATTTCTGCGCCCGCCGCGCGCAAACCGCTTCCGCATGCGCGATTGCTTCCGCAGTGCAGCGGCCGTGATCGTGGTCGGGCGCGGGAAATGTCGGCTTTGTCAGGGTCATATCCGGCCTTTGTAGCAGTTTGAATGCCAATCCCAAAGCCCGGCCGCCCGCTGGTTCCCAGCCATGTGCTGGAAGCGGATCAGGCCACTGTTAACTCGCCATGCAGAATTCATAAGCAAGCTTATCATATCGCAAGCTTATGGAGGCTGAAACCATGCGCGGTTCCGTGGATATGAACTTCCTGTTCACGCTCGGCGAGGTGCAGCGGATGATGCGCGCCTATGCTGACCGGCAGGCGGCGCGCTACGGCATCACCCGCGCGCAATGGGCGGTTCTGGCCAAGGTCGAGCGAACCGAAGGCCTCAAGCAGTCGGAGCTCGCCGAGCAAATGGAGATGCAGCCGATCACGCTGACGCGGCTGATCGACAAGCTCTGCGACAATGGCTGGATCGAACGCCGCGGCGACGAGAACGACCGCCGCGTCAACCGCCTCTACCTGCGCAAGGCCGCGCGTCCCTTGCTCGGCAAGCTCGCCGGGCTTCGCTCCGAACTGACGGCCACCGCGCTCGACGGCATCAACCCCACTGATGCCCACCGCCTTCTCGACCAACTCGACCTGATCAAGGAGAACGTTCGCAACGCGATCCAGCGTCCGGCGAACGAACCTCCGCGAAAGGAGCAGCGTTATGGCTGATCCGGTGCTCAAATTTCCGCCCGAACAGAAGGGCAACCCCGCATCTCCGGAGTCGCGGCCGAAACTCGCGGCCGAGCCGCGCCGCCGGCTGATGGCCGGCATGCGCCGCTACCGCCGCTTCCTGCTGCTGGTCGTGCTGCCACTGGTCGCGCTGGTGGCCGGCGTGACGTTCTATCTCAACGGCGGCCGCTACGTGACCACCGACGACGCCTATGTCGGCGCGCAGAAGGTGCTGATCACGCCCGATATCTCCGGCAAGATCGAGAAGGTCGTGGTGAAAGAGGGCCAGCAGGTTGGTCCAGGCGACGTGCTGTTCGAGATCGATCCCGTCCCGTTCCGCCTCGCCGTGGCACAGGCCAAGGCCAATCTCGCGCAGACCAAGGTCACCTATGACAATTTGATCGCCGACCTCAGGATCTACGGCCAGATGAGCGAGCTCTCGCAGCAGGGCATGGACCTGAAGCGGCGTGACGTCGACCGCAAGTCTTCGCTGGTGAAGAACAATTTCGGCTCGCAGCTCGACCTCGACAATGCTTCCACCGCCCTCGTCACCGCCAGCGCCCAGTTCCAGTTGCTGCAGCAGAAGATCGCCACCGCAAAGGCGCAACTGCTCGGCAATCCCGAACTGCCGCTCGACGAATTCCCGCCCTATGCCCAGGCCAAGGCGGCGCTCGACCAGGCCCAGCGCAATCTCGACCACACGGTGATGCGCGCGCCGATGGCGGGCATCGCCACGCAGGTCGAACAGATCCAGCTCGGCCGCTTCGTGATGGCGGGCGCGCCGGTGTTCAGCATCATCGACACCTCGAACCCCTGGGTCGACGCCAATCCGAAAGAATCCGATTTCACCTATGTCGCGGTCGGCCAGTCCGTCACGCTCGAGGTCGATGCGTTCCCGAACCACCCGTTCAAGGGCACGGTCGGCTCGCTCTCGCCCGGCACCGGCGCGCAATTTGCGATCCTTCCGCCGCAGAACGCGTCGGGCAATTTCGTCAAAGTGGTGCAGCGCGTCCCGGTGCGGATCTATTTCGACAGGAACGACAAGTTCGTCCGCAAGCTGAAGGCCGGCATGAGCGTCTACGCCACGATCGACACCAACCATCGCCGCTCGCTGTCCGCCCTGCTCGGCATGTCGCCGGCGGTGGCGAACCAGGACCACGAATAGCGTCATGACAACAGGCGCACCATCGGCTGCCGTTCCCGGCCTGCGCCGGAACATGGTGACGATCTGCGCCATGACGGCAACGATCATGCAGGCGCTGGATACGACCATCGCCAACGTCGCGCTGCCCTACATGCAGGGCACGCTGTCGGCCTCACAAGACCAGATCAACTGGGTGCTGACCTCCTACATCGTCGCCGCCGCGATCATGACCGCGCCTGTGGGGTGGATCGCCAACCGCTTCGGCCGCAAGCGCATCTTCATCATCTGCTCGGCCGGCTTCACCATCGCCTCCGTGATGTGCGGGCTGGCGCAGGACATCGGCCAGATGGTGCTGTTCCGCCTGCTGCAGGGCGTGTTCGGCGCGGCGCTGGTGCCGCTGTCGCAGGCCGTCATGCTCGACTCCTATGCGTTGCATGAGCGCGCGAAAGCGATGGCGATCTGGGGCATGGGCGTGATGATGGGGCCGATCATGGGCCCGTCGCTCGGCGCCTGGCTGACCGAGACCTATTCCTGGCACTGGGTGTTCTTCGTCAACCTGCCGTTCGGCATCATCACCGTGCTCGGCCTCGTGATCTTCATGGACGAGACCAGGAAGGACGTCGCGCTGCGCTTCGACTGGTTCGGATTCACCGCGCTTGCGATCGCGATCGGCGCGCTGCAGCTCGCGCTCGACCGCGGCGAGCAGCTCGGCTGGCTGGAATCCAACGAGATCATCGCCGAGTTCATCATATCGGCGATCGGCTTCTACTACTTCCTTGCGCATTCCCTGACCACGCAGCATCCGTTCATCCAGTTCGCGCTGTTCAAGGACAAGAATTTCGTCGGCGGCTGCGTGTTCATGGCCGTGATGGGGCTGGTGCTGTTCTCGACCATGGCGCTGTCGTCACCCTTCCTGCAGAACGTGATCGGCTATCCGATCATTACGGCAGGCCTGCTGCTGGCGAGCCGCGGCTGCGGCACCTTCGTGGCGATGATGCTGGTCGGCCGCCTGATGCGCCATATCGAAGCGCGGACGCTGATCGTCGCAGGCCTCAGCCTGACCGCGGCCTCGCTGTTCTACATGACCGGCTGGACCGACCAGACCGGCGTGACCGAGATCGTCATCATCAGCGTGGTCCAGGGCTTTGGCTTCGGCCTGGTGTTCGTGCCGCTTTCCACGGTGGCGTTCCTGACGCTGCCCAATCATCTGCGCACCGACGGCACCTCGATGCTGACCTTGATGCGCAATGTCGCGAGCTCGATCGGGATCTCGCTCGTGATCGCGCAACTGACGCAGGGCACGCGCTACACCTACGCAGTCCTGTCCGAGCATATCAACCCGTTCAATCATGCGCTGCAGATGCCCGCGGTGCGCGGCATGATCGATCTCGCGACCGACCAGGGCCGCGCCATGGCGGATATGATGGTCAAGGTGCAGGCGCAGATCATCGCGTTCTCGCACGACTATCAGATGGTGATGATCTTCACCGCCTGCGCGATCCCGCTCGCGATCATGATCGGCTCGACCAAGGCCACGCTCCGCGAGCAATCGGCCGCGCCGGATCATGCGGTGATGGAGTAAGGCTTGGTTGGTGTACGCTTGTTTTCCGCATTGCGTGCCGAGCCGGTATTTTAGGTTTCGACCAATTCCCGGCTAAGCACCGTCCGCCAGGCGCTCGGATCCGTGCTCGCCTCCGGGCCGACGTCGTAGGATTCATACAGGCCATCCGCGGTTCTGTGTCCGGCCGCCTTGATCGTCCCCATGAATTCGCCCCAGGCGCTGCCGAGGCCTTCGTAGCCGCCATGATAGGTAGTCTGGACGATCTTCATGGCGGACCACTGCCCTGGTTTCACGCGATTTACCGGCGCGACGGGCGTGGCGACCGGCAGGCATATCTCGAAATCGAAAACCTCACCGGGATTGCGGAGGTGGTGGGTGAACCAAGGACCGACGATCGCAACGTTCTGCACGGTGACGACGGCCTTTAGTTCAGCAAGGCCGGGTCCCATGACCTTGTGAATGTCTTCGCGCGGAACCTTGATCGGAATCGAGGCCGTGAGCAGCGGCTTAGTTTGAAGGACGCGAAGCGGTTCGATCACGGCTGGTCTCCCGATTTGAGGTGTTGGTGAAACGAGCGTCCTCGCGCGTTTCACTCGGCTGACGTAAAGCCCGGTGCATGCGTCGCTGATGGGACACTGCTTATGATTTGAGTGTTGTCTCAAGTCGCGCGTAGCTCGCTTCCATTCCGTGCTCCATGCCGGTCGACAGCATGGCCGCCCTCGTCGCGGCATCGGGCAAGGTCATCCGCATGGTCATCAAGGTACCGGTCCCGTCCGGCGCAAAGGTCGTTTCAACGTGGTTGTCCGGCGTGGCATCCGGCATGTGCATCCGCTCGACATGAACGAGCCGGCTGAATGGCACCAGTTCGAGATACTCACCGGTCAGATAAAATCCACCGCCTTCGCCGTTCGTCCACTCGTAGCGGATCTTGCCGCCCGGTCGCGCCTCGTTGATGCAAACCGGCATCGTCCAGCCGTCCGGACCGAGCAGCCATTTCTGAATCAGCGCCGGCTCGGTATGCGCGCGATACACCGCTTCCGGCGCGGCGGCGAAGCGCCTGGTAACAACGACATGGCGGTCGCCTTCGGTCTTCAGCGTCATCTTGCTCATAGGGTTTGCCTTTCACTCTTCGGTTTTCATGGCGGCCAGAACGTCGTCGAGCCGGTTGTAATTCGCGGACAGGGCTTGCCGGAGCATCGCAAGCCATTGGTCGATCTCGTTGACGGCTGCCGGCGCCAGCCGGCACGGCCGCTTGGTGCCTTCGACGCGGCGGATAATCAGCCCTGCACCCTCGAGAACCTTGAGATGGCGGGAGATGGCGGGCTGCGTCATCTCGAACGGCTCGACCAGTTCCATGACGGTGGCCTCACCCAACGCGAGGCGTGCCAGAATCGCCCGGCGTGTCGGGTCGGCCAGCGCGGAAAAGGCGGCATCGAGGTTTGACATTGTACATCTCAGATCAGTTATATAACAGATATATTATATAACTGATATCTTATTGTCAAGCCCATGCGACGACGGTCCCCTGCTCGCGCCGGACGCGCGCGGAAGAGCGGTGCTCAGATGCAATCGGCGATGCGCGCATCGAGCGCGAAGATGCCTTGATAGATTTCCGGATAAGGCAGCAACCGAAATCGCGTTAGGCCGGTGGCCTGCCCTGCTTGGCTTGCAGGCTCAACCACATGCCGCCGAGCGACAGCGCGCCACCGATCAGATGAATCACGGTCGGCGCCTCGCCGAGAAAGAGGATCGACAGCACCGCGCTGACGATCGGCCCGAGATAGAGGCTCAGCGAAGTCGACACCGCACCGAATTTCGAGCCGAGATAGGCATAGGCCGAATAGGCAAATAGGCCTGGGACCAATCCTGCGAAGAGATAGACCAGCGCCGCACGCCCGCTGAAGGCGGCGGCAGGCGCGGACCACATTTCATGGATCGCGAAAGGCAGCGAGAACAGCGCACCTGCTGCCGCGAACAGGCCGATCCGCGCCAGAAAGCTCACACCGCTGCCGACACGGTTCTGCAGCAGGGTGTATCCCGCCCAACCTAGCATCGCCAGCAATGCGAGCAGATCCCCGGTCACCACGCCTCCCCCGACGGCGGCTTGTCCCCTTGTGATGATCAACGCCGCCCCCGCCAGCGAGAGCAGCATGCCGATGATCTGGCTTCGATGGATGGTTTCCTGGCCCGACACGAAAGAAAACAGCAGCACCACGAGCGGCGCGAGCGCCATGATCAGCGCCAGATTGATCGCCGAGGTCGTAACACCGGCGACATAGACCGGGCCGCCGCAGACGAACATGCCGAGGAAACCAGCCACAACGATGCCGGGCGTCTGGCCGTTCAACACGCCGGGCTTTTCGCGCAACGCCATCATGACGGCCGGCAGCAGGCCAAGCGCCACGATGCCCCAGCGGAAGAAGGCGATCGAAAATGGCGGAACGCTCCCGGCAACGCCACGCGCCAGGATCATGTTCGAGACCTGGGCGGTGGCAACCAGCAGAAAGCCGAGCAGGCCCAGCACCTCGCGTGTCCTGCTGGCGGCTTCCTTGGGTTCGATCATGTTCAATCCGGTGCTGGCACTCCCGCCGACGATACGATCCTATCCCGCCGGCTTACCGGCAGCTATAGCTCGAAGCCTGCTTTGCATCCCCGTTGCCGTTCCACGTCGTCCGCAGCGGATAGACGCAGACGGGATAGCTGACGCTGTTGTCGCGCGACGTCAGCATGACTTCACCGGGCGCCGTGCCCTTCTCGACCCAATCCACCAGTGCCGTGAAGAACTGGTCCTGTTCGCGCGTCGGCGTCTGGTTGGTGTTACCAGGCAGTTTCGGCAGCGGCACGGTGTCGTTCTTGCCGCCAACTGTGTAGGCCCGGCCCTGCGAGGAGTGCGCTGAACCCGGCAGGAGGTACATCCGCATGAACTTCTGCACCTCGGCGTGCCCGCCCATCGCCGCCGCCACGCGCTCGTGATAATTGATGTTGCCGGCCGGCGGGATCGCGTCGTCGACCAGACCGCTGTAGACGATGACCTTGCGGCCGAGATCGCGCAGCTTCCCGAGATCGGCCTTGTCCGTGATGAGGTCGCTGAACACCGTCGGCTGCAATGCGACGCCCGTGTTCACGGCGTCGGCGAGCCCGGCGTAATCGAGTTCACGCCATTTGTTGCGCACGTCAGACGAGCCATTTGCGATCGGATCGCTCGATGAGGTGCTGGAGTCGGGGGCATAGCTGACGTCCTGCAACGCCAACGCGACGCCGAGGGAAGCGGCATTCGTGATTTGAGTGCCGATGGCGGTGCCCTTGGTGAAGGTCCACCAGAGCTGGTTCTTGCCGAGCGATTTGCCGGATCGCGCGTCGGGGCTCTGCGCGGCTTCAAAGCTTCCATCGCTGGTGGCGCCGAACCAGATTCGGTTCAGCGCATTCGCCTCCTTCAAATTCATGCAGGTTGCCGAGTCGTTATTCTTGCCGGATACGCCTTCGCCGGCCACGCCTGCACACAATATGTCGGCATCGCGCGCGCGGATTGTAATCGCAGTTGAAGGGATCGAGCAGGAAACCGAGGCCCGTTTTGTCGCAGACGGCGACCGCGCGCTTGCTGGCGGCAGCGACCCTGGTGGCGAAGGCTGCAGCCTCCGGCTTGTTCGCCGCGGTGAAGCCGAGTTCGGTCTTCATCACGATCTGCGGATACAGTCCCGCCGTGCCGAACTTCGCGATGTTCAGCGCCGGCTGGGCGATCATGTAGCCGTCGTAGAGTTCCGGATATTCCTGCGCGATCTTCATGCCCTGCCGGCCGCCCTGCGAATGGCCGTCGTAGTAGGTGTATTTCGGCGCCTTGCCGTAATAGAGGCTGACCAGCGCCTTGGTCTTGACGGCCTGCTCCACCATGGCGCGCACCGAGAAGTCGCGAAGCGACTCGGTATTGACCTTGCCGTCCGAGAGAAACGTGAACGAGCCATCCTGGTACCAGGGCTGTCCTGCGTCCGTGGTGCCCGAGGCATATCCGATGTTGGCGTTGACGATGGCCGGGACCTTGCTGCCGACCTTGTCCGCATGGCGATGACCGCCGCCGACCCATCCGCCGCCGCCATAGTTGCGGATGCGCTCGTTCCAGTTGGCCTGCGTCGGCAGCCAGACCTCGATGCCGATGCCCTCGGAATAGGAGCGCGCGTTCTTGTCCTTCTCTGCCGTGGCGCCGGGGCCGACCAGCAATTTCACGAGGCACAGATCGGCCGCCGCCGTGACGGGCTGTTGCGCATCGGGCGCCTTCAGCTCCTCATCCTTTTTCACCAGCCGAACCGCGACAACCTTTGTGTCGGCGTCGGGACGAAAGGCCGTCTTGATGCCGTCATCGCAGGGAAGCGTATCGGCCACCGCCGGTGTCAGGTAACAGCACGTTGCAAGCAGCAATACCGCGCGAATACGCCTCCCGTTCATGATCGACATCGTCTCGCTTCCCTTTCAGTCTTCTTGCTTTGCATTCCGAATGGTCATGCCTTGGGCATGGTCAGCGGCCGCGATTCCCGGGTCTGGGCTGCGAGCCTGATCGCGGCGTTGGCGGCACCGAAGCCGTGATAGTCACGCCGCTCGACGATCTCGAAGAAGAACCGCTCGTCGAAGGCGTGGGTATAGACCTGGAAGAATTCGCCATCGCCTTCGCGGTCGTAGAGAATCTGGTTGTCGCGAAGTGCTGTCATGGTCGCGGCGTCGAGGCCGTATTTGGCGTCGATGTCGTCGTAGTAATTATCGGGAATTTTCAGGAAGTCCGCACCGCGCGAGCGCATGTCGGCAATCGCAGCGAAGATATCGCGGCAGGAGAACGCGACGTGCTGCACGCCGGACCCGAAGAATTCGTGGATGAAACGGGCCGACAGCGTGCGGGTGGCGGATGAGCCGTTGAGCACCACGCGCAGGCTCTGATTGCCATTGATCAGCGCCTGGCTCTGCACGAGGCCGACCGGGTCCGCGATCTCCATCTGCGGCAGGCGCTCCAGATCGAGAATGCCGGTATAGAATAACAGCCACGACAGCATCTCGTCATAGGGCATCGACTGCGAGATATGGTCGACGACATCGAGCTGGTCGCCGGCCGCGTCGCTGCGCAGCGGCTCGAAATCGAGGTCCCAGTTCTTGCCGGCCCCCTCCAGGAAATACAGCAGGCTACCGCCGACGCCGCGGATCGCCGGAATCTCGAGTTCGCCCGGCCCGACCGGCTGATAGAAGGTCCGCGCCTGCAACGCTTCCGCGCGCGCCATGGTGCTAGCGGCATCATCGACATCAACGGCGATGGCGCAGACGCCGGGGCCATGCGCGACAAAGTGCGAATGAGCAAAGCCATCAGGCTCGCAATTGATCACGAGATCAATTTGGCCCTGCGACCAGCGTTCGACATCCTTGCTGCGATGAGCGCCGGTCTTGCGAAAACCGAGCTGGCCGAACAGCGCGGCGAGGTCACGGGCCTTCTCTTCACTGACGGCGAACTCGATGAAGCCGACGCCGCGGCTGCGAGCCTTCGGCTGCAGCGGCATCGCAGGAGCTCCGGACGCGGCGCCGCGGACGTCATCCTCGAGCAGAATCAGGGAGCGCAGCCCGTCGGTCGCGGTGCGGACCGCGGAGCCGGCGCGAAACTGGTCGTTGAATATTTCCAGCGACAGCGGCCCCGCATAGCCGGTGGCGAGTACGGCTTTCACGAACGTCGCAACCGGCAGATCGCCCTGTCCCGGGAAGCAGCGGAAGTGCCGGCTCCAGGACAGTACGTCGAGGCCGAGCTTTGGTGCGTCGGCCAATTGCACCAGAAAAATCTTGTCGGCTGGAATCGATTGAATGGGCAGCGTCGGGAACGACGGCGCCAGCGCATGAAAGCTGTCGAGAATAACACCGATCGATTTATGATCCGCGCGGCGCACGATCTCCCAGGCGTCGCGGTAGTCGTTGACGTGACGCCCCCAGGCGAGCGCCTCATAGCCAACGCGCAGGCCTCGCGTGGCGGCGCGTTCGCCCAGTTCGCGGAAATCGGCGGCCGCACGGTCGATACCACCGAGCGAGGCCGGCGAGATATTGCTGCAGATCAGCATCAAATCGGTCTGCAGTTCCTGCATCAGGTCGAACTTGCGTTCGGCGCGCGCGAAATTGCGGGTGCGCTGCGGCTCGGGCATGCCTTCGAAATCGCGGAACGGCTGAAACGCGCAGATAGACAGCCCGAGATCCCGACACATCTGGCCGACGTCGCGCGGGCTGCCGCTGAACGACAGCAAATCGTTCTCGAAGATCTCTACGGCATCGAAACCGGCCGCGGCGATGGCGCGCAGCTTCTCGTCGAGTGCGCCGCTGAGCGAAACCGTGGCGATCGAGCGCTTGTTCATGCGGCCGTCTCCGTCATGGCGCCGCCCAGGAACAATTGCCCGATGCGGGGATCGTTCAGCACACGCTGCGCGGTGTCGACAAGCCGGGTCTGGCCGAGCTCAAGCACGATGCCGTAGTCGGAAATCTCCAGCGCCGAACGGGCATTCTGTTCGATCATCAGGATCGACACGCCGCGGTCGCGGAGATCTTTCAGAATGTTGAAGGTCTGCTGCACCATCAGCGGCGAGAGCCCGATCGACGGCTCGTCGATCAGTACCAGTTGCGGATTGAGCAGGAGCCCGCGGGCGACTTCGAGCTGCTTCTGCTCGCCGCCCGACAGGGTGGAGGCCTGCTGAGTCGCCTTCCTGCGCAGCACCGGGAATTTATCCAGCGCCGCCTCGATCCGATCAGGCAGGTCGGTGATGTCGCGCCCCGCAACGACGGCGCCGAGCTGGATGTTGTCGCGCACGGACAGTTCGGGGAAGATATTGCGTCCCTGCGGCACGTAGCAGATGCCTGACGTGAGCAATTCGCGCGGGCTCAGGCCGGTGACGTCACGTCCTTTGAATACGACCCTGCCTTCGCGCAGCTTCAACAGGCCGAAGATCGCCTTGAACACGGTGGATTTTCCGGCGCCGTTCGGCCCGATCACGGTGGTGATGGAGCCCGCGGGCACCGAGAAGCTGGTGCCGTTGAGGATCGTCATCTTGCCGTAGCCGCCCACGAGACCTTGAACCTCGAGGATAGGGTCGCTCATGGGCTGTTCCTCTAGTGGCCGAGATAGGCTTCGATGACGGCGGGATTGGCGCGCACTTCAGCCGGCGTGCCCATCGCCAGCAGCTTGCCTTCCGCCATCACCATGACGCGCGTGCACAGCGACATCACGAATTCCATGTTGTGCTCGATCACGACAAAGGTGGCGCGCTTCTCGCGGTTGATCGCGGCCAGCCGCTCCTTGAGATCGCCGAGCATGGTGAGGTTGACGCCACCGGCAGGCTCGTCGAGCAGCACCAGCCGCGGCCCGCCCATGAACGCCATCGCGGCATCGAGCAGCTTTTGCTGGCCGTAGGACAGGCCGCCCGCGGCTTCGGTCGCGAGATGATCGAGCTTGAAGAAGCCGATCATCTGGTCGGCCGCCGACGTCAATCCGGCGTCGGAGGGACCGAGCAGCCGCGACATCATGTTGCCCTGATGCTCCTGGCCGGCGAGGATCAGGTTCTCCCGCACCGACAGTTTTGGAAACACCTGCAGAAGCTGGAAGGTGCGGCTGACGCCGAGACGATTCAATTCGGACGGCCGCAATCCGGTGACCACCTTGCCGTCGACCTTGACCTCGCCACCGATCGGCGTGAGCTGGCCGAGGATGCAGTTAAAGAGCGTGGACTTGCCGCAGCCGTTCGGGCCGATCAGGCCGAGGATCTCGCCCTCCTGCACGTCGAAGCTGACGCCGTCGACGGCCTTGATGCCGCCAAAGCTCTTCTTGATGTCGCTGACTTCGAGGACCGCGGTCATGGCGCCGTCTCCAGCCGGGATTTGGCGACCGCGCGCAGGGCGGAAGCCGCCTTGGTGCGGCGCTCGACCAAATAGCGATCGAGAATGCCGAGGATGCCGGTCGGCGAATAGATCAGCAGCAGCATCACGGCAACCGCATAGAGCATCAAATAGTAGCCCTGCGTGAAGCGCAGCCACTCGGGCAGCAGCACCGCGATCATCGCGCCGAGGAACGGTCCGAAGAAGAATCCGGAACCGCCGACGATCACCATCATTAGAAGATCGAGCGAGAGCGAGAGGTTGAACGGAACCGGGTCGATATATTGCGTCAGCGGCGCGTAGAGCGTGCCGGCGACGCCGCCAAGCGCCGATCCGATCGCAAACGCCATCAGCGTATAACGCCGGGTGTCGATGCCGAGCGACAGCGCCCGCACCGGATTTTCGCGCAGCGCCACGAAGGCGCGGCCCCAGGGCGAGCGGATCAGCCACCACATCGCCAATGATACGAGCGCAAGCGAGCCGAGGCAGAAATAATAGAACGGCAGCGGCCGGTTGGTCGCGAAGCCCATGACGTTCGGCCGCGGAATGTTGGAGATGCCGTAGATGCCCTTGGTGAGCCAGTCCTCGTTACGGAACACCAGGAAGGCGAGCGTCGAGAACGCCAGTGTCACGAACGCGAGATAGTGATGCTGCACGCGCAGCGCCGGATATCCCAGGATCCAACCGATCGCGAAGCACAGCACGATGGCGACGCCGAGCGCCGCAATCAGCGGCATGCCGCCCTGCGTGGTCATGATCGCCGCCGCGTAAGCGCCGATGCCGACGAACGCGCCCTGCGCCAGCGAGACCTGTCCTGCGTATCCCAGTGTCAGGTTGAGGCCCATCGCGGCGATCGTCATCACCGCCCACTGGCTCAGGATGTAGAGGCCATAGCGGTTGAAATTCATCGGCACGATAATCAGCGCCGCGATGACGGCGATGCCGAGCGCGATACGCAGATATTTCCCCGTGGCGGTCATACCGTGCGCTCCTCGGGCCGGCCGAGCAGCCCCTGCGGCCGGAACAGGATGATGACGATCAGGAGGATCAGCGGCACGGCGGCGCGGTACTGCGTCGACACATAGGCGGCGGCGAGATTGTCCACCACGCCAATCAAAAGCCCGCCGGCGATGGCGCCGCGCACCTGATTGAAGCCGCCGACGATCGCCGCAATGAACGCCGCCTGCCCAAGCACTTCGCCGGAGGAAAACTTCGCCAGATAAATCGGCGTGATCAGCAGTGAGGCCAGCGCTACCAGAAACGCATTGATCAAGAAGGTGAACAGGATCATGCGTTCTACGGGTACACCGATGATGCGGGCGACCGTCGGGTTCTGCGCTGTGGCCTGCATCTGATGACCGATCGAGGTGCGGTTCAACAGCGCAGTCAGGCCGATCACCACCGCGATCGCGAGTGCCAGCACGCCGAGGCTCTGCAACGAGACCACCCGGCCGAGGATCGAGACGTCACCGGCTGGCACGATGGAGGGGAAGGGCGACGCCTCGGCGCTGAAGAACTGCTTCACCGCCTCTTTCATGCCAATCGCCAGCGCCATGGTCGCAATCGCCAGCGGCAGCACGCCGTGCCGCAGCATCGGATCGACCAGCAGCAGCTTGAAGCCGAGCCCGAGCAGCAGCAGCGACAGCAGGATGCCGAGAATGACCGCGAGCCAGAACGGCGCGCCGGCATGCATCACCGCCAGCATCAGGAACGCCGGCAGCATCACGAATTCGCCCTGCGCGAAATTGATGGTTTGCGACGTCTGCCACAGCAGCGTGAACCCGACCGCGACGAGGGCGTAGATCGCCCCGGTCGCAAGGCCTGCCACGAGCAGATCGAGCAGATTGGACATGCTCCTCCCCTCACCCGTCACATGCGGACGGCGTCAATCAATTTCACCATGCTGATCTCGGGGGCGCACGTTCAAGCGTACGCCCCGTCGCGGCTCAGTTCAGTTTCGGCAGCACCTGCTTGACGACCTGCTTGCCGTCGACAATCTCGACCAGGAACCCCTGGCGGTCGATGTCGCCCTTCTCGTCGAAGGTCACGTCCATCAGGATGCCGGGCTCGCTGGCGGCCTTGATGGTGAGGCCGTGCAGATTGTCGGCGAACGCCTTGGCGTCGACCTTGCCCATCTTCACGGTGGTGGCCTTGATCATGTAGATCGCGAGATAGCCTTTCAGCCCGTTATGATCGGGGACGTAGTTGTACTTCTTGACGAACTTTTCCCGGAACGCCTTGACCAGATCGACCGGTGCATCTGTGGTGAGGCCGACATGGCCGCGCGCGCCGTTGGCGGCATCGCCGGCGAGTTCGACGACTTTCTGGCCGACCAGCGTCGTTTCCCCCATCAACGGCACTGATATCGCCTGGCGCTTCAGCTCCTTGAGCATCCGCGCGCTTTCTTCCTCGTTGACATAGACGAACACCGCGTCCGGCGCGGCGGCCTTGATCTTGCTGACGTCGGCGGCAAAGTCGGCCTGGCCCGCTTCGGTGGAAATATCCGCGGCGACCTTGATGTTGTACTTGGCAAATTCCTTGGTGATGACGTCGCGGCCACCCTTGCCGAAGTCGTTGTTGACCCAGACGATCGCGACCGATTTCGCCTTCAGTTCGTCGTTGATGTATTTGGCGACCTTCGGCATCGAAGATTGCTGGCCGAACGAGGTGCGGAACAGAAACTTGTTGCCGCCCTGCGTCAGTTCGGCGGCCTCGCCACCCATGATCTGGGTGATGCCGGCTTCGGCGGCGAGCGGCGAAGTGACCTTGACGGAGCCGGAATAGCCGGGTCCGAGCAGCACGTAAGGCTCATTGTCGAGCGCCTTTTGCACCTGCGCGCGTGCGACGCCTGGATTCGATTGTGAATCCGCATGCGTGACTTCCAGCTTGCGGCCGAGCAACCCGCCCTTGGCGTTGATCTCCTCGATCGCAAGGTCGATGCCGTTTTTCCAGTTGTTGCCGACGGTGGCCCCGCCGCCGGACAGTTCGGCGACGTTGGCGAGCTTGATTGGCGCCCCTTGCGCGAACGCGGCTGCGGCCGACACGGTGGCAAGCAGGAGCCCAGCAAAAATCCCAGATCTCATTTCCATCCCCTCTTCTCGTTACAATAAGCGACCTTGTGACCGGTCGCGTTTTAAGCTGCGTTCACTTTAGCGTAGCGTTTGGCCATCACCGCGTCGAATGCATTTCCCATCTCGACGGCCGATGGCTTCAATCCCGTGAACAGTTCGAATGCATCCGCGGCCTGGTAGATCGCGAGCTCACGCCCGGTCATGACCTCCGCGCCCTTTGCCTTTGCGGCGTTCAACAGCGGCGTCCAGAGCGGCGTGTAGACTGCGTCGGCGACCCATATGTCCTGATGCAGCAAGGCATCCGGAACAGGCGTGCCACGGTTCGGCAGCATGCCGACCGGCGAGCCGTTGACGACCCCGGTGGCGCCGCTCATCGCATCCTCGACGCTGCCGGCAACACTTGTTTTGCCGCGTTTCCCGATCTGGGCGGCGAGTTGCGTAGCCTTGACGCGGTCGGTGTCGAAGATCCTGATCTCGGCGACACCGATCCCGGCCAACGCAAAGGTAATCGCCTTGCCGACGCCGCCTGCGCCGATCACGGCAACCGAGCTCTGCGCGGGGTCACGGACAAGCTCGGTGATCGCCCGGGCAAATCCCGTAGTGTCGGTGTTATGCCCGATCAGCCGGCCATCGCGGACCACGACGGTGTTGACCGCACCGATCGCCTGCGCACCCGGCGACAATTCATCGAGCAGGGAGACCACCGCCTCCTTGTAGGGAAAGGTGACGTTGACCCCTGCAAAGCCCAGGCGGCGCACACCGTCGAGCAGCAGCCGCAGTTCTTCGCGGTCAGCGCCCGCAACTTCGATCAGCTGGTAATGGCAATGCGCGCCGAGCGCCTCGGCGGCTCGCTCATGCATCGCCGGCGACGCCGAATGCGCGATCGGCGACCCGATCAGGCCGGTGAGAAAGCGGCGATCGGCTGGAGTGAACGGTCGGGCGGCAGGGCTCATGATCTCGTCATCGGGCGCAAATGCGCGTTAGCGGCGCGGGGGTTCGGGATACGTCCCGATCCGCCCAGACGATAGCGCTTTGCCGACCTAACACAATTACCCATTTATGCCGTATAGATAACATCATGTTATTTCTTGCGCGACTTGGGATCGGGCTTTCGCGGCGCCGCCTTGCCCGGTCCGACCGCCCGCATTTCAGAACGCAGACATTCGATGAAATGCTCGATGTGCAGCGACAGCGGTGCACCGCGCTTCACCGCAACGTAGGTGTCGAACCTGGTCGGCTCGACGATTTTCAACAATTCGACACCGGGATAACCGCCATGGGCGACGGTGAACTGGTCGATCACGGCAATGCCGAGACCGGCCTTGACCAGCGCGCACACGGTGGTGCCGAAGCGCGCGCGGATGGTGATGTCGTAGTCGAGTTTGTTGCGCGCAAATATCTCCGCCATGATCCGCCCATAGGGATCGTTGGGATCGATGCCGATCAGGGGATAGCGGATGATCTCCGCGGCAGAGACCTGCTTGCATCCGGCAAGCTCATGCCCCGCCGGCACGATGCAGAACAATTCGCCTGACGCCAGCGGCAGAAAGTCGAGGCCGGGATGCTCGAGCCGATAACTCATGGCGACGCAATCGCCGCGGCCCAGCAGCAGATAGTCGACGGCCTCCTCGATCTTGAGGATGTTGATGTCGATCCGCAGTTCCGGATAACGGCGCCGCACCCGCTCGATCGCGCGCGGCACCATAACCTGCGAGATGCTGGGCACGGAGCCGATGCGCAGCTCGGACAGATCGCCGCGTCCGATCTTCGAGATGATCTCGGAGAGATCATCCATCTTCTCGTAGACGCCGTTGATCTGCTCGAAGATGTTGCGGGCTTCCGCCGTCGGGAAATAGCGCCCGTTCTGGCGCTGGAAGAAGCGGACGCCGAGCGATTTCTCGGTGTATTTCACCAACCGGCTGATGCCCGGCGCCGACACGTTCAGAAGCCTCGCCGCGCCGCCGATCGTGCCGGTCACCATCACGGCGCGGATCACCTCGACCTGGCGAAGCGTCATCATGGAAATCTTACCTGCGACGTAACTTGCTTACGATCAATATGGCCATCAGTCGAGCAGCTCCCGACAGCCGAGGTCGTCGACTGCGAGAAAAATCCGCTCAAGATTATTCCACCAGACCCCGCCGCCAATACCAGCCATCGCCTGCGCCACTGGTCTTGTGATCAGCCAGAGCACCGACAGCCGATAATCATCGTTCAGCGACTGGCGATCATAATCGCTCACTCCGTGAACCGATAACGCCGCATGGTAGCGGGCCAGAAGAGGCTGCTCGATACGCCTCCGGCGATCGGGATACCAAAGCATCGCCATCATATAGGCTAGGTCGTCGGTCGCCGTATTGATGCTCCAGCCTTCCCAATCCAGCAACCTGGGGTTATCGCCTCCATCAGGCCGCGGCAGGAAGAAATTCCATGGGTGAGCGTCACCATGGATGATGGTCAGGTTGCGTCGCACATGGTAGCGCGCCAGCAGCTCAGGCCCGCGATCCAGCAATCTCTCGTAAAGATTCCGCCGCTCGGCTGGTATCATCTCTCCGTACCGGTCGGTGAACCGCGCGAACTGAATTCCGAAATCTCGCAAGATCCTGTCCCAGGCATCTGCGTCGTACCAGCTCCCGACCGAATGACCGAGGCGTCGGTCGTCCCACCACGCCGCATGGATACGCGCGAGAGCCTCCACGATTTGCTCGGATTGCTGAGCCGTGGGTGGCAACGGCCACGCAGTCGCGACGAAATGCGAGTCCGTCAGGTCTTCCAGCAGCAGATGCCACGCGCTGGTATCCGTCGCCTCGACGGCCTCAAAACAGCGCGGCACCAATCGTTCCGATAACGCGGGGGCGATGTCGCGATAGAATGAAATCTCCCGGCCATTCGTGTAGGTCGAACGACCCGCATCATCGAGATGACCCATTTTGAGAATGACGGAGTTCGGGGCGTCTCCGGCCCGGCCTCCATAATCCAAGCGCAGCCGGAATGTGTGTGAACGCAACTTCTTTATCGGAGGTGTCATCCTCACGACGCTGCAAACCCGCGCCGGCCCCAGAACGCCGGACTTACGAAGCGCGTCGGTAAGACGTTCGGCATTTGCCGGCGGCGGCAAGGAGTCAGGTGTCATTGACAACCCACAGTGAGGCAGCGCAACCCGGCATATCCCCCAATGTCATACGCGGGCTTGACCCGCGTATCCATCGTTTCTTCGCAAGAAGCCTCTTTCGAAAGTGGATAGATGGCCGGGTCAAGCCCGGCCACGACGAGAAAACGCTGCGACGTCGGAACTTACACGTCGAAGAACACCGTCTCTTTGTCGCCCTGCAGGTGGATGTCGAAACGATAGACTGCATTGCCGCCCGGCTGGCGCGTCGCGATCAGCGTGGTGCGGCGATCGGCCGGCACCAGCGCCAGTACGGGATCTAACGCGTTGGCGGCCTCGCCGTCGAAATAGATCCGCGAATAATTGTGCAGCAGCATGCCGCGCGCGAACACCGCAAGCAGGATATGCGGCGCCTGCGGCTTGCCATCGGGATCGGGCACAGTGCCCGGCTTGATGGTGTCGAAGGCGTAGCCACCCTTGGCGTCGGTGCCGATGCGGCCGAATCCCTTGAATGACGTATTCGGCTGTGCCCGTTTATCCTGCGGGTGGGAGAAGCGCCCCTGGGCGTCTGCCTGCCAGATCTCCAGCATGCAATCCGGCACGACCGCGCCATCGCCGTCGAATACCTGCCCTTCGATGCGAATGCGTTCGCCCGACGTATCTGATGTCACCAGGTTGTTGTTGAACGCGTCGTTCCAGTCATATTTGCCGTTCGGCGTCAGGCCATAGGCGAAGTACGGACCGACGGTTTGCGACGGAGTAAGGCCGTCTGGCTTGGTCTGTTGCACTTACTTTTTCTCCATCGGCGTGGCGTTGCGCCCGCGCAGCACAATGTTGAAGCGGTAGCACAGCGCCCAATCCGGCTTGGTGTTCTCCAGATCGAACGACGAGATCATCCGGTTGCGCGCCTTCTCGTCGGTCACCGAATTGAAGATCGGATCGAACGGGAACAACGGATCGCCGGGGAAATACATCTGCGTCACCAGACGCGACACGAACGAGTGGCCGAACACCGAGAAGTGGATGTGGGCCGGCCGCCAGGCGTTGTGGTGATTGCCCCAGGGATAGGCGCCGGGCTTGATGGTGACGAAGCGGTAGTAACCCTGCGCGTCTGATTGCGCGCGGCCGGCGCCGGTGAAATTCGGATCGAGCGGCGCGGGATGCTGGTCGACGACATGGACATAGCGGCCGCAGGCATTGGCCTGCCAGAGTTCGACCAGCGTGTTCGGCACGCCGCGGCCGTCTTCGTCGAGCACGTGGCCGTGCACGATGATGCGCTCGCCGAGCGGCTCGCCCTTGCCCTGAACGGTGAGGTCGTGATCATTCTCGCGCACCGTCTCGTGGCCATAGACCGGCCCGGTCAATTCCGACAGCGTGTGCCGCATCGGAATCAGTGGCTTCGACGGCGAGCGCTTGACCGTGCTCTTGTAGGCGGGAGACAGCCGCGGCGGATGCGCCGCGAGACTTTGCACCGGATAGACCAATGTCATGACTTATCCCTCCCTCGCATCGCGATCGCGGCGCAAAATTGCTTTGCCCTTTTGTCGCAGAGCCGAGCCGCCGGATCATTATATGACATAACTAATTCGGGAAAGCGCTGTTTTTCGCTCTCCCAATTAGTTGTTTCAATTAATCTTTTCGATCGCGACCGCAACGCCCTGGCCGACGCCGACGCACATGGTTGCCAAGGCAAGCTTCCCGCCCCGCTTCTCCATGCCGTGCACCGCCGTCAACGCCAGCCGCGCGCCGCTCATGCCGAGCGGATGGCCGAGCGCAATCGCGCCGCCATGCGGGTTGACGAAGTCGGCGTCGTCCTTGACGCCCAGCTGCCGCAGACAGGCTATGCCCTGCGAGGCAAAGGCTTCATTGAGCTCGATCAAATCGAAGTCAGAGATCTTGATGCCGAGCCGCTCCATCAGTTTCTTCGTCGCCGGCACCGGGCCGATGCCCATGATGCGCGGCGGCACCGCGGCCGAGGCTAACCCAAGGATGCGCGCCCGCGGCGTCAGCCCGTGCTTCTTCGCAGCGGCTTCGGAGGCGAGGATCATCGCAGCCGCGCCATCGTTGACACCGGACGCGTTGCCGGCCGTCACCGTGCCGGGATTGCGCACGATCGGCTTGAGTTTGGTCAGGCCTTCTAGCGTGGTTTCGGGGCGTGGATGCTCGTCCTTGTCGACGATGACAGGCCCGGCCTTGCCGCCCGGCACCGACACCGGCGTGATTTCCTCGGCGAAGTAACCTGATGCGATCGCAGCACCTGCGCGTTGCTGCGAGCGGATCGCCATCGCATCCTGGTCGGCGCGCGACACCTGGAATTCCTCGGCAACGTTCTCGCCGGTCTCCGGCATCGCATCAACGCCGTACTGCGCCTTCATCAGCGGATTGATGAAACGCCAGCCGATAGTGGTGTCGTAGATCTCGGCCGAGCGCGCGAACGCTTCCGGCGCCTTGCCCATCACGAACGGTGCGCGGGTCATCGACTCGACGCCGCCGGCAATCGCGAAATCGATCTCGCCGGCTCGGATCGCCCGTCCCGCGGCGCCGACGGCATCGAGGCCCGACGCACAGAGACGGTTGAGGGTCTGGCCGGGAACCGATTCCGGAATGCCCGCCAGCAACAGCGCCATGCGCGCGACGTTGCGGTTGTCCTCGCCGGCCTGGTTGGCGCAGCCGAAAAACACCTCGTCCACCTGCGCCCAGTCGAGCCCGGGATGCTTCGCCATCAGCGCCTTGATCGGAACGGCAGCCAGATCGTCGGCGCGCACCTTGGCGAGCGAGCCGCCGAAACGGCCGATCGGGGTCCGGACGGCATCGCAAATGAACACATCATGCATTGAATTTCTCCCTGAATGCCGCGCTTTAGGCGTTGACCCGCTAGGTTTGATGGCGAGTTTTAGGAGCGCGCCCGCGACAGGTCAATTGAGGCGACGTTCCCGGGTGGTGCTTTCGCGGGAGGTCCGTCATGCCCTCAACGCTGGCGTGATGAACGGGAGGGCGGTGGGCGTGGAAAACTCTGACAACGCAGGTAAGGGAATAGGACCGGACGGCAAAATTTTGTAGTTTGCGGCCCCGGAGCCTGGCCGGCTCCAGCTTCTCATTTGGACGCGTTTTCCTGGCGCGAACCGGTACCCACTTCACTTGAAAACGCTCTGATGACGATCCAGCAATCCATCCCCGCCCCCGCGCCCCCTGAAGCCACGCCGGCTACCGACGCAAATTCGCGCGTCACGCCGATGATGGAACAATACTTGGAGATCAAGGCCGCCCATCCCGGGCTGTTGCTGTTCTACCGGATGGGCGATTTCTACGAGCTGTTCTTCGAGGACGCCGAAATCGCCTCCAGAACACTCGGCATCGTGCTGACCAAGCGCGGCAAGCATCAGGGCATGGACATCCCGATGTGCGGCGTGCCGGTGGAGCGCTCCGAGGATTATCTGCATCGTCTGATCAATGCAGGCCACCGCGTTGCCGTCTGCGAGCAGACCGAGAATCCCGCCGCGGCGCGCGCCCGCGGCAACAAGAGCGTGGTGGCCCGCGGCGTGGTGCGGCTGGTGACGCCGGGCACGCTGACCGAAGACACGCTCCTGGATGCCCGCACCAACAATTATTTGCTCGCAATCGCGCGCGCCCGTGCCTCCTCCGGCGGCGACCGCATTGGCCTCGCCTGGATCGATATTTCCACGTCCGAATTCATGGTCACGGAGTGCGCGACCGCCGAACTCGCGGCGACGCTGGCGCGCATCAATCCGAATGAAGTGATCGTCACCGACGCGCTCTATGGCGATGCCGATCTCGGTCCGCTGCTGCGCGAACTGCCATCAGTAACGCCGCTCACCCGCGACGTCTTCGATGGCGCCACCGCCGAGCGGCGGCTATGCGACTATTTCGCGGTCGCGACCATGGATGGCCTCTCCGCGATGTCGCGGCCGGAAGCGACCGCGGCCGCCGCCGCCGTCACCTATATCGACCGCACCCAGGTCGGCAAACGTCCGCCGCTGTCACCGCCGTCTCGCGAAGCCGCCGGCACCACGATGGCGATCGACCCCGCCACCCGCGCCAACCTCGAATTGACCCGCACGCTGGCCGGCGAACGGCGAGGATCGCTGCTCGATGCGATCGACTGCACCGTCACCGCGGCCGGCTCGCGACTATTGGCGCAACGCCTCGCCGCACCGCTCACGGACAGCGCGGGAATCGCGCGACGGCTGGATGCGATTGCAACTTTTGTCACCGATAGCGCTGCGCGCGACGATATCAGGACCACGCTCCGCGCTGCGCCCGACATGTCGCGCGCGTTGGCGCGGCTGTCAGTCGGACGCGGCGGCCCGCGTGATCTTGCAGGCCTGCGCGATGGCATTCTTGCCGCCGACCAGGCGCTGGCGCGGCTTGCGCAGCTCGAAGCGCCGCCATCAGAAGTCGTAGCCGTGATGGAAGCGCTACGCCGTCCCTCGCGCGACCTCGCGCGCGAGTTTGAACGCGCGCTCGCCGAGCAATTGCCGCTGATCAAGCGCGACGGCGGCTTCATCCGCGAAGGCTATGAGGCCGCGCTCGACGAGAGCCGGAATCTCCGCGATGCCTCCCGCCTCGTCGTTGCCGCGATGCAGGCGCGCTATGCCGACCTGACCTCCATCAAGGCGCTCAAGATCCGCCACAACAACGTGCTCGGCTATTTCGTCGAGGTTACCGCGCAGCACGGCGACAAGCTGATGGCGTCGCCGTTGAATGCGACCTTCATCCATCGCCAGACGCTGGCCGGCCAGGTTCGCTTTACGACGTCCGAACTCGGCGAGATCGAAGCCAAGATCGCCAATGCGGGCGACCGTGCGCTCAATCTGGAGCTGGAGATTTTTGAGCGGCTCTGCGCGATGGCGCTGGCGGCCAGCGACGACCTGCGCGCCGCAGCGCATGCGTTTGCACTGCTGGATGTTGCGACTGCGCTCGCAAAGCTGGCGGTCGATGACAATTATGTGTTGCGGCCCGAGGTCGATGGCTCGCTCGGCTTCGCCGTCGAGGGCGGCCGGCACCCCGTCGTCGAACAGGCGCTGAAGCGGGCCGGCCAGCCGTTCATCGCCAATGCCTGCGACCTGTCGCCCAGCCCCGCTCAGAAATCCGGCCAGATCTGGCTGGTCACCGGCCCCAACATGGCGGGTAAGTCGACCTTCCTGCGCCAGAATGCACTGATCGCGCTGATGGCGCAGATCGGTTCCTACGTGCCGGCGTCGCGCGCGCGGATCGGCGTCGTCGATCGCCTGTTCTCGCGCGTCGGCGCGGCGGATGATCTCGCGCGCGGCCGCTCCACCTTCATGGTCGAGATGGTCGAGACCGCCGTCATCCTCAACCAGGCCAGCGAGCGATCGCTTGTGATCCTCGACGAAATCGGCCGCGGCACCGCCACCTTCGACGGCCTGTCGATCGCCTGGGCCGCGATCGAGCATCTGCATGAGGCCAACCGCTGCCGCGCGCTGTTCGCCACGCATTATCACGAGCTGACCGCGCTTTCCGCCAAACTGCCGCGGATGTTCAACGCCACCGTGCGCGTCAAGGAGTGGCAGGGCGACGTCGTGTTCCTGCACGAGGTGCTCCCCGGCTCGGCCGACCGCTCCTACGGCATCCAGGTCGCCAAGCTCGCCGGCCTGCCGCCGGCGGTGATCATGCGCGCCAAGTCTGTGCTGGCAAAACTCGAAGCGCAGGACCGCGGCCAGACCGCCCGCGCGCTCGCCGACGATCTGCCGCTGTTCGCCGTCCCCTCCCGCGCCGCCGCCGAACCGGCACCACCGAGCGAAGCCGAGCAATTGATGGAAGCGGTGAAGGCGCTGCATCCCGACGAAATGTCGCCGCGTGAGGCGCTGGAGGCGTTGTATGCGCTGAAGGCGAAACTGCCGAAGTAGCAATAGTCTATTGCGGCACGCCGGCTCGCCCTTACCTTGGGTCGCTCGCCGGTGCGTGAGCGCAACTTCCAATTGTTGCAGATTCCTGCCAAGCTAGGCCATGGCATCGCATCGTCGATCAGTTCTCCCGCCGCCGCTGGCCGCCAAGTTGGCTGCGTTGGGCAACAAGCTCGGGCAATCTGACGACGAACTGGAAGACGTGTTGGCGGAGCTTTCTGCGCTTCCTGCCAATGAGATTGTGCCCGCCAGCCGAGAAATCGCGACAGCAGTCCGCTTCGGCTGGTGGCGAGAGCAAAATGGATTTTTGCTCCCGCCGCTATTTGGCGGGGCGGCGTCTACCCCGCAACTTCTCAGGAAAAATCACGATTATGCGTGGCTCTTTCTGTTTCACCCAAGTGGCTACGCGAGAGAAGCCGCACTGGACTCGATAAACGATCCTCCAGCATCAGCCTTCTTCTTTGCTACGCTGGCATGGCGGTTGAACGATTGGGTTCGACCGGTGCGCCAGGCAGCGCTGCGCTGCGCCGAACGGGTGCTGCATCAAACCACCACAGACGTCGCCGCGAAGGCCGCGCTATACTTACTTGATCGTCGTCTCGTATGGGGCCGTTGGACTGATGAGGCAAATATCCTGGATTCAGTGTTCGGGCGGAGAGATGTCATTGCAGGCTTGGCAACGCATTTGCAGGGGCAATCGACTGGAGCGGTCGCAACTTGCCTTCGCAGCGCTTCGCGTTATCCCGATATCGACGAGCACCTTCCACATATAGCCGCCGCGGCGGTTCAACCATCAGTTAGAGCGGTTGCTTACCAATGGCTGATTGCCGGGAAGGCGACTTGGCCGGTGGGCTTCGAATGGGCATGGATCGACAAGGTTTACGGCCTGCGAAGGCGCATACCGGTCCTTGCCTCGCGCGATATTCGAGCAACCCGTCCCGCCGCTGAATGGATCAGGGAGGGAATCCACGACAAGTCAGCATTCGTGCGAAGGATTGCCGCAGACGCCTTGGTCGGCGCTCGCGCGCAAATACCGGACGCGGACAATTTGATCGCCCATCTGGCGAAGGATCGAAGCCCTGCGATCAGATCGCGGGCGGACTTCATGCTACGACATCCGCTTTCAGCGCAGTCGTAGTGACTCCGTTAGCGCGTAATGTCCTTCCTCCGCCCGAGCCACCACAGGCTCAGATTCCAGCCGATACACGTCGCCAGCGCCAGGCCCAGGCCGATCGCCGAACCGAACTGCAGCGTGGCGACGTGCAGCACTGCGATCGCGATGCCGAGGCCGATCAGGCCCCAAGCGCTGTTGGCGAGTACGGCCGCGGTCGGCGGGCCGCCGATGCGCGGGTGGAGGATCAGCATCATGGAGGTGAACACGACCGGGAACAGCGCGATCATGCCGCTGACCTTGGGGCCGACCCAGTTCGAGGTGGTGACCACCGTCGCTACCAGCGTTGCGACCAGCGACGCCCGCAGCGGAATGTCGTACCAGCGGCGCTTGATCGGCGGCATTTTGGCGTGGCGATAGCGGGCGAGCAGCGGGACGCAGATCGCGTAAGCGACGGCGTTCGCGATCAGGCCGCCGGGCCAGCGACCATTGCACCGAGCGGATGATCGCAGCGAGCGACAGCCACACGGCCACGGCTGCGAAGCAACTGAGCAGCGCGCCATGGCGTTGCGCCAGCACGACATAGGTCAGCCCGAGGAAGATCGTCGCGGCGTTGATCGGCAGGCTTGCCAGCGCGCCCTCGGCGATGAAGGCGGCGTCATGATCGAGCGCGAGGAACACGTAGGACGGTCCCGCCGAGATCGGCAGCGTCGCGATCAGCGCGCCGATCACCGGACCTGATCGCTCAGTGACGATGGAAGCGGTCACCACGAACGCCGCGGTGACCGCCATGCGCAGAGCGAGCGTGAGGATGAAGGCGAGTTCGGGGGACATGGCGGCGGTCTCTTATCCTCCCCTGGAGGGGGAGGGTCGACGCTCATGAAATGAGCGGCGGGGTGGGGTGACAGTCTCTCCTCGCGAACGGTGCCCGAGTGGAGAGATCACCCCACCCCGTCTCGCATTTCGCTCCGCTCATGCGAGCCGACCCTCCCCCTCCAGGGGAGGGTTGCGAGCGCCTCACACCCGCTTCATCGAGACCGAGATCTTCGGGCCGTTCTTGATAGTCTGATACACCACGCAATAGCGTTCGGTGAGCTTGAGCAGCAGGTCGAGCTTGTCCTGCGGCGCGTCGGTGCCGACCTCGAAGCGCAGGCGGATTTCTTCGAAACCGACCGGGGCTTCCTTGTCGACGCCGAGCGTGCCGCGAAAATCGAGGTCGCCTTCGGCGATGACGTTGCCGCTTTTGAGCGGCACTTCAACGGCGGTGGCGACCGATTTCAGCGTGACGCCGGCACAGGCGACGAGGGCTTCCAGCAGCATGTCGCCGGAGCACAGCTCCAGCCCGGAGCCACCGGTGGCGGGGTGGAGTCCGGCCACAGCCAGCGCGCGGCCGGTCTCGACCTTGCAGGCGATGCCTTCATTGTCGATCGAGCCTTTGGCTTTGAGGGTGATGACGGCGGCCGAGGGATCGGACTTGTAACGTTCCTTGATCGGGGCCTGCATCGCGCGAAGTTCGGCGGCGTCCATTTTGTTCTCCCGACTTTGTTTGTGCACCGGATATAAAGCGCTATCGACGCGCTGTCATCCCGAGCCGCTGGTCATCCACACGCCGCGTCGGAAATCCACGTTTTTCCAACAGGTTATGGCTGGCATTCGCGGCGGCGGCAGCATAGCTTTGATCCGACCGTACAATCCACCGTGACAGCCTTTGTGCCGTCCGTTATCGGGTAGCCATGGACAGCATCGTGATTGAGGCCCCCTCGGGGGAAGATGAACGTTTCGATACCGCGCGGATCACCGCGGCGGTCGATGCGCTGGCCGAAAAACATGCCGGGCGCGAGGACGTGTTTCGCTCGGCGCTGGCGCAGCTCCTGAAGGCCGAGATGATCGCGGCGCGCGCGACCGCGCAGGCCGTGCTGCTCAGGGATCGCCACGGCCGCCGCTGCGCGGAGCGGCTCTGCTTCATGCAGGACGAAATCATCCGCATCCTCTACTCTGCCGCCACGCGGCATCTCTATCGCTCACATGTGCCCTCTGGCGCCGAGCGCATGGCCGTGGTCGCCACCGGCGGTTACGGCCGCGGCCTGATGGCGCCGGAATCCGACATCGATCTGTTGTTCATCCTGCCCTACAAGCAGACCGCCTGGGGCGAGCAGGTCGCGGAAGCCATTCTCTATTGCCTGTGGGACATGGGATTGAAGGTCGGCCACGCCACGCGCTCGGTCGACGAATGCATCCGCCAGGCGCGCGGCGACATGACGATCCGCACCGCGATCCTGGAGACGCGGTTTTTGACCGGCGACCAGCCGCTCTATGACGAACTGGTCGCCCGCTTCGACAAGGACGTCGTGCAGGGCACCGCCTCCGAATTCGTCACCGCGAAACTCGCCGAGCGCGAAGAACGCCACCGCCGCGCCGGGCAATCGCGCTATCTGGTCGAGCCCAACGTCAAGGACGGCAAGGGCGGCTTGCGCGACCTGCACACGCTGTTCTGGATCGCCAAATACGTCTACCGCGTGCGCGAGACCGGCGAACTGGTCGAGCGCGGCGTGTTCGACGCGCAGGAGTACCGCACCTTCCGCCGCTGCGCCGATTTCCTGTGGTCGGTGCGCTGCAATTTGCATTTCGTCTCGGGGCGCGCCGAAGAGCGGCTGTCGTTCGACATGCAGCGCGAGATCGCGGTCCGGCTCGGCTACACCTCGCATCCCGGCATGCAGGATGTCGAACGCTTCATGAAGCACTACTTCCTGGTCGCCAAGGACGTCGGCGATCTGACCGCGATCCTGTGCGCCAAGCTGGAAGAGGAACAGGCCAAACCCGCGCCGGTCTTGAGCCGCATGGTGGCGCGGCTGCGGCCGGGCACCAAGCGGCGGCGGGTGCCCGACAGCGACGACTTCATCATCGACAACAACCGCATCAACCTCGCCGCGCCCGACGTCTTCAAGCACGACCCGGTCAATCTGATCCGGATCTTCCAGCTGGCGCAGAAGAACAACCTCGCCTTCCACCCCGACGCGATGCGCACGGTGACGCGCTCATTGAAACAGGTGAACTCCCAGCTTCGCGAAAATCCGGAAGCCAACCGGCTGTTCATGGAGATCCTGACGTCCGACAACGCGGAGATCGTGTTGCGGCGCATGAACGAGACTGGCGTGCTCGGTCACTTCATCCGCGCCTTCGGCAAGATCGTGTCGATGATGCAGTTCAACATGTACCACCATTACACGGTGGACGAGCATCTGATCCGCTGCATAGGCCACCTGCAGGAGATCGAGCGCGGCGGCAATGACGAGTTCACGGTCGCGAGCGACCTGTTCCGCAAGATTCAACCCGAGCATCGCGCGGTGATCTACATCACCACGCTGCTGCACGACGTCGCCAAGGGCCGGCTTGAGGATCACTCGATCGCCGGCGCCAAGGTGGCGCGGCGATTGTGCCCGCGGCTCGGTTTCAGCACCGCCGATACCGAGCTGGTGGCATGGCTGATCGAAGAACATCTCACAATGTCGACGGTGGCGCAGTCGCGCGATCTCTCGGACCGCAAGACGATCGAGAATTTTGCCGCCGTCGTGCAATCCGTCGAGCAGATGAAGCTTTTGACCATCCTGACCACCGCCGACATCAGGGGCGTCGGCCCCGGCGTGTGGAACGGCTGGAAGGCGCAGCTGCTGCGCACGCTGTATTACGAGACCGAGCCGGCGCTGACCGGCGGCTTCTCGGAAGTGAACCGCGCGCAGCGCATTGCGGTAGCGCAATCCGAATTCCGCGCCGCGTTCAACGAGTGGCCGGAAGCTGAGCTCAACGCCTATATCGGGCGGCACTATCCCGCCTACTGGCTCAAGGTCGAGCTGCAACGCAAGATCCGCCAGGCCCGCTTCATCCGCGCCAGCGAACAGGCCGGACACCAGCTCGCGATCAATGTCGGCTTCGATGAGGCGCGCGGCGTCACCGAACTGACGATTCTCGCGACCGACCATCCCTGGCTGCTGTCGATCATTGCGGGCGCCTGCGCCTCGGCCGGCGCCAATATCGTCGACGCGCAGATCTACACGACCACCGATGGCCGCGCGCTCGACACCATCGCGATATCAAGGGAATACGACCGCGACGAGGACGAGGGACGGCGCGCGACCCGCATCGGCGAGATGATCGAGCAGGTGCTGGAAGGTAAATTGCGGCTGCCCGAAGTGGTGGCCCGCAAGGCGGCCAACCGCGGCAAGGTGCGCGCGTTCGTGGTCGAGCCTGAAGTGACCATCAACAATCAGTGGTCGGACCGCTACACCGTGATCGAGGTCTCCGGCCTCGACCGCCCCGGCCTGCTGTATCAGCTGACGACCGCGATCTCGAAGCTCAACCTCAATATTGCGTCGGCCCATGTCGCGACCTTCGGCGAACGCGCCCGCGACGTGTTCTACGTCACCGACCTCCTGGGTGCCCAGATCAACGCGCCGACCCGGCAGGCCGCGATCAAGAGCGCGCTGATTCATCTGCTCGCCAGCGAAGACAACGTCGCGCAACCGGCGGCGTGATAGGCTCGTGTCCTGTAGGATGGGTGGAGCGGAGCGATACCCATCAATGCCGACGCGGAAGGTGATGGGTTTCGCTTCGCTCTACCCATCCTACGAGCCCACCGGCCCCGCGTCGGTCTTCCGCTCTCTGCGATAGCGCAGCGCATCGATCAGCAGCGAGAGAATGGACGACCGCTGATGGCGCGTCGGGTAAGGCAGGTGGTCGTCCGTTATGTCCTGGTCGTCGTCGCAGAATTTCGGTGCGAAGGCGAGGAAGGCGCCGCCGAGATCCGAATGGTGGAATGGGTTTCGTGGTGGACGTCGCATCGGTCGTCAACCTTATGCAGGAGACGCGCGAGCTCGTTGCGATAGAGCCTCGCCCAGCTGACATTCAAGCTGGTGAGGAATTCGAGCTCGCGGCCTGTGAGTATCGACATGGGAAACGCCGGGATGCGGTAGCAGGAGACATCGGACCAATTACGCGAGGCCGTTACGTCTTCTGCATTCCGGCGAAGTGGCTGCTATAGGGCCGACATGTGACTGCGGAAGACAGGGCGATGCCGGAAACGGCGAGCGACAAGATAATGACCTGTGACGTCATGGGTAGACCTCCTCAACTAACCAACCAGACCTGCAACCGGCACGACGCCGATGCTGTCCGGAAACACGGTGCTTGCGAGCGCACGCTCGTCGACTCTCAGATGGTCGCGGAGCAGGCCCTTGAGCACGGCGCGCAGATCGGTGGTGGGTTTGAGATCGCGTTCCTCATGGAGCTGGGCTTGTTTCAGCCCCGGCCAGTCGGCGACCACGCGCCCGCCCCGCAAGGCGCCGCCGGCGAGAAACGCCACGGTGCCGGTGCCGTGATCGGTTCCGTTGGTGCCGTTGATGCGCGCGGTGCGTCCGAACTCGGTGATGACAGCGACTACCGTCTCGCGCCAGTCGTCGCCCATGTTCTTCTCGATCGCCGCAAGCGCGCCATCGAGCGCACCCAGTAGATTGGCGAGCTGACCGGAGGCCGCGCCCTCGTTGATGTGGGTGTCCCAGCCGATGAAGCCGACAGCCCCGACACGCGGGCCGTCGGGCTTGGCGAGAAAGCGAGCCGCGGTGCCGGCGGCCTCGGCAAAATAGGCCCGCACCCCGGCGATGCCGGGCGCTGAAAGCGCCGCGCCGTCGGCCATGGCGGCATCCGATAATCCGGTGGCGCCGAGCGCCGACAGACGCATCCTTGCCTCGAGCGCGACGGCCAGTTTCGGATCGGTATGTTTATAGAGATCGAGCAGCCGGGCCTGGGTGTCTTCGTTGGCCGGCAGCAATTTTTGCGGCACCCATGACAGCACCGGCGCGCGGCCACGGACCACCAGCGGGGTCACGGATCCGACGCCAAGGACGCGGCTGCCGCGCGGATCGACCCGGCCGTCCGACGCCAGCTCGGCCAGCGCGCGGTTGAGCCAGCCGGTGTCGACGGCGCCCGGCCGTGCGATGCCGCTTTCGAGAACGTCCTGGCCGTCGAAATGCGAGCGCTCGCGATAGGGCGTTGCGGTCGCGTGCACGATGGTTGCTTGCTGCGCCTGGTAGAGCCGGTGCAGGTTAGGCATCGCGGGATTGAGCGCGAAGAAACTGTCGAGCGGCAGCGCCGGCGGCTTGCCGTCGAGCACCAGCGCGCGGTCGCCGCGCAGGCCGATCCAGTCGGGATCGCCGACGGGGGCGACCGCACCGAGACCATCGAGCGCGCCCCGGAGCACGATGACGAGCATGCGCGGATCGCGGCCCTCGGCGCGCGCAAGCCGCGGCATCTGGCTCCACGCGAACAGGCTGCCGGCGCCGATCAGCGCCTCGCGGCGAGTTGGCAGATGACTTGGCAAATGACTTGGCAGATGGTGGCGAAAGGTCATGCTTCACCTCCTCTGGAATTCGGCCGACATGAACAACAGCACGAGCGCCTGCTGGCGGCTCTCGGCGCGGCCGACCGCCTGTTTCACCTCCGGCGACACCTGCGATCCGAGCACGGTCTCGATGACGTCCTGGGGATCGGTCCTGCCTGCGATGCGCTCGGCGAAATAATTGGCGACGTCGAGCCGCCGTCCCATGCCGTCGATCCAGGATGCTTCGTCGTCCGGGAAACCCTTGGGCGACGGCGGCCGCCACAACGGTTCGCCGAGCAGGACCTGTCCATCCGTGTACCGCACAGGGTCGGTCTGCGTGAGCCCGGTCGCGCGCACCATGCCGACCACCCACTCGCCGGGCCGCTTAAGTTTGGCCGGCGGCTCGCTCCACGCCTCGTCGGACGAGACCATCACCCTGGCGAGCTGCTTGAGATCGCCGCCGGTATCGAGGAACGCCTTCGCGATCCGTTCCACCAGCGCAGGCGGCGGCGTATCGGCCACGAAATAGCGGGCCAGCTTGGTCGCCACATGCGAAGCTGTCGCAGGATTGGCGGCGAGATCGCGCAGCGCGGCACGTCCCTGCTCCACCGTTTCGTCCTCGTAGGATTTTCCCAGCACCTTCTGCGCGCCGGGCTCGTGTAGGCGGGGATTGAAGGTGAATTCGCCGCCGTGCTCGGGATTGTCGCCGGGCGGCACCAGGGTCCATCCGGTGAGAATGTTGGCGAAGCCGATCACGTCATCCTGGGCGTAGCCGCTACGCACGCCGAGCGTATGCAACTCGAGAATCTCGCGCGCGAGATTCTCGTTAAGGCCGCGGCTGCGATTGAGGCCAGCGGTCGAGTTCGCGCCCATCGAAACCGTCTGGTCGAGATAGAACAACATCGCCGGATGGCCCTCGGCCGCCAGCAACAGGTCGGTGAAGCGGCCAAGCATATGAGGGCGGATGGCCTCGCGCTCATAAGCGCCGGACATGCTGCGGATCTTGTCGGCCGAGACGCAGAAATGATTGGACCAGAACCAGACCAGTCGCTCGACAAACCCGATCTCGGCGCCGAGCGCGGCCGCGATACGAATCCGCGCCTCGTCGAGATAGATCTGCCGCCCCGGATCGGGGACAGCTTCGGCGGCGATCTTTGCCGCCATCTCGCCCGCACCTTGCCCCTGGCCCTGCGCGGCGCCTTCCATCATTGCGGACGCTTCCGCCATCTGCTGGCGTTCCGCGTCCTGTTCTTTCTTGGCGACGATTGCCTTGGCCTGCCGCTTCGCAAACGCGTCGGTCACCGCGCGATAGGCCTTGGCACTCGACGGAAGATTGGCGGCAGCGAGTTCGCTGATCGCGGGACGATCGAGTTCGGCGATCAGCGCGCCGCGCGGATCGGCCTCGATCGCCGCGATCGATCCCGGACGCGGCCCCAACCCGAACCGATGGAGGGCCATTGCGGCTTCAGCCTTTGCAGAGCGGCTCATGGTAACGCCTCGGAACATGCGACGTATTGTAATGCTACGAATCGTAACATTTCGGGAACCATAATGCAAGCACAGATTGAGTGGGGTCGCCCGGCCGCGCGGTGGTGCCGCGGGCCTCACCATGATTGGCTGACATGTTTCGCGGGGAGGAGGAGGCGCACGCGTCGGCGTGCGTCTCGAAGGATGAAGCGGCTAATACTGCGGACCCAGCGCAATCCGTCCGATCGTGCCGTCCTTGAGCAGGCCGATCCGCCACTCCGCCGAACCATTGGCGAACTGGGCGATGTAGATGTCGCTATCGAGACCCGAGACGCCCCGGAACGACATCGCGCGCAAGGCGCCGAGCCGGGAAAGAATGGCCTCGTTGAACGGAAGCTGTTGCCGCGTCTGCGCCGCGACTTCGGACGTCATGCGCTCGTAGTTCGGCTCGCCGCGGCCCACGGCCTCGATATATTGCCGCAGCGCCGCTTCGCTCCCGGCCAGCGGAACGGTGCGCCGCGCCACGCGCCCTGGCTGACCGTTTGCCTGGGGCTCGCCGACGGTGTGCACGCGCGTCTGCTGTCCCGGCAGCAAGATCTCCAGGCATTTCCCGGAAGCGTCCGCGATCACCCACGGGCTCTCGACATTGGTCATGATCGGGAAAGACATCTCCTCGCCGACCGTGGCCAAGGCTACGCGTTTTCCTTCTGCGTCCAGCCTGAAGAGCTGAATGTCTGTCCCGCTGCCATTGTAGATCAGCACCCTGATCGGTGCGATCTCGCTAACGGCTCTCAAGTCCTGCTCGCCGGAGCAGGCAAGGACCCCGCCCGGTCTGTCGTTGCCGTCAGGCCGGAAGATTACGTCTTCGACCTTGCCGTCCGCCCCTTGCAACAAGCGGAATTCCGCAACGCCATTGACGAACTTCACGCCATAAATGTCGTAACCGCCAGGGCCCACGCCGCGAAAGAAAATCGACTCCACCGCACCGAACGCCTTGAACGTGGACTGCAGCTCGGAAAACTGACGACGGATCTTGGCCGCCAGCGATTCACTCATCCGCTCGTAGTTGGCAGCACCGCGCTGCAGATCCTCGATCCCCTGCAGGATCGCCTCCTTGCTGCCCGGCAGCGGGGTCTGCTCCCTGAACCGGTCCGGCGCCGCAGCAATTCGGCGCGCGAAGCCTTCCTCGATCGCCTTCGCTCTGTCGGCCGAGACTCGCAGCGCCGAACGTGCGCCGGACACCGGCTCGTGCAGCAGGACCTGGTTCACCTTGGCCTCGCCGGTGCGCAGGAAAATAACGAGATTGTCATGGCCGTCGTCAAAGGCATCGACGCCGCGCGCCACGATTTCGAATTTCGTCCGCCCCGTCTCCTGCACATGGAGCCGCTCGCCATCGCGGATGACGGTGAGGACGCGGCCGGGTCCCAACTGGTACGCGCCAACATACGAATCCAGCCGGCCAGCATCGACCGCGATCCCTTGCCACGACAATTCGGCTGTCCTGATCGCGCGGATGTCGCGGCCATTCTGGTTCAGCACCGGAGCGAATGGCTTCCGTTCATGGCTGACGGCCAACGTGATCGGGCCGGCCGCCGCCGGGTAGAAATAGGTTCCATCACCCAGCACCGCCAGCCGGAGTTTTCGCTGTCCGCTGACTTGCCCGAAGAAATCGTCGCCCTCCCGCGAAACGGTGAAGATCGACGCGCGATCCAACGCATAAAAGGAAACCGACTGCGGCTTGCGCGCTGCGGTCACGGCATCTGCCGCATGGTCAAGCGCGGCCGAAGCCGCCGGCGCGGCGCGATAGGCGATCGAGCCGGCAGAGACGATGACAACCGGCAGAATGACGGCTGCGGTCCCGATGCGTTTGCCCCAGCCCAGCTTTGCAGGAGCCGTGGTTGCTGCGAGAATGTGTTCCACCCGGCTGCGCACCGTGCACGCCCTTGCCATTTCGATGCCTGCCGGCGCCCGCCGAACGTGCTGCACCAGGTCGAGCAGGATCTCGGCGTAGGACAGCCTGTCCTCGACCACTTCGAGCGCCGTTGCATCGCTGATGATTTCGGCCAGTTCGGCCAGCCTTGTGAGGTGCCACCACGCGAACGGACTGAACCAGAACACCGAACGATTGAACGAGGCGAGCAGCAACAGATAGAAATCGCGGTTGGCGACGTGAGCGCCCTCATGGGCCAGCACGGCCTGACGCTTGCGCACATCCCAATCGAAGCATTGCGGCGGAAGCAGAATTGTCGAGCCGAAGGTGACGGGCCCGGCGATCACGCTGCTCACGCGCACGCTCCAGTCGGCGGTCCAGGGCTCGCGCATCGGCTTGGCGGCGCGCGCCAGCCGCCAGGTCAAATAGAGGCCGACCGCCAGCCTCGACAAGAGAAGACCGGCAACGAGCGCATAAACGGTGGTGGCCAGCGCCAGCCAGTTCAGGGCCTGCACAGGCGCCGAGCGGGGAGCGGCGGCCACGCCCCGCTCAGCCGCGAGCATGTCGGGCAGCGGCTCCGGCGACGGACTGTCCGATGGACCGGCAGGCCAGAAATGTTCGGCCGTCGGCACCGGCAGCGCGTCCACGGTGACGGTTACCGTGGTCCAATGCATCAGCAGCGGCATCGACAGTGACGCCAGCAGCGCCATAGCCCAGGAAGTCATGTGCATGTGCGGATTTCGCACCCGAAACAGATTCAAGCCGGCCCACACGACGCCCCCGAGCAACAGGGAGCGCAGCGCCGACTCCGCCAGAATCGCCAGCATTATCTCCTCCTACCCTTCGCCTCTGTTTTGGTATCGGCTTTGGCCTCAGTCTTGGTCTCGATTTTAGTGGTCGCGATTTTAGTCTTGGCCTTCGCAACCTGGTCGGCCAGCGTGCGCAGCTGACGCTGGTCGAGCATCTCGGTGTCCACCATGCCGACCAGGACCTCTTCGACGGAGCCGTTGCAGAACCAGTCGACGATGCGCTGGACGGCTTTCGCCGCAACCCGCGCGCGCGGCTCGGCGGCCTGATAGACATAGGTCCGTCCATCCACGGTGTGCGTGGTGTAGCCCTTGTCTTCCAGTCGTCGCAGCACGGTGCGGACCGTCGATTCCTTCAACGGGCGGGAAAGCCGTTCGCGGACGGCCTCGGCCGTGACAGGACCATTGGCCCAAACCAGTTGCATGACCTCGCGTTCGAGGTCGCCCAGTTCGGGCAGGCTGTCATCCATGGTGCTACCTTGCGATCTCGGGCCTCAATGCTACACAGCGTCGCATACGTGGCCGGAATCCGCAACTTCTGTTCCCTCGAGGGCCGCGCCTCGCCCGGACGGCGCCACAACCGGCGGCTCACGCTCTCGCGTTGCAGCAGCCAACGCTTCCGCGCGAGCACACCACTATGTTTGAGGCAGTGAACCACTGGCGCCGATCAGGCGATGACAGCGTGAAGACCGCGCCGATCGGGTTCGAGCCATCGGCGCGACTGACGGCGCAAACGGCGCGTATCCGAGTTTCGTACAAGTGCGCCGTAGCTCTGCGTGATCGCTGCTGAAGCAGCTTGCACTGAGCGCGATCTAGTTGGTCTGTTTGGGATCAGCCCAGCCATGGAGCTCGAGAACTGTCAGGCCCGCTGCAACGAAGGCCAGATAGTTTGTCTGGGAAACCAGGATGCCCAGATCGAACAGATCAAGCATGGCTTCCGAAAGCTTCTCTCTCGGCGCGTCGATGGCCGGCTTGCCTCCGTCGATGACGGATAGCTGGAAGCTGCGGTCCGATCTCCGGCGCCGTGCTTCGGGTCCGATGTCATCGGAGCAAAGGATCAAGTGCAGGCGTGCTTTCGGCATATCAATCCCCAAATTTGCGGTCGACGAGCGCTGGGTTACGGGTTTGACAACTGCAACGAGATGTTTGCGTTCGACGAGACGTCCGGTTGAAGGTCTCGCGCAAAGGCCTTTCCCGCAGGGCAATTTCATAAAAACTCTTATGCCATCGGGTTACCCGATAAGCTTCACCATTGAAACGAAACAGGCCATTAGACGGAGGTTGATCCACACATTACATTCGGTTGGCAGGATCATACCTAGGTTTGCGATCGCTATCCGGGCCGCGGCGGGCGATCGGAATGCCGCACACCCGGGAGGCGCATCGGGGCACGCAAGGACCGCCCCGGACTTTTACGTCCTCCGGAATTTCCTCCGGACGTCCAAAAGCTGCTAACATGCAGCCTGTTGGGAGGGCGACGTTGTCGCCGCTGATGATAGAGATCACCTAGCGACGCAGCGGGCCCCGTGTGGCCGAGCGATGCTGCCGATGATGCGTAACCAGACCATGAAATCCTGGCGCTCGGCCGAGCAATGGCTGCTGGGCAGCATGGTGCTGGCGTTGGCGATGGCGGCTTTCATCTGGCTTGTGCTCGGCCCCGCACCGGCGGCCCCCGCCTATTTGACCGCCGTCGTCTTGCTCATCGCCTCGCTTCTCGCCTCCCTGATCATGATGCTCCGGGTCGGCACGACCCGCAGGCAGATGGAAGCCGTGCTCCACGGCCGCGCGAGGGCCGAACAACACGCGATAGAAGCGCTGCGTCATAGCGAAGCGCAATGGAAGGAGGTATTCGAGCACAACCCGGTGATGTATTTCATGGTCGACGCGGCCGGCACCGTCCTGTCCGTCAACACATTCGGCGCTGCACAACTCGGCTACTCCGTCAGCGAATTGCTCGGGCAATCCGTGCTGAAAGTCTTTCCTGCCGAAGAGCAACGTGCGGCCCAGAGCAATGTTGCCATATGCCTGGAAAATATCGGCCGAACCCACAGTTGGGAGATCTGCAAGGTCCGCAAGGACGGTTCAGCGCTTTGGGTTCGTGAAAACGCCAAGGCCGTGCGGCGGCTGGATAATCAACTGATCGTGCTGATCGCATGCGAGGACATCACCGAGCGCAAGCAGGCTGAGAATGCGCTGCGGCAGAGCGAGATGTATCTGGCCGAAGCCCAGCGAGCGAGCCACACCGGCAGCTTTGGCTGGGGCGCCGGCAGCGGCGAAATTATCTGGTCGGAAGAAACCTTCAGAATATTTGGATTCGACAAGGCCCCTTCAATCAAGTTCGCCGCGGTCATGCAACGCATTCACCCGGATGATCGCGCGCGCGTGCAACAGACCATCGACTGCGCGTCCAGCGACGGGAAGGACTTCGAGCATGGATATCGTTTGCTGATGCCTGACGGCGCGGTCAAGCATGTCCACGCCACGGGCCATGCGGTCACGGACGCATCAGGCGGCGTCGAATTTGTCGGGGCCGTAACGGACGTCACCGCCCGCAAGCAAGCCGAGGTCGAATTGCATGAAGCGCAGACGAATCTGGCGCATGTCGCGCGAGTGACGGCGCTCGGGGAAATGGCCGCGTCGATCGCCCATGAGGTGAACCAGCCGCTCGCCGCCGTCGTCACCAATGCCGCCGCATGCCTGCGCTGGCTCGACCGCGAACCTGCCAACCTGAAGGAAGCGCGCGGCACCCTGCGGTCGATTATCAATGACGGCAATCGGGCGGGCGAGGTCATCCAGCGCGTCCGCGCGCTCGTGAACAAGACCACCGATCGGAAAGCGCTCCACATCAATGAAGTCGTCAACGAGGTCATGAGCCTTGTGCAGCATGAGCTGTTCACCCACCGGGTGGCGCTGCGGTTGGAACTTGCCCCCGCCCTTCCCCCGGTCCTCGCCGACCGGATCCAGCTGCAGCAAGTCATCCTCAACCTCGTCATCAACGGGATTGAAGCGATGCAGCCGGTCAAGGACCGGCCGCGCCAACTGGTGATCCGGACACGACAGGATGAGACAAGCCAGGTTCTGGTCACGGTGAGCGACTGCGGTGTCGGAGTGGCCGCCGAGAATGCCGATCGGTTGTTCGACGCCTTCTTCACCACCAAATCCAGCGGCATGGGCATGGGCCTGTCGATTTGCCGCTCGATCGTCACTGCACACGGAGGACGGCTATCGGCCTCCGGCAATGCCGGTCCCGGCGCGACGTTTCAGTTCACCTTGCCATTGCATCAGGAGGACGGTACGTGACCGGCCGCCCAGCATCGCCTCACAACCTCACAGGTGCCGAAGAACCAGTTGTCTTCGTTGTCGACGACGACGCATCGATGCGTGACGCTCTGAGCAATCTTTTCCGGTCGGTGGGCTTGCGGGTCGAAGTGTTCGGTTCGGCTCACGAGTTTCTGCAGAGCACGCTTCCGAACGTGGCCAGCTGCCTGATCCTCGACATCAGGCTACCCCGGTTGAGCGGTCTCGACTTTCAAGCCGAGCTGGCGAAGGCCGACATCCACATTCCGATCATCTTCATGACGGGTCACGGCGATATCCCGATGACGGTCAGGGCGATGAAGGCCGGAGCCGTCGACTTCCTGACCAAGCCATTCCGCGACCAGGACATGCTGGATGCCGTAACCACGGCAATCGAACGCGACCGGGTTAGCCGCAATGAAGCCAGGGCCCTCTCAGGCTTGCATGCTCGCTTCGCGACCCTGACCCCTCGGGAGCGAGAGGTGATGGCTCTGGTCACGACCGGCCTCATGAACAAGCAGATCGCCGCCGAAATCGGCATTGCCGAGATCACCGTGAAGATACACCGCGGGCACATCATGCGGAAAATGGCTGCGAAGTCGCTGCCTGACCTGGTGAGGATGGCGGAGATGCTCGGGATCAAGCCCGCATCCGGCGGGCCGCAAACCTAAGTATGATTCTCCGACTCCGATTTCGGACGCACTCTCCCATCACGCGGCTGTGCAGCACAAAGACGCCCTCTGGTCGTCTCCAGGAAGGACCGCTGTGTCCAACCCACCGGTAATTTCAATCATCGACGATGATGGATCCGTTCGCGCCGCGACCCACAACCTCGTGAGATCGCTTGGCTACGTCGTCCATTCGTTCGCGTCGGCCGAGGAGTTCTTGCGATCGTCCCAGCTGGGTGACACATCGTGCGTGATCACGGATATCAGAATGCCTGCCATGAGCGGGCTCGAATTGCAGGCCCACCTGCTCGCCCAGGGACATAGCCTGCCGTTCATTTTCATCACGGCTTTCGCCGTCGAGAGCGATCGCGCGCGCGCTCTGAAGGCCGGGGCGGTCTGCTATCTGACCAAGCCCTTCGACGGGGAAGTCTTGATCGGATGCCTCGATACCGCCCTGGAAGGAAAGGGCGCGACAACGGGCAAATGACCCAACAGGGCGGGCGCCGCGTTAGTGTGTTGCGGACCGGCTATACGCAAGGATGACCTCGCCAAACATGTAGACAGGTTGAAGAAAGGCGGAGCCGGCGCGAGACTTCGCATCGTCGCTCCTCGAGAGAACGAAGGCGACAGCAAAGCATCACATTTTGATCCGGCAAGTGGCAATTCCTTAAGAGGAGGTCGCCATGCGTTTAGAACCGCGCTGCTCTCATTGCGACAGTGAAGACCCGAAAATCATCTCTCTGCGAAATCCCGCGTTTGAACGCTACTGCGGGCGCTTCTGTCTCGACAAGGGTCACGAGAATTTCATTCGCTGGATACGGCGTACGAATGCGGAGGTCGCGTCATGACCAATTGTTGCGGAAATCCGGAATGCAAGCGCCCCTTCGGGCTGGTCCGGCGCAGCTGGTACCTCGAACAGTTTTGCTCGGCAAAGTGCCGCGAGATCTACAAGCGTCAGGTGGAACGCAACAAGGCCTACTGGAAATGGCTCTACAACCGCCCTGAGCCCTCGGTCGCGGAAAGAAGCTGATCCAGCCACGGAACGGACACCCAAGGAGCAATCATGACGACAGTGCAAGCGATGCTGGCGGGCGCGATACTGGCCTGGGCACCCACGATTCTTGTGTTCGTCTATATCGTGCGGGACATGCGAAACACGCGAGGCCTCGATTAGAGCGTGATGACTTTTCTTCGAATCGTCATCCCGCTCTATCCCTTTGATTTGAGCATGATCTCCGCGCAAACGCGTTCCGCGTTTGTCGCGAGGGAAAACCGGTACCCACTTTTCCGGATCATGCTCTAGCTGAAGTCTCGATCAAACTTGTGACGGGTCCTCAAGCACACCTCCCAGCCGCTTGATCGACCCGTCCCCTTTTTGGATCCGAGCGCCCTCGTGCTGCAACAGCCAGCGCTTACGCTCCAGCCCGCCGCCGTACTTCACCAGCGACCCGTTGGCGCCGATCAGGCGATGACAGGGCAGGACGACGCTGATCGGATTGGAGCCGTTGGCGTGGCCGACGGCGCGGACGGCTTTGGGCATATTGAGCTTCGCGGCGAGCGCGCCATAGCTCAGCGTCGTGCCTGCGGGAATCCGGGGCAGCGCGTTCCAGACCTTTTGCTGAAAAGGCGTGCCGGCGACGCGCCATTCGATCGATGCAAGGCGGTCGAGGTCGCCCTTGAAATAGCCGGTCAATGCGGCGCGCAGCCCGCGCGGCGCCCGCGCATTCTTCAGTTCCACCGCGCCGTAATGCAGCCGCAGCAACTGCTTCATGCGTGGCTCATGATCCTCCCAGTCCAGCGCGCGGAGCAGGCCGTCCGCATCGGTGACCAGCAGCGCCGTCCCGATTGGGGTTGGCAGGCGGTCGAGGTCAAAACTCTCTGGCATCGGCATTCCCTGAAAAATATCTGCCCTGAAAAATATCTGCCCTGAAAAATATCGGCAGGCGTTCCGCACTTTTCACCCGCCGCGTGCTAGCGTCCACCCGAATTCCGCTGCCGGTTGGGGGACCGCAACATGATCTTCATCGCCAATTTTCTCGTCGCGGTGGTTGCCGCGCTGCATGTGTTTTTTCTGGTGCTGGAGATGTTTCTCTGGACCAAGCCGCTGGGCCTGAAAATCTTCCGCAACGGAATCGAGAAGGCAAGGGACTCCGCGGTGCTGGCCGCCAACCAAGGCCTGTATAACGGCTTCCTGGCTGCAGGCCTCGTCTGGGGCCTGTTCCATCCCAATCCTGCCTTCGCCTTCCAGATCAAGGCGTTCTTTCTGCTCTGCGTGATCGTGGCCGGCGGCTATGGTGCGGCAACCGTCAACCGCCGAATCCTCTACGTGCAGGCGGCGCCCGCGGCGCTCGCTTTGGTTCTGCTCTGGCTGGCTTGACAGGCTCACACTTCCGTCACTGCCTTGCGTTGCCAAATCCGTTCCGCCAAACTCCCTGGCAACGATGACGGCTGGCCATCCGAACCGATGACCGGACACGATCATCGGTCAACACAACGGAGGCAGCGATATGAGAAGTGGCATTCTTCATCTCCTTGCAGGCGCGGCGGTTGCGATCGCGCTATCGGCGACATCTGCAAGTGCGCAGAAGAAATACGATATCGGCGCCAGCGATACCGAAATCAAGATCGGCCAGACCGTTCCGTTCTCGGGCCCGGCCTCCGCTTATGCCGGCATCGGCAAGACGCAGGCCGCCTATATGCGGATGATCAACGAACAGGGCGGCATCAAGGGCCGAAAGATCAACCTGATCCAGTATGACGACGCCTACTCGCCGCCGAAAGCCGTCGAGCAGGTGCGCAAGCTGATCGAGAGCGACGAGGTTCTGCTGACCTTCCAGATCATCGGCACGCCGTCGAACGCCGCCGTCCAGAAATATCTCAACGCCAAGAAGGTGCCGCAGCTCCTCGCCGCGACCGGGGCGTCGAAATTCACCGATCCCAAGAATTTCCCCTGGACGATGGGATACAATCCCAACTACCAGACGGAGGGCCGCATCTACGGCCAATACATTCTGAAGAACCATCCAACCGCCAAGATCGGTATTCTCTATCAGAACGACGATCTTGGCCGTGATTATGTCACCGGCTTGAAGGACGCCCTCGGCGCCAAGGCCCCGTCGATGATCGTCGCCGAAACGTCCTATGAGTTGACCGATCCGACCATCGACTCGCAGATCGTCAAGCTGAAGGCGGCGGGCGCCGACCTGCTCTACAATGCCTCGACGCCAAAATTCGCAGCGCAGGCAATCAAGAAGGTCGCCGACCTCGGCTGGAAGCCGGTGCATATCCTCGACATCAATGCGAGCCCGATCTCCGCCACGCTCAAGCCCGCAGGCCTCGATATCTCCAAGGACATCATCTCCACCAACTACGGCAAGGATCCGCTCGATCCGACATGGAAAGACGATCCCGGCATGAAGGCCTATTTCGCCTTCATGGACAAATATTATCCCGAGGGCGACAAGCTCAACACCGTCAACGTCTACGGCTATGCGACCGCGGAATTGCTGGTGAAGATCCTGCAGCAATGCGGCGACGATCTCACGCGCGAGAATATCATGCGGCAGGCCACCAGCCTGAAGAACGTCACCGGCAGCCTGTCGCTGCCGGGCATGGTCACCAACACCTCGCCGACCGACTACCGCATCAACAAGCAGATGCAGATGATGAAGTTCAACGGCGAACGCTGGGAGCTGTTCGGCCCGATCATCGAGGATACCGGACCGACCGGCTAGCGCCCCGCCCCGATTCAAGACAGAAGCCGTCGGCCATGATGCCGGCGGCTTTTGTTTTGACCCCGTAATGTCCCTGCCCGCGCACCTGCATCATTTTGCGGCTGACACCAGGTATGGGCTCTTTTTGAGCAAGCGGAACCTGATACCCGAAACCCGGCTGTTGGATACCTTGCATTGCAATATGGCTTCCGCCACTATTGTGGCAGCGATGACGCCGCCAGCCAAATCCAGCCCGCGGCAAGATCATCGGCTCAAGCATGAACACATGAGGAACGCAGCATTATGAGGAAGAGTATTTTCCATCTGGTCACCGGCACGGCGCTTGCGGTTGCGCTGTCGGTCTCGTCGGCCCACGCCCAGAAAAAATACGATACCGGCGCGACCGATACCGAGATCAAGATCGGCCAGACCGTGCCGTTCTCCGGCGCCTATTCCGTCTATGCCAATATCGGCAAGACGCAGGCAGCTTACATGAAGATGATCAACGATCAGGGCGGCATCAACGGCCGAAAGGTCAACCTGATCCAGTATGATGACGCCTATTCGCCGCCGAAGACAGTCGAGCAGATCCGCAAGCTGGTGGAAGGCGACGAGGTCCTCCTGACCTTCCAGGTCATCGGCACAGCGGCCAACGCCGCCGTGCAGAAGTATCTCAACACCAAGAAGGTGCCGCAGCTGTTCGCCGCCACCGGCGCCTCGAAGTTCACCGATCCCAAGAACTTCCCCTGGACCATGGGCTACAACCCCAACTATTTCGTCGAGGGCAAAATCTACGGCCAGTTCATTCTGAAGGAGTATCCGAGCGCGAAGATCGGCATTCTTTATCAGAATGACGATCTCGGTAAGGATTACATCAACGGGCTGAAGGCGGGCCTTGGCGACAAGGCATCGAAGATGGTCGTCGCAGAAGCTTCCTACGAAGTTTCCGATCCCACCATCGATTCGCAGGTGCTGAAGATCAAGGACGCCGGCGCGGATCTGTTCTACAGCGCCTCGACGCCGAAGCAGGCCGCTCAGGCGATCCGCAAGATCCACGAGCTTGGCTGGAAGCCGGTCCATATCGTCGACATCAACGCGAGCCCGGTGAGCGCCACGCTGCAACCCGCCGGCCTCGAAGCGTCGAAGGGTGTGATCAGCGTCCAGTACGGCAAGGATCCGGCCGATCCGACATGGAAGGACGATCCCGGCCTGAAGAAGTATCTCGACTTCATGACGAAGTACTTCCCCGAAGGCGACAAGATGAACACCGTCAACACCTACGGTTATTCGACTGCGCAGCTGCTGGTGCAGGTACTCAAGCAGTGCGGCGACGACCTGACACGTGAGAACGTGATGAAGCAGGCCGCCAACCTGAAGGACGTCGTGCTCGATCTCGGCCTGCCCGGCATGAAGATCAACACCAGCCCCACCGACTACCGCGTCAACAAGCAGCTGCAGCTGATGAAGTTCAACGGCGAGCGCTGGGAATTGTTCGGCCCGATCCTCGAGGACGCAGGTCCTGCGGGTTAGTCGCGGCAATCCAATCGGAACGATCGGCGGAAAGAAGCGATCGGCGGCCCCTCGGGGCCGCCGATTTTTTGAACCCTACTCCGGTATCTCCCCAAACGTCTTGCCGGCCGGCAGCACCGCGTGCCGGATCAGGCGGGAATCCTCGACCGCGGCCTGGCGGTGCTTGACCGCTTCGCGGTAGACGGGATCGCGGATCATCTCGGCGAACGCCGCGACGCTTGGATATTCGGCGATGAAGCAGTGGTCCCAGCGCTCCGCCTCGGGTCCGATCAGCATCAGTTCGAACCTGCCCTGCCAGACGATGCGGCCGCCGAGCCGTTCGAATACCGGGCCGCTTTCGCGCCCATAGGCCGCGTAGGCCTCCGCGCCCGTCGCCTTGCGGCCGTCGGGATAGGCGGCCTGCGCGCGCAAACGAACCAGATTGAGCATGTGGACCGGACCCGGCCGGTCATTGGCCCTGAATTGCGCGAATACTTCCCTCGTCGGATCGATGTGGCCCATGCGGTTTTTCCCTGAGAATGCTGTGGTTTGCAGCCATCCTAATATGGACCCCGCCGCACCTCCTAATCCCGCGTTAACCTTTCCGTAACCGTCCCTTAAACAGCCCCCGCTAGCGTGCGGTGAGACGGGTGTGAACGGCGTTTGTCATGGCGTGGGGACGGAAAAAGCGCGGCGGACGCGAGGAGCCGCTGTTTGGGCTTCCTGCAGCGCTCGCCGATCTGCGCCTCTCTCCCGAGGATCGCATCCCCGCCGCCGTCGACGACGACAAACCGAAGAAACCAGTGCCCAAGCGCAAGCACGAAGAGGACGACGACGAGCCGCCGCCGCGCGAGAGGAAGCCGCGCGCGGCCAAGGGCGGCGCCAAGCGGCGCGCGAAATCACGCGGCCGGATCAGGTTCGGCCGGCTGATCTATTGGGGCGCGGTGCTCGGCCTGTGGACCGCGATCGCGATCATCGGCGTCGTGGTCTGGGTCGGCGCGCATCTGCCGGCGATCCAGTCGCTGGAAATTCCAAAGCGCCCGCCGACCATTCAGATTGTCGGCGTCGACGGCAGCCTGCTGGCCTCGCGCGGCGAAATGGCCGGCACCAATGTCGCGCTGAAGGATCTGCCGCCTTATCTGCCGAAGGCGTTCATCGCCATCGAGGATCGCCGCTTCTATTCGCATTACGGCATCGATCCCATCGGCATCGCGCGCGCGGCGGTCGCCAACATCCTGCATCGCGGCGTGTCGCAGGGCGGTTCGACGCTGACGCAGCAGCTCGCCAAAAACCTGTTCCTGACCCAGGAACGGACCATGGCGCGCAAGCTCCAGGAGGTGGAACTGGCGCTGTGGCTGGAGCGCAAGCACTCCAAGAACGAAATTCTCGAGCTCTACCTCAACCGCGTCTATTTCGGCTCCGGCGCCTATGGCGTCGAGGCGGCTTCGCAACGCTATTTCGGCAAATCCGCCAAGAACGTCACGGTCGCGGAAGCCGCGATGCTGGCGGGCCTCGTCAAATCGCCGTCGCGGCTGGCGCCGAACCGCAACCCCGAAGGCGCAGAGGCGCGCGCTCAGATCGTGCTCGCGGCGATGGCGGAGGGCAAATTCATCAGCGCCGCCCAGGCCAAGGCCTCGATCGGACATCCCTCCTACAAGGTGAAGCCGGCCGGCGCCGGCACGGTCAATTACGTCGCCGACTGGATCGGCGAGGTGCTCGACGATCTCGTCGGCCAGATCGACCAGAGCATCGTGGTCGAGACCACGATCGATCCGAAACTGCAGAGCGTCGCGGAAGCCGCAATCATCGACGAGCTCGCCGCAAAGAGCGTGAAATTCAACGTCACGCAGGGCGCGCTGGTGGCGATGACGCCCGAAGGCGCGGTGCGCGCCATGGTCGGCGGGCGGAACTATGCCGACAGCCAGTACAACCGCGCGGTGACGGCCAAACGCCAGCCCGGCTCGGCGTTCAAGCCGTTCATCTATCTGACGGCGATCGAAGGCGGCCTGACGCCGGAAACGATCCGCCAGGACGCGCCGCTCGATCTCAAGGGCTGGAAACCTGAGAACTACACCCATGAATATTTCGGCTCGGTGACGCTGACACAGGCGCTGGCGATGTCGCTCAACACGGTCGCGGTGCGGCTCGGCCTCGAGGTCGGGCCAAAGAACGTGGTGCGGACCGCGCACCGGCTGGGGATTTCATCGAAGCTCGAGGCCAATCCTTCGATCGCGCTCGGTACCTCGGAAGTCTCGGTCATCGAACTGGTCGGCGCCTATGCACCCTTTGCCAATGGCGGGCTCGGCGTCTCCCCGCATGTCGTGACCAAGATCCGTACCCATGAGGGCAAGGTGCTGTATGTGCGGCAGCCCGACCGGCCCGGCCAGGTGATCGAGCCGCGCCATGCCGCGATGATGAACACGATGATGCTGGAAACCCTGCTGTCCGGCACGGCGCGCAAGGCGGAGATTCCGGGCTGGATGGCCGCCGGCAAGACCGGCACCAGCCAGGATTTCCGCGACGCCTGGTTTATCGGCTACACGGCGAACCTCGTCACCGGCGTCTGGCTCGGCAATGACGATAACTCGCCGACCAGGAAGGCCACCGGCGGCGGCCTGCCGGTGGAAGTGTGGACCCGCTTCATGCGCACGGCGCATCAGGGCGTTCCGGTGGCGAGCCTGCCGAACGCGCAGCGCGGCGGCTTCATGTCGAACCTGTTCCAGACCGCGTCGCAGGTCAGCGCCGCGCCGCAGCCGGCGCCGGTCCCACAGGGCGGCGGATATCGGCCGCCACCGGCACGAACCTCGGCGCCATCGCCGAATCCGTCGGCGCGGCCGGAAGCCGCGGCGGGACTGGATGGCTGGCTGGTGGACCGGCTGTTTGGGAGGTAGGCGGTAATCTCGCGACCACCACAAGCCGTCATACCCCGCGAAAGCGGGGTATCCAGTACGCCGCGGCCTCTCGGTTTATCGCTGACGTCTCTGGAATACTGGGTCACCCGCCTTCGCGGGTGACGACACCGCGATATGCGGCGACGACAGAACTAATCCTCGACCCCGTAGCGATGCAAATCGTTGCCGTAGGTGTCGAGCCAGCGCTTGGCGCGTTCGACATGGTCGCAAATACGATCCACGACGCGCCAGAACCTGGGCGAGTGGTTCATCTCGACGAGATGGGCGACTTCATGGGCGGCGAGATAGTCCAGCACATAAGGCGGCGCGAGGATCAATCGCCAGGAATACGACAGCGATCCGGCCGAGGTGCATGAACCCCAGCGGCTCGACTGGTCGCGGATCGACACCCGCCTGACCCGCACACCGAGATCCGCGGCGTAGGCGAGCGATGCCTTGTGCAGATCCTTGCGCGCTTCGCGCTTGAGAAAATCGTGGACGCGCCGGTCCATGTGTTCGAAATCGCCGGCCACACACAAAATCTTCTCGCCGCTGTCGCGGGTTTCAGTCCACACCGTGCCGCGCTCGCCCGCGCGATGCACGATCCGGTGCGGCACACCGCGCAACGGTATGACAGTGCCGGCCTGAAACGGTGCGGCCTTCGGCAGACGGCCGAGACGGGCGGCGATCCAGCCGCCGTGAAGCTGCGCAAAATCCTTGGCTTCCATGATCGTGCCGCGCGGCGGCATCGTCAGGATGGCTTCGCGATCCGTTGGATGAATGCGCAAGGTGTATCGCCGCGCGCGGCGGTGCCGGCGCAGCCTGATCGCAAAGACTTGCGAGCCGTGCTTGACCAAAAGAGTCGCGGGTTCGGCGGGCCGCCGATAAAGGAGGGCGCGAGTAGCCATGTCTTGGAGTCCGGGGAGTAGGAGTTCGCCCGGATTCTGCCATATCCGCCGCCAGGGAAATCGCATCTAAATTGCTCGGCGCAAAAACAAATCATTTGCCCAATATACAGGGGCTTGGCGGCAAATGGCCTCTAGGGAATGGGGCTGGAACCCAAAATTTCGGCTGGAACCGGGGGTCAAAAACGGCCTCAAGGAATGAGTCTGAACTCACCGCTTGATTCGACCGGAATCCGGAATGTTTGAATCTTCTCAGCAACTTATAGGCGACCCGGAATCGATGCCGCCCGGGCACTATTCGGCTGCACGGACCAATGTTGGCTTGGTAGTAGCCGCTGAAATCTTGGTATTGGCCGCCGACATCATGAAATCGGAGATGCGCGGCACGATTTCGGAACGGAATCGCGATCCGTTGAACACGCCGTAATGGCCGACACCCTTCTGCACGTAATGCACACGTCGATGATCGGGAATATGCGGGCACAATGCGTGCGTCGCTTCGGTCTGACCGAGCCCGGAGATGTCGTCTTTCTCGCCTTCCACCGTCATCAGCGCCACGCGGCGGATCTGCGACGGATCGACCGGCTTGCCGCGATGGGTCATCTCGCCCTTGGGCAGCGCGTGCTTGACGAATACGACATCGACGGTCTGCAGGTAATACTCCGCCGTCAGATCCATCACCGCGAGATACTCGTCATAGAATTCGCGGTGCTTGTCGACCATGTCGCCGTCGCCCTTCACCAGATTGTTGAACAGGGCCTTGTGCGCGTCGGTATGGCGATCGAGATTCATGGTGATGAAGCCCGAGAGCTGCAAAAAGCCCGGATAGACGTCGCGCATCACGCCGGGATGCGGGAACGGCACCTTGGTGATGACATGGTTGCGGAACCATTCGATGCCGCGCTCGGCCGCGAGGTTGTTCACTGACGTGGGATTGCGGCGGGTATCGATCGGGCCGCCCATCAGCGTCATCGACAGCGGCACGAAGGGATCGCGCGCGGCTTCCATCACGGAGACCGCCGCCACCACCGGCACCGAAGGCTGGCACACCGCGATTACATGCATGTTGCCGCCGAGCACGTGCAGCATCTCGATGACGTAATCGACATAGTCATCGAGATCGAAGCGGCCCTCGGTGAGAGGAACCATCCGCGCGTCGGACCAGTCGGTGATGTAGACTTCATGCGTCGGCAGGAACGCCTCGACCGTGCCGCGCAGCAGCGTCGCGTAATGGCCGGACATCGGCGCCACGATCAGCACGCGCGGATGCGGGCTGCGCAGCGGCCGGGTCAGCTTGCGATCGAAATGCAGCAGACGGCAGAACGGCTTTTCCCAGATCGAGCGGACTTCGACCGGCGTGCGGACGCCGTTGACTTCGGTGGTGTCGAGACCCCATTCGGGCTTGCCGTAGCGGCGCGTGGTGCGCTCGAACAATTCGCAGGCCGCGGCGATCGATTTGCCGAATTCGGTGTGCGACCAGGGATTCAGCGGGTTTTGAAACAGGATTTTGGTGGCATCGGTCACGGCGCGTGCCGGGTTGAGCGACGCGTGACCCATCTCGTACATCCAGTACATCGGCGTCGTGAGCGCCGGACTGCCTTCGGCCACCAGGGGCGGTGCGCCGCCAAACTCACCAATCGGCATTTTATTTCTGACCTCTGTTTGCGCCGCAGCATAGTGCAGAATGCGTAATAATGCGTCAATGCACCGAACGCGCCTATCCAGATGTATAAGGGACGCAAAACCCCGGAAAACCACGGGAAACTGTGACTTATTCGCCACCCCCGAGCAAAGATCCGTGATGTTTAGCGCTGCGCAAAAGGGCAAGGAAGATCGCAAAGGAGGCAACGAACAGCACCACGTTGATGACAAGCGACCAGACCATCAGGTCGGCCCTGAAGACGTGATCGATTAAGAGTGCGCGCATGCCCTCGAACACATAGGTCGGCGGCAGCGTCCAGGCGATATATTGCAGCCAGCCGGGCAGCACCGCGACCGGGTAATAGATGCAGGCGAGCGGCATCAGGCCGAACATCAAGGTCCAGACGATGCTCTCGGCGCCGAGGCCGTTGCGCAGCACCAGGCCGGATACGAAAATTCCGACCGACCAGCTCGTGAAGATCAGGTTGCAGAAGAACGCGATCAGCGGCAACCCGATCGCGAAGAAGTTGAAATCGAAGAAGAACAGCGCCAGCAGCGTCATCGGGATGACGCCGATCGCGAGCCGGATCAGGCTCATGATCATCAGCGAGATCAGGAATTCGATCGGCTTCAGCGGGCTCATCATCAGGTTGCCGAGGTTGCGCGCCCACATCTCCTCGAGGAACGAGATCGAGAAGCCGAGCTGGCCACGAAACAGGATGTCCCACAGGATCACCGCCCCGATCAGCGTGCCGCCGGCACGCGCAAAGAAGCCGTCGTTCTGCGAAATGTAGCTCTGCAGAAAGCCCCAGGTGATGATCTGCAGCGCCGGCCAGTAGATCAGCTCCAACAGCCGCGGCCAGGACGACATCAGGAGATACCAGTAGCGCAGCACCATCGCCTGGATGCGATGCCAGGAAATGGCGTAATGGGCGGCGGTCTCGCGGGCGACCTCGCTCATGGCGTCTCCTCCCGCACCCGGCCGCGCGCGACGTCGAGGAATACGTCTTCCAGCGTGGTGCGGTTGTAGCGCGCCATGATCTGGTCGGGGCTGTCGTCATCCTCGATGCGGCCGCGCTTCATGATGATGACGCGGTCGCACAGCCGCTCCACTTCCAGCATGTTGTGCGACGCCAGCAGGATGGTGGCGTCATGGGTCTTGCGGTAGTTCGCCAGATGCTGCCGCACCCAGTCGGCGGTATCGGGATCGAGCGAGGCCGTCGGCTCGTCGAGCAGCAGCAGCTCGGGCTGGTTGATCAGCGCTTTCGCCAGCGCGACGCGGGTCTTCTGGCCGGCCGAGAGTTTTCCGTTGGCGCGATCAAGAAATTCCTTGAGATCGAGGTCGGACGCAAGCTGTTCGATGCGCTCGGCGAGATTCTGCACCGCGTAAAGCCGGCCGAAGATGGTGAGGTTCTGCCGCACCGTGAGCCGCATCGGCATGTCGACATAGGGGCTCTCGAAATTCATCCGGCCGAGCACCTCGGCGCTTCCCTCCGGCATCGGATGACCGAGCACCTGGACGCGCCCCGAGGTCGGCAGCACCAGTCCCATGATCATGGCGATCGTCGTGGTCTTGCCGGCGCCATTGCCGCCGAGCAGGCCGGTGATGCTGCCGCGCGCGATCCGGAACGACACGTCATCCACTGCGCGGGTGGTCTTGTAGAGTTTTATGAGATGCGCGACGTCGATCGCGGCGGAGCTTTCCGGCCCGGCCGCGGGAGGCTTTGCTGGCGCTGTCTCACTATTGTCCATGACTGCCCGTTCATTGGGCCATCACGGGGGTGAGCGCAAGAACCTCGTCATGCAAGGTCGTCATGGCCGGGCTTGTCCCGGGTATCCACTTCCTTTCGATCTGTCGGCAAGTAAAGACGTGGATGGCCGGGCATAGGCGAACGGCAGCGACGCCGTCCTTCCGGACGGCTATGCCCGGCCATGACGGAGAAAGCGAACCTGACCGCGCGAATTTGTGATCATACGCCCGCACGGCTAAACTCCAGATATGACCGACGTCGCCGCCTCCGATTTCCGCCTGCCGCACCGATATGTCCGTCTCGATACGATCCTCCGGCTGCGCTGGCTGGCCGCGCTCGGCCAGCTCACCGCGATCTTCATCGTGGCGCATGGGCTGGAATTCGCCTTTCCCGTCATTGCCTGCGTCGCCATCGTCGGCATCTCGGCGCTGCTCAATCTCGCGCTGCAGATTGCCTTCGACCCGATGCAGCGGCTGGAACCGGCCTATGCAGCGGCGCTGCTCGCGCTCAACATCGTCGAACTCGCCGCGCTGCTGTTCCTGACCGGGGGATTGCAGAACCCGTTCTCGTTCCTGTTCCTTGGTCCGGTCCTGATCTCGGCGACGGTGCTGCCGATTCGGATGACGGTCGGCCTCGGCCTGCTCGCGGTCGCCTGCGCCTCGGCGCTGGTGTTCTTCCATTTGCCGCTGCCGTGGGACAGCGAAGACCCGCTGGTGCTGCCGCCGATCTATCTGTTCGGGGTCTGGCTCTCGATCGTGCTCGCGATCGGCGTCACCAGCCTCTATGCGTTCCAGGCGACCGAGGAGGCGCGAAAACTTTCCGACGCGCTGGCCGCGACCGAGCTGGTGCTGACGCGCGAGCAGCATCTGACCCAGCTCGATGGCCTTGCGGCTGCCGCCGCGCATGAGCTCGGCACGCCGCTGTCGACGATCTTCCTGATTTCGCGGGAGCTGGAAAGGACGGTCGACGGCAACGACTCATTGGCGTCCGATCTGAAAACCCTGCGCGAGCAGGCGCAGCGCTGCCGCGACATCCTGGCCAAGATCACCCAGCTTTCCTCCTCCGGCGCGCCGTTCGACCTGATGCCGATCTCGACGCTGATCGAGGAAGCGGTGGCGCCGCATCGCGATTTTGGCGTCGCCATCAAGGTGCGGCTAGCTGTCGCAGCCACGCGGGAGCCGGTCGTCGCGCGGAACCCGGCCATCCTGTACGGCGTCGGCAACATCCTGGAAAATGCCGTGGATTTCGCGCGGACAACGGTGGAGGTGAACGCCTGGTGGAACGCCGATTCGGTCGTAATCGTCATTTCGGACGACGGCCCCGGCATCGCGCCCGATATGCTGAAACGGATCGGGGAACCCTATTTATCAAGGCGCCGCAGCGCCGATGAGGCCCACCGCGAACGCACAGGCCTCGGCCTCGGCGTGTTCATCGCCCGCACGCTGCTGGAACGGACCGGCGCCAAGGTTTCCTTCTCCAACCGGACCTTTCCCGATCACGGTGCCGTGGTGCAGATCGCCTGGCCCCGCGCCCGTTTCGAGGCCGAGGAAAGTGCTGTAGGCCCAGCGGATTAGGCGAAAGCGAGCCGATCAACTTTGTGGGGCCTTGGCAGTGCAAAACTACCGCGCCATATGCTCTATATGATGATCTACATCCGCAACCCCGGGGGAACCCGACTTTGAACGCCATCGCCGAACTGAACGATCTCGCCGACCGCTCGCTGCTGATCGTCGAGGACGACAAGCCGTTTCTCGAGCGCCTGTCGCGCGCGATGGAAACCCGCGGCTTCGCGGTGACATCCTGCGACACCGTGTCCGACGGACTGGCGCAGATCAACAAGGCCGCACCGGCCTTCGCGGTGGTGGACCTGCGGCTTGGCGACGGCAACGGGCTCGACGTGGTCTCGGCGCTGAAGCGCAAGCGCCCCGACGCGCGCACCATCGTGCTGACCGGCTACGGCAACATCGCAACCGCCGTCACGGCGGTGAAGATGGGCGCGGTAGATTATCTCTCGAAGCCTGCGGATGCCGACGACGTCGTCGCGGCGCTGCTCGCCAGCGGCACCGAGAAATCCGAGTTGCCGTCGAATCCGATGTCGGCAGATCGCGTGCGCTGGGAACACATCCAGCGCATCTACGAGATGTGCAACCGCAACGTCTCCGAAACCGCGCGGCGGCTCAACATGCACCGCCGCACCTTGCAACGGATTCTGGCGAAACGCGCGCCGCGCTGAGGTTTCCGATCGCGTAGCCCGGATGGAGCGAAGCGCAATCAGGGAATCTCGCAAGCGGATCGGCCGACGCGGATTTCGCTCCGCTCCACCGGGCTCCGATTCGAACCTTTCTCTAAAACTCCACATGCCCCTGCGGATCGACTAGCCGATTGATCCGCTGCGCCGCGGCCATCGCAAAGCGTACCGTCATCGATTTGCGCGTTGCCGCGGGCAGGCGATGCTCAGGCGCTTCGCAATGCAGATGGGCGCCATAGGCATCGGCGATGATCAGGCCGGTGTCTTCGGGGAAAATCTCGCAGGGCAAATCCTGCGTGAAGGCAAAGAACAGCCGGTCGCAATGCATCCGGTAATCCTGCCATTTCTGGTCGGCACGCAGATCTTCCACCGATGACTTGATCTCGACGATCCAGATTTCGCCGCGCTCGTTCAGCGCCACCAGATCGGCGCGCCGCCCCGAGGGCAGCGGCAATTCGCTGATGCAGGAGAACCCCAGCGACCGCAACAGCCGCGCGGTGCCGCGTGCGATCGCCAGCGCCGTCTCCGACTGGCGGCGGTCCAATGGAGGCACGAGGCTGATCTGGCGGGCAGGCGATTCCATGATCGTGAACCCTATCCGATTTCACGACGACCACCCAGCAGCGACGCCAAGTCCGGCGCAAAGCCGGCCACAAATTTGTCCGTAACCCGCCCTTTTTTGGACCTCAGCGCACCGTGAAGCCAAGGGAACCTTGGCTTTGAGGGACAAAACACTGGAGGAGATCTGACGATGCCCCGCATCGCTACATCAGCTTTTGCCCTCGCCCTCACTGCCCTGTCGCTGTCCGCCGGCCCGTCGCCGGCCCTTGCAAAACCCGCCGTCGAAGTCGCCTTCGTGCTCGACACCACGGGCTCGATGGGCGGCCTGCTCGAAGGCGCCAAACGCAAGATCTGGTCGATCGCGACCGCGATCGTCGATTCCAACCCCGACGCCGACATCCGCATGGGCCTCGTCGCCTATCGCGACATCGGCGACGACTATGTGACCAAGAAGGTCGAACTCACCACCGACATCCAGGATCTCTACGCCCACCTTCTGGAACTCAAGGCTCGCGGCGGCGGCGACTGGCCGGAAAGCGTCAACGAGGCACTCGATGTCGCCGTCAACAAGCTGCAATGGACCTCGGGCGGCGATACCAGGCGGATCGTGTTCCTGGTCGGCGACGCCCCGCCGCACATGGATTACGCGCAGGATACCAAATATCCGCGCACGCTTTCAGTGGCGAAGCAGAAGGATATCATCGTCAACGCGGTGCTGGCCGGCGATGCCCGCGATACCGAGCGGGTGTGGCGTGACATCGCCCAGAACGGCAACGGCCGCTTCATCCCGATCCCGCAGGACGGCGGCCAGGTCGTCATCATCGAAACGCCTTACGACGAGGAGATCATCATCCTGCAGCGGGAGATCAACGGCACCGTGATCCCTTACGGACCGAAACACCTGCAGAAGCGCACCGAAGGCAAGACCAAGCAATTGTCCGAGGTCGCCGCCGCTGCGCCCGCGCAGGCCTCGGAGATGGCGAGCTATCTCAACAAGCGCTCGAAGGTGACGTCGGAGGCCGTCACCGGCGATGGCGATCTGGTCGCCGACGTGACCGCAGGCCGCAGCAGGCTTTCCGCCATCAAGGAAGAAGACCTCCCCGACAATCTGCGCGCGTTGAAGCCCGAACAGCGCATCGACGAGGTCAACAAGCAGATGGGCCAGCGCAAGGCGCTCAACGACAAACTGTCGGCGCTGGTGGCGAAGCGCGACAAATACGTCGCCGACCAGCGCGCCAAGGCCGCGCCGAAAGCGTCATCGTTCGATCGCGTGGTCGAGGATACGCTGAAGGCGCAGATCAAGCGGTGAGTTGTTGACGTCGCGAGGCCCCTCAACGAGTCGTCCCCGCGAAAGCCGGGACCCATAGCCACCGGCGCATGTTGTTACGCCAGGCTGGAGCTACAGCCGTCGCACAACACACGCCTGTGTTTATGGGTCCCGGCTCGCGCTTCGCTTGGCCGGGACGACAGAGATCAGGGGTGCCGGCCCATGGCGAGCTGATAGATCGTAATAATCACCTCGAACAGGATCAGAAGCACGATAATCACTTCGAGCCGCAACGAGCGCCGCGTGTCGATGATATCGGTCAGCACCTGCGCGCTCTCGGCGATCACGGCGAGCTTGCCGTTCAGCGATTCCGCGCGCTCCTTGAGCTCATACTCGTCCTCCAGCCGGGCATACAGTCGCTCCAGATGCGGCTTGTCCCAGAGCACGTCGGGCTTTTCTTCCACTTCGACCGGCCCCGACACACGGTGCCGTACCAGAAGCGCACCGCCGATGTTTTTCAGGATCGAGCGACGGCTGCCGCGCATACGCCCGCTCTGCGCCAGTTCCCGCGCGACCGGTTCGGTCGTATCAAAGACGCTGGCGACCTCGCGTTCATGCCGGGCCAGGACGACGCTCTTCGCCAGTGCCTCGCAAATCAGGATCAGCCGGTCAGGCGACAGGCTTTGCAGGCAGATCGGGCCGCCGGGTGCAATCTGGTCCTCCTTTTCCGGGGCCAGCTCGATGATTGCGATTTCCTCGTCGCGCCGCGCAAACTTCCCCGTCATGCGGTGGTCCAGGCCGCGGAGGAATTCCTCCTCTTCCAGCGCATTCAGCCCGATCAGGACCACCACGCCATAGCGAAAGAGAACCGCGACGCCGTTTTCATTGACGCGAAACGCCAGCGGTGTCGTCGCCAGCACGTCGCCGCGCTCGAGGCCCGACGTATTGAGGCGATCGCTGACAAAAAACGCTCGCGCCGTCGTTCGGATCCCACCGAGCGGCGATTTGGAGGCTTGGTTCATGACCTGCGCATCCCGGCCGAAATCGCGGTCCGCGCCGATGCGATTTCCGTCTTTCGCCACTAGATATTCCTTCCGTGCAAACCTATCACGGACTGGAACGGATCCCATATCGGTTCCCGTCCGTGTTGACCCCTTTTCAAGGTAGAATATGGTGCCCCGCCATGGATGATAAAACCGAGACCCAGGCGAAAGCCGGCGCGATGATTGTGCCGGTGACGCTGTTCGAGCAGAACTGCACCATCATCTGGCACGAGCCTTCCAAGAAGGCCGTGGTGATCGACCCCGGCGGCGACGTTCCCAAGATCCTGGAGGCGATCAAGCAGACCGGCGTCACGGTCGAGAAGATCTGGCTCACCCACGGCCATATCGACCATGTCGGCGGCGCGGCCGATTTGCGCGACGCGCTGCAGGTAAAGATCGAGGGCCCGCATATCGCCGACAAGTATCTGCTCGACAATGTCGTCTCGAGCGGCGCGCGTTTCGGCATGACCGGCGTGCGCGATTTCGGCCCCGACCGCTGGCTCGACGAGGGCGATCAGGTCTCGATCGGTGATCTCACCTTCGACATCCTGCACTGCCCCGGCCATTCACCGGGAAGCGTGGTGTTCTTCAACAAGGAATTGCGCTTCGCCCATGTCGGCGACGTGCTGTTCAACGGCTCGGTCGGGCGCACGGATCTGCCCGGCGGCAGCCACGCCACGCTGATCAACTCGATCAAGGAAAAGCTGCTGCCGCTCGGCGACGATGTCGGCTTCATCTGCGGCCATGGCGCCGGCTCCAGCATCGGCCAGGAACGCCTGACCAACCCGTTCATCACCGGCGAGATGTAATCGCGACTGGAGTGGGTAAGTGGTGGATCGAATCAGTCGTGAATGATAGCCGTCACTTCGATTTCTATGCGAGCCGGAGCGGGCGTTAGAGCGGCGACCTGTACAAGGGTGCTTGCCGGACGCGACTGACCGAATGTCTCTTCATGCGCGCGGGCTACTTGGGGGATATCCGCCATATCGAGAACATAGACAACGGTTCGTACGACATGACGTAGCTCCGCTCCAGCCTCACCGAGCGCCATCGCGACCGTGGCGATTGCGGCCATCATCTGCTCATAGGCATCGCCATCGAGGTGGTGAGCGCGGGCCGTCGTTCCGGACACGAAGACCTGGTCTCCGACGCGAACGGCGCGCGCATAGCCGTATACGTCCTCGTAAGGATAGCCCGAAGAGAAATTTGTTCTGATCAACGGCCAATCCCTCCGCGGGGTGCTTCAGTAGAGCACGCGCCTCAATGGATGTCAGCCATCCGTTCCTGCCGTCTCCTGGTAGGTCACCTGCCGCGACGTCGCGGTTACGCCGATCGAACCGATCACCGAAACCGCGCACCTAACGCGCTATTTCATCAGCCCCGCGGCCGTCAGCGCGCGGGTGATGACGCCACCGACATCGATGCCGCGGCGCTTCGGTTCGCGCGGTGCTGGCTTGGGTTGGTGAACCGGCTTGTGGGTCCTCGACCAGAGCGTGGCGGCGAGATCGGACGACTGCAGGGATTCCGTGGCAGCGGATAGAACGATCTTCGACGCCGGCGCCGGCTTGGCCGCTTCGTTGGCCGGACTGACGCGATCGGTGAGGCCGAAGAAATCAGCGATGTGATAGGACGACGAGATCCCCGCTTCGATCAGGAATGCGCCTTCCGCACCATAGCGCTCGTCGTTGCCGGAAAGCCCAAGCGGCGTGCCGTGGGCCATGTCGGTGATGGTGTAGGATTCGACGACAGTTTCGCCGTCGGCATTCCACCAGACCTCGCGCGGATGCCCGTCGACATCCCCGATCGACATCGGCTCGCCCGGCAGGCCGTGAACGTCGAGCCACTGTTTGACGATTTCATTGGCATTGCCCGGATTAACGGTGCGATCGGCGCTGCCGTGCCACACCGACACTTTCGGCCACGGGCCCTTGTGCTTGGAGGCCTTGCGGACGAGATCGCCCAGTTTGCCGGCGGGACGCGACGTCGACTGCATCATGCCGCCGAGCGCTTCCCGGACATTGCTGGCGATACCGTAGGGGAGACCGGCGATGATCGCGCCGCCCGCGAACACTTCCGGATAGGCCGCCAGCATCACCGACGTCATCGCACCGCCGGCGGAAAGGCCAGTCACATAAATGCGGCGGGGATCGATTTTGTGATCGGCGACCATCCGCGCGATCATCTGCCGGATCGACGCGGCTTCGCCGCGGCCGCGCGCGATGTCGCCCGGATTGAACCAGTTGAAACAGGTGTTGGCGTTGTTCGCGCCCTGCTGTTCGGGCATCAGCAGCGCAAAGCCATAGCGCTTGGCGAGCGTCGACCAGCCGGTGCCGAAGTCATAGCCCGCTGCGGTCTGGCCGCAGCCGTGCAGGACGACGACGAGCGCGGACGCGCGCGGCAACTGCTCCGGCGCATAGGCGAACATTTTTAGCGCGCCGGGATTGGTGCCGAATCCGTTGATCTCAACGAGCGGGCTCTGCCCCGCCGGCGAAGTGGTTCGGCCATAGATTCCCAAGCCATTGAACCCGTTCAACTTCGGGAAATGGCGCAAGAATTCGACGTTCTTCGCGAGCGACAAGATGGCTCCTGGGGCGATTGTGTGGGACGTTTGTTCTTAATCACATTACCTGACAGATAGTTGCTGCACTGCGAAATAAAAAGGCCGTGCACTGTCATTCTCCACAATCAAATTTTGGCAGATGACGTTAATTTGTCATCCCGTGACCTGACGCATCCATGTCAGGAATGCGGCGCAGGCGATAATCGACAGCGCTAGCAGTGCGCACGCAGCAAGCAGCGCCAGCCGAGCCGATTGACCAGCCTCGATCGCAAAGAACACCGCGCCGATCGCGGCCACGCCGGCCGCGTTGGCGATTTGCGCTGTCGTGCCGTACATGCCGGAGCCCGCGCCGGCGCTGGCCGGCTTCACGGTCGAGAGCACGGCGCTCGACAATGGCGCCATCACGAGCCCCTGGCCGTACCCGAAGATCGTCAGCACCAGGGCAAGAACCGTCGCGGACGGCATATCGATCCATTCGATCGCCATCACCAACGCCGCAAGGCCGGCAATCTGCACGGCGCAGCCCTCGATCAGCACCAGCGTGCCGCGATGTTTGGCGCGCACTCCACTATGCCGCGAGGCGATCACGAAGGTCAGCGCCAGCGGCAGGAAGACGAGCCCGGCCTGCAGCGGCGGAATATGCATCCCCTTCTGCATGAACATGGTCATGACCAGATAGAACGACAGATTGGCGAAGAAGAAAAAGAACACCGCGGCAAGCCCGCGCATGAATGCTTTGTCCGTCAGCAGTATGAGATCGATCAGCGGCATGCCGCCGCGGCGGGCAACCGCGCGCTCCAGCCGCAGGAACGCGGCGACAATGCCGACGCCTGCGGCCATCACCAGCCACGTCAGGGGTAACCAGTGCAGATCGTGGCCGAACAGCAGCGGGCCGATCAGGCATAGCAGGCCGAGAAACAGCACGATGGCACCGGGAATATCCAGCCGCGTGCCGGCGCGGCGCGGTACCATCGGCATGATCTTCCAGGCCGCAACCATGATGATCGCGCCAAAGGGCACGTTGACGAAAAACACCGCGCGCCAGCCGAACCCTAAGAGGTCTGATGTCACCAGGATGCCGCCGAGCAGGAAGCCTGCCGCGCCGGCAAGTCCGAGTACGATGCCGTAGATGCCGAAGGCGCGGGCGCGCGAGGCATCCGCGAACAATAGATGAATGGTGGCGAGCACCTGCGGCACCATCAATGCCGCGGTTGCGCCCTGCGCTAGCCGCGCCGCGATCAATTCCGGGCCAGAAAGCGCCAGCGCGCACCACAGCGAGGTGACCGTGAAGCCCGCCACGCCCGCGATGAACACGTTTCGCGTGCCGTAGATATCGCCGAGCCGCCCGCCGGTGATCACCAGCGTGGCATAGGCGATCAGATAGACCGCAATCACTGCCTCGATCTGCGCCGCGCTGGCGTGCAGTTCGGTCGCTATCGTCGGGATCGCAACGTTGACGATAAAGGCGTCGACCCCGAACATGAATTGCGCCGCGACAACGGTCGCGAGCACCCACCAGCGGCGCGAAGTATCGACGGGGGCTGAGACGATCTGATGCATGAGGAGGAGCCTTTTCCTGTATCTCTTGCATCCGACGATCTCAGGCTTTGGTTATCCCGGCGATTACCTCTGACGTAAGCAGCCCTGCTTTCAATTCTGCGGGCATGCTCAATATCGAGCGGCGATAGGCTGATCTGCTCCAAATTTGTAGGAAACGCCGGCGCGAACTACCTCGATGGTCTGGCGGCCACGATGTTCCGAAAAAGGCACGTCGCCCGGCACCGTCGATGTGAACGTCCTCGCGTTCTCAAACTTGCCGAAATCGTAATGCAGGTATTCGACCCGCCCCACCCAGTTCGGCCCAAACGGCATCCATTCCGCACCGGCGCCGATCACCGCCCCGAAGCGGTCCGAAGGCGAGGTTGCCGTCTCCGTTTGGGTGAGTGCTCCCGGGCCGATTTGAGCGATGACTCGGGATCGCTCCAGCCGCTCCCACGCAAAACCGCCAGTGGCATAGAGCAAGAAATTATCCGCCGGCAGCCAGCCGAGACGCGTCCGCGCCGCGGCCAAATATTCCAACTTGTCCGACAGCGTGATGGTCTGCGTGCCGCCGCCAAAGATGTTGATGGTTGGCGTTGAGGTCCCCTTGATATCGCCAAGGCTGAAATCGATCTCCAGGCCCGTCACCACGCGGCCATACTGCCAGTTGTAACCGGCATGGCCACCAGCGAGCGCGCCGCGTGACTTGATGCCGCCGGTCGGCGTGTCGCCAATAATGCGCTGGGTAAAGTCGTTGTCCTTCCAGCCGTAGCCGCCATGGGCGCCGAGGTAGAAACCGGCCCAGGTCGACGACGGCAGAACTGCAAGGGACGTTACAGGAGCCTTGGCATCAAGAGCCTTGGCATAACGCGCCGGTGCCGCGGCTGCCGGTTCGCCGAACTTGTAGGACAAGCCGGCGCGCAGAACGTCGACGCCGTGGTTACCGGCCGTCGAGACGGTGCTGACACCGGCGACGGTCTCGACGGCCGCGCCCTGAACCGTGCCGAAACCGTAGTGCAGATATTCGAGCCGGCCGATCCAGTTGCCGCCGGGCAACATGGCTTCTATGCCGGCGCCGGCGACCCAGCCGAAGCGGTCGGCCGCCGAGGCGCTCACCGAGGTGGTCACACCACCTGCAGGCGTTGTCGAACGGGTAAACGTTCTATCGAGTCGTTCCCAGCCGAGGCCGGCGGTGCCGTAGAACATTAAATTTTCCGTCGGCAGCCAACCCAGCCGAGCGCGGATCGAGCCGAGCGCTTCAACCTTGTTGGCCCAGATTGTCGTAACCGCGCCGGGCGCAGGCAGGAAATAATTGACCTGTGTCGAGCCCTTGATGTCGACGGCGCTGAAATCGAGTTCGAAACCGGTCACGGCGCGGCCGAATTGCCAGTTGTAACCGGCATGGCCGCCGTAAACTCCACCCTTCAATTTAAGACCGTCGATTTGCACGGGCGGAACTTCGTTTTCATTCTGGGAGAAATTGTTTTCACCCCAGCCATAGCCGCCGTGAGCGCCGAGATAGAATCCGGCCCAGCCGGATAGCGCCGCGACGGCCGGAGCTTTCGCATACGCCGCGGGCGTGGCGGCGCCGGCGTCGCCGAATTTGTAGGACAGCGCCGCGCGCACCGTGTCGATGGTCTGTCGGCCTGCATGGTCCGAGAAAGATCCATTGGGCACGCTCGAGATACGGCTCGCGGTTTGCGTGACGGCGCCGAAATCGTAATGCAGATATTCGAGACGCCCGATCCAGCTCGAACCGAACAGCATCGTCTCGACGCCGACGCCCGCGACCCAGCCGAGCCGATCAAACGGCGCGTTGCCGGAGGCGTTGACATTGATCGGCGGGCCCACCGAAATATTTCGTCCCTCGTCGACTCGTGCCCATGCCGCGCCCGCGGTGCCGTAGAGCAGCAAATTGACCGTCGGCAACCAACCCAGCCGGCCCCGCGTGGTCCCGAGATATTTCACGCGATCGAATCGGTTGCTCGCAAGGGTGCCCTGCCCTGGAAACTCCTGCGCGGCCGTCGTCGAATTGCCGCTGATGTCAGCGGCGCTGAAGTCGATTTCGAACCCGGTCACTGCGCGACCAAATTGCCAGTTGTAGCCGGCCTGAGCGCCGTAAAGCCCACCTTGCGACTTGAAGCCCTGAACGGCCGCGTAGGGAGGCAATGGGAAAAGCGTCTGGCTGAAATTGTTGTCACCCCAGCCGTAGCCGCCATGAATGCCGAGGTAGAATCCGGCCCAGGATTGCGCTGTCGCCGGCGATGCCTTGGTCAATACCGGCAGGTCCGCCGCGGAGGCAGCGGCTCCCAGCAGCATCCAGGATGACGTTCCGATAAGCAGGTTGCGCAGCATCTGATCCGGCCTCTCTCTTCCAATTCCAATCGGCCCGACGCATCGGGACGTTGTGGAACGATACCGGACTTCGGGTTCCATACTGTAAATATTACGGCGATATCGCGCACTTCCCGTCTTTATTGTGGCTTTTGCGACACCTTCCGGAAATTAATCGGACGATTGGCTGTAAAGCTCGCTGAAAGCCTTTGCGGACCCTGCAAGATCGGTCTAATTCCGTAAGACTTGCGAAATTCCGGGCGAGGCCTCGATGGCAAAACTGGACGACACCGACCGGCAACTCCTGATGCTGCTGCAGGAGGACGACCGGCAGCCGCTGGCTGCGCTCAGCGAAAAGATCGGCGTCGCCGTCTCCACCATCAACGATCGCATCAAGCGGCTGGTCCGGTCCGGCATCATTTCGGGCTTTCATGCCCACGTCGCGCCGGAAGCGGCGGGGCTCAATCTGCTCGCCTTTATCATGGTGGGCTGGAGCAACCCGAAGGTCGAGGCGATATTTCTGGAGAAGGTGAAGGCCTCACCCGACGTACTGGAGTGCCATCACGTCACCGGCGCCTGGAATCACCTTCTGAAAGTTCGAGTCGGCACCACGCGCGATCTCGAACGGTTTCTCAGCGAAACGATCAAGGCGGTGGACGGCGTGGAGCGAACTGAAACACTGATCACGCTGTCGTCGGCGAAGGAGACGTGGAAGGTTAGTCTCGAGGCCGCTCCATCCTGACAGGCAGGCGACGCCGAACGCGGCATAAGCAACTGCACCGCAAGAGAGCAATCACCCACGAATTCCGGGCCGCGGCATGCCGTCCGACTTTGCGCGACAACCATGCGCTGGCCGCCCGGCTTCGAGCATTGCCTTGCCGTTTCCCGCCCCGTAGTTTGTGAGCTTAAGCAAATTCCAAAAGCAAAATAAATCCGGAGAGGAACACGCATGGCACGCCTGAAGTTCGGAGCCTTTCTCGCCCCGCATCATCCGATCGGTGAAAATCCGCTGCTGCAGTTCCGCCGCGATCTCGATTTCGTCGAACAGATCGACGCGCTCGGCTTCGATGAATTCTGGTGCGGCGAGCACCATTCCTCCGGCTGGGAAATGATCGCCTCGCCGGAAATGTTTCTGGCGGCTGCCGGCGAGCGCACCAAGCGCATCAAGCTCGGCACCGGCGTGGTTTCGCTGCCCTATCACCACCCCTACAACGTCGCGCAGCGCATGGTGCAGCTCGACTGGATGACCGGCGGCCGCGCCATTTTCGGTTCCGGCCCGGGCGCACTGGCCTCCGATGCGCACACGCTCGGCATCGATCCGATGACGCAGCGCGACCGTCAGGACGAGGCGATCGCGATCATCCGCCGCCTGTTCAAGGGCGAGCGCGTCACCGCCAAGAGCGACTGGTTCACCGTGCAGGACGCCGCGCTGCAATTGCTGCCGCTGCAGGAGGACATGCCGTTCGTGGTGGCCTCGCAGATCTCGCCGTCGGGCATGACGCTCGCCGGCAAGTACGGCATCGGCATCATCTCGCTCGGCTCGATGTCGACGCAGGGCCTGATGGCGCTGCCGACGCAGTGGGGCTTTGCCGAAGACGCCGCCAAGAAGGCCGGCACCACCGTGAGCCGTTCCGACTGGCGCGTGCTGCTGAGCTGGCACATCGCCGAGACCCGCGAACAGGCGCAGCGCGAGGCCGGCCCGGGCCTGATGCGCTGGCACAACGAATATAACGTCCGCACGCTGCAGCGGCCGGGGCTGGAGCCGTTCACCTCGCCCGAGGATGCGATTGAGAAAACCGCCGGCGGCGAGAACGCTGCCTCCACCATCGGCACGCCGGATGACCTTGTCAAAACCATCAAGAATTTGATGCAGGTCTCGGGCGGCGTCGGCACCATCATCGGCTTCGTGCATGACTGGGCCAACCCGGAAAATACCCGCCGAAGCTGGGACATGGTCGCGCGCTACGTGATCCCGGAGATCAACGGCTATGTCAGGGGACTGCGCGAATCACAGAAATTCCTGATCGAGAACCGCACGGTGTTCGAGCGGGCGGGTCAGGCCGTGATGGCGAAAATCATGGAGAACGAAAAAGCCGCCGCCGCGCTCGCCCATACCGGCCCGGGCCGGGTGGCGATCCCGACCATCAACGCGCCGGACCTGCAGAAGGAAGCGGCCAAGCGCAAGGCGTGATGGCCTTCCGCGTCGAGGCGACGTGAGGTCTTTCAACGTCATTGCCTGCGACAAACGCGAAGCGTTTGCGCAAGGGAGCGTAAGCGACGGCGATGGCCACGCCGCGATATTCGATCCGCGACAAAGCTGCCGATACGATGGATAATATCTGCCATATCCGAGACTTGAACCGGAGCAAATGCCATGTCCATGCAGAGTGTTGCTTCTCCCGTCAATATCCCGGTGCCGCCGAACCCCAAGGCGTTACGGCACATTCCCGGTAACGAGGGCTGGCCGTTCATCGGCAACACGCTGGCGGTGCTGGCCGACCCCAAAGGACAGATTGAGAAGTCGGCCGCCAAATACGGTCTGATCTACCGCACCCATCTGTTCGGCGAGACCAGCGTGACGATGCTCGGGCCCGAGGCCAACGAGCTCGTGCTGTTCGACCAGTCGCGCCTGTTCTCCTCCACCCATGGCTGGGGACCAATCCTCGGCCTGCTGTTTCCGCGCGGGCTGATGCTGCTGGATTTTGAAGAGCACCGCCTGCACCGCCGCGCGCTGTCGGTCGCGTTCAAGTCGGGACCGATGAGGTCCTACCTCGTCGATCTCGACCGCGGCATTGCCGCGCGGGTCAAGCAGTGGAAGGCGCAGCCGGGCGAGATGCCGGTGTATCCGGCGATGAAGCAGCTCACGCTCGATCTGGCGGCGACGTCGTTCCTCGGCGCCGACATCGGGCCTGAGGTCGACGAGATCACGCGCGCCTTCATCGACATGGTGGCCGCAGCCGTGGCGCCGATCCGGCGGCCGCTGCCGTTCACGCAGATGGGCCGCGGCGTTGCAGGCCGCAAGCGGATCGTTGCCTACTTCGCCGAACAGATTCCGATCCGCCGCGCGCGAGGCGGCGGCAATGACCTGTTCTCGCAACTGTGCCAGGCGACGCACGAGGACGGCGCGCTGCTGTCAACCCAGGACATCATCGACCACATGAGTTTTCTGATGATGGCGGCGCATGACACGCTGACATCGTCGCTGACCTCCTTTGTCGGCGAGCTTGCCGCCCACCCCGAATGGCAGCAGCAGTTGCGCGAGGAAGTCAAAGGTCTCGGCATCGAGGCCAACGATCCCTCCAGCATCGACAATCTCGAAAAGATGCCGCTGTCGGAAATGGCGTTCAAGGAAGCGCTGCGGCTGAAGCCGCCGGTGCCGTCGATGCCGCGCCGGGCGGTGCGCGCCTTTTCGTTTAAGGGTTACGACCTTCCCGCCGGCACGCTGGTCGGCGTCAATCCGCTGTTCACGCATCACATGCCCGACATCTGGTCCGAGCCTGAAAATTTCGATCCCATGCGCTTCACCGACGAGGCGCAGCGCAACCGCCATCGTTTTGCATGGGTGCCGTATGGCGGCGGCGCGCATATGTGCCTCGGCCTGCACTTCGCCTACATGCAGGCGAAATGTTTTGCGCGGCATTTCCTGCAGAACCTCGAAGTGTCGCTGGAGCCCGGCTATAAGCCGGACTGGCAGATGTGGCCGATTCCGAAACCGCGGGATGGGCTACGGGTGGTGCTGAAGGCGGTGTGAGTGCCGTAGGGTGGGCAAAGCGTAGCTTGCCCACCATCTATCCGCGACCATTGTCTTGAATGGTGGGCACGCTTCGCTTTGCCCACCCTACAATCCGTGTCGCCGCTAGCTACTTCACGAGCGTCGTGAGTTGCGCGCCCTCGTCAGCCACGAACACCGCGATCAATTCGGCGGGCTCGGTCATGCTGGCATTGGCCGAAACCAGATGCACGGCGCCGGGCGGCTCGAAGAACGACTGACCGACCCCAAACGTCTCGACCGGACCGCCCGCCAATTGCGAGCGGATTTCGCCCTTGGTGACATAGGCGGTGACCGACCCGGCATGCCGGTGCGCAGGCGTGAAGCCGCCGGGGCCGTAGAACACGCGTACGATCGTCACGCGCTTGCCCGGCACGTTCGGCAATGCATGCGATGAGATCGGCTCGACGACGTCCTGTGTCGAGCCCGACGAGACACTGTTTGCGCACAGCGGCTCGATGACCGCCGAGATCGCGTCCATGGTCGATGGCAACGTCTTGCCGATGACCAAGGCACAGGCGAGGCCGGCGATGATGGCGAGGTAGAACGGACGAAAGTCGCCCTGCTGCGATGATCTGAATGCTACAGACATTTGCGTCTCCCTTTGTGTCGCCCAAATTTCACCGTCTACCTTGATCGAACGCCTTCTTCAGCGTGACATAACCCTGCTGCTGCTGGCTCCAGTTGCGGCCGCCGGTCATGGCACCGTCGACCACCAGACCGTGGCCGTTGATGAAGGAGGATTCGTAGCTCGCCAGAAACACCGCGGCATGCGCGATATCCTCAGGCAGTCCGGCGCGCGGTATCGGCTGGGCCGATTTGTAGACCTCGCTCACGACCGCGGGCGGCCAGGCGGCCGAATTTCTCCACCGAAACGGCGATCAGCGCCTTCACTGCTCTTCCACCGTGACGTCGGTCTGGCGAAAGATGCAGTTTATGCCAAGCTTTTTGGCCAGTGCCTCGCCCTCCGGCGCGCGACGCCCGGCGATCACGATTTTTGCGCCTTCGGCGACGAATAGTTCCGCGGTGTGCAATCCGATGCCGCTCGTCGCACCGGTGATCACCGCAACCTTGCCGTCCAGCCGTCCCATATCGTCCCCCTGTCGCAATCGGTTTCGCCAATATTCCCGCCTCTCGCCCACAAGGCAAGCGAGCTTGTTCCATCGTGATCGCCCATCGCCTGGCCGCTTTGCTGCCATCGGGCGCCCCGAAATCCCCTGATTTCGGTATGCTCGGCCATATTTTGGATTCGCTGATCACGTGAAGTGACTAGTCCGATGAAGAAATTGATCGACGAGTTCACGCACGGCTGGCAGGGAATTTCCCAGCCCTCGCTGCTTTTCAGCTCGGTCTTCGTGGCCGGCTGCCTCGCTTTGTCGACAATCGCCCGGTGGGGCATAGCCCACATCCGTCCCGACGTATTCTTCACGCCCTATTTCCCGGCCGTGTTCCTGGCCGCCGCCATCGGCGGCGCCCGGGTCGGGATCGTGACGGCAATCGCGGGAGGCGCGCTCGGCGTCACCGTCAATTTTGATAGCTCTATTGCGGATTCCGCGCGGTTTGCGCTGCTGCTGATGTTCTGGGCGGTTTGCGGCTTCGCCATCTGGGGCGTCGAGCATTACCGAACGATCGTCGCGCAACAGCGGGAGGATTCGAAGCGCCTGATCCAGGAAGAGGAATACCGCAAGCTCCTGGTCGAGGAATTGCAGCACCGGCTCAAGAACAAGACGTCGACCATCCACGCCGTGCTGCACCAGGTGCTGCAGAACCAGCCGCAGATCTGGGGCAGCATCGATAGCCGCCTCCGCGCGCTATCGGCGACCGACGATTTGATCGCGCGCCTGGACGGCCGCGGCTGCGACATCAAGGACATGCTGCATTCCGAGCTCGGGCCATACGGCCATGTACGGTTCAATCTGAACGGCGATGCACTGTTCCTGCCGGCCAAGCTGGCAGTCAGCCTGGCGCTGATCTTTCACGAACTGGCCACCAACGCCGGCAAGTACGGCGCGTTCTCTTCGGCGCGCGGGCTGTTGCAGGTGTCGTGGTCGGTGTCGGAGAGCCGCCTCAACGTCACCTGGGATGAAACGGAAGGTCCCGCGGTCGAAAACGTCGGCCCTGCGGGCTTCGGCACCAAGCTGTTGCAGTCGGCGCTTCGCGCGTTCGACGGCAAGACCGAGATCCGCTTCCTCAAGACCGGCGTGCATTGCACGATGCAATGCCGGATTCCCGCGAATTAGGGCGTTTGCAGCGAAGTCCCGACGCAAAATCCGTCGCGCTGGCCAAACGCGTGAACCGATATTCACCTCGCACGCGGCCCTCTCTATCGGCGTTGACATTCTGTTAATGACGATCACGCCCAATGCCGTTGAAAATCGCCGACTTCTACGGTTGTCCCGGTTTTTCGCAGTTCCACTTAACCAATGCTACAAGGGACTTTGCCAAGCTCCGTGGCATGCATAGTCCCACCAAGCACGACTTTCAGGCGGCCGCGACGCAGGCCGGCGATGAAAGCATATTTGAATCCGAACTGAACATCCTGCGGGATGTCTTCAGGTTGCTTCCGGCCGGCGTGACGGTTCAGGACGAGCACGGCGAGTTCGTACTGATGAACGATGCCGCGACCACCCTGCTGGAGAAAGCCGCCGCGGCGCCATCGGCCTCGCAACTGAGCGATCGCCGCGAAACCTGTCTCGAATTGCTGCGTACCGGCCGCCCGGCCGTGCTGGAGGAAGCCGTTGCCGGCGGTCCGGCCAAGCAGGTGTTTCTCACCTCGCATCGGCCGGTCGAGGTCGCCGGGCGCAAGCTGCTGATTTCGAGCTCGACCGACATCACCGAACAGAAGGCGTTCGAGGATCACCTGTTCCGCTCCGCCTATTACGACGAGCTGACCGGCCTGCCGACGCGGCGCGTGATCGAGCATCGCGTCAACAGTCTGCTGAAGTACGACAACGGACAGGGCCGTTTCGCGCTCGCGTTTCTCGACATCGACAATTTCAAGCACATCAACGACTATTACGGACACGCGGTCGGCGACGCACTGCTGGTGGAGATGGCCAAGCGGCTGGGGCTGGACCTGCGCGACTCCGACATCCTGTCGCGGATCAGCGGCGACGAGTTCGTGCTGCTGCTCAACCCGATCCAGAACGACGCCGAGGTCGAAGAGTTCATCCACTTCATCCTGCAGCGGCTGAAGGCGCCGTTCTTCATCGACCAATCCGAGATATTCGCCTCGACCTCGATCGGCGTCAGCCTCTATCCCGAGCACGGCCGCAGCTACGAGGTGCTGCGCCAGAACGCCGACATCGCGATGTACCGCGTCAAGAACGGCAGCAAGGGCGCCGCGGCATTCTTCGATACCAGCATGGAGCGCGAGGCGCTGGCTCGGATGAAGATCGAGCAATCGCTGCGGCTGGCTATCCTGGAAAAGCGCTTTTGCTGCGCCTTCCAGCCCAAGGTCGATATCCGGACCCAGGAGATCACGGGTGTCGAGGCGCTGGTGCGCCTGCGCGACGACGAGGGGGTGATTCAGGCCCCCAGCACCTTCATCAACCTAGCCACCGAACTGGGCCTGATCGACGAACTGACCCATCTGGTGCTGGCGGAGATCGTCAAGTCGATCGACCTGATCAACGAGACCTTCGGCCCCGACACCACGATCAGCATGAACGTCGCAGCCAAGCAGGCCGGCAATCCCGAATTCATGCGGCCGTTCGCCGAGGCACTCGAAGCCACCGGATTTCCGGCGCGATTCATGATCGAGGTGACGGAAGACGCCTTCGTCACCAAGACGCATTTTCAGGACGAGATCCTGCCGATCTTCCGCAAGCTCGGCGTCAAGATCTCGATCGACGATTTCGGCATCGGCTATTCGTCGCTGTCGGCGTTGGCCGACATTACCGCCGACGAGATCAAGATCGACCGCTCCTTCATCACCGACATCCATAAGCGTCCGCGCAGCCAGGGCATCTTGCGGGCGATCGAGTCGTTGAGCGAAGCGCTCGGAATGACCGTGATCGCCGAAGGGCTCGAAAGCTTCGAGGAACTGGCCTATCTGCAGGCCGCGACCAAGATCCGTTACGCCCAGGGCTATTACTTCTCGAAGCCGACTTTCCTGGAAGACCTCAAGCTGGCGCCCCCCCGCGCCAGCGAGGCGCGCGCCAGCCTGGCTAGCCGGCCGGCACAGGAAAACCGTCCCACCTATTCGCGCGCCGGCGGTTATCGCCGCTGAAGGGTGGGCCGCTTGCCGCCGACGGAGGCTTCATCCCCGCCAACAGAACAGCAGAAGCAGCAGATTACCGCTTCGTCGCGCGATCGCGGCGGAAGGACACGCGATTAAGCCTTGGGTAACCGGATTTCCTAACGGCTTATGACATCCGCCCATCGTATGCATGTTCCCGGGAGAAGGGAGAATGCACGGTCTGTTTCACCACCTGCACGGCATGAAGGCCCGAACCGCAGCCACCGGGCGGCACCTTGCCGCGACCATCCGGGGCCCGGTGTTGTGGCTGACCCTTTGCGGCGGTCTGCTGGTCGCGGCGATTTTCGTCGGCACCATCATGATGACCAGTGAATTCCGCGAGCGCGCGCTCCTCAACAGCGAACGCGAGCTGGAGAACACCGTCCTCCTGCTTGCCCGTCACTTCGACCAGCAGTTCGAGGACTCCGACACGCTCGCCGACGACGTGATTTCCCGGCTGCAAATTTCCGGCATCACCTCGGAAAAGGAATTCCGGAAACATGCCGCGAGCTCGGAAGCACACGAGATCCTGAGATCCAAGGCGGGCGTCCTGTCCTATCTCGGCGACATCTCGATTTTCGATTCCAATGGCGACATGGTCAACTGGTCGCGGCCGCTGCCGGCTCCACCCCTCAACATTTCCGAGCGGGCTTACTTCAAGAGCTTCAAATTCGATTCGCGATCGCCATCCATTCTGACCGAGTCGGTTCGCAGCTATCTCACCGGCAATCTGAATTCCGTCATCGCCCATCGATTGCGAGGCGAGGACGGCGTCTTCCTCGGCGTGATGACGCGGCGCATCAACCCGGTCAATTACGAAAAATTCTTTGCCTCCGTAGCCCTCGGAACCGGCGCCGCCATCTCGATGTTTCATGCCGACGGCACCCTGCTGGCGCGCTATCCGCGGGTCGACGAGCTGATCGGCCAGAATTTCGCGAAAGCGCCGCTGCTGCAGCAGGTCCGGGAGCGGGGCACCCGGCAGACGCTGCGTGTCCACAGCCCGATCGACGAGACCGACAGGCTGGGATCTGCAGCCCCGCTCGGCCACTACTCGGGCGTGGTGGTCGCGACAAACACGGTTGCCGCCGCGCTCGCCGACTGGCGCGAACAAACCAGGTTACTGGTTATCGCGGCGACGCTGGCGGCCGCGGTGATCGCCCTGATCCTATTCCTGATCATCAGGCAGATCACCCGGCAGAACCGCGAGGCGCAGCAACGGCTGGAAGCGGAACGGGGCCGGCTCGACACCGCGCTCAATAACATGATCCAGGGACTGGTGACGTTCGACGCCTCGGCGCGCCTCGTCACCTTCAACCGTCGCTACATCGACATGTACAATCTGTCGACCGAGGTCGTGAAACCGGGCTGCCATTTCCGCGACCTGATGCAGCACCGCAAGGACTGCGGATCGTTCGCCGGCGACGTCGATGAATTCTGCTCCACGATCATGCGGAACATCGCGCGCGGCGAGGTCGATCACAGCATCATGCAAGGCCCGGACGGGCGCTCCTTCATGGGGGTGAGCAAGCCCCTGGCGGACGGCGGCTGGGTCGCCACCATGGAAGACATCACCGAGCGGCGCAATCTCGAGCAGGAGCGCGACCGCAACTACGCCTTCCTGAGCCAGATCATCGATCACATCCCGTCGCAGATCACCGTGAAGGACGTGCACGACCGGCGCTATTTGCTGGTCAACCGCGTGGCGGAAACCCAGTTCGGCATTTCGCGCGACCTGATCATCGGCAAAACGACCTCCGACCTCTTTCCAAAGGCCGCCGCCGAACGCATCGCGGCCGACGAGGAGAAAACGCTGCAATCGCCCGACGGCCTGTTCAAGGACGAGCACGTCTGGGAAACCCCGGGGATGGGCCCGCGCTACATCACCTCCAAGCGGCTCGGAATCAGCAATTCGGCGGGTCAGGCGCGCTACATCATCAACGTCGTCGACGACGTGACCGAGCGCCGGCTTGCCAACGAGAAGATCGCGCATCTGGCGCATTACGACGCGCTGACTGACCTTCCGAACCGGGTGCTGTTCCGCGAGCAGATCGAGCGCGAGCTGCGCAAGGCCGTTGGCGGCCAGCAATTCGCACTGCTCTATATCGATATCGACGAATTCAAAGGCATCAACGACTCGCTCGGACACCATGTCGGCGATGAACTTTTGAAGGCGGTCGCGGCCAGCCTCAAGGATTGCACCAAGCCGGGCGACCTCATCGCCCGTCTCGGCGGCGACGAATTTGCGGTGATCCAGACCGCGGTCAGCGGCCGCACCGAGGTCGAGGAATTCGTGACCCGCATTTACGAGGCGATACGCCAGCCCTATCAATGCCTCGGCCACCATCTTTCGACCGACGCCAGCGTCGGCATCGCGATCGCGCCCGAAGACGGCACTGAACTTGACCAGTTGATCAAGCACGCCGACCTCGCGATGTACGCCGCCAAGGCCGAGGGACGCCGCATCCATCGCTTCTTCGAGCCTGCCATGGATGCCCGCGCCAAGGCGCGGCTCACGATGGAGCAGGATCTGCGGCAGGCGCTGGTCGATGACGACTTCGAAATCTACTACCAGCCGCTGCTCGATCTCGCGAGCGGCGAGGTGACGGGCTGCGAGGCGCTGTTGCGCTGGCGCCATCCCGAACGCGGCATGGTCTCGCCGGCGGAATTCATCCCCGTAGCCGAGGATACCGGCCTGATCAACGAACTCGGCGACTGGGTCATGCAGACCGCCTGCAACGAGGCGGCCGGCTGGCCGTCGCGGGTCAGGCTCGCCGTCAACGTTTCTCCGATCCAGTTGAAATCACCGACGCTGGCGCTGCGGATCACCGGCGCGCTTGCCGCCTCCGGCCTGCCGCCCGATCGGCTCGAGATCGAAATCACCGAGGCGGTGCTGATCCATGACGACGAAAGCGCGCTGGCGATCCTGCATCAGCTCCGCGCCATCGGCGTGCGCATCGCGCTCGACGATTTCGGCACCGGCTTCTCCTCGTTGAGCTACCTGAAGCGGTTCCCGTTCGACAAGATCAAGATCGACCGCTGCTTCGTCAGCGACATCGAGGTCGACGGCTCGGCCGCGATCGTGCAGGCGGTGGTGAACATCGCAGCGGCGCGCAACATGACCACCACCGCGGAAGGCGTCGAGACCGAGCAGCAGCGCGAGATGCTGCGCCAGCTCGGCTGCACCCAGATGCAGGGCTACCTGTTCAGCGCGCCGAAGCCGGCGGCCGAGGCGAGGCGATTGTTGGGCACGCGATTGGAAGCTGCGACAGCCGTCGCCTGACGCCGTTCCAGCGCGCCGGTGTCGAGTATGGCTGCAATCGCCGAACTGTCTCCCGCCTCCAGCGCCGCGATGGCCTCTTTGGCCCAGAGGTAGGAGGCATCAAAGATCTCGGTGTGGCGATCGAAATCCGTTACGTCGATCCCGATCGGAAACGGCGGCCGCATCACCGTATCGAACGGCCCGACCGGCAACGTATCGTAGCGCTGATGCGCCACGAGGCTTCGCCACAGCACGTTCACCGCGCTGGGTGCGGCGGGTAATAGCTTCTTGCGGAACGGCGTCAGCATGGCAGCGATCAGTTCGAACCGGCCGGGGAGCGCCGCATAGTCGACGTCGAACATCTCCGCCGCCGGTTCGCCGAAATGCACGACCAGGTTGGGGCCGCTCTTGAGCTGATGCATCGACGCCAAGGGCACGTTGTCGATGAGACATCCATCGACCAGCATCGCCCCTTCCGGCGTGTAGAACGGCGGCAACAGTCCGGGGATCGCGCTCGATGCGCGGACCGCCTGCCAGAGCGGTCCCGTCCGGATCAGTTCGAGATTGTGGGTCGAAAGATTGGTGGCGACGGCCGCAAAGGGCCGCCAGCAATCCTCGATCCGGCAATCGGGGCCGTACTGATGGGCAAGCGCGCGATCGAACGCCTTGTGATCCAGCAGCGCATAGCGCGGCCAGGTCGGCCGCCGGAAGCTTCTGCTCCTGACGAAGATTTCGTGCGTGCCGCGCTCGAGATGCTCGGCTTCGAGATTTTTGGCAAAGCCGGCCACCATGGCGGAGCCGACGCTGGTGCCGACAAAGATATCGAACATCACGCCGCGTTCGCGAAACGCCTTGTAGATTCCGACATGCGCGGTCCCAAAACTGCCGCCTCCGGCGGCGACGAAGCCGATCGCCCGGCCGCACAGAAAACGGACAAGACTGTCGATATCGATCTGGTCTTCAAGAGCGACATGGTGATGCATGAAGGCCGGCAGCCGGGTAAGCCAGGCTGCGGTGCCGGAGACCTCACCGCTTCGCCTGTCATGAACGCGGACGAGGCGCCGGGCCGAGACGGAATGAACCTCACAGGCGAAGGCCTCGATCTCAGTCAATGCTGCCGCAGGCGCTTCCCCGCGGCACGCGAACACCACCATGTCGGCCTGACGGATCGCCTTGCGCGCCCATGGCGAGGCGTCGCGACCGCCGAGATAAACCACCAGCGGCGCGGTGTGTTCGAGCCTGTTGAGCCATTCGGTGACTTCGTGTGCATCGAGCGCGCGCCCGGGAAACATCGCATGCATGCGGGCGGCGTCGATAATCTCGGCATGGGTCGCGGCGAGCCCCTCGCGCATGCGGCGATCGAAAGCGCCCGGCAGCGGCTCCACACCGCCGTCGATCAACGCCACCGTTCGTGCCTTCGGCGAGGTGGGGAACGGCGCGATGCGCGCGGTCTCCTTGGCAAACCGCCGCGCCAGCGCCGCGAGCAGCGCCTCGACGATGGCGGGGGCTTCCTCGACGAGCTTCTGGTAGGCCGGACGCGTCAATGCCAGCACGCTGGTGTCGCGGATGGCGATCACGTCCGCCGTGCGCGGGACATCGGCGAAGAAGCCGATCTCGCCCACCAATTCGCCGGCCCGAAGCTCGGCGATCGGCTCGATATAGCCGGTCTTGCGCACCGCGAGCGCACCATGCAGCACCAGGAAGAGCGAGTCCGAGGGTCCGCCTTGCGCGACCAGCATCTGCCCGCGCACCAGATCCTGCCGGACCATGGCGTTGAGCGTCTTCAGCCGCTGTTCGGAACTGAGCGTTCGAAACAGCGCGAAGTCCTCCAGGGCGGAGCTCCACGCAAGCACCGAGCTCGATCCACTCATTTGGCGGGTACCCAGTTGAATTCGCGTGGCCCAACCTTAGCGCCGGGCCTACACCACCGCGAGCGATAAAGGCCATGCGCGAGCGCACCGCAGCAACGCCCGGATGCACTGCAACATGGAGGCGGAAGCCGCCTCCGCGTTACGCCGCCCACCGGCCGCGATTGTTCTCGGCGAGAATGGGCCGGATCAACCGGCCGAAGCGCTCCGCCTCTTCGTCGTGCAGATAGCCGGACAGGCAGAAGGAATGGCAGCCGGCATCGATGAATTGCTGCAGCGTCTCGGCGCACTGGACGGGATTGCCGACCACGGCGATGCCGGCGCCAGGGCGGACCTTGGTGATACCGGTCCATAGATGCGGCAGCAGGAGGTCGCCATGCTCGCGCGCAAGCTGCTGCACGCGCAGGTTTGCTTCCGACTTGTTGTAAAGTGTCTGGATTTCCTGCTTCTGCCGCTCGGTGGCGTGGCGCACCAGTTGATCGGCGGCTTCCCAGGCGTCCGCCTCGTTCTCGCGGCAGATCACCTGCAGCCGCATGCCGAAGCCGATGTCGTTTTCGCGGCCATGCACGCGCGCCATCTCCCTGATCTCGGCGATGTTCGAGGCGATCTTTTCCGGCAGGTCGCCCCAGAACAGATGCACGTCGGAATGCTTCGCCGACAATTCCCAGGCCTGGCGCGATCCGCCGCCGAGATAGAATTTTGGAAACGGCTGCTGGTGCGGGCGCGGCCGGATATGCGCGCCCGAAAGCTTGTGAAATTTTCCTTCGAAGTTTAGCGGTCCGCGCGTCGTCCACAGCGCCTTCAGGATCGAGACTTCCTCCTCCATCAGCGCGTAGCGCTCTTCCTTCGGGTAGCGCACGCCCTCGCCTTCGACCTCGCTTTCGTTCTGGCCGGCGATCAGATTGATGCAGATGCGCCCACCCGACATCTGGTCGAAGGTCGAGATCATCTTCGCCAGCAGCACCGGGTTGATATAGCCGGGCCGCGCCGCAATCAGCGGTTTGATTGACGACGAACGCGCCGCCATGAACGCGCCGGTGATCCAGGCCTCCCAGCACACCGAGCCGACCGGGATCAGGAGATATTCAAAGCCGGCCGCTTCCGCGGCCTGCACCACGCGGTCGCACAGTTCGGGGGAGCCCGGAATCTGCGCATCCATCAGGCCATAGGCGGTGGTGTCGCCATGCGTGGGCAGATACCAGCCGAATTCGAGCGGACGCATGGACAATTCTCCTTTTCGACACTTGCTGCCGGGCCGTTCGGCCGATCAGTCTGGCGGCTGCAAAGCCCGGGGCAATCAGGTTCCGGTTGCAGGGCGGTTTTCGATTTCAATCGCGCGCACGGCAAGATAGAATTTCGGTCATGTCACCGGTCTCGCTGCTGCTCAATATCATCTGGATCGTTCTCGGCGGCGCATGGATGGCGTTCGGCTGGCTGGTTGCCGCCGTCGTCATGGCGATCACGATCATCGGGATTCCCTGGGCGCGGGCCGCATTCAACATCGCGGCCTATACCTTGTTCCCGTTCGGCTTCACGGCGATCTCGCGCGACGCGTATACGGGCCAAGAGGACATCGGCACTGGGCCGCTCGGAGTGATCGGCAACATCATCTGGCTGGTGCTGGCGGGATGGTGGCTGGCGCTCGGGCACTTGGTCACGGCCGTGGTGCTTGCCGTGACCATCATCGGGATTCCCTTTGCCTGGGCACACCTGAAGCTTGCCGGAATCGCGGTATGGCCGATCGGCAAGATCATCGTTCCCACGGCTTAAGTTTCAGGCCAGCCCAGGTAAGCCTTCTTATCCCGAGGCCACCGTTTCCGCCGGCTTCAGCCGCTCGAACTCGGCATCGCTGATCTCGGTCTGGGCCACCAGCACGCTGCAGCGCAGGCGCTTGACCAGATAGCTGCCGATCGAGCCGAACCAGCGCGCCAGCGGCCCCTGCGGGTGGTGGCCGACGACGACGAGATGCGCGCCGATTTCTTCGGCAACTTCGGCGATTTTCTGCCCGGCATCGCCGACCTCGAGCCGCGCGGTCGGCGAAAATCCCAGCGCCTTCAGCCGCTCGGTGCCTTCGTTCAGGATGGCCTTGTAATCCTCGGTCTGCAGCTCGATCGGGATCGTGAGCCCGGCCTCGGGCGTCATGATCGAGGAAACCTCGACGACAGCCAGCAAAAAGACCTCGGAACGGCAGAGTTGTGCGAGCTTTGCGCCCTCCCGCAACGCGCGCCGCCCCTCGACCGAACCGTCATAGGCGAGAAGAACCTTCTTATACATCGGACGTCCCCATCCATGGTCTAGAAGATCGTCAAGACTAGCACCAATTCGCCGGAGCGGATCAGAATTTTGACGGAGGACGAAGCCGCGCCTTGCCACCTTGGTCTATCCGCCGCCTGCTGCGCCCGGCCGCGATCGAACGGTCTCGATGGGGAACAGGCGATCCCTGCCACAATTGCGTGCCCGCGCCGGGCGAATAGCCCGGCAAGCGCGGGCTAGGGACAGATATATCCGGCGCCGTTGGGGTTTTTGAAACAGCCAACCGATTCCGGCAGCAGGTGCCGCGGCAGCCACAGCACGATTTCAGGAAAGAAGATGCAGAACGCGATCGCCGCAAAGAACACGATGTAAATGGGGAACGACGCCAGCATCGCTCGGCCAAAGCGCACCCCGACGAATTTCGATGCCATCAGCAGCGCAAGCCCGTAAGGCGGCGTGATCAGCCCAAATGCCAGCGTGACGATGATGACGACGCCCATGTGCACCGGATTGATATCGGCGTTCTTGGTCAGATCGTCGATGATGGGCATGAAAATGATGATCGCGGGTATCGCATCGATGAAGTCGCCGACCACGACGAACAGGGCGACCAGCAACAGCATGATCAGGAAGGGATCGCCGCCGGCCGCCGACGAAATCCAGCCTGATACCACGGCCGGGCCGCGCAGATAGGCCAGCATCCAGCCGAACACCGATGCGGCGCCGATGGTGATGAGCGGAATGGAATAGAGCAGCCCGGTCATCGCCATGTCGCGCGGCAAGTGCCGGTAATGCCGGCGATTGAGCAACGGGATCGCCACGAACACGATATAGGCCACGGCAATGATGCCAGCTTCGGTCGGCGTGAACTGGCCGGTCAGGATGCCGCCCATGATGATGAACGGGATCATCAGCGGCACGGCCGCCGCCTTCGTGGCGTTGGCGAACGCGCCAAACGTGGCGCGCTCGCGCTTGATGCCAACCGGCCCGAAGAAGAAACTGTAGATCATCAGCCCGATGCCCACGAACACGCCGGGCACCACGCCGCCGAGAAACAACCCGCCGATCGACACGTTGCCGGTCGCGCCGTACACTACGGCCATGATGCTGGGCGGAATGAGATTGGCCATCGTCGAGGCCGAGGCGATCAGCGCCGCCGTAAAGGCCAGGTCGTAACCTTCCCGTTTCATTTCCGGCGCCAGCGTTCGCGACAGGATGGCGACGTCGGCGGCGGAGGAGCCTGAGATGCCCGCGAAGAACATGCTGAAGATCGTCACCACCTGCGCCAGACCGCCACGCAAATGCCCGACCATCGTTTGCGACAACCTGATCATGCGGACGGTAACGTTCGCCGAGGTCATGAGATCGCCGACCAGCAGGAAGAACGGCACCGCGAGCAGGGCTTCGGTATCCATCCCGTTGAAGAGCTGCGCCATCATCGAGGCCAGGCTTACCGGCGTGAACGCCGTCACCACCAGCACGGCCGCGATAAGGGCAAAGGCCACCGGCACGCCCATATAACCGAAGAACAGGAAGAGAAATCCCATCAAGAAGATGAGCGCGCCATTGGTCGTCACAGCGCTTTCCTCTTCTCGTCGGTGTGCAACGTCCCGGCAAAGCCGTTCTTCCAGCCATTGACCATCTGCTCGATTGTGAAAATGGCGACCAGCAGACCAGACAGCGGAATGGCCGCGTACAAGCTCGACAGCGGCGTCATCGACGGCATGCGTAGGCTCTTGAAGCCGTCCAGGAAGTTCAAGTAGCCGAAATAGATCATGCAAGAGGCGACGCCGAGCACCACCAGGCGGTTGAACAGCTCGAAGAACAGCCGCGTGTTGCCGGTCAGTGATTCCGCCAGCACGGCGAGATAGAGGTGATCGTTGCGCCGCGTCGCCGCGCCGACGCCGATGAAGATGCCATAAATGAAGAATGTCATCGTCGCCTCCTGGAGCCAGAGCCAGGGGTGGCCGATGGTGCGGGTGACGACGTCGCACATCACCAGGACAGAGAATCCGGTGATGGCGATGGCGCAGAGAATCATCAGAACCTGCTCGAGCCAGTCGAGCGCGCGCCATTTCAGGTAGCGCTGCTCCTCCAGCACGAGGCTATTGAATCCGGGCATGATCGATTCTCGAATCCGCGATGAAGAGACAGCGCGGCGGGAAGCCACCGCTCCCGCCGCGAGAGCCCGCTACCTACTGGACGTTACGCACCATGCCGAGGACCTTGACAGCGTTCGGTCCGAGATCGGACGCCAGCTTGTCCTGGATCGGCTTGCTGATGGCCATGAAGCCGCTCTTGTCGACGGTCTTGACGACCTTGACGCCGATCTTCTCGAGCTTTGCTTGCGCTTCATGCTCGAGCTTGAAGGCCGCCGTCGGTTCGTTGCGGCTGACCTCGTCGGCGGCCGCCTGCACCCATTTCTTCTGCTCGTCGCTCAGACTGCTCCATACCTTGTCGCTGACGAACAGAGCGGCATTGTTCGCTTCGTGTTCGGTGAGCGAGAGCACCGGGGCGGGTTCGTAGTGCTTGTTGACAAGATAGTTGTTGATGCCGTTCTCGGCCATGTCGACGACGCCGGTCTGCAGCGAGGTGTAGACTTCACCGAACGGCATGTGCACGACCTGGGCGCCGTAAGCCGGGAAGAGGGTATCTTCGGTCACGGTGGCCTGCACCCGCACCTTGACGCCTTTGAGGTCCGCAACCGCCTGCACCGGCTTCTTGCCGTACATGTGCCGCAGGCCTTGCGAGCCCAGCCCCAGCATGTGCGCGCCCTTCATCTTGGCCGCATATAATTCCTTCATTGCCGCAATGACGGCGGGATCACCGAGCACCTTGATGGCGTGCGCTTCATCGCGGAAGATGTAGTGAAGCGAGAATACGCCCGATTCCGGCTGCGCGGTCGAGGCGTTGGCGGTCGACAGCATCACAAAATCGATGTCGCCGGTCTGGACCTTTTGCAGGGTCTGCGCCTCGGTGCCGAGCTGGGCACCGGGATACTGATTGATCGAGAGCGTGCCCTTGCTCAGTTCAGTCAGCTTCTTGTTGAACATCTCCGCGCCGATGCCGTAGCCGCTGTTCTTGGGCTGGTCGTAGGCGAACGAGAATTCGCGCTTCTGCGCTGACGCCGACGACGACACCATGGCAATGGCGACGCCCAGCAGAATTCCGCGCGCAAACGGCAGATACCGTGAAACGGACATTGAACTCCTCCCCTGCTTCGCCGCTTTTGCGGACTGATTGTCGCCATCACCCATAGGGCCTGACATCAGCCATTATGACCGAAGCCAGCTTGTTAACAAGATAGTATTTTAGATTGTATACTATTTGCACTGATGGCAGATTGGTCCCATGGCGACCGCCAAAACCTCGAAAAAGCTGCCATCGCGCCGCGACGTGGCGACAACCGCGGGGATGCCCTCCTCCGCCGAAGCGTACGAGCGCGAGCCGATCGCGCATGTGATCGCCAGGAAGCTCGAGGAAGACGTCGTGCTGGGAAGACGCCATCCACGCGAGCGCCTGGTCGAGCAGGATCTCTGCGCGGCCTTCGACACCCATCGCGGCGACATCCGGCTCGCGCTGTTCGAATTGGAAAAGCGCGGCATCGTCGAGCGCATCCCCAACCGCGGCGCGATCGTGCGCGATCTCAAGCCGCGGGAGGTGAGCGAGATTTATAGCGTGCGCGAGGAACTCGAGGTGATGGCCGTGCGGATTCTGCCGTTCCCGGTGGCGGCCGCCGACATCGTCAAACTCGAGGCCGTGCAACGCGAGCACGGCAAGGCCGTCGATGCCGGCGACCTCCTCGCGGTGTTCCACAGCAATGTGCAATTCCACCGTGCCCTGTTCGGGCTATGCGGCAATGGCTGCCTGATCGAGACGATCGAGAATCTGGCGCAAAAGGTCTCCGGCATCCGCTCTTACGCCTACGCCAACCCGGGCGCGCTCAACGACGCCCGCCAGGACCATATGGCGATGATCGAGGCCCTGCGGCACTCGCGCCGCGACGAATTGATCATGCTGACGCGGCGTCACCTCAAACCGGCGGAGCAGGCCTATATCCGCGCCTACCGGCAGCGCTTCGGCGACGGCGCGGGCGCCTGACGCACCCCAAAACGATTCCCGCGGGGCCGTTGCCCCTGCCCGGCCAATCGGCTAAATGAACCCCCGAAGCACCCGTAGCTCAGCTGGATAGAGCGTTGCCCTCCGAAGGCAAAGGTCACACGTTCGAATCGTGTCGGGTGCGCCACTTCGGTACAAAACTGGGCACTCCAAAACCTTCCGTTTTTGCGCTGGAAGCGGCGACCAGCGTGCGCAGGAGCACGCTTTTCGAACCCATGATGCGCACCTCCTTCGCGTCCACTTCGACGCGTTGGGCCAGCGCGCGGAGGTGGTCGCGGCGGTAGCCGCCGGACTCGGTCCGCATGCGCCTGCGAGCCTGGCTGGCGAAGGTTTTCAGCGCCTGCGGCGTGATACTCGGCCCAGCCCGATCGAGCGCACCCTCGGTCCGCTCAGCGTCGGCGCGGGCCTGGTCGCGAACGGCCTTCAGCTCGGTCACGCGCTCCTTGAGCACCGGATCGGATACGTCAGCGATGCCGTTCTCGATCGCGTCGTAGAGGCGTTTGAGTTTGGCTTCCGCTTCGGCCGCGCGCTTGCGCAATTCGGCAATATGCGTCGTTCGGCGCTCGGCGCGCTCTTTCCGGCGATCGAGAACAGCCGACAGGATTTGCTCGAGACGCTTGGGTTGCAACAGCCGCTGCGCGATGTGCTCGGCCACAACAGTGTCCAACTTTTCCATCGGAACGGTGCGGCCCTTACAGCCGGTCTCGCCCTGCCGGGCCTTGGTGCAGCAAGTGTAGTACCGGTACCTACCGCTCTTCCCGGTTCTCAGCGTCATTGCGCCACCGCAGGCAGCGCAAAAGCAGATGCCGGTAAGGAGGGTTGGTCCGCTGACGACGCGCGGCGCGCTCATTGCGGGGCTGCGTGCCCTGAGTTGCGTCTGCACGGCCTCGAACTCGGCGGCCTCGATGATCGGCGGCACCGCCATTTCGATCACGTCGGCTTCCGATTTGCGCTGGCGGGTCTTCCAATATTTGGTGTTGAAGCGGTGACGGCCGATATACGTCGTGCGCGTCAGCACCTTGTGCACGGCATCGACGCCCCAACGTCCGCGGTCGCGCGTTCGAATGCCGGATTCATTCAGATGCTTGGCAATCGATTTGACACCCATCGATCCGGAGGAGCCGTTTCCTTCGCGTGCCAGGCGATAGATCAGCCGCACGGTCTCCGCTTGGATGGGATCAACCTCCAGTGTCTTCTTGATGCGATGGCCGCGCTGCTCGGCGGCTTCCACGATGCGATAGCCGATCGGCGGCAGTGCGCCGTTCCAGAAGCCTTGGCGCGCATTCTCCTTCATCGCCCGCAGCGTATGCTTGGCGTTTTCCTTGGACTGGTATTCGTCGAACAGCGCCATGATCTGGCGGATCATGTTGCTCATCGGATCGTCGCCGAGCTCCTGGGTGATCGACACCAGACGTACGCTGTTCTTGGCAAGCCGGCGGACATAAAACTCAAGCTGGAACTGGTCGCGGAAGAAGCGGCTGAAGCTGTGCACCAGGATCACGTCGAACGCCGGCGGCTTGACCGTCGCCGCGTCGATCATGCGCTGGAACTCCGGCCGTCGATCGTCGGTCGCAGACGCGCCCGGCTCGACATAATCGGCGACGATCTCCCAGCCGCGCGATGCGCAGTAGCTTTTCGCCTGCCGCCGCTGGTCCGGGATCGAGAGATCGCTATCGGCCTGCCGGCCCGTCGAGACCCGCAGGTAGAGCGCCGCACGAACCGCAACAGCCATGATGGCGTCCCCCTCTAGACCTTCTCAAACAACTCATCAAACAGATCGCCGAACCATGCCTCGAACACATCGACCTCGGCGTCAGTGACCGGCACGTCATTCGGCCAATTATCGGTCACCGTCCAAGTCACCGAGGCGCGCTTCGGCTGTCGCCGGCCACGACGCGCGGGCGCCCGCGCATAGGCGTAGAGATCGTCAAGCGGCGCGCTAGCGAGCACACGCCGCCGCGATTTCTGAGATGAAGCCATGGCGCCACTGTGGCAAGCCTGACTGCTCCGCTGAACGGCCGATGTCTACGCCACGTCACGCCATGGTGCTGCGAGAGAGGCCAGCCGCTCAAGGCAGGATAAAAGCCACAAGTTGCGGCCGGTCGGAACATCTGCAATTTCAATCGCGTTGCACACACTACGAGTGTCCTACGCAATTTGTCATTCCCGTCAATGCGATGTCATTGCATCGCTTTGGACACCTTGTGGGGCCAAGATGACCGCTTCCTTTCGACACGGGCGCGGATGCTCTCGCGCACAGCAGCAAAGAGCCGGGCCAGTGGAGCACCGTCAAGGCCGCAAGCCGGCGGAGCCGGTCGCGCGAAGCGCGAGCCTTGACGGCGCTCCACTGGTCCGGCAGCGGCCTCCCATGCGATCATGGCTGGACATCGTCCCCAGGACGCGCGGCAAGCCGCTAGGCTGCGATGGATGGCGCCCGGGATATTGATACCAAACGCCTTTTTCGTTGAAGCGGCACTGGGGCGTTTTGCACGGTGCCGTTACAGTGCCATTTTAAACAATGTACAAACAAACACTTACGACCCCCGACGGCACGGAGCGACATCGTCGCTTTTATCTTGCCGTCGCCATCAATCTCGCCAATCGCGAGGGGGCCGCCAGAACGGCTGGCGCACCTCGTGGTTGACGACGCCGGGATCGATGCAGAGGTCGCGCAGCGTCCGCTCGTCGCACTTCGCCAGCTCGCGGCGTCCCAAGTGGCGGCGGCGCCACTCGCGCAGCGTCGCGACGATCAAGCCCAGGGTCAGGCTCCAGCTCGCGCGCGGTGCCACCACCGGTGCAAGGCCTGAAGACCCGGCCTTGTTGCCCCTCACCGCGGTTCCCTCGCGCGGCCATAGGAGATCGCGATCGCGCCTGCGAGCAGCACGGCGACCGAAATCACAAGCGAGGCATGCGCGCCCGCAATGAACTCGTTGCCCCCTCCGACCAGCGAGCCGAACAGGGCAACGCCAAGCACGCTGCCGGTCTGCCGCGTCGCGTTCAGCACACCCGCGGCGATGCCAGATCGCGACTTATCTACACTGCCGAGCAGCGTCGAGGTCAAGGGCGGCACTAGCAGGCCGAGCCCGCCGCCAAGGACGAGGAGCTGAGCGCCGATCGTCCAGTAGCTCGTGTCTGAGGCCATGGGCAGCAGCGCAACGCAGCCCACGGCCGTGATCACCGAAGCCAGCGCGATGGTTTGCGGCGCGCCGAGGCGTTCGCTGACCGACGCGGCGACGAGGTTGGCGGGCAGCACCATGGCCATCATGGGCACGAAGGCGAGGCCCGTTGCGAACGGCGACCAGCCACGGATATTCTGGAAATAGAGGCTCAGCACGAAGATCAGGCCGTAGAAGGCGATGTTGAAGAGAACCCCGACCAGCGCGGTGAGCGCGAACATGCGATGGGCAAACAGCGAGAGCGGGAGCATCGGTTGTGGCGCGCGCGCCTCGCGCCACACGAACAGGAATCCGACCACGGCCGCCGCCGCGAAACCCACGATGACGAGCGGATGGCTCCAGCCGAGCCTGCCGCCCTCGATCAGGGCGCCGGCCAGCGTGCCGAGCGCTGTGACCGCCACGGTCTGGCCCGGCAGATCGATTTCGCGCTGCGAGAGTCGCGGCGTCTCCTCGGCATAACGCCAGGCGAGCCAGAGGCCGGCGGCGCCGATCGGCAGGTTGACCAGAAAGATCGAGCGCCAGCCAACCAGCGCGATCAGCACGCCGCCGACGAACGGCCCTGCGGTGAGTGCGACGCTCGCGCCTGCTGCCCAGAAGCCGACCGCGCGGCCGCGCTCCTTCGGATCGGCATAGGCGTGATTGAGCAGCGTCAGCGAGTTCGGCACCAGGATCGCCGCCGCCAGGCCCTGCACGGACCGCGCGACGATCAGGAACACCGCCGACGGCGCCAGCGCGCAGGCGAGCGACGCCAACGTGAAGATCGCAAAGCCCGCCATGAAAATTCGTTTGGCGCCGAGGCGGTCGCCGAGCGCGCCGGCGGTCAAAATGAAGGCGGCAAACGCGATGGTATAGGCGGTCACGACCCATTGCAGCTCGGCGACGCTACCGCCGAGCGAGGCGCCGATGCTGCTCAGGGCGGTATTGACGATGGTGATGTCGAGCTGCACCACGCCAAGGCCGAGGCTCATGGCGGCAAGCGCCAGCGCCGTCGCGAGCGGTGAACGGGATGACGTGTTGTCGGACTGGGCTTGTTCCGGCCGCCCCGCGACTGCGCGAATGTTGGGCGAAGTTGTTTGCATGGGTCATCCTCAGTTATCTGCGGGAATTTTGCGGCTCAGATAGGCCCGATTTTGCGATTATCCTTCGATATCAATCGAATTGTCGGAGCGCGGGATGATCTTTCGCTTCATGGCGGCGCTTACTTTCGCGGGGCACATCGGTGTCTGCGCAATCTATGTTCCGCGATCGGACCAGTCTCGCGGAACTGCTACCGTCCTGGCCGTAGTATTTGTGCTTGGCGGTGCGTTCTCATCGGCGTAGGAGGAGACATGGACACGGGACCCAAAATCGCCCAGGTCGCGGCACTCGTCGGCGATCCGGCGCGCGCCAACATGCTTAGCGCGCTGATGGATGGCCGAACGTTGACCGCCACGGAACTCGCCTATGTGTCCGGCGTGGCGCCGCAGACAGCGAGTGGCCATCTTGCGAGACTCAGCGACGCCGGATTGCTAGCGCTCGAAAGGCAGGGCCGACGACGATATTTTCGTCTGGCCTCTCCGCTCGTCGCGCGCATGCTGGAAGGTCTCATGGTCTTGGCGCAGGAAGGCCCCGCCCGGCAGCGCAATCTCTGGCGTGGCGGAGAGACGCTCCGACACGCGCGTACGTGCTATGACCACATGGCCGGCCGCATTGCCGTCGCGATCGCCGACCGGCTGGCCCAACAGTCGTTTATTCTCCTCGACGAGGATGGCGGACAACTAACCGATGCCGGTCGGTCGTTCTTCGATGAGGTCGGCGTCGATCTTCGCCTCACCTCCAAGCGCCGAGTGTTCTGCCGACCCTGTCTCGACTGGAGCGAGCGCCGGCCGCATCTGGCCGGGGCGGTCGGTGCTGCCATTCTTCGACACGCTCTCGATCACGATTGGGTCGAGCATGTCCGGGATAGCCGCGCGCTCGTCGTGACCCCTGTTGGTGTTAGTGGACTCGCCACAACCTTCGGCATCGAGGGCGCACCCCCGACGGACGGCCGCGAAGGGCGGGTTGCATCATGTGGCGTGCCGAGCGGGAAGTTTGTCTAAGACCGCGAAGGTGTCCGAAGGCTTGGGCCGCTGCAGGCGTAGCGCGAATTCGCAGGTCGTCGCGGTATTGCCGATTGGAGCGCGTGGCAGGCTCCGGCATCATAGCGCCACGGCGAAGCAATAGTGCCCATCTTCATCGGCCATGGCGCGCCATTTCATGCTAACTGCGAACGTCGAGAGCCGCCGATTCCACGCTCGCAGCGGCGATAAGTGTCCGCAGCAGTTCGGTTTTGCGACGCAAAAGGCGGCGCACTATGCTGCCGTGCAAGGCCTTCGACCATGAAGAAGCAAGTCCTGTTCATTCAAGGCGGAGGCGCAGGGACCTATGATGAATGGGACAGCAAGCTCGTCGATAGCTTGAGGCGAGAACTTGGGCCCGGCTACGACGTCCGCTACCCGCGCATGCCGAACGAGGCGAATCCCAGCTACACCATGTGGAAGGCCGCGCTCGCGGAAGAGATCGCCGGCCTCGACGATGGCGCGGTGCTGATAGGCCACTCGCTTGGCGGAACTATTCTGATAAACGCACTCGCGGAGGCGGCGCCGAATCGGAAGCTTGCTGGCGTATTTCTCATCGCAGCACCCTTTGTTGGCGCTGGCGGCTGGCCGAGTGAAGACATCAAGCCAACGGCCGAACTCGGCGGGCGACTGCCTCCAAGGACGCCGATCTATCTTTATCACGGCAGCAAGGACGACACTGCGCCGTTTGCGCATGTCGATCTTTACGAGGGGGCGATACCTGGCGCGATCGTGCATCGGCTCCGCGGCCGCAATCATCAGCTCAACGACGACTTGGCCGAGGTCGCCGCTGGTGTCCGCGCTTTGACGTGAGGCGGGCCTGCCCAGCCGAAGCCTGCGCCGCCGTGACCCACTTTGGTCCGGGATTTGGCCTGCGGAAATTTGCGGCTCCTCCCTTACCCAGTTCGCAGAACGGCAAGTCTTCAAGCCCAATCAAGTTTCAACGGCGCTCGTCGCGGGGTTGTTCTCCCGGGCCGTGTTCCCGAGCAATCAAGTCCTCGAGCCATAACGACTCGTTCCCCTCGGCGGGGACGCGCGTCGACTGCAATTGTCTCGTCCAGTTGCAGGCTTGCGGGTGATAAAAGACTTCGCGACCGCCCTTCGCCAGGATCGCGAAAAAAACATAGCGCTGTCCAGGTTGAAAGAAGAATTCGCAGTCCAGCGTTGCGTAGACGTCCATCAGCTTGATGGTGCGCGCGAGCCTTTCATGGCCTTTCCACACGCGGTCGACCTCAATGAGCCATGCATGGTTTTCTGACTGGACGACCTTGCCGGTAAACACATATTGGGCGCGGTCGAAGCCAGCCTCGGGAGAGATCGGATCGCAGCGACACGCGTGTGCAGCGCCAGCGCCCCACACCCAGCAGATCGCCAATACAAGGAGCCTCTCCAGATTCTTCATTCTTCCCACTACCTTCGTCGGCTCCGCGCTCCGGGCTACTCGCGCCTGAGAAGAATGCCGCACCTCGCGCATGCGAGTGGCACAGGTGGTTGGCAGGAAAGCTGTGGCCACCAGCCGGCGTTTAGCTCGCCGCGTCCTTGATCGCGGTTTCGAAGGTCTTTGCGTCGAAGGCCGGCATACTTTGGATCCGCCCCAGGCCCTGGGTCGCGTACCAGACGGAGAATGCGAGCATCGCCGCCTCATTCGGCGCATCGACGATGTCGACGAAATCGTAGTAGCCCTGCGTGTAGTGGATCGACTCGATCTTGATGCCCAGCTTGTCGAGTTTTGCCTTGGCCTTGCTGGTCCGATCCGATTGCTTGCTGGCCCACTCCGGGCTCAGATTACCAAGCAGCACATATTTCATGGCTACCTCCATGTCATGTTGATCATGCGCGAAGGACCCACGATTATACGCCTTCCGCGGACCCGTGCCATGCCGTTGTGCGTAGCGGGAACCACAAGAAACGGGCTCCCCGGCCTATCTCGGCCGTCAAGTCCTACAGCCAGCGCCGTACTCGCGCGCGGTAGCGGCGATAGACGCCCCCGAACTTGCGCTCGAGATAGGCTTCCTCGGGTACAATCCCGACCACGAATCAAGCGGCCGGCGCCCCTCATTTCCGCTATAATAGAACCATGACGATCGGGATTACCGGACCCGAACGGAAGGTACCAAGGCAAAGCGCCGTGGTGGGGCTGATTATTGCGGCCGTCTTCGCCGGGATTTGCCTGATCCTGCTCTGGCTCACGAGCGACTTCCTGGTTGACTGGCTGTGGTTTTCCGCGATCGGCTATCCGGAGGTTTTTTGGACGACGATCGGCGCCAAAGCCGTCGTCCTTGTTGCAGTCTGGACCGGAACTGCGGTCGTCCTTTGGTTGAACGGATGGCTCGCGGTGCGCTTAGCCCGACGGCAGCCGCAGCAATCTGTTGCGGCCTTCGTATGGAATCTTGCGGGCAATGCGCCGCCGCCCGACCTGTTCGCGGTCGTGCGCGATCGGCTGCCGTGGTCCCGGGTTATCGCGGGCGGCGCAGGTTTGCTCGCTCTGCTGGTTGCCGCGGCAGAAGTGGCCAATTGGGGCGCCATTCTGCAGTTTTTCTATCACGTTCCCTACGGCGCCGACGATCCGCTCTTCAACAAGGACATCAGTTTCTATCTCTTCGTACTGCCGGTCTATATCCTCATCAAAAACTGGATGCTGCTCACACTCGTTCTGAGCGCGCTTTTCGCCGCGGCGATCTACTGGGTGCACGGCGAGATCGAATACGACGTGCAGCGCCGATCAATGTCGCCGACAGTGATTGCTCACGGCTCGGTGTTGCTTGCTCTCCTCTTCGTCGTGAAGGCCTGGTCGTACGTTCTCGACCGTTATCTGCTGCTCCATGGCGACAACGGCGTCGTCGTCGGCGCCAGTTACACTGATGTGCATGTGGGGCTGCCGGGCCTGTGGCTAATGATCGGGCTGTCGATCATCGCGGCGGTTGCTGTGTTGGCAAACCTCCGGGTCAGGACCTACCGGCTTCCTGCCGCCGCGGTCATGCTTGTCGTCATCGGCTCTTTAGTGCTGTCAGGCATAGCTCCCGTGCTATTCCGGCAGTTCTTCGTCAAACCAAGCGAGTTGGAGCTGGAGAAGCCCTACATTGAACGCAACATCGCGCTCACCCGGCAGGCATACAATCTCGATCAGATCGCAGCCAAGCCGTTTGCTGCCGAACAGAAGCTTACCTTCAAGACGCTCGACGCCAACAAGGCGACAATCGAGAATATCAGGCTGTGGGACTGGCAGCCCTTGTCGGACACCTACGCGCAGCTGCAGGAGATCCGCACCTACTACAAATTCCATCATCTTGACGTCGACCGCTATTGGCTCGACGGCTCCTACCAAAGCGTAATGATCTCGGCCCGCGAACTGCGGCCCTCCTTGCTGCCGCCGAATGCCCAGACCTGGGTCAACCGCCACGTGCTGTTTACTCACGGCACCGGCGCGGTGATGAGCCCGGTCACTCGCAAGAGCAGCGAAGGGCTGCCATTCTTTTATTTGCGCGACATACCCCCTGTTGCGGACGGAGGCCCCCAGATCCGCGAACCGCGCATCTACTACGGCGAAGAGCACGACAGTTACGTCATCGTCAAAGGGAGCACGCCTGAGTTCGACTATCCAAAGGGAAAGGACAATGTCTACGCGGCCTATGACGGCACCGGTGGCGTTCCGATCGGATCGATGGTGTGGAGAGGCCTGTTTGCTTATTACTTCAACGACCCGAACCTGGTGCTCTCCAGCTACATTACCGCCGACAGCCGGATCATGATCCGCCGCAATATCCAGCAACGGGTACAAACGATCGCTCCCTTCCTCAGGCTCGATCATGATCCTTATCTGGTCATCAGCGATGGGCGGATGTTCTGGATGCAGGACGCCTATACGGTGAGTTCCTATTTCCCCTATGCACAGCCGGTGCAAGAGCTGAACCTCAACTATATTCGCAATTCAGTGAAGATCATCGTCGATGCCTATAACGGAACCGTCGACTTTTATCTGATGGACACCCGTGACCCGGTCGCCGCAACCTTCCAGCGCATCTTTCCGAGCTTGTTCAAGCCATTCGCGGCGATGCCGCCAGACTTGCAGAAGCACATCCGCTATCCGGAGGACCTGTTCCTGATTCAGGCGCGGCTCTATCAGACCTACCACATGGAGGCGGCCGACGTTTTCTATAACCGCGAGGATCTCTGGCAGTTCCCGCGCCAGCCGGGCGGCGGCGGCATAGCAACGATGGCACCTTATTACATCATCATGCGGCTGCCCGGCGAGCCGCAGGCCGAGTTCTTCCTTATGCTTCCGATGGTGCCTAGCCGCCGCGACAACATGATCGCGTGGCTCGCCGCGCGCTGCGACGCGCCCGACTACGGCAAACTGATCGTCTACGAGTTTCCCAAGGAGAAGCTCGTCTATGGACCATTCCAGATCGAAGCGCGGATCAATCAGAGTACCGAGATATCGCAACAAATCACGCTGTGGAATCAGATGGGCTCGCGGGTGATACGCGGTGCGAACTTGCTTGTGATCCCGATCGAGAATTCGATCCTCTATGTAACGCCGCTCTATCTGCGGGCGGAGCACGGACACCTGCCGGAGCTGAAACGCGTGATCGCAGCCTACGGCGAACATGTGGTGATGAAGGAGACACTCGCCGAGGCCTTGTCAGCGCTGTTCATGGAGCCCGGCGCTACGCCGGGAGTTTCAACTACGACAGAGGAGAGGCCCGCCACCGGCCCGGCGGCAAGTCAGGCACGGGAGGCGCTTGATCGCTACAATCAAGCAGTGGAGCGATTGAAGTCCGGAGATTGGAAGGGCTTCGGCACGCAGTTCGATGCGATGCGCGAGCTTCTGGAGGAAATGAACCGACGCCCCACCGGCCCCTAGAGCGGGATGACTTTTCTTCGAATCGTCATCCCACTCTATCTCTTTGATTTACGCATGATCTTTTCGGAAAACCGGTACCCACTTTTCCGGATCATGCTCTAGGGCCCCGAACCTTCAGTCCAGCGCGGCCTCCGACCCGGAAATTGCGAACGCGGGTGCGGCACCGCGGTGCAACAAGCAGCGGTAAGTCCGTCGCGCGACCGCGCGCAAAGGCGCGCCATGCTGCTGCGGCCACAAAGCAAGATGACAACTTGACGCTACAGTGGCAGACTTGGTTTCAAGCCAGGCGCGGCACGAAAAGCAAGAAAATAAGAACGAAGCGGACGCGCCAAGGCCACGTCGTCAAAGGGAGGAGATGGCTCATGAAACGCTTGTTTCTGGGATCGATCGCCGCTGCCCTGATGGCATCGGCGTTTGTTGGATCTACCACCGCAGTCATGGCGCAGACGAAGACGCTGAAGATGCAGGCCACGTGGCCAGCGTCGCTCACACTTTATGATAACTTCACCTACTTCGCCGAGCGGGTGAACAAGCTATCGGCCGGTACCTTGAAGATCGAAACGATGCCCGCCGGCCAGGTCGTGCCGGCGTTCGAGGTACTGGACGCGACCCACAAGAAGGTGCTCGACGGATCGCATGCGTGGGCCGGCTACTGGACCGGCAAGAACAAGACCGCGATTCTGTTCACCGGCGGTCCCGGCGGCACCTTCGGCATGGACTATATGGACGTGATGGGCTGGTTCTATCACGGCGGCGGCCTCGATCTTTACAACGAGTTCTATCAGAAAGAGCTCAAGCTCAACGTCGTCGTGTTCCCCATCCTGCCTGCAGGGCCGCAGGCGTTTGGCTGGTTCAAGAAGCCGATCCAGACAGTCGAGGACATGAAGGGCATGAAATGCCGCCAGACCGGCATGGCCGGCGAAGTCTGGCAGGCGCTCGGCTTCACAGTGGTCAACATGCCGGGCGGCGAGATCATTCCCTCCGCACAGCGCGGCGTGATCGACTGCGCGGAATGGGTCGGCGGCATCGAGGACATGCAGCTCGGCTTCCACAACGTCTGGAAGTACCACTATTCACCCGGCTTGCATGAGAACGTGACAGTCGGCGAAATCGTGATCAACGGCGATGTGTGGAAGGAGCTCAGCACTCAGCACCAGGAGATCATCAAGTCGGCGGCCAACGAGACATTCCTCGTCTGGTGGACCAAGTGGCAGCGCCAGAATGCCGACGCGCTGATTGAGATGCAGCAGAAGCACGGCGTACAGATCCTGCGCACGCCGACCGAGATCCTGCTGACCTTCATCAAGAAGTGGGACGAGATCGCGGCGGCCGAGGGCGCCAAGAACCCGTTCTTCAAGAAGGTGCACGACTCGCAGAAGGCCTATGCCAGCGCTGTGGTGCCGTACAAGCGGTCCTATTTCCCGCCATACTCATTCATGGCGAACTACTACTTCCCGGTCGAGAAATAGGGCCTCGTCCGAGGGCGGCCGGTTCGGCCGCCCTCCATTCACGCGCAGCCCCGCCTGCGTCGCGCCGCAAGGCGCGCCGCACGAACGGTCGGCGGTAGGGTGAGGGATGGCTGAGACAACAGACAGGCAGTCGCCGGCGCTACTGGCCATGATCCGGATCATCGACGGCTTCACGGATCGGACCGGCACGATCATCTCGTGGCTGGCGGTGCCGCTTGTTCTGGCGGTCGCCTACGAGGTTGGAGCGCGCTACCTGTTCAACGCGCCGACGATATGGGCCTACGACGCAACCTACATGCTCTACGGCTCGCTGTTCATGCTCGGCGCCGCTTACGCGCTGCACAAGGGCGCTCACATCCGCACCGACTTCTTCTGGGAGAAGTTCTCGATCCGCAGGAAGGGCCTGATCGACACGATCTCTTACATCGTCTTCTTCTTCCCGAGCCTGATCATGCTGCTGCTGATCAGCTGGAACGAGTTTCACTACTCCTGGCAGATCAACGAGATGTCGGACCAGACGCCGTGGCGGCCGGTGCTGTGGCCGTTCAAGTTCGTCGTGCCGCTTGCCTGCCTGTTGCTGCTGATCCAGGGCGTTTCCGAGTTGATCAAGAGCATCTACATGCTGCGCACCGGCGTCGAGCTCGAGCGCAAGGAGAAGGTCGAGATATGACCGCAGAAGCGCTCATCGGCGTCATCATGCTCCTGGTGCTGCTCGGAGCGATCTTCATCGGCGTGCCGATCTCGTTCACGCTGCTGTTTCTCGCCTTTGCGTTCGGTTACATGGGCATGGGCGCGACGGTCTTCGACCTTGCCTACTTCCAGACCATCGGCCTGATGAAGGAAGAACTGCTGGCCGCCGTGCCGCTGTTCATCTTCATGGGCTTCATCACCGAGCAGGCGGGGCTGATGGAACGCCTTTTCACGGCGTTCCGCATGCTGCTGGCACCGGTGCGCGGCGCACTCTTCCTCGTCGTCATCCTGACCTCGACCGTGTTCGCGATGGCGACGGGCATCGTTGGAGCAGCCGTCACCGTTCTCGGCATCATGGCCTCGCCAATCATGACGAAGGCGGGTTATGACGCCAAGCTTTCAGCGGGCACCATCACGGCGGGCGGCACGCTCGGCATTCTCATTCCCCCGTCGGTGATGCTGATCGTGATGGGGCCGGTGCTTGGGGTGTCGGTCGCCGATCTCTATGCTGCAGCCTTCGGGCCGGGCTTCCTGCTGGCCAGCCTGTACATCGCCTATCTGATGGGCCGCGCCTTCATGAACCCCAAACTCGGGCCGCCGGTGCCAATGGACGAGCGGATCTACTCGGCGGGGTACATTGCGCGCGAGGTGATCGTCGGCACGCTGCCCCTGCTCGGGCTCATCACGGCGACGCTCGGCTCGATCATCGGGGGGCTTGCGACGCCGACGGAGGCCGCCGGCATCGGCAGCGTCGGCGCGCTGATCCTGTCCATCGCCTATGGCAGATTCTCGCTCGGCGGACTGCAACGTGCGCTGATCTCGACGATGGCGACGTCGAGCATGGTCCTGCTGCTGGCGGTCACGTCGAACATTTTCGGGGCGGTGTTCGCCCGCCTCGGCTCGGCGAACTGGATCACCGAGACGATGCTCGGCCTCCAGTTGCCGCCCAGCCTTATGCTGATTGTCGTGCTGTTCCTCATTTTCCTGCTGGGTTGGCCGTTCGAGTGGCCGGCCATCATCCTGGTGTTCCTGCCGATCTTCTATCCCGTCGTGAAGGGCATGGGCATCGACCTCATATGGTTCGGAGCATTGGTTGCGGTGGTGCTGCAGACCGCCTTCCTGTCGCCGCCGGTCGCCATGTCGGCGTACTATCTCAAGCAGGTGGTCAAGGGCTGGAGTCTCGCGACGATTTACGCCGGTATGTTCCAGTTCATGATCCTGCAGGTGATCTGCGTTGGGCTGATGATCGCCTTCCCCGGCATTGCGACCTGGTTCCCGCATACGCTGCACGAGGCATCGCGCAGCCAGGTGATCCCCGAGGCGCACAGGAAAATCCTGGAACAGCAGAAGCTGGCACCGTCCCTGGAAGACGACTGGTTGACACCAAAAAAGAAGTAGCCGGGCGGCGGCCGATTGAGTCGGCTCCTCCGGTTTCGCGCTGCTCGCGCCTGAGAGGTATGCCGCACCTCGCGCATGCGAGTGGCACAGGTTGTTGGCAGGAAAGCTGCGGCCACTACCCGGCGCTTAGCTCGCTGCGTCCTTGATCGCGGTTTCGAAGGTCTTTGCGTCGAAGGCCGGCATACTCTGGATCCGCCCCAGACCCTGGGTCGCGTACCAGACGGAGAACGCGAGCATCGCCGCCTCATTCGGCGCATCGACGATGTCGACGAAATCGTAGTAGCCCTGCGTGTAGTGGATCGACTCGATCTTGATGCCCAGCTTGTCGAGTTTTGCCTTGGCCTTGCTGGTCCGATCCGATTGCTTGCTTGCCCACTCCGGGCTCAGATTACCAAGCAGCACATATTTCATGGCTACCTCCATGTCATGTTGATCATGCGCGAAGGACCAAACGATTATACGCCTTCCGCGGACCCGTGCCATGCCGTTGTGCGTAGCGGGAGCGGCAAGATATGGGTTCCCCGGCCTATCTCGGCCGACAAGCCCTACAGCCAGCGCCGTACTCGCGCGCGGTAGCGGCGATAGACGTCCCCGAACTTGCGCTCGAGATAGGCTTCCTCGCGGGCGATCACACCGTAGCGGATGACAAGCGCGAAGGGCACCAGCGTCATCAGCAGCCAGAGGCCGTTGAAGGCAATGGCCAAGCCGATGAGCCCCAACACCATGCCGAGATAGATGGGGTTGCGCGTGAAGCGGTAGGGGCCGGCCTCCACGATGGTCGTGGTCGGCAGGTTGGTGGGCACGTTCGAGCCGGCCCGGGTCATGGTAAAGATCGCCCACGCGAACAGCGCCAGCGCAAGGACAAACACTATTGCGCCGAGCCAGCCTGCAGATATCGCGGCCGGCAAGAACGGCAAGGGCATGAGCCAGTTGAGCGCGAGCCCGGCCAACACCGCGAGCGCCCACGCGATCGGCGGCCGGACAATGACGCCAGCGGTATCTGTCGTGTCAGCCATGGCGGGACCGGTGAACCTGCGCTCCTTTTGATGTGGCCAGCTGAAGACCGTTTGCAAACGTAGCGCAAAATCGCAGGCAGTCCGACATTTCCCGGTTGGATCCCGGCGCCCTTGTGGAAGCAGGATGCCTCAGCGCTGATATCGGCTCCCGCTCGGGATTCTTGCCGCAACGTCAGGTCGGTTTTTCTCGAGCCAGGCCAGAGCCTCCGGACCTTCGACGATGCACTCGAACGTTTCCCAGGTTGGGTCCTCGAGGGATTCCGGTTGAAGCCGCTCTGCCGCGTACGCAACGAGTTCGTGCAGGCGTTCGTATCCTCGTCGGCCCTCAAGGGATTCCGCAACCGCCGTGCTGGCCCACCCTCGCTGGGCCAAGTCGATAATGCTCGTAGCGTCAGCCTCGCGGAACCAAGGCGAGGCATCGAACTCGAAACAGAGGACATTATCGGCGGTATGGCAAGTAGCGTGGATCATTGGATTTCCCTACCGGCGCGAACCGTGCTGAGACGAGCCTTGAGCCGAACAATCTCGTCCCGACATCGCACTCCAGAGTGCCATTTCGTTGCCGCATAGCCATCAGTTCTTGACCAAATCCCCCAGCAAGTTTGCCGCCACCGTCAGCTTGGCAAGCGTGAGGCCACTGGCGGCGATCTCCTCGACAGAGCGTCGGATACGGGTCGCCTCAGGATGGGCCGCGAGCCAGTTCCCGGCCGCTTGCTGGCCGGAATCGCCGTTTGCCAGCATGCTGGCGACCAGTCTTCTTTCCGCGGCCGCGATCTGGTCAATGGCCCGATCGATGGCGAGACGTTCGAAATTATCGTTCGCCGGAACGCTGCGTGCGCCGGCGATGATGCGATCGAGGCGGAAATTGGCCTCGGCGGCAAAGAACGTCGTCTCGGTGTCACTGATGGCCCGGTTGGTACGCTCCGCAACGAGCACGATATCCGGTGCCGAGACCAGGGCGTCGAGATCGGCGAGTTCGCCGGCAAGGTCGGCCGGGACGCCGGCATCGATCAGGTCCTGCCGCCGCCTGCTGCGCCCGGCCTGCAAGTCCTCCGGCAGGGTCCTGTCGAGTCCGGCGGCGATCTGCCGGATACCGGGGCCGAAGCGTGCGATGACCGAGTCCAGGCCGACCGTTAAATCGACATTGCGCACATACCAGACCATGCGGGAGAGCAGCAGATCCTGAATCGCTGCGTAGAGACTAAGCTGCAATTGCCCGTCGATGCGGGTGTCTAATCCATCGATCGCATCGTGGAGCCGCTTGAGGCCGTAGGATTCATCCACCGCCACGAGGGCCGTGACGATGGTAGGCACGTCGGCTCCCGTCTGGTCGATCAGGCGCACGACGCAAGCCGGGCCGCAGCGATTGATCACGGCATTGGCGAGATTGGTCGAGATGATCTCCCGTCGAAGGCGATGGGCTTGCACCGAATCGGGAAATTTGTCCTGAACGTCGCGCGGGAAATATTGGGACAATTCGCGGGCGAGATAGGGATCGTCCGGCACTGCGCTGACGAGCAGGTCATCGTAAAGCGTCAGCTTGGCGTAGGCGAGCAAAACGGCAAGTTCCGGCCGTGTCAGGGCTTGGCCGCGGCGGGCACGTTCGGCGATAGCCGCGTCGTCCGGCAGGAACTCCACGGCGCGGCTTAAAAGGCCGCGCTGCTCGAGAGACTGCATGAGCCGGGAGAGGAAGCCGGTCTCGGCCACCCCCTTGCGTTCGGCGAGCGAAAGCGCAAGCGTCTGCTGATAATTGTTGCGCAACACCAGCGCGCCTACCTCGTCGGTCATCGCGGCAAGCAGGCTGTTGCGGTCGTCAGGACTGAGGCGTCCTTCGCGCTCGGGGCGCGCCAGCGCGATCTTGATATTGACCTCGACGTCGGAGGTGTTCACTCCGGCCGAATTGTCGATGGCATCGGTGTTGAGCTTGATGCCGTGCTGCGCCGCTTCGATGCGCCCCCGCTGGGTCACGCCGAGATTGGCGCCTTCGCCGATCACCCGGGCGCGGATATCAGCGCCGGTGACGCGGATCGGATCGTTGGCGCGATCGCCAACCTGATCGTCACTTTCCCCCGACGCACGGATCAAGGTGCCGATGCCGCCAAACCAGAGCAGGTCGACGCGCGCCTTGAGGATCGCCGTCATCACCTCGAAAGGCGTTGCTTGCGGCTTGTCGAGATCAAGCAAGGCGCGCACTTCCGGCGCGAGTGGGATTGCCTTGAGCGAGCGAGGGAATACGCCGCCGCCTTGCGAGATCAGCGACTTGTTATAATCCTGCCAGCTCGATCGCGGCAGGCCGAACATGCGCGAGCGCTCGGCATGGCTGATCGCGGGGTCGGGCGAAGGATCGATGAAAATGTCGCGGTGATCAAAAGCTGCGACGAGCCTCGTCGTCGGCGAAAGCAGCATGCCGTTGCCGAAGACGTCGCCGGACATGTCGCCGACACCGGCGACGGTGAAGGGCATGGTCTGAATATCGGTGCCGAGCTCGCGGAAGTGGCGCTTGACCGCTTCCCAGGCGCCGCGCGCGGTGATGCCCATCTTCTTGTGGTCATAGCCCTGGCTGCCGCCGGAGGCGAAGGCATCGCCGAGCCAATGGCCCTTCTCGGCCGAGATACCGTTGGCGATGTCGGAGAAGGTGGCGGTGCCCTTGTCGGCGGCTACCACGAGATAGGGGTCGTCGCCGTCATGCCGCACGGTGCTATCAGGCGGCACAATGGTGTCGCCGTCGAGATTGTCGGTGAGCTCGAGCAGCGAGCGAACGAAGATGCGATAGGCTTCGGTGCCCTCGGCCATCCAGGCGTCGCGATTGGAGGGCGGCGGCAGGCGCTTTGGCACAAAGCCGCCTTTGGCGCCGACCGGTACGATCACGGCGTTCTTGACCTGTTGCGCCTTGACCAGGCCGAGGATCTCGGTGCGGAAATCCTGCGGCCGGTCGGACCAGCGCAACCCGCCACGTGCGACCTTGCCGAAGCGCAGATGGATACCTTCGACACGGGGCGAATAGACGAAGATCTCGTAGAGCGGCCGCGGAGCCGGCAGATTCTCGATCTTGCGCGCGTCGAACTTGAACGAAATGACCGAACGCGGATGTCCGTCCTCGCCGATCTGCCACAGGTTGGTTCGGATGGTTGCCTGCACCAGATTGGTGAAGCGGCGCAGGATGCGGTCTTCATCGAGCGAGGCGACCGATTTGAGCTGCTCCTCGATCTCGGTGAGGAGGGTCGTCTCACGCGACGAACGCTCGGCATCCGTGATGGCGGGGCGCGGATCGAGGCGGGCTTGAAACAGGGCGACCATGTTGGCGGTGATCGCGGCGTTCTTGCGCAAGGTCTCCCACATGTAGTCCTGGCTGAACGGAGCGCGGATCTGGTGCAGGTAGCGGGACAGCGCCCGGATCGCCGAAACTTCGCGCCAGCTCAGGGCCGTGCGCAGGATGAGGGCGTTGTATCCGTCGGACTCGGCGCGATCGCGGACCACCGCCATGATCGAGGCTTCCAGGCGATGGTTGAACTCAGGGTTGATCTCGATCGGCTGGCCGTCGGCGGTCTCGATCGTCATATCGTGCAGCCATACCGGCGCCGGCACCGGCGTGGCGCGGGGCGCGATCTGATAGGTGCGTTCGTTGATCACGCGCATGCCGTGATTTTCGATTACCGGCACGCGATAGGACAGCGACAGGGGCGCGCCATGCGAGAATACCTTCAGGCCGAAGCGCTTTGGATCGTCGTCGCGCGCGGAGCGGTGAACCGAAATCATCACCGGACGAGCGGGCGTGATCTTCTCGATGGTGGCGATATCGGTGATCGCCTGCGATGCATCGAAAACTTCGGTATAGCCGCCAGTAAAAGCCTGGGCGTAACGGTTGGCAAGCATTCGCGCGCGCATGCCATCGGTGGACCCGGCCAGCGCGGCCTTCAGCTTGTCGCCCCAGGTCGCGGCAATGGCGCTGATCCCGGCTTCCAGCGTAGCGCGCTCGACGACAGGCGTCTCACCTTCATAACGTCCGATGATGTAGTGAACGCGCGCAAGCGCTCCTTCGGGGAAGGACACGTAAGAGGCGGAAAGGCTTCCCTTGTAGATCTGCGCCAGGAAGGCAGCGACGCGCATGCGCACGTCGGTGTCGTATTTCTCGCGCGGAATGAAGACGAGGATGGAGACGAAGCGATCGAACTTGTCAGCCCGGGCCAGCGCCCGCAAGCGGGGGCGCTCGTAGAGAATCAGGACCTCCATGACGAAATTGTAGAGGGTCTCGACGTCGACTTGGACGATCTCGTCACGCGGATAATCTTCGAGAATGTGCAGTAGCGCCTTGCCCGAATGGCTGTTCGGATCGAAGCCGGCGCGCTGGAGCACCAGCTCTACCTTGTGGCGGACATAGGGGATTTGCCGCACCGAGCGGGTATAGGCGCCGGAGGTGAACAGGCCGACGAGACGCAGTTCGCCCTCCAGCCTGCCGTCGGACGAATAGAGTTTGATGCCGACATAATCCATCCGTACGCGGCGATGAACGCGGCTGCTCACATTGGCCTTGATGACGATGAGGACGGTCGGCTCGCGCATGAACTCGCGAATTTCCGGCGTCATCACCACCATTTCGGTGCCGCGGCGCAAGACCTTCACATCGGGATCGCGCAGGATACCAAGGCCTTCGCCGGTCGAGATGTCGTCCAACGCATCGCTGTTTGGCGAGAAGCGATATTCGCGCAGGCCCAGAAAGGTGAAGTTGTCGGCGCACAGCCATTGCAGGAACTGGCCCGCTTCGGCGACATCGTCGATCGGCAGTGGCGGCGGATTGGAGGCGAGCGTCTTGATCGCTTCCTCGACGCGGGCACGCATGGCGCGCCAATCGGTGACGCAGGCGCGTACGTCGCTGAGTGTCCTGGTAAGGCCGTCGATCAGCCTCTCGCGGTCGGCACCGGAGTCGAGACGGGCGATGTGGAAATGGATCAGGCTTTCGCGCTCGCCCTTTGCCCCCGCTGGCAGCGTTTCGCCGTAGAAGCGCAGGAGCTTGCCTTGCCCGTCGCGCTCCACGGCGATGATCGGGTGAGCGACCAGCGTGACGTCGATGCCCTGCTCGGCGAGTTCCGCCATGATCGAATCGAACAGGAAGGGCATATTGTCGTTGAGAACTTCGAGCACGGAAATCTCGCGCCCGTCAGGCATGGCCGGATTGATCACGCGGATGTCGGCACTGCCGGCCGTACGCTGCTGCACATGTTCCCAGGCCTGTTCCGCCAGGAAGGCCAGGGACGGGGCGTCGTAGCTGGCAAGATCCTCGAGGTTCGTATGGCCGAACAGGAGCTCGGCAAAGGCCCGGGAGGTCTTGCCCGGCCGCACGCTTCCCGCCGCCTCGCGGATCAGTGTTGCCCGGGCCTTGTCGTCACGCAGCGCCATAACGTCCTCCATTTCCCGCGCCGTCTGACCGCCGTCACGAACGTCCGCTTGATTTTGGAGTGCATCTCTACGAGCGCCATTGTCTTGACCGGCGTCGATCGCGAAAGCGAAATCCTCGGTTTCGGAGCTTCGGTAGCGCCTGATGACAATACCATGCCAGGGCGACCAAGGCGCGAGCTGTCGTGAGGCGTGCCAAAAAATTCCCCACGGTGGAGAGTAAGGCCAAAATCGGTGCCGACGACCGCCGAACCGTCAACTATCTGACAAAATCACAAGTAATTTCAATTATGTAGGGGTTCGCTTTTTTGTTCTGAATGGCGCGCCACTTCGGTACAGAACTGGGCGCGCCAAAACCCGCCATTTTTGCGCTTGAGGCGGCGACCAGCGTGCGCAAGAGCACGCTTTTCGATCCCATGATGCGTAGTTCTTTCTGACTTCGACCCGTTGGGCGAGCGCACGCAGGTGATCGCGGCGGTAGCCTTCGCTATCGGTCCGCGCGCGAGTGTGGGCTGTCCTGGCAGTTGCGCGCGGCGAGTCCGATGCCGGCCGAGGCACCGACGAAATACTGTCGCTCCGATGCTTTCGCAACGCGCATTGGCGCCGGCGCCCGGAAAAGCGTCCGCGCGCCGTCGAGTGAGCAGTGAGTGGGCAGTGTTGTCACTCTGCCTTGCCGGCCGTGGTCTCTTGCCCACGGCCCGACCGCCAGACCGGATCTGGGCGAGACCATAGCACCGTGTCGCGGATAGCTTCTGCCAATGCCTCTGCCTGCACTGCAAGGAAACGCGCGCCCTTTTCGGCCGTGGCGGTCCGCGGGTCTCCCCAAGTGCCTGTGATCGGCGCGCGTTCGGAGAACGAATAGAACCGGGAGAAACCTGCCGGCGCTTGGACTGGGGCGGGAGCCTGCTGCATCGCCTCGTCCAACTTATGCGCCTTCACAATATCCTTCGCTATTGCCATCATGACCGAGGTTTCACCCTCGCAAGCATGTTTCGGCGCGGTGTCGGACTCGAAGATCGCCGCGATCTTTGCGGGCGCCAGGAACCACGGCGTCGTGGCTACGATTGGAAAATCATATGCCACCGCCAGTTCGCGCGATGCCACAGCAAGAGGATCGATATTGCCGCCGTGGCCGTTTACGATCAGCAAGCGGGCAAAGCCCAATGCGCGAAGCGATCGCACGACGCTTTCAAGGATCGCGCGATAAGCCGCATAGTCCACGCTGATCGTGCCGCCAAAAGGCAAATGATGCTCGCTCAAACCCAACCATAGGCCGGGCAGCACAGCGACCGGCACCGGATCTGGATCCTGAGCCACTAACCGAGCGGCCGCAATCGACGCCGCGCTGGCGCTGGCGGTATCGGTGATGACTGGCAGATGCGGGCCATGCTGCTCCAGCGAGCCAGCAGGCAGGATCGCCAGAGCACCTTTGCGTGCGGCTATCTCGCGCAGATCCGGAGCGGTCATGCGTGCCCATTCGACTTCAATGCTCATAACGATCTCCCGAAAAGATTGGATCGAGAGAGTATCATGTGGTCCGAAACGGTACAGCGCAGGGGCCGGGCACAAATTACGAAAACAACCCCATGCAAAGTAGAATGGGACCCGGCTCGCAGTACTCGCGCCGCTTGTACCCCGGGGCACGCGATGGTCCGCTGTCACGGCCCAATCCAATCGCGTCCCGCTCTAATCAGTCGCGCTGGCTGCCAAGGCTCGCGAATAGTTTATTAACTACTCTCTACGCTGCCGATACTCGCACGCGCGCCTCATCGGAAACGACGTTCTCAGCTCACGCGGCGCAGCTTGCCGAATAGGTCTGTGCATTGCCGGAGGCCGCGGAGCAGAAAGCCGCATAGTAGGCTTCCAGTTCGGCCACGGCGCGATGCTCCCATTCCTTGGCTTGCGCCAGCAGGGAACAGCTATGAACCGGCCGGAAGGCCGCGGTCTGGCGATACAGCGACGCGATGGTGCGGTACCGGCGAACGTTTTCCATGATTGCCAGGCTGTTCATGTTCGTATCTCCCCATTCCTTTTCCCGAACACGAACTTGCGGCAGAACGATTTTCGATTCGTTAGCGCGAGAGGGAGAGAGAACGTGTGGTTTCCGAACTGTTGACGGTGCACCCTCACGGGTGAACACGGCGCAGCCCTTGAGACTTCTGAAGCTCGGCCGCTTCAATCGCCCGTGCGCACGGCCTGCGGCGAGGCCGGCGAATTTCCGCTCGAACAGACGACGCTTGGCAGGAACAATCCTCCATCAAGCGACCATGCGGGCAACATCGTGCGGGCGCAGAATGCCAGTCCGATCCCGAGAAGCGATGCGCACACCAGCGTGGCTGCGAACGGCCAAGCCGTCCGCTTTCGTTGCGGTGACGATGGCAGGCTGGCTGCGATGGTCGCTGACGCTTGGTTCGAGCTGGACACTGGTCAGGATCCTGACTGGAGAATGATGTGTTCGAGACCAGTCCCGCGCAGGGCCTGCGAAGCTGCAGCCTAATGGTGCTTGTGCTGCGCACTGACACCAGCGACGCCACTGACTGCGGCGCCGGGATTTTCCTCGACGTTGTAGACGATCTCGACAGGCCCGGCCTTCTCGAACACCAGCGTGCCCTTCACCTTCTGGCCGAGCTGCAATGGCTCCTTGAGGCCGAGCAGCACGATACGAAGCGAGCCGGGCTTGAGCTCGATGGTCTTGCCGGGCTTGATCTCGATGCCGTTCGCGAGCGGGCGTGTCTTCGTCACGCCGTCCACATCGACTATCTCGTGCACCTCGATCTGGCCTGCCGCGGGCGAGGCGCCTCCGATCAGGCGATCCGCGGTCTTTCCCTTGTTGGTGATGGTGAGATAGCCGCCCGCGATGTTGGCGTCTTTCGGGGTCGGGCGCGACCAGGGATGCCCGATGTCGATGGCGCCAACCTTGAACTCGTGCGCGCCGGCCGCAGTCGCAATGAGCAAACTTGCTGCGACAAAAATGGCCGCGGTGACAAACACAAAGATATCTCTGACGATAGTTGTCATAATTGTCCTACTCCGATACGCGCGCTGGACCGTTAAGGCATGTAGAGAAACAATCAGACGCGATTACGGCTGGTGCTCGCCGTGATTGCGGCTACGGCCGGACGTGATTGCGGCTACCCGATCGCGGCGCGAGAAAAAGCCGGCGCACAACCGGGCAATCGGACCGCGCCTCTTTCGCCATTCGCTCAACACGCGACAGCCACACCCAAGCCGCGCTCGCGATGACGCCTTCTCTTTTCCGCTTCCCTTCCGTCGCGAGCAGGCCGCGCTTCTCGCACGATCCAGTCAATCTCGCGCCCGATTGCGATGGCTAATCGTCGAGCATCGAGTGTAAGGGGGCGTATGTGTGTGCGTATCTTAAACGGCCCGCGGCCGGCATCTTTTCATCCATGCTGTTTTTTTTGGCGCTACCAGCGGAAGCGCATCATCCCGGCGGCGGCGGCAACACCGGTAGCGGCGGCCCCATCAACACCATATCGGCCGACACGCTTTCCGAAGGGCTGATCGCCGCATCGGTCCGCTACGAATTCATCCGCCTGGGCCAGCTCAGCGACGCCGACCTGCTTGCCGCTGCGAGCAAAGGCACGCACGCGCATTCGCTCCGCTCGATCGACGCCATCTCGATTTCGGCCGCCTACGGCATCACCAACGACTTCACGGTTGCCGTTCGCGCCGGGGGCGTCCGCCGCTCGGATATCCGCGAACCCGGGGAAGACATGCTGAGCGGCGGCCATATGGGCATGATGAATATGAGCGACATGAGCAGCCTGATGAGCCCCGACGGCATCAACAGGCGCGGCAATTCGGCAGGCTTTGGCGATGTGACGATGCTCGGGCAATATCGCTTCCACAACAACGCGCAAACGGGAACGTCGGCCGCCGTGCTGTTCGGCTTCAAGGCGCCGACCGGCAGCACCGACCGGCGTGACGCCGCCGGCCAGCTCTTCCAGGCCGAATTTCAGCCGGGCTCGGGCTCGTGGGACGGCCTGTTCGGCGCCGCCTTCACCAAGCGCACAGGCCGCTGGTCGTTCGACGTGAGCGGCCTTTACTATCTGATCAGCACGGGCACACAGGACACCAATCTCGGCGACCGCTTCCTGTTCGGCACCGCCGTCTCATATCGCCTGGTCGGCGCCACCGGCTCGGCGAAAGAGGTGGCGTTGCACGACTACTGCATGCAGCCCCGCAATCAGTTGCAGGAGCATTGCCTCTATCACGCCAACCACGACCACAGCGACATGATGAAGACGCCCTACACGCTCGACCTCGTTCTCGAGCTCAATGGCGAGTGGCACGACAAGCAGAAGATCGCCGGCATTCCGGATCCCAATTCGGGCGGCACCACGGTCTATCTCTCGCCCGGCGTGCGCGTGGGCTTCGATCGCTTCTCGAGCTTCGTCTCCGTCGGCGTGCCGGTCATCAACCAGCACAACGGCGTTCAGTCCAAGCCGGATTTTCGCGTGCTTACGGGGATCGGCGCGCGGCTGAATTAGCCGCGGAAGTCGGTGTACGCCATTTGACGTCAGCGAAATTCTGGCTATATTCTAGCCAGAATGCCTTTCGCTATTATACTTGCTCCGGAAGCCGTCGAAGACCTCAGGAGGTTGACGGCGACCGTTCGGGCAACGGTGCGGACTGCGCTCGAGACGCACCTGCGGCACGAACCCGAAAAAGCGAGCCGCAGTCGGATCAAACGGTTACGAGGATTGCGCCGTCCGCAATATCGGCTGCGCGTGGACGAAGTCCGGGTGTTCTATGATGTTTCCGGCACGACCGTCGAGGTTTTGGCGATCGTAGCCAAATCGGAGGCTGAGTCATGGCTCGCACAATTCGGAAATCCGGGATGAAGGAAGTCCCTCTGTCCGAAATCAAGGACGATCTGTCTCGATATCTGCGCGAGGCGGAGACCCAGGAAATCGTCATAACCCGCCATGGTAAACCGGCGGGCGTGCTGATCGGCTTTGAATCGGAAGACGACTGGTTCGAATACCGTCTCGAACATGACCCACGCTTCCTGCGCCGCATTGAACAGGCGCGCAGCAGCTTGAGCGCCGGACTTGGGGTCAGGCTCGAAGATATTGAACAGGAATAGTGCGCCTGCTACATCTTCATCGGCTGCGATGCGCGGGTAAAATCGGCTTACTGAATAGAGAGACGGTTAGCTCGCTTATCAACGGCCGGCGCGCCTTGATGGCTCCCCCGACCGAAATCTCACGCCTGCCCTCACGCGGCGCGGATGTTGCCGAGGAATTTGCCGGTTTCGGTCTCGAGCTGCTCGGATTGCGAGGTGAGCTGGGCTGCTGCGTTCAAGACAAGGGTCGCGGCAGCGTCGACCTTGCTCGACGCTTCGCGTACGCCCGTGATATTTTGCATCACCTCCTGGGCGCCCTGCGCCGCCTGGTGCACGCTGCGGGCAATCTCGTTGGTCGCAGCGCCCTGCTCTTCGACGGCGGCCGCAATGGAGCCGGTGATTTCGTTCATCTGCCCGATCGTGGTGCCGATTTCGCGGATGGCCTCGACGGTCGAGCCGGTCGCGTCGCGGATGGCCTGGATCTGGCTCGTGATTTCTTCGGTGGCCTTGGCGGTTTGCGACGACAGCGCCTTGACCTCGTTGGCCACGACGGCAAAACCCCTGCCGGCGTCGCCGGCCCGGGCGGCCTCGATGGTGGCGTTCAAGGCCAGCAGGTTGGTTTGTCCCGCGATGGTCTGGATCAGCGCCATGACCTCGCCGATCTTCTGGGAGGCCTCGACCAGGCGCCCGACCATGGCCTCGGTCCGGCCGGCCTGCCCGACCGCGCTCTGGGCAATCGACGAAGACTGGGTGACCTGCCGCGCGATCTCCTGGATCGAGGACGACAATTCCTCCGCCGAGGCCGCAACCGTCTGAACGTTCGATGCGGTCTGCTCGGCCGCAGCCGCGACCTTGGCGCTCTGATCCGTCGTCCCCACCGCGATCGTGGACATTGACGAAGCCGAATCCTGCAGCTCGTCGGCGGCGGTGGCGGTGCCCCGGATCACTCCGCCGATGCTGCGCTCGAAGTCGTCGGCGATACGGGCGAGATCCGTCCGCCGCTCCTCGGCAGAACGGACCTTCATCTCTTCCTGTTTGGTGCGGAGCCGTGTCGTTTCAACCAGATGATCCCTGAAGACCTGCAGGCTTCGCGCAATCCGGCCGATCTCGTTGATCCGGTCGACGAAGGGAATCTCGACCGCAAGATTGCCCTTGGCCAGTTCGTCCATCGCCGCGCAGGTCCTGTTGAGCGGAACGACCAGGCCGCGGCCGAGCCAGAATGCGACGAAGCCCGCGAGCGCCAAGCCGGCCAGCCCGCCGATCCCGGCCCAGATCATCCGGCGGAAAACCACCGCGTCGATATCGTCGACATAGGCGCCGGCCTGAAGCGCCAGCAGCTTGTCGCCCGCGCCAAACGACCCGACATAGGAAACCTTGCGGAGTTCGGCGCCACCGGCGGAGCGGGGCGAGAGATATTCGACAAAGCCGCCGCCGGCGCGCGCGGTCCGCGCGATGTCCTGGATCAAGAGCTTGCCGCTCTTGTCCTTGAACTCCCAGCGGTTGACGTTGATGTATTTGGGATTGGCATGCACGTAGGTGACGCCGGCGTCGGCGCTGCCCGTGCCGTAGACGCCGATATAGTCCGAATATTCGCCCCAGCGCATCGAACTGATCGCGGCGAAGGCCATCTGGCGCGCCTTGTCCGGCTCGATCCTGCCGGCCTTGGCCTCGCCCTCATAGTGGGCGAGAACCTTTGTCGCGGCCTCGACAAGATTGCGGACCGTGGTGCGCCGCTCGTCCAGAACCGCGTCGCGCAACACCAGGATCTGCAAGGCGGAGCCTGCAAAGAGCACGATCGTCAGCGCCGCAATGATCATCGCAAAGCGCTGATAGACGGTGAGGTTACGCATGCCGCTTGCCTTCCTGCTGGTTGAGGATTAGTACCAATACAACGTTAATCGATTGTTATCGGGTTGCGCGGATAACCCGCAGCGTCCGATCGCGAGAATCGGCGCTTGAAATGACCGCGCCGCGGCGACACAATGGCGCCCACCCTTCCAACAAGACGTGCCAATGATCCCCGCACCGTGCGGAATCGCATGGTGCGCTAAGAGTGACCCATAATGGCTGAAGCCGATCTCGACATCCTCATCCGGCAAATCGCAAAAGCGCAGAACAAGAGCCTGATGGCCGCCGTCAAGAAACGGCGCGACCAGATCATGGCCCGCGCGGCCAAGGCCAAGGATAAGGAGACCCGGGATCAATTCCGGCTGATCGCGAAGAGCACGATGCTGCTCGGCACGGCGGCGGCCAAGCGGCTGCAGAATTCGGCGGAAAACACCGCCGATAGCTACGCCCGGGCGATCAGGAACGCCGCCGAGGAAGCCGCGGCTGCGAAGGCGGCGAAAAAGCCCGCCAAGAAGAAAGATGCCTGAAGCGGCCGCCCGCGCTCAGGCTGCCCTATGGGCACGGTAAATACTACGCTCGAATAGACGATAGGCATTAAGCGCGCGCTGGTCGGCGAATGGCAAAATTTGCATCATGATCACGCCCGCGATACGCGACGCCGGGTCGATCCAATAGTAGGTGTTGTAAAGTCCAGCCCATGTCAGGCTGCCTGCGCTGCGGCCATCAGGCACAGGATCGAGATTGATCATATCGCCAAGCCCCCACCGCAGCCGGGCTCCCGGGAAAAAATCGACGTTGTCAGACAATGCCGGATTTGTTGTCTTGAGAATTCCCGCGTCGAGGTTGCCGATCTGATTGGCGGACATCAGCGCGACCGTCTGCGGCCGCAGGATGCTCTTCCCGGCAAGTGCTCCGCCATTCAACAGCGCCTGGAGCAAAGTCAGATAATCCGGCGCTGTGGAATAGATGCCGCCACCACCGGAAATCACTTTCGGCTCGGTTCGTCTCACCAAGGGCTGCGGCGCAAGCGTCCCATCCGCCTTGCGCAAATGCAGATTTGCCTGGCGGGCGCGCTGCTTCTCGGTGAGCGAGAAGGCGGTGTCGTGCATCCCGAGTGGACCCAGGATGTGATCGCGGAAATAGCGATCCAGACTTTGCCCACTGATGATCTCTACCAGCCGGCCGACCCGGTCGAGACTGCCGCCATAGGCCCACCTCGTGTCCGGATCGAACATCAGCGGCGCACGCGGCAGCGCGGTGTCGTTGCGGGATGCCTTGCCGTAGCGAACGACACTCGTGTCCCAAAGCTGGTAGCTAAGCCCGGATGTGTGCGTCAACAGATTGCGTAGTGTGATGGGCTTTCGCGCGGCGCGCAGTTGCGGGGTCCCGTGCGCATCGAAACCATCGAGAACTTGAGGCGACCCAAGCGTCGGATCAATTCTCGCCGCCGGTTCGTCCAGCTTGAGTTTGTCCCGCTCGACGAGCTGCAGGGCGGCGACGGATGTCAGCAATTTGGTCATTGACGCGATACTGAAGACCGTATCGACCGACATCCTGGCAGCCGCGCCCATGCTTCTCGCGCCAAATGCGCCCTGGTAGATCACCGACTGCTCCGTTGCGGCCATGGCGACAACGCCTGGCACGTCTGCCGCATCGACCCGAGCCTGCAAAACGGCGTCGATTTCCTGGCTACGGGACGGCGTGCGCCGCGGAGCTGCAAGGCCGGGAATGGCTGCACCGGGGATCAGGCCTGCCGCCGCGACGGCTGCCGTTCGCAACAACGTATCGCGCCGACTGAACCGCACTGTCATCGCGCTCCCCTCAACGCCCTGGAACCTAAGGCCGGCCGGCGGAAAGCATTCCCTTCAATTTCAGCACCGCGCTGTCGGGTGTTGTCAGCACCGGCCGCCCGGTTACCTCGGCGACCAGTTCTGCCGCAGGCGCCATGCTGTATTGCGCCAGCGCGATCAGGTCGCAATCGCGCAGGTCCTTTGACGCTTCGACCACCAGGCGGTCATGGGTCGCGCGGTCGCCGCGATCGAGCGCGGCCATGGCGCCTTCTGCCAGTTTCGGCACCAGTTCGATCGACGGCGGAAACTCCGGCGGCATCGAGGCCAGTGTAGGCGGAAACGTCGACAGCAGCCCAATTCGGCGCCCCCGCGCGACCGCCTGCTCGATCATCGCCTCATTGGGCTTGAGCACCGGCATCGGGGCGTGCGCGCGGGCGACCGCTTCGATGCAGGGGCCGAACGCCGAACAGGTGAACAGGATCGCGTCCGATCCGGTGCCGGCGGCGTAGCGCCCGAGCCGGAGGAAGCGCTCTGTCATCGCGTCGGTGAGCCCGCCGTCGCGCGCCAGATCGGCCGACAGGCTGTCGTCGAGCAGATTCATCAGGCGGGCGTCCGGCCAAAGCCTCGCAAAGGAGGCCTCGATCGGCACGATCGAATGCTTCAGGGCGTGGATCAGGGTGATGCGCATGCGCGACAGTCTGGCTGCGGCACGGCTGGTGTCAACCCGACGCGCCGCAATGGTTTTTTGTTTGACGCGTTTTCTTTACGCGAACCGGTATCCACCCCGGATCAAGTCCGGGGCAGGCTTTCGCTCGAAAACGCTATGACCTTCACTTAAACGGCAGGGCGTACATCAGGCCGCCCTTGGCCCAGGCCGCGTTCAGGCCGCGATCGAGCTTCAGCGGGCTCGACTTGCCGACATTGCGCTCAAATATCTCGCCGTAATTGCCACCCGCCTTGATTGCTTGCAGCATCCACTTGTTGTCGAGGCCGAACCGCGATCCGAGATCGCCTGACGTGCCGAGCAGCCGCTGGATGGCCGGGGTGCTGCTGGACTTCGCCATCTCGTCGGCATTGGCCGCGGTGACGCCGAGTTCTTCCGCCTCGATCAGGCCGTAATGCAGCCAGGCGATGATGTCGGTCCACACCTCGTCGCCGTTGCGGGTGAACGGCCCGAGCGGCTCCTTGCTGATGGTCTGCGGCAGCACGACATAGTCGGCGGGATTCGAGGCCGCCGTGGTGACGGCGCCCGCCAGCGCCGATGCGTCCTGGGTCATGGCATCGCAGCGCCCGCCGAAAAAGGTCTGGTACATGGTGTCGGTGCGGTCGAACACCAGCGGCTTCCATTCGATCCCGTTGGCGCGGCCGTAATCGCCGAGCGTGACTTCGTGGGTCGTGCCCTGCGCGACGCAGACCGTGGCGCCGTTCAGGCCCTTGAGATCCTTGACGCCGGCATCGGCCCGCACGACGAACCCCTGGCCGTCGTAGAAATTGACCGGGCCCTGCCGCAGTCCGAGCGTCACGCCGCGCAGATAGGTCTGGGTCGAGTTGCGGTAGAGCACGTCGATTTCGCCTGACTGCAGGGCGGTGAAGCGGTTCTGCGCCGTGAGCGCGACGTATCGCACTTTTTTGGCGTCGCCGAGCACGCCGGCCGCCAATGCGCGGCAATAGTCGACGTCGAGCCCCTTGTAGTTGCCTTGCGAGTCCGGCGTCGAGAAGCCGGCAAAGCCGGTGCTGACGCCGCACACCAGCATGCCGCGCTGCTTGACCGTATCAAGCGTTCCGGCCTGCGCCGTCAGGCACGACGCGGCGAGCAAGCCTGTAGCGATGACGACCTTCTTCATATCGTTCCTCCTGCTAATGACCCACACTCTTCAAAGCGCTATCGACCGCGTGACCGAGGCGGTCGACAATCATGTCGATATCTTCCGAAGTCGCGATATAGGGCGGCGCGAGCAGCACATGATCGCCGCTGCGGCCATCCATGCATCCGCCCGCGGGATAGCAGCCAAGGCCGCCTTCGAACGCGATGGCTTTGATGCGCTGGTTCAATTTCAGCGCCGGATCGAACGGCGCGCGGGTGGCGCGGTCGGCGACGAGTTCGATGGCCTGGAACAGGCCGCGCCCCCTGATGTCGCCGACATGGCGGTGATTACCAAAACGCTCGGTCAGCCGCCGCTCGAGTTGCCCGCCGAGAGTCTTGACCCTGTCGAGCAATTGCTCGTCATCGATCACCCGCTGCACCTCGAGCGCCGCGGCGCAGGCCAGCGGGTGGGCCATATAGGTATGGCCGTGCAGGAACGCGCCCGAACCGTCGCGGATCACATCGACGATGCGCGCGCTCGCAAGCATGGCGCCGATCGGCTGGTAGCCACCGCCCAGTCCCTTGGCGATCGCCTGGATGTCGGGCGCGATGCCTTCCTGCTCCCAGGCGTGACGCGTGCCGGTGCGGCCCATGCCGCACATCACCTCGTCGAGGATGACCAGCGCACCGTGCCGGTCGCAGATCTCCCGGACGGCGCGGAAATATCCCTCCGGCGCCGGCACGCAGCCGGCGGTCGCGCCCACAACGGGCTCGGCGATGAACGCCACCACGTTCTCCGGGCCAAGGCGCTGGAATTCCGCCTCGAGTTCGGCCGCCAGCCGGCCGACGAAATCCACATCGGATTCGCTGTCCTGTTTTTCGTGATAGGCGAAGGCCGGGGTCACGTGGCTGAAGGCCGACGACAGCAGCGGGGCATAGGGCTCGCGGCGCCACGCATTGCCGCCGGCAGCCAGCGCTCCCAGCGTGTTGCCGTGATAGCTCTGGCGACGCGCGATGAAGCGCTGGCGCTGCGGCTGGCCGATCTCGATAAAATACTGCCGCGCCAGCTTGATCCCGGCCTCGATCGCTTCCGAACCACCGCTGACGAGATAGGCGTAACCGAGGCCGCCGGGCTCGTGGCCCACGAGCTTGTCGGCCAGCGCTTCGGCCGGCTCCGACGAGAAGAAGCTGGTGTGGGCGTAGGCCAGCTTGGACGCCTGCCGCGACATCGCCTCGAGCACACGCGGATGCTGGTGGCCGAGACAGGAGACGGCAGCGCCGCCGGATGCATCCAGAATCCGCCTTCCGCCCTCGCCAATCAGCCAGACGCCCTCGCCGCCGATCGCCCTGGGAGGAGTGTCACGCAGGCTTCGATGCAGCACCCGACTCTTGCTGACGCTCATGACGGTCAACCCTCCTCGGCAACATATTGCGACATCGCGGCCAGCCGGCCTTCGGTCTCCTCAAGGCGGCGCTTTGCCTTGGCGCCGCCCAGCACGAAGGTGACCGCCGCCAGCGATTGCGCAATCGCAATGGCGCCGGTCAGGCTCGGGAAGAATCCGGGCGATGCGGCGGCCTCATAGAGCAGCAGATGATCGGCGCCCTCCGCCATCGGCGCGGTGATCGCGTCGGCAATCGCAATCAATGTGGCGCCGGAATCATGCGCGGCGCGCGCCGACAGCACGCTGGCCCTGGAATAGGGCGCAAAGCCGATGACCACGACCGCATCGCCGCGCTGGAAGGCGCCAAGGTCGAGATCTTCCGGACCGGAGCCGCCGACCAGTTGCACCTCGTCAGACCGAAACAGCCGGAGCTGATAGTTGAGCAACTCGGCGACGCTGCGGCAGCTTCGAAAGCCGGCGATCCAGATTCGCCGCGCGGCATGCAGCGCCTTGGCTGCTTCGGCCACGGAACTCGTGGAAATGCGCGCAAGACCTGCCGCCTCGGCTTCCATCTTGTCGGCGACCAGCGAGATGTCGGCGTGGGGTCCCTTGCGGCCGGCGCGGGTGCGGGCCGAGAACGGCTGGGCCTGCGCCGGCCGGCGCGCCTCGGTCAACGCGGCGCGCAACTCGTCCCATCCGGAATAGCCCAGCGCCTTGGCCAGACGCGTGAAGGCCGCGGGATCGGCGCCGGCCTCGGCGGCCAGATCGCGCATCGAACGCGTGGTGGCGTCGTAATCATTGGCGGCGACGAAGCGCCCGACCTGCTGCAGCCGCGCCGGCAGCGACGGCAGGGCACTGCATAGTTCGCTCAGCGGCGAGGATTTCGGCTGGGACTGCGCCATGAAACATATGTTGCACAAATACCGTTTTGGTGCAACATTTGAAACGCGCCCCCAGGACGCATGGCCGAAGATCGCTGTTGCCAGAAGGATCCTTGTGCTGTGACAACATCGACGCCCGAACTCCGCCGCCGCAGGCAACTGCGCTTCTCGCTGAACCGCCAGCAGATCATCGGCCTGCTCTGGCAGGTCGCGGTGGTCGGGATCGCGGTCGCGATCGTCGCCTTCCTGTGGTCGAACGCCCTGCACAATCTGTCGGTACGGCGGATTTCGACCGGCTTCGCCTTTCTCGGCCGCGAAGCCGGGATGCCGATCGCGGACACCTGGCTCGCCTACAGCCCCAGGGATCCTTACGCCCGTGCCTTCATCGTCGGCATCATCAATACGCTCCGCGTCGCGGTAATCGGCATCGTGCTGGCGACCGTGATCGGCACGCTGATCGGCATCGCGCGGCTGTCGTCGAACTGGCTGTTGTCACGGCTGGCCGCCGTCTATGTCGAACTGCTCCGCGACATTCCCCTGCTGCTGCAATTGCTGTTCTGGTATGTGCTGATGCAGGGATTGCCGGCGGCGCGGGCCGCATGGAAGCCGATCGAGGGAGTGTTTCTTTCCAACCGGGGCTTGATACTTCCATCAGTCCCGATCGCGGAAGCAAACCTCTGGGTGATCGCGGCCGTCGTGGCCGGGCTGATCGCGCTCTATGTGCTGCGGCGGCAATTGATGGCGCGGCAGATGGCCGACGGCAAGGTGCGGCGTCTCTGGCCCTACGCGCTGGCGCTCGTCGTCGGATTTCCGGCGCTGGTGTCGTTCGGCCTCGGCGCATCCTGGACCGTGACGATGCCGGAGCTGCGCGGCTTCAATTTCGTCGGCGGGCTGACGCTGGCGCCGGAATATTTTGCGCTGCTCATCGCGCTCGTCACCTACACGTCTGCCTTCATCGCCGAAATCGTCCGTAGCGGCATCCAGGCTGTGCCCAGGGGCCAATGGGATGCTGCCAACGCGCTCGGCCTGCGCCGGAGCTTTGTGCTTCAGCGCATCGTGCTGCCGCAGGCGCTGCGCGTCATCATTCCGCCGATGACCAGCCAGTATCTGAACCTCACCAAGAATTCCTCGCTTGCGGTCGCGGTCGGCTATCAGGACGTGGTGTCGATCGCCAACACGACGCTGAACCAGACCGGTCAGGCGATCGAAGCCATCGCGCTCATCATGATGGTATTCCTGACCATCAGCCTCGGCATCAGCCTGTTCATGAACTGGTACAATGCGCGCATCGCGCTGGTGGAGCGCTGATCCCATGACGTCGATTACTGATGCGCCGCAAAATCCGCTGCCGTTCAACAGCGCGCGATCGCGCAAGGTCCCGGGCGGCCGTGTTATCCGCTGGCTGCGCGCCAACCTGTTCGCCTCGGTTACCTCAAGCGTCATTTCCGTGCTCCTGATCGCGCTGCTCGCAAAGGCGTTCGTGAGCCTCGTGCAATGGGGCTACTGGAATGCGATCTGGTCGGTGCCCGGCGACCAGACCGGCGCCTGCCGGTCGATCCGCGGGCTCGGCGCCTGCTGGGCCGTGATCCCCGAGAAATATCGCTTCATCCTGTTCGGCACCTATCCATTCAGCGAGCAATGGCGTCCGGCGCTGGTGTGCCTGACATTCATTGCACTGTTCTATGTGTCGAGCCGGCGGAGCTGGTGGCGCAAGGAACTGGTGGCGGTGTGGGCGGCGGCGCTGGCGCTGATCGGCGTCCTGATGTGGGGCGGCATCGCAGGACTAACCTACGTGTCGCAGGACCGCTGGGGCGGGTTGCCGGTGACGCTGATCCTGGCAACGTTCGGGCTCGCCTTCGGCTTTCCGCTCGGCATCGTCGTGGCGCTGGGCCGCCGCTCGAAACTTCCCGCGATCCGATCGCTCTGCGTGCTCTATGTCGAACTGATCCGCGGCGTCCCGCTGATCAGCCTCTTGTTCATGGCGAGCGTGATGTTTCCGCTGTTCATGCCCGACGGCGTCAACATCGATAAACTGCTGCGGGCTCAGATCGCGTTCGTGCTGTACGCCGGCGCCTATCTTGCCGAAGTTATCCGCGGCGGGCTGCAGGCCGTACCGAGAGGGCAGCACGACGCCGCCGACGCGCTCGGGCTTTCCTACTGGAAGAAGAACGGCCTGATCATCCTGCCGCAGGCGATCCGCCACGTGATCCCGCCGCTGGTGAACACGTTCATCGCCTTCTTCAAGGATACCAGCCTGGTGCTGATCATCGGCATCTTCGACCTGCTGACGACGGCGAAGACGTCGATCATCGATCCGGCCTGGCAGCCGTTCAGCGTCGAAGTCTATATATTCGTCGGCCTGATCTATTTCGTCTTCTGCTTCGCGATGTCGCGCTACAGCCGGCGTCTGGAGGCGCAGGCGCACCCGAACTGACGGCGGAGCTTAGCGCCGGAGTTGCCGGCTCTTGAACCGATGACCAATGACGATCAGTTCTGCGCGCGGGCGCTCGGCGCATTCGCATGCTCACACGAGCGCCTCGAACCGCCGCACGTTTCCTGTTGTTGTGCGCAGGCGGTGAGGTCTGAATATTTTGTGGCACGGGCAGACGTAAAGCAGCCGCGACCAGTTATCCGCAGGCTTGGGGCATTGGTGTCCGATCGTTGGCTGGCGCGGGACAGCGAGACGAGGCCAGCAATTCCACCGCACTGCATACGGCTTGCTGTCCTGATGCCGGTACGAGCTACACCTTCACCAGGCTTTCGAAGCCGCCATAGATCATCCGCTTGCCGTCGAACGGCGGGGATTTCGGATCCATCATCGACGAGAGCCGCGGGTCCGCCATCACCTTGGCGTTGATCTTGTCGCGCTGGGCGCGCGACTTGTAGGTGATCCAGGAGAATATCACGGTCTCGCCCGGCTTGAGCTTGACGCTGCGCGGGAAGGACGTGAGCTTGCCGACCTTGACGTCGTCGGCGACCCATTCGCGATAATCCAGCGCACCATACTCGCGCCAGAGCTTGCCGGCCTTCTTCGATAGCGCGGCGTATTCCGCGAGCTTTTTCTTCGGCACGGCAACGATGAAGCCATCGACGTAGGGCATGGGGAATTTTCCTCTTGTTCTCCGGCGATTTTAGCCATGGCAACAAGATGCCTGAATCGGCGCCGGCTGGTATTGGTCACGTAGCCGCACCCAGTCCATCGGATATGGCAGGCCTTCCTCATGACGCCCGAGCGGGGTCAGGTCGAGGTAGTGATAGGCGGCGTTCATCATGTCGAGGCCGCGCGAGTAACAGGAATAGGTGTGGAAGATGTTCCCGGCCTCATCGCGATAGAATACGCTAATTCCGGGCGCTTCCTCGCTGCCGAACGGGGCGGTTCCGAAATTGTAGTTGCCGCCTCTCTCGATCTGCTCCGGCGTGAATGAAACGCCGTAGTCGTAGTTGAACGTATTGCCGCCGGACGACAGCCAGTCGAACGTCCAGCCCATCCGCTGCTTGAACGCGGCGAGCTTTTGCAGCGGCGCGCGCGAGATCGCGACCATCGCGGTGTCGCGGGCGGCGAGATGCGGGACCATGCGTTCGAACCCGTCGGCCCAGAACGAGCAGCTCTTGCAGGCCTCGTTCCAATCGGGCGCGAACATGACGTGCTGCACCACGAGCTGGCTGCGTCCCCTGAACAGGTCGGCCAGCGACAATTTTCCATCGGGCCCGTCGAACATGTAATCCTTGTCGACCTTGACCCATGGCAGCGCACGGCGCTCCTCGGCCAGGCGCTCGCGCGCCTTGGTGTATTCCTTCTCATGCGCAAGGTGGGCCTTGCGGGCGGCGATCCATTCTTCGCGGGAAACGACGGGGTGAGGCTGCATGGGCTGCTCCTGCGTTCAGGCCAGATAGCTTTCGAGCTTGCCAAGGAATTCCGTCCATCCGCGCTCGTGATTGTCGCGTGCGGTCGCATCGACGAACTGCGCGTGATTGAAGATGAGCAGCGTGCCGCTGCCTTCCGGCTTGATCGAAATCGTCACCAGCGATTCCCGCTCCGGCGTCGAATGCCACGCCCAGCTAAAAACCAGCCGCTGGTTCGGAATGACCTCGCGATAGACGCCGCCGACCTCATTGTAATTGCCGTTGGCGCTGAAGCTGATGCGGTAGCGGCCGCCGACGCGCAGATCGATATCGGCCTTGACCGAGCCCTCCTCGACCGAGGTTGGCCCGAACCATTGCATTAGCTTTTGCGGGTCGGCCCACGCGGCGTAGACTTTTTCGGGCGCCGCGTTGAACCGGCGTGTGAGCGTGAGGCTGGGCCGCGCGGCGAGTTCGGCGTCGCTGATAGCGTCGTGCTTGGCAAGGCTTGACTGGGTGGCCATGGGTCTTCCTCCACAAAAGCGGCAAGGCGGTCGAGAGCGTCGGACCAGAAGCGCTGGTAGCGATTGAGCCACTCCATCGCCTGCTCCATCGGCTGGGCGGTCAACCGGCACGCCACCGTGCGACCGGTCTTTTCGCGCGCGATCAGGCCGGCGTCAGACAGCACATCGAGGTGCTTCATGATCGCCGGCAGCGACATCGAGAACGGCTGCGCCAGTTCGCTGACTGAGATGCTTTCGCGGTCGCCGAGCCGCGCCAGCAGTGCGCGCCGGGTCGGATCCGACAGTGCGGCGAAGGTGCGGTCCAGACCCTCTTCCTGATACTTAACCATAAGGTTTAGTATAGATGCAAAAGAAACGCCGTCAAGCCGGCGTTTGCATCACGAAGTTGAGAGTTGTGACAACGGAAATGCAGATGGCCGGATCATTCCGCGCAACTAGCTTTCACGCATCAGTCCGGCCATCGCGGGAAGGATTCGCGGGCCCCGTTCAATAATCCCGATAAACCCGCATCCGCCGCTGCTGTCCGAAGGCAACGCGCGGATTGACATTGCAGTAGAGGCCGCGCCCAGACGCCGAGGCCATGCATTGGGCATAGGTGCTGTAGGAGCAGTCGCCGGGAACGCCGATGCCCCGGCCCTGGACGCAATAGGGATAATCGTAAGCCGCCGCCGGCGAACTGCCCGCCACCGTGCCGACTGTCGCCGCCGACAGCGCCAATATCGCTAACATTGCATTGCGCATCTTCGATCTCCTCACATGACGGCAGAAGCCGCGTTGCCTTTTCGATAAAACACCGCGGCTGCGCCAATGTTCCGTGAGGTAGATCACTGCACCTTCTCGACCTTGGCTTCCTCGATCACCTTCTTCCACTTGTCGGTTTCGGCCACGATCATCGCACCGAACGCCTCCGGCGGGCCGATCAGCGGTTCGCCGCCCAGGTCGAGCAGGCGCGCCTTGATCGCCGGCTCGGCCAGCACAGCATTGATCTCCTTGTTCAGCTTCTCGATGACGGCCTTCGGCGTGTTCTTCGGGGCGCCCATGCCGAACAGCGCGCTCGCCTCGTAACCCGGGATGGTATCGGCAAGGACCGGCACGTCAGGCAGCAGCGGCGACCGCGCCGTACCGGTGACGGCCAGGGCCCGCACCGAACCGGCGCGGACATGCTGGAGGATGGAAGGCATGTTGTCGAATATCAACTGGACCTGACCGCCCAGCAGATCGGTGATCGCGGGCGCTGCGCCGCGATAGGGCACGTGCTGCATCTTGACGCCGGCCATCGCCATGAACATTTCGCCGGACAGATGAACGGACGTACCGTTACCCGACGACGCCAGGTTCACTTTGCCGGGGTTGGCTTTCACATAGGCAATGAACTCCGCGGCCGTCTTCGCCGGCACGTCCTTGTTGACCGTCATCACGTTCGGCACGCGGTTGAACGCTGCGACCGGCGCAATATCGCGGACCACGTTGAACTTCAGGTTGGCGTAGAGCGAGGCGTTGATGTAGTTCGCGGGATTGACGAACAGCAGGGTATAGCCGTCAGGCTCGGCGTTGATCACCGATTCGGTGGCGATATTGTTGCCGGCGCCGGGCTTGTTCTCGATCACGAACTGCTGGCCCAGCCGTTCGGAGAGCCGCTGGCCGAGCAGCCGCGCGATAATATCGGTCGCGCCGCCCGGCGGATATCCAACGACCCATTTCACCGGGCGGGTCGGGTAATCCTGCGCCAAAGCGCCGCCCATCGAAGCGGCAGTAGAAAGACCGATGACGGCAAGACAAATCGCGGAACGGCGTGAAATCATAAAACTTCTCCTTGGAGGCCGGGATTCAAAGCCCAGTCCGTTTCTATTGAGGCGCGGCTCTATTGAACCGAACGCGGCCCGCGTTGTAACAAACAAAGTCAGGTGCGGCCAGTGCGACGGGGCGCCGCCGACCGCGACGAAAGGATAAGGCATGTCCGTCAGGGTTAACGCGCTCGACCATCTCGTCATCAATGTGTCCGACGTGGCGCGTTCTACCGAATGGTACCGGAAGATTCTCGGCATGGAGGTCAAGGTGTTCGATCCGGGTGCGGGCAAAACGCCGCGGACCTCGCTGGTGTTTGGTCACCAGAAGATCAATGTGCGGCCCCGCGATGCCGACAAGGTCGAGTGGTTCACGGCCGATTACGAGACCGCCGGCAGCGACGATCTGTGCTTCCTGACGTCAAGCACGCCGGACGAAGTGGTGGCGCACCTGAAAGCCAATGGCGTGCCGATCGAGGAAGGCCCCGTGGCAAAGCAGGGCGCCCGCGGCACGCTGCGATCGATCTATTGCCGGGATCCCGATGGGAGCCTGATCGAGATTTCGTCGTATGAGGACGGCGGGGGCTAGCACCACTCCCTCCATTGCGAGCGAAGCGAAGCAATCCATCGCGCGGCATAACGGATGGGTGGATTGCTTCGTCGCTTCGCTTCCTTGCGCAAACGCTTCGCGTTTGTCGCAGGCAATGACGTGGATAGAGCCCCGCAAACCTCCGATTTGCTCCCCACGCCGTCCAATGGCAGAACTACTCCCAAGCAAAACCAAGGCAGCCGCTCAAAGCTGCACGGGAGGAATTCCATGCCACTTTCGCAAGCCGCGCCGGGCATTGTCGGGCCATTCGTTGATCTCGACGTGCCGTGGCTGCTGCGGATGCGCGCCGAGAGCCGCCGCAACCATCCATTCCTGATTCTGGGCGCCGTTCGAGGGCCCGGCGCGGAGCTGGTCCTACGGCGAGTTTCACGAGCGCGTCGGCGCGCTTTCCGCCGGCCTCGTCAAACGCGGCGTCAAGCCGGGCGAATATGTGCTGATCCATCTCGACAATTGCATCGAGGCCATGCTGGCCTGGTTTGCCTGCGTCGAGCTCGGCGCGATTGCCGTCACCACCAACACGCGCTCGGCGGCAGCCGAGATGGAATATTTCGCCGGCCATTGTGGCGCTGTCGCCGCCATCACCCAGCCCGCCTATGCCGAACTGATCTCGGCCAATTGCCGCGGCCTGCGCTGGATCGCCGTGATCTCGCACGATGCCGGCAGTGCGCCTGCGCGAGGCGCACCGCGCGGCGACAGTTTTGAATCATTATTTGCCGACAGCGCCGACCGGCCGCGCCGCGCCGCCGATCCGTTCGCGCCGTGCAGTGTGCAATATACCTCTGGCACCACGTCGCGGCCGAAAGCGGTGTTGTGGACGCACGCCAATGCGCTGTGGGGCGCCAAGATCAATGCCGCGCACGAAGACCTGCACGCTGATGACGTGCATCAGACCTACCTGCCGCTGTTTCACACCAACGCGCTGGCCTATTCGATGCTGGCGACGCTGTGGGTCGGCGCGACTTGCGTGATCCAGCCGCGATTTTCCGCAAGCCGCTTTTGGGGCGTGGCGCTCGAACACAACTGCACCTGGACCTCGACGATCCCCTTCTGCATGAAGGCGCTGCTGGAACATGAGATTCCTGATAACCACAAGTTCCGGCTGTGGGGCACCGCAGTATCCGAGCCGCCGCCGTTTGCCGCGTTCGGGGTCAAGACGATCGGCTGGTGGGGCATGACCGAAACCATCACCCACGGCATCGTCGGCGAGGTCGACCAGCCCAATACGCCGATGTCGATCGGCCGCGCCGCACCCGAATATCAGATCCGCATCGTTGAAGAGGACGGCCGGCCTACGCCCGTCGGCGGCACCGGCAATCTCCTGATCAAGGGCATCCCCGGCCTGTCGTTGTTTTCAGAGTATCTGCACAACGAAAAGGCCACGCGCGAAAGTTTTGACGAGCACGGGTATTTCATCACCGGCGACCGCGTCACCCTGCTGGAGAACGGCTTCATAAAATTCGGCGACCGCACCAAGGACATGCTCAAGGTCGGTGGCGAAAATGTCGCGGCGTCCGAGATCGAGCAGGTAATTGCAGTGGTGCCCGGCGTGCGCGAGGCCGCGGTAGTGGCGAAGAAACATGCGATGCTGGATGAAGTGCCCGTCGTGTTCATCATTCCGCAGGCCGGCGTCAAGGGCGCTCCAGCCGATCTGCATGACACGGTCATGGCCGTCTGCAGAAACGGACTGGCGGACTTCAAGGTGCCGCGCGAGATTCACTTCGTCGACGACATGCCGCGCTCGACACTGGAAAAGGTGGCGAAGGCGGAATTAAGGAAGATGCTGGGGTGAGGCTTTCGTCATTGCGAGCGAAGAATGTAGGGTGGGCAAAGCGAAGCGTGCCCACCATTCACCGACCACAGCAAGAACATGGTGGGCACGGCGCAAGAGCGCCTTTGCCCACCCTACGATTTCGGCTTCGTCATTGCGAGGAACGCAGCGACGGGGGGAGCGGAAGAATAACATAGAAAATCACAGGGGAGCGCGTCATGCCGGGACCGAGATCGAATTCTGCGAGGCTTTCTTGCTATTTTGCAGCTGCTTTCATCGCGACATCGCCGATCAGCGTCGCGGCGGCCCAAACCGCCGACACGATCCTCTTCAACGGTAAAATCCTCACCGTCGACAAGGATTTCTCTACCCAGCAGGCATTGGCGATTACCGACGGCAAGATCCTCGCCACCGGCACCTCCGCCGCGATGAAGAAGCTCGCCGGCAAAACCGCAAAACTGATCGATCTCGGTGGCCGCACCGTGATTCCCGGGCTCACCGACGGACACATCCACGGCATCCGCGCCGCGCTGACCTTCGGCACCGAGGTGAACTGGATCGGCGTGCCCACGCTGAAAGACGCGCTGGAGAAGGTCGGTCAGGCCGCAAAGGCGCAGAAGCCCGGATCATGGATCGTCGTCGCCGGCGGCTGGACCGAGGAGCAGTTTGCCGAAAAGCGCCGGCCGACACCGGCGGAGGTCGCAGCAGTGGCGCCCGACAATCCCGTCTACATCCAGCATCTCTATGACTGGCTTCTGCTGTCGCCGAAAGCGATGGAGGCGCTGAACATCCGCGACGACAGCGATGTGGCGCCCGGCGGCAAGCTCGCGCGCGATAGCGACAACAAGCCGACCGGCATCGTCGACGCCGGCGGCGCTGCGCTCGGCAAGATTTTCGACAAGCTGCCCAGGCCGACCATGGAGCAGCAAGTCGACGGCTCCAAAAAATTCTTCCGCGAGATGAACAGCCTCGGCATCACCGGCATTGTCGATGGCGGCGGCGTCAGCATGTATCCGGCGAACTATCAGGCGGTGTTCCGGCTGTGGCAGGACAGGCAGCTGACCGTGCGTGTCGCGTATCATCTCTGCGCGCCAAAGCCCGGCAGCGAGCTCGCCGACCTGCAGAACCTGACGCAACTCTCGCCGCCCGGATTTGGCGACGCGATGCTGCACTTCAACGGCCCCGGCGAAATCCTGATCTGGGCCGACTGGACCGACGGCGACATCACGCCCGACGGCAAGGCGAAGCTTGCCGAACTGCTGCGCTGGGCGGCGTCAAAGCGCTACACCATCCAGCTGCACTGGAACCCGGACCGCACCGTCCACGACCTGCTCGACGTGGTCGAGGACATCAACAAGGATTTTCCGGTGCGCGACCTGCGCTGGACTGTGCTGCATCTCTACACGGCCTCCGAAGCCAGCTTGAAGCGGATGAAGGCGCTCGGTCTGGTCTGGGGCGTGCAGGATGGGCTCTATTTCGGCGGCGAGCGGCTACAGAAGGAGGTCGGCGTCGAACAGGCCAAGGCGATGCCGCGGATCGCCACTGCGATGAAGCTCGGGCTCGTGGTCGGCGCCGGCACCGACGCGCATCGCGTGTCGTCCCACAATCCCTTCGTGGCGCTGCAATGGTATCTCGACGGCACCACGATCGGTGGCGCCAAAACCCGCGGCGACGAGGAAGCGCCCAGCCGCCGCCAGGCACTGGAGATGTACACCCGCAACACCGCCTTCATGGCAAATGACGACGACAAGCGCGGCACCCTGGAGGCCGGCAAGCTCGCCGACCTCGCGGTGCTGTCGGCGGACTACATGACGGCGCCCGTGAAGGAGATCGGCAAGATCAAATCGGTGCTGACGATGCTCGGCGGCAAGGTCGTGCATGCGGCACCGCCGTTTGCGGAGGAGCGCTAGTTCGCAGCGTAGGTGCGTAGGGTGGGCAAAGCGCAGCGTGCCCACCATCAAGGGCAGCGCTAGAAGTGGTGGGCACGCATCGCTTTGTCCACCCTACGGGGCCCGGTTTACCCATGGGCTTTCTCGGCTGCCTGTGTCACCTGCGCAAGGCGCGCTGACGATCAACGATAGTTAGGCAGTTGCAGGGCCCGACGCTTGCGTTGAGCGGCTACTCTCTCCACGTCATTGCGAGCGAAGCGAAGCAATCCATTTCTCTGCTTGCCGCGAAGATGGATTGCTTCGTCGCTAATGCTCCCTTGCGCAAACGCTTCGCGTTTGTCGCAGGTAATGACGGTGGAGAGTCCGGCGCTCAGTAATACCCGAACGCCACCGGGCGGAAGGCGTGCAGCAGATGCTGGTCGATCTTGTCGCCCATTTCTTCCATCATGCCGAACGCCTTGGCGTGGGTGAATTGCAGCCGGTAGGCGCGCTTCTCGACCAGGGCGGCATAGATATCCACGATCGTGGTCAGCCGCACGATGTCGCTGATCTGCTTGCCGCTCAGGCCGTTGGGATAGCCGGTGCCGTCGAGGAACTCGTGGTGATGCAGCACCACGTCGAGCATTTCGGGTGGGAAGCCGCCTTGGGCCGTCAGCGCTTCGTAGCCGCGACGCGGATGCTGGCGCATCTCTTCCATCTCTTCCAGCGTCAGCGGGCCGGGCTTGTCCAGGATCGCCACCGGAATGTACGCCTTGCCGACGTCGTGCAGCAGGGCTGCACGGGCGAGACGACGCTGGTCGTCGTCGCGCATGCCGAGATGCTGTGCATACGCAACCGCAAAACCGGTGACGAAGAGACAATGGCGATAGCTGCCGGCGTGATGGCAGCCGACCGTCGTCAGCCATTCCCGCAGGGACGAGTGCTTGATCGCCTTGAGAATCTTGTTCTCGGCCTCGACGATGTCGCTGAATTTCAGGGGAACGCCGGCCGGAAGCTTTTCGAAGATCTTGACCATCACGGCATGCGCCGCTTCGACGCCCCTGTTCAGGACCTTGCCGCGATCGGTCGCGTCGAATCCGTCGCTGTCCGGAAATGCGGCGCGAATCCGCTGCAGGATTCCTTGCGCATCGAACGGCCGCGCGATCGTGTCGGTGGCGCCGAGCGCCCAGGCCTGCATCGATCCGTGGTGCAGCGCATCCGCCAGCACGAACAGCCGCGGCATTTCGCGATAGGCCTCGGCGCGCAGCTTGTTGCGCACCAGCTGCACGCTCTCGGCGGAACGCAGGTTGATGTCGACGACGATGCCCGCCAGGTCGCGTTCCGGCGCATCGGGAATATCTGACGTCGCGATGGTATCGACCTGACCAACCGATCGCAGAATGCTGGCGAGTTCGCTGCTTTGATCGCTCCGATCCGAAGCCAGCAACAGCCGGCGCTTGGTCGAAGTCTTGTTGGCTACCGATGTCATGAAACCCCAGACCCCTAGCGATGACGACGTGCAACCGAGGCTAGCGTATAAGGAGTTCCTCGGGTCTTAAGAGGCATCGTGAATCTAGGCTACCGGGAACGCTAAAATTTTAGCGATCTTGTTCGTGATGCGCTGCACTCACGACTGCCATCATCCGCCTTGCGCGCAATTGCGCACTGGGGCGGATGATCCAGTACGCCGTGACGTCTGTGAAGATGGCACGGCCGCGGCGTACTGGATGCCCGCCTTCGCGGGCATGACGCATGGGACAAAAAATCCGCCGGAGGTTTTCCCCCGGCGGACTATTCTTCCCGATAGTTTGGCGGCCCTTACGCCTTCATATTCGCCTTCACCGCTTCTGCCGTGATCGGCAACGCGCGGATGCGCGCGCCGCAGGCGTTGAAGATGGCGTTGCCGAGCGCGGGCGCGATCACCGTCACCGCCGGCTCGCCGACGCCGGTCGGCTTGTCGCCGTTGGCAATGACGTTGACGGCCACTTCCGGCGTCTGGCTCATCCGCAAGGGGGTGTAGGTATCGAAGTTGGTCTGCTCGATACCGCCATCCTTCAGCGTCGCCTTCTCATACATGGCGAGCGAAAGGCCCCACAATGCCGCGCCCTCGACCTGCGCGCGGATGTTGTCGGGATGCACCTGCATGCCGACGTCGGTAGCCACGGTCAATTTCTTGACCTTGACCTCGCCGGACGGCGACACGGCGACATGGGCCACGCACGCGGTCCAGCTCGCGGTTGCCCGCTCCTGCGACGAGACGCAGGCGACACCCATACCCTCGCCTTTCGGCAATTTGGTGGTGCCGTAGCCGGCCATGCCCATCGCGGCCAGCAACGTGTTGCGCAGCCGCTGCGCGCCGCCGTCGTTCTTGCCTTTGCCGTCCAGCAGCGCGATGCGGTACTGCGCGGGATCCTGGCCGGCCGCATGGGCGAGTTCGTCGATCATGCTTTCGACCGCCCAGAAGGTCCAGCCCGGCGCCACCGAGCGCAACTGGCCCGACGGGGTGGCGTTATGCGCCATCTCGTTCTTGATCGCGCGGACATTGTGATTGGGCACGGAATAGAAGAAGTCCGCCCCGTTCACGGTGAAGGAGTCCAGCGGTCCCTTCTTGTCGACCGAAGGCGTCAGGAAATCGGGGATTCCCCAGCGCGCGGTCGGCCAGGCCGAGACCACGTCGTGGTTGAGCGCAATCAGCTTGCCGTTACCATCGACACCCGCCTTCACCTTCTGGAAGGTCAGCGGACGCGAATAGTCCATGGTCATGTCGTTTTCGCGGCTGTAGATGACCTTGACCGGCTTGCCGACGGCCTTCGCCGCCTGCACCGCAGGCACCATCATGTCGGCGTCGAGACGCCGGCCGAAGCCGCCGCCCAGCCACATCTGGTGCATCACGACGAACTTCGGATCGATCCCGGCCGCACCGGCCGCGATCCCGCCGGAGCGCGTCGCGAACTGGTTGCCGGAATAGATGTGCAGGATGTCGCCCTTGAACTCGGCCGTGGCGTTCATCGGCTCCAGCGGCGCATGGATGTTGATGCTGGTGGTGTACTCCGCCTCCATCACCTTCGCCGCCGTCCCGAAGGCCGCCGCCGTGTCGCCGTCCTTGACGAAGAACTGGCCGGAATCGTCGAGCGCCTGCAGCCGCTTCGCCTCGTCGATCAACGACTGGCTCGACAGCTTGGCGTTCGGGCCGTTGTCATAGGTGATCTTCAGCGCGTCCGCGGCCTTCCTCGCATTGGCATAGGTATTGGCTACCGCCACCACCCAGCCGGAAGTGCTGCCGGTCTTGTCGTCGAGCGTGATCGCCTTGATGAAGCCCGGCACCTTTTTGGCGGCGGCGTCATCGACCGATTTCACCGTGGCGCCGAAGCGCACCGGCGGCGTGACCACCTTGCCGTAGACCATGCCCGGCAGCATGACGTCGATGCCGTACTTCGCCGCGCCGTTGACCTTCGGGGGGATATCGAGCTGCGGAACCGAGACGCCGACCATCGTGTACTGGTCGGGCGTCTTGAGCTTGATCGCCTTGAGCTCATCCGGCGTGAAGGTCTTGGTGATCTTGCCGCTCTTGACGATCTCCGCAAACGTCATCGACTTCTTCGACTTCGGATGCGAGACGGTGGAATTACGCACCACCAGCTCGCCGGCCGGCATGCCCATCGATGCGGCGGCGGCTTCCGTCAATGCGATACGTCCCGCGGCGCCCGCGCGGCTCATCGCATCGAAATTCATCATCGTGCTCCAGCTGCCGCCGGTAATCTGCGCGCCGAGCACGGGGTCGTTGAACTTCGGATCGTTGGAGGCGAGTTGAACCCGCATGTCCTTCCAGGACGCGCCGAGTTCCTCGGCGACGATCTGCGCCATCGTCGAGGCGATGTGCTGGCCCATGTCGGCCTTGCCGCAGGTAACCGTCACGAGGCCGTCGGGCGCGATCGAGTACCACACGCTGGGCTCGAAAGCGGAGGGCGCAGCCAGCGCCTGATCGATGCCGGGTACGCCGGCATAGCCGAGCACGAGGCCGGTGGCCGCGGAGCCGACCAGGAACGAGCGGCGGCTGAGATCGGTGGGCGCGCTGTCGGTGATTTTCACGTGCGTATTCATGTTGCCCTCCGCTCGGTGCCGGCGTTGGAGGCGGTACGCATTTCGGATGCGGCGCGCATGATCGCCTTCTGAATGCGCGAATAGGTCATACAACGGCACAGATTGCCGTCCATATGCGCGACCACTTCATCCTTGGTCGGATTGGGATTCCTGGAGAGAAGCGATGCCGCCTGCATGATCTGGCCGGACTGGCAGTAGCCGCATTGCGGGACCTGCTCGAGGATCCAGGCCTTCTGCAAGGGATGATCGCCCTTGGCGGACAGACCTTCGATGGTGGTGATCTTCTTGCCGAGCGCATCGCTGACCGACGTCTGGCAGGAGCGAACGGCCTCGCCGTTGACGTGAACCGTGCAGGCGCCGCAGAGACCCGCGCCGCAGCCGAATTTCGTACCGGTCATCTGCAATTGCTCGCGGATGACCCAGAGCAGCGGCGTATCATTGGACGCCTCGACGGACATATTCCGTCCGTTGATGTTCAGATTTGGCATCGCGTTTCCCCTTCCGGTGTTGGAAGCCGCTTACGGCGGCATTCTCACTTTTGGGTATTGGCCGGCACCCACCGGGTCGATGCCAGTTGGCGCGCAGAATGATACCGAATTTTCCCGGAGGCAATCCAATTTGGAATCGTTCGAAAGGAATAAGGATTTGAAGATGCTGCTTGTGCGCTGCGGCAAGGCGTTGTGATGGCCTTGTCGATCACGCGCGCGAGCAGCAGGCGCATCTTCCGTTTCTACATTTCCTATTCCCGAATGGATCGCGCTAGAATACGGGGCAGGCGATGACGGCCCGGCCGGAATTTCGCATCAATTGCTTTGGGAAATCGAGAATGCCGACAATCGATCGCGACGGGGTCCGTATCCACTACGAGGTGCACGGCTCCGGCCCACCGCTCTTGCTGACCCACGGCTATTCGTCGACCTGTGGGATGTGGCAGGGCCAGATCGCGGCCCTGTCGAAACATCACAAGCTCGTGTTGTGGGACATGCGGGGTCATGGCCAATCCGGTTACCCCGAGGATACCGCCGCCTACAGCGAAGCGCTGACAGTCGCCGACATGGCCGCGCTGCTCGACGCCGTCGGCGTCGAGCAGGCGATCGTCGGCGGGCTCTCGCTTGGCGGCTACATGTCGCTGGCGTTCTACCGCGCCCACCCAAACCGCGTCCGTGCGCTCCTGATCATCGACACCGGCCCCGGCTTCAAGAAGGACGAGGCCCGCGAGGTCTGGAACAAGCGCGCGCATGACACCGGCGACCGCTTTGAGCGCGAGGGTCTGGAGATTCTGAAATCGGCCAGCCGGGAGCGCTCCAGCGTCACCCACAGGGACGCGTCGGGACTGGCGCGCGCCGCGCGCGGCATGCTGACCCAGCGCGATGCGCGCGTGATCGAATCCCTGCCCAATATCAAGGTGCCGTCGCTGATCGTGGTCGGCGCCGACGACACGCCGTTCCTTGCCGCCTCCGACTATATGGCGGCCAAGATTCCCGGCGCGCAGAAGGTGGTGATCCCGGCCGCCGGCCACGCCGTCAACATCGACCAGCCGCAGGCCTTCATCGACGCCGTGCTGCCGTTTCTCGACGGCCTCGATGCCAAGACAACGGAAGAAACGGCAACTACAAAGGCCGCGTCATGAAGACGGCCGTTGTGGCCCTCGCTTTGATCGCAGGCAGCTTCACGCAGGCTGCCGCGCAAAAGCTGCCGCCGATCGGCGGCCCCTACCCGCCGCCATTCACCGAAACGCTGTCGAACAACACGCCCCTGGCGTTCGGCATGGACGCCGTCGAAGCCGCGCGCGCGCTCGGCACCCCGCTCAACTACGTCCGTGGCCGGCCGGGCGAGGAAATCTTCCTCGCGTTTCGCAACGTCGGCGGCAGCGGATTGTTCTACAAGAAAGACCGGCTCTTTCTGCAATTCCGCAAAGGCAGGCTAGCCGGCTGGAAGGGCGACTGGGGTCACAACTGGATGTGGCAATAGCCGCGCGGTGCCGCACATTCACGCAACCGACTTCGTGCAACCCAAAACAAGAAGGGATGACCCGTGGGACAGGATATCAAACTGACGGCTTCGGACGGCTTCAAACTCGGAGGCTATCGCGCCGATCCCACAGGCAAGCCGAAGGCGGCCATCGTGGTGATCCAGGAAATCTTTGGCGTCAATCACCACATCCGCTCGGTGTGCGACCGGCTGGCGGCCGAAGGCTATGTCGCGATCGCGCCGTCGATCTTCGATCGCACCCAGCCGGACTTCCAGTGCGGCTATTCGCCCGACGAGATCGCGACCGCGCGAAAATTCATCGCCAATCCCGACTGGGCCGCGATGCTGCGCGATACAGAGGCCGCGATCGATGCCGTGAAGGATGTCGGCCCGATCGGCATCATCGGCTTCTGCCTCGGCGGCAGCATCGCCTATGCGGCGGCGACCAAGCTGTCGGGCCTATCGGCCGCCGTCGGCTATTACGGCGGCGCCGTCGTTCGTTTCGCCGACGACAAGCCGCAAGTGCCGACGCAACTGCATTTCGGCGAAAAGGATGCGGGCATTCCGCTGACCGATGTCGAAACCATCAAGGCCAAGCGGCCCGATGTCGAAGTCCACGTCTATCCCGGCGCACAGCACGGCTTTCACTGCGATGAACGCGCAAGCTACGACAAGGCCAGCGCCGACATTGCATGGCCGCGCAGCCTGGCGTTTTTCGCGAAGAATTTGAAGTGACGCCCGGAGGGCGTCATTCCGGGGCGATGCGCAGCATCGAACTATGGTGCGCGATTGCGCACCTGAGAATCTCGAGATTCCGGGTTCGTGCTATCGCACGCCCCGGAATGACGGAAGTGGCTAAAGCCAACGCTTGCTGCTCTTACTTCACTCGCCCTTGACGCCGGTTGCCTTCACGACATCGCCCCACCGCTCGTAATCGCGGCGCAAGACTTTCTCGAACGTTTCCGCCGATCCGCCCACCGGCACGAGGCTGAGCGTCTCGATCCCGGCGACGCCCTCGGGCGAGGCGATGATGCGGGCGAGTTCCGTTGAAAGCTTGGCCACGATCTCCTTGGGTGTCCCGGCGGGCACGAACACGCCGAGCCAGCCTTCGATTTCAAAGCCGGGGTAGCCGAGTTCGGCCATCGTCGGCACGTCGGGCAACGCCTTCCTGCGCTTCTCGCCGCCAACCGCCAACGGCCTGAGCTTGCCCGCCTGGATTTGCGCGCTGGCCGTGGTCAGGTCCTGGAACGCCGAGGTAATCGTGTTAGCGAGCAAGTCGTTCGTGAGAGGCGCCGAGCCGCGATAGGGGACATGGGTCATGTCGATATTGGCGGTCTTCTTGAGCAATTCGCCGTAGAGGTGGGACGTCGTGGCGTTGCCGAAGGTGCCGTAAGGCTTGCCGGGGTTCGCCTTGGCATAATCGATCAACTCCTTGACGGACTTGATCGGCTGCTGCTCGGGGACCACCAGAACGATCGTCGACAGCGAGATCTGGGTGACCGGCGCAAGATCCTTGAAGACGTCGTAGGGCAGTTTCGCAACAAGGCTCGGCGCCTGAATGATCTGCGTGATGGCGATCAGCACGGTATGGCCATCAGGCTGCGCCTTCGCCACATAGTCGTTGCCGACCACACCGCCGCCGCCCGACTTGTTCTCCACGACGACGGTGGCCTTCCACGACTCCGATAGTTTGTTGGCAAGCAACCGGGCCAACACGTCGGTGGCGCCGCCCGCGGGATAGGGTACGACGAAGGTGATCCGTCGGCTCGGATAGGTATCCGCCGAGGCCGGATACGAAGAGGCGCACAAGGCCGTCACAGCGATGGAAGCGAGCAACGCTGCCGCGGTCGCCGCGCGCACCAAGCGGACCGGCAAATGATAGGTCATGGTCATACTCCGGATTGCAGGCACTCAACCGACAAACCGGCGCGCCTAGATCTGACGACGTTCTTCTACATCGCTGCAGTGCAACTTGGAACATGGTTTCGAATGCGATCCGCGCATAGCGCTAATTTATCGCAACCAAAGCGGTCGACGCCAATGCCCGGGCGTTAACGAGACTTCCAGACGCGTGCGAGGCGGCATGTCCGCCACTGCAGGTTAGATGCAGAACGCAGACTGCGCCGGCGAAAAAACGGATGATGAATTTTCTTGGTCAAATGCGAGGCATTTGCCTGACACGAATGCTCAGGAAAAGAGCCGGCTCAATCAGAACCGAAGCTCTAGCCCGCATTTCTCACAGTGTTGAGGCGCATCGGGGCGCGAATCAGCGAAAGTTCTTTTGCGAGAAGGACTTTGGGATGATTCAAGGAACGCCCCGATGCCGACAGAGTGTAGCGCAGAACAGTTTGATTTTGGAAGGGTGGAAGGCCGTGTTGTGGAAGCGGCCTTTGATGGCGGCCTTGTGACGTCGGATGCCGGCGCGCTGCTTCTGGGCGCGACCGACCGGGCGATCGATTTGGTGGGTCGCTTTGCGGATTGCTTTCGCGATCATCGCCGTCAGGACTTGATCGAGCATGCGGTCGGCACGTTGATCGGGCAGCGGGTCTTTGGCATCGCGCTCGGCTATGAAGATCTCAACGACCACGACGAGCTGCGGCACGATCCGCTGATGGCGGTGCTTTCGGGCAAGCTTGCAGCCCGGCGCGGGGACTGCGCACCGGTGGCCGGCAAGTCGACGCTGAACCGGCTGGAGTTGAGCCGAAACGAACCTTCGCGCTATCACAAGATCGCCTATGACGCGGCGGCGATCGAAGCGTTGCCGGTGACGCTGTTCCTGGAGGCGTACCAGCGGCCGCCGGAGCAGATCATCCTCGATCTCGACGCCACCGACGATCCGCTGCACGGACATCAGGAGGGGCGCTTCTTCCACGGCTATTACGACTGCTACTGCTATCTGCCGCTATACGTGTTTTGCGGCCGGCATTTGTTGGCGGCCAAGCTGCGCCCCTCCGACATCGACGCCAGCGCGGGCAGCGTCGCGGAGGTCGAGCGGATTGTCCGGCAAATCCGCGCCCGCTGGCCGTTCGCGCGTATCCTGCTGCGAGCCGACAGTGGCTTTGCGCGCGAGGCGCTGATGGCGTGGTGCGAGCAGAACCGCGTGGATTACCTGTTCGGGCTCGCCCGCAACACGCGCCTGGTCGCCATGATCGAGGAGGAGCTTGCCACGGCCAGGGCCGCGGCCGAGAAGACCGGCCGCCCGGCGCGCCGCTTCAAGGACTTCCAGTGGAGCACGCTCGATAGCTGGAGCCGAAGCCGCCGCGTCGTCGCCAAGGCGGAGTGGACGCACGGCGAGGCCAATCCGCGCTTCGTCGTCACTTCGCTCAGGCGCAGCGAGACGGGAGCGCGGGCGCTCTATGAGGACATCTATTGCGCGCGCGGTGACATGGAGAACCGCATCAAGGAATGCCAGCTCGACCTCTACGCCGACCGCACTTCGGCCCAGACCATGCGCGCCAACCAACTGCGGCTGTGGTTCGCCGCGATGGCCTATGTGCTGATCTGCGCCCTGCGGCGCATCGGCCTTGCTGAAACCACCTTTGCGGACGCCACCTGCGGCACCATCAGGCTTAAGCTCTTGAAGATCGGCGCGCTGGTTCGCATCTCCTGCCGCCGCATCAGGATCGCCATGGCCTCGGCCTGCCCTGCCGCCGAAGAATGGGGGCACGCGGCTCGCCGCCTGGCCGAAGCCGCCAAGGCCCGCGCCTCGCCGGCCTGACACGCGAAGCCGCGACGCGCCCAATCCGCGGTATCACCAACAAGGTCCAACGCACACTCAAAACCAAATCGCCGCCAGCGCTTTCGGCGCCACGGTCCTCGTCGCCTTCGCGCCGATCCACCAATACCCGTCGCAAATCAAATTGGCCCTGTGAGAAATGCAGGCTAGAACCAGCGCTCGCTGACGAGCACGGTGTCGCCGGGACCGATCGGACTGCCGGGCGGAACGACGAAGCGCGCCGTTCCCGACGCATCAGTATGAGTGACGGTGACGCTATCGCGGCGGGCGCGCGGCGAAAAGCCGCCGGCGATCGCCACCGCGCTCTCGACCGTCATGTTCGGTACGTACGGATATTGCCCAGGTGCTGCGACCTCGCCGAGAATGAAGAACGGCCGGTACGCTTCGATCTCCACTGCGACCGATGGGTCCCTGATGAAGCCGGCGCGCAGCTTCGCCGATATCTGCGCCGCCAGTCCGGCCGTGGTGCGGCCGCGCGCCGGCACCGAGCCGATCAGCGGCATCGTGATCGAGCCGCCGGCGTCGATCGCGTAGGTGTTGGTCAGGCCTTCCTGGCCATAGACAACGACGCGCAGCCTGTCGCCGGCATCGAGATGATAGGCCGCGTCGTATCGCACCGGCACCGGTTCGACATAGGCGACGGGCGCGGCAACGATAACGGGCGGTGGTGCTGCGCGTGGCGCCGCGGCGAAGGCCGCGCGAAGCGCGCCGACGGCGCCGCCGGAATCGGCCACGACCGCCTGCGGCGGTGGGCTGTTAGGCTGGCCATAGGCCATTGAATCGAGATCGCCTTGCGGCCCGACCGCGACCGGCCCGGTCGTACGCATGCAGCCCGACAGAGCGAGCGCCGTGATGATCGCAGTGATCGGTAGTCGAAACGCGCGCACAAGCCGCACCGGAGCCCATCCCTCTAAGCGAGACAGCTTTAGTCTTGCACCGGGTATGGTTAACAAACGGTTTTGGAGTGGTCTTCGCATGGCCAGAGGAGAGACCATCCGTCATTGCCTGCGACAAACGCAAAGCGTTTGCGCAAGGGAGCGAAGCGACGAAGCAATCCATCTATCGGTCGTGCCGCGGCATGGATTGCTTCGCTACGCTCGCAATGACGTTTAGGCGGCACTCACGCCGACGCCGATCGGGCACGACACGCCGGTGCCGCCCAATCCGCAATAGCCCGCCGGGTTCTTGGCGAGATATTGCTGATGATAGTCTTCGGCGAAATAGAATTCGCCCGATGGCGCGATCTCGGTGGTGATGGCGCCGAGCCCTTTGGCGGCCAGCGCCTTCTGGTACATAGCCTTCGACGCGTCGGCGGCCTGGCGCTGCGCATCGCCAAAGGTGTAGATCGCCGAGCGATACTGGGTGCCGACATCGTTGCCCTGGCGCATGCCCTGCGTCGGGTTGTGATTTTCCCAGAACGTCTTCAGGAGCTGCTCGTAGGAGATCTTCTTCGGATCGAACACGACCAGCACCACTTCGGTATGACCGGTGCGTCCCGAACAAACCTCTTCATAGCTCGGATTGGGCGTATGCCCGCCGGCATAACCGACGGCGGTCGCATGGATGCCGTCACCGAGTTCCCAGAACTTGCGCTCTGCGCCCCAGAAACAGCCGAGGCCAAACACCGCCTGCTCGAGGCCTGCTGGATAGGGCGGCTGCAGCTTGCGGCCATTGACGAAATGCGTGGTGGCGGTCGGGATCGGGGTGGCGCGGCCCGGCAGCGCTTCGGCTGCGCTCGGCAACGCGGTGGTCTTGCGCATGAACAACATGGAGTACCTCCAGGCAGGACATCGGCGGACGCGATAACGGCGTCGGCTGGTTGGCCCTCTATATATGTCTTCTACGCCGGATGCCGCAGCCCTGTTACACCGCCCCCGAGGGCGGGCGGGGCCCCGGGTCAGTCCCGCGAATAGCCGATCAACGGCTTGCGGGGCCGGAACAGGATCATGAGCAGAATGCCGACCACGCCCAGCACGGCAAAAACCGGCTGATCCAGCAGGACCTTGATGACGCTGTTCCAGAGCCAGGGTGCGTTACTCTCGACCCAGGTCCGGAATGCCAGCTGGCTGGACTGATGGACGTCGTTCCAGAACTGGCCAAACCGGGTGAACCGCAGGGTCTGGTCGGCGACGAAACGGGCGCCGTCATAGACCATGAAGATGAATCCGCCGGCCAGGAGCAGCAGGCCGATTAGCCGGAAAAAACCGCGGATCATGCGTCACCTTGATATCTGTCGCCCCCAAAGGCAGTCAGCCAATACCGGGGGCACCCCGGAAATTCAACCTCGTCAGCACCTTACCCGCCATTTCCGGCTCCCTTCCCGGCCTTTCGGGGAGGGTGGAAAGCGTTGACGGTGCAGGACTCGCCCTCTATAAGACCCCCAATGGCGGCGGGCGCAATCCCGCCGCCGCTGTTCTTTGAGCAGCGCCGGCCTCGGGAGCACTTTGGCTTCCGTCCATGGCACCCTCAAGAACGGCTTACGTCAGAACACCCTGGAAAACACAACCAGCGTCCATCACGCAATTTGAAGGGCCGGCGCGCTCGAGCCCGACCACCTGAGCGATGACAGCCGAAGGATAGTTGAGAACATGGCCAATACCACTTCCGCCAAAAAGGCGACCCGCAAGATTGCCCGCCGCACCATCGTCAACAAGTCGCGCCGCACGCAGATGCGTGGCGCGGTCCGCACCGTCGAGGAAGCGATCAAGAGCGGCGATCGCGAGGCGGCGCTCAAGGCGATGAAGCACGCGGAACCGGAACTCATGCAAGCTGCACAGCGCAACATCATTCACAAGAACAATGCGAGCCGGAAGGTGTCGCGCCTGACGCACGCGATCGCCAAGCTCGCGAAGTAAACTGACAGAAATAGATATTCGTCAAAAGCCCGGCCTCGCCGGGCTTTTTCTTTTTCGGACATTCCGGGGCGTGCGAGCGCGAACCCGAAAATCCGTTTCGCCACGCACATGCATCCTGTTGCATTTTGGGCTCACGCTGAAAGCGTGCACTGTGACAATTCAATTGTCCCGTTGCTGAACACCGCCTTACGTGTCACATTTCCAGCGCCCGTAATTTTACGAGGTGCAATTTATTGCACCGGCGTTGTTGTGCGCACTTGCGAGAAGCCTGAGCGCAACCGCTGACCAATCCGACGCCAGGTTCTTCCGCCCGCATCCCTGCCGCGCGGGTTACCCTGAAAAACAATTCCGAAAAACGACGTCTCGCTAATCACTTATCCACATAGCGAGCACAAGCGTTTTGAAAAATGGTCCCGGTAACCACGATTGTAACGGTTTCTTAAAAAATTTTGCGAGTGCAGCGAAAACTGTCACGCTTGTTGACGCCGCGCGATTCTGCGCGCGGATTCAAAAACTTGGTGTGGAGTTTCGCAATTGCAGTGTTGCAACACCGTCGAAGAGTCCGGCAACAGCGTCGAATCACGGATTGTCAGAAATCGCGCTTGGTGTATTTGTTACTCGTTCGCGACGCTCAAGGCTCTCCTGACCAGCGCGGTATGAGACCCAAGAGCGGACGTGCAAATCGGCGGCGGTGTGCGCGTTAGCGACGCTTTCCAAGCGAAGCTGAGTTGGTAACTCATAGCAATATGAGAGCAGCTGTTCTGTGTCTAAATTTCCCGGCGTGGTGCTCGCGTTCAGCGCGTTCCGGACAAGGGGAATAAGGCAAGGGGAACTAAGATGCTTGCCGACGATGCGAAGATTGGGAACGCGGAGATCGTGAACGTGTTGAAGACGACAGACTGAGGTACGCGGCGGCGCAGCGGTCGAGCAAGCGGATGTTCGGTAGCGGCAGACTGGCTTTGAAAACACTGGTGATGTGATTGCTCGCCGCGCGTTCTCGCGGTGAGAGGGGGAGGTACTATGCTTTACGGAATCAACGCGACATTCGGCACGCTCATTTCCATCGAGACCGCTTCTGAATCCCTGGACGAGGTTTCCAGTCGTCCACCCACGCGAACTCCGGCTAGACCGGCGAGTACGCGCTGACCTCGCGGTAGCCTCTCACTCCATCCAGCCTTTGATCTGACAACGGCGATTCCGCCGAACGCCCGATCCATGTCTGGTGGCTGAAGCTTCGCGTCGAGGTCACGTCTGGCAGGAAACCTGCAAGGCAGCCCGCCAGGCGATTTCGTAAAACACCATTACTCATTCAGAAAAGTTCTCAGGCAATGACAAATATCGAACAGGATCGCTGGTCGCGCGTGAAGGGACGGTTGCGGACGAGTGTGGGCGAGGACGTCTATACGAGCTGGTTCGCGCGCATGGATCTGGAAGGCGTGCAGGACGAAAGCGTGCATCTGTCGGTTCCGACCCGGTTCCTCAAGAGCTGGATCCAGGCGCATTACGCCGACCGCGTCCTGACCTGCTGGCAGGCCGAGATGCCGGAAGTGCACCGGATCGACCTTACCGTACGCACGGCGATGCGCTGTGCCGCGCCCGCCAAGGAAACCACCGCGCCGGCCGATCAACGCCGCGTCGAGCAGGCCAATGGCCGGCCCGCGCCGGAATTGCGCGCCACCGCGACGGCGCCGGTATCCGCCAGCCATGATGCGCTCGGCGGCTCGCCGCTCGACCCGCGCCTGACCTTTGCAAGCTTCGTGATCGGCCGCTCCAACACGCTGGCCCATGCCGCCGCACGCCAGGTCGCTGAAGGTCGCCGCGGCGATCCCGTGATGTTCAACCCGCTCTACATTCACGCCGGCGTCGGCCTCGGCAAAACCCACCTTCTGCAGGCGGTGACGTGGGCCGGCAATTCGGGGAGCGAGCGCAAGGTGCTCTATCTCACCGCCGAGAAATTCATGTACGGCTTCGTCGCCGCGCTGAAGACGCAGACGGCGCTGGCGTTCAAGGAAGCGCTGCGCGGCATCGATGTGCTCGTGATCGACGATCTGCAGTTCCTGCAAGGCAAATCGACCCAGGCCGAGTTCTGCCACACGCTGAACGCGCTGATCGATGCCGGCCGCCAGGTGGTGATCGCCGCCGACCGCCCGCCATCCGATCTCGAGAGCCTCGACGATCGCGTGCGCTCGCGGCTGGCCGGTGGCCTCGTCGTGGAGATGGGTTCGCTCGGCGAAGAACTGCGGCTCGGAATCCTGAAGTCGCGCGTGGCGGCGGCGCGTGCGCATCACGCAAGCTTCGACGTTCCGGAAGCGGTGCTGGACTATCTGGCGCGCACCATCACCCATAATGGCCGCGACCTCGAAGGCGCCATCAACCGCCTGCTCGCCCATTCCAAGCTCAACGCCCAGCCGGTGACGCTGGAAATGGCCGAGCGCGAGGTGCGCGACCTGATCCGCCCGCAGGAACCGAAGCGGATCAAGATCGAGGACATCCAGCGGGTGGTCGCCCGGCAGTACAATGTCAGCCGTTCAGACCTGCTGTCGTCGCGGCGGACCGCCAACGTCGTCCGGCCGCGTCAGGTCGCGATGTATCTGGCGAAGACGCTGACGCTGCGTTCGCTGCCCGAGATCGGCCGCCGGTTCGGCGGACGCGACCACACCACGGTGCTGCACGCCGTGCGCAAGATCGAGGCGCTGGTGGCCCGCGATACCGCGCTGTCCGAAGAGGTCGAGTCGCTCAAACGGCAGTTGCAGGAATAGCGGCAGCCGGAACAGGACCTGCGCCTTAAGGAGTTGGCTCCTCCCAACCTCTCCCTCCCCTGATCCCAGATGTGGGAGAATTGGGGCGGGAGAATTTTTTTCTGCCGCCATTTTTCGCCGCAAAAGTGGGGAACGGGGCCCGCTCTCCCTTGCACCGGCGCCCCATCCGCGCCACCTTGCGGTCCCCCCGGGGGTTTGATCAGATCCGATCCTGATCCGGCTTTTCGGGTTTCCAATGCCGCGGCGCTGCCTTTACGGGCCGCCCGGCTTTTCCATCTCTGGCGGGTAATGCAATGAAGGTCACCGTCGAACGCGCGCAACTGCTGAAGTCGCTGGGTCACGTCCATCGCGTGGTCGAGCGCCGCAATACCATCCCGATTCTCGGCAATGTGCTGGTCCGCGCCGAAAACGCCAGGCTGTCGCTGAAGGCGACCGACCTCGACCTGGAGGTGACCGAAACGCTGGCGGCGGAAACCGCGACCGGCGGCTCCACCACCGTGCCGGCGCACATGTTCTACGACATCGTCCGCAAACTGCCCGATGGCGCGCAGATCGTGCTGGAAGCCGACGGCGACCGTGCGGTGCTGGCGATCCGCGCCGGCCGCTCGCGCTTCACGCTGCAGACGCTGCCCGAAAGCGACTTCCCGGATCTCGCCGCCGGCGACATGACGCATTCGTTCTCGCTGGCGGCTGCCGACGTCAAGCGCCTGATCGATCGCACGCAATTTGCGATCTCGACCGAAGAGACGCGCTATTATCTCAACGGCATCTATCTACACACCGCCGGCAGCGCCAAGGCCGCAACGCTTCGCGGCGTGGCGACCGACGGACATCGGTTGGCGCAGATCGATCTGGCGCTGCCCTCCGGCGCCACCGGCATGCCCGGCGTGATCGTGCCGCGCAAGACGGTCGGCGAGGTGCAGCGGCTGATCGAGGACAACGAGGCCGAAGTCAAAATCGAACTCTCGCAGGGCAAGATCCGCTTCACCCTCGGCAACGTCGTGCTGACCTCGAAACTGATCGACGGAACTTTCCCGGATTACGGCCGCGTCATTCCGCAGAACAATGACAAGGAACTGATTGTCGACAAGAAGGATTTTGAGGCTGCCGTAGACCGCGTCTCGACCATTTCCAGCGAGCGCGGCCGTGCCGTGAAACTCGCATTGTCTTCGGGCAAGCTGGTGCTGTCGGTGACCAACCCGGATTCCGGCAGCGCCACCGAAGAACTGGAAGTTGAATACGCCTCCGACGCCCTCGATATCGGCTTCAACTCGCGCTACCTGCTCGACATCGCCGCCCAGATCGAAGGCGAAGTCGCCGTGCTGCGCCTCGCCGATCCCGGCTCGCCGACGCTGGTTCAGGACAAGGACAACAAGGGCGCGCTCTACGTGCTGATGCCGATGCGGGTGTGAGCACTTCCGGCGACCCGCGCACCGATCTTCCCTCTCCCCTTGTGGGAGAGGGTGGCGCCTCACGAAGTGAGGCGACGGGTGAGGGGTTCGCGCCGCAAACGCCAAGCCATCGACCTGTCGCCAAGCGCATCCGCCATTTCGCCCGAAACATGCGGCGCGAGCCAACCGACGCTGAAGCGGCTATGTGGCGATTGCTCCGTGATCGACGCCTCTCACAGTTTAAATTCCGGCGGCAGGTCCCCTTTCAGAAGTTCATTCTCGACTTTGTCTGCTTCGAGAAACGCGTTGTCATCGAAATAGACGGCAGTCAGCACGCATCGTCTGAGCGCGATGCGACACGGGATTCCATCCTGATGGCTGAGGGGTTTCGAATCGAGCGGTACTGGAACAACGACGTGCTGCAACAACCTTCCGCCGTTCTGGAGGACATTTTCGCAAAGCTTGCCGAGCGGTAAGATACCCCTCATCCGGCGCTTCGCGCCACCTTCTCCCACAAGGGGAGAAGGGAAGAAAGACCGACGCTCCCTCATGACACCCTCCCGCATCCAACGCCTCAACCTCACGCACTTCCGCAACTATCGCGCGGCGAGCGTGCAGACGCGCGGTGATGTCGTGGTGCTGGTGGGGCCGAACGGCGCCGGCAAGACCAATTGCCTGGAGGCGATCTCGTTTCTCTCGCCGGGGCGCGGCCTGCGGCGCGCGACGCTGGAGGATGTCGCCGACAACCAGGGCGACGGTTCCTGGGCGGTGTCGGCCGAGGTTGAGGGCGCCCTCGGGCTCGCCACGCTCGGCACCGGTATCGATGCGCCCGCCGCGGAGGCGGCGTCAACCAGCCGGCGCTGCCGGATCGACCGCGAGCCGGTGAGTTCGGCCACAGCGTTCGGCGATCACTTGCGCATGGTGTGGCTGACGCCCGCGATGGACGGGCTGTTTCTCGGCGCGGCTTCCGAGCGGCGGCGCTTCTTCGACCGGCTGGTGCTGGCGATCGACAGCGAGCATTCCAGCCGCGTCTCGGCGCTGGAACGCTCGTTGCGTTCGCGCAACCGCCTGCTCGAAGTGCGTAATTACGACGACCACTGGTGCGATGCGATCGAGCGTGAAACCGCCGAGCTTGCGGTCGCGGTCGCCGCAACGCGCGGCCAGACCGTGACGCGACTGGCGGCGATGCTGCGCGAACGTGGGCAAGCTTCGGCCTTTCCGTCGGCGCAGATCATGCTCGACGGCTGGATGGAAAACGCGCTGGTCAACGAGTCCGCGACCGCAGTGGAGGATCGCTACCGCGAAATCCTGCGTGCGAGCCGCGCCCGCGACGCCGCGGCCGGCCGCACGCTGGACGGCCCCCACCTCACCGATCTGCAGGTGGTCTACGCGCCGAAGAACATGCCGGCGCGCGACGCCTCCACCGGCGAACAGAAGGCGCTCCTGATCGGGCTGGTGCTGGCCCATGCCACCCTCGTTGCCGAAATGACCGGCATCGTGCCGCTCCTGCTGCTCGACGAAGTCGTCGCGCATCTCGATCCCAACAGACGCAAGGCGCTGTTCGATGAACTCGCAAAGCTCGGCGCGCAGGTCTGGATGACCGGCGCCGATCCAGCCGCCTTCGTCGATATCGGCGCGACCGGCGAAATTTTCGACGTGGAAGCGGGTCAGGTGAGCCGCCGCACCTGAGTGCTTAACGCGCCCTGCCCGCGGGCGCCACACCGCCGAGCAAGCGGTCGATGATCGAGTCGATCAGAAATGCTGATCCCTTTTCGGTCAGGTGCACCTGATCGCTCACGACAACATCTCCCGCCGCATCGCCAAGGCGCGTCAGGCAACCCTGCGCGTTGCAAAAGACGTCCGATGCAGAGATGAATTCCGCACCGAGCGGCTCGAGCCTGGCGCGCATCACCGCATCATAAGCGGTCGGAGGTGCGGCATTGGGCGAACGTTCCGGGATCAGCGCGCGATGAAGGATGAAATACCTGAGCACCTCGGAGGGAAGCCCGCGCCGCCACGTCGGTACGCCGCCGAGAACGACGACGCGTGCGTTGGTCTCCTTCTTCAGCGCGATCACTGTCTCGGCCACATTGTCGAGATGTTTTTCCCAGGTTCCGTGCAGCAACACGACATCCGGCCTGATCTGCCGGACGAGCGAAAAGACCTTGTCGTTCATCGTGCGGCAATTGGGCAGGTTCACAATGTCGGCGTTGAGCGCCGGAATGCAGGAACTGGAGGTAAGCTGTGCAATGCCGAAGCCTCGCTCCTCCTGGGCTTTGCGCAGGCCGGGCAGCAGCGCGCCGGCTGTCGAATCGCCCCAGATCAGGACCAGCGGACGCCGATCGCGCTCAACGCAAGTTTCGGCAAACGTCGTTTCGCGGCTGAGATCGAGCAGACATTCATGAAACCGCCACTTGAAGCTCTCCGTCCGCACGCTGGCCATGGCGCGGATTTCCGGCGGCAGCCGAAAGTCGAAGCCGCGGCCCCAAATGACGGCAATACCCGCAACCGCTATCATCGCCATGCCGGCCCCGAGGCTGAACATCTTGCGCCGGTTCGGGAGGCCGAAACGGAACGGTATCTCGACAAACCGGTAGGTCGCCCAGGCCAAGAGCGCACTCGCCAGCAATATCAATTGGCGCTCCGGCAGCGTCAGCGGACCGAATTTGATAATTCCACCGAACACCAATAGCGGCCAGTGCCAGAGATAGAGCGGGTAACTGATCAGCCCGATCCACACTAGCGGCGGGCTGGCCAGCACGACCCGGTTCACCCAGGCAGCGGGCGCGGATAGCAGAAGCGCGCTGCCGGCGACCGGCAGCACCGCCCACCAGCCCGGAAAGGCGCGGTGGCTGTCGAGAATGACGGCTGCAACAGCGATCAGCGCCACGCCGATCCAGGCGCGCCGGCTGCTCGCCACGCTGGAATGATTGACGTTGATCCAGCCGCAGGCCAGCACCGCGCCAATCAGCAGTTCAAACGCACGCGTGAACGGCAGATAGAAGGTCGCGATCGGATTTGAGCCGATCAATGCCACGTTGAGCAGGAAAGAGGCGATGCCGAGCATCGCAGCCATTGCCATAATGCTCATTCGCAGCCGTGCTGCGAGCATCAGGAGCAGCGGCCAGAACAGATAAAACTGCTCCTCGATGCCGAGCGACCATAGATGCAGCAGCGGCTTCTTGGCGGATTCGACGTCGAAATAGCCGGACTGCAGCAACAGCGCGATGTTGGCCAAAAACGCCGCGCTGGCGAAACTGTCGCTGCCGAGCTGCACCAAGGCAGCCGGGAGCATCCAGAACCAGCCCAGCATCAATGTCGCAGAGAGCACAACGATCAGCGCCGGGAAGATGCGCCGGATGCGCCGGTTGTAGAACTCGACCAGGCTGAAGCGGCCGAGTTCCAGTTCGCGCGTGATGATGCCCGTGATCAGAAAACCCGAAATCACGAAGAACACGTCGACGCCGATGAAGCCGCCCGGCATGGCATCCGGGAACGCATGAAAATTCAGCACCAGCATCACGGCGATGGCCCGGAGGCCGTCGACATCGGGCCGATATTTTGATGAAGCCTGGGACAATGGAGAGCTAACCCGGGATCGCTGTGGACGGCGGACAACGACTACAAGCTGCCGCGCCGCCTTTCTCTAGCAGGTCCGCGGCGGCATGCCATTTCCCGCCGCAACGACAGCCAAAAATCCGCACGCCGAGGGCGCAGAATCAGCCGTAGAATCGCGCTTTTCGAGAGCGCCAGAATCGACCCTCGGAGACCTTGAAAAAGTGTAAAAAACCACCATTTATTCAACAACTTGTAGACAGAGAGATTGCGCTAGGCGCGATGCCTCTTTCATGGCACAAATAGACCAATCAGCGCCTCATATTGCGCGGCTGATTCGGGACACCCGCGAAGGCCTCACATGACAGAACCTGCCCGGCAGACTCCTGCCGAAACTGAGCATCCCATTCCGGTCGAATATGGCGCGGAATCGATCCGGGTGCTGAAGGGGCTCGACGCCGTGCGCAAGCGGCCGGGCATGTATATCGGCGACACCGATGACGGTTCCGGCCTGCACCACATGGTCTACGAGGTCGTCGACAACGCCATCGACGAAGCGCTCGCGGGCCACGCCACCGCGGTGGAAGTCATCCTCAACGCTGACAACTCCGTGACGGTGCGCGACGACGGCCGCGGCATTCCGGTCGACATCCACAAGGGCGAAGGCATCTCCGCGGCGGAGGTCATCATGACCCAGCTCCACGCCGGCGGAAAGTTCGACCAGAACTCCTACAAGGTTTCCGGCGGCCTGCACGGCGTCGGCGTCTCCGTCGTCAACGCGCTGTCCAGCAAGCTGCAGCTGCGTGTCTGGCGCGACGGCAAGGAGCATTACATCGAATTCGCCCATGGCGATGCGGTCGCCCCGCTCAAGGTCGTCGGCGATGCCAATGGCAAGCGTGGCACCGAAGTGACCTTCCTTGCATCCACCGAGACTTTTACCAACGTCGAATATGATTTCCCGACGTTGGAGCATCGCCTGCGCGAGCTCGCGTTCCTGAATTCCGGCGTCAATATCGTGCTGTCAGACATGCGCCACGCGGTCGAGAAGCGTGAGGCGATGCGTTACGACGGCGGCGTCGAGGAATTCGTCAAATATCTCGACCGCAACAAGAAGGCGATGGTGCCTGCCCCGATCATGGTTCGGGCCGAGATGAACGACATCGGCGTCGAGGCCGCCTTGTGGTGGAACGACAGCTACCATGAGAACGTGCTGTGCTTCACCAACAACATCCCGCAGCGTGACGGTGGCACCCATCTCGCCGGCTTCCGCGGCGCGCTGACGCGCCAGGTCAACGGCTATGCCGAGGCCAATGCCAAGAAAGAAAAGATCGCGCTGACCGGCGACGATTGCCGCGAAGGCCTCACCGCCGTGCTGTCGGTGAAGGTACCGGACCCGAAATTCTCCTCGCAGACCAAGGACAAACTCGTGTCCTCGGAAGTGCGGCCCGTGGTCGAGAACGTCCTCAACGAGGCGCTGGCGGCGTGGTTCGAGGAGCATCCGAGCGAAGCAAAGGTCATCGTCGGCAAGGTGATCCAGGCGGCCGCCGCGCGCGAAGCCGCCCGCAAGGCGCGCGAACTGACCCGCAAGAGCCCGCTCAGCGTCTCCTCGCTGCCCGGCAAGCTCGCCGACTGCCAGGAGAAGGACCCAGCCAAATCAGAACTGTTCATCGTCGAGGGCGACTCGGCCGGCGGCAGCGCCAAGCAGGGCCGCAACCGCGAATTCCAGGCGGTGCTGCCGCTGCGCGGCAAGATCCTCAATGTCGAGCGCGTCCGCACCGACAAGATGCTGTCAAGCGAGCAGATCGGCACGCTGATCACCGCGCTAGGCACCGGCATCAGCGACGACTTCTCGGCCGACAAGCTGCGCTACCACAAGATCATCGTGATGACGGACGCCGACGTCGACGGCGCTCATATCCGCACGCTGCTGTTGACCTTCTTCTACCGGCAGATGCGCGAACTGATCGACCGCGGCCACCTCTATATCGCGCAGCCGCCGCTCTACAAGGTGACGCGCGGCAAGTCCGAGCAGTACCTGAAGGACGAGCGCGCGCTGGAAGATTATTTGATCGCGACCGGGCTCGACGACTGCGTCTTCAAGCCGGCGACGGGATCGGATCGCGCCGGCCGCGACCTGCTGTCGCTGGTGGAGGACGCGCGCGTCATCCGCGGCATCCTGAATAATCTGCACAGCCGTTATAACCGCAAGGTGGTCGAGCAGGCGGCGATTGCCGGCGTCCTGAGCCCGAAGATCACCAGCGATATCGCCACCGCCAATGCCGCCGCCGACTACATCGCCAGGCGCCTCGATGCGCTGGCCGACGAGGTCGAGCGCGGCTGGACCGGCCGTTTCACCGAAGGCGAAGGCTTCTTCTTCGAGCGCACCATCCGCGGCGTCAAGGACGTCGCCATCATCGACGACGCCCTGCTCGGCTCCGCCGACGCACGCAAGCTCGACGATTATGCCGTGAGACTTCAGGAAGCCTATCCGAAGCCCGGCCTGTTACGCCGCAAGGATGCGGAGACCGCGATCCATGGGCCGGTCAGCCTGTTCGAGGCGGTGACCGACGCCGGCCGCAAGGGCGTGGCGTTGCAGCGCTATAAAGGTCTCGGCGAAATGAACCCCGGCCAGCTCTGGGAAACCACGCTCGACACCAACGAGCGTTCGCTGCTGCAGGTGAAGATCAAGGAGGTCGACGAAGCCGACGACATCTTTACCAAGCTGATGGGTGACGTGGTCGAGCCGCGCCGCGAATTCATCCAGGATAATTCGCTCAGCGCCAATGTCGACGTGTGAGGCAGGACGCGCCCGTGTCGCCCATTCAATACATCGTTGAAGGCGGCCACCGGCTCGCGGGGACGATCGAGCCGTCCGGCAACAAGAATTCTGCGCTGCCGATCATCGCCGCCTCCCTGCTCACCGAGCACCCGGTCACGCTGGAAAACGTGCCGCGCATCCGCGACACCGAGACGCTGGTCGAACTGATCCGTTCGGTCGGGGCCTCGGCCGAATGGAGAGAGCGCAATACGTTGGCGATCCACGCCAAGGAAGTTCGCGCCGCGGATCTCGATCCCGAACTCTGTGCCCGGATCCGCGCCTCGATCCTGCTGGCCGGGCCGCTGCTCGCCCGTTGCGGCGAAGTGGCGCTGCCGCCGCCCGGCGGCGACGTCATCGGCCGGCGACGTCTGGACACGCATTTCCTTGCCTTTGAACAATTGGGCGCCACCGTCACCGCGACGCACCGGCTGGAATTCCGCGCGACCAAGTTGAGGGGAGCCGACGTGTTCCTCGACGAGCCCAGCGTCACCGCGACCGAAAACGCGCTGGTCGCAGCCGTCGCCGCCCATGGCACCACATTCTTGCGCAACGCCGCCTCCGAGCCGCATGTGCAGGACCTCGCGTATTTTCTGGTCGCGCTCGGCGCGAAGATCGGGGGCATCGGCACCAACACCATCATCGTGCACGGCCCGGCGACGCTTGGCGGCGCGAACTATTCCATTCAGCCCGACCATATCGAGGTCGGCTCCCTGATCGGGCTCGCCGCGGTGACGCGCTCGCCGCTGCGCATCGCGAAAGCCGGCGTCGAGCATCTGCGCTCGATCAGGATGGGCTTTGAACGGCTCGGCATCGTCTGCGGCGTCGAGGGCGACGACCTCGTGGTGCCCTCGGGCCAGACCATGAAAATCCACGACGATTTCGGCGGTCACGTGCCGAAGCTGGAGGACCAGCCCTGGCCGGCCTTCCCGGCCGACCTGATGTCGATCGCGATCGTCACCGCCACGCAATGCGACGGCGTCATCCTGATGTTCGAAAAGATGTTCGAGTCGCGGATGTTCTTCGTCGACAAGCTGATCTCGATGGGCGCCCGCATCGTGCTGTGCGATCCGCATCGCGCGATCGTGGCCGGCCCGAGCCGGCTGCGCGGCGCGGCGATGATCTCTCCCGACATCCGCGCCGGCATGGCCATGCTGCTGGCGGCGGTGGCTGCCGAGGGCACCAGCACAATCAACAACGCCGACCAGATCGAGCGCGGCTATGAGCGCATAGAGGAACGGCTCAATGCACTCGGCGCAAAAATCACCCGCGTGCCGGCACGAGACGGTGGCTAGACCCAGGCGCCGTCACTTTTCTGACCTTCGTCAGTGGTATAGCGTTTTCGAGCGAAGTGGATCCCGGGGCGCATAGCAATCAAGTTTACGCAGATTGCGTAGACTTAATCTGCGGTAGAAAACGCGTCAAAAAAAGAATCTAGCCGGTTGCAATGCTCGAAAAAGCTGAAGCCACATCGGTCGCGCCGCCCGCTTCCACAGCGGCGCCCGGACATCATCTCGCGCTCGAACTCTCCGAGACGCTGAAGCTGGCAGTGCCGATTGCGCTGACGCAGCTTGGGCAGATCGCGATGATGACGACCGACATCGCCTTGATCGGCCGCCTCGGCAGCGAAGCCATGGCGGCCGCCGCGCTGGCGCATACTGTCTTCTTTGTCAGCTTCACCTTCGGCATGGGGCTGGTATCCGCCGTAGCACCCTTGGCTGCGCAGGCATTTGGCGCACGCAATCCGCATCTGATCCGGCGCTCGCTGCGCGTCGGCATGTGGGCTGCGCTCCTGATGTCGCTGCCGATGATGACGCTGTCGTTCCGCGGCGAACAGATCCTGCTGATGCTGGGCCAGGCGCCGACGGCTGCCCATCTCGCCCAGCAATATCTGTTGGGCCTGACATGGAGCATTCTGCCAGCGCTGTGGTTCATGACCATCCGCGGCTTCATGAGCGCGGTCAACCGCCCTGAGCCGATCCTGTGGATCACGCTGGCCGCGATCCCGGCCAATGCGACGCTGGTCTATCTGCTGCTGTATGGCGCGTTCGGCATGCCGGAACTCGGCCTGTTCGGTGTCGGCCTTGCGACCTCCATCGTCAATCTCGGCACGTTCCTGGCGGGTCTGTGGTTTGCCACACGCCGCCGGCCGTTCCGGAAATATCATGTGCTCGGTCATTTCTGGCGCGTCGACTGGAAGCTGATGCGGCTGATGCGGCAGCTCGTCGTCATCGGCGCACCGATCTCCCTTTCGTTCCTGCTCGAATACGGCCTGTTCGGCGCAGCCGGTCTCTTGATGGGCGTGATCAGCACGACGGCGCTGGCGGCGCATCAGATTGCGCTGCAGGTCGCCGCCATCCTGTTCATGGTGCCGTTCGGCATCGGCATGGCCGCCACCGTGCGGGTCGGCCATGCCATCGGTCGTGGCGACGCGGGCGCAGTCCGGCGCGCCGGCTACGTTGCCACCTGGCTCGGCATCGTGCTCGTCGCGGTTCTGACGATCGCCGTGATCGTCAGCCGCTTTAGCATTGCAGAGATTTTCCTGGGCGAAAGCACCGACGCGACCGCCGAACTTTCCGCGACGCTGCTGCTGGTCGGATCGACTTTCTTCATCGCCGACGCCATCCAGACCGTCGCCGCCGGCTCGCTGCGCGGCATGAACGACACGCGCGTGCCGCTGTTGTTCGCGATCCTCAGCTATTGGCTGATCGGTTTCGCCTGCGCCTGCTGGCTCGGTTTCTGGACACCATCAGGCGCCGTCGGCGTGTGGATCGGGCTGTCGATCGGAACCGCTGTCTATGCCGTGCTTCTGCTCTTGCGCTTCCGTGGGCTCACGAGCAAGCTTAGCTTCCGATGAAAGTCCGCGAGGTCACCCCTTCCGCCGATACCGATACGCTGCTGGCCGGCGCCCACTTCGCCGACGCCTTTCAAATTGAAATCGAGGATTGCGATTTCGACGCGAGGCGAGCCGCTGAACGCATGATGGCACGTCAGCCGCGATGGGCCGAGGCGCTGTTGTCGCTGCGCAATTTGCTGGTCGCGCCGCTGGGACTGAGAACGTCGGGTGCGGGCCTGGTCCCGCCCAGAGACATGATCGGAATATTTCCGGTCGTGAGCCAAACGCCGTACCGCCTGATCGCCGGCTTCAACGACCGTCATCTCGACTTTCGCGTCGTGGTGGACGTAACGCATTCCGGCGGCGTCGGGCAGGTCACGGCGACGACGCTGGTTAAGACGCACAACTGGTTCGGCCGGACCTATCTCGCAATCATCACGCCGTTTCATCGGTTGATCGTGCCGGCCCTTCTGCGTCAGGTGGCGGCCTGAGGCGCTGGCAGAAATCTCCGTTAGCGCAATCCGGACACAGAGCCAGCGATCCTTTTGCTTTCTCGCCAACTGGATCGACTAACTAACCCTTCGCACCGGCTGCTGTCGTGGCCGGAGCCTCGCACCACTCGGCATGACAGCGGTCGAGATCGTTGAGGTTCTGCCGCATCTGCTCCAGCGAAAAACCCAGCGCGAAGAACCGCTCTGCGACATCGACGGGCACGCCGCGGATCAGGCCCTCGCTTCGCAACGCGGCGACTTCGGCGGCATAGGCCTGCAGCGCCGCATCGACGGGCTGAATGTCCACGGTGCCGCTGCCGCTTCGCAGAGATACAGCCGCCGCGCGCATATAATCGACGATCGCGCTGCTGACATCGGACAGTGGCCGCGCCAGCCTCGCCTGCACATTGGCCGGCAGCGGCACCACGCTGGCGCGCCCGATCATCACGACATCGTGGCGCAGGCGCTGGACGGTGCGCAGCAATGGGCCGGTATCGGGTCCCGACGACAAATGCGTCGCGCGCTCGCGCTCGGCTTCCAGGCCGGTCGCATGGAGGCTCGCCATCGCCGTGCCGATCCCATGCTGGATACGGTGCAGGGCGTCGTTGTCGAGCCCGCGCGTCAGGCCTGCGAGCAGTTCGGCGAATGCGGCAGCCAGCAGCTCCAAAAGCTGCGCCGCATTGATACGGATCTGGCTGACCGCCCGTGATGGCAACACCAGGAATGAGACCACAAGCCCGGTGAGCGCGCCGACGGTGACCTCGCAGAGCCGGTCGATCGTGGAATCCAGCGGGTTGGCGTGGTTCATGGCCGGAACCAGCAGCACGATCACGGCCGTCACCGTGGCGGCGCTCAGGCTGGGATTGATGGCCCCGATGAAGGCCATCGGCGCGACCGCCAGCACCAGCAGCGCCAGCAATCCCCCCTCGCCGGAATGCGGGATCAACATCGTGATGGCGCCGCCATAGAGCGCGCCGCCGACCGTCCCGACCATGTAATCGCGGGTCGCTTTCAGGGAGCGGCCGACGCTCATCTGGGTGACGATCAGCGAGGTCAGCACTGCCCATAGCGGCAGCATCAGATGTAGCGCTCGGGCGATCGCATAGGCCGCGACCGCGGCGACGGCGAGCCGGACCGCAAGCGCCAGTTGCGTCTTGCGGCCGCGGAGCGATCCAAGCATGCGTTTTGCGAAGGCCATCATGCGCCGCATTTCCGGAATCTGTAGACCGCGCCTGTGCTAGACGACGCCGAGCATAGCTGATGCCCGCGGCCGGAAGGCGGCTTGAAAGCCAAAATCAGCCCGCCTACCCTGCGCTGCAAAACGAGGAAACACGATGGCCAACGAAACCGCAACGCTCGCAGCCTATGTCGCCGACCTGAAATTTGTGGGCATCCCGCCGGAGGTGCTGGAGCGCGCCAAGGTACTGACGCTGGATTTCCTCGGCAGCACGATCCGGGCGCGGCGCGATGCGGAGTCCACGGCGTCGCTGCTTGGGATGCTTGAGGCGCTGGCGCTCGACGGCAAGGGCGAGTCCACCGTGTTCGGCGACGGCAAAACCTGGACGCCCGCGGTCGCCGCTCTCCTTAACGGCGCGCTCGGCCATTCCCTTGATTTCGATGACACCCATGCCGACTCCTCGCTGCATCCGAGCGCGCCCGTGGTGCCGGCGGCGTTCGCGGTCGGCGAAATGGTCGGCGCATCGGGGCGCGACGTCCTGACCGCGATCGTGGCCGGCTATGAAGTGTGCTGCCGGCTCGGCAACGCGCTCGATCCGACCTCGCATTATGCGCGCGGCTTTCACCCGACCGCGACGGCGGGAACCTATGGCGCGGCGGCGGCCGCGGGCAAATTGTTCGGCCTGTCGAAGGACCGGATCATATCCGCCTTCGGCGTGTCCGGCAGCCAGGCCGCGGGCTCGCTGCAGTTTCTGGTCAACGGCGCCTGGAACAAACGCTACCAGGTCGGCGCCGCCGCGATGAACGGCGTCATCGCCGCCACGCTGGCGCGCAACGACTTTGTCGGTTCGAGCGAATCGGTCGAGGGCAAGCATGGCCTTCTGGTCGGCTACAGCGACGACGCGCATCCCGACAAGGCTGTCGCCGGCCTCGGCAAGACCTATGAGACGCTGAAGATTGGCGTGAAGCCGTATCCAAGCTGCCGCTACACCCATGCGGCGCTGGATGCGCTGATCGCGATGCGCCGGGAGCACAATCTGACGCCGGACCAGATCAAGCGCGTCGAGATCGGTCTCCATCGTAACGGCATCACGCTGACCGGCGACGCCGCCACCAAGCGGCATCCGACGTCGATCGTCGGTGGGCAGTTTTCGATGTTCTTCACCGGCGCGCTGGCGCTCGATCAGGGCAGCTTCGGCTGGGACGATTACGACCGGCTCGGCGATGCCGCGGTGAATGCGCTCGCTGACAAGTTCGACGTGGTGCAGGACGACCGCCTCGAGATCGGCCGCACCCACCCCTTTGGCGCGCGCGTTTCCATCACCACCGATAACGGCGTCCATGAGCGGCTCTATGCCGATCCCTCCGGCGAACCGAACTCGTTTCCGGACGCGCAGGCGATGCAGCAAAAATTCCTCACGCTGGCGCGCCCCGTGCTGAACGGTCGCGCCGACCAACTCGCCGACGCGATCCTGTCGCTGGAGCGATTCGATCGCGTCGAGAAGGCCACGCAGTTGGGTCGGCAGTAGAGCGGATTAGCATCACATCGGCGGTGCACCCCTCTCCCCTTGTGGGAGAGGGTGGATCAATCGTGCGAAGCACGATTGAGACGGGTGAGGGGTTCTCTCCGCGAGTGAGCCTCTCGCCGTCGTCTTCGCGGATAGAACCCCTCATCCGGCGCTTCGCGCCACCTTCTCCCACAAGGGGAGAAGGAAGATTCGCCGCATCGCGCTCAATTCGTTCCCGCCAGCTTTCCCTTGCTTCCCATCGCCGCAACCACATCGCGCACCAGATCGAACACGCCGTCGGCCTCCGGCGGCCAATTCGGCGAGCGGCCGAGCCGGACGATCACAAGCCGTTCGGAGGGCACGATGATCACATACTGCCCGATCGTGCCCTTGGCGAAGAACGCATCGCGCGGCCAGCCGTGTTCGGTGCGGTAGCTGGCACCAAAGCCATCGCCGAGATTGGTCCAGAATCCCGCGCCCTGCCCGACCCATGCGTTCGGCGTCGGCGTCGCCGAATATTTCACCCAGCCTTCGGGGAGGATGCGTTTGCCGCCGGCCGTGCCGTCATTGAGATAAAGCTGGCCGAAACGCGCCCAGTCGCGCGCGCTGGCGAGCAACTGGCTCGACGCTTCGGCATTCCCCGCCGCGTCGAATTCGAGCGTCACGTTGCGCATACCGAGTGGGTCGAACAATTCCTGCCGCGCGAAGCGCATCATGTCGGCCGCGCGGCCGCCGGTGGCCTGGCGGATCAGATGCGCGAGGATGACGGTATTGCCGTCGTGATAGTTCCACGCTGCGCCTGGCACTGATTCCAACGGCATGCTCTTCGCATAGGCGGCCATGTCAGGCTCCATGAATTTCATCCGGTTGACCGGCTCGAGCGCGGATGCCAGCGACGCCTGCAGCGAACTGCCGAGCGCGAGCCCTGCGGTATGGCGCAGCAGATGATCGAGCGTGATGGCGCGCCTGGCGTCGCCGGGGCCTTGCCACGCCGCGATCGACACGGGCTCGTGCAGCCGCAGCGCGCCCTTGCGCACGAGGATGCCGGCCAGCGCCGAGATGACCGATTTGGTCGCGGAGAATCCGAGCAGCGGCGTGTCGATGCCGATGCCGTCGGCATAGCGCTCAGCAACGACGCGGCCATCCTTCATGACCACGATCGCCCGCGTGTTGCGCGGCGTCGATTTGTCCGGCTCGGCAAAGGCGCGGTCGAACGCGGCAGCCAGTTGCGGCGTTTGCGGCGCGACGATGGATGGACCGGCGATGTCAAGCAGTAGCGCCGCCTTTGCATCGGGCGCCGGCACCGAGATGTCGGCGACTGCGCCACCGTGATCGAGATAGCAGCCGAGGCCATCGCCACGATAGACGGCGTGGCTCCGGCCCAGGCCGAACAGCGTCACCGTGACGTTCTTGCGCGCGCGGTCGACGCGATAGTCGAGCGCCCAGGCGATCAGCCCGGTGCCGGGCATGGCCGACATGGTCTCGGCGAACACGCGCGCGGGATCGAGGCCCGAGACGAAGGTCTCCGTGCAGACCACGTTGGCGACGAAGCCGGTCGCGACTTTTGGCACGTCGCGAGCGCGGGCGGCTGTCAGTGCGAGCGCGCTCAGCGCGGTGGTGCTGGCGAGGATGAGGATGAGATTTCGTCTGGTCACATTGGCCTCCGGCATGACGCATCAGCGCGTTGCCGGGAAGGATGGCGATGCGGCCGCCGTCTGCTCGCCGGATTTGGAATTCGCGCTGGCCGAAAGCTCAACGCGCCTCGACGATTCCGAAATTATGCAACAGTAACAATGGGATGAAGATCAGGCCGCGGTCGCCTTGAGCCGGCGATATTCGGTCGGCGTGACGCCCGTGATAGCCTTGAAGGCGCGGTTGAAGGGCCCGAGCGACTGGAAGCCGGCATCCATCGCGATCGTGATCACGGGGACTTCAGCCTGGCTGGGATCGGCGAGCGCCGCCTTGGCTTCCGCGATCCGGTGCTCGTTGAGGAACACATTGAAATTGCGGTAGCCGAGCCGCTGGTTGATCAGCCGCCGCAATCTGTACTCGGGTATCCCGAGCTTGCTCGCCAGCGTGCCGATGGTGACGTTGTCGTGGCGGTAGATGCGCTCGTCGTCCATCAGCCGCATCAGCGCATCGACCAGCTTTTGATCGGCGCCGGATTCGACCACAGCCGCTTCGCTTGCCTCGGCCTGAACCTCAGGCGCCGCCGGAAACAGGTCGGCACCATCGACGCGCATCATTGCATAGCAGATCGCAGCCACCACAGCCGTCAGAACGGCTAAATTCACCGTGTTGGCGATTTCAGCGCCGCCGCTGCCGGACATCGCGATTTGCAGCACCGCATTCAGCCCGCCATAGAGCGCCGCGGCGCTGACGATAAAGACGCGGACGCTGCGGCGGCGCTCGACCAGATCCGACGACCAGGAGGCGACGGTCTGCGTAACGGCCAACGCGATGAAGCCCAGTGTGATCAGATTGATCGCGATGATGGACAACCGCGCGCCGGATGCCGGCGCTATCCAAATGCAATTGACGAAACTGAAAGCTGCGACCGCCGCCCAGACCAGCGCATGCCACCAACGCAGCCTGAACGTTTCATCGAACAGCGCACGCGTAAACAGCCAGAACACCACGACATTGCCGGTCGACAGCGCGAGCACGGGCGCATGCGACACCGGCGATGTCGCGCCGATCGAATAGCTCACGGCATGCGCCGCCGACCCCAAGGCGAAGGTGGCGGCCAGCCGTCCGGCAATCACCGTTCCAAAACCTCGAAACAGCGACGCCGCCAGCACCAGCAGCAGCGCCACGGTGGCGCCGCGCAAGGCGATGTCGATGGTCGGAAGCATCATCCGGTCGGGTCCGTTCGCGCGGTCATCCGCGCACGATGAAACTAATGTGAATCGTCGCCTGGTTCAAATTACCTCAACCCTTCCAGGTCGCGCGTGAAGTTACCCAGCGCTCATTGGACTTGCCGAATAGATCGACTTCGCCATCCCTCCGCGCGCCCAGTCGCCGCGCGACGCTCTTGGACGGTTCGTTGCTGGCTTCGATGCAATGAATGATCTCGTCGATCTCAAAGTTAGCGAACACCCAGTCGATCGACGCGCGCGCCGCCTCCACCGCGTAACCCTTGCCGCGGAATGCGCGGTCGATGCCCCATCCCACCTCGAAGCCCGGCCATCCCGGCGGGCACCACGGCCCGACGCGGCCGATATATCGGCGGCTCGACTTTTCCTCGACGGCGAACATACCGAAGCCATGCAGCGCCCAGTGCCCCGATATCACGGCGGCGTTGCGCCAGCCGCCGATCTCCGTGGTAATCGCGATACCGTCGGGCGTGATGTAGCGCGCAGTGCCGGGATCCGACAGCATCGCCGTATTCACCGCAATGTCGTCACTGCGCCATGGCCGCAGGATCAGGCGCGCGGTCTCGATGACCGGGCCATCGACCTTCAGGAGCTTCGCGCCGGGCTTGAGCGGAGGGATCATGGGGTCATTCTCCTATGTCGTCCCTGCCTAGTGCGCAATTGCGAACTAGGCAGGGACGACGTGTGGGGGGCATTTGAACCCAATCGGGCATTTCCTGTTATACTCGCACAAAACATCAAGGAGCCCTCCCATGAGCTGGCAACCCTCCAACGATCCCGTGCTCGGCGATCCCAAGACCTGCGATGCGCTCGAGCTCATCATCGTGCCGCGTACCCGCGATCTCGGCGATGGATTTGCGGTGCGCCGCGCGCTGCCGCATGGCAAGCGGCAGATGGTCGGACCGTTCATCTTCTTCGATCATTTCGGTCCCGTTCAGTTCATGGCCGGCAAGGGCATGGACGTGCGCCCGCATCCGCATATCGGGCTTGCCACCGTCACCTATCTATTCGACGGCTCGATCATGCACCGCGACAGCGAGGGCAACATCCAGGAGATCCAGCCCGGCGCCATGAACCTGATGACAGCAGGGTGCGGCATCGCGCATTCCGAACGCACGCCCGACGTGCAGCGCCGCGACGGCCAGAAGATGCTGGGCCTGCAAAGCTGGATCGCGCTGCCTGCGGGGTCGGAAGAGATCGCGCCGTCGTTCCAGCACTACGCCGCCGAGGCGCTGCCGACCGTGAAGGAGAGCGGCTTCACCGCGCGCATCATCGCAGGCCACGGCTTTGGCGTGAAATCGCCGGTGAGCATGGTATCGCCCTGGTTCTATAGCGAAGTGACGGCGCAGGCCGGGACCAGCGTCCCGCTCGATCCTGACCATGAGGAGCGCGCGATCTATCTGGTCGACGGCGAGGTCGAGATCGCGGGCGAGCGCTATGAGGGACCGCGCCTCCTGATCTTCCGGCCGGGCGACCGCATCACCGTGAAGGCCGTGAGGCCTGTGCGGATGATGTTTCTGGGCGGCGACGCACTGGAGGGGCCGCGGCACATCTGGTGGAATTTCGTTTCCTCCAGCAAGGAGCGGATCGAGCAGGCCAAACAGGACTGGAAAACCGGCCGGTTTGCAGCCGTTCCGCAAGAACATGAGTTCATTCCGCTGCCGGAGTAGGCTATTGCTCCGCGTTCTCATTTGCGCGCTGGCGCCTGCGCCGACACGCCTGTTCGAAAGCAAGACCCGATGAACGCGATGCTCGCCAGCGATCTGCCCCTGCCCCGGATCGGCCGCGGCAAGGTGCGCGATATCTATGCCGTCGGCGACGACCGCGTGCTGCTGCTCACCACCGACCGCATCAGCGCATTCGACGTCGTGATGGCCGAGACCATCCCGATGAAGGGTGCGGTGCTGACCCAGATCAGCGCGTGGTGGTTCCGTCAGCTCGAAGGCGTGGTGCCGCATCACATGATCAGCGCCGATGCCGACGAGATCATCCGTCAGGTGCCCGCGCTGAAAGATCACCGCGCTGACATTCTCGGCCGTGCGATGCTGTGCCGGCGCACCACCGTCTTCCCGGTCGAATGCGTGATCCGCGGCTATATCTCCGGCTCCGCCTGGAAAGAATATGCCGCATCCGGCACGCTGGCCGGCGAGGCGTTGAAGGATGGTCTCGTCGAAAGTGAAAAGCTCGACGCGCCGATCTTCAGCCCGGCCACCAAGGCCGAAACCGGTCATGACGAGAACATCACGGTCGCGCGCGTGCGTGAGATTTTGGGCGCCGACGTCGCCGAAAAACTCGAGAGCATGGCCCGCACCGTCTATAATTTCGGCGAGCGGATCAGCCGCCACCAGGGCATCATCATCGCCGACACCAAGTTCGAGTTCGGCCGCGCGGCGGACGGCCGCATCATCCTGATCGACGAGGTGATGACCCCCGACAGTTCGCGGTTCTGGGCCGCCGACGTCTACAAGCCCGGCCGGCCGCAGCCCTCCTTCGACAAGCAGCCGCTGCGAGACTATCTCGACGCCGAGCGCCGCGCCGGCCGCTGGAACGGTGACGCCCCGCCCCCGCCGCTGCCCGCCAGCGTGGTGGATGCGACGAGCAAGCGGTATCTCGAAGCGTATCGCCGGGTGACGGGGAGCGAGCTATCTGTTTGACTTCGTCATTCCGGGACGGTCCGAAGGACCGGACCCGGAATCTCGAGATTCTCAGGTGCGCAACTGCGCACCATAGTTCGATGCTTCGCATCGCCCCGGAATGACGCCAATAAAAGCACCGAGGGAGCGCTCCATGACCGAAGCCGATTCCGTGCTCGTCGAGCGCGATGGTCCGGTGACCATCGTTTCCATCAACCGCCCGCATTGTCGCAACGCCGTGGACGGCGCGACGGCGCGCAAATTGTACGACGCCTTCCTCGCCTTCGATGCCGACGAGAGCGCTTCCGTCGCCGTGTTCACCGGCACCGGCGGTTATTTCTGCGCCGGCGCCGACCTCAAGGCGGTGGCGGCCGGCGATCCCAATAAGCGGCGCGAGCTCGGCGGACACGATTCAATTGCGCCGATGGGGCCGAGCCGGTTGCGGCTGTCAAAGCCCGTGATCGCGGCGGTCGAGGGTTTTGCGGTGGCCGGCGGCATGGAACTTGCGTTGTGGGCGGATATGCGCGTGGTTGCGGAAGACGCCACCTTCGGCGTCTTCTGCCGCCGCTTCGGCGTGCCGTTGATCGATCTCGGCACCATTCGCCTGCCGCGGCTGATCGGCCATTCGCAGGCGATCGACCTGATCCTCACCGGCCGCCCGGTCGGCGCGCAGGAGGCGCTGCGCATGGGGCTCGCCAATCGCGTCGTCGGCCGCGGCGAAGCCACGGCGCAGGCGATCGCGCTGGCGCGGGAGATCGCGCGCTTTCCGCAAAGGTGCCTGCGCGCCGACCGGCTGTCGGCGCTGCGACAATGGGACCTTTCCGAGGAGGAAGCGATCGCCAATGAGATGCGCGGCGGGCTCGAGGTGATCGCCTCGGGCGAAACGCTGTCGGGGGTGACGCGATTTGCTTCCGGCGTGGGACGCCACGGCGCGTTCGGCGGCGATGAGAGGAGCGACTGACGCCGCTCAGCCCCTTAAGAGCCCGGTCGTCATAAAATTGTTGTTGTCGTCCCACGCCGGCCTCGTCTACGACTAACGTGCGGAATTTTGGGGCTTTTTTCGGGTGATTGGTCGATCAATTTACTTCGGCTCGCGGGCAAAGCGGGCCATCAATGATATTGCTGGTGGGAGCGCGGCGAGCGTCCTCGGCATTACATTCGGCCTGTCCTATGCGTTGCTGATCTTCACGGGGCCGCTGTCGCCGTATTTGTCCTACGGCATCGCGGCAACCTTCATCAGTACTGCCGTGATTGCGACCATCGTCGCGCTTGGCAGCTCACTGCCATTTGCGGTCGCCGGCCCCGACAGCGCCACCGCGGCGGTGGCCGGGATCCTGGCCGCAACGCTGGTCGAGCGCATCGTCGCGGCCGATCCGTCGGCACAATTGCTTTCACCCGTGCTGATCACGCTCGCCCTGTCGACCATGGTGACCGGCATCGCGCTATGCGGCCTCGGCCTGACGCGGATGGGCCGCGCCATCCGCTACGTACCCTATCCGGTGGTCGGCGGGTTCCTGGGCGCGACCGGGCTTCTGATCGTGCTGGGCGCCGTCCGCGTGATCACCGATCATCCTGTGCAACTGAACACCCTGCTTCGTTTCACCAACGTCATCACGATTTCGGAACTGAGCGCGGCTTGCGCGATGGCGCTGGTGCTGTACCTGACCTCGCACCGTTCGCGCAGCCCGTTCGGCCTGCCGGCCGTCCTGATTGGCGGCGTGATCGCGGCACATCTGGCGTTTTGGATCATCGGCATTTCCTCCGAGCAGGCCCGCGCCATCGGCTGGACTTTCCAGCCTCCACCCCCGGCGGCGTTCATGCTGCCGTGGCGCGCCGACGAGCTCTCCCGCTATCCCTGGTCGGGAGTCCCGGACCTGCTCGGCAATTTGATCGCTGTGATCTTCGTCACGGCGGCCAGCACCCTGTTCAACACCACCGGCATCGAAGTCGCGGTGCATCGCGAAGCCAACCTGGAGCGCGAGCTTAATGTCACAGGCTTTGCCAACATCCTGAGCGGCGTGCTCGCAGGCTACGCCGGCTGCGTATCGGTCAGCCGCACCATCCTTAATTTCAGCAGCGGCGGCAAGGGCAGGCTTTCCGGCCTGACGGTTGCTGCCATCTCGCTGCTGATGCTGGCGGTGGCACCCGCCCTGCTCGGCTACATGCCGAAATTCGTGCTCGGGGGGCTTCTGCTCTATCTCGGCGCGGGCCAGTTGCACAAATGGATCATCGAATCGCGCAAGCGGCTCTCCAACATCGAATACCTCTCGCTGCTCGCGATCATCGCCATCGTTGTCACCTGGGGATTCGTCCCGGGCATTCTGATCGGCGTCATCATCGGCTGCGCGACCTTTGCGTTCAGCGCGGCGCGGATCGAGTCGATCAAGTTCAGCTTTGACGGTTCGGAGTATCGCAGCTCGCTCGATCGCTCGCGCGACGACCAGCAAGTGCTGCTGGCCCATGGCGGCAAGATCCGGGGGCTGAACCTGCAGAGCTACCTGTTCTTCGGCTCCGCCAACCGGCTCTATCAGCACGTCAAGGCGCTGCTGCGGGAGCAGCCGGAGTGCCGCTATCTGTTGTTTGACTTCAAGCTCGTCACCGGCATCGATTCGTCGGCAGCGTACAGTTTTGCCCAGATCAAGCGCAGCGCGCATGATCTCGGCGTCCATCTGGTGCTGGTGCATCTGTCCGCCAGCGCCGAGAAGGTGCTGCGCTCGAGTGACTTCATCACCGATGGCATCACCACGATCGACGAACTCGACCATGCGCTGGAATGGTGCGAGAACGAGATCATCGTGCAGCATCAGGGGCTCGCACAGGAAGCGGCCAATCTGCGCGACTGGTTCACCCGGATGCTCGACAGCGAGGCCGACGCCGACGAACTGATCCGCCGCTGCCAGCGCATCGAAGTCGAAGCCGCCGAGATCATCGTGCGCACCGGCGATGCCGCCGATTCCATGCATTTCATCCTCGACGGGCGTGTCGGCATCATGGTGCCGGCCGATGACGGCCGCACCACACGCGTCCGCAGCCTCGGCCGTTACACCACGATCGGCGAGATGGGCCTCGTCTCGCACGCGCCGCGTAGCGCGACGATCCAGGCCGAGGTGGCCAGCGTGCTCTACGTTCTGAACACGCGTCAATTCGAGGCGATCAAGACCGACGATCCCGCGCTGGGCCAAAAGCTCCTGACTTACTTTGTGTCCGTGATAGCGGAGCGGCTTTCCTTCGCCAATCGCACGATCGCGGTGCTGCGGCGTTAGCGAGACTGCTACACCCCCGCCATCATCACGTATTTGATCTCGACATATTCCTCCATGCCGTGATGGGAGCCCTCGCGGCCGAGTCCTGACTCCTTCACGCCGCCGAAGGGCGCTACTTCCGTCGTGATGAGGCCGGTGTTGACGCCGACCATGCCGGCTTCCAGCGCTTCGGCGACGCGCCAGACTCTCCCGAGATCACGCGCATAGAAGTACGACGCGAGTCCGAACGGCGAGTTGTTGCACATCGCAATCACCTCGGCCTCGTCCTTGAAGCGGAACACCGGCGCCAGCGGACCAAAGGTTTCCTCGTGCGCGACCAGCGCGTCCGCTTTCACATTGGAAAGCACCGTGGGCTCGAAAAAGCTGCCGCCGAGCGCATGACGCTTGCCGCCGGTGATGATTTTCGCGCCACCCTTGACCGCGTCCGCGATGTGCTTTTCGACCTTGTCGACCGCAGCCATATTGATCAGCGGGCCCTGCGTGACGCCGGCTTCGGTGCCGTCGCCGATCTTCATCGCCGCGACTTTCTTCGAAAGCTTTTCGACGAACTGGTCGTAGATCTTGTCCTGGGCGTAGATGCGGTTGGCGCAGACGCAGGTCTGGCCCATGTTGCGGTACTTCGAAATGATGGCGCCCTCGACCGCGGCATCGATATCGGCGTCGTCGAACACCACGAACGGCGCGTTGCCGCCGAGCTCGAGGCCGAGCTTCTTCACGCCGACGGCGGCCTGCTGATAGAGGATTTTTCCGACCTCGGTCGAGCCGGTGAAGCCTATGAAGCGCACGGCCGGATGTTCGCACAGCACCTTGCCGATCGCGGACGAATTGCCGGTGAGGATGTTGAACACGCCCTTGGGCACGCCCGCCTTCTCGGCGAGCGCGACCAGCGCCAGCGCGGTCAGCGGCGTCTCATTGGCGGGCTTGAGCACGACAGTGCAGCCGGCCGCGAGCGCCGGCGACACTTTCCGCGTGATCATCGAGCACGGAAAATTCCACGGCGTGATGGCGCCGCAGACACCGATCGGCTGCTTGATCGCGAGCAAGCGCGCGTCGGGCCGCTGGGTCGGGATGGTTTCGCCATAGACGCGGCGGGCCTCCTCGGCGAAAAATTCGACATAGGCGCCGCCGATATCGACCTCGCCGAGCGCTTCGGCGAGCGGCTTGCCCTGTTCCGAGGTGAGGATCAGGGCTAAGTCCTCGCGGTTCGCCGCGATCAGCTCGAACCATTTTCGCAAAATGTTGGAGCGCTGTTTGGCGGTGAGCTTGGCCCAGGCCGGGAACGCGCGCTCGGCGGCTTCGACGGCTTGCGTGGCTTCGGCTGTGCTCATGGCCGGCACTTTTGCGAGCTCCACGCCATTGACCGGATTGGTGACCGGGCGCGACGGCGTGCCGACCCAGGCGCCGTCGATGTAGCAGCGGTCGCGCAGCAGCGAGGGGTCCTTCAGGCGGTCGTGCAGCGAGGGTTGGGAGGTCTTCGAAGCGCGTGCGGCGACGGGCGGGTTCATGGCGTACTCCTCGGATTTTCTTGAGAGATTGGTCCGAGTATAGGCCCATATCAGCGGCAATGCACCGGCCGCTGAGGCAACCCTCCGTCAACCAATCTTGAGGTCACGCCGCGCCGCTCATATAGGTTTCGCGGCGGCCGATCATGCGTTGCGCGGCGGCCTTGGCATCGGCCTTCGAGGAGGTCGCGCAGGTGCGGTATTCGAGATCGGGCAGCTTGGACGGCTCGCGGCGGGCGAACCAGGATTTGGACCCGACCGAAAGCTGCGCCAGCGCTTGCGCTACGTTATCGACCGCCTCGAAGGAGTGCAGTGCGCTGGTACCGGCGTAGCGGACTTCGTAAATGCCGGGCGAGATCGGCGCCTCGATGTTCTCGCCACGCCCGGGACGGGGATAGCGCTTCCATTCACTCCAGGTCGAAATCATTGCGCACCTTCGCGACAGGCAGAAATGAGACAATTTTGGTCAATTGGTCCAGCCGACGGGCAACGTTTGTGCTGGAATCTGAACGATTTACTGCAAAAAATCGGCGACGGGAATCATGGCGAAATCACGATATCGTGGATGGTTAAGCCGGTCACCGACGGAGGAGACCGTTCGCCGCGGATTGTAGCGAGGTGTTGCAGTTTGGCGTCGACCGTACCGCGCCACCGCTGCCCACCCTCCTTGCCCATCACGAGATCGCGACATCGGCGGCGGCCGTCGGCGGCCGCTTGCGGGATCGCATGGCCGGGAGGAAGATCGTTCCACTTCCATAAAAAACAACGCGGAGGAGACCCATGCAAAGCAAAGCGGAGATCGATCAGATCCTGCGTCAGAAATGCGAAGCCAGGGAGATTCCCGGCGTGGTCGCTATGGCGGCGACCGGCAATGAGGTGATTTATCAAGGCGCGTTCGGCAACCGCGACCTGTCCAAGGACGATCCGATGACCGCCGACAGCGTGTTCTGGATCGCCTCCATGACCAAGGCGATCACGGCCGCGGCCGGCATGCAGCTCGTCGAACAAGGCAAGCTTTCGCTCGACGAGCCGATCGGCAAGCTGCTGCCCGATCTGGCCTCCCCGCAGGTGCTGGAAGGTTTTGACGCCAGCGGCGAGCCGAAACTGCGCCCCGCCACGAAGCCGATCACGCTGCGCCATCTCATGACGCACACCGCGGGCTTTGCCTACGACATGTGGAACGCCGACATGGGGAAATACATGGAGAAGACCGGCACGCCCGGCATCATCTCCTGCCTGAACGCCGCGCTGAAGACACCGCTCACGTCCGACCCCGGCACGCGCTGGGAATACGGCACCAACATCGATTTCGTCGGCAAGGCGATCGAAGCGGTTAGCGGCAAGCGGCTCGATGCTTACCTGCGTGACAATATATTCGCGCCACTTGGCATGAACGACATCGGCTTCAAGATTACGGACTCCCAGCGCCGGCGGCTGGTCGGCATGCATGCGCGCGGCGAGGACGGATCGCTGGCGCCGATCCCGTTCGAACTCGAACAGGCGCCGGAATTCCACATGGGCGGCGGCGGCCTCTACGGCACGGCGGCCGACTACATCACGTTCACCCAGATGATCCTCAACAAGGGCCGCGGCAACGGCAACCAGATCTTGAAGCCCGAGACGGTCGCGCTGATGAGCGAGAACCACATCGGCGATCTCACCATGGGCAAGATGGTCACGGTGGCGCCTGTCTACACCAACGATGTCGACCTCTATCCCGACATCGTCAAGAAGTGGGGGCTGTCGTTCCTGATCAACACCGCCAAGACGCCGGAAGGCCGCAGTGCCGGCAGCCTCGCCTGGGCCGGCCTCGCCAACACCTATTTCTGGATCGATCCCGTTCGCAATGTCGCCGGCGTGATCCTGATGCAGCTGTTGCCGTTCGCCGACACGACGTGCCTGGAGGCTTTTGCGGGGTTTGAGCGCGGGGTTTATGCCGGACTCGATGCCGGCAGCGGCCAGCGCGCGGCGTGAAATAGAGGAACGAGGGCGGCTACGTTTCCTCGCGTGGCACGCCCTCGCTCCACCCACCGCTGTCATGCTCCGCGCATGCGGGGTATCCAGTACGCCGCGCCTTCTCGGTTCAATCATCGCTGTGAGGACCATCATTGCGAGCGAAGCGAAGCAATCCATCGTGCGGCACAATGAAAGAATGGATTGCTTCGCGGAGCCTGTCATCGGGCGCGCATTCGCGCGACCCGGTGGCTCGCAATGACGGCTGTGACTGACGCACGTTCGACGGCTGCGATTGCAAACACACCTTCGCGATCTCGCGACATGAACCGCCCGAGGTTTGCATCTCGTTCGCCCCATCGAGAAAAGAGGGCGCAGGGAAGATGCGCGCTGCACCCGCGGTCTCGTGTGCAATTGCGCAAGAACGCGCACACGAGCATACAGGTCCAGCGGAGAGCATCCGGCCTTCCCTGCGCAATGGTTTTACGGCGTACTTCGTGCTCTTGTGTCCGCACCCGAAACTTGCGCTTCGCCCGAATTTCGACCTCTCCCCACAGCGTGCGAGGTGAAGAACGTCGCCCTACACCGGCAGCGCGTTCTGCCCCGCCAGCTCCTTCAGCGACACCTGCGGCCGGGCCCCGATGTGCTGGATCACTTCGGCCGCCGCCAGCGCCCCAAGTCGTCCGGCGTTTTCATAGCCGGCGTTGCGGACGAGGCCGAACAGGAAGCCGGCAGCGAACAGGTCACCGGCGCCTGTGGTGTCGACGAGCTTTTGAATCGGGAACGCCGGCACGGCTGTCACACCGTCTTTCGCGGCTACCACGCAGCCCTTTTCGCTGCGGGTGACAATTCCGAGCTTGGTATCAGCGCGGAGCTGCTTCAGCGCACCCTCGAAATCCGAGGTCTGGTACAGCGAATGCAACTCGGCCTCGTTGGCGAACACGAGATCGACGGTGCCCTTGCGCATCAGGTCGAGGAACTCGTCACGGTAGCGATCCACGCAGAAGGAATCCGACAGCGTCAGCGCCACCTGGCGGCCGGCACCGTGGGCGATCGTCGCGGCCTTGACGAAGGCTTCCTTGGCGTTCTTCGGATCCCAGAGATAGCCTTCGAGATAGACGATGCGCGCAGCCGCGATCTGCGCTTCATCGATGTCGGAGGGGTTAAGATCCTGCGCGGCGCCGAGATAGGTGTTCATGGTGCGCTCGCCGTCCGGCGTCACCAGGATGTAGGAGCAGCCGGTGGCCGGGCCGCTGGCCGCCGCCCTGGTCTCGAAGGCGACGCCGGCGGCTCTGATATCGTGGGTGTAGAGGGTGCCGATCTGGTCGTTCTTGACCTTGCCGATGAAGGCTGCACGGGCGCCGAAACCGGCGACGCCGACGATGGTGTTGGCGCCGGAGCCGCCGCTCATCTCGGTCGCCGGGCCCATGTCCTTGTAGATGGCGGCGGCGCGGGCCTCGTCGATCAGTGCCATGCCGCCCTTGGTCATGCCGTGGCGCGCCAGAAATCCCTCATCGGTCTGCACCAGTACGTCGAAAATCGCATTGCCGATCCCGAGAACGTCGTATTTTGCGTCAGTCATCCATCCGTCCTGTTTACGGCTGTTTGCGCGAAGAAGCCGAGCGCGGCTAAGAAGGTTGCGGCCTACCAGATCGGCCCCGCGCCAGCAAGGGAAGCGGCTCAGATCCACCTCGCCCCGCTTGCGGGGAGAGGTCGGAATTCAAGCGCAGCTTGAATTCCGGGTGAGGGGGACTCTCAGCGAACTCCTCTGGCATCGGATTCGCGGAGGGAGCCCCTCACCCCGACCCTCTCCCCGTAAGAACGGGGAGAGGGAGAAGAGGCCGGCGCGAGGGGCTAGTGGCGTTTCTTTGGTTCTCGCTGTTATACAGCCCCTCCAATGATCCGCTCCTTTCTCACGGTCTCCTCGGGAACGCTGGCCTCGCGGCTGCTTGGATTCGTGCGCGATTCGGCGCTTGCGGCGCTGCTCGGCGCTGGCGCCGTCGCGGATGCGTTTCTGGCGGCGTTTCAGCTGGTCAATGTCATCAGGCGGCTGTTGACCGAGGGCGGGCTGAACGCCGCGCTGGTGCCGGCATGGCTGCGGGTGCGCGAGACCGATGGGGCGACGGCTGCGGCGGCATTCGCCGGCCGCGTGCTCGGCACGGTGACAACAGCGTTGATCGCAGCCACAGCGGTGCTCGCGCTGGTGATGCCGCTCATCATGACGGCGCTGGCGCCGGGGTTTGCCGGGCGCGAGACGCTGCAGCTTGCGACAGATAACGCCCGCCTGATGCTGCCATACCTCGCCTTTGCCGGTCCCGTGACCGTGATGATGGCGCTGTTGAACGCGCAAGGCCGCTTCGCGCTGACGGCGTTTTCGCCGCTGCTGTTTAACATCGCTCTGATCGCGGTGATGATTGTACTGCTCGCCATACGGCCGGATGCGGTGCAAGCCGCCCAAATCGTCGCCGCGACAACAGGCATTGCCGGACTGTTACAGCTATCGGTGCTGGTGTCGCGCCGTGGCGGCAACATCGCTGCCCCCTTGCGGATTTCATTCGATAGCGAAATTCGCGGCTTTCTCGCCAAGGCCGCACCCGGCATGATGGCATCGAGTGCGCCGCAGTTGCTGATGGTCGCTGGCGCGATCATCGCGTCCTCGTCGCCATCGGCAGTGTCGTGGCTCTATTTCGCTAATCGCCTGGTCGAACTGCCGCTCGGCATTGTCGGCGTCGCCATGGGCACGGTGCTGATCCCGGAACTGACGCGCGCGGTGCGCAGCGATGACCATACCGCCGTCGCACATGCGGAATCGCGCGGCCTTGAACTCGCGGTCGGCCTGGCGCTGCCGGCGACGCTCGGGCTGATCATGCTCAGCGAGCCGATCGTGCGGCTGCTGTTCGAGCACGGCGCCTTCACTGCTGATGATACCGCGGCGACCGCGCGGGCGCTGATGTGGCTGACGCTGGCGCTGCCTGCGCATGTGCTGGTGAAGGCGCTGTCGCCGGCGTTCTTTGCGCGCGAGGATACGATGACGCCGCTGGTATCAGCGCTGAAGGGCGTCGTACTGGCGATCGCTTCCGCCTTCCTGCTCAGCCGCTGGTACGGCACTGACGGCATCGCGGCGGCGATTGCGCTCGGCGCGTGGGGCATGGCGTTCAGCCTGATCCGCCGCGGCGCGGAGACTTTTGGATTCTCGATCGATGCCGACGCCAAACGGCGGCTGCCGCGCATCCTGCTATCAGCGCTCGCCATGGGCGCGCTGCTATGGTTGACGACGCGGTCGATGGCGGCGCTCGCCTCAGACGCACACGGCCTCGTGCAGGCCGTCCTGTGGCTTGCCGTTATATCGGCGGGAATTGCGATCTACGGCCTGTTTCTGCGGCTTTTCGGCGTCGCCGGCTGGCGCGACGCAGTTAACGCGATCAGGCAATCCGGGGCCTAGCGGCTTGCGCGAATAGGGCTCGCGTGGCAAACGACAGCGCGAAACAGGCATCCGATACAGGATCCTTGGGGAAGCTGGCTATGGCTTTTGTTGAAAAAGTATTTTCGGGCGTCCAGCCGACGGGCAATCTGCATCTCGGCAATTACCTCGGCGCGATCGTCAACTTCGTGAAGATGCAGGAAACCCATGACTGCATCTATTGCGTCGTCGACATGCACGCGATCACGCAAGGCGTCGACGTCTGGGGCGGCCCGGCGGAGCTCGCCCGCAACACCCGCGAGGTAACCGCGGCCTTCATCGCCGCCGGCATCGATCCGAACAAGCACATCGTGTTCAACCAGAGCCAGGTCACCGGCCACGCCGAGCTGACATGGATCTTCAACTGCGTGGCGCGGGTCGGCTGGCTCAGCCGCATGACCCAGTTCAAGGAGAAGGCCGGCAAGGACCGCGAGAACGCGTCGGTGGGTCTCTATGACTATCCGGTGCTGATGGCGGCTGACATTCTGGTTTATCGCGCCACGCACGTGCCGGTCGGCGAGGACCAGAAGCAGCATCTGGAGCTATCTCGCGACATCGCGCAGAAGTTCAACAACGACTTCGGCGATTCGATTCGCAGCAACGGCTACAATGACGGCCTGTTCTTTCCGCAGCCCGAACCGCTGATCACGGGCCCTGCGACGCGGGTGATGTCCTTACGCGACGGCACCAAGAAGATGTCGAAGTCGGACGCCTCGGACAATTCGCGCATCAACCTCACCGACGACGCCGACACCATCGCGCAAAAGATTCGCAAGGCGAAGACCGATCCGGAACCGCTGCCGTCGGAAGAAAAGGGCCTGGAAAGTCGCCCCGAGGCCGACAACCTCGTCGGCATCTATGCGGCGCTTTCCGAGCGCAGCAAGGCCGACGTTCTGACGGAATTCGGCGGCGGGCAGTTCTCCAGCTTCAAGAACGCGCTGGTGGAACTTTGCGTCACAAAACTCTCGCCGATCGCTTCCGAGATGAAACGGCTGGTCGCCGACCCCGGCCATGTCGACAAAATCCTGGTCGACGGCGCCGACCGGGCGCGCGTCATCGCCGACGAAACCATGCGCGCGGCCAGGGATATCGTCGGTTTCATCCGCAAGCCCTGAGTCTTACCGCCAGGGAAACAGCGACGCCGCTTGTCGAAGGCGGCTGTGCCGTGGCAGCATGCGTCGGTTTGGCGCAGCACCGGGACATGCATGACCACCCAGCGACGAAGCTACGAGACGGGTCACCAGCCAAAATGCCTTGTCATCGTTGACGACACCGCGGAATGGGACCGCGCGGTGTACTACGCCAGCCGCTGGGCGATTCGCGTCGGCGGCGGCGTGGTGATGCTGCGCATCATCGAAATCGAGGATCAGAACCAGCAATGGCTTGGTGTTGCCGACCTGATGCGCGCCGAGGCGGAGGACGCCGCCAATGAGGCGCTTGACCGCGCCGCCGGCCGCGCCAACGGCATTGCCGCGATCACGCCGGAGCGGGTGATTCGTGAGGGCGACCCGACCACCCAGATCCTCGACGTGATCGACAAGGACGTCGATATTTCGATGCTGGTGCTGGCGGCCAATCCGGGCCCGGAAGGCCCCGGCCCGTTGATCAGCATGATGGCGCAGGTCACAGGCTCGTTCCCGATTCCGGTGGTCATCGTGCCCGGCGATCTCAGCGATTCCGACATCGACGGCCTGTCTTAAGGCTTGATGCGGCTCGGGAATTTCTGATTGCGCCCCTTGATCGTGCGCTGCCGGTCGCCATCTGCTACAGGAGACCCACGCGCCGGCCTTGAACCGGCGACGCCGGAGAAAAACCATGTTCATTCAGACCGAAGCCACGCCCAATCCCGCCACGCTGAAATTCATTCCGGGCCGTACCGTGCTCGACACCGGCACGATGGAATTCGCCAGCCGCGAAGCCGCCGCCCGTTCGCCGCTCGCCGAGCGTCTGTTCGACGTGCCCGGCATCTCCAGCGTGTTCTACGGCTACGATTTCGTCACCGTGACCAAGGCGGACGGCGACTGGCAGCACCTCAAGCCCGCGATCCTCGGCGCCATCATGGAGCACTACATGTCCGGCGCGCCGCTTCTGGCTGACGGGACTGCCGGCAACGACGAGGCGGCGGACGAGGAAGGCGAATTCTTCAACGAGGCCGACGCCGACACGGTCGCGACCATCAAGGACCTGATCGAGACGCGGGTGCGGCCGGCGGTCGCCAATGACGGCGGCGACATCACCTTCCGCGGCTTCAAGGACGGCGTCGTCTACCTCAACATGAAGGGTTCCTGCGCCGGCTGCCCGTCCTCGACGGCGACGTTGCAGCACGGCATTCAGAATCTCCTGAGGCATTTCGTGCCCGACGTGGTCGAAGTCCGGCCGGTTTGAGTTGGTGCCGTAGGGTGGGCAAAGGCGCGCTTCGCGCCGTGCCCACCATGATCTATCCGTATAGTTAGATGGTGGGAACGCTTTGCTTTGCCCACCCCACACAGCCGCAAGACATGACGGCATGATTGCGCGTCTGCTATATCTCCCCTCATGCTGATCCTCGCCATCGATACCGCGCTTGATGCCTGCGCCGCGGCCGTGCTCGACACCAGCGCAGGCGGCGTCGTCGCGCAGGAATCGCAGGCGATGAAGCGCGGTCATGCCGAAGCCCTGATGCCGCTGATCGCCCGCGTGATGAAGGTGTCAGGCGTTGCCTTTACCGCGCTCGATCGCATCGCCGCGACCACCGGTCCCGGCAGCTTTACCGGATTGCGCGTCGGCCTTTCGGCCGCCCGCGGCATTGCGCTCGCCGCCGGCAAGCCGGTCGCCGGCGTGACGACGCTGACCGCTTTTGCCGCCCCCATCGTCAGCGCGAACAGCGAACATCCGGTGATATCAGCCGTCGATGCACGGCATGATCATGTCTATTTCCAGGTGTTGGGCGGCGACGGCCGTTCATTGATTAACGCGAAAGTAGCCCCGATCGCGGAAGCGCTCGACGCGGCGCGCTTGGGTGCGCCATATCTGGTCGGCAATGCGGCGAAGATTCTGGCCGACCGCTGGCCGGCCGATGCAGCGCCGCCTTTCAAGACCGACCAGCAGGCAGCGCCCGATATCGCCTGGGTGGCGTGGCTGGGTGCCGCCGTCGATCCCGAGAGTTCACCGGCGCGGCCCTATTATCTGCGCGCGCCCGATGCCAAGCCGCCAAAGGATCCGCTGTCCGGTGCTTCACAGCTACCAGCAGCATCATGATGACATGGCTCTCCGATTGGTGGAGCGGCGGCACGGCCGTGATCGAACCGGCCAGCCCGCGCGACGCGGCGCGTCTGGCGCAACTGCATGGCGCATCGTTTCACCGCGGCTGGGGCGAAGGCGAATTCGAGGTCATGCTGACCGAGCGCAATACGCTCGTTCACCGGCTAAGACTTGGACGCAAGACCATCGGCTTTGCGGTGTCGCGCTGGGCGGCTGACGAGGCGGAGTTATTGTCGATCGCCATCGATGCGGCCCAACGTGGCCGTGGCTTGTCGCGCGACCTGTTGCTGACGCATCTCGGTCATCTCGCCGGCCGCGGCGTATGCAAGGTGTTCCTCGAGGTCGAAGAAAATAATCAGCCGGCGCGGCGCCTGTATGAATGGGCCGGATTTGAGGTCGTTGGCCGCCGGGAACGCTATTATCAGCAACCCGGCGGGGAGCAATTGAATGCACTTCTGATGCGACGTGACTTGTCGTAATATGCGCTGGGTGGCAAAAGACCCCGCAACCTGCGTCCGAAGGCCCTGAGACCCATGCCCGTACTGAAATCCCCGTCTGCGCACAAAAATACCGGCATTGAGGCACGCTGCGCCGCCACCGGCATGCGCATGACCGAGCAGCGCCGCGTGATCGCGCGCGTGCTGGCGGATTCGGTCGACCATCCCGACGTCGAGGAACTTTACCGGCGCTGTGTCGCGGTCGACGACAAGATCTCGATCTCGACGGTATACCGCACCGTCAAACTGTTCGAGGACGCCGGGATCATCGAGCGGCACGATTTCCGCGAAGGCCGCGCGCGCTACGAGCAGATGCCCGACAGCCACCACGACCATCTGATCAATCTGCGCGACGGCAAGGTGATCGAGTTCACTTCCGAGGAGATCGAGAAATTGCAGGCCGAGATTGCCCGCAAGCTCGGCTACAAGCTGGTCGATCACCGGCTGGAACTGTATTGCGTCCCGCTCGACGAAGAGAAAACCTAGTTTTCGTGAACCACTTTTCGTGAATTTCGATCTCATCATTTTCGATTGCGACGGCGTGCTGGTCGACAGCGAAGTCATTTCATGCCGCGCGCATGCCGAGACATTGACGCGTCACGGCTACCCGATCACATCGGAACAGGTACTCGAACGGTTTCTCGGTGTGTCTGACCGCGAGGCGCGCCAAACGATCGAACGCGAGATCGACCGAAAACTACCCGATGACTTCGAACAACAGGTGAAGGCGGCCACGCTGAAATTTTACGAGGGCGATTTGCAGGCGATCGCACATGTCGGCGACGCCATTGGCGCGATACGCCTGCCTAAATGCGTCGCTTCCAGCGGAACGCCCGAAAAGATTCGCCACGGGCTCAGCTGCGCCGGCCTCTACGACCAACTCGCGCCGCATATTTTCTCCGCTACGCAGGTCAGCCGCGGTAAACCGGCGCCCGATCTGTTTCTATTCGCGGCCGAGCAGATGAAGGTGCAACCGGCCCAGTGCCTGGTTATCGAGGACAGCGTTCCTGGCGTCACCGGCGGCCGCGCCGCCGGCATGACCGTGCTCGGTTTCCACGGCGGCAGCCATTGTCAGCCGGGCCACGCCGAGAAGCTGTGCGCCGCCGGAGCGGACATGATCTTCGACGATATGCGGCAACTGCCCGACCTGATTGCACGCATCGGTCGAAAGGTCAGCTAGATCAGCATCGCTTGGTTGAAGTCCGGCGTCGCCGCCGACATCAGATCAACAATCTTGCCGCGAGTTAACTGGGCACGGAACCCGCAGGTGATAGTTTCAGGTGAACCTGCGCGAGGGGAGCGGCGCATCCCAAGATTACCCGACAACCAAATATTGAAGACGGCCTCGTCGCTCACGCTCGTTGCGGCGGTGGCTATGCTTGCGCGAACCTGGCAGCTTTCACAGAACGAGTTTGGAAGGCAATACTACGCCGCGGGCGTGCGCAGCATGCTGGATAGCTGGCACAATTTTCTCTTCAACGCGTTCGACCCCGCAGGCTTTGTTTCCATCGACAAGCCGCCGGTGGCGATCTGGCTGCAGGTCGCCAGCGCCAAGCTGCTCGGCTTTGGCGCGCTTTCGATTCTGCTCGCCCAGGTGATGGCGGGATTGGCCGCGGTAGTGATCATCTACGCGCTGGTGCGGAAATATTGGGGCCGGACGGCAGGACTTATCGCCGCGCTGTCGCTCGCGCTGAGCCCGGTCAATGTCGCCGTCGACCGTTCCAACAATACCGAGAGCTGTCTCATCCTGGTGCTGCTGGCCGCCGTGTGGTTGGGGATGCGGGCTGCCGAAACCGGCCGGCTCGCGATGCTCTGCGCCGCGATGGCCGCGATCGGCATCGGCTTCAACGTCAAGATGGGAGCCGCGCTGGTGTTGGCGCCGGTACTGGCCCTGACGTTCAGCCTCGCCCGGCCCGGCGCTCCCGTCACCTGGCACCTCGGGCGACAAGCCATCGCAGGCATCGTCCTCGTTGCCATATCGCTGTCATGGGCGACCTTCTTCGATCTCACGCCGGCCCGGGACCGGCCCTATGCGGGCAGCACCAGGCACAATTCCATGCTTGAGCTCGCATTGGTGCATAATGGCGCGGCCCGCTTCCTTGCAATGTCCACGCCCGCAGGCAATCCGGCCATCTCCTCGCCCGCCGCCTCCGGCGCGACGGCGCCGGCAACCACGGCAGTCCGGCAACCCGTGATGACCGACGACTCGCCGACAGGCCCGCTCCGCCTGTTTCGGCCGCGGGCCGCGGCGCAGTTCGCCTGGCTGCTGCCGCTCGCGCTCGCGGGCCTCATTCTCGCCTGGCTGGACGCACGAAGTCCGGGCGCGCCCGTGTCACGCCGCGTCAGCGCCGGCGTGTGGACCGGCTGGCTCGTGCTGTACTGGATCGTGCTCAGCTTTGCCGGCGGATTGATCCACACCTACTATGTCGCCGTGCTCGGTCCGCCGCTCGCCGTGTTTTCCGGCATCGCTGTCGCAGGCCTCTGGTCGAGATGGAAAGCGGGCAAGTCCGGGCGGATATATCTGCCGCTGATCATCGTGGCCACGGCCTCTTGGCAAATCTATCTCTGCATGGCGCCATCCGAGGGAATCGGATCCGATTGGCTCAGCCTGACATGGCTCACCTCGATCGGGATCGCCGTGATTTGCGCGGCCGTTCTTTATGCATTGCCGCAGCAGGGCAGCAGTTTCGCAAAACTGCTCGCGGTCGCTTCCATTGGCGCGCTGCTCGTTCCGCCGATCCTGACCGCCGCGAGCGTCGTTCTGAGGCGCCCGAACATCGCGGCGCCGGTTGCGAACATGACCGCTTTGCTCGCGCCGTCAGATACGGAGCGCCAGGCAATGCGGACATCGCGGTTGGACGCCGGCCGCCAGAAGCTCATCAGTTACCTGACCGCCAATCGCGAGGCCGCGAACTTTCTCGTCGCTGTTCCCAACGCCAACGTCGCTGCGCCGCTCATTATCTCGACCGGCCTGCCGGTCATGGCGATCGGCGGCTATCTCGGCGACGATCCGATCCTGACGGCTTCGGACGTCGAACGGCTGGCCGCAGACAGGCAATTGCGCTTCGTGATGCTGGGCGGATTTACCCTGGCGCCGGCAAAGCAGGCGGCGGCGCTGGATCCGATCGCGCGATGGGTGCGCGCCCACGGCCGCCCCGTCGATCCAAAATTGTGGCGCCTGGCCGCTTCGAGCGGCACCCCCTACCGCATCAACCTCGGCAACGAATGGGTAGAGGTTCCGCCGCCCGAACTGTTCGATCTCTGGGATAATGCAAACGGCAACCGGTCGGGAGAGGCCGCTCGCCAGCAGCCCAGATAGATCTGGGGCGTGAACTCATAAATTCAGAGCAGTCGGCGGACGTCCGTTTTGGTGCGCATAACGGACTAAAGTCGGGTCGCGCCATGTCCGAAAAGCGCTCCACAACCGGACTCAAGCGGCTCAGCGCTGTTTCGTCGCGAGCGAGCAGCGTGCGATCGTTCGCCACCGCCATCCGAGCCAGCGGACAAATGATTCTTGCGGCAGAAACCTGGTATCGGACGGTTCGAATCTCGGTTAAAGGCCTCGATGGCATGCTTTCCAGCAGCATGACCACTTGGAAATTTATCTAAAGACTGGAAAAAACTCCTAGTCTGAAGGCGCTACGATATGGCCATCAAAGTGTATTTCGCGTCGGACCATGCCGGATTTGATGCCAAAAATAAGCTTGTCGAATATGTCCGCGATCAACTCAAATGCGAAGTCGAAGACTGCGGTGCCCTGGTAAACGATCCGCGGGACGACTACCCGGGAATCATTGCCGTTGCCGCCAAGAAACTTTCGGAAGACGTCGCTGCAGGGAAAGACAGTCGTGCCATCGTTGCCGGGGCTTCCGGACAAGGCGAAGCAATCGTAGCGAACAGGTTTAAAGGCGTTCGCTGCGCGCTCTACTATGGTGATCCTGGGAACGAGCAAGTGGACGCTTCCGGAAAACATCTGGATATTCTCATGTCGACGCGCGAACACAACAACGCAAATGCGCTCTCCCTCGGCCTTCGGTTTCTTACTCTCGATCAAGCCAAAGACGCCGTCACGCGCTGGCTCGCAGCACCGTTTCCCGGAGAAGCGCGCCACGCACGCAGGATTACTCAGATAGATCAAGTTTCGTAATATGTTTTGGAAGGCGGCAGGCTGGCGTCTGGGACCGGATCATGGATGCACTGGCCGCCGGTCACGACGCGGCCGGCAGATGATCGACACCTCCATCGTTCGCATGCACCAGCACGGAGCCAGCATCGTGGACAATGATTACCAAGATATGAGTCGCTCGCAAGCAATGTCGGCGTGTCGCAACCTGATACGACAAACTCGCCGCCAACTATCTAGCGTTCGTCAAGCTTGCATCAATCCGCATTTGGTTGCGTGCCAATGAGTCCGCGCTCTAACTGGCGTCGTATTTCTCCATCGGAAGATCTTTCATGTCCGGATGGTTCTTGAGCACGTCCATAACGTCGATGTGGGGACGGTCCTTAAGTTTCTCGGTCACGCAATTGTTGACGTACTTCCGGCGCGCGAGCCACTTCACTTTTTCGCCCTTCGCCCGCGCCTTGCATGCAACAATGGCCGTCTTTAGCGCGGCCCTGTCAGCCTTGGCCACAGGCGCAGCCTTCCCAGGTGCAGCCATGGCGATCGTGGGCGTCAACGCAGGGCCACCCGCAAGGGCCGCGGCGGTAAGGCATGTAAATAGAGCTGTGGCGAAACGAGACATGATGCAATTCCCCCCGGTACGCTGATTTGCGCGACTATTCTTGTTCCAAACGCGATGGATAACAGGCCATCGCCCCGCCAAACGCAAGGTTTTCGCCTCGGAATAAGGGGTATGACGCTGGATTTCCGGCTCTCGAGCCTATAATTGACCCCCTGACGCCGGATTGGCGCCCCATAAGCCCGACACCCAAGGTTCCATGAAGCCGCCGCGCAAGCTGCATATCAAGTCCTATGGCTGCCAGATGAACGTCTACGATGCGCAACGCATGGTGGACACGCTGGCGGGCGAAGGCTTTGTGGAGACAGCCAGTGCCGAGGATGCCGATCTGGTGATCCTCAACACCTGCCACATCCGCGAGAAGGCTTCCGAAAAGGTCTACTCCGAACTCGGGCGGCTGCGGGTCGCCAAGGATGAGGCGGCGCGTAACGGCCGCGAGATGCGCATCGCGGTCGCGGGGTGCGTGGCGCAGGCCGAGGGCGCGGAGATCATCCGCCGCGCGCCTGTTGTCGACGTCGTGGTCGGGCCGCAGAGCTATCATCATCTGCCGCAATTACTGGCGCGCGCGAAGAGCGAAGGCCGTGCGCTCGAGACCGAATTCCCGGTGGAGGACAAGTTCGGTTTTCTCCCGGCTCCCAAACCGGATGCGATCCGCGCGCGCGGCATTTCCGCTTTCGTCACCGTGCAGGAAGGCTGCGACAAGTTCTGCACCTTCTGCGTGGTGCCCTATACGCGCGGCGCGGAAGTCTCGCGCCCGGTGGCGAAGATTGTCGACGACGTGAAGCGGCTCGCCGACAACGGCGTGCGCGAGATCACGCTCATTGGCCAGAACGTCAACGCCTATCACGGCGAAGGCCCCGACGGACGGACCTGGCCGCTCGGCAGGCTGCTGCATCGGCTTGCCGAAATCGAGGGTATCGTGCGGCTGCGTTACTCCACCAGCCATCCCCGCGACGTCGACGATTCGCTGATTGCGGCGCATCGCGATCTCGCCGCGCTGATGCCGTTCGTGCACCTTCCGGTGCAGTCCGGCTCCGACCGGATCCTGGCGGCCATGAACCGCAAGCATACCGCCGATGATTATCGCCGCGTCATCGACCGTTTTCGCACAGCCCGCCAAGACATTGCTTTTTCATCGGATTTTATCGTCGGCTTCCCCGGCGAAACCGAGGGAGAATTTGCCGCGACCCTCGCGCTTGTCATGCAAATCGGATACGCTGGGGCGTATTCGTTCAAATATTCGCCTCGGCCCGGCACGCCGGCGGCGGACATGCAGGAGACGGTGTCAGCGGCTGAAATGGACGAGCGATTGGTGCGGCTTCAGGAATTGATCGACAGCCAGCAATCGGCCTTCAACAAGGCCATGATTGGCAACACCGTCGATGTGCTATTCGAACGCGCGGCCCGCAATCCCGGCCAGATCGTCGGCCGCACCGCGTACCTTCAGCCCGCGCATGTCTTTGCCTCGCCTGACATCATCGGACAGGTGCTGCCGGTCACGATCGGCAGCCTCGAGCGTTACAGCCTGCTCGGCGAACTCGCAGCCGCCCCCGCTGACGCTGCACCATCAACGCTTTCATCCATGACCCTTTCTTCTCAAGAAACCAATCCTTCTCAAGAAACTCAGGGAGCCTGAACCCTTGCCAAAAAGCGCATCGGATTCGCCTTCGCTAGCTCCCAGCCGCAAATTTGACCGCGACATGCAAGTTCCGCCCGAGACCCAGGTCGTCATCGACTTCGACGACAACCGCGCCGCTTCCGCGCTGGTCGGCCCCTACGGGCAAAACCTGGCGCTGGTCGAACGGCGGCTCGGTATCGTCGTCGATTCCCGCGGCAACCACATCACCATCGCCGGCTCCCGCGACGGCTGCGACGCCGCGCGGCGCGTGCTGGAGACGCTCTATGCCCAGGCCTTGCAGGGACATGACCTCTCGCAGGGCGAAGTCGAAGGCGCGATCCGTGCCGTGCTGGCCCAGGGCTCGCTGTTCGAGTTCGACGCCAAGACCGCCAAATCGTCGTTCGAGACCATCAACCTGCGCAAGCGTCCGGTGCGGGCACGCACCGCCGCGCAGGATTCCTACATTCGTGCGTTGAAGCGCCACGAGATGGTGTTCGGCGTCGGCCCCGCAGGCACCGGCAAGACCTGGCTTGCGGTGGCGCATGCCGCGCAATTGTTCGAACGCAAGGAAGTCGATCGCATCATCCTGTCGCGGCCCGCGGTCGAGGCCGGCGAGCGGCTCGGCTTCCTGCCTGGCGACTTGCGGGAAAAGGTCGATCCTTACTTAAGGCCGATCTACGACGCGCTGTACGATTTGATGGATTCGCGCATCGTCGAGCGCGCGCTGCAGGCCGGCGAGATCGAGATCGCGCCGCTGGCGTTCATGCGCGGCCGCACGCTGACCAATGCCGTCATCATCCTCGACGAAGCCCAGAACACCACTTCGATGCAGATGAAGATGTTCCTGACCCGGCTCGGCGAGAACAGCCGCATGATCATCACCGGCGATCCGTCGCAGGTCGACCTGCCGAACGGACAGGCCTCGGGGCTTGCCGAAGCGGTCAAGCTGCTCGACGGCGTCGAGGGCATTTCGCAGGTGAAATTCACCGCGGAAGACGTCATCCGCCATGAACTGGTGGCGCGGATCGTCGCCGCCTATGAGGGATTGCCGCAAAAACCGGCAACCAACAAATCTTGACCCAGAAATCGTCGGCGCCGGACCTGCCGCAGGCAGGCCCGGGGCGTAACCCGAACATGGCAATGCAAAGCGCTGGAACGCTCGTGTCGTCCGCCCTGCCCCTCACCGAAGTTCTGGTCGTCGCCGATTGCTGGCAGACCGAGCCGGACGCCGAGGCGGTGATCCATCGCGCCATCAATGCGGCGGCCGAAATCGCCGATGCCGATGTCGGCGAGGCCGAGCTCGCCGTCATGCTGACCGACGATGCCGGCATCCGCACGCTCAACAGCAACTGGCGCGGCATCGACAAGCCGACCAACGTGCTGTCGTTTCCGGCGCTGCAGCCGAGCGCAAGCGCGCCTGCCGACGCGCCACGGATGCTCGGCGATATCGCCATTGCCTACGAGACCACGCGGAAAGAGGCCGACGACGAAGAAAAGCCGTTCGATCATCACCTCAGCCATCTGGCGATCCACGGGTTCCTGCATTTGATCGGATATGATCACGAGAAAGACGACGACGCCGAAGCCATGGAAGGTCTCGAACGGGAGATTCTCGCGCAGCTCGGTATTCCAGATCCGTATGCGGACCGAGACCCGCATGCGGACCGGGAGCGGATGGACTAAAATGCCGGACTCCGACCCGATACAGGACAATCCGCGGGACACGCCCAACCTGCCAGCAGTGGTGCAGGAGGGCGAGGTGCTGCGTCCGACCGCCGACAGCTGGCTGATGCGCGCGATCCGCACGCTGTTCGGCTGGAGGGCAGGATCGGTCCGCGCCGATCTGCAGGTCGTGCTCGACGCCTCCACCCCGGATGATGTCGGCTTCTCCGCCATCGAGCGCACCATGCTGCGCAACATCCTCGGCCTCAACGAGCGGCGGATCGCCGACGTGATGGTGCATCGCGCCGACATCGTCGCGGTGAAGCGGGATATTCCGCTCGGCGAACTAATGAGCCTGTTCGAAAGCGCGGCGCATTCGCGACTTGTGGTCTACAACGAAACGCTCGACGATCCCGAAGGCATCGTTCACATCCGCGACCTCCTGGCGTTCATGACCGCGAGGGCGCGGGTCGGCGACACCACCAAGCCGAAGCGCAAGAAGCCGTTCCCGGCGGGCCTTGACCTGCGCGCGGTCGACCTCGCATTGCCGCTGGCGGAAGCCAACATCATCCGCAAGCTGCTGTATGTGCCGCCGTCGATGCGGGCGATCGACCTGCTGGCGCAGATGCAGGCCTCGCGCATCCATTTGGCGCTGGTGGTCGACGAATATGGCGGCACCGACGGGCTGGTGTCGATCGAGGACATCGTCGAGCAGATCGTCGGCGAGATCGACGACGAGCACGACAGCGACGAGCCGCCATCGATCATCCGGCAGGGAGACAATGCATTCATCGCCGACGCCCGCGCCAGCCTCGAGGATGCGCGCACAATGATCGGCGAGGAATTCGTCACCGGCGAGGCCGGCGAAGAAGTCGAGACGCTGGGCGGCTACCTGGTGGCGCAGGTCGGCCGTCTGCCGGTGCGCGGCGAGATCATTGCGGGCCCGGGCAATTTCGAGATCGAGGTGCTCGATGCCGATCCGCGGCGGGTCAAGCGGCTGCGGATCGGGATTCGGAAGGAACGTCCGACGCCGCGCACGGCGCGCGAGCGCAGCCGCCGCGAGAGCGCGCCCGATAGCAGCACGCCGCAGGCCAATGACAACACGCCACCGAGCTCCAGCGACGGAGCCGGCTCGCAGTGATGCCTCCAAGCAAATTCCGCGTGGCGGGACTCTCGATCATCCTCGCCTGGGGCTGGAAGCGCGCCGCGATCGCGCTGGTCGCGGGCGCGATGTCGGCGCTGTCGATGGCACCGTTCAATGCCTGGCCGGTGCTGTTCATCACCTTTCCGGTCGCGGTCTGGCTGATCGACGGGGCCGCGGCCGGAAAATGGCGCGGCGTGCCGGCAGCGGCACTATCAGGCTTCTGGTTCGGGCTCGGCTATTTCGTGCCCGGGCTCTACTGGACCGGCAACGCCTTCCTGGTCGACGCGCCGACCTTTGCCTGGCTGATGCCGTTCGCGGTGCTCGGCCTGCCGGCCTACCTGGCCCTGTTTCCCGCGCTCGGCTTCGCGCTGGCGCGGCTGATCTGGACGCGGGATGCCTCGCGGGTGCTGGCGCTCGCGATCGGGCTCACGGTCAGCGAATGGCTGCGCGGCTATGTGCTGTCGGGCTTTCCCTGGAATGCCTTCGGCTACGCGCTGTCGGAGCCGCTGGCGCTGGCGCAGACGGCATCGCTGATCGGGCTGTGGGGCATGACCTTCCTCAGCGTAGCGATCTTTGCGAGCCCGGCGGCGCTGATTGACGGGTCTTCGCGCGGCCGAAAGCCCTGGCTCGCGCCGGTGGCGGCGCTGTCGCTGCTCATCGCGATGGGTGTCTACGGCGCCGCGCGGCTGGCGCTGCAGCCGACCGCATTGACCAAGGTCAGGCTACGCATCATGCAGCCGAACCTGCAGCAGGACGTCAAATTCAACTATGCCGCCAAGGCGGAGGTGATGCAGAAATACCTTGCTCTGTCCGACCGCGCTTCCGGACCGCAATCCACCGGCGTGCGCGACGTGCAGATCCTGATCTGGCCGGAATCGGCTTTCCCGTTCTTCCTGACGCGGGAAGCGGACGCGATGGCGCAGATCGCCGAGCTGCTGCCGAAGGGCACGGTGCTGATGACCGGCTCGGTGCGCGCCCCGGACGGACCGCCTGGCGCCCGCGTCAGCCGCGCCTACAACTCGATATATGTGATCGACCATGACGGTGGCGTGCTGTCCGTCTACGACAAGCTGCATCTGGTGCCGTTCGGCGAATATCTGCCGTTTCAGGAGTGGATGGAAAAGCTCGGCTTCGTGCAGCTGACAAAGGTGCATGGCGGCTTCATTCCGGGCGCGCGGCGCCGCACGACGGAGATCCCGAATGCGCCGCGCGCGCTGCCGCTGATTTGTTACGAAGCGATTTTTCCCGGGAATATTGCAGCGCGTGATGACCGCCCCGGATGGATCGTCAACCTGACCAATGACGGCTGGTTCGGAAATTCGACGGGCCCCTATCAGCACCTGCAACAGGCGCGGCTCCGCGCCATCGAAGAGGGGCTGCCGATGGTGCGCGCCGCCAACACCGGCATCTCGGCGGTGATCGATCCCTCGGGACGAATTGTGGCACGGCTCGGTCTCGGCATCGAAGGCGTGCTCGATGCCAGCCTGCCGTCGGCGCTGCCGCCGACGGTTTATGCTCGTCTTGGAGATATCCCGGCCGCCATCATCGTGGCCGCCGCCCTGATCTTCATCGTCAGACGCCGCGCGGCAAAGCAGGCTGCCTGAGATTTGCACATCGCCAATTGTCACTGGTTTACTAAAAAAGCTGACTGTGCGGTTCCACCAGTTGACAGACAGCCTGCGATTCGCTTTCTGCGGTTGCAAGAGAATAACAACAACCAGTCACTTCATTGCTCAGATCGTCCCGCAATTCTACCCGATCCTCCGAGCAGATTTGACGGTATCGGCGCCTGGGGCACAGGCCTTCCACTGCCTCATTCCCGGCGCCAATCCAGGAGCGATGCAGATGTCCACCAAAGCGCCCAATCCGGTTGACAAGTATGTCGGCAGCCGCGTCCGGATGCGCCGCATCATGCTGGGCATGAGCCAGGAAAAACTGGGCGAAGCGCTCGGCCTTACTTTCCAGCAGGTTCAGAAATACGAGAAAGGCACCAACCGGGTCGGCGCCAGCCGCCTGCAGCAGATATCCGAGATATTGCAGGTCCCGGTGTCGTTTCTGTTCGATGGCGGGCCAAGCGGCGCGGTGAATGGCAACGGCTTCGCCGAAGGCGCCTCCCCGGCCTACGTGTCCGATTTCCTCGCCACATCGGAGGGTCTCGCGCTGACGCGGGCGTTCACGCGCATCGGCGATTCCAAAATGCGGCGCTCGATCGTCGAGCTGGTCGAGCAGATCGCGTCGCGCGATGGCCCCGATCAGCGCTGATTTTCATCCGCGCCGGTTTGATAATTTCGTATTCTGGAATATGCCATCATTTCGGACACGTTGGTGCGAGTCCGCGATGTGCAATTGCGCATCGGAGAATGACGCCGTATCGGATACGACATGACGACACCCAATCCGTTCGATTCCATGACGATCCTCGAGGGCATCCGCCGCTGGGTCGAGATCGAGACCCCCACCGAAGCGCCCGAACAGGTCAACAAGCTCGCCGACCTCGTCGCTGAAAGCTATCGCGGCCTGCCCGCCACCGTGGAGCGGATCGCCGGGCACTCCGGCTGCGGCGATCATCTGGTGGCGCGCTCGTCATGGGGGCAGGACGCTCCGGGAATCCTGGTGTTGAGCCATCTCGATACGGTGCATCCGCTTGGCTTCATCGAGCGGCTGCCGTTCCGGATCGCGGGCGACAGCGCATTCGGCCCGGGCATCTACGACATGAAGGGCGGCGCCTATCTCGCCCATCACGCGTTTCGCCAGGTTTGCACTGACGGCGCGTGGCCATCGCTCGGCATCACCCAGCTCTATGTCTCCGATGAAGAGATCGGCAGCCCGACGTCGCGCGCGCTGATCGAGGCCGAGGGACGGAAAGCGAAATATGTGCTGGTCACCGAACCGGCGCGCGACGGCGGCAAGATCGTGACGGGGCGCAAGGGCGTCGGGCGCTTTGAGGTTTTCATCAAGGGCGTGCCCTCGCATGCCGGCACCAGGCCCGAGGACGGCCGCAGCGCCATTCGCGAACTCGGCAATGTCATCCAGACGCTGGCGGCGATGAACGATCTGGCGCGCGGCATCACCGTCAATGTCGGCGTGGTCCGCGGCGGCACAAAGCCGAACGTGGTCGCGGAGGAGGCCTATGCCGAGGTCGATTTGCGCGTGCCGACCATTTCGGATTCCGACGAAATCACGGCGAAAATCCTCAATCTGAAATCGCGCACCGAGGGCGTCACCGTCAAGGTGATCGGCGAGTTGAACCGCCCGCCTTACGAAAAGAGCAATGCCGGGGCCGCGCTTTACGAGCATGCCAGAACGATTGCGGCGGAGATCGGTTTCGATCTGGTCGATACGTCGACCGGCGGCGGCTCCGACGGCAATTTTACCGCGCCGCATACCGCAACGCTGGACGGGCTCGGCGTCGACGGCCAGGGCGCGCATACCCATTACGAGCAGATGTACATCTCCTCGATCGAGCCGAGGGCGCGGCTGTTGTACCGGCTGTACCAGACGCTGCGATGATGACCGCCCCGCGCGATACCGGCGACCGCGACGCGACGCCGGATGACGGCGCGTCGGCACATGCGCGCGGCTCGTTCTTCGGCCGCCGCAAGGGTCACAAGCTTCGCATCCACCAAGCCGACCTGATTGATAATCTGCTGCCGCATCTGGCGCTCGATATCGGAACGGGCGCGCCGGAGCGTCTCGCCGATCTCTTCGAAGGCGAGATCGATGATGTCAGGCTCGAAATCGGATTTGGCGGCGGCGAGCATCTGATCGCGGAGGCGCAAGCCTTTCCGAATATCGGGTTCATCGGCTGCGAGCCCTATGTCAACGGCATGGCCAAGATCCTGACGCAGATCGAAGCCCACAACATCGGCAATATCAGGCTCTATGCCGGCGACGCCGCGGAATTGCTGGCCTGGGCTCCGCCGCGATCGCTGGCGCGGATCGATCTGATCCATCCCGATCCCTGGCCGAAGCGGCGGCACTGGAAGCGGCGCTTCGTGCAGGACGCTACCGTCAACGCAATGGCGCGCATCCTGAAAGACGGCGGCGAATTCCGTTTCGTCAGCGACATCGACGATTACTGCGCGTGGACGCTGGCGCATCTGATGCGCAGCTCCGATTTTCTCTGGACCGCGGAGCGCGCCATCGATTGGCAAAGGCCGTGGGACGGCTACACCATGACGCGCTACGGCCGCAAGGCCGAGCGCGAGGGACGCGTGGCGGCGTATCTGCGGTTTCGGCGGGTTGGTTAGAGCCGTCTTTCCGGGGCGTGCGCACACGAGCCCGGAAGCCATCCATTGCTCGGCAAGCGGAGAGATGGATTGCTTCGCTTCGCTCGCGATGACGGAGAGGGCCTGAGGCCGGATTACCGCGTCTTCCAGAACGCGACGACGCGCTGGGCGGTCGAGGGCATCAGGCGCACGTAGTTCACCCGCGCGCTTTCGATGTCGGCGGGGGATGCCGTCCGGTTCGGACCGAGCCGAAGCAGGATCAGCGCGCGCACGGTCGCCCATTCGATATCGATGGACTTCCCGGCGATCAGGATCGGATCGTAGCGATCGCCACCGATCAGGCGATCGAGGGTTTCGATCTTGACGCCGGTCATCGCCGACAGCGCGGCGATCGACTCCTCGTATTTGAAGGCCCTGGCAAAATTGAGCAATGCACCTTCGCCGAGCATGCCTTCGCGGTGGAGCTTCAGCACCGTGCGCTGCGCCGGCATGAAGTCGCGCCGCTCCTCGCGTTCGGACGGGCCGGTGATGGCGGCCATCGCCTGCTGGATGTCGGCCTGCCGCTCGGGCTTGACGACCTGGAACAGGCGGCGGCGGATGACGTCGATGGAGCCGGAGAGCAGCTCCTTCAGATTCGTAGGTGACAGATCGTCGCGCTGGCCAAGCTTGATGGTCAGCACGCCATCCTGGCCGGCGCGCTTGATCAGCGTCGAATAGCTGTTCTCGGAAAAGGCTGCGCCCGCATTGCCGGCGGTCCGCCTGATGACGTCGCGTTCGCCGCGGGCGACAATGACGTCGGTGAGATCGGATGAAAGCGTCGGCCGTTCCGCCATCGCCAGCAGATGACCCTGACCCTTCATCGACGCGATTTCGACCAGCATCTTTTCGTCGATGACCGGCGAGCGGCGCAGCAGCGGGCCTGCGATGGCAATCTCATCTTCGTGGGCAAGCTGGCCGACCAGACCACGCGGCGCGTTCGCCAGCAGCGACAGGCGCTCGGCGAGCTCGGCGCGCGCTTCAATCTCGGCATGCGGGACGAGACTGGTCAGGACTCCGTCGAACAGATCGACGTGATCGGAGCGGAAGCTCGCCGCCCCTTGCAAGAAAAGCTCGCTGATGCGGCGCGCGGCATCGGCGCGACGCTTGGGGTCGCCACGACTGACAATGTCGTCGAGTTCCGGGATCAGCGATGGTGAAATTATCATAAACCCACTCAAACCGGCCTGAATTGGCTGGTTTTCGGGAAATCTAGGCAGGGTTCGTGAATGAAGGGTTAGACTTTGCCCCCGCTCGCAAAGCTTGGCAAAATCGGACTTAACGGGATCCCGGGCCTTGTCGGATTGCGCAAAAACCGCTATATCCGCCCCAACTTATGGTTCTCATACGATCGCGTATTGAGAGTGGGCCCCCCGGGACCCGCTCTTTTTTATTACCTGAACGAGCCCGGCCCAGAAGGGCCTTAAAGGCGCGGTTCGGGGAACCGGCCGGACCGCCGGTTAAGGCCCGGCCTAAACCCATGCAAGCAAGACGCTTTTGACCCTGGACATGACCGATCCAACTGCTGGTTCCGTGGATGCCGAGTTGCTGGCCGAGCCCCGTCTCGTCGTCGAGCCGGGCGCCGCCGCGCGGGTATCGGCGGTGGCCGGACCGGTTTTGCAGGGAATGGGCTACCGGCTGGTCCGGATCAAGATTTCAGGCGAGGCCGGCTGCACGGTCCAGATCATGGCCGAACGGCCTGATGGTACGATGCAGATCGAGGATTGCGAGGCGATATCGCGGGCGCTGTCGCCGGTGCTCGACGTCGCCGATCCGATCGACCGCGCCTACCGGTTGGAGATATCCTCGCCGGGCATCGATCGACCGCTGGTGCGCCGCTCCGATTTCGAGCGCTACGCCGGTCATCTCGTGAAGGTCGAGATGGCTGTCGCCCATCAGGGCCGCAAGCGTTTCCGTGGTACGCTCGGCGGCGTCGAAGGCGATGCCGTGCGGTTACATCGGGATGACATACGCGCGGGCGAAGATGCCGACGTGCTGCTGGTGATGGAAGACATTTCCGATGCGCGACTGGTTTTGACCGACGAATTGATTGCGGAATCGATGCGGCGCGGCAAGGCCGCCGAGCGCGAATTGAAACAGAATCTCGGGCTGGCGCCGCCACCGCCGCCGCACGCCAAAAAAAGCGACCCGGCCAGGAGCAACAAGCCGAAGCCCAAGACCGGAAGCAAGACTGGCAAGAAGCTGGAGCCCAAAAAGCCCGAGCCGACCAATACCAAGAAACACCGCCTCGCCGCAGAAAGACTGCGCAGAGGCGACCTCGATCCTACCGAAGGAGACTAGGCTATGGCCGTCAGTGCCAACAAACTCGAACTGCTGCAGATCGCAGACGCGGTCGCCCGCGAAAAGTCGATCGACCGCGGGATCGTGATCGCTGCGATGGAAGACGCCATCGCCAAGGCGGCCCGCGCCCGTTACGGCAGCGAGACCGATGTTCACGCCGAGATCGACGCCAAGAAGGGTGAGCTGCGACTGTCGCGCCACATGCTTGTCGTCGAGCAGGTCGAGAACTCCTCGAACCAGATTTCGCTGGCGGACGCGCAGCGCGCCAACCCGGGCGCCCAGGTCGGCGACACCATCGCCGACACCCTGCCGCCGCTGGAATATGGCCGCATCGCCGCGCAATCCGCCAAGCAGGTGATCGTGCAGAAGGTCCGCGAAGCCGAGCGCGACCGGCAATACCAGGAATTCAAGGACCGCATCGGCGATATCGTCAACGGCGTCGTCAAGCGCGTCGAATACGGCAGCGTGATCGTCGATCTCGGCCGCGGTGAGGCCATCATCCGCCGCGACGAAATGCTGCCGCGCGAGGTGTTCCGCAACGGCGACCGCGTCCGCGCCTACATCTTCGATGTCCGCCGCGAAACCCGCGGACCGCAGATCTTCCTCTCCCGCACTCATCCGCAATTCATGGCCAAGCTGTTCGCGCAGGAAGTGCCTGAGATCTATGACGGCATCGTCGAGATCAAGGCGGTGGCCCGCGATCCCGGCTCGCGCGCGAAAATCGGCGTGATTTCGAGGGATTCCTCGGTGGATCCGGTCGGCGCCTGCGTCGGCATGCGCGGCTCGCGCGTGCAGGCCGTGGTGAACGAACTGCAGGGCGAGAAGATCGACATCATTCCGTGGTCGCCTGACATCGCGACCTTTGTCGTCAACGCGCTGGCGCCTGCCGAAGTCGCCAAGGTCGTGATCGACGAAGACCGCGAGCGGATCGAGGTGGTGGTCCCCGACACCAACAACCAGCTCTCGCTGGCGATCGGCCGCCGCGGCCAGAATGTCCGCCTTGCCTCGCAATTGACCGGCTGGGACATCGACATCCTCACCGAGCAGGAAGAATCCGAGCGCCGCCAGGCCGATTTCGAGAACTCGACCCGCGTCTTCATGGAAGCGCTGAACGTCGACGAGGTCGTTGGCCAATTGCTGGCGTCGGAAGGCTTTACCTCGGTCGAGGAACTCGCGCTGGTTGACGCCAAGGAACTGGCCGGCATCGAAGGCTTTGACGAAGAAACCGCCAACGAGCTGCAGAGCCGGGCGAGAGAATACCTGGAACAGCTCGAAACGGAGCTGGAAAACAAGCGTAAGGAGCTCGGCGTGGATGATGCTTTGAAGACGGTGCCCGGCGTGACCTCGAAGATGCTGGTCAAGTTCGGCGAGAACGACATCAAGTCCGTCGAGGATCTGGCGGGCTGTGCGACCGACGATCTTGTCGGCTGGACCGAGCGCAAGGAAGGCGGCGAGCCGACCAAGTTCCCCGGCATTCTCGACGCAAACGAGATCTCGCGCGACGATGCCGAGCGCATGATCATGCAGGCCCGCGTGATCGCCGGCTGGATCACCGAGGCCGAACTCGCCAAGCAATCCGAGGCGGCCGAGACCACCGAAGACCAGACGGCGTAATGCGGGTGTTCCGCAAAACCGAAAATCTTTTCTGCGCACAGACCGTGCGCAGATGACCGGAGCCACTAAACAGGCATGCTCGCTTTGGCTGATCCCGATCTCGACCATGGGCCGCGGACCGACAAGTCCGCGACCATGCGGATGTGCGCGGTCAGTCGCGAGGTCCGCCCGATCGACGAGCTGATCCGGTTTGTGGTCGCCCCGTCGGGCGACGTAATCCCCGATTTGAAGCGCAAGCTGCCCGGCCGTGGCCTGTGGGTCCAGGCCTCGCGCCGGACCGTTGCGGAAGCGGTGCGGCGTCACCAATTTAAGCGAGGGTTCAAGCGCGACGTTCGGGTTGCACCGACCCTTCCCGCCGATACCGAGGCCCTGCTGGAACGAAGCTGCACCGAGGCGCTGGCCATGGCGGCCAAGGCCGGGCAGGTCATTTCCGGCTTTGCCAAGGTCGAGGGCCTGCTCGAACAGGGCAGGGCCGGAGCCCTGATCCACGCTTCCGACGGCGCGGCCGACGGAATCCGCAAATTGGACGCTATCGCCGGGCAAAGGACCGGAAATATCGGTGAATCGCGGGGTTTACCGATCGTTACCGCTTTAACCTCGGCACAATTGGATTTGGCACTGGGCCGGTCAAATGTGATACATGCTGCGCTGCTCGCGGGCCCGGCGAGCAAAACGTTCCTGTCGCGCTGCCAGATCCTGGTTCGATACCGGATGGACGACGACGACAAGACCGGGGATGGCGGCCAGAAATTCTGACTGACGAAGATTGGTTCCGAAGCCTTGCTTCAATGACTGTGCGGATGCGCACAACGTAACGAGATTAGGACTGCTGAATGGTTGATACCAAAACGCCTGGCGACAAGACTCTGAGTGTTCCGACCAAGACCTTGACGCTAAAGCCGCGGGTCGAGACGGGCACCGTGCGCCAGAGCTTCAGCCATGGCCGGACCAAGCAGGTCGTGGTCGAGAAGCGTGGCAAGCGCCGCGTCGGCGGCGACGCGCCCGCCACCGAAACGCACGCGCCCGAGCCGGTCGCCGCCAAGCCGGCGCCCGCTGCAAAGCCCCCCCTCTCCCGCCCCGCGGCAGCGCCCGGCGCAGCGCGAAGCGGCTCCGGCGTGGTGCTTCGGACGCTAACGGAAGACGAGCGTTCGGCGCGCGCGAGCGCGCTGGCCGACGCCAAGGTGCGCGAAGTCGAGGAACGGCGGCTGGCCGAGGAAGAAGCCAAGCGCCGCGCCAGCCGTGAAGGCATCGAACAGGCCGAACGCGAAGCCGCCGAAGCCCGCCGCAAGGCCGAGGAAGAACGGCACCGGCTGGAAGAGGAAGCCAAGCGCAAGGCCGAAGTCGAAGCCAAGAAGCGATTTGGCGAGGCCGAGGCCAAGACCGCAACCGCGGCGACGACACCGGCACCAGCTGCAGCCCGACCGGCCGCAGCCCGCCCGGCTGGCGCCCGTCCGGCTACCGCGGCGGTGCCACCCGCGCGCGCTCCCGGCGTTGCCGCCGATGGTTCCGACGAGGATGAAGGTCCGCGCCAGGTCCGTCGCGGCCCCGGCGGCGCCGTCCGTGCCGTGACGCCCCCGAAGACGACCCACAAGCCGGGTCCGCAGAAGGAACGCGGCCGCCTGACGCTGGTCACCGCGCTCAATGCCGACGACGTGCGCGAGCGTTCGATCGCCTCGTTCCGCCGCCGCACCCAGCGCCTGAAGGGCCACGCCGCGAACGAGCCGAAGGAAAAGCTTATTCGTGAAGTGGTGATCCCGGAAGCGATCACGATCCAGGAACTCGCCAACCGCATGTCGGAACGCGCGGTCGACGTCATCCGCCTGCTGATGAAGCAGGGCGCGATGCACAAGATCACCGACGTGATCGACGCCGACACCGCGCAGTTGATCACCGAGGAAATGGGCCATTCCGTCAAGCGCGTCGCCGCGTCCGACGTCGAAGAGGGCCTGTTCGACGTCGTCGACGATTCCACCGATACCGAGCCGCGCTCGCCGGTCGTCACCGTGATGGGCCATGTCGACCACGGCAAGACCTCGCTGCTCGACGCGCTTCGCCACGCCAACGTGGTGTCGGGCGAAGCCGGCGGCATCACCCAGCATATCGGCGCCTATCAGGTGACCTCGCCGGAAAGCGGCAAGAAGATCACCTTCATCGATACGCCCGGCCACGCCGCGTTTACCGCGATGCGCGCGCGCGGCGCCAAGGTCACCGATATCGTGATCCTGGTGGTGGCGGCCGATGACGGCGTCATGCCGCAGACGGTGGAAGCGATCAACCACGCCAAGGCGGCGAAGGTTCCGATGATCGTCGCGATCAACAAGATCGACAAGCCCGATGCCAAGCCGGAACGCGTGCGCACCGAACTGCTGCAGCACGAGGTTCAGGTTGAATCGTTCGGCGGCGAAGTCGTCGACGTCGAGGTTTCCGCCAAGAACAAGACCAATCTCGACAAGCTGCTCGAGATGATCGCGCTGCAGGCCGAACTGCTCGACCTCAAGACCAACTCGGAACGCCCCGCCGAAGGCACCGTGATCGAAGCCAAGCTCGATCGCGGCCGCGGTCCGGTCGCCACCGTGCTGGTGCAGCGCGGCACGCTCAAGGTCGGCGACATCATCGTGGCCGGCGCCGAGATGGGCCGCGTCCGCGCGCTGATTTCGGACCAGGGCGAGAACCTCGACGAGGCCGGACCTTCGGTGCCGGTCGAAGTGCTGGGCTTCAACGGCCCTCCGGAAGCCGGCGACCGCCTCGCCGTGGTCGAGAACGAAGCCCGCGCCCGCCAGGTCACGAGCTATCGCGCCCACCAGAAGCGCGAGAACGCCGCCGCCTCGATTTCCGGCATGCGCGGCTCGCTCGAGCAGATGATGTCGCAGCTCAAGACCGCGGGCCGCAAGGAATTCCCGCTGATCGTGAAAGCCGACGTGCAGGGCTCGCTCGAAGCCATTCTGGGTTCGCTGGAGAAACTCGGCACCGACGAAGTCGCAGCCCGCATCCTGCATGCGGGCGTCGGCGGCATCTCCGAATCCGACGTTACGCTGGCGGAAGGTTTCAACGCCGCGATCATCGGCTTCTCGGTGCGAGCCAACAAGGAAGCCGCGGCGGCCGCCAAGCGCAACGGCATCGAAATCCGCTACTACAACATCATCTACGATCTCGTCGACGACATCAAAAAGGCGATGTCCGGCCTGCTCGCGCCGACGTTGCGCGAAACCATGCTGGGCAATGCGCAGATCCTGGAAGTGTTCAACATTTCCAAGGTCGGCAAGGTCGCCGGCTGCCGCGTCACCGACGGCACCGTGGAACGCGGCGCCAATGTGCGCCTGATCCGCGACAACGTCGTCGTGCATGAAGGCAAGCTCTCGACGCTGAAGCGCTTCAAGGATGAAGTGAAGGAAGTGCAGTCCGGCCAGGAATGCGGCATGGCGTTCGAAAATTACGGCGACATGCGTGTCGGCGACGTGATCGAGTGTTATCGCGTGGAGACCATCCAGCGCTCTCTGTAAGTCCAAGTCTTACGAAGAGCCTCGGATTTTATTGAAGTAAACCGTCATGCCCCGCCTTGTGCGCAATTGCGCATTGGGGCGGGGCATCCAGTAGTCAGCGCAATTAACTTCGGCCACGGAATGCTGGATCACCTGCCCATAAGGCGGGTGATGACGACAATTGGGATTTCCGACAATGCCTCGCCATCATACCAAGGGTTCCGCCCCCGGCGGCTCGCAACGGCAATTGCGCGTCGGCGAGACCGTGCGCCATGCCGTCGCCGATATTCTGTCGCAGGGTAACGTGCACGATCCCGACCTGGAAGGCCAAATCATCACCGTTCCCGAGGTGAGGATGTCGCCTGACCTGAAGCTTGCGACGATTTACGTGATGCCGCTCGGCGGCCGCGATACCGATGTCGTGCTCGCGGCGCTCGCGCGTAACAAAAAGTTCCTGCGCGGCGAGATCGCTCACCGCGTTAACCTGAAATTTGCCCCTGACCTTCGCTTTCGCGTCGACGAACGATTCGACGAAGCGGAACGGATCGAGAAATTACTGAGAACACCTGCGGTGCAAAGAGACCTCGCACCCGATTCGGACGACAAGTGATGATTATGCCCACCGCCAACGGCGGGATTGCGCAGCAAACTGCCGATTCGCAGGACACCGAAAAAAATATTTTTTCTAGTGAGTCGCATAGCGACGACCAAGGTCGCGCTGGCGGCGACGGACCTCGCGCCGGCGACGGCGAGCGCCGCGCTGGCGACGGCGAGCGCCGCCTCGATGAAGGCCAGCGCCGCGGCAACAACGATCCACGCCGCACCAAGCAGCCGCGCCAGAACAACCAGCCGCGCCGCGACAAGCGCGACGTTCATGGCTGGGTAATTCTCGACAAGCCGATCGGCATGACCTCGACGCACGCGGTTGCCGTGCTCAAGCGCCTGTTCCAGGCCAGGCGCGCTGGCCATGCCGGCACGCTCGATCCTTTGGCGTCCGGCGGGCTGCCGATCGCGCTCGGCGAGGCAACCAAGACGGTGCCCTTCGTAATGGATGGCCGCAAGCGCTACCGCTTCACGGTCGCCTGGGGCGAGGAGCGCGATACCGACGATACCGAGGGCCGTGCGACCCAGACCAGCGAGCTGCGGCCGTCCGCCGACGCGATCCGGGCCCTGCTGCCGCGCTTCACCGGCCTGATCGAGCAGATCCCGCCGCAATATTCCGCGATCAAGGTCCAGGGCGAGCGCGCCTATGACCTGGCGCGGGACGGCGAAACCGTCGAATTGAAGCCCCGCCCGGTCGAGATTCACGAATTAACCCTTGTAGAACATGGAGATAACGGCCAATCCGTGTTCGAGGCGGAGTGCGGCAAGGGCACCTATGTCCGGGCCTTGGCCCGCGATATCGGCCGGATTCTGGGCTGTTTCGGCCATATCTGCGCGTTGCGGCGGACGCTGGTCGGCCCATTCCGCGAGGCGGACATGATTCCGCTGGAAGAGTTGGAGGCTTTATGCAATAGAGCCGCGTCTGGCGAGGGAAGCCTCGCCGACGCGCTTTTGCCCGTTGAGACCGCGCTGGACGACATCCCGGCACTGGCCGTCACACGGGCTGATGCGGCAAGGCTCCACAGGGGCCAGGCCGTTTTGTTGCGCGGACGGGATGCGCCCAATAGTAGCGGCACAGTCTATGTCACGGTGGCAGGCCGGCTTCTGGCCCTCGCCGAAATTGGCAATGGCGAACTCATCCCCAAGCGCGTGTTCAACCTGACCGGACTGACTGCCAGTCCCGGTCGCAGCAATGAGAGAGTTTGACGATGTCGATTACCGCCGAACGCAAAGCGGAAGTCATCAAGACGAATGCCAACAAAGCCGGCGACACCGGTTCGCCCGAGGTTCAGGTTGCGATCCTGTCGGAACGCATCAACAATCTCACGGGCCACTTCAAGAGCCACGTGAAGGACCATCATTCACGCCGCGGCCTTTTGAAGCTCGTGCAGACGCGCCGTTCCCTTCTCGACTACATCAAGAGGAAGGACGAGGCGCGCTACAAGGCGTTGCTCGAAAAGCATAACATTCGTCGTTGATTTGAGAGAGTACGCGCGCTGTCTGCGCGCGTTTTCGCGTGATCTTCCGAACAAACGGACTCCGAATTTTTCGGAGACGATCATGCGCAAGAGCATCGTCCGATAAGGATCATGCTCGACAACGTCCAGCAGCAATCCGGCCGCTGGACAGGGCAAGGTGCCCGTGACTGCCGAGAGGATGGACGCCATCCGAAAGACAAAGACCATGGCAGGATCGCCGGACGCTGATCTCGTATTGCGATCAGCGTCCCGCAATCTTGCGCATGGTCTTTGTGTTTTTGGGCGCCGCTCTCTCGTGAACCGATGAAAGAAACCACTATGTTCAATAAGCATTCCGTCGAGATCGACTGGGGTGGACGTCCCCTCAAGCTGGAAACCGGCAAGATCGCCCGTCAGGCCGACGGCGCCGTGATCGCCACCTATGGCGAGACCGTCGTGCTCGCCACCGTTGTCGCCGCGAAGTCGCCGCGCGAAGGTGTCGACTTCCTGCCGCTGACCGTCGACTATCAGGAAAAGACCTACGCGGCGGGCCGCATTCCCGGCGGCTACTTCAAGCGCGAGGGACGTCCGACCGAAAAGGAGACGCTGGTCTCCCGCCTGATCGACCGCCCGATCCGGCCCTTGTTCGTCGACGGCTGGCGCAATGAAACCCAGGTGATCGTGACGACGCTGTCGCACGACATGGAAAACGATCCCGATATCCTGGCGCTGGTCGCCTCCTCGGCGGCGCTGACGATATCAGGCGCTCCCTTCAAGGGCCCGATCGGGGCTGCCCGCGTCGGCTTCATCAACGACGAGTATGTGCTCAACCCGACGCTCGACGAAATGGTCGAGACCCAGCTCGACTTGGTCGTCGCCGGCACTGCGGATGCCGTGCTGATGGTGGAATCGGAAGCCAAAGAGCTCAACGAAGACATCATGCTCGGCGCCGTGATGTTCGGCCACCGCCACTTCCAGCCGGTGATCAAGGCGATCATCGAACTAGCCGAGAAAGCCGCCAAGGAGCCGCGCGAAGTCAAGGTCATCGACGAAAGCGCGCTTGAAAAGGAAATGCTCGGCCTGATCGAGCAGGAGCTGCGCGCAGCCTACGCCATTCCGATCAAGCAGGACCGCTACGCCGCGGTCGGCAAGGCCAAGGAAAAGGTGATGGCGCACTACTTCCCGGAAGGGCAAGAGCCGAAATACGACAAGCTGCGCATCGCCGCCGTGTTCAAGGAACTCGAATCCAAGATCGTTCGCTGGAACATCCTCGACACCGGCAAGCGCATCGACGGCCGCGACGCCAAGACGGTGCGCAACATCATCGCCGAAGTCGGCGTCTTGCCGCGCGCCCACGGTTCGGCGCTGTTCACCCGTGGTGAAACCCAGGCGATGGTCGTAACCACGCTCGGCACCGGCGAGGACGAGCAGTACATCGACGCGCTGTCGGGAACGTACAAAGAGACGTTCCTGCTCCACTACAACTTCCCTCCCTACTCGGTCGGTGAAACCGGACGCCTCGGCGGCACCAAGCGCCGCGAGATCGGCCACGGCAAGCTCGCCTGGCGCGCGATCCATCCCGTCCTGCCGCCGCACCACGAATTCCCCTACACGGTGCGCGTGGTCTCCGAGATCACCGAATCCAACGGCTCGTCGTCGATGGCCTCGGTGTGCGGCGCCTCGCTGGCGCTGATGGATGCGGGCGTTCCCTTGAAGCGGCCGACCGCGGGTATCGCGATGGGTCTCATTCTGGAAGGTTCGCGCTTTGCGGTTCTGTCCGACATTCTCGGCGACGAGGATCATCTCGGCGACATGGACTTCAAGGTCGCCGGCACCGACCAGGGCATCACCTCGCTGCAGATGGACATCAAGATCGAGGGCATCACCGAGGAGATCATGAAGGTCGCGCTCGGCCAGGCCAAGGACGGGCGTATCCACATCCTCGGCGAAATGTCCAAGGCGCTGACCAATGCCCGTGCCGAGCTCGGCGAATACGCGCCGCGCATCGAAACCTTCAAGATCGCCACCGACAAGATCCGTGAAGTGATCGGCACCGGCGGCAAGGTGATCCGCGAGATCGTCGAGAAGACCGGCGCCAAGGTCAACATCGAGGACGACGGCACCGTCAAGGTCGCCTCCAACGACGGCGAGGCGATGAAGGCCGCGATCAAGTGGATCAAGTCGATCGCCTCCGATCCGGAGATCGGCCAGATCTACGAAGGCACCGTGGTCAAGGTGATGGAGTTCGGCGCGTTCGTGAACTTCTTCGGCGCCAAGGACGGCCTCGTCCACATCAGCCAGCTCGCTTCGGCGCGCGTGCAGAAGACCTCCGACGTCGTCAAGGAAGGCGACAAGGTCAAGGTCAAGCTGCTCGGCTTCGACGACCGCGGCAAGACCCGGCTGTCGATGAAGGTGGTTGATCAGGCCACCGGCGAGGACCTCGAGGCCAAGCAGAAGGCTGAAGCGCCGCAGCGCGAAGCCGCCGGCGAGTAAGGCATCGCTGGAATGTGAACAAGGGGCGGCCGAAAGGCCGCCCTTTTTTGTTATCCGCCTGCGTTACATTGGGAGTATTGAGGCACCTGTGCGGTTCCGCCGCAGGGCGTGAGGACAGAAAACGAAACCCGATTCCGATAGTCACCCGTAGCTTGCCGCGCGCAGCGGCGTATGGCGTCCCGTTCACAGGTATCCAACCAATTGCCCACAGGTAAGGAGAAATCGATGTCATCCATATCCCGGCGCCAACTGATGTTTGCCGCAACCGGTGTCGCTGCCATGGCCGCGACCCCGCGCATCGTCTTCGCGCAGGCCGCGGCGCCCGCCCCGGCGCCTGCCGCCGCAACCGGCCCATTCACGCTGCCGCCGCTGACCTATCCGACCAATGCGTTCGAACCCCATATCGACGCCAAGACGATGGAAATCCATCACGGTAAGCACCACGCGGCCTATGTCGCCAACCTCAATAACGTCGCCAAGACCAATCCGCAGTTGGGAACGGCGAAGATAGAGGACGTGCTCGGTAATCTGAATGCGCTGGATGACAGCATCAAATTCACCGTCCGCAACAATCTCGGCGGCCACGCCAACCACACCATGTTCTGGGAGATCATGGGCCCGAACGGCGGAAAGCCGGAGGGCGAGGTGCTGGCCGCGATCGACAAGGATCTCGGCGGCATGGAAAAATTTCAGAACGACTTCAACGCCGCCGGCGGTCGCCAGTTCGGTTCGGGCTGGGTGTTCGTCACCGTAGCCAAGGACGGCAAGCTTGCGATCGAGACCCGCCCGAACCAGGACAACCCGATGATGGACGGCAAGCGCGCTTTGATGGGCAACGACGTCTGGGAGCACGCTTACTATCTGAACTACCAGAACCGCCGCGCCGATTACCTCAAGGCGTGGTGGAATACGGTGAACTGGGCCAAGATCGCCGAGCGCTACGCCGCGGCGAAGGCCGGCACGCTCGGCGCGTAAGCGCGATCTGACAAGCAAAAACGAAAAGGGCGACCTCGCGGCCGCCCTTTTTACTTTCATCGCGATCGATGATCGCCCGCGATGCGATCAGGCGATGTCGAATCGATCGAGGTTCATCACCTTGTTCCACGCCGCCACGAAATCCTTCGCAAACTTCTCCTTCGAGTCGGTGCACGCATAGACTTCCGCGAAGGCGCGGAGCTGCGCCTGCGAACCGAAGATGAGGTCGACGCGGGTGCCGGTCCACTTGACCGCATTCGTCTTGCGGTCGCGGCCCTCATACACGCCGTCGGAGCCGGCGGGCTGCCATTGCGTGCCCATGTCGAGCAGGTTGACGAAGAAGTCGTTCGTCAGCGTGCCTGGCTGCTTGGTGAACACGCCGTGCTTGGACCCGCCGAAATTCGCGCCAAGGATGCGCAGGCCGCCGAGGAGAACCGTCATCTCGGGTCCCGTCAGCCGCAGCAATTGCGCCCGGTCCACCAACGCCTCTTCAGGCTTCATGAACTGATGCTTCTTGCTGCTGACAAAGTTGCGGAAGCCGTCGGCACGCGGCTCGAGCGGCGCGAAGGATTCGACGTCGGTTTGATCCTGCGACGCATCCATGCGCCCCGGCGTAAAGGGCACCTTCACGTCGAGCCCGGCGTCCTTGGCGGCTTTTTCGACCGCAGCACTGCCGCCGAGAACGATCAGGTCGGCCAGCGAAACCTTCTTGCCGAACTCCTTCTGGATCGCTTCGAGCGTCGAGAGCACCGTCTTGAGCTCGGCCGGCTGGTTGACCTCCCAGTCCTTCTGCGGGCTAAGACGAATGCGCGCACCATTCGCGCCGCCACGCTTGTCGGAGCCGCGGAACGTCGACGCCGACGCCCATGCGGTCGAGACAAGCTGCGACACCGACAGGCCGGAGCCGAGAATCTTCGCCTTCAGCGCGGCGATATCAGCCTCGCCGATCAGCGGATGATCCACCGCCGGGATCGGGTCCTGCCAGATCAGCGTTTCCTTCGGCACCAGCGGGCCGAGGTAGCGCGCGATCGGGCCCATGTCGCGGTGCGTGAGCTTGAACCAGGCGCGTGCGAACGCGTCGGCGAACTGGTCCGGATGCTCGTAGAAGCGCCGCGAGATCTTCTCGTAGGCCGGATCGAAGCGCAGCGACAGGTCGGTCGTCAGCATGGTCGGCACATGCTTCTTCGACTTGTCGTAGGCGTCCGGGATCGTGGCTTCCGCGCCTTTCGCCTTCCACTGCTTGGCGCCGGCCGGGCTCTGGGTCAGCTCCCATTCGTTTTCGAACAGGTTCTTGAAGAATAGATTGCTCCACTTGGTCGGCGTCTGCACCCAGGTGACTTCCGGGCCGCCGGTGATCGCGTCGGCTCCGACTCCCGTGCCATACTTGCTCTTCCAGCCGAGGCCCTGGTCCTCCAGCGCACCGCTTTCCGGGTCGGGTCCTACCAGCGACGGGTCGCCGGCGCCGTGGGTCTTGCCGAAGGAGTGGCCGCCGGCAATCAGGGCGACGGTCTCCTCGTCGTTCATCGCCATGCGGAAGAACGTTTCGCGGATGTCCTTGGCTGCCGCGAGCGGGTCCGGATTGCCGTTCGGCCCTTCCGGGTTGACGTAGATCAGGCCCATCTGCACGGCGCCGAGCGGCTCCGCGAGCTGACGTTCGCCGCTGTAGCGCTCGTCGCCGAGCCAGGTGCCCTCAGGCCCCCAGAACAGCTCTTCGGGCTCCCAGACGTCGGCGCGGCCGCCGGCGAAGCCGAAGGTCTTGAAGCCCATCGATTCGAGGGCGACGTTGCCGGCGAGAATCATCAGGTCGGCCCACGAGAGTTTCCGGCCGTATTTCTGCTTGATCGGCCACAATAGCCGACGCGCCTTGTCGAGGTTGGCGTTGTCAGGCCAGCTATTGAGCGGCGCAAAGCGCTGCTGTCCCGCACCGGCGCCGCCGCGGCCATCCGTGATGCGGTAGGTGCCCGCGCTGTGCCACGCCATGCGGATCATCAGGCCACCATAGTGACCGAAATCGGCCGGCCACCATTCCTGCGATTCCGTCATCAAGGCGTGCAGGTCCTTGATCACGGCGTTGAGGTCGAGGGTCTTGAATTCCTTGGCGTAGTCGAACGCCTCGCCCATTGGATCGGACAGAGTGGAATTGCGGTGGAGAATCGAAACGTCCAGCGCGTCCGGCCACCAGTCGCGGTTCTTAGGTCCGCGCGAGCCCGTGAACGGGCATTTGGTTTTGTCATCCATGGTCGTCTCCTGGGGTGGTCCCTGTTCAGATTGGAGGCAATCTAAGCACCGCATCCCATCAGGTAAAGTTGATTTTAATGATCGAACCGATAAGATGATCTGATGATCCAGATGACGCTCAGACAGCTTCGCTACTTCGATGCGCTGGCACGTCACGGCCATTTCGGACGCGCGGCGGAGGCGTGTTCAATCTCGCAGCCGGCGCTGTCGATGCAGATCAAGGAAATGGAGGAAACCCTCGGCGGCGTGCTGCTGGAGCGAAGCGCACGGCAGGTCACGCTGACGAAATTCGGCGAGGAGATCGTCCAGCGCGTCCGCGAGATCCTGCGATCGGTCGATGAACTCGGCGATTTTGCACGCGCATCGCGGGACCGGCTCGCGGGCCGGCTGCGCATCGGCATGATCCCGACGATTGCACCCTATCTGCTGCCGAAGGTGATCGAGAACCTCGCGCGGATGCATCCGGAACTCGACATTCACGTTCGCGAGACGCTGACGCCGAGGCTGATCAAGGAGGTGGTCGAAGGGCGGCTGGATACGGCGATCGTGGCGCTACCGGTATCCGAGCCTTCGCTGACCGAAGTCGTGTGTTTTTCTGAAAACTTCCTGCTGGTGCGGCCGGGTGAGGACGAGGGAACGCCGGTGCCGAGCCACGAGACGCTGCGCGAGATGCGCCTTTTGCTGCTCGAAGAGGGACATTGCTTCCGCGATCAGGCGCTGTCGTTCTGCAACATGCAGTCGCCGCCACGCGAAGTGCTGGACGCGAGCTCGCTGTCGACGCTCGTTCAAATGGTCGGCGCCGGCATCGGCGTCACCCTGATCCCGGAAATGGCGGTCACGGTGGAAACACGCTCGGCGGCGGTCTCCGTCGCGCGCTTCAGCAATCCGCAGCCGTCGCGAACCATCGGCATGGTGTGGCGCAGGACAAGTCCGCTCGCCGCACAGCTCCAGCAAATCTCCGAAGTGGTTTGCCTCGCAGCCGAGGCGTTGCGCGAACAGCGCAAGGCGAAATCGCCGTCGCGGAAATGAAATCACGGGCGTGACGAGGCAAGTGCCTCGGGAGATACTGACTTGCCAGAAATCATCATCCGCCCCGCCCGATCCGACGAGTATGACCAGGTCGCCCGTGTCTGGATGGACAGTTGGGTTTCGACCGGACTGGAAGACGCCAGCGATGCCCTGCTGGAAAAATTGCGCGCGCGTGTCCCGATGGAGGTCGAGAAGGGCTGGAGCCTTTACGTCGCCGACGATAACGGGAAATTGGCGGCGATGCTCGCGTTGCATGTGCCCGACTGCTACCTCGACCAGTTGTTCGTGGCGCCGGAGTATCAGGGCAACAGCCTGGGGCGCCAATTGCTCGCCTTTACGCGCCAACATCTGCCGGATGAAATCTGGCTGCGCTGCGTGCGCGAGAATGAAAAGGCATGGCGCTGGTACGAGCGTGAAGGCTTTGCGCTCGAGAAGGAGCAGGTTGAGCCAGCGATGGGCCGCATGATGAAGTATTATCGCTGGCGGAAATCGGCATGATGACCATTGCGTTGCTTGCGGACGGAGCGCACACGCTTTAGCTTTGACTTCCTGTGTCTCAACCTTGCGTTCCACCATCATGCTGCTCCGTTTAATCTCCGCCGTCATCGTTCTGTCATGCGTTTCCGCCGCGGGATGGGCTCAGAAGCCCGCAAAGAGGAACGACGTGGCCGCGGCGGGGAGCGGACCGTGTCACATTGGTGTTGTCCCGATTGCCGGTAATCTTTTTCTTGTTCAGGGATGGGGCGTAGATCGGGTAGCGACAGAAGGGTGGGACCTCGACGAGTTGGTTGTCTCGCGGGTTCGCGCAGCGGCGCCCGGACGCTCCGTCCGCCGGGTTCCCTATACTGCGGCGGAACTTGTTGGCGAAGGTCAACGGCCCTCATTTTTCCGCGAAACGCTGAAGGAATTTGCCCAGCGCATCGCCGGCAGAGTCAGTTGCGAACGTTATGTCGTCGTGCACCGCCATGGCGGAAATTCCCGGGAATTTGGCATTGGTATTTCCAGGTATGTCCTTTTCGACAAAGCGATCCTTTACGCGATGATGAAGATCCTGGTGTATGACGGACGCACCTTCGAACTGATCAGGCAAGCCCCCGCATCGCTCAAGGACAATTTCGTCAAGCGGAGGATAGGGGTGGCTAACGGACCTGCCCTAGAAATTGATCTTTCCGCATTCCCGGACAAGCCGGCGGACGTGGCGCGCAACCCAAAGCTGCGCGACGGCGTGCGCGCCTTGTTGACACAAAGTCTCGACAACACGTTGCTGGCGATGCTCAGACAGTAGCAAAGGAAATTCCCAATGATGAAACTCTATTGGTCGCCGCGCTCGCGCTCGATCTCCGCGATCTGGCTGCTGGAGGAAACCGGGCTGCCTTATGAGCGCGTGTTGACCGACATTACAACTGGCGCGCAGAAGGCGCCGGAGTATCTCGCGATCAACCCGATGGGCAAGGTGCCGGGGCTGAAGGACGGCGACGCCGCGCTTGGGGAAGCGGCCGCGATCTGCGCCTACATCGCCGACCGCTATCCGGAAACGAAACTGGCGCCAGCCGTCACCGATCCGCTGCGGGCAAAATATCTGCAGTGGCTGTTCTTTTCACCAAGCTGCATCGAGCCGGCGCTGATCCAGCTCTTCACCAAGCTTGAGGTGCCGTCGAGCACAGCGGCATGGGGCAGCGCTGACCAGACCTTCGACGTGCTCGACGCCGCCTTGCACAAAGGCCCATGGATTCTCGGCGAGAAATTCTCCGCCGCCGATATCATGCTCGGCTCCGGACTGAATTTTGCGGTGCGGATGTTCAAGATGGTGCCGCCGCGGCCGTCATTCGACGCCTATATCGACCGCTGCGCGGCGCGCCCGGCGTTCCAGCGCGCCGAGAAGATCGCGGCGGGGTGAACGACCGTAGGGTGGGCAAAGCGCAGCGTGCCCACCACGCCAGACGCAATCTGAAGATAGATGGTGGGCACGGCTGCGCCTTTGCCCACCCTACGCGATCTGCAGGCCGAGATAAAAATCGCGAAAACAACCCCATGCAAAGTAGAGCCGCTTCCCGAACGGTTCACGCGACGACGCGGGGATCCACGTCCTCTGAGTAGTCGACGCCGTCGATGCCAAATCCGAACAGGCGAAGGAACTGGCTCCTGTACTCCGGAAGGTCCGCCAGTTCGCCGAGCGTTTCCGTGGAGAGCAGCGGCCATCGCCGCAATACCTCTGCCTGAACTTCAGGCGAAAGCTCCCAGTCGTCGACTCGAATGCGCTGCGCCTCGTCAACTTCGACACCCGTGCCGAGGCGCGTCCGGAACAGGCGATCGATCTGTTCGATGCATCCTTCGTGGAGCCCGAGTTGCTTCATGACCTTGAACAGCACCGTCCCATAGAGCGGCACCACCGGAATGGCCGAACTCGCCTGGGTGACCACGGCCTTCAGCGCCACCACGCGCGCCGCGTCCGGGCCGAGCCGGCCGCGGATCGCTTCCGCCTTGCGGTCGAGATCGACCTTGGCGCGACCGAGCGTGCCTTTCCAGTAGATCGGCCAGGTCAGTTCGCTGCCGATATAGGTGTAGTTGAGCGTCCGAAAGCCGGGCGCCAGGACACCAGCATCCGCGAGCTGATCGATCCAGCGCTTCCAGTCGTCGCCACCCATCACGGCGACCGTGGCGGTGGCTTCCTCCTCGCTCGCCGGCGCAATGGTCGTCTCGTAGACTTCGCCGGTTTCGGTGTTGAGGGTCTTGATGTCGACGGGAGCGCCGAGCGGTTTGATCGCCGAGCGATAGGTCTTGCCTGTGACCGGATCCGTGCGGACTGGAGCGGCCATGCTGTAGACCAGCATGTCCAGCTGTCCGAACTTTTCGCGCACACGCTCAATGAAGGCTTTCTTCAATTCGTTGGAGAAGGCGTCGCCCTCCAGCGTGAGAGGAGATCTGCCGATCTTCTGGGCCTCGATCTCAAATGCGCGATTGTTGTACCAGCCGGCGCTGCCCGTCTTGCTTGCTGAAGGCTCGCGCTCCAATGACACGCCGATGGTCTCCGCGCCCCCGGCGAAGGTCGCAACGATGCGGCTGGCGAGGCCGTAGCCGGTCGAACATCCCAGCACGGCGACGCGCTTGGGGCACTCGGGAATCGACCCCTGGCGGAGAACATAGGCGATTTGTTCGCGGACATTTTTGGCGCAGCCGACGGGATGTGCCGTCGTGCAGATGAAGCCTCGCACGCGCGGTTCGATAATCATGCCCACCCCGTTCTGGATTGTTGCAAAGTCACTATCCGCCGCCTGCCGATCTCTCGCCGCGAGCGAGAAGGGGCAGATGCGAAATCACGCATCCATCCGCTTGAAGACCAGCGTGGCGTTGGTGCCGCCGAAGCCGAAGGAGTTCGACAGCACGGTGCCGAGCTTGGCGTTGTCGATGCGCTTGCGCACGATCGGCATGTCGGCAAACACCGGATCGAGCTCGGTGATGTTGGCGCTCTCGCAGACGAAGCCGTTGTTCATCATCAAAAGCGAATAGATCGCTTCTTGCACGCCGGTGGCGCCGAGCGAGTGCCCGGTCAGCGCCTTGGTCGCCGAGATCGGCGGGCACTTGTCGCCGGTGCCGAACACTTTTCGAATTGCCTCGATTTCCGGGGGATCGCCGGCCGGCGTCGAGGTGGCATGCGGGTTGATGTAATCGATCGGGGTTTTCACGGTTTCGAGCGCCATGCGCATGCAGCGCTCGGCGCCCTCGCCCGACGGCGCGACCATGTCGTAACCGTCTGACGTCGCGCCATAGCCGACCACTTCAGCGTAGATGCGCGCGCCGCGCGCCTTGGCATGTTCGAGTTCTTCCAGCACCACCACGCCGGCGCCGCCGGCAATGACGAAGCCGTCGCGGCTGATGTCGTAGGGGCGCGAGGCGGTGGCGGGGGTGTCGTTGTATTTCGAGGACATCGCGCCCATGGCGTCGAACAAGACCGACAGCGACCAGTCGAGCTCCTCGCAGCCGCCGGCGAAGATCACGTCCTGCTTGCCGATCTGGATCGTCTCGTAGGCGTTGCCGATGCAATGGTTCGAGGTCGCGCAGGCCGAGGAGATCGAGTAGTTCACGCCCTTGATCTTGAACCAGGTCGCGAGCGTGGCGGACGCCGTGGACGACATCGCCTTCGGCACCGCGAATGGCCCGACGCGTTTGGGGCCCTTGCTTCGCGTGATGTCGGCCGCTTCCACGATGGTGCGCGCGGACGGCCCGCCGGAGCCCATGATGATGCCGGTGCGGACATCGGAAACTTCTTCCGGAGAAAGTCCGGAATCCTGGATCGCCTGCTCCATCGCGATGTGATTCCACGCCGCGCCCTCGCCGAGGAAGCGCATCGCGCGCCGGTCGACGACGTCGGCCGGATTGAGCGTCGGCGCGCCCTGCACCTGCGAACGGAAGCCCATCTCGGCGTATTTTTCCGCGCGCTTGATCCCGGACTTCGCTTCGTGAAGGCTCGCAAGCACTTCCTGGGTGTTGTTTCCGATGGACGAGACAATTCCCATCCCCGTTATGACAACCCGCTTCATGATCGCCTCGCCCTGCCGTTTCCGTTTGTCCGTGAAGATATGTTGATTGCGTGATCGCGCCGCTCAGGCAAGCGCTGTGCCCTGCTTGAACAGCCCGACCTTCAGATCCTTGGCGCGATAGATAATCTCGCCGTCCATGGAAAGCCAGCCGTCGGCAACGCCGAGCACCAGCTTTGAACGCATCACGCGTTTCATGTCGATGTTGTACACAACCTTGCGAGCATTCGGCAGCACTTGGCCGGAGAACTTCAATTCCCCCAGCCCCAGCGCCCGGCCCCGTCCCTCGCCGCCGATCCAGCCCAGATAGAAGCCGACCATCTGCCACATCGCGTCCAGGCCGAGGCAGCCCGGCATGACCGGATCGTTCTTGAAATGGCAGCCGAAAAACCACAGGTCCGGCTTCACATCGAGTTCGGCCCGGATCAGACCCTTGCCGAATTCCCCGCCTTTTTCGGTAATTTCGCTGATGCGGTCGAACATCAGCATCGGCGGCAGCGGCAGCTGCGCATTGCCCGGGCCGAACATCTCGCCGCGGCCGCAGGCCAGCAAGTCCTCGTACTCATAACCGCTGCGCCGTTCCAGCATGGTGTCCAGCCTCTCTTAAAGATGTCCCGATAGAGCGCTTTTGAGCGAACCGGACCCGTTTCCCTACGGGAACGCTTGTTTCCCGCAAAATTGGCGCTACTTAGGGTGCTTCGGCATTAGCCTCTGCCGAAATCGCATATGTGGTCCGCGCGCTCTGTAACATAGGCACCGGGCCCGGCAAAGCACTGGAACGCGCGAAAAAAACCGCGTTTACACGCTGGTTCCTCTTTAACCTTGGGCGGGTTCTAGTTGCGAAAAACTTGCATCTACCTGATTTCCTTTTATATTGGGCAAGATTATTGCCCAAGTTAGCGCGCGTGGTGCCCGAAGTGGACATGAACGACCAAGCCTCTCCCCTGAACGACGACGGTATCGATCCGGCCGCCCGGGCCGCCGGACATCAGCCGGCGTTGACCGGTTGTCCCTGGCACGACGTCAACGAAATGCTGCAAGCTGCCGGTCTAAGGCCGACCCGCCAGCGCATGGCGCTGGGCTGGCTGCTGTTCGGCAAGGGAGCCCGCCATCTGACCGCGGAAATGCTGTACGAGGAAGCGACGCTGGCGAAGGTTCCGGTGTCGCTGGCGACCGTCTACAACACGCTCAATCAGCTCACCGATGCGGGTCTGTTGCGCCAGGTCTCGGTCGACGGCACCAAGACCTATTTCGACACCAACGTCACCGCGCACCACCACTTCTATCTCGAGAACAACCACGAGCTGGTCGACATTCCCGATCCGCACCTCGTGCTCTCGAAGATGCCGGACGTGCCGGAAGGCTACGAAATCGCGCGCGTCGACATGGTCGTGCGCCTGCGCAAGAAGCGCTGATTCTCCACGGAAGATTTGTAGGGTGGGCAAAGGCGCGTTTGCGCCGTGCCCACCGTTTTGCTGCGCTCGCGATGGTGGGCACGCTTCGCTTTGCCGACCCTACAGTTCAGCGCTCGCAGTTAGCTCACTCCACCTTCTCATCCGCATACACGCCCCACAGGCGCTGCTGCTCGATCCAGCCGTCAAAGCCGTTGCCGATCACACGGCACCAGCCATTGGCGCATTTCTTGACCTGGGCGACGACGCCAACCTGCAGGCGGGCCGCAATCGCGCTGGTCGGATCGGGACGATCATAGAGCGACGCCAGCTCGTCCTTGGTCTTCATGGTGACGACCGCAGTGCGGCGGCCGGACAGTAGCGAATGATAGACCCAGCCCTCGGAGCCTTCCGAATCGCGCACGCGGCGCCAATTCTCGAACTCGGCGGTGATTTCGACCGGCAGGCCCGAGCGGGTATAAACCCAGGCGACATCGTTATCCTTGGTCGGACCGGCCCGGACATTCACATGGTCGGACTTGAGGCTGACATATCGCGGCACCGGCAGGCCGCTCGTGGTGATGGCCGAATCCTTGGCCGAAAACCCTGTGCTGACCGATGCCAAAAGCCAGCCCCCCGCCAGCACCGCCACCGAACAGAAACGCCCCAACGCCATTAACCCGTCTCCTGTCGAGCTACCCGCAACTCGAGTTCTTCGAGTTGAAACCGCCCGCTAACGCCCGAAAAACCCCAGACCCCTGTGCCCCGCTTTGGCCGCACCCCGGCTTGCGCTTGCTAACGTCCGAGGGGTTCTTGTCTTGGCCCGGCCTTCTGATAGAGAGGACGGAACGCCAAGAACCAGAACGCCCGGATTTTCTGCCGAAAATCCAAGGCAAGTATTGGGGAACCCAAGGGACTTACCTTACGGAAACAGCCGGATACCGGGACCGCGTGGCCATCGCAGTGTCGAACAACCGGGTTAATGAGGTCTGAACGGCGGGCTCAAAGCCGTCCCTCATGAGAGCAGAGCATGTCGGTCAAGAAAAAACCTCTCGTCGTCGTCACCCGCAAGCTGCCGGACTCGATCGAGACCCGGATGCGCGAGCTGTTCGACGCCAGGTTGAATCTCGACGACACGCCAATGACGCCGGAACAGATCGCGGACGCGGCCCGCACCGCCGACGTGCTGGTGCCGACCGTCACCGACATGATCAGCGAGGCGATCCTCAAGGACCCCGACTGCAAGTTGCGCATGATCGCCAATTTCGGCAACGGCGTCGATAATATCGACGTCACTGCGGCGCATGCGCGCGGCATCACGGTGACCAACACGCCGAAAGTGCTGACCGAAGACACCGCCGACATGACCATGGCGCTGATCCTGGCGGTGCCGCGGCGATTGATCGAGGGCTCCACCATTCTGACCGAGGGCAAGAACTGGGAGGGATGGTCGCCGACCTGGATGCTTGGCCACCGAATCGGCGGCAAGCGGCTCGGCATCGTCGGCATGGGCCGCATCGGCCAGGCTGTGGCCCGCCGGGCGCGCGCCTTCGGCCTGCAGATCCATTATCACAACCGCCGCCCCGTGGCGCCCGTTATCGCCGAGGAGCTCGGCGCGACCTATTGGGAAAGCCTCGACCAGATGCTGGCGCGGATGGACATCATCTCGGTGAACTGTCCGCATACGCCGGCGACGTTTCATCTGCTCTCGGCGCGGCGCTTAAAGCTGATCCGGAAAGAGGCCTATATCGTCAACACCGCGCGCGGCGAGGTGATCGACGAGGACACGCTGATCAAGCTAATCGAAGCCGGGGACATTGGCGGCGCGGCACTCGACGTGTACGAGCACGAACCCGCGGTCAATCCGAAGCTGGTCCGGCTCGCCAAGGCCGGCAAGGTGACGCTGCTGCCGCATATGGGCTCGGCCACCATCGAAGGCCGCGTCGAGATGGGCGAGAAGGTGATCATCAACATCCGAACCTTCCTCGACAACCACAAGCCGCCGGACCGCGTGCTGCCCAGCATGCTGTGATGCCATATTGAGTGTCGTAGATCCTATGGGGTGGCAGGTGGTCAGGGGTAAGCTAAGTTTGCGACCACCCAACCACCCCATAGGATCTACAGGAACCGGGCTACGGCATCATTTGTTCTTGCGCCGTTCCCGCTTTCGCCATTCCGCGACAAAGGCGACGAATGCGGCGAGCGCCGGCGGCGGTTGGCGGCGGCTAGGGTAATACAGGAACGGCCCCGGGAATGGGGCGCACCAATCGTCGAGCACGCTGACCAGCGCGCCCGACTTGATGCCATAGCGAACGTAGCCCTCGAACGTCAGCCAGAAGCCTGTGCCATCATGCACGGCGCGCAGCGCCAGGCCGAGATAGGTCGCGATCAGCTTGGCCGGCGGCGAAACCTTCACGACACGTCCCGCTTTCTCGAATTCCCAGTCCAGCATCGCGCCGCTGCCGAAGCGGGTGCGGATGCAGGAATGTTCCAGCAGATCCTTCGGATGTTTCGGGCTTCCGTGCTGCGCGACGTATTCGCGCGAGGCCACCACCGCATAGCGCTGCGGCGCCCCGAGCGAGACCGCGATCATGTCCTGCGCCAGATGTTCGCCATAGCGCACGCCGGCGTCAAAACCTCCGGCCACGATATCGACGAACGAGCTCTCGCCGACGATCTCGAGATCGATTTTGGGATGGGCTGCAAGAAACGGCGCGACCATCGGCGCCAGCACCAGATCGATCGCCGGCGGCGGCGCATTGATGCGCAGCCGCCCCGACGGCACGGCCCGCAAGCCGCGCACCTGATCAAGCGCCGCGCCGACATCCGACATCGCGGGGCCGACACGGGCCAGCAGCAATTCACCGGCTTCGGTAAGCGCGACGCTGCGCGTGGTGCGGTTCATCAGGCGGACGCCGAGCCGCTCCTCCATGTCGCGCAGCCGTTGGCTGAGGCTCGATACGGAGACGCCCTGCTCGACCGCGGCGCGGCGGAAATTCCGGGTGCGCGCCACGGCGACGAAGGCATCGAGGTCGCGGAGGTCGAAATTCTTCATTGTTCGATATAATGAACAAGCTATTTATGATTGTCCAGCTTATCCGCGCGAGCCAAATCCCTCATATCGGCCTCGTCACCACGGCGCGAATGCACGCCGCCGATTACGAGGAGAACCATCATGGAAAAGCGCAAACTCGGCACGACAGGTCCATCCGTCTCGGCCATCGGCCTCGGCTGCATGGGCATGTCGGACTTCTACGGCCCGGCTGACCGCAGCGAGAGCATTGCCACCCTCCACGCCGCGCTCGATGCCGGGACCACTTTGCTCGACACCGGCGATTTCTACGGCATGGGCCACAATGAGATGCTGATCCGCGAGGCGCTCACGGGGCGCAATCGCGACAATCTCCAGATCAGCGTCAAGTTCGGTGCGCTGCGCGACCCCAACAAGGGCTTTCTCGGCTATGACAGCCGCCCGGCCGCGATCAGGAATTTTGTCGCTTATTCGCTGCAACGGCTCGGGCGTCGACACCATCGACATCTATCGGCCCGCACGGCTCGATCCCGATGTGCCGATCGAAGAGAGCGTTGGCGCGATGGCCGACATGGTGAAGGCCGGCTGGATCAAGCATATCGGGCTTTCCGAGGTCGGCTCCGACACCATTCGCAGGGCGCACGCGGTGCATCCGATCGTCGACCTGCAGATCGAATACTCGCTCGTCGCGCGCGGGATCGAGAGTGACATTCTCAAGACCTGCCGCGAGCTCGGAATCAGCATCACCGCCTACGGTGTATTGGCGCGCGGACTGATCAGCGGACACTGGTCGAAGGAACGCTCTGCTGTGCAGGATTTTCGTCAGATGAGCCCGCGTTTCCAGGGCTCCAATCTCGACGCAAATCTCGCGCTGGTGGATTCCCTGCGCTCCATTGCAGCGGAGGTTGGTGCGTCACCGGCGCAGGTCGCCATCGCCTGGGTCGCAGCGCAGGGCAACGACATCGTACCGCTGGTCGGCGCACGTCGCCGCGACCGCCTTTCCGAGGCGCTCGGAGCACTCGATGTGAAATTGACGGACGCGCATCTTGCCGCGCTCGCCAAGGCCTTCCCGCCGGGCGCCGCCGCTGGCGCGCGATATCCCGAGGCGCAGCTCGCGCATATGGATAGCGAGAAGCGGTGAGATGAAGGCCGGTGAACGCTAGGCCGCGTGCCCGCTCAGATCGGTGATGACAGGCGTATCGCCGTTGAGCGGGTTGGCCGGATCGCGCGAGTAGCGCAGCGTCTCGAACCGCATCGCGCGCGCGTCCACCATCACCAGCCGTCCGACCAGGCTTTCGCCGAAGCCGACGATTTCGCGGATCGCCTCCAGCGCCATCATCGATCCCAGCATGCCCGCCAGCGCGCCCATGACGCCGGCCTCCGCGCAGGCCGGCACGGTGCCGGGCGGCGGCGGTTCGGGAAACAGGCAGCGATAGGTCGGGTTGAACTCGCCCTGCTCGTTGCGCTCATGGGCGCGGATGGTGGTCAGCGATCCGTCGAACATCCCCAGCGCCGCCGTGATCAGCGGCTTGCCGGCAAAGAAGCAGGCATCGGACACGAGATAGCGCGTTTCGAAATTGTCGGAGCCGTCGAGCACGAGATCGTAGCCGCCGATCAGCGACATCACGTTCTTTGCATCGAGACGCACCGCATGCGCCTCGAAATGAACATGCGGATTGAGCGCGTGAATCACTTCGGCGGCGCTGTCGACCTTGCGCCGTCCGATGTCGGGCGTGGTGTGGATAATCTGGCGCTGCAGATTGGACAGCGAGACGATATCGTCATCAACAGCACCGAGCGTGCCAACCCCGGCGGCCGCCAGATACATCAGGACCGGCGCGCCAAGCCCGCCGGCGCCGATCACCAGCACGGACGCCTCTTTCAGCGCGGCCTGCCCCGGGCCACCGACTTCGCGCAGCACGATATGGCGGGCGTAACGTTCGAGTTCGTCGGCTGTCAGCATGGTCGCACTACCTCAATCAATCTCCTGAACCGGGACGCGGTTGGTGCCGACTAAGCAGATGTGCTTAATTGGCGGGACGTCAATGACGCGCTTCCCTATTCCCCTCCGGCATTCTCCTGGATTTGTCATGAGATCGGTGCTTTCGGCAACATTGATGATCGCGGCCTTAGGTTTTGCGGCCTCGGACGCGTGGGCGCAGATGACGCCACCCGCGACGGCCGGCGCCAAGGCGAAACCGGTCACCACGATACCGATCCGTCCCGCGCTGCAGAAGCCGGAGGACACGGCCACCGCGATGGGCCAGGCCGAGCGGCTGGCGCTGCAGTCGGACCTTGCCTGGGTCGGGCAATATAACGGCGCCATCACGGGCGACGTCAGCGAGCGCATGGTCAATGCGATCAAGGAATTCCAGAAATCGCGCGGCGGCAAGCAGACTGGCGTGCTCAATCCGCAGGAGCGCGGCATTCTTGCCGACACCGCCAAGAAAAAGCAGGAGAGCGTCGGCTGGAAGATCCAGACCGATCCCGGTACCGGCGTGCGGCTCGGCATCCCCACAAAACTGGTGCCGCAGCAAGCGAGCGACGCCAACGGCACCAAATGGACGTCGCCGAGCGGCACGATCCAGATTCAACTGGCCCGGCGCAAGGAGGCCGGCCCCGTTGCGGCAAAGCTCGCCGAGCGCGAGAAGAAAGAGCCGGGCCGCAACATCGACTACACCGTGGTCAAGCCGGATTTTTTCGTGCTGTCCGGCCTGCAGGGCCTGAAGAAATTTTATCTCCGCGGCACCTTCAAGGGCGACGAGGTCCGCATCCTCACCATCCTCTACGATCAGGCGACCGAGAATACCGTGGAACCGGTCGTGATCGCGATGTCGAGCGCGTTCAATGCGTTTCCGGCGGCTGCTCAAATAGCCGGGCCTCCACCGCGCAAGACGGTGGAGTACGGCACCGGCGTCATTGTCGGTGACGACGGCGCGATCATCGCCGACCGCCAGATCACTGATGGCTGCCTCACGGTCGCGATTGCGGGCTTTGGCAATGCCGATCGCGTCGCCGAGGACAAGGAGCACGATCTCGCGCTGCTGCGCATCTATGGCGCGCGCGGGCTCAAGGCGCTCAATCTCGCCAACGCCGCCACCAAGACGGCGCTCGACCTCACAGGTATTGCCGATCCGCAGAACCAGGGCGGCGGCGCCGCGGTAACCAGCGTCAAGGCTTCGGTGGCCCTGCTCGGCGGCGGCAGCGATATCGCGCTGGCACCCGCGCCGACGCTCGGCTTTTCCGGCGCGCCCGCACAGGATGGCGACGGCAGGTTTGCCGGCATCGCGCTGCTGAAGCCGGTTCAGGTAGCGGGGCCCACCAACGGCGTACCCGCGGCGCAGGCCGTGCTGGTGACCGCCGACACGGTGCGCGATTTCCTCAAGGCCAATGGCGTGAATGTGGCCAGCGGATCGGGCGATGCGAAGGCGTCGGTGGTCCGCGTGATCTGCGTGAGGAAGTAGCCCGCGCTCGTGTCCCGAACGCGGTGCAGCGCTTCTTCAGCGATGCACCGCCATAGCGCATCGCAGACGCGCGTAAACGCGCTTATGGTGCTGCGCTGCGTCCGGGCACGAGAGAATCAAGCCGCCTTGATGTTGCTGAGGAAGGCTTCGACCTCGCCGCGCATCGTCTCGGACTGTATTGCCGCCGGCCGCCAGCATTTCCGCGCCTGCATTGGATGCCAGCGGATGATTGCTGACCACCATGCCGCGGCTGCCCGATGCCCGTTTTTTTCCGGCATTGAAAACCGGTGGCTGCGCGATCCCGCCAATGACCCGTCATGTTGTTTTCCCGTTTCTTGTTGTGGTTTTCATCGGGCGCACATGCACCGCCCGGCAGTATTTGCCCGGATGACCACAATTCCATAATCGGGCATCATTGCAACCTGACTGATTCGGACTACCGCGATCCCCTGACCTTTGGATCGGGCTGGGCAGGTCTGAGCGAGCGCGTAACTCGGCGTCGCAGAATGCGGCGCAGCTCTTGTGCCGTAACCCAAATGCCTGAAAGCCATCCAGAGGACCTGAAATGCACACGATCGTATTGGCCACCCAGAAGGGCGGCTCGGGGAAAAGCACGCTTGCCATCGGCCTTGCACTTGCCGCCATCCGGGCCGGGCATAATGTCCGCCTGATCGAGACGGACCCTCAGGGCACCGTTTCGAACTGGAAGCGCCGCCGTCCCTATGCCGCGCCGATCATCGAGCCGATCTACGCCGCCCGGGAGGTCGAACAGCGCCTGCAATCGCTCGACCGCGAGGGCGTAACGGTAGCGATCGTGGATACCGCCGGCGGCGAAAGCGCCGCGACCAATTCGGCCATTCGTTATTCCGACCTCTGCCTGATTCCGACGCGGCCGAGCATCGCCGACATCGAGGCGACCGCCGCGACGCTCCGCGTCATCAGGGCCTGGCACAAGCCGTTTGCCTACGTCCTGAACCAGACCCCGATCCGGGCCGCGGCACGCCTCGCCGGTGCGGAAAATGCGTTGAGCAACGAGGCAGCGCTCGACATCGCCGATATCGTTGCCAGACCCCTTATCGTGATGCGCAACGATCATCAGGACGCGCTGAGCGCCGGCCTCGCCGTCTGCGAGCATGCACCGGGCGGCAAGTCCGCGGAGGAAATGCGCGGCCTCTGGCAGTGGACCGAATCGCGGCTGGGCAATGCGGTTGCGGCGACTGACGAACCGATCATCGAGGAGTTCGTGGAAATACCCGCAATTATTCCTAAATGGGCTGCGCTCCCGTCTTTCGACGCCGGCAGCGCACTCTTCCTGAGAACCCCCGCTCGCGTCTGACATCACGCTTCGCGCAAGGTAAATGCGCAAGGCGAACGCGGAAGCAATCCAGACCACCAGCCCCGCTGGATTGCTTCGCTTCGCTATGGATTTCGGCGTAACCAGTTTTCTCGCGTGACGCGCCATTTTTCCGCGCGCGTCTGACCGCTGTGATGGGCAAGTTCGATATAGCCGAGGAATTCGGCGCCGGTCTTTTGCTTGACCCGGCGTGACGCCTCATTGGTAATCGCGTTACAGGCGTAGAAGACATCGACATCCAGCACGCGGAAGGCAAAATCGTTCACCGCCGAGACGGCTTCGCTCATCAAGCCCTGATTCCAGTAGCGCTCCGCGAGCCAAAATCCCCGGTCGCCCTTCGCATTGCCGGACCAGGGACGAAAGCGGATATTGCCGATGGCTTCGCCGTCCCCGCCGCGCAGCACCAGCATCCAGTTATAGATCACTTCCCCCGCAGCGGCTCTTTCCAGTTCCTGCGCGATGAAAGTCTCCGCGCCGTCTTCCGGATATGGCCAGGGGACAACCGATGCGAGATGCTGGATGATGTTCCAGTTGTTGAAATGGCGCTGGATCGCCGGCGCATCCGACAGCGCGAGCGGTCGCAAAATCAGTCGCCCCGTATGGAGCGTCGGCGTGATGGTCATTTTTGGCATTTCGGGCACCAAAACGTTGAGCGGCCATTCTGAACGAAGCGTCGTACGATCCCGCCGCAGCCTTTAGTTTGGCATGTCTCGCCCTCGCGGTCATAGACCTGGAACGAGTGCTGGAAATAGCCGAGCTCACCCGAGATCAGGCGATGATCGCTGATCGAGGAACCACCGGCCTTGATCGCCTGATTCAGCACGGAATGAATCGCGCCCACCAGCCGCGCGGCGTGATCGGTCGGCTCAGCCTTCTTCGTCGCAAGTGTCGCCGCCAGCCGGCGCGGCGACAACTGCGACCGGTACAGCGCCTCGCAGACATAGATATTGCCGAGCCCCGCGACCACGCGCTGGTCAAGCAGCGCGGCCTTCAGGCTGGTCTTCTTGTTGAAGCATGAGCGCGCCAGCATCATCGCGTCGAATTCGTTGCCGAGCGGCTCCGGACCGAGGCCCTTCAACAGCGGCTCGTCCTCCAAGGCGTTGCGGGCGATGATCTTCATGTAGCCGAAGCGGCGCGGATCGTTGAACACGACGGAAGCCCCCGATGACATGTGAAACACGACATGGTCGTGCGCGCGGTCCTCGCTGCGAAGATGGTGGAATTGGCCCGGCGTGTCGTTATGGCCGCCTTCCAGCACCCGGAACGATCCGGACATGCCGAGATGCATCAAAAGCACGTCGCCGGAGCCGAGATCCGCCATCAGGTATTTGGCGCGGCGGCCGAGGCCGGTCACGGTCTGACCCTCCAGCCGAGCGATAAAATCTTTTTGAAAGGGAAACCGCAAATCCTTGCGGCGGGCCTCGGCTTTCACGATTTTCGACCCCTCCATGGCGGGCTGCAGGCCGCGGCGGACGGTCTCAACTTCAGGCAATTCAGGCATGCAGGCATTCACCTTATGGAGGTGACGTGATAGCGCCATTGCGGCCGCCGCGCTATGGTCGGCAGACTACTCCTCGTCATTGCGAGGAGCGAAGCGACGAAGCAATCCATCCATCCCCGGGCGGAGAGGTGGATTGCTTCGCTTCGCTCGCAATGACGGGAAAAAGCAGGGCCGAAGAATGAACCAGCCGGACCAAACCACCCATTTTGGCTTCAGGGACGTGCCCCTGGGGGACAAGCAGACGCTGGTGAACGACGTATTTCACAGCGTGGCCTCCCGCTACGACCTGATGAACGATCTGATGTCGGGAGGCCTGCACCGGGTCTGGAAGGACATCATGATTAATGCGCTGAACCCGCCGAAAAACGATGCGCCGTTCGCATTGCTCGACGTCGCCGGCGGCACCGGCGACATCGCCTTCCGCGCGGCGGAGGCGGCAGGCCTGGGCTTCCATGCCACCGTCTGCGACATCAATACCGATATGCTTGGGGTTGGCCGCAACCGCGCGCTGGCGCGTCATCTCGACCAGCAGGTGTCGTTTGTCGAGGGCAATGCCGAGACGCTGGCGTTCGGCGATCGCTCTTTCGACGCCTACACCATCGCGTTCGGCATTCGCAACGTGCCGCGGATCGATGCCGCGCTGCGCGAGGCCTATCGCGTGCTGCGGCCCGGCAGCAGATTCTTGTGCCTGGAATTCTCCACCGTCGACGTCCCGGGGCTTGATCGGCTCTACGACTTCTTTTCGTTCAACGTCATCCCGCCGCTCGGCCGCGCCGTGACGGGTGATGCCGAGTCCTATCAGTACCTCGTCGAATCGATCCGGAAATTCCCCCGGCCCAATCAATTTGCCGAGATGATCCGCGACGCCGGCTTTGCGCGGGTGAAGTGGGAGAGCCTCTCCGGCGGCATCGTGGCGTTGCATTCGGGCTGGCGTTTGTGATTTCTGCCGCGACCCACATCGCGCGGCTCGTCCGCGCCGCTTACGTGTTCGCGCGCGAAGGCGTGTTCGGCGTCGTTGACCCAAGTCTGGTGCCGCCACCGGGACAGCTCGCGCTGCGGCTGGCGCGACTGATCGAACGGCCCGGCGCCAAATCCGGCCCGCGTTTGTCGCGCGCACTGACGCGGCTTGGACCGGCCTATCTCAAGCTCGGGCAATTTCTGGCGACGCGGCCCGACGTCGTCGGCGTCGCGATGGCGCGCGATCTGGAAGCCCTGCAGGACCGGCTGCCGCCGTTTTCGCGGGCCGAAGCCGAGGCCGTGATCGCCGCGTCGTTGGAACGCCCTTTGGCTAAAGCGTTTGTCAGCCTCGGCCCGCCGGTCGCCGCCGCCTCGATCGCGCAAGTTCATCGCGCCGAGGTCGAGCGCGATGGCGTCCGCCAGCCGGTCGCCGTCAAGGTGCTCCGGCCCAATGTCGCCTCGCGTTTTCGCCGTGACCTCTCCGATTTTTTCTTTGTCGCGCACAATGCGGAAGCGCATTCGGCCGAAGCGCGGCGGCTGCGGCTGATCGAGGTCATCAACACGATGTCGCGCTCGGTCGCGATGGAGATGGACCTGCGGCTCGAAGCGGCCGCCTTGTCCGAGATGGCGGAGAACACGCGCGACGATCCGGATTTCCGCGTGCCGACCGTCGATTGGGACCGCACCACCCACAACGTGCTGACGATGGAATGGATCGACGGCATCGCGCTCAGCGACCACGCGCGCCTCGCGCAGTCGCACGTCGATCTGCCCGATCTCGGCCGCAAGGTGATCCAGAGTTTTCTGCGGCATGCGCTGCGCGACGGCTTCTTCCATGCCGACATGCATCCCGGCAACCTGTTCCTCGACGATACCGGCCGGCTGGTGGCGGTCGATTTCGGCATCATGGGCCGGCTCGGCATGAAGGAGCGGCGCTTCCTCGCTGAAATTCTGCTCGGATTCATCACGCGCGACTACCGCCGCGTCGCGGAGGTGCATTTCGAGGCCGGCTACGTGCCGGGGCACCATTCGGTCGAGAATTTCGCGCAAGCCATCCGCGCCATCGGCGAGCCGATCCATAACCGCACCGCCGAAGAAATCTCGATGGCGAAGCTGCTGACGCTTCTCCTCGAAGTCACCGGCCTGTTCGACATGCAGACCCGGCCGGAGCTGATCCTGCTGCAAAAGACCATGGTGGTGGTCGAAGGGGTGGCGCGGGGCTTCGATCCCAAGCTCGATATCTGGAAGGTCGCCGATCCCGTGGTGCGCGAATGGATCGAGCGCAATCTTGGTCCGCTCGGGCGGATTCAGGGCGCGATGTCCGGCGCGGGCGAACTCGGCCGGGTGGCGGCGAGCCTGCCTGCAATCGCCTCGCGGGCGGTTGCCGTGCTCGAAAACATGGAGAAGATGACCCGGGAGGGCATGACGCTGTCGCCGGAGACGATCGCGGCGATGGGCCGCGCCGAGGGCCGCAAGAGCCGCTGGCGGACGGTGGCGCTCTGGATCATCGCGGCCACCTTTATCGGAATTCTGGTCGCCATCCGGCAGCTATGATTGCAATGCTGTCACAATGTGATAGCATTGACTGCACACCATTCCGGAGGCCGCCATGGCCAGCCTCACCATCCGAAAACTCGACGAGACCGTCAAAACCTACCTGCGTCTCCGGTCGGCCGGGAATGGCCGCTCCGTCGAAGAGGAAGTCCGGGTCATCCTCGGAGAGCTGATACAGGGGCGCCCCGAACTGGCTGGCGCAACCTCCTCGCCTCCATCCGTTGACAGCCCCGCACAGGCCCTGCGGCCCGTCAGCACCAGCGGTGAACGGAATGTCACCCTGATCATCGGCGGCGGCATCGCCGCCTATAAGGCGCTGGACCTGATCCGGCGCCTGAAGGAGCGGCACATCGGCGTCCGCTGCGTGCTGACCAAGGCCGCGCAGCAATTCGTCACCCCGCTTTCCGCCAGCGCGCTGTCGAACGAGCGCGTCTATACCGACCTGTTCGACGCCGAGAGCGAATTCGACGCCGGTCACATCCGCCTTGCGCGCGAATGCGATCTGATCGTGGTGGCGCCGGCAACCGCCGACCTGATGGCGAAGATGGCGCACGGCCATGCCGACGATCTTGCGAGCGCGATCCTGCTGGCGGCGAACCGCCCGATCCTGCTGGCGCCCGCCATGAACCCCCTGATGTGGAACAACGCCGCCACCCGCCGCAATGTGCTGCAGCTTCGACGCGATGGCGTCCACATGATCGGCCCCAACGCCGGCGAGATGGCTGAGGCCGGCGAAGCCGGCGTCGGGCGGATGTCGGAGGCGATCGAAATCGCCGCCGCTGCCGTCGACATCCTGCGTCCGCCACGACCGCGGCCGCTCGCAGACAAGCGCGTGCTGATCACGGCGGGACCGACGCATGAGGCGATCGACCCCGTGCGCTATATCGCCAACCGATCCTCCGGCAAGCAGGGGTTTGCCATCGCCGCCGCGGCGCAGGCCGCGGGCGCCGATGTCACGCTGGTTTCCGGGCCGGTCGAATTGCGCGATCCCGCAGGTGTTACGGTGATCCGGGTGGAATCGGCGCGCGACATGCTTCATCGGGTGGAGGCCGCCTTGCCGGCCGATATCGCGATCTTCGCTGCCGCCGTGGCCGACTGGCGCGTCGCCAACGAAGGCGAGCAGAAGCTGAAAAAGACCTCCGCCGGCATGCCGCAGCTCGCACTGGTCGAAAACCCCGACATTCTCGCGACGATCTCGAAGCTGACAGACAAGCGTCCGCCGCTGGTGATCGGGTTCGCGGCCGAGACCGAGCATCTGATCGACAACGCCAAGGCCAAGATCGCGCGCAAGGGCTGCGACTGGATCGTCGCCAACGACGTCTCGCCCGCCACCGGCGTGATGGGCGGCGACCGCAACACCGTTCACCTGCTGACGCGCGACGGTGACGACATCAAAGTGGACTCCTGGCCGGTGATGACCAAAGAACAGGTCGCGACCGAACTGGTGGCAACCATAGCCAAGACGTTGGGAAAGACTTCATGAGCGCACCGGTGCAAGTCGACATCTGCCAACTGCCGCACGCCGAAGGTCTCGCGCTGCCGGCCTATCAAAGCGCGGACGCCGCCGGGCTCGATCTGCTGGCCGCAGTGCCGGCGGAGAAGCCCTTGATCCTGCCGCCGGGCAAATACGCGATGGTGCCGACCGGGCTGACGATCGCGCTGCCCTCAGGCTATGAGGCGCAGGTGCGGCCACGCTCCGGGCTTGCCGCCAAGCATGGCGTCACGGTGCTGAATTCGCCGGGCACAGTGGATGCGGATTATCGCGGCGAGATCAACGTCCTCTTGATCAACCATGGCGACGTGCCGTTTCCGATCCGGCGTGGCGAGCGGGTCGCGCAGATGGTGATCGCGCCGGTCGTGCAGGCGGAACTGGTTCCGGCGGTGTCGCTTTCAACAACCGATCGCGGCAGTGGCGGTTTCGGCTCGACAGGACGTTGAATCGGCTAGCAAAAACTGCTCTCAACGGTAATCCGCTGAATTTTTCACAGCCATATTTGCGTTCACGGTCTGGACTCTTACCGGTCGACTCCCGAAGGGGATACTCTCGACCCGATTCGTGCGTAGCGCGACCAGCAAAAGTGGGGTCCGGTTTTGCGTCCGGGCGCGCTCATTCTTATTGTCGGCGTATAATCTCAACGCCAAACCGCTTACACCTTGGCGGATCATGCGCTGGGGGTAGCGCCGGGTCTGCTGTCGTGCGTTTTTTGGGGCAAATAATGTCGGGCGTAGTCGCGGCAATGCGTCGAACCCTGCTGTCGTGCACCTCACTGGCGCGCCACGGCGTGATTGCGCTTGCCACCGCCCTCTCCGCTTCGCCGGAACCCGCATGGGCCTCGGACTTGACCATCCCGCAGGCGATTTCCGCCCTGTTCGACCTCAATCACCAGGAATTCGCGGCACTGACGACGGCGCTGTCGCTGCTTGGCTTTACCGTGGTGGCTGCGATCCTGCTGATGCGCACGCGCATTCGTGCCAGCCGAATGGAACTCAACCTGCGTTCCGACATCGCCGACCTGCAGGTGCAAGCCGACCGGCTGCGCGCGCTCTTGTTTGCCGAGCCCCAGATCCTGATCGCCTGGGCCGCGGGCGACAACCGGCCCCAGATCAGCGGCGACACCTCGCTTCTGATCTCGCAGGACGCGCTGTCCAATTCACCGCAGCGTATCCTCGCCTTTGGAACCTGGCTGCCGCCGGAACCGGCGCTGCAGATGGATCACGCGGTCGACGCGCTGCGCGAGGCCGGCGAAGGTTTTCTGCTCAATCTCTCCACCTCGAACGGCCGTGCCATCGAAGCGATGGGCCGCGCCATCGGGGGGCAAGCCATTGTGCGGATTCGCGAACTCGGGGGCTTACGCCGGGAACTCGCCGAATCCAATCTCCGCTACAGGACGCTGTTGGAGGAGACCGAGCTGCTGCGCGACTTCTCCGCCGCGGCGCCCTGGCCGATGTGGGCGAGAAGTGCAGAAGGCAATCTGCGTTACGCCAACGCGGCCTATGTGCGGGCCACCGAGGGCGCAAGCGTCGCGGACACAATCCACCGCAACCTTGAACTGCTGGAGAACGACCAGCGCACCGAGATGGGCCGGGTGCTGAACGACAATTCCACCTTCAGCGCGCGGCTGCCGATCGTGGTCGGCGGCGAGCGGCGCATCTATGATGTTCAGGCGCTCAAGCTCGGCGGCGGCAGCGCCGGCATCGCCATCGACGCCAGCGAGGCGACCGCGCTGCGCGACGCCATGGAGCGGATGGCGGAAGCCCATCGCCGCACCCTCGACCAGTTGTCGTCAGGGGTTGCCGTGTTCGACGGCCAGCGGCGGCTTGCCTTCTACAATGAATCCTACCGGCGGCTGTGGGGCCTCGACCAGGCCTTCCTCGATTCCAATCCCGACGATTCGAGCGTGCTCGACCGCTTGCGCGCGGCGCGCAAACTGCCCGAACAGCCCGACTTCCGGGCCTGGAAGGCCAAGCTGCACGAAGCCTACCGCGCCATGGAGCCGGAGAACTACACCTGGTTCCTGCCCGACGGCCGCGCCGTCAGCGTCGTCACCACGCCGAACCTCGAAGGCGGCGTCACCTATCTGTTCGACAATGTCACCGAGAGCCTCGACCTCGCACGCCGCTACGACCGGCTGACCCGGGTCCAGCACGAGACGCTCGACAATCTGGCCGAGGCGGTGGCGGTGTTCGGCAGCAATGGCCGCGTGGAACTGTTCAATCCCGCCTTCGAGAAAATGTGGAAACTGTCGGCGGAATCGCTCAAGGAACAGCCCCACATCGAGACCGTCGAAGCCTGGTGTACGCCGCTGTTCGACGATGCGCTGACCTGGCGGGCGCTGCGCGAGGCGATCACCGCGATCGACAACCGCGCGCAGGTATCGCTGAAGCTCGAGCGCAAGGACGGCAGCGTGCTGGACTGCATGACCATGCCGCTGCCCGACGGCGCGACCATGTTGACCTTCCAGGACATCACCGACACCGAGAATGTCGAGCGCGCGCTGCGCGAGCGCAACGAAGCGCTCGAAGCCGCCGACCAGATGAAGGTCGACTTCGTCCACCACGTCTCCTACGAACTGCGCGCGCCCCTTACCACCATCATCGGCTTTGCGCATTTCCTCAGCGATCCCTCGACCGGCCCGCTGACGCCAAAGCAGGCCGAATATCTCGACTACGTCACCAAATCGACCAACGCGCTGCTCGCGCTCACCAACAACATCCTCGATCTCGCCACCATCGATGCCGGCGCCATGAAGCTCGAGCTCGGCCCGGTCAATATCGAAAAAGCCATCCAGGCCGCCGCCGAAGGCATTCAGGACCGGCTGGCGACCGACCGCATCGAACTCAAGGTCGATATCGATTCCAATATCGGCGACTTCACCGGCGACGAGCGGCGCGTGGTGCAGGTGCTCTATAATTTGCTCGCCAACGCCGTTGGATTCTCGCCGCACGATGCCGCGGTCACGATCAGCGCGCGGCGGACCGAGCATCGCGTGATCTTCACCGTCAGCGATTCCGGCCCCGGCATTCCGGCTGAGGTGAAGGACAAGGTGTTCGACTGGTTCGAGAGCCACTCCCACGGCTCGCGTCACCGCGGCGCCGGTCTCGGCCTGTCGCTGGTGCGCTCCTTTGTCGAACTGCATGGCGGCAAGGTGCGCGTCGATTCGGTGGTCGGCAAAGGCACCACGGTCACCTGCGACTTTCCAATCGACCAGAACGCGCATCGCAACGCCGCCGAATGACCGCGCCCACGACATTTACGGTAGCGCTGGCGAACGAGACGGCGACCGCGCATCTGATGGCAGACCTCGCGCTGCTGGTCGGCCCCGGCGACGTCATCACGCTCTCGGGCGATCTCGGCGCGGGCAAGACCGCGGCGGCGCGCGCCATGATCCGCTACCTCGCCGACGATCTCGCGCTGGAAGTGCCAAGCCCGACATTCACGCTGGCGCAGAGCTACGACCTGCCATATCCGATCGTTCACGCCGATCTCTATCGCATCAATGATTCGAGTGAGCTGGAGGAAATCGGATTGTCGCCGCTGCCCGAGGGCACGCTGGCGCTGATCGAATGGCCTGAGCGCGCACCGGATGCATTGCCCGACGATCGCATCGACATCGCCTTCAGCCATCGCCCGGCGCTCGGATCCACCGCGCGCGCCGCCGAAATCACCGGCCATGGCAAGGCGGCGGCGCAGGTGACGCGATTGGGCAGCTTGCGAAAGTTTCTCAGCGAAGCGGGCATGCTGGATGCGGCGCGTGCGCGCATGCCCGGCGACGCCTCGACGCGCTCCTATGCACGGCTGATCCACAACGACGGCACGTCGATCCTGATGAATTCGCCGCGGCGGCCGGACGGGCCCGCGATCTATGATGGAAAATCCTACAGCGCGGCCGTCCATCTCGCCGAGGACGTCAAGCCGTTCGTCGCCATCGACAATGGCCTGCGCGCGCACGGCTTCTCTGCGCCCGCCATCCGCCACGCCGATCTCGATTCCGGTTTCCTGATCACCGAGGATTTTGGCACTGCCGGCGTCGTCGAAGGTGACCCGCCGCGGCCGATCATCGAGTGCTACGAAGCGGCGACCGACATGCTGGCAGAGCTGCATCGTAAACCACTGCCCGAAACGACGCCGCTGGGGCCGCAGGGCTCATACCAAATTCCGGTCTACAATATCGATGCATGGCTGGTGGAGATCGGCCTGATGCTCGAATGGTATCTGCCGGATCGCGGCGCTGAAGTCAGCCCGCAACGGCGCGACGAATTCGTCACGATGTGGCGAACGCTGCTGGAGAAGCCGGCGGGCGCGCCGCGAACCTGGGTGATGCGGGATTTTCATTCGCCCAACATCATCTGGCTCGGCGACCGCACTGGGATCTTGCGCGTCGGGATTATCGACTTCCAGGATGCCGTGCTTGGCCCCGCCGCCTACGATCTGGTATCGCTGCTGCAGGACGCCCGGCTCGACGTTCCCGAACAGCTCGAATTGACGCTTCTGACCCGCTACATCAAGGCGCGACGCGCGGCGGACAGCCAGTTCGATCCGGCCGGCTTTGCCGAGCTTTACGCCATCATGTCGGCGCAGCGGAATACCCGCCTGCTCGGCACCTTCGCCCGGCTCAACCGGCGGGACGGCAAGCCGCAATATCTGCGCCACCAGCCCCGGATCTGGACCTACCTGACCCGTTCGCTGGCGCACCCGGCGCTGGCGGCATTTCGCGCATGGTATGCCGCCAACGTGCCGCCGCCGCTCCCCTGATTTACCTCCTGTTAGCCACCCCGCACTTAATCTGGAACCTGCCATGCCGAGCCGGCGTGGCCAGCCAGTTTTGAAGTGGGAAGACGGCCATGGCGGGGGCGGAACGTCGCAAGGGAGATCGGGTCGTATTCGAGCGCGGCTTTGCGGCGCACATGATGGGCATCGACGGCACTTGGCGGCGTGACTGCGTGATGGAAGACGTCTCCGAGACCGGCGCCAAGCTGACGGTCGAAGGTTCGGTCGAGGGCCTGCACTTGAAGGAATTCTTCCTGCTGCTGTCGTCCACGGGGCTGGCCTATCGGCGCTGCGAGCTGGCCTGGGTCAATGGCGACCAGATTGGCGTCAACTTCCTGAAGCAGGGCGACAAGAAGAAGAGGGCAGCCAAGCGCGGGGCCGAGGAGGCCGAAGTCTGAGGTTTGGCTGCTGCGCCGGCTGCCGTCGTACGGCCGTCATGTGCGGCCACTAAGGCCTCATGGTCGCTGGTTCAAGCGAATCGCCGTGGTATGATCCGCAGTCCGGTTTGATGGTTCGAGAATTCCAAGAGAAATTCCGAGAGAAATCCCAAGAAATGCCCGTTACGCCCACCAAAGCCATGGTCCTTGCCGCCGGTCTCGGTTTGCGCATGCGTCCCCTGACCGACCATATGCCGAAGCCGCTGGTGCGCGTGGCCGGACAACCGCTGCTCGATCACGTGCTCGACAAGCTCGCCGGTGCCGGCGTCAGCGAGGCCGTGGTCAACGTGCATTACCTGCCCGACCAGATCATCCAGCACACCGCGGACCGTGCCCGGCCCCGTATCATCATTTCCGACGAACGCGACGTCGTGCTCGGCACCGGCGGCGCTGTCGTGAAGGCGCTGCCCCTGCTCGGCAAGGAGCCGTTCTTTCACCTCAACGCCGACACGATGTGGATCGACGGCGTGCGGCCCAATCTGGAGCGGCTCGCCGAAACCTTCGATCCTGACCGGATGGACATCCTGCTGTTGATGGCGCCGACCACGAGCAGCATCGGCTATGCCGGCCGCGGCGACTACGCCATGCTGCCGGACGGCGCGTTGCGCAAGCGGCGCGAACACCAGGTGGTGCCGTTCGTCTATGCGGGAGCCGCGATCATGTCGCCCTCGCTGTTTGCCGACGCGCCCGCCGGCGAGTTTTCGCTGACGAAAATGTTCGACCGCGCCAACGAGCAGGAACGGCTGTTCGGCCTGCGGCTCGACGGCGTCTGGATGCATGTCGGAACCCCCGACGCGGTGCAAGCGGCGGAAGAGGCGTTTCTGGAAAGCGTGGCGTAGCCCACCCCCACAGGATTCGTAGGGTGGGCAAAGCGAAGCGTGCCCACCATTTGCACCAAAATCTCGGTTGAAGATGGTGGGCACGCTTGCGCTTTGCCCACCCTACGCAGCTGACCTGCTCAGACAAAAAAATCTCGAAAACAACCCCATGCAACGTAAAATGGGCCCGGACTGCTTTGGCAGTGAGTAGCGGGGACGCGGCCCTCACCCGCATGACCTGCCCCCATTACCTCCCTATATTGCGCCTGACCTCGAATCAGGAAGCCCATGCGCGTTTTCAGCGTTCCCGTATCCGTGCCGTTCCTGCGCACCGTCATCGCGGCGCTGGTCGACGGCCGGCTGGTCGAGGGATTCGAGGCGCGCAGGGATCCGCTCAATCTCGCAACGGCGACGCTCTATCTGCCGACCCGGCGCGCAGGACGGCTGGCGCGGGAGATCTTTCTCGACGAGCTGAAGACGGACGCTGCGATCCTGCCGCGCATCGTGGCGCTCGGCGACATCGACGAGGATGAGCTGGCGTTTGCAGAAGGCACCGAGCAATTCAGCGGCGCAGCGCCGCTCGACATTCCGCCGCGGCTCGGCGAACTGGAGCGCCGCCTGACGCTGGCGCATCTGGTTGCGGCATGGGCCAAAAGCCCGGTGTCGGCGCCGCTCGTGGTCGGCGGCCCGGCCTCGACACTGGCGCTGGCCGGCGACCTGGCGCGGCTGATGGACGACATGGTGACGCGCGGGGTTGCCTGGGAAGCGCTCGACAAACTGGTACCCGACCAGTTCGACAAATACTGGCAGCACTCGCTCGAATTCCTGCGCATCGCCCGCAAGGCATGGCCGGAGCATCTGAAGGAGATCGGCCGGATCGAGCCTGCCGAACGGCGCGATCGCCTGATCGACGCGGAAGCCGCGCGCCTGACCGCGCATCATGAGGGGCCGGTGATCGCGGCAGGTTCGACCGGCTCTATGCCTGCGACCGCAAAATTTCTCAACGCCGTAGCCGGCCTGAAGCTGGGCGCAGTGGTGCTGCCGGGCCTCGACACCGACCTCGACGAGGAGGCCTGGCAAATAATCGGCGGCATCAGGGACGCGCAGGGCAAGTTCACCACGCAGCCCTCCTCGAACCATCCGCAATTTGCGATGCACGGATTGCTGGATCGCTTCGGTATCAAGCGTGGTGACATCGAAATCCTCGGCACGCCGAGCCCACAGGGCCGCGAGGTGCTGGTGTCCGAGACGATGCGGCCGTCGAGCGCGACCGAACAATGGCACGACCGTCTGGCCCAGCCGGATGTCTCGCTTAGAATCACGGGCGGCCTGACCAAGCTTGCCGTCGTCGAGGCGCCCAATTCGGAGATGGAGGCGCTGGCGATCGCGGTGGCGATGCGCGAGGCGCGGCACCTTGGCAAGTCAGCCGCGCTGGTGACGCCGGATCGCGCGCTGGCGCGGCGGGTGATGGCGGCGCTGACCCGCTGGAATCTCGAATTCGATGATTCCGGCGGCGACGCGCTGATGGATACGCCAAGTGGCATTTTTGCCCGCCTCGCCGCGGAAGCCGCCAGCAAGGGGCTGGAGCCGCCGACCTTGCTCGCGCTTCTGAAGCATCCGTTGTTTCGGCTCGGCGGCGCATGTGGCGCGTTCAGGCACGCGATCGAGATCCTCGAACTGGCGCTGCTGCGCGGCACCCGGCCCCAGGCAGGAACGGCCGGCTTGGCGCGCGATTTCGATCGCTTCCGTGTGGAGCTCAAAAAGCTCAGGAGCCACGAGACCTCCTCGCTTCACGCCTCCGAGCCGCGCGCGAAATTGAAGAACGATGAACTCGACCAGGCGCAGGCGCTGATCGCGGCGCTGCAGACGGCGCTGTCGCCGCTGGAAATCATGGGCTCGTCAAAACCGTACGATTTCGCCGAGCTGGCGCTGCGCCATCGCGAAACGCTGATCGCGCTGTCCTCGGATCAAAACGGCGTTGCCGTCGCCTTCGAGGAAGCGCAAGGCGCTGCATTGTCGGCAGCGTTCGATGACTTGCTCGCCGAGCAAAAGCCGAGCGGCCTGATGGTCCAGCTCGGCGATTACCCCGATGTGTTCCAGACCGCCTATGCCGATCGCATGGTGCGGCGGCCTGAATCGGCGAGCGCGCATCTGCACATCTACGGCCAGCTCGAAGCACGGCTGACCGAATCCGACCGCGTCATCCTAGGCGGGCTGGTCGAAGGCGTATGGCCGCCGGCGCCGCGGGTCGATCCCTGGCTGAGCCGGCCGATGCGCCATGAACTCGGCCTCGATCTGCCGGAGCGGCGCATCGGCCTTTCCGCGCATGATTTCGCGCAATTGCTGGGAACGGACGATGTGATCCTGACCCATTCGGCGAAGGTCGGCGGCGCGCCGGCCGTCGCCTCGCGCTTTCTGCACCGGTTGGAGGCCGTCGCCGGCGAAGTGCGCTGGGATGCGGCCAAGAGTGCCGGAGAAAATTACGTCCGCTTCGCCGCCGAGCTGGACCAGCCCGACGCGGTCGAACCGATGCCGCAGCCCGCGCCGAAACCGCCGGTCGAGACGCGGCCGCTAAAGCTGTCGGTCACGGCAATCGAGGATTGGCTGCGCGATCCCTATACGATCTACGCGAAATATATCCTGCGGCTCGATCCGCTCGACCCCGTCGACATGCCGCTGTCGGCGGCCGACCGCGGCTCGGCAATCCATGGCGCACTCGGCGAATTCACGCAAAAATTTGCCGATGCCCTCCCCCCACAGCCCGCGCTGGTGCTGCGCGGCATCGGCGAAAAGTTCTTCGCACCGCTGATGGAGCGTCCCGAGGCGCGGGCGCTGTGGTGGCCCCGGTTTCAGCGTATCGCCGCATGGTTTGCCGACTGGGAGCTGGCGCGGCGCGACGAGATTGAGAAAATTGCCGCCGAGATCCGGGGTGAGATCAAGATTCCGCTCGACAACGAGCGCATCTTCACGCTGTCGGCGCGCGCCGACCGGATCGAGCAGCGCGGTGACGGCAGCTTTGCGATCCTCGATTACAAGACCGGCCAGCCCCCGACGGGAAAACAGGTCCGCATGGGCCTGTCGCCGCAATTGACGCTGGAGGCCGCGATCCTGCGCGAGGGCGGTTTTGAGAATATCCACGCTGGCTCGTCCGTCGGTGAACTCGTCTATGTCAGGCTCAGCGGCAACAATCCGCCCGGCGAGCAGCGCTCGCTGGAGCTGAAAATCAGGAACAACGATACGCCGCAGCGGCCGGACGAGGCAGCCGACTACGCCCTTGAACAGCTTGAAGCGCTGATCCGCAAATTCGAGAACGAGGAGACCGCCTACACGTCGCTGAACCTGTCGATGTGGTCGAACCGTTACGGCGCCTATGACGACCTCGCCCGGATCAAGGAATGGTCAGCGGCCGGTGGATTGGGGATCGAGGAATGGTGAAGGCTGCCCGCATCATTCCCGACGCCGTTCGCGCCACCCAGGCGCGTGCCTCCGATCCGGCGGCTTCCGCCTTCGTTTCGGCCAACGCAGGCTCGGGCAAGACCCATGTGCTGGTGCAGCGGGTGATCCGGCTGCTGCTCGCCGACGTGGCGCCGGAAAAGATCCTCTGCATCACGTTTACAAAAGCTGCCGCCGCCAACATGGCGGAGCGGGTGTTCACCACCCTCGGCCATTGGGTGACGCTCGATGACGACGCGCTGGATGCGGCGATCCGTGATGCCGGCATTCCCAATCCCAGCGCACGCCTGCGCAAATCGGCGCGCAAACTGTTCGCCTGCGCGCTGGAGACGCCGGGCGGGCTGAAGGTGCAGACCATTCACGCGCTGTGCACGCGGCTGCTGCAGCAATTCCCGTTCGAGGCCAATGTGCCGGCGCGGTTTGCCGTGCTCGACGACCGCGACCAGAACGAGATGATGGAGCGCGCCAATCTCGGGGTTTTCCTCGAGGCGTCGCGCAATCCCGACAGCGCGACGGGCCGCGCGCTGATGACGGCGATGGCGAGCGCCGCCGACGTCACCTTCAAGGACGTCGTGCGCGAGGCCGGCCTCAGCCGCGATCACTTTATGGCATGGACAGATGCCGCCGGCAGCGCGCATGCCGCCGCCGCGCAAATTTCCGCTGCGCTCGGCGTGAATCCCGGCGATCGAATCGAGGATGTCGAGCGTGACATCGTCGATGGACCCAACCTGCCGCGATCGCGATGGCAGGACGTCGCCCTGGTTCTGGAAACCGGAAACAAGACCGATCAGGACCAGGCCGCGCGGCTGCGCGGTGCGCTGATGTTCACCGGCGCGGCGCAGGTCGACGAGTATCTCGGCGTCTTCCTCACGGAAGCCGATCGCACGCCGCGGAAATCGGTGGTGACGAAGAAATTCTGCGACAACAATCCGGCCCTTGGCCGGCTGATTGAGGCAGAAGTCCGCCGCATCCTTCCTCTGATCGAACGCCGCCGCGCCGTGGTGGCGCGCGACCGCACCGAGGCGCTGCTTCATATCGCGACCGCTGCGGCGGCCAATTACCGCCGCGAGAAGCAGGAGCGTGGCCTGCTCGACTATGACGATCTGATCGACAAGACGCTGGAGATGCTCGACCGCGTCTCCTCGGGCTGGGTGCATTACAAACTCGACCGCGGCGTCGACCATGTGCTGATCGACGAAGCGCAGGACACCAGCCCGCGGCAATGGGACATCGTCGCGCACATCATCTCCGAATTCACCTCGGGTGCCGGCGCGCGCGACGGCGTGGTGCGAACGGTGTTCGCGGTCGGCGACGAGAAGCAGTCGATCTTTTCGTTTCAGGGCGCAGCGCCACGCGAATTCGACCTGCGCCGCCGCGCCTTGCAGCGGAAGTTCGAGGGCGCCGGACTGAAGTTCGATCCGGTGTCGTTCACTTATTCGTTCCGCTCGGGACCGGCGATCCTGCATGCGGTCGATCAGGTGTTTCGCGAGCAGGATATCTTTCGCAGCATTCATGCGGTCGACATCGGCAATCCGATCCATCACGCGCTGGCCGATGCCGGCCCGGGCCAGATCGATCTCTGGGAACTCGCGGAAACCGACGACCGGCAGGACATCGAAGGCTGGCGGGCGCCGTTCGACGGCGTCGCCGCGACCAGCCCCGAGGTGAAGCTTGCCCGGCGCATTCAGGTCGAGATCAAGACGCTGGTCGACAGCGGTGTGATGACCGGCAGCAAAGGCGACCGCCGTCCGCTGCGCTATGGCGACATGCTGATACTGGTGCGGCGGCGCGGCAATGCATTCGATGCCGTGATCCAGGCGCTGAAGCACGCCGGCATTCCGGTCGCCGGCGCCGATCGCCTCAAGCTGACCGAGCATATCGCGATCATCGACCTGATGAACCTGGCTGACGCGCTGCTGCTGCCGCAGGACGATCTGGCGCTGGCGGTGGCGCTGAAGAGCCCGCTGTTCGAGCTTGGCGATGACGATTTGTTCAAGATCGCCTGGCAGCGCAAGGGATCGTTGCGCGCGGCGCTGTCTGAGCGCGCCGCGGCTGACGGCCGGCTGCGGGATGCGCTGTGGCGGCTCGAACAATGTGAACGCCGTTTCGTCAGCGAAACCCCATTTTCATTCTATGCCTGGCTGCTCGGCGGCGACGGCGGCCGTGCGCGAATCCTGCGGCGGCTCGGACACGAGGCGAACGACGCGCTGGATGAGTTCCTGGAGCTGGCGCTGAACTATGAACGCAAGGCGCCGGCCTCGTTGCAGGGTTTTATGGCGTGGCTGCGCACGGCCGATCTCGAAGTGAAGCGCGACATGGAGATCTCGCGCGACGAGGTCCGCGTCATGACGGTGCACGGCGCCAAGGGCCTGGAGGCTTCCGTCGTGTTCCTGGTGGACACCACGACCTCGCCCTCGGATACGCAGCGGCTGAAACTCATCCACTTGCCGCAAGGCAATGCCGATCCGCATGCGCCCGGTGTGGTGGTCTGGGCCGGCCGCAAGGCCGAGGATCCCCCGGCCGTCGTTGCGGCGCGCGCGGCGATGATAGGCGATACCGAGGATGAATACCGCCGCCTGCTCTATGTCGCGATGACGCGCGCCGCGGACCGCCTGATCGTCGGCGGTTGCCTGCCCGGCAACATGAGGAGCGTCCGGCCGCTGTCCTGGTACGATCTGATCACCAAGGGGCTCGCCGGTTCCACCTTGCAGCTTCAGGAGATCGAGACCGCCATAGGCCGGGTGAAGCGCTATACGCGCCCCGAGGAGGCTACGCCGTCGGCCGCGCCCGCTGCGGCTTCGCCCACGCCGGCACCGCTGGTGCTGCCCAACTGGCTGCTGACCCCGGCGCAGCCGGAGATTTCCGCAGAAAGCCTCCTGCGGCCCTCGGACCCCGCAGACAACGAGCGCCATCCGGTACGCACGGCCGAGTCGCTCGCGCAGCGCGCCCGCGCCTTGCAGCGCGGCACGCTGGTGCACCGGCTGCTGCAGTCGCTGCCCGATATTGCCGCGGAGCGCCGCCGCGAGACCGCGCTGGCCTATCTGGCCCGCAATGCCGACGGCTGGACCGAGGAGGAACGGCAGGCGCTGGCCGAAAGCACGCTGGCCCTGATCGCGGATGGGCGTTTCGCGCCGGTATTCGCCCCCGGCAGCCGCGCCGAAGTCTCGATCGTCGGCCGGCTGGAGCGGCCGGGTGGCCGGCCGGCGCTGGTATCCGGGCAGATCGACCGGCTCATGGTCACGGAAAACGAGGTCCTGATCGTCGATTTCAAGACCAACCACACCCCGCCGAGCAGGCCTGACGAGGCGCCGAGGGGCTATGTCCGCCAGCTCGCGCTGTACCGGGCGGTGCTGGCCAAGCTTTATCCCCAGCGGCTGGTTCGCGTGGCGCTGCTTTGGACCGAAACCGCTGAATTAATGGAAATTTCAGCTCCCGCGCTGGAGGCCGAGCTGGCATCCATCATCTCGGCGTGACCCGTGCTTGACCCGGCAGGATCGCGTTCATAGGTTTGATCCTATCATTGCGGGCGCGATTCTCATCCCGCGCCCCTTAATTCCTAACCGAACGAGGTAATTCCCATGGCCGTTGGCAAGGTTTCTGACGCCGATTTCGAAGCCGAAGTGCTCAAGGCGACCGGGCCGGTGGTCGTCGATTTCTGGGCTGAATGGTGCGGCCCCTGCCGCATGATCGCGCCTGCGCTCGACGAGATTTCCGGCGCCATGGGCGACAAGGTCAAGATCGTGAAGCTGAACGTCGACGAGAGCCCGAAGACGGCCTCGAAATACGGCGTGATGTCGATCCCGACCCTGATGATCTTCAAGGGCGGCGAGATGGCCTCCCGTCAGGTCGGCGCCGCGCCGAAGGCGAAGCTGCAGCAGTGGATTACCGCCGCGGTCTGATCGTCTCTTTGAGAATTTTTCCGACAACGGCCGGCAAAATCGCCGGCCGTTTGCGTTGAGACGGTATGTCTCGCGTTGAAGGGTCCCTGAGTCTGCCATCCGGAAAAGCGCGTCGGCGTCCAGCCCCGCTCGCGGCAATGGAAGCACGCTCGGTCGATGTCATCCCGAAGGGTGCGGAATGGCAGTACGAGCCGAAATGGGATGGCTTTCGTTGCCTGCTGTCCCGCCACGGCGAGACTATCGATCTCCGTTCGAAGTCCGGCGAGGATCTCGCCCGCTATTTTCCCGAACTGGCCCAGGCCGCGCTGGCATTGAAAGCGCGCGAATTCGTGCTCGACGGTGAAATCGTCGTGCCGCACGGCAAAGCGTTTTCATTCGATGACCTGCTGCAGCGGATTCATCCCGCAGCGAGCCGGATCAGGAAGTTGTCGGAGGAAACGCCGGCACTGTTTCTCGCTTTCGACCTGCTGGCGTCGGCAACGGGCAAGAAGCTCGCCGCATCGCCCTTGCGCGAGCGCCGACCCGCGCTGGAAGCCTTTGCAAAAACCCAGTTCAAATCGCATCAGATGTTTCGCCTGTCGCCGGCCACGACGAGCTATGCGACCGCGCAAAAATGGTTGAAGCAATCCGGCGGCGGTTCAGATGGCGTGATCGCCAAGCGCATCGATCTGCCCTATCAGGTCGGCAACCGCGACGGCATGCAGAAGATCAAGAAGTTCCGCAGCGCCGATTGCGTCGTCGGCGGCTTTCGCTATGCCACCAACAAGATCGAAGGCCGCAAAGTCGTAGGTTCGCTGCTGCTCGGACTCCATGATGATCAGGGACTTTTACATCATGTCGGCTTCACCTCCGCCATCAAGCAGGCGGACAAGCCGGCGCTGACGGAGAAGCTTGAGCCGCTGATCGCGCCGCATAGCTTCACCGGCAATGCGCCGGGCGGGCCGAGCCGATGGTCGACCGAACGTTCGGCAAAGTGGTGCCCGCTGAAGCCGAAGCTCGTGATCGAGGTTTGCTACGATCATTTCAGCGGCGAGCGCTTCCGCCACGGAACGTCCATCCTGCGCTGGCGGCCCGACAAGGCGCCGCGGCAATGCACCTTCGATCAGCTCCGGCAGAAGGCCGCCGACCCGATGAAGTTGCTGAGATGAGGGCATCGCACGCGACAGTGGAGCTGCCGCAGTTGTTGCGACGCAAACAGTCGTTGCATCCGGGAATTGGCAGGAACCGGCGTAACAACAGGCAGTTGACCTCCTATGCCACTTCAGGAGGCACTCAATGACAAACCCCAAATCGACCGCGCAAATCGCCGGTCACCCGATCCATCCCATGCTGATTCCATTTCCGGTCGCCTGTTTCGTTCTGGCCTTTGTTTCGGATATCGCGTTCTGGAGGACCTCGAACGACTTCTGGGCCAGCGCCTCGCTCTGGCTGCTGGGCATAGGCCTGATCATGGCCGCGCTCGCCGCGGTCGCGGGCGTGATCGACCTGATGGGAGACAATCGCATCCGCAATCTCAACGATGCCTGGCTGCACGCCGGCGGCAACGTCATTGCGGTTCTGATCCAGCTCTACAACTGGTATTTTCGCTACACCGATGGAACGTCGGCCATTATCCCAACAGGTCTGGTGCTGTCGTTCGTCGTCGTACTCATCCTGCTCTTCACCGGCTGGAAGGGCTGGGAGATGGTTTATCGCGAGCATGTCGGCGTCTCCGATGAGACCCCGGTGACACGCTGATCGCTGCAACGGCGGCTAGCCTGCATTTCTCACAGGGCCAATTTGATTTGCGACGGGTATTGGTGGATCGGCGCGAAGGCGACGAGGACCGTGGCGCCGAAAGCGCTGGCGGCGATTTGGTTTTGAGTGTGCGTTGGACCTTGTTGGTGATACCGCGGATTGGGCGCGTCGCGGCTTCGCGTGTCAGGCCGGCGAGGCGCGGGCCTTGGCGGCTTCGGCCAGGCGGCGAGCCGCGTGCCCCCATTCTTCGGCGGCAGGGCAGGCCGAGGCCATGGCGATCCTGATGCGGCGGCAGGAGATGCGAACCAGCGCGCCGATCTTCAAGAGCTTAAGCCTGATGGTGCCGCAGGTGGCGTCCGCAAAGGTGGTTTCAGCAAGGCCGATGCGCCGCAGGGCGCAGATCAGCACATAGGCCATCGCGGCGAACCACAGCCGCAGTTGGTTGGCGCGCATGGTCTGGGCCGAAGTGCGGTCGGCGTAGAGGTCGAGCTGGCATTCCTTGATGCGGTTCTCCATGTCACCGCGCGCGCAATAGATGTCCTCATAGAGCGCCCGCGCTCCCGTCTCGCTGCGCCTGAGCGAAGTGACGACGAAGCGCGGATTGGCCTCGCCGTGCGTCCACTCCGCCTTGGCGACGACGCGGCGGCTTCGGCTCCAGCTATCGAGCGTGCTCCACTGGAAGTCCTTGAAGCGGCGCGCCGGGCGGCCGGTCTTCTCGGCCGCGGCCCTGGCCGTGGCAAGCTCCTCCTCGATCATGGCGACCAGGCGCGTGTTGCGGGCGAGCCCGAACAGGTAATCCACGCGGTTCTGCTCGCACCACGCCATCAGCGCCTCGCGCGCAAAGCCACTGTCGGCTCGCAGCAGGATACGCGCGAACGGCCAGCGGGCGCGGATTTGCCGGACAATCCGCTCGACCTCCGCGACGCTGCCCGCGCTGGCGTCGATGTCGGAGGGGCGCAGCTTGGCCGCCAACAAATGCCGGCCGCAAAACACGTATAGCGGCAGATAGCAGTAGCAGTCGTAATAGCCGTGGAAGAAGCGCCCCTCCTGATGTCCGTGCAGCGGATCGTCGGTGGCGTCGAGATCGAGGATGATCTGCTCCGGCGGCCGCTGGTACGCCTCCAGGAACAGCGTCACCGGCAACGCTTCGATCGCCGCCGCGTCATAGGCGATCTTGTGATAGCGCGAAGGTTCGTTTCGGCTCAACTCCAGCCGGTTCAGCGTCGACTTGCCGGCCACCGGTGCGCAGTCCCCGCGCCGGGCTGCAAGCTTGCCCGAAAGCACCGCCATCAGCGGATCGTGCCGCAGCTCGTCGTGGTCGTTGAGATCTTCATAGCCGAGCGCGATGCCAAAGACCCGCTGCCCGATCAACGTGCCGACCGCATGCTCGATCAAGTCCTGACGGCGATGATCGCGAAAGCAATCCGCAAAGCGACCCACCAAATCGATCGCCCGGTCGGTCGCGCCCAGAAGCAGCGCGCCGGCATCCGACGTCACAAGGCCGCCATCAAAGGCCGCTTCCACAACACGGCCTTCCACCCTTCCAAAATCAAACTGTTCTGCGCTACACTCTGTCGGCATCGGGGCGTTCCTTGAATCATCCCAAAGTCCTTCTCGCAAAAGAACTTTCGCTGATTCGCGCCCCGATGCGCCTCAACACTGTGAGAAATGCGGGCTAGCGAATCCACCCCGTCGCCAGCGTGTGCGCCAGTTCGAACTGGCCGTTCCGTATTGCCAGCGCGGCCATCGTCTCGTGATCATACGGCACATGCCGGAAAGTGACGCGCCAGGCGCCAGCGACAAGTTCGACGATCGCATAGCGCGCATCGGGCGTGCCGGCTTCGATGACATGCGCAAACGGATGGATGTCGCGATAGCCCGGCGAGCCGACGCTGCCGGGATTGACGATCAATCGGCCGTCGCGAAGCCTGACGGCGCGAGCGAGGTGGGTGTGTGCACAGAGAATCAGGGACTGCATGATGCCGTGCGCGTGCGCCTCGATCGCATCCAGCGACGACAATCGCACCGTGCCGTCGGGCAAAACCGTCTCCAGCCAATAGACCTCGTCATGGTCGGGTGTCGCGTGACAAAGAAAGACCTGATCGCGAAACACTGTCGTCTTCGGCACCGCGCGCAACCAGTCGAGATGCTTTGCGTCGAGCTGCGCATGCGCCGGCCGGTCCCATGACCCCATCTTCTCCGTCGGCCGGTCGATCAGATAGCGATCATGATTGCCGAGCACGTGAACGGCATCGAGCGCCATCAGCGTGTCCATGGTTCGCCGCGCGTCGAGCGGACCGCTCGCCATGTCGCCGAGATTGACGATCTCGCCAATACCCTGCGCGCCGATGTCGGCCAGCACGGCTTCGAGCGCGAGATAGTTTCCGTGCACATCGGCAATCGCGGCAAAGCGCATGTTAATTCCAGCTTTCGACAGTTATGGTTGTACGGCGCTGCAAGAACGATGTTAGGTCACCTAACTCATTTGGGTGAAACCAGCCTGCAACATTCTTCTTTGGTTCTAGGGCGGAACCCGAGTTCCGACTCGCAGTGTGGCGGCATCTTGGCTAGAGTTTGCAAAGACCGGGGCTGGCGAATTCATAAGCAATCGATATTTCTACCCGGGGGCCGCTGGAAGCAATTTCAGCGGCCATTTAATTTTCTTCGGACTAATTTTTCTTCGGACGTTTATCCCGGCGGCGTGCCGTTGATCGCAAGCACATGACCGGCGAGATAGAGCGAGCCTGATATCAGGATGCGCGGCGGCACTTCGTAAGCCAGCCGCGACAGCGCATGTAGCGCAGCTTCGACGCTTGCAGCACTTTCCACGCGCATGCCGAGCGCGCGCGCCGCATCCGCCAGCCGGTCCGGCGGCATCGCATTGTCGCGGCCGGGAATCGACACCGCCATGATGTGCCGCGTCAGGCCGGCGAAATTGGCGAGAAATGCACCCGCATCCTTGTTCGCCATCATGCCCGCGATCACCACCAGCGGGCGCGACACCCGCTCCTCGAGATCGCCGAGCGCCGCAGCCGTGACACGTCCGCCTTCCGCATTATGCGCGCCATCGAGCCAGATCTCGCACCCCTTCGGCCCCTGATCGACCAGCGCGCCGGAAACCAGCCGCTGCATCCGGGCCGGCCATTCGGCATTGACGATGCCGGCCTCGAATGCCGGCATGCTGATTTTGAACGCCTCGATCGCCCGCAACGTTGCGATTGCAAGACCGGCATTATCGAATTGATGCCGCCCGAACAGTTTTGGCGCCGCAAGATCCATCAGGCCGCGCTCGTCCTGATAGACCAGCCGCCCGCACTCGACGCCGACATGCCATTGCTGTCCGGCCGCATGCAGCGCCGCGCGCATGCGCTTTCCCTGCGCCTCGATCACCGACATCGCTTCCAGCGCCTGCTCGGCGCAAATCACCGGCGCGCCGCGCTTGATGATGGCGGCCTTTTCGCCGGCGATAGCGGTCAGCGTGTCGCCGAGGAATTCCGTGTGATCCATGCTGACAGACGTGATGACCGTCGCAATCGGCCTGTCGATGACGTTGGTGGCGTCGAGCCGTCCGCCAAGACCGGTTTCCAGCAGCACGACATCGGCCTCATGCTCCGCGAACAGGCAAAACGCCGCCGCGGTCTCCATCTCGAAAATCGTGATCGGCTCGCCCGCATTGACCTGTTCGCAGTGCTCCAGCACCCGGCGCAACTCGGCATCATCAGCCAGCCGGCCACCGCCCTTCTCGCCGATGCGGAAGCATTCGTTGATCCTGACCAGGTAAGGCGAGGTGTAGACGTGCACGCGCAGGCCTGCGGCCTCGAGGATCGCGCGCATATAGGCGATGGTCGAACCCTTGCCGTTGGTGCCCGCGACATGGATCACCGGCGGCAACGTAGCTTCCGGATGGTCGAGCCGCGCCAGCAGGCGGTGCATGCGATCGAGGCTGAGATCGATGCGCTTCGGATGCAAGGCAGACAGCCGCGCGATCAATTCACCGAGCGGCTGGGGTTTGGCGGCAGGCAGATTCACGCGTGGGGCGCAGCCGGCACGGCTTCCGGTGCCGAGACGATCTGCGCCGGATCCGTGACCTGCGGCGAAGGCTTCGGGGCGGCTTCGAGCGCCGGGGATTTGGTCAAGATCCGGCACAGCCGCGCCAGCGTCGGACGCATCTCGTGGCGATGCACGACCATGTCGATCATGCCGTGATCGAGCAGATATTCGGCGCGCTGGAATCCTTCCGGCAGTTTCTCGCGGATGGTCTGCTCGATCACGCGCGCGCCGGCAAAGCCGATCAGCGCGCCGGGTTCGGCGATCTGCACGTCACCCAGCATGGCATAGGATGCGGTGACGCCGCCGGTGGTCGGATTGGTCAGCACCACGATGTAGGGCAGCTTCGCTTCGCGCAGCATCTGCACGCCGACGGTGGTGCGCGGCATCTGCATCAGCGACAGGATGCCCTCCTGCATCCGCGCGCCGCCCGAGGCCGCGAACATGATGAATGGCGACTTCTTTTCCACCGCAAGCTCGAGCCCGCGCACGATCGCCTCGCCCGCGGCCATACCGAGCGAACCGCCCATGAAATCGAAATCCTGCACCGCGATGACGACGCCGGCGCCCTCCAGCTTGCCGTAACCGACCTTGATGGCGTCGTTTAGCCCGGTCTTGGCGCGCGCATCCTTGATGCGGTCGACATATTTGCGCTCGTCGCGGAACTTGAGCGGATCGGCCGTCACTTCCGGCAGCGCGATGTCGTACCAGGTCTCATTGTCGAAGATCGATTTAAGCCGCGCCACCGCGCCCATGCGCATGTGGTAGTTCGAGCCTGGAATGACGAACTGGTTGGCCTCGACGTCCTTGTAGAACACGAGCTGTCCGGAATCCGGGCACTTGATCCACAGATTCTCCGGCGTCTCGCGGCGCAGGATGTTGCGGATCTTCGGCCGGACGACATTGGTGAGCCAATTCATGTTTCGCTCCGAATGCGGTTGGACGCATTAACTGGAATATATGGCGGCCCGAATCACTCCGGGCAAGCCGCCCCTTTCGGTCCAATTGGCAAGCAATTGTGGCTTATTCAGCCGCCTGCTTCGCCCCGCGGACACCCTGCGCCAGGGAGGCCACGAGATCGGCCACCGCCGCGACCGTCTTGGTGGTCGCCTGCCCCTTCGTATCCAGGCTGTCACGCAACGCGTCGACCAGCGCGGTACCAACCACGGCGCCGTTGGCTTTCTCGGCAATCGCCCGCGCCGCCTGCGGGGTGCGGATGCCGAAGCCGACACACACCGGCAGTTTGGTGTGGCGCTTGATCCGCGCCACGGCGTCCCCGACGACCGTCGAGTCGGCCGCAGCTGCGCCGGTGATACCGGTGATCGAGACGTAGTAGACAAAGCCGGAAGTGTTCGCGAGCACGGCCGGCAGGCGCTTGTCATCGGTGGTCGGCGTCGCCAGTCGGATGAAGTTGAGCCCGGCCTTCAGCGCGGGAATGCACAGCTCGTCGTCCTCCTCAGGCGGCAGGTCGACGAGGATCAGGCCATCGACGCCGGCCGTCTTGGCATCGGCGAGGAACTTGTCGACGCCATAGATGTAGATCGGATTGTAGTAACCCATCAGCACCAGCGGCGTGGTGTTGTCGTCCTTGCGGAAGCCGCGCACCAGCTCCAGCGTCTTCTTCAGCGTCATGCCAGCCTTCAGCGCGCGCAGGCCCGCCGCCTGGATCGAGGGCCCGTCCGCCATCGGATCGGTGAAGGGCATGCCGATCTCGATGATGTCGGCGCCCGCCTTCGGCAGCGCCTTGATGATGTCGAGCGACGTCGCAGGGTCCGGATCGCCGGCCATCAGGAAGGTGACGAAAGCCGAGCGGCCCTCTTTCTTGAGTTCGGCAAAGCGCGCGTCGATGCGGGTGGTCACTGCTTCTTGCCTTTCAAAATCTCCGTGATCTGCGGAATGTCCTTGTCGCCACGGCCGGACAGATTGACCACCATCAGATGATCTTTCGGCCGCTTGGGCGCGAGCTCCGTGACCTTGGCGATCGCATGCGCGGATTCCAGCGCCGGCGGGATGCCCTCCAGCCGCGACAGCAGCATGAAGGCGGCGAGCGCTTCGTCGTCGGTCGCCGACAGATAGGTGACGCGGCCGGTCTCGTGCAGCCAGGAATGCTCCGGCCCGATGCCGGGATAGTCGAGCCCCGCCGAGATCGAATGCGCGTCCTGGATCTGGCCGTCCGCGTCCATCAAGAGATAGGTGCGGTTGCCGTGCAGGACGCCGGGACGGCCGCCGGCAATCGACGCCGCATGCAGCTGCGTCAGGCCGTGACCGGCGGCTTCGACGCCAAAAATTTCGACGGAGGGATCATCGAGGAATGGATGGAACAAGCCCATTGCATTGGAGCCGCCACCGATGCAGGCGATAAGCGAATCCGGCAGACGTCCTTCGGACTCCATCATCTGCTTGCGGGTCTCGTCGCCAATGACTGATTGGAAGTCGCGCACCATCATCGGATAGGGGTGCGGGCCCGCCACCGTGCCGATGCAATAGAATGTGTTGTGCACGTTGGTGACCCAGTCGCGCAGCGCCTCGTTCATCGCGTCCTTTAGCGTGCGCGTGCCCGACTGCACCGGAACGACCTTGGCGCCCAGCATCTCCATGCGGAACACGTTCGGCGCCTGACGGGCGACGTCGACTGCACCCATATAGACCACGCATTCCAGCCCAAAGCGCGCGCACAGCGTCGCGGTGGCAACGCCATGCTGACCAGCGCCGGTCTCGGCAATGATGCGCTTCTTGCCCATGCGCCGCGCGACCATGATCTGGCCAAGCACGTTGTTGACCTTGTGCGAGCCGGTGTGGTTGAGCTCCTCGCGCTTCAGATAAATCTTGGCACCGCCGAGATGCTCGGTCAGGCGCTCGGCAAAATAGAGCGGCGACGGCCGGCCGACATAATCCTTCAGGTAGCCGTTCATCTCGGCCTGGAACGACGGATCGGCCTTGGCCGCCGCATAGGCCTTTTCCAGATCGAGGATCAGCGGCATCAGCGTTTCCGCGACAAAGCGGCCGCCGAAATTGCCGAAATGCCCGCGCTCGTCGGGACCGGTGCGGAAGGAATTGGGCAGATTTGGATTCATCGGACCATCAATTCTTCGGTGGCGCGCGCGGCGCGAATGAAATGGCGGATCATCTCGGGATCCTTGATACCGGGCGCGCTTTCGACGCCGGAGGATACATCGACGCCGCCGGCGCAGGTAACGCGGACCGCCTCCGCGACATTGCCGGCGGAAAGCCCGCCCGAGACCATGAAGGGCAGCTGGAGGTCGAGCTTTTCCAAAACGTGCCAGTCGAACACGGCCCCCAAGCCGCCGGGGCGGGTGGCGCCCTTGGGCGCGCGGGCATCGAACAGGATACGATCGGCGACGCTGGCATAGCCCGGCAGCACGGCGAGATCGGCCGACGTTTCGACCGCAATCACCTTCATGACCGGAAGCGAAAACTTCGCCTTGATGTCGCGCACCCGCGCGATGGATTCCTTGCCGTGCAGTTGCAAGAGATCCGGCCGCAGCGTCTCGACGATGTTTTCCAGCGTGGCGTCGTCGGCATCGACCGTCAGCGCCACCTTGGCGGCGCGGCCCTTGGCCTGCCGGCCGAGTTCCCGCGCGGTCTCGAGGCTGAGATGGCGCGGCGACGGCGGGAAGAACACGAATCCCACCATGTCGGCACCCGCCTCAAGCGCGGTGTCGAGCGTCTCGCGCGTGGACAGGCCACAAATTTTGACGAGCAGAGGCATGGTCTCTCGGGCACGGATTTCGAGCCCCGTAACCGACTGGAACAGGGCTGACGGGGCGGGTTCTACAACGTCGCGCCCTGCTTGTCTCGCCCGGCGACCCCATAGAATCCGTACTGGGACGGTGCCGGAAGCCGCTGCTGATCGACCCGGGAAACCGCCGCCGCAGCCCGCAAATCGGCCGTCTCCGCCCGCGCCCGGCGGGCATCCGCCTCATGCTGGCGCGCCGCGCGGCGCCAGCGACGCTGCCGGAACCAGGTCGCCATGCCGCCCGCCGCCACCCCCAGAATGGCCACCGCAATGATCACGGCGAACAGCGGCATCGACACCGCGATCGCCGGATCGGTCGAATTGAAGGGATCGAACGACACCGTCACGAAATGGCGGTTGGCGACCGCAAAGACGATGAAGATCAGCCCTAGGGGAATGACGACCAGCGCCGTGAAGAACTTTCGCATGACCATCTCTCGTGTTGATGGATATCGGCGGGCGAAACCCCGCGACGCGGCTACTGATCCCCTGGACCCGAAAAAGCGCCTGCGCGCTACGCGCCGGCCTCGGGCGAGCCGTTGTCGCGGTTCAGCCGCTCGCGCATTTCCTTGCCGGTCTTGAAGAACGGGACGCTCTTCTGGTCGACCGGCACATGCGCGCCGGTGCGTGGATTGCGCCCTGCGCGCGCCGGGCGATGCTTGACCGAGAAAGCGCCGAAACCGCGCAGCTCGACACGGTCGCCGCGCGCTAGCGCCGCGACGATCTCATCGAGGATCGCGTTCACAATGTTCTCCACATCCCGCTGATAGAGGTGCGGGTTGTGCTCGGCGATGCGCTGAACAAGTTCGGATTTGATCATCGAGGTTGGGATCCGGGGTCGTGCGGAATCCATTTCCGTGAAAATACCTTGAACTGTCAAGACGCTAAATCACTTTTGGGCAACGCGAAATCGCGTGACAGGTACCCCGGAAGGGGTTTTTGACCACACCCGCAGTGCGGGAGAAGGTGACGAAGCGCAGCCGATGCGGCTCAGTTGGTGGCGGCGGGGCGCCACAGCGCCAACATGCCGTCGAGCGCGAGCTGATCGACCGCCTGGGCAACGCCGGCCTGCTCGATTTGGCGCGCGATGGAACTCAAGCCGAGCGCATCGAACGCGATGGAGGCTGCCGCGCGCAGGAACGTCAGGTCCCCGAATTGCGGTGTCAGCTTGAAATCGCGCACCGGCAGGTCGCTCTTGATCTTCTTTTCGGCAACCAGCCAGGCAACGGCGGCTTTTTCATCACCGAGCTGATCGACCAGCTTCAGTTCGACCGCCTGACGGCCGGTGAACACCCGCCCGTCCGCAACCTTTTCGAGTAGTGCTTCGTCCATGCCGCGCCGCTCCTTCACCAGGCCGCGGAACCAGGCATAGGAATCCTTCACCAGCGCGTCGAGCGCGGCACGCGCCTCCGGGCTGGTCGGCTCGAAACCGTTGGGCGCGGCCTTCAACGGCGAGGATTTCACCTCCTCGACCTTGACGCCCACCGTCTTCATCAGCTCGGTGAAATTCGGGAACTGGAACAGCACGCCGATCGAACCGACCAGCGAGCTCTGACGGGCGACGATATGATCGGCGGCCATCGCCGTGATGTAACCGCCCGAGGCGGCCAGCCCCTCGACCACCACGACCAGCGGCTTCTTGGCCTTCACGCGCACCAGCGCGTCATAGAGTTGCTCGGAGCCGGCCGTGGTGCCGCCAGGCGAATTGATGTGCACGATGACGGCGGCATGGCTCGATTTCTCCAGCCGTTCCAGCGCCTCGACGCGTTGCTGGTCGCTGCGGATCAGCCCTTCGATGTTGACCCGCGCGATCGATCCCGATGTCGTCAGCGCAGCCGGCCCGCTCCTTGTCGCGATCGCGCCGACGGTGACGATCGCCGCGATCGCAACCAGCCCAGTCACGACGCGCCAGAAGGTCAGCTTGCGGCGGATCCTGCGGCGATCGACGATCACGTCCGAATCGAGCGACATCGAATTTCTCCTGAAGTAACCACCGCGTTTTGCATCCGCAGCGTGAGCGTAGCGTTAGCTGATTACATCAATTGCGACGCAATTTGAAGAAAACAAGGCCCTGCTTCCCTTCTCCCCTTGTGGGAGAAGGAAGAACAAAAAAAGGCCCCGGTCGAAACCGGGGCCTGATGTCGCAGGGCAAGCAGCGAAAAGCTTACTTGTCGCGGTTCTTGAGTGCGGTGCCGAGAATATCGCCCAGCGTCGCTCCCGAATCGGAGGAGCCGTACTGCGCGATGGCTTCCTTCTCTTCGGCGACTTCCAGCGCTTTGATCGAGACCTGCACCTTGCGGGCCTTCTTGTCGAACTGGATCACGCGGGCATCGACCTTCTCGCCGACGGCGAAGCGTTCGGCGCGCTGATCGTTGCGGTCACGGGCGAGCTCGGAGCGCTTGATGAAGGTGGTGAAGTCGGTGCCCGAGATCTTCACCTCGATGCCGGCTTCCTTCACTTCGAGCACTTCGCAGGTCACGACCGCGCCCTTCTTGACGTCGCCCGGCTCGGCGAAGGGATCGCCTTCGAGCTGCTTGACGCCGAGCGAGATGCGCTCCTTTTCGACATCGACGTCGAGCACCACGGCCTTGACCATGTCGCCCTTCTTGAAGTTGTCGATGACCTGCTCGCCCGGAAGCTTCCAGTCGAGGTCGGACAGATGGACCATGCCGTCGACGTCGCCGTCGAGACCGAGGAACAGACCGAACTCGGTCTTGTTCTTGACCTCGCCTTCGACGGTGGAGCCGACCGGGAACTTCTCGACGAAGACTTCCCAGGGATTGCGCATGGTCTGCTTGAGACCGAGCGAGATGCGGCGCTTGACCGAATCGACTTCGAGAACCTGCACTTCGACTTCCTGCGAGGTCGAAACGATCTTGCCGGGGTGCATGTTCTTCTTGGTCCACGACATTTCCGAGACGTGGATCAGGCCTTCGATGCCCGGCTCCAGTTCGACGAACGCGCCGTAGTCGGTGATGTTGGTGACGCGGCCGGTGAAGCGCGCGTTCAGCGGGTACTTCGCCTCGATGCCCTGCCACGGATCGTCCAGCAACTGCTTCATGCCGAGCGAAATGCGGTGGGTCTCGTGGTTGATCTTGATGATCTTGACCTTCACCGTCTGGCCGATGGTGAGCACTTCGGTCGGGTGGTTGACCCGGCGCCAGGCGATATCGGTGACGTGCAGCAGGCCGTCGATGCCGCCGAGATCAACGAACGCACCGTAATCGGTGATGTTCTTGACCACGCCGTCGATGACCTGACCCTCTTCGAGGTTCTGCACCAGTTCCTGGCGCTGCTCGGCGCGGGTCTCTTCGAGAACCGTGCGGCGCGACACCACGATGTTGCCGCGGCGGCGATCCATCTTGAGGATCTGGAACGGCTGCGAGTTGTTCATCAGCGGAGCGACGTCGCGGATCGGGCGGATATCGACCTGCGAGCGCGGCAGGAAGGCAACGGCACCGTCGAGGTCGACCGTGAAGCCGCCCTTGACCTGGTTGAAGATGACGCCGTGAACCTTCTCGTTGTTGTTGAAGGCCTTCTCGAGCTTGCCCCAGCTTTCCTCGCGGCGCGCCTTGTCGCGCGACAGCACGGCTTCGCCGAGCGCATTCTCGATCCGGTCGAGGAACACCTCGACTTCGTCGCCAACCTTGAGATCGCTTTCGCGGCCGGGGCCGGCGAATTCGCGCAGCGCCACGCGGCCCTCGGTCTTCAGGCCGACGTCGATGACGGCCATGTCCTTTTCAATTGCAACTACCTTGCCCTTGATGACGGAGCTTTCCTGCAGATTGCCGCCGGCGAAGGACTCGTCCAGCATTGCAGCGAAATCGTCGCGGGTAGGATTATAAGAAGCAGCAGTCGAAGCCATATGTTCTCCAGATGCGGTATTGCCGGCCATTCGGGTTAAAGGGCGTATCGCGCGTGAAGTGTCGGGGTCCGCAAATCCCAACGACCGCGTTTGCGGGAGTGCGCAAAAGCGGGCCGGCAGCATGCCTGCACGTTCGGTACGTTTGATGTCGCGCATTCCGCAAAAGTGGGTACCGGTTTTGCGAAAAGAATGCGCGTAGCGTCAGAAGTCCGGGGCCTGAAACGAGCGTATCGACTTCAGGAGCCTGGAGCGGGCTTTCCTCCAATGACGGCGGGGGTTCAAACCTCCCGCCGGCCCGCTCGGACAGCCCTGATCTTATCGATGGCGGCCCGGATGGGCGTGGATATAGCCCCAAGGGCCATTTTCGGCAAGCCGGAAATGGGCCGATTTACGGGCCCTTAAGGCTGACGGACGCTAACCATGGGCCCGCGCTTTCAACGCCTTGTTGACCGCATGACGCGAAAGGTCCGCTAGCCTCGGCGGGATGGAACCCGGCCTTAAGCGCCACCCCCATACGTTGGCGCCGTCCAAAAACAGGGGTGCCACCATGAAGAGCCTGATCGCTCTGACCGCCATTGCCGTCTTCACCGTCGCCACAGCCGTTGCCGGCAAGCCGGCCGCTTTTGCGACCGACAAGGCGATTGCCGCCGCCAAATCGAAGCCCGTCATGATGGCCGAACAGCGACTGCCGTTCGACCGCGCACGCTCGAAGAACTGATCGGAAACTTTTACTCAGGAGCCAGCTATCCCGGATTGACGCAGGCTACCGAGAACTTCCCCGCCCGGCGCGGACCGCTTCGACGATCGCAATGGCAGCCCGAACGCCGCCTTCGATGTCGAGATTTGAATTGTCGAGGATATGGGCGTCCGCGGCCGCCTTGAGCGGCGCGGCGGCGCGGTTTTTGTCCCGTTCATCGCGCTTGAGGATGTCGGCCAGCACCATCGCCTCGTCGGCGGCTTCGCCACGCGCGAGCGCTTCCAGCGTCCTGCGACGGGCCCGCACCTGCGGGTCGGCCACGACAAAGATCTTCACATCGGCATTCGGGCAGATCACGGTTCCGATGTCGCGCCCGTCGAGCACCGCGCCCGGCGGATCGGCCGCGAACTGGCGCTGAAAATTGACCAGCGCCTCGCGCACGCTGGGTATGGCCGACACGACAGAGGCGGCATCGCCGATGCGCTGCGTCTTCAATTCGGGATGGCCGAAGCTTTCGGGATCGAGCTCCATGGCAACCGCTACCGCCCGCGCCTCGTCGGTAAGATCAAACCCCTCGTCCAGCAGCCCTTTCGCCACCGCGCGATAGATCACGCCGGTGTCGAGGTGGCGATAGCCGTAATGGTGAGCGAGCCGCTTGCCGAGCGTGCCCTTGCCGGATGCCGCCGGTCCGTCGATGGCGATAATCATGGGAGCCATGTGCGACAGACCGGCCATGTGGTCAAGGCCGCGGAGAGGCGGACGCGTCCAAATGTTTCTCGCCCTGGCCGTTGACCGCCTCTATTCTGCTGCCAGGCTGTGAATTCATCCATTGATCTGCGGAAAGCCGGCTCGAAATAGCGCCGGCCGGAGGGATACGATGAGCGCGATTTCACGACGTCGTTTTATCGGCAGCGCCGCGGCCGCCTCGGCGATCCCGCTGATCGGGTCTTCGGCACATGCGCAGACCGACTGGCCAACCAAGCCGATCAAGATCATCGCCGGCTATCCGGCCGGCGGGCAGACCGATTTGTTTGCCCGCACCTATGGCGAATATATCCGGTCCGAGACCGGCCAGAACGTGACGGTGGAAAACAAGGCCGGCGCTTCGGGATCGGTCGCAGCCGTTGAAGCCAAGCGCGCCGCGCCAGACGGTTACACGCTGATGTTCACGATCTCGACGACCATGATCATGAACCGCGTTCTGATCAAAGACATCCCTTACGACGCCGACAAGGATTTCGTTCTCGTCTCGATCATGCCGGCGGGCAGCCTGCCGTTCGTGGCCGGCGAAAAGACCGGCGCCAAGACACTCGCCGAATTTGTCGCCTACGCGAAGAAAGCCGAGAAGGTCAACGTCGGCACCTACGGCGCAGGCTCATACGCGCACATGGCGGTCGCCGAAATGAACAAGCAGTATGGCCTCAAGATGGAAGCGGTCCACTATCGCGGCGAGGCGCCGATGTGGACCGACCTTGCCGGCGGATTTATCGACGGCGCCCACGGCAGCTACTCCGCGGCATTGTCCGTCCTGCAGAGCGGCCGCGGCCATGCGGTCGCCGTCTCGCGCAAGCGGATGTCGACATTGCCGGACGTCCCTTCTTTCGCAGAGCAGGGCACAACGTCGCGCATCTTCCAGTTGACCGGCTTCCAGTGCTGCGCCGTGCCCACGGGCACGCCGGCGGCCATCATTGAGAAACTGTCAAAACTTCTCGTCGCCGGCGGCAAGACCGAAAAGTTGCAGCAACTCATGAAATCATTCGGCGTCGACGATACCGCGATGACGTTCGAGGAGACGCAGAAACTGTACAAGGACGAAGCGCCGGTCTGGCTTGAGGCGGTGACGAGCCTCGGGCTTGCGCCGTCCTGAGACGCGCGAGGGCGCTTCTTACGAAACTTGGCGCCCAAAGCGCGCATCATCGGAATGAAATCCGGAGAGCTGGCGGCGATGCCACGCGCAAGCGCCTGCAGCGTCCGGCAGCGGGCCCACACCTGCGCATGCCCTTGCGGGATGCCGCCGGCCTATCGATGGCGATGATTGTGTTGCCTTATGGTTTTGTTGGGATCGGGCCCCGCGCCCGACGCAGCGGCCGTTCTTCTGTGAAAATATTGCGCGAAGCAAATTCCGCCGGACTGCTGAAGGTCAGGTATTCGCGCATCGCGTCCGAGGGGTTTGTCGCCGTAAACCAGGGCTTCTCCAGGCGGCGAGCGGGATCGCAGACCCAGTGAGGAACACGCCCCAACCGGCGCTGCTTGGCCAGATACTCGGCGATCGCGCCTATCAAGGCGTCAAGCCGGCTGTCGCCCGTCAGCTTCGGCTCACGTTCGATCGACGCATAGCGATCTTGGTCGGTTTTCGCCAGGTCGAACCTGTCCACGAATTCAGCCAGGACGACGTCGCGTGCCGAACCGGCCTGAATGCTTTCAACCGCTTCAGCCAAGGTATTTGGGCGCATCAGCCGCTCCCGCACGGTTCATGTTCTTCAAAAGGAACTGCTGTTTCTCGGAAGAAGCAGCGCTTAGTGGGAAATATCGACCCAATAAAGCGATGGCGTCCTCCACAGTAGTAATGCCGACGACGCGCATCAAATTCAGGATATCCAGCCGCTCGGTTTCACCGCGAAGCGGGTCCAGGACACGAAATGCCTTCAGCTTAAGCGCCAGCAAATATTCTGCCGAGGGGACCGAAACGACGAGTCCTGCGGTCTCGCTGTCACGCGGAAATGTACCGAATTCGAGATGATCGGCGGCGCCATCGGCCAGTGGACTGAGATGGAACGCAACCCCGTCGTTAAACCAGTCTTCTTCCCAGCTATTTTGTTGCGCGATTTCGCGCACGACAGTACCCAACCAATCAGGCAGCGGATGCTCGAGTTTGGACACATCGACATCTTCGGTAGCGAATCGAAAATTGCTTGCCAGCATCAGCGCCGAACCGCCGTAAACGGCTATCTGCAGTTTGGTTCCGGCATGCGCCGCCGCACGGCCAATCCTGTCGAATGCGTCGAGGAGCGCGTCGCGATCAAAGGCTGCACTCATCTCGCCTGCCTCATGTAAACTCCGCGCCCAACGACCGCATCATCGGGATGAAGTCCGGAAAGCTGGTGGCGATGAAAGCCGTGTCATCCACCTTGACCGGCTTGTCGGAGGCCAGTCCCATCACCAGCGCCGACATCGCGATGCGGTGATCCATGTGGGTGGCGACGAGGCCGCCGCCGGGCACGTGGCCGTGGCCTTCGACGATCAGATCATCGCCCGCGATCTCGACCTTGACGCCATTGACGCGCAGCATGGCGGCGGTCGCCTCGAGCCGGTCGGATTCCTTGACGCGCAATTCCTGCAGGCCGTGCATGATGGTGGTGCCTTCGGCAAAGGAAGCTGCGACCGCGAGCACCAGATATTCGTCGATCATCGAGGGCGCACGCTCCGGCGGCACCTCGACGCCGCGCATTTTGGAAGCGCGCACGCGCAAGCGGGCCATCGGCTCGCCGGCATCGCCGCGCACTTCGCTTTCTTCGATCGAAGCGCCCATCTCGCGCAGCGTCGTGAACAGCCCGGTGCGCAGCGGATTGGTCATGACGTCGGAAAAAGTCACGTCCGAGCCTTCGACGACCAGCGCCGCCACGATCGGGAATGCGGCCGAGGACGGATCGGCGGGCACCACGACCTCGGCGCCATGCAGTTCGGGCTGGCCCGTCAGCGCGATCTTGCGGCCGTGAATGCCTTCATTGACGGAGACGATCTCCGCACCAAAATGCTTCAGCATCAGCTCGGTGTGGTCGCGACTGGCTTCCTGCTCGATGACGGTCGTGATGCCGGGCGCGGCAAGCCCCGCCAGCAGCACCGCCGACTTGATCTGGGCCGAAGCCACGGGGGTCCGGTACAGGATCGGCACGGGATCGCGGGCGCCGTGCAGCGTCAGCGGCAGGCGGCCACCTTCTTTGCTCTCACCGGCTTTGGCCCCCATCAATTCCAGGGGATCGAGGATGCGGCGCATCGGGCGGGAGCGCAGCGAGGCGTCGCCGTCGAACACGGCAGTGATCGGGCAGCCGGCGACCGCCCCCATCACCAGCCGGCAGCCGGTGCCGGAATTGCCGAAATCGAGCGGGGAAGCCGGCTGGGCAAAGCCCGCCACGCCGACGCCCCTGACCTGCCAGGCAAACGGCCCCGTTCGCTCGACCTTGGCGCCCAGCGCCTGCATCGATTTGGCGGTATTGAGGACGTCCTCCCCCTCCAGCAGGCCGGAAATCAGGGTCTCGCCGACCGAAAGCGCCCCCAGGATGAGGGCGCGGTGCGAAATCGACTTGTCGCCGGGAACGCGGACTTTGCCGCTCAGTGGACCGCTTGCACGGGATTCCAGCGGGCTTTGGGTGGTTGAATGGGTCAAGATGGTGGTCCTTTGCGGGGGCGGAAGTACCACAGGGGCGCTACGACGTCACGCGGCCGTCAAATGCTTCAAAGCGCTATTGACACCAGCCCCTTAACTAGCCAAGTGAAGCACCGTTTTTCAGAATTTCCCAGGATCCACACGTGGCCAAATCCGATCTCGGAACCAAACGCATTTGCCCGACGACGGGTAAGAAATTCTACGATCTGAACAAGAATCCGGTGATCTCGCCCTACACTGGCGAGGTCGTGCCGATAGCGCCGATTGCGCCGCCCCGGGCCGCCCGTGGCGATGCCGCACGCGCCGCCGCTGCCGCTTCAGCCACCGCCGCTGCCGATTTGCCCGAGGCCGCCGAGGCCGAAGAGTTGGTTTCGCTCGAAGAGGCCGACGCCGAAGAGAATACCGGCAAGGTCAAGGCCGTGGTTCCCGAATCGGAAGACGACATCGAGATCGACGAGACCATCGAGGGCGATGACGACGACGATTCCACCTTCATTCCCGACGAGGAAGAAGGCGATGAGGACGTCACCGACATCATCGGTGATGTCGGTGGCGACGAAGAGACTTGAGATCGGCCCAGAACTGTGTTCTGGGTCTCCCCCGCAAGTCGCCCAAGGCTTGCGGGAGCATGGTCGGAAGAGACCGTGCCTTGACTGTGACGGGGCCATAGCTCAGCTGGGAGAGCGCTTGCATGGCATGCAAGAGGTCGGCGGTTCGATCCCGCCTGGCTCCACCACGCTTCGCCCTTCGGGCTACGCGTGGCGCAGCCGCGCGGTGCCCGAAGAGCGAAGCGTGCCCGGCGTAGCCCAACGGGCGAAGACGGGCTGGCGGCCAAAAGAATTCAATGTATCCTGCTGCTGATGATTTTCTTCGACCGCGCTTCGGCGCGTGAGGCTCGATGTGGTACGTCTACATCATCCGCAGCGTTGAGTTTCCCGATCAGGAATACACCGGCGCAACCGAGGATCTGAAACGTCGGATCTCAGATCACAACACCGGAAAGTCCAGCCACACCGCAAAATTCAAGCCCTGGAAGTTGGTCTGGTACTGCGCCTTTCCTGACAAGTACAAGGCGCTGGCCTTCGAGAAATATCTAAAATCCCACTCCGGCCGCGCATTCGCCAAGAAGCGCCTCTAACCCCGCCTCCTACTCCCCCAACACCGCATTCAACCGATCGCGCAACGCGACGATCTCGTTCTTCATCGCCATGAGTTCGCCGACCGAGCAGGCTGACGCCGCGAGAATCGATTGCGGCACCGCTCTCGCTTTCTCGCGCAGCGCTTCGCCCTTTGGCGTCAGCGCGATCAGCACCTGGCGCTCGTCCTCGGTGCTGCGCGTGCGCCTGACCAGTTCGGCCGCCTCCAGCCGCTTGAGCAGCGGCGTCAGCGTGCCGGAATCCAGCAGCAGCCGTTCGCCGATGTCTTTCACCGGCACGCCGTCGCGCTCCCACAGCACCAGCATGACCAGATATTGCGGATAGGTCAGAGCGAGTTTGTCGAGCAGCGGCTTGTAGACGCGGTTGAACGCGTGCGCGGTGGAATACACCGCAAAGCAGAGCTGATTATCGAGCCTCAGCGGCAGGTCGGCCGCGTGTTTCCTGGCCATCACAACCTCGTCAACGGACCGCGCCCCTATCCCCGATCTGGAACCGTAAGCGCTTGATTTCAATTGTATACGATTAGATCGTGGGCTTTGCAATAATTTATATTGCGCACAATCAAATTGTATGCAATGCATTATCCATCGAAACGGCGAACCCAGGGAGAACCACATGTCCGTGAACGTGCTCTACAAGACCAGCGCCAAGGCCACCGGCGGCCGTGATGGCACCGCTGCGACCCTCGACGGCGCGCTCGACGTCAAGCTCGCGACCCCGAAAGAACTCGGCGGCGGCGGTGGCACCGGCAACAATCCCGAGCAGCTGTTTGCGGCCGGCTATGCGGCCTGCTTCATCGGCGCGATGAAGTTCGTAGCTTCGCAAGGCGGCCCGAAGGTACCCGCGGACGCCACTGTCACTTCCACCGTCGGCATCGGCCCGCGTTCGGCTGGCGGCTTTGGCCTCGATGTCGAACTCGCCGTCTCGCTGCCCGGCGTTGCAAAGGCGGATGCGGAAGCCCTGGTCGCGAAGGCGCATCAAGTGTGCCCGTATTCCAACGCCACCCGCGGCAACATCGATGTCCGCCTGACGGTCGTGTAACGACCCGGCGGTCGTCTGACGACGGGATTCGAACGGCCCGCCGCTGATACCGGCGGGCCGTTCACCCCACAGAATTTTCCGCAAGCTTTGCTACGGCGGGGCGTCATGCGCCCTGTGCGCGAGACGCCATTGCCGCCGCGCCTGAAGACCGCTAGCTCAAGACTTCGATTTTCTCCTTGAGCGAAGGTTCTTGTCCATGAGTTCTGTAGCCGCTCCCGGCGCAATGACCGGCCTGCGCGTGATCGATCTGACGCGTGTGCTCGGCGGCCCCTATTGCACGCAAATCCTCGCCGACCACGGCGCCGACGTCATCAAGGTCGAACCGCCGGCCGGCGACGAGGTGCGCGACTGGGGCCCTCCGTTCCATGAGGAAGACGCGGCCTATTTCGTCGGCATCAACCGCAACAAGCGCTCGATCGGGCTCGACCTCGCCTCCGAAGGCGGCCGCGCGGTGCTGCTGAAGATGCTCGAGACCGCCGACGTCCTGATCGAGAATTTCAAGCCGGGCACGCTCGACAAATGGGGCATCGGCAACGACGTGCTGCGAGCGAAATTTCCAAAACTGGTGCATTGCCGGATTTCCGGCTTCGGCGCCGACGGCCCGCGCGGCGGCAATCCCGGCTATGACGCGATCATCCAGGCCATGACCGGCATGATCGCGGCGACTGGCTCGCCCGAAAGCGGCCCGATGCGGATCGGCGTTCCCCTGGTCGACATCACCACCGGGCTTTACGCGGCGATCGGCATCCTGATGGCGCTGTCGGAGCGGCAGCGCTCGGGTCTCGGGCAGTTTCTGGAAACCACGCTGTACGAGACCGGTCTGGCGATCATGCATCCGCACACCGCGAATTATTTCATGCACGGCAAGCCGCCGGGGCTGACCGGCAACGAGCACCCCAATCTGGTGCCGTATGCGATCTTTCCGACCAAGACCGACAACATCTTCATCGGCGTCGGCAATGACGGTACCTTCCGCAAGCTCGCCAAGGAGATCGGCAAGCCCGAACTCGGCACCGATCCGCGCTTTGCCCGTAACAAGGACCGCATTGCCAACCGTGAGGCGCTGCGTGCCGAACTCGCCGCCGTGTTCAGCCAGCACGAGGCGGAGCCGCTCTGCAATCGCCTGCTGGCGGCCGGGCTACCCGCAGGTCCGGTGCAGAAGATCGACCAGGCGCTGACCAATCCGCATACGCTGCATCGCGGCGATATCATTGAGAAGGATTGGTACAAGGGCGTCGCCTCCCCGATCCGGCTGGAACGAACAAAACCGAGCCTGCGCCGGACGCCGCCGAAATTCAGCCAGCACACATCAGAGGTGCTGGGCGAGTTCGGCTATTCCAAGGGTGAGATCGAGGCGCTGGTCGCCAAGGGCGCGGTCTGCGGCGACGAGCGCAAGCGCTAAAGTGGTCGTCCCTGCGAACGAACGCAGGGACGACGAATCGGATTGCGGTCGTCGGCCTCCGCCTATTTTCCCGCTTCCCTCCGCGCACACTTCCCCAATACCATCCTTTCGCTTATACGGTCATTTGTACGTCATCCGGCGCTGTTATCGCGCGAAACGAAGATGACGACCCCAACCCGGAGGAATTCCATGGCACTTCGACAATTCGGCGCAGCGGCGGCAGTGACTGTTGCGCTGGCGTTCGCCACGCCTGCTTACGCTGTGACCGAGATCCAGTGGTGGCACGCCATGTCCGGCGGCAACAACGACATCGTCAACAAGCTCGCCGCGGAATTCAACGCCAGCCAGTCCGACTACAAGGTCGTTCCGACCTTCAAGGGCAGCTATCCCGACACCATGAATGCCGGCATCGCCGCCTTCCGCGCCGGCAACGCGCCGCATATCATGCAGGTGTTCGAGGTCGGCACCGCCACCATGATGAGCGCCACCGGCGCCATCAAGCCGGTCTACCAGCTCATGAAGGATGCCGGCGAGCCCTTCGATCCCAAGGCCTATCTGCCGACCATTACTGGCTACTACTCGACCTCCAAGGGCGACATGCTGTCGTTCCCCTTCAATTCCTCGTCGATGGTGATGTGGATCAACAAGGACGAGTTGAAGAAGGCCGGCATCGCCGAAATTCCAAAAACCTGGCCGGAAGTGTTTGCTGCCGCGAAGAAGCTTAAGGCCGCCGGACACGAGACCTGCGGCTTCTCCAATGCCTGGGCATCGTGGGCGCACATCGAACAATTTTCGGCATGGCACAACGTGCCGATCGGAACCAAGGCCAACGGCCTCGATGGCTTCGACACGGTTCTGACCTTCAACTCGCCGCTACATGTGAAGCATTTGCAGAACTTGATCGACCTGCAAAAGGACAAGACCTACGACTATTCCGGCCGCGAAAATAAGAGCGAAGCCCGCTTCGGTTCGGGCGAATGCGCGATCTTCCTGACCTCGTCAGGTTACTACGCCACCGCCAAGAGCACCGCCAAGTTCGACTTCACCTCGGCGCCGATGCCCTATTACCCCGACGCGGCCGGCGCACCGCAGAACTCGATCATCGGCGGTGCATCGCTGTGGGTGATGGGCGGCAAGAAGCCCGATGAATACAAAGGCGTGGCGAAATTCTTCACCTTCCTGTCCGACACCAACCGTCAGGCCAAGCTGCACCAGGAATCCGGCTATCTGCCGATCACCAAAGCTGCCTATGAGAAGACCAAGGCCGACGGCTTCTACGAAAAAAACCCGGTACCGGAGACCCCGCTAAAGGAGCTCACCAACAAGGAGCCGACCGAGAATTCGCGCGGCCTGCGCTTCGGCAACATGGTGCAGATGCGCGACGTCTGGGCCGAGCAGATCGAAGCGGCCCTCGCCGGGCAAAAAACCGCGCAGCAAGCGCTTGATGAGGCCGTCGCCAAAGGCAATGCGATGTTGCGAACGTTCGAAAAGACGGCAAAGTAGACAGTCGGCATTGGCTCCCCCTCCACGCCGGAAGGGGAGCCGGTCTGACACCTAAGCGCGGAAGGCTGTAAAGCGCCCTAGATGGAAAAGTCGGTCGTCTTCAACAACAGGCTGTTGCCATATTTACTGCTCGTGCCGCAGCTCATCATCACATTCGTATTCTTCTACTGGCCGGCGAGCCAGGCGGTCTGGCAATCCTTCCTGCGCGAGGACGCGTTCGGATTGCATTCGGAATTTGTTGGGTTGGAAAATTACCAGAGCCTGTTCGCCGATCCCAGCTATTACAAATCGATGCTGACGACGGTGATTTTCTCCTCGCTGGTCGCGGCATTGTCGCTCTCCATTGCCTTGCTGTTCGCGACCCAGGCGGACAAGAACCTGAAAGCCGCCGGCGGCTACAAGACCCTGATGATCTGGCCCTATGCGGTGGCGCCCGCGGTCGCGGGGGTGTTGTGGATATTCATGTTCCATCCCACGCTTGGCACGCTGGCGCGACCGCTGCGCTGGATGAATTTCGACTGGAATCCGCTGCTGAATGGCAACCACGCCATGGCGCTCGTGGTGATGGCCGCGGTATGGAAGCAGATTTCCTATAATTTCCTGTTCTTCCTCGCCGGGCTGCAATCGATTCCGAAGAGCGTGCTGGAAGCCGGCGCGATCGACGGCGCCGGCCCGATGCGGCGGTTCTGGACCATCACCTTTCCGCTGCTGTCGCCGACCACGTTCTTTCTCCTGGTCGTCAATGTGGTCTACGTCTTCTTCGATACGTTCGGCATCATCGACGCCGTCACCGGCGGCGGTCCGGCCGGCGCGACCACCACCATGGTCTACAAGGTGTTTGCCGACGGACGGCTCGGCGGCGATCTCGGCGGCTCGGCGGCGCAATCGGTGATCCTGATGGTGATCGTGATCGCGCTGACCGCGATCCAGTTCAAATATGTCGAGCGCAAGGTGCAGTACTGATGGTCGAGCACCGCCCGCTCAGCGACATCATCGCCTACACGATTCTGACGCTCGGCATCTTCATCGTCGCCTTTCCTGTCTATCTGGCGCTGATTGCTTCCACCCATGACGCCGCCACCGTTGTCGGCGGCAACATGCCGCTGACGCCAGGCGGCCATACGCTGGACAACTACTACCGCGCCATCTTCGTCGGCGGTGCGCGCGCCATCCGCGAGCCGGTCGGGCAGATGCTGATGAACTCATTCATCTCGGCGATCGGCATCGCAATCGGCAAGATCTTCATCTCGATCCTGTCGGCCTACGCCGTGGTGTATTTCCGCTTTCCGTTCCGCAAGACCGCGTTCTGGATCATCTTCGTCACGCTGATGCTCCCGGTCGAGGTGCGTATCTATCCGACTTACAAGGTGATCGCCGACCTGCATATGCTCGACACCTATGCCGGGCTGATCCTGCCGCTGATCGCGTCCGCCACGGGCACGCTGCTGTTCCGGCAATTCTTCATGACCATCCCCGAGGAATTGCTGGAGGCATCGCGGATCGACGGCGCCGGTCCCTTCCGCTTCTTCTGGGATACGCTGCTGCCGCTGTCGGTAACGACGATCGCAGCCCTGTTCGTGATCCAGTTCATCTATGGCTGGAATCAATATCTGTGGCCGCTTCTGATCACCACGCAGGATTCGATGCAGACCATCGTCACCGGCATCAAGAAGATGCTGTACACGACCGATGAACTCGCCGAGTGGCAGCTCGCGATGGCGACCGCCGTTCTCGCAATGCTGCCACCGGTCGCGGTCGTCGTGTTCATGCAGCGGCTGTTCGTGCGCGGACTGGTCGAGACGGAGAAGTAGGGTAGTCATGGCCAACGTCACGCTGCGTAATGTCCGCAAGACCTATGCCGGTGGTTTCGAGGCCATCAAGGGCATCGATTTCGACGTCGGCGACGGCCAGTTCTGCGTGCTGGTCGGCCCGTCCGGCTGCGGCAAATCCACGCTGCTCCGCATGGTCGCAGGGCTGGAGACCATCACCGGCGGCGAGATCGACATCGGCGGGCGCGTCGTCAACCAGATCGAGCCGGCCGACCGCGATATCGCGATGGTGTTCCAGAACTACGCGCTCTATCCGCATATGAGCGTCTACAACAACATGGCCTACGGCCTGCGCAACCGCGGCATGGCCGAACCCGAGATCAAGACCCGCGTCGAGGAAGCCGCGCGCATTCTCGAACTCGGCGCCATGCTCGAGCGCAAGCCACGGCAATTGTCCGGCGGCCAGCGCCAGCGCGTGGCGATGGGGCGCGCCATCGTGCGGCAGCCGAAAGTGTTCCTGTTCGACGAGCCGCTGTCGAACCTCGACGCCAAGCTGCGCATCGCCATGCGGGTCGAAATCCGCAAACTGCAGCGCCGTCTCTCGACGACCTCGATCTACGTCACCCACGACCAGCTCGAAGCGATGACGCTGGCCGATATTCTCGTGGTCATGAACGGCGGCCAGGTCGAGCAGATCGGCAACCCGCTCGATATCTACCAGAAGCCGGCGACCACCTTTGTTGCCTCCTTCATCGGCGCGCCGCCGATGAATCTGATGCCGCTGCGCTCCGACGAACTCAAATCGCAATTGGCCGGCGATATCAGAATCAGCGAGGCCGGCATCCTCGGCATTCGCCCTGAGGATTTCGTCATCACGAACGAAACGGTTGCCGGCGGCGTGGCGCTTGGCCTCACCGTGGAAGCGATCGAGCGCGTCGGCGCCGAAACTTTTGTTTACGGCACAAGGCAGCACGAGGTTCAGGGCGTCGCCGCCACGCCCGGCGAACTGCCGCCGGGCGAGGTGATCGTGCGGATTCCCGGCGCCGTCGGCCCGGCCATTGGCGAGCGAATCAGGGCGGTTGCGGCCAGCAGCAAGCTGCATCTTTTTACCGCCGACGGCCGCAAGCGAGTGGACGGGTGATTCGTCATTCCGGGTTCGCTTCGCGCCCCGGAATGACATCGGAAATCGCCCGCCGCGGCCGATTTGCACAGCTTTCAGAGGCGCTTGAACCGTTCCCAAATCACCCCCATATTCCCTGGTGACCGGACGGCAAGTCGGCCGGCCGGTTGAATGGGGCGCCGCAAGGGCCCCTCAAAGTCGCTTCGAGAGGACTTTGTAATGTCTCGTGTTCCTTCGTTATCCAGTCCGTTCCTGCTTGGGTTCGACGAAATCGAGCGTGCGCTCGATCGCGTCGTCAAAGGCGCCGACGGTTATCCTCCCTACAACATCGAGCGGTGTGACCGTGCCAACGGCCAGCCCGAACGGTTGCGCATCACGCTCGCGGTAGCGGGTTTTACCCGCGACCAACTCGATGTAACCACTGAGGAAAACCAGCTCGTGATCCGGGGCCGCCAGCAGGACGACAAGGCCCGGCAATACATCCATCGCGGCATCGCCGCGCGCCACTTCCAGCGCACCTTCGTGCTGGCAGAGGGGATGCTGGTGCTGGGCGCGGATCTGAAAAACGGGCTGTTGTCGATCGACCTCGCCAGGCCGGAGCCTGAAAGGGTCGTTAAGACAATTGCTATCAATGAGCACGAATAATGGAACAAGTAGCGGACTCGACCGCTTAGACCCAGAAGGAGTCGAGACCATGAGTGACGTGAGTGTTACCTTCGAATCCGAAAAGGTTTCCGTTGAGGCACTGGCCCATCTTGGTGAAGGCCACATCGCCTACGTGAAGCAAGTCCGTTCCGAGGACGTGCCGGGACTGTTTCCGCAGGCGCCGAAAATCGCGCCAGGGCTGAAACTGTTCGCGCTGCATGCCGCCGACGGCACCCCGATCATGCTGACCGACAGCCGCGAAGCGGCGATCGCCAATGCATGGAGCAACGAGCTTCAGGCTGTCAGCGTGCACTGAGGCGGTTTGCCGTTGTCACTGACGCAGCACTTGCTGCTGTCACTGACACAACTTCGCTGGCGTCCTGCTGTCACTGACACAACTTCGCTGGCGTCGTTCACGTGATGCCGAGCGAGTGTGAGAAGAGGGTTTCGGATACGCGGGCCTCGCCCGCGTATCGTCCTTCATAATAATTTCGAGTTCCTCACGCCGCGCGCACGGTCGAAAGGAATTTCTCCACCTCACCCTTGAGATGATTGCTCTGTCCCAGCAGAGACCGGGCCAGCCCGTGCACATGCGTCGATGCCGCGCCGGTATCGGTCGCGCCGCGGTTGACGTCGGTGATGCTGCCCGCGACCTGCGTGGCTCCCTGCGCCGCCTGCTGCACGTTGCGCGAGATTTCCTGCGTCGCAGCGCCCTGCTCTTCCACAGCTGCCGCGATCGCCTGCGAGATTTCCGCGATGCGGCCGATGGTGCCGCCGATTTCCTGAATGGCGGATACCGACTGATTGGTCGCCGACTGCATCTGGCCGATCTGCTCGCTGATTTCCTCGGTCGCTTTCGCGGTCTGCGCGGCAAGCGCCTTGACCTCGGATGCGACGACGGCAAATCCCCGCCCCGCCTCGCCGGCGCGCGCCGCCTCGATCGTGGCGTTCAGCGCCAGCAAATTGGTCTGCTCGGCGACCGCGCTGATCATCTTGACCACTTCGCCGATCCGGCTGGCGGACTGGGCGAGATCGGCAATCCGCGCATTGGTCTGCTCGACCTGACTGACCGCCTCGCGGGAGATCTTGTGCGAATCCTGCACCTGGCGGCTGATCTCCGACACCGACGAGGCCATCTCTTCCGCGGCTGCCGCGGCGGATTGCGCGTTGGCCGAGGATTGCTCCGATGCGGAGGCGACGGTCGCGGAGAGTACCTGGGTCACTTCGGCGGTCTTGGTCAGTTGTCCGGCCGATGATTCGAGTTCGGAGGAAGCGGTCGATACGGTCTGGATGATTTTTCCGATCGCGGAATCGAAGCCGTCCGCCATCTGCTGCATCGCGGCCTTGCGGTCGCCTTCCGCCTTCCGCTTCAGGTTGGACTGCTCCTGTTCCATCGACTGAACGCGCTGCGCGTTGTCCTTGAAGACCTGGACCGCGCGCGCCATGGCGCCGACTTCATCGCCGCGGCTGAGCGCCGGAACCGAAACATTGAGGTCGCCACCCGCGAGCCCCTTCATCACGTCAGTCATTGCCGCGATCGGGCGAATGACGCCGAATGCCACGCCGAAAATGCCGGCGCCGATGACGAGAAACACCGCGGCCGAAACGCCCCACAGGACCCACGTGAAGGTGCTGACGCGTCCCGTCGCCGCGACTTCCGTCGCCGCGTTCTGGTCGTTGGTCTGCTTGACGATGTCGTCGATGATGGCACGGTGCGCGGTATAACGTGCGGTGATCTCGGCATAGGATTTCGCCGCCGCGGCGCTGTCGCCCTTGGCGAGCGCAGGCAGCAGCCCCTCCTGGATCGCGGTCCAGAAGCGGCGCACCTCGCTATCGGATTTATCCACCAGCTTGGTCTTGAGCGCCGGGTCGAGGTCGGACTTGACCCAGAAGTCCCGCCGCTCGTCATATTCCTTCTTGAGCTGCGCGATCCGCTCCCGATGTGCCGCAAGCTGCGCCGGATCGTGCAGCACGAGGGTGGCCTCGAGATAGGCCTCGATGACGTATTCCGGCGGCGGCAGGATGTCGGCGATCAGGTCGTTGCCGAGCTTGATCTGGTTATAGAGCGGACCGCCGACCTTGAGCTGCGACAGCCCGTAAACGCTGGTGGCAATCACGGCACCAAGGCCCAATGCGGTAACTAGTCCAAAAATCAATATCGCGCGCGAAATCGTCAGCCGCAGCGTCATGGCAATGTTCTCCGGGTAATGAAAAATCCCAGCGAATGCAATAACTGCTATTTAGCTTAAAATTGCGTTTATCCGGTCTGCTACCAACCGGAGAAACCGCTGGTCCCCTTGAGGAACTACGCCGCGCTCGCCGGCGGCAGGGCGAGCACCGAATAGATCGCCTGGGCATCGCGCGAGGCGCGCAGCTTCTTGGCGACGTCCTGGTCGCGCAACAGCCGCGCGATTCGCGCCAGCGCCTTCAGGTGATCGGCGCCGGCGCCTTCCGGCGCCAGCAGCAGGAAGATCAGGTCGACCGGCTGGCCGTCCATCGCCTCGAAATCGATCGGGCGCTCCAGCCGGGCAAAGAGTCCGAACAGCTTTTCCAGTTTCGGCAGCTTGCCGTGCGGAATGGCGACGCCGTAGCCGACGGCGGTGGTGCCGAGTTTCTCCCGCTGCAACAGCACCTCGAACACCGAACGTTCGTTCTGGCCGGTCAGGGCGGAGGCGCGCGCCGCCAGCTCCTGCAGCGCCTGCTTCTTGCTGATGACCTTCAAAGCGGGGAGAATCGCCTCGGGTGCGACCAGATCGGTAATCGTCATGGGGCGTTCCGAGGTGAATTGAACCGTCAGGTTGCGAGATAGGTTCTAGAACCGGGGCGTCAAGAAGATAAGACGGGAGGCGGGCTTAGACCCGGGTCCCGATTTGGGGGCTTCTACTCCAACGCATGCGCGGTGCCAACTCCCGAAGGGCCAGTTCATGCGCCCTATCCTTAAGGCCGCGGACCATAGGGAGGGTGGCTGGGGGCGTCAATGCCATCGGGAAGATATCTCAGGGGGTAACCGAGGGGGGATCGACCCAGCCGACATTGCCATCCGTCCGGCGGTAAATGATGTTCACCCGGCCGCTGGAGCCGTGCTGAAACACGACGCAGGCGGCCCCGGTCAGGTCGAGTTCCATAACCGCTTCGCTGACCGAAAGCCGCTTCAGCGACGTGGTCGCCTCGGCAATGATGACCGGGCTATAGGAGGTAACCTCCTCGTCGCCCTCCGCCGGCGCCTCGATCACATAGCTCGGCGCATCGAGCCCTGGCCCATCCATCTCAGCGAGCGCCGCGGAGGCCGCATAGGCCTTGCGGGCCGAGCGGTCCTTCAGCCGGCTCTTGTAGCGGCGCAGGCGCTTCTCGATCATCAGCAGCGCCTGGTCGGCGCTGGCATAGGCATCGGTGGCGTTGGAATCGGCCTCCAGCGTAATCCCGGAATCCAGATGCAGTGCGCAATCGGTACGGAAGCCGAAGCCATCCTTGCTCAGCGTGATGTGGCCGGAATAATTGCCGTCGAAATACTTTCGCAGGACCTCATCGGTGCGCTCGCTGACGCGCGAACGAAGGGCGTCGCCGACACTGATGCTTTTCCCGGAGATCCGAAGGGTCATTTGGTGCCTCACTTGATGCCTCGACTACTCTGGTAGTTCGATGTTGGAGGGTGAGTCCTTTCGATGAACCGGTGTCTCTTTCCCGCTCACGGCGGGGAACCGAGACTATCGCGATTTGACGCGAACGCAATCAGGCCGGGGCCGTATCGCGGGACCGGTCGGAGGAAGTGGCGGGAGCGGAAAGGGCGTTACCGAGCATGCTCTGTTTGTCGCGGCGGCGCTGGACCGAGGAAGGAATGCGCATCGCTTCGCGGTATTTCGCGACCGTGCGTCGGGCAATATCAATGCCGGATTCGCGCAATCGTTCCACGATAGTGTCATCCGAGAGGATCGCGCTTGGGGCTTCCGCGTCGATCAATTGCTTGATGTGGTGACGGACCGCCTCCGCCGAATGCGCCTCGCCGCCATCGGCCGACGCGATCGAGGCGGTGAAGAAATATTTCAGCTCGAAGCTGCCGCGATTGGTCGCCATATATTTGTTGGCGGTAACCCGCGACACCGTCGATTCGTGCATCTGGATCGCGTCCGCCACCGCCTTCAGATTCAGCGGCCGCAGATGCGCGACGCCATGCGTGAAGAAACCATCCTGCTGGCGGACGATTTCGGTGGCGACTTTCAAAATGGTGCGGGCACGCTGATCGAGCGCGCGGACCAGCCAGGTCGCGTTCTGCAGACAATCCGTGAAATAGGATTTGTCGCCGTCCTTGCGGATCGTCTTCGACAGCTCGGTGTAATAGACCTGATTGACCAGCACGCGCGGCAACGTGTCGCTGTTGAGCTCCACATGCCAGCCGCCGTCCGGGCCGGGCCGCACATAGACGTCAGGCACCATGGTCTGCGTGCGCGCCGAACCGAATTTCAGGCCGGGCTTGGGATCGAGGCGGCGGATTTCACCGATCATGTCGGTGATGTCTTCGTCGTCGACGCCGCACAATTTGCGCAGAGAGGCGATGTCGCGCTTGGCCAGCAGATCGAGATTTTCCACCAGCGCTTGCATCGCGGGGTCGTAGCGGTTGAGTTCGCGGAGCTGAATTGCGAGGCACTCGCTCAAATTCCGCGCACAGACGCCGGGCGGATCGAATTTCTGCAGCACGGTCAGCACCGCATCGACATCCCCTTGCGAGGCGCCCAGCCGCTCGGCGGCCTGTCCCAGATCCGGCGGCAGGTAGCCGGCATCGTCGACGAGATCGATCAGATACTGCCCGATCATGCGCTGCGCCGGCGCGCTGAACGCCACCGCAAGCTGTTCGGCGAGGTGGCTGCCGAGCGTCACCTCGGCGGCGACGAAGGCTTCCAGATTGTAGTCGTCGTCGTTGGAGGCGCCGCCGCCCCATTCGGTGTAGGCGGTCGGTGCCGCATCCTGCGCCACCCGAGCGGCGGCTTCGGCGGGCTCTTCGGAAAAGACGTTGTCGAGCGGGGTGTCCAGCGTCTGCTCGATCTCGGTGCGGCTGCCCAAATCGCGGTTCAGCCAGTCCTCCTGGCCGGGCTCGAAGGCCTCGCCGGCGGGGCCTGACGCCATATCGGAGGCATCGCCGCCCTCGTCGCCATAGCTGCCGGAATCGCCTGAATCGGAGAATTCGGCGCGCTCAGTGGCCGGCTCGCCCGCCACCGGGGCTTCGGGACCGTCGCTGGCCCGGTCCAGGAGCGGATTGCGCTCCAGTTCCTCCTCGACGAAAGCCGAGAGGTCGAGATTCGACAATTGCAGCAGCTTGATCGCCTGCATCAATTGCGGCGTCATCACCAGCGACTGCGACTGGCGGAACTCTAGTCTCTGCGTCAGCGCCATGAGGCCAAGAACCGATCCACTGAAAAGTTGGTCCGATTCTTGCTTATATTAGTCCAGAGCCCTTGTACACGGCTTGACGCGCGCGAAAAAAGAGTTAGAGGCGGAATTCCTCGCCAAGGTAAAGGCGGCGTACATCCGGATCGTTGACGATTTCTTCCGGACTGCCCTCTGTCAAGATCTGCCCGGCATAGACGATATAGGCGCGGTCGGTCAGCCCTAGCGTTTCGCGCACATTGTGGTCGGTGATCAGGACGCCGATGCCGCGGTTGGTGAGATGGCGAACGAGATCCTGAATGTCGCCGACCGCGATCGGATCGATGCCGGCAAAGGGTTCGTCGAGCAGCATGTAGTTCGGACGCGTCGCCAGTGCGCGCGCGATTTCGACGCGGCGGCGCTCGCCGCCGGACAGCGCAATCGAGGGCGATTTGCGCAAGCGCGTGATGTTGAATTCATCGAGCAGCGAATTGAGTTCGGCCTCGCGCTTCTTCCTGTTGGGCTCGACGACCTCGAGCACGGCGCGGATGTTCTGCTCCACGGTGAGGCCGCGGAAGATCGAGGCTTCCTGCGGCAGATAGCCGATGCCGAGCCGCGCGCGCTGATACATCGGCAGCTTGGTGACGTCGTGGCCGTCGAGTTCGATGGCGCCGCGATCCGCCTTGATCAGTCCGGTGATCATGTAGAACACCGTGGTCTTGCCGGCGCCGTTCGGGCCGAGCAGGCCGACCGCCTCGCCGCGGCGAACATAGATGCTGACGCCGCGCACGACCTGGCGGGTGCCGAAACTCTTTTCAACGCTGTGCACGGCGAGGAAGCCGGGCCGCTTGATCAGCCGCGGCGCTTCGCCGCCATTGGCCTTGGTGTTGGAGTTGGCGTTAGACTTGGAACGAGGCGCCTGCGCACGGGGACGCGAGTCGCGCGGCGACTCGACGTCGGGCTGCGGCTGCGGCAAGTCCAGCCCGGGCAGTGCGGCGGAGCGCGCCATCGGCGGCCCATCGCGCACCGGGCTCTTCAGCATGTCGCCGAAGGAATCGCCAAGCGCAGTGATGTCGTCGCGCGAACGCGCAAATCCGGGAGCACCGCGTTTCGCGGGGCGTCGACGGAACATGCCGAGTAAATCCACCATCCCGCTTCGCTTACGCCTTTCACGGTGATTCCGCGACGCGTCCGCCGGCGAATCGCTTCGCTAGCGAACCATGAATGAATGGATGTCCTGCCCAGCGAAACACCCCGCCGTGCGCCCTGCCCAGTAGATACAGGCTCGCACCGCCAGCTTCAACTGCACGAGCCATAAATATTCTTTAAGGCACTGATCTGTCTTATTTTTTGCCGGGAATCAGCGACGGTATGGCCACCGGAGCCTGCTTCGCGCCACCCGATCCGGACCCGCAATTCTCTCCCTGTATGAACATGCCCTGCACCTTGTTGGTGTCGGATTCGACGCGCGACACGCCGGTCGTCATATCGACCTTGAGGCGGTCGCCTTTGAGCACGTTCTTGCACTGGGTGAGCACGACTCCACCCGCCATGGTGATGAGGTTGGCCCGCGTGTCGAAGATCGCGGTCTCCCCGGTCACGACCTGGTCCTTCTGCGTGACCACGACAGAGCCCCTGGCCTCCAGCCGGCGGATCGATGAACTGCCGCCAGGCCCGGGGGTCGCCGACTGCATCGACCCGGATTTCGATCCCTTCGGCGCGGCGGGCTGCGGCGCGGCCGGCGCAGGCGTCGCCGGCGCCGGGCCGGAATCGTAAAACACCACCAGAAACTTCGAGGTCATGGTGGTGTCGCCCTGCACGACCTTCACGTTTCCCGAGAAGGTCGCCTCCTTTTTCTTGTCGCGCATTTCGAGCGACGCCGCCTCGATCTGAATCGGCTGATCGCGGTTTTGCGAAAAGCCCTGCATCGCATTCGGCACGCCCGACATGGCGCCTTGCGCCAAGGCGTCACCGGAGGCGATCAACGCGAGCGCAAGCGCTGCGGCCGCAAAACTGCGCGAGAAGAACTGCATCATTGATATCATTTCGTGTTGGCGGACTTGCCCGAGATTGACCGCGTCCTCGGTGGTGGCGGCGGTTCAGGCTCGGGCTCAGGCGCCGGTGGGCTTTCCATGATCAGGTTCATCACGACATTGCCTTCGAAGCGCACGATCTCGCCGCTGTTGATGATCCTGAGCCGGTCCGCGGTGAGCGTGCCGTTCAGCAGCTTGACGTCGACAGGCTCGTCCGACGTCACCGTTCCCTTGTTGATATCGACATAGGCCTGCGAAAGCTTGGCCTCGTAACCGGTGGAGGATTGCAGGAAGATGTCCTTGCGCAGGTCCAGCATTTGCTGCTTGCTGTCGAAAAATCCCGTGCGCGCATCCATCGTCACCGTGCTCTTGTCCTCCATCATGACCTTGGCCCGCAGCGTCTGCAGCTCGACGTGATCGGGGTCGGTCAGATCCTGAATCGCGGCCTTGGCCCACAATTCGTATGGACGCTGGTCGGTCGAGAAACCCGCGAGGTGCGGCGTTTCCATGGTGATTTTGGTGCCGGAGACCACGAGATTGCTGATGTCGACGGGCAGCTTCGCCAGCCCAGCCTGGAACGGGTTCAAGAAGACCTGGATCAGGACGATACTGGCCAGGGCCAGCAGCACGGCCGCCGGGACCGCGACCCGCAGCAACCGCACCATCCGGCTGTGGCGGGCGGCCGCGGCAAAGCGGGCCTCCATTCCGGTGACATAGGCTGGGTTCTGTACCGAGTTCACCGTTGCTCCAAGGGGCCGCCAGGAACGACAAGACAGCGTCATTCTACCCGCAATCGCGGGATTATGCAGCCTGGACACGCGCTATGAGTGTGACCGAAACGGGGCGGAAGCAGGTACCCCGGCGCTTCAAATGGTCTCGTTCACGAATGCGCGAAGATGTCCTCGGCCTCCCAGCCGCCGAGATCGAGCTTGGCCCGGGTCGGCAGGAAGTCGAAACAGGCTTGCGCCAGCGGCGCGCGGCCTTCGCGCGCCAGCATGGCGTCGAGGCGCTCGCGCAAGGCATGCAGATGCAGCACGTCGGACGCGGCATAGGCGAGCTGCGCCTCGCTGAGGCTCGCTGATCCCCAGTCGCTCGACTGCTGCTGCTTCGACAGGTCGATGTTGAGCACCTCGCGCACCAGGTCTTTCAGGCCGTGCCGGTCGGTATAGGTGCGGGTCAGCCGCGAGGCGATCTTGGTGCAGTAGACCGGCTGCGGCATCACGCCAAAGGTATTGTAGAGCGCGGCGAGATCGAACCGCGCGAAGTGAAAGATCTTCGTGACGGCAGGATTGGCCAGCAGCGCCTTCAGATTCGGCGCGTCGGTGTGGCCCTTGGGGAACTGGATGACATCGGCGCTGCCGTCGCCGTTCGACATCTGCACCACGCAGAGCCGGTCGCGATGCGGGTTGAGCCCCATGGTTTCGGTATCGATCGCCACCGAATCCTTGTAGCGGGACAAATCGGGCAGATCGCCGCGATGCAGGCGGATGGTCATGTAGGAAAGCCTCGTATCTCAGGGTCGATTCGACGGAAACACTAGCGCCCGCAGCCGCAGGAGGCGAGCGGCTGGACATGGCTTATACGACGGGAATTGGCGGCTTCGTGGCGATTTTGTCCGCTTACAGGACGTTCGGCTGCCAAGTCAGCTGCCATATTGGCTGCCATGGGTGCCACGGCGACGCCGCCATCGTTGCGGCCAGCTTCGAGAGCACGAGCCAATCAGGCGGTCTTCTCCCCGGACGATTTCGGCGGCTGAAGCTCCGGGCTATTGGCCCAGCGGTCGAGATTCTCGATTACATCAGCATGGCTCGGCCGCAGCGGAGGCGACGGCGTCTGCTCTTCGGACAGCTTGCGCGGTAGCTTGATGTTCTCGGTCATGGGCATGCTCCACGTCGGAAGTATGCGCTCGCGCAGACCCTAAATCAACCATTAACGCATTGTTTTTACTGTTGTATTTAGCTAATTTGGCGTCGAAATCTCGTTAGATGGAACCACCGCCAAAGAAGTCCGCCCGCGGGACATAGTGGCCCGGGGATCTCGAACCCGGCGCGCCTCCACGGCGACCAAATCCTCGGCGAATTGGTACCGGGGTGAAGCTATGGTTCGCGACGTCATCTTGCTGCTCGGGCTTGCCCTCGGCCTCGCCGCCTGCTCGCCATCCGGCGACTTCGCGGCCTGCACGGCCGGCGACGGCGGCCCTGACGCGATCAGCGCCTGCTCGCGGATCGTCCTGGTCGCGGAAATCCCGCTGCTCGGCCTGCAATTCGATGACCGCGCCCTCGCCAAGGTTTACATGGCGCGCGGGCGCCATCTCGCCGGCAAAGGCGATCTCAAGGGCGATCTCGATACGGCGATCGGCGATTTCGGCAAAGTGATCCGGCTCGAGCCGCGTGATACGCAGGCATTGCTCGAGCGCGCCGCGGCCTACCAGAAGCGCGGTGACTTCGATTTCGCCATCGCCGACCTGAGCGAGTTGATCGGCCGCGACCCGCGGCGGGCAAGCCATTACGCCGCACGCGGCAAGGCCTATCAGACAAAGGGCGACGACGAGCGCGCGCTCAAGGACCTCAGCCAGGCGATCGTGATGGATCCGGGCGATCCGTTCTACAAGGTCGCTCGGGCGGCGAGCCACCGCCGCAAGCGCGACTACGACCGCGCCATTACCGACGCCGCCGCGGCAATCGCGATCCAGCCCTACTTCGCCGTGTTCTATGTCGAGCGGGCCGACAGCCTGCTGCGCAAAGGCGGCAGCGCCGAACGCGCGCTCGCCGACCTCGATCAGGCGATCAAGCTCGAACCCGGCCTGGCCATCGCACACAGCCGCCGCGCCGTCGTCCTGACCTTGATGAAAGCGCACGGCGAGCCGCTCGCCGAAGCCGAGGAAGGCGTACGGCTCGATCCGAAGTCAGCCGAGGCGCGGGTGACGCGCGGCATGATTGCGCTCGGCGCCGCCCAGCGCGAGCGCGCCGCGGCCGACTTCAACGAGGCGATCCGCCTCGATCCGAAACATGCCGAGGCCTACGAGGCCCGCGGCATCCTGCGGCGCGCCGACGGCGACCTCGATGGCGCCATCCGGGATTTCGGCGAGGCGATCCGCCTCGACCCGCGCATGGTCGGCCCCCATGTGCAGCGCGGCGGCATGTTTCGCGAGCGTGGCGCGCACGACAAGGCGCTCGACGACTTCACGCTCGCGATCCGCAACGCGCCGATGCAGGCGGGCCTCTATGTCGAGCGTGCGCAAAGCCACGAGAAGCTCGGCCGGCTGCCGGAAGCGCTCGACGATTTCCGCGTCGCGCGCGGGCTCGACCCGCGGATGCCCGCCGCAAGCGAAGGCTATGCGCGCGTCGAGGCGGCGTTCGCGGCGAGCGGCCGGCCAAAGCCGTCGGGAAATCCCTGAGTTCACTGATTTGGCAGATCCGGCGCGCGAACCTGCCAGAAGGTCCGACGGCACGGCCTGTATCTGCTGCTTCAATGCTGAATTCGATACAGCACGGCAAACGGCGCGGCATGCACCGGCGTCAGACCTTCAGGCGTTGACGGAAGAAGCGCCGGCGGGTCGATCAGCAGCACGGCGTCGAAGTCGGCACGCCAGCTCTTCAGGTACGGCGCCTGCTTCAGCCTGGCGGCAGGCGCATCCGCGTCGGAAAGCCAGGCAAAATCCACCGGGCCGCCGGGAGACTGCGACAGCGACCTGAACTCCGCCGTCACCTCCATCGGCTGTTGTGCGGGATCTGCGAATAGCAGGGGCCAGGACGCGCGCTGTTCGATCACCATCAACGCGCTCAACTGACCGTCGAGCCGGGAAATTCCGGGCAGCGCCCATTCCGGTCGTTCGGCATAGGTCCCGCTCGCCCGCGGGCCATGGGCGATCATCACCCGCGAAGCGGGCGCGATCTGCGCCATCGCTCCGCGTAGCTCCGCCAAGGTCTGCCGATGGTCGATCCAGGTTGCGGCGATGTAGATCGTGCGGGCGCCGATCAGCGTCGCGAAGATCACGCCGGCCACCAGGGCCTGTCGCGGGCTCAGCGATGGCCTGAACCCGGCGAAGAAGAGCAATCCAACGATCATTCCGAGGCGAACGTCGACGAAGGTGCCACCTTTGATCTCGGAAGGCGCCATCAGATAGACCATCGCCAGAATTCCGAGAGCGATCCAGACCCCCGGACTCACGCGCGTGCCCCGCCAGGCGATGGCAAGGAAGCCGATGACAATCACTGTCGTCCACAGCGTCAGCGAAATATTCGTGGTCATGAATGGCGTCAGCAGCGTCCACAATTTGTAGCCCACGCCGGCGATCGGCGCCGGAGCCGCCGCTCCCGCGGCCAGCGGAGCCGCCAGATACAGCACCACCGCCGGGCTGATCGCGATCGCGAGCAAGATCCCTGTCCGCGTCACTTCGGCCACCGTCAATTTTCCGGTGTGGCGTGAGGCGGCCAGACGCGCGATCTCGTCGGCACCGATCAACAACGCGAACACCAGCACGCCAAACAGATGGCAGAAGAACAGTACGGGCGTCGCCACCACGGCGTACGCGACCGCAGCCAGTGCTTCACCGCGCCGTCGCAGTACAATCCAGCCGGCCGCGGCCGCGAAGGCCAGTCCCAGCCCCAGCAGAAAGTTCATGAATCCAAGATGGAAGATACCGTTAAAAGCGAGGGTGCCTGACGCCAGCGGCCAATATGAAAATTCACCGAAGACGCCACGGCTAAAGACGACCACGCCCGCCACTGGCGCGAAAAGACTGAAGGCCAGCAGGATCCGACCCCCGACGTGAACATCGGTGAGTCTCAAAAGTCCGGCGCCGAGCACATCCATGCCCAAATTTGGAATCAATCCCCAACGCGGAAGATACATCTGCGACAGCACGGGATCGCCCGGATGCGCCAGCACGAAGTAACGTGCCAAATGGTTTGGATAGTCCAGTATGGGGGGCACATCGACGAGGAAGAGGGGAATCGCCAGCACGACCACAAGCGCCAGCGCCGTCAGGAGCCAGCGCGAACTCGGTCCGCGCTGCGCGGACATGTCGACTTGCCCTTCTTGAGGACGGTCAGCGGCGGCCGAATTCATGCGAAACCCGGTGTCACTCGATCCGGCCTGGCAGCTGAGAAGCCCGGCCGGGATTTAATGGGATCTGCGCGGCTCACATCGTCCCCGCGGCAGCCGCCGACGACAGGGTCGCCTTCAAGAACCGCTATCAGACCGTCGCAAGTTGCATACTGGCAGTTAAATCATTCTTACGTTGCGTGCTTGATGGTGATCAGGGTTGATGGGATTTGATCGGTTTCAGCGCCCAACCGGAGTGAGCATCGTCGTGACCAGCATTGACCGGCAAATTCGCAAGGCGGAGTCCGCTGTTAAAGGGCGCTCGCTCGATGCTCGGCGATTCCATAGATCCTGAAAATCAACAGCTCCTTGATGAGGCAGAAGCGATCTGGGCTTCGTCCACGCAGCAGCGACGCGGCGACTAGCTGCCGCCGCCGGCGGATCAAACCGCCCGCATTTTCGCGAATCATGGGCAAGGGCAATGGTGCCCAGGAAAGGACTCGAACCTTCACGGCCGTGAAGCCACTGGCACCTGAAGCCAGCGCGTCTACCAATTCCGCCACCTGGGCCCGGGCGGGTTAGTAAGGAACGGTCACGCGCTTGTCAAATCGCTTCAATGCCGCCCAAATACGCTGTACAGCGGCCGCGTGTTGGCGTATCGCGAATCCGCTAAATTCAACCGATATCTCTCGAATTCGACCCGCAGGAATTGACCATGGCATCGAACCTGGAAACGCTCGTCACGGTTTTTGGCGGATCGGGGTTTCTGGGGCGAAACGTGGTCCGGGCGCTGGCCAAGCGCGAATACCGGATCAGGGTGGCGGTGCGTCGGCCGGAACTGGCCGGGCACCTGCAGCCACTCGGCCGGGTCGGTCAGATCCACGCCGTGCAGGCCAATCTGCGCTATCCGGCATCCGTCGAGGCGGCGATGCGCGATTCGCAAGTCGCAATCAACCTGGTCGGCACCCTGGCCGAGAGCGGCGCGCAGACCTTTGACGCCGTACAGGCCAAGGGCGCCGAAACGGTCGCCAAGGCCGCCGCTGCCGCAGGCGCCCGGATGGTGCACGTGTCCGCGATCGGCGCCGACGAGAACTCGCCCTCGGGCTATGGCCGCTCCAAGGCATCGGGCGAAAAGGCCGTGCTGGCCGCCGTCCCCTCCGCCACGATCCTGCGGCCCTCGGTGGTGTTCGGCCCCGAGGATCAGTTTACCAACCGCTTTGCGGCGCTGGCCCGGATATCGCCCTTCCTGCCGCTGATTGGCGGCGGCGTGACCCGGATGCAGCCGGTCTATGTCGGCGACGTCGCGACCGCGGTGGCCAATGCCGTCGACGGCAACACCGCATCTGGGGCGACCTACGAGCTCGGCGGGCCGGAAGTGCTGACGATGCGCGAGATCATGGAAGTCATCCTCGCGATCACCGGGCGCAAGCGCATGCTGATTTCGCTGCCGTGGGGTTTGGCGAAGATGCAGGCGATGTTCCTGCAGTTCGCGCCGGGCATGCTGAAGCTGACGCCGGACCAGGTGATGATGCTGCAGTCCGACAATGTGGTATCGGACGCGGCGAAGTCCGCGGGCCTCACGCTGGCAGGCCTCGGCATCATGCCGGAGTCGATGCAGGCGATCGCCCCGCAATATCTCTGGCGCTTCCGCGCCGCCGGGCAGTTCCAGCGCATGAGCGTGTAGTTTTTCGTAGGGTGGGCAAAGCGAAGCGTGCCCACCATCTCACATCGTGCATTCGGCTAGAATGGTGGGCACGACGCTAGCGCGCCTTTGCCCACCCTACGAATCCATCAATTTTTGGATCCCTACCGCCCGAGCGCCAGCGCGATCAGGCCGAGCGTGCCGAGGATGACGCGCCACCACGCGAAGAACGTGAACCCGTGGCGGGTGACATAGGTCAGGAACGTCTTCACCACGATCGCCGCGGTGATGAACGACACCACGAATCCGATCGCGATGACGCCGATATGGTCGACCGTCATCTCGCCGCGGTTCTTGTAGAAATCATAGGCGAACGCACCGACCATCGTGGGGATCGCGAGAAAGAAGGAGAACTCCGCCGCCGATCGCTTGTCGCCGCCGAGCAGCATCGCCGCCACGATGCTGGCGCCGGAGCGCGATACGCCCGGAATCATCGCGACGCATTGCGCGATGCCGATCCACAGATACATCATCAGCGGATAACGCGTGGCGTCGTCCTCGCGCGGCTTGAGATTGAGCTGATCGACCCACAGCAGGATCGCGCCGCCGACGATCAGCGTGAAACACACCACCCACGGATTGAAGAGCAATTCCTTGATGTACTTGCCGACAGCCAGGCCGACGACCACCGCCGGCAGGAACGCCACCAGCACGCCGATCACGAACCGGCGATCGTCGGGATTGGTGAACATGCCGAGGGCTACGCGTGACAGTTTGACGAAATAAAGCATCACGATCGCAAGAATCGCGCCGAGCTGAATCAGGATCACAAAGCTCTGCCAGAAGGCGCCCTCGCCAAGGCCGAAGAAGCGTTGCGCCAGCAGCATATGGCCGGTGGAGGAAACCGGGAGAAATTCCGTGATACCCTCGATGATGCCGAGAATCACCGCCTTCACTGCATCAGACATCATTCTGTGGTCCGTTTTTGACTGGAAAAGCCGGGCCCTTCTCGCCTATTCGATCCCATGCCGCAATCGCAAAAAAACGGCAAAACACCATTGTCTCGCGCGTTTGCTTGGCTAGTGTCGCGATTCGCATGACGCGGCTTGAGGGTTCCTCCAGCGCCGCGACTTTGACTTAGGGATTTCATGTACACGCTCTATCATCATCCGTTCTGTCCGCATTCGCGCTTCATTCGCCTGGTGCTGGGCGAACACGGCCTCGACCTGCGCCTGGTGGAAGAACGGGCCTGGGAGCGGCGTGAAGGGTTTCTCGTGCTCAATCCTGCGGGCACCACGCCTGTCTTGATGGCTGACGGATTTCCGCCGATTCCGGGCGCCGGGATCATCGCCGAATATCTCGACGAGACGCACGGCCTGGAGGCGGGCGAGCGGCGACTGTTGCCGGCCTCGATGGCCGAGCGTGTCGAGGTGCGCCGGCTGATGGCGTGGTTCAACGAAAAATTCTTCGAGGAGGCGTCGAACCCGCTGGTGACCGAGCGCATCTACAAGCGTTTCATGAGCGAGGAGAATGGCGGCGGCGCGCCGGCGACAGACGTAATCCGCGCAGCCAAGGTCAATGTGCGCTATCATCTGGCCTATATCGGCTGGCTGGCGCAGACGCGGAACTTCCTGGCCGGCGACCGGCTGACCTACGCGGATCTCGCCGCCGCAGCGCATCTTTCGGCGATCGATTATCTGGGCGATGTGCCATGGCACGAGGACGAGGCGGCAAAGGCGTGGTACGCGCGGGTAAAATCCCGCCCGTCGTTCCGCCCGCTGCTCAGCGAATGGCTGGCGGGCGTGCCGGCGTCGCGGACCTACGTGGACCTCGACTTCTGAACAAGGGCGCTAAACTCTCCGCCGCCGATCTGAAGGCCGCGCTCAAGCGCGAGGCGGAGACGCTCGGCTTCGACTGCATCGGCGTCACCGATCCCGACGCGATCGGCACTGCCGGCAAATATTTTCGCGAATTCCTCGATGCCGGCGCGCATGGCGACATGGACTGGCTCGCCGCCCAACCCGAACGGCGGATGGATCCGCGCGTGCTGTGGCCCGGCGTGCGCTCGATCATCATGCTCGGCGTCAATTATGGACCCGATGACAATCCGCTCGCGCTTCTCGAACAACGTGCGCGCGGCGCAATCTCCGCCTATGCGCAGGGCGACGACTATCACGACGTCATCAAGAAGCGGCTGAAGATGCTGGCGCGATGGCTGGTCGCCGCGTCAGGTGACGAGGTGAAAGTATTCATCGATACCGCAGCGGTGATGGAAAAACCGCTGGCGCAGGCGGCGGGGCTCGGCTGGCAAGGCAAGCACACCAACCTGGTCTCGCGCGAATTCGGCTCATGGCTGTTTCTCGGTGCGATCTTCACCGCCACCGAGCTGCCGCGCGATACCGCCGACACCGATCATTGCGGCTCCTGCAACGCCTGCCAGGAGATCTGCCCGACCGCGGCTTTCCCGGCGCCCTACAAGCTCGATGCGCGGCGCTGCATCTCGTATTTGACGATCGAGAACAAGGGCCCGATCCCGCGCGAATTTCGCAAAGCCATCGGTAACCGCATCTATGGCTGCGACGATTGTCTCGCGGTGTGCCCATGGAACAAGTTCGCGCAGCAAGGCCGCGAGGCGAAACTGGCCGCGCGGGCGGAGCTACGCGCGCCTTCGCTTGTCGAACTGGCGCGGCTCGACGACGCCGCCTTCCGCGCGCTGTTTACCAAATCGCCGGTTAAGCGCATCGGCCGCGACCGTTTTGTCCGCAACGTGCTGATCGCGATCGGCAACGCGGGTGATGCATCGCTGGCGCCGGCGGCCGAACGCCTGCTGGATGATGCAAGCCCGCTGGTTCGCGGTGCGGCGGTGTGGGCGCTGTCGCAGCTGATGGAGCGGGAGAGGTTTGACGCGCTGGCGGCGAACGCGGTCGGCGTCGAGACGGATGAAGATGTCCGCTCGGAATGGCGGCAAACCTCCGTCGTCATGCCCCGCGAAGGCGGGGCATCCAGTACTCCCGGGCATCTCGGCTGAACCGATATGTCACGGCGTACTGGATCGTCCGCCCCAGTGCGCAATTGCGCGCAAGGCGGACGATGACAGGGACATCCAAATCCGCCATGGTCGCTCGCCATGACAAAAAATCAGCCTTTCTTCACCCACGATCGCGTCAACGATAGCTTCATGCCCACGCCGGTTGCGAACGGAGCCTGGGACCCCAATTCCCTGCACGGCCGTGTCGTTGTCGGCCTGCTCGCCCATGTGATCGAGCAGCGCCACGGCTCCGACGATTTCGTGCCGGCGCGGCTCACCGTCGACATGTTCCGCCTTCCCAACATCACGACGCCGATCGAGGTCACGACCCGGCTTATCCGCGACGGCATGCGCATCAGGGTGGTGGAAGCCGAGTTCATCAGTGGCGGCACCCGCATGGCGCGCGCCTCCTGCCAGTTGTTGCGCAGGACGGAAAACGCGCCGGGCAATGTCTGGTCGCCGCCGAACTGGGATGCGCCGAAGCCGTCGGACATTCCAAAGCCCACCGATCCCAGGCTCGGCATGAACGGCAAATGGACCACGCGGCCGATCGTAGGCCACATGGGTGCGCTCGGGCCGCGGCGGCTGTGGATGAGCGAGGTGCGCGAACTCGTCGAGGGCGTGCCGATGTCGCCCTTCGTGCATGTCGCCACCGGTGCGGATTTCGCCAGCCCGTTTGCCAATGCCGGCGACCAGGGCCTCGGCTACATCAACAGCGACGTCACGCTCTATCTGCATCGCTTGCCGGTCACGCCATGGGTCGGCTTCGAGGTCGTCAACCACCACGCCACCGACGGCATCGCAATCGGCGAATGCTGGCTCTATGACGAGCAGGGTCCGATCGGGACGTCCACGGTCGCGGCGCTCGCGCAGCGCAAGCCGACGACCAACGTGCCGCTGCCATAGTTGCCGCAGCCGTCATTGCCTGCGACAAACGCGAAGCGTTTGCGCAAGGGAGCGTAGCGACGAAGCAATTCACTCTTCCTTTGTGGCGCTATGGATTGCTTTGTGGCGCTATGGATTGCTTCGCTTCGCTCGCAATGACGTGGAGAGACCGTCACTTACGCCAAATGCCGCTTCATCTCCGCCCGCGCCTTCAGCGCCGCGCCCTGCTTGGCGACGATCTTCGCGATCCGCTCCGGCGCGAATTTGAGATCGACGAAGGCCGGCGCGGTGTTGGCGACCTCGTGGTACTCTGCGATCTTGCCGTCGCACAGCCGCATGATGGCCACGCCCTCGAACATTGCCCGCGCCCCCTCGGCTTCCGGCAGCGTCGAGCGGTAGCTGAAGGTGTAGCGCACATACAGCGTATGTCCGTTGCTGACGGGGTCGTGCATGTCCCAGCGGAAATCGGTGGCCGTGCGATAGAACCAGTCGTCGATCATCCCTGCGATTTTCGCGCGGCCTTCGAACGCGCCGTAAAACACGTCGTGATAGACGCCGTCTTCGGTGAACAGTTCCGCGAACGCCTTGCCGTTGCGCTGCTCGACGGCGTCGCAGAAGGCGCGGAGCATGGTGGATGCGTTCATGGCGTTGCCTCCCCGCTCGCTTTTTCCCTTCCCCTTGTGGGAGAGGGTGGATCGAATGAGCGTCAGCTCATTCGAGACGGGTGAGGGGTCTGTCTCCGCGGATAGAGACCCCTCATCCGCCTTCGCTATCGCGAAGGCACCTTCTCCCACAAGGGGAGAAGGAAGGAAGAGAAAAACTCACCCCATCTCCGCCACCGCCGCCATGATGCGCGCGATGTCCTGCGGGCGCGACAGGCGGTGGTCGCCGTCCTGGATCATGGTCAGTACCACGTCCTCCGCCGGCAGCCGGTGCGCCAGCGCGAAGGCGTGCTGCCAGGGCACGTCGGGATCCTGCGCGCCCTGCAGGATGCGCACCGGACATCCGACCTCGATGGCGCTGCCGAGCAGCAGATGGTTGCGGCCCTCCTCGATCAGCGCGCGCGTGATCGGATAGGGCGCGCCGTCGCCATACTCCGACGGCCGCATCCACACGCCCTTGGTGCTGATCTCCTCGCGAATCTCGTCAGAGAAAGCGTTCCACATCAATTGCTCGGTGAAATCAGGCGCCGGCGCAATCAGTACCAGCCCGGCGAGCGTCGCCTGCTTCGCCTCGCGGCTTGCGATGGCGCGCGCCAGCAGCAGCGCGATCCAGCCGCCCATCGACGAGCCGATCACGACCTGCGGCCCCCGGCAGAACTGCTCGAACACGGCGATGGCCTCTTCCAGCCAGCGGCCGATGGTGCCGTCGATGAAAGCGCCGCCCGATTCGCCATGGCCGGAATAATCGAACCTGATACAGGCGCGGCCATGTTCCGCGGCCCAGGCGTCCAGCGCCAGCGCCTTGGTGCCCCTCATGTCGGAATTGAAGCCGCCCAGCCAGAACAGCCCGGGCCCGCCGCCGTCACGGGCGCGCACCGCGATCCGGCGGAGGCCACTGCCCTCCCCTACCTCGATAAAGGTCGGTTCCTGGTCGATTGGTGCTGAATTGGTCATGGATCTGTCACTCTCGCCCCGCTGCTTTGTCCGTGAGCGCGCTTCATCGGTCAAGCACGACCGCCCGGCGCTTGCGGATCGGCCCGCCGCGCTATATTTGCCGCACGTGACCGAAATGCCTCGCATTTGACGGTTTTCGGGCGCAGAGCGTGAGTTCGCTTGCTGTTATCAGCGTATTGCTTCAAACTACGGCCCTTCCTTTCACAACTTTGGAGAGTTACCCATTCGCCGTCCCAACAGAGCCCCGCCCGCTGCAACCAAAGACGGGCCGCGCACCAATGATGATATCCGCAACGCGCAGATCCAGCTGATCGATCAGACCGGCCTCAACCACGGAACCGTCGAAACCGTGGTCGCCATCAAGATGGCCCTCGAGGCGGGCATGGATCTCGTCGAGATTTCGCCGAACAACAATCCTCCCGTTTGCAAAATTATGGACTACGGGAAGTTCAAGTATTCGGCACAGAAGAAAGCTGCCGAGGCCCGCAAGAAGCAGAAGATCGTCGAGATCAAGGAGATCAAGCTGCGGCCGATGATCGACGATCACGATTACGACGTGAAGATGCGCGCGATGCAGCGGTTCTTCGAGGAAGGCGACAAGGTCAAGATCACCTTGCGCTACCGTGGCCGTGAAATGGCGCACCAGGAGATCGGCACCAAGCTTCTGGACAAGGTGAAGGCCGATGTCGCCGAGTTCGCCAAGGTCGAGCAGGATGCACGTTTCGAAGGCCGCCAGGTCGTGATGGTGCTGGCACCGCGCTGATTTGAATTCAGCATCGGACGATATGAAACGGCCCGTCACATATCCGACGGGCCGATTTCGTTTTTTTGAAAAGTCAGCCGCGCGTAGCCTGCCAGGTACCGTTACAATAGTCACCGGTGATGATGCCGCGCCACCAGCCCGCACCGTAGCTGCCTACAAGCCGGCCGCCGCCGCTGGCGTGGGATGCGCCGACCGAAACCCTGACCGCAACAACGCCCGCGCGACTGATTGATCCCGAAACCCTGCCGCCGCCGGCCGATGAAACCCGGCTGCCGATGACGGTGAAGGGAACACTGTAGCCTGAACTGCAATTGCCCCGCGTGGTGGCGAAGACTACGTTCCAGGTTCCGTCATAGGCTCGGATTGCCCTGGCTCCCCTCGCAGCTTCGGCGGTCACCGGGGCCGCCAGGACGGCTAGCGCGGCGAAAACGGGAAGCCAGCGCGCGGTGCGAAGGCCGGGAGAAGCGTCAAAACTGGCAATCGATCGCTGAAAACGGGTCATTGTTCCTACTCCGCACGGGATGTTTAACGACGTCAGCGATAGGTAGCGGCGTGGGGAGCCGCGGTTCATCATTGCCAATTGGCGCTTCCTCTGCCATAAGCCCGACCTTCATCGCCCGGCTGATCAAGGGCTGCCGTGTCGATGTCCGTGCGGGTTGGTTCGTTTTCGAAAAAACCTGAGCACTTTCAACGCTCTAACGAGCATTTTAAGCCGCAAAAGCGCCCCTCGGGCGCATTTTTCTGTGGCCGATAGGAGAGCCAAATGCCCAAGCTGAAGACCAAGTCAGGCGCTAAAAAGCGCTTCAAGGTGACTGCCACCGGCAAAGTGATGCACGCCCAGCGCGGCAAGCGCCACGGCATGATCAAGCGGACCAAGAAGCAGATTCGTCAGCTCCGCGGCACCCGCGTGCTGTTCAAGACCGACGGCGACAACGTCAAGAAGTACTTCTTGCCGAACGCCTGATCGCGCTCGCATTCCGCTAAAGCCGGCCGCGTCCGCGCGGCGATCCATCACCGATTTAAAAATTCAAGGATAGCAGTCATGTCTCGCGTCAAACGCGGTGTGACCTCTCACGCCAGGCACAAGAAAGTCTACAAGGCCGCCAAGGGTTTCCGCGGCCGCCGCAAGAACACCATTCGCGCCGCCAAGGCTGCGGTCGAGAAGGCCGGGCAATACGCCTTCCGTGACCGCAAGCGCAAGAAGCGCACCTTCCGCGCGCTCTGGATCCAGCGCATCAATGCTGCCGTGCGCCCGTTCGGCATGACCTACAGCGTCTTTATCAACGGTCTGTCGAAGTCGGGCATCACGGTCGACCGCAAGGTGCTGTCGGATCTCGCCATCACCGAGCCGGCGGCGTTCCAGGCGATCGCCGAGAAGGCCAAGGCCGCGCTCGCGGCGTAAAGGCGCTGGCGGCCTGAGCCGTCGCCCTTGGTTCTTCTGCGATGTTTGAGGTCGTTATGGCCGGGTAAAAAGCTCGAAGCGCGTCTTCGCGCTAGACGTCCCGGCCATCCACGCCTTCCTTCTCGCAAACGCTGTAAGACGTGGATGCCCGGGACAAGCCCGGGCATGACGGGCTAGGAGCATCGGCTTTAGCATCCTAGTCAAAAGGATCGCCATGACCGACCTAGCTCAACTCGAATCCCAGATTCTCGCCGATGTCGCCGCCGCCGGCGATGAAGCCGCCCTCGAAGCCGTCCGCGTCGCAGCGCTCGGCAAGAAAGGCTCGATCTCGGCTTTGCTCGCCACGCTCGGCAAGATGTCGCCGGACGAACGGAAGACGCAAGGCGCCGCCATCAATCTCGCCAAGGACAAGGTCACCCAGGCGCTTTCCGCGCGCCGCGACATCCTGAAATCGGCGGCGCTCGATGCCCGGCTTGCTTCGGAAACCATCGACGTCACGCTGCCGCTGCGCGAGGCGCCCGCGGAAGCCGGCCGCATCCATCCGCTGAGCCAGGTCTTCGAGGAGGTCAACACGATCTTCGCCGACATGGGATTTGCGATTGCCGAAGGTCCCGATATCGAGACCGACGATTACAACTTCACAAAACTGAATTTCCCCGAGGGCCATCCGGCGCGGGAAATGCACGACACCTTCTTCTTCAACCCGAAGGAGGATGGCTCGCGCATGCTGTTGCGCACGCATACGTCGCCGGTGCAGGTGCGCACGATGTTGTCGCAGAAGCCGCCGATCCGCGTGGTCTGCCCGGGCCGCACCTATCGCATCGATTCCGATGCGACGCATACGCCGCAGTTCCATCAGGTCGAGGGCCTCGTCATCGACAAGGGCTCGCATCTCGGTCACCTCAAATGGATCCTGCACGAGTTCTGCAAGGCGTTCTTCGAGGTCGACCACATCAACATGCGGTTCCGCCCGTCGTTCTTCCCGTTCACCGAGCCCTCGCTCGAGGTCGACATCCAGTGCCGGCGCGACAAGGGCGAGATCCGTTTCGGCGAAGGCGAGGATTGGCTCGAGATTCTCGGCTGCGGCATGGTGCACCCGAACGTGCTGCGCGCCTGCAACATCGATCCCGACATCTATCAGGGCTTCGCCTGGGGCATGGGCCTCGACCGCATCGCGATGCTGAAATACGGCATCGCCGATCTCAGGCAATTGTTCGACAGCGACGTCCGCTGGCTCAATCACTACGGCTTCAAGCCGCTCGACGTCCCGACGCTCGCGGGGGGATTGAGCACGTGAACGCCGCCGAGACTGCCGTTGCGGAGAGCGCCCCCACCCTGACCCTCCCAGCGCGAGCGAAGCTCGTCGCGACCCGCGCGCGGGAGCGGGGACAAGAGAAGCAAACACCATGAAATTCACGCTCTCCTGGCTGAAGGAACATCTCGACACCGACGAGCCGCTGGAAAAGCTTGCCGACAAGCTCACCATGATCGGGCTCGAGGTCGAGAACATCGAGGACAAGGCGAAGGCGCTGGCGCCGTTTTCGATTGCGCGGGTGATTTCCGCCGAGCAGCATCCGAATGCGGATCGCCTGCGGGTGTGCATGGTCGATACCGGCGACGGCGGCGCACCGGTGCAGGTGGTATGCGGAGCACCGAATGCACGCGCCGGCCTCGTCAGCGTCTTTTCGCCGCCCGGCACCTTCATCCCCGGCAAGAACATCACGCTCGGCGTCGGCACCATCCGGGGCGTCGAAAGCCGCGGCATGCTGTGCTCGGCGGCTGAGCTCGAGATTTCCGAGGACCATGACGGCATCATGGAGCTACCGGCGGATGCGCCCATCGGCAAGGGCTATGCCGAATGGGCCGGCCTCGGCGATCCCGTGCTCGAAATCAATCTGACGCCGAACCGCCAGGACTGTACCGGCGTGCACGGCATCGCGCGCGATCTCTCCGCCGCCGACATGGGCAAGCTCATCGATCCCGGTATCAAGCCGGTCAAGGGCGAATTCCCCTGCCCGGTGAAGGTGACGGTGGAAGACGCCACGTTGTGTCCGGGCTTCGCGCTACGGCTGGTGCGCGGCGTCAAGAACGCCCCCTCCCCCGAGTGGCTGCAGAAGCGGCTGACGTCGATCGGATTGCGGCCGATCAACGCGCTGGTCGACATCACCAACTTCATGACCTACGACCGCGCCCGGCCGCTCCACGTGTTCGACGCCAGGAAGGTGAACGGCAATCTCACCGTGCGCCGGGCCAAGCAAGGCGAAAGCCTGCTGGCGCTCGATGGCCGCACCTACACGCTCGATCCCGCGATCTGCGTAATCGCGGACGAGCACGGCGTCGAATCGCTGGCCGGCATCATGGGCGGCGAGCCGTCCGGCTGCGACGAGAACACGACCGACGTGCTGATCGAATCGGCTTTATGGAACGAGATCAACATCGCTCAAACCGGCCGCAAGCTCGGCATCAATTCGGATGCGCGTTATCGGTTCGAGCGCGGCGTCGATCCGGCCTTCATGGTGCCGGGGCTCGAGCTTGCGACCAAACTCGTCATCGAGCTCTGCGGCGGCACGCCATCGGAGAACGTGGTCGTCGGTAACGCCTTCGGCGAGGACCGCATCATCGACTTCCCGCTGAGCGAGGTCAAACGTCTGGCGGGAATCGAAGTGTCGCTGGTCGAGATGCGGCGCATCCTCAGCCATCTCGGCTTCATGGTCGCCGGCAGCGGCCCGGTGGTGAAGGTCGCTGTCCCCTCGTGGCGCACCGATGTACACGGCAAGGCCGACATCGTCGAGGAGATCGTGCGCATCGTCGGCGTCGACAAAGTGCCGATGACGCCGTTCGAACGCGGCGACGATGCCCGCAAGCCGGTGCTGACCACGATCCAGAACCGCACCCGCCGCGCCAAGCGCGCGCTGGCGGTGCGCGGTATGGTGGAGGCGGTGACCTGGTCGTTCATTTCCAAATCGCATGCCGAATTGTTCGGCGGCGGACAGGCTGAGCTCGCGCTCGCGAACCCGATCGCCTCCGACCTCTCCGACATGCGGTCGAGCCTGCTGCCGGGCCTCGTCGCCGCGGCGCAGGCCAACGCCAACCGCGGTTATCAGGACGTCGCGCTGTTCGAGGTCGGCCAGATCTTCAAGGGCGACAAGCCCGAGAACCAGTTCGTCGCTGCCTCAGGCGTGCGCCACGGCTTTGCGTCCTCGAAAGGCATGGGTCGTCATTGGTCGGGCTCTGCCATGACCGATTCGCTCGATGCCAAGGCCGATGCGTTCGCCGTGCTCGCGGCCGCCGGCGCGCCAATGCAGGCGCTGCAGGTCGTGCCGGGCGGCGCGAGCTGGCTGCATCCCGGGCGCTCCGGCACCATCCAGATCGGCCCGCAGAATGTGCTGGGCTATTTCGGCGAGCTGCATCCGCGCTCGCTGGAAGCGCTCGGCGCCGACGGTCCGTTGATGGCGTTCGAAATCATCCTCGACCGCATTCCCGACGCCAAGAAGAAGCCGACCCGGGCCAAGCCGCTGCTTGAACTCTCCGCCTTCCAGCCGGTGTCGCGCGACTTTGCCTTCATCGTCGATCGCGGCGTAAAGGCCGGCGACATCGTGCGTGCGGCGCACGGCGTGGATAAGAAGCTGATCACGGATGTGACGGTGTTCGACGTCTACGAAGGCAAGGGCATCGATCCGAACAAGAAGTCGATCGCGATTGCCGTGACGATCCAGCCGCGCGAAAAAACCCTGACGGACCAGGAGATCGATGCAGTGGCGACGAAGATCGTGGCCGAGGTGACGAAGAAGACCGGCGGCACGTTACGGGCATGATGCCGCATGAACCCTGCGGCGCTCATTCCGGCTGACGTCGGCATCAACGCGGCGATCGCGATCTCTGCGGTCGCCTTCATCTCGGGAACGGCGCGAGGATTTTCCGGATTCGGTTCGGCGCTGATCTTCATGCCGCTCGCCAGCTCCATCGCCGACCCGCGGCTCGTGGCCGCGCTGCTCCTGATCATCGATTTCGTCGCCGCCGCGCCGCTGCTGCCGGGCGCGTGGCAAAAGGCCGATCGGAAGGCGACCGCCATCATGGTGACAGGCGCGCTGATCGGCGTCCCGATCGGCACTTATTTCCTGAGCAGGCTCGAACCCGAGACGACGCGCTGGATCATTTCCGGCTTCGTCTTCGCACTGCTGTTGCTGTTGCTGTCGGGCTGGCGCTACCGCGGCAAGGACCACGCGGCGGTCTCGGTCGGCATCGGCGGGCTATCCGGCTTTTGCAGCGGGCTCGCCCAGACCGGCGGCCCGCCGATCGTCGGCTACTGGCTCGGCCGCCCGCTTCCGTCCGTGATCGCCCGCGCCAATATCCTGCTGTTCTTCGGCGCGTCGGATCTCTTTTCCGCCGTCAGCTACGCCGCGGCCGGACTGATCACGATGAATGCGATCCTGTTCGCGCTCGTGGTCGGCCCGGTCTATGCCGTCGGCGTCTGGTTCGGCGCCTCGCTGTTCGGCAAAGCCAGCGAAACCGTATTCCGCGCGATCTGCTACGCGCTGATCGCGGCGGCCGTTATCTTCGGCCTGCCGGCGCTGGATGGCGTGCTGCGCTGACGCTGCCTCAAGCTGCGTAGATCTGTAGGGTGGGCAAAGCGTAGCATGCCCACCATCAAGAGCGAGATCTACGTTGGCATGGTGGGCACGCTTCGCTTTGCCCCCCTACGATTCCTGCATTAACCCATCACCAGATCGCAATACGCATAACCGTCGCGCTCGACGCGTTCGCCTGTTGTGACCATAAGCCGCCGCGAAAACATCGGCCCCGCCACCACGCAGGTGTGAAACTCGCCGTTCTCGCCGCAAGCGTCGACGCCTTCGGGCAAATCGGCCAGCAAGGCCGCATCGAATGCGCGGCCGGCAAACGCCGCCGGCAACTGCTTCAGATCGACGGTGGCGATATGCGCCTCCAGCCCGCTTGCGATCATCGCCTGCGCCAGTTCCGCCGTCGGCCGTTCCCACAGCGGAAACACCGGCGTGATGCCGGTGCCCGCGAGTTTCTGTTCGCGATAGGCGCGGATATCTCTGAGAAAAAGATCGCCGAAGATCATGTGCGTGATGCCGTCAGCGACGGCCTGCGCGATCGCCTCGCCCATCCGCGTCTCGTAGATCTCGTTCGGACAGGGATAGGGGATCGGCACGATCCGCTGTGGCAAACGAGCGGCTTCGCATTGCGCCTGCAGTATCTCCTGCCGCACACCGTGGATCGATACCCGGCCGAACGTCTCGGTCACCGTGGTCAGCGCACCGACCACATCGAACTCGCCCGCGTGCATCACTTCACACAGCGCAAAGGCCGAATCCTTGCCGCTCGACCAGGAGATCAGTGCTTTCGGGCGTACCATCAGTTGATCGAGGATCCCTGCCCGCGCCGCCGCTGTTTCGCCGGCCGCGCCTCCGGCTCGGGATCCTTCAATGCACCGATCCGCCGCAACGCCGATTCCGCAGCGCGCTCGCCGCTTTCCCAGGCGCCGTCGATCGTGCCCCACAGCGTTTCATGGGTGGCCTCGCCGGCAAGATACATGCAGCCGATCGGTTCGGTCAGAACCTTTCGCGACGATTGCCCGCCGGGACCGGCCGCCGACATCGCGCCGAGCGCGAACGGCGCCGCGTTCCAGCGCGTCGCGCTCGACTTCTTCACCGCGGCCGCAGCCTCGCTGCCGTACAGTTTCGTCAGCCATTCCACCGCAAACGCCACCATGGCCTTCTCGCCCTGCGCGGAGAGATCGCGGCCGAACGAACCGCCGACGTCTATCGTGCAGAGCGACGACCCGCCGATATTGGCTGATATCAGCGATGTCTTCGTCGAATTGCTCTGCTCGATAACGACGTCGTCACGGGCGAGGCCCAGCGGATTGCCCGCCATCTGCAGCGCGATCCGGTCGTAGCTGCCGAGGCTCAGTTTCGAAGCCGCGTCGAGCATACGCTTCGGGATATCAGGCGCGAACTTGATATTTCCGGCGGCCAGCACGTTGGTCGACGTAGTGATCACCGCGGCACGCGCGGTGATCCTTCCCGCCGGCGTTTCCACGCTGACATCGCGGTTGCTCCAGACAATGCGATTGGCCGGTGTCGACAGCGATAGCGGCACCTGCTCGCCGAGCTTTGCGATCAGCGTGCCCAATCCCTGACGACAGCCGATCGCGGTATTGCGATCCTGCGCGCGGGCCTTGTCGCCGACGGAGACATCTTTCAAATCCTTGCCCGCGAAACTGGCGCCCAGCACAAATTCCACCGTGTCGGCCCAGTCGCCGAGGTCCTTCGGCAGCACGGAGGCACAGGAGACGTCGAACCGCCGCGCGGCGTCGTCGATCGCGCGGTTGGCGCGAACCAGCGCGGCGAGAAATTGCTCGGTCTCGCCGGCGCGGGCGTTGCGGCGGCCGATGCGGATCTTCTGGCCCGAGGGCGCGGTCGTGATCTCGAGGCCGGCTGCGCGCGCCAGCTTGATCATCGGATTGGTCTCGGGATTGTGCATCCAGCGCGCGCCGCGATCGAACGGCACCTCGAAGGTCGAACTGTCAGTCTGGCAGCGGCCGCCGATCTGGCTCGCCGCCTCCACCACGATCACCTTGCGGTTCGCCGCCATGATCCGCCGCGCCGCAGCAATGCCGGCCGCACCCGCGCCGATCACCACAACGTCAGCTTCCCGCGGCAACGGCGCGGCCCCCGCACGCCCCCCGCAAAAAACCGGAATAGCTGCCAGACCAGCGGACGCCGACAGGAAGGTGCGGCGGGTCATTGTCATGTCGTGGTTTCCGGAACCTGAAAGGAGCGAGAACAGCTAGCGAACTGTGCCGCATCTCACGTAACGCAGCAACACTCATGGTAAATCAATCATGATTGATCCGTTTGGCGCATGAACTAAATTGAAACGGCTTGCGACCATGATAAGGAAACAAAAAAAGCGGGAGAAAAGCCGCTCTGGGGGAGTTTCATGGGCGTAATGCTCGATACGATCGGCCAGGTGATTGCGGGCTACCTGCAGAAGGAAGTCCCGGGCTATGAGCCGTTCACACCCAGCGACCCCGAGCATCTGCGCGGCGTCATCGAGCCCGGCGACGTGCTGCTGGTCGAAGGCAACAACCGCATCTCCGGCATCATCAAATACCTGACACAGTCCACCTGGTCGCACGGTGCGCTTTACGTCGGCCCGGTCGACGGCGCGTTCGAACCCGACGGCGAGCCGCACGTCCTGATCGAGGCCAATATCGGCGAAGGCGTGACCTCGGCGCCGCTGTCGAAATATTATCCCTATCACACCCGGCTCTGCCGCCCGATCGGCCTGTCCTATGAGGACCGCACCACGGTGTGCCGCTACGCCATCAACCGGATCGGCTTCGGCTACGACACCAAGAATATCGTCGACCTGATGCGTTATTTGATCCCGCTGCCGGTGCCGCAGCGCTGGCGCCGCCGCATGATCGCGTTCGGCTCCGGCGATCCCACCAAAATCATCTGCTCGGCGCTGATCGCGCAGGCGTTCGACGCCGTGCGCTACCCGATCCTGCCCAAGATCACGCGTGCCGCCTCAAGAAAGGCCCGGCGCGAGATCCTGCATATCCGCGATTCCTCGCTCTACATGCCGCGCGATTTCGACATCTCGCCCTATTTCGAAATCGTCAAACCCACCATCGTGCACGGCTTCGACTACACGGCCCTGCATTGGGCCGACAAGCAGAAGCCGCTCCAGGAGGTAGCGGGCGAATTCGGTGTGTTTCCAGAGGTCAAGTCGCCGCCGCTTGTTCCTGAAGAGATTGACCAAGAAGCGCCGCTTCCGGCTGAAGAAGTGACGGTTGAAGAAGTAACCTGCGAAACGATGATGATCGAACGCGTCACCGTCTCGGAACATTATCTCGCCGTCGAATACGTCCCGGTCCGCGCGCCGGAGCGGCGCATGAAGCCGCGCGAGATCGTGGCGTAGGGGGAGGAATTCGTAGCCCGTTCCCTAAAACCTCCCCGCCAGCGTCAGCCGCACCGCCAGCGGCTCGGCCGGATGCACATGCCGGTCCGCGACGCCGCCGATCGGTTCGCCCGGCAACCGCGACAGATAGTAATACTCGATCTGGTTGGTCCGCGCGTTGAAGAGATTGAGCACGTCGAGCTGCAGTTTTAAACCATTGTCGAAGCGGTAGCCGGCTCGTGCGTTGAAGATCAGCGACGCCAGCGAACGGACGCTATCGTCCTCAATCAGCGGACGCGGGCCGAAATAGCGCGCCTTCAATGCACCAAACCAACCAGTCTCGCTGCCCAAGGTGATTGCGCCGCTCGCGATCCACGCCGGCGCGCCCGGGATGAAATTGCCGGCGGCATCGAAATCGGTGAAGCGCGCGCGGGTATAGGCAACGTCCAGATCGAATGATAGCCACGGCTTCGGCTTGTATTGGTTCACCCACTCCACGCCAACCCGGCGGCTCGGCCGGCTGGCCTCAGTGGTGCCGGCGTCGCCCACGAACAGCAGTTCGGAGTCGAAATCGAGCACAAAGACAGCGACCGAGCTTGTGAGTCCCTCGATCGCTTTCGTGCGGAAGCCAAGCTCGGCGCCCTTCGATCGCACCAATAGCGGCACGCGATCCTGCGGCGTCACCTTGTCGATCGGATCGACCGTGATCGTCGCGCCGCGGATGTCATTGCTGTGCAGGCCGTAGCCGGCATTGCCGTAGAACTCAGTCTTGTACCAGGGGCCAAGCACGATGCCGGCTTTCGGGCTCGTTATCGTCGCCTGGGCATTGCCTGAATTTTCCGGCGTGTCGCTGAGGACGCGGCCGGCGAAAACGTCCTCGCGGATGCCAACAGTGGTGCGCAGCCAGTCGTTCCAGCGCGTCGTTGTGTCGGCCCAGATGCCGACATTGCCTTCCTGCACGCGGTCCTCGCGCACGGTCGAAAGCACCGCACGCTGCTCCGTCTTGAACAGACCGACATGGATGTCGTCGTAGCGGCTTTGCATTCCGACGCGGGTTTGCGTCTCGAAGCCGCCAAACCGCCAATCGAAGGCATGCCGTGCGTCGAAGCCACCAAGGGTGCGGCGATCGAGCTGGTTGAACTGGTCGCCATTGACGGGATTATCGAGGAAGTAAGTGAAGTTGTTGAAGAGCTGCAGGTCGGAGCGCACGACGTAGGCGTTGACCTTGCTCTGGCCGTACTCGCTCGATTGCGCCCAATTGCCGGACAGGCTGAAGCGGCTGGCCGTCCCGCCATCGGTGGGATCAAGCGAGCCGAAGCGGCCGATGATGCCCTGATCGATGGCGCGCTGCGCCACCTGGTCGGTCGAATTCCAGCCGTTGGAATAAGCCATCGCGGTCAGCGTGAGCCCATCGGTCGCGGTGCCCTGGCTGTAGCGCAGCACGCCGTTCATTTTCCGCACATTGTCCGGAACGTCCCACGGCCCATCGTATTTGATGCTCTCGACCGCCGCGAGCATCGTGCCCGCGCCGACCGCGGTCGATCCCGCCGCCACGCCGCGCCGGTGACCGAAGCTGCCAAATGTGACCTCGGCTAGATTTTTCGGCAGCTTGTTAAGGTAGTCGATCGCGACGGACCCGGCGGAGCTGAAATCGCCCACATCGGCGTAGTACGGACCCTTGCGGACATTCACCGATTGAATCAGCTCAGGGATCAGGAAGTTGATATCGGCGTAGCCCTGCCCGTGGCCATGAGTTGGCATGTTGACGGGCATGCCGTCGACCTTGATGGAGAGATCGGTGCCGTGGTCAAGGTTGAAGCCGCGCAGGAAATACTGATTGGCTTTACCTTCTCCGGAATGCTGGGTGACGATCAGGCCGGGCACGACTTCCAGCGCCTCGCCGACACGCACGAATGGCACTGCGTTCACCTGTTCGCCGGTAAAGCTTATCGCGCTGGCGGCGGTGGGCTGCAGGGCGGCGGCGCCATCGGATGAAGTGCCGGGCGTGACGCCGCCTGCGCCCGCGGTGACCGGCTGGTTCGAGCGAACGGCGGTTCTGCTCCGCGCACCACGATTTTGCGGCTGTTTTGGCCGAGCGATCCGCTTGGGCGGCGTTGCGTTGGGAGCCGTGATGGTCACCGGTGGAAGCTGGTCAGGCTGAGACGCCGTCCACTCCTGCCCCTCGGCGGGGAGCATCAGAACGGCAGAAGAAGCCGTAGCGGAAAATATCCGCAACAAGACCCTGCGCACCGCCATGCCCCCGCATGTTTACTGCTACAAGTCTGAGAGCGACTGCACCATACCCAACCCGACATTCGCTAGCAAGGACAGTATGACGATACAATAGAAATATCATACCGGGACCAACACGGAAATCAGGATGCAACGGATCACCATCACCATTGAAGACGATCTGCTCGCCGAGATCGATGCGGCGGCGGAAGCCCGCGGCTATCAAAACCGCTCCGAGATCATCCGCGATCTCGCCCGCGCCGGACTGCAGCAAAGCGCCGAGGACGCAACTCCTTCAGGCCAATGCGTCGCCGCGCTGGTCTATGTCTACGATCACGCCGCGCGCGACCTGTCGAAACGACTGGTGCAGAATTTCCACGGCCGCCACGATCTGTCGCTGGCGACGCTCCATGTCCATCTCGACGACGACTCCTGCATGGAGGTGACGGCGCTGAAGGGAGGGAGCGGCGAGGTCCGGCACTTTGCCGACCACATCATCGCCGAGCGCGGCGTGCGCTACGGCCGCGTGGTGATGATCCCGACGGCATCCGACAAGAAACCGAAGGCGCGCAAGCGCAAGCACGGCCACGACTAGCGTGGAGGCAAGAAGGCGTAGCCCGGATTACCTGTCTGAACGGCCGATCACGGCCATCAGCTCCGCGATCTTTTCCCGCTGATCGGCCTTGTTGCCGCTGGTGATCGCGTGCTCGACGCAATGCGACACATGATCCCGCAAGACCTCTTCCTCGACACGCCGCAGCGCGGCCCGCACGGCTGATATCTGCGTGACGATGTCGATGCAGTAGCGATCCTCCTCGACCATCTTGGACAGACCGCGGACCTGGCCCTCGATCCGGCTGAGGCGCTTTTGGCAGGAAGCCTTGATGTCTTTTCGCATGCGGCCTATATACCCCTACAGGGTATAGGTTTCAAGGACCGAGCGGATGATGAACACGAATGAAAACGCCGAGCGAAACGGCGCGTCAAAGAGCGCCTGCTGCGACCACGCCAGTCACAGCCAGCACGATCATCACACCCACACCGCTGCAACCGTCCGCGATCCCGTCTGCGGCATGAGCGTCGACCCCGCGACCAGCAAGCACCGCTTCGACTACCGCGGCGAGACCTTCCATTTCTGCTCGGCCGGCTGCCGTACCAAATTCGCCGCCGATCCCGTCTCCTATCTGGAAGAGGGCAGCAGGCCGAAGGCCGCGGTGCCGGAAGGCGCCATCTACACCTGCCCGATGCATCCCGAGATCCGCCAGGTCGGCCCCGGAAGCTGCCCGATCTGCGGCATGGCGCTGGAGCCGGAGGTCGCGAGCCTCGATGCGCCGCCCAATCCGGAACTCGCCGACATGACGCGCCGCTTCTGGATCGGCCTCGTGCTCGCGCTGCCGGCCGTCGTCCTGGAAATGGGCGGGCACCTCGTCGGCGGCCATGGCTTCCTCGATCCGACGCTGTCGAACTGGATCCAGTTCGCGTTTGCCACGCCCGTGGTGCTCTGGGCCGGCTGGCCGTTCTTCGTGCGCGGCTGGCAATCGCTCGTCACGCGCCATCTCAACATGTTCACGCTGATCGCTGTCGGCACCGGCGTGGCCTATGTCTACAGCGTCATCGGCACCGTCGCGCCCGGAATCTTCCCGTCGACCTTCCGCGGCCATGGCGGCGCGGTCGCTGTCTATTTCGAATCCGCGGCTGTCATCACCGTCCTCGTGCTGCTCGGCCAGGTGCTCGAACTTCGCGCGCGCGAGGCGACATCAGGCGCGATCAAGGCGCTGCTGCAGCTCGCGCCGAAAACCGCGCGCCGGATCGGCGATGACGGCGCCGATCACGAGGTGGAAATCGATACGCTTGCAGTTGGCGATCATCTGCGCGTCCGACCGGGCGAAAAGGTGCCAGTCGACGGCGTCATCCTCGAGGGCCGCTCCTCGCTCGACGAATCGCTGGTGACCGGCGAATCCATGCCAGTCACCAAGGAGCCGGGCGGCAAGGTGATCGCAGGTACGCTCAACCAGTCCGGCGGCTTCGTCATGCGCGCCGAAAAAGTCGGGCGCGACACGCTGCTTTCCCAGATCGTCAAGATGGTGGCGGATGCGCAGCGTTCCCGCGCGCCGATCCAGCGGCTGGCCGATCAGGTTTCCGGCTGGTTCGTGCCTATCGTCATCCTCGTCGCGCTGCTCGCGTTCGGCGCCTGGGCCTGGTTCGGGCCGGAGCCACGCATGGCGTTCGGCCTGGTCGCCGCCGTCAGCGTGCTCATCATCGCCTGTCCCTGCGCACTCGGCTTGGCTACGCCGATGTCGATCATGGTCGGCGTCGGGCACGGCGCACAGGCCGGCGTGCTGATCAGGAACGCCGAAGCGCTCGAGCGCATGGAGAAGGTCGACACGCTGGTGGTCGACAAGACGGGAACGCTGACCGAGGGCAAGCCGAAGGTGGTCGCCATCGTACCGGCAGACGGATTTGAGGAAGCCGGCATTCTGCGGCTGGCCGCGACCGTCGAGCGCGCCAGCGAACATCCGCTGGCTGACGCCATCGTACGGACGGCCAAAGAGCGCAATCTCGATTTAGGCAAGGTGGAAGAGTTCCACTCGCCGACCGGCAAGGGCGCCACCGGCAAGGTCGACGGCAAGGCGATCGTGCTTGGCAATGCGAACTTCCTGCAGTCGCTTGGCATCGACGCACAGTCATTGAACGATAAGGGCGAACGTCTGCGCGGCGACGGCGCGACCGTGATCAACATGGCGGTCGACGGCAAACTTGCGGGATTGTTTGCCATCGCCGACCCCGTGAAAGCGTCGACGCCGGACGCGCTGAAGGCGCTGGCGGCTGATGGCATCAAGGTCATCATGCTCACGGGCGACAACAGGACCACGGCGAATGCCGTCGCGCGGAGCCTCGGCATCGCCGATGTCGAGGCGGAGGTGCTGCCCGACCAGAAGAGCGCTGTCGTGGCCAAGCTCCAGAAGGCCGGAAAGGTCGTCGCGATGGCCGGCGACGGCGTCAACGATGCGCCGGCGCTCGCCGCCGCCGAAGTCGGCATCGCCATGGGCACCGGCACCGATGTTGCGATGGAGAGCGCCGGCATCACGCTGCTGAAGGGCGATCTGGTCGGCATCGTCCGCGCCCGGCGGCTCTCTCAGGCGACGATGAGTAATATCCGGCAGAATCTGTTCTTCGCCTTCATCTACAACGCCGCCGGCATCCCGATCGCCGCGGGCATTCTTTATCCCGCGTTCGGCCTGCTGCTGTCGCCGATCATCGCCGCCGCGGCGATGGCGCTGTCTTCGGTGAGCGTCGTCGGCAATGCGTTACGGCTAAGGATGACGCGGCTGTAAGTTCACGCCGCCCTCGCCGCCGTCCCGCGCGGCAAGCCTGCGCGCGCCAGTCCGCCATACAGCGCCTCGCCCGGCATTTCCGATTTCAGGATCGCGCGCACCGCGACCAGCTTCTCGATATCAATCCCGGTCTTGAATCCCTTGCTCTCGCACAGGAACACCAGGTCCTCGAACACCACATTCCCGGTGGCGCCCGGCGCGAACGGGCAACCGCCGAGGCCGCCCAGCGATCCATCCAGCACGCGCGCGCCGGCATCGAGCGCGGCCGAGGCGTTGGCGATGCCCATCCCTCTTGTGTCGTGCAGGTGAATGCAGATCGGCTTTGAGCCTGCGATCTTCACCGCAGCCGCCGTCAGTTCACCGACCTGCTTCGGCCCGGCATAACCAACCGTGTCGGCAATCGCGACCATGTCGACGCCGGCCTCGAACAGCTTTTCCGTCAGCCGCAGCACTTCTTTGGGATCCACGGCCCCGACGATCGAACAGCCCAACGCCATCGAAATCGCGGAGTTCACCACCGGCTTGTGCGCGCTGGCGTCGCGCAGCTCACAAAGCCGCCTGACGTTGCCAATCGCCGACTCGCGCGAGCGGTTGGCATTGGCCTGGCTGTGCTCTTCCGTGGCCGAGACCACCGTCGCCACTTCGGCGACGCCGGAGGCCAGCGCCTCGTTGACCCCACGCTCGTTCAGCGTCAGCGCGATGCCGTAGGCGCCCGGCAGGGAGGCCACGGTCCCGATGATGTCGCGCACGTCGGCGAATTGCGGAAAGGTCTTTGCCGGCAGGAACGAGCCGACCTCGAAGTGCCGCACGCCCGCGGCATATTCATCGCGCATCCAGCGCTGTTTGGCGGAGGTGGATGGAAATGCCTTCACGAGCTGCAGGCCGTCGCGCAGGCCCACCTCGCGCAGGATGATTTTGCTGTCGGGATAGAGTTCCTGGACACAGGTCATGGCAGCCTCATGCGGCGTTGTGTTTGGAAGACGGGTCTTGCTTGTCGAGTTCAGCGCGAACGGCTTCGGTGTCGGCGCCCAGCACCGGCACCTTCAGCCCTTCGCCGATATTGCCGCCGTTCCACTCTACCGGCAACGCCGGAACGCGGAACGGCGCGCCGTCGGCATTGAAATTCTGCACCAGGCCGCCGGGGCGCAGCACATGCGGATCCTGCAGCAGATCCTCGGGGCGGTTGATCGGCGAATAGGCGATATTCAACGCATCGAGCTTTGCCGACAGATCAGCGATCTTCCAGCCTTTGATCACTTCGGCAACGCGCGGAATGATTCTCCCACGCGCCAGAATGCGGTCTGTGGTGTTGCGCAGGCTCGGGTCGTCGGCAAATTCCTGCAGTCCGAACTCGCGGCAGAAACTCCACCAATGGCCCTCGGTGACGACGCCGATGAAGATGCGCTCGCCGTCCGCTGTGTCGAAGATGTCGTAGATCGGCCAGGCGTGCTCGCGCTCCGGCATCGAGCGCGGCTTCCTGCCGGTCATCTCATATTCGACCATGTGTTGCGCGACCAGGAACAGGCAGTTCTCGAACAGGCCGATGCGGATGTCGGCGCCGTCCCTCTTGCCGCCCCGCTTCTCGTAAAGCGCGGCGAGAATCGCAATCGCGCCGAACATGCCGCCCATGATGTCGTTGGCGGAGGAGCCGATGCGTTGCGGCTTCTCGCGCGTCCCGGTCATGGCGGCGAGCCCCGACATCATCTGCACGACCTCGTCCAGCGCCGGCCGATGCTCGTACGGACCGGAGAGAAAACCCTTGTGACCAGCGACAATCAGATGCGGGTGTCTGCGGCGCAACTCCTTGGTGCCGAGCCCCTGTTTCTCGAGCCGGCCGTCGCGAAAATTTTCCACGAACACGTCGGCGCTTTCGAGCAGCCGATGCAGGATTTCGAGATCCTCCGCCTTGGCTAAATCAAGCACGACGCTGCGTTTGCCGCGGTTGAACAGCGGAAAGAACGAGGTTCCCATACCGCCAAGAGAACGTGTCTTGTCGCCCACCGGCGGCTCGACCTTGATGACCTCAGCGCCCAGTTGCGCGAGGATCATGCCGCAGGTCGGGCCCATCACCATATGGGTCATCTCGACGACCCTCACGCCGTCAAGCGGCAATCCCGTTCCGGTCATCGTGTGTCTCTCTCCGTAGCCGTCTTTTGACGCTCAACCTAGGCCTTCGACGACCCTTGGGAAGGCACAATCTGTCAGACGCTGCCATTCGCTGCCGCATAACGCCGGCGCCGCCCCACGACCGGGCCAAAACCGGCACTTGTCGAACGGCTCGCGTATATCTACCTCTCGCGAAGGTTTTCACGAGAGGTTGAACCGCCATGTTGGACGCCGCCGTCAAGGCGCTTTCGCAGATCCTGTCGCCGCCGATGCGCACCATCCTGTGGCGCTCGATCGGGCTGGCGCTGGTGCTGATTACGGTGCTGGCCATCGGCTTGCAGCGCGGGTTGAGTTGGTTCGCCGAATACGGCGAGGGCTGGGCCGAAGCGATGCTGGGGCCGGGCTTCCACACGTCGCTCAACATCCTTTCCTGGATCATCTCGATCGCGGCCGGGCTCGGCGTCGTGCTCGGCGGCATTTTCCTGATGCCGGCGGTGACCTCGCTGGTGGCGAGCGTGTTCGTCGACGACGTCGCCGAGCATGTCGAGCGCGAGCATTATCCGGCGGAGCGCCCCGGCGACGCGCTGCCGCTCGGCGTCGCGATCCCCGAGGGCATCAAGACGGCGCTGCTGACCATTTTGGTCTATCTGATCGCGCTGCCCTTTGTGCTGTTCGCCGGCGCGGGCTTCCTGATCTTCTTCATCGCCACCGCCTGGCTGTTGGGGCGCGAATATTTCGAACTCGCGGCGATGCGTTTCCGCTCGCCCGCTGAAGCCAAGGCGATGCGCAAGGACAATGCGGCGACCGTGTTCACCGCGGGCCTGTTCATCGCAGCTTTTGTCTCGATCCCGATCGTCAACCTGGCGACGCCATTGTTCGGCATGGCCTTCATGGTCCACATGCACAAGCGCCTCTCCGGCCCGCGGCCGGAACTGATCGAGCCGGCGCGGCGGCAGGAAATATCGGCACGCTGATCGGCGCCGCTCATTGCGACGCGGTCACCCCGCATTTCCGCAACACATTTTTCGCGAAACCGAACGGTGCCGGCGTGAAGGGGCCCGGCGGCGCGCGGGTGATCAGGGCGACGAAGAACAGCGCGGCCATCGCCAGCCAGAAGCACAGCCAAAATCCGTCGATATAAGCGAGCACGTTGGCTTCGCGCTGGACCCGCGCCGACAACGTCCCCAGCGCCCGCGCCGGGGCGGCGCCCACGCCATGGCTGGCAAAATAGTCCCCGAGTTGCTTGAGCAGGCGCGTCACGTCGAAGCTGCCGCTTTGGATGTGCAGCCCGAGATAATTGGAATGGATCTGCTCGCGCACGCGCAGCCAGGTGCCCATCAGCGCCACGCCGATCTCGGCGCCGCCGAGCCGCATGATCTGGATATAGGCGGCGAATGACGTCGCGCGGGTCGGGTCGGAATTGGACAGCGCGAGGATGATGATCGGCAACAGCATGAGTGCCTGCCCGATCGACTGCAGGATCACGATGCCGACGAAATCGCCGCGTGCCCAGTCATGGGTCAGTTGCGTTCCCCACAGATTGGCGGCAGCGAACGCCGAAAAACCGAGGACCACAACGGCGCGCGCATCGAAATGCCGAAGCAGGAAGATCGAGAATGGCACCAGCACCACCATGGGCAAGGCGCCGAAGGTCAAGAGCAGAACGCCGCTTTGTTCGGGCCGCATCAGGCCCACAACGCTGAGAAAATTCGGTACAAGCGACGAGTTGGAGAGGCTGGTCAAGGTATACAGCAGGATGACGACCAGCGAGAGCCCGACATTGCGCGAGAACAGCACGTTGACGTGCGCCCAGGGTCGGCGAACCAGCATCTCGTTGATCAGAAAGGCGATGAACAGCGCAGCCCCGGCGAGCAACAGCGCCATCACCGTGCCCGATTCCAGCCAGTCCAGACGATTGCCCTGATCGAGACCGGCATAGATCATCGAGACGGAGGTGCCGAGCAGCAGCATCCCGCCCCAATCAGCGTGCCTCAGCAGGTCGCGGTTAACAGGTTCGCTGGGCGTGCCGAGATAGATCATCAGGCCCATCAGTGGCGCTATCACCACGCCCTGCCAGTACAGCCACTGCCATCCCAGATGGTCGACATAGAAGCCGACCAGCGAGGTGGAGGTGTCGAGCGCGAACCCGACCCTGATCGAATAGATCGAGATCGCCGGCAGCCACCATTTGATCGGCAAATTGCGCAAGATGATCATCAGCGTCGCCGGCACGAAGGTGCCGAGCAGCATGCCATGCACGATGCTGAGCGCGATCAGCGTGAGGTAATCGTGCACGAACGGGATCACCAGCGAGATCAGGGCATAGACCAGGCTCGGAATGCCGAGCACGCGGCGCATCCCGAACACGGTCGCAAGCCACGCCACCGCCGGCGCGACGAATATCTGCGAGCCGATGCCAGCGGTAGAGAGCCAGGCGCCCTCGTCGAAGCCGAGCGAGAACGCGCCGCGCAGATCAGGCAGGCCTACCGACGTCAGCCGGCTGTCGAAGTTCGCCAGAAACGCGCCGAGCAGCACCGCACCGACCGCGAACAGCGGCCGCGGCGCGATCCCGCCGCGCGAAACCGGTCCGCGGTCGAGGTCATTTTCCGCCATCCGTGCCCGCCTGGCCGGTATTGATATGGGTGACGACGGACATCCCGGGCAGCAGGCGCTCCAGCAGCGGCTGGTTCTTGTCCAACTGAATCCGGACCGGGACGCGCTGAACCACCTTGGTGAAATTGCCGGTGGCATTGTCCGGCGGCAGCAACGCGAATTGCGAACCGCTCGCCGGCGCAATCCGCTCGACGCGACCGCGCAGTTTTTCGTTCGGGAAACTGTCGACGCTGATCTCGACGGGCTGACCGGGTTCGACCTGGGTCAACTGCGTTTCCTTGTAATTGGCGATCACATAGACGTTCGGCAGCGGCACGACGTTGATGAGGTTGGTGCCGATATTGACGTAATCGCCCGGCTGCACCTGCCGCTCGCCGGTGACGCCATCGAACGGCGCCACGATTTTGGTGTAGCCGAGCTTGAGTTTGGCCGCGGCCAGCGTCGCCTTGGCGCCCTCGAGGTCGGCGGCACGCTGCTTCTTGGTGCCCGACAATACTTCGAGCTGATGACGTTGCGCGGCGATGACGGCGCGGCTCGCACGCACCTCGGCCTGCGCCTTGGCAAACGCCGCAGTCGCCTGTTCGAGCTTTTGCCGCGTTCCGGATTCGGTCTGCGACAACGACTGCTGGCGCTCCTGTTCCTGACGCGCCTCGACCTCCTGGGCGGCCGCGGATACGAGCTGAGCTTCGGCCTGTGCAATTGTCGCGTATTGCAGTTCGACCTGATTGCTCAGATTGTCGAGGGCTGCCTGCGCGGCGGCGACGCTGGCCTCGGCCTGTGCGACCTGAGCCGCGTAATCGGCCGGATCGATCTGCACCAGCAAATCGCCAGCCTTGACGCGCTGGAAATCCTTCACTGCGACCGTAATCACCTCGCCGGCGACCCGGCTGCTCAACCGCGTGAGCTCGGCACGAACATAGGCATCGTTGGTGGTCTGGATCGTGGCGCTGCCAACCCAGGCATCCCAGCGCACCGTCGCCAGCGCGATAAAGACCAACGCCGTCAGCACCGCAAACAATGGAATCGTGAAGCGGCCCCAGAAGCCGCTTACCGCCGGCGACGGCTTCGGAGCTAGCGCGAGCGGCGGAGATGGGGTCCGATTTGCGGGTGGCGGACTCGTTTGATCCTGCTGACTCACAGCGACGCCCTCAATTACGTTCCCGAGAGCCGGATTAAGACCCTCAGGACATGACAACGATCATGCCTCAGACCGTCTTCTCCGGCCACCGGCAAAGATCGTTGATCAGGCATACCTCGCAGCGCGGCTTGCGGGCGAGACATGTGTAGCGCCCGTGCAGGATCAGCCAGTGATGGGCGTGCAGCATGAATTCCGACGGGATCACCTTCTCCAGCCCGAGCTCGACCTCAAGCACGTTGTTGCCGGGCGCCAGCCCGGTGCGGTTGCCGACGCGGAACACATGCGTATCCACTGCCATGGTGTGCTCGCCATAGGCCATGTTGAGCACGACATTGGCGGTCTTGCGCCCGGCGCCGGGCAGCGTCTCGATCTCGGCCCGGGTGCGCGGCACCTCACCGCCGAATTCGGCGATCAGTTTTTCCGAGAGCGCGATGACGTTCTTCGCCTTGTTGCGATAGAGCCCGATGGTCTTGATGTACTCGCGCACTTTCTCTTCTCCGAGCTCTAGCATCCGCTCGGGCGTATCGGCCACCGCAAACAGCGCGCGCGTCGCCTTGTTGACGCCGGCGTCGGTAGCCTGCGCCGACAGCACGACCGCCACCAGCAGCGTATAGGGATTGAGATGTTCGAGTTCGCCCTTCGGCTCCGGATTGGCTTTGCGAAATCGGCTGAAGGCCTCGTGGATCTCGGCCGGCGTCCAGGGTTTCGGCTTGGCTGACTGCTTCGCCACACGCTTCGGCACCGCCTTGGCGGCCTTCTTTGCCACTTTCTTCGGCACCGACGGAACGCTCGATTTTTTTGCGCTGATAGAGCGGGTGATTTTGGCCATGATCGGGATATACTGATACGCGATGACCGCAGGCAACGACTTTGATCCCCCGCTTGACCCGCCGACGCTGTTTTCGGCGCGGGTGACGCCGCATCGCTCGCTCAACCGCACCGGCTTTTTGGTGCTGATGACGTTCATCGGCATCGTCAGCTTTGTCGCCGGCGTCGCGTTCTGCCTGATGGGCGCGTGGCCGGTGTTGGGGTTTTTCGGCCTCGATGTACTGGTGATCTACTGGGCGTTCCGGATCAATTTCCGCAGCGCTGACGCCACCGAGGATATCGTGGTGACGCCATCGGAATTACGCGTGCGACGGGTCAGCCATCGCGGCCGTCTGATCGAATGGTCGTTCAATCCGCTCTGGGTCCAGCTCGAACAGACCGGCGACCCCGAATTCGGCATCGAGCGGCTTTATCTGGTCTCCCGCGGCCGCCGGGTTTCGGTCGGCTATTTCCTCGGACCAGACGAAAAAGCTAGCTTTGCCAAAGCCTTACTGGCTGCGTTGCAGACCGCCAAGCGCGGTATCACATACAATCCGGTCGCGTAGGTAGTTGTCAGAAATCGGGTGGTTTGAGCCGCGCATGAGCCCTAAATCAGACCCCATGATGATATCAGCCATACATGACCAACGCTTGGCCAGGCCAGGCCACCAGAGCGCCGCGCTCCGCGACTACGACTCCGTGCGCCGCGCCATCGCCTTCATCTCCGAGCACTGGCGCACGCAGCCGACCATCGAGCTGATGGCGGACGCTGCCGCCGTGACGCCGGATGAGCTGCACCATCTGTTCCGCCGCTGGGCCGGGCTGACGCCAAAGGCATTTATGCAGGCGCTCACCCTGGACCATGCGAAGGGCTTGCTGCGCGATTCCGCCAGCGTGCTCGATGCTGCGCTCGATTCAGGGCTCTCGGGCCCGGGCCGGCTGCATGACCTCTTCGTCACCCATGAAGCGATGTCGCCGGGCGAATGGAAGAATGGCGGCGCCGGCATGACGCTGCGCTACGGATTCCACGCTTGCCCATTCGGCACCGCGATCGTGATCGCGAGCGACCGCGGACTGGCGGGGCTTGCCTTCGCCGATCCCGGCGAGGAACCGACGGCGTTTGCCGATATGAAGCGGCGCTGGCCCAACGCGACCTATGTCGAGGACCACGACGGCACCACTGACCTCGCGCAACGCATCTTCGATACGCGGCTGTGGCGGCCGGACCAGCCGCTCCGCGTGGTCCTGATCGGCACCGATTTCGAGGTGCGGGTGTGGGAGACGCTGCTGAAAATTCCGATGGGCCGCGCGGTCTGCTATTCCGACATCGCGAACAAGATCAAGAACCCGAAAGCCTCGCGCGCCGTCGGCGCCGCGGTCGGAAGAAATCCGGTGTCGTTCGTGGTGCCCTGCCACCGCGCGCTCGGCAAGGGCGGCGCGCTGACCGGCTATCACTGGGGCATCACGCGCAAGCAGGCGATGCTGGGCTGGGAAGCGGGACAGGTGGGATTGCATTGACTTCGTAGAGTGGGCAAAGCGAAGCGTGCCCACCATTCAGTCGTCGTCGGGATAGATGGTGGGCACGGCGCTAACGCGCCTTTGCCCACCCTACACGCCCGAACTCAAGCCGCCAGATCGACCTTCGTCGCCACCGTCGAATCCGCATTGAGCCGGTAGATCACCGGCACGCCGGTTGCGAGTTCGCGTTTCAAAATCTGCTCGGGCGTGAGCTTCTCCAGCACCATGATCAGCGCGCGCAGCGAATTGCCGTGGGCGGCGATCAGCGTGCGCTGTCCGCGCAGCACGCCGGGCAAAATCTCCTGCACGTAATACGGCAGCGCGCGCGCCAGCGTGTCCTTCAGGCTTTCGCCACCGGGCGGCGGCACGTCGTAGGAGCGGCGCCAGACCAGCACCTGGTCCTCGCCCCATTTCTTGCGGGCGTCATCCTTGTTGAGCCCGGAGAGGTCGCCGTAATCGCGTTCGTTGAGCGCGAGGTCCTTCGTCGTCGGCAGTCCGGTCTGCCCGATCTCGGCGAGCATCAGTTTCAGCGTATGCTGGGCGCGCGTCAGGTCCGAGGTAAAGGCAACGTCGAACGTCAACCCTTGCGCCTTCAGTTTGCGGCCGGCCTCCTTGGCCTCAGTAATGCCCTGTTCGGTGAGGTCAGGGTCCTTCCAGCCGGTGAACAGGTTTTTCAGATTCCATTCGCTCTGCCCGTGACGCACGAGCACAAGAAGACGTTCGCTCATTGGGTGGATTTTCCGTTGTTCGATTTCTAGAAGTCGGCAAGCCCGAGCACGTCGGTCATCGTATAGAAGCCCGGCTTCCTGCCGTGCGCCCACAGCGCGGCTTTCACCGCACCTTGCGCGAACATCGTCCGGTCTTCCGCACGATGGGTCAGTTCGATGCGCTCCATGGAGCCGGCGAAGATCACGCTGTGATCGCCAACGACGGTACCGCCGCGCAACGCGGCAAAGCCGATATCGCCCGGCCGGCGCGCGCCGGTATGTCCGTCGCGGCCTCGTGCGGAACGCGCGTGCAGGTCGACGCCGCGGCCGGCGGCAGCGGCCTCGCCGAGCAGGAAGGCGGTGCCCGACGGTGCGTCGATCTTGGCCTTGTGGTGCATTTCGACGATTTCGATGTCGAAGCTTTCGTCCAGCGACTGCGCGACGCGCTTGACCAGCGCAGCGAGCAGATTGATGCCGAGGCTCATATTGCCTGACTGCACCACCACCGCGCGCTCGGTAACACTCTTGATCACGGCCATGTCTGATGCCGACAGGCCCGTGGTTCCGACGATGTGCACGAGCCCGCGCTGGGCGGCAATCGCAACATTGGCAATGGTCGCCGCAGGGACGGTGAAATCCAGAATGCCATCGGCATGGGCCGACAGCGTCCACAGGTCGGCCGAGAGTTTGACGCCGTTCTCCGGCAGGCCGGCGAGCACGCCGGCATCCTTGCCCAAAAGTTCCGAGCCCGGCGCTTCCAGCGCGCCGGTCAACACCGCGCCCGGCGTCTCCGAAATGACGCGCACCAGCGCGCGGCCCATCCGGCCGCCGGCCCCCGCAACGATCAATCGCATATCGGCCATGGTTTCACCTCTTTACGCCCTATAGCGGGACGAGGCCGTTCCGGCAACCAATCAGGCGGCCATCTGAGGCTTCCGAGCGGCCATGCGGACCGGGCCCCGGACGAGCGAGGGGGCAAGCAGGACAGCGATCCTGTCCCGGACATTTCGATCCGACGATGATCCTATTGTCGGCGCCCTGCCCGCCGGATCGAACGAGATGCCCCGGAGACCGGCCGCCCCTCGCTGCTAGAGGGTGAGTTCCATGTCTTTCTTCAGGACGACCCGGCCGTCGCGCTCGACAATATACGTGGCCTTGTAGGTGCCACGATCCCAGCCGGTCGCCGGACGCTTTCTGCCGGTAAACAGCATGAACTGCGCCTTGTTCGTCTGAAGTTGTGGGCCTCGATTTTCGGCGATGACGTTCCCGAGCGGGTCCTTGATCGCAAGTTGTTGTGCGTCGCCCGTCTTCAGGCCGATAACACGAATAAATGCGACAATCGCCGCTGCGCCGGCGGACGGCACTTCCTTGTCCGCGCTTCCATCCTCGATGGATTCCATTGTCACCGGGCCGCTCGCGAAGCCGGCGTTTAGAACGGCTCGCTCCTGATAGGCGAGTTGCGCGTGAAGCGCGGGGTGCCATAGCGGTTCGCCACTACCGCATGAGCCGGCGGCAGCGCCATAGGCGAAAGGATCGACGACCGCCCCATTGTGCCTGACCGTGAAATGCAGATGAGGATATTCGGTCAGTCCTGAAAGACCTACGCGGCCAAGCGGCTGCCCGCCCTTGACCACGTCGCCGGGCTTCACCGCCAAGCTGCCGCTGGCCATATGGCAATACTGGGTTTCCCAGTGCTCCGCATGTTCGATCACAACGCCATTGCCGCATTCAACATCGCGAACGGCTTCGCGCGCCGATTTGCCAAAGGCGCCGTCCGGCGCATCGCCTCGTGTGCGAAGAACACGGCCACTCGCGGAAGCGAGCACTTCCACGCCTGCTCTTTGCGACGCCAGTGACGGCAAGCGAAAGTCAGTCCCGTTATGGCCGTCATACGTCAGGGTGCCGCACTTGAAGTCTCGCGCTGACGCTGACGGATCGGCATCAATATAATTCTGGATGTAGCAGGTGCGGCCAGGTTCGCAGGCGATTGGCATCCCCAATTGAATGCTCTGGGCGATCACCTCGGAAGAAAGGCCAGAGGAAAGGCCAAGTGTCGCCGCCAAGGCAAAAGTCCGAGAAAAAGCCGCTCGGCGCATAGATTCCCGAGCCATCGTAAGTGGCTTGAGCATCAGTCCAGCGGCCGCCTGCCGGCCGTGCAAAGGTCAACCTCACTGTCGCCGTTCAACCGGCAATCCGAGGACGCTGCGCCGACGGCCTTGTCGCGTGTCCCGGCGCCGAACGGCGATTGCGTGAGATGATAGAGCAGAAAGAACTCTGCCTGCCGATTGATCCCCAGTTTAAGCATGATGCGCTTGGTGTAGGTTCTGACAGTTGCCTCGGTCAACCGCAGGTCGGCACCGATGTCCCGTGGACTTTGGAACTGAAGAATCCGGGCAATGATCCGCTCTTCGGCCCAGTTCAGGCCGAAGGCCGAGGCAATACGGTGCGCCCCCAGCACTTCATCGAATTGCGGCACGATGACCAACGCTTTTTGCGCGTCGCAATGCGTTGGTGCGGCGCCGATCTTGGCGAAGGCAAACTGCTGGCGTTCCGTCGAGAGAGGCACCGTTGTGTTCAGCCAGACCTGACCGGGCCGCGGGGCCAACGCCTCCCGGATTGCCTCCTTCAAATTCTCGGTTACCAGTCCGCTGGACCCTGCGAGCCTGCCGCCATCCACCCTGATAAGGTCGCCCTTTGCCAGCAGCGCCCGTCCACCCTGATTGACCTCATGAACATGCAGGTCTTCGTCAACAACGAGGGCGGGAAAAGCCAGCTTTTCCAGCCATGTTTCTGCGTCTGGATGCCGATCCGGTGACCGCTGAGCAAGGGAATGCGCGGTTTCCCAAACCGTGCGCACCGCGCGCGCGAGACAGGGGATTTCGGCCCGAGCGAGCGCGGTCTGCCGCCATCCCGCGACAAACACTATGGTTGACCTGTCGCGAGAGGAAAACCTCCCTATGACGGAATGACTATTTGTTCCTGGCTCGGAGCCGATCAACTTCCGCACAAAAGCGGTGCGCGCGTTGACGGGTTCGAGAAGAGAGCAATCGGCGCCAGCGCCCTTGCGGGCAATTCGCGCGACGGTCGTGGAGCATGACGGATCGATTGTGGCGTGTCCGATCCGGAACTCTTCAATCTCCGACCCGCCCGCGCACGACATGACCGCGACGTAGCAACTCTTGCAATCGAAAAGCTCGGCAACAGCCTTGCCAAAGTATTCCATCGCACTTTGGTTTCGACCTTGCTCCGCAGCCTGTCCTATATACGGCTCGTCGGCGTCCTGAAAAGGCTCGCCGCGCTCAGCGTGATTGACGCGAAATCGACTCTGCCTGAAAGGTAATGCTTTGCTGCTCTCATGCATGGGCGCCTCCCGCAATACTGGTGCAGCCGGACTCATGCCGGCGGCCTAGTGCTCCCTAAACGCGCGGTCGATGCGTAGTTCCATCGGCTGCAGCAGATACTGCGCGAAAGTTCGTTCTCCCGTTTCAACAAATATTTCAACGGGCATTCCGGGCAGTAATGACGAAAGATACGAGGATGTCGGCGCGTTGATATCGAGTTCCACTTCCGCCATGTAAGAGGTAACGCCACTCTTGGCGTCGGTCAGCGCGTCTGCCGCCACGGCCACGACTTTTCCAGCGAGCATGGGCCGACGACGAATATTCAGCGCGTGAACACGCACGCGCGCGGTCTGTCCGGCATGAACTTCTTCCCGATCCATTGGCTTCAATGACGCTTCGATGACAAGTCGATCTTCCGTCGGAACTATTTCCAGGAGGGTTTCGCGGGGTGCAAGCACGGCGCTGAGATCCCTGCTGTTGAGGCCGACGATCTTCCCGCTCTCTGGGGCGCGCAATTCAGACCGGCCAAGCTGATCGCGCAACGCGGCAATTCGATGTCGAAGATCGCCAATGGCCTCGCTCGTCGCATGCTGCTGCTTGGCGGTTTCCTGATTCTGATTGAAGCCGAGCTGCCGACGCCTGTCCTCCAGCTCCGCCATTTTGCCTCTCATCTCCGCCACCGATGCCGAGTTGCGGGCAATCTGTCCGCTGGCCTCCGCTTCGGCTCGTTTCAAGGCCAGCACGCGTGGCTTTCGGGCGAGGCCCTTTGCCAGAAGGTAGCTCGTATCAGCTATCTCTTCTTGCAATAACTTGAGTTGTTGCTCGACACCTTTGGTGTTGCTTTCGAGGCCTCGGATCGAGTCCGTCAATTGCAGCATCTGCTGATCGATCATCTTACGCTCGTTCTCGATCGCGGCCAGCCGTGCTGCAAACTCGGCCTCCTGTGTCTGCATGGCAATTCGAGCCGACGCATGACTCACGTTCTGCTTCAGTTCGTCGGGGAACAAGATCGATTCGGCGCGGGTCTGTTCCGCCGCCAGCCGCGCCTCCATCGCGAGAGCCGCAAAATATTTAGTCTCGAGCGAGCCGAGGGTTGCTTCGATCTGCGTGGTGTCGAGCCGCGCGATGAGCTGGCCGGTCTCGACCTGATCGTTTTCCCTGATGTGAATTGACTTTATTATCCCTCCCTCGAGATGCTGGACTGCCTTGCGCTTCGAATGAACCTTTATGACGCCTGGCGCCACAACGGCGCCGCGAAGCGGAACCGTCGTGGCCCACACGCCGAAGCCGCAAAATTGCAGAATGAGCAGCACACATCCCCATCCGATGATCCGCCCTATATCGGATCGCGGTCGTTCCTTGCGGGAAACGACGGCTGGATAATCCGGCCCCTGAGTCATCGAGGAGTTCCCCTCACGGTCAGTTTCTGAGGTTCCGCTTGACGCCGGATTACGTGCGGCTTCGACACGGATGAAGTGACAGGCAGGCGAAGAACTTCAGCAGGCGGCCCGAAGGCGAGCTGCGCGCCATCCCTCAAGAGGAGCACTGCATCGGCGATGGTCAATAGTCGGGGCCGGTGGGTGACAATCACCAGCGTCGCGCCGCGCGCTTTCGCCAGCTCAATGGCGGAGCACAGTGCTTTCTCGCCGTCCGGGTCGAGATTGGAATTCGGCTCATCCAGCAGGATCAATTTGCGATTGCCAAAGAACGCGCGGGCAAGACCAATACGCTGGCGCTGACCACCAGAAAGCTTGTTACCGTCGCGTCCTATCTCGGTCTGGTAGCCGGCCGGCAGAGACAGGATCATCTCATGCGCCTGCGCGAGCGTGGCCGCGGCCACGATGTCCTCGTCCCGCGCTTGGTCGTCAAACCCGGCGATGGCTTCGGCCACGGTGCCGCCCAGCAGCTGCACTTCCTGAGGAAGATAGCCAACAAACTGCCCAAGCTGCTCGGGGTCCCAGTCATGCAGGGCTGCGCTGTCCAGCCGGATCGTGCCGCCGCTCGGTCGTTCCAGCCCAGCCATCAGACGCAGCAAGGTCGATTTTCCAGCGCCAGTCGGGCCGATGACGACAACAATCTCGGAAGGCTGGCACTCAAACGTGACGCCGGCGAGGATCGGACGCTGCGCCGTGGCCATCCGATAGGTCACCCGCTTCACTTCGATCCTCCCGGAGGGCGACGGCAGCAGCGTACGCCTCTCTCGAACAAGCATCGGGGCTGCGGCTGCCTGAACCTGCTTCCAGGCCTCGTGCGCGGATGCAAGAGCGCGCCATGCCGAGATCAGGCCCTCCATCGGTTGCAGTGTGCGGGCGATCAGGATCGAGCTCGCAATCAGACTGCCCGCCAGCACTTCGTTCTGAAGCACGAGCCAGGCACCTGCGGCGATTGCGGCAACCTGCAATATCGTTCTGACCATGCGCGCCACCGCGCCGATGGCATAGACCCGCTCGCTGGCTCGAACCACAGGCGACAAGGCCTGGTCGTTGAGGTCCATGAATTCGCGAATCGCACCTCTGGTCCAGCCCATCGCGCGCACCAGGGCGGAATGCCGGACAATTCCGTCAAGAGTAGCCTGGGTTTTCTGTGCGGCCTGGTACGCCTGTGCGATTTCGGCGCGGGCAATCCAGCGGCTCGCGATGCCCATGGCGAGCAGGATTGCCGTTCCGATCAGCGCGATCACGCCGTACCAGGGATGCAGAAAGAAGAGGATGAGAATGAATGCTGGAAGAAAGGGAGCGTCGAGCAGCGCTACAACCGTTGTGCTGGACAGGAACGTCCTCAACTCGCGCACCCTGGCAAGATCGTGCGTCCTGCCGTCGCCGCGGTTGGTGGCATCAACGATCGTGCTTTCGAGCACAATGGGAGCGAGATGCCGCTCGAATCTGACGGCGAAGCGACTGAGCAGCCGACTGCGCAGGGTGTCGAACGCCGCGCCGAAGACAAGGGCGGTTGCAGCGATGATAGTAAGGCCGACAAGCGTTTCGACGCTGCCGCTGCTGATCACTCGATCGAACACTTCAATGGAATAGAGGGGCAGGACCAGAAGCAGCACGTTGATGGACACGCTAAAGGCGGCGATCCACGCCAACGCGGATCGTCCCGGAATCAATCCAAGCAGCGACCTTTGAGCAGACGCTGAGGTTTCACAACGATTACGCGAATACATGAGTGGCCGGCACTATCACTAACTGAGTATTGCAGAAGGCCGGAGCGGGGCGGCCCGGCAGCCGCCCCGCTGAATTGGATGTTAGACGACCTCGATAGCCGCATAACCTGCGGCAGTGTTGATGTCGTCGATCGACGCGAATTCCGTTCCGGCGCCACCCGTAACGCCGTCGAGCGTGATGGTGCCGAAGCCGAAGTCGAGCGTCGTGTTGGCGCCGTCGTCGACCACCACGATGGTGGTCGGATCGAACGCCGGATCGGCATCGACGTTGACTTCATCGCCGTCAGCAAAGCTCAGGTCGGTGACTTCATCGTCGCCGAAGTTGGTGGCAGTGTTGTCGCCGAAATTGTGCGTGTCGGTGCCTGCACCGCCTGTCTGCATATCGTCGCCGAGACCGCCGTTAAGTACGTCGGCACCGTTGCCGCCGTCCAACTCATCGTCGCCCGCGTTACCGTTCAGGACGTCGTTGCCTGCGTCGCCGGCGAGGGTATCGTCTCCGTCCCCGCCATTGAGCAAATCGACACCGGCACCGCCCGCCAGCGTATCATCTCCGGCATCGCCTTCCAGCAGATCGTCGCCTGCGCCACCGCTAAGTTCGTCCGCACCGGCGCCGCCGGACATCGCGTCGTTGCCGTCACCACCGTCCATGGTGTCATCGCCGGCGTTGCCGAACATGATGTCGTCACCGACGCCGCCGTTCAGGATGTCGTCATCTGCGCCGCCATTGAGCGTGTCGTTGCCGGCTTCCCCGTTCAGCGTGTCGTTGCCGACACCGCCGTTCAGGATATCGTCATCCGCGCCGCCGTTGAGCGTGTCGTTGCCGAGACCGCCATTCAGCGTGTCGATTCCTGCATCGCCGTTCAGGGTATCATCGCCAACGTTGCCGTTGAGCGTGTCATCGCCGTCGCCGCCGTTCAATGTGTCATCGCCGGCATTCCCATTCAGCGTATCATTGCCGGCTTCACCAGAGAGGGTATCGACGCCCGCGCCGCCGTTTATGGTATCATCACCAGCTCCGCCGAGGATGGTGTCGTCACCGGCGTCACCATCGAGCACATCGTTATCGGCTCCGCCGTCGATACTGTCGTCGCCCGCGTTACCGTGGATCGTGTCGACGCCGGCGTTCCCTGACAGCAAATCATCTCCCGCGCCGCCGTTGATTTCGTCGTCGCCATCGCCGCCGGCGATCGTATCGATGCCGGCATTGCCGTTCAGGATGTCGTTGTCGGCGCCGCCATCGATATCGTCGTCACCTGCGCCGCCATTGACAAGGTCGGCACCAGCCAGACCGGTTATGGTGTCATCGCCTTGCAGACCGTTGATCTCGTCGGGATCTGGCGTGCCAACTAATACATCATTGCCTGCTGTTCCATCGATAAGTGCCATGAACCTACTCCTTTACGCATAGCCGTCCGCCAGGCGGGTCGGCTTGCGGCCCGTCATGCACGTCGGATTTGTGTTTGTACTTGACCCGATCCCGTCACGATCGATGTGGGCTCCACGATCGATGTTGGGGTACGATGGAAGCAACCTTGGATTAAGGCTATGCGGCATCGCAATCCCCATTTGGGGACAAAAGAAATGCGCGTTAGCAAACACATGGCCCGCAGGCCACGCGTTCACTGCGGAAATTGACGTCAGCTATTTGCTTTTTTCGATTAGCGCCAACTGGCAAGCACCGCCGGAAACATTCGCACATATTTCTTGATGCGATGAGATCTCCGTATGTCGGCTACCCGACAGCGAGGCTTCAACCAGCGCTCATGGCTGCGGGCTGTCATAGCCTTCGATGACGATGAGATCGGCGATTGAGTGCGGCTGGCGCACCTTGATGTTGGCCTGGTATTCCGGCGAATTGTAGCAGGCCAGCGCGGCCTCGTAGCTGTCGAATTCGATCACGACGTTGCGCGAGCGGCTTTGACCCTCTACCGCGGTGAACTTGCCGCCGCGCACGATGAAGCGGCCGCCGAATTTTTGGAAGATGGCCGGATTGGCCGCCATGTAGGGCTTGTAGCCCTCCTCATTGCTGACATCGACGCGACCGATCCAGTATCCCTTCGCCATCTCACTCTCCCGTTTCTTGATTCACTGGTTTGACTATGCCAACGCCTGCTTGATCTCCGCCTGAATGGCATCCGCCGCCGCCTTCGGGTCGGCGGCTTCGGTCACCGGCCGCCCGACCACCAGATAGTCCGCGCCGGCTGCGATCGCCCGCGCCGGCGTCATGATGCGCTTCTGGTCGCCGGTCGCGGTTCCCGCCGGGCGGATGCCTGGTGTAACCAGGTTCATCTGGTGGCCGACGATCTTGCGTAAGCTGGCCGCCTCCTCCGGCGAGCTGACGAGGCCGTCGACGCCGAGCACCTTCGCTTGCTGCGCGCGCGCTTCGACCAGGTCGGAGACGTTGAGCCGATAGCCCGCGGCATGCAGGTCGCCGTCGTCATACGAGGTCAGCACGGTGACGGCGAGAATTTTCAAGCCCGATCCGACGCGCGCCTCGACCGCCGCCTTCATGGTCTGCGGATAGGCGTGCACGGTGAGGAAAGTCGCGCCGAGTTTTGCCACGCTCTCGACGCCGCGCGCCACCGTGTTGCCGATGTCGTGCAGCTTGAGATCGAGAAAGACTTTCTTGCCTGATTTCGCCAATTGCTGCGCCAGCGGCAATCCGCCGGCATAGCCGAGTTGATAGCCGATCTTGTAAAAACTCACGCTGTCGCCGAGCCGCGCAATCATCGCTTCCGCCTCGGTCACCCCGGGCAAATCGAGCGCGACGATCAAGCGGTCTTTCGGCGCGATAACGGCTGGCTGCATGTCACCTCACATCATGCGTTGGGAAATGTCGATCAACTGCCGCACCAGCGCTTTCAGCGCATCGCTGTCGGCGGCATTCTTCAGGCGTTCCATCTCGTCATAAGCATCGTCGGCAAACGGCAGCGCGAGCTGGTTCGGGATCACCTGGGCATGGCAGGCCGACAGGATCAGCCGCAGCGCGGCCAGCGCACGGGCGCCGCCGAGCCGCCCGCCGGAGGCAGACGCGATCGCAAACACCCGCTCGCGAAACACCTGCCCGCGGGTCTCGTGCACGTCCTGCACCCGGCTCACCCAGTCGATGGTATTTTTCAGCAGCGCCGGCACCGAGGAATTGTACTCCGGCGTCACGATCAGCACGCCATGGTGAGCCGCCATCATCCGCTTCAGATTGACCGCGTGCTTCGGTACGCCCGATTTGGCCTGCAGGTCGCCGTCATAGATCGGCAGCGGAAAGTCTGACAGCGAGATGCGGGTGATTTCGGCGCCCTCCCGCGCCAGCGCATGCGCGGCAACGGCGGCCAGCTTCGCATTGAGCGAGCCTGATCGGAGCGATCCCGGGATCACGAGGATTTTCAGTGCGGACATATTTGAATTCGTATTCGGGGCAACCCTGCCAACGCGAATACGTAGCAGGTATCAGCCCTTGCGATAAACCCAGACCCGCGCGGGCGGAAGGTTCATCCAGATCCGCTCGGAGGCTTCTGTGGACACGCCCGGCAGCGATTTCGGGATCGGCGGCGCGACCGAATAGGTGAACTGCACGAACGGAGCGCCGGGCGCGAGCGCCATGAAGGCGTCGCGGATCAGTTTCAGGCGCGTCAGCATCGGTTTGGTCACGAGCGGCAGGCCGGAAACCACGGCGGAGGCCGGCGCATCCAGCACCTCGTCCAGCGAGGCGCGCAACGCATAGGCGTCGCCCTGCACCACCTTGGCCTGCGGATAACGGTCGCGCAGCAGCGCGCAGAAGCCGGGATTGTATTCGACCAGCACCAGCCGCTTCTGGTCGACGCCATGTTCGATCAGCGCATTGGTGATCGCGCCGGTGCCAGGGCCCAGTTCGATCACCGGTCCTTTGGACTCGACGTCGACATATTGCGCCATGGTCCGGGCGAGCAGCTTGCTCGACGGCATCACCGCGCCCATGTGCAGCGGCTTTTCGATCCATGAACGAAGGAAGCGAACCTCATCGTCGAGACGGAGAGGCTTCTTCAACGCACGCACGGACGATTGCAAAGGCATGTCGCTACCAGGCGGGACCCGCTAACGAGCGGGAATGTCAGAAAACGGTCATAAACACGTATAGGTCGACGGCGATATGGTCAAGCCAAACGGTAACGTGTCAGCCGCGCCAAAGTGCCCACGATCCCGCGATAAGACCCTGTGCAAGCTGAATGAATCATGACTGCGGTGCGAGAACTGCGCTTCGCGCAGCCGCGCGTGCGCGCAGGCTCAGGAGCCCGCGCGGTTGCCGAAGAAGTCCTTGACCTTGGTGAAGAAGCCCGCCGCTTCCGGCTGGGTGGCGCCGGACGACAATTTTTCGAACTCCGCGAGCAGTTCCTGCTGCTTCTTGGTCAGATTCTGCGGCGTTTCGACCATGACCTGGACATACATGTCGCCGGTCTGGCGCGAGCGGAGCACCGGCATGCCCTTTGATGCAATGCGGAAGCGGCGGCCGGATTGCGTCCCGGCCGGCACTTTCACCCTGGTCTTGCCCTTGTCGATGGTCGGGACCTCGAATTCGCCGCCGAGCGCAGCTGCGACCATCGAGATCGGAACCCGGCAATGCAGATCGGCGCCGTCGCGCTGGAAGAATTCGTGGGTGGCCAGCGACAGGAAAATATAGAGATCGCCGGGCGGCCCGCCGCGGACGCCGGCCTCGCCTTCGCCGGCCAGACGGATGCGGGTGCCGTCCTCGACGCCCTGGGGGATGTTGACCGACAGCGTGCGGTCGCGCGTCACGCGTCCCGAGCCAGAGCAATTCGGGCAGGCGTCCTCGATCATCTGGCCGCGGCCCTGACAGCCCGGGCAGGTCCGCTCCAGTGTGAAGAAGCCCTGCGCCTGGCGCACGCGGCCGGCGCCGCCGCACATCGAACAGGTCTTCGGCTTGGTGCCGGCCTTGGCACCGGTGCCCGAGCAGGATTCGCAGGTGACCGAGACCGGAATCTCGATCTGCGCGGTCTTGCCGAAGTAGGCTTCCTCCAGCGTGATTTCCATGTTGTAGCGCAGGTCGGCGCCGCGCTCGCGTCCACCGCTGCGCCGCTGCCCGGCCATACCGAACAGGTCTTCGAAAATATCGGAGAATGACGAGGCGAAGCCGGCGCCGAAACCGGGGCCGCCGCCGCCCATGCCCTGCTCGAACGCGGCATGGCCGTAGCGGTCATAGGCGGCGCGCTTGTCGCCGTCCTTGAGGACTTCGTAGGCTTCGTTGATTTCCTTGAACTTCACCTCGCTGGTGGCGTCGCCCGGATTCTTGTCCGGATGCCATTTCATCGCGAGCTTGCGGAACGCCGCCTTGAGCTTCGACTCGTCCGCGTTCCGATCGACTTCCAGGGTTTCGTAATAGCAGCGCTTGGTGGACATCAGTCAGACCCGCCCGAACTTCACGCCGAAGGCACACCCAAAGATGCCGCCTTCAGCTTAAAGAAAAATGACCCCCACCCATCGAACGCCAGCCGCGCGCTCTTTTGGATGAGGGTCATGATCGAAAGCCCGCTTATGCCGACTTCTTGTTGTTCTTGTCGTCGTCGACCTCGGTGAACTCCGCGTCGACCACGTCATCCTTGGCCGCATCCTTCTTGGCGTCGGCTTCGGCCTGCTGCTTGTACATGGCCTCGCCGAGCTTCATCGAAGTCTGCGCCAGCGTGTTGGTCTTGGCCTTGATCGCCTCGGCGTCGTCGCCCTTCAGCGCTTCCTTCAAATCGCTGACGGCGTCCTCGATGGCGCGGCGCTCGCTTTCCTCGACCTTCGAACCGTGCTCGGCCAGCGCCTTCTCGGTGGAGTGCACCAGCGCATCGGCATGGTTCTTGGCGTCGACCGCCTCGCGGCGCTTCTTGTCCTCGGCCGCATTGGCCTCGGCGTCCTTGACCATCTTCTGGATGTCGGCTTCCGACAGGCCACCGGACGCCTGGATCCGGATCTGCTGCTCCTTGCCGGTCGCCTTGTCCCTGGCCGATACGTTGACGATGCCGTTGGCGTCGATGTCGAACGTCACCTCGATCTGCGGCATGCCGCGCGGCGACGGCGGAATGCCCATCAGGTCGAACTGCCCGAGCACCTTGTTGTCGGCCGCCATTTCGCGCTCGCCCTGGAAGACGCGGATGGTGACGGCGTTCTGGTTATCCTCGGCGGTCGAGAACACCTGGCTCTTCTTGGTCGGGATCGTGGTGTTGCGGTCAATGATGCGGGTGAACACGCCGCCCAGCGTCTCGATGCCGAGCGAAAGCGGGGTAACGTCGAGCAGCAGCACGTCCTTGACGTCGCCCTGCAGCACGCCGGCCTGGATCGCCGCACCGATGGCGACGACTTCATCCGGGTTGACGCCCTTGTGCGGCTCCTTGCCGAACAACTGCTTCACGACTTCCTGCACTTTGGGCATGCGGGTCATGCCGCCGACCAGCACCACTTCGCCGATTTCGGCCGCCGTGAGGCCCGCATCCTTCAGCGCCTTGCGGCAGGGCTCGATGGTCTTCTGGACGAGATCATCGACCAGGGCCTCGAACTTGGCGCGCGTCAGCTTCATCGTCAGATGCTTCGGCCCGGTCTGGTCGGCCGTGATGAAGGGCAGGTTGATTTCGGTCTGCGTGGTCGAGGACAATTCGATCTTGGCCTTTTCCGCGGCCTCTTTCAGGCGCTGCAAGGCAAGCTTGTCGTTGCGCAGGTTGATGCCCTGCTCCTTCTGGAACTCGTCGGCGAGATAGCTGACGAGGCGCATGTCGAAGTCTTCACCGCCGAGGAAGGTATCGCCGTTGGTGGACTTCACCTCGAACACGCCGTCGCCGATTTCCAGAATCGAGACGTCGAAGGTGCCGCCGCCGAGGTCGTAGACCGCGATAGTGCCGGATTTCGATTTGTCGAGACCGTAGGCGAGCGCAGCCGCCGTCGGCTCGTTGATGATGCGCAGCACTTCGAGGCCGGCGATCTTGCCGGCGTCCTTGGTGGCCTGACGCTGCGCGTCGTTGAAATAGGCTGGAACGGTGATGACCGCCTGCTCGACCTTCTGGCCGAGATGGGCTTCCGCGGTCTCTTTCATCTTCTGCAGGATGAAGGCGGAGACCTGCGAGGGCGAATAGGTCTTGCCGTCGGCCTCCACCCAGGCGTCGCCGTTCGATGCCTTGACGATCTTGTACGGGACGAGCTTCTTGTCCTTCTCGACCATCGGGTCGTCGTAGCGGCGGCCGATCAGGCGCTTCACTGCGAAGAACGTTCGCTCGGGATTGGTCACCGCCTGACGCTTGGCGGGCTGGCCGACGAGGCGCTCGCCGTCATCGGTGACGGCAACGATCGAAGGCGTCGTGCGCATGCCTTCCGCGTTCTCGATGACTTTTGCAGTCTTGCCATCCATTACGGCGACGCACGAATTCGTGGTGCCGAGATCGATCCCAATGACCTTTCCCATGGTCCTCATATCCTTCTTGTTGCGGCAGGTTGGCTGGGCCCTGGACGGCGCACCTAACCGAACCCCCCAACGATCAATTACTCGCGATATTGCGACGGTGAGCCTCATATAGGAGGGGGGGTCGACCCTGCAAGGACCGAACGCAAGCTTAGGGCCTGAAAAGGCTGATGTTTGAAAGATTGTGTCAGCCCGGGGCGGGGCGGGCCGGCGCCTCAGGAGGTGTTAAGAAATCGGCAAGGCCGCTCGACCAAGGCCGCTTCGCTGCGCGCACTACTGACGCGGTGCGCAGCGAAGCGGCATCTTCCCGCCCGCGGGGGCCCGGCCGACCGCGTCAGGGGACGCGGTATTTGGCCGCTGGAAGCGCCTCAAAAAGAGCTCGGATACCGGGCAAAATCCTGCAAAAAGGCCGACATATCGGAATGTAACGATGGAACGGACCCCTACCCTGCCCTGTTGCAGGGACATCAAAACCGCTAGAAGCGGGCCGACTGGAACGACCCCTGTCGTGACCGCAAGACTCCAAAATTCCACTAGAGATTCCTAGCTGCATCGTCGGCCCCACTGAACGGCCCCATGCAAACCCGGTAGATCCTCCATGAAGCTACTTCGATATTTCGCTGCGATTGCCCTGACCGTTGCCGCCAACTCTACCGTATTCTCTTCCGCGTTCGCCGCCGACCCGGTCTTCCCGCCGGGCGCCAGGGTGGGCATGACGCCACTGGTCGGCCTCAACAAGGCGAGAGCGTTCATCGGCTTCGAGACCGAGGACCACGGCGTCAAGGTGCTGGTCACGGACCTTCCCGCCGAGGCCTATGGCGAGGTCGCCAATGCCTTCAAGGCCAACCCGGGCGGCGCCGGCGGCATCAAGCCGGAGAGCATCGAGACTGCGGCGGGGCTCGCCTACTACACCGTCGAAAACGGTAAGGAAAACGCCAAGGACGGCGCCGGCAATGTGCGCCGCTATTCGATGATCCTGCCCGGCCCTACCTTCTCCGGCTATGTCGCCGTGCAGGTGCCGGAGAACGCCTCCAAGATCTATACCGACGACGCCATCCGCCAGATGTTTGCTTCCGCCGTGATCCGCAACGAGGTTCCGGTCGAGGAGCAGCTCGGAATGATGCCGTTCAAGATGAGCGAGCTCTCGAGCTTCAAGAACATCCGCACGCTGGCGCCGGGCGCAGCTCTCATTCTCTCCGACGGCGACGAAAAGACCGGCTTCGAAGTCGCGCCCTTCATGATCATCGGCCTGATCGGCTCGACGGCGGCGTCCCCCGATGATCGCGGCCGCTTCGCCCAGCAGATTGCGACCACCATTCCAGGCGTGCGCGACGGCAGGATCACGATGTCGGAGCCGGTCCGCATCGATGGCCAGCCCGGCTACGAGACGCGGATCGACGCCACCAGCGGCAAGGATAATACGCCTGTTACCATCGTGCAGTGGGTGCGGTTCGGCTCCCAGAGCTCGATGCGCATCATCGGCTCTTCGCCGCGCAACGACTGGACCAAGGCCTTTCCGCGCTTCCGCGCGGTGCGCGACGGAATCCATCCGCGAACCTGATCCGGAAATTTGCAAGCGCGCCGAAACTTCGGGCTTTCGTTTGTACACACATGGAACTAGCCTTCTCCCCGGTCGGGTTCATAACCGGGGAGACGCACCATGTTTACTCGCAGGCTGGTTCTGACAGGTCTCGGCGCGACGTCGGTCGCTGCCCTCGTTCCATCGGCGCTTTGGGCGGCGCCGATCAAGCCCGACGAAGCATCCGCGCTGCTCGTCATCGACGTGCAAAACTGCTTCCTGCCGGGCGGCAGCCTCGCGGTCAAAGACGGCGAGCAGGTCGTGCCCATCATCAACCGCATCGCCAAGGGTTTTGCCAATGTGGTGATGACGCAGGACTGGCACACCGCGGGCCACGTCTCGTTCGCCTCCACCCATTCCGGCAAGAAGCCGTTCGAAACCGTTAATCTCCCCTACGGCAAGCAGGTGCTGTGGCCCGATCATTGCGTGCAGGGCACCGAGGGGGCGTCGCTGTCGAAGGACCTCGCGATCCCGCATGCCGGGCTCGTCATCCGCAAGGGTTTCAACAAGAACGTCGACAGCTATTCGGCCTTCACCGAGGCTGACGGCAAGACCACGACGGGGCTCGCCGCTTACCTGAAGGCGCGCAGGGTGAAGCGGGTGTTCCTCGCCGGCCTCGCCACCGACTTCTGCGTGGCATGGAGCGCGCTCGACGCGCGCAAGGCGGGTTTTGAAACCTATGTAATCGAAGACGCCTGCCGCGGCATCGACACCCAGGGCTCGCTCGCAAAGGCCTGGGCCGACATGACCAAGGCCGGCGTCAAGCGCATCAAGTCGGACGATATCGCGGCTTAGCCGCATCACCTCGCGGAGATCGGGAATGTCCGATCTGGCGGCTCCCTTCGCGTTCGAACTGGCCCGTCGGGCGCCGTCACAGCGCACGGCGGGCCTGATCTCGGCCATGACCGGTTACCGTGAAACGGCGCGTGGCCGGTTTTTCCAGCGCGAAGCCGCGGGGCTGGTGGTCCCGCTCATCATCAGCTTCGGCACGCCCTTCCTGATCGCGCTCGACCGCGAGCCCAACGCCGCCGACCGGCAGCCGAGCTTTGCCGCCGGGCTTCATGCCGGCCCGGTCTTTATCGAATCCGATGGCGGCGCCGACTGCGTGCAGGTGGATTTCACACCGCTCGGCGCCTATCGCTTTTTTGGCGGCACTGTCGTCGATCTGGCCGCGCGCATGGTCGACATGGGCGACGTGCTGGGCCGCGAAGGCCGGGCGCTGCACGAACGGCTCGGGGCCGTATCCGGTTGGCAGAGCCGCTTTGATCTGGTCGAGGATTTCGTGGCGGGTCGCGCCAACCATTTGCCCTCACCCGAGATCGAGTTCGCCTATCGCCGGCTGGCGCGCAGCGCGGGTGGCGTGCGGATCACCGCACTCGCCAAGGAGATCGGCTGGAGCCGCAGACATCTGGTCGACCGCTTTCGCTCCGAACTCGGTCTCGCGCCGAAGCCAATCGCGCGCATGATGCGCTTCCATCACGCCTGCCGGCTCGCGCGGGGTGGAGGCTGCAGCGGCTGGGCCGGGATTGCGGCTGAAAGCGGCTACGCCGACCAGGCGCATCTCGCCCGCGAATTTTCAACGCTTGCCGGCGAAACCCCGACAGCCTGGGCCCGGCGGCTGGCGCTGATCGACGGCCGCCTGCTGCGCCCGCTGGACGGGCTCGACGCCTGACGGTTCCGGTAACAAATCTTCAAGCCAGCGCTGTCGCGCTTCGCGCATATTGGCGCAGCCGAAGCAAGCAAGGAGATTTTTCGTGACCGAGCCAAGCAAGATCGAAGCGCCGCGCATCTATCCGACGATGCGCTGTCGCGATGCCGAAGCCATGATCCGCTGGCTGAAGGATGTAATCGGCTTCACCGAGTACGTCGTCTACCGAAAGGACGGCGCGGTCCAACATGCCGAGCTTGCCTACGGCTCCTCGCTGCTGATGCTCGGCCAAAGCCGCGATGACGAATACGGCAAACTTGTCGGTGATATCGGCGGTCGCCGCACCGACGCGCTCTACATCGCCGTCGACGATCCCGACGCCCTGCACGCCAGGGTCAAGGCATCAGGCGCCAGCGTCGAAATGGAATTGCACGACACCGACTATGGCAGCCGGGACTTCGCCTGCCGGGACCCGGAAGGCAATCTCTGGAGTTTTGGCACCTACTGGCCGAAAACCAGTGAGAAACCGCTGTAGGCTCGGGGCCGGCTCAGTTCGTGACGTCGGCCGCCGGCGCGGCCTTGGCGCCGCCCTTGGATACGGCGACCAGCGCCGGGCGCAGCACGCGCTCGCCGATCATGAAGCCGGCCTGCACGACCTGGACCACGGTCCCGGACGGGACGGACGGGTCAGGCACTTCGTACATCGCCTGCTGGAAGTTGGGGTCGAACTTCTCGCCCGACGGATCGAACTTCTTGACGCCGTTCTTCTCCAGCGTGTTGAGCAGCGAACGCTCGGTCAGCTCGACGCCCTCGATGAAGGCCTTGATGCCGGGATCGGCGGTTTCCCTGGCCTCGGGCGGGATCGCGTCGAGCGCGCGCTGCAGATTGTCGGCAATATCGAGAATGTCGCGCGCAAAGCCGGTGATGCCGTACATCTTGGAATCGGCCACCTCGCGCCGCGTGCGCTGGCGCAGGTTTTCCATTTCCGCCAGCGTGCGCAGCATCTTGTCGCGCGCCTCGGCCAGTTCCTTGGTCAGTGCCTCATTCGATCCCTCCTCGGGATCGTCGGGCATGATGTAGGGTTTTGAGACCACGGGCTCGCCGGTCTGGGCCTGCTTCAGCTCGTCGTCACTCGGCCGGTTCGGATCGGTCATAAGACTGCCTTCTCAAAAAACGCATCTGGTTCGATGGGGATTTGCTAGGCCGGATATCGTGCTTTAGGGGCCGAAAATCAAGCACAACCCGCCGGGATAGAGGCCCTATTCGGGCGGATTAGCCACCCAACATCCGGCTGACGATCCGGGCGGCGTAGTCCACGGTCGGAATCACCCTTGCATAGTTCAGCCGCGTCGGCCCGATCACGCCGAGAACGCCGACGATGCGGCCCGCGGCATCGCCATAGGGGGCGATGATGGTGGAGGAACCGGACAGCGAGAACAGCTTGTTCTCCGATCCGATGAAAATCCTGACGCCTTCGGCGCGCTCGGCCCGGCCCAACAGATCGATCACGCCGCGCTTGGTTTCGAGATCGTCGAACAGCGACTTGACGCGTTCGAGATCCTCCAGCGCGTGCAGGTCTTCCAGCAAATTGGCATGGCCGCGCACGATCAATTGCCGGTCGTCGTTGTCGCCGCCGGACCAGCTTGCGATGCCGGCCGCGATCACCTTCTGCGTCAATTGGTCGAGTTCGGCGCGGCTCTGCGTCAGCGCGGTTTCGAGCTCGAGCCGCGCTTCGGCGAGCGTGCGGCCGCGAATCCGCGCATTGAGGAAATTGGTCGCCTCCGTCAGCGCCGAGGAGGGAACGCCGGGCGGCAGCGTCAGCACGCGGTTTTCGACCTGGCCGTCTTCGCCGACCAGCACCACCAGCGCACGCTCCGGCTCGAGCCGGACGAACTCGATGTGTTTTAGCCGCGAATTGGATTTGGCGGTCAGCACCACGGCCGCGGCCCGCGTCAGGCCGGACAACCGCGTCAACGCTTCACCCAGCGCCGCCTCGACCGATTGCGCGCGCCCGACGGACGCAAGCTGGCTCTGGATCGATTCCCGCTCGGGTTCGGTGAGGTCACCGACCTGCATCAGCGCGTCGACGAAGAAGCGCAGGCCGAGTTCGGTCGGCAGCCGCCCTGCCGAGGTATGCGGCGCATAGATTAGCCCGAGCGCTTCGAGGTCCGACATGACGTTGCGGACGGAAGCCGGCGACAGCGGCACCGCGATCAGGCGAGAAATGTTGCGCGAGCCGACGGGATCGCCGGTGGCGAGATAACTCTCGACGATTTGACGAAAAATGTCGCGCGAACGCTCGTTGAGCTGGGCAAGCCCGGCATGCGGTGCGATCAGGCCAATCGGATCGTGGTGGGCCACGGCGTAACTCCTTGGACCCCTAATTTGTCGCTCCAGCGGGCCAATGACAAGCATCCCTTTCCCCGCCAAAGCGGCCAAAAGCCCTTGCCGCTGCCCACGCCCCCACCTACAAGCACCGCGAACCAGTTTTCGCTCGATTTCGAAAGGATTTCCCATGCGGCCAAGCCGCCGTGCGCCCGATCAGCTGCGCCCCGTGTCGCTGGAACGCGGCGTGGTCAAATATGCCGAAGGTTCCTGCATGGTGAAATTCGGCGACACCCATGTGCTGGTCACCGCCACCCTGGAAGAACGGCTGCCGCCGTGGCTGAAGGGCCAGGGCCGCGGCTGGGTCACCGCCGAATATGGCATGCTGCCGCGCGCCACGCTGGAGCGCACCCGCCGCGAGGCCGCCGCCGGCAAGCAGGGCGGCCGCACCGTCGAAATCCAGCGGCTGATCGGCCGCAGCTTGCGCGCAGCTGTCGACCTCGAAGCTCTGGGCGAGCGCCAGATCACGGTCGATTGCGACGTGATCCAGGCCGATGGCGGCACCCGCACCGCCTCGATCACCGGCGCCTGGGTGGCGCTGGCCGACTGCATCGCGTGGATGAAGAGCCGCAACATGCTGAAAACGAACGTTCTGCGCGACAATGTCGCCGCGATCTCCTGCGGCATCTATCAGGGCACACCGGTATTGGACCTCGATTATGCCGAGGACTCCGAGGCCGAGACCGACGCCAATTTCGTCATGACCGGCGACGGCCGCATCATCGAGGTGCAGGGCACCGCCGAGAAGACGCCGTTCTCGCAGGACGAGTTCCTGGCGCTGATGGAACTGGCGCGCAAGGGTGTCGCGCGTCTGGTGGACTTGCAGAAGCTGGCCGTCGCGTAGTCTGATCGCACATGCACCGTCGAATCACAGGCCGGCTCGTGATCGCGACCCACAATCCCGGCAAGCTCGCCGAGATGCGGGAACTGCTGGCGCCACATGGCGTCGAGGCCGTTTCCGCGGGCGAGCTGGGCCTTGGCGAGCCCGAGGAAACCGGCCAGACGTTTCGGGCGAATGCGGCGATCAAGGCGATCGCGGCGGCGCAGGCTTCCCAGCTTCCGGCCTTTGCCGATGATTCCGGCCTCGTCGTCGATGCGCTGGACGGCGCGCCCGGCATTTACTCGGCGCGCTGGGCCGGCGAGGGCAAGGATTTCATGGCGGCGATGAGCCGGATCGAACGCCTGCTGCAGGAACGTGGCGCGACCACGCCCGAGAAGCGAAAGGCGCATTTCGTTTCGGCGCTGTGTGTCGCCTGGCCCGATGGCCATCTTGAGGAGGTCGAAGCCCGCGCCGATGGAACTCTGGTTTGGCCGCCGCGCGGCGCCGCCGGTTTCGGCTATGATCCGGCATTCCTGCCCGATGGGCACGTCAGGACCTTTGGCGAGATGACCTCGATCGAGAAACACGGCCTGCCGCCGCTCGGCCTCGGCTTGTCGCACCGGGCGCGCGCCTTCGTCAAACTGGCGGAGATCTGCCTTGGCTAGCGCCGAACGCCACTACCCGAAGCGGACCGCCTTCGGCGTCTACGTGCACTGGCCATTTTGCCTGTCGAAGTGCCCGTATTGCGATTTCAACAGCCACGTCCGCCACGCGCCGATCGACGAGGAAAGATTTTCCCGTGCGTTTGCGCGCGAGATCGAAACCACAGCGGCGCGCGCACCTGATCGAACCGTCACCTCGATCTTTCTCGGCGGCGGCACGCCCTCGCTGATGCAGCCGAAAACCGTGGGCTCCATTCTGGATTCGATCGGCAAGTATTGGCGCGTCGCCGGCAATGTCGAGGTGACGCTGGAGGCCAATCCCACCAGCGTGGAGGCAACACGGTTTCGCGGCTATCGAGCAGCCGGCGTCAACCGCGTCTCGCTCGGCGTGCAGGCGCTCGACGATGCTTCGCTGAAGGCGCTCGGACGATTGCACAGCGCGCGCGAAGCGCTGGACGCGGTCGCGATCGCACGCAGCGCGTTCGACCGTTACTCGTTCGACCTGATCTACGCGCGCCCCGACCAGACGCCGCAGATGTGGGCGGATGAACTCAAGCTCGCGATCTCGGAAGCCGCCGAACATCTCTCGCTCTACCAGCTCACGATCGAGGAAGGCACGCCGTTCTTCGGCCTGCATGCGGCCGGCAAATTGAAGACCCCGGACGAGGCGGTTGCCCGCGCGCTCTACGATGTGACGCAGGAAGTCTGCGCGCATCATGGCTTGCCGGCCTACGAGATTTCCAATCACGCCCGCGCAGGCGCGGCATGCCAGCACAATCTCGTCTATTGGCGCGGTGACGAATATGCCGGCATCGGTCCGGGCGCCCATGGGCGGCTGGACATCGACGGCGCGAGACATGCGACCGCAACCGAGAAGCGCCCCGAGGCCTGGCTGATGCGCGTCGAGGCCAACGGCCATGGCGTCGTGACCGACGATTCGCTCAACAGCGAAGAGCGCGCCGATGAGTTTCTGCTGATGGGATTGCGACTCGCCGAGGGCATCGACCCCAAACGCTATGCGACGCTGTCAGGTCGCGCGCTCGATCCGAACCGGATCGCCATATTGCGCGACGAAGGTGCGATCACTGTCGAAGCCGATGGACGCTTGCGCGTGACCAAGGACGGATTCCCCGTGCTCGACGCCGTCGTGGCGGATCTTGCCGCGTAGCAAATCACCCGTAGCCCGGATGAAGCGCAGCGCAATCCGGGACAAGTGTATCTGCTTGCCAGACCGTTCCCGGGATACGCTTCGCTCCACCCGGGCTACGCGCCTTGCTTCCGCCGCGACCAGCGTTTCGCATCAGAATTGCGGTGATGGCATTTGACCGACCTGGATGGCGGAGATGTGCATCGGCTCAGGGAATTTTGTGCGCTGAAGATCATCTAGCCGGCCTTCGTGACCAAGAAGGCGGTGGAGCTAAAGTGAGTTCGAAGTCATCGAATCACTTTTGGCCACGAGGAGGCGAAGATGATGTACAGCGGAATTGATCTGCATTCCAACAACAGCGTTGTCGCTGTTATCGACGATGGTGATCGGGTTGTTGCGCAGAAGCGCCTGCCCAACGACACCGGGAAGATCACGGGCTTTCTGGCCCGGTGGCAAGACGAATTGGCCGGCGTGGTGGTCGAGTCGACCTACAACTGGTATTGGCTGGTCGACGGATTGCAGGACGCCGGCCTCCACGTGCACCTCGCCAACACGGCGGCGATCAAGCAGTACGAAGGACTGAAGCACAGCGGCGACGAGACCGATGCGCAGCACCTTGCGCACCTGCTGCGACTGGGCATCCTGCCGACCGGTACGATCTTGCCGAGGGAGCACCGAGTAGTGCGTGACCTGGCGCGCAAGCGCATGCAGCTGGTGCAGTCATGCACGACACATGTCCTCGCGGTCGAGAACATCATGGCCCGGCAGTTCGGCGGGCGGATGACTAGCAATCAGATCAAGCGGCTGACCGACGACACGATCGACAGCCTGCCCCTGGCGGCGGATGTAGGCTTGGCAATCAAGGCCAACGTTGCTGTTATCGCGACACTGCAGTCACAGATCGAGCTTCTGGAGAAGCGCCTGCAAGAACGCGTCAAGCCGCGTCCGCAATATGCCTTGTTGACCACCGTGCCGGGCATCGGCCAGACGCTTGCCACGGTCATTGCTCTGGAAACCGGCCCGATCGATCGGTTCGCCGAGGTCGGCAACTTTGCGTCATACGCGCGCTGCGTCGACAGCGTGCACACCAGCAATCGCAAGAAGAAGGGCGAAGGCAACGTCAAGAACGGCAACAAATATCTCGCCTGGGCATTCGTCGAGGCGGCGAATTTTGCCAGGCGTTTTTGCCCCGAGGCCAAGCGTTTCCATGAGCGCAAAAAGGCCAAGACCAACAACATTGTTGCCACCAAGGCGTTGGCACACAAGCTGGCGCGCGCCTGCTACCACATCCTGAAGGAGGGCAAGCCGTTCGATGTAACGCGCTGCTTTGCCTGAAGGACGACGACGATCCGGAGAGCCACGTACGGTGACTGGGGCTGCAACCAGCTGCACTGAATTGGACGCCGGATCGCCGTCACCAGTTGCGGTGACAGCGGATCGCCCGCACCGTAAGCCATCCGGAGATTGGCGCCGGCCTGCCGGCAACCACAGTTCTGCGAAACTCTTTTGGATACGGGACGGTACCAACGTTCTTCTGGGGCGGCTATGCCGCCAGGGCGCAGGCCTCACTCGGGCCGATGCTTGATCCCGATGGGTGTCTGGCGCGATCCGCAATGCGGACGTAGCCATCAACCGAAGAAACGGGCGCGGTACGAGCACAGTAGCTGAAAGCGACCAATCAAAGATGTTGGCAGCTGCCGCTGCCAAAAAAAATTGCTCTGCATCTTGACGAGCGGCCGGCTAATGGGTGTCACTGTAATCGCAGCCAGTTCAATGCAATGGCGGGGTCTTTGGTGGCTGCACATGCATCCTGAATGGAACCGTGGCTCGCGCTCACGCGTTACCGCCCAACACAGTGAAGCAGTGGGCCTTGCATGGGTGCTAACACGGAAACGACGAGGCGCGAAACGCTTGCGGAGGGCATAGGGGCGCTTGTGCTCGCCTTCGCGACTTCGCCGGCAGAGGCCGACGAAAATGCCGTCGTTCCCTCCACCTATCGCGCGTCGGATGAGGCTCTTGCCGACACTTCTGATCAGGCGCTGGTCAAGCGACTGCCGGGATTTTCGAATGACGATGCGGACGTGAACGGCATTCGGCTCCACTTCGTCCAGGGAGGCTCTGGGCAACCGCTTTTCCTTCTCGGCGGCGGGGGCCAAACTTGGTGGCAATTTCACAAGATCATGCCCGACCTCGCGAAGCACTTCCGCGTGATCGTCGTGGACATTCGTGGCCAAGGCTCGTCCGGCAAACCCGCGACAGGATACGACAAGAAGACCATGGCGGACGATATTCGCTCGCTCGCTCAGCATCTCGGTTACAAGCGCATTTATATCGCGGGTCATGACATCGGGGCGATGGTCGCCTACAGTTTTGCGGCAAACTATCCGGATGAAACGCAGCGCGTAGCGCTGCTGGACGTACCGCACCCATTCGAAGGCTTTCAGCAGATCTCCATTCTTCCTCCGCCTGGCGCATACGATCTATCGAACCCGAATCATCCGCCCCACCCTTGGTGGTTCGCCCTCAACCAAGTCTCGGATCTGCCGGAGAAATTGCTGCAAGGGCGCATGAATATTCTTTTGAACTGGATGTTCGACTACCTCGCCAGGGACAAGACGGCCATTTCGCCGTTCGATCGCGCTGTATACATCGCGGCTTACGAAGCTCCGGGGGCCATCAGCGCCAACACACGCTGGTATCAGACCTTCGGACAGGACATCGAGGACTTGAAGCACTATGGCAAGCTGAAGACGCCCGTGCTCGGTCTCGGCGGGATAAGCTACTCGTTTTTGGCGGAATTCCTGTCGAAATACGCCGAGAGCGCTACATTGATCGAGTTGAAAAATACTGGTCACTGGGTGGCAGAGGAACGACCGGGAGAAACAACCGCCGCGCTTGTGAAGTTCTTCCAGTAATTGCATGAGGATGAAAAAGCATGGCCTCGAAGCCCGCGCCGGCCCTTAATTTCAGCTCATGACACATCACGTCAACCTCGGCATTGCTCGGCGTGATCGCTGTCGAAGAACAACCGGACCAACCCCGCGAAATTCGGATGAGGGTTCGGAAGTTCAGATCGTCGCATGCGAATATTCGCGCCGGAGATTACGCCCCAAAGCTCTTCGGCGATCCCGCAACCGGAGAGCTGCCGCCGCTGGCGACCTTCATCACGGCAAGGCCGCGCTCATTGCTGCCGTCGGAGCGGAATCGGAACAGGCCGTCGATGCCGGCAAAGCCCGACGGGTTGGTCAGCGTTTCCGGCGCAAAACGCTGGCTGCCCTGCTTCGATAGCGCGGCGACGAGGGCGACCGCGTCATAGGCCAGCGTTGCGGTACGCACGGGATCGGCGCCGTATTTGGCGCGGTAGCGGCCGGAGAAGGCGCGGAAGCCCGACGGATCCGGCGCGGCATAGAGCCCGCCCTGCAGTGGAGCGCTCGCATAGACGCGCGGATTGTCCCATAGCCCGGTGCCGAGCAACTGGATGTTGCGCAAATTCACACCCGCCGCGATCAAGGCATCCGCCGTCGCCACGACGGATTCGCCGTCGTCGGCGATGAACAGCGCATCCGCCGAGCCGAGCGACTGCGCCACCGTCCGCGCCGCCGCGGAACGATCGGAGGCGTACTTCTCGAAGGCGACGATGCGTCCCTTGCGGCCGACCGCCTGCTTGAAGGCTGCTTCCACCACATTGCCGTAGGCGTTGTCGGGCAAGAGCGCCGCGAAAGATTTCTTTCCGATGCTGGCGGAATAATCGACGATCCGGTTGACGTCGGATTCGGGCAGGAAACTGAGCAGATAGACACCGCGTCCGGCCACGCTCGAGTCGGTCGAGAACGCGATCACCGAAACGCCCTTCGCACGCGTCAGTTGCGCGGTCGCCGGCACCGAGGCCGCAAACAGCGGACCCAGAATGATTTCCGCGCCCTCGCCGAGCGCCTGCTGGGTGACCTGCTGGGCGCCTTGCGGAAGGCCGCCGTCATCCTTGATCAGAAGCTGGATGTTCGGATTCTGGAATTCCGCCAGCGCCATCTCGGCCGCGTTCTTCATCGATTGCGCGGCGACGCCGGCATTGCCGGCGGCCGAGAGCGGCAGGATCAGGCCGACCTTGACCTGCCCGGTGCCGACCGCAAGCGGCTGTTGTTGCGGGCCTGGGGGACCCTCGGGCTGGGACGGGCCGAACGGGTTGGAAATCTGACTGCCGGAGCAGGCGCCGAGCAACGGCGCGCCGAGAATAAGGCCGACCGCCGTTCGCCGGGTCGGTCCTGACAGCCGAGCATCCGGGGATCCAGGCTTGGGATTGAGCGGGCCTACCATCTTGTCTCTTCTCTTGACCGACCGCCGTCGGCCAGGATTCCGGCTTTCTGGGCCGAGGCACCTGAACCGCTACTGAACCCACACGCGGGATTCTGCAATATTGTCGAGGATTAGTTAACCAAAACAAAAGGATTACGGCCCCGCCGCGACATTGCACGTGGCGGGGAACTTCCGCCTTGCCTCCCTCCCGTCGGATATGGCGCTGGCACCAAGACCCCTTTAGATTGTTATTATGCGCGCAAAGCCCAGTTCAAACTACGGGTCTGACACCGAACCGGGTTCGGCCAACAGAACATTTTTGATTGGCGGCCATATCCTGAATGCCCCGAAGCCGGTTCCCGGTCTCTATCTGGTGGCAACCCCGATCGGCAATCTCGGCGACATTACCTTGCGCGCGCTGGAGACATTGGCCGGCGTCGACATCATCGCCTGCGAGGATACCCGCATCACCCGCCGCCTGACCGAGCGCTATGCGATCTCGGCCGACCTCAAGCCGTATCATGAGCACAACGCGGCGATGGCGAGACCGAAAATCCTGGAAAAGCTGGCGCAGGGCGCCTCGATCGCGCTGGTATCGGATGCCGGCACACCCTTGATATCGGACCCCGGCTTCAAGCTGGTGCGCGAGGTCTGTGCCGCCGGCCATGCCGTGATCGCAGTGCCGGGCGCGTCCTCGGTGCTGACGGCGCTTGCGGTCGCCGCACTGCCGACCGATCGATTCTTCTTCGAGGGATTTTTGCCCGCCAAGGAGATCGCGCGGCGGACGCGGCTCACGGAGCTTGCCCGGATCGACGCTACGCTCGTGATGTTCGAATCCGGCAACCGCGTGCAGGACACGCTCGCCGATCTTTCTGACATCATGGGCGGGCGCGACGCCGCGATCTGCCGCGAACTCACCAAACTGCACGAGGAGATCAAGCGTGCGCCGATTGCGGAGTTGGCGAAGGCCGCGGATCAACTGGAAACTCGCGGCGAGTTCGTCCTCGTGGTCGGCCCGCCGCGCGCCGATGAAGGGATCATGACGCAGCACGATCTCGACAACCTTCTGCGATCTTCGCTTTCGCGCGACAGCGTCAAGGACAGCGTGGCGCACGCGGTCGAGCTTTCCGGGCGGCCGCGCCGCGAGGTCTATGCCCGCGCGCTGGAGCTTGCCAAGGAAGCTGACAAGGAAACCAGAGGCGACGATGGCGAAGACTGACGGTGCGTCGCCGCCAGATGCCGCGACAAAGCTCGCCGCCCCCGAGCGGGTCGCGGCCTTCCGCACCGGGCTTTCAGCCGAAAGCCGCGCCGCCGCCTTTCTCATGGCCAAAGGCTACCGCATTTTGGCAAAGCGCTTCCGCACCCCCTATGGCGAGATCGACCTGGTGGCGAGGAAGCGCAATCTGGTCGCCTTCATCGAGGTCAAGGCGAGGGCCACCCTCGACGACGCCGCCTACGCGGTGACGCCGCGCCAGCAGGGGCGCATCATCGATGCCGCGCAAGGCTGGCTGATGGCGCATCCCGAGCATGCCGAATTTGAGCTGCGATTTGACGCCATCCTGATTGCGCCGCGGCGCCTGCCACGCCATCTGTTAGCGGCATTCGACGCCAGCGCTTAGTAAGAACCCCTCCAGAGACCCGGACCCAACCAATGAAACTGAATGTCGCCGTCCAGATGGACCCCATCGCGCGTATCAACATCCGCGGCGATTCGACCTTCGCGCTGCTCCTGGAAGCGCAAAAGCGCGGCCACAGCATTTCCTATTTCACCCCGGACAAGCTTTCGCTGCGCGGCGAGGAGCTGGTGGCGCCGGTGCAAAAGCTCACCGTGCGCGACGAACTCGGTGACCATTTTACCCTCGGCGAACCCAAACGCGAGCCGATGACCCATTTCGACGTCATCCTGTTGCGGCAGGAGCCGCCGTTCGACATCGCCTACATCACCTCGACCCATTTGCTGGAACGAATCCATCCCAAGACGCTGGTCGTCAACGATCCGGCCAGCGTGCGCAACGCGCCGGAAAAGATGTTCGTGCTGAACTTTCCGCAGCTGATGCCGCCGACGCTGATCTCGCGCGACCTCGACGAAATCAATTCGTTCCGCGACGAGCACGGCGCTGTTGTCATGAAGCCGCTGCACGGTCATGGCGGCGCCGCGGTATTTCGCGTCATGCCGCAGGACATGAATTTTGGTTCGCTGTTCGACATGTTCTCGGTCACCTTCCGCGAGCCCTGGGTGATCCAGCGCTTCCTGCCCGAGGTGAAGCACGGCGACAAGCGCATCATCCTGGTCGACGGTGAATTCGCCGGAGCCGTCAACCGCGTGCCGGCCCCCGATGACCTGCGCTCCAATATGGTCCGCGGCGGCGCCGCGCAGGCCACCGAACTCTCGGAGCGCGAACGCGAAATCTGCGCAACCCTCGGCCCCGCGCTGCGCGAGCGAGGATTGTTGTTCGTTGGCATCGACGTGATCGACGGCAATCTCACCGAGATCAACGTCACCTGCCCCACCGGCATCCGCGCGATTGCCAAGCTCGGCGGGCCGGACATCGCGGCAAGGATTTGGGATACCATTGAGGCGAAGCGCGGCGGGAAATAATGTCTCCTCGCGCCCCATCGTGCACATGAAGGGGGCGGCGCTGGCGCGCCATTGGGAGGCTTCGGACGCAAACGATTTCGAGGTCGAGCATGAAATCTACCGCGAGTATGCCGTGCTTGATTATCCGCAATCGGGCGAGCGGATCCGCGGTCGGCACAACATTCAGGAGAGCCGCTTCGTCCAGCCGAACAAGAAGCGGTTTGCGGTCCGGCGAATGATCGGCAGCGGCGATTTCTGGGTCACTGAATTCGTACTGACTTATGACGGCATACCGTCTTACGCGGTGAGTATCATGGAGTTCCGCGAAGGACTGGTGGCCAACGAAACGCAGTATTTAGCCGATCGGTTTGGCCCTGCGCCCTCGCGTGCGCATCTTGTCGAGCGAGTTGCATGAATTGCGTGCGCCTGCTGCCGGCTAATGGAACCGAAGAGAAAAGCCGCCGCGTCGCCGACAGTGGCCCGCCGGATTCCAGAATGCCACATGTTATCCTGTATTCTTCCGTCACTCGGCCATTCTCTCCATCATACGGCCATTCTTTGGACAAAACTGGAGCGTGGTGGCTGGTCGACCGGCTACCTACGGATGACATTGGACGGAAAGGGAAGCGCCAATGAACTCCACACCTGATCCGACGGAAATTAAACCCCACGATGCCTTGATCGCGAGCGCCGATGAAGGGCTCGCGCACGCCCACGAACAGATCAAGCGCGCGGATGAACAACTCACGCGTCTGACTGAACAGCTTGCAAGAATGGAGCGCGATGACGCGCGTCCGCCTTCGGCCAGACTTAGCCCGAACGAATCTGGCCCGAACGAATCTGGCCCGCACGGACCTGACCCGCACGGACTTGGCCAACAAGGACCTGGCCCGCAACCACCGCCAGGAAGGCCGGCGCTCCTGACGCTCGTCGGCTTGTCCCTGGCGGCGTGCATCACAGTCGCCGCCCTTCTGGCTTTGCTGTTATTCCATGGCGACGGGCCTACGCTGATTGTCGCCCGTTGGGCGCCGCAGCCGGTTTCAACGCCACCATTGCCGCCGGAAGATCCGCCGTCTCCCGCGCAACCCGCTCCATCCACCTTTCAGGTGGCCGCGGCGGAGTCAGCACCAGCGCAAGCACCACCACCACCGCCAGCAACAACCCTGGCGCAGGCCGCACCGCAAGGCGACGCGCCGACGGCACCTGCAGCGCTTCCCGATCAGACGCAGTTGCTGCAAACGATGGCGCGCGACCTCGCGAATCTGGAGCGAAGCATCGAACAGCTCAAGGCGAACCAGCAGCAGATAGCCAACGACAATTCAAAAGCCATTGTGGAGCTCAAGGCGAGCCAGGAAGAGATGAAACGCGCGCTCGCGAAGGTTTCCGAGCAGGGCCCGCCCAGAGCGTCACCGCCGCCGGCGCAGCCGGCTCCGACCTTGCGCAAGCCCGAACGGACACCGCAGGCGAGAACGCGGCCTCGATACCCGAGGGAGTGGATGTACGACGATTGGTAGCCGTCGCTCAGGCGAGCCGCCATTCAGCATGACACCAGCAGAAATCCGGGTCCCGCCGCTTACTGGAACGCAACCTCGGCAAAGCTCCTCAGCTTGCGCGAATGCAGTCGTTCCCGTTCCTGGGACTTGAGCTTTTCCAGCGCTCGAAGGCCGATCTCAAGATGCTGGCCGACGCGGTGGCGGTAGAAGTCTCCGGCCATACCGGCCAATTTGATCTCGCCATGCAGCGGCTTGTCCGATACGCAAAGCAGGGTTCCGTAGGGTACGCGGAAGCGGAACCCATTGGCCGCCACGGCCGCCGATTCCATGTCGAGGGCGATGGCACGCGACTGCGACAAGCGGCGGATGGTCGCGACGTGGTCACCGAGCTCCCAGTTCCGGTTGTCGACGCTGGCTACCGTACCGGTCCTCATCACCCGTTTGAGCTCAAACCCGCTCAGCCCCGTCACTTCGCCGACGGCCTGCTCGAGCGCGACCTGCATCTCGGCCAGCGCCGGAACCGGTACCCACAGCGGCAATTCCTCATCCAGCACGTGATCCTCGCGGACGTATCCGTGAGCCAGGACGTAATCCCCGAGCTTCTGCGTGTTGCGCAGCCCGGCACAATGGCCGAGCATCAACCAGGCATGAGGCCTAAGCACTGCGACATGGTCGGTGATGTTGCGCGCGTTCGACGGACCGGTGCCAATGTTGATCATGGTGATGCCGCCGGTCGCCTGTTGAACCAGATGAAAAGCCGGCATCTGCGGCGCCCGCTCCGGCGGCGCGTGCGTGGGATTTTGGACGTCGACGCCCGCTCTGGCCGTGATGACGTTACCCGGCTCGACGAAGGCATCCGCCACCGGATCGCCGGCCGCCATGCGCTCGCGGCAGATGCGCGCGAAGGCGTCGACGTAGAATTGGTAATTGGTAAAGATCACGAAGTTCTGGAAGTGCTCCGGGTCCGTTCCGGTATAGTGATAGAGCCGGTGCAGGGAATAATCCACGCGCGCAGCACGGAACATCGCGAGCGGCTGTCGCGGGCCGGCAGGCAGCGTGCCGTTGACGATCGCGTCGTCGATGGTGGCGAGATCCGGCGTGTCGAACAGATCGCGCAGCGGCCGGTCGCGCGTAGGCACGCTCGCTGCGATATTGATGTCGCGTCGATAGGCAAAGTGAATCGCGATCGGTTCGTCGGACTCGCCGATCTCGACCGGCACACCGTGGTTCTGCACGAGAAGCCCGATCTGCTCGGTGAAATACCCGCGAAAAAGATCCGGCCGCGTCACCGACGTCTCGTAGATGCCTGGGCCCGAGACAAAGCCATAAGAGAGGCGCGAATCGAGGCGGGCGTGAGTTCCTGTGGTGATCCTGACAAAGGGATAGACGGCACGTACGCGTCTGGCGAGCGGTTCGCCGCGGATATAGGCTTCAAAAGCGGCGCGCAGGAAGCTGACATTTCGTTCGTAGATTTCAGTGAGACGGTCGACCGCTGCGGCCGCGTCGGTGAAGGCTTCGGTGGCGATCCGCTGTGGCGACAGGATGGTGTCTGGCATCGGCCTGACCTCGTGGGTTGCCGATACATATAATCCCGCCGGGCAACGGAAGGAAATGGCCCACCGACCGGAATGATTTGGGATGCGATTCGTTGTTTCGCGCGCAAGGAAGCGCGACGCAACGTAACGCCGCGCCGTCATCGCATTTTTACATCCCTGTCGTGCCTACTCATCCCACTTGCCAATTTCGGGAAGCGGGCGCAGCCTGTAGCCACGGACGAAGCTGTCCGGGCACGTACTGCAATTCATAAAAAATCAGTGGAGGAAGACGCATGACGACGAATCTTTCGCGACGGTCTTTGCTTGCGCTCGGCGCAGGACTCGGTGTGGGCCTCAGTGCATCGACCATGCTCGGCGACAGCGCGCTGGCGAAGGCGCCAAAACTCGGCACGCAGACGCCCTACTGGCACCGCTTCATCCTCGGCGACGCCGAAGTGACCGTGGTCTCCGACGGACCGCTGCCGCTCGGCGATCCCTCCGGCACCTTCACCGGCGTGCCGAAGGAGGAAGTGAAGAAGATGCTCGCCGACAACTTCCTCAACCCCGACAATGTCGTGCTGGAGCAGAACTCGCCGATCGTGAACACCGGCGACAAGCTGATCCTGTTCGACACCGGCATGGGCACCTCGAAGGCGTTCGGCCCGACCACCGGCCAGCAGCAGAAGAGCATGGCGGCAGCCGGCATCAAGGCCTCCGACATCGACGCCGTGGTGTGCTCGCACGCGCATATCGACCACATCGGCGGCCTCGTCGGCGCCGACGACAAGCCGCTATTCCCGAATGCGCAGGTCTACATCGCCCAGAGCGATTTCGATTTCTGGACCGATGAAGGCAAGCTCGGCAGCCCGCTGAAGGACTTCATCCTCCACGCCCGCAAGAACCTGATGCCGGTGCGCGACCGCATCGTGTTCATCAAGGACAACCAGGAATTCTTGCCCGGCGTCACCGCGCTCTCGGCCCCCGGCCACACCGTGGGCCACACCATCTTCATGGTGAGCTCAAAGGGCAAATCCTTCTGCTTCCTCGGCGACCTCTCGCACCACGCCGTGCTGCTGTTGGAGAAGCCGCGGATGGAATTCTCCTACGACAGCGATCCGAAGCAAGCGGCAGCCTCGCGCGTTAAGATGCTGGACATGCTCGCCGCCCAGAAGATCCCGGTGATGTCCTATCACTTCGCCTGGCCGGGCTACGGCCACGTTGCCAAGAACGGCGACGGCTTCCGGTATTATCCCGAGCCGATGAACATGCAGCTCTGAAGCAACGCCTATACTCCGGGGCGGCCGGTTTGGCCCGCCCCGGAAGCCGCCTTGCAGCGCTAGGGACCGACCTCCGTCTGGCGTAAGTCTTGGTCAGCGAATCATGCCGTAACGCCCCTGGAGAGCGGAGGTAATTATCGAACGGGCATATCTTAGGAACAATCGCGGACCACCGAAATTGGTCTTTCCTGAACGAAGATAAAGCTCGCGTCTCGACAGCTTGGCAGCCGGTATGGAGGCCCAGCAAATGACCAAAGACTTCGTGGCTATTGGCGCTGGCATGCTCGTCGTGGGGCTGGGAGTGTGGAGCTTGTGGGGTCACCCGCAGAACGCGAGGCCTGCGGAGACCCAGGAGGCACGCATTCTCGCCGATGATCCGGGGCTGAAGCTTGCGTCGGAGCAGAACCCGTACATGCGAACGGAGCGCTAGGCTGGAGCGAGGCGACGGTGCCTCAGCGATCCGGCGGCCGGTCTGTTGGTGCAGGACGCGTTTGCGCGCCTTTGCGCCTATGTTCCCTTAATGTTCTTGACTTTCCCCAAGGTTCCCCGCTACCTTCGATTGTGGAACAAGGGGCAGGCATGGTTGCGCGGGTTTCTACCGTAGCGTTTGAGGGGATCGAGGCCCGGGCAGTCGACGTGCAGGTGCAGGTCGCGCCCGGCTTGCCGGCGTTTGCGATCGTGGGTCTTCCGGACAAGGCGGTGTCGGAGGCGCGGGAACGGGTGCGCTCGGCGCTGATCGCCTCGGGGCTGGCGCTGCCGGCGCGGCGGATCATCGTCAACCTCGCGCCGGCCGACCTGCCGAAGGAAGGCAGCCATTACGATCTGCCGATCGCGCTCGGCCTGATGGCCGCGATCGGCGCGATCCCGCCGGATGCACTCAACGGCTTTACCGTACTCGGCGAGCTCGGGCTCGATGGCTCGATCGCCCCCGTCGCCGGTGTATTGCCGGCCGCGATCGGGGCGAATGCGCGCGAGGAAGGCTTGATCTGTCCAGCGGCGTGCGGCACGGAGGCCGCCTGGGCGAGCCCCGATATCCAGATCATCGCGGCAAAATCGCTGATCCAGATCGCCAACCATTTTAAAGGCACGCAGGTGCTGTCGCGCCCGCAGCCGAAAGTGCACGAGCCGGAGGCGACGCATCTCGATTTGCGCGACATCAAGGGCCAGGAAAGCGCCAAACGCGCGCTGGAGATCGCGGCAGCCGGCGGGCATCATCTGCTGATGATCGGCTCGCCCGGCGCCGGCAAATCGATGCTGGCGGCGCGGCTGCCGTCGATCCTGCCGCCGCTGTCGCCATCCGAACTGCTGGAAGTGTCGATGATCGCCTCCGTCGCCGGCGAAATCCGCGACGGCGCGCTGACCGCGCGGCGGCCGTTTCGCGCGCCCCATCATTCCGCCAGCATGGCGGCGCTCACCGGCGGCGGCATGCGCGCCAAGCCCGGCGAGATTTCGCTTTCGCATCAGGGCGTGCTGTTCCTCGATGAATTGCCGGAATTCGACGCGCGCGTATTGGACTCGCTGCGCCAGCCGCTGGAGAACGGCGAAGTCTCAGTGTCCCGCGCCAATCACCGCGTCACCTACCCTGCGCGCTTCATGCTGGTCGCGGCGATGAACCCGTGCCGCTGCGGCCATGCCTATGAACCCGGCTATTCCTGCAGGCGCGCCCCGGTCGAGCGCTGCACCGCAGATTACCAGATGCGGATCTCCGGTCCGCTGATGGACCGCATCGACCTGCGCATCGAGGTGCCGGCGGTGACCGCCGCTGACCTGATCCTGCCGCCGCCTTCCGAAGGCTCCGCGGAAGTCGCCGCCCGCGTGGCGGCCGCCCGCGACCTCCAGCTCGCGCGCTATGCGGCGGCCGGCCTGCCGCATATCCGCACCAACGCCGAAGCGCCGGCTTCGCTGCTGGAAACGATTGCGCAGCCGGATGCGCAGGGGCAAAAGCTTTTGCGCGACGCCGCCGAGACTATGAAGCTCACCGCCCGCGGCTATCACCGCGTGCTGCGCGTCGCCCGCACGCTCGCCGATCTCGACGGCGCGGAAAAGATCGGCCGGATTCATTTGGCGGAGGCGTTGTCCTATCGCGCACTGGCCGAGGATTTGAGACGGGCGGCTTAAGCGCTGCGCGCTCAGCCGAAATTTGCAAGGCGCATCAAGGTGATTTGGGTCGTCCAGCCCTTCGCGCAAAAATATTCTGCTTCCGCCGCAGGCCAAATCAGCCGCATAACTCCGCCGTCTCACCCGATTGAGGGGCGTTGGCCATCGTCACGAACGCGCGGTGAGATGCGATGGACGCGAGAGCTGCGACTGACGTGTGCGGCTTGAGCGTACGGCGAAGTCGTGTGGTTCGGGCGCCGCGGTGCTGGCGCTAAGTCCAAGAGAAGCGAAGCTTCTCGGGGGCGACGGAGGCAAAAGAGCCGTTCTCCGGGAAGAGCACGAAGTAAGCCGTAAAGCCATTGCGCAGGGAAGGCCGGAATGCTCCCGCTGCCCTGTATGCTCGTGTGCAGTTTTGTTTGCGCAAATCGCACGCGAGACCGCGGGTGCAGCAAGCACCCGGTCTTCTCTGCGCCCTCTGATTTCGAAGAGGGCAAACGAAGATGCAAACCTCGGACGCAATGCGCCGCGAGATCGCGAAACTGTATCCCACCGTCATTGCGAGCGAAGCAATCCATGCCCCGGCACAAAGAAAGAATGGATTGCTTCGCTTCGCTCGCAATGACGCGGATAGGCCGCAGCGTCCTGGATACTCCGTCTTCGCGGGGCATGACGGCCTCCCTTGTAGCTGCAACCTCGGCTCGCTCCGCCCCACTCGCACTGAGGATGCCGAACCAACAAAAAACAACCAGCGTCAACACCGCGGTAACTAGTTTCCTTTACCCTCCGCCAACCATAAGCCCCTGTCGCGGGCGTATGGTGAGCGGGTAGCGTGTCATGTTGCGTTTGAATATCCTGGCCTCGGTTGTTCCGCTGGCGCTTGCCGCCCTGTTCGCGCGCGGCGAGTTTTTGGCAGGACCCAGGGCCTGCATCGAGATAGCGGGTACGTCCGTCCAGATCGCCGCTCTCTCCTGGCAGGCGCACCACAACGTCGCCTTCACCGAAGACCCCTCCCATGCGACGGTGCGGGTCCAGATCTCCGACGACGCGGAAACGGCTGACTTCACCGTGATCGACGACATCGATACGGCCGAAGCCGGCGCCTGCGAGAGCAACGCCCCGCCGCGGCTGGTCGCGATCTCCCGCAATCCCTCGCCCTCCGATCCCGTCATCTATCTTTCGCGGGATGGCCCGGCCGACTACCGGATCTTCGTGTCCTCGAAGAGCCTTTCGCTGCTCGATGCCGCAGCCCTGATCGTCGGCGCCCGCAGCGAGCGCCGCCGCGTCGAAGCGGCGTTACTTTAAGGTTTCATTTACCCTGTTCTCATCGCGGCCGTTGCGCGCTGGGAGCCTCAAGCACTTTGCAACGTCGGCAACGCATCGTATGCCCAGAGGGGCGGCGAAGCAGGCCGGTTCAGTTCAGGCAGCAATCTCAGGGTCATTGGCGATGGGACGGACTTTCCGGATCAAACTTCGCTTTCGCCGTTTCGGTCGCCGGCATCCCTGGCTGACCTTCACGCTGCGCTCCTTCATGATCTTCTCGATCGTGTTCGGCGCCGCCTATGGATTCATTACCGGAAGCAAGACGGAAAATTCCGGCTATGACCCGCATGCCTTTGCGATCGGCGTTGCTTTCCTGTTTGCTCTCGCCTGCGTCGCGCTCGCCACTTTCAGCGTCCGGCTCCGCCTGATGCGCAAGAAGATGCGCAAGGTCGCCCTGCACAATGAAGCGCTGGCCGACCGGAACTGGGAATTGCAGGAAGCCGAGCAGCGCGCCCGCCGCTTGTTCGAATCGCAGGGCGATCTGATCGTGCTGCGCGACGCCGAGGGCAGCATCACCTATGCCAACGATGCCTATTGCGAACTCGCGCAAATGCCGTGCGACGCGCTGATCGGCAGCCGTTTTGCGCTTGAAGTTCTCGAACAGGGCGACATCGCGCTCGAACCGAACGGCACTCGCGTTCACGACCAGCAGATATCAGGTCCGCTCGGCCCGCGCTGGATCGCATGGCGCGAAGGCCTCGTCCGCAACGACGCCGGGGGGCCGGCGGAAATGCAAAGCGTCGGCCGCGACGTCACCGATCGCACCGAAAGCGAGCGCGCGCTGGCCGAGGCCCGCGACCAGGCCGATGCGGCAAGCCGCGCCAAGTCGCGCTTCCTCGCGATGGCGAGCCATGAGATCCGCACGCCGCTCAACGGCATCATCGGCATGAGCGGGCTGTTGATGGACACGCCGCTGACGCCGGAACAGGCGACCTATGTCAAGGCGGTGAAGACTTCCGGCGACGCGCTGCTCTCGCTGATCGAGGAGCTGTTGGATTACTCCAAGATCGAGGCCGGCAAGATTGATCTCGAACATCGTCCGTTCGCGCTGTCGGGCATGATCGAGGACATCACCGAATTGCTGGCGCCGCGCGCGGAGGCCAAGAAAATCGAGATCGCCGCCTATGTCGACGAGCGGCTGCCGATGCACGTGATCGGCGACGCGGCGCGGTTGCGGCAGGTGCTGCTCAATCTCGCCGGCAACGCCATCAAGTTCACCTCGACCGGCGGCGTCGCTCTGATCGTCGAGCCAGGCATCTGGCCCAATGAAATCAGTTTTCTGGTGCGCGACACCGGCATCGGCATCGCGCCAGAGGCGCGCGAGCGGATCTTCCGCGAGTTCGAACAGGCCGACGACAAGATCGCCCGCAGCTATGGCGGCACCGGGCTTGGCCTGAGCATCTCCGACCGCATCGTCAAGCGCATGGGCGGCCGCATCACGCTGGAGAGCCAGCCGGGCGCCGGCGCGACATTCGAAGTGTCCATCCCGCTCGCCGCCGCCGACGGCGAACAAATCTCCTTCGCGGCGCCCGATCTCTCCGGCCAGTCGATCATGCTGGTCTCGCCACAGAGCATCGAGGCCTCGCTGACTGCGCGGCGGCTGCAGCGCTGGGGCGGACAGACCTGCATGCTTTCCGACGCCGATGTCGCCGAGGCCCTGCTGCCCGAGCGGCCCTGGCACGCCGTGCTGATCGATCACGCGCTGGGGCTGGCCGATATCGAACGGCTCGGCGAAGCCGCGCGCCTGCATGCCACGCAGCGTATCGTGATGTTCACGCCGGCGACGCGGCAGGAATTGCAGCCATCCGCCACCTCCGCCCTCACCGGCTATCTGGTCAAGCCGTTGCGCGCGGCTTCGCTCGCGGCGCGCCTGACGACCGCGCCGGAGGTGGCCGCGCCGAGCCTGGAGCCGGCCATCGACACGATCGAGTCATCAGCCGCGCCGTCAGCCAAGGGCCTGTCGATCCTGGTCGCCGAGGACAATCAGATCAATGCGCTGTTGATCCGCTCGCTGCTCGGCCGGCTCGGCCATCACGCCGTGATCACCAGCAACGGCGCCGAGGCGCTGGAATCCTGGCTGTCGGCGAAAGCCGCTGGGACCCCCTACGATCTGGTCCTGATGGACATCCAGATGCCGCAGCTCAACGGCATCGAAACCACCAAGCGGATTCGCACCCTAGAGGCCGGCGAGCCGGGAGGCCGGACGCCGATCCTCGCACTCACCGCCAACACGCTGGTGGAAGACCGCTATGCCTGCTTCGAAGCCGGCATGGACGGATTTTTGATCAAGCCGCTCGACCGCGAGAAACTCGCCGAGGCGCTCTCCGGCCTCATCGCGTCCCGGCACATCGCGGCGTGAGGTGACAGCGAAGAATTTGTAGGGTGGGCAAAGCGGAGCGTGCCCGCCATCTAGCGCGAGGTTGTGATGGTGGGCACGGCGCAAACGCGCCTTTGCCCACCCTGCGAAACCGACGCTTATGTCACAGCCGCCGTAGCGCCACCGTCTCGACCAGATGATCGGCGCGCTTTTTCAGGATCAGCGTCGCGCGCGGCCGGGTCGGCAGAATATTGTCCTCGAGATTGGCGAGGTTGGTGCGTTCCCAGATCGCGATCGCGGTCGCCGTGGCCTCCTCGTCCGACAAGACTGCGTAGCGATGGAAGTACGATTTGGGATCGTGGAACGCGGTATCCCTGAGTGCGAGGAAGCGCCGCACATACCATTCGCGCAGCACCGGCTCCTCGGCATCGATATAGACCGAGAAATCGAAGAAGTCGGACACCACCGGCACCGCCTTGCCATCACGCGGCAGGCGGCCGGTCTGCAGCACGTTGACGCCTTCGACAATCAGGATGTCCGGGCGGTCGACTTCTATCCACTGGTTCGGCACGATGTCGTAGACCAGATGCGAATAGACCGGCGCGCGCACTGGCCGGCGGCCGGCCTTGATGTCGGAGAGGAACGACAGCAGCATCGGCAGGTCGTAGCTCTCGGGAAAGCCTTTTTTCTGCATCAGCCCCTGCCGCTCGAGCACGGCATTGGGAAACAGAAAACCGTCTGTCGTCACCAGGTCGACCTTGGGCCGCGGCGACCAGCGCGCCAACAGCGCCTGCAGCACGCGCGCGGTGGTCGATTTGCCGACCGCGACCGACCCGGCGACGCCGATGATATAGGGTACCTTGCGGTCGCGGATGCCGAGGAACTGGCGCTGCGCCTGGTAGAGACGATGGGTGGCGTCGACATAGATCGACAACAGGCGCGACAGCGGCAGGTAGATGTCCTCCACCTCCTGCATGTCGAGGCGATCGTGCATCGAGCGCAGCCGCTCGAATTCGCCCGGCTCCAGCGTCATCGGCGTATCGTCGCGCAAGCGCGCCCACTGCTCGCGGGTGAAGATACGGTAGGGGTTGTATTGCTGGTCGGGGGTGCGGATATCCATGAACTGCCCTCTCGGTCAGTCGCGCTTGCGCGACGCCTTTTCCTCGAGCCCGGACATCGACGTCCGCTGCGCCAGCGCGGCCTCGACCTCATCGAGCTTGACGCCGCGCGCCTTCAAAAGCACCAGCAGGTGAAACAGCAGGTCGGCGCTTTCGGCGATCAGGTGGTCCCGATCATTCTCGACCGCCGCGATCACGGTCTCGACCGCTTCCTCGCCCAGCTTCTTGGCGCAATGCTCCGCGCCCTTGTCGAGCAATTTGCGGGTGTAGGACGCCTCTCCTCCCGATGCGGCCCGTGCATCGATGGTGGCGGCCAGATCATGGATCGTGAAACGCGACATCAACCGAACTCAACACTTGCGCCCGGCCGAAGGCCGCGACGCCGTCCCGATCAGGGACTTAGCACTTTTGTGACGGGGAGTCGTCAGGGATCGAGCCGCATCGGCAGGCCGGCGCGCACCATGTGCTCCTTGGCTTGGCGTATGGTAAATTCACCGAAGTGGAATATCGAGGCCGCCAGCACCGCGGTGGCGTGGCCCTGGCGGATGCCGTCGACCAGATGGTCGAGATTGCCGACGCCGCCGGAGGCGATGACCGGTACAGGGACACTGTCGGCGATGGCCTGCGTCAGCGGCAGGTCGAACCCCTGCCTTGTGCCGTCGCGGTCCATTGACGTCAGCAGGATTTCGCCGGCGCCGAGCGATACCACTTCCTGCGCGTATTCGACGGCGTCGATCCCGGTGGAGTTGCGCCCGCCATGGGTGAAGATCTCCCAGCGCTCACCGCCGCCGCCGCGCTTGACCCGCTTGGCGTCGATCGCGACCACGATGCACTGCTCGCCGAATTTTTCGGCCGCCTGCTTGACGAATTCACGGTTGGAGACCGCGGCGGAATTGATCGAGACCTTGTCGGCTCCGTACCGCAGCAGCGTCTTGATGTCGTCGATGGTGCGGACCCCGCCGCCGACCGTCAGCGGCATGAAGCAGGCCTCCGCCGTGCGGCGGACGACATCCAGCATGGTGCCGCGGTTTTCATGGGTCGCGGTAATGTCGAGGAAGCACAATTCGTCGGCCCCGGCCGCGTCATACGCAATCGCCGCTTCCACCGGATCGCCGGCGTCGCGCAGGTCGACGAAATTGACGCCCTTGACCACCCTTCCATCTTTCACATCGAGACAGGGGATCACGCGGACCTTGAACATGGCGATACTCCTAAGCCGCGGCGCGTGCGTTGCGGATCAGCGTCAACGCCGCAGTCGGATCGAGCCGGCCGTCATAGAGCGCGCGGCCAGCAATCGCACCCGCAAGCTTCTTGGCACGTGGCTCAAGCAAGGCTTTCACGTCATCGATCGAAGCGAAACCGCCCGACGCGATGACGGGAATCGATATCCGCTCCGCAAGGGCAATCGTCGCATCGAGGTTTAGGCCCTTCAAAAGGCCGTCGCGCGCGATGTCGGTGAAGATGATGGCGGCGACGCCGGCATCCTCAAAACGCTGTGCGATTTCGAGCGCGGTCACCTGCGAGGTCTCGGCCCAGCCTTCGACGGCGACCTTGCCGTCGCGCGCATCGAGGCCAACAGCGACGCGGCCGGGAAATTTCCTCGCGGCGCTCTTCACGAGCTCGGGATCGCGCACCGCGGCCGTGCCGATGATGACGCGGGCAATTCCCTTGTCCAGCCAGGCTTCCACGGTCTTGAGATCGCGAATGCCGCCGCCGAGCTGCACCGGCATGGTGACGGCCTTGAGCATCGCCTCCACCGCCAGTGCATTCATCGGCTTGCCGGCAAAGGCGCCGTCGAGATCGACGACGTGCAGATATTCGAATCCCTGCTCGGCAAAGGACCGCGCCTGCGCCGCGGGATCGAGGTTGAACACGGTCGCGCGCGCCATGTCGCCCTGCTCGAGGCGCACGCACTGGCCGCTTTTCAGGTCGACGGCGGGAAAGAGAATCACGGCTTCCACTTCAGGAAATTCGAGATCAGGGCCAGGCCGAAGCGCTGGCTCTTCTCGGGGTGAAACTGCGTGCCGATCGCGGTGTCCTTGCCGACGATTGCGGTCACCGGCCCGCCGTAATCGGCGCGCGCCAGCACATCGGCCTCGTTGGAGGCATTGAGATGATAGGAGTGCACGAAATAGGCGTGGCGTCCCTTCGGTCCGAGCGGCAGCCGCTCCAGCACCGGGTGTTCACGGATCATATCGAGCGTGTTCCATCCCATGTGCGGGATCTTCAAATTTTCCTCGCGCGGCGCAATCTTCTCGACATCGCCCGCGATCCAGTTGAAGCCCTCGGTGACGACGTGCTCCTTGCCGCGCGTGGCCATCAGCTGCATGCCGACGCAGATGCCGAAGAACGGCCGCGCCTTGACGCGCACAGCCTCGGTCATCGCTTCCAGCATGCCGTCCACGGCGTCGAGGCCCCGGCGGCAATCGGCGAAGGCGCCGACGCCGGGCAGCACGATGCGGTCGGCGCGATACACGGCCTCGGGATCGCGCGTCACCACGACCTTCTGCGGCTCTTCCATGCTCCGCGAGGCCCGCTCGAAGGCTTTTGCCGCCGAGTGGAGATTACCCGAGCCGTAGTCGATGATCGCAACGCTCATCGCGGCCCTCCCGGTTCCGGAAACAGACCGATGATCCCGCCTTGCGGCAATGGCGGCGGTTTGGAGAACGGCTGGCCCGGAATGTTGCGGGTTGGCGGCGGCGCGCCGCGGTCGACCGCCCATTGGTCGTTGGTCAGGCCACGCTGCCGGGCCGTCCAGCGCTCGAAGAACCGGCGTTCGGCCGTTTCCTCGTCGTCAGCGACCACGATATCGAGCTGGCGCCATTTGCGCCGCGACAGGGTCCAGCGTCTTAAGGTCGCCGCTTCGAATCCCATCAGGATCGCAATCAGGACGACGACCATGAAGATCGTGCCGCGGCTGGCGCCCAGCGCCGACATCCCGAACTGGACGGCGATCATCAGAACGATCCAGCCGATCAGCGCCAGCCACAGCCGGTGCCACAACAGCCAGATCACACTCGCAACCGCGGCCCAGAAATGGAAGCCGTCGCGGACAAAGACGAACTTGTCGGTCGCCGCGAGATCGGCGCCGTTGGCTACGGGAGCATGCACTGTGTAGACCGGCATCGAACCTCTCCGCCGCGAACGAAAAACGCGAACAAGAAATCAGCCGCCGAGCTGACCCTTGGTGGAAGGTACTTCGCCGGCCGCGCTTGGATCGATCGCGACCGCGGCACGAAGCGCCCTCGCCAGACCCTTGAAGCAGGATTCGGCGATATGATGGCTGTTCTCGCCATATAAGGTCTCGACGTGCAAAGTCACGCCGGCGTTGACGGTGAAGGCGTTGAACCATTCGCGCACCAGCTCGGTATCGAATTGACCGACCTTGTCGCGCGGAAAATCGACCTTGAACACCAGCACCGGCCGGCCCGAAATGTCGATCACGACGCGCGACAGCGTCTCGTCCATCGGCATGTGGATCGAGGCGTAGCGGGTGATGCCGGCCATGGTGCCGAGCGCCTGTTTCACGGCCTGGCCCAGCGCGATGCCGACGTCCTCGGTGGTGTGGTGGTGGTCGACATGGAGGTCGCCATCGGCCTTCACGGTGATGTCGATGCGGGAATGCCGGGCCAGCAGGTCGAGCATATGGTCGAAAAAGCCGATGCCGGTCGATACCTTGGACACGCCCGTGCCATCGAGGTTTACCGCGACCTCGATGTCGGTTTCCTTGGTCTTGCGCTTGATGGACGCTATGCGCATGAAAACTGCTTCCCTTTGGCCACCTGGAGGCCGAAAACGCGGCCCTTTTAACAGGCGGATGTCGCCTTCGCTACTGCGGGATGACGCTTTTGGAGGCTGAACTTCGGCCTATGGTGACCGGAATCCCGGCCGCGATTGTAACCCTCCCCGCCAGCCCCTAAATCTGACGGGAACGAGGGCAATTCATGCAAGCATCTGAAAACAGCCTGCCGATCTGGCACGGCACCACGATTTTGACGGTCCGCAAGGGCGGCAAGGTGGTGATCGGCGGTGACGGCCAGGTCTCGATCGGCCAGACCGTCATCAAGTCGAACGCCAAAAAGGTCCGCAAACTGGGCAAGGGCGACGTGATCGGTGGCTTTGCCGGGGCGACCGCCGACGCTTTCACCCTGTTCGAGCGGCTGGAAAGCAAGCTTGAGCAGTATCCCGGGCAATTGACCCGCGCGGCGGTCGAACTTGCCAAGGACTGGCGGACCGACCGCTATCTGCGCCGGCTGGAAGCCATGATGATCGTCGCCGACAAGGACGTCTCGCTGGTCCTGACCGGCACCGGCGACGTGCTGGAGCCGGAAGCGGGCGTGATGGCGATCGGTTCGGGCGGCAATTATGCGCTCGCCGCGGCGCGTGCGCTGGTTGATACCGACAAGGACGCCGAGAGCATCGTGCGCCGCGCGCTCGATATCGCCGCCGACATCTGCGTCTACACCAACCGCAACGTCACGATCGAAACGCTCTGAGGGGAGCCCCCGGTCATGGCGTCGGACTATGTCTTCCGCCCGATGACGACAAATGATCTGCCGCTGGTTCGGCGCTGGCTGGCGGAGCCGCATGTCGTGCAATGGTGGGGAGATCCATCGGAACAGTATGAGCTGGTCAGCGGCGATCTCGATGAACCCGCGATGGATCAATTCATCGTCTCGGCAGGAAACAGCGATTTCGCCTATCTGCAGTGCTACGACCTAACCGCGTGGAATTCTGGGTTTGGCGTACATCCGCGCGGCACAAGCGGTATCGACCAGTTCATCGGCGAGCCCGGCATGATTGAACGCGGCCACGGTTCGGCGTTCATTCGCGCCTTCGTCGACGAGCGCTTGAGGAATGGTGCGCCGCGCATTGTCACCGATCCCGATCCGGCCAACACCCGGGCCGTTCGCGCCTACGAGAAAGCGGGCTTTGAAAAAGCGGGTATGGTCGATACACCTGATGGCCCCGCTCTATTGATGGTCCGCAACGCATGACCTCCACCAGCAGTATCGACAAAGCCCCGGTCATCCGCGCGCTTTCGACGTGGCATTGGGCGTTGATCGCAGCCGGCATCCTCGCAGCTCAAGCCGCGATCCTGTACGGGATGGGCCGTCTGCCGATCTGCGCCTGCGGCTATGTAAAACTCTGGCACGGCGTGGTGCAGAGTTCGGAGAATTCGCAGCACATCGCCGACTGGTACACGCTGTCGCACATCCTGCATGGCATCCTGTTCTACGGCGCAACCTTCCTCGCCTTCCCTCGCCTCGCCTGGCAGGGCCGCCTGATCCTTGCCATGCTGGTGGAAGGCGGCTGGGAACTGGTCGAAAATTCCGACTGGATCATCAACCGCTACCGCGCCGGCACGATCTCGCTGGATTATTTCGGCGATACCATTGTCAATTCGATCTCCGATTCACTTGCGATGATCGGCGGCTTCCTTTTGGCAAAAAGGCTTCCGGTCGCCATCACGGTGGCGGTGGCGCTGTTGTTCGAACTCGTAATGACGCTCCACATTCGCGACAATCTGACGCTCAACATCATCATGCTGATTCACCCCTTCGAGGCGATCAAGGTTTGGCAAGGCGGACCGCCGATTATCTAGAGACGATTGTGTCGGCTGCTTGCGACAGGCCTGATCCGGCTTACTTAACTCCAGAGGTCCAGTGTCGATGATTGCAAGCGAGATTTTGGCGAAAGGCGTTGAGCGCGGAATTATCACGGCCGAACAGGCCGAACGCCTGCGCGCGTTGGAAAATGCCGGCGAGCCGCCGGAATTGCCTGTCTCGCCCGACGACGAACAGCTTCGCTTCATCAGCGGCTTCAGCGACATCTTTGTCACCATTGGCCTTGCCATGTTCATTGGGGCGGTCGGCTATTTTGCCCTGTCATCCAGTGGGCCGGTTGGTATGTGGATAGCAGTCGCCGTTACAGCCTGGCTACTCGCCGAATTCTTCACCCGGCAGCGGCGCATGGCGTTACCAAGCATCGTTCTCCTGATCGTATTTGCCTGGGCCGCTTTCGCCGCCAGCGCCGTCTTTCTCGGGGCGGACGCTGGGCTATACAGCCGCCCGCTATCTGCATCGGGGCTTTTCGGACTTGGTGGGTTCGAGCCAGCGACGTTGGCGAGCGCCGCATTTATGACCGTGCTGCTGACGGCACTGCACTACTGGCGCTTTCGGGTGCCCATAACTATCGCGGCGGGGTGCGGCGCGTTGCTGCTCACAGTCATAGGACTAGCTTATGGGCTTTTTCCGCAGCTACCGCACGGCGCGTACAGCGCCCTGACTTTCGTTTGCGGCCTCGCTATTTTTGGCTTGGCCATGCGGTTTGACATGACGGATCCGGAACGGCTAACACGCCGAACCGATATTGCCTTCTGGCTACATCTGCTTGCTGCGCCGCTCATCGTACACTCGTTAATTGGTGGCGTGTTCGACGTGGGCGCGAAACTCGAACCCAAACCTGCTGTTGCCGTAGTGGCCGTGTTTCTGGCACTTAGCCTTGTCGCGGTCCTGATCGACCGCCGCGCTCTGCTGGTATCCGGTCTCGTCTATGCAGGAGGCGCCTTCTGGACTCTGATCCGCCAGGCGGGCCTTTCCGACATAACGACCCCGCTCACAATCCTGACCCTCGGCGCTTTCGTGCTGTTGCTCAGCGCCGGATGGAAGCCACTTCGGGCCGGGATATTGAAATTGGCACCATCGACGCTCGCGCGTCGCCTCCCGCAACCAACCCTATCCGTGTAAGAATGTACGTATGACCGACTTTTCTCCCCGTGAAATCGTCTCCGAACTCGACCGCTTCATTGTCGGCCAGGCCGACGCCAAGCGCGCGGTATCGATCGCGCTGCGTAACCGCTGGCGGCGGCTGCAGCTCACCGGCAGCTTGCGCGAAGAGGTGCTGCCGAAAAACATCCTGATGATCGGGCCGACCGGCGTCGGCAAGACCGAGATCGCGCGGCGGCTGGCGAAGCTGGCCAACGCGCCCTTCATCAAGGTCGAGGCCACCAAGTTCACCGAGGTCGGCTATGTCGGCCGCGACGTCGAGCAGATCATCCGCGACCTCGTCGAGGTCGCGATCGTGCAGGTCCGCGAGCGCAAGCGCAAGGACGTGCAGGCCCGCGCGCAGCAAGCCGCCGAAGAACGCGTGCTAGATGCGCTGGTCGGACCGGCGTCGAGCCCCGGCACCCGCGATTCCTTCCGCAGGAAGCTGCGCGCCGGCGAGCTCAACGACAAGGAAATCGAGATCGAGACGCAATCCTCCGGCGGCATGCCGATGTTCGAGATCCCGGGAATGCCGGGCGCGCAGATGGGCGCGATTTCGATCGGCGATATCTTCGGAAAGATGGGCGGGCGAACCAAGACCCGCCGCCTGACGGTCGAAAGCTCGCACGAGATTCTCGTCAACGAGGAATCCGACAAATTGCTGGACAGCGATCAGCTGGTACTGGAAGCCATCAACGCGGTCGAGAACAACGGCATCGTGTTTCTCGACGAGATCGACAAGATCTGCGTGCGCGACGGCCGTACTGGCGGCGACGTTTCGCGCGAGGGCGTGCAGCGCGACCTGTTGCCGCTGATCGAAGGCACCACGGTCTCGACCAAGCACGGCGCGGTCAAGACCGACCACATCCTGTTCATCGCCTCCGGCGCGTTCCATATCTCAAAGCCCTCGGACCTGTTGCCGGAACTGCAGGGGCGGCTACCGATCCGCGTCGAGCTGGAAGCGCTGACACGCGACGACATGCGCCGCATCCTGACCGAGCCGGAGGCCTCGCTGATCAAGCAATATGTCGCGCTGCTGCAGACCGAAGGCGTCACGCTCGACATCACCGACAGCGCCATCGACGCGCTGGCGGATATCGCGGTCGCCGTCAATTCGACGGTGGAGAATATCGGCGCGCGGCGGCTGCAGACGGTGATGGAGCGGGTGCTCGATGAGATTTCATTCGCCGCGCCGGACCGGCATGGCGAGACCATCAAGGTCGACGCCGATTACGTGCAGAAGCACGTCGGCGACCTCGCCAAGAACGCCGATTTGAGCCGGTTTATTTTGTAGGCATTTCGTGGCCCGGATGGAGCGCAGCGCAAATCCGGGGCCTTGCGCACGTGGATTCACCGTTCCCGGATTGCGCTGCGCTCCATCCGGGCTACGCGCTCACAACCACAAATCTTCATTGTGCGCTCTCGCTGGGGCCGCTATCCCGTCTGTGACGCCGGCCTGTGGTTATGGGTCCCGGCTCGCGCTATCGCTTGGCCGGGACGACGATGAACCTGAATTTGCGGCTATGGGAAAACCCCTGGCGCTTGATGCTTGCCGTCAATGGCGCCGTGCTGGTCGGGGTGTTCTGGCACAAGATCGCGCTGCCGCCTTACGTCCCCTACCTCCATCTGCTGGTCGATTATCATTTCGGCTTCACCAAGCGCGCCCTGATCGGCGCGATCGTCTCGCTGTTCACGGCCAAGGTGCCGGTGTGGCTGGTGTTTGTGCTCAGCGGCACGGTGTGGCTGGTGACGGCAGGGCTGTTCGTACAGTTATTCCGCCGAACGTTTGGTTTTGATCAAAAGCATTTGCCGCTGTTCATGTTCATGGCGGGCTCGCCGTTTTTCCTGAAGAATTTTATGCACACGCTCGGGCACTTCGACATCTACGGATGCCTGCTTGCGATCTGTCTGCTGCTGGTTCCGGCACGTTCGCTTGCCTATGTGTTGCTTGCCGCGGCGTTTTCGATCATGCTTGTTCTGATCCATCACATTCATCTGCTGATGTATGTACCGACGATCGCCGCCATCGTGGCGTTGCGTCATTACCTCGTGCAGGGCGTGAGCCGACAGAACGCCGCTGTTGGCATGGCATCGCTCGCGGCCATAGGCCTGCTCTTCATCGCCGCGCAATTCTACGGCACGATGGCGGTACCGGAGGCGGAGTTCGTCGCCTATCTGCAGAGCCGGATGGCCGACCCATCGCAAACCAAGCTGCTGAGCTTTGGCTATATCTGGTACCAGCCACTCTCGAAGGAAGTTCTGGATACCTGGCAGCGGCTGCCGCACAACCTCCTCGGCATTCCCGTATTTGCGCTCCTGATCTGGCTGCACACGCCGCTCTGTCGATATTTCGTCAATCTGATCGCAGCGTTATCAATAGAAGCACATCGCTGGATCGTCACGGCCGCAATCGTCGTCGTCAGCCTCGGCTATCTCATCATGTTCGCGATGATCTTCGATTACTCGAGGTGGATTTCGAACTGGGCGGTGTGCCTGTTCCTGATCCTGCACGCGGTGAAGACGCTGCCTTCAAAAGAAGTGCCGCCGATACCGGGCGATGACCGGAAGACAATGGTGTTCGGCTGGATCGTGACCCTGATTCCGCGAGTCGGGATCGTGCGGCCGTTCTGACAGGTCTAAGTTCTCGATCTCCGCACCCTGACGTACAAGGCGCCCTCGCCGCCATGGCCGATATGGGCTTCCTCGAAGCCGACCACCAGCGAGCGGAATTCCGGCAGGTCGAGCCATAGCGGCACCTGGCGGCGGAGCACGCCGCGCTCGGATTCGGCGCCGATCTTGCCCTTGCCGGTGATGATGAGCACGAAGGTCAGCCCGTCATGATGGGCGCGCTGCAGGAAGCCGAACAGCGCGCGATGCGCCCTCGTCTGCGTCATGCCATGCAGGTCGAGCCGGGCGTCGATCTCCTTCCGCCCGCGCGACAGATGCGACCGTTCGCGGCGGCCGATCGGCGCCAATGGCGGCGGTTCCGGCTTTGAAGGAGCAACGATTCGTGCCGGGGCGACGTGCCTCGGCGAAGCGGCGGGTTTCGGCGCGACTTTGCTATCGGCTTCGGTCGAGGCGGCCGGCGGCTTCGAAGGGCGGTGCCGTTTGCGCAACGGCTTGACCTGCTTGGCGACGCTCTCCCACAGCGCGCGGTCCTCTTCGCTCAGTCCGCGCTTGCGTCGCGGCGGCTCCGGCAATTCGGGAATCAAACTCGACGGCCGGCGCTTCATCGATGATGGCGATATCGGCGCAAATGACGCTGATGCGGCTTTACGGAGGCCGCTTCAAGCTTCGGCCGCGGCTCGGGCAGCGGCACCGGCTTTGTCACGGCAGCCTGCACGGCCGGGATTTGCGAAGGCGCCGCTGCCGGTGTCGGCGGTGCTGCCTGAGCCGCGGGCCTGGCGGTGGTCGCCGCGGTCACCTCGGGCGGCTTCGCAGCGTTCTTCTGGTCCTTCGGCGGATCGGTTTGCGGGAACAATTTAGCGATCGTCTCCGACGGCCGCTGGTCGGGCACCGGCATCTTGCGGCCGCGCGCCACCGGATCGAGGCTCTTCGGCACCAGGATGACGAAGCGCGCATTGTGGCGGAGACGGCCGGCAACCTTGCCGGCGTCGAGACCGGCGCCGAAATAGAGATCGGCGCGCGCCGGGCCGACGATGGCCGAGCCGGTGTCCTGCGCAATCATCAGGCGGCGGAACGGTGTCTTCGATTGCTCCGTTTCGATCGGCAGCTCGCCTTCGATGAAGAACGGCGTGCCATAGACATGCAGCGACTTGTCGACCGCGATCGACCGCCCCGGCGTCAACGGCACGCCCTGGGCGCCGACCGCTTCGTCCTTGTCGGAAAGCTGCACCTCGCGGAAGAAGACGTAGGACTTGTTCTGCCGCCGCAGCTCGTCGGCCTCATTGGGGTTCTGCTCCATCCACTCCCGGATCTTCTGCATCGACATCTGATCCTTGGGGATGATGTTGCGCTCGATCAGGATGCGGCCGACCGCCGTATAGGGATAGCCATTATGGGCATCGTAATTGATACGAACGGTCGAGCCGTCGTCGAGGCTGACCCGCGCCGAACCCTGGATCTGCGAGAACAGCAGGTCGGTCTGTTCCTTCAGCCAGCAGATTTCGAGGCCGCGGCCTTCAATCGCGCCGTCCTCGATCTCAGCCCGATCGTAATAGGGCACCAGCTTGCGGCGGCCGATCTTGCGGAACACCTGGCCCTTGTTCGGCAAGCCGGCCGAGCTCTGTGTGGTGCCGCGGACGAACAGATTGGACGGCCGGCGATAGACCGGCACCTTGTAGACCTCGTTCTCCGTCCGCGAGCCGTCGACGATGGGCTCGTAATAGCCGGTGACAAAACCCTCGCCTTCGCCAAGCCGCGAAATCCGCAAGGGGAGAAAATGATCCTCGAAGAAAGCTTTTGCCTTCAGTCCGTCGGACAGTTCCAGGCCTCTCGCGACGAGGCAGGGATCGCGCAGCGAAGTGCCGAGCGCCTTCGGATCGGCCGGCGGCGTTCGTTGCGCCGATATCGGCCTGCAGCTCACCCGAAACGCCTTGTAGGCGGCGAGATGATCGTCCTCGCTCCAGCCCGCGATCCCGGACCATGCGACCGGGGCATACTGACCGCCGCTGATCTGAAACGGCAATTCAAGTGGCGGATATGGCAGGTGACGGACGGACGGCGGATGCGAAGGCTTTTGCGAACGCGCATGACGTGCCGCAAGGGCATCCACCGGAGCCAGCGAACACGCCAAAGCGATCACGCCAAACGCGAGCCTCGCAAGGCGTCGCGTCTCAGGCCGCGCTTCCAGTGCCAACCAGCTTCCAGTTCGGATCGCGAGAGCTCGTGTCGCGGGCGAATGTCCAGACATCGGTGATATCGGCGACCTTATCGGGATTGCCATCGACAATGGCGCCGGTCCTGTCGCGGGTGACCGAGATCATCTGCGACACGAAACGAACAGTCAGTTGCGCCGCGCGGTCGCGGGCTTCCGCACCCACCAGCTCGGCCTTGTCGATCGAAACAAACCGCGTTTCGGTTTTCTGCTCGTGCTTCTCGCGATCCTTGATCACGGCCTCGAAGCTCTCATAGACCTCGCTAGACAGGAGATCCTTCAGCGCGCGGCGGTCGCCATTGGCGAAGGCCAGCACGATCATCTCGTAGGCGCCGCGGGCGCCGGAGATGAAGTGCCTGGGATCGAACGAGGAGTCCTGGGCGGTAATGGCGTCGAGGCCTGCGGCAAGCGGCGTGCCCGGCTCGGCAATGCCTTTCCAGCGGTCGGCCGGCGCGACATCGGCGCTCGGCGCCAGCGGCGCCTGATCGATCACCGCACCTGGTATCGGGACGGCGTTATTGTCCTGCGTTCGCTGCACGACGTTGGGCGCGGCGCGATCATAAGGCGGCCGTTCGCTTCCGGTGCGCTGTCCGAGGACGCTGCGCAGGCGCAGGAAGATAAAGACCGCCAGCGCCAGGAAGATGATGGTGTAAATATCCACGTCGTATTCGCTTTCTGGTTCTAACGCCGGCAACGGGCCCGGCGGTCGAGCGTTCCCTGGTGAGAAGCTCTCTTACGAGTTTTCCCTGAGAACGGCAGAGATTGCATCATCGATTGAGACTGCAGCATGTAGGCATGAAACTTCGCCCGGCCAATGGCGCGTTTTGGCGCGGGTGAATTGTAGCGCGTTTGGGGGCGAGGGGAAACCCGATCGTGTCCGGAAATCACGCATATTCAATTATTTAGGGCACGTATTGGGCGGCCGGCAGGACCGTATTAGGGCATATCCGCCACATTTCGCGGCTCTCACGGGTCCGCCGCCGGCCCGTCATCCTTGTGGAACGAGGCGGGGCTATGATAGCCACTCGCGCGGAAAAGGCATTCCCACCCCATCGAGCGAAATTCAGACGACAACCGGTCTCCGCTCGGCAGCGCTTCAGGAGAAAGTTTCATGACCAACGGTAATGGCGCGCCCCAAGAGCAGGCACCTCCCCAGCTCAACGTGCTGGCGCAATACACCAAGGACCTGTCGTTCGAGAATCCGAACGCGCCCTCCTCCCTGGCGCCGCAGCAGCAGCAGCCGGCGATCAACATCCAGATCAACGTTTCCGCGAACAATCTCTCGGAAAGCGAGTTCGAAGTGACGCTTTCGATCGAGGGCAAAGCTGAAAACGCCGGAAAGGTGATGTTCAGCTTCGAACTCGCCTATGCCGGCGTGTTCCGCATCGTCAATGTGCCGAAGGAGAACCTGCATCCGCTGGTCATGATCGAATGCCCGCGGTTGCTGTTCCCGTTCGCCCGCGAGATCATTGCCACCGCGGTCCGCGATGGCGGTTTCCCGCCGCTGATGCTCGATCCCGTCGATTTCGTCGGCCTGTACCGCCAGAACATGGAGCGGCAGGCTGCCGCCCAGGCTGCTTCCGGCGCAAAGCCGAGCTGAAGCCAGCGACACAGCGCGCAGCCCACAAAATCGCGAAAACAACCCCATGCAAAGTAGAATGGGGCTTGGTTGGCAGCGCTCGCACCTGCTTGCGTCAGGGACACGAAATGGTCCGCCGTTTCGGCCGAACCTGCCTGCGCTAGCCGGCGGCGGGCAGAAAATCGTTCCAGATCGGCTTGTCGCCCAAGGTGGCGACGAAGGCACGATGGATTTCACGGTCCGCCTCGGTGATTCGCGGCGCGAGCGGCGCCTCGCGTTGCCGGCGCGGCGCTTCGCCAAATCCATTGCTGACAGTAACGCGGGTGTCCGACGCCAGTATGAGCTGCGACTGCCGCGCCCCGATCAGGTCGATATAGACTTCGGCCAGGAGCTCGGCGTCGAGCAGCGCGCCGTGCTTGGTGCGGCGGGAATTGTCGATCGCATAGCGCGAGCAGAGATCGTCCAGCCGGTTCGACACGCCGGGATGCTTGCGACGGGCCAGCAACAACGTATCGACCAGGCGATCTCGTGAAACCGGCTGCCGCTTGATGCGGTCGAGCTCGGCATTGATGAAGCTAATGTCGAACGAAGCGTTGTGAATCACCAGCGGTGCGTCGCCGATGAACTCCAGGAACTCCTCGACCACTTCCGTAAACAGCGGCTTGCTGGCAAGGAACTCGCTGGACAGGCCATGCACGGCAAACGCTTCCGCCGGCATGTCGCGCTCGGGATTGATGTAGCGATGGAAGGTCTGCCCGGTCGGCATCCGGTTGTAGATTTCGATGCAGCCGATCTCGACCAGCCGGTCGCCGCGCAGCGGGTCGAGGCCAGTGGTTTCAGTATCGAGAACGATTTCGCGCATGGATTTCAGGAACCGGAGCTAAAGGCGAATCACACTCGCCGCTGCGGCATCTTAACGACCTCGGCCAGAATGTCGCGGATTGCCGTGCGCACCGGGTCCAGTCCGTGCGACGTATCCACCACGAAATCCGCGCGCTTGCGCTTTTCAGCATCGGGCAATTGCCGCGCCAGAATGCCGTCGAGCGCCTCTGACGTCATGGTGCCGCGCGCCAGTATCCGCTCGCGCTGCGTCGCCGGATCGGTTGAGACCACAACGACAGCATCGACGCGTTTCTCGCCGCCGGTTTCGAACAATAGCGGGATATCCATCACCACGACGGGTGCGCCGGAGGCCTCGGCTTCATCGAGGAATTTCTTGCGGGAGGCGCCGAGCATCGGGTGAACGATCTGCTCTAGCTGTTTGATCGCCGCCTGATCATGCACCACCTTGGCGGAAAGCTTGGCGCGATCGACCTTGCCATTCACGGTCGTGCCGGGAAATGCCGCCTCGATTGCCGGTGCCGCCTCGCCTTCATAGATTTTGTGAACGGCCGCATCGGCGTCGTAAACTGGCACGCCCGCCTCGGCGAACAGCTTTGCGGTGGTGGATTTTCCCATCCCGATCGAGCCGGTCAAACCGAGAATGCGCATCAGATCGCCGTTTCCAAAGAGATGATTCTAGACATTGAGCAGTCCCTCGCCGCGCAGGAACGCCAGCAATGGCAGCAGCGGCAGGCCGAGGATCGTAAAATGGTCGCCCTCGATGCGCTCGAACAGATGCACGCCCAGCCCTTCGAGCTGATAGGCGCCGACGCTGGATGTCACAGCTTCGCCAGCCTCGTCCAGATACGCTCTGATCTCCGACCCGGTCAGAGCGCGCATGGTCAGGCGTGCGACCGAAACTTCGGAAAACAGTATCTTGCCGTCGCGGGCAACCGCAACGGCAGAATGCAGTTCGTGTGTTTGGCCGGCAAGCAGGCGCAATTGATCCGCGGCTTGCGCGCGGCCGGCCGGCTTGCTGAACAGGCGGTTTCCCAAAGCCAGCGTCTGATCGGCGCCGACGACATAACGGCCGGGATTTTTTGACGATACGAAGCACGCCTTCTCGCGCGCCAGCAGGCCCGCGATTTCACCCGGCGCGGAAAGTCCCGAATTGTTCTGGACGGATCGTTCGTCGATATCGGCGGGAACGGCCTCGAAGGGAATGCCGGCATTGCCGAGCAGCATGTGCCGCGCGCGGCTTTGCGACGCCAGGATCAATGGATCTTTTCCGCGCCAGATCGTCATCGTATCCGCGTCATTCCGGAAGCCGCTGCCGTTGCCGATCGGTGAACAGTTTCAGCACGGCCGCGGCGGTTTCCTCGATTGAGCGGCGCGTCACGTCGAGCTGCGCCCAACTGAATTTGGCACTCAGTTTCCGGGCGTAGGCGACTTCATCGGCCACCGCCTGACGATCGATGTAATCATCATTGGGGGTATCGGCACCCATGCTCAGCAACCGGTTTTGCCGGACCTGGATCAACCGCTCCGGCGTCGCATGAAGGCTGACGACCAATGGCTTTTTCAATGTCTCGAGCTGGTGCGGCAGCGGAATGCCCGGCACCAGCGGCACGTTCGCGGTGCGGACCCCACGGTTGGCAAGATAGATCGAGGTCGGCGTCTTCGACGTGCGGGACACGCCGACCAGAACCACGTCGGCATCTTCCAGACCTTCGACGTGTTGGCCGTCGTCATGGATCATGGTGTAGTTCAAGGCATCGATGCGCTTGAAATATTCCGCGTTCAGAACGTGCTGGGCGCCCACCCTCCCCGTCGTCGCCGCGCCGAGATAGGCCTCGAACAATTGCATCACGGGGCCGATGATCGACAGGCTCGGGATGTTGATGTCTCTGCACTTGGCCTCCAGCCGGCCAACCAGATCCTTTTCCAAGAGCGTGAAGAGCACGATGCCCGGCGCCTCCTCGATCTCGTCGAGCACGCGGTCGAGCTGCTTCTGGCTGCGCACCAGCGGATAGACATGTTCGACCGCGGTCACATTAGCGTATTGCGCGGCCACCGCGCGGGCCACCGTGATCAGCGTCTCGCCGGTCGAGTCGGACACCAGATGAAGATGAAAATAATTGCCGGTCGTGGGCACCAAAACCCCTGTGTATCCTGTGAATCCCTGTGGAGCTTAACCAAGATATTTGGCCCTGGGTCGCCACGTCAGGGATAACCCGGACATTTCTTCACAGGGCCTCGCGAGAGGACAAGTCCGCCGGCTCATCGCCATGATAGTGGGAAGGTGTGGATTTGTCTCTTCATAAGCTGACCACGAAACGGCGCAAGCAATTGATGCGCGTGGCGTTATCAGGATGACGCAGTGTCCGGCCGAAATTGGGGAGGACTGTGAACAAGCCTCGCAAACATGCGGGATTGTTTTGTGTGAGTCATAATCACGGTCACTTAGACTCAAACCTAAGATTCTAAAATTATTAGTTTAGAGAAGCGGTGCTTTGCGGATATGTCTTGCGTCCCACGCTGGCAGCGCTTCTTCGCAACGCTGAGATGGTTGGAACATTCCAGGGACGAGCAAGGCCGGGCGACTGCAATGTACGAGTGGATCACGATCACCGCGTATCCGTGGATCAAGGCGCTGCACGTGATTGCGGTCATCTCCTGGATGGCCGGCATGCTCTATCTGCCGCGGTTGTTCGTCTATCATTGCGAGGCCGAGGTCGGATCGAAGCAATCCGAGACCTTCAAGGTGATGGAATGGCGACTGCTGAAAGCGATCATCAATCCGGCGATGATCGTTACCTGGCTGGCCGGGCTTTATCTGGCCTGGAGCGGGCACTGGTACACGTCCGGCTGGTTTCACGCCAAACTGACGCTGGTGCTCGTCCTGTCGGGTGTCCACGGCTTTTTTTCGCGATTGGTCAAGGATTTCGCCGCCGACCAGAATACCAGAAGCCAAAAATTCTATCGTATAATCAATGAGGTACCTACCGTCCTGATGATCTTTATCGTCATCCTGGTGATCGTGAAGCCGTTCTAGCCTCGGCTTTCGTCGATGCCGCGATTTCTCTCCGGCTTGCGAAGCGCCGGCCGATTTTCTATATTGTCGAAATCCCACCCCACGCAGGCGGATGTGGCTGCGTTCCGGTTTCTTCATTGGACCGGCCGCCGCATCAGGTTTGAAGCCTCACCGGCGCTTTCCTTGCTTAGACCTGCGGACCTTCCCTTTTTCGTGTCCGCTTTTTCCTTAAGCCACCTCGCACCCCTTCCCTAAAGAACACTCCACAGGACCACCCCAATGCGGGAAATGAAACTCCAGGACCTCAAATCGAAAACGCCGGCCGAGCTCGTCTCGTTCGCGGAAGAGAACGGGGTCGAAAATGCCAGCACCATGCGCAAGCAGGAGCTGATGTTCGCCATTCTCAAGCAGCTCGCGATCCAGGAAATCGATATTATCGGTGAAGGCGTCGTTGAGGTTCTCTCCGACGGCTTCGGCTTTCTGCGCTCGCCAGATGCCAACTACCTGCCCGGCCCCGACGACATCTACGTCTCGCCGTCGCAGATCCGCCGCTTCGGCCTTCGCACCGGCGACACTATCGAAGGCCACATCCGCAGCCCGAAAGAAGGCGAACGTTATTTCGCGCTGCTGAAGGTCAACACCCTCAATTTCGAGGATCCGGAAAAGTCCAAGCACAAGGTCAATTTCGACAATCTGACCCCGCTGTTTCCCGACCAACGCTTCCGCCTCGAACTCGAAGACCCGACGCGAAAAGACCTTTCTGCAAGGGTGATCGACATCGTCGCGCCGATCGGTAAAGGCCAGCGCGCTTTGATCGTGGCGCCGCCGCGCACCGGCAAGACGGTGCTGATGCAGAACATCGCGCACTCCATCACCGCCAATCATCCGGAATGCTATCTGATCGTTCTGCTGATCGACGAGCGTCCGGAAGAAGTCACGGACATGCAGCGCTCGGTGAAGGGCGAGGTGGTGTCATCCACGTTTGACGAACCCGCCGTGCGTCACGTCCAGGTCGCCGAGATGGTGATCGAGAAAGCGAAGCGCTTGGTCGAACACGGCCGCGACGTCGTGATTCTCCTAGACTCGATCACGCGTCTCGGTCGCGCCTACAACACCGTGGTGCCGTCATCCGGCAAGGTGCTGACCGGCGGTGTCGACGCCAACGCGCTGCAACGGCCGAAGCGATTCTTCGGCGCCGCGCGCAACATCGAGGAGGGCGGTTCGCTCACGATCATCGCGACCGCGCTGGTCGATACCGGCAGCCGCATGGACGAAGTCATCTTCGAAGAATTCAAGGGCACCGGTAACTCCGAATTGATCCTCGACCGCAAGGTCTCGGACAAGCGGACATTCCCGGCGATCGACATCTCGCGCTCCGGCACCCGCAAGGAAGAGCTGATCACCGATCCGCAGCTCCTGAAGAAAATGTACGTGCTGCGCCGGATCCTCAATCCGATGGGCACCATGGACGCCATCGACTTCCTGCTCGACAAGCTTCGCAACACCAAGAACAACTCAGAGTTTTTCGATTCCATGAACACCTGATCCGTCAGGCCAGGTGTGGAGGAGGGCGCCTCGCGGGAAGCGGGGCGCCCTTTTTCATGCTGCGGTCGCCGCTGCGACGCGAATGCAGGATCGGAAAATCGGCGTTAGGAATTGGTTAACCATCTAAGCTATTGAATTTTATATTGATCCGGCTGCCAGGGAAGGGCGCCCCGTCGGATTTTGCAGCATCCTTGCCGCACCTGTCTCGCAATACGCCGGCGGTATGGCCTGCGCGTTCAGGCCCCGAATCGAATCGCGTTGCCTTTTCAAAACCTCCCGCACAAATAGGCCATGCATCCGCGGGATCAGACCATTTTTGCATTGTCGTCGGGCCGGCCACCGAGCGCGATCGCGTTGGTGCGCGTCTCGGGTTCGCAGGCCGGAAAGATCGTGACGGCGCTTGCCGGCAAATTGCCGTCGCCGCGAATGGCCACCCGTGCGCTGCTTGGGAATGTCGGCCAGCGGCCGATCGACGATGCGGTGGTGTTGTGGTTTCCGGGTCCGGCCAGCGCGACCGGAGAAGACGTCGCGGAATTTCATGTTCATGGCGGACGCGCGGTGCTGGCGGCTTTGTTCGCGGCGCTGTCCGGATTCGAAGATGTGCGCCCGGCCGAGCCCGGAGAATTTACCCGGCGCGCTTTCGAGAACGGCAAGCTCGATCTGACGGAAGCCGAAGGTCTCGACGATCTCATCCATGCTGACACCGATCGGCAGCGGCGCCAGGCGCTGCGCCAGTTGAAGGGACTGCTCGGCGACAGAGCGCGCGATTGGCGCGCGCGGATCATCGAAGCGTCTGCCTTGATCGAGGCCGGGATTGATTTTTCGGACGAGGGCGACGTGCCGGCGGAATTGATCGCGCCGGCGCTCGCGAAGGTCAAAGCGCTGCTGGTCGAGATCGAGGAAGTCCTGGCCGGGCAGGGGCGGAGCGAGCGGCTTCGCGATGGCCTCGTCGTTGCGATCGCGGGGCCGCCGAATGTTGGCAAGTCGACGTTGATGAATCAGCTTGCGCGCCGTGAGGTCGCGATCGTGTCGCCGCATGCCGGCACCACGCGCGATGTCATCGAGGTGCAGCTCGATCTCGACGGCTATCCGGTGACGGTGATCGATACCGCGGGCATTCGTGAGACGGACGATCCAGTCGAGCAGGAGGGCGTCCGTCGTGCCCGGGCGCGTGCGGCGGATGCGGACCTCGTGCTGTGGCTGGCCGACTCTTTGCAGGCGGCGTTCGATCACGATGGGGCCGCGCCAATATGGCGAGTGCGAAATAAGATCGATCTCGAAGCAGCTCGGCCATTGGCCGAAGCTGGCGCGCCGGGCCTAAGGAGTTTCGAGATTTCGGCGAGCCGCGGCGATGGCGTGCCGGAGCTGATCGCGGCATTGGTTGATTTCGCCCAGCGCTACTTTGGCGGCACCGAGAGCGGACTGATCAGCCGAGCCCGTCAACGGAAACTCCTGCAGGAGACAGCGACTTCGCTTCGACGCAGTGTCGCAGTAGTGGGGCAGGGCGAGGAGCTGGCGGCGGAAGAACTTCGATTGGCGGCACGCTCCCTGGGAAGGCTGCTCGGGCGTGTGGACGTCGAGGACATTCTCGACGTCATCTTCCGTGAGTTCTGTGTAGGTAAGTAATGCTTCCTTAACTATGGGGACCTGTTTCACGTGAAACAGTCGGCCGGTTCCGGGAGCCGTTGTTTCACGTGAAACAATCTCGGCAATTTCTCCCTTCCGCGTTTTTCAACTCCGGGATAGAAGTCGCGGCATGATTTCCCGAGCGGACTCCTTCGACGTCATCGTCATCGGTGGTGGCCACGCCGGCTGCGAGGCTGCGAGTGCGGCTGCGCGGATGGGTGCCAAGACCGCGCTGGTGACGCACCGCTTTGCGACCGTGGGAGCGATGTCCTGCAATCCCGCCATCGGAGGTCTCGGCAAGGGCCATCTGGTCCGCGAGGTCGATGCTCTGGATGGTTTGATGGGCCGGGTGGCCGATGCCGGTGGGATCCAGTTTCGGATGTTGAACCGCCGCAAGGGTCCGGCAGTCCGTGGACCGCGGGCCCAGGCGGACCGCAAGCTTTACGCCACCGCCATGCAGGCCGCGATCCGGGAGACTGCCAATCTCAGCGTGGTCGAAGGCGAGGCGGATGAGCTGATCGTCTCGAATGGCCGGGTGACTGGAATTCGCTTGGGCGACGGCCGCGAGTGGAGTGCCGGTGCCGTGGTCATCACCACAGGTACCTTTTTGCGTGGTCTGATCCATCTCGGCGAAAAGAACTGGCCCGCTGGACGGGTCGGGGAGGCGCCGGCGATAGGGCTCTCGGCGTCCTTCGAGAGGATCGGCTTTACGCTCGGGCGATTGAAGACCGGCACACCGCCGCGGCTCGATGGCACGACGATCGACTGGCCCGCCATTGAAATGCAACCCGGTGACGATCCGCCGGAGCCGTTCTCGGTCATGACCGATCGGATCACGACGCCGCAGATCCAGTGCGGGATCACCCGGACGACGCCGGCGACCCATGAGGTGATCCGGGCCAACGTGCACCGTTCGCCGATGTACTCCGGACAGATCAAGAGCAGTGGTCCGCGCTATTGTCCCTCTATCGAGGACAAGATCGTCCGGTTCGGCGATCGCGACGGTCACCAGATCTTCCTGGAGCCGGAAGGGCTCGACGACTCCACGGTCTATCCCAACGGCATCTCGACCTCGCTGCCGGAGGAGGTTCAGCTCGCGATCCTTGCGACCATTCCCGGACTTGAGCGGGTAAAGATGGTCCGGCCGGGCTATGCCATCGAATACGACCATGTCGACCCTCGTGAGCTCGAGCCGACGCTGCAGACCAGGCGCCTGCCGGGTCTCTTCCTGGCCGGACAGATCAACGGCACGACCGGATATGAGGAGGCGGCGGCTCAGGGAATCGTCGCGGGCCTGAACGCGGCATTGGCTGCGGGCAGCGCAGATCCAATCGTGTTCGATCGGGCGGACGGCTATCTCGGAGTGATGATCGATGACCTCGTGAGCCGCGGCATCACCGAGCCGTACCGGATGTTCACGTCGCGGGCCGAGTATCGTTTGACGCTGCGGGCCGACAATGCCGACCAGCGCCTGACCGACAAGGGCATCGCCTTGGGCTGCGTAGGGAAGGCGCGCTCAGAGCGCCATCGCGACAAGATGGCCGCGCTGGCGGCGGCCAAGGCGTTGGCAAAGTCCCTGACGATGACTCCCAACGAGGCGGGCAGACATGGCCTGGCTCTCAACCGGGATGGCCATCGGCGTTCGGCGTTTGAGTTGCTGGCCTATCCGGAGATCGAGTGGGAGATGCTTCGCGGCATCTGGCCGGAGCTGTCGGCCGTCGATCCCTTCATCGCGGTCCATCTCGAGATCGACGCCAAGTATGATGTCTATCTCAAGCGCCAGACCGCCGACGTCGATGCGTTCCGGCGGGACGAGGGACTGGTCCTGGCCGATATCGACTACGCCGATGTGCCCGGGCTTTCCAATGAGGCGCGATCCAAGCTCGAGGCGGCGCGGCCGCGGACGGTGGGGCAGGCGGGCCGGCTTGATGGCTTGACGCCGGCGGCGCTGGGTATCCTGGCGGCGTATCTGCGTCGTGAGGTGCGGCGGAAGACTTCGAAGGCGAGCGCGTAAAATCTGTTTCACGTGAAACGTTGATGTAGGATGGATGGAGCGTAGCGATACCCATCGTCCAATGCGCGGGTCGTCTGATGGGTATCGCTTCGCCCCACCATCCTATGATTGATGTCGTCATTGCGAGGAGCGCAAGCGACGAAGCAATCCATGCCTGTTTCGTGGCGAGATGGATTGCTTCGCTTCGCTCGCAATGACGGCCCCAAGGGCGACGGCGTTTCAATGGTCAAAATTACTGCACAGGCAAGTCACCCCTTCTCGACGGCGGACAAGGCCGCAGCTCTCGCCCTCACCCCCGTTTCACGTGAAACAGAGGCGCGGCTCGATCGCTATGTTGACCTCCTCGTGGAGTGGCAGGCCAAAACCAATCTCGTCGCGTCATCGACGCTTCCGCACCTCTGGACCCGACACGTCGCCGATTCGCTCCAGCTTCTGAGTCTGGCTCCGACAGCGAAGGCCTGGGTCGATTTTGGCAGCGGCGGCGGTTTCCCTGGCGTGGTGTTGGCCTGCGCCCTGGCCGAGACGCCTGGTGCCAATGTCCATTTGGTCGAGCGCAACGCCAAAAAGGCGGCCTTCCTGCGTGAGGCGGTTCGCGTAACTTCTGCGGCTGCGACCGTGCATTTGGCGGGCATCGGGGATAGTGTGGATAGAATCGGCAGTCGCGTCGATTGCGTCACTGCGCGGGCGCTGGCTCCGTTACATCAGCTTGTCGGTTTTGCGGAACCGTTTGTGAAAGAAGGCGCAAAAGCTTTGTTTCTCAAGGGCCAAGATGTAGAGGCTGAATTGACCGAGGCCACTAAATATTGGAATATCGAACCGCGACTCCATTCCAGCCGCACGGGCGGGCACGGCTGGATCGTCGAACTCGATCGGATCGAGCGGCGCAACCCCTCCGCGATCACATATGGCGATCGGGCATGAGCGAATTAGACGAGTTATATCAAGAAGATAGAGATCCCACTCCACCGCCCCATCCACGCATCCTGTCGCTGGCCAATCAGAAGGGCGGCGTCGGCAAGACCACCACGGCGATCAATCTTGGCACCGCACTCGCTGCAATTGGCGAGCGCGTCCTGATCGTCGATCTCGATCCGCAGGGCAACGCCTCGACCGGTCTCGGCATCGATCGCCGCAACCGCAACTGCTCGACCTATGACGTGCTGATCGGTGAAGCGCCGCTGCGCGAAGCGGTGGTTGCCACCGCGGTGCCGCGGCTGCACATCGCCTCCTCGACCATGGATCTGTCGGGCCTCGAGCTCGAACTCGGCACGACGCCCGGCCGCGCCTTCCGCCTGCGCGACGCGATCGCCGCGCTGAACAAGAACGCGGCGCCGGACACCGAGTACACCTATGTGCTGATCGATTGCCCGCCGTCGCTCAACCTCCTCACCGTCAACGCGATGGCGGCCTCGGATGCGATCCTGGTACCGCTGCAATGCGAGTTCTTCGCGCTCGAAGGTCTGTCGCAATTGTTGCAGACGGTGGAGCAGGTGCGCTCGACGCTCAATCCAAACCTGTCGATCCACGGCATCGTGCTGACCATGTTCGACTCGCGCAACAATTTGTCGAACCAGGTTGTCGCCGACGTGCGGCAGTTCATGGGCGGCAAGGTCTACGATACCATGATCCCGCGCAACGTGCGCATCTCCGAGGCGCCGTCCTACGGCAAGCCGGTGCTGGTCTACGACCTCAAATGCGTCGGCAGCGAAGCCTATCTGAAGCTGGCGACGGAAGTGATCCAGCGCGAGCGCGAGCTGAGGACGCACTAGTCGGGCGTAGGGTGGGCAAAGGCGTCTTCGCCGTGCCCGCCATTGTCGCGAAAATCGGTGGGCACGCTTCCGCCTTCGCTCGTTGAGCTACGGCGGACAAGTCGCTTCCACCCGCGATTTAACAGAGTCGAAATTTCTAGTTCCGGAGTAGCGAAGTGAATCCTAGGGAGTTGGCGGCGATGGCCGACGAAACGCGTTCGCGACTGGGTCGTGGTCTCGCAAGTCTGATTGGGGATGTCGGCGGCGAGGCCGCGCATGTCGACCGGCCGCGCAACCAGCGCAAGGTGCCGATCGAGTTCCTGAAGCCGAATCCGCGCAACCCGCGCCGGACCTTTTCCGATGCCGAACTCGGCGAACTCGCCGATTCGGTCAGGCAGCACGGTGTGATCCAGCCGATCGTGGTGCGGCCGGTGAAGGGCTCGCAGGATCGCTACGAGATCATCGCCGGCGAGCGCCGCTGGCGCGCCGCGCAGCTCGCCAGCCTGCACGAAGTCCCGATCGTTCCCGTGGATGTCAGCGACTCTGACGCGCTCGAGATCATGATTATCGAGAACGTGCAGCGTGAAGACCTCAACGCGATGGAAGAGGCACAGGGCTATCACGCCCTCGCCGACGAGTTCAAACGCAGCCAGGAAGAGATCGCAAAGGATGTCGGCAAGAGCCGCAGCCATGTCGCCAACATGATGCGGCTGACGAAGCTGCCGGCGGAGGTGCAGGCCTTTATCGCCAACGGCCAATTGTCGGCGGGGCACGCCCGCGCCCTGATCGGTGTGCCCGATCCGCTGGCCGCGGCGAAACGTATTGTCGAGGAGGGGCTGAACGTACGCCAGACCGAGGCGCTGGCGCATGAAGAGGGCGTGCCGGAACGCAAGCCGCAAAAGGCGCGGGCCGGCGGCGGCAAGACAAAAGATCCCGACACGATCGCGCTGGAGAAGCGCGTCAGCGATGCACTCGGTCTTGCCGTGACCGTCAACCACCGCGACCCCGGCGGCACGGTCCAGATCAGCTATCGCAACCTCGAACAGCTAGATGAGGTGATGCGACGGCTGGAGAAGGGCGGCTGATCTTCCCTCGCCCCGCTTGCGGGGAGAGGTCGGCGCGAAGCGCCGGGTGAGGGGGCACCGGACCCTCAGCTATCACCCGTGCCAGCGGATAGAACCCCTCACCCCAACCCTCTAAGAGCGAGCTTCGCTCGTCTCGACCCCGCAAGAGCGGGGCGAGGGAGAAGAGCTAGCCCCGTCGCTTCGCATTCACCGCGATCGAGAGCAGCGTGCGCTGAGCTATCGCTGACGCCAGCGATGCCTGTTTGCGCATGTCGAGCGCGGCCGTTCCGAGCTGATCGATGATGGCGGCCAGCCGCGTCACGTTGAAATTGCGCAGCGCGATTTCGACGGCGCCCTTGCGGGAGAAATGCAGGCGCGGATATCCGCTTTCGAGCAAGGTCGAGACCGGCGTGCCTTCGGCCACCGCAAGCGCCGATTTGTGCAGCCACGCCGCCTGGCGCTGCGCGGCGGAGATGATCACGCCGGGATAGGTGCCGGCGACCATCGCTTTGGCAAATTCGCTTTCGACCAGATCCGGCTTGCCGGCAAAGGCGCCGTCCACGATCGGGTCCAACTTCAGCTCGGACGCATCGGAGACGACGGTCATGACATCGTCGAGCGCGATCTCGCCCTTGCCGTGGGCATAGAGCGCCAGCTTGCGCAGCTCGTTGCGCGAGGCCTGGCGGTCGCCGCCCAGCAGTGACATCAGCACGGCGCGCGCGTCAGCGGCGATCCGTAAATTGGAGGAGCGCAATTCCTCGTCGATCAATCTTGCGAGGTCGCGCTCGGTGTCGGGATAGCAGGCGATAGCGACCGCGGTCTTGGCGCGCTCGCAGGCCTTGCGCAGCGGCGATTCCGGCCGCAGCTCGCCGGCCTCGATCACGATGCGGCAATCCTTTATCGGAGAATCGGCCAGCGTATCGACTCCGCCAGCAAAACTGCGGGAGCCGGCGCGCACACGAATGGCCCGGCGGCCGCCGAACATCGGGATCGTCATGGCCTCGTCGACCAGCCGCGACGGCTCGGCCGACAGTTCGTCGCCGTCCAGCCGCACCAGCGAGAAGGGATCATTGGGGTCGTCGACCGCGGAGGCTATCAGCGCGTCAGCACGCTCGCGGACCAGACCGGCATCGGGGCCGTAGAGCAGAATGATGGGGCGGCCGGCATCAGGCCGGGCGAGAAAAGCGTCGATGTCTTTTCCGCGGAGCGCGACCAACGGGATCAGGTGCCGGCGTAGAAGAACGACGCCAGCCGGGTCTGGATGTTTTCGGCGATCTCGTTGGCGGCGCGATCCTCGGCGTCGCGGAAGGCACGCTGGCGCGCGAAGCGCTGGAGCTGGCCGGGAATGTCATAGGACACGCGGGAGAAGGTCGTGCCGGTCATGACCGACTTGTTGGTGGCGAGGTCGATCAGATTGTACTGTGCATCGATGCCGTAATTTTCGCTCGACGGCAGCGCGGTAGCGGGATCGAGCATCAGCGAGGAGCGCGAGGTGTTAAAGCGCAGCACCAGCCGATGGGTCGGCGGCATGCCGGTGGCGTTGCCGTAGAGCTTGAACGCCAGCGCGTTGCGGATCTCAACCTGGATCCGGGCCTCGCGGGAGGCATTGGGCTTGTCCACCGGCGGGACTTCCACGCCCATCAGCTTTTCCCGCAAGCCGGGCTTGCCGTCATTACGTTCGGCATACATCGGCTGGAAACAGCCGGCCGTGAGCGCCGCCAGAGCGGCGACGGCGATGAGCCGAACGGCGATCCGGGTCCTAGCCAACGACATTCACGATCCTCATGGGAACAACGATTACCTTGCGGACGGCCTTGCCGCCGAGAGCGAGTTTTACCGCATCGAGCGACAAAACGGCAGCCTCAATTTCCGGATTTTGGGCGACCCGTGGCACGGTAACATCACCCCGTTTCTTGCCGTTGACCTGGACCACCAGCGTCACGGTGTCTTCAACCAGCAAATCGCGTTCGATTTGGGGCCAATCGGCCTCCGAAATCAGCCCGGACTGCCCCAGGACCTGCCAGCATTCCTCGGCCAGATGCGGCATCATCGGCGCGAACAGTTGAACCAGGATGATTGCGGCCTCCCGAACCGCCCAGGCGGTGTCCGGCGACGGTGTTCCGCCCTTACCCAGCACCTCGGCCAGCGCGTTGGTGAATTCACGGATATGGGCGAGGCAAACGTTGAAATGCAGCCGCTCGATTCCGGACGACACCTTGTCCAGCGCACCATGGGCCGCCTTGCGCAAGCCGAGCGCGTCCGCGCCGAACGAGGCCGGCCGGCTGGCCGGGGCCATTTTGGCGATCTCGGCCGATTCGTTCACCAGCCGCCACAGCCGCTGCACGAAGCGCGAGGCGCCCTGCACGCGCTCGTCGCTCCAGATCACGTCGCGGTCGGGCGGGGAGTCCGACAGCATGAACCAGCGCGCGACGTCGGCGCCGTAGGTCGCGATGATGTCGTCGGGGTCGACGGTGTTTTTCCTCGACTTCGACATCTTCTCGATCGGGCCGATGGTGATATCTTCGCCGGTTTCCAGCAGGATGGCGCGCTTGCCATTGCCGCCGGCTTCGATCTTGACCTCGGCCGGCGTGACGTAGCCGCCGTCAGCTTTTTGATAGGTCTCATGTACCACCATGCCCTGCGTATATTGGCCGGCGAACGGCTCGTCATAGGCGATGTGACCGGTAGCCTTCATGGCGCGGGTGAAGAAGCGCGCGTAGAGCAGATGCAAGATCGCGTGCTCGACGCCGCCGATATACTGATCGACCGGCATCAACCGATCGACGATGGCCCGTGTGGTTGGAGCCGTCTCGTTCCACGGATCCGTGAAGCGCGCGAAGTACCATGCCGAGTCGACAAAGGTATCCATCGTGTCGGTTTCGCGTTGCGCCTTGCCGCCGCATTTCGGGCAGCTGACGTGTTTCCAGGTCGGGTGATGGTCGAGCGCGTTGCCGGGCTTGTCGAAGGTCACATCCTCCGGCAGCACCACCGGCAGGTCCGCATCGGGCACCGGTACGACGTCACACTTCGGGCAGTGGATCACCGGGATTGGACAACCCCAATAGCGCTGGCGTGAAACGCCCCAGTCGCGCAGACGGAAGTTTATCTTGCGCTCGCCGACCGGCAGGTTGCCGCGAACTTCAGTTTCCAGCCGTTTCGCGACGTCTTCCTTGGCCTCTTCGATGGTCATGCCATCGAGAAAGCGTGAATTGATCATACGGCCGTCGCCGTCATAGGCGGTATCGGTGATGAAGAAGGTCTTTGGATCCTGGCCCTCCGGGCAAACCACCGGCGTGTTGCCGAGCCCGTATTTGTTCACAAAATCGAGGTCGCGCTGGTCGTGCGCCGGACAGCCGAAGATCGCGCCGGTGCCGTATTCCATCAGCACAAAGTTGGCGACATAGACCGGCAGCTTCCAGCTCGGGTCGAACGGATGGATCGCTTTAATGCCGGTGTCAAAACCCTGCTTCTCCTGGGTATCGATGATTTCCTGCGCGGTACCGTGACGCTTTGCTTCGGCAATGAACTCCGCGAGCTTTGGATTCTTCGCAGCCGCGGCCTGCGCCAGCGGGTGATCCGGTGCGATCGCCATGAACTTGGCACCGAACAGGGTGTCGTGTCGCGTGGTGAAGACTTTCAGATCGTTATCGCCATTCGGCGCGGTCGCAGGATCGAGCGCGAAGCGGACCAGCATGCCTTCGCTGCGGCCGATCCAGTTGCGCTGCATGACGCGCACCCGATCGGGCCAGCGGTCGAGCGTGTCAAGCGCGTCGAGCAGCTCTTGCGAGTACTTCGTAATCTTGAAGACCCACTGATTCATCTCGCGCTGCTCGACAACAGCGCCGGAGCGCCAGCCGCGGCCGTCGATCACCTGCTCGTTGGCGAGCACGGTCATGTCGACCGGATCCCAGTTGATCTTGCGCTTCTCGCGCTCGGCGAGACCGGCGCGCAGGAAGTCGTTGAACAGTTTTTGCTGATGCTTGTAGTAGCCAGGGTCGCAGGTTGCGAATTCGCGCGACCAGTCCAGCGACAGTCCGATCGACTGCAACTGCTTCTTCATCGCGGCGATGTTGTCGTAGGTCCAAGCCTTGGGCGCGACCTTGCGCTCGATCGCGGCATTTTCCGCCGGCAGCCCGAACGCATCCCAACCCATCGGGTGCATCACATTGTGGCCCTTCGCCCGCATGTAGCGGGCCAGCACGTCACCCAGCGTATAGTTGCGGACGTGCCCGATATGGATGCGCCCGGACGGGTAGGGGAACATCTCGAGCACGTAATATTTCGGCCGCGGATCGTCGTTTTTGCAGACGAAAATCGACTTTTCTGCCCACTGGCGTTGCCAGCGCGGCTCGGAATCACGGGCGTTGTAACGTTCGGAGGTCATGAAATCGCAGCGCTTTTTGTGGATTCGGTCCGGTCCAGAGGACGGCGGACTAGGCCACAAAAGCGGCTGCGGGGTCAACGGGTTGGGATGGTGGGAACGGCCATTTGACCGGAGGCGCGGAGCGTCCGCTCATCCCGCCATCGCTATGCCCGCCTCGTCCACCAGCTTGGCAAAACCGTGTTCGACCACAGTGTTGCGGCCGCGGTGCTTGGCGGCGTAGAGGGCGGCATCCGCCGCCTCGATCAGATCGCCGGGAGTTTGGGCGTCGCTCGGCAGCGTCGCGGCCACGCCGACGCTGACGGTGACGATGCAGTGGCTGGAGGTGATATGCGGCAGGCCGAGGCCTTGAATGGTCGCGCGCACGGTTTCGCCGATCTCCAGCGCCTTCTGCGGGCTCGTGTTCGGCAGCAGCAGGCAGAATTCCTCGCCGCCATAGCGGCCGGCAAAGCCCATTGTGTCGGCGGCGATGCCGGCCAGCGCTTCGCCGAGCCGGGTGAGGCAGGCGTCGCCCTCGGGGTGGCCATAGGTGTCGTTGTAAAGCTTGAAGTGATCGACATCGATCATCAACAGCGACAGCTCGCAATGATACTGCTGCGCCTTCAACCATTCGAAATCGAGCCGGCTCTGGAAGCCGCGGCGGTTGGCGAGGCCCGACAGCATGTCGATCGAGGCCATCACGGTGAGCCGGTCGTTGGTGGCGACAAGTTCACGCTCACGCTGGCTGAGTTGCGCCGCCATCGCGTTGAAGGCGCGCGCCAGCGGCATGAATTCCAGCGGCAGACGGCTGCGCGAGACGCGGGCCGACCAGTCGCCTTCGCCGAACCGCCTGGCCATGCCGGTCATGACTTCGATCGGATTGATGATGAGCTTCTCTGCCCCGATCAGCGCGCCGAGCAGCACGAACAGGCAGACGAATCCCAATTGAAGATAGGCGGTGCGGATGTCGCGATTGATTGCGGCCGTCACCTTGGCCTCGTCGACGCTGACGATCAGGCGCGATTGCGTCCCGGGAATGCGCGCGAAACTGATGGCGCGCTTGGAGCCGTCGTTAGCGGTAAAGGAAAGCGAGCCCGTATCGGAGTTGGAGCTGAGCGCCTTGTAGGTGATGGCCGACAGCAGCGGCACGTTGTCGAGCGGCCGGCCGATCATGCTGGCCTGGTCCGGTGGCGCCGCCAGCACAACGCCGGTGCTATCGATCAGGAGAGATGAAATGCCCGGCCGTCCGCCGAGGTTGGCCATGATCTTCGACAGCCAGTCGAGATTGATGCCGGCGACCGCTACCGAATCTTCGTCCGGATTGATCGCGGAAACCGGATAGGCCGCCATCATGATCGGTCGGTTGTTGGTCTTGCCGAACAGGTAGTCGCTGAAAACGAAATCGCGGGTTTCCTGCGCCTTCTTGAAATAGTCGCGATCGCCGATGTTGAGGCCGACCTGAATATTCAGCGTGGAACACTGCACCACGCCGTCCTTGCTCACGAGCATGATGCTGCGGATCCAGGGCAGGTTGGCGGGCAGGCTGGCGCGCAGGATTTCGCAACTGCGCCCGATGCCGCTGGAGGCGCGGATATAGGCGGCGGATTTCAGCATCGTCTCGACGGAGGAGATCACCTCGCGCTGGGTCTCCGCGCTATGGTGGGTGATATTGGCGTATTCTTCCGAAGCGATCGCGATCTGCTTGGCGCGGGTGTCTTCGAGCGAGCGGACGCGCTCCAGCATCAAGGGCGCCACCAGCATCACTGCCAGCATGGCAAGCCGCGCCCGGATTCCCAGAAGCTTCTTGAGTTTGACCCGATTGCGGTTGAAAGTAACGCCAGACATCCTGTCCCCCCACAGCGGAGGGTAGAGCGAAGGTTTCAAAAAGCCTTTCCCGAACTTGGTAAAATTCGAGGAAATGCCGTAAAATTTCCGGCCGAAATCAGGACATGAAGCGAGAGAGATGGCGACACCGCTAACCAAGTCTTTACCAACCGGCCTGGCCCAGGTGGAGCAGGACATCGCGCGCGCGTGCAAGGAAGCGCGCCGCGAGCGCGCGTCGGTGACGCTGATCGCGGTGTCGAAGACATTTGAAGCAACAGCGATTTCGCCTGTCATCGATGCCGGGCAGCGCGTGTTCGGCGAAAATCGCGTGCAGGAAGCCAAGGCGAAATGGCCGGCGCTGGTGTCGGCCTGTCCCGGAATTGCGCTGCATCTGATCGGGCCGTTGCAATCCAACAAGGCGAAGGAGGCGGTGGCGCTGTTCGACGCCATCCATTCGGTCGACCGTCCCAGTATTTGCGAAGCGTTAGCCAGGGAAATCAATTCCCAGAACAAGCGGCCAGAATTGTTCGTTCAAGTGAACACTGGTGAAGAGCCGCAAAAGGCCGGCGTCGCGCCGGGTGAGGCGGATGCCTTCATCGCGAACTGTCGCGACAAATATGGCCTGGTCATTTCCGGCTTGATGTGCATCCCGCCGGTCGACGAAGCGCCGGCGCCGCATTTCGCGTTGACGGCCAAGATCGCCGCGCGCAACGGGCTGAAAAACCTGTCGATGGGCATGAGCGCCGATTTCGCGGTAGCGATCCAGCTCGGCGCCACACATGTGCGCGTGGGGTCGGCGATTTTCGGGCACCGCTGAACGCGCTTGCCTCTCCGTCATTGCCTGCGACAAACGCGAAGCGTTTGCGCAAGGGAGCGAAGCGACGAAGCAATCCATCTATCCACGGATAGAAAGAGTGGATTGCTTCGCTTCGCTCGCAATGACGTGGAAGGAGCTTAGCTGAACCCCACCGACACCTTTCCGAGCGCGCCGAAATCAACTGCGCAAAAATCGCCCGACTGTATCGGCAGCGGTGGGTGGCAGGTGCCGGTCGTGACGACACGGCCGGCCTTCAACGTCACGCCAAGCTGGCGCAGTTCATTGGCGAGCCAGGTCAGTGCAATCCTGGGATCGCCGAGCACATTCTTGCCGTGACCCGTGAATTGCTGGCCGCGCATCGTGATGACCGGCCGTTCCTCGACAAGATCGAGCGAGCGCCAGTCTGCAACTGCCGGCGGGCCGAGCACGAACAGATGCGCGCAGGCGTTGTCGGCAATGATCTGCGCGGCACCGGCGCTGACGAAATCGGCAAACCGCGAATCCGGAATCTCGATAGCGGGATGCAGCGTGTCGACCGCGTCGAGCACCTGCTGCACGGTATAGGGCGTGGTACGCGCCGGCAGATCCACGCGCATGCGAAAGGCGAATTCCGGCTCAGCGACGCGCATTTCGTTGCCCGTCATCGAAGCCGTTCCGCCATCTGATATCACCGTCTCGGCCAGGATACGCCCGGCCATCGGGCCGTCGACGTTGATGTGCTTTTGTCCGGCCTCGCTGGTGGCAGCGATCTTCCAGCCGAACAAACTATCGGATGAATATTGCTCGATTCCCGCCTGGATCGCATAGCCTTCGATGCGGTCGCGTGGCCGCAGCTTTTCGTCGAGGCCGGCAAATTTGGTGCCGGCGCGCCAGTGGTCATGCAGCGTCTTTGATGCGGCTGCTATCGCGTTCTTATCGAGCATTGTTTTGATTTCCCATCAGCCGATCATGATCTTGGTCTGCGGGCCCATCCGCCGCAACAGCCGCAGCATGGCGGATTTCGTCATCGAAATGCACCCGGCCGTCGGCGAGAAATTGGGGCGTGCCAGATGCAGGAACACGGCGCTGCCGCGGCCGGCTATCCGTGGGCCGGCGTTGTGATCGATTTCGACGATGAAATCGTAGAGGTGGTCCTCGCGCGTCAGCCGGTCGCCGGGCTGGTCGCGGACCAGACGGATCGGCTGATTGTAACGGCGGTCCTGCGGGTCCTCGCACCAGGCGTCTTCGGGCCGGATCGGCCGCACCGGAAGATAGGTCCGCGGCCGAGGATGGCGGTCGGCGCGCCACCACAATTGCAGCGGGCGGTACGTGCCCTTCGGGGTGCCGCCGTCGCCCTCCCGTTTGTTGGCGAGGATGCCGCCGCGGCCAAGTGCCACCGGCACGGTCCAACCGTCGGCCGTCAGCCAGCCCCGGCGCGGATCGCCGGCCGCCCGGTGGACCCTGATTGCCGTCAGCGGCCGATCACGCGTGGCTGTCTTATAAGTGATTGTAATAGCGTTGCTTTCCATGCCTGTGCCCGAATCCTGGGGTTGCCTTTCCCGCCACAATTCCCTACGCCATTACAGGACATTCATCCAAACGCGCCTCAAATTTGGGATAGACTGCGGTTCGGCTTGAGAATCTGTAACAATCTCTTACCTCAATACGAATCAGTACCCTGATGACCCGGCTTGCTTGTGAAGTTTGCCTGCGAATCAGGTTGTCACCGACCAAGACCCGGCTTGAGACGCTTCCACTTGTGTCCGCCGCCTGCCCTCAAGAGGATCGTATCCTATGCCCAATGCCCGCAAGATCCTGATCGTGGATGACGACACCGATCTGCGCGACACACTGGTCGAGCAACTATCGTTGCACGAGGAGTTCGAAGCTTCCGCGGTCGACACCGGCGCCAAGGGCGCCAGCGCCGCCAAGGCCAATTCCCCCGATCTGGTGCTGATGGATGTCGGCTTGCCGGATACCGATGGGCGGGAAGTCGTGCGCAGCCTCCGCAAGGGGGGCTTCAAGGCGCCGATCATCATGCTGACCGGCCACGACACTGACTCAGACACCATCTTGGGGCTCGAATCCGGCGCCAATGATTACGTCGCAAAGCCGTTCCGGTTCGCGGTCCTGCTCGCCCGGATCAGGGCGCAGCTCCGCCAGCACGAGGCCAGCGAGGACGCGGTGTTTTCCGTCGGTCCCTACAGCTTTCGGCCCGGCTCCAAGATGCTGACCGCCGCCAATGCCAGAAAAGTTCGACTGACCGAGAAGGAAACCGCGATCCTGCGTTTCCTGTATCGCGCCGGCCAGTTACCGGTTTCGCGCGAGACGTTGCTGCAGGAAGTCTGGGGCTACAATTCGGGCGTCACCACGCACACGCTGGAAACCCATATCTACCGTCTCAGGCAGAAGATCGAGAAGGATGCTGCCAATCCGGAAATCCTGGTGACGGAAGCCGGTGGCTACAAGCTGGTGCCGTGATACGATTCGCAGCTACGTTTCGTAATTTTCGCGCATCCCGGTCACAGGTCCATGTCGATCGAAGATGATGTAGCCCTGCTCGAGCGGGTCCCGACATTGCGCCTGTTGGGAACGGCTGCCTTGCGCATGCTGGCGATCGGCTCGGAGCAGCGCGATTTCTCGCCCGGCGATTATTTGTTCAACGCCGGCGACGAGGCGGATGCGGGCTATATCGTTCAACGCGGCGCGATCCGCGTCGAGGACGGCGGCGCCGAAGTCGTTGCGGGCCCCGGTGCCCTGATCGGCGAGTTGGCGCTTATCGTCGCGATGAAGCGGCCGTCGAGTGCGGTCGCGCTTGATCATTCCTCGGTCATCCGGGTGGCGCGCAGCTTGTTTCAACGCGTGCTCGAAAGCGATCCGGGCGCGGCGCGCCGCCTGCGCGACGAGCTCGCCACCCGCACCAGCCAGCTCGCCAGCGATATTTTGATGGCCGGCGCCAAGCTGAGTATCTAGTGCAGGATGAGATCAGGTTGGGCCGCGACGACGGACTGCCTCGTGTTCCGGACGCACGCGGCATGAGTACCGCGAGCCGGTGCTCATTCTACTTTGCATGGGGTTGTTTTCGCTTTTTTGCCTGGGCATCGGTCGCTCCAGGGAGGGAAGGCGAAGCTACACGTCCAGCGTCACCGTCACCGGCACGTGGTCGGACGGTCGCTCCCAGCTGCGGGCATCTCGCGTAATCTTGAAATCGCTGACACCGTCTTTCAGCGCGCGCGAGACCCAGATGTGGTCGAGCCGCCGGCCGCGGTCGCCCACCGTCCAGTCGGCGGCGCGGTAGCTCCACCAGGTATAGACCTTTTCCGAAAGCGGGATCCGCTCGCGCGCGACGTCGAACCATTCGCCATGGGTCTGCGCCGCCAGTAGCTTCTCGCATTCGATCGGCGTGTGCGAGACGACCTTCAAAAGCTGCTTGTGCGACCACACGTCGTTCTCATGGGGCGCGACATTGAGGTCGCCGACCAGGATATGCCGGTCGTCGCCGCGCGGATGCAGCGGTTCGCACGCCTTCATCTCGTCGAGAAATTTCAGCTTGTGATCGAACTTCGGATTGAGCGCGGGATCGGGAATGTCGCCGCCGGCCGGAACGTAGAAATTGTGCAGCACCAGTGGCTTCGCAAGCTGCGCCTTCTCGCCGAACGCCACCGAGATGTGGCGCGAATCGATGTTGTCGCAGAAGGTTCGGATATCGGTGGCCTCGAACGGCAGTTTCGAGACGATGGCGACGCCGTGATAACCCTTCTGTCCGTTCAGCGCGACATGCTCGTAGCCGAGACGCTTGAATCGCTTCAGCGGGAAAGCGTCGTCGATGCATTTTGTTTCCTGCAGGCACAGCACGTCCGGCCGCGCCGATTTGAGGAATTTGGCGACGATGTCGATGCGCAGGCGCACCGAATTGATATTCCACGTTGTCAGGGAAAACCGCATGAGGGCCGTGTCTTAACACGGTTCGTGATGACGTCGCCTGCTTGTCCACAGCTGGAATTTCGTGGGGTCGGCAAAGGCGCATCTGCGCCGTGCCCACCATCTATCGAACCGCGACCCTGCCGGTGGGCACGCGGAGCCTGTCATCGGGCGCGCATTCGCGCGACCCGTTGGCTTTGCCCACCTTACGGAAAGAAATGGAGAAGGCGCGCCGTTCAGTTCGCCGGCGTAGTGTAGTTGGTGAAGTCGATCTTGAAGAGGCCGGGATCGACCTTCTTGGACGAGTCCAGATTGTAGACCGCAATCGTGGTGTCGTAACCCTGCGGGTCGGTTACCGTCCATTGCTTGAGCTGGCCGTCCTTGACGCCGACCATCAGCATCAGCCGGCTGGTGCCGATCAGGGCCTGCTTCTCCTCGATGGTGACGCTGATGTAGATGTCATCGGCCGTGACGTTGACGACATTGGTGTCCTTCAGCAGGTCGATCCGGTCCGACAGCAGGAAGCGCAGCGGCGTTTGCGACAGCGGATAGATGTCCTGGGTCGCAAGCTTCGTATCCCGCACCGCCAGCGACGAGCCGTCGGCGATGATTGCGATCGGGCTGGGCGCATCGTACTCGAAACGCACCTTGCCCGGCTTCTGGATGTAGAAATCGCCCTTGGTCTTGCTGCCGTCGGGGCCGACCTGGACGAAGTTTCCGACCAGCGTCTGCAGCGAGGACAGGTAGGAGCTGACCCGGGCGGCCTGCGCCTTCTGGCTGGCGTCGAACGTTGCAAAAATATTAGCCGGGACATTGCGGTTTGGGTCGGGAATCACCGGGTTGGGCGGCGTCTGGGTGGCGCCGGTGGTCGTCGGCCCCTTTTCCTGCGCGCTCATCTGCACGCTGCCGTCGCGGGCCTTGGCCTTCGGCGCGGGTTTCGGAACCGGCACGGTCTGCGAGAGCGCAGGCGTCGCGAAGCCTGCGATGGATATGGCGATCAAAAGGGCCAGTCCGGAGCGCAGCCCGCGATGGGTGGGTTGTTGTGTCATCAGGTATTTCGGATCTCTATTCAACGAGGCACCCCGCTGCCGGCCATTTTATCGTGCTTTCGACCAAAGGAGGTATCGTTTTTCCGTGAAAATCGTTGCGCCGAAACCCCGTTTGGCGCCGGTATCTAGAATCCGCCCTCTTCTTCCGCGACCAGAATTTCGCGCTTGCCGGCGTGATTCGCCTGCCCGACGATGCCTTCGAGTTCCATCCGTTCCATCAACGACGCGGCGCGGTTGTAGCCGATCTGCAGCCGGCGCTGAATATAGGAGGTCGAGGCCTTGCGGTCGCGCTTGACGATCGCAACCGCCTGCGAGAACAGGTCGCCGCCGCCATCGCCGCCCATGCCGGTGGAATCGAACACCGCGCCGTCCTCGTCGGTCGGCTCTTCCGCGGTGACCGCCTCCAGATATTCCGGCTGACCCTGCGTCTTGAGGTGACGCACGACCTTCTCGACTTCCTCGTCGGAGACGAACGGCCCGTGCACGCGGCTGATGCGTCCGCCGCCGGCCATATAGAGCATGTCGCCCTGGCCGAGCAGTTGCTCGGCGCCCATTTCGCCGAGGATGGTGCGACTGTCGATTTTCGAGGTGACCTGAAACGAGATACGGGTCGGGAAGTTCGCCTTGATGGTGCCGGTGATGACGTCGACCGAGGGACGCTGGGTTGCGAGAATCACGTGCAGGCCGGCGGCGCGCGCCATCTGGGCGAGACGCTGCACCGCGCCTTCGATGTCCTTGCCGGCCACCATCATCAGGTCGGCCATTTCGTCGACGATGATGACGATAAAGGGCAGCGGTTCGAGGTCGAGCTTTTCGTCCTCGTAGATCGCCTTGCCGGTTTCCTTGTCGAAGCCGGTATGCACCGTGCGCGTCAGTTCTTCGCCCTTGCCCTTGGCTTCGACGAGGCGCTGGTTGTAACCGTCGATGTTGCGCACACCGAGCTTGGCCATTTTCTTGTAGCGCTCTTCCATCTCGCGCACGGCCCATTTCAGCGCCACCACCGCCTTCTTCGGGTCGGTCACGACCGGCGTCAGCAGATGCGGGATGCCGTCATAGACAGAGAGTTCGAGCATTTTTGGGTCGACCATGATCAGGCGGCACTGATCCGGCCGCAAGCGGTAGACCAGGCTCAGGATCATGGTGTTGATCGCGACTGATTTGCCGGAGCCGGTGGTACCGGCGATCAGCATATGCGGCGTGCGCGCCAGATCGATGATGATGGATTCGCCGCCGATATTCTTGCCGAGGCAGAGCGGAAGTTTCGCGTGCGACTCGTCCTTCGTGGTCAGCAATTCGCGCAGGTAAACCTTTTCGCGATGCACATTCGGCAGTTCGATGCCGATGGCGTTGCGGCCGGCGACCACGGCGACGCGGGCCGAGAGCGCGCTCATCGAGCGGGCGATATCGTCGGCAAGGCCGATCACGCGCGAGGATTTGATGCCGGGCGCTGGTTCGAGCTCGTACAGCGTCACGACCGGGCCGGGGTTGGCCTTGACGATCTCGCCGCGGACGCCGAAATCGCCGAGCACGCCTTCCAGCGCGCGCGAATTGGCCTCCAGCTCAGCCTTGCTGAGCGGTTGCCGATCCGATGCCTTGGGTGCCGTCAGCACCGAGACCGAAGGCAGTTCGAATTTGTCGGATTTGCGTGCCGCCGCGCGCTGCGCGGCCTTCTTGCGCGGAGCGCGAGCGGCCGGGACTTCCTCGTCCTCGTCTTCCTCTTCTTCCTCGTCCTCGAATTCCTCTTCCCGCGGGGCCAGTGCCGGTGCAGCGCGGCCTTTGAGGCTCGGTTCCTGACGTTCGAACGAGGCGGTGCGAGGCGGCGGCGAACTCGACACCAGCGATCGATAGGCCGCGCTCATCAGCCAAGCGAGCCGCGCCTTTGCGCTCATCAGCGCGTGATACACCCATCCGAGCGAAACCGAACTGCGATCCCCTTCTTCCTCGAAGGGCGCGTCATCGTCCTCGATCGGTGTCAGCTCTTCATCTCTCGGACGTGAGCCCCAGCCGCTGGCAAACAGAAAGGCCGCGCACATCGCCGCGAACAGGATGATGCCGAGAACGAGACGATAGGTGAAGCCGGCCGGACCGAATACCACGGCCGGTGCCCGCACCAGCGCATCGCCGACGACGCCGCCAAGGCCGGTCGGCAGCGCCCACGTTCCGCCATGCGGCCAGCAGCTTGCAAAGCCCGCCGCGATCACCGTGCAGAGAATCCAGCATCCAAGGCGCAGCGCTTCGCGGTCGAAGGTGCGATGGGTCAGCATGCGCCAGCCCCACACCGCGACGGGGAGGATCAGCATGATCGCGCCGAGGCCGAGAATCTGCATCAGGAGATCGGCGCCGATCGCGCCGGGATAGCCGAGAACGTTGCGGATCGGACGCGACGTCGCGTGGCTCAGGCTCGGGTCCTGTACCGACCACGTCATCAACGCCGCCGCCGCCACGCCGGACAGCCCGATCAGGCCGAGGCCTGCAAGCTCGCGCAGCCGTCGCGCGAGGGCGTCGCGGATCGAGACCGGCAGATGGCCGACCAGGGGAATGACACGTTCGATCGCTGGCATGCTCATGGGGGCCCTGCGATTAATCCAGAATTTCGACCAGCCGGTGCAATGCCTCGGCCGTTGATTCGCTGTCGGAGACCAGCGCGAGGCGGATGTAGCCTGCACCGGGATTGAAGCCGTCGTTCTGCGGTCGCGACAGATAACTTCCCGGGATCACGCGGACGCCCGCATCCCGATAGAGTTTGACCGCCACAGCCTCGTCGCCGCCGCGCTCGGAGACGTCGAGCCAGACGCAGAAGCCGCCGGCGGGCCGCGCATAGCCGTAGCGGCTGCCGAGAATCTGGTCGGCGAGATCGAACTTGATACGGTAAAGTCTGCGGTTTTCTTCGACGTGCATTTCGTCGCTATAGGCGGCGACCGCGACGTGCTGCAGCGGCACCGGCACCTGGGGTGCCGCGACATTGCGCAATTCGTGAAAGGCCGCGAGAAATTTGCGGTCGCCCGCGGCAAAGCCGACGCGCATGCCGGGCAGGTTCGAGCGCTTCGACAGCGACTGGAACGCAACCACGTTGGCAAAATCGGGCCCGGCGCATTCCAGCGCGCTGCCCGGCGCCTGCCTTGTGTAGATTTCCGAATAGCACTCGTCGCTCAGGATCATGAAGCCATGGCGGTCGGCGAGCTTCTTCAAGCGCATAAAGTAGTCGCGCGAGGCGACCGAACCTTGCGGATTGGCGGGCGAGGCGATGAACATCGCCACGGTTCGGGCCAGCGTCGCCTCGTCGAGCGCGTCGAGTTCCGGCAAAAATCCGTTGGCGAGAGTGGTCGGCAGGTAAATCAGTTCGCATCCGGCGGCGCGGGCGCCCGCGCCATAGGCCGGATAAAACGGGTTGGGCATCAGGATCGCGGGCCTGCCCTTGCGCGGGCCAACATAACGGGCGGCGGTGATCGCCGCGAAAAACAGCCCCTCGCGGCTGCCGCTCAGCACCAGGATTTCGCTCTCGGGATCGATCGGCCGGGGGAGCTGGAACCGAGTCGAAAGCCAATTGGCTGCTGCCCGCCGGAACGGCTCGATCCCCTTGGCCAGGGGATAGCGGCCGAAATCAGCAATGTGCTTCGCCAGAACCGGCCCGACAAAATCCGGCACAGGGTGCTGCGGCTCGCCCAATGACAGCGTAATCAATGGCTTGGCGGGCTGGTAAGGAGCCAGCAACTCGGTGGTGCGCAGAAAGGGCGAACGCTCGGCCTGACCGGCAGGTACGCTGCCGGCGCCCTGCGCCACGCCGGAAGAGGCAGTCATCGCCATGTCTGAAACGCCAGCACTTTCAATAGCGGTCGAGGGACCAAACCTCCGACCGGAAACACATCAAACCACCATAGATACGGCGAGGTTAAGACGCGATTAACCATCGGCCGACCTGTACAATTTGCGCGGTATTACCATATCTACCCGCTGCAGAGGTCTGCCATGGCAACGACAGTCACAAGTAAGGGCCAGGTGACGATTCCAAAGCCGGTGCGCGAGCACCTCGGGATCGCTCCGGGCAGCCAGGTCGAGTTCCGGCGCGCCGCCGACGGCAGCATCGTGATCGAAAAAGTCGAAGCGACAAAGGAACCCAGTCGCCTTGCCAAGCTGGTCGGTATAGCCGGACCCGGTCCCTCCACGGATGAAATCATGGCGATCACGCGCGGGGATTAGTCCGTGACGCTCGTTGATTCGAACATCCTGCTGGACGTCTTCACGCAGACTGAAGGCTGGTGGGAGTGGTCGCTTGCACAACTCGAGGACGCGGCTCGTCGCGGCCCTCTGCTGATCAATGACGTTATCTTTGCAGAAACTTCGATGCGCTTTCCAATGATAGCGGATTTCGAAGCCGCTTTGACGCAAGCCGGCCTCACCGTTGCGCCGATACCGCGGATGGCGCTGTTCCTGGCCGGCAAGGCGTCGGTTCAGTACCGCAACGCGGGCGGCGCGCGCAGCAGTGTGCTGCCGGACTTCTTCATCGGCGCCCATGCAGCCGTTGAACGGCTACCTCTGCTGACACGCGATACGCGACGCTATCGAACTTACTTTCCGGCCGTGACGTTGATCACGCCGGAAAGCGACGCGCGTACCTAGTTCCGGCCCGGGTTCGGCAAATCCGCTGCACAAAAAGAAAGGGGCTCCAACTTGCGCTGGAGCCCCTCAACGGTCAGGGCATTGCCGGGTATGTGCCCGAACCGGAGTTGTGGATGCGACCCCGGGGCAACGACTACGTTGTCCCTTGGGGGATCGCATCCCGGGAGAACTTACATGTTGTAGGCGCGCTCCGTGTGCTCGGTGACGTCGAGGCCTTCACGCTCGGTTTCGACGTTGACGCGCAGGCCGACGATGACGTCGACCACCTTGTAGAGGATCGCCGAACCGATGCCCGACCACACCAGCGTGGTGCAGACGCCCCAGAGCTGCGAGGTCATCTGCGCAACGAAGTCGTAGTCGGCGATCTTGCCGGCGGCGTAGTCCATGACGCCGGTACCGCCGAGGGCCGGATTCACCAGGATGCCGGTGCCGAGCGCGCCGATGATGCCGCCGATGCAGTGGACGCCGAACACGTCGAGCGAGTCGTCATAGCCGAGCGAGTTCTTCACCACGGTGCAGAAGAACAGGCAGACGACGCCGACCACGAGACCAAGCACGATCGCGCCCATCGGACCGGAATAGCCGGCCGCAGGCGTAACCGCAACGAGGCCCGCCACCGCGCCCGACAACGCGCCGAGCACCGAAGGATGACCCTTGACGATCCATTCCGCGAACATCCAGGCCATCGCCGCCGCTGCGCGGTTGCAACGAAGGAGTTGGTCATGGCGAGCGCGGCGCCGCCGGAGGCTTCGAGGTTCGATCCGGCGTTGAAGCCGAACCAGCCGACCCAGAGCAGCGAAGCGCCGATCATGGTCATGGTCAGCGAGTGCGGAGCCATCAGCTCCTTGCCGTAGCCGACGCGCTTGCCGATCAGGAGCGCACCAACAAGGCCGGCGATACCGGCGTTGATATGCACCACGGTGCCGCCGGCGAAGTCGATTGCGCCCTTCTTGAAGATCCAGCCGGCATCGGCGTTGATCTCGTCGAGCTTGGCCTGCGCCGCGGTCTTCGCCGCACCGTCAGCCGCCGCGGCGAGCGCCTTGGCTGCATCCGTGATCAGATCTGGACCGGGCCAGTACCAGACCATATGCGCGATCGGCAGATAGATCAGGGTCACCCAGAGCGGAACGAACAAGGCAACCGCCGCGAACTTCATGCGTTCGGCGAAGGCGCCGACGATGAGGGCAGGCGTGATCGCCGCGAAGGTCATCTGGAAGCAGATATAGATGAGCTCGGTGATGTTGGCATCGACGCTGAAGGTTGCGGCCTTCGATTCGAGGGTTACGCCCATCAGGAAGGCCTTGGAGAAGCCGCCGATGAAGTCGGAACCGCCGGTGAAGGCGAGGCTGTAGCCGTAGAGCGACCAGAGCAGGACGACGATGCAGACGGTGTAGAACACCTGCATCAGGACCGAGAGCATGTTCTTGGAACGGACGAGACCGCCGTAGAACAGCGCCAGGCCGGGAATGGTCATCAACAGCACCAGCACTGTCGACGTCAGCATCCAGGCGTTGTCGCCCTTGTTGACGGTTGGTTCGGCGTAGGCCGCGGTCGCGGCGAACAGGCCGACTGCGAGGGCCGCCAGTCCCGCGCTATAGGGACGTTTAAACGTCATTTGGTTTTACTCCTGAGTGGTAAGGTTTGAGCGCGAAATCAGAGGGCCGCAGCATCCGCCTCACCCGTGCGGATGCGCACCGCATGATCGAGGTTGATGACGAAGATCTTGCCGTCGCCGATCTGGCCGGTCTTGGCAGCGGAGGTGATGGCGTCGATGGTCTTGTCGACCTGATCCGAGGCGACAGCGACCTCGATCTTGATCTTGGGCAGGAAGCTCACGGCATATTCGGCGCCGCGATAGATTTCCGTATGGCCCTTCTGGCGGCCATACCCTTTGACTTCCGTCACCGTAAGACCATGAACGCCAATGGCGGTCAGGGCATCACGGACTTCTTCGAGCTTGAATGGCTTGATGATCGCCATAACAATTTTCATGGGTCCTATCCCCGCTTGGGCCCGGCTCAGACCGACCGGGCGTTCTCGACTGAGGTTCACCACGCGGAGATGTTCACTACGCGGGCACAGCCATGACCCTTAGAATCAAATGCCGTGCCAGATCGGGACCGTTTCCTAACAGACTATGAATCCGGCCCTTTTCGCCCTTTGCGGGAATTGCACGTTCCTGCGCCATTCCGTCGCGCCCAAAGCGTAGTCAGGCCTGCCCAAATCGCGGGCAGGCCTGACAGGCATCACAATCCTGCTCAGCGGCCGGGCAAGAAAACGGTAATGAGGTGGGGATCTATTGCAGCGCTTCGCCGTGCTGCGAGATATCGAGGCCTTCCAGCTCCTGCTGCATCGACACCCGCAGCGGGGCGAACACGCCAACGAACTTGAGCAGCACAAAGGTAACGCCGCCGGACCACACCAGCGTCGCGGCGATCCCATAGAGCTGGATCAGGACCTGTTGCGCATTGCCCTCGATCAGACCTGGGGTGCCGCCGATCGCGTTCACCGCGAACACGCCGGCGAGCAATGTGCCGGTTAATCCGCCAATGCCGTGGACGCCGAACACGTCGAGCGAGTCGTCATATTTGAAACGCTGCTTGAGCCAGGTGCAGGCCCAGAAGCAGAGCGTTCCCGCGACGACGCCGATCAAGACGCCGTGCCACGGCGCAACGAATCCAGAGGCCGGTGTGATGGTGCCAAGCCCCGCGACGGCGCCCGATATCATGCCGAGCACCGACGGCTTGCGCCGTGTCCCCCATTCGATCGCGGCCCAGGTCAGCGCGCCGGCGCAGGCGGCCAGATGGGTTGCGGTGATCGCCATCACCGCGCGCGAGTTCGCGCCCAGCGCCGATCCGCCATTGAAGCCGAACCAGCCGACCCACAACAATCCGGTGCCGATCACGGCAAGTGACAGGTCGAACGGCGCGAGGTTCTCGCTGCCATAGCCGTGACGCGGGCCCATCACCTTCGCCGCAACCAGTCCGCCGATGCCGGCGGAAAGATGAACGACGAGGCCGCCGGCGAAATCCAGCACGCCCCAGGTGGCAAGGAATCCGCCACCCCACACCCAGTGCGCGAGCGGCACATAGACGAACATGAACCAGCCGACGGAGAACAGGAGATAGGCCGAGAATCGCATCCGGTCCGCCACGGCGCCTGCCACCAGCGCTACCGTGATGATCGCAAACGTCATCTGATACAGCATGAAGAGCGCTTCCGGTATCGTCTTCGCCGCCGGGTTGACGCTCTCCATCGTCATTCCGATCAAAAACCAGCGGTCGAGCGTGCCGATCCAGGGACCGTCGCCGACGAAGGCCAGCGAATAGCCGAACGCCACCCAGAGAATCGAGATGATCGCAACGGCAGCGAGGCTCTGCGCCATTGTCGCCAGCACGTTCTTCTTGCGCACCATGCCGGAATAGAACAGCGCCAGGCCCGGTATCGTCATCATCAATACCAGCGCGGTGGCAACGATCATCCACGCGGTGTCGGCGGCATTGATGGTGGACGTCTCGGCAAAGGCCGGCGTCGCGAGTGAGCTCACCGCAAGAGCGATGAGCGCAGCATTCCCCGCTGCACGATACGATGGTGCCCCCATGGAATTCCCCCGGCCTGTTGTCGTTTTGTTGTCGTTTCTTGGCTTCTCGCGATCGGCGTCGTTGCCACCGCGCCTTGAACTCAGTGAAGCCTCAGAGTGCGTCGCTATCGGTCTCGCCGGTGCGGATTCGTAAGGCGTGGTCGATCGGCGTGACAAAGATCTTGCCGTCGCCGATCTGCCCGGTACGCGCGTTCGCGGTAATGACCTCGACCGCTTTTTCGGCGACGTCGGAGGCGACCGCGATTTCGATTCGGAGCTTGGGCAGGAAGTTCACGACATATTCGGCGCCGCGATAGATTTCGGTGTGGCCCTTCTGGCGGCCGTAGCCCTTGACCTCGGTCACCGTCATGCCGTGGACGCCGATGGCCGTCAGCGCCTGGCGCACCTCGTCAAGCTTGAAGGGTTTGATGATCGCGACGACGAGTTTCATGGTCAGGCCTTTATTTCCCTGGATATTTCTTGAGCACTCGGCAGACGGACCGCGTGGCGGCTCGCTGCCGACGCAAATCTGGCATCTTTCTGGGCAAATGGCACAAAAAAGTTGCAGGTAGAAGGGGAAAACATTTCCAGCTGGTGACGTCAATCACTGTACAGGCGGTAGGATCGTCCGCCAAAATACGGTTTCACCGCCAGCCACTCCGCCGGCTCTCCCATTTCCACGGCTCAAGGAAATAATAATGTCGAACCGATCGTGGTTTTATGCATCCAGCGGCCAGCAACAGGGCCCTTATCCGGAAGCCCAGCTTCGCGACCTCATTACCCGGGGCACGGTCAGCGCGGATACGTTGGTCTGGACCGAGGGGATGTCGGGCTGGCAACGGGCAGGGGAAATCCCCGGTCTGGTACCTGGCGGATCCGGCCCGCCCGCTTTCGCGCAGCCCGGTGGCCCGCCACAAATGGCCGGAAGCTATAGCGGGGGCCCGCTGTCGATTGATTTCGGAATTCCGGAGTTCGTCTGGCGCAGCCTCGTACTCGTGATCGGCCTCATCTTCATCATCCCGGGACCATGGGTCGTGGTGTGGTACGCAAAATGGTTCGTTCCGTGCGTCCAAGTGCCGGGACGGCCGAACCTCGGCTTCGCAGGCGAGCCGATGACGATCGTTCCCTGGTATTTCGGAGCTGTCGTCATCATTATCGGGGTTGGCCTGACCGGCATCGAGTGGCTCGGCAATCTGGTGAACATCGGCCAGCTGGTTCTCTACTGGCTTTTCCTGAAATGGTTTATCGCGAACCTTTCGTCCAATGGGCAGCCGCTCGGGCTCAGCTTCTCCGGTTCGGTGTGGGCTTATATCGGCTGGTCCATTCTGGCCGTGATTTCCATCATCACGATCGTCGGCTGGGCCTGGGTTTACGTCGCCTGGCTGCGATGGTTTTGTCGGAACATCGAGGGCACGCGGCGTGAAGTCCTCTTCATCGGCAGCGGACTGGAGTTTCTGTGGCGCGCGCTCGTGTCTGTGATCGGCTTCTTCTTCATCATCCCGATACCTTGGGTATATCGATGGATGTCGCAGTGGCTGGCGTCACAGACTGTTTTGGCGGAGCGCGGCGCGACCGCGTAAGCTTCACTTGCGCTGGCGCACCGAGCCTTCCTGGGCCACCGATGCCACCAGCGTGCCGTCGGGCTTGAAGATCAAGCCGCGGGTCAATCCGCGGCCGTCTTGCGCGCTCGGCGAGTCCTGCGCGTAGAGCAGCCATTCATCGGCGCGGAACGGCCGGTGAAACCACATCGCGTGATCGAGGCTCGCCGGCATCATGCGCTTGTCGAACAGGGTGCGGCCGTAGCGCGCCATCACCGCATCGAGCAGCGAGAAATCCGATGCATAGGCCAGCGCGCACAAATGCAGCGCGGGATCGTCGGGCAGCTTGGCCGCGGTGCGAATCCATACATGGATGCGCCCGTCGTCGATCTTCTGACCGAAATAGCGGCCGAGCTCGACCGGGCGCAGTTCGATCGGCCGGTCGGATTCGTAGTAGCGGCGGATGAATTCTGGCATCTCCTTGAACATCGGCTGCTTCGACACTTCTTCCGCCGTGAGTTTTTCCGGCGGCGGGACATCCGGCATCTTTTCCTGATGGTTGAACGCGCCTTCCTCTTCCGCATGGAACGACACCATGATCGAGAAGATCGCGTTGCCATGCTGGATCGCGGTGACGCGACGGGTCGAATAGCTCTTGCCGTCGCGCAGGCGTTCGACCTGGTAGATGATCGGGATCTGCGGATCGCCGGGCAAGATGAAATAGCAATGGATTGAATGCGGCAGGCGGCCCTCGACGGTGCGGCATGCCGCCACCATCGCCTGTCCGATCACCTGGCCGCCGAACACCCGCTGCCAGCTCGTCTTCGGGCTGTTGCCTCGAAACAGGTTCACCTCGAGCTGTTCGAGATCGAGGATGGAAATCAGGTCAATCAGGCCCTTGGACATGGTGGTGGCGCTTTCAATTTCGGGGTCATTCCGGGGCGCCTCGAATTGGCGAACCTGGAATCTCGTGCCAAAACCTCTGGATTCCGGGTTCGCGCTGGCGCGCGCCTCGGAATGACGGTCAGCTTAAGTACCTTGTTTCTCGGCCCTGTTTCGCCCAGCTAATATCAGGTAGCAAGCGTAGTCTGACGAAGTAACCGGGCAAGGACCGCATGGCGGCACAGCGAAGTATTGTCATCTGCGGCGGCGCCTTTGCCGGGCTGGCGCTGGCGCTGGCGTTCCGTCAGGGCCTTGGCAAGGATATTCCCGTCATCGTGGCCGATCCGGCCCTGGCGGTGCGGCCGAGCCGCGATCCGCGGGCGACCGCCATTGTGGCCGCATGCCGGCGGTTGTTCGAGGCGCTCGGCGTCTGGGACCAGGTGGCGGCCGATTCGCAAGCCATCCTCGACATGGTCGTCACCGATTCCAAACTGGAGGATGCCACCCGTCCGGTGTTCCTGACCTTTGCCGGCCATGTCGAACCCGGCGAACCCTTCGCCCACATGGTCGAAAACCGCCGCCTGATCGATGCGCTAGTCGCGCGCGCCGAGGCTGAAAGCATTGATCTCCGGGCCACGGCGGTTTCGACCTACGATTCGCGTTCCGATGGCGTCACCGTGACGCTCGCGGACGGCAATGTCATCGAGGCAAGCCTGCTGGTCGCCGCTGACGGCGCGCGCTCAAAACTACGCGAGCGCGCCGGCATCGCCACCCATGGCTGGGACTACGATCAATCCGGCATCGTCGTCACCGTCGGCCATGAACGCGATCATCACGGCCGCGCCGAAGAGCATTTTCTCCCGGCGGGGCCATTCGCGATCCTGCCGCTGACCGGAAAACGCTCGTCGCTGGTGTGGACCGAGGATCGCGCCGAGGCCGCACGCATTACCGCGCTCGGCGAAGCCGAATTCCACGATGAACTCGAGAAGCGCTTCGGGCTGCACCTCGGCGAGATCAAGGCGCTCGACAAGCCGCGCGCGTTTCCGCTCGGCTATTTCGTCGCGCGCTCATTCATTGCCGAGCGGCTGGCGCTGGTCGGCGACGCCGCGCACGTCATTCATCCGATCGCGGGGCAGGGCCTCAACATGGGCCTGAAGGACATCGCGGCGCTGGCTGAAGTGGTGGTCGATGCGGCGCGGCTCGGCATCGATCCCGGGCAGGCCGACGTGCTCGACCGCTACCAGCGCTGGCGGCGCTTCGACACCATGGCGATGGGGCTTGCCACCAATTCGCTGAACTTCCTGTTCTCGAACGAATCGACGCTGCTGCGCACCGTACGCGATATCGGGCTTGGCCTCGTCGATCGCGCGCCGCCGCTGAAGAGCCTGTTCATCCGCCAGGCCGCAGGGCTGTCGGGTGAAGTGCCGCGGCTGCTGAAGGGCGAGGCGCTTTAACGGGCGAATGGCGAATAGTGAGTAGCGAATGGAGGTTTTGCTATTCGCCATTCGCTACTCACTATTCGCCAACGCGTCACTCGATCTTACGCGCCTCTTCTGGCAGCATGATCGGGATGCCGTCGCGGATCGGGTAGGCGAGCTTGGCCGAGCGGGAGATCAGCTCCTGCCGGGTCGAATCGAACTCGAGCGGACCCTTGGTCACCGGGCAGACCAGGATCTCCAGCAGCTTCGGATCGACGGTGCTGTCGAGGCGTTCGGGCGTGGCGTTCATTTGCTGTCTCCGGCTAGGCGCTGGTCCATATCATACAGGATCGCGAGGTGTCATTACGCTGACATCCGCACCAGTTCGTCGACCACGGCCTGTTGTCGCGCCTTCGGCAACGGCTGATCCGATAGCGCAAAGCCGAGAAACGCCCAATAGAGAATTTGGGCGCGGGCACGTGCAATTTCCGCCGATAACCCGGACTGGGCCAGAAGGCCCTCCACATAGCTCAACCGACGCCGATCGATCGCCTGCACGGCGGCGCGGGCAGCGGGGTCGATGCTTGCCCAGGTGCGGACCGCCCGTTCCAGCATCAGCCGCTCGCCGAACACGCGGCGCAGCAGCAGCGCGAGCGGGTTCTCGTCCTTCGAGGCCGCCTCGACATTGGCGATGATCTGCTCGGCCGCAACCTCGTGCCAGCGCGCAAGGATTGCGGCATGAAAGGCGGCGATATCGGCAAAGTGCCAGTAGAAGCTGCCGCGCGACACGCCCATCGCCTTGGCCAAAGGTTCCGCCTTCAGCGCGGTGAAGCCGCGGCTCGCCAATGCTTTCAGGCCCTGATCGAGCCAGTCCTTTGCCGATAGCTGATCGTTCATGATCGGTCCTGCAATGCGCACCATACACTACTGTATTGACAGGCGCCAGAATGTGGCGCATAACAATACAGTAGTGTATGGAGGCGTTCGATGCGCGATCTCATTCTGCAATGTGCTGGCGTCGCCGGAATAGTGGTTGCCCTGATTCACGGTGCGCTGGGCGAAACCAAGGTGTTTGCCAAAGCCACCATCCAGCCGGAGAGCCTGCGGACCCTGATCCGCCTCGTATGGCAGGCGGGTACGGTGGCCTGGATCGGCGGCGGCGTGCTGCTGATTGCCGCGCCCTCGTTTGGATCGGAGAGCGCGCGGCACTGGATCGTCGTGACGATCGTCGCGGTCTACGCCTTTGCCGCCGCTGCCAACGCCTGGTGGTCCCGCGGTCGCGGCTTTGGCTGGAAAGCGCTCGGCGCCGTCGTCGTGCTCGCCGTGGCGGGGTATTGACGCATTACTGCAGCCCGGTGTCGCCGCTGGTGCGCTTCTTGGCGAGATCCATTTCGGTCACCGCGATCAGGATTTCGGCGCGGGTCTTCAGGTCGGGCGCCTCCAGCATCGCCTGCTTCTCCGCCGGACCATAGGGCGACATCATGGCGAGCGCGTTGACCAGTGCCTCGTTCGGCGCGCTCTCGATACCTTCCCAATCCACCTTCAGATTGTTGGCTTCGAGAAAATCCGTCAGCACATCGAGCAGGGCCGCGCGGTCGACGGCTTCTTCGCCTTTGCGCGCCACGAAATCGTCGGCATAGGGAAAGAAATCCACCTTGCATTGCCGGTACGCGGTCAGCGCCGAGATTTCCTCGACCACCTTGAAGCGCGCGACGCCGGTCAGTTCCAGAATGTAGCGGCCGTCGCCGGATTCGGCGAGCTGCGTGATGCGGCCGACGCAGCCGACCCGGAACAGCTCCGGCCTTGTCTCATCCCTGCTGTGGGAAGTATCCGGCTGGATCATCCCGATCAGCCGGTGACCATCGCGTAGCGCGTCATCCACCATCGCCAGATAGCGCGGCTCGAAAATATTGAGCGGCATCTGGCCGCGCGGCAGCAACAGCGCGCCCGGCAATGGAAATACCGGAACGATTTCGGGAAGCTCGCCGGGTCCGCGGTATTCGGCATTGATCGGCATTTGCAGTCCCGTTGGTTCGGTGGAATACGTCCTACGAGAACAGAATCGTCGACAGCCGCTTTCGTCCCTCGACGGTCGCTTCGTCGGCGCCGCCCCACGCCTCGAAGAACTGCACCAGTTGCTTGCGCGCGCCGTCATCGTTCCACTTGCGATCGCGCCTGACGATTTCCAGCAACTGGTTGGTCGCCTCGGTGCGCTTGCCGAGGGCGTTGAGCGCGGTCGCCAGGTCGAATCTCGCCTGATGGTCGAGCGGATTTGCGGCGACCTTCTGTTCGAGCTCGGTCACCGGGCCGACCGACTGGGCCTGCTCGGCAAGGTCGATCGAGGCCTGCACCGCCTTGACGGCGGCGTCGTTGCGCTTCGATTCCGGCACCATCGCTAACGTCTGCTTGGCCTGTTCGACGGCGCCCGTCGTCACATAGCATTTCGCCAGCCCTGCCATGGCTGCGATATTGGTGGCATCGAAACCCAGTATCTCGGCATAGATCCGGGCTGCCGCGGCAGGGTCGCCTTCCGCCAGCACGGCCTCGGCCTCCTGCAGGATCTCTGCGATATTCGGCTCGCCCGGCGCCGTCATGCCCTTGGTGAGCTTGTCGATGAAGGCGTTGATCTGGCTCTCCGGTACCGCGCCCATGAAGCCGTCGGCGGGCTGGCCGCCCACGAACGCGATCACGGCCGGGATCGACTGAATGCCCATCTGGCCGGGGATGGCCGGATGCTCGTCGATATTCATCTTGACCAGCTTGACCTTGCCCTTGGCCGCGCGGACTGCCTTTTCGAGAACGGGCGTAAGCTGGCGGCACGGGCCGCACCAGGGCGCCCAGAAGTCGATCAGCACCGGCTGACGCTTCGATTCCTCGATGACATCCTTTACGAAGGTCTGGGTAGTCGTCTCCTTGATCAGATCGGGTGCTGCCTGCGGCGCCGGGCCGCCGCCCTGCTCAACTATCGTCACGGTATCCTCGCCTGATGTCTTGAGAAGATGTCTTGGAGTTAGAATCTTGGCGTTAGAAGATGTCTTGGAATTCGGACCCGTTCTAGCACGGCTAGGGGTGAAGTTCCTCATCCGCTAGATGGCGGCTTGGTCACAAAATTCAATCGGCAGGCGCAGGCCGCGTCATCGGGGGTCGGAACCCTGCCGGAACGTCGACGCCCCGTCGAGGCAAGCCAAATACCTTCGATTGCGACGTGCGGGAGGAATGGACAGCGTTGGGAGGCTGGTTCGAAAAAATGGCTCGAATCGCCCTGCATCGCGCCCGCGGCCTGGCCTTGGGTTCCCGGCGTGGGCTTACGAGGCCGACAAACCCCGTTTAGGCGTTGTTTCGGACCGATTCGCTCCCATTTGTTAATGAAATCGGATGATCCGCGCGCCAACAGATCGCACGCGGACTGTTGCATTCACGGTCCGCATTTGGCATAGGTCTGCCGTTGACGGCGAGCGTTCGCCGCCATCTCGGATGCGGGTGTAGCTCAGTGGTAGAGCACGACCTTGCCAAGGTCGGGGTCGAGGGTTCGAGCCCCTTCGCCCGCTCCAGATTTTCTTCTATGGCAAATTACCGGATCATCGACAGGCCGCCTTTTGGCGGCCTTGTCGTTTTGGGCCCGGTCGTTTTTGGTGCCGTGATGTGATTCAGCTCTCCCTTGGCTCGAGCGGCGCGTGTAATTCTCCCGGGCAAGAGATTGTGGGGTCTCTTCATCACTCGGCGGGGCAATTTCATGGGCCGGAAAATCATTCTGCTGTCCGACGGCACCGGCAATTCTTCAGCAAAAGTCTGGCGAACCAATGTCTGGCGCACCTTCGAGGCGCTGGATCTTTCCGGCAACGACCAGATCGCGTTCTATGACGACGGCGTCGGTACCTCGTCGTTCAAGCCGATGGCGATCCTCGGCGGCGCGTTCGGTCTCGGCCTGCGGCGCAACGTCATCGCCCTCTACAAATTCGCCTGCCGCAACTATCGCGATGCCGACGACGAGCTGTTCGGTTTTGGATTCAGTCGCGGCGCCTTCACGATCCGGATCGTGATGGGGTTGATCGACAGCCAGGGTCTCATCAAAGCCGACAATGAAGCCGAACTCCACAGCCTGGCGAGTGCGGCCTACCGCGCCTATCGCAGGGATCGCTACCATCATCTGAAGTTTGAAGCGCCCTATCAATGGGTCCGCAACAAGTTCGGGCCGCATTATCCTCCGAAAGAGGTTCGCAGGAACGTCAAGATCAGGTTCGTCGGCGTCTGGGACACGGTTGCCGCCTATGGCATGCCGGTCGACGAGATGACCCGCGGCATTCATCAGTATATCTGGCCGATTGAACTGCCGAACAACCGTCTCTCCCCTCGTGTCATGCGCGCCTGTCAGGCGCTGGCGGTCGACGAGGAGCGGACCACGTTCCACCCGCAGCTTTGGGACGAAACCGCCGGCATCAATGGCAACACCGCTGCGCCCGACGTCAACGGGCGGCGCTTCATCAAGGACGAACGTATCAGCCAGGTCTGGTTTGCCGGCGTGCACACCAATGTCGGCGGCGGGTATCCCGACGATGCGCTCGCCTACATCCCTTTCGTCTGGATGATTACCGAGGCCAAACGATGCGGGCTCAAATTCAAATCGGATTATGCAAACGAGCCGCCCAATCCTGATCTGATGATATCCGATCCCGACACGTTCAAGAACGCGATTTCCAAGCGGGACAAGGACGGACGGCTCTACGACCCGCGCAAGGGTCTCGGCGGCTACTACCGCTACGGGCCGCGCAAACTGGTCCCATTCCTGTATCCAGAGACCAGGAAACAGGAAGACGACGAGGTCGGCGTCGGAATCGCAAAAATTCACGAAAGCGTCTTCAGGCGCATCGAAAACCACGCGCATGCTTACGCGCCGGTTGGCCTTCCGCCCTATTATCGCGTCGTCAAGGAAGACGGCGAGATCGTATCGCCCGACAAGTTCAGGATCGCGTCGGCCACAGAACCGTTTGAAGCCAGCACGGCTGCGGCGCAGCGTGCGCTGGCGCAGGAGCATGTTTGGAACGAGGTCTGGAAGCGCCGCATCACCTATTTCGCCACCGTCGGCGCGACGTTGTGGCTGGTGCTGTTTCCGCTGGTGAGCGGCGCGCAACGCTATGATGAATATACAAGCCCGATTCGCTGGGTGTCGGACTTTGTGCGCTTTGTCGGCGGATTTCTTCCAGGCTTTGCATCGACGTGGATCGACGGCTATGCACGCGCGCCGGGCTGGTTCCTTGTTCTGGCTGGCCTGGTTTCCGGCTTGCTATATGTGTCCTCGCGAATTGCAGGTCGCACATCAAATCTGATGGCTTCGATCTGGCGAAAGACGCCGGAAGCACCGTCAGGCCTGCCCGACAACTGGATCTATCGTCTCCGCAGCAGCCCGCTTTACATCGGCTTCCACGACCATCTGAAACGCACGATCGCACCGGCGTTCTTCGCGGTGGTGTTCTTCTATCTCGGATTTGCAGCGGTGAATCATCTCGCCTACGATGGCCTGGACGTGGCCGGATACACCTGCATTCACGGTGATGCCGATCCAGAGCCCGCAGTGCTTGAAATCAACCAGAGCAAGCGTGTTGAATTCAAAACGTCGGAACTGTGCAAGGCAACAGGCATCCTGCTCGAACATCGCGCGCGCTACTATGTGACCATCCAGCCGGGTGAGCCATGGTTCAATGGCGTCGCTCGCATCGGCACTCCGGTCGGAGGCTTCTCCGCCAAAGACCAGCCGGCTTGGTACGAGCGTGTATATCTCTCCCTGTTTCTGCCTTTGCGGCGGGAGCTATCCAAGGATTGGTTCCGCATCGTGCTGCGTTTTGGGCATGTCGGCGGCGAAGAGAGCTCCTACGAACCTGATCCCTACGACGACATCATCCAGTTCAATATCGCGCCCACGATTGCGCCAAATCGCAAACAAGAACTGTTCGTCTTCGTCAACGACGCCGTGATCGGTGTGCCGGGTCTCTATGACCTGCTCTACCGCAACAATCGCGGCACTGCATACCTTACCGTAAGGCGAACAAGATAGCGGGCGCGTGACGGGTCTGTCCCATCGAATAGAACAGACCTGGGTGGATCCACCTTTCTGTGGAAGCTTGCCCACGCGGTGGGCGCTTCTCATTCGCGCTGCGCGTTCGCTCTGCGCGAATATTGCGATGCAGCGTGCACGTCGCAAAAAAGTCTCAGAACCAAACCGGACAAGGAATTTTCCCTTCAGTCTGTTTTTGTCTGACGGTGCCGCGTATCTCCAGCAGCGGATATGCTACCAGTTTGCGGTCTGTTTCTCTTCACCAGACCAAGTTCGCTTCTAGAACCTTTTCAAAATAATAACAGGCGCAGCCGCCAGGCTGCACAGGGAGTGACGCGATGAAGTCGGCTTTCAATCGATCTATTCTTGCGCTCGCAGCAATCCTCGTTGTCGCGGGGGCCAGTCAGGCCAACGCGCAGCAGAAGCCTCTGAAAAAATACGAGTCCGGCACCAAGGATTTCTGGACCAACCCGCCGCCGGACTGGTTCCTCGGCGACGAGACCGAGGCTCAGAAGGGCCAGGCGCCACCATCCGGTCCGCCGACCGGCGCCTCGGACGCCGAACTTGCGGCGATGATGAAGAAGATCAAGCTGCCGGAGGGCTTCAGTATCGAAGTCTATGCCTCCAACGTGCTGGAGGCGCGGCAGATGGCCTGGGGCGACAAGGGCACGCTGTTTGTCGGCTCCTTCAGCCTCGGCAACGTCTATGCGATCAAGGACAATGGCGGAAAGAGAGAGGTCAAGACTGTCCTCAAGGGCCTCAACATGCCGACCGGCCTCGCCTTTCTCGATGGCGCGCTCTACGTCGTCGCGATCAACAAGCTGATCAAATACGAAAACGCCGAAGCCAATCTCGACAATCTCGGCGCCGGCAAGGTGGTGTATGACGACATGCCCTCCTACGTCGCGCATGGTTGGAAATACATCGCCGTCGACAAGGACGGCTGGTTCTATCTGCCGTTCGGACCTCCCTTCAACATCGGCATCCCGCCCACCGGCCTCTCGCAGATCCGCCGCGTCGATCCCAAGACCGGCAATGCCGAGATCTGGGCGCTCGGTGTCCGCAACAGCGTCGGCGGCGACGTCGATCCACGCTCGGGGCGATACTGGTTCACCGAGAACGCGCGCGACTGGATCAGCGACGACATGCCGAGCGACAAGCTCAACATGATCTCGAAGATCGGCGAGCATTTCGGCTATCCCTACTGCCATCAGGGCGATATGCCGGACCCGAAATTCGCGATGGGTCACAAGTGCTCGGAGTTCACGCCGCCCGTGGTCAATCTCGGCGCGCACGTGGCGCCGCTCGGCATGAAGTTCTATACCGGCGATCAATTTCCGCCTGAGTACAAGAACAACATCCTGATCGCCGAGCACGGCTCCTGGAACCGGTACAAGTACCAGGGCGCCCGGATCAAACGCGTGATCGTCGATGCCGATGGCAAGAACGCCAAGTCGGAGATCTTGGCTTCCGGCTGGCTTGAAGGCGACACGGGTTACCTCGGCCGTCCGAACGATATCATCCTCGCCAAGGACGGTTCGATCCTGGTGGCCGACGACTGGGCCGGTGCGATCTATCGCATCAGCTACAAGAAGTAGGACGTCAACGATCAGGGGCTGCGGTTATCCGGGAACGGGTGGCCGCAGCCCTGTTGTTTGGGTGTGGGGCAGAGGAGTTCGCATGCGAAATGCATTGGTCGGGACCGTGGTGGCGTTGGCGATCGCCAGCGGTTCGCCTGTCCGCGCCGCCGATATCGCGGCCGGCAAGGAGAAGGCCGAGCTGTGCGTCGGCTGCCACGGCGAGGGCGGCATTTCGCAGATGGAGAACACCCCCTCGCTCGCAGCCCAGCCCGATCTCTTCATCCAATGGCAGCTCGTGTTCTTCCGCGCCGGCACCCGCAAGAACGAACAGATGCAGCCGATTGTCGAGCAGCTCAACAATGAGGACATCCGCAACCTCGGCGCCTATTACGCCTCGCTTCCGCCGCCGAAGACGCCCAAGCCCGACGACAACCCGGACCTTTCAAGTAAGGGCGCGCAGGCGGCGGCCGGACGGCGCTGCGCCTCATGTCACATGGATAGCTACGCCGGCACCAAGGCGGTCGCCCGCGTCGCCGGCCAGCGCGAGGAATATCTCGTGAAGGCGCTGCGGGATTACAAATCGGGCGTGCGGGCCGGCGGCGCCATGGCGGCGATGGCGGATGTGGCCTTCCCCCTCAGCGAGGAAGAAATCGAAGCGCTCGCGCATTATCTCGCGCATTTGTGAATGCGCAGAGCGCTTCACCCTCCCCTGAAGGGGGAGGGTCGGCTCACATGGAGCGCAGCGAAATGTGAGACGGGGTGGGGTGACGGTCTCTCCACATCCAACATTGCCCGAGTGGAGAAACCGTCACCCCACCTCGCCGCGCGCTTTGCGCGCGTCGATCCTCCCCCTCCAGGGGAGGATAAGAGATCACCCCCGCTGCTTCTCATACGCCTTGAGATGCGTGTAGGCGATGCGCAGCTTCGGCACCGGGATCTTGGCGGCGTCGGCGCGCGCAACGAGGTCGCCGATCACATGGTCGGCCTCGACCGGCAGGCCTGCTTTGATGTCGCGGAACATCGAGGCGGTCATCGGCGAGCCTTCGGTCGTCAACAAGCCGCTGGTGCGCTGGAAGAATGGGCCGGTCGGCGCGTGGCCCGACGCCTTTGCAATCGCGCTGCATTCGTCGAGCATGCCGAGCAGAAAATCCTTGCCGCCGGCGACCGCCAGGATGTTGCCCACCGAAGTGCGCATCAGGCAGGTCGACGCGGCGAGCGAAGCGAGGAAAACCCACTTCTCCCACATGTCCTGCATGATGTGTTCGCTGGCCACCGCGCCGACCTTGGCGCCCTCAAACACTTTCGCGATCGCGCGCACCCGATCCGACATCGAGCCGTCGCGTTCGCCGAAATTGAGCGACTGCATCGGCGCGAGCTGAACCACCTCGCGGGCCTCGTTGAGCGTCACCGCGATCGCGCAGAGGCCGCCGAGCACGCGGTCGGCTCCGAATTTCTCGTCCAGCACGTTAAGGTGCAGCATGCCGTTGAGCAGCGGGATGATCGCCGTTTTCGGCCCGACCACGGGGGCAAAGGACTTGATCGCGTCTTCTAGGTCGAACGCCTTGCAGCTCAGCAGCACGACGTCGAATTTCTCGGCGAGCTTGTCGGCCTGCACCGTCGGCGGGCTCTTGAGCGTCACGTCGCCGGCGGGACTCCTGATGACGAGGCCTGCGCTTGCGAGCTCGGAAGCGCGCTTCGGCCGCACCAGGAACGTCACGTCGTCGCCTGCCTGCAGCAGCCTGCCGCCGAAATAGCCGCCGATGGCGCCGGCGCCGACCACGAGAATACGCATGGATCAACTTCCTTTATTGTTGGCTTTGTTGTCGGCCTTATTGTTGGTCTTGGCGGGAGCCCAATAGCGAGGTTGGCGGATGACGAGCCGGAAAACTCCCGGCCATCATTACCACTGACTGTCAGCTATTTGCCACTCGCTATTCGCCTGCCTACCATGTCCCGCCGAACGGCTTGTGGCGGGTGGCTATTTCCCCGAGACCATCTCTTCGACTTCGCGAAGTTGCTCCTTGCCGAAAAACATTTCCTTGCCGACGAAGAAGGTCGGCGAGCCGAACGCACCACGCTCGACGGCGGATTGGGTGTTCTCGATCAGCTTCGCCTTTACGTCGGCGTCCTGTGAGCGTGCCAGCAGTTTTGCTGCATCGAGGCCGGACGAGGCCAGCGCCTTGGCCGCCACTTCAGGGTCATCCATTTTCTTCGGCTCGACCCACATGTGATGAAAGGCGGCCTCGACATATTTCTCGAACACGCCCTCGAACTGCGCCGCAACCGCCGCACGCATCAGGTTCAGCGTGTTGACCGGAAAAAATGGATTCCAGACATAAGGCTTGACCCCAAACCGCTTCAGGAAGCGCTCGGTCTCCAGCGCGTGGAATTCGCGCTTGTTCTTGATGCCGGCGAGCGTTTCGGCGGGCGACTTGTTGTTGGTGGCCTTGAAGATGCCGCCGAGCAGGATCGGCACATATTCGAACTTCACGTTCGCGCGCTTTTCGATCGCCGGTATAGCTTCGTGGCTGAGGAAGGCGTTGGGGCTGCCGAAATCGAACAGGAATTGCGGATTTGAACTCACGGCAGTCTCCTTGGATGTTTTGGCGCATTGTGGCGCAAGGCTGGCGGTGCGTCCACAGTATTATGACGAGCGTAATATTGTGGAAATGCGCGGTTTGCCTACGTCACACCATCCGCCGAAGCGGGCGGCGACGCCAGACCAGTGTGTAATAGCCGAGCTGCAGGACGAACATGGCGCAGAACACGATCGGATAGGCGGCCCAGACCCCTTCCAGCCCGATGGTCCGGCTCAGGATCATGGCAGAGGGTATTTCGATGGCGACGATGGCGAAGATCGACAGCAGCATGGGGCTCAAGGCCACGCCGCCTGCGCGCATCGCGCCTGAGAACACGGTCGCCATGCCGAACGGCACCGAACTCCACAAAGCGATGATGAGCAGTCTTCTCGCGAGTTCGAGCACGGCTGTGTCGGTAATGAAGACGCCCAGCACCGCGCGGGGAAACAGATAGATCAACGCCACCAGGCCGCCGGTCAGGACGAGATTGAGGAGCAGGCCGGTTCGGACGATGGCGTCCAGCCGGCCGGCATGCCCGCTGCCGATCGCCTGCGCGCCGAGGATCGAAACCGAGATCGAAATCGATATCGCGGTGAACTGCGCATAGCCCATGATCTGGTTGACGGCGCCATAGGCTGCGGTGGCCTCAGAACCGAAGCCGTTGACGAGGCCGAGCAGCACCAGCTCGGCGATCGCCATCACCACCATCCCGACCGCGCTCGGGATGCCGATGCCGAGGATTTTACCGAGCAGCGCGCCATCCAGCCGAAGCCTGCGCAGAAATTCGGCGTCCGGCGCCAGCGGACTCTTCTTGTGACGGAGATATAGACCGAGCACGAATAGCGTCAGCGCGGTGGAAATAGCCGACGCCCATGCCGGGGCCGTCACGCCGGTGGCAGGAAATCCGAACCAGCCGCGGATAAGGAGTGGCGTCAGGATCAGGCCGATCGCGGTCGATACGGCCAGCGCCAGCAGGGGCGTCAGCGTGTCACCAACGCCCCGCAGCATCGCGGTCGTCAGCAGGAAGACGAAGCCGAGCGGCATCGTCAGCAGCATGACGCGCGCGTAAGCGCTGGCCAGGTCGAGGACATCGGGCGGCGTGGCGAGCGCGGCCATCAATTGCCGGCTGAACAGGCCGCCGAACAGCGCCACTGCCATGGCGAGGAGGAGGGCGACCGCCAGCGTCGCGCCGGCGACCGCCTTCACCGTGTCACGCTCGCCCGCGCCCCAGGCCTGTCCGATCAGGACGGTTGCGCCGGTGCTGAGGCCCATGACGAAGGCGAACAGGAAGAACATCACGGGAAAGCACACCGAGACGGCCGCCAGCGCGTCGACCCCGATCATCTGGCCGAGTAATGCGTTGCTCACGGTACCGAACAGCGATTGCAGCGCGTTGCTCAGCATCAGGGGCGCGAGGAAGACGAGGAATGTCTTCCAGAGAGAGGGGGATTTCGGCACGGCGTTTATTCCCATTGTAGACGTGACGATCGTTGCCGCGCACCGGAGCGGTGGCGGATGAGAGGCCCTGGAAATTCGGCTAGAGCCCGAAGCGCGCCTATGGCTCGGCGCGATCGCTGAAGGCGAGCTTGACGACGTGGTCGCGGATATCGTCGGGCCAGCCGGCGACCAGACCGACGAATCGCCGCCGGTCATCGGCGAACAACGCCCGCGAGGCTTCCTCGAAACCTGCGAGATTGCCGGCCATGACAGACATGAAGCGATAGGCGGCATCCCTTGCCGCGCGGGCGCGATCCGCATCGCCATTGGCGCGGCGCGCTTCTTCCACCAGCTTGCGCAACGCCACCGACGCGCCGCCGGGCTGCGTGCCGAGCCACTCCCAATGGCGCGGCAACAACGTCACCTCGCGCGCGACAACGCCGAGCTTCGGCCGTCCCCGCCCACGCGGCTCCGCTGATGCCGTCTCCTCGGTTTCGGCATCCACAGGCGCGGCGGGTTGCGGCAAGCGGGCAATGATCTCGCGTTCGGTGCCGCGAAGATCGAGATCGATCGGGGAGCCGGTCGCGTCGCTGAATATGATGATCGGCGGCGCGGCGGGCCGGCGGGACGCCTGCATGACCGCTATGGCGACCTCGGCGAGCGGACCCGCCGCCAGGCGTTGCGGGCCCATGAAGGCCGTGAAATGGGGGCGGGTCTTGTCAGCCATTGGAGCAACTCTGGATTTTCGGTAGTCAATATTTACCCGGATAATTTTGTCTGTCAATATCATCCGGGTAAATATATCGCGCCGCGAATGGCCGTCTCGACTTTCCGTCCCCCGGCTGGCACCAACGGCGGCCAATTAAAGGGAAACGCCATGCTGACGGTTCATCATCTCAACAATTCCCGCTCGCAGCGCGTGCTGTGGCTGCTCGAAGAGCTCGGTGTTCCCTACGAAATCGTCCGCTATCAGCGCCAGTCGGACATGCGGGCGCCGAAGGAGCTGCGCGCCATTCATCCGCTCGGCAAATCGCCCGTCATTACCGACAATGGCAACACCATCGCCGAGTCCGGCGCGATCTGCGAATACATCATCGGCACCTATGGCAATGGCCGCCTGATCCCGCCGCCGAACACGCCGGAGCGGCTGCGCTACACCTATTGGCTGCACTATGCCGAAGGCTCGGCGATGTCGCCGCTGCTGCTGAAGCTGCTGTTCACACTGATGCCGAAGCGCGCGCCGGCCTTGCTGCGGCCGCTGGTGCGCAAGGTCTCCAACACGGCGCTGACCACGCTGGTCAATCCGCAGCTCAAGCAGCATATGGATTACTGGGAGGGCGAGCTGGCAAAAAGCGAATGGTTCGCCGGCAATGAATTCACCGGCGCCGACATCCAGATGAGCTTTCCGCTGGAAGCCGCCGCGGCACGTGGCGGGCTGGAGGTGGGTCATCCCAAGGCGATGGCGTTTCTCGAACGCATTCACGCCCGGCCGGCCTATGCGCGCGCGCTGGAAAAGGGCGGGCCGTATGTGGTCGGGCGGTAACCACCTGGAATTGCGCTACGTCAGAGGCGCGCTGGTGAAGGAGCGCGATCAATGACCGTCGACGTTGAACCGGGTTGGTCATCTAAACGGACTGCGTTCCCCGAAGCGTTCGCCAATTCTGCGTCGTTATGGCCCTAGAACTGCTTGCGAAGAATGCTGGCCAAATTGTTTGAACTGGAGATATGCTATTCCAAGTTGTGTGATGCGCAACCAGTTGAAGAGCGCGTCTGGCTGGTGCGACTGTCTGAAGACATAATCGAAGGAACTAAATAGCGGGGGGTCCAGTGACTGCGCCCAATTTCATTCCAGATCCAATTTCAAGACGCATTAGAATTTTTTCATTCGATCCCGGTCTGGCCAGCCAATACGATATGGCCGGAATTGGAGAAATTACGATCAAAGTTCCGTGGGAAGAACTGCAGCGCGGTCCGATCGGGGAGTACATCGATGTTATCGACGTTGATCACGCCAGCGGAGTTTTGTACCGGCCCGTCGATCTCAGTGATCCCAAGCTGCTTGCACAGGATGGCTTAGCGCCCTCCGAGTCTAATCCCCAATTTCATCAACAGATGGTCTACGCAGTTGCGATGACCACCATCGGACATTTCGAGCGCGCGCTTGGCAGGGTCGCTCTCTGGTCCGCCCACCGCAAGCGCTATCCAGACGGCGGCTACGACGAATACTTCGTCCGGAGACTGCGCATATATCCGCATGCGCTGCGCGACCGGAACGCCTACTACAGTCCCGAGAAGAAAGCGTTGTTGTTCGGCTATTTTCCAGTGGAGATCAAAGACGAATTCAACGCACCGGGCACCATGATCTTCACGTGCCTCTCACACGATATCATTGCGCATGAGACGACCCATGCGCTGCTCGACGGAGTGCATCCGCGCTTCAACGAACCCGTCAACGTGGACGTGCTTGCCTTCCACGAAGCATTTGCCGATATCGTGGCACTATTCCAGCATTTCGCTTATCCCGGAGTGCTACGCGACCAGATATCCCGCACCCGCGGCAATCTTGCCAATGAGAATATGCTCGCCCAACTGGCTCAGCAATTCGGACGCGCCGCAGGTCGCGGGGGCGCGTTGCGTGACGCGCTCGGCAGAAAGAATGAAAAAACCGGCAAATGGGAGCCGCTACCGCCCGATGCCAACGCACTAGAAAGAATCTCCGAACCGCACGATCGCGGAGCTGTGCTCGTGGCAGCGGTATTCGGCGCCTTCTCGAAGGTCTATCGGGCGCGCACGTTGGATCTCTTCAGAATCGCGACAGAAGGCACCGGCGTGTTGCGCGAGGGTGATATTCATCCGGATCTGGCGAAACGCCTCGCCGAAGAGGCGGCCCGAATCGCATCGTACATACTGCAGATGTGCATCCGGGCAATCGACTACTGCCCACCGGTCGACATTACATTCGGCGATTATCTGCGGGGCATCATTACGGCTGACTACGACCTGAATCCAGACGACGAATTCGGGTATCGGCTGGCGTTCGTGGAAAGCTTTCGGCAATGGGGAATCCATCCGCGTGGGATGCGGAGCATGTCCATTGAAAGCTTGATGTGGCCGACAGGCGAGGAAGCGATGCAGGACGAGGACGTCCCGATAGATCCCGCGGAATTGAAATCACTCTTCGAAGAACTCCAAGAGACCGATGCGCCAGACTCTCCTGGAAAAAGGAGGAAGGCCCGGTCCCCCAAGGACCACCTCAAGCCCTGGCACCTGGACAGCGATCGTTTCAAGACTTGGCAGGGCATCGACGAAAATGCCCGGGTGCTGTGGGCATGGCTGGTCAAGGGCAAAGGCGAAAGGTTTGCGAAGGCGGCCGGCATCATCCTTGATAATAGAGATGGTCCTGTTCCCGCCACAGTGTTTCGCCCCGTCGAAGCATCCGAAGGGCCTGCTCAGGTGGAGGTGCATTCGGTCCGGACTGCCCTTCGGCGTACCGCGAAGGGAGCGACGGCAAATGTTCTGGTCGTCGAGATAACGCAGCGACGTCGCGGATACTTCGACCCTCAAAAACAAAAGGAAATGGATAGTCGCCGCAGCATTCCCAAGGATGAGGAAGGCGACTTCCGATACCGCGCCGGCTGCACTTTGCTGATTGATCCCGCGAGCATGACCGTCCGGCGGGTCATCAGGACAGCCGGAACGATCGCGGATAATAACGAACTCGAACGGCAACGGCGGTTTTTGGTGGATGGAGGACTGGAGCCCAACAATGCTTACTCGCCGGCCGTGAGCGTGCTGCGTTCAAAAGAGCCTTTTGCCATCCTGCACAGGCACGGAGGCTGACATGGCCCGTCAATCAAAGAAGACTGCTGGAAAAAAATCCCCGAAACGGTCAACCAAGAAAACAGCGACAAACAACAGGCCGGAAGTAAACTTGACGCCTCCCAAAGGAGGCGTGGCGATTAGAATGTACCGGATTGGTCATGGCGACTGCTTTTTGCTGGCCTTCAGCGGCAAAGAAAAACCGATCTTTGTGCTGATCGATTGCGGATACAAGCCCGGTTCTCCCAAGTTCATCAACGATGTCACCACGCCCGATAAAGTTGTCGCAGATATCAAGGCTGTCACTGGTGGCCATATCGATGTTGCGGTTATTACCCATGAGCATCAAGACCACGTCAATGCGATCACAAAGTCGAGGTTTGACGGCTTTACGATTGGCCAGACCTGGTTCGCGTGGACCGAAAGCGAGGACGACAAGCTGGCGAAACGTCTGCGAAAAAATTATGGTGATCGCCTCAAGACGTTGGTTGCCGCCAGCATCAGGCTTGCTGCAACCAACCCGTCGCTCGCACTTAAGATGAACGAGTACATCGCCCTGGCAGTTGGCGGCGAGCAGCCCGCAGGCTATGGTATCCCAAACGCTTTCTCGGCGGCCGGCTCGTGGACCAACAAGGACGCGATGAAGCTTTTCCGCGATTTATCGCAATCCGAAGTAAAGTGCCTCTATCCTCACAAAGAGATCATTAAATTGCCGGGGGCGGAATCGGTGCGGGTGTTCGCGCTGGGACCACCCTACGACGAAACCGCACTCAAGGATCTCGACCCTCATGATGGTGAAGGTTTTCCGCAGCAAGGCCGACACATGGCTGCATCATTGGCGTCGTTCGGCGCTGCGGTCAATGCGGCCCCCGGCTCCGTCGTGGCGGGACCGTTCTCAGCTCGCCACGCGGTTTCGATCGATAAGCTTTCGAAAGAGCTGGAGTTGCAGTCCTGGTTCGACAAGAACTACGGTCTCAAAAGAACGGCGTCGAACCATTTTAATCCCGAGCAGGATGAAGTTCCGGCAAATGCGGATTTTCGCAGGATTGACCATGACTGGCTGCAATCGGCGGAGACCCTTGCCCTTGCTATGGGCAATGACACCAACAATGCGAGTCTTGTCCTGGCGTTCGAACTGGGAAAGGGCGGCAAGGTTCTGCTATTCGCGGCCGATGCACAACGTGGAAACTGGGCGTCATGGGCCGACGGATCATTCAAGGATGGCAACGAAACGGTCGAGGTACGCGATCTTCTCAGCCGAACGGTACTTTACAAGACCGGTCATCACGGAAGTCACAATGCGACGCTGAGCGGAGACGCATCTTCGGCCACTCCAAACTTGAGCTGGCTGGGACGCGGCGACCACTCGAGTGAGTTTACCGCCATGATAACTGCTGTGAGAGCTTGGGCTACCCAGCCGACTGTAGGCTGGGACCATCCGCTGAAATCGATCAGGGAGGCGCTGCTGGACAAGTGTTCAGGCCGAGTCTTTCAAACCGATACCGATTTTACGAAGATGGTGCCGCTTGACGGAACCAGTAAGCGCCCGTGGGCGGCGTTTCAAAAGCGATCAACTGGCGGAGCATTGTACTTCGACTACCATATCGAGCCCGGCTAAGAAGGGCTGATCTCCTCCATCGCCCGCAATATCGAATCACGGCTGCACCGCCGCGATGACTTCCTTCACCAGCCGGGCAACGCCGCGTATGTCGCCGGTCGGATCGACGCTGTCGCCGAGCCGCACCACTACGAGGCGCTGCGACGGCATGATCACGATGCGCTGGCCGAGAATGCCGGACGCGAAAAACGAATCGCTGGGCATGCCTAGCCTGCATTTCTCACAGGGCCAATTTGATTTGCGACGGGTATTGGTGGATCGGCGCGAAGGCGACGAGGACCGTGGCGCCGAAAGCGCTGGCGGCGATTTGGTTTTGAGTGTGCGTTGGACCTTGTTGGTGATACCGCGGATTGGGCGCGTCGCGGCTTCGCGTGTCAGGCCGGCGAGGCGCGGGCCTTGGCGGCTTCGGCCAGGCGGCGAGCCGCGTGCCCCCATTCTTCGGCGGCAGGGCAGGCCGAGGCCATGGCGATCCTGATGCGGCGGCAGGAGATGCGAACCAGCGCGCCGATCTTCAAGAGCTTAAGCCTGATGGTGCCGCAGGTGGCGTCCGCAAAGGTGGTTTCAGCAAGGCCGATGCGCCGCAGGGCGCAGATCAGCACATAGGCCATCGCGGCGAACCACAGCCGCAGTTGGTTGGCGCGCATGGTCTGGGCCGAAGTGCGGTCGGCGTAGAGGTCGAGCTGGCATTCCTTGATGCGGTTCTCCATGTCACCGCGCGCGCAATAGATGTCCTCATAGAGCGCCCGCGCTCCCGTCTCGCTGCGCCTGAGCGAAGTGACGACGAAGCGCGGATTGGCCTCGCCGTGCGTCCACTCCGCCTTGGCGACGACGCGGCGGCTTCGGCTCCAGCTATCGAGCGTGCTCCACTGGAAGTCCTTGAAGCGGCGCGCCGGGCGGCCGGTCTTCTCGGCCGCGGCCCTGGCCGTGGCAAGCTCCTCCTCGATCATGGCGACCAGGCGCGTGTTGCGGGCGAGCCCGAACAGGTAATCCACGCGGTTCTGCTCGCACCACGCCATCAGCGCCTCGCGCGCAAAGCCACTGTCGGCTCGCAGCAGGATACGCGCGAACGGCCAGCGGGCGCGGATTTGCCGGACAATCCGCTCGACCTCCGCGACGCTGCCCGCGCTGGCGTCGATGTCGGAGGGGCGCAGCTTGGCCGCCAACAAATGCCGGCCGCAAAACACGTATAGCGGCAGATAGCAGTAGCAGTCGTAATAGCCGTGGAAGAAGCGCCCCTCCTGATGTCCGTGCAGCGGATCGTCGGTGGCGTCGAGATCGAGGATGATCTGCTCCGGCGGCCGCTGGTACGCCTCCAGGAACAGCGTCACCGGCAACGCTTCGATCGCCGCCGCGTCATAGGCGATCTTGTGATAGCGCGAAGGTTCGTTTCGGCTCAACTCCAGCCGGTTCAGCGTCGACTTGCCGGCCACCGGTGCGCAGTCCCCGCGCCGGGCTGCAAGCTTGCCCGAAAGCACCGCCATCAGCGGATCGTGCCGCAGCTCGTCGTGGTCGTTGAGATCTTCATAGCCGAGCGCGATGCCAAAGACCCGCTGCCCGATCAACGTGCCGACCGCATGCTCGATCAAGTCCTGACGGCGATGATCGCGAAAGCAATCCGCAAAGCGACCCACCAAATCGATCGCCCGGTCGGTCGCGCCCAGAAGCAGCGCGCCGGCATCCGACGTCACAAGGCCGCCATCAAAGGCCGCTTCCACAACACGGCCTTCCACCCTTCCAAAATCAAACTGTTCTGCGCTACACTCTGTCGGCATCGGGGCGTTCCTTGAATCATCCCAAAGTCCTTCTCGCAAAAGAACTTTCGCTGATTCGCGCCCCGATGCGCCTCAACACTGTGAGAAATGCGGGCTAGATGGACGCGGCCCTTGGCGTCGGGGTGATCGCTGCGGTTGGTGTAGAATCCCGCGGCGTAATCGCTGTTCAATGTCGCTGCGGCGCAGAAATCCACCCAGTCCTCGTGCAGGATCCGCTTTCCTCCGACCACGCCGTCATTCAGATAGAGCAGGCCGAATTTCGCCCAGTCGCGCGCGCTGGCGAGCATGTAGTTCGCACCCTGCAACGTGCCGGCGCCGTCGAACTCGAGTGTGACGTTGCGCATGCCGAGCGGATTGAACAATTCGCGCCAGGCAAAGGCGAGCGTCTGCTCAGGCCCCCCGGCGGCATCCCTGATGATGCGCGCCAGGATCTGCGTGGTGGCGCTGGAATAGTGAAATCGCGTGCCGATCGGCGCGATCAGCCCAGTATTGACGGCATAAGCAGAAGTATCGTCTTCCAGAAACATCCGGCCTGATCGGTCGAAGCCGGAATTGGTCTCGTCGAGATCGAGGCCCGAGGTCATGCGCATGAGATGCTCGACCTCAATCTCGCGGCGTGGATCCTCAGTGGCACGCCATTCCGGGATCGGTGCGGGCATCGACGGCGTGACCAGGCCCTGCTGCGTCAATACGCCGATCAACGCGTTGATTACCGATTTGGTCATGGAAAAGCCGAACAGCGGCGTCTCCACACCGATGCCGGGCGCATAACGCTCGGCAATCACCTTGCCGTCAAGCACCACCACGACGGCCTTGGTTCGCCGGAACGGGGGCGTGGCAGGTTCTTCGAAAGCATGGTCGAGCGCGGCCTTCAGCGCGGGATCGGTCGGTTCGACTACGGCGGGCCCGGCAATCTCCGGCAAGAGCGGCGGTGTCTTCGACACCCTCAGCGTCTCGACATCGTTCTTCAGCAGATACGGCTCTTTCGCGCCGTGCTGCTCGACGCAGCCGAGCCCGTCATGGAATGATGCGCGGCCCCTGAACAGGCCCAGCGTCGAGGCCTCGACGGCTCTCGCCTTGCGATCGACCTCGAACTTCATGACATGACGCAAGCGGCGGAAGCCCGGCCGATCCATCGTTTCGGCGAATACGGCCTGCGGATCGAGGCCGGAAACGAAGGCCTTCGTGCAAACCATGTGCGCGACGGAGCCCGTGGCGAGGCGAACAGTGCGGTCGGGCCGGAAGTGCACGCCAAGCCCGGTGAGCGCAGCCAACACGACGGCGACGGTGGCGACGAGGATCCACTTCCACGAAGTCACGCAGTTCTCCGGCGTTGCGCGGCGGCCGCTTTCGTTTCTATCGCGACGTCTGCGCCGCACCCACCGAGGGCAGCGCCTGCACGGTGACGCCGGGTGGCGGCACGTCGTCATCTGGCACGAAGAAATCCGACATCAGCGGCACCGAGCGATCGACACGGTAGTGCTCGAAGTCCCTGACGCCGGAAGCATACAGCACCTTGTCGTCGATGCAGAACTGCCCGGTGAATTCCCGCGCCGGTCTTGTCAGAATGGCGTGCGCGGCATCGCCCATGATCTCGGGCGTGCGGCTGGCGCGCATCATGGCCTCGCCGCCGAGCAGGTTGCCGACCGCGGCGGTCGCGATGGTGGTGCGCGGCCACAGCGCGTTGACCGCCACACCAGCGGATCTCAATTCGCCTGACAGCCCCAGCACGCACATGCTCATGCCGAACTTCGCCATCGTGTAGGCGGTGGAATGCTCGAACCATTTTGCCTTCATGTCGAGCGGCGGCGACAGCATCAAGATGTGTGGATTGGCCGCCTTCTTCAGATGCGGGATGCAATATTTCGACACCATGAAGGTGCCCCGGGTGTTAATGCCCATCATCAGGTCGAACCGCTTCATGTCGGTTGCTTGCGAGTTGGTCAGGCTGATGGCGCTGGCGTTGTTGACGCAGATATCGATGCCGCCGAATTGGGCGACGGTCTGCTCGATCGCCGCGATCACCTGCGCCTCGTCGCGGATATCGCACAGCACCGGCAGCGCCTTGCCGCCGGCGGCGCGAATTTCCTCCGCCGCGGTGTAGATGGTGCCCTTCAGTTTCGGATGCGGCTCCGCGGTCTTCGCCGCAATCGCGACATTGGCGCCGTCACGCGCGGCGCGCAACGCAATGGCCAGTCCGATGCCGCGGCTGGCGCCGGATACGAACAGCGTCTTGCCTTTGAGGGATGTCATCTGAAACTCTCCTGTGAGAGGGGACGCATACTACGGCGCGTCCCTCACAAGTGCACGTCCTCATTGGCCCACCGCCGCCGCGCCCCTTGTGCGCGGATCGGGGGCGCCGAGCAGGCCGTGCGGCGTGACGGCGATCGAATTGACCGAGGTCTGGCCGAGCGGCTCGATCACCTTGTGGCCTTTCGCCCTCAACTCGACCAACACCTCGTCGGAAAAGCCGCGTTCCACACGCACTTCGTCGGGCATCCATTGGTGATGGACCCGCGGGGCCGCCACCGCGGCGGCGACATCCATCTTGTAGTCGAGCACGTCGATCACGACCTGCAGCACCGCCGATATGATACGGCTGCCGCCCGGCGAGCCCGTGACCAGCACCGGCTTGCCGTCCTTCAGCACGATGGTCGGCGACATCGACGATAATGGCCGCTTTCCCGGGCCGGGCAGATTGGCTTCGAAACCGACCAGGCCAAACGCGTTCGCCGCGCCGGGTGCTGCGGTGAAATCGTCGAGCTCATTGTTGAGCAGCACGCCGGTACCCTCGGCGACCAGGCCAACACCATAGGGAAAATTCAGCGTGTAGGTGTTGCTGACCGCGTTGCCGCTGGAATCGACCACAGAGTAATGCGTGGTGTTGCTGCCCTCGCGCGGGCTCACCGCCAGCACAAAGGCCGCCGGCGTTGCGCGCGCAAGGTCAATGCCGGCGCGTTGCCGGGCCGCGTAATCCTTGGTGATCAGCACATTGACCGGTGCGTTGACGAAGGCGGGATCGCCGAGATAGCGCGCACGATCGGCGTAGGCGCGCTTCATGGCTTCGATCATGACGTGCAGCGAAGCCGCGGAGCCCTGCTTCATGTCGGCCATCGCAAATCCTTCGAGAATGTTCAGCGATTGCAGCAATACCGTGCCGCCGGAGGAGGGCAGCGGCATCGATACGACGTCGTAGCCGCGGTAGTTGCCGCGCACCGGGCTGCGGATGACAGCCTGATAGGATTTGAGATCGTCCACCGTCATGAGACCGCCGCCGTCGCGGACGGCCTTTGCCAGCCGTTCGGCGACCGGCCCCTCATAAAATCCGCGCGGCCCCTGTTCGGCAATCGCCGACAGCGTTGCCGCGAGATCGGACTGGATCAACCGGTCGCCCTCTTGCAGCCGCGTGCCGTCGCTGCGGGAGAACGCCTTCGCTGAATTCGGCCAGCGCCCCATTCGGCGGTACATATCTGACAGCGTGTCGGCCATATCGTCGGCGACCACAAAACCGTCGCGCGCCAGTTCGATGGCGGGTGTGAGGATTTGCGCGAGTGTGAAACGGCCGGAGCCGTATTTCTCCAGCGCCACTGCCAGCCCGGCTACCGTGCCGGGCACGCCGATACCAAGCGCGGAATTGCGCGACTTGTCGGCATCGGGTTTGCCGTCCGGTCCCAGAAAAATATCGCGCGTAATCGCTGATGGTGCAGTCTCGCGATAATCGATGGCAACATCTTCGTTGCGCCCGGCAGAATGAATCACCATAAAGCCGCCGCCGCCGATGTTTCCGGCGCGCGGATAGGTGACGGCAAGCGCAAAGCCGGTGGCGACCGCGGCATCGACCGCGTTGCCGCCTTGCTTGAGGATGTCGGCGCCGACTTGCGCGGCGAGCCTTTCCTGCGCCACCACCAGACCATGCTCGACCGTGATGGCGCGAACGGTGGAGAGATCGGGAGGCGCGTAAGAGCGGCGTTCCTGGGCAAAGGCTGTCGCCCCGAAGGCAAACGCAAGTACGAATGTGGCAGCTACTCGGCGCCACCGGATTGAAAAGACCGCCATCGAAAATCCGCCGCAGTTGGAGCCTGTGTGACGCTTGGCAACAGCCCCCAGCGCCGGTGACGCATGCTATATGGGTTCGCATTCAACGGGCAAAACGGCTAGCGAGACTTTTGAAGGAAATTTCTCACATGACGGTGATCGCTTCCGAGGCAGCCGGCGCCGAGATACCGCGGGAATATCCGCGCCGCGCCGCCGTCATCAGCTGGATATTCTTCGATTGGGCCGCGCAGCCTTATTTCACGCTGATCACCACTTTTGTATTTGCGCCTTATTTCGCGGGTTTTGTTGCGCCGGACCCGGCGCAGGGGCAGGCGCTGTGGGGATTTGCCACCGCGGCCGCCGGCCTGATGATCGCGTTGTTGTCGCCGGTGCTGGGCGCGATCGCCGATGCCAGCGGACGCCGCAAGCCGTGGATCGCCGGCTTCGGTTCGCTGCTGGTAATCGGCGCCTCGCTGATGTGGTTCGGAAAGCCTGGTGACCCCAGTGTCATCCCGGCGCTGTTGCTCGCCTATGCGATCGCGAGCGTCGGCGTCGAATTCGCCACCGTCTTCAACAACGCGATGATGCCGACGCTGGTGCCGCCGGATCGAATCGGGCGATTGTCCGGCACCGGGTGGGCCACCGGCTATGTCGGCGGCATCCTCAGCCTGATCCTGGTGCTCGGCTTTCTGGCTGCGAACCCCGAAACGGGGCGCTCGCTTTTCGGCCTGGCGCCGCTGTTCGGCCTCGACCCGGTCAGCCACCAGGGCGATCGGATCACCGGCCCTTTGACCGGCATCTGGTTCGTCATTTTCGTGATCCCAATGTTCCTGTTAACGCCGGATTACCCGGCAAAGCTTCCGATCCGCGAGGCGTTGCGCGCAGGACTGAGCGGGCTGAAGCGGACGCTCGGCGAATTGCCGAAGCAGAAATCGGTGGCGACATTTTTGCTCGCCAACATGATCTATACCGACGGACTGGTGTCATTGTTTGCGTTCGGCGGCATCTACGCCGCCGGCACTTTTGGCTGGCATACGATCCAGATTGGAAGTTTTGGAATTCTGCTGGCCATCGCCGGCACGTTCGGGGCGTGGTTCGGCGGCAAGCTCGACGACAAATTCGGACCCAAGCGCGTCATTGCCGGCAGCCTGCTGATCCTGCTGTTTGCGTTGGCTGCGATTTTGCTGGTCGACAAGGATTCGATCCTGTTCGTGAAGGTCGCGCCACCCGCACCAGGCGGCGCGCTGTTCTCGGGCGCCGCCGAGCGCGCTTATCTCGTGCTCGGATGCCTGATCGGCGCCGCCGGCGGTCCGCTTCAGGCGGCGTCGCGCACGCTTCTGATACGCCTCGCGCCAAAGGATCGCATCGCGCAGTATTTCGGATTGTTTGCGCTCACCGGCAAGGTGACGTCGTTCATCGGCCCGCTGCTGATCGGTGTGATCACGGCAGTCACCGCGAGCCAGAAGGCCGGCATGGCGCTGCTGGTGGTGTTTTTCCTTGCAGGCCTGGCTCTGCTGACGCAGGTGAGGGAGAACTCGTAGGACCTCCTAGCTTTCGTCAAGGAGCTGGGCGTCCTTGAATGACGAGCGTAGCGCCGTGCTCGCCGCCGTCCAGGACGCTCCGCGCCGGCTACGCCGGTGCCGATGGCATCCTGGACAGCGTCTGCGCGCGTCGCTGTCGGGTTCGGCAGGTCGGGACGAAGGAATGGTCGCAAGCGGCCGAACCAAGGAATGAGGCTTACTGTTTGACGGAGATCTGCGAACTCCCGCGGTTGGCATCATACAGGGTCCGGCTCTTGAGGGTCGAGCATAGAGCCGAGAGCAGGCGATCGCCCACGCTACGCAACGCACGTGCATGGCCGTGGCCGCGCTGCCGCAAGGCATCATAGCGGCGCCGCGCGGCAGCATCGTGCTGGATGGCAACGCGCGACCAATGATGAACGGCGGTCTGCAGCCTCCTGTTGCAGGCGTGGCGGCGGATCACGAAGCGTTGTTTGCCGCTTTGCCGCGTCACCGGAGCAACCCCTGCCAGCGCACGCAAGGCGTGATAATCTCGGGCCTGCAGCGGCTGCGCTGCCTCGGTGAGCAGTGTGGCGAGAACAATCCTGCCGATTCCCGGCCAGGAGCGAAGGATTGCCACGTCACACTGCTCACGGCTCTGCCCCGACGGGCTCTCCTCGTCCGGTGCCGCGAGCCCGGCGCAGAGGCCGTCCAGGGCGTTGTGGGCTTCCTTGATCTGCTGATTGACCAGGTGCATGCGCGCCGCGAGACTGCGGATATGCACGCAAGCGGCCTCCGTCGTGCCTGGGGCGACGAACAAGGCCGTCTTGCGCAAGGTCTGCAGCACGGTGGCGGCATCGAGACGCCGGATGCGGTGGTCCTTGAGGATGCGCGCAACCGTCTTCTCCGTTACCTTCGCGGCGGCGGCGGGGGTCGGCACCTTTTGCCACAGCGCCAGGAACCAGTCGTCCCCGACATCATCGGCTAGTTCGGTCGCCTGCGGATAGTAGCGCCACAGCTGCTGACGCAGACGATTGGCCAGACGCGTCCGTTCCTGCTGCAACTCGTCCACGAGGCGCGACCACTCGCGCAGCTCGATCACCACCGGATTGTCGATCGCAAGCTGCCGGAAGGCTTTCCGATCGGTACGCAGTGAGTCTCCAAGGACAAGGGCGTCTCGGCTGTCATCCTTGGCGCCTGCGACTGTGAAGCGATCGCGGAAACGATCGAGCTGCTTGGGATTGATGGCAAAGACCACAAACCCGTGCTCGAGCAGCATCTCCACCACGGGACCATGCGGCATCTCGATCGCGACGGCGATCTGCCCCGGCGCAGCCCCGGTCTTCTGCAGCAACCAATCTCGCAGTTCCGTCAGTCCGGCTCCGCCATGGGCGAACTCCCGCTCGCCCATGCGTCCTCCTTCGCTATCAAGCAGGCAAACGCGGTGGCTCTGTGTTGCCCAATCGATCCCGACAAACCAACGCACATCCTCAACCATTACTGGACCTCCTCGCTTCTCAAAGCGGGCCCACTGCGATCCCGATCGATCCCTGTACTGGCGCTCTTGGCGCAAACCTCCTAGTGGATATTGATCGCAGCCGCTCCACCGGGGCGCAGGTCCTACGAAGGTGGCTCATAGCACGGGTGGGTCAGGCAGCTCCCGGCAGATCGGCCCGTGCAGCCAGTCTACATCAACGACTGGTGCCGAACGCCAGAAGGGTACAGGGTGGGCAGAGCGCAGCGTGCCCACCATCTCGCAGCGTGCTCGGTGGCAGATGGTGGGCACGTCGCTTCGCTCCTTTGCCCACCCTACGGCATCGTCGCTCAATGCCTGAAATGCCGCACGCCCGTGAACACCATGGCGATGCCGTGCTCGTCGGCGGCCTTGATGACTTCGTCATCGCGGATCGAGCCGCCGGGCTGGATCACGGCGGTGGCGCCGGCTTCGATGCAGGCCAGCATGCCATCGGCGAACGGGAAGAACGCATCGGAAGCGACGACCGAGCCTTTGGTGAGCGGCTCGGCGAGTTTTGCATCGGCCGCGGCATCCTGCGCCTTGCGGGCGGCGATGCGCGCGGAATCGACCCGGCTCATCTGGCCGGCGCCGATGCCGACGGTGGCGAGGTCCTTGGCGTAGATGATGGTGTTGGACTTGACGTGCTTGGCGACGCGGAACGCGAATTTGAGATCGCGCAGCTCGGCCTCGGTCGGCGCGCGTTTGGTCACCGTCTTCAGCGTGAGGTCGTCGACGACAGCGTTGTCACGGCTCTGCACCAGCAGGCCGCCGGCAACGGTTTTCGCGGTCAAGCCCATCGCGCGCGGATCGGGCAGGCTGCCGGCGAGGAGGAGCCGGAGGTTCTTCCGCTTCGCGATGATCGCGATGGCTTCTTCCGTCGCGTCGGGCGCGATGATCACTTCGGTCAGGATTTCCGTGATGACGCGGGCGGCTTCGGCGTCGAGCGTCCGATTGACGGCGATGATGCCGCCATAGGGCGATTGCGTATCGCAGGCAAACGCCTTGCGATAGGCGCTGACCAGATCGGGACCTTCGGCAACGCCGCAAGGGTTAGCATGCTTGACGATGACGCAGGCTGCGGTGCGCTTCGGATCAAATTCGCCGATGCATTCATAGGCCGCATCGGTATCGTTGATGTTGTTGTAGGACAACTCCTTGCCCTGCAATTGCCGCGCGGTGGCGACGCCGGGCCGCTTGTCGGGCGTGCGATAGAACGCGGCCGTCTGGTGCGGGTTCTCGCCGTAACGCAGGGACTGGATCAGCCGGCCGCCGAACGCGCGGAAATCCGGCGCGTCGTTCTTGAGCTGGAGCGCAAACCAGTTCGAGATCGCGGCGTCATAGGCTGCGGTGCGCGCATAGGCCTTTGCGGCGAGGCGGCGGCGCAGCGCGAGCGTCGTTGCACCCTGGTTGGCGGCGAGTTCGTCGAGCACGGCCTGGTAATCCTGCGCCTCGACGACGACGGCGACGTCGTCGTGGTTCTTTGCGGCTGCGCGGATCATCGCGGGACCGCCGATATCGATGTTCTCGATGCAGTCTTCGAAAGCAGCGCCTTTGTCGACGGTTTCCTCGAACGGGTAGAGGTTGACCACCAGCAGGTCGATCGGCGCGATGCCATGCGCCTTCATCGCATCGGCATGTTCCTTGTTGTCGCGGATCGCGAGCAGGCCGCCATGCACCTTGGGATGCAGGGTCTTGACCCGGCCGTCCATCATTTCGGGGAAGCCCGTCAGCTCCGAGACGTCCTTGACCTGCAGTCCGGCCGCCGCGATCGCCTTCGCGGTGCCGCCGGTGGAGACGAGCTCGACGCCATGTTCTGCAAGCGCCTTGGCAAATTCGATCAGGCCGGTCTTGTCGGAAACGGACAACAGGGCGCGGGTTACACGGCGCGGATGGTCGGTCATGGAGAGGTTCCTGGCTGGTAAGCCAGCCCGGTAGCATGGTTTTGCCGGTCGTGAAACCGGGCAAAAAACCCGCCAAATCCACGGGTGGAAATCTCACGGCCGACAGCGGCCTTAGAGTGGCAGTTCCGGCTCGCGCCGCGCATTGCGGCGGGCGTTCGTTCCGGCTGCCGTCGTCGCCGAGCGGACAAAACTCCAGCGGACCGAGGAAGCGTGGCGGGAATCCTGGCGGATCACGATCTGGGCGGTGCGGCGGGGGCCGTCATTGCCGGCCAGAAACACGCTGTCCTCGATGTCGACCTTGTCGTCGAGCGCCTCGAAGGTCCAGACGTCGCGGTTGGGCAATACCAGCATGACGCCGCGCGCATCGCTGAGGCGGCTTGCCTTCACCGCGGGATGCAGGTGAAACCGCAGGGCAAAATCGGTCTCGGCGCCCTTGATGCGCGTCCCCGGCGCCGGCGAGATGGTATCCTCGCCGTCGAGCCTGCCGCCGTCCTGAGAGATCATCAGCACGCGGCGGTGCACGACGCCGAATTTTGCAAGATACCCGTCATGGGACGTGGTCAGCAGATCGCCGTCGGCCATCGCCTCGCGGTAGCTTTCCACATTGGCCGGGCCGCTGACGACGGGCGCGCCCTGCAGCAGGCGCTTCATCGCCGACAGTTCGATGAACTGGCACGAGGACGTATCGTGATAGGTCAGGGTCGAATGCGCCGCGGTGCTGCGCGCAAAGCTGCGCCAATTGTCTCGGCCGGTCGAGGGCATGCCGCAATTGACGACGATCCGGCTCGGTCCGGAAGACAATTCGAACGCGAGGCAACCGGCATGCGCTTCCTGGCTGACATTCGGCGACGGCGGCGGGCCGGTGTCCACGATCACGGTCGTCGCGCCGGCATCGAGGCGCTGGAAGCCGGTATACGGCATGTTCGCCATCGGTACGCCGTGGGTGTCGTCATAGGCGAGCAGGGTGGCCACCAGATCCGAAGGCGCGTTGCTCATGCCGTTGAACAGCGCAAAGCTGCCGTCGCCGTGACGGAAGAAGCGCAGCATCGGCATCATGCGGTCGATCGCATTCAAAAGCGCCGGCGGCGGCGCAATGTTGCGGGCGGCAAAGGTCTGCCGCAGCGGCAGCAAGTCGCTCAGCAGTTCGACCAGCGCGCCGGGATTGCGCGAGATGTGCCCGCCGTCGGGCAGGATCTGCCGCTGCAATTCGTCGGAAAGCCGTCGCGTGGCGGAACGGATGTGACGCGCCTGATTGGCCAGGCACAGCGAGGCGTAGCACAGCGCGATCAGCACCTGCAGCCGCGGCACGCCGTCGGCGATGTCGAGCATCGCGTAGCGCAAATAGCGGATCTCGCGGGTCAGCCCGCGCAGATATTTGCGATAGAATTTTCCGTCGGTGTCGCCGAGCACCAGCGGCGCCTGCGACAACAGCGAGATCACGCGGCGTGCCAGTACGTCGGGGCGGCGTTCGAGCGGCCGCTTGCGCCCCGGGTTCGAGATCCAGTCGTCGACCAGCGAGCGGGCATTGGCGCGGGTCAGCGCGGTATCGGCGGCGCGCAAATGGCGCAGCCAGCCGAAGCCGAGTAGCGCCACTTCCCAATCTTCCGACGGCGGTTCGAGATCGAAGATCGAGCGGCCATGGCAGGTCACGATCTTGCCGGCGAACACGAAGCGGCCGGCATAGATCTCGGCGGCGCGGGTGGCGTCGGCGGTGCGCAGGTCGTGCGGCGCGATGGTCAGCCGGTCGGCGCGGCCGGGCCACAGCCGCGACATCGCCACCGTAGCGCCGGTCGCACGCGCGATCACGGTCCGCGCCGAGCGGCTCATGATAAGCGTCGAGATGCGTCTGCGTTGAGCGACCGACACGCCGTGCCTTGGTTAGGGAGGGAGGGGTATTCTGGCGAATCCTTTTAATCCGGAAACGCCGGGATGACACCATCTTGAAAACCGGCGAATCACCCCGAAGGGCGAGGAAATTCCAGCTTAAAATCAGGATTTGACCAGGCGCGCCGCGTAAAATCCATCGAACCCGCCGAGCCGGGGGTCGGCATGGGGCAAATGGCAGGGCAGGGTCCGTAAATCGCCGTTTGCGGTCACGATTTCGCTCAGCCCCGCGACCTCGCCCGCCTCGACCGGGGCCCGGCGCACGCCGGATTCGGCGGCCAAAAGGGACGCGATCGCCTGTTCACCTTCCTCCGGCTCCAGCGAACAGGTGCAATAGACCAGCGTTCCGCCCGGCTTGAGCAGGGTGACCGCCCTTTGCAGCAATCGCTTCTGCAAAGCCGTCAATGCGGCAATGTCGGCTTCCTGACGCAGCCAGGCCACGTCGGGGTGACGCCGGATGGTGCCGGTGGAGGTGCAGGGCGCGTCCACCAGCACGCCGTCGAAGCCGCCGTGGCCGCCACCGGGCCACTCGGCACCATCGGTCACGACGTCGTCGGCCTGCAGCGAAAGCCGCGCCAGATTGTCGCGCAGCCGCGCCATGCGCGCCGGCGAGCGGTCGACCGCGGTGACGCGCGCGCCGGCTTGCGCCAGTTGCGCGGTTTTACCGCCGGGCGCGGCGCAGAGGTCGACAATGGTCTTGCCGCCGACGTCGCCGAACAACCGTGCCGGCAGCGCGGCGGCGGCATCCTGCACCCACCACTGCCCCTCGGTGAAGCCGGGCAGCATGGTCACCGAACCCTGCAGCAAGGTGCGCACGGTGCCGGTCGGCAACGTCTCACCGTGCAGGCGGCTCGCCCATTGCGCCGCGTCTGATTTCACCGTGATGTCGAGCGACGGCTCATAGCCGATGGCGAGCGCCATCTGCCGCGCCGTGGTCTCGCCATAGGCGCCGATCCAGCGCGCCAGCAGCCACGGCGGAATGTCGAGATTCTGCGATTTGACTTCGTCGATCAGCGGTTGCCCCTCGCGGGCGCAGCGGCGCAGCACCGCGTTGACGAGGCCGGCATATTTCGCGGCGCGTCGGTCCGATTGCACTAGTCGCACCGAGAGATCGACGGCGGCATGATCGGGGACATCCATCCAAAGAATTTGTGCAGCACCGATCAGCAGCGCGCTTTGCGCGCGCGGCGCATCCGTCGGGATGCCGCGATCGAGCAGGCGCGAAAGCAAATGGCCGAGCGTGCCGAGCCGCCGCAGGATCGTCGCTACCAGCCGCCGCATCAGGGCGCGGTCGCGATCGGCCAGCGTCTTCAGGCCGGGATGCGCGCCGGCGCCGTCGAGCTGGTCGTCGAGGGTGCGGTGCTTGTGCAGTACGCCGTCGAGTATGTCAGCCGCGATCCGGCGCGCCGCGAGACCGGGCACTTCGGCAGGTACTGCGAATCGGGAAGGTGGCATGAATCAGCAATGTCTCGGAAAGCGGAAAGGTTCTGGCTCATGCCATTGGAATGAAAGCCTGCTTGGCATGCGAATATGCCAAATGTAAGAATCGCCACAGACAATTTCGCGAATGTGATGTCATCTGTGCGCCCATCCCTGTGCTAAGGGAGAATTGCGATGACCGACAGTCCCTCATTTCCCGCGGAACGCAAGAAGCTGACGCCCGCCGCCGAGCGCGCGCTCGCCGAGGCCGAAGCCCGCCGCAAGGCCGCCGCGGCCAGCGCCACGCCGCAGCAGAAGGAGTTTCAGGGTCCGAAGGGCCTGGAACCGACCCGCTATGGCGATTGGGAGCACAAAGGGATCGCGTCGGATTTTTGAGGCCCAAGGGAGCGCAGCGCAATGGGCCCTTGCCGGATTCCCCGACTCAGCCCTTAGTCGGGGAATATGTCCCCATACGAGAGAATAAATGCAGATCGGCCCACGCGCCGGGGTTCCTGGCGTCGCTGGTTTTCGGCGGCCCTGCCGTGGCTATTCGTCCTCGGCGTCGCGGCGGGGACGATGCTGCCGGTGCGTGACTGGGTGCGGCGGTCGTTGCCGAGCTCAGCCGACAGCCAGGCCGCGCGCGATGCCGAGACCATCTGGAAGCGGGCCGGAAGGGCGGACACGCGTCACGCCGTCGACGTCGTCCGCACGATTGATGGAGACACGTTCGAGGCGCGGGTTCACTTGGAGCCGGGTCTCGATCTCAACACACGGGTGCGTCTGCGCGGCATCGACGCGCCTGAATTAAAGGCGTCCTGCCCGCAGGAATTGCAGTTGGCCGAGGCTGCGACCGGCGCTCTTCGCTCGCTGCTCGGGCAGGGCGATGTCGCGATCTTCAATATCGGGCCGGACAAATACACGGGCCGTGTCGTGGCTGATGTCGCGACGAGGCGAACCGCAAGTCTTTCGACAGCGATGATCGCGTCAGGCTATGCGCGCAGGTACAATGGTGGCCATCGCAACGGTTGGTGCGCGAACGCAAGTCAACCGTTTGCGAAATAAAAGAGCCGCGCGAACCGCGCGGCTCTTTGCATTCAGATCCGTGAGCAATCAGCGCGTGACAGTCACCATCGTTCCGACCGGTACGCGTTGGTAGAGATCGGAGATGTCGTCGTTGAGCATGCGGATGCAACCGTAGGACACGAAGCCACCGACCGAACCCGGCACGTTGGTGCCGTGAATGGCGTATTCGCCGCCGGCCAGCGTCATCGCTGCCACGCCCATCGGGTTGCGCGGCGAGCCGCCGGGAATGACGTCGGGCATTTCGGGCTTGTCGCGCCTGACTTCGCTCGGTGGCGACCACGCCGGGTTGAGGTACTTGCCGTCGATACGGGTGGTGCCCGCCCACTGCTTGCCGGCCTTGCCGACGCCGACCGGGTAGCGCATGGCGCGGCCGGATTCGAGAACGAGATAGAGACGCCGCTCATGGGTCTTCACCACGATCGTGCCCGGCGCGTAGTCGCCGTTGATACCGACCAGTTCCGGCCGCGCTTGTGCGCCCGACGACATCACAACGCTCATACCAATGGTGGCGGCCAGCGCCACCGCAATTCTCATCAACATGCCCAGCTCCAATCCGCCCGGCCAATCAGGGCCCTCAAATGTCCTTTCAAGCCTTGGCTCACGCCTCTCGACCTAAACCTTGGCGTCTCACCGTCTCGCCCACGCATCTTTAAGCGCGGGCGTTAACCGGATGGTTTCCAACAGGCCTCGAGACGGGTTTCGCTGGGCGGAACAAAGAAAAAGTTGGGATTAAAGTAAATAACTTGAAAACAACACCTGGCACGAAAGAGATACAATTAGGGCACGGATGCGTGAGGGCTAAAACCTCACGAGAGGCTCTGGATCGCGCCGGAGCCTTTGCCCTTTTGTCTGCAGTATGGCTTGCGCCGACGCGTCGTCCCTTCTGCATATCGGCCTACGTCGAAAGGGGTACCGAGGCTGCTCGGATCGAGCCCTTATGAACGTTGTCGAAGGCTAGCAGTCCAATCCTTCAGGGAACGGACCTAAGGAGCAATTTGACGAGCTCGAAATCGACTTCGTCGCCATTAGCGAGACCGCTCACCCTACGAAAATTCGCGATGCCCATTCGTGTTGCCGCATCCAATGTCCCGGTCAACATGATCGCAGCTCCCGACCCCTCGTTCTTGAGAGCGAAGCTGAGCATATGCTGGAACTCCATGGTCCGGGCGTTCCTTTTGGTTGCCGGCACGCCAAAATACCCGACTTCGAACGCATTTTTGAATCCGGCACTTGCGCAATTGTCGACATCTTCGACAGCGGCTTGCAAAACCGGCACCAACTCCGCCGACTTGAGATCAATACTTGCGGGCATGTTGCGCCGCATTCCCTGCAGATAGTTTCGGACGGCCGCAATCGTCGAAGCGCCGGCAACGCCATTTGCGTCAGGGACACAAAGCGCCAGCTGGACGTTATTGATGAACACCTTCTGGGAATGGAAGTGCAGGAGAAGGCCGGCAGTTAAGAGAATGAAAGCGCCTATAGCGACACTCGCAACTATCAGCCAGCGTCGTCCTTGGTCAGGAGATTGGATTGCGTGGACGGCTTGGGCCGGCGCCTCTGAAACTGGTCGCTCCGACGACTGGGAGCCGATTTTGCCCTGAAGGGCCTTGCATAAACTCAGGAATTCGGGCGCTTTCTTGTTCTTTACCCAACTCGAGAAATCCACCGCCTGAATTCCGCCAAATCCAAAGGGTGGCTCCGTGGAGTCGAGCAGCACAGGCACGAGCTTTTGAGCCTTGGTGGCCGCGCGTGCCTCTTCCTTGACCCAAGCCGATTTGCTGGACAATTCAGACCAGGCCACGACTACGCAGCGCGCCTTGGTCAACTCAGCTTCGATTACATCATTCCAGGAATCGCCGCCGTTTATTTTCTTGTCCCACCAAACTGTCCAGCCTCTTTCTTCCAGCGCCGCGATCAAAGGTTGAATGCGATTTCGGTCGGCCCTCGTGTAGCTAAAAAAGATATCTGCCACGCACCAAGTCCCCAAAAGGCAGACGGCCTAAAACCCGTGGAACAGGCTATTTCGAGGAAACGATCGTGGCAAGCATCAACCCCCATCGGAACGAGCCGGCAACGTGGTGACGATCGCAGATCTGTCGAGGTTACGCCGGCGCGCCCTTCTTGTTCTGCCGGTTCTGCACGAGATCGTCGACCACGGCGGGGTCGGCGAGCGTCGAGGTGTCGCCGAGGCTGGAGGGTTCGTCCTCGGCGATCTTGCGCAGGATGCGGCGCATGATCTTGCCGGAGCGGGTTTTCGGCAGGCCCGGCGCGAACTGGATCTGGTCGGGCGAAGCGATCGGGCCGATGTCCTTGCGCACCCAGGCGACCAGCTCTTTCCGCAACTCCTCGGTCGGTTCGGTACCGGCCATCAGCGTCACATAGGCATAGATGCCCTGGCCCTTGATGTCGTGGGGATAGCCGACCACGGCGGCTTCCGACACTTTTGCATGTGCGACGAGCGAGCTCTCCACCTCGGCGGTGCCCATGCGATGGCCTGACACGTTGATGACGTCGTCGACACGGCCGGTGATCCAGTAATAGCCGTCGGCATCCCGGCGGCAGCCGTCGCCGGTGAAATACTTGCCCTTGTAGGTCGAGAAATAGGTCTGCTCGAAACGGGCATGGTCACCATAGACCGTGCGCATCATCCCCGGCCAGGACTTGATGAGGCAGAGATTGCCTGTGGCTTCGCCCTCCAGCACCTTGCCGTCGGCATCGACGATTTCGGGCACCACGCCGAAGAACGGCCGCGTCGCCGAACCCGGCTTGAGTTTGGTTGCGCCGGGCAGCGGCGTGATCAGGATGCCGCCGGTCTCGGTCTGCCACCAGGTATCGACGATCGGGCAGCGGCCGTCGCCGACCACGCGGTGATACCATTCCCAGGCTTCCGGATTGATCGGCTCGCCGACCGTACCGAGCAGCTTGAGGCTTTTCCGCGAGGTCTTCTGCACCGGTCCGTCGCCGCTCTGCATCAGCGCGCGGATCGCGGTCGGCGCGGTGTAGAAGATGTTAACGTTGTGCTTGTCGATGACGTTCCAGAACCTGGAATTGTCGGGATAGTTCGGCACGCCTTCGAACATCAGCGTGGTCGCGCCGTTCGCCAGCGGCCCATAGATAATGTAGCTGTGGCCGGTGACCCAGCCGACGTCGGCGGTGCACCAGAAGATGTCGCCGTCGTGATAGTCGAACACGTATTGATGCGTCATCGCCGCGTAGACGAGATAGCCGCCGGTCGTGTGCAGCACGCCCTTGGGCTGGCCGGTGGAGCCCGACGTATAGAGGATGAACAGCGGATCTTCCGCGTGCATATGCTCGGCCGGGCATTCCGTCGTCACCATCGCGGCCGCTTCGTGGTACCAGAAATCGCGCGAAGGACTCATGTCGACGGCAGCACCGGTTCGCTTGACCACGACGACCCAATCGACGCCGCCGGCTTTCGCAATCGCGGCATCGACATTGGCCTTCAGCGGCACCTTCTTGCCGCCGCGCAGTCCCTCGTCGGCGGTGATGATGACCTTGGACTGGCAGTCGGTGATGCGCTGGGCGAGGCTGTCCGGCGAGAAGCCGGCGAACACTACGGAATGAATGGCGCCGATCCGCGCGCAGGCCAGCATCGCATAGGCCGCTTCCGGGATCATCGGCAGGTAGATCGTGACGCGATCGCCTTTCTTGACGTTCCGCGTGCGCAGGATGTTGGCCATCTTGCAGACCTCGTCGTGCAACTGGCGGTAGGTGATGTGCTTGGACTGCGAGGGGTCATCGCCCTCCCAGATGATCGCGGTCTGGTGACCGCGCTTGTCGAGATGGCGGTCGATGCAGTTCCAGGCCGCGTTCAGGACGCCGTCCTCGAACCATTTGATCGAGATGTTGCCGGGGGCGAAGGAGGCGTTCTCGACCTTGTGGAAGGGCTTGATCCAGTCGATGCGCTTGGCCTGTTCGGCCCAGAATCCGTTGGGGTCCGAGACCGAGCGGGCATACATTTCGCGGTACTTGGCGTCATCGGCATAAGCACGTTTGGCCCAATCGGCGGATACGTCGTAAATCTTGTCGGACATCTTTCCCTCCCACTCGTTACGGCCGGATATTTGGGCGGCCGTAAGTCGCCCTGATTGTTACAGCGATTATGCGTCGCGGGGCGATGTCCGGACAAGGCGGAACGTGTGCGACCTTGGTCGGTCAGCCGGTTCCCGGCCTTGCTACGGATCAAAGTCGCATCATTTTGCGCGGGCCGGCTCAGGGCGAAATCAACGTTATCGCCGGAATGGCACCCATGATCGGTATCTAATAACCGTTAATGACGGAATCGGGACTCGCAAAGCAGTTCATTACCCCCTAAATGGCCTCCCCGGGGCCGGACGGTCCTCCGGAACCAAGCCACAACAACGGGCATTGCTGGCAGACAGGCGGAGCAAGGCGATAACGGTCATGATGGATCAGCAGAGTTTCGAGGCTACGCGGCCCGTTTCCGCCGATCCCGCCGTTGCATTGGCCGAAGCGCTCGGGCAACTGCCAAAGCCGACGCTGAAAGCGCCCGCGGCAAAGCCGCACATCGTTGTCAAAACCTCCGTCGCAGATCTGGCCGAGGAACTTGGCCTCAAGCTCGGCGACCAGAACGGGCTGACCATCCGCCGCGTCAAGCGCGGCAAGGGCTATTCATTCCATCGCGCCAACGGCACGCAGATCCGTCACGCCGGCACCATCCGCCGCCTACATTCGATGGCGGTGCCGCCGGCCTATCGCGACGTGCGCTATTCGGCCGATCCGAGTTCGCATCTGCAGGCCGTCGGCATCGATGCGGCCGGCCGCTTGCAGTACCGCTACCATGTCGATTGGGAAAAGGTCCGCGAGCAGCGCAAGGCGCATCGCCTGGCGCGGCTGGTGGCGGCTTTACCGAAGATCCGTCGCAAGGTCTCGGCCTACCTGTCCGGCGACGAGCCGACGCGCGAGTTCGCGCTCTCGGCGGTGATCGAACTGATCGCCCGCACCGCAATCCGGCCGGGCAACGAATCCTATGCCCGCCTCAACGGCACCCGCGGCGCCACCACGATGTTGAAGTCCAACGTCACGCTGGAAAACGACTGCTTCGTCCTGACCTTCAAGGCCAAAGGCGGCAAGGCCGTGCGCAAGGAATGCGACGCCGCCAAGCTGGTGCGCGCCATCGGCATCCTGCGCACCGTGCCGGGCAAGCGCATGTTCCAGTATCGCGACAATTCCGGCAACGTTCGCACGGTCTCGACCACGACCGTGAATGCGTTCCTGCGCGAGATCGCCGGCATCAAGATTTCGCTGAAGGATTTCCGCACCCTGATGGCATCAGCCGTGGTGCTGGAATCGCTGTCGCGGATTACGCCCGCAGCAAGCGAGCGCGGCCGCAAGAAGCAGGTGCTGGATGCGGTGCGCGCCGCAGCGGATGAGCTGTCGAACACGCCGGCGATCTGCCGCAAGAGCTATGTCCACGACACCATCGTCACCGCGTTCGAGGACGGCATCCTCGAACGTTTTGCCGCGACGATGAAGGGCTATCGCACGCAAGCCAAGCGCGAGGCGCTGCTGGCACAGGTGGTAACGGCAGCGGCGGCGGCGTAACGCCGAAGCCGTAGGGTGGGCAAAGCGAAGCGTGCCCACCATCTAACGACATCGGGATGCTGAATGGTGGGCACGCTGCGCTTTGCCCACCCTACGGCAGTGCGCGATGTGGCGCCTTACATCCCGCCCATCTTGCAGACCATCTTCCACTCTTCCGCCGTCACCGGCTGCACCGACAGCCGCGAATATTTCACCAGCGCCATGTCGGCGAGCTTCTTGTCGGCCTTGATCGCGGCCATCGTCACCGGCGTCTTCAAGGGTTTGTCCGCCTTGATGTCGACGCAGACGAACTTGCCGGTTTTGTCGGAGGGATCGGGATAGGCTTCCTTGATGATTTCGGCGATGCCGACGATCTCCTTGCCTTCGTTGGAATGATAGAAGAAGGCCTTGTCGCCTTTCTTCATGGCCACGAGATTCTGCCGCGCAGTGAAGTTGCGCACGCCGGTCCAGGCTTCGCCTTTGGCGCCCTTTGCAACCTGCTGGTCCCACGACCAGGTTGAGGGTTCGGATTTCACCAGCCAGTACGCCATCGTCATTCCTCCGCCTTGAACGGCCGCGTCAGCAGGCCCTCGATCGCCGCGTCGATCGTGACCTTGCCGCTCAGGATCGCCGCGACTGCATTTGATACCGGCATATCGACGTTCTGCGAAGCCGCGAGTTCGATCAGGACCGGCGCGGTGAACTCGCCTTCGGCTAGCTTGTCGCGGTTCGGCGCTTCGCCGCGGCCGAGCGCGATGCCGAACGCAAAATTGCGCGATTGCAGGCTTGAGCAGCTCAGGATCAGGTCGCCGAGGCCGGAAAGACCCGCGAGCGTCTCGCTGCGCGCGCCGCAGGCCCGCCCAAGCCTTGCCAGTTCGCTAAAACCTCGCGTGGTGAGCGCCGCCAACGCCGAGGCGCCGAGTTGCCGGCCGACGACGATGCCGGCGGCGATCGCCAGCACGTTCTTGGCCGCGCCGCCGATCTCGACGCCGCGGACATCCGTGGTGTGATAGGGCCGGAACGTTGCCGAGCCCAGCGCCTGCACCAGGTCGCTCGCCAGCCTTTCATCCCTTGCGGCCAGCGTTACGGCGGTCGGAAGGCCTCGCGCCAAATCGTCGGCGAAATTCGGCCCCGACAGGATCGCCGGGATGGCACCCGGGATGGTCTCAGCGATGACCTCGGTCATGAAGCGATGCGTACCGCGCTCGATGCCCTTGGCGCAGGCGACGACGGGTGTCGCAGGTTCGAGATGCGGCGCAAGCGTCGTCGCGGCTTCGCGCAAATTCTGCGCGGGCGTCGCCAGCAGGATGATGTCCGCCCGCGCCGCGGCAACGATGTCAGCCGTGACGCCGATGCCCACATCAAGACTCACGCCGGGCAGCTTTGGATTCCTTCGCGTCGTCTGCATCTGCGCGGCGTTTTCGGCGCTTCGCGCATACAGCACGACGTCACGGCCGGCGCGCACCGCGGCGCAGGCCAGCGCGCTGCCATATGCGCCGGCGCCGATTACCGCGACGGAATTAAAGGACGCCATGTCAGAATCCCGCGCGCGTGTTGGTGTAGCCGGCCGGCGCGGTCGCGTTGGCGTCGAGCAGCCAGCGCGCGCGGGGCGGCGCGTCCATCGTATCGGTTAGCCCCAGCGCCATCCGTTCCGCACCGGCCCAGGCAATCATCGCGCCATTATCAGTGCACAGCGCGGGCGGCGGAATGATCAGCGTGGTCTCCGCCTTTGCGGCAACGTCCTGCAACGCGCCGCGGATGGCGTGATTGGCCGCAACGCCGCCGGCGGCGACCAGCGCGCGCGGCGGGCCGAACTGTTCGTGAAACAGGCGCAGGCCGACGCTCAGCCGGTCCGCCGTCGATTCCAGCACCGCGGCCTGAAAACTGGCGCAGAGGTCGCTGACGTCCTGCGGTTCCAGCGGCATCAAGCGGCTGGCTTCGTTGCGAACCGCCGTCTTCAATCCCGACAGCGAGAAATTCGCATCCGGCCGCCCGAGCATCGGCCGCGGAAAGGCGAACCGTTTGGCGTCGCCGCTCGCCGCAGCGCGCTCGACCTCCGGCCCGCCGGGATAGGGCAGCGACAGCATTTTGGCGACCTTGTCGAAAGCCTCGCCCATCGCGTCGTCGACGGTGGTGCCGAGCCGGACATACTGGCCGACGCCGACCACGGCGACGATCTGGGTGTGCCCGCCGGACGCCAGGAACAGGCAATAGGGAAAGGCGAGCGCGCAGGTCAGCCGCGGCGTCAGCGCGTGGGCTTCGAGATGATTGACCGCAATCAATGGCGTATCGTGCACCATGGCGATTGCTTTGGCCGTGGTGAGGCCGACGATCACGCCGCCGATCAGGCCGGGCCCGGCGGCAGCGGCCACCGCCGACAATTGCGCAAAGCCGGTGTTGGCGTCCTTCATCGCCTGGCCGACGATGCCATCGAGCAGGTCGACATGGGCGCGCGCTGCGATTTCCGGAACCACGCCGCCGAAACGGGCATGCTCGGAGGTCTGCGAGCGCACGATATTGGACAGAATCTTGCCGCTGCCGTCGCGCTGGCGTTCCACCACGGCGGCCGCGGTTTCATCGCAGGTCGTCTCGATACCCAGCACCAGCATCGGCGTGTCGTTGTCCAATTTGAACCCTTTGAACCCTTGCGCTATCGCCAAAAACAACGCTTCCGTAACCCGGTAGCATTACGAGGTGACGGCGTGCAATCGCGCTGGTGCACCGAAATCATGTTGGCGGAGATCTGAAATATGGCCGTTCTCGTCACGCGCCCGCATCCGGATGATGAGACGACGGCCAAGGCGCTGCGCGCGCGGGGGTTCGATGTCCTGCGCGCGCCGATGCTGCGGTTCGAGCCGGTGCCGTTCCAGGACGATGCGGACGCAAATTATGGCGCCATCATCGTCACCAGCGCCAACGCCCTGCGTGCCATCGCGCCCCATCTGGCCGATAGCCGGCTCCTGAAATTGCCTTTGTTCGCAGTCGGCGAAAACACCGCGGCTGCGGCGCGCGACGCCGGGTTTGGCGAGGTGATCGCGTCAAAGGGCGGTGCCGGCGCATTGCGCGATCTGGTGCTGGCGCGTGCGAAGTCGAAGCAACTGAAGAAAACGAGCCCGATCCTGTACCTTGCCGGCGCCGATCTCGCGCGCGACCTTGCCGGCGACCTCGGCGAGAGCGGCTTTACGGTGGTGACGCAGACCACCTACCGGATGGTGCCCGCGCCCAGCCTGCCACGGGACATATATGATGCTTTCGTGGCGCATGAGATAGAGGCCGTGCTGCATTACTCCCGGCGCAGCGCGCGGGCATTTCTGGAGGCGGCGCGCGCCGGCGGCGTCGAAATCTCGGCATTGGCGCTGCCGCAATGCTGCATTTCAGCGGCCGTCGCCGCGGTCCTGCGGGACGCCGGCGCGACCCAGGTCACGGCAGCGGCTTCGCCCGACGAAAATGCCCTGTTCGTGGCGCTGGGCCGGGCGTTGCAACCGCGGTCGAGCCCTAATCTTTAAGTCTGAGCATGGTCTAATCGGAAAACCGGTGCCGCCACTGCCGGATCATGCTCTAAGACGTCCCGATTCTGCTAAGTTCCGGAACCTAACCATTCAAGGGAACCGCCGTGATGGTCGATGACAGGCCCGAAGACACTGGATCGCTGCCCGGCGAGGGTCGGCCGAAGCGCGAGCCGCCGACCATCGACCTTGAGGCGACCGAAGTGTCGAGCGAGACCAAGAGTTCCGGCGAAGCGCCGCCTGAGCCTGCGGCTGAGCCAACGCCCGAGGTCGCCGCGGCTTCAACGGCAGAACCGCCCGTTGCGGAGCAGCCATCCCGACCGGTTTCGCCCTGGATCGTTGCGCCGGTGTCCGGCGCCGCCGCCGCGGCGCTGGTGATTGGCGTCGGCTGGATGCTGGGTTGGCCTGCGATTCAGCCCGCGTCAGCGCCGTCGGCAGCGCAGATCAACACGGCCGCCATCGACGGTCTGACCACGCGCATCGCGGGCCTAGAGTCGAAAGCGGGCAAGCCCGTGGCCGATCCCGCCGCTGCCGCGCGTGCCGAGGCCTTGGAAAAAACCGTCGCGGCGCTGCGCGCTGAACTCGCCGCGACGCGCGCGCAAGGCGAGAAAGTGGCGTCCGCCATCAACGATGTGAAGTCCGCCCCGCGCGGCGACGGCACCGTCTCGCCCGATCTCTCCGGGATCGATCAACGCATCGCGAAGATCGAAAGCCAGATGCGGACGCAGGGCGCCGAGATTGCGCAGCAAGGCAGCAAGCTTGCCGATACCAAGGCCGACGCAAAACCTGCCGACGACATGCCGCTGCGCCGACTGGTGTCGGCGGCGCTGCTCGATGTGCTGGTCCGGATCGGCGATCCCTATCCGGCCGCGCTCGCCGCGACCAAGGCGCTGGCGCCCAATCCGGATGCCTTGAAGCCGCTCGATCAGTTTGCGGAAAAGGGCGTGCCAAATGCCGGCAGGCTGAGCAGCGAGCTATTGACGTTGGTGCCAAAACTGTTGCCGGCCGCGCAACAGAGCAATGCCACGACGACCGGTACAGGCATTGTGGAGCGCCTGCAGGCGGGTGCTGCCAAACTGGTCAAGATCGAACGCACCGATACCGTCGGCAATGATCGCGGCGCCGTGGTGGCGCGGATCACCGCGGCGGCGCTGCGAAATGATTTCAACGAGGCGAGGCGGGAATTGAAGACGCTGGAGCCGGCCGATCGCGCCGCGGCGCAGTCCTGGATTGAACGGGCCGACGCGCGCGACGCCGCGCTGGCCGCCTCCCGTCAATTTGCGACCGACGCCATGGCTGCGCTCGCCAAACCGGCGCAATAAGGATTTCGCAGTAAGGATTTCAATGGTCCGGATCATTCTGTTTCTGTTGTTGATCGCGCTGGGAGCGGCCGGCGCGGCCTGGATTGCCGAGCAGACCGGCGATGTCGTGCTGTCATGGGGCGGCTACCGCGCCCAGACCACGCTGCCGGTCTTCGTGCTGGCGTTGGGCATCGTCGTCGTTGCGGCGATGATGATTTGGGCGATCCTGCGTGGCGTGTGGAACGCGCCGGCGCGTATGCGGCGCAGCCGGCGCGAGCGGCGTCAGGCCCGCGGCCGGCATGCGATCACGCAAGGGCTGCTGGCGATCGGCCACGGCGATTCTTCCGCTGCCCGCGTCCATGCCGAGGCGGCGCGGAAACACGCGGCGCATGATCCGCTGGCGCTGCTGCTGCATGCACAGTCGGCGCAGCTCGACGGCGACCGCGAAGGCGCGCAGCGCGCCTTCCGCGCCATGGCCGAGCGCGAGGACACGCGGCTGTTGGGTCTGCGCGGGCTGTTCATCGAGGCGCAGCGCGCCGACGATCCGGTCGCGGCGGTGATGGTCGCCGAGGAAGCGCTAAAGCTGTCGCCGTCCTCGTCATGGGCGTCGCATGCGGTGCTCGGCTTCTGCTGCGCCAAGGGCGACTGGGCCGGCGCGCTGAAAATCCTCGACAACAATCAATCGGCCGGACTGATCGACAAGGCGGCGTATCGTCGGCAGCGCGGCGTGCTGCTGACGGCGCGCGCGCTCGAACTCGAAAAGGTCGATCGCGATCTGGCGCGCGAGAGCGTGATGGAGGCGGTCAAGCTGGCGCCGACCCTGGTGCCGGCTGCGGTGCTGGCGAGCAAGTTCGAAAGCGAGGCGCATCAGGTACGGCGCTCGATGCGCCTGGTCGAGACCGCGTGGCTGGCGCAGCCGCATCCCGATCTTGCGGACGCCTATTCGCATGTGAAGCTCGGCGATTCCGCGCGGCAGCGGCTGGTGCGGGTCGAGACGCTCGCGGCGAAAGCGCCCGGTCACATCGAGGGTGCGCTGGCGATTGCGCGCGCCGCGATCGACGCGTCCGAATTTACCAAAGCGCGCGAGGCGCTGGCGCCCTTCATCGCCGCGCCGACGCAACGCGTCGCGCTGTTGATGGCGGAGATCGAGCGTACCGAACATGGCGACAGCGGCCGGGCGCGGGCATGGACCTTGCGCGCGGTGCGTGCGCTGCACGATCCGGCCTGGACCGCGGACGGCTATGTCAGCGATCGATGGCGGCCGGTCTCGCCGGTCACCGGCAGGCTCGATGCTTTCCAGTGGCAGACACCGGTCGCGGCGCTGCCATCCGACAAGGGCGGCGCGATCGAATCTTCGCCGTTCGAGGAGGCCATGCTGGCGACCCTGCGCCGGGCCGTCGTGCTCGAGCCGCCAAAGCCAAAGGACGTGAGCGAATCGGCCGCCGAGCCCCTCGTATCCGTCACGCCGGCGCCGCCCGCCGAGCAGGACAACGCGCCGCCGCCTGCCGCCGCCGCGGAAGCGGCCCCTGTGGAAGCGACCCCGACCCAAGCGACCCCGGCCGAACCGGCACCAAGCCGGCCGGCTCCCCTGTTCCGCTCGCGGCAGGATATCCCGAAGGCGGTTCCGACCCCAATTCCGGCCGTGATCCCCCTTGTCCGGGCGCCGGATGACCCCGGGATCGACGAGGACGGCCCGGCGGATGAATTCGCGGAACAAATCGGCCCACCCAAGGCGCAGGCCGGCGGCTGGCGGGGATTTTTGTCTCGCTGGGGCGGCAACTAGGCTCCAGATTCTAGTTTTGGCGTGTTTTGTTGACGCGAACCGGTGCCCACCCACGGATCAGGTCCGAGGGGCATGCTTCGCTTGAAAACGCTTTGCAGGGGGCCAGCGTTTTTCTTGCCAATCGGGGCCGTCCCCGATATCAGGTGCGGGCGATTTCGGGTCAGGCCCGGACGCTGCGCTTGGTCCGCCGCAATAGCTCAGTTGGTAGAGCACGTCATTCGTAATGACGGGGTCACAGGTTCGAGTCCTGTTTGCGGCACCATATTTACCTGCTCGATTTACTTCATCGCCATCGGTCTTGGACCAAGAAATCGCCGCGCAACGCTGTGGCGGGGAATTTTGCTTGTCTCGCTTTTGCCTGACCTGCGCTGACGGTCGCTGCGTCTTCGTTGCGTCGGCCGCTAATCAGCGTTCTTGCCGAGGGCCTCAACTTGCCGCCCTGACACAGTGAGGACGAGTGGTTAATCCTGAGCAAACCGTTTTCGGACGTTCCTCTATGGCCGTATGACGAATCGCGGTATCAGCAAGCGTGCTGGCTCCGCGACACTTCCAGAACCCGGAAAATCTCAACTGCGTTTCGCAGCGCCGAACCGCGTCGGACGTACGTCAACGAAGAACTCGGCGTAGAGACCGGCCCATTTCCTACAGATCGACATGCAGGCCCCCGCGACCTTGCTGAGGGATTCACCGACTTGAGACTGGCCCGGATGATTGAGCATGTGGACCGCAAGCCAGGGATCTCCAGGGGCCGCGAACTGAATCGTCTGCATGAGTTGGATAGTCTGCGAGCGCTTGCAGCGATTGGCGTTGTCGTATGGCACTACACAAACCATTTCGGCGCTTCTCCGATTCCATATCTCATGGCGCCCTTCTATCGACACGGAGAGCTTCTCGTTGACTTCTTTTTCATGTTATCCGGCTTTGTGCTCGCTCGCGCGTATTGGAACGACCAGCGCAGTGCGACGTTCGCGAGCAACGTTCGCGAGCGAATTGCCCGAATGTATCCGTTGCACTTCGCGACGCTATGCGCTGTGGCCGTCATGCAATGGATCCTGGTCAATCGTCTGAGCTCGCCGCCGTTTGTATATGTGTTCAACGACAACTATGATTTCGTATTGAACCTCCTGCTGCTGAATCGAACAGGGCTTGAGAGCGGGTTTTCATTCAACGGGCCGTCATGGTCGATCTCGACAGAATTCGTCGTCAACATTCTGTTCCTGGCGGCCATCGCTCTCCCGCGCAGGATTGCGCGCGCGGGATTGTTTGGGCTATTCGCCGTGTCACTTGCGGTGATCCTGCAAAACGGTGTGATCGGCGATGCGATGTTCGGCATCAGAAACGACATCTTTCGGACGATCGTCGGCTTCGTCTGCGGAATAGCGCTATACAATGTAAATTCGCGCTGGCTGTCGCGGATCAGGCTGGAGCGCGGCGTCGCCGATGGACTTGCCATCGTGGCGGTTTCCGGATTTCTCTACTACTGCGCGAGGGGTGAGCTGGTCGGGCTGCGTGACCTGGCGATCGTGGTCATATGCTTTCCGGCCCTGATCATCGGTGTGATCCATGGCCGGCTGGTTAAGTGGTTTTTGACACTTCGCCCGCTGGTCTATCTCGGCACGATCTCCTACTCCATCTATCTCGTGCACTTTCCGCTTCAGCTGGCAGTGCATCTGGCATCTGTCGTGCTGCTCCTTCAGATGCCCTACCACAGCGTTTTTTTCCTGGTGGGCTTCGTCTTCGCAACGATTGGATTGGCATCGGTCACGTATCACCTGATCGAGGTGCCAGGAAAAAATCTGCTGCGAAAGCGCCGGACTGCAACTCTTGCAGAACCGCTGGCAAGCTCCAGGTATTGAATTGTCGGCATTTCGTAAAACTGCCGTAGTTTCAATAGATTACCAACCATCCAGTGTGTGATGACCATCTAGAGCGTAATGACGGGCTCCTGTTTGCGGACGCTTTTGTTCTGCCGCTCGCGTGCCCGAACTCTGTGCCTGGCGCACCTATCCGCCCCTCCGAAATGTCTTGTTAACTGGCCCCTTCTAGCTTGCCTGCACATTCACCCGCAGGATTTAGCATGTCGCTCGATGTCGGCCTGAGCCTTCCCGGGACCAAGGCCGCCCGCCAGGGAAGCTGGACCGTGACTCCCCTGCACGCCGTCGTCGCCGTGTTCATGGTGGCGATCATGCTGCGAGGGGTTCTGCCCTTCAACGTCGATGTCAGCTGGTGGCTGATTGTCTGCGAGCGCATGCTCGACGGTCAGCGTCTGTATGTCGACATCCTCGAGACCAATCCGCCGATGGCGGGATCGGTCTATATGCTCGGGGTCGTCCTCGCACGCGCGATCCACGCGCGGCCGGAAGTGGTGACCAACGGGCTGATCTTTCTATTGATCGCGGGATCGCTGGCGCTGACGTGGCGGGCCTTGCGGTTCTCCTCGTTGCGCGAACGTGCCGGTGGCGCGGCTGCCGCATGGGCGACCGCGGTGCTGGCCATCCTGCCGATGTATGATTTCGGCCAGCGCGAACACCTGGCGCTGGTGGTGCTGCTACCGGCGCTTGCCGTCTACGTCCTGCGCGCCAATCGCGAGCGGGTTGCGCCGTCGGCGATCCTGATCGCCGGCCTGTGCGCCGCGACAACAATGAACTTCAAGCCGTATTTCGTCTTCGGGGTCGGCTTTTGCATTGTGACGGCAGCAGTGCAAGCGCGAGACTGGCGGGTTCTGTTCGCGCCGGAGAACTGGATCGCCGCAGCGCTGGTCGTGATCCACGCCATCTGCATCGTCGTGTTCTATCCGGAGTATTTCACGCTCATCTATCCCCTGGTGCGCGACGTCTATCTGCTCCTGAAAGTGCCGTTCCTTGCCATCTTGCTGATGTCTGCGACGGCGTTGTGGCTGGCGGCGATCATGGTCGTGCTGGCGTTGCAAAGCCGACGGCGAAAGCCCGACGCGACGTCGCTGGTGATGCTGGCCGGATCGCTCGGCTTCGCGGTCTCGTTTTTCGTTCAGGGCAAGGGCTGGGGTTATCACGCCTATCCCATGGTTGCGCTTGGACTGCTGGCGGCAGGCTGGGCAATCTCGACCGGCGACGATGAGCGCGCGGGCTCGCACCGGCTTCGCGCCGGCGCGATGTTCGTCGTCGCGCTGATCTTTGCCAATGCATGCCTGTGGTTCAATGCAAGCGTCGACATGCGGCAAGTCCAGGATCAGGTCGCACGACTTGGGCCGCGGCCAAAAATCCTGATGCTGAGCGCGGCGGCCGTCATTGGTCACCCGATGGTGCGCGAGCTTGAGGGCACATGGGTCTCGCGCCAGGAGGCGTTCTGGGTGCGGGAGATCGTTCGCCGGGCCCGGATGCACGGGACGATCGATTCGGCGATGGCGGCCCGCCTCGAAGGCTACATCGCGCGTGAACGCGCCGGCATCGTCGAGGATTTCAAGAAGCAGCCGCCGGACGTTGTTGTGATCGACAATGAGAACAGCGACTGGGGCAATTGGGTGGCTGCCGATCCCGAACTTTCCGCGCTGCTCAAACCCTATATTCCCGTCAACAATATCAACGGTATCGAGATTTTGCGGCGAGCCGATCAGACGCGGTCCTGATATCCGCCGACCTTCCGCTGCTTCGGCAGCGGTGCGTGACCTGTCTCACATCAAGAACCGGCAGCCCGCCGTAGTCTCCGCCTCGACCTCAAGGGGAGATACAAACATGCGTAAATTCATTCTCATTGCAGGATTTGTTTTGGTCTCCGCCGCCGCGCAGGCTGGTGATCGAAGCTTGTCGCTTGGAGGCGTCGAGACGAAGGCGGCTCCGGCGCCGGCCAAAGCTACGGATGCATCGAAAAGCGCCGAAGCCCCGCAGGCTGCGGAAGCACCGAAATATGTCGAGCGGCCCGCGGTCGTCGAGCCCAAGCCCGAAAGCAAGGCCGAGACGGCCAACGCCGAGACGGCCAGGCCCAGGGCGGGCAGAGCGGCCAGGGCGTATCGGCCCGCTGCCGGACGCATGAGCGCCGGACCCGGAAGGCCCGTGGCCCGGAGAACGGCGTACATGTCGGCGAGAGCGGGATCGCACCGCATGCGCTACGGGATCCGGGCTCGCATCATCGGCGCACTGCACCGGCACGGCATCTATTGGTAACATTGCCAAAGCAAAACGCGCCTCTCGGGTTCAAATCCGAAGGGCGCGTTTTTCATTGCATAAGGCTGGAGCCGTCGACCGGCTTCCCGCCAATCCTTACTGCGAAACCGTCTGCACCACGCTGCTGATCGGGCGGCTGGCAACCGCCGGCACCTTCTGGTCCTTCACCAGCATCGCATCATATTCCGGCAGGGTTTCGAGTTGCTCCTTGGCCTTCATCTGCACGACCTTGTAGCCGCCGGCTTTGAGGCGACGCAGCAGCGTCGGCAAGGCCTGCGCCGTGCTCTTCTGCAGATCGTGCATCAGAATTACGCCCTTGCCCTGCTTGTCGAGCTTGGTCATGACGTTCTGGATGACCTGATCGGCACCCGACGATTTGAAGTCGTTAGAATCGACATCAACTGAAAACATCGAGATGTTGCGCGAGGCGAGATAGCCGAGGGCTCCTTGCGTGTGCGCGAGGCCCGGGAAGCGGAAGAACGGCGCGGGCGCAGTCCCCAGCGCCATCTTCACGGCGCTAAAGCCCTTCTCGATTTCTTCCCTGACCTGCGCTTCGGTCAGCTTCTTGCTGTCGAGATGGGCGTGCGACCAGGTGTGCGAGCCGATCGTGTGGCCGGCCGCCGCGACCTGTTTGAGAATCTCCGGATGATAGGTGGTGTGCTTGCCGACCGGGAAGAACAGGGCTTTCGTGCATTCATCGGCAAGAGCCTTGAGCACCGCCGGCGTGGTCGGCCACGGACCGTCGTCGAACGTCAGCACGACCTCTTTGTCGGTCAGGAAGTCGAACTGCTTGTATTGCAGGAAGCCGAAACCGGGACCGCCCGTGGTGTCGATCACGACGGTGCGGCTGACGCCGAGCGCATCGGGATTGGCGCAGGCCGATCGCACCGGCTGGGCTGCAGGAACTGGCGCGGGGGCAGGGGCCGGCTTGGTGAGAGAAGCCGTGATCTCGACATCGTCCTTCAGCGCGAGCCTGGCCGCGGCGGGCGCCGGTAGCGGCTCTGCCTTGCGGGCGGCGACGGTTTGAGGTGCGGCCGCGTCGGCGCGCGGTGAGGAGGTCCAGAACCAAACGCCGGTGATCAAAACCGCCGTCACTACACTGGCCAGCATCAGGCCCAACGCATTACGCATCGCTACTCTTTCCAGATACTCGGGGTACACACGCAACGGGGCATTAATGCCAACAATGTCTTAACGTCTCCCGAACACGCGTCGGTTAGACGAAGAAAATGAGGGCTTTATGCCTGAGTGACGTCAGTCACAGTCGCGTCCGCGGGCCAGGCGCATGCTCCTGCCATCAACAACGGGCTCGCTTCGCCGGGCCAACAGGAGCCGAAAATGACCGCAGTGTTCTTCAATACCGTTCGCAAGGTTGGTTTAGTGCTGGCCTTGACCACCTCCTTCGCCGCCGTTTCCTCGACCGCGAGTTTCGCTTTCAGTTCGGAAGCGCAGCAGCAGTGCACGGGCGACGCGTTCCGCCTCTGCAGTTCGGAAATCCCCAATATTCCGAAGATCACGGCCTGCATGGTCAAGCATCGCGCCGACCTGAGCGCTGGCTGCCGCGGCGTCATGGATCGCGAGTTCGCTGCCCAGAAATCCGGCAAGCTCGCCGCGCAATAACGGCGCGGTCTTCGCGGTCTCTGACGGCTCGGAAACGCTTGCGTCGATGCGACGCAGGCGTTTTTTCCGTTTCAGGGGGCACAAAACGAACGGTTGCGCGATTTCACCGTTCACAAATGCGTTGCCGGCCGAATTTCGATGCCCGGATTCCCGTTCTGACACGTTTTCTCGACGCGAACCGGTGTCCAGCCGGATGGAGTCCGGCTGGCTTTCGCCGGAAAACGATATAGAACGCGCGGATTGCGTTCTCGTGTAAAGGCATAGCAAATGACCAAGATCCTTTTCGTCATTCCCCTGATCCTGATGGCCTCCAGCGCGTCGGCGCAGACACAAAAAAAAGAGGGGCATGACGAGTGCGCGCGCGACGTCTCGCGGTATTGCCGGGCGCAGATGCAGGCTGGCGATCAGATCATTCTGGCCTGCCTGAAGCAGAACCGATCACGGATCAGCAAGGCCTGCCAGCAGAAGCTGACGAGCGCCGGGCAGTAGAAACGCTCTCCTGCCTCAGCCGCCGTAGAGGTAATTCGGCAGCCACAGTGTGATGCCGGGCCAGATGTACATCAGCACCATGCAGACGATGACGATGAACATATAGGGCATCATGCCCGCGAAGATCTGGTTGAGCGTGACGTGCTTCGGCGCCACGCCTTTCAGATAGAACGCCGACATCGCCACCGGCGGCGACAGGAACGCCGCCTGCAGGTTCACGAACACCATCACGCCCCACAGCACGGGATCGATGTTGAAGTGCTTCAGCATCGGCAGGAAGATCGGCACGAAGATCACGATGATCTCGGTCCATTCCAGCGGCCAGCCCAGGATGAAGATGATCGCCTGCGACAGGATCATGAACTGGACCGGCGTCATGTTGAGCGACAGCACCCAGCTTTCCAAAAGCGCCTGACCGCCGAGGATCGCGAACACCGCCGAGAACAGCGCCGAGCCGACGAACAGCCAGCACACCATCGAGGTGGTTTTTGCGGTGAGGAACACCGCTTCCTTGGTGCGCTTCCAGTCCAGCGTTCGGGCCTGGAACGCGAGCAGGAAGGCGCCGGCGGCGCCGACCGCGGCCGATTCCGTTGCGGTCGTAATACCGAGCAGGATCACCGCCAGCACAATCGCCGTCAGAAGGCCTAGCGGCATCACCGAAGCGACCAGCAGCCGCAGCACCTCGAACTGCTCGGCCTCCATGGTCCAGTAGTAATACAGCAGCACCAGGCCGAAGATGCCGGCGATGAACGCGAAGTAAGTATAAAATTCCGGCGCCGGCCCGGTGTATGAAGGTGCCGTGGTGGTGCTGCGCAGTTCGGAGCTACCCATCTGCTGCAGCGTTTCCGGCTCGTTCCTTGTCGCTGCGCCGGACCTGCCGCCGCCGAGCTCTTCCAGCTTTTCTTCCGCCGGCTGCGAAGTGGCGCCAGCGCCCAGCGGCTGCGGCGCGTCGTCCACCTTCTGCTGTATCGATGCCGCAGGCGGCGTCGGAATATCGGGCTGCTGGTGAATCACGACGTACCACCACGTCGCCCACAGCGTGGCCAGCGTCAGCACCAGCGGCACCAGCGCAAAGCCGAGATTCTTCAGGAGCATCGTGTAGCCGATGCGAGCTCCGTCCACGCTGATGTTCAAGGCCTTGGCCGGCGCGAGCACCGCACCAAACAGCGCCGGCAGCATTTTCCGCGAATAGGCCTGCTGCAACGCGGCCACCCATGGCCGGACCGGAACGCGGGTTTCGCTCTCGGGAAGCTTTGGGGCGATCTTCGGGTTTATGAGCGCCCAGCCGATGATGTAGACGAGATACAGGAACGCCAGGAAGAAACCCGGAAACATCGCCGCCGCATAGAGCTTCACCACCGACTGTCCGGCGACCGCCGCATAGACGATGATCATGACAGAGGGCGGGATCAGGATGCCGAGCGTGCCGCCGGCGGTGATGACGCCGGAGGCGAGTTTGACGTCATAGCCGGCCTTCAGCATCGGGTTGAATGCGATCACGCCCATCAGCACCACCACCGCGCCGACCAGGCCCGAGGCGATGCCCCAGAAGGTGCACACGATTAGCGTTGCGACCGCGAGCGAGGCGGGCACGCGGCGGAACGCGAGCTGGATCGAATAGAACATCTTGTCGACCAGCGCGCCGCGCTCCATCACATACCCCATCAGCACGAACAGCGGGATCGAGATCAGGACGTCGTTGGTCATCGCGCCATAGGTGCGCTGGACCATCAGGTCGAAGATGTGATTGTCGGCCCAGGCCTCGCCACCGCGGTAATAGGCGAAGAAGCCGAAGAACATGCCGAGCCCCATCAGCGTGAACGCCGTGGGGAAGCCCATCATGATCACGACCACGATGAGTCCCAGCATCAAAAGTCCAAGTGCCGGATCGCTCATCGCTGCAAGTCCCCGCCCATGCCGCGTTGCCGCGCGCTTTCCTCGATGTTCTGCGCGTGCGCGATCGCTTCCCTGCGCGACTCCTCGTCGACGTACTCGCTGTGCGCCAACTGTTCCTCGACCACGTCGATCTCGCTGACGTCCTTGAGCCGGCTCGGCCAGACCCCGGTCTTCAGGCAGATCACGCAGCGCATGATCTCGGCGGCGCCCTGCAGCAGCAGCAGCGCGCCGGCGAGCGGGATCATGAACTTGAAATGATAGACCGGAGGCCCGTCGGCGGTCACATTGGAATGCTCGTTGATGCGGTAGGAGATCGACGCATAGTCCCAGCCCGCATAGGCCAGCGCCGCAATGCCGGGCAGGAAGAAGGCGATGTACAGCACCAGATCGAGCAGGGCCTGCGTGCGCGGCCGCATCGAAGAGTACAGGAAGTCGCCGCGGACATGGCCGTTCTGCGCCAGCGTATAGGCGCCGGCGAGCATGAACAGCGTTCCGTACAGCATGTTGGAGGCGTCGAAGATCCACGCCGTCGGCATGTTGAGGATATAGCGCTTGAACACCTCGGCGCAGACCAGCGCCATCAGCCCGATGATCAGCCACGCGGCGGCCTTGCCAAACCAGGTGCTGATGCCGTCGATCGTGTGCAGAAGACGCTGCGCGTTCATGAGAGTTCGAGCTGCCGGTTGAGTAGGTCGTCGGAACAGGGTTGCCGACAATAGAAACCATCATCCGGGATGGCTATCCCGGATGATGCATTGTTCGTGCGAATTATTCTGTCAGGTCTTCTTCTTGGCGTTGGGACCGAAGTAGTGGTTATAGGCCATGCGGCGGTTCACCACGGTATCCTGCTCCCACTGCGTCGCCCGCTTGGCGAAGGCCAGTTGCGATGCGACGATTTCCTTGAACAGCGGGTTATCAGCCGATTTCTTCTCGACGACCTGGTCGTAGATATCGAGCTGCTTCTGCAGCACCGAATCCGGCGTCTTGTAGAACTTGACCTTGTCCTTGGTCTGCAGCTCTTCGTAATCCTTGGAATAGCGGTCGATCGCCTTCCACGCCATGTCCTGACCTGCCGCTTCGGTGGCGACCGCGATAATCGCCTTCATCTTGTCAGGCAGCGCGTTGTACTTGTCCTTGTTGAACATGATCTCGAACTGCTCGGCGTTCTGGTGATAGCTCTGCAGCATGCAGACCTTGGAAACGTCGGCGAAGCCGAGGATGCGATCGGAGGAGGCGTTGTTGAACTCGGCCGCGTCGAGTAGGCCGCGGTCCATCGCCGAGACGATCTCGCCGCCCGGCAGCGCGTTGACGGCGGCGCCGAGGCCGGTGAACACGTCGATCGAGATGCCGACGGTCCGGAACTTGACGCCCTGAAGGTCCTCCGCCTTGGTCACCGGCTTCTTGAACCAGCCGAGCGGCTGGGTCGGCATCGGTCCATATGGGAATGAGACGACGTTGGCGCCGATCGAGGCGTACAGTTTTTCCAAAAGCTCCTTGCCGCCACCATATTTGTGCCAGGCGAGCAGCATGTTGGCGTCCATCGCATAGCCCGGCCCCGAGCCCCACAGCGCCAGCGCGTTCTGCTTGCCGTAGTGATAGACCAGCACGCCGTGGCCGCCGTCCAGCGTGCCCTTCGACACCGCGTCGAGCAGGCCGAAGGCGGGAACCACGGCGCCTGCCGGAAGCACCTCGATCTTGAGATCGCCGCCGGTCATATCGTTGACCTTCTTGGCGTAGTCGAGGGCGTATTCGTGGAAGATGTCCTTGGCCGGCCAGGTGCTCTGCCAGCGCATGCTGACGGGGCCCTGCGCGCTCGCGATGTTTGGCGCGGCCACGGTTGCTGCGGCGCCCGCGGCGGCCACTTTCAGGAAGCTGCGACGGGTCGAACTCTTGCCCTTGGTTGGTTTGGTCATGGGTATCCTCCCGATTGAGCCGATCCTTGGTTGGCCGGCCGTGACTGATTGGTAGGAACTTTAGAGGCCGGGCCCGAGCTTTGGCAAGGATACGTTATACCAATGCGGCGTTAAGCTGCGGCGCGGCATGGGCAGCGACCCATGGCGCGGCGGGGCCTGCCGGGCCGCTCCAAATGGTTAACGGCGCAGCCGCTCGACTGCGGCGCACGCGTCAGGTCAGGTGCTGCCTGCCGCCGTCGCGACCACCGGCAGGACCTCGTTGGCGGCGCGGTCGGGGGTATCTTCCTTCCAGCGTACCGAGCCGAACGGCCGCTCCAGCATGCGGCGGACGCGGATCGGTTCGGGCCCAAGATGAAAGTCGATCGCGCGCTGGTGCAGCGCGCGCTCGGACTGCGTGGCGCGGCTGCGCTGGCGCAGATAGTCCAGCCAGGTCGGGCAGTGATAGCGCTCGGTCCACAATTCGGGGTCGGCGATGTCGCGCGCGATCGACCAGCCATAGGCGCCGTTGCGCTGGCGGCTGAGCTGCACTTCCTGCATCACATTGTGAAACGCGCGGGCGTTGTCCTGCGCGACGCGATACTCGATCTCGACCACCAATGGTCCGCTGCGTCCGGTGAGCGACAGCCGCACTTCGGGATCGGCCAGCGCCTCGGCGGGCGGCTCATTGCGCGCGCCGACCGGCGGCATGCGCAGCCAGATCCCGAGCAGCGGCGAAAGCAGCATCAGACCGGCGGAGGCCAGCAGCGCCACTTCGACGCCGGCGATGTCGGTGAGGTTGCCCCAGCCCCAGCTTCCGATCGCAATGCCGCCTGCAATTGCGGCCTGGAACGCCGCCAGCGAGCGGCCTGCGACCCAGCGCGGCGCCGAAAGCTGCACGCCGATGTTGAACAGGGCGACCGCCAGCATCCACACCGCGCCGGCCAGCACCAGGGCGATCGCCGTCAGGATGGCGTTCGTGCTCAGGGCAACCGAAGCGATCGCACCGGCCAGCGATAGCGCACAGGCGCGCACCGCGGCCTCGCCGCTCATGCGCCGGCGCACCTCGCCGATATTCAGCGCACCGAACACCGCACCCATGCCGAACGCCCCCAACATGATGCCGTAGGTTTGCGCACCGCCATGCAGGAGGTCGCGGGCGACCAGCGGCATCAGCGCCGAGATCGAGCCGCCGATCACGCCGGTGACCAGTGTGCGGATCAGGACGATGCGGATCGATGGCGAGTTGGCGATGTAGCGCACGCCCGAGACGATGGCGCGGTTGAGACGTTCGCGCGGCAGGCGCGACGGTTCATGGGTGCGGTTCCACAGAAACAGCACCACCATCAGCGGCAGATACAGCACGGCATTTACGGCGAACGCGGCGACAGCGCCCGACGTCGCAACCACAATGCCGCCGACCGCCGGCCCGAAACTGCGCGCGATGTTGTAGCTGATGCCGTTGAGCGCGACCGCCGCCGGCAGCGTTTCCGCCGGCACCTGCTCGCTGACCGAGGCTTGCCAGGCCGGCCCGAACAGCGCCATGCCGCTGCCGACCACGAAACATAGCGCCAGCAGGATATTCGGCGTGACGAGGCCGAGCCACGCCATGACGGTCAGCACGGTTGCGCCGACAAGCGCGATACCGAGCGAGACAAGGGCGACGATCCGCCGGTCGTGCATGTCGGCGATGGCCCCGGCCGGCATCGAGATCAGCATGATCGGCAGCATCAGCGCGGTCTGCACCAGCGCGACCTTGTCGGCGGACGACGTCATCTGCGTCATCGCCCAGGCAGCTCCAACGCCCTGGATCAAGATCCCCAGATTGGAAACGAGGCTGGCGAGCCAGATGCGCCGGAACACGGCATGCCGCAGCGGCGCTGCGATGCCGTCAGTCGCAAAACCCCGGCGTTTCAGCTGGTCGATCATGATAGGTTCCGTTGGCCTTCTGTCACCGGCTTGATTCCATTCGAACTTAAAGTGATGCCTGCGAAAACCCCGGCCTGTCCAGTCGCAGAGCGGCGCTCGACGGTGCTATCGCACAGCTAAGATATTGAAAAGCAACGGGAGGTTTGGAAATGAGGCTGTCGCGGCGGTCGATCCTGAAAAGTGCCGGAGCTCTGCCTTTACTGGCTGGCTCGTTCGGTCTCCCGCTTTTGGGTTTGCGGGTGCAAGCGCAGACGGCGCCGGCCGCGGTTCCTCCGGTCTTGTTCGTGCACGGCAATGGCGACCATGCGGCGCTCTGGATCACCACATTATGGCGCATGGAATCGAACGGCGTGCCGCGGGAGCGAATGCGGGCGATCAATTTCATCGATCCCTTGGCGCGCACCGATGACAAAGTGGAGCAGGCAAACCGTTCCTCGACCGAAGACCAGCGTCGCGAGCTGGGCGAGGCCATCAAGGAATTGCAGCGCCGCACCGGCGCGTCGCGCATCGCCCTCGTCGGCAATTCGCGCGGCGGCTATTCGATCCGCAATTACATCAGGAATGGTGGCGGGGCCGACATCAGCCACGCCGTGCTATGCGGCGTTCCCAACCATGGCATCTATGAATGGGACGAGGGGCTCGGCGGTGAGTTCAACGGCCGCGGTCCGTTTCTGCGCGGCCTGAACGAGGGTGAGAGCGAGGTGACGCCGGGCACGGCGTTTCTCACATTGCGCAGCGACGGCAACGACAAATATGCGCAAGCCGACGGGCGCTTCGTCGGCAAGCCGGGCACGCCGACCGGCGTAACATCGGACGGCCCTGCGCTGAAGGGCGCGGACAATCTCGTGCTCGGCGCGCTCGATCATCGCGAGGTCGCATTTCATCCACGCGCATTTCGCGAGATCTACAAATTCATCGCAGGGAGGGAGCCGTCGCGCATCGAGATCGTGCCGGAAGCGGAAGTCAAACTGAGCGGGCTTGTGACGGGCACGCCGGGCGGCGTTCAAACCAACCGTCCGGTATCCGGCGCGACGGTCGAAATCTATCGCGTCTCTCCCGAGACTGGCGAACGCATCGCCGGGCCGATCCATTCGTCGCAGACCGGCGCCGACGGCCGCTGGGGCCCGGCGCAGGTCGAGCCGAGCTGGTATCTCGAGATCGTGCTGACATCGGTCGGCACTCCCACCACGCATCTCTACCGCTCGCCGTTTCCGCGCTCCTCCGAAATCGCGCATCTGCGCGCCGCGCGCCCGCTCGGGCCGGCCGATGCGGGCGCGGGTGCCGTGGTGCTGATGTCGCGTCCGCGGGGCTATTTGGGTTTGCCGCGGGACGTGGTGCTGATCGACGGCAAGGAGCCGAAGGACGTGAAATCCGGCGTGCCGACCGATTCGGTCTCGACCTTGCGGCTTACCGCGGAGGAGGTTGGACGCCCGGTGGTGACCATATTCAATACAGAACGAATCGTGGCGCGGGCCTGGCCGGCCTCGGAAAACCGCATTGCGATTGCCGAATTGACTTACTAGCTATTTCGGATGGATGCGCCCTTATGGCGCCCGGATCGAAAGACATAGTTTGGCAGTAGCCCGCATGAGCGAAGCGATATGCGGGGCTTTGGCAGGATCCCGGATATCGCTGCGCTCATCCGGGCTACGAAAGTGGCACCATGAGCATAGCCGAAGCCTACGACATGCCGGCCGCACGTGCACCGCTGGTGCCGCCGAGCCCGCCGCGGGCGCCCGACGACATGACGGCGTTCGGGCGGATGAAGGCGATCCGCATCAGCCCGATCGGGAGCTGGGGCCAGCGCGCTTATGAGGAAGAAATCGTCCAGGGCCGCTTTGTCGGGCGCAACAGTTTCATTCTCAACGCGCCGGATGCGATCAAGCATGTGCTGGTCGACAATTACGAAAACTATACAAGGACGCCGGTCGGCATCCGCGTCTTGCGTCCGATCCTCGGCGAAGGTCTCTTGATTTCAGAAGGGCGCGCGTGGAAGCATCAGCGCCGGACGCTGGCGCCGGCCTTCACGCCGCGCGCGGTGACGCCGCTTATTCCGCACATGCTGGCGGCGACCGACGAGACGGTCGCCAAGCTGAGCGCGGCCAGCAACGCGCCCGTCGACCTGCGCGAAGCCATGCAGCGGATGACACTGGAAATCGCCGGCCGCACCATGTTCTCGTTCGGGATGGATCGCCACGGCGCTGCGTTGCGCGATTTCGTGATGGATTATGGTGAGCGGCTGGCGCGGCCGCATTTTCTCGATCTGCTGCTGCCGCTGGGCTGGCCGAGCCCGCAGGATTTCGCCCGCGCCCGCTTCCGCAAGCGCTGGACCGCCTTTGTCGGCACGCTGATGGCCGAGCGCCGCGCCGCCGGCAAGAACGAGGGCGCGCCGGCGCGCGATTTGTTCGACCTAATGGGTGACGCGCGCGATCCGGAAACCGGCCAGGCCTTCACCGATGCGCAGCTTGGCGATCAGATCGCGACCATGATCCTCGCCGGCCATGAGACCACGGCCACCGCGCTGTTCTGGGCGCTCTATTTGCTGGCGCTCGATCCTGCCGTCCAGCAGGACGTCGCTAACGAGGTACAGGGCGCAACCATCGACGGCACGCTCGATATCGAGCGGCTGAAATTCACCCGCGCGGTGATCGACGAAACCATGCGGCTCTATCCGCCGGCGTTCCTGATTGCGCGTGCAGCCAGTGGGCCGGATACGATCGCGGGGCTTCCGGTCAGGAAGAAGGATGTCATCCTGATCGCGCCGTGGCTGCTGCACCGGCACGAAAAGCTCTGGCGCGATCCGAACGCCTTCATCCCGTCCCGTTTCATGACCGGCACGCCGCCCGATCGCTTCGCCTATCTGCCGTTCGGCGTCGGCGCACGCGTCTGCATCGGCGCGCATTTCGCGCTGGTCGAGGCAACGCTGGCGCTGGCGAAGATGATCGGCGCGTTTCGGGTGACGCTGGTCGACAAGGAGCCGGTGATGCCGATCGGCGTGGTGACGACGCAGCCTGACCGTTCGCCGATGTTTGCGATCACGCCGCGATAATTTCATCCAGGGTTCCACCATGAGCAATACCCAGGCCCAGTTCTCCGTTCTGCGGCAGACCGCCGATCCCGCGGTCGTGGATGCCATTTCGCAGTTGATCGCGAAGGGCGAGGATCGCGATCTCAACCGGATCAACCTTTTGGATTTTTCCGCGCGGAACGGGCTCGACGAGGAAAAGGTCATTTCGGCCTTCCTGCATTCGGCGCGGCTCGGGCTGTTCGATCTCAGCTGGAATGTGCTGTGTCCCGGCTGTGGTGGCGTGCTCGGTGCGCACAACACCCTGAAATCCCTTCGGCACGACGACTACAATTGCGCGTTATGCGCTCAGGGTTATGAGGCATCCGTCGACGACCGCGTGGAGGTTTCTTTCACCGTCAGTCCCCGCGTCAGGCGGATCGCGGCGCATGATCCCAATACGTTGTCGATCTGGGAATATAACCGCCAGATGTTCTGGAGCTCGGGGATGGACCTGAGCGAAGAATCGATTGCGCGGCTGATCGATGAGGTGTCGCTCGAAGCCATCGAGCTGCCGGCGGGCGAGAAGGCAGTGCTGTCGCTGCAACTGCCCAATCAGTTCGTGATCGTGTTCGAGCCGGTGACGCATTCGGCGCATTTTCTGGATATCCAGGGTGAACCGACCCGCGAGCGCCAGCAGTTTTCCATCGTCTTCAACAAGCTGCACGCGCCGACCGGCACCACCGTGATGCGCCCCGGGCCGTTACGGCTGTCACTCGAAAACCAGACCGACCACCGGGTGCTGCCCGCGGTCTGGATCGCCAACGACACGCTTCATGAGCTGCTCGGCAAGCGCAAGCCAATCCTGACCGCCAAGCGGATGCTGTCGAACCAGACTTTTCGCGACGTCTTCAAGGCTGATAATCTCAATGTCGATCAGCGCCTGAAGATCACCTCGCTGACGTTCCTGTTCACCGATCTCAAGGGCTCCACGGCGCTCTATGAGCGGGTCGGCGATCTCGCCGCCTTCGATCTGGTGCGAGCGCATTTCCATGCGCTGCTCGAAATCATTGCGTCCGAGAAGGGCGCGGTCGTGAAGACGATCGGCGACGCCGTGATGGCGACCTTCATCCGGCCGGAACATGCGATCGTGGCGGGCCTGCGCATGCGCGCGGCGATGGCTCAGCTCAATGTCGAGCGTGGCAGGGAGGATCTGGTCGTCAAGATCGGCATCCACGAAGGTCCGTGCCTGGCGGTGATGCTGAACGAGCGGCAGGACTATTTCGGTCAGACCGTCAACATCGCTTCAAGGGTGCAGAGCCTGTCGACGTCGCAGGAGATTCACATCACGGGACCTGTGATCGACTCGCCGGCGGTCGCCACCATTCTGGAAAAAGAGGCGATCAGGCCGATCCAGAAGGAAGCGGCGCTGCGCGGTATCGCCGACAAAATGGTGGTGTATGAAATCCCCTGATCACTATTCGATCACGATCTCGCCGGTCATGCCGAGCTCGGCGTGGGTCTTGCCGTCGCTGGTCTTGATGTCGCAGCGCAGGTCGCTGGCACGGCCGGCCGCGACCGGCACCAGCCACCATTCGGCGGATTGTCCCGGATAGACCTCGATCTCGCGGATCGCGCCCTTGAATTCGGCGAGCGTCACGGCCTTGCCGTTCTGCTGCTGCGTCACCTGCACCTTGCGCGTGAACACCATCTGCGAGAACGCATGCGAGGTGAAGTAATGCGGATCGCTGCTCGTGTTGCGCAGGATCAGCTTGTAGAGCTTGCCGGTTTCGAATTTCAGTTGCTTCGGCGCGAATTCGTGTTTTCCGGGCGAGCCGAGATCGACCGTCACCTCGATCGGCGTCTGCCTCGACAGGTCGCCTGCCGCCAGCGCAGCTCCGGAAGCTACTCCCAACACAACGGCAGCACCAAGTGCGAAGCGGAAGGAGGCCATGTTCGTTTCCTTTTGAGAAATCGCTTGTTGAAACAACGAGTTCAGCATTTAATGCAAATGCGAATGATTTGCAATTAGATATCGGTCCTGCTGCCTGCGGCGAATCGCGCAGTCAGCCGCTAACCGACAGGCGGTGACCTTCGGGGGCGGCAAGGCGACGCGCGTCGAACCCATGCCCGCGGGGCCGCCGACCCAACAGGAAGCGAAGGCTCGGCACGTCGCTGTGGCCGTTGAGGGCGCTGCCTGGGTTTCGCGCAGATGTTTCCGTCCGTTCAACGTGACGTCGAATTAATCCGCCTGCACCGTCAGGGAGGCATCGCGCGGATTGCGGCGGCCAAATCCGCGACCCATATTCACCAAACGGCTTTCACGACTTTGCAGGGTAGATTGATGCTCGACGGACTGCGCCAATTCATTGCCGACATCGTTGCGCCCAGCGCGGATTCGGATCTGTCGTTCGACGATACCGGATATCTCCTGGCGGCGACGGCGCTGCTGGTTCACGTCGTCTCGCTCGATGGCGAGCCGAGCGCGATCGAGAAGCGCAAACTGCACAGTTTGATCGAGAGCCGCTTCAAGCTCGATCCCGGTACAGCGGATCATTTGATCGCGTCGGCGACGCGGGCCGAAGGCGAGGCGGTCGATCTCTATCATTTCACCAGCGTCATCATGCGTTCGGTCAATGAGGAGGGCCGGCTCCGCATCATCGAGATGATGTGGGAGCTGGTATACGCGGACGGCCAGGTCAGCGAGTTCGAGGATAACGTCGTCTGGCGCGCGGCTGATCTGCTCGGTATTTCATCGCGCGACCGGATCGATCTCAAGCATCAGGTGGCGGAGCGGCGGTCGGCCTCTTCTGCGGACGCGCCGAAGGCCGAAGATGCGGCGATGTGACGATACGCGGCGCGAGCCACGCGTCATTGCAGATGACGAAACTTTAATCTGCGGCGCAATCGGCTGCGCCAACGCGCGATAAGCCTGAAAACATAGAGAATTCAGCGTGCGCGGCACGCGGGCCTGCATGGCGCCATGTTTGAGGGGTGGCTTGCGCCACACCACGCGCCTATGCTCTCGTTCCAATGCTGGCGGCATAACCTCCAATTGATTTTCAAGAGCATTCGATCGTGACTGAGCGTGTGACGCTGATAACCGGTGCATCGGCGGGCATAGGCACCGAGCTGGCGCGCGTTTTTGCATCAAAGGGTCATCGCGTGGCGCTGGTGGCACGGCGCGCAGAGCGCCTGGAAGCGCTGGCGAGTGAAATCAAGACGGCGGGCGGCGCAGCGCCGATCGTCATTCCTTGCGACCTTGCGCAACCCGATTGCGGCGACAGGATTGCCGAGGCGTTGACTGCCTCCGGCGTCGAGGTCGAATACATCGTCAACAACGCTGGATTCGGCGTGTTCGGCCGAGCGATCCAGCGAGATCGGTCCAATCAACTCGAGATCATCGCCGTCAACGTCCGCGCGCTCACCGACCTGTCGCTGCGGTTCTCCGATCACCTGATCCGCAATCGCGGCGGCCTCCTCAATGTCGGCTCGATCGCCGGCTTTCTGCCGGGGCCGGGAATGGCGGTCTATTACGCGTCCAAGGCCTTTGTGCTGTCGTTCACCGAGGCCATGCGCGCGGAGTTGGCGCCACATGGCGTGCGCGTGACGGTGTTGTGTCCCGGCCCGGTGCCGTCGGAATTTCAGGCGCGGGCCGGATTCAGGCCCGGATTTGATTCGGCGATCCTCAACGTCTCGCCGGCTGCGGTCGCACAGCAGGCCTATAGCGGGTTGATGGCGAACAAACGGGCAGTGCTGCCTGGCCTGGGCATCAAGATCGTGCCGTTCCTGCTCCGGTTGTTTCCACGCTCCTTTATCCTCGGCGCGGTCGGCCGCTTTCAACTCCGCCAGCGCTGAGAAAATCCCGGGTTTTTGCGGGCAAAAGCGCGCGTGTGCCGAGCACGCGCGCGCAGGCCGCGTTTGGCCCGCGGCTTGCTTCCACTTTTTGATGTGTGCGTGAACTCACGCGAAATTAAGACTCACTTAGGTATGGTTTCGGTTTGAGGTGCCAGAGCAACGTCGATGTCGTTCCGGTCGAACAATAATGACGAAAACGTGCTGCCCTTTCCGGGCAGACCCACGTTGGGTGCGGCTGACCCGGCCCTCCTCAAGCCGGTCCTGATCGTTCTGCACCAGGAGACCTCGACGCCGGGACGGGTCGGCAATGCGCTGCGGACGCTCGGCCACCCCCTCGACATCCGACGCCCACGGTTCGGCGATCCGTTGCCGGAAACGATGGACCAGCACGCCGGCGCGGTCATCTTCGGCGGCCCGATGAGCGCCAACGACTCCGACGATTATGTCCGACGCGAGATCGATTGGATCGAAATCCCCCTGCGCGAGCAGCGACCGTTTCTCGGCATCTGCCTGGGCGCGCAGATGCTTGCCAAACAATTAGGCGCGCAGGTCGCACCGCATCATGAAGGCCGGGTCGAGATCGGCTACTATCCGATCCGGCCGACGGAGGCCGGATATGCGCTATGCCCGGACTGGCCGGAGCGTGTCTATCACTGGCACGGCGAAGGATTTCAACTGCCTCGCGGCGCAAAGCTGCTCGCCGAAGGCGACGACTTTCCGGTGCAGGCGTATCAGCACGGTCATGCGTTCGGCTTCCAGTTTCATCCCGATGTGACCTACGCCATGATGCATCGCTGGACCACGCGCGGATGCGTCCGCATGGAGTCGCCGGGCGCGCAACCGCGTCACCTTCACTTCGAAGGCCGCGCGGTGCACGACGTGATCGAACGGGCGTGGTTGAAGAATTTCATTGCGGGCTGGATCGCGTGCGCGCCGCGCGCGCTCATGCTGGATGCCGCCGAATAGCCGCCACGCGGAATTTTCCCGCGCGTCCGAACATCTTTCAAAATTCCGGGATGTGATAGAGTCGCTGCCTGAAGCCTGCGGATACCAGCAGGCGAATGGGAGGCGACATGACCGGCGACGAGTTTGCATCGCTGCTCAGTGATTTCACGCTGTCGGCGGAGTCAGGCGATGGCGCGGGCTTCGCCGACCATTTCACCGAAGACGCCGTCTATCACGACTACATCTACGGCCCGCATCGAGGCCGCGCCGACATCGCGCATATGATGCAGAACCTGTTTCATCGCGACGCCACCGATTATCGCTGGGAAATGTTCGATCCCGTCTTCGACGGACGCCAGGGCTATGCGTGGTCGCTGTCGAGCTTCACGTCGACGATTCCGCAGTTCAAGGGGCGGCGCGTGGTGATCGACGGCATGAGCCGCTTTCTCGTGCGTGACGGGCTGATCGCGGAGTATCGCGAGTCCGTCAATGGCGGCGTCGCGATGACGCAACTCGGCGTCGAGCCGGCGCGGATGGAAAAAGTATTCCGGCGCTGGACCGGATGGCTCAGCGAGCGTCCGGAAACACAGGATTATCTGGCGCGGCCCAAGGGCTCGCGCGCGAAACGTCAATGACAGAAACGACAGGGAGATCGCGATGACCTATCAGCATATTCTCTACGAGGTGATCGACAAGATCGCGACCGTCACGCTCAACCGGCCCGACCGCATGAATGCGTGGACCGTGACCATGGAGCGCGACGTGCGCCACGCGATGGAGGCGGCGGCCGGTGATGACAGCGTCCGCGTCATCGTGCTCACCGGCGCCGGTCGCGCCTTCTGCGCCGGCGCCGACATGGAAGCCTTGCAGGGCATCGATCCCAACGAGATCCGTCGCGGCGAGAACACGCCGCCGTTCGACATGAACCGACGGGCGGACTGGCAGACGCGCTACGCCTATTATCCGGCGATCCCGAAGCCCGTGATCGGCATGCTGAACGGCGCCACCGCCGGCATCGGCCTCGTCCATGCGCTCTATTGCGACCTGCGTTTTGCCGCCGACAATACCGTCTTCACCACCTCGTTTGCGCGCCGTGGGCTGATCGCCGAGCACGGCATCAGCTGGATGCTGCCGCGCATCGTCGGCCACGCCAATGCGCTCGATTTGCTGATGTCCGCGCGGCGGGTCACCAGCGAGGAGGCGCTGCGGATCGGGCTGGTCAACCGCCTCTATCCGCCGGACCAGTTGCGCGAGCAGACCTATGCCTATGCGCGGGATCTCGCCGATTTCGTCTCGCCCAGCGCGATTTCGGTGATCAAGCGGCAGCTCTACGACGTGCCGTTCCAGACGCTGGCCGAAGCCACCATCGACGCCAACCGCGAAATGCAGATCGCGCTGAAGGGGAGCGATTTCCGGGAGGGCGTGGCGAGTTTTGTGGAGAAGCGGGCGCCGAAGTTTACGGGGAAGTGAGGGGGGAGATTGCGGATCCAGCCCGTCGTCGCCCTGCGGGCTATGCCGGGCACCACGCTTCGCCCTTCAGGCTCTTGCGTGGCTGCGCCACGCGTAGCCCGAAGGGCGAAGCGTGGTGGAGCCAGGCGGGATCGAACCGCCGACCTCGTCATTGCGAACGACGCGCTCTCCCAGCTGAGCTATGGCCCCGTCGCGACCGCCTCGAAGTGACCCGAAGCGATCGACAATCGGCGCCATTTACAATCCGGCCCAAGGCCAAGTCAAGAACGGTGCAAGAAATCTGAAACGGTTGATTTTGACGTCATTTTGCCGGGAACTTCCCTTGTTTGCGGGGGAATGAACCGATATCTAGCTGGATATCCCTCCTCGCGAGCCCCCGCCACATGCGCGCTATCCTGGAAGTCATTCTTATCGTCTTGGACCTCTATGTCTGGCTGCTGATCGCCTCCGCGATTCTGTCCTGGCTGATCGCCTTCAATGTCGTCAACACCCGCAACCAGTTCGTGGCGGCGGTGGCGGAATTCCTGTACCGGATCACCGAGCCGGCGCTGGCGCCGATTCGCAGGTTCATGCCCAATCTGGGGGGGCTCGACATCTCGCCGATCATCCTGATCCTGTGCATTATCCTGGTTCAAAAGCTCATCGCGTATAACGTGGCGCCTTACTTCACGTGAGCGGCGGTGGATCCCTGGCGCTATTCCACCGACGGCATCAGCGTCGCGCTGCGGGTGACGCCGCGCGGCGGTCGTGACGACATCGACGGCATTGAAACGCTCGCCGACGGCCGTTCCGTGGTCAAGGTGCGTGTTCGCGCCATTGCCGATGGCGGCGAGGCCAACCGCGCGGTGATGGAACTGCTGGCGAAGATTCTCGGCGTGCCGAAGGCGCGGGTGAAGATCCTTTCGGGGACGACCTCGCGCCTCAAGCAGGTTGCCGTCGCCGGCGATCCTAAAATTCTCGGCGAAACGCTGCGAAAGGCGGCCGCAGCCAAGCCGGAAAAGACGAAGGATTGAGATGACGGCACGCATTATCGACGGAAAGATCATTGCGGCGGAGCTTCGCACCCGGGTCGCCGACGAGGTCGCGCGGGTCAAACGCGAGCATCAGCTCACGCCGGGCCTTGCCGTGGTGCTGGTCGGCAACGATCCTGCCAGCGAGGTCTATGTCCGCAGCAAGCAGACGCAGACGCAGGCCGCCGGCATGGCCTCGTTCGAGCACAAGCTGCCCGCCGATGTGGCGCAGGCCGATCTGCTGGCGCTGATCGCAAGGCTCAATGGCGATCCGACCGTGCACGGCATTCTCGTGCAGTTGCCGCTGCCGAAATCGATCCACACCGAAACGGTCATCAACGCGATCGATCCCGCCAAGGATGTCGACGGCTTGCATCCCAACAATGCCGGCCGGCTGGCGGGCGGCTTTGCCGCGCTGTCGCCATGCACGCCGCTCGGCTGCATCATCCTGACCAAGAGCGTGCATGCTTCGCTGGAAGGCATGAATGCCATCGTGATCGGCCGCTCCAACCTGGTCGGCCGCCCCCTGGTGCAATTGCTGCTCAATGAAAATGCCACGGTGACGATTGCGCATTCGCGCTCAAAGGATCTGCCGCAACTCTGCGCCCGTGCCGATCTGGTCTATGCTGCCGTAGGCCGACCAGAGATGGTGCGCGCCGGCTGGATCAAGCCCGGTGCCACCGTGATCGATGTCGGTATCAACCGCACGCCATTGCCCGACGGCAAGACCCGCCTCGTCGGCGACGTCGCGTTTAAGGAAGTCGCCGAGGTCGCAGGCGCCATCACGCCGGTGCCCGGCGGCGTCGGGCAGATGACGGTGGCGTGCCTGCTGGTGAATACGCTGCGCGCGGCGTGTGCGATTCACGGGCTGCCGAAGCCGGGTGTGTGAGTTGGGGTTTCTCCCTCTCCCCGTGAAGAACGGGGCGAGGGAGCGATCACAGCTACCCTGCAGCGTTCTCGATCAGCCGCCGATAAAACCGGATCATGTCGGCATAGCCCTCGACGGGAAGGCGCTCGTTGGTGCCGTGGAAGCGCTTCAGGTCTTCCGAATTGGCACGCACCGGCGAGAAGCGGAAAATCTTGTCCGTAATGCCTGTGTAGTGGCGCGAGTCGGTGGCGGCGACCATCAGGCCGGGCGCGACGATCACGTCCGGATAGATTTCCCGGATGGTCCGGTTGAGCATCTGGAACGACGGGCTTGAGATTGCCGTCACCGGCGGCGGGTCGGTGTTGCCGGGAAACGGTTTGATGGAAATACGGTCATTGGCAATCGTGCCGCGCACGTGATCGATCACGCTCCCTTGCGTGTCGCCGGGGATCAGTCGGAAGTTGATCGTCGCCTCGGCATTGCCGGGCAACACATTGTCCTTGTCGCCGGCGTTGAAGATCGTCAGCGCCGTGGTGGTGCGCACCATTGCTTCCGTCGGCCCGCTCTTTTCGAACTCGCGCAGCAACAGCGGCCTGAACAGCCAGAGGTTCGACAGCACCACGCGGTTGAAGCCGGACATCTCGGGCGCCAGCGTGTCGAACATCTCCGCGACCGTGCTGTGGATCTGCATCGGTAGCCGATGGTCCTCCAGCCGCGTCAGCGCCGCGCTCATCATGCCGATCGCGGTATCGCGCGGCGGCATCGACGAATGGCCGGACGTGGCCTGCGCGTTCAGCACCAGCGTGGCATAGCCCTTTTCGGCAACACCGATCAGCGCCGCCGGCTTGTCGAGCCCCTTCATGATGCCTTCGGTGATCAACAGGCCCTCGTCGATCACGAAGTCGAGGCGGATGCCACGCGAGGCGAGTAACGCTGCGATCGATTTGGCTCCCGCGGTGCCGGCCGTTTCCTCGTCATGGCCGAACGCGAAATAGATCGTGCGTTTGGGGCGGAAACCGGCCTTGACCATGGCTTCGGCAGCCTCAAGCATCGAATAGAGGTTGCCCTTGTCGTCCCAGGAGCCGCGGCCCCAGATGAAGCCGTCGGCGATCACGCCGTCAAAAGGCGGCTGTTGCCAATCCTTCTCGGTGCCCGGTGCCACCGGCACGACATCCTGATGCGCGAGGAATGCGATCGGCTGCGCCCTCGGATCGGAGCCTGCCCATGTGTAGAGCAGGCTGTAGCGACCGACGATTTCGCGTTTCGCTGCGGCATGAAATGCCGGGAAGCTCTTTTCGATATGCGCGCGCATGCCGCGGAGTGCTTCGGCGTGCTGGTCGGGCTTTTCGTTGCTGGAAATGGTCCGGAAGCGGATCGCTTCGGACAGGCGCCTGGCCGACGCCTGTGCGTCGACCTCGGCGCGCGGCACGGCCGCCACCTGAAGCTGCCGCGAACCGAGGGTGAGGGTGTTGAATGCAAGGATGCCGGTGAGGATGATGATGACAGCGATCGCGAACAGCAGGATGTTGCGGATGACACGGATCAGCCGGCGCATGGTGTTGTTTCCCCCGTCATTGCGAGCGAAGCGAAGCAATCCATAGCGCAACAAGCGGTCAAATGGATTGCTTCGTCGCTAGCGCTCCCTTGCGCAAACGCTTTGCGTTTGTCGCAGGCAATGACGGCATTGGAAGCGCCGCCTATTTCTTTGCCTTCGCCCGTTCGATGCCTTCCAGGATCAGCCGGTGGGCGTCCTCGGCGCCGCCCCAGCGCAGCACCTTCACCCATTTGCCCTTCTCGAGATCCTTGTAGTGCTCGAAGAAGTGCTGGATCTGCTGCAGCGTGATGTCGGGAAGGTCGCTGTAGGTCCTGACCTTGTCGTAGCGCTGGGTCAGCTTGGAAGATGGCACTGCGATGATCTTCTCGTCGCCGCCGGCCTCGTCCTCCATCAGCAACACGCCCACGGGGCGCACGCTCATCACGGCGCCCGGCACGATCGCGCGGGTATTGGCGACCAGCACGTCGCAGGGGTCGCCGTCGCCCGACAGCGTGTGCGGGATGAAGCCGTAATTGCCGGGGTAGCGCATCGCCGTATAGAGGAAGCGGTCGACCACCAGCGTGCCGGCTTCCTTGTCCATTTCATATTTGATCGGCTCGCCGCCAACCGGCACCTCGACGATGACGTTGACGTCGTGTGGCGGATTTACTCCGATCGGAATGGCGTCAATGCGCATAAAGGGCTCCGCTTGGTGTTGAGGGATGCGCCCTGAACCGGGCGCGCGTTAGCGCCGGTTTAGCCCCGCAGTGCAGCAGGGGGAAGCCTCAAATACAGCCTGATCGGGAAAAGTCGGCACGCCTTTTCGTCGCGACAAACGCAAACGCTTGCGCGGAGACCATGCTCAAATCCAAAGAAAATAGAACAGACTCAGTTGGTCCAGGCGAAAGCGACTTTGTCGAGCGACTTCGGCCCGAACTTCTCCGAGGAGCGTGCCACCATCCGGCCGCCGAGCGCACGGTAGAATTCCGTCGCCGGGTCGTTGTCAGACAGCGCCCAGATCACCATGCTCTTCAGCCCGCTCTGCATCAAATCGCGCCGGGCAGCGGTGAAGAGGCGGCGGCCGAAGCCGAGGCCCTGGAATTCCGGCCGCAGATAGAGCTCGTAGATCTCGCCTTCGAAATGCAGGCTGCGGGCGCGGTTGCGGCCGTAATTGGCGTAGCCCGCGACCTTGTCGCCGAATACCAGCACGCTGACGCGGCTGCCTTTGCGGATCGCGCTGTCCCACCATTGCGGGCCGCGACGGTTGATGAGTTTTTCGAGCTCGGCGCCGGGAATGATGCCCTGATAGGCGGAACGCCAGGCTTCATCATGGGTAGACGCCACCGCGGCTGCGTCTGCAGCCTTGGCCGGTCGGACCTCGATCAGGGTTGTGCTCATGACCTGATCAAAGCAAGTCGGCGGGCCGTCTTCAAGGTCCATCGTTAATTATCGGTTAACCTGTGGATTTTCTGCATCAGTTTTTGTTGTTCTGTACCGAAAGAGGACAGCGGACCTGTCCTTAACGGTATTTGCCGAAAAATGCCGGGCGAAATGGTTGTCAGAACTACCTGCGGAAACGTCTCCGCGAATACCGTTCACGGAAAAATGGGCTGGATTTGATTCGCCGGCGGTATTCTGTTGGTGACTTCGCAAATTCGCCCGCCCTCGGCTGTGTCAGGCCCGTTCATGCATCCGCCAAACCTGCTTTTTGCGCTGGTTCTCGTGGCCGCGCTCGGTGTGAAGGCCGCATCCGCGCAGCCCGCCCTTGGCGCCCAGGGTGCGGAGGGCGAACCGCACCGGCTGCAGCAATGGCTGGTACCTTCTCCTGATCCCGCAACCACGGCGCATGCGGTGCTGTTCAGGCCGCCTGGCGAGGGGCCGTTTCCGCTCGCCGTGATCGCGCACGCCTCCACCCAAAACGTGTTGCGACGGGCGCAAATGCCGCAGCCCGAATACCGCGCGCTCGCCGGCTGGCTGGTCGCGCGCGGTTTTGCCGTGCTGGTGCCCGAGCGTCCGGGCCATGGCGCGACGGGCGGAAAATACCTCGAAGATCAGGGCGGCTGCGACGAGGCTGATTACGCCAAATCCGGCCGCGTCACGGCCGATGAGATCGCCGCCGCGGTTGGCCTTCTGCGGAAGCAATCCTTCATCCGTCCCGAGGGCATGGTCGTGATCGGTCATTCGGCCGGTGCCTGGGGCGCGCTCGCGCTGGCCGGCGAAGACCCAAAAGAAATTGCCGCCATCATCGCTTTCGCGCCGGGGCGTGGCGGGCATGCAAATGATTTTCCGGGCCGGGTCTGCGCGCCGCATACGCTGATGGCCGCGGCGGGCGAGTTCGGCAAGGCCGCACGCGTGAAGGTGATCTGGCTGGTGGCCGCCAATGACAGCTACTTTTCGCCCGCTTTCTCGCGCCAACTGGCCGACGCGTTTCGTGGTACCGGCGGCAAGGCCGATTTTCGCGTGCTGCCGGCCCATGGCAGCGAGGGCCACTGGCTGGTGGAAACCGAGGGCGGGGTAAAACTCGCCGGAAGTGAACTCGATCGCGCCTTGAAGGCGCGACCGGCAACCACGGCGAAGAAGCGATGACGCTGTATTTCCTCGTCAAATATCTGCATGTGGTGGGCGCGATCGTCATTCTCGGCACCGGCGCCGGCATCGCGTTCTTCATGCTGATGGCCCATCGCAGCCGGGACGCGGCCTTCATCGCGCGCACGGGCGAAACCGTCGTGATCGCCGACATGCTGTTCACGCTGATGGCGGTGCTGCTGCAGCCGATGAGTGGCGGCGTGCTGATGTGGCTGTCCTCCACCATGTGGAGCGAGCGCTGGCTGATGACCTCGCTCGGGCTCTATGTCGTCGCCGGGCTGTTCTGGGTGCCGGTGATCTTCATGCAGATCGAAATGCGCGATCTCGCACGCAAGGCGGTCGAGCAAAACCAGGAGTTGCCGCCGCGCTATTTCGCACTTTTCCACCGCTGGTTTCTATTTGGGATTCCCGGTTTTGGCTCTGTCATGACTATTCTCTGGCTGATGATCGCCAAACCGCTTTAGGCAGGCATGAACGCCGGTAACCGAAAAATCCTCGTGCTCGGCGCCTCCGGCTTGATCGGCCGCTTCGTGACCGATGATCTGCGCACGCGGGGATTTTCCGTCGTGGGCGTTGCCCGAAGATTATCCGCTTCGCAGAAGAGCGGCCCGCTCGATCTCGAACTGCCTGTTATGTCGATGGAGGCAGCCCAACTGGCGCGGCTGCTGCGCGATCACTGCATCGATGTCGTCGTCAATTGCCTTGGCGTGCTGCAGGACGGCCCCGGCAGCGACACGGCCGCCGTGCATTGCGATTTCGTCGCGCGTCTGTTGCAGGCGATCCATGAAAGCGACCGTACGATCCGGCTGGTGCATATCTCGATTCCCGGCACGACCGAGACCGACCGAACCGCCTTCAGCACCACCAAGCGCGAGGCCGAACGGCTGATCGCGGAATCCGGCGTCGCGTTCACGATCCTGCGGCCGGGCTTCGTGGTGGCGCTCGCGGCCTACGGCGGCAGCGCCATGGTGCGCTCGCTCGCGGCGTATCCGTTCGATCTTCCGGCCGCCCAGCGGGCCGCGCCATTCCAGCCGATCGCCATGGAGGACATTGCCGCGACCATCGCCTGGCTTGCGGTGCGCGATGCTTCTGAGGCGAACGCCGTGACGTGGGACCTGATGCAGGAGCAACCGGTCACGCTCGGTGACGTGATCGATCAATTCCGCGAGGTGTTCGGCACCGGCAGATGGTGGCGCATTGTGATGCCGGCGTTCCTGCTCGATCTCGGCGCCAGGCTCGGCGATCTCGCGAACCAGCTCGGCTGGATGCCGCCGATGCGAACCACCGCGATCGCGGAGCTGCGCCGCGGCGTCAGCGGCGATCCCGCCGACTGGATGGCCGCCACCGGCATCGTGCCGAAGCGTATCGAACAGACGGCCGGAAAACGCCTGGCGACCATCCAGGACAAATGGTTTGCCCGGCTGTTTCCGATCAAGGCGTTGATGATCGCAAGCCTCGTGGTGTTCTGGGTCGTCTCGGGCTTGATTGCGCTGGTGATTTCCTATGACGCTGCGGCGGGAATCCTGAGCAGCCACGGGTTTCCGCCGGCGCTGGTTGCCCCCATCACCATCGGTACCAGCCTGATGGATATGGGCATCGGCGTGCTGATCGCGTTCCGCCGCACCGCGGCAATTGGCTTGGTTGCAGGTATCGTCGCGTCGCTGGGTTATATGGTTGGCGCGGCAATACTGACGCCAGACCTCTGGATCGAGCCGCTCGGCGCGCTGGTGAAGACCGGCCCCGCCGTCGTCCTGATGCTGGTGTCGCTGCTGACCCTGGACAACCGATGACCCCAAGCCCATGACCCCAAGCCCATGACCCATTGGGCCGACGATGACGTGATCCTCTATGACGGCGTCTGCGTCTTCTGCTCGCGCTGGGTCCGCTTCGTCGCTACCCGCGACGTGGAGCGAAGATTCCGCTTCACCGCGATCCAGTCGCCCTATGGCACGCGGCTGGCGCAGGCTTTTAAAATCGATCCCGATGACCCCGATACCAATGCTGTCGTCCACGGCGGCGTCGCACATTTCAAATCCGACGCCGCATTAATGGTGCTGGGCTCGCTGCCCGGCTGGCGGTGGACGCGGGCATTGTTTGTTGTCCCGAAGCCGGTGCGCGACGCCGTCTACAGTCTCGTCGCGCGAAATCGGTATCGGATATTCGGGAAGTACGAGAAATGCTTCGTGCCTGATGCAGAGATGCGGGTTAGGGTGATGGAATAACGAGGCTATGAACAAGGCTCCAAGGCACAATCAAAAGTAGAGTAGATAACGGATCATTCTCTTGCTAGAGTTGCGCAACATTTCAGGCAGATTGGTATGACGGCTGACAACGAAAGAAAGCTCCGATTTCGGCCTCGAGCACGTATTATCAGAACCATCGGCGACCAATTAATCAGCGGCCCGGAAGCTGCAGTGATAGAGCTCGTCAAGAATTCTTATGACGCGGATGCATCATTTGCCTCAATCAAGTTCATACCTCCGCTGGAGGTTGGGAAGGGAAGAATAGTTTTTGCGGATGATGGTGTCGGTATGACACTCGCCGATATTGAGAACAAGTGGATGGAGCCGGCCACCACGTCGAAAACGGCGACGCGGCTTTCCGCATTGCGACGACGGCGCATGATGGGATCGAAGGGCATTGGACGGTTCGCCGCAGCAAAACTCGGTTCCAAAATGGCATTAAACTCTGTGAGCGTCAGAGACGGGAAAAGAGTGGAGGTCTTGATTCCCGAACTTGATTGGAACCTATTCAATTCCGAAGCATATTTGGCCGACATCTCCATCGACTACCTGATCCAAAATACAGATCAGCCCTCGGGAACAACAATCGAAATTTCGGAATTGGCGGAGGCTTGGCCAGAAGCCAAGCTCGAGAGGCTGTATAGGGAGCTTCGACGGTTGATATCTCCACTGGATCAATCCACCGAAGATCGCTTCAGCATCTACCTAGATTTGTCAGATTGCACTAGGCAGACCGTCGGATTTGATGGTGCAGAGTTGTTGGGTGTTCATCCGGTACATAACGATTTCCGTGTTGACCACCTTGCTCCTCCGCCACAGTTCGAGGTCCAGCCCTTCCCACTCTTGGATACAAGTGACTACGAGGTTATAGGTGCATTTGACCCTAATGGTCGCTTCGAAGGAACGATCGAAATCCGTCGGGGACGTCAGTCGCCGCGGCCTATCGAACTTTCATTGCCTCTAAAGGAAGATGAGGCTCCCTGCGGAAACGTATCAGTTCGCCTATCTATTTTTGATAGAGAAGCAGACGCCGTGCGTGAGGCCGTCAAGAAGGCGGGGTTTGGAAACGTCACCGCGACAGAGGCTCGCCGCATACTAGACGAGATCTCTGGTATTGCGATTTATCGGAATGGCTTTCGAGTCCGTCCTTATGGTGATCCGGAGAATGATTGGCTTACGCTTGATACGCGACGCGTACAGAATCCCACTCTTCGGATCGGTCACAATCAGGTCGCCGGATATGTATCCGTTGAGGATCCGAACATCTCCGGCTTAGTGGAGAAGAGCAGTCGAGAGGGGTTTGAGCAAAGCGCATCGTTTCTGCGTTTGTATAGATTGATAACGGGCTTGTTTGCACAATCGGTCGAACCTGAACGTCTCAAGTTTCGTGAAGATGCGGGGATTGGTAGAAGGAAAACGACATCCTTTGAAGAACTAAAGAAGCTTTCCGAGTTTGAGAATCTTGAGAAGCTACTGCCTAATATTCCCGCCGATAAACGCTCGAGCGCAAAGGAACTGATTGCAAAGCAGTCGGCGCTGTTGACCGAGAAAATAGAGGATTTGGAAGAGCGTCAACGCATCTTGGAAGCGCAGTCGTCTCTTGGCCAAATCATTGGCGAAGTTCTTCATGAAGGGGCGCCAAGTGCGACTTTCTTGGCTAAAACGGGTCAACGACTACGACAGAGATACCATCATCTCTTCAACAATGGCGACTTGACGGAGCGAACCAAAGCAGAATTCCCGGAGAAGTTGGCGCTTGTCCAGGAGAGTGGAGAAAAACTCCAAAATCTCTTTTCGACTCTTCGGCCGCTTTCTGGCTCGAGGCGCGGTCCGCCAACCGATTTTTACGGAGTTGACGTTGCGCACGCGGTCCTTGGAATTTTCCTAAGTCACAATATTGCTACCAAGATTCACGAGGAGGGTCAGCAAATAAGGCTGTCAGGATACCCCGATGATCTAAAGACAGCTCTCGTGAATCTCGTAAGCAATTCCATCCACTGGCTTGAGGACGCAAAAACACCGAACCCTCGGATAGACATTTCGTTTCGTTGGGCAAGCCGGGAAGCAATAATTTATGTTGACGATAATGGGCCGGGAATCCCGGATGAGTTTGCGGAGAGAGTCTTCGACGTAGGGTTTACACTCAAGAACAACGGAACTGGGTTAGGCTTGAACATTGCGAGAGAAGCGGCTCGCGAGGTCCAATGCGACTCTTGCTTGCCATCTCCATGTTAGGCAGGGCACTCGTTTTGAGATACGCTTTCCAAGTGTGAGGTAATTACGTGTCACAGAGGCTCCTTTTTGTCGAAGACATAAAAGCTCAACGTTTGCTATTCGAGGAAGCTCTCGAAGAATGGAACACAGCTAACGCCGACAAACAGTTTGAACTCGCAACTGCCGAAACATACGAAGCTGCGACGCAGATGCTAAGGACATCGCGATATGACGCGGCTTTGTTGGATTTGCGTCTACCCGGCGAGAATGGAAATCTTCTCGGGGAAGAGTTGGCAAAGGCGTGCGTATTTCATTATGGCATTCCAGCCGCTGTCATCAGTGGACATCCTGCAGATTTTGATCAGTCTCGGTTTAACAGAATGGTGGCAATCTTCGATAAGGGAGATGGCGACGCGTACGAGAAAGCAATTGAGTGGTTTGGTGGCCTCTCGCACATGATGACCGTGCTTTCTGGGGCGAGGCAGACAATCCAGCAACTCGGTGCAACCGTTTTCTTTCTTCGAGTGTGGCCGCGATGGAGTGCCTATGAGCGATTAAAGGGTATCGATGACAATCATCTAGTTGGGATCGTTAGTCGGCAATACGCGAGCCACGTTGCAGACATTCTGGGTATCGATTCGGAGGAAAACGTAAAGTGGCACCCTTTCGAGAACTACGTTGTTCCTGCTCTGTTAGAAGATCGGCCGCACACGGGTGATCTATTTGACTTGGACGGTGAGTTTTGGATCGTGCTTACTCCTCAATGTGACATGGCAACAGAGAAGGCCGTTAGCGTGCTCTTGGCTCGTTGCGAGCAGAAGCCGGAAAAGGCTGTGTGGGAGAAGTATGTTGCTGGGCTCCAACCCGGATCGTCCGCTTCAAAGAGGGGCGACGCCGACAGATTCTTTGGAAGGCTCGTAAATCAATCTGAGCCAGCGCAGCACTTTCTTCCGCCCCTGCATGACGGATTGCCTTTAATGGTTGATTTTAAGAATTTGCGGACGATTCCGTATGCTGATCTTAAGCAGAGTTTGAATACACGAGTTGCTTCCGTGGCTAATCCGTTTTTGGGGAATTTAACCCAGCGATTCGGCGCATATGTTAGTCGTATGGGCCAACCCAACATTGACACGAGCCATTTCGCTTGACCGCTTATCCCCGTAGTCAACCGGTCATGGCGGCTGTCGCGATCTTGCGAGTTCGACGAACTCGGTTAGACTCATCAAGGCCTTCTGTTGCGAATGTTTGAAGGTTTCATGCAATTGCTTCGGGAGCACAAGCTGGAGATGTTTTGCCCTCATTTCGTTAGTTTGATTCTCGGAAATTCCTGGCTCCAAAGTAAACAAGTGCTTTGTCTTAATCCTATTGGCTTCAGACAGGACTTGACGCCACCGATCTTTGCAAGTGGATTTTGCGCCCAGCATGATGAGGTCGTTTGCCGGAAATTCGAGTAGGCCATATTCCTTTGCACCTGGAAATAGAAAGTCCGGCTTGTTGTTGTTCTCCGTCTTCGCTCCTCTTTCGAACTTCAACTCATTCAGCCTGAAAATAGTAGCTAAGTGATTCTCTAGAGCGGAGCCGGCGCGTGATTTGCGGCGATTTTGAACGCTTAAAGAGAATTTGATAAAGCCTTCGACATCAGCCCGCTTCCCCAACATGAAGCCATCAGCAAGTCGATTTGACACGATATGCCGTTCGAGCGTTCTGAACAGCCTCTCCTCGAATTCGATCCAGGTCGTCAAGGCGTGATCGGGGCTATCTATCGCACTTACGTCAGGCGCGTGCTTGCGTACAAAGATGGAGAATTGATCCGTAGAAGGAAATCTCGGGCCAAACTTCTTCAAGAGCAGATCAAGCCACTCGTCTTCAGTAATTATTGCTTCAATCTCGATCATTTCGAGAATGTAACGGGCGGTGAACGATAGCTCTTGACCATGCTCGCGACGGAAGTCGCGCTGATTGTCTTCGAACTTATCGTCTGTCGCCTGCAGGCCGAATAACCAAAGCAACTGCTGCCTAATGGCACTATCCGAAGCGCAGCTCATCGCGAGTAAGGGGCCTGTCCTCGGCTTGCAGAAGAACAGCGTGTCGCCGGCGCGAGCCTTATAAACGACTTCCTCAGCTGCAGCCGGATAATAGAGTCTGTACTCTGGCTCCCTACGTGGTTGATTTTTCCGACTGTTGTACCACGTACCTTCAAGCTCAAGTCGAAATGGGGGAGTATCGTCTTGAAGTCTGATATATGTGACCGCAATCTTTTGCTTGCCGTCGGGCGAGCCGAGGAATTCTCGAAAGGCGTCTACGCCTTGGTACTCGTGACCACGAGACGTTTCAGGATCAATCTCTGTTGCTGCGAGGGTCTTTGCGGCTGCTCCCACAAAATACTCTGAAAGGTAGCCTTGTCTCATTTTTTGCTCGTCCCCCGCAACTCATGTTGTTCCCTGCGTGAGGAGAGCCAGCGCGCAGTTCTATCAATAGTTGATTTCGCAGGAAGCGACTCCCGTCCTTTGAGCCCGCACTCCCAGATAACGCAGCATCGCCAGCCAGCCTCTTTGAGAGCAATGATCGCGGTCTGATCAACCGTTCGATTACGATTAATCTTCTTGCGCCAGAAATCTATTCTCGTCTTCGGCCATTTGAACAGATGACAATCATGCCCATGCCAAAAGCAACCATGGACAAAAATTACGGCCCGGTGCTTGGGAAACACAAGGTCGGGCTTACCCGGCAAGCGCTTGTCGTGAAGCAGGTAGCGAAAGCCTCGCGCATGCAAGCCGCGCCGGATGATCAGTTCGGGTTTGGTATTTTTGCCGCGGATGCCCGCCATCATTCGGCTTCGAACAGCGGCCGAAACGACGTCAGCCATAAGCAAAGGCTCGTTCTGGCTCTTGGATAAACGGAAGTTCCGGCTGTTTTTCGGGTTTTCTGGCTCCGCGATTCTCAGTCGCGCTCAGAATATGCGGCTTCATAAGTTCGGCAATCGAACTGACGACCGGAACGACAACTGCATTTCCAAACTGTCTGTACGCCTGAGTGTCCGAAACCGGAATCCGAAAGTCCGACCCGTCGACGTGCCTAAAGCCCATGAGCCTTGCGCACTCACGTGGCGTCAGTCGGCGTGGTCGCTTGCGTGGTTGAGCGATCAGAACTTCTGATCCGTCCTTGAAGTAGCGCGCTGAAAGGGTGCGAGCCACGTCGTCCGGCCCGAACAGGCTGTAACCAAACCCATTGCCCTTGGCCTCGTGCTTGTTCTTGTAGTCCTTCAGATAGTTCCAGAGATGGGCAGTCAGCGTGTATTTCGGGTCAGTAGTATCGTGCGAGTCCAGAATTGATCCAAGTTTTGGCCCTTGTTCGGGAACGACAAGCTGGTCGAAGTTAAACCGGCTCTCATTCTTGAAGCCGACGATGAAGATGCGCTCGCGCTTCTGCGGAACCCATGGAGCAGAATTGATGACGCGATGATGCACCTCATATCCAAGCTCGTTGCGCAGAACATTGACGATAGTCGCAAACGTGCGACCCTTGTCATGCCGCTGCAAGTTCTTGACGTTCTCGAGAAGGAATGCCGGTGGTTGATGTTGCGCAATGATTTGCGCGAGATCAAAGAACAAGGTGCCTTGTGTGTCGCACAGAAAACCATGGGGCCGACCGAGAGCATTCTTTTTCGACACGCCCGCAATCGAAAAGGGCTGACAGGGGAAGCCCGCAAGAAGAACGTCATGTGCGGGGATCAGTGAAGGGTCCTTCGAATAATCCCTGATATCCCCGGCGATCGGATGGTCATTCCCGAAATTTTCCCGATAGGTGATTTGGGAATACTTGTCCCATTCGGACGTGAAAACGCATTGGCCCCCGATCGCATCGAAGCCGATTCTTAAGCCACCTATGCCGGCAAACAGATCAACAAACCTGAACGCCGCAGGCTTCTTTCGCTTTTCCGGCAAACGGGCCAGGTGCTCCTTCAGCCACTTGATCGCGATAGGGGAAGGCCGCGACTCACCGCTCTCATATCGAATAACCGTGCGCTCGGTGACGCCAAGTAAATCGGCTGTCTCGGACCGGGTCAGCCCCGTTTTCAGCCGAAGGGTTTCGAATTCGACCGAATGAGCGGCGCGGGTCATGAGGACTCTTTCGCTGGGATAACAATGGACAATCTGTCAGTGATTCGTCCCAGGATGTATACTTGTTCACGGTATGTTCCGTCAACAAATGGCTTAGTCCAGCGCCTCGGTTGCAGCCAAAATCTCGCCCGCCGCCCTCTCTCCGCTGTCCCGTGCCCCATGCGCGGTCGAGAAAAACTCCGGCGAGGTGGCTTCTCCCGCAAAGAACAGCCGGCCGTCGACCGGCGCGGCCAGCACTGCCCGATCCCCCGCATGGCCGGGCAGCGCGTGCGAATAGGAGCCGCGCGCGAAGGGGTCGTGGGCCCAGCGTGATTCCGCAAGCGGCCTCAGCTTGTGGCGAAAATCATTGCCGAGGATTGAGGCGATCTCGTTGATGCTCTCTGCGGCGAGCGCGCCTTCGCCGGCGTCTTCCAGCGATTGCGCAAAACGGCCGCCGAAAAAGCCTTCAATGCACGGTTGGCCGAACGGGCGCAGATGATAGGTGCCCATTGCGGTGCGCATGGTGGCGGCGCGCAGATTGCCTTCTTTCGGCAGCGCCTCCGGCTCGTCGAGCGCCAGCGTCACCTTGTCGGCGAGGCCGAGCGGCAGGCCGCGCGCGGCGTCGACTTTGGCCGGCAAGGGGCGGGTGAAAGCGGATCGCCTCGTCGGCGATCAAATTGGTCGGCACGGTGACGATGACCTTGTCGGCCATAAGCGTGCCCTGCGAGGTCTCGATGCGGACGCGCTTTGCCGAATGATCGATCAGCGTTACCTTGCAATTGAGCGCGGTCGGACATGACGCGCCATAGGCGGCAATCAGCGCACCGTAGCCCCGGCGGATGCGCCAGTTGCGGTCGGTGTCCTCATAGGCGTTCATGTCGAGCAGGGAGACCCGATCGAGCTCGCAGCCGTTGACGTAGGTCGAGATCGCATCGATCATCGGATTCCAGCGATTGCCGGGTTCGAGATAGAGGCTGGCGGCGCAGTCGCGGCCGGTCTTCGCAGCGGCCACCGCACCCTGCTCAGCGCGGTCATAGAAGGCATTCAGCGCGCGCATGAAGTCGTCGCGGTCGTCTTGCGGAAACGCCTTGCCATAGGCGCGTTCGTCCCAGGGCGGCAACGACCGGTTGATCTCGAAGCCGAGCTGCTCGGCGATCGCGACGAAGGAATTCTCGTCTGCCGAATGCAGCCAGCCGCAGCCAGCGTCGAAGGTGACGTCAGGCGAGGCCATGATGGTGTGCGCTCGGCCGCCGACGCGGTCGCGCGCTTCCAGCACGAGGACGGAGAGGCTGGAATTCTTCAGCGCATTCGCAGCGCCGAGGCCCGCGGCGCCGGCGCCGATGATGGCGACATCGACTGAGGAGGGGAGGGACGACATGCCCTTGCCTCTAGCATGTTCGCGGTCGCGTCTAAAGCCACCCCGCGCATGGCCGTCATCACTCGCCTGTGCGCAATTGCGCACTGGGGCGGGTGATCCAGTATTCCAGAGACATTTTTAATTGAATCGAGAGGGCGCGGCGTACTGGATGCCCCGCCTTCGCGGGGCATCATGACGAGAGAGTTCGGCTTACGCCACCGCTTCCTTGGCCTTTTCCGCGCGCTTGCGGTCGTTGGCGTCCAAAAACTTCTTGCGCAGGCGGATCGACTTCGGGGTCACTTCGACCAGTTCGTCGTCCTCGATATAGGCCAGCGCCTTTTCCAGCGTCATCCGGATCGGCGGCGTTAGCCGCACCGCCTCGTCCTTGGAGGTGGTGCGGATGTTGGTGAGCTGCTTGCCCTTGAGCACGTTGATCTCGAGGTCGTTGTCGCGGGTGTGCTCGCCGACGATCATGCCCTTGTAGACCTTCCAGCCCGGCTCGATCATCATCGGGCCGCGGTCTTCCAGCTTGAACATCGCGTAAGCCACTGCTTCGCCCTGATCGTTGGAGATCAGCACGCCGTTGCGGCGGCCCTGGATGTCACCCTTGTAGTTCGCGTAGCCGTGGAACAGTCGGTTCATGATCGCAGTGCCGCGAGTGTCGGTCAGCAATTCGCCCTGATAGCCGATCAGGCCGCGGGTCGGCGCGTAGAACACCAGCCGCAGGCGGTTGCCGCCGGAGGGACGCATCTCGATCATCTCGGCCTTGCGCTCGCTCATCTTCTGCACGACGACGCCGGAGTGTTCCTCGTCGACGTCGATCACGACTTCCTCGATCGGCTCCTGCCACTGGCCGGTCGCCTCGTCCTTCTGCAGCACGACGCGCGGACGCGACACCGAAAGCTCAAAACCTTCGCGGCGCATGGTCTCGATCAGGATCGCGAGCTGCAATTCGCCGCGGCCGGACACTTCCATGGCATCCTTGTCCGTCGCCTCGACTACGCGCAGCGCGACATTGCCTTCGGCCTCGCGCAGCAGGCGGTCGCGGATCATGCGAGAGGTCACCTTGTCGCCTTCGGTACCGGCGAGCGGCGAGTTGTTGACGATGAACGACATCGACACCGTCGGCGGATCGATCGGCTGCGCCACCAGCGGCGTTTCAACCGACGGATCGCAGAAGGTATCGGCGACGGTGCCCTTGGTGAGGCCAGCAATCGCAACGATGTCGCCGGCGTCGGCTTCCTCGAGCGGGGTGCGCTCGATGCCGCGGAAGGCGAGGATTTTTGTGATGCGGCCCTGCTCGATGGTCTTGCCGTCGGCGCCGAGCACCTTCACGGCCTGGTTCGGCTTGATCGAGCCCGAACTGATGCGGCCAGTGATGATGCGGCCGAGATAGGGGTTGGCTTCGAGGATGGTGCCGATCATCCGGAACGGGCCTTCCTCGACGGTCGGCGGCGCGACGTGGCGCACGATCAGGTCGAACAGCGGCTGCATGCCGGCATCCTGGGAGCCGTCCGGGCTGTCGGCCATCCAGCCCTGCTTGGCCGATCCGTACAGAATCGGGAAATCGAGCTGCTCCTCGCTGGCATCGAGTGCTGCGAACAGGTCGAACACTTCGTTGATGACTTCGGTCGGGCGCGCGTCGGGGCGGTCGACCTTGTTGATGACGACGATCGGCTTCAGTCCGACCTTGAGCGCCTTGGAGACCACGAATTTGGTCTGCGGCAGCGGACCTTCGGCCGCGTCGACCAGCACCAGCGCGCCATCCACCATGTTCAGGATGCGCTCGACCTCGCCGCCGAAATCGGCGTGGCCGGGGGTGTCGACGATGTTGATGCGGGTGTCCTTCCACTGCACCGAGGCCGCCTTGGCCAGAATGGTGATGCCGCGCTCGCGCTCCAGGTCGTTGGAGTCCATCGCGCGCTCGGTCACCTTCTGGTTTTCGCGATAGGTGCCGGATTGCTGCAGCAGGCGGTCGACGAGGGTGGTCTTGCCGTGGTCGACGTGGGCGATGATGGCGACGTTGCGAAGGTTCATGGCTCTTCTTCTGGTCGTGCATGGTGGATGCGCGATCTCACCGGAAAACCGGGACCCACTTTTCCGGATCGCGCTTCTAAAACCTGGAATACCGGCGCGTGATGACGCTTCTTCGAATTGTCATCTCGCTCCATCTATTTTGTTTGAGCATGATCTCCGGGCAAACGCGTACCGCGTTTGTCCCGAGGGAAAACCGGTACCCACTTTTCCGGATCATGCGCCGGGGGCGCTTTCCCCCCAAAAAGGAAGCCCGGCCAAAAGGACCGGGCAATACCTTACGCGTTGCGGCGCAATATATTCAGAAAACGCCAAAAAACAATGGTTTGTTTGGCATTTGGTTAGCTGATTTTGGGTGCGGAAGCCCTTCAATTGCCCCTTTCGGGGTCGGGATGGATCCCCGCAAAACCTCCTCAAAATGGCCCTTCACGGCCTCGTTGCCGCCGCAGACCGGTTCCGCAGCACATCCGGGCTGCGGACCAGGATTCGAGCCGCGCCGGCTGACGATGCCGACGACCGCGCCCTCGCGGCCGATCAGGATGGTCTCGACATCGCGGCCGCCCTCGTTGGCGACCCTGTAGGACACGAGGCTGGGGCCGCAGGGGAAATGCACCGTCTCGACATTGTCGCCGGACTGTAGAGCAAATCGTTCGGATCGGCGTCGGCTGCGACGAGGTGCGGTTCGATCAACGCGAAATCAGCGTCATTCAAACGGTGCAGTAGATTGTTGAATGGCCGCTCGCCGGCGATCCCGGCTCGTCGCGTGAGCATGAAAATTCCTCGTTTCCCTCCCAAAGACAAATAATCGGTTTGGTGCGGCCGATATGTGCACTAGTGGACAGACGGTAGAACGGACATATGGTGGTTTCAGTTCCGGAACTGGCGGATGCGCTTCTATGGGCGTCGGCTGACTTTGCGTCTTCCGGCTTCGGCCCGGGCTTCTTAATCAAATGCTGAACCTTGAACTGGCGAGAGACATGGAACCCGCCTCCTACAACGGCATACCCAACGACGTGTTGATCGTTGAAGACGATCCAATCATCGCGCTTGATTTCGAAGACACGATTTTGGGGTTTGGCGTGAAGACGGTGCGGAGCGCCGCGAACGTGGCCAAAGCGCTCGATATGATTGCCGACCGGCCGCCGGAATTCGCGCTGCTCGATGTCAGCCTCATCCGCGAGAAGAGTTTTGCCGTGGCCGAACGGCTCGAGGCGCTGAACATTCCGTATGCCTTCGTCAGCGGCTATGGCGCCGACGCCCGGCTCCCGGCCGCATTCGCGACGAAGCCGCGGCTGCCCAAGCCCTATTCGACCGACGCGCTGCAGGCGCTATTGAAGAACGGCGGCATCAGGCCTTGAGCGGTTGCGGCCGTCGCGACGGCTACACCGGTTTGGGATCGAGCGTCGTCGACCACAGCGCCACGTCGGCGCGGTCGCGCAAGGTCACCGTCATCTGGCCGGTCTTGCCGTCGATCCTGACGTGGCCGAAGAACTGCATTCCGGCCGATGGCGGCAGGTTTTGATTGCCGGGCCCCGGCGCCTTGATGAACTTCACTTCCGGTCCGAAGGTGTTGTCGAGGTCGTTCGGTCCGAACGTGCCGGCGTGCAGCGGCCCGGCGACGAACTCCCAGAACGGGTCGAACTCCCCAAACTGCGCCTTGTCGGGGTTGTAGTAGTGCGCGGCCGCGTAGTGCACGTCCGCCGTAAGCCACACGGTGTTGACGACGCCTGACGTCTTGATGAAGCGCAGGAGGTCGGCGATCTCCAGTTCGCGGCCGCGCGGCGGCCCGTCGCCCTGCGCAACGGCCTCCGAGCCTTTCTTGTTGCGAGCATCGTCATAGACGATGATGCTGAGCGGCATGTCGGAGGCGATTACTTTCCAGGTAGCGCGCGAGTTGAGCAGTGCGCGTTTCAACCAGGCGACTTGCTCGGGCCCGAGAAAATAGCTTTCCGGCCCGTAGGCCGTCTCCTGGTTCGGGCCGTTGGCGCCGCGATAGCTGCGTTCATCCAGCATGAACACGTCGAGATGGGGCCCGTAGTTGAGCGTGCGATAGACCCGCCCCGGCTCGGTGATGCTCTCGCGCATCGGATACATTTCGTGGAACGCGCGTGCCGAACGGGCCGCGAGCGCGGTGATGTTGCGTTCTTTGTAGGCCGCGGGCAATTCCTTCGACAGCGACCAGTTGTTGACGACTTCGTGGTCGTCCCACTGCACCAAGACCGGCACCTCGGCGTTGAACGCGCGCAAATGCTCGTCCATGAAATTATACTTGTGCGCGGCGCGGAACTCGTCGAGCGTTTCAGCGACCTTTGACTTTTCCGGGGTGGTCACATTCTTCCAGACCTTGCCGTCGGGCAGCGTCACCTCGCTCTTGATCGGTCCGTCGGCATAGACGGTGTCGCCGGAGTGCAGCAGGAAATCCGGGCGATGCTTGCGCATGGTGGCGAAGGTGAACATGCCGCCATCGTCAGGGTTGATGCCCCAGCCCTGTCCGGCGACGTCGCCGCCCCAGACGAAATTGACGTCGCGGCGATCGCCAGGGGCGGTGCGGAACCGCCCGACCACCGGCTCGCTCTCGATGCCGATGTGCGCGAGGTCGCGAAACCGGACACGGTAGAAAATCTCCTGCCCGGCAGGCAGGTTCTCCAGCAGCATTTTCGCGGTGAAGTCGCTTTCGGGCAGGGCCGCGATCGGCGGCAGCGTCCGCGCGTTGGCAAAGGACTCCGCCGTGGCGACTTCGACCAGCATTTGCGACGGACGGTCGGCGCGCGCCCACACCACGCCGCCGTCAGTGCCGACGTCGCCGGATTGCACGCCGCATGTCACGATCGGCCGGTCGGCGGCGCGGCTGAGATAAGGCATTGCGAGCGCGCTGATGGCGCCTGCGCCAGCGGTGGAGAGAAAACGACGCCGGGAAAATCCGCGAGAAACCCTCAACGTCATGCAAGCCTCCTTGGGTCCGGCGCCAGAATGCAATAATAGCGGCGACAGACCTAGAAAGAATTGACGACGGTTCGATTACCGGAATTGCAGATCAGGCGTTGCTGGCCGCGCGGAATTGTGCGCTCGCCCGCTGCAGGTTTTGCGGCATGCTCATCAACAGCGCCTTGCGGTCGGCCACCGCGTTGTGGAACTGCTCGATCGCGATGTTGAACGCGGTCAACGTGCCTTCCTCGATCGTCCCGTGCTCGTAGCATAGCAGCGTGTGGCGCAGAATAGCGTCCGCTTCCGACTGCATCTGGTCGAGCTCTTCCGTCGAATCGCATTGACGCGCGGTGGCGAGCATGTCGAGGAGCCGGTCGCGCTGCGAGGTGTTGACGTTGCGCTCATCCTTCTTGAGATAGCCGGCGAACCAGGCGCCGGCGGAGCCCATCGCCGACAGCGCCATTAGTGCCCACCAGATGTAATCGCTGTAGCGGTCGAGGAAGGTTTTTTCCTCGCCGTCGACAAAGGCGGCGGCGCCGGGATGAACGGGGATCGTGGCGTCCTTGTCGGTATCGGGCGTCTCGATCTTGGCGGCCAGCGGAAATTCGTTCTTCAGCGTCTGGCGGATTGCAAACAACTGCCGCGTAAAGATGGCGACGGTCGATTCCGCGACGCCCCTGCGCGCCACGATGTGGTGCGAGAAGCTGATCGTCTTGATCTCTTCCTCGGGCCGGCTCGGCGCGCTGCCAAATGTTCCGGCCGGGATCTCGGAGGCCTCATAGGCGGGATGGTTCTGCGCAATCGCCTCGGCCGAATCGATCGCGAGGAATTTCGGCGTGCCGCCGTCGCGCGCGGAGGCTGCGATTGCATCCGCCGTGATCTTGCTGTTGACCGGGCCGGCGGCAAGATAGGCGTCGGCCTTCTGGTTACGAATGGCCTCGGCAGCCTCGTTGGCGGGGAACTGGACGATCTCGACCTTCGCCGGATCGACGCCGTATTGCCGCAGGATCACCTTGAGCAGATTGACGTTGGCCTGGGTGCGGCCGACGACGCCGATGCGGCGCCCGGCGAGCTGGCCGATTTTCGTGACGGCGGGCGCGGCCTTCCTGCCCTTGGTCTTGGCCGCAGTCGGCACCCACAGCACCACGACGTTCTTGCGCAGCGTTGCCACGGCCTGCGCATTCTTCGGCACATCGAGGTCGCCCCTGATGATGGCGAGATCGGCCTTGCCTTCTCCGAGCAGATTGGCGCTCGCCACCGCGCCATCGGTCTGCACCGGGCGCAGCCGGACCACGCTGTTTCGCTGGTTGTTGAAGGCCTGGGTCAGGTTCTGAACGACCTTGAGGTCGTCGCTGTTGGCCGGGCCGACGGCGATCCGCAGGGTCACGGGCCGCATGGCAAAGTAATAGCCGGCCACCAGCGCACCGACGATGGCCAGCACGCCAGCCAGCGTGACGAAGGTCAGCCGTCGTTTCGCTGAGCGAGGCGAAGGTGGGGCCGGCTGTTCCGAAAGAAGGGGGCCGTCGGTCATCAATCCCTGGATGATCGTTGGAGGTGCAACTTCATGCCGCCGGGCACACTTACACGAGCACCCTAGCAAATTTCCCGCTTAACCATTGTTACATCTGCGTCATGGTTACCGGCGCCCCCAAAACCGCCATTTGGCACCCGCTGCGGACCCATTTAGGCGAGGGATCCCCGATGCGGCCTTCGGTGTTAGGGTGGAGGTGGTCTGAAACGGGAGGCGATCATGGCGGAACGGCTGTCGGCGGAGACACGGAAATCGGCGCTGGCGGAACTTCCCGGCTGGTCCGAGACGCCGGGACGCGAGGCGATCGGGCGGACCTTCACCTTCAGGGATTTCAACGAAGCCTTCGGATTCATGTCCCGCGCCGCGCTGGTGGCGGAAAAAAGCGACCATCATCCGGAATGGAAGAACGTCTACAAGACGGTGGACGTGGTGCTGGCGACCCACGACGCCGGCGGCGTCACCCGGCTCGACATCGATCTGGCCAAGGCGATGAATGCGATCGCGAGGCAATTGGGCGTCACCTGAGTTCGTGCGCCCGCGATCTTGCGGGGTGGGGCGGACATCCCCAATTCTTGAATCATACGATCGGCCGCGGCGATCTGCCGCGCCGGATCAGAGGGAGCGCCGCGATGGCATCGTCCGATCACACCGCAGGTTTCGATCCGGCCGACCGGCTGGCGCAGGATCGTGAGAGCGTGCGTCGGCGCTTCTGGATCAAGTTCAAGCAGGTGGTGGCGCAGCTTCCCTTCGCCGAAGACCTGCTCGCAGCCTATTATTGTGCGTTCGACAGGGAGACGCCGCGTCACGTGCAGGCGGCGCTGCTTGGCGCCGTCGCCTATTTCATTCTGCCGCTCGATTTCATGCCGGACATGCTGCCGTTGCTCGGGTTTACCGACGATGCCGCCGTCCTGGCCACCGCCATCCGCATGGTCGCGGGCCACATCACGCAGGAGCATCGCGATGCCGCCCGCGCGGCACTGAAGCGCGGGATCGACACCGCTGGAGTGACGGAATAGCCCGCGTCCAGAGCCTTTTCCGTTCCGATTGCATCGGAACGGGCTCTGGATTTTGGTTTGACGCGTTTTCTCGACGCGAGCCTGCCCGGATCAAGTCCGTGGCAGGCTTTTCGCTGGAAAACGCTTAGCGCTGCGCCGGAGCCTGCGCCCTTGCGCTTCGCTCGGCTTCCCAGGCCTGGAATTGCTTGAACAGGGTTTCCTTGTCCGCGTCCGTCTTGACGTTTGCCGCGGTCGCCGGGCTCTGTTTCAGGAATTCCTCGAATCTCGCGCGCGACACGGCCTCGACGTTATGGCTCTTGAGCCATTGCTCGGCGACCGGCAGACGCTGCCAGTCGGGCAACGGCGCCGACAGCGAGACCTCCTTCCACTTCGGGTGGAACGGCGGGTTCTGGAACGTCGGAAACTTCGTGAAAAACGCGTCCACGAACAGAGCCAGCTTGCGATAGCGGTCGGTGTTGGGGGCCCAGTTGTAGGCGGCGAGCACCGCAGGCACGGCGATCGTATCGACCTTCCCCCCTTCCGCGATCAGGTTGGGATAGTCCTTCGACGTAAGGGTCGCGGGCAGATAGTCGGTCTGCAGCGGCCGCGAATAGTCGACCGGAACGAGGTGGAAACGATCGTCCTTGAAGCCTGCGACCGACTTGTAGGGTTTGCCGCCGACGGCAATCACCGCGTCGATCTCGCCGGCCCTCATCTTCTCCATCGCGATGCGCTGTTCGAGATAGAGGAAGTTAGGCTTGATGCCGAGCCGCTCGAACACGATCGCCGCGGTGACGAAGGTGCCGCCGTTGGGAAGATCGACACTGACCTTCTTGCCGTTGAGCTGGCTGATGTTGGTGACCGATTTCGAGGCGAGGACGTACATCTCTTCATTGTAAAGCTTGGTCACATAGGTGAACTGCTTCTTGATGTCCTTTGCGAAGCCTTTTTTCTCCAGATAGTCGAGCGTGTCGGCTCGCACGATGCCGAGGTCGACGCCCTGCAGGAACAGGATGTCGGCGACGCTCTGCACAGAGCCGCGCCCGACGATCGGAAGTACGCGTAACTTGTTTCCGTCGTCGAGCACGGAAGCGAGGTCGGCACCGAATTGCACATAGGTGCCGCCGATCGTCCCCGAGATCAGTGTGACCGTATTGGCGTTCAGCGCCTGCTTGGTGGCGACCGAACCGAACTGAAAAATGGCCTTCAGGCTTTCGCTGACCTTGGCCGGATCGTACTCCGTCTCTGCCGCCCGGGCCGCCGTGTTGCTGCATGCCATCGTCATGGCGAGCAATGCCATTCCGAACAAATGTCGCATAGATACCTCTCGCGCTGGTCTTGAGTATTTCTCTAATTCAGTAATTAATTGCCTAGTTCTGCAGCTGACCGAGCCGCCGCTTCGCGTCTGCTGAACCGAGTTGGGCGGCCTTCTGATACCAAACCCGCGCCGCTGCCGGATCGGGCGTGATGCTTCGCAAGTCCTGGCTGCCCAGCACCAGCGGATCATACGTTCCCGCCAGCATCAGCGCGGCTTCCGCCTCCTGGGCGTCCGCGGCCCGTTCGAGCAGCAGTCGGGCGGAAGTGATGTCGCCGATCGCAAGCAGGCTCTTCGCCCGCTTCAGCAGCGCCGCAAGCTCATCCGGATCGATACGTCGAACCGGAGCCGCTTCACGCGTCACCGGAACGGGCTCACGAACGACCGGAGCGACCGCGACCACCGGGGTCGTCGGTGCTACCGCAGCGACCTCACGGGCGGCTTCGCGCGCCACCGGCTCCGGTACCGCGACCTTGCCCTTGAGCGCACTCTGATAGGCGGCGGCGATTTCGTCGCGCGTCGGCGATGCCGATGCCAGCGCATTGGGCGGCGTGCGGCGCGCAGCCGCAACTTCCGCTCCGGACGGTTCGGCGGCGAGCGGCGGCGCGGCAATGCGCTGCGGCTGCGCAGGCTCCGGCACCGCTGCGGCGAGCTGAGCGGGCGGCGGCGCGCTGCCGCCACCACCACCGCCGAGCGAGGCGTTGAAGATGACAGCACGGGTCGAGTCGATGGAAAACAGTGCGAGAACGGCCGCTATTGCCGATACCACCACGACGCCGGTTACGATGCGCCCCGCGCGCGCCTTCTTCAGCCCACCGCTGCCGAACCGCCGGTCACCGCCGGCGAAAGCATATTCGGAAAGCTGCTGGTGAGACTCTTCTTCGTAGTTGGAGAGGAAAAGCGGTACCGGCTCGTGCGGCGGAAGCTCCTCCGGCAGCACATCCGTCCGCTCAAACGACAGCGCAAAGGGCTGCTCGTATTGAGGCTGCTTATACTGAGGCTGCTCATACTGAGGTTCCGGCTCATATTGAGGTTCCGGCTCATACCGTAGCTGCTCTCGTAGCTGCGCGTATCGAGATTGATCCGCTTCATACAACCGTGGATCGCTGATAGCTTCGTCGAACCGGTCAAACGGATCTCTTGGCTGTGTTGGCAGCCTGGTATTCTCCGCCATGGATGATGCTCCCCACTACTGAACGCAACTACGGGCGTCCCCTGCACCTTGCTTCTTGCTCTTGTCGACGTACAGGAGCCCCTTAACTGATGGTTAAAATCGCACACGGAATGGGCTCAAAAAACGGCGGCGGCCGGTGCGAATGAGGAGATATTTTGGTATCATTGAGGCGGAGAAGCGGCATAAGCGGGTTTTGGAACACGCATTGTTACCGGGAAATGATCTCGGTGAAATGACATTGGAGACATGCGTCACACAGCGGCACAGGTCTCCGGGCCACGCATCGCACGGGCCGCTTGCGCTTCTTCAAGCGGACGACCATTCAACGGATGGCCCGGCATCGCCTCTCAGGGATGCAGGATCACCTTGCCCATCGCCTGGCGGCCGGCGAGCACCTTCAGCGCTTCGGCGGTTTGCGCCAGCGGGAACGTGCGATCGACATGCGAGGAGATCTTGCCTTCCGCGGTCCACTTCACGAGCTTTTCCAGGTTGGCGCGGTTCTTCTCCGGGTTGACCCTGGTCCATGCACCCCAGAACACGCCGCGTATATCGCAACCCTTGAGCAGCGCGAGGTTTAGCGGCATCTTCGGAATGTCGCCCGCGGCAAAGCCGATCACCAGGAAACGACCTTCCCAGGCGATCGAGCGCAATGCGGCTTCGGCGTAAGTGCCGCCGACCGGATCGAAGATGATGTCGACGCCCTTGCCGCCGGTGAGCCGGCGCAAGCCCTCCTTCAGGTCTTCCTTGCTGTAGTTCAGCATGAGCTCGGCGCCATGCGCCTTGGCAAATTCGAGTTTCTCGTCCGACGACGCGCAGGCGATCACCTTCAGGCCCATCAGCTTGCCGAGTTCGCAGGCCGCAAGTCCGGTTCCGCCAGCAGCGCCCAGCACGGCCAGCGTCTCGCCGGCCTTCGGGCTGGCGCGGTCTTCCAGCGCATGCAGCGCTGTGCCGTAGATGATGATGATGCCGGCGGCGCGATCGAAATCCAGATTGTCGGGAATTTTCACAATAGAGCTCGCGGGCAGCGCGATCTTTTCGCGCGCGCCGTTATGGCCGCAGGACGCCACCACGCGGTCGCCGACCTTCAGGTCGGTGACGCCGGCACCGACGCTTTCGATCACGCCGGCAACCTCGGCGGCCGGCGAAAACGGGAATGGCGGCTTGATCTGGTACTTGCCCTGGATCATCAGGATGTCGAAGAAATTCAGTGCCGCGGCCTTGATCGCAATCACGGCCTGTCCCGGTTCGGCCACCGGATCGGGGACGTCGGCCAGCACGAGGTCGTCGGGTTGGCAATATTGCGAGCAGAGAATGGCTTTCATGGGCGCACCTGATTTTCGGGCCGAGAATATAAGAGGCTGGCAGCTTCTTGCCGGATTTGAAGCCGGGCTACAATCCGATTCAGGCGCATGGCCTTATGGTGATCGAAGGGGATTCAAAAGATGTTTGAAAAGGGCTTGCTGGCGGGAAAGCGGATATTGGTCACGGGCGGCGGTTCGGGGCTCGGGGCTGCAATGGGGCACCGCTTCGTCGAGCTTGGCGCGGAGCTGATCATTTGCGGCCGCCGGCTCGAATTGCTGGAGGCGACGGCAGCAAAGATGCGCAGCGAACTCGGCGGCAGGGTAGGCGTGATCGGCTGCGATATCCGCGACAGTGCCGCGGTCGATGCCATGATGGAGGAAATCTGGCGCGAGGCGCCGATCGACGTGCTGGTCAATAATGCCGCCGCGACCTTCATCGCGCAGACCGAACATCTGTCGTCGCGGGCGGCGGATGCGGTCCTGGCGCCGACACTGCACGGCACGATGTATTGCACGCTCGCCGCGGGCAGGCGCTGGATCGACGGCAAGCACAAAGGCGTGGTGCTGAGCATTCTCTCGACTTCGACGATCACTGGTCGCGCCTTCACGGTGCCGTCGGCGATGGCGAAATCCGCTGTGCTCGCGATGACCCGAAGCCTTGCGGTGGAGTGGGGACCCAAGGGTGTGCGCACGGTCGCGATCGCGCCCGGCGCGTTCCCGACGCCGGGCGCTTCGGGTCAACTCCGTCCCGAGGGCCGCGATGAAAGCTGGGCGCAACGCAATCCGCTCGGGCGCGCCGGCGAGCATGGCGAACTTGCCGATCTGGCGAGCTTTCTGATTTCCGACCAGGCCGGCTATATCAATGGCGAGATGGTCGTGCAGGATGGCGGCGCGCATTTGCGCAGTTCCGGCGCCGAGGATCTGCTGCAATGGACCGATGCACAGTGGCAGAAACAGCGCGAGCGCCGGTCGAAAGGTTGAACCCGAATCCCGCGCCTTGATTCCTCAAAGGGACCTGTTACGAAGGCGCGGCTGCGACGGTGAGCAACACTGTAACTGCCTTCCCAAAAAAGCATTTCCCGGCTATCCATCCCCGGCCACGCGATGCGCCCTCGGGCCATCTTCCAGTCACAATGATGAGGGAACCAGTTGTCCGTGTTGCGAATACAGACATTTCTGGTTGCGATTGCAGTGCTGTGTGGGGCGACATCCCTCGCGCAAGCACAGGGCGCTGCTTCGAAGGGCGCCAAGGAACCTGCAAAGGAAGCGGCCAAGCCTGCGCCAGCACCGGCGGCAAAGCCGACGACGGCCAAGCCTGCGAAGCCGGAACCGGCGGCGACCGCCGCTGTCGGCAGTGCGGAGCCGACCTTGATCGGTCAGTACGGTACCTGGGGCGCCTACACGGCGACACCGAACGGCAGGAAGGTTTGCTTTGCGTTGGCGAAGCCATCGTCGTCGAAAACCAATCCGCCGAATCGTCCGCGCGATCCCGCCTACGCTTTCGTCTCGACGCGTCCGGCCGAAAAAGTCGTCAACGAAGTGTCGATCATGATCGGATACGCGCTGAAGCCGGGCTCGGAATCCTCTCTCGAGGTCGGCGGCTCGGCCTATGCGATGTATACTCAGGGCGACGGGCTCTGGATCAAGAACGCCGCGGAGGAAGAGCAGATGGTCAACGCCATGCGCAAATCCGCCGAAGTCACCGTAAAGGGCGTTTCGGCCAAGGGCACCGAGACCACGGACGTCTTCTCGCTGAAGGGGCTGGCCCAGGCGCTCGACCGGCTGGCGCAGGACTGCAAGCGCTAGGCCGCTTTTAAGCCCAGAATGACGTTGTTTAGAGGGCCTAGAAGGCCTATTTGAGTGCTACCTCGTAGGTGGGCAAAGGCGCATCGCGCCGTGCCCACCGTTAACGCTTGCGGTGGGCACGGCGGAGTTCATCATCGGGCGCGCATTCGCGCGACCCGGTGGCTTTGCCCACCCCATGTATCTCAAGAACAGAAACACAAATGACCGTCGCTTCAATCGAGAGCAGTTCCTCGGCTCAGGCTCCCCTCGAGAAGGTTCCGCTCGAGACCTATGTGCCGCCGGCAAAACCTTCGCTGATCGGCCTGTCGCGCACCGAGATCGCCGACCGACTGGGCGAGATCGGCGTTGCGCCCCCGCAGCGCAAGATGCGCACCCAGCAGCTCTGGCACTGGATGTATGTCCGCGGCGCCAAGGCTTTCGACGAGATGACCAGCATTTCGAAGGAAATGCGTGCGCAGCTGGAGCAGCACTTTACCGTCGACCGCCCCGAAGTGGTGGCCGAGCAGGTTTCCAACGACGGCACCCGCAAATGGCTGTTGCGGCTGCCGAGCGGTGACGCGTTCCAGAAGGCGCATGAAGTCGAGTGCGTCTACATTCCCGAAACCGATCGCGGCACGCTCTGCGTTTCATCGCAGGTCGGCTGCACGCTGAATTGCTCGTTCTGCCACACCGGCACGCAGCGGCTGGTGCGCAATCTCACGGCCGGCGAGATCGTCGGCCAGATCATGGTGGCGCGCGACCGCCTCAACGACTGGGCCGATCGCGAGACCCCGACCGGCAGCCGCCTCGTCACCAACGTCGTCATGATGGGGATGGGCGAACCGCTCTACAATTTCGACGCGGTGCGCGATGCGCTCTTGATCGTTGCCGACAATGAAGGCATCGGCATTTCCCGTCGCCGCATCACGCTGTCGACCTCGGGCGTGGTGCCGAACATCATCCGCACCGGCGACGAGATCGGCGTCATGCTGGCGATTTCGCTCCACGCTGTGCGTGACGAGTTGCGCAATGAGCTGGTGCCGCTAAACCGCAAATATCCGATTGCCGAATTATTGCAGGCCTGCCGCGACTATCCGGGCTCGTCGAATGCGCGGCGCATCACCTTCGAATATGTGATGCTCAAGGGCGTCAACGATTCCATGGATGACGCCAAGCTGCTGGTGAAATTGCTCAAGGGCATTCCGGCGAAAATCAACCTGATTCCTTTCAACCCGTGGCCGGGCACGAAGTATGAGTGCTCGGACTGGGAGCAGATCGAAAAATTCTCCGAATATATTTTTAACGCCGGCTACTCCTCGCCGGTGCGCACGCCGCGCGGCCGCGACATTCTCGCCGCCTGCGGCCAGTTGAAATCGGAAACCGAAAAACTGTCCGCGCGCGAGCGCCAGGCGCTGCGCGCCATGGCGATGACGGATTGATACAATGGCGCGAGCCGTCACTCAGGCCGTCATTGCGAGCGAAGCGAAGCAATCCATCTCTCGGCTTGCTGAGAGATGGATTGCTTCGTCGCTTCGCTCCCTTGCGCAAACGCTTCGCGTTTGTCGCACGCAATGACGTGTGAACCATGTCCCTGATCGGCCGCCTCTTCGTCATCCTGTTCGCCTTCCTCGCCGCCTGCTTCGTGGCGGGAATGATCGTGGTTGGCGCGGTGCTGTATCCTGAGTTCAGCGATCTCGGTGGTGGGGAGATCGACCAGAGCGCGGTCAATGTCGTGCTCGGCTTCGGCTTCATCTTTCTCTCCGGCTTCGCGCTGCTGCCGGCGCTGATCGTGGTTCTGATCACCGAGGCCTTCTATATCCGCAGCGTGCTCGCTTATGCGGTCGGCGGCGCGATCGTGGGCGCGGCCTGCTATCTCGGCCTCATTCCGTTCGATCCGGAGACGCTGAAATTCGATGGCATCGTGCGCCGCCACCTCGAAATCATGACCGGTGCGGGCATCGTCGCCGGCCTGATCTTCTGGCTGATCGCGGGCCGATCCGCCGGCGCCTGGCGAGAACCGAGGCCTCCCTTGCGGCCACCGCCGCCATTGCCGTCGCAGTCCCGGCCGCAGGCGTGATCTCTGGTCTCTTCTTCCCTTCTCCCACAAGGGGAGACAGGGAAGATGAGCTTCTGCCTTTTCATCACCAACCGCCTCGGCTAAACCCCGCGCCATGAACCGGACCGGACTTGTAATCGCGTTGGGCCTATCGCTCGTCATCGGACTGCTGTTCGGGATTTTCCCCGAACTCGACCTGAAGCTGGCGGCATTGTTCTTCGATCCCGCAAGCACATCATTTCCACTGAAACAGAGCGGTCTTGCCGCGTTCGCGCGCGACGGCGCGATGTGGATTGCCTGGGCGCTGGCGCTGCCTGCGCTGATTGCCATCGTGGGAAAGCTGGTGCGGCCGGACCGGCCGATGCTGGTTCCGGGACGAGCGGCGGTGTTTCTGCTGGTCACCATCCTGCTCTCCGCCGTCGTGCTGACCAATCTCACCTTCAAGAGCTATTGGGGACGGCCGCGGCCCGTGATGGTGGCGGAGTTCAACGGGCCCTGGCAATTCGTGCCATGGTGGGATCCGCGCGGCGAGTGCGGGCGTAACTGCTCGTTCTTCTCCGGCGAGGGCGCCACTGCGTTCTGGGCCTACGCGCCCGCGGCGCTGACCCCGCCGCCGTGGCGGCCTCTGGCCTATGTGGCGGCGACCGTGTTCGGGGTCGTAACTTCTGTGCTGCGAATGGCCTTCGGCGGGCATTTCTTTACCGACGTCGCCGCCGCCGGCCTCGTCAGCTTCTTCGTGATCTGGCTGGCCTATGCCTGGATTTACCGCTGGCCATCGACAAGGCGGTCGGATGAGCAAATCGAGGCCGCGCTGGCGCGTTGGGGCTGGCCCGGCTACCGGCTGTTGCAGCGCTGGCGCGGGCGCGAGGCGGGGTAATCCGATCCGAGCCGCCAAGGGCTATTAAAAAGGGCCATTAAACGCGTGCCCACCAGCGCGAAATTTGTTATTCGCGCCCTCAAGCCGCACACGGCATCCGCCATTTCGACCGATTGGAAGCTCGATGAGTACGATTCTGAAAAGCCTGCCCAAAGGGGAAAAAGTCGGCATCGCTTTCTCGGGCGGTCTCGACACCAGCGCGGCGCTGCTCTGGATGAAGCAAAAGGGCGCGCGCGTCTTTGCCTATACCGCCAATCTCGGCCAGCCCGACGAGGCCGATTACGACGAGATTCCGCGCAAGGCGCTGGAGTTCGGCGGCGAAAAAGCCCGCCTGGTGGATTGCCGCACCCAACTGGTCCACGAAGGTATCGCCGCCATCCAGTCCGGCGCCTTCCACGTCTCGACCGGCGGCATCGCCTACTTCAACACCACGCCGCTCGGCCGCGCCGTGACCGGCACGATGCTGGTTGCGGCCATGAAGGAGGACGGCGTCAACATCTGGGGCGATGGCTCCACCTACAAGGGCAACGATATCGAGCGGTTCTACCGCTACGGCCTGCTGACCAATCCGAGCTTGCGGATCTACAAGCCCTGGCTCGACCAGCTGTTTATCGACGAACTGGGCGGCCGCGCGGAAATGTCTGAATTCATGACCGCCAACGGATTCGCCTACAAGATGAGCGCCGAAAAGGCCTACTCGACCGACAGCAATCTGCTCGGCGCGACCCACGAGGCCAAGGATCTCGAGCACCTCGACAGCGGCATCAAGATCGTCAATCCGATCATGGGCGTGCCGTTCTGGCGCGACGACTGTGCCGTCCGGGCCGAAAAGGTCGCCGTGCGTTTCGAAGAGGGCCAGCCGGTCGCGCTGAACGGCCAGACCTTCGCTGATCCCGTCGCGCTGTTCCTTGAGGCCAACGCCATCGGCGGCCGGCATGGCCTTGGCATGAGCGACCAGATCGAGAACCGCATCATCGAGGCGAAAAGCCGCGGCATCTACGAAGCCCCCGGGATGGCGCTGCTGCACATCGCCTATGAACGCCTGGTCACGGGCATCCACAACGAAGACACCATCGAGCAATACCGGATCAGCGGCATGCGCCTTGGCCGGCTGCTCTATCAGGGACGGTGGTTCGATTCCCAGGCCCTGATGCTGCGCGAAACCGCCCAGCGTTGGGTGGCGCGCGCCGTCACCGGCGAGGTGACGCTCGAGCTGCGCCGTGGCAACGACTACTCGATCCTCAACACCGAGAGCCCCAACCTGACCTATCAGCCGGATCGGCTGAGCATGGAGAAGGTGGAGGATGCCGCGTTCACGCCGGCGGACCGCATCGGCCAACTGACCATGCGCAACCTCGACATTGCCGATACCCGCGCCAAGCTGGATCTCTACGGCAAGACAGGCTTGCTATCGAGCCCGGAAGGCTCCGACATCTTCAAGCTTGAGAGCGACAAGGGCGACAAGGGCTGAATCGGGCGGGAGTATCCTTAATTTTTCTGGATCATGCCGCGGGGCTTTGATTCCTCCCGGCCCGGCTGCCGACTCCCTGTGTTATGGAAGCGTCATTTTGCGCGGCTAGGCTCGCCGCGCCGCGCGCATGCGGCGTCGAATCTCGCCGTTCGCTGCGCCATTAGCGATCGCGGGGCATCGATCATGATCAAGCCAATTGCCGCAACCGCCGCTGCCATCCTGTTGTCGGCGTCGCCGACAGCAGCTCAAACGATCTATCCGATCGACCGCGCCGAAATCCTCGCCGGTGCCCATTTCGATTTCAAGGTCGAGTTTCCCGATCGCGTCGACCCGGCAAAACTGAAAGTGACGGTCAACGGGGCGGAATATTCCGCCGCGTTCGGCCAGAGCGGAAGCTTCGTCGATCGCGAAGATGGCAAGGACCAGTCGGCGCTGATCCTGCGCAATGTCGCATTGCCGAAACCCGGCAGCGTCACGGTTGAGGTCAGCGACGGTACGCGCAGCCGCAGCGTCGTGTGGACGGTTTATGATACCGGTCCGCGCATGGCGAAGAACGTGATCCTGTTCATCGGCGACGGATTGTCGCCCGCCCACCGTGTCGCCGCGCGCATCCTCTCCAAAGGGATTGCGGAGGGTAAGAGTCGCGGCAAGCTTGCCATCGACGACATGCCGCACATGGCGCTGGTGGCGACAGCAGGCTCGGATTCGATCATCACCGATTCGGCGAACGCCGCCAGCGCCTACGCCACCGGCCACAAGACCGCCGTCAACGCGATGGGCGTCTACGCCGACCGTACCGCAAGTCCGTTCGACGATCCCAGGGTCGAAACCATAACAAGCGTGGCGAAGCGGCGGCTTGGCCTGGCGATCGGTATCGTCACCAACACCGAGATCGAAGACGCTACGCCTGCGGCGATGGTGGCGCATACCCGACGCCGTGCCGCTTATGACGAGATCGTCGAGCAATATTTCGCCGCCAAGCCGGACGTCCTGATGGGCGGCGGTAGCGCGAACTTCCTGCCGAAGGCTGCGGCTGGTTCCAAACGCAAGGACGACATCGACTACATCGCCCGCTTTCGCGACGCCGGTTATCAGGTGGCGATGACGAAGTCCGAGATGGACGCGTCGGCGGCGAAATCGGACACGCGCCAATTGCTCGGGCTGTTTGCGACCGGCAACATGGATGGCGCACTGGACCGCAAGTTTCTCAAAGGCGGCGGGGTCAAGAAGTTTCCCGACCAGCCCGACCTGACCGAACAGGTGCAGGCGGCGCTGAACGTGCTTTCGAGGAACGAGGCCGGCTTCTTCCTGATGGTGGAGTCCGGGATGATCGACAAATACGCGCATCTCCTCGACATGGAGCGCGCCGTCTACGACACGATCATGCTCGACAACGCCGTTCGCCTGACGCGCGACTGGGTGCGCGCTCGCGGCGACGACACGCTGATCCTGGTGCTGGCGGACCACAATCATCCGAACAGCCTGGTCGGAACCATCAATGACGACATGAGCACGACGCCCAACGTGCCGCTGCGCGAACGCGTCGGCACTTACGACAAAGCCGGATTCCCCAACTATCCGGCTCCCGATGCTGAGGGCTATCCGTCACGCGTCGATGTCAGCCGGCGGCTCGCGATCTTCTCGGCGAGCCTTCCGGACCATTACGAAACCTTCCGTCCGAAGCTCGACAATCCCAACGAGCCAAGCGTCAAGGGTGATGCACCGGGTACCTTCAAGATCAACGAGAAGTACAAGGATGTCCCGGGGGCCGTGCTGCGCCTCGGCAATCTGCCGGCGATGATGGGCGCCAGCGTGCATTCGGGAGAGGACGTGATCCTGACGGCGACCGGCCCCGGCAGCGACCGGGTCCATGGCTCGATGGACAACACCGATGTATTCCGCATCATGGCGGACGCGCTCGGCCTCGCAGCCGCGGGCATGTAGAGCAAGATGGCTCTGCTTCGGTCGCGTCAGGAAAGCGATGGCGGCGCAAACATCAGCTTGACGCAGCTTCGAAAGATCAGGATCTGCCGTTCGAGACGGCTCGGATCGTTCAACGTCTTCGACATGATGATGGCGCCGTCGACGATGCAGGACAGCATGTCGGCGACATCGTCCAGATCGACCGGTTCTCTCGGCGGATACACCGCGGCGATTCCGTCGAGAATCCCGCGGAAGCGCGCGTTCCAGTCCCGCACCGACCGCGCGGTCAGTTCGCGCACTTCGCGATCGAACAACCGTTCCTGATAGCAGATGCTGGCAATCAGGCAGCCGGGATGGCCGTTCGGCAGGTCGGACATCGTCTCCGCAAGCAGCTTCAGCGAGATGAGGAAGGCCTGCAGCGGGTCGTCCGAAAGCTGATGACCGCGCGCGAAGATTTCGTCGAACAGATGATCATTCGTCGCGACATAGCGGCGAAGCATCTCGCGGGCGAGCGCATTCTTATCCTTGAAGTGATAGAAGAAGCCGCTTTTGGTGAGCCCGGCCTCGGCGATCACTTCGTCGATCGAGGTCGCGCCAAATCCCTTGGCGAGTACGGCGGCCTCGGCAATCTCGAGAATTCGCTCGCGCGTTGCCTCGCCCTTTCCCATCCGCTTTTCTAAAACTGCACTCACGGTACGGTTTCTCCCATTGCCGACGGCGCGGCGGTTTTGCGCCTCAGCCGCAACCATTTGAATTCGTATCATTTTGCAGCTTCAGGTTCATCCGCACCGCGGGCAGCCTAGGAAGCCGCGACACTATGCTGCACCAACATCGCCGGACTTAGCCGAGGCGGGGAGACCTACCGACGGCATCCAAATTTCCGGAGATGTAGAAATGGCCAAATACCGAGACGATCTTCCGCAACGGCGCGGCGGCATTTTCCTCACCGATGGCGGCATGGAAACGACGCTGATCTTCCACCAGGGAATCGAACTGCCGCACTTCGCCGCCTTCGTGCTGCTCGCCAGCGCCGAAGGCCGGCAGCAATTGAAGCAGTATTACGCGAGCTATCTCGCGGTGGCGCGCGAGCACGGCACGGGCTTCGTGCTCGACAGCCCGACGTGGCGCGCCAATCCGGATTGGGGCGTGAAGCTTGGCTACGATGCGGTCGCGCTCAAGACGATCAATGTCCGTTCGATCGCATTCCTCGAGGAGTTGCGCGCCGGTTGGGAAAGGCCGGACGCGCCCTGTGTCATCAGCGGCGCGATCGGCCCACGCGGCGACGGCTACAAGGCAGGCAACATGGAGGCTGCGGAAGCCGAGGCCTACCATCGGGCGCAGATCGCGGCCTTCGTCGAGGGCGGCGCCGACATGGTCACGGCCTATACGCTCACCAGCATCAATGAAGCGATCGGCGTCGCACGCGCAGCCAATTCGCTGGGAATACAAGCAGCCATCTCGTTTACCGTGGAGACCAATGGCCGCCTGGTGAAGGGAGAGACGTTGCGTGAGGCGATCGAGACCGTGGATCGCGAGACCGACAACGCGCCCGAATACTTCCTGATCAACTGCGCCCATCCGACGCATTTCGAAGATGCCTTGAAGGCGGGCGAGGCCTGGACGGAGCGTATCCATGGCGTCAGGGCCAACGCCTCGACGAAGAGCCATGCCGAGCTCGACGAATCCGAAACGCTCGATTCAGGTGACCCTGCCGATCTTGGGCGGCGTTACCTGAAGCTCAGGGGCGCGTTTCCGAAGATGTGCATTCTCGGCGGCTGCTGCGGCACCGATCACCGGCACGCCGCGGCCATTTGCGACGCCTGCGTCACGCCGCGGGCACTCAGCGCGTGAAACAAAAAAGGCCGGGATTGCTCCCGGCCATTTTCATTTGGTGACGAGCCGCCTCAGCGCGGCGGCGCGGTGCCGGGCGGGGGCGGCGGCAGCGAGGCCTGCCCGCCATTGAGCAGCGGCGTGATGTTGCGGATGGTGACGCGCCGGTTGATCTCGCTCGGCCCGTCGATCTGCTCCTTCGGATACTGCTCGCCATAACCCTGCGAGGTCAGGTTCTCCGCCGGCACGTTGAACTGCTGCGTCAGCAGCGTTGCGGCGGATTCCGCGCGGCGGTCCGACAGCGACAGATTGTCGACGTCGGAGCCCACCTTGTCGGTGTGACCTTCGATCAGGAACACTGCGCGCGGGTTGGCCTGGATCGCCTGGTTCAGGCCGTCGGCGATCACCTGCAGCTTCGCCGCCTGGTCCGGCGGGATCTCCCACGAACCGGTCGCGAAGTTGATGGAGTTGACGTCGATGCTCGGCATCTGCATCCGCACATTTGGGCTGTAGCGGATTTCGTCGAGCGAGTAGCGCCGGTTGATCCGTTGCACCGGCGGCGCCCTCAGGGTTTCGTAGATCACTTCCGGGGGTGCTTCGTCCGCGGCGACGATGTAGCGGTCGTATGGCATGTTGACCACTGGCGGCGGCAGATCGACATAGAAGCCGCCGACTGCTTGCGGATCGCGGTAGCTGTTGTCGATGATGATGATCTCACGGCCACGGTCGTCCCGGCGGATGCGGCGCAGCAGCCGCCCGTCACTGCCGACCACGGTGATGATCTGGCTGCCATCCGGCCGGACTACGACGGTGCGGGTTTCGCCGCCGACGGTCTGGGTCTGGATGTCGCGCGCACCATAGCGGAAGCGATAGAGATCGTTGCCGCGGACGTATTGTTGTCCGCTCGGGTCACGGATGATGACGCGGTCCGGCTCATAGTAGACCGTGCGGCCGCCCTCGGTGACCTCCCGTCGCTGGCTGTGCATGTTGGCGATGGTCGCGCCGGCCACGGCGCCTGCGACGACGCCCGCGCCGATCGCGAGCGGCGTCAGGTTTTCACGCCGTGGCTGTGGCGGTGGCGGTAGTGGCGTTGTGACCGTGGGTGCGGCCCGGAACGCGGGTGCAACCGTCGGCGGAGCGAATTGCGCCCTGCCGGGCGGGGGCGCTGCGGCTGGCGTGCCGGGGACGACACTTGGCGCCGCGGCGCCGGCGGGAGCCGCGGGTGGAGTTCCCGCGGCGGGCGGCGCGGCTGGAGCCCCCGCAGCCGGCGGCGCTGTCGGCGCACCGGGTCGCGCCGGTGGCGCTCCGGCGGCCGGAGGCGTCGGAGTGGCTTGGCCCGCAGCTGGGGGCGCGCCGGGGCGGCCAGTCGGGGCGGTTGGCGCGGCCGTCGGGGCACCCGCGGCCGGAGGTGTTGCGGTCGGTGCGCCAGGCGGTGTCGCACCGGGACGCGGCGGCGCGGCTGTGCTTCCGCCGGGCGGAGGCGCGGTCGTCGGCGATGCCGCTGGCGCGGGTGCCGCCGGTGTGGCGGCAGGCGCGGGTGGCTGCCTGGTGCCGGCGGCCGGTGGCGGCACAGGCGAAGGCGTCGCCTTCTGGGATGAAGGCGGCGGCGGGGTCGGAGCCGGTGCGGCCGGTTGCTTCGGCGCCGCAGGCGCTGCTGCTGGCGGCGGAGGTGGCGTCGGCGTCGGGCGCGAAGGTGCGGCCGCCGGGGGCGGCGGAGGCGGGGTCGGCGCCTTCGGCGCGGCAGCCGGGGGCGGCGGCGCTGGTGTCGGCCGAGGAGGAGCAGCCGCAGGAGGCGGCGGAGGTGGTGGCGTCGGGCGCGGGGGTGCAGCCGCCGGCGGCGGGGGTGGCGTCGGGCGCGGTGGCGGAGCCGCAGCAGGCGGGGGCGGCGGCGGCGCTGCTGGACGCGGAGGTGCTGCGGCCGGGGGCGGTGGAGGAGCCGGCGCCTTCGGCGCGGCAGCCGGCGGCGGAGCGCCCTTCGGCGGCGCCTTGGGTCTGCCGTCGGGGCCGACCTCTTCCTTGGCTTGCGCCACGACGAGCGGTGCGGTCTGCGCATGCGATGCGGAGGTCGCGAGCTGCGTCGCCGTCAAGGCAGTCGTGGCGAGCAGCAGGATGCGGAGGTTTGTCATGATGTCCTTGGTCCCCGGAATAGGCCTGACAGCAACGGAGCGGCCTTCATTGGCATGTCAGTTGGTCGATTGAACGGCTAATCATTAGGCCGGATTGTGGCGGCCTACAAATGGTCGGATGGTTTTTATTTCATAAGCACAATGGGTTGCATGCAGCATTATTCATTGCGCGTTCAGGCGAAGTATTCATCCGGCACCCGGATCGGTGGCAGGATTGGGTGTGCGAGGGCCATTCGGCCCGCGTATCGGTAACTCATCCGGCATCTTGCCCGGCAGCTCCTCCGGTTGTGGTGGTTGGCCGGGTTCGCGGAATGGTGGTGGCACCTCCGGGCGAGGATTACCCGGAGGGTTCTCCGGCGGAGGCTCGGTTGGTTGTCCCGGTGTCGCCGGCGGTATTTCCGGCGGTTCGATCGGCATCGCGTCTCCCGAAGTTTCAACTCCAGGAATGACAACGGCGAGGTCGGCACGAAGTTCCCGTGCCCCTCGCCAATGGAACCGGCCGGAACCGGCTATGTCGGCGTGTGGCAGACGGCCTCGATGTTGTGGCCGTCGGGGTCGAGCACGAAGGCGCCGTAATAGTTCGGGTGGTAGTGCGCGCGAATTCCCGGCGCGCCGTTGTCGCGCCCGCCGGCCGCCATCGCGGCCTTATAGAAGGCGTCCACCGTGGCGCGGTCCTTGGCCAGGATCGCGACGTGCAACGGCTTGTCCAACCCGCCTTCGCCACCGATCCAGAAATCGGGCTTTCCATTGGCGCCGAAGCCTGCCGCGGGATCGTGGCCGTGTTGTTCCTGGGTGACTTCCATCACGAGGGTGTAGTCGAGCGGCGCCAGGGCTTTCAGATAGAAGGTCTTGGAACGTTCGTAATCCGAAACCGGAAATCCGACGTGGTCGATCATCAAGCTCTCCTTCGGTTCGAGCAATGGCCGGGCAAGGGAAATTCAGCCTCGCGCCAGCAGGGTGTTGCTGCGGGTCTTGCCGGTGTCGATATAGCCTCGCGCGCGCATGTCGGCGATGCAGTCGTCCAGCCACTCGTCCTTCGACAGATGCTCGATCACGATCGCGCGGGGCCACAATGCCTGCGGTGCTTCGGCGAAGAAGCCGGTCAGCACGCGATCCTCAAAACCTTCGACATCGATCTTGAGCGCGTCGACATGCGAGACGCCGGCTTCTTCGAGGATGCGCTGCAGCCGCAGTGACGGTACCTTGATCGCCTTGGCGGAGGCGTCGCCCGACACGATGTGGCTGGCGCCGAGATTGTCGCCGTCGGTTTCGATCAGCAATTCGCCATCGTCAGGACCGGCGGCGGCCGCGACCAGTCGCACCTGGGTGAAGCCGGAGGCTGTGTTGTTGAAGGCGAGGCGCGCATGGGTGACCGGATGCGGCTCGATCGCGATCACCTTGCCGCCGGCGCCGACATGGCGCGCCAGCGCAAGCGCGTAGGTGCCGACATTGGCGCCGACATCGACGAACACCCCGCCCACGGCAACATGCGCGCGCAAGAAATCCAGCTCCTCGATGTTGTAGGCGGGGTTGAACAGCGCGCCGCGCTCGGTGGCGCTGGCCTGATGGTAGAAGCGGAACGAGGCGCCTTGATATGGCACGTCGACGGGACCCGCGCGTAGCAGATTCACCAGCCGCGACAGCCAGGGCCGGAACGCGCCACGCTTCAGTCGCGTGCGGTGGGCAAGCCGAATGATCGCGGCCTGTGCGGCATTCGGGGCGAATGCGCCGAACGGCGCGGGAGACGGATCGTTGTCGGGCGTCAAGCAAAAGTCCTCGGGTAGAAGCGCCGCATGCATAGCCGGTTTTGCGGTAGTGAAATAGGCCAATCGTAGTCATGTTCGACCGGCCTGTCGTGCCACGAATGGGGTGTCCAGCACGCCGCGGCCCATCCACGTCATTGCGAGCCAACGGGTCGGCGCGAAGCGCCGCCCGATGACAGGCTCCGCGAAGCAATCCATAGCGCGGCAAGTGGAGAGGTAGATTGCTTCGCTGCGCTCGCAATGACGGCTGGATGGATCGTGCGCATTCCTCTACTACGCCGCCTTCTTCGCAGCTTTCCGATGGCGCAGGAAGCGGCCGAGCAGGCGTCGCCTGTCCTTGCGCGGGATCAGGTTGACGTCGCTGACGAGCTTGGCGCCGCCCTTGCGTCGCTCCAGCACGATCTTGCGGCTGTGAAACGCCTCCAGCTCGGCGCGGTGGGCGACGCTGACGATGGTGGCCATCGGTAGCTCCTTGATGACGATCTCCATCATCTTCTCCTGGCTCTTCTCGTCGAGCGCGGAAGTGGCCTCGTCCAGCACCACGATATCGGGGTTGTGCAGCAACAACCGTGCGAACGCCAGCCGCTGCTTTTCGCCGCCCGACAGCGTCTGGTCCCACGGTCCTTCTTCCTCGATCTTGTCCTTGAGGTGATCGAGGCCGACCTTGTGCAGCGCGTCGCAGATCTGCTCAGTGAGCCAGTCGTCGGCCGCGCCGGGATAGGTGATCGCGCGCCGCAGCGTGCCGGACGGAATGTAGGACTTCTGTGGCAGCATGAAGAGCCGGCGATCGGGATGGAAGTTGACGCTGCCGCCGCCCCATGGCCACAGCCCCGCCAGCGCGCGAACCAACGCGCTCTTGCCGGTGCCGGATTCACCCGCCACCAACAGGCGCTCGCCGGGTTCGATCGCCACTTCGGTTTCATCGACCACCGCTGTGCCGTCGTCGAGCGTTACCGACAGATCGTTGAGGCTGAGCATGGTTTCGCCCTTGGTTTCACCGCGTTGGATGCGCCCGATGCCGTCGCCCTGCTCGGCGCGTTCGAGGCCGTCGAGCGACATCATCAGCGAGGCGATGCGGCGGGCGCAGGCGTTCCAGTCGGCAAGCCGCGGATAATTGTCGACCAGCCAGCCGAATGCCGTCTGCACGATAGTAAAGGCAGACGCCGCTTGCATCACCTGGCCGAGCGTCATGCTGCCGTCGAGATATTTGGGCGCGCACAACAATATCGGAACCACCGGCGCAATCAGCCCGGATCCCTGCGACACCACCGTAGTGCGCATGTGCTGGCCGGCGAGCCGCGCCCATTGCCGCAGCACTTTTGAAAAGGTCTTGTTGATGCCGTCGCGCTCTTCCTCTTCGCCGCCGAGCAGCGCGATGCTTTCGCCATTCTCGCGCACGCGGGTCAACGCATATCGGTATTCGGCTTCGGCCTGGTTCTTGTCCTCGGACACCTGCACGAAGCTTCGTCCGATCGCTGTGATCGAGCCGGAGGCGATCGCCGCGTAAACGATCGCAGCGATCACGAGGAAGCCGGGGATAGTGACGGTCGAGCCGCCCAATGTCAGCGTCAGCGCACCGCCGATGGTCCAGAGCACGACAATGAAGGTCGCGGCCGAGAGGAACGCCGATGTGACGCCCGCGACGAAATCCACCGGTGAGTCGGTCGCAATCCTCAAATCCTCAGCGATGCGGTATTCCGGATTCTGGTGATCGCCGCCGACCAGATTGAGCTGATAGTAGCGGCCGCTGGCCAGCCAGCGCGAGATCACCGCATTCGTCAGCCAGGCGCGCCAGCGGCGCTGGATGCCCATGCGGGCGAACACCTGCGTCACGCCGAGCAGAACGCTGCCGATCGCCAGCGGAAAAAACACGGCGGTGAGGTAATAGACGGTCGCGGCATCGCGCTTCTCGATCGCATCGAAGATCGCGCGATTCCAGACATTGATGCCGTATTGAAAGCCGACATTGGCGACGATCAGGAGCAATAGCCCGATCGAAAACAGCCACGCCAGCCGGTCGCCGTTCCTGCCCCAGTAGCCGCGCGCACTGATCCAGAACCGCGTCAGCAGATAATCCTTGCGCGCTTGCTCGGCCTCTTGCGGCGATAATTCCGGATCGGTCTCTACGACCTCCGGCGGCGGCGGTTCGACCTGATCGCCGCCTTCGGCAACGACTTCAGCAAATTCCGATTTTGTTTCTGATTCAGCGGACTTCTTCGCGTCGGATTTATTGACGCGCGGTTTGAGCTTTGCATCTCCCTTGGCCATGCCGCGATAACGCTAGGGGAAATCAGATGGTTCCTTGTGGCTTCAGCCTGCTCGCATCCTTCGCTCGCAATGACGGGCGTGGCGGGATCAAATTACTTCGTTGGCGCGCCTCACCTTGCGCAAGCGGCCCACCCCGTGCAGCACGCGCGAGAGCTGCTCGACGGAATAGGGCTTTTGCAGCAACTCGAAACCGTGGCTGCCATGTTCCGACAGCACGTGACTGTAACCGCTGGTCAGCACGACCGGCAGGTCGGCGTGCCGGCGACGGATTTCCTGGGCGAGTTCGAGGCCGGTCATGCCCGGCATGACCACGTCGGTGAACACCACATCGAAACGATCGGCGCCGACGGCCAGCTCTTCGAGCGCATGCGCGGCGCTGCCGACCAGTCGGGTAGTGTAGCCGAGATCGGCCAGTGCGTCGGTGGCGAATTGCCCGACCTCGGAATTGTCTTCGACCACCAGCACCGACATCCCGCTCCCGGCGATCGCCGTGGCATCCGCCGCCGGCGTCTGTCGCGATTTCCCGCTGCCGGCGGTGCGCGGCAGGTACAGCGTGAAAATACTGCCCTTGCCGACTTCGCTGGCGACGGCCACTTCGCCGCCGGATTGCCTGGCGAAGCCGAACACCTGCGACAGGCCGAGCCCGGTGCCATGGCCGGCCTGCTTGGTCGTGAAGAAGGGTTCGAAGATACGTTCGAACTGATCCGGCGGGATGCCGCTGCCGGTGTCGGCGACGGATACGGCGACATAGCCATAGGGATTTTGCGACAGGGGCGCGGCGTTGGGCAGACTGGCCGCCATGCCCACCGCAATCGTCAGCCGTCCGCGGCCCTCCATGGCATCCCGCGCGTTCACGGCCATGTTGATGATGGCGGTTTCGAACTGGCCGGCGTCGGCGTTGACCAGGCACGGTTCTTCCGGGCCAAGGATGACGATCTCGATGCGCGAACCGATCAGGGTGCCGATCATTTCGGCCAGCGTCTGCACGCTTCGCCCGACCTCGAACACCTCCGGCTTCAATGTCTGCCGCCGCGCGAAAGCCAGCAACTGCCCGGTCAGCTTGGCGGCGCGGGTCACGGTATCGGAGATCGCATCGATATAGCGCAACCGGCGCGGCTCCGGCAGGTCGGGCCGCCGCAACAGGTCCACCGAAGCGCGGATCACCGTGAGCAGATTGTTGAAGTCATGCGCGACGCCGCCGGTGAGCTGGCCCAGCGCCTCCAGCCGCTGGCCGTGCTTGAGCGCTTCTTCGGCCACCTGCCGCTTCTCGGCCTCGAAATAGAGATGGCGCGTCCGGCGCAAGGCCAGCCCCAATAGGGCAAACAGCAGCGCGGTGGCCGGCGCGCCGAAGATCAGATGCTGGCTCATGGTGGACAGCCAGCGCGCGCGGATCGCCGAGGTCTCGAGGCCGGCGCCGACATAGATCGGGTATTCGGCGAGCCGCCGGTAGCCCAGGCGGCGTTCGATGCCGTCGGTCGGCGATGTCACCGTGATGAGGCCGGGCGTTGGACTGGCGGCGATTGCTTTCCCGATCGGGCCCTTGGGGTCGAGACGGATGTCGCGGTCGACGGTGGGGAAACGCGCCAGCACGGTGCCGTCCGTCCGGCCAAGCACGAAGTAGCTGCCGGGCTCGCGGCCGATCCGGGCGTAGTAATTCTCGAAATATTCCGGGAACACGGAAGCCTGCAGCACGCCGGCGAAGCCGCCATCCTCGCTCGGCCGTCGTCGGCTGACGCCGAAGAACGCGGCGCCCTGATAGGGCGGCCGCGGCTTCAGCGCTTCACCGATATAGGTTCCGATATCGCCGGCCGCCGCGTGGGCCCTGAAATAATCCCGGTCGGAAAAATCGATCCCGGGTGCCGGCACCACCAGGCTGTTGACGAGGGCGTGGCCCTTGGCGTCGAAAATCCAGGCCGATTTCACCTGCGGCAGCGAAGCGACCAGTTGTTTCAGCCGCAGATGCAGCAATTGCTCGCGCGCAACGATCTCGGCGTCGGGAACGTCGCGGATGATCTCGGCCATCTCCGACAGGCTGCGGTCGATGGTCTCGAACACTTTCAGCGCATGTTCGTGCGCGACATCCAGCGCGCGTTCGATTTCGCGGTCGGCGGTTTCGCGGATCGAGACCCAGGAGACGGCGGATGCAAATACAAACAGGGCCAACGGGAGGGCCAGCGAAGCGACCATCATCCATTGCAGTAGTCTCAGCGAATTACGTTGCTCGATCCGCACGGGCGCTCCGGCTCCGCGCCGAGCTTAACGCAATCTTTCGTTGAGAACAAAGTTGGGCGACGAAGGGAACTTCCTTCCGGACGGATCGATCATAATCGATTCAAATATCGCCATTCCCGGTCCGGTAGCTCTTCGTGGCCCGGATGGAGCGGAGCGTAATCCGGGATTCTCACTGGAGTGCACCCCAAAAGTGAGACACGGGAAATTAGGGACAGTTCTCTAACGGAGAACGCATGTCCAAGAAATCTCCCCGTATTTTCAGCCGAGAATTCAAGCTTGAGGCGGTGCGCCGCATTTTGGCGGGCGAGCGCATAAGGGCTCTTTCACAGGAGCTGAATGTGCTGCGCAAGGATCTCTATGCATGGCGCGATCTGTTTCGGGCGGGCGGGGCGGAGGCGCTGCGGCCGCTGGGTCGACCGCGGAAGGGCACTGCCGTTGTCGCGGCGAAGGTGACGGAGCGGGCGCGCGAGGTTGCGGCTGGCGACATTGCCGCGCCAGAGCGGGTTGCCGAACTTGAGCGCAAGATCGGCCAGCAGCAGATCGAGCTCGATTTTTTTCGGCAAGCCTTGCGGCGGGTCAAGGAAGCACGCCGGCCGAACGCCGGACCTGGCGTGACGGGATCTACGCGGTCATCCAGGCGATGACGATCCCCCTGCTGCAAGGCGAACTCACGATTGAGCGGATGTGCGTGCTGGCTGGCGTCAGCCGGGCCGGCTACTACCGGCACTGGGCGGCCTCCGCCCCGCGCGTGGAAGAAGCCGCTGTGCGGGACGCGATCCAGCGGTTGGTGCTTGCGTACACGCATTACGGCTATCGCCGGATCGCCGCGCAGTTGCGACGTGAAGGCTTTGCGGTGAACCGCAAACGCGTGCTGCGCCTGATGCAGCAGGATAATCTGCTGTGCCTGCGGCGGCGGCCGTTTGTGCCGGTTACGACAGACTCGCGCCACTCCTGGCGCGTGGTACCGAACCTGGCCCGCGGCATGGTGCCGAGCGGCCTCGACCAGCTCTGGGTGGCGGACATCACCTACATCCGGCTGCAGGAAGAGTTCGCCTATCTCGCCATCGTGCTCGATACCTTCAGCCGGCGCGTGGTCGGCTGGGCCCTGGAAACGCACCTGGAGGCGCGCCTGGCGATCGCCGCACTCTCCATGGCGCTGGAGGCGCGCCGGCCAACGCCCGGCAGCCTGATCCACCACTCCGACCGCGGCATCCAATACGCCTGCGGCGACTACACTGAACTACTCCAGCGGCACGACATTGCCCCAAGCATGAGCCGGGTTGGCAATCCCTACGACAATGCCAGAGCCGAGAGCTTCATGAAGACCCTCAAGCAGGAGGAGGTCAACGGCCAAACCTACCGCGATGCGCAGCATGCGAAAAATGCCATCGGCACCTTCATCGAGGAGGTGTACAACCGCCAACGGCTGCACTCGGCGCTGGCTTACCGGCCTCCCGCCGAGTTCGAAGCAAATCTACCGGGCTGCGGGGCTGCTGCGCAGCAGCCCCGCAGCCCGGCCGCTATCTCTCAACCCGCCCTGCCGCCACAAGCGGCGGGCACAACCTGTCCCTGATTCTTGTGTCTCACAGCAGGGGTGCACTCCACACGGCCGGATAAACCTGTCCCGGATTTCGCTTCGCTCCATCCGGGCTTGTATGGGGTTGTGGTTGTCAAGGGGAATGATTGATCAGGGCATGTGTTGCTCCCGGTCGTTGTCGTGGAGCGCGCTGCGCTCGCAGTGGCTGTTTCGTTCCGATGGTTGATCGCTGCGCCAGGCGCGGCCGCGGTCAAGGTTGGCCGCAGGCCACCGCCGGAGGCGGCGCGTAGCGACCTTGACGGCGGCAAGGCTGGCGCGAAGCTTTCGGATCGGAACGTTTTGGTGCGCGCGGTGAGCGGGTTGACGCGACATCCTGGACTGGGCCGTGACGTTGTTATGCGGCAGACACCGCATCAACTTGTATCCGGTCGGGTGTGGTGACCCGGACCCTGATCTTTCATGCACGGGTGAAGGTAAGGCCCAGAAGAGACGGGACCCATCTACGAAAGCGGAATCCGAAGACCCAAACCCGGGTTCGGTCACACGTCTGTCCTGGGTCACGTCGGCCGTCATTGGCGCACCGGCGTTCGTTAGAGGCTTGGGCGCAGCGCCGCGCCGGTTGGCACGAGGCCGGTTTCCAGATAGCGCCACAGTGCCACCATCAGCTTGCGCGCCAGCGCTACGATGGCGATCTTGCGGATGCGGCCCTTGAGGTTGCCAACCCGCGCGCGGAACCAGCGGCTCAGCTCGCTGTCGGGCTGATGGCTCAGCCACAGCCAGGCGAGCTCGATTGCGGTCGTTCGCGCCCGGCGATTGCCCGCCTTGCTGATGCCTTGTTGTCGACGGCGGGCGCCGCTGTCGTAGGGCATGTCGGTCAGTCCGACGCAACTGCCGACCTGACGCCGGTTCTTAAAGTCACGGTAGAAGACCTCGTTGGCCAGGAGCTGGGCGATGTGCGGGCCGATTGCCTTGAGTTGGGCAAGCTGAACCGCCTTCGCCTCGACCGAGTCCTTTGCCGGTGCCCGATGCGCGGCCGCATTCGCCGCCTCGAGCGCCTTGATCTGCGTGTGCACCAATACCAGCCGCTCATGCTCGCGGCGGATCTCGTCCTTCAGCCGTGGCGGCAGAACGCGCCCATCGCCGGTACGCACCTCGTCCAGACCCGACAAGAAGCCCGGCTTCAGGGGCATGACATCGCGGATGCCCTGGCCATGCAGCAGCCCCTTGATCCGGTTGCTGTGCCCGGTGCGCTCCTTCAGCAGCCGCTCGCGCTCGCGCGTGCGCCGTTTGCGATCCTCGTCCTCAGGCGTGGGAACCCGAACCATGCTGCAAACCCGCGGTTCGCCCCGCAGATACGCCAGAAACGAGCGCATCAACTGCGCCAGGTCGATCCGATCGGTCTTGGCCCGCCGGGCCCGCCGGTTCACCTCGATGCTCGACGCATCGATCTCGTAATTGAGTACCTCGTTGTCGGCCAGCCAGCGGTGCAGCCAATGACCGTCGAGACCCGCTTCATAGCAGGACAGAATACGAACCGGCTTCCCCGCCTGCGCCGCCTTCGCCCGAGCCTTGACCAGCAAACCCGACAGCGCCGCCAGGTCGCCCCCATCAATCCGGTAACGGCTCATCTTCTCGCCGCCAGGCATCATTATGCCCAGCTGCCATTTCGCCTTGCTCAGTTCGAAAGCAATGTAAACCGTGCCATACTCGCAGCCGGCGGGTGTGCCAGTGTGATCAGTGCGCATCGTTGATCCTCCGGGTGGTTGGGTGCTCGCAAACTCAGCTTACCCCTGACCACCTGCCACCCCATAGGATCTACGGGACAGCGCCAGCCCCTAGATCTGGCGCTCGACCATCTTCAGCTTGAGTTCGGCGATGGCTTGCGACGGGTTCAGGCCCTTCGGGCAGGCCTTGGCGCAATTCATGATGGTGTGGCAGCGGTAGAGCCGGAACGGGTCTTCGAGGTTGTCGAGCCGTTCGCCGGTGGCCTCATCGCGGGAGTCCGACACCCAGCGATTCGCCTGCAGCAGCGCCGCCGGCCCCAGGAAGCGGTCGCTGTTCCACCAATAGCTCGGGCAGGAGGTCGAGCAGCAGGCGCAGAGGATGCACTCGTAGAGGCCGTCGAGCTTTTCGCGGTCCTCGTGGCTCTGCTTCCATTCCTTCTGCGGCGTCGGCGTAGTGGTCTTCAGCCACGGCTCGATGGAAGCGTATTGCGCGTAGAAATTGGTGAGGTCGGGCACCAGGTCCTTCACGACCGGCTGGTGCGGCAGCGGGTTGACCTTGACGGCGCCGCCCGCGGCCACGTCGTGCATCGACTTGGTGCAGGCCAGCGTGTTCTGGCCGTCGATATTCATGGCGCAGGAGCCGCAGACGCCTTCGCGGCAGGAGCGGCGGAAGGTCAGCGTCGGATCGATATGGTTCTTGATCCAGATCAGGCCGTCCAGCACCATCGGCCCGCAGTCGTTGATGTCGACGTGATAGGTGTCGACGCTCGGGTTCTTGCCGTCGTCAGGATTCCAGCGATACACCCTGAACTCGCGCGTCTCGGTCGCGCCCGCCGGCATCGGCCAGGTCTTGCCGCCGGTGATCCTCGAGTTCTTGGGAAGTGCGAATTCAGCCATATGTCCTGCCTCTGCCGTTCTTCTCGTCATTGTCGGGCTTGACCCGGCAATCCATCCTCTTTTGAAGCCGGATGCGCGGAACAAGTCCGCACATGACAAGTACGATCAATACACCCGCGCCTTCGGCGGGATGTACTGGACGTCGTTCGTCATCGTGTAGTCGTGCACCGGGCGATAATCGATCGTGGTGTTGCCGCCATGGTCGATCCACGCCAGCGTATGCTTCATCCAGTTCTTGTCGTCGCGCTCGGAAAAGTCCTCGCGCGCATGCGCGCCGCGGCTTTCGGTGCGGTTCGCCGCCGAATCCATCGTCACGACCGCCTGCGCGATCAGATTGTCGAATTCGAGCGTTTCGATCAGGTCGGAATTCCAGACCAGCGAGCGGTCGGTGGTGGCGACGTCGCCGATGCCGCCATGGACCTTGTGGATCAGGTTCTGGCCTTCGTGCAGGATCTCGCCGGTGCGGAACACCGCGCAATTGCTCTGCATGACGTGCTGCATGCCCTCGCGCAGCTTCGCGGTCGGCGTGCCGCCGGAGGCGTAGCGATAGCGATCGAGCCGGCCGAGCGCCAGATCGGAAGAATCCGCCGGCAGGTCCGGTTGCTTGCCGCCCGGCGTCAGTTTTTCCGCAAGCCGCAGCGCAGCCGCGCGGCCGAACACGACGAGGTCGATCAGCGAGTTGGAGCCGAGGCGGTTGGCGCCGTGCACGGACACGCAGGCGGCTTCGCCGATCGCCATCAGGCCGGGCACCACCGCATTGTCGTCGCCGTTGATCTTGGTCAGCACTTCGGCGTGATAATTGGTGGGGATGCCGCCCATGTTGTAGTGCACGGTCGGCACAATCGGGATCGGCTCGCGGGTGACGTCGACATTGGCAAAGATTTTTGCCGATTCGGAAATGCCCGGCAGCCGTTCATTCAGCACCTTCGGGTCGAGATGGTCGAGGTGCAGGTAGATGTGGTCCTTCTTCTTGCCGACGCCGCGGCCCTCGCGGATTTCGATCGTCATCGAGCGCGAGACGACGTCGCGGGAGGCGAGGTCCTTGGCGGAGGGCGCGTAACGCTCCATGAAGCGTTCGCCCTCGGAATTGACGAGATAGCCGCCTTCGCCGCGGGCGCCCTCGGTGACGAGGCAGCCCGAGCCGTAGATGCCGGTCGGGTGGAACTGGATGAATTCCATGTCCTGCAGCGGGAGACCGGCGCGCAGCACCATGCCGCCGCCGTCGCCGGTGCAGGTATGCGCCGAAGTGCAGGAAGCGTAGGCGCGGCCGTAGCCGCCGGTCGCGAGGATCGTGGTTTGCGCGCGGAAACGATGCAGCGTGCCGTCGTCGAGCTTGAGCGCGATCACGCCGCGGCAGACGCCCTGGTCGTCCATGATCAGGTCGATGGCGAAGAACTCGATGTAGAATTCGGCCGAATGGCGCAGCGCCTGGCCGTACATCGTGTGCAGCATGGCGTGGCCGGTGCGGTCGGCCGCGGCGCAGGTGCGCTGCGCCTGGCCCTTGCCGTAGTCCATGGTCATGCCGCCGAACGGGCGCTGATAGATCTTGCCGTCCTCGGTGCGCGAGAACGGCACGCCCCAATGCTCGAGCTCGTAGACGGCTTCCGGCGCGTTGCGCACCATGTATTCGATCGCGTCCTGGTCGCCGAGCCAGTCCGATCCCTTGACGGTGTCGTACATGTGCCAGCGCCAGTCGTCCGGATGCATGTTGCCGAGCGACGCCGAAATGCCGCCTTGCGCGGCGACCGTATGCGAGCGGGTCGGGAACACTTTGGTGATGCAGGCGGTGCGCAGGCCGGCTTCCGAGCAGCCGACCACGGCGCGCAGGCCGGCGCCGCCGGCACCGACCACCACCACGTCGTAGGTGTGGTCCTCGATCGGATAGGATTTACCGTTGGTGGCAGGACTACTTCCGATTCCGCCACCGCCGTTGGTGGCCTTGCCGTTGCCTTGAGCAGCCGTCCTTTGAGTAGCCATGGGTTACACTCCCGATGACAATTTAAGGATCGCGTAAATCGAGGCCAAGGCCACCGCGATACAGAAGAAATTATTGGCCATCACGCTGGCGAGCTTCAGCTTCTCGTGGTGCACATAGTCCTCGATCACGATCTGCATGCCGATCCGCATATGCCAGGTGCTGGCGATGATGAAGAGGACCAGGATGATCGCGATCGGCAGCGAGCCGAGAATTTGCGCGGCGCCGGCCTGATTGCGGCCGATCAGCATCAGGACGATCACGATGACGGGCATGATCAGGAGCACCATCGCCACCGCCGTCAGGCGCTGGCGCCAGAAATCGGTGGTGCCGGAATGCGAGGAACCGAGATTGCGGACGCGGCCGAGCGGCGTGCGCATCGAGCGAGGGCCGCTCATCGTCCGCCTCCGACCGTATAAGCGATGATCCAGACCAGCACGGTCAGCGAAATTCCCGCGATCAGCGCGCCCCAGGTCAGCGCCTCGCGCTCATTGGCCTTGAACCCATAGCCGAGGTCCCAGAAGAGGTATCGGATACCGCTGCACAGATGATGCAGCAGCGCCCACGTGTAGCCGAACACGATCAGCTTGCCGATAATGCTGCCGGTAAAGGCCTGGACATTGGCGTAGGCCCCCGGGCCGGACGCCGCGGCAATCAGCCACCAGGAGAGCAGCAGGGTGCCGAAATAGAGCGCGATTCCGGTGGCGCGATGGATGATGGAAAGCGCCATCGTCAGGGTGACGCGATAGGTCTGCAAATGGGGCGATAGCGGTCGTTCGATCCTGGCGGTCATTCGGCGGCTTCATGTTGTGTGGAACCGCGGCCGGCCCATGGGGATGCGCGGTAGATGAATTCTATTTACGTAGTCGCACCAGTCCGCGCAACGATCAAATCGCTTGAAATGGAACTAGCGTTCATTGCTAGGAGGCTATGAAACGCGATTAATCAGCGGCTTGGTATACCACGACCATTTGGCACGATTTAAGAATTGAATATTGATTCTGTTTATCGATCAACGCGGGCCTGCGCACCTGGCGGATCGACGCCGCGCCAGTGTTCGACGAGGTAGTCGACGAAGGCCCAGATCGTCGGCGAAGCGAGCCGCGACGGCTGAAACATCAGGTGCAATGGCGTCGATGCCGGCTCGTAGTCGGCGAGCAGCCGCACCAAGTGGCCGGCGGCCAGATCGGCCTGGCCTGCCACGACGGCACCCGCACGACGCCGGGCCTTCCCTCGGCAGCAGTGGCGAGCGCGTCGAGGCTATTCATCCAGAGCCGACCCGATATGCGGATTTTGCGGCCCGCTTCGAAGCAGCTAAGTCTCGCGGAACGGCCATCCAGACGCGCGGCCGCAGGTTCTGAACGTGGGATGCTCACAGACATGGTGGCCGGCCTCGATCCCCAGGAACTCATCGAACTCGCCTTGCTCCTGATCGCGGTGGGGGCGTTGTCGGGATTTCTGGCCGGCGTGTTCGGCATCGGCGGCGGCGCCATCCTGGTGCCGGTGTTCTACGAATGCTTCCGGCTGGCCGGCGTGCCGCTGGAGGTGCGGATGCCGCTCTGCATCGGCACCTCGCTTGCGATCATCATCCCGACCTCGCTCTCTTCGTTTCGCGCTCATTACAACAGGGGCGCGGTCGACCTGGACATCCTCCGGCGCTGGTGGCTGCCGGTCGTGCTCGGTGTTACGGCCGGCAGCGTCACTGCACGCTTTGCGCCGGAGCGCCTGTTCAAGATCGTGTTCGTGATAGTGGCGTGGTCGGCGGCGGCGCGGCTGTTGCTGGCGCGGGAAAGCTGGAAGCTCGGCGACGACGTGCCGAAGGGCTTTCTGATGCGTGTCTACGGCTTTTTCGTCGGGCTGTTATCGACCTTGATGGGCGTCGGGGGCGGACTGTTCGCGAACATGCTGATGACGTTCTACGGCCGGCCGATCCATCAGGCGGTCGCGACCTCGTCGGCGATTGCGGTGTTGATCTCGATCCCCGGCGCGATCGGTTATGTCTATGCCGGCTGGCCCGCCGCGGCGCGCTTTCCCGACGTCGCCCGCGCTGCAACTGCCATTCACGCTTGGCTATGTCTCGCTGATCGGCGCGCTATTGGTGATGCCGACCACGCTCGTTACGGCTCCGCTCGGGGTGAGGGTTGCGCACGCGTTGTCGAAACGCGCGCTGGAAATGGCGTTCGGCGCGTACATGTTCATTGTCGGCGGCAGGTTTGCGATCAGCCTTTTGAACGGGCAGTAGCCGTTCGGCGCAGGCGGCCTAGTCCTTCAGTCGCACTTCGCTATGACGCCATTTGCGGAGATCGCCGGCGCCTTCGATCCGATCAGACTCGGCTAACGCCCCGATGCGGGCGCCGAGGATCTCCTCATTGATTGCCAGATCGAGCTCCTCGCATCGCTTCATTGCCCTGGCGATGATCATCGCGGTCTTCTGCAACCGTGAGGTCATGACCGAAAAGATGAGCTGGTCGAGATCAGCTTCGGATATCGAATCTGGAAGAGAAACCTCTTCCCATCGAAGCGTGCTGCTAATGGCGGGAATTTCACCGGAAGGTGCCTTGCCCATTGTCCGTCCCCCCAGGCCTACGGCACCTACTTCGCGTATATCTTCGCGTAGGTATCCCGCAAAATATTCTTCTGCACCTTGCCCATGGCATTGCGCGGCAGTTCGTCGACCACGAACACACGCTTCGGCATCTTGAACTTCGCGAGCCTGCCGTCGAGCGCGTTCAGCACGCCCGCTTCGGTGATATCGGCGCCCTTGTTGCAGACCACCACGGCGGTAACGCCTTCGCCGAAATCGGCATGCGGCACGCCGATCACGGCGGATTCGATCACGCCCGGCATGGCGTCGATCTCGCTCTCGATTTCCTTCGGGTAGACGTTGAAGCCGCCCGAGATCACCAGGTCCTTACCGCGGCCGAGGATGTGGACATAGCCCTTGGGGTCGATCTTGCCGAGATCGCCGGTGATGAAGAAGCCGTCGTCGCGGAATTCGGATTTTGTCTTCTCCGGCATCCGCCAGTAACCCCTGAACACGTTCGGGCCCTTGACCTCGATCATGCCGATCTCGTCGCGCGCAATCTCCTTGCCGGTCTCGGGATCGGTGACGCGGACGGAGACGCCGGGCAAGGGATGACCGACCGCGCCGGGTACGCGCTCGCCATCATAGGGGTTGGAAGTATTCATGTTGGTTTCGGTCATGCCGTAGCGCTCGAGCACGGCGTGCCCGGTGCGCGCCGACCACTCGCGGTGGGTATCGGCGAGCAGCGGCGCGGAGCCCGAAATGAACAGCCGCATATGCTTGGTTGATTCCTTCGACAGCGCCGGGCTTTGCAAAAGCCTTGTGTAGAAGGTCGGCACGCCCATCAGCACGGTGGCGCGCGCCATCAGCTTGATGATCATTTCGGGATCGAACTTCGGCAGGAAGATCATCGAGGCGCGGGCGAACAGAGTGACGTTGCTCGCCACGAACAGGCCGTGGGTGTGGTAGATCGGCAGCGCGTGGATCAGCACGTCCTTATTCGTGAAGCGCCAGTAGTCGACCAGGCTGTAGGAGTTCGACGCCAGATTGTCGTGCGTCAGCATCGCGCCTTTGGAACGGCCTGTCGTGCCCGAGGTGTAGAGGATCGCCGCAAGGTCGTCATTGGCGCGCGCGACGGTTGCAAACGCAGCTTCCGCTTTGGCGGCGGCATCCGTGAGCGATCCCGTTCCGTCGGGCCCAAGCGTTTCGACTTTTGCCTTCACCTTCGCCGCGATCGCGCCGATGCCTTCCGCCTTCGAAGGATCGCACACGACCAGCGACGGTTCGGCGTCGGAGATGAAGTAGTCGAGTTCGTTCAGCGTATAGGCGGTGTTGAGCGGCAGGTAGACCGCGCCCGCGCGCACGGTCGCGAGATACAGCACCAGCGCCGGCACTGATTTCTCGGTCTGGGCTGCGACGCGGTCACCGGGCTTGACGCCGCGCGACACCAGCACGTTCGCCATCTGCCCGGCGCGGGCAATCAGATCGCCATAGCTGATATGCGTGCCATCGAGCATTTCGATCGCGAGCCGGTTCGGATCGTCGAGCGTGTCGAACAGGCGGGAAAACAGGTTGGCGTTGGCGGTCGTGTTCATGCATCATTCCCTGAGAGGGCGCTGGCCTGCGGAATTTCGCCGGCTGGAATAGCAAGAACGACCTTCATAAAGCAACGGAGACAGTTTGCATGACAAATAGCGGGAAACGCGTGGCCTGGGTGACGGGCGGTGGCAGCGGAATCGGCGCGTCAGGGGCGGAATTCCTGGCGGCGGATGGCTGGATCGTGGTGGTTTCGGGCCGGCGCAAGGACGCGCTGGACAAGGTGGTGGCAAACATCACCAAAAAGGGCGGCAAGGCCGAGGCGATCGCGCTCGATGTCAGCAACAAGGCCGACGTGGACAAGGCGGCGGAACAGATTCTCGCCAATCACGGCCGGATTGATCTCTTGGTCAACAGCGCCGGCATTAACGTGCCGAAGCGAAGCTGGGCCGACATGGAAGTGGACGGCTGGGACAAGGTCGTCGATATCAACCTGAATGGCGTGCTCTACTGCATGCGCGCGGTGCTGCCGGCGATGCGGAAGCAGCAGGACGGTTGCATCATTAACGTCGCGTCCTGGGCCGGCCGTCACGTCTCGAAAATGCCGGGCCCGGCCTACACCACCACAAAACATGCGGTGCTGGCGCTGACCCATTCCTTCAACATGGATGAATGCGTCAATGGCCTGCGCGCCTGCTGCCTGTCGCCCGGCGAGGTCGCGACCCCGATTTTGAAGCTGCGCCCCGTGGTGCCGTCAGAAGAAGAGCAGGCGAAAATGCTGCAGCCGGAAGATTGCGGTCGCACCATTGCCTTCGTCGCCAGCATGCCCGCGCGGGTGTGCATGAACGAGATCCTGATCAGCCCGACGCATAATCGCGGGTTCATCCAGACGCCGCACAATCGGGATTAGGACGAACTCCCTCCATCGTCGTCCCTGCGAAAGCATGCGAAAGCAGGGACGACGAGAGAGATGGGGCGTCACGGCACGGCTCGGGCTCTCAAAAGTTTCGCAAATCACGATAATTCAGTCGCCGGCCTCGGCCTCCAGGGGGCGGACCGGCGTCCGGTGCCAGCCCTCCTCGTGCTTGCGCCAGTAGGTGTCCTTGAGCCGCATTGAGATCGGCCCGGGCCGATCGTTGCCGAGGATGCGCGCGCCGATGCGCGACGCGGGCATGACGCCGCCGGCCGTCGTCGCCAGGAAGACCTCGTCCGCGTGGTCGAGCGCCGATCGGGGAATCGGTTCAACCGCAGCCTCGATGCCGAGTTCGGCGCAGAGCTCCAGCACCGATCGGCGCGTGATGCCGTGCAGGCTGCCGCGATCTGATGTCGTCACCCTTCCGTCCTTCACGAGGAAGACGTTGAAGCCCGGCCCTTCAGTCAAGAAACCTTGCGTGTCGCACAGCACTGCGGTGTCGAAATTGGCGTCGTGCGCCTCCAGCAGGCCGGAGGTCAGATCGTTCCACTGATAGTTCTTGACCGTGGGATCGACCGAGGCGTCGGGCACGCGCGGCGTCGAGGCGACCCAGACATGGGCCCCGCGCGCCTGTACGTCCTTCGGAACGACATCGATCCAGGGCAGCGCATAGGCGATCAGGTGGTTTTCGCAATCGGCCGGCCGGCGTGATCCCGCAACGCGCGGCCGTCCGCGCGAGGCCACCATCGCGACATAGGCGTCCGAAAGGCCGGTCAGCGCCACGCAGCGATGCAGGATCGCCTCGATCGCGGTGCTGTCTTCCGGTGGCCGGATCCGGCGCTTCGCCATCGAGCGCTCGAAACGATCGAGATGGTCGGCAAGCCGGAAGAAGCCGCCCTTGAACACATGCACGACGTCGTAGACAACATCGGACCGCGTAAAACCCCAATCCGTGACGGGCAGCGTCGCTTCGGCGATCGGGACGAAGCGCCCCCTGACATAGCCGGCACCCTCGGCGAAGATCGAGTCCTTCATGCGTCATCTCCCAAGCATCACACAGGTATCGCAAGGGCTCCAGCCATCCCAAGCCGTTGCGCGGCGCCACAGTAATGCCAGTTATTGGTAACCGTACAATTCCACATTCATTGCAGCGCTCCGAAGCCAGCTCGGAAATGTCAGGCTCACCCTTGAGCCGCGTCGATTGTGCCTCTATACAAGCAATCTCGCGCGACTGGCGATCGCAGATGGAGCACCATCGGGAAGCGCGAGGAATTGCGCCGCGCGCCTGGGCAATCGGATAATCCGATCCACCTTCTCGTGAAGGAGCGGCCCAATGTTGACGACCATCCAGATCGCCGGATTGCAGACCTTCGGATACCATGGCTTGTTCGAGGAAGAACGCAGCCTCGGCCAGAAATTCACCTTCGACATCGACGCGACGTTGAATCCGGCTCCAACGCACCGGGACGACAGATTGGATGCATCGATCCGCTACGATGCCGTGGTGGACGCCGCGGTGAGCCTCGCCGGCGCGATGAAATATCAAACGCTGGAAGCGCTCGGGGAGGCCGTTGCGATCGGCCTGCTGCGACGCTTTGCATTGATCGACACCATCACCGTTGGCGTGTCCAAGTTCAGCCCCCCAATCCCGCATACGCTCAGCAAGGTCGGAATCGCGGTGCGCCTGGCGCGATCCGATCTGGCGAATTCGCCGACGGCGGAGGCGCTGGAAGTACTTGTCTAGATTGTTGCGTTAGCTTCGTAGATCCTCCGGGTGGTTGGGTGGTCGCAAACTCAGCTTACCCCTGACCACCTGCCACCCCATAGGATCTACGGGTGTCCGTCGACGCACGGCCTGCCCCCGCAAAAGTTTCAGCCATCACGATAATTTATTCGCCGAAACCGGCCGAAAAACCTCCCGTAGCTCGGCCCAACGACGACGAAATCAACCCGGTCCATCGGCCTGGCGTCGTTGTTTTCAGCACCGGCGGATGCCCCGCCGGCCATCGCAATCCTCGGGAGAAGATTCCATGTCCAAACGTATTGCACTTCTGTCCGCCGCCGCCTTCAGCGCACTGGCTTTCACCGCCTCCATCACCGCGCCCGTCAGCGCGGAGGAAAAGACCGTGATGGTCGGGGGCGCGGCAATGTTCCCCTCCAAGAATATCGTCCAGAACGCCGTCAACTCGAAGGATCACACCACGCTGGTTGCCGCGGTGAAGGCCGCCGGTCTGGTCGAAACCCTGGAAAGCAAGGGCCCGTTCACGGTGTTCGCGCCGACCAACACCGCCTTCGGCAAGCTGCCGGCCGGCACCGTCGAGACGCTGGTGAAGCCTGAGAACAAGGCGACCCTGACCAAGATCCTCACCTACCATGTCGTGCCCGGCAAGCTCGCCGCGTCCGACCTGAAGGACGGCATGAAGCTCAAGACCGCCGAAGGCGAGCAACTCTCGGTCAAGCTTCAGGACGGCAAGGTCTGGATCATCGACGCCAAGGGTGGAACCTCGATGGTCACGATCTCGAACGTCAATCAGTCGAACGGCGTGATCCATGTGGTCGACACCGTGCTGATGCCGGCGTCCTGAGCTCCCGCGCGCCCCTGACTGGTCCCAACAGGGCGTGTGGATTGGCGAGCCGGGGCAACCCGGCTCGCTTTTTTGTGAACCCGATACGCGCCGTGCATCGATCTGATAGCGTCATGGCAGTAACGGAAAGCCGGTTCCCGGCGTATAATTGGTAGCGAATTGCAAGCGGGGAAGAGCCATGTCGGCCGTAACAGTCAGCGACGAACACGCCGCGTCAACCAAGGCCAAGGTCATTCAGCCGGCCTGGGTGCGGGCGCTGCATTGGACCAACGCCTTCGCGATGGTTTTGATGATCATGTCGGGATGGCAGATCTACAATGCCTCGCCGCTGTTCGATTTCCGCTTCTCCCCGAGCATCACGCTGGGCGGCTGGCTCGGCGGCGCGCTGCTCTGGCATTTCGCCGCGATGTGGCTGTTGATGGTCAACGGCCTGATCTATCTGACTGTGGGTCTTGCCACCGGCCGCTTCCGCAAGAAGCTGCTGCCGATCACGCCGGAGGGCGTGATCTCGGATACCAAGGCGGCGCTTACCGGAAAACTATCACACGACGATCTCACCAAATACAATTACGTGCAAAAATTGCTTTACGCCGGAATCATCGTCGTCGGCATCCTCATCGTGCTGTCGGGCCTGGCGATCTGGAAACCTGTCCAGTTGCAATATCTGACGGCGCTGTTCGGCGGCTACGAGGCCGCCCGCTACGTCCATTTCTTCTGCATGGCTGGCATCGTCGCCTTCATGGTGGTTCATGTCGCGCTCGCACTTCTGGTGCCGAAGAGCCTGCGCGCCATGATCATCGGCCGCTAATTCAAGGGAGCACGGTCATGGGCCGCATGCGCAACCTCCTCATCCCCGGCGTCGACAAGACGCTCCTCATCAGGGACGCGGTGAAGACGATGCCGGATCTCACGCGCCGGCGCTTTATCTCGGGCGGCGCCAGCCTCGGTGCGCTTACGCTGCTGACGGGTTGCGACGTGACCGACAGTTTTTCGGCCGAGGAGATGCTGAAGCAGGTCTCGAAGTTCAATGACGGCGTGCAGGCGTTGATCTTCAACCCCCATGCGATGGCGCCGACCTTCCCGGAAAGCGCCATCACAAAACCGTTCCCGTTCAACGCCTATTACGACCTCGAGGAAGCGCCTACGGTCGACGGCGAGAGCTGGAAGCTCGAGGTGCGCGGTCTGGTCGAAAACAAGAAGTCCTGGACGCTGGAAGAACTCTATCAATTGCCGCAGGTCAAGCAGGTCACGCGCCACATCTGCGTCGAAGGCTGGAGCGCGATTGGAAGCTGGACCGGCACGCCGCTGCGCGATTTCCTGAAAGTGATCGGCGCGGATACCCGCGCGAAGTATGTCTGGTTCCAGTGCGCCGACAAGGACGGCTACAACTCGCCGCTCGACATGGCGACCGCGCTGCATGCGCAGACCCAGATGACCTTCAAGTTCGGCGACGATATCCTGCCGCGCGCCTACGGTTTTCCGATGAAGATCAGGGTGCCGACCAAGCTCGGCTTCAAGAATCCGAAATATGTGATGTCGATGGAAGTCACCAACGACTACAAGGGCGGCTTCTGGGAAGACCAGGGGTATAATTCGTTTAGTGGGAGTTAATCAGAGCGAACTGCCTCGTCGTCCCTGCGAACGCAGGGACCCATAACCACAGGATTTCGTGGTTATGCGAAGCTGTTGCTCCAGCCTTCTCCAAAATTCAGATCACGCGGTATGGGTCCCTGCGTTCGCAGGGACGACGCGCGGATAGAGAACGCATCATGTCGAAATTTTCGGCCCGACCTTCCTCTGAAACGCCGACAGCACCGCGCCCAGCGCCAGCATCGCCGCGGATACATTCAGCGCAAACGACAGGCTGCCGACCGCGTCCGTGATCGCGCCGACCACGATCGGTCCGAGCGTCTGGCCGATGCCGAATGAAATCGTCAGGGCTGCAATCGCCGTCGGCCAGGCCTGCGGCGGATAGTTGAAGCGGACGAAAGCGGTGGTGGAGCCGACCACCGCGAAGAAGGCGACGCCGAACACCAGTGCTGAGATCGCGAGCAGCCATACCGAATGCCCGAAGATCGGCAGCGCCGCGCCGACGGCGTTGGTGCCGAGGATGATGGTGGTGGCGAGTCCGCCGCGGTCGAGCGCCAGCACGCGCCGCCACACCCATGGGGTCACAAATGCGCTGAGGCCGATCAGGCCCCAGAATGCGCTCTGTGCCAGCGCGCCGCCGCCGGCGTCGCGGACGTAGGCGATCATGAAGGTCATGTAGGCGATGTAGCCGGCGCCGAACAGGAAGTAGCCGATCAGATAGACCAGCACCGGCCGGATGGAGAATTTGGCCGGCGCCGCGCTGTCGATCGCAGCACCGCTGCCGAGCGGCGCCAGCAACAGCGGCAGGATCAGGACGGCGCAGAGCAGCGTCATGGCCCACCACACGATCCACCACGATCCGGGCCCAAAGCCCTGCAGCACGAATGGCGCGATCAGGCCCGATGAGATAATGCCGAGCCCCGGCCCGGCATAATACAGGCTGAGCAGGAAGTTGGCGCGTTCGGGGCGTGTTTGCGCGATCGTGGCGGCCAGTGCCGCGCCGCCGACGAACCCACCCGCCGCGCCGACACCCGCCAGTAATCGCGCAAAGCTCAGCACGAAAAAATTGCCGGAGACGGCGCATAGCGCCAGCGAGGTGATGGCGGCAAGCGTTCCCCAGCGGACGGTTTGCGGCAGCCCGAAGCGCCGAATCATCCGTGAGGCAAGCAACGCGCCCGCCAGGTAACCGACGGCGTTGATCGTGTTCATGAAGCCGGCCGCGGAATAGGACCAACCGAGCGCGTCGCGCATGTCGGGCAGCACCAGCGCATAGGCGAAGCGGCCGATTCCGAGACCGATCGTTGGCGCAAGCGATAGAATGAGGATCAGCCACGCAGGGTGCGCGTAGATGTGTTGGTCGGGGGCTTTCACAAAATTCTCCGGCGGCGGCCATTCTGGCAGGCAAAGCGGCCGTTGCACAGCGGCACGGGGAGCAACGGTGTCTTGCCAATCCCGCAACGGGATCAGCCAATCAGCACCAGGGCTACGCCGAGCACCGTCAGTGCAGATCCCGCCACGATGCGTGCGGTGATCTCGATGTGCTTGAGCAGCATCGCGCTCAGCGCCACCGTGACCAGCGGATAGATCGCGGCCAGCGGCGCCACCAGCGTGATCGGACCGTTGCGGACCGCGGCGAACAGCGTCAGCGCGCTGAGGCCGTTGCTGATCCCCGTCATCGCAAACCAAAAGAGACCGGCACGCGGCGCCTGCACCAGAAAGCTGCCCTTGCGGACGCGCTGCACCGTCAGCACCACCAGCGAGGACATGACGTAGCCGATCAGGCAGGCCCAGAGCGGACTTGGCCAGACCGCAAGCCCGAGCTTGACGATCGGCGGCACGACGCCGCGGATCAGCGCGCTGCACAGCGGCAACAGCAGCGCCCAGCTTCGCCAATGGCCGAGGTCGCGCGGGCGGGTCACGGTGATGATCGCAGCCCCGGCGACCGCCACGACGAGGCCGAGGAGTTGCGGCGGATGCAGCGGCTCGTGCAGCAGGATCACCGCCGTTGCCACCGCAAACAGCGGCGCGAGGTTGCCGAGGGTGGAGGTGATCACGGGCCCGAGCGACCGGTTCGAAGCAAAGGTCAGCAGCGTCAGCGAAGCCGGGAAGAACAGGCCGATGGCGATGAAAATGGGCAGGCCGTGCCAAACCACCGGCTCGTCCTGGAGGATCAGCGGCGACAGCAGCAGGAACAGCACCGTGAAGGAGGGGACGCTAATCGCGGCCCCCGACAACGGCTCGACGGTCCGCAAGCCGAGCTGTGCCAGGACGACCCCGGCGCCCAGGAAGAAGGCCGAGGCGAAGGCGTAAATGATGGCTGATGTCATGAGGTCCGTCTGGGTGCCTTCTTGAGGGGGCGCGGGTTGCTCGTTCCCTGCCTTTTTGGCCTGCCTGCGATGCCTTGCCAATCCGCTTCCGGCGTTTTAGCACTCCGCCCGGAATTCACATTTTCCGTCATGCCCGGCCTTGTGCCGGGCATCCACGTCTTACTGCCAACGCAAACGGGACGTGGATGGCCGGGACATTTGGGCGAAGACGCGCTTCGCGCTTTTGCCCGGCATTGACGAACTGGAGGTAAACCACATGGCGACCCATAAACTGCTGCTTCTCCCCGGCGACGGCATCGGCCCCGAAGTGATGGCCGAGGTGCAACGCCTGATCGACTGGCTGAACAAGCAGGGCATCGCGTCATTCGAGACCGAGCAGGGTCTGGTCGGCGGCTCGGCCTATGACGCACATAAGGTGTCGATCTCGGAAGGTGACATGGCCAAGGCTGTGGCTGCGGACGCCATCATCTTCGGCGCCGTCGGCGGGCCGAAGTGGGACAGCGTGCCCTACGAGGTGCGCCCCGAGGCGGGTCTCCTGCGGCTGCGCAAGGATCTCGGCCTGTTCGCCAATTTGCGCCCTGCGGTGTGTTACCCGGCGCTGGCGGATGCCTCCAGCCTGAAGCGCGAGGCGGTCGAAGGCCTCGACATCATGATCGTGCGCGAACTCACCGGCGGCGTCTATTTCGGCGAGCCGAAGACGATCACTGATCTGGGCAACGGCCAGAAGCGCGCCATCGATACCCAGGTCTACGACACCTATGAAATCGAGCGCATCGGCCGCGTCGGCTTCGATCTGGCGCGCAAGCGCCGCAACAAGGTGACCTCGATGGAAAAGCGCAACGTCATGAAGTCGGGCGTGCTTTGGAACGAGGTCATGACGGCGGTGCATGGGCGCGAATACAAGGACGTGACGCTTGAACATCAGCTCGCCGATTCCGGCGGCATGATGCTGGTGAAGGCGCCGAAACAGTTCGACGTCATTGTAACCGACAATCTGTTCGGCGACATGCTGTCGGACATCGCGGCGATGCTGACCGGTTCGCTCGGCATGCTGCCTTCGGCCTCGCTCGGCGAAGTCGACGCCAAGACCAAAAAGCGCCGCTCGCTGTTCGAGCCGGTGCACGGCTCGGCGCCCGATATCGCAGGCCAAGGCCTCGCCAATCCGATCGCGATGATCTCCTCGTTCGGCATGGCGCTGCGCTATTCCTTCGACATGGGCGCGCTGGCCGACAAGGTCGATGCGGCGATCGCAGCCGTGCTCGCCAGCGGACTGCGTACCGCTGATATCAAGTCTGAGGGCACGACGGCTGCCTCAACCACGCAGATGGGCGAGGCGATTTTGAAGGAATTGCAGAAGCTGCACAGCTAGAGTCGTAGCCCGGATGGAGCAGTCTGATGGACACCTCGCATCGCCCCAAGCTCGCGGAAACAATTGTCCATGAAACGGTGCGGCTGCGTGAGGCGCAGATCGGCCGGCGTTGCGAAGTCCTGAACAACACGCGCATCGAATATGCCTCGCTCGGCGACTATTCCTATCTCGGGGAGAATTGCGAGGTCGCCGACGCCGTGATCGGGAAGTTCACGGCGATCGCCAATTCGGTCCGGATCGGCGCGCCGAACCATCCCATGGGCCGGCCATCGCAGCATCGCTTCACCTATTGCCCGGAATATTACGAGCCGACGGCGACGCGCGACCGCGACTTCTTTGCGGAGCGCCGCGGCGACCGGGTGATCGTCGGCAACGATTGCTGGATCGGCCATGCCGCCATCCTGCTGCCGGGCGTGACGGTCGGCGACGGTGCGGTGATTGCTGCGGGCGCCGTCGTCAGCCGCAGCGTGCCGCCCTATACGATCGTCGGCGGCGTTCCCGCGCGAGCGATCCGCAAGCGCTTTCCGGATGCAGTTGCCGAAAGCCTGCGCCGCATCGCCTGGTGGGACTGGCCGGATGAGATCATCTTCGAGCGCCTGGGCGATTTCCGCTCCGAGGCGATCGAACAATTTTGCGAGCGGTATGACCCGGCTCTGCCTCCGAGCAGGTAGATCGACGGGGCGGAATCGGCGAGCGCGCTGTCGTCCCGGCCCGTAAACGCAACTGCGCACCAGGGCGTGTGCTCATAAAGCGAATGTCGGCTCTCGCGGCCCAGCGGATCCTAAAAAATAAGTTATAGCATTACCGCTCGTGACCCAGAACGGCCCTCAGCCATAACGCCACCATCACGGTGCGCGCTTGTATCTCGGCGTGCTATTCAGTACCACGCCGGAATATATATCTCTTGATTTCCATAGCGTATCACCGGCGCTACGGGCGGGCCGTATGGATCGACCCGGTCGTCCTGAGGGCGATAACGATATCGTGGAACGATATTATAATCCCAGTAAGGCGTTGTCGTTACCACGGGTACCCTGACGAGTTCACGAACGACTTTGGCCTTCCGCGCATGCGCTGCAGCACTGAACGTCCCCAGGTTACACAGGATCAGGGCCGTTCCGAGAGCTACGGTCATTATCCTCATGCCTCGACCTCCTTGCCGCAGATGCAAATTAACAAGCACCTGCTCATAACCGTTCCGGGTGATTAAAGGCGACGACGCGCCCTGACTGGGCCGCGGGTTTATGAGTACACATCCTGGTTCGAGACGACGCGGGATTGCTCTTCCGCTAAATCAATACAGCGGGAATTGGGTCGGCTGGCCGCCCAAATCTGACGGTGGGTTGAGCGGCTGGCGGTCGATCGGGCGATTCAGGTTTTCGCGCGCGAACGTTGGATACCCGTATGGCGACGGGAAGGCGTAGTCCAGGAACTTGCGGTCGCCTGGCAGCACCTCGGTGCCGGCATCGAGCCATGAGCGCGTAGTGACGAAGACGCGGGTGCGCGGGCCCTGCTGGTAGGAACGGTTGGGACCGTTCGCCCCGTAATAAGGGCGGCCGTCCCGGTCATATCGCTGCTGCTTGGACTGGGCGTTGGCGGAAGCCGAGCCAATCGCGACGAGGGCAGCCGCGGCAAGCAACATCGCGAGCTTGCTCGCAGCGGGGAATTTTCGGGTCATTGCATCCTCGTCATTGTCCCGCCCTTACAGGTTGGCGGATCGTCAGATCTGATTACAGACATTGTAGCCACGGCGGGACCATCGTCGCTAGGTCAATTGCGCCACACCGCGCCGGAATAATGCGGCACGAAGCGAAAAAGTTTCATGAAAACCAGTGTCTTGGCTGCTTGTTGCCACAATTGTGAGAGGCCGCGGAAGCAGACCCCGCCAAACGCCGGATTACAGGGCGCCGCGCAAATGCGGGTTATCGGCGCCCGTCACCCAATCCGCTGACAAGACCGGCGCGCCCGATGTCGCGCAATCGCTGCGCCTGACTTCGGCGTGGGCGAACAATTCCGTCAGTTTTGTATCGTTTCCGGCCGTCAGCAGAATCAGCCGGTTCAGCATGCAGCCGATCGCGGTGCGGCGGGCCGGCAAATCCTCGCCCAGGCATGACCAGCCGGAGAGACGGAATTTCGGCTCATCGACATGCCTATAAAATCGGAGGCAGGCGCGGGCGGCCTCGGTGCCGCCGACCCGGCGAAACAGAGTCACGGCGCCGAACTTGCTGTCGATGATGCCTGCCGCCTCCAACTCGCGCGGGCCAGCCGGATCCATCCTTGCGGCAAGGTAGCCGGCCGCCGAGCCGACCTGATCGATTTCTTCACCCGGACGATAGATTTCGAGCTCGGCGACCGGCGTGCCGCCGATGCCGCTCCAGCGGAACACGTCCTTGCGACCACCCTCGGGATGCCGAAAAACTTCGTAAGTCTCTGTCTTGCCTGGAAAAATGAGCTGGCTTACCGCGAACGCAGGCGCTGTGCGTCCGGCCTGGCTCCAGGTGTTCGGCGACGTCTCCATCGCCGTCACATCGGGCAAATGGTGCCATAGCGCGGTACCGCAAATGGCCATCAGCGCCAGCGTCATCAGATAGGCGCAGAGCCGTGCCAGCGTGCCGCAGACCTCGTCAACGAAGCTTGCCAGCGCCGGGTGAATTCTCGTCGTATAAGGGGAATTGGCCGAACCGGCCGGAAACGAATGCATCAAACGCCCAAACACAGCCGTCAAACGTTGTCATATCGGTGTTTCTCGCATAGAAGCGCTGCCTTCTCCCTTTCCGCTTGACGCGGCGGGGCGGCATTTTTCCTCGGAGAGTGAACGATGGGTTACAAAGTCGCTGTCGTCGGTGCGACCGGCAATGTCGGGCGCGAAATGCTCAATATTCTCGACGAGCGCAAATTCCCCGCCGACGAGGTCGTGGTGCTGGCCTCGCGCCGCAGCGTCGGCGTCGAAGTGTCCTATGGTGACCGCACCCTGAAGGTCAAAGCGCTCGAGCACTATGACTTCTCCGATGTCGATATCTGCCTGATGTCGGCCGGCGGTTCGGTGTCGAAGGAATGGTCGCCCAAGATCGGCGCTGCCGGTGCGGTGGTGATCGACAACTCATCCGCCTTTCGGATGGATCCGGACGTGCCGCTGATCGTTCCGGAAGTGAACGCGGATGCGACCGCGGGCTTTGCCAAGAAGAACATCATCGCCAACCCGAACTGCTCGACCGCGCAGCTCGTGGTCGCGCTGAAGCCGCTGCACGACAAGGCCACCATCAAGCGCGTCGTGGTTTCGACCTATCAATCGGTCTCGGGCGCCGGCAAGGACGCGATGGACGAGCTGTTTTCGCAGACCAAGGCCGTCTACACCAACAGCGAACTCATCAACAAGAAGTTCCCCAAGCGCATCGCCTTCAACGTCATCCCGCACATCGACGTCTTCATGGAGGACGGCTACACCAAGGAAGAGTGGAAGATGATGATGGAGACCAAGAAGATTCTTGATCCCAAAATCAGGCTGACCGCCACCTGCGTGCGCGTGCCGGTGTTTGTCGGCCATTCCGAGGCCGTCAACATCGAGTTCGAGAATCCGATCACGGCTGATGAGGCGCGCAACATCCTGCGCAATGCGCCGGGTTGCCTGGTGATCGACAAGCAGGAGCCCGGCGGTTACGTCACGCCGTATGAGGCTGCCGGCGAAGACGCGACCTATATCAGCCGCATCCGCGAGGACGCCACGGTGGAAAACGGCCTGGTGCTGTGGTGCGTCTCCGACAATCTGCGCAAGGGCGCGGCGCTGAACGCCGTGCAGATCGCCGAATGCCTGATCAACCGCAAGCTGATCACCGCGAAGAAGAAGGCGGCGTGAGTTAAGCGCGTCGAGGAGCCGGGATTGTCATGACGGAAGAGCCGGCTCCCTATCGCCACAATCCGCAGCTCAAGCGCGCCGAGCGCGGCTTCGAGAGCCTGCTCTTCAACAGCCGCTGGTTGATGGCGCCGTTCTATTTCGGCCTCGTCGTCAGCCTTGCGGTGCTGTTGTTCAAATTCTGCGCGGTGCTGTGGGAGTTCATCGTCCACGCGCCGGGCTCCAAGGAATCCGACATCATCCTCGGCGCGCTGGCGCTGATCGATCTCTCGCTAACGGGCAACCTGATCCTGATCGTGGTGTTCTCGGGCTACGAGAATTTCGTCTCCAAGATCGATCCGGGCAGCCATCCGGACTGGCCGGAATGGATGACCAAGGTCAGTTTCGGCGGGCTCAAGCAAAAGCTGATGGCCTCGATCGTCGCGATCTCGGCGATCCAGGTGCTGAAGGCCTTCATGAACATCGACGCCGCCTTCGATCCGACAAAGCTCGCCTGGCTGGTCGGCGTCCATCTGGCGTTCGTGGTTTCGGCCTTCATGCTGGCGATATCCGACCGATGGGGCGGCGGCGACCACGGCGGCGAATAGTGATTCGTTGGGTGGGCAAAGCCACCGGGTCGCGCGAATGCGCGCCCAGCGACGAGCGCAATTGCGCTCGCACAGTGATGACAGGCTCCGCGTGCCCACCATTCAGCATTGCGATCGAGGACAGGTGATGGACACGGCGCGTTGCGCCTTTGCCCATCTACGCGACCGCCTATGCCGCTTCGCTCACGCTGCGGAATTCCTTCGCTTCCGGGTCGAGCACGAACAGCGAGCCTTCGGCGACGCCGAAATAGGCGCCGTGCAATTCCATCTCGCCGCGCTCGACGCGGCTGCGCACGAACGGAAACGTCATCAGGTTTTCGAGTGAGCGGAACACCGCGGCCTTCTCGATCCGCGTGGTGAAATCCTGCCTTGTCTCGTGCTCGCGCTGGCCGACCTTTTCGCCCGGCTTGATGAACATCGCCATCCAGCGGCCGATGAAATCGCCCGGCGACAGCGGGTCGATATCGTCGATGAAGGCGCGGATGCCGCCGCACTGCGCATGGCCGAGCACCACGATGTGCTTGATGTGCAGCACCTGTACCGCGTATTCCAGCGCCGCCGACACGCCGTGGGCGCCGCCGTCCGGCTGGAAGACCGGTACCAGATTGGCGACGTTGCGTACCACGAAGAGTTCACCGGGGCCGGCGTCGAAAATCACTTCCGGCGAGACGCGCGAATCGCAGCAGCCGATCACCATCACGGCGGGCGACTGGCCGCGCTCGGAAAGTTCCCGGTAGCGCGTCTGTTCGGTCGGCAGCCGCTGCGAGGTAAAGGCCCGGTAGCCGTCGAGCAGGTGTTGCGGGAATGGAGCCATGGTGTCCTGTCTGTACCCGAGCATGGCTAACCATAAGCCGATGACGGGAACAAGGCTTTCGGACCCCGGTTTGAAATGTTAGGGCGTGGGGCTCGAAGCCTCCAGAGGAACCAGCCCATGATCCGTCCGCGCCGCAGCCTGTTGTTCATGCCGGGGTCGAACGCGCGGGCGCTGGAAAAGGCGCGCAGCCTGCCGGCCGACGGCATCATTCTCGACCTCGAGGATTCGGTGGCGCCGGACGCCAAGGCGATGGCCCGCGACCAGATCGCAAAAGCCATTGCGGCCGGCGGGTTCGGCAAGCGCGAGGTGCTGATCCGCGTCAACAGCCTCGATACGTCGTGGTGGGTCGACGACGTCACCATGGCCGGCAAGGCCCGGCCCGACGGTATCCTGGTTCCCAAGGTTTCCACCGCGGCCGATCTCAACGCCATCGCCAACCGCCTGAGCGACATCAATGCCGATATGTCCATTCGGGTCTGGGCCATGCTCGAAACCGCGCGCGGGGTGCTGGACGCCGACAAGCTCGCGGCGGCATCGAAGGATTCCGAGACCCGGCTTGCGGGCTTCGTGTTCGGGCCCAATGATATCTCGCGGGAGACGCGGATCCGCATGCAGCCCGGCCGCGCGGCGATGATCCCGATGATTACGCACTGCATCCTGGCGACGCGCGCGCACGGGCTCGAAATTCTCGACGGGCCCTACAGCGACATCAGCAATATTGATGGCTTTGCGACCGAATGCGCGCAGGGCCGCGATCTCGGCTTCGACGGCAAGACGCTGATCCATCCGAGCCATATCGAGGCGTGCAACGCCATTTTCACGCCGCCGGCCGAGGAGGTCGAGCAGGCGCGCAAGATCATCGCGGCATTCGAGAAGCCGGAAAACGCCTCACGGGGCGCCATCCAGCTCGACGGGCGGATGGTGGAGCGGCTGCATGCCGACATGGCGAAGCGGACGATCGCGATTGCGGACGCCATCGCGGCGATGGGGCACTGAAATCTTTGCTCAACGGCGTTTCTTCCTTCCCTTGTGGGAGAACGTAAGACAGCACGCTGCGGCTACGAGCCGAATCTCTCTGCCGCCCAGGCATAAAGGCTGCCGGGCATCGGCTTTTCGCCGCCGCGGCCTTTCGGCGAGATGTGCAGGCCGACGATCTCGGGATCGGCGAGCAGGCCTGAAAAATCCGCCGGCTCGAAGAACAGTTTCGGCTCGGCATGCACAGCGTAGAAGGATTGCTTCGGCAGCGCGTGCTGCAATTCACCCGAGCGGCGCGCGAGCGCAGTCAGCGCTGCCGGGCCGTAGATTGCGACGCGGATGTCGGAGAGACGGCTCGATCGGCGTCGCAGCTGGCGCAGCATGAAGGTGAGGCGATGACGCAGCGCCAGCCAGTCCGGCGTCAGATCCTCCTGCTCCATCAGATCCTCGAATGCCAGCACGATCGGATCGTCTGACGGCAGGTACAGCACCGAATTGCCGAGCTGGCGCGGCCGTTCCCAGGCGAAATAAGGTTTGGCCGGATCGATCTCGACCGGCTTCAGCAACAGCACATCGGCGTCGAGCCACAGGCCGGCCTTTTCGGCCATCAGCCGCATCCGGAAAAAGTCGCTGAACTGCAAAATGGTCCAGTCGCGCCAGCTTCCGTCCGGCTCGGGCGGGCGCAGCCGTTCGGAAAACGAATGCGGCAGGATCGCCTCGGCCTCGGCATTGCCGACGCCGTCGGGCAGGCCCGGCAGCGGATCGAAACTGTAGACGGTGACCTTGTGGCCGGCGGCGACCTGCGACCGCAGGCAGGTCAGCCGCAGCCCGTCGAGCCGGCCGTGCCAGAAAGTGACGACGTCAGGCCGCATCCGCGTCGCCTCCGCTTAACGAAAGAGCCCCGATGTGATCGGGGCTCTCGTAACACGATCAGGCGACACGATCACGCCCAGGCGCGCTCTTTCTTCAGCTTCGCCTCGTAATCGTCGATCGACGATTTCTTTTCCATGGTCAGGCCGATGTCGTCGAGGCCGTTCATCAGGCAGTGCTTGCGGAACGGATCAATCTCGAACTTCACCTTGCCGCCGTCGGGGCCACGGATCTCCTGGTTGGCGAGGTCGATGGTCAGGGTGGCGTTGGCGCCGCGCTCGGCGTCGTCGAACAGCTTGTCGAGGTCGTCCTGGGTGACGCGGATCGGCAGAATGCCGTTCTTGAAGCAGTTGTTGTAGAAGATGTCGCCGAACGAGGTCGAGATCACGCAACGGATGCCGAAATCCAGGAGCGCCCACGGCGCGTGCTCGCGGCTGGAACCGCAGCCGAAATTGTCACCGGCGACCAGCACCTTGGCGTTGCGGTAGGCCGGCTGGTTGAGCACGAAGTCCGGATTCTCGCTGCCGTCATCCTTGTAGCGCTGCTCGGAAAAGAGCCCCTTGCCGAGGCCGGTGCGCTTGATGGTCTTCAAATACTGCTTCGGGATGATCATGTCGGTGTCGACATTGATGATCTTCAGCGGCGCCGCGACGCCTTCCAGTGTGGTGAACTTTTCCATCGATCGCACTTCCCGGTTGAAATGGGGGCAAGGCCGATAATTTATCGCGAATATGGCCCCTGCAAAAGGCCGATTTGCGCATAGGCCGCCTGTTCTGGCGCGATTGGGCGAACGGCGCCTGGTCGCCCGAAAACGCCTTAGCCCGCGGAGGCCTCGATCGCCTCCATATCGGCGTCCGACAGCCCGAAATGGTGCCCGATCTCGTGGATCAGGACGTGGCGGACGATATGGCCCAGCGTTTCCTCATGCTCAGCCCAGTAGTCGAGGATCGGCCGGCGGTAGAGCCAGATCATGTTGGGCAGGCGGGCGACGTCGTCGTTGCTCTGCTGCGGCAGGCCGATGCCCTGGAATAAGCCGAGCAGGTCGAACTCGCTTTGCGCCTGCATTTCGTCCAAAACCTCGTCGGTCGGAAAATCGTCGACGCGGATGACTACACCCTGGCACAGGGTTCGAAACGTCTTTGGCAGGCGCTCGAACACCTCATGCGCCATGGCTTCCATCTCGGCGAGCGAGGGGGCTTTTGCTTCGGTCCACATCAGGACGTATTTAGCGTGTGTTATGCCCGTGCGCATCCTGGTTTTGCGGAGTTGACCTCGGCGCGCCAATCGGGGACCGTACGGGGGATATCAGGCGTGGGTGGACTGAAGATGAAGCGGATTGTGACGATCGCAGCATGGGCTGCTTTTGCCGGGCTCCTGCTCCCCGGTACGATGGCGCAGGCGCAGACGGCATTGCCGGAGCTGCGGGTCGGGGTGGCGCTGAAGCCGGTCGTCACGGATGTGTCCGCGCAGCGCCGGCGGCCGCTGCGGCGGGTGCCGATCTATCGGCAGGAGGAATGGGCGCCCGACGTCTACCCGCGCTACAACCCCGGCCCCAACGCCGTGCGCTCTTGCACCGCGCATTACGTGCAGGAGTACCGGCCGAGCGGCACGGTGATCACCCCGCGCATGAACTGCTACTGGCGGCCGGGCTAGATTTTTTCTTCCATTTTTTGACGCGTCCTGACGCGACGGGGATTCGGCTTTTGCGTTGAAGTCGCGACGGCGTCCTGCGCCGGTTGGCGTGCGCAAGGGATTGCGGCGAGCCGCAGCCGTCATCCGTTCATCTTCGTGACGCATTCATTCAGAGCCCATTCAAGTCGCTCGCGTCAGATTGCGTACAGCGTTGCGGCGAGCGATTCGGCGCAGACGTGGACACCGACCCAAGGAGAGCATTCATGCAGTTCACGAAAGTTTTGGGGCTCGCCGCCGTTGGCGCGTTGCTCGCGCTCGCAGCTCCAGCCGAGCGCGCCAATGCGCTGTCGCTCAGCAATCCCGGCGCCGCCGCGGCGGTTCAGGAAGACGCCAGGCTGGCGACCACGGAAGTGCATTGGCGGCATCGTCACCATCATCGGTGGCACCGCTGGCACCATCACCGCGGCCATCACCACCATCACCGCCACTGGCACCGCTGGTAAGTGCGACAGCTTGGCGCAGATATCGCACAGGTCCGCTTCATTGCGGGCCTGTTTTCGTTTTGGCTGGGCCTTGAAACTGGCGGGATTGCTGCGCGTATTTGATGGTCGTGATCAACGAGAGGAGTCCGTCATGAAGAGCTTGATCGGGGCAGCCTTTGTCGCAAGCGCGCTCGTGGTTGCCGGATCGGCCGCGATCGGTCCGGTCGTCGCGGCGCCGCAGACGAAGGCGCAGAGCGCCGGCACATCCGACGTCACTGATTTCAGCGCACACCGCTATAACAGGCGCTACTATCGTCATTACGGCTACTATCGTCCGTACGACCGTCCCTATTACTACAATCGGCCGGTCTACTATCGGCCGTATCCCTATGACTCGCCGGCGCCGTTCACCTTCGGCATCGGGTTCGGGCCGTTCTGGTGGTGAGCGTGCACAACTTCGGTCAGCCGCAAAAAATCTCTTCAGCGCTCCTTCCTGCGCATTCATGGCGCGTTCACGTGCCTGTCTCTAATTTCACATTGGGAGCGATCGCAAAGGGATGCGACGGGGCCAACCGCAGTGCGGCGCAAGGCACCGTTGCCGGTTAGGGAGGATTCATCCATGTCGATATCGAATCCCGGACGCGGCCTAGTCCGCTGTCTGGGCGTTACTGCTGCGGCGGTATTCGCGCTCGCAGCGACATCACAACAGCGCGCCGAGGCGCTCTCGCTTGCAAGTCCCGGCGCGGCGCCTTCAGTAAAATACGCAACCGACGGACTGACGACCCAGGTTCAACACCGCGGTGGGATGGGCGGCGGCGGCTTTCGCGGTGGTGGCGGCGGTGGTGGTTTCCATGGCGGCGGCTTCCGTGGCGGCGGTGGCGGCGGCTTTCATGGCGGTGGCTTCCGCGGCGGCGGAGCGGCATTTCATGGCGGCGGTTTCCGCGGTGGCGGCGCGGCCATTCACGGCGGTGGATTCAGAGGTGGTGGGATGGCGATCCACCGTGGCGGTTTTCGTGCGGCGCCGGTCTTCCATGGCGGCGGCCACCGCTTCGCACATCGTCACGCGTTCCTCCGGCCTCACGTCTTCCATCGGCCGCACTTCCACCACCGGCGCCACTTCCACAGCCGCTTCTACTTCGCGCCGGCCTACTACACGTACCCGGCCTACTATTATCCGCGCCGCTGCCGCGTGATCTTGACCTATTACGGGCCGCGCAAGATCTGCCGTCCGTGGTGGCGCCACCGCTATTACGCATACCGGTATTGGTAAGATCAGGCTGAAACGAAACAGGCGCCCCGTTCGGCGCCTGTTTTTTTGAGCGGCAAACGCTCAGTTCAATCCCAATCCTTGCCTTCCCAAGGCTTGATCTTCCAAGGGGTCAGCTTCGCCAGCCGCCACTGTGCCCAATGTTCCGGCGGCCAGTGACTGAGGCGCGAGGTTTCCTTGGCGACGGGCTGCAGGTCGACGATGCGCGGCGCCATGCGCCGCCGCACCTGCCGCGTCGCCTCGCTGATCATATCGACAAATTCAGGCTTGTCCGTCACGGCCAGGTCCCTCGCGAACGCGCTTCGCAAGGGACCACTCTGCGCTCTGCCTGTTAACGTGGCGTTGCCAGAACGTCTCGCTATCTAGGCAAAGGGAGGATTAACGCCACTCCCTGATGTCGACGAAGTGCCCGGCGATCGCCGCCGCTGCTGCCATGGCCGGCGACACCAGATGGGTGCGGCCCTTAAAGCCCTGGCGGCCCTCGAAATTGCGGTTCGAGGTCGAGGCGCAGCGCTCTTCCGGGGACAGCTTGTCGGGGTTCATGGCGAGGCACATCGAGCAGCCCGGCTCGCGCCATTCGAAGCCGGCCTTGATGAAGATCTTGTCGAGGCCCTCGGCTTCGGCCTGTTCCTTCACGATGCCCGAACCCGGCACGATCATCGCATTGACGTGGGCGTTGACCGTCTTGCCCTCGGCGACTTTCGCCGCGGCGCGCAGATCCTCGATCCGGCCGTTGGTGCAGGAGCCGATGAAGACGCGATCGAGCTTGATGTCGGTGATCTTCGTCCCCGCCGCCAGGCCCATATATTTCAGGGCGCGGTGCTTCGACAGCCGCTTGGCCTCGTCCGCGATCTTGTCGGGATCCGGCACGAAGCCTGTGATCGACACCACGTCCTCGGGCGAGGTGCCCCAGGTCACGATCGGCGGCAGCTTTGCCGCGTCCAGCCGGATCTCGTGGTCGAAATGCGCGCCGTCGTCGGAGCGCAGCTTTTCCCAATAGCGCATCGCGGCGTCCCAGTCGGCGCCCTTCGGCGACTTCGGGCGGCCTTTCAGGAATTCGAACGCCTTTTCGTCCGGCGCGATCAGGCCGGCGCGGGCGCCGCCCTCGATCGACATGTTACAGACCGTCATGCGGCCTTCCATCGAGAGCGCACGGATGGCGTCGCCGGCATATTCCAGCACGTAGCCGGTGCCGCCGGCGGTGCCGATCTCGCCGATGATCGCCAGGATGATGTCCTTGCCGGTGACGCCGTCGGGCAATTTGCCGTCGACCACCGCGCGCATGTTTTTTGCTTTTTTCTGGATCAGCGTTTGCGTCGCCAGCACGTGTTCGACTTCCGACGTGCCGATGCCGTGCGCCAGCGCGCCGAACGCGCCATGGGTGGAGGTGTGGCTGTCACCGCAGACGATGGTGGTGCCGGGCAGCGTGAAGCCCTGCTCGGGGCCGATCACGTGGACGATGCCCTGGCGCTTGTCGAATTCGTTGAAATATTCGACGCCGAACTCCTTGGCGTTGTCCGCCAGCGCCCGGATCTGCTCGATGCTTTCAGGGTCGGGATTGGGTTTGCTGCGGTCGGTGGTCGGGACGTTGTGATCCACGACGGCCAGCGTCTTTTCCGGCGCGCGAACCTTGCGCCCCGTCGCGCGCAGGCCTTCGAACGCCTGCGGCGAGGTCACTTCGTGCACCAGATGGCGATCGATATAGAGCAGGCATGTGCCGTCATCGGCTTCGTGCACCAGATGGTCGTTCCAGATCTTGTCGTACAGTGTGGTCGGTTTGGACATGAGCGTAAGCTCCAAAATGAAATTCTGTGTGAGCGGTCAAGCGCGGATACGCGCAAGCAACGGACGTCGGCGCAGCATCAAGCTGCGCGCGTAAGCTCGGATGTCGCCGACGTCGCGAACCGTCCGAAGAACCGGCCGGGCAGCCGCGAGCGATCGTCGATGACGATGGGTGCGACGCGCGAGCCCGCAGAATTCGTCCGATCTAGAACCATTCCAGCCTCATAGCACATGAGGTATCTAAGGGCGATATGCGTTTGTGACCACCCGTCATTGCGAGCGAAGCCAAGCAATCCACCTTCCCGCCCGGGGATAGATGGATTGCTTCGCTGCGCTCGCAATGACGGGGAGGCGCAACAAAAAAGCGCGGGGCAAAACCCCGCGCTTTTCGTCACATCTCCTGGGAGACGAATTACTCGCCGACGGCGGTCGCGCGGTCCTGCTTCTCGACGATGCGGGCCGACTTGCCGCGCAGTTGGCGCAGGTAATACAGCTTGGCGCGACGCACCTTGCCGCGGCGCACCACCTTGATCGAGTCGATCATCGGCGACATCACCGGGAACACGCGCTCTACGCCTTCGCCGTAGGAAATCTTGCGGACGGTGAAGCTCTCGTTGAGCCCGCCGCCGGAACGGCCGATGCAAACGCCTTCATAGGCCTGCACGCGGGTACGCTCGCCTTCGACCACCTTGACGTTGACGATCACGGTGTCGCCGGGGCCGAATTCCGGAATCGACTTGGTCGCCGACAGCTTTTCGAATTGCTCTTTTTCGAGCTGTTGAATGAGGTTCATTGAAATCTCCATCGGCGGCGCGCCCGGCAGCGGGCTGCGCGACGTCCATCTATCCTGCCATTGCGCGGATTTGGCGCTCGTATAAGGCATAGGCGGGCGCTTGTCACCCGTCTGTCGTTCTTTTTGTGCCTTTTTGGCCGGGCCTCGCGGCCCATAAATCCGGCCGGCGCGTCCGGGTCAGGGCCTCGGCTTCGGCCCGGCGCCATGCCGCCACTTTGGCATGGTCGCCTGAGATAAGGATTTCCGGGATGCCGCGGCCCTCGAACTCCTGCGGGCGGGTGAATTGGGGGTATTCCAGTAGTCCTTCGGAAAAGCTTTCGTCCTCGCCCGAGGCCTGCTTGCCCATCACACCCGGCAAAAGCCGCACGCAGGCGTCGATCAGGGTCATCGCGGCGATCTCGCCACCGGACAGCACATAGTCGCCGATCGAGACCTCCTCGAGGTGCCGGGCTTCGATGACCCGCTGATCGACTCCCTCGAACCGGCCGCAGACGACCAGCGGCCCGGGGCCAGCGGCGAGTTCCGCCACAAGCGACTGGGTCAATGGCCGACCCCGCGGGCTCATCAGCAGGCGCGGGCGATCCTGGCCAGCGTCCGCGGCATCGATCGCCGCCGCCAGCACATCGGCCCGCAGCACCATGCCCGGGCCGCCGCCGGCCGGCGTGTCATCGACGCTGCGGTGGCGGTCGGTCGCGGAATCCCTGATGTCGCGCGCCTCCAGTTCCCATAGGCCTGAAGTCAGCGCCTTGCCGGCCAGGCTGATGCCGAGCGGCCCGGGAAACATCTCGGGGAAAAGCGTGAGGACGGTGGCGCGCCATATCGTCGGAGAAGAGCTCATGGGCTCTCGTTACGGCACCACGGCCGTAACGTCGAGACTCTGTGTCACCGCAGTTCTGAGTCGCTCTTGCGCCGGGGCAGGAGGGCCCGACAACGACATCGCAAACGGCTATTTCTTGCGGCCGTACTCGATGAGCTCCATGGAATTGTTGGCGAGCAGGTTGCCGTTCCCACGTGCAACCAGGGTGCGCTTTACCCAGTGGTCGATCGATGGGGCGTACCAGGTCTGCTGCTTGATTTCCATTTTGCGGGTTGGGTCGTTGGTTGGCCGCCTGGAGACCGTCGTTTCGATCTTGAATGTCTCGAACGTGCCCGCCTTCGTGGTGATGGTTTCCTGACCTACGACCTGCGAGCGGCCGGACCGCTTCCAGATGTTGCCATTGCCGGCGTTGACGTCGTCGCCCTGGAATTTCCAGCTTGCGTCTGCTTTCAGCGGCAACTGGATTCCTGAGCCATCGTGGGGCTGGTACTTCCACGGAGCCGCGCCTTTCAGATTCCAGGATCGGTCGAAGACATTGAACCCGCCCTCGCTTTCCTTGCCCTGGGTAGTAAAGCGAACGCTGATTTCGGTGGGCGTCACCTCGGTGACCAGACTTTTCCGAATCGCCTTGACCGTTCCGCTGATCTCGTCTCGCACTTCATAGGTCCAGAAGTCGCCCTGCAGCGGCTCTTCCATCGAGATCACTGGCTTGGCCGCCGCGGATCCGGACTGGGCCGGTGCCTCGCTCGCAGTCTGCGCCTGCACGTTGCCGGCGAGCAGGTAAATCATCCCCATCATCACGTAACGATACATCGGCTACCCCCGGGGCATTTCTCATTTATGGAATGTGCGACGACCAATCAGCGGCGGCCGTATTCGACCAACTCGGCAGCGCTCCTGTCGCGGACCTTGCCTTCCGACCTGCTGACATGGGTGCGCTTCACCCAATGATTGATCGCGGGCGCGTACCAGGTCTGCTGCTCGGATAGATATTTTTTGGTCGCATCGTTGGAGTTGCGCGACTCGTAAGTCGTCTCGATTCTGAATGTCTCGAAGGTGCCGGCGCGGGTGGTCAAGGTTTCCTTCGCGGTCACCTTCGAAGTGCCTGAGGTCTTCAGACTGACACCGGAAGATGTGTTGGAATCGGTGGACTTGAAAGACCATGTCTTCCCGATCGCAAGGGGCGCACGAATGCCCGTGCCGTCATTTGGCGTAGAACGCCAGGTGCCGGTATTGATGAGATCCCACGCGCGGTCATAGGTGTAGTAGCCGCCGTTGGGTCGACCGAGAACGGCGAGCCTGACGCTGATTTCCTTAGGGGTTATGTCGGTGATGGTGTGGGTAACCGTCGACTTGAGATCGCCGGAGATGTCGTCGCGAAGCTCGTAAGTCCAGTGGTCGCCAATCTGCGGATCCTCCATGGTCTCCTGCGGGCTGGGCGACTCGGTGGATGCGGGGGCAGGCGGTTGGCTCGGCGGCGTCTGGGCGGACAGGACGCTCGCGGACGCAAGCAGGCCAATCGTTGCCAGAAGGCAGCGGCGCATCATGGAAAACTCCGGATTTTCAGAAATCACTCTCGGGCGGGAAACAACCCAAAGGTGAACGAGCCGGATGTTAAGTGCAAGCTCTTTGTCGGCGGCGCTTGAAGTCCGTCATCACGCTGTCATTCGGCTGAGCGGGCGTCGTCGCCTTCGATTTCGTGCGGCAGTTCGATCACCACGCGGCGGCCTGCGAGATCGACCGTCGGCACCACCGCATTGGTGAACGGCAGCAGCATGGTCGGCCCCTGCGGCGGCGCGATCTCGATAATGTCGCCGGCGCCGAAATTATGGATCGCGATCACGCGGCCGAGCGGCTCATCCGTGGCGTTGACGGCCGCCAGCCCGATCAGGTCGGCGTGATAATATTCGTCCTCATCGGTCTCGGGCAGTTTTTCGCGCGCGACATAGAGCTCGATGCCGTTGAGCCGTTCGGCGTCCTCGCGGGTGGCGATGCCCTTCAGCGTCGCCACCAGATGGTCCCTGGCCTCGCGGACATGCGTCACCTCGAACTGGCGCGCGCCGTCCTTGGTCATCAGCGGGCCGTAATGTTTTACGGCCAGCGGATCTTCGGTGAACGTCCACAGTTTCACCGCGCCGCGCACGCCGTGCGCAGCGCCGATACGGGCGACGCAAATCGGTGCTGCCACCGTCGTGCGCCGCTACGCTTTACGCCTTTGCGGCGGCTTCGGCGCGCGCCTTGCGCTCCTTGCGCGGCACGGCCTTTTCCGGGTTGCTGCGGGCGGGGCGCTTGACGATGCCGGCGGCATCCAGGAAGCGGGTCACGCGATCCGACGGCTGCGCGCCCTTGGCGAGCCAGGACTTCACCTTGTCCATGTCGAGCTTCAGCCGCGACTCATTATCTTTCGGCAGCAGCGGGTTGAAATGACCGAGCCGCTCGATGAAGCGGCCGTCACGGGGAAAGCGCGAGTCGGCAACGACGACGTGATAGACCGGGCGCTTCTTGGTGCCTGCGCGAGCGAGGCGAATAACGACTGACATTTGGTTCTCCTGAGTGTGGGTTAATTGAAAGTCTGTTTGGTCGAATTCGTCATTGCGAGGAGCGAAGCGACGAAGCAATCCAGCTTGGTTCTTGGCGAAGGGTGGATTGCTTCGCTGCGCTCGCAATGACGGAAGAGGTCATTTCTTCTTCCCGGGAAAGCCGCCGAGGCCCGGCAAGGTCGGCTTGCCGCTGAGGCCTGTAAGGCCCGGCACATTCGGCAGTCCCTGACGCAGGCCGACCGGAAGATCCTTCGGCAAATTCGGTAGGCCGCCAGCGCCGCCCTGCATCTTGTCGGCCAGCGCCTTCATTTCTTCCGGCGAGGGCGGCTTCATGCCGCCGCCAAAGCCCATCGCCTGCGCGATGCCGGCCATCGGGCCGCGCTTGCCCGAGCCCATGGCCTTCATCATGTCGGCCATGTTCCGGTGCATCTTCAGGAGCTTGTTGACCTGCTCGACATTCTGGCCGGCGCCCGCGGCGATGCGCTTCTTGCGGCTGGCTTTCAGGATGTCAGGGTTCTTGCGCTCGGCCCGCGTCATCGAATCGATGATCGCGACCTGGCGCTTCAAAATCTTGTCGTCGATCCCGGCGGCGGCGATCTGATTCTTCATCTTGGCAACGCCGGGCATCATGCCCATCAACCCGCTGATGCCGCCCATGTTCGCCATCTGCAGCAACTGCTCGCGCATGTCGGTCAGGTCGAACTGGCCCTTGCGCATCCGCTCGGCGGTGCGCGCGGCCTTTTCGGCGTCGATATTCGCCGCCGCGCGTTCGACCAGCGACACCACGTCGCCCATGCCGAGGATGCGGCCGGCGATGCGGCTCGGATGAAAATCTTCCAGCGCGTCGGTCTTTTCGCCGGTGCCGATCAGTTTGATCGGCTTGCCGGTGACCGCGCGCATCGACAGCGCGGCGCCGCCGCGGCCATCGCCGTCGACGCGCGTCAGTACGATGCCGGTGAGGCCGACGCGCTGATCGAAGGCGCGCGCGAGATTGACCGCGTCCTGGCCGGTCAGGGAATCCGCGACCAGCAGCACTTCATGCGGATTGGCCGTGGTTTTGATCTCGGCCGCTTCGCTCATCATCTCTTCGTCGAGCGTGGTGCGGCCGGCGGTGTCGAGCAGCACCACGTCATAGCCGCCGAGCTTGCCGGCTTCGAGGGCGCGTTTGGCGATCTGCGCCGGCTTCTGGCCGGCCACGATCGGCAGCGTCGGAATATCGAGGTCGCGGCCGAGCACGGCCAATTGCTCCATCGCCGCCGGGCGGTAGATGTCGAGCGAGGCCATCAGCACCTTGCGCTTGTCGCGCTGGGTCATGCGGCAGGCGAGTTTTGCGGTGGTGGTGGTTTTGCCGGAGCCTTGCAGACCGACCATCATGATGGCGACCGGCGGCACCGCATTGAGGTCGATGGTCTGGCCGTCGGAACCAAGCGTGGCGATCAGTTCGTCATGGACAATCTTGACCACCATCTGGCCGGGCGTCACCGACTTGACGACGGTGGCGCCGACCGCCTGCTCGCGGACGCGGTCGGTGAAGCCTCTGACCACGTCGAGCGAGACGTCGGCTTCCAGCAGCGCGTGGCGCACCTCGCGCATCGCGGCGTCGACATCGGCCTCCGACAGCGAACCGCGGCCCGTCAGCCGATCGAGTATCCCACCAAGCTTTTCCGACAGATTGTCGAACAATGCCGTTGTCCTTTGTCCTGCTGTTCGCAGGCGCTATATCGATTCATCCACCACTGTCATCGCCCGCCTTGTACGCAATTGCGCACAAGGCGGGGTATGACGACCTACATATGTCTCGGCGGAACACGCCGAAACGATCGTCCAAACGCTTTCGCGCCCGAGGGCGCATCGCGCTGTCGGGCGTTGGCCTCCGGTCTCATGGGCCGGGCGGCGGGTCGAAAAGAACGTCTTTCCGAGAAAGTGCGCGGGTTAAACGCCGGGAAGGGGCGGAAGTCAAGGAGAAACTGGGGTATAATGCCCCGCGAGCTTAGTTCTAAGGCTCTGAAGCATCGACGCTTTTAGCGTTTAGGACAAGTCGGAGCGCGCGTGCCCTTTTACCGCAGGTTCCAAGTTGAGCCATGACACGCCATATAAAGCCCCATGTCATCCACTCTCTCCCGCCCTTCGCGATCTTCCGTGCCCATCACCCGCCGCCGTGTCTTTACAGTGCTTGCCGGCGCCGCCGCAGCCATCGGTGCGCCCTCGATCTGGATCAGCAATATGAAGACCTATGACGGCCCCGTTTCCGATCATTTCGACGGAACCCGCTTCTTCGATCCCGATGGCGCGCCGCCGAAATCATTGGCCGAGGTGCTGCGCTGGCAGTTCGGCACCGATCGCAAACGCGCGAGCTGGCCGGATTGGGTGCCGAATGCCCACAGCGATACGCCGCCGCCGCGCGTCAGCGATGACAAGGTGCGGCTGTCCTATGTCGGCCACGTCACCTGGCTGATCCAGACCCGGGATCTGAACATCCTCATCGATCCCGTGTGGTCGATGCGGGCCTCGCCGGTTTCCTTTGCCGGGCCGCGGCGGCACAACGATCCCGGCATCGCCTTCGACGCGCTGCCCAAGATCGACGTCGTGCTGGTCTCGCACGGTCATTACGACCATCTCGACATCGCGACGCTGTCGAAGCTTGCAGAAAAGTTTTCGCCGCGCGTGATCACGCCGCTCGGCAACGACGTCACCATGCGTGATACGGACAGCGCGATCAAAGCCGAGGGATTCGACTGGCAGGATCGCGTCGAACTCGGCAACGGCATCGCGGTGACGCTGGTGCCGACGCGGCACTGGTCGGCGCGCGGATTGTTCGATCGCAACAAGGCGCTGTGGGCGAGTTTTGTGCTGGAGACGCCGGCGGGGAAACTCTACATCGTCTGCGACTCTGGTTACGGCGAGGGCAAGCATTTCCGCCGCGTCGCCGAGAAGCACGGGCCGCTGCGGCTGGCGATATTGCCGATCGGCGCCTATGAGCCGCGCTGGTTCATGAAGGACCAGCACATGAATCCGTCCGATGCGGTGAAGGCGCTCGCCGATTGCGGCGCGCAAGAAGCGCTGGCGCATCATCACGGCACGTTCCAGCTGACGGATGAAGCGATCGACGAGCCGGTCAATGCGCTGGCCGATGCGCTCAAGGAGGCGAAGATTCCGCCCGAGCGGTTCGCGGCGCTGAAGCCGGGGCAGGTGGTGGAGATTTAAAGCCGTGTTCAAGCGAAGTGGGTTCGCGAAGAAAGCGCGTCAAACAAATTCCTAGTCCAGACCGGCCCGCCGAAGACCTTCCAGATAATGTTCGAGGTCGGCCGCGTGCTGGATCGGCACGTGATCCCTGACCCAGGCGAGCGAAACACTGGGCTGCGCGCGACGCAATTCCTGGAGCGCAGCAGTGGCGATCTCCAGAGACGCGGTCATGCCGGCGGCAGCGGTCAGCACACGGTGGGCGGCGGCGTAATCGCTGCGGAGGCGGACGGCGGTCCGCGCCATCTGCAACGCCTCGTCGTAATTGCGTCCGATATATTGGGCCATGCAGGCAGAGCCGTAGTAAAGCGCCAGGAACGGATCGCGCGGGCTGAGCCGGATCGCGCGGCGGGCCGCCTCGACGCCTTCTTGCCAGCGGCCGCAAAATCCCAATGCGGCGGCATAATAGTTTTGGACCTGCGAAAAATTCGGATTGAGGCGCAGCGCCAGTTCGAATTCGGCCAGCGAATCGTCGAAGCGTCGCGTGATCAGATAGACCGCGCCGAGCGCAAAATGCGCCCATGCGTCCTCACTGTCGGCCCGGATCGCCGCCAGCGCCGTACTTTCGGCGATTGGCACGATGTCCTTTAACTCGACCCATCCCATGTGGGCGCCGAATGTATAACTGGCGCCGAGCACGCCGAGCGCCTGCCCGTTGTTGGGATCGATGCCAATCGCCTTCTGCAACAGATCTTGCGCGATGGCGTGATCCTGCTGCGTCACGCGCCAGTAATAAGAAAGCCCGCGCATCACCAGGTCCCAGGCGTCGAGGTTGCCGGGCGGCTTGCGCCGGGCACGAAAATTCTCGGCTGCGTAGAGCTGCGGCTCGATCGCAGCGACAATCGCCTCGGTGATCTCGTCCTGCACAGCGAATATATCGGCGACGTCGCGGTCGTAACGTTCCGCCCAAACGTGGCTTCCGTTGGCGACGTCGTTGAGCTGCGCGGTAATGCGTACGCGCCCGCCGCTTTTGCGCACGCTGCCTTCGAGCACGTAGCCGACGCCAAGATCCTTGCCCACTTGCTTCAAATGGACGGCCCTGCCCTTGTAGACGAACGAAGAGTTGCGCGCGATGACGAAGAACCAGCGCAGCTTCGATAGCGCGGCGATGATATCTTCACTGATGCCGTCGGAAAAATAATCCTGCTCCGGATCACCGCTCATGTTGCTGAAGGGCAGCACGGCGATGGCAGGACGATCAGGAAGCGGCGGAGCGGGTTGCGAGAGCTTGCCCGCTGCATCCGGAGGCGAATCGATTGCGTGGGGCGCCTGGTCTGCTTGTGTGCGTACCTCGCCAGTGAAGCGGAGACCCTTACGCGCGATGGTGCGGATCAGCTTCTGATCGCGGCCGTTGTCGCCGATTGCCCTTCGCGCCGCGTAGATGCGGCTTGTCAGCGTCGTGTCCGATGCGCTGCGTCCCCGCCAGACAGATGCAATGAGGTCATCCTTGGTGACGACGCGATCGCGATTCTGGATCAGGTAAATCAGCAGATCGAGCACTTGCGGTTCGACCTCAACCGATTCCGGTCCGCGGTGTAATTCGCGAAGATCAGTATCGAGGATGTGATCGACAAGAATGAATCGCACGTTGGTGACCCAGCCGGCAGTGGTCACCGGGTCGTGAACCATATCACAGTTGGGAAAACAATCAGAAAATCTGGACCACAATTCAAGGCCGCCTGAAGCGAAGCTTCAAGTCTGGCACGCGAGCTGCGGCTAAGCGTGACGCTGAGGGGCTTATCTCTTCGGAAGGAATTTTTTAGCATGGCTGTCAAGGCGTCATTTTCTCCCAACGGCTTTCTCTCGGTCTTCGGCGACGTAGCCACCAACAGCGTTAAATTAAGTCGCGATGCGGCAGGTAACATTCTCGTCAACGGCGGTGCTGTCCCGATCACGGGAGGTAAAGCAACCGTCGCCAACACCATCAAAATCCAGGTGTTCGGTCTCGACGGCAACGACACGCTCACGATCGACGAAGCCAACGGCGCAATGCCTGCTGCCGAGATGTTCGGTGGCGCTGGCAACGACACGCTCACCGGCGGCTCGGGCAACGACCAGCTGTTCGGCCAGAATGGCAACGACATCCTGCTCGGCAAGGGCGGCAGCGACCTGCTGTTCGGCGGCGCCGGCAACGATACGCTCACCGGCGGCGACGCGGACGACCAGATATTCGGCGGTGCCGGCGACGATCGCATGATCTGGAATCCGGGTGACGACAGCGACCTGCTCGAAGGCGGCGACGGCACCGATACTGCCGAGGTCAATGGCGGCAACGGCGCCGAAACGTTCACGATCACCGCCAACGGTACCCGCGTGCGCTTCGATCGCATCACCCCCGCGCCCTTCTTCCTCGATATCGGCACCACCGAGAACATCGTGGTCAACGCCAATGGCGGCGACGACGTCATCACGGCCGGCAACGGTCTCGCCGCCCACGTGAAGCTGACCCTGGACGGCGGTGCGGGCAACGACACCATCACCGGCAGCGACGGCGCGGATATGCTGATCGGCGGCGATGGCAATGACCTTATCATTGGCGGTCGCGGTAATGACACGGCCATGCTTGGTGCCGGCGACGACACGTTCGTCTGGAATCCCGGCGATGGCAACGACACCGTCGAGGGCCAGGACGGCACCGATACGCTGCAGTTCAACGGCTCCAACATCACCGAGAATATCAACATCACGGCCAATGGCACCCGCGGACGCTTCACCCGCGACGTCGCCAATATCACGATGGACACCAACGGCGTCGAGCGCGTCAACTTCGCGGCTCTCGGCGGCGCCGACAACATCACGGTCGGCGATCTGAGCAATACCGGCATCAAGCAGGTTGCGCTCGACCTGAGCGCGACGCTCGGCAGCGGCACCGGCGACGGTGCGGCCGATCAGGTGACGGTCACCGGCACCGGCGGCAACGACCAGATCCAGGTGGTGGCCGGTGCCGGCAGTTCCGTGACGGTCAGCGGATTGGCGGCGCAGGTTTCCATCACCGGCGTGGAAAGCGCCAACGACGTGCTGACGGTCAACGCCGGCGCCGGCAACGACGTCATCAATGCCCAGACCGCATCCATCAAGCTCGTCATCGACGGCGGCGCCGGCAACGACACCATCACCGGCGGCCGAGGCGCCGACACTTTGATCGGCGGCACCGGCAACGACACCGTTGTCTGGAATCCCGGCGAGGGCAGCGATGTCGTCGAAGGCGGAACGGGTACGGACACGCTGGTCTTCAACGGCTCCAACGCCGGCGAGCTGATGGACATCTCGGCCAATGGCGGCCGGACGCGGCTTACCCGCGACGTCGGCGGCATCGTCATGGATCTCAACGCCGTCGAGAAAATACAGCTCAACGCCCTGGGAAGCGCCGACACCATCACGGTCAACGATCTGGCCGGCACCGGCGTCACGCAGGTGGCGATCGACCTCGGCGCCACGCCCGGTGCCCCGGGTGGTGACAGCCAGCCGGACACCGTGATCGTCAACGGCACCGTCGGCAACAACGCCATCAGCGTCGTCAAGAGCGGCGGATCGCTGGTTGTGAACGGCCTGGCCGAGCAGGTAACGATCGCGAACGCCGAAGCCGGCGACGCGCTGGTGATCAACGGCGGCCAGGGCAACGACACCGTCGATGCCTCCACGATCGCGGCCGGCGCGGTCAAGTTGACGCTCAACGGCGGCGTCGGCGATGATGTCATCAAGGGCAGCGCCGGCGATGACCTCGTCTTCGGCGGTAGCGGCAACGACACGGCGTTGCTGGGCGCCGGCAACGACACCTTCGTCTGGAATCCAGGCGACGGCAACGATACCGTCGAGGGTCAGGCCGGTATGGATACGCTCTTGTTCAACGGCGCAAACATCAGCGAGAACATTGATATCTCGGCCAATGGCAGCCGCGCGCGGCTGACACGTAACGTCGCCGGCATCGTCATGGACCTCAACGGTGTCGAGAACATCCAGCTCAATACGTTGGCTGGTGTCGACCTCATCACGGTCAACGATCTGACCGGAACCAACGTCACTCAGGTCAATCTCGATCTGGGCGGCAATGACGGGGCGGAGGACACGGTCGTCATCAACGCAACCAACAGCGACGATGTGATCACAGTCACCAACAATAATGGTGTCATCACGGTGTCAGGTCTCGCGGAGGACGTGACGATCAAGGGGTTCGAGGCCAATGATCGCATCGTGATCAATGGCCTCGGCGGCGACGATATCATTGAGGCGTCGGGAATGGGAACGGGCATCTTGCTCACCGCCAATGGTGGCGACGGCGATGACGTCCTGGTTGGCGGTCCCGGCAATGACATTCTGACAGGTGGCGCGGGCGACGATGTCCTGCTTGGCGGCGCCGGGCAGGACGTGCTCGACGGCGGGCCTGGCGACAACATCGTCATTCAGGATAGCGGCTTCAGCTTCCTGCCTCCGGCCGCTCCGGCGGAGAGCGCTTCGATGTCGGATGCCGCGAGTGCCGCTCTGCTCGGGCAGTTCATGGCATCGAGCTTCGTCACGGCGGGCGAGGGCCATGGTGAGATGCCGATTGCCGATCCGCAAGCCGGTCAGCAGCCGGCGTTGGCAATGCCGCAGCACGCGTAAGCACGACGCTGCCCTGGAGAAATAGTGATGAGCGCTGAAACCGACAGCACGCGACGAGTCGACTCGGGACTCGAAGCTCTCGTGACGTTGTTGCATTTCCAGGGCGTCGCGGCCGATCGCCAGCAGATCAGGCATCGGTTCGGAACGGACAAGATTGGCGCATCGGAGATTCTCCGGTGCGCCAAGGCTCTCGGATTGAAGGCCCGGGCCTGCCGCACCGATTTGTCGCGGCTTGCCAGGATACCCTTGCCCGGGATTGCGAGCTTGCGCGACGGCGGCTTCATGGTGGTTGCCAAGGCCGACGACGAGAAAGTTCTGGTTCAGTCGCCGACGGAATCCAGGCCCACCTTGATGACGAAGGCCGAGCTTCTCGCCATCTGGGACGGCGGCTTGATCCTGATGACACGCCGCGCCGGATTATCCGATGTCACCCGACGCTTCGACATCACCTGGTTTCTCGGTGCGATCCACAAATACCGGCATCTCTTGGGGGAAGTGCTGGTCGCGTCGTTCTTCTTGCAGATATTCGCGCTGGTATCGCCGCTGTTCTTCCAGGTGGTCATCGACAAGGTGCTGGTGCATCGCTCGCTGAGCACCCTCGACGTGCTGATCATCGGCCTGGTGGCGATCTCGATGTTCGAGACCGTGCTGGGCATCCTGCGAACCTATCTGTTCTCACATACCACCAACCGCATCGACGTCGAACTCGGAGCGCGCCTGTTCAATCATCTGCTGGCCCTGCCGATGGCCTATTTCCAGGCGCGTCGCGTCGGCGATTCGGTCGCGCGGGTGCGCGAACTTGAGAACATCCGCAATTTCCTTACCAGTTCGGCCCTGACGCTGGCGATCGACCTGCTGTTCACCTTCGTATTTCTGGCGGTCATGTTCGCCTATTCGCCGCTGCTGACCTGGATCGTGCTCGGCTCGTTCCCGTTTTACATCGCGATCTCGGCCGGCGTGACGCCGCTGTTCAGGCGGAGGCTCGACGAGAAATTTCGGCGCGGCGCCGAGAATCAGGCTTTTCTGGTCGAGAGCGTGACCGGGATCGAAACGCTCAAGGCGATGGCGGTCGAGCCGCAGATGCAGCGGCACTGGGAAGAACAGCTTGCCGGTTACGTGGCGGCGAGCTTCCGAGTCTTGTGTCTCGGCAATACTGCTAGCCAGATGGTGCAGTTCGTCAGCAAGGTCGCCAGCGCGGGTATTCTGTATTTCGGTGCCAGGCAGGTGATCGACGGCGGCCTGTCGGTCGGTGAACTCGTGGCCTTCAGCATGCTGTCCGGGCGGGTCAGCGCGCCGGTATTGCGTCTCGCGCAGGTTTGGCAAGATTTTCACCAGGCGCGGCTGTCGGTCCTCAGACTGGGCGACATCCTCAACACGACGGCTGAACCGACCTATTCGGCTGGGCGCACCCAGTTGCCCGCGATCCGCGGCAACATCACCTTTGACCACGTGACATTCCGCTATCGCGTCGACGGACAGCAGGTGCTGCATGACGTCAGTTTCGATGTGCCGGCCGGGCAAATGGTCGGCATCGTCGGGCCTTCAGGATCTGGCAAGAGCACGTTCGCGAAGCTGGTGCAGCGGCTCTATGTGCCGGAAAGCGGGCGCGTCCTGATTGACGGCATGGATCTCGCGATGGCGGACCCCGCCGGGCTACGCCGCCAGATAGGCGTCGTCCTGCAGGAAAACGTGCTGTTCAACCGCTCGGTGCGCGAGAATATCGCGCTCAGCGATCCGGCCATGCCGATGGAGCGCGTCATCGCTGCGGCGACGCTGGCGGGGGCGCATGAGTTCATCCTCGAACTGCCTGAAGGCTACGATACCATTGTCGGTGAGCGGGGCTCGACCCTCTCCGGCGGCCAGCGCCAGCGTATTGCGATAGCCCGCGCGCTGATCGCCGATCCGCGCATCCTGATCTTCGACGAGGCCACAAGTGCGCTCGACTACGAGAGTGAGCGCATCATTCAGCAGAACATGAAAGAGATCGCCAAGGGACGAACCGTTTTGATCATCGCGCATCGGCTCTCCACCGTGCGATCAGCGGATCGCATCGTCACGATCGAACGCGGTCGCCTGGTCGAGGACGGCACCCACGACGCTCTGGTCAAGACCGGCGGCCGTTATGCGGCGCTGCATCGGATGCAGGGAGGAATCTATGAAGTCGGTTAGCCGCGCCTTGCCCGTCAAGCAGACGCAAATCGTCGTTCCGTTCAAGCGCGTGCAGGAGCGGCGCAGTGACGAACTCGCGTTCCTGCCGGCCGCACTGGAGATCATGGAGACGCCGCCATCGCCGGTCGGCCGTTTGACCGTGATAATCATCATTTTTCTGTTCGGCGCGGCGGTGATCTGGTCCTGGTGGGGAACGATCGACATCGTGGCGTCGGCGACCGGCAAAATCGTGCCGAGCGGCCGCACCAAGGTGATCCAGCCGTTCGAGACCGGCGTGGTCCGCGCCATTCGGGTGCAGGACGGACAGGCCGTCAAAGCCGGCGAGGTGCTGATCGAGCTCGATCCGACCGTCAACGCGGCTGAGCGCGACCATCTGCACAACGATCTCCTCGCCGAAAAACTCAACACTGCGCGGCTGCGCGCGGCGCTCGCGGCCGTGGACGATCGCGAGGCCGACTTCACGCCGCCTGCCGGCGCGGACCCGATACTGGTCAGCGCGCAGCGCCAACTCTTGCTCAACCAGGTGACGGAGCACCGCGCCAAGATCGCCGCGCTGGCGCGGCAGCAGGCGCAGAAGGAAGCCGAACAGGCCACCACGGGGGCCACCATCCACAAGCTCGAGGCCATGATCCCGGTGGTCCAGCAGCGCGTCGATATTCGCAAGACCTTGATGGAAAAGGAGCTGAGTTCGAAGATCAGCTATTTCGAGGTTTTGCAGTTGCTGGTCGAACAGCAGGAGGAACTCAGCGTTCAGAAGAGTCATCTGCAGGAAGCCGAGGCCGCCGTGGCGGCTATTCGCGAGACGCGCGGCCAGGCGGTGGCAGAATACCGTCGCGCGTTATCAGACGAACTCGCAAAGGCCGAGCAAAAGGCAAGCGGGCTTGCCCAGGACCTGATCAAGGCTGAACGGAAGACCGGACTTCAGCAGCTTGCTTCACCGGTTGATGGCGTGGTGCAGCAGCTCGCGATCCACACGGTCGGCGGCGTCGTCACGCCCGCACAGGCCCTGCTGGTGATCGTTCCCCGCGATAGCCGGCTCGAAATCGAGGCGATGGTCTCGAACCGCGACATCGGCTTTGTCCATCCCGGCCAGCAAGCCGAGATCAAGATCGATACCTTCAATTTCACCCGCTACGGCCTGCTGCGCGGTGAGGTTCTCGGCGTTTCGCAGGACGCTATCATCCGCGACCAGCCACAAGACCGCCCCGGCGATCGACGGGTAGGAGCGCAGAACGACACCAGCGAACCGAAGGGGCAGGAGCTGAACTACAGCGCGCGCATATCGCTCGACCGTGCCAAAATGCGGGTCGACGACCGGATGGTCGATTTGTCGCCGGGCATGGCAGTGACGGTGGAAATCAAGACGGGATCGCGCACCATCTTGAGCTATCTGCTCTCGCCGCTACTTCGCTATCAGCAGGATGTTCTGCGCGAACGGTGAGGACGCTGAAACAACTATTCCTTCGGCTTGATCGTCCAGGACACGCTCACCGTCACTGAAAGCGTCTCCTCGCCTTGCGCGACCGGTGCGCCGGCGGCCATGGGCGCGGCCACCTTGCCACGGTGTAACGGCACGGGCGCGCCTTCCTCGGAAATGCTGATCGGCTCACCGAGCGTCACGCCGGCAGCCTTGGCATAGATCTCCGCCTTGCGGCGCGCGTCCGCGATCGCTTTCTCGCGGGCCTCGTCCAGATGTTTTGAGGCCTGCGTTACTGTAAAATTGATGCCGCCGATCTCGTTGGCGCCGGCGCCGACCAGCACGTCGATGATGTTAGCGACCTTGGCCACATCGCGAATCCTGACCGTGACACGGTTGCTGGCGCGGAAGCTTACGATACCTGGTGTGCGCTCCGAGGCCTTGGACGACGTCGCAAATTGCGGTTGCAGCGACAGCCGCGAGGTCTGGTAGTCCTTTTCCTCGATGCCGGCGCCCTTGAGCGCCGCCAGCACCTTGCCCATCGCCGCGTTGTTGGCATCTGACGCCTCGCGCGCGGTCTTGGCGTCCGACGTCACGCCGCCGTCGATCTGGGCCTGATCCGGCGGCACCGACACATTCGCTTCGCCGGTCACGGAAATCGCAGGCGGCGGCATCGTCTGCGCCAATGCGGGCACAGCGGGCCACGTGGCGGCCACGGCCGCAAGGACGAGCGAATACTTCATCCTTCTTACCTCAGCGGCACGTAGACGTTGATCACCAGCTTGTCCTCTGCCGTCTTCAGGGGGTCGGTGATGTATTCCTCGATGAAAGTATCCTTGGCCTCGAGCTTCTTGTCGTCGAGGTGGTTGGTGATCGCCTCGTAGGTGTTGTCCATGTTGTCGTAGGAGCCGCGATGGACGAACTTCAGCGCCTTGCCGTCGGGCGACTTGCCCATGCTCATGTCCTTGGTCAGGTTCTTGACGTCCTGATCGACCGGAATCTGGGCCAGGAACGTAAAACCGGTATCGTCGGTCGAGGTGTAGACGATCATCGAATTGCCCGTGGCCTTGATGCCCTGCTTGTCGAGCACGGCGGTCAGCGCCTTGAACGCATCGATCAGGGTGTCGAAGGCCGCGTCCCAATTCGCGGTGCCCTTGATGATAACCACTTTCTTGGGCTCGAGGGCGAACTCTTCGCCGAAGGGGTCGGCGGCCTGGACGCCGGCGGCGGGAGGAGGGGGCGCGGGCAACGGGGCTTTTTCCGCCGTGGGGGCATCCGCGGGCGACTTGGTTTCGGCCGGCGGCGGGACCGGAACCGCTGATGGTGCGGGGCTGGGCACAGCCGACGGGCTCGCGGCCGGCGAGGCTGAGGGCGCCGGCGATTGCGCCAGGGCGGCCCCGCCAAACGCAACCATGGAGAGTGCGACCAAGGCCGCACGGAAAGTGCTGATACGGTTCATTTCAGGTATTCTCCATCCCACCCCACCCTGGCGGCGGCATGTCCCGGTCCGCGCCCGCCAGAATGGTGCCATTTTCTAACACGCAAGGTCCGCTTTCGTCCCATGACAGATGCGTCATACGCCCCTGCGTACTGGTGCTCCAATTCCGAAGCTCGCAAATGTATGCGGCTGGCGCTTATGCGAGCTTCGGAATTAAGAGGAGCACCAGCAAGTTTGTCGTTTCCCTGGTGAGGTGAATTTGCAGTTCCTATGAAGTAGTTACGGCGAAACTGATAGGAACTGCAAATTCACCTCACTAGCCAATTGGCCATCATTCGCCATATAAGGCAGGCAGAATTTGGGAAATTTCATGAGCGCGCTCGCCAACCACGCATTTGCCAAGATGAACGGCATCGGCAACGAAATTGTCGTGGTGGATCTGCGCGATTCCAAGGCCGCCGTGACGGCTGAGGAGGCGCGTGCGGTGGCCTCCCCTGCGGGCGTGCCCTATGACCAATTGATGGTATTGCAGCCGCCGCGCCTGCAGGGCACCGAGGCCTTCATCCGTATCTACAACAATGACGGCTCGGAGGCCGGCGCCTGCGGCAACGGCATGCGCTGCGTGGTGCGCCGCCTGTTCGAGGAGACCGGCCAGACCGCCGTGACGTTTGAGACCCGCGCCGGCCTGTTGAACTGCTGGCAGGGCCCGGCGCCCGATCTCTACACCGTCGACATGGGCGCGCCGAAATTTGCCTGGCAGGATATCCCGCTGGCGGAAGAATTTCGCGACACCCGCTATATTGAACTGCAGGTTGGGCCGATCGATGCGCCGGTGCTGCATTCGCCGTCGGTGGTCTCGATGGGCAATCCGCACGCGATCTTCTGGGTCGACGATGTCAACGCCTATGATCTCGAACGATTCGGGCCGCTTCTGGAAAACCACCCGATCTTCCCGGAGCGCGCCAACATCACGCTCGCCCATATCGTCGATCGCGACCACATCACGATCCGCACCTGGGAGCGCGGTGTCGGCCTGACCCGGGCCTGCGGCTCGGCCGCGTGTGCGGCTGCGGTCGCGGCGGCGCGGCTGAAGCGCGCCAATCGGTCGGTCGAGATCACGCTGCCCGGCGGCAAGCTTGCGATCGAATGGCGCGAGCGCGACGACCATGTGCTGATGACCGGCACCGCCGATTTCGAATATGAAGGCCGCTTCGATCCCGCGCTGTTCGCCAGCGTCGCCTAGGAACAATGAGCGTCGACGTCCTCACCTTCGGCTGCCGTCTCAACGCGTTCGAATCCGAGGTGATCGCCCGCGAGGCGGAGCGCGCCGGCCTTTCCGATACCGTCGTCATCAACAGCTGCGCGGTTACCAACGAGGCGGTGGCGCAGGCGCGGCAATCGATCCGGCGGCTGAAGCGCCAGCGGCCGGATGTGCGCATCGTCGTCACCGGCTGCGCGGCGCAGACCCAGCCGGAAATGTTTGCCGAAATGACCGAGGTCGATCGCGTCGTCGGCAATGACGACAAGATGCGCGGCGAGGCGTGGCGCGACGCGCGCGCGGCGTTCGATGCCGGTTTTGGTGTCGAGACAAGTGAAAAGATCGCCGTCGCCGACATCATGGCGGTGCGCGAGATGGCGCCGCATCTGCTCGACGGCTTCAAGGCCGGCTTGCCGCGCGTGTTCGTGCAGGTGCAAAATGGCTGCGACCATCGCTGCACCTTCTGCATCATTCCCTATGGCCGCGGCAATTCGCGCTCGGTGCCGATGGGCGCCGTCGTCGAACAGGTGCGCGCGCTGGCCGAACGCGGTCATGCCGAGATCGTGCTGACCGGTGTTGACCTTACGAGCTACGGCGCCGATCTGCCGGGGACGCCGAAGCTTGGGCAATTGACCCGGCAAATCCTGCGGCATGTACCGGAGCTGAAGCGCTTGCGGATTTCATCGATCGATTCCATCGAAGCCGATCGCGATCTGCTAGACGTCATCGCCGATGATGAGCGGCTGATGCCGCATCTGCATCTGTCGCTGCAATCCGGCGACGACATGATTCTGAAGCGGATGAAGCGCAGGCATTCGCGGCAAGACGCGATCGAATTCTGCGCCCAGGTGCGGCGGCTGCGCCCCGATATCACGCTGGGGGCCGATATCATCGCAGGCTTCCCGACCGAGACAGAAGAGATGTTCGCGCGTTCGCAGGGTCTCGTGGACGAATGCGATCTCACCTTCCTGCACGTGTTTCCTTACTCCAAGCGCCCGGGCACGCCTGCCGCGCGGATGCCGCAGGTAGCGGGCGGCGAGATCAAGGAGCGCGCGAAGCGATTGCGGGCGGTGGGTGAGGCGGCATTGCGGAAGCGGCTGGCGGCAGAGGTAGGTGCGACGCGCGAAGTCTTGATCGAGGGCGACAAACAGGGCCGCACGGAACATTTTCTGCCAGTCGCGATATCGGGTGAAACGCCCGGTGCTGTGCGGCGGCTTGCAATCACCGGGCACGATGGTTCGCGATTGACCGGAGGCTAGCCCGGCATGGCCTATGCGGTGAGCCTGCTCTTCAACGCTGAAATGGCGGACGCGGTCTCGGCCCGTTGGCAGCGCCTCGCCGATGCTGGCTTTTCGCGTTCGATGGTTGATCTCGGATACCACCCGCATCTGACATTGGCGGTTTATGACGAGTTGGCCGTGGAGGCGGCGAGCGCCGCTCTTGATCGGGTCTTCGACAATGTCGAGCGGATACCCGTCACCTTGACTGGCTTTTCGACATTTGGAGCCGGCAGTGGCGTTTGCTACGCGGCTCTGGCCTCTTCTCCCGATCTCGTGCGGTTACATGCCACGATCGTTACTGCGATCGGCGAAACTTGCAGGCCCCATTACCAAGCGGGGCGCTGGACGCCCCATTGCACTCTGGCAACGGGCATGACGGACGTCGAGATAGATCACGCGAGGAATTTACTCGCAAAGGATTGGCGGTCTCTTGCGGGCACATTCGAGATGGCGGATCTGGTCGAGTTTGCCCCGGTCGCCGGCATCAAGCGCTGGCCCCTGGCACTTACTCCCCGTTCCACCCGCACTTCCTGAGCCGCTCGCGCATATGTTCCGGCGCCGGCGCGGTCACGCGCACCGGTTCCTTGTTCTTCGAAATCGGAATCACGATCTCGCGGGAATGCAGATGCAGGATCGGTTCGCCAAAACGAGGTCCGTTGCCGTAGATATTGTCGCCGACGATCGGCCAACTCATGGCTGACGTGTGCACGCGCAATTGATGGGTGCGGCCGGTCACCGGTTCCAGCGCGAGCCAGCAAAGGCCGTCGCCGCGGCCGCGCACTTTCCAGTTGGTGACGGCCTTCTGCCCGTCCGGGTCCGGCTTCTGCCACCAGCCGCGCTCGACGTTGAGCCGCCCGAGCGGCATGTCGATGGTGCCTTCGTCCTCGGCAGGTCCGCCCTCGATCACCGCCCAATAGGTTTTTCCAATCTTGCCGTGCTTGAACAACAGGCCGAGCGAGGCGGTGGCCTTGCGATGGCGTCCCAGCACGAGACAGCCGGAGGTATCCTTGTCGAGCCGGTGGGCCAGCACCGGCGGCCGCGGCAGGCCGAATCGCAAGCCGTCGAAGGACGCTTCCAGATTGGCGCCGCCCTTGGGGCCGCGATGCACCGGCAGGCCAGCAGGCTTGTCGATCACAAGCATCAGCCCGTCGCGGTGGAGCACCCGGGCCTGGATTTCTTCCGCCGTTAATCCGGGGACATCAAAGGATGCCCCGGGGACATCAAGGGATGCCCCGGGAACAGTGAAGGATATCCCGGGAACAGCGATGGGTTTGTTGTGACTTCCGCTCATGGCGCGAAACCGCTAACACGTCCCCGACATGAGCGATACCACTCCCGGAACCCCCAAATTGAGCTGGTGGCGGCGGCTTTCTAGCGGCCTGAAGCGGACCTCGAGTTCGCTCGGCTCGGCCGTTGCCGACCTCGTCACCAAGCGCAAGCTCGACCGCGCCATGCTCGACGATATCGAGGATGTGCTGCTGCGCGCCGATCTCGGCACTGCCGTGGCGGTGCGGATAGCCGATGCCGTCGGCGCCGGCCGTTACGACAAGGCGATCTCGGCCGACGAAGTGAAGACGGTGGTTGCGACCGAAGTCGAGAAGGTGCTGGCGCCGGTGGCGAAGCCGCTGGAGATCGACGCAGCGCAAAAGCCGTTCGTCATTCTCGTGGTTGGCGTCAACGGCTCGGGCAAGACCACCACCATCGGCAAGCTTGCCGCGAAACTCAGCGCCGAGGGCCGGAAGATCATGATGGCGGCCGGCGACACGTTCCGCGCCGCGGCGATCGAGCAGCTCAAGGTCTGGGGCGAGCGCACCAGGTCGCCGGTGATATCAGGCGCGCAGGGCTCGGATTCGGCAAGCCTCGCCTTCAACGCGCTGACCGCGGCGAAGGAACAGAATATCGACGTGCTGCTGGTCGACACCGCCGGGCGGTTGCAGAACAAGGCCGAGCTGATGAACGAACTCGAAAAGGTTGTTCGCGTCATCAAGAAGGTCGATGCATCGGCCCCGCATGCGGTGCTGCTCGTGCTCGATGCCACGGTGGGACAAAATGCGCTGTCGCAGGTCGAGGCATTTCATCGTACCGCTGGCGTCACCGGCCTCGTGATGACGAAGCTCGACGGCACCGCGCGAGGCGGCATCCTGGTGGCGCTGGCGGAGAAATTCAAACTGCCCGTGCACTTCATCGGCGTCGGCGAAGGCATCGACGATCTCGCGCCGTTCACCGCGCGCGACTTTGCCAACGCGATTGCAGGAATCGAAAGCTAAGATGGACAAGAACCAGCCGCATCCGGTGTTCAAGCTCGCGACCGAACTCGGTCCGCTCATCGTGTTCTTCGTGGCCAACGCGAAGTTCAACCTGTTCGTGGCGACCGGCGCCTTCATGGTGGCGATCGTGGCCGCGATGATCGCCTCCTATGTGGTGGTGCGGCATGTGCCCATGATGGCGATCGTCACCGCCGTCATCGTGTTGGTGTTCGGCACGCTGACATTGGTGCTGCACGACGAAACCTTCATCAAGGTCAAGCCGACCATCATCTACGGCCTGTTCGCCGCGATACTCGGCGGCGGTCTGTTGTTCGGCCGCTCGTTCATCGCGATCCTGTTCAATCAGATGTTCAACCTGACGCCGAAGGGCTGGCGCATCCTGACCATGCGCTGGGCGTTGTTCTTTCTGGCGATGGCGGTCCTGAACGAAATCATCTGGCGCACGCAGTCGACCGACTTCTGGGTCACCTTCAAGGCGTTCGGCGCGGTCCCGCTGACGATGGTCTTTGCGATTTCTCAGATGCCGGTGATCAAGCGCTACCATCTGGAGCCGGCCACGCTCGAGGCGAGCGAGGCGGAAGCGGGCGATGTGAGCAAGGGCTGATCAAAAAGAAAAACGCACCGGCGCGGGGGCGCGCCGATGCGTTCTGCGAAGATCAGCTCTTCTGCTTGGCGATGATCTTGTCCTTGATCTTGTCGTAGGTCGCCTGCGGGACAATGCTCTTCTGCACCAGCTCGTCCTTGCCCTTGTACGGGCGGCCCGCGATGATCTTGGCGGAATAGGCCTTGCCGACACCCGGCAGCGCGTCGAGCTGGTCGGCGGTCGCCGAGTTGATATCGAGCAGTTCCGCCTTGGGCGCCGGCGCCATCTTCGACTCCGAGGCCTTCGGCGCGGGCGCCATCTTGCTGTCGGATTTGGTTGCGGGCTGCGCGGTCTGGGCCATCGACGGGGTCGCCGTCAGCATGCCCAGGGTGAGTGCGGTGGCGAGAAGAGAAGTGAGCGTGAAATGACGCATAGGGTGTCCCTCCAAGGACGGTTCAGGTAACGCCCTAAAACTAGCTGCGAATTCGTGGCGGCGCCATGGCTCTAAAATGAACGATAGATAAAAGGCCGAGAATTATTTGCTCAATGCCTTCTCGATCTCGACCTTCAGCACACTGTCGAGATTGGCCGGCGTCACCGGCCCGACCAACTTGTAAAGAATGGTGCCGGCGCGGCCGACGACAAAAGTTTCAGGCACGCCATAGACGCCCCATTCGATCGAGCCGCGGCCATTGGCATCGACGCCGACCATGCTGAACGGATTGCCGTAGCGGCCGAGGAAGCGGCGGGCGTTATCGGGGGAATCCTTGTAGTTGATGCCGACGATCTGCAGCCGCGTGTCCTTTGCCAGCGCGGTCAGCAGCGGCGCCTCGTCGTGGCACGGCACGCACCAGGACGCCCAGACATTGACGACGGAGACCTTACCCTTGAAGGCGGCGGGATCGAGCCCGGGGACCGGCGCCCCGTTATGGACGAGGCCTTCCAACGCCGGCAGCGCTGTCTGCGGCGCCGGGCGGCCGATCAGGGCGGAGGGGATTTTTGAGGGATCGCCGCCATACAGCCGCAGCAGGAACAGCGCGGCGACGGCCATGAAACCGATCAGCGGCAGCGCCACCAGCCAGCGCCGACGGCGCGGCGGCCCATCCGACGCTGTGGGCGGCGCGGTCATCGGATGTCCGTCGCCTGGCGGCCGGAGCGCCGGGTCACGCCGCTGGCCTCGAGTTCGCGCAGGCGCTCCTTCTGGAGGCGATAGTCGATCGTGATCCAGATGATGAGAAGTACCACGACCGCCGCCACCAGCGTGTAGGACGTCACGATAAAGGAAGCGTAGGGTCCGAGCGACATCGCGTCACGCCGCCTGCTGGCTGGCTTGCAACATCTGCAAGCTGCGCACGCGCCGGCGCAAGATCTCGTTGCGCATCGCCGCCAGATGCAGCGTGACGAACAATAGCGAGAAACCGACCGCCATCACCAGCAGTGGAATCAGGAACGCCTTGTCGAGCGTAGAACCGCCCATTCGTATCACGGCCGCCGGCTGATGCAGCGTGTTCCACCAGTCGACCGAGAATTTGATGATCGGCAGGTTGAGCGCGCCGACCAGGGTCAGGACGGCGGCGGCCCGCGCCGCCCGCGCCGGATCGTCTACTGCGCGCCACAGCGCCATCAGGCCGAGATACATCAGGAACAGGATCAGGACCGAGGTCAGCCGCGCATCCCATTCCCAATAGGTGCCCCACATCGGCCGTCCCCACAGCGAACCGGTGACCAGTGCGAGAAACGTGAATGCCGCGCCGATCGGCGCGGCGGCCTTGGCCGCGACATCGGCCAGCGGATGCCGCCATACCAGCGTGCCCAGCGCGGCAATGCTCATGACGCCCCACACGAACATCGCCAGCCACGCATTGGGTACGTGGATGAACATGATCTTGACGGTGGCGCCCTGCTGATAGTCGTCGGGCGCCATCGCCGCCTGGTAGAAGCCCACCAGCAGCAGGATCGCGGTCGCGCCCGCCAGCCACGGCAGCACGCGCGCCGTCAGCGACAGGAATTTGGTGGGATTGGCGAGGTCGATCAGCGTCATGGCATCCTGATAGTCGTCAGCGGCGGGGCAGGCAATGCGGCTTGGTTTGTTTCATGTGGCCTCCGCGAGAGTTGATCGGCGTCAAGTCATTGTCAGTCCAAGCCATCTCAGTCCAGACCATGCCGCAGGCTGGCCGCAGCCGCGAACGGCCCGATCACGAAACTGACCAGCGAGATCGCGCAGAGAATCGAAAACGGTGTTCCAAACGGCAGTGGGCCTGTGATGGCCGCCTGTGACGCCGCGACGCCGAAGATCAGTACCGGGATCGACAGCGGCAGCACCAGTACCGCCAGCAGCAACCCGCCGCGGTGCAGTGTCACGGCCAGCGCCGCGCCGATCATTCCCGTAAACGTCAGCGCTGGTGTTCCCACCAGCAGCGTCAGCGCCACCGCCGAGGTCGCCGTGGCGTCGAGATTGAGCATCAGCCCCAGCACAGGGGTTGCCACGATCAGCGGCACGCCGGCGGCTAGCCAGTGGGCCAGCGCTTTCGCGGCACAGGCCAGTTCCAGCGGCGCCCGGCCCATCACGATCAGGTCGAGCGAACCGTCCTCGTGATCGGCCGTGAACAGGCGGTCCAGCGTGAGCAGGCTGGCCAGCAGCGCGCCGAGCCAGAGGATCGCCGGTCCGAGCCGCGTCAGCAGTGCCAGATCGGGCCCGATCGCGAACGGCATCAGCACCGTGACGGTGAGGAAAAACAGCACCCCGATCAGCGCCCCGCCGCCGACGCGAAGGGCGATCTTGATGTCCCGGCGAATCAATGCGGCGAGGACGCTCACTTGGTTTCCCCCATCCGCAGTTCCCTGGCCTCGATCCCAAGCGGGGTATGGGTCGCGGCGATGATGATGCCACCACTGGCGAGATGATCGCGCATGACGCCGACGAAAAGGTCTTGCCCGGCGGTATCGAGCGCCGAGGTCGGCTCGTCCAGCAGCCAGACCGGCCGCCGCACCACCAGCAGGCGTGCGATCGAAAGCCGCCGCCGCTGCCCGGCCGAGAGATACGCCGCCGGCAGATGGGTGGCATGGCCGAGCCCTACAGCTTTGAGGCATTGGCTGAGGTCGCCGGCCGCGCCGCCGAGAAAATCGCGCCAGAACGCGAGGTTCTCCTGCACGCTCAGCGCAGGCTTCAGCGCGTCGCGATGGCCGAGATAGTGGGATTGCTCCTGTAAGGTCAGCTCGGCCTCGCTGCCCTCCAGGTCGACCGACCCGCCCGCCGGCACCAGGAGGCCCGCGATCAGGCGCAACAGCGAGGTCTTGCCGGAGCCGTTCGGGCCGACCACGGCCAGCACCTCGCCGGAAGCGGCTTCGAAATCGAGGCCCGAGAACACACTGCGGCCGCCCCTGATACAGTCGATTTGGCGTCCGGAGAGCCGCATTTTGCTTTGTCACAGCCCTCTGAAATTGATGGGTACCGCGTCAGAATTTGTGGGTACCGCATTGCTGCAGCACGCTTGTCGATGTGGCGGCGCTTCTAGAAAGATTCTATAAGCCCGGAACTTGATGCAGCACACAATCGGCGGCTGCAAGCCGATAGGCCAGCCTAACGCTGATGGTGTTTAAATACCCTTGCCGGGTATAACTGGAATTTGGGATTTCCTGACATGACCTCGCTCGACAGCTTCAAATGCCGCAAGACCCTCAAGGTCGGCAGCAAGACCTACGTGTATTACAGCCTGCCCGCCGCCGAGAAGAACGGTCTGAAGGGAATTTCCAAGCTGCCCTATTCGATGAAGGTGCTGTTGGAAAACCTGCTGCGCAACGAGGACGATCGCACGGTCAAGAAGGCCGACATCATTGCGGTGTCGAAATGGCTCAGCAAGCGCAAGCTCGAGCATGAAGTCGCCTTCCGCCCGGCGCGTGTGCTGATGCAGGATTTCACCGGCGTGCCGGCGGTGGTCGATCTCGCCGCGATGCGCAACGCGATGCAGGCGCTCGGCGGCGACGCCGAGAAGATCAACCCGCTGGTGCCGGTCGATCTCGTCATCGACCACTCGGTGATCGTCAACTTCTTCGGCGACAACAAGGCGTTCGGCAAGAACGTGGTCGAGGAATACAAGCAGAACCAGGAACGCTACGAGTTCCTGAAATGGGGCCAGAAGGCGTTTTCGAACTTCTCCGTGGTGCCGCCCGGCACCGGCATCTGCCATCAGGTCAATCTCGAATATCTGGCGCAGACGGTGTGGACCAGGAAGCAGAAGATGACGGTCGGCAAGAAGACCGGCACCTTTGAAGTCGCCTATCCGGATTCGCTCGTCGGCACCGACTCGCACACGACCATGGTCAACGGCCTCGCCGTGCTCGGCTGGGGCGTCGGCGGCATCGAGGCGGAAGCCTGCATGCTCGGCCAGCCGCTGTCGATGCTGCTGCCGGAAGTGGTCGGCTTCAAGCTCAAGGGCCAGCTCAAGGAGGGCGTCACCGCGACCGACCTGGTGCTGACGGTGACGCAGATGCTGCGCAAGCAGGGCGTGGTCGGCAAGTTCGTCGAATTCTTCGGCCCCGGCCTCGATTTCCTCTCGGTGGCCGACAAGGCGACCATCGGCAACATGGCGCCGGAATACGGCGCGACCTGCGGCTTCTTCCCGGTCGACGCTGCGACCATCGATTACCTCAAGACCTCCGGTCGCAAGGCGGATCGCGTCGCGCTGGTTTCGGCCTACGCCAAGGCGCAGGGCCTGTTCCGCACCGCGAAATCAACGGATCCCGTGTTCACGGAAACGCTGACGCTCGATCTCGGGGATGTCGTGCCGTCGATGGCCGGCCCCAAGCGCCCCGAAGGCCGTGTCGCGCTCCCTGCAGTTTCCACCGGCTTCGCGACAGCGCTGGCCGGCGAATACAAGAAGCCGGAAGGCGCCGAGAACCGCTATTCGGTCGAGAACCGCGACTTCGATCTCGGCCATGGCGACGTCGTGATCGCTGCGATCACCTCCTGCACCAACACCTCCAACCCGAGCGTGCTGATCGGCGCGGGCCTCCTGGCGCGCAACGCTGCCGCCAAGGGCTTGAAGGCAAAGCCGTGGGTGAAGACCTCGCTTGCGCCCGGAAGCCAGGTGGTCGCGGAATATCTTTCCAATTCCGGCCTGCAGAAGGAGCTCGACAAGGTCGGCTTTAACCTGATCGGCTTCGGCTGCACGACCTGCATCGGCAACTCGGGTCCGCTGCCGGAGGAGATTTCGAAGTCGATCAACGACAACGGCATCGTCGCCGCCGCCGTGCTGTCGGGCAACCGCAATTTTGAGGGCCGCGTCAGCCCCGACGTGCAGGCCAACTACCTGGCCTCGCCGCCGCTGGTCGTGGCCTATGCGCTCGCCGGCACGGTGACAAAGGACCTCGCGGTCGAGCCGATCGGCGAGGGCAAGGACGGCAAGCCGGTGTACCTGAAGGACATCTGGCCGACGACCAAGGAGATCAACGCCTTCATGAAGAAGTTCGTGACGGCCACGATCTTCAAGAAGCGCTATGCCGACGTGTTCAAGGGCGACACCAACTGGCGCAAGATCAAGACGGTCGAGAGCGAGACCTACCGCTGGAACATGAGCTCGACCTACGTGCAGAACCCGCCCTATTTCGAAGGCATGAAGAAGCAGCCCGACCCCATCGTCGACGTGGTCGATGCGCGGATTCTGGCGATGTTCGGCGACAAGATCACCACCGACCACATCTCGCCGGCCGGTTCGATCAAGCTGACTTCGCCTGCCGGAAAATTCCTCAGCGAGCACCAGGTGCGTCCCGCCGACTTCAACCAGTACGGCACGCGGCGCGGCAATCACGAAATCATGATGCGCGGCACCTTCGCCAACATCCGCATCAAGAACTTCATGCTGAAGGGCGCCGACGGCAATATTCCGGAAGGCGGCCTTACCAAGCACTGGCCCGACGGCGAGCAGATGTCGATCTACGACGCGGCGATGCAGTACCAGCAGGAGAGCGTGCCGCTGGTGGTGTTCGCCGGCGCCGAATACGGCAACGGTTCGTCGCGCGACTGGGCCGCCAAGGGCACCCGCCTGCTCGGCGTCCGCGCCGTGATCTGCCAGAGCTTCGAGCGCATCCATCGCTCCAACCTGGTCGGCATGGGCGTGCTGCCGCTCACCTTTGAGGACGGCACGTCGTGGACATCGTTGGGCCTGAAGGGCGACGAAAAGGTGACGATCCGGGGCCTGCAGGGCGACCTGAAGCCGCGTCAGACCCTGACGGCCGAGATCGTGTCCGGTGATGGCGCGCTGCAGCGCGTGCCGCTGCTTTGTCGCATCGATACCCTCGACGAACTCGAGTACTACCGAAACGGCGGCATTCTGCATTATGTGCTGCGCAAACTTGCCGCCTAACGCGGATTTGTGATCAGTGCCTCACTGCGAAGTGAGTAGCGAGCCGGAAGAAGGCGGCCTATGACAAGGCCGCTTTCGCGCGTCTGGGGCACGCATTCAGGATGTCAAATCATGCCCAGTAAAAATACGGACGGACGGTTCGGCCTATGATAGCGATGATGGCCTATAGCGGCATATCGCGATGGTCCGGTGCGCTCAGCGTCTGCGCGATCATTGCCGTGATCCGCCCGGCTCATGCCGATCCGCGCGCCGTGGTCGAACTGTTTACGTCGCAGGGGTGTTCGTCGTGTCCGCCGGCCGATCAGATCGTCGGCGAACTCGCCAAGGACCCCAACGTGATCGCGCTGAGCATGCCGATCGACTACTGGGACTATCTTGGCTGGAAGGACACGCTGGCGGACTCGCGTTTCAGCGCGCGTCAGAAAGCCTACTCGCATGTACGCGGCGACCGCAACCTCTACACGCCGCAGATGATCGTCAACGGTTCGGCGCAGGTGATCGGCAGCGATCGTGCCGCCATCGAAGGCGCCATCAAGAACACGAGCAAAGCCGAGGGCGTGATGTCGGTGCCGGTGACGATGACGTTGTCGGGCAAGCTGATCAACGTGTCGGTCGAGGCGAGCAAGGTGTCGGCGACGGGGCGCGGCGAAGTCTGGCTTTGCTCGGTCTCGCGGGCGGTGCCGATTTCGATCGGGCGCGGCGAGAATCGCGGCCAACAAATCACCTACTACAACGTGGTGCGCAATATCGTGAAGGTCGGCGACTGGAACGGCGGCGCAGGAAGCTGGACCGTTCCGCTGGAAAATATTTCCCGCGACGGCGTCGATGCCGCGGTCGTCTATGTCCAGGACGGCAACCGCGAAAAGCCGGGCCCGATGCTCGGCGCTGCCTTCACCGCGCTGCGCTAGCTGGCGCTCGTGTAGCTCCATCCGGGCTACACAGCCGGCGAAGCCGCGCGTGGCGTTTCAGAGCGGGCCCACAAACGAAAAAGGACCAACTTTCGTTGGCCCAGTATCGGGATTAGCTCCCTCTGCGAACAGGCCCGATCCCGACGGCCCCGGGGGGCTGGGGGCTGAGGAATCCGGAACCGAAAGGACCGGGCCAACGCAGGATTTTCTTGTCGCAATCCAGCGGGGCGGGCGGTTGGCGGAAGTGGGGCAGCAATAAGATTCCGCTAACGATCCCGTGAATCGATGTTTCCCGCGATGCCGGGCGGTTCCGCGCGGTTTCCTTCGTGTTTACACCCCTTGCGGCGTCCTGCGGTTAGCGCGATCATGTAAATCTCGGCACGCGCCCGAAAAGTGGGGACCGGTTTTCGGAACGAGAGCATGCCTGAGATGACAGGAGGCGCTCCATGAGCTCGATATCGGAGGACACCGATCCAAGCGAGAGCCGCGCAGTGGCGCGGACCGCCACTGCAACTCCCCCGCCGAATCGTGTCACGTTCAATCGTCTCGAACTCAACCGTATCCTCAATCTGTATGGGCGCATGGTCGCCGACGGCGAATGGCGCGACTATGCCATCGACTTTCTGAAAGACCGCGCGGTGTTCTCGGTATTCCGCCGCGCCTCCGAGGTTCCAATCTACCGCATCGAGAAAGATCCGCGGCTCGCGCGCAAGCAGGGCATGTACAGCGTGATATCGGCGACCGGGCTGATCCTGCGCCGCGGCCACGAACTCGAGCGCGTGCTGCTGGTGATCGACCGCAAGCTGGCGCTGGTGTAGCGAAGCCGCCGTAGGGTGGGCAAAGGCGCACTTGCGCCGTGCCCACCACCCATCCCCGATGTTAGTCGCGAATGGTGGGCACGCTTCGCTTTGCCCACCCTACAAATCTCAATCCCCCGGCACCGTCGACCCGCCTTCACCGAGCGCGCGCTGCATCATCACGGTGTCGAGCCAGCGGCCGAACTTGAGGCCGACATTGGCGTGCGTCCCGATCATCTGGAACCCGCATTTGGTGTGAAGGCCGATCGAGCCGGCATTGGCGGAATCGCCGATCACGGCGATCATCTGCCGGTAGCCGCGCGCCTCGCATTCGGGGATCAGCCGCTGCAACAATTGCAGGCCGATACCGCGGCGGTGGGTCGAGGGTTGCAGATAGATGGAATTCTCCACCGTAAAACGATAGGCCGGCCGCGGGCGATAGGGCCCCGCATAGGCGTAGCCGATCACGCGGCCTTCGACGACGGCAACGAAATAGGGAAAACCGCTGTCCATCAGCACCCTGAATCGCCGGGTCATCTCGGCGAGATCGGGAGGGATCAGCTCGAACGTCGCGGTGCCGTAGCGTACCGCGTGCTCGTAAATTTCGGTGATGGCGGGGAGGTCGGCCTCGGTGGCGGAGCGAATTTCGGGAACGGACATGGAGCAAGATTAGATTTTTTCGCGCAGAAGGGAAGCGGGTTCGAGGCTTCTTCCCTCTCCCATAAGGGGGAGAGGGAAGGGGCAAAAGAAAAGCCCCGGCCGCGAGGCCGGGGCTTCAACTCGTACCTGGTCGGTAGCGACTAGTCGCGCTGGCCGAGCAGCTGCAACAGCAGCGTGAACAGGTTGATGAAGTTCAGGTAGAGCGACAATGCACCGGTAATCGCCGCTTTCTCTGCAATCTCGCCGCCTTCAGAGGCGTAGCCGTAGATGTAGTCATTCTTCAGCCGCTGGGTGTCCCAGGCGGTGAGGCCCGCGAACACCAGCACGCCGACCACCGAGACGATGAACTGCAGCATCGAGCTCGCCAGGAACAGGTTGACCAGGCTCGCGATGATGACGCCGATCAGGCCCATGAACAGGAACGACCCCATGCCGCTCATGTCACGCTTGGTGGTATAGCCGTAGAGGCTCAGTGCGCCGAACGTGGCCGCGGTGATGAAGAACACCCGCACGATCGAGGTATGCGTATACACCAGGAAGATCGACGACAGCGAAATGCCCATCAGCGCCGAGAACACCCAGAACAGCATCTGGGCGGTCGCAGGCCGCAGCCGGTTAATGCCGGCCGAAATCGCAAACACCATGGCCAGCGGCGCGAGGATGAACAGCCACTTCAGGGGGCTGACATACATCGCGTAGCCGAACTGCGTCAGGTAGGCATTGCCGAACCGGGCGACGGCGCCGGCCTGATCGGTGGTCACCGCAGCCATGTAGACGCCGAGCGCTGCAAGGCCGGTGATCGCCAGGCCGATGCTCATGTAGTTGTAGATGCGCAGCATGTAGGCGCGCAGACCGGCATCGACTGCCGCAGCGTCAACGCGTCCGGCGGCCCGGCCGAAAGGAGATACGTAGTTACGGTCTAGGTCCGACATGGTCGAATTCCCGTTGGTTGCCCGGCGGAGCGCAAGGGTTTGCGGCGCCGGTTAGATTTCTATCTCAGCTGTCCCGATTTGCTGACATTATTCCAGGTCATCAAGCCGGCCACTGAACTTGGCTGGTATGTGGGAAACTAACACATTCGACGCAAGCTTCCACGCGCGGCTGAATGTCGCTTCTCGCAGCAAATTCCGCGTAAAAGCAGCGTTAACCCCGCCTTTCCGCCGCTACAAATTGTCACAAATTCCGCAACACGCTGGCCGGCTTCTGGTTCAGGGCCAACAACGTCCCGGCGAGCCCCAGTCCTACCGTGACGATGAGGGCGGCCGCGACCACGCCTGCGGCGCTGCCGGCCTGCCAGATGAAACCGAGCGTCATCAGCCGGGTCACGATCAGCCAGGCCGCGATCGAGCCCGCGATCACGCCGAAAACCGCCGTAGCGAGGCCGATCATCAGGTATTCCAGCGCGTAGGCGCCGAGCAGCCGCGCCCGGGTCGCGCCGAGCGTCTTCAGAATGACCGCGTCGTAGACCCGGTGGCGGTGGCCGGCCGCCAGCGCGCCGCCCAGCACCAGGATCGCCGAGATCAGCGTCACCGCGCTGGCGCCGCGGATGGCGAGCACGAGGTTGGTGATGACGGTGCCGACGGTTTCCAGCGCCTCACGGACCCGCACGCTGGTGACCATCGGGAAGGCGTCCGCGACCTGTTTGATGATCCGGGCGTCGCCGGCGGCGTCCGGATGGACTTCGGACAGGGTCGCAACATGGCTGTGCGGCGCGCCCTTGAAAGCATTGGGCGAGAACACCAGCACGAAATTGATGCCGAGCCCCTGCCAGTCGACGTTGCGCAGGTTGCTGATCCGGGCCGGAATGTCGCGGCCGAGCACGTTGACCACGATTTCGTCGCCGATCTTGAGTTTTAGCCCGTCGGCGATCTTCTTCTCCAGGGAGACCAGCGGCGGGCCGCTATAGTCGGCGCGCCACCATTCGCCCTCGACAACCTTCGAGCCTTTCGGGACTTCGCCGGTATAGGTCAGGCCGCGGTCGCTCTGCAGCACCCATTCGGAATCCTGCGAGGGCTTGAGCTCGTCGGCCTTGACGCCCCGGGCGGCGACGATGCGTCCGCGCAACATCGGCACGTCTTCAACCGTCGATTGCGGCGCGACCTGTTTGAGGAAGGCGCCGAAGCGGTCGGCATCGGCCGTCGGAATGTCGATGAAATAGAACGAGGGTGCTTTCTCCGGCAACGCCGCCAGGAATTGCCGGCGCAGATTGCCGTCGATCTGGGTGATGGTGACGAGGACCGCGAGCCCGAGGCCGAGCGACATCACGACCGAGGGCGTCAGCGCGCCGGGCCGGTAGATGTTGGCGATCGCCAGCCGCAGCATGGTGATTCGGGATCGGGGCATGCGGCGCGCCAGCGCCATCAGCCCGGCGGCGACGCCGCGCAGCAGCGCGAACACCGCCACCGAAGAGACGACGAACACGGCCGCGACCCGCTTGTCATAGGCAAGCCCGATGGCGACCGCGACCAGCAGCGCGATCACCACCGCCATCAGCGCGAGGTAGCTCCAGCGCGGCCGGTGCCATTCGCGCGCGACCTCCTCGCGAAACAGCGCTGCGACCGGCACGTCATGCACCCGGCCGAGCGGCCATAGTCCGAAGGCGAGCGCGGTGAGCAGGCCATAGACGAACGACAGCGCCAGCTCATCGAAATGCAGGGCAGGGATCACCGGCAATGGCAGCAGCTTGCCGAACACGCCGACGATGAGGAACGGCAACGCCGCGCCGGCGGCGAGCCCGATCACCGAGCCGACCGCGGCGAGCAGGATCACCTGCGTCAGATAAATCGTGAAGACGTCGCGCCCGGTGGCGCCCAGCGCCTTGAACGAGGCGATGACGTCGCGGCGGCGATCGATATGGCTCTTGACCGCGTTGGCAACGCCGACGCCGCCGACCAGAAGTGCGGCGAGGCCGACCAGCGTCAGGAACTGGGTGAAGCGATTGATGGTTCGTTCGAGCTGCGGCGAGGCATTGCTGCTGCTGCGGATCCACCAGCCGGCTTCCGGCAGGGCGCTGCGCGCGCTCTCGATCATTTGGTTGGCGGAGCGATCGTCGGCCGCATTGTCCGGCAGCTTCACGCGGTAGATCCAGCGCACCAGGCTGCCGGGCTGCAGCAAGCCGGAGGCGCGCAGGCTCGCTTCGCTGACGAGAACGCGCGGGCCCAATCCGACATTGCCGGCGAGCTTGTCCGGCTCGGCGACAACGACGCTGCGGATCTGGAGGCTGGCATTGCCGATTGTGATGCGGTCGCCGAGCTTCAGATCGAGCCGCGCCAGCAGCGTGGAATCGACCGCGGCCCCGAACGCGCCGTCGCGCTCGGCCAGGAGATCCGCCATCGGCATTTTGGGCTCGAGCGTCACCTGCCCGAGCATCGGGTAGTTGCCATCCACCGCCTTGAGTTCGACCAGCGCCAGCTTGCCGTCGTTACTGCGGGCCATCACGCGCAGCGCCGCCGCCACCGAAACCTGGCCGCGCGCGCGCAGGAATGCGATTTCCTCCGGCTTGGCCTCGCGCTGGATCAGCGAGAACGCCACGTCGCCGCCGAGCAGCGTGCGGCCCTCGCGCGTCAAACCTTCGCTGAGGCTGGCTGCGACCGAGCCGACGCCGGCAATCGCCATCACGCCAAGCGCGATGCAGGCGATGAAGACATAAAAACCGCGCAAGCCGCTACGCAGTTCGCGAAGCGCGTAGCGCACGGCAAGGGATGACGCGCGGCTCCGATAGGCCGGTTCGGAAATGACGCTCATGAATGGCCGTCGATCCGGCCCGAGCGCAGCCGCACGACGCGGTCGCAGCGCTGCGCCAGCGAACTATCGTGCGTTACCAGCACCAGGGTCATGCCGCGCTCGGCGTGCTTGGTGAACAGGAGATCGACGATCTGCTTGCCGGTGGTTTCATCGAGATTGCCGGTCGGCTCGTCCGCAACGAGAATGGCGGGATCTGGCGCCAGCGCGCGGGCCAGCGCCACGCGCTGCTGCTCACCACCCGACAATTGCGTCGGATAATGATGCAGCCGATCGCCGAGCCCGACCGACGCCAACTCCTGCGCCGCGCGTGCTGCCGCGTCAGGATTGCCGGCGAGCTCCAGCGGCACCGCGACGTTTTCCAGCGCCGTCATGGTCGGGATCAGATGAAACGACTGGAACACGATGCCGACCTGGCGGCCGCGGAAGCGCGCCAGCGCATCCTCGTCGAGGGCATTGAACGGAGTGCCGTTGACCACCACCTCTCCGCTGTCAGGACGTTCCAGCCCCGCCATCACCATCAGCAAGGTCGATTTGCCCGAGCCTGACGGGCCGATCAGGCCGATCGCCTCCCCCGGTGCCACACTAAGGCTGATATCTTTCAGGATATGAACGCGGGCGGCACCTGAGCCGAGCGAGAGGTTGACATTGGAAATGGCAATGGTGTCCGGCTCGACGCCGGCCAGTGAAGAGGGTTCGATGAGACTGTCCATGGCTCGGTCATATGGCACTTACGCCACTCGGGTCGAGGGCTTGAAACGGATGTTTGCGCACATACGCGTGTTGATTATGGCTTTGATGACGGCCGGACCGGTTTTTGCCCAGTCCCAAGTCCATTCTCCTGCCACCGCACCCGCCAAACCGGTCAAAATGGTCGTCCTCGGCGATTCCTTGAGCGCCGGCCTCGGCCTGCAGGCCACGGCGGCGTTCCCCGCCCGCCTACAAAAAGCTTTGAGCGACAAAGGGATAAAGGTCGACATGATCAATGCCGGGGTGTCCGGCGATACCTCGTCCGGCGGCCGCGACCGGCTGGACTGGTCGATCCCTGAGGGAACCGAGGCGGTGATTCTCGAACTTGGCGCCAACGACGCGCTGCGCGGCATCGACCCCGCCGTCACCCGAACGGCATTGACTGAAATCCTGACGCGACTGAAGGCGCGCAAGATCGCCGTTCTGCTGTGCGGAATGCTTGCGCCGCCCAATTACGGCAGCGAATACGCCGCGCGCTTCAACGCGATCTATCCGGAGCTTTCCAAATCCTTCGGCGTCCCGCTCTACCCGTTCTTCCTGGAAGGGGTCGCGGCAGACGCCAAACTCAACCAGGCGGACGGGCTGCATCCGACCGCCGAGGGCGTCGATGTCATCGTGAAAAATATTCTGCCTATGGTGGAGGCATTTCTCGGCACGATCTCGAGGCAACCGAGTTGAAAAAGATGCAAACGAATAACCTTGCTGCTGGTTTTCCCCGTAGCATTCCGGTCTGCTGGCGCCGCGTGCTTCGCAGGGTCATATAAGTCGGGTAGGAATTAGTGATCGGTGATTCGTCACCGGGTTTGCTGTCAGGCGTGAGCCTCCAAAGCTGACGCCTTCGCATCGAGGATTTTTGCGATGCCGCGTTTGTTTGCTGGACTGGAAATTCCGGCCGAGATCGGCCAGAGCCTTTCCAATTTGCGTGGCGGCCTTCCTGGCGCACGCTGGATCGATCCCGAAAATTACCACGTCACCTTGCGCTTCATCGGCGATATCGACGGCATGTCGGCGAATGAAATCGCCTCGATGCTGTTTCGGATCAACCGCAAGCCGTTCGAGGTCAAGGTGCAGGGCCTGCAGAGTTTTGGCGGCAAGAAGCCACGCGCGGTGGTCGCTTCTGTCGAGCCGAGCCGGCCGCTGATCGAGCTGCAGGCCGAACTCGAACGGCTGATGCAGCGGATCGGGCTCGATCCCGAGGGCCGAAAATTCACGCCGCACGTGACGCTGGCGCGGCTGCACGATGCGTCGAGCCAGGACGTGGCCGATTATCTCTCGGTGCGCGGCTACTTTCCGAGCCGGACGTTCATGGCCTCCCGCTTCGTGCTGTTTTCGTCGCGCGCCTCCACCGGCGGCGGCCCCTATGTGGTCGAGGATTCCTACGCGCTGAGTGCGTGAGCCGTAGCCCGGATGGAGCCAACGGGTCGCGCGAATGCGCGCCCGATGACAGGCTCCGCGAAATCCGGGGCAGGCCTATCCGCTTGTTACAGAACCCCGGATTGCGCTGCGCTCCATCCGGGCTACGCAGCTTCATTTGCATGGCCCCGGCATCATTCAAGGCTTGCAATTTCTCTTCGCTTGAGGCCGAAAGGGGCCATGCTGTCGACCGACCCCACCTCGTTCCGCGCGCAGTATCAGGCGCTGGTTTCCTCCGGCGCGATCGAGGCCGATCCTGCGCAGGCCGACGCCGCCGAGGCGTTCAGCGCGCTTGAGGAACGGCTGTCGAGCTACAAGCCGGCGCGCAAGCTCAGCCTGCTTGGCCGGTTGTTCGGCGACAAGAGCGAGCCGCCGCCGCGGGGGCTTTACGTTCACGGCGAGGTCGGCCGCGGCAAGACCATGCTGATGGACCTGTTCTTTCAGCACTCGCCGGTCGCGCACAAGCGCCGCGCCCATTTCCACGAATTCATGGCCGAGGCGCATGAGAAGATCTACGCCTATAGGCAGAACATCGCGCGCGGTGAAATCGCAGACGGCGACGTGATCGAGCTGACAGCCAACGCCATCTTCGACGAGGCGTGGTTGTTGTGCTTCGACGAATTCCACGTCACCGACATCGCCGACGCCATGATCCTCGGGCGGCTGTTCTCAAAACTGTTCGAGCTCGGCACCGTCGTGGTGGCGACCTCGAACGTCGCGCCCGAAGATCTCTACAAAGGCGGGCTCAACCGCGCGTTGTTCCTGCCGTTCATTTCGCAGATCGAAGATCGCATGGACGTGCTGCGGCTCGACGCGCGCACGGATTTCCGCCTGGAAAAACTCGCCGGCGTGAAGATGTGGCTGACGAACGATCCGGAAGCCGAATTCGTCCTCAACCGCGCCTGGGGCAGGATGACCGGCAACGCGCCGTGCAAGTCGCGCGACATCGCTATCAAGGGCCGCAAGCTGCATGTGCCATGCTCGGCGCACGGTGTGGCGCGGTTTTCCTTCGCCGATATCTGCGAAAAGCCGCTGGCCGCGTCGGACTATCTGCGGCTGGCGCACGATTATCACACCATCCTGATCGACCGCATTCCTGTCATGGATTACGCCGAGCGCAACGCCGCCAAGCGTTTCATCTCGCTGATCGATACGCTCTATGACAATGCCGTGAAGCTGATGGCGTCGGCCGAGGCCGATCCGGTGTCGCTGTACCTGGCAACCGATGGCAATGAGGCCAACGAGTTCAAGCGGACCTCGTCACGGCTGATCGAAATGAGCTCCGAATCCTACCTGGCGCTCCCGCACGGCCGGAAGGATTCCGCGGCGAGCGGGTCGAGCACGGGGCTGGTGGAAACGTAGTCTTTCGCTGGCATACCTGACCGAAATCGAGGCAGGGTCTAGAATCGGGCATGCCCCGGCTTGAACCGGTCATTCGAAAGGGATAACCAGCCATCCAACTTCCTTATCCACACCCCTCATCTTCGTCTCAGAAGGACAAATTTCCCATGGCGCGCGACAAGATTGCTTTGATTGGCTCCGGTCAGATCGGCGGAACGCTGGCTCACCTCGTCGGCCTGAAGGAGCTCGGCGATGTCGTGATGTTCGACATCGCGGAGGGCGTTCCCCAGGGTAAAGCGCTCGATATCGCGCAGTCTTCGCCGGTCGACGGTTTCGACGCCCATCTCACCGGCGCCAATTCCTACGACGCGCTTGATGGCGCCAAGGTCTGCATCGTCACCGCCGGCGTGCCGCGCAAGCCCGGCATGAGCCGCGACGATCTCCTGAGCATCAATCTCAAGGTCATGGAGCAGGTCGGCGCCGGCATCAAGAAATATGCCCCCGACGCTTTCGTCATCTGCATCACCAACCCGCTGGATGCGATGGTGTGGGCGCTGCAGAAGGCTTCCGGCATGCCGCACAAGAAGGTGGTCGGCATGGCCGGCGTGCTCGACTCCGCGCGTTTCCGTTATTTCCTGGCCGATGAATTCAACGTCTCGGTCGAAGACGTCACCGCCTTCGTGCTCGGCGGTCACGGTGACACCATGGTGCCGCTGACCCGCTATTCCACCGTCGCCGGCATTCCGCTGCCCGACCTCGTCAAGATGGGTTGGACCTCGCAGGCGCGCATCGACGAGATCGTCGACCGTACCCGCAACGGCGGCGCCGAGATCGTGAACCTCCTCAAGACCGGTTCGGCGTTCTATGCCCCGGCCGCTTCCGCGATCGCGATGGCCGAGAGCTACCTCAAGGACAAGAAGCGCGTGCTGCCCTGCGCCGCCTATCTCAACGGCGAATACGGCGTGAAGGACATGTATGTCGGCGTCCCCGTTGTCATCGGCTCGAAGGGGGTCGAGCGTATCGTCGAGATCGAGCTGGCCGGTAAGGACCGCGAAGCCTTCGACAAGTCGGTCGGCGCGGTGCAGGGCCTGGTCGACGCCTGCAAGAAGATCGCGCCCGACCTGTTGGGCCGTTGATTTTACTCAGCTTTCGCCCCTTCGCGGGGGCGGAAGCGTTTTCAGGGTTGCAGTTCTATTGGTATATGGTATGCCAACTACCAATGCCGGTGAACTGTAGAACTCGCCGCTAAAGGGTTTTGGGGAGCGTCCAGATGAATATCCATGAATACCAGGCCAAGGCTCTGCTGCATGAATTCGGCGTGCCGATTTCGCGCGGTGTGCCGGTTCTGAAGGCCTCGGATTCGGATGCCGCCGCCAAGACGCTTCCCGGCCCGGTCTGGGTGGTGAAGAGCCAGATCCATGCCGGCGGCCGCGGCAAGGGCAAGTTCAAGGAAGCCTCCGCCGGCGACAAGGGCGGCGTTCGCATCGCCAAGTCCGTTGCCGAGGTCAATGAATTCGCCAAGCAGATGCTGGGCGCGACCCTCGTCACGATCCAGACCGGCGCGCACGGCAAGCAGGTCAACCGCCTCTACATCGAGGAAGGCTCCGACATCGACAAGGAGTTCTATCTCTCGATCCTGGTCGACCGCGAAACCAGTAAGGTGGCGTTCGTGGTTTCGACCGAGGGCGGCGTCAACATCGAGGAAGTCGCGCACAATAATCCTGAGAAGATCGTGACCTTCTCGGTCGATCCGGCGACCGGCATCATGGGCCATCACGGCCGCACGGTCGCAAAGGCGCTCAATCTTTCCGGCGATCTCGCCAAGCAGGCCGAGAAGCTGGTGGTGCAGCTCTATAACGCCTTTGTCGCCAAGGACATGGCGATGCTGGAAATCAATCCGCTGGTCGTCACCAAGCAGGGCCTGTTGCGCGTGCTCGATGCGAAAGTGTCGTTCGACGACAACGCCATGTACCGGCATCCCGAAGTGGCCGCGCTGCGCGACGAGACCGAGGAAGACGCCAAGGAAATCGAGGCGTCGAAATACGATCTCAACTACGTCACGCTCGACGGCACCATCGGCTGCATGGTCAACGGCGCCGGCCTCGCGATGGCGACGATGGACATCATCAAGCTCTACGGCATGGAGCCCGCCAACTTCCTCGATGTCGGCGGCGGCGCCAGCAAGGAGAAGGTGGCGGCGGCCTTCAAGATCATCACCGCCGATCCGAACGTGAAGGGCATCCTGGTCAACATCTTCGGCGGCATCATGAAGTGTGATATCATTGCCGAAGGCGTGGTCGCCGCCGTCAAGGAAGTCGGCCTGAAAGTGCCGCTGGTGGTGCGGCTCGAGGGCACCAATGTCGATGCCGGCAAGAAGATCATCCGCGAAAGCGGCCTCAACGTGGTGCCGGCCGACAATCTCGACGATGCCGCACAGAAAATCGTGAAAGCCGTCAAGGGAGGCTAGCGATGGCTGACCATCTCGCCGCACCGATGCCGCTGGAAGAACACCGCAAGCTCGGGGTGTTTGCCGGCGAATGGGCCGGCGAGGAAGTGGTCTATCCGTCGCGCTGGACCGCCGGCGGTCCGGCGACCTCGCATGTGGTGGCGCGGATGGATCTCAACGGCTTCTATTTGATCCAGGACGCCCGCCAGATGCGCGACGGCAAGGAAACCTTCGCCACCCATGGCGTGTTCACCTACGACCGCGACGACCGGCACTACAAATTATTCTGGCACGATTCGCTCGGCTACTATTCGCCGGCACCGGCCTCCGGCGGCTGGACCGACAAGACGTTGATCCTGGTGCGGGGCTCGCTCCGCGGCAACGCGCGCCACGTCTATGAAGTCGTCGACAACGACAACTACACCATGAAGATCCAGTTCTCGCCTGACGCCGAAGGATGGGCCGATGTGCTCACCGGCGTTTACCGGCGAATTCACTAAACCCATCGTTCATCGTTCCCGGTCACCTACGAAAGCGTTCGCAACCATGTCCGTTCTGATCGACAAGAATACCAAAGTCATCTGCCAGGGTTTCACCGGCAAGAACGGCACGTTCCATTCGGAAGCCGCGATCGCTTACGGTACCCAGATGGTCGGCGGCACCTCGCCGGGCAAGGGCGGTTCGAAGCATCTTGACCTGCCCGTCTTCGACACCGTCGCCGAAGCGCGCGAGAAGACCGGCGCAGATGCCTCCGTGATCTACGTTCCGCCGCCGGGCGCGGCGGATGCGATCTGCGAAGCGATCGATGCGGAAATTCCGCTGATCGTCTGCATCACCGAGGGCATTCCGGTGCTCGACATGGTGCGCGTCAAGAGATCGTTGAGCGGATCGAAATCGCGGCTGATCGGGCCGAACTGCCCGGGCGTGATGACCGCCGGCGAATGCAAGATCGGCATCATGCCGGCCAACATCTTCAAGCCCGGCAGCGTCGGGATCGTTTCCCGTTCGGGCACGTTGACCTACGAAGCGGTGTTCCAGACCACCCAGGAGGGCCTCGGCCAAACCACTGCGGTCGGCATCGGCGGCGACCCGGTCAAGGGCACCGAATTCATCGATGTGCTGGAAATGTTCCTCGCCGATCCCAAGACCACCTCGATCATCATGATCGGTGAAATCGGCGGCTCGGCCGAGGAAGACGCCGCCCAGTTCATCAAGGACGAGGCCAAGCGCGGCCGGAAGAAGCCGATGGTTGGCTTCATCGCCGGCGTCACGGCCCCTCCCGGCCGCCGCATGGGCCATGCCGGCGCGATCATCTCCGGCGGCAAGGGCGACGCCGGATCCAAGACCGCGGCCATGGAAGCGGCCGGAATTACGGTCTCTCCGTCGCCGGCACGGCTCGGACATACCCTTGCCGAAAAGTTGAAATCGTAATTCAATTCTTGGTTCTTTTCGGGGCGAAGTTTCGCATTAAATAGGGTAAGGGGTACTTATCCCGCTGATCCGGTTTCCGGATCGGCGATGCGCCGTCTTCCACGCGCAAACCGAAAATTACCAGGACGCCATCATGTCTCGCCAGGACGCGAATGCAGCATTTGCCCTCTCCTCATTTTTGCAGGGCACCAACGCCACCTACATCGACGACCTCTATGCCCGCTACGAGCAAGACCCCGCATCGGTCGACGCCGAATGGCAGGAATTCTTCAAGAGCCTGAAAGACACCCCGGCCGACGTCCAGAAGAACGCCGAGGGGCCCTCCTGGGGCCGCGACAACTGGCCACTCACCCCGCGCGACGAACTGACCTCGGCGCTGGACGGCAACTGGGTCACCGTCGAGAAGGCGGTCGGCACCAAGCTTGCCGCCAAGGCGCAGGCCAAGGGCGCCGAGCTGTCGGCCGCCGACATCAACCAGGCGACCCGCGATTCGGTCCGCGCCTTGATGCTGATCCGCGCCTACCGCATGCGCGGTCATTTCCACGCCAAGCTCGATCCGCTCGGCATCGAGGCGCAGCGCGACCGCGAAGAGCTCGATCCGCGCACCTATGGCTTCACCGAAGCCGATTTCGACCGCAAGATCTTCCTCGACCACGTGCTCGGTCTCGAATACGGCACGCTGCGCGAAATCGTCGCGATCTGCGAGCGCACCTACTGCCAGACGCTCGGCGTCGAGTTCATGCACATCTCCAACGCCGCGCAGAAGGCCTGGATCCAGGAGCGCATCGAGGGTCCGGACAAGGAAATCAGTTTTACCCGCGAGGGACGCCGCGCGATCCTCAACAAGCTGGTCGAAGCCGAGGGGTTTGAAAAGTTCTGCGATCTCAAGTTCACCGGCACCAAGCGTTTCGGCCTCGACGGCGCTGAATCGCTGATTCCAGCGCTCGAACAGATCATCAAGCGCGGCGGCAATCTCGGCGTGAAGGAGATCGTGCTCGGCATGCCGCATCGCGGCCGCCTCAACGTGCTGACGCAGGTCATGGGCAAGCCGCACCGCGCGCTGTTTCATGAATTCAAGGGCGGCTCCGCCAATCCGGACGCGGTCGAAGGCTCCGGCGACGTCAAATACCATCTCGGCGCGTCGTCCGACCGCGAGTTCGATAACAACAAGATCCATCTGTCGCTGACCGCGAACCCGTCGCATCTCGAAATCGTCGACCCCGTCGTGCTCGGCAAGGTTCGCGCCAAGCAGGACCAGCACGGCGATCCGCCGGATATGCGAATTTCGGTGCTGCCGATGCTGATGCATGGCGACGCGGCGTTCGCCGGCCAGGGCGTCGTGGCTGAATGCTTCAGCCTGTCCGACCTGAAGGGCTACCGCACCGGCGGCTCGCTGCATTTCATCGTCAACAACCAGATCGGCTTCACCACCTATCCGCGCTACTCGCGTTCCTCGCCCTATCCGTCCGACGTGGCGAAGATGATCGACGCGCCGATTTTCCATGTGAACGGCGACGATCCGGAAGCGGTGGTGTTCGCGGCCAAGGTCGCGATCGAGTTCCGGCAGAAATTCCACAAGCCTGTCGTCATCGATATGTTCTGCTATCGCCGCCATGGCCACAACGAGGGCGACGAGCCGGCGTTCACCCAGCCGGTAATGTACAAGCGGATCGCCTCGCATCCGTCGACACTGGAGATTTATGCCAGGCGGCTGATCGCCGACGGCGTGATGACCGAGGGCGAGGTCGAGAAGGCCAAGGCCGATTGGCGCGCGCGGCTCGATGCCGAGCTCGAGGCCGGTTCCGGCTACAAGCCCAACAAGGCCGACTGGCTCGACGGCAAGTGGGCGGGCTTCAAGTCCGCCGACCAGGAAGAGGAAGCCCGCCGCGGCGTCACCGGCGTCGACGTCAACATCCTCAAGGATATCGGGCGCAAGATCACCAAGGTGCCGGACGGCTTCCGTGTTCACCGCACCATCCAGCGCTTCCTGGAAAACCGCGCCAAAGCCATCGACAACGGCGTCGGCATCGACTGGGCGACCGGCGAGGCGCTGGCGTTCTGCACGCTGCTGCAGGAAGGCCGTCATGTCCGGCTGTCGGGCCAGGACTCGGAGCGCGGCACTTTCTCGCAGCGCCATTCGGTGCTGATCGACCAGGAAGACGAGAGCCGCTACACACCGTTCAACCATCTCGGCCACGATCAGGGCCATTACGAGGTCATCAACTCGCTCTTGTCCGAAGAGGCGGTGCTCGGTTTCGAGTACGGCTATTCGCTGGCCGAGCCGAAGGCGCTGGCGATGTGGGAAGCGCAGTTCGGCGACTTCGCCAACGGCGCGCAGGTGCTGTTCGATCAGTTCATCTCGTCGGGCGAGCGCAAATGGCTGCGCATGTCCGGCCTCGTCTGCCTGCTGCCGCATGGCTATGAAGGGCAGGGGCCGGAGCATTCCTCGGCGCGGCTCGAGCGTTTCCTGCAGATGTGCGCCGAAGACAACATGCAGGTGGTGTATCCCACGACGCCTGCGAATTACTTCCACGTGCTGCGGCGCCAGTTGCATCGCGAAATCCGCAAGCCCCTGATCATGATGACGCCGAAGTCGCTGTTGCGGCACAAGCGCGCGGTCTCGCAGCTCGACGAACTGGGGGCGGATACCACCTTCCACCGCATCCTGTATGATGACGCCCAGATGCGGCCCGACGAGAAGACCAGGCTCACGCAGGACGACAAGATCCGCCGTGTCGTGCTGTGTTCGGGCAAGGTCTATTACGATCTCTACGAGGAGCGCGAGAAGCGCGGCATCGACGACATCTACATCATGCGCGTCGAGCAGCTCTATCCGGTGCCGCTCAAGGCGCTGGTGCAGGAGCTCGGTCGCTTCAAGAACGCCGAAGTGGTCTGGTGCCAGGAAGAGCCGCGCAACATGGGGGCGTGGCACTTCATCGAGCCCTATCTCGAATGGGTGCTGAACCAGATCCATGCGCCGAACCGGCGTCCGCGTTACGCGGGCCGCGCGGCGTCGGCCGCAACCGCCACCGGTTTGATGTCGAAGCACCAGGCGCAGCTCAAGGCGATGCTGGATGAGGCGCTGAACTAGCAATTGCCCCAAGTCGTCATGCCCGGGCAAAAGGCGCGAAGCGCTGTCTTCGCCTCAAATGTCCCGGGCATCCACGTCTTGCTTTGTGAAAATTGTCTTAGGGCGTGGATGGCCGGGACGAGCCCGGCCATGACGCAAAGAGGAAAAAGACCATGACTGAAATTCGTGTTCCGACGCTCGGCGAGTCCGTGACGGAAGCCACCATCGGCCGCTGGTTCAAGAAAGCCGGCGAGGCCGTCGCGGTGGACGAGCCGCTGGTCGAGCTTGAGACCGACAAGGTCACCATCGAGGTGCCGGCGCCATCAGCCGGTGTGCTCGGCGAGATCGCGGCCAAGGACGGCGAAACCGTCGCCGTCGGCGCGCTGCTTGGGCAGATCAATGACGGTGCGGCGAGTGCTGTGAAGCCGGCCGCCGCACCTGCCAAACCCGTAGCAGCTCCGGCTGCAGCGCCAGCTGCCGCTGCACCTGCTGCGGCTCCGAAGGCTGTGGCATCGGATGCGCCGCTGGCGCCGTCGGTTCGAAAACTCTCCGCCGAAAGCGGCATCGATGCCGCGACCGTGCCGGGCTCCGGCAAGGACGGCCGCGTCACCAAGGGCGACATGCTGGCCGCGATCGAGAAGGCGGCGTCCGCGCCGACCCCGGTCAATCAGCCGGCCGCTTCCGTGCAGGTGCGCGCGCCGTCTCCGGCTGACGATGCCGCGCGCGAAGAGCGCGTGAAGATGACGCGGCTGCGCCAGACCATCGCGCGGCGGCTGAAGGACGTGCAGAACACGGCGGCGATGCTGACGACCTTCAACGAGGTCGACATGACCCACATCATGGCGATGCGCACACAATACAAGGACGTGTTCGAGAAGAAGCATGGTTCGAAGCTCGGCTTCATGGGCTTCTTCACCAAGGCCGTCGTGCAGGCGCTGAAGGATATCCCGGCCGTCAACGCCGAGATCGACGGCACCGATTTGATCTACAAGAACTACTACCACATCGGCGTCGCCGTCGGCACCGACAAGGGCCTGGTCGTGCCCGTGGTGCGCGACTGCGACCACAAGTCGATCTCCGACATCGAAAAGGGAATCGCCGATTTCGGCCGCCGCGCCCGCGATGGCCAGCTCAAGATCGACGAGATGCAGGGCGGCACCTTCACCATCACCAATGGTGGCATCTACGGTTCGCTGATGTCGACGCCGATCCTGAACGCGCCGCAGTCCGGCATCCTCGGCATGCACAAGATCCAGGAGCGGCCGATGGTGGTCGGCGGCAAGATCGAGGTCCGCCCGATGATGTATCTGGCGCTGTCTTACGATCACCGCGTGATCGACGGCAAGGAAGCGGTGACCTTCCTGGTCCGCGTCAAGGAAAGCCTGGAAGACCCCGCACGTCTGGTGCTGGATCTCTAACGCCATCGGCTTTGCCCGCGCCGGTGTGAAAGGCCGGCGCTGCGAGCCATGGATCGATGCGCGCCGACTTGTGGGGGCTGATATGACGGACAAGGTTGTTGTGATCACCGGCGGTAGCCGCGGCATCGGCCGCGCCACCGCGCTCGCTGCCGCCGCGCGCGGCTTTCGCGTCGTGGTCGGCTACGCCAGCAATGAGGCGGCGGCGAAGGAAGTCGTCGCCTCGATCGAGCGCAAGAACGGCAAGGCGATTGCCGTGAAATGCGATGTCGGCAGCGAGGCGGATATTCTCGCGCTGTTCGCTGCCGCCGACGAATTCGGAACGCTAGGGGCGCTCGTCAATAATGCTGGCATCGTCGGCCCGTCGGCGCGGGTCGAGGACATGTCGGCCGAGCGCATCCAGCGCATGATGGCGGTCAACGTCACCGGCAGCATCCTGTGCGCCCGCGAAGCCGTGAAGCGGATGTCGACCCGCAAGGGCGGCGAGGGCGGCGTCATCGTCAATCTTTCCTCGGTCGCGGCGAAACTCGGCTCCCCCAATACGTATGTCGACTATGCGGCTTCCAAGGGCGCGGTGGATTCCTTCACCGTCGGTCTCGGCCATGAAGTCGCCGGCGAGGGCATTCGCGTGGCCGCGATCCGCCCCGGGCTGATCGATACCGAGATTCATGCTTCCGGCGGCGAACCCGATCGCGCGCATCGGCTGGCGCACATGGTGCCGATGCAGCGCGTCGGCACCGCGGATGAAATCGCCAACGCCATCGTCTGGTTGATCTCGGACGAGGCGTCCTACGTCACCAGCGCCATCCTTGATGTCTCGGGTGGGCGGTAATACCTGACACGTTTCTCAGCTACAGGACTTCATCATGGCTTCCTACGATCTCGTCGTCATCGGCACCGGCCCGGGCGGATATGTCTGCGCGGTGCGCGCGGCGCAACTCGGCATGAAGGTCGCCGTGGTCGAGAAGAACGCGGCACTCGGCGGCACCTGCCTCAACGTCGGCTGCATGCCGTCGAAGGCGCTGCTGCATGCCTCCGAAATGTTCGAGGAGGCCGCGCACTCATTTGCGAAAATGGGCGTCAGCGTTTCCACGCCAAAACTCGATTTGCCCTCGATGATGAACTTCAAGCAGCAGGGCATCGACGGCAACGTCAAGGGCGTCGAGTTCCTGATGAAGAAGAACAAGATCGATGTCATCAATGGCAAGGGCAAGATCCTCGGCGCCGGCAAGGTCGAGGTCACGGGCAGCGACGGCAAGGCGCAGACGGTCGAGACCAAAAACATCGTCATTGCCACCGGCTCCGATATCGCGCGGCTGAAGGGCATCGAGATCGACGAAAAGCGCGTGGTGTCGTCGACCGGCGCGCTATCGCTGGAAAAAGTGCCGGAGAAGCTTCTGATCATCGGCGCGGGCGTGATAGGGCTCGAGCTTGGCTCGGTCTGGAAACGGCTCGGCGCTGAGGTCATGGTGGTCGAATTCCTCGACCGCATCCTGCCGGGCATGGATGGCGAGGTTGCAAAGCAATTCCAGCGCATGCTCGAAAAGCAGGGCTTTGCGTTCAAGCTCGGCGCCAAGGTCACTGCCGTCGATACGTCAGGCAAGATGTTGAAGGCGACGGTGGAGCCAGCGGCGGGTGGAACGGCGGAGACGCTCGAGACCGATGTCGTTCTCGTCTGCATCGGCCGCGTGCCCTACACCGAAGGGCTCGGCTGCAAGGAAGCCGGCATCGCGCTCGACAATCGCGGACGCGTGCAGATCGACGCGCATTTCGCAACCACCGTGAAGGGCGTCTACGCGATCGGCGACGTGGTGGCGGGACCGATGCTCGCGCACAAGGCCGAGGATGAGGGCGTCGCCTGCGCCGAGATCATTGCCGGCCAGGCCGGTCATGTGAACTACGACGTTATTCCAGGCGTGGTGTATACCACGCCGGAAGTGTCGTCGGTCGGCAAGACCGAGGAAGAACTGAAGCAGGCCGGCGTCGCCTACACCTCCGGCAAATTTCCGTTCACCGCCAATGGTCGCTCCAAGGTCAACCAGACCACTGACGGTTTCGTGAAGATTCTCGCAGACGCGAAGACTGACCGCGTGCTCGGCGTGCACATCGTCGGCCGCGAAGCCGGCGAAATGATCCACGAAGCCTGCGTTCTGATGGAGTTTGGCGGCTCCGCCGAAGATCTGGCGCGCACGTGCCATGCCCATCCGACCCGCTCGGAGGCTATCAAGGAAGCCGCGCTTGCGGTCGGCAAACGCGCCATCCATATGTGATCGGAACCCGGTACATACCGGGTAGAGCGTGATTGAAGAAGCGGGTATCCGCTTTCTCTCGCGACAAACGCTGAATGCGTTTGCGCGGAGATCATGCTTTGAACAAAGAGGTGGGGCGGAATGACGCTGGTATGAACGTCATTGCGCTCCAGAGACACAATAGATGATGCGCCGCCTGTTACAGCCGTTCTGGGTCCTGCTTGCGGTCATCTTCCTGATCGAAGCCTGGCTGTGGGATCATCTCGAGCCGATCGTCGAGCGCATCGTCGCACGGATCCCGCTGCGCGCCTTCAAGCAATGGCTGTCCGGGCGCGTCGATATGCTGTCGCCGGCGATGACGCTGATCGTGTTCGCGGTGCCGGTGATCCCGCTGTTCCCGCTCAAGCTGGTCGGCCTCTGGCTGCTGGCGAATGAATATTGGCTGAGCGCCGTCGTCGTCATCGTGTTCGGAAAACTCGTCGGTGTCGGCGTCACCGCCTTCATCTTCGACGTAACGCGCACAAAACTCCTGCAGATGGCGTGGTTCAGGACGATCTATGAATTCATCATGGCGATGCGCGCCAAGGCGGCGGAATTGGTCATGCCGATCAAGCTGCGCATTCGTGAAATGCTGCGTGGCGACGGCGAGGGCTGGTCGTCGCGGACGCTGCGGCTGATCGCGCGTTTCCGCAAGAGCGTGCACGAAGCGCGGTAGTCGCGCACCCGCCCCTGGAGGGGGTCGAGACGAGCGAAGCTCGCTCTTGGGTCGACGCGCGCATGGCGCGCGGCGGGGTGGGGTGACGGTCTCTCCACGTCCAACAGTGCCCGAGGGGAGAGACTGTCACCCCACCTCGGTTCGCATTTTATGCGAACCGATCCACGAGCGAGTTTTGCTCGTCTCGGACCCCTCCAGGGGAAGATGAAGGCAAGTCCGCCGCTGCGCTTGCCCACCGTCTGGATCACGGCTTGCCGCTCCGCGCAAACTCAATGCAAATGCAAGAGATGCGGCGCGTAGAGGCCGAGCGCCGTAATCGCGATGCCCGCGATCGCCAATATGCCTGACACCCAAGCCAGAGCGATCATGCCGGTGATGATGGTGGCCGAGGCCAGCACGATGCCGATCTGGAAGGCGGCCGAGGCGATTTCATAGTGGTGATACTTTGCCGTTGCGTCGTCGCGCTGGTGCTCGGCATGCTTGGCGCGTGCGGCGAGCTGTTCCGAACCCTCCCCGGTTTCCGGCTCCGAACGGTAACGTGCTGCGGTCTTGTTCCAGTCGTCGATCTGTTTTTGCAAGGCCGCTTTCGCAGCATCGTCGCCGATGGTCCCCAGGCTGAGCTTGGCGTGTTCCGCCGTGGCCTGAACCGTGGTGCGGCGGATGCTCTTGGCCTGGAAGAACGCCCACAGGTTGGAAGCCTCGACGTTCTTGCTGATGGCCTCGGTCTGCGCGCCCTTGCCCAGCGTTTCCGACAGCGCCAGAAACAAGGCGATCACGGCGATCAGCAACGCGATCTTCTTGTTCGAGCCCGAAGCGTGCTCGGCATGCTCCGCATGCTCCATGCTTTCATGTGCGCCCATGTTTGTCTCCCCAAGGTGAAATCGTTGCCACGATTGCCGAACGGCCTGTTCAACGCAAGAGTTAAGCGGATTTTGGGCCCGTTCATTAATGGATTATTCTATCCGTATTTCTAAGCTCTCAATATGACAACCGCCGATTTCGTCGCGGCATGCTTTTGGCCGCTGGTCATGTGCGCGGGCAAGGCGCGCGTCATGTCGAACACCTCGCCCACATCGCCGGCCGCACGGTAAAGGTGACGACCCCCGTCTATGAGCGGCTCAAATTCCTGCCTGTCGTCCGCATGGAGGTCGGTCGCGGATCGGACTATGTGTACCGGATTGAGTATCTCGCAAATTAGAGCGGGATGAGATCAGGCCGGGCCGTGACGACGGGCCATCTCGTGCTCTGGACGCAAGCGGCCTGAGTGCTGCGAACCGGGGTCCAATCTACTTTGCATGGGGTTGTTTTCGATATTTGTGTCTGGCCCGCGTTACCCCCGCGGATGCGCGCTCTTGTAGACTTCCAGCAGCCGTTCGCTGTCGATCCCGGTGTAGATCTGCGTGGTCGAGAGCGAGGCGTGGCCGAGCAGTTCCTGGATCGCGCGCAAATCGCCGCCACGGCTGAGCAGATGGGTCGCGAAGGAATGCCGCAGCGCATGGGGCGTGGCGCTGTCGGGCAGGCCGAGCGCACCGCGCAGCCGCTCCATGGTGAGCTGGATGATCCGCGGCGAAAGCGGTCCGCCGCGCGCGCCGACGAAAATCGGACCGGCGGGGGGAAGCGAATGCGGGCACATCGCAACGTAATCGGCGATCAGCGCCAGCACGTTTTGCAGCACCGGCACCATCCGGGTCTTGTTGCCCTTGCCGGTGACGATGAGGACGTCGCCTTCGCCCGGCTTGGGCACGTCGCGCCGTTTCAGTCCCAGCGCCTCGGAGATGCGCAGGCCCGAACCGTAGAGCAGCGCCATCACGGCGGCATCGCGCGCCCAGATCCAGGGGTCGCGCTCCTCGCCGGCGCGCTCGTCGGCATCCGCAAAACGCTTGGCGGCGTCCATCTGGATCGGTTTCGGCAGGCTCTTTGCAACCTTGGGCGCGCGGATGGCAGACAGGGCACCGACCTTGCCCTTGCCTTCGCGTTCGAGATAGCGCCCGAACGAACGCAAGCCCGCCAGCGCCCGCATCAGCGACCGCCCGGCAATGTCGTCGGCGCGGCGCATCGCCATGAAGGCCCTGACGTCGGTGGCCTCCAGCGCCGCAAACCCTTTCAGCGTGACCCTCCTGCCCCAGTGCTGGCTGAGGAAAGTCAGGCATTGGCGGAGGTCGCGGGCGTAGGCTTCGAGCGTCTTGGGCGAGAGCCGCCGCTCGGCGCGCAGATGCGTCAGCCAGCGCGCCATCTCCAGCGCGAGGCCCTCGTCTGCGCAGTCGAGCTCGATCGGTTGAGGTGCCGGAACTTGCTTGCCCATGACCTCTGCCTTGGAGACGGTGATTCCATCCATTATATCGCACCTCTTTCGTTTACCGTTCGCTAACTTGGCGGCGCGGCGCTAGCCTTGCCCTGGACACCTCGAGCCCGATTCCCCTGATGGACCACGCCACCCGCGAAACCACCTCATCCGCGTCGCCGACCCGCGTCGTCGACGTGCTGGTGCCGGTCGCGCTCAATCAGAACTATTCCTACCGGGTGCCGCGCGGCATGGAGCTGAAGCCCGGCGACGTCGTCTGCGTGCCGCTCGGTCCGCGCGAGGTGGTGGCCGTGGTGTGGGCGGAAAACGCCAATCCCGATCCGCGCCTGCACAACCGCCTGAAGGATGTCGGCGAAAAGCTCGATGTGCCGCCGCTGAAAGAGGAGTTGCGCAGCCTCGTCGATTGGGTTTCCACCTACACGCTGTCGGCGCGCGGCATGGTGCTGCGCATGGCGTTGCGGATGGGCGAAAATCTCGGGCCCGAGCGGATGCGGCTCGGCGTCCGGCTGGTGGGCGAGCCGCCAAGGCGTTTGACGCCGGCGCGGCGGCGCCTGATCGAGGTGCTGTCGGACGGCCTGCTGCACGGCAAGTCCGAAGCCGCGCGGGAAGCCGGCGTTAGTTCCGGCGTGGTCGACGGCCTGGTCGACGAGGGCACGCTTGCCGTCGAGGCGATGCCGCCGCCCTTGGCGCCGCCCGCGCCCGATCCGTCCTTCGCGCGGCCGGAGTTTTCTCCCCAGCAGCGCACGGCGGTCGATGCGATGCGCGCACTCGCGGCCGATGGCTCCTTCCATGTCGCGCTGCTCGACGGTGTCACCGGTTCGGGCAAGACCGAAGTCTATTTCGAGGCGATTGCGGAAATCATTCGGCGGGGCAAGCAGACACTGATCCTGATGCCGGAGATCGCGCTGACCGGACAATTCCTCGACCGCTTTGCCCAGCGCTTTGGCGTGCGTCCGATCGAGTGGCATTCCGAATTGACGCCGCGCACCCGGCAGCGCAATTGGGCGGCGATATCGGCGGGCGAAGCGCCGGTCGTGGTCGGCGCGCGATCGGCGCTATTCCTGCCCTATGCGGATCTGGGCCTGATCATCGTCGATGAGGAGCACGACCAGGCCTACAAGCAGGATGATGGCGCGCATTACCACGCCCGCGACATGGCGGTGGTGCGCGCGCATATCGCCAAGATTCCGATCGTGCTGGCGTCCGCGACGCCGTCGGTCGAAACCGAGGTCAATGCGCGCAAGGGCCGCTATCAGCGCGTCGCGCTGCCGTCGCGTTTCGGCGGCCAGCATATGCCGCATATCGAGGCGATTGATCTGCGCCGCGCCCCGCCGCCGCGCGGCCGCTTCATCTCGCCGCCGCTCGCCGAGCAGATTCAGTTCGCGATCGAGAAACGCGAGCAGGCGCTGTTGTTCCTCAACCGCCGCGGCTACGCGCCGCTGACGCTGTGCCGCGCCTGCGGCCACCGCTTTGCGTGCACCATCTGCGACGCCTGGCTGGTGGATCATCGTTTTCGCCAGCGTCTGGTCTGTCACCATTGCGGCTTCTCGATGCCGCGCCCGAACATCTGCCCGCATTGCCAGGCCGAGGAATCGCTGGTCGCGGTCGGCCCCGGCGTCGAGCGCCTGCAGGAAGAGGCCGCTTCGCTGTTTCCGAACGCGCGCACCATGGTGCTGTCGAGTGATCTCATCACCTCGATCGAGACCATGCGCAGTGAGCTGAACGAAATCGCCGAAGGCCGCGTCGACATCATCGTCGGCACGCAACTGGTGGCGAAGGGACATAATTTTCCGCGGCTCAATCTGGTCGGCGTCGTCGATGCGGATTTGGGCCTCGGTAACGGCGATCCGCGCGCCGCCGAGCGGACGTTCCAGTTGCTCAACCAGGTGATCGGGCGTGCCGGGCGCGAGCAGGGCCGCGGCGTCGGCTATCTGCAGACCCACCAGCCCGAACATCCCGTGATGAAGGCGCTGGTCGCGAGCGACCGCGAGGCGTTCTATGCCAGCGAGATCGAGGCGCGCGAACGCGCCGGCTACCCGCCGTTCGGCCGGCTCGCCAGCCTGATCATCTCCGCAGGCGACCGCCCGACCGCGGAAGGTTTCGCGCGCAGGCTTGCTGCCATAGCGCCGATCGACGAGCGCATTCAGGTGCTGGGGCCTGCCGAAGCGCCGCTTGCCGTGATCAAGGGCCGCTATCGCTTTCGGCTGCTGGTGAAGTCGCTGCGCAATGTCGATCTGTCGGAATATTTGCGCGAATGGCTTGCCTCCGGGCCGAAGACCAAGGGCAATCTCAAGCTCGAAGTCGACGTCGATCCGCAGAGTTTTCTGTAAGCTTTGTTCACCCTCACCTGGAGGGGGAGGGTGACAAAAAGGCCTGCCGTCATTTGCGACGGCAGGCCCTTGTTGCCGCGGAAAGTTCCGCGACGGTTACGCAACGCAACGCTTACTCGATCTGATGGACCGGAAACGGCGCGTGTGACGCGCGCTACATGACCTCGGCAGTGACGTGGCCGACGCCGGCGCCGGTCAGGCCGACGGCGCGGGCGGCACCCGTGGACAGGTCGAGCACGCGGCCCTTGATGAAGGGACCACGGTCATTGATCGTGACGACGACGCTCTGGCCACGATAGGTCACCCGGACCTTGGTTCCGAACGGCAGCGAGCGGTGGGCCGCGGTCATGGCGTTCTGATTGAAGCGCTGTCCGGAGGCGGTCTTGCTGCCGGATTCATTGCCGTAAAAAGAAGCCTTTCCCGAGAAGGAACCGGAAGAGCGGATCGAGGCATTGGCATCGAGCCAGTTGCTCTTGGCTTGATGCGAGTGGCTCGAGTGATGCCGGTGATGCCGGGATTTTGCAGAAGCTTCGGTGATGCTGCCGCCGACCAGGAGAGTTGCGGCAATCAAGGCGAAGGCCGTACGCGACCGGATTGCACGACCCGGCACTACATTATTGGTATTCAACATAAACTAGTCCCTCAGACAGTATTGCCACATGTGTGACAAGTGGAACCCCCGTCCCAGTTTCAGTGGTTGCCGTTTGGTGACGCAATAAGGCATGAATTGGGCAGTAAAGACGGTTTCTGGCCGACTGACATATCTTGTTACTGAGATCAACTAATCAAACGATATTCCGTAATCTTGGGCGTTAACAAAATTTTAACCTATTCAATACTGATTATTACTTATCAATACTGTAATCCTCGTTAAGGCGAAGATTTGTTCAAGTAATGTTCAAATGAAACGAAAAAGCCCGGTTCGTTCCGGCCCACTCCGCTCATGCCCGCTATGCAAATACGGGCGGAACTAATCCGACCGCGGTCGAGCGCGATGTTGGGTAGGGTGCGTCCAGGCGGATCCGGGGGCAGTCGATCGCCGTCAAGAACGACGTCTGGCCGGCCTGAAAATTGACGTGCGACAAGGCATCGCCTGAACGCGCGGTCATGTTGCACCTGCGCGCTCGCTATGTTAGCAAAGCCGCGATTTTAACGATCCCGGCACCCCGCGTGCCGGTCGAAAATCGAAGTCCCGCTTGAATTCCAAGGGCTTGGATCGCTAGGCGCCGCTACCCGTGGCGACGGTTTTTCCCTTGCGAGTTTAACAGCTGAAAAGAGCGTCTCTGTGGCTGCTGAAGATCCGTCCGTTTCGGGAGTGTCCGGCCGTTATGCTACGGCCTTGTTCGAGTTGGCGCGCGACGAGAAATCCGTCGATGCGGTCAGGGCCGATCTCGATAAATTCGAGGCCATGCTGGCCGATAGCGCCGATCTGAAGCGCCTCGTCCGCAGCCCGGTTTTCTCGGCAGATGCGCAGTCAAGGGCGCTCAATGTCGTGCTCGACAAGGCCGGAATTTCCGGCACCTCCGCCAAATTCCTTAAAGTCCTCACCGCCAATCGCCGGCTGTTCGCCGTGGCCGATGTGATCCGCGCCTTCCGCGCGCTGGTGGCGAAGTACAAGGGCGAGGCGACCGCCGACGTCACCGTCGCCGAACAGCTCAATGAAAAGAATCTCGACGCGCTGAAGACCGCACTGAAATCGGTGACGGGCAAGGACGTCGCGCTCAACGTGAAAGTCGATCCCTCCATCATTGGCGGCCTTGTGGTCAAGCTCGGCAGCCGCATGGTGGATAGTTCGCTTCGCACCAAACTCAATTCGATCAAGCACGCGATGAAAGAGGCAGGCTGATGGACATCCGCGCCGCGGAAATTTCCGCGATCCTCAAGGACCAGATCAAGAATTTCGGCCAGGAGGCTGAGGTTACCGAAGTCGGACAGGTGCTGTCCGTCGGTGACGGTATCGCCCGCGTCTATGGCCTGGATAACGTCCAGGCCGGCGAAATGGTCGAGTTCGAGAACGGTACGCGCGGCATGGCGCTGAACCTCGAAACCGACAACGTCGGTATCGTGATCTTCGGCGCCGACCGTGAAATTAAGGAAGGCCAGACGGTCAAGCGCACCCGCGCCATCGTGGACACGCCGGTCGGCAAGGGCCTGCTCGGCCGCGTGGTCGATGCGCTCGGCAATCCCATCGACGGCAAGGGCCCGATCCAGGCCGACAAGCGTATGCGCGTCGACGTCAAGGCGCCCGGTATCATTCCGCGCAAGTCGGTGAGCGAGCCGATGGCGACCGGCCTCAAGGCGATCGATGCGCTGATCCCGGTCGGCCGCGGCCAGCGCGAGCTGATCATCGGCGACCGCCAGACCGGCAAGACCGCGATCGCGCTCGACACCATTCTGAACCAGAAGCCACTCAACGCGCAGCCCGACGAGAACATCAAGCTGTATTGCGTCTATGTCGCGATCGGCCAGAAGCGTTCGACCGTCGCCCAGTTCGTCAAGGTGCTGGAAGAGCAGGGCGCGCTGGAATATTCGATCATCGTCGCCGCCACCGCGTCCGATCCGGCGCCGATGCAGTACATCGCGCCGTTCACTGGCTGCACCATGGGCGAGTACTTCCGCGACAACGGCATGCACGCCGTCATCATCTATGACGATCTGTCCAAGCAGGCCGTCGCCTACCGCCAGATGTCGCTGTTGCTGCGCCGCCCGCCGGGCCGCGAAGCCTATCCCGGCGACGTGTTCTATCTGCACTCCCGCCTGCTCGAGCGCGCGGCAAAGCTCAGCAAGGACCATGGTTCGGGCTCGCTCACCGCGCTGCCGGTGATCGAAACCCAGGCCAACGACGTGTCGGCCTACATCCCGACCAACGTGATTTCGATCACCGACGGTCAGATCTTCCTGGAAACCGATCTGTTCTTCCAGGGCATCCGCCCGGCGGTGAACGTCGGTCTGTCGGTGTCGCGCGTCGGATCGTCGGCGCAGACCAAGGCGATGAAGAAGGTCGCCGGCAAGATCAAGGGTGAGCTGGCGCAGTACCGCGAAATGGCGGCGTTCGCGCAGTTCGGCTCCGACCTCGACGCCTCGACGCAGCGCCTCCTGAACCGCGGCTCGCGCCTCACCGAACTCCTGAAGCAGCCGCAGTTCTCGCCGCTGAAGATGGAAGAGCAGGTTTGCGTGATCTGGGCCGGCACCAACGGCTATCTCGACGCGCTGCCGCTCGGCAAGGTCCGTGCGTTCGAGGATGGCCTGCTGTCGCTGCTGCGCGGCAAGAACGTCGAGATTCTCGACGGCATCCGTGACAGCCGCGATCTCTCCGATGATCTCGCCGGCAAGCTGAAGAGCGTTGTCGAAGGTTTCTCCAAGACGTTTGCTTAACTGTCATGGCCGGGCTTGCCCCGGCCATCCACGTCTTCGGGCGTGGATGACCAAAGACGTGGATGCCCGGCACAAGGCCGGGCATGACGAACGAGGGGTACGCGACCCGGTTGGAAAACAGGTCGCCAGGGTGAACTGAGAATGGCTTCACTTAAAGACATGCGGGTCCGCATCGCCTCGACCAAGGCGACGCAGAAGATCACCAAGGCGATGCAGATGGTCGCGGCGTCAAAGCTGCGCCGCGCGCAGAGCGCTGCCGAAGCGGCGCGGCCCTATGCCGAGAAGATGGACGCGGTGATTTCCAACATCGCCAGCGCCGCAGCCGGTTCGCCTGGCGCGCCGGCGCTGCTGGCCGGCACTGGCCGCGACCAGGTGCATCTGCTGCTGGTCTGCACCGGCGAGCGCGGCCTGTCGGGCGCCTTCAATTCCTCGATCGTGCGTCTGGCGCGCGAGCGTGCGCTGTCGCTGATCGGCCAGGGCAAAGAGGTCAAGATTTTCTGCGTCGGCCGCAAGGGCTACGAGCAGCTCCGCCGAACCTTCGAGAAGAACATCGTCGAGCACGTCGACCTGCGCTCGGTTCGCCAGCTCGGCTTCGTCAATGCCGAAGACATTGCCAAAAAGGTTCTGGCGCGCTTCGATGCCGGCGAGTTCGACGTCTGCACGCTGTTCTATTCGCGCTTCAAGTCCGTGATCTCGCAGATCCCGACCGCCCAGCAGGTCATTCCGCTGGTGGTGGAAGCACCGGCGGCGAATGCCGGCCCGCCGACGTCCTACGAGTACGAACCGGAAGAAGACGAGATCCTGACGCGCCTGCTGCCGCGCAATCTCGCGGTGCAGATCTTCCGTGCGCTGCTCGAAAACAACGCCTCGTTCTACGGCGCGCAGATGAGCGCGATGGACAACGCCACCCGCAACGCCGGCGAAATGATCCGCAAGCAAACCCTGGTCTACAACCGAACCCGTCAAGCCCAGATCACCAAGGAGTTGATCGAGATCATCTCCGGCGCCGAGGCCGCGGTCTAGCCGCACGAACCAACCGACGGTCGTTCAAGTACAGAATTTCGAAGGAGAGCAATTCATGGCCACAGCAGCTAACCAGATCGGTCGTGTCACCCAAGTCATGGGCGCCGTCGTCGACGTGCAGTTCGAGGGATATCTGCCCGCCATTCTGAACGCGATCGAAACCAAGAACGGCGGCAACCGCCTGGTGCTCGAAGTGGCGCAGCATCTCGGCGAATCCACAGTGCGTACCATCGCGATGGACACCACCGAGGGTCTGGTGCGCGGTCAGGAAGTCACCGACACCGGTTCGCCGATCCGCGTCCCCGTCGGCGCCGGCACGCTCGGCCGCATCATGAACGTGATCGGCGAGCCGATCGACGAAGCAGGCCCTGTCACCGCTGAAGACAGGCGTGCCATCCACCAGGAAGCGCCGACCTATACCGACCAGTCCACCGAAGCCGAAATTCTCGTCACCGGCATCAAGGTCGTCGACCTGCTGGCGCCTTACGCCAAGGGCGGCAAGATCGGCCTGTTCGGTGGCGCCGGCGTCGGCAAGACCGTGCTGATTCAGGAGCTGATCAACAACGTCGCCAAGGCCCATGGTGGTTACTCGGTGTTCGCCGGCGTCGGCGAGCGTACCCGCGAAGGCAACGACCTCTATCACGAGTTCATCGAATCCAAGGTCAACGCCGATCCGAAAAATCCCGATCCGAGCGTGAAGTCCAAATGCGCTCTGGTGTTCGGCCAGATGAACGAACCCCCGGGCGCCCGGGCCCGCGTCGGCCTCACCGGTCTGACGGTCGCCGAGCACTTCCGCGACCAGGGCCAGGACGTGCTGTTCTTCGTCGACAACATCTTCCGCTTCACCCAGGCCGGCTCCGAAGTGTCGGCGCTGTTGGGCCGTATTCCTTCGGCCGTGGGCTATCAGCCGACGCTCGCCACCGACATGGGCGCGCTGCAGGAGCGCATCACCACCACGCACAAGGGTTCGATCACTTCGGTGCAGGCGATCTACGTGCCGGCCGACGACTTGACCGACCCGGCGCCCGCGACCTCGTTCGCCCATCTGGACGCCACCACGGTGCTGAACCGCGCGATCTCGGAAAAGGGCATCTATCCGGCGGTGGACCCGCTCGACTCGACGTCGCGCATGCTCTCGCCGCTCGTCGTCGGTGAGTTGCACTATGAGACCGCGCGTATGGTCCAGCAGGTGCTGCAGAAGTACAAATCGCTGCAGGACATCATCGCCATTCTCGGCATGGACGAACTGTCCGAAGAGGACAAGATCGCTGTCGCCCGCGCCCGCAAGATCGAGCGCTTCCTGTCGCAGCCGTTCCACGTCGCCGAAGTCTTCACCGGCTCGCCCGGCAAGTTCGTCGATCTCGCCGACACCATCAAGGGCTTCCGCGCGATCTGCGAAGGCAAGTACGATCACCTGCCGGAAGCTGCCTTCTACATGGTCGGCACGATCGAAGAAGCCGTCGAGAAGGGCAAGAAGCTGGCGGCTGAAGCGGCTTAGTTACCTCGTCATTGCCGGGCTTGACCCGGCAATCCATCGCCAAGAAAACTTCTTTTGATGGACCCGCGGGTGAAGCCCGCGGGTGACAGTGGAAAGAACGGAACGACCATGGCCACCTTTCATTTCGATCTCGTTTCGCCCGAAAAGCTCGCCTTCTCCGGCGAAGTCGATCAGGTTGACGTCCCCGGCGTGGAAGGCGATTTCGGCGTGCTGTCCGGACATGCGCCGGTCGTGGCGGCGGTTCGCCCGGGCATCCTGACCATCACCAGCGGCGACGCCCATCAGAAGGTCATCGTGCTCGGCGGTCTTGCCGAGATGTCGGCAAACGGCCTCACCGTGCTGGCCGACGTCGCAACTTCGATCGCCGATGTCGATCGCGCGCAGTTCGCCGAGACCATCGCCGAGATGGAAGCCAAGCTGGCCGAGAAGGAAGGCACCGAGCTCGATCACGCCATCGAGCGGCTGGACCACTTCAAGAGCATCCAGATCGAGCTCAACGCGACCGCTATGCACTAAGCCCCGGGGCACCGCTCCGGGGCGCAATGAAGACCCGAGCAACAATCGGCGCTCGTCACAATGTGACGGGCGCTTTTTGTTTTGACCGCTTCCCGACGCCGACGAGCCGCCACCCCGGCGCAAGTCCGAGGCTACGCTTCGATCGAAATGCTGAGGTTGCGCCGGGGAACTTCTGGCGGCATTGTTCCGGATGCTGGTGTTGATCCGGGGCTGCTTTTCATGAAGCGCAAGATTGCAGCGATTTTTGCGGCCGATATTGCCGGCTACTCCAGACTGGTTGCCGAGGACGAGGAGGAGACGCTGCGTCGGCTCGCGTCCTACCGTCAGGTGACCGACGATTTCATCGCCAAGGGCGGCGGCCGCATTTTCAATACCGCTGGGGACGCCGTGCTCGCCGAATTTCCGAGCGCGGTCGAAGCCGTGCGCTGCGCGATCGACATCCAGGAAAGCCTGCGTACCCGCAACATGGCTTATCCGCCGAGCCGCCAGATGGCGTTTCGCATCGGCATCACGATCGGCGACGTGGTCGAACGGGACGGCGACCTGCTGGGCGATGGCGTCAACATCGCCGCGCGCCTGGAGGGCCTCGCCGAAGTCGGCGGCATCTGCATCTCGCGCGCGGTGCACGAGCAGGTCGCCAACAAGCTGTCGGTGCAATTTGCCGATATGGGCGCGCAGGAGGTGAAGAACATCCCGACGCCGGTGCACGCCTACATGGTGGCGATGCGCCGCGAGGACGGCACTTACGCGACGCCGCAGGTCAAGAAGCCCGCGAAGGCGCGAGGCGCGCCGCAGCCGAACTGGATGTGGCCGGTCGCGGTCACCGTGGTCAGCCTGGCCGCGATCGGTGTCGGGGGCTTTCTCTATTTCACCAAGCTCGAGACGTCGGCGCCGTCAAAGGTCGCCGCCCCAATCGGCGTTGCGAGCAGCGTTCCGAGTCCTGTCGCCGCGGCTCCGCCATCGCCGCCGATGGTCGTATCGTCAGAAAAATTCGCTGCCGCCAGCGTTCCCTTCATTAGCGACAAGGTCCGTGCCTCGCTCGCCTCGGACTACACGCCGGCTGCCGATTTCAAGGCGTTCTCGCTCAACATCGGCGGGTTCAATGCTTTCGTCACCGCCCAGCCGAGCGAGGAGGCGGCGAAGTCGGCCGCGGTGGAGCAATGCCAGAAGCGTGCGGATGCCGCGCAATCGCCGCGCAAATGCGAATTATACGCGGTCGGCGATGCCGTCGTTTATGCGCATGGCCGGCCGCCGATGTTGAGCCATTGCCCTGGATCCGGCATGACGCCGTGACCGAACAGCCCTTCGCTACCAAAAACGTCCCGCTCACCCGCGACGGCGGCAAGGCGCGGTTTGAAAACGTGTATACACCGGCGCGAAAGCACAAGGCGGTCGCGCTGGGCCCCGGCGGCGCGCTGTTCTTTCCCTTTGCCCTGGACAGTGTCGAGGAAGCAGTACGGCGTGCCCTGGAGTCATGCGGCGGGATCGCCGGCGTCCCCTGCATGATCGTGGCCCTCAACGATAATTTCGTGGTTCCGATTCCGACCACACTGAAGGTCGCCGGTTTCTTCAAGCCGGCCGGTAATACGATGATATCGGCCGACGCGCGCGACGACGTTGCGCGTCGGCTCGCGGATGCCTCGAGCGGCTGGAACGCCGTGGCGGTCGGTGCAGCCGGCCGCCCTGGGCTGGGCCTGAAGGCGGCGACCGAGCAGGCTGCGGTCAGCGGCGCGGTCGCGGAATGCGTCAAGCGCGACAACAATTGTCAGGTCATCGCCATCGGCCCGTTTTCGGTCGGACCGAACTAGCTGCACCTCAGCGTCCGCCAGCCTGCTGACGCTGTTGAACCGAGCGCTCGCCGTGATCGCTGTTCGCGTCGGAGGCCTGCCCCACCGCGACGGTGACGTTATGAGCCGTCCCGGAACGTTCAACCGTCAGGCGGACCTGTTCGCCGATGCGGGCAAGGCCGATCCGGTTTCGCAACTGCGCAGCCGAGTGTATCGGACGATCATCCGCCCTCAGCACGATGTCGCCCTTGCGCAGCCCGGCCGTTTCCGCGGGCGAACCGGGGCTGACTTCCGCAATCCGCGCCCCTTCGCTGCGTCCGCCGTCGGTGGCGGGATTTAGTTCGCGCAAGGAGATGCCGATCCGGCCGCGCTGGATGCGGCCAGTCTCGACGATCTGCTCCATCACGCGCCGCGCCATGCTGACTGGGATCGCAAAGCCGATGCCGACATTGCCGCCCGCCGGGGAAATGATCGCCGAATTGATGCCGATCAATTCTCCCTTAAGGTTGACCAGAGCGCCGCCGGAATTGCCGGGGTTGATCGCCGCGTCGGTCTGGATGAAATCCTCATACCCCTGCTTGCCAAGCCCGGTCCGGCCAAGCGCGCTGACAAGGCCGGAGGTGACGGTCTGGCCGAGACCAAAGGGGTTGCCGATCGCGAGAACGAAGTCGCCGACTTCGAGCGCATCGCTGTCGCCGAACGCGATTGCCTTCAAACCAGCGGGAGATTGAATCCGCAAGACCGCAATGTCGGTGGCGGGATCGCGCCCGACAACCTTGGCCGAAAACGGGCGGCCGTCTTTGGTCTTGATCTGAACGGAAGCGACCTGATCGACAACGTGATTGTTAGTCAGAACATAGCCCTTCTGCGCATCAACAATGACGCCGGAGCCGGTCGCGTTGATTTCCTTCTCGAACTGCTTCGGCACGTCGAAGAATTCCCGGAACAGCGGATCGCGATAGAGCGGGTTGTCCTGACGGACCTTGCCGCGGACGGCGATGTTGACCACGGCCGGGGTGACCTCGCGAACCAGCGGCGCCAGCGTCGGCACCGTGCCGCCGGTTCGCAGGTTCGGAATCTGTCCCGAAACCCCGGTTGCCGGGATCGTCGCGCCGAGCAGGCCCGCCAGCGCGATCACTACGAGTCGGTTCACTGGTTTTCTCATCCTGAAAAGGAGGCCGTATCAGGAACTGCCTTGTTGTGAATTAGTCCGCCTGTAGGGCGAGCCAGGGAGCGGCGCACAACGCGGCTGCTTGGCTGATCCATACGAAGGCCAGGATCGTGGGAATCAACATGACCAAAGCCTCCGCGTTTCGGTTGCCCGGCGCGGACGAAGCCATCGTCTGTCGATTTCCTCGCGCGCAGGATCGCCATCGAGCTGGCGCAAGGCGGCAAGAATGTCGGCCAGACGGAGGGTGTGGCCCATGCCCGGAATGTCACGCAGGCCCGGGCAGGATTCGACCGCAAATATGTCAGACGCCCAGGACGACAGGATGATTCGTTTCTCGGCGTCGGAAAGTTGCGGGTCGCTCAGGACTTCGTCGGGGGCATTGTAGTGTGCGGCAGGATGAAATAGCGCGAGTTCTGGGGCGTTCAATTTGGCCTTGCTCATCGATCTGTCCCCTTACTCTCCTTTCCAGTGAGACGTTTGGGCGATTATCGGAGGCAGCGGCGCTTTGGCGCCGCCGCCGTTGTCGTCATTGGCTGCTGATCGGGATGCGCTTGACGGCCGAACGGGCCTGTTCGGATTTCGGCAGCGTGATCGTCAAGACGCCGTCATGGAATTTGGCTTCGGCCTTGTCTTCCACAACTCCGTCGAGCGGAATCTGCCGCTCGAACGAACCGTAATAGCGCTCGGAGAAGTATCTGCCGCCATTATCGGTTCGCTCGGACTTCTTTTCTCCGCGCAAGGTCATGACGCCGTTGGCGATCTCGACCTGGACGTCCTTTTCCGTCAACCCGGGCAACTCGGCCGAAACGGTCAGCTCTTTCTCGGTTTCGTTGACCTCGATGCTTGGCCATCCGAAGCGACCTTCCATCAGCGGGCTGCCGAAGCGGGCAGGCGTCCCAAATCCGCGGAAGACATCGTCGAACAGCCGGTTCATCTCGCGGTGCAGGGTGAAGAAAGAATCGAAGCTGTCGCGCGCCGGCGCCAGCTCCTGATTTCTCGACCATGGGATCAGATTACGAAAAGCCATAGTGTCCTCCTTTTGGAAATTCCGGTGTTGCTTTGCAAGCTCGCGAGGCCGGCCATCCGCGCGCCAAGCCTCAATTGCCGAAGTGGCGTTAGGCCGCCTTCTGCTCGATCTGGCGGGATGTGCCGGCGTTCCCGATCGGGATACGCCGTGGCTTCATCGCGTCAGGTACTTCCCGAACCAGATCGACGATCAAGAGGCCGTCCTTGAACGAGGCCTGCTTGACCTGCACATAATCGGCAAGGTTGAACACCCGACGGAACGGCCGGGCCGCGATGCCGTGATACAGGTATTCGCGTTGTTCGGGGTCGGACTTCTTTCCCTCGATGATCAGCGTGTCCCGTTCTGCGGTGACGCCAATGTCGTCCATGCCGAAACCGGCAACCGCCAGCGAAATCCGGTAGGCGTCTTCGCCGCACCGTTCGACATTAAAGGGCGGATAATTGTCGTCGGCGGATTGCCGCAGATTGCTGTCGAGCAGATCGGCCAGATGGTCGAAGCCGATCGTGGAGCGCCACAGGGGCGAGAAGTCAAAGGTCCTCATAGCCAAGTCCTCCTAAGAGCAAGATGGATACGAAGGCGCGTCGGACACCGTCCGGCGCCCACTCAACTTGCCGGACCCGATCTGGCATCCGGCGCCGCCGTCAGCGGCAAAAATCGAATTAGAAAAATCTCGAAAAGTTTCAAGAGGCGAAGATCAGAATTTTTTCAAGGGCCGGCCGTTCTTGGCCGCGGCAGGCTTAATCCGGCGTAAACGGGTGGGCTGAAGGTGCGCCACATATGGCTCGACTTTTGGCTGGCCTGCCGCTCTGGACCCGTCTGCGATCGACCGATCTGCTGTCACGTCATCGCCCTCGGCCCGTTTCCGGTTGGACCTAACTAGACCACGACCTGCTGGCGCCTGAATTCGACTGGTCTGTTGTTGGGAAAGTCTCGGAAGTCCTGAAGGCAGTGGACCTCCGGCCGATGGCCAACAGCATGAACAGGCTCCGGTACCCCTGGTAGCGGGCAGCCGGACGGGTGCGTTCGCGCCCGTGCATGATCAGCGTGCCATTCTGGTGCACCCGCCACTCCCAACTCCGGCGGCGCTTGGTTACAGTCACATCCATCATGGGAGGCAAAACACCGGTGCGGGTTATTTCAAGCTGAGCCCGTTAGTCTGCCGTCGATCCAAAAAGGTTCGCTGACAAACCACCGACGGCATCAGGCGCATTTCTGGGAACTCGGCCGGCCGAAAAATATTCAGCGACAAATCGCCGTCAAGAGCCTCGTCCGCGACCGCGGCGAGACCATCCAATCTAGCGGGTGAATTCCGCAAATACCCGCGCCACCATCCGGTACACATCGCGCCGGAACGGCACCACGAGGTCGACGACGCGGTCGAGCCGCTCCCAGCGCCAGGAATCGAACTCGGCCGGCTGGCCGTTGCGCGGCGTCAGCGGGTCGATCTCGTCGTCGCGGCCGGTGAAGCGAAGCGCGAACCATTTCTGCCGCTGGCCGCGGAATTGGGCGAGGCGATGCGTGGACGGTCCGTCATAGGGCGGAAATTCATATTTTATCCAATCGGTCTCGCCGAGATATTCGGCGCTGACCGCCCCGGTCTCCTCCCAGAGCTCGCGGATGACGGCATCGCGCGGGTTCTCGTCGGCGTCGATGCCGCCCTGCGGCATCTGCCATTCTAATCCAGGAAGAATGATTTCTGGCCCATCGTCGCGGAAGCGACGGCCGATCAGCACCCGGCCCGAGGTGTTGAACAGCGCGATTCCTACGTTGGGGCGATAGGGTTTGTCGGACATTTTTCGTTCGCCGTCATTCCGGGGCGCGCGTGAGCGCGAACCTCAGATGCGCATTGCGCATCCGGGAATCTCGAGATTCCGGGTTCATGCTTCGCATGCCCGGAATGACGTGCATGGATGATGAGAACCGACCGCTGTCATTCTAGACTAGCCGCCCGCGAGGTTGGAGAATTCCTTGACCACGCGTTCATAGACCGGCCGCTTGAACGGCACGATCAGGTTCGGGAGATTTTTCATCGGCTCCCAGCGCCAGTTCACGAATTCGGCCTTGTGTCCGCCGCCGCCGGGGCTTGAAACGTTGATTTCGGCATCCTTGCCGGTAAAGCGCACCGCGTACCATTTCTGCCGTTGCCCGCGGTAGCGGCCCTTCCAGGCGCGACCGGCCACCGTGCGTGGAATGTCGTAGATCAGCCAATCCGGGACTTCGCCGAGTTTTTCCACCGAGCGGACGCTGGTTTCCTCGTAAAGCTCGCGCTTGGCGGCCTCCCAGGTGTCCTCGCCGGGATCGACGCCGCCCTGCGGCATCTGCCAGACGTGGGTTTGATCAACATGTTCGATGCCGCCGGCGCGGCGGCCAATGAAGACCAGCCCGGCTGCATTGATCAGCATCATGCCGACGCAGGTCCGGTAAGGCAGGTCCTCATAGCGCGCCATGTCCCTCACGGTTCCCTTGCTTGCATCATGTCCATCCGCAATCGGTCGGTCCAGCGCGGTCCGGGAAAGTCCGGATCGCCGCCATCAGCTTGATCTCTATAGCGTTTTCGAGCGAAGTGGATGCCGCTTCGCGTGAAGAAAACGCGTCAAAACAAGAATCTAGAGCTTCGGTTCCGATTGAATCAGAACCGAAGCTCTAGCCTGATTTTGATTTCAGCATCGCCGTTGTCAATGGCACAAGCATGATGCCGCGGCTGTCGAGGGTCTTGATCCAGGCGGCAAGCCGCTCGATCGAAATCGGCAGCGCCGAGGCGACGCCGACGGCCAGCCCCCGCTCCTTGGCCAGCGTCTCCAGCTTGACCAGCGTCCGGTCGATCTCGGCCGAGGTCGGCACGGCGTCGATGGTAAAATCGGCCTTGGCGAAGGGCATCGATTGGGCCGCCGTCAGGGAAGGCGCGGCGCTGCGCGGCGAGGAGCCGTCATCGAGATACCCAAGGCCGCGCTTGGCCGCCTCGCGGACGATCGGCTGCATCACGGCGTCGGTGGCCGTGAAACGCGCGCCCATGAAATTGGCGATCCCCGCATAGCCCTGGAACCGGCTGAGGTGCCAGTATAGCCGGTCGATGTTCTGCTCGGGCGTCAGCGTCGTGAGCAGGGTCTGCGGGCCGGGGTCATTGTCGGGATAGTCGAACGGCTCCATCGGAACCTGAAGCAGGATCTCGTGACGCTGCGCACGGGCCCGCTCGGCGAGCTTGGCGGGGTCTGCCCCGTAGGGGGTGAATGCCAGCGTTACGGCCGGGGGCAGCTTCATGATCGCATCGGCCGTCTTGGCGGCGCCGACACCGAGCCCGCCGACGACGATGGCGACGACAGGCATCTTGGCAGCCTTGGTGCGGTCGGCATCGGCGGCATAGACCGTAAAGGGCTTCAGGCCGTCGGCAACCACCGGAATCATGCCGTAACGGGACTTTTCCAGCAGCCGCTGGTCGATACCGGCCATGGCCATCGCCGGCGCAGGCTCTCCGCCGGTCTTGTCGGGGGTATCGCTGCCGATCACGACATCCTGGCGCTTGCCGCTGGAGCCGTCGATGATGGTGACGGTCTTGTTGTCGCCGGCCGGCGCCTGCTGGGCAGATTTCGCAGCCTTTTCGGGGTGGCTGGAGGCCGTTCCAGGCTGCTTTTCGTCCGCCGCTGGCGGGCGCAGCGCGATACGGGCGACCGGTTCGCCGCCGAACGGGTTGTCGGTGAAAAGGGCTATAGCGAGGAAGGCGACCAGGAACAGGCCGAGCAGCACAGCCAGCGCCTGTATTGCAGTGAAGGGCAGCCGGAACCGGCGCTTTTGGCGCTCTGTCTTCTGTCCGAGCGGCGTGCTCAGATCGTCGGTCATTTCCGTCATGGACTTCCCCGAATCACCGGGGCCGACGATACCACGGCGGAGCAGGGCCACGGCTATTCCGCCGCTTAGCAAAAAGGGCGACCCAAAGGCCGCCCTTTTTTCGAATGCTGGCCGGTGGAGCCGATCAGTTCGCGGCCTTGGTGGCCGGCTTATCGACCGCCGCCTTGTCACCGGTTGCCGGTGCCGCGGTCGCGGTCGACTTGATGCCGTGCAAGAGGTCGGCCGCCGTCTTCAGCGCCTTGTCGTCCTTTGCGTCCGGGGGGACGTAGGATTGCGAGCCGGTCTTCTCGTCGCCGTCGTTTGTCTTCAGGTGGCCGCGCAGCGAGGCTTCGCCCTTGGTGTCGGTGCGTGCCTTCAGCTCGTCCGGCACATCCTGCAGCACCTCGATGTCGGGCACGATGCCCTTGGCCTGGATCGACTTGCCTGACGGCGTGTAGTAGCGCGCGGTGGTGAGGCGCAACGCGCCGTTGCCGCTGCCGAGCGGGATGATGGTCTGTACCGAGCCCTTGCCGAACGAACGGGTGCCGACCAGCGTGGCCCGCTTGTGGTCCTGCAACGCGCCGGCGACGATTTCCGACGCCGAGGCCGAGCCGCCGTTGACCAGCACGATGACCGGCTTGCCCTTGGTGATGTCGCCCGAATGGGCGGCGCGGCGCTGGGTTTCCTCGGCATTGCGGCCGCGGGTCGAGACGATCTCGCCGCGCTCCAGGAAGGAGTCGGAAACGGTGACCGCTTCCTCAAGCAAGCCACCCGGATTGTTTCGGAGGTCGATGATGTAGCCCTTCAGCTTGTCGCCGATCTGGTTCGAGAGGTTGCCGATCTCGCGCTTCAGGCCTTCGGTGGTCTGCTCGTTGAAGGTGGTGACGCGGATATAGGCGATGTCGTCCTGTTCGACGCGGGCGCGCACCGAGCGGACGCGGATGTTGTCGCGCACCAGGGTGACTTCGATCGGATTGTCCTGGCCCTTGCGGATGATCTTGAGGCGGATCTTGGTGTTGACCGGTCCGCGCATCTTCTCGACCGCCTGATTGAGGGTGAGACCCTGCACGGCTTCGTCGTCGAGATTGGTGATGATGTCGTTGGCCATGATGCCGGCCTTCGACGCCGGGGTGTCGTCGATAGGCGAGACCACCTTGATCAGGCCGTCCTCCATCGTGACCTCGATGCCGAGCCCGCCGAATTCACCGCGGGTCTGCACCTGCATGTCGCGGAAGCTCTTCGCATCCATGTAGCTGGAGTGCGGATCGAGGCCGGCCAGCATGCCCGAGATCGCCGACTCGACGAGCTTGCTGTCGTCGGGCTTCTCGACATAGTCGCTGCGCACGCGCTCGAACACGTCGCCGAACAGATTGAGCTGGCGATAAGTGTCCGAAGTTGCAGCGCGCGCACTCGAACCCATCATCAGCACAGAGCGAGGCTGCGTGACAAAGAGCGTCAAAGCCGCACCGGTGGCGGCGCTAAGAAGAATTACAGAAGTCTTGCGCATCATCCGCGAACCTTTTCGCCTTCGTTAGCGGCCCACCATGGGCCTGAGTCGATTGGAGTGCCGTCCTTACGGAACTCGACATACAACACCGGCTGGCTCGCGGTCGTCGCGAGAATGGATGCGACCTGGGATGTCGAACCCATGGTCGCGACCGGCTCTCCCGTAAGTACAAACTGGCCGATGTTTACCGAAATGCGCTCCATCCCGGCGATCAGGACATGATACCCGCCCCCGGCATTAAGGATCAAGAGTTGTCCGTAGCTCCGGAAGGGCCCGGCGTAAACAACCCAGCCGTCACACGGTGTTGTGACCTGTGCCCCGGCCTTGGTTGCCAAGGAAATGCCTTTTTCTACGCCACCGGCACCGTCGGAACCGCCAAATTCGCGAATCTTGCGGCCAATGACCGGAAAAGCGAACAGGCCTCTGGCGGAGGCAAAAGCGATCGCCGGGCTTAATCGGGCAGGGTCCTTTAGCGCCCCCAGGTTGGGTTTACCGCTGGGCGCCGGCGGAGCGCCCCGCAGGCTGGCGGTTGCGGCCGCTTTGGCCGCACTCTTCAAATCCTGCTCCATTTTCGTGATCAGACCCTGCAGGCCCTCGACCTGCCTGGACAGGTTGATGGCGCGCGCACCTTCGGCCTCGACGTCCTTTTCGATCGCGCTCTGCTTGCGCTGCCGCTCTTCGACCAGCGCAGCCAGCCTGACAGAATCGTCCTTCAGCCTGTCGCGGTCCCGCGCCAGCGCGTCGCGCTTGGTGGCGATGTCCCTGCGCAAATTCACCAGCTCGCCGAGATCGGTGGCAAGTTTCTCCGCGCGTCCGCGCAGTTCGGGCACGACCGATCCGAGCAGCATGGCAGTGCGCAGCGATTGCAGCGCGTCTTCGGGCCGGACCAGCAGCGCCGGCGGCGTGCGCCGGCCAGCGCGTTGCAGCGCCGCCAGCACCTCGACGATTTCGGTGCGGCGTGAATCGAGCGAAGCCCTGACCTGCTGCTCGCGGCTGTCGAGCGGGCGCAGATCGGCCTCGGTCTGGCCGATGCGGATCTCGACGCCGCGCACCTGGGTGGCGATGTCGATCAGCTGTTGGTTGAGCTTGGAGCGGTCCTGACCGATCGCCGCGATATCGGCTTTTAGTTTTTGCTGAAGTTCGGCCGCCTTGCGCTGCTGCTCGCGCGTGGCCTCCAGTTCCTCCTCGCGCTGCTTGAGGGCATCGGGCGAAACGGCCGTCGCCTGCTGTGCGGGGGCTGCGGACTGCGCTACCGCCGGCGAAAGCGATGCCGCGGCGAAGCTTGCGGAAAGCAACAGCAGGGAAAGCGAGACAGCCGAAATCAGCGGCTTGCCGCGGCCGACGGTATCGAATGAATGAAAGCCCTGCGTTGAATGCATCCGGTCTATTCGGCTTTATCCGTATTCACGTCACCGTGCCTTACGCACGATGGTATGGGTGGCCGGCCAGGATGGTCGCGGCCCGGTAAATCTGTTCAAGAAGCATGACGCGGACCATTTGATGCGGCCAGGTCGCCGAGCCGAACGCAATGCGTAATTTAGCCTTGCGCTGCAAATCGGGCGAAAGTCCGTCCGCGCCTCCGATCGCGAAAATTGTGTTGGCGATCCCCTGATCCCGCCAATCGCCGAGCTGCCGGGCGAAGGTCGCGCTATCGATGCCCTTGCCGTGCTCGTCCAGTGCCACCAGCACGGATTTCTCCGGTATCGCCGCCGCAATCGCCGCGGCTTCCTCCGATATCCGGGTCGCGGCGTCGCGCGCGCGGCTTTCCGGAATTTCATGGATCGCAAGGCCGCGAAAGCCGAGCTTGCGGCCGATGTCCTCGAAGCGCTCGCGATAGCGTTCGGCCAGTTCCTGCTCCGGGCCCTGCTTCAGCCGGCCGATTGAGACCACGACAAGGCGCATGAATGCTGTTTCTGGCGTGCAGTTTCTTCTGGCGTGCACTTTCCGGCACGCGCGCTTTTCGCGCGCGCCAGGCAGACTACATGCGCTTCAGCCGATTCGCATCGGCCGAGCGTTCAGATCGCCGCCGCCGCCGGGTTTTGCGTCCACAATCTTTCGAGATTGTAGAATTCGCGCACCTCGGGTCTGAATACGTGCACGACCACATCGCCGGAATCGATCAGCACCCAGTCGCAATTGGGCAAGCCCTCGACATGGATGTTCCTGATGCCGTTTTCCTTCAGGGCTTTCGTGACGTTTTCCGCGATCGCGCCGACGTGCCGGTTGGCCCGGCCAGTGGTGACGATCATGTAGTCGGAAAAGGCGGATTTGCCGCGAAGGTCGATGGTGATCGTTTCTTCCGCCTTCATATCGTCGAGGCGGGAGAGGATCATATTCAGCGTCTTGTCGGCGTCGGGTTGCGCCTTCAAGGCCGCAGCTTTTGTCGATGTTTTACGCGGGGTCTTGGCAGACTTGCCAGCAGTCTTGTTACCAGTCGCCTTGGGTAAAACAGACTTGGACAATACAGATGTGGCCAGGGACCATTCCTTTCACTGTATCGCGAACGCCGAATCCCGGCGTCCGCCGACTATATTAGGCATGTGGGGTTAATGGTTTCAATATTCTAGTGAGCCCCGCTTGCCGGTTCGAGCCAGATTGTCACTTCTTTGCCTTCCAGCTCCCGTCCGGGTTCCGCAAGCCGGTGGACGACATGTCCAGTTTCAGGCCGGTCAGGAAAGCCCAGGCGGGAGCATGCTGATCTGCTAGCCGGGCCGCCTGATTCTCAGGCAGCCGATAGCGCGCCAAAGCCTGCGCGGCGGGTGCGGCAAGCGCCCGAAAACTCTGTGGCGGACGGTCGATCACCGCAATCGGCACCTCTGCGGCGATGCGCCGCCAGTTTTGCCAACGATGAAATTGCGCGAGATTGTCAGCGCCCATGATCCAGACGAAGTGCACGCCGGAAACACGGCGGCGCAAATGGATGATCGTGTCGACAGTGTATCTGGTGCCGATGACAGCTTCGAGACAGCTGACGTCGATGCGCGGATCGTCGGCGACATCAAGCGCGGCATCGACGCGTTCGGCAAGGCCATGCAGCCGGCCGTTGTCCTTGAGCGGATTGCCCGGCGTCAGCAGCCACCAGACGCGATCGAGCTTCAGGCGCTTGATCGCAAACAGGCTGATGGCGCGATGCGCCGCGTGCGGCGGATTGAACGAGCCGCCGAGCAGGCCTACGCGCATGCCGTTGGTATGGAAGGGAATGGCTTGCGCGGCGGATTGCAATTGCATCAGCCGGGTCACCGCGTGCACTGGCTGGCGTTCACGGCCGCGTCTGCCCGGTGCCGTGAACACGATATTTGAAGCTCGTCAGTTGCTCGGCGCCAACAGGGCCGCGGGCGTGGAATTTGCCGGTGGCAATACCGATCTCGGCGCCGAAGCCGAACTCGCCGCCATCGGCGAACTGCGTCGAGGCGTTGTGCAGCACGATCGCGGAATCGACCTCGCTGAGGAATTTCTCGGCGGCCTTTGTATCCTCGGCCACGATCGCGTCGGTGTGGCGCGAGCCGTGGTCCTGGATATGCGTGATCGCAGCATCGACGCCGTCGACGACGCGCGCGGCGATGATGGCGTCGAGATACTCGGTGTCCCAATCCTCGTCGGACGCGGGTTTCACGCGCGTATCGATCTTCTGCACGGCCGCGTCGCCGCGCACCTCGCAGCCGGATTCGATCAGCATCTCGACCAGCGGCTTCAGCGTGGTTTCACCAGCCGCGCGATCGACCAGCAGGGTCTCGGCCGCACCGCAGACGCCGGTCCGGCGCATCTTGGCATTCAGCACGATCGACTTCGCCATATCCAGATTGGCGGAGCGATCGACATAGACGTGATTGACGCCTTCGAGATGCGCGAACACCGGCACGCGGGCTTCCGCCTCGACACGTGCGACGAGGCTTTTTCCCCCGCGCGGTACGATGACGTCGATGCCGCCGTTCAAGCCGCTCAGCAGCAGGCCCACGGCGGCGCGATCGCGCGTCGGCACCAGCGTGATCGCCGCTTCGGGGAGACCCGCCTCGCGAAGCCCCTGTACCAGGCAATCGTGAATCGCACGGCAGGAGCGGAAACTGTCGGAGCCGCCGCGCAGGATCACCGCGTTGCCGGATTTCAGGCACAGCACGCCCGCATCGGCCGCGACGTTGGGACGGCTTTCGAAGATCACGCCGATCACCCCGAGCGGCACGCGCACGCGCTCGATGGTCATTCCGTTCGGGCGCTGCCAGCTCTCGGTGACGGTGCCGACGGGATCTGCGATCTGACGCACGGTGGTGACGCCGTCGGCCATCGCCTCGATGCGCGCCGGCGTCAGCGACAGGCGATCGATGAAGGCTGATGTCGCATCGCCGGCGCGAACCTCGGCGACATCCTCGGCATTGGCCGCGAGAATGGCCGGCGTATGGCTGCGGATGGCGCGTGCGATGGCGTCAAGCGCGCGGTTCTTCTGCTCGGGCGAGGCGAGCGCCAGCACCCGCGCGGCGGCGCGGGCGCGGGCAGCGAGATCGGTCATCAAAGCGGGCAGATCGGCGGTGCCGTCGATTGCCTTGAGCGGCGCGGTCATCAGAGGTCTCGGGTCTTGAGTTAAGGCCATGTCCTAGCACGGAAATTGAAGGTTTGGCGAGGTGCCGAAGGGGCATGGCTGGCGGTCGATGGGCCCGCGGGAGGCGGGCTTGGTCCGTCAGCGTGCCGGGCGAAACATCGGAAACAGCGGTGGCGATGACCCTGCCTGGATGGTGCCCCGGAGCTCGAAGCCATGCCGTTGATACAGCGTGATATTGGCTGGATTGGTGGATTCAAGGTAAGCCGCGACATGATCCTGATCGCACCGGCGAAGGGTGTCTTCCAGGAGAGCTGCGCCGTAACCGTTGCGATGGCGGGCCGGATCGACGCCGATCAGCGGCAGGTACCAATGCGGCTCCTGCGGATGGTAGGCAGCCATCGCTTCGAACACGGCGGCAAACTCGCTTTCCCGTTCCGGCGGCAAACTTGCCCCGATCGCCGCGTCATCGAGCTCGTTACCCGGCGGGAGCCAAAGCGCGGCTCCCGCGAAGTTCTCGACGTGACGCGCAGTTCCTTCGGTGAAAGCGCCGCCGCCAAACGCGCGCACCAGTACCGGGAAGCGGGCCAGATACTGCGCAGGCTCTGGATAGGTCCAGCGGGTTACCGGATCCGCACTGAAGGCGAGCGTAAGGACGGCGACTGCGCGTTCGATATCGGCCGGTGCGACGGCGGCTACGGTCGGAATGGTAAGTGACTTCGAAGGGCTCATGAGGCGCCTCGCGGTGGCAGTTTTACGGAGATGGTGGTTGTTTGATTGCTCCGCCACGCCATTTCGAATTCTTTGCGCTCCGACGCGAACTACGATTTGATTTCCAGCGAAACAATCAGGGTTACTGACGTAACGATGCCGGCACTCGGCAACTCGGCCAATGGCCTACTTTGCCGGAATTGCCCCGCTCGGGCCCACCACCAGATCGTCTCGGTGGATCATCTCCGCCCGGCCTGAGATGCCGAGGATCGCCATCACGTCCGGTGAGGAGCGGCCTTTGATCTTTTCGGCATCCTCCGCGTCGTAGGCGACGAGGCCGCGGCCGATCTCGTGGGTGTCGGGGCCGCGCACCACGACCGCATCGCCGCGGGCGAACTGGCCCTCGATCCGGATCACGCCGGCCGGCAGCAGGCTTTTGCCTGCGCGGAGTGCGGCGACTGCGCCGGCGTCGATGGTCAGCGTGCCCTTCGGCTCCAGCGAGCCCGCGATCCAGCGCTTTCGCGCGGTGACGGGATTGGCCGGCGTCAGGAACCAGGTGCAGCGGCCGCCATCGGCAATGGCCTGCAGCGGATGCTCGATCTTGCCCGACGCAATCAGCATATGCGTGCCGGATGTCGTCGCGATCTTCGCCGCCTCGATCTTGGTGAACATGCCGCCGCGCGACAGTTCGGATTCGGCCGCGCCCGCCATGCCCTCGATCTCCGAGGTGACGGATTCGACGATTGGAATCAGTTTGGCGTTGGGATTGGCGCCGGGCGGCGCGTCATAGAGGCCATCGATATCGGACAACAGGATCAAGAGATCGGCGCTTGCCATGGTGGCGACGCGCGCGGCGAGGCGATCATTGTCGCCATAGCGAATTTCGTTGGTTGCCACCGTGTCGTTCTCGTTGATCACGGGCACCGCGCGCCATTCCAGCAATTTGGCGATGGTCGAGCGGGCGTTGAGATAGCGGCGGCGCTCCTCGGTGTCCTGCAGCGTCACCAAAATCTGTCCGGCGCCGATGCCGTGAGCCCCAAGCACTTCCGACCAGATCCGCGCCAGCGCGATCTGGCCCACCGCGGCGGCACCCTGGCTCTCCTCGAGTTTCAGGGGGCCGCGCGGCAATTTCAGGCGGCTGCGCCCAAGCGCAATCGAACCCGACGAGACCACCAGAACGTCGCGGCCTTCGCCGTGCAGCTTGGCGATATCGGCCGCCAGCGCCGCCAGCCACGCCGAGCGAACCTCGCCCGCATGGGAGTCGATCAGGAGCGCGGAGCCGACCTTGACGACGATGCGGCGAAAGTTTTTGAGCGCGGGGCGTTTCATGGGTGCGGTCGAATGAGGCGGATGGTCGGGAAGCAATACGCGCCAGTTCGCTTGTTTGGAAGTGGCGCGGGCCGCGGGAAGGCGAAGTTTGCGTCAGCCCTGCGGCGTTGCCGGTGCCCACGGCTCCGCCTGGCCGCCCTTGGCCTTCAGCGACACCGGCGCTTCGCCGATCACCTCGACCAGCGCCTTGAGTGCTTCCGGCACGCCTTCACCGGTCACGCCCGAAAGCAACAGCGGCGTCTTTTTCGCGGCGCGTTTCAGCCGGTCTTTCTGCTTCTTCAATTCGTCCGGCGCAACCGCGTCGATCTTGTTCAGCGCCACGATCTCGATCTTGTCGGCGAGATGTCCTTCATATGCCTCGAGCTCGGTCCGCACCGTCTTGTAGGCCTTGCCGGCATGTTCGCAGGTGGCATCGATGAGATGCAGCAGCACGCGGCAGCGCTCGACATGACCGAGAAAGCGGTCACCGAGCCCTGCGCCTTCATGCGCTCCCTCGATCAGCCCGGGAATGTCGGCGAGCACGAATTCGCGGCCCTGCGCATTCACGACGCCGAGCTGCGGATGCAGCGTCGTGAACGGATAGTCGGCGATTTTCGGCTTGGCCGCGCTGACGACGGAGAGGAAGGTCGACTTGCCGGCATTGGGCAGGCCGACGAGGCCGGCATCCGCAATCAGTTTCAGCCGCAGCCAGATCCAGCGCTCCTCGCCTTCCTGGCCGGGGTTGGCGTTGCGCGGCGTGCGGTTGGTGGAGGATTTGAAATGCGCGTTGCCGAAGCCGCCATTGCCGCCTTCGGCGAGCACGAATTTTTCGCCGAGCTCGGTGAAGTCATGGATCAGCGTTTCGCGATCCTCATCGAAAATCTGGGTGCCGACCGGAACCTTGAGCACGATCGATTTGCCGTTGGCGCCATGGCGGTCCTTGCCCATGCCATTGGTGCCCTTCGGCGCCTTGAAGTGCTGCTGGTAGCGATAGTCGATCAGGGTGTTCAGCCCGTCGGCGACCTCGACGATGACGTCGCCGCCACGGCCGCCATTGCCGCCGGAGGGTCCGCCGAACTCGATGAACTTCTCGCGGCGGAACGCCACGCAGCCGTTACCGCCGTCGCCGGAGCGGATATAGACCTTTGCCTCGTCAAGGAATTTCATGATGGCCACTAGGTAAGGCAGGGGGGCCGTCGCGGCAACCCTCAAGCGGCCCAACATTGGCGAAAAGCCTTAATTTTCGGGCCTTTTTGCGGCCTCGAAACCGGAAGCCAGGGCTTTTGAAGCCAGAGCTTTTGAAGCCACGGCTTCTTATGAGGCCGGCCGCCGGCGGATGAGAAACTTCTGCATCCCTTCCAGCACCAGGTCCTTGCGCTGGTTGAACACGGTCGAGCGCAGCGTCACCACGCCGGTGCTGCGGCCGGGGGCGAGCTCGATGACTTCGAGCGCGGGATAAAGGGTGTCGCCGGCGTAGACGGGTTTGAGGAACTTGCTCGATTGTTCGAGGAATCCCACCAGCGATTCCTCGACGATATAGGGAAACAGCCCGGCGCCCGGCGCGGTGTGGACTAGGGTCTGAAAACCATGCGCGAGCAGGTCCGGCATGCCGCGGGCGTGGCAATATTCGACGTCGTAGTGGATCGGATGGGTATCGCCGCTCGCCGTCTGGAACGCGGCGAACACCGCCGAGGTCTGGGTCCGGCTCGGGATTACGAAGCGTTCGCCGAGCACGAAATCCTCGAACCACCGCTGTTCACCCATCATGCGATGCTGTGCGGGGTCGAAGTCGGTCATGTCGGTTTCCTGACGTTTCTTTTCGATGTGATCTACCGGTACCGCAGGGGCAGGGCTGCGACAATTGACTCAATTCGTCGTGCCCGGGCGGTAGCGCGAAGCGCGTCTTCGCGCTAGATGTCCCGGGCATCCACGTCCTTAAAACAGCGACACAAAGAACGTCATGGCCGGAACAAGTCCGGCCATGACGGAGAAACGGCAGGAAGCGTCGCATCCCCAATGAGTCTGTTCGCCAAAATCTCCACCTATGACGAGCGTTCCGCGCGCATGGCCGGCATCGGCTTGATGCTGCTGTCGATCTTCATGTTCTCGTTCGGCGATGCGCTCGGCAAATACATGGTCGCGACCTATTCGGTCGGGCAATTGCTGTGGCTGCGCGCCTGCGCGGCGCTATTGGTGCTGTTGCCGGTGATCTGGAAGCAGCGCGCCGAATTCACCCGTCTCGAACGGCCGTGGCTGCAATTGCTTCGCATCACGCTGTCGACGCTGGAAGTCGCCGCCTTCTTCCTCGCCACCGTCAATCTGCCGCTCGCCGACGTCATCACCTATTACCTTGCCTCGCCGATCTTCGTCACCGCGCTGTCGGGCATCGTGCTCGGCGAGCACGTCGGCTGGCGGCGCTGGACCGCGATCCTGATCGGGTTCTGCGGCGTGCTGATTGCACTGCGCCCGTCCACGCAAACCGTGAGCTGGCCTGCGATGATCGCACTCGGGGGCAGCCTGTCGTTTGCGTTTCTGATGCTGATCACTCGCTCGCTGCGGGCGACGCCGGATATCGTGCTGACGACGTCGCAATTCGGCGGCACGTTTCTGCTCGGCGCGCTGATGTCACCGATAGGCTGGGTGACGCCGACGATTGGCAGTCTGGCCCTGTTCGCCGCGGCGGGAGTTACTTCGGTCGTCGCGCTGCTGTGCATCAACCGTTCGCTGAAACTGGCGCCGGCCAGCGTCGTGGTTCCCTATCAATATTCGATGATCGTGTGGGCGGTGATCTTCGGCTTCGTGGTGTGGGGCGACGTGCCGTCGATATCGACGCTGATCGGCGCGGTGATCATCATCGGCGCGGGCATTTATATCTTCCTGCGAGAACAGCAGCTCGGCCGTGAGGAAACGGTGGTCAATCCGCCGGCGTGACTCCTTCTTCACCCTCCCCTGGAGGGGGAGGGTCGACGCTCATGAAATGAGCGGCGGGGAGGGGTGACGGTCTATCCTCTCGAACAGTGCCCGAGTTGAGGATCACCCCACCCCGTCTCGCATTTCGCTTCGCTCAATACGAGCCGACCCTCCCCCTCCAGGGGAGGGTCAGAGACTTGCCGCTCATCTCCTCGTCGAGTTTCCCCAGTTCTTCAGCGACGACCAGACGCCGCGCGTCAGGCGGAAGCGGTCGACCGGGGTCGAGGATCCCAGCGCCTCGAAGCGGTGCAGTTCGACGCCGCTCCACTGGAAGCCGCATTTCTCCAGGATGTTGCGCGAGGCCGGATTGGCGACGCGGGCGCCCGAAATCAGGTGCTCGGCATCGAACTCCTCGAAGAAGAAATCGATCACCGCACGCGCGGCTTCGGTGCCGAAGCCCTGGCCCCAATGCGCGACGCCGAGCCAGTAGCCGAGCTCCGGCGCGTCCTGTTCGCTGCGGTCGATGCCGACCATGCCGACGGGCGAATAGTTCTGTTCGATCAGGAACACGGTCTCGGTGTTATCGGTGGACGTCGCGCGCACGAATTCGACCGCGTGGTCCTGCAGATAGGGATGCGGCAGGCGGCGGGTGTTTTCCGCAATGCGGCGATCGTTGGCGAGATGCGCAATCGCTTTTACGTCCGCGAGCGTCGGCCGGCGCAACGTCAGCCGTTCAGTCTCGAGGACGCAGCTACTTGTCCCGCGCAAGGCCGGGGTTGGGATCGGGATGTCCTGCAACATGTCGGGCTCCTGATTGCGAAAATGCGCAAAATAAAAAGGGGAGGCCGGTTTCCCGCCTCCCCTTGGAGCCCTTTTCGACTCCGCCGGTTCAACAGGACCCGGCGGACTCAAGATGTGTCCACCGTCTATTCGGCCGCCTCCGTCATCGGAACTACCGATACGAAAGTGCGACCGTTGGCTTTTGCACGAAATTCGACATGACCTTCGACCTTGGCAAAGAGAGTATGGTCGGTGCCCATGCCGACATTAAGGCCGGGATGCCAGGTGGTGCCGCGCTGACGCGCGATAATGTTGCCAGGAATCACGTGCTCGCCGCCATAGGCCTTGATGCCCAGGCGCTTGCCCGCTGAATCGCGTCCGTTTCGCGATGAACCGCCTGCTTTTTTGTGAGCCATGGCCCGTCTCCGACTTCGCTAATATTTAGATCAATTCCTTGACGGAATCATTTCACTTTTTGTCGCGCTTCAACTTTTCGTTGAAGCGCATCACTTCTTGTCGCTCAGGCCTTTTTGGCCGGAGCCTTCTTTGCGGCGGGCTTGGCCGCAGCTTTTTTCGCGGGCGCCTTCTTCTTGGCGGCCTTCGGTGCCTCGTCGTCGCCCTCAGCGGCGGGCGCTACGACCTTTTCCCTCTTCGGCCGCGGGCCGATCGAAGGTTTGGCGTTATCGGTCAGGATCTCGGTGATGCGAAGCACCGTGATCTCGTCGCGATAGCCGCGCTTGCGGCGCGAATTCTTGCGGCGACGCTTCTTGAACGCGATCACCTTGGGGCCGCGCTTGTGATCCAGCACTTCGGCCGCAACGGAAGCGCCTGCCACCGTCGGCGTGCCCAGCACCGGCGTATCAGCGCCGACCACCAGAACTTCACCAAGCTGCACGATCGTACCGACATCGCCGGCGATCTTGCCTATCTCGAGCACATCATCCGGAACGACGCGGTATTGCCGGCCGCCGGTTTTGATGACTGCGAACATCGTTTTTTTCCTTCGTGTTCGATCCCGGCCTCGGACATATTCCCAACAGGGCTGCCCGGGTCGGCTTTTTGGTCAGTCGTTATGGGTACGATTTTCGCGCGGCCAGGGTGCGAACCCCACAGAACAGGGGCGAGCGCCTTCAGAATTCGCGCAAAAACAAGCGGCGCGAGAAATCCCGCGCCGGATGCGGGGACTTATAGCCTGAGAAAGCCGTGAGTCAAGGCAAACAGCCCGTAAAACCGGCCAAAAATGCAGGATTTGGCGCATTTCCCGGTGATCCGGCCTCCCGCAGCGGCTTTGCAGCGAGCCTCCCATGAAACCAATGGGTTCCCCGCCCGTTGTCGCCAGCGAAATCCGGCAGGGGCTTGGGCACATGGCAGAGGACACCATAACGACCACGGGCATCGCCCGCCACGGCGCCACCCGGCTGCCGTCGGTCGAGGTCGATAGTTTCAACATCGAACTGAAGGATGACGAGGGCTTTCTCGGCGACCGCGCCAGCAAGGGGGCTTTCCGCAAGATCCTGGACGGCTTGCGCAAGCCGCTGAAGAAAAACGGCGACGATCCCTTAGGGAAAAAGCCGGCCGGCGAGATCGCCAAGCCCGAGCTCGACGAGGCGCTGATTGGCGACGATATCGGCGCCGCGGCCCTGGTGCATGGAGCGATCGAGGAATTCGCCCAGGAGCTGGCCTATGTGACCGGGCGGTTTCTCAAGACCAAGGCGTGGGCCGATACCGAGCGCATCGTGGTCGGCGGCGGTTTCCGGCAGAGCCGTGTCGGCGAGCTCGCCATCGCCCGCACCAACATCATCCTCAAGGCGGAAGATTTCGACGTCGAACTGGTGCCGATCCGCTTTCATCCCGATGACGCCGGCCTGATCGGCACGCTGCATTTGGCGCCGTCGTGGATTTTCGAAGGCCATGACAGCATCCTTGGCGTCGATATCGGCGGCACCAACATCCGCTGCGGCGTGGTGGAGACGCGCTGGAAGAAGGCGCCCGATCTTTCCAAGGCCGACGTCTGGAAGTCCCAGTTGTGGCGGCACGCCGACGATGAGCCGACGCGCGAAGGCGCGGTGAAGCGGCTGGTCAAGATGCTGAAGGATTTGATCACGGCGGCCGAAACCGAAGGCCTGAAGCTCGCGCCCTTTATCGGTATCGCCTGTCCCGGCGTGATCGACGAGGACGGCTCGATCGAAAAGGGTGCGCAGAACCTGCCGGGCAACTGGGAGAGCAGCAAGTTCAACCTGCCCGCAAGCCTGGTGGAAGCGATCCCGCAGATCGGCGATCACGATACCGCCGTGCTGATGCACAATGACGCCGTGGTGCAGGGCCTGTCCGAAGTTCCCTTCATGCAGGACGTCGAGCGCTGGGGCGTGCTGACTATCGGCACCGGCCTCGGCAATGCGCGCTTCACCAATCGGCGCAAGGACAATGGCAAGGACGAGAAAAAGCCGAAAAAGGCGCGGGATTGACGCCTCCCGCGGGCGGTAAGGTTGACTGGTTAGGTTAAAATCGGGTTCGCGTTGTCGTTTCCGCCGCGGTTGCTACCGTCATTTCGTCGCTCCGGCTGGCCGGCGAAGCCGCACTTCCCGGCCAGAATTTCAAAGCAGCGGCACGGGACCGCCGGTTTTTTGTCGCGTCTGGCGGTCCCACCCCATTTTTTCTTCAGCCCCAGCCGATGCGCGTAAAGAACGCCGCAATCTCCGATGTTGCGCGATCGGGATCTTCGCTATGGGGAAAGTGACCGACATCCGGAAACATCGCGAGATCGAGATTTGTAAAGGTCTCGCCGAGCCGGTCGGTCCATTGATAGGGAAACAGCGGATCATGCTCGGCCCAGCGAACGCAGGTCGGCACGCCGATCGGCGGGAGCACTGGGGCTTCACCCTTCATCATCCTGATCCGGCCCGCATGGGCTGCGCGGTAATGCGCGAAGCCACCGGCAAGGTTTCCGTCCTTGAGGAAATTGTCGGTGAAGGCCTCGAGTTGATCGTCAAAGACGTGCTTGCGATGCGACCAGGCTTTCAGGAAATGCCCGATATAAAGCCGGCAGCTTTCGCGGTTCGCGCCGACGAGGGCAGGCGCCATCTCCATCTGGTGAAAGGATTGATACCAGATGTTGTTGAGGCGCTCTGGTTCTGCCATCCGGGGCCCTATTCCAGGATAGACGAAATCGAAGAAGAACAGGCCGGCGATGCGTTCCTGCGCCAGCCGCGCCAGCGGCTGCATCAATGCACCGCCGACATCGTGACCGATGATGCCGGCCTGCGGGAGGCCAAGCGCATCCATCAATGCCAGCATGTCGGCGGCCTGCTGGTCGGGTCCGAACGGCCCCTCCGGCTTGTCGCTGTCGCCGAAGCCGCGCAGGTCGGGCGCATATAGCGTGAAGCGATCGGCGAGCCGCGTCATCACCGGCTCCCAGGTCAGCCAGAATTCGGGCCAGCCATGCAGCAACAGCAGCGGCCGCCCGGCGCCCATGCGGGCCACGTGAAACGCCGCGCCATTGGCCTGAACCGTCAAATGCTCCATTTTCGGCTCCTTTTTTTGCCTCCCAGCGCGGAGACGGATTTCTTGGCCCCGCGCCTTGTCTGGCCCGCCTTCCTCGCCTAGAACTCGCCCCGACCGCGGGTCGAGGAATCACCCGTCATGGCGCCTGGAGAGGTGGCAGAGTGGTCGAATGCACCGCACTCGAAATGCGGCATAGGTGCAAGCCTATCGGGGGTTCGAATCCCTCCCTCTCCGCCAGCAAACCCGAAAACAGCCGAGAAAATAGCGGACCTTTTGAAATCAAAGGGTTTTTCGGACCACCGTTGGTCCGCGACGCTCAGCAGCGAACAAGCTAGAAGCCGCAGCTTAGGGAAGCTAAGGCGAAAGGCGGATACCAGCAATGTGGAGCGGATCAACTGATCTGCGAGGAGTTCGTTTCCAGCATCTCGGGGGTCAACTCAAGCAATTCAACCTTAATCTCGTCACCGACGGTCGTCTGGATTTGCGAAGCGGCGGCTTTCATACCTGAAGAGATTTTGTCCGTGCATGAAATCAGGATAACGTCGGGGCGTATCCTCTCGGCGGCTGAGATTAGCTGCGCTATCTGTTGCGCGCTGAGGCCCGCGGAGGTCTTAGCTTCACAAAGATAAAGCGCTCCATCAACAACAGCCAACGCGTCTACTTCTACGTCTTCTTGAGCTTGTCTACCCTCTGGGTAGGTTTCCCAAAGATTGAGCGAGGGAGCGAAGTAAAATGACGAGCGCGCGTTGTTCCATAAACGCCAAAGCGTCCAGATAACAGGCTCGATTCCGTGCTCGCGATATGAAGAGACGATGAAGCTGTTTGGCTTGAAGTCCCACTCCCCAGATACCGGCGCCGAAGTCTCTTCCTTGCAGACCTCGCAGAGCAACACGCTCCGGAGATCGTCAATCGATGTCCAGTTCTTGTTGAAGCAACGCCGGCATGTCCAGTCCCTGCCCTGGAAGAAAAGCTTCCTCCTGCACACAAGCTGTAGCGCGTGATTGAGGCGCTCGGGGTCCTCATAGTGAGCCCTATCATCTTCGGAAAGGTGAGGCGTCTCTTTCATTTCTGCGCTTACAAGAGCAGACCATTTGTCGAAAAACGCCTTGTAGTTCGTTGTACGCTCTGACGTCCCAGCCTTCCTGCCATAGCGAATAGCTTCGCTCGCCAAGCGGTCCAATTGCACATCGTTCTCGAAACGCAATGGGCCGCCTCGCTGACCTAAGCGCTTTCTCAAGGTAACGATGAGCTCAGCGCGAAGCGCCTCATTCTTTTCAACGGGAACGGCCCCCAGCGACATGAGGGCATCTCGCCAAAACGTATGCATGAGAATGCCGAACGCCTCGGAAAGGTTCTCAAAGTGCTGAAGCACCTCGATGAGGTACCTGCCTTTGTCCGAGATTTGAGCGTAAGCGTATCTCTGCCGGCCAAACATGGTTTGACTGTGGTCGGCCACGTTCCATTCACGTTCGAGGCAAAGGGCCCGTCTAAAGGCAGAGATGTCGTCGGGAAGCTTCAGGCTGACGGACGGCGCGCCGTATTCGGCTGGAATAGCTAACGATCCGTATCGCGCAACGCGCGTGACCTGCTTGTAGTAACCCTGCACATCCTCGGGCCAGCTTATCGTGATTGCCTTCTCCAAGTGCAGGCGTCGAGGAAACGTCCAAGATTCACGAACATTGGTAGCGCGGTTGTTGTCGTTTATCCGGCTGATATCGAGAGCAATCATCCAGCAGCCTCGGCGTAACTCCTGAGGCGGCAGCGCTTCGCGTAGATGCCACGGTAACGAGCGCGGCACATGAACTCTATCTCCCGAAAACTCGGTGGACTCGGAGTTTCTCAGGCCTGAATGAATCGTGCTGTAGCGATGGTATGGCGCATGGTGACGATCGAATTTGGGTATGCATGCATTCAAAGCCAATTGCGGTCTGACGAGTATGGTCGGCCAAAATCCCGGCTTCCGTAGAATCTCGGCGAGCTCAGACAACTTGTCCGTCGGGACCGAGCACGACTTGAGAGTAATGATGGGATGACCCGACGAGCGGAGCGCTCTCCGCAAGAGAAGTCGTTGGAGAACGGCGATAAAGTCTGGGTCGGCGAGCTTTGCGAGCGATATCCTCAAGCACGATATTGCGCTTTGCCAATCCTCGTCGCGCCATTGGTGTTGGTTCCAGTAGAGCAGGCGATCATCAACGCTGTCACCAATCACAAGGGTGACGCCGTCCGACCACTCTCCGTGCGGGAGTGCCAAATAAGGCGTTAGGAAGTCTGAGGCTAACGAGAGCGTCCAAATAGGACGATCTTTGGCGAGTTCCTCAAGGAGCGCGACTTCCGTGGTGACATACTGGGCTGCCGGATCTTTTCCCATACGAGGATCGGCAAGCGTTTCTTCGGAGATCAGTGCCAAGCTGCCGAACAACTCGGGATAAAGCCGAGACACATTGGTCTGGTAGGAGCCTAAGACGAAGCCAAAGTTCTCTTCGAGGAATTGGCTTTCGCTCCTGTCATAGTACTTGTCGATGATCTTGAGATCGGAAATCTTCCCGGTCAGCATGTTGCGTCGATTGAGAAGCGCTGTAACCAGAGAAAGACTGCCGAGCCCTTGAATGGGTAACTCTACGCGCCATAAATCAGCGGCTTGCTCAGGCCGAGCGGCCGATGAGTCAATTTTGAGGTGGGTGGGACAATATTTCTCATGGATGCGCGCTATCGCATCCTCGCTGAGCGCGACGAAACTGTAGATAATGTCTGGATCGTAGTGCCAAAGCCAATCGACATATTCTTTGTCAATGCCGTCCGATTTGGCGGGCACGATCAGCGTTCTGCGTCCGCCCCAGCGGCCGTAACACTCGCGGAAGATGGCAGCGAGGACATGCCCAGCGCATCCGTCCCGATCGATGAGATACGCCACCCTAAGCGGGCGCGCAGTGGCGGTAATGGTCGGCGGTGGCTTGGTCCACATGCTTCAAGTTGGCATTCTTGAACGGGCTCTGTCACGATCTAAGGCACAAACTTTCGGCGGATAACAGAGCGTCAGACGCGGCGGTCTTTCGTACTGGGTGGGGCTGTCTTGGACAGATCCGGCTAAGCCATTTCCGCTGATAAAAGTTTCAAATCCGGTGTCGGTCGTGATGGCGGACCTTCTCGTGCCCCGAACACGAGCGGCGCAGGTTCGGCGAGCCAGGGGCCGATCCTACTTTGCATGGGGTTGTTTTCGAGATTTTTGTTTCAGCCCGGTCGTGATCACGCGCTCGATTGCTTTTCACAGTTGGTCGCAACAGGCCAACTCGTTGCTTTCACCCACGAAAATGGTCGAAGCTGGCGGCAAACATGAGGTGTCCGTTGGATGACGCTTGTCCCCAATGCTCATATTTGACGGGACGAGACCGGTGGACCGGGGCGCTGGACCAGGGTTGATGGTGGTCCTCGGAGAGGAACTCAGAATCCCTCCCTCTCCGCCCTGCTCTGATTAACCTGCCACCTCACAAACCAGCTCGCCGCCACTCCGTCCGGTGATCTCCGCGATCTTGCCGTCGACGATGTGGATGCGGCGGTCGGCGCGGGCGGCGAGCGCTGGATCGTGGGTCACCACGACCACGGTCTGGCCCCGGTCCGCGATGTCGCGCAGGATCGAAAACACCTGTTCCGTCGATGCCGTATCGAGCGCGCCGGTCGGCTCGTCGGCCACGATGATCTCGGGGCGATTGGCAAGCGCGCGGGCGATGGCGACGCGCTGGCGCTGGCCGCCGGAGAGCGCGTTGGGGCGCTTGTTGGCGTGCTCGGCAAGTCCAAGCGAGTCCAGTAGCGCAAGGCCGCGCTCGCGCATCTCGCCTTCAGCCATAATGCCCGCGGCCCGCATCGGCAGCAGCACATTGTCGAGCGAGGTGAACTCCGGCAGCAGGAAATGGAACTGGAACACGAAGCCGCATTTGGTCAGGCGGACATCGGCCCGGTCCGATTCCGACAATCTCGAGGTCGGCTGACCGCAGATAATGACCTCGCCTTCGCTGGGCGCATCGAGCAGGCCCAGGAGATAGAGCAGCGACGATTTGCCCGATCCCGACGGCCCGGTAATGGCGACGAACTCGCCCTTGTTCACCGCAAGATCAATGCCGTTGACGAGGGTGTGCGAAACAGCGCCCTCGATGCGGCGAACCAGCTCCACCGCCTGCAAAGCGACCTCGGTCATGATGCCCCCCGGATGATGTCAACTGGATGCACGCTGGTTGCCTTGCGCGCCGGGAAATAGGCCGCCCCTGCGCAGCAGACAAGGGATATGCCGCCGGCGATCAAATAATGCGTCAGCGAGTAATAGATCTGCAGCGGAACGGTCGAGCCCGTCAGCGGATTGAAGATCGTGATCTTCGACCAGCCGTAGCAGAGCAGATAACCGAGGATCCACCCGAACAGGATGCCGACCACGCCGATGATGGCGGCTTCGATGATGAAAATCCGCCGCACCGCATACTCGCGCATGCCCAGCGATTTCATGATCGCGATGTCCTGGCGTTTTTCGTGGGTGATCGTCGAGATGATGTTGTAGGTGGCAAAGGACGATGTCAGCAACATCGCGCCCATCACGGTGAGCACGATGAAATCGCGCACGGTAAAGGATGACAGCAAGTCGGCATTGGCTTCCTGCCACGACACCGACTTGTAGCCGGTCTGCGCTTCGACCTGGGCTGCGACCTTTTGCGCCGCCATCGGATCGTTCAACCGCAGTCGCAGCTGGTTGACGACCCCGCTTTGTCCCATCATGACCTGCGCCGGCCCCATCAGCGAATAGATCTGGCTCTCATCGACACGCTTCAGGCCGGAGCGATAGAGCCCGGCCACCGTCGAATTCAGCTGGACGCCCTGGCCGCCGATCAGGAGGACGGTGTTGCCGGTTTTCACGCCGAGTTTTTCGGCCAGGGCCTCACCCATGATGATGCCGTTCGGCGCGCGTGAAAGGTCGTCGAGCTTTCCCTCACGCATTTGCGTGGCGAGTTTCGAGACCTGAACCTCGCGGCGGGTGTCGATGCCGGTCAAGGTGATGCCGATGCGCGCGCCGCCGTGATTGATGATCGCGGTGGTCTTGGCCGAGGGAGCCACGTCGCCAGGTATCCAGGAGCGCAGTGAGCTCATCGCAGATTCCGGATATTTGATTCCGGCACGTTTGCCGACATTGGCGATATCAGGCATCTGGACCGCCGCATATTCCTGCTCTGCGGGTTGCGTCGGCACGGAGCGCCGCTCATCCTCGACCGTGATATGCGGCATGGTGTCGACGAGCTGCCGCAGGAAGTCGAGCTGCGAACCCTGCATCAGGCCCGCCATCATGATGGTGAAGCCTACCCCCATGGACACGCCAGCCATGCCCACGAGGGTCTGCCGCACCCGGGTGCTGACATGGGTCCATGCGATGTTGAATATAAGTTTCACGGCGGCTACCGGCTGTTGCTGATGAAGTTGCGACGCGCGTCACTGACCACGGAATCGATGTGGGCGGTCATGGCTGCCGAAATCACCGCATCATCGGGATCCGAAGGCGCTGTGGTGGCCGAGGCTACCACGGCCGCTTCGGGCGTTGCGCCAGGCTGATCGGCCGGTTCGCCCACGGCCGCCGGCTCCGCGGCTCTGGTCAAGCTGTTGTCGATGCGAATCCTGGCGCCGTCAGCGAGATCCCTGCGTGCAGGCGAAAGCACGGTGGTACCCTTGGATACGTCGCCGATGATCTCGGTGTTGCGGCTGCCGCGGATGCCGACCGTTATGGGCACGCGCTTGATCCGGCCGTCATCGACCATCTGAACTGCATCGCCTGCGATGGCCTCTGCCGGCACCACGATGGCCGACAGCTTCTCGCGGAAAATGATGTTGGTCTCGACGGACATGCCGATCCGCAGCGGCGTATCCTGTGGCAGCCGCAAATAGACGCGGAAGGTTTTTCGGGTCGGGTCGCCCTTGGGCGTGATCTGGGAGACCGTGGCGCGCAGCGCCCTTCCGGGAAAAGCCTCGCTGCGCAGAAAAGCCTTCTGGCCGGCCGCGATGCGGTTGATCTCTTCCTCGTTGATTTCGGCGACGACCTGCATCGGCGCAGGCGGTCCCACCCAGAACAGGACATCGGTGGGACCGGCGATCTCGCCGACCTCGCTGTCGCGCCGCAGGACCATGCCGTCGAGCGGAGCTCTCAAGATCAGCGAGTCGAGCCGCACCTTCTGCGCGGCGATCCGCGACTTTGCTTCCTCGAGCTTGGTCCAGCGCTGCTCGTACTCGGTGCGCGCGGCGTCGTTCTTGTCGCGATCCTTCTCGGCGCGCGTCAGATCACGTTCGAGCTGGCCTCGATTGATTTCCATCTGCTCCAGCGCGCTGCGCTCCTCGGCGTCGTCCTGGCGGCCGAGGATCTGGCCGGACTTGACCACCTGTCCCTCGCATCGGCAAAGGTCGACCAGCCGGCGGCGCTGCAGCGGCACCACTTTGGCCCAGCGCTCGGGCTCGACCGTGCCGGTTCCGTAAACGGCTTCGGAAACCGCCGCGAGGCTCGCATAGCTGGTGGTCACCAGCGGTGGATGAAGCAAATGGGAGTAGCCGTAATAGCCGGCCCCTGCGGTGGCGATGGCCAGAATTCCGGTTGCGACGAGATGCTGCAATTTCATGGTGCGTCCCCTTAAATCAGAAGCCAAATCGCTTGCGCAGGCCCGGAGGAACCTGGTCGAGCAGCTCACGAGCATCATCTCGCTTTGCATTCTTCACTGGAGCTGCCGACGTGGCCTTGGGAGATGCCGGCAATACCGTGACGTTGGATGAAGCCGGTTGCGAGACCGCGGGTGCCGCCGAGGCTGCGGGCGCCGGCTGCACGACCGCGGGCGCAGGAGGGGGCGCCGCGGGCGAGGCCTGGTCCTGCTCAATAGCTCTTTCGATATTCGCAGCCTTGGTCGCGCCAGCAGTCCGAACGGCGCGCCAGGCTCTCGCGGCCACTACTGCACGGCCGATCTCATCGCTCGTCATCTTCTTCATGAGCAGCGACATCAGTTGCCGCGCACCGTTGCGGTCCTCGTCGAGCTTGCTCGCCGAGGCGACGATGTAGGCCCAGCTATAGGCCTTCACGTTGTCCTTCGTTGTGCCACGCCCGCTCGCGTAGAGGCCGGCAACGATCAAACTGGCGTGGGCGTGCCCCTGATCGGCAGCGCGCGAGAACCAGCGAAATGCCTCCGCGTCGCTACGCGTACGGCCGACGCCCGCGGAATGAAGCGCCCCAAGATAGAACTGGGCATCGTCATCGCCCGCTTGCGCCGCCTGTTCGTAGTGATTGGCCATTTTCTGATCGGACGCGGTGTCGGCAAGGGCAGTGTGGGGGGCGATCAGCAGCGCGGAGCAGCAGGCCATTATGACTACTGCCCGCTTCATGGCCGCCGAAATCGCGTGGCGAAATCCTCGCCGCAATGATCGGCTTGAGACCGGGTCGATCGATCGGAAATTTGGGATGCGCCGCATTGTTGTACGCTCTCAGCTGTGTGCTTGGTGCCAGAAAGGCGACTGACGCGGGCGAAGTCTCCCCACCGCACCTCTCGCGAATTGAAGCCTAGCCCACCTGCGCGCCGACAAATGTGCGAGGCATCACATATCCAGCTTGCCGCAGCCGGAACCCGGCTTTCTTTGCCAATTCCGTTCGACGCGCATCGAACTCGAAGCCAAGACACGCGAGCCGAGACACGCGAGCCAAGACACTCGAAACCAATGCGATGAAGGGCGTGTGCGTTCACGGAGGCGGTGCTTGCGGAGCAAGCCTTGAGGCTCAAGCTGCCATCGAACCTGCGGCTTCGAGGGCCGGCCGATCCTGGTGAGGTTTCGTCAGGATCGGACAGCTGGCGCTAAACGGGCACAGCGCAGAGCCGGCAGATCACCCAGCCGCCGCCAATGCATTTGGCGCAGCAGGGGGGAGCCAGGATGGTGACAGGCAAATGCTTGCTGGCGGTGCGGCAGGCCGATGAGTGCAACGAGATTGGTTGCTGGGCCCAGGCAGACGATCACGGCGATCATCATGGAATCGAGAACCTCGCCCGAGCCGCTCGGCCCGGGCGAGCTTCTTTTCTTGGTCTCGAATCAGTAATAGCGGTAGCAGACGTTGACCGGGCCGTAGGGGCTCCATTTCCAGCAGCTGTTATAAACATGGAAATGATGGCGATGGCCGTGGTGATGATGACCATGCCCAAAATGACCATGGCCAAAGTGACCATGGCCATGCCCGTGATGGCCGTGCCCGTGGCCACCGTGGCCATGTCCACCGTGACCATGACCTCCCGCGAAAGCCTGACCCGGGATGGCCAAGGAAGCGGTGGTCAACGCCAGAGCAGCAATCGCGGCGGTAATGATCTTGTTGATCTTCGTCATGCACGTCTCCTTAGGTTGGGCAGAGCGGGGATCGCTCTGCGATGATCCACCCCTAAAGGCGCCGGCTGCGATGCGATGTGATCAGGATCACCCAATTGGCAGGGTCACCAATTGGTATGGTCCGGGGAGTGAGCTATCTTCCTCATGCGTGGCGCGATGATTTGCTGAACCTGGCCTAACCGAAAGCGCCACGCCTGAGGCTATCGCATGCCCATCGGCGAACTCTTCATCCTCGGCTTCTTCGGCAAGACCGTCCCGGTTTGGCTGAAGGAGTTCGCTGCCCGCCACGGCCTCGGCGGCGCGATCCTGTTCGACTATTCCTGCCGGACGCAACAATACGACAACAACATCGAATCGCCCGAACAGGTGCAGCGCCTCTGCGCGGAAATTGCAGCATTGCCGTCAGGCCCGATGGTGTTCATCGACCAGGAGGGTGGCCTGGTGCGGCGGCTGAAGGAAAGCCGCGGCTTTGCGCCGTTGCCGAGCGCAAGGGAATTCAACCATCTTGCGCCGGATGAGAAGCGCGCGATCCTCACCGCGAGCTTTGCCGAGATGCGGCGGCTCGGCATCCACTATGATTTCGCGCCGGTGATCGATGTCGATTACAATCCCGAAAATCCCAATATCGGCAGGATCAAGCGTTCCTTTTCCGCCGACATCGCCGAGGTGGAAGCCAATGCGCTGCTGGCAAGCGAAGTGGCGCGGGCGCAGCGCATCGGACTTTGCCTGAAGCACTTCCCCGGCATCGGCGGCGCGGCGGTGGATTCGCATCAGGAATTCATGGATATTTCCGATGCGTTTGTCCCCGAACAGGAAGAGCTGTTCTATTCGCTCGCGCCAATGATGTTCGGCGATGCGGTGCTGGTCAGCCATGCCATCGTCAGGCAATGGGACCGGGATCGCCCGATGACGCTGTCCGCGGCGGGGCTTGGCCGTTTGCGCAAGCGCCTTCCGGATACGCTACTGATCACCGACGACATGCAGATGCAGGGATTGCAGAAGGCCCTGGGCTCCAGGGAGGCCAGCCTGCAATCGTTGAAGGCCGGCATGGACATGCTCTGCATCGGCAACAACCTGTTCGATCAGGAGCACGAAATGACCGCGATCGCCGAAGACGTCGAACAGAGCCTGCGCGACAAGACCTTGTCCGGTTCGGCAATCGAGCAATCGATCGCGCGGGTGGCTAAGCGAAAGGCGCTCTTGATGGCCTGACGGGTGGAACCCGAGATTATCTCGGGTCAAATCCGCCGAACGATCTGTTGCCTTGCGAGGCCGTTGAGTCTACAAGCCTTTTTTCAACGGAAAGACCGGCGATGGCCCATAATTTCGCGATCAATGACGACGTTCACCACCAGCAGCAGGGCCCGCAGGGCCGCGCCACGGCGAAGGAACGCAGCATCTACACCATCGTGACCTGCCTGCCGATCGAGGCCGACGGCCGCCCGCGCTATCGTATCAAGAGCAAGACCGAGAACATCGAGCGCGTCGTGACCGAGGAACAGATCTCCAGGCTCGGCTGACCCCTCGGGGTCATTACGATCGGAATTGTTCCGCGCCGCGCTACTGCGCTTTCTCGTGTGCCGCGATGCCGATCGCCTTGTAATCATAGGTCGGATAGAACTCGGTGCGGTAGCTGCCCCAGGCGGTGTTCTCGAGGATACGGTTGACTTCGCGCAACCGGGACGCCGGCAGCCGCAGCGTCACCACCTGGCCTATTCCCATCATCACATACCAGCTCACGACCTCGACGCCATCAGGCGGGAAAGCCTTGTAATATCCCTGGCGCTGGAGCTGCGCGTTGAGCTCGCTCAGCGGCCGCGACTGGTCGTGCTTTAAGAAAACGGTCAGCATCACGGCATTGTCGGCCGTCGGCGCCGCGTTCTCCGCCGGTGGCGATGCGGTTTGTGGCGGCGCGGTTTGTGCCGTCGCGCCCGAACTGAACGCCAGGACGCTAGCCAAGCCGCCGGCCAGCACGGCTATTCTCATCCATGATCCCTTTGCTAGCGACATCGCGGTCTCCTTTTTGGATTTCGTTGCGGGATGATTTGGGCCTTGATCATTGCGAGGTGACTGCGGCCTGTAAATCGGAATCGGCGGAACAGGGCGGCGTTGTCTCCCCGCGTTTTCGCGGCCGGTTGTGAAACAAATCATACGCAACTGACGGCGCTTGCGCTATTCCGCGGCGAAGTGCGGCCGCCTCAGTCTGTCTGTCCCAGTCTGCAAGGATCGAACCGGACGACCGCCGGATCCTGCTCTCATCCCCTCAGCCCGACGATCCCCCACTCCGGGCGATGCCCAGGCGCGCGGAAATGTTGCGTCGGAGCGGGGGCGCGGACTCGCGCGTCTAACGGGCTCGGAAAGCGGGAACCAGGTTGAAGTCCATTAACAAAGTAAATGCGGTTACCGTAGAAATGCGGGGGTAACGGGCTACGATATTTACCTTTCGACCACCCATTTTGATCCAAAATAGCCGATTTCGAGTTGAATTTCGGCCAGTTTCGGCACGCCAATAGGACTCGCTGATCGATTTCTCCGTATTCATACTGGCCCTGAAATTAACCATGAAAGAGCGTGGAGCCGATAAAAAAGTTATATGTCAGGACAAGACCATCGCGCCGCTGATTCGCACTTCACGAAGTGGATGGAAAGCATCACACCTCTCGAAGAGAATCCTGAGATCGTCCAACTGTCCGCCGCGCGCTCGCATGCTGCGGAAGAGGCGAGCGCTACTATTGCCCGGCAGTTGAACGGACCCCTGACGGCACTGCTGCTCTACATGAATGAGATCAAGCAGCACAGCCACCAGTTTTCGCAAGCGTCCGGCAACCGGCTCTATCTGCAACAAGTGGTGGAGAATGCGCTTCAGCAGACCGAGCGCGTCTGCGCGCTGGTGAAGCAGATGTCGGACAATCATCCGGTGCCGGCCTGCGATGCCGGCGGCAAGCAGACAAGCGAGGTCCGGGCCCGCCAACCCGCGGATGGAGCCCGCAGGGCGGGCCTGATGTTCGCCGCGGAGACCGGCCAGAAGCCGCTGACCAAGCGCGAGCGCGAGGTGCTGAGCCTGATCAGTGAAGGCTGCTCCAACAAGCAAGGTGCCTTGCGGATGAGTATCAGCCCAAGGACATTCGAGAGCCATCGCGCCGAGGCCATGCGCAAGCTTGGCGCCCGCAACACCGCAGATCTTGTCCGCAAGGCGTTGCTGCAGCCCGCCTGATTTTTTCTGAAAATGATGCCTGCGACGCGCCGCTGAGCGGCGCGGTTTCAAGCTATCGATGTGCCGGAAGCGGGCAGGCTTGCTAGAGCATGATCCGGAAAAGTGGCCTCTGGTTTTCCCTCGGGACAAACGCGGAGCGTTTGCCCGGAGATCATGCTCAAATCAAAGAGATAGAACGGGATGACGATTCGAAGAAAAGTCATCCCGCTCTAGATCGCGCGTTCTGCCGTTCAGCAGAGGTCTTCCATATAGGAGCGAGCGCGCGGCGCGGGCCGCAATGCGAGGGTAGGCCTGGGCTCTTCCGGGATGATCGTGATGGTCCACGCCGCCGGAACGCTCGACTTGCTTTCCACGATCGATCGAACGTGGCCTGTGACCGCCGATCCGGCCGAGCGCACGGTTGCGGTCCTGCCATTGAACTGGGCGATACGGAAACGCCGCACTTCCTTCTGATCGCTCGTTTCAAACGTGAACATGAGGGCACTCCGTTGGTCCCTGCACTATCCTCAGTCAACGTTATCCGGAGGTGAAAATCTCAAACCGTAGAAGTACGGCTAGCCCGCGTCGGCGGCGCGGAGCGAACCGGCTCTCGAAAAGATAATCTTGTGAGGTGCGCCGCTTGCAGGTCGTTGCATCGGCATCGGCGACGGACGTGCGGCGTGGCCCTGGAGGCAGCGATACGCTCCCGGCGGATGTCAGTCGGCTGAACCGGGAAACACCGCTTCCATCTTGGTCTTCAGCGTCGCGGCATTGAAGGGCTTGACGATGTAATTGTTGACGCCGGCCTTCTTCGCGGCAATGACGTTTTCGGTCTTGGATTCAGCCGTAATCATGATGAAGGGCGTCTTGGAGAATTCCGGGCTGGCGCGGACTTCCTTGAGCAGGTCGTAGCCGGTCATCGGCTCCATGTTCCAGTCGGAGATCACGAGGCCGTACCGCTTGGTCTGCATCTTGGCGAGCGCGGTCGATCCGTCGCTGGCCTCGTCGACATTCTCGAATCCCAGCTGCTTCAGAAGGTTGCGGATGATGCGGATCATGGTGCTGTAGTCATCGACCACCAGGATCGGCATCGACAAGTCAAAAGCCATGTTCCTTAACTCCGCGCAAACAGCAAGCCGCCGAACACAGGTGAATGCGCGTTGAACGCGAAAAGAGGATCGATTGTCTTTCCCGAACCCGCACCCGTCAGCACCGTGACAAGTATCAGGGCTCATTGAACAGCGCGTTAACTCGGCGCCGGGGTCGAAACGCCGCAGAGGCGGCGATCGGCCGTAACAATACGGTAAGATATCGGGGGATTGCGCAATCCTCGCGCGCAACGACGGCGAGATGCGTATCACAGATCGGGCTGCGCCGCCGTCGATCTCGGGAAGCGGTCATGCGGCCGCGCAGTGGATGCGCGGATGCAGCAGCCTCGTGTACTGCGACTTGACCGTCGCGTAGCACTCGCAGGAAGTCTTGATCAGGCCGTCCACGTTGGTGATTTCGATATGTCCGCGGCTGTAGTGGATGAAGTTTGCCTGCTGCAGCGTGTTGGCCACCAGCGAAACGCTGTTGCGGCGCGCGCCGATCATCTGGGCCATCGCTTCCTGGGTCAGGACGAGCTTGTCGCTGCCGGAGAGGTCACGCGTATGCAACAGGCATCGCGCCAGCCGGGATTCCACCGTGTGCGAGGCGTTGCAGCCGGCGGTCTGCTGGATTTGCGCATAGACGGCGAGGCCATGCCGCGTCAGCGCGGTACGCAACGTGGCGCTCTGGTCTGCCGCAAGACGAAGCTGGTCGAGATCGATCGTCGAGGCGGCGCCGGGCACCAGCACCTCGGCGGTATTCAGTGCGACGGGGTCGCCGAGCGCGGAGAATGCACCGAAGATGCTGTCGCGGCCGATCATCGCGATCTGGACATGCTCGCCCCGTGCGAGCTTGACGACCAGCGAGATGACGCCCTTGTGCGGGAGGTATGCACGCTTGAGCGTTTCGTCGACTTCGACCAGCACCATGTCCTGGCTGAGATCGGCGGCGCGCAGATGCGGACGAAGCAATTCGAAATCGTCCGCGGTCAGCGAGGACAAAAATCCATTCTGAGAACGAGGGGCTGAATCCAAAGCAGTCTCCTGCCTTACGGGCCAAGCCGGTCTCTGACGTCTCATGCGTACAATCGGAAATGCAGCATGATCCTTGCATATTTTATTGGCAAGAAAAATTGGCAAATAGCCGCACGCCGTCGGCGCCGCGGTCGGGCCGTATTATAAAGCCGGATTATAAGGATAAAGAGGTGAGCGCCCGGCGGTCCCCGCCGCGATCGAGGCCGCGGTCCGTGCACGCCGATTATCCGTGCGAGGACTTCCTGGATCGGCGGCAGTGCCTTGCCGTCGCGCAAATTCCGCGCGGGCAACAACAGGCGCGACGAGCGGGGCTCGACCGGGTGAGACGCATTTGCGCGCAGCAGATCGCCAGGCATTTCATCAGCCGGGGCTGCATGCCGTGCCAGGTGTTTTCGCTCCGCTGGCTGCGGCCCGATCCGCGACGACGACGGCGGCCGTGCCGGCGCGACAATGGTCGCATTGGTCAGCGCCGACCCGTCGTCAAGTACCGCCGAGGCGGTTTCGAGATGCGGGCAGGGCGGCGCGAACGCCAGAGAAGCCGCGACAATCGAGAGGGCACAATGCCGCTTTCATCGAAGGCGATCGAACGTGTCTTGTCGGCCCGACGGCACGGTTATGGAACCGGCCTTATATACTGTAGAGGGCAGACAGACCGGGCGATTTGCGGCGCGATGGTGCACTGATTCGCAAGGCAAAACTGCCCTCGCGATTGGGTGGACGGTTGTCCCTTTTGGCAGGGATGGCTGAAAAGGCGCATTGAGCGTCCGACGCGGCGAGGGAGGTGGCTCATGCGGCGCATCTTGGTGGTCGATGACGATCCCATGGTCTGCGCGGCGATCGAGATCTATCTCGAGCGTCACGGCTTTGACGTGACGATAGCCGATGGCGGCGACGCCGGGCTTCGTGCGCTGGAAGACGCCGGCTTTGACCTGATGCTCGTCGACATCTTCATGCCGCACATGCGCGGCTTCGAATCGATCAGGATATTCCACGAGCGCGCGCCGACGATCCCCCTGATTGCGATGTCGGGATACGCCTTTGCCAACCTCGACTCGCCGGCGCCGGACTTTTTGCGCATGGCGCTCGAACTCGGCGCCGCGCGCTGCCTGCGCAAGCCGTTCACGCCGGGGGCGCTGCTGGCGCTCGTTAACGAATGTCTTGCCGAAGCCCGGTCCCGCTTCAGCGGCGTCGTCCAGTCGAACTAGCGGCTCGTCGCCGATCTTTCGCTGTCGGCCGGCGAGCGCTCGTTCGACGGCTCGATGCGCGGCTATCGGAGGCCTTTCGCAATCTCCCGCCTTGCGCGGCATCCGCCGGCGTCGTCGCCGCGACGGGGAGGAGAGCCTGCATCGTAGAACTCTGTTTACCATAAATGACATTGCTTCGGTTCGCCAGAACCTCCTCTCGCTGCAGTCGACTGACTTCTTCGACAACTCCGCTACCAACGAGGTTATTGCCAACCTGAGCAGCGCCTCGACCCTGCTGCGCTCCCAGGCTTCTGCCCTCGGTTCGAACCTGTCGATCGTGCAGATCCGTCAGGACTTCTCGAAGAACCTGATCAACGTGCTGCAGACCGGCTCGTCGAACCTGACGCTGGCCGACACCAACGAGGAAGCGGCGAACAGCCAGGCGCTGTCGACCCGCCAGTCGATCGCGGTGTCCGCGCTGGCGCTGGCCAACCAGTCGCAGCAGAGCGTGCTGCAGCTCCTGCGCTAAGCGGGATGGCGACGTCAGGCTACAAGGCTACGGCTTCATCGTCGTCGGTCGCGCAAGTGTCGTCGACCGTGCCGCCGCGAACGGCCCATGACGATATTTCGTTCACCATGTCCGTATTAGCACGGACAGCAAAATTAACGTAGCCGTGAAATCCGAAGGGTTAGTTTGCAGAAGGCCGATATTTGATTTCTTGGAAGGCATGCTCATATGGACGACCTGTTGCGGGAGTTCCTGACGGAGACCAGCGAGAGCCTGGATACGGTCGATAATCAGTTGGTGCGGTTCGAGCAGGACCCGAGCGACGCGAAGATCCTGGATAACATCTTCCGGCTGGTCCACACCATCAAGGGCACCTGCGGCTTCCTGGGGCTGCCGCGGCTGGAAGCGCTGGCCCATGCCGGCGAGACGCTGATGGGCAAATTCCGCGACGGCATGCCGGTCAAGGCCGAAGCCGTGACGCTGATCCTGTCCTCGATCGACCGCATCAAGGAAATCCTCGCCGGCCTCGAGGCCACCGAGACCGAACCCGAAGGCACCGACGAAGACCTGATCGAGAAGCTGCATGCGATGGCCGAAGGCGCCAAACATGCGGCGGCCGAAGCGCCCGCTCAACCCGCACCTGTCCCCGTGGTCGCCGCACCGCCGGTGCAGCCCGCGATGACTGCGGGCACGCTGGTGGACCAGGTGCTGGAGCGCCCCTTGCGTCCCGGCGAGGTCTCGCTCGACGACCTCGAACGCGCCTTCCGCGAGACCGAGATCGAAGCCGCGCCCGCGCCCAAACCCGCGCCGGCCCCCGTCGCCAAGCCGGCCGCACCGGCGCCCGCCGCCGCCAAGCCGGCCGCGCCGGAAGCCAAGGAAGTTTCCAAGGAAGCCGCGAAGGCAAAGCCGGCCAGGCGCGCCGCTGTCGCCGACACCGACGTCCAGGAAGCCGACAAAATCGCCAACCAGTCGATCCGCGTCAACGTCGACACGCTCGAACATCTGATGACCATGGTCTCCGAGCTGGTGTTGACCCGCAACCAGCTTTTGGAAATCTCCCGCCGCAACGAGGACACCGAGTTCAAGGTGCCGCTGCAGCGTTTGTCGAACGTCACCGCCGAGCTGCAGGAAGGCGTCATGAAGACGCGGATGCAGCCGATCGGCAATGCCTGGCAGAAGCTGCCGCGCATCGTCCGCGACCTCTCCGGCGAACTCGGCAAGCAGATCGAACTCGAGATGCACGGCGCCGATACCGAACTCGATCGCCAGGTGCTCGACCTGATCAAGGATCCGTTGACGCACATGGTGCGCAACTCCGCCGACCACGGCCTGGAGACCCCGGCCGAGCGCGTCGCCAACGGCAAGGGCGAGCAGGGCACCATCCGGCTGTCCGCCTATCACGAGGGCGGCCACATCATCATCTGCATCGCCGATAATGGTCGTGGGCTCAACACCGAGCGGATCAAGGCCAAGGCGCTGCAGAACGGTCTCGTCAGCGAGGCCGAGCTGGAGAAGATGACCGAAGCCCAGATCCACAAGTTCATCTTTGCGCCGGGCTTCTCAACGGCCGCCGCCGTCACCTCGGTCTCCGGCCGCGGCGTCGGCATGGACGTGGTGCGCACCAATATCGACCAGATCGGCGGCACCATCGACATCAAGAGCGTGGCCGGCGAGGGCTCAAGTGTCACCATCAAGATCCCGCTGACGCTGGCCATCGTCTCGGCCCTGATCGTGGAAGCCGCCGGCGACCGCTTTGCGATCCCGCAATTGTCCGTGGTCGAGCTGGTGCGGGCGCGCGCCAACTCCGAACACCGCATCGAGCGCATCAAGGACACCGCGGTCCTCAGGTTGCGCAACAAGCTGTTGCCGCTGATGCACCTGAAGAAGCTCTTGAAGATCGACGACGGCTCGTCGTCCGATCCCGAGAACGGTTTCATCGTGGTGACGCAGGTCGGCAGCCAGACCTTTGGCATCGTGGTCGACGGCGTGTTCCACACCGAAGAAATCGTGGTCAAGCCGATGTCCACAAAACTGCGGCACATCGACATGTTCTCCGGCAACACCATCCTGGGCGATGGCGCCGTGATCATGATCATCGACCCCAACGGCATTGCGAAAGCGCTCGGCGCCTCCGGCTCCTCGGCCCATGAGCTGGCCGACGAGGCCTCGGCCGCGCATGCGATTGGCGGCGAACAGCTGACCTCGCTGCTGGTGTTCCGCGCCGGCTCGAGCCAGCCCAAGGCGGTGCCGCTCGGGCTCGTCACCCGGCTGGAGGAGATCGCCACCGACAAGATCGAACTCTCCAACGGCCGCCACATGGTGCAATACCGCGACCAGCTGATGCCGCTGGTGCAGATGGTCGGGGTCACCGTCCAGACCCAGGGCTCGCAGCCGATCCTGGTGTTCGCCGACGATGGCCGCTCGATGGGGCTCGTGGTCGACGAGATCATCGACATCGTCGAGGAGCGGCTGCACATCGAGGTCGCCGGCCAGCAGGACGGCATTCTGGGTTCGGCCGTGATTAAGGGCCAGGCCACCGAGGTGATCGACGTCGGCCACTTCCTGCCGATGGCGTTTGCCGACTGGTTCTCGCGCAAGGAGATGCGGGAGTCATCGACGGCGCGATCGGTGCTGCTGGTCGACGACTCCGCGTTCTTCCGCAACATGCTGGCCCCGGTGCTGAAGGCCGCCGGCTACAAGGTGCGGGTCGCCGTCAACGCGCAGGAGGGGCTTTCCGCGCTGCGCTCGGGCCACACCTACGACGTGGTGCTGACCGACATCGAAATGCCGGACATGAACGGCTTCGAGTTCGCCGAAGTGATCCGCGCCGACCACAATCTGAGCACGATGCCGATCATCGCGTTGTCCTCGCTGGTGTCGCCGGCGGCGATCGAGCGCGGGCGGCAGGCCGGCTTCCACGATTACGTCGCCAAGTTCGACCGTCCCGGCCTGATCGCGGCGCTGAAGGAACAGACCGCCGAGACCAGTCGCGCGGCCTAGGGGTAAACAGTGATGACAACCAAGACCGAGACCATCGAGGGCACCGTAGCCGAATACGTCACCGCCGTGATCGGCGGGCAATTGTTCGGCCTGCCGATCTCGCGGGTGCAGGACGTGTTCATGCCGGAACGGCTGACGCGCGTTCCCCTGTCGTCGGCCGAGATCGCCGGCGTGCTCAACCTGCGCGGCCGCATCGTCACCGTGGTCGACATGCGCGCTCGCTTAGGCGTACCCAAGAACGACGACGGCAAGCCGCCGATGGCGGTCGGCGTCGACCTGCGCGGCGAATCCTACGGCCTCTTGATCGACCAGATCGGCGAAGTCTTGAAACTCCACGATAACGGCCGCGAGGAAAACCCCGTCAACCTCGACCCCCGCATGGCCAAGCTCGCCGGCGGTGTTCACCGTCTCGACGGCCAGCTCATGGTCGTCCTCGACATCGATCGCGTTCTGGAAATCGTGCCAAAAACAACCCTCGCAGCGTAACACCGCGCGTCAAACAAGGAGGCCTGAAATGAAAACCTGTCTTGTGGTCGATGACTCCAGCGTCGTGCGAAAGATCGCGCGCCGCATCCTGGAAGATATGGACTTCCAGATCACCGAGGCCGAGGACGGCGAGCAGGCGCTTGCGTTCTGCAAGGAGGCCATGCCTGACGCGGTTCTGCTCGACTGGAACATGCCGGTCATGGACGGCTACGAATTCCTCGGCAATCTGCGCCGCCTGCCCGGCGGCGACGCGCCCAAGGTGGTGTTCTGCACCACCGAGAACGGCATGGATCATATCTCGCGTGCGCTGCATGCCGGCGCCAACGAATACATCATGAAGCCGTTCGACAAGGACATCGTTACGGCAAAATTCCAGGAAGTCGGTCTGGTCGCGCTTAACGAACAGAGCTCGGTCTAAATCTTATCCGCTTGCCCTTGAGAGGCCACCGTGACCCCGCCAGACTATGAGTATCTGCGTAAGCTCCTGAAGGATCATTCCGGTCTCGACCTGTCCGCAGACAAGCAATATCTGATCGAAAGCCGCCTGCTTCCGCTGTCGCGCAAATGCGGTGTGCCGGGCATCGGCGAACTCGTGCAGAAAATGAAGGGCGGATCGTCGACGATCATCGCCCAGGTGGTCGAAGCCATGACCACCAACGAAACCTTCTTCTTCCGCGACAAGGTGCCGTTCGAACACTTTCGCGATACGATCATGCCGGAGATGTTGAAGGCGCGCGCCAACCGCAAGAGCATCAGGATCTGGTGCGCCGCCGGCTCGACCGGCCAGGAGCCGTATTCGCTTGCCATGTCGCTGAAGGAAATGGGCGCGGCGCTGGCCGGATGGCGCGTCGAAATCATCGCGACCGACCTGTCCACCGAAGTGCTCGAGAAATCGAAATCGGGCATCTATAGCCAGTTCGAGGTCCAGCGTGGCCTTCCGATTCAATTGCTCGTCAAATATTTCAAGCAGAACGGCGAGCTCTGGCAGATCAGCCCGGAGCTGCGGGCCATGGTTCAGCACCGGCAACTGAACCTGCTGCATGATTTCTCCCAGCTTGGCACCTTTGACGTCATCTTCTGCCGCAACGTCCTGATCTATTTCGATCAGGACACCAAGATCAATATCTTCGGCCGCCTCGCCAAGGCGATGGAAGGCGATGGCTTCCTGGTGCTGGGCGCGGCGGAAACGGTCGTCGGCCTGACTGATGTCTTCAAGCCGTTCCCGGACAAGCGCGGTCTCTATCGGCCGAGCGGCGCGCGTGCCGGGTCCGCGCAGGCCGCAACGTCGATGCCAAAAATTGCGGCGATGGCGGGACGGTGAGCGATGACAGAGGACGGCAAGAGCTTGGATCGAGTCACGTTCAGCCGGGGCTATGACGTCTGCATCATGGCGATCGACGGCACCTGGCGCAGGGACTGCCAGCTTAACGCGATCTCGGACACCGACGCCGAGTTGACCGTGGAAGGCTCCATTCAGGGCCTCAATCTCAAGGAGTTCTTCCTGCTGCTGTCGTCGACCGGTCTCGCCTATCGCCGGTGCGAACTGGTTCGCGTCAACGGCACGGAAATGGACATCCGCTTCCTGAGAGGCAAGCACGCCAAGAAGCGGCCGGGCGCCTCGTCAAAAGAAGAAATGATGAACTGAGCCGGTAGCGCCGGCGGGGCCAAATGCTCCGGCGCAGCGCAGACGGTTCGCCCAGTTCAACAGGTGTCGACGGCTTTCTCACGCGGGGCGGCAAGACCCGACGTGCAGGCGGTCGGGCGCCAGCCTGTACATTTTTACGTAGCGATCGTTCCACAGCAGCAGGCGATTGTCCGGCCGGAACTTGCAAAGGCCGTGGCTCATATTGTTGAGCGCCGCGTCGAGCTTCTCCATCGTCGTGGCGATGTCCTGGTCCGACGGCGCGCCCGTGGCACGACGGACGCCAGCCCGCGATCGCAGCAGGTAGTTAACGGCGCGAGAAAATCCGGATGAAAGTTTGCGGTGGAGAGACATCGTGCGCTCTGGCAGGGCGGTGCCGTGTCGGGCTTACGCCCCGATGACCGAGAGTACCGGCGGGCTTGAGGCGCATGGACCGCTATCGCCGGACTCCCGCAGGGAGCGCAGGGCAATGCCAAGATTGACGTCGCAAGCCTGCAATGCGGCGACAGCCTTCATGCAGCGGGGAGACACGTCGTCGAGCACGATGATGTCGGTGGAACTCTCGGGGCTGCGGGGCGATGTTTCCGCCGAAGTTTCCGTCAAAGTTTCGGCCGAAGTTTCCCTGGCGATCGTCTGTTCGATCAGCCGCAGGCTGTTCTGGACGTGCTCGACCAGGCTGACGAGGCCGGAAACCACGGCACGGTAGGCGTCATTCTGGTCGTGGGGCGCCTGTGCGACCTGTGCGACGCCGGCGCCTGCTGCATTCTGCATGAGTGCACTCCTTAGTTACTTTTTTAGGTGTGCGTTGCTACTTGTGCGTTCAGCTGCGGTCCCGTACAAATACGGTCCGGTATGGAGTTCGATACCGTTATCCGAGTGTGAGTCACATCCAACCACGCATGGACGATGGAACATGGCTGAAAAAGCCCCCTCCCGTGGGGAGATCTTTGTAGTCGATGACGACCCCGCCGTTCGCGACACGCTGTCGATGGTCCTGACGGCAGGCGGCTATCAGGTCATCTGCTTCGCCGACGGCGCCGCGCTGCTGGCGATTGCACGAACGCGGACGCCTTCCTGCATCCTGCTCGATGTGCATATCCCCGGTAAGTCCGGCCTCGATATTCTGAGAGAGCTGCATGGCGAGGATTATCCTGCGCCGATCTTCATGATCTCGGGGCAGGGCGATATCGCCATGGCGGTCAGCGCCATCAAGAACGGCGCGCTGGACTTCATCGAAAAGCCGTTTCGCGGCAGTGAAATCGTCGCGAGACTCGACGAGGCGATCGAGGCCTACGCCCGCCGGCAGGCGGAGAATTCGGCATCTCGAATCGCGACACTGCATTTTCCGGGACGCGAACCGCTCACGCGGCGCGAGCGCGAGGTGCTGGAACAGTTCACCGCCGGCGCGTCCAACAAGGAAGCGGGGCGGCATCTCGGAATCAGCCCGCGCACGATCGAGGATCACCGCGCCAATATCATGAAGAAGCTCGGCGCGCGGAATGCGGCGGACCTGGTCCGGATCGTGATGACCACGCAGCGTCAGGGCCAGATCTGATTATGCGGGTCTGATCGCAGGCTTGATTGCAGGCAGGCTGTTACAGGCCGGGTGCGGTCGCTGCGGCGTCGATCAATCGGCGAGCGCTTTGCGAATCATGATCGCCATATCCGATTTCCGGTAGGGCTTGGCGAGCAGCAATACGCCTTCGTCGAGCCGGCCGTGATGAATGATGGCATTCTCGGTATAGCCCGAGGTGAACAGTACCCTCAATCCGGGCCTGACCTTCAACATCTCGTCGGCGAGCTGGCGGCCGTTCATGCCGGGCATGATCACGTCGGTGAACAGCAGGTCGAACGCATGGCCGGTATGGACGAGCGCGAGGGCTTCGGCTGCGTTCGCCGCGTCCAGCGTGACGTAACCGAGTGAATGCAGTTGCGCGAGCACATAGTCGCGCACCAGCTTGTCGTCTTCCACGACCAGAATTATTTCATGGCCGCCCTCGACGGCCGGCGCCAGCGCCGGATCGGCCGCCGGCAAGGCGCCCGTGGCCGGCGGCAGATACATCTTGATCGTCGTGCCATGGCCCTCCTCGCTGTAGATCATGATGTGCCCGGCCGATTGCTTCATAAAGCCGTAGACCATGCTCAGCCCGAGGCCGGTGCCCTTGCCCGGGCCTTTCGAGGTGAAGAACGGATTGAATACCTTGTCGAGCATCGCGGGCGGGATGCCGGCCCCGGTATCGCTCACCGCGATCATGGCGTAGCGGCCGGGCCGGACGTCGCTGTGCGTCCTCGCATAATTATCATCGAGAATGACGAAGCCGGTCTCGATGATCAGCTTGCCTCCGTCCGGCATGGCGTCGCGGGCGTTGAGGGCCAGATTGAGGATCGCGGTGGCGAGTTGATTGGGATCGACGATCGCCGGACAGGTCTCATCCTCGAACACGGATTCGATCTCGACATGCTCGCCGAGCGTCCGCTGCAGCAGTTTCGCGGTGTCGATGATCAGCGTGTTGACGTCGGTTATCTTTGGTTCGAGCGGTTGCTTGCGCGCGAATGCGAGCAGCTGCTGGGTGAGGTCGGCGCCGCGCGAGGCGGCCTCGTCGATCATTCGCGTGATCGCGGCAAGCTGCGGTTCGCCCTTAACGGCATCGGCCAGAATTTCGATCGTTCCCGTGATCACGGTCAGAATGTTGTTGAAGTCGTGCGCGATGCCGCCGGTGAGCTGGCCCATGGCCTCCATCTTCTCGGCCTGCCGGATCCTGTCCTCGGCCGCGATCCTGTCGGTGAGGTCGCGGACGAATCCGTTGAACAAGAAGCCCCCACGCGTCTTCAGCGCGGCGATGCTCAGCTCGACCGTGATTTCCTTTCCGTCGCGCCGCCTGACCTGGAGTTCGCGGCGGGGCTGACGGACTGCCTCGTTGCCGGAAAGCAGGAAGGATTGCAGGGCTTTCTTCAGGGGGCCTTGCCCGTCCGGCTGGCCCATCAGATCGAACAAATTCCTGCCGAGCGCTTCATCGCGCGGCCAGCCGAAGATATTTTCAGCCTGCGCATTCCAGTCCCGGACACGGCCCTTCTCGTCGATCTGGACGAAGGCGTCCAGCGCGGTGTCGATGATGCCGCGCGCGAGCTGCTCGCTTTCGCGCAACGTCTCCTGCGCCAGCCGGCTCTCGGTCATGTCGCGGCCGACGAAGAAGAAGCGCCTGGCCGGTTCGGACCATGTTCCGAGCCATGACAGCCACACCTCCCGCCCGTTCTTGTGAATGCAGCGCGTATCGGAGATCTTCGGACGTTGCCCACGCCGTGCCGCGCGCATTTCCTGGCGGGAGGTCTCGAGATGGTCGGGATGAATGAAGTCCTCGCCGCTGCGGCCGATCATTTCCTCCGGCCGATAGCCCAATATGGCCTCACAGCTCGGACTGATCTGAACCAGAGCCCCTCGCGAATCCAGCACCATGATCAGGTCCTGCGAGGTCTCGAAGATGCGGCGAAGCTCTTCGGTCTGCCGACGCAGCACCTGCCTGGTCTTGTTGGATTCGGTGATGTCGCGCACAACCTTCGAGATGCCGATGGTCGCTCCCGAAGGCGCCTTGATCGGAGAGATGCTGAGCGAGACTTCGATCCGCCCGCCACCTTTTCGCAGGCGTACCGTTTCACTGTGTTCGATGCTTTCGCCCCAGCCGATCCGGCGCAGCGCGTCCTGCAACTCCGGCAGTCGATCCTCGGGTACCAGCAGCGTGATGTTCTTGCCCGTGGCCTCCGTCGCGCTGTATCCGAACAGCCGCTCCGCCGCCGAATTCCAGCCGGTGATGGTGCCGTCGAGCGACGTCGTGATGATGGCGTCGTTGGAGGATTCGACCGCCGCGCTGAACAGCCGCTCCCGCTCGGCATGATGGTCGCGTGCCGCTATGGTGCGGCGATGCTCCTGTACCTCTTGTTGGAGCGCCGCGGTCTTTGCATTGATTTCCTCGAACGCATACGCAAATGCGCGCGCGAGCACACCGGTCTCGCCGCCTGCATCGACCGGAATGGCGATCTTCTTGCTACTGGTCACCCCCTGCACGGCTTCGGTCAGCTGCACGATCGGGCGGGTCAGCGACCTCGCGATCACCAGGGCCAGCACCGCCGCGCACAACACGGCGATCCCGCCAACGAGAAGGGAAGTATTTCTGATGCTCGCGGCCGGCGCCATGATGACCGCGTTAGGGGCGGTTTCGATGACGCCAACCCATTCGACGCCCGCCAGAATAGCGGGCGCCAGCGCTATTCCGCCCGGCTGTGCGGCTTGATCCGGCACGATATCCGAGCTGCCTTGCGTGGCCCCGGCCTGCGACGCCAGATGCGGGAAGTCGGCTTTCCAGTCGTTCGGCTTGCCGAGCAACGCGCCGAACTCGCGCGACCGATCCGGGTGAATGAGATAGTCGCCCTGCTTGTTGACGACGTATATGGTTTCGCCAGGCAACACCGACGACCGGATACGGTCGAACGCCCGCCGCATGTCGACATTGACCATGAAAAGGCCGAACGGTTTGCCGTCGTCTCCAAAGATCGGCGTCGCGACGCGCAGCGTCGGCCTGTGCACCGCCTCGATCAGTCCGTTGCGTCGACCCAGATCGAGCGGCGAGACGTAGATTTGCGTGGGGCCCAGCCCCATCGTTTCGTGGAAATAGCCGCGACTGTTTCTCTTCAGCAAGCCCTCTTCGGGCACGATCCGAACCGTGTCGTTCGGTCCCGCGCGATCGACGCGGACAAGCTCACGGCCATCGTCGTCAAGGCCGATGATCCGAAGCATCGCATAGGTTGGCTTGGCTTCGAGTTCGGCCGCGAAGCGTGATGCCAGCCGGTCGCGCCAGGTCTTTTCGGTGACGCCATCGACTGGATCTATGCCCCCCGATCTGCGGGCGCGGATCAATCCGTGCAGCGCCGCTGCGGAACGAAAGCTCGCGACATCTCCGGTCGCGCTGGCCGCGTAATATTCGAGGTCGGTCGCGAGCTGCCGCGAATGAGTCTCGATGCGGTCGCGAGCCCGCAGCAGAAGCGCCTGTTCCAGGTTGCGATAGTTCAGCCATCCGACCGCGGAAACCGCGATCGCGACCAACGCAATCATCGCGATGGCAAGCTTGGTTGTGAGCGTCATGTCGCTGTTCGCTTGCCCTCCCGCTCCGGCCCGGCGGGCCGCCGGATGAATCGGATGCTATGGCGCATTACGGGGAGGAAGCAACACCGCCGCGCGATGGCGAGCCGCGTCCGGCGGCTGCCAGGCAGCCCGTGACGGCTGCCAGGAGGTCGGCCGGCCGGAACGGTTTCTGCAGGCTGGAGACCGCGCCAAGCTTGGTCGCCATGGTCAGGAAGTCCGGGGCGGTGTCTGCCTCCGAAGAGACTGGCCGGCCGGAGATGACGATGATCGGAAGCTGCGGCTGCTGCTGGCGAACCATCCGCATGGTTTCAAATCCGTCCATTCCCGGCATAAAAATGTCGAGAAACAGCAGATCGAAATCTCCGGTCTGACACAATGCCAGGCCCTTTCGACCGTCATCGGCAGTGACCACGCTATGGCCTGCGCGTTCCAGCAACAGGCGGATGGTCATCTGGACCGCAATATCGTCATCCACGACCAATATTCTTGCCAAAGTAAAAAGTTCTCCGGGCCCCGTTTGGAAGCAGGTCAACGGAAGGTTGCGAGTTTTGCCGAATCCTCGTGTTGTCGCAACTGCTTCGCCGGCAGGAACGCTCCGGTTAGCGTCAAAAAAGCCCGGATAAAAACGCAGTTATCCGCATGTTGCCGGGCAGACAAGCACAAGGCCTTGCGCACGAGAAGTCATTCGCCCGCGCATGCGGCAGGGCCGCAAGGATCAGTTGCTGAGATATTCCGGGTAGCGCGATCGAATCCGGGCGAGTTCGCTGAGCGTGCCGGACAAATGAGTGCGCAGGTGCTTCTGCGCCTCGTCGGGTTCCCCGGCATTGATCGCCTTCGCGATCAGTCTGTGATGCCGCACGATATCCTGCGCCTTGCCGGGCGAGGGCAGATGCATCCGGCGCAGCCGGTCGATATGCCCGCTGCGACTGCGCACCAGCGCCCAGATGTCCTGCTTGTCGGCCGCCGCATAGAGCTGGCTGTGGAACTCGTTATCGGCGGCCATGAATTTTTCGAAGTCGCCGGCCTTGGCATGTTGCTGCTGGAGGGCAATCGTCGCTTGAAGCTCGGCGACGAGCGTTCCGTCGTGCTGGATCGCGAGCCCACGCACGATTTCGAGTTCGACTGCCTGCCGCAGGAAATGCGCCTGCTGCGCCAGCCGCACGTCGACCCGGCTGACCACGGTTGCATATTGCGGGAAGACGTCGACAAGCCCTTCTTCTTCAAGCCGCATCAGCGCATCGCGGATCGGCGTCGAGCTGACGCCGAACTGGCCGGCAAGCGCGGCGCGCGACAACGGCGATCCCGGCGGCAGTTCCAGCGCGATGATCATGCCGCGCAGGCGCTCGAACACCTGCGGCGCGGCCTGGCGATCGCGATCGAGCCCGCCTGCGGAACGCGGGGCTGCGCGGCGGGAGACTTGCAGGGGAGCCATCGGACGACCGGCCGTTTTCAGAAGGGACTTGCCTCAGATGCACTAATACATTAGTGCATCTCCCCGGAAGCGTCAACGAGGCGCCGGAGGAGATGCACAATGAAAAACAGGATGTGGAGCGCCTGCGCGGGCGCCGTTGCGATGCTGATGATGCTGCCGGACTCTCAGGCATCGGCGCAGCAGAAGTCGGAGATCACCCTGTCGCGGCAGCCGGGCATTTTCTACATGCCCTCGCACATCATGGAAAAGAACAAGCTGATCGAGAAGCACGCGGCTTCCCTCGGCGTTCCCGGCGTCACCACCAAATGGATCAATTTGAGCGGCGGTGGCGCGCAGACCGATGCATTGCTCGCCGGCAGCGTCGATATCCTCAATACCGGAACCGGCAACCTCCTGCTGCTGTGGGATCGTACCCGCGGCGGCGTCAAGGGCATCGTCGCCACCTCGGCGCAGCCGATGACGCTGATCAGCCGTGATCCGAATATCAAGTCGATCAAGGACTTTGGTCCGAACGACAAGATCGCGGTGCCCACCGTCAAGGTCTCGACGCAGGCGATCGTGCTGCAGATCGCGGCCGCCGAAGCCTTCGGCGCCGACCAGTGGTCGAAGCTCGATCCCAACACCGTGCAGCTCGGCCATCCCGACGCCTATGTCGCGTTGACCAACACCCAGCACGAGGTGCGCAATCACTTTTCGATTCCGCCGTTCACGTTCCTCGAACTGAAGAACGTCCCCGGCGCGCATGTGGTGCTGTCGTCGCCCGACGTGATGGGCGGCCCGCTCAGCCAGGCGCAGTTCTTCACGACGACCAAATTCGCCGACGCCAACCCGAAGATCGTGCAGGCGGTGCGCGACGCCACCAAGGAGGCGCAGGACCTGATCCGCAGCGACACCAAGGCCGCGGTCGAGATCTACAAGGAAGTCACCGGCGACAAGACCAGCGTCGACGATCTGCTGGCGTGGCTCAAGGAGCCCGGCATGATGGAATGGAACCTGCAGCCGCAGGGCACCATGAAATTCGCCGCCCATCTGTTCAAGGTCGGCACGCTGAAGACCATGCCAAAAGCCTTCACCGATTACTATCTGCCGGTCGCGCACGACCTGAAGGGTAATTGATCGACATGGCCGCGCTTCTCGATGTCAGTGACGTAACGCTGCGCTACAAGACTTCGAGCGCGGTGGTGACCGCGACCGAGCGGGTCAGCTTCACGGTCGATCGTTCCGATCGCTTCGTGCTGCTCGGCCCTTCCGGTTGTGGCAAGTCGACGCTGTTGAAGGCGGTCGGCGGCTACATGACGCCGAGCGAAGGCAAGATGCGCATCTCGGGCCGCGAAATATCCGAACCCGGCGCCGACAGGATGATGATCTTTCAGGAGTTCGACCAGTTGCTGCCGTGGAAGACGGTGCTGGAAAACGTGATGTTTCCGCTGCTGATGACGCGCCGCCTGCCGCGCAAGGACGCGGAGATGCGGGCGCGCGCTTATATCGAGAAGGTCAGCCTCACCCGCGTCGTCGATGCCTATCCGCACACGCTGTCCGGCGGCATGAAGCAGCGCGTGGCGATCGCCCGCGGCATGGCGATGGAGCCGGATATTCTGTTGATGGATGAGCCGTTCGCCGCGCTCGACGCGCTGACGCGGCGGACCTGCCAGGATGAATTGCTGCAACTATGGGCGGAAACAAAGTTCACCGTCCTGTTCGTCACCCATTCGATCGCGGAAGCGATCAAGATCGGCAACCGCATCCTGCTGCTGTCGCCGCATCCCGGCCGGGTCAAGGCCGAGGTCGTCGATGTCGACAAGGTCTCCGGCGAGGACGGCAGCGCCGCCCGGCTGGAAAAGCAGATCCACGATTTGCTGTTCGCCGACGCCGTGACGGCACACTGAGGGGGAGCGCGCGATGGGCGAGGCCAAAATCCTGCTGCGCGATGCCGCAGACCTGGCGGCGGTTGTTCCGACGGAAGTCGAGCGCAAGCTGACGGTGCCGGAGCTGTTGTGGAACGACGGCTTCGTCCGCAAATCCGTTATCATCATCTTCCTCGCCGCAGCCTGGGAGATCTACGGCACCGTCCTCGACAATCCGCTGCTGTTCCCGACCTTCCACGACACGATTCTGACGATGTTCGACAAGGTGCGCGATGGGACTATTCCCATGCGCGCGTGGGCGTCGCTAAAAGTACTGTTCATGGGATATGCCGCCGGCATCGTGCTCGCGGCGATCTTCACCGTTCTCGCGATCTCGACCCGGATCGGCACGGATTTTCTCGAAACCATCACCGCGATGTTCAATCCCTTGCCGGCGATCGCGCTGCTGCCGCTGGCGCTGATCTGGTTCGGGTTGGGCAATGGCAGCCTCGTGTTCGTGTTGATCCATTCGGTGCTGTGGCCGGTCGCGCTCAACACCCATTCCGGCTTCAAGAGCGTGTCGAACACGCTGCGCATGGTCGGCCGTAATTACGGCCTGCGCGGTTTGCCCTATGTCGCCCGTATTCTCATTCCTGCTGCATTCGGTTCTATCCTGACCGGCCTTAAGATCGGCTGGGCGTTTGCCTGGCGCACGCTGATCGCCGCCGAACTCGTGTTCGGCGTGTCGTCGGGGCAGGGTGGTCTCGGCTGGTTCATTTTCGAAAACCGTAACCTGCTGGATATCCCTGCGGTGTTCGCTGGCCTGTTGACGGTGATCGTGATCGGCTTGATTGTCGAGAACCTGATCTTCCGCACGATCGAGCGCAACACCGTCCAAAAATGGGGTACGCAATCATGACCAAGAAGAACCCCGCCGAACTCCGGAGCGCGCGCTGGTTCGCGCCCGACGATCTCCGCGCTTTCGGCCACCGCTCGCGCGCCATGCAGATGGGCTATGCGCCGGAGGAGTGGAAAGGCCGGCCTGTGATCGCGATCCTCAACACCTGGTCGGATGCGCAGCCCTGCCACATGCATTTCAAGAGCCGCGTCGACGACGTCAAGCGCGGCATCCTGATGGCGGGCGGTTTCCCGATGGAGCTGCCGGCGCTGTCGCTGTCGGAATCGTTTTTGAAGCCGACCACCATGCTCTATCGCAACATGCTGGCGATGGACGCCGAAGAATTGCTGCGCGGCCATCCCGTCGACGGCGTGGTGCTGATGGGCGGCTGCGACAAGACCACGCCGGGCCTGCTGTTAGGGGCCACCAGCATGAACCTCCCGACGATCTATCTGCCCGCGGGCCCTATGCTGCGCGGCAACTGGAAGGGCAAGACGCTGGGCTCGGGTTCGGACGCCTGGAAATACTGGGACGAGCGGCGCGCGGGGAAAATCTCCGACAAGGACTGGGTCGATGTCGAAGCCGGCATCGCCCGCAGCTACGGCACCTGCATGACCATGGGCACCGCCTCCACCATGACGGCGATTGCGGAATCGATCGGCATGACCTTGCCGGGCGCGTCCTCGATTCCCGCCGCTGATGCCGGCCACATCCGCATGGCCTCGGAATGCGGCCGCCGCATCGTCGAGATGGTGTGGGAGGATCTGACGCCGGAAAAAATCCAGACCCGAAAAGCCTTCGAGAACGCCATTACGGTTGCGATGGCGATGGGCTGCTCGACCAACGCGATCATCCATCTGATCGCGCAGGCGCGTCGTGCCGGCCAGGACATCGGGCTCGACGATTTCGAAACGGCCAGCCGCAAGGTGCCTGTGATCGCCAATGTGCGCCCGAGCGGCGATAAATACCTGATGGAGGATTTCTTCTATGCCGGCGGCCTGCCGGGCCTGATGAGCCGCATCAGGGAGCATCTGCATCTCGACGTCATGACGGTGACCGGCGAGACGCTCGGCGACAACATCGCGCGCGCCGAAGTCTATAATGACGACGTCATTCGTACCGTGAAGGACCCGATCTACAAGGAGGGCGCGCTCGCCGTGCTCAAGGGCAATCTCGCGCCCGACGGCTGCGTGATCAAGCCCAGCGCCTGCGAACCGCGCTTCCTCAAGCACACCGGCCCGGCGCTGGTGTTCGACGATTATCCCTCGATGAAGAAGGCGATCGACGATCCGAATCTGGACGTCACCGCCGATCACGTGCTGATCCTGCGCAATGCCGGCCCGCAAGGCGGGCCCGGCATGCCGGAATGGGGCATGCTGCCGATCCCGACAAAACTGGTGAAGCAGGGCGTGCGCGACATGGTGCGGCTGTCGGACGCGCGCATGAGCGGCACCAGCTACGGCGCCTGCATCCTGCATGTCTCGCCGGAGTCCTATGTCGGTGGCCCGCTGGCCCTGGTGCGAACCGGCGACAAGATCACGCTCGACGTCAACGCACGCACCATCAACCTCGATGTCCCGGAAGCCGAACTCGCAGAGCGCCGTGCCGCATGGAAGGCGCCGGAGCCGCGCTACGAGCGCGGCTATGGCTGGATGTTCACCAAGCATATCAAGCAGGCCAATGAAGGCTGCGATTTCGATTTTCTGGAGACCGGGTTTGGGGCGCCGGTGGAGGAGCCCTCGATTTACTAGCCGTAATCCGTCCAGCGGTAATACGTCATTGCGAGCGAAGCGAAGCAATCCATCTCACGGCACGAAGAAAGAGTGGATTGCTTCGTCGCTTCGCTCCCTTGCGCAAACGCTTCGCGTTTGTCGCAGGCAATGATGTTCTAAGAGCTGAGCAAAAACAGAAGACGACCCAGGGGAGGACTACCAATGACCATGTCTCGACGCAACCTGCTCGCAGGGGCCGGCGCCGCTGCCGCTTCGACGCTTCTCGCCCGCAGCGCGGCTGCGCAATCATTCCCCTTCACGCCGAACCAGCGCTACCCCGATCCGGCCGTGCAGATTCTCGATCCGAGTTTTGCGAAATACCGGATCTATTCTTCGACAGTCGAGCAGGTCGCGACCGGCATGCGCTGGGCCGAAGGGCCGGCATACTTCCCCGAGGGCGGCTATCTCCTGTTCTCCGACATCCCGAACAATCGCATCATGAAGTTCGACGAGAAGACCAACCAGACCAGCGTCTTCCGCGCTAACGCCAACTACGCCAATGGCAACGCCCGCGACCGCCAGGGCCGGCTCGTCACCTGCGAGCATTCGGTCACCCGCCGCGTCACCCGCACCGAGAAGGACGGCAAGATCACCGTGCTCGCCGACAAGTTCGAGGGCAAGCGGCTGAACGCGCCCAATGATATTGTGGTCAAGTCCGACGACACCATCTGGTTCACCGATCCCTTGTTCGGCATCAACGGCGAGTGGGAAGGCAAGAAGGAAAAGCCCGACCAGGCCACCACCAACGTCTATCGCCTCACCAAGGACGGCAAACTCACCGCCGTCATTACCGACATCGTCAATCCCAACGGGCTCGCGTTCTCGCCGGACGAAAAGAAGCTCTATGTCGTGGAGTGGAAGGGTACGCCGAATCGCAGCATCTGGAGTTTTGACGTCAACGCCGATGGCACCGTGGGCGGCAAGACCAAGCTGATCGACGCTGCCGACCAGGGCGCGCTCGACGGTTTTCGTGTCGACCGCGATGGCAATCTGTGGTGCGGCTGGGGCTCCAACGGCGCGCTGCAAGGTGAGCCGACCGATGTCGGCGGCCGAAAAGTGTTCCAGCTCAAGGGCAAGTCCGAGGATCTCGACGGCGTCATGGTGTTCAGCCCCGTCGGCAAGCCGCTCGCCCATATCCGTCTGCCGGAGCGCTGCGCCAATCTCACCTTCGGCGGCCCGAAGAACAATCGCCTCTATATGACGAGCTGCCACTCGGTCTACGCGCTGTATGTGGAATCGCATGGGGCGGTTTGATTGATCCTGTCGTTCCGGGGCGATGCGAAGCATCGAACCCCAATGTGCAATTGCACATTGTGGAACCTCGAGATTCCGGGTTAGCTCGCTAACGCGAGCGCCCCGGAATGACGACGAAGAAAGCGAGAAAGCTATGACAAAACTGAGCGACGCCACCCGCAACAAACTCAAGACGGTCTCCACCGCCACCGTCGCCACCGCGCTGTTCAAGCGCGGTTTTCGCATCCAGATGATCCAGGACGTGCACCCGCTCGGCCCCGATCAGCCGGTGCTGGTCGGCGAAGCCTTTACGCTGCGCTACATGCCGGCGCGCGAGGATCTCAACAAGATCGACGTGTTCCGTGATCGCAGCCACCCGCAGCGCAAGGCGATCGAGGATTGCCCGCCCGGCGCGGTGCTGGTCATGGACAGCCGCAAGGACGCCCGTGCCGCGTCCGCCGGCGCCATCCTGGTGACGCGGCTGATGCAGCGCGGCTGCGCCGGCGTGATCACCGACGGCGGCTTTCGTGATTCCGCCGAGATCGCGGCTCTCGGCTTTCCCGCCTATCACCACCGCCCGAGCGCGCCGACCAATTTGACGCTGCATCAGGCAATCGAGATCAACGTCCCGATCGGCTGCGGCGACGCGCCGGTGTTTCCCGGCGACGTCATCCTCGGTGATCGCGACGGCGTGATCGTGATCCCGGCGCACCTGGCGGATGAGATAGCGGACGAGGCGGTCGAGATGACTGCGTTCGAGGATTTTGTTACAGAGGAAGTGCGCAAGGGCCGCTCGATCCTTGGCCTCTATCCCGCAACCGACGAGCAGACGCCGAAGGATTTTGCTGCTTGGCGCAAGGCCAACGGACGATAGTCTTCTATTCCCGGACGCGCGATCCAAAACCGACGTAACAGTGGAGAAACCGCCCATGCTGATGTTCAACAATCTGATCGACGGCGAATGGTTGTCCGATGGTGCTCGCGCGCCGAACGTCAATCCATCCGATACCAAGGACATCGTCGGCGAAGCCGTGCGCGGCACGCGTGCGCAAGCCGAGGCTGCGATTGCGGCTGCCAAAGCGGCGTTTCCGGCATGGTCGCGATCGACGCCGCAAGCGCGCTACGACATCCTGAAAAAGGCGTCGGACGAAATCCTGGCCCGCAAGGACGAGCTGGGCCGGCTGTTGTCGCGCGAGGAAGGCAAGACGCTGCCGGAAGGCATCGGCGAAGTCGCGCGCGCCGGCCAGATCTTTGCGTTCTTTGCCGGCGAATGCCTGCGGATGGCGGGCGAGAAACTCGCTTCCGTGCGCCCCGGCATCGACATCGAGATCACGCGCGAAGCGCTGGGTGTTGTCGGCTTGATCACACCATGGAATTTCCCGATCGCGATTCCGGCCTGGAAGATCGCGCCAGCGCTGGCCTATGGCAACACCGTGGTGGTCAAGCCCGCTGATCTTGTTCCGGGCTCGACCTGGGCGCTGGTCGATATTCTACACCGGGCGGGCCTGCCCAAGGGCGTGCTCAACCTCGTGATCGGGCGCGGTTCTGAAGTCGGCGCGGTCTTGCTGGAGCATCCCGATGTTGCCGCGATCAGCTTCACCGGCTCGGTGGCCACCGGCAAGAAGGTCGCGGCGGCCTGCATCGCCTCGCGGCCGATGAAGAAGTTTCAGCTGGAGATGGGCGGCAAGAATCCGCTGGTCGTTCTGGATGACGCGGATCTGAAGGTCGCGGTGGAATGTGCCGCCAATAGCGCGTTCTTTTCCACCGGGCAGCGTTGCACCGCCGCCTCGCGGCTGATCGTCACCGCCGGCATCCACGACAGATTCGTGGAGGCCCTCACCGAGCGAATGCGCGGCCTGAAGGTCGACAACGCCGTCAAGGCCGGCACGGATATCGGCCCGGTGGTAGATCAGAGCCAGCTCGATCAGGATCTCAAATATATCAGCATCGGCAAGGACGAAGGCGCCAAGCTTGCCTTCGGTGGCGAACTTCTCAATCGCGCGGCGCCCGGCTTCTATCTGCAACCGGCATTGTTCACCGGCGTGGCCAACACGATGCGGATCGCGCGCGAGGAAATATTCGGGCCGGTGGCCGCGGTCATCAGGGTCAAGGATTATGCCGAAGCGCTGGCGACTGCCAACGACACCGAGTTTGGCCTGTCATCCGGCATCTGTACCACCAGCCTGAAATACGCCAGCGACTACAAGCGCAATTCCGAAGCGGGCATGGTGATGGTGAACCTGCCGATCGCCGGCGTCGATTACCACGTGCCGTTCGGCGGCCGAAAGGGCTCCAGCTTCGGTGCCCGCGAACAGGGCCGCTACGCCGCCGAGTTCTATACGACGGTCAAGACGGCTTATACGATGCCGTAATGAGTTGCCGGCTCCCTCACCCGGCGCGTAGCGCCGGGTGAGGGAGCCACTTAGACCTCCGCCTTCTCCGCCATCCCCACCGCCCACAACGCGAACGCATACGCGATCGCCACTTCATCCAGCCGGTTGAACCGCCCCGACGCGCCGCCGTGGCCGGCGCCCATGTTGGTGCGCAGCAGCACCGGGCCGCCGCCGCTCATGGTCGGGCGCAGCCGCGCGATCCATTTCGCGGGCTCCCAATAGGTGACGCGCGGATCGGTCAGGCCGCCCATCGCCAGGATGGCGGGATACTCCTTTGCCGCGAGGTTGTCGTAGGGCGAGTACGTCAAAATGGTGCGAAAGTCCTTTTCGCTCTCGATCGGATTACCCCATTCCGGCCATTCCGGCGGCGTCAGCGGCAGCGTGTCGTCGAGCATCGTGTTGAGCACATCTACGAACGGCACCTCGGCGACGATGCCCGCGAACAATTCACCTGATCGGTTGGCGACCGCGCCCATCAGCATGCCGCCGGCGCTGCCGCCATGGCCGACGATGCGCTTTGCGCTGGTGTACTTCGCCTCGATCAGTGCGCGCCCGGCCGCGGCGAAATCATCGAACGAGTTCGTCTTCTTCTCGCGCTTGCCGTCGAGATACCAGCCCCAGCCTTTATCCGCGCCGCCGCGGATATGCGCGATCGCATAGACAAAGCCGCGATCGACCAGCGACAGCCGGTTGGCGGCGAACGAGGCCGGCATCGCCATGCCGTAGGAGCCGTAGCCGTAGAGCAGCAGCGGTGCCTTGCCGTCGCGTACCAGATCCTTGCGGTGCAGGATCGAGACCGGCACCAACGCGCCGTCATGCGAGGTCGCCATGATGCGCGTGGTGACATAGTCGGCCGGGTTGTGGCCGGACGGTATCTCCTGCCGCTTGCGCAGCAGGCGCGCCCGCGTGGCCATGTCGTAATCATAGACTTCCGCCGGCGTCGTCATCGACGAATAGGAGAACCGCAAATTCGTGGTCTCGAACTCGTAGCTGCCCATGGTGTCGAGCGAGTAGGCCGCCTCGTCGAAGGCGATGGCGTGCTCTTCGCCCGTCGCGAGATCGCGGATGATGATCGCGGGCAGCGCGTTGGCGCGCTCCAGCCGCACCATGTGGCCGGCATAGAGTTCGACATCGAGCACATAGACGCCCTCGCGATATGGAATCAGGTCGCGCCAGTTGGCGCGTTCGGGGGCGGCGAGGGGCGCTGTCACGACCTTGAAGTCGATCGCGTCATCCGCGTTGGTGAGAATGAACAACTCATCGCCGCGGTCGGCGAGCGAATACTGCACGCCTTCCTCGCGCGCCGCGACCAGCCTCGGCGGTGCCTCGGGATGGTCGAGGTCGATCAGCCGTTGCTCTGAGGTCTCGTGGTCGCCGCCGGCGATGACGCAGAAGCGGCCGGAAGAGCTCTCATGCAGATGGGTGAACCAGCCGGAATCCTGTTCCTCATACACCAGCGTGTCGTCGGCCTGTTTGGTGCCGAGCTTGTGGCGCCAGACCTGCATCGGGCGATGGTTGTCGTCGAGCTTGACGTAAAAGAAGCTGTTGCAATCCTTGCTCCAGACGATACCGCCGTCGGTCTCCTCGACCAAATCGTCTCGATCGGCCCCAGTGCTCCAATCGCGAACGCGAATCGAGAAATATTCCGAGCCCTTGGTATCGGCGCTCCACGCCTGCAGTTTGTGGTCATGCGAATGCCGTGCGCTGCCGAACTTGAAGTATTCGTGGTTTGTGGCCAGCGCGTCGCCGTCGAGCACGATTTGCACGTCGCCGCCATCGCGCGGCGTGCGGCCGAACAGTTCATGCTGCCCACCCTCGCGGAACTTTCGCAAATAAGCAAATGGGCCGTCCGGTGCGGGCACGCTGGAATCGTCTTCCTTGATCCGCCCGCGCATTTCCGCGACCAGCTTCTTCTGCAGGGGCGCGGTATGGCCGAGCAGGCTCTCGGTGTAGTCGTTCTCGGCTTCCAGATACTTTCTGATATCCGGGTCGAGTATCGCTGGATCGCGCAGCACTTCCTGCCATCTGGCGTCTTTCAGCCATGCGTAATCATCCGTCACCGTAATGCCGTGCGTGGTGAAGGTGTGCGGGCGGCGGGGAGCGATCGGTGGCGACAGGGCAGGCTTTTTGGTGGCGGCTTGGGTCACGCGGTCCTCGTATGGCTCAATGATTGAGCCTTATATCGGAGCGAATGTGGCGGATTACCAGATGTGTAGGGTGGGCAAAGCGACAGCGTGCCCACCATTCCTTGCGGAGGGTTTGATGGTGGGCACGGCGCAAGAGCGCCTTTGCCCACCCTACGGCTCGGGGCTTCTAACTATTCCGCAGCCTCGCCGCGGCGCCGCCGCCGAACACCGGAATCCTATTCACCGCGAGCACCACGGCAAACGTAATCACCAGCATCGCGATGCCCAACACGGAAATCGCGGCGAGATCGCCGCTTTCGTTGAGGTCGTAGATCAGGACCGACAGCACCTTGGTCTGCGAGGTGAACAGCACGATCGCCGCGGATAGCTCCCGCATCACGCCGATGAAGATGAAGCACCAGGTCGCGATCACGCCGGTGCGCAGCAAGGGCGCGGTGATCTGGCGCAGCGTTTGCAGCCGCGTCGCGCCGAGGATGCGGCTGGCGTCTTCCAGCTCGGGATGAATGGTCGCGAACGCCGCCTGCAATTGCTGATAGGCCGATGGCAGATTGATGGTAAGGAACGCCACCAGCAGGATCCACAGCGTGCCGTAGAGCACGAAGGGCGGTCGCGTGTAGCTCAAAAACAGCCCGACGCCGAGCACGATGCCGGGCACCGCGACGGGGGCGGTCGCGAGAAAGCCGAGCACGCGATGGCTCGCGATCACGCGCCGGGTCGTGACATAAGCGACGACGAGGGCGAGAATCGTGCCGATGGTCGCCGTCGATGCGCCCAGGATCACGGTGTTCTTCAGCGCGAGCTGGGTCGACGACAATTCGGTGAACACGAACACGATGTTGTGCAGGGTGGCCGTCGACGGCGTCACCAGCGTGGTCGCGTTCGGCGAGAACGCCGCGTTGAGCAGCGCGAAATAGGGCAGGAACACAGGATTGAGCAGCACGAGCAGACAAAACGCCAGCGCCACCCAGCGCCATCCCTTCATCTCGATCGGGCGCGGCGCGCCGTATTTGCCGCCGACCACGGAGAAGCCGCGGCGGCCGAGCAAAAACTTCTGGCCCTGCAGCAGCAATATCGTCAGCAGCAGCAGCGGCACGGCGGCGGCCGCCGCAAGTTCGAGTTTTGGCGGATACTGGAACAGGCTCCAGATCTTTGTCGTCATGGTGTGGAAGCCGGCCGGCAGCGCCAGGATCGCGGGCGATCCGAACAGCGTCATCGCCTGCAGGAACGCGATCAGGGCGCCCGCGACCAACGCGGGCAGCGCCAAGGGAATCGTCACGCGCCGCGCCGTGGTCCAGGCCTTGCCGCCGAGGATGGCGGAGGCGTCCTCCAGCTCGCCCGGCATGTTGTCGAGCGCGTTGGCGACCAGCACGAACACGAATGGAAAGGTGTAGCAGGAGATCACGAAGATCAGTCCGGTCAACGAATAGATGTCGAACAGCGGATCTTCGGCGCCGGTGAGATAGCGATAGAGCTGGTTCAACAATCCGCTGTTGGGCGCCGCCAGCAATTCCCAGGCGACCGCGCCGAGAAACGGCGGCGTGACAAAGGACGCCGTCACCAGCGCGCGGATCGTCTGCCGCCCCGGCATGTCGGTGCGCGACACCAGCCAGCCGATCGGAGCTGCGACAAGGCAGCAGACCACCGCCGAGGTGGTGGCGATGATTGCGGTCGTCAGCAGCGGATCGAGGAACGCTGGGTCGGTGAACAGCGTGACGAAGTTCTGCAGCGTCGGATGCCGTGCCTTGTCCGTGAACGCGAAAACCGCCAGCCACGACATCGGCAGCACGATGAGCACGATCATGAAGGCAGCGAACAGCCACAGGACGGGGCGGGTGAGGTCGATGCGGGATTTGGGAGCGTCGGTGGTGGTGATGGTCATGTCATTTCCACAAGCGAAGTGCAGCTCCCTCGCCCCGCGCTTGCGGGGAGAGGGTTGGGGTGAGGGGTCTCACCGCAAATTCGGACTCGCGGATAGTGCCCCTCACCCGTCGCGCATCTGGCGATGCGCACTGACCTAAGAGCGAGCTTCGCTCGTCTCGACTCCCCGCAAGCGGGGAGAGGCAAGGAGAAGGACACCCGCCGCGCACCCTCAAACCCTGAACAACCGCGCATAGCGCGTCTTGATCTCTTCGGCCATTTTCTCGACCCCGGCGGCATCTTCCTTCATCAGCTTGATGTCCGTAATCTTCCGCCGCCCCGGCTTCGATTGCACCTGCGCGTGAACGGAATACTGCGCGGTAAAGTCGGTGAAGAATTGTTGGGTCTCGCGGGTGTGCAGCCAGGCCTGGAACAGCCGTGCGGCATTTGGGTGCGGCGCTGACGCAAAGATAGCGGTCGGCCCCGAAATCGTCGGCGCGCCTTCGGCCGGATAGATCGGCTCAACCGGTTGGCCGGCTTCCTTCAGCAGCACGACGCCGTATTCATTGCCGTCGGCCATCACGGCGCGTTCGCCAAGCGAAAGCTTTTTCGGCGGATCGGTCGAGGACTGCACCTGCATTACCCGCTGCTTCGACAGCTTCTCCAGGTAATCCCAGCCCAGTTCACGGACCAGCTGGAAGGTCGCAGTCATGATGGTGCCGCTATAGGCCGGATGGCCCTTGACCATCTTACCTGCCCATTTGGGATCAAGCAGGTCGGCAAAGCTCTTCGGTGCGTCTTCGGGCTTTACCAGATTGGTGTTGTAGGCAATCGACGACAAATAAATCCGCGAGGTGGCGGACATGCCGTCGGGGTCGCGATATTCAGGAAGAAAATGCCGGGCCATATCCTCCGATACAAATGGCGCCAGCCAATTGTTCCGCTTCCAGGTGATGATGTGCGACGCATCCGAGGTGTTGATCACGTCGGCTGCGCGGATGCCTGAACCGAATTCCTGGTCGATCCGCTGAAACAGCCGCTCCGAGCCGGAACGTTCGATCTGAATGGTGATGCCGGGATAGGCGGCCTCGAACGCCTTGCCGAGCTTTTCGCCGACCGGCAGGTCCATCGACGAATAGAAGATCAATTTGCCTTCCTTCTTCGCCGCCTCCACCAGATCAGGCGTGATCGCGACCGGCTCCGGCGCCTGGGCACGAACGGTGGAGGCGAACATGGTGCCGGCGGCAAGCGTAGCCGCGCCTTGCAGGATGTCGCGCCGCGAAAGTTTTCGTCCCTTCATCGCGTCCTCCTGTTTCTTTTTTCTTTAACGCCTCAGCGCCCGGCAGCGCTCGGGCGGCAGCGTCAACCAGACCTCGCTGCCTTTTTGCACATTGGTTTCGGTCGGCGTGGTGGCGCGCAGACTGGTGCCGTCGACCACTTCCACCATGTAGTCGCGCGCGGCGCCGAGATAGACCTGCCGCGTCACGACGGCCTTGATGGCGTTCTCGGGCGAAGCCGGCGCCTGCGCCGACAGGGCGATATCGTGCTGGCGGATCGCGACCACGGCGCCCTCACCCGCCGTGAGCGGCGCGCCGACCACCTGCAACGTCGCGCCAGCAAAGGAAATGTGGTTGGCATCGCGCGCGGTGCCCTTAATGACATTGCTGGCGCCGATGAAGCGCGCGACGAATTCGGACTCGGGGCGGGCATAGATGTCTTCGGGCGTACCGAGCTGGTCGATCCGCCCGCCATTCATCACCGCGATCAGGTCGGCCGTGGTCATCGCTTCGGACTGGTCGTGGGTGACGTAGACAGTGGTGTAGCGATATTCATCGTGCAGGCGGCGGATCTCGAACCGCATCTCCTCGCGCAGATTGGCATCGAGGTTGGACAGCGGCTCGTCGAGCAGCAGCGTCTGCGGCTCGACGATCAGCGCGCGCGCCAGTGCCACGCGTTGCTGTTGTCCGCCGGAGAGTTCGCCGGGATAGCGCTGCGCCAGTGCCTCGAGTTTTGTCGTGGCCAGAATCGCCGCCAGTTTCTTCGCGATGGTGTCGCGGTCCATTTTGCGCAGGCGCAGGCCGTAGACGATGTTTTCCATCACCGTCATGTGCGGCCACAGCGCGTAGCTCTGAAAAATCATCGACATGTTGCGCTGCTCGGGCGGCAGCGTGCGCGCCTTCGACGACACCAGCCGCTCGCCGACATGGATCTCGCCGTCGGAAGGTTCGAGGAAACCCGCGATCAGCCGCAGCGTCGTGGTCTTGCCGCAGCCGGAGGGGCCGAGCAGGCAGACCAATTGTCCATGGTCGATTTTCAAGGAGACGTTATCGACCACCGCAAGCGACCCAAATCGCTTGGTCAGGCCGCGCAAATCAACGGACGCCAATCGCCTCACTCCCACTCTTGTTCGTGCACGGATCAGCGCCCGGCTTGGTATGCCAGTATACGTACAAAAACGGGATGGGAAAGAGTAGGATGGGTGGAGCGAAGCGATACCCATCATTTAGATGCGGCTAAGGGAGCGCGAGAACGCGATTTCTCTCACCATGTGAAATGCAGTCACCCTGCGTTAGCGGGGACGACAGTGCGGGTGGAGCGCAGCGATAACCATCAATCAAACCAGGCGTGTACTCATAAATCAGGCGCTTAGTCTTGGTCGCGCCTTAGCGCAGATTATTTTAGAACCAGACCGGAGGTCGTCCAAATCTGTTATCCATGGCGTCACCCGGATAAAAAAGCAAAACCAGTGGTGTGAACAATCCAGCGACGGGGAGACAAATAAGTAAACTGGATAGGCCCGATTTGTTGATATCGTGAAACCGCTTCGCCATGGCTGCAAATAAAACCCAGATAATAACGATTAGATTTGCAACCCCCGTGAATACGCCGAGATCGCCCATCGCGTGAAGGCTGGGCCATGTCAACGCGAAGATGGCTAGCGATCCTAGGTATCCAACTAGCATGACCACCGCGTATTGAAGTCTGTTTATCCGACCGTAGAAACTGAAGAATCCGCGCAGGTAGTTCATGTGCAGTCGCAACGGCTATGCCGTTCCTTCCAAGCTTACGAACACTCAACCGCTACAGTGGCCTGTAGGATGGGTGGAGCGAAGCGATACCCATCGTTGCTGCCGTGATGGATATCGCTTCGCTCCACCCATCCTACCAGTGATACAGGTCGGGGCTCACGCCCTGACGTTCTCGCCGAGATATTCGATCGCGGCCTCGGTTCCGCCCTTGCCGTGGGGAATATTGAGCGCGTTGAGGCCGACCTCGATGACGCCGAGCGTGCCCAGAATCATCGGCGCATTCACATGGCCCATGTGGGCGATACGAAACGCCTGGCCGGATAGATCGCCAATTCCAGTGCCGAGCACCACGCCGCATTTGTCCTTGCAGTAGCGCTGCAGCGCAGCCGGATCGAAGCCGTTCATCGTCACCGTCGTCACCGTGTTGGAGCGCTCATTGGCCTCCGCGATGTTGAAGCCGAGCACCTGGCCCTCGGACCACGCCGCGACCGCGCGGCGCACCGCCTCGGCGAGCAGGCGATGACGCAGAAAGGCGTTTTCAAGTCCCTCGACATGGAGCATGTCGATCGCCTTGCGCAGCGCGAACAGCAAATGCACCGGCGCGGTGCCGGCATATTTACGGTAGTGCTCGGCTCCTTCGCGCTCGGTCCAGTCCCAATAGGGCGTGCGCAGGTTGGCCTTTTTGTGCACTTCGCGGGCGCGGTCGTTGGCGGCGACGAAGCCCAGGCCCGGCGGCGTCATCAGGCCCTTCTGCGAGCCGGACATCGCGACGTCGATGCCCCATCTATCCATCTCGAACGGCATGCAGCCCAGCGAAGCCACGGTGTCGACCATGAACAGCGCCGGATGGCCGGTAGACTTGATCGCCTTGCCGATCGCTTCGACGTCGTTATAGGCGCCGGACGCAGTATCGACCTGCACCGCGACGATCGCCTTGATGGTGTGATCCTTGTCCTGCTTCAGCCGAGCCTCGACTTCCGCGGGACGGATCGCGCGGCGCCAGTCGCCCTTCAGCACTTCGACCTCGACGCCCATCGCCGCCGCCGCCTGACCCCAACCGATCGCAAAGCGTCCGCTTTCCAGCACCAGCAGCTTGTCGCCGCGCGACAATACGTTGGACAGCGTCGCTTCCCATGCGCCGTGGCCGTTGGCGATGTAGATGTAGGATTTGCCCTTGGTAGCGAATAGTTTTGAGAGATCGGCGAGCAGGCTGTCGGTCAGTTCCAGCATCTGTTCGGAATAGATATCGAGCGCCGGGCGATGCATCGCCTGCAGCACTTCGTCGGGCATGGTGGTAGGTCCCGGGATGGCCAGAAACTCCCGGCCCGCGCGAACGGTCATTTGTTGTTTTTCCTTATTGGCAAGCACGCGGAATCGAGGCGCGTGAGATTCAGCTGGCATAATATTCGATCGAGATCGTCATTGCGAGCGCAGCGAAGCAATCCAGAGCTGCAAAATAGATCAAATTGCACTCATTGCTCTTCACAACGACGGCAATCAGCACAGCTATTTCCCGACCGCCTTGGCGATGGCGGCCCAGATCTGATCCTTCAATTCGGTCGCCGGCGGGCTCGGGATCGTCACCGCAGGTCCGTCGCGCTTTTTGCAGGCTTCGACCAGCCGCAGCACCCAGATTTCGCCGTCGGTGTAATAAAGATCGCCGCCGCCATTGTGGCCCGCAATCGTCGGCCCGATGCCGGTGACCTGATATTTCGCCTCGACCATGCCGGCGGTTTCCAGGTCAGCCGCAAGCAGCGCGCGCTCGGCGTCGAGATCGGGGCTGATGTGGTGCGTGACCGCAGCGGTGTATTTGCTGACGCCGACGCCGCGATCCTCCGTGGCCGCGCCAAGCCAGACCGGACGCTTCTCCGCGCCGCTGTCCAGCACCTTCCAGTAGCGCACATGGTTGCGCTGGTCGGCGCTGGCCCCGATCGGCTTTTCATAGGCGAGATCCTCGCGGCGGCCGAGATAATAGAGATTGCTCACCGGCGCGTCCTTGTAGGGCCGGTCGAGCAGCACGCTGCCGACGATCTCGATCGAGGATTTCAGCGTGATCCGGTCGGCGGGGTACCAGCCGGCCGCGTGCATCGCGCAGACGACGTCCTTGGTGTCGCCGACCAGCCCGACATTGATCGGATCGCCGGGAATGCCCTGACCGGTCCGCGTCACCATAGGTAATTGGGCGAGGCCTTTTTGATGTTCGTAATGGGTCCAGAAAAACGGCAGTATCAGATAGGCGACGGCGCCGTAGACGATGACAACGAGCAGCAAGATCCAGGCCGCGCGCTTCCACAGCGAACGCTTCGGTTTGACCGGGGATTGCGCACCATCGGTGTCGGTCACATCCAGCGCTCCGCGATGTCAGGCCCCCGAAGGGTAGCACGTCTGGGCTGTAGTGCTACCGCCGCGTTTCGCGGCAGCCCGCGGCTTCGGCCTCCTCGACCGAGCAGAACCAGCGCGTGCCCTTTGAGATCTTCATCTCGATCTTCGCATACCAGCGGCTTGTCGGCTGGTGATAGATGCATTCGCCGGAGCGGTTGACATTGCCCTTGATGGTGCAGTCCGGCGAGGGCGCCACCGAGCCGGATGCCGACGCCAGCAGGATCGCCCTGGCGTTCTCCGGCGGCTTGACCGCGCCAAGGATCGCCGTCTTCTTGTTGCGGACGCGCCAATCCCATGGCGCGATGAACGCCCCTTGCCACATCCCCGCCTGGGCCTCGCGCGCGGCTTTCTCATCTGCCTCATAGTCGCGCGAGATACGTGTAGCCGCCAGCGCCCAACCGTTTGACACCAGCCATTTCTGGATGTCCTCGCCGTCGGCCTCGCAGCGCGCCACCGTGCGGCCGCGGCGGTCGGTGACGGCCCTGGTATGGCAGGTCCAGCTCTTGCCCCCGAAGCGTTTGATCAGTTCGTCGCGCGCGGCGGCGCCGCAGGCCCAGCGCTCGCTTTTGGTGTTGAGGCAGAGCTGATCGACGGCCGGCGCGTCGATGCCGCCCAGGCGGATGCGGCTGTTGCCGATCTGGAGGTGATCGCCTTCACGGATTTTCGGGACGCCGGTGATATCTGCCGCCTGCGCCATGGCGGGGAGCGACAGCAGCAAAACGGCGGACAGCAATTTCCGTAAACTCATCGGCAGTCTCAGCGAAATGATGCGGATAGTGCGGACAATGGGGCCATCTTGCCAGCGCCGGAACGTCGCATCGCTTTCAACTTCCCGCGAGATGTTCAAACCCTCCCCTGGAGGGGGAGGGTCGCCGAGCATCGTGAGATGCTCGGCGGGGTGGGGTGACAGTCTCTCCTATCGAACGGTGCCCGAGTTGAGAGATCACCCCACCCCGTTTTGCATTTCGCTTCGCTCCATGCGAACCGACCCTCCCCCTCCAGGGGAGGGTAAGCGAGCGCGTTTCACGCAATACCCTTCATCATCACGCCTCGCGCCAGCGTCAGCCCCATCAACACAAACGCCGACGTCACCTCGGGCCCGCCGACCAGAATCCGCGTCGGCGTCTTCATCTTGTTCCATTCATAGGCCTTGTACGGCCCATGCCTGCCGCCTTCGCCGAGATGGGCCGTGATGCAGTTGAGCGCTGGCGCGAAGCTCGAAACATCGGCGCCGAGATGCGCCAGCGCCATCAGCGCCAGCGCGGCGTCGAACGGGTTCATCTCGCGCGCGATCAATTCTCCCTGGACATAGGCCAGCACCTTGCCGCGGATGAACGCGAACGTGCCGTCGGGATCGATCGCCTGCCGCGCCGCATCAGGCAACGCCATGAACGCGGCATGGCAGCGGCCGAAATAGGCGGAGTAGAGTTCCGGCAAATAATAGATGTGCGAGCGCGGATTTCTAAAGGCGCCGCTTTCGACCAGCCGCCGCTGGAAGCCGATGATGCGATGCACCGTCTCCAGCCGCGAAGGCGTCTCCAAAATTTTCCAGCGCGTAAGGTTGCGGAAAGAGACTTCGAGAATGTCGAGATTGAGGGTGGGATCGAGGTCGTTGCCGTAGGGCCGGTCGCCGGCGAGATTGTCGATCCAGGTGACGACGCCGCCCTCGTAATCGATGTTGTCGTTCAGCGGCACGGTGACGCGCGGCTCGTTGGCGCCCTCGCGCACTTGATAGCCGCGGTAGAAGTCCAGCAGCGGCTGGTCGAGGATCGGGTCGGTCGAACCGGCTTGCGTCGCCGCCGAGAACGAGCACGCGGTGGTGTCACAGTCAGGCACGTAGATGCCGAAGCCTAGGTCCTGCTTGATCTGGGCGAAGAAGCGCGAGAAGCGCGGATGCGGCAGCGGCGCCAGCGCCGTGATCACGCGCACCGTCGAGCCGTCATGCGAGGATACTTCCTCGGCTGAAGTCTTCAGGCAGAAATCCACCATTTCCGAAATCGCGCGCCGCGACGCCGCGGCCTCATCGGCGGATGCCAGCCCGCTCTCGACATAGCTCAGCAGCGCCTCGGTGAAGAAGGCGTCGTAATAGGCCGAGCGGTGGCGGATCTGCATCGGCTGCCACATCGGCTCGGCGATGCCCGTCCAGGGCGGGTTGATCAGGGCGCGGGCCGGCGAATGCGCGATGAAGATCCGCGCCAGGCTGAACAAGAGCGTCGAGTTCTTGTAGCCGCGCGAGTTCAGCCCGGTCAGCGCCGTCAGCATTTCGCGCCCGCCCATGTCGGGGTCGCCGATCAGGTTGAAGGCCGCATAGGTCGGGATGAAGCCGTTCTTGGCGAACGAGCCCAGCAGATGGGCGCCGCAGCGGCGGATCACCCGGTCGATCTCGCTTCCATCAGCCGCCCGGCCGGCGGCCGCCCGCTTCTGCGGGGCCGGGTGATGCACGCCGATATCGGCCATCAGCTCGGCGATCGGGGCGCCGACCGCGGCCCAGTCCGGCTCGTCATCGTCGCGCGCCCTTATCAGGGCCTCCTGCAAGGTGCCCAGTCGTTTTTCGTCCCGCAGCTCGGGCAGCCCGGTCCGCCGCAGCAGCGGCCGCAGCGCCGGATTGCCCAGCGCCGTCCGATAGAACTTGCCGAGATGGGGGTCGCCGCCGCGGTATTTCAGCAGCACGGGATCGCAGACGTCGTACAGCGAGGGGCCATCTTTCCGGGCGGTCAGCGCCCGGAATGCGGCGCCGGCGATGGTGTGGAAGCCCATGCAGTTTCTTTCCGCCGGAACGGTGAAGGGAGGGTCACGTTAAGCATGGCATACAGCTTAACGCGGCCACCGCCGGCCGGATCGGGCCCGCAAGCCCTTGAAAACTAGACAAATCCACGAAAAATACAAATGTGATCCGGGTCACTTAACTGGAATTAACCTTCCGCCAGTATTGGGCGGCTATTGGTTCCATGCACCAAATGAGGTTGTTCGGGAAGGCCCGACAGGCTAAAAGCCCGGTTGTTGCGGTGCCGCAAATTGATCGCAATTCGACGGCACACACCTTGCAACCCCTTCAAACCTGAACGGTCCTGACGCGACTAACTGGCGCGGTCTTGTTTGGTGCCTTTGAATAAACTTGGGATGGTAACGTGATGAACCTCGGTCAGCTCCGCATCTCCCGCCGCACCGTCACCATTGCCGTTGCCTTCGTAGGCTTGGTGTCGCTGGCGATCGGCGCCCATGCAGCGTTGAACAAGCGCTCGCTCGACGCCGCCAAGGCGATCGGGAGCGAACAAACCGGCTCGATCGGCACATCGGCCAGCCGCGTGGCGCTGGTGATCGGCAACGGCCACTATCCGGATGCGTCAGCGCCGCTGTCCCAGCCCATCAACGATGCCCGCGGCCTCACCGCAGCGTTGCGGGCCAAGGGTTTTGACGTCGACGTGGTCGAGGACGCCACCAAGGACGACATGGCCCGCGCCATTGTCCGCCTGAAGGCCAAGATCCAGCCGGACACCGTGGCAATGCTGTTCTTCGGCGGCTACGGTGTCCAGGTCGGCCGCGAGAGTTTCATGATCCCGGTCGATGCCGCAATCTGGAAGGAAGCCGACGTCCGCCGCGACGGCGTCTCCATCGAACAGGTGCTGGACGCGATGACCGAGAAGGGCGCCAAGGCCAAGCTCGTCGTCGTCGACGCCTCCCGCCGCAACCCCTATGAGCGCCGCTTCCGCTCCTACTCCCATGGCCTCGCTCCGATCTCCACGCCGGAAAACGCGCTGATCCTGACCTCGGCGACGCCGGGCAAGGTGGCCGATGACGGCAAGGGTCAGTACAGCGTGCTGGTGACCGAGCTGCTCAACAATTTGAATTCGCAGCCCGGCGTGGCAAGCGCTTTCAACAAGACCCGCATCTCCGTCTCCCGCGCCTCCGACGGCGAGCAGGTGCCGCAGGTGTCGTCGTCGCTGCTGGAAGACGTCCGCATCGGCGGGTAGGGGGGCCAGGCCAGCTCCCTCCACCCGGTCGTCCCTGCTTCGCATGCGAACGCAGGGACCCATACGGCGTGATCGATCAAGTGAAACGCGGTCGCTGATATCTTACCATACAACGAACGCCGGTGGTTATGGGCCCCTGCGTTCGTTCGCAGGGGCGACGGATACCTACTTCGTATCCGCGCTCGCCGTCACCGCCCGCACAGGGTCGCCTTCGCGGAGCAGCGCGCCGGCGCGCGCCACCACGATGTCGCCTTCCTGCAGCCCGGAGGTGATCTCGACCTGTCCGGCCGACATCAGCCCGGTCTCCACCCGCCGCGTTTCGACGCGCGCGCGCCGCACCACCTGCACGACGGTGCCGGCGGAGCCATAGAGGATGGCGGTGAGCGGCACCGAGACGCCGCAGCTCTGCCCGGTCTTGATCTGCGCGCGGCCTGACGAATTCACCAATAGCCGCCGGTTGGTGGTGACGCCGAGGAACACCTGCGCGAGCTGGCTGTTCGGCTCGACCGTGGTCGACAGCCGCCGCACCCGCCCGTCGACCTCGCCGGCGCCGATCACCTTGATCCGCGCGGTCTGGTTGACCTGAAGTTTGGCGATGTCGCGCGTCGGCACCATGCCGACCAGATCGAATTCGCTGCGCGCAATGATCGAGAACAGCGCTTCGCCCTTGGCCGAAGCCATCGCGCCGACCGAAGCCGTCGAGGCGGAGATCACGCCCGCCACCGGCGCCTGCACCGTGATCTGCCCGCCCTCGGGGAGGGTCAGCCGCGCCAGCACCTGACCTGCGGTAACGCTGTCGCCCGCATCCACCATCACCTCGGCGACCTTCAGCCCCATCCGCTCGGGCCGCACCTGCGTCTCCTCCCGCGCAATGATGGTGCCGGAGACCTCGACGATATTGGCGAAACAGGATTTTGCGGCCTTGAGCACGGTGACGGCGGCGCCCTTTGGGGGGGCTTCGTCGTCGGCGGCGAGGGAGGAGGTAGAAAGGCAGAGCAGGCCAGCCACCGCCGCAGCGAACAGCCTTCGCGACGGGGCGGACGCAGTGAAATAGGTCATCGGCAATCCAGTCCAATAATTCACATCATGAATACCAGAAGGCCGGCCGCGGAGCCAAGGCCAACGCCGGCCGCACCGGATCCGCGCGCCTCGTTCGACCGATGCGGGCGGTGACGGACGAAAACGTCCCGGCTGCGTCCCCCCTTGAGATGATATCATAACGATGATATCATTTTTGGGTTGTTGGAGGATGCCATGCAGGTTTCGAAATGGGGTGACAGCCTGGCCGTGCGGCTGCCCAAAGCCCTGGTCGAAAAGATGGGTCTGCGGGCCGGGGACGAACTCGACATCGTCGACGTGGCCGAGCGAACGCTGATCGTCCAGAAGGAAGACCGCCGCAAGGCCGCGCTCGAGCGTCTGGCTTCGCTCAACTGGACGCTTCCTTCCGATTACAAGTTCGATCGGGACGAGGCGAACGAGCGGTGAAGGCGTTCTTCGATACCAACATTCTCGTATACACCGCGACTTCGGACGCCAGAAAACAACGGGCGGTGGATTGCCTGAGCCGCGGCGGTGTCGTCAGCGTTCAGGTGCTGAACGAGTTCGTTCACGTCGCCCGCCGCAAGCTTCGTCATGACTGGCCGCAGATCGAATTGGCGCTCGGGCTGTTCCGCGCGTCGCTCGATGACGTCTTGCCCGTCACGCTGAACACGCACACGGGCGCCGTGTCCCTCGCCCGCGAGCACGGCCTGCCGTTCTACGACGCCCTGATCGTCGCCGCCGCCATCGAGGCCGGTTGCGACACGCTGTTCAGCGAAGACATGCAGCATGGCCGCAGCATCGGCGGCCTCGCCATCGTCAATCCGTTTCTCGATAGTGCACCGTAGTCTGCCGCCCTCGGGCAGGTTCGGCCGTGCCGGCAAGGGTCATCTTGAAATGTCACCCCTCCGCCAAGGTGACGGCCTCCGCCGGCGCCGCCTCTCCGGCCAGCGGAACGCCGGCCAGGTCGTCCGCGCGGGCGATATGCTGCGCGATCGCGGAATTGACTGACAAGGCATGGGTGAGCGGGAGCATATGGCCGGCAGCCGGCAAATGCCGGATTTCCGCGCCGTCCATGATCGCGCCGAGCCGCTGCACGATGCGTTGGGTGACGAAGGGCGATAGCCCGCCCGAAAACAGCAGCGTCGGAACGCGAAGCGAGGCCGCCGCGGTGGCTACATTCTCTTCGGCGAACGCCGCGGTGAAATCGAATGCAAGCTTGTCGGCGCGCTCAACCATGCGCTGGCGGACGCTTGCCGGCAGTGGATCCTGCGGACCGGACCCATTCCAGAACTCGATGAACATGTCGATCGCCTCCAGCGCCGATCCATTCCAGATGTCCTCGGAAACGTCACGCGCGACCTGGGCGAAACGCGCGTGAAGCCGCCGGTCCGCGTCGCTCTCGCACAAAAGCGTCGGCAGCACCGGCTCGATCAGCGTCAGGCTGCGCAGGCGATGCGCGAACGCCGAGCAGGTCGCGATCTTGAACGCAATCGCGCCGCCGTAGGAATGGCCGACGAGATGGATGGGGCCCTCCGCGTCGTTGAGCTGGCCGTTCAGGCATCGAACTTCCTCCGCGAGCGTCAGCGGCAGGTCCACCGCGCAGTAGCTATTGGTGCCATAGCCCGAGATGTCAGGGGCGAAGAACGGATGCTCGCGCCCGAGTTCATCGGCGAGCGTCTTCCATTGGCGCCCCGAGCCGAGCGAGCAATGCAGCGCCACGACGCAAGCCTTTTCGCGCTCTCGGCGCGAGATGTGAATCACATTGGTCATCGAAATGCTCCTTATTTTTATGTGGGACGCCACCAGCGGGCCATGCGAATGGCCCGCCGAAGCCTTGCTGGCGCGCCGTTTCACCGCTTGGTGATGACGACCTCGAGATATTCGCTGGGCACGACCATGGTGCCGTCGCCGGACCTGTTCATGCGAACAATCAGCGCATTCAGATCGTTATGCAGCTCTTCCTGTTTCGCCGGGTCGAGGGCGGCGAAGGCTTTCAGCACCGGGCCGTAATACGTCTTGAACACGTCGAGGAAGTGCGCCGGCGAGCGATAGCGGAACTTGAACAGGCGCGATTCCGCTCGGATCGCGCGCGCATCAGCGTCGAACATTTCGGTGAGCCGCGCGCGCGTTCCCCACAGCGCCGGCGATTTGGCCCCGGCGGGAGGCGGCAGATATTTGCCGAGCGTCTTGAAGATCTGTCCGATGAAACCTTCCGGCGTCCAGTTCGCGAGGCCGATCTGGCCCTTGGGCTTGCAGACCCGCATCAGCTCGGCGGCCGCGCTGTCCTGGTTCGGCGTGAACATGACGCCGAAGGTGGAGAGCACCGTGTCAAAGCTGTTATCGTCGAACGGCAGGTTTTCCGCGTCGGCTTCCCTGAATTCGATTTGCATGCCTTCGGCTACTGCGCGCGCCTGGCCGCGCTCCAGCAACGCCGGCACGTAGTCGGTCGAGGTGACGTCGCACCACCGCCGCGCCGCGGCAAGGCTCGCCATGCCGTTGCCGGCGGCGACATCGAGCACCTTTGAGCCGGCCTTGAGATCGAGCGCCTCGCACAGCTCCTCGCCGACGATCTGCAGCGTCGCGCCGACAATAGCGTAGTTGCCCGAGGACCATGCGGCCTGCTGACGCGTCTTCAGGGCTGCGAGGTCGGGGGCGGGCGGGATCGGGGTCGCTGCGGTCGCAGTCTGGCCGGCCATGGGTGTCTCCTTGATCTGGATCATGCGGCCACGGGAGGGGCCACGATGAACCGAACATCGCCCTGTCAGGACCTAAAGACTGTGATGCCGGGCTGATTTTGCCTTGAGACCACCCTGATTTTTCAGTGAGATTTCTCTTTCTGTGAGATTTCACACACTTTCCCGCCGGGAAATTCGGTCTACCTCGCACCGGGAGCGGGACAAACAAAATGACCGGAAATCGCGTGCCGGGACAAAGTGATCTAGGATGATTTAACCGGGATGAAGCCGTGCGATTTCACTTTTCCAACCATGTACTTGATGTCGACCTGCGTGAGCTGACCCGCGGCGGCGAGAGCATCGCGGTCGAGCCGCAGGTGTTCGATCTCCTGGTTCACCTGATCGAAAACCGCGACCGCGTCGTCACCAAGGACGATCTGATCGAGACGATATGGGACGGCCGCATCGTCTCCGAATCCACGTTGACGAGCCGGATCAACGCCGCGCGCAGGGCGGTCGGCGACAGCGGCAAGGATCAAGCCGTGATCCGCACCATTGCGCGAAAGGGTTTTCGTTTCGTCGGCGACGTGCAGCCGAAAGCCGCGAACGGCAGGTTGGCGCGCGCCGATGCGCCTTCCTCGCCCGGTTTCGCCGGCGAGCTGCAGCATCGACAACTCCCGGCGCTCGATCGCACCGCGATCGCCGTGCTGCCGTTTGCCAATCTTAGCGGCGAGCCGGAGCAGGAGTATTTTTCCGAAGGCATCAGCGAGGACATCATCACCGCACTGTCGAAGCTGCGCTGGTTCTACGTGATCGCGCGGAATTCCTCGTTCAGCTACCGGGGCAAATCCGTCCACCACAAAGAGATCGGCGCGGAGCTCGGCGTCGGCTATGTCGTCGAAGGCAGCGTGCGCAAGGACGGCGACCATGTGCGCATCAACGCTCAGCTCGTCGATGTGGCGAGCGGCAGTCAGCTCTGGGCCGAGCGCTACGACCGCAATCTCGCCGATGTGTTCGCCGTGCAGGACGAAATCACCCAGGCCGTGGTCGCGGCGATCGAGCCGCAGCTCTATGCGGCTGAGGATTTCCGGGCCCGGCGCAAGACGCCTGATAATATGGACGCGTGGGATCTGGTGATGCGCGCGCTGTCGCATTACTGGCGCGTGACGCGGCAGGACAATCTGGTGGCGCTGGCGCTTCTGGAAAAGGCGATCAGCGTCGATCCTTCTTACGGCCAGGCGCTCAGCCTGCTGGCGGCCTGCCATACGTTCAGCGCCCATATGGGCTGGCAGGAAATCACCAAAGTGGTTCCGGTGGCGGAGCGGGCGGCGCTGGCGGCGATCCGGGCCGACAGCGAGGACGCGTGGGCGCATTATGCGCTCGCCAGCGTCTATCTGTTCAACCGGCGCTTCGATGATTGCATCGCCGAGTTCGAGCTTGCGCTTCGGCTCAATCCCAATTTCTCGCCCGCGCGCGGCCTCTATGGCGTTGCGCTGTCCTATCGCGGGCGCTGGGAGGAAGGCGATCGCGCCGCGCGCGAGGCGCTGAAATTCTCACCGCGCGATCCCTTTGCCGCGATCTATTGCGGCGTCGCGGCCTATTGCCAGTATGTCGGCAAAAATTACGCGGAGGCGATCCGCCTGTCGCGCGAAGCGTTGCGCCAGCGCACCGATTTTGTCGGCGCCCACCGCGTGCTGACCGCCTCCCTCGGCATGGCCGGCGACACTGACGCCGCCAAATCGGCCCTCGAAGGCCTCCGCCGCGCCCAGCCCAACATCTCGCTCGCCTGGCTCGCCAGCGGACTGCCGTTCGAACACGAGGCGGACAAGGCGCATTACCTGGAAGGGTTTGGGAGGGCGGGCCTGCGATAACTGAGATCTGCATAGCTCCGCGGTGATATCTCAAGCTGAACTGGACGACAAATCATAGCTGTCTGAAAGTCTTGGCCGACTGTCACGGGCATGTTGATGCTGCCCTCGCTCTCGCGAGGCAAGCATCAAGAAGAGAACTACATGCCGTTGATAGAGGTTCACGTCATCGAGAACGTGTTCAATTCCGAGCAGAAGCGCCAGATGATCAGCAAACTCACCGACGCCATGGTATCGATCGAAGGCGAGAGCATGCGCGGCGTTACCTGGGTCAAGATTTCCGAAGTCGCGAGCGGCGATTGGGGCATCGGCGGTCAGCCGCTGACCACGGAAGCCGTCAAGGATCTCGCGGCCGGGCGAAAGGTGGCCTGACGAGTTTCGCCTCGCATCGCCGGCGGGCTGGCCCTGCCGGCGGTGTGGCATATCGCTTCCTCATTCAGATCTTCACGTAGTCGTGTCCGGTATCCGTCGCGCCTTTAGGCGTACGCGCCGAAGCCTGCTGACACCATGCTGGCAGCAGGCCTTCGGTAGAAAGCATGCTCGGCAACTTGACCGAGTTCCAACTACTCTTTGAAGAACATCGCCATGACCGTACTGACCACCATTCCGACCTCCGCCACCAGGCCATTTGCTTGGCGAACTGCAGTTTGGCTGGCGCGCGTTCGCCGGACCATCAACCGCCTCATCGCGGCGGTGATCTCGCGCCACGAGCGTCACGCCGCGCGCGAGGCCCTGCGCAAGCTCGACGATCGCCATCTCAAGGATATCGGCATGTACCGCACGCAGATCGACAGCAATCTCGAAGAACTGGCGCAGACCCGCGCGCGAATGCAGCAGTCCGGTTGGCACTGACGGGCGCGTGCGGCGTCGCCGCTCATCGTCAGTCGGTCGCAACGGTTACCGCGACGCGCGCGCGGCACACTCATTCTAAGACATCTTCTTCCGTCGCGCCGCGGCCGCCGCATCAACCACGTTGTCGACTTCCTCGCGCCAGCTCATGATTTCCGCCGCCAAAATCGGATGATTGAATCCCTTCAGATTCAAATCATCGATTGGCCGCCCTTCCACCCACGGCTCCACCATGCCGTAGACACGCCTCGACACCACGATCTGGTTGGCCTTGGCTTCGTCGCACAGCCGCGACGCAAGATTGGTGACGCTGCCGATCGCGGCGTATTCCAGCCGCTGCTCAAAACCGATCTGGCCGAGCGTGGCGTAGCCGAGCGCAATGCCGATGCCGAAGCCGAGATTGTGGCCGCGGTTGCGCCACTTGTCGGTCAGCCCGCCGATAGTGTCGCGCATCTCGACCGCCATGCGAACGGCGCGCGCGGTGTGGTCGTCGAACTGGATCGGCGCGTTGAACAGGATCATCACGCCGTCGCCGGCATAGCGGTCGAGCGTGCCTTCATACTTGAAAATCAGTTCGCCGAGCGCCGCGTGATATTCGCGCAGCACGTTCATCGCCTCTTCCGGTTCAGTGGTCTCGGTGAACGCCGTAAACCCGCGCAGATCGCAGAATACGACGGTGACCTCGCGGCGGTGGCTGTCGAGCAGGCCCTCATGGCCGTCGGAGGAGGCGATCAGTTGCGCCACCTGCGGCGCGAGGAAACGCTCCAGCCTTCGGATGCGCTCGATCTCGCCGAGCTGCGTCTCGACGCGCTCCTCCAGCGAGCGGTTCCAATCCTTGAGCTGATCGGTCTGTTCCTGCAGCTTGTCGGCCTGCTCGCGCACGATGTCGTTGGCGGCCAAAAGCTCGCGGCTCTTATGATCCACCTCGGTGAACAGCCGCGCATTGCGCATTGCCAGCACCGCCTGGTGCGCAAACGTCTTCATCAGTCCGATCAGATTGGCGGAGAATTCGCCCTCGTTCCGCCGCAGCACCACCAGCGAACCCAGAATGCCGGTCTGGTCGACCAGCGGCACCACCAGCACCGAGTGGAATCCGGCTTCGATTACGACATCGCGCAAGGGATGTTCGGGCGTCGCGCCGAGCTGGGGTATCGCGATCGGCTCGCCGCTCGTTGCGGCTTCGCCGAGCGGCGAGTTGTCGGCGTCGATAGCGCGGTGGCTGCCTTCGGCCGACGGGTCGATGCCGATCGCTTCCGTCAGGTTGAACTGGTGATTGCCGGCGTCATAGCCATAGATCAGCACGGCGTCGGCGTGGGTGATTTCCAGCGCGCGCGCGGCGACCGTCGGCAGCACGGCGTTGAGGTCGAGCGAGGAGGCGACCGCGCGGCCGACCTCCTCGAGCACCTTGAGCTCGTTGATCGACTGCGCCAGATCGCGCGTCCGCTCCTTCACCTTGGATTCGAGGTTCGAATAGGTCTCGGCCAACTGCCCGGCCATGCCGTTGAACTGGTTGGCGAGCTCCTCAAGTTCGTCCGATGTCTTCACCTCAATGCGATGTCCGAAATCGCCGGCGCCAAGACGCCTGGCGCCGGCCTGCAGCGCCGTGATCGGCACCAGCATGCGCCGCGCCATGATGGTACCGGCGATGATCGCGACCACGAGGCCGAGCGCGATCAAGAGCGCGATCCGCACCAGTTGATCGCGGATCGGCGTCAGCGCCTGCGCCGTCTCCTGTTCGAAGAACACGTGCCAGCCGAGCTTCGGCACCAGGCTCGATGTGGTCAGCACGGCGTTGCCCCTGGCATCCTTGCCCGACGCCGGCGCCACGCCGCCGGGCTTGCTGACGGCAGCGACCTGCGGCAGCGCCGACAGATTCTTGCCGACTTCAGGCCCGTTCGAGGAGGCGGCCAGCACGTCGCCCCTGGAATCGGTGATATAGGCAAACGCCACCTTGCCGACCTGGGCATCGATCAAAAACTCCGACAGGAAATCAAGGTCGATCTCGGCGACGGTGGTGCTGCCATCGGCATGCGCCAGCGCGATCGACATCAACGGCCGCTCACCGCGGAAGTAGGCCGGCGCAAAATGGGTGCCGCGCGAGATAGCCTCGGTGAATCTGCGGGAAAAATCGGCGTCGCTGCCGAGCGTGACGGTCTGGCGCGTGTGGCGGAGTTGCTCACGGCCCTGGCTGTTGAGGAACGAGAGCTGGCTGACCTGCGGCACCTGCCGCAACAGTTGCGCATAGTCTTCGCGGTGCTGCTCCAGCGTTGCGGCTTCGGTGATCTTGGTGGCGCTGGCGCGCGTTACCCAGGAAATCTGCCGCTCGAGGTCGGACAGCGATTGCTGGATCCGCTTGGCGGTCGCTTCCGCCTTCTCGCTCATGCCGTCGTTGAGCGAGCTCTTGATGCCGCGGTAGGTGATCCAGACTTCCATCGCGCCGTTGATGGCCAGCACGAACACGACGAGGCCGACCAGCGCGACGACGTATTTGGCGAACAGGCCTTCGCGCAGAAACCCTATTCTGTCCTTGACCTCGTTCATCCGGACCCTCGTGCCGGCCCACGGCTGGGCGCGCATCGGCTTGTCACTGGCGCCGGTCTGTCTCGGCAGCCCCGGCGTGGGGTCTGTCTAGCACGAATTGGGGGGAGGGGCTGTGAGCCCGCCGACATGGTTAGCCCCAATTGTGGGCAGGGATCGCGGGGAATCCGTCATGCCCGGGCTTGCTTAACCTCGCCCCGCTTGCGGGGAGAGGTCGGATTGCGAAGCAATCCGGGTGAGGGGGTACAGGTCCATCAACGAGCCGCAGCATTCGCGGAGAGAGCCCCTCACCCCGACCCTCTCCCCGCAAGAGCGGGGCGAGGGAGAGGCAGCTTCACCGGTTGAACAGCTGGCGCATGATCTCGTTCATTGGCTGACTGTCCTGCTCGGCGGTCGTGTCGCTCGGCGGCGCAGGGGGAGCGGGCTCGGCCGGGGCGGCTTCGGTCGGCGCCTCGGCTGGCGAGGTACGGCTCGGGATGCTGCGCTGGCTGCCCGGCCGCGCGCCACCTTGGCCTTGGCTCTGGCCCAATCCGCTCAGGCCCTGCTGCAATAGATTGCCGATGGTCTCGCCGAGCTGGCCGCCAGCCGCGCCCTGTCCACCAGCACCGCCTTGCTGTCCGCCGGCCGCCCCCGGCTGTCCGCCAAGCAGGTTGCCGATCGCAGCCCCGAGGCCGGCGCCGTTCTGGCCGAACAGGCCCTTGCCCATCTCCTTCAGCTTGGCATAGGCGGCGTCGGGATTGTCGAGGATGCCCTGCATCTCCGGATAGATCCGTGGGCTCCCCCAAGGGCCCGAGATCATCACGGGGATGCCGAGCCCGACCGGATCGGTGACGCGGCCCTGGCCTTCGGTGGTCATCACGAGCTTCGGCTCGACGCGGAACCCGATCTGCTTGGTGCCGAGGTCGATGGTGCCTGCGCCGGTCATCTTGACCAGCGGGCCGACCAGGTTGAGGTCGGTGGTCTGCGCCTGTCCCTTGTCGATCTTGAACGACGCCGACAATTGCGAAAGGTCCGTCGCCTTCTCCGCGCTCTCCTGCCAGCCTGACAGCGTGCTCGCCGTCAGCGACCGGATCATCTGCGCGACATTGAGCCCCTTGATGGCGCCGTCCTGGAATACGACGAACGCAGTACCGGCCATGTTCGACATGATCGCGCGCTGGCTGGTGCCGGAGGAGCGCACGCTGACCTTCGCCTGCATCTTGCCGTCGATCCCGTCGAAATCGGCCAGGCCCTGCAGCAGCGGCAGCGCGCGCACGCCGGTGAGGTCGGCCCGCATCGCGTAGGTCGGATTGGCGGTGGAGACATCGACGGTCAGATCGCCATTGGCGTTGCCTTCATAGGCGCCGAGGTTGGAAACCTGGGCCTTCAGCACGCCGGTGGTGAGCGTGGCCTCGATCGCGGCGGGGGTGAAGCGCGCATCGCCGATGTTGAGCTCGGTCGCGGAAATGCGCGCCTGCAGGTCGACATAATTGAGGCCGTTGATGTCGATCGTCGCACTGCTCCAGGGCTGGCCTGAGGAATCGCCGGTGCTGCGCGCCGTCGCGATGGCGAGCTTCTGGAAATCGAGGTCGAGCTTAACCAGCGGCTTGCTCGAAAGATCGACCGAGGCCCAGCCGTTGAACACGGCGTCGCCGAGCGCGCCGGTGACGCCGTTGATCATCACGACCGAGCCGTTGAGGCGGGCTTCGGCCTTGGCGGTGAGCGGGGCGCGCAACAGGTCGGGCGCGTCGATCTTGATCTCGGCCGGGATATTCTGCCGCTCGATTGGGGCTGCGGGCAGTGCCGCCTTGATGTCGAATTTCAGCGGATAGCCGTTGCGGCGGGCGCTGCCCGACAGCACGACCTTGCGATCGGAATCGATGGTGACGTCGGCATTGACGGTCTCGATCCTGTTCTCGACGCGATCGCGCAGGTTGGAGAGCACGATGGTGCCGCCGGTGACGCTGATGTGCTCGATCGAGAAAGCCTCAGATGTCTTGCCGGCAGCGGGCTTCGAGGCAGGATTGGCCTCCCTCTCGCGCTCGCGTCTCAGCGGCAGGTTCACCATCGGGCGGATGATGACGAGTTCGGTGATCTGCGGCTTGCCGGCCCACAGGCTGGCGAGCGTCACGTCCGCTTCGATGCTTGCGGCCGCGAAGCGGCGGTTGATGTCGCGGTCCTTCTGATTCTGCAGCGTGACATCGTTCAGCGTGATGTTGAGCGATGGCCACAGGCCGACCTTGGCACCGCCATTGATGGCGAGCTTGTAGCCGGTCTCGCGCTCGACCCGCTCCTCGATCTGCGCCGTCAGGAAGCTGGACGGGACGCCGATCACCAGCAGCAGCGCGATGACGACGATCACGGCGGCAATGGCGACGCCGGCAAGTTTCAGTGCTTTCATATCGACATTCCAGACCGCGCAAACGGCACATATTTCGGTGGCGCGAGACGCGGGCGCAACCGGTCAGGCGAGCTTATCCCGGAAAGAGGATGGGGCCCAACAAGCCAAAAATATTCCCAGGGTACTGCAAAGTTATGTGACTTATGACACACTCGTTGGTGTGGGAATCTTGCTAACGGCCTGAGGGGGCGGGACCGGGCTTATTTTGGAAGGTAGTACAATGAGCAAACAGGCCGAATTTGCGGTCATTTTGAAAATGAACCCGATGTTTGCGGATCTGGGCGCCGACGAATTGCAGCGCATCTCCGGCCTTTGCCACACCCAGCAGCTCGGCCTCGGCGAAATGCTGTTCCAGAAGGGCGATGCCGGCGACGCGCTGTACGGGGTCCGGCGCGGCCAGATCCGGATCGAGACCGGCGCCTCCGACGGCAGCCGCCTGACGCTGAATTTCATGGGGCCCGGCGATCTGTTCGGCGAGGTCGCCGTCCTCGACGGGGAGAGCCGCACTGCGGACGCAACCGCCGGCGAACCTTCGGAACTTTTCGTGCTGCGGCGCGAGGATTTTCTGGCCTTCCTCGAGCGCGAGCCGAAGGTCGCGATCAAGATCATGATGCTGTTGTGCCAGCGCATCCGCTGGCAGAGCGAGCGGATGGAGGAATCGGTGCTTCAGCCGCTGCCGGTTCGCCTGGCGCGAAGGCTCTGCGCGCTCGCCTCCGATTTCGGTTCCGAAGTGCACATCTCGCAGGAGCAACTCGGCGTCTTCGTCGGCGCCGCCCGCGAAAGCGTCAACCGTCAACTGCAACTCTGGCGCAAGGACGGCATTCTGGACCTGCAGCGCGGACGGATATTGCTGCAGAACATGACCAAGCTGACGGCGGTGGCGCGGAACGAGTAGGGGCTGCGGGGTACACGCTCGCTTCGCGACCGTGCCAGAGAATGTCGGCCGCGCCGAAGCGGATCGCGAAGGATCATCCGATCCTGCGAGGTTGCGGCCGGGCAATTCGTTGCCGGCCCCCCAGCTCGCAACCCATGCCTTGACCTCGTCAAACGGCACGGCAATCCGTGTCTGCCGAAAGTGGTCGTAACGGCGACGATCCTCAGCGATATCGGGACCGGCGAAATCGAAATGCTCTCTCACTCCGCCGCAGGCGACATTGCCGGCGGGCCCTTGGCGGGCGGCTCCTTGTGCTCCGATCCGTGACCTGCGGACTCCGTCTCTGCGCTGGAGACGATCAGCTTCTTGCCCAGCCGCCAGCACAGGGCGCCGAGATCGTCCATCACCATGAACATCGCCGGCACGAACACCAGCGACAGGATGGTGGAGAAGATCAGGCCACCGATTACGGCGAGGGCCATCGGCGAGCGGAATTCGCCGCCGGCACCAAACGCCAGTGCTGATGGCATCATGCCCGCGGCCATCGCGATCGTCGTCATCACGATCGGGCGCGCACGCTTCATGCCGGCGTCGATGATAGCTTCGTCGCGCTTCTTGCCTTCGCGGATCGCTTCCACCGCGAACTCCACCAGCATGATCGCGTTCTTGGTGACGATGCCCATCAGCATCAAAATGCCTATCCACACCGGCGTCGTGAGCTGCTTGCCGGTCAGCAGAAGTGCTGCGATCGCGCCGCCGATCGAGAGCGGCAGCGAGAACAGGATGGTGATCGGCTGCAGGAAGGTGCCGAACAGCAGCACCAGCACGGCGTAGACCATCATCAGGCCGGCGGTAATGGCGGTGGCAAAGCCTTCCGACAATTCGTTGAGGCTTTCGGCGTCGCCCGACGGGCTGACCTTCACGCCCTTCGGCAGGCTCTTCATGACCGGAAGGTCGTAGATCATCTTGGTGGCGTCGCCGAGCGCTGCGTTGCCGACGAGGTCGGCGGCCACCGTCGCCTGCCGTTCGCGGTCGTAACGGTTGATGCTGGTCGGGCCCTGATCGAGCTGGATGTCGGCGACAACCGACAGCGGCACGCCGCCACGCTCGCCGCGCTGGCCGAGCGGCACCCGCAATTGCTGCAGCATCTGCAGATCGCTGCGTGCATTGTCCTCGAGCTGGACGCGGATCGGCACCTGACGGTCGCCGGCATCGAATTTCGCCAAGGCCGGGCCGACGTCGCCAATGGTGGCGACACGAATTGTCTGCGACAGGCTCTCGGTGGAGACGCCGAGCCGCGCCGCCAGTTCGGCGCGCGGCCGGATACGCAGTTCAGGCCGGTCGAGCGAGGTTTCCGAAATCACGTTGGCGATGATCGGAATCCGCTTCATCTGCGTCGCCAGCTCGCTGGCGACGTTGTTGACGATGTTGCTGTCGACCCCCGTCACGACAAGCGAAATCGCGCGCAGGCCGTTCTCGTCGAGGAACCAGAAGCGGATGTCCGGAACGTTTTCCAGTTCCTGGCCGATCTCGAGCTCGAGTTGCCGCTGCGTGATCTTGCGATCGGCCTTCGGCGTGTAATTGATAATCAGCGCCGCGCGGCGCACTTCCTGTGTTCCCGGCGGCACCCTTCCACCGTCGACGAAGATGCTCTTTACCTCGGGCCGCTTGCGCAGGCGGGCGACGATTTCCTCCGTCACCTTCTCGGTATAGGCGAGCTGCGAGCCCGGCGGCAGCTCCATCGCGAGCAGCGAGCGCGCGGTATCCTGCGCCGGCAGGAAGCCCTGCGGCAGCAGTGTGATGCTCCAGATCGAGGCGGCGAAGACGCCGAAGCCGATCAGGACGGTGATGAAATAGTGCTTCACCGACCAGGTCACCAACTTGGTGTAGGTCTGCAGGATTCGCCCGGGCGGCGGGTCCTCGTGCGGGTGATCCTTGAGGAAGTAGGCGGCGAGCACCGGCGTGACGAAGCGCGCGGCAAGCAGCGAGAAGAACACCTGCACCGACACGGTGATGCCGAACTGCTTGAAGAACTGCCCGGCAATGCCGGACATGAAGCTGGCGGGAGCAAAGATCGCGATGATCGTCAGCGAGATCGCGATCACGGCAAGGCCGATTTCGTCGGCGGCTTCGAGTGCCGCGCGATAGGGCGATTTGCCCATGCGCATATGGCGTACGATGTTCTCGATCTCGACGATGGCGTCGTCGACCAGAATACCGGTCGACAGCGTGATGGCGAGGAAGGAGACCAGGTTCAGCGAGAAGCCGAGAAGATCCATCGCCCAGAACGCCGGGAAGATCGACAGCGGCAGCGAAATCGCGGCGATGATAGTGGCGCGGATATCGCGCAGGAACAGCAGCACGACGATCACCGCAAGGATTGCGCCCTCGAACAAGGTCGAGATCGCCGCATCGTAGTTGCCCTTGGTGAAGTCGACCGAGGTATCGATCAGCTTCAGGTCGACGTCGGGATAGGCGACCTTCAGCGCATCGATTCGCTTCTGCACGGCGGCTGCAACCACGACGTCGCTGGCACCCTTGGAGCGCTTGATGCCGAGCGCCACCACCGGCTCGCCGTTGAAGCGGGCAAAAGTCCGGCGGTCGGCGATGGTGTCGGTGACGGTGCCGAGATCGTCGAGCCGCACCTCGCCGCCGCCGAACAGCGGAATCATGGTGCCGGCGAGTTCGTTCAGCGTCTTGGCGCCGGCCAGCGTGCGGATCGCCTGGTCGTTTTTGCCGATTTCGGCGCGGCCGCCGGCGAGGTCGACATTGGTGCCGCGCAGGATCTGGCTGACATTGACGGCCGTGAGCCCTGCGGCCTGCAGCCGGTCCGGATCGAGCGAGACCAATATCTCGCGCTCGACACCGCCGATACGCTCGACTTGCGCCACGCCGCGCACGCCCTGCAGCGCGCGTTTGACGACGTCGTCGACGAAATAGGAAAGCTGCTCCGGTGTCTTGCCGGGCGAGATCGCGGCATAGGTGACGATCGGCAGGCCGATCACGTCGACGCGCTGGATCAGCGGTTCGTTGACGTTTTGCGGCAGGTTGGAGCGAACGCGGGTGACGGCGTCCTTGACGTCATTGAGCGCGCGGTCGGTGTTGGTCTCCAGCGCGAACTGGATCGTGGTCACCGACAGGCCGTCGGTGATCGAGGATGAAATATGCCGCACGCCCTCGACGCCGGATACGCCGTCCTCGATGGTCTTGGTGACCTGGCTCTCCAGCTCGGCGGGAGCCGCGCCGAATTGCGCGACCGCGACCGAGATCACCGGAATGTCGGCGCTCGGCAGCCGCGTCACCGCGAGCTTGGTGAAGCTGACCCAGCCCAGCACCAGCAGGATGATCGAGAAGACAATCGAAGGCAGCGGGTTCCGGATCGACCATGCCGAGATATTCAAAGCCATTAGCGTGCCCGCGTGCGCTCGAGTTCATCGGCGAACATGGTCTTGACCTGGTCGCCGTCATGCAAAGAGGTGCCAGCATCGGCCACGACGGTTTCGCCGACGTCGAGGCCTTCAAGAATTTCGGTGGAGGTTTCGGAGGTCAGGCCGACGCGCACCCGTCGCGTCTCGATGGTGTTGCCTTTCACGACCTGCAGGGTGAGGCGGTCGATGGCGGTACGCGGGACGGCGACGCCGCACGAGCGCTTGGCGTCGATATTGGCGCGGGCAAACATGCCGACCTTGAGGGAGGGATTGTTGTTCAGCGAAATCCGCACCTTGCCGAGCTGGGTGGTGCGGTCGATCTGCGGCGAGATCTGCCGGACCTTGCCGACAACATCGGGCGCGTCATCACGGCTGATGCGCACCGTAGCACCCGGATTGAGCTTGAGCAGATGAACGCTCGGCACTTCGGCTTCGAGCTCGATTTCATTGTTCACGGAAATGCGGAACATCGGGCTGGCCTGCGGCGAGGCGGGAGCGCCGACCGCGGTCCTGACTTCGGTGACGAGGCCGGCGGCAGGTGCGCGTAGCGATATCGGCCCGGATCGGCCGCCGGGGGCTCCCGGCTGCTGCGGCGGCGCGGTGAGGCGCGCCAGTTCCTGATTTTCGGTGACCATATCGCCTTCCTTGACGAACAGGTCGGTGACCCTGGAGCCTTCCTGGTCGACGCCGACCTGGGCCTCGCGGCGCGGCACGATAAAGCCGGTGACCCGCACCATGTCGGAGAAGCAGGCATTGGTGGACTTGGTCACGACCACCAGCGCCTGACCCGGCGTGTCTTTTTCTTCCGCGCGCGGACGGTGCTCGAACCAGTAATAGCCGACGGCCAGAACGGCAACGAAAGCCACTCCGAGCGCAGGTTTGAGGTATTCGGAGAATTTCATCGCCGGATCAATCCAGACTGGAAGTCAAATCAAACAGGGCGCATTTGGCCGGCCGACGACCTGCAATGGAGCCCAAAACGAATGCGTCCCGCACGGGTGCTGCGGGACGCATTGTAGCCGGAAACTATTGGTCGGCGCCACGCCCTTGCTTGCAGGTCCTTATTGCAAGGCCTTATCTGGCTGCGTTCGACGCCGTGGCCTTGTTTTCCATGTTGACCACCTGGACGCGGCGGTTCACTTCCGCCATCGGCTGGCCCGGATCCTTGAGCTTGCTCTTGCCATATCCGACGGTGACGAGATCGGTGCCGTTGATGCCATATTTGTCGACGAGATAGCGCTTGATCGCGTCGGCGCGGCGCTCGGAGAGATCCTGGTTGTAGGCATCGCCGCCGGCAGCGTCGGTATGGCCGGCGACCACGAAGGTCGAGCCCTTGAGATCATTGTTGGTGAGCGCGCGGCCGAGCGCCTGAACCGACGGCAGCGACTTCGCGCTGATATCGGCCGAGTTGTAGTCGAAGTTGATCTCCAGATCGATCTTCGGCTTGTCCTTGACGATGGCGGCGATCTCTTCGCGCTCGGCGCTCGAAAGCGACCGCGTGGAGCGACCGCGGATCTTCTGGACGAACTTGCCCTCGGCGGCGGTTACGGCCGGGTCGACGGTGGTCTGCGGGCCGGTCGAAAGGCCGCGGGTCAGCGGCTTCTTTTCGGGCGCCAGCGCGCGGACGATCTGGTCCTCGGTGACGTTCTTGTCCTGGGCCAGGGCGGTTCCCGCACCAAGGGAAATTGCGGCGCCGAGCGTTGCAACCGAGACGATTGCGGTAAAGGTTTTCGCTGCCGAGATATTTGCCATTGCCAGTCCCCCTCCTGAGGGCTTCCCACGCGGTTCCAACGTCATCCAAATGAGCTGCCGGACCTTGGATCGCAGGCGGCTGCTTTGCTTTAGTCTGGACGGCCCGCCACCGGGTTCGAGGGGCCGCTAGCCTTCATCTAAAAAAAATCGTCACTGCACCCCGTAATCGGCGAATTCCTTGACGATATTGGGGTCCATCGCCTTCGCATTGTTAATATCCAGGTCGCCTTCGGAAATTGAGCCGTTGCGTTTCTTGGCAAGGCCCCGACCATACAGCGACGACGTCAATCTCGGGTTGATCTTGAGAGCGGCATCGAAATCAGCGATTGCATTCTTGTTCTGGCCGCTCTTCAGGTTGACGAGGCCGCGGCTGTCGAGTGCATCCACGAAATTCGGTCGCAACCGCAACGCCTCGTTGCAATCCTTCAGGGCCGCCTGCAGGTCGCCGATCACCGTGCGCGCCCAGCAGCGGTTGTTGAAGGCTTCCACATCCTTCGGGTTCAGCCGCAGCGAATTGTTGAAGTCCTTGATGGCGAGCTCGTAGGCGCCTTTGCTCGCATAGACCTGCCCGCGCCGGTACAGCGCAGCCGCATCGTCCGGATTTTCGTTGAGCTTGGCGTTCAGGCTCTTGATGGTCGGATCGTCGGCAAGCGCGACCGCGGTCGGACTGGGGCTCTCGGCCGGTTTGGCCGGCGGCGGGGGTGGAGGAATCGCGGCTTCAGCCGGTTTTGGCGACGCGGGCGGCGGCGGAGGTGCCGGTGCGGCCACCACCGGTGGCGGTGCAGGCGCAGGCGAGGGAGCAGGAGCAGCTGGCGCTGCAGGCGCCGTGGCCACCGGAGTCTGCGGCGGGCTCGCCGGTCGCGGGCCTGAGCCGCCGGGGATGAAGGAGAAATCCTCGGCCAGCGACGACGAAATCCACGGCACCTGTTCCTGGCGCGAGGCGCGGGTCACGCCCACACGGGTGCGATTGAGCGTTTCCTCCGCCATCAAATCGGGAGTGCGGATTTCCTTCAGCAGCTCTTTCACGAACAGGCTGCGGTCGCTGCCATTGTCGGAAACGACGGACGAGAGCGCAGCCGAATACATCACCAGCGTGCCGTTCGGCGCAATCACCGGCGCAAGGCCGGCGGAAAAGCTGCGGAACCGGCGCTCGAACGGATTGCGCCTGGAGGCATCGATCAGCGCGATCTTGACGCCGGCGCCGCGGCTGTTGATCTCCCCCAGCACGGTCTCGAGGCTGAAACCGTCACGGCGGACGTCGGGCTCGGTCCAGATCTGGGCATCGACGGGGATCATGTAGCTCTGGCGGCTCGATTGCACGCCAAAACCAGAGAAGAATATCAGTGCCACCGAGCCCGGCTTGATCTTGCCATACAGGCGCTCGAAAGCGCGGCGCATCTGCTCGCCGGTGAGGTTCTCGCCGATATCGACATTGAAACCGTCGCGCTTGAGCTCTTCGGCGATGTCGCGCGCATCGTTGATCGGCTCCTTGAGCGGCGCCTCGGCGTCCGGATATTTCGCGTTGCCGATCACGAGCGCATAGCGCTCACCGGCTGCGAACGACGGGGCCACCGACGCAACGAAAAAAAACAATGTGAGGAGTAATGCGAGGCGGATTTTCATAATGACGGCAGTCCAGATCACGGCAGTCCAGCCAAAATAGCGCCGATGCCAGCTCGCGCCGCGGCGACCTTACTCTACGCTATCGGCATTATCAAACCGCGCCCGCAGTCCGTCAACCGCTTGCAACCGCTTGCGATGTCGTCACTAATTGCGACAATTAACCGCGATGGGACTCGGCGAATGGAGGGAATAAGTGGCGCTCCGGCAACGGTCGGCCACAGATCACGAAGGCGATCTGAAGAGTTCCTTTCGGCCTGTGTGCGCCGCCACCGGGCCTCGCTGTTTGGCAAGCCCGATGACAAGCTTCGGCGGGGATCAAGTTCGCCGCCCGCGCTCCATTCCGTCGATGGTAATGTGATCCCTCTCACATAGCGTGCCGCCTGGTCGCGCGGCTGTCATTCGTCTTCCGGGTTTGACCTTTGCGGATGACAATGGCTTGTTGCCGTGATCGGCCAATCCAAACATCCAAGAAAAAAGTGACACCGATGGGAAATGCCTACGAAATCTACGCGCTGCGCTATGCCACGATGTCGCCGCGCACCCCCCATTTGAATTTTCTGATCCCCGATCCGCACGAGACCACGGCGCAGGATCTGGATTATTTCGTCTGGCTGGTCCGAGGGGGTGGCCGCGACATCCTGGTCGATACTGGCTTCAATGCCGAAGAGGCGAAGGCGCGCTCGCGCAAGCTGACGCTCAATCCGGTCGACGCGCTGGCGAATTTCGGCGTCGCCGCCGACACGATTCGCGACGTGATCGTCACCCATTTGCATTACGACCACGCCGGCAATCTCGATCGCTTCCCGAACGCGCGGTTTCATCTGCAGGACCGCGAGATGAGCTACGCGACCGGACGCTGCATGTGCAACGGCATGCTGCGGCATCCGTTTTCGGTCGAGCACGTCACCACGATGGTGCGCCATGTCTACGGCGAGCGCGTCACCTTTCATTCCGGCGATGGCGAGATCGCGCCCGGCGTGACGGTGCATCGCGTGGGCGGCCATTCCGACGGGTTGCAGGTGGTGCGCGTGGAAACGGCGCGCGGGCCGGTGGTGCTGGCGTCGGACGCGGCGCATTACTATGCCAATCTGCAGAAGCGCAGCCCGTTTCCGATCGTCTACAATGTCGGCGATATGGCGCAGGGCTGGGAAATCGTCGAGCGGCTTGCCGGCCATCCCGACCGTTTCATTCCCGGCCACGATCCGATCGTGAGCGAGATCTATCCGCGCGCCAGCGACAAGGTCGATGCGTTCGCGCTGCACCTGGCGCCATCACGCTCGTTCGTGAAATAGCTGATGGTTGTGATGTCAACGTTCAAGACGATCGGCTTCATCGGCCTCGGCGTGATGGGGGAGCCGATCTGCCGCAATCTGGCAAAGAAAAGCGGCAAGCGCGTCCTTGCCTTTGATCTGTCGCCGGAGCCGTTGGGGCGGCTGCGGGAAGAGGGCGCCGAGACCGCAGGCTCCGTTGCCGATGTGATCAGGCAAAGCGATTTGCTGTTCCTGTGCCTGCCGAGCGCCAAGCATGTGCGCGCGGTGTTCGAGGGCGATGGCATCCTCAAGAACATCCGGAGCGGGCGGGTCGTGGTCGATCTCGGCACGTCCTCGGTCAGCCAGACTCGCGATTTTGCTAATCAATTGCAGGCCAAGGGCGCGGCCTGGGCCGATGCGCCGATCGCGCGCACGCGACAGGCGGCGCAGGACGGCACGCTCAGCGTGATGGTCGGAGCAACGCCCGCGCTTTACGCTGAGATCGAGCCGCTGATCCGCTGCTTTGCGACCGACATCACCCATTGCGGCGAGGTCGGCGCGGGGCAGGTCACGAAAATTCTCAACAACATGGTGCTGTTCGAAACCGTCAACGCGCTGGCCGAGGCGGTTGCGGTGGCGAAGCACAATGGCGTCAATCCAAAACTGCTGCTCGATACGCTTTCAAAGGGCTCGGCCGACAGTTTTGCGCTACGCAATCACGGCATGAAGGCGATCGTGCCCGGTGATTTTCCGGAGCGCGCGTTCTCGACCGAATATGCGCTGAAGGATTTGTCTTACGCGCTGGAGCTGGCGTCCGACGCCGGCATCAGAATTCGCGGCGCGGAATTGATCGGCAAGGTGCTGCAGGAAGCCATCGATGCCGGTTCAGGGGATAATTATTTTCCTGTCATCGCGAAGCACATTGATCGGTTGTGAACGTCGTCATTCCGGGTTCGATGCTCCGCATCGCCCCGGAATGAGGTGCACACCACACTTTGATAGTCGCTAACTGGAGGCAACCATGATCAGCCGCTTTCCCGGGCTCACGCCAACCCGCAGCCGCGCCGTCGCTCATGACGATCTGGTTTTCACGGTGGCGGTCGCGCCCGATCCGGTCAGTCCCTCGATGTACGAGCAAAGCGCAAAGGCGCTCGCCCGGATCGACGAAAGCCTCGCGCTGTGTGGCACGGACAAGAGCAAGATCCTCTCGGCCATCGTCTATATCACCGACATCAAGCGCAAGGGCGAGATGAACCGCGCCTGGGACGAATGGGTCGATACCAAAAATCCGCCGATGCGCGCCTGCATCGGCGTCGATCTCGAGCCGCCGCACATCGTGGAGATCGTGGTGACGGCAGTGAAGTGAGCCGGTCAGTAGGCTTCCTTCGCGTCCGCCTCTTCGCTGGTCTGCACCAGATCGAGGCTCTGCTCGATCTTGCCCAGCAGCCGCGCGAAATCGCGCCGCTCCTGCGCGGAGAGGCATGACAATATCTCCTGCTCCCTGCGCAACAAGCGCGGGATCAGTTCCTCGTAGAGCGTTGCGCCCTTGCGCGTCAGGCGCAGCCGGAATTCGCGGCGGTCGTCCTCGTTCTCGACGCGCTCGACAATCTGCCGCTTCATCAGCGACGTGACCGCGCGGCTGATGGTGGATTTGTGGGTGCGGGTGCACTGGGCGATGTACTGCGCGCTGCAGGCATCGTGGCGGAAGCCGAGCGTCGCCAGCACGCGCCATTCCGGAATATCGAGCCCGTAGCGGACCGCATACTCCGCCGACAGCGCCGAACTGACCTCGGCCGCGAGCCGGTTCAGCCGGAACGGGACGAACTCAAAGAGATCCAGCCTGGCGTCCTTCTTCGACGCGCTTTCGTCACGCGGACCGGTGGCCACCTCGCTTGAAGACGCTTTCGGCAAAGATAGCCTCGATTTGAGTTGACGCCGGACCCGGCTCGGGGTTTAAAGATAGTTGCAGGTGCGACTAATTTAACAGGATCGCACGCCCTTGGCTAGTCAGGGGATTGAGCCCGCATGGCGCAGACTAATACCCAGTTCGGCTATCGCCGCCACCCCGATCAGGACCGGGCGGGGCCAAATCCGGCCGAACACGCCGTCGTCGTGGTCGGTGCGGGTCCCGTGGGGCTGTCGCTGGCGATCGATCTGGCGCAGCGCGGGCAATCCGTCGTGCTGCTCGACGATGCCGATCGGATCGGCGAGGGCTCTCGGGCGATTTGCTTCTCAAAACGCTCGCTCGAATTCTGGGACCGGCTCGGCATCGGCCAGCGCATGGTCGACAAGGGCGTGGTGTGGAGCGTCGGCAAGATCTTTCACGGTGAGCAGTTGCTCTACCAGTTCAATCTGCTGCCCGAGCAGGGGCACAAGCGGCCGGCTTTTATCAACCTGCAGCAATTCTATGCCGAGGCCTATCTGGTCGACCGCGTCGGCGAGCTTCCAGCAATCGACCTGCGCTGGCGCAACAAGGTGACGGGGCTCGAGCCGCGCAACGACTACGTGGCTTTGACGATCCAGACGCCTGATGGTCCGTATCGGCTGAATGCGCAGTATGTCATCGCCTGCGACGGCGCGCGCTCGTCGCTGCGACAGATGGTGGGTGCGGAATTTGAGGGCCAGGTGTTCGAGGACCAGTTCCTGATCGCCGACGTCAAGATGACAGCCGCGTTTCCGACCGAGCGCTGGTTCTGGTTTGATCCGCCGTTCCATGCCGGGCGCTCCGCGCTGTTGCACAAGCAGCCCGACGACATCTGGCGGATTGATCTGCAGCTCAATCGTTTTGCCGAGCCCGCTGTCGAAAAACTGCCGGAGAATGTGCGGCCGCGCATCGCGCGCATGCTTGGGCACGACAAGTTCGATTTCGAATGGATCTCGCTGTACAAATTCCAGTGCCGGCGGATGAACAAGTTCATCCATGGCCGGGTGATTTTTGCCGGCGATGCCGCGCACCAGGTCTCGCCGTTCGGCGCCCGCGGCGCCAATTCGGGCCTCGAAGACGCCGAAAATATTGCGTGGAAGCTCGATCGCGTGCTGCGGGGAACATCGCCCGAGGCGCTGCTCGAGAGCTATCACACCGAGCGCAGCGCTGCCGCCGACGAGAACATCCGCGAGTCCACGCGCTCGACCGACTTCATGGCGCCGGTGACAGCGCAGGAGGCGCGGCTGCGCAAGGCGGTGCTGTCGCTCGCCAAGGAAACCGAATTCGGCAAGCGCATGGTGAACGGGGGGCGTCTCTCGACGCCCTCGATCTACGCGACACCGCTCTCGACCGCCGACGGCGATTCCTGGCGCGGCGGCCCGCAACCCGGGGCCTCGATGCAGGATGCGCCGGTCGCCGCCGCAAACGGTGAGCCGATGTTCCTGACGGATGCCTTCATCAAGAGTGGAACGCGGTTCACACTGCTGGAGTTTGGCAATGGTGCGGCTGCGGAAGTACCGGAAGGGGTGGGCGTCATCCGCATTGGCGGCGATGGCGGCTTGACCGATGCCGCGGGCCTTGCTGCGGCGCGTTACGATGCCGAATCGGGCTCTGCCTATTTGCTGCGGCCTGATGGCTACGTTGCGGCGCGTTTCCGCAAGCCGTCACGATCGGCAGTCGATGCGGCGCTGTCGCGCGCGTCCGGCCTGAACTGAGGTTTTGTCATGGCGCTGTCGACCAGTTCGAATTTTGCCAAGCCTGACGACGCATTTCGCGCCGTCGTCGAGGCGCATCGCGGACTGAGCGAGGCGCAAAGCGCCGATCTCGACGCGGCGCTGGTTCTGGTGCTGGCCAACCACATCGGCGACCTCGATGTGCTGAACGAGGCCATCGCCCTTGCCAAGCGGCGGATGCTCGATGCGAGCCAGCAACAGCAGCAACAACAGCAGCAATAATTCACATCTCGAACGAAGTCAGGAATCGAATTGATGGCCAAAGGTTTCGCGTCCACCACGGATCTCGCCGAGAAGAAGATCACCTTCTCCGAAATCGGCACTGATCTTTACGCGTTCACCGCCGAGGGCGATCCGAACTCGGCGATCATCGTCGGCGACGACGGTTGCCTGGTGTTCGACGCGCAGTCGACGCCGGCTATGGCAAATAAAGTGATCGAGCGAGTGCGTACCGTCACCGACAAGCCGATCAAGTACGTCGTGCTGTCGCATTACCACGCGGTGCGCGTGCTCGGCGCTTCCGCCTACAAGGCGCAGGGCATCGTGGCTTCGGCGGAAACCCATCGGCTGATCGAGGAGCGCGGCCAGCAGGATTGGGATTCCGAATATGGCCGATTTCCCCGCCTGTTCCAGGATGCGCAGAGCATCCCCGGCCTGACCTGGCCGACGCTGACTTTTGAAGGCGAGATGTCGATCTATCTGGGCAAACGCGAGGTGCGTTTGATGCAGCTCGGCGCGGGGCATACCTCGGGCGACATCGTGGCCTGGGTGCCGGATGCCGAAGTGATGTTCTCGGGTGACCTCATTGAATACCACTCGGCCTGTTATTGCGGCGACGCGCATTTGCGCGAATGGCCGGCCACGCTGAATGAAATTCGCGCCTTCAATCCGAAGGCGATCGCGCCGGGCCGTGGCGATGCGCTGAAAGGTCTTTCGACCGGTCGCGACGCGATTGCGATGACGCGGGATTTTGTCACCTCGCTCTACGGCGCAGCAGAAAGCTCGGTCGCCAAGGGCCGCACGCTGAAGGAGACCATGGCCGCGACCCGCGAGGTGATGGACCCGAAATTCTCCAGCTTCGCCATTTACGAGCACTGCCTGCCGTTCAACGTCTCGCGCGCGTTCGACGAAGCATCGGGGATCGACGATCCCGTGATCTGGACCGACAAGCGCGACCAGGAAATGTGGACCGCCCTGCAAGGAGGAGGATGACCATGAATATCAACACCTCGCCTGATCAGATGGTTCGAGGCACCGGGCAATTGACGCCGGGCTACATGTCCGGCTTCGGCAACAGTTTTGAGACCGAGGCGTTGTCCGGCGCACTGCCGATGGGGCGCAACTCGCCGCAGCGCTGCGCCTACGGGCTCTATGCCGAGCAGCTTTCCGGCTCGCCGTTCACAGCGCCGCGCGGCAGCAATGAGCGCTCATGGCTTTATCGGATTCGCCCGTCGGTGAAGCATTCAGGGCGCTTTGCCAGAGCCGATGCCGGGCTGTGGCGCACCGCGCCGTGTCACGAATATGAACTGCCGATCGCACAGCTGCGCTGGGACCCGGCGCCGATCCCAGAGGAGGACATGACCTTCCTGCAGGGCGTGCAGACCATGACCACGGCGGGCGATGCCAACACCCAGGCCGGCATGGCGGCGCATGTCTATCTCATCACGAAGTCGATGGTCGATCAGCACTTCTACAATGCCGACGGCGAGATGATGTTCGTGGCCCAGCAGGGCAATCTGCGTCTTGTCACCGAATTCGGCCGTATCGACATTGAACCCGGCGAGATCGCGGTGATCCCGCGCGGCGTGAAATTCCGCGTCGAGATTCCGTCAGGGCCCGCGCGTGGCTATCTCTGCGAGAATTATGGCGGCGCCTTCACGCTGCCCGAACGGGGGCCGATCGGCGCCAACTGCCTCGCCAATTCGCGCGACTTCCTCACGCCCGTAGCGGCTTACGAGGACAAGGACACGCCGACCGAACTCTACGTGAAATGGGGCGGCTCGCTGTTCAAGACGACCTTGCCGCATTCGCCGATCGACGTGGTGGCGTGGCACGGCAATTACGCGCCCTACAAATACGATCTGCGCACGTTCTCGCCGGTCGGCGCCATCGGCTTCGACCATCCCGATCCCTCGATCTTCACGGTGCTGACCTCGCCGTCGGAGACCGCGGGTACCGCCAACATCGACTTCGTGATTTTCCCGGAACGCTGGGCGGTCGCCGAAAACACGTTCCGTCCGCCCTGGTATCACATGAACATCATGTCGGAGTTCATGGGGCTGATCTACGGCGTCTACGACGCCAAGCCGGAAGGTTTTGTCCCCGGCGGGATCTCGCTGCACAACATGATGCTGCCGCATGGCCCGGATCGCCAGGCGTTCGATCACGCCAGCAACGGCGAGTTGAAGCCGGTGAAGCTGACCGGCACCATGGCCTTCATGTTCGAGACGCGTTTTCCGCAACGTGTGACGGCGCACGCAGCGAAGTCGGCGACCTTGCAGGGTGACTACGCCGATTGCTGGAAGGGCTTGGAGAAGCGGTTCGACCCGAACAAGCCGTGACCATCTTACCCTCCCCTGGAGGGGGAGGGTCGACGCTCATGAAATGAGCGGCGGGGTGGGGTGACGGTCTCTCCGCATCGAACAGTGCCCGAGTCGAGAGATCACCCCACCCCGTCTCATATTTCGCTGCGCTCAATATGGGCCGACCCTCCCCCTCCAGGGGAGGGTGAAAAAAGCGTCGCCGCACTCACGAGGAAACCATGCCCCATCCCAACGATCCCTCTCTCCGCTCCTTCATCGACGTCGACGCCACGTCTAATTTCCCGATCCAGAATCTCCCCTACGGTGTATTCTCCGCCAAGGACGGGCTCGCCCCGCGCATAGGCGTCGCGATCGGCGATTACGTGCTCGATCTCTGGCAGCTCGCGCAGGACTGCCGCTTCGATGTCGTCGAGCCGGCGGTGTTCGCAGCACCTCAACTCAATCCGTTCATGGCGCTGGGACCAAAAGTCTGGTCGAACACGCGCGCGCGGATCAGCGAGCTTCTGCGGCAGGATCATCCGGAACTGCGCGACAATGAGAGCTTGCGCAAGCGCGCGCTGGTGCCGATGGCTGACGTCAAGCTGCACATGCCGTTCGCCGTCTCCGGCTATACCGATTTCTATTCGTCCAGGGAGCACGCCACCAATGTCGGCGTGATGTTCCGCGGCAAGGACAACGCGCTGCAGCCGAACTGGCTGCACATGCCGATCGGCTACAACGGCCGTGCTTCCACCGTCGTCGTCAGCGGCACGCCGGTGCGCCGTCCGCGCGGACAGTTGAAGCCGCCGAGCGCCGAGGTCCCGAGTTTCGGGCCATGCAAGCGGCTCGATTTCGAACTGGAAATGGGCGTGATCGTCGGCCAGCCGTCGGTGATGGGCGAGATGCTCACGGAGAAGCAGGCCGAGGAAATGATCTTTGGCTTCGTGATCCTGAACGACTGGAGCGCGCGCGATATCCAGCAATGGGAGTATGTGCCGCTCGGGCCATTCCAGGCCAAGGTGTTTGGGACCTCGATCAGCCCGTGGGTAGTGACGCGCGAGGCGCTGGAGCCATTTCGATTGCATGGGCCTGTGCAGGATCCAAAACCGCTGCCGTATCTTCAGCAGGTGCAGCCGAACAATTACGACATGGCGCTCGAGGTCGGCTTGCGTGCCGCGCCGATGAACGAGGCCCAAAACATCAGCCGCACCAATTTCAAATACATGTACTGGTCGTCGGTGCAGCAGCTCGTGCACCATGCTTCAAGCGGCTGCGCCATGAATGTCGGCGATCTCTTAGGGAGCGGCACCATCTCGGGTCCGGAAAAGGATCAGCGCGGCAGCCTGCTTGAAATAAGCTGGAACGGCACCGAACCGGTGGAGTTGGCCGCGGGCGTGAAACGGACGTTCCTGGAGGACGGGGATTCGCTCGTGATGCGCGGCTGGTGCCAGGGCGACGGCTACCGCGTCGGATTTGGCGAGGTCGAGGGGACGATTTTGGCGGCGGAGTGACTCTCTGTCTCTCCGTCATCGCGAGATGCCGTAGGGTGGGCAAAGGAGCGAAGCGACGTGCCCACCATCCATCAGCCACCCAGCTGCGAGATGGTGGGCACGCTTCGCTTTGCCCACCCTACGGCATCTCGCAATGACGCGAGGCTTCACCGCTCCTGCGGCGGAATGTCCTTGAGCCGCGCCGAATGAGCGGCGACATCTTCCACGCTGTGCTTCAAGTGCACCCGCTTATCCGATGGCAACTGCTTCGTCACGCACACGCCGGGCCGCCGCTCGGTGGCGGGCCGGATTGGCCGCGGCACAAAACCGCCGCCGCAGTTCGGGCAGACATTATGCAGCTTGTTGTCCACGCAATCCGCGCAGAACGTGCATTCATAGGAACAGATCAGCGCGTCCGTCGCGCTTGGCGGCAGGTCCTTGTCGCAATATTCGCAGTTCGGGCGGAGTTGCAGCGCCATCGTCGCCTCGCGGTGTGATTCCGGGCGATCATCGCAAATCGGCTGGAAAACGCGAATGACAAATTTCCCTCGAATTGGGCCACGTCAGGATTTCAGCGGCAACCTCGCGCTCTCCTTCAGCCGGTCCAGCACGATCGAGGAGCGCACATGGGCCACGCTCTGGTGCGGCATCAGCACGTCGTTGACGAGGCCGGAGAGGTCGTTCAGGTCGCGCAGCACGATCTTCAGCACGTAATCGGCATCGCCGGTCAGCGAGTATGCTTCCTGGATGTCGTCGACACGGTTGACGAGCGCGCGGAATTTCTTGGCGTTGTCGGGCGAATGCGTCGCCAGCGTAATGTGGACGAAGGCGATCAGGTTGAAGCCGAGGGCTTCGCCGGCGAGGTCGGCGTGGTAGCCCGCGATCACCCTCTCTTCCTCCAGCCGCATCCGCCGCCGCGAGCACTGCGAGGCCGACAGGCCGACGAGGTCGGCGAGTTGCTGGTTGGTCAGCCGGCCGTCGTCCTGCAGGGCGGCGAGCATTTTGAGGTCGAAGGCGTCTACGGAGATCATGCGGAAATTGCCGTTTCTATGCACGATATGTGCGCGATTATAGATAACTACACCGCCATTTGCACGCACTTTGCGCCCGTTTCGATCGATATTGATCCAGATCAATTTTCGGGAGATTCTCTATGGGTCCGTTTCCGCATGACGCGCCGGCTGCCACCATCAGCGCCGACAATCCGATGGGCACCGATGGGTTTGAGTTCGTCGAATACGCCCACCCGAAGCCCGAGGAGCTGCACGCGCTGTTCGCGCTGATGGGTTATGCGCCGGTCGCCCGCCACAAGACCAAGAAGATCACGGTGTATCGCCAGGGCGACATCAATTACCTCGTCAACGAGGAGCCCGGCACCCACGGCTATGGCTTCGTCGCCGCGCATGGGCCCTGCGCGCCGTCGATGGCGTTTCGCGTGGTTGATGCGACGCTGGCCTATCAGCGGGCGCTTTCGCTCGGTGCGGAGGCCGCTGATGTTTCTTCCGCGCAGAAGACGCTCGATGTTCCCGCCATCAAGGGCATCGGCGGCAGCGTGCTTTATTTCGTCGATCGCTACGGCGCCAAGGGCTCAGCCTACGACATCGAGTTCGAATGGCTTGGCGCGAAGGACCCGCGTCCCGCGGGCGCCGGGCTCTATTACATCGATCACCTCACCCACAACGTCCATCGCGGCCGCATGGATGTGTGGACCGGCTTCTATGAGACGCTGTTCAACTTCCGCCAGATCCGGTTCTTCGACATCGAGGGCCGTGCGTCGGGCCTATTCTCGCGTGCCCTGACCAGCCCGGACGGCAAGATCCGAATCCCGATCAACGAGGACGCAGGTGACTCTGGCCAGATAGAGGAATATCTCAACATCTATCGCGGCGAGGGCATTCAGCACATCGCCTGCGGCGCGCGGGATATCTACGCTACCGTCGAGACGCTGCGCGAGGCAGGATTGCCATTCATGCCATCGCCGCCCGATACCTACTTTGAGAAGATCGACGCGCGGCTGCCGCGGCATGGCGAGGACGTCGCCCGTCTGCAGCGCGACGGCATTCTCATTGACGGCGAGGGCGTCGTCGATGGCGGCCAGACAAAAGTGCTGCTGCAGATCTTTTCGGCGAACGCGATCGGGCCGATCTTCTTCGAGTTCATCCAGCGCAAGGGCGATGACGGGTTCGGCGAGGGTAATTTCAAGGCGCTGTTCGAATCGATCGAGGAAGATCAGATTCGAAGAGGGGTGTTGAAGGTGGGGAACGCGGCGTAGCTCTCAAACGTCGTCGTCATTCCGGGGCGATGCGAAGCATCGAACCCGGAATCTCGAGATTCCGGGACTGGTCCTTCGGACCATCCCGGAATGACGGTGAGTATTACCTTCCCGCCTTCCACGCGCTCGTCAGTTCGCCGATATCCGCCGTCACCGGCTCGCGGATCGCCGACGGCGTCCGTGAGAAACGCGGCGCGGGCGCGGGTTGGGTCACGCCATGGCGCTCGACGAACACCTTGCGCGCCGCCATGTGCGGGTGCTTCGGCGCTTCCGCCATGGTCAGGATCGGTGCGAAGCAGATGTCGGTGCCTTCCATGATCTTGCACCAGTCCTCGCGGGTCTTGCTCTTGAACACCTTTGTCAGCTTGTCCTTCAGCGCCGGCCAGGCCTTGCGGTCCATCTGCGCGTCGAAATCGGCGTCGGTCAGGCCGGCATGTTTGCGCAGCAGCGCGTAGAATTGTGGTTCGATCGAGCCGATCGAGATGAAGTTGCCGCAGGAGCATTCATAGACGCCATAGAAATGCGCACCGCCATCGAGAAAGTTCTGGTCGCGGCCCTCGGTCCAGCGCCCCATCGCGCTCATGTCGAAGAACATCGACATCAGCGATGCCGCGCCGTCGCACATCGCGGTGTCCACTACCTGGCCCTTGCCCGACTTCGAGGCTTCAAGCATGGCGGCAAGCACGCCGACCACGAGGTAGAGCGCTCCACCGCCGAAATCGCCGACGAGGTTGAGCGGCGGCACCGGCTTTTCCTTCGTCCCGATCGCCGCAAGCGCGCCGGTGATCGAGATGTAGTTGATGTCGTGACCGGCGGCGTTAGCAAGCGGGCCTTCCTGGCCCCAACCGGTCATGCGGCCATAGACCAGCTTTGGATTGCGCGCGAGCACGACGTCCGGGCCGAGGCCGAGACGTTCCATCACGCCGGGGCGGAAACCTTCGATCAGTGCGTCCGCACCGGCAAGCAGGTCGAGGACCTGCGCGATGGCAGCTTTATCCTTCAGATCAAGCTCGATGACCTTGCGGCCGCGTACCGCGACGGCCTTCAGGTTCTTGCCGGCGCCGACGCGGTCAAGCGTAACGACCTCTGCGCCCATATCCGCCAGGAGCATGCAGGCGAACGGGCCCGGGCCGATGCCGGCGAATTCGACGATGCGGAAACCGGCGAGCGGGCCGGAGGTGCGGGTAGCGGATTGGGCGGCTGGTTTGTCGAGCACTTGTTTTCTCTCCCAACAGAAGCGTCTTAATTAGTTGATTAGCTAAATTGTCCTGCCGAAGCGAGAGCGTGGCAAGCATCTTTTGCCGAGAATCGTATCAAAATGCGAAAGCGGCGCGCATTGCTGCGCGCCGCTCGCATGAAAGTTGTGTTCAGGCGCTGCTAGCCCGCGGCGGTCACCGCGCGCTGCGCCATGACCTTGATCAGGTTGGCGCGATAGTCCGATGTTCCGTGAATATCGCTCATCAAGCCATCGGCGGAAATCTTGACGCCGTCGATCGCGCCTGCCGACCAGTTCGCCTTCAGCGCCGCCTCGATCGCGGACACCCGCATTACGCCGTTTTGCGATGCGCCCGTGGCTGCGACGCGGACGTCACCTCCCGGGGTTTTGGCGACGAACACGCCGGTCAGGGCGAAGCGCGACGCCGGGTGGTTGAACTTGGCGTAGCCCGCTTTGGCCTGAACCGGGAACGACACGGCGGTGATGATTTCGCCGTCGTCGAGCGCCGTGGTGAACAGGCCCTTGAAGAAATCATCCGCCGATATCGAACGCTTGTTGGTCTTCACGGTGGCGCCGAGCGCCAGCACCGCCGCCGGATAGTCGGCCGCGGGATCGTTGTTGGCGAGCGAGCCGCCGATGGTGCCGCGATGCCGCACGGCCGGATCGCCGATCAGCGTGGCAAGGTAGGCCAGCGCCGGGATCGCCTTTTGCACCGTCTCGCTCGAGGCCACGTCGTGATGGGTCGTCGCCGCCTTGATCATGATTCCGTCACCGGTTGGCTCGATGCCAACCAGTTCCTTGATCTTGCAGAGATCGATGACATCGGATGGCGAGGCCAGCCGCTGTTTCATGACCGGGATCAGCGTATGGCCGCCGGCCAGGTACTTCGAGTCCGAACCCTTGGCGAACAGGCTTGCCGCTTCGTCGACGGAGGAGGGGCGGTGATAGGTTGTCTGGTACATGACTTTGCTCCCTCTTATGCGTTGCCGTGAATGGCGTGCCACACCCGATCAGGCGTCGCCGGCATTTCCAGTTCGTTGTTGCCGATCGCATCCGTGATGGCGTTGATCACGGCAGCCGAAGCGCCGATCGCGCCGGCTTCGCCGCAGCCCTTGACGCCGAGCGGATTGCCCGGACACAGCGTGGTCGTGTGCGACAGCTTGAACGACGGCAGATCGTCCGCGCGCGGCATGGTGTAATCCATGAACGACGCGGTCACGAGCTGGCCGGAAGCGTCATACACCACGCCCTCCAGCAACGCCTGGCCGATGCCCTGGGCAAGGCCGCCATGGACCTGGCCTTCGACGATCATCGGGTTGATCAGGCGACCGAAATCGTCCGCCGCCACGAAGTTGACGAAGGAAGTCTTGCCGGTGGCGGCATCGACTTCCATTTCGCAGATATAGGCGCCGGCCGGGAAGGTGAAGTTGGTCGGGTCGTAGAACGCGCCTTCCTTCAGGCCCGGCTCCATGCCGTCAGGCAAATTGTGCGCGGTGTAGGCGGCGAGCGCGACCATCGGCAGCGCGATCGACTTGTCGGTGCCGGTGACCTTGAACTCGCCGTTCTCGATGACGATGTCGTTTTCGGATGCCTCGAGCTGATGGGCTGCGATCTTCTTGGCCTTGGCTTCGACCTTTTCCATCGCCTTCAGGATCGCGGTGAGACCGACAGCCGCCGAGCGCGAACCGTAGGTGCCCATGCCGAACTGCACTTTATCAGTGTCGCCATGGACGATCTGCACTTGGCTGATCGGAATGCCGAGGCGCTCTGCCACCAGCTGGCAGAAGCTCGTCTCATGACCCTGGCCGTGGCTGTGCGATCCCGTCAGGACTTCGATGGTGCCGACCGGATTGACGCGCACTTCCGCCGATTCCCACAGGCCCACGCCGGCGCCGAGACTACCGACGGCTTTGGACGGCGCGATGCCGCAGGCCTCGATGTAGCAGGAAACGCCGATGCCGCGGAGTTTGCCCTCGGACTTGGCTTTCGCCTTGCGCGCCGGGAAGCCCGCGTAATCGATCGCCTTCATCGCCGCATCGAGCGAGGCATTAAAGTCGCCGATGTCGTAGGCCATGATAACAGGCGTCTGGTGCGGGAATTGCGTGATGAAGTTCTTGCGGCGCAACTCGGCCGGATCGACTTTCAACTGTCGCGCCGCCGTCTCCATCAGCCGTTCCACCACAAAACTTGCTTCGGGACGGCCTGCGCCGCGATAGGCGTCGACCGGCACCGTGTTGGTATAGACGCTGATCACTTCGGCGAAGATGTTGGGGATGTTGTACTGGCCCGACAGCAGCGTCGCATAGAGATAGGTCGGCACCGAGGAGGAGAACAGCGACATGTAGCCGCCGAGATTGGCGTAGGTTTTTACGCGCAGGCCGGTGACCTTGTTGTCCTTGTCTAACGCCATCTCCGCCTTGGTGAGGTGGTCGCGGCCATGGGCGTCGGTCAAAAAGGCTTCGGTGCGGTCGCCGGTCCACTTCACGGGACGGCCGACCTTCTTGGAGGCCCACAGTGCCACCATTTCCTCAGGGTAAATGAAGATTTTCGAGCCGAAGCCGCCGCCGACGTCGGGCGCCACCACCCGCAGCTTGTGCTCCTGCGCGATGTTGTAGAACGCCGACAGCACGAGGCGGGCGACATGCGGATTCTGCGAGGTCGTGTAGAGCGTGAAATGCTCTTCCGGCTCGTTATATTCGGCGATCGCCGCGCGCGGCTCCATGGCGTTCGGCACCAGCCGGTTGTTGGTGATGTCGAGTGACACGACATTGGCCGCCGACTTGAACGCGGCATCGGTCGCGCCTTCATCGCCGATGACCCAGTCATAGATCACGTTGCCCGGCGCTTCCGGGTGCAACTGCGGTGCGCCCGGCGCGATCGCGGCGCGAATGTCCGGAACGGCGGGCAGCTCTTCGTAATTGACGACCACGGCCTCGGCCGCGTCCTTGGCCTGGTTCTTGGTCTCGGCGACCACGACCGCGACCGCCTGGCCGACAAAGCGCACAGTCTCCGGCGCCATCGCCGGCCATGCGCCCATCTTCATGCCGGTGCCGTCCTTGGAGGTAATGGCCCAGCCGCAGATCAGATTGCCGATCTTGTCGTCCACGAGTTGCTGGCCGGTCAGGACACCGACCACACCCGGCATATTCATCGCCGCCGACGTGTCGATGCTCTTGATCCTGGCATGCGCATGTGGGCTGCGGACGAAGTGTGCGTGGGTCATCCCCACCAGCTTGATATCGTCGACGTAGCGGCCCTTGCCGGTAATGAAACGGCGGTCTTCCTTGCGCACCACGCTTGCGCCAATGCCTTCAACGCCCATGTCCTGTCCTCCCAACCGGAGTTATTGTTCCCGCCATTTCCTTCGAAACGCGGTGTTGAATTCGAAAAATTGCTGGCCGGCGGCTTCTATTCCGCCGCCTGCGCGACCTTCATGCGCCCGGCCGCATCGAGCACCGCCTTGACGATGTTGTGGTAGCCGGTGCAGCGGCAGATGTTGCCTTCCAGCTCGTGCCGGACGGTCGCCTCGTCGAGCTTGCCGCTGTGGCGGTGCACAATATCGATCGCCGACATGATCATGCCCGGGGTGCAGTAACCACACTGCAGGCCGTGATTGTCGCGGAACGCCGCCTGCATCGGGTGCAGTTCGTCGCCTTTGGCGATGCCCTCGATGGTGGTGACGTTCGAACCCGCCGCCTGGCCGGCCAGCACGGTGCAGGATTTTACCGCCCGGCCGTCGATGTGGACGACGCAGGCGCCGCACTGGCTGGTGTCGCAGCCGACATGGGTGCCGGTCAGGTTCAAATTGTCGCGCAGGAGATGGACGAGAAGGGTCCGGTCCTCGACCTCGGCCGAGACGGCTTTGCCGTTTACCGTCAGTTTGACTGTCGACACGCGTGGTACCTCCCGATGTTTTATAATTATTCCAATTAGAAACACGGGAGAGGGAACTTGCAACTAGGATTTTGATGGGGCCCGTCATTGTGATGACATTCGCGTAGCGTGCGCGGAGGACTCTCAAGCAGAGTCTTTTTTACCGTCCCCTGGAGGGGTCCGAGACGAGCAAAGCTCGCTCGTGGGTCGGCACGCATCGTCAGATGCGTGACGGGGTGGGGTGATCTCTCAACTCGGGCACTGTTCGCAAGGAGAGACCGTCACCCCAGCCCGCCGCTCATTTCATGAGCGTCGACCCAAGAGCGAGCTTCGCTCGTCTCGACCCCTCCAGGGGAGGGTAAGAGACGGTCACCACCCTTGCCAACTTGCCCGGATTTACGCAGCCTTATCCATTCTGCCTTATCTTTGCGCACTGGATTGGGGGGCGGGAGCCTCCCGATGCCTGTTTTTCAGAACGAAAACGGGGTGTGACGTGCGATTTTTGAAACGTGGCGGCTCGTCCTTCAAGCTCCGAACCCTGCGGTTCCGCGCCAAGATCATGCTCGGCTTTGCCGTCGTGCTGGTAATTTCGGCCGCCAGCATGGGTTTTGCCTATCTCGGATTCGAACATGTTTCGGCCGGCGTGGATTCCTACCGGCGCAGCGTGCAGGAGGCGGATCTGTCGCGCGACATCGATCGCGAACTGATCTCCTATCGCTCGCTCGCCCGCTATTTCGTGGTCACCGGAAAGGAAGAGGACGGCAAGGCGGCGCTAGCGGCCGAAGCCAACCTGAAGGAAGCGATCATCGCCTCGATGAAGGGCACCATCAGCCCGGGCCGGCTCGAACAGGTCGCAAAACTGGAGCGCGAATTCCGCGCCTTCACCAAGATTTTCGCCGATATCCTCAAGGTCAAGGACGAGAGCGCCCGGATCGCGCAAAACCAGCTGACGCGCAGCGGCCAGTCGCTTTATTACAAGCTCGACGATCTCCCCAGCAATGCCGATGAATCCGAGCTTCAGGCGGTCACCTTCAGCGCGAAAAAAGTGGCCGATGAATTTCAGGCCGTGGTCGGATTAGCCAACACGTTCGTCATCAACTCGGACAAAACGGTCGCATCCAGCGCGCTCGCGCGCCTGAAATTTCTCGGCAACTCGCTAAAGGCGATCCCGGCGAACAATGACAAGATTCGCGAGGGGGTTCAGGAGATCTCGGTTCTCCTGGAGGAATACCAGAAGTCGCTCGCCAAGCTGGTCGATAATGCCAAGGAGATCGACGAACTGACCCTGGAAATGACGGAGTCGGCCGCAGCCATCAACAAGGGCTCGGCGGCGATGAAGTCCGATCTGCTGGCCGACCAGAAGCGGCTCGAAGCCGAGTCGGACGCGACCATCGGCGAGACCGAGCGGCTGATCCTGATGCTGGCCGCCGGCGGTTTCGTGCTCGGCGGTTTGCTGGCGCTGCTGCTCGGCAAGGGCATATCCCGGCCGATGACGGCGATGTGCAGTGCGATGCGCGAACTCGCTGCCGGCAATTTCGAAGTTGTTCTGCCCGGCCTCGGCCGCAAGGACGAGCTCGGCGAGATGGCGAGTGCGGTCGAGGAGTTCAAGGTGCAGGCCATCGCCCGCGCCGAGCGCGACGCCGCCACCCAGGAAGCCCAGAACAAGGCGGCGAGCGAGGCGCGCCGCGCCGAACTGATTCGCTTCGCCGACGAATTTGAGAGGGCGGTCGGCGCCATCGTCGCCAACGTATCGTCGTCGGCCGTGCAGCTTGAAGCCGCCGCAGGCACGTTGACGCGGACGGCTGAAACCACCCAGAGCCTGTCGAGCCAGGTTGCCGGCGCCTCGGAAGAAGCCTCCAGCAACATGCAGTCGGTGGCATCAGCAACCGAGGAATTGTCGGCGTCCGTCGACGAGATCGGGCGCCGCGTCAAGGAAAGCAGCCAGATCGCGGAAGCAGCCGTCCGTCAGGCCGAACAGACCGACGGCCGGATCGGCAAGCTGTCGCGCGCCGCGCAGGAGATCGGCGACGTCGTCAAGCTGATCACGGCGATCGCCGAGCAGACCAACCTGCTGGCGCTGAACGCCACCATCGAGGCCGCCCGCGCGGGCGATGCCGGCCGCGGCTTTGCCGTGGTGGCGTCCGAAGTCAAATCGCTCGCCAGCCAGACCGCGAAAGCGACCGACGAGATTTCCAATCACATCTCGGGTATGCAGGGCGCGACGCAGGAATCGGTCGCCGCCATCAAGGAGATCGGCGGCACCATCGGAAAAATCTCGGACATCGCCGCGACGATCGCGAGCGCCGTCGAGCAGCAAAGCTCGGCAACGCAGGAGATCGCGCGCAGCGTCCAGAACGTCGCGCAAGGCACGACGGAGGCCGCCGCCAACGTCATGCACGTCAATCGCGGCGCGACCGAAACCGGCTCGGCTTCCGAGGAAGTGCTCAATTCGGCGCGCACGCTGTCGAGCGAAAGCACGCGTTTGCGCGAAGAGCTCGACCGCTTCATGGCGAATATCAGGGCGGCGTGAGGGTATCCATCGCTGTCGCCCCCTGCCTTCGCAGGGGCGACAGCGAGTAAGGGCGAGAACCTATCAACCCGTCCCCCTGCTTTCGCAGGGACGACATCGCGACTAGTCTCTCCCGAACTGATGCTTCAGCTCGACCTTCGCGCGTTCCAGTCGCGCGCGCTGCGTTTTGGGCAAGGTCTTGCCGGCGCGGTTGATATAGAAGGTCAGCATCGACAGCGCTGAGCGATAGGCGCCAGCCTTGCGGCGCGAACTGTGCTCTGCGGATCGCTTGAGCGACGCCGCGATCTTCTTCGCACTGGTCAGCTTGAAGACACCGCGTTTCAGATCGAGCGCGTCGCTTTCCCTTGTCACGCGTTGCGACCAGCGCTTCGGTGATGATTTCTTCGCAGGTGTCCTGCGGCTGCTTTCTCGGACTGCGGTCTTCCGTGGGTGTGTGGTCTTCCGTCGTTCGGCCATGGTCAACTCCATTTCCGGTTTTTGCCGAAAACGGTCGCCCGATCGTTCGGTTCCCTTGTCGTTTTCGCAATGCGAGGATAGGCCATAGCGCACGGAATACCGCGCGTGCGCGCGTCATCGCGATAGCTATGCAATTTCGCCACCCCAATGCCCGCGGAACCCCCATCCTCCGAGGGCGTTATCTTCGTGTCGGGCATCATGTTTGCCGCAATTTGACGTGAAAACCCTGGGGCTGGGGCGTTCCGGGGTGTTTTTCATTGGTCCAATCGGATGGTTGCGAAAGCGATACGGGACGGTGCGGCAGTGGGTGAGAGTGCTTCCATTTCCGCAACGGCCAAGCAGGATAACGACGGCATTGTCGAGACCAGTATCCCTGCACGGCTCGATTGCCTGCGCTGGGGCGGCTTTCATACCCGCGTGGTGGCCGCGCTCGGCATCACCTGGATCCTCGACGGACTGGAAGTCACGCTTGCGGGCGCATTGTCGGGCGCGCTGAAGGAGAGCCCGACGCTGCAGTTTTCGAATTTCGATGTCGGCCTCGCCAACAGCGCCTATCTCGCGGGTGCGGTGCTGGGCGCGCTCGGCTTCGGTTGGCTGACCGACCGGATCGGGCGCAAGAAACTGTTCTTCATCACGCTCGCGCTCTATCTCGCCGCGACCGCAGCCACCGCGCTGTCGTGGAACGTGGCGAGTTATGCGCTGTTTCGCTTCCTGACCGGGGCGGGTATCGGCGGCGAATATACCGCGATCAATTCGACGATCCAGGAGCTGGTGCCGGCGCGCTATCGCGGCTGGACTGATCTCGTGATCAACGGCAGCTTCTGGATCGGGGCAGCAATCGGCGCGGTCGCCGCCATCGTGCTGCTCGATCCCAACGTGCTGGCGCCGGATCTCGGCTGGCGGATGGCCTATTTCATCGGCGCCGCGCTGGGCCTGATCGTCTTCGTGATGCGGATGTGGATTCCGGAAAGCCCGCGCTGGCTGATGATCCATGGCCGCCCCGAGGAGGCGCACGCGATCGTCGACGGTATCGAGAGGGCATCTACGAGACATTCGGATCATCCGGCCGATGAGGTCTTCCCGAAGATCAGGCTGAGGATGCGCAGCCACACGCCGCTGGGAGAAGTGGCGCATACATTGTTCACGAGGTACCGGCAGCGTTCGCTGGTGGGCTTGGTGCTGATGGCGTCGCAGGCGTTCTTCTACAACGCCATCTTCTTTACCTTCGCGCTGGTGCTGACCGATTTCTTCGGCATTCCGGCCAACCATGTCGGGTGGTACATCCTGCCCTTCGCGGCAGGTAATTTCCTGGGACCGCTGCTGCTCGGCCGGCTGTTCGACACGCTGGGCCGTCGCATGATGATCACGGTAACCTATGGCGTCTCGGGCGTTTTGCTCGCGCTGTCGGGCTATCTGTTCTCGATCGGCGTTCTGACCGCGCAAACCCAGACCATCGCCTGGATGGTGATCTTCTTCTTTGCCTCGCCGGCGGCGAGTGCGGCCTATCTCACCGTCAGCGAGACGTTTCCGCTGGAGGTGCGCGCGCTGGCAATTGCGCTGTTCTACGCGATCGGAACGGGCATTGGCGGCGTGGCAGGACCGGCGCTGTTCGGCGCCCTGATCGATACCGGATCGCGCAACAGTGTCTTCGCCGGCTACCTGTTCGGGTCGGCATTGATGATCGTGGCCGCCATCGTGGCCTGGAAATACGCCATCGCGGCCGAGCGCAAGTCGCTCGAATCTGTCGCACGCGCCGCTCGCATTTGTGGAGTAGGATGAGATGAATGAGGATCTGTTGGAAATGCCATTGGAAGAAGATATCGTTCGCGAAGACGACGCCGCGCCGGAAACCGTTCCGGTCCCGCGCTCGCTGGTGCCGCACTTAAGCGAAACCGCGATCCTGCTCGACATCGACGGCACGCTGCTTGATCTGATGCCGACGCCGCGCGAAGTCTGGGTGCCGCCGGGCCTGGTGAAAACCTTGAATCGTCTGCTGGTGAGAACCAACGGCGCGCTGGCGCTGGTCAGCGGACGCTCGCTCAACGATATCGATTTGATTTTCGCACCCGATCTGTTCCCGGCTGTCGGCGGCCATGGCGCCGAGATGCGGATCGAGCCGGATAGCGAGGCGGTGGCCGCCCACGCGCCGCCGATGGACAAGGAATTGAAGCGCCGGCTGGCCGCGATCGCAAAGCTCAGCCCGGGAATATTGCTGGAAGACAAGGGCTATTCGCTGGCGCTGCATTATCGCCTCGCGCCGCACGCCGAGAAGGCGATCTATGCGGCGGTGTCACTGATCAGGGCCGATCTTCCCAACGCGCCGATCGAGGTGCTACCCGGCAAATGCGTCTGCGAGATCAAGCATTCCGGATTCACCAAGGCGAGCGGCGTGCACGAGTTGATGAAACGCGAACCTTTCAAGGGCCGCCGTCCGTTCTTCATCGGCGACGATGTCACCGACGAGACCGTGTTTGCGATCATGCCTGATCTCGATGGCCTTGCTTTTTCCGTCGGCCGGCGCGCCAAAGGCGTGGCCGGACACTTCGATGCACCAAGCGACGTGAGAGAATTTCTTGCGCACCTGCTTGATGACGAAAGGGACGCACCGCTGCCATAATGTTTTTCGTCTCGACGGCTTTCCACCACAGATTCTCGCGCTTGATGCCGAGGTTCACGGCAAAATTTATTTTTCGAGAGTTCCGGTGAGTTCCTCCGCGCCGCAGCCCGAATTTGGTTTCAATTCGTTGAAAGGGTGATCCGGAACCATATTGATGAACGGTTGTTAACCGCGGGCGTACCAACGGGAGGGGACCATTGAACCTCGTCGTCGTTTCTAACCGCGTTTCGCGCGGAAAACCCAACGAACCCATGACGGGGGGACTCGCCGCGGCGTTGTTGCCGATCGTCGAGAAGTCGGGCGCTATCTGGGTCGGTTCCTCGGGGCGCGTCCGCGACGGGAACTTGAAGGAACCTTTTGCCGAAATCGAAGCACTGGGTACCGGTGCGCTGGCGATGCTGGATCTGCCGGCCGCGCATTACGGCGGCTATTACGAAGGCTTTGCGAATTCCGCATTGTGGCCGGCGCTGCATTCGCGCGCCGATCTGATTCGCGCCACGCAGGAGGACTACCTCAGCTATCGCGAAGTGAACGCCTTCATGGCGCGCGCGCTGCTGCGATTCCGAAAAACGGATTCGGCGTTCTGGATTCAGGACTACCATTTCCTCGCGCTCGGCGCCGAGTTGCGCGATCTCGGCGTCACACAGCCGATCGGCTTCTTCCTGCACACGCCGTGGCCGGCGCGTTCGGTGATCGGTGGCGTGCCGCATCATCGCGAACTGATCGAGGCGATGCTGGCCTATGATCTGATCGGTTTCCAGACCGAGGAAGATTGCGAGAACTTCCTGGCTTACGCGCAGTCCGATCTCGGGCTCGTCGTGCATGACGGCGTCGTCATTTCACGCTACGGCCGAACGCGCGCCGCGGTATTTCCGATCGGCATCGATCCGCAGCAATTCGCCCAGTTGGCGGCGAAGGCGTCCACCCATCCTGACGTTTCGCGGCTGCGGCGCAGCCTGAACGGCGAGAAGCTCGCGATCGGCGTCGATCGGCTGGATTATTCAAAGGGCCTGATCAACCGCATCAAGGCTTTCGACCGGATGTGGACGCTGCATCCGCAGCTTTCGCGCACGGCGTCGCTGCTGCAGATCGCGACGCCCTCGCGCGGCGCGATTGAGGCCTATGGCAACCTGCAGAGCGAGGTCGCAAAGCTCGTCAGCGACGTCAACGGTGTACATGGCGAAGTCGACTGGACGCCGATCCGCTATCTCAACAAGGGCTACGGCCAGGCCGTGCTTGCGGGCCTCTATCGCGCCGCGCAGGTCGGCGTGGTGACGCCGCTGCAGGACGGGATGAATCTCGTCGCCAAGGAATATGTCGCCGCGCAAAACCCGGTCGACCCCGGCGTGCTCGTGCTGTCGAAATTCGCCGGTGCCGCCAACGAACTCGATACCGCGTTGCTGGTCAATCCGCACGATATTGACGGCATGGCGCGCACCATCGCGGTTGCGCTGTCGATGCCGCTGACCGAACGTCGGATGCGCTGGGAAGCGATGATGGCGAAGCTGCGCGGCCATACGATCCAGCAATGGTTCGCCGACTTCACCGACGCGCTGCACGAATGCCAGCTCGACAGGGAAGCATTGGCGCCTGTGGTGAGCGAGCCCGCGCTATGGCCGCTTCGCTCCGCCACCAATGGCGGCGCGCGGTATCACTAGAGTCTGCAAGCTATTTCCCCTCATACTGAGGAGTTCGCAGCCCGGATCGAGCCACCGGGTCGCGCGAATGCGCGCCCGATGACAGGCTCCGCGTAATCCGGGATTCTTGCGACATTCGGCGGCGGTCCCGGGTTTCGCTTCGCTTCACCCGGGCTACGGGCTTTCGCGCCTTCTCACCATGAGGGTTTGGCGGTGCCGCCTGGCTTAAGCGATCGCGCTCAATAGCAATACGACACGCCATCCAGCACCGGGCAGCGCGCCTTGTTCGGCGCGCTCGGATTTTCCATCGGCACCATGCCGCCCTTGCCGTTGCCGGCGAATACGCCGGGGCCGATCACGACCGACGACTTGTTGCCGATAATGACGCTCGGATGCGGAGAGACCAGGTTCGATCGCGTGCCGTCCGCCCAGATGAGCGATTCTCCCGCGAAAATCCCGCGCCTGCCGTCGTCGCAGGTCACGTCCACCCCCTGGCGGGTGCAGGACTGCGCCATCGCCGGGCCGGCGGCGGCTAACGCAAGCGCCGATACCAGGATGGAGAATTGAAGCGCCCGCGTGATCATCATGCCGTCCTCTACCGATAGGGTTGCCACTTATCGTCGTCGATCGTGGCCGGATTCCGGTTCAAGGCCCGGCAAGGTGCCAATTATCGGACATCAGATGACAAAAATTACCGAATAAATTCAATGAATTGGGGAAATTTTAGCAGGCGCCGCCGGCGTCCCTTGCAAAATCAGTCCTGCCCCTTCAAGAGAGGGCCTCCGGAGAGATGGCCGAGTGGCTTAAGGCGCACGCTTGGAAAGCGTGTGTGCGGGAAACCGTACCGTGGGTTCGAATCCCACTCTCTCCGCCAGTTGAAAATATCAACTAAATCAATAACTTGTAAAGCCTAGCGAAACTCAACAGTGGCGCTACCAAGGGGCGAGCGATGGGGTGAAAAGCGAGGATGCGTTTGCCGCTGAACTGGCCACGGCCTTTCGAAAAATAGTCGCTCTAATCGTCGCCGTCTCGCAGCTCGACGTTCCCATCAGTATTCGTCAATGACAACGCTCGTCCTGAATGACGCTAAGAGATACGCGCTAGCAGAGTGGGCTGAAGCCCGGCCGGAGATCATCCGCCTGTGGGTGATTGGCAGTCGTGCGACAGGCCGCGCTCGGGAGGACTCAGACCTCGATTTGACTGTTGAACTTCAGCTCGGCCCCGGCGACAGCAATGAACTGGTCGCGCTGATTGCCAGCCGCAACGAGTGGGCGGCACAGCTAACGAGCCTGATGGGGCTAATCGTCAAAGATATTCAGCTTGAGAATGATCCCGATGACCCATGCTTCGGTCTTGGTCGCAAGAGTGGTGTGCTTGTTTTTGATCGCGGATAGCGGCGCCGAATTAAAGGTTTGACCTAAAAGCGTTGCGATGATGATTCATCCCACGGCGTTTCTGTTTTTGAAGAAATGCCCTTACAGCGCTAGAATCGATTAGATCGAACGCTTCGATCTTGGCTTCTAGTACCGAGTCAAATCTAAGTTTGCCCTTAATACTGTTCATCTGCAGCCGGTACTTTGCACCGTCTCGTACGACGCAAAGCGCCACTTGGTTTTGGATAATGCGAGGTGATCCGGATTTGTCTGTATGCCACCGTGACGAACAAACGAAGCGCTTAAGCTTTTCAAAATGCTTGCGCTCTACGGACATGCGTTCGGTAGCGAATGTTGTTGATGTTAGATGGTCGCAACAGATTTCGCCGACCTCTAGCGTGCCCCACTTTGCATGATGGATCGGGAAGACGTAGCGAATTGCCGTGCCGCAAAGCTCGCAATTCCCGTCGAGTCCGCCAAGATCATCAAAATCTCCGAAGTGTTCCCACCCTGATTTCGGCATGATCTTGCCGTGCTCTTCAGCGTGACATCCTCTACACAAGACCTCGCATTCATCGGGCCGGTATTGCCAAGGGAGGCGGCCAGCAATGTAGACTTTATGGTGGACTTGCAGAACCACTCCGTGGCGTTCGCCGCGCTCGCAACGGTGGCAGGTGTCCCCCTGGAGTCTAAGCATATCTTTGCGAAAGGTACGCCATTCACGTCGACTGTATTGATTCTTCATGGTGTCCCACCGAATCGAGAATCCCACGTTGATTGCAGTCAAGAGCTTGCTTTTTTGGATGTCCGCCAGAAATAGCATATTGCGCTAGTTCGTAGCGTTTCACGAATCGGCTATATTCACCGCTTCTCTACAGCTCTATCCACAGTCTGTTGCGTCGCGTCCCCCATGAAAATGAGGCGGCGATGGCACGTGTTTCAAAGGAACTGCGCGAAGCTCAACTATTTCGCCAGCGCATCGATTCGTTGGTGGCTGAGTCGCATGGGTGGCGGGATTACGAGCATATCCGTTACTGGCTGCAAAAGCTTTTGCGCCGCGATCAAGACTACATTTACACGGAAGCCGAGCGGGCGGCCGTGGACCGGATTATATCGGCCCGCCGTCCTTACGAGGGATGGGCGGGCTATAGCGTCCCAGAACTTCGAAGGGTGGCGCGCACGTACGTGGCTGACTTCGACTACGACGATGAATTGTTCTTAGACGATATCGACGCGGAGGGAGCCACCCAGCTAGTGGAGGGCGACATGCGGCATCTGGTTAATTTGTGCGTCATGTCTGGGATGGACATTCCGAGATTTCCCCGACGGAAGACATTCGGAGACGATTAGCTCATCAGCCCAATCAGGCCCGTGCTCATTTATTCATATCGCGCTCCACTTTGCGCTTACTACTGGGGCCAACTGAATCCGTCTTCCTCAAGGCTCGCATGAAATTCAGCAAGCAGCGCAGACGCAGAGCTATGAATTTCCCGAGAATCTTGGTGCTGAGGGAAGACTTGCGAGAAAATCAATACGCACGCTAGCCCCGTCTCGAGACATGCTATGAGAGCTCGCTCAACCGAGAAAGAGTCTACAGCGTGGAGAGATGTGAGCGACACGCTGTACGCTTGTCCAACGTCGTTGATTTCAAGATTTTTTATGACGGCAATTGGCTTCGGGTGCGCTCCAAAATCTATGCTCGCGTCGTACACCAGCTGTGCTAGGTCACGCAGGTTTGGATCCCGCTTCAGAAGTCTGATTCCGTTGGCGGCGGTAAAGGTTTTTCGACATGCCTCCCGATCGATGTTTCGGTTCAGCCAAACGGCATCGGCGCCCTCTTCTTCTTGCATTATCAGACCATACAAGGCGCATTCCATAGTTGCGCGAAGGTTTGTGAATGCGGCGGCTGATTGACCACTCAGAACTATGCGGATGGCCGATAGGTAGTAGGCGTGCGCCGCCAGCACCATGATACGGGCCACGACATTATCGTCTGTTCCGGCGACCATCAATTTTCGAAACTCTTGGTCGACCCGCTCCAAGAATTTAAGGTAGTTGCTATGTTGAGTTAGCGCCTCGACTTCGTTTTCCCGCGCCGTCTGAAGAAAACCTGCGACAGTGGAATCAGCTACCATTACTTTGTCTCCTTAATTTCCTGCTATTGCTTGCAAGGTGCGAGCCGCTCTAAGAATACGGTGAGCGGATGGTGGCCGGTGCGACGGGCTTCGCGGTAGCCTTTACCCTACCAGCATGGCTTTATGGCTGAATTCGCAGGTTTCATATTGACCGGCTTGAGAGCGACAATCTAAGCCGGGATAGGCCCTTACGATGTCAGATTTCGATCGTCACTTCCAGGCGGTCTGGCACCGCGCATGCAACGCGCCGTCGCTCGGCACGCTGACGCCCGAGCTCATTCAGCTATGGGCCACAGAACGTGGCCTCGGCGTTACAAGCGCGGAGGAGCGCGACGTCGGGATTTTCGCAAGGACTCCCGCCGTCGTGATTGCCGTCGGCGACGTCAAAGCGTGTTTCCCGAAGATCCAGCCAACGGGAGATCCGAACTGGGAGGCCCGGCGGCAAGCAGCCGACGTGAAGGCCACGCTGTGGGAGAAAGTGGAGTGGTTCTCTCCCTTCTGGATTCCAAGAGACAAAACGGAGAAGATTCTCGGCGACGCAAGACTTCGCGCGAGAGAGCAGGCTATCCAATACTTCAATTATCATACGTCGACTTTGTACACCTTGTCCTTTCAAGCCGTCTGCATTGCGCAGATATTACCTCGTGCACGGGCTTTGCGAGAAGTGTGTGCCTTGGCACGCGAGGCGTACCTCGCGTTCTACAGCGGCTATCGCGCCGCAAGCATTTCCGCGCTCATTCCAGCCATCGAAGGATGTTTGACGCGGATCGTTTCCGGCTCGGAAAGTGAGCTGCCCATAGGTGTCAAGATTGATCGCGTCATTGATCGTTGCATAGAAAACGCAGCACGACTTCACTATGAAGGAATGTGGTTACCTCAGAACTATTTGACAAAAGATTACCTGCTTGGTCAGGACGAACGTATCTTCGCGTTTGAGACGTTCCGACGCTGGCTGCAAAAATCATTCTTTCAAAAGACGGGCGAATATGACGGCCTGACGTGGCTCAATCGGCACATGTTCGCGCACGGAACTCATTCAGACTGGCAGGAATCGGGAAACTTCAGCCGTTTGCTCGTCGCGTTGGCAACGTTGGCTTTGATTGAATCGTGGTACGATGAGACCCACGTCGTGTCATTGTTCTTCCCCGAGATGGATGAGGACAGCAAGCTGCTCTGGCAGCAAGCGTTGCTCCGAGCCAATGCGCAAATGAGTCTTAAGACGATTGAGGAGCGGCGCTACCAAAAACATGGACGTCTCGTGCCGGAAATGCCAACGGATAACGGCGTCCTCTTGCGAAAGGCTCTCCTGTCAGAGGATTGCATCAAGGACTTGGTTCGGCCGTTGCGTGAAGCTGGCTGGAGCGTCGAGGTCGGTGAACCGGATGAATGTGCCCTGTTCGTAACGGTGGTGGCAAAGGCTGATGACCAGCAGTTCGGCGTGGCTCTGTTGTACAGCTGCGCGACAGACAATGGCATCTATCGCAGGCTTGCGGATAACTCCGTCGCAATCCTGTATCGTGGACCACCATATAACCAGCAGCAATACGCCTACGGAATTGATGTGCATGTCGGGCCCGTCACCGGTTGGCTGCCCCCGATGGCCCCCAATATGAAATCTACTTGGCGGTCGCAACCAATCTGGAGGCGCGTCCGACGGCGAGTCACACGGGGCATGAGTTTCATGAAATCCATCTGTGGAGTCTGGCGGAATCGACGTCAATGGTTACGGTGACAGTGCGCCAAAACTGTCGTGAATGACGCCCCCGACGACGAGCTACCGTCTAGGTGGAACATCATTGCGTCACTGCATCGAAGCTGTCACGATACAGCTCCGGACTTAGATAAGAAGTCCAGCCGAGCGCGATGCTTTTGATGATGACATCATAGTCGGCTATTCCCGCGTGCTCGCGCACCACGGGTGATTGCACGATGCTCTGGGGTGTTGATCACGGCTCCGGGCCGCGAGGCGTCGCACAAGTGTTCAGCACCGGCCCGTCGGGAAGCTGGCACGAGCCGCATCACACACAACCGGTCCGGAGAACGAGGTACCAAACCATTTGCTCGTCAACGAGCCGTCGTTGTCGATCCAGGGGATCGGTGGCAGTTGCGGCAGGTAGGATGCATACGGCATCACTTTCGCAAGCGTCACCCGGCCCGGAAATTTTGCGAGGAAAGCCTTGTTCATTCCGCCGTCAAGCCCGCTGTAGATCGGGGCAGCCGGCACATTGTCTTCAAGCAATTGCGCGTACACGCGCTCGTCGGCGCGCTGTTTTTCCTGCGCCCGCCGCGTGATTTCCGGATTGACGACGAAGGGGGGACATTTTTCGTTCGGGTTGAACACGAGAGGGGACGGCGAATTCGCAGGCGGTTGCGCATCGAATACATAGCGGCGGTTACACACATCCACCTTGGGTTCGCGTCCCGTCGTCTCGAAATGATCGTTGCCGACCTTGAGCATTTTCCAGAAGGCCAGGTTGGGATTATTTCGATGCCGCGCCAGATTCGCCGGCGTCAGGCGGAACGGATAGGCCTGGACCTGGAACGACGGTCGGCCGCTGAGCGAGTCGCGCGCCAGCGAATAGATTTCGCTGATCTGTTCGTCGGTCATGGCATAGCAACCGCTCGACCAGCAGTCGCCGTGGATCATGAGGAAGCTGCCGTTGCGCTTGTTTGCCTTATCGAAGCTGTTGGGGTAGCCGAGGTTGATCGAAAGATAGAAGTTGGAGTTGGGATTCATCAACTCAGGTGTAATCGTATAAAACCCTTCCGGAGCCTGTCGGTCGCCCTCGTACAACTTCGGCCCGAGATCGCCCGACCACCGGCAGATCGGATAGGTCTTGAGGAATTGGAAACGGCCGGCCGTGTCCTGCTTCCAGACTTCGAGCTCCGCCTCTTCCTTGAAGAGACGCACAACGATAGGTGAATATTTTGGCATCTTCTTCTGTTCGAGCAGCGCTAGCAGCTCGGCCGGTAATTCCTGTGTCGCCTTGGCCGGCAACGGCTTGCTGCTTTCGCCAAGGCACGGGACCGGCGTCAAGGCAGCGGCAAAAGCCGCCGCCAGCACGAGAGCCTTAGCCGCTCCGACTAAATCGGAACGGGGCTCTCGCTTCTTGTTTTGACGCGTTTTATTGACGCGAACCGGTACCCACTTCGCTGGAAAACGCTCTAGTGCACGTCGCACCATGGCGCGGATCACTGCTGTACCCCCAGCCCTTCCGCCCGCGCGCCGCTACTTCTCGAACCCGACGAACACCGTAGCCTCCTCAACAGACTTCCGCTCCGACACGACCGCATTCGCCGGAAAAGTTTCATCCGGCCAGCCCAGCGCGATGCTTTTCATGATGACCTGATCATCGGCTATTCCCGCGTGCTCGCGCACCACGGGTGATTGCATGATGCCCTGGCTGTTGATCACGGCGCCCAGCCCGCGAGACCAGGCGGCATTGACCAGGGCGGTCGCCACGGCGCCGCAATCGAAGGGCGTATCGTCGCTGCCATCAAGCGCGCGGTCATAGGTAATGATCACGCAGACGGGCGCGTCGAATTGGCGGAAGCCGCGCAGCACCCAGTCCTGGCGCTTGTCCTTGTTGTCGCGCTCGATCCCCATCGCGGAGAACAATTGCTTGGCGACACCGACCTGCCGGTCGCGGTGCTTGCCTGCAAAGGCTTGGCCCGTTCGGAACTCGCGCGACTGCGGGATGCCTGCCACCATCCGCTCGGTGTTGCCGGCGCGGATTCGATCCAGCGGTTCGCCTGATATGACGTAGAAATTCCAGGGCTGGGTGTTCATCGACGACGGCGCGCGCATCGCCAGACCAATGATTTCCGCAATCAGCGCCTTGGGTACCGGATCGGGTTTGTAACCGCGGATACTCCGGCGACCGAGAATAACGTCATCAAACTGCATCTGTGTGGGAGTCCCCTGATAAGTTCTGAAACAGCCGGGATTTTCGCGGTTTCTGCACTCTCGCGCAAGCGACGGCGGCGTGTCCTCAACGGTCCAGCCACGCGAAACATGATCGCATCGATATTGCGCGCACGCAGTCGTTTGGCGAATTCTGGGAGGATGAAATTGTGCCGCTGATTTGCCCGACGTGTCAAGTTTTGGTCCAAACTGTCGGTTGCGGCGGCCGCCGGCTACTTTGCATGGGGTTGTTTTCGATATTTTTGGTGGGAGCCGACTCGGCGCGACGGCACCGTCCGGAAGGCGCGTAGGCTTTTCAGGCTGTTTGCTTAAATCGTAGGTTTTGGTTTGAAAAGGTCGAAAATACCTGATCTTTCAATCTGGATTGACTGACACTCTCTCCGCCATCGATTTCGGACAGCGCAGAAGTCCTTCAGAATGAAGCGTTTGTTGAGCCACCGGTTTTCATGGTGGAGCACTCCAGGCCCGTCTCATGGCTTCGCTGCGCGCTCTGCTCGGACACTGGCGCACGCAGCAGACGGTGGCGGCGGAGTAGAGTTCTGTCTCCACGCGCGAGCGCAAGGCGATCAATAGTCCGTCGATACGCTGAGCGCGCGCCACCTCTCGAGTTCTTCGAGGCGCTGACGATCGGCTGCCGCGATCGCGTCGACCGCATCGCTGCCGAGCGCAACCCGCAGAGGTGGACGATCCAGCTCCGCGAGCTTGAGGATGAGGGCAGCCGCCTTGGCGGGATCGCCGGGCTGGCGGCCATCGTAAGCGCGCTGCATCCTCACGGCAGCGCCGACGACGGGGGCGTACTCGCTACGCCCTTCATCGGCCGCATGCGCGGCCTGGGCAAAGCCGGTGCGGAGGCCGCCGGGCTCCACGATCGTCACGTGCACGCCGACCAAGGCCATCTCGCGGGCGAGCGACTCCGAGAAACCTTCGATCCCCCATTTCGCGGCGGAGTAGGCCGCACGCGCTGGTGCGCCGATCCTGCCGCCGACGGACGAGAGCTGCACGATGTGCCCACGGCGCTGCCGGCGCAGAACGGGGATCGCAGCCTTGGTGACGATGATGGTCCCGAGCAGGTTGACTTCGATCTGTTGGCGGAATGAGTCGAGGCTGGTGTCCTCGACCGATCCGAGATCGCCGTAGCCGGCATTGTTCACGAGCACATCGAGGCCGCCGAACGCCTGCTCGGCAAGGCGGACGGCCGCTTGCGCAGCGGTGTCATCCGTCACGTCGAGCCTTGCGATCCGCAGTCTTTCGCCAAAGCGTTCGAGCAGCGGCTGCAGCGGTTCCGGATCCCGCGCCGATGCGACCACTCGATCACCCACAGCGAGCACGGCTTCCAGTATGGCACGCCCCAGACCTCTGGAGCTGCCACTGATGAACCAGGTCTTCATGAGATATCTCCGGATAAGTTGCTGCGGATGGGTTTTCGCAACTGTTCTCGCAGCTCATGGGGCGAGGCGCGTAAAGACGTAGTCGTGGTCCTTCGCACCAGCTTCATGGCAGGCAAAACAGGTGCGGTGCTGCCCCTCGTCGACCGGCCTGCCGTTTACGAACCGGCCGAAGCCCCAACCGCCCGTCGCTCCGTATTTGCGCGAGTCCTTGACCATCACCTGGACTGTGGTCGCGGCGCCGGGAATCGTGGCGGATGCGAACTCGGGAGACTTCGTCCGCTTCCAGGCGCGCTTGACGAGAATGGTGCCATCGGGGAACGGTAGCTTTCCGTCGTTGTAGGCGTCGATCGCGGTCTGGTTGCCGACGACGGCGCGCAGCTCATTCAGGGGAGCGGCCTCCTCGGCGGGCGCGATCAGTTCCCACTGCTTGTAGCCATCCGGGATGGTGACGCCGAAGATTGGCGATGCCTCGGCGCGTGCCGCGGGCGCCTGCGCAAGGGTCATCGAGAGCAGGTATGGCATGCAAGTGAGGAGAACGACGAGGAGGATCACGGCCACCACGATGACCGTGGCGTAGGGCGATCTCTTCTTTTCAGGTTCCGTCGAGGTCATGACTCTGTACCAAGCTGAGTTCGAGAATTGATCCTCGATCCAGCCGGACTGGACCGAGGTGCTGACATATCCTCAGGCGCGGTCGGCATCGACGACAGCCTTCGCAAAGGCCTTCGGCGCTTCCTGGGGTAGGTTATGGCCGATGCCGCCCGTGATTAGGCGATGCTCGTAGTGGCCCGAAAACTTCTTGGCATAGGCACTGACGTCCGGATGCGGCGCGCCGTTGGCGTCCCCCTCGAGCGTGATCGTTGGCACGTCGATGACCGGAGCGGCCGCGAGCCGCTTCTCGACGTGCTCGTATTTCGGCTCGCCCTGGGCGAGTCCGAGCCGCCAGCGGTAGTTGTGGATCACGATCGCGACATGATCCTTGTTGTCGAACGCCGCCGCGCTACGGTCGAATGTGGCGTCGTCGAACTTCCACTGTGGCGAAGCGAGCTTCCAGATCAGCTTGGCGAAATCGTGCGTGTACTTCTCGTATCCGATACGGCCGCGCTCGGTCGCGAAATAGAACTGGTACCACCATTGCAGCTCGGCCTGCGGCGGCAACGGTGCGCTTCCCGCGGCCTGACTCGAGATCAGATATCCGCTGACCGACACCAGGGCCCGGCAGCGCTCGGGCCACAACGCGGCGATGATGTCGGCCGTCCGCGCGCCCCAGTCGAACCCGGCTACGACGGCCTTCCTGATATTCAGCGCGTCCATCAATGCGATGATGTCGACGGCCATCGCGGCAGGCTCGCCATTGCGCGGCGTCTCGCCGGAGAGGAAGCGCGTCGTTCCGTAACCGCGCAGATACGGGACGATGACGCGATAGCCGGCCTGCGCCAGGATCGGCGCGACATCGACGAAGGCGTAGATGTCGTAGGGCCAGCCGTGGAGCAGGATGGCGACGGGGCCACCAGCCGGTCCCATCTCCGCATAGCCGACGTTCAGAACGCCGGCATCGATCTGATTGAGGGCGCCGAAGGATGCGTTCGTGACGGACGGTTGCGGCGATTCCGATTCGGCGCGTGCGAGCTCGATCACACCGAGACCGACAGCGACGGTCCCTGCCGCCACACCGAAAAACCGGCGCCGATGCTGGTCAAAAATCTGCTTCATCTTGCTTCTGCCTTGTTGAGGGTTGGATGATGTACCGGCCGGTACGTCCGGCCGAACCGGTGATGAGGCCTGTCAGATCAGGTTGACGGAGACGTCGAGATTGTTGCGGACGGCCTTGGAGTAGGGACAGATCCGGTGCGCCTCATCGACCAGATCGCGCGCGATGTCGCGGTCGAGATCGGGCAGGCTGACGTTGAGGCGCGCCCTGAGGGAGTAAGCGTCCTCCTCCAGGACGAGGTCGATCTCGGTATCGATCGCGCATTTCCGCGGCAGGACAATCTTCCGCCTGCGCGCCGCGATCTCCAGGGCGCCCTCGAAGCAGGCGGACCAGCCGGCCGCGAACAGTTGCTCCGGATTGGTGCCGATCCCCGCAGCACCGGGCGGCGAGAGCCTTACATCCAGGCGGCCGTCGGAACTGCGCGACATGCCATCAAGGCGTCCCCCAGTGGTGTGGGTCCGGGCCGTGTAAAGCAGCTTTGCGGTTTTCGTCATGAAGGTGTCCTTGTTGTCACGCAAAACGACTACCAGCCGCGCCCGAAGGACACCCGTTTGGATTTGTGAGAAATTGTAAGGCCGCGGCTAACGAGGACTGCATGCGCGGCATGATATCGATGCAACGTCCCAGCTTGCCGGATCGCGGCGCACTGGTTATGCGGTTCCGGCGAAAGGACACGTTTTCGTTATGACCGAGCCGGCGAATCGTGCGGCGGAGACACTATCATTCGGGCCGTTCACGGTGACGCCGCATGAAAGGCTGGTGATGCGGGACGGCGTCGCGCTGCCCCTGGGCGGCAGGACGTTTGACACTCTGATCGCGCTGATGTCGCGCCCGAACGAGGTCGTCAGCAAATGGGAGCTGATAGCCTCGGTGTGGCCCGGCATGACCGTCGAGGAAGCAAATCTGCGTTTCCATGTCGCGGCGCTCCGCAAGGCGCTCGGCGACGGCAAGGGCGAGGCCCGCTACATCACCACGCTGTCGGGACGAGGCTATTGCTTCGTGGCGCCGATCACGCGCGCGAGTCTTGCGGCGAAGCGGCGCCCGGAGCCGCAGATGGAGCTGCCACCCGTCAAACTGCCGAACCGGCTGCAGCGGATGGTCGGTCGGGCTGATACAATCAGTGCGGTGGCGGAGAAGCTGATGGCTTCACGCTTCGTCACGATCGTCGGCCCCGGCGGCGTCGGCAAGACCGCCGTTGCGGTGACGATTGCTCACGATTTGCTCGAGACGTTCGCCGACGCCGCGCACTTCGTGGATCTGGCCGCGCTCAGCGATCCCGATCTCGTCATCACCTCGATCATGCTGATGCTCGGTCTGCCAGCCCAGGCCGACGATCCAATGCCCGCACTCCTCGCGCATCTGCGGGACGAGCGGATGCTGTTGATCCTGGACAATTGCGAGCACGTCATCTCGGCAGCCGCTCCGTTGGCTGCCGAGATTTTCCAGGCCGCGCCGCATGTGCACATCCTGGCCACGAGTCGGGAGGCGCTGCGAGTCGAAGGCGAGCAGGTGCATCGTTTGGCGCCCTTGGCCGTTCCGCCCGACGGCCCCGGACTGACAGCCGCCGTCGCCTGGACCTATCCTGCGCTTCAGCTCTTTCTCGAACGAGCGACGGCCGGCGGCGCGCAGCTCGCGCTCGACGATTCCAATGCGGCAATCGTTGCTGGCATCTGCCGCAAGCTCGACGGCATGGCGCTGGCGATTGAACTCGCTGCAGGCCGGGTCGAGGCCTATGGCCTCGTGCAAACCGCGGCGCTGCTCGACGAGCGGCTCAGCCTACTGTGGCAGGGCCAGCGCACCGCGCCGCCGCGGCAGCAGACATTGCAGGCGACGCTTGACTGGAGCTACGGGCTGTTGTCCGATCTCGAACGCCTGGTGCTGCGCAGGTTGGCTGTTTTCGCCGGACATTTCACCATCGACGCCGCCCTCGAGGTCGTGCCGGATGACCGCGTCGACCGCTCCGTTCTGTTCGACGCCATAGACAGCCTCGTCGCCAAGTCGATGGTCGCGCCGCGCCCGATCGGCGCCATGATGCGCTACCGTCTTCTCGATACGACGCGAGCCTATCTTCTCAAGATCGAGGCCGACGGGGCAGCGCTCGCCGCCCGCCACGCCTCGTATTATCGACGCTGGCTGGATCAGGCCGGCACGACCTGGGCTGCGGTGCCGAGCGCCGACGAACGGGCGGTCCATTTCTCCGCCCTCCACAATGTGCGCGCCGCGCTGGACTGGTGCTTCAACGGCGGCGACGTCGGCATCGGGATCGCGCTCGCCGCCGCGGCGGCTCCGATTTTCCTGGCCATGTCGCTGCTCGTCGAATGCCGCCGCTGGTCGGAACGAGCGCTGCGCGCGATCGAGCCTCAGGCGCGTGGCAGCGCCGAGGAAATGCACCTCCAGGCCGCCCTCGGATTGACGCTGATGTTCACGCGCGGCGGCAGTGACGCAGCCCGCGGCGCTTTGAGCAGAAGCCTCGAGATCGCAACGGCGCGCGGCGATACGATGAACCAGCTTCAGCTGCTCGGCCGGATGCACATCTTCCACGAGCGGATGGGACAGTTCGAGGCCGCGCTCGGCTATGCGCAGCAGAGCCTTGCAGTTTCTGGTGCGCTCGGTGACGCGGCGTCCATCGCGCTCGCTCATTCTCTGGCGGGGGTGTCGCTGCACCTTGCCGGCAAGCACCGCGACGCACTGAAGATGTTGGAAATCGCCTGGCAGGGACCGGGCACGGATCGGATCAGTACGGTCTACGGCTTCGATCATCGCAACCGGGCGGGCATCACTCTGGCACGAGAGCTGTGGCTGCAGGGTCGGCCGGCGGATGCGCTGCAGCTGGCGCAGCAAACTGTCTCCGAGGCGGCCCAGATGGATCATCCGATCACGCTGTGCATTGCGTTGATCTGGGCCGTCTCCATCGCGCTTTGGAGCGGTGATCTCGACGGCGCCGAAGCCGACATCGATCGATTCATCGCCCATGCCGAGTCGCGCTCGATGGGCCCCTATCTTGCGGTGGGGCGAGGCGTCAAAGGCGAACTCGCGATCTTGCGGGGGGACGCGCGCAGCGGCGTAGAAACAATCAAGGGCTGCCTCGAGGAGCTGCACGATGCCGGCTACGAGTTGCTCACAACCACGTTCAATCTCGCGCTGGTTCAAGGCCTGCTCGCACTCGGACGGTTCGAGCAGGCAATGCGCCTGATCGACGAGGCGATCGCGCTGGTCGAGCGATGTGGAGACCACCTTTACATGCCGGAACTATTGCGCGTGAAGGGCAAGGTTCTCCTGTCCCAGCCGCAGCCAAATCGCGACCAAGCACAGGTCGAGTTCATGCAATCGCTCGAGCTGAGCCGTCGCGAGAGCGCAAGGGCATGGGAGTTGCGAACCGCGATCGATCTCGCAGAACTCTTGGCCGGGCAGCAACGGCGCAACGACGCAAAGCAGTTGCTGCAATCGGCCGTTGAAGGCTTTGCCGAAGGTTCCGATACCGCGGATATCCGGACGGCCAGCAGACTCCTTGGCACGCTGTAGGGAGAACGCTTACGTCGAGGAACTGGATCATCGATACTGCAAGGGCGGCAAGGAGCGCTGGTGGCGGCGATGCCCAAGGAGGTCGCCGGTGCGGTATTGCTCGGCTTCGCGTCGCCCGTCATCGGCATACACCATCAAGGTTACTCCATTGGTGAAAGGAGCCAAGACACTCGTGCCGATCGTGAGCAGAGCGGGAATTAGCTCTTTTGACGCTCCAATCGAGGCGCCATGGGGCCCCAACCGAGCGGGGCTACATTCGAATAAAAGATCGAGCCTTCAGGTGATCGATGAGAGCGAGACGCAGGTGCTTAGCTATTGCTTACCCGGCGCGACGCTCAAAACGTGCGTATTGCAAGACATGCCTTAAACACTGGCGCGCCCGACACGATCCGGAACATGTGAGTCGCTTGGTGGCATTTTCGTGGATGACGGGCCATCGGCGGAACAGGTTGTGGTCAGGGGCGAAGTCCCATTTTACGGCCGTTGCTCAAACGGTGGGTTTCGGTCTACGAAGGCCGGAAATTCCCGATCATTCAATGGGGATTGACTGACACTCTCTCCGCCACCCGCCTTCGCTTCGGCGCGGCATGCCCGTCTACCTCGCCTGTTGAATCGCTCTGTCGTACGCGTCGATCGTCGCCTTGGCGCGAACAGCGACTTCCGCGGCCGTCATGCCGGGTTTGTAGAGGCTGCTGCCGAGGCCGAACGCTGTAATGCCGGCTTTCGTATACTCCGCAAAATTCGTGTCCGAGACGCCACCCACAGCGGCGATCATCAGGTCTGCGGGAAGAACGGCGCGAATGGCGGTGATGCCCGCAGCGCCAAGCACGCTCGCCGGAAAGAACTTGAGGCTGGAGGCTCCCGCCTTGGCGGCAAGCAGCGCCTCCGTCGGCGTAAAGACGCCGGGCATCGTGACCATGCCGTGCGCCCGGGCGCGGGCAATGATTTCGGGATCGATGTTGGGGGTTACCAGGAGCCGGCCGCCAACGTCATGGAGCCGCTCGACGGCTTCCAGCGTCAGGACGGTGCCGGCACCCACCAGGATTCCGGCAGGGGCCTTCTTGACCGCGATCTCGATGGAGCGGAATGGATCCGGCGAGTTGAGCGGGATCTCTATCGCGGTCATGCCGTTGTCGACCAGCACGCCGACAATATCCTGCGTTTCCTCGGGCCTCACGCCGCGCAGGATCGCGACCAGCGGCCGCTTCATCGGGGGGAATGGGACAACGCTCATCGTCTGATCCTTTATACGTTCCAAATCGATTCCGCGGCCATCGAAAGGCCGCGACGGACCGCGTCCTCGGCTCCGATTGATCTGACAGGAACGGAAACCGTGTCAAATGCCAACTGATAAAGCATCTGGAGCCTCCCTGACGCCACCAACGTGATGCCGGTGCTGGGTACGTCTCCGGCGAGTCCTGCCGCCAATTCGAGACCAATCAACGTTCCCGATATTTTCTCGCGTGCCGAGGATGGCGTGCCGCCATAAAGGAGCTGACCCGATCGCACCTGGAACAGCAGATTGGCGGCGAAGGCAGGCGTCTCAAAGGCGGCAATAGCCGCCGACTTGAAGGCGTCGATATCTTCCGCTTGATCGGCGCCGGTCACCGCGTGGGACAGGATCGTCTCTCGCGAGATGACGTCGAACAGCTCTCCCGTCATGAACGTAGCGAAGCGTTCGACGATACCGCCATTCGCCCTGACCCACTTCGAATGAGTGCCCGGCATGCAGACGACCGCATCGTCAGCCGCGTCCGTGCCCAAGGCGCCGAGCAACTGCGTCTCCTCGCCCCGCATGACATCCGGCGCCTTGGGGTCTCGCTGCGCGATGCCCGGGAGGATGCGGATGTCACGGTTCTGTCCCGGCACCGGGACGGCATGCTTGAGGATCGATGCGAGCCGCGCCGGCGTGTCGACATAGCCGGCTTCAACCCATCCCTGTCGGGCGCCGGCCATGCCGCAGACGACCACGGGCAGCCCAGGCGCGGCGCCGACGGCTTCCAGATGCGATTGCAGCACGGTCGCGAAGCCGAGCTTGCCCGCCGCCATCATGCCCTCGTGGCTGCGGCGTTCCCCCAATACGTTGCCGGTACGGCCGACGAGCCAAAGCCGAAAACTGCTCGTGCCCCAATCGACCGCGACATATGCAGCCTGTCCCATTCAATCCGTTCCCAGTGCTATCAGCCCCAGTTCTATCCGTCCCTTGTGGAGATCGTATCACGGCGGTCTGCCGGCGAGCTACGCTCGCTTTGTAATTGATTTGCAGAGCCGCAATCAGCATGATCCGCAGTCATGCGGTGCCCCGCTGTTTTCCGCGGCGTGGCATCGCCAACGCGCACGTCCGCAACAAATGCGGCACAACAACAAAAAACAAAGACTTTGGAGGACGCCATCGTGATCAATCTCCCTTTTAGAAGCGCCGTCATGGGCGTTGGTCTGCTGATTGCGGCGCTTTCGCCGCAGGCCCATGCGCAATCGACCCCGAAGACCGTGACGCTGGTGGTCCCGTTCGCGGCCGGCGGCGGCACGGACACCGTCGCACGTCTGATTGGCGAGCGGATGTCGCGCACGCTCGGCCAGACCGTCATTATTGAGAACGTGGTCGGCGGCGGCAGCACGCTGGCCAATGATCGCGTCGCCCGATCGGCGCCTGACGGTTCAACAGTGCTGATCAATCACGTCGCGCTGCTCGCGGCGCCCAGCCTGTTCATCAACCTGCGGTACGATACCAAAACGGCGTTCGAGGCGGTTGGCCTCGTCAACAACGCGCCGATGGTTTTGATCGGCCGCAAGTCGATCCCAGGCTCAGGGCCAAAGGACTATGTGGACTGGATCAAGGCGCAGGGCGACAAGGCGAACTTCGCGCACGGTGGTCTCGGGACCAACAGTCATTTGTGCGCCGTGATGATGGGCAATGTGCTCGGCTTCAAGCCGACGGTCGCGGCTTATCGCGGGTCGGCTCCGGCCATCTCCGATCTGCTGGCGGGGCAGATCGATCTGCTGTGGGATCAGGTAACCAACGCGCTGCCGCAAATTCAGGCCGGAACACTTCACGGCATCGCCATTACGTCGCCGCAACGTCTTGAGCAGTTGAAGGACGTGCCGACCACCGCCGAGCTCGGCATGCCCGAGGTCAGCTATTCGATGTGGCATGGGCTCTACGTGGCGAAGGGCACGCCCAAGGAGACCATAGCTGCGCTGAACTCGGCGCTCCGCGCGGCTCTGTCCGATCCCGTCCTGCTGGAGAAACTGAAGCAGCTCGGAACGTTGCCGTTTCCCGACAACGAGTTGTCGCCCGAGGCGCATGCGCGCCTGTTCGCCGCCGACCTGCCACGGGTGGCCAAGCTCGTTGAAAGCTCAGGGATCAAGGCGAGCGAAGCGAAGTAGGGCGGCACGCGTCGCGGGAATGGCGGGGCTGAAATCGGCGCGGCTCCGTCACACGATCAGATCTTGCGGCGCGAGGGCAGTGACAACGTTAACCGGCTGGTTCCAAACGGAGGTGCCGGACCATTGTGCAGACAGCTCGATCGGTTGGTCTGCCTCTGAAATCGCCGGCGGCGCACTGGTTGCTGCAGCGTTTTCGGCGGAGCTACTCGACGCCGGGATGTCCTCTGCAAGGTCGATGACGTCAGGAGTTCTGACGTCGGACATCTTGTCCTTGAAGTGGAACGCGTCGTCGGCGCCGTTGATGGTGATTGTCACCACCTGTGCGGTGCCGTCGATGGTGGTCACTGTGAAGCAGTCGGTCAGCGTGTCGCAGTCGTCGAGCGCCTGCACTTCGCAGTTGGCGTTGTCGAGCTTATAGGTCCAGACGCCATCTGCCGTCATCGTGAAGGTGCCATAGCCGGCATCGCTCGCCGTCGGCGAGCACACTGCCTTGAAGGTATCGGGTGTGTTGTCGACGTCGGTATCGGTAAGCGCGCCGGTCGCGATCGGCGTGCCGTATGTGCAAGCGCCAGCTTCGGTTACTGAGCCGGTCGTGGCGCCACAAATGACGGCAGCGTCGTTGGCGCCGTTGATGCTGATCGTCACCACCTGCGGGGTGCCGTCGATGGTTGTCACCGTGAAGCAGTCGGTCAGCTTGTCGCAGACATTGAGTGCCTGCACTGCGCAGTTGGTATTATCGAGCGTGTAGGTCCAGACGCCATCCGTCGTCATGGTGAAGGTGCCATAGCCGCCCGTGCTCGCCTTTGGCGAATCGACCGCGGTAAATGTGTCGGGAGTGTTGTCGACGTCAGTGTCGGTGAGCGTGCCGGTCGCGGTTGGTTTACAAGATACGGAATTGGCCGCGCCGCCAGCCTCGATGACCGAGCCTTGCTTGGTTCCGCAAATAATGGCGGCGTCGTTGGTGCCATTGATGGTAACAGTTACCAGCTGCGCGGTGCCGTCCAGGGAGGTCACCTTGAAAGTGTCGGTCAGCTTGTCTCCGACATTAAGTGCCTGCACCGCGCAATTGGCGTCGTCGAGCGTGTAGGTCCACACGCCGTCCGCCGTCATCGTGAAGGTGCCATAGCCGCCATCGCTGACCGTCGGACAATCTACCGCCGTAAAACCCGGTGCGTTGTCCACGTCGGCGGCGGTGAGCGTGCCGGTCGCGGTAGGCAGGTCGCACTTGGTGCCACCGTCCTCGGTCACGGAACCGGCTGTGGTGCCGGAAATGACCGCTGCGTCGTTGGTGCCGTTGATGGTGACTGTCACCACCTGGGGGGTGCCGTCGATCGTGGTCACCGTGAAGGAGTCGGTCTGCTTGTCGCCGACGTTGAGTGCCTGCACCGCGCTGTTGGAGTCGTTGACCGTGTAGGTCCATACGCCGGCCGCCGTCATCGTGAAGGTGCCAAAGCCGCTCGCGCTCGCGGTCGGAGTGCCAACCGCCGTAAAAGTATTGGGCGCATCATCGACGTCGGTGCTGGTGAGCGTCCCGGTGGCACTCAGCGTACCGAGCGCGGCGTTGGCGACGGCGCTGGCCTCGATCGCCGTGCCGTTGGTGGCGCCGGAGATGATGGCCGCGTCGTTGGTGCCGTTGATGGCAATCGTAAAGGGTTGAGCGGCCGAGAGCGTGCCGTCGGATACGGTGATCGTGAAGTCCGTGGTCGTGGGCTCGGTCAGCGCGTTGATCGCGTCACTATCCGGAACGTAGGTATAGGCGCCGGTCGTGCTATCGACATAAAGCGTGCCGTAAGGACCAACCTTCGATACATCGTAGGTTACCCCGTCGATCACGGTGCTGCCGCCGGTTCCCCCGCTGATGCTGAAGGTCAGCGTGGCGCCACTGTTGGGGCTGCTGGCAAGGAAAGTGCCGCTTGTCGCGGTGAAGAGGTCAAAGACCGTCGTGTCGATCTCGGTCGGCCCAATCGCCGCATTCAGCGTCGGCGGCGTTGGCGGTGGGGCCGGGGTTTGCCCGATAATCATCTCCGGGACTGATGCGAGGATCACAGCAGGCAAAGCAGGCAAATCCTGCACCGGGGTCGAATCATCGATCGGGATGAAATTGATCGGTTGCACGGGCAGCTGCTCGAGGGGAGGAGGCGTGCTCGATCCCGTCGACCCCAGTCCTTTTTCGAAGGTGGCGAGCGCTTCCTGCTGGGCCGCCTGCAATTCGGCCATTCGCGCCGCGGAGTTTGTGCTCTGACTGACGCTGATCGAGGACCCCTGCGAACGCAGGATGATAGTCTGTCCAGGATCCTCAACGAGGAAATGTCGAGGGATCACTTCCTTGGTGGTCAACTCGAATGCGCCGTGCTCGAGATCCTTGTATGTGATGTTGCCGTCGTCCAGGAGTGTGACGTTCGGCTCGGCGGCCTGGGCCTGCTTCCCAAGCGCGAAGGCGAGTGCCGTGAGCCACAGCATGCCGAACCTGCCGGCATGAGCGGGGCTTCGCGGTTCACCGTCCGCGACTTGCGCGGCGGTGCCGGGCCCGCGCCCAACTTGGCCGGAGCCGGCCGCACTCTGGACGTTGCCGATGCGGGGAAGCGGGGCCACAGCGGCCCTACGTTCGTCCCCTGTCTCGGCGTGGGACCCGACGAGCATGGCTAAACCCCATCTGCCACTTACCTCGTGCGATTTTTCATGGACCGGCCTGCCCCGCCCATGAGGTCAAAGAATCGCGATGCTGCCAGCCCAGACGGCCAGCCGCCGAGAGTTCCTGGTTCAAGTTAACCAATCCACGGGCGTTAGGCTTTAGGCTCAAAAGGAGTAATCCTTTCGAGCGAACGCTAGATGATGCCTTCCCCAGACATCGGGTCTAAGGTCGCCGTGACCGACGATTCAAAGAGGCCGTGAACGCTCTCGGACCAGATCTTCTCAGGAAGGGGGGATCATGCGCACGCATGCCATTGCCGCATTGGTGACAGGCTTCGTTCTGACGACAGCCGGATTTTTCGTCGCGCCGGCCCACGCGCAAGTCAGGTCCGCCGTTCAGGATGTCGTGTCAAAACCAATTGGAAAAGTTGTTGTCGCTACAGGTTCGGTCACGATTGAGCGTGCGAATGCGGTGGTCGTTCAGGCGAGCACCGCAGGTCAAGCTGGTCAGGCGAAGGTAGGCGATCTCGTCTATCAGGGCGATATCGTTGCAACCGGCGCCGACGGCCGGGTCGGCATCAACTTCACCGATGGCAGCTCCTTCAATCTGTCGAACAACGCGCGCATGGCTTTGGACGAGTTCGTGTACGACCCGAAGAGTGCGTCCAACTCGACCTTGTTCAGTCTGAGCAAGGGCACTTTCACTTTTGTCGCGGGCCAGGTCGCGAAGACCGGGGATATGAAGGTCGACACCCCGGTTGCGACCATGGGCATTCGAGGCACGACACCACGCGTCGAAATTTCGGATGACGGGACAGTCAGATTTTCGACGCTCATTGAAGAAGGTAAGAATAGGGGCCCGCGAAAGCCCGGAGCACCAGCGATACAGCAACCCGAGCAAAAGCCCTATCCAAAATCAAATCTGAACATCTGTCGCGGGTGCTAGGCCCGTTTCGCGGTGCGGGAGATTCGTCAGCCAACCATGTCCGGGACTTCAAATCGACGGTCGCCCCTTCGCCAGCGTCAGGAACGGAGAGCCTGATATGAAATGCAGTGCGAGCCGGCGCGTCATTCAGCGGCTCGCGCCTGCTTTTGCCTTGGCGCTGTTCGGGTCGCTGGCTGCCGCGCAGAGTCCCAAGAAGAGCGACTATCTCGAGAACATTACGTTGTGCAACGGTTCGGATCGCACGTCGTTTGCAGTCCGAATCAATGGTTGCACAGCGTTTATCGATTCCGGTCAGGGTACGGCGAGGGCGCGCGCGATTGCCTACAACAATCGTGGCAATGCCCATACGGCAAACGGAGACATTGATCGCGCTCTCCTGGATTTCGATCAATCGATCAAGCTCGATCCGACTTTCGCAAAGGCCTTCAACAACCGCGGCGCGGCCTATTTGAGGAAAGGCGAATACGACCTCGCCCTCAAAGCCCTGGACGAAGCGATCAAGCTCAATCCGAACTACGGCAGAGCTTTCATCAACCGTGCCGGAGTCTACCTGAAAAAGAACGAGTACGATCGCGCGGCGCGGGACTATGACGAGGCAATTCGCCTCGATCCCAATCTGGAAGCCGCGTGGAGCGGGCGCTGCTGGATCCGGGCCATCCTCGGCTCGTTGCAGGCGGCGCTCGAGGACTGCAACAAGGTGCTTCAGTCGTGGCCGAACGACGCCGTCACCTATGACTCGCGTGGACTGATCCACCTGAAGATGGGAAAAGCCGACGCGGCGATCGACGATTTCAGTTCCGCGCTGCGCTTCGACCCGAAGCTGGCGAGTGCGCTCTATGGGCGCGGGCTTGCCAGGCTCAAGAACGGCGACAAGGCTGGCGGCGATGCCGATATTTCCGCGGCAAAGGCCATCCGGGTCGGGATCGATGATGACTTTACGCGCTATGGCGTGCGCGTGAGTAACTGATCAGCCAGGTTTGGCGCGAAGAAGATCCGTTCCAATAAGCCCGCAAGCAATGCGGCATTCGGCTGGCGGGCCGAGATGTTTTACCGCTCAGCCTTGGTTCGGATCGGAACGTCTTCTTCCTGCAGAATTCGCATAGCGACGGCGGAGGCTCTTTCAAGCTCTCCGCCGTGCCGGCTTCTCGTCTTATATAATTGCGAGCCTGTTTTGCCGAAGGCTAGTCCAGCTTCACGTTCGCTTCCGTCACGACCTTGCGCCAGCGCTCGATTTCCGCGGACACCATTTTCGCGAATTCAGGACCCGTGACATCGGGGACATCGGAGCCGTTGCGCTCCCAGGCTTCCTTGATGGCGGCTGTCTGCATCGCCTTCTGCAATTCCTTGACCATCTGATTGACGATCGCCGGCGGCGTGTTCTTCGGTGCGAACAGGCCGTACCAGGTCGACACTTCATATCCAGCCAGGCCTGCTTCCGCGGCGGTCGGAAGATCGGGGAATGCAGGCACGCGTTTCGGTGCGGCGACGGCGAGCGCGCGCAACTGTCCGGCCCTGACGGGCGCTGCCGACGAGCCGAGCCCGTCGAACACCACCGGGACGTGGCCGGCGATGAGATCCTGCATCGCGGGGCCGGCCCCGCGATAGGGGACGTGCTGGATACTGGTCTTGGTCAGGATCTTGAACAGCTCGCCCGCGAGATGGTGCGTGGTGCCGGCGCCGGCGGAGCCGTAGTTCAATTTGCCCGGATTGGCTTTGGCGTAGGCGATGAACTCGGCGAGCGTCTTGGCGGCGACCTTGTCCGGATTGACGACCACCACCTGCGGCGGCCGCGCGATCAGCGCCACCGCGATAAAGTCCTTCTCGAAATTGTAGTCGAGGTTGGGATAGAGCGAGGGTGCAATGGCGTGATGGGCCGCGCCCATGAAGAAGGTGTAGCCATCCGGCGCGGCCTTTGATGCGAGCGATGCGCCAACGGTGCCGCCGGCGCCGGCGCGGTTTTCGATCAGCACGCGCTTGCCCAGTTGCGTGTCGAGCTGGGCCGCCAGCGGACGGGCAAAGGCATCGGTGCCGCCGCCGGCCGCGAACGGCACGATGAAGGTGATCGGCTTGTCCGGCCATGTTTGGGCCTGGGCCTGGCCGGCCATGGCGGAAACGACCGCCAGGAGTGTAAACAGCGCGGCAACTCTTGGTTTCACAGCATTTTCCTCGGCTATTGCAGATTGGCGTCCGCTGTCAGCGGCGCGGTTGTTTTTGCCTCGCTGGTTCCGGCGTCTAGCCGGAATGGACAGGGGGCAGCGGGACCCTACCGTATGCAAGATGCCACGCGTGATCCATTAAAATGATGGGTCGGAAACAAGGCGGCACCGGGGCGTTTGGTCGCTGCCAATGAGCCTCGGGGCCAGTTGTTCTGGTGTGGCACGCGCCAGCTATCCGACAGGAGGTTGGCGCACGCGCTTATCGCGCTGGTGGCGGGGGCCGAAACTCCGGGATCAGCAGCACGGGAAACAGCAAGGGCGGGCAAATATCGGCCTCCTGCGTCGGCCCAAATGGACTTCGGTTGCAAAGATAAATATGCTCACCCTGGGTCTGTGGGGAATACACGTATGAAATGCCGTGCTGCTGCAATCGCAGCTTTGTTGTGTACGATTTTTGCCAGTTCGAATGCGGATGCGCGCGGGCCTTACGGTTCGATCAGCATCGGCAACTGGCAGGGCGGGGCCTACACCAACGACCAGACCGGATCTTTTTCGCATTGTGCCGCAGGCGCCCGATACGCCAGCGGCGTCTACTTCATGGTGACGATCGACGGCAATGGCGGGTGGGGTCTGGGGTTCATGCATGAGCAATGGACGCTCACGCCAGGACAGGCCTTTCCGCTGACCCTGACATTCGATGGACAGCAACCCTTCAATGTCCATGGTATCCCGATCGGCGACAAGGTGGTTCGCGTGCCGATGCCGAGCAATTCCGCGCTCATCGCCCAATTCCGAAAGGCGAAGGGGATGACGGCCTATACGCAAGGGCAGCTCTTCCAGTTCAGCCTGGATCAGACCGGACAGCTACTGCCCATTTTGGCGAACTGCGTTGCCAAGGTCAGGCAATCGGGCGTGGCCAGTGCCGGCGATTTCTCGGTCCTTCCCGCAGCTAAGGCGGTCGCTGTGGCGGCACCGGACTCTGCGCCGGCGAAGCCCGACAGACTGTTTGACCAGAAGGGCACCGGCTTCCTTGTGAGCACGAACGGACACCTCGTGACCAATGCGCACGTGGTGCAGGGCTGCGTCGGCGACATCCAGGGCAATCCGTCCGGTGAGGCGCCCGCCAAACTGCGCCTGGTGTCGAGCGACGAGACCAACGATCTTGCGCTGCTGCAGGTGACGGGCTCGTTCAAGGACATCGCCAAAATCAGGGACAAGGCGATCCAGTCCGGCGACACCGTGGTAGCGATCGGCTATCCCTTTCATGGGCTGCTGACATCCGATTTCACGGTGACGACCGGGATCGTGAGCTCGCTCAGCGGCATCCTGAACGACACGCGCTTTCTGCAGATCAGCGCGGCGGTTCAACCCGGCAACAGCGGCGGGCCGCTATTGGCCTCCAGCGGCGACGTGGTCGGCGTGGTCGCGGCGAAACTGAACGCCATCAAGTTCGTGAGGGCCACGGGCAACATTCCCGAGAACATCAATTTCGCCATCAAGACCGGGGCGCTGCGGGACTTTCTCGATAACAGCGTGGTGCCCTATCAGATCTCCGACGCCAAGGACGAGTTGAAGACGGCCGACATCGCGCGCAATGCGCGGGCGTTTACGTTCCTGATCTCCTGCAAGGCCAAGGCGAGGGAAAAAGAGACAGCGAAGAACTCGGGATGAACCACGTTAACGCCGTTTCGCTTTTGGGAGCCGTTGGCTGGTCTTAGGCTCGGGTGCCAAGGGAAATCCTTAAACGCAAGCGAGGCCGTGCAGATGGCTGATACCCTAGTCGTGGGGCTCCATTCATGGATTATCCAGGACGGCAACTACGGCGATTTTGCACGGGATACGAACGCAGCTTTCGCTCTAGGGTTTTACGCCTTGTCGCCGCTGGCAGCAGTCGAATCGAACCCAAAGCTCGCCCCTGCTCTGACTCGTAGAATGAAGATTGAAGTTCGTAGACACGTTTCTGCGTAACGTAGACACGTTTTCTGCGTAACTAGGGGCGGCAAATTATTCCACGCGCGGCAGCATTTTCCGGGAAACGAGATCATACGCTATTGGTGGGAAAGTAGAATTTCGCGGCATGAGAATTGCTAAGTGACTGATGGCTTCTGTAATCAAGGGGGATCCATCATGATAACCGGCTTCAGCACGTCACCGAGCTATTTGAACTACGCCAGCACTCCGAAGGCGACGACAGCACAGCTAATTACGACCGCCGATGCGAAATCGGTCGATGCCGCGAAATTGCCCGGCACGAGTGCTCGCGCGCAGAGCTTGATCGACAGCCTCATCAAGACCAATTCTGGGCGCCGGGAAAGCGTCCAAGGCTTTACGTCCAAGCTCCAGTACGACCAGAGTGCCGTGCAGAGACTAAGTTCCGTCATTGAAAACCTGCCCCCGCAGACGTCACAGAAGGAACGCGACTCCTGGAACGCGCAGTTAGCCAGCGCCAAGAATGAAGTTGCCTCTTCGCAGTCGGAGATCGGGCGTTTTCAATCCGCACTCAACAATGATCCCTCGACCGAGATGGCGTTAAAGTTTGCAGGCAATCTTCTCGGCATGTCGAGTGATGAAGTTCACAAGCTCTATAATGATCGCGTCGATGCGCTTGCCGCGTCGAAGGCGTCCTCTGCGGCAAGCGGACCTGCATCCGTTGGACCTGCCGGCGCTGCGTCCAACCCGTCGGGTTCGAGCGAAGAGTGGGGCAATGACCCCAGCGGAGTTCGATCTGAAATCAAGATCAACGGCGTCGTTGTCGGCCGCGTCTACAACAGCGGAGTCACCGAACTGCATGACGAGTATGGCTCGCTTGGCCAACAGCTCGGCTTTGGCGGACCCGGCGAAGCAGGTCTTGAGGGGCCACAGCTCGCAGACTACCGAATTGCGCAGCTCAAGGACGCGTTGAAAGGCTCAAATGTGGAGATTACCACGATGTCCACCGCAATGACCCAAGCGGAATGGCTGGCAAGCCAGATATCTGGCAGCGGGCGTGTTGATCGCTCAGCTTAACCCATCTAGGTGTGAACCCATATCCGGCTGTCGCTTTGCGTTGGTCGGAGGCATGGACTTTCCTCACCACCGGGTGACGCCGGATTGGGAGCGGGGCTTGGGTTTGTGTGCCGAATCAGGCTCGAAAAGATATCCTCAAGACCAATGCATGGAAGGATGAGGGTGAGTATCTCCTCCATTGCAATCGCATTGGCGGCCCGCGCCTCCCGAGGGGAAGGCGCCGTCCTTAGGCCATCGCTGCACTGCCGGGCTTCAGGCCGCTCGACGCTTACCGCGAATTGCCGCGGCCATGCGCGGTCTGGGCAGTCCAGATGCTCCAGCTAACGCTGGCGAGGCTTCGCTGGTCCGTCGCAAGCGGCCGCCGGGTCTGCCGTTCATAGGCGGCGATGATGTGCTGCGACTGCCGGATTTTCTGCTCGAGTTCGGCAATCGTCTTCTGCGTCTTGCCGGTCCTGTTCGCTTGGGCGGCCTCGCCCACCATGAACCTCGCGGTTTCGATGTTCTTCAAGGTCTCGCGAAGCTTCTTGAGCTGGGCGCGGTGCCACGCAATGGCGCTGTCACTGTCTACCGGCATGCAAACCCTCCTGATTCGTGGCCGAATCTAGCACGCATGAGGCAAGTTGGGCCAAGGGGGAACCCAGCGGGTCATCAGGGCCCACTGGTTTCGCGAGGCATGGTCCGGCCGTTCCCGATTTCGACCCCATTTTGCCATCGAAGCGACCGCGGGCGAGCCTTCAAACAACAAACTTGCATGGCGATCTGTGACCAGCGCGGTCTCTCTTATCCTCCTGACGGCAGAATGCCGGACTGGCGCAATGGAGCGTGCGATGGGCGAAGTTGAATTCGATCGAATTGTCGATGCCGTGCGGAAGGAAATCGCGCCTGCACCGGCGTTGTATTCGTTGACGGGGTTGCGGGCTTCCGCCTGGCGGGCGAAGGCCGCCGGCGACAAGCCCACGTCCCGACGCCACGCTCCCATGGTCAGGATTCGTCACGTGGGCGAGGGGCGGAAGCGATACAGGTGAAACGATACGGGGTGAGCTAATGGAACGATCAGTGTTCGAAATCGTGAAGGCGCCGCTGGGCTGGTCGGTATTTGCTGACAACGTCAAGATCGGCGGCGTCTACGATTCGCGGGGCGCCGCCCTCGAAGCCGCCGCACTGGCCGCGTCCTATACGATCAGCGACGGCGTCGGCGTTCAGATCAACGTGCCCGGCGCGGAGGAAGAAAAGCCGCGATGGGCCGTCGCGTTTGATATCGCGAGCTCCATCCTGCCAACGAGGAGCGGACGCGAGCGAAGCGGCTCACGGTAAAGCCCGCGTGAAGGCAATCGCTCGACTTTGACGGATAGCCTCCACTCCGTGGGAGGACTTTCAAACTACATGAGCTTGTCCGCGCAGTCGCGAGCCATGCGCGGATCGACACTGGCCGCCGTCGGTTTTCCGCCGGCGGCCTTCATTTCGCGCCCCGCGCTTTATTTCACATCGTCGAACGGCGACACCGCGGGGCTGCCGACGCGCATCCGCTTGATGCGGCGCACCGCCATCGGCGCGCCGTCGGACTGGTACTGCAGTTCGTATTTCTTGCCGTTCTTGTCGACAGCGCTGCAGGTGATGCTGGAAAGTTCGAGCGTCACGAAGTTGCCGACCTGTTTGCAGAGGCCGGCGGTCGATTCGACTGACGGCACCGGCAGGCCGTCGGCCTTCGGCCTGTCCTTGGATTTCAGCAGCATCCGGTCGATCGGCAATTCGTACAGATTGGCCTCCGGCCTTCGCCCGTTGTCGCCGGAGAACGTGATGATGTGGCTGTCGTCACTGGGATCGTCGATCGCCACGGTAAAATTCGCCCGGCCTTCCTCAGTCTGGAAGAAGGCAACGGCCCGGCAGGCCAAATCCCGTCCCGCGACCTTGAGCGTGCTGCACTTGCCGGACATCATCGCAAAGATGACGGTATCGGGCTCTTGCCGCTGAAGTTCGTCCGAGGCGCGGGCCGGCATTGCAATGAAAATGATGGCAAGGGCGAAAGCCTGCCGGCAAAGCTTCATGGTCATGCCCGGTTGATAGGACATGGCACGCGGTGTGACCAGAGTCTCGCAAGGTTCCGGCAGTGTACCAAGGCAGGATAGCCCCATTTTGCAGCGCCGAACCGCAATCAGAAATCGAGCGGCGCGTTGTCGACCACTTCCTTCATGACGAAGAAAGTCCGAGTCTGGCGGACGCCCGGCAGCGCGATCAATTGTTCGCCGTGGATGCGGTTGAAATCCTCCATGTCGCCGACGCGGATCTTGAGGAAATAGTCGAAATCGCCGGCCACCAGATGGCAATCCAGCACGAATTTCAGTTGGGCGATTGCCCGCTCGAAGGCGGCAAAGCTCTCCGGCGTCGACCGGTCGAGCACGACGCCCACCATGACCAGCGCCCCCTTGCCGACCTTGCGCGGCGCCACCATCGCCCTGACCCCTGCTATGAACCCCTCGTCGAACAGGCGCTGGGTGCGCCGGTGACAGGTTGCGGCGCTGACGCCGGCCGTTTCGGCCAGCTCGGCATTGGTCAGCCGACCGCTATTTTGCAGCAAGCGCAATATCTTAAGGTCGATGCGGTCGATCCTGCCGGCCATGAAAGAATCTCTCGGATAAGTGCTCAATATTGGATGAAAAGCTAACATTATCCAAGAAAGGCGCAAGTTACGCATATATCAGCGGCCAACTTTGAGAGCACTTTTCCTGCGTCCGGTGATAGGGCGTTCTCCGGACATCAGGCCATCAACGGGGACGTCAATGCTGGAAAAATTCGAACGCTATCCGCTTACCTTCGGACCCACCCATATCGAGAAGCTGGAGCGGCTCTCACAGCATCTCGGCGGCAAGGTCGAGCTCTATGCCAAGCGCGAGGACTGCAATTCGGGTCTGGCCTTCGGCGGCAACAAGCTGCGCAAGCTCGAATACATCATCCCCGACGCGATCGCTTCCAATGCCGACACGCTGGTCTCGATCGGCGGCGTGCAGTCCAACCACACCCGCATGGTCGCAGCCGTTGCGGCCAAGATCGGCATGAAGTGCCGCCTGGTGCAGGAAAGCTGGGTGCCGCACGAGGACGCCGTCTACGACCGCGTCGGCAACATCCTGCTCAGCCGCGTCATGGGCGCGGATGTGCAGCTGGTGGACGAAGGTTTCGACATCGGCATTCGCCAAAGCTGGGAAGAGGCGATCGCAGACGTGAAGGCGAAGGGCGGCAAGCCCTATGCGATCCCGGCCGGCGCCTCCGTGCACAAATATGGCGGGCTCGGCTATGTCGGTTTCGCCGAAGAGGTCAGGGCGCAGGAGAAGGAACTCGGCTTCGCTTTCGACTACATCGTGGTCTGCACGGTCACCGGTTCGACCCACGCCGGCATGTTGGTGGGATTTGCCAAAGATGGCCGCGCGCGCAAGGTGATCGGCATCGACGCTTCCTTCACCCCGGCCCAGACCAAGGCCCAGGTGCTCGACATCGCCCGCAACACCGCCGGTCTTGTGGACCTCGGCCGCGAGATCGTCGAGGACGATTGTGTGCTGATCGAGGACTATGCCTATCCGGCCTACGGCGTTCCCTCAGAGGAGACCAAGGAGGCAATCCGGCTCTGCGCGCGCCTCGAAGGCATGATCACCGACCCCGTCTACGAGGGAAAATCCATGCAGGGCATGATCGATCTCGTGAACAAGGGCTACTTCCCGAAGGGATCAAAGGTGCTCTACGCCCATCTCGGCGGCGCGCCCGCCATCAACGGATACGCCTATACCTTCCGTAACGGCTGAGGCTTACGCTTCGGCCGCCCGCACCAGCGCGAGCAGCTCGTCGCCGTAGTGTTCGAGCTTCTTGTCGCCGATGCCGGCGATGTTGCGGAGCTCGTTGAGCGTTGCCGGCCGTGCGGCGGCAATGCCGTCGATGGTGGAATCATGCAGCACGACATAGGCCGGCACGCTTCGTTGGCGCGCGATATCGGCCCGCCATGCCCGCAGCGCCGCCTGCAGGCCGGCGTCCGCAGGCTTAGTCTCGGCGCGCGGCGCCAGATCGCCGCGCCTTGATTTGGCGCGGCTGGCGCGGATGCTCGTGCCGGGTGCCGCCTCGCGCAGCATGACTTCCGTCTCGCCTTTCAGTACGCCGCGTGCGCTCTCCGTTAGTTTCAGCGCGCCAAAGGCTTCGCTGTCGGCCCGCAGATGGCCCATGGCGACTAATTGGCGGACCACGGCGCGCCATTGCTTCTCGTTGAGATCGTTGCCGATGCCGAACACGGATAGCTTGTCGTGGCCGAATTGGGTGACGCGCTCGGTCAGGCGGCCGACCAGCACATCGATCAGGTGCATGGCGCCAAAACGCTGCCCGGTGCGATAGGCGCAGGACAGCAGCTTTTGCGCGGCGACCTTGCCGTCGCGAAGCTGCGGCGGCGACAGGCAGTTGTCGCAATTGCCGCAACTGGTGGAGGTCGCTTTCTCGCCGAAATAACCGAGCAGGCGGCCGCGCCGGCAGCCCGCGGTTTCCGCCAGCGCCACCAGCGCATCGAGCTTGCCGATCGAGACGCGCTTGAACGCATCGGAGCCGGTGGACTCGTCGATCATGCGGCGCTGCTGCACGATGTCGGACAGGCCATAGGCCATCCAGGCGCTGGAGGGCTTGCCGTCGCGCCCGGCGCGTCCGGTCTCCTGATAATAGGCCTCGATGCTTTTCGGCAGATCGAGATGCGCCACGAAGCGCACGTCGGGCTTGTCGATGCCCATGCCGAACGCGATGGTGGCAACGATGACGACGCCGTCCTCGTTGATGAAGCGATCCTGGTTGCGGGCGCGCAGGCCTGCATCGAGGCCCGCGTGATAAGGCAGCGCAGCTATACCGGCCTTGGTCAGGGCATCAGCGGTGTCCTCGACCTTGGCGCGCGACAGGCAATAGACGATGCCGGCGTCTCCGGCGTGGCGTTCGCTGATGAAGGCCTTGAGCTGGGCCGGCGCATTCTGTTTTTCGACGATCTCATAACGAATATTCGGGCGGTCGAAACTCGCGACGAAGCTTGGCGCGCCGGCAAGCCCGAGGCGGGCCACGATCTCCTTGCGCGTCATTTCGTCGGCGGTCGCGGTCAGTGCAATGCGCGGCACGTTGGGAAAGCGTTCGGCGATCGCGGACAGGCCGATATATTCAGGGCGGAAATCATGCCCCCATTGCGACACGCAATGCGCCTCGTCGATCGCAAACAGCGCGATGTTGGCTTGTCCGAGCAAGGACAGGCAACGCGGCGTCAGCAGCCGCTCGGGCGCGACGTAGAGCAGATCAAGGTCGCCGGCGAGCAGCCGCCGCTCGACTTCCGAGGCTTCGTCAAACGATAGCGTCGAGTTCAACACCGCCGCGTTGACGCCGGCCTCCAGCAGTCCCGCGACCTGGTCGCGCATCAGCGCGATCAGCGGTGACACCACGATGCCGCAGCCTTCACGCAGCAGTGAAGGCAGTTGATAGCACAGCGACTTGCCGCCGCCGGTCGGCATCAGCACCAGGCAGTTGCCGCCGTCCGTCACGTGGCGAACGATTTCCTCCTGCGCGCCGCGGAAGGCGGGCAGGCCGAATACCGAGTTCAGCACCGACAGCGCATCAGGAACACTGTCGCGGTGAAGGGCGGCGGGAGCAGGCATGGGGATTATGTCGTCCGATCGGGGTTCGCGCGCAGGCGCTCTTGAGGCAGGAAGTCGAGATTACCATCGATCATGGCACGTCCAATCCAGATTCGACACTCCCACCGGGTGCGCGGCCGTGCGGGCTCCCTGCAGGGCAGACTTGCGGTAATTGATGCTCCCACGGGTGAACGGCGGCGGGCGAACTGTGTTAAAATACAACCCAACCGCTATAAACGCAAAGGGAGCGCAAGGGACCGCATGACGGGACCGTCCCGAATTGTCGTCAGCATCGTTGCCGTCGTGCTGCTTGGCGGCGCGGCGGCTGCCTTTGCAATCGTGTGGCGCCCGGCGATTGCGGCGGTCGAGCCGCCCGGGCCGCAGGCCTTCGATGCCGCTCTCGTCAAGCGAGGTCGCGACCTGGCGGCGATCGGCAATTGCAGCAATTGCCATACCGTGCGCGGGGCTAAGAACTTTGCCGGCGGTCTGCCGGTGCCGACCCCGTTCGGCACGATCTTCTCCTCGAACATCACGCCGGATGCGGAGACCGGAATCGGGCGATGGTCGGAAGCCGCGTTTCAGCGCGCGATGCGCTCTGGCGTCAATCGTGAAGGGCAGCACCTTTATCCGACATTCCCATACGACCACTTCACCAATGTCAGCGACGAGGATGACCGGGCACTCTATGCGTTCCTGATGACGCGGCAGCCCGTCCGCGCGCCGGCGCGCGAAAACCAGCTTTCCTTCCCGTTCAACCAGCGGTTCGCCATTGCCGGATGGAAATTGCTTTTCCTTCGTCACGGCACCTATCAGCCCGATCCCAGGCAAAGCGCCGAATGGAACCGCGGCGCCTATCTGGTCGAGGGGTTGGCGCATTGCGGCGCCTGCCACACGCCACGCAATGCGCTGGGTGCTGAACGCAGCAGCGCGCAATTTGCCGGCGGCGATGTCGACAACTGGCACGCCTATGCGCTCAACGATCGGTCCCACGCGCCGGTGCCCTGGGATGCTGATGCCCTGTTCGCTTATTTGCGCGACGGCTGGCACCCCGACCACGGCACGGCGCGCGGGCCGATGGCGGAGGTGGTCAGTAATCTGTCCTCGGTTCCGTCAAGCGACGTCCGCGCGATCGCGGTCTACATGGCCGGCGTATCGGGAACGCCGACGCCGGATCGCAAACGTCAGGGCGAGGCCGCGCTGGAACAAGCCAAAGCATCGTCGGTCCCCGCTTCCCAAACCAACACGGCCGGTGCGTCGATCTATGCCGCTGCCTGCGCCTCATGCCATGCGAGCGGACGGCCGCTGCCTTATGGCGGGGTCAATCTGGCTCTCAGTACCGCGATCGCCAGCCCCGATCCGCGCAATCTCGCCAATATCGTGCTGTCCGGCGTCCAGGCCATCGAAGGCGAACGCAGCCCGATCATGCCCGGATTTGCCGCCAGCATGACCGATGCGCAGGTTTCGGCCTTGTTGAATTATCTGCGCGCGCGGTTCAGCAACCAACCGCCATGGTCTGGCGTTGAAAAGACGGTTCAAGATGCACGCCGCGCGCAGACTGCATTTCTCCAGACATCGCCCGCGCCGCGCAGCCCGCCCGCCGATTCTCAGCAGCGAGAAAAGCCATGATGACATTGAAGGTCAACGGTCGGGAGCACCAGGTGGATGCCGATCCGGATACGCCGCTACTCTATGTGTTGCGCGAAGACATCAAGCTCAACGCCGCCAAATTCGGCTGCGGACTGGGCCAATGCGGCGCATGCACGGTGATCGTCGACGGCAAGGCCGTGCTCTCCTGCGTAACGCCGATGATTTTACTGGAAGGCAAGCAGGTAACGACGCTCGAGGGCCTCGGCACGACGTCGGAGCCCGCGCCGATCCAGCGCGCCTTTATGGAAGAGCAGGCAGCGCAATGCGGGTACTGCATCGCCGGAATCATGATGCGGGCGCAGGCCTTGCTGCAGAGAAATTCCAGGCCGACCAATGAGCAGATCAGCTCCGAGCTTGAGCCTCATCTATGTCGTTGCGGCACCCACATGCGCATCCTGCGCGCGGTGCGTCGCGCGGCGAGGCTGATGGACAGCGCGGATGCGTCGTCGACGGCCGACAGGAGGGCCCGATGAACGCCCCCGCGATGATCGATCGCCGTCGCGTGCTGGCAGGCGGCGGCGCGCTGATTGTCAGCTTCTCGTTGTCAGGCGCTTTGGCGCAGCAGCAAGGCGCGTCCACAGCATCTCCCGCACCGAGCCTGCCCGGCAGCTTGAAAAATTCGCCCTATCTCGACGCATGGATCCGCATCGACGCCAATGGCAGTATTGAGGTGTTCACGGGCAAGGCCGAACTCGGTCAGGGTTTCAAGACGGCGTTTCAGCAGATCGCGGCTGAGGAACTCGACGTGGCCTTTGAATCTCTCAAGGTGACGACGGCGGACACGCGCCTGACTGCGAACGAGGGCTATACGGCGGGCAGTAACTCCATGAAGGACAGCGGCACCGCGATCCAGAACGCGGCGGCGCAGGCGCGCGAACTGCTGCTTGCAGAAGCAGCAGGGCGGCTTGGACTGCCGCTCGAAAATCTGCGGACGGCAGACGGTGCGGTGATCGCACCTGACGGTAAACGTCTGTCGTATGGTGAACTCGTCCGGGACGATATGCTGCATGTCCAGGCGCAGCCGAAGTCGAAACTGAAGGACCCGGCGACATTCAAGGTCATTGGCCGGCCTGTGCCGCGCGTCGATATCCCCGCCAAGGTCACCGGCGGTGCCGCCTATGTTCAGGACATGCGACTGCCCGGGATGGTGCACGCCCGCATCGTGCGCCCGCCGAGCTATGGCGCGCAACTGACGGAATGCGATACCGTCGCTGTGGAGAAGCTGCCCGGCGTCGTCAAGGTGGTGCGTGACGGCAATTTCCTTGCGGTGGTTGCGGAAAAGGAATTCCAGTCGATCAAGGCGATGAATGCGCTTGCCACTGCCGCGAAGTGGCAGGAGACCGCAAGCTTGCCGAAGCAGGATGATCTACCGCGCGTCTTGACTGGCTTGCCTTCGCAGAACACGACCATCTTTGAGCGCAGCAATCCCGCAGTCACTGGCCAGAAGACCATCGAGGCGACCTATACGCGGCCCTATCAGGCGCACGGATCGATCGGTCCGTCTTGTGCCGTGGCGCAATTGATCGATGGCGCGATGACGGTATGGACGCATACGCAAGGCGTCTATCCCGATCGTCAGGGCATCGCGGAAATGTTGCGCATGCCTCCGGCCAGCGTTCGCCTGATCCATGTCGAAGGCTCCGGCTGCTATGGCCATAATGGCGCCGACGATGCCGCGGCCGACGCCGCGCTGATCGCCCGCGCATTGCCCGGCCGCCCCGTTCGCGTGCAATGGATGCGCGAACAGGAACATGCCTGGGAGCCGTTCGGCCCGGCGATGGTGACGAAACTCAAGGCCTCGCTCGACGGCAATGGCAGGATCGCCGACTGGCATTTCGATGTCTGGAGCAATACGCACTCGATGCGGCCGGGCGGCGCCGGATCGATGCTGGCAGCGCAGCACATGGCGCAACCCTTTGCCGTGCCTGCTCCCAGGCCGTTGCCGCTGCCGGAAGGCGGCGGTGACCGCAACGCAATCCCGATTTACACGTTTCCCAATGCGCAGGTGGTGCACCACTTCATCCCGGCGATGCCGCTGCGGATTTCGGCGATGCGCGCGCTCGGCGCCTATCACAACGTGTTTTCGATCGAGAGCTTTATGGACGAGCTCGCCGGCCTCGCCGACGCCGACCCGGTCGAATTCCGTTTGAAGCATCTTGAGGATCCGCGCGGCCGTGCCGTGATCGAAAGGGCGGCGCTTAATTTCGGATGGAAGCGCGGCCAGAAAGCGCCACGGGATCGCGGCTTTGGCTTTGCCTTTGCGCGTTACAAGAATCTGGCGGCCTATTGCGCCATTGCTTCCGAGGTTGAGGTTAATCGGGAGACCGGCCGTCCACGTCTGGTCCGCGCGGTGGCGGCGGTCGACAGCGGGCAGGTGGTCAATCCGGACGGGTTGATCAACCAGATCGAAGGCGCAATCGTGCAGTCGATGAGCTGGACACTGTACGAAAGCGTTGCCTTCGACGACACCAGGATAACCAGCATCGACTGGCAGACCTACCCGATCCTGCGTTTCGACGCCGTGCCTGACAGCATCGAGGTTCACATCATCGACCGGCCAGGGCAGCCGTTCCTCGGCAGTGGCGAAACCGGGCAGGGGCCGGCGGCGGCATCGATTGCGAACGCCATTGCCAATGCCACGGGAAAACGGCTGCGGAATTTGCCGCTGACGCGCAAGCGCATCAAGCAGGCGATCGATGCGTGAAGGCGCTTACTGATAGCTCGCCACGATATCCGACACCGCACGTTCGAGCTGCTTTGCGGTGGCGCATTGGCGAACAACAGTGCAGAAGGTCGAATAGCGCGGCATTTCGGAATCGCCCCAGCCCCAAGCCATGCGGCCCTCGGGATTGAGCCAGACTACCCGCTTCGACCGCTCGGCGATGCGGCGAAGGATGTCGGCACGGGGATCGAGGTTGTTGCTGCGGGCGTCGCCGAGCACGATCACGGTAGTCTGCGGCGTGATCGCGCTCATCCAGCCGTGTTCGAAATCGTCGAAGGAATTGCCGTAATCGGACGAGCCGAAGCCGACCTTGGACATGATCTCGGCCATCGCCTCTTCCGGCGATTTGGATTCCAGGATGTCGCTGACCTCGATCAGATGCCCGGAGAACGCAAACGAGCGGACATCGTCCACGACCTCGTGCAGGCTGTGGATCAACAGCAGGAAGAAATCGGACACTCGCGCCACCGAGCCCGAGACGTCGCAGAGTGCCACGATCTTCGGTCTGTCGCGGTGCCGGCGCTTCCACGCGGTGAGGAACGGCACGCCGCCCCAGGCGGCGTTGCGGCGGATGGTGCGGCGCACGTCGAGATGGCCGCGACGCTGGCGCTTGCGCGGCTTGGAGTAGCGCTCGCGCAGGCGCCGGGCGATCTGGCGGATCAGGTGCCGCATCTGCTCGACCTGCCGCGGCTCGATCCGCGACAGCGGCGCGTTACGCAAAATCTCATTGCGGAGGTTTTCCGCTTCCTCGCGCCCGTACAGCATCAGCGCCTGCGAGACGGTGTCGCGGACCGTTCCGCGCAGCCCGTCCAGCGCATTGGTCAGCCGCTCGGCCAGGGCAGGGTTGGTTTCGGCGAGATTATCGAGATCGTCGCGCAGGCGCTCGATGCCCATCCGGTCGAGGATGCGGCCTGAGAAGATACCGCGTTGCGTGAAATAGCGGATGTCGGACAGCGACGCCGCGCTCGCGGCGTTGGCGATGGCCGCCGAAATCTGGTTGCGGTCCTGCGCCAGCAGCATCTGGGCGAGCTGGCCAAGCCCCTCGGCCTGCTCGCCGCCGCCGCTGGCGTCATCAGACGAATCGGATGAGGGACTGGATCCCGATTGGTCTTCTTCGTTGGCCTTGCTGTCTTCAGGTGGAGATTGCGGCTCCGGCTGATCGAAGAACAGATCAAAACAGTCGCCAAGCGCCTTCTTCTCATCCTGCGTCTTGGCCAGCGTCAAGAGGAAGGTATCGCGCAGCACCGTCCGGTCGGCAAAGCCGACTTTGGAGACGGCGCGCATCGCGTCAATACTCTCGGCCGGCGAGAGTCTCACCCCCGCGCCCCGCGCCGCACGAAAGAAGCGATGCAGGTTCTCTCTCATCCCCTGTCTATCCGAAGACGTTCTGACGCGAGGCCTTGGCGATGAAGGTGGAGACCTGAGGCATGGTGGCCTCGATATCCGCCTCGTATTTCAGGAGGACGTTCAGCGTATCCTTGACCATCTCGTGGCCGAGTTCGGGCGCCTGCAACAGCACCAGCACACGCGCCCAGTCGATGGTTTCGCTGACCGACGGTAATTTCTTGAGATCGAGCGTGCGGACCTCGTGAATGAAGCCCACCATCTGCTTGCGCAGCGTCTGCGAGATGCCGGGCACCCGGCTTTCGACGATCCGCTCTTCCAGTCTCTGCTCGGGGAAGCCGATATGCAAATGCAGGCAGCGCCGCTTCAGTGCGTCGCCGAGATCACGCTCGCTGTTCGAGGTCAGGATCACGGTCGGCGGCGCGACGGCGACGACTGTTCCGAGTTCCGGAATCGTCACCTGGAAGTCGCTGAGGATTTCCAGCAGCAGCGATTCGAATTCGGCGTCCGACTTGTCGATTTCGTCGATCAGCAATACGCAGCCGGCCGGCTGTTCCAGCGCCTGCAGCAACGGCCGCGGCTCGACGAACTCCTTGGAGAAGAAAACATCGCCGAAATCGTGAAGCTGATTGAGCGCCGCTTCCAGCGTCGGAGCGCCGCCGAGGACTTCGCCGAGCTTGTCCTTCAGGATCTGCGTGTACAGAAGCTGTTTGGCGTATTTCCACTCGTAGAGCGCCTTGGCTTCGTCGAGTCCCTCATAGCATTGCAGGCGGATCATCTTCATGCCGCGCCAGGCGGCGATCGCTTTTGCAAGTTCCGTCTTGCCGACGCCGGCGGGGCCTTCGACCAAAATGGGTTTTTCGATCTGCTGCGCCAGATAGACCGCGGTCGCGATCTGGCGGCTCGCAATATAGCCTTGCGCGGCAAGACCGCTTTCCACTGCCTCGATCGAGGCCGACGGCCTGATATCAGCCACGGGTTTCAACTCCGAATTCGATGGATTTCAGAGTGTTCTGCCTGCGTTCCCGGCAAAGAACAAGCGTCGTTTGGACATGGGCGGCGGCAAATTCCGCCATTTTCCGCCTAGCGCAATGCCAGCCCGGTAGCAGCTTCCAGCTCGTTAATCGCCTGCGCCGCATTGACCACCTTGATCGTGGTCATCCCCATCTCGCGCGCCGGCTTCAGGTTGACGCCGAGGTCGTCGAGATAGACGCAGTTCTTGGGATCGACCTTCAGCGTCTCGACCATCATGCGGTAGATGCGCGGGTCGGGTTTTCGCAGGCCGATTTTTGCCGACTCGATGACATGGTCGAACAGCGCCATCACTTCGGCGACATAGAGCGTGCGGCCGCTGTGGCTGCCGATGGCGTTGGCGGGAAGGTTGTTGGTGATGCAGCCGGTCTTGAACTGCGCCTTCACGCGCTTGAGCGCCTCGACCATCTCGGGCCGCAGATCGCCCGACAGCAGCGGCAGCACGTCCTTGCCGCGAACCGCCGCGCCCAAGGCCAGCGATTCGGCCGCGAACAATTCGTCGAACGCTTCGATATCGACCTCGGCGCGCTCGAACTTGGCCCAGGCGTTTTCCAGATGGTTGGCGGCGTTGGTGCGCCGGATGATGTCGGCGGGCAGCCCGCGCTCGGTCTCATACCGCGCAAATGCCTCGAACGGCGAGGTGGTCAGCACGCCGCCGAAATCCCAGATCACTGCCTCGATCATCATGCCCTGCCTGAAACAAATGCGTTGGCGAGCGGCTAACACGAATTGCCCGCTGGAACCAGTGCGATCGGGCGCTTGGCGACATGCGCTGCGCGGGTTATTGCTGCGCCGATGAAAATCCTGTCTCGCTTGACTGCCGGCCTTATTGCCAGCTTTACCCCGCTGCTCTCCGTTCCCGCGCACGCCATCGTCGGCGGCGGTTCGCCGTCAACGGAAGGTGTGGCCCACTCGGTCGTCACCATCGTCGGCTCGCGCGGTAATTTTTGCACCGGCGCGTTAATCGCGCCGAAGCTGGTGCTGAGCGCGGCGCACTGCGTGCAGCCCGGCGCGGATTACAAGATCGTCGAATATGGTGCGGACCGGCAGCCGTCGCTCCAGGACGTCAAAACCGTCGCGATTCACCCCGGCTTCAATATGCAGGCCATGCAGGCGCATCGCGCGACGGCGGATGTCGCCTTGCTGCATCTGGCGGCAGCGCCCAAGGGCAAGACGCCGGCCGCGCTCGGATTGCCCGATATCCCGATCAACGTCGGCAGCCGTTTTACCATTGCCGGCATCGGCGTGACCGTGCGCGGCGACGGCAAGAGCGGCGGCACCATCCGCCTCGCCGGCCTGGTCGCAACCGGCAAGCCGGGCACGCTGCAGATCAGGCTTGTCGATCCTGTCAGCCAAGGCACGCGTGAGGGGCTCGGCGCCTGCACAGGAGATTCCGGCGCGCCTGTTTTCGAGGACAAGCAAGGCGGCCCGTTGATCGTCGGCGTGGTGAGCTGGTCGACCGGACCGAACGGAAGTGCTGGCTGCGGCGGCATGACCGGTGTTACGCCGCTTACGCTTTATCGGGACTGGATTGTGCAGACCGCGCAGAAATGGGGCGCGGGATTGTAGCTTGCTCGGTGCCGTAGGGTGGGCAAAGGCGCGCTTGCGCCGTGCCCACCATCAAGCACTCTGCCCGTGATGGTGGGCACGCTACGCTTTGCCCACCCTACGGCTTCCGTGGCTAATGCCCCGCCGCCTTGTTCGCGGCATCGTTGTTGAGCACGATCAGGCCGTCAACGGCGACGCCGACCTTGCTGTTGATCAGGAACGGATTGACATCGATCGAGGCGATGCGGTTGCCGGCGTCGGCCATCAAATTGGAGAGCCCGACCAGCGCCTTTACGGCGGAAGGCTCGTGCAGCGCCGGTTTGCCGCGATAGCCCTTCATCTTCACGCCGGCCTTCGTTCTGGCGATCAGCTGCTTCGCCTCGGCCTCATCCAGCGGGGCGCCGGCGAGGGCGACATCCTTCATCAGTTCGATATCGACGCCGCCAGTGCCGAACAGCACCACCGGTCCCATCTCGGCGTCGAGCGAGGCGCCGACCACGAGTTCGAGGTCGGCCTTGACCTGCTGCGCGACCAGAATGCCTTCGAGCTTCGGCTTGCCCTTCAGCTTCTTCACCCGCCCGGTGATATCGTTGAACGCTTTTTTCACCTCGGCCGCGCTGTTGAGGTTCAGCACCACGCCGCCGATGTCGGATTTGTGCAGGATGTCGGCGCTGACGACTTTTGCGACGACGGGAAAGCCGATCTTCTTGGCGATCTTCACCGCTTCTGCCGCGGTCTGCGCGATTTCTTCTTTTGAAACCGGGATACCGTAGGCCTTGAGCAGCTTCTTCGAGGCGACCTCGTCCAGTGCGGCGGCACCGTTGGCGCTCTTCAGCGCCCTCTCCAGCACCGCGCGCGCGGACGCCTTCGAGCTCGACACGATGTCCGGCACTTCCTTGCGCAGGGAAGAATATTCAATCAGCGACTTGATCGCGCCGACCGCGCGATCGAGGCCCTGCATGACCGCAATGTTCGGCAGTGATTTGCGCAAAGCCTTGGTGAACTCAGTGAATCCAATGGACATCGCGCTGATATAGACCACGGGCTTACTGGCGGCGCCTGCCATCTCGTTGACGAGCCGCAGATTGCGCTCGCGCAATTCGTGCGGCGCCTTCGGCAGTTCGGCGTCGATGATGACGATATCGGTGTCGGGGTCGTCGATCATGATCTTGATCGACTTGATGTAGACCGAGGGATCGACCACAGCGGCAAAGCCCGCGTCGAGCGGATTGCCGACAATGCTGCCGGGCCCGAGCATTTGCGCCAGTTGCTCGGTTGCATTCGCGCTGAGCGGCGCGAAGTTCATGCCGGCCGAATAGAACGCATCGATCAGGAGGCCGCGCTTGCCGCCTGACAGGGAAACCGCGGCGATACGGTTGCCTTTCGGCGGATCGGCATGGACGAAACATTCGGTGGTCTCGATCAGCTCGTCCAGCCCGCGCACGCGGATCACGCCTTCGCGCGTCGAGATCGCGTCGAACGTTTCGATCGAGCCGGCGAGCGCCCCGGTGTGCGCCATCGCGGCGGCGCGGCCGCCCTCGGAGGCGCCAAGCTTGAGCGCGATCACCGGCTTGCCGGCAGCGCGCGCGGCCTTGCAGGCTTCGCGAAACACCTTCGTATTCCTGACGCCTTCGAGATAGACCACGATGACGCGGATCGAGGGATCGGCGGCGAAATAGGCCATCAGGTCCGGCGTCTCGAGGCCGGTCTCGTTGCCGGTCGTGACCATGTAGCCGACACCGACGCCGCGATCCTCGAGCGTCTGGCGGATCGCCATCACGATCGCGCCGGATTGTCCGGCAATCGCCACCGGACCTGCTTCCATGGTGACGATGCGGTCGTCGATATTGGTGAACAGCTTTTCGCCTGCGCTCAAGTTGCCAAGGCAGTTCGGACCGGTGACGGCGAGGCCGGTCTCGCGCACCGCCTCCTTCAATTCGAGTGCCAGCCGCTGGCTATCCTCGTCCTGCAACTCGCTGAAGCCCGAGGTAACGATGGTGGCGGAGCGCGCGCCGGCCGCTGCGGCATCGCGGATCACCTGCACCGCGAAACGCGCCGGCACCAGCACCAGCACATGATCGGGCTTTTCCGGCAGGCTGGCGAAATCCTTGTAGCAGGGCACGCCCCAGATCATTTCGCGCTTGGCGTTGATCGGGAACAGCCCACCTTCGTACTTGTACTTGATCAGATTGTTCCAGATGCGCTCGGCATAGTTGCCGGGCTTGTCGGTGGCGCCGACCAGAACGATATTGCGCGGGTGCAGCATCGCATGGATGCTTTTGACGATGTCGCTGGCATCAGGCGAAGGCGACCATTTTTCGGCTTGATGCGATGCGGTGCTTGCCTGAGCGTCCATGGATATCCCTTAACTCTGTTGTTTTCTTTGGCCATGGCGATCGAGCATGAACGCCGCGCCATGGTTTTCTTATGATTGAGGCCTTTCTATTGGGACTTGGCGGGAGTGGCAACACGCGTTGCGCGCGCAGCGCCATTCGCGCCGCGCACGATATCCCGGCTCGCGGAGAATTCCGCGTGAAGGCGGCGCGTCTCCGAGCATCGTGGCGTGCACAAGATAGCGTTCGGGCCCCTGCGTCAGCGCATCGAACGGCCAGCAGGTCGACAGCACCAGTTCATGCCCGTCTGCGAGCGGATCGATGCCGGAGGCATCGAAGCGCACGACCGAGGTCGTATCGACCCTGTAGCTAAACGTCCGGCCGTCGTGTCTTGTGACGTCGATCTCGTCGCCGACGACGACGTTCTTCAGGAAGGCGAAATGCGTATCGCGATGCGCCGAATAGACAGCCACGCCGCGTTCGCCGGCGTCGGGCGTCCGCTCGACATGACCCGGGCCGAAGGCGAGCGCCTGGCCGCTGCTGCCTGCGAGCACGATGGCGCGGGCATGGAGCCGCTTCACTTCGATGCGGGCGACCGGCCATGTGTCGGCCCATGACCAGGGTTTTGTCTCGCGCCCTGTGGCGATGGTTTTTTCAAAGGCCCGTTCCAGCAGCACCTGCGCGAGCCGCGCCTTGGCGTGGATGTAAGCCCCCTGGCCGAACAGGATCAGGCCGGCGGAAGCGAGAAGGAGAGGGAGAACGAAGCGGGGCATTATGTTGGCTTTCCCGTCATTGCGAGCCAACGGGTCGCGCGAATGCGCGCCCGATGACAGGCTCCGCGAAGCAATCCATTCTTTCTTTTCGCGGAGGGATGGATTGCTTCGCTTCGCTCGCAATGACGATCATCGAGAAAGCGGCGCGCGCGGCCTTGGGGGACGGGTGGAGCCGCGCGCGCTCTGGAAGGGGAGGTTGGGGAGACCTCCTCCTTTCAGCCGACGTCAACGCAGTGACATCTGACGTCGATTGAACTGACGTCGAGTGAACACCAACAGGATCAGGCTGACCGTGAGCAGGATCACACCCGCGATCATCCTCAGTTCAGCGTCAGTCGCCGTCCTCGGCAGCGTGACCGTGCTGGGCGCCTGGGTGACGACGGCCTGTGCCCGCTTCAGCGCCGCGATCTGAACCCGCGCTTCCTCCGTATCAGCGCGCCGTTCCGTCGGCGTTGCCGGAAGGCGTAGGCGTTCGCCGAAGACCTTTTCAAAGTTCCAGCCCGCCGGCAGGTTGATCGGCAGTTCCGAGACCTTGAGCGGCGTGCCTTCCGGACGGCTCGGAGTCTTGTCGACCGCGACCAGGCTGGTCAGCCGCGTGACGAGCTGATGCTCGAGCGCCAGCGCCAGAATGGTCTTGTCGGCATCTTCCGGGTTCGCCTGCCGCGTGGTGCGCGCGACCTCGGCATCCGCGATCTTGCGCCGCGCCCAGAGTTTGGACAGGCCTTTGCCTTCGGCTGCATTCGCCAGCGGCAGAGTGACGACCCAGGGACGGTCGCCGATGCGGCCCTTGATCTCGATCGAGCCCGTGAGCTTGTCGAGCTTTGCCGCGAGAACCAGCGGCTCGTCGCGATAGACGTCGGGGATCGCGACCGGCGTGATATCGGCCGTGGCGTCGGAGAATTTTGCAGTGAGATTGGTCACCGCTGGATTTTCCAGCTTGGCGAACAGGCCCCGCATGCGCTCCTCGACCTGTTCGACCGAACCGATATGGGTGAAGGTGCCGCGGCCGAGTTCGGCAGCGCGCGTCATCAGGTAGGTGTTCGGGGCAGAGCCGATGCCGACCATGAAGATCCGCGAGCGGCCGCGCAGCGCATTGATGGTTTCGAACAATTGCTGCTCGTTGCCGATCGCGCCATCGGTCAGGAACACGACCTGCCGGACGTAGCTGGCATCGCCGACCTTGTCGGACAACGCCGCGCGCATCGCCGGCACCATTTCGGTGCCGCCACTGGCCTGTAGCGCGTCGACAAAGGAGGTGGCCTGGCCGATATGCTCCCTGTCAGCCGGCACGGCCGCGGGGAACAGGACATCCATGGTGTGATCGAAGCGGATTACGTTGAAACGGTCGTTCGGCTGCAGACGGCCGAGCGCGTAGATGAGGCTTGCCTTGGCCTGAATGATCGAAACGCCACCCATGGAGCCGGAATTGTCGATCACGAAGATCACCTCGCGCGGCAATGGCTTTTGCTGGGCCTGTTCGACCGAAGGCGGCGTGACGAAGGCGAGCAGGTAATCGCTGTCGCCGACGTGCTCGCGGAACAACCCTACCGAGGGCGCCTTCTCGGCCACAGGTTTCCAGGTCAGTTCGAAATCGCGGTCGGCCGGCACCGGACCTTCGGCCAGGCGAATGATGCTCGTGCCTGCATCTGGCTTTTCGGTCTTGATTGCATGGTGGTGGCTCTTGATCCCGCCGAGCGGGAAGCCGGCCTGCAGCCGCACGGTGATGCGGGTCGGATTGACCGGCGCGTTGGTTGCGGGGTCGAGTACTTCGGGCGAGATGCGGTTACGATCCGGCACGGGATCGGACTTGGCCGAACCCCAGCCGCCGCCGTCGGGCCGGAAGTCGACGCTTTGGACAACCGGCACGGGATTGTAGCGCGGGGCGACCACCATCGGCACCCGCAGCGAGAACTCGTTGCCGGATTGCTGGACCGGCTCCTGATATTCGATCTGCACCAGCACGGTTTCACCGGGACCGATATTGGCGACCGAGTTGGTGAAGATGTTCGGCCGTTCCTGTTCGGTCAGCGCCGCCTTCTGTCCATTTTGCTTGGCCTGTTCGTAGATGATCTTTGCCTGCTGCCGCTCCTTGATATCGCCGACCACGACGCGATCGCCGATCACCATTTTCAGCGTATCGACCGCGCCGCCCGACGGCAGCGGATAGACATAGACTGCTTCGACCCAGTCCTTCGTCGGATTGCGGAAGATCTGCGTGACGCGGGCGCGGACCGTCGGACCCGATACGGTGAGATCGACATCGATGCCGAGCCGCGTCGCGTCGGCATAGCCTTCTTCGTTCTTCAGCAGCAGCGAGCCGGAGCGCGCGTCACCGGGTTTGAGATAGGCGGCCTGCGGGCGTTCAGTCGACCACACCGGTTCAAAGCTCAAAAATAATGCCGCGAACCCGACCAGGATTACGGTAACGCCCTGCATCACGAAGAACAGCACCAGCCTGATCAGGCCGGGCTGTTCGCTGCGTTTGTCGGCCTCGATTTCGTCGCATGTCGTCATGTTGCTCACTCCGAACGGCGATTTCGCCGTGGTGTGAGGGTGCGGAAAGCCGCGATTTGGCGCGAGCGGAATGATCGGCCTAGTTCGGTCGCCCGCCACCGTGCGCCGCCACGGTCGGGACGGTTTTGTGCGGGTTTGTGATGGATTGTGCGTCTGCTAGACTGGCGCGGATAAGCCAGAGGTGACGATGCCGACGTCGGACAAGCAGCTTTCCGCCGAGCAAAGCCGGCAGATCGCCGACACCATTCGTGAGGAGATCGCCCGCCGCCGCATCTCCCGGCAATCGCTGGCCGAACTCGCGAAACTCAGCCTGTCGACGCTGGAGAAGGTGCTCGGCGGCCGCCGGCCGTTCACGCTTGCCACCACCGTCCGCCTCGAGCAGGCGCTCGGCGTCTCCCTGCGCAAGACGCCGGAGGGGCCGGCGCCCGCGGCCACCGCCAACGGCGAGGTTGCGCCGGATGGATTGGGCGCCTATTCGCGCCGCGCGGTAGCCTGGATCGAAGGAACTTATGTCACGGTGCGCCCCTCGTTCGGCGACAAGGACGCGATCTTCGCGTACCGCACCGAGATCACCTGGGACAATGCGGCATCCTCGCTGGTGTTTCACGAAAGTGAACGGCAGGACGCGGCCTTCACCCAGTTCGGCGAGGTGGCGGTGCCGAACCAGTCGAGACATATCTATCTCGTCACCAACCGGCACGGCCAGCATCGCCTGATCACAGTGGCGCATCTGGCGATTTCGGGCGAGATGTACGGGATCATCACGACGCTGCTCGCGGGGCGCGGCTCGTTGCTGACGCCGATCGCGGCACCAATCGCCTATTTGCCGATTAAAATGGTAGCTCATCCGACCTTTGGCAGGGTTTCGCCCGACGATCCCAATTATTCGCTGTACCGCCAGCATTTGCGGCGGACCACTGATGAATCCTTCGCGCTATTCCTGCCGGGATAGCGCCCTGCAGCCTTGCATTCCCAATGAAACCCACTATATGAGCCCTATTCGAATTATCGCTCTGCCTTGTTGACCACGCCGAACCGGCTCTAATCCCCAAGACATCGTTGAAATCGGATCAAACCTGCGCGGAGGTCGTGCGGGCAACAGCGCTTTCGCGCATCTTGGAGATAGTTACATGGCTACCGGAACAGTTAAGTGGTTCAACGCGACCAAGGGTTTTGGCTTCATTCAGCCCGATGATGGTGGAACGGACGTTTTCGTCCACATTTCGGCCGTCGAACGCGCAGGTCTGAGCTCGCTCAACGAAGGTCAGAAGATCTCGTTCGAAGCGAAGAAGGACCCGATGCGCGGCAAGACCAGCGCCGAGAACCTTCGCGTCGATTAAAGGTCGCCGATTTTAGGATTTCCACGGATGTACTGGGATCCTCTGATTGGCCTCTGATACAAGAGCCCGCCGGTGATGAACCGGCGGGCTTTTCGTTTGTCGCATGCCGACGCACGATCATGAGGCAATGGCCGCCTTGTCGGTTGGCCTCAGTGCGCTGAAATTCTTTCGCAATGTCGGCTTGTGGATTTTCCCCGTGGCGTTGCGCGGCAGGGCGTCGACGAACTCGATCAGGCGCGGACATTTGAACCGCGCCAGATTGGCCTGGCAGTGCGCATGGATCTCCTCCGGCCGGAGCGTATGGCCGGGCTTGATCGCCACGATCGCCATGCCGACTTCGCCCCATTGCTCGTTCGGGATACCGATCACGGCAGCCTCGGCGATAGCTGTCAGCTGATGCAGCACGCTTTCGACTTCGGCCGGATAGACGTTCTCGCCGCCGGAAATGTACATGTCCTTCCAGCGATCGACGATGTAGTAGAATCCTTCCTCATCGACGCGCGTGGCATCGCCGGTGTGCAGCCAGCCATCGGTGAATGACGACGCGTTGGCCTCCGGCCTGTTCCAGTAGCCCGGTGTGACGTTCGGTCCCTTGACCCAGAGTTCGCCGAGCTCGCCGACATCCGCATCCGTTCCATCAGGACGGACGATCCGCACTTCCGTGTGCAGCACCGGCTTGCCGGACGAGCCGGCCTTGCGCGCGGCGTCCTCGCGGTCGAGCGCCAGCACGGCCGGAGACGTCTCGGTCATGCCATAGCCCTGCTGCAGGGCGACGCCGCGTTCTTCCCACACTTTCAGGAGCGGTACCGGCATCGGCGCGCCGCCGACGCCGCCGATTACGAGACGGCTGAAATCTGATGTCGCGAACGAAGGATGCTGCGCCATGAACTGGTAGATCGCGGGCACGCCGAAGAATTGGGTAATGCCCCAGGAAGGGTCGCTGATCAGTTGCAGCGCCAGGCCGGGGTCGAACGCGCGCATGATCAACACGGTGCCGCCGGCATGCAGCACCGGGTTGGTGTAGCAATTGAGCCCGCCGGTATGAAACAGCGGCAGCACGGTGAGCAGCACCGTCGACGGCGAGACATAGGCGGGGCCGCCGAGATTGACGCAATTCCAGAACGTCATGCCATGGGTGATGATCGCGCCCTTGGGCAGGCCGGTGGTGCCCGAGGTGTACATGATGGTCGAGATGTCATCATGCGTAACGTCTTCGAACCGGTCGATCGGCTTTGAGTCCGCAATCGCTGCTTCATAGGATCCGCCGGGCCCGAGCAGCAGCGATGAGGAGACGTTGCAGAGCTTTGCGACCGTCAGCGCGATTTCGGCCAGATCAGTGTCGTGGATCATTATCTTCGGCGAGGAATCGCCGACGATGAACTGCAATTCGGGAACCGTAAGCCGCGTGTTCAGCGGCAGGAATACCGCGCCGATCCGGCCGCAGGCGAACTGCACCTCCAGTGTATCGGTCGTATTCAGCGCCAGCACCGCGACGCGGTCGCCACGCACGACCTTGAGCGTGTCCCGCAAGTGGGTGGCAAGACGCGAGATGCGCGCGTCGAACTGCGCGTAGGAAAGCCGGCGATTGCTGGCGAGGTCGATGGCCGCGATCTTGTCCGGCGTGCGGCGGCCGAAATGCGCGATCCAGTCGTAATGGCGAACCGACGACATGTTTCCTCCACGTCCAGCGGTCTCGCGCCGCCTGGTTTGCTTGATGGCATTCTGTCTAGCAGATGAGGGGTCATATGGGGACGCTGTCTTGCGTGGAGTGGCTGGGAGATGACACGACTTCACGATCTCGCGGCCCGATTTGCCCGAGGCTTGCTGTCGAATTTCCTTACCCTCCAGTCAGAGGGCGCAGGGAATGCCGGGTGCACGCTGCACCCGCGGTCTCGTGTGCAAAAATGTGCAAAAAGGCGCACACGAGCATACAGGTTCAGCGGAGGCATCCGACATTCCCTGCGCAATGGCTTTACGGCTTATATCGTGCTCTCCCCGGTCGGGCCGGGCTCGTTGTCACCGTCGCCGGCGGAATTGCTTCCGCCAACTTGACGCCAGCATCGGGGCGTCAGGACCACACGACTTCGCCGTACGCATCAGCGCCGTTCGTCAAAGGCACATCCACGTCCACCGCATCCCATCCCGCGCTTGTGACGATCGCGAAACGCCCCTCGTATCGAGACGGGACCAAATCGATATATTGCTGATTTGGGTCGGCCGTCAATGGAATTTCTGAAAATCAGAAATCAGCGGATGCGACCGCGCACATCAAGTCAGGCCGAGAAGTTCCGAAAGCGGAAGTCGCCTGTCGTTGATCTCGCAGTTCCTATGGTGGTTCTCTGAAATGCCACTCGTCATTCCGGTTAACCCTGTTGGCAAACGCCCTGCACGTGGGTCGGGTTGTGATGTCAGCCGCCGCCAAGTTGCCTCATTAGATCGGAGAATTTCACCGGCACAAATTTAAGTCGGAGGAGCATCATGCTGAGAATGATGTTGTTCGGCCTCCTCATCCCATTGGGTGTAGGAGTACTAGCCGCAATGGAACTCAGAACTCCACCGCGTCGTGCAGTAGCGGTCGTTCAGCCTGTCGCCGAGACAGTCGTGGGCATTTCCGATTCACATGGTGCGTTGGCGAAGGTTGATCGACTTGAAATTACCGCTGCGAGCAGCGAGACACCAGCGCCGCCTGCTCCAGTCGACGAACGCATTTCTCCGTCGGAACGCATTTCTCCGTCGGAAGGCATCGGTATCGGTTCTTCGGCGCCCCCGAGGGTGATCAACCGCCATCAGCATGATCCCAAATCGAAGAAGGTCGCTACCGCTGCCCTTCCTAAGTCGAAGCCAAAGGCAACCGATATCAAGCGAACTACCATTTCCGAGCGTTCAAAGGGCGCCAGCGAAACTGAGCCCTGTCGGCTGAGCGCGTTTGGTGGCCTGCGTAAGGCTTTGAATTCAGTCGACTGCGAAATCTGATTCAGCGAGCATAATCCTCTTGGAACGGCTTCGGTCGCGCTAACCTAATGTTATCTCCAGAACCTGGTGAGCAAGCCCGATCCCTGGCCCAATCCACCCGGCGCGACCGAGATCCGCATCGGATCAATCGCGTCGGTTTACCCCTGAGCCGATGACTTCCGGTCTACGCCGGACATGCCGCTGCAAAGCACTAATTGACGTGATGTGCCAAGAACCGAGGTTGGAGGCCGTGGATGCATGAGGTGCTGGATGATACCATTCAAGCACTATCCATCGGATCGGAGGACAGCATGACCCAGGCTCGGTCCGCGGCGTCACAGGGATATGTACTTGGCCCCGCCGAAGGCGAACATCTCGTTCATTTTCGCGACGTCGGCAATATCTTCATCAAGGTCGGCCCTGCCACGGGCTCGGACAGTCTTGCCTTGGGGACTCAGCAGGTGACGGTCGGTGCGGGTATTCCGATCCACCGACACTTGCTGATGGACGAAGCCTTCTACGTTCTGGAAGGCAGCGGAATTTTCACATTGAACGATACACGATACCCTTTCGAGAGGGGCGGAACGATATTCATTCCCAGGAATGCCTGGCATGGGTTCGCCAATCCCGATCACGAATTGCTCCTGCTCTGGATCATGGCGCCCGCTGGCCTGGATGGCTTTTTCCGCGACACCTGCAATCCGCCCGGGGTCCCGCCAAAGCAGCTGACTCGGGAGCAAGTCAACGAGATCGCCCGCAAATATGCAACCGAATACAGATAATCGGCCCTCGCAATATCCCAAGTGACCGGCTATGCCATTCCGACGATTACCATGGTGCTTTAGCGAAAGCCGTTCCTAGATTCCCGCGCCGCTGATGTCGCAAAGGGTTATTCGCGTTAGTTTGGCCGGGCTACGGCGACTTCCGGTCTACCCCGGTGAACGGACATTCTCGGGATAGGCGGGCATATCTCAAAAGTGCCACGAGCCGACGTGCCGCCAATGTGATCTTCGGCTAAAGTCAAAGGCGACATTAATGGCGGGTTGACGGAGCTTCGAGGGCTTGACTGATGTCAGGCTCCTCAAAGTCCGTCAGTACTGACGCACTCGCACGGCATGCCCGCCCCACACTGACAACCCGGCTCTTCGCTCCAAGCCCGCTTGGGATGATTTTCGCAAACCCGTCCTATTCCGAAGCAGGTGCGACAGTCAGGATTGGTCCTTCCGGGAAAGACTTTTGAACGCACTGGCACGCAGTAAGCCTTTCCGTGTACTTTTTCGTAATTCAGCGATCGACGAGCGCTGCCTCCGCAGGTGCGGCTTTATTGGGCTGCACGAATAGAAATCGGGACGTGGTGGCAATTTGCGCGTCGAGGCGGCCATCTTGGCCGATGAGGATTAATCCCGCTCCGCCATTGGCTACAGTCAAAATGACGGGTTCGGCCTGCCATGTCTTGATGGGCTCCATTCCGATGATCAGAAATTCACCGACCGGCTGATCTAAGTATTGAAGTCTCAGTTGCGGAGCAATCTCCGCTGCCGCAAGTTCGAAACCTAGCTGTTGAGCGCGGGCATAAATTTGTCCCAGCGACGCAGTCTCGGTCTCAAAGCCGAGTTCGGCCGCCGAAACTGCAAAAAGCTCCACGACTGTCTTCGAAGCGCTGAGGGTAAAGGCCGGTCGAGCAAGAATTTCCCTAGCCGAGCTCCCAACGGCACACCCTTTTGCACTCAGCGCGTTACGGAGAGCGAACGAATTTGCAAACGTCCCCACTGAAATCTTCTTCCACGCCGGAACACCGACGGCGGATTTGACCAGGACCTGCGGAATAGCAGGCGATGGGATCTTGTTGCTCCTCAGTTGGTTCTGCAAAACATCTCTCGCCGTGCATTGAGCTTTGGCTTCGCTCGCCAGTACGAGGATGCACGCGTTGCAGAGCATCAGATAGATAAGAGCACCACTGTTGTGCCATCCTGCCGAACGATGCGGGGTAACGATGCCTCGGTTCGGGGCCACGCAGTCGATCTCAATGCGCGTAATCCCAATGTCCATAAGCTCGCTGTCGGTCAGGCGGCATAATTCGGTTTGCAGCCTCCGGCGTTTGCGCCACTCCTGAAATGCCTTCCAGTATGCTTCGAGAGGACTATAGACCGGCCGGTCGGCAGTCGTTGGGTGCCGCAAATTGGTGATCTCTTGGACCGTCCTCATAGCCGCGTGTCCTATCGGGCTTTTTGATCAAATGAACTTGCCCCGGGATGCGGCAGCGCACTTTACATCCGGCTTACATTTTCCTTACCGGCGGCTTATTCTTTGCGTCCGAGCGGCGCCACAACCCGAAGATCGACGGCCGCCTGAGGATCGTCACTTGCGCTATTTCTTCGAGGAGTATGTATTCGACACGGATCGTCGCGAGCTACATCGCGGGGCGAGCCTCGTCTCCATCACGCCGCAGGTATTCGATATACTCGACTACCTGGTCCGCAATAGGGAGCGCGTCGTCAGCAAAGACGACCTTATCAGCGCGGTTTGGAATGGACGCATCGTCTCAGATGTCGCGCTGACGACCCGCCTGAATGCCGCTCGGACCGCAATCGGTGATGATGGCGAGAAGCAACGCCTGATCAAAACATTGCCGCGCAAAGGCTTCCGCTTTGTTGGCGCAGTGAAGGAAGACCGGATGCCCGCAAATGAGACGATTGGCCTAATTGAGCGAACCGGCGAAGCGCCGCCGCGCCTGTCCATCGTCGTGCTACCCTTCGCGAACCTGAGCGGTGATCGTGAGCAGGACTATTTCGCGGACGGTATAACCGAGAGTCTGACCACGGACCTGTCGCGCATCGGTGGTTCATTTGTAATGGCACAGAACAGCGCCGTCTCATACAAGGGCAGAGCTGTCGATGTGCGCCAAGTCGGCCGCGAATTGAATGTTCGCTACGTGCTCGAAGGCTCAGTGCAACGCAGCGGCAAGCGACTTCGGATGAATGTTCAGCTGATCGATGCCAGGAGCGGCCAGCATCTTTGGGCCGAGCGCTTCGAGAAGCCTGTCGTCGACCTGTTCGATATGCAGGACGAAATCGTGTCGAGGCTCGCCGGTACATTAGGTGCCCAGCTCATCGAGGCTGAGGCGCGACGAGCCGAGCGTACGCTGCATCCCGATGCGATGGACTTGTGCTTCCAGGGCCGGGCCTGGTTGATGAAGGGGATTAGCCTTGAATGCGTGACGCAAGCGCGGGGCTTCTTCGAACGCTCGCTGGAGTTCGATCCCGGCAACGTCGAAGCAATGATTGGTCTGGCAAATGTTGATACGGTAGTTGGAGGTAGCTTTACGACGGATGATGGGCCCGCGCGGCTTGCAGCGGCCGAGGCGATGGTGAACAAGGTATTGTCGATTAGGCCGAACAGTGCCTCAGCCCACATGGCTCGGGGTTGGGTCCAGACCTTTACGAACCGGGCCGCCCAAGGCATCCGTGAGTTCGAACATGCGTTGGCGCTGGCTCCGAATTTGGTCCACGCTCGTGCTGCCCTTGGTTTCGCCAAATCCTACATAGGTCGCGCTACCGAGACCGAAGGCCATATACTCGAAGCTTTACGGCTCTCTCCTCGCGACGTTTTCGCCTACCAGTGGGCGTGTTTTGCGGGCGTGGCCAAGCTGCTGCTTGGTTCAGACGTCGAAGCCGTCAGCTGGCTGCGACGAAGCACCGAGGCGAACCGTAACTTTCATCTCGCTCATATATCGCTCGCCGCTGCCTTGGCCTTGACCGGCGCGCTCGATGAGGCGCGAGCTGCTGCGAGAACGGGACTTGCGCTCAACTCAGGTTTCACCATTCGTCGCTTGCTCGCAGCTCAACAAAGCGACAATCCAATTTACCTTGCCGGGCTGCAGCGCTTGTGTGAAGGCTGGCGCCTCGCTGGCGTGCCGGAAGGGTGATGAGCGCTTCGGGCCGACTTCAGTGCTTTACTGCCCTACGTCGGCTTTGGGTCAATCGTGTCGATTTGACCGGACTACGCGACTTCCGGTTTGCCCCGGTGAACCGACATTCTCACCATAGGCAGACATGTCTCAAAGGTGCCATTACCTGCCGTCAGTCGGGCCAGAAAAAGCCCGGCCGTTAAGCCAGGCTCTCCCGTTGGCGTATTTATTTCACTGCGTCTTCTTGCGCGGGTCGTCAGCCGGGTTGATGTAGTCGATGCCTGCTGGCCCGAGATACTGAATTTGGACGATCGCCTCCTCGTTCCCTGTCCAAGCGTAATGTGGGTGTTTTGCCGGGTGCGTATACAACGAACCCGCCTTCAACATCTCGCTTTTCTTTTCTAACTTTTCACCCTCGCCGGTCCCGAAGGTACCGCTGATCACGGTGGCAACCTCGACAAAGGGATGAGTGTGTGGCGGAATTTGATAGTTGGGTGGAAACTTAACGCGTTGGACGACCATCTCAGCTTTTGTCGGATCGCCCAGAATGGTCGTGAATTGAGCACCCTTCGGAAGGCTCGGGCTGTCCTTCCACGTCAGCGCATCGGGTTTCACCACGATCCCCATCATGGCATCTTGCGCCAATGCCGAACCCGCCAACGCGATCAAGCCTACCAAGATCAGAAGCTTTTTCATGGAAGTCCTCCCTGGCATGGTTGACTAAAGTTCTGCGCGCCGCGACCGACACGCGTTCCAACGACGCGCCAAAGGTTCGTAACATTAGGGCAGTCAATGAGCGGCGGCTATATAAAATTGAGCACTACGAGTGACCTCGAAGCGCGCCCAGCCGCCTATGTCGGGCCTGGTTCCCAAACCATTTGGGGGACCGCGCTTGCGCCGGGCTTAGTGAACGGAGGGCTTCGCCTCGGCACTCGGTTGACGGAAGGCGCAGAGGACCGCTTAGGGTCAGAGACGGAAGTCGCCGAACGCTTCGATTAGCTTATGACGCCAGCGCATCGAGCAGCGTCCTGGCCTCTCTTAGATCGAGCGTGTCAAAGCCTTCGGTGAACCAGCCGTAGACCGGAGTGAGCAGTTCGCGAGCTTGTCGCGGCTTGCCCTGGGAGCGCCAAAGACGGGCGAGGCTCATTGCGGAGCGGAGTTCCCAGGATTTGGCCTGTTGTTCGCGGGCTACTGCAAGGGCGCGCTCGAAATACCTTTCTGAGTTCGATGGGTCGCTGAGGGGCGAGTGGAACGTGACTTCGCCTGCTATGCGATTGACCTCAGCCTCGTACCAGCGTTCATCGGTACTTTCGACCGCCATCATGGCCTCGCGGATACAGCGTTCGGCATTCTCGAACTGACCGACTTTCAGATAGGCGCTGGCGAGATAGGACAGATCGGTCGGCGCCCGGTTGGTTGAACCAGTTGACCGACAAGCGTCGCGGCTAGAACGGATCATACTGATAGCGTCGACCGCGTCGCCGACTTCAGCCAAGAGGTACCCTTGCGCTCGAATGCCATATGCCTTCCAAAAGGGCGTACCCTTCTCGTTCGCCAAGACGACGAGTTCGTCCGCCTGCATCTTTGCTCCGGCGTACTTTCCGCACCAAATGTTGGGAAGGAATGCGTAAAATAGGGCCCACATCAAAGTGGCGGCTTGGCCAAACTCGCGTGCATTCCTTAGACAGTCCTCCGCATTTGCGAGCGCCGCATCCGGATAGCCAAGCAACCAAAAAGTCTGAGATCGAAAGCCCAGACCGGATACCGCAGCATCGAGACCAAAGTGCGTCGCCAGAGAACGGTGCTCGGCCGGATTATAGAGCGCAAGTGCCCGATTGTAGTGTGGCAAACTTCCGACGATGTCTCCCGTCGTCATGAGCGAAGTACCCATGAGACGGCTCCCTATCATGAGTGGAGCCGTGGAAGGGTTTTTGTCAGCCAGCGTCAGGAACTGGCGAGCAAGCTCGCGCATCACCTTGCCATTGAAGGCCACGTAGTTATGGATCCAGAAGCTATAGAGTACCGAGAACAACAAGAGGGGGTCTTCATGGTGCTCTCCGAGCATTTCAGCTTGCTGGATCAAAGCGTACGCTTGTTCCGCCGCAGCCATGGTCTCTGGCGCGGCGAAACCCCTCACATGAACAAGCGGTGTAATTTGCGCCACCTGAAGTCTGATTTGCTCACGGCGCAGCGCGGGCGTGCCGGGTAAACTGGCTATCTGGTCGAGAGCACGCGTGAACTGCTCTACGGCCTCGACCAGCGCCGAGCGCTCCAGCGACCGCTGTCCTGCCTTGCCCCACCATTCGATGGCCGCTTCGGTGAGCCCGGCTTGAGTGAAGTGATGCGCCAACAGCTCCGGCACGGCCGCACAGGTGGCGGCAAAATCATCGCGCAACGTTTCGCCGACGCGGCAGTGCAAAACCCGGCGTCGACTCTTAAGCAAATTCTCATAGGCCGCATCCTGGATGAGCACATGCTTGAAGCGATATTCAGATTCCGGTGGCACGCCTCGCACAAGCAGAATGTCTGCCTTGGCGAGCCGTTCCAACGCCCTCTGAAGCGGCACGTCTTCCATCCCGGCCACAGCGCGAAGGAGCAGATAGGAAAAGTCGCGCCCGATGACGGCACCGATCTGCGCCACGTCGCGCGCTGGGCCAAGCCGGTCGAGCCGCGCCGCCAACGATTGTTGCAACGTCGGCGGTATCGCATGGATACCACCATTCTCGCCGCGCTCTATTAGAAGCCGGGTCACTTCCTCAATGAACAGCGGCACGCCGCCAGTGCGCTCGGTCACGCCATCAATCACTTCCTTCGGCAGCGCATGGCGGGCAGCAACCTCGCCAACCATGTGGCGCACTTGCGAGCGATCAAGCGGAGCCAAGGAGATCGTGGTGTGATGCGAGCGCATGCCCCATGGCGGCCTGAACTCCGGCCGGGCGGTGATCAGAACGAACGAGGGTGCGAATGCACCCCGCTCGGCGATGCCGCGCAAGAGATCGAGCGTCGTCGGATCAACCCAATGCACATCTTCCACTGCCAGCACCACCGGCTGAGTTCGCGCGCTGGCCATGACCCAATTGGTGAGCGCCGTCAGCTGTCGGCGCCGCAATTCTTCCGGCGCCAAGGTCGACGCACGCTCCTGTGGCAGCGGAATATCCAACAATGGTGCGAGTAAGGGGGCATTCTCCGCAGGGTCGAGCTTGACCAATTCCAGCGTATTCTCCAGGTCCGCGAGACGCTGCTCAGCAGGTATGTCGGCGCCGCCGAAGCGCTGGCGGCCCCAATCGGCAATCGGGTGCAGCGACGTGTTTTGCAGAAGCTGCGAGCAACTCCATTCTACCCAGGTGTGCGGCTGCTCGCGCAGCCGGGGATGGAATTCCTCGATCAGGCGGGATTTTCCCAATCCCGGCTCGCCCACGATCATCACCAGTTGACCGTCGCCCCGCCGCGCCCTCTCCCAGCGCCGCATCAACATCGCGACTTCTTCCTCGCGACCCACCAGCGGCGTGAGATGGCGCTGTCTCGCGCGGCGCCCGCCACCGCTCGCCCGTACGAGCCGGTACAGTGTCACCGGCTCCGGCACGCCCTTGAGTTCATGGCTGCCGCGTTCCTCAACGACGAACAGACCGGCGACCTGGTGCTGCACCCGCGCCGTTATTACGACCGTAGCTGGCTCCGCTAGCGCCTGCACCCTCGCCGCAATGTTAGGCGCGTCACCGTAAATCTCGCCGGCCGGATCGACCACAACAGCGCCGGTTTCAATCCCGATGCGCGCGTTAAGCGCTGGCTTGCCAGTATCAGCGTTCCCGCGGTTTACCTCAGCGAGCGCCCGTTGGATCGAGAGCGCAGCCCGCGCCGCTCGCTCGGCGTCGTTCTCCTGCGCCACCGGATAACCGAACAGCACCATTAGCCCGTCGCCCAACTTTCTGGCGACATGGCCGCCCATTTCGGTCACAGCAGCGCAGGCGGCATCGAGATAAGCGCAGAGGAGGTCGCGCCACTCCTCGGCATCGAGCTGCGCGGCAATGCTGGTCGAGCCGACGAGATCACAGAACATCACCGTGATATAGCGGCGCTCACCGCTGACCTCGGCTGCGGCGGAGATCGGCCGTGGCGTTGCGGTCGGGACTGGCGCTGACGCGACGGGTGTGTGACGCGGCGCCGCAGTTGCCTTGACGCGCACGGCTGGTGCGTACTTCTCGATTCCATCAATGTCGGCAATCGCACGCAACATTTTTCGGCGATCACCGAGGACGACACCGAGATCTTTTAGGTCCTGATCGGTCAGTTCGCGAAGGACCGAGAAATCAATGTGGTTTTCAGCAAAACGCTGAGCATACTCGGACATGCCGAGCTTTTCGAGCCAGTCGGCAATTTGCTGCATCGCGGCCACCCACGGACTTAACGAATGGCATCTACGCCGCCGTCCCCCACTATTTCCTGCGCCAGTGCCGGGAGCGCATCGACATTCCCTGCTGCGCTCCGAAACTCAAGACGAATATTGCGTCCTTCGACGTGACGAGGTTCGCGCAGAACCCTGCGGGTTAATTCAACCTGCGACGGAACGCCGACGGGGCAAGTTAGATGACGCGCGGCATTCCCGCCACTTGTTGTGCACTCGCCACTTACGGTTCCGCGAGGAGCGTGATGAAGACGCGGTGTCGCAGCGTCGCATATGACCTCGCTGGAAAACCGCTCCGCGCAATTGCCAGACTATAGCAGCCTCAGAGTGTCCGGCCGGTGGTACGGGACCACCGGTCGCAGGCGATAATCAGGTGGGGGATGTCCGAGTTGGGTCAAGAGCGTCGATTTAAACGTCGTCCGGTCATTTCCGATCCACCTCCAACTCCAGACATATCGCTGCGCTGCGCTAGCATACGCGATGGGCCAAGAGCCGACTTTCGCGCCTCGTCGTGACCTTCAAATGCTTAAGAAGCACATCCCAAGAATCTGCCAGCCTTCGGTGGGGGCGAGGCGATTCGATAGAATCTTAGCGATTGCGTTCAAGGGAATTTGAGCGCGAGGGTGGTACCTCGGTCGTATCGCAACCGGAGCTGAAGATCGATGCACCGCCGTAATGCCCTCGTCGTCGCATGGGTCCTTGGCGCGATGTCGTCAGCATCAGCTGTCGAATGCACCATGGGTCAAGTTGCGATCGACTCGGCGTCGGTCATCACGCCCTGCGGCGAACTGCTCGCTGCGCACAACTTGTCGGATCGCGACCGCGCACAGGCGCATTTCGTCCGTGGGCGCGGCTATCACCGCACGCAGCGTCTCAATGAGGCAGCCGAAGACTACCGCGCGGCCTTTGCGCTCGATCCGAAGAACGAGGAAATCCTCGTCTCATGGTCGAATGTCGATCTGCGCCTGCGGCGCATGGACGACTACAAGAGGCGGGTCGAGCAGGCCTATGCGCTCAATCCGAAGAATCCGCGCGTACTCAGGACGGTCGGCGCGCTGCTGTTTAACTTCGGGGAGGGCGACAAGGCGTTCGAGTTCTACAGCAAGGCGATCGAAGTCGATCCGACCGAGGGCTTCGCGCTCTATTATCGCGCGCGCGAATATCGTTTCAAGCGCAAATTCGCGGAGGCGATCGCGGACGCGAGTGCGCTCCTCGCCGTTTCGCAGGCCGGGCTCAACGACGCGCGGAGCTTTCTTGACGAGGACGGGATCGTTCGCGACTTCCGCGTCAAGGCGCTGCTTGAGCGCGCCTATAGCTACCAGGACTCCGGTCGGCTCGATCTTGCCGAAAAGGACTACGACGCGGCAGTCGATGTAGGGCGTTCGGCGCCTGCGCTCGCCGCACGGGCGCATTTCCTCGGCTTCTACGTCCAGCGCAAGGACGACGCGCTGCGCGACCTCACCGAGGCGGTGCATACGGAGCCGCGGAACTCCGCTGCGCTCTATGAGCTCGGCATTTCACTTGCGGGATTCAAGCGCTTTGAGGAGGCTTTCGCGGCCTTCGATGCCGCCGTGACGGCGCGCCCGGATTACACGAGAGGCCTGGTCATGCGAGCACGCATGCACCGCCAGTTCGGGCGCACCGATGCGGCGGTGCGCGACCTGAAAACGGCGGTCTCGCTGGATCGAAGGGATTTGGACGGGTTAAGGGAATTGAACGGGTTGATGAACGCGCTGCGCCACGCCGGCTATTGGAGCGAGCCGGGACTGCCGAGCGGACAAACGCGGGACCTCGATGACGCCATGCGTGCCTGCATGATCGATCCCCAATGCTAGCCGAGGACAGGATGCAAAGCAGAGCCGTATTCGTCGTTGCCTTCCTTCTTCTTTCCAACGCCGCCGCGCTCGCGGAGAGTCGGTCGGCCTGCCAATCCATGCCGCGGCCGCAGGCGAGTTCGTGCGACATAGCAGTTTTGCCCGGCACGCTACGGAGCGATGGGCCATTCGCGCAGACATCTGCAAGCAGCCTGTGTCGACGAAGGGCGCCTCTGTGCACCAGTGCGATCAACTACTCCATCCGGCAACAGTGAGCGTCGAGCCAATGATCGGTCGCCTTGTGCTCGTTGCGTTCGCGCTCGCGCTTGCCTCGCCCGCCTCGGCGAGGGACCCCATCGGCACGGCCGGCTCGTTCCGTTCGGTCGGGTGGGCGCAGTGCCGTGCGCCGTACGAGGAATGGAAGCAAGGCGCGTGCGACCCCGCGCCGGTCGATGCCGCGCTGTCGGGCTCGTCGCTCGCGCGCGCTCACATCGAGCGGTCGGTTGCGCTGCTTGCGCAGACGCGCACGGAGGAAGCGCTCAAGGCGGCGAATGCGGCGGTGGCCATCGATCCGGCGAATGTTTCGTCACTGACATTTCGCGGGCGACTGCTCTCAACGCTGCTGAAGCTCGATGCGGCCGAACGCGACCTCAATGCCGCCCTGATGATCGAGCCGACCAATCCGGTGCTGCTTGCCTCGCGCGCGGAGGTCCTGCTCAACGCCGGGAAGGGGCCCGATGCGATCGCGGACATCACGGCGGCGATCGCGCAGCGGCCGGACGACACCGACATGCTGTCGATCAAGGCGCGCATCCACCTGAGCCGCGGTCAGGTCGATCTCGCGGAGCGCGACCTCGAACATGCGGTTTCGCTCGACCCGAGCGATCCCCGCACGCGGCTAATGAAGGCGCAGGCGCAATTTCGCCTCGGACAGTTCGAGGGCGCGATCGATGACGCGACGAAGACGCTCGCAATTTCGGCGAGCGATCTCATGGCGCGTGAGACACGGGCGCTCGCGCTGATCGCCCTCGATCGGCCGGCGGAGGCGATCGAGGACCTGAATGTGTTGCTCGGCCCGCCCGGCCAGCCGACGACCGCCGTCACCTTGCGCCACAATCGCGAGATCCTGTTCCAGCGCGCGCTGCTGCTGGCGCAACTTGGCAAACGCGAGGAGTCCAACCGCGACATCGAGGCGCTGATGCTCTCGGGCGGCAAGCAGGCGATCCTGCGTGTGCAACTCTACCTGCGCCGCAACGGCTTTCCGGACGTGCGCATCGACGGCGAGCGCGACACTGACTTCGACAATACGCTCAGGAACTGCGTGCTCGACCGCGCATGCGGTCGCGGCATCACGCGGCACATTTGAGCGCGCCTTGCGTCGATCGAGCCGCATTCACCTGCGATGTCGCCATCCAGATGTCCGAAGCCGCCGGATAGATGGCGGCTGGGAGTCGGCTAAGGGGTCATTCGCGACCGGGGCGAGCCCGCAGCAAGGTCCGTCATGTCCGCTATGCCGCCGAAAGCTGAAGACTGTGATCCAGTTCACATTTTTTGCCGGAAGATAGGTGTTAATTGGAGCTGATGGTGCAGATCAACTCGAACAACGAGGTTGGATCATGCCTGCCATATTCGACCTCCTCTACCGCGAATACTGTCGTGCCCGCCTTGCCGAAATGCGGAAGCAACTTCTGATCTCGCCTGCGAGGCACGAGGTCCCGGAAGCGATTTGCGATGCAAAGGATGCTGTCAGTGCGACGGTGGATCGCTCGACAGAAGAACTTCCCAGTCGCCAGAGTGGCCCGCCGGTTCGCGGACGCTAACGCGGATCTATCCACCCACCGGCCACGGAGCAGCGCGCGCCGCTACGACCCCGGAAGTCGCCACGACGCGACTTCGGGTTCAAATTGGTCGAGCGCTCGGTCTTACTTGTGTAATGGCGATAGACTCTAACCTTGCGGGCGCTTGTTGGAGGCGCACGTAGCCGCCGCAGGATCGTCATTGATCCCGCGGCGACGCGATAAATTTATGCGACTTCCTGTTGAACGGCTTCCTGTTGCCGCGCCGGCTCGGCCGGCGTCGCAAGCTCCTTGGCGAGCCTGGTCGCGCCGACATAGTCGGTCTTGCCGGAGCCCAGCAGCGGCACGTTGCCGACCACGCGGATATCCGCCGGCACCGCCAGTTCCGACGCGCCGACGGTCTTGGCCTGGCGCTGCATCGCCGGGCGTTCGGCATCCTTCTGCGTGGTCAGGAGCACGATCCGCTCGCCCTTGCGGGCATCGGGTATAGATACCGCAACCGACATCGCCTGCGGCCACAGCGCTGCGGCCATGGCTTCGACCGCCGACAGCGAGACCATCTCGCCGGCAATCTTGGCGAAGCGTTTGGCGCGGCCCTTGATGACGATGAAACCCGCCGCATCGATGGTGACGATGTCGCCGGTGTCGTGCCAGCCGCCGGCGAGCGGCTCCAGCACGCCGGGATTCTCCGCACGGAGATAACCCAGCATGACGTTGGGCCCGCGCACCGACAGACGTCCGCCTTCCTCGATGCCGGGGACCGGATCGAGGCGGGCTTCCATCAGCGGCGACAGCCGGCCGACGGTGCCCGGACGGTTTGCCATCGGCGTGTTCATCGCGAGCACGGGCGCGGTCTCGGTGACGCCGTAGCCTTCGAGGACGCGGATGCCATAGCGCTCCATATACACTTGCCGCGTGCGGTCCTTCACCGCTTCCGCGCCGGCAATCACGAGGCGCAGGGTGCGGAAGTCGTAGGCATGGGCCGAGCGCGCATAGCCGGAGAGGAAAGTATCCGTGCCGAACAGGATGGTGGCGCCGGTCTGGTAAATCAGTTCCGGCACGATCCGGTAATGCAGCGGCGACGGATACATGAAGATCGGAATGCCGGCCAGCATCGGCATCATCATCCCGCCCGTCAGGCCGAAGGAGTGGAACACGGGCAGTACGTTGAACACCTTGTCATTGGCATTGGCGTCGACCCGCGCCAGCGCCTGCGCCGCATTGGCGAGAATGTTGCGATGGGAGAGCACGACACCCTTGGGCGTGCCTTCCGACCCTGATGTGAACAGGACGACCGCCGGATCGTCCGCCTTGCGGACGACGCGGGGGGCGGCGCCGGCGAGCAGGCCGCGGACCTTGTCGAGCGCACCGATCGAGGTGCGGACATCCTCGAGATACACGACCCTGGCCTGGCCGGCGATGACGGCAATGAGCTTGTCGAGCTTGCCCTTCTCGATGAAGGCCTTCGAGGTCAGCACGGTCTCGACTTGCGCGGCCTGCATCGCCGCCAGCACATTGACCGGACCGGCGGAGAAATTGAGCATCGCGGGCACGCGGCCGATGCTCTGCAGCGACATGAACACGACGGCGACGCCGGCCGAGTTCGGCAGCAGCACGCCGACATTCTCGCCGGCCGTGGTGCCGTTCTCCAGCTTCCGGCTCAGCACCTGCGCGCCGAGGATCAGCTTGCGATAAGTCAAGCTGGTGCCGAGCGCGTCCTCGATGATCGGCTTGCCGGTATCGCGGTCGCGATGGGCATGGGCCAGCGCTTCGAACAGGGTTTGATCCAGCATGGCGTTCTTGACCATGGCGTCGATCATGACGTCCTGCAGCGCCGCGCCTGCCGCGTTACGGCGGGTCTTGCCCTTCAGCGACGGGTCGACCGGCAATTTGACCGGCGGCAGGATCGTGATCGTCACCTTGGGGAACCACGAGCGCTTGATCTCGCCGTTCTTCAGGTAGCTCAGATACGAACGCTGCGCGCCCTCGATGCGGACGGGCACGACGACCGCATCGGCCTTGTCGGCGATCATCGCGGTGCCGTCATAGACCTTCATCAGCGAGCCCGACACCGTGATGCGACCCTCGGGAAAAATCACCACCGGCTCGCCCGATGCCACCAGCTTGATCAGGTCGCGCGCCGCCAGCGGCTTGGTCGGATCCATGGTGTAGTGCTTGATCAGCTTCAGGAACGGCTTCGCCCACCACGCCTTGGAAATCCCGGTGTCGACGGCAAAGCTGGCGTCGATCGGCAGCGTGGCATGCAGCAGCGGGCCATCGACCAGGCTGACATGGTTCGGCGCGATCAGCATGCGGGTGCCGGCCGGCGGCAGATTCTCCATGCCGCGGACCTCGACGCGGAACAGCGCACGAAACAGCAGCGCGCCGAAGTCGCGCACGCCTTCGCGGCCCCATTTGCCGAGCACGAACCAGACCGAGCCGAAGCTTGCGATCGCAAGGCCGAAGAAGATCCAGGCGACCGGAAAACCAAGCGCCTGCAATCCCGCGACGAACAGCGAGCCGGCTACCATGAAGGCAGCCTGCAGCACGTTGCCGGCGGCGATCACGCGGGCCCGTTCCGACGGCGCGGACCATGCCTGGACGGCGGCGAAGGACGGTACCACGAACAAGCCGCCGCCAACGGCGAACAGGAAGAAGTCGGCAAGCATCCGGACACCCGCGAAGGAGGTGGTGAATGCGGCTGCCGTTACGTCAGTTCCGTGCACCGTGCTTCCGATCGCCCAGGCCAGATCGAGACCGACGATGCCCATCACGATGGCGCCGATCGGCACCAGCGCGAGATTCGGACGCACGTGGCTGAGCTGCGCGGCAACCAGCGAGCCCGCGGCAATACCGATCGCGAACACGGCGAGGCAGACCGTCACGACGCCTTCGGTGCCGCCGATGCCGCCCTTGACCAGCGCGGGCAGCAACGACAGCACGATCGCGCCGACCATCCAGAACCAGGACACAATCAACATGCCGTCCCACAGGCGCGGTTCGGCGTGGAGCGTCTTCAAAAGGTGAACGGTGGAGGTCCAGGGATTGGCCGTGATCGGCAGATCAGGCGCGGACGGCTGGCTTACGGGGATACGGGCCGCGAACACCCAGGACAGGATCGATAGCCCGACCACGGCCAGGCAAATCCATCCCATATGCGAGGCGCCTGCGACAAACAGTGCGCCGGCGATTGTGCCGATCAAGATCGCCATGAAGGTCGCGCCCTCGACAAGGGCGTTGCCGGTTGCGAGTTCGGAAACCGACAGCTGGTCGGGAAGGAACGCGTATTTCACCGGGCCGAACAGGGCAGCTATCATGCCGAACAGCGCGAGCGCCACGAACAGCAATGGGATCGAATGCATGTAGAAGCCGGCGGCCGCAAAGCAGGCGGCAAATATTTCGGCAAACTTCAGGCGTCGCGCGACGGCCATTTTGACGAATTTGTCGGCCAGTTCGCCGCCGAGCGCCGAGAGCACGAAAAAGGGAAAGATGAAGACCGCACCGGCCAGCGTCACCAGTGGAGCGCCCTCCTCCGTGGCCACGCCATAGAGCAGCATGATGACGAGCGCATTCTTCAGCACATTGTCGTTCAAGGCCGAACAGAATTGCGACCAGAACAGCGGGGCGAAGCGGCGAGAGGACAGCAATTCCTTGATCATGACTATTTCCTGTTACTTCCGGCGGGCAATCCCGGATGTGGTCTGCAAATCGTGAGCTACTAACGTGAGCGTCGTCGGTGGTGCGAGGTTGTGGCCAATGCGCGAAGTGGTCGCCGGGCACGCTGCATCGAAAGGTTGTACGGAAAGTTATCCGGACATTGTCGCGCGGAACTTGCTGGACGGTTTGCCGCGGCATGGTGACCCCATTCTTACGATTGGAGGCACATTTGAACGAAAGCGGCGGCGCCTCAGGTCAGGTAGTGCAGGGAGGCGAACGGCGACAGCGAGCGCTCCCATGGGCTGCGAGGACGATGGGCCTTCATCATCGCGCGCAGGCGACGCGCCGCCTGCCGGCGGGCCAGAACGCCGCCGACGTCGCAGGCACTGGCAATGCGCTCGATCGGCGCGGTGGCGATATGGACGATAATCTTGCCAAATCCCTTCACGAGTTCGATGGCATCGTCGACGAAAGTGGTGGTCAGCTGGGAAACAAGGGTTTGCATCGGGGTAGCCTCCGGGTTAAATGAACATTGTTCAAAATGTATAGGACAAACGTGAGCGTTGCTCAAGAAGAATCTTTGCGGGACCGCAAAAAAACGTTGCGGCGCCATCTCATGATCGAGATCGCCCGTGGCTCTATTGCCGCTAACGGATTGAGATCATTGAAGGTTCGGGATGTCGCGGAGGCCGCCGATTGCTCGATCGGAAGCGTCTACAACGAGTTCGGAGACTTCGACGGCCTGATCCTGACCGTGAACCGGGAGACGGTTCGGGCCCTGACCGCCCGCCTGGCCGCGGTCCCTGCCGACGACCCGGTTCGCCAGCTCCACGGATTGGCCGAGAGCTACCTGACGTTCGCAACCGATCACGCCAATCTCTTGCGCTCGCTGTTCGAACACCGGATGGAGGGCGACCGGCCGTTCCCCGAAGACATCCTGCTGATGGTGATGCAGGCGTTTGCGCTGATGCATGAGCCGCTGGTCCGGCTCTTGCCCGACCGGGATCCGGAAGAGGTGGCGTTGCTGGCGCGCATGATGTTCTCCGCCGTGCACGGCATCATCTCGCTCGGCCTGGAAGAGCGAATGGTCGCGGTGCCGCCGGAAAAGCTGCGCCAACAGTTGGCGCAGTTCGTGGATACACACCTGGCGGGGCTGGGCATCCCCCTTGGCAAAGCGCGAGACGGCGAGGTCTGACCCTGCCGCGCGAGTGCCTTTCCAGCTCGCCAGTTCAGAAGCCGCGCAGCAATTCGCTGATTACGTTGAACTGGTTGTCCCGAAACTCGACCATATAACCGTCCTTGATCGGACGGTAGTCCGTCGGCGAGGTATTGAGTTTCACCCCTGGCATCAGCATCGGCAGCGCGACGCCCTTGAGGTTGGCCGCCTGCGCCATGATGTTTTCGCGGCTGAGGTCGTTCTTGCACTGTGTCAGCACCACGATCAGCGCCTGGGCCACCATGTAGCCGTATCCCGCTGCCATGTTGGCCGGATCGATATTAGGCAGCCGCGCCTTCATGAAGTCCCGGTAGGTGACCAGGTCCGCGTCGGTGGAATCAACCGAATAGGGTTTTAGCGCCCCGACCGACATGATGCCGGTCGCGGCTTCGAGCCCGGCCGGCACCATCACCGTTTCCTTGTTGGCGCAGCCCGAGGAGATGAACCGCATCGGACGCCAGCCGGTTTCGTACGCCTTTCGGATCGCTTGCGCACACGCGCGCGGTGTCACGCTGTAGATCAGGAAGACGTCGGCCTTGGTGTTGGCGAGCGTGAGGATCTGCGAATCCACCGTGGGATCGGCGACTTCGAAACTCGCAGCCATCGCGATCACCTTGTCGGCGTCCGCGCCAAGCGCTTCCTTGACGCCGCGCAGATAATCCTTTCCGGCGTCGTCGTTCTGATAAAGGATCGCAAAGCGCGCATTGGGATTTTTGGCGCGGGCGAAGCGCACCTCGATGCCGGCTTCCTCGACATAATTGGGCGCCCAGGGCAGCGCCATCAGCCAGCGCTGATTGGTTGGGTCGTTCCATTTCGATGCCGAGCTGATCAGGAACAGATGCGGCACCTTGGCGCCGTTGAGATACTTCGCGGTCGCCGAACTCGGCGCGGTGCCCATGGTTCCGAACATGAAGGCGACGCCGTCATTCTCGACCAGCCGGCGCGTCGCCTCGACCGTCTTCGGCGGCGAAAAACCGTCGTCGAGCGAGATCATGTTGAGCTTGCGTCCGTTGATGCCGCCCTTCTCGTTGATCAGGTCGAAATAGGCCGCAAAAGCCTTGCCGGTGACGCTGAGCGCCGACGCCGGGCCGCTATACGGCATGATGTTGCCGAACTTGATCTCGGTGTCTGATATGCCGGGCTGCTGGGCTGTCGCTGTCGTCGCTGCGCCAAGGGAGAGCAGCGCTGAAGCGAAAAACGCCGGGACGAACTTGCTCGATCGGATCATGCTTCATCCTCCCCGGCGAATGGCCGGCAATGTTGTTATTGGTTTTGAACCAAGGCTAGGGCATGCTCGGGCAACCGGTCTTGCGTTCAGTTGCTGCACACAGCGCGCGTCGGGTTCGCTGGTGCGGCAGACCGCGTCTGCACGATCATGCCAGCCGCTCAACGCAAGTTTGCGAGAGGCAAATCGGGGCATCGTGATTCCTCGGGAGGAAGCCATGCTGGAGCGAACGAAAGCGCAAAGCCCGTTCTATACGGCCGAGCACGAGGCGTTCCGAGACGTGATGCGCCGATTCGTGTCGCGCGAGATCGAGCCCTATGCCCATGAATGGGACGAGGCCGGCGAGTTTCCGCGCGAGCTTTATCGGAAAGCTTCCGAGATCGGGCTGCTCGGGCTCGGCTTCCCGGAAGAATATGGCGGTGTGCCCGCCGACCAGTTCATGAAGATCGTGGCGTCGCAGGAACTGGCGCGCGCCGGCGCGGGCGGGATCAGTTCGAGCCTGATGAGCCACACCATCGGCTCGCCGCCGATCGCGCGCGCCGCGCGGCCCGAGGTCAAGGCGAGGGTGCTGCCGCAAGTCCTGTCGGGTGAGAAAATTTCGGCGCTCGCGATTACCGAGCCGAGCGGCGGTTCCGACGTCGCCAATCTCAGAACCAAGGCGCGGCGTGACGGCGACCATTATGTCGTCAGCGGCGAGAAGACGTTTATCACCTCAGGGATTCGAGCCGACTATCTGACGGTCGCGGTGCGCACCGGCGGCGAGGGGCCGGGCGGTGTCAGTTTGTTGCTGATCGAGGGCGACACGCCGGGCCTGTCGCGCACGAAGCTGAAGAAGATGGGCTGGTGGGCGTCCGACACCGCCACGCTGCATTTCGACGAGTGCCGCGTAAGGTGCGAAAACCTGATCGGCGAGGAGGGCCAGGGTTTCAAGATCATCATGCATAATTTCAACAGCGAGCGCATGGGCATGGCGGCAAGCTGCACGGCCTATGCCCGCGTCTGCGTCGAGGAGGCGATTGCCTATGCCAAGGAACGCAAGACTTTTGGCAAGCCGATCGCACAGCACCAGGTGATCCGTCACAAGCTGGTCGACATGGCGCAGAAGGTGGCGGCGTCGCAGGCGATGCTGGAAATGCTGGCGTGGCGGCTCGGGCAAGGCGAGAGCCCAGTCGCCGAAATCTGCATGATGAAGAACCAGGCGACCCAGACCATGGCGTTCTGCGCCTCCGAGGCGGTGCAGATTTTTGGCGGCGCCGGCTTCATGCGCGGTGTCAAGGTCGAGCGCATCTACCGCGAGGTCAAGGTCAACGCCATCGGCGGCGGCACCGAGGAGATCATGAAGGATCTCGCTTCGCGGCAGATGGGATTGTGACAAGGAAATAAAATGCTCTTCACCGCCGACCACGACGAACCCCGTCGCATCCTGCAAAAGTTCATCGCCGCCGAGATCAACCCCTTCGTCGACGAATGGGAGAGCAACGGCATCTTCCCCGCGCATGAGCTGTTCAAGAAGCTCGGCGATCTCGGCTTCCTCGGCCTCAACAAGCCGGTCGAATTCGGCGGCCAGGGGCTCGATTACTCCTACGCGCTGATGATGGCCGAAGAGCTCGGCGCCATCAAATGCGGCGGCGTGCCGATGGCGATCGGCGTGCAGACCGATATGGCAACGCCTGCGCTGGCGCGGTTCGGTTCAGATGAAGTGCGCCGCGAGTTTCTTAGCCCTGCGATCGCCGGCGACGCGGTGGCCTGTGTCGGCGTGTCCGAACCCGGCGCGGGATCGGATGTTGCCTCGATCAAGACCCAGGCGCGCTCCGATGGTGATGATTACGTCATCAATGGCGGCAAGATGTGGATCACCAACGGCGTGCAGGCCGACTGGATTTGCCTGCTCGCCAACACCAGCGACGATCAGGTCCACCGCAACAAGTCGCTGATCTGTGTGCCGATGAAAGCCAAGGGCGTGCAGGTCGCGCGCAAGCTCGACAAGATGGGCATGCGCTCGTCCGACACCGCGCAGATCTTCTTCGACAACGTCCGGGTCCCCAAGCGCAACCGCATCGGCGAGGAGGGCAAGGGCTTTACCTACCAGATGGTGCAGTCCAGGAGGAGCGGCTGTGGGGCGCGGCCGCCTGCCTCAAGGCGCATGAATTCATCATCGCCGAGACCATCGAATACACGCGCAATCGAAAGGCGTTCGGAAAGTCGATCCTCGACAACCAGACCGTCCATTTCAAGCTGGCGGAGATGCAGACCGAGGTCGAACTGCTGCGCGCGCTGGTCTACCGCGCGGCCGAGGCGCTGGTCGCGGGCGAAGACGTGACACGGCTCGCCACCATGGCCAAGCTCAAGGCGGGTCGTCTGGGGCGTGAACTCACCGATGCCTGCCTGCAATTCTGGGGCGGCATGGGTTTCATGAACGAGACGCCGGTCAGCCGGGCCTATCGCGACAGCCGCCTGACCTCGATCGGCGGCGGCGCCGACGAGGTGATGTTGACAGTGCTGTGCAAGATGATGGGCACGCTGCCGAAAAACTAATAAAAGCCCGATCAGAACTCACGAGGGAATGACTGATGATCACGCTCTATCACTGCGACGGCGCACGCTCATTCCGTCCGCTCTGGATGCTCGAAGAGATGGGCTTGCCCTATGAGCTGAAGATGCTGCCGTTCCCGCCACGCGTGTTCGCCAAGGAATATCTTGCGATCAATCCGCTCGGCACCATTCCGTTCATGATCGACGGCGAGACCAAAATGACGGAATCCTCCGGCATCTGCTATTACCTCGGCACCAAATATGGTCCGACGCCGCTGGTAGTCGGGCAGGACGACCCCGCCTATGGCGCGTTCCTGAACTGGATGTATTTCAGCGACGCCACGCTGACCTTTCCGCAAACGCTGGTGCTGAGATACAGCCAGCTCGAACCGGAGGAGCGGCGGAACCCGCAGGTGGCCGGCGATTACGCGAAATGGTTTTTGGGCCGGCTGCGCGCTGTCGAGGCAGCCACCGCGAATGCCGAAACCTTGTGCGCCGGCCGGTTCACTGCGGCCGACATCGTCAACGGCTATGCATTGCGGCTGGCGGGCAATATTGGCCTGGCTAAGGATTTTGGCCCCAATGTCGCCGCCTATTGGGCCCGGTTGCAGGAACGTGACGGGTACCAGCGGGCGATTGCCGCGGAACGCAGGGCCGGCGTCGAGCAGAACGTGGCACCTCGGATCCGGGCCTGACGGAGCCCCCGTCATTCCGGGTTCGCTTCGCGCCCCGGAATGACAAACTCTTCTCTCGGTGACAGTCCCCAATTTTCCGCTATGGTTGACCCCATCGCAGCGGCCAAAGAGCCGCGCGAGGAGGACACACCATGGACGATGTCGGCCACAAATCCGGCCATCTGATGCTGATCACTCCGGAGCGCGTGTTCTATGCTGGCCTGCTCGGCCGCCCGCGCCAACGCTGTTCGGGCGCCTTCAACATCTATGTCTCGATCGAGGGCGGTCTCTGGCTCACCACCGCCGATGGCCGGGAAACCCATGGCGAAATGGTCGCCCTGTTGCCGAACATCAGGCACACCATCGCCAGCGATTATCGCTCGGTGCTCAGCGTCGTGATCGAGCCGGAGAGCGTTCGCCCCGGTGTGCTCGAAGACCTCGCACGGCGTCTCGCGGGACCTGAAGGCGCAGCGTTCACCAGCCGCATCCGCGTCGCCTATCGCGAACTGCGCGAGCATCACGCCGGCAATGAATATTCCAGCGCCGAATTCGATTGCCTGTGCCTTGGCGAGGCCCTGCCGCAGCGCATACTCGATCCGCGCGTGGTGCGCGCGATTCTGCAGATCGGAAAATTCTCCGGCGAGCCGGTGACGGCAGCGAGCTGCGCCGCGGAGGCGGGACTATCTCCGTCGCGCTTCCTGCATTTGTTCAAGGAAGAGACCGAAATATCATTCCGCTCCTTCCGCGCCTGGAAGCGCGCGCGGCATCTGCTGCACTTCGCCAACCAGGACATCAACCTTGCGCATCTCGCGCAGGATATCGGCTATCCCGACTCCACGCATTTCAGCCACTCGATCCGCCGCTTCTATGGCTTGAAGCCGCGCGCGATCTTTTCAGGTTCGCGCGATCTGGCGATCTATAGCCACCGCCATGCCGCCGCCGACAATAGCGGGTGGACGCAAGAAGCCGGCTGATGCCGGACGCATGATCGCGCCGGACATTTTCGCGATCCCTCGCGTCCCGCTTTCGAAGGTTGATCCATGGGCGACAAGGCCGTCATTACCTGCGCGCTGAACGGCGTGCTGACCGATCCGAAGCAGCACAACGTGCCAGTTACGCCGGAGCAGATGGCGCGGGAGGCCAGGGCCGCGTTCAACGCCGGCGCCAGCATCATGCATGTCCATCTGCGCCAGCAGGAGCCAAACAAGGGACATCTGCCGTCATGGGACGTCAACGTCTCCAAAGAGATCCAGCAGGCCATTCGCGAGGCCTGCCCCGGCGTCATCATCAACCACACCACCGGCACGTCGGGTCCAAAGTATCAGGGCGCGCTTGATTGCGTGCGCGAGACCAAACCTGAGATCGCGGCATGCAACGCCGGTTCGCTGAATTATCTCAAGGTGAAGTCCGACAACACCTGGGCATGGCCGCCGATGATGTTCGATAACGCGGTCGAGAAGGTGCAGGACTATCTCGACGTGATGAAGGAAGCTGGCACGATCCCCGAGTTCGAATGCTTCGACGTCGGCATCGTGCGCTGCGTCGGCATGTACAGGCAGACCGGGATGTATTCCGGCCCGCTCGAATATAATTTTGTGATGGGCGTCGCCTCCGGCATGCCGGCTGATCCGGAATTGCTGCCAATCCTGTTGAAGCTGAAACTGCCGGAAGCGCATTGGCAGGTGACGGCGATCGGCCGCGCCGAAATCTGGCCGCTGCACCAGCGCTGCGCCGATCTCGGCGGGCATCTGCGCACCGGGCTTGAGGACACCTTCTATCTCGCCGACGGCGCCAAGGTGACCTCGAACGGGCAGTTGATCGAGGCGATTGCCGCCTGCGCGCGTCGTGCGGGCCGCGAGATCGCGAGCCCCGCCGAAGCGCGGCAGATCTTTGGGACGAGGCATTGACCGTCTTGGCCGTCGTCATTGCGAGGGAAGCGAAGCAATCCATCGTGACGCACAAAAGGTATGGATTGCTTCGTCGCTTCGCTCCCTTGCGCAAACGCTCCGCGTTTGTCGCAGGCAATGACGAGCGGGGGAATTCATGGCAGTAATCGAATCAACGATCGTTCCCTCCAGCGCCGCCTTCAAGGCCAATCGCGACGGCATGCTGGCGCTGATCACACGCATGCGCGCCCTCGAAGATCGCACGCGCACCGCTTCGGCGGCGGCCAAGGACCGCTTCCACAAGCGCGGGCAGTTGCTGCCGCGCGAGCGCGTAGCGCTGGTGCTCGATCCCGGCTCGCCCTTCATCGAGCTTTCGACGCTCGCCGGCTACATGTTCGACGTGCCGGATGCGGATAAGAGCGTGCCCGGCGGCGGCGTGATCGCGGGCATCGGTTTCGTCTCCGGCGTCCGCTGCATGGTGAGCGCCAACGATTCCGGCATCGATGCCGGCGCGCTGCAGCCGTACGGCCTCGACAAGACGCTGCGGGTACAGGAGCTGGCGCTGGAGAATAAGCTGCCTTACGTGCAGCTCGTCGAAAGCGCCGGCGCCAATCTGCTGCGCTACCGCGTCGAGGATTTTATCCGGGGCGGCAACATCTTTCGCAATCTGGCGCGGCTGTCGGCGGCAGGGTTGCCTGTCGTCACCGTGACGCATGGATCGTCGACGGCAGGCGGCGCTTATCAAACGGGCCTCTCGGATTACATCGTGATGGTGCGCGGCCGCACCCGCGCTTTCCTCGCCGGGCCGCCACTGTTGAAAGCCGCGACGGGCGAGATTGCGACAGAGGAAGAGCTCGGCGGCGCCGAGATGCACACGTCCATCTCCGGTCTCGGCGACTATCTGGCCGAGGACGATCGCGACGCGCTACGCATCGCGCGCGACATCATGGCCAATCTGGAATGGGATCGGCCGAAGCCTGCGGAAGTTTCCTTCAAGCCGCCGCGTTACGATGCGGAGGAATTGCTCGGCATCATGCCGATGGATCACAAGCGTCCGGTCGATATGCGGCAGGCGATCGCACGATTTGTCGACGATTCCGACTTCACTGAGTTCGGCGCAAACTATGGTCCCGCCACCGTATGCGGCCACGCCCGCATCGAGGGGCAGGCGATCGGGATCATCACCAATAGCGGCCCGCTCGATGTGCCCGGCGCCAACAAGGCGACGCATTTTATTCAAGCCTGCTGCCAGTCGCGTACGCCGATCCTCTATATGAACAACACGACGGGCTACATGGTCGGCAAGGCCTACGAAGAGGCCGGCATGATCAAGCACGGCTCCAAGATGATCCAGGCGGTGACGTCGGCCACCGTGCCGCAGATCACGATCTATTGCGGCGCCTCGTTCGGTGCCGGCAATTACGGCATGTGCGGGCGCGGCTTCCATCCGCGCTTCTGCTTCTCCTGGCCGAACGCCAAGACCGCCGTGATGGGCGGCGAGCAGGCGGCCGAAACCATGGCGATCGTGACAGAGGCAGCGGCGGCGCGGCGCGGCAAGCCGATAGAAAAGGAAAAGCTGGACGCGATGAAAGCGCAGATCACGGGCGTGTTCGACGGCCAGATGGATGTATTCTCGACCAGCGCCCGCGTGCTCGACGACGGCGTGATCGATCCCCGCGATACCCGCAGCGTGCTTGCCGAAGTGCTCGCGATCTGCCGCGAGGCCGAGGCCCGCACGCCGCAGCGCATGCAATTCTCGGTCGCGCGGGCATGAGCGGGATGCAAGTGAAGCGGACGCCGTTTTTTAAAGTTCTCGTCGCCAACCGCGGTGAGATTGCGCTGAGGATCATGCGCACCGCGCGCCGGCTCGGTTATGGTGTGGTCGCCGTCTATTCCGACGCCGACCGCGATGCACTGCATGTTCGCGAAGCCGATTCCGCGGTGCGGATCGGAGAGGCGCTGCCGGCGCAGTCGTACTTGCGGATCGATGCGATCATCGCTGCCGCCAAGGCCAGCGGCGCCGGCGCGGTGCATCCGGGCTATGGCTTCCTCGCCGAGAACGAGGATTTCGCGCAAGCCTGCCGCGATGCCGGACTGGTCTTCATCGGCCCGTCGCCGGAGGCGATCCGGGCGATGGGCAACAAGGCGGGCGCCAAGGACATCATGCAGAAGGCGGGCGTACCTATCGTGCCCGGCTATCAGGGCGCGGACCAGAGCGACGCGACGATGCTGGCGGAGGCCAGGAAGATCGGCGTCCCCGTCATGATCAAGGCGGTCGCCGGCGGCGGAGGACGTGGCATGCGGCTGGTCACGGATGCGGCGGCATTTCCGGATGCGCTGCGCAACGCGAGGTCGGAGGCGCAGGGCGCGTTCGGCGATCCGACCATCATTCTGGAACGGGCCATCGTAAATCCCCGGCATATCGAGATCCAGGTGTTCGGCGACCGCTACGGCAACGCCATTCATCTCGGCGAGCGCGATTGCTCGGTGCAGCGCCGGCACCAGAAGCTGATCGAGGAAGCTCCGTCGCCCAAGGTGACGCCGGAGTTGCGGGCGCGGATGGGCGCGGTCGCCGTCGCTGCGGTCAAGTCGATCGCCTATGAGGGCGCAGGCACGCTGGAATTCCTGCTCGACCCAGGCGGCGAGTTCTACTTCATGGAGATGAACACGCGGCTGCAAGTCGAGCATCCCGTCACCGAGGCCGTCACCGGGCTCGATCTCGTCGAACTGCAATTGCGTATTGCAGCCGGCGAGCCGCTCGGGCTCAGGCAGGAGGATGTCAAATTCTCCGGCCATGCCATCGAAGTGCGGTTGTGCTCGGAGGACGCCAATCACGATTTCATGCCGCAGTCCGGCACAATGGCGTTGTGGCAGATGCCGGATGGCGTCCGCGTCGAGCACGCGCTGCAATCCGGCTCGGAGATTCCGCCGTTCTACGATTCGATGATCGCCAAGATCATTAGCCATGGCGCCGACCGCAGCGAGGCGCGGGGCCGGTTGATCTGTGGGCTGGAGCAGACGGCCGCGTTCGGCGTCACCACCAATCAGGAATTTTTGATTTCCTGCTTGCGTCATACGGGCTTTGCCAAGGGCGAAGCGACCACGGCCTTCATCGGCCAGCATCGCGACGAACTGTTGGCGCCGCACGCCAACGCCAACGCGGAGGCTGCGTTGGCGGCCTTGTTGCTCTACGTCACCAATCCCCATGCGCCACCCTGGCGCAGCGGGCGAAGTCTGGCGGCGACGTTTCCGCTGACGATGCGGATCGATCTTGGCCATGGCGTGCGCGAGGTGGATATCGTGCGGGAGCGCGATGGCGGGTATGCCGCCGCCGTCGATGGCAGTGAGCTTCGTTTCGAGATTGACGAGCTCGGCCGCGATGCGATCCGCTTCCGCACCGACGGCATGATGGAATCGGCAAGATTTCTGCGCGATGGCGACCGGCTGTATGTTCTGCATCGCGGTGTCACGATCGCCGTTCGCGACCTGACCCTTGCCGCACCGGTGTCGGCTGCGGCTGCCGGTGGCGACGGCAAGGTGCGTGCGGCGATGAACGGTCGCGTGGTCGCCGTGCTGGTCAAGCCGGGTGAGCAGGTCGCCGTTGGCCAGCCTGTGATGACGCTGGAAGCGATGAAGATGGAGCATGTGCACACGGCGGGCGTTGCCGGCACGGTTTCGTCGATCGATGTCGCCGAGGGCGAGCAGGTGACGACGGGCAGGATCGTGGTGGAGATCGCGGTGGCGCAAGTTGCGTAGTGCGTAGGGTGGGCAAAGCGTAAGCGTGCCCACCATTTCACGCACAGCAAGAATGGTGGGCACGTCGCTACGCTCCTTTGCCCACCCTACGAAACCTACTCCGGTCGCCCCGTTCCGTCGTTCAGCCAGCACGCTACCTCATGCCGTTCGCCAGCCGCCACCAGCGCCGGCCGCTCCACCTTGCAGCGGTCCATGGCATAGCGGCAGCGGGTGTGGAAGGCGCAGCCGGACGGCGGGTTGATGGGACTCGGGACGTCGCCGTCGACCATGGGCGCCAGTTTCTTCGCCTTGGGATCGGCGATCGGGACCGAGGCCAGCAGCGCCTGCGTGTAGGGATGGCGCGGGTTGGCAAACAACTCGCTTTTGTCCGCGATCTCGACGATGCGCCCGAGATACATCACGGCGACGCGGTGGCTGATATGGGCGACGACGGCGAGGTCGTGGGCGATGAACAGGTAGGAAAAATCATTCTTGCGTTGCAGGTCGATCAACAAATTGATCACCTGCGCCTGGATCGAGACGTCGAGCGCCGATACGGGCTCGTCGCACACGATCAGGCTTGGCCCAAGCGACAATGCCCGCGCGATGCAGATGCGCTGTCGCTGCCCGCCGGAGAACTGGTGCGGATAGTTCTTCATCTGGTCGGAACGTAGCCCGACCTGCGCAAACAGTTCGGCGACGCGTTCCTGTTGCGCGCGGCCGGTCGCAAGGCCGTGCACGCTGAGCGGCTCGCCGACGATATCGCCTGCCGTCATGCGCGGATTGAGCGAGGCAAATGGATCCTGGAACACGATCTGCATCGAGCGTCGATGCGGCCGCATCTCGGCCTTGCTGAGTCCTGTGATGTCGGTGCCGTTGAGCTTGATGGCGCCGCTGGACGGCTCCACCAGCCGCAGCACGCTGCGCGCGACCGTCGATTTGCCGCAGCCGGACTCGCCGACCAGTCCCAGCGTCTCGCCCTTGCCGACGGAGAAGCTGACGCCATCGACGGCGTGGACAGTGCCGATGCGACGTCGCAGCACGCCGCCGCGCACCGCGTAATGCTTGACGAGGTCGGTAACCTCCAGCAACGGGCGTTGATCGGTCATGGCGCGCCTACCAATTCTGTCGCGCGCCAGCACGCCGCAAAATGATCACCATCGACTTCCTGCAGCGGCGGGTATTCTGCGCGGCAGCGATCGACGGCGAGGCTGCAGCGCGGCGCAAAGGCGCAGCCCGGCGGCAGGTTGGTCAGCGACGGAACCATGCCGGGGATTTCGTTCAACCGTGCGTCGGTCTTGGCGCCGAATGAAATCACCGCCGGCATCGAGGCCATCAGCCCGCGCGTATACGGGTGCTTCGGATTCTCGAACAGGTCTTCCACGGTCGCTTCCTCGACCTTCTTGCCGGCATACATCACGATGACGCGCTGCGCGGTCTGCGCCACCACGCCGAGATCGTGCGTGATCAGGATCAATCCAGTTCCGAGCGTCTTCTGCAGATCGACGATCAGCGCCAGGATCTGCGCCTGGATCGTCACGTCGAGCGCGGTGGTCGGCTCGTCCGCAATCAACAGCGCCGGCCGGCACGCCAAGGCCATCGCGATCATCGCGCGTTGCCGCATGCCGCCGGAAAGCTGATGCGGATATTCCAGCGCGCGGCGTTCCGGCTCGGGAATGCGGACGAGGCGCAGCATCTCGACCGCCTTGGCCCACGTCTCCCTGGAGGTCATTTCCCGGTGCAGGCGCAGCACTTCGGTGATCTGGTCGCCGATCCGCATCACGGGATTGAGCGAGGTCATCGGCTCCTGAAAAATCATCGAGATCCGGTTGCCGCGGATCTTGCGCATCTCGGCCTCGTCGAGGCCGAGCAGGTCGGTCCCTTCCAGCGTCACCGAGCCGCCGACCACCCGCCCGGGCGGGTCCGGCACCAGCCGCATCACCGACAGCGCAGTCACGCTCTTGCCGCAGCCGGACTCGCCGACGATCGCCAGCGTCTCGCCGCGGCGGACGCTGAACGAGACATCGTCGACCGCGCGGAACAGACCTGAGTTGGTGAAGAACACCGTCTGCAGGTTCTTCACATCGAGAACCATGTCGTCCTTCTGCGCCTCGGTCATCAGCCGCGCTGCCTCGGGTCGAGGATGTCGCGAAGCGCGTCGCCGAACAGATTGGTGCCGAACACCGCAAGGCTGATGGCTACTCCCGGGAAGATCACCAGCCACGGCGCGGTGCGGACATATTCCGCCGCCGATTCCGACAGCATGCGTCCCCAGGACGGATAGGGTTCGGGAATGCCGAGGCCGAGGAACGACAGCGAGGCTTCGGTGAGGATGGTGGAGCCGAGTTGCGCGGTCGCCAGCACGATCAGAGGCGCCAGCGTGTTGGGCAGCACGTGGCGCAGCGCGATGCGGGTCTCGCTCATGCCGATCGATTTTGCGGCTTCGACGAACGGCAGTTCGCGCAGCGCCAGCGTATTGGCGCGAATGACGCGGGCGACCGTCGGGATCAGCGGGATCGCAATCGCGATGATGACGTTCGGCAATGACGGCCCGAGCGCCGCCGTCATCACCAGCGCCAGCACCAGCAGGGGCAGGGCCTGCAGAATATCGGTGATGCGCTGGAATAGCAGGTCGACCCAGCCGGACAGATAGCCCGATGCAAGGCCGACGACGACGCCGATTGACGATCCCAGTGCGGTGGCCCCGATGCCGACCGCCAGCGAAATCCGTGCGCCGTGGACGATCCGGCTCCAGACGTCACGGCCGAATGAATCGGTTCCCATCCAGTGCCGCGCGCTGGGCGAGGCCAGCCGTTGCGCGGAATCGACGCTGAGTGGATCGTAACGGCAGATCAGGTCGGCCGAGATCGCCATCCAGACGAACATCACCATGATGACAAGGCCGATCGTGCCGAGCAGATAGCGCTGCGCCAGAAACAGCAGACGGCGCCAGCCATGCGTCGAATGGGCGCCGGCCCGTCTTAACTCGCTGTCGAAATTGATCGTGGCCAAGCGGCTAATCCCCATAGCGGATGCGCGGGTCGATCGCGGCGTAAAGCATGTCGACGGTGAAGTTTGCGACCACCACGACCACGGCGATCAGCATCACGAGATTCTGGACGATCGGGTAATCGCGCCAGCGCAGCGCCTCGACCAGGAAGCGGGCGACGCCGGGAATATTGAACACAGTTTCGGTGACGATCAGCCCGCCGATCAGGAACGCCGCCTCGATGCCGATCACGGTAATGACCGGTAGGATGGCGTTCTTCAGCGCGTGGCGATAATTGACCGACGCCTCGGAAGCGCCCTTGGCGCGCGCGGTGCGGATGTAGTCCTGCCGCAGGATTTCCAGCATCGAGGACCGCGTGATGCGCATGGTCAGCGCGGCGCTGCGAAAGCCGACCGCCATTGCGGGGACGGCATAGATCGCAAAGGCCTCGGTCCAGGTCTTTGGATTCGGATTGTAGATCGGCATGCTGCCGAACAGCGAAACCGAGGCCATCAGGATCAGCAGGCCGAGCCAGAAGGACGGCAGCGACAGGCCGCTCAGGCTGACGACGCGCAAGGTGTAGTCGAGCCGCGAACCCTGATGGACTGCGCTGAGAACCCCTAGGGGAATCCCGATGGACGCAGAGAACAGCAGCGCCAGCGCCGCCAGCCGCGCGGTGATTGGAATGCGCGGCAGGATCTCCTGCAGCGCCGGCTTTTCCGACACGTAGGAATAGCCGAGATCGCCGTGCAGCAGCCCGCCGATCCAGTTCAGATATTGCTGGTAGATCGGCAGGTTGAGGCCAAGCTCCTTTTCCAAATTGGCCTTGTCGGTGGGGTCGACGAAGCCGGCGGCGTCGAACAGGATGTCGACGATGTTGCCGGGGACGACGCGCAGCAGCACGAAGATGATGATCGAGATCCCGATCAGGGTCACGAGCATCAATGCGAGGCGTCGCACGATATAAGCAAACACCTGGCGGTTTCTCCCTGGCAGGCTGGCGAACGGATTCCGCGGCTGAACTTTTACTTGTCCATCCAGACGTCTTCGTAACGATAGCCGTTATAGGAGCTGTTCACCATGATGGTGATGCCCTTGACGTAAGGCTGCCAGCAGGAGCCGTTCCGGCTATGGTATATGATCGGCCTCGCCACATCTTCCTGAAGCTTCTTGTCGATCTCCCAGACCAGCTTCTTGCGCTTGGCAACATCCTTCTCGACCGACTGCTGATCGAACAGTTTTTCGATCTCCTTGTTGCAGTAGTTGGTGTAGTTGCGCTCCGATCCGCAGGAATAGTTCTCGTAGAACGACTGGTCGGGATCGTCGACGGCGTTGCCGGTGAGGTTGAGGCCGAGCGCGTAGTCCTTGCGCGCGACCTTCGGGAACCATTGCGCGGTGTCGACGACGTCGAGTTCGCCATCGATGTAGATGCTCTTGATCTGGTCGATCAGGATCACGGCGGGATCGCGGTAAATCGGAATGTTGCGCGTGGCGACCTTGACGGCGAGGCGCTTGTCCGGGCCGTAGCCCGCCTTCTGCATCAATTTACGCGCCTCTTCCCGGTTGGCGTTGATGTCGGGGCCGTAGCCCGGGATCGATTCCAGCATTTCCTTCGGCATCGCCCACAATCCGCCCGGCGCAGGCAGCATGGTGCCGCCGATATCGGCCTGCCCCTCGAACAGGATCTGCACGAACGCCTTGCGATCCAGCGCCAGCGCTAGCGCCCGGCGAATGTCCGGATTGTCAAATGGAGGGGAGGACGAGTTGACGATGATGTTGGTCGAAACATTGATCGGCTCGACCACGCAAACCGCGTTCGGCGCCTGCGACTTGACCTCCTTGAGCAGCGGGATCGACACTTCGGTCGGGAACGTCATGTCGAATTTTCCGGAGACAAATCCGAGAATTGCCGTCGAGCGGTTGGTAATGATGGTGAATTCGATGCCGTCGAGATGCGGCAGGCCCTTCTTGAAGTAATCAGGGTTCTTCGTGAGCTTGATCGACTCGTTGGCCTTGAACTCGACGAATTTGAACGGGCCGGTGCCGATCGGCTTGGTGCGCATGTCGGCCGGAGAGACGTGGCAGGGGTAAACCGGCGTGTAGCCCGAGGCGAGCAGCGACAGCAACGCCGGCTGCGGCCGCTTCAATTCGAAGGACGCTTCGAAATCGCCGTTGACGGTCACGTCACTGACCTGATCATACCAGGACTTTCGCGGGTTCTGGCGGAACTTCTGCTGCGATTTGCCCATCACCATGTCGAAGGTGCATTTGACGTCGGCCGACGTGAACGGCTTGCCGTCATGCCATTTGACGCCCGGCTTCAGCTTGAAGGTCAGTTTCTTGCCGTCGCTGCTCCAGGCCCAGTTCTCCGCGAGATCGGGGACAATCGAATCCACGCTGTTCTGCGCCACGTCCTGCTTGAAGACGACGAGGTTGTTGAAAATCGGCATGAAGGGAATGTTGATCGAATAGGTCGCGCCTTCGTGGATCGAGGCGCTGCCCGGGCTGTCGCGGTGATAGACCCTGAGGATGCCGCCCTGTTTCGGCTCGCCGGCCGATGCAACGTCAAAAGCCGGCAGCAATAACAATGCCGCGACAACAAGCGCTTGCACGCTCCGCATGATCCCCTCCACATTTTTCGGTCTCAACCGGCCGATTGGTATCGAGGATACCATGGCGCGGCGTTGGAGCAACCTGCCAAGCCAATGCGAGGATCGGCAATTCGGACTAATCGAAATCCGCGTGGCGGAACGCGCGCGCTGCTTGGCCCATTTGCTGCGAAATCGGCAGGTTCGTTGCAGCGCAGCCGCTGCGTCGGCGCTCGCGCCGTAATGTCTCGCCTGATGATGCACTGCACCACCATGCCTCATGCTTGCGCTCGATTTGCGCGCCGGCCTCATACGATCCGCGAGGTCTTGTTGCCCCAATAGCGATCGCGCAACAGGCGTTTGTAGAGTTTTCCGGTCGGAAGCCGCGGCAATTCCGCTTCGAAATCGATCGAGCGCGGCACTTTCTGGCGCGACAGCGACAGGCTGCAGAAGGCGATCAACTCGTCGGCCAGTTCCTGCCCCGGCGAAACGCCCGGCATCGGCTGCACCACCGCTTTCACCTCTTCGCCGAGATCCGGATTGGGCACGCCGAACACCGCCGCGTCCGCGATCTTGGGATGGGTGATCAGGAGGTTCTCGCATTCCTGCGGATAGATGTTGACGCCGCCGGAGATGATCATGAAGGTCGCGCGATCGGTCAGATAGAGATAGCCGTCATCGTCGACATAGCCGACGTCGCCAACCGTGCTCATGCTGCCGTCGGCCGAGCGGGCCTCCCGGGTCTTGCCCGGATCGTTGAAATACTCGAACGGCGTGGCGGTCTTGAACCACACCGTGCCCGCTGTGCCGACCGGGCAGGGCTGCATGTTCTCGTCGAGAATGTGCAGATCGCCGAGCAGCACCCGGCCCACGGTGCCGCGATGGGCCAGCCATTCCTCGCTATTGCAGGAGGTGAAGCCGAGCCCTTCGGTGGCGCCGTAATATTCATGGATGATCGGTCCCCACCATTTGATGATGTCGTCCTTCACAGCCGCAGGGCAGGGCGCGGCGGCGTGGATCGCGATTTCGAGGGATGACAAATCATGGCGGGCGCGCACCTCTTGCGGCAGTTTCAGCATGCGCGAGAACATCGTCGGCACAAGCTGGGTATGCGTGACGCTCCATTTCGGAATCAGTGCGAGATATTGTTCGGGATCGAACCGTTCCATGATGATGGCGGTGCCGCCCATCTTGATCGTGAGGTTGACGGCCGCCTGCGGCGCCGAGTGGTAGAGCGGCGCCGGCGACAAATAGATCATGTCCTCGCGGTACTGCCAGATCTTCACCAGGAAATCGAACAGCGGCAATTGCTGGTCGGCCGGCAGTTCCGGCAACGGGCGCAAAATCCCCTTCGGCCGGCCGGTGGTGCCGGAGGAATAGAGCATCGCGGTGCCGACGCATTCATCTGATATCGGCGTGTGCGGCAAGTCAGCCGTTACTTCTTGCAGGCCAACGATGCGGTCGCTTTCGCCGTCACCATCGGCGACGATGCAAAGCTCTACCTGCGGGCATTCCTTCAGCGCCTCACGCGCGACATCGAGTTTTTCCCTGGATGTGATGAGGATGCGCGACTGGCTGTTGGTCAGGATATAGGCGAGCTCGCTCGCGGTGAGGTAAGAGTTCACGCAGGTGTAATAGAGGCCCGAGCGTTCGCCGGCGCCGCAGGATTCCAGATAGCGGCTGTTGTTCTCCATGAAGATCGAATAGTGATCGAGCCGCTTCAGGCCGCGGTTGCGAAGCAGATGCGCCAGCCGGTTGGAGCGCGCCTCCAGCTCGCGATAGGTAACGGTCTCGCCGGTATCAGCCATGATGAAGGCGGGCTGTAGCGGACGAAGATGAACGTGCTTGCCGGTGTACATTGTCGTTCTGGTCTCCCTAGGCGGCCAACTCGAGAATTTCGCGAAGCTGTGCCGGCCCCTCGATCTTGCGCGGATTGCGCGGTACCCAGGGCGTTGCCATCGCCTGTTGTGCGATACGGTCGAAATGCTCAGGTCCAACTTTGACCTCGCGCAGGCTGCGCGGCATGCCGAGGTTACGAATGAAGGCGTCGAGCACGTCGCCGGCGTCCTCGTTCGGGTGTCCCATCGCGGCTGCGACCTGCGCCTGCCGGTCGGCGTTGACAGATTTGTTCCAGCGCATCACCGACGGCAGCATGACGCAGGAGGTGTAACCGTGCGGCACGCCGAATTCCGCGCCGAGCACGTAGCCGATGCCGTGGCTGGCGCCCATCGGCACGCCCGAGGCCAGCGGTCCGGTCGAAAGCCAGGTGCCGATCTGGCAATCCATCCGCGCGTCAAGGTCTTTGGCGTCGGCCTTCACCCGCGGCAGCGCCTGCGCCAGCATCGACAGCCCCATCAGCGCCTGGGCGTCGCCGTAAGGATGCGCCTCGCGCGCGCAGATGCCCTCGACGCAATGATCGACGGCGCGGATGCCGGTCGAGAGCCACAGCCATTCCGGGGTGTGCTGGCTAAGCCAGGGATCGAGAATCACCGCGCGCGGCATCAGCAGTGGATGGCGCAGGCCTTCCTTGACCTTGGTGTTCTCGTTGGTGACTCCAGCCGCGGCTGAGAACTCGCCGCCGGCAATCGTCGTCGGTACGCTGATCTGGCGCACCGTCGGGGCGGTGAGCTGCGGCGAGGCGCCGCGGCCGGCCCTGATCCTGTCGATGTCGTCAGGATGGCGGATATCGTTGGCGAGGCAAAGCTGCACCGCCTTGGCGCCGTCGGTAATCGAGCCGCCGCCGATGGTAACGATTAGATCGGCATTCGCGGCGCGAGCCTGTTCGCTGGCGGCAATGACGGCCGCGCGCGGCGTGTGCGGCGGCATGGCATCGAAGGTGCCTGCGCAGCGCGGCCCCAGCCCGCGGCGAATGTTCTCGATTTCATCGGTTTCGCGGTTCAGCGTGCCGCTGACCATCAGGAAGGCGCGTGTGGAGCCGAGCCGGCTCAACTGCTCGACGAGCGCCTCGGATGCCGGCCGTCCGAACACGACCTCATCCATCGCGCCGAGTACGACACGCCCTTTGTGCACGCTTGTCCTCCCCGGACATTTTTGTTTGGCCCTTGTTGCGAGCCTTGGCGGCAAGGTTAGCGGAGGAAATTGGCGGCGTCATGCCCGAAGATGATGCGGCCCGGATGGAGCGAAGCGAAATCCGGGATGGAGTTGGAGTGATCCCGGATATCGCGGAGCCTGTCATCACTGTGCGCGCCCCGCGACGAGCGCAATTGCGCTCGCACAGTGATGACAGGCTCCGCGATCTCCGGAAAACGGTGTTAGAGCAACCCCGGATTTCGCTTCGCTCCATTTACGAAGCTGGTTTGCCCGTCGGCTATTTCGATGCAACTTGCCGCGGTCATTCCGGGGCCGACGTAACGCCTTCGCGTCACGTTTTCGTCATCGGCCAGCGGTTAGCTGAGCGCTCGCCGCAACGGTTCCGCCGTCATCGCAGTGCAAAAAACATGAGATCCGCATAGAGCGGCGCGTTGGCTACGCGGATGCATAACGATTGTGCTTGATCCCGCCGGGTTCTTGACGAGACTGGGAACCGATCACATCTGTGGCCTCCGCCATAAGTTCCACGGCGGCTTTCATCCATCAGGGATGTCGAGAGGGGAGATGGGGTTTGACTGCAACTGAGCAATTGAAACGTCCGGTTTTGCCGGCGGGGGTCGACATTCGCTCACCTCGTAGCCTCAAATGGTTGACCCCGCTGCTGGCGCTGGCGCTGTCGGCCTGCGGCGACAAGCCGGCGCAACAGGCGGCCCCCGCGGCGCCTGCCGTCACGGTCGCGCAGCCGGTGAAGCGCACCGTCACGGATTGGGATGAGTTCACCGGGCGGTTCGAGGCAATTCAGGAAGTCCAGGTTCGCGCCCGCGTCGGCGGTTTCGTCACCAGCGTCGAATTCCGAGACGGCTCCATCGTGCGCGCGGGCGATCTGCTTTATGTGATTGACGCCCGTCCGTTCGAGGCGGTCGCCGAGCAGGCCGATGGCCAGTTGTCGGACGCACGTGCGAGGGCCGAACTTGCCAGGCGTGAGCTCGACCGCGCGCTGACGCTGAACCAGACGCAAGCCGTGTCCGATTCGATCGTCGACCAGCGCCGGCAGACCCTGCAGGCGGCGCGCGCCGCGGAAATGCAGGCCGAAGGCGCGCTCAAGGCCGCCAAGCTCAATATCGAGTTCAGCCATGTGATGGCGCCGATCACCGGCCGGGTGAGCCGTCATCTGGTCACGCCGGGCAATCTCGTGCAGGGCAGCGAGGGCGGCGCGACGCTGCTCACCTCGATCGTCTCGCTCGATCCGATCTACATCTATTTCGACGTCGACGAGGCGACCTACCTGCGAAACAGCCGGCTCTGGTTCGAAGGCAAGCGCCCGAGTTCGCGCGATACGCCGAACCCGGTCGAGGTGACGCTGACCGGCGGGACCAAGCCCTCGCATGAGGGCAAGATGGATTTCCTCGACAACCGCCTGGATGTCTCGACCGGGACGCTACGCAGCCGCGCCGTCATCCAGAACAAGGATCTCTCGATCCTGCCCGGCCAGTTCGGCCGGGTTCGGATCATCGGCAGCGCGCCCTATGAGGCGCTGCTGCTGCCGGACACGGCTGTCGCGACCGACCAGTCGCGGAAGATCGTTTTCGTCGTCAAGGACGACAATACGGTCGAGGCAAAGCCGGTGACGCTTGGGCCGCTCGATGAAGGCCTGCGCGTGATCCGTGAGGGCCTGAAGCCGGAAGACCGCGTCATTATCGACGGTCTGCAACGGGCACGGGTGGGGGCAAAGGTCACCCCGCGGCCCGGCGACATCAAGCCGGCCGGTGCCAAGACATGAATCTCGGCCGGCTCTCCATCAACCAGCCCATTTTGGCGATGGTGCTGTCGATCGTGCTGCTTATTGTCGGCGCGATCGCCTATACGACGCTGCCGGTTTCGGAATATCCGCAAGTGGTGCCGCCGACGGTGACGATCACCACGCAATATCCCGGCGCCTCCGCGCAGACCGTCTCCGATACGGTCGCCGCTCCGATCGAGCAGGAGATCAACGGCGTCGAGGACATGCTGTATCTCTACAGCCAGGCCACCTCGAACGGACAGTTGACGATCACGGTCACGTTCAAGCTCGGCACTGATTTGGACAAGGCGCAGGTGCTGGTGCAGAACCGCGTCGCGATCGCGCAGCCGCGGCTGCCCGAAGAGGTGCAGCGCAACGGCGTCGTCACCCGCAAGAACAGCCCCGACATATTGATGGTCGTGTTCATGCTGTCGCCGGACGACACGTTCGACCAGCTCTATATCTCGAACTACGCGCTATTGCAGGTCCGTGACCAGTTGCTCCGGCTCGACGGCGTCGGCGACATCCAGATTTTCGGCGCGCGCGACTATTCGATGCGGCTGTGGCTCGATCCGGACAAGATCTCCACGCTGGGCCTGACCGCCGGCGAGGTGGTGGCGGCGATCCGCTCGCAAAACGTGCAGATCGCGGGCGGGCAGATCGCGGAACCCCCGATTGCCGACCGCGCCTTCTCGCCGAATCTCACCTTTACCGGCCGCCTGAAGGACCCGAAACAGTTCGAGGAGATCGTGGTCAAGGCCGGCGCCGACGGGCGCACGGTCAAGCTGCGCGACGTCGCGCGGATCGAACTCGGCGCGCTGGCCTATTCGACCAACAGCTTCCTGCTGCGGAAATCCGCCGTCGCCATGCTGGTGACCCAGCGGCCCGGCTCCAATGCGCTCGCGACCGCCAAGGGCATTTCGAACACCATGGAGCGGCTGAAGGCGAGCTTCCCGAAAGGGCTCGACTACAATATCGGCTACAATCCGACCGAATTCATCGCACAGTCCGTCAGCGAGCTGATCAAGACGATCTACGAGGCGATGGCGCTGGTCGTGATCGTGGTGCTGGTATTCTTGCAGGGCTGGCGGCCAGCCATCATTCCGATCATCGCGATCCCGGTGTCGCTGGTCGGCACCTTTGCCGTGATGGCAGCATTGGGATTCTCGATCAACAATCTCACGCTGTTCGGCCTCGTGCTCGCGGTGGGCATCGTGGTCGACGATGCGATCGTGGTGGTCGAGAACGTCGAACGCCATCTCGAGCACGGCATGAACCGGCGTGACGCCGCGCTTCGCACCATGCAGGAGGTCGGCAGCGCGCTGGTTTCGATTGCGCTGGTGTTGTGCGCGGTGTTCGTCCCGACGGCGTTCCTCGGCGGCATCTCCGGGCAGTTCTTCCAGCAGTTTGCCGTCACTATTGCGGTCGCGACCGCAATTTCCTGCTTCTGCTCGCTGACGCTGTCGCCGGCGCTGGCCTCGCTGATCCTGCAGCCGCACGAGGACAAGAGGCCGCCGGCACGCTGGAATTTCATCGCCCGCGGCTGGGGTGCTTTTACCGGCGTCTTCAATCGCGGCTTCGATCGGTTGGCACACGGCTATGCCAGCGCGGCCGATTTCGTGATCCGGCATTCGGTGGTGATGTTGCTGGTGTACGTGGCGCTGATCGGCGGCGCCGGATGGCTGTTGATGACAACGCCGCAAGGTTTCATCCCGGCGCAGGATCGCGGTTATGTCATTGTCTCCGTGCAATTGCCGGGCGCGGCGTCGCTGGCGCGCACCACCGAAGTGGTCCGCGAGATCGAGCGCATTGCGCTGGATACGCCCGGTATCGTTCGTGTAGCTGCCTTCGCCGGCTTCTCGGGTGCAACCCGAACGCAGGCAAGCAATGCCGCCGCGCTATTTCCTGTATTCGAAGATCCGGAAGCGCGCCACAAGAAGGGACTTTCCGCAGGCGCGATCGCCAACAATCTGCGCAGCCGGCTGGCGAGCATCCAAGGTGCCTTCATCATCGTCATCCCGCCGCCTGCGGTACCCGGCATCGGCACCGGCGGCGGCTTCACCATGCGGATTCAGGACCGCCAGGGCCGCGGCTCCGAGATGCTTGCCGCGGTGACGGGTGAACTGGTCGGTGCGGCGAGCAAGGCGCCGGGCCTGACACAGGTGTTCTCCACTTTTGCGGCCAACACGCCGCAACTGTTCGTCGACATCGACCGCGTCAAGGCTCAGAAGCTCGGCGTGCCGATTGCGAACATCAACGATACGATCCAGACCTATTTCGGCTCGTCCTATGTCAACGACTTCAACCTGTTCGGCCGCACCTACCGCGTCACGGCGCAGGCCGATCTGCCGTTCCGGAAGGAGACATCCGATCTCGCTCGCCTGCGCACCCGCAACGCCGCCGGCGACATGGTGATGCTCGGCAGCGTCGTGAGTTTCAGCGACATCTCCGGCCCCGACCGCGTCGCGCGCTACAATCTCTACCCCGCGTCCGAGCTGCAGGGCGAGACGCTGCCAGGCACGAGTTCGGCGACCGCGATCGACATCATGAAGAAGTTGACCGAGGAGACGCTGCCGAGCGGCTTCTCGTTCGAATGGACCGACCTGTCCTATCAGCAGGTCACCGGCGGCAACACCGGCCTTTACGTGTTTCCGATCTGCGTGCTGTTCGTGTATCTCGTGCTGGCAGCACAATACGGCTCGTGGAGCCTGCCAATCGCGGTCATCCTGATCGTGCCGATGTGTCTGCTCGCCGCCACCATCGGCGTGCGGATCATGGGGCAGGACGTCAATATCCTGACCCAGATCGGTTTCGTGGTGCTGGTAGGGTTGGCGGCCAAGAACGCCATTCTCATCGTCGAGTTCGCGCGCGATATCGAGCTCGAAGGCAAGCCGCGGCTGGAGGCCGTGATCGAAGCCTGCCGGCTGCGGTTGCGGCCGATCCTGATGACATCGTTCGCCTTCATCCTCGGCGTGCTGCCGCTGGTGATCTCCTCGGGCTCCGGCTCGGAGATGCGTCAGGCGGTGGGGGTCGCCGTGTTCTTCGGCATGCTCGGCGTTACGCTGTTCGGCCTGATCTTCACGCCGATCTTTTACGTGATCGTGCGGAATCTCGCGGACGGGAAGGGCAAGAAGCCGGCGGCGGCGTGAGTGGCGGATCCGTTCATTACCGTCGTCATTCCCCGGTGGGCAATTGCGCACCAGGAATGTCGGATGAGGCGTTGGCGCGCGCCTTGCCTTCAAGAGTTCCCCATACTTTTGGCTGATCCGAAATGGATGGGCAGTCGTGGGGTTATTGAATAGTGTTGCCGGGTTCCTCTGACAAAAAATTCCGGGAGAAAAAAATGAAGTCGGGATTGTTAGCCGCCGTTGCGGTGGGTGGTGTTTTGCTCGCCGCGCCGGCATCGGCGCAGGGCGTCAAGATCGGTGTTCTGAACGATCAGTCCGGGGTCTACGCCGATTACGGCGGCAAGTGGTCGTTCGAGGCCGCCAAGATGGCGATCGAGGATTTCGGCGGCGAGGTGCTGGGCCACAAGATCGAGATCGTCTCCGCCGATCACCAGAACAAGCCGGATCTCGGCACCGCCATTGCGCGGCGCTGGTATGAAGTCGAAGGCGTCGACATGATCACGGAGCTGACGACGTCCTCGGTCGCGCTTGCGATCCACGATCTCTCCAGGCAGATGAAGAAGATCGACATCGTCGTGGGTGCGGCGACCTCGCGCCTCACCGGCGATGCCTGCCAGCCCTATGGATTCCACTGGGCCTACGACACGCACGCGCTGGCCTATGGCACGGGCGGCGCGCTGGTGGAGTCCGGCGGCGACAGCTGGTTCTTCATGACCGCGGACTACGCGTTCGGCCACGCGTTGGAAAAAGACACCGGCGATTTCGTCAGGGCCAAGGGCGGCAAGGTGCTGGGCGCGGTCCGCATTCCCCTGAACTCGTCGGACTTCTCGTCGTTCCTGCTGCAGGCGCAGAGCTCGAAAGCCAAGATCATCGGTCTCGCAAATGCCGGTCTCGACACCACCAACTCGATCAAGCAGGCGGCGGAATTCGGCATCGTCAAGAGCGGCCAGAAGCTTGCCGGCCTGCTGCTGACGCTGGCCGAAGTCCATGGCCTCGGGCTTGAGGCCGCCCAAGGCCTGGTGCTGACGGAAGGCTATTACTGGGACCGCGACGCCAAGAGCCGCAACCTCGCCGAACGCTTCTTCAAGCGTACCGGCCGCATGCCGAACATGATCCAGGCCGGCACCTATTCGGCGACGCTGCAATATCTGAAGGCGGTCAAGGCGGCAGGCACCAAGGACACCGAGGCGGTGGCGAAGAAGCTGAAGGAGCTTCCGGTGGACGACGACTTCGCGCAAGGCGGCAAGGTGCTGGAAAACGGCCGCATGGTGCACGACCTCTATCTGTTCGAGGTCAAGAAGCCGACGGAGTCGAAGAAGCCGTGGGATTACTACAAGCAGCTTGCGGTCGTGCCCGGCGACAAGGCATTTCCGGCGGCGAAGGATTCCGGCTGCCCGCTGGTGAAGTAGGCGGCGCTACCGTCGTCATTGCGAGCGCAGCGAAGCAATCCATCTCTCGATACTAAGAAGTCGGCCGTGAAAAATTTCCCAAGCCGTTGAGAGGGAGTCGATTTTCCTGGCTCGGCGGCTTTTGAGATTGCCAGCTTTTGGGGCTTGATAGCGGGAAAGCTTGCAATTTTGTTTTTTTGGTTTCCCTCGAATCGGGGGTCGTGATTCTCTTGGTGGCATCGGAGGGGACGATGCGGCCAAAGGAACGACGAGAGACGGGACAGAGCGACCTTCTGCGCTCGCGGCTGGACGCGATCATCGATATGGGCCACCCGCTGGTGAAGCTGGCGCGGACGATCGACTGGCCCTTCCTCGAGCAGAAATTCGGAGCGGTCTACGAGGACAAGCCCGGCCGGCCGGCATTGCCGACGCGGCTGATGGCGGGGCTTGCGATCCTCAAGCACACCTACGACCTCTCCGATGAAGTGCTGTGCGAGCGCTGGGTGGAGAACCCCTATTACCAGTTCTTCTGCGGCGAGGAGTTCTTCCAGCACCGCCTGATGTTCGACCGCTCCTCGCTGACGCGCTGGCGGCAACGCATGGGCGAGGAGAAGTTGCAGGCCTTGCTGCAGGAGAGCCTTGCGGTGGCCAGCAAGACCGAGGCGATCAAACCGGCCGATCTTAATCGGGTCATCATCGACACGACGGTGCAGCCCAAGAACGTGATGTTCCCGACCGATGCCAGGCTGCTGAACCGCGCCCGCGAGATCCTGGTCCGGCTGGCGAAACGATATGGTGTCAAGCTGCGCCAATCCTATGCCAGAGTGGGCAAGTTCGCGCTGATCAAGCACCAGCGTTATGCCCACGCCAAGCAGTTCAAGCGCGCCAACAAAGCCTTGAAGAAGCTCAAAACCTATCTCGGCCGTATCATCCGCGACATCGGCCGCAAACTTGGTGGCAACGCCGACTTGCTCGGTGGGATCGTGTTGGAGCGCATGCTGGCACGGGCGCGACGCGTGCTTGAGCAGAAGCAGCACCAGCGTGGACCGAAGGTCTACTCGCTGCACGCGCCGGAGGTGGAATGCATCGGCAAGGGCAAGGCGCACCGACCTTACGAGTTCGGCGTCAAGGTCTCGGTCGCCACCACGCTGGCGCACGCCAAGGGTGGGCAGTTCGTGACCCATGTGAAGGCGCTGCCCGGCAACCCCTATGACGGCCATACACTTGCAACCGTCATCCCCGAGATGGAGGAGCTGATCGGCAACACCATCGAGCGCGCGCTCCTCGACAAGGGCTATCGCGGCCACAACGCCCCGCCCGATTACAAGTTCAGGGTGTTCATCTCAGGACAGAAGCGGCGGGTGACACCACAGATCAAGCGCGAGCTCCGACGGCGTTCCGCCGTCGAGCCGGTCATCGGCCATCTCAAATCCGAGCACCGCATGGGCCGCAATTACCTCTGGCATCGCCAGGGCGATGCCACCAATGCCGTCATGGCCGCCGTCGGCTACAACTTCCGCCGCCTCATCCGGTGGCTGAGCTTTCTGCTGTTCGAAATCCTCTCTCGGCTCAGCCTCAAATTGCGGCTCAGCCCAGCCTGAAATCCCGATTCTTCACGGACGACTAAGAAAGAATGGATTGCTTCGTCGCTTCGCTCCCTTGCGCAAACGCTTCGCGTTTGTCGCAGGCAATGACGGCGTGTTTCGGTCTCACGCCTGCACCAGCCGCCAGACGATCGCGCCGAACGCGCCGACCCACAGCGCGATCGTCGCCAGCGCCTGGATCGCAAAACCCAGGCTGCGGTCCTTGACCGCCCTGGCGTAGCCGAGCACGTAGAGAATCCGGCCGATCGCCCAGACCAGCCCGATGGCGGCCGCGATGCCATCGCCGATATAGATTGCGAACAGCCACAGCGACGGCAGGAAGATCGGCAGCCATTCCAGCGTGTTCATCTGCGCGCGAAACACGCGCTCGAAATCCGGATTGCCCGAAATGGCCGGCAGCTTGACGCCGAACTTGCCGCGCGCCCGCGACACCAGGATGGACGAGTAGAAGTAGACCAGGACCGCCAGCAAGGTGACGAGCGCGGTGAGATGATACATCGCTGAAATTCCCCTGTTTCGTGCGAGCGCCTAATAGCCCGTCATTTCCAGATAGCCCACCCCGGAATGGCTGCCGGCAAAGCGGATCGGGCCTTCCCAATAGGGAAAGCTCGTCCCCATCCAGCTTCTCGGATTGAGCGGCGTGCATTCAATCGACAGCGCCTTCTTTGGAATGGCGATACGCCATGTCGTCGGAATCTTCCGTTTCTCGATCTCGGTGAAGCTCAGCGGTGTCATCATGATATCGGCGGAGGCGAGTTGTTCGGCCGTGCCGTCGGGCGCGATCCATTTGCCGGAGCCATAATGCTGGCCGTCGGTCTGGCGCATCCGGTACAGCATCAGCTTATCGCCGGTATTGAAATGCAGCGAGAGCCAGTCCCATCCGCTTTGATCGGAGGCCAGCGGCTGGCTGCTCCACTCACGATCGAGCCAGGCCATCCCGGTGACGTCGACGGGCTTGTCGTCGATGGTGAGAATGCCCTTCGCCGTATAATGCGGCTGGCTGTAATAATACGAAGCTTGTTCGCGCAGCGATTTGCGGCTGTAGCCGCCGTCGCCCTGCAGCACCAGCGGCCGCTCCGCGTCGAGGCGCAGCGCGTAGCTGAAATCGGCGCCCGATGCTTTCAGCACAAGTGGTGCGATATTGTCGTCGTTGACAGGATCGAGCCCGCGCATCTCCCAGGCATCGATCCAGGCGTGAAACGGCTTGGCGTCGACGCCGGCCTGGCCGACCCCGCCGCGCGCGAACGTCTGAGCGAAGCGATGGGTATCGGCGCGGGTGACGGCGGCATGGCCCATCCAGATTTGCTGGTTGGCCCAGCCCTCCTGCGGGCCGCCGGCAGCGATTGCCTGGCGAAACAACGTCCATTGCGCGCCATAGGCCGTGCCATTCGCGTCGGCGAGATTGGCCGTCACATACCACCACTCGATGCGAAATTCCGGATGTGGCCCGTGGTCGGCGGGAAATGCGAACGTCCTGCCGGGGACGACCGACGCAAACCCCTCCGCGCTTTCACCAAGTCCAGCGAAGCCCTGCGCGAGCGCCTTGCCGCCCAATCCTGCGAGCAGCGTGCCACCGATGAAGCCGCGGCGGGTGATCGGGCCGCTACCGTTCATTGGCGAATATCCTGATCAGGCTCGTCGGCTGCATGCGCGCCAGCCTGATGACGGGAAGCGCCGCAGCGGCCAGCGCTGCCGCCATCGCCACGCCTGTCAGCCACAGCAGTTGCAGCGGAAAGACATGGAACGGCAACCGCCAGCCGAACGCCTTGACGTTGACGACCGCAAGCAGGCACCACGCGACCAGGAGACCGAGCGGAAGCGCGAAGATGGTGGTGATCAGCGCCACCGACATCGTCTTGAGAAGCTCGATCGCCGCGAGCCGCCGCCGCGTAATGCCGATCGCCCATAGCGGCGCCAGTTGCGGCAGGCGGGAATTGGCAAGCGTCAGCAGGCTCGTCAACAGCGCGATGCCGGCTACCCCAAGCGTGAAGGCGTTCAGCGCGGCGGTCACCGCAAAGGTGCGGTTGAAGATCCGCGTCGATTCCGCCTTCATCGTCGCCTGATCGGCGACATTGCGGTCGTCGAGCGCGAATTTTTCCTGCAGTGCCGATATCAATGCCGGGATATTTGGTGAGGCGACCCGCAATCCCATGCGCGTCAGCGGGATTTCAGGAAAGCGCCGCGTCAGCGCGGCGTAGTTCACCGCGATCTGGCCCTTGGGGTTGCCATAATCAGCATAGATGCCGACCACGTCGAGTGCCCAGCTTCCGCCTGACGCGGGCACCTCGATGCGGTCGCCGACCGAAAGGTGCAGGCGCCGCGCCAGTTGTTCGCTGACGAGGGCCGCATTGCCGGGACGAAGCTTGATCCAGGCATTGTCGGCCGATTGCAGCAGCGGCCAGTTGTCGCGATAGGTGGCGTGATCGGGCAGGCCCAGTACCTCGATCGGCGCACCCGCCAATTGCGTGTCGGCGCGGGCGCCGGGCAGGATCGCCTCGACCTCGGGGCGCTCGCGCAGCCACGCCTTGATCTCGGCTGCCTGGGCGTCGTTGGCGGCGTTGACATAGACATCCGCCGCCAGCCGCCCGTCGAGCCAGACCAGGAACGTACGGCTGAAACTCTCGACCATGGTGGAGACGCCGACATTGACGGATAGTGCGAGCAACAGCGCCATCAGGGCGAGCGACAGCCCGGATAGCTGCTGACGGCTGTCGGCCCAGAACCAGACGCTGACCGGGGTTCGCGCATAGCGCTGACCAAGCGACAGCATGAATTCCAGAAACATCGGCAGGATCAGCGCCGCGCCGAGCATCAGCGCCGCGAGCACGGCAAACCCCGAAATCAGGGAATCGCCGAACCAGAGCAGACCGGCCGCGGCCGCGAACGCTGCGAGCGCCAGCGCGCTCTGGTAGGTCAGCCAGCGCCGCTGAGCCTGTTGCCACGCGTAGGGCTGGGCGGTGGCGAGCAGCGGCAGCCGCAGCGCCTTGGTCAGGCTGGCGGTGGCGGCCGCGAGCGCGCCGGCTATGCTGATGGCGATGCCCGCGATCCACCATTGCGGCTTGAGCGTCAGATGCCCCGGAATCTGCGCGCCATAAAGTCCGCGTAGCGATGCGGCGACGTCGGGCAGCAGCGCACCGGCGATGAAGTAGCCGCACACGAGGCCAATCAGCCCCGCGATCAGCGCCAGCGACACCAGCTCAAGCACCAGCACGGCGTTGAGCATCCGCGCCGAGACGCCGCAGGCGCGCAACGTGCGCAGCACCGGCAGCCGCTGCTCGAAGGCAAGCCCGATCGCCGAATTGACGATGAAGAGCCCGACAAAGAATGACAGCAACCCGAACGCGGTCAGGTTCAGGTGAAAACTGTCGGTGAGGCGTTCGAGGTCGCTCTCCGCATCGGGTTCGATCAGGCGAAGCCTGTCGCCGGCAATGCTTTCAAGGGTTGCGCGTCTGGCCGCCGTCTTGCCGATCAGGAGGCGCGAAAGCTGATCCGGCATTTTCAACAGGCTCTGTGCGATGCCGATGTCGACGACCAATACGCCAGGTACGAGATTAGGCTGCACGCGAAGCGGCGGCAGCAACGCGCCGCCATTGGCCTCCGGGCGGGCGCCCTCCGCGAGCTTGAGATCGGAAAGCGTTTCCGGCGCCACCAGCATCGCGCCCGGCGGCGTCATGAAGGATAGCAGATCGGCTCTGCCGATCGCAGGCGCGTTGCCGACTTCCGCGGGCAGCGTCACCGGTTCGATGCCCAGCAGCCGGAACGACCGTCCCTCGATCTGGATGCGGCCTTCGAGCACCGGCGAGACCGGCCAGCCGGCGCGGCGCAAATCGACGAAGAGTTCTTGCGGAAAGCTTGCGCCGCTGCGGGCGACCAGCATGGCGGTGCGTGTGCCGCCGAACGTGGCGGCGGCGCGATCGTAGGAGGTGCGCGCCTGCTGATTGAGCGCCTGAACGCCGCTCCACAGCGCGGTCGCCGAGATCAATCCGATCAGCAGGGTCGCAAGCTGCATCGGATGCCGTCGCCAATGGCTCAGCAATACGGCCAGCGTCCACAGCGCGCGTTTCACGCGATCACCCCGGCATGGAGGTTCACCTTCCGGTCGAGCGTGGCGGCGAGCCGTTCGCTGTGGGTCACCATCAGAAAACCGCAGCCGCTGCGCGCCACCAGATCGCGCGCCAGCGCCAGCACCTCGTCGGCGGTGTCCTCGTCGAGATTGCCGGTAGGCTCGTCTGCCAGCAGCAGCAGCGGCTTTACCGCCAGTGCCCGGCCGATCGCGACGCGTTGTTGCTGGCCGCCGGACAATTGCTCGGGATAGCGTTTGAGGAAATTGCCGAGCCCGAGCCGCTCCACCAGTTCGCGGTGCCAGGCCGCGTCATGACGGCCGGCAATGCGCGACTGGAAAGCCAAATTGTCTTCCACCGTGAGACTCGGAATCAGGTTGAATTGCTGAAACACCAGGCCGAGCCGGTCGCGGCGCAATTCCGCGCGTCCGGCATCGTTGAGTTCGCAGACCTGTGCATCGGCCAGCCTGATCTCGCCGGCATCGGCTGCATCGAGCCCTGCGATCAGGTGCAGGAGCGTGCTCTTGCCGCTACCGGATTCACCCGTCAGCGCGACGCTCTCGCCCGCGGCGACCGAGAGGTTCACCCCGCGCAGCACCGCGACCTCTTCGCCGGCCGTGCGGTAGCTCTTGGTCAGGCCGGTCACGTGAAGCACGTTGGGATTGCCGTTGGTCATGCGCGACGATGGACCGATCTGACCATGAAAATCCCCGACGTGATGGCATGCAACATATCAGGGCGGACGCCCCGGATCACGCCTCAATCGCGCCGCGACGTGATCGTGATCCGGTTGTGGCTCGCGCCTGCCGCAGCAGCCGGCAGTTGCGCAAGCGGCATCCGCGGAAAAATCCGGGTTGCCTTGCCCGCGAGCCCCCTTGTAGCATTGGAACCGGCCGATCCTAAGAGCCAGCAAAGGTAAACGGGGAAACCAGCCATGACCGCGCAGCCGACGCCCAAGGGCGCATGGACAATCACCTTCCTGTTGTTCCTGTTCATGCTGGTGAACTTTGCCGACAAGATCGTGGTCGGCCTCGCCGGCGCGCCGATCATGGACGAACTGAAGCTCTCGCCGGAGCAGTTCGGCTTCCTCGGCTCCTCGTTCTTCATCCTGTTTTCAATCTCGGCCATCGTCGTCGGGTTCATCGTCAACCGCATCGACACCCGCTGGGTGCTGCTCGCGATGGCGGTGATCTGGTCGGTGGCGCAGTTTCCGATGGTCGGCACCGTCGGTTTCACCACGCTCGTGATCTGCCGCATCATCCTCGGCGCGGGCGAGGGGCCGGCCTTCGCGGTGGCGGCGCACGCAGTCTACAAGTGGTTTCCCGACGAGAAGCGAACGCTCCCCACCGCGATTCTCTCGCAGGGCTCGGCGTTCGGCGTGATCCTCGCGGTGCCCGCCCTGAACTGGATCATCGTCAATCATAGCTGGCACTATGCCTTCGGTGCGCTCGGCGTCGTCGGCCTGATGTGGGTGGTGGCGTGGCTGGTGATGGGCAAGGAAGGGCCGCTGGTGCAGACGGTCGCAACGGCGGCTGGCGACCAGCGCGTACCTTACTTCCAGCTTCTGACCTCGCGAACCTTCATCGGCTGCTGCGCCGCGACCTTCGGCGCTTATTGGGCGCTGTCGCTCGGGTTGACCTGGTTCACGCCCTTCATCGTCAAGGGGCTCGGCTTTTCGCAACAGGATGCAGGCTGGGTTTCTGTGCTGCCCTGGGTGTTCGGCGCCACTATCGTGCTGCTGACGGGCTGGATTTCGCAGGTGATGCTGACGCGCGGATACACCACGCGCGGCGCTCGCGGCGTGCTCGGGTCAGTGCCCCTGATCGTCGGCGGGTCGATCCTGGCGGCGCTGCCGCATGTCAACGGCGCGGGGCTGCAGATCGCATTCCTCGTGGTCGGCTCCGGGCTCTGCGGTTCGATCTATGTCGTCTGCCCGCCGATGCTCGGCGAATTCACGCCGGTGCAGCAGCGCGGCGCCGTGCTCGCGATCTACGGCGCGATCTATACGCTGGCGGGAATAATTGCCCCTTCCGTGATGGGCGTTGTGATCCAGAATGCGGCGGTGCCGCTCGACGGTTACATGACCGGCTTCACCATCAATGCGGTGGTGATGGCAGCGTCGGGGCTGCTCGGGCTGTTGCTGCTCTGGCCGAACACGGAACGCGCAAGGCTGATGCGCCAGGCGGCGGCGCAGCCGAAGTTCGCGTGAGGCTTACCCTCCCCTGGAGGGGGAGGGTCGACGCGAAGCGGCGGGGAGGGGTGACGGTCTCTCCGCGTCCGACAGCGTCTGGGATGAAACACCGTCACCCCACCTCGGTTCGCATTTCATGCGAACCGATCCTCCCCCTCCAGGGGAGGATGAAGCTCAACTCGCCGCCGCGTCGAACTGCGGCTTTGAGCCCTGCGCGCCGCGCACCAGCTTGCCGGGACGGGCGCCCGTCGCCTTGCCGCTGCGCTGCGTCACCACGCCGGAGACGATGGTGGCCTCATAGCCGTCGACCTGCTGCATCAGGCGACGGCCGCCGACCGGCAGGTCGTAATGCACTTTCGGTGGATGCAGGTGCAAGCGGTCATAGTCGATCACGTTGACGTCGGCCTTGAAGCCCGGCGCGATCACACCCCGGTCGTAGAGGCCGACCGACAGTGCTGTCTTGCGCGACTGCGCCGCCACCACGAACGGGATCGAAAGTTTTTCGCCGCGGCTGCGGTCGCGGGTCCAGTGTGTCAACAGATAGGTCGGGAAGCTGGCGTCGCAGATGATGCCGCAATGCGCGCCGCCGTCGGAGAGGCCCGGCACGGCGCTGGGTTCGCGCAGCATCTCATGTACGGCATCGAGATTGCCGTCGGCATAATTGAGGAACGGCACATAGAGCATGCCGCGGCCGTCGTCGGTGAGCATCGCGTCGTAGGCGAGCTCTTCCGGCTGCCGGCCCTGGCGGCGGGCTTGCGGGCCGAGCGCATTTTCCGGCGGCTGCTCGTAGTCCGGGGGATTACCGAGCAGATACATCTTGTCGTAGTTTGGCCGGAAGAACAGCGGATCGTCGGTCGCCGTCGCCGTCTCGCTCAGGATGGCGGCGCGCATTTCGGGCCGGCGCAAATGCGTCAGCCGCTCAGCCAGGGGCAGCTTGGCGATCGCGCGGTAGCTCGGATGGGTCTGGAATGGATTGCGCGACAATTCCAGCCCAAGCAGCAGCCCGACGGGACGCGCGGCAATCTGTGTCGTGATCGACAGGCCGCGGGCGGTGGCTTCGTTGATGGTGTCCATCGTCTGGCGCCAGCGTCGCGGCGCCTTGTCGGCTTGGGCTACAGAAAACGAGATCGGGCATTTGGTATTTTCAGCGACCCGCAGCATCATCGGCAGATCTTCGTCGACGGTGCTTTGGTCGAGCACGAATTGCAGCACGCTGCGGCCGACGCCGTGCATCGCAGCCGCAATCGCGGTCAATTCATCTTCGCCCGCTTTCAGCGTCGGTGTGTAGTCGCCGGTCGAGGTGCGGTGGTTGAGGGTGCGCGAGGTCGAGAAGCCAAGTGCGCCCGATCGCACGGCGTCTCCGGCGAGCGCCGCCATCGCCTTGTTGTCCTCAGGCGTTGCGGGATCGCGGCGCGCGCCGCGCTCGCCCATCACGTAAACGCGTAGCGCCGCATGCGGCAGTTGCGCGCCGATATCCATGTCGAAATTCCGCTTCGACAGCCAGCCCATGTAATCCGGAAAGCTTTCCCAGGCCCAGGGAATGCCGGCGCTCAGCACCGGCTCGGGAATATCCTCGACGCCCTCCATCAACTGGATCAACCTGAAATGATCGGCCGGGCGACACGGCGCAAAACCGACGCCGCAATTGCCCATGATCGCTGTCGTCACGCCGTTCTGCGACGAGGGCGTGATGTCCTGGCTCCAGGTGACCTGGCCGTCATAATGGGTGTGGACGTCGACGAAGCCCGGCGCAACCAGTTTGCCTTTGGCGTCGATCTCTTCCTTGCCCTTCGCGGAAACCTTGCCGACTTCTGTGATGCGGCCGCCGGAGATAGCCACATCGGCTTCGAACAATTCGCCACCCTTGCCATCGGCAATGGTGCCGCCGCGGATCACGAGGTCGGGGGTCGAGGTCATGGCTTCCATCCCGGTTATGGTTTTTGTTGGCGCATCATCCGACGTCCCCTGATGCTGTCAACCGCCCGGGATGAGCCTCAGGAATGCGTTAGGTCCTTGACCGAGCTCTCTGACCGGCTCTGCGGCTTGCGGTCAGTCACGAGCGCCAGCAGCACCGTCATGACCATAAAGGCGACGGAGGCGCCAAACACCCAATGCGGCATGTTCTGGTCCATGATCCAGCCGAACAACAACGGGCTGAGGATGCCGCTGAAATTGAAGCCGGTGGAGACGATGCCGAACGCCCGTCCGGCCGCGCCTGCCGGAGCGGCGTTGCGCACCAGCATGTCGCGGGATGGTGCGATGACGCCGCCGAGGAATCCGGCCAGCCCCATCGCGGCGGTCAGCACGGCCGACGGCAGGTTGATCGTCGCAATGATCGTGATGATGACGGCGTTGATTGCAAAGCACGCGGCGGCGACCTGTCCGTGGCGCGTGGTGCGGTCGGCCAGATAGCCGCCGGCCAGCACGCCGGCAGCACTGGCGCCGAGAAACGCTGTCAGCGCGATATTGGCGGCCGAGAAGGTCACGCCATAGCCGCTCATCAGCGCGACGACGCCGAAATTGCTGATGCCTGCATTGGAGAGGCCGAGCAGCATGAAGAAGAACGTCAGCATGATGATCGCGGGCGCGATGACGCTTTGCTTCGGCGCGTCAGCGCCATCTTCCTTGCGATCAGCCGAGCTCGCATCGGGAATGCGGACGATGATCAATGCCAGCGCCACCACGGGACCGACCGCGCCAGCCACGATCAGGGCGCCGAGGCCGCCGACGGTTGCGACCAGCGCGGCCATGATCGCGGGCGCCACCGCGCCGCCAAGGAAGCCCGCAAAGGTGTGGACCGAAAACGCGCGGCCCATCCGCGCTTCGTCCATATGCGTCGACAGGATCGCGTAGTCGCACGGGTGATAGACGCTGTTGGCGAGCCCAAGCAGCACGGCGCAGACGATCAGCGAGACGTAGCTCAGATGCAGGCCGAGCATGATCAGCGCCAGGCCGCCGACGGTGAGGCCGATCAGCAGGACCTTTCGCGCGCCGATATGGTCGGCGAGATAACCGATCGGCGCCTGCGTCAGGCCGGAGACGACGCCGAACACGGTGAGCGCAAAACCGAGCTCGATATAGCCGACGCCGAGCTGTTCTTTCAGGAACGGAAACAGCATCGGCAGCACGAAGAGATGGAAATGGCTGACCCAATGGGCGACCGAAATCGCAGCGAGCGTACGCAGCGAAGTGTCCGCTTTGGCTTGTTGCGGTGCGGCCAGAATGTCGACCATGTCAGCTCAAAATCCCGTGTCACTTCCGGCCCCTGGAGCGTTTTCCAGCGAAGTGGAGCCGGTTCGCGTCAAGAAAACGCGTCAAATCAAAAATCTAGAGCCCCGTTCCGATTCCATCGGAACGAAAAAGGCTCCTGGCAGCGGCGAAAATATCGTCCAGCCGTTATTTGTCCATGAATACCGCTGCATGGCTGCCCCGGCGGAGGGCAGGGACACGCCGATTGCATCATTAAATCGGGAGACAAAGGCGGCCGGCGCGGCAATGATCCGGCATGCCTGATCCCGCAAAACCGCTCCGGGTGCTCGTCTCCGAAGGTTCCTCTACCTCGGCCCGGGAGGCGATTACGATTCTGGGTCTTTCGGGCCACCACATCGAGGTCTGCGATCCCTCGCCGTGGTGCCTTTCACGGTTCTCGCGGTTGGTTGCGAAGTTTCACCGTTGCCCCGGACTGCGGGATGACCCCGCCGGCTATCTGGCCTTCATCGAGCAGCGACTGGTCGACGGGAAATTCGATGTGCTGCTGCCGACGCATGAGCAGGGATTTTTGTTTGCCCGGGCGAGGCAGCGCATGGAAGGCTGCGTCGGCCTCGCGCTGCCGAGCTTCGAGAGCTACCGTACCGCGCACAGCAAGGCAGGCTTCAGCCGGCTGCTCGATCGATTGGGACTGCCGCAGCCGCCGACGCAAATCGTGACGTCGGCGCAGCAATTGCGTGAAGCCGTCCGATTTCCTGCCGTCGTCAAGACGTCGGTCGGCACCGCGAGCCGCGGCATCTGGTTCATACGCAATGCCGACGATCTCGAAAGCCCGCTGCACGATCTCGGCGCCGGCGATGCACTTGCCGACGAGATTTTGGTGCAAGACCTTGTCGCGGGCACGACCGAGAAGGCGCAGTCGGTGTTTTGCCGCGGCCAGATGATCGGCTTTCATGCCTATCGGCAGGTCATGCCCGGCACAGGCGGCGGCGAGGCGATCAAGCAGAGCGTGAGGCGGCCCATCGTGCGCGCGCATCTCGAAAAGGTCGGACAGGCGCTCGATTGGCACGGTGCGCTGTCGATCGACTACATCATGCCGGATCATGGCGACGCGCCTTTGCTGATCGATGGCAATCCGCGTCTGGTCGAGCCAATGAACGCGTATCGCTCCGGCATCGATCTGGTTGGATTGCTGCTTCAGATCTCGCTCGGAGAGACACCTGCGCCCTTGCCGGAGAGCCGCGAGGGCGTGCTCACACATCTGGCGATGCAGGCGCTGCTCGGATGTGCCGCGCGCGGTGGGAAGCGGTCCGACGTCGTCAGGGAAATCGTGCGTCTGTGCGCGAACAGCGCGCCCTATGCCGGCAGCAGCGAAGAACTCACGCCGATGCGATCAGATTGGATCAGCGCCGTGCCGCTTGCGGTGACGGCAGCTTTGCTGCTGGCTTCGCCAAAGTCAGCGATAAAACTCGCGCGTGGCGGATTTGGTGCGCATCTGCTCGATGTCGGGAGTATTCGAGTGATAGAGGGGGAGGGGTTTGGTGCGTGAGTCGTAGGGTCGGCAAAGGCGCTCTTGCGCCGTGCCCACCATCTATCCTCGACCGTCATCTCGAATGGTGGGCACGCTTGCGCTTTGCCCACCCTACGAAGTTCCAGCTGTTGTGCTACAACGGCTCATCATCATTGCCGTGGCGGTCGCGCTTCGGCGTGGCGATGTCGCCGTCCTCGTAATCCTCGTCCTCGACCGGCGCACGTTCCGGCTTTTTCGGCTTGTCGTCCGCCGGCTTCGGAGGCTCGTTCTTCCTGCCAGTTCCGCCCATCTGATGCCTTTTTCGTCGGATGAATCGACGTTGCTCTGCTTGCCGATTCGGAGTATCGGCATGATCTCAATCCGATCGCGTTGGGCCGGCATGTTAGCGCCGGCCACAAGAACTTTCCTGCCCTTTTTGCGGCGTTCAGTCCAAAAGGGCCTTCACACGGAGCCAGCATGAAGAAGCCCCGCCCTGCGGCGGAAGAACCGCAGCCGCGCAAAACCATCCGCGCCGACAAGGCGCCGACCACCGGTTACTCGCTGGTGGTGGACGGTCATTTCAAATCGCATCACGACACAGTCGAGGCCGCCGAAGAGGCGGGCATGGCCCTGAAGAACAGGTTCCAGATGCTTCAGGTGCAGGTCTACGATGCCGAGAACAAGACGCGTTCGATGATCGATTGGCCTGGGCCGGCGTAAACGCGGCGGATATCTGACCGACTTTTCGTTTCGGCCCGGCAAAAGCGCGAAGCGCGTCTTCGCGCTTTTGTCCGGGCGTGACGAGACGCCCGCATGACGAGACACCCGTAAGAGTCCGACCTCAGGTTCGCCGTCCGCCGTTTTGTTGGCTCGCCAGCCAGTCGGACAAGGCCACCGGCTTCTCGTTCGAGCGCTTGGTGCTGGCGGGCGCCTTTCTTGCGGCCTTCGCGGCGGGAGCTCGTTGCGGCTCGGCTGCCTCGCGCGCGAGACGCAACGCCTTCAGCTTCGCCATATTGTCGAGCACAGCCTTGGCGCTGGCGTCGCGTTCGGCCTTGCCGGATCTCGCGTCCTGGGCGGCCTTTGTCGCCTTGTCCACACGGGCCTGGGCGCGATCACGATCTTCTTTCGTCATTTCAGGTCACACCTCTTTTCGCGGCCCGGGTCTTGGCCTTGCTTTTGACCACCGGTTCCGGCGGGTTTTCACGTTCGGCCGCTTCCTTTGCCAGACGGAGCGCGCGCAGCTTCTCGGTCCGCTTTCGGATCGCGATGTCGGCGGCCGCGATCTCGGCCATCGCCTTGATGCCTTCGACTTCCTGCGCGCGCTTGCGATTCAGCCGAATCTCCTTCAGTTCGGCGGCGCTCTTCGGCTCATCGTCCATGTCATACCTCTGAAATCACGACAGATATCGTCGAGCGGTCTGCCGGCGGTTTACCACGGATCGGGGCGTAGAGGACGTTATTTTCGGTCGAAAAAGCCGCACTTTCTTGTCAAATCAGCCCTCATTTTGAAGGGCCGCGTCGTCGTCGGCCTCGTCGGGCGCCGCAGCATCGAAGCTCGCCAGCCAGGCGCTCAGCGCCGCCGACGCATGGCCCTGCGACTTCATCTGCCGCAATGCGATGCGGACGCTGATCCGGCCGTGGCGGTCACCGGCCACCGCCGTGGGCGGCTCGCCGGCAAGCACCGCATCGACCACCCGCTGCTTGGTCGCAAGGGCTGCGGGATCGCCGCACGCGGCCATCATCCGCTGAAAGGCATGATGGTGGGTGGCGTCGAACGGCCGGGCCTCGCCCAGGCCGTCCCGTGCCGGATGCGGCGGATAGAGGTGCGCGCAGGGAATCCACCCCTGAGGCACCGGCTCGGTCGCGGGATGGGTTCGCCGGCTTTGCAGGAGCCGCGGCAGCACATGCGTGTGCGGTCCCTCCGGGCTCTTGCCCAAGGGCGGCGGGATCGGCTGATAGACCTCGATGCGGCCGAGCCGGCTGATGAAGACGCGGTGCGGATTGGCCGCGAGGATCATTGCCATGGCGGGATTGCCGGGCTCGAACACGGCGCGGCCGGCATGTTCGCGCAATCGCGCGGCGAGGCTGTGATCGTCGATTCGAATACAGCAATCGATCTGCAGCGCGCCGAAACCCAGATCGAACAGAACGCAATTCCGGTCTTCCTCACGCGGCGCTTCGTGATCAGGGCCGATCTCCGTCAGCGCAATGCGCTGGTGCATGGCGCAATCATCTCGCGGCAGGCAAAGCGCGACCCGTTGATTCCACCCGGTCCTGGTGATGCCTTCCGACGCGAAGGGGCGGATGGCGGGATGAGATTTGAGGGCAATGCCGCCGCGCGCCGTCACGGCCGAAACGGCCTCAGGCGTTTGGCTCAAGCGCACCGGCTCGTCAGGGGCACGCGAAAATTCGGCGATGGCGCCGAAGGTGCCGAGGCTCCATTGCGTATCGGGATTGGATATCTCCCGCGGCAGGAGATCGATGGCTGCGGCGCTCATCGCCGCCTGCGGAACGGAAGCGGGGCAGGCATGAAAAAACATTCTCCCGGGCAATAGGCGCAAGGAGAATACCGTCTTGTCAGGTCAGGACAAGCCGGTTCGGCATGGCGCCGAACCGGCTATTGCGGTCAGAACGTCGCGCCGACCTTCACCATGTAGGTGCGGCCGGGAAGCGGATAGGCCGAGAAGCGGCCCGGCGTAAACGAGCTCGCGATCGCGTAGTCGTAGTACAGCGCATCGAACAGGTTGTTCACGCTCAGCGACCAGAAGAAGTGTTCATAAGCGCCACTCAGCTTCAAATCGACGGTAGCGTCGGCCGGGATGCGGCGCTGGGTGTTCGCCTGGTCATTGTCCATGGTGCGTTCGCTCCAGGCGCGCAGCGTGGCGTCGAATACCAAGTAGTTCTGCCAGATGTTCCAGGTCACGCCGCCCATGGCTGTGTAGCGGGAAACCAGTGGCACGTCGTTGCCGGCGAACGGCCCTTCGCGGAAGACAGCACGCGTGTAGGCCGCGCCCGCCCGCAGCGACAGGTTGTCACTGACACGCAGCGACGCGCTGGTCTCGGAGCCGTAGCGGCGGGTTGGACCGAGGTTCACGTTGAAGAACAGCGCCGGGATGAAATGGATCTCGTTCTCGAGGTCCATACCGTAGATGCTCGATTGCATCTGGAATGCGCCGGCCTTGACGCGGAAGCCGCCTTCGATGTCGTGCGAGGTCTGGGTTTTCAGCTGAAAGGTCCCCGGAACGAAGAAAGGGCCGCTGGAGACGCGTTCATCGACGGTCGGAGTACGGAACGCGCGCGCGGCGCGGCCAAACAGCGAGAATGTGTTGTTGAGCCGGTGCTCGAGCCCGACGTGCAAGGCGTACTGGGTCTCGTTGCTGTCCAGCGGGGAGGCTTGATCGCTGCAATTAAAGAACATGGCGCAACCGGGCGCGTTGGCGTCGAACCGATCCCGGGCGCTCAGGCTGGTGTTTTGAATCCTGGCGCCATAGGAGAAATCAGTCGTCGGCAACAGGCCTACCGTGTGCTGCCAGTAACCGGCCAGCGTCTGCTGCGACAGATCGTAGATGTGGGTCGGCGCAAGGCCCTTGAACGCCCCGCGGTCCTGGCGGAACGTCGCATCGTAATAATCGATACCGGTCAGGATCTGTGAGGGCACCCCGAGGATCGAGTTCTTGATGCTCAATCGTGGCGTGATCGACCAGGTCTGCAATGATGCGTCGTTATAGGTGGAGGAGAAGCTCGGAAATGGCGACGCAAACGGTATCGCGCCGAAGAATCCGCTTTGCGTTTTCTTGTCTCTGACGCCGCCATCGACGATCAGTTCGGCGCCGTCCCACAGGGTCTTGGTGAAGCCGGCGGTCGCGCTGGCGCCCTGCTGGTTGCCGTAATCGAACGGCGTATTTGTGCCCCTGCGATCGGTGACGAGTTGATTTAGCCCGATCGAAGGATCGACGGTGCGTCCGCCCGGAAAACCGAGCTTCTGGTCGTCGCCGGTCACCGTAAGGAAGGCCTTGAGGTCGGGTGTGGTGTAATTGAGATTGCCGACCCCATTGCGCTGATCGAGCGCGTTGTTGACCCGGTAACCGTCGGACTTGATGGCGTTGCCGTAGAATGACGTCGACCATGGTCCCGAATTCAGCGCCGTCGAGACCGAGGCCATACGCTGGTTGAAGGAGCCGACTCCGGCCTCTGCGCGCATGGCGACCGGCGGGCCGCTGACGCCGTTCTTCAGGACGATATTGATGACACCGCCGACGGCATTGTCGCCGTAGAGCACCGCGCCGCTGTTGCCGCGCGTGATTTCGATACGCTCGATCGAATCGCGCGGAATGGTCGAGAGATCGACGCCGGCCATGTCGATGTCGTTGAGACGTCGGCCGTTGATGAGCACCAGGGTATTTGAGGTCGCGAACGCGCCGAAGCCGCGCAGGTCGACCGACGTCTTGGCGCCGTTGACGCCGCCAAAGAGGCTGGTCAGCTGCACGCCGGGCGTTTGCGCGATGATTTCCTGCAACGTTTGGGCCGGCGAATGCGCGATCTCTTCGGCAGTAATAACCGTCGACGCCGTGCCGACGATGCCTGAGAACTGACGGCCGCCGCTGCCGCCCGCGCCTTGCGAAACGCTTTGCGATGCGGTGCCGGTCCCTGCCGCGGGCCGCGTGCCGGTCGACGGCGCAGCCGCTGGTACGACGCGGCGCGAGGTCGATGCTTCATCGTAGGTCGGTTTGGCGCGGGTCCGGTTCGGGTCGGTGGGCGAGGTGATCTCGATCGGCGGCAATTGCTCGGATGGCGTCTGCTGCGCCTGCGCGCCGGAAATGCCGAGCGATGCGACAGGTATCAGGAAACTGGAGGCAAGCCAGTAGCGGCGCTGCCGCGTGGCGATGGTGGAAGACATGGTTCAGACCTCGGTATGACGTCAGTGGCACGTCACAGCGAACCAAGTCTCACCATGTGCTAATGCAGCTTAGGTGAAGCTAATGCCTGTACTCCCCGACCGACATCTTCGCGTGTGACCACGGCTGACGGCAGGTCTCCTGGCTCGCGGGTCGTTACCCATCGTCGCCTTCCCAGGACCGAGATTCCCAGTGGCCTATGACGAAGGATTCGCCGCTTACAGTTGCGGGGGCAGCCGCGGAATTGGGGGACTTCCCCGCACCGCATTCCCTTTTGATCCCCAAAAACGGGAACCGTCGGGAACTATGGTAGAAGTTTGCCAAAGTTCGAGTCAATCCGCCTTGGGCGCGCTTGCGATGTCAACTGGACGAGTGCGCTATTTTTGCCGCATGAGCACTCCTGCCTGTTCTTTGCCTGCGCTCCTGTACCGGAGCGGGTAAACCTGCTTTAGGACGATCAATGAGTGTTGAGGCTGTAACCGTGACCAACGAGGATGCCGCGCGCCGGCGGATCGGCGCGACCGCGGCGCTTGCCGCCCTCGTTGGGCTGCTGGTGCTGATCTCGCTGGGTATTGGTCCGGTGCGGCTGTCGCCGCTTGCCGTGGCGGAAGCGCTGTTCGGCGGCGGCAGCGAGGTTTCGCAGGTGATCGTGCGGGAAATCCGCCTGCCGCGGACGCTCTTGGCGCTGGCGATCGGCGCCATCCTCGGGCTGTCAGGCGCATCGCTGCAGGGCCTGTTGCGCAATCCGCTGGCCTCGCCCGAGCTGTTCGGCGCGCCGCAATCGGCCGCCTTCGGCGCGGTGCTGGTGATCGCCTTGGGGCTGGCCGACGTGCGCTCCTACGCGCTGCCGGTCGCGGCGATCATCGCGGCGTTCGTTTCGGTGTTCGGGCTGCTGACCATCGCCGGGCGCAATGCCGGGCTGCTGATACTCATCCTCTCCGGCCTCGCGATTTCGAGCTTTGCGGGCGCGGCCACCGCGCTGGTGATGAACCTCTCCAGCAATCCCTTCGTGGTGCTGGAGATCGCGTTCTGGCTGCTTGGCTCGCTGGAGGATCGCAGTTTTCAGCATGTCATGCTGGCATTTCCCTTCATCATTGCCGGCGCGATCATGCTGTTCAGCCAGCGCCATGCCTTTCGCGCGCTGAGCCTGGGCGAGGAAACCGCGCAAAGCCTCGGCGTCGATGTCGGCCGCCTGCGGCTGTTCGTGATTTCGGGCGTGGCGCTCGGCGTCGGCGGCGCGGTCGCCGTCACCGGCACCATCGGCTTCATCGGGCTTGTCGCGCCGCATCTGATGCGGCCATTGATCGGCCACGATCCGGGACGGCTGTTGGTGCCGAGCGCGCTCGCAGGCTCGGCGCTGCTGCTGGCGGCGGATGTCGCGGTGCGCATCATCCCCTCGACATCGGACATCAAGGTCGGCGTGCTGACCTCGATCATCGGCGTGCCGTTCTTCCTCTATCTGATCATGCGCGAACGCCGCGCGCTCGGCGGAGGCGTCGCATGAGCGAGGTGGCGCTGCTGACCGCAAGGCGACTCGGCGTGCGGCTCGCCGGCCGCGTCGTGCTGAAAGACGTTTCGCTGGCGCTGTCGCCGGGACATCTGGTGGCGCTGGTCGGGCCGAACGGCGCCGGCAAGACCACGCTGTTGCGGGCGCTGGCGGGATTGATCCCGTCCGAAGGCGAGATCGAGATCGGCGGCGTCGCATTGGCTTCGCTGCCGCTGCGCGAGCGCGCAAAACGCTTTGGCTATCTGCCGCAGGGGCATGTGGTGCACTGGCCGCTGCCGGCGCGCGACATCGTGGCGCTCGGCCGCTATCCGCATGGCGCCACCGATCCGGCGCGGCTGTCGCCCAAAGATGCGGAGGCGGTGCTGCGCGCGATGCAGGCGGTGGACGTGATGGCGTTCAGCGATCGCCGCGTCACGGAATTGTCCGGCGGCGAGCGCAGCCGCGTCGCGTTGGCCCGCGCGCTGGCGGTGGAGGCACCGGTCATCCTGGCCGACGAGCCGACCGCCTCGCTCGACCCGCGGCACCAGATCGATGTCATGAAGAATTTGCGCGCGACCGCCGACAAGGGCGTGCTCGTCATTGTCGTGACGCATGATCTGGGATTGGCGGCGCGGTTTGCCGACCATGTGCTGGTGCTGCGCGAAGGCCGCCTGGTGTCGCAGGGCGGGCCGGCGGCGGCGCTGTCCGAGCAGGTGATGGCTGACGTGTTCAGGATCTCGGCCTATCGCGCGGAATTCCAGCGCGAGGCCGTGATCGTGCCGTGGGCGGATATCTGATGGGCCGATATCTGGTGCGATGGCGGCTTGCATTTCTGGTCACGGTGATGGCGCTTGCGTTGCCGGGCAGCACTGCGTTCGCAGCCAATCTGCCGCGCCTGGTGTCGATGAACGTCTGCACCGACCAATTGCTGCTGACGCTGGCCGACCCCGAGCAGATTCTGGGATTGAGCCGGTTTTCGCGGGACGGCTGGCAATCGCAGGCGGGCGACATCAGCCGCTATCCGGTTCTCTCCGGAGGAGCCGAGGACGTGCTGCTCATCAGGCCCGACATCGTCGTCGCCAGCGCGTTCGACAAGCGTTCGACGCGAGAGTTGTTGAAGGCCAAGGGGCTTCGTCTCGCCGAACTCGCCGTGCCGCGAACCCTCGACGAAGCGCGGCAGCAGATCCGCGAGGCTGGCGACATCACCGGTCATCCCGATCGCGCGGCGGCGGAAATCGCACGGCTTGATGCCGCGCTGGCGCGCGCCCGCCACGCGGTCTCGGAGCGCCATTACCGCGTGCTGCCGTTGTCGCGGCGCGGCTGGGTGGCGGGCAGCGACAGCTTTGTCGGTTCGCTGCTCAGCGAAATTGGCTTGCGCAGCGCAGCCGGCGATCTCGGCTTTGCCTTCGGCGGCTTTGCTTCGCTGGAAGCGATCGTGAACTTACGGCCGGACTTCATCGTGGTTTCGCAGGCCGGCGACACGGCGAGGGACGACGGCCAGGCGTTCCTGCTGCATCCGGCGCTGGAGCGCTTTTATCCACCGGAAAAGCGCATCGTGATTCCGGAGCGCATGACCGAGTGCGGCGGCGTGCTGCTGGCCGATGCGCTGGATGCGCTGACGGCAGAGGTGAAGCGGGTGGGAAATTAATTTCGTAGTTCGTAGTTTCGTAGGGTGGGCAAAGCGCAGCGTGCCCACCGTCCAGAGCGAATGTGTTGATGGATGGTGGGCACGGCGCAAGGGCGCCTTTGCCCACCCTACGGGCATCTCACCCCATCACCACCGGCCCGCCGACCTTCTTCCACGCATCGATACCGCCCTCGATATGCGCGGTGTTGGCGAGCCCCGCGTTCTTCGCGGCAGTCACCGCCATCGCAGAGCGTTCGCCGAAGGCGCAGAAGAACACCACGCGGCGGCCGGTGGCGGCGGCGACTTCGCGCAGCATGCCGCCGGGCTTGAGGCTCTCGGCGATGCCGGGATAGGGCGCATGCAGCGCGCCCGAGATCGTGCCGTGCTTGGCGCGCTCGCTGGTTTCGCGCAAATCCACCAGCAGGATGTCGGGCCGGCCGAGACGGTTGATCGCGTCGCGGGCAGAGAGCGCGAGCCCCTGCTTGGCGAGATCCTCCTGATGCAGGCCGACATGCATGTTGGCGGGCACCGCCACGTCCATCATCTTCGGGTTCGGCAGCTTCAGATTGGCCATCAGCTCGATATATTCGTCGACCGAGCGCACCTGAAGACGCGGATTGTAACGCCGCTCCTCGCCGATGGTGGAAACCGTGTCGCCCTTGTAGTCGTGGGCGGGGAATACCATGGTTTCATCCGGCAATTTCAGCAGCCGGTTGAAGATCGATTCGTATTGCGCGCGCGAAGAGCCGTTCTGAAAGTCGGTGCGGCCGGTGCCACGGATCAGAAGCGTATCGCCGGTGAAGACGCGGTCGCCCATCAAATAAGAGTAGGAATCGTCGGTGTGGCCGGGCGTGTACATGACGTCGAGGCTGAGACCCTCGATCATCACCTTGTCGCCGTCGGAAACCCGCATCGACACCACGTCGGCCTTGCTCTGCTCGCCCATGATGGTGATGCACTGGGTGCGGTCGCGCAGTTCGCCGAGGCCCGTGACGTGGTCGGCGTGCAGATGGGTGTCGACCGCCTTCACCAGCCGCAAATCCAGTTCGCGCAGCAGCTGGCAGTAGCGGTCGGCTTTCTCCAGCACGGGGTCGAGGATCAACGCCTCGCCGCCGGCGCGGCTGGCCAGCAGGTAGCTGTAGGTGCCCGAAACACTGTCGAAGAGCTGACGAAAGATCATGGCTACACGTCCGCGTTAATTCAGATCGGATCAGGGGCGGATGTAGCTCCAGCCCTGCTCCTACAATCCATCAATTGTACCACGGCCCACGGGGAGAGGTGATTTGTTTCGCTTCACTCGCAATCACGATGTCGGTGATCATGGCCGCACCAGCGTATATCCGTTTTCGGTCAGAAAAAGAATTTGCGCGACGCCGACCTGCACCGGCGTCGCTGCTGAAATGAACTCCGGCCGCTTGCCGGCTTCGCGTTCGATTGTATCAACCGTGTTGAGACAGATGTCGAAACGCGCACCCTGCGCCACCAGGCTCTCGACCATCTTGCGGTTGGGATTTTCCGGACGCAGCAGCTCGATACCGGGACCGAACGCCACGACCTCGATCGCGACCTTGTCGGGGTCGTAATGCTTCATCAAATTGCTGGCGACGCTGAGCACGAGCCTCTGCTTGCGCGGGTCGTTGTCGGAGAGTTGCAGCACGATTCTGTGCTCGGCGAACGGCTTGTCCTGCAGCGGCGCCTGCTGGGCGTGCGTCGCAGACGCGGCGGCTGCGATGAGAAGCGCCGCGGCCATGGTGCGCATGATGGTCGAAAAACCCATCATCCTTGTCCCGCAATGCCCGGATTGTCCTCGACGCCTTTCAGCGTGACGCCAGGCAGCGACCGGTTGGGCGGCTTGCCCGACCGCAGATGTTTGGCGACCACGTCCCAGATCGGCGCGCCGGTCTGCTCGTTGACCGAGGCCCACCCCGCCACCTTGTAGCGCTTGCCGGCTTCCAGCGCGTGGCCGTTGTCGAGCTTGAGTTCGGAAATACGCTTGCCCACGCTCTCGTTCGGACTGCAGGTGTAGGCGAGCCCGCCGACGCGCACCATGTCGCCGCCCTGCTGGTAATAGGGATCGGCGTTGAAGAGATTGTCGCAGATGTCTTCCAGCACGTCCTTGATCTGGCCGCCGGTCATGGTCTGGATGTAGGTCTCCGGATAGGTGACGGCGGTCTGCGCCATCACGTCCTCCATCGTCAGCGGCTGGCCTGCGAGCGCCGTAGTGCCCCAGCGAAAGCCCGGCGACAGCGCTATCTCGGCGTTCAGTTCGCCGAGCAGTGCGTCGCAGATCAGTTGATCCATGCTGCCGCTGAAATTGCCGCGGCGATAGAGCAGGCGGTCGGCGGCGGCGATCTTTTCATCCAGCGTCGCCGCATGCGGCGCGCGTATCTTGTCGATCAGCGCCTGCATCGCCGGATCGGGCTTCAGCAGTTCCGAAAACACCGGGAGCAGCCGGTATCGCACATTGCTGACCTTGCCCTTGCCGACCTCGAGATCGAGCACCGCCAGAAACTTGCCGTTCGAGCCGGCATTGGTGACGAGCGTGACGCCCGCCGGATTGGTCACGGCAATCGGCTGCGGCACGGCGTCGTGGGTATGGCCGCCGAGAATGACGTCGATGCCGGTGACGCGGCTGGCAAGCTTGAGGTCGACGTCCATGCCGTTATGCGAGAGCAGGATGACGGCATCGGCCTTGTCGGTGTTGCGATGGATATCGACGAGCTTTTGCAGCTCTTCATCGCGGATGCCGAATTTCCAGTCCGGCGTGAAACGCTTCGGGTGCGCGATCGGCACGTAGGGGAACGCCTGCCCGATCACGGCGATGCGATGCCCGCCGATCTCCTTGATGATGGACGGCTTGAAGACGCGTCCCGAGGCTGGATCGAACGCCTTGGCGTCGTTGAAGGCGGCTTCTTCCGTGAGAAAGACGTTCTGCGCCAGGAATTCGCCCTTGAAGCGTTCGAGGTTGGCGCGCAGCGCCTTTTCGCCATAGGTGAATTCCCAATGGCCGGTCATCGCCTCGATGCCGAGCAGGTTGGCGGCGTCGACCATGTCGGCGCCCTGCAGCGTGTTGGAAAGGCCGCTGCCCTGCCAGAGATCGCCGCCGTCGAGCAGCAACGCGCGCCCCGCGCCGGCCTCGCTGCGCATCCGGTCGACCAATGTCTTCAGATGCGCAAAACCGCCGAGCTTGCCGAATCTCCCGGCGGCCTTCTCGAACTCGATGCAGGTGAAAGCATAGGCGTCGGCACTGTCGGGCCGGATGCCGAAGCGATCGAGAAACGCCCTTCCGACCAGATGCGGCGGGTTGCCCCGCATCGGTCCGACGCCGAGGTTGACGCTCGGCTCGCGGAAGAACACCGGCCGAAGCTGCGCATGGGTATCGGTGATGTGCAGGATGCGCGCATTGCCGAAGCGCTCAAGATCGTAAACGCCCGCATTCTCGGCGCCGCGCGCCAGCCGTGGCAGGCTGCCGGACAGGGTGGCGGCGCCCGCTAGCGTCAGGAAATCGCGGCGGCGGATGGTCATGCGGGTCTCCGCGCGTCGTAAAGACTCTTAATTGTTGAGCATGATCTTGGCGGAAAACCGGTTTCCACTTTTCCGGATCATGCTCTAGCGAATTTCCATATCCTTCCAGCGGGTCTTCTCGCTGGTGGCCTGGAAGATCGAAGCCTTGGCCAGGGCCTCGGCTTCCTTGGCCGACGCCGTGGCCTTGTCGAAATCGCCGGCGTCCGCCGCCTTCTTCGCCGCCGTCAGCGTCGCCGCCGTGGTGGTCCATTGGTTGCGCAGTTTGCCGGCCTCCTTGTTGGCCGCTTCAGCCGCGGCGTAAGCCGCCTTGAAGTCGTCCTCGGAGCCTGCGGCGAGCGCGGACACCGCGCCCGCGGCAAGCAGTGCCAGAATCAACGCGGATTTCTGCATCACGTTCCTCATGGCCGCGCTCCCGGGCCTGAAATCGGCAGTCCGTTGCTGACATAGGACAGGTAGTATTCGACGTTGCGGTATTCATCATCCTGCGGGCTCAGCGGCACGCCGCGGATCTGGCTGTTGCAGGTGGTGAAGCGGCGGCTGGTGGTGCCCATGCCGCTCCATTCCGAACGGTAGATCGGCATCGCGTTGACGATGCCAAGCGCAGGCGCCAGGATTTCGGCGCGGATGCGCTCGCCCGGGCTCTGCACGTGGCAGGTGGCGCAGGAGAAGTTCAGCTGGCCGCGTCGCGTGTAGAAATATTCCTTGCCGTTCTCGTAGGCCGCGAGCGCGCGGGGATCGTTCGGGATCTTGATGTCCATCGGCTTGCCGCGCGAAGTGAAGGCCATATAGGCGGTCAGCGCTGCCATTTCGTCCTTCACATAGGAGTACGGCGGTTCGCCATTGGCCTCGCGGCAGCGGTTCAGTGCGAGCTCCAGCGTGATGACCTTACCTTCCTTCTCATCGAAGTAAGGATAGTTCTGGCGGATGCCGATGCCCTTGTTGGGGAAGCAATCTTCGTAGCTCTTGCCGTTCTTGAACGGCTTGGAGAACATTTCCTTGCCCATCTCGAGCGAGAATTCGTAAGGAGGGAATTGCTCCTTCTCCTGCCACTGCCGGTGCAGGTCCTCGTTCATCGAATAGGGGCCGTTGACGAAATCCTCGAACTTCACCTTGGGAAACTTGTCGGTGAAGAATTTCTGGAACGCCTTGGCGTCGGCGACCGGGTCGATCTTGTCTGCGGCATCAGAGGGCAGGCTGCCCGCAAGCGTGAGCGCTGCGAGTGCAAGCGCGGCGGACGCCAGATAGATCGCGGATCGCAGCTTCATTGGATCTTCGCCGTGGTGGTGTCGGTCGCGCCCTTGTTGTCGACCCAGCTGATCTTCAACTCGTCGCCCTTCTTGCCGCCCTTGAAGGCGAACTTGACGTAGGGATCCTTGGACACGCCACCGCCCCAGTCGGCGGTGAACACGTTCTTGCCTTCATACTCGAAAGTCAGTTGCTGGATGAAATGCGGCGGAATGATCTCGCCCTTGGCGTCCTTGACGAAGCCGGAATCCATCGGATGCTGGATCAGCGCCTGCACCTCGGTGGTCTCGCCGCTCGAAGTGGCGCGCACGCGAATGGTCGATGCCATCTGAATTCTCCTAGCCTGTTCCTTGGCGCATGATCTTGTCGAAAAACCGGTGTCTGGTTTCCCGGATCATGCGGCGCTGCCCGTTAGCCGCCGCAACCGCCGACGGTGACCTTGACTTCCTTGTTGGCGCTGTAGAGCTTGCCGCCGGCTTCCACGACCACGATCACGTTGCTGGTTCGCGCCATCTTGATGCGGTTGGCGACGTTTGGAAGCGTGCCGGCCGGAATCTTGTAGGACGCCACCAGTGCGACCGGATTTTCGCTGACCAGGAACGAGATTGAGGTCACGTCCGGCAGCGTCGTCGTCACCGATATCGGAACCACGGCGCCGTTCTCCGCGATTTCGGGCGCGTCCATCTTGACCTTGTCCGAAGGCTCCGCCGTCTTGCCGTAGAGCGCCTTGATCGCGTCGGCTTCGCTCTTGGCCTTGAACGCCTCTTCCGGATATTTGTCGTTGGCTGCGGCAAGCGCCGGTGTCAGGCCAAAGGGAAGATTACCGAGTCCGACGAGCGCGACTGCGCCTGCACCCTGCAGGATCAGCCGCCGCGTGGCCGAAAATCCGACGTCAGTCATGTCCATCGTCTCCTAAAGCGTGCGCGCGCACGTCACAGCCTTAAATCTCTTGGTCCTGCGTCACAACGTTTGCAGGAAATCAACGACCGCTTCGATTTCCTTTGGAGTCAGAATCCGGTTTCGTCCGAATGGCGGCATCACGGTCAGGGGATTGCGCTCGGTTTCATCGTGAACGATCGCGACGAGGTCTGCGCGATTGGGATACTTGCTCTTGATGTCGATCAGTTCCGGTCCGATCGTGCCTGGAAGGTTGCCGCCCTTGATGACGTGGCAGGTCAGGCAATTGCCCTTGCTACGATCGAAGGCGAGCTTCTGGCCTTCGGCCGCGGCGGACTGCGCATGCGCCGTGCCTGCCGACAGGAAAGCGCCGATCACCAGCGCCAGCGCCGGGAGCCTTAACGCCAGAAGTCTTGCGGATTCCGTCAGGGAATGATCGGTCACAGGCGTTTCCGTCGTTTCTATTTCGATTGCATCGTGTCGAGCGGCCCGGTCGTGCGTGGCGTCAGGTCTCTGCCTTCCGCCGTCGACGATAGCCTGACATCGGCGGCGTTGACGCAATTATTCATGCAGGGCTTGGCCATCGTATCGGGGCGCGGGTCGGTCCAGATGAAATTGTCGCGATTGCGCATTTTGACTTTCGGCAAGCTGTTGCGATCGGCAACGAATTCATTGGGAACGAGGTCGTTCAGGCTCAGAATATAGGCGGTCAAAGCATAAACGTCATCCGCTGACAATGTGTGCGGCGCGGACATCGGCATGGCGCGGTTAATATAGTCCCATAGGGTCGGGGCGAACGGCCAGTAGCTGCCGACCGTCGGCTCCGGGCGCTCGTCCCGGAGCGATCCGACGCCGCCCACCAGCTTGGGGAAGCGGCCTTCGCCTTCGCCGAAGGTTCCATGACAGGCGGCGCATTGTTCGGCATAGACGTCGGCGCCCCGGTCAACCGTGCCCTTGCCCGGCGGCAGGCCTGCGCCGTCCTCGCCGCGCACGTCGATGTCCCATCCGGCGATCTGCGCCGGGCTCGCCACGCGGCCGTAACCGAACGAGCCGGGCTCTGCCGCGCCGGCGAGGCCTCCAGCCGCCAGCAGGATGGCCACGATCACCAGGCAAATCTTACGCGAGCTGAACATTGAAGACGCTTCCGTCTGATTTAACCTGCCAGGTCTGGATTGAATTGTTGTGATAGACCGAGTTCGAGCCGCGCTGCCTTCGCAGCTCCGCAATCGTCGGCTGCACATAACCGGTCTCGTCGATGACGCGGGATGCGACCAGCGCCGGGCGGCCGTCCCAGCGCCAGGGCAGGGTGAATTTCGTCAGCGCCTTCGACAGCACCGGCTCATGCAGCCGCGCGGTCTGCCAGTTGACGCCGCCATCCATGGAAACGTCGACACGCCTGATCTTGCCGCTGCCGGTCCATGCCAGTCCCCTGATTTCATAGAGGCCGGGCCCATCGAGCGGCTTTTCCGGGCAGGGAAAGGTGATGACGGATTTGGCGTCGATCAGCCAGGTGAAGCCGCGCGAGGTGCCGTCCGGCATCAGGTCGGTGTATTTCGAGGTTTCCTCGCGGGAATGCCAGGGTTTGTCGCCGAGCTTGATCCGGCGCAGCCACTTGATGTTGACGTTGCCTTCCCAGCCCGGCACCACCAGCCGCAGCGGATAGCCCTGTTCGGGCCGCAGCGCCTCGCCGTTCTGCGCGTAGACCACGAGACAATCGTCGAGACATTTGTCGAGCGGCAGGCTGCGGTTCATATGCGCGCCATCGGCGCCTTCGACCATCGCCCACTTCGCTTCCTTTTTGACGCCGACCTCTTCCAGCAGCGTCGACAGTCTTACGCCGGTCCATTCGGCGCAACTGACCATGCCGTGGCTGAACTGCAGCGAGTTCATCTGCGCGGCGCGCCAGTTCATGCCGCCATTGGCCGGGCATTCGATGAAATGGATGCGCGTGATCTGCGGGAAGCGCAGGATGTCCTTCATGGTGAGCAGCAGCGGGCGCTCGACCAGCCCGTGGATCATCAGTTTGTGCTGCGCCGGATCGATGTCGGGCCGTCCCGCATGGTGGCGCTCGAAGAACAATCCATTGGGTGTGATGATGCCGTGCAGGTCCTGCAGCGGCGAAAAGCTTACGGACGATTCCGCGCTGGCGGTGAGCCAGGGAACGTTGCGCCGGATGACGGAGGCTTCGGTATCCGCAGGCCGGCCATAGGGCCGATCGACCACGCCAGCGCCGATCGATTGCGACCACGGAGCGTCCGCGGGAGGAGACGCCTGCGCGGGGTCGGCCGTGGCGGGTTTGCTGCCGAGGGCGAGGCTGCCGGCCAGCGCTGCGCCGAGGCCAAGAACGCGGCGTCGCCCCAAAGGCGCGTCCGCGCCGGCAAGATCGGAGAGAACAGCCTTGCTGCGTAACGGGTCAGGCCGCACGTTTTCTTCCCCTCGCGGCCGCATCGCCGCATCATTTCTTGCTTTTTTGAACCGGTATCGACATTTGCTAATTTAGTCAATGCTAAATAAAGGCTCGGACGTTAGTATGTCATGTGTGCTTCGCAGGCACGGAAAACCATCCTGGATTGGACGCGATGAGAGCAACCGCGGCGACAGCCCAAGAGCCACAATCGGCCCCCGGCGCCGACGATGCGGCGGCGCTGAAGCAACTGGCGAAGCAGGCCGGCGAAGCTACCCAACTCCTGAAAATGCTCGCCAACGAAAAGCGCTTGCTGATCCTCTGCTTTCTCGCCGTGCGCGGCGAGATGACGGTCGGGGAACTGGTCGGCATCGTCAAGCTGAGCCAGTCCGCATTGTCGCAACATTTGGCGAAATTGCGCGCCGACGGCCTGGTCGAATTCCGGCGGACGTCGCAGACGCTGCACTATCGCGTGGCCGATGAGCGTGCTTTGCGCCTGCTGCAGGTGCTGAAGGAAATGTATTGCGGCGAATTGAAGTGACGCGCCGCATCCACATGTTCAGGACCACGGCGATTTTTGCGCGAGGCTGACATGGCGGAATATGTGGTGGAATTCGGCAAGGATGGACGGCCGGTCGAACCCGACGGCCGGCTCGATGCGGCGGCGTTTCATCGCAACCATGCGCCGATCTGGGCGGTGCTGCAAAAATTCCTCGCCGGCAAATCTGGTGACGTGCTGGAGGCTGGCAGCGGCACCGGCCAGCATGTCGTGCACTTTGCAAAACATACTCCTGATATCATTTGGTGGCCGAGCGATCTCAACGAGCGGCACCTGAAGAGTATCGAAGCGTGGCGCGCTTATGCCGGCATGCCGAACATCCGTCCGCCGCTGCGGATCGATCTCACCGATCCCGCATGGTCTTCGGCCATGCAAGACGGCGGCGGTCCGGCGGAATTGCTGGCGGTGTTCTGCGCCAATGTGATCCACATCGCTCCATGGCGCGTCGCCGAGGGCCTGTTCGCCGGCGTGGGGCGATATCTGCGCGCTGACGGCCGGTTGTTTCTTTACGGTCCTTTCAAGCGCGACGGCAAGCACACCGCGATGAGCAACGCCGTGTTCGACACCAGCCTGCGCGAGCAGGATGCCGAATGGGGCGTGCGCGACATCGCCGATCTCGAGAAGCTTGCGGCGGCAGCGGGTCTTGCCCTGATCGAAACCGTGCCAATGCCCGCCAACAACCTGATCTTGGTCTACGGGCGATCGGCCGCATCGGCGTAGCGTCCTCTGCGCACCTCAGTGATAGGCGAGGCACCACTCTGATCCGCGAAGCCAGCAGCGCTCGTCAGGAACGTCCTGGTCCCGGTACAGTCGTGTGACCTTTTGCCAGCCGCCACGGGCGAAGGCTTCAGCAAGCGCTCGTTCGGACGCCTCGTCGCGGCCGCCGGCGCAGGGGAATATCGCAACTGGCGAAATCCATTGTGCCAGATAGTTCGCGGCTCTTCGCTCAATTCGGAACACTGCGCCGGCGCTCGCCAAGCGCTCCGGCGCAATGCCGCCAAATCCCAGATCCGACGTCATCGGCATGATCAGGCGGCCGCCATCGGCAAGGCCATCGAGCCAGCGTGCCGCTGGCTGGGTGCAGCCGGCATTGACATAGATGACATCGGCGGGATCGAACGGCACCTGTGTGCCGTCGCCTTCAATCACCGCGACATTCGCGTAGGGCGCCAGGCTGGCTCTGGCGCGCGCGGCAAGGCTTCCATCATATTCGATTCCCGTTACCCGCCCTGACGGCCCGACGAGATGCGCGAGGATGGCAGTGTAATAGCCCGTACCTGTTCCAACATGCACCACGTGCCCGCCGACCGCGGGTAGGGCCTGATGGATGAGATGGGCGTGCAACGACGGTTGCCCGTTGTTGACGCCACGCTCGGGCACGAGCGCGACCAGATCGTCGGTATAGAGATAGACGGGGTCGGCGTCGGGTGTCGACACATAGTCGCGCATCCATCGTCGCACCAGCCACGGACCTGGGCCGAGAAAATCCTCGCGGGGGATGACAGCAAACGCTTGGGCAAGGCGCGCATCGTCGACGCTTGCGGCGGCAAGTACCTGCTTGGCGTATGCGGCACGAACGATGCGGAGTTCGGCTTGCGCGTCCATTTTGCTCTCCATCCCGGCCCATGCTATTGTGTGATTTGACACACCGATAAGTGTGTTAAATAGCATACTCATCGTAAGGAGGCCAGATTGAAAAAGCGGCTCTATCCGGCCGTGCTGGAGCGCGGTCCGCGCGGTGCGCTCGGCGCATGGTTTCCCGATTTTCCGGGCTGCGTGGCCGGCGGGCGGTCGCAGGAGGAGGCGATCGAGAAAGCGGAGGGTGCGCTGGCGCGAGCGGTGGACGGCATGGCAGAGCAGGGCAGGCCGCTGCCGGCGCCGACGCCGATCGCGCAGATCGCGTTGCCCAAGGGCGCCGACGTCGTCGCCTATTTCATTGTCGGGGTCGATCCGCCCGATCCGTCCGAGCGGGTGAACGTCTATTTGCCGAAGAGCCTGATTACGCGGATCGACAAGCGCGCCACGGAGCTTGGCATGAGCCGCTCCAGCTTCTTCGGCTTCGCAGCTACGATCGCGCTTGATTGGAATCCGGGTTTCCCGCACGCCGGCGCAGCGGATCCTCGCTCAAAGGTCCACAAGACCGGTGCGGTGCGAGCCCAAAGGAGACCAGGCAAGAGGCGGCCGTGAAGGCGCGTTTTCGCGTGGCGTAATCTGCTGGCCGCGCGCGAGAGCGGCTGCGGTGCGCTGGCCCGCGCTTCGGCCCAAAGCGAAACACTACGTGGCGTTATCCGCCCAGCCGATCTTGTTTCTCAGGAATGTGTAGCCGAGTGCGATGAACCCGGCGCGTTCGCGGTTGTCCTTGCCGTAGCCGTGACCGCCCGCCGCCGGCTCGTAGAAATGGGCTTCGTATCCCATCGCTTGCAGCTTGGCCGCCATCTTGCGGGCGTGGCCGGGATGCACGCGGTCGTCGCGGCGCGTGGTGGCGATCAGGATCGGCGGGTAGTTCTGGCCCGGTGTTGCCGTGTGATAGGCGGAATAGGTTTTCAGCCACTCCCACTCTTCGGGCTTGTCGGGATCGCCATATTCCGCGATCCAGCTCGCGCCCGCGAGCAGCTTGGTGTAGCGGCGCATGTCGATCAGGGGAATCGTGCAGAACAGCGCGCCGAATCTTTCGGGGTAGCGCACCAGCACGTTGGTGATCAGGATGCCGCCGTTCGATCCGCCTTCGGCGGCAATTCGATTGGCGCGCGTCACGCCGCGCTTGACGAGGTCGGCGGCAACAGCCGCGAAATCATCATGCGCCAGCCGCTTTCCGGCGTAACGGCCGGCATCGTGCCAGCGCGTACCGAACTCGCCGCCGCCGCGGATATTGGCCTGCACCGTGGTGCCGCCGCGCTCCAGCCAGAGCTTGCCGAGCGCGGAGTTGTAATATGGTTTCACCGCAACGCCGAAGCCGCCATAGGCGCTCATATAGAGCGGTGCATCGCCGGTCTCGGCGGCGGGGCCGGTCTGCACATAGGGAATGCGCTCGCCGTCCACCGAAATCGCCTCATGGCGGGTGACGATAAGTCCGTCGGCGGCAAAGGTCTTCGGCGCCCGCTTCAATACAGCGGGGCTGGCTGTGCCCTCGATCAGCATCAGCGAAGGCGGCGTCACGGGATCCTGCACATTGGCGAGCAGGTCGCCGTTGCTCTCGGCTTCGTGACGGTCGAGACGCCAGACATCGACCACACCGATTTCGGGAAGGCCGCGCAGTTCCTCGCCCGCCCAGCCGCTTGCCGACGGCGTGCAGATTTCGAACACCGGGCGCAATTCGTCGAGAACAGACAAGATAAGTTTGCCGGCCGTCCAGAAAAAGCCTTGTAGCGCCCGCCGTGGCTCCGGCTCGAAAACGACGGTGAAGTTTCGCTCGCCGGCCAGAAAGGCCGAGAGCGAGATGCCAAGCACGCTGTCGGGCGCATAGCTCTTGCCCCCGACCGTCCAGGCACCGCGCAATTTCACGGCCAGCCAGTCCTGATGCGCTTCCATCCAGATGTCGGTCGGCAGGTCGAGCTTTGTGCGCGGACCGGCCTCGGTCCCGAGCCAGAGATTAAGATTGAAGAAGTCGATCCGATCGATGAACCACATCCGCTGCGTTGGCCCGGTGTCGTCAACGCTGCAGTACGCGGCCATCCGGTCGGCCGGCACTTCGAACAGTACCGGCGCTCTTTCCACGGGCTCGCCGCGGCGCCACAGCCGGACCGTTCTCGCATAGCCGGAATTTGTCGCCATGCCCTCGCCCAGGGCGCTCGAAAGCAGCAATGTGTCGGCGTCGACCCATTCGACTCCGCTCTTGGCTTCCGGCAGGGTGAATCCGTTTGCGACGAAAGCTTTGGCATCCAGATCGAATTCCCGCAGCGTTACCGCGTCACTGCCTCCCCGCGAAAGGGCTGTTATCACGCGTGAGTTGCCCGGCAGCGGCTGCGTCCAGCTGAGCAGCCAATCCTTGCCTTCTTCAGTGGCGAGGCGGTCGATGTCCAGCAGCGTCTCCCAGACCGGCTCCACGTTGCGAAAATCTGCAAGCGTCGTGCGCCGCCAGAGGCCGCGCGGATTTTTGGCATCCTTCCAGAGATTGTAGACGAGCGCGCCCTGGCGCGTGACATAGGGAATGTTGTCGGTGCGATCATAGATCGCCGCAAGGGCATCGCGATCAGTCTCGAATGGTCGGCCGCCGAAGGTTTCCAGCGTCAGCCGGCTTTGCCGGTCGACGAAATCAAGCGCGCGTTCGCCCTCGACTTCCTCGAGCCAGAGATAGGGATCATCGTCGGGCGCGGCGATGGTCGGCCTGTCGTCGATTGGCATGGCTTGAACTCCAGGAAATGCCGGTCGCTTGTACCGCAATAGGGCATGATCGGGCGACCCTCGATGTAGGCTGTTGCCGGTGTGCTGTCCAATGCGCGCGCTTCGCATAGCGCGCGCCCGTTTGCGCCGGTTGATCGCGTCGCCCAGCGTCTTCATAGTGCCCGCAAATGAATCGATAAGGCTCCTCCCCGGGGCCCTGCCGGGGCGGAATTGCCGATGTTGGATACCACCACAGCTACCGAAGAGATCGCCAATGACGCGCGTGCGCGCGGCAACGTGCTGCGGCTTGCCGCGGCGCAGGCGCTGACCGGCGCCAATTCGGCGGTCATTTTCGCCACCGGCTCGATCGTCGGCGCGACGCTGGCGCCGAGCATCTCGTTCGCCACCGTGCCGCTCTCGATGTATGTGCTGGGGCTCGCCGCCGGCACGCTGCCGACCGGCGCGATCTCGCGCACCTATGGCCGCCGCATGGCTTTCATCATCGGCACGTTCTGCGGCGTGCTGACCGGCGCGCTCGCCGCCATCGCTGTCCTGTATGCCTCGTTCTGGCTGTTCTGCGGCGCGACGTTTCTCGGCGGTCTCTACGGCGCGGTCGCGCAGTCCTATCGTTTTGCCGCCGCCGACGGCGCCAGCACAGCGTTCCGGCCCAAGGCCATGTCGTGGGTGATGGCGGGCGGCGTGTTCGCCGGCGTGCTCGGTCCGCAACTCGTGCAGTGGACCATGGATATCTGGCCGCCTTATCTGTTTGCGTTCAGCTTCGTGGTGCAGGCCTTCGTCGCGCTGGTGGCGATGGCGGTGCTGTGGGGCGTCGATGCGCCGAAGCCCGCGCCGGCGGATATGCACGGCGGCCGGCCGCTGTTCGAGATCGCGCGGCAGCCGCGCTTCATTGCAGCCGCGCTATGCGGGGTGATTGCGTACCCCATGATGAATCTGGTGATGACATCGGCGCCGCTCGCCATGAAGATGTGCGGATTGACCGTCAGCGATTCCAATTTCGGCATTCAGTGGCACATCGTGGCGATGTACGGGCCGAGCTTCTTCACGGGCTCGCTGATCGCACGTTTCGGCGCGCCGAAAATCGTTGCGCTCGGTCTGCTGCTGGAGGCGGCCGCGGCGGGAATCGGCCTTGCCGGCATCACCGCGATGCACTTTTGGGCGACGCTGATCGTGCTCGGGGTGGGTTGGAACTTCGCCTTTATCGGCGCGTCGGCGCTGGTGCTGGAAACGCATCGGCCGCAGGAACGCAACAAGGTGCAGGCCTTCAACGATTTCCTGGTGTTCGGAATGATGGCGCTGGGCTCGTTCTCGTCCGGCCAGTTGCTGGCGCATTACGGCTGGTCGATGGTAAACATGGTGGTGTTCCCGCCGGTGCTGCTCGGCCTTGCGGTGCTGTCTCTGGCCTCGCTCGCCAAGCGTCGGGCGAGGCTGCAGGCGGTCAACGAAATTCTTGATCCGAGTATTTGATTACTGCCGAAGCTGGAGGAGGCCCCATGCCGACGCGCGCCCGTCTCGATGAGTTCATTGCAGCCGTCGTCTCCGGCGACCACGCCGGAGCGATCGAGCGTTTCTACACGGAAGATGCCAGCATGCAGGAGAACGCGGCGCCGCCGCGGGTCGGTCGCGACGTCCTGGTCGCGCATGAGCGCGCGGTGCTGGAGCGCGTCAAGAGCGTGACGTCGACTTGCGTTGCCTCGGTCGTCGAGGGCGATCGCGTCGCGATCAACTGGGTTTTCGAGTTCGTTTATCATTCCGGCAAGATCGGCAAATTCGACGAAGTCGCGCTGCAGGAATGGCGCGGCGACAGAGTCTTTCGCGAGCGGTTTTTCTACGATCCGTCGAAGCCGGCGACATAGCTTTTTGTTTGACGCGAACCGGGAACCACTTCGCTCGAAAACGCTATAGCTGCCACCTGCTGACAGTTCGGTGTCCGTCGAATTGATGGCCCTTGCAGCCTTGTTTGCTGTTGCCGACATGTGCCGGGCAAGCACGGAAATGACGCGACAGCAACGAAGAGGCCTCTATTGGACGCTCTCAACTACACCCCTCGCGACGAAACCTCGATCCGCTACGACGGCTGGCGCATCGTCGTCGTCTGTTTCCTGCTGGCGACCTTCGGCTGGGCGTTCGGCTTCTATGGCCAGAGCGTCTATGTCGCCGAGTTGCAGCAGTTGCACGGCTGGCCGGCGTCGCTGATCTCGTCGGGTACGACGTTCTTCTATCTGTCGGGCGCGGCGCTGGTCGCCTTTGTCAGCGAGGCGATCAAGGGGTTCGGCCCCCGGAATTGCATGATCGCGGGCATCTGCACCATGGCTTTGGCCGCGATCTCGATCGGCCAGGTACGCGAGCCCTGGCAGCTCTATCTCGCCAACGCCGTGCTCGCCTTCGGCTGGGCCGGCACCAGCCTCGGCATGATCACCAACACGCTCGGCCTCTGGTTCGACAAAAAGCGCGGCATGGCGATCAGCCTGGCGCTGAACGGCGCGAGCTTTGGCGGCATTGTCGGTGTGCCCTTGATGGTCATGGCGATCGGCTATTTCGGCTTCGCCGGCGCGATGACCGCCTCGGCCGCGGTGATGGTTATCGTGATGATTCCGGTGATCCTGCTGGCCGTCGGACGGCCGCCGGCTCATTCGGGCGCGGGCGCGATCGACGCTGCCGACGCGCCGTCGCCGACGCAAATTCGCGCACGGGCGTTTCGCGATGTCGGCTTCCTCTCGGTGTCGGCGGCGTTCGCGCTGGTGCTGTTCGCGCAGGTCGGCTTCATCGTGCATCTGATCGCGTTTCTGGATTCTGTGATCGGGCGGCAGCAGGCGGCAATTGCGATGGCGCTGTTGACGGCGATGGCCGTGGTCGGCCGCGTGCTGTTTTCCTTCGTGATCGACCGGATGAACCAGCGGCTGGCGTCCTCGCTCTCCTTTGTCAGCCAGGCGGTCGCGCTCGTCATCGTCATCAACGTGCATCATGATTACGCGCTGATCGCAGCCTGCGCGCTGTTCGGGTTTTCGGTCGGCAATCTGATCACGCTGCCGGCGCTGATCGTGCAGCGCGAATTCGACCCGCGTTCGTTCGGCGTGCTGGTCAGTTTGATCACGGCGATCAACCAGATCACCTACGCGTTCGGCCCCGGCGCGGTCGGCCTGCTGCGCGATCTCTCGGGAAGCTATACGCTGCCGTTCTACGGCTGCATCGCGGTGGAGCTGACGGCGGCCGTGCTGGTCATGATTCGCGGGCGCCACGCAAAGACCTCATCCTGAGGAGCGGCGCTTAAGGCGCGTCTCGAAGGATGGCTCCCGCGTCCTTCGGCCTATTGCGCCGGAGGCGGCGGCTCGCAGCATGCGGCGGAAAGTGGGGCATTCCATGTGGGTCCGCGCGGGGCAGGCAGCGGCGTGACGCAGGCCGTCGCGCATGGCGCTTAGCCTGCGGATATTTCTGTCAATTTCGTCCGCCTTGGCCGCAAGCATCCGCCGCTCGATGCGTGGCCGTCCGTCCGGCGCGAACATCAGCGCGATCTCGTCGAGCGAAAACCCGGCGGCGCGCCCGAGCGCGATCAGCGCGAGCTGTTCCAGCACCCCGGCATCGAACAGACGGCGCAGACCCCGCCTGCCGATGGAGGCGATCAGCCCCTTCTCCTCATAGTACCGCAGCGTCGATGCAGGAACGCCGGACCGCTGTGCCACCTCAGCTATGTCCATATATTTCATCTCTTGACCTCAAGTCGACTTGAACTGGCAGAGTGCAGCCTTCGGCGTCTCAAGGCAAGAAAAAGGAGACCATCATGGATACCGCCCATCAGACCGATGTCGAGCAGACGGCGCTTTGGAACGGCCCGGCTGGACGCGCGTGGGTCGAGACGCAGGATCTGCTCGATCAGATGTTCAAACCGTTCGAGAATCTTCTCCTCGGAACGGCTCCCGCCGGACCCGCAGGTTGCGTGCTCGACGTCGGTTGCGGCACGGGCGGCACGACGCTCGCCATCGCGCGGGCGCTCGGAGGCAAGGGCCAGTGCGTCGGCGTCGACATTTCAGAGCCTATGATTGCGGCTGCCCGGATTCGCGCCGAACGGCAAAGCGCGCCGGCAAGCTTCATCCGCGCCGACGCGCAGCGCCACTCGTTCGAACCAGCAAGCTTCGACCTGATTACTTCGCGCCTTGGCGTGATGTTCTTCGACGATCCTGTCCGGGCGTTTGCGAACTTGCGGCGTGCCGCAAAGGATGGCGCCGAACTCCGGTTCATCGCCTGGCGCAGTGCTGCGGAAAATCCGTTCATGACCACAGCCGAGCGCGCCGCGGCACCACTGCTGCCAAACCTTCCCGCCCGCCGGCCGGACGCGCCGGGGCAATTCGCCTTCGCGGACCGGCACCGGGTCTGCACCATCCTCGAGGAGAGCGGCTGGACCGATATCGATATTCGGCCGATCGATGTTGACTGCACGCTGCCCGAGAAGGAGTTGGTCCGTTACCTGACCCGGCTCGGCCCTGTGGGCCTGATCCTTCAGGAGACGGACGACCAGACCCGCGCGCAAGTCATCGAAACGGTTCGCCCCGCCTTTGATTCCTACGTGCGCGGAACGGACGTCCGGTTTACCGCCGCCTGCTGGATGGTCGGTGCCCGAGCGCCGTCAGTTGCATCGAGGGTCACCGCGCGTGGCTGAGGCGGCGGACTATCTCGCGTGCATTGTTCTGATCGGGATCGGCGCGACGGCGGTGATGGACTTGTGGTCCATCGCCCGAAAATGGCTGTTCGGCGTTCCTGCGCTGGACTATGCCTTGGTCGGTCGATGGCTCGGCCATCTGGCGCGTGGGCGCCTTCGTCATGATCGGATTGCTGCTTCGCCGCCAGTGTGGGGTGAGCGCCTGATCGGGTGGACCGCGCATTATCTGATCGGTATCGCGTTCGCGGCCGTGCTGCTGGCGATCTGGGGTCTCGACTGGGTTCGCCACCCGACGATCGGCCCCGCACTGATCGTCGGAATTGGCAGCGTGGCGGCGCCCTTTCTGTTGATGCAGCCGGGAATGGGCGCCGGCATTGCGGCCAGCCGCACGCCGCGTCCCGTTGCCGCCCGGCTCCACAGCCTGACGACGCACGGAATTTTCGGCGTTGGCCTCTTTGCAGCCGGCTGGCTTACAAGTCTGTTGAACGCGTTTCTACAGCGCTAACAACACAAGGCGCGGTTCGCTCGCTCGAGTTACGATGAATACGTGGCTACGTTTCCCGCTGCCGCAGCAAATCCTCTAGATCCAGCCGTTTCGTGAACATCGCGAGCGAGCCGTCCGGCGCGCGAGGCCAGTCCTCCTGCGGCCGGTCGCGGTAGAGCTCGACGCCGTTCTGGTCGGGATCGCGCAAATACAGCGCCTCGCTGACGCCGTGGTCGCTGGCGCCGTCAAGTTCGATGCCGGCCTGGATCACGCGATACAGTGCATCCGCCAGCGCCGGGCGGGTGGGATAGAGAATGGCGGTGTGAAACAGCCCGGTGGTGCCCGGCGGCGGCGGATGGCCGCCTTTGCTTTCCCAGGTGTTGAGCCCGATGTGATGGTGATAGCCACCCGCCGAAATGAACGCCGCGCTGGCGCCCATCCGCTGCATCACCTCGAAGCCGAGCACGCCGCAATAGAAGCCGAGCGCACGCTCGAGATCGGCGACCTTGAGATGAACATGCCCGATCCGGGTGCCGGCAATAATGGGTGGGTTTTGGGGCATGGTTTCTCCGCTTGTCGTTCTGAACCTCGCCCCGCTTGCGGGGAGAGGTCGGATTTTACGCGAAGCGGAAAATCCGGGTGAGGGGGTACAGGTCTATCGTCGGGTCACAATTCGCGGAGGGAGCCCCTCACCCCGACCCTCTCCCCGCGAAGAGCGGGGAGAGGGGGAGGAGAGAGCTCACGCAAGATCCGATATCTCGCCTTCCGGCAGTCCGAACTCAAACGTGTTCAGCGTCATCGACACCATCGTGTAATAGCCGCACAGCCCGATCACTTCCACAATCCCGCGTTCGGTGAGCACCTTAACGGCCTCATCGTACAGCGCCTGTGACACGCCGTGGCCTTCATGCAGCGATTTCGCGACGTCGTAGATCATCCGGCCCTTGGGGTCGTCGAACACAGGCGTGCGGCGGTCGCGGATATCCTCGATGATCTTCGGGTCCATGCCGCCCTTCAGCGCCAGCCGCTTATGCGCATACCATTCGTAATGCGAGGTCCAGTGCCGCGCGGTGACGAGAATCGCGATCTCGGAAAGCTTTGCGGGAAAGATCGTGTTGAAACGGAGTTGTTCGCCGAGCCGCGTGGCGTGTCGCGCCATGTCCGGGCTGTTGAGCCAGGCCATCATCGGCGCCGGCGGGGCGCCGCGCTTGCCGGATACCGCTTCGTCGTAGGTTTCTTTTTGTTCGGCGCTCATTTCGCCAGGCGAAAGCAACTTCAACCGCATGCCCGTTTCCTCTTGTTTTTCAATCGGTACGGCTTTGCGCATACACCCGATCGGGCATCATGACCACCGTCGGCGCGGCATGGGCTGACGTCAGACATATATTGAATTCCGCAACGCGAGGGCTAAGGTCGATGCAAATATTCCACATGGAAACGCCTGATATGTCCGATCTGGAAACATTCCGCCGTGAAACCCGCGCCTGGCTGGAGGCCAATTGCCCGCCGGAGATGCGCCGTCCGATGACCTCGGAGAACGACACCTATTGGGGCGGGCGTAACGCAAAGTTCTCGTCCGAGCCGCAGCGCGTCTGGTTCGAGCGGATGCGCGACAAGGGCTGGACCGTGCCGGACTGGCCGAAGGAATATGGTGGCGGAGGGCTCGATCGCGCCGAGCACAAGGTGCTGCGCGAGGAGATGGCGGCGATGGGCGCCCGCTCCCCGCTGTCGAGTTTTGGTATCTGGATGCTCGGACCGGCGCTGTTGAAGTACGGCAATGAGGCGCAGAAGAAGGAGTATCTGCCAAAGATCGCTGCTGGCCTGATCCGCTGGTGCCAGGGCTATTCCGAGCCGAACGCCGGATCGGACCTCGCCTCGCTGCAGACCCGCGCCGAGAGCGACGGCGACGATTACATCATCAATGGCCAGAAGATCTGGACGTCATACGCCAACTACGCCGACTGGATTTTCTGCCTGGTGCGGACCGATCCCGCGGCGAAGAAGCATGACGGCATCAGTTTTATCCTGTTCGACATGGCCTCAAAGGGTGTTTCGACAAAACCCATTCTCCTGATCTCAGGTTATTCGCCGTTCTGCGAAACCTTCTTCGACAATGTGCGCGTGCCGAAGTCGCATGTGGTGGGCGCCGTCAACCGCGGCTGGGATGTCGCGAAATATCTGCTGCAGCATGAACGCGCGATGATTTCGGGGATGGGCGAGCGCGGCGTCGGCCGGCCGCTCGGCCAGGTCGCCGCCGATTCCGTCGGCACCGACGAGCAGGGCCGGCTGGAAGACGCGATGCTGCGCAGCCAGATCTCGACCTTCGAAATCGACGAGGCGGCACTTAGCGCAGCGGCCGAACGCGCGGTCGATCTGGCGAAAGCCGGGCAGTCGCATCCGGCGTTTTCCTCGGCGATGAAGTATTACGGCACCGAGCTCAACAAGCGCCGCCACGAAATCCTGATGTCGGCGGGCGGCATCGATGCGCTGGAATGGGAAAGCGAACGCTCCAGAGGCGGCGCCCGTCCGCGCGCCTGGCTGCGCACCAAGGCCAACTCGATCGAAGGCGGCACCTCCGAGGTGATGCTCGGCATCGTCGCCAAGCGCATCCTCGATCTGCCGGGGGCGTGAGCCCAACCCTCTCGTCGTCCCTGCGAAAGCAGGGACCCATAACCACCGCTGTTAAGGGTTGATTGTGACGCTAACACTAATCCTGCTCGATAGGCCGCGGCGTATGGGTCCCTGCGTTCGCAGGGACGACGAAATAGCTTAATTCACCTCTGAAGCGGAAATGCCCCAATGCCCCTCGTCCTCACCGAAGAACAATCCATGCTGCGCGACAGCGCGCGCGGCCTTATCAGCGACAAGGCGCCGGTGTCGCATCTGCGCGGTCTGCGCGACAGCAAGGACGCAACGGGCTTTTCCCGCGAGCTGTGGAAGGCGTTTGCCGAGATGGGTTTTTCCGGATTGCTGGTGCCTGAAAATTTCGGCGGCAGCGGGCTCGGCTGTGTCGAGGCCGGCGTGGTGATGGAGGAAATCGGCCGCACGCTGATGCCGTCGCCGTTCTTGTCGACGGCGGTGCTGGCGGTCTCCGCGTTGTCGCGCGGCGGCAGCGAGGCGCAGAAATCGGCGCATCTGCCTGGGATTGCCGACGGCTCGCTGCTGGCCGCGCTTGCGATCGACGAAGGCGCAAAACATCGCCCGCTGCAGACCAAATTGCAGGCGGTTCGTTCCGGCAACGGTTTCAAGCTCAACGGCGCCAAGGCGCTTGTGGTCGACGGCCACACCGCCGATCTCCTGATCGTCGCTGGCCGCACCGGCGGTGCTGCCGGCGAGCGCAGCGGGCTGACGCTGTTCCTGGTCGATCCCAAGGCCAAGGGCGTCGCGATCGAACGCACCGTGATGGTGGATGCGCATAACGCCGCGCGAATCGAATTCGCCAATGTCGAGGTCGACGCGGATCAGGTGCTCGGCGAAGTCGACCAGGGCGGGGCGCTGCTCGACGGCGTGCTCAATATCGGCCGCGGCGCGGTGGCGTCCGAAATGGTAGGCTTGAGCGAGGAGGTGTTCGGCCGCACCGTCAGCTATCTGAAGGAGCGCAAGCAATTCGGCAAATTGATCGGCGAATTCCAGGCGCTGCAGCACCGCGCCGCCCAGCTCTACATCGATATCGAGATCACCCGCGCCGCCGTCCTGAAGGCGCTGCAGACGCTTGACGGCGATTTCGATCGCGCAAGCGCGGCGGTCGCAGTCGCCAAGGCCCGCGCCGGGACGACGGCAACGCTGGCGGTGCAGGAGGGCGTGCAGATGCACGGCGGCATGGGGATGACCGACCAGTTCGACATCGGCTTCTTCATGAAGCGCGCGCGGGTCTGTCAGGAATTATTCGGCGACAGCAATTACCACGCCGATCAGTTGGCGCGGATGAAGAGTTATTGATACTCATCGGCCTGCGCCCGCTCGCGCCCCACACACTAGTGTCGTCACCCGCGAAGGCGGGTGATCCAGTACGCCGCGGCCTTTCGTTCAATCGCCGACGTCTCTGGAATACTGGATCGCCCGGTCAAGCCGGGCGACGACAGTAGTGGGTGTGGCTAGCGGAGAGACCTACCTGATCGGCGGGGCGTACTGGATGCCGCCATTGCTCCAGAGCGAATTCAGCCCGCGCGGGATCTTCAGCTTCGATCCTTCGCCGACATTGCGGTCATATATCTCGCCGTAATTGCCGACATGACGGATGATCCGGGCGGCCCAGTCCTTGGATAGTCCGAGGTCTTCGCCGTAACTGCCTTCGGTGCCGACCAGCCGCATGACGTCGGGCTTCTTCGACTTCAGCGCCTCGTCGATGTTCTTCGAGGTGACGCCGAGTTCCTCGGCGTTGATCATCGCATACAGCGTCCACTTCACGATCATCATCCAGTCGTCGTCGCGCTGCCGTACCACGGGGGCGAGCGGCTCCTTGGAGATGACGTCGGGCAGGATGACGTTGTCGTTCGGTTGGGTAAGGTTCAACCGGAGTGCATAGAGCTGGGAGACGTCGCCGGTAAAGGTGTCACATTTGCCGGACTCATAGGCTTTGAGCACCTCTTCCAGCCTGGAAAACTTGACTTCCGTGTATTTCATGTTGTTGGCGCGGAAGTAGTCGGCGAGGTTGAGCAGCGTCGTTGTCCCCTCTTGCACGCAAACCTTGCTGTTATTGAGGTCCAGCGCTGAATCGATGTTACGCGAGCGCGGCAGCATGAAACCCTGGCCGTCATAATAGGCCACCGCCGGGAAATAGAGGTAGTTGTTGCTCTCGCGCGACATGCTCCAGGTCGTGTTGCGCGAGAGGATGTCGACCTTGCGGCTCTGCAGCTCCTTGAAACGCTCGCTGGCGTCCAGCGGCACGAATTTCGCCTTTTTGGGGTCGTCGAAAATGGCGGCGGCCACCGCGCGGCAGAAATCGACGTCGAAGCCGGTCCAGTCACCCTTGTCGTCGGGAATTGAGAAGCCCGGCAGACCCTTGTTGACGCCGCACAGCACGTCGCCGCGGCGGATGGTCCGCTTCAGGGTCTTGGTATCGTAACGCTCATAGGTGATCGCGATAGCCGCGACCGCGATTGCGACCGCCAGCCCGATGAGGAGGCCGCCTCGAAATGTCCGTAGCATTTTTAAACTCACTAATTTCAGGGAATGGATCGGCAGGAGAGGCCGTGTCGCAATTACAGTTCCGGCTTTTGCCGGATGATGACCTTGGTGCCGACCGGCACACGCTCATAGAGGTCGGCGACGTCGGCGTTGACCAGCCGGAAGCAGCCGGATGAGACGGCGGTACCGATGGTGTCGGGCCGGTTGGTGCCGTGAATGCGGTAGACGGTGGTGCCGAGATACATCGCGCGCGCGCCGAGCGGATTGCCGGGGCCACCGGCCATGAAGCGCGGCAGATAGGGCTGGCGCGCGATCATCTCCGGCGGCGGCGTCCAGTCCGGCCATTCCGCCTTGCGCGTGATGTTCACGAGTCCCTGCCACTGAAACCCTTCGCGGCCGACGCCGATGCCATAGCGCAGCGCGCGGCCGTTGCCCTGGATCAGATAGAGATGGCGCTCGGCCGTGACGACGATGATGGTGCCCGGCGCCTCGCTGGTGCGATAGAACACCGCCGTCTTCTTGAATTGCGGATCGAGTTCGACGGATTCGTCAGCGATAAGCCCGGGCTGGTCGCCGACGTCGGGCTGTCGCGTCTGGGCCTGGCTCTGCGGGGCCGAGAGGATCAGGCCGCCCGTGGCGATCAACATCCAGATCAGGTGCCGAAACTTCGTCATCGCGAACTCTCCTTCTGGCGCGCTGGGCCAAGTGGCGGTGGACTTGGCCAAATCAACGGAACCATAAAATCTCAGGGCCAGCTAGATGGCAAGTTTAGGGCGAATGTGGCGAATATGTAACTGAAATGCCTTCTAATTTTACGCTCTGCCATATTCATGGGGCCGTCTGGCTGGCCTTATTTCGGCGCGATCCACAGCCTCAGCAAAAATGAAATCAGCGTCACGGTGCCGACGCCGCCGAGCCAAAGCGCGACGAACCACAGCAGACGCTGTGTCAGCGGGCGCTGTTCTGGCTTGATCTGGCTCAATGATACCCGCTCTCGGGTTTGACCTTGCCGCGAAACACCCAATAGGCCCAGGCGGTATAGCCGAGGATCAGCGGAATCAGCGCGGCCACGCCGAACAGCATGAAGATCTGGCTGTTTGCCGGCGCTGCCGCCTGCCAGATCGTGATGCTCTGCGGCACGATGTAGGGATACATGCTGATGCCGAGCCCGGCATAGGACAGCGCGAACAGCGCCAGCGTCAGGAAGAACGGCTGGTAGTCATATTTCCTGGCAAGGCTGCGCAGCAGCAGGGCGGTGACTACAGCAACCGAAATCGGTACCTGTGCCGTCATGAGGACGTTCGGCCAGGCGAACCAGCGCTCGGTGTACTGTATATGGAGGAACGGCGTCGCGATGCTGACCGCGGCGATGGTCCCGAGCATCGCGAGCAACAGGACCCAGCTCAGGTGATAGGCGCGGTCGCGCAACTCGCCTTCCGTCTTCATGACAAGCCATGTCGCGCCTAACAGCGCATAGCCAACCACCAGCGATACACCGGTCAGGATGCTGAACGGCGTCAGCCAGTCCCACCAGCCGCCGGCATAGCTTCGTCCTTCGACATGCACGCCTTGCAGGATGGCGCCGAGTGCGATTCCCTGCGCCAGCGTCGCCAAAAGCGATCCGCCGAAAAAGGCGATGTCCCAGCGGTTACGCTGGGCCGTCGTGCGCCAACGGAATTCGAAGGCGACGCCGCGGAACACCAGGCCGAGCAGCATCACGATCATGGGCGTGTAAAGCGCCGGCATCAGTACCGCATAGGCCAGCGGAAACGCCGCCATCAGCCCGCCGCCGCCGAGTACCAGCCAGGTTTCGTTGCCGTCCCAGACCGGGGCGACGCTGTTCATGACGACGTCGCGATCCCGCTTCTCCGGGAACAGCGGAAACAGGATGCCGAGGCCGAGGTCGAAGCCGTCCATCACGACATAGACGAACACCGCAAAGGCGATGATGAAAGCCCAGATGATGGGAAGATCGATCGGGATCATCGGGTGGCTCCCTCGGTAACCGCGCCGGCGGCAGGCGTGATGCCCGCCGTGCGGATCGGGACCTCGTGCGACGGTCCTTCTTCGCCCGGATGCGGCGCCGCCGCCATCAGGCGCAGCAGATAGATCACGCCGGCCGTGAAGACGGCGAAATAGACGATGATGAAGGCGATCAGCGAGGAGGCGACCGCGGGCGCCGCCAGCGGGGAGGCGGATTCAGCCGTGCGCAGCAATCCATAGACCGTGAACGGCTGGCGTCCGGTCTCGGTGGTGATCCAGCCCGCGAGCACGGCGATGAATCCCGCGGGCGCCATTGCGACCGCGAACAAGTGCAACAGCCGGGAATCGTAGAGTTTGCCCTGCACGCGCATCAGCAGGCTGAACAGGCCGAGCGCCAGCATGAGCAGTCCCATGCCGACCATGATCCGGAACGACCAGAACGTGATCGGCACCGGCGGCCAGTTTTCGCGCGGCACCGTGTCGAGGCCGGCCATCGGCGCGTCCGGCGAGTGCTTGAGGATCACCGAACCCAGCTTCGGCACTTCGATCGCGTAGTCGACCCTGCCGGCGCTCTGGTTGGGCAGGCCGAACAGGATCAAGGGCGCGCCGTCCTTGTGGCTCTGGAAATGGCCTTCCATCGCCATGATCTTCACCGGCTGATGCTCCAGCGTGTTGAGCCCGTGCTGGTCGCCGGCGAGGATCTGGATCGGCGCCACCAACGTGGCCATCCACATCGCCATCGAAAACATCACGCGCGGACCAGCGAGGTGGCGGTCGCGCAGCAGGTGCCAGGCGCCGACCGCGCCGACCACCAGCGCGGTGGTCAGATAGGCCGCCAGCACCATGTGCACGAGACGGTAGGGGAATGACGGGTTGAAGATCACTTTCAGCCAGTCGGCGGCGATGAACTGCCCGTCGGCGTTGATGGCGTGGCCCGTCGGCGTCTGCATCCAGGAATTCGCTGATAGAATCCAGAACGCCGAAATCAGCGTGCCGATCGCGACCATCAGCGTCGCCAGAAAATGCAGCTTTGGACCGACGCGCTGCAGGCCGAACAGCATCACGCCGAGAAAACCTGCCTCGAGGAAGAACGCAGTCAAAACCTCGTAAGCCATCAGCGGGCCGATCACCGGACCGGTCTTGTCGGAAAACGCCGACCAGTTGGTGCCGAACTGGTAGGACATCACGATGCCCGACACCACGCCCATGCCGAAGGCGACGGCAAAGATCTTCAGCCAGTAGTTGAACAGGTTGATATAGACCTCGCGTCCGGTCCAAAGCCACAGCGCTTCGAGCACGGCGAGATAGCTGGCAAGCCCGATCGAGAAGGCAGGGAATATGATGTGGAACGACATTGTGAAAGCAAACTGCGCCCGGGCCAATACGACCGCATCCCAGCCTTCGAACATCGGCACCACCTGTCGCAGTTTCATCGGGCGCGATCTCGAAAAAACCGAACCAGAGTTTTCGAAAATTGCGCCCGAACCAGGCGTACATCCTACCACGCCCGATACGACGATCATACCTGCGCGCCAAGCGGAACAGGCGTGCAGGTCTAGCCGACGTCCGATGGATTCAGTGCCAGTCGCCGGGCGATCTCTGCCCGCACGGCCCGGGTCTGCTCCTTGCCGACCAGCACCGGACTGCGGATCTTCCTCCCGGTGCGGAGCCGGATCGCGATGACGTAGTGGCTGCCCCTCCGGCCGCCGCTTTCGATGTCGATGCGCTCGACATCGTCATCGCCGACCGTATCCGTCTCTATCGTACCCTTCAACGACAGCCGTTCAAACCTGATGGCGCCGTCGCGGACAATCCAGAATGCACTGGTCCGATAGAGATGCCTGATCAGCACGAAGGCCATGATCGCGCCGAGCGACCAGACGGCGATTCCAAGGGTGGACAATTTGCCGCTCCAGAGCGCATAGACGAATGGAAGGCTCAGCGAGCAGGCGAACAGCACGACGAGAGCCCTGTAGGCCCGGACGCGTTTGGAACTGATCGGCTTACCCAGTCGTATCCGGGGATTGGCGGCGTCGAGGGGGTTCTCGGCTAATTCGGGAGCGGGCAACTGAAGCAGCCAGGCGATCTGCAAAGTGGTTTTTTGCACTTGGGTGACATCAGGCAGCGGAGGTGAGGTGAGCGTATCCCCCGATTCGGTCTCGACTACGAGGGCGAACTCCACTGATTTGCCGATGCTCTTTCGCAGACGCATCCCGGCTATTTCGTCGTCTCTGATCAATCTTCGGTGCAACTTCCCGAATGGACGCTGTTCGCCGATCAGGATTTCGCCTGACGTAATGATCCAGACGACGTTGCGATCAAAGAGCGCGGCGCTCAGCAGCAGGCACCCGAACAGCAACGCAAACAGGGCGGCGATGCCGAGCCATTGGTCGTTTGCAAGGTGAGCGAGGCCTGGCAGGGCGATCAAACACAAAATTGCGGCAATGCCTGCGAGAACGAGCCGCTCATTGAGCGACGTGCCCTTGCGCAGCCTGACTTCATTCTCGCTTGCCGCGGTATCCATCGTCGGCGGCAAACATCATGACCGGCGTGGTCACGTCAAGCCGCAAAAGTATGCGACCGTAATGTGACAGCCTCAGTTGATTTATCTCAGCTCGCCGCGTTCAGCAGCCGCGCCACCGTTCGGTCGATCTCCTCGTACTGGCCTTCACCATCGTGCTGGAACACGATCTTGCCATTCTGGTCGACGATATATTGCGCTGGCCAATAGCGGTTTCGGTAGGCGTTCCAGGTCTGCGAGTCGTTGTCCTGCGCCACCGGATAAGTGATGCCGTGCCGCTTCAGCGCCGTCCGGACATTGGACGCAGAGCGTTCGAACGGAAATTCCGGCGTGTGGATGCCGACGACGACGAGACCGCGATCCCTGTATTTGGCGTAGAGCTTGGTGACATGCGGCAGCGTGTTCACGCAGTTGACGCAGCCATAGGTCCAGAAATTCACCAGCACCACCTTGCCGCGGAGATCGGCCAGTTTGAGCGGCGCGGAATTGAACCAGTTGCCGAGGCCGACGAAATCGGGCGCGGTGGCCTGTGTCGCGGCGACCGTGAACGGTGTTTCCGTCGCGCGTGCCGCATCACCGCAGAAGGCTGGCACCGCGGAGCCTGCGAGAGAAAGCATCGCAATCCCGGCGGATGTGGCGAGCGAGCGTAGGGTCATGGTGGTCTCCATTGGATCAGAGGCCGATCTGGCCATTGGGGTAAAATCCGGTCAGCCACGCCACGATCAGCGTGTCGTACTGGAAGTAAGCGAGCAGCGCGAAGGCGATCACGACGACGCCGAACCCCTGCTGCAGGCGCGGGGCAATCCGCGCGACGCTGCGAACGCGGGTGGTGACGGCCTGGCCGCCATAGGCGATGGCAAGCATCGGCAGCGCCGCGCCGATGGCGTAGACGACGAGCAGCAGGCTCGCCCAGGCGGTGTCTTTCGACGTCGCAATGACGGTCAGGATCGAACCCAGCACCGGGCCGGCGCAGGGCGTCCAGACCAGGCCGAGCGTGGTGCCCAGCACGAAGCCGCCAATCACGCCCTGACGGGATGCGGCCGAATGGCCGTTGAATCTGCCGATCCGGGTTGCGAGCCACTCCAACGGCGTCGGCCAGATCATCAGCAATCCAAAGCCGACCAGCACGACCGCCGCGGTGTTTCGCAGATGATTCGGATCGAAATCGAACACGCGCGTGATCGCACTCAGCAGCAATGCCACCATCGAGAATGACATCACAAAGCCGAGCGCGATCATCGCCGGCCGTGCCTTGCCGGTCTGGCCGACCGATGCCCCGAGGAGGATAGGCAGCATCGGCAGCGTGCAAGGCGCAGCCACGGTGACGACACCTGCGAGCAGCGCGAGAACGAGATTGAGCATCGAAGACGTCCATCACCGGGGCCCGGCGGAACCATTGCCGGGTGCTTGATGAAATTCGCGGTGATGGGGCAGGGCGTTACGCGCGCGAAGGTCGGGAGGCGTCACGTCTCTGTGAGACTTTTTCGCTCGATGCACACGAAATCAGGCGCCAACGCAAAGCGACCCGGCTGGGGGGCATCCCGGCCGGGTCGTTGGAGGTTACTTGGGAGGTTGAGAGCTTGGAAGGCTAGAACTTGGAAAACCAGAACTTGGGAGGTGAGAAATTCAGCGGGGGGTCTCGCTGTCGTAGGAGATCACGCAGACCTCCTTGGGACTCTTGGTGCCGCAGTCCACCACCTGTTCACGCACGAACGTCGAACCGCTGTCGCGCTGGGCGCGGGGCTGAACGTTCTGGGCCGACAGGGTGGCCAGCGTCGCGACGGCGCCGAGCGGGACGATGAAAAGGCGGAAGGACGGCTTCAGCATGTTCGCTCTCCTGTTCGGCGTTGGCGTTTAAGTTGTTGGTGAAAGGTATAGGGGCTGAGTTTTTCCGGGTGATGTCGCCAATTGTTTCATTTGTTTCGCCGGAGGTAATCTTTGTCCGTCGAAATCGACCCGTTCCTCGCCCCCAACACCGTATTAACCTATTGAAATAGCTTCACTTTATGCAGCGATACTGTCCACGCCGGCGCCCTTAAGCAACTCGGCCAATTGTTTGCGGGCATAGAACATCCGGGTCTTCACCGTGCTCTGGGGAATACCGATGATCGCGCCGGCCTCTTCCACCGACTTCTCGTGGTAGTAGACCAGGTTGATGATCTCGCGATGGGCCGGCGACAGTTTTGCGACGCAGGCGCGCAGGATCGCGCTGGTGTTGCTGCGGTCGAGCGAAGCTTCCGGCGTGTCGGCCTCGTCGGCGATCTCCAGCACGTCTTCCTGCTCGATGTCCTCATGCTTGCGCTGGCGCAGCGCGGTCAGCGCCTTGAAGCGGGCAATCGACAGCAGCCAGGTCGAAACCTGCGAGCGGCCCTCGAACTGGCTGGCGGTCCGCCATACGTCGAGGAACACCTGGCTGACGAGGTCCTCCGCCATCGTGGTGTCGCGCACCATGCGCAGCACGAAGCGGTAAACCCGGACGTTATGACGGGAATAAAGCACATGCATCGCCGTGCGGTCGCCCTTGGCAATACTCTGCAGCAGCATTTCGTCGGATGTCGCGCGGGCGGCGGCAATCGACTTCTTGGCTGCGGCGTTGATGGCGATGACGTTCGACATGACAGGCTCCCCAATTCCGACGCCGGGCGGCGTTTCGTTGGGAGGATTGTTAATTAGGCTCGGTTTCGGGATGTCTGCACCAAAAGGGAAAAATGGTTTCGTGCAGGAAAGAATTGTTTCGTCGCGGGGCCTGCGACGAAACATTCGGGGGTGAAAGGTGAGTAATTTCAATATGTGGAAAATTGGATGATTTCGGACGCGGATTTGTTCCGATGCTTTTAGCAAGGACGGGGCTTTTTACCTCGCCCCGCTTGCGGGGAGAGGTCGGATTGCCTCGGCGATGCGAAGCATCGTCCGGTGCAATCCGGGTGAGGGGGTACAGGTCCATCAATTGACAGCAGTGTTCGCGGAGAGAGCCCCTCACCCCAACCCTCTAAGAGCGAGCTTCGCTCGTCTCGACCCCGCAAGAGCGGGGCGAGGTAGCGCACAACGCTAACCCTTCTCACCCGTCGGCGAGAACAGATAGCCGCCGCCCCTGATCGTGCGGATCACGGCGGGCTTGGTCGGGTCGATCTCGATCTTGCGCCGGATGCGCATGATCCGCAGGTCGACCGCGCGGTCGAAGGCTTCGGCGTCGCGCGCATTGGCCAGCTCCAGCAGCCGCTCGCGCGACAAAACCCGCTTCGGGTTGGCTGCGAACACTTTCAACAGGCCGAATTCGGAGGCCGTCAGCGGATGTTCGTTGCCTTCGTCGTCGCGCAGCGCCTGGGCTTCAAGGTCCAGCCATTTGGTGCCGAACCGCACCAACTGCGCCTTCTCCGCCTTTGTTGCAGCCGCAGCCTCAGGTGCTGCCGCCGCCTTGGCCGGCGTGCTGCGGCGAAGCACCGAGCGGATGCGCGCCATCAGTTCGCGCAGCTCGCAGGGCTTTGCGATGTAGTCGTCGGCGCCGAGTTCAAGCCCGACGACGCGGTCGATCGGGCTCGCGGTCGCCGTCAGCATGATGACGGGAACATTGACGCGGCTCTTCAGGTCTCGAATGATCGAAAGCCCGTCTTCCTCGGGCATGTTGAGGTCGAGCACGACGAGGTCGGGCACGTTGGTCTCGATCACGCTGCGCAGGCTTTTTCCGCCGTCGCACAGCGTGACGCCGAAACCGTGCATCTTGAGGTAATCGCCGACCATCTCGCGGGCCGGCGCCTCGTCGTCGACGATGATGATGTGCGGGCTCTGGGTCATGTCGTCTCTGTCGCAGGCAGTGTAACGGTAAATGTCGATCCCTGTCCGGGGCCGGCGCTTTCCGCGGTCACATGGCCGCCATGCATGTCGATGATACGTTTGACGATCGACAGTCCAAGGCCGGTCGAACTTTCCCCGGCCGTCGGCTTGGCCGAAAGCCGCTGGAAGCGGCCGAACAGCCGGCCGAGATCCTCCGGCGAAAGGCCGGCGCCCTGGTCGGCGATGCGGATCACCGTGTCGCCACCCTCATGGGTGACGGCTACCGTGATCTTGCCGCCGATCGGTGAATATTTGATGGCGTTGCTGAAGAGGTTGTCGATCGCCTCGCGGATCCGGTCGGCATCGCACATGGTGACGATGTTCGGCGGGGCGGACACGCTGATGGTCTGCTGCTTGTTGACCGCCGAGGGCAGGTTGGAATCCGCGACTTCGGTCACGAGCGCTGCGACATCGACCGGTTCGCGGCGGATCGTGATGTCGAAGGCATCCGCCATCGCATCCGAAATCAGGTGATCGACCATCGAGGTCAGGCGCTTGGTGGCGTCCCGGATGTGCTCGACCTGGGCGGTGACATTCTCCTTGGGCGAGCCGGCGCCGATCAACTCGGTCAGCATTTCGGTGCGGCCGAGGATCACGCCGAGCGGGTTCTTCAAATCATGCGCGACGGTGCCGAGAATCTCGTTCTTGAAGCCGTTGGCGCGCTGCAGCCGCAGCCACTGCGCCGAGAGCCTTCGGTTGGCCTGCATCAGCGCGCGGGTGCGCTGGGCGACGCGGTCCTCGAGTTGGGTATTGGCCTCGTGCAGTTGCCGGTAGAGGATGACGTTGTCGAACGCGATCGACAGCCGGCTGGAGAAAATCTCGACCAGCGCGCGGTCGGTGTCGGAAAGCTGGCGCTCGGCCTGCAGCAGCACCACCACTTCGCGGCCAGAGCCGGTGCGCAGGTAAAGCACGCTGCGGTGGTCGGCGAATTCGTTCTTGCGACGCTGGAAGGCGGCTTCTACCATCTGCCGCAAATCCGGATCGAGCGCCTTGGAGCTCGTGGTGCCGATGAAGCGGCTGTAGCAGCCCGAGCCTGCGAGGACCGAGAATTCGCTCCCAGGGGCGCCGTCGTCGCGCAGCACCAGGATGCCGGCGCAGTCGACATTGAGCAATGATGCGAGCTGGGTCAGCACGCCTTCCGCGAGCCGCTGCATCGATTTGAAGTCGTACAGCGTCGAGGCGGCGTCGATGATGATTTCAAGCCCGCGCCTGGTCTGCACCATGCGCTCAAGCTGCTGGTAGCTGCGCAGCGCCGCCGTGAGCGAGGTGAACAGCTTGTCGGCCGTGAGCTCGGTCTTGGCCTTGTAGTCGTTGATGTCGTACTGGACGATGACGCGGCGCTCGGGCGCTTGTCCCGGCTGGCCGGTGCGCAGGATGATGCGGACAGTCTCGTTCTTGAGCTCGTTGCGGATGTACTCGACGAGGTCCAGGCCCGCGACATCGGTTTCCATGATGACGTCGAGCAGCACCGCCGCCACGTCGGGATTTTCGCGCATCAAGGTGCGGCCCTCGGCCGCGGAATAGGCCGACAGGATTTCCAGCGTCGCGCCGTGGAGATTGTAGTCGCTCAGCGCAAAGCGGGTGCCCTCGTGCACCGCGGCATCGTCGTCGATGACGGCGATCTTCCATTTGCGGGCGGACGAGTCCTCCGGAACGGTCCCGGTATCGTCGATCAGGTGGAGGACATCGTCCTGTTCGGCCATTGAGGAGTTCCGTCGGCTGCTGTCTGGTCTGTAATCGTGGGTTCGCCCCGGGCGACTTTAGGCATGATAATGCGGAATGTGGTGCCTTGTCCCAGCCTTGACTCCAGCATCATCCGGCCGCCGAGCTGTTGAGTGACAAGATTATAGACGATATGCAAGCCCAGCCCGGTACCGCCTTGGTTGCGGCGCGTCGTAAAGAAGGGGTCGAACGCCTGCCGCTGCACGTCCGGCGTCATTCCGGCCCCATTGTCGGCAAAAATGATCTCGACATCGTCGCTGCCGCGCGCCCGCGCCGAGATCGTGATCGCCCCGGACCGGCCGTCGGCAAAGGCATGATTGGCGGCGTTGAGGAAAAGATTGGTTAATATCTGGCCGTAGGAGCCGGGATAGCCGTCGATGAAAAGCCCTTCCGGCACGTCGACCGACAGCGTGATCGCGGCCTTCTTCAGCACCGGCTTCAGGCTGGCGACGATCTGGTCGGTGGCCTCGCTGAGGTTGAATTGCCGGCGCTCGGCGTGCGAGCGGTCCACCGCCACCTGCTTGAACGACTGGATCAGCTCGCCGGCGCGGTGCAGGTTCGCCACCAGTTGCCCTGCGGCGTCGCGCGAGGACTTGACGAATTCGTCGAGCTTGGAGCGGCGCAGCGGCTCGGTGCGCAATTCCTGCTCGAACGTTTCAGCCCGGCGCGCAAAGCTCGACGCCACCGTCAGGCTGATGCCGATCGGGTTGTTCACCTCATGGGCGACGCCGGCGACCAGTCCGCCGAGCGCCGCCAGCCGTTCGGCGTCGATCAGGTTCTGCTGCGCGGTGTTGAGCTCGAGCAGCGCGCTTTCGGCCCTTTCCTTCGAGGCGCGCAGCTCGTCCTCGGTCTTGCGCTTGGCGATGGCGTTTTCGCGGAAGACGTCCACCGCGCGCGCCATGGCGCCGACCTCGTCCCGGGCGGTGGTGCCCTGCACCCGGCGATCGTAATTGCCCGAGGTGATCGCATGCATCGCCCGCAGGATCTGCTGCAGCGGCAGGCGGATCGAGAGCGCGATCAGGACGCCGGCGGACAGGATGATGCCGAGGAACATCACCGCGATCGACAGCACCCGGCGCGAGATGCCCGCCAGTGTCTTGTCGAACGTCTCCTGCGCCTTCTGCTCGCGCTGGCGCATCTTGACCGACAACTCGTCGATGACGCCGATCGCCTCGGCCTGGCTGGCATCGATGGTGTTGCGCAAGAGCTCGGTCCGGATCGTGAGCTGCTCGGTCAGCTTGGCCATCCCCTCGCGCAGCGCCACCGTCCGCGCCTTCAACCGCGTCAGCGCCATGCGCTGCAGGTCGTTGTCGGCGAGGTCGGCCATCGCGGGGATGGTGTTCTCGATCGTCTCGGTGTTCCTGCGGGCGTCCTCGGCGGAGGTCGAGGCGCGCGACAGATAATAGGCGTTGGTAGCGACCAGCATGGCCGTGAATGCCTCGCGGGATTTCCCGAGTGCCGGCCAGATCTGCGCATCGCGATGCCCGGTGGCGCCCTCGATGATCGAATACAGCCCGGCCATTTCCCGGGCCGGGCCCAGCACCTGCTGCTCATAGGTCCTGGTGATGGTGGCCTGCACGGCGCGCAATTCGCCGAAGCCGTTGAGGAAACGGTCGGTGACGTGTTCGAGCCGCTCGACCGATCCTGACAGCATCGGATCGTTCGCGGCGCGCGTGGTCAGCGTGCCGAGCACCGCTTCCCGCAGCAGCAGGATCTCGGCGAACAGGTCGGGGCTCGGCTGGTTGATGTAGCGATGGATCAGGTTCTGCAGCCGGCTGGTTTCGCTTTCCAGCAATGCCAGGATCTTGTCGGACTCGCGCACCTGCCGGACGTCGTCCCAGGCCGAGCCCAGCACCTTGGCGCCGTTCCAGATCAATACGGCGAGCACCACGACGACGGCGGAGTTCAATCCCGCGATCGACAAGATGCGCCAGCGGATCGGCACCGCGCGCAACCACTGCACGACGCGAAAACGCCCGCGCGCGGCGAAGCTCGCCGGCCGTTCCGCTGCTCGCTGTTGTTGCGGTGCGCCGGTCAAATTCATTCCACTCCACGAAGACGCGTGATCAATAGCGGCGTCGTCGCCCCGATCAATGCAACGATGGTACGGTTGAGACCGGCCGCGCCGGTCTTGATATGTTCGAGGGCTTCCTCCGCGCCGAGCCGGCGGGAATGGAACGCGTCGATCAAATGCCTCTCGTTCCGGGGATCGGGCATACCAAACTCGCGCGCAACAGCACCCGTTGAGACCGCCGTAAGCAACAGCGCACCAACAAGCACGAAGGTCCGCGAAAGGTTGGCGCGGCGATACACAGGCGACAAATCCCCTTAGAGATTGAGTCTGCGGTGGGGGAGAAAAGGTTCAAGCATTTTTAGCAGAATTTACCGATGCTTGGCTATTGGCGGTTGGGCCGGCAGCCGGTTTTCCGCCAGTAATCCTGATAATCTCGCTACAATCTTAAATTGTGTTGTGCGCTGCGGCGATGCCGGGCGGATTGAAACCGCAGCCGCAGCGATTTATGAGGGCTTGGGAACCCATTTATCGAAGGCGCGGCAGAGCAAGGAAATCACCAGTGAAATTGGCCTTGAGATTCTTGCAATTCGCAGCCCTCGCCGCCACGGCGCTTGCGTCTCCGGCGCAGGCCGCCACCGAAATCATGTGGTGGCACGCGATGTCGGGGGAGCTCGGCAAGCAGCTCGAAAAGCTGGCGGCCGATTTCAATGCGTCGCAGTCCGACTATCGGATCGTGCCAACATACAAGGGCAACTACACCGAGACGGTGACGGCAGCGATCTTCGCATTCCGTTCGCGAAGCCAGCCCGCCATCGTCCAGGTCAACGAGATCGCGACTGCGACCATGATGGCGGCAAAGGGCGCGATCTATCCGGTGTTCGACTTGATGCGCGATCAGTCGGAGCCGTTCTCGCCGGAGGCGTATCTGCCGGCCGTGACCGGCTATTATTCCGACGTCGCCGGCAACATGCTGTCGTTTCCGTTCAATGTCTCGACGCCGATCCTGTACTACAACAAGGATCTGTTTCGCGCCGCGGGCCTCGATCCGGAGGTGGCGCCGAAGACCTGGGCCGAGGTCGGCGCTGCGGCGAAGCGCCTGCGCGCGGCCGGCTCGCCTTGCGGGCTCACCACGTCCTGGCCTTCCTGGGTCCATGTCGAGAATTTTTCCGCGTTCCACAATCTGCCATTGGCGACCCGGGCCAATGGCTTTGGCGGTCTCGATGCGGAGCTGACCTTCAATAACCAGGACGTGGTCCGGCACATCGCGCAGCTCGCGGAATGGCAGGCGACGAAAGTTTTCGACTATAGCGGCCGCGGGCAATCGGCCGAGCCGCGTTTTCAGAAGGGCGAATGCGCCATCTTCATCGGCTCGTCCGGGACGCGCGCCGACATCAAGGCCAATTCCAAATTCGAGGTCGGTTACGGCATGATCCCGTACCGGCCCGAAACTACAGGCGCCCCGCAAAACTCCATCATCGGCGGCGCCACGCTTTGGGTGCTGCGCGACCGGCCGCGCACCGAATATGCCGGCGTCGCGCGGTTCTTCGCCTATCTGTCGAAGCCGGAAGTCCAGGCCGCCTGGCACCAGCACACCGGCTATCTGCCGATCACCCGCGCCGCCTTCGACCTCACCCGCGCGCAAGGCTTCTACGATCGCGATCCCGGTGCGGCGATCGGTATCGAGCAACTCACCTTGAAGCCGCCGACCGAGAATTCGAAGGGAATCCGGCTTGGGTCCTTTGTGCTGATCCGCAGCGTGATCGACGAAGAACTCGAGCAGGTTTTCAGCGCCAAGCAGTCCGCGCAGGCAGCCCTCGACCTCGCCGTCGAGCGCGGCAATCGCCTGCTGCGCCAGTTCGAGCGGGCCAATCCGGACAGATAGATCCACCCCGTCATTGCGAGCGAAGCGAAGCAATCCATCTGTCCCCGCGCCGAGGCGTGGATTGCTTCGCTTCGCTCGTTGAGCTACGGCGGACAAGTCGCTTCGCTCGCAATGATGATAAATAATGATCAGGCACCATGACCGCATCGCTGCCGGCATTCACCGACTACGAACCCTTCCGCGCCTGGCGCGCCGATCCGGCGCAATGGCTGCCGATCGCGCGCGATATCGCCCGCAGCCACGGCCTGGCATGCGCGGCGCCGCACGTCTTCACCACCGGCACCAACGTCGTAGTGGCTCTCGATGAAAAACTCATCCTGAAGATTTTCCCGCCATTTCTTCGCAGCCAATTTGCTTCAGAACGAAGCACGCTCGCGCAGCTCCGTGGACAGCTTCGTATCGCGATCCCCGAAACCGTCGCCGAAGGGGAGCGCGACGGATGGCCATATCTCGTCATCACGCGGCTGTCGGGGGTGTTGGGTGGGGACGCGTGGCCGTCTATGCCGGAAGCGGACAAGGAACGCGTTCTTGCCGAAATAGGCGAGACCATTGCCGAGGTGCAGCGCGTTCCTGCCGGGGTGCTCGCGCAGATCGAGCCGAGCTGGGACGTCTTCATGCCCGGGCAGATCGAGGGATGCCGTGCGCGGCACGAGCGTCTCGGATTGCCGCAGAAATTTCTGGATGGACTGGACGAACTGCTGCGCGATACGGCGCCCATGCTGATTGCGCTGGACGGGCCGCCGGTGATCCTGACCGGCGAATACATCCCGGAGAATTTCCTGCTGAGCCGCGATGGCGGCGGTTGGCGCCTCGCTGGGTTGATCGATTTCGGCGACGTGATGACGGGCAGGGGCGAATACGACCTGCTGGGGCCGAGCGCCTTCATGACCGCTGGCATGCCGCGGCGGGTGCGGAGCCTGTTTGGGGGCTTCGGATATTCGGCTGCGGATATCACGCCCGACCTGAAACGGCGGCTGATGGTGCTGTTGCTGCTGCATCGTCACAGTGATCCCGCCAGAAGCATCTGTATCGCGGGCTGGCAGCAGAAGGCCGCTGACCTCCGTGAACTGCAGGATTTGCTCTGGCCCATTTGAGTGCCGCACAGCAATGGAGCGCTCAAAATATCTGCGTTAAAAGTAGGCAAATATGCCTCTTTGTATGCAATCAATGGGCCGGCACGCTCAATCGAGAATCCCTGTTTGTTGTCCATCCTGCCGATAAATCAGCGGCTTAGGCGAGGATTAGCTTTGTTTTAACGGTTGGCACAAACCTTGCGATTCCTGTTCCAAAGCCGTTTTCCCCTCAGGCGTTTGGAGCATCACCCATGAAGCGTCGCGATTTCCTGAAATCCGTCACTGGAGTTGCCGCGGGCGCGATGGTGCCCGCACCGGCGATCTGGTCCGTGGCCAAGGCTGATGCGCGGTCGGAAACGCTGTTGATTGTCTCGGAAAGCGGCCCCAACAACCTCGACATTCACGGCGTCGGCACCAACGTGCCCGGCTATGAAGTGTCGTGGAATTGTTACGACCGCCTGATCAGCCACGAGATGAAGAGCGGTCCGGGCGGCGTGCCGTATTACGACCGCGACAAGTTCAAGCCCGAACTCGCCGAGGACATGAATGTCGGCGACATGTCGGTCACCTTCAAGCTGAAGAAGAAAGCCACGTTCCACGACGGCGCGCCGGTCACGGCCAAGGACGTCAAGTGGTCGCTCGATCGCGCGGTGAGCGTCGGCGGTTTTCCGACCTTCCAGATGGGCGCGGGCTCCCTGACCAAGCCCGAGCAGTTCGTGGTCGTCGACGACAACACGGTACGGGTCGATTTTGCCAAGAAGGATCGCCTGACTCTGCCGGATCTCGCGGTCATCGTCCCCTGCATCGTCAATTCCGAGCTGGTGAAGAAGAACGCCACCGAGAAGGATCCCTGGGGTCTCGAATACACCAAGCAGCAGACCGCGGGCTCCGGCGCCTACAAGGTGACGAAGTGGACCGCCGGCACCGAAGTCATCATGGAGCGCAACGATTCGTGGGTCGGCGGTCCCTTGCCGAAGGTCAAGCGTGTGATCTGGCGCATGGTGCCGCAAGCCGGCAACCGCCGCGCGCTGCTGGAGCGCGGCGACGCCGACATCTCCTACGATCTGCCGAACAAGGATTTCGTCGAGCTGAAGGACAGCGGCAAGCTCAACATCGTCTCGGTGCCGTATTCCAATGGCGTCCAGTACATCGGCATGAACGTCAAGATCCCGCCGTTCGACAATCCCAAGGTTCGCGAGGCGGTTGCCTGCGCGATCCCCTACCAGAAGATCATGGATGCGGTGCTGTTCGGCCTGGCCAAGCCGATGTTCGGCGCCGCTGCCGACAAGGCCACCGAGGTGGCGTGGCCGCAGCCGACCAAATACGTCACCGATATCGCCAGGGCCAAGGCGCTGTTGGCGGAGGCCGGCCATCCCAACGGTTTCGAGACCACGCTGTCGTTCGACCTCGGCTTTGCCGGCGTCAACGAGCCGCTCTGTGTGCTGGTGCAGGAGAGCCTCGCACAGATCGGCATCAAGACCACCATCAACAAGATCCCCGGCGCCAACTGGCGCACCGAACTGAACAAGAAGGTACTGCCACTCTACACCAACGTGTTTTCCGGCTGGCTCGATTATCCCGAGTATTTCTTCATCTGGTGTTACGACGGCAAGAATTCGATCTTCAACACCATGAGCTACCAGTCGAAGGCGATGGACGAATTCATCAGCGGCGCCGTCGACGCCGCGGCGATCGGCAACACCGCCAAATACGACACCGACGTAAAGGGTTTTGTCGATCTCGCCTTCAAGGACATCCCGCGCATCCCGCTGTATCAGCCCTATGTCAACGTCGCGATGCAGAAGAATGTGTCGGGCTATCAGTACTGGTTCCACCGTCGCCTGGATTATCGCGCGCTCGTGAAAGCATAAGAGGCGAGCGTCATGCTGACCATGATCGGCAAGCGGCTGATGTTTGCGATCCCGTCGCTGATCGGGGTCGTGATCGTCACGTTCCTCCTGACGCGCGCATTGCCCGGCGATCCCGCGGCTTATTTCGCCGGACCCGCGGCGAGCAAGGAAGCCATTGAGCAGATCCGCAAGAAACTCGGCTTCGACAAGCCGCTGATCGAGCAGTTTTTCCGCTACACTAACGATCTCGCGCATGGCGATTTCGGCAACTCGCTCACCACGGGCCAGCCGGTCGCGACCGAAATTCGCAACCGCCTGCCGGCATCTGCCGAACTGACGCTGCTCGGCCTCGTCGTTTCGGTCATGATAGCCATCCCGCTCGGCGTGCTGGCGGCAACGCGCCCGGGCTCCTGGATCGACCATCTCTGTCGCATCACCACGACGGCCGGCGTATCGCTGCCGGTATTCTTTACAGGTCTGGTGCTGGTCTATGTGTTCTATTTCCGCCTCGGCTGGTCGCCGGCGCCGCTCGGCCGCCTCGACGTGTTCTATAGCGCGCCGCCCGCCGTGACCGGCCTTTATCTGATCGACGCCCTGATCGCGCGCGATCTCGAGACATTTCGTTCCGCGCTGAGCCAGTTGATCCTGCCGGCGGCAACGCTTGCAATCTTCTCGCTGGCGCCGATCGCGCGCATGACGCGGGCCTCGATGCTGGCGGTGCTGGCGTCCGATTTCGTCCGCACCGCGCGCGCCAGCGGGCTGTCGCCGTCGACCGTGATCGTCACCTACGCGTTTCGCAACGCGATGCTGCCGGTCATCACCACGCTCAGCATGGTGTTCTCGTTCCTGCTGGGGGCCAATGTGCTGGTCGAGAAAGTTTTCGCCTGGCCCGGCATCGGCTCCTACGCCGTCGAAGCATTGATCTCGTCGGACTTCGCGCCGGTGCAAGGCTTCGTGCTGACCATGGCGGTCATGTACGTGCTGCTCAATCTGATCATCGACATTCTCTACGGCGTGATCGATCCGCGCGTGCGGCTGGAAGGGTGAGGTAGGAAGATGAGTAGCGTTGCGCCTGCCGCTGAGCCCGTCGGACCCGCGCGTACCTCGGGACTATCAGCGATGTTTGAGCACACCCGCTACGTGCTCGGCGAGAACCGCGTCACGGCGTTCGCCTTCGGCCTCTTGGTGATCATCCTGTTCGCCGCGATCTTCGGCCCCTACATCGTGCCTTACGATCCGCTCGCCAGCGATACCGCGGCAGCCCTGAAACCGCCATCCGCGGCGCACTGGTTCGGCACCGATCAATTGGGCCGCGACATTTTCAGCCGCGTCGTCGTCGCCACAAGGCTCGATACCTTCATCGCGGTCGCTTCCGTGGTGCTGGTGTTCCTGATGGGCGGGCTGGCCGGCATCGCCGCCGGTTATTTCGGCGGCTGGACCGATCGTATCGTCGGCCGTGTCGCCGACACCATCATGGCGTTTCCGCTGTTCGTGCTGGCGATGGGCATCGTCGCAGCGCTTGGCAACACCGTGCAGAACATCATCATCGCCACCGCGATCGTGAACTTTCCGCTCTATGCGCGCGTCGCGCGGGCCGAGGCGAATGTGCGCCGCGACGCCGGCTTCGTGCAGGCGGCGCGGCTGTCGGGCAATGGCGAGATGCGGATTCTGCTGGTGCACATCCTGCCCAACATCATGCCGATCATGATCGTGCAGATGTCGCTCACCATGGGCTATGCGATCCTCAACGCTGCCGGGCTCTCCTTCATCGGGCTCGGCGTGCGGCCGCCGACGGCGGAATGGGGCATCATGGTCGCGGAAGGCGCGGGCTTCATGGTGTCGGGCGAATGGTGGATCGCGCTGTTCCCGGGGCTTGCGCTGATGATCGCGGTGTTCTGCTTCAATTTGCTCGGCGACGGCCTGCGCGACATCGTCGATCCGCAGCGGAGGACGTGATGGCTGATTCAAGCTTTGCTCGTCTCGGTCCCCGCACGGGGAATGCGACAGGGGGGCTGACCGTTCTACTTTGCATGGGGTTGTTTTCGATATTTTTGCGGAGGCCGTCATGACCGCCCAGCCCCTGCTCGACGTCAACGACCTCACCGTCGAATTCACCACGCGCCGTGGCATCGTCAAGGCGGTGCAGCACGTCAACATCTCGGTGGCCAAGGGCGAAACGCTTGGCATCGTCGGCGAGTCCGGCTCCGGCAAATCGGTGACATCTTATGCCGTAATGCGGATCCTCGACCGCGCCGGCCGGATCGCCGACGGCTCGGTGATGTTCTCCGGCATCGACGTCAAGGCCGCGAGCGAGAACGAGATGCGCGACCTGCGCGGCCGCGAAATCTCGATGATTTTCCAGAACCCGCGCGCGGCGCTGAACCCGATCCGCAAAGTCGGCGACCAGATCGAGGACGTGCTGCGCCAGCACGTGCAGAGCGCGGCCAGCGATCGCGGCGAGAAGGCGATCGAGGCGCTGGAGCAAGTCAAGATCGCCCGTCCCCGCGAGCGCTATCACGCCTATCCGTTCGAACTTTCCGGCGGCATGTGCCAGCGCGTCGTGATCGCGCTGGCGCTGGCCTGCAATCCGCAGCTCCTGATCGCGGACGAACCGACCACCGGCCTCGACGTCACCACGCAGAAGGCGGTGATGGATTTGATCGTCGAACTCACCAAACGACGGCATATGTCGACGATCCTGATCACGCATGATCTGGGCCTCGCCGCCGCTTATTGCGACCGCGTGGTAGTGATGGAAAAGGGCCGGGTGGTGGAGACCGCGAAGTCCGCCGATATCTTTGCCAGGCCCGAGCACGCCTATACGAAGAAACTGATGCGCGCGACGCCGAGGATCGGCGTGTCGTTGCGCGATTTGCTGCCGGAGGAGGAGGCGGTCTCCGCCTCTCCCCGCGCGCGGGGAGAGGTCGACGCGCGGAGCGCGGCGGGTGAGGGGGACTCTCCGCGGACTGCGCTCTCGGAGGCAGCCCCTCACCCCGACCCTCTCCCCGCGAAGAGCGGGGAGAGGGAGGAAGTACCCCTCCTTCTCGTCGAAAAGCTGGTCAAGGAATATCCGCGCCAGGGCGCGACCGCCGTCCTCGGCAAACTGTTCTCCCGCAAGCCGCCGGTCGAAGCCGAGATATTCCGCGCCGTCGACGGCATCAGCTTCACCGTCGGCCATGGCGAGAGCGTTGGCCTCGTCGGCGAATCCGGCTGCGGCAAGTCGACGACGTCGATGATGGTGATGCGGCTCCTCGATCAGACGTCCGGCCGCATCCTGTTCGATGGCGAGGAGATCGGCGCCATCCTGCCGCAAGCGTTTGCGCGGCTGCCGCTGCGCAAGAGCATCCAGATGGTGTTCCAGGATCCCACCGACAGCCTCAACCCGCGCTTCACCGCCGCACGTGCCATCGCCGATCCGATCATGCAGCTTGGCGACGTCAGGGGACGTGACGCGCTGCGCGCGCGTTGCGAGGAGTTGGCCGGCCTGGTCGGTCTGCCCATCAACCTGCTCGATCGCTTCCCGCACCAATTATCCGGCGGCCAGAAGGCCCGCGTCGGCATCGCACGCGCCATCGCGCTGCATCCAAAGCTCGTGATCCTCGACGAGCCGACGGCGGCGCTCGACGTCTCCGTGCAGGCCGTCGTGCTCAATCTGCTGCAGGATCTCAAGCAGTCGATGGGTATGAGCTATTTGTTCGTGTCGCATGATCTGAATGTGGTGCGTTTGCTGTGCGATCGTGTCATCGTGATGCGTGCGGGACGAATCGTCGAGCAAGGTTCATCCGAGCGGGTGCTCGGCGATCCGCAGGATGCCTACACCAAGGAATTGCTGACGGCGATCCCGCATCCGCCGTTGCCGGTTCACTATAAAGTTGAGTGAGAACGAAAAATGCCCGCCGATCCGCTGGACGATTACATCAACGCCGTATCCAACGCGCTGGCGCTGCCGGTCGAGGAAGCCTGGCGGCCTGCCGTGCGGGCAAATCTCGAAGTGTCGCTGAGGCTGGCGCGGCTGGTCGATGAATTCCCGCTGCCGGACGAAACCGAGCCGGCCAGTGTCTACACAGCCTGATAGCGCCATGACTGTAAACACCGACGGGCTGTCAGCCCAACAAATCGCGCAGGCCGTAACAGACGGCAAGCTGTCCGCGCTTGACGCGACCGAGGCTGCGCTGGCGGGAATCGCCAAACACGATTCCGTGCTGAATTCGTTCACCGACGTCACCGCCGACCGCGCGCGTGCGAAAGCCCGCGCGGTCGATGCCGCAATCGCCGCCGGCCAGAAGGTCGGCCCGCTCGCCGGCGTGCCGTTCGCGGTGAAGAACCTGTTCGACGTCAAAGGTCTTTCCACCCGCGCCGGGTCGAAGATCAATCGCGATCTGGCGCCGTCGCCGCGTGATGCCACGCTGATCGAGCGCATGGAGGCCGCTGGCGCCGTGCTGGTCGGCGCGCTCAACATGGGCGAATACGCCTACGATTTTACGGGCGAGAACGTGCATGACGGCCCGTCGCGCAATCCGCATGATCCGACGCGGATGACCGGCGGCTCCTCGGGCGGCTCCGGCAGTGCGGTTGGCGGCGCGCTCGTTCCGATCGCCCTGGGATCCGACACCAATGGTTCGATCCGCGTGCCATCGTCGTTCTGCGGCGTCTTTGGCTTGAAGCCGACCTACGGCCGGCTGTCGCGGGCGCGGTCGTTTCCCTTTGTCGCAAGCTTCGATCATCTCGGCCCGTTCGCGCGCAGCGTCGGCGATCTCGCGCTGGCCTATGATGCCATGCAGGGCCCTGACGCCGATGACGCGGCCTGCACGACGCGGCCGGTTGAACCGGTCACCTCACTGCTGGCGCAGGGTGTCTCGGGCCTGCGGGTCGCGGTGGCCGGCGGCTATTTTCAGAAGAACGTCTTTCCCGAAGCGGTCGAGGCTGTCGCGCGCGTTTCCAGGGCGCTCGATGCCACGCAAACAATCGAAATTCCGGAGGCCGCGCGCGCCCGCGCGGCGGCTTACGTGATCTCCACCACCGAAGGCGCATCGCTTCATCTCGACCGGCTGCGAAAACGTCCGAATGATTTCGATCCGGCGGTGCGGGATCGCCTGATCGCCGGCGCGATGGTCCCGGCGCCTTTGGTCGATCGCGCGCAGAAATTCCGCCGCTGGTATCGCGCAAAGGTGCTCGAACTGTTCAAGTCGGTGGACGTGATTATCGCCCCGGCCACGCCCTGCATCGCGCCCAAGCTCGGTCAGGTGAATTTCGTGCTCGACGGCGTCGAACTCCCCGTGCGCGCCAATATCGGCATCCACACCCAGCCGATTTCGTTCATCGGCCTGCCCGTCGTCGCGGTGCCGGTGCCGCTGGAGCCGATGCCGATCGGCGTGCAGATTATCGCCGCGCCCTGGCGGGAGGATATCGCGTTGCGGGTTGCGCATGCGCTGGAACGTATGGGCGTTGCCGCGGCTCCAGCCCCGAGAGGATTATGACGATGAAGATCGATCTTCCCGACGTACTGGCCGAAGTCACCGCGCAATTCGCGCGCTACGAGAAGGCGCTGGTGTCGAACGACGTGGCCGTGCTCGACGAACTGTTCCGCAACGATTCCCGCACGCTGCGCTACGGCATTGGTGAAAATCTCTACGGCTACGAGGCGATCATGGCGTTCCGCGCCGCGCGCTCGCCGGTCGGGCTGATGCGGCGGACCGACAAGACCGTGATCACCACCTATGGCCGTGACGCGGCGGTCGCCTCGACGCTGTTCTATCGCGAGGGCGCGCCGGGCAAAGTCGGACGGCAGATGCAGACCTGGGTGCGTTTTCCGGAAGGCTGGAGGATTGTCGCGGCCCATGTCAGCATCATCAATGATCCCGACGCTCCCAAGGTGGATTCGAAGTCATGAGTCTTGACGATCTTCGCACGCCAACGCCGCCATCCGGCGCGGAGGCCGAGACGCCGGTCCGGCGCGTCGATCGGCCTTCGTCGCTGCGGGACAAGGTCACGCGCGCGGAAGAGCTGCGGCTGCAGTTGGCCGACGAGATCGTGCGCGGCGTGCTGGCGCCGGGATCGGCGCTCGACGAGACCGATATTGCGCGGCGCTTTTCGGTGTCGCGCACGCCGGTTCGCGAGGCGCTGCGGCAACTGGTGGCGAGCGGGCTGGTCGAAGCCCGCGCCCACCGCGGCGCCGTCGTCGCGCAGCCTTCGCTGGATCGTTTGACTGAAATGTTCGAGGCGATGGCGGAACTGGAAGCGCTGTGCGCCGGGCTCGCGGCGGAGCGGATGCCGCCGGGGGATCGCCAGAAGCTGGAAGCGGTCCACGAGGAATTGCGGGTGCTGAGCCACGCCGGCAATCCCGAACGCTTTCACGAGGTCAACGAGCGTTTCCACAACGCGATCTATGCCGGCTCGCAGAACAGCTATATCGCCGAGATGACGCTGGCGACGCGGGTGCGGGTGCAGCCGTTCCGCCGCGCCCAATTCCGCAACCTCGGGCGGCTGGCGAAATCGCACGCCGAGCACGACCGCGTCGTGGTCGCGATCATGCGCGGCGACAAGGCGGGTGCAGCGGCCGCGATGCGCGCCCATATCGAACTGGTGCGCGGGGAGTATGAGATTTACGCGGTGTCGGTGTAAGGCTTTCGCCGCTTGCCCACCCTACGAAACGACGGCTAGACGCCCGCTTTCTCCGCCATGAACGCGCGCCAGCCACCGTAGGCCGAAATATCGCGTGCGCCATTGATCGCGGCGGGTTCGACGACAAAGCCCTTCACACCTCTTCCATCTGCGAGCCGTACCGTCCCAATCCCGAGCGGCGGCGGGATCGCGGCGACGAACTTGCCGAAGGCTGCGGCCGACAGCGCCCATAGCTCCAGCTTGATCGAACTGCCCGCGCCTGTGCCCGCGCGCAGCATGCCAGGCTTTGGCGGCGTGGTGTCGAGCGCATAGAGTTTGTAATCGGGCGCGGTGGTGGCCTCTTCGAGCAGGCGTCCGCCGAGCACCTGCAGTTCGCCGTTGAGCGCCATGCCGGAGAGATGCGCGCCGACCACGGCGATGGTGATTTCATCGTTGCTGGTGCCGGCCGGCAATGGCGCGAGCGCGGGCTGCGTCAGGCCCTTGGCCCCCATCTTCAGTTTGGTGTCGGCATGAAACACCCGTCCGATGCTGGCGAGCGCTGCGTCGCGTCCGGCGGGCGCAAGCAGCGTGATGCCGAATGGAATGCCGTCCGCGCGCATCGCGGCCGGCAAGGCAAGGCCGCAGAGGTCGAGCAAATTCACAAAATTGGTGTAGGTGCCGAGCCTCGAGTTGAGCTCGACCGGATTGGCCAGCACCTGCGCGGTCGAATAGGCAGTCGGCGCCGTCGGCAGCACCATCGCGTCGAAATGGGCGAAGCTGCGCTCGGCGACACGTCGCAGCGCCTGCAGCCGGTAGAGCGAGGCAAAGGTGTCGGCGGCGGTCAGCCGAGCGCCGGCCGCCGTGATCTCGCGCGTCACCGGATGGATCGAATCCGGCGCGGATGCCAGCAGGTCGCGAATGACGAGATAACGTTCGGCGACCCACGGTCCCTCATAGAGCAGTCGCGCGGTCTCATAAAACGGCTCCAGATCGAATTCGACCAGCGTGGCGCCGAGCGATGTCCAGCGCGCAAGCGCTTCGCCATAGGCTTTCTCCGCGGCGCGGTCGCCGAAGAAGATCAGTTGGCCGTTGCGCGGCACGCCCAATCGCAATTGGCCGGGAAACGCGGACACTGCTCCCAGCGGCCGGTCGCGCGAAAACGGGTCGGCGCCATCAGGGCCGGCCATCGCCGCCAGTGCGGTCATCGCGTCGTCGACGGTGAGCGAGAACACCGAAATGCAGTCCAGCGTCCGGCACGCCGGAACGACCCCGGCGTTGGAGATCAGCCCGAGGCTCGGCTTAAGTCCAACGATGTTGTTGAGCATCGCCGGCACGCGGCCCGAACCGGCGGTATCGGTGCCGAGCGCGAGCGGCACCAGGCCTGCGGAAACCGCGACCGCCGATCCCGAACTCGATCCGCCTGGAATCAGATCGGCGCGGATCGGATTGACGGGAATGCCGTAGGGCGAGCGAACGCCGACCAGGCCGGTCGCGAACTGGTCGAGATTGGTCTTGCCGATGATGATGGCGCCGGCCGCCCGCAGTTTTGCGACCGCCGTCGAATCCTGCGCGGGCAAATAGGAGAAGGCCGGGCAGGCGGCCGTGGTCGGCAAACCCTGCGCGTCGATATTGTCTTTCACTGCGACCGGGACGCCGAGCAGCGGAAGCGATGCCGCATCCTTCGAGGCCAGCGCTTCGGCATCCGCCAGCGCCTCCTTCTCGTCGCGCAGGCTGATGAACACGGCCGGATCGTTATAGGCGCGGATGCGCTGATAGAAGCGGGCGATGGTTTGCGCCGGGGTCATGGTCGCGGCGCGGTGCGCGGCGACGATGGCGGCAACGGTTTCAGGCGCGTCAGACTCCATGGCGAGCAAAACTCCAGCGAGCAAAGGTTACCGCGAATGAAGCAAGCGATGTGCCATTGTGTACAATCGTTGGATGGCGCCAGCCTTAAACGATAGGTACGTAATATCAGGTGTTTAGGACACGAGCATGCACGCGCTGCGTGCCCGGCGCGGCCGAGTATATGCCTAAAATCTGAGCGGTGAGGCCTAAGGCGAGGCTGCGGCCCCGCTCAGGTGAACGCGGACAGGATTTGCAGCAGCCGCTCGCGGTTTTCCTTGCCGATTTTATCGGCCACATGGCGCTCATGTTCGGCGGCGAGCCGCCTGAACTGCGCCAGTGCGGTCCTGCCTCGCGCGGTCAGGTGCAGGGCGTGGGAGCGCCGGTCGGTGGCCGATTGGATGCGGCTGACGAGGTTGCGATGTTCGAGACTGTCCAGCAGATGCACCAGCCTGGCGCGCTCGATCCCGAGCCGCTTGGCGACCGCCATCTGGCTCAGGCCGGGATTGGCACCGATCACCGTCATGACGGAGTATTGCGTGGGACGGATGTCGACGGCGGCGAGCGTGCGGATAAAATCCTGAAAAATCCAGATCTGGAAGCGCCGTACCGCATAGCCGGCGTGGCCCGCCAGCGCGTCGAGGGCGATCCCGTCATTCATGACGTTGCTTTGCGTGCTGCCGTTTCCGGCTTGCTTGCGGCCGGAACGCGGTCGCGCGCTTGCGCGCGATTTGGCCGTTCTGGGCATGTGACTGTTTCCCGCCATCGCCTCTCCTTCTAACGCTTCGCGCACTTCAAGGGAAGATTGTTGTTGACGACAACAATTGTTGTGCTCAACATTAGGGCCAAGCAGCCCTTCGAGCTGCACGCCGGCATGACGCACGGCAATCCCGTAACCAGCCGGGACAGGAGGAAACCATGACCCTCGCCGCCGCAAGCGGTGACAATTCCCGCAGCCTGTTCGCGATGCCCGCGATTGTCGCCGACCGCCGCGCCGACGGCAGCATTCTGGTGCGGTCGACCGTGCCGCTGCAGCCGGGCGCGCGTTGCATCGGCGACTGGCTGGAGCATTGGGCGCGGCAGGCGCCGGAGCGGGTTTTTCTCGCCGATCGTACGAGCGCCGATACGCCGTGGTCGACGGTCACCTACCAGGACGCGCTGATGCAGGTTCGCGCGAGCGCCGCGTGGATCCTCGCGCAAGGGCTGAGCGCCGAGCGGCCGCTGGTGATCCTGTCCGACAACAGCGTCGAGCACGCGCTGTTCGCGCTCGCGGCCCAGCACGTCGGCGTGCCATCGGCCGCGATCTCGCCGGCCTATTCGCTGATGTCGAAAGACTTCGACAAGCTCCGGAGCATGATCACGCTGCTTCGGCCCGGCGCGATCTATGTTTCCGGCACGAAACCGTTCGCGGCGGCGCTGGCGGCGATCAAGCCGCTGCATTCGGCCGCGATCGTCAGCGGCAGCGCTGGGGACACCGACGCCATCTCGTTTCGCAACATTGCGGCCACGCCGGAAACGCCCGACGTCGAAAAAGCCTTTGCCGCGATCGCGCCCGACACGATCGCAAAATTCCTGTTCACGTCAGGCTCGACCGGCACGCCAAAGGCCGTCATCAACACCCAGCGCATGCTGACCTCGAGCCAAGAGGCCAAGGCGCAGACATGGACGTTCCTCGAAAATAGCGGCGAGGATCTCGTCATCCTCGACTGGCTGCCGTGGAGCCATACTTTCGGCGCCAACCACAATTTCAATCTGGTGCTGCGCAACGGCGGCACGCTCTATGTCGACGGCGGCAAGCCGGCGCCCGGGCTGTTCGCGACTTCGCTGGCCAACCTGCGCAGCGTGATGCCGACAGTCTATTTCAACGTGCCGCGCGGTTTTGACATGCTGATCGTGGCGCTGCGAAGCGATGAGGAGCTGCGGCAAAAATTCTTCAGCGAGGTAAAATTCGCCTTCTATGCGGGCGCGGCGCTGCCGCAGAATCTCTGGGACGCGTTGGAGGAGCTCTCGATCAAGACCGTCGGCCGCGCGATGCCGATGGTGTCGGCGTGGGGCTCGACCGAAACCTCGCCGCTCGCGACCGATTGTCACTTCCAGGCCAAGCGCTCCGGCAATATCGGCGTGCCGATCCCGGGGACTGAACTGAAGCTGGTGCCGTCGGGCGACAAGCTGGAGGTGCGCGTGCGCGGCCCGAACGTCACGCCCGGCTACTGGAAGGCGCCGGAATTGACCGCGCAGGCGTTCGACGCGGAAGGCTTTTACCTGATCGGCGACGCCGTGACTTTCGCCGATCCGGCGCGTCCCGAACTCGGCCTGTTTTTCGACGGCCGCGTCGCCGAGGACTTCAAGCTCAATTCCGGCACCTGGGTCAGCGTCGGAACGCTGCGCGTTGCGGGCATCGCCGCGCTGGCGCCGCTGGCGCAGGACATTGTCGTCACCGGCCATGGCGGCGATGAGGTCCGCTTTCTGGTATTTCCAAACATCGCGGCCTGCCGGGCCCATGCCGGCCTGCCTGATAATGCCGACGTGAACGGCGTGATCGGTCACGACAAGGTGCGGGCTACAATCGCGCAGGGCCTCGCCAAACTGAAGGCGCAGAGCGGCAATTCGTCCGGCCATGCCACGCGGGCGCTGCTGCTGGCCGAGTTCGCGTCCGTCGACGGTGGCGAGATCACCGACAAGGGCTACATCAACCAGCGCGCGGTGCTGACGCGGCGCGCGGCCGCGGTGGCGACGCTGGGCGATGATTCCTCGGCTGAATGGGTCGGCTGCGCCGGCTGAGACGCAGGCGCCTTAAAATCCGTTCTTGTGCGCTTCGACCAGCCGCACCAGCATCTGGAGAAAGGCGGTCTGCTCGGGCTTGCTGAGTGCGGAAAGCGTCTGTGCATTGAAACGTTCGCCGAGCCGGCTGGCCTCGTCGGCGCGCCGCTCGCCCGCCGCGCTGAGGCTGAGCTCGACCGCCCGCTTGTCCCGCGTGGACCGCTTGCGTTTCAAGACGCCGGTCTCCTCCATCCGCGACAGGATTTTTACCAAATTGGGCAGTTGCATTTTCAGCACGCCGGCAAGTTCGCTCTGCGTCACCGTCCTGTTGTCGCGCACCGCGACGAGGATGGCGTATTCGAGCGGCGAGAGTTTTAGCGCGTCGAAATACGGATAAAACGCCTCGAAGTTCTGCAACTGCAGGATCCGGATCATGAATCCCGGGGTCTGCCGTAGCGCGGTGAGATCGAGCTCTCGGCCCGCACCCGGCTCGGCCGGTCTGGCGGCCCCGTTGCCCTTGCGCGTCGAAACTTTGGCGATTCTTCCCATGGGCAATAGCTCGCACGGCACCACGTGAATTGACAATCCTCAAAATACTTATAAGTTATAAGTAATTTCGAAGTGGTCGCGAAGGCCGCCGTTTCCATAGAGGGAGGGAATGTATGCGACAGTTGTTTCGCACAGGAATGCTCGTTGCCGCGCTCGGCGGCATGCTTGCTAGTACGGCCCACGGCCAGGAGCGCGTCCGGATCGGCGTGCTCAACGACCAGTCGGGCGTGTTTTCGACCTATCAGGGCGTAGGCTCGGTCATATCAGCGCAAATGGCCGTGGAGGATTATGGCGGCAAGGCCGCCGGCAAGCCCGTCGAAGTCATCACCGCCGATCATCAGAACAAGACCGATGTCGGCGTCGGCATCGCGCGGCGCTGGTATGACACCGAAAGCATCGACGCCATTTTCGACCTGCCGAACTCGGCGATCGCGCTCGCGGTCGCCAATATGAGCGAGCAGAAGAACAAGGTCTTCATCGGTTCGGGCGCCGGAACCGCGCTTCTCACCGGCGAAAAGTGCACGCCGAATACCGTGCACTGGACCTACGACACCTACGCCTATGGCCGCGGCCTCGGCAAAGCCGTGGTCGCGCAGGGCGGCAAGAAATGGTTCTTCCTGACCGCCGATTACGCCTTCGGCCACGATCTGGAGAGGCAGGCCGCCGAAGGCGTCAAGGCCTCCGGGGGCGAAGTGCTCGGCGCCGTGCGCCATCCGCTCGGCACCGCCGACTATGCGTCCTTCCTGCTGCAGGCGCAGGCCTCGGGCGCCGATATCGTCGGAGTGGCCAATGCGGGCGACGACACCATCACCTCGATCAAGCAGGCGGCAGAGTTCGGGCTGACGAAGAAGCAGAAGCTGGTCGGGCTGATTCTCGGCATGAACGGCATTCCCGCGCTCGGCCTGAAGGCGGCGCAGGGCGCGCAGATCATGAATCCGTTCTACTGGGATTTGAACGACGGCACGCGCGCCTTCGCCAAGCGGTTCGCCGAACGCCATCCGCAGAAGAATTATCCGAACGACATGCAGGCCGGCGTCTACGCGTCCGTGCTGCATTACCTGAAAGCGGTCGACAAGATCGGCGGCGCCGCCGACGGCAAGGCCGTGGTCGCGGCGATGAAGGCGATGCCGACCGATGACCCGCTGTTCGGCAAGGGAACCATCCGGAGCGATGGCCGCAAGATTCACCCGTTCTATCTGCTGGAGGTGAAGAAGCCCGACGAGTCCACGTCGAAGTGGGACCTGCTCAAGGTCGTTGCGACAATTCCGGGCGATCAGGCGTTTCGCCCCGAAAGCGAGGGCAACTGCCCGCTGGTCAAGAAATGACCTGATCAGCCTGCTGCCGGCAGGAACCGGCGGCGGCCGAAAATCGATCGTCGAGGCCTGCCGTTTATGTTGCCAAGGCAACTAATTTGTGCGAGCCTGTTTTCGACAAGCGGCCGATCGCAGAGCGCAGAGAGTGCCGGGCCGCGCAGGGAGAAACGGATGTTTGGGCGTGTCGGATCGTCACGACACAGTGCGGTACTGCGCGCGCAGCACGATGGCGTCGTCGTCGTTCAGCGCGGCGTGGCCGACGCGTTCCGCTCAGTCCCGGTCGTTGATTTCGCCCGCGCCTTTTACGGCATCGAGATTGCCGTGAACCCGCAGCAGCAGCCCGATCAGGGTTTCCCGCTCCGGCTTGCTCAGGCAGGAGAGCAGGCGGCGTTCGCGCTCGAGCGCGACCGCGATGACCTGGTCGTGGGTGGTAAATCCCTTCGCGGTCAGCGAGATCGAATGGGTGCGTCCGTCCTGCCGGTCGGCCCTGATGCTGACCAGCCCGCGCTCCTCCATTCCTGCCAAGGTTCTGCTGACCGGTCCCTTGTCGAAACCGATGACGTGGCAGATGCGCGCCGCCGAAATTTCCGGCTCGATCGCCAGCAGCGACAGAATCCGCCATTCCGTGACGTTGACGCCAAAGCGCTTCTGATAGACCACGGTCGCGCTGCGCGACAATTTGTTGGCGATGAAGGTGATGAGCGCGGGAACGTAGCGGTCGAGGTCGAGCACCTGTTCGGCGCGTCCGCTCCTGCCTGCCGTGCCCGCGCGGGGCGCGCGCGCCTGTTTGTTCCTGCTCATGCTCTTCCGAAGCCGCTCCAGCATTCCAGACATAGAGACAGGGCACACCGTTCCGCAAGAACAATATGCAGGAGACCCACATGAGCGCGACCTCCCGCACAGATTCTGCAACCCCGGCGCGGGCGGCGCCGGCCGGTGTGCCAAGCCTGGACGTAGACCCGTTCTCGAACGAGTTTTTCGAGGATCCGCACGCGATCCACGACACCCTCCGCGAGGCCGGGCCGCTGGTATGGCTCGACAAATGGGGCGTCTATGGCGTGGCGCGTTATGCCGAGGTGCATGCCGTCCTCAACGATCCCCTGACGTTCTGTTCGAGCCGCGGCGTGGGCCTGAGCGATTTCGCCAAGGAAAAGCCGTGGCGCCCGCAGAGCATCATTCTTGAGGCCGACCCTCCGGCGCATACCAGGACGCGCACGGTGCTCGCCCAGGTGCTGTCGCCGACGGCGATGAAAGGGGTGCGCGAACATTTCACGGCGATGGCCGCCGCCAAGGTCGACGAATTGCTGGCGCGTGGAAGTTTCGACGCGGTTGCCGATCTTGCGGAGGCCTATCCGCTCTCGGTGTTTCCCGATGCGATGGGCCTGAAGCAGGAGGGGCGCGAGAACCTGCTGCCTTACGCGAGCCTGGTGTTCAACTCCTTCGGGCCGCCGAACCAGTTGCGCCAGGAGGCGATCGAACGCTCGGCGCCGCACCAGGCCTATGTCGCCGCGCAGTGCCAGCGCGAAAATCTCGCGCCCGGCGGATTCGGCGCCTGTGTCCATGCACGCGCCGATGCGGGCGACATCACCGCGGAAGAGGCGCCGCTGTTGGTGCGCTCGCTGCTTTCGGCGGGCCTCGACACGACCGTCAACGGCATCGGCGCCGCGATCTATTGCCTGGCGCGCTTTCCCGATCAACTCGCGCGGCTGCGCAGCGATCCGACGCTGGCGCGCAATGCGTTCGAGGAGGCGATCCGCTACGAAAGCCCGGTGCAGACCTTCTTCCGCACCACGACGCGGGAAGTCGAACTCACCGGCCACCGCATCGGTGAAGGCGAGAAGGTGCTGATGTTCCTCGGCGCCGCCAACCGCGATCCGCGGCGCTGGGAAAACCCTGATAGCTACGACGTCACCCGCCGTACCTCGGGCCATGTCGGGTTCGGTTCGGGCATCCATATGTGCGTCGGCCAGCTTCTCGCGCGTGTCGAAGGCGAGGTAATGCTGGCGGCGATTGCACGCAAAGTTGCGACCATCGCGATCACCGGTCCGGTGAAGCGCCGCTACAACAACACGCTGCGCGGCCTCGAAAGCCTCCCCATTACGATTTCTCCGGCCTGACGGACCGCTCATGCCAAGCATCACCTTCATCCATCCCGACGGCCGCCGGCAGAACATCGAGGCAAGCGCGGGCGAAAGCGCCATGCAGGCCGCGACGCGGCAGGACATCAACGGAATCCTGGCGGAATGCGGCGGCAACGCCATGTGCGCCACCTGCCACGTCTATGTCGACGAGGCCTGGCTTGCGCGCCTGCCGGCCATGGGTGGCGACGAGGACGCGCTGCTGGACGGCGCCGCCGCCGAACGGCGGACCAACAGCCGCCTGTCCTGCCAGATCAAGTTCGCCGCCGATCTCGATGGTTTGGTCCTCAGCCTGCCGGACCGGCAATTGTAACGGCGCCATCGTCCGATATCGCGCGGTGAAATCAAACCCGGCGAAGTCCGGGAAACTCAAAATCGAATTCCAAAGGGAGAGAACAATGAAGGTTTGCAGGTTCGGTCTGGCGCTTGCTTTGTCATGCGCGACGTGGGGCGCGGCGCGCGCGGAGATTTCCGACAACGTCGTGCGCGTCGGCGTGCTCAACGACATCTCCGGCATCTTCCAGGACACCAACGGCATGGGTTCGGTGGAAGCCGCGCGCATGGCGGCGGAGGATTTCAACGGCGGCGGAAAGAACATCAAGGTCGAGATCGTCTACGCCGATCACCAGAACAAGGCCGACGTGGGTTCGGCGATCGTGCGCAAATGGCTTGATGTTGACGGTGTCGACGCCGTGGTCGACGTGCCGAACTCGGCGGTCGGCCTCACCATCAATTCGCTGCTGCGCGACAGCCGCATGACGTTTCTGGCATCGTCGACCGCCAGCTCCGACCTGACCGGCAAGGCCTGTTCGCCCAACACCATCCAGTGGGTCAACGACGCCTGGGCGACCGGCAACTCCACCGCGGCGGCGATGATGGCGCGCGGCGGCAAGGAATGGTACTTCATCACGGTGAATTTCGCGCTCGGCCAGGGCATCGAGGCCGAGGCCACCAACTACATCGAAAAGCACGGCGGCAAGGTGCTGGGCTCGGCCAAGCATCCGCTCAACACGGCGGATTTTGCTTCGCTGTTGCTGCAGGCGCAGAATTCCAAGGCCAAGGTGATCGGGCTTGCTAATGCCGGCGGCGATACCGTCAACGCGGTGAAGCAGGCGGCGGAGTTCGGCCTCCAGCAAAGCGGCCAGACCATGGTGGCGTTCCTGCTGTTCATCAACGACGTCCACGGCATGGGGCTGAAGGTCGGCCAGGGCCTGCAATTGTTCGAGGCGTTCTACTGGGACATGGATGACGACACCCGCGCGTTTGCAAAACGCTTCGCGGCACGGCCGGGCGTGAACGGCAAGATGCCGAGCGGCAATCAGGCCGGTGTCTATGCTTCCACGCTCGCCTATCTCAACGCGGTGGCGGCCACCGGCAGCGACCATGCCAAGGATGCGGTGCCGCAGATGAAGAAGTTCAAGGGCAAGGACAAATTGTTCGGCGACGTCACCATCCGCCAGGACGGTCGCGTCATTCACCCGATGTATCTGTTCGAGGTGAAGAAGCCGGCAGAGTCGAGATATCCTTACGATTACTACAAGCTGGTCTCGACCATTCCGGCCGACCAGGCGTTCCGCCCGCTTGCGGACGGCGGCTGTTCGCTGGTGAAGTGAGGCTTATTTCGATTGACGTCTGCGTGGCGCAAACCATTGTAGGCCTGACGGCCGGCCAAAACGCGGCTGCAAGACGATAGCGGGGGAAACGATGCAACACTTCAAGTTCGATCTGCGCGCGTGGACTCAGTTGGCCTCGTTGCTCGTGGCGACATCGCTCATTAGTACGGATGCGATGGCCGCGAAGATGACCGGCGATCCGGCCGCGACCTGCAGCGGCCTCATCCGACCGGCCGATAATGCCGTCCGGATCGACTCCGCCTCCATGATCGCGCCTACTCCGCTCGCGGTCGCCGAAAGGGGGCCGACGCCGGCCGCGCGCGTCACGCCGGCCAATCCGGAATTCTGCAAGGTGCTCGGCCAGATCGCACCGTCCGATCCCAAGGCGCCGCCGATCAAATTCCAGGTAAACCTCCCGATCGAGTGGAACGGCCGCTCGCTGCAATATGGCGGCGGCGGCTTCAACGGCGTGCTGATCACCGGCCTCGCGTTACCGCCGGCCTATCCGTTCGGCACGCCTTCGCCGCTGGCGCGCGGCTTTGTCACCTACGGCACGGATTCCGGCCACGAGACCAAGCCGGGCGAGCCGCCGCAGGTGTTTGCGCTCAACGACGAGGCGTTCGAGAATTTCGCGCATCGATCCTACAAACGCGTGCGGGATGCCGCCGTCGCCCTGATGGTGCGCGCCTACGGCAACCCTCCCGCCAAACTGTACTTCATGGGATCGTCGGAAGGCGGCCGCGAGGCGCTGACGATGGCGCAGCGCTATCCCGATGATTTTGACGGCATCTTTGCCCGCGTGCCCGTCATCAATTGGGTTGGCTTGCAGCATGCCGGCACGCGGTCGGGCTTGGCGACGATGGGCGAAGGCTGGATCCGTCCTGCGCAAGTAGAACTCGTGGCCAAGGCGGTGCTGCAGGCTTGCGATAAGGCCGACGGCGTAGAGGATCTGCTTGTTCTGGATCCGGTCGGCTGCAAGGCGAAATTCCAGCCGGACTCACTGCACTGCACGGAGGGCAAAAACGGCGACCAGTGTTTGAGCGAGCCGCAGATCGCGGCGATCAAGACGCTGCATTCGACCTACAAGTTCTCCTTCCCGTTAGAGAACGGCCTTGATGATTATCCGGGCTGGGGCGTCTCAGGCGAAAACACCCCAGCCTTCGGTCCGACCGGCGGCTGGGGCGCCTGGTGGCTCGGCAAGGCGGCGCCGGCGCAGCCGCCAGTACCGGCCAACGGCATCGCCTGGATCTACGGTGCGGGCGGCATCCAGTATGTCTTCGCGCGCGACCCGAAACTCGACGTCACGACCTACAAGCCTGACGATCACAAGGAGCGGTTGCTTCAGGTATCCAAGCTGATGGACTCGACCAATCCGGACCTCAGCCGCTTTGCCGCGCGCGGCGGCAGGCTCGTGATTCTCGAGAACATGGCCGACTACGCCCAGAGCCCCTATGCGGGGATACGCTACTTCGAAAACGTGCAGCGCAAGCTGGGCAAGGAGAAGACGGCGGAGTTCGCCCGACTCTACACGGCGCCCGGCGTCGATCACGTCGGCTCCGGTGCGCCCGCCAATGTCGACATGCTGGCTGTGCTGGTCGACTGGGTCGAGAATGGCAAGGCGCCCGGCGATCTCGAGGTGACCGAGCAGAAGGTCGAAGCGCCGGGGTTCGAAACGATGCGCGCGCTTCCCTTGTGCCAGTGGCCGGCATGGCCGCATTACAAATCGGGAGAGGTCAATCGCGCGGCGAGTTTTGCCTGCGCGCCGTGAGCTTTATCCCGTGACCTTGCTCGAGCCTTGCGTGATCAGCCGGGCGGCGCGTTGATCGCGGGCGTGGATCCACAGCCAGCTCAGCGCGACGCTGAGCCGGTTGCGCAGGCCGATCAGGAAGTAGATGTGGGCGATGCCCCAGATCCACCAGGCGAGATTGCCACGCAGCTTGATACGGCCGAAATCGATCACCGCTTTTTTCTTGCCGATCTGCGCGAGGCTGCCGGCATGCTTGTAGCGGAACGGCGGCAGCGTGCCGCCGTTCAAGCGCGCCTTGATCAGCGCCGCCACGTAGCGTCCCTGCTGTTTCGCCGCCGGCGCGATACCCGGCACCGGATTGCCGTCGGGGCCGGCGATGGTCACGGTGTCGCCGACGGCAAAGATGTCGGGATGGCCGGGCACGGTCAAATCTGGCTCGACCTTCAAACGGTAGGCGCGGTCGGCGGGCGCGTTCAGCCATTCCGCCGCGCGCGAGGCCCGCACACCGGCGGCCCAGACGATGGTTCTGGCCTCCAGTCTGTTGCCGCCATAGACGACACCGTCGATCGCGCATTCGGTGACGGGCTGTCCCAGCACCACCTCGACGCCGAGCTCCTCCAGCGAACGCTGCGCATAGGCCGAGAGGTCCTCGGGAAAACCGGCGAGCACGCGTGGGCCGGCCTCGACCAAGACGACGCGGGTCTTGTGGGTGTCGATGTTGCGAAAATCCGGCGGCAGCGTGTCCCTGGCGAGGTCGGCGATGGTTCCGGCCATTTCGACGCCGGTCGGCCCGGCGCCGATGATGACGAAGGTCAATAGCGCCGCGCGCCGCACTGGGTCGGTCTCGCGCTCGGCGCGCTCGAAGGCGACCAGGATGCGCCGCCGCAGCGTGGTGGCGTCCTCCAGCGTTTTGAGGCCCGGCGCGAACGGCTCCCACTCGTCGTGGCCGAAATAGGCGTGGCGGGCGCCGGTGGCGAGCACCAGCGTGTCATAGGGCAGCGCATCGCCGTCATCGAGCAGCACGCGCTTTCCCGCGGCATCGACGCCGCTGACATTTGCGAACAGCGTCGTCACCTCCTTGCGTCCGCGCAGCAAATAGCGGATCGGCCAGGCGATTTCCGACGTCGCCAGCGAAGCGGTTGCGACCTGGTAGAGCAGCGGCTGGAACAGATGATGGTTGCGGCGGTCGATCAGCGTGATCCTGACCGGCGCACCGGCGAGGCCGAAGGCGGTCTCCAGGCCGCCGAAACCGGCGCCGACGATCACCGCGTGATGGGGCTGTTTCGGCGCTGTCGTCATGGCATGCAACCCCGGTTTCGGATGTCTCAACACATGGATTATGTAGCCATTTCTCTCACCGGTCCAAGGCGCCTTTGCTAATCGGTCGATAGCGAATGCGTATCGCGCGAAGGGGCGAAAAGATTTTTTCGGGACCGCATCCTTTGGCTGGTTCCAAACGTCCTTGGGATCGAAGCGCTGCCTTTGCAGCCGCCAACGAGGAGAAGCCCATGCGACGGACCGTGGTAAGATACAGGACAAAGCCGGAAATGACCAACAGGAATGCCGAACTGGTCGCGGCGGTGTTTGCGGAACTGAAGGCGGCGCAGCCGGAAGGCTTCCGTTATATGTCGCTGCGGCTGGAGGATGACACCTTCATCCATTTGGTCGAGAGCGCGGCCGATGACGGCTCCAGCCCGTTGCCGAAGCTGGCGGCATTCGCCGCGTTCCAGAGCAGCATTCGGGACCGTTGCGTCGAACCGCCGCTGCCCAAGGGCGCCGCCATCGTCGGCAACTATCGCATGCTGGGCGAGAACTGAACCCCGATTGCCGGAGGCAGAATGACAGTTGTGCCCGAGTCGTCCGCCGCCTTCGACCTCGAACGCCTGCTGGTAGCGATGCGGCCAAGGCTGCATCGCTATTGCGCGCGCATGGTCGGCTCTGTCATCGACGGCGAGGACGTGCTGCAGGACGCGCTGATCAAGGCGGTGGAGGCGCATGCCGCCGCCGGCAACATCGGCAATCCCGAGGGCTGGCTGTTCCGGATCGCGCACAACACGGCGCTGGATTTCCTGCGCCGGCGCAACCGCCAGGAGGCGCTGCGCTCGGGTGAGGAGGTGGAAATGATCGTTGACCAGCTCGATGCCGTGGAGAGCCGCCAGATCGCCGCCACCTCCTTGCGCACCTTCATGCGCCTGCCGGTGGCGCAGCGCTCAAGCGTGATCCTGATGGACGTGCTCGGCTGCTCGCTCAACGAGATCTGCGAGGTGATGGATTGCAGCCTGCCCGCAGCCAAGGCCGCGCTGCATCGCGGCCGCGCGCAGTTGCGGGAAATCGCCGATGAGCCGGACGACGCGCCGCAACAGCGATTATCGGATGCCGACCGCGCGCGGCTTGGCGCCTACGTCGCCCACTTCAACGCGCGCGATTTCGACGCGATCCGCGCCATGATCGCAGACGACGTCAGGCTCGATCTCGTCAGCAAGTCCCGCCTGAACGGCAAGGCCGAAGTGTCCCGCTATTTCGGCAATTACGCCAAGGTGAGCGACTGGCGTCTCGTGCCGGGTCTGGTGGAGGGACATCCCGCTATTCTGGTGTTCGACCCGAACGAGCTTGATGGGGCCCCGAAATACTTCATGCTGCTGGGATGGGCGGCCGGCAAGGTCGCGACCATCCGTGATTTCCGCCATGCGGCGTACGCGATCGACGGCGCGGAATATTCGGTCTGAACCGCTCGCCACGTGCGACAATTGTTGCCTCGGCAACCGGAACTATAGTTCTTGCCATCCCTACCATCCGCGAATTATGGTGCAGGCCATCGGCGGCATGAGCCGAAGGTCCAAAGCCGGGCCGGCGGTTCATGCTTGCCGCAGACCAGCGATTTCGCGCACAAAATACCTCACCTGATAATGAGGCGTGCGAGACAAGCCCGGTCGCCCGGTCGACCGGGTCTGGTTCGATAACGAGGAGGGGAGTGATTATGAAAAAGGCATTCTGGCTGGCGGGCGCAACCGTTTTGGCGCTGACGCAGACGGCGTTCGCAGGCGATACCATCAAGATCGGCTTTGTTTCGACCTTCAGTGGCCCGACCGCTGTAATCGGCAACGACATGCGCAACTCGTTCGAGCTGGCGCTGGACCATCTCGGCCGCAAGATGGGCGGCAAACCCGTCGAGGTGATCTATGAGGACGACGGCCAGAAGCCTGATGTGGGCAAGCAGAAGACCGAAAAGCTGATCCAGTCCGACAAGGTCGATTTCATCGCCGGCTATATCTGGTCGAACGTGCTGCTGGCCTCGCTCAAGACCGCGGTCGATTCAAAAACCTTCCTGATCTCGGCCAATGCCGGGCCCTCGCAGCTCGCCGGCGAACTCTGCTCGCCCTACGTGTTCTCGACCTCCTGGCAGAACGATCAGACCCCGCAGGCGGTCGGCACCTACATGAACCAGAAGGGCGTCAAGTCGGTGTTCCTGATCGGCCCGAACTACGCGGCGGGCAAGGACATGCTGGCCGGCGTGAAGAGCACGTTCAAGGGCCAGGTCGTGGGCGAGGAATACACGGTGTGGCCGAGCCAGCTCGACTTCTCCGCCGAACTCACCAAGGCCAAGAACTCCAAGGCCGAGTCGATCTTCGTGTTCTATCCGGGCGCTGCCGGCGTGCAGTTCCTCAATCAGTATGCGCAGGCCGGCATCAAGGCGCAGATCCCGCTCTATACGGCCTTCACCATCGACGAACTGTCATTGCCGCTGCAAAAGGAAAACGCGCTCGGCGTTCCCGGCGCGCAGCAATGGGTCAACGATTTGCCGAACGCCGAGAACAAGAAGTTCGTCGAAGACTATCGCAAGAAGTATACCGGCCTGCGCCCGACCTTCTACGGCGCGCAGTCCTATGACGCCGCGAACCTGATCAACAGCGCGATTATCGCCGTAAAGGGCGATACCTCGAAGAAGGACGAGATGAAGGCCGAGATGGAGAAGGCCAACTTCAAGTCGGTGCGCGGTCCGTTCAAGTACGGCAACAACCACATCCCGATCCAGAACTTCTACCTGCAGGACGTGGTCAAGGACGCCGACGGCCAGCTCGCGCTCAAGACGGTGGCGACCATCGTCAAGGACGACCAGGACCGTTTCGCCGACAAATGTCCGATGAAGAAGTGATGGTTGGCATGGCCGGTGCATGATCTCGCGGATACGCCCTCGGGCTTGACCCGGGGGTGGTTTGCGACAGATCATCCGCCCAAGAAGAAAATGGCGGCGGCGCAGATGTGCTGCCGCTGTTTTGTTAGGCCTAGAGTTTAAGGATCCATGCTCGTCCTCGTAGAACAATCGCTGAACGGCCTGCAGTTCGGCCTGCTGCTGTTTCTGCTGGCAGCCGGTCTGACGCTGGTGTTCGGCATCATGGATTTCGTCAATCTGGCGCACGGCTCGCTCTACATGATGGGCGCCTATTTCGCCGCCACCTTCGTGGCCTGGACGAACAGTTTTGTGCTCGGCATCCTGCTGGCGCTCGGCGCCACGTTGCTGCTGGGCATCGCGCTCGAATTCATCGCGCTCCGGCATCTCTACGGCCGCGACCATCTCGACCAGGTGCTGGCGACCTTCGGGCTGATTCTTTTCTTCAACGACGCGGTACGGCTGATCTGGGGCCCGGCCGGCCTGTCGCTGCCGCTGCCGGCCTGGCTGACCGTGCCGGTGCAGATCGTCCCCGGCGTGTTCTATCCGGCCTATCGGCTGTCGATCATCGTGGTCGCGCTGGCGGTCGCGGCGCTGCTTTATATCGTCGTAATGCGGACCCGCATCGGCATGCTGATCCGCGCCGGCGCCTCCAACCGCGAAATGATCGGCGCGCTCGGCATCAATATCAAGCTGCTGTTTACGCTGGTGTTCGGGCTCGGCGCGGCGCTCGCAGGCCTTGCCGGGTTGATGCAGGCGCCGATCCTCACCGTGCAGATCGGCATGGGCGAGAACATCCTCATCCTTGCCTTCGTCATCATCGTCATCGGCGGCATCGGCTCGATCCGCGGCGCCTTCCTTGCTGCGATCTTCGTCGGCATGATCGATACGCTCGGCCGCGCCTTCCTGCCTGATTTGCTGCGCATGGTGTTGAGTTCCGCCGCAGCCTCCACCGCGGCACCCGCATTGTCCTCGATGCTGATCTATCTGCTGATGGCGATTGTGCTCGTCGTGCGGCCGGAGGGGCTGTTTCCGGCCGCCAAGCGATGAAATCTCAACTCAACGTCCGTAACGTCGTCGTGGCGCTCGTCGCGCTTGGCTTGCTGCTGCTGCCGCTTTATTCCGCGCTGACCGGCAACATCTTCATCCTGACGCTGTTCACCCGCATCGTCATCTTTGCGCTCGCCGCCGCCAGCCTCAACCTCATCATGGGCTATGGCGGCATGATGAGCTTTGGCCATGCCGCCTATCTCGGCATCGGCGGCTATGCGGTGGGCATCCTCGCCTATGAGGGCATCGGCTCCGGCTTCATCCAGTGGCCAGTGGCGCTGGCGGCATCGGCGCTGTATGCGCTCGTGATCGGCGCGCTCAGTCTGCGTACCCGCGGCGTCTATTTCATCATGATCACGCTCGCCTTCGCGCAGATGGCCTATTACATCGCCTCGGGTCTTTCTCGATATGGCGGTGACGACGGCCTCACCATCTACAAGCGCAGCACTTTCGGCGGCCTGATCGACCTGTCGAACCGCGTGCAGTTCTATTACCTCTGCCTCGGCTGCCTGTTCGGCGGCGTCTACCTGATCTGGCGCATCATCAATTCCCGCTTCGGCATGGTGGTGCAGGGCGTGCGTTCCAACGAGCAGCGCATGCAGGCGATCGGCTTTCATGCCAACCGCTACCGGCTGGTCTGTTTCGTCATCTCCGGCACGATCTGCGGCCTCGCCGGCGCACTTCTTGCCAACAATACCGACTTCATCAGCCCGGCCGGGATGTACTGGACCCGCTCCGGCGAACTCATGGTGATGGTGGTGTTCGGCGGCATGGGCTCGCTGTTCGGTCCTGTCCTGGGCACCATCGTGTTTCTCCTGCTGGAAGAAGTCCTGTCGCAATTCACCGAATACTGGGCGTTGATCATGGGCCCGCTGTTGCTGCTGATCGTGCTGTTCGCGCGCGGCGGCATCATGGGCGTGCTCGGGAGGTTGAGCCGTGGCTGATTCTTTGGCTGATCCCTTGCTCCGCGTCGAAAACCTGGTCCGGCGCTTCGGCGGCATTCTTGCTACCGACAACCTGTCGCTCGACGTCGTGCCGGGCGAACTGCACGCCATCATCGGTCCAAACGGCGCCGGCAAGACCACGCTGATCAGCCAGTTGACCGGGCAATTGATGCCGAATTCCGGCACGGTTCATTTTGCCGGCCGCGACGTCACCCGGCTGCCGTCCTATCAACGTAGCCGGCTCGGCCTGGCGCGCTCGTTCCAGATCACCTCGCTGCTGCCGGACTTCACGGCCGCCGACAATGTTGCGCTCGCAGCCCAGGCGCACGACGGGCACTCGTTCCGATTCTGGGGCAGCGCGCGCAAGGAGAGGCATCTGCGCGACGCCGCGCAGGCGGCGCTAACGCGGGTAGGGCTTGCGAAACGGGCCGACGTGCCAGTGTCCGAATTAAGCCACGGCGAACAGCGCGAGCTGGAGCTCGCGGTGGCGCTTGCCACAAAACCGCAATTGCTGCTGCTCGACGAGCCGATGGCCGGCCTCGGCGTCACCGAATCCGCGCGCATGGTGGCGCTGTTGAAGGAACTGCGGAAGGAAGTCACCATCGTGCTGGTCGAGCACGACATGGAAGCGGTGTTCGCGCTCGCCGACCGCATCACCGTGCTGGTTTATGGCCGCGTGATCGCGTCCGGCGATCCCGACGCGATCCGGAGCAATGAGGAAGTGAAGCGCGCCTATCTCGGCGACCAGCATGTGGTGGTCGGTCATGGCTGAAACCTTGTTGGAAATCGACGGCATCGAGACCTGCTACGGCCTCAGCCAGGTGCTGTTCGGCCTCTCGCTGAAGGTCCAATCGGGCGAGATGGTTGCCCTGATGGGCCGCAACGGCATGGGCAAGACCACGACTATCCGCTCTATCATGGGCATGACGCCGGCCCGATCAGGCAAGGTCCGCTTCGCCGGCGAGGAAGTGCGCAGCCTGCCGTCGTATAAAATTGCAAAACTCGGCATCGGCCTGGTGCCGGAAGGCCGCCAGATCTTTCCGAACCTCACGGTGTACGAAAATCTGGTCGCAGCCTCCGGCAACCGTCAGGGCAATCCCGATCCCTGGACCATCGACAAAATCCATGCGCTGTTTCCGCGGCTCGCCGAGCGCAGCAGCAACATGGGCGTGACCCTGTCGGGCGGCGAGCAGCAGATGCTGGCGATCGGCCGCGCGCTGATGACCAATCCGAAGCTGTTGATCCTCGATGAAGCCACCGAAGGCCTCGCGCCCCTGATCCGCGAGGAAATCTGGAATTGCCTGTCGATGCTGAAGGGCCGCGGGCAGTCGGTGCTCGTGATCGACAAGAACGTCGCCAACCTCTCCCGCATCGCCGACCGCCACTACATCATCGAGCGCGGGCGGACGGTGTGGACGGGGACGAGCGAGCAGTTGATCGCCGAGCCGGATCTGCAGCACAGGTACCTGGGGATTTGAGGCATCTCTATCGTCGTCCCTGCGAACGCAGGGACCCATACCGCGTGATCTATCGATTTAAGGATGCTGTTCGACGACCTGTCGTAACCATAAAAATTTGTGGTTATGGGTCCCTGCGTTCGCAGGGACGACGAGAGAGCGCACCTTGCCTCCTCAAAACATCTCGAAATATTCGCGGTGCTCCCAGTCCGACACTTCGGCCTGAAACCGCTCGATCTCCGCGTTCTTGATATGCACGTAATAATCCACGAACTCCGCCCCCAGCGCCTGCCGAAAGAACGGATCGTCCTGCAGCGCGAACACCGCCTCGCGAAGACTCTTCGGCAGCAGCGCGGCCTTCGTCTCATACGGCGTATCCGCCGACGGACCGGGATCCAGCTTGCGGTCGACGCCATCAAGTCCTGAGAGAATCTGCGAGGCCATGTAGAGATAGGGATTGGCCGCGGGCTCGCCGATGCGGTTTTCCAGCCGCGTTGCGCTATCGCCCGGGCCGCCGAGCACGCGGATCATGACGCCGCGGTTGTCGCGGCCCCAGATCGCGCGGTCCGGCGCAAGCGAGTAGGAGCGGTAGCGCTTGTAGCCGTTGATGGTGGGTGTCGTGAACACGGTTGACGCACGCGCATGCTCCAGTAGTCCTGCGAGATAGAAACGGCCGAACGGGCTCAGCGCTTCGCCGTCGTCCCTGGTCATGAACGCGTTCTCGTCGTTTGCGCGCGACACCAGCGATTGATGCAGGTGCCAGCCGGAGGCAAATACATTCGGCAGTTTCGGCCGGCACATGAAAGTGGCGTGATAACCGTGGCGGCGGGCGATCTGCTTCACGGCGGACCGAAACAGCACCATGTTGTCGGCGGGCGTCAGCCCCTTGGTCGGCTGGAAGGTGAATTCGCACTGGCTTGGGCCGAACTCCACCTCGACCGACCGCAGGGGCAGGCCGAGCGCCAGCACGTCGCGGCGGATGATTTCCAGCGCCGGCTCCATCTGGTCGTAGCGCTGCTCGGTCAGGTATTGATAGCCGTGCGACAGCAGGCTGACCGATGGCGGCCGCCCGGGCTGGCCGGCATCTTCAGGGGCCATATGCGCGTCTTCGAGCTTGAAGAGGTGGAATTCGACCTCGAGCCCCGCGATGAAATCGTAACCACGGCTTTCCAGTTGATCGAGCACCTTGCGATAGAGGTGCCGCGTGGCGAACGGCACCGGACGGCCGTCGCTGAAGTAGAGGTCGCACAGCAGCCATCCCGTGGTCGGCGCCCAGGGCAGCGCGCGGAACGTCGTCGGGTCCGCGACCATCAGGACGTCGGCGGCGCCTTCCATCTCCTTCATGCCGAAGCCGCCGCCGGCCGTGAATACCGGGAACACCGTCTTGTGCGAGGTGTCCTTGGCCAGCATCGTCGTGGTGATGGAGCAGCCGCTTTCCAGCGAAGCAATTGCTTCGGCTGCGACCAGCGTCTTGCCGCGCAAAATGCCGTGCTGATCGGGGAATGAAAGCCTGATGACTTCGAGCTTCTGCTCTTCAACGATCTTGCGCAGGCGGCCGGCCGCTTCCTGCTGTTCTCCAGACCACAGCCCGTGACGTTCCACGAAACTCAACGCGTCACTCCCCGGTTCGAGGCCGAAGCGCAGCGGCTTACTTCTCCCTCGCCCCGCACTTGCGGGGAGAGGGTCGGGGTGAGGGGCTCTCTCCACCCAGTTGATGTCAGTTGATAGACCTGTACCCCCGGATCGCAGGCGCGATCCGACCTCTCCCCGCAAGCGGGGAGAGGTAACGCGAACATCGGTGCTCGGGAAAACATTCTTACTCCGCCGCCGACAAATGCCGGATCTTGCCGGCGATTTCCGTCGGCACCGGTGCCGCCCATGGCGCGCCGCGGCGGCGTTTGACGTCGACTTCCATCCAGTAGATTTCCCAGCCGCGCGTCGGCCCGATGCCGTCCATGGTCGCCGGGCCCTGGATGCTGCGGGCATGCGCGGCGTCCAGGAACATGAACGGCTTCTCGCCGCCGATCACCTTTTCGATCTCCTGCCGCAGCAGGCGGCGATACTGCACGATCGCCTTGTCCGAGGTGCCCAAATGCTCGTTGGTGCGGTCCTGGATCGCGCCCATCGATTCCACCGCCCACTGGTCGTGGACGTTGATGTCGGCCCCCATGCCGGTATAGGTCTCGGTCGCCTGTTCGTGCGGATCGAAACCGTAATCGTTGCTCTTGTTCTTGCGCGATTTGTAATCCGGCAGCTCGTACAATTCGAGCCGCTGGTCGCGCATCTTCTTCTTGTCGACCGGCGCGGAATAGCTCGTGAAGATCGCATACCAGTAGCAGTTCTCGTCATCGACCGGCACGTGCCACTGCGTGATCGTCATCTCCTGGCTCATCGGAATCACGAAGCCGTGCGGGAAGAGCTGGTTGGTGACGCGCACATGCGTCCGCTCTTCGTCGATCTCGCGCAGCGCGATCAGGCGCAGCCCGTATTCGGTGTGCTCGACATTGATGATCGGGTTGTCGTATTCGCGCAAAATCTTTGTCATCGGCATGTCGCTTCCGGCGGAAGCGCCGCGGAACTGCTTGCCATAGGCAGTGGAAGTGTCCTCGTCCTCGAAGAAGCGATGCAGGAACGAGGCGTGCGCCGGATCGATGCCGACTTCCAGCGCCTGCAGCCAGTTGCAATTGATGTGGCCCTTGAACGCAAAGGTATGGCTGTCGGGCGCGACGAAGCAGTCGATCTCCGGAAATGCCGGTGGTTCGCCTTCGCCCAGATAAGCCCAGAGGATGCCGCTCTTCTCGACCACCGGATAAGAGCGCTGCTTGATGCCCTGGCACAGTTTTGAGTCCTTCGGCTCCGCAGGCGTTTCCAGGCATTGGCCTGAGACGTCGAACAGCCAGCCATGAAAGGCACAACGCAGCCCGCCATTCTCCAGCCGGCCGAAGGCGAGGTCGGCGCCGCGATGCGCGCAGTGGCGATCGATCAGGCCGTAGTGGCCTCCCTCGTCGCGAAACAGCACGAGGTTTTCGCCGAGCAGTTTGACCGGCCGAACCGGCCGCGGACCCTGCAGCTCATCCACCAGCGCCGCCGGCTGCCAGTACATCCGCATCAGCTTGCCGCAGGGGTCCTTGCGCCCGGTGCGGGTAATCAGGTCGTTCGCTTCCTGGCTCATCATGGCGAGAGGTCTCCGGGAGATTGTTCGCCTATTGAACTTCTGTGCGATTTTAGCGTAGGCTGAGCGTTAGGCAAGCGGATTATGGAGGCAGCGATGCCGAAGCTTAAGCGCGTGGGGGACGCAGACAACCGCGGCGCGACCGATTTCATCGAAAGCCTCGACCGCGGCCTGCGCGTGCTGGAGGTGTTCGGCGGCAGCCGGCAGCCCATGACGCTGAGCGACCTTGCCAAGGCCGCCGACCTGCCGCGCGCGACGGCGCGGCGGATTCTCTTCACGCTCGAACGCGCCGGCTTTGTCGCCACCGACGGCAAGCTGTTCCGCCTGATGCCGCGCGTGCTGGTGCTGGCCTCCAGCTATCTCGCTTCCAACCATGTCGTCTCGGTGCTGCAGCCTGCGCTCGACCGGCTGTCGGGCGAGGCGCAGGAAATTTCGTCGATGGCTATCCTCGACGGCGACGACGTCGTCTTCATCGCGCGCGCCAGCCCGACGCGGATATTTTCCGCGGGCATCGATATCGGCTACCGGCTGCCGGCGTTCTGCACCTCGGTCGGCCGCGTGCTGCTGTCGCGATTGCCCGACGACGAACTGGCCGTGGCGCTCGACAAGATGGACCTTGCGCCGCTGACGCCTTTCACGGTGACCGACAAGAAGCTGCTGCTGAAAACGATCATTGCCGATCGTGCCCAGGGCTATTCGCTGGTCGATCGCGAAGCCGAGCCCGGATTCCGCTCGATCTCCGTCCCGGTCCGCCGCTATGACGGTACGATCGTCGCCGCCATCAACATGGGCGCGCATGTCGACCGCGTGTCATCCGCCGAGATGACCGAACGCTTCCTGCCGCGATTGCGCGAGGCGGCGGCCTCGGTGAAATCGATGCTGGTGTGACGGGATGATTATCCGGTCTGAAGCACAAGGCGATTTTGCGGCCATCCGTATTCCTCCAATCCGCCGTAGACGCCAGAACCGGCTGCCGTCAAGCCTTGAACCCTCCGCTACGCCGGGCGCTTCCATTCCGGTTTGAGCAAGGACATCAGGCACATGGACCGGAAGGTGCCCTCCGCGTCCCGGTGGATGTCCCGTACGACGCCTTCCTCGACGAAGCCGTTCTTCAGATAGGCGCGATGGGCCCGGTCGTTGTCTTCGAATACGAACAACTCGACGCGATGGGCGTCCAGCTCGTCGAAGCAGATTTTCAGGACAGAGCGCAGCAAGCGCGATCCGGTGCCGCGCCCGGCATGCTGGACGGCAATGCGGCGGAGCCGCACGCACCGATTCTCGCTTCCGACATTCTCCAGGATCGCAAATCCGGCAATATCGTCTTCCTCGCGCGCCAGATAATATCTGCAGGACGGGTTTTCGATCGCAGCCGCATGTTGCGCGGCCTCCCACCGGCCGACGAGGCGCGCATAGCCCTCGCCGCGCTCGATGCGCATCATGGCCGGGATGTCAGATTTGGACGCGGGTTCGATTTTCATATTCTCATCGCCATGCAGGGTGTGTCAGGGCAAAACGTCCAGCCTGAAATGACCGACGATGTTTTTCGCGGTCACTTCCGCCGGATTCACCCCGGTATCCAGCTTGATGCAATCGGGCCGCGGCACGGCGGTGAGGTCGTAGCGGTCGAGATCCCGGGTCAGGTGGTCCCCTGAAATTATCTTGCGCCGCGCCACCCGGTCGGGATTGCCGACCCTGCGCAAGGCTTCTTCGCGCGAACAGTGCAGGAAGACCGGAAGCAATTTTGCGCCGCGCCGTTGCACGATCTCCTCGAATTGCCCGAATTGCACACGGTCGTCAGGTTCGGCATAGCAGAAGGTTGTGACCAGCAGCGGCACGCGATGTTCGGCGGCAGCATCAATGGCCGAACATCTGACGTCATGGACAAGCTCCCAGAAGCCGGGCGCGCCGAAGTCGAAGATCGTGAGCGCCAGATCGATGGCGGCGTGATTGTCCATCAGCCGCCCCGGCACGATCCGGAGCAGCGCCTTTGCAACCGTCAGCTTGCCGACCGCGGGCGCCCCATGGAGAAAAAGCAGTTTCATGCGCCATCAGTATCGCGAAAGTCCGGTCCACGGGAACCGGTAATGAAAGATGCCGTGAAACAATTCTTGGGCGGTCATGAACGCGGCTACGGCGCGGGCAAGCGCTTGAGCGCGGCTTCGATTGCCTCGAACTGGGCGACGATCTGCGGGGTCACGGCATAGCGAAGGATGCCGGCGACCGACAGGCCGACGACCATCGTGACGATCGTGTACTGCGCCATCAACGCCAGCAATATCGAACGCAGCCGGCGCCGCCGGTCTTTCGGCGCGCTGGCGACGGCAAGGAGGAGGGCGTCTTCGCCTTCAACCGCACTCATGCGGTCCGACCGGACATGGCCGCACTCAGTATTCGGAAAGGAGCTGATCGAGGCGGGATTGGAGCCGCCTGTTGGCCCGCTCGCTGGCGCGCAGCTTGCGCGCCCAGGCCAGCGGAACGACGCCGCTGTCCTCATGCACATTGGCGAACACCAGGCCAGCCGCATCGTGGCTGCGCCAGACCATGCGCGCCGCACACGAGATTGCCTTGCGCTCGATTTCGAAGTCCACCTCGTCGGGGACGAGGGCCGCGCCCTCAAATTCGATCTTCGCGCCAAGCATGCTGAAGTTGCGCACGGCGCAGGCGATCGTCGAATTGCGGCCATTGAAGGTAACGAGGCCGCCGTAATAGACGCGGTTTCTGGGTAGTTGACGGCGCTCGAGCATGGTTCCTCTCCATTCGATTAACGGATTGGTAACACAATTCAAAGGTGTGTTGCTGCACGAAACCCCTACCGTGGTTAACCGCGGTCACGCGGTTACGAGCCGAGCCCGCCCCTACAGGCGGTAGTGTTATTGCAGGGAGATCAGGATGCCGCGCTGTGCAGGCCGAACGCGTGCTTGTCCCGCAGCACCGGCGCCACCGCATCGCTCAGCCGCGCCGCTGCCGCATCGACCGAAAGCCCTGCGGTATCGACCACGGCGGAGGCGCGGGCGTAGAGCGGCTCGCGGCTGACCAGGATGTTGCGCAGCTCCGCCATTGCGGAGCGATCATCCGCCATCGGGCGCAAATCGCCCTGGCCGCGGACGCGGGCCATGTGCTCTTCCGGCTCGGCCTTGAGCCAGATGGTGTAGAACGACGACAGGATCAGGTCGAACGTCAACGGCTCGGAGACGATGCCGCCGCCGGTCGCCAGCACCATCAGCTCTTTGCGCGCCAGTAGCTGCGTCAGCGCCGCCTGCTCCATGCGGCGAAAGCCTTCCTGGCCGTAGAGCGCGATGATCTCGGCGACGGATAGTCCGTTCTGCGCCTCGACCTCCTTGTTCAGTTCGACGAACTTCCAGCCGATCTTCTTCGCCAGCATCCGGCCGAGGGTGGATTTGCCGGCGCCGCGCAAGCCGATCAGGGCGATGCCGGCGAAGGAGATCCGCCGCTGTGCCGATATGCCGCCGCCGGCAAGCGCGTCCTTGGCCTGCGCGATCTGGGCGGGCGTCGCCTTGCGCAAGAGGTCGCGGATGATGGCCCAGTCGGGCGCCGGCTCGGTTGCGGGGATGAGGTCTTCGAGATGCGCGCCCATCGCGTTCGACACCCGCCGCAGCAGCACGATCGAGACATTGCCCTTGCCGCTTTCGAGCTGCGCGATATAGCGCTCGAGAAATTCCCGACACCTTGGCGAGCACTTTTCGCGACATGCCGCGTAGCGCCCGCATGGTGCGCACACGCTGGCCGAGCTGCTCGAGAAAGCCGGTTTCGGGGTCGCTGGCCTCGGTCATTTCCCTCGTTCGGCTTTACCTGCTGGTGAACGGATTTCGGAAACATAGTGCCGATGAGGATTGACAGCAAGCGCAGCCGGTGTCTTTGTATGAATTATAATTCTTAAAACATGGGGAGAAGCGTCGTGGGCGGCATGTCCGGTTCGTACAATGCGGTGACCTGGCTGCTCGATCGCAATATCGACGAGGGCCGCGGGGCCAAGCTCGCCTTTACCGATACCGTCTCCGAGCTCACCTATGGCGACCTGCAGCGGCAGACCCGCCGCGCAGCCAACATGCTGCGCCGGCTCGGTGTCCGCCGCGAAGAGCGCGTGGCGATGATCATGCTCGACACGGTGGATTTTCCTTCCGTGTTCCTCGGCGCGATCCGCGCCGGCATCGTGCCGGTGCCGCTCAACACGCTGCTGACCTCGGAGCAATATGCCTATGTGCTGGCCGATTGCCGCGCGCGCGTGCTGTTCATTTCAGAAGCGCTGCTGCCTGTGGTGAAGGACGTGATCGGGCGGCTGCCCGATCTCGAGCACGTCGTCGTGTCGGGCAGGGACGCGCACGGCCACAAGAAGCTCGCAGACGGGCTGGCGCGCGAGAGCGACACATTCGCGACCGCCGCGACGCATCCCGATGAGCCTGCGTTCTGGCTCTATTCATCCGGTTCGACCGGCATGCCGAAGGGCGTGCGCCACCTGCATTCCAATCTCGCTGCGACGGCGGATACCTACGCCAGACAGGTGCTCGGCATCCGCGAGAACGATGTCTGTCTCTCGGCGGCAAAGCTGTTCTTCGCCTATGGCCTCGGCAATGCGCTGACGTTTCCGATGTCGGTCGGCGCCACCACGGTCCTGCACAGCGACCGGCCGACGCCGGCGGCGATGTTCGGGCTGATACATATGAACAAATATAACCCGACCATCTTCTACGGCGTGCCGACGTTATTTGCCGCGATGCTCAACGACGAGACGATGAAGGACGCCCGCGCCGGCAACCGGCTTCGCATCTGCACCTCCGCCGGCGAAGCGCTGCCGGAATCGGTCGGCAATGCCTGGAAGGCGCGCTTCGGCGTCGACATTCTCGATGGCGTCGGCTCGACCGAGCTATTGCACATCTTCCTTTCCAACGCGCCCGGCGACATCAAATACGGCTGCTCCGGCCGCCCGGTGCCGGGCTACAAGGTGCGGCTGGTCAATGAAGCAGGCGTTGAGGTGTCTGACGGCGAGGTCGGCGAGTTGCTGGTCGATGCGCCCTCGGCCGGTGAGGGCTACTGGAACCAGCGCGCCAAGAGCCGTTCGACCTTCGAAGGCCACTGGACCCGCACCGGCGACAAATATATCCGCGACGCCGACGGCCGTTACACGTTCTGTGGCCGCAGCGATGACATGTTCAAGGTCTCCGGCATCTGGGTCTCGCCGTTCGAGGTCGAGAGCGCGCTGATCACCCACCCGGCCGTGCTCGAGGCCGCCGTCGTACCCGAAGCCGACCCGGAAGGGCTGTTGAAGCCGAAAGCCTTTGTCGTGCTGCGCGCCGACGCCAGGACCGATGATCTGCATGAGGCGCTGAAGGAGCACGTCAAGCAGAAGATCGGCCCGTGGAAATATCCGCGCTGGATCGACGTGGTCGACAGTCTGCCGAAGACGGCGACGGGAAAGATTCAGAGATTCAAGTTGCGGGATGGGGCATCGTAACCTCCGGGCGTCGTCCCTGCGAACGCAGGGACCCATACGCCGCGGCCTCTACTGATTAAAGAAGGTGTCGGCCATCCTGCCCATACGAGAAGCCGCGGAGTATGGGTCCCGGCGCAAGGCCGGGACGACCAGCTTGAGGATGCGATGTCTGGATCACTTTCGGAAAACCTAGAACATGACCACCCTTTCCCCTTCAGGCTTCCTCACCGTCGGCGCCTCGCATCTCGAATACCGCATGATCGGCCCGTCGCCCGAGAGCGCGCCTGTTATCGTGATGCTGCATGAAGGCCTTGGATCGACCGGGCTGTGGGGCGACTTTCCCGAAAAACTTCAGGACGCGACCGGCGCGGGCGTGTTCGTGTATTCACGCGCGGGCTACGGCGCATCGACACCGGTGAAACTGCCGCGGCCGCTCGACTACATGCATGTCGAAGCGCTCGACGTGCTGCCAAAGCTGCTCGACAAGATCGGCTTCCGCCGCGGCCTCCTGCTCGGACATTCCGACGGCGCCTCGATCGCGACGATCTATGCGGGCTCGCGTCAGGATCACCGCGTTGAAGGCCTCGCGCTGATCGCTCCGCATTTCATCGTCGAGGATATTTCCGTCGCCTCGATTGCGCAGATCCAGAACGCCTACGAGACCACGAACCTGAAGGGGAAGCTGTCGCGCTGGCACAGGGATGTCGACAATGCCTTCTATGGCTGGAACGGCGCCTGGCTCGATCCGGATTTCCGCAACTGGGACATTTCGGAATACCTCGCCTATATCCGCGTCCCGGTGGCGATCCTGCAGGGTGTGGACGACCAGTATGGAACCATGCGCCAGGTCGAGATCGCGCAGGAAGAGTGCTACTGTCCGGTCGATGTGACTGTGATTCCGGGAGCGGGACATCAGCCGCATCGCGAAGCCCCGGGGGCGACGCTCGATGCGATTTCGGAATTCGCAAACGCGGTGTTGCACGTCGATGACGGCTCGCACGGACGGGCCGCGTAACGCTTTTCTTTTTTCCGGGGCCGCGCTCCGATGACCACGCCGCCGCCAGCCACGGGCAATCTGCCGCTGCCGCGATGGGCCTATGTGCCCGGCGAGCCCGAGAAATCCAGCGCCGATTACGAAACGCTGGCGCAGATCACAGCTCTGGTGCCGCCGCGCTTTGGCGGCTACGTGCCGGCGCGCCATCCGGCGCTGCGCTACGGCCTCATGCTCAATGACCACGGCTACTTCTGGGAGGCGCAGGAGATCCTGGAGGCGGTGTGGGCGGCGGCGCCGCAGGGCGGCCGCGAGCGGATTCTGTTGCGCGCCTGTATCCGGATTGCGACCGCGAATCTGCGGCTGCGCATGCAGAAGGCGCACGTCGCGGCACGGTTGCTCGGCGAGGCGCTCAGCGAGCTCGAGGCGTTGGGCATGCGCAGTGCCGGCGGCGACGGTTTTGCCGACAGCTTTCCGGTCGGGGCGCTGGTGGCGCTCATTAAGGCCAAGCTGGCCCGCCAACCGCTTGGCAAGGCCGATTTGGTGGCTTTTGCGGCCGCCGGCCGAACATGAAACAAAATGCATGTTCTGGCGTTTTAGGCTAGACTTGCTCAAAAACATGCACTATTGTGCATCTAACGAACCAAGCAAATCCTGAGAAAACGACAGAGGGTGGCTCATGGCCGGTGAAGATCGCGTCCTCGCAGGCGGCGCGAAATACATCGATTTTCAAACCGATCCGCAGCGCTACCGGCACTGGAAGCTCGGCGTGGAGGGCGACGTCGCAACGCTGACCATGGACGTCGACGAGAATGGCGGCCTGTTCGAAGGCTATCAGCTCAAGCTGAACTCCTACGATCTCGGCGTCGACATCGAACTCGCCGATGCCGTGCAGCGGCTGCGCTTCGAGCATCCCGAAGTGAAGGCGGTGGTGATGCGATCGGCTAAGAACCGCGTGTTCTGCGCCGGCGCCAATATCCGCATGCTGGCGGGCGCCACCCACGCCCACAAGGTCAATTTCTGCAAATTCACCAACGAGACCCGTAACGGCCTGGAAGATTCATCGGAAAATTCCGGACAGCGCTTCATCACCGTCGTCAACGGCACCGCGGCCGGCGGCGGCTACGAACTGGCGCTGGCGACCGATCACATCATGTTGGCTGATGACGGCGCCGCCGCCGTGTCGCTGCCGGAAGTGCCGCTGCTCGCGGTGCTGCCGGGCACCGGCGGGCTAACGCGCGTGGTCGACAAGCGCAAGGTGCGGCGCGACCATGCCGACTTCTTCTGCACCATCGAGGAAGGCATCAAGGGCAAGCGCGCGGTCGCATGGCGGCTGGTCGACGAGATCGTGCCCAACAGCAAGCTCGAAGGCAAAGTCGCCGATCGCGCCAAAGAATTTGCCGCCGCCTCGAAGCGCAACGGCAACGGCAAGGGCATCACCCTTTCGCCGCTCACCCGCACCATCGACGACAGCGGCATCCGCTACGGTTTTGTCAATGTCGATATCGATCGCGCGGCGCGGATTGCCACTATTTCGATCCAGGCTCCGGAGTCCGCTCCGCCCGCCGATATCGACGGCCTGATCGCGCAAGGCGCGTCGTTCTGGCCGCTGCAGGTGGCGCGCGAGCTTGATGACGCGATCCTTCATCTGCGCATCAACGAGCTCGAAATCGCGATGCTGGTGTTCAAGTCGCATGGCGACGCCGCCAATGTGGTGGCCTGCGACACCTTCCTCGAAGCCAACAAGGCGCACTGGCTGGTCAACGAAATCAGGCACTACTGGAAGCGGGTGTTGAAGCGCATCGACGTCACCTCGCGCACGCTGGTGACGCTGGTCGAGCCCGGCTCCTGCTTCGCGGGCACGCTCGCCGAACTCGTGTTCGCCGCCGACCGCTCCTACATGCTGATCGGCTCGCGGCAGGGCGACAACCGCGCGCCTCCGGCGATCCAGCTCACCGCGATGAATTTCGGCCCCTATCCGATGTGCCACGGCCTGACCCGGCTGCAATCGCGCTTCCAGGCCGATCCGTCCGATCTGGAGCGCGCGGAAGCTACCATCGGCACGTCGCTCGATGCGGAGGGCGCCGAAGAGCTCGGCCTCGTCACCTTCGCGCTCGACGACATCGACTGGGACGACGAGGTGCGGGTGTTCCTGGAAGAACGCACGTCCTTCTCGCCTGACGGCCTCACCGGCATGGAAGCGAATTTGCGCTTCGTCGGCCCTGAGACCATGGAATCGAAAATCTTCTCGCGCCTCACGGCGTGGCAGAACTGGATCTTCCAGCGCCCCAACGCGGTCGGCGAAGACGGCGCGCTGCGCCGCTACGGCACCGGCCAGAAGGCGCAATTCGATATGACGCGGGTTTAGACAGGTATTGCTGCGTCATGGCCGGGCTCGTCCCGGCCATCCACGTCTTCTTTTCATCAGCAAGAAAAGACGTGGATGCCCGGCACAAGGCCGGGCATGACGGCAAATGTGCACAAAGGAGCACGGCCATGAACTTCATGAACGTCGACTATTCGACCAAGATTCCCAACAACGTGAATCTCAGCGAGGATCGCCAGGTGCTGAAAGCGCTGGAGGGCTGGCATCCCGGTTACATGGACTGGTGGGGCGACATGGGCCCGGAAGGCTTTCAGCAGTCGCTGGTATATTTGCGCACCGCCTATTCGGTTGATCCGCGCGGCTGGGCCAAGTTCGATTACGTCAAGATGCCGGAATATCGCTGGGGCATTCTTCTGGCGCCGCAGGAAGAGAACCGCGTCATTCCCTTCGGCGAGAATTACGGCAAGCCGGCCTGGCAGGAAGTCCCCGGCGAACACCGCGCCACGCTGCGCCGCCTGATCGTGATCCAGGGTGACACCGAGCCCGCTTCCGTGGAGCAGCAGCGCCATCTCGGCAAGACCGCGCCCTCGCTCTATGATTTGCGCAATTTGTTCCAGGTCAATGTCGAGGAAGGCCGCCATCTCTGGGCGATGGTCTATCTCTTGCAGAAATATTTCGGCCGCGACGGCCGCGAGGAGGCGGACGATTTGTTGCGCCGCCGCTCGGGCGACGCGGACTCGCCGCGCATGCTCGGCGCCTTCAACGAGGCGACGCCGGACTGGCTGTCGTTCTTCATGTTCACCTACTTCACCGACCGCGACGGCAAGATGCAGTTGCACTCGCTGGCGCAGTCCGGCTTCGATCCGCTGTCGCGCACCTGCCGCTTCATGCTGACCGAAGAGGCGCATCACATGTTCGTCGGCGAAACCGGCATCAGCCGCGTCGTGCAGCGCACCTGCGAGGCGATGAGGGAGGCCGGCATCACCGATCCCACCGATATCGCCAAGGTGCGTGCCTTGGGCGTGATCGACCTGCCGACCATCCAGAAGAAGCTGCATCTGCATTATTCGCTGTCGCTTGATCTGTTCGGTTCGGAAGTCTCGACCAACGCGGCGAATGCCTTCAACGCCGGCATCAAGGGCCGCTACAAAGAGACCCAGATCGACGACGACCACCAGCTCAAGAACGCCACCTATCCGGTGCTCAAGCTGGTCGACGGCGTGATCAAGCGCGTCGACGAGCCGGCGCTGACCGCGCTCAACATGCGCCTGCGCGACGACTACACGCAGGATTGCGTCAAGGGCATGCTGCGCTGGAACAAGATCATTTCGCTCGCCGGCTATCAGTACAAGCTGACGCTGCCGAACGTCGCGTTCCATCGGCACATCGGCGAGTTCAAGGATATCAATGCCACGCCGGAAGGCGTCCTGATCGACGACGCCACCTGGAACCAACGCAAGGGCGAATGGTTGCCTTCGACGCAGGACGGCGACTTCATCGCCTCGCTGATGAAGCCGGTGACCGACGTCGGCGTCTACGCCAACTGGATCTCGCCGCCGAAAGTCGGCATCGACAACAAGCCCGGCGATTTCGAGTACGTGAAAATCGAGACCTGAAACGCCCCGCAATCGGGGAGCAGTAACATGGACCCCGACCGCGACCTCGAAGCACTGAACCGCGACCAACTGGTCGCGGAGGTGAAGCGTCTCAGGGCGGGCATCCGCGCGCATCGCGACAGCACCGGTCACGACCTGTGCTGGCACCATCCCGATCTCTGGGGCCTGCTGCCCGAGCGGGTGACGCCCGAAGTGGCGGTGCCACCCTGGCCGAAATTTTTGCGCGGGTGTCTGCGATATCGCGAGGCGCTGGAGCGCGAGTTGCCTGACGCGCCCAGGGCGGATTTCGAATACGGGAAAGATTGACAAGTAAGAGGTCTTAACCTCGCCCCGCTTGCGGGGAGAGGTCGACGCGCTTCGCGCGGCGGGCGAGGGGGTACAGGTCTATCGTTAGATCACGCTGGTGGAGAGAGCCCCTCACCCTGACCCTCTAAGAGCGAGCTTCGCTCGTCTCGACCCCGCGAAGAGCGGGGCGAGGGAGCGCGCCACCGCCGCCGCACTACCCCGCGATCTCCAGCCCGGCGTTCGCGTAGACCACGCCGCCATCGACGGCGATGGTGTTGCCGACCACGTAATCGCCCGCGCGCGAGGCGAGGTAGATCGCCACCCCCGCCATATCCTCGTCGGTACCGATACGCTTCGCCGGAATGCGCTTTGCGACTTCGTCCGAGTGGTCGCGCGCGGCCCGGTTCATGTCCGACTTGAATGCCCCCGGCGCGATCGCAGTGACATTGATATTGTCCTTGACCAGCTTCGTCGCCATGCGCCGCGTCAGATGAATCACGGCGGCCTTGCTCGCGGCGTAGGAATAGGTCTCGCTCGGATTGACGAAAATGCCGTCGACGGACGCGATGTTGATGACCTTGGCCGGCCGTTCGTGCGAGGCCGCCGCGCGCAGCGGTTTCGCCAGCGCCTTGGTCAGGAAGAACAGCGACTTGACGTTGAGGTCCATGACCTTGTCCCAGCCGCTTTCGGGGAATTCGTCGAACTCCGCGCCCCAGGCCGCGCCTGCATTGTTGACGAGGATGTCGAGCTTCGGCTCCAGCTTGATGATTTCGCCTGCCAGCCTGTCGCAGCCTTTGACCGTGGAGATATCGATCGGCAGCGCGATGCATTCGCCGTCATAGGCGGCGGAGAGTTCTTTCGCGGTCGACTCGCAGGGCCCTGCCTTGCGTGCGGTGATGTAGACCTTCGCCGCGCCCTGCGCGAGAAAGCCGGCCGCGATCATCTTGCCGATGCCGCGCGAGCCGCCCGTCACCAGCGCGACGCGGCCGTTAAGCGAAAACAGATCCTTGAACATGCGTTCCTCCATTGGCTTTGCCGCCGGTTTTGAGCGGGGGAGGGCGGCAAGTCAAGGAAGCTCACCTTGGTCGTCCCTGCGAACGCAGGGACCCATACGCCGCGGCCGGCGTGACGGGGCGCGCGGGGAGACGGCTTCTCTGAACAAATTCACGGTCGCAGTTCGGCGACGCAAAGCGTCAAGCATCGCGCTTCACCGATAGATCACGCGGTATGGGTCCCTGCGTTCGCAGGGACAACTCGTGGAGAAACCCTACGCCGCGTCGATGCGGCGAAAGCCGCTCCACATGGCGGTGGCGGCGCCGGAGGTCAGGACCGGGAGGATGCGCGCATCCTGGTAATTGCCGTTGAGCGAAACCCGTTGCAGCGCGGTCATATGCTCGGCGCTTTCCGGAAAAATCATGCCCGGCCGCGTCGTGACCGCGGTCTTGAATCCGGCGGCCTTCGCCAGGGCAAATTCGCGCTGGCCCGCCGCGATCCGGTCGCCATAGGGATAGGCGAGATGAAGCACCGGCCGCTGCAACACAGCTTCGATTCGCGCGCGGCTGGTGGCCAGTTCGAACGAGGCGGTCTCCTCGCTCTGCCGCGCCAGATTGCAATGCGTGATCGTATGCGCGCCGATCGTCACCAGGGGATCATCAGCGAATCCCTTCAATTCCTCCCAGGACATGCAGAACTCGCGGGCGATCGGAGTCTCGTCCACGTCATACCGGGTGCATAGCGCGGAGATTTCACGCTGCATGTCGTGTTCGGTCGGCAGCGCGCGCAGCCATTCGTGCATGCGGTCGAAGGCCGCCTGCTTGGCGGCCGGCGTCGAGGTATCGAGGCGGGTAGCTGTGCCGCCGATCGGGATTTCGATCGAGGATGCCTTGGCGATCGCCCGCTCGAGCGCGACCCACCACAACCTCCCGGTGCCTTCGGCAAAATCGCTTGTCACGTAGACGGTGAGGGGCGCGTCAAATTCGCGCATCACCGGCAAAGCGAAATCGCGGTTGTCGCGATAGCCGTCGTCGAGGGTGAAGCAGGCGAAGCGCCGCGCGAATTTGCGCTGCTGGAGCCGCTGATGCACCTCGTCCAAGGTGACGATGTCGACGTCGAGGTTACGAAGATGCGCCAGCATCGCCCGCAAGAACTCTGGCTCGACCTCGAGATGATAATTGGGCTGAAACCCGTCGTCGCGGCCGGGGCGGACGTGATGCAGCATGAAAATGACGCCGACACCTGCGAAGATTGGTCGCAGCAGGTAATGCGCTCCGGAGAAGTACAGCGCTTCCAGTCCGGCGCGGATGACGGTGTTGCGAAGCAGTTTCATCGAGATGCAGGGCTGCCCGGTTATTTACGGAGCGAAATTAGCGAAAGACCGCTGAAGAAACAGTTAGCCTGACCAATTTCAGAGCGTTTCGGCCCTCACGACATTTCGGGTTTGACAGCCCCGCAAGGGTTTGTTTTCTCTCCGTTCCGGACCCCGGCGGGAACTCGAATGCACGGACTTTTCAGGTGGAGTGGCAAATGGTGGCCGGGCGTCATTCCTTTGGTCATGTTTTGGGCTATCGCGGGTTGGACGAGTACCGAACCGCTTGAAGCCGACCTGGCGCAGCGTTCGACCGCCGCCCTCAAGGACACCATCCTCGACAAACGGCGAATCTCGGTCGCAGGCCGCGACGTGAGCCTTGCGGCGGATGCTTTCTCGGAAGACGGCCGGCAGAGTGCGGTGGCGTCGGTGGAAACCGTGCCGGGTGTGCGCCTGGTTAACGATGAAACCCGGCTCGTTCCCGAAGCCAAGCCGTTTGTCTGGTCGGCCGAACGCGACGTCCTGCGGGTGACGCTGTCTGGCAGTTCGCCGCTGCCGGCGAGCAAGGGCCGCTTGATGGAGGCGGCCCGCGCCAGCCTCGGCGGCGTCGAAGTGGTCGACCGGATGAATCTGTCGCGTGGGGCGCCGCCGCGTTTCGACAATGCCGCGCTGTTGCTGCTCGAGCAGGTCGGCAAGCTGAAGGATGGCAAGATCACGCTGTCGGACACCAAGGTCAGCCTGTCCGGCATGGCGCGCGAACTCGGCGGCCGGGAAGCCATCGCCGCCGCGCTGAAAAATCTGCCCGAGGGCTTTTCGGTCGCGGCCAACGAGGTCAAGGCGCCGCCTTACATCTTGCAGGCCTACAAGGATCCGGTCGCGGTGACGCTGACGCTGACCGGCAACGTGCCTGACAACAACGCCCACACCGCGCTGGTGGCGGCGGCGGGACGCAAGTTCTTCAGCGAAAAGGTCGTCGACAACCTCAAGGCGAGCGTCGGCGCCCCCGTGGGCTTTGCCGCCGCGGTGGTGCCCGCGCTCGGCGCGCTGTCGCGGCTGTCGACCGGCACGCTCGTCATCTCCGACCGGGAGGTCAAGCTGTCGGGCGATGCGCTTTATGAAGCCGCCGCCGTTCAGATCCGCGCCGGCCTCGGCAAGGACTTTCCGCAGGGCTGGCAGTTCAAGCCGGAAATCTCCGTCAAGCCGCCCGCGGCGCCGGTGGATGCGACCGTCTGCCAGCAATTATTCTCCGAACTGCTCGGCAAGGCCCGGATCCGCTTCGAGCCCGGCAAGGCCGATATCGTCGCAGATTCCGCCGGCCTGCTCGACCGCCTGATCGAAACCGCGTTGCGCTGTCCGACCGCCAATATCGAGATATCAGGACATAGCGATACCAACGGCGAGGAGGCGGCCAACCAGGCCCTGTCCGAGAAGCGTGCCCAGGCGGTTGCCGACTATTTGGTCAAGGCGGGATTGCCGGCCAACCGGTTCAGCGCGGTCGGCTATGGTTCGACGCAGCCGATTGCGGCTAACGATACCGACCAGGGCAAGGCGCAGAACCGCCGCATCGATTTCGTGGTGAAGTGAGCATGGCCTATCTGACCACATTCTACTGGGGCTGGTTGCTGGCATCGGTGCTGCTCGGCTTCGCCATGGGCTGGATTTCAGTGGTTCAGCACGGCAAAGGTGTCCCGCGGAAGCTGCGCTGGGCGCTTTCCGCCCTGGTCGCGGCGCTGATTGGAGCTGCGCTGGCGCGCGTCGTGCCCGGCCGCTTCGGCTACTGGCTCGACCTCGGGCTGATCATGTTCGCGTTTTATCTCTGCGGCTGTGCGGTCGGGTCATGGTTGCGCGACTGGGTGGTCTCGCGCAGTGCGCCGTCGGCCTGACCGCAGCATGAGCCGGCCAGCTTCACCGCCGTCGTTGTCACAGGTTGTTGACCGGCGCCGGCTATGGTCCCGAATCGCCGTCGGGCGGCGGGATTGCTGCAAAACCGTACTTCTACCGTCGTCAACTGGCGCCTAATATGTTGAAGAAGCGTGTTTTATTCTCGTCAGGCGAATTCCACTCCGGCTCAAAACGCGCTACCAGAGGGGCAGGGGAGCAGCGTAGCGTAGGCGGGGTTCAGGCCATTGCCGTCGTCGCATAAGCGCAATTCGAGGTGTAGATGCTGGAAGCAATACGCAGGGCGATGTCGTTTCTGCGCCAGAAGCAGGTCCTGCACAAGCTCGGGGTCTTGATCAGCATCACGGTGATCGCCGTTGCGTGCTACGTGCTCTATCACATGCTTCGCGGCATCGACACCGATGAGGTGATCGACGCCATCAAAGGCACCGAGCCGCGCCAGATCGCGCTGGCGGCCCTGTTCGTGGCGGCGGGCTATTTCACGCTGACCTTCTATGACTGGTTCGCGGTCCGCGCGATCGGCCAGGGCCACATTCCCTACCGCGTCAACGCGCTGGCCGCCTTCACCTCCTATTCGATCGGACACAATGTCGGCGCCAGCGTCTTCACCGGCGGCGCCGTGCGCTACCGGATCTATTCGGCTTGGGGGCTGAACGCGATCGATGTCGCCAAGATCTGTTTCCTCGCCGGGCTGACCTTCTGGCTCGGCAATGCCGCGGTGCTGGGACTGGGCATCGCCTATCACCCGGAAGCCGCCGCCTCGATCGATCAGTTGCCGGTCTGGCTCAACCGCGTGGCGGCGTTCGGCATCCTGCTCGGACTGGTTGGCTATGTAGCCTGGGTCTGGGCCGCGCCGCGCGGCGTCGGCCGCGGGCCGTGGACGGTCACGCTGCCGGGCGGGCCGCTGACGCTGCTGCAGATCGCCATTGGCATTATCGACCTCGGCTTCTGTGCGCTGGCGATGTATGTGCTGGTGCCGGACGAACCCAATCTGGGCTTTGTCGTCGTCGCGGTGATCTTCGTCTCGGCCACGCTGCTGGGGTTCGCCAGCCATTCCCCGGGCGGGCTCGGCGTTTTCGATGCCGCCATGCTGGTCGGCCTCTGGCAGATGGACCGGGAGGAACTGCTCGCCGGCATGCTGCTGTTCCGCGTCCTCTATTATATCGGGCCGTTTGTCATATCTGTAATCTTGCTGACGCTTCGGGAGATTATCCTCGGCGCGCGATCGAAGCGCCTGCGCCAGTTGGCGGCGGGCGCCGACGCCGAGCCGACGAGGCATGAGGCCGCCGTCTATGTGCGCGAGCGTGGCGACACGGGCGCCTGATGATGCGGCGGGGGCTTCGCGAATAGAGGAAAAGCCTGCGCCATGGCGATCGACGATTCCAGCTCTGCCTCCTTCTTTGCACCGTGGCCAGACCGGTTGCGCCATTCGGCGATCATCCTGCTCGCCGCCGGGCTCGCGCTTTGCGCGCTGGTGGTGCTGGCCGATCTTTCGCTGGCGCGCGCCGTGGCCGTTTTCATCTGTATCGCCGCCGCAGCGCTGGTGCCGTGGCGGCTGCATCATGTGGCGGCCTCCCGTGACGACGTCCGCGCCGTCAGCCCGGTGGAGTCTGCCGCCGTCAGCGCCGTCGTTGCCGGCATGCCGGATCCGGCCGTGTTGCTCGACCGCGCCGGCCGCGTCATCCATCTCAACGCAGCGGCCGCCCAGCTCGCGCCTGCGCTGCGCAAGAACGAGCTCGCCCAGTTCGCGCTGCGCTCGCCCGAAATCATCACCGCGCTGCGCGAGGCGATCGCGACCACCGAACCGCGCCGGGCGAGCTACCACGACCAGGTGCCGGTCGACCGCTGGATGGAACTGATCATCACGCCGGTGCCGGTGCCGACGCTGTTCGGCGGCACCGAGAAATGCATGCTGATGACCTTCCACGACCAGACGCCGCTGCGGCGGGTCGAGGAAATGCGTGCCGATTTCGTCGCCAATGCCAGCCACGAACTGCGGACGCCGCTCGCGGCGCTGTCCGGCTTCATCGATACGCTGCAGGGTCCTGCCAAGGAGGACGCCAAGGCGCGCGAACGCTTCCTGTCGATCATGCATACGCAGGCGACGCGAATGGCGCGGCTGATCGACGATCTGCTTTCGCTGTCGCGGGTCGAATTGTCGGCCCATGTCCGGCCCGACGCGTCAGTCGATATCGTGCCGATTATTCGCCAGGTCGCCGACGGGCTGGAGCCGCTCGCCCGGGAGCGTCAGGTCGCGATCGAGATCGACCTGCCGGAAGCGCCGGTGACCATCGCGGGCGACCGCGAGGAACTGCTGCGGCTGTTCGAAAACCTGATCGAGAACGCGCTCAAATATGGCGCGTCCGGTGGGCGGGTGATCGTCTCCCTGACCCAGGCCACGTCCAGCGAGGGCGCGCCGGAAGTACGTATCATGGTCCGGGATTTCGGCCCCGGCATCGCCCCGGAACACCTGCCGCGGCTGACCGAGCGCTTCTACCGGGTCGATGTCGGCGACAGCCGCGCGCAGGGCGGAACCGGGCTCGGTTTATCCTTGGTGAAACATATTCTTAACCGTCATCGCGGCCGGCTTTTAATCGAAAGCGTGCCCAAAAACGGCGCGGTCTTTACCGCCTGTTTTCCCCAGACCAAGACCCCGTCAGCGTCATAAATCCAAGCAATTTCAATTGCTTGGTTGTGTCATCCAACTGTCATCGAACCTTCGTAAAAGCTCTATCGACTGCTCCTAGATGAGCGGCACGTGAGCGCGATCGGGCGCAACAGGCGCTTCGCTCACCAGATGGAGACCACCATGAATTTCCTCAGGACAATCGTCGCTGCCGGCCTGGTCGCCGCTTCGACGTCGGCCTTCGCTGCCGATATCACCGGCGCGGGCGCCACCTTCCCCTTCCCGATCTATTCGAAGTGGGCGGACGCCTACAAGAAGGAGACCGGCAACGGTCTGAACTACCAGTCGATCGGCTCCGGCGCCGGCATCAAGCAGATCCAGGCCAAGACCGTGACCTTCGGCGCTACCGACGCGCCGCTCAAGCATGAGCAGCTCGAGAAGGACGGCCTGGTGCAGTGGCCGATGGTGATGGGCGCTATCGTGCCGGTCGTGAACCTCGAAGGCATCAAGCCGGGCGAACTCGTGCTCTCGGGCGAAGTGCTCGGCGACATCTATCTCGGCAAGATCAAGAAGTGGGACGATGCTGCGATCGCAAAACTCAATCCGAAGCTGAAGCTGCCGGCTGACGCCATCACCGTGGTGCGCCGCTCCGACGGTTCGGGCACCACCTTCAACTTCACCGACTACCTCTCGAAGTCGAGCGCCGACTGGAAAGCCAAGGTCGGCATGGGCACCGCGGTCGAATGGCCGACCGGCGTCGGCGCCAAGGGCAATGAAGGCGTTGCCGGCAATGTCGGCCAGACCAAGAACGCGATCGGTTATGTCGAATATGCCTACGCCAAGCAGAACAAGCTGACCTATGCGGCGATGATCAACAAGGCCGGCAAGACCGTGCAGCCGACCATCGCAGCGTTCCAGGCGGCCGCCTCCAACGCCGACTGGGCCAAGGCGCCCGGCTACTACGTGATCCTTACCGACCAGCCCGGCGAAGCCTCCTGGCCGATCACCGCAGCGACCTTCATCCTGATGCACAAGGCTGCAACCGACAAGGCAGCGTCCCAGGAAGCCATCAAGTTCTTCAAATGGTCGTTCGAGAAGGGCGCCAAGATGGCCGAAGAACTCGACTACATCCCGATGCCGGAATCGGTCGTCAAGCTGATCGAAAAGACCTGGTCGGCCGAGATCAAGAGCTGATCGGGCCTGCGCCTCGCAACACGATCGCTCAACCCGGGGTGTCCGGGTTGAGCACCCCTCTCGGGACAGGAGAGGCAAGAACAATGCGCGAGCCGAAAAAGCCGTGCACCGAAGTCCGGGTCGTTGGGCTATAGTAAAGGGGATTGGGCGTGGCAGAAATGGCGGTTGATAGCGACGCAATGGAGGCTGCCGGACCTTATGATCGCGCAAGGGCTCTCAGCGCGTTCAAGCTCGGCGACGTCACCTTCTATTGGATCACGCGCGCCTGCGCGATCTCGGTTCTCCTCATCCTGGGCGGCATCATCATTTCGCTGATCGTCGGCGCTTGGCCCGCCATCCGCGAATATGGCGTAGCCTTCCTGTGGACGCAGCGCTGGGCGCCGTCGGCCGATCCGCCTGTTCTCGGCGCGCTCGGCCCGATCTACGGCACGCTGATCACCTCCGTGATCGCGATGATGATCGCCATTCCCGTCGGCCTCGGCATCGCGATTTTCCTCACCGAGATCTGCCCGATCTGGCTGCGCCGCCCCATTGGACTTGCGGTCGAACTGCTCGCCGGCATTCCCTCGATCATCTACGGCATGTGGGGCTTCTTCATATTGGGCCCGTTCCTGGCCAACACCTTCCAGCCCTTCATGATCAGCGTGTTCGACGGCGTCCCCGTGCTGGGCACGATCTTCGCGGGTCCCCCTTCCTATCTCAGCCTGTTCAACGCTGCGCTTATTCTCGCGATCATGGTGCTGCCCTTCATCACCGCAATCTCGGTCGACGTCTTCAAGACGGTGCCGCCGGTATTGAAGGAAGCGGCCTATGGCGTCGGCTGCACCACCTGGGAAGTCGTCCGCAACGTCGTCATCCCCTACACAAGGGTCGGCGTGATCGGCGGCATCATGCTGGCGCTTGGCCGCGCGCTCGGCGAGACGATGGCGGTCACCTTCATCATCGGCAACTCGTTCAAGATCCAGTCCTCGATCTTCGCGCCGGGCACCACGATCTCAGCCGCCATCGCGTCCGAATTCGCCGAGAGCGACGGGCTGCATCAATCCGGCCTGATCCTGCTTGGTCTCTTGCTGTTCGTTCTGACGTTCTTCGTGCTCGCAGCCGCGCGGCTGATGCTGATGCGGCTGGAAAAGAAGGCGGGGAACTAGCACCATGAACCCGATTTACGCATCCCGCCGCCGCAACAATATCATCATCAAGTTCCTGTGCCTGGGAGCTGCGCTGTTCGGCGTGACCTGGCTGGCGCTGATCCTGTTCACGCTGTTCTACAACGGCCTTGCCGGCTTGAATCTTGCCGTCTTCACCCAGGATACGCCGCCGCCGGGTTCGACCGATGGCGGCCTGCGCAACGCCATCATCGGCTCGATCATGATGACCGTGATCGGGGTCGGCATCGGCGCGCCGCTCGGCCTGTTCGCCGGCACGTACCTCGCCGAATACGGCAAGCACGACAGGCTCACCTCGGTGATCCGCTTCATCAACGACATCCTGCTGAGCGCGCCGTCGATCATTATCGGCCTGTTCATCTACGGCGCCATCGTGGTGCCGATGGGCGGCTTCTCGGCCTTTGCCGGCTGTCTGGCGCTCGCCGTGATCGTGATCCCCGTCGTGGTGCGCACCACCGAGGACATGCTGGGGCTGGTGCCCAATCCGCTGCGCGAGGCGGCCTCCGCGCTCGGCCTGCCGCGCTCGCTGGTGATCCGGCGGATCGCCTATCGTGCGGCCCGCTCAGGCCTGATCACCGGCGTGCTGCTCGCCACCGCCCGCGTCGCCGGTGAAACCGCGCCGCTGCTGTTCACCGCGCTTTCGAACCAGTTCTTCAGCCTGGACATGACCAAGACGATGGCCAACCTGCCGGTCACCATCAACAACTTCGTGCAGAGCCCCTATGTCTACTGGAAACAGCTCGCCTGGAGCGGGGCGCTCTTGATCACGCTCACCGTACTTGCCCTGAATATTGGCGCGCGCATTCTCGGCGCCGAGAGGACATCCAAATGACCGATCTCTCCGTATCCGTGAGTTCCGCGAGCGGGCCCGTTCCGCAGGTGGCGCTGCCCGAGGCCGCGCCCAAGGTGACCGCCCGCGGCCTGAACTTTTACTATGGCGACCATCACGCGCTGAAGAACATCAACCTGACGCTCGGCACCCACCGCGTCACCGCCTTCATCGGCCCGTCCGGCTGCGGCAAGTCCACGCTGCTGCGGATCTTCAACCGGATGTACGATCTCTATCCCGGCCAGAAGGCGACCGGGCAATTGATGCTCGACCAGACCAACATCCTCGACCCCAAGCTCGACCTCAATCTGCTGCGGGCCCGCGTCGGCATGGTGTTCCAGAAGCCGACGCCGTTCCCGATGACGATCTACGAAAACATCGCCTTCGGCATCCGCCTCTATGAGAAGATCTCCAAGTCCGAGATGGATGGCCGGGTCGAGAAGGCGCTGCGCGGCGGCGCGCTGTGGAACGAGGTCAAGGACAAGCTGAACGCCTCGGGCCTCTCACTGTCCGGCGGCCAGCAGCAGCGGCTCTGCATCGCGCGCACGGTCGCGGTGCGGCCCGAGGTGATTTTGTTTGACGAGCCGTGCTCGGCGCTGGACCCGATTTCGACCGCCAAGATCGAGGAATTGATCCAGGAGCTGGCGGAGGACTACACCATCGCCATCGTCACCCATAACATGCAGCAGGCGGCCCGCGTCTCGGACAAGACCGCCTTCATGTATCTCGGTGAGCTGATCGAGTTCGACGACACCAACAAGATTTTCACCTCGCCGAGCGATCGACGCACCCAGGACTACATCACCGGCCGGTTCGGTTGAGGAGATAACACATGGCTTCTGAACACACCGCCAAGGCATTTGACAGCGATCTTCAGGAATTGACCCGCCTGGTCGCCGAGATGGGCGGCCTGGTCGAACGCATGATCACCGAATCCGTCGATGCGCTGATCCGCCGCGACGTCGCGCTCGGCAAGCGCGTTGTCGCTGCCGACGTTGAAATCGACCGCCTGCAGCATGCAATCGAGGAACGCGCGGTGCTGACCATCGCGCGGCGCCAGCCGATGGCGATCGACCTGCGCGAAATCGTCGGCGCCATGCGGGTTGCCACCGATCTGGAGCGGATCGGCGACCTCGCCAAGAACATGGGCAAGCGGGTTGCCGCGCTGGAGAACGATTTCCAGCCACTGAAGCTGATCCGCGGCCTCGAGCACATGACCGATCTGGTGCAGTCGCAGGTCAAGTCGGTGCTGGATGCCTATGCGGCGCACGACCTGCCGGCGGCGATGGCGGTCTGGAAGGGCGACGAGGAAGTCGACGCCATCTGCACCTCGCTGTTCCGCGAACTTCTCACCTACATGATGGAAGATCCGCGCAACATCTCGTTCTGCATTCATTTGATGTTCTGCGCCAAGAACATCGAACGGATCGGCGACCACGCCACCAACATCGCCGAAACCGTATTCTACATGATCGAGGGACAGCAGATGCTCGACCAGCGCCCCAAGGGCGACATGACGACGTTTGCGACCACGATACCGAATAGCTGAGGGATACAAGAATGAGCGCGCGCATAATGGTGGTCGAGGACGAGGAAGCGCTGACCACGCTGTTGCGCTACAACCTCGACGCTGAAGGCTATGACGTCGAAACCGTCGCCCGCGGCGACGACGCCGATACGCGGCTGAAGGAGCGCGTGCCGGATCTCGTCGTGCTCGACTGGATGCTGCCGGGGCTGTCAGGCATCGAACTCTGCCGCCGCCTGCGCGCCCGGCCGGAGACCAAGCAATTGCCGATCATCATGCTCACGGCACGCGGCGAGGAGAGCGAGCGGGTGCGGGGCCTGGCGACCGGCGCCGACGATTACATCGTCAAGCCGTTCTCGGTGCCGGAGCTGCTGGCGCGGGTGAAGGGCCTGTTGCGGCGGGCAAGTCCCGAGCGGCTCGCCACCGTGCTCACCTATGGCGACATCGAACTCGACCGCGAAAAACGCCGCGTCGCGCGTTCGGGCCGCTCCATCGATCTCGGCCCGACCGAGTATCGCCTGCTGGAATTTTTTCTCGAGCATCCCGGCCGCGTCTTCAGCCGCGAGCAGTTGCTCGACAGCGTCTGGGGCCGCGACATCTATATCGACGAGCGCACCGTCGACGTCCACATCGGCCGCCTGCGCAAACTGCTCAACCCGGGCCGCGAACAGGACCCGATCCGCACCGTGCGCGGCGCGGGGTATGCGCTGGATGACAGGTTTGCGAAGGTGGAGTAGGGCGCGACCGAAGTCAGCCCCGCGCAAGAACGATATCGAAATTCAGAACGCGATGGTCTGCTCCATCTTCCGATGGAAGTGGCTCTGCAATCAGCAGATCGGGACGCAGCGCAGCGTTGAGCAGCCTGTCGCAGGCATTGAGCGGCTCGCCGGGAAAATACATCTGGGTGATCAGCCGCTCGAATCGGCCGTGAACTTCGAAGTGGATATGAGGCGGGCGCATCCAATCTGGACCTGCGGGATAAGCTCCAGGCTTGACGGTTTTGATCCGATAGACGCCGTCGTTATCAGATAGAATGCCGACGCAACCGACAAAGCGTGGATCGAGCGGCGCGGGATTGAGGTCGTTGGCATGCACGTAGCGGCCAAAAGTGTTGGCCTGCCAGATCGTGACGGGTACCCCGCGAACGGGTTCGCCGTCGAGATTGAGCACCCTCCCTGTGACCTCGATGATTTCTCCCTGCGCACACCCTTCGAAACCCCTGACCGAGGTCAGGTCGGCTTGTGAGGCTGGCGTCTGCCCGGTCGGGAAGTAGGGACCGAGAATCTGGTCCGGTGTCCGGTGCAGCCGCGTGCCCGTTGAGTTGTCCATGACCCCCTCAATCTTCTGGCGTAAAGCCGGAGGCCTGGACGATTGGGCCCCAGCGGTCGAAATCGGATTTGATCAGTTGCGCAAATTCCTTCGGCGTTTGGCCGGCGGGATCTACGGAAAGCTTGGCCAAGGCCGTTTTGAAGGCGTCGGTGTTCACCACCGCGCGGATCGCCTCATTGAGGCGGTTCACCGTTCCGGCAGGCGTATTTGCCGGAACGAAGACGCCAAACCACTCGTTGGCTTCCAGCGCGGAATATCCGGCCTCCCGAACCGTCGGCACATCGAGAAGCAGCGGGGATCGTTGCGATCCAGTTGTCGCCAGTGCCCTTATGGCGCCGGATTGCACATGCGGCAGTGCAGTGCCGATTGGATAGATCGTAGCGGCGATTTGACCGCCGATCAGATCCTGAATGCCGCCGGGGCCGCCATAGGGCAGATGCACGAATTCGAACCTGCCCGCTTTGGCCAGGCTCACGCCGGTGAAGTGCAGCATCGACCCGGCCGCCGCCGTACCGTAGGTGGCTTGCTTGGGATTAGCCGCGCACCATTTCACGAAATCGGCCAGCGTCCTGACGTCGGCAGGCACCATCGGACCGATGGTGATCAGAAATGGAAAGGAGCAGACTGTAGTGACGGGAGCGAAATCCTTGAACGCATCATAGCCCAGCGACTTGTAGACGTGGGGAAAAACGGCGAAGCTGGAGGCGGGCGTCAGGATCATCGCCGTGCCATCGGCCGGGCCGCTTTTCAGCGCGCCGAGCGCCAGACGCCCGCCGGCGCCGGGACGATTGTCGACGATGAATGAAAGTGATTGATCCTTCATTCCCTCAACGAGCCTCCTCGCAATCACGTCGATCGTGCCCCCCGCACCGAACCCCACCAGCATCCGCGAAGCTGTCTGGGCGCTCGCCATGCGGATCGCGTCGGGGACAATGGCGGCGAGGCCGCCCGCGCACGCCATCGATACGAATCTTCGCTTCGTGATCATGTGATCGTCCTTCTCCAGCGAATTTGTCCGGTCGGTCATCATCGAACCGCCGCCAACTCTGGTCCGCCGGGGCATTATCTGGTAGACCGAAAATTGCGGCATCCCTGTAACCGCTGGGTTAAGCCCGAATGGACTGGTCGGATCGAATTGGCCGCCGCATCAAGTTGCGGGACCTTCATATTGTGATGGCGGTTGCCGACACCGGCAGCATGGCGAAGGCGGCTGCCAGGCTCAGAATTTCACATCCTGCCGTCTCCAAGGCGGTATCCGAAATTGAAGGCACGCTCGGCGTGCGATTGTTCGATCGAGGCTCGCAGGGCGCCGAACTCACGGCCTATGGCGAGGTGTTGCTTCGATGCGGCATCAATGTCTTCGACGAGATGCAACAAGGCCTTCGCTCGCTCCAACATTTGTCCGATCCAAACTCGGGCGAGGTGAGGGTGGGATGCACCGACATCATTCTGCACAGCCTGGTGCCGGCTATCGTGCGGGAATTTTCCAAGGCACATCCCGGCGTTCAGCTTGACGTGAAGCTGACCAATCCGGGTGGACATCAAATTCAGGAACTGCGCGAGCGCAAAATTGATCTGCTGATTACGAGAGCCACGGGACAGCACGAGGACTTCCATTCCGAAGTCCTGTTCGATGAACCCTTTGTCTTCGTTGTGGGGGCGCAAAGTGAATTGGCGCGAAAGCGCCGAATTGACCTCACGGACATCATTAAGGGCAATTGGGTCCTGCCACCCTATGACAGCGCGCCAGGCGCGCTCGTTGGCGAGGTATTTCGAGCGAATGGCTTTTCGCCACCGAAGCCGTTGGTCAAAACGATAGCTATTCAGCTCACCGTGTCGCTTATTGCGAGCGGAGAATTTGTAGGAATTCTTCCCATGTCCGTCGCGGCATTAAGCGCGCATCAAGCCGCTTTGAGGGTTTTGCCGTTAAAATCGGCGGGCCCACGGATTTCGGCCGAAATCGTATTTTTGAAGAATCGAACGCTTGGCCCTGCGGTCGCGTCGTTTATCGATTGCACGCGGGAAGTCACGAAATCGCTTGTCCGCGTGCGGCGTTGATTGTTGAAACGGGCTGGCGCACCAGCCAAACCTGACCACGAACGTCTGTGGTTATGGGTCCCGGCTCAAGGCCGGGACGATAGCAACTACCGCGTCGGCTTCGGCTGCTGCCTGCGCCGGTCGGCAGCCGGCTGATACGCAACGCGCGAGTGATGCGCGCAATAGGGCAGGCCCGCGAGTGCCTTGCCGCCGCAGAAGAAAAATTCCGGGCTTGAGGGATCGCCGACCGGCCAGTGGCAGGTGGCTTCGTTCAGTTCGAGCAGCGACAGCCGCTGGCTCATAGGCACCACATTGTCGACGGCGATCGGATCCGGCTCCATCTCGACCTCGAAGGCATGCGCCAGCGCGGTGTTGCCGCGCGAGACCGGGCGCGACACCCGCATCATCTGCTGGGCCGGACGCGCCTTGCGCTGCCGCGGGGCGGCCGAGGAGGGGCTCTTGGCGCGGCCGGACAAGCCCAGCCGGTGCACTTTGCCGATCACTGCGTTTCGCGTCACATTTCCGAGTTCCGCGGCGATCTGGCTGGCCGATAATCCGGCTTCCCAGAGCTTTTTCAGCTGCTCGACGCGATCGTCGGACCAGGTCAATACCGTCATCGTATTCTTCCCTTCGCATCGCGCCGGCCGATCAGGGGCAGCGCTGGCGACGTCATTCGTCTCTAAAATCCCTGCGGTCAGAATCCCTTAGCCCTCGCCGGGCGCGGAAACCGGCCCGAACGTCTACGCTGTACAAAATGGACTCTTGGGATCAGAACTGCCGCACGAGATGTCGTACCCGACAGCCCAAAAGCTACAATATGGCGTGACTCCGGCGCAAGAGTCCGGGCCCGCGCGTCCACATGTTCCGACATCTAGGCATTGCACTGCGTGTTTTCCACCACACCGCAATCCTACGGATTCCCCCATCTTGCAGTGCAGGAAAGGCGGCTTCGTGGCGTGTTGACAGCGCCCCCCGCCCACATAGAATGCCTCCCACGTGCCGCCCTTAAGAGGCGGCACGTTTCGTTTTCGCAAGACCGGCCGTTGCCGCCTTCGCGCCACTGCACGCGTGTGCTCCGCGGCAGGTCTTGAAAGCGGGTCTCAAACCTTCAGTGCAAACCATTTGTGATCGCCATGACCAATAGCGCCACGTCGCATCTGCTCCCCGTCTTCGCCAGGGTCGATCTCGGCTTCGAACGCGGCGAGGGCTGCTGGCTGACCGCAACCAATGGCGAGCGCTATCTCGACTTCACCTCGGGCGTTGCGGTGAACGCGCTGGGTCATTGCCATCCGCACCTGATCAAGGCGCTGCAGGAACAGTCGACAAAACTCTGGCACATGTCGAACCTATTCAAGAGCCCGGATGGCGATAAGCTTGCCGCGCGGCTCTGCGAGCAGAGCTTTGCCGACCTGGTGTTCTTCTGCAATTCCGGCGCCGAGGCGATGGAAGGCGTGATCAAGGTCGTGCGCCGCTATCAATTCTCCAAGGGGCATCCCGAGCGCTATCGGCTCGTCACGTTCGAGGGCGCGTTCCATGGCCGCACGCTCGGCACGCTCGCCGCCACCGGCTCCGCCAAATATCTCGAAGGCTTTGGCCCGCCAATGGACGGCTTCGACCAGGTGCCGCATGGCGATCTCGAAGCGGTGAAGAAGGCGATCGGGCCGCACACCGCGGGTATCCTGATCGAGCCGGTGCAGGGCGAGGGCGGTGTGCGCTCCGCGCCGCAGGCTTTCTTCAAGGCGCTGCGCCAGCTCTGTGACGAGCACGGCCTGCTGCTGGCGTTCGACGAGGTGCAGACCGGCATGGGCCGCACCGGCGATCTCTTTGCCTACAAGCGCGTCGGCGTGACGCCGGACGTGATGTCCCTGGCGAAAGCGCTCGGCGGCGGCTTTCCGATCGGCGCGGTGCTGGCCACCGCCGAGGCCGCCTCCGGCATGACGCCGGGCTCGCACGGCTCGACCTTCGGCGGCAATCCGCTGGCGATCGCTGCCGCCAATGCCGTGCTCGACGTGATGCTGAAGCCCGGCTTCTTCGACCATGTACAGAAGATGTCGCTGCTGCTGAAACAGAAACTCGCCTCCGTGGTCGATCGCTATCCCGCCGTGCTCTCGGAAGTGCGCGGCGAGGGGCTCCTGGTCGGCGTCAAGGCCGTGGTGCCCTCAGGCGATCTCGTCAATGCGTTGCGCGGCGAGAAATTGCTCACCGTCGGCGCCGGCGACAATGTGGTGCGGTTCCTGGCGCCGCTGATCGTGACCGAGGCCGAGATCGACGAGTCCGTTCAGATGCTCGAGCGCGCCTGCGTCGCGCTGTCGAGTGCGCAGTTGAAGAAGGCGGCGGGATGATGAGCAAATCCGTCCGTCACTTCCTCGACATCAACGAATTGCCGCCGAAGGAGTTGCGCAACATGCTGGCGCTGAGCGCCGACATGAAGGCGAAGCTCAAGGCACATGACAAGGGCAAGAAGCCGCTCGAAGGCAAAACGCTGGCGATGATCTTCGAACGTCCCTCGACGCGCACGCGGGTGTCGTTCGACGTCGGCATGCGCCAACTCGGCGGCGAGTCGATCATGCTGACCGGGGCCGAAATGCAGCTCGGCCGCGGCGAGACCATCGCCGACACCGCGCGCGTGCTGTCGCGCTATGTCGATGCGATCATGATTCGCATCCTCAATCACGACGCGCTTTTGGAACTGGCCGCGCACGCCACCGTGCCCGTCATCAACGGGCTGACGCGGCGCTCGCATCCCTGCCAGGTGATGGCCGATCTGATGACCTTCGAGGAGCATCGCGGGCCGATCGAGGGCAAGACCGTGGCCTGGACCGGCGACGACAACAACGTGCTGGCGTCGTGGGCGCATGCGGCGGAGCGTTTCAAGTTCCAGCTCAATGTCGCGACCCCGCCGCAGCTCGCGCCGAACAAGGCGATGAAGGACTGGATCAAGGCGACGCAAGCGCCCATCGTGCTCGGCAACGATCCCGAGGCCGCCGTCCGCGGCGCCGACTGTGTCGTCACGGATACGTGGGTGTCGATGGGCGACAAGGACGGCGAACATCGCCACAACGTGCTCAAGCCCTATCAGGTCAATGAGAAGCTGATGTCGCTGGCGAAGAGTGATGCGATCTTCATGCATTGCCTGCCCGCGCATCGCGGCGAGGAAGTCACCGACGAAGTGATCGACGGTCCGCAATCGGTGGTGTTCGACGAAGCGGAAAATCGCCTGCACGCGCAAAAGGGCATATTGGCCTGGTGTTTTAACGAAGTGGCGTAGCTCTCTCCGTCGTCCCTGCCTAGTGCGCAATTGCGCAATAGGCGCAGCGACCTAGTTCGTAGCCCGGATGGAGCGAAGCGAAATCCGGGAAAGTGCAAGCGGCGTGAGCGGTCCCGGATTGCGCGGAGCCTGTCATCGGGCGCGCATTCGCGCGACCCGTTGGCTCCATCCGGGCTACGGACCTGCGGCCCAACGACGCCGGTGGTCATGGTCTGCGTTCGCAGGGACGACGTGTGGAGATAGTTTCGCCGCTCTTCAACCCCTTTCGTTTTGCATGTTCCGACCCCAGATAAGGCTCCATGGATTCACAATCAGATATCAAAATCACGACCGAGGCGCCCGTTCGCGCGCCCTCGTCCGTTCCCGTCGATGACGCGGTGCTGCCGTTCGAGGTCGCAGAACTCGATCTGCGCGGGCGGCTGACCCGGCTCGGCCCCGCGCTCGACGACATTCTGACCAAGCACGATTATCCGCCTGCTGTCGGCAAGCTGCTTGGGGAAGCGATCGTGCTGGCGACGCTGCTCGGCACGGCGCTGAAATTCGACGGCCGCTTCATCCTGCAGACCCAGACGGACGGCCCGGTCTCGTTCCTGATCGTGGATTTCCAGTCGCCGGATCGCCTGCGCGCCTATGCGCGCTATGACGCGAGGCGGCTGAAGGAAGGCCAGGATTCTGGCCAACTGCTCGGCAAGGGCCATCTGGCGATGACCATCGACCAAGGACAGGACATGAGCCGCTACCAGGGCCTGGTGGCGCTCGACGGTGGCAGTCTCGAGGACGCCGCGCATGAATATTTCCTGCGCTCCGAGCAGATCCCGACCCGCGTGCGGCTCGCGGTCGGCGAGGAATGGCGCGGCGGCGACGGTAGCGGCCCGAAGCACCGCTGGCGCGCCGGCGGCATGCTGCTGCAGTTTCTGCCCAAGGCGCCGGAGCGCGCGCGGCAGGCCGATTTGCATCCCGGCGATGCACCTGATGGCGCGGTGACGCATTCCGTTGCCGAGGATGATGCCTGGGTCGAGGGCCAGTCGCTGATCGGCACCGTCGAGGATGTCGAGCTGATCGATCCCGATCTGTCGGGCGAGCGCCTGCTGTATCGGCTGTTTCACGAACGCGGCGTGCGCGTGTTCACGCCGCTGCCGTTGCGCGCGCAATGCTCCTGCTCGCGCGAGGCGGTCTCTGCGATGCTGAAAAGCTTTGCGCCGAAAGACCGCGCCGAGATGGTGAAAGACGACAAGGTAGTGGTGACCTGCGAGTTCTGCTCCTCGGTCTACCAGTTCACCCCGCATGAAGCGGGCGTGGAGGAGTAGGCGACCGTTTCGCCGTCATTGCTGTCGATGTTCACTAATTCGCTGATTGGATCGCGGTGGCCTTGGTAGCGGCGAAGGCCTTGGGAGTTTGCCCTGCCAAGGCCTGATGGGGCCTGTGGTTGTTGTAGTAGATCAGGTACTCGAACAGTTCGTTGGCGAAGTGGTCGAGATTGTCGAAGGTGGCGCCCTCGATGACGTCCTCATCGAGGGCGCCAGAAGCGTTCGACCTTGCCGTTGGTCTGCGGCCGATAGGGCCTGGTGTAGCGGTGTTTGATGCCGAGCTCGAGCAGCATGGCCTCGAACGGATGCTCGTCCGGCTTGGTGCGGGCGGCGAACTCGGCGCCGTTGTCGGACAGGATTTCGGTAAAGACGAGCCCGTAGGTGACGTTGAGGGTGTTGATCATTTTCAGGGTCTTGAACATGACCGGCAGCGCCTTCTTGGAGGTCAGGACCTCGGCCCAGGCCAGCCGCGAGCAACTGTCGATCAGGCTGACGATGTAGGCCGTGGCCGGGGGTGGCGCGAGAAAACATATCGCGCGGCAATTGATGCAGATCGACGTGGCCGAGCTCTCCGAGCTTGTCCTTGATAATGCGGCGTTTCTCCTCGCGCATCGCCGGCGTGCGGCGGTTCAGCCCATAGCGTGTCAGCACCCGATAGATGGTCGAGGGCGAGGGTATCGTGTCGCGCCGCTCGCGCAAGACGGCATGGATCTCGTAGCGGTTCATACCCTTCTGCCGGCATGCAACGATCTCCGCCTCGATGCCCTCTGGCTCGCGCCGTTCCCGCCATTTGGGTCCACGGCGGCGCGGCAACAAATCTGCCTCATCGCCGCTCTGCAGATAGCGGTTGTAATACTTGCGGAACGTCTGCGAGCAGGTTCCGTGGTGGCGGTAGAAATCCCCAACCCGCTTGAACAGCTTCGACCGGCCCGCCTTTACCGCCTCGTACTCCGGGATCAGGAACCGCCACTTCTGCAGGTAATTGCGTTCAATCGTCCGGTCATAGCTGTTATCGCGCATTGGATCGTCCTCCAGAGGAGCGATCCAATCAGCGAATTAGTGAACATGCACAATTGCGAGCGAAGCGAAGCAATCCACGTCTCCGCAAGCCGCGCTATGGATTGCTTCGCTTCGCTCGCAATGAAGGGGCCGGAACGATGCCCCTGAAATCCGTCGGAATCCGTGGCCCGGATGGAGCCAACGGGTCGCGCGAATGCGCGCCCGATGACAGGCTCCGCGCAATCCGGGATTCTCACCGCCGGCCAAACCTGTCCCGGATTGCGCTGCGCTCCATCCGGGCTACGAAGGAAGGCACGTTGCCCCTAATTCAACACCCGCTTGTTATCCGGGCTATCCAGCGAGAACGTCGGCACATCGACCTCGAACCGCTCGCCGCTTGCGCTGACCATCTGGTAGCGCCCGGTCATGAAGCCCGACGCGGTCGGCAGCGGCACGCCGCTCGTGTATTCGAAGCGCTCGCCCGGCGCCAGCACAGGCTGCTCACCGACCACGCCTTCGCCGCGGACGTCCTGCTTGTGGCCGGTGGCGTCGGTGATGATCCAGTGCCGGGTGCGGAGCTGCACGGTCTCGGCGCCGGTATTGGTGATGACGATGGTGTAGGACCAGAAATATTGGCCGCGATCGACCGACGAGCGCTCGGGGAGGAAGTTCGGCTCGACGGTAACTTCGATCTGGCGGGTGACGGCGCGGTACATGCGGGCAAGCTTTCGGAAATCCTGTTCCGTATCATAGCCAAGAATGCCGGGGGAACAATCTCCGGTCAGCCGGGTTTGCCGCTTGTTTGATCGCGGTTTCAACATAGTTCCGTTCTAGAGCGCACCCGCGCGGTCCGGCTCCGTATCTGTTTGCGTATCTTGTGTGCAAGTTGCGGGCCGATATTATCTTTCCCGGACAGTGCACGCGTAAATCTCAATTAGCGGTGCCAGATGTCGTCCATTGCCGATCCAGTTGCCGGAAGGCCTATCAGCGATACCAAGGCCGCGGTGGCTTCTGCGCCGGCGATCACGCTGCCCGTTGCCGGCGAGCGCGAATTGCGGCTCGACCTGTTTCGCGGGTTGGCGCTGTGGCTGATCTTCATCGACCATCTGCCGACCAACATTCTGACCTGGTTCACCATCCGCAATTACGGATTTTCCGACGCCGCCGAGATCTTCATCTTCATCTCCGGCTACACCGCCGCCTTCGTCTACGGCCGCGCGATGCTGCAGGCCGGCTTCGTGGTGGCCACCGCGCGCATCATGCGCCGGGTCTGGCAGATCTACGTCGCCCATGTGTTCCTGTTCGTGATCTTCCTCGCCGAAATTTCCTACGTCGCCACCCGTTTCGAGAACCCGCTCTACAGCGAGGAAATGGGCATCATGGATTTTCTCAAGCAGCCGGATGTCACTATCATCCAGGCGCTGCTGTTGCGCTTCCGTCCCGTCAATATGGACGTGCTGCCGCTCTACATCGTGCTGATGCTGTTTCTGCCTGTCATCCTGTGGCTGATGAAGTGGCGGGCCGACGTCGCGCTCGGCCTGTCGGTGCTGCTGTATGCGTTGACCTGGCAGTTCGACTGGTATCTGACGGCCTATCCGAGCGGCTTCTGGATTTTCAATCCGTTCTGCTGGCAGTTGCTGTTCGTGTTCGGCGCGTGGTGCGCGCTGGGCGGCGCCGCACGGATGTCGCGAGTCCTGTCGTCGCCGGTGACGATGTGGATTTGCATTGTCTATGTCACGTTCGCATTCTTCGTCACCTTGACCTGGCACATCCCGCAGCTCAACTTCCTGATGCCGAAGCGGCTCGAACAGTGGATGTATCCGATCACCAAGACGGATCTGGACGTGCTGCGGTTTGCCCATTTCCTGGCGCTGGCTGCGCTCACCGTGCGCATCCTGCCCAAGGATTGGTCGGGTCTGAAATCGCGCTGGCTGCGACCATTGATCCTGTGTGGTCAGCATTCGCTTGAGATATTCTGCCTCGGCGTCTTCCTGGCCTTCGCAGGGCACTTCGTGCTGGCCGAAGTTGGCGGGGGTGCTGTCACGCACGCCCTGGTCAGCCTTGCCGGAATCCTCATCATGTGGGGCGTCGCGTGGGTGATTTCGTGGTACAAGCATTCGGCCGACAAAGATGCGTCCAGGACCAAGCGCACGGGCGGCAATGCCGATATGGCTGGAGGGAGCGTATGAGGCCCGGTTCTGGTGCCGTACTAGCCCTGTCCCTGCTCGCCGGCCTTGCGGTTACCGGTTTGGCGCGGGCCGAGGATGCCACCTGCGAGGTGCCGGCCTATCTGCTGAGCACCGAAAGCCTGCTGCCGAAGGTCACCGAGGCCGTCAAGAACGGCCGGCCGCTGACCATCCTCGTGGTGGGTAGTCGTTCCTCGACCATCGCCGCTTCGGCCGACAGCGCCTATCCCGCCCAACTGCAGGCCGCCCTCAAGGAGAAGCTGCCCTCGATCCAGATCAACCTATCCGTAGAACTACAGCCCGGGAAAACTGCGGAGGAGACTGACACCACCCTCGTTAAGCTGGTGGAAGCAAAAAGGCCTACTTTGGTCATCTGGCAGACCGGAACCGTCGATGCTATGCGATCCGTCGATCCCGACGATTTTCGCGGCGCCGTCGGGGACGGGGTTGCTGCGCTGCAAAATGCGGGAGCCGATGTGGTTCTGATTAATCCGCAATACAGCCCGCGCACGGAGACGATGATTTCTGCGCCGCCATACCTAGATAATATGCGCGTGGTGGCGCAGCAGCTTAATGTTCCGCTGTTTGACCGGTTTGCCATCATGCGTCACTGGAATGATGCCGGAGATTTCGACCTGTTCAGTACTTTTCACGGCACCGACATGGCCAAACGGGTTCATGGCTGCCTCGGCCGCGCGCTGTCGAAATTTGTGCTCGATGCGGCTCGCCTCGATCAGGCGCAGCAGAATTAGGGAACTAGCGTTAATGAGTCGTTACTACCCTTTTTGTTTGTCGACATTGCCGACCGTCTTTGCCGCGAGCCTGGCGCTATTGATGCCCGCCTCGGTGCTTCCGCTGCTTGCCCAGACGGCCCCGCAACAGACCGCCCAGCAGGCGGCGCTGTCCGATAACGCCAAAGCTGACAACAAGGCTGAAAAAAAGCCTTCGGCTGAAAGCGCCCCGCCGCAGGCCGTTCCCTCGGCCGCCGTCAATCCGGCGGCGCAGAAGGGCATCACCGGCAAGGCGATCGACAAGGTGAAGGAGGTTGCGAAATCGGCCGGTGACATCTTCAGCCGTGTTCCGTGCCTGCCGCCGAAGGGCGCCTCCAAATCGATGGGGTCGCTGCCGCGCGTCGCGAGCAAGCTCGTCGCGGGGCAGCCGGTGGTGATCGTCGCGTTCGGATCGTCGTCGACCGCCGGTTTTGGTGCGACCTCGCCGGATTTCAACTATCCCAACCGGCTCGCCGCGCAATTGCGCCGGCAATATCCGACGGCCGACATCTCCGTCATCAATGCCGGCAAGGGCGGCGAGGATGCGCCGGAAATGATGAAGCGGCTGCAGACCGCCGTCATCGACCTGCATCCGGACCTGGTGATCTGGCAGGTCGGCACCAATGCGGTGCTGCGCAATCTCGATCCGGCGGAGACCGCGAAACTCGTCGAAGATGGCATTACGCGCATTCAGGCGGTTGGCGCCGACGTCGTGCTGATCGATCCGCAATATTCGCCGCGGGTCAACGAACACGCCGAAAGCGCCGGCAAGATGATGACGCTGCTGAACAAGACCGCCGAGCTTCGCAAGGTCGGCTTGTTTCCGCGCTTCGCTGTCATGAAAGACTGGCACGAAAAGCAAGCGATCCCGATCGAGAACTTCGTGATCGCCGACGGCCTGCACATGAGCGACTGGGGCTACGCCTGCTTCGCCCAACTGCTCGGCGACGACATCATCAAGTCGGTCGGCCAGATCAAGCTCGGCGTCAACGTGCCCGCGGACGTGCGGGCGTATAGGCCGATGTGAGATGCTGCCGAGGCGCGCTCAGAGTTCGTAGGGTGGGCAAAGGCGCGCTAGCGTCGTGCCCACCATTCTAGCCGAATGCACGATGTGAGATGGTGGGCACGCTTCGCTTTGCCCACCCTACCATCGTCCGATCACGCCTTCTCCAGCGCCGCCGCAAAATCCTCGATCAGATCATCGGCATGCTCAAGCCCGGCCGAGAAACGAATGAAGCCTTCGCTGATGCCGAGCTCCGTGCGCGCCTCCGGCGTCAGCCGTTGATGCGTCGTCGTCGCGGGATGGGTGACGAGGCTCTTGGAGTCGCCGAGATTGTTGGAGATGCGCGCGATCCGCAGCGCGTTGAGGCAGCGGAATGCGGCCTGCTTGCCGCCCTTGACCTCGAAGCCGACCAGCGTCGAGCCGGCGCGCATCTGCTTCTTCACCAGCTCGGCCTGCGGGTGATCGGCGCGGCCGGGATAGATCAGCCGCGAAATCTTCGGGTGCGACGCCAGCGCGTCGGCGACCTTGCCTGCCGTCTCGGTCTGCGCGCGCACGCGCACGCCAAGCGTCTCCAGGCCCTTGAGCAGGGCCCAGGCGTTGAACGGCGAGAGCGATGGCCCGGTCTGGCGCATGAAGTTGTGGATGTGCTCGGCGATGAAAGCTTCCGACGACAGGATGATGCCGCCCAGGCAGCGGCCCTGGCCGTCGATATGCTTGGTCGCGGAGTAGACCACGACGTCGGCGCCAAGCGAAAGCGGGCTCTGCCAGATCGGCGTGGCGAAGACGTTATCGACGATCAGCCGTGCGCCGCCACTGTGCGCGATCTCGGCAATCGCCGGGATGTCGAGCACGTCGAGCGTCGGATTGGTCGGGCTCTCCAGGAAGAAGGACTTGGTGTTCGGCCGCAATGCGCGCTGCCACTGGTCGAGATCAAGACCGTCGACCAGCGTCGTCTCGATGCCGTAGCGCGGCAGGAGGTCCTGCACCACGTAAAGGCACGAGCCGAACAGAGCTCTCGAAGCAACCACGTGGTCGCCGGCCCGGAGCGGTGCGAGGATCGCGGTCGTTACCGCGGCCATGCCGGTCGCGGTCGAGCGCGCGGCTTCCGCACCCTCGAGTTCGATCATGCGGCGCTCGAACATATCAATCGTCGGATTGGAATAGCGCGAATAGATAAAGCCTGGCTCCTGGCCCTTGAATCGGGCCTCGCATTGCTCCGCGCTGTCGTAGACGTAGCCTTGGGTGAGGAACAACGCCTCCGACGTCTCGCCGAATTGCGAGCGCAGCGTGCCGCCATGGACAAGGCGGGTTTCGGGACGATAGCGCTTGGTAGAACCAGTCTCAGACATGTGACCTCCGTCGTGACCATCCTTGAAAATGGTCACAAAAAACCGGCCTGGAAAAATTTCCACAGGCCGGGATCACACGTGTCCCCGGCCTGTTTAGCGATTTATTTAACGTGGCTGCAAGCCGGCCGGCTCAAATCACCACGGGATAAGTCATGCTGATATTACCTCGCGCCCTTCCCGTCAAGGCGGCCATCGGATAACCCCTAAAAGCCCATATTTACGAGGTTGGGATGACATTTGGGCCGTATTGAGGATCGCGCCGTGCCGTTCACGCTTCCGCCCGACGCCAACGGAATTCTGCCCGACCGCATGATCGCGGCGATGGCGGATGCGGGCCTGATCCTGCCGGAATATCCCTTTGTCGAAAGCCAGATCCAGCCGGCAAGCCTCGATCTGCGGCTGGGTAACATCGCCTACCGGGTGCGCGCGAGCTTCCTGCCCGGTCCCGGCGCCACGGTTGCCGAGCGCATCGACGAGTTGAAGCTGCACGAAATCGACCTCTCCGACGGCGCGGTGCTGGAGACCAACTGCGTCTACATCGTGCCGCTGCTGGAGAGCCTCGCGCTGCCGCCGTCAATCGTGGCCGCCGCCAATCCAAAGAGCTCCACCGGGCGGCTCGACGTCTTCACGCGCGTGATCGCCGACGGCACCCGCCGCTTCGACATGATCGGCGCGGGCTATCACGGCCCGCTCTATGCCGAGATCAGCCCGAAGACGTTTCCCGTTCTGCTGCGCGAGGGCTCGCGGCTCAGCCAGGTGCGCTTCCGCACTGGAGATGCCATTCTCAACGCCGACGAACTCGACGCACTGCACGGCGCCGAGCGGCTGGTCGATATCGACGACGCAGATTTGGCCAATGGCGTGGCGCTGTCAGTCGATCTCTCCGGCGAAAACACATCAGGCTTCGTCGGCTACCGCGCCAAGCGCCACACCGGCGTGGTCGATATCGACCGCCGTGGCGGCTATGCCGTCGATGAGTTCTGGGAGCCGATCCCGGCCCGCCCGGACGGCAGCCTCATCCTCGATCCCGGCGAATTCTACATCCTAGCCTCGAAGGAAGCCGTGCAGGTGCCGCCGGATTACGCCGCCGAGATGGTGCCGTTCGATCCCTTGGTCGGCGAATTCCGCGTGCACTACGCGGGATTTTTCGATCCCGGCTTCGGCTATGCCGGCGCCGGCGGGCAGGGCGCGCGCGCCGTGCTCGAAGTGCGCTCGCGCGAGGTGCCGTTCATCCTCGAGCACGGCCAGATCGTCGGCCGCCTGGTCTATGAGAAAATGCTGTCGCGGCCCCACTCCTTGTACGGCCAGCGCATCGGCTCAAACTACCAGGCGCAGGGGTTGAAGCTAAGCAAGCATTTCCGGGTGTGACTCGTCATTGCGAGCGAAGCGAAGCAATCCATCGCGCCGCAAGCTGAGGAATGGATTGCTTCGCTTCGCTCGCAATGACGGTGCATCTACCGCGATGCTGACTTAGCCGCCGGCGTTACGCGCCAGATCGTGTTGCCGACGTCGTCGGCGACCAACAGCGCGCCCTGCTTGTCGAGCCGCACGCCGACGGGGCGGCCCTGCGCTTCGCCCTTGTCGTTGAGGAAACCGGTCAGCACGTCCTGCGGCGCCCCCGAAGGCTTGCCGTCCTTGAACGGAACGAAGATCACCTTGTAGCCGGCGCGAGGCTTGCGATTCCACGAACCGTGCTGGCCGATGAAGGCGCCGCCTTCCATCTCGGGCGGAAACAGATTGCCGGTGTTGAAGGCGAGCCCAAGCGAGGCCGTATGCGCGCCGAGCGCATAGTCCGGGGTCATCGCCTTCTGCACCAGGTCGGGCCGTTGCGGCTCGACGCGCGTGTCGACGTGATCGCCATAATAGCTGTACGGCCAGCCATAGAACGCGCCTGATTTCACCGAGGTCATGTAATCGGGAACGAGATCGTTGCCGAGTTCGTCGCGCTCGTTGACGACGACCCAGAGCTCGCCGGTCTTCGGATTCCAGGCCGGGCCGTTCGGATTGCGTAAGCCCGAGGCGAACACCCGCCATTGGCCGCTGGCGCGATCGACTTCCAGCACCGCGGCACGGTCCTTCTCGGCGTCCATGCCGTTCTCGCCAATGTTGCTGTTGGAGCCGACGGTCGCATAGAGCTTCGTGCCATCCGGGCTTGCCGTAAGATCCTTGGTCCAGTGGTGATTGAGCGTGCCCGCAGGCAAGTCCGCCAGCTTGACGCCGGGTGCGCTGATTTTGGTGTCTCCGGTCGAGTAAGGAAATTTCACGATCGCATCGGCATTGGCGACATAGAAATCTTCGCCGACCAGCACCATGCCGAACGGCGAATTCAGCCCGCTGAGGAATGTGCTTCTCGTTTCGGCAACGCCATCGCCATCGGCATCGCGCAGCAGTGTGATGCGGTTGGCGCTCGGAACCCCTGCGCCCGCCCGGCTCTGTGCCAACCCGTAGATGAAGCCCTTGATGCTCATGCCGCTCTGCTTCGGCGGCGCGTTGCTCTCGGCGACCAGCACGTCGCCGTTCGGCAGCACATAGACCGTGCGGGGATGATCGAGCCCGGTCGCGAAAGCACTGACCGCCATCCCGTTGGCGGCGATCGGCTTGGCGCCGTCGGGCCAGCGGTTGACGGACGCGATATCGACCGTCGGGATCCACGAATGTTCCGGCGGTGGCAGGTTGGGCGAAGGACCATAGCTCTGCGCCACGGTTGCGGTGTCCTTGGGGTCGTTACAGGCGGCCAGCGGCAGCGCCAGCGCGCCGATGCATACTGCCTGGAGAAGGAGGTTGTTACGCATGGCGGGTTCCTCGGCAGGTTGATCGTACAATGCGGTCCCCGCCGGAACGTTCGCGTGGTCCGGCATGAATTTCGCGTGAAATGGGCTGCCGGCGACGCCTCGCCTGCAATCGCGCAGGCCCCCATTGCGCCTTTCGCACGCGGAATCATCCCCTGCCATGCTAGGAAAGCCGCGCCGCGGCTACCCAAGTCCGCGCGCGGGGAGCAGAAATGTCCGATATCGGCGTTGCCGAAATTCCTGTCGACGAGAAGGAACGCCTGCTTCCGCCGCCTGAAGCGCCCGTGAAGAATGCGTTGCTTGACGGCCCGATCCTGCGCACGCTGCTCTGGCTGGCCTGGCCGAACGTGATCGCGCTGACCGCCGGCACCTGCGTCGTGATCGCGGAGACCTCCTATATCGGGCGTCTCGGCGTGGAATCGCTGGCGGCGATGGCGCTGGTGTTTCCGATCGTGATCCTGACCATGACCATGTCGGGCGGGGCCATGGGCGGCGGCGTGGCCTCGGCGATCGCGCGTGCGCTCGGCGCCGGCGATATCGACCGCGCCTCGACGCTGGCGGCGCATGCGCTCCTGATCGGGCTCTGCTTCGGCTTGACCTTCATGCTGGGCATGCTGATCTTCGGCCCTGCGCTGCTGGAATTGCTCGGCGGGCGCGGCAATGTGCTGGCGCAGGCGGTGGCCTATACGCAGATCTTCTTCGGCGGCGCGGTGGTGCCGTGGCTGATGAATACGATGTCGGGCATTTTGCGTGGCACCGGCAACATGAAGCTGCCGTCGCTCATGATGCTCTCGTCGGCCATTTGCCAGATCATTCTCGGCGGCACGCTGGGCTTGGGCCTCGGCCCGATCCCGCAATTCGGCATGCGCGGCGTCGCCGCCGGTTCGCTGATCGCCTACATGATCAGCATCTCCGTGATGTCCTGGTATCTGTTCTCGGGCCGCGCGCGCGTCATTCCCAAAATTCGCGGCCTTCGCATTCGCATGCCGATGTTCATCGACATTCTGAAAGTCGGCGCCATCTCCTGCTTCTCGCCGCTGCAATCGGTTTTGACCATCAGCATCTTCACCCACATGCTGGCGAGTTTCGGCACCGAAATCCTCGCCGGCTACGGCATCGGCGCGCGGCTCGAATTCATGCTGACGTCGATTTCATTTGCGGTTGGCATCGCCTCGGTGCCGATGGTCGGCATGGCGATCGGCGCGGAACGTATCGCGCGGGCCCGCAGGATCTGCTGGATCGCGGGGGTCGTTGCATTCGTTTCGCTCGGCGCGGTTGCGAGTGTCATTGCTGTATTCCCCGACATCTGGGTCAATCTCTTTACCGATGATGCGAGCGTACGCGCCGCCAGCCGGCAGTATTTGTCCACGGCGGCGCCGATGTATGCTTTCATCGGCCTTGCCACAACGTGTTATTTTTCATCGCAAGGTGCCGCCAAGATGATCGGCCCGGTGCTGGCGCAGACCGCGCGCCTGTTGTTTATCGGCACCGGCGGCTGGTGGCTGTCCGCGCACGATGCGACCGCGCAGGACTTCTTCAAGCTGGCGGCGGCCTCGATGGTGCTGCTCGGCGTGCTGTCGTGCGTCAGCGTGATGCTGACCCGCTGGGGGCCGAAGCAGCGTGCCGTCCCCACCGTGCGGCCGGCGCTGCCGTGATATCCGCTACTAACAAAGACCGTCATTCCGGGATGGTGCGTTAGCACCAGACCTCAGGTGTGCAATTGCACACCGGGGAATCTCGAGATTCGGGGTTCGATGCCTCGCATCGCCCCGGAATGACGGGATCCTTACCGCCGCCGGTGACGCCGGCCGTGGCGGCCGCCGCCAACATTGGCCATGCGCATCAGTTGCGGGACCATGCTCATCAGCTCGCCACCGCCGCCGCCGCCGAGCATGCCCATGACATCTCCGCCGCCCGTGCTGCCGAAATTCATGCCGCCGGTGCCCACGCCATAACCCTCGGGGACGTAGCCGCCGCCGGCTGAAATTCCGCCCATCATGCCACCAAAGCCACCGCCGCCGCCTTCCATCATGCGGCTCATCATCGGGCCCATGGTCTGCATCATCATGGCGAAGCGGCGCTTGCCCATTTTCGCCTTCATCATTTCAAGCATCGGCGCCATCTGCGTCATCATGTCTCCGCCGCCGCCGGCGAATTGCGCCTTGGCCGGCGTCGCAGTCAGGGTGAACAGCAAAAGCAGCGTGGCCGCCTGACAGACTACCTTGTCAGCTCCAGTCATGGTTCGACTCCTCATGCGCGGGCGGCCGCGGGCGCGGCGCCATTCGGACGCACGCGCCGAGGCTAGGAGCGGGCAGGGAACCGATCTGTGCGAAAGATCACGCTTTCCTGCGGCGGGCGGTGAACTCGGTGACGACGCGCCATGTTGCACCCGCATCCGCCGAGACTTCGCCGCGCCAGAGGAACGAGTTGGCGGTGATGTCTCTAAAACTCCAGCGGGCCAACTGGCCGTCCGGCCGCGTGCCCATCTGCTCGATGTCGCGGCCTTCCGCCCGGCCGATCATCTGCAGGAAAGTCCGCGTGACTGGATCGGTCCATTGAATCCGCCAGGCGTCGATATCAGGATCGTAGACCCGCAGCGTGGTGCCGTACGAATTGAAATTGGCCGCGGCATCGCGGTTGCGCAGTTCGCCGCGTGGCGGCACGATCCAGACATCCTGGATCGCGCGCCCCTCCAGCGCCCAGCCAAAATGCCATTCGCCGGCGCGGCGGCGTTCGCGGCCATCTTCGGAAAAATGCCTGACATCGAGATCCCAGGAACCGACGAAGCGGCCGTAGAGATCCATCTTGCCGGCGCGGTCGGCCGAGGGGCCGTCCGCGCCGAGGGCGTCGAGAAACGCTGACGTCATGCCGCGCTGCGTCCCAATGCCTTCTGCATGGCCTGTGTGCCGAGATTCATCTGCGCGTCCATATAGGGCGCGATCTCGTTCGGCAACACATCCGCAATCCACACGAAGCGGGTGCGGCCGTCGCTTTCGGCAAAAACCTGTGCCGAGGCGCTATGCTGCCTGATGCGCTCGCTGACGATGGCATAGACCAGTCGCCGCTTCGTGTCGTCGCAGTCAACCAGGATTTCGCGTGCGACCGTGCCGTTCGAAAACGTGACGATGCGCGCGTCGCCGTCGAGCTGGGTGTCGGTCACGAAGCCGGGCACCAGCCGCGTATGCAGTGCGCCGAAATCGCGCAGCGCGTCCCAGACGTCGTCGGGAGAGGCGTCGATGATGATTTCTTTCTGGATGGAGGCCATGTGTTTTCCCTTTTGCAGATCGGCGTAGGGTGGGAAAAGGCGCGTTAGCGCCGTGCCCACCATCCAACCGGGTTTTCAATTTTCATCGGTGGGCACGCTTCGCTTTGCCCACCCTACGGGTTCGTTCCTCGCGATGACGTTCCGGCACTACGTGCAAACCGCCTCGACATTGTTGCCGTCGGGATCGATCAAAAACGCCGCGTAATAGGTCGGGCTGTAATCGGCGCGCGGTCCGGCGCTGCCATTGTCGCGGCCGCCGGCCTTCATGCCCTCGGCATGGAATTGCTTGATCGCCGCATGATCCTTGGCGCGGAACGCGACATGCGCCGCTGACCCCGCCGATCCCTTGTGCAAATGCAGCCAGAGCGCGGGCGCGCCCTTCGGGCCGAAGCCTGCGCCGGCATCGTCGCGCGAGCACAGCACGAAGCCGAGCGGCGCGAGCACCGCCGTATAGAAGCGCACGCTGGCGTCGAGGTTGCCGACGCGTAATCCGATGTGGTCGTACATGAGTTTCTCCAGTTGGAAGCGCTGCGAAGTCGCGCGGCCTGGAGAAAGCCTAGTCAGTGGAGGGCCAGCCGTTCTTGGAAAATCTTGCGGTCACCCCGCGAGGCCTGGCGGAATTTTAGCGGCGAGGCGCCGGCGGCGCGGCCAAACGTGCGCACGAAACTTGGACAAGTCCGCAAAGCCGACATCATAGGCGATATCGGTGACCGGGCTGTCGTCATCGGCGAGCCGCCGCGCCGCATGGCGCAGCCGCGAGCGCAGCAGATATTGGTGGGGCGTCACGCCGAGCACATCCGAGAACAGCCGCAGGAAATGGAACGGGCTGATTCCGGCCTGATCGGCGGCGTCTTCCAGAGTGATTGGCCGGTGCGAATGGGCATCGATCCACAGCGCGGTTTCTACCGCGCGGCGGCGGTCGCGCGCCGCATCGGGGCCCTGTTTGCGCGGCTTGCCGGAAACCACCTCGACAAAGCGGCTCGCCAGCACCTGACCGATCTCGTCGAGCCCGATATCGCTGCTGCCATCTGCTGCCGATTGCGCCAGTTCCCCAAGCACCACCAGTTCCGGCAGCGGCGGTGCGGAGCCGATCTGCCAGGGGATCTGGCTGTCGCCTATCGCTTCCACCAGCTCGGGCGCGAGGAAGAACGACAGGCACTCGTCGCCGCAGACGTGCTCGTGGGTGCAGGTATATTCATCGCCGGGATGGCCGATCAAAACCGATCCCGCCACCAGTTCGCTGAACTTGCCGCGGCAATGCAAGCCGAAACTGCCCTTGCGCACATAGGAAATCGAATAACGGCTATGCTGCTCCGCAAACGGCTTGTCGCCGGGCCCCGCGGTGCAGCGAAAGTCGGAAACCGAAATGGATTTGCGTTCGAGAAGCGTGGTCGCCGTCATCCGGCAGATTTAGGGATGCGCGCGCGGCGGTGCAACCGGCAGCAGCACGTCGAACAGCGTCTTGCTGGCGGTCGGGCTCGCGCCCTCGATAGAGAGCAGCCGCCGCTTGGAGATCACCCCGCCGTGCGGCGAGATCTTGTCGGCATAGTTGCCGGCTTCGAGCACGCGGTGGCAGGGCACGATGATCATGAAAGGGTTGCGGCCGATCGCCTGCGCCACCGAATAGACCGCGCCGGATGCGCGCAAGGCCGAGGCTATTTCCGCATAGGTCCGGGTCTCCCCGCGCGGGATCTCGCGCGCATAGGCGTAGACGCGCTGGCTGAAGGCCGGAATGCCGGCCATATCCAGCGCGACCTCGGCGAAATCGCACGCCGCCCCGCGCAGCAGCGCTGTGATGCCTTCGATTGCAACCTGGACATTCGGGGGAGGGCGATGTTCGCGCGCATCCGGATAGAGCTGAAACAGCCGCCGCCGCGTATCGATCTCGCGCACCTCCGGAAGCTGCACGCCGATAATGCCCGACGGCCCCCACGCGATGCCGCAGCGACCGATTCCCGTGTCGAAAATAGTGTAGCCACGCCCCGTCATACACTCACCAAGCCCCGAAGGGATCATAACATCGGCCTGACGAAGTGCATCCAGAATTTCGGGGAAGTTAACAGTGACGCGAAACGGAGCACGGAACAGCTTGGCGGATCGCGCGAGGTCGGCTAATCATGGGGCGCGACCCGCGGGCGTAGTTCAATGGTAGAACGGCAGCTTCCCAAGCTGCATACGAGGGTTCGATTCCCTTCGCCCGCTCCAATGCTGTTCGCCGCGTGGGGCAGCTGGTTTCGCGACGGCGTGGGCCGTGGTCCGGGATCGACGGAACGGCCGGCTAGGGTCACGGCTGTGCGCTCACTGCCGCTTGACATAAACATACTCGATGGCGAGGAACTCGCTGCCGCCTGGCGGCGTCCAGAATTGACGTACGACGTTGCGACGATCGCCCTCGACGATGATCTCGCGCCGTTGTTTCATGGCCTGTCCGACGAACTCCGTTCCCCAACCAGGGTGGGTAAACGCTTCGATGAATACCTCAATGATGCGGTCGCGATGCGCGCGCTCGGCGTCGAAGCTCGTTTCATACATCGTCCTGGGATAGCGCGTATCGAGGCTCACATACTCATAGCGCCGATCGACATTGTTGAATGACAGGTAGGCATGGCGGGCGAATGGCTCCTGCTCGCTGCCGGGCGCCGGTTTCATGATCTCCTGAAGAAAGGCCTCGCCGATCAGCCGTCGCTCCGCAACCATGGGAGCCAAGGCAATAGGCTCTGCCCCCGGCCCAGGCCATACCCGCTGCTGCACACTCCAGTCGCCTTCCAGTGCGCGGATCAGGTCATACTCCGGACCAGGCACCATCATCCGAGCGATTGCAGACGGCGCATTCTGCTCCGCCGCCGCCCTATCCGCACCACTGAGCATCGCTGCAACCGCGAGCACAGCCGTTACCAGCAAGATCAGAGCGTTTCGCATGCGGAATAAGTCGCCGTCGACAATGACGTTCCCATGGCGCACGATCCTTTTGGTGCGGCGACGACAGGCGTGCGCGCGTGGTTCCATGGTAGAACGGCAGGTTCCCAAGCTGCATACGAGGGTTCGATTTCCTTCGCCCGCTCCACTCCATTGTGCATCCCTATCCCTGCATCGGTTTCATCGCCTCGACCGTTGTCTGTTGCAGAACCGCGCCGCATCACCCGCCTGAATGCGGATGCCGAAGACGGGGTCGCGTATCTGCTGTTGCCGCGCCTCACACTGTGCCTGCGTTTCAACGCGCACTTTGCCGGCGGCCTGCACGGATCCGCCCGATGGGGACCCGTCGGCCCTCGTTTGCGCCTGTGCGCCAATCGCAATGTAAGCGTGATTGCGACGATGAGTGCAGTCCGCATTTCAGCCCCCCGTGTTTCTACGGTTGAGAGCTCGCTCGACGGCCAACCGATGCCCTGACGAAGAACGCCGAAAGCTTCTTTGCTGCAGTGGCAGGACCTTCGACTTCGTTCCGCGCGAACAGGAAAGCAACAGTCTTGTCTGAAAAAGCTGGCCGCTCAGAAAATGGGCTCCCATTCTTTTTTGGAATCTGGCCTCCTTAATTGCCGGGAGTTCGTGTGATTCGCGAATTGATGACAGTCCACAATGGAGGCTGCCATGAAAGCATTCGGTCGCGTACTAACGATGTTCGGTATTCTCCTTCTGGCGTCCTTTCGTGCTGACGCTCACGATGCGTCGATGCCGCACCACGAGTGGTTCAACAGACAGGAAATGAACCCTGCCGCCCAACACCGGCTCGGTGTTCCCTGGAAATCGTGTTGCGACAACGGCGATGTATTCAAAACACGCTTTCGCGTCGCAGACGACCATTCGGACCAGTGGCAATACCTCAAAGACGGCCAATGGAAAGTCATCCCACCCGACATCATCAAGTCTGAAGACACGCCAGATCATTTGCCCGTGCTGTTCATAAACAGGAGGACCGGCGACGAGCTCTGCTTCTTCTTGCCGAAGGGTGGATTGTGATGCTTTAGGCCTGTCGCCAGCTCGACTCGTCGACTACGGGCAACAGAAGCCTATCTTTCGCTTTCGATCGCGCGTAGGGTCGCTTCGTCGCAAGACGATGGCGCTGAACCTTAGAGTGGACTGCGGGCAGACCCGGGGGCAGTACCCGGCGCCTCCACCTTAGCAGCTTGAGCTTAAAGGTCTCATCTCGGTGAGATCGATTCTGCCGAAAGGCCGAATCCCAGGGCTGCTAGGGCGGGGGCGAACCAGGATCGATGGTCGCAAAGAAGCTCTGAATTGTGCTCGGCATGATACCGCCGTTATCGGGTCAAAAACCTAAATGCAAACGATAACGTTGCATTGAACGAAGTGCGCCTCGCGGCGTAACCTGTTCGGGGTTGGTCCACCTGGCAACAGAACGGCCATCGCCGCGTCAGCCTTCGGGTTGGCGCGGCTTTTATTTGCGGCCCGGCCCGCTCCTCGCGCGTTGTCTTCAATTTCCGTCGCTGCCGTGTTAGGCATGAGGCGTGTCGCAAAAGAGGAGTGCGCGTTGACCCAGGCGATCACTTCCGCCGACACCTCCCGCAACAATCTGCTGATGGTCGTCGCCGGTGGCATCATCTCCGGCATCCTCACGCCGCTGTTGCCAGCGCTGATCGACAACATCGTCGGCTTGTCCGGCCAGCTTCGCATTTCGCTGATCGCGGTGCCGTTCGCCGTGCTCGTTTTGATACTGGTGCGGCGCTTCAGCGCCAATCCGCGGTGGGCCGCAGGGCTCGCGGCGATCATCACCATGATCGCGTTCGTCTGCGCGGTGAACGCGGCGATCTTTATCGAGGGACAGACCGCGGGCGCGGCCACGGTCATGCGCTATCTGCTCGCCGGATTGACCGGCGGCCTCGTCGGCACGGCAGTGATGGCGCTCGGAATCGCGCTGCTGCCGGCGGGGCCGCGCAATGCCGCCGCATGGTGGCCGATGCTGATCACGGGGACGCTCGCAGGTACGTTGCTGGCGCTCGACAATGCGCTCGGCCTCGACCGGACCTCGTTGCTCTATCCGGTCTGGCAGGCGGCGGTCGCGCTGCGGCTAGTGATGGTGCTGCGGTCGTGACGGCCCCGAGCCACGTGCAGCCCCGTAGTTCTACCGCCCTGCACTAAAGCCTGCATTAAGGCTGCCTTAGCCCAGTTCCGCCTACGTTGACCGCTCCCTCATGCAGCGGAATCACAACATGCGGATCGGTCGACTCTTTGCGGTATCGATGCTCTCGGTGACGGTCCTGGCGGTCATCCTTGGCGCCGGGGTTCTCGTCCCGCAATATCGTACCTTTGCCAGCAAGACCGAAGCGATCAAGGCGGTAGAGGCCTATGGCACGGTGCTTGCGGTTGGCCAGCAGGTTGCCGCCTACCGCGCGCCCTATGTCGGTCCGTTGTTTCAGGAAGGCGCCGCGACGCAGACCCAGCTCGATGTGGCGGCGAAGGCCGTGCAGACCGCAGATGCCGCGTTCGCAAAGGCGCGAACCGCCGTCGGCGCGCTCAGCGATGGCGCGGCGCTCGTCCAGGGCCTCAATCAGGCGGCGGCCAAACTGGCCGAGGTTCGCGCAGCGAGCGATCGCGCGATGGCCTTGCCAATGAGCGCGCGCGATCAGGCCGCGATCAAGGGCTTCCTTCCGGGCATTGCCGGGGTAGTCGGGATTCTCGAACCGCTGTTGAACCGCCTTGAAAATCAGGTCGCGATGGCGGACGCGTCGTTGACGGCGCTGCTAAATGTCGCCCGCACGTCGCAGGATCTGCGGATCTCGGCCGGCGGCCGGGCTGCTACGGTGTCGCTTGCGATCAGCACCCGCCGTGCGCTGACGGCGGCTGAAATTTCCAGCATGGACCGCGCCCAGGGCCGCGTCGATCTCGACCGCGAACGGATCGAGGCCGGCGTGGATCAGATCGGCAGCCCGCCGCGTCTTGCGAAAGCGATGAACGACGCGATCGAGGCCTATTTCGGAAAGGCCGCGCCATGGCTTGAAAAGGAAATGGCGGCCGGACGCAACGATGGCAAATACGCCATCGGCTCCGATCAACTCGCCAGCACGATCGTGCCGGCGGTGCAGGCCTTCTTCGCCGTGCGCGATGCCGCGTTGGCGGAAGCGGGAGAACGTGTGGGCGCCGCGCGCGACGTGGCTTTGACGATGCTGGCGCTGGCCGGCCTTGCCGTTATGGCGCTGCTCGGCGTGCTCGCCGGCGTCACCGTGATGCTGCGCCGGCGCGTGATCACGCCGCTGGCGACCTTGACCGGCGCGGTCGGCGATCTCGCCGCTGGCCGGCACGACGTCACGATCCCGACCGTCGAGCGTGCTGATGAAATCGGCGCGATGGCCGGCTCGCTGCAGGTTTTCAAGGACGCCCTGATCGCCAAGAAGGCTGCCGACGAGGCGGCAGCGGTGGAGGCCGACGCAAAGATCAGGCGCGGCCAGCGCGTCGACCGGATCACTGGCGATTTCGAAGCGATGATCGGCCAGATTGTCGAGATCGTGTCACAGGCCTCGACCGAGCTGGAAGCCTCCGCTGGCACGCTGACGGCGACCGCGGAGCGTTCGGAGGAGCTTGCCACCATGGTTGCGGCGGCATCCGAGGAAGCCTCCACCAATGTGCAGTCGGTCGCATCCGCCACCGAAGAGATGGCGTCGTCAGTCAACGAGATCAGCCGGCAGGTCCAGGGCTCGGCGCGGATCGCCGGTGAAGCGGTGGAGCAGGCGCAGAAGACCAACGACCGCGTCGCCGAACTCGCCAAGGCGGCCGCCCGGATCGGCGACGTGGTGGAGCTGATCAACACCATTGCGGGCCAAACCAACCTGCTGGCGCTCAACGCCACCATCGAGGCGGCGCGGGCCGGCGAGGCCGGGCGCGGCTTTGCGGTGGTCGCGTCCGAGGTGAAGGCGCTGGCCGAACAGACGGCCAAAGCAACGGGCGAGATCAGCCAGCAGATATCGGGCATCCAGGCCGCGACGCAGGAATCGGTCGGCGCCATCAAGGAGATCGGCGATACCATCGGACGGATGTCGGAGATCGCTTCCACCATCGCGGCCGCCGTCGAGGAGCAGGGCGCGGCGACCCAGGAAATTTCCCGCAACGTGCAGCAGGCCGCGCACGGCACGCAGCAGGTTTCCTCCAACATCGCCGACGTGCAGCGTGGCGCCAGCGAGACCGGGTCCGCCTCGGCCCAGGTGCTTGGCGCGGCAAAATCATTGTCCGGCGAAAGCGACCGGCTCAAGCGCGAGGTCGGCAAGTTCCTCAGCTCGGTGCGGGCGGCCTGAGCCGCCCCCATCGCAAAAGCGGACGCTGTTAGGGCGCGATCGTCAGCACCGCCTTCATGTTCGGATGGTACCGGCAGTAATACTCGACGACGCCGGCCTTCTTCAGCACTGACGTCACGGTCCTCTTCGGCGGCATGTTGACGTCGAAGTCGCCATTGCGGGCGGTCGCGGTGTGGACGAACACGTCCGTGTTGATCCATTCGATGGTATCGCCAACCTTGGCCGAAACTTCGGCCGGCGCGAACACCAGGTCGGTCGTCGTAATCTGGATCGTCGCCACCTGCGCCGGGACGGCCATGGCGCCGAACAGCAGGGCGGCCATGGCAAGTAGACAGCGTCCCGGACGCATGGCGGGCTCCCTACTTCAGCTTGGCGGCGACCTGTTCGGCGTGCTGCTGGTGGCCCTGAAAAATCTTCAGGCCGGTCTGCAGCAGGCTTTTCAACTCGGCATTGCTGGCCGACGGAATCAGCTGCGTCTCCAGCGCGCCGTTGACGGCCTTGTGGTAGGCGACCTCGTTGGCGACATAGGCCTTGTCGTATTCGGCGCCCTTCAGCCTGGCGAGTTCGTTAAGCTTCTCGGTGGCCTGCTTCGACAGCGCCTTGCTGGTGTCGTTGTCCTCCGGCGTCACGTTCAGCTTCTTGACGAGGTCGAGCGCCTGCTTGTTCACGGCCTCATGGTCGCGCACCATGTCCTGCGCGAACGCCTTGACGTCCTTGTTGCCGGCCTTTTCGATCGCCTGCTTGGCGGCAGCGATGTCGATGACCCCTGCGGTGTAGGCGATATGCGCGATCTGGGGATCGGTAGGTTTTGCGCCCTGCGCCAGCGCAGCGCTGCTTAGGATGCTCAATGCGGCGATCGCCGCACTCAATCGAACGAACATGTCTGACACTCCTGTGGCGCGGCGCTGAGGCCGCGCGTTGTTGATGCACAGGAGTTGGATGGTCGTGGAGTGCAGAGGTTCCCGGAAAAATTAACCGTACCCTAGTCGCTTCAGCACCGTGTCCGTCAGCCGCTCGCAGCGCTTGCCGGCAAATGGGAACGCTTCCATCACCACGGGACCAATTTTCTTCTCGACGATGTCGCGCAGCATCGTGCGGGCGCGGTGCAGCCGGCTCTTCACGGTCTCGGGCTTGAGCGAGAGGATCTCGGCAGTCTCTTCCACATTCATCCCTTCGATGACGCGGGTGATGAAGACGAGACGAAACGCTTCCGGCAATTCATCGATGGCATGTTCGACGACGGCTTGGATTTCACGTTGGGCCATTGATTTTTCCGGATCGGCGGCGGCGAGGGGGAACTGGATGATTTCGGCTTCGAGCGCGCCTTGCGGCAAGGAGTCCAGTTCCACCGCGGGCCGACGGCGGCGCAGCCGGCCCAGTGCCTCGTTGATCGCGATCCGCGACAGCCAGGTCGACAGGCTGCAATCGCCGCGAAAGCTTTCCAGATGTGTGAAGGCGCGGACGTAGGCTTCCTGCACCACATCCTCGGCCTCGCCATCGTTGCGCAGGATGCCGCGGGCGAGCCGGTAGAGCCGGCGGTTGTTCGCCTGCATGATCGCGCGCACCGCCGCCTCCTCGCGGGCCAGCGCACGCCGCACTAGCTCGATGTCGCCGGTGTCGAGCGGCGCGATATTCGGGACAGGGACCTGACGCATGATGTCCACCAATAACAGGGTATTGGGATTGGATGCGGGAGGATAAAAAGGTTCCTGGAATATTTCGGAGCCGTAGGGTGGGCAAAGGCGCGTCTGCGCCGTGCCCACCATCTCTCATTCGCGAAATGGATGGTGGGCACGCTTCGCTTTGCCCACCCTACATGTCCGTCAAGCCGCCGGCACCTGATCGAGGAACCCGATGATGCTGCGGATGCGTCCATCGCGGAGCACTGCGAAATCGGTTCCCTTGATCGGGCTGTCGCCGCCATCGGGTCCCAGTCCCCAGGAAAAGCGGACATGATCGCCAAAGCCATTGGGCTCGCCGATCAGCCTGAACCTGAAATCCGGAAACCGCTGCTGCACGCCCGATATCAGCGCGTCCACGCCGTCATGGCCGTCGCCCGACATTAGGGGGTCAACATATCGGGCGTCGCTGGTCCAGTTCGCAGCCAGCATTTCGCGGCGGCGGCCGGGCGTTCGCTCGTTCCACAGATCGATGTAGTTGCGGGCAATCTTGTTGATGTCGGTCATCGTGCTCTCCTTCGCATGTGCCGAATGGGCCGGCTGACCGACTATTGGAAATTCGCCCGCGCTAATCGATTACCTCCGAGGTCAAGGGTTTGACCTCGGAGGTCTGGGGATTCGAGGTGATGATCAATCGGGCTAGGGCCCGCGCCGGATTTGGCGTAAAAGCACGATCTCGACCTCGTTGGTTCCTGATCAGGAGCAAAGCTGGGCGTGACAGAGAAGACAAAGCCGGAGCAGCATGCGGGCGCCGACTGGGCGCAACAGGTATGGCTGTGGCCGCTGCAAGCCACGAAGCTGGCGCTCGACAGCTACGCGCAATGGTTCGCCGATCCCAAGCCCGCGCCTTCCCGTGCGCCCGAGCAAGCGCCGCTCGCCTGGACCACGCCAAATACGGTGACCCTGCAACTTCCATCGATGCGCTTACGGCAATTCTTGCAAGGGAAGGCGGAGCAACAGCCGGTTCTCGTCTGCGCGCCCTATGCGCTGCATAGCGCGCTGGTCGCGGACTTTGCGCCGGGCCACAGTTTGGTCGAGGCGCTGCACAAGGGCGGCATCGACCGCGTCTATGTCTCTGACTGGTGCTCGGCCACGGCCGACATGCGCCAGATGTCGATCGACAATTATCTTGCCGAGCTCAATGTGGCGATCGACGAGATCGGCGCCCCGGTCGATCTTGTCGGTCTGTGTCAGGGCGGATGGCTGTCGCTGATCTATGCCGCCCGTTTTCCGGGCAAGGTGCGGCGGCTGGTGCTCGCCGGCGCCCCGGTCGATGTTTCCACGCCGTCAGAACTCTCGAAGATGGTGGCCGCACTTCCGCAGTCGGCGTTCGAGCAGATGGTGCAGCAGGGCGACGGCGTCGTCAGCGGCGAGCACATGCTCCGGTTCTGGAACATTCCGTTCAGCCAGCACGACGTGGAAGCCGCGCTGCAACGGGGGCTTGGTGACGGATCGGACGAGGCGCTGATGCTGCTGGATCGCTTCGAGCGCTGGGATCGCGACACGCTGGATCTGCCGGGGACCTACTATCTCGAGGTGACCGAGCGGGTGTTTCGCCGGAATCAGATCGCGCGCGGGCGCTTCGTTGCGCTCGGCCGCAGGATCGATCTCGCCGAGGTGCATGTGCCGGTCTTCCTGCTGGCGGCAGAGAATGACATCGTCGTGCCGCGCGATCAGGCGTTCGCCACCGCACGGCTACTCGGCACGCAAGCCGCGTGGCTGGAACGCGCCTGCGAGCCGGGCGGTCATCTCGGCCTGTTCATGGGAAGCAAGGCGTTGAGCCACTCCTGGCGCCGGATCGCCCGCTGGCTTCAGGCCGACATCGGCGACGTCGCGGGTGCAAGGATCAGCGCGTGAGGCGCAGAATGAAAATGCCCCGGATCGCATCTGCAATCCGGGGCATTCGAAATATCGTGGAGCGATGGGGCCTTACTTTGCCGCGACCACCATGATCTCGACATTGTACTGCGGCGCGGCGAGCTTGGCCTCGACGGTGGCGCGCGCCGGCGTGTTGCCCGCCGACACCCAGCCGTCCCACGCCGCGTTCATTTCGGGAAACGTCTTCATGTCGGTGATGTAGATCGTGGCGGACAAGAGCTTCGACTTGTCGGTGCCGGCCTTGGCGAGATGGCCGTCGATGATCGCGAGGATGTCTTGCGTCTGCTCGGTCACGCTCTTGCCGGCCGCCTTGCCGGCGACGACGCCCGCGAGATAGACGGTGTTGCCGTGGACGACGACCTGGCTCATGCGAGGTCCGGTTTCGAAGCGCTGGATGGTCATGTTTTTCTCCTGATAAGGGGCGGCGGCTTCTTAGCGCGCTCACGCCTCGAGGACTACTGCGTTATTTGCATCGAACCTCGGCACAGGCGAGCGGAAGCGACGCCGTCCTTCAGGCGGCTATGCCAGGCCTTGACGGGAAGGCGTTTCACCCCGCCGCCTTTGCCGCCGCGCGTCCCGCATTTCGCCCTGAGAACAGGCATCCTCCCAGGAAAGTGCCTTCCAGCGAACGGTAGCCGTGCACGCCGCCGCCGCCGAAGCCGGCGGCTTCGCCTGCGGCATAAAGTCCCCGGATGACCTCGCCGCTCGTGCCGAACACGCGCGAGTCCAGATCGGTCTCGAAGCCGCCCAGCGTCTTGCGCGTCAGGATGTTGAGCTTGACCGCGATCAGCGGGCCGTGGTCGGGATCGAGAATACGATGCGGCTTCGCCGTGCGGATCAGTTTGTCGCCGATGTAACGGCGCGCATTGTGCAGGTTCATCACCTGCGCGTCCTTGACGTAGGGGTTGGTGATCTCGCGATCACGCGCCTCGATCTGCGCCTTGATGTGGTCGTGCTGGAGCAGGCCGTCACCTGAAAGCGCATTCATCGCGCTGACGAGGTCGGCGAGATTGTCGCGCACGATGAAATCCGCGCCGTTCTTCTTGAACGCTTCCACCGGCGCTGGTGCGCCCTTGTTGGTGGCGCGCTTGATGGTCATGCGCCAGCTCTTGCCGGTGAGGTCCGGATTCTGCTCGGAGCCGGAGAGCGCAAACTCTTTCTTGATGATGCTCTGGGTCAGGATGAACCAGGAATAATCGTATCCGGTCGACATGATGTAGTGCAGCTGGCCGAGCGTGTCGGAGCCGGGGAACAGCGGCGCGGGCAGCCGCTTGCCCGTGGCGTCGAACCACATCGACGACGGGCCGGGCAGGATGCGGATGCCGTGGCGCGGCCAGATCGGATTCCAGTTTCGGATGCCCTCGACGTAATGCCACATCCGGTCGCGGTTGATCAGCCGCGCGCCGGCGGCCTCGGTGATGCCGATCATGCGGCCGTCGACATGTTCGGGCACGCCGGAGATCATGAATTTCGGCGGCTCGCCCAGGCGCTTCGGCCAGTTCTGCCGGACGATGTCGTGATTGCCGCCGATGCCGCCGGAAGCGACGATCACGGCCTGCGCGCGCAAGCTGAAATCGCCCACGACCTTGCGCGAGGAGCTCTTGCCGCGCTCGACGCTGTCAGGTTCGAGCACCGAACCACTGATGCCCTCGACCGCGCCGTTCGCCATCACGAGTGTGTCGACGCGGTGGCGAAACCTGAACGTTAACCGGCCTTTTGTTTGCGCTTCGCGTGCGCGGCGTACGAACGGCTCGACAATGCCCGGGCCGGTGCCCCAGGTGACGTGAAAGCGCGGCACCGAATTGCCATGGCCCATCGCGTCATAGCCGCCGCGCTCGGCCCAGCCGACCACCGGAAAAATACGGTGGCCCATCGCGCGCAGCCAGTTGCGCTTCTCGCCGGCCGCGAACGCGACATAGGCTTCCGCCCATTGCTTGGGCCAATGGTCGTCGTCGCGGTCGAAGCCCGCGGTCCCCATCCAGTCCTGCAGTGCGAGGTCGTAGGAGTCCTTGATGCCGAGCCGGCGCTGCTCGGGAGAGTCCACCAGGAAGAGTCCGCCGAACGACCAAAAGGCTTGTCCGCCAAGGCTTTGTTCGCCTTCCTGATCGACGACGATGACGCGCTTGCCGGCGTCTGCGATTTCGGTCGCCGCGACCAGCCCCGCCAGTCCGCCGCCGACCACGATTACGTCTGTGACCTCAGTCATCGTTTCCTCCCCCGTGCCATTTATGATTCAAGCCCGCGTCCTCGCGCGCGGTCAACGGCAAAGCGTCTTGCCTGTGGCTGCGTCGCCACCCTCGGCGAGAGTCGTTTGTTCCAGTATGGGACCTTTTCGCGCGGAGGGTGCAGCGGCCCGGCAACACTTAATTTGAATTTGTTTTGACGGGCTGTGTCTGCCTAGACAAAATCACGATCTCAAACGACGCTACATCCTGTCTTGCATCACTAAGACAATCAGATTCGGTTTCGACATTTCTTCGACTGGGGCTGGGATATGAAGCTGGTGACGGGGTTGCTTGCAGCGGTGCTGCTGCTGGCGGGGGTAGGGGCGAGCCATGCTGTGGTGCGGATTGCCGACGACCGCGGCGGCCGGATCGGCACCTATGTCGACAAATACCAGGGCCTGCGCACCTCGGGCGAAACCGTCATCATCGATGGGCTCTGCGCCTCGGCCTGCACCATCGTGCTCGGCGCGGTTCCCCATGACCGTATCTGTGTGACGTCACACGCCAATCTCGGCTTTCATGCCGCTTGGGATTTCGGCGCCAACGGCCGCGCCGTCACCAACGCCGAAGCCACCCACATGCTGTATTCGATGTATCCGCCAGCGGTCCGGAAGTGGATTGCGGCGCGTGGCGGCCTGACCCAGCGCATGCTCTTCCTGCGCGGCAAGCAGCTGCAGTCGATGTACAAGCCCTGCTACCTCGACGCGCAAGCCTCCACCAACAAGCCGGCATCATCGCGCTGAACCAGGGCGGCCGTTTCGCCGAAAGGTGACGTCGTGGCCGGGTCTTCCGGCCATTTACTTTTCGTGCACCTCTCGGCCAGTCTGGCCCTCCGCATGACGTGATGTCCGGCGCGGCCATTCCGCTTGCCTGCCCCGGGAACTAGCCCTATCTGAAACGCATGGCTCAACCGATCTCCACCCAAGCCGGAATGATGACCGCGACCTCGCGTCAGGGCAGGGTGGCGTCCATGATCGTTTGGAGCGCAGCCGCCCTCGGCGCGCTGGCCGTGCTCGGCGCGGCGGCATTGTGGTTCCATTACGGCACCGCGGTGTTTTTCGAGATGATCGCCGCCGGCATCTCGGCCTGCTTCTGATACGGCGAAAAGGAAATCCACGATGGACCGGACGATCCGCCCGCTGGTGATTATCGCTGCCTTTGCCACGAGCCTCGTGGTCGGGCTGGTGATCATGCTGTGGGCGATGGGCGGCTTGCGCACCGTGACCGCGCCGGCTGCGATCGGCGGTCCGTTTCAATTGACCGACCAGGCCGGCCAGGCCGTCACCGAGCAGAATTTGAAGGGCAAGCCGACGCTGATCTTCTTCGGCTTCACCCATTGCCCGGATGTTTGCCCGACCTCGCTGTTCGAGATTTCCGAGGTCTTGAAGGCAATGGGCACGGACGCCGACAAGGTCAACGCCTGGTTCGTTTCCGTTGATCCCGAGCGCGACACGGCGGCCGCGATGAAGGACTATCTCTCCAGCTTCGATCCGCATTTGAAGGGGCTGACCGGGGAGCCTGCGGCGGTGGCCAAGGTGATTTCAGCCTATCGGGTCTATGCCAGAAAAGTCCCGCTCAAGGACGGCGACTACACCATGGACCATACCGCGCTGGTCTATCTGATGGACCGCGACGGCCATTTCGTAGCGCCCTTCAACCTGAAACGGACGCCAGCAGAAGCAGCCAAGGATTTGAAGCGCTATCTCTAAGCCGGCAGGGCTGGCCAAAAGCTCCAAAAACGGCCCTCGCATCGTGGGTCGGATGGTCTATAAGGCCGTGAATTCCGCAAGCATTGCCGAAGATGCCATATCTTAACGCACCGTTAACCAATGCAAGACTGCGTCGAAGCGTCCGCGCCTGGCTGGCCGGGCTATCGATTGCGTTCGCCTTGATGGCTGTTGGCGGTGCTGCGCAGGCGCAGACCCAACCCCGCCCGGCGGTCGAGGCGGCACCGCAGGCGGTGCCTGGTTTCTGGGACCCGCGGCGCCGTCCGGATCGGCCGGACATGTCGCGCCTCACCGTGATCCGGTTCCTGACCGAGACCGATTACCCGCCGTTCAACTTCACCGGTGCCGACGGCAATCCCGCCGGCTTCAATGTCGATCTGGCGCGCGCGCTGTGCGACGAGATCAAGATTTCCTGCACCGTCCAGATGCGCCGGTTCGAGACGCTGGTCGACGCCATTACCAGCAACCGCGGCGACGCCATCATCGCCTCCATGGCGGTGACGCCGGCCTTGCGCGCCAGGCTCGATTTCACCGATCCCTATTACCGCGCGCCGGCGCGCTTCGTGTCGCGGCGCGACGCTGTCATGCCGGAGATCCGCCCTGAATATCTCGAAGGCAAGAAGGTCGGCGTCATCGCCGGCACTTCGCACGAGGCCTATCTGAAGGCGATGTTCACCGACGCCGAGCTCAAATCCTATCCCAATGATGACGCGTTGCGGCTCGCCTTGCGGCGGAGCGAGGTCGATTTCATCTTCGGCGACGCGATCTCGCTGGCGTTCTGGATCAACGGCACCGATTCGGGCGAATGCTGCGCGTTCTCGGGCGGGCCCTTTGTCGAGAGCCGCTATTTCGGCGAGGGCATCGGCATCGCCGTCCGCAAGGGTAACGATCTGCTGCGGACGTCGCTGAACTGGGCGCTGTTCCGGATCTGGGAAAAAGGCCGCTTCACTGATTTGTGGCTGCGGTATTTTTCGATCAGTCCGTTTTAGGAGTTTGCTTCGTAGCTTCGTAGGGTGGGCAAAGCGAAGCGTGCCCACCATTGGAGACGCAGACCGGCGAGAGAGGGTGGGCACGGCGCAAGTGCGCCTTTGCCCACCCTCATATGAGGCCTTTTGAGTCAAGCATCCCAACCGGGGCTTGGATGTGATTTTTTGCATTCGGCGGAGCGGCGGCGCGCGGAGCCATGCGTAGCGCAGCGTGCCGCCGCGGTCGGTGCGCTCAGGAACTGGCTTCCGGCGATTTATGCAGCAGCTCACTGCATCACCTCATATCCGGTCGGGCGGTTACAGCCCGGTACCCACATTCCGCATGCTTGCGGCGAGGAAGCCACGAGGATGAGACCCATCTACGAAGCGGCCTGTTGATTTGGCCCAAGGGTGGCACGGTCATCATCCATTCCGCGCTGACCGCGGCTGGTGCCGCGACGCTGACGCGTTGCTTGAAACGGTTACGGCTTTGTGGCCTTGAGCAGGGCTCCTTCGGGGACCAGGCCGGTTGTGAGATAGCGCCAGAGCGCCACCATCAGCTTGCGCGCCAAGGCCACGATGGCGATGCGCTTGTTGCGCTTGCTGGCGTTGTTGTGGGTGCGGCTGCGGAACCATCGGGTGAGCGCACTCTCCGGCTGATGCCGCAGCCACAGCCAGGAAAGTTCGATCGCGGCGCAGCGGGCGCGCGGGTTGCCCGCCTTGCTGATGCCCTGGTCGCGGTCGATCCCGCCGCTCTGCCACGGACTGGGCGTCAGCCCGAAATAGCTCGCGACCTCACGCCGGTTGCGGAAGTCCTTGTAGAACACCTCGCTGGCCAGCGTCGTCGCGAACGCCGGGCCGAGGCATTTGAGCCGGAGCAACAGTTCGCTGCGCTCCGCCATCTGCGCCGCCGCAGGTGCCGGATCCGCTTGAGCCTGTGCCTGTGCGAGCCGCTCGAGCTGTTCGCGTACCAGCATCAGCCGCGCGTGCTCGTACTTGATCTCCGCCAGCATCCGTGGCGGCACCGCCTGGCCCTGCCAATCCCGCTGCGTCGCCAGCCAGTTCAGCCAGTCGCGCCGGCGCGGGTTCCCGACCGCCATGCCCAACAGCCGCAGCAGCGCCTTGATCCGGCTGGTGTGCGCGGTCTGTTCCTTGATCAGCCGGCCGCGTTCGCGGCTGGCGCGGCGGGCGTCCTCTTGCTCCGGCGCAGGTACCCGCACGATCCGTACCACCTGCGGCTCACCGCGCAGATACGCCATCAGCGTCCGCAGCATCTTCTCGCCGTCGATCCGGTCGGTCTTCACCCGACGCGCCCGCTGATCCACCGCAATGCTCGCAGGGTCAAACACGTAGTTCGTGATCCCGGCCGCCATCAGAAGCCGGTGCAGCCAGAACCCGTCGTAGCCGGCCTCGTAGCAGCTCACCACCGCCGGAATGGCTCCCAGCGCCCGAGCCGCCCGGTCGCGCTCCCGACCGATCAGTGCCAGCAACTCGGCATGATCTCCTCCCTCCAACTTATGGCGGGACATCTTGCCTTTGTCCGGGCTGTGCAGCGTCACCAGCCAGCTCTTCTGACTCAGTTCGATTGCAACGAAAATTGTGCCACAATGGTCGACGGTGGGCGTGTCTACGGTCGATGCTTGCATCTGACTCTCCGATGGTTCGAGTGTGGAAACCCAAACCTACCGGAAAGGCCACGCTCACCGCCCCATGGAATCTACGGAGTTTCGGCCGTCATTTTGCATTTTTGCGCGGAAGCGCTAGTTTCCGCGGCTTCCGGAGAGAGCCCTTACAAAATGTCCACGATCGACCATGCCTTTAGCCCGAGCGATTTGCGCGCGCTCGCCGAACAATCCAACGCCTGGCCGTTCGAGCAGGCCAAAGCGATTGTCGCGCGGCTGAAGAAAAACCCGAAGGACGAGGTGCTGTTCGAGACCGGTTACGGTCCATCGGGCCTGCCGCATATCGGCACGTTTGGCGAGGTCGCGCGCACCAGCATGGTGCGCCATGCCTTCCGCGTGCTGACCGAGGACAAGATCAAGACGCGGCTGCTGGCGTTTTCCGACGACATGGACGGCCTGCGCAAGGTGCCGGACAATGTGCCGAACAAGGAGCTGCTGGAAACCAATCTCGGCAAGCCGCTGACCAAGGTGCCCGATCCCTTCGGCACCCATCCAAGCTTCGGCCAGCACAACAACGCGCGGCTGCGCGCCTTCCTTGATCAGTTCGGATTCGACTACGAATTCGCAAGCGCGACCGACTACTACACCTCGGGCAAGTTCGACGCCGCGCTGCTGCGCATGCTGGAGCGGATCGAGAAGGTGATGGCGATCATGCTGCCGTCATTGCGCGAGGAGCGCGCGGCGAGCTATTCGCCGTTCTTGCCGATCTGCCCGCGCACGGGCCTCGTGCTCTACGTGCCGGTGACCGCGCATGACGCCAAGGCCGGTACGATCTCCTATGAAGATCCCGAGACCAGGGAGAGCGTCACCGTTCCCGTCACCGGCGGCCACTGCAAGCTGCAGTGGAAGCCGGATTGGGCGATGCGCTGGTTCGCGCTCGGCGTCGACTATGAAATGGCCGGCAAGGACCTGATCGACTCGGTGAAGCTTTCCGGCAAGATTTGTTCGGCGCTCGGCGGCACGCCGCCGGAGGGGTTCAATTTCGAACTGTTCCTCGACGAAAAGGGCCAGAAGATTTCGAAGTCGAAGGGCAACGGCCTCACCATCGACGAATGGCTGCGCTATGCGTCGCCGGAATCGCTGTCGCTGTTCATGTACCGCGAGCCAAAGGCGGCGAAGCGGCTCTATTTCGACGTCATCCCGCGCAACGTCGACGACTATCAGCAATTCCTCGACGGCTTCACGCGGCAGGATGCCAAGCAGCAGCTCGCCAATCCGGTCTGGCACATCCATGCCGGCAAGCCGCCGAAGGCCGACATGCCGGTCACGTTCCAGTTGTTGCTAACGCTGGTGTCGTCGTCGAATGCGGAGAATGCCGAGACGCTGTGGGGTTTCATCGGGCGCTATCGTCCCGGCGTGACGCCGCAGACCCATGCGAAGCTCGATGCGATGGTCGGCTACGCCATCAACTACTATCGCGACTTCGTGGCGCCGACCAAGCAGTTCCGCGAGCCGACCGAGGGCGAGCGCGCCGCGCTGCAGGACCTGCGCGATGCGCTGTCGAACATGCCGGCGGGATCATCGGCGGAAGACATCCAGAACGTGGTCTACGAAATCGGCCGCCGCGAGCCGTTCCTGGATCCGGTGAAGAAGGGCAAGGATGGCCGGCCCGGCGTCTCGCTCGACTGGTTCAACATGCTCTATCAGGTGCTGCTCGGCCAGGAGAAGGGCCCGCGCTTCGGCTCGTTCGTCGCGGTGTATGGCGTGACGAATGCGGTCAACATGATCGACGGAGCGCTGGCACGGAGCGCGTAGCTCTCTCCGTCGTCCCTGCCTAGTGCGCAATTGCGCACGGGCGCAGGGACCCAGTTCGTAGCCCGGATGGAGCGCAGCGAAATCCGGGAAAGTGCAAGCGGCGTGAGCGGTCCAGGATTGCGCTTCGCTCCATCCGGGCTACGCCTCGGTCCGAGGCAGAGCCCGCAAAGTCGGATGGCAGGCCCGCTGCAATTTCAGCCATGCCCGCGCCGGATTGCGCTACAATCTTCCCATAACAGCCGTCAAAGCCTCCGCCGAGGGGCAGGCATCACAGCGGATCAGGGAGAAAGCTGATGCAGTTCAGGGTTTCGCCAAAATCGCTTCAGGACAATGTCAGCACCGAGCAATGGCAGGCCCGGGTCGATCTCGCGGCCGCGCACCGGCTGGCGTTCATCCAGGGTTTTTCCGAAGGCATCTTCAACCATCTGACCTTCGTGGTGCCTGATAGCACCGATCGCTACTACCAGATCCCGTTCGGCACGCATTGGTCCGAGGTCACCGCTTCCTGCTTCATGGAAGTCGGCATCGACGACGGCGAGGTCAAGCGCGGCGAGGGCGAGGTGGAGCGTTCCTGCTATTGCATCCACGCGCCGATCCACAAGGCGCTGCCGCAGGCGAAGGCGGTGTTTCACACCCACATGCCGCACGCCAGCGCGCTGACGCGGCTCGAAGACCCCCACATCAAGGAAATCGGCCAGACCGAGGTCGGGCTGTCGGGCGCCATCGCCTATGACGACGAATATACCGGCCCGGCGCTCGATCCCGCCGAAGGCGCGCGGCTCGCAAGAGTCATCGGCGACAAGACCGTGCTGTTCATGGCCAATCACGGCATCTCCACCGTCGGCGCCACCGTCGCCGAAGCCTACGACATGCTCTACTACGTCGAGCGTGCGGCGCAGGTGCAGATCTACGCGATGTGGACCGGGCAGAGGTTGAAGCAGCTTCCGGCGCCCGTGGTGGAGAAAACCAAGCGCGACTATAAGGACGAGCATCTCTACAAGGGACCGACTCCGGCCCAGCGGCATTTCGATGCCTTGAAGCGGATGCTGGACCGCAAGGAGCCGGATTACGCGACGTAGTTTCTTTTTCCCTTCTCCCCTTGTGGGAGAAGGTGGCGCGAAGCGCCGGATGAGGGGTTCTCTCCGCGGAGACAGACCCCTCATCCGCCTTCGCTTCGCTACGGCACCTTCTCCCACAAGGGGAGAAGGGAAGGCAGTCAGCTCGCCGCTCTGACTTTATCCGCAAATCGGTGCCAGATTTCCGGCCGCCAGCTTCCATTGGCGGCGCCCGAGGTCGAAGGCAATATCCAGACCCTGGTATCGCCAATCAGCTCCAACTGCTCGCCATAGTCTCGCTTGCCGTCGAAGAATTTTTGTCCAGCCGTCTTGCTGGTGAAGGCGAGAAATCGCGGACGGAATGTCGCGATGGCATCGCTCAGCCGGGCACGGTCCGCCGTCGTCAGCTTCGGAAGCGTCGCACGGTCCATCCCCGCGCCCGCTTTCACCAGATCAGTCAGGCCGATCCCATATTGCAGCAGGTTGCGGAATTGACGCGGCTGCAGCGGCTCCGGCGTGAGTCTCGTTTCGTGCAAAATCTTCCAGAACTTGTTTTGCCGGTGCGCGTAGTACGCCCGCTCGGCGGCGGATGTGGTTCCGGCGGCGGTTCCGCACAACACGATGCGAAGGGAATGTTGCAGCAGGTCGCTCAGCACATCAGTCACGGAGCGACAAATCCTACTGGCTCGCCCACACGATCCTTGCGATCCACGCCACATCTTCGGCGTCGAGCGTGCGATCGGCCTGGGCCGGGTTGAGCGACTGCAGTTCCAGCGTCCTGGTGGTGCGGCGCTTCAATTCCTTGACCATCACTTCGCCGTCCGACGTCTTGAGCACGACGCGGTCGCCGCGGCGGATCGGCGTTCCCGGCGACACCACGATGATGTCGCCGTCGCGATAAGCGGGCTTCATCGAATCGCCCGAGATTTCCAGCGCGTAGGCATGCTCGTCAGAGGCCTGCGGCAGCGCCACCTCGTCCCAGCCGCGGCCGGCGGGAAGGCCGCTGTCGTCGAAATGGCCGCCGCTGCCGGCTTGCGCCAGCCCCAGCAGCGGCACCGATTGCAGGCTGCGCGCGCCATCGCCGATCAACTGCACAAAGGTGTCGATCGACGAATTGGTCGCGGCCAGCGCCTTGGAAACCGATTCGGTCGAAGGCCAGCGCTCGCGGCCGTCGGCGGTGATGCGCTTGGACTTGTTGAAGGTGGTGGGGTCGAGTCCGGACCGTTTGGCGAGGCCCGAGGGCGACATGCCGGCGCGTTCGGCCAGCCGGTCGAGCGCGGTCCAGACCTGGCTGTGGGTCAAAATGCGCTGCGCCTTGGAATGCCTGGCCATCGAAAATCCCGGAATCGCCTAGGAATTATTGCCTCATTCGGCTCGTTTTCGCAAATCTCGTGCCGCGCCCTGCTGCGCAGCGCTTGAGTTGGCGGCCTGCGGCCTTTACGGTCGGCCGCCACCCGGCCATTTCCGGGAAAATCCCAACCGTCTCAACGACAAGCCCGGAACGCCGTGCCGACGACCATCTATAAAATCACTCCCGCCTCGGCCTGGCGCGAGGCCGAACGGCAGGGCGTCTACCGGGGCAGCAGCGACGATCTGCGCGACGGCTTCATTCATTTCTCCACGGCGTCCCAGGTCGCCGAGACGGCGCGAAAGCATTATTTCGGCCAGACCGGCCTGTTCCTGGTCGCGGTCGACGCGGATGCGCTCGGCGATGCGTTGCGCTGGGAGCCTTCGCGCAACGACGAACTGTTCCCGCACCTCTACGGCGAACTCGATCTCGGCGCGGTGACCGACATCCTCGACATGCGCGCGCGGTCCGACGGCACTCACGACATTCCGGAGCTTCTCCCGTGATCCGCGCCTTCGACGCCTTTTCGCTGCCACTGCTGCGCTGGTTCGATCCGGAGGACGCGCATCGCATGGCGATCCATGGCCTGCGGCTGCTGCCGCCGGTCAAGCCGCGGGCCGACGACCACAAGCTGGCGGTGCGGGCCTTCGGCCTGAATTTTCCCAATCCGATCGGCATGGCCGCGGGCTTCGACAAGAGCGCGGAAGTGCCCGACGCGCTGTTGCGGCTCGGGTTTGGCTTTGTCGAAATCGGCACGGTGACGCCGAAGCCGCAGGGCGGCAATCCGCGGCCGCGGCTGTTTCGGCTGGAGCGGGATGAAGCCGTGATCAACCGCATGGGCTTCAACAATGACGGCGCCGAGGCCGCGCTGCGCCGGCTGGCGGCGCGCGCCCATCATGGCGGCATCGTCGGCGTCAACGTCGGGGCCAACAAGGATTCGTCCGACCGCGTCGCCGACTACGTCAAGCTGATCGAGACATTTGCGCCGGTGGCGAGCTATTTCACCGTCAACGTCTCCTCGCCGAACACGCCGGGCCTGCGCAATCTGCAGCAATCCGCGGCGCTTGACGACCTGCTCGCCAAGGTCATCGATGCACGCGAACGGGTGCGCAGGAATGCCGGCGATTCGCCGGTGCTGCTGAAGATCGCACCGGATCTGAGTTTGACGGAACTCGACGACGTCGTGCACATCGCGCGCTCGCGCCGGGTCGACGGCATGATCGTCGCCAACACTACGCTGGCGCGGCCCTCGTCCTTGCGCGAACAGGCCCGCGCGAAAGAGCAGGGCGGACTATCCGGACGGCCGCTGTTTCGATTATCGACGCGCATGGTGGCCGAGACCTATGTCCGCACCGAAGGCGCGTTTCCGCTGATCGGCGTCGGCGGTATCGATTCCGGCGGCGCGGCGCTGACGAAGATCCGCGCCGGCGCCAGCCTGATCCAGCTCTATTCGTCGCTGGTCTACAAGGGCCTCGGGCTGGTCGACGACATCAAGAACGATCTCGCCTCGACATTGCTGCGAACCGGGCGCGACTCGCTGTCGGAGATCGTCGGCGCCGACGCCGCGACGATCACGGCCGAGGATTGGCCGGTGGTGTAGTTTTTCGCGCGTGAGCGCGTTTGAAGTCACCTCGCCCCGCTCTTCGCGGGGAGAGGTCGGATTGCGAAGCAATCCGGGTGAGGGGCTCTATCCGCGAACGTATCTTTCACCGTCTTCGCGGAGAGAGCCCCTTACCCCGACCCTCTAAGAGCAAGCTTCGCTTGTCTCGACCCCGCAAGAGCGGGGCGAGGGAGCAGACCGCCATCGCAGCAGCCGTCACGTTCCAAACGACTTCCTCAACAGTGCCGGATATCTCAACGCCTCGAGCCCGCCGCGCGCCGCATAGTGCACCAGGAACGCCGCCCACAGCCCGGCATTTCCGAACGAACGCAACGCAAACCACGCGCCGAGAAAAATCAGAAGCGCCAGCACCATCAGGTTGCGCATGTCGCGCGCCCAGGTGGCGCCGATATAGACACCGTCATAGGCAAAGGCGAATACGCCGAGCAGCGGCGCAAAGATCACGAACGGCAGATAATCGCGCGCGATGCGCCGTACGTCCACGCTCGCCGTCATGATGTCGATCAGCGCCGGGCCAAACAGCAGAAAAGTTCCGGCTACCGCAAGGGCAAAGCCAAAGCCCCATATGACAACGAGCTTCACTGCGCCGGCAAAAGCATTCTTGTCGCGTGCGCCATAGGCGCGGCCACAAAGCTGCTCGGCGGCGTTCGCGAGACCGTCGAGGAAGAAGGCGCTGATCAGGAGAAAATTGTTCAGCACCGCGTTGGCGGCGAGCGTCATGTCGCCGGCGCGCGCACCCTGCGAGGTGAAGAACAGGAACGCCACGATCAGCGATGCCGTGCGGATCAGGATGTCACGATTGACCGAGAGCATTCGCATCAGCTTGGTGCTGTCAAACAGCGTGGCGCTGGATATCGCGAGTTGGCCTTGCGAGAGACGGTGTGCGATCAGGCCACCGAGCGCGAGGCCCGCCGCCTCCGCAATCAACGCGGCGATTGCAGCACCGGCAATGCCGAGGTCGAATACCAGCACCAGCAGCACCGTTGCCGCCATGTTGATCAGGTTGATGGTGACCTGCGTGCCGAGCGCCAGTTTGGCGCGAGCCTGTCCGATCAGCCATCCCAGCACGACATAGTTGCCGAGCGCCAGCGGCGCGGACCAGATCCGGATTGTAAAATAGGTCTTCGCGGCGCGCGTGACGCCTTCGCTGCCGCCCATCGCGCCGAGCAGCAGGGCCGCGAGCGGGATCTGCAAGGCGATGAGCGCCGTCCCTGTCAGCGCCGCGACGATCAGTCCGCGTAGCAGGATCGCGCGCAATTCCGAGGTCTCGCCTGATCCCAGCGACTGCGCCGCAAACGCTAACGTGCTCATGCGCAGGAAGCCGAACAGCCAGAACATGCAGTCGAACAGCACGGACGCCATCGCGACGCCGCCGAGCATCGCGGCATCGCCGAGCCGGCCGATCGCCGTGGTCGAGACGATGCCGATCAGCGGCGTGGTCAGGTTCGCGACCATCGCGGGGCCCGCGATCGCAAACACCTGCGCCGTCGTGACCCTGGATGGCGCTACGGGCGAATGCATGCCTAGAGCTCGACGGCCATGCCGTCACGGGCGGTCGTGTAGGGCAGTTCGCCCAGCCGGGCGAGCATGTCCTCGCTCATATGCGTCAGCACCAGCCGCTTGGCGTTGATCTCGGGAAGATGCGCTTCCAGCGTCTTCAGGCTGAGATGGTTCTTGACGATCTTGTCGTAGTAATAGGCTTCGGCAATGAACAGGTCGGCACCACGTGCCGCCGGGATCAGCGTCTCCGTCCATTCGGTGTCGGCGCTGTAGGTGATGACGCGCCCCTCGGCCTCGACGCGATAGGCCAGGAAGGGTCCGCCGGATTCGCCGTGGACCGCCGGATACGGCGTCACCTTGACTTCGCCAAACGTCCGGCTCTGCTCCGGTTCCAGCGCAACGACCGAGAGATCGAAGCGCGGCGTGGTTTTGGAGGAGTGCTCGAACAGCGCTTCCATCAAATTGGGGAGCTTCGCCTCGATGCCCTGTGGCCCGGCAATGACGAGCGGCCGGGAGCGGCGCGTGAACTGCGCGTCCAGCAGCAGGAACGGCAGGCCGCCAAAATGGTCACCGTGAAAATGCGTGATCAGGATCAGGTCGATGGCGTCGCGCGCGATGCCGAGGCGTTTCAGCGCCGGTAACGACGACGCGCCGCAATCGATCAGGAAATTGACGTTGGCGCCCGTGACGTGGAAGCAGGTGTTGAACCTGCCGCCGGAACCGAGCGCGTCGCCGCAGCCGACAAATAGCAATTGCATTGGCTGCTCACCGCCTGTTGCGTGATTATCGCCCGCGGGCGCTGCCGAACAGCCGCGACAACAGCCAGATCGGGATCACGATCACGGCCCCGAGCAGGAAGTAGCGCCACAGCCAGTTAACGGCGTCAAAACCGAGATCCCACAGCCGCCGGAACAGGGTCTGGATGCTGTGCAGGATATTCCAGGGATCGAAGCCGATGGCGGCGAGCACCACGCCGACCAGGATCGACAGCAGGATCAGCCGGAACGCCACCGACAGCGGCGAGCCACCGAGAAAACGGTACAGACCGTCATTGCTGGCCGACAGGTCTCTGACGTCGTTGGGCATCGCTCTCTCCTCGCGGGTCGCGCGCATTATAGGCACGGCGGGGCACATGGGGAACCCGCTCGTGTCAATCAATGGCCGCCATACGCCCACGGAATGTTAATTTGCCGTCACGTCCTTCAGCATCCGTTCCAGCCTCTCCAGCCGGTCGGCCTCGCGTGGCGGCTTGTCCCAGCGCAGCCGGCTGATGCGCGGAAACCGCATCGCGATGCCGGATTTGTGCCGTGGCGAGCGCGCCAATCCCTCGAACGCGACTTCCAGCACCAGGCCCTGCTCCGGCTCGTGCACCACATGCCGCACCGGCCCGAACTTCTCTGTCGTGTTGCGGCGCACGAAACGGTCGATCTGCAGGAGTTCCTCATCGGTGAAACCGAAATAGGCTTTTCCGACCGGCACGAGCTCTTCGCCGTCCTCGCCCGCGGTCCAGACGCCGAAGGTGTAGTCCGAATAATAGGACGAGCGCTTGCCGTGGCCGCGCTGCGCATACATCAGCACGGCATCGATGATGTGCGGATCGCGCTTCCATTTCCACCACTGGCCCCTGGGGCGGCCCGGCAGGTAGGGCGCGTCGCGCCGTTTCAGCATCACGCCTTCGACGGCTTCGGCATCCTCTCCCGCGCCGGCGCTTGAGGGATCGGCACGCGCCGCCATCAGCGCGTCCCAGCTATCGAAGGCAATGGTCGGCGACAGGTCGATGCGCGGATCGTCGAGCTTTCTGACGAAAGTTTCGAGATGGGCGCGGCGCTCGACAAACGGCAGTTCGCGAAGGTCGTTTTCGTCGTCGCCGAGCAGGTCGTAGGCGCGCAGGTGGATCGGAAAATCCTTGATCAATTTCGGCGAGACGACCTTTCGATTGAGCCGCTGCTGCAGAACGTTGAAGGTCTGCACGCGTCCCTCGCGCAGCACCAGCAATTCGCCATCGATGGCGCCGGGCAGATGCAGCGACGGCACCAGGTCGGGGAAGCTCTTGCTAATGTCCTCGCCGGTGCGCGAATAGAGCCGCGTCTGCAGCTGGCCGCGTTCATCGCGGCCGGAGACCACCTGCACGCGAATGCCGTCCCATTTCCATTCCGCGATGAAGTCCGCAGGATCGAGACTGGCAAAGTCCGTATCCTCGATTGCATGCGCCAGCATGACAGGCCGGAACGGCGCAGCATCGCGGTTGACCGGCTTCTCGCCGCGACCCTCCAGCCACGCGAACAGGTCGAGATAGGGCGGGGCCAGCCCCGGCCAGATCAGTTCGATCTCATGCGGGTCCTTGTCGCCAAGCGCAGCCGCCGCGGTTTTCGCCAGCCGCGCCGAAATCCCGATCCGCATTGCGCCGGTGACGAGTTTTAACAATGCCCAGCGACCGGTCTCGTCGAGCTCGTCGAGCCAGCGCGCGATCTGCTTTGGCAGGTCGGTCTTGCCGAGGGTGCGAAGGGTCGTGACGACCTCGGAGAGGGTGGGGGGCGGCGGGTTGTTATGGCCGGGCAGCTGGGTCTTCGGCCACATCAGCGCAACCGTCTCGGACAAATCACCGACATAATCATACGACAGCGCGAACAACACCGGATCGGTGCGATCGGCGATCAGATCGCGGATCAGCCCCGGTTTGGCGTGCTTGAACGACAGCGCGCCGGTCAGTGCCGCCAGCGCGTAGCCGCGGTCGGGATCGGGGGTGTCGCGGAAATAGGCCGTGATCAGCCGCAGCTTGTTGTTGCGGCCGGGCTCGTAGGCGAGGCGATCGAGCAGTTCGGCGAAACGGTTCATGCCTCGGCCCCGTTGGCCGCGACCACCTCGTGCTCTTCCTCGTCGCCATAGCCGACGAGATCCAGCGGCCGCGCGGCAAGCCCGCGCGACTTGCACCAATGCACCAGGGCGTCTTCCTGCCCGTGGGTGACCCAGACTTCGCCGGCGCCGGTGGCCGCGATGGTCGCGGTCAGGCCGTCCCAATCGGCGTGGTCCGAGATCACCAGCGGCAGTTCGACGCCGCGCTGGCGGGCGCGCGCCCGCACGCGCATCCAGCCCGAGGCAAATGCCGTGACCGGATCGGGAAAACGTCTGGTCCAGATGTCTGACGTGGCCGATGGCGGCGCCAGCGCGATGGTGCCGGCTAGATCGGCCTTCTTGACACCCTTGACCGGGCGAAGTTCGCCGAGGGTAGTGCCACGGCTTTGATAATAGTAGGTGATCTCTTCCATCGCGCCATGCAGATAGATCGGCGCGTCGTAGCCTTCCTGGCGCAGCAGTGCGATCACGCGCTGCGCCTTGCCGAGCGAATAGCCCCCGACCAGATGTGCGCGCTCCGGAAATAGCGCCACCGATGCCAGCAGCTTCCTCACCTCATCGGCCGCATCGCCATGGCGAAACACCGGCAGGCCAAACGTCGCCTCGGTGATGAAGACGTCGCACGGCACCACCTCGAACGGCGTGCAGGTCGGGTCGGCGGCGTCCTTGTAGTCGCCCGAGGCGACGATGCAGGTATCCTTGCAGGTCACGGCGATCTGCGCCGAGCCGAGCACGTGGCCCGCAGGGTGGAATTTGATGGTGACGTCGCCGAGCCGGATTTCTTCGCCATAACGAACGGCCTGCGTGGTCGAAGCAAAATTGTCGCCATAGCGCAGCCGCATCATGTCGAGCGTTTCCTGCGTGGCGAGCACCGCGCCATGGCCGGGCCGGGCATGATCGGAATGGCCGTGGGTGATCACGGCGCGCTCGACCGGGCGGACCGGGTCGATATGGAAGCCACCTGGCTTGCAGCAAAGGCCGGCCGGAGCGGGGATCAGGATGTCCTGCGGACGCATGCCTTCTATATAGGCGGTCTCCCTGCGATGTTTAGCCGTCATGCGCACGCTTGACCCGCGCCTCCATCTCGGAAGAATTGCTTTCTTGATGGATTGCCGGGTCGTCCCCGATCGAGGTCAGGTGGCTGGCAATGAAGAATTTGGTTCCTGAAATGCCTGCCCGCCTTTTTCTGTCTTCCGGCGATCTGATGGCCGACCGCCGGTTCGAATTCGCCCGCGACCTGCAATTGAAGGGCGATCTGCCGGCCGCCGCCGACCTGCTGATGCAGGCGATCGAACTGGTGCCGGATTTCACGTCCGCCTGGTTCACGCTCGCGGACATCCGCGAAGAACTCGGCGAGCATGACGCGGCGATCGCGGCGTTTCGCAGGGCTCAGGCCAGCGATGCCAATGACCGCCACGGCGCCGGACTTCGATTGATGCGGCTCGGCGCCGAGCCGGTGGCCGGCATGCCGCAGGCCTACGTGCAGACCCTGTTCGATCAATATGCGCCGCGGTTCGAAGCCTCGCTGGTGGATGACCTCGGCTATCGCGGCCCGGCGCTGCTGTTCAAGGCCGTGCTGTCGGTGCGATCGGCCGCCCGCAGGCCGGCGTACTTCAAGCGCGCGATCGATCTCGGCTGCGGCACCGGGCTGGCGGCGGCAGCCTTCGCCCGCACGGTCGATCATTTCATCGGCGTCGATCTGTCGCCACGCATGATCGAGCGCTCCCGCGCCACGGGCCTCTACGCCGAGCTTGATGTCGCCGACATGTTGCAGGGTCTGCGGGCGCGGCCGGATGCCAGCGCCGACCTCATTCTTGCGGCGGATGCAATGGTGTACGTCGCCGAACTCGCGCCGGTGCTCGCGGAAGCCGCTCGCGTTCTGGCCCCCGGCGGGCTGCTCGCCTTCACCACCGAAACCCATGACGGCGAAGGCGTCGTCATCGGCCAGGGGCTGCGCTACGCCCATGCGGCAGCCTATGTGCGCGTCGTGGTCGAATCCACCGGCCTCAAATTGCCCCTGCTGGAAGATCGCTCTGCCCGCAACGAGGACGGCGCCCCGGCGCCCGGCCTGGTCGCCGTCGCCGCGAAAACTTGAGTCTAGACGCTACGCACGCCGCGAATGGCGGCATTGCGTGCGACATGTCAGCTATTGCCAGTGCTGCCGGAATGGCTGATCAAGGCTTCCATCAGGGAGAAACAACAATGAAGAACAAGCAGACCCGGCGCGAATTCGGCGCCACCGCGCTCGCTACCGTCCTCGCATCCGCCATGCCCGCGCCATCAGTCTGGGCGGCGGAGAAGAAATACGATCCCGGCGCCAGCGACACCGAAATCAAGCTCGGACAGACCGTGCCGCATTCCGGTCCCGGCTCGCTCTATGGCGTACTGGGGCGGGTTGGCGAGGTTTATTTCCAGATGCTGAACGAGAAGGGCGGCATCAACGGGCGCAAGGTGAAATTCCTCTCCATGGACGACGCCTACAGCGCGCCGAAATGCGTCGAGGCGACGCGCCGGCTGGTCGAGCAGGAGGAAGTGCTGGCGCTGTACGGCTCGCTCGGCACCGCGCCGCAGGCCGCCGTGCACAAATATCTCAACGCGAAGGGCGTGCCGCAGCTCCTGCTCAATACCGGCGCGTCGAAATGGAACGATCCGAAAAACTTCAAATGGACCATGGCGGGCCTGCCGCTCTATCCGACCGAGGCGCGCATTCTCGCGAAGCATGTCGTGGGTGTGAAGCCGAACGCCAAGATCGGCATCCTGTACCAGAACGACGATTTCGGCCGCGATTTCCTCGCGCCCTTCAAGAAGGTGCTGGCGGATGCCGGCGGCACCGCCAAGGTGATCATGGAGCAGACCTACGATCTGACCGAACCGACGATCGATTCGCAGCTCATCAATCTCTCGAAATCCGGCGCGGATGTTTTCTACAATATCTCGACCGGCAAGGCGTCATCACAGTCGATACGGAAATTGGCCGAACTCGGCTGGAAGCCGCTGCATTTGCTGTCCGCCGGATCGACGGGCCGTTCGATTCTCAGCGCCGCCGGCCTCGAGAACTGCACCGGCATCGTCGCGATCCGCTACGCCAAGGAGGTCGGTGTGCCGCGCTTCGAAAAGGATCCCGACGTGATGGCGTTCGAGGAGCTGCGCAAAAAGTACCTGCCCAATGTCGACCCTGACAACACCATCGCCTTTGCCGGCTACGGCCAGGTGGTGGCGATGGCGGAGATCCTGCGCCGCTGCGGCGACGAACTCACCCGCGCCAACGTTCTGAAGCAGGCCACGACGCTGGCGGGCTTCCATTCCCCCTACATGCTGGACGGCGTCACCTACAGCTACACGCCCGACGACTACACACCGATGAAGACGCTCTACATCTCGATCTTCAACGGCAAGGACTGGGATATTTCCGACAAACCGGTGACGGAGTAGGGCGAGCTTACTTCGCCGCTGCATCTCCTCCCTCTCCCCCGTTCTTCACGGGGTCGAGACGAGCGAAGCTCGCTCTTAGAGGGTCGGGGTGAGGGGCTCTCTCCGCCAGGCGGTGCGAGTCGATAGACCTGTACCCCCTCACCCGGATCGCAAGGGCGATCCGACCTCTCCCCGCAAGCGGGGCGAGGTAAGGGCAGCCCCTCGACGAACCCGCCCGGACGGCTTACCTCTTCTCCGTGCCGTCGCCCGATCCCTTGCCCTTTACGCCGCTTGAAACGGCTGTGCTGCTGCCCGACCGCTTCCGGCGCTGGTTCGCCGCGCGCGGCTGGTCGCCGCGCGAGCATCAATTGGCGCTGCTGGCAAAAGCCAACGATGGCGCTTCCGCGCTGCTGATCGCGCCGACCGGCGCCGGCAAGACGCTGGCCGGATTTCTGCCGACGCTGGTGGAGCTTTCGTCTTCTTCCACGAAGAGCGTCGGCGAGAAGAACCTCATCTCCACCGGCCGCAGCGTGAAACGCACCGGCGGTCTCCACACCCTCTACATCTCGCCGCTGAAAGCGCTCGCGGTCGACATCGCGCGCAATCTGGAAACGCCGATCGCCGAGATGGGGCTGCCGATCAGGGTCGAGACCCGCACCGGCGACACGCCGGTTTCGCGGCGGCAGCGGCAGCGGCGCTATCCACCGGATATCCTGCTCACCACGCCCGAGCAACTGGCGCTGTTGCTGTCATCCGACGACGCACCGTTCTTGTTTTCCTCGCTCAAGCGCATCGTGCTCGACGAACTGCATGCGCTCGTCACCTCCAAACGCGGCGATCTGCTGTCGCTCGGCCTGGCGCGGCTGTGGCGGCTGGCGCCCGAGATGCGCGCGATCGGCCTTTCCGCGACGGTCGCCGAGCCGGAATCGCTGGCGCGGTTTCTGATGCCGCAGCTGGACGGTAAGGAAGTCGCCGCCGACATCGTCGTGGCCGGCGGCGCGGCGGCGCCTGTTGTCGAGATGCTCGACACCAAGGAGCGCCTGCCCTGGGCCGGCCATACCGCGCGCCATGCGCTCGGCGAAATGTACGAGCTGATCAAGCGCAACAAGACGACGCTCGTTTTCGTCAACACCCGCAGCCAGGCTGAAATGCTGTTCCAGGATTTCTGGCGCATGAACGACGACGGCCTCGCCATTGCCCTGCATCACGGCTCGCTCGATGTCGCTCAGCGCCGCAAGGTCGAGGATGCGATGGCGGCTGGAAAACTGCGCGGCGTGGTCTGCACGTCCTCGCTCGATCTCGGCATCGACTGGGGCGATATCGATCTCGTCGTCAATGTCGGCGCGCCCAAGGGCGCCTCGCGCCTGATGCAGCGGATCGGTCGCGCCAACCACCGGCTCGACGAGCCCTCGCGCGCCGTGCTGATTCCTGCGAACCGTTTCGAGGTGCTGGAATGCCGCGTCGCGATCGATGCGATCGCGGAGAATGCACAGGACACGCCGCCCTTGCGTACCGGCGCGCTCGACGTGCTGGCGCAGCACGTGCTCGGCTGCGCCTGCGGCGAGCCGTTTCTATCAGACGAGCTCTACGCGGAAGTGCTGACCTCGGCGCCTTACGCTTCGCTGACGCGAACCGACTTTGACGACGTGGTCGATTTCGTCGCCACCGGCGGCTACGCACTGAAGACCTATGAACGCTTCGCGCGCATCAAGCAGGACAAGCAGGGGCGCTGGCGCGTCACCAACCCAAAAGTGCGGCAGAGCTACCGCCTCAATGTCGGCACCATCGTCGAAGAGGCGATGCTGAAGGTGAGGCTGGTGCGCGGACGCGGTGGCGGCGCCGGCTCCACCGGCATGATCGGCCGCGGCGGCAGGATGCTGGGCGAGATCGAGGAATACTTTATCGAGGGACTGGTCGCCGGCGACACTTTTGTGTTCGGCGGCGAGATCGTGCGCTACGAGGCGCTGGTCGAGGATCAGGTCTACGTCTCCCGCGCCAACGACAAGGACGCCAAGGTGCCGTCCTACATGGGCGGCAAGTTTCCGCTCTCGACCTATCTGGCCGAACGGGTGCGAAAACTGCTGGACGACCGGCGGCAATGGAACGCGCTGCCGGAACAAGTGCGCGACTGGCTGTCGCTGCAAAAGAGCTTTTCACTTGTGCCGGCGGTGCGGGAACTGCTGGTCGAAACCTTTCCCCGCGGCAACAAGCATTACTTCGTCTGCTATCCTTTCGAGGGGCGGCTGGCGCACCAGACGCTCGGCATGCTGCTGACACGGCGCATGGAGCGCGCGCGGGTGCGGCCGCTCGGCTTCGTCGCCAATGAATATGCGCTGGCGGTGTGGGGCCTCGGCGACATGTCGTTCATGATCCGCCACGGCAAGCTCGATCTAGCCGCCTTGTTCGCAGCCGACATGCTCGGCGACGACCTCGAGGCGTGGCTGGCGGAATCCGCGCTGATGAAACGCACCTTCCGCAATTGCGCGCTGATCTCGGGCCTGATCCCGCGCCGCTTCACCGGCGAGGAGAAAAGCCGCCGCCAGGTGCTGTTCTCGACCGACCTCGTTTATGACGTCTTGCGCAAGCATCAGGCCGACCACGTGCTGCTTCGCGCCGCGCGCGCGGACGCCGCCGCCGGCCTGCTCGATCTCAAGCGCCTGGGTGATATGCTCTCGCGCATCCAGGGGCGAATCACCCATCGGGAACTCGAACATGTTTCGCCGCTCGCCGTTCCCGTGATGCTGGAAATCGGCCGCGAGTCAGTTTATGGCGAAGCGGGAGATGAGTTGCTGGCGGAAGCCGCCGATGAACTCGTCAAAGAGGCAATGGGATAGACGGGAAGGCACGTGACGGCAGGGGCGCAATCTTCGGGAGACGATCAAGAGATGCGCGCCTCGAAGGTCATGGTTGCCGACGTCACGTTCGTTGCCGACCTCTCCGGCGCGCTGTTCTGGCAGGAGCAGCGTCTGCTCGTCGTCTCCGACCTTCATCTCGAAAAAGGCTCCAGCTTCGCCGCGCGCGGCGTGCTGCTGCCGCCCTATGACACGGTGGCGACGCTCGGCCGTCTCGCCGCCGTGATCGCGCGGCATGATCCGCGCATGGTGATTGCGCTCGGCGACAGTTTTCACGATCGCGATGCGCATGAGCGGCTGTCGGCGTTCGACCGCGAGGCGCTCTCGGCGATGCAGGCGCGGCGCGACTGGATCTGGATATCAGGGAATCACGATCCGGCGCTGCCGTCTGATCTCGGCGGCGTGGTGGCGAGCGAAGTCGCGATCGGCCCGATTGCATTCCGCCACGAGCCGACAGGGGCGGCGGGTGAAATCGCCGGCCATCTGCACCCCAAGGCGCGCGTCGCGACTCGGGGACGATCGATGGAGCGGCGATGTTTTGCGAGCGACGGCGAGCGCGCCGTGATGCCCGCGTTCGGCGCCTATACGGGCGGCCTGAGCATTCGCGATGTGGCATTCGCGAAAATCTTCGGTTCGCCAGGATTCATGGCGCATGTGCTCGGCGACAACAGGGTGCACGCAATTGCGGCGTCCCGGTGTTATTGAGCGTTCGCGCCCGCACCTTGCCGCAGCGGCGTAGGGTGGACAAAGCACAAGCGTGCCCACCATCAAGAGCAAAGTGCGAGTCGGTGGGCACGCTTGCGCTTTGCCCACCCCACAATCCTTCGTACGGCTACGCCGCCTTCGCCTGCACCGTGCTGCAGAACTCGGCCAACCGATCCGCCAGTCGCAATGTCGCGGGGCTGGTACCGGGGGCTGCCACCAACGCCACTTCGGTCCGGTCGATCGGCGCAAAGCCATCCTTGGCGGTCAGTACGCGATGGTCGGCCTGGATTGCGATTTCCGAAAGAATGCTCAGGCCCATGCCGGCGGCGATCGCGGCCTGGATGCCGGCGAGGTTGGAGCTGGTGTAGGTCATGTGCCACGAACGCCCGGCACTTTCCAACGCATGGATCGCGCCTGCCCGGTAGAGGCAGCCGGTGGGAAATCCGATCAGCGGCACCGAGCCGGTGCGCGTATCGCGCGGATGGCTCTTGCTGGTGACCCAATGTACGCGCTCCGGCCATACGGCGATGCCGCCTTTCTCGCCGGCCGAGCGCTTGAACAGCGCCAGGTCGAGTTCGCCGCGTTCGAGATCGCGCTTCAGGTTGGCGCTTTGATCGGCGCGGACGTCGAGCCGTAGGCCGGGATGTGAGCGCGAGAATGCCGCCAGCAGCTTCGCCAGGCGATACGCGGCAAAATCCTCGGGCACACCAAGCCGCACCGCGCCCTCGCTCTCGGGGCGCGCCACCACGTCGCGCGCTTCTTCCGCAAGCGCCAGCAGGCGCCGCGCATAGGACAACAGCCGCTCGCCGGCTTCGGTCGGCGTCACATCCTTGCCGTTGCGGTTGAGCAGCGGCTGGCCGACATCGTCTTCCAGCCGTTTGATCTGCTGGCTGACCGTCGATTGGGTGCGGTGGACGCGCTCGCCGGCGCGGGTGAAGCCGCCGGAATCGACGACGCTGACAAAGCTGCGCAAAAGCTCCAGATCGAGCATGCGAATGCTCCATTTATAAAATCACTGCACATCAGTTTATCATTTAATTTCCAAATAGCAAGGCGTAGGCCTAGATCATGGGCAAAGGAGACTTCCCATGTCGCTCGCGCCCTCGGTGGCGGTTCCCCGCGCTGCCTTCAATCCGCTCCCGCTCTATATCGCGCTGTTCTGCCTGCTCTGGAGCTTCGCCTTCGTCGCCGGCAAGATCGGCGTGACCGATTGCCCCCCGCTGATTCTGCTCGCGGCGCGTTTCTCGCTGGCCGGTGTCCTGATCCTCGGCATTACGGTGCTGCGCGGCGAAGCGTGGTCCTCGCTCACCTGGCGCGACGCAGCCATTTTCGCGATCCTCGGCGTCGCCAATAACGCGCTCTATCTCGGCCTCGGCTACACCGGGCTGCAGACCGTATCCGCGGGCCTCGGCGGGCTGATCGTGAGCGCCAATCCGGTGTTCACCGCGGTGCTCGCGGCGGCCTTCCTGGGTGAGGCGCTGACCTGGCGCAAGGTGATGGGCCTTTTGCTCGGCATTGCCGGCGTCGGCTTCATCGTCTGGCACCGCATGTCGGTCGGGTCAGATGACTGGCACGGCATTCTGTTCACGTTGGCGTCATTGGCCTCGATCGTGGCCGGCACCATCCTGTTCAAGGTGCTGGCGCCGAAGGGCAGCCTCTGGGTCGGCAATGGCGTGCAGAATCTCGCAGCCGGCATCGTGCTGCTGCCGCTTGCGTTCACGTTCTCGAGCGTCGCCGACGTCGTGCCGAGCGCGCGGCTCGTGGGTGCGTTCACGTTCCTCGTGCTCGGCGGCTCGATTCTCGCTTATCTGCTCTGGTTTCATCTCCTGAAAGTGTGTGGCGCGACCGCCGCGAGCGCCTATCATTTCCTGATGCCGCCGCTCGGCATGCTGTTCGCCTTCCTCGTGCTCGGCGAGCACGTCGAATTCCGCGATCTGCTCGGCATCGTTCCGGTGGCCCTCGGCATTTATCTGGTGACCCGCCCCGCGGCGTCAGCGTTGAGCAAGAGGAGTGCGACATGAGCCTATCCATTACCCTGATCGGCGGCCCCACCGCCCTGATCGAGATCGACGGTTTTCGCCTTCTCACCGATCCGACCTTCGACCAACCCGGCGCCTATCAACTGCCGCATGTGAAGCTGGAGAAGTTGACCGGGCCCGCGTTGAGCGTGCGCGATGTCGGCGCGATCGACGCGGTGCTGCTGAGCCATGACCAGCACTCGGATAATCTCGACCATTCCGGCCGCGACTTTCTTAAGGAAGCGCAGCGCGTGCTGACGACGGAGGCGGGCGCAAAGCGGCTCGGCGGCAAGACCGAGGGTTTTGCGCCCTGGGCATCGACCGAGTTGAAGAAGGGCGGCCAGTCGTTGACCATCACCGCGACGCCAGCCCGTCACGGACCGGCCGGCATCGAGCCGCTGTCGGGCGACGTCATCGGCTTCGTGGTGGAATCAAGCAGAGCAGGCAGCCGCCCGATCTACATCAGCGGCGACACCACCTGGTTCGACGGCGTTGCGGAAGTCGCGCGCCGCTTCAACGCGGGCGTGGTGCTGCCGTTCGCCGGCGCGGCGCAAACCCGCGGTCCGTTCCATCTCACCATGGACACCAACGACACGATCGAGACCGCGCGCGCCTTTTCCGATGCGGTGGTCGTGCCCGTGCATACCGACGGCTGGGCGCATTTCCGCCAGAACGCCGGCGATTTACGCGCCACCTTCGACACGCTGGGTTTTGGATCGCGCTTGCGCATCCTGCAGCCCGGCGTGGCGACCGTCATCGAGCCGGCGCACGCCGCGTGACGGCATCGACGGCTGCCACGGCGTCCTCGGGCAAGGTCGCGGCCCGGAACCTGCTCCCGTCAGGTTCGTTATCGCCGCGGCTGGACCCGGCATGGCAGAGCGCAACAAATCCAATTCGAAGCATCACGCGAACAAGCCTACCGGCGGTGACGAGCCGGCCACGAAGGCCAAGCCGCCGCGGCCGTTTCGCTTCCGCGATGCGCTGAAGGCGCTCGGCCCCGGCCTGATCACCGGCGCGTCCGACGACGATCCGTCGGGCATCGGCACCTACAGCCAGGCCGGCGCGCAGCTCGGCTACGGTATCGGCTGGACCATGCTGCTGACGTTTCCCTTGATGGCGGCGATCCAGGAAATTTCCGCGCGCGTCGGCCGCGTCACCGGGCACGGCATAGCCGGAAATGTGTCCCGGCATTATTCGTTATGGCTGCTCAATGGCGTGATGGTGCTATTGTTCATCGCCAACACCATCAACATCGGCGCCGATCTCGGCGCCATGGCGGATGCGACCAAACTGCTGATCGGTGGCCACAGCATCTTCTATGTGTTGCTGTTCGGCGTGACGTCGGTGGTGGCGCAGATCTTCCTCGACTACAAGCGCTACGTCGCGGTGCTGAAATGGCTGACGCTTAGCCTGTTCGCCTATGTCGCCGCGCTGGCCTTTGCGAAGGTGTCGTGGGGAGAGGCATTGGTTGGCATCCTGCTTCCGCAACTGACCTGGAGTACGGAATATTTCACCACCATCGTTGCGATCCTCGGCACCACGATCTCGCCCTATCTGTTTTTCTGGCAGGCCTCGCAGGAGGCCGAGGACCAGCGCGTCGATACGCACAAGCGGCCCTTGGTCGAAAAGCATTACGGCGCGCGGAGGGAATTTTCCCGCATCCGCGCCGACACCATCATCGGCATGGCGTTCTCCAATCTGATTGCGCTGTCGATCATCGTCACCGCGGCGGCGGCGCTGCACGTTTCCGGCAAGACCGACATCCAGACCTCGGCGGAGGCCGCCGAAGCCCTGCGTCCGATCGCCGGCGCGTTCGCGGAAGTGATCTTTGCGCTCGGCATTGTCGGCACTGGCCTGCTGGCAATTCCGGTGCTCGCCGGCGCCGCGGCGTACGCCGTCGGCGAGGGGCGGCGATGGCCGGTTGGCCTCGCGCGCAAACCGAAGGAAGCCGCCGCCTTCTACGCCGTGCTGGCGCTGTCGGCTGGTATCGGAATCGCGCTGAACTTCACGCCGATCAACCCGATCTCGGCGCTGTACTGGAGCGCCGTCGTTAACGGCGTCCTCGCCGTGCCGGTGATGGTGCTCTTGATGTTGATGGCGCGGCGAAGGGACGTAATGGGTCGCTTCGTCATCAAGGGTCGGCTTTATTGGCTCGGCTGTCTGTCGACATCAGCGATGGTGCTCAGCGTCGTCGCGATGGGCGTGGGGTTTTTTGTTTGAGGTCATTCCGGGGCGATGCGAAGCATCGAACCCCAATGTGCAATTGCACATTGTGGAATCTCGAGATTCCCCGATGCGCAATTGCGCATCTGCGGTCTGGTCCTTCGGACCATCCGGGAATGACGAACGCCCCTCAATCCTTCCTGAACACGATCGACGCCATCCATCCCGTCATCAGCGCCATGAAGGCGGTGATCAGCCCGTAGACGAAGCCGTGCTGCTGCGCGGTAGTGGCGACGAACTGCTCGAAGCCGACCTTGACGATTTCGAACGCGGTGTCGGTCTTGGCCACCAGCGCGCCGTCGGCGAACAGCTTGATCTCGACGTTGTAGAGGCCGATCGGCACTTCCGCGGGCAGGGGAATGCTGGTGCGGAACAGGGTCGGCGTCAGGAACGTCACCGCCGAGGTCTCCTCGCGATAGAGGCCGTGCTGCTTTCGCAGCCGCACGAAGGCGCTGCGGAACGCGTCGTCCGGCACCACGTCGGCGTAATCGCCACCGACGCGCTGGGTCAGCAACACGTTGTTCAACCCAAGCTGCTGCCGCCGTTGCACCTCAGGGGAAGCGATGGCGTCGAACGGCCGGTTGGAGAACAGCGCCAGATAGGCCGGCACTTTCAGGAACTGCCGGGAGTCCGTATTGATCCAGATCCCGAACCGGCGCTCCTTGCGGCGGGTCACCATGTCGGCGCGCGGGCCGGCCACCGTCACCACGAGATCGTAAGTGCGATTGGCCGGCGTATTGGCGTCCTTCTCCACCGAGCCGAACAGCACGAGCTCCTCGCCGGAGTAATTCGGCGTCACGGTGACGCGGTGGTTCGACACCGACACGATCAGCCGTTCGGCCTGCGCGGGCGAGGCCGCGAATACGGCGCCCAGCGCGAGCCATCCGAGCATGAGGTTGAGGCGCCTGGTCATCCCGTCACCCCGGTTTCGCGGATGGTGAAGAGATCCTCGGGCCGGATCACCAGTTCGACGGCAAACCGGACGCCGACGGCGAGCACCAGCAGCCCGAGCAGCAGCCGCAAATGTTCGCCGCGGATTTTCTGCCCCGCGCGCGCGCCGAACTGCGCGCCGGTGACGCCGCCGACCATCAAAATCAGCGCCAGCACGGCATCGACCAGATGGTTGGTGACCGCGTGCAGCATGGTGGCGAACACCATCGTGACCAGGGTCAGCACCATCGAGGTGCCGATCACGGTCGAGGTCGGAACCCGCAGCACGTAGATCAACAGCGGCACCAGGATGAAGCCGCCGCCGATGCCCATCACGGCGCCGATGAAGCCGATGATCAGGCCGATCACCACGATGGGAATGACGGACAGATAGATTTTCGAACGCTTGAAGCGCATCTTCAGCGGCAAGCCATGGATCCAGACATGGCTGCCCGGGCGGCGCGTGGTGACCGGGCCGCCGCGGCGGGCCCGCAACAGCGCCCGCAGGCCTTCCCAGAACATCAGCGCGCCGACAGTGGTCAGCAGGATCACGTAGGACATCGCGATCATGAGATCGAGCTGACCCAGCGAGCGCAGCAGCGTGAAGGTCCAGACCCCGAGCGCGGTGCCCATACTGCCGCCGGTCAACAGCACCGCCGCCAGCAGCGGATCGATGGCGCGCCGTCGCCAATAGGACAGCGCGCCGGAAAACGAGGAGGCGGCGATGTGGCTGGCGACGGAGGCGACCGCGACCGCCGGCGCGATGCCGACGAAGATCAACAGCGGCGTCATCAGGAAGCCGCCGCCGATCCCGAACATGCCGGACACGAACCCAACCGCCGCGCCCATCGCCAGGATGAGGAAAACATTGACTGGAATGTCGGCGATCGGGAGGTAGAGCTGCACGCGCGTCTGCTTTTTGTGGCTTTGCCGCCAGAGACGGCCGGGCGGCCGCTCAGGGCATGGTTTCTGTTGTATTTGCCGGCAGTGGGGAATCCGGTTCGCGCATGCACCTTTGCGTGCGCAGGGCCGGTTCCCGCGTCTTTGCATAACTGAATTCGGGGGGAGGGGGGACTAAAAATCCCCGGGAAGGCAAATTTTTGCCTCACGTGGCCACGCGTCCGCCAGGACGTTTGAAACGCGTTACAAATCCGAAAGACAGGTCGGTTCGCGCAAGCTCGGCATCCGGCTGGCTCAGGGCTTTCCGAGCGGCTCGGTGACGAGGTTCATCGCCAGCGCCTGTTTGGGGCTGAGCCAGCGAATGTCCCGGGTCTCGGACATCGCTTCCACGATGGAGGACGAGACCCCCATTTTCGTCATGTAGCCCAGCACGGCGCCGGCAATCCGCTGGGTGTCTGCGACGGGGTCTTCCACGGGCCTGGTTGTGACAAACCGATGAACACCCAAGGCCGAGCCCAGGACGCCGAAGCGGGTCTTGCCCCCGGCATAGACCAGCACGCAGGCGCTGGCACAATAAGCCGGCTTGACGCGGCCCGAGGCGTCGGCCCCGCCGACCGCGGTCGCGAGCGAGCGCTGTCGGATGATCTCGCCCATGATCGTGGCCTGGTTCAGATCGCCGCCGGGGGAGGCCAGCAGGACGATGTCGCCCGCCGCAAGATTGACCTGGTCCAGTTTGTCGCGAAACAGCGTTGCGGCGGCGGGGCCGATGGTGCCGCTGACGAAGAGGGCGCGGCGGCCCTGCGCGGCGCCGTCGAGGTCGACCCTGTCGATCAGCGAAAAAGTCAGGCTCGGCGAGACGTACTGGTCTTTCCAGTAGTGCCAGGCCTCGGGCTGCGACAGGTCGCGGTAGGCGCGAATGCAGACGCCGGAGACCAGCAGGATGAAGATCGCGACCGACCAGAAATGCCGTCTGCGGCGGGGCGGTTGCACCGGCGGCGGGGCCTGACCGGCAGGTCCGCGCGGCGGCGCGACCGCGGGGCCGGTCGGCGACCTGCGGAAGCGATTATCCCCACTTTGGCTGTCTTCGGTCGACAATCGGTCCTCGTTGCGGTTCGGTTCTGATTCAATCAGAACCGATAAATGCTCTATAGCGTTTTCGAGCGAAGTGGGTACCGGTTCGCGTGAAGAAAACGCGTCAAAACAAGAATCTAGAGCTTCGGTTCTGATTCAATCAGAACCGATAATGCTCTAGCCCGAAGCATTATACGAATTTATGGCCGAGGATATGGCGGCGACGCGACCTGTCTATGCGACGGCGCGCATCGCGACTTTTGCTTAATGAACAGCGGCGGTGCGCTTGGTCGCAGCCGGCTTGGCGCCGGGCTTGCCGGTGGCCGGTGCGGGAGCTGAATCCCAGCCGCCGGCGGGCGACGCCACGTTGACGGCGTCGTCGGGTTGCGGCTCCGGCGTAAAGGTCTGGATCGCCAGCCTGGCCGCCGCCAGCGACTGGACGTCGAGGCGCTTGGCAATGTCGTCGCGCTTGCGCCCCGCATCCGCGTCGCCCTGGGCTGCCGCGAGGCTGAACCATTTGAAGGATTCGGCGAGGTTCTGTTCGACGCCGATGCCGCGGGCATAGAGAATGCCGAGGTTGAACTGGCTGTCGGCGACGCCGCGGTCGGCGGCCTTGCGGAACCAGATCGACGCGCTCTTGTAGTTGGCGCCCTTGCCGCCACCGTCAGCGTCGAGCACGGCCAGATTGTGCATCGCCTTGGCGCTGCCGCGCTCGGCCGCCTGCGCATAATAACGCCGCGCGATATCGACGTCCTTCTTCACGCTCAGGCCCTTTTCGTAGAAGGTGCCGAGCCGGAAGATCGCGGGCACCACGCCGGCCTGCGCCGCGCGGTCGTACCATTTGGCGGCCTGGTCGAGATCCGGGGCGACGCCCTTGCCTTCGGCAAAGCGCACGCCGACCTCGTAGGCCGCGGCCGGGTCGCCCTTCAGCGCGGCGGTGCGCAATACCGGGCCGCCGATGCCGTCAGGCAACCGCTCGGTCGGCGGCACGGCGATCATGGCAACCTTGCCGCCGGTGGCCGGCATCGTCGTGATCGCGCCGGTGACGTCGCTGGCTGCCGCCGGAGACGGCGCGGCCTGCGGCGGGACCGCGATCCGCGCGCTATCCAGCGTGTTCGGTGCGGAAGAATTGTTCGACTGCTTTTCGACCGGTGTCGGCGAGATCATCATGGGCGCCGGTGCGGCGGGCATTGCGGGCCTGGTGCTGCTCTCCGCCGGTGCGGGGGCCTGCGTTGGAGCGGCCGGCTGGTTGGATTCAAACATCGGCAGTTGCAGCACGCTGCCGGTATCGAGCAGCGTCATCGCCATCTTGAACGTGCCGAGCACGATCACGACCACGCTTGCGCCGACCAGCAGCGAGCGGATCTTGGAGGAAATGTTTGAGGGGTTCTTGTCGTCCGCCTTGGCTTTGTCGCCGCCCTTGTCCTTGGGCGCGGCCTTTGCCGGTGAACGTCCCGCCTTCTCGGGAGGCGGCGCGGCGGCTGCGGCCTGCGCGGCGCGGCGCGCGGCGGCAATGAAGCTCGACGAACTCACCGGCTCCTTGGGCCCGGAAGCGATCTCGCTGATCGCGTTTTCGGAAGCCGCGATCCGTTCCGACGGCGAGGACATGCGCACCATCGGCCGCGTCCCCGGCTCGAGCGGATGATCCGGCGGCAATTCCGGCGCGATCGCGGTGCGCGGCGCGGCGGCATGCGGTTCCAGGATTTCGCTGATCGCCCTCGGCGGCAAGGGCGGAGCGACCGGCGCGGCCGGGGCCGCCGGCTGCACGGCGTGGAATTCGCGCGGCGCGGCGGCAAAATGTTCTTGAGGGCTCGCTTGCAGCGCGGCGGGATTCGGCAATTCCGGTTTCGGTTGCTGCGGATAGGTCTGCAGCGGCGTCATCACGCGGGGCGCTTCCTCGCGCATTTCGGCGGCTGCAGGAGAAGAGGCGATCGCCGGCGGCGCGGTGCGAACCGTGCGCAGATCGCCTTCGATCGTCGACAGCCGATCGACCACGTGGCCGAGCGTGCTGTGAACGGTCTCGAGCGAGTCCTGCGTGCGGCGGTCGGTTTCCGACTGGCTGAAGCGGATGTCGGACAGCTCGCGCTTGACCAGATCAACGATGCCGGAGTCCACCGGCTGGGTCGTGTCGGTCGAATTGCGGTTGGAATCGGCGAGCGCGACCAGGCTGGCATGCTGGCGTTCGAGCGAACGCAGAATATCGTGCAGTCCTTCCTCGACCCGTCCGAGATCGATGGCAGGCGCAGCGGAACGATCGCCGGAGGCTTCCAGGCGCTCCAGCAGATAGGACACGCGCTGTTCGAGATGGGCAAACGCCGACGCATTGTCGTTGCCGGCCGGGATACGGTCGAGCCGCTCCGACAGCGTGCGCAACGCGTTTTCGAGATATTCCGAATTGTCGCTCGCCGCCGGCGCCTGCCTACTTTCCAGCGTCGAGGTCAGCGCGGCCAGGCGCTGCTCGAGCATGCCGAAGGCGTCGCTGTTGCCGTCAAAGCGGGAAAGCTGGTCGACCTTGGCCGACAGCGTGTGCACATCTTCGGCGAGCCGCGCCAGCGCATCGTTGGAGGCGACGTTGGAAACGATTCCGCGCAGTGCCGCGATCGCGCTTTCGAGCTGCTGCACGGTCGACGGATCGTCGTTCGAGCGCAGGATCAGATCGAGCTTGGCGCCTAGGTTGTGAATCGCCTCGTCGTAGCCGGTGAGCTGCTCGGCCGGCGTCAGCGAGCGCAGCACCTCGCGGATTTCGCCGAGCGCGCGTTCGATGCCGGTCAGCGTCTGGCCGTCGCTGCCGTGCTGCCTGTTTTCGTCGATGCGGCGGGACAGCGAGCGGATTTCGTTCTCGAGCGATTCGATCTCCCGGCGCGGCACCGCCTCGGTGATGGCCTGGCGGATTTCGGCGAGTTCGCTGCGGAACGCGGCAATCGATTCCTCGACGTGATCGGGACGCTGCAGCGCCTCGATCTGGCTTGTGATCTTGAGCAGGTGACGTTCGAGCGAGGAAAAGTCCGGACCGGCGGTCGCTGCCTGCATCATAGGTTGAGAAGAATTGGGCTGCGAAAAATTGGGCTGGGCCGTCGGCGCGGCATGGCGCGGCGGCATCTGGCGCGGCGGCGGACTGTCGAGTTCGTTCTGGCGCGCGGCGATTTCGGCGATCGCAAAATCCAGCGAGGCCGGATTGAGCGGCGGCGCGGGGCGATAGACCTGGGCTGCGGCCCGCTCGACCTGCTCGGTCTGACGCTGCTTTTCCTGCATCTGGGCCTGCCGGGTCGGCGCTGGGTTGGAAATCTGCGACAGCCGCGCGTCGAGGCGCGAAATGGCGTCGTTGAGCTGGCGGGCCACCGTCGGCTCGCCGCGCGCTGCTTCGCCACGCGGCGTCTCGCCGCGCGGCGCCGGCCGCGAAATCTGCTCGATCTGCTTTGTGATCGAATCCAGCCGCTGGTGAATGTCGGCAACGTCGCGGCTTTCCCGGCTCGGCATCGCCGGCCGCTGACTGGCAGGCGCGCTGAAGCTGGGCGGGAGCGGTTCGCCGATGGTCGAATTGAGCCAGTCGCTCAGCGACATGCCGGCGCGCCGCGCGGCCGCCTCAGCCCTTTCGCGGACGGATGGATCGATGCCGTCAACACTCCACGATACGCGCGAATTCATGCTTTCGTCCGGTTCCGCTTCGGCGCCCCACCTGCGCCATCAGCCTCCCCGCGCGTCCCACCAAAGAGACAATCGTATTTCCGCGCGGCTCGCCTGCCTCGGAACTGACTTTTTCGCGTTACGGTAAAGAACGGGTTAAGGAATGGGACGGACGGCCGCAAAAGTTACCGGGTGCCAGTTCGGCTTTGGATTTAAAGCGTTTTCCGGCGAAAGCCTGCCCCCGGACTTGATCCGCCGTGGCGGCCGGTTCGCGTCAGATAAAACGAGTCAGATCAGGAATCCGGAAGACGGTTCCGATTCGATCGGATCGGAACAGCCCTAGCCGCTATTTTCGCGCTGGCCGTTTTCGAGCGACACGACGTTGGTCCGCTCCGCACTGGGCGACAGGGCCGACAGCGCCTCGATCGCCTCTTCGCACCATTCCGCCACCGCCCGCTCATAGCTGAGGCCAACGCGAAGTCCGAGCAGTTTGCCGACATCGGCCGGCGCCGCGATGCCCTGGGGGAAACGTTTGTTGAGCAGGCGCTCGTAGCGGGCGAAACGGTCGCGGTGATGCTCCAGCCGCGCCATCAGGTCGGTGCGCAGCGGTTCGACGTCGACGCTGTCGAGCGCATAGAGCCGCACCAGCAGGTCGTCCTTGATCGAGGCCGGGACGCTCGGGCGGGCGGCCCAATGCCTGAGCGCGGCGCGGCCTTCCGGTGTGAGCGTATAGACCAGCTTGTTCGGCTTGCCGGACTGCACCACCTCGCGGCCCTGGATATGGCCGCGGTCGCGGAGTTTTGTCAGTTCCCGATAAATTTGCTGGTGGTCGGCCTTCCAGAAGAATCCAATGGAGTTGTCGAACGTCTTGGCGAGCTCATAGCCCGTCATCGGACGTTCGGTCAGGCAGGCAAGGATCGCGTCACCAAGCGCCAAGACGCCGGCCTCCGGTTTTCAGGATTGATTGACATTATGCATAAAGTTGCATATGCGTCAACGCGCATAAGCTCCGGAGAAACGCATTCCCCGGCGTCAGCCCGCCCGCCAGAGGAGACATGATGACCATGAGCGGCCTCGACAAGTGGTACGGCTACATGAAGTCGCATGACACGGCGGCGTTGTGGGACCTGCTGCACCCGGATGCGGTGTTCGAAAGCCCCGTCGTCCACACGCCGCAGCGCGGGCGCGACATCACCTTCAAATATCTGGCAAGCGCCGGAAAGGTCCTCGGTGGCCCCGGCTTCAAATACACCGGCGAATGGCGCAGCGCTGATGGCGCGGTCCTCGAATTCGAAAACGAGATCGAGGGCATCAAGATCAACGGCGTCGACATCATCACCTTCAGCGATGACGGTAAGATCACGCACTTCAAGGTGATGGTGCGTCCGCTGAAGGGAATCAATCTGCTGCACCGCTTGATGGGGGAGCAGCTCGCCAAAGGGTGAGGGAGCAAAGGCCGCGACCATCTCCGGCGCCGTTTACGCCGCAATGGCTGACGAGATATTTGCCGGCCTGCTCACTCCCTGGAATCTCCGGAACCGGATAAGGTCTACGTCCGGAACGTCACACGAATTTCATTTCAAGCGCCTTCGTCACATTCGCCGCTGCCGGGAGAACACCATGCCGATCTACAAAGCCCCCGTGGAAGACGTCACCTTCCTGCTCAACGACGTGTTCCAGATCGATCGCTACGACAATCTTCCCGGCTTCACCGACGCCTCCGCCGATGTGCGCGAGGCGATCATCGGCGAAGCCGCAAAACTCTCCGAAGAGGTATTGCAGCCGCTCAATCGTGTCGGCGATCTCGAAGGCTGCAAGCGGCATGACGACGGCTCGGTGACGACGCCGAAGGGCTTTAAGGAAGCCTTCAAGCAGGTCGCCGAAGGCGGCTGGCTCGGGCTGTCGGCGCCGGCGGAATATGGCGGGCAGGGGCTGCCGGTCACGCTGAGCCAGGTCGTCACCGAATTCCAGAGCGCGGCCAACATGGCGTTCTCGATGTATGGCGGCCTCACCATGGGCGCCACCGCGGCGCTGCTGGTGCATGGCAAGCCCGAGCAGAAGAAGATGTTCGTGCCGAAGATGGTGGCGGGCGAGTGGACCGGCACCATGAACCTCACCGAGCCGCAATGCGGCACCGATCTCGGCCTGTTGCGCACCAAGGCCGTCAAGCAGGCCGACGGCAGCTACAAGATATCAGGCACCAAGATATTCATCTCTGCGGGCGAGCACGATATCGCCGAGAACATCATCCATCTGGTGCTGGCGCGCATCGAAGGTGCGCCGGCCGGCATCAAGGGCGTGTCGCTGTTCGTGGTCCCGAAGGTGCTGGTCAATGCCGATGGTTCGCTCGGCGCGCGCAACGGCGTGTCCTGCGGCTCGATCGAGCACAAGATGGGCATTCACGGCAATTCCACCTGCGTGATGAACTACGACAACGCCACCGGCTGGCTGATCGGCGAAGAGAACAAGGGCATGCAGGGCATGTTCGTGATGATGAACGAGGCCCGCCTCGGCGTCGCCGTGCAGGGGCTGGCGCAGTCCGAGGTCGCCTATCAGAACGCTGTCAATTACGCGCGCGAGCGTCTGCAGGGCCGCTCCCTGACCGGCGCAAAGGAAGCAGACAAGCCGGCCGACCCGATCATCGTGCATCCCGACGTGCGCCGCGTGCTGCTCACCATCCGCGCCTTCAACGAAGCGGCGCGCGCCATGGTGGTGTGGACCGCGCTGAAGAGCGACGTCGCCCACCGCTCCTCCGACCCGAAGGACCGTCAGGAGGCTGACGACCATATGGGCCTGATGACGCCGGTCATGAAAGGCGTGATGACCGATGTCGGCTTCTCCAACGCGGTGCTGGCGCAGCAGATGTATGGCGGCCACGGCTATATCGCCGAGCACGGCATGGAGCAGTTCGTGCGCGATGCGCGCATCGCCATGCTCTATGAGGGCGCCAACGGCATCCAGGCGCTCGACCTTGTGGGGCGTAAATTGCCGCGCGACGGCGGCCGTGCCGTGATGGCGTTCTTTGCCGAAGTCGGCGCTTTCGCCAAGGAGCACGGCGCTGATGAGGCGATGAAGCCGTTCGTCACCCCGCTGTCGGCCGCGCTCGGCCATCTGCAGCAGGCCACCGGCTGGCTGATGCAGAACGCGCTGACCAAGCCCGACAATGCCGGCGCGGCCGCCACCGACTACATGCAATTGTTCGGGCTCGTCACCTTCGCCTATATGTGGGCGCGGATGGCCAAGGTCGCTCAGGACAAGATTGCGAGCAGTGGCGCCACGCCCTATCTGAGCACCAAGTTGGTGACCGGCCGCTTCTTCATGGAGCGCATGCTGCCGGAAACCCACGTCCATCTTGCGCGCATCCAGACCGGCTGCGCGACCACCATGGAATTGGCGGCGGAAGCGTTCTGAGATTTTCCGCCGTTTCCTGTCCTTATCGCCTATAATATTATGATCCTCATACCAGGAGGGCGTCATGCCTGAGGCATATATCTACGATCACGTTCGCACCCCGCGCGGCCGCGGCAAGGCCGATGGCGCGCTCCACGAGGTCACCGCGCTGGCGCTGGCGACGGTGCCGCTGCAGGCGCTGAAGGAGCGCAACAATCTGGCCGAAGACGTCGTCGACGACGTCATCCTCGGCGTGGTCGATCCAGTCGGCGAGGCGGGCTCAGACATCGCGCGCTTCGCGGCGCTGAAGGCAGGCCTCGGCGAATCCGTCCCCGGCGTGCAGATCAGCCGCTTCTGCGCCTCCGGCCTCGACGCCGTGAATTTCGCCGCCGCTCAGATCATGGCCGGCCAGCATGAGCTCGTGATCGGCGGCGGCGCCGAATCGATGAGCCGCGTCGGCATCGGCGCGTCCGGCGGCGCCTGGCCGATGGATCCCTCGATGGCGGTGCCTTCCTATTTCATGCCGCAGGGCGTCTCGGCTGATCTGATCGCGACCAAATACGGTTTCTCGCGCGATGACGTCGACGCCTACGCCGTGCAAAGCCAGCAGCGCGCCGCCAAGGCCTGGGACGAGGGCCGCTTCAACAAGTCGGTGGTGCCGGTGAAGGACGTCAACGGCCTCACCATCCTGGCCAAGGACGAGCACATGCGCCCGACCACGACCATGCAGTCGCTGGCGCAACTGCAGCCGGCGTTCACCGTGGTTGGCCAGATGGGCGGTTTCGATGCGGTGGCGATCCAGTCGCATCCGGAAATCGAGCGCGTCAATTACGTCCACCATGCCGGCAACTCCTCCGGCATCGTCGATGGCGCCGGCGCGGTGCTGCTTGGCAGCAAGGAAGCGGGTGCGAAACATGGCCTGAAGCCGCGTGCAAAGATCCGCGCCTTTGCCAATATCGGCTCGGAGCCCGCGATGATGCTGACCGGGCCGGTCGACGTCACCGAAAAGCTGTTCGAGCGGTCCGGCATGAAGAAGTCGGACATCGACCTGTTCGAGCTCAACGAAGCCTTTGCTTCCGTCGTGCTGCGCTACATCCAGGCGTTCGACATCGACAATGCGAAGATCAACGTCAATGGCGGCGCGATCGCGCTCGGCCATCCGCTCGGCGCGACCGGGGCCATGATCCTCGGCACCGTGCTCGACGAGCTCGAGCGCACCAACAAGTCCACCGCGCTGGTGACGCTGTGCATCGGCGGCGGCATGGGGACCGCGACGATCATCGAGCGGGTGTGACGCGACGCAATTCGTAGGGTGGGCAAAGCGAAGCGTGCCCACCATCACGAACTCCGCTGGGAATGGTGGGCACGCTGCGCTTTGCCCACCCTACGAAATCCAAGTCAACCGCCGCGCCTGACATCGGCTGCCGGCACCGAGGGAGCAACCAACATGGCCTTCAAGAATTTCAAGGTAGAGACCGACGCTGACGGCATTGCGCTCGTCACCTGGGACATCCCCGGACGTTCGATGAACGTGCTGGATGAGACCTCGACCACCGAGCTCGAAGAGATATTGAAGCAGACCACAGCCGATGCCGCGGTGAAGGGCGTCGTCATCACCTCGAGCAAGGAAGCGTTCTGCGCCGGCGCCGACCTTTCCATGCTCGAAGGTATGAACAAGGAGTACGCCAAGGTCTTCAAGGAAAAGGGTGAGGTCGCCGCCAACCAGATGCTGTTCGACCAGAGCCGGCGCTTTTCGCTGGTGCTGCGCGGCATCGAAACCTGCGGCAAGCCGTGGGCGGCCGCGATCAACGGGCTGGCGCTGGGCGGCGGCTTTGAGGTGACGCTGTCGTGCCATTACCGTGTTGCGGCTGAAAATCCCAAGACCCGCCTCGGCCTGCCCGAAGTGAAGGTCGGCCTGTTCCCCGGCGCCGGCGGCACCCAGCGCGTGCCGCGCCTCGTGCCGCCGCAGGATGCGATGACGATCCTGCTCAAGGGCGATCCGGTCACGGTCGACAAGGCCAAGGCGCTCAATTTGATCCACGCCATCGTGCCGGCTTCCGAACTGGTCAAGGCGGCCAAGGACTGGATCAAGGGCGGCGGCAAGGCCGTCGCGCCCTGGGACGAGAAGGGCTTCAAGCTGCCGGGCGGTCCGGTGTTCTCCAAGAACGGCATGATGATGTTCCCGGCCGGCAACGCCATCTATCGCCGCGAGACCTACGACAATTATCCGGCCGCGCGCGCCATCATGAGCTGCGTCTATGAGGGCCTGCAGTTGCCGATCGACGCCGCGCTGCGCGTCGAGTCGCGTTACTTCACGAAAGTCCTGCGTTCCAAGGAAGCCGCGGCGATGATCCGCAGCCTGTTCCTGTCGATGCAGGAGCTGAACAAGGGTGCCCGGCGTCCGCAAAGCGTGCCGCCGACCAGGATCAAGAAGGTCGCCGTGATCGGCGCCGGCTTCATGGGCGCCAGCGTCGGCTACGTCTCGGCCCGCGCCGGCCTCGACGTGGTCCTGATCGACCGCGACCAGGAGAGCGCCGACAAGGGCAAGGCGCATGCGCAGAAGGTGATCGACGAGCAGGTCGCCAAGGGCCGCGCCAAGGCCACTGACCGCGACGAGCTGCTGGCGCGCATCACGCCGACCGCTGACTACGCCACGCTCGGGGATTGCGACCTCGTCATCGAGGCCGTGTTCGAGGACCGCAAGGTCAAGGCGGATACCTTTGCCAAGGCGCAGCAATACCTCAGGGCGGATGCGATCTTCGCTTCCAACACCTCGACGCTGCCGATCACCTCGCTGGCGGAAAGCTTCAAGGAGCAGGGCAAGTTCGTCGGCATCCACTTCTTCTCGCCGGTCGAGAAGATGATGCTGGTCGAAATCATCCTCGGCAAGAACACCGGCGACGTCGCGCTCGCCGCCGCGCTCGACTATGTCCGGGTGATCGGCAAGACGCCGATCGTCGTCAATGATTCGCGCGGCTTCTACGCCAACCGCTGCGTCGGCCGTTATATCGCCGAAGGCAACGAGATGTTCCTCGAAGGCGTGCCGCCGGCGATGATCGAGAACTGCGCCAAGATGGCCGGCATGCCGGTCGGTCCGCTGTCGCTGTCCGATGAAGTCGCCCTCGACCTCGGCCTCAAGGTTATCAAGGCAACCGAAGCCGATCTTGGTCCCAATTCCATCAACCCGGATCAGAAGAAGCTGATGGTGGAACTGGTCGAAAAGCAGGGGCGCTTGGGGCGCAAGAACAGCAAGGGCTTTTACGACTATCCCGAGAAGGGCAAGGGCCAGAAGAGCCTGTGGCCGGGCCTGTCGGCGCTGCAGCCCAAGCAGCTCGATCCGGATACGCTCGATATCGAGGAGCTGAAGCAGCGTTTTCTGGTGGTGCAGGCGGTGGAAGCCGCGCGCACGGTCGAGGATCACGTCATCACCGATCCGCGCGAGGCCGATGTCGGCTCGATCTTAGGCTTCGGCTTTGCGCCGTTCACCGGCGGCACGCTGTCCTATATCGATTTCATGGGCACCCGGAAGTTCGTCGAGCTCTGCCATAAGCTCGAGGCCAAATACGGCTCGCGCTTCACCCCGCCAAAGCTGTTGGAAGACATGGCGGCCAGCGGCGAGACCTTCTACGGCCGCTTCCCGCCGAAGAAGGCGGCGTAAGGTGGCCAAGTAGCCAACCCCGTCATTGCCTGCGACAAACGCGAAGCGTTTGCGCAAGGGAGCGTAGCGACGAAGCAATCCATCCATCCGTTATGCCGCGATATGGATTGCTTCGCTTCGCTCGCAATGACGTAAACAAAAAGGGCCGGATCATCGATCCGGCCCTTTCGCATTCCATCGTTGAAAATCTCACGCCGCCTTCATCAGGCCTTCCTTGGTCAACGCTTCCTGCACTTTCGGGCGGGCGGCGACGCGGGCCTTGTAGGCCAGCAGGTTCGGCATGCCGGACAGGTCGAACTTCATCCCGTCCGCCCAGGACAGCATCGTGAACAGATAGCCGTCGGCGACGGTGAACTGGCTGCCCATCAAATAGTCGCGCCCCGCAAGCTGGCTCTCGACATACTTGAATTTGCCCATCACCCGGTCCTTGAAGAACGCCTTGGCCTCGTCGGCCAGCGCCGGCGAGAACATCGGGCCGAAACTCTTGTGCAGTTCCGTGGTGATGAAGTTGAGCCACTCCAGGAGCTTGTAGCGCTCGGCGCTATCGCGGGCGGGCGCGAGGTTCTTAGCCGCGGCCTTGTCGGCGATCATCTGGACGATGACCGGCCCCTCGGTGACCAGTTCGCCCGAATCGAGCGCCAGTACCGGCACCTGGCCCTTCGGGTTGACCTTCAAAAAGTCGTCACCGTTCTCCAGCTTCTTGGTGCGCAGGTCGACCTTGACCAGGTCATAGGGCAGACCGGCCTCGAGGAGCGCGATATGGGGGGATAGCGAGCAGGCGCCTGGCGTATAATACAGTTTCATCGGCTTTTCCTTCCCTCGATATTATCATTATCGGGTGGAGTGACTAAATGCATTTGCATGTAATAGTCAAGATTGATGCAGCTGCATTTAGTGCGGTACACTGATCTGTGACAGATACGGACTGGATGATGAAACGCAAACCATCGACCGAGGCGACCGCCGCCTGGATCCGCCTGATGCGGGTGCAGAGCCGGGTGCTCGATGCCGTCGAGCAGGATTTGAAGAAAGCGGGCTTTCCGCCGCTGGCCTGGTATGACGCGCTGCTGGAACTGTCGCGTGCGCCGTCCGGCGAGATGCGCCCGGTGGAACTGGAAAAGCAGATGCTGATCCCGCAATATTCGACCTCGCGGCTGATCGACCGCCTGGTGGACGAGGGCCTGGCGGCGCGGCGTGAATGCAAGATCGACAAGCGCGGCCAGTTCGTGGAGATCACGGAAGCCGGGCGCGAGCTGCAAAAGAAAATGTGGAACGCCTATTCGGCGGCGATCGAAAAGCACGTCGGCTCCAAACTGTCGGATGCCGACGCCATGAAGCTTTGCGGTCTGCTCGACCGGCTGGGCTGCTCCTGCTCCGACGTCAAGGCCGCCGCTGCCCGCGACGGCGTGCCGGCGCGATGACAACTCTGATATGTTTCGTTGTTGCGGACGATGCCGTCCGCATTCCCTTGGCCATAAGGCGCGTTCGGTCGAATCGCCAGATATCCGGATTTTTTCATGGCGCGTGACCAGATCGATATGACGCCGCTGCAATCGCGTGACGAACTCGTCACGTGGTTCGAGGCCGGCTGCAAGCCGCCGTCCGAGTTCCGCATCGGTACCGAACACGAGAAGACCCCGTTCACGCTGGAGGGCCGTCAGCCCGTGCCATACAAGGGCGCGCGCGGCATCGGCGCGCTGCTCGAAGGTATGCAGCTCCTGCTCGGCTGGGAGCCGATCATGGAGCGTGGCAACATCATCGGGCTCTACGACGTTACCGGCGGCGGCGCGATTTCGCTGGAGCCGGGCGGGCAGTTCGAGTTGTCGGGGGCGCCGGTCGAAAACGTGCACCAGACCCAGGCCGAGCTGATGGCGCATCTGGCGCAGGTGCGCGAGATCGCGACGCCCCTTGGGATCGGCTTTCTCGGGCTCGGCATGACGCCGTCGTGGTCGCGGGAGCAGATTCCCGTGATGCCCAAGGGCCGCTACAAGATCATGAGCAACTACATGCCGAAGGTCGGGCAATATGGCATCGACATGATGTACCGGACCTGCACGGTGCAGACCAATCTCGACTTCTCTTCGGAAGCCGACATGGTCAAGAAGCTGCGCGTGTCGATTGCGCTGCAGCCGGTGGCGACCGCCCTGTTTGCCAACTCGCCCTTCACCGAAGGCAAGTCCAATGGGTACCTGTCGTTCCGCTCCGAGATCTGGCGCGACACCGATAACGCGCGCTCCGGCATGTTGCCGTGGGTGTTCGAGGACGGCATGGGGTTCGAGCGCTGGGTCGACTATGCGCTCGACGTTCCCATGTACTTCGTCAAGCGCGGCGACACCTATATCGACGTCGCAGGTTCCTCGTTCCGCGCCTTCTTCGAGGGCCGCAACAACTCACTGCCTGGCGAGCGTCCGACCTTGTCGGACTGGGCCAACCATCTGTCGACGATTTTCCCGGAAGTCCGCCTCAAGCGTTACCTGGAAATGCGCGGTGCGGACGGCGTGCCATGGGGCCGGCTGCCGGCGCTGCCGGCGTTCTGGGTCGGGCTGCTGTATGACGACGAAAGCCTGAACGAGGCCTGGGAGCTGGTCAGTCACTGGACCGCGCCGGAGCGTCAGGCGCTACGCGACGACGTGCCGCGCTTCGGCTTCAAGGCCAGGATCAAGGACCGTTATCTGTTCGAAATCGCCCGGGAATGCCTGAAGCTGTCGCATGCCGGCTTGCGGCGGCGTGGCCGCGTCGATCATTCCGGCCGCGACGAGAGCCGTTACCTCGAACCGCTGGAGCGCATCCTCGAATCGGGCCGCACGCCGGCGGAAGAAATGCTCGACAAATTCAACGGCGAGTGGGGCGGTTCCGTGGAGCCCGTCTATCAGGAATACGCGTTTTAATTTAACGGGTTGCTTAACCTTTGGGCCGTTCATCCACCGTACAGGTTGATGGCGCTCAAATGACGGCCGGATGGAGCATGATCTCCGCGCAAACGCGTTTTTCGCGTTTGTCGCGAACGAAGACCGGTGCCGGTCTTCCAAGGAAATCATGCTCGAATCAAAGGGCTGGGGCGGGACGGCTTTTAGAAGAAAAGCCATCCCGCGCTGGAAGCGCATACTCGAAAGCAACGTACTCGAAAGCAACCTTGCATGGGGACTGTTCGCCTGCTCAGGGCGTGTATGGTGACGCTCGCCTTTTTGGCGGCGGCCGTAGGCGCGCGCCCGGCGCTGGCGCAGGCCAATTTCGACCGTCCCGGCGGCGATTATCTCAGCTCGCCCGTGATCTCGGGCGATCCGGCGGAATGCGCGCTGGTGTGCGAGCGCGACCGCCGCTGCCGTGCCTGGACCTTCAGCTATCCGACCGACCTGACCAAGGGCGCGGTATGCTGGCTCAAGAGCAACGTGCCGGCGCGGGTACAGAGCGATTGCTGCGTCTCGGGCGTGCGCGGCGCCGGCGTGGTCGAACGGCGCAACGAGACAACCGAAACCTCGATCGACCGCTTCGGCGGCGACTACAAGAGTTTTGATCTCAAGAGCGGCGACGGCGACGACGCCTGCAAGGCCGCCTGCGCCGCCGACAACAAATGCCGCGCCTGGACCTATGCCCGGCCCGGCTACGCCGGCAAGGAGGCGCACTGCTTCCTGAAGAAAGACATCAAGCCGCCGCGGCGGAAGGCGGGGTTTATTTCCGGGGTGGTGCGGTAACATTTCAGGCCCTGCGACGTAATTGGCATGCGCACTGGAACTGTTCGTTCCGGTCGAGCGCATCTGGCTGCGCGTATTCAGGGAGATCATGATGAAATTCTCGCGGAGGTTCTTTGGCGGTGCCGTTGTCGCGGCCGGTCTGGCGCTCGCCGGTTCGCTGTCGCCGGCTCTGGCCGGCACGCCCATTCCGTTCTCGGCGGAGGCCTTCAAGGCGGCCCAGGCCGCGGGCGGCCCGATCCTGGTCGAAATCCATGCCGACTGGTGCCCGACCTGCAAGGCGCAGGGACCTATCCTCGACAAGCTGACGGCGGATCCGAAGTTCAAGGACTTGAAGGTATTCCGGGTCGATTTCGACACGATGAAACCGGTGGTGAAGCAATTCGGCGCCCAGATGCAGTCGACGCTGATCGTGTTCAAGGGATCCGCCGAGAAGGGCCGTTCCGTCGGCGATACCAAGCAGCCCTCGATCGCGGCGCTGCTCGACAAGAGCCTCTGAGCTGCCGTGAGCGCCCTCGCGCTGGCCTTCGTGGCTGGACTGCTTTCGATCCTGTCGCCCTGTGTGTTGCCGCTGGTGCCGATCGTGCTCGGCGCTGCCGTCGCCGCGCACGCGTTCGGCGCGTTTGCGCTGGCAGCGGGCCTCGCAATCTCTTTTACCTTGCTTGGCTTGCTGCTTGCGCTGGTCGGATTCGGCCTCGGCATCGATGCCGGAATCTTCCGCATGGCTGCCGCAGCGATCATGATCGCGCTGGGTGCGGTGCTGCTCGTTCCCTCCTGGCAAGCGAGGCTCGCGGCGGCCGGCGGGCCGGTGGCCGGTTGGGCCGATCAGCGCCTCGGCGGTTTTGCCTCCTCGGGCCTCGCCGGACAGTTTGCCATCGGCCTCCTGCTCGGCGCCGTCTGGTCGCCTTGCGTTGGACCGACGCTTGGTGCGGCGTCGCTGCTGGCCTCGCAGGGCCGCGACCTGCCGCAGGTCGGATTGACGATGGCGGTCTTCGGCATCGGTGCCGGGGTGCCGCTGGTTTTGCTGGGATTGCTGTCGCGCGCCTCCCTGATGCGCGTCCGCTCCGGCCTGTTGTCAGCGGGAAAGCTCGGCAAGGGCTTGCTCGGAGCCGCATTTATTCTGATTGGCGCTGCGATCGTCAGCGGTACGGACAAGAAAATCGAGGCCGCGCTGGTCGATGCCTCACCGCAATGGCTGACGGATTTGACGACCTCGTTCTAGTGGCGCCGGTGATCAGGCCGAATCCGCCGGCAGCACCGTGATCTCCGGCCACAGCGCCTTCCATCGTTGCACCTTCGCTTCGTAATTCGCCGCGGAAAAATTCGCGCCGGGATTGGGCCGCACGATCAGTGCGGCGATATCGTCGCAGCCATTCGGCGCGTAGACCTCGTAAGCCTCGCGCGTGCGGCGGATTCCGATCTGCGTGTTCCTGGTCAGGAATCGGTCGATGCCTTGCGTCGAGCGACGCAGCGGCGGATAGGGCAGGCCATGTTTCTCGGGGTACCAGAGATGAACGCGCGCCTGGTTGCGCGCCTCGACCTTGATCCCGCGTGTGGCGAAACGCTCGGCCAGCGTGCGGATGACCTTGTCTTCCGCCTCCCACGACATATCGGGATCGAAATAGAACACGTCGTAATCGTTGATGCCATAATCGATCGCGCGCTTCGTCAGCACGTTCCACACCGTTTGCACCAGGCATCCGGAGACCAGCCATGCATCCGGCAGCGCCAGCCGAAACAGTTCCTCGGCAATGATTTCGTTGGCGCGATTTTGCAAGGCGGCGGTGAGGAATTGGTCTTTATCCATAGGCAAGCTGCCGTAGGGTGGGCAAAGGCGCGCTTGCGCCGTGCCCACCATCTTGTTTCGCGATTGGAAATTGGTGGGCACGCTTCGCTTTGCCCACCCTACAAATTCGCGTCGAATTCCTTCACCGCCTTCTTCGACGCCAGCGAGCGCCAGTGCCGGCGCAGGAACGGCTCGACGGTGGCGCGGCTGGCCTTCGACAGGCGGATCAACACGATCGGATAATCGCGGTAGTGATCAGTGAAGTAAAACACCTTCGGCTGGCTTTCCACCAGCATCTCGCGCTCGTCCCTTGGCACGCCCGGCATCACCAGGCTGTCGGCGTCTTCCCTCAGCCGCGCCAGCATCTTCTTGCGCACCTTCAAGGCCGGCGTGCCGTAAGAGGTGCCGTCTTCGACCTCAGGCCATGTCAGCGCGATTTTTCGGACATCGTCGAAAGTCATGGATTGTGCCGTAGGGTGGGCAAAAGCGAAGCGTGCCCACCATAAGCTTGATCGCTGGCGAGTTGGTGGGCACGGCGCAAATGCGCCTTTGCCCACCCTACTTCTACGCGCTCAATGCACGGACGTAAAAAACCGCGCCAGCCGAAAACCCGACAGCCAGGTCCACACCGGCTGGCTACGCATGCCGAGATCCCACGAGCCGACCACGGCATCAGCCCGGCCGATCAGATTGTCGATCGGCAGCAGCCCCACGCCGCCGTCGCGCACCGCGACACGGCTGTCGGCGGAATTGTCCCTGTTGTCGCCGAGCACGAACAGTTGGCCCGGCGGCACCGTCACCTCGGGCGTGTTGTCGAGCCTTCCATTGTCGCGCATCTTGAAGATCGCGTGGCTGACGCCGTTCGGCAGCGTCTCGACGAAGCGATAGGCCTGCTCCGTGTTGCCGCGATCGTCTTCCGCCTGGCCGACGCCTTCCGGCTTCAACGCCGCGGCGTGGTCGTTGATGAAGAGCTGGCCCTGACGCATCTGGATGCGGTCACCCGGCAATCCCACCACGCGCTTGACCCAGGCCTGCGAGCGGTCGCCCGGCCAGCGGAACACGACGACGTCGCCGCGCTTGGGCGTATCGCCGAACACGCGGCCGGTTTCCGGCAGCGTGATCTGGATCGGCAGCGACGCCGCGCCGTAGCCGTAGGGAAATTTCGAGGCCAGCAGCGCGTCGCCGATCAGAAGCGTCGGCTCCATCGAGCCGGACGGCACGTAAAACGGCTCGGCCAGCGCGCCCTTGGCAACGAACACGACGGCGACGATCGCAGCCAACTGCATGGCCTGCGCGCGCCAGCTCACCGGTTTGGCGATCGAGCTTTCCTTCCGGTCGCTCACCATCTTCTCGTCGCTCACTAGCCCGTTCCTCCAACCGTGATCTTTTCCATCCGCAGCGTCGGCTGGCCGACGCCGACAGGCACGCCCTGGCCGTTCTTGCCGCAGGTGCCGATGCCGGTATCGAGCGCCAGATCGTTGCCGACCATGGTGATCCGATGCAGGTCGGTCGGCCCGTTGCCGATCAGCATTGCGCCCTTCAGGGGCGCGCCGAGCTTGCCGTTCTCGATCTTGTAGGCCTCGGTGCACTGGAACACGTATTTGCCCGAGGTGATGTCGACCTGGCCGCCGCCGAAATTCGCGGCGTAGATGCCGTTCTTCACGGAGGCCAGAATTTCCGCCGGATCGCGCTGCCCTGCCAGCATGTAGGTGTTGGTCATGCGCGGCATCGGCACATGGGCGTAGCTCTGGCGACGGCCGTTGCCGGTCGGCTTCATGTTCATCAGCCGCGCGTTCTGCCGGTCCTGCATGTAGCCGACGAGGATGCCGTCCTCGATCAGCATGGTGCGGTTGGTCGGCGTGCCCTCGTCGTCGATGGAGAGAGAGCCACGCCGCGAGGCCATGGTGCCGTCGTCGACGACCGTGACGCCCTTGGCCGCGACCTGCTTGCCCATCAGGCCTGCAAAGGCCGAGGTCTGCTTGCGGTTGAAGTCGCCTTCGAGGCCATGACCGACGGCTTCATGCAGCATCACGCCGGGCCAGCCGGCGCCCAGCACCACGTCCATTTCACCGGCAGGCGCGGGGACCGATTCCAGATTGACCAGCGCCTCGCGGATCGCACCGTCGGCTGCCTCGCGCCACGCCTTGGTCTCGATGAACCGCGCATAGCCCTCGCGGCCGCCATAACCCTTGCTGCCGCTCTCCTGCCGGTCGCCTTGCCCTGCGACCACCGAAATATTGACCCGCACCAAGGGCCGGATGTCGCGATAGCTCTCGCCGTCGGGGCGCAGGATTTCCACCACCTGCCAGGTGGCGCCCAGGCTGATGGAAGCCTGCCGCACCCGCGGATCCTTGTCGCGCACATAGGCATCGATCTCGGCCAGCAGCTTTACCTTGGCCTCGAAGCCCGGCGCATCCAGCGGATTCTCGTCGCCATAGAGCTGCACATTGGTATGCGCCGGCGCCGCGGCAAAATTGCCGCTGTAGCCGCCGCGCACGGCGGCCACGGCGTCGGCGGCACGGATCAGCGCCGGCAGCGAGACGTCGGAGGAATGCGCGTAGCCGACCGCGTCGTCCTTGACCGCGCGGAGGCCAAACCCCTGGCTGGTGTCATAGGTCGCCTGCTTCAGACGGCCATTGTCGAAGCCCAGCGCTTCGGTCTGGCCATATTCCAGGAACAGCTCGCCGTCGTCGGCCCCCTCAAGCCCCCGCGTAATCTCACGTCGGACGGCATCGCGGTCGAGATTGGCGCGGTCGAGCAGGGAGGTTGTGGCGGGATTGGTCATGCAGACTCCGATTCAGCGAAAATGCTTCGTCGTCCCTGCGAAAGCAGGGACCATAACCACAAGCGCCGGCATTGTAAGCGCAGACGTGTGGCGAGTTCACATTACAACATGGACATCTGTGGTTATGGTTCGCAGGAACGACGATGGCTTGAAAGATAGTCATGACAGCCCCGAAAGGGGAGCCCCTTCACGGCAGCTTGTTGTCCGCCTTGCCGGCAACCTCCGCACCGGGCTCCGGCCTGGCGTGTGCATTGGCCCAGCGGAACAGTTCGTCGAATACTGGCCGCAACGCCCGAGCCGCCGGGGTCATCTCGTATTCCACGCGTGGCGGCACTTCGGGAAACACCGTGCGCTTCACCAGGCCCTCGCTTTCGAGGTCGCGGAGCTGGGTCGTCAGCATGTGCTGCGTCACGTCGGGGATAGCGCGCCGCAATTGGCCGAACCGCTGCTTGCCGTCGACAAGCTGCCAGAGGATTTCGCCCTTCCACTTGCCTGAGAGCAGACGAAGCGCCCGATGCAACTGCGCTCTGGCCCGCTCAGAGGGGCATTCTTGCCCTTCATTCTCATTAGTCTGCTTTTTCATGCTACCCCAGAAAAATCATCCTACTTGTCAATTTCATCTTAGTCCCGAATTTTGGGTTTGACAGCCCCTCAGGGCTTTCTCCGTCGGCGGACGGCACGGCTCTCCGCCGCTTTCACCATTCCAGGAGTTTTTCGATGTCGACAATTGTTGCGCCTGCCAGATCGCGCTGGACCTCTGCCGCCTTGTGGGTCGTCAGGGGATTGCTTGCGCTCGCCTTTGTGGCGGCCGGCGGGGCGAAGCTCTATGGCGTTCCGATGCTGGTCGACGAGTTCGAGCACATCGGGCTCGGACAATGGTTTCGCTATGTCACCGGCGGTCTCGAAATCATCGGCGCGATCCTGCTGCTCCTGCCGCGGAAGGCTGCCCTCGGCGCGTTGCTGCTGATCTGCATCATGACCGGCGCGGTGATCACCCATTTATTCGTCATCGGCGGCTCGGCGGTGCCGGCCATTGTTCTGCTGGCGCTGAACGCTGTGGTCGCCTATGCGGAGCGGAGTCAGATCGCATGGCTTGCCGAGACCGCATGAGGCTGCTGCGATGCGCCTTCCTCGCCGCGAGTTGACGATTGCCATGAGGCTGATCCTGGCCTTCGTGGCGCCGCTGACCGTGACCCTGTTGCTGACAGGATCGGGGGCCGCGGACTCAAAGCCGCAGCCGAAACCTGCCGCTTCGGTTCGGATGCATCGGCTGGTGCTGCCGATCAATACCGATGACCCTACCACGATGCGGGCGCTGATCTCGACCTCGCTCAACCTTCCAAAATACTATCAGGAGCGGAACGAAGCCTTCACGATCGAAGTCGTCGCCTACAACGCCGGCGTTCACATGCTTCGCGCCGATACTTCACCGGTGAAGGACATGCTGCGGATACTGAGAGGGGTCAATCCGAACATCCGTTTCGTGGTTTGCGAGGCGACCAAGCTTGGCATGGAGCGCCAGGAGGGGCATCCAATTACGCTGCTCGATAACGTCGACCTCGTGCCGAGCGGACCCGGGCGCATCATCGAATTGCAGGAAGCCGGCTGGTCCTACATCCGGTCGTGACAAATGGGCCAGAGCTGCATGGGCCCAGAGCTGCATAGCGGAACATCAGACATGACGTCGTATCGCAGGCCGAACCGCCGCACCGTCGTCGCCGGCATGATGGGTGCGGCCGCCTCGCTGGCGATGCCGGCGTTGCCGGATCGCGCCCGGGCCGGCGGACCGCCGCCATTCGCAACCGTCAGGCATCAGTTCACGGAGGTTCGTGGCGCCCGCCCGGTCCCGGCGGTGCCAATCCCGCGCCTCGGCGCAGCGGCGCTCAATCTGGCGTCCTTCCGCGGCAAGGTGGTGCTCGTCAATTTCTGGGCCACCTGGTGCCCGGCCTGCCGCACTGAACTGCCGATACTGGATCGGCTCGCGAGAAACGGCCGCGCCGACCTTGCGGTCGTGGCCATCGCGACCGATCGCGATCGATCGCTGGTCGCGCCCTTCGTGAAAAAACTGAAGCTTCGCAACCTCGCGATCGGCCTCGATCCCGGCGGACTGGTAGTGCGTGCCGGCGCAAGCGACGGCGTCGACACGCCGTTCGCGCTTTACGGCATGCCGATTTCCTTCCTGCTCGGCGTCACCGGGCAAGTCGAAGGCTACATTACCGGTGAAGCGGATTGGCTCTCGCAGGAAGCGGGCCGATTGTTCGATTACTACGCCAGTGCCGGGCGCGGGTGACCGAGACGAACCCGGCTTTGAGGCTGGAGTAGGAGGAGATTAGATTGGGCCGTGACGACGGACCATCTCGTGCCCCGGACGCGAGCGGCCTAAGTGCTGCGGGCGGGGCTCATTCTACTTTGCATGGGGTTGTTTTCGCGATTTTGTGTCCCGGCCCTGCGGTGTACCGCCGAAGAGTATCTGCACGGCGTCCGGGACACGGGATCGTGCTTCGCGCTAACGGCGAATCGATTCGACTCCAACCCATCTTGATCTAGCGTCGGCGGCTCACGGCAGCTTGTCATACCCCTCACCCAGCCCGTTCAGACTGAGCGGAAACCCAATTCCCTCTTCGGGCGTCTCAAAAATAATAAACGTCGCCGTCTTGGCGCTCCGAAGCTGCCCGAGCAGCTTCTCATCCATCACCACCTCAGCCACACATCCATTCGGCAGGCACCTGACAAACCCGGCCCGCCCAACGTCCTGGTTGTCGAGCTTCAGCCCAAGCCCGGAGGGCAGCAGTACGCCGAGGGGCGCCACCACCCGCATCAGCTTGCTCTTCTGGTCGGCGGTCTTGAGCACGATCACGGTGAGGCCGGCGTTGGAGCGGTCTTCGGCGACCACGCTCTGGATCAGGGCGCATTGCTCGCCTTGGGCGCCGGGCGGGGTGTCGCAGCGGATCTGCCAGTCGCCGTGGACCGACCGCACCGCGCCTTGGGCGCTGGCCGCCTGGGCCAGGCCGAGCAGGAACGCTGCGGCGAGCAGGCCGCCGAGCCAGCGGGCCGGTTCCAAGCCAAGTCTTGCCTGGCCAAGTCTTGCCTGGCCAAATCCCGTCTGATGCATTCCCGCCTGATGTTTCGAACGCCCCATCCGGGTCGGTCCTCTTGATCTTTATCTTTCCGGTAGCGCCGGCGACATTTCCGGCCCAAGCCGGCACCACATTGTGATTGAGCTTACCGGACTGATACGCAATGACGGCGCCTTGAAGGCAGTCCCGCAGCCAATCCACGCCGCCTGAGGACCGCCCCTGGCCTCACGCGAATCAGGCCGCTCGGGAGCGCCGTGACTGTGCCTACATCCGGCAACCGGGCTGTCAAGCGGCGAAGCCTTGCAAAATGGCGGGTTTTTGCTGATTCGCCGGGAAAATCCGACATCCGGCGAATAGCAGGTGACGCATGGCGTTGCGCCCCACTACTGCATTGCGAGAGCCTTAGAATTATGGTTTGAGAGGCGGGATTTCGACGCGTTCTAACGATCAGGCCAAGGGTACTGTAGCAATGCTGTTGCAGGTACTTTTGAAGGTGTACTTCCAAAAGTACCTCCGGTAGGCCGTTTGTGAGGGCGGATCGTGCGGCATTTCCGGCCATTCGGCTGAAATGCTTTGGGGACTTATTCAAGGGAGCGCGAGCGGCATGAAGATGTCGAGTGGCCTGATGGGCCGGCGATTGCTGGGGTTGACGGTGGCGGGCGTGGCGCTCGCAGCCGGCGGGGCGGCTTTTGGGGCGCAGCCCAAGCCGTGGGAAATGACGCTGCAGGAAGCCGCGACCCCCGTGATGGAAAACATCATCAGCTTCCATAACTTGCTGCTGGTGCTCATCACGCTGATCACCCTGTTCGTGCTGGTGCTGTTGGTCATCGTGGTGGTGAAGTTCAACGCCAAGGCCAATCCGGTCCCCTCCAGGACCACCCACCACACGCTGATCGAGGTGGCCTGGACGCTGATTCCGGTGCTGATCCTGGTCGCCATCGCGGTGCCGTCGTTCCGCCTCTTGTTCCAGCAGCTCGACATTCCCAAGGCTGACCTCACGGTAAAGGCCACCGGCAAGCAGTGGTACTGGAGCTACGCCTATCCGGATAACGGCAAGTTCGAATTCGATTCGCTGATGGCGGCCGACAAGCAGCCGCGCCTGCTCGGCGTCGACAACGAGATGGTGGTGCCGGTCAACAAGGTGATCCGGGTCCAGACCACCGGCGCGGACGTCATTCACGCGTTCGCGGTGCCGTCGTTCGGCATCAAGATCGACTCGATCCCCGGCCGTCTCAACGAGACCTGGTTCAAGGCCACCAAGGTCGGCATGTATTACGGCCAGTGCTCGGAACTGTGCGGCAAGGACCACGCCTTCATGCCGATCGCGGTGCGGGTGGTGACCGATCAGGAATTCGCTTCCTGGGTTGAGGCGGCGCAGAAGAAATATGCGACCAACCCGGCGAACACGTTCGCCTCGGCTGGTGGTCAGGCCGCGCAGTAAGGCGCGGCCAAGGGACAAGCACGGGACAAGGGCGACGGGACCTGAAAAGGTCCGAAAAGGGACTGCAAGGCAGGATTTCAAAATGGCAACGACCGCAGCGACACACCACGATCACGCCCATGATGACCACGCCCATGCCAATCCGACCGGATGGCGGCGCTGGGTCTATTCGACGAACCATAAGGACATCGGCACGATGTACCTTATCTTCGCGATCTTCGCGGGTGTCATCGGTGCGGCGATGTCGATCGCGATCCGCATCGAGCTGATGTATCCCGGCGTCCAGTTCTTCCACGAATCCCATACCTACAATGTGTTCGTGACCTCGCACGGCCTGATCATGATCTTCTTCATGGTGATGCCGGCGATGATCGGCGGCTTCGGCAACTGGTTCGTGCCGCTGATGATCGGCGCGCCCGACATGGCGTTCCCGCGCATGAACAACATTTCGTTCTGGCTGCTGCCGGCCTCCTTCGCGCTGCTCCTGATGTCGACCTTCGTCGAAGGTGAGCCGGGCGCCAATGGCGTCGGTGCGGGCTGGACCATCTACGCGCCATTGTCCACCTCGGGTCATCCGGGGCCGGCGGTGGATTTCGCGATCCTGTCGCTGCATCTGGCCGGCGCCTCCTCGATCCTCGGCGCCATCAACTTCATCACCACGATCTTCAACATGCGCGCGCCGGGCATGACCCTGCACAAGATGCCGCTGTTCGTCTGGTCGATCCTGGTGACGGTGTTCCTGCTGCTGTTGTCGCTGCCGGTGCTCGCCGGCGCCATCACCATGCTGCTCACCGACCGCAATTTCGGCACCACCTTCTTCTCCGCCGACGGCGGCGGCGACCCTCTGCTGTTCCAGCATCTGTTCTGGTTCTTCGGTCATCCCGAAGTGTACATCCTGATCCTGCCCGGCTTCGGCATGATCAGCCAGATCGTCTCGACCTTCTCAAAGAAGCCCGTGTTCGGCTATCTCGGCATGGCCTACGCCATGGTCGCGATCGGCGGCATCGGCTTCGTGGTGTGGGCGCACCACATGTACACCGTCGGCATGTCCTCGGCGACGCAGGCCTATTTCGTCGCCGCCACCATGGTGATCGCGGTGCCGACCGGCGTGAAGATCTTCTCCTGGATCGCCACGATGTGGGGCGGCTCGATCGAGTTCCGCACACCGATGTTGTGGGCGATCGGCTTCATCTTCCTGTTCACGGTCGGCGGCGTCACCGGCGTCGTGCTGGCCAATGCCGGCGTCGACCGCGTGCTGCAGGAAACCTACTACGTGGTTGCGCACTTCCACTACGTGCTGTCGCTTGGCGCCGTGTTCGCGATCTTCGCCGGCTGGTACTACTGGTTCCCGAAAATGTCGGGCTACATGTACTCGGAGACCATCGGCAAGCTGCACTTCTGGTTCACCTTCATCGGCGTGAATCTCGTGTTCTTCCCGCAGCACTTCCTCGGGCTGTCAGGCATGCCGCGCCGCTACGTCGACTATCCGGACGCGTTTGCGGGCTGGAACCTGGTGTCGTCGCTGGGTTCCTACGTTTCGGGCTTCGGCGTCTTGATCTTCATCTACGGCGTGGTCGATGCCTTTGCGAAGAAGCGCGCGGCCGAGGCCAATCCGTGGGGCGCCGGCGCCACCACGCTGGAATGGACGCTGCCGTCGCCGCCGCCCTTCCACCAGTTCGAAGTGCTGCCGCGCGTTCAGTAACCGGTCGTTCGCGGCGCCGCCGTTGCGCGCCGCGGCTTGAGTGAAGCGAGATAGATCTTGTCGGTAGTCGATCACAACGCCATCGATGCTCTGCCCCGGATTTCCGAGGCGGAGGTCGGTGATTACATCGCGCTGTTGAAGCCGCGGGTGATGTCGCTCGTGATCTTCACCGCGCTGGTCGGCCTCGTGATCGCGCCCGGCCATGTGCACCCCGTGCTGGCGTTCACCGCGATCCTCTGCATCGCGGTCGGGGCCGGCGCTTCGGGCGCGATGAACATGGCCTATGAGGGCGACATCGACGCATTGATGTCGCGCACCGCCAACCGCCCGATCCCGCGCGGACGCATCACGCAGGGCGAGGCGATGGCGTTCGGCCTGATCCTGGCGTTCTTCTCGGTGCTGACGCTCGGCATCCTCGTCAACTTGCTGGCCGGTGCGCTGCTGGCGTTCACGATCTTCTTCTATGTGGTGGTCTACACCATGTGGCTGAAGCGCTGGACCGCGCAGAACATCGTGATCGGCGGCGCCGCGGGCGCGCTGCCGCCTGTCGTGGCCTGGGCCGCGGCCACCGGCTCGCTGTCGATCGAGCCGCTGCTCCTGTTCCTGATCATCTTCTTCTGGACCCCGCCGCATTTCTGGGCGCTGGCGCTGTTTCGTTCGGACGACTATGCCCGCGCCGGCGTTCCGATGCTGCCCGTGGTCGCCGGACCCGATGCGACGCGGCTGCAGATCCTGCTCTATACCATCGTGCTGGTCGCGATCGCGGCCGCGCCCTGGCCGCTCGGCTATTTCGATGCGGTCTACGGCGTCACCTCGCTGGTGCTCGGTTCCGGCATGATGTGGCTGGCCATCGCGGTCTATCGCCGCCGCGAGGGCAGGGAAGCGCTGCGCGCCACGCGCCGGCTGTTTGCGTTCTCGATCCTGTATCTGTTTGCGCTGTTTGCGACCCTGCTGCTCGAAGTGGTCGTCCGCGCCGTCGTCCCTTTGTTCGGGTAGGGGGCGCATGGACGACAATCGAAAGCCAGATGGAATCGTCCTCACCGAGGCGCAGAAAAGAAGCCGCCGCCAGCGCTCGATCGCGATTGCGCTCGCACTCGGCGTCCTCGTCGTGCTGTTTTTCGCGGTCACCATGGTCAAGGGGCCGGCCGTTCTCGTCCGGCCCATGTGATCTTTGAATGTTAATATTTGAATGTAGTTGAGATGGAAAACAAACCGCAGATGCGCGAGGGAGTGACGGGGAGCGGCAAGACCGCTTCGCGCCGTACGCTCACGCGCGATGCGGCGGTCGCCTCGATCTGCGGCTTCGTGGTGGTGTTCATGGTCGGCGCGTCCTATGCCGCCGTGCCCTTCTACAACTGGTTCTGCCGCGCCACTGGCTTCAACGGTACCACCCAGGTCGCGACCTCGGCGCCATCAGACGCGCCGCTTCAGCGCAAGATCGCGGTGCGGTTCGATGCCAATGTCGGCCCCGGCCTGCCCTGGAAATTCGAGCCCGAGCAGAACGAGATCGAGGTCCGGATCGGCGAGGTCGTCACCGTGTTCTATACCGTGACCAACCAGGCCGCGCGTCCCACCACCGGCGTTGCGGCCTACAACGTCGCGCCGCTGACGGTCGGCGCCTATTTCCAGAAGATCAACTGCTTCTGCTTCACCGAACAGACCATGGGCCCGGGCGAGAAGCGCGAGATGCCAGTCGTGTTCTACGTCGATCCGCAGCTTGCGAAAGACAGCGAGAACGACACCCTGAAAACGATCACGCTATCCTACACCTTCTATCCCGTGCGCGATCCGGCGCCGAAGCCGGTCGCGGCCGGCGAAGGCGACAGGCGCAAAGGAAGCCTGTGACGGGAAACTTGTGAACCAGGAATCCCGTATCTAACGGGATTTCGGATTTGAAATTTGAGACGAATATGTGCCGAAGGGAACGGCACATCCAACGGAGAGACCGCAATGGCTACGGCGCACGCGAAGCACCACGACTACCACCTCGTCGATCCGAGCCCGTGGCCGGTCGTAGGCTCGATCTCGGCCTTCATCATGGCGGTGGGTGCGATCACCTGGATGCATCACATGTTCGCCGCGGCGCCGATCATCTTCGGCGTCGGCACCATCGGCGTGCTCTACACCATGGCGAGCTGGTGGGGCGATGTGATCCGCGAAGCCCAGTACAAGGGCGACCACACCCGCGTGGTGCAGATCAGCCACCGCTACGGCATGATCCTGTTCATCGCCTCCGAGGTGATGTTCTTCGTCGCCTGGTTCTGGGCCTTCTTCAATTCCGCGCTGTTCCCCGCCGACGCGGTCCACGCCACCCGCGATGCGGTGTTCGGCTGCGGTCCGGGAACGGCGATGGGCGCCTGCAGCGTGCCGGGCACCTGGCCGCCGAAGGGCATCGAGACCTTCGACCCCTGGCATCTGCCGCTGCTCAACACGCTCTTGCTGCTGACCTCGGGCACGACCGTCACCTGGGCGCATCACGCGCTGCTCGAGGACGACCGTCAGGGCCTGAAATACGGCCTGATCCTCACCGTGCTGCTCGGCGTCGCCTTCACCTGCGTGCAGGCCTATGAATACGCCCACGCCACCTTCCACTTCTCCGGCAACATCTACGGCGCGACCTTCTTCATGGCGACCGGCTTCCACGGTTTCCACGTGCTGGTCGGCACCGTGTTCCTGCTGGTCTGCCTGTTGCGCGCCTATGCCGGCCACTTCACGTCGAAGCAGCATCTCGGCTTCGAGTTCGCCGCCTGGTACTGGCACTTCGTCGACGTGGTGTGGCTGTTCCTGTTCATCTGCATCTACGTCTGGTTCCGCGGTGCGGGGCCGGTGGCCGGGCACTGATACAGGCTTGACGTGCTACAAGGGGGGCGGTCGGAAAGGCCGCCCCCTTTTTCTTTGCAAAATGAAGCCATGACAGATAACGCGGCAATCACCGTCACCCAGAGCGCACTCCGCGGCATCGCCTGCCGCTGCCCGCGTTGCGGCAAGGGCAAGCTCTATGCGGGCTTCCTCGACCTGCGCCCGAATTGCGAAGCGTGCGGGCTCGACTACGCCTTCATCGATGCCGGCGATGGGCCTGCGATCTTCATCATCATGCTGGCGGGCGCCATCGTCGTCACCGCGGCCCTGATCGTTGAAATCAAGTATCAGCCGCCGTTCTGGCTGCATGCGGCGCTGTGGCTGCCGCTGATCATAGCTACCACGCTGTTGCCGCTGCGCTCGATGAAGTCGTTGTTGATCGCGCTGCAGTTCCATCACAAGGCGGCGCCCGGCCGGCTGATCGACCGCGAGCCGAAATGACCGGGCCCTCGTCGCGGCGGCCGGCGGTTACCGGTTTTGCCATCTTCACGCTGCTGATGGTGATGGCCTTTACGGGCCTCGGGATTTGGCAATTGCAGCGCCGGGTCGAAAAGCACGCGCTGATCGCCTTGCTGAACGAGCGGCTCGCCGCCGCGCCCGAGGCGCTGCCGGCGTCGTCGCAATGGAATGCGCTGACGCCGGCCAGAGACGAATTCCGCCGTGTCAGCTTCACCGCCACCTACGCGCCGTTGCCGGATGCGATGGTCTACAGCGCGGGATCCGCGGTCCGTGACGACGTCTCCGGCCCCGGCACCTGGGCCTTCCTGCCGGCGCAGCTCGCCGGTGGCAACACCATCGTGGTCAACACCGGCTTCGTGCAGAACACGATGCAGGACCGCGCCCAGCAGGATCGCGCCGTAAGACGGCTCATCACCGGTGACCCGGTGCAGCTCAGCGGCTACATCCGTTTTCCCGAAAGCGCCGGCGCGCTGACGCCGCCGGAGAGCGCGGCAAAACGGCTCTGGTTCACCCGCGATCATCTCGCTATGTCCCGCGTGCTGGGCTGGGTGGAGGGCGGCAAGGCCGTCGCGCCGTTTTATGTCGATCTGGAAACGCCCGTGCCCGAGAGCGGCATTCCAAAACCCGGCCCGCTCTCCGTGCGTCTCAAGGACGATCACCTGCAATACGCCATCACCTGGTTCACACTGGCGTTTGCAGTCATCATCGCCTTCGGCGTCTGGTGGCGCGCCCAGCGCCGCGCCTGAGTTCCTCCCCGTATTCAACCGGACTAGCTTGTCGGAACGTTTGTTCCTCACAATCGTTTGAGTTCCACGGTGCGTACACGACAAGAGGCCGTTCAATGTCCATTCACGACGATCGCCATACTCCATCACCCGCGTCAGCACTTGGGACCAGGAATAGCGACGTGGATGGGATCGCGGATTTGGCGGATGATTTCGATCAGATAGCTCTGGTGGTCGACTGGCTCGATGCGTGCCGGAAGCGCGACCTGGCGGCGTTGCTTGACCTCTATGCCGACGACGCGAGGCTCGAATGCCAGTGCGGCGGGGGCAAGGTCAGCGAAGGCCGCGCCGAACTCGAATCCTATTGGCGGCCGCGCCTCGATGCGCTCGCACCCACCGCATTCGGGCTGGAGGAAATCACGCCGACCGCCGAGGGCGTCGTGCTCGATTATCTGAGCCATGAAGGCGAGCCGGTCCGTATCGCGTTCACCTTTTCGCGCGACGCCAAGATCCAGCGGGCCGCTTGCGCTCCCACGGGACAGGCGTTGCATCAGGAAGTTGCCAGCGTTGCCGATCAGGTTGGCTGACCGTTAGCCTGTTTCTCGCCTCGCGCATGGGCGGCGGAATCTCCTGCCGGAAGCCGGCAACGCACGCAGGTGCGTCCCTCTTCGCGCAGCAGTTCAAGCGTCCCGCTCAGCGCCCGAACGCGCTCCAGCATTCCCGTCAATCCCCGGCCGAACATCCGGTCCGCCGGAAAGCCGATGCCGTCGTCGGATACTTCCACGATCACCTCGCGGTCGTGGATGTCAGCCGCGACATGCATCGCGTTCGCCCTGGCATGACGAAGCACGTTTGTCACCGCCTCCTGGATCACGCGATAGATTGTCTGTGATAGCAAGCCGTCGACCTCGTTCAGCGTCGTGTCGATCTGCGACGTCACTTTGAGATCCGGCGCCTGTGCCTTCACGTTCTGCAGCAGCGTCTGGATGCTCCTCTCCAGGCCGAGCTCCTGGATGTAGAGCGGCCGCAGCCGGTCGAGTATGCGGCGGTTCGCCTGCTGCAATGTTTCGACCGACTGCACAATGCCCTCGGCGGCGCGCCTCAACTTCGCCTGGCCGGACGGGATGGATTCCAAAAGCGCCACCGTGTTGGCGCGGATCCCGAACAACAGCGGCCCGAGTTCGTCATGAAGCTCGCGCGCCATATCCTGCCGCTCATCGTCCTGCAGCGACACGATCCGGCGCAGCAGGCTGCGGTTATCCTGGCTGAGGCGATTGAGGGTGCGGGCGAGTTCGTTGGCTTCCTGCGCGCTCTTGCGGATCTCGGGCGGGCCGGCGGGAGCAATCGGCTGCTCGTAATCACCCGATCGCATTCGGGTCAGGCCGTCGCCCAGACTTTGCAGCGGTCGCAATGCGGAACGCGCGGCGAAATGGGCAATGGCCCACGTCAACAGCATCAAAGTAATTCCGGAGCAGACGATCGCCAGAAATCCGATCCACTTCTCGTAGATGTCGGCGGTCATGTCGGGCACAAATACGATGTCGCCGACCTGCCTTCCCTCGATCGTCACCGGGAAGGTGGCTTTGAATTCGGGTAGGGCGAGGAGGCGGACGAACCAGTCAGGCACCGTCCCCAAGGGGGTCTGCACCTCGGCAGCATTAACATCGAGGTCAGTCCCGAGGCGCCGAAACCGGATTGTTGCGGAGGCACCCAGCGGTTGCACGAACGCTTCGAGCGTCGCTTGCGGATTGCTGGAGGTCCGAAGCGCGTCGTTGAGCGCAGCCGCGACCGCCCTGGCCGAGCGAGCAGCCGGTTCGGTTTCCTCCATAAGTTGCGCCGTGGCGAAGATCCGGAGCGAAACGCCCCCGGCCAACAGAGCGGCCACGAACATCAGGCCGAGCAGCAGCAACAACCGCGTTCGAAGAGAAAGCCTGTTCCACATTTCGACTAATATAACTCCCGCAACCCAAGATTTCTCTTTTCAAATATCGCCAACCGCCTATTTAATCTTAAAGGGGATAGATGATGCAGAATTCTACCAGATCGGCAACGAAGGTCCTGATCGTCGACGACCACCCGGTGGTCCTGTCGGGTTGCCGGTTGCTGTTTGCGTCTGACAATTCCGTGAAGATCGACGAGGCCACCGACGCCAAGTCCGGGCATCGCGCCTACATGGCGAAGCGGCCTGACGTCACCGTGATCGATATCAAGCTTCCGGATGTGTCGGGTTTCGAACTGATGCGCCGCATCCGCAAGGACGATCCGGACGCGCGGATCATCATGTTCAGCATGAACGACGATCCGGCGTTTGTGGTTCGCGCCATCGAGATGGGCGCGCAGGGCTATGTCTCGAAGGGTGACGACCCCCGGATGCTGGTGAGGGCCGTCCGCAAGGTGGCCGCGGGAGACAATTTCATTTCACCGCAACTGGCGGAAGCGGTGACGTTTTCTGGCGCTTCGATCAAGGCCAATCCGGCGTCGCAAATGACCGCGCGCGAACTGGAAATCCTGCGGCTGCTCGGCCGCGGCGACAAGATCGTCGAAGTCGCCGACGCGCTGGAGATTTCCTACAAGACGGTGGCCAACACCACCTCGCTGCTCAAGCAGAAGCTCGGCGCCAAGAATCATTCGGACTTGATCCGGATCGCGGTGGAGATGGGGCTCGGCTGAGCGCTGTCTGCCGTTCGGTGACCGCTGAATCGGCCGCGCCACGTGGGCGCGACCCGTTCGCGTCGCTGCACTTCGCGTTTGCCCGGGCAATGGGATGGACGAAGGCGAATCCAGCGAAGGCTTAGCGGTAATGGCGATGCTTGTGATGACCGCGGCCCCTATGCCACCCGTAATGGTGTCCGCGTCCCCGGTGCATGTGTCCGTGGCCGCGCCCATGCTTGACCTCAATCACTCCGCTGTCCTGCGTGGCCAAGGGGGCGATGCCCAGCCGGGCGGAAGCGGATACGGTCATTGCCAGCAGCGCAAGACCAATCAGGCCGACACGTCTCATCCAGTGTCCTTCCGTTCTCAGGCATTGTTATGGCAATTGGCGGGAAAACTTGGCAGCATGCGCCTCGCTGGTCGATGGCAGGAGCGGTGCAGGAGTGGTGAATGGCTGACCCGGATATCGTGGAGATCGCCTGCGCACGGGCGTGGGGTGTCTACCTCCTGATCAACCGCGGCATCGATGAGAATGACGCGCGGCGAGGCAAATTGAGGCATTTTATTCGCAAGCGCTGGGAGGCGGGCGACAACGAGACGGAGTTTTTGGCGGTCGAGGGTCTCAAATATCTCAAGAGACTGGACGGGTCCCCGACCGGCTAGGCGTATGCCGTCGGCGGCCGGAGAGCCGAGCTTATCGTCGGGAAAAAAGGGAAGATGGTGTCAGCCCCGGTAACGCAGCGCCGCGACCAGCACGGCAAAGGCCGGGGTGAGCTGGCGGCGGCTCGGGTAATAGAGGTGATAGCCTGGAAACGGCGCGCACCAGTCGGCCAGCACGCGGATCAGGCGGCCGTCGGCAAGGTGCGCCTGCACCTGATCCTCCGGCAGATAGGCGAGCCCGAGCCCGGCCAGCACCGCGTTCATCCGTAGCGCCAAGTTGTTGAACACCAGCTGGCCGTCGACCCGGACTCTCAGGGCGCGTCCGCGCTTCTCGAACTCCCAGGCGTAGATCCCGCCATAGGTCGGCAATCGGATATTGATGCAGCTATGGGCCACGAGGTCCTGGGGCCTGGCGGGCTTGGGGTGAAGAGCGAAATAGCCTGATGTGCCGACCACCGCCATGCGGAAATCCGGCCCGATGCGCACCGCGATCATGTCCTTTGCCACCTGCTCGCCGAGGCGAACACCGGCGTCGTAACGCTCCGCGACGATGTCGGTGAAACCGTAGTCGACGCTCACCTCCACCTTGATGTCGGGATATCGCGGCAGCAGTTTTGCCAAAGCAGGCGAGAGGATCGTGACGGCCGAATGTTCGGCGGCGGTGATGCGGATGGTGCCGGCCGGCTTGTCGCGAAGCTCGGTCAGCGCGGAAAGCTCGGCGTCGATCTCTTCCAGCTTCGGCGCCACCGTCCGCAGCAGCCGCTCGCCGGCCTCCGTTGGTGCGACGCTGCGGGTGGTGCGGGTCAACAACCGCAGGCCGAGCCGCTCCTCCAGCCCGCGGATCGTATGAGAGAGCGCGGACTGCGAAACATCGAGCTGCGCCGCTGCCCGCGTGAAGCTTCGCTCCCGCGCGACCACCAGGAAGGCCAGGAGATCATTGATGTTCTGCCGCGCCATTCATGAATCCATCTCATGAGTATAAGCTGATTGTACCATCTAATCGAAACCCAGTGCAGCCGTTAGCTTGTTAAAGGCCGGCGAGTGCGGTCCTCCACGACAGCTCTTTCAAACGTGAACGCCGGCGAGGAACAGCCGAAACGCGGCGCCGTTACGGATGCTTGAGGCGGACGCCGGTCGCGCCGCACATCGTCAGAACGAGCAGAAAACGACAGCAGAATGGGAACACGACATGCAAGGTCCGAGCGACTTCGATCTATCGCGGCGGAAACTGTTGCTGGGAACCGCCGCATCGGTGGCTTTTAGCGCGGCGTCCCCGATGGCCAAGGCGCAAACGCCTGCGGCTCCTGCGCGGGCCGCCGCCGAGGCTGTTTCGATGTCGAAAGTTTCCTTCAGCGTGAATGGCAGGCCGCGCGAAATCGCGCTCGACACGCGAACCACGCTGCTCGATGCGCTGCGCGAACATTTGCATCTCACCGGGACCAAGAAGGGCTGCGATCACGGCCAGTGTGGCGCCTGCACGGTCATCGTTGGCGGACGGCGGATCAATTCCTGCCTGACGCTCGCGGTCATGCATGAGGGCGACGAGATCAAGACAATCGAGGGGCTGGGTACGCCTGAAAACCTTCACCCGATGCAGGCCGCATTCGTAAAACATGACGGCTATCAATGCGGCTATTGCACGCCGGGGCAGATCTGCTCGGCGGTCGCCGTGCTCGACGAAATCAAGGCCGGCATTCCGAGCCATGTCAGCGCCGACCTGAACGCGCCGGCACAACCGACCAATGCCGAACTCCGCGAGCGCATGAGCGGCAACATCTGCCGCTGCGGCGCCTATTCCAACATCGCCGAGGCGATATCAGAAGTGGCCGGGAGGCCCGCATGAGATCATTCACCTACGAGCGCGCCCGCAACCCCGCTGAGGCTGCAGCCTCCGCTATGCGCCAACCGGACGCCAAATTCATTGCCGGCGGCACCAATCTGCTCGATCTGATGAAACTCGAGATCGAGACGCCGGCGCATCTGATCGACGTCAACGGCCTTGCGCTCGACAAGATCGAGCCGACGGCGGAGGGCGGATTGCGGATCGGCGCGCTGGTGCGCAATACCGATCTTGCTGCGGATAGCCGCGTGCGGCGCGACTATGGCGTATTGTCGCGTGCGCTGCTGGCGGGTGCCTCAGGCCAGTTGCGCAACAGGGCGACGACCGCGGGCAATCTGCTGCAGCGGACGCGCTGTCCTTACTTCTATGACACCAACCAGCCCTGCAACAAGCGCCGCCCCGGCAGCGGCTGCGCGGCGATCGGCGGGTTCAGCCGCCAGCATGCCGTGGTGGGCGCCAGCGAAGCCTGCATCGCCACCCATCCGAGCGACATGGCGGTGGCGATGCGCGCGCTCGATGCGACGATCGAAACCGTGCGGCCGGACGGCGCGACGCGAACGATCCCGATCGCCGAATTCCACCGCCTGCCCGGCGACACGCCGCATATCGAAACCACACTGCAGCCGGGCGAACTGATTACCACCGTGACGCTGCCAAAGCCCGTCGGCGGCAGGCAGGTCTATCGCAAGGTGCGCGATCGCGCCTCTTACGCCTTCGCGCTGGTCTCGGTCGCCGCGATCGTGCAGCGCGACGGCACCGGGCGCATTGCGCTTGGCGGCGTCGCGCACAAGCCGTGGCGCATCGAGGCGGCGGAGGCCCAGATGCCGCGCGGCGCCAGGGCCGTCGTCGCGCGATTGCTCGCCGATGCGAAGCCGACGCGCGAGAACGCATTCAAGCTGTCGCTGGCCGAGCGCACGCTCGGCGCGGTGCTGACCGAAGCGAAGGGTTGAGCCATGAAATTCGATACCCCCGCCACGACCAATCCGATTGACCAGATGAAGGTCGTCGGCCAATCCTTCAGCCGCATCGATGGCCCGCTCAAGACCACCGGCACGGCGCCCTATGCCTACGAGCGGCACGACGTCGTTTCGAATCCGGCCTATGGCTACGTGGTCGGCTCGGCGATCGCGAAAGGACGGATCGCCGGCATCGACCTCGGCAAGGCCAAGGCCGCGCCCGGCGTGCTCGCGATCGTCACGGCCGACAATGCCGGCAAACTCGACAAGGGCAGGCTCAACACCGCAAAACTGCTCGGCGGCCCCGAGATCCAGCACTATCACCAGGCCATCGCCGTGGTCGTGGCGGAGACCTTTGAGCAGGCACGCGCCGCGGCGCAGCTCATCCGCGTCGATTACGTCAGGGAGCAGGGCGCGTTCGATCTCGCTTCGTTGCTGGACAAGGCAAAACCAAATCCGATCACCAACGGTCCCGGCGATACGGCGGTCGGCGACTTCGCCGCTGCGTTTGCGGCTGCGCCGGTCCGGCTCGATGCGCGCTACTCAACGCCCGATGAAGCGCACGCGATGATGGAGCCGCACGCGACGATCGCCGCATGGGAGGGTGACAAGCTCACGCTATGGACCTCCAACCAGATGATCGCCTGGAACAAGGCCGAGATGGCCAAGATCCTGGGCATGCAGGCGGAGAACGTTCGCCTCGACTCGCCGTTCATCGGCGGCGGTTTTGGCGGCAAGCTGTTCCCGCGCGCCGATGCTCTGCTGGCCGCGCTGGGCGCGCGTGCCGCCAAGCGGCCGGTGAAAGTGGCGCTGCAGCGTCCCCTGATGTTCAACAACACCACGCATCGGCCCGCAACGATCCAGCGCATCCGCATCGGCGCGACGCGGGACGGCAAGATCACGGCGATCGGTCATGAAAGCTGGTCGGGCGACCTGCCGGGCGGCAAGGCGGATGGCGCGGTCAGCCAGACGCGGCTGCTCTATGCCGGCGCACACCGCATGACCGCCACGCGGCTCGCGACACTCGATCTGGCCGAAGGCAATGCCATGCGCGCGCCGGGCGAGGCGACGGGCATGATGGCGCTGGAAATCGCCGTCGACGAAATGGCCGAGAAGCTCGGCATGGATCCGATCGAGTTTCGGATCGTCAACGATACCCAGGTCGATCCGGAAAAGCCGGAGCGGCCGTTCTCGCAGCGTCAGCTCGTCGAGTGCCTGCGTACCGGCGCCGAGCGCTTCGGCTGGAGCAGGCGTAACCCGCAGCCGGGCAGGGTCCGCGATGGACGCTGGCTGGTCGGCATCGGCGCCGCCGCGGCGTTTCGCAACAATCTGCTGACGAAATCAGCGGCGCGTGTCCGGCTCGACAACAAAGGTGTCGTCACCGTCGAGACCGACATGACCGACATCGGCACCGGCAGCTACACCATCGTCGCGCAGACCGCGGCCGAGATGATGGGCGTGCCGCTCGAGAAGGTGAAGGTACGCCTCGGCGACTCGGTCTTCCCGGTGTCGGCCGGCTCCGGCGGGCAATGGGGCGGCAACAACTCCACCGCCGGCGTCTATGCCGCCTGTGTCAAGCTGCGCGAGGCGGTCGCGCAGAAACTCGGCTTCAACTCCGCCGAGGCGGAATTCGCCGATGGCGAGGTGCGCGCGGGTAATCGCAGCGTGCCGCTGGCGCAGGCCGCGGCCGATGGCGGCATCACGGCCGAAGACGAAATCGAGTACGGCGATATCGCCAAGAAGTACCAGCAATCGACTTTCGGCGCGCATTTCGTTGAAGTCGGCGTCGATGCCGCGACCGCCGAGATCCGCGTGCGGCGGATGCTCGCGGTGTGCGCCGCCGGACGCATCCTCAATCCGAAGACGGCCCGCAGCCAGGTGATCGGGGCGATGACCATGGGCGTCGGCGCAGCACTGATGGAAGAACTCGTGGTCGACAAGCGCGCCGGCTTCTTCGTCAACCACGATCTCGCGGGCTACGAAGTGCCTGTTCATTCCGACATCCCGCATCAGGACATGTTCTTCCTCGACGAGACCGATCCGATGTCGTCGCCGATGAAGGCCAAGGGCGTCGCGGAGCTCGGCATCTGCGGCGTGGCGGCAGCCGTTGCCAACGCGGTTTACAACGCGACGGGCGTGCGCGTCCGCGATTATCCGATCACGCTCGACAAGCTCCTGGAACAAATGCCGGACGTGGGTTGAGCGCTGAAACGCGCGCGGCCGCGCGTATCCCGAAGCTCGACGCAAGCGCCTCTAGAGAAAGCATCATGATCACGCGAAGACGCCTGCTCGCCACCACTGGCCTTGCGGTGCTGGCGGCAGGCACCACGCTGGCTGTCCCGGCCAAGGCAAGGAATGGAACGATGGAAATCAAGCGAAGCGGTTCACGGCCGTCAGGCAAAGGGCCCGCGGAATACTTCACGGGCAATGTGCGCGTCGATCCGCTGATGCAGGCTCCCGATCCCGCGCGCGTCGCCGGCGCCAGCGTCACCTTCGAGCCCGGCGCGCGGACGGCATGGCATACCCATCCCCTGGGCCAGACCCTGATCGTCACCTCCGGCCGCGGCTGGGTGCAGGTCTGGGGCGGGCGCGTCGAGGAAATTCACCCGGGCGACGTCGTCTGGTTTCCGCCGGGCGAAAAGCACTGGCATGGCGCGACGCCGACGACGGCCATGACGCACATCGCGATCCAGGAGCGGCTCGACGGCAAGGCCGTCGACTGGATGGAGAAGGTGAGTGACGAACAATACCGGGCTTGATCGAACGCGGTTGTCTCGCGGGTTTGATCGGTGCGGTTTGATGGGATGTCCGCTCTGCCCCGATCGCGATCAAATTCCGCATCGCACCGAAATGTCATTGGCCGAGATTGCGCCATAGGCCCGGCATGTTCGGTTCACCCGTGTAAACGGACGTCGGCGGTTAGGCTCAAGATGTCCGGTAAGTGCCAGGGCGGTGATGCTGGCCGCGGTTGTTCAAACATGTGAACTCGTTCACAGCCACTTGCGCTCTTCCGGTACATAACGTGGCTGCGGAGGGCACACGCTATGACCCAACCTGCAAAGCGCATACCCACATGGCTGACGATTGACGTGCTGGTGATCGTCATATCGCTGGCGATTATCGGGATCGGCATCGGGATCGGGATTGCTCCCTAGCCACGAACCTGAACCGGATCGGTTCTGACAGCGGCCAACCGCTACCACCAAAATCGGTACATCCAGACTGCTGGCTTTCCGAACGCTTCAGTTTTCATAAGATCGCAAACCAGAGGAGCTCTCTTGTGTGCGCGCTCCGGCGAGAAAACCGCGTTGGCTCAATCCAGCCCCCTGTACCGCAGCCAAGGGCATGTATCTCGTCGGGGCGCGCAAGCAAGAATTGCCTGGCGCAACGCTTCTCGGGAACGGAAGCGGAACGGCGGTGAACATGCGTGGTCGTTTTTACGGATTAGTCGAGTGTTTGATATATCAAGCACCAAACGCCGCTGCCCGGGTTGCATCGGCTGCGAACAGACCGCTGCGCAACGCGACGGGCGGCCAAAAAACGCCTCGACGGACACGGGGCTTTCCGATGTGGACATTTCTTACGATCAGTCCCCGCGCGGGCAGGAACTCGCGGCGGTACCCGAGGAAATTTTCGAGCGCGAGGTGCAGTAAAAACCCACAGCGACCGGCGCGCGGTGAACTCCGATCGTCAGAGATGCCGCCGGGTCGCCGGGGTTGCCTGCCGGTTAGCGCTTGATGCGTGCAAAAAAGAATATTCCGGCGATCGGCGTGATCGCAATTTGATACGCCAGCCTAGCAATGGCGGCAGCGCCAAGTCCGCCTTGCTCCTGGAAGCGGACATCGGCAGCGCCGGCGGCCATGTCGGCTTTGTGCCCAACAGGCGACATCCTAGGCTCGGTTTCCTTCGATGCCGAAGATGTCATATTCTCGAACACGGAAGGTCGGCCGGCGCGATTGTTCTGAGACCGTAAATGGACGCCACCGTCGACGTCGTGCTTCATGCCGGCCGCAGCGCGGTCGATCATTGTCGCCATTGGCTCAATTCTACGCCCGCGTGTTCGCTGCGCCCGATCCGAAATGACGGGAATATGGCAGTGGATGAAGATTGTTCATCGAAGCGAGCGCTCGAATCGTACCAAAAACTCGCTAGAGTGGGGCCATGGAAAAATCCCCGCGCCCCCTGCCGTTCGCGGCGTTCGAATGGCTGGTGTCAGGGCGCTACTTGCGGGCGCGTCGCAAGGAAGGCTTCATTTCCGTTATTGCCGGTTTCTCGTTCCTCGGCATCATGCTCGGCGTTGCGACGCTGATTATCGTGATGGCCGTCATGAATGGCTTTCGCAAGGAACTGATCGACAAGATCGTCGGCATGAACGGTCATCTCGTGGTGCAGCCAATCGAACAGCCGCTGACGGATTGGCAGGACGTCACTGAGCGCATCAGCCAGGTTCCAGGCATTCGGCTTGCCGCTCCGGTGGTGGACGGTCCGGCGCTGGCATCATCGGCGCACAATGCCTCTGGCGTACTCGTTCGCGGTATTCGCCCTGATGATCTCAACAAGCTCGCCTCGATCGCCAGCAACATCCAGCAGGGTTCGCTGGATGCATTTGAGCAGGGACAAGGGGTCGCCATCGGACGCAGGCTTGCCGATCACTTGTCGCTGCGTGCCGGCGACAACATCACCCTGGTAGCACCCGGCGGAGCTGTGACGTCGAAGGCCATTGCGCCTCGTATCAAGCCTTACAAGGTCGCGGCGGTGTTCAGCATCGACATGTCGGAATATGATTCCGTGATGGTTTTTCTGCCGCTCGCCGAGGCGCAGGCCTATTTCAATCGCGCCGATGACGTGAGCGCGATCGAAATTTTCATCGAAGCCAGCCCCGACAAGGTCGACGGCTTCCGACGGCCGGTGGCCGACGCCGCCGGGCGGCCGGTGTTTCTTGTCGACTGGCGACGGCGTACCTCGGCCTTTTTCGCGGCACTTCAGGTCGAGCGCAACGTCATGTTTCTGATCCTGACCTTGATCGTGCTGGTCGCCGCGCTGAACATCGTTTCGGGCCTGATCATGCTCGTAAAAGACAAGGGCAGCGATATCGCCATTCTGCGCACCGTGGGCGCCTCGCGAGGATCGATCATGCGGGTGTTCCTGATCGCGGGCGCCGCAATCGGCGTTGCCGGCACGCTGACCGGTTTTCTCGTCGGCATGCTGATTTGCCTGAATATCGAATCGATCCGGCAATTCCTGTCCTGGCTCACCAACACCGAATTGTTTCCGCCAAAACTCTACTTTCTGTCGAAGCTGCCGGCGGAGATCGATGTTGGCGAGACCGCCGCCGTTGTGATCATGGCGCTGACGCTGTCATTCCTCGCGACACTCTATCCATCGTGGCGCGCGGCGCGGCTCGATCCGGTTGATGCGCTTCGATATGAGTAGCTGAGCACGCGCGGGGCCCGTGTCGCCCCGGAATGACGGTCCATCGTCGTCCCTGCCTAGTGCGCAATTGCGCACGGGCGCAGGGACCCATAACCACCGGCTTGCGTTGTTGAAGAAGACTGTCGACCAGCGCACCCAATAATTTCCGCCGCGGCGTATGGGTCCCTGCGGTTCGCAGGGACGACAGCGGTTGCTTGGCGAGACCCCACCCCTCATCTTTTCTCTCCCATGGCATTTCCCCTTCGCCCCAAAACGCTTTATGGTGCCGCTCGCTTCGCGCTTGGCGCGACAAAATACATGGTCAATATCAAAGGCTTGGCATAGGGCTTGCGCCTTTGGAGGGTGGTTTGACGCGCTATATTTCGACGCGGGGGGAGGGCCCCGTCCTGGGTTTCTGCGATGTGATGCTGACCGGGCTCGCCCGCGACGGCGGCCTCTATGTGCCCGAGGTCTGGCCGCAGCTCTCGCACGAGACCATCGCAGGATTTTTCGGCCGGCCTTACTGGGAAGTCGCGGTCGACGTGATCCGGCCGTTTGTCGCGGGTGAAATCTCCGACGCCGACCTTGGGCGCATGGCGAATGAAGCCTACGCCACGTTCCGCCATCCGGCCGTCGTGCCGCTGAACCAGGTCGGGCCCAATCAATTCGTGCTGGAGCTGTTCCACGGCCCGACGTTGGCGTTCAAGGACGTCGCGATGCAGTTGATCTCGCGGCTGATGGATCACGTGCTGGCCAAGCGCAACCAGCGCACCACCATCGTGGTCGCGACTTCAGGCGATACCGGCGGCGCCGCCGTCGATGCGTTTGCGGGTCTCGACAATGTCGATCTGGTCGTGCTGTTCCCGAACGGGCGCATCTCCGACGTGCAGCGGCGGATGATGACGACGACAGGCGCGTCGAACGTGCATGCGCTCGCGATCGAAGGCACTTTTGACGATTGCCAGGCAATCGTGAAGGCGATGTTCAACCATCACGGCTTTCGCGACGCGGTCTCGCTGTCCGGCGTCAACTCGATCAACTGGGCGCGGATCGTGGCCCAGGTCGTGTATTATTTCACTTCCGCTGTCGCCCTCGGCGCGCCCGCGCGCACGGTGGATTTCACCGTGCCGACGGGCAATTTCGGCGACATCTTTGCAGGCTATGTCGCCAAGAAGATGGGCCTGCCGGTCCGCTGGCTGCGCATCGCCTCCAACATCAACGACATCCTGCCGCGCACGCTCAAGACCGGCATCTATGAGGTGCGCGAGGTTCACGCCTCGGCTTCGCCCTCGATGGACATCCAGATCTCCTCGAATTTCGAGCGGCTGCTGTTCGAGGCGAGCCGCCGCGACGCCGACAGCGTTCGCCGGCTGATGGGCTCGCTGAAACAGTCCGGACGTTTCGTGCTGCCGGACGCCATGCTGGCCGCGATCCGCGAGGAGTTCGATGCCGGCCGCGCCGACGAGACCGAGACGGCGGCCGCGATCCGCGCCGCCTGGCGCGAGGCCGGCGACCTCGTCGATCCCCATACCGCGGTCGCGCTGGCGGTGGCCGACCGCGATACCTCGGATTTAGGGATACCCAACATCGTGCTGTCGACCGCGCATCCGGCCAAGTTTCCCGATGCGGTGGAAGCCGCCTGCGGCGTGCGGCCGCAATTGCCGGCGTGGCTCGACGGTCTCATGACCAAATCCGAGCACATCACGGTGATGAAAAACGATTCAGCTGAAGTGGAGCGATTCGTGCGCTCGGTGAGCCGTGCCGCGAAGCAGGGAGTTGCCGGATGAGCGTTGACGTAACCAAGTTGCCGTCCGGCCTGACCGTCGTTACCGATACCATGCCGCATCTGGAAACAGCGGCGCTCGGCGTCTGGGCCGGCGTCGGCGGCCGTGACGAGAAGCCGAACGAGCATGGCATCTCGCACCTTCTGGAACACATGGCCTTCAAGGGCACGACCAGGCGCTCGTCGCGGGAGATCGTGGAAGAAATCGAGGCGGTCGGCGGCGATCTCAACGCCGGCACTTCGACCGAAACCACTGCCTATTATGCGCGGGTGATGAAGGCCGACGTGCCGCTCGCGCTCGACGTGCTCTCCGACATCCTCGCCAATCCATCCTTCGTGCCCGATGAACTCGAGCGCGAGAAGAGCGTCATCGTGCAGGAAATCGGCGCGGCGCAGGATACCCCTGACGACGTCGTGTTCGAGCACCTCAACGAACTCTGCTTTCCGGACCAGCCGATGGGCCGTTCGCTGCTGGGTACCGCCAAGACCCTGAAGAAATTCGATCGCGACATGCTGCGCGGCTATCTCTCGACGCACTACCGCGGCCCCGACATGGTGGTGGCGGCCGCGGGCGCGGTCGACCACAAGCGCGTGGTGGAGGAAGCGGCGCAAAAATTTGCCAGCTTCGACGCCACGTCCGCGCCGAAGCCGGTGCCTGCGATGTTCGGCAAGGGCGGCTCGCGGGTGGTGCATCGTGACCTCGAACAGGCGCATCTGACGCTGGCGCTCGAAGGCGTGCCGCAGACGGATCTATCGCTGTTCTCGCTGCAGGTGTTCACCAATACGCTCGGCGGCGGAATGTCGTCGCGGCTGTTCCAGGAAGTGCGCGAAAAGCGCGGCCTGTGCTACTCGATCTACACCTTCCACGCGCCCTATTCCGACACCGGCTTTTTCGGCCTCTATACCGGCACCGACCCAGGCGACGCGCCGGAGATGATGGAAGTGATCGTCGACGTCATCAATGATGCGGTGGAAACCCTGACCGAAGCCGAGATCGCCCGCGCCAAGGCGCAGATGAAGGCAGGGCTTCTGATGGCGCTGGAAAGCTGCTCGTCCCGGGCCGAACAGCTGGCGCGGCATGTGCTGGCCTATGGACGGCCGCAGACGGTGGAAGAGCTGGTCGCCAGAATCGATGCGGTCAGCGTTGAATCGACCCGCAACGCCGCGCATGCGCTGCTGTCCCGCAGCCGGCCGGCGGTCGTGGCACTTGGCAGCGGCAGGGGGCTGGACACGGCGGTATCTTTTGCGGAAGGATTGACCAGGTCGAAGGCGAAGACGCTGCTGCATTAGAGCATGATCCCGGACCCGAGGGCCGCATTAGCGCAAAGTGGGTTCCGGATTCCGCAAGGATCATGCTCCGATAGTTAGAGGGCGGGGAGTAACGGGCATGGCCCTGTTTCGTTTGCCAACCAGCGGACCGGCCGCGCTCGTGCCGCGCGGCCACGGCCTCCTGCTGCGCGCGCCGCAAATGGCGGATTTCCTGCAATGGGCGCAATTGCGCGAGCAAAGCCGCGCCTACCTCACGCCGTGGGAGCCGATCTGGCCGTCGGACGATCTGACCCGCGCCGGCTTTCGCCGAAGGCTGCGCCGCTACGCCGAAGATATCGCCGCCGACCGCTCCTATCCGTTCATCATCTTCCGCCAGTCTGACGGGGCCATGATCGGCGGCATCACGCTCGCCAATGTTCGCCGCGGCATCGTGCAGGCCGGCACCATCGGCTATTGGGTCGGCGAGCCCCATGCCGGTCGCGGCTACATGACCGCGGCGCTGCGGGTGCTGCTGCCGACGCTGTTCGGCGAGCTCAATCTGCACCGCATCGAGGCCGCCTGCATTCCCTCCAATACGCCCTCGATCCGGGTGCTGGAGAAATGCGGCTTCACCCGCGAGGGGCTGGCGCGGCGCTATCTCTGCATCAATGGCGTCTGGCAGGACCATCTGCTGTTCGGCCTGCTGCATGAGGATTTCCGCGGCTGAACCGTTGATTTCCAAGCCTTTTGGGTGCCTTGGGTTCGCCGCCATTGGGCTGCTATAACGCCGCCCGGGAACAATGACGTGAGACGATGGGATTTCAGGGACGTCGCATGGGTAACAATCGTTTGGCCAGGGTGATGGCGGCAGCCGCAGTCGCGGGCGGGCTGACCTGCCTGATGGTGGCGCCGGCATCGGCGCAATCGATCACCGATCGTTTCAAGAGCCTGTTCGGCGGCAAGTCGGACGAGGAGCCGGCCGCGAATGCGGCGGTGCCCGAGGACACGGGCGATCTGACCTGTCCACCGGTCACGGTCAGGGCCGGCGCGGCCACCTACGCCGTGGCGGCCCCCGGCAAGCAGCCGGTCGGCAACGACCTGCGCTTTCAGGTGACGATCTCCAAAATGGCCCGCGAATGCAGCGTCAATGGCGGCGTGATCACGGCGCGGATCGGCATTCAGGGCCGCGTCATTGCCGGCCCCGCCGGCGCCCCGTCGTCGGTCCAGGTTCCGATTCGCGTCGCGGTGGTGCAGGGCGGCGTGTCTGAGAAGACCATCGCCACCAAGGCCTACCAGACCACCGTCGCCATGAAGGAAGGCGGCAGCGAGCCGTTTACGCTGGTGGCCGAAGATCTCGCTTATCCGGCGCCTCCCGGCGCCGTCGGCGACAGCTACATCTTCTATATCGGCTTCGACCCGCAGGCCCTGAAGCCCGAACGCCCGGCGCCGAAAAAGAAGAAGCAATAAAAAAGCCGGCGCGATCGTCTCGCGCCGGCTTTTGATGGATGGGTCGAAAGTGCTCAGTTCAGCTTGGCGCGAACCTCGGCAATGCCCTTGGTTAGCAGTTCGTCGGCGACCGAGCCCTTGACCGACTGCGACAGGATGGTCGAGGCGGCTTCGACCGCGGCGTTGGCGGCGGCGGCGCGGACGTCGGCCAGCGCCTGGGCTTCGGCGAGCGCGATCTTGCCCTCGGCGGTCTTGGTGCGGCGGGCGACGAAGTCTTCCATCTTGGCCTTGGCCTCGACCGCGATGCGCTCGGCTTCGGACTTGGCGTTGGCGATGATTTCCTCGGCCTCGCGCTCGGCGCTGGCGCGCCGGGTCTGGTACTCGCCGAGCAGCTTGGCGGCCTCCTCCTTGAGACGGCGGGCGTCGTCGAGTTCGGCCTTGATACGCTGGGCGCGATGATCGAGCGCCGTCAGCACGGTCTTGTGGATGCCGAGATAGGCAAACAGCGCCATCAGGATGACGAAGGCGATCGCGACCCAGGTTTCCGGTTCGGTGAACATCCGTCTATCCCTTCAACGTAGCATCGACGGCCTTGCTCACCGTCTTCTTGTCGGGCAGCACGCCGGTGAGGCGTTGCACGATCGCGCCGGCAGCATCCGCGGCGATGCCGCGGACATTGCTCATCGCGGTCTCGCGGGTCGCCGCGATCTGCTTCTCGGCGGCAGCAAGCCTGGTGGTCAGCTGGTCTTCCAGCTTCTTGCGTTCGGCTTCCGAGGCCGCGTTCAGCTTCTCGCGGGTCTCGTTGCCAATGGCTTGTGCGCGGGAACGCGCCGAAGCGAGTTCCGTCTCATACGCCTTCAGCGCAGCGTCGGACTCGTCCTTCAGCTTCTGCGCCGCGGCCAGATCGCCCTCGATCGCGTTCTGACGTGCGTCGATCACGCTTTCGACGCGCGGCAGCGCGATGCGGGATACGATCACATAGAGCGCGACGAATGCGATGACGAGCGACACCAGCTGCGAAGCAAACGTGCTCGACTCGAACGGAGGAAATCCTCCGCCGTGTCCGCCGTCTGCTCCGGTGTGGGCGCCGGTACCATGACTCTTTTCAGCCACGGAGTTCTCCTGTTGCTGTCAGCGCGCCGCCCGGACCGGGCGGCGCGATAGGGTGCAGCTCAGAGCGGAACGAACAGCAGCAGCAGCGCGATCAGCAGCGAGAAGATGCCGAGCGCTTCGGTCACGGCGAAGCCGAAGATCAGGTTGCCGAACTGGCCCTGGGCTGCGGAAGGATTGCGCACCGCTGCGGCGAGGTAGTTGCCGAAGATGATGCCCACACCGACGCCCGCGCCGCCCATGCCGATGCATGCGATGCCCGCGCCGATAAGTTTAGCTGCTGCCGGTTCCATTTCTAGAGCTCCTTGAGAGGGTAAGACAAAGTGTGGGTGGAAATTCCCCGGACCGCTTAGTGTCCCGGATGAATGGCGTCGTTGAGGTAGATGCAGGTCAGGATCGCAAACACATAGGCCTGCAGGAATGCGACCAGCAATTCGAGAGCGGTCAGCGCCACGGTGAGCGCCAGCGGCAGCATGCCGCCGACCCAGCCGAGCGCGCCGAGCGAGACGCCGAGCATGGCGACGAAGCCCGCGAACACCTTCAGCGCGATGTGACCGGCCAGCATGTTGGCGAACAGACGTACGCTGTGGGAGACCGGCCGCAGGAAGAACGACAGGATTTCAATGAACATGACCAGCGGCAGGATGTAGATCGGCACGCCGGAAGGCACGAAAATCTTGAAGAACTTGAAGCCGTTCTTGTAGATCCCGTAGATCAGGACCGTGAAGAAGACCAGGAAGGCCAGCGCCGCGGTGACGATGATGTGGCTCGAAACCGTGAACGTATAGGGGATGATGCCAATCAGGTTCGAAATGCAGATGAACATGAACAGCGAGAAGATCAGCGGGAAGAACTTCATGCCTTCCGAGCCGGCGGTAGAGCGGATCGTTGAGGCGACGAACTCGTAGGAGATTTCGGCGATCGACTGCAGCCTTCCCGGAACCAGCTGCCGTCCCGCCATGCCGCCGATCATCAATAGCGAGATCACCGCTACCGAGAGGAACATGTAGAGCGACGAGTTGGTGAAGGCGATCGTGTGGTTGCCGATATGGCCGATCGTGAAGAGGGGTTCGATATTGAACTGGTGGATCGGGTCGATTTTCATCCGCGCGGCTCTTTATCCACCGGCCTGGCCGGCAATCGAATTTCAAATGTCGTGACTTCCCGTCGACGCTCAGCGCCTGCCTGGACCTGCGCCTGCAGTTCTCACCACGTTGACCACACCGGCGACGAAGCCGAGCAGCAGAAACACGATGAAACCGAACGGCGATGTCGACAATAAACGGTCGAACCCCCAGCCAATCGCCGCTCCGACGACAACGCCCGCGACCAATTCCGAGGAAAGCCGGAAACCAAGCGCCATGGCAGAAGCTCTGGCAGCTCTGTCTCCGCTTTCAGTTCCGGGTTGATCAGTCCTGATTTTGCGGCTGTCCCGAATTTCGGACAACCGTTGATCCAGACTTCCGAGCCTTGCGGAAAGCGCAGCTTCGTCGGAGGACGGCTGATCGCGATTTCCACTTACGTTGTCGTTCTTGTCTTCGGCCATGCCCAAGACATTAAACGATGCCAACGGTTGATGGAAATTACGCCCGTCACCCTTGAAAGCCGCGCGGACCATACTTACCGCGTCTATTCAAGTCAAGATTAGGTCGTAACCAGCTATTTCATTGATTTGATTGAGTTTATTCGGTTGCCGCCTGCGACACTGTGGACCTGCGATCGCAGTGCAGCAGTATTGCCACACGGATCGATCTTGCACCCGTTTGAACGCTCTGTTGGGATGTCCAAAGCGAAACGAAAATCCCCGGCCCCGGAGCCCACATGCCGCGTCAGGTCGATTACTATTTCTCGCTCCAGTCGCCCTGGGCCTATATCGGGCATCAGTCCTTTAGGCGCCTAGTAAGTATTTATGATCTCAAGGTAAATCACAGGCCGGTGGTGCTGGTCGATCTGTTTTCGGAGACCGGCGGCCTGCCTTTGATGAAGCGCCACCCGGTCCGGCAGCGCTACCGGATGGTCGAACTGCAGCGCTGGCGCGACAAGCGCGGACTGAAATTTCATCTGCAGCCGGCGCACTGGCCATTCAATGCCCGCCTGGCCGATGGCGTCGTGATCGCGGCGCTCGAGGCCGGCCACGATCCCGACCGCTATTTGCGCCGGGCCTTTGCCGCCGTATGGGAAGATCAGCTCAATCTCGCCGATCCCGCAACGATCGAAAAACTCGCCGACGAATCGGGGCTGCCCGGCAAGCAATTGGTGGAGCGCTCCGGCGCGGAGGCAATCAGCGCGGCGTATGAGCAGAACCGGCAGGATGCGCTCGCGGCCGACGTATTCGGCTCGCCGGTCTATGTGCTCGAGGGCGAAGTGTTCTGGGGACAGGACCGCCTCGAATTGCTGGAAGATGCGTTGAAGTCCGGCCGGGCGCCCTATAGCTCAGTCGTGTAAGGGGTGCCTTGAAAGCGCCCCGGCGGTCGAGGAAACCGGTACTGTCCTGAGGCGGGAGCAAGCCCATGAGCACAGCGAAATCGTCCTCGAAATTCTTAAGGCCCGCCGTGCTGGCGCTTTGTCTCACAGTCGGCGGCCACGCGCTCGCGGGAGCCGCGCCCGATACCGAGAACGGCCGCTATGCGCTGTCACCGACGGGGGAGGGCGTGCTTCGGCTCGATACAAGAACCGGCGCGATTTCGACCTGCAACAATTCGGGCGCGGGCTGGGCCTGCTACGCCGTCCCCGACGAACGCGCGGCGATGGACACGGAAATCGGCCGTTTGCAAGCCGACATTGTCCGGCTGCAGGCCGAGAATGAAAGGTTCAAGGCGCAACTCGCCGAGCGCGAGCCGACCGTGCCCGGCAAGATCGAAGAGCCGCTGCCGAAATCGGATTCGCTGAAGAAGAGCGAGCCGAAGGTAGCCGAGGCCGAGCGCAAGATCGAGATTCCGCTGCCGAGCGACCGCGACATGGATCGCATGATGTCGTTCCTGGAGCGGGCCTGGCGGCGCTTGATCGAGATGGCCAACCGGGTGCAGAGGGACGTCAACGGCAAGATTTGACGGGTGGCTCGCGCTCTCGCGGGTCGTCCCTGCCTAGTGCGCAATTGCGCACGGGAGCAGGGACCCATAACCACCGCTGCTGGTTGTTTGAAAAGTATCAACTCCGATCGCCTGAAACCGAGAGGCCGCGGAGTATGGGTCCCTGCGCCCGTGGGCAATTGCGCACCAGGCAGGGACGACGTGTTGAGAGATCTAACCTATGACGGCGCCCAGATCCGTTTCTCGAACTGCTTCTTCGTCCGTGACCGCGTCCTCCATCGTGTCCTCGCTGCTGACCGTGCAGACCTCAGGCGCGGGCTTTACCGATCTCACGGCCGAGGTCGCGAAGTTCGCGCGAGAAGTGCATGCGCGCGAAGGCGCGGTGACGCTGTTTATTCGTCACACCTCGGCGTCTCTCACGATCCAGGAAAATGCCGATCCGACCGTGCTCATCGATTTGGCGACGGCGCTGAACCGGCTCGCGCCCGAGAATGCCGGCTGGCGCCACGACACCGAGGGGCCGGACGACATGCCGGCGCATATCAAGACCATGTTGACCGCGACCTCGCTGCACATCCCTGTGCTGCAGGGCGCGCTCGCCCTGGGCACGTGGCAGGCGATCTATCTGGTCGAGCACCGCGCGCGGCCGCACCGGCGCGAGATCGTGCTGCAGTTCATTGGCATGACCGGTTGAGGCTCCCACAAAAGCAAACCGGCCGCGGATCGCTCCGCGGCCGGTTCGTCGTTTCTTCGTCCGGCCACCGCCGAACGAAAGCGGTTACTTCGTGATGTCGACGTCCTTGGTTTCCGGCAGGAAGAAGAAGCCGACCACTGCCGTTATCGACGCGAAGATGATCGGATACCACAGACCCGCGTAGATATCGCCGGTCGAGGCTACGATCGCGAACGAGGTCGCCGGCAGCAAGCCGCCGAACCAGCCGTTGCCGATGTGATAGGGCAGCGACATCGAGGTGTAGCGGATCTTGGTCGGGAACAGTTCGACCAGCATCGCCGCAATCGGCCCGTACACCATGGTGACGTAGACCACCAGGATGAACAGCAGCCCGATCACAGCCGCGATCCGCGGCTGGAAGATATCGAATGGGTGCGACATCTTCACGATCTGGGCGTCGCCTGCTTTCGGATAACCTGCGCCCTGCACCGCCGTCAGCACTTGCGGGTTGGAGGCCTTGGCGTCGGTGTAAGGAACGTCCTTGCCGTTGACGACAACCTTCACGCCGGAGCCTGCCGCGCCGTAGCTGGTCGAATACTTGACCGACTGCTGCGCGAGGTAGGCGCGAGCGGTGTCGCAAGGTGCGGTGAAGACGCGAGTGCCGACCGGGTTGAACAGGTCGCCGCAGCCTGCCTTGTCTGCGACCACTTCCACCTTGACCGACTCGATGGCCTTCTCCAGCGCTGGGTTGGCGTTGGTCGTGATCATCCTGAAGATCGGGAAGAAGGTCAGCGCCGCGATCAGGCAGCCCGCCAGAATGATCGGCTTGCGGCCGATCTTGTCGGAGAGTGCGCCGAACACGACGAAGAAGCCGGTTCCGAACAACAGCGACCAGGCGATCAAGAGGTTGGCGGTGTAGCCGTCGACCTTGAGGATCGATTGCATGAAGAACAGCGCGTAGAACTGGCCCGTGTACCAGACCACGCCCTGACCCATCACGCCGCCGATCAGCGCCAGGATGACAATCTTGGCGTTGCTCCAGTTGGCGAAGGCTTCGGTCAGCGGCGCCTTGGAGCCCTTGCCCTCGTCCTTCATCTTCTGGAACACCGGCGATTCATTCAGCCGCAGCCGGATCCAGACCGAGATGCCGAGCAGCAGCACCGAGACCAGGAACGGAATGCGCCAGCCCCATTTCGCGAATTCGGTTTCGCCGAGTGCGGAACGGGTGAACAGGATCACCAGCAGCGACAGGAACAGGCCGAGCGTGGCCGTGGTCTGGATGAACGAGGTGTAGTAGCCGCGCTTGCCCATCGGGGCGTGCTCCGCGACGTAAGTCGCTGCACCGCCGTACTCGCCGCCGAGCGCGAGGCCCTGCAGCAGGCGCAATGCGATCAGAATGATCGGCGCCGCAATGCCGATGGTCGCCGCGTTGGGCAATATGCCGACGATGAAGGTCGACAGGCCCATGATCAGAATGGTGACCAGGAAGGTGTATTTGCGGCCGACGATGTCGCCGACGCGACCAAATACGATGGCGCCGAACGGGCGAACGATGAAGCCCGCGGCGAACGCCAGCAGCGCGAAGATGTCGCGGGTGGCCTGGTTGAACATCGGCTGATTCGTTGCGGGATCAATGACCCCGAAGAATTGCGCGCCGATCACGCTGGCAAGCGAGCCGAACAGGTAGAAGTCATACCATTCGAAGACAGTACCGAGCGAAGACGCGAGAATGACGAAACGTTCGTCCTTCGTCATCCCGGCGGCCTTGCCGGACGTGGCAGTCATTGTAGACATTTCCGATTCGCTCCCCTTTTTCACTCACAAACATGTGTGTTGCGTCAGATCGACGCTTAATTATTTGGGACTTCCTACATGCTCGGGGAGCTTGGCCCAATAGTACTTTCGGCTGGCGCTGAGCGCTTTCGTGCACGACAGAACCTCAGAGCCGGCTACCGCGCCCGCACGGTTCAAGCTGCATAATCAATGGGCAGTGCGATTTCCGGAACACAGAAGGTCTTGGCATTGCACGCCGTTCTCAATGCTTTGACCGTTCTGCATTCGCCAACAGCAAGCAGAGACCTGACGGCCGCGGCGTTCCGTCGGAAGGCGGCTCGAACTAAAGTCCAATAACAGAAAAAAGAAGCGCAATGCTCCACAGCAGGATGGAGATGAGCGCAGTCCAGCGCGCGAACATCAAATAGGTCTCGCGCATGATCGTCGAAATCACCCTCTGCGCGGAGGCCAGGGGCGGACGGCTCTCCTTGGGGAGATAGAGCCACATCTCGGTCCGGCGATGATCTTTGGTCAGGGCTTCACGGGCTTTCAGCACCAGAACGAGCGTCATCACAATGCTGAGGAAACCTCCCGCCTGAAAGGCCGAGCGCGGCAGAAACGACAGTCCGATCATGATGCAGAAGATGGCCAGCGACGCGAATCCGCATGCGCGAAGCACGGTCTCATAGGCAATACGGCGCATCTCTTCCATGATCCGCCATTCCGTCAATGGAAGGAATTATGTCGGATTCAATTTGGGCCGGAGCGTAGCGGCAGCAAGGCTTGTCCTCAACACCGCCTATCGACGATTAGAGCCCGATCTTGAGAAAGTTACCGGCGGCGGGAAGCGCGAGAATGGCGGTTCCAGCAAGCCATATCCAGAGCGACGCGTTGGTTGATTCCGATGCGCCGGTGGCCCGCTCGTAGAGCGCCGCCGGAATTCCACCCAGGATGACGGTGGCGGTCGAGACCATCAGCGATGCGAACATCAGCGTCAGGGACAGGCTGCCAAACAGCAGCGGGCCGGCGAGCAACTGGACATACAGCAGCGTGAAAATCAGCGCGAGCTGGTTGAAGATGCCGTTGATCATTCCGAAAAACGCAATCCCGATGAAATAGAAATTGCGGTTCATGACGCTGCTCCGCCGAACCTGGGCGCGAGATTCAGCAACAGCAACGTGTAGTGAAGCACGACGCGCAGCCAGAACAGCCAGACGAAGCCGAACAGCCAAAGCAGCACCGGAGGGGTCACCTTCGGCGTCACGATCGCGACAGCGGCGACGACGGGATCAGTGATTCGGCAAAAGAACCGCCAGATGTAATTCGGCGAGTCTGCATCCACCATCAAACCAAGCAGGACACGGCCAAGCAGCGTGTACATCAATACTGCAAGAACAAAGTTGGGCAGATGGAAGTACCAATATGCGGAGAGCGAGCTTGCGAAATCCAAGGGAGTTTCTCCTCGCTGCCTGACACCATCTGATGAGACAAAGGCCGATTATTGCAATCCGCCGTTCTCTAACAATGGCAAGGGCAGGATGTCCGGGCAAGGCAGATATGATGCGACAAACAAAGACGGGGCCCTGAAAGGCCCCGTCTGTCGATATCCAGTTTTGAGAAGCGTCAGGTCGTCCTCTCCTCGAGCACCGTCCTGCCTCGCGGCTTGCGGATGTCGTCGACATAGGCTTGCATTTCCGCAGACGGCTCCTTGCCGAGCTTGCTGACGATGTAGATGACCGCGAAGCCGAGTGGCGTTCCCAACAATCCGCAGTTGATGTTGTTGAGGTCGAACCAGCCGACCTTGTTGGCCATCGGGTGGGCGAGGGTGGGGAAGCTTTCCATGGCATTGGGCAATGCCATGGCTTTCGCGATGTCGACCAGCGGCGCCCCGGTCAGCGGGTTGGTCAGCGAGGTCATGCCGAAATACTTGACGCCTGCGCCCGGGAAGTACCGCGTTGTCACGAGATAGAACAGGCACAATCCGAACCCGGCAATGATGCCGCAGACAGCGCCCGTCGCTGTCGTGCGTTTCCACCAGACGCCCATTACGAGGGCCGGGAAGTTGCCGGCCATCGCCAGCGAGAACGCCCAGCCAACCATGGCCAGGATGTCGCCGGGTTTGGTTGCCGCCGTCGCGGCCGCGATCACGGCGACGACCACAAGGAGAGCGCGAGCCACCGTGAGCCGACGCATGGTCGGCGCGTTGGGGTCGATCATCTTGTAGTAAACGTCGTGCGACAGCGCGTTTGCGATGGCGAGCAGCAGCCCGTCAGCGGTGGACAGCGCGGCGGCGAGACCGCCGGCGGCGACCAGACCCGAGATCACATACGGAAGTCCCGCGATCTCAGGCGTGGAGAGCACGATCACGTCGGTGTTGATCACGAAGTCCTGCAGTCTGACGACACCGGGATGTCCGGCAATCGCCTTGCACGCTGCGACAATCGCATCGATGCTGCCTGCGTTCTTGCCGCAGATCTGGATCAACCCCAGCTCACCCCAGCTGAACAGCCAAGGGCGAATGGCCGTCAGGTCGCGTCCAATGATGTTGGTATAAACTTCCAGCTTGGAGAACGCCGCGTAGGCCGGCGCCGAGAAGTACAGCAGGAAGATGAACAGCAACGACCACGCCACGGACTGGCGCGCTTCACGCACCGACGGGGTGGTGAAGTAACGCATCAGGATGTGCGGCAACGAAGCCGTGCCGACCATCATGCACATGATGATCCCAAAGAAGTTGAGCGGGCTATAGTTGATGAAGGGCTGGATGTGCGGCTTCAGCGCTGCGGCTGTCGTCAGACCCGTCGCCAGCATTTGTTGCTCGCGCGCGGTAATATCCACAATCGCCTGTCCGTAAGTGAGTTGAGGGATCGGAATTCCGTACTGCGTGGTGGACAGGATAACGATCGGGGTCAGATAGGCGATGATCAGCACGATGTATTGCGCGATCTGCGTCCAGGTCACCGCCCGCATGCCGCCCAGCATCGCGCAGAGCAGGATGCCGACAAGTCCGGCGAAAACGGCAAGCTCGAACTGCATCCCGAGGAATCGCGAGGCGATCAGGCCGGTGCCGTAGATTTGCGCCGTCACATAGGTGAAGGAGCAGGCAACCAGCACGATCACGCCGAGCGCGCGGGCGAAATTGCCGCCGTACCGGAACGACAGGAAGTCGGGCACGGTATAGGCGCCGAACTTGCGCAGGTATGGTCCGATCAGGATCGACACCAGCACAAATCCGCCGGTCCACCCGAGCACCCATGCCAGCCCGTCATAGCCGAGGAGGAACAAGGTGCCGGCCATGCCGACAAAGGAGGCCGCCGACATCCAGTCGGCGCCGGTGGCCATGCCGTTATAGAAAGCCGGGACACGCCGTCCGGCGACGTAATACTCCGAGACCTCCGCTGTCCGCGTCATCACGCCGATGATGGCGTAGACGGCGAGCGTGAAGAAAACGAACAGGTAGCCAAGGATCTTGTTCGGAACACCGACTTGCTCGAGAACCGCGAGGAAGAGGATGAATCCGATGAAGCCGCCGGTATAAGTACCGTACATCTTCCCCAGATTCTTGATGAAGTCTGAGGTGCTGGCAGTGCCTTGTGTAGCCATGGTCGATCCCCCTCAATCTTCCTCGGCAAAGCCGAATTCGCGGTCAATCTTGTCCTGCTGCTTCGCGAACATGAACAGCATGACCACGAACACGATGAGCGAGCCTTGCGCGGCCATGTAGAAGCCGAGCGGGAAACCGAGGATCGGAATGATGATATTGTTGAGCGGCTTCACGAACATGTGGATGATGAAGCCGAAGAAGAACCAGACGGCCAGGTGCGTGTACATCAGGCGCGATGTCTTCGCCCAATGTGCTTCTTCTTTCGCTTTCAGATCAGCGGAGTTAGCCATGAGCTGCAAATCCTCCCTCAAGACCCCGGTCAGCGCCGGGATCGAATGATCGAGGGGAATGCAATCCCTTCAGTGCGGCGCCCCCCATGCCGCGGCTTCAACCGGTCTGGCGCCGGTTTGGAGTCAACGAAGGCTAACACCAGCGGCGGTTCCAACTCGATAATACTTTGGGGGAATAAGACGTATGCTGCAGCTGCTAAGAGCGGCAATGCAGCACTTGAGCGTGCGAGCTTGGCAAATGCCGGATAGACTGGCGAACCGGTCTGGTCCACTTGGCAGGAAAGAGTGCGATGAAGCTGTTCGAAAAGTTGTTTCGTCCACGTCCGCCGATTCGCGACCGTGAGGAGCTTGCCGACTTCATCAACGCGCAATCGGCCTTCATCGTGCAGAAGGGTATCTACGAATACTCGCGTGCGCGGGCAGGTCACTACGCCAAGGTTCTGTTTGCCGAAGAGGGGTTTGCGCAATCCGTCGAGCACGCTCGCTGGCAGGCCTTTCCGCTGGGCCTCTCGATGGTCGGCGAAATGATCGAAGGGGTGCTCGCTTCCCAATCCGGGATGCCGCGCCGCCAAATGCTCGACCAGCTGATATCAGTCGTTCTTTCGGTTTTCGACCGCTATCCCGTTCCGCCGTCGATTGGAGAAGAGGCATGGCTGGCCGCGCGCAGCAACCTGGCGCATCGGCTTGATCTCGTCGGAGGGCACGCCCCCAAACGGGTGATGGACATTCCCGAGCCGCTGGCGGAAGCCTATTTTGCAATGATGCCGATCCACGAGAAGCTGCGCGGCCGGGATTTCAAGACCACGCGGAATTATCTCCGGGTCAGCCTGTGCAACATCCACGACGAATTGATCTCGCGCATGGACAGGGCGGCGCTGGAGCGGGCAATGACCACGGCTGCCGTGGCATAGTTCTTCGATCATCACCCCGCGTGCGGCTGCCGGCAGGGAGAGGCGATGGACAGGACAGGTGGCGTCGTCCCGCTTTTGTCGCTCGACGCCGTTGTCATCGATACCGAGACCACCGGGCTCGATCCACGCAAGGCGCGGGTGATCGAGCTGGCCGCGGTGCGATTGTCGGCCGGAAAGCTGGTGGCTGGCGACAAGTTCCGTCAGTTGCTGCGGCCGGCCGGTCAATCGATCCCCGCCGAGACGACCCGCATTCACGGCATCGACGATGCCATGGTCGCCGGCTCGCCATTGTTCTCCGATGTCTGGCCGCGGTTCACCGCGTTTCTCGGTCAGGCCGTCGTAATCGGGCATTCGGTCGGATTCGATCTTGCGGTGCTGAGGCGGGAATGCGACCTCGCCGGTCTGCCGTGGACACGGCCACGCACGCTGGACACGCGGCTGCTGGCGCAGATTGCCGCACCGGAACTGGTCGGCTATTCGCTGGAGGAGCTCGCCGCATGGCTCGGTGTCGACGTCGCAGGCAGGCATTCCGCGCTCGGTGACGCCACGACGGCGTCGCGGATGTTTCTGGCGCTGGTGCCGAAGTTGCGCGATCACGGGATCCGCACCATCGCCGAGGCCGAACGGGCCTGCCTCGCTCTCACCTCCGTACTCGACGATCAGGCGCGGAGCGGCTGGATCGAGGCCGTCGCAGCTCCGGAACGCGCCGATGCGGAACGCACCCTGAAGCGCTTCGACAGCTACGCCTATCGGCATCGCAATCGCGACATCATGCGGACGCCTCCGGTCTTTGTGGAGGCCGACATTTCAGTTCATGACGTGCTCGCGCGGCTTGCGAGCGAAAGAATATCGGCTGTCTTCGTGGCGCCGCATGCGGTTGCCGGCGTCGTCAAGGCGGCGGAAGCGGGCATTGTCACGGAACGCGACCTGCTATCTGCGATCGACCGGTTCGGCGCCGCCGCGCTCGATCTGCCGGTCGAACAAATCACGAGCCGGCCGCTGGCTGCGGTTCTCGATGACGCGTTCGTCTATCGAGCAATCGGCCGCATGAACCGTCTCAAGACCCGCCACCTCGGCGTCGTCGATGAGGCTGGCCACGTGGTCGGGGCATTGTCCGCGCGTGACCTGCTCCGCCTGCGCGCCGGGGAGGCTATTTCGCTCGGCGAGGAGATCGATGATGCGGTGGACGCACACGGCCTGGCGGTTGCCTGGGCCAAGCTGCCGGGGGTCGCGGAAGCGCTGCTGGCCGAGGGACTCTCCGGCCGGGATATAGCGGAAGTGATTTCCCGCGAACTCGGTGGGCTCACCGGACAGGCCGCCGCGATCGCCGAGCGAATCATGCGGGAACGCGGCGAGGGCGGCGCGCCATGCCGCTACGCAACGATCGTTCTTGGATCGGCCGGTCGCGGCGAAAGCCTGCTGGCGATGGACCAGGACAATGCCGTCATTTTCGAACAGGGCGAGCCGGAGGGTCGCGAGGATCGTTGGTTCGCGGCCCTGGGGACGCTGGTCGCGGATGTCCTGCACGAGGCCGGCGTGCCCTACTGCAAGGGCGGTGTCATGGCAAAGAATCCGCCCTGGCGCGGCTCGGTCGCGACCTGGCAGAGCCGCATCGACCACTGGATCGCGCGATCCGACCCCAAGGACCTGCTGTCCGTGGATATTTTCTTCGACCTGCGCGCCGTCCACGGCGACGGCAGTCTTGCAGTCGCCGTGCGGCGGGCTGCCTTCGCCGCAGCCGAGGGTCAGGTCGCGTTCGCCAAGCTTCTGGTCGAGGGGATCAGCGTTCCCCGGAGCCTGAGATTTCTTGGCGGCATCCGCACCGAAGAGGGCCGCATCGATCTAAAGAGGGCAGGACTGTTCGGGGTCGTTTCCGCAGCGCGCGCCATGGCGATCCGCTATCACGTGATGGATCGATCGACGCCGGCTCGATTAGCCGGCGTAAAGGCGTTGCTCCGAGTCAGCGAAACGGATCTGGACGCGCTTGCCGAAGCGCATGGCGTATTTCTCGATCTGATCGTGTCGCAGCAGGTTGACGATGTCACTCACGGCATACCGCCCTCCAATGCCGTCTCGGTGAATCGGCTGTCAACTCACGACAGGGATCGGTTGCGGGCGGCGCTTGAAGCGGTGGCATCCGTCGACGAATTGCTTCGCGACGTCCCGTTCAAGGGCTGATGGCTTGTCTTACCAATCGCCAATCAAGGACCGTGCGGAGATTGACGGCCAATACCCGCGCCCTGCCGACCTGCGTGACCGCCGGCCAGGTCATTGTGCGATGCACAAGGGGGCGGTTAACCGCTTCTGCGCAGGGCGATATTTGCGCCTTGCATGCGGCCGCCCGGCGGAGGACAATTGAATTCACGCAGCGGGCCTGTTCCCGTCCGTGCCGTTGCAACCTCGCGCAAGAACTGAATGACCGCCGCTGCCAATACCCATCTCGTCATTGCCGATGACCACCCGCTATTCCGCGATGCTTTGCGGCAGGCGGTGGGCAGTGTGGTGGCGTCGGCCGTCGTCAGCGAGGCCGGATCGTTCGACGATCTCACCGCGCTGCTGGAACGGGATTCCGACGTCGATTTGATCCTGCTCGATCTCACCATGCCGGGGATCTCGGGATTCTCCGGCCTGATCTATCTGCGCGCGCAGTATCCGGCTATTCCGGTGGTGATCGTGTCCGCGAGCGACGATGCCGGCACGATCCGACGCTCGCTGGATTTCGGCGCCTCCGGCTTCATTCCCAAGCGCTTCGGCGTCGAAACCCTGCGCGACGCCATCTTGAAGGTGATGGAAGGCGACGTCTGGGTTCCGCCGGACACCGATCTCACCTCGGCCGACGATCCCGACATGGCGCGGCTGCGCGACCGGCTGGTGACGCTGACGCCACAACAGGTGCGGGTGCTGATGATGCTGTCGGAGGGCCTGCTCAACAAGCAGATCGCCTATGAGCTCGGGGTGTCGGAAGCGACCATCAAGGCGCATGTCTCGGCGATCCTGCAGAAGCTCGGCGTCGAGAGCCGCACGCAGGCCGTGATCGCGGCGGCGAAGATCTCCGGCGGCCAGTGGCGCCAGGGCACGCCGACGACGTAGCAGCACGCATGCCGGGATTCGGGAAAGCGCTGCTGTTCGACATTGATGGCACATTGGCCGACACCGATGCGCTTCATCTGGAAGCGTTCAATCAAGTGTTCGCGTCGCACGGCCATGTGTTCGATCGCGACCGAGCGTCGAAAGAGCTGATGGGGTTTTCCAATACTTCGATCAGCGAACGGTTTCTGCCGGGTCATTCGCCGGAGCGCCAGGCGGCTATCATGGCGGAAAAGGAAGAGGCCTTCCGCAAGCTCGCATCGGGCAAATTCAGCCGTTACCGGGTCTGATGAAACTGCTCGACCGCGCGGATCGTGCAAGCGTCCCCATGGTGGCGGTGACGAACGCACCTCGCCTGAATGCGGAAATGATGCTTTCCGGGCTGGGGATCATGCACCGGTTCAAGGCTGTCATCCTTGGCGACGAACTTGCGCACGGCAAGCCGCATCCGATGCCTTATCTGGAAGGCCTGCGCGCGGTAAGCGCCGCGCCCGACCTGTCTCTTGCGTTCGAGGATTCCCGCTCCGGGATTCAGTCAGCCTCCGGCGCAGGCATTGCGACGATTGGAATGCGAACGAGCCTTGGACATGGCGATCTGGTCGCTGCGGGCGCTGTCTGCACGGCCAAAACCTTCGACGACCCGGAATTGATCAGGCTGGTCGAAGGGACAATGAGCTGGTGACGTCCAGCGAAGGCGGAACAGCTACTCCGCCGCCACCAGCTGTTGCGCCCGCCACTGGCCGAGCAAAGCGCGCAGCGACGCCGGCTTGACCGGCTTGTTGAGGATCGCGATGTTCTCCTCGCGCGCGGCCGCCCGCACATTGGGGCTGCGATCCGCGGTAATCAGGATCGCGGGAATGTTTTCGCCGAAGCGGCGGCGGATCTCGCGGATCGCGGCGACGCCGTTGCCGCGGTCGAGATGGTAGTCGACCAGAAGGCCGGTCACGCTGCTGCCGGAGGATTCGATCGCCGCGATCGCGGCCTCGGGGTCGGTCACCGCGATCACCTCGGCATCCCACGCCGTCAGCAGCGTCTTCATGCCGTCGAGGATCGCCGGGTCGTTCTCGATGCAGACGACCAGCGCGCCGCTTATCGGCGTTTTGGAGAGCGGCGTCGCGCTGGTGACCGCGGCGGTGTGGTCGATCGCCTTGGCGACCGGCACGGTCACCGAAAACACCGAGCCGCCGCTGACATTGGCATCGATCGCGATCCCGTGGTTGAGCACGCGCGCCAGCCGCTCGACGATCGACAGGCCGAGGCCGAGGCCGCGGGCGATCCGCGCGCCCTGCTCGAGGCGATGGAATTCCTTGAAGATCTCGCTGCGCTTGGTCACGGGAATGCCGACACCGGTGTCGTAGACCGCGATCTGAAGCGATTTTCCGTGGCGGCGGCAGCCGACCAGCACGCGCCCGCGCGGGGTGTATTTGATGGCGTTCGAGATGAAATTCTGCAGCAGCCTGCGCAGCAGCGAGCGGTCGGATTGCACCGGCAGCGAGCAGGGCACGAAGGTCAGCTCCAGCCCCTTGGCGCGGGCGATCGGCGCGAACTCAATCTCGAGCGAGCGCATCAGGTCGGCCATCTTGAAGCTTGAGATCGAGGTCGTCATCGCGCCCGCATCGAGTCGCGAGATGTCCAGTAGCGCGCCGAGGATTTCCTCGATCGCCTCCAGCGAGTCGTCGATGTTCTCCACCAGGCGCGAATCCTCGCCGCCATTCTGCCGCTCGACGAGGCTCGTCACATAGAGCCGCGCCGCGTTGAGCGGCTGCAGGATGTCGTGGCTGGCGGCTGCCAGGAATCGCGTTTTCGAGATGTTGGCGTCCTCGGCGGTGCTTTTGGCTTGCGCCAGTTCGGAATTCAGGCGGGTGAGCTCCTCGGTGCGGTCGCGGACACGCTTTTCCAGCGTCGCATTGGCGCGTTCCAACGCTTCGGCGGCCTCGAAGCTCGGCGTGACGTCGGAGAAGGTAACGACGAAGCCACCGCCCGGCATCCGGTTGGAGCGGACCTCGATCACCATGTGGCGGTCGGGCAGGCGCTCCAGATAGGGCTCGCCCTCGGTGGTGTAGGCATCCAGCCGCCGCTGCAGCAACCCGTCGGGGTCGCCGAAGTCGGCCGGGCTGACGGCGCCCATGAATTCGAGGATTTCCTGCAAGGGGATGCCGAGCTGAACGAGATGCGGCGGCAGCGCCAGAATTTCACCGAACTGGGCGTTCGAGCAGATCAACTGCAAATCCGCATCGAACACCGCGATGCCCTGGCGCACATGGTTCAGCGCGGTCTGCAGGATCTCGCGGTTGAAATGCAGCGCGGCGTGGGAATCGTCGAGCAGCTTCAGCGCGGCCTTGGCGGAGACGGTTCGCTTGCGCAGCAACAGCGACATCACGAGGCGCGAGGAGGCGGCCCCGATCGAGGAGGCGATCAGGCGTTCGGCGTGTTGCAGCAATTCGAAATCGGCGGGCGCGGCCAGATCGAGATTGCCGGGACGGCCGGCGGCAAAGGCCTCGAAGGCCTGGGCAGCGCGCTCGGGGCCGAGATATTGCGCCACCGTGGTCTGGATGTCCTGCACGGTAACGGTCGTCCGCCAGCGCCGGAACGTCGGCGCGATCGGCGTCAGCGTGTTGGGTACGAACAGATCCGCCTGCAGCCGTTCGATCGACGACGGCCGTTGCGCGATCGACATCACGATGTAGGTCAGGATGTTGAGCGAGAGCGACCAGAGCACGCCGTGCATCAGCGGCGGCAGATCGGCGCCGAACAATGCCCGCGGACGCAGCGCCTCGATGCCGAACGGTCCGTGTTGCAGCAGCAGCAGGCCGGTGGGATTGCCCTCGAGGAAGCTCGGCAGGAACAGCGTATAGGCCCACACCGCGAAGCCGACCAGCATGCCGGTCATGGCGCCGCGGGCGGTTCCCTTGCGCCAGAACAGGCCGCCGAAGAAGGCCGGCGCCAGCTGGGCGAGCGCTGCGAACGACAATAGGCCGATCGCCGCCAGCTGCGCATTGCCGAGCGCGCGATAGTAGAAATACGCCATCACCATGATGGCGAAGATCGCAAAGCGCCGGATCCTGAGCAGGAAGTCGCCGAAATCCTTGCTGCCGTCGCGCGTCGCCGGGCTGCGCTGCAGCACGAGCGGCAAGACGATGTCGTTGGAGACCATGATGGAGAGCGCGACGCACTCCACGATCACCATCGCGGTCGCGGCCGACAGACCGCCGACGAAGACAGCAATGCTCAGCAGCGGGGAATCCGCCTCGATCGGCAGCGCCAATACGTACATGTCGCTGTCCACGGCGCCGAACGGGAAGGTGACGAGGCCGGCGAGCGCGATCGGAATCACGAACAGGTTGATGGCGATCAGATAGAGCGGAAACAGCCAGCGGGCGCGGCTGACTTCCTCGGGGCTGGAGTTCTCGACCACGCTAACGTGAAACTGCCGCGGCAGCAGCATGATCGCGCAGAACGACAGCAGCGTCATGGTGAGGAAATTGCCGATCGACGGCACATAGTTGATGGCGCGCACCGCCTCCGGGGTCTTCATTGCGCGTTCGATCAGCTCGACGGGCGTGAACATCCAGAAGGTGACAAAGGCGCCGGCGGCGAGGAAGGCCACCAGCTTGACGATGGATTCGGTGGCGATCGCCAGCATCAGGCCGTGCTGGTGCTCGGTGGCGTCGGTCTGGCGGGTGCCGAACAGCACCGCGAATGCCGCCATCGCCAGTGTCACGACCAGCGCGATGTCGCCGATGATTGGCATCGAGGAGAACAGCTTGTCCTCGCTCAGGATCGTTTCCAGCGAGGACGCCACCGCCTTGAGCTGCAGCGCGATGTAAGGCACCGATCCGAAGATCGCGATGACAGCCACCGTGGCGGCGACAGCCTGGCTCTTGCCGTAGCGCGCCGCGATGAAGTCGGCGATCGAGGTGATGTTTTGCGACTTGGCGAGTTGGATCACGCGCCGCAACAACGGCGTGCATAGCCCGATCATCAGGATCGGGCCGACATAGATCGCGAGGAAGTCGATGCTGGTGCGGGTGGCGAAACCGACCGAGCCAAAGAAGGTCCAGGAGGTGCAGTAGATTGCCAGCGACAGCGGATAGATCAGCATGCCGGCGCGGCCGCGCTGGCCCGGCGACAGCCGGTCGCCATAGCTGGCGACGCCAAACAACAGGCCGATATAGGCGAACGCGGCGGCGATTACGCCCCAGTCGTGCAGCATCGCTGCTTGTCTCCCTTCCCGGCCTTGGGGCGTTCGAAACCGCCGGGGCCGGAAGAGGCGAGTATAAGCGCTTTGGGCCGGCAGCGCACCGCGCTACCGGCCCAATTTGCGAAGGTTTGGAGGGGTAGGGTTACTCGGCCGCCAGCGATTGCTGCTTCAGCGGCAGGCCGAGGCGGTCCCAGACCTGCAGCAGCGCTTCCGCGAGCCCGTCGACCAGGCCGTCGTCGTGGTAGGGCGAGGGCGTGATCCTTAAGCGCTCGGTGCCCTTGGCCACCGTCGGATAGTTGATCGGCTGGATATAGATGCCGTGCTCCTCCAGCAGCATGTCGGAGGCCCGCTTGCACTTCTCGGGATCGCCGACGAACAGCGGCACGATGTGGGTTTCGTTCGACATCACGGGGAGCCCCGCGGCGTTGAGGATCGCCTTGACCCGGGCGGCGCGGTCCTGGTGGCGCTCGCGCTCCCAGTTCGAGGTCTTGAGGTGGCGGATCGCGGCCGTTGCGGCCGAACAGATCGCGGGCGGCAGCGCCGTCGTGAAGATGAAGCCCGGTGCGTAGGAGCGGACCGCGTCGATGATCTCGGCATTGCCGGCGATGTAGCCGCCGAGGCAGCCGAAGGCCTTGGCGAGCGTGCCTTCCAGCACGTCGATGCGATGCATGACGCCGTCGCGCTCGGCAATGCCGCCGCCGCGCGGGCCGTACATGCCGACCGCATGGACCTCGTCGACGTAGGTCATGGCGCCGTATTTCTCGGCGAGATCGCAGATCTTTGCGAGCGGGGCTACGTCGCCGTCCATCGAATACAGGCTCTCGCAGGCGATCAGCTTGGGCCGCCCGGGACCCGCCGCCATCAGCAGCTCTTCGAGATGCGCGAGGTCATTGTGGCGGAAGATCTGCCGCTCGCAGCCGGCCTGGCGCACGCCTTCGATCATCGAATTGTGGTTCAGCGCGTCAGACAGAATGAGGCAGTTCGGAATGAGTTTTGCGATCGTCGAGATGCCGGTCTGGTTCGAGACGTAGCCGGAAGTGAACAGCAGCGAAGCCTGCTTGCCGTGCAGGTCGGCCAGTTCCTGTTCGAGTTGCACCAGCGGATGATGGGTGCCCGCGATGTTGCGGGTGCCGCCGGCGCCGGTGCCGACGCGGGTCGCGGTCTCGACCATGGCGCCGACCACTTTCGGGTGCTGGCCCATGCCGAGATAGTCGTTGGAACACCAGATCACGACATTGCGCGGACCCTTCGGCGAGTGCCAGACCGCATGCGGGAAGCGGCCCGCGATCCGTTCGAGGTCGGCGAAAACGCGGTAGCGCCGCTCGTCATGCAGGCGGTTGAGGGCGGCACTGAAAAATTTGCTGTAATCCATCACAAGGACCTGGAACCGGAACCGGCCGGATTGGCTTCGCGCCTTTTTAGAGCCTTTCCAGCTTTGGTGTCTATGCGAATTCCCACATTTCGGCGCGGCTCCGGGATGCTACCAGCGCAGCGCAAATGTTGATCGGGATCAAGGCGCTAGTTGCGCTTCCTGGTCCTGCGAACGGGTTGCTCTGCAACCGGCGCCAGAGATGCCAGCGTTGCCGCCAGTGCCGCCGCCGCGGCCGCGGGCCGATCCCGTTCAAAGATCGCGAATTCGAGATCGGGAAGGCGCGGCAGGCCCTCTGCGGCGCCGAGGACGCGTAAGCCGCCGACGATGGCACTCACCGGCAGCGGTGTAACGGCAAGGCCGGCCAGGCCCGCGGCGCGGACACCGGTCAGGCTGGGGCTGGTGTAGACGATCTCCCAGGAAAGATCGCTGGTGCGCAGCGCTTGAAGTGCGGCCTCGCGCGACACCGAATGCTCGCGATACAGCGCCAGCGGCAACGGCGCGCCAGCAGCGAATTCAAAGGTGTCTGCGGCGGTCCACAACAGCGGCTCGCGCCATGCAAGACGTCCGCGTGATGTGCCGAGCGGACGCTTGGCCAGCACCACGTCGAGCCGCCCGGCGTCGAGCTCTCCGATCAGTTCGGAACTGACGCCGATCTGCACCTCGAGCTTCACGTGCGGATGCAATTTGGCGAAGCGGCCGAGCGCGGGCGGCAGCGAACCGCTGGCAACTTCCTCGACCGCGCCCAGGCGCACCATGCCGGATAGTTGCGGGGCGTGGAGGCGACGCCGCGCCGCTTCTTCGAGCTGCAGCAGCCGCCGCGCGTCATCCAGCAGCATCTCGCCGTCGTCGGTCAGCGCGACCGTCCGCGTAGTGCGGCGGAACAGCGGCCGCCTGGTCTCGAGTTCGAGGCGCTTGATTTGCTGGCTTACCGTCGACTGCGTGAGGTGGAGCTGCTCGGCCGCACGGTGGAAGCCGCCGCAATCGGCGACTGCGACGAAGGTGCGGAGGAGGTCGAATTCGAGCATGGTCAACTGATTATGCTTTGCGATCAATCATATTATAAAATATCGTTTCTATAATCAATATCCCGCCCCTACCTTCGGTCATCGGTATCCCGGACCATGGAAGGGCTCACGATGTCACAACAACCAACCCCGAGATCGACAAACCGCGGCGATCGCTTGCGCAGGGCTCAATCGGTCTGCGGCGACGGAAAAGTCTGTCCGCCCGATCGCGCCACGACGCTGCTCGAGGCCGTCATCGAGCCCTTCGACCGCGTCGCGGTCGAAGGGGATAATCAGAAGCAGGCCGATTTTCTCGCTGCCGCACTCGCCAAGGCCGATCCTGCGCGGCTGCATGATCTTCACATGGTGCAGTCGGTGCTGGCCTTGCCCGATCACCTTGCGGTGTTTGAGCGCGGCATCGCCAACCGGCTCGACTTTGCCTTTGCCGGCCCGCAAAGCCGCAAGCTCGCCGAACTGGTCGCGACGGGTTCGCTGAAGATCGGCGCGATCCACACCTATCTCGAACTTTACGGGCGGATGCTGGTCGACCTGACGCCGCGCGTTGCGTTGATCGTGGCCGACAAGGCGGACCGCGACGGCAACCTCTACACCGGTCCGAATACCGAGGACACGCCTGTCATCACGGAGGCGACCGCCTTCCGCGGCGGGATCGTGGTGGCGCAGGTCAATGAGATCGTCGACCGCTTGCCGCGGGTCGACATTCCCGGCGATTGGGTCGACTTCGTCGTCCCGGGCCCAAAGCCTTACCTCATCGAGCCGCTGTTCACGCGTGATCCCGCAAAGGTTCGCGATGAGAACATCCTGATGGCGATGATGGCGATTGCCGCCGTCTATGAGCCCTACGAAGTACAGCGGCTCAATCACGGCATCGGCTACGCCACGGCGGCGATCGAATTGATCCTCCCGACTTTCGCAGCAGAGCGCGGATTAAAGGGGAAGGTCGCACGACACTTCGTGCTCAATCCGCACCCGACGCTGATCCCTGCGATCGAGGCCGGCTTCGTCGACAACGTCTATTGCTTCGGCTCCGAGCTCGGCATGGAGCGATACATATCGGCGCGTGCCGACGTGTTTCCGGTGGGGAGTGACGGCAATTTGCGCTCGAACCGCGCGCTGGCCCAGGTCGCCGGGCAATATGCCTGCGACCTCTTCATCGGCGGCACCCTGCAGATCGACGCTGAGGGTAACAGCTCCACCGCAACCAAGGACCGGATCACCGGTTTCGGCGGCGCGCCGAATATGGGCGCCGATGCGCGCGGCCGACGGCACGACAGTCCGGCCTGGTTGCGCGCGGGCAGGGAGGCCGGCGAAACCATCCGCGGGCGCAAGCTTGTCGTGCAGATGGTCCAGACCCGGCAGCCGAATGGCGCGCCGAGCTTTGTCGAACGGCTGGATGCGTTCGACCTGGCGGCGGCCGCAGGCTTCGCATTGCCGCCGGTGATGATCTACGGCGATGACGTCACCCATGTGATCACCGAAGAAGGCGTCGCAAATCTCCTGCTTTGCCGCTCAGTGGCGGAACGCGCGGCAGCGCTGCGCGCCATTGCCGGTGACACCGAATTCGGGCGCGCGCGTTCGGCTGACGTGACCGAGGATTTGCGCAGGCGCGGCATCGTGATGCGGCCGTCCGATCTCGGCATCGACGCCACGACGGCAACGCGCGATCTGCTCGCCGCGCAGACGCTCGGCGATCTCGTCGCCTGCTCCGGCGGTCTTTACGCGCCGCCGGCGAAATTCCTTCGGCCGTCAGTCGCAACGCCCGCAAGGGCCGACGTCCAGGCGAAGCCGGCGCTCCATTCCGCAGAAGGATAAACGTCATGAAGAACGCCCGAACCAGCCATTTTCGCGACGCACAGTCAGGGTCGTCCTGGCTGGAGCGGCTTCGGATTTCGCTCGGTCTGCGCGGCAGCGCCGACGCCGGATCGGCGCCCGATGCCATCGCGCCGCTCGATCAGGCGAAGCGGCTCGCGGCAGCCTTGCTGTCCGAACGCGGCGAAGCTTCCGGCGCGGTGGTCGCGCGCGAGCTGCACGACGTCCTACGCGGCCTCGACGCCGACGATCGTAGCCGCTTCCACCGCCATCTCGCCACCAACTTCCTGCCCGACGCGGCCGCGTTGCGGGCGGCCGCGCAAGCCTATCTTGCCGGCGCCACGGCCGAGAGCGCGGCGCGGTTGGCGCAAGCAGCCGATCCGCCGCGGCAGGAGCTGTTGCGGCGAATGAACATGGCAACCGGCGGCACCGGCGCGCTGGTCGCCATGCGCAAGGAGCTGACGGCGCATCTCCGCGACGAGCCGGCCCTGAAGTCGCTGGACGGCGATCTCAAGCATCTGTTTGCATCCTGGTTCAACCGCGGCTTTCTCGAACTGCGGCGGATCGACTGGCAGTCGTCGGCAGCACTGCTCGACAAGCTGATCGCCTATGAGGCGGTGCACGAGATTCAGGGCTGGGATGATCTGCGCCGACGCCTCGCGCCCGATCGGCGCTGCTTTGCCTTCTTTCATCCGGCACTGCCGGGCGAACCGCTGATCTTTGTTGAAGTCGCGCTGGTGCAGGGGCTCGCCGGAGCGGTGCAGCCGCTGCTGGTCCAGGACGGCGACGACGATGCCGCGCGGCAGCGGGCGCAGCGCGCGGACACGGCGATCTTTTATTCGATCTCGAACTGCCAGGAGGGCCTGCGCGGCGTTTCGTTCGGCAATTTCCTGATCAAGCAGGTGGTGGAGGAATTAAAGGCCGAGCTGCCGCATTTGACCCGCTTCTCCACCCTGTCGCCGGTGCCGGGCTTTCGACGCTGGCTGACGGGCACGCTGGCGGATGCGAGCGAGGCCGATGCTGCTTCATTGGCCGAACTCAAGATCGACGGGTGGTGGCGCGACGCGTCGCGGAGCGAGGCGCTGCGTCCCTGGCTGATGCACCATTGCGCGACCTATCTGACGCGCGAGGTCTCATCGAAGCCGCCGATCGATCCGGTGGCGCGCTTCCATCTCGGCAATGGCGCGCGGCTGGAGCGCATCAACTGGCTCGGCAATGCCGCGCCGCGCGGCATCGAGGAATCCTTCGGCATCATGGTCAATTACCTCTACGACCCCGGCACGATCGAGGCCAACCACGAGACCTTCGCCCATGACGGGACGGTGGTGCGGTCGCCTGACGTCGACGCGCTGATCATGGCCCGGCAACGCCGAGAAGCGTCCGCTCTCAACTAGCTGCCCAAGGCGGCAGCGCAGGCCGGGCCGTTCAGGTGGTGCGGAACCGCAATATGCCGTCGCTGACCTCGCAGGTCAGCCGGCCCTCGACCAGCATGTAATTGACATGCGCGACCAGTTCGCCTGCGGCAAAGCCCATCTGGTGCTCGTCGAGCACATGCTTGTGGAACACCACCGGCACGAGTTCCTTGGAAGTCTGCGGCACTTCCCGGCAGGCTTCGGCGATCAGGCGGCAGCGGTCCTCGTGATGGTCGGCGAGCTGCTTGATGCGGGTCTTCAGCCCGTAGAACGGCACGCCGTGACCGGGCAGCACCATGACGTCGTAGGGCAGCGTGGTGGTCAGGCTCGCCAGCGAGGCCAGATATTCGCCGAGCGAGTTCTGGTCGGGCTCGACCGCCCAGACGCTGACATTAGGCGAGATCTTGCTCAGCACCTGGTCGGCGGAGAGGAACAATTTGTCGGCGGCGCAATACAGCATCACCTGGTCGAGCGCGTGGCCGCCGCCGGTGATCACCTTGAAGCGGCGGGCGCCGATCACGACCTCGTCGCCATGCGAGATGCGGCGATAGGACGGCGGCAGCACCGAAACCCGCTTCAAATAATCCTGGCCGCGGCCGAGCAATCGGTCGGTCAGGCTTTCATCCATGCCGTGCCGGCGGAAGAACAGCCGCTGCGCGTTGCGGCGCTCCTCGGTGCCGCGGTTCTGGTGATAGACCGATTGCAGGTATTCGACCTGCGACATCTGCAGCGGGCAGTCGAAACGCTCCGTGATCCAGCCGGCAAGGCCGACGTGATCGGGATGCGAATGGGTGACGATCAGCCGCGTCACCTTCACATGCCGGAGCGGCCCCTCGAACAGGGTGGTCCAGGCCGCAATGGATTCCTCATTGCCGAATCCGGAATCGATCATCGCCCAGCCGTCGCCATCGGCCAGCAGATAGATGTTCACGTGATTGAGCCGGAACGGCAGCTTCAGGCGGACCCAAAGCACGCCGGGCACTACCTCGACGACCTGATCGTGGCCGGGGTGGTTTTCGAAGGGGTATCGCAGTGCCTCGGCCGAGGACTGCGCGATGTCGGTTTTCGAATGCATGCTACCGGCTTAGCGGCAGAGGCGTCGCCGCGCCAGCCGAAAAAAGCGGGTGGCCGTCATTCCGGGGCGCATCGAAGATGCGAACCTCAGGTGTGCAGCTGCACACCGGGAATCTCGAGATTCCGGGTTCTATGCTTCGCATAGCCCCGGAATGACGTTGTTTTTCTACGCTGCCCGGATGTTCGACAGGAACGCGTCGATTTCCTCACGCAGCACGTCGGCCTCGCGGCGCAGCGCGCCGGAGGCGGTCAGCACCTGGCCGGCCGCGGTTCCGGCCTGCGACGAGGCGCTGGAGACGCCGACGATGTTGGTGGAGACTTCGCTGGTGCCGCCGGCGGCGTGCTGGATGTTGCGCGCGATTTCGCGCGTCGCCGCACCCTGCTCCTCGACCGCGGCGGCGATCGCGGTGGTCACTTCGTTGATCTCGGCGATCGTGGTGCTGATGTTCCTGATCGCGGAGACTGCCGTCGTCGTCACCGTCTGCATGCTGACGATCTGCTGACGGATCTCGTCGGTGGCCTTCGCGGTCTGGTTGGCGAGGCTCTTCACCTCGGAAGCGACCACGGCGAAGCCGCGGCCGGCGTCGCCGGCGCGTGCCGCCTCGATGGTGGCGTTCAGCGCCAAGAGGTTGGTCTGCGAGGCGATGGTCTGGATCAGATCGACCACCACGCTGATCCGGGCGGCGTTGTCCGCAAGCCCCTGCATGGTGGCATCGGTCGCGCCGGCGTCGTCGACCGCCTTGCGGGCGATCTCCGCCGAGGTGATGACCTGGCGGCCGATTTCCTCGATCGAGGAGGACAATTCCTCGGTGCCCGACGACACGGTCTGCACGTTGGCCGAAGTCTGCTCGGCGGCGGTCGCCACCGCGGTCACCAGTGCGCTCGATTGATCAGCGGTCGCCGACATGCTTTGCGCGGTCGATTGCATCGAGCCAGCCGCGGACGACAGGCTGTCGAGCGCGGTGCGAACGGTGGATTCGAACTCGACGATGCGCGCTTCCATGCGGTTGGCGCGCTCGGCCTTGGCGATGCGATCCTTGTCCTGCTCGGCGGAGAGCGCGCGGGTCTGGATCATGCTCTCGCGGAACACCTGCAGCGAATCCACCATGGCGCCGATCTCGTCCTCCTGGTGGCTTTGATAGACCTCCGATTCGAGGTCGCCGCTGGACAGCAATTGCATCGAGCGCTGCAGGTTGCTGATCCGGCGCAGGATGTTGCGGCCGACATAGAGCCAGACGAACAGGATCGAACCGACCAGCGTCATGACGCCGAGGGCGAGCATGACCATGGTCCCGAACGAGATCTCCTGACGCGCCTGCCAGGCCGCGGCGTCGGTTTCCTTCTGCACGGCGTCGACCAGCTGCTGCACGCTGATGCCAAGGCCGACATTGAGCTTGCGGGTTTCCTCCAGAATGGTCTGGCCGAAATCGTCCGCATCCAGTTCCTGCTGGCGGACCTTGAAGACGCCCATCTTGCCGTCGGCAAGCGCCAGCAGGCTCAAGGTTGTGTTTTGAACGGACCGCATCGCCGTGGTTTTGGGCAGCGCTTCGAGATTCGACTTCACGCGCGCCTGCGCGGTGCGGAAGTCCCGGGCGGTGGCTTCGAGCACATCGCCGCTGGTGGTCGAAAGCGCGGCGATCATGTCGAACGCCATGAGATTGCCGCTGGCGGCGATATCGGCGAGCTGGTCGGCGGTTTTGTGTGCCCGGATGGCTTCGGCCTGCGAGAAGTTGGGGGCCGCGTAGATGCTGTAGAGCTCGGTCTGCGCGTCGATGGCTGCAGGGCCGGCCGCGGCCACGAAGCGCCGCTGGGCCTTGCGCACCGCGTCGTAGAGCTTTTCGTGCTGGGCGCCCAGTTCGAGCCGCGCGCGCGCGGCCGAGCCGAGGCTCTTGATCACCTCATCGATGTTCTTCATGTTCTCGGTGAGCGCCGCAACGACCGCCTTGTCGGCACCGAGTTCGACGATCTCGCCGAGCTTCTGCAGCGCGACTGCCTGGGTTTCCTTCATTTTCCTGGTGCGATCGTTCAGCGCCTCCTCGCTGCGCGCAGCCAGCAGCGCCGGCCCCTGGCTGGCGAGGCTCGCGCTCTGCGCGGATAGCTGCAGGCTGGCGGCGAGACGGGGGATATCCCGTCCGCTCAGATCGACCATGGTCCCGCCGAGCCGCCCGAGCATCAGGCCGGCGCCGGCGGAGATGACGATCGCCATGCCGGCGATGACGGCGAAGGCGGCAAACAGACTGCCCCTGACGCCGAAGCGAAAACCCTTGAGCCGTGATTTGGATCGTGCCGACATTTTCCCGCTGTCCCGTCTACGCTACCTTGAGGTGTTTCCTCGCGCGGCAGTATCACGGTACCCGGTTAACAAGTTTGGAACCGGAAGGGGCTTTCGCCGCATTTTTGACAGCAGATTGCTCGTTTTGATGGATTTGTTCCGTGAACCGGAAAACGGTGGCCAAAAACAAAAAGGCCGGCGTGAAAGCCGGCCTTCCGCAATTCGCAGTTGAATGCGTTCAGTAGCGTGCAACCACCGGGCTTGCGAAGTTGAAGCGATAATTAACGCCGAGCTTCAGCGTGTGGTCGTCGGTGTGGAAGCTTCCGAACGGCGCCAGCGCGGCGGGGGTCACGAAGCGGGTGCTGCCGAAGTCGTAATACATGTACTCGCCTTTGACCGACCAGTTCGGGGCGACCATGTACTCGAGGCCGGTGCCGACGGTCCAGCCGTTGCTGTGGTTGCCATTGAGCAGGAAGGCGGTCGGAACGCCGCCCAGCGTCACCCTCTCATTGTTGTCGGAATAGGCGTAACCGCCTTTGACATAGACCAGGCCCGGACCCCAAGTGTAGCCGATGCGGGCCGTGATCGAGCCGAGGCCGCGCTGATCGTTGGTATAGACGTAGCCGCCGGGGAAGGTGGCGGTAAGATTGCTCTTGCCGAGCCAGGAATACTGGCCCTCGGTGCCGAGCACCCAGTTCTGCGCGAACTGCCAATCCAGGCCGGCCTGAATGCCGCCGAGCACGCGGGCGCTGGAATCGCTCAGAACGGCGCCGTTGAAGTCGTTGCTGCCGCTGAAGGCGCCGCCAACATGGCCGCCGATGTAGAAGCCGGTCCAGTTGTAGAGCGGCGCCGCATAGACCGGTGCCTTGTTGTAGTAGGGGCGCGCGCCGAGATCGGCGCCAGTGGCGGGCGCGGCGGCGGTGAGGGCTGCGAAGGCCACGAGGGCTGCGAGGATCTTCTTCATTATGTTGGTCTCCGAAAACCGTTCGGCGACACCCTCGTGCGGGGCGCCTTCCATGCCCACGCACATAGACGGCATTTGACTAAAATGCTGTCACTTGGAAGCGACAGCGGATACGAACCCAACCCATTGGCAGACAAACGTTTTTTGTACTTAATGAAGGCCTAATCAAAGGTTAGGAAAGGCTTAATTTTCAGGCCCGTTCGGGCCTCCCGGCAAGCTTTGCTTAACCAATGCGGCGTCGCACGTCGCCGCGCATCTGTTCGCGGAAGGCCTGCCGGCGGGCGGGGCGGTCCTTCACCGGGACGTCGTGGCGGTCGAACACGTTGAACATTTCGAGGATCGGATAGTGGTCGCTGGCCATCGCCAGGATGCGCAGCAGCTCCGCCACAGGCCCGGTCGGCCCGGTGACCTCCCATCGGCGGATGGTGTCGGCGCCATCGGCAGCCGGCAGCCCGCAGAGTTTGGCCATGTCGGCCACCGACAGCGGCTGGCCGATGGCCTCACCAAGATGCTGGCGAAGTTTCTTCAATTCCGCTCCGGTCACGGCTTCTCCGTCTCAAATCGACATCTGTGAAGTACGTCACATACGGCTTCCAGGGTCGGGGCTATACGCAATGCATAAGGTTTCCTGATGAGGAGGCAACCATGCGCCAGTTACTCGAGAGCCTTACCCCCGAGGCCCGCCAAATCTACTGGAAATGGGTCGGCGGCATGTTCGCACTTTATGTCGTGCTGCTGTTCGCCGCGGCAGGTGTATTCATGGGTCACGAATCATCGCGCAAGCTGGCGCAGCAACCGGTCACGACTGTGGCCATCGACGGCAAGTCGCGCTCCATCGGCGAGATCGCGGCGCCGCTGCGGCAAGCCGCGCGGTATTGAAGTATTCAGACGCCGATCGCATTCCGCGCCACCACGTCGCGATAGAAGGCGACGCTCAGTTTCGGCGTCCGGCGCTGCGTCTCGAAGTCGACGTGGTAAAGCCCGAAGCGCTGCTTATAGCCGAAGATCCATTCGAAATTATCCATCAGGCTCCAGAGGAAATAGCCGCGGACCGGCACGCCCTCCGACGTCGCGCGCTGCAACTGCCTGAGATAGTTGCGCAGGTACATGATGCGATCGAGGTCGTAGACCTGGCCGTCGGCGCGCAGCTTGTCCTCCGACGAGGTGCCGTTCTCGCTGATGTAGATCGTCTCGATGTTCCAGACCTTCGCCGCCAGCCGCGGCGCCCAGTAGATCGTCTCCGGTCCGACGCGCAGCCATTCCGAATCCATATGCGGGAACGAGGCCGGGAACGGCAGCACGTGCCAGCCCGGCGCCTTGTCGGAAGCGGCGATGTAGAACTGCGGCGCGTAGATGTTGAGGCCGACGAAATCATTGGGTGAGGAAATGATCTTGAGTTCTTCGGCGGTAAATTTCGGCGCATTGTTGCCCGCGAACTGAAGAAATCCGTCGGTGTATCTGCCCTCCAGGATGACGCCGAGGAGGCCTGAGTTCAATTCGCGCGTCGCCGTCTCGGCGGCGCGAACGTTCTCCGGCGTGTCGAATGCCGGCACGCAAGCCGCGATGTTTTCGGCCGGACCCACTCTGGTGCCCGCGCGCCCGTGCGCGCGGATCGCCTGCACGGCGAGGCCGTGCGCCAGCGCCACATGGTGACGGACCTGGTTGACGTCTGCGTCCGGCAGTTTGAGGCCGGGGGCATCGATGCCCCATCCATAGCCGAAATTCACGAACCTTCCGGCTTCGTTGATCGTGAAGATCGACCTGACGCGATCAGTGATACGCGCTGCCACGTGGGCGGCATAATCGCCGAATGCCTTTGACGTTTCGCTGGATCGCCAGCCGCCCACTTTGTCCTCGAGCGCTTGCGGCAGATCCCAGTGATACAGCGTCGCGTATGGCTCGATGCCCTGCTTCAGTAACTCGTCGATGAGGCGGTCGTAGAAGTCGAGGCCCTTGGGGTTCGGCTTGCCCGTTCCGTCCGGAAACACCCGCGGCCACGCGATCGAAAACCGGTAGGCCTTTGCGCCGAGCTCGCGGATCAGGCCGACGTCTTCCTTGTAGCGGTGGTAGTGATCGTTGGCGAAATCGCCCGTGGTACCGTCCCCGATCTTGCCGGGAGTATGCGCGAACGTGTCCCAGATCGAGCGGCCGCGGCCGTCTTCGCTCACGGCGCCCTCGATCTGGTAGGCCGAGGTGGCGGTGCCCCACAAGAAGTCTTTTGGAAAACTCGCAGGCCCCGGCCGCTCGGGTGCCGCTTGCGCGGCGACGTCGGCCGGCGCCGCGGCGATGCCGAGCGCAGACAAGCCTGCAAGCTTTGCAAAATGCCGACGCGAGAATTTTCCGAACATCGTCATCTCCGGTCAGCGTTCGTCGATTTGATAGGCGGATATCCGGTCGATCTCGAATGCGACAATATTGGGAGATTCGCCATCGACGAATCCCACGCCCTCGAGAGTCTTCGTGCCCATCGCAAGGTTCACGATCATGTACATGGGGTCGTGGAAGCCGACCGGGACCTTGATCTCGGAGACCGGCTGGCGGTCGATGAAATAGGTGATGCGATCCGGCTGCCACAGCACGCCGTAGTCGTGGAACGCGGTCGGAGCGTCCGGCACAATGAAGTCAAACCCGCAGCGTTCCACGCGCTGCGTCTCCGGTATTCGCCAATGCGTCGTCATCACGATGTCACCGGGCCGTTGCCCGCGGCCCTCCATGATATCGACTTCCGGCGGCCAGCCACCGTCATCGGCGAGCATCCAGAACGCCGGCCACACGCCGACGCCGACCGGTATCTTGGCGCGCATTTCGAAGTAGCCGAACTTCTGGGAAAACCGGCTCTGCGTCGTCAGGATGCCCGAGATATATTCATTGTCGAACAGCACGGTCTTGAGCGAAGGCGGGGTGCGGCTGGCTGTGATCGAGAGAATGCCGTCTTTGACATTGAACGGATCGAGGCCGAGCGGCGTGGTTTCCCGCCCGCCATAACGCGGATCGACATAGATCTGCTGTTCGCCGTTGTAGGTGCTCTTGCGCCTGAAATCAGAGCCCTCGCCGCCCCAATAGCGCGCTTCCGGCCAGGCAGCGCCGCCGGCGTAGTACGGCGCCCATCTGGCGTCCAGCAGCGGATGCGCGTCGAAATCGTCGTGGAAGGTCCGGTGCAGCGATACCGATGCGAACGATGCGGGGTTCGGCGCCTCGACGCGGCGGCATTTTTCGCCGAGGATGTCGGTTGCGACCTGCAGCGTGAGTTTGACTGTCGCGCCGGCGAGATCGACCTGTGCGAACGCCGGGCCGGCGAACAGGCAGCCGATCGAAACCAAAGGGTACAGCACCGGGGCGTACAGCGCCAATCTCTCTGTTCCCGGCTCGCTTCGGCACGACAGGCGATCATTCACGGACGTTGCCCTCGGTCTGACGATCCTTCGGAACACGACCGACGTACTCACCTGTTTGAGGTACGTAGTTATACGTGGTGGCTGCTTAACGGCAAGGTAGCCAAGTTTGATGTTGATTAAAATGCTTGAGATGCGATGGCGCCGAGTGCGGAACTCGGTCGTCCGAACCAATAGTAAAAGAGTTCATTTTCTTTTCAATGCTTCAATTTTAAAGGGTAGATACCTCAATAGCACCGGGTACGGAAGTTTTTGGATGCTCGTCTATTTTGTCACAGACGAACCGACGAAGTTACCGGCGATTCGCGCGATGCTCGAACCGCAACACGCCGTGGTTCCCTGGGTGCTGGGCGGCGACGGCACCGGGATCAGGTCGCATGGCGTGCTGATGGTCGACATCGACCTGCGGCAGATGACGCGCGTCGATCAGCTCAGGTTCATTTTGCAAAACCTCGCCCGCATTCCCGAGAAGCTGTTCGTCGTTCACAATCTCTCCCGCTCGATGGTTGCGCAGGCCTATGCCCTCGGCGCGACCGCGATCATTTCACGCCCCAAGGAAGCCATTCTCAAGGTCACGCAGATCGAGGCGGCGGAAGCCGCCGAGGAAGATAAGGCTGCGGATCCGACATTGCAGATGGACGAAGGCGTGGCAGCCTTCGCCTCGATGTTTTCGGATGTGCGCCGTGGCAGGCCGCTGAAGCTTGTCGATGCGAAGCGTGCGACGTCGAAGATCATCGCCCGTGTCGGGCAGGATGGACTCTCGACATGGCTCGACGAGGTGCGGCGCTATCACGAGGGTACGTTTCAGCACTGCCTGCTGGTGACCGGTGTTGCGGTCGCCTTTGGCCTGGATGTCGGATTCTCCGGCGGCGACGTCTCGCGGCTCGGAATCGCTGCGACCCTCCACGACATCGGGAAGGCGCGCATCCCGCTGTCGATCCTGGACAAGCCGGGCCGCCTCGACCCCGAGGAGGAGGAGATCATCCGGCGTCATCCCGTGATCGGACATGATCTGCTAAAGGGCGTAGCGGGCATCAGTCCGGAAATTCTGGATGGCGTGAGGCATCATCACGAATATCTGGATGGCTCAGGCTATCCGGATGGACTGGCGGGCTCGCAGATTTCCGATCTGGTCAGGTTGCTGACGATCTCGGATATCTTCGCAGCACTTGTCGAGTCCAGGCCATACCGGCCGCCAATGGCCCGGCAGGATGCCTACCAGATCCTCTGCGGCATGGAGGGCAAGCTGGAGGGCGCGCTGGTCAGGGCGTTCCGGAAAGTGGCGCTGGCGGGGTGAACGGCACCTGCCGACGCTCCATGCGGAGGTGATCGCGAACTCGGGCAGGTTTCCCAACTGAGGCGGGCCATTTCATTGGAAGGGGACGGCGCTGCCAGACAGGGTTGAGGGGCAACCCTTCCGCTGAAATCGTTGAGTTTTTTCGCTTCGCGGCGCCGCATTAAGGGGTCGCCTTACCTTTACTGGCGCGGCGCGTTAGGGTACTCAGCAAGTGTCGTATCCAAGAACGCCGTTCAAAGCCGGCACGATGAAAGTGGAGTTGGTGTCGGCGCAACGCAGAAGACATTCCTGCCAAAGACATTCCAGCAAAGCTGCGTCGTCTGAGGGAGGAAGTTTCTCGTGATGGGAGTTCCGGCGAGCGCCGGTAATCGTCTTCTCAACGCGTTGCCGCCGGCAGACCTCGCGCTGCTCGCCCCTCATCTTCAGAAGGTGTCGCTCGAACAGAACGCCGTGGTGATACGAGCGGGAGATCGACGCGACCATGTTTACTTTCCCCATAGCGGTGCCATCTCCTTCATGCTCGGCCTTCCGAACGGAGAAACGATCGCAACTGCGGTAATCGGGCGCGAGGGAGCGATCGGCGCATTATCGGTGCTGGGGCCCTCTTTCATGTCGTCGGTGACCGCGGTCGTGCGGGTGGGCGGCACCGCATCGCAAATCTCCGTGTCGCGGTTTCATGCAGCCTACATGAAGAGCGGCGCCATCAGACATGTGGTCGAGGCGCACACGAGGTCGATACTCATGCAGTTCCAGCACGTCTCAGCCTGCAACGGACTGCACTCGGTCGAGGCCCGCATGGCCCACTGGCTGCTTCACCTGCACGATCGAACCGAGGACAACAACATCCTACCATTAACGCAAGAGACGCTTTCGCAGTTGCTCGGGGTCCGACGAACGACCGTGACGCAGGTGATTGCCAAACTCCGCGCCTTAGGTGCCATCAGATCCGCTCGACGGGGCTTGGTCGAAATCGACAGGGCGCGGCTCGAGGAAGCAACCTGTGAATGCTACGACATCATACGCGGTGCAACAGATCGGATCGTCCCGCATGAAGTCGTGGGGGCGCATCCGCATTTTGCGTCGGCCGACAAACTCCACCGTGCATGATGGTTTTCAACCTTACATAAGCTCCTGCAGACGGCCACGACGACGCTCAAGAAATCGCAACGTTTTCGAGGGAAGCGAATGACCACCGCAAACCCGACGCGCCGAGGCCTTGTGGCTGATGGTCAAGAGGAAAAACTGGTGCTGCCAGACAGGATTGAACTGTCGACCTCTCCATTACCAATGGAGTGCTCTACCACTGAGCTACGGCAGCATGCCCGGTATCGGGAATCGACCCAAATGGCCGCCCACTAGGCGGCCGGTTCTTGCCACAAGGGCCCCTCTGGCGCAAGCGCGCGGGCGGGCCGGAAAGGGCTCAAAATCGTCAAAAACCGGCGCTGAGGATAGCGACATCAGGCAATTCGACAAGTTTGGGCCTTACTCTGGTTCCCGATCTCGTCCGGACTGCGGGTCGCGCAGGCCGTCGAATATTTGTGGCGTAAGCCGCCTGGTCTCCAACTCGCTCCAATTTCTCGTGATGCCCGGTCCAATCCCGGGCATGCTGTCCTCTCATGAGTCCACGCCCTACCAGGTCTTGCGTTTTCGGATGACGTAAGGCCCATTCCTACTTTGCATGGGGTTGTTTTCGCAATTTTGAGTCCGGTGCAGCGATGCACCTACCACCGCATTCCGGGGAATTCGAGGGCATCGATCAGCTCGATCCGGCCTCGGTGAAAGAGCTGTTCGGCCGAATCGCCCGATGTGCCGGGCGCATGATTGCGGTATGGATGGTCGAACCCCGCCATCTTCCGGCGACGGCCTCCGCTGACGTCGTTTCGATCAAGGCGTGTTCGACGGACTGACGATGAAGGACAATCAAGACAGGGCTGCGGGAAAAAGCGACTCGGGTGTGAAGGATTCACGACGGGACCGGCTGAAGCTGGCGTTGCGCGAAAATCTCAAGCGGCGAAAGTCGCAGGCCCGCGGGCGCAGCGATGGCGGTGCATCTTCCGAAAACGCCGACGACTCCCTAGATGACGCCAGCGGAGAAAAGCCTTAGCCAGCAGCGCAGAGGGAAAATCCTGATCGCTCGCCGCGTTGCATGGCTCGTCTCTGCACGGTTCTGTTTCTTTTTTAGGCGGCGATAATGAGTGCAGACATCACGGCCGGTCCGGCGACCGGCGCCAATTCTTTCGCGTTTCCACGTCACGAGCAGACATTCCCGACACTGACGCCGCTTGAAATCGAGCGGATGCGCCGGTTTGGGGAATTGCGAGCCTACAAGGACGGCGAAGCCCTGTTTGAGACCGGCAAGGTAGGCCCCGGCATGTTCGTGGTGCTGTCTGGCACGGTCGCGATCACCCAGCGCGATGGCCTCGGCCATGTCACCCCGGTCATCGACCAGGGGGTGGGGCAGTTTCTGGCCGAGATCGGCCAGCTCTCCGGGCGCGTCGCGCTGGTCGACGGCCATGCCGAGGGCGACGTCGAAACGCTGCTGATTCCACCGGATCAATTGCGCGCGCTTCTGGTCGCGGAAGCCGAACTCGGCGAGCGCATCATGCGCGCGCTGATCCTGCGCCGGGTCAGCCTGATCCAGGGCGGCGTCGGCGGTCCTGTGCTGATCGGACCGAGCTCGCTCGGCGACACGGCGCGGCTGCAGAATTTCCTGGTGCGCAACGGCCAGCCGCACCACGTGCTCGATCCCGCAACCGACAAGGACGCCGCCGACCTCATCGCGCGCTATTTGCCCTCGCGCGCCGATCTGCCGCTGGTGGTATGCCCCGACGGCACCGTGCTGCGCAATCCGTCCGAGACGTCGCTGGCGCTGGCGGTGGGGATGATCACCAACCAGGCGCATGAGAAGCTCTACGACGTGGCCGTCGTCGGCAGCGGTCCCGCTGGTCTGGCCACCGCGGTCTATGCCGCGTCCGAAGGATTGTCGGTCGCGGTGTTCGATGCGCGGGCGTTCGGCGGCCAGGCCGGCGCCAGCGCGCGCATTGAAAACTATCTGGGATTTCCGACCGGCATTTCCGGGCAGGCGCTCACCGGCCGCGCCTACACCCAGGCGCAAAAATTCGGCGCGGACATGCTGATTCCGGTTTGTGTCAGGTCGCTGGATTGTTCGCAGCGCGACGGCGTGTTTGCGCTGGCGACCGAATGCGGGCAGTCGTTGCGCGCCAAATCCATCGTGGTGGCGAGCGGGGCGCGTTACCGGCGGCCCGAGATCGAGAATCTCGATAAATTCGAAGGCCGCGGCGTCTGGTACTGGGCCTCGCCGATCGAGGCCAAGCTGTGCGTGGGCCAGGACGTCGTATTGGTCGGCGGCGGCAATTCCGCAGGCCAGGCCGCAGTGTTTCTGTCCGGCCACGCGCGCAAGGTCCATATGATCATCCGCGGCGGCGGGCTGGGGGCCAGCATGTCGCGCTATCTGATCGAGCGCATCGAGGCGGCCCCCAATATCGAACTGATCTTCAACGCCGAGGTGGTTGCGGTCGAGGGCAGCGAGGATGGCTCGCTCGAACGCGTGCGCTGGAAGAGCCGCCTGGCGCCCGAACAGCACCATTTCGATGTCCGCAGCCTGTTTCTGTTCGTCGGCGCCGACCCGGCGACCCATTGGCTGAACGGCTGCGGCGTAACGCTCGACCGCGCGGGTTTTGTGGTGACGGGGGCGCAGTCCGAGCAGAATCTCGGCCGCCCGGTGCCGACGCTGGAAACGTCGGTGCCCGGCGTGTTCGCGGTCGGTGACGTGCGCGCCGGCTCGGTCAAACGCGTCGGCGGCGCGATCGGCGAGGGCGCGCAGGTGGTGGCCGCGCTGCACGGCTATCTCGCCGACGCCGTGAAACCGTCGCTATGATGCGGCGTATGGGCGGGCCCCAATATCTAGAGACGCGCGAGGTGTGAAGCGGTGACGAAAAAGGGCTGCAGCCATATCGCCGGCATTCAAACGGTGACCCCGAGCGCGCTCGGTTGCGAGGAGTGCCTGAAAAGCGGAAGCGAGTGGCTGCATCTGCGGATCTGCCGCACCTGCGGCCATGTCGGCTGCTGCGACGATTCGCCGAACAAGCACGCCACCGCGCATTTCCACGCCACCGGCCATCCCGTGATCGAAGGCTACGATCCGCCGGAAGGCTGGGGTTGGTGCTATGTCGACGAAGTACTGTTCGACCTGTCACACCGAAAAACTCCACACAACGGACCGATACCGCGCTACTACTGATTCCTCTTTCAACGAAGAATGAGGAATCTCACATGCAATGCGTACCGAGAACGCTGCGCGCCATCGCGTCGAGCATCTGGATGGCATTATCGGTCGCATTGATCCCTTCGAGCGGTTCGTTCGCAGAGTCGCCTCAGAGCAAATTTGCCGACGTCAACGGTGCCAAGCTGCACTATCTGGTGGCCGGCAAGGGCGATCCCGTCGTGCTGCTGCATGGCTTTGCCCAAACCAGCCGGTCCGTTCCTGATCGAGCAAGGCAAGATGGTCGCGACCAATGTCGAGGGCGTGCTGGTGAAGGGTCGGGGACATTGGCTGATGGAGGAGGTGCCTGACCAGGTGATTCCCAAGCTGGTCGAATTTCTCGATCGCTAAAATTCGACCGACGCTTTTGCCGTCATTTGTGACGGCAGTGCAAATATTTCGTGCATCATACAACTTTCGTTGATGTGTCTTCATTCACGCACATGCCTGCATTGCCGGCGCCGCACGCGATGCGTGTGGAAATTTCGTGTGCTGCGTCGTAACCTTTAGAAGGTTTCCAACGGAGGGGGCGCATCATGATTTTGGGTATGAGTGTGGCGACGTTTGTTCTCGTGCATGTCGTCATCAGTTTGATCGCAATCGTCGCGGGCCTGATCGTGATGTTCGGAATGCTCGGCTCGAAGCGGATGCCGGGCCTGACGGCGATCTTCCTTTTGTTCACGATTCTGACCAGCGCCACCGGCTTTCTGATTCCACCTCTGCTCTCCGAAAAGCTGTTGCCGTCGCACATGATCGGCATTCTGTCGCTGGTGCTGCTGGCGATCGCCTGCATTGCGCTATACGCCATGAAGCTGGCCGGGCCGTGGCGCTGGATCTATGCGCTGACCGCGCTGCTGTCGCTGTATTTCAACGTGTTCGTGCTTGTCATCCAGAGCTTCCTCAAGATACCCGCGCTGACGGCGCTGGCGCCGGGCAACCCGCCCGCGGGGCCGATATTCGCGGTGGCCCAGGGCATCGCACTGGTGTTTTTCGCTGTCATGATCATCGGCGTGTGGCGGCGCTTCCGCCCCGCGTGATCGAACTTCGCGCAATCTCGCATGCCGTCCGATCAACACCAGTTTGCCGGACGGTGTGCCGTTGACTGCAACCAAGCAAGAGGAGAATTCCCATGCCCACCATCACCACCAAAGACGGCGTCGAGATCTTCTACAAGGATTGGGGCAAGGGCCAACCCATCGTCTTCAGCCATGGCTGGCCGCTGTCGGCCGATGACTGGGACACGCAGATGATCTTCTTCGTCAACAACGGCTTCCGCGTCATCGCGCATGACCGGCGCGGCCATGGCCGGTCCAGCCAGGTGGCCGACGGCCACGACATGGATCATTATGCGGATGATCTCGCGGCCGTGACGGCGCATCTCGACCTGAAGAGCGCCGTTCATGTCGGTCATTCCACCGGCGGCGGCGAGGTGGTGCACTATATCGCCCGCCACGGCGAGAGCCGGGTGGCGAAGGCGGCGATCCTCTCCGCCGTGCCGCCGCTGATGGTGCAGACCCCGGCCAATCCCGGCGGCTTGCCCAAATCGGTGTTCGACGACCTGCAGGCGCAGCTTGCCGCCAACCGCTCGGAATTCTATCGCGCGCTGCCGTCGGGTCCGTTCTATGGCTACAACCGGCCGGGCGCCAAATCCTCGGAAGCGATCATTCAGAACTGGTGGCGCCAGGGCATGATGGGCGGCGCCAAGGCGCATTACGACGGGATCGTTGCCTTCTCGCAGACCGACTTCACCGAAGACCTCAAGAAGATCACCGTGCCGGTGCTGGTGATGCATGGCGACGACGACCAGATCGTTCCTTACGAGGACTCCGCGCCATTGTCGGCAAAGCTTCTGAAGAACGGCACGCTGAAGACCTACAAGGGCTTTCCGCACGGCATGCCGACCACCGAAGCGGCCACCATCAACGCCGATCTGTTAGCGTTCATCAAGGGATGAGCGGAGCTCACCCTGACATGAAGGCGATTTTGTTTGGCGCCACCGGCATGGTCGGGCAGGGCGTGCTCCGCGAATGCCTGATCGATGCCGGCGTCGAGCGCGTGCTCGCGGTCGGGCGTAGCCCGACCCGGGTGCAGCACGCCAAGCTGCATGAAGTCCTGCACGACAATTTCACGGATTTCTCCGCGATCGAATCGCAGCTTTCGGGATACGACGCCTGCTTCTTCTGCCTCGGCGTCTCCTCGATCGGCATGGATCCGGAGCGCTACCGGCATCCAGCCGCTGCACGGCGTAAGGTCGAAGACTGGCTGGGTGAACGCGATCTATGTCGTGACCGCGCCGCTGTTGTCGTATCTCGCCCGCACCGCGCCGCAATACATGACCACCAGCGAGCGGCTCGGCCGCGTCATGATCAAGGTCGCGCGCGATGGCTATCCGAAGCCGATACTTGAGAGCAAAGATATCAACGCGATTTAGTCCGCTGTCATCCGGGGCAGCCCGCAGGGCTGAGCTTTGATGTGCATTTGCATATCAAAGCTCGCGCTTCGCGCGCCCTGGAACCGACTGTGTTGAGTCTTGACCCCATCAAATCGCCGCAAATGTCACGGCTTCTGCCCTGGGGGCGCAGACTCCATAAAATTGCGCATCGCAAGGGGGGTCGCATGGACCGCATCCGTATCGTCGGCGGCAGCAAGCTCAACGGCACCATTGCCATCTCGGGCGCGAAAAATGCCGCGCTTCCCCTGATGATCGCAGCGCTCCTGACGGAGGAAACACTTATCCTCGACAATGTGCCGCGGCTCGCCGACGTCGCGCAGTTGCAGCGCATCCTCGGCAACCACGGCGTCGACATCATGTCCGCCGGCAAGCGGCCCGGCGACCACCAATATCAGGGCCAGACCCTGCACATCTCGGCAGCCAACATCATCGACACCACGGCGCCTTACGACCTGGTGTCGCGGATGCGCGCCAGCTTCTGGGTGATCGCGCCGCTTTTGGCGCGGATGCGCGAGGCAAAAGTCTCGCTGCCGGGCGGCTGCGCCATCGGCACGCGGCCGGTTGACCTTCTGATTATGGCGCTCGAAAAACTCGGCGCCGAGCTCACCATCGACGGCGGCTACGTGGTCGCGAAGGCGCCCGGCGGCCTGCGCGGCGCGGGAATCGATTTCCCCAAGGTGACGGTGAGCGGCACCCATGTAGCCCTGATGGCGGCGACGCTTGCGAAGGGCACGACCATCATTACCCACGCGGCTTGCGAACCTGAAATCGCAGATGTCGCCGATTGCCTGAACAAGATGGGCGCGCGCATCACCGGCGCCGGCACGCCGCGGATCGTGGTCGAGGGCGTCGAGAAGCTGCACGGCGCGCGGCACACCGTATTGCCTGACCGGATCGAGGCCGGAACCTATGCGATGGCCGTCGCCATGACCGGCGGCGACGTGCAGCTTTCCGGCGCCCGTCCCGAGCTGCTGCAGTCGGCGCTCGACGTGCTGACGGAGGCGGGTGCCCTCATCACCGTCAACAATGACGGTATCCGGGTTGCCCGAAACGGCGCCGGGATCCGGCCGGTGACGGTGTCGACCGCGCCGTTCCCGGGTTTCCCGACCGACCTGCAGGCGCAATTGATGGCGCTGATGACCTGCGCCGGCGGTTCCTCGCGGATCACCGAGACGATTTTCGAGAACCGTTTCATGCATGTCCAGGAACTGGCGCGGTTCGGCGCGCGTATATCACTGGATGGCGAAACCGCGACCATCGACGGCACCGCAAAACTGCGCGGCGCGCCTGTCATGGCGACCGATTTGCGGGCGTCTGTGTCGCTGGTCATCGCGGGGCTTGCCGCCGAGGGTGAAACCATGGTCAACCGGATCTATCATCTGGACCGCGGCTTCGAACGGCTTGAGGAAAAGCTCTCGGCCTGCGGCGCGTCGATCCAGCGCATCAGCGAATAAATATCGAGGATTTTATGCCGGGGCCCGACCCGCTCAAACTGATAGCGCTCGATGCCGATGATCTCGCCGTCATATCGGCCCATGTGCAGGACGCCCGCGTCCAGGCGTCCGACATCGTCTGGCGGCAGGACGAAAAGCGGCTGGTGGTCGGCATCGACCGGCTGGACTGGGAGCAGACGCTGTCAGGCGGAACCGAGCCGCGCCGTTCGATCGCGGCGCTGCGTTTCGACCGTGTTCTGGCCTGCAAGTCGCGCAACATCGATCTGGCGCAGCCGAGAGCGGTGCTGGAACTGGTCGGGATCGAATTCCACCCCGGCGAAGCTCCCGGCGGCAGCGCGCTTCTCCTGTTCAGCCACGGCGAGGCGCTGCGGCTGGACGTCGAATGCCTGGAGTGCGAGCTGACCGACCTCGGCACCGACGACCTCGGCACCAGCGACCTCGCCATGGCCCCCCTGGGGCCGGAGGGGTGAGGGGCTGCCGCTCTATCGTCGTCCCCGCGAACGCGGGGACCCATAACCACAAATGTGGGCTGTGAAACGGGATTCTGGACAAAGCTCGGCTAAACGCGAACATCGGTGGTTATGGGTCCCGGCTCGCGCTTCGCTTGGCCGGGACGACGAGATTTTGGGGTATGGCAAGGGTTGACGGCCCTTGGCCGCCGCGCCATTGAGCAGGGGCCTTCGCTGTCTCTCAGAAAGCCGCCATGCCCGTTCGCCTGGATACCAGCAGCGCCGATTTCGACCCACGCTTCAAGCAATTCCTCGCCGCCAAGCGCGAGGTTTCGGCCGATGTCGAGCGCGCCACCCGCGCCATTGTCGATGACGTGGCCGCGCGCGGTGACGCGGCCCTGCTCGAGGCGACCAGGAAATTCGACCGGCTCGACATCGACGCCGCCGGTCTGCGCGTGACCGCGGCCGAGGTCGATGCCGCGGTCAAGGCCTGCGACGCCGCAACCGTCGATGCCCTGAAATTCGCCCGCGACCGGATCGAATTGTTCCACCAGCGGCAATTGCCGAAGGACGAGCGCTTCACGGATGCGCTCGGCGTCGAGCTCGGCTGGCGCTGGAGCGCGGTCGATGCGGTCGGGCTCTACGTACCCGGCGGCACGGCGGCCTATCCGTCGTCGGTGCTGATGAATGCGGTGCCGGCCAAGGTCGCCGGCGTGCCGCGGGTCGTCATGGTGGTGCCCTCGCCCGACGGCAAGCTCAATCCGCTGGTGCTGGCGGCAGCACACCTTGGCGGTGTGTCCGAGATCTATCGCGTCGGCGGCGCGCAGGCGGTGGCGGCGCTCGCCTATGGCACCGCGACGATCGCGCCGGTGGCGAAAATCGTCGGCCCCGGCAATGCCTATGTTGCCGCCGCCAAGCGACAGGTGTTCGGCAAGGTCGGCATCGACATGATCGCCGGTCCCTCGGAGGTGCTCGTGATATCAGACGACACCGGCAACGCCGGCTGGATCGCCGCCGATCTGTTGGCGCAGGCCGAGCATGATGCGAGCGCGCAGTCGATCCTGATCACGGACAGCGCGGCGTTGGCCACTGAGGTCGAACGCGCGGTGGAATCGCAACTCGCCACGCTGCCCCGCGCCGACATCGCGCGGGCCTCGTGGAACGATTTCGGCGCCATCATCATGGTCAAACAGCTCGACGAGGCGGTGGAGCTTGCGAATGCCATCGCCGCCGAACATCTGGAAATCATGACCGCGGATGCGGAAGGCTTGTCGGCAAAAGTTCGCAATGCCGGCGCGATCTTTCTTGGGCCCCATACGCCGGAGGCGATCGGCGATTACGTCGGCGGCTCCAATCACGTGCTGCCGACGGCGCGTTCGGCGCGGTTTTCGTCGGGGCTCGGCGTGCTAGACTTCATGAAGCGCACCTCGATTCTCAAATGCGGGCCGGATCAGTTGCGCGCGCTGGGGCCTGCCGCGATGACCTTGGGCAAGGCCGAGGGTTTGGACGCCCATTCACGCTCCGTCGGATTGCGCCTCAATTTGCCATGAACAAGCCGCCACCAGACGATGACCAGCACAACCGCATCGTCGCGGTGACGCTCGACGAGGAATCGATCGGGCGTTCCGGGCCCGATATCGAGCATGAGCGGGCGATTGCGATCTACGATTTGATCGAGCAGAACCTGTTCGCGCCGGAAGGGGCGGGCGAGGGCCCGTTCACGCTGCACCTCGCGATCACCGGCAACCGCCTGATGTTCGACATCCGCCGCGAGGACGGCACGCCGGTGGTCGCGCATTTGCTGTCGCTGACGCCGTTCCGCCGGATCGTGAAGGATTATTTCATGATCTGCGACAGCTACTACCAGGCGATCCGCACCGCCACGACCGACAAGATCGAGGCGATCGACATGGGCCGCCGCGGCATCCACGACGAAGGCTCGCGCACGCTGCAGGAGCGGCTGAAGGGCAAGGTGCGGATCGATTTCGAAACTTCCCGGCGGCTGTTTACGCTGATCTGCGTCCTGCACTGGAAGGGGCAGGACGCATGACGCCGAGAGAAGCCTGACCGCATGGATGCGCCCCGCGCGCGCAACCCGCAGGCCGTGCTGTTCGCATGCGGCCTGAACAGCGTGCGTTCGCCGATGGCGGCGAGCCTGCTGCAGCAGATGTTTCCGCAAGCGCTCTACGTGAAATCCGCCGGCGTCAGGAAGGGCGAGCTTGATCCGTTCGCCGTCGCCGTGATGGCGGAGCTCGGCCAGGATATTTCCGGCCACAAGCCCACGACATTCGAGGAGCTCGAGGACTGGGAAGGGCTCAATTTCGATCTCATCATCACGCTGTCGCCGGAAGCCCATCACAAGGCGCTGGAGCTGACGCGCACCATGGCCGCCGATGTCGAATACTGGCCGACACCTGACCCGACCGGCGCCGAAGGCAATCGCGAGCAGAAGCTGCAAGCCTATCGTGAGGTCTGCGACGGGCTGTCGATGCGCATCCGCCGCAGGTTTGCCAAGGCAGGCGCGGCGAGCGGGTAGCTTCCCGTCGTTCCTGCGAAACTAGGAACCCCTGGCGTGAGCGCAATTGCGCTCATCGCGGCGCCGCGGCCGTGCGATTTTAGGAAGCGCCAGTCGCCGATTGTCGTTTCAATGACATCGGGCTGTGGTTATGGGTCCCTGCGCCCGTGCGCGATTGCGCACTAGGCAGGGACGACGAAAGATTCGCAGTTCCGTCAACCACTTGTTCCCCGGTTGTGGAATGGAGTGCCTTCCGATAGGTTCCGCGCGCGCATCCCCATCCGAATCCAATCCCCGACACATCCCGCATGCTTGGCCGCCCCAAAATCGTTCTCGCTTCCGGTTCGCCGCGACGGCTCAGCCTGCTCAATCAGGCCGGCATCGAGCCCGACGCGCTGCGCCCGGCCGATGTCGACGAGACCCCGAAGCGGGGCGAGCTGCCGCGCGCCTGCGCCAACCGCCTGGCCCGCGCCAAGGCCGACGCCGCGCTGAAATCCGTCCAACTCGACGACGAGCTGCGCGGCTCCTTCATCCTCGCCGCCGATACCGTGGTCGCGGTCGGCCGCCGCATTCTCCCGAAGGCCAATCTGGTGGATGAAGCCGCGCAGTGCCTGCGGCTGCTGTCGGGGCGCAATCACCGCGTCTACACCGCCATTTGCCTGGTGACGCCGAAGGAGGCGTTCCGCCAGCGCCTGATCGAAACCCGCGTCCGCTTCAAGCGCTTAAGCGAGGACGACATCCAAGCCTATATCGGCTCCGGCGAATGGCGCGGCAAAGCCGGCGGCTACGCCGTGCAGGGCATCGCCGGATCGTTTGTGGTCAAGATGGTCGGCTCCTACACCAACGTCGTCGGCCTGCCGCTCTACGAATCGGTCACGCTATTGGGCGGCGAGGGTTTTCCGATCCGCTTCGGCTGGTTGAATGCCACCTGATCCGCCCAAGGATACTGCCAAGCATGCCGGCGGGCCCAAGGACGCCGGCGGGGCCAAGGATGCTGGCGGAAAGCCGCCGCCAAAGCCCTGCCCGGAATGCGGCAAGCCGGCCAACCCCGCCACGCTGCCCTTCTGTTCCCCCCGCTGCCGCGACGTCGACCTGAACCGCTGGCTATCCGGCAAGTACGTCATCCCCGGCCGCGACACCGACCCCGAAGACGCCGAATAGCCGTGTTTTACCAAATATTTGGGGACGAGCTCGAAGGCGGGCCGCGCCCAGCGAAGCCGAAGGCGAAGCTGGGTGGACATGACCGCCCGACCTCTCTATAAACCGCCCGCTCGCTAAGGCCTTCTGGGCCCTCGAGTATGCCCAGGTAGCTCAGTTGGTAGAGCATGCGACTGAAAATCGCAGTGTCGGTGGTTCGATCCCGCCCCTGGGCACCATGAAACCAAGCAGCTGATCTCATTGCGATTTTGGTCCAAAGGTCCCAATCGTCCTGAAAGTGGGACCACGCCAGGATTCATCATCAAAGCAGCGATAGCTTCGCGTAGTCGCGTCGGCGCTCCCGGTGGCGCCAATCGGATCGAACGCGACCATCTTCACATCCCGTTCGCGGACGGCTGCAGCGAGGGCGGTTAACTGCGCGGGCGCGAAACCTCCCGCGCTCGCGACCAAGGCCCGGATAATCGCCCTTGGCGCATCCGGAGCGCTCCTGAAATTTCCACATCTGCTCGAGCGCGGCGCACGCAGCCGCAATCTCACTCGTGATTAGGTCGTCTCCTCGATGTCGGGCGGCAGCGGGTTGCCACATGGTTGGTGTTGCCAATTGCCGGGTCATCCGACGTTCCTCACACCAGGACTAATCAGGCCGCCGAGCAACTGCCCGGTTGATCCGAATTGCGCGCCACGCTTTCGAATGCGACATCGTGATCGCGGACAAAAGCTGCAGGTTGGAACCGAACACAAGTTCCAGCGTCGGCAACCGGACATTGCATCGATCACAATGTGTCGATCGCTATAAACAAATCACAATGACGCCCGGTCGATGGCCTACAGCGGCGGACCTGGGTTGGCGCGATCCAGCGATCCCTTGTTCTCGGCCGAAATACCGCGAGAAGGACCAAGCGCCGATTCCGCGATAGCGGAGCGACGCGGCGCCTAATCCATGCCGGCGCGAGCCGGTGCAACATCTGCCACATGTGCAGGCCGGCGTCGCTGGCCGCCGACCTGCTGAGCAAACAGCAGAGGAGGCTCTCATGTCCACAGCGTTCCGCGTGGTTCTCGAAGGCACTCAGGAAGTCCCCCCGAACAACTCGACCGCAAGCGGTCTCGGCACTGTCATCTTTGACAGCACGGAAGTTGCCGCGAGCTATACGTTTCGGATCGAGGGCGTCGATTACGGCCTAGTTACGGGTGGTTCGGCGCAGACGCCATCGACCGACGACGACGTCACCTCCACGCATTTTCACAATCAAGTGCGAGGAGCAAACGGGCCCGTTGTCTTCGGGCAGATCAACCCGGCACAGGACAACGATGATCTTAACATCGCCCTGAATATGGATGGCTCCTGGACGGTTAGTGGTCGATGGGAGACGACTGACCCCGCCAACGTTTCAATCGCCAACTTCGCCGACGAATTCGGTTCAGCTCCGGTGGGATCGGAGATCCCGATCTATTTCAACGTCCATACGAACGAATTTATGGGGGGCGAGATCCGCGGTCAGTTGATCGCAATCGCAGACGATAACGACAACGTTGTCGTCGGAACGCCCGGCGACGATTTCCTTCCCGGGCTCGGCGGCAACGACATCATCCGTGGCCTTGCCGGGAACGACAGACTTGAAGGCGGCGACGGCGACGACATTATCAGGGGCGGCCAGGGAGACGATGACATCAATACAGGCGCTGGCAATGACCTGGTTTTCGGCGGTCGCGGCAACGACGACGTTGGCGGCATGGCTGGAAAGGATACAGTCTTCGGCGGTGCCGGCGATGATTCCATTATCTGGAACGACCCTACGGGCGATGTCGTGTTTGGGGACGCCGGGAATGACACGCTGCGCGGCGGCGACGTTGCCGCCGATACGATCTTTGGTGGTAACGGTGACGACCTCATCCGGGCGGTCGCCAACCAGCAGTTGGCGGATCACGCGCCCGACCGTCTCTTCGGAGACCGCGGGAACGACACCATCTTCGGCGGCAATGCTGCTGATACGATCGAAGGCGGCGCCGGCGACGACACCCTCGCCGGTTTCGGTGGGGCCGATCAGTTCGTCTTTCGCGAGTCTGCAGGAGGCAATGATACCATTACCGACTTCGACGTAACGCAGGACCTCGTAGTGTTGGAAGGCTTTGGAGCCGACTTCGACCCGCTGGACAATCTGAGCGCGGGAGCTTCGGGTACCACCCTTGATCTCGGCGGGGCTGATCAGGTGCTGTTCTTGGGTCTTCTTCCGACCGAGTTGAACGCTGCGAATTTCCTCGTGACCGCTTGAAGCAAGCGTGCCCGGATGAGCGCAGCGATATCCGGGTTTTGGTTAGTGCCGATTCCCGCATATCGCTTCGCTCATGCGGGCTATTTGCAGGTTTTCACTTCTGCTCTTGCGCACGCATCTCTTCCGCCAGAGGTCGCAAGGTTTGCGACATGTCGTCGAGACGCTTTTGCCATTCGGCGCCGGGCATGAAGGCAATAACGGGGGCATCGCCGGGCGAGCTCTTGATGTATTCCGGATCGCGCAAGCCATCCGCAATGGCAGCTTCAAGCTTTTTGGCTACCTCGTCCGAAATGGCCTTCGGTGCGGCGAAGCCGCGTTCCGCGGTCATCGTGACCGGGATGCCTGTTTCCTCTGCCGTCGGAACATCGGGCAGTGACGGCGAACGCTGCTTCGACAGGATGGCAATGGCGCGGAGTGGTCCCTTGTTGGTGCCGTGCATTTCAGGAACTTCGCTGAGGCTGACCATTCCAACCTCCAGATGGCCACCCAGGAGATCAGTCCTCTGCGCGGCCGTTCCGCGATAGGAAATTTCGTTGGGCTCAATTTTGGCGGCGCTTGCCAACATGCGGATCGCCAGATGTCCATTCGTGCCCGCACCATTATGACCGAGCGTTACCGAACCCGGCTTGCTGCGCAGCGCAGCCAGAACGTCGGCAAGCGTTGCGAACTTGCTTTCCGCAGGCACCACGATCACGCTCGGGTCGTCCACCACGCGCGCGATCAAACGGATCTCATCCATGCCGTACTGGGTCTTTCTCGTCATCGGGATGAAATTGTAGCCGGGCACGTTGACGACGCCGATCGAGTAAGCATCCGGCGCCGCGCGAGCAATCGCGGCAAACGCGATCTCTCCACCGGCGCCAGGCTTGTTCAGCACGACAAACTTGGCCTTTCCGCCCAATCTCTGCTCGACGAACGGCAGCAGCTTGCGTGCCATGACGTCGGTTCCGCCGCCCGGCGCAAAGCCGATGACGACTTCGATTGGCTTGTCGTCCGGCCATCCCGCCCAGGCTGGTCCGCAAGCTGCGAAACCGACTACTGCTGCAACCAGTGTGACGACCTTACGATGCATGACATTCCACCCTTTTCTTGTTGTTAGCCGGTCACCCCGCCGCCAGGACAGTGCGACCGACGATTTACGCGTATCGCCTTGTAACTGCTCGGCTCGGCGAAGAACAGCGAACAGCAAGCATAGCCGCATGAGCCAACGGGTCGCGGGCGGCCGTTCGCGCGACCCGTTGGCTCATGCAGGCTACTTGCTGAGCCTTTATCGTCGCCGACGTGGTTTGTGTTTCGGAGGGTCTATTCCGGTAATTGCCCGATACCACGCGGCGTCTGATTGCGCGAGCGCTCTGGCCGCGGCAAGATCCGATTGCGCACGATAGAGCTGACTTAGGCCGAGATAGCAATCGGTGCGCGCCGGTCCGCGAGGTATCGCCTCGCAATTCGATTGCGCGTCCGCAACGGCAGGCGAGGCCACCAGCAAGACTGCGACGAGACTTGCGGTCCAGCGTGTCATACTGCCTCCAAGCGCGCCCGCACGGGCAAGCCATCGGATTCAGTAATAACTATACCGGCGCATGTTCGCGTTGATCATGCATTTGATCACTTGGCGGTCGCAGCGCCAACATTTGTCCAGGCGTCCCCAGTCGCTTATCCCTGCTACCCTGTCGGTACACCTGCCCAAGCAATTCGCGGCTCTGTCTTCACATCGCCAATGCTGTGCTTCGGAAGGTGAGTTGAGGAGCACTCCGGTGCCTATGAGCGCAATCGCGAAAAAAAGGTGCCGTGTCATGGTCGGACCTCCTGAGAAAGGCGCGGGCCGCTCTAAACTCTAACCTCTCGCCGAGGCCAAATCCAGCAAGGCCATCGCTTCGGCCAGCGGCACTTGCATCGGCGGTATGTAGCATGGGTGTGCGTGCCGGTCTGGCGGAAAAACTGGAAATTACGGTGCACTCAATGCACGCTCGATTGAAGGCGTTGATCGAGCGCAATTCTATGGCCACACTCGACTACGCCAACGCCTTTTGACGACGCACCATCTCAGCAATCCAGACTGGCGCATAAGGCGGCGTACAGCCCGGCGACGCCGGATAGTCGATGAGCACCTGAAGCTTTTCGCCAATGCCGATGGCGCGAGCGCGGTACTTGGGGTGATGGATGCCAATTTCGGCAAGGCAGTGGTTCATCGACCACTGCTTGGGTGCAGGCGCATCCTTCATTTCCATCTCGATCTGGTCCAGCAGGCTGTCCAGGTCCAACCCGGCAGCGCTCTTGACCACGCGATCAGTCGTCAAGCTCCAGCCGGCGCGTCCGACCAGATCCGTGCCGTCCTTCCAGCGTTGACGCAGCTCTTCGGCGTGCTTCCCGGGCTTGACGATGTTGGTGATAAACCAGTCCAGAAGCTTTGGCGCGCGAATGTCGTGGATCATCGTGTCGAGCTCATCGGCGGAGAAGGCTTTTGGCCTGGCGATCAGGGTCGCCAGCAGCCGTGCAGCCGTGTCACCGGTGGTCCAGAGTTCTTTTGCCAACTCATGCTGGATCTTCAGGCGCTTGGCGACCGCACGCACGGCAGACAGATTGACGCCATGATCGTCGCCGCGTTCTTCATTGGCTGCCCGCAGCTTTGGATTTTCCAGTAAGGCCAGTTCGGCCATGACGTCAGTAGCTGCGGACATGCAGTTCCTCCATGATCGCCTAACGATAGAGTAATCCTCGGTCGCTCGCAGAGCTAGATAGCAGCTCGTGGTCCCCGACGAGCGCGCAGATCAGCCAAGGCGCAGGATCGCAGCTAGCTCCGTGATCTTACGGGGCTTTAAACATAAACATTGCGCCGGCGCGAAACCAAAACTTAAGGCTGCCGACCCTACGTTTCGAGGATTGCAAGATCTCGGCAGCGCCCGGCCGCGCGCCCCGCGGACCTCGGTGGTTTCAGGCGGAGATAGTCGGTGTCATATTTGACGGCGTTGCCATGCTCCGAGAGCGTCACTCTGCGGTTCCGGCTTGCGCGGGGTCGCGCGCCGTGATTCACGCCCGCAGATTGGTCCGCAAAGCCGCAAAAGCGATCCTGCGAAATGCCCCGCTGCAGATCGCGCTGTTCTTCTTGCCGCTTGTGTGGATCGGCTACTTCGCGATCACGTCTTCGGAACGGGCGGAAGCGCTGCAACAGGCGCGGGCTCACGGAAACAGTGTCGCCGAATTGTTTGAGGAAAATACCGAGCGGATATTCGAAAGGGTGGATCAGTCACTGCGGGTCGCGCGGGCGCTTTACGTGCAGAATCCGGACACCTTCAGCCTGAAATTCTGGGCCGATAAAGCCCAGATGGCCAGCGGCGACGTGGTTCAGTTCGCGCTGATCGGACGGGACGGCTATTTGTTCGATACGACGACCGGCTACTCCGGCCCGCCGCTCTATCTCGGGGATCGGGAGCACTTCATCAAGGTGATGGAGATGGCCGAAGATCGGCTTTATGTCGCAAAGCCGGTGCTCGGGCGGGCATCGAACAAATGGACCATCCAGCTCGCAAGAAAGTTGTTCGACAACGACAAAAATCCGGCGGGCGTCGTTGTAGGCTCGATCAGTGTGGACCTGATTGGCAGGTTCTACGACACCGCAAAGCTCGGTATCGGAGGAACCCTCGTTCTCAGAAATGCCGACTACATCGTGCTCGCCGCGCGGGGAATAGACCAAAGCACCGTGCTGGCACAGCGCAGTCCCGGCCACGTTGAAGGCGAGTTAGGGGACGGCTCCCATAGCCAATATTGGAATTGGAGCCGGAGCGAAGGTCGCCCGAACCGGAGCAACAGATTGGTCACCGCGCGCAGATCGCGCGCTTTTCCGCTGATCTTTACCGCCGGCATTTCGGAGCAGGAGATCTATTCGCGCGCTCAAGCCAGGCAGAAAATCTATCTCGGCGGAGCGCTTCTGCTCACCTTCATCATCCTGGGGGCGACCGCGCTCCACTGGCGAAGGCAGAAGGCTCTCTACGCCGCGCAGCGCGAATTGCGCGACTCCGTGAGCAAGTTCGAGGATGCGCTGCGAAACCTGCCGCAAGGGCTGAGCATGTTCGATGGTCAGGATCGCCTGATCGCGTTCAATCGACAATGGCTCGACGCCTATGGGCTTTCGCCGGAGGATGTCCGGATCGGCATGAATTTCCGGGAGGTGTTTGCAAAGCAGGACGCTGTGCGCGATCTCGACGCCTATCTGGCTGACCTGAACGAGCGGCTCGCCAAATCGGAACAGACCTCGAACACGGTGCAGTTTCCGGACGGCCGCGTCATCTATATTTCCTATGGACGGCGCGAGAGCGGTGGCTGGGTCGCGACCCATGAAGACATCACCGAACGCAAGGCTTCCGAGGACCGGATCGAGCGGCTGGCTCACTATGACAGCCTGACCGGCCTTGCCAATCGTAACCTGTTCAAGGGGTCGCTTGACGAAGCGCTGGACAAGTATCTTCTGCAGCATACGCCGTTCGCCGTGCTCCTGCTGGATCTCGACAGGTTCAAGTCCGTCAACGACGCGCTCGGCCACCAATGCGGCGATGCGCTTCTCAAAGAGGTCGCTGGTCGAATCAAGGCGCAGGTCCGGGAGGTCGATACGGCGGCCCGGATCGGCGGTGACGAGTTTGCGCTGGTCGTGGTATCGGGGTCGTCCGCGCTGCAGGACAGCGCCGCGACACTCGCCGCGCGGTTGGTCCAGGCAATTGCCGAACCCTATGAAATAGACGGCCACCCGGTCGTGATCGGATGCAGCATCGGCGTCGCCGTGGTGCCCGAGCATGGCACGCGCACCGATGAAATTCTTCGCAATGCCGATCTTGCGCTCTACAAGTCGAAGAATGCCGGTCGAAATTGTTTCAATCTCTACTCGCCGGAGCTCAAGGCCGAAGCCGACCAGCGCGACATCCTTGAAATCGAGCTGCGCGAGGCGATCTGGCGCGAAGAGATTGAGGTCTTCTATCAGCCTGTGTTCAAGCTCTCTACGGGCCGCGCGACGTCGGTTGAGGCCCTGGCGCGCTGGCGCCACAAGACCCGAGGCTTGATCCCTCCCGCTGAATTCATTCCGGTGGCGGAAGAGAGTGGACTGATCGGCGAGCTCGGCAATCTGGTGCTCGCCAAGGCGTGTCGCCACGCCGTGATGCTGCCTGATGATATCAAGGTTGCCGTCAACCTGTCTGCTCTGCAATTTGCGAGCGGCAATCTCGTCGATTGCGTGATGGTCGCGTTGACAGACAGCGGACTTGCCGAAACACGGCTCGAGCTCGAGATCACCGAGAGCGTCTTTCTGGCTGACAGCCAGGAAAATCTCAAGACGCTCGAGCGCCTGAAGAGGCTTGGCGTTTCCATTGCGCTCGACGATTTCGGCGTCGGCTATTCGTCACTGTCCTATCTGACCGCCTTTCCGTTCAACAAGGTCAAGATCGACAAGTCCTTCATCGACAAGATCGGTCGCTCCGAGACCCTCGCGGTCCTCGGATCGATCGTCCAGCTTGCGAAGACATTGAACCTCTCGATCGTCGCTGAAGGCGTCGAGACACACGAACAGGTCGAAAAGATCCGCTCGCTCGGAATTGCCATGTGCCAGGGGTATTTCTTCAGCAAGCCCGTGCCGTTCGGCGAATTGCTGCCGCAAGTCCTTTCCGAGCAAGTCCTTTCCGAGAGCGAGCGGCAAGCCGTAGCCTAGCTTAAGCAAAGTTCGGGCGCTTGATGCCGCGAGCGATGCGGCGGGCAGGGCTGCTGTTCGATGCCGGACGGCTGGCTCTGGCGAATTCATGACCGGCAATTCCCTGAAGCGATGATGCGGATTCTGTCGTCGCGGGGCCGGAAAGGGTTCAACCCTTCTTGCCGAGCACGAGATCGACCGTATGCGCGGCGATCTTCTGAAGCTGGGCCTCATCGCCGAAGGCGCGTTCGAGCACGGCCAATCCGCGTGTCACGGTGACGATGTGTAATGCAGCGCTCCCGGGGTCTCCGTTGAACTCGCCGCGCTCGACGCCCTCGGACAAGGCGTCCTGAACCAGGCCGGTGATGCGCGCCACCAGATCCGCGAAGGTTTTGCGGGCGTTCTCGTCCGGCCCTTCACCTTCGACCGACGTCAGCTCCATCAGTCCCCGTGTGGTCGGACATCCGCGGGGCGGCGAGCCGGAACGGAAATTCTTGATCGTCAGATCGAAAAACGCGGTGAGGCGCTCGCGCAAGGTCCCCGCGCCGAGGGTCTTTTGAAGAGCGCTCACATATTCGCCCGCATAGCGCTCATAGGCGCAGAGAAACAGCGCTTCCTTGCTGCCAAAGGCATTGTAGAGACTGCCGCGCTGGACGCCCGCGTCACGCGCGATGTCCGAGAGCTGTGTGCCCCGCACCCCCTTGCGCCAGAATTGATCGAAGGCGATCCGCAGGACGTCGTCGTGGTCAAACTCTCGCGGCCTCACGTTTCCCTCCGCTGTGCGCCATCGGTTCAATCCAATCGCCTGACGCCGGCCAAAAAGTATTTGACACAGCGTCGAGAATGCGGGTATCGTTTTTCGACAGCGTGTCAAAAACTATTGATAGCTCATTTCGTCGATGGGGTGAACCACCCGTGCGGGAGCCGCCATGGCGCGCGTCCGCGTTACCGGCTCGAGATAAGGACCCGCGATGCCGCTCATCCACATTTCACTGCGTGCCGGAAAGCCGGAAGCCTACCGGCAGGCGATCTTCGACGGCCTTTACCGCGCGATGCGGGAGACGCTCAACGTGCCCGAAGACGACCAGTTCATGACCATCAGCGAGCATGACGCTGCGAACTTCCGCTACAGCGCGTCCTGTTATGGTGTCAGCCGAAGCGAAGACGTCGTGTACATCCAGATCACCGTGTTCAACACCCGCACGACAGAACAGAAGAAAGCGTTGTTCCGGCGCACCGCGGAGTTGCTCGGCAAAAACCCCGGCATCCGGCCGGAGAACGTGTTCGTGAACGTTCTCGAGTCCGCGAAAGAGAATTGGTCCGTCGGCCACGGCCTCGCGCAATTCGCATGAGGCGACACTACATCTGAATATCGGGCCTGAAGAGGGCGCGAACCGTCCATTTCATCCGCGGCTGACTTTGTCTGATGCAGAAACGGCCGTCGATAACGGGCACCTTGATAATCGAAGAAGGCTTGTTGCCGCAGCAATGCTGGAGGCTGTCCGAGAAACCCGGCTGGTAGATGTAGAAGCGCGCATAGAAGGGTTCGACGGTGACCATCAGGTCGATCGAATTCAGGCCGCGCGGAATCTTGTCGCGCAGGTCAACCAGGCGGTCGCCGGGATTGCAGGCCAAGGCGGCCGTGACCAGGAGCCAGTTCATCCCGACAGAGTAGACCATTTCGTGCTGAGCAAAAGACCGCCCAAGGCGGTCTCTGTGCGGTTCTGTCAGAGAACGCTCAGGCTACATGGATCGCAGTGTTGCAGGCTCTAGATTCTTGGTTTGACGTTTGACGCGTTTTCTTGACGCGAACCGGCCTCCACTTCGCTGGAAAACGCTTTAGCCGGCAATCACGCCGCCAGCGCGTCCGGATTGACTTCGCCCTTGGCGATATCGGTGAGAAGGGCGTCGGCCTCTTTCTCTTCCAAGAGGCTGTCGTGCAACAGCATCTGGTCGTCACGCAGGTCGAGCTGGCCGGCAAGTGCTGCGGCCGAGCCGTAAGCGGCGATCTCGTAGTGCTCGAGCTTCTGGACGGATGCGATCAGGCCCGCATCGCGAAGATCGTCTCCCTCCAGGATGCCGAGCATCTTGCGGGTTTCGCCGATGAGGGCCTGCATGGCCTGATCGATATGCGCCGTCGGGTCGGCGCCATGCTTGCGAAGGATACTGATAAGGCGTTCCTTCTGCCTCATTGTCTCCGCATGATGGTCCACCAGGGCATCCTTCAACGCCGGATGCGACGCGGCCGCCGCCATGCGCAGCAGCGCTTCCGCAAGCTGGTCCTCGACACTCACCAGTTCCTGCAGCTCGGCGAGGTACATGTCCTTGAAATTGCTGATTTCCATGACGAAATCCTTATCGCAGGAGTGTACGGGACTTTCCCGAGGCGTCGCTGAATTCCGGAAAGCAGCCGGCACGCGCCGATCGGCCTTATCGTGTTCGAGGCCGACAATGTCTCTCAACGAGGCTACGACGCATCTGGTTCCCGACCAGGCGCCAGGAGGAGGTGTACCGATGACGGAATGGTATTTTGTTTGGGTCGAAGGTCTGCGCGGGCCCATGCCGCAGAAATGGTCATCGGATGGGCTCTGGGGCCAGGTCGGGCGTCAGGATGTCATTGTCCGTTTCGCGCTGAGCGATGCGGAGGCGCATCTGCCGCTCGACGAACTGGCGAGGCTGCATCCCATTCCTGACGGGAGATAGCCGGGCCGCGGTTGGCGGCCGTCACAAGATTTTCACACTTGGTTTTTGTCTGGAACATTTGGCTTTGTTCGGAACATTGCGAATTTGATTTCGTTGCCGGGTTGAACGGGCGCCAGGAGGCACCACTGTTCCGAACTCAATTCGCCCTGCGGCGGATTTGAAAGCGAACTTGCGAACCAGCGCGCGGTGCTGGTGGGACGAGCGATCAGGATCCGACACCCTTGACGCTTGATCCTCCGCAAGGAGCGGCCGCGTGTGGTCTTGGCCGTTGCGCGGTCCTCAACCAACCAGAAGCCGGAAAACCAACCAAAGCTAGTTAAGGAGTCGTGCATGAAATTGAACTCGGCACAGGTGGAACGCGCTCTTATGCAATTCGAAGCCCAGGCGCTGCCGGATGATCATCCGGTGGTCCCGCAACTGGCCAGCATGTTTGGCGATCACACCTTCTTCATCGACAGCGGCGGGCTCAACGTCCTGGAACCGACCGAGGCTTCCCAGCCGGAAGCGCCCGTCGGCATGATCGTAAACCTTGCCTATTGGAGCGATGAGACCCTGACGAAACTGTCGCCGCACGAGCCCGAGCCCACAGGCGTTATCGTCAGCCTCGAATCCAGACACTGACGCCTGCAGGAGCGATCATTTCGCGGCGGGTCCGGTCACGACGTATCGGGCCGGACCGGCTGCGATCTGCAGGTCCGCCTGTGCTGCGTCGGCGTCGGTCAGGTTTCGAAATGAACCCCGATCCGCTTCTCTTTCCGCCAGACGACGCGGCACGGCAGATGGAGGTGGTCGGCTTCGATCACCAGCGTGAAGCGTTCGGGAATGCCGACGGGCGAGATCACCTCGAGTGCGGCGCCGGTTTCGGAAAGGTTGCGGACCGTGCAATCGAAAGCAGCGCCGCCGCCAAACGAAATCTTGCCCGCCTTCAACAGCCGCCGCCGCGGTGCTATTCTGTGCTCGTCCACCACCTGGACCTCCGCTTGAACAGGCTAGTTTTTGAACAGGGTAGTTTTCGGCCTCTGAGGTTACTATCCCGTTACCGTACATACCAGCGCTGATGCAACGAAAGGTAGTAGGCCACCAGAGGGCCATTCTGTCAGCTCATCGGGCCTGACCATCCGTCCGCGCCCGCCGTCCCTCGATCGGATAGGCCGGATCGTTGAACCCCGGCGTCGAGGGATGGCCGCTCACCACCAGGCGGTCGATCAGCGCCTCGTCCTCGGCCGTGAAGCGATAGTCGAGCGCCTTCAGGTAATCGTCCCATTGTTCCTCGGTGCGGGGACCTGCGATGACAGCCGAGACGAACGATGAATTCAGCACCCATGAAACCGCGAACTGTCCGGCGGTGATGCCGCGGGCCTCGGCATGCCGCTTGATCTCCTGGGCGAGCTGCAGCGATTCCGGCCGCCATTCGGTCTGCATCATGCGCTTGTCGGCGCGCCCCGCACGGGTGTCCTTGTCGGGCGCAGCATCCGGTCTGTACTTGCCGGTCAGCACGCCGCGCGCCAGCGGGCTATAGGGCACGATGCCGAGGCCGTAATAGCCGCAAGCGGGAAAATGCTCGACTTCCGGCATGCGGTTCATGGCGTTGTAATAGGGCTGGCTGACGATCGGGCGGTCGATGCCGTTGTTGTCGCAGATGTTGCAGATCTCGGCGACGCGCCAGGCGCGGTAGTTCGACACGCCGAAATAGCGGATCTTGCCCTGGCGCATCAGGTCGCCGATGGCGCGCACCGTCTCCTCCAGCGGCGTCGCGTGGTCCTCCTTGTGCAAATAGTAGATGTCGATGAAATCAGTGCCGAGCCGTTTCAGGCTTTCTTCCGCCGCCTGCAGCACCCAGCGCCGCGACAGCCCGCCGCGATTGGGATCGTCGCCGATCTGGTTGGCGAGCTTTGTCGCCAGAATCCAGTTGTGCCTGTTGTTGGAGATGGCGCGGCCGACCACCTGCTCGGACTGGCCGCCATTATAGGCGTCGGCAGAATCGATGAAGTTGATGCCGGCCTCGCGCGCCTTTGCGACGATGCGCGACGACGTCGCCTCGTCGGTGGGGCCGCCGAACATCATGGTGCCCAGACAGATCGGCGAAATCTTCAAGCCGCTGCGGCCAAGTTGGCGGTATTGCATTGGGTGGGTCCTCGTGCGTGTACGCTACAAACATAACCGCTGGGGATCGTCATTGCGAGCGAAGCGAAGCAATCCATCTCACCCGGAAAAGAAAGAATGGATTGCTTCGTCGCTTCGCTCCCTTGCGCAAACGCTTCGCGTTTGTCGCAGGCAATGACGTGGAAAGGGCGCGGCTTCAACTCTCATTCTTCAATATCTTGAACACGCCGCTCGCCATCGCGATACAGCGTTTGTCGACGGTCACTTCCGTTGTGATGAAAATGAGGCTGCGGGTCGAGCGCACCACATGCGGCTTCGACACCAAAACCTCGCCGATCTTGCCGGCTTCGACAAAGTGCGTATCGAGCTGCACCGTTGCCAGCGTCGGCTTGCCCGAGACGAAGCGGGCGGTCATGCCGCAGGTACGGTCGGCGAAAGTCATGATCACGCCGCCCTGCACCAGGCCGCGGCGGTTGTGATGCTTGTCCTCGGTAGCAAGTGCGTATTCGTGCGTGCCGTCGACCACGCGCTGCCATAGCGGGCCGATCAGGTGCAGGAAGCCTGACGTTTCGACGATCTTCCAGCCGTCGGATTTGAGTTTGTCCGCGGCCTTGGCTGTCATGTCGTGCTTTCCGTTTCCTGCGGGCTGTCATGCTGTCCGGGGTCATTTCATCTGATGCGCGGCTGTTGTAGTCAAGCGGGATGGTCCGATCATTCGACGATACCACAAGGCGGAATATCGCAGGGCGCTGCGCGGCATTTGCGCGGGCGTCGTCCGGCGAGGCGGTGGCCGGGCTGAAACGCGCTGCCGTGGCGATTGCGCTGGCGGAAGCCGAGGCCGGCGGGGGAACGACGTTTCTGCTGACCCGCCGCGCCGCGACCTTGCGTTCGCACGCCGCCCAATGGGCGCTGCCGGGCGGGCGCTGCGACCACGGCGAGACGCAGGCGCAGGCCGCGCTCCGCGAGCTTCACGAGGAACTCGGCGTTGGCCTCCGCGAGAGCGATGTGCTCGGCCTGCTCGACGATTACCCGACGCGATCAGGCTATCTCATTACGCCTGTGGTGGTCTGGGTGAGCACCAGCGCAGATCTCGTGCCCAACCCCGCGGAGGTCGCCTCGGTGCATCGCGTAGCCCTCGCCGATATCGAACGCAACGACGCCTTCAGCTTCACCACGATCCCAGAAAGCACGCGGCGCGTGATCCGTTTCCGCCATGCCGGTCAGCACATCCACGCGCCGACGGCGGCGCTGATCTATCAATTTGCCGAAGTGCTGGCGGGAAGAAGCACCCGCGTCGCGGAACTGGAACAGCCGGTGTTCGCGTGGAGGTAGAACTGCGCATCCACCTCACGATGTGAGATGCGATGGTCGCAATGACGATGTAAGCACCTCATTCGGAAGTCAGCTTGCGAATGCCGGTTGTTTCAGCAACGATGGCCGCGCCAATAAGAACAGTCCTGGGAGCGCGCTCATCATGTCCACGTGGATCAAGAGCTTTTGTGTCGTCGCCGCATTGCTCGGCCCGAGCGTAGCCATCGATTCAGCGCGAGCACAAAACTATCCCGCCCGCGCCATCACGCTCGTCATTCCATTCGCGCCCGGCGGCAGCACCTCGATTGTCGGTCGCGCCATTGCCGACAAGATCAGCGAACTGCTCGGCGAGAAGGTCGTGGTCGACAATCGTCCTGGCGCCGGCGGCACGGTCGGCACCAAGGCGGTCGCCAAAAGCGATCCCGATGGCTACACGCTGCTGCTGGGTTACACCGGCACGCTGGCGATCGGCCCCTCGCTCTACAAGAACCCCGGGTACGATCCGCGCAAGGATTTTGCGCCGATCGGCCTGATCGGCAACGCGCCGAATTCGCTGGTGGTGCATCCGTCATTCCCGGCGAAAAGCGTCGCCGAACTGGTCGCCTATGCGAAGGCCAATCCCGACAAGGTCAATTTCGGCTCGGCTGGTGCCGGTACCGCCAGCCACATCACCGGCGAATATTTTGCCCGTGCCGCCGGCATCAAGCTGGTGCACATTCCCTACAAGGGCACCGGCCCGGCGCTGACCGATCTCCTCGGCGGCCACATCCCGATGGCGTTCGCGCCGATCCCGGCCTCGCATCCCAATGTCTCCGCCGGCAAGCTGCGCGCGCTCGCAGTCACCAGCATCACCCGTTCGGGCCTGCTGCCCGACGTGCCGACGATGATCGAAGCGGGCCTGTCCGGTTTCGACGCCTCGCTCTATTACGGCCTCGTCGCGCCCGCTGGCACGCCGCGGCCGATCATCGACAAGCTCAACAAGGCGCTGCGAGATGCGCTCGCTTACGACGAGGTAAAGAAGCAGTTGGGCAATGACGGCACCGATATCACGCCCGGCACACCGGAAGACTATGCCGCCTTCATCGACAAGGATGAGAAGAAATGGTCGCAGCTCGTGAGGGCCAGCGGTGTCGAGCAGGAGTGAGTGGCGAGATGGGACTCTTCCCTTCTCCCATCGAAGTGGGATGTATCCGACTTCGACCAAATTTAATGCTCAACTCGGGTAAACCCGAGTTGAGGTGGGAGAAGGTGGCATAGGCAGCCTATGGCCGCCGTCTCTTAGAACGCCGATGCTTCGCATCGGCGTCCTATTTTAGTACAGCAATGGCCGCCTATGCCACCTTCTCCCCACAAGGGAGAAGGAAGAAAGAGCGCCGCGGAAGTTCGGGCCGTTTCGGGGCTGACTTCACGGGCACGCTTGCTACAACGAGGCCATGCGCCAGCCATTGATTCGCATGGGTTCCGGATTTGTCGCGCTCGCGCTGTTCGCGGGCGTGCCTGCAATCGCAATGGACGCCGGTATATTCCCTCCCTCGACCGCAGACGCGATGGCGCAAGCAGCTTCGCCGCAGGCGATCGCCGAATATCGCCGCAAGCTGAAAGAATATCAGGAAGCGCGCGCCGCGTTCGAGGAGGAGGCGGGGGCCTATTGGTCTTCGATCTCGGAGAAACGAAAGGGCCGCAACGCCAAGCGCCGGGAACGCCAGGCCATTGCGCTTGACGATTATGTGCTGACGCAGCCGCCGGTCTACAGCGGTCCGAAGCAGCCGGTTAGTCCGGAGCTGGAGGAAGAGAAGCCGCCGCGCGAGCGCAAGCCCATTCCCGTCGTCGCCGATTTTCTCAAGGCCGCCGCCGAGCAGTTCCAGTTCACGCCGCAACGACCGGCCGCCGAAGTCGACTTCAAGCGCGCCTATGCCCGCTACGCGGTGGCTGCCGGCCTGACGCGCGAGCAGGCGGTGCGGGTCTATTCGTTCGAGACCGGCGGCAACGGCAATTATGACATGCAGTCGGGCCTGAGCGCCTCGCGGCCGGGCTCCCGCGCGATCTCGACCGCGATCGGCTACAACCAGTTGCTCACTACCAACAGCGTCGAATTATTGGCCGAACAGGGCCACGAATTAATCAGGGAATTGACGGCAAGGGCCGCGACGCTCTCGGGCGCGCCGCGGAAAGCAATGGATCACAAGCTTGCCGTGCTGAAAAAGATGGTGGCGTTCACGCGCACCGTGCCGGACACGTGGTCCGAGCATGAGAAGCTCGCCAATACGCCACAAGGCTGGGCCGTGCACGCCATGGTGCTCGATATCGACGTCGGGCCGATGCTGCAGACCCACAAGCTGCTGACATCGGTGATCTTCGCGCGCGCCAAGGGCTACAATCGCCCGCTCTCGGCCGCCGAACTCGAAATGATGAACCTGACCGGCGACGGCACCGGCCTCGACATGGTGACCATGCCGCAGGCGATGCGCGAACGGGTGCCGACCTCGAATTTCTTCCAGCGCGGAGGTTACGAACGCAACCCTGTCGCGATCCGCCACAACACGGTGGCGAAATTGCTCGCGGTCACCGACGAGCGCATGGATTTCAACTCCGGCAAGCCGGGCGCGAAGGAATTGGCGGCAGCGTTTTAGTTTTCACCCTCCAGGGGAGGGTAAGTAGCGCGAGCGCCGTACCTCAATCCGACCCGAACATGAACTTGCCGTCGCCCTCCAGATAGGGCCCGGAGCGCATATAGAGCTGCCCGTTCTGGCCGATGAAGAACAACGTCCCTTTCGGCACCTTCTTGGCGCCTTTCAGCAGCGTGCCGGCATTGTTGGTGCCCATCTTGTAGGAGACCGTCTTGCCGTCCTTGCCGTAGGCATAGCCCATGTCAGACTTAAGCTCCCAGGGTGTCGGCGCGGCGGCTTGCGCAAATGCGCAGGTCGAGAACCCCGCCAGGACGGCCACCGTCAAAACCGTCTTCGTTGAAACACTCGTCATCATCCATCCTCGCCACAGCCATTCGGCCTCGTGCCCCACGTTTTGAACAAATCACGAACGGCATTGTGCCGTCAATTGGCACCTTCGACGCATCACACCTTACCTTGAGACTTTGTGATTTCCCGCGTTCGACTTCGCGACTATGTTCGCTTTTCCAGCTAAAAGCATGCATTGCGAAAAACGTCTTAGGGATGGTCAGATGAAACACGTCATGAAGATCGGTCTTGGTGTTGCGCTGTCGTTCATGACGCTGGCTCAAGCGGCAGAGGCCGACAATTTCAAGCTCTCCAACAACCAGCGGATCGCCTGCAGCCGGGGATTGAGCGCGGGCAAGCTCAACACCTCGACCTGCAAATCCTATGCTTACGTGTTCAACACCAAGACGACGGAATATTTCCGCTGCCAGGTTTCGCTGGCGCTGACGCGGGACAACAAGGAAGTCATCAACGTCCAGGCCGACGGAAGCTGCGCCAGGAAGCCCCGCATCTTCGATGCCGATTCGAGCTATTCGTTCGATGCCACCGAAACCGAGCCGCCGAACACCAATTCGTTCTTCGGTCCCGGCGGCTATGCGGTATGGGCCAGCGACAACAATACGCTGAAGGTGCGTGGTTGCATCATCATCTCGTCCGGCCTCGGCTCCGACATCTCCAAATGCATCGACATGAAGTTCGATTGAGGCGCGCTCATTGCGTCTTGTCGGAGCTGGCTGCGAGTTGGGGGCGTGACGACCGGGCAAATTTCCGCACCGCCACCGGCTTGCCGAACAGGTAGCCCTGGACCAGATCGAACCCCATGTCGTGAGCGGCGAGAAAATCGGCGCGGGTCTCGATGCCCTGGGCGATGGCGCGGGCGCCGTTGTCCCGGGCCAGTTCGATAATGCGCCGGCATACCGTCTGCTTCAGCCGGTCGTCCGCGCAGCCGTTGATGTATTGCTGGTCGACCTTCAGCTCGACGAACGGGAAGCTCCGGAGTTCCAGGAGGGAAGGCCATTCCGCGCCGACATTGTCGATGGCGATCGCGATATTGTGCAGGCGCAGACGTCTTGCGGCGTCCACCGCCAGGTCCGGCTGGTCGATCACCTCGCTGCTGTTGATTTCGATTAAAAGTCCAGCGAATGCCGGGTGGGCGGGCATGGCGCGGCACAGATCGCGCACCGCCGCGGCATTGCCGAAGAACGATACCGGCAGGTTGATCGAAAGGTCGACCGGGCCCTGGCTCTCCAGCAGATAGCGCCAGTCCTCGATGGCGCGGCCGACCACGAATTCGGACAGGCTGCGAAAATGCGGATCCTTGTCGTCGGGAATGAAATAGGCCGGCGGGACCACGCCCCAGGCGGGATGCCGCATCCGGACCAGCGCCTCCGCTCCGCTGGGCACCAGCGTGCGGGTGTTGATCTTCTGCTGGTACCACAATTCGAGCCAGCCGGCCTTCAAGGCCTCGGCGACATCGACGGCGGGGCTTGGCGCCGGCTCCGCCGGCAGCAGCGCCGCGACGCTTGCGCGCAGGCTCGCCGCGCCGAACGGCGTCTGCAGCGAGGGCAGCATGGCGATGCCGTATTCGTCGCCAATTTGCCGGACGGCCTTTACCATAATCGAGTCGGGTTGACCGATGACGAGGACCTTGCCGCCGAAATTCTTGCGGACGATTGCCTCGAGGATTTCGCCGACATTGATCCCGTCGACGCATACGCTGAGCACGATCAGGTCAGGCTGCTCCGCCTGCAATACGCCCGCCAAATCGCCGGCCTGACCGCATTCGCAGGTCACGAAGCCGAGATCCTCGAGAGCGTCGGAAAGGAACAATCGCAGGTGCTTTTTGCTGTCGACGACGCAGGCCCTGGGCGTCAGCTTCCGATGCCCGAAGTGCGCTGCGCGCGAGTGCTCGCCAATATTGATTTGCTCCATGCCGCCCTCCCAACAGATACCCCGGCGCCAGTGGTACATCCGCGTTGAGGTCGCAATAATGGAATTTTCCGGGAGGTCACAGGATTACTTCAGTAGGGTTAAAGCCGCCGACAAGAATAAAACTTTAGGAAGCCTTCATGGCTCAACTGTCCGCTGCCGAGGGCCGGATAAGCCCATCCATTTCATGGGCTTCGGTGAGCTGATGCTTTGCCTGGGCAATATTTGATCAGCCCCGCGCGTTAACGCCTGTGGTCGCTTGTCGGCGCCGCGATATCAGCGGCTTGCGTATCGTCTTCCGCTTTTTCTTCGCAGGAGCAGCAATGACGCAGCGCACAACTCTTCTTCCGGCAAAAAAATGACCGCGGTCTTCGGCAGACCGCGGTCACTGTAACCAGTGTCCGGACAGCGCTTCCGCGTTGTCCGAACGGCGAATGTCGAAGCCTAGCCGCCGATACCCTTTTCCTTGAAGTATTTCAGCGCGCCGGGATGGAACGGGATCGGCGAACGTTCCTGCACCTGGTTGTCGAGCGAAAAACTCTCGGCTTCCTTGTGCACGGCGACGATATCGGCCTTCTTCTCCACCAGCGTCTTGACGATGGCGTAGGCGTCCTCATTGCTCATCTTGTCGCCGGTGACGATCAGGTTCCAGACCTCGGTGATCGAATTGTCCTTGTCGTAGCCGGGATACGAGCCTGCCTTGATCTTGCTCGGCGAATAGAGCTTGCCGTATTTGGCGTTCATCTTCTCGGCCAGGTCGCCATGGTCGATCAGTTTCATCTTGATGCCGGGAGTCGCTGCGAGATCGGTCACCGCGGCGGTCGGGATGCCGCCGACCCAGAAGAACGCGTCGATCTTGCGGTCCTTGACCGCGTTGACGGATTCGGCAACGCCGAGCCGTTCGCGCTTCATGTCCTTGTCCTTGTCGAGGCCGGCGGCCTCGATGACGCGGAACGCCATCACTTCGGTGGCGCTGCCGGGCGACCCGGTCGAGACACGCTTGCCCTTCAGGTCGGCCATGGTCTGGATGCCGGTGCCTTCCACCGTCACCACATGCATGCGGTTCGGATAGACCACGAGCAGCGCCTGCAACGGCAGCTTGCCGCTCTTGAACTTGTCCTCGCCCTTCAGCGCATCGAGCGCGGCGTCGGCCATGGTGAAGCCAAGCTCGCTCTTGCCGGCGCCGATCAGCTTGAGATTGTCGACCGAGCCGCCGGTGACTTCGGCGGTGGCCTGCATGTTGGGAAGGTTCTTCGACAGCACGTTGGCAACGGCGCCGCCGAGCGGATAGTAGACGCCGCCGGTGCCGCCGGTTCCGATCGACATGGTCTTCTGCTGGGCGTGGGCTGCGCCCGCTAAGGCGAGACCTGCGGAAATCGTCATGGCCAGTATGGCTACGGTCTTCTTCATTCTTTTCATCCTCAATCGTTTCCTGACTAAGTAGTGAGCGCCGGTCGCGTTGGCGACCGCGTTCTGGCCTGCCAGAATACCACGCCGAGACCGATGATCAGGCCCGGCACATAGGTGTAGCTGATATCGCGGCCGATGATCCATTCGACGATCGCCTCGATCAGGCTCGGGAACACCAGCAGCAATCCGGATAGCAGAAGCAGGCCGCGCTCGACCGCTGTATTTTGTCGCAGCGCCCAGTTCTGGGCAAACGCGGCCAGCGCCAGCAGGCCCAGGCTGGTCTTGATCGTGATTTCGAGAATGTCGACCCACGATCCGCCCTTGGGGATCGATAGCAGCAAGCCGACACCCTGCGGGTCGAGCACGAACACGAACGGCACCAGGAACGCCGGCAGCGTGTATTTCCAGGATTGCAGCGTGGTCTTGTAGGGATCGCCGCCGGTAATCGCAGCCGCTGCAAACGGCGACAGCGCCGTCGGCGGCGATACCTCGGACAGCACCGCGTAATAGAAGATGAACATGTGCGCGGCGTAATCGGGCACGCCGAGCTTGATCAGCGCGGGCGCGGCGATGACCGCGCAGATGATGTAGGACGCGGTCACCGGCACGGCGAGGCCAATGATCCAGACGATCAGCGAGGTGTAGATCGCGGTCAGCAAGAGGCTGCCGCCGGCATAGGCAATGACAATCGACGAGAATTTGAGGCCGAGACCGGTCAGCGTCACGATGCCGACGACGATGCCGGCGCAGGCGCAGGTGGTCGCGGCATTGAGCGCGCCGATCGAGCCGTCGGCCAGTGCCTTCACCAGCTTGGTCGGCATCAGCGCGGTTTCCGGACGCAGGAAGCTCAGCGCGAAAGTGACGACGATGGCGTAAAACACCGACAGCGATGGCGAGTAGCCGATGATCATGAACACGACGACGGCGAGCAGCGAGATGAAGTGGAAGCCGTACCGCCTGGCCATCTGGCCGAGCGACATCTCGGGCGTGAAGGTCACGTTCTTGGCGTGGAATTTCTTGGCGTCCAGTTCGACCATGAACAGCAGCGACATGTAGTAAAGACAGGTCGGGATGGTTGCCATCCAGATCACGTCGAGATAGCTGATCTTGAGAAATTCGGCGATCAGGAACGCGGCTGCCCCCAGCACCGGCGGCGACAGGATCGCGCCCAGCCCGCCCGCGGCCAGCAAGCCACCCGCGGCGTTCTTCTCGAAGCCCGCCTTGGCCATCATCGGATAGGCCACGGTACCGATCATGACGGTCGTGGCGACACCCGATCCGGAGGGACCGCCGAGCAGGAATGACGACAGCACGACCGTGCGGCCGGCGCTGTTGGGTTTGCCGCCCATCAGCGCCAGCGAGAAATCGATAAAGAATTTTCCCGCGCCGGATTGCTGCAGGAATGCGCCATAGATGGTGAACAGGATGATCAGCGTCGCCGATACGTCGACGGCTACGCCGAAAATGCCCTCCAGCGTAATGAAGAGGTGACCGACCAGCCGCGCCACGTCGTAGCCGCGATGGGTCCACGGCGCCGGCAGATACGGACCCAACATGGCGTAAGCGACGAACAGCAGCGACACCACGGGCATGATCGCCCCCGTCGTGCGCCGCGTCGCTTCCAGCAGCAGCACGATGAAGACGATGCCGACGATCACGTCCCAGCGGTCGGGCGCGGTGGCGCGGTCGGTGAAATCCTCGCCGCCCCACAGCGCATAGACGATGGTCGCGACCGCGACGATCCCGGGGACGACGTCCCACCAGCGCACGCGGTTGCGGAATCGCGTGGCCAGCGGAAACAGCAGGAAGCTCAGCACCAGCGTGAAGGCGACGTGGGTGTAGCGCAGTTCCTGGGTCGGAACGATGGCATAGGCCGCATAGAGGTGAAACAGGCTCATGACCACGGCAATCGTGGTCGAGATTTTCCCCGCCCAGCCCATCAGGCGGTTGGCCGCGCCTTCCTCTGCCTCGACGTAGGCTTCTGCCTTGTGCAAGGCTTCGTCGGATACCGCAACGACCTCGTCGTTGGTCGGCGTTGTCTTGTCTGCTGCCATGCTTTCCCCGGGGACCCCGTTAACTCCCAGACCCGGTGTCCCCCGGGTCTTTCGCGGGCGCATTCAGTCCAATTTGGGTAACCGTGGCAAGGGCCTTGTGGGCGTATGCCGGGGGCATCTTTTTAGCTTATCGGACGGCTTGACCCGGAGCCGCTGCCCGTCCAATTTCCCGGCCAAAATAATTGGAGAATGGCTTTCATGAACTCCAGATTGATTGCAGCCGCCGTTGCCACGGCGGCCATATTTTTTGCCCCCGGCGCGCATGCGCAGTCATTTATCAACATCCTGACCGGCGGAACATCCGGCGTGTACTACCCGCTCGGCGTCGCTATCGGAAAGATCTACGGCGACAAGATTGCGAACGTGAAGACCCAGGTGCAGGCCACCAAGGCCTCGGTCGAGAACCTGATTCTGCTGCAGCAGGGGCGCGGCGAACTCGCCTTCACGCTCGGCGACTCGCTCAAGGCGGCATGGGAAGGCGACGAGGAGGCCGGCTTCAAGTCCAGGCTGGACAAGCTGCGCACGATCGGCGCGATCTATCCGAATTACATCCAGATCGTCGCGACATCGGACAGCGGCATCAAGACGCTTTCCGACCTCAAGGGCAAGAGCCTCTCGGTAGGCGCCCCGAAGTCCGGCACGGAGCTGAACTCGCGCGCCATTCTTTCCGCCGCCGGCATGACCTACAAGAATATGGGCAAGGTCGAATATCTCCCCTTCGCCGAATCCGTCGACCTGATGAAGAACCGCCAGCTCAACGCAACGCTGCAGTCGGCCGGCCTCGGCGTCGCCTCGCTGAAGGATCTCTCGACTTCGACCGAAATCACCGTGGTGTCGGTGCCGAAGGCCATCGTCGACAAGATCGGACCGCCCTTCGTGCCGGCCATGATCCCCGCCAACACCTATACCGGCCAGGACAAGGACGTCCCGACCGCTGCGGTGGTCAACTATCTCGTGACGAATTCGGCGGTCTCCGACGATCTGGCCTATCAGATGACCAGGCTGATCTTCGAATCGCTCCCCGAACTCGTCACGGCGCACGCCGCCGGCAAGGAGATCAAGCTCGAGACGGCCGCGGCCGGCAGCCCGGTGCCGCTGCACCCCGGCGCGATCCGCTACTACAGGGAAAAGGGCGTGATGAAGTAGGGCGCGCGCACCCTTTTCGCCGTCATGCCCGGCCTTGTGCCGGGCATCCACGTCCTTGACGAGACCGCAGTAAGACGTGGATGGCCGGGACACGCCCAGCCATGACGTATCCAGTGACGGAGCTGGTGATATAACCAGCGCGGGCAGGGAATCACGGACATGCGGCAAGCCGAGGGGACGGAAGAGCCCGTCAAGGTCGAGTTCGATAATTTCGAGCATGGTTTTCCGGCGGGCTTCGGCCCCGGCGGCTGGGGCTATCTCGCCTATGCCATCGGCATCGTCTTTGCGGCCTTCCAGCTTTACGTCGCCGCGTTCAACTATCTGCCGAGCCAGGTGGTGCGCGGCGTTCACGTCGGCTTCCTGCTGCTGATGACCTTCGGCCTGATCGGCAACTTCAACGCCAAGAGCGATTTCGGCCGCGCGCTCGGCTGGCTGATTGGCGGTGCGGGCTTGCTGTGCGGGCTGTACCAGTGGATCTTCTACGCCGACCTGATCGCCCGCGACGGCGATCCGACGCGCGCCGATCTTGCGGTTGGTACGCTGCTTGCCGTGCTGATCTTCGAAGGCACGCGGCGGCTGATGGGGCTGGCGCTGCCGCTGATGTGCGGCGTGTGTTTGCTTTACTGGTTGTTCGGCCAGTATTTGCCGCAGCCATTCAACCATCGCGGCTATGATTTCGATCAGATCATCACCCATTTGTCGTTCGGCACCGAAGGATTCTACGGCGTGCCGATCTATGTCTCGGCGACCTACATCTTCCTGTTCGTTCTGTTCGGCTCGTTCCTCGAACGCGCCGGCATGATCCAGCTCTTCACCGACGTCTCGCTCGGCCTGTTCGGCCGCGCCCGCGGCGGACCGGCCAAGGTCGCGGTGTTCGCCTCGGGGATGATGGGAACGATCTCCGGCTCCGGCGTCGCCAATGTCGTCACCGTCGGCCAGTTCACGATTCCGCTGATGATCAAGTTCGGCTACCGCCGCGCGTTCGCCGCCGGCGTCGAGGCCACCGCCTCGATGGGCGGACAGATCATGCCGCCGGTGATGGGCGCGGTCGCCTTCATCATGGCCGAAACGTTAGGGGTGCAATATTCCGAGATCGTCAAGGCCGCGGTGATTCCGGCCATCCTCTATTTCGCGTCCGCGTTCTGGATGGTGCATCTGGAAGCCGGCAAGCACGGCCTCGTCGGCATGAAGCGTTCGGACATCCCGAACGCGTGGAAGGCGCTGGTGGCGCGCTGGTACCTGGTGTTGCCGCTGGTCGCGCTGGTCTACATGCTGTTCGAAGGTTTTACGCCGCTTTACGCCGGCAGCATGGGGCTCGCGCTGACGGTCGCCCTGATCCTCGGCGCCAGCATCACGCTCGGGCTCTCCCACATCGTGGTGCGCTACATCTTCTGGATCGGGCTCGCGCTGGTAGCCGCAGCGGTATCGCGCAGCGGCCTCGAGATCATACCGATCGCATGCGTCGTCGGCGGGCTGGTCCTGATTGCCGCGATCACGCGCGGCGGCCGGGCAACGCTCGCGACCTGCCGCGATTCACTCGCCGACAGCGCCAAATCGGCGCTCACTGTGGGCATGGCCTGCGCCGTCGTCGGCACCATCATCGGCATGATGACGCAGACCGGCGTCGGCACCATCTTCGGCGGCTGGATCATCGGGCTCGGCGCCAAGAGCCTGTTCCTGGCGCTGGTCATGACCATGCTGCTGTCGATCCTGCTCGGCACCGGCATCCCGACGATCCCGACCTACATTATCACCGCAGCACTTGCAGCACCCGCGCTCGCCAAGCTCGGCGTGCCGCCGATCGCCAGCCACATGTTCGCGTTCTATTTCGGCATCATGGCCGACCTCTCGCCGCCGGTGGCGCTGGCCGCGCTCGCGGCGGCGCCGATTGCGAAGGAAAACCCCGATAGGATCGGGTGGGAGGCGATGCGGATCGCGCTCGCGGGTTATGTCATTCCGTTCATCTTCGTCTACTCACCGGCCCTGATGCTGCAGGCGGGCGATCCCATGGCGGCCCAACTCGGTTTTTACGGCGCGGTGGCGCTGGCGATGCTCAAGGCACTGGTTGCGATCGGCCTGTTCGGCATCGTCGCCATCGGTTTCCTGTTTACGCGGCTGACCCGGCTTGAGATCGCGGTCGCTTTCGTTGCGGCGCTGTGCCTGCTCGGCGAGTTCGCCTTCAGCGACACCATCGGCTTCGCGCTGGCGGCGGCCGTCGTGGTCTGGCAATGGCGGCAGCGTTCGCGCAACGCGGTGGCAGCGGCTTGAGCGTCTGCCTCGCCTCAGCCGGTGTCGTGAAGACCCTGTCGATTGCGGCGTTCACGCTGGCGTGGACGCACTCGATCGAGAAGACCGACTGGCAGGAAGACTGGCGTGTCACGCCGCAGGCGCTGGAGCTGGTGCAGGCGCGCGTCAAGGGCAGCGGTGCGGGCATGGAGCCGCCGCCGGAGGCGCGATTGATCGATGGCTGGTTTCGATGGCAGCCGAAGCGCGCAGCGTTGCCGGAAGTGGTGCTGGGCAATTCCGGCGCCGCCGGCGAATGGCGGTTGTGCAGTGATGGCAAATGCCGAACATTGTCTGACATATTCGGTCATCCGGTCGGAACCGATGTGACGATCATGCGCGCCTGCAATCCGTAGATCCTATGGGGTGGCAGGTGGTCAGGGGTAAGCTGAGTTTGCGAGCACCCAACCACCCGGAGGATCAACGATGCGCACTGATCACACTGACACACCCGCCGGCTGCGAGTATGGCACGGTTTACATTGCTTTCGAACTGAGCAAGGCGAAATGGCAGCTGGGCATAATGATGCCTGGCGGCGAGAAGATGAGCCGTTACCGGATTGATGGGGGCGACCTGGCGGCGCTGTCGGGTTTGCTGGTCAAGGCTCGGGCGAAAGCGGCGCAGGCGGGGAAGCCGGTTCGTATTCTGTCCTGCTATGAAGCGGGTCTCGACGGTCATTGGCTGCACCGCTGGCTGGCCGACAACGAGGTACTCAATTACGAGATCGATGCGTCGAGCATCGAGGTGAACCGGCGGGCCCGGCGTGCCAAGACCGATCGGATCGACCTGGCGCAGTTGATGCGCTCGTTTCTGGCGTACCTGCGGGGCGAACCGCGGGTTTGCAGCATGGTTCGGGTTCCCACGCCTGAGGATGAGGATCGCAAACGGCGTACGCGCGAGCGCGAGCGGCTGCTGAAGGAGCGCACCGGACACAGCAACCGGATCAAGGGGCTGCTGCATGGCCAGGGCATCCGCGATGTCATGCCCCTGAAGCCGGGCTTCTTGTCGGGTCTGGACGAGATGCGTACCGGCGATGGGCGCGTTCTGCCGCCACGGCTGAAGGATGAGATCCGCCGCGAGCATGAGCGGCTGGTATTGGTGCACACGCAGATCAGGGCGCTCGAGGCGGCGAATGCGGCCGCGCATCGGGCACCGGCAAAGGACTCGGTCGAGGCGAAGGCGGTTCAGCTTGCCCAACTCAAGGCGATCGGCCCGCACATCGCCCAGCTCCTGGCCAACGAGGTCTTCTACCGTGACTTTAAGAACCGGCGTCAGGTCGGCAGTTGCGTCGGACTGACCGACATGCCCTACGACAGCGGCGCCCGCCGTCGACAACAGGGCATCAGCAAGGCGGGCAATCGCCGGGCGCGAACGACCGCAATCGAGCTCGCCTGGCTGTGGCTGAGCCATCAGCCCGACAGCGAGCTGAGCCGCTGGTTCCGCGCGCGGGTTGGCAACCTCAAGGGCCGCATCCGCAAGATCGCCATCGTAGCGCTGGCGCGCAAGCTGATGGTGGCACTGTGGCGCTATCTGGAAACCGGCCTCGTGCCAACCGGCGCGGCGCTGCGCCCAAGCCTCTAACGAACGCCGGTGCGCCAATGACGGCCGACGTGACCCAGGACAGACGTGTGACCGAACCCGGGTTTGGGTCTTCGGATTCCGCTTTCGTAGATGGGTCCCGTCTCTTCTGGGCCTTACCTTCACCCGTGCATGAAAGATCAGGGTCCGGGTCACCACACCCGACCGGATACAAGTTGATGCGGTGTCTGCCGCATAACAACGTCACGGCCCAGTCCAGGATGTCGCGTCAACCCGCTCACCGCGCGCACCAAAACGTTCCGATCCGAAAGCTTCGCGCCAGCCTTGCCGCCGTCAAGGTCGCTACGCGCCGCCTCCGGCGGTGGCCTGCGGCCAACCTTGACCGCGGCCGCGCCTGGCGCAGCGATCAACCATCGGAACGAAACAGCCACTGCGAGCGCAGCGCGCTCCACGACAACGACCGGGAGCAACACATGCCCTGATCAATCATTCCCCTTGACAACCACAACCCCATACAAGCCCGGATGGAGCCAACGGGTCGCGCGAATGCGCGCCCGATGACAGGCTCCGCGCAATCCGGGGCAAGTGCCAAACAAGAATCCCGGGTTGCGCTGCGCTTCACCCGAGCTACAAGAAGACGAGAACTCACAAGGGAGAAGAGGTCGATGGAACGGCTCAAGGGCAAGACAGCGATGGTGGTGGGGGCGGGATCGATCGGTCCCGGCTGGGGCAATGGCAAGGCAACTGCGGTGACCTTCGCGCGCGAGGGGGCGCAGGTGTTTTGCGTCGACCGCAATGCGGCGGCGGCAAAGGAGACGGTAGAGATCATTACGGGCGAGGGCGGCAAGGCGGCGGCTTTCACCGCCGACGTCTCGCGTGAAACCGAGGTCGAGGCGATGGTTTCGGCGTGCCGCAAGACCTATGGCCGCATCGACGTGCTCGACAATAATGTCGGCATCGCCGAAATGGGAAATGTCGTCGAGGTGAACGAGGCAAGCTGGGATCACGTCTTCGCCGTCAATCTCAAGAGCGCCTATTTCGCCATGAAGCATGTCATCCCCGTGATGCAGAAGCAGGGCGGCGGCTCGATCATCAACATCTCGTCGATTGCATCCATCCGCCATCTCGGTATTTCCTACGTCACCTACGGCGCCTCGAAGGCGGCGATGAACCAGATGACGCGCACCACCGCCGTGCAGTTCGCGCGCGACCATGTCCGGGTGAACTGCATCCTGCCGGGTCTGATGAAGACACCGATGGTCGAGCACTCCGCGGGGCTGGCAGCCAGCTATTCGGCCGGCGATGTCGAGGCGATGTGGCGGGCGCGCGACGCACAGGTGCCGATGGGGCACATGGGCGACGCCTGGGATGTCGCCAACGCCGCGCTGTTTCTGGCGTCCGATGAATCGAAATATGTCACCGGCATCGAGCTCGTGGTCGATGGCGGTATCACGAGCAAATCGGGCGCGTGACGCGCTATTGCCCCGTTATGCCTGCGCGCCCAATTCGGCGCGGTCGAGTTCTTCTTCCACCTGGTGGAAGGCGTCGTCGCCGATCTCCTCGAAACGACGCATCCGCAGCAGCGCTTCCCGTGCCGCGCCGATGGCGCGGCGGCGCAGCGGATCGGCCGGCAGCTCGCTGGTCGCGATGCCGAGTTCGGGTTCGGTTTCGGCACGCAGCAGCACGGCGCGGTATTCCAGCCGCAGGATTTCGGCCTCCTCGGACGGATCGGACTCGATCGCCTCGAGCGCGGCGCGATAGGCGATGCAGCGGGCTTGAGCGGCCTCGCGCGCGACCGGATCGTCCTTCTCGAATTTCAGCGCGAGGATCACCGGCCGCAGTGTGAGGCCCTGGATCACGAGCGTCCCCAGCACCACGGCAAAGGCCGTCAGCAGGATGAGATCGCGATACGGGAAGCTCTCCGGCAGCGCGAAGGCGGCCGCCAGCGTAACGATGCCGCGCATCCCGCACCAGGACACGATGATGCCGCGTTCCACCGTCGGTACCGCGGGAGACACACGGGAAGGAAGCAGGCCGTGCGCGTTCAAGGCGCGCAGCAATGCGCCATATGGCATCACCCAGGCGATGCGGGCGAGGATCACGACGGCGAGGATCGCGGCGGCAAAGCTGCAGTACTTGAACCGCACCTCGTCGTCGAGCCCGGACCAGATCGGATTGAGCTGCATGCCGATCAGAATGAACGCCAGCACGTTGAGCACGAACACGACGGTTTCCCACACCGCATAGGAGGCCACGCGCAGCCGCGCCGGGGTACGCTCGGGTGCGGTGCGGGCGATCGTGATCGCATAGGCGACGATGGTGAGAATGCCGGACAGCCCGATATGCTCGGCGACGATCCACACCATAAAGGTGCCGGCGAATTGCGTGATGATTGCGCTCGGGGCCTCGGTGATGCGGCGCGTGATCTTCGTCCAGACCCGCGCGAACAGGAAGCCGGCAATGAGGCTCCCGAACAGCGCCAGCGCAACGGACGGCACGAACTCGTGCACCTTCATGTGCTCGGCGGCAACCAGGCCGACCGCGACGCGGTAGATCAGGAGCGCGCTGGCATCGTTGAGCAGGCTTTCGCCTTCGAGGATCTTCTGGATGCGGTAAGGCAGGTTGACCTGGCGCAGGATCGCAGTGGCCGCCGCGGCGTCGGGCGGTGCCACGATGGCGCCGAGCGCGATCGCGACCGCCCATGGCATGTCGGGGCGCAGCCAGTGCGCGACCACAGCGACGGCGGCGGTCGTGACCCCAACCGCGACCAGCACCAGTGTCGAGACCGGCAGCCAGTTGTTGCGAAGGTCGCGCAGCGAGGTGTCGAAAGCCGCATCCAGCAATACCGGCGCCACGAACAGCGCCAGCGCCAGATCAGGCTCCAGCGTCCACTTTGGACCTGATGGCGCGAAGGCCAGCAACATGCCGCCGATCGCAAGAAATGTCGGATACGGCACCTTCAGCCGCCGCGCCAGCGCGGACAGCAGGACCGCGCCAAGCAGCAGCCCGATAATCCATTCGAATGCTAGCAAATCTGGGATTCCCGCCGGCCGAGATCGATGTCGCCATCAATCTAGCATAAAAGCCGGCGGGTCTTCCTGATTGGAAGAATCGGACAGTCGCCCAATTCGGCTACTGCGCCATCGCCAATATGCCGCCGGCGAAGGAATGCCAGAGCGGCGTAGCACTGATCGGCCAGTTCAGGAGCTTGACGGCGATCAGCGCGAGGCCGCCGTAGACATAGACCGGATGCGGCCGGCCGCGCGTGCGCCAGTCGTGGACGATCGCGGCGACCAGCAGGAGGTAGGCGACGAAGGCGGGCGGGATGGTCACCGGCACCGGCGGAGGGCCGAGGGGGCCGGGAGGCGCCAGGAAGGTCAGAAACCAGCGCGCGACCGCGGCGTCCAATAGCGAGATGCCGGCAAGCAGCATCAGCCGCTTGTGCATTTCAGGCTTGCGGATAGCCGCAATGGCGAGCACGAAAACCACGGCAAAGAACAGAATTCCGCTTAGCGGAACAATCGCAAACGCGATTCCGTCGTCGGTCAGTCCGGCCGCCGCGGAGCGCTTCATGGCGTTGACCGCGACCAGGAAGCCGAAGATCGTCATCGCGGTCGCCAGCGAGACGCCGATCATGCCGATGGTGCGGTGCCGGGCGACCCTGCCAGACGCGGCAAGCCAGCTCTGGAATACGAAATAGAGCGACCAGGCGAAAAATAATAGGCCGTGAAAATGCACAACGGGCGAGGCCGAAAACGATCGCTTCGCCAGTGGCAGCCAGTAGGTCGGTGCAAAGCCGAGAAAGGCGACGGCCATGCAGGCCAGCGCCATGTAGAAAAAGAAGTAACCTGATTGGGATTGCGCGATGGCGCGCGGCGGATTGAAGTCGGTCAATGTGGTCATGGTTGTTGAGTCCGCTAGAACTGCAAAAGGTTCACAGCAGATTTTCTCACGGATTGTATTCTTCCGTCTGTGAAGAGAATTACGTTTCCCGCGGGTCACGTTTCTGCCAAAATCAGTTCTTGTGCGAACGGGAAATTTGCAGGTTGCTTGTCGAAAACGCAGGTCGCTTGCTAGGATCGCGCCGCAATCGACAGCGCTTTCCGGATCAATTGATGCGAGGCTATCCCGATATCCGCAACCTGGTCGTGGCCTCTCTGCTGTGGATTGTGTTTGCACATGATGTGTGGGCGACCGGCGCCGAGCCGGTCAAGGATCTGAAGATCGACCCGGCGCCGTGCCTTGCTGCTGCCCATGCAAAGGACGACGACAAGACGCTCAGCACGTGCGGCGCGCTGATCGACAATGCAAAGACCGAAAAGGCCGACCGCATCAAGGCGCTGATTGCGCGCGCCTCCGCCTATGAACGCAAGGATATGATCGACCGCGCGATCGCCGACTATGACGGCGTGTTGCGGCTCGATCCCGGATACGCCGATGCTCACAATGCGCGCGGTGAACTCTGGCGTAAGAAAGGTGATCTGCCCAAGGCGGTGGCCGATTTTGCCGCGGCGATCAAGCTGAATCCGGATCACGTCGTCGCAAGGGCCAACCACCGGGCGCTAGCGCAGGAGGCGGAGCGACAGGGCGTGCTGAAGGCGATCGCCGGCAAGCCGAGCTTCAACTGCGCAACTGCCCGCCGCAAGGTGGAGAAGGCGATCTGCGCCAATCCCGAACTTGCCGATCTCGATCGCGAAGTCCACGCGGCCTATGTCAAGGCGGCCGCCGCAAAGATGACCCCGCAGCAAGCCCGCACGCTGCGGCGGGAGCAGCAGGAATACCTTGCCCGGCGCGATGCGGAATACGGCCGCCGGCCCGACTACGATCTGAAAAAGGCCATGCGCGACCGCCTGCAAAAGATCAACGGGATCGTCGGCTACTAGACTACAACATGAACAGCCCGAGGCCTTCGACAACTTCCCGCTTCGTTGTCTCGGTCCGGCTCCTCGCCTTTTCCGTACCGCGTCGAATCACGTCGAGGACATAAGCCGGATCTTTGGCCAGTTGCGTCCTTCGTTCCCGCGTCGGTGCAATCAGCGCCTGCAAGATGTCTTCGAGGCGGCGCTTGATCTTGCTGTCGCCTATTCCTCCCCGCCGATACTGCGCCTTCAGCTCTTCCAGCGTAGTGCGATCCTCGTCAAAAGCATCCAGATAGGTGAAGACGACATTGCCTTCGACTCGTCCGGGATCTTCGACGCGCAGATGATTGGGGTCGGTGAACATCGCCTTCACTGCCGCCGCGATCTCGTCCGGCGAGGCCGAAAGGGCGATGGCATTGCCGCCGGATTTCGACATTTTCGCCTTCCCGTCCACGCCCGGTAGCCGCCCCGCCTGTGGAATGACGGCCTGCGCTTCCGGCAGGACTGCCCGTCCGGCCGTGGTGTTGATACGGCGCACGATCTCGTTGGTTTGTTCGATCAGCGGCGCCTGATCCTCACCCACCGGCACTACAGTTGCCTTGAACGCGGTAATGTCCGCCGCCTGCGCCGCAGGATAGCAAAGGAAGCCTGCCGGGATGTCGCGTCCGAAGCCGCGGCCGCGGATCTCGTCCTTGATCGTGGGGTTGCGTTCCAATCTGGCGACGGTCACGAAGTTCAAATAGAGCATCGACAGTTCGGCCAGCGCGGGCAGGTGGGATTGTAGGCAGATCGTGGTCTTGGCTGGGTCGATCCCTATGGCAAGATAGTCGAGCGCCACCTCCATCACACCGAGCCGCACCTTGTCGGGGGTGTGCGCATTGTCGGTCAGGGCTTGCGTATCAGCCAGGAGGAGAAACTGCTCGTGGGTGTCCTGATATCGCAGACGGTTGAGCAACGATCCGGCATAGTGGCCAATGTGCAGCGGGCCGGTGGTGCGGTCGCCTGTCAGAACAACGGGTCTGGTCATGAGGTGTCCTCGTGAGATGAGGGGAACACCGCATGGGGGATCATCAAAACAAAAGGCCGCCCTTGCGGCGGCCCCAGATGTAATGAAACGTCCGGCCGCCCTGTCAGCAGGCCAGCCACCAAAGTTTGACAATGATCATCGTGCGTTTCATGGAAGTTTCCCTCGGCTATGCACGGATGCGGGTCAACACATAGCGTTGCGTGAATAACGACAAGGGGCTCGGACCTGGATTTATTAATGGTCCTGAACCTGCGCCATATTGGTCCGATCAGGGGGAGATGCCCCGAGTTTTCGAACCTTGGGAAGATCAGCGGCGACCAAGTGATCGGGCGCGGCATAACCGCGCGTACTTCATTTATTTTGAAGAGCCGATAATGCGACCATTTGTTTCGCCATTTGCCGCAAGCGCGGCCTTTGCCATTGCAATCCTGACCTCCTTGGGCGCCCCGGCTCAGCCGGCCGCCGAGCCGCCGGTCATCTGTGCGGCGCTTTCGGCCGCCGAGCCCGCGAAGGTGATCGAGGTTTGCACCGCGCTGATCGACAATCCGGCGACGCCGGAGGGCGACCGGCTCGACGCCACGATTACCCGCGCCGCCGCGTTGCATAACAGCGGCCAGACCGGCAAGGCCCTGGCCGAAATCGATACCGTCATATCCAGGGATCCCAACCGGGCCCGGGCCTTCCGCGCCCGCGGTGAAATCCTGCGTCAGACCGGCAAAATGGAGGCTGCGCTCGAGGCGCTGAACCAGGCCATCCGGCTCGAGCCGGACAATGCCAATGGTTACGCCAACCGTGGCAACGCTTTCAACAACGCCAAAAAATACGACCGCGCCATCGAGGACTATAACGAAGCGCTGCGGCTCCAGCCGGATTTCGCGCAGGTGTTTTCGGATCGCGGCGCCGCCTGGTACTTCAAGGGCGAGTATCAGAAGGCGATCGCCGATTACGACGAGGCGCTGCGTCTTGAGCCGCACCGCGCGCGCACCTACAGCAACCGTTCCGCAGCTTACCGCAAGCTGGGCCGTGCGGAAAAAGCGATTGAGGACGTCACCGCGGCGATCCGGATCGATCCGACGCAGCCGGAATTCTTCGACAATCGAGGCCTCGACCTCGCCGGCAACGGCGACTACGCCCGCGCGATCGCCGACTACGACGAGGCGATCAAGATCCGCCCCGAAGCGAAATTCCTCACCAACCGCGGCGACGCCTACCAGGCCAGGAAGGATTACGACCGTGCCATCGCGGACTACGACGCGGCATTGAAGCTCGATCCAAAATTCCAGCGCGCCTACAACAACCGCGGCGCGGCCTGGGTCAAGAAGGGCGACCGCCGCCGCGCGCTGCAGGATTATGCGGAAGCCGTCCGTCTCAACCCTTCCGACAGCACCGCCGCCGCCAATCACAAGGATAGCGCAGGAGATCGAACGGCTGGGCTCGCTGAGCTACCAGAAGAATCTGCCGAGCTTCAATTGCACCACCGCGAAACGTCAGGTTGAAAAGGCGATCTGCGCCGATCCCGGTCTCGCCCAGCTCGACCGCAACATCAACGACGTGTTTCTGCGGGTGATCGCCAATGCGGAATCCGACAGCCATCGCGCGGCGCTGGCGCTGACCCGGCAGCAGCGCGATTTCATCGAGAAGCGCAACGCCTCGTTCGGCAAGCGCGGCTATGACCTCCGTCAGGCGATGGAGGACCGGTTGGAGAAGCTCAATACGATCGCTCGGCAATAGGCTTTTGCAGAACGGCTGGTCTGTTCCGGCTTGATCTCCCACCGCTTCCCGTGACAATGCGTTCAAGAAATGCGGCCTGAATTTGATCCTGGTCAATGGCAGGGTGCCCGGCACTCGCCCATGTCAGGGCTTCCAGAGCTGCCCCAAGAACGCGTTGAGCGGGAGTGCGCCATGAACATTCAAAACAACAGCCGCTATCACGAGGTCCATGCCCGTTCGCTCAGCGACCCCGAGGGCTTTTGGGCCGAGGCCGCACGCGAGATCGACTGGATCGAGCCGGCCAAAAAGATCTTCGATCCCTCGATGGGGACTTACGGCCGCTGGTTCGCCGGCGCTGTGGTCAACACCTGCTACAACGCGCTTGACCGCCATGTCGCGGGCGGACGCGCGGATCAAGTCGCGCTGATCCACGATTCGCCGCTCACCAACTCCATCTCGAAATTCACCTATGCCGAGATGCTCAAGGAGGTGCAGACGCTCGCCGCCGTGATGGCCGATTTCGGCGTCGCCAAGGGCGACCGCGTCATCCTCTATATGCCGCTGGTGCCGGAAGCGGTGTTTGCGATGCTGGCCTGCGCGCGGATCGGCGCGGTGCATTCGGTGGTGTTCGGCGGCTTTGCTGCGAAAGAGCTTGCAACCCGGATCGAGGACGCCAAGCCGAAACTGATTTTTTCGGCAAGTTGCGGCATCGAGCCCGGCCGCATCGTGCAGTACAAGCCGCTGCTCGACGAGGCGATCAAGCTCTCGAGCGTCAAGCCCGAGAACTGCGTCATCCTGCAGCGGGCGCAGCATCCTTGCGAACTCACGGCCGGCCGCGATCACGACTGGGCAGCGTTGCGCCGTGCTGCGCTCGCTGCCGGCAAGGCCGCGCCGTGCACGCCGGTGCTGGCGACCGATCCGCTCTATATTCTCTACACGTCAGGCACCACGGGAATCCCGAAGGGCGTCGTGCGCGACAATGGCGGGCATCTGGTCGCGCTGAAATGGTCGATGTTCAACCTCTACGGCGTCAAGCCCGGCGAGGTCTGGTGGTGCGGCTCCGACATCGGCTGGGTGGTCGGCCACAGCTACATCGTCTACGGGCCGCTGATTCATGGCGCCACGTCCATCATGTATGAGGGCAAGCCGATCGGCACGCCGGATGCCGGCGCGTTCTGGCGCGTGATCTCGGAACACAAGGCGGTCGCCCTGTTCACCGCGCCGACCGCGTTCCGCGCCATCCGCAAGGAGGACCCGGACGGCGCGTTCATCCGCAAATACGACCTGTCGAAATTCCGCACGCTGTTCCTGGCCGGCGAGCGCGCCGATCCGCCGACGGTGGAATGGGCGGAAGCGCAGTTGAAGGTGCCGGTCATCGATCACTGGTGGCAGACCGAAACCGGCTGGTGCATCGCCGGCAATCCGGTGGGGCTCGGTATGCTGCCGGTCAAGCACGGCTCGCCGACGGTGCCGATGCCGGGCTACCAGGTCGACGTGGTCGACGAGGCATCCAGGCCGGTGCCCGCGGGCACCATGGGCTCGATCGTGATCAAGCTGCCGATGCCGCCGGCCTGCCTGCCGACCTTGTGGGAGCAGGATGCGCGCTTTAAGGAAGCCTACCTCACGGAGTTTCCCGGCTACTACAAGACATCCGACGCCGGCTACAAGGATGGCGACGGCTATGTCTGGGTGATGGGCCGCACCGACGACATCATCAATGTCGCCGGCCACCGGCTCTCCACCGGCGGCATGGAGGAAATCCTGGCCTCGCATCCCGACGTCGCCGAATGCGCTGTCCTCGGCATCAAGGACGCGATCAAGGGCGAAGCGCCCTGCGGCTTCCTGGTGCTGAAAGCCGGCGTGACGCGCGCGCCTGCCGAGATCGAAAAGGAGATCGTGGCGCTGGTGCGCGACAAGCTCGGGCCTGTCGCGGCGTTCAAGCTCGCGATCACGGTTGGGCGATTGCCGAAGACGCGCTCGGGAAAAATCCTGCGCGGCACCATCAAGAAGATCGCCGACGGCGAGAGCTGGACCATGCCGGCCACCATCGAGGATCCCAAGGTGCTCGACGAAATCGGCGACGCGCTGAAGGGCAGGGTGTAGGGCTTCGGGGTCAAGCCAATCGCTTGAACCCGGCCATGGCCAGCCTGGCGCACGTGCGGCTAGCCCAGCAGCTCTTCAGTGACTTCGTCGGAGAACCGCTTTCTGATTCCTGCAATGAGGACGCATTCGGGATCATCCGGGACCACCGTTGCGTGCGGCATGCCGTGATCAAGCAGGGCGCGCGCGCAACCAACCCAGTCTCCGCCTTCGACCGGCTCGTTAAGGGATGCCCATCCGAGTGTGCCGCTGGCGTTGTCGCCATAGCCGTGCTGTTCCGTCCAGCTCGCACCGTGTTCGAGCAGGAAGCGAGTCAGCCCGGCATTGCCGCTGAACACTGCGAGATTGAGAGCAGAGGCGTCCCAGTCGCCGCCGCGCACCGCAATCGGCCAGCCCAGCCTGACCATCAGCTTGACGGCGTCGTCGGCGCCTGCTGCTGTCATATCAGGCAGCAATCGCAATTGTGCCGGCGACAGCGAGGCCGGCAGGTCGGGGCGCCGCGAAGCCATCGCGCGTGCGTCGGCTTCGTCGCCGCGTGCGCACGCGGCAATAAAGCGTTCCTCGTCGGAAATATCAGGCGCGTCAGTTTGCGCCCGCAGCAGGGCGGCAGCGTCAGTAAGCCCGAATTGCAGCGCCAGCCGGTACGGGCTGACGCCTTCCGCCGTCGGTCGCGATGGATCGGCGCCCGCATCCAGCAGGGCCTTCACATGGCGTGGCCGTCGGCGATAGATCGCCCATGTGAGCGGCGAACCCCAATCGGTCAGCGGCGGATTTCGCGCCGGCTCGTTCGGATCGCCGCCGTGCTGCAGCAGCAGCTTCAGCGCAGTGTCGTCATCGAGATCGACCGAGCGATAGATCGCATTGCTTTCTGCGATGCGCGCGCCGTGCTCCAGCAGCAGACGCGTGCACGCCGGGTTCTCCAAGGAATGATAGAGCGATTCGCCGTCATTGGGGTCCGCACCGGCTTCGAGCAATAGTTTGGTCAATACCGGGTCGTGGTTGCTACCCGCGGCGCCGTAGAGCGTCGAGAGCGGACAGCGCTGATCCGGCTCGCTCAGGGATCCCGGCGGCCAGCGGCTGTGGATATGCTGGTTGACGTCGGCGCCTGCCGCGATGAGCCGCTGCACGCTGCGATGCAGGCGCTCGCGAAATTCCTCCACGCGTAGCAGGCTCGAATGTGCGGCAGCGCAAAGCGCTGGCAATCGCAACGGGCCACCAGGCCGGTTGACCCATGACGGATCGGCCTGAATCGCCTGCTGCAGCACGCGTTCGTCGCCGATCGCGCAGGCAAGATAAGGATCGCCTGCGACGAGGTCGGGGGCATCGGCCAGAATCCGTAAAGCAACGCGCGGGTTTGCGCGGTTGACGGTGCCGCTGACGTCGCCGGAATAAAGCAGCTGAGCCCAGTGCAGCACGCGAACGGCGCGCGCCTCTCGCGCGACCGCCTGCACCTCGACGTAACGCTTCAAGTCAGGCCAGGATGCAAAACCGAGCTCGCGCGCGATGCATGATTGCGCATCGTGCAGGCGAAATCCCCGGGACGAAAGGTCTTCATCGCTGAGGCCCGCCGTTGCCGGCAGCGCGTGCCGAAACCGCGCCATCGCCGCCGCATCGCGGCTTCGATAGCGGCGGATCAATTCCTTTGCTTGTTTCTTCAGATGATCGAGGTTCAATCGATCGGGAGACCGGTTCATCAAACACCTCCGTGCACGACGTCGCCGACGGCCCGCAATACCGGCTGCACAAAGGCTCTAGATGTCGCTCGAAAGCTGCAAGTGGGTTCAACCCTTCCCGCGGGCCCGGGAGCGGCTTGCACCGCATCCGCTACAATATGGCCAGCGCAGGCGATGGTCAAATTGGCCGGACACGGCACGATTCCAGCCGAAAAATCCCGGCCGCGCGGTACGCGGCCGGGATCTTATCGCAAGGGATGTTCGATCAGTAGGCGCAGACGTTCACGGTGCGCAGGCGCATGCCGCGGCGGGTTTCGACCCAGCGCTGTTGCAGGCAGCCGTTCAAACCGGTGTCGACATAGACGCCGCCGAAGCCGACGCCGATGGCGGGACCCCAGCCGTGGCCCCAATGATGATGGCCGTGGTAAAAGCCGCCGGCGGAAGCGGGCGCTGCAGCGGCAATGGTGAGCGCGGCGGTGGCGATCAGTCCGAGGGTCATCTTGCGAAACATTTTAAATACTCTCCAATTGATTGGCACGAGGCCGTTGTTGCGTCCCTGCCCATCAGTCGGGCCGACAACGTTCTGCGTTCACGTACGAAGGGGAGAATCGTGTTTCAGGAGTGTTTCGTGGCGCGAGATCCGCGGAAATCCTTGTCATCCTGGTAACCATCCTGCGCCGTCCGGTAGCGTGCGGCCATGGCCTGGGTGAGTTCGGCCATCCTGTCGCGCAGCTCGGCCGGTGCCAGCACCTCCGCCTCCGCGCCGAGACGCAGCAGCTCGGCGGCTGCATGCCACACCGTTTTTCCGATCGGCACGACAGCGATCCGCCAGCCGGCGGCATCTGCGGCCTCCTCGATACGGGTGCGCGTCCTCACGTAAGGCTGGCTCAAGGCGTTGAGCAGTTTTATGCCGAACGGCGACAGCCGCACGGTGGCGTAGTTCGGATGCATCTCGGCTTCGAGCCGGATCGTTGCGGCTTGCCAGTATGCGGCGAGATCGAAACCGGCGGGCCGGACGCAGCGCTCGTCCAGAACGTTGCAGTCGAGAACGCGTGCCACGCGATAGGTGCGCACGCTGCCATCGACGCTTCCGGCGAGATACCAGCTGCCGCCTTTCAGCACGAGACCGAGCGGCGCGACGCGACGGCGCTTCTCTGCCCTCCAGCTCTGGTAGCGGATTTCGATCAGGTTTTCGCGCAGCAGCGCGCTCGCAATGGCGCGCAGATGCTTCGGCTGCTCGGTTTCGCCGAACCAGCTTGGGGCATCGAGATGAAAGCGTTCCTGCATCCGGCCGGCGTCCGGACGCAGGTTGGCCGGCAGTGCCGCCATCAGCTTGGTCTGCGCCGTCAGCATCGCAGCATCGAGGCCAAGCGCGGCCGCGGGACCCGGCAGTCCCGTCATGAACAGCGCCTCCGCCTCCGGTTGTGACAGTCCGTTCAGCCGCACGCGATAACCATCGAGCAGGCGGTAGCCGCCTTCCGCGCCGCGCTCGGCATAGATGGGAATGCCTGCCGCGGCGAGCGCATCGATGTCGCGATAGATGGTGCGCACCGAAACCTCGCAGGCCTCCGCGAGTTCGGGCGCGGTGACCTGTCCCCGCGCCTGCAGGGTGGTGAGGATCGAAAGCAGCCGGCTCGCGCGCATGGTCCCTTAAACCATACCTGACACAGGATGTCAGGTATGGTCAGGCATACAAGGCCCGTTGCCCGAGAGGCCCAATGGAGATTGCCAATGACCAGCCAGGACCGCATCACGCTTTATTATTCGCCGCAGACCCGCGCGACGGGCACGCGGGTGCTGCTGGAGGAACTGGGAGCTCCCTATGATCTCCATGTCCTGAACATGAAGGCGGACGAGCAACGCCAGCCGGCCTATCTTGCCATCAACCCGCTGGGCAAGGTGCCGGTGATTCGCCACGGCGAGGCGCTGGTGACCGAGCAGGTGGCCATCTACATCTATCTCGCCGACCTGTTTCCGGAAGCCGGGCTGACACCCGCGCTCAACGATCCCAGCCGCGGCCCGTATCTGCGCTGGATCGCCTATTATGGTTCGTCCTTCGAGCCTGCCTTGATTGACAAGTTCATGAAGCGCGAGCCCGCTTCGCAGATGCAGTCGCCATATTCCGATTACGACTCCATGCTCGGCGCCTTGGAGACGCAAATTTCCAGGGGACCCTATCTGCTCGGAGAACGCATGACGGCAGCCGACATTCTCTGGGGTGTGGCGTTCAGCTGGACGATGATGTTTGGCCTCGTGCCGCGAAAGGACGTATTTGTGGCCTATGCCGAACGCATCACGTCGCGGCCCGCCTTCCAGCGGATCACCGCTGATGATGCCGAGATAGCGGCGCAGCACGCCGCGGCTTGCGGCGGGTGAGCGGCACCACGGGGTCCCCGATGACAAAGACAGTTCACACGACCAACTGCTTCGACACTTTCATCCAGGTCGCGGAAGATTGCCCCGCGCGGGCCGGCGAGGAGCCGCCGGCCCGCGCGGGGAATCCGACGGTCGCTGGCCTGCAATACAGGATGATTTCTGAAGCGCCCTACAAGTACACCTCCGACGACGTCATATTCGCGACCTCCGCCCACGGCCGGCAACTCGATGCGAAGGCGACGAAGAAGGCGCGAAGCCTTGCCCGCGACGAATTCTTCTCCAGGGGGCAGGCGTGCCTGCGGGCATCAGGGCTCGGCAAGCGCTTCGGCTGGGGCGTGCATGCCGATGCCGAGGGGCGCGTCGCGATCTATTCGGTCGACAGCAAGCGCTACCAGGCACTTGCGCGCGATCCCGATATAAAGCAGGTCCGGGCGATGCGGACGAAGCGGGCCTGAGCTTTCCCGCTTAGAATTTCGGCGGGCGCTTTTCCGCAAACGCCTTGATGCCTTCCTTGATCTCGGCGCTGCGCATGCTCTCGCGATGGCGGAGGTCGGCGGCTTCCTCGTCGAGTTTGCCGCGGGCGAATTCATTGATGGCGCGCTTCATGCCGCGCATTGCGAGCGGCGCGTTGCCGGCCAGAATGGTGGCGAGCCGGTCGACTTCCTCGTCGAGCGCTTCCGCCGGCACCATGGCGGTGAGGTAGCCGATCCGCAGCATTTCGGGTGCTGAGATTTTCTGCGCGGTGAGAAACAGCATTTTGGCGTTGTCGACGCCGAGCCGCGACACATAGCGGGCGATGCCGCTCTTGTAATAGTGCAGGCCGAGCCGCGCCGCCGGCATGAACATTTCAGCCGTATCGACGCCGATGCGGAAATCGCAGGCCAGTGCCAGGTCGGTCGCGCCGCCATAGACGCCGCCATTGAGCCGGCAGATCGTCGGCACGCCAAGGTCCTCCAGACGGTCGACCACCGCTTCGAATGCCGATCCCGCGCTCGGCTGCGCGTTCGCGCTTGTTGCGCGGTCGGCCACTGAATTGAGATCGTAGCCGGCGCTGAAAGCGCGGCCGGTGCCGGTCAGCACCAGCACGCGGATCGCGGGATCGGCTTCGATCCGGTCGAACAGCTTTACGAGGTCGCCGAGATCCTCGCTCTGCAGCCGGTTCAGATGTTTCGGCCGGTTGAGGCGGATGGTGGCGCGCGCGCCTGTGACTTCAAGTATCGGCGCGCTTGCTGTGTCGGCTGCTTCACGCATGCTGTTCTCCATTGTTAAGTCGTCATTGAGAGCGAAGCGAAGCAATCCATCTGCCGCGCGAAGGAAGAATGGATTGCTTCGTCGCTTCGCTCCTCGCAATGACGGCCCGGGGTTTTGATCATTTGTTTTCTTGCGCGCGCCGTTGGGCCTCGGCATCGATGGTTTCGGCCAGATCAGGATGCCGCGCCATCAGCAGGCGAAAATCCACGAGATCGAGCACCAGCAGCCGCGTCACCTTGGTGGTCGTGACATTGGCGCCGCGCACATTGTTGCCGAGCAGCGCCATCTCGCCGAAGAACGCGCCCTCGCCGAGCGCCACTTTCTTGCCGGGCAATTCGACCTCGGCCTCGCCATTGGCGATGAAATACATGCAGTCGCCCTGCTGGCCCTTGCGGATGATCATGGTGCGCGCCGGCAGGTCCATCGTTCGCAGCATGTGCGTGACGTCGGCGATCGCGGCCGGGCCGAGGGTAGCGAAGAACGGCACCTTGCTGACGGTCTCCCACGTCTTCAGGAAATTGTCGCGGCGGGTCTCGGCGGCAAAGCCGGTCGCCAGAATACCGGTCCAGAGCCCGAACACGCCGAGGCCGGAGATCATCACCAGCGCCGCGACCATGCGGCCGAGCGGGGTGATCGGCACCACGTCGCCATAGCCGGTCGTGGTCAGCGTCACCACCGCCCACCACAGCGCCGCCGGCACGCTGCCGAAGGTCGCCGGCTGTACGTCGCGCTCCAGGAAATATTCCGCGACCGACGCCAGAAACACCACCATCAGGAAGATCACGAGCACGCTGAGCAGCGGTCCTGATTCGAGCACCAGCACGCGCCGCAGCTGCCGCAGCCCCGGAATGCCCGGAACGACCTTGAGCACCCAGAGGATGCTGAGCAGCCACGCCGTCCTGGGCTCGATGCCCGCGAGGAGCGCTGCCGGCACGGCCAGGGCGCCGATCGCGTCGACGACCCCGCTGCCGGAAAGCGCGTAGAGCGATAGCCGCCCTTGCCAGGCCATGTGGCGCAGCCGCACCAGCCATTCGAACACGAAATAGACGAGGCACGTCCACAGCACCGCGTCGACCCAATGGTGCGCCGCCTCGTAGGCGGGGGCCACGGTGAGCACCACCATCGCAGCGACGCCGGCCGCGACGGCGGCATAGGCCGCCTTGGTCATGTTGCGGCCGGCCGTCTTGGCGGTGAACCGAGCCAGTGCCGAGAGAACGAGCCGCTTGGACATCGGTGAGGAGGGGCCTGATGGGTGCGATGAGAGCTGGATAACAGTCAAGCCGCAGCGTGACCAATGTCCGCAAACTGCCTGCCAGCGGGGAGGCCGTCAACGACGGCCTTCACACGGCGCCATGCGTCCTTAGGACAGCCGGCCCGGCCGCGACCGGGAGCCGGGGTGAGGGGTGAATTTTACCCGGGAATCGTGAGAAACCCGACAAATCGTCGTTCTTTCCTCGTATATCAAAATGGCCCCGCGGACATTACGATAGCGGGCACTGCAGCAGAATCGTGAAAACACGTTTAGATATTGGTTGGTTTCCGATGGATACGTCTCATCTGGCACAACACGCAGGAACCGCCGGCGCGCTGTTTGCGACAATTTTCGTGGTCGCCACCACCACGATGAAGACCATGATCCCGTTGCGGGTATTCGGCATTCTCGCCAACGTGATCCTGATCCTGACCGCGATCCCGGCCCGCAACTACCTGGTGATCGTGGTGCAGCTCGCCATGCTGTTCGTCAATTCCTATCGCCTGCACCAGATGCTGCAGCTGGTGCGCGACGTGAAGAAGTCCGTCAACAGCGACCTGTCGATGGAATGGCTGAAGCCGTTCATGACCGAGCGCCAATGCGCGGCCGGCGAGATCCTGTTCTACAAGGACGAAAAAGCCGAGGACATGCTCTATATCGTCAGCGGCAAGTTCAAACTGGTCGAGTCGGGCATCGTGCTGCCGGTCGGCGCCATCGTCGGCGAAATGGGCATGCTGTCGCCGTCGAACACGCGAACCCAGACGCTGGAATGCGTGGAAGCCGGCCTCGTCCTGAGCGTCAGCTACACCAAGGTCGAGGAGCTCTACGTGCAGAACCCGGCTTTCGGCTTCTATTTCCTTCGCCTGATCAGCGCGCGGCTGTTTCAGAACCTCGAGACGCTGCAGCAGCAGTTGAACCAGCAAACGGCGTCCGCCGCCGCGCCGAAGCCTGCATAGAGGCCGGGAGCCCAGGGGAGTGTCAGACCGCGGTATCCTGTCGTCGTTGCGTTATCTGTTCGCGGATTTCATCGGCGAGGATGATGACACGCCGCCGTTTTTGCCCGAGGGATTGCCGGAGCCGGTGATGGCGGCGGCGAGCGACGCCATCCATCTCCTGATCGACTATCAAGGAACCAGCTACGCCGAGCTTTACGTCCATCGGCTGCGGCGGTTCGTCGGCAAGCAGGGCGTCGACGAGATGATGCTGACCGAAATTGCACGGCTGATGGCGGTGCGCATGACCTATGAAGATCCGATCCGGATCGCGCAGCTCAAGCTTGCCGAACTCGACGGCCGACCCGGCGCGCCGGCCGGATCCGTCGACGTCAAGAAATTCCGGTTAGAAGAATTGATCGGCGCGCTACCCGCTGTTATCGCCGAGTATCTGCTCGACGCACTCGAATGGGCGGGCTGGTTGCACAAGCGGGTCTCCATCCGGTTCAGTACGGCAAGCCGGTTCGGAATCCGCCGCCTCAAGATCGAGGCGGGGCTGCGGCGCTGGCGGCTGCTTTCGGTGCGTTACGCCAAGGAGCGGGTCTGGGTCGAACGCTGGCTGCACATGATCGACCGCAGCCTGACCAAGCAGCCCCAGGCCGCGCCCGCGATCGTGCAGACCGCGACCATGATCGAGGGATATGGCGACGTCTATCGTCAGGGCCTGGCGGACTGGAATGCGATCATCGACGGCCTGGTCAAGCCGACCTTCGATGGCGTGCTGGCGCTGCCCGATCTGGGGAGCGCGGTGACCGAGGCGCGCGCCGCCGCATTGCCTGACCCGCGGCAGGCGGCGCTCAAGCGCAAGATCGCTGAAATCCGGGCGCGGGTGCCGGCCGGCTCGAACGCGGCCTGATTTTACGCGCTCTGCGCGGTCTTCACAGCCACCACCTTGTCGTCCTGGGACGGCGGGTGCCGCTTGAGATGTTCACGGCGCAAGCCGATCTCGTCGCGCACGAATTCATAGCCGAGCTTGAAGGTATCCAGCCCGTCGCTACTGATGGTGCCGTCGCGCAACCCGATGACCACGCCGCGCAGGATCGTTTCCAGCTCGTCCTGAAGTTCGTCAAGGGCGTCCAGCGATTTGGCGTATTCCATGCGCTCGCCGATATCGAGAATGGCGGTTGCGAGCTGGCTGGCCTTCTCCGGCGCGATCCGGGTGACCTTGGTGTAGATGGCGGCAAAGATCGAGCCGATGATGCTGAGCGCGGCGAGCGCAACATACATCAGGTCGCTGTAGCGCTCGACAAAGGACTTGATCTCGTCGTTGATGTATTCGGCAGCGCCCGGATGCGCCACGATGAAGGCATCCTTGTCGGTCGCGGCCGGCTCGATCTTGGAGGCGAAGCCGTCGGTGAGCGCGAGCTCGGCCTTGTTCTCGTAGATGATCCGCGCCAGGTCGCTCACGGTCGTCGTCGAGAGCTTGGATTGGGCAACCAATAGCCATTCCAGCCCGATCGTGTCGACGTCTTCCGCAGGGACGGCGGGCGAGGCGGACAGCATTCCGGTCGCCACCGTTTCTTCTGAAATCGCCGGGTATTTCCTGGCGATCGCTTTCGCCGAATCGATCGCATTCAGGGTGAAACCGCCGCGCCTGGTATACTGCTCGTAGCTCTTGTCCTTCACGATCTGCGAGGCGTGCGCGATCTTGACCACGGCGCCGAATCCTGCGGCGAACAGCTGCTCGAAGGTCGCGCCCGGCGGCGCCATCTGGACCCGTGCCGCATCCGGGGTGTCGGAGAATTCGAGAATATTGCGCACCAGCGCAGCCCCGATCTCGCTGTCGGCTACGACCGCGATCTTCTTTTTCTTCAGCTCGGCAATGGATTTGATCTTCTTGCCGTTCGGGCTGATCAAGAGAAGCAAGTCGTGTTCGAGGATCGCCAGCGCGCGGGCGCGGGGCGGAATCCTGGCGTCGGTGCGCAGTATCGCGAGGTTGGCCTCCTTGCGGTCGAACTGCGACAGCGCCTTTGCATTGTCGCCGTTGGGCACGATCTTGAGTTGCAGCCGCGAGGAATTATTCTTCAGCACGGCCGCCAGCCGGGCGGCAAAGCGCGCCTCGGGGCCGTTGGCCTCGCCGACGGCAAACACCAGCGTCTCGGAATTGCGAACCCACGCCCGGCCACCCCACACCACGGCGGCGGTCAGGATCAGGGTCAGGATGGAAAACAGCAGGATCTGGGTCCGGTTGCTCTTGACGACCCGCGAACGGCGACGCGGCATTTCCGGATGCGGCGTTGGGGCTTCAGCACTCATGGCTCGTACCCGGAGGTCAGGGACGTGTCGCCGCCGAGCGGGCCGCAGGCCGTCCAAATGAATTCGTAAATGCCTAGAAAAGAACGATAATTTGCCCGACGGCCAATGATAGCCCGCTCCTATGGGATTGCAAACCGCGCCGGCCGGTAACCTTACCCCGCGAACCACGCTGCGCGCCGCGCCGCAGTATCGCAGTTCCGCCACACCGTGCGATTTTCAGACTACCCACAGGTGCATTCCGGCCCGGGAGATGTCATAAATAAAGGCAACGTTCGAACAGTCCGGGTTTGACAACAACATTGCGCTGACAGCCTAGGTCCCGGTTTTTCGCTACCTCTCCAGTCCCAGAAAAGGGCGTCAGCTTTGTTGTTTCCTTCGATGTCGTCTTCGGTCCCGGTAGGTGCGCTGATAGGATGGATGCTGCTTCTGACCGTGAAGCACATCATTGCCGATTTCATGCTGCAGAATTCCTGGATGGCGATCGGCAAGGATCAAAAGACCGGCTGGGCCCTGCCGCTATTGGCGCATTGCCTCGTCCACCTCGCGGTGGGGATGGCGCTGATCCTGATCGTCGCGCCGCGATTCTGGTTCGTCGCCTTCATCGACTTCGCGATTCACATCACCATCGATCGTATCAAGGGGATATTCGCTTCCCGCTACGGCGTGACGATGGAGAACGAGCATCCGTGGTTCTGGACGCTGATCGGCGTCGATCAGGCGCTGCACCACCTCACCGGTTTCGGCCTGTCGATCTTCATGGCGGCGAACTGATCCCGCGCGGCCGGCGGCAGCGGCCTCCCTGTTTCAATCCTGTTCCGGTATCGGAAGGCTAAGCATTCGCTCTGGTGCGAATCATGCTCCGATTTTCGATTCGGGTGTGTCTGACAAGACACCCGGAGCACTACTGATGCGCGTGGTTAACCTTTCATTAGAGTATTGCACTGCATCTTCCGCAAAGGGAGAACCCGCAATGTTTTCAAGCCGCGACGCCTTCGAGAACGACTTCTGTCCGGTCCGCGACGAGCTGCTTGGCGAGATGTATCGCGCCAATGCAAACGGCCTGCCGCTTCTGGTGGAGAGCGTTTCGTCCGAGGTCCGTGCCATGCTGGCGCTATTCTGCTACCGCCGCAGCCACCTCCACGCGCTGGCTGTTGCGATTGCAGCAAGCTGCACCGAACGCGAGCTGATTCATTTCGGCGGCCGGGTCGGTTCAACGCTCTATGCGCTGTCGCGCGAACCCGCCGCGCGTTCCGCCTCATCGTCATCCCACGGCGGCCGCAAGCCGATCACCCTTTCGACAAAGCCGCTCTCGACCTTCAAGCCGATCGAGGACGAAATCGACGACGAAGATGTTGCGCAAGCGGTGACGGCGTAATCTCTCCGCCCGTCGTCCCTGCAAACGCTAGTGCGAACGCAGGGACCCATAACCACCGGCCTGGATGGTTACGGAAGGCGTCAGCCAAACTACCTTATCGATAGATCACGCGGTATGGGTCCCTGCGTCCGCAGGGACGACGGGGAGCACCGGCAATCCGTGGCGCTTCCGCGCCATCGCGCATTCGACATCGCCGGGCATGCAGGTGCGGCACACTTCGGGCCGCACCGCATAGACCAGGCACGCCGTCTTCTCGCCGACCTTGCCTGACAGCGCCGAACAGCGGTCGCCGTCGCAGCGCATTCCCGACAATCTTTCGTTGACCAGCCCTTCCGGGATCAGGTCGAGCGCCGCATCGTCCTCGGTGGTGAAACGCGGCCAGTTCTGCGAGTAGCTGCAGCAGGCGCCGCAGGCCTGGCAGGGGTTTTCGGCGGTTCCTTGCATGCCTGCGTTTAGCCCGGAACGACGGCCGCGGCCAGCCACCCGCGTCAGGTATCCTTTTCAGGTATCCGTTTCAGGTGTCCTTGGGCGCTTCCCAGACCAGGCTGCGCCGCCATTTCGCCCGCAGGATGTCGCGCCGCTCCGGATATTTTTCGTCGTGGTAGACCGCGTCGACGACGCGGTCGGTGCGGAAACTGCGGAAATCCTTGCGCAGTTCACACCACGCCGCGAGTATCCGCACCGCCTCGTGATAGCCGACTGCGATCGGCCAGATCGTACGCTGGCTGCCGCGCCCGTGCTCGTCGCGATAGTTCAGCGTGATCTTTTTGCCCTCGTGAATCTGCGCGCGTGTCCGCACCATGTCGATGCGGTCGGGCTCCCGGTTCCATGCCGATCGGGCGCGGCTCGCGGGCTCCAGCACGAATGGCCGCAGGCGCTCCGGCACGGTTTCGGCGACTTTCGCCATCAGGTCCTGTGCGGCGCGCGCCAGCGCGGGATCGGCGTGGCCGACCACCCATTGCGCGCCGAGCACGCAGGCCTCGATTTCATCGGGCGTAAGCATCAAAGGTGGCAGATCGAATCCCTTTTCCAGGATGTAGCCCACGCCGGCTTCACCGCGGATCGGCACGCGCTGTTCGATCAACGTCGTTATATCGCGGTAGATGGTTCGCTTTGAGGTTTCCAGCTCGGCGGCGATGGCATCCGCCGTCAAAGGCTTCCTTGTGCGCCGAAGCACCTGAATGATCTGGAACAGCCGGTCGGCCCGTCGCATGGCGCGTTCTCTTTTCTAAAAAAGCACTCTTTTCTAAAAGCACCTGCCCGATGCTGACAGCATGTTGGCAGCAGGGGGTGGGTATATCGGGACAACACCTCAAGTGAAGGGAATTTGTCCATGACGATTTTCAGCGAATTCGGCTTCCGGGGAAGCCGCGGACCCCTCGAAAATGCCCAGGGATTTGCGTTGGAACAGCTGGTTTCCATCCAGTGCGTCACCACCGATCTGCGCTGGGCGATGGTTGAGCTGGCGTGGCGCTCATTGACAGCAATGTGCGCCTTTGCGCAAGGGCAGCTTGTCTCGTGGGTGCGCAAGGCCCGCACGCCGCGGCCAGAGGAGGGCCGTGGCCGGCATTGCTGCTGCTGACACCATGGTGGCAGCAGGGGGCCGCTAGCTTTGGGGCACGTTTTTGAAGGATCGGGAGACCAGCATGATTACCCTTTATGGCTTCGGCGCCGGTTTCGGCCTGCCGGAGATCAGCCCCTTTGTGACCAAAACCGAGGTCCAGCTGAAGATGGCCGGTCTTGCCTATCGCAAGGAGAAGGCCAAGCCGCCGGCTTCGCCGAAGGGGCAGTTGCCCTATATCGTCGATGAGGCCGAGACAATCGCCGATTCCACCTTCATTCGCGCGCATCTGGAAGCCAAATACGGTTTCGATTTCGATGCCCCGCTCAGCCTGCAGGCGCGTGCACAGGCCTGGGCGTTCGAGCGGATGATCGAACACCACGTCTATTGGGCGCTGGTTGGCGCGCGCTGGGTCGATGGCGACAATTTTGCCAAGGGACCCTCGCATTTCTTCGACAGCGCGCCGCTGCACTTACGCGAAAAACTGCGCGAGGACGCGCAGTTCCGCGTCGCCGAGAATTATCTGCTCAGCGGCCTCGGACGTCACGGCCCCGACGAGGACGTCGATCTCGCCGTTCGCTCGCTGTTTGCGTTGTCGGTGCAGCTTGGCGACAAGCCGTTTATGATGAGCGAAACGCCATGCGGCATGGACGCCACTGCCTTCGGCGCGCTCGCCGGAATCCTGACGCCGTTCTTCGAATCGCCGCTGCGGCAGCGGACCGAGCAGTTCGCCAACCTCACCGCCTATGTCGACCGGATGATGCTGCTGTACTACCCGGAATTCGCCTGGGCGCCGGTGCAGCAAGAGCAAGCCGCCTGATTACGGCATCGCCGGCGCGGGCTGGCCCTTCATTGCGGCCAGCTCCGCTTCGAGTTCGGCGATACGGGCATCGCGCAAGGCAAGCGCCTGCGCGACGTCAGCGGCGTCGAACTTCTGCGGGATATGCTGCGGGCAATTGGTGTCCCACGCTGCGATCCGAAACAGGATCACTTGCTCCGGGCGCGCCTTGTAGCCCTGCGGCATCAGCGATTTCGTCAGAGCGGGATCGTCTTCCACCACGCGCGCCTCGCCCCAGATCTTCACGCGGCGGCGATGCGCATAGTCCATCACGAAGATATGCGCCTTCGGATTCTCCGACAGATTGCCTTGGGTGATGTACTGCCGGTTGCCGCTGTAATCGGCAAACGCGATGGTGTTCTTGTCGAGAATCTTGATGAAGCCCTTCGGCCCGCCGCGGTGCTGGATATAGGGCTGGCCGTCCGCGGCAGCCGTCGCGAGGTAGAAGCTGTTGGTCTCGGCGAGGAAGCTGGCGAGATTTTCGTCGATCTCGGTGCGCCAGCCGCCGCGCGCCTCGACATTTGCATAGGCCTCGCGCGAGCCCTTGCGGGTCTGGATCGCCTTCACCGCCGGGGTAAAGGCGACGTCGCTGGAATAGGTGTGAACGTCAGACATCTGAGCCTCCCGTGGGGCGCCAAAACGGTCGTCCTTCCGCTTCAAGATGGATGTTCAAATAACTAAAACAATCTTTGGAATTGACACTTCACTATTGCGGATTATTCAATAGTTGAATGGACCGGATCGATGCCATGCAGGCTTTTGTCGCCGTGGCCGACCTGCAGGGTTTTGCCCCCGCGGCCCGGAAGCTCCGCCTGTCGCCATCTGCTGTCACGCGGCTGGTTGCGGCTCTGGAGGATCGTCTCGGCGCGCGGCTTTTGCAGCGGACCACGCGGCAGGTGACGCTGACCGACGCCGGCGCGCGTTACCTGGAGCGCGCGCGGCGGATTTTGGCCGATATCGGGGAGGCCGAAGGTGCCATCGAGGGCGAGCGCACGCGGCCGGAGGGGCAGCTCGTCATCTCGGCGCCGGTCGGGTTCGGCCGGCTGCACGTCGGCGGAATCGTGACCGCCTACCTGAAGCGCTATGGCGACGTCGGCGTCGATCTCCGTTTGTCGGATCGCATGATCAACCTCGTCGAGGACGGTGTCGATCTCGCGGTCCGGATCGGCCATCTCCCCGATTCCACCCTGGTAGCCCGCCATGTCGGCGAGATGCGGCGGATCGTGGTGGCCTCGCACGATTATCTTAGCGCGCGCGGCGAGCCGACGCGGCCGCAGGAGATTTCCGCGCATGATACGATCCAGTTCGGCGCCATGACGGCGGCGCTCGACTGGCGCTTCGTCGAGGACGGCGAAGAGATCCGCGTCGCCGGCACGCCGCGCTTCGCCACCAACAGCTCGGACGCCGCGATCCAGTATGCCGAAGCGGACGGCGGGCTGACGCGGGTGATGGCCTATCAAGCCGCCGAATCGCTCAAAGCAGGGCGGCTCAGGATCGTTTTGGCGTCGTTCGAACAGCCGGCGATGCCGATCCAGATCGTCTATCCGACGTCGCGGCTCTTGTCGGCCAAGGTGCGTACGTTCATCGATCTCGTGACCGAGATGGCCGACTGGCATTTTGGCTAGCTCACCGGTTCCTTCTTCGGCACCACGCGAAACGTCGCGTTGGCCCGCGCGATCACGACACCGTCGGCCTTAATCAAACTCTGCGCAAAACAGATCGTCTTGCCGGTCTTGACGACATCGCTCTCGACCGCGAGCCATTGCCCGACCTCGGCGGTCCCGACGAAATCGACCGCGAGCCCGATCGTCACCAGCGACGACACCCCGCCCATCACATGGGCGCAGCTATGGCCCATGGCGCCGTCGGCAAGCGCGGCAATCAAGCCGCCATGGATCATGCCGCGGCCGTTGGTGTGCGGCTTTGCCAGCCGCAGCCCGAGGATCACGGCTTTGCCGGTCCGCTTTGAATACAGCGGCTCCCAGGGATCGGTCAGTGGGCTCTTGCGGGTGTGGCGCTCAAAACCTTCGGGGATGTCGGGTGCGGTCATGTGCGGCTCGCGGGTTGACGATGTTTCTCGTCATTGAACGCTATCGGGGTGTGCAGCGCATCACCTACAAAGTTTTAAACGGGATTTGGGCGGGTGTTTGAAATGGGATGACGGTGGCACGCTAAGCGCGAAGACTTCGTAGGGTGGGGCAAAGCGAAGCGTGCCCACCATTCTTGCGGAGTGCTTGATGGTGGGCACGGCGCAAACGCGCCTTTGCCCACCCTACAGGTTCAAAACGGCAGCCCCACATAATTCTCCGACAGCGAAGCCGAAGCCGCTTTCGAACTGACGACATATTCCAGCTCCGCAAGCTGAATCCGCGCGCCGAATTCGCCCTCGTCGGGGAATTTGTGCAGCATCGAGGTCATCCACCAGGAGAAGCGTACCGCCTTCCAGACCCGCGCCAGCGCTTTCGCCGAGTAACCGTCGATGCCGGCGGAGGATTTCTCGTCATAATATTCGCGGAGCGCCTGCGAGAGGTAATGCACGTCGCTGGCGGCCAGGTTCAGCCCCTTGGCGCCGGTCGGTGGCACGATGTGGGAGGCGTCGCCGGCCAAAAACATCCGGCCGAACCGCATCGGCTCGGCGACGAAGCTGCGCAGCGGCGCGATGCTCTTTTCGATCGAGGGGCCGGTGACGAGTTCGTCCGCCGCCTTCTGGTCGATCCGGCGCTTCAGTTCGTCCCAGAACCGCTCGTCCGACCACTGGTCGATATGATCGTCGAGCGGACACTGCACGTAATAGCGGCTGCGGCGCGTCGAGCGCATGGTGCAGAGCGCAAATCCGCGTGCGTGGTTGGAATAGATCAGCTCAGAGCTGACCGGCGGGGTCTCCGACAGGATGCCGAGCCAGCCGAACGGATAGATCCGCTCATAGGTCTGGATCGCCGACGGTTTTACGCTGGCGCGGCTGACGCCGTGGAAGCCGTCGCACCCGGCGATGAAGTCGCATTCGATCTCGTGCGTGAGGCCGTCCTTGACATAGGTGACGCGCGGGCGGTCGGTATCGAAATCGAGCGGTTTGACGTCGGCGGCCTGGTAGACCGTGGTGAGGCCGGCCGCCTTGCGGGCGTTCATCAGGTCGAGCGTTACTTCCGTCTGGCCGTAGATCATGACGGTCTTGCCGGTGGCGGCGTGCATATCGATGCGGTGGCGGGCGCCGCCGAACGCGAGCTCCACGCCATGGTGGACCAGCCCCTCGCGATGGGCGCGCGCGCCGGCGCCGACCTCGTCGAGCAGCGCCACCGTGCCTTCTTCGAGCAGGCCGGCGCGGATCCGGCCGAGCACATATTCGCCCGTCTGGCGCTCGAGAATGATGTTTTCGATGCCGTAAAGGTGTAATAGTTGCCCAAGCAACAATCCTGCCGGACCTGCACCTATGATTGCTACTTTTGTCCTCAATACCCGCTCCTCCCGGTATTATAGGTTAGGGTCCGCAGGTAGCGGTCCCCAGACTAGCAGTGGTAGTTATATCATATAACGGTTTTGGCAAAGGACATTGGCGCAAAACAATACGGGTGTATTTCGCGGCGGTGCACCTATAGCAAAACAGCGGGGAGAGCAGGCGCCGCGGCCGAATGTCCGCCTTGAAAACACCGGCGACTTAGATAACATGTTAACTAACAACATCGGGCATCGAAAAGAGCCCACGTGCCAAGGGAGAAAATGTCGATGAGGAAAACATTTCTGGCGCTGCTGCTGGCCGCCAGCGTGACGCCTGCGGTGGCGCAGGAGAAGAATATCGACCTCAAGATTTCGCACTGGGTGCCGGCTTCGCATCCGCTGCAGAAGTCGCTGGAAGACTGGGCGGCCGCGGTCGAGAAGGATTCCGGCGGCACCATCAAGTCAAAAGTGTTTCCGGCCCAGCAACTCGGCAAGGCGTTCGATCATTACGACATGGCGCGCGATGGCATCGCCGACGTCACCTACGTCAACCCCGGCTATCAGCCCGGCCGCTTCCCGATCATCGGCGCGGGCGAGCTGCCGTTCCTGATGTCGGATGCCAAGGGTGGCTCGATGGCGCTGGACGAATGGTACCGCAAATATGCCGAGAAGGAGATGAAGGACGTCAAGTTCTGTCTCGCCTTCATCCATTCGCCGTCGTCGTTCCATTCGCGCACCAAGAAGATCGTGGTGCCTGACGACGTCAAGGGCATGAAGATCCGCCCGGCGCACGCCACCATGGCCAACTTCGTCACGTCGCTCGGCGGCACCAATGTGCAATCGTCGGCGCCGGAAGTGCGCGACATCATCGAACGAGGCGTGGCCGACGCGGTCACCTTCCCCTGGGGCTCGCTGCTTCTGTTCGGCATCGACAAGGTGACGAAGTACGACATGGAGGCGCCGCTCTACGTCACGACCTTCGCCTTCGTCATCAACAAGGACAAGTACAACCAGATGTCCGACAAGCAGAAGAAGGCGATCGACAACAATTGCAACACCGAGGCCTCCGGCCGTGTCGGCGAGTACTGGGGCAAGATGGAAGATGCCGGCATCGCGAAGATCAAGGCGGACACCAGCCATGAGGTCTACAAGCTCACGCCCGAGCAGATCGCGCTGTGGAAGAAGGCTTCCGAACCACTGACCAAGACCTGGGGCGACGGCGTCAAGAAGAACGGCGTCGATCCCGATCCGGCAATGACGGAGCTGCGCACGGCGCTGAAGAAGCACAATGCGCTCGCGGAATAGCCTGATCCCGTAACCCCGGCGCGGCGGGATCTCGGCCGCGCCTTTTCCTTACCCCCTGGAGCATGATCCGGAAAAGTGGATACCGGTTTTCCGAAAGAGATCATGCTCAAACAGAAAACAGTCAGCCTCTCGGAGCCGCCATGAGTCGCGCGTGGATGGACCGATTCATCGACACGATCGAATGGATCGCAGCCGCCTTTGTCGGCATCGTTGCGCTGAACATTTTCCTGGCCGTGATCCTGCGCAACACGCTCAGCTACAACATTCCGGACTCGTTCGATATCGGGCGCATGCTGCTAGGCATTTTGATTTTCTGGGGCATTGCCGCCACCAGCTATCGCGGCGGCCACATCACCGTCGATCTGGTCTGGGCCAATGTCGGTCCGAAATACCAGCGCATGATCGACGTGTTCGCAACCCTGGTGCTGTTGTTCGTGGTGTCGGTGCAGACCTGGACGCTGTTCGACAAGGTGCGCGGCACCTATAACGACAACGTCCTCACCTTCGACCTGCACATGCCGACCTGGCCGTTCTTTGCCGTTGCCTGGGCCGGCGATGGCGCTGCGGTGCTGCTGATCGCGATCCGCACCTATCGCCTGATCTTCCATCCGGAAGAGATGCAGGAAGAACCCAAGATCAAGGCCGTGGAGTAGGCGATGAGCACAGACGCGGTCGCCGTCCTGGGATTTGTCGCGCTGTTTGCGCTGATGCTGCTGCGCGTGCCCGTGGGCATGGCGATGGGGCTCGTCGGTGTCTGCGGTTTTGGTTACCTCGTCGGCTTCGCGCCGGCGCTGAAACTGGTCGGCCAGACCTCGATGCGCACGGTGACCGACTACACTTTTGGCGTCATCCCGATGTTCCTGCTGATGGGCACCTTCGTCAGCAATTCCGGCATGAGTCAGGAGCTGTTCCGCGCCGCCAACGGCTTTGTCGGTCATCTGCGCGGCGGGCTCGGCATTGCCACCGTCGGCGCCTGCGGCGGCTTTGCCGCGATCTGCGGCTCGTCGGTCGCGACCGCCGCAACCTTCTCGGCCGTGGCCTATCCGGAAATGCGCCGCTTCGGCTATCCGCAATCCTTCGCCACTGGCGTGATCGCGGCCGGCGGCACGTTGGGCGCCATGCTGCCGCCGTCCACGGTGCTTGCGGTCTACGGCATCATCACCGAGCAGGACATCGGAAAACTGTTCATCGCCGGCATCATTCCCGGCATACTCGCGATGACCATGTACATGCTGACCATCGCGCTGATCGGCTGGTTTCGGCCTGATTTCCTGCCGAGGGGCACGCCGATCCCGTGGCGCGAGCGCTTTGCGGGCCTGAAGAGCATCTGGGCCCCGGTACTGCTGTTCATCTTCGTCATTGGCGGACTTTACGGCTTGCCGTTTCTGCCGCGCTTTACGCCGACCGAGGCCGGCGGCGTTGGCGCCACTGGCGCGTTCCTGATTGGCCTGCTCACCGGACGGCTGAACAAGGAAAAGATCCTCGCGTCGCTCTTGCAAGCCACCCGCACGGCGGCTGCCGTCTTCACCGTGCTGATCGGCGCGCTGATCTTCGGCTATTTTCTGACGGTGACGCAGACCCCGCAGAAGGTCACGGAACTTCTCACCGGCCTTGGGCTCGGTCCCTACGGCATTCTTGCTCTCATCATGGTGATGTATCTGGTGCTGGGCTGCCTGATGGACGCCATGGCCATGATCATCCTCACCGTGCCGATCATCTTCCCGGTCATCACCCATCTCGGCTTCGACCCGATCTGGTTCGGCATCATCATCGTCATGACGGTCGAACTCGGCCTGATCCATCCGCCCGTCGGCATGAACGTCTTTGTCATCAAGAGCGTGGTGAAAGACGTGTCATTCTCGACGATCTTCCGCGGCGTGATCCCGTTCGTCGTGACCGACCTGATCCGGCTGGTGATCCTGATCGCATTTCCGATGCTGGCGCTTTGGTTGCCGACCCGCATGGCGGGATAGGGTTTGCGCCATGACCCCGCAGCTTTCGACCAAATACGTCTTCACCATCACCGTGCGGATCGGCGAGGTAACCTCGGCGGGTGATATCGGCACGGGCGTGCGCCGGATCATTCCGATAACAGGCGGCGAGGTGAAGGGCGAGGGGATCAACGGCGAGGTCTGCGCCTTCGGCGCCGACTTCCAGATCATCCGCCCGAACGAGCTGATCGAGCTGGAAGCCAAATACGCCTTCGAGACCGACGATGGCGCGGTCATCTATGTCGAGAACAAGGGCCTGCGCTTCGGCCCGGTCGAACTCCTGCTGAAGCTCAAGCGGGGCGAGCCGGTCGATCCCAAACTGATCTATTTCCGCACCGTGCCGAAATTCGAGACCGGAGCGGAAAAATATCGCTGGCTGATGCAAAACCTGTTCATCGGCTCCGCCGCCCGCCACGCCGACCGAGTGGTGATCGACGTGCATCAGGTGTTGTGACGCTTTCTTACCCTCCCCTGGAGGGGGAGGGTCGGCTCACATTGAGCGCAGCGAAAACGTGAGACGGGGAGGGGTGATCTCTCAACTCGGGCGCTGTTGGATGTGGAAAGACCGTCACCCCACCCCGCTACGCATTCCGCTTCGCTACATGCGTAGCGACCCTCCCCCTCCAGGGGAGGGTGAGCAGCTGCGCCGTATTGACTCTCGCCAAGATCGTTATAAAATATAACTATTCTGCACAGGAAGTAATACAGGCCCATGGGAAACGCCACCACCGCCGCTGCGGGTCAATCCGACCTGCTCAAGATCGAGCAGACGGGCGCGGTGCTGACCGTTGGCCTCAACCGCCCGGCCAAGCGCAATGCGCTGAACGACGGCATCATCCTCGCGATCCAGGATTGCTTCTCCAATCTTCCAGAGGGGACAGGCGCCGTGGTCATCCATGGCGTCGGCGATCATTTCTCCTCCGGCCTCGATCTGTCCGAACTGACCGAGCATGACGCGACCGAGGGCCTGCGGCACTCCCAGATGTGGCACCGGGTGTTCGACCGCATCCAGTATAGCCGCATCCCCGTGATCGCGGCGCTGAAGGGCGCGGTGATCGGCGGCGGGCTGGAACTCGCCTGCGCGGCGCATATCCGCGTCGCCGAACCATCGGCCTATTTCGCGCTGCCCGAGGGCCAGCGCGGCATTTTCGTCGGCGGCGGCGGCTCGGTGCGGCTGCCGCGGCTGATCGGCGTGGCGCGGATGATCGACATGATGCTCACGGGGCGGGTCTATTCGGCCACCGAAGGCTCGGCCTATGGTTTCTCGCAATATCTCACCGAAGCCGGCGGCGCGCTGCCGAAGGCGCTGGAACTGGCCGAACGCGTGGCTGCGAACGCGCCGCTGACCAATTTCGCCGTGCTGCAGGCATTGCCGATGATCGCGGAGGCCAATCCACAAACGGGCCTTTTGATGGAATCCCTGATGGCGACGGTGGCGCAGAGCGACAAAGAGGCAAAGCGCCGCATTCGCGCGTTTCTCGACCACAAGACCGCAAAGGTGAAGCCGACCTGACATGAGCGCCAGGCCCAACATGTCCGCCTTGACCGATTCAGCCGCGCGCGCCGATCATCCGCTGCGCCCGATCTCGTTCGGCACGCCCGCGGTGGATGTCGAGCGCCGTGACGATGGCACTATTTATCTGCGCCCGAAAGCGCAACTGCGCGACTATCCCGTGCGCATCACCGACCGCCTGCATCATTGGGCCGCGGCTGCGCCCGATCGGATCTTCATGGCGGAGCGGAACGCCGCCCGGGGCTGGCGGCAGATCAGCTATGCGGAACTGCTCGTCTCCTCGCGGCATATCGCGTCTGCGCTGCTCGCGCGCGGCCTTTCGGCCGAGCGGCCGGTCGTCATTCTCTCCGGCAACTCGATCGATCATGCACTTATTGCGTTCGGCGCGCTCTATGCCGGCATTCCCTTCTGCCCGGTATCGCCGGCCTATTCGCTGGTGTCGCGGGACTACGGCAAGCTCGGCTATCTGATGAAACTGTTGACGCCCGGCCTCGTGTTCGCCGACGACGCCACGAAATTCGCCGATGCGCTGGCCGCCAACGTATCCTTCGGCACCGAGATCGCGGCCTCGCGCGGCGCCGTGCCCGGCCGCGACGTCACCGCGCTGGCGAACCTGATGAGCACGCCGTTGCATCCGCGCCTCGACGCGGTGCATGAGGCGATCGGTCCGGATACGATCGCAAAATTCCTGCTGACATCCGGCTCGACAGGCAATCCGAAGGCGGTCATCAACACCCAGCGCATGATCTGCGCCAACCAGGTGATGCTGCGCGAGACGCTGGCGTTCCTGAAGGACGAGCCGCCGGTCATCGTCGACTGGCTGCCGTGGAATCACACCTTTGGCGGCAATCACAATATCGGGCTGACGCTGTACAATGGCGGTTCGATGTATCTCGACGAGGGCAAGCCGATGCCCGGAGGCATCGAGGAAACCGTGCGCAATCTGCAGGAGATTTCGCCGACGGTCTATTTCAACGTGCCCAAGGGCTATGAATCGCTGCTGCCCTATCTGCGCGACGATTCCGCCTTGCGGAAGAAATTCTTTGCTCGCCTGCATGCGATGTTCTTCTCGGGCGCCGCGCTGTCGGCCTTTGTCTGGAATAGCCTCGACGAACTTTCCGTTAAGGAAACCGGCTATCGCGTGCCGATGCTGACCGGCCTCGGCGCCACCGAGACCGCGCCATTCTTCATGTCGGTCAATCCGATGACGAGCCGCTCCGGCCATGTCGGCCTGCCGGTACTGGGCAATGATGCGAAACTCGTGCCCAACAATGGCAAGCTGGAGGTTCGGGCCAAGGGGCCGAACGTCATGCCCGGCTACTGGCGCCAGCCTGACATGACTGCGAAGGCCTTCGACGAAGAAGGCTTCTACAAAATGGGCGATGCGCTGAAACCGGTCGATCCCGAAAATTTCGACGCCGGGTTCGATTTCGACGGCCGTACCGGCGAAGACTTCAAGCTGGCCAGCGGCACCTGGGTCAGCGTTGGCCCGTTGCGCGCGCGCTTCGTCGCGGCCTGTGCACCCCTGGTGCGTGACGTCGTCATTGCCGGCATTAACCGCGACGAAATATCGGCGCTGGTGGTGCTCGACCTCGACGGCTGCCGCCTGATCAATCCGACGCTTCCATCAGACGATCTCGCCGCTGCGGCGTCCGATCCGCTGATTGTTGCGGCCTTCCGCGAACGCTTCCAGCAGCTGGTGGCCGGTGCCACGGGCTCGTCAACCCGGATCACCCGCGCGGTGCTGCTCGATACGCCGCTGTCGATCGATCGCGGCGAGGTGACCGACAAGGGGTCGATCAACCAGCGCGCTGTTCTGGAGAACCGCAGCGCGCTGATCGAGGAGATTTACTCGCCCGCGCCGCCGGCGCAGGTGATCACGCTGTAGCCGAATTCGCAGAAGAGCTTGTCAGGGAGAACACCATGCAGTTGAAGGACCAGGCCGCTATCGTCACCGGCGGCGCATCAGGATTGGGCGCCGCAACCGCACGCCGGCTCGCGGCGCAGGGCGCCAAGGTCGCAGTCTGCGATCTCAACGCCAACCTTGCTGAGGCCGTCGCTGCCGAGATCGGCGGCGTCGCCGTGATCTGCGACGTCTCTGACGCAGCGTCGGCGGAAGCCGCGATCGCCAAGGCGGCGGCGGCCCATGGCCCGGCGCGCGTGCTGGTGAATTGCGCCGGCATCGGCGTCGCCAAGCGTGTTATCGGCAAGGACGGCCCGATGGCGCTCGGCGATTTCGACAAGGTGATCAAGGTCAACCTGATCGGCTCCTTTAACATGCTGCGGCTGGCGACGGCTCCGATGTCGAAGCTGGAGCCGCTTGCAACCGGCGAGCGCGGCGTGGTGATTTCCACGGCTTCCGTCGCGGCCTATGACGGCCAGATCGGCCAATCAGCCTACTCGGCCTCGAAGGGCGGCATCGTCGCCATGACGCTGCCGATCGCGCGTGAGCTGGCGCAGTTCGGCATTCGCGTGCTGACGATCGCGCCGGGCCTGTTCCTCACGCCGCTGCTCGCCAATCTGCCGCAGGAGGCGCAGGACTCGCTTGCCGCCTCGATCCCGTTCCCGCGCCGGCTCGGTCAAGCCGACGAGTTTGCCTCGCTGGCGCTGCATATGATCGACAATCCTTACTTGAACGGCGAAGTGGTGCGGCTCGATGCCGCGCTTCGCATGGCGCCGCGCTAGGATATTTCATCCCATGTTCGTCAACCGGCGCGACGTGCAGATCCAGTGGGGCGACTGCGACCCCGCCAACATCGTTTACTATCCGCGCTATTTCGCGATGTTCGACGATTCGACGTCGATCATGTTCGAAGCGGCTGGTTATTCGAAGCAGGACCTCATCCACAAATATGGCCTGGTCGGCATCCCCATGGTCGACACGCGGGCCAAATTCCACATCCCCTCGACCCATGGCGACTGGATCAGAATCGAAAGCCGGATCGAGAGCTTCAAGCGATCCTCTTTCGAGGTGGTCCACAACGTGTTCAAGGCCGAGGCGTTGGCGATCGAGGCGTTCGAGACCCGCGTGCTGGTCGGCAAGCATCCGGACGACCCCGCGAAGCTGAAATCGGCGCCGATGCCGCAGGAGATCATCGAGCGGTTCATGCGGGGCTGACTCAGGCCTGCGCATGACCTAAAGAAGGGGCTGAATAGCCCACGAGATTTTGCTTAAAGCGATAAATAGATAATCCAGGGAGGAATGAATGAATAAGACTTTTCTGTCCGCTGCTTCCGTCGCGGCGGCGCTTGCTCTGACGGGCTTGCCGGCGATGGCGCAAACCAACGAGATCGTAGTCGGCATTTCCATCACCACGACCGGCCCTGCGGCGGCGCTCGGCATTCCCGAACGCAACTCGCTCGACTTCGTGCCGAAGGAAATCGGCGGCGTGCCGATCAAGATCATCACGCTCGACGACGGCGGCGATCCGACCACGGCGACAACAAACACGCGGCGCTTCGTCACCGAGTCCAAGGCCGACATCATCATGGGCTCCTCGACGACGCCTTCGACGGTCGCGGTCGCAACCGTGGCGAACGAGGCGGGCATTCCGCATATCGGTCTCGCGCCGTTCCCGATCAACGAGGCGCGCATCAAGTGGTCGGTCGCCATGCCGCAGCCGATCCCGATCATGGGCAAGGTGCTGTACGAGCACATGAAGGCGCACGGCATCAAGTCCGTCGGCTATATCGGTTACTCCGATTCCTACGGCGATCTCTGGTTCAACGATTTCAAGGCCCAGGCTATACCGATGGGAATGACGCTCGCCACCGAGGAGCGTTTTGCGCGGCCGGATACGTCGGTCGCAGGACAGGTTCTGAAACTCCTCGCCGCCAATCCGGACGCGATTCTCGTCGGCGCCTCCGGCACCGCCGCGGCGCTGCCGCAGACCACGCTGCGCGAGCGCGGCTACAAGGGCCTGATCTACCAGACCCACGGCGCTGCCAGCATGGACTTCATCCGCATCGCGGGTCCCGCGGCCGAAGGCGTGATCATGGCGTCGGGTCCGGTGATGTCGCCGGAGACGCAACCCGACAGCGCGCTGACCAAGAAGCCGGGCCTTGCGCTCAATACCGCCTATGAAGCCAAGTACGGCGCCAACAGCCGCAGCCAGTTCGCCGGCCACTCCTACGACGCCTTCGAGGTGCTCAAGCGCGTGGTGCCGGTGGCGCTGAAGACGGCAAAACCGGGAACGCCGGAATTCCGCGAGGCGATCCGCCTGGCGCTGATGTCCGAGAAGGAAATCGTCGCCAGCCAGGGTGTCTACAACTTCACCGAAAAGGATCGCTACGGCCTCGACGACCGCTCGCGCATCATTTTGACGGTGAAGGACGGAAAATACGTCCCGGCGAAGTGAGGGCGCGCGGTCTGTAGGGTGGGCAAAGCGCAGCGTGCCCACCATAGATCGGCGAACATGAAAGATGGTGGGCACGGCGCAAGTGCGCCTTTGCCCACCCTACTTTTTGTGGAATCAGCTCTCTATCCCCCCGTGGAAGCGACCAGCAGCGACGGCGTCGGCTGCGAACGGGCCTCGTCGACGCATCTGCGCATCGTCAGCGCCTGCTCGGCGACATGGTCGAGCAGCCATCGCTCGAATGCTTCGGGCGACATCGCAGGCGCGTAGAGATATCCCTGCACGACGTCGCATCCGAGCCCGGCCAGCAGCTTGCGTTGTCCCTCGGTTTCGACGCCCTCGGCGACCACGGCCATTTTCAGGCTCTGGCCGACACGGACAACGGCGGTGGCGATCGCAAGCGCGCTGGCATCACGCTCGATGTTGCGCATAAAACTGCGGTCGATCTTCAATTCGCGGATCGGCAAGTGCGCCAGCCGGCTCAGGCTTGAATAACCGGTTCCGAAATCGTCCAGCGACAGGCCGACGCCGAGCTTGCGGATCGCATTCATGGTGTCGATCGCGGCCGAACGCTCGTTCACGAGCACGCCTTCGGTGATCTCGAGCATCAATGTCTGGGGTGGGAGGTCGTTGGCTGCGAGGGTCTCCGCCACCACGGCGGCAAGCTTCGCATTCTGGAAATTGAGCGGCGACAGGTTGACCGCCACGCAGGGGACGTCCAGTCCGGCTTGGCGCCACGCGGCCATTTGCCGGCACGCCTCGCGGATCGACCACAGGCCGATCTGCTCGATCAGGCCGACTTCCTCGGCCAGCGGAATGAATTTCGAAGGCGGGACTTCGCCAAGATCAGGATCGTGCCAGCGGGACAGCGCTTCGACGCCGTAGAGGGCGCCGTCGACGGTTCGGGTCTGCGGTTGATAGACGAGCCTCAACCGGTCATTGGCGATGGCCTGGCGGAGTGCCGCGCTGAAGACGAGCCGCTGCTCGGCAAGCCGGTTCATGTCGGCGCTGAAGAAGCGGTGGGTGGAGCGGCCCGCCTGCTTGGCCTTGTACATCGCCGCATCGGCCTGCTGTATCAGCGTATCGATATCGGTAGCATTGTCGGGATAGATGCTGATGCCCATGCTGGCGGAAATCGGCACCTGCCTGTTGTCGATCCATAGCGGCGACGTCAACGCTTCGGTGATGTTGGAGGCGACCAGCGAGGCGCGGGCCGGATCGCAATTCGGTAGCGCGATGACGAACTCGTCGCCGCTCAGGCGTCCCAGCAGGTCGGACGGCTGGATACGGGCGCGCAGCCGTTTTGTAAATTCGATCAGCAGGGCGTCGCCCGCCGAATGTCCGAGGGTGTCGTTGACGTCCTTGAAGTGATCGAGATCCAGGAACACCAGCGCGAGCTGCTTCTGCGGCGCGCAGTCTTCGATGGCCTGGTTGATCAGCTCACGCAACTGCGCACGGTTCGGCAGCCCGGTCAGCATGTCATGGTAGGCGAGCCGGGCGATCTGGGCGCGGGCTTCCTTTCGCTCGATCGCCAGCGCGCCGAGGTGAACGCAGGCGTCGACGATCCGCTGATGCCAGCGGCTCGGCGCGCGACATTCCCTGAAATAGAAGGCGAAAGTGCCGATCACGCGGCCGTCCTTGGCCTTGATCGGCGTCGACCAGCAGGCCTTCAGGCCGACCTCGAGCGGCCGTGTCTTGTACGGCTGCCAGCGCGGATCGGTGTCGATATCTTCGGCCAGTACAGGCTTGCCAAAATACGCCGCCGACCCGCACGAGCCGACAGCCGGACCAATGGCGATGCCTTCAAGCGCGCGGGAGTAATCTTCAGGCAGGCTCGGTCCACCCAGCGGATGCACCAGCCCGTCGGAATCGACGTGCAGCACCGAAGCCACGACATCAGGTGCAATGGCTTCAACGCGCCGGCAAAGCTGGTCGGCAATCTCGGTGATCGGGAGTTCGTCGGCCAACGCGCTCATGATCAATTGCTGCAGCGACCGCAACTGCTTGTTCTCGGAGATATCGGTCAACAGGGCGAAGATGTACTTGACGCGCCCGCGGGCGCTGCGGAACGGCTTGACCATGGCCGAGACCCAGACTTCATCGCCGTTCTTGTCGTAGGCCAGGATTTCGTCTTCAGTGCCGCTCTCATCGTAGATTCGGCGGCGTAGCTTCGGCAGCGTCTTGCGATTGGTGAAGCGGCCGGCAAGCAAATGGCTCGCCTGCCGTCCTTGTGCTTCTTCAGGTGAGTATCCGAACATTCCGGAGAACGCGGCGTTGGTATAGACGACCTGCAGCTTGCGGTCGGTGACGACGACCGCGCGGTTGGTCTTGTCGGCCACCAGGTTGAGCAGCGCGATCCTCTCGCGTCGTTCGACCTCGGCGGTGATGTCACGAACGAAGACCATGTAGTTAGCTCGGCCACCGATCTCGACACGCGACACCGATAGCTGAGCCCGGGTCCGGCTGCCGTCGTTGCGCCGGATCGTGATCTCGGAACCGGCGCCATTTTGCAGGTCATTGAAGCCGAGGCAGCGTGCATCGCAGCCGAGAATCTCCGTGCGCGGCACGCCCCAGATCAATTCGGCCGCGGCGTTGAAATGGCTTACATGCATGTGGCCGTCGATGATGACGACAGCCTCACTCGCCTGCTCGAGCGCCGCCAGCAGGAATTCGGGAGTGTCGACCGTAGGGCAATCGGAGGCGCGCATCGTCTGACCTTGTAACCCGGCAGCCATCGTCGACGCCCGGCGTCGGACGGAAAATGGTTGCTGCATCGCAAGGTTAGAAGGCCGCGCGTGGTCAGGAAGTTGTGCAACTCACAACGAGCAGGTTGGAACTCGCATCATGATTAAGGCTTCGTTAATAGGGGCCGGCGCGAAATCCGCCTTCGGGAGCCCACATGGCGGGACTTAACGCGGACCTCGTCCAGGTCGAAAATGATCCATGGGCGAAAATATCCGGCCATGATCCGTTTGGTGGTAACCGGTCAGACTTGCTGCGCAAAACGATCCGTCGCTTTGATCAGCGCATCAAGAATGCCTGGTTCATCGTAGGCGTGGCCGGCGCCCTCGATCAGATGAAAGTCGGCTTGAGGCCAGGCCTCGTGTAACTGATACGCAAAGCGTGCCGGACATGGCATGTCGTAACGGCCATGCACAAGCGCGCCTTTCCATGCAGCTATCGTCGTCGAGATAGACGTCCAGCGGATGCAGAAAGACCCGGCATCGCTGCCGGGCCTTTCTTATTGTTGTGCTCTGAATGGTTGGACTTAGAAGTCCATGCCGCCCATACCACCCATGCCGCCGCCACCCGCAGGCATACCGGCGCCGCCCTGGTTTTTCTTCGGCACTTCGGCCACCATGGCTTCCGTGGTGACCAGGAGCGCGGCAACCGAGGCTGCATTCTGGATCGCCACGCGAACGACCTTGGTCGGGTCGATGATGCCCTTCGAGATCAGGTTGACATATTCGCCGGTCTGCGAGTCGAAGCCGTAGGCATACTGGTCCTTTTCGAGGATCTTGCCGAGGATGACGGAACCGTCTTCGCCCGCGTTGATCGCGATCTGGCGGGCCGGCCAAGACAGCGCCTTGCGCACGATCTCGACGCCGGTCTTCTGGTCGTCGTTCTTGGTGCGCAGGCCCTTGAGATGCAGGGAGGCTCGGAGCAAGGCGACGCCCCCGCCCGGCACGATGCCTTCTTCAACCGCCGCACGGGTCGCATGCATCGCGTCATCCACGCGATCCTTACGCTCCCTTACCTCGACCTCGGTCGCGCCACCGACGCGGATCACCGCGACGCCGCCCGCGAGCTTGGCCAGACGCTCCTGCAGCTTCTCACGGTCGTAGTCCGAGGTGGTTTCCTCGATCTGCGCCTTGATCTGGGCCACGCGGGCTTCGATATCGGCCTTCTTGCCGGCCCCGCTGACGATGGTGGTGTTCTCCTTGTCGATCATCACCTTCTTGGCGCGACCGAGCATCTGCAGGGTGACGTTCTCGAGCTTGATGCCGAGATCTTCCGAGATCGCCTGACCAGCGGTCAGAACGGCGATGTCCTGCAGCATGGCCTTGCGGCGATCGCCGAAGCCCGGAGCCTTGACGGCAGCAACCTTGAGGCCGCCGCGCAGGCGGTTGACGACAAGGGTGGCGAGCGCTTCGCCTTCAACGTCTTCGGCGATAATCAGAAGCGGCTTGCCGCTCTGCACCACGGCTTCGAGCAGCGGCAGCAGCTCGTTCAGCGAGGAGAGCTTCTTCTCGTTGATCAGGACATAGGCGTCTTCCATCTCAACGCGCATCTTGTCGGCGTTGGTGATGAAGTAGGGCGAGATGTAGCCGCGGTCGAACTGCATGCCTTCGACGACTTCAAGCTCGGTCTGGAGCGACTTGGCTTCCTCGACCGTGATGACGCCCTCGTTGCCGACCTTCTTCATGGCGTCCGCCAGGAACTTGCCGATTTCGGCGTCGCCGTTGGCGGAGATGGTACCGACCTGGGCGATTTCCTCGTTCGAGGTGACCTTCTTGGAGTTCTTCTCGAGGTCGGCGACCACGGCTTCCACCGCCATGTCGATACCGCGCTTCAGATCCATCGGGTTCATGCCGGCGGCAACCGACTTGGCGCCTTCACGGACGATCGCAGCCGCCAGAACGGTCGCGGTGGTGGTGCCGTCGCCGGCCGCGTCGGCCGACTTGGAGGCGACTTCGCGCACCATCTGCGCGCCCATGTTCTCGAACTTGTCCTCAAGCTCGATTTCCTTGGCGACGGTGACGCCGTCCTTGGTCATGCGGGGAGCGCCGAATGACTTATCGAGTACAACGTTGCGGCCCTTCGGACCGAGCGTCACCTTGACGGCATTGTGGAGAATGTCGACACCGCGCAGCATGCGGTCGCGGGCATCTACGCCGAATTTGACTTCCTTGGCTGACATGATGACCTCCGTATTTCCAGATCCCAAGGTCCACGCGATTGGGCGGATTCCTGAGGGATGAGATTTGGATTGCAGGGCCTCTTCCTTCGAGACGCCGGCTGCGCCGGCTCCTCAGGATGAGGGAACGGACTAAAGCGCTTAAGCGGCCTTCTTCCTGGCGGTGGGAACGTCGGTGAGGACGCCCATGATGTCGCTTTCCTTCATGATCAGAAGTTCCTGACCATCGAGCTTGACCTCGGTGCCCGACCACTTGCCGAACAACACGCGGTCGCCGGCCTTTAGGTCGATCGGGATCAGCTTGCCGGCTTCGTCACGGCCGCCCGAACCAACGGCGATGATCTCGCCCTGCGAGGGCTTTTCCTTGGCACTGTCCGGAATGAGGATGCCGCCAGCGGTCTTATCTTCGGCATCGATGCGTTTGACCACGACGCGGTCGTGGAGCGGACGGAACTTCATGCGATCCTCTATGGCTTTTGTGATTATTTCTGGATTGGCAGTCGCAATGAGCGAGTGCTAGCCGCCCCTGACATAAGCCTGTGACACTGTGGCGCAAGGGCTTCGGCCCACGATGTTTGACCGCGACTTGAGGAGGGGCGACTGCTGGCAGGTGAAGTAACATGCTGGTAGCGCGTTGATTGCTATGACCTATTGAACGTTTTCGTTTTTGGCGAATTGAGAAAGCACGCATTACTCTTCAGTTGGGCTGGAGGTTGGCATGGTCGAGAAAGATACGGTTTCCAGGGATTTCAGGAAGCAGGTCTTAGGCTACGGACTGACAACAGCGGAAATCGTTTATCGCCGTCCGGATCGGCGCTGGTTGCTGCAAACTTACGTCTGGCAGGACTACGATATGTTTCCGGATTTCCCGGCGTTGAAGGATTTCCTCGCGTTCTGGGAAACAAGGCTCGAAGGTCCGCTGTTCGCGGTTACCGTCGCGCACTCCAAACTGATCAAGCCTGCCGAACTACGCGCCGTGGACGGAGTCCTCCGGCTGCATTAACGCCGGCGCTACGAAAATCGCAAAGGCATTTGAATCGCACTCCGGGTGCGACAAAAGTAAAAGCGCATATGCATATGTTGGATGTGCTGCTTAGCGCGAGGGGGGTAACTGAAGGCAAAGGTCGCGATAATTAACAAGTGGTCCGCCACGTCCACACTTCCCATCCTCCATTCTTAAGCGCACGATGCGCTTCGGTCCATGCCCTCAGAGGAGGTAGCTATGGAACATCAATTTTTCATTCGCCGGCAAAACCTTAAGCTCTATCGCAGTCTCGTGGCTGCATCGGAAGCGGCGGCAGCGAAAGCTGACGCGCGGCAGAAGAAGCTTTTAAAGCTACTGGCAGAGGAAGTAGCGAGCGAACCGCCGCCCAGAAAGAACTAAGGCGCTTGATGCCGGCATGAGTGGCTTAACCTGTCAAAGCAATTAGCAGCGGCTACGGCGAATCCATCGCTAGTGGCAAGTTTGGTTTGCCGTCTTTCCGGACTTCGGCAATTCCCTTCGCGGCAATTGCCGAACATACAGGACATTGTTGGCGCCGCGATCGCGGACATTGCGATATCAATCAGGGGGCGCATTGCGGGCGCTAGCCCTTCAAGTATTACAAAATCCGCCGGTTCACTTCGACCCGCCTTACCTGGGCGGGTGCAAATCGCCTTGAAGCCAGCGTCCAAGGGACTTGGACTTCATAGGGTCTTCATACGCGGCAAGGGTCGCATGTGCGTGGTTGCAGATAGCGCATTCAAAGGTATGCAAGTCGACGCCCGGGCGTGCTGGCTCGATACTGACGAGCATCATCGGGGCCTTGCACTTCGGACAAGCGGGGCGCTCAATTGCAACGAATGGAATGACGGACGACAGGCGTTGAGACTGGGGCATGATGCTTCCCTCGAATAGGCGGGAGCGCAACACTCTCTGTCACCGGTAATGCCCAGGAGGCGGAGCGATGATTGTCTGAGTATACGCCTCCAGGGAACTCAAAAGCGAGTTAATTCGCGGATATTTGGAAGGAAGATAAGCACGCACCACCCCATAGTCCGGGCCCGCCGGCTCACCCCCCGCGGGTTTTGGTTGCCTTCCACATCGGCATGAGGTTGTCTTAGGTCCTATCGGATATGGGAGACGATCAAGGTGGCAACTGGAACGGTGAAGTGGTTCAACGCGACAAAGGGCTATGGATTCATTCAGCCCGATAACGGCAGCAAGGATGTTTTCGTGCACATCTCCGCGGTCGAGAAAGCTGGGCTCAGCACACTCAATGAGGGTGCAAAGGTCAGCTATGAGGAAGTGCCCAACAAGGGGAAGACTTCGGCGGAGAATTTGAGAGTCGGGTGACTTCGGAAGGGCATGGCCCGCCGGCTCCCGTCGAAGGGGGCGCGCGGTTCGCTGCGCCGGGTTCGGACATCACGCGATTTCCAACTTGAGTCCGGAAATGCGCACCAAAGCGGACGTCCACCGACCACCCTGAACTTATGGGGTCGCGCCCTATATCCCGCTCGCGCCGTCGTGCTGGAAGCCGAGATAGCTTGCCGCGACGCGCTGGTTGGACGCGATATCCCTTGCCGATCCGGACAGGATGAATTCGCCGAGCTCCATGACATAGGCGCGGTCGGCGATTTTCAGCGCGGCTTGCGCGTTCTGTTCGACCAGCAGCACCGAGACGCCAGCGGCGCGCAGTTCGCCGATGGTGCGGAAGATGTCGGCGACGATAATCGGCGCCAGCCCGAGGCTCGGTTCGTCCAGCATCAACAGTTTTGGCGTGCCCATCAACGCGCGGCCCATCGCCAGCATCTGCTGCTCGCCGCCGGAGAGCGTGCCGGCCAGCTGCTTGCGCCGCTCCTTCAGTCGCGGAAACAGCGTATAGACGCGCTCGAACGATTTTGCTGCGGTAGCCTTCGGAATCCGGAAGGCGCCGAGCTCCAGATTGTCCTCTACATTCATGGTGCCGAACAATTCGCGATGCTCGGGCACGAGACACAGGCCCGCCGCGACGCGATCCTCGATGTCGAGCGCGGCCATGTCGGCGCCTGCAAAGGCGGTGGCGCCCTTGAGCGGCAGCACGCCCATGATGGCGTTCAAGAGCGTGGTCTTGCCGGCGCCGTTGGCGCCGATGATGGTGACGATCTCGTTGTCGGCGACGTCGAGCGAAACCGAACGCACGGCTTCGACCTTGCCGTAGGAAACATGGGCGTCGGAGACCGATAACAGCGCGCTCATGCGGTAGCTCCGAGATAGGCCTTGATCACGTCGGGATTGGTCTTGATCGCGGCCGGCGTGCCCTCGGCGATCTTGGTGCCGAAATCGAGCACCACGATGCGGTCGGCGAGGTCCATCACAAAACCCATGTCGTGCTCGACCAGCAGCACCGACATGCCGCCGTCGCGCAACTGACGGAGCAGCGCGGCGAGCCGTTGCTTCTCCATGTGGCGCAATCCCGCGGCAGGCTCGTCGAGCAAGAGCAGCAACGGATCGACGCACAGCGCACGCGCGATCTCGACGATGCGCTGCTGGCCGAGCGACAGGCTTCCCGCCAACTGGTCGATCTGGTCGCCGAGGCCGACGCGCTCGATCTGGCGCGCGGCTTCCGCCAGCAGCTTTGCTTCATCGGCCCGGTCCAGCCGGAGCATGCTGGAAATTGCGCCGGCGTGCCCGCGCAGATGCGCGCCGATCGCGACGTTCTCCAGCACGGTCATGTCCGGCACCAGCTTGACGTGCTGGAAGGTGCGCGCGACGCCGAGTTTTACCACCTCCTGCGGCGGGGCGTTGTCGACCTTGCGGCCGAGCACCGAGATAGTGCCGCCGGTCGTGGTCAGCACGCCCGTGATCAGGTTGAAGGTCGTGCTCTTGCCGGCGCCGTTGGGACCGATCAGGGCTACGATCTCGCGGGCCTGGACGTCGAAGGAAACGTCGTTGACGGCAATCACGCCGCCGAACTGCTTGCGCGCTTTCTCGATCTGGAGCAGCGCGGCAGCAGAGGCCGGCGCGCGCTCGCGCTTGGCGAGGGGAAGCGACGTATCGGGTATCTTGCGGCCCGGCTTGAACGGCAGCCGCGCCATCAGCCACGGCCAGACGCCGGTCGGCGCCAGTTGCAGCAGGACGACCAGCAGGATTCCGAACACGATAGTCTCGAGCTGGCTCTGGCCGCCGAACACCAGCGGCAGATAGCTCTGCAGGATTTCTTTCAGGATCACGACGATGCCGGCGCCCAGCACCGCGCCCCAGACATAGCCGGCACCGCCGACCACAGCGATGAACAGATATTCGATGCCGGCCTGCGCGCCGAACGGCGTCGGATTGGCGGCGCGCTGGAAATGCGCATAGAGCCAGCCGGACAGGCCCGCCAGCACCGCCGCATAGATGAACACCAGAAGCTTGGCGCGCGGCGTCTGCACGCCGAACGCTTCGCCGGCGATATGCCCGCGCCGCAGCGCGCGGATCGCGCGGCCGGTGCGGGAGTCCAAGAGGTTCATGGTCAGCAATGCCGAGATCAGTACCCCGATCCAGATCGCGAAATAGATCGTGCCGGGATCGAGCATCCGGAAGCTGCCGATCGAGAGCGGCGGAATGCCTGAGATGCCGTCATTGCGGCCGAGAAATTCAAGCTTGCTGAACAAATAAAACAGCCCGATGCCCCAGGCGATGGTGCCGAGCGGCAGATAGTGGCCCGACAGCCGCACCGTGACGATGCCGAGCACGACGGCGGCGATGCCGCTGACCAGCAGCGAGAGCGGCAGCGTCAGCCACGGCGAGAAGCCATAGGCGGTGGTCAATACCGCCGTGGTGTAAGCGCCGAAGCCGCAGAACGCTGCCTGGCCGAACGAGGTGAGGCCGCCGACGCCGGTGAGCAGCACGAGGCCCATGGCCACCAGCGCGGCGAGGCCGATATTGTTGAGCAGCACGATCCAGAACGGCGGCACGCCGGGGATGAACGGGATCGCCGCCATGACAGCTGCGAAGATGATGAGGGGAAGCCGCTGATTCATCGCCGTCAGTCCTTCTCTTCCTCGACCGCGGGCGCTGCGAGCGAACGCAGCACCAGCACGGGAAGGATCAGCGTAAAGACGATGACCTCCTTGAAATTACTGGCGTAGAACGAGGAGAACGCCTCGACGCTGCCGACGATCAGGGCCGCCACTGCCGTCAGCGGATAGCTCACCAGCCCGCCGATGATCGCGGCAATGAAACCTTTCAGGCCGATCAGGAATCCAGTGTCGTAATAGAGCGTGGTGATCGGCACGATCAGGATGCCGGAAATGGCGCCGATCAGGGACGCCAGCAGGAAAGCGATCTGTCCCGACAGCGTGGTGCGGATGCCGACGAGGCGGGCGCCGAGCCGGTTGACGGCGGTGGCGCGCAGCGCCTTGCCCATCCGCGTGAAGCCGAAGAACAGCCAGAGAGCGACGATGAAGGCAATCGTCAGCCCATAGACCGCAAGGCTCTGGCCGGTGAAGCGCAGCGGGCCGATCGTCAATGCGGTGTTGGACAGCGCCGGTCCGCGCAGACCTTCGGCGCCGAAGAACACCAGGCCCAGGCCCTGCAAGGCGAGATGGCAGCCGACGGAGGCGATCAGCAGCACCAGCACCGAGGTGTGGGCGATCGGCTGGAACGCGATGCGGTAGAGGAACAGTCCGATCGCCGCGACGATCAAAAGCGACAGCGCGATGTTGACCGCGATCGGCGTCTTGGGCCCGGCAAGCGCGTAAGCGAGGGCCAGGATCGCCGCCGGCAGGACGATGTTGAGGGCAAAGGAGCGCGCGACCCGCGTGAGCCGCAGCGATCGCCGTGCGCCGAACAGATCGAGCGCGAAGGCGACCACGCCCATCGCCATGGCGAGCCAGGCGGTGCCCGGCACCTTGCCGGTCGCCAGCACGGCGTAGCTGAGCGCGCCGAACGTGACGAATTCGCCCTGCGGGATCAGGATGACGCGGGTGACGGCAAACACCAGCACCAGCGCCAGCCCGAGCAGCGCATAGATCGCGCCATTGGTGATGCCGTCCTGCAGCAGGAACAGCATGATCGTCGTATTCAAGACTGGCGCTCCCCCTAAAAGCGTCGCCGGTCCTGACCTCACGCGGTCCGCCGGCCGTCCGATATCTCGGCAGTTGAAAGGCGCCGATATTTGATATATTCAATAACAATTATCAAATATAACATCAAGGGCCCGGCCGCCGGCCAAGCCCTTTTTCGGGTGCGAGCCTCACGCCATGACAGTTTCCAAGGCAGCGACCGATGCCGTCAAGCCGTCGCGCAACAACGGCAAGGAAATTGCGGGCGGCGCTGCGGATGGCGCCGCCGAGCATGCCGGGCTGCAACTGGGCGAATTGGCCGAACTGCTCGGCTATTCGCTCAAGCGCGCGCAGCTCAAGGTGTTCGAGGATTTTCTGCGCTGCGTCGCGCCGCTGCAACTGACACCGGCGCAATTCTCGGTGCTGCTGCTGCTCGACCGCAACCCCGGACGTAACCAGACCGAAATCGCCAACACGCTCGGCATCCTCAGGCCGAATTTCGTATCGATGCTGGATGCGCTGGAGAGCCGCGGCCTGTGCGCCCGGATGCGCTCGACCAACGACCGGCGCTCGCACATCCTGGTTCTGACCGACAAGGGAAGGGCGGTGCTGGCGCGCGCCAAGAAGCTGGTTGCCAGCAAGCACGAGGCGCGACTCAACGAATTGCTGGGCCCCGCCAACCGCGTAGCCCTGCTCGAAATGCTGTCGAAGATCGCGGCGGAGCTTTGAGTATCCGTCATTCCGGGACGCATCGAAGATGCGAACTATGGTGCGCAATTGCGCACCTGAGAATCTCGAGATTCCCCGATGCGCAATTGCGCATCTGAGGTCTGGTCCTTCGGACCATCCCGGAATGACAGCGTGCGGATCACGCCACCGCGATACGGCCTTGAACCCCGCGTGCCCCGCGCTCCGATAGAAACTGCCGCTCGATCTCGGCGGCGGGTAGCGGCTTGCTGAACAGAAAACCCTGCATCTCCGTGCATCCTTCGGAAGCGATGCTGTGGAGTTGTTCGGCGGTTTCCACGCCCTCGGCGGTCGCCGTCATGCCCATGCCATTGGCGAGCGCGGCAACCGCACGCACGATGGTGAGCGAGCTCGAATCCTCGGTGATGTTCTTGACGAAGGAACGGTCGATCTTGATCTTGTCGAACGGAAAGCTCTGCAAATACGTCAGCGACGAATATCCGGTGCCGAAATCGTCCATTGCGATCCGGATCCCGAGCGCCCGCAACTGATGCAGCACCGCGAGCGTCGCCTCCTTGTTGTGGAGCAACACGCTCTCGGTGATCTCGATTTCCAGCCGCGTGGCCGCGAGGCCGGAGGCGGCAAGCGCGCTGATGATCACCTGCATCAAGCCGGGACTGCGAAACTGGATCGCTGAAATATTGACGGCGACGTGAAGGTTGTCGGGCCATTGGGCGGCGGTGGCGCAGGCCTGCCGGATGACCCACTCGCCCAGCGGGACGATAAAGCCGATCTCTTCGGCCAGCGGAATGAAGGTGGCCGGCGAGATCAATCCCTTGGCCGGATGATTCCAGCGTATCAAGGCTTCAAAGCCGCTGATTTCCTTGCTCGCCAGGTTGACGACCGGCTGGTAGTGCAGCACGAATTCGCCTGCCGGCAGCGCTTTGCGCAGGTCCTGCTCCATGACGCGGCGGGTCTGCATCTGCAAATCCATCGCGGGCTCGAAGAAGCGGAACGTGCCGCGGCCGTCGCTCTTGGCGCGGTAGAGCGCGAGGTCGGCGTTGCGCAACAATTTGTCGGGATTCGATCCGTCACCGGGACCGACCGAAATGCCGATGCTGACGCCGATCACGGCCTGTTGGCCGTCGATGTCATAGGGCTCGCTCAGCGCATCGATGACGCCCTGCGCCAGCGAAGTAGCTGCGGCGGGGTCCGCGATCGTGGCCTGCACGATCACGAATTCATCGCCGCCCGTCCGCGCGATGGTATCGGCGTCGCCAACGAGCCCGCGTAACCGCTCGGCGACGATCCTCAGCAGCTTGTCGCCGCAGGGATGGCCGAACGTATCGTTGACGGCCTTGAATTGATCGAGGTCGAGATGATGGACGGCCACCATTTCGCCGTGCTGAATCCTGCCCAGTACGTATTCGAGCCGGTCGTTCAACAGCACCCGGTTGGCCAGATCGGTCAGCGCGTCGTGGTGCGCCATGTATTCGATCTTGACCTCAGACTGGCGCTGCTCGGTGATGTCTTCATGCGTCGCAACCCAGCCGCCGCCGGGCATCGGGCGGTGCCGGATCTTGAACGTGCGTCCGTTCATCAATTCGACGATGCTGTCTTTCGGCTCGTTGGAAACCGCGACGTTGGTGCGCCATTGAAGATATTCATCGCGCGTCATGGCGGGAAAGCTGCCGGCTTCGAAGCGCAGGTCGACGATCTCGATCAGCGACATGCCGGGGCTGACGCGCTCGGGCGCAATATCATACATCTCGACAAAGCGATCGTTGCAGACGATCAGCCGGTGGTTGGAATCGAAGAAGCAGAGCCCCTGCGACATGTTGTTGATGGCGGTGTCGAACTGGAAGTTCCTGACGCGCAGCGTCTCTTCCTGCGCCTTGCCGAGTTCGTATTGTTTCTTCAGCCGGGCATTGAGCTCTTCGCGCTCGGTGATGTCCTCGTGGGTCGCCATTCCGCCGCCGCCGGGTATCGGGTAGACGGTGTAGGCGATGATCCGGCCGTCAGTGAATTCCTGGATCGTGGTGTCGAGTGCGATGTCGCGGCCGACGCGCTCACGGATGTAGTCATCGACTGCGACCTGCACCTTCAGGCCGAGATTCAGCCGGTGCCGGATCAGTTCATGGGTCGGCGTCCCCGGCTTCACCTGTTCGGGCGAGAGGCCGTACATTTCCCTGTAACGCTCGTTGCAGAAAACGACCTCGCGTTTCTCGTCAAAAATGGCGATGCCGAGCGATAAATGGTTGATCGCCTCTTCGAGCCGCGCACTCAGGGGCGCTGACCGCGGGGCGGTTATCTGGCCGTGATCCGTCATATAGCGTTTCCCCAGCCGCTATCGGCGGCGCTCCTCCTCCAGGAGAACGGCCATTAGAAGCCCAGGCTGGTGAATTGCAGCTTCGAGACCGGCCAATGCGCGCCGGTTCCTCGCAACTTGCTCAACAGAGCGTTAACGCCGTTCTAACACCTACAGGATGCCGGCAACGGTTCGGAAAACCTGGGCGGGGTCCACCAAAATCACCCTGACGTCATTGACGTTGGTGAGCGTCGGGCCGGTCAGCAGCAGATCGCCGGTGGCGGAAAAGAACGCGGTGGCATCGTTGTTGGCGAGATAGGCCGCGGGGTAGAGCCCGAGCGACTTCATCTTGGCAAACGTGGTTTGATCGATCACGGCGCCGGCCGGATCGGTTGCGCTGCCGGCGCCGCCATCGGCACCGTCGGTGTCCGCCGCCAGCGCCACAATACCTGACGTGTCCTTCAGAAGATCCGCCAGCGCCAGCGCATATTCCTGGTTGGGGCCGCCGCGGCCATTGCCGCGCACGGTCACCGTGAGTTCGCCGCCCGAAAGGATCGCGATGCGTTTGCCTTCGCTGTGTGCCTTCAGCGCCAGGCGCGCATGATCGGCCGCAACATCGCGCGCCTCGCCTTCGAGATCGGCGCCGAGGCCGATGACCTCATAGCCGGCGTCCTTTGCGACCTTGGTGGCCGCGTCGAGCGAAGCCTTCGGTTTCGCAATCATCTCGAATTGCGCGCGGGCAAACGCGCCATCGCCGGGCTTGCAGCTTTCGTTGCGGGGATCTTCGAGGGCGCGCCTGATGGCATCGTCGACCGTGAGATTGTACCTCGCCACCAGCGCGCGGGCGTCCGCCAGCGTGCTCGGATCCGGCACCGTCGGTCCCGATGCAATCGCGGACGGATCGTCATGCGGCACATCCGAGATCGCCAGCGTAACGATTTCGGCGGCGCGCTGTCCGGCGCGGGCCAGCCGGCCGCCCTTGATCCGCGACAGATGCTTGCGAACGATATTCATCTCGCCGATCGGCGCGCCCGAACGCAACAGTGCGCGGTTCACCTGCTGCTTCTGTGCAAACGAGACGCCGTCGGCCGGCGCGATCCAGTTCGCGGAACCACCGCCGGACAACAGCACCAGCAGCAGGTCGTCGGCGGTTGCTTCCGCAGCGAGGCGCAGCGTTTCGTCGGCGGCTTTCAACCCGGCTTCGTCGGGCACGGGATGGCCGGCCTCGACGACCCTGATGCGGCGCGTCGGCACGCCGTGGCCGTGGCGCGTGGTGGCAATGCCGGTCAGTCGCGATGGATCGAGCCTCAGCGTGTCGAGATAGTGCCGCTCGGCCGCAGCGGCCATCGCGGCCGCGCCCTTGCCGGCGGCGAGGCAGATCACTTTACCCTTCGGCGCCGGGCGCAGATGGGCCGCGAGCACGACATCGGGATGCGCGGCCGCAACGGCCGCGTCAAAGATCGCACGCAAGAGGGGACGCCGGTCGGTCATGTCTGCTCGGGGACGAAGAGGGACGGGAAGTCAGGTTATCCATCCAATCGCCGCAAAAGAAAACCCCCGCAGGGTGCCTGCGGGGGCATTACTGGCTAACAATCGGTCGATAGCATTTTGCGATTAGCCGCCGACCTCGGCATCAATCACTTCGCCGAAGCGTTCCCAGGTCTCGCCTTTGAACTTCTGAAGCTGGACCGCCGAAATCGGGGCAAAGTCGGTAGCGCTGGTGTTGACCTTGATACCTGGCAGCAAGCTGCCGATCTCGAGATTCCTGATGTTGGCTGCCTGCTTCATGACGTTCTCGCGGGTGAGATTGTCGCCGCTGGCTTTGAGCACATGCACAAGGCCCTGCGCGACTGTGTACCCATACATCACAAAGCTATCGATCCTGTTGGCCTCGGGGTAGTATTTGGCCAGAAATTCATCGAAAGCTTTCATGCCGGGGTCGTTCTTCCACTCCGGATCAGACGTATCCTTAAGGTAATTGGACGAGATGATGTCCTGCGCATTCTCGAAGCCGGCCGGTTTCATCACGCTGCCAATCGAGGCCGAGACGTTATTGAGAAAGTGCAGCGGCTTCCAGCCGATCTCGGCGTTCTTCTTGATCGCCTGCGCCGCGAATTTGGGCGTGGTGATGTTGATGAACACATCGGCGCCACTTGCCTTCAGCTTGACGAGGTGGGAATCGATCGTCGGCTCGGAGACTTCGTAGCTTTCCTCCAGGACGATCATCGATGCGGCCTTGGCGCCGAGTCCGTCCTTGAAGCCCTTCAGATAGTCCTTACCGTAGTCGTCGTTCTGATAAAGGATCCCGACCTTGGCGTCCGGCTTGTTCTTCAGAATGTACTTGGCATAGATCTGCGTTTCGCTCTGGTAGTTGGGCTGCCAGCCCATCGTCCACGGGAAGTTTTTCGGATCGTTCCACTTGGTGGCGCCGGTGGCGACGAACAGTTGCGGCACCTTCTTGCTGTTGAGGTATTTCTGGATCGCCGTGTTCGGCGGCGTGCCGAGCGGATTGAAGACGATCAGCGCTTCGTCGCTCTCGACCAGCTTGCGCGCCTGCTCCACCGTCTTCGGCGGGCTATAGGCGTCGTCATAGCTGATGAAGTTGATCTTGCGGCCGTTGATGCCGCCCTCGGTGTTGATCTTCTTGAAATAGGCTTCCTCGGTCTTGGCGATCACGCCATAGGCGGAAGCCGGTCCGCTGTAGGGCATGATGTTGCCGATCTTGATTTCGGTATCGCTCGCGCCGGGGTCGTATTTCTTCTGTGCGAGAACGCCGCTCGAAGTTGCCGCGAGTAGTCCAAACGCGGTCGAAACAACCGCAAGTTTTTTCATTGTGGACATTTCTGTCTCTCCCTTTTCATTCTAACAAAGCCAGTCGTCAGGCTTCCTTGAAGGAAGCTCTTTTAGCGTCGCGTGCTTACCATCTTGCCTGAGGCCTCACAACAAAAAGCCCCCGCGGCAACGCCGCGGGGGCTGCTTTAGTAGACGGTCCCGGCGCGCTAGCCGCCGACGTCATCAGAGAGAATTTCGCCGAAGCGTTCCCAGGTCTCGCCCTTTACCCTCATCAGTTGGACTTGGGAGATGGGAGCAAAGTCGGTAGGCGATGTGTTGACCTTGATGCCCGGCAGCAAACCTCCGAGTTCGAGGTTCTTGATGCTCGCGGCCTGCTTCATGACGTTCTCGCGTGTGAGATTGTCGCCACTGGATTTCAACACATGCTCGAGGCCCTGTGCCACCGTATAGGCATACATCACAAAGATGTCGGAACGATTTGCTTCCGGATAGTATTTGTCCAGGAACTCGTTCCAGGCCTTCATGCCTGCATCGTTCTTCCATTCCGCATCCGTCGGATCCTTGAGGTAGTTCGAGGAGATGATGTCCTGCGAATTCTCAAAGCCGGCAGGCTTGATGACGCTGCCGATCGAGGAGGAGACGCCGTTGAGGAAGTGCATTGGCTTCCAGCCGATCTCATTCATCTTCTTGATCGCCTGGGCGGCGAACTTCGGCGTGGAGACGTTGAAGAACACGTCGGCATTCAGCGACTTCAGCTTGACGATGTTCGAATCGATGGTTGGCTGCGATACTTCGTAGCTTTCCTCAACGATGATCATCGAGGCTGCCTTGTCGCCGAGGCCGTCCTTGAAGCCCTTGAGATAGTCCTTGCCGTAGTCGTCGTTCTGATAGAGCACCGCGATCTTGGCGTCGGGCTTGTTCTTCAGAATGTACTTCGCGTAGATCGCGGATTCGCTCTGGTAGTTGGGCTGCCAGCCGATGGTCCAGGGGAAGTTCTTCGGATCGTTCCACTTGGTGGCGCCGGTGGCGACAAACAGTTGCGGCACCTTCTTCGAATTCAGGTACTTCTGGATCGCCGTGTTCGGCGGGGTGCCCAGCGGATTGAAGACCAGCAGGACTTCGTCGCTCTCGACCAGCTTGCGCGCCTGCTCCACCGTCTTCGGCGGGCTGTAGGCGTCGTCATAGCTGATGAAGTTGATCTTGCGGCCGTTGATGCCGCCCTCGGCGTTGACCTTCCTGAAATAGGCCTCTGCGGTTTTGCCGATCACGCCGTAGGCCGAGGCAGGCCCGCTGTAGGGCATGATGTTGCCGATCTTGATCTCGGTGTCGCTCGCGCCGGTGTCGTATTTCTTTTGTGCCAATGCGCCGCTGCTGGTCGCGGCAAGCAATGCGAGGGCAGCCGCAAAGGCTCCCAGTCGCAAGTTGATAACGGACATTTTTTGATCTCCCTGGGATCGATGACTGTGTCACTGTTTTTGATTGGAGCGCTTGGCGGCCCTTTGCGAACATTGAATACCTTTCGGTCTCGTCCAGCAACAAAAAGCCCCCCGCGACGGCGTCGCGGGAGGCGATATTTAGTCTGATCACCGGGAAACTACCGTCCGGCGGAATATCAGTTAATGGTCTCCTCGCCGCTGATGACCTCCCCGAACAACTCCCACTTCTCGCCCTTGAAGCGCATCATCCAGCGAAAGTGATGAGCGCCGTCCAGAAGGCGGCGCTTCTTATTGTTGCGGAACGCATTGCTACTCCTGAGTGAGGGCTACCTTTTCAGCTTTCCTATGAGTTGCTGGGCAACCATCGCGACCTGCCTGGCGCCGTGCGGTACCAGGAAGATGACAAGGAACAGAAGCACGCCGAATACGGCACCGGAGAGGCCTTTGGAGATGCCTTCGGCGATATTCGGCACGAAGATGATGAAGGCGCTTCCGACGATCGAGCCCGGCAGCCAGCCGACGCCGCCGACGACCATGCCGAGGAACAGCGAGATCGCGAGCGTGATGGTGTAGCCGTCCGGGGCCACGAACTGCACTGCGATGGCGCCGAGACCACCGGCGACGCCGGTGATGCCGGCCGAGACGCCGAACGCCAGCGTCTTGTACAGCGCGACATCGACGCCCATGGCGGAGGCCGCGATCTCGTTGTCGCGGATTGCCATGAAGGCGCGGCCCGAGCGCGAGCGCAGCAGGTTGACCGAGGCGATATAGATACCGATCGTGATCACGAGCGTGAAGTAATACAGCCACATGTCCTGCCCCATCGGCAGGCCGAACGGCGCATCGGGCTTGGTCACGACCAGTCCCTGCACGCCGCCGGTCCAATGCTCGAAGAAGCCGAGCTTCAGGAGTTGCGGCATGGCGACCGCAAGCGCAAAGGTCGCCAGCGCCAGGTAGACGCCGGAGAGCCGCAGCGCGGGCTGGCCGAACACGAAACCGAAGGCAAAGCAGATGATGCCTGCGATCGGCAGCGTCAGCGCGTAGTTCATCCCGACATGTTCCATCAGGATCGCCGACGTATAGGCGCCGACCGCGTAGAACGCGCTTTGGCCTAGCGAGAACTGGCCGCTGCCGCCGGTCAGGATGTTCAGCGCCAGAACGGCAAGGCCGTAGATCAGGAGCATCGTCATCTGGAAGATGATGAAGTTCTTGACGAACAGCGGCGCGAGGGCCAGCGCGGCCAGCACCACCAGCGAGGTGCCCAGGCCGAGCGTCATCGCTCGCTTCGGAACGGCATCGACGGCCGGTGCTTCTGTGACGACTTCTTCGACTGCGCTCATGATCAAACTCGCTTCACGATGGGCCGGCCCAGCAGTCCAGCCGGTTTGACAACCAGGACGGTGATGATCAGCGCAAGCGCGATCGGCAGTTTCAGTTCGTTACCGACGCCGGGAATGTAGGTCCCGGCGAGATTTTCAAACACGCCGACTAGGAAGCCGCCGAGCACGGCGCCAAGCGGTGAGGTCAGGCCGCCGAGGACGGCCGCGGCAAATCCGTAGATCAGCACGCCGCCCATCATGTTCGGCTCCAGGAACACGACAGGTGCGATCAGGATGCCGGCGATCGCGCCGATGGCGGAAGCCATGCCCCAGCCCAGTGCGATCATCCACGATGTGTTGATGCCGACCAGGCGGGCCGATTCCGGCAGCGAGGCGGCAGCGCGCATCGCAAGCCCGATCCGTGTGAACTGAAAGAAGAAATAAAGTGCGATCAGCAGTCCCAGCGTGACGCCGATCATGCCGGCCTGGTGGGTCGAGATCAGCTGGCTGCCGAGGAAGGGTGAGGATCCGAACGGCGACGGATACTGCTTGATGGTGAAGTCCCAGATCAGGCCGGCCACGGAGTTGACGATCGCAAACAATGCGATGAAGCCCGCGACGTTGGTCAGGATCGGAGCCTTGGCGAGCGGCTTGAACAGCAGCCGCTCGATGGCGATGCCGCCGGCAAAGGAGATGATCAGCGTGGCGAGGAAGGCCCACCAGTACGGGATGCCCCACTGCATCAGCTGCCAGGAAATGAAGGTCGAAAACATCGCCATTTCGCCCTGGGCGAAATTAAGATGGTCGATCGCCTGGTAGATCATCACGACGGCAAGCGCCATACAGGCATAAATCGCGCCCGTGGCGATACCGGCCAGGACTTGGTTGGTAAAAAGCTCCATTGTCCTGCTCCTCAGTAGCCGAGATAGGATTTACGGACGTCTTCGTTGGTCGCGATGTCCTTGGCGTTGCCCGACATCACGATCCGTCCGGTTTCGATCACATAGGCCTGGTCGGCGAGCTCCAGCGCCAGTTGCGCGTTCTGCTCCACCACCAGGATGGTGACCTTGTCCTCGCGGTTGATCTTGCCGAGGATCTTGAACAGCTCGCGCACGATCAAGGGCGCCAGGCCGAACGACGGCTCGTCCAGCAGCATCAGCCGCGGCCGCAGCATCAGCGCCCGCGCGACCGCGAGCATCTGCTGCTCGCCGCCCGACAGCGTGCCCGCCTGCTGGGTATGCCGTTCTTTCAGCACCGGGAAGTGCTCGTACATGCGCTCGATATCGGCGACGATGTTCTTCTTGTCGGTGCGGGTGATGGCGCCGAGCTGCAGGTTTTCCTCCACCGTCATGGTGGTGAAGGTGCCGCGCCCCTGCGGCACATGGGCAATGCCGAGGCGGACGACGTTTTCGGTCGACTTGCCGGAGAGCGGCTTGCCCTCGAACTCGATCGCGCCGGTCGAACGCACCATGTTGCAGATCGCGCGCAGGGTGGTGGTCTTGCCGGCGCCGTTGGCGCCGAGCAGGGTGGTCAGCGAGCCCTCGTTGAGCGCGAAGGAGAGGCCATGAAGCGCCTGGACCTGCCCGTAATAGGCGCGGAGATCCTTGACGTTAAGCATCGAGGTCATTGGTCTTTGCTCCCCAGATAGGCTTTGATGACATCCGGGTCGGCCTGGACCTGGGCCGGTGTTCCCTCGGCGAGTTTGCGGCCGAAGTTGAGGGCGACGACATGGTCGGCGATCGACATCACCAGACCCATGTGATGCTCGACCAGCAGCACGGTCATGTGGCGCTCGTCGCGAATGCGGCGGATCAGATCGCCGAGCACGTGGACTTCTTCGTGGTTGAGGCCGCCGGCGGGCTCGTCGAGCAGCAGGATCTTTGGATCGGCGGCAAGCGCGCGCGCCAGCTCGACGCGCTTCTGTGTGCCGAACGGCAGGCCGGAGACCACCGTGTGGGCGACGTCGTTGAGATCCAGATAATCGAGGATCTCGTGGACCTTCTTGTTGACGTCGGCTTCGGTGCGGCGAACCCAGGCGAGCTTCAGCGAGTCCGAGATGATGTCGCTTGAAGTGCGCGCGTGGGTGCCGACGCGAACGTTGTCGAGCACCGACAGATTGGGAAACAGCGCGACGTTCTGGAAGGTGCGGCCGATGCCGATTTCGGCGATCCGGTGCGGCGGACGCGTCAGAATGCTCACGCCCTCCATCAGAATATCGCCGGAGCTCGGCTGATAGAGTCGGGAGAGACAGTTGAACAACGTCGTCTTGCCGGCGCCGTTCGGGCCGATCAGCCCAAGGATATTTCCCTTGTGCATGTTAAACGACACGCCGTTCAACGCGATGATGCCGCCGAACACGACGCTGACGTCGCGAACCGCGAGCAGGGGAGCATTTCCCTGCGCGAGCTGGGCCTGCGTCATCGGGTCTCGCCCGCGCTGATCACAGGGCGGGAATGACCACGCGAAGATTTTCGCCAGTCGTGATGAAGGCTATCTGATCCCCTCGGACACACGTGCAACTTTTCCTCCTGCTTTCAACTTCTTATTTTCTGTTTTTTGGATTGCGGGGCCGCGCCGCCCAACGCTGCCTCGATGTTCCTTACCATCGTCACAAGACGAGGTCCAATGTCGTTGATCAAGCGATCTTCCGTGAAACGGAAAGCGGGCGCGCCGCAATTAAAGGCATACGGTCCGGTTCCGTCGTTGAGCTTCAGCGGCACACCTACGGCGTGCACATCCTCCTGCCATTCACCTGCGGAGATGGTGAAGCCGTAACGCGCGAGCATTTCGCCCGCGCGTTCGATGCCGTCGCGCATTTTGGGCCAGCGATTGCCGTAGTGATCGCGCAGTTCGCGCAACAAGGTGGCGCGCTCATCCTCGGGCAGCGCCCAGATATAGGCGCGCCCCATCGCGGTGGTCGCGATCGGTACGCGCGAACCGACGTCGAGCTGTACGCCGAGCAGCCCGGTACGGCTTTGCCCGAAATAGATCATGCTGTGACGGTCGCGTCCGCCGACCGCGACGGCGCCGCCGGTCTCGCGCATCAGTTCTTCACGATAAGGTTCGGACAAATGCCGAACGCCGAGATTGGCAAGGGCGGCATACCCCAGCGCCATGGCTGATGGCGCGAGCTGATACTTCTCGAAGCGCGGAACGGGTGTAAGATAACCCAGCTTGGTCAGGGTGTAGGTCAGCCGGGAAATGGTTGGCTTCGGCAAATTGGTACGGGCGGCGAGTTCTTGATTGCCGAGAAGCCCGTCGTTGGGATGAAATGCGCGCAACACATCAAGTCCGCGGGAAAGCGCGACGACGAAGCTGCGATCAGTCGCCACCTTTTTCCCTGGACGCTTCATTACCCGCTACTGCTGATGAGCTCGTTGACAACGGACGTGCTTCAAAATAACCCTCCGTGTCAAGATGTGGAATTAAATTTCGCAGTGCGAAATTAGCGAAAATCGACCGTAGCCACTCAACGCAAGTCGAGCGGCATCCAAGAACAAACGATCCAGAGAACAAACGATCCAGGGAGAGTCCCGTGAGCGAAGTGGTAAAACTCGAACGTCATGACGTCATCGCCATCGTCACGGTCAACAGCCCGCCGGTAAATGCGCTCAGCGCCGCGGTGCGCGGCGGTATTTTCGAATGCATGAAGAGCGCGATTGCGGACACGGAAGTTAAGGCCATCGTGCTGACCTGCGGCGGTCGCACCTTCATCGCCGGCGCCGACATCACCGAATTCGGCAAGCCGCCGAAGCCGCCCGGCCTCGCCGAAGTGCTTGTGCTGATGGAAAACTCGCCGAAGCCGATCATTGCGGCCATTCACGGCACGGCGCTTGGCGGCGGTCTCGAAGTCGCTCTGGCATGCCACTATCGCGTCGCGACCAAGGAAGCCAAGCTCGGCCTGCCCGAAGTGAAACTCGGCCTGTTGCCGGGTGCCGGCGGCACCCAGCGGCTGCCGCGCGCGGTCGGCCCGGAACTCGCGGTCAAGATGATCGTCAGCGGCGATCCGATCGGCGCGGCGGAAGCGCTCAAGAACGGCCTGATCGAGGAGATTGTCGAAGGTCCGGCTTCGGGCGGCGAGGCTTTTGCGCTCAAGGTGCTGGCGGAGAAGCGCCCGCTGCGCAAGCTGCGCGACGACGACTCCAAGCTCGCGGCGGCCAAGGCCGACATTTCGATCTTCACCAATGCGGTCGCAGCCCTGACCAAGAAGGCGCGCGGGCTGGAAGCGCCGTTCGCGGCCGCGGATGCCGTGCGCGCCGCGATCGAACTGCCGTTCGACGAAGGCCTGAAGAAGGAGCGCGAGGGCTTTCTCAAGCTCGTCGCCAGCGACCAGTCCAAGGCGCAGCGCTACGCTTTCTTCTCCGAGCGGGAAGCCGCCAAGATCGCCGGCGTGCCCGAGGGCACCAAGCCGCGTCCGGTGGAACGCGTCGCCATTATCGGCGCCGGCACCATGGGCGGCGGTATCGCGATGTCGTTCGCCAATGCCGGTATCCCGGTGACGCTGATCGAGACCGGCGAAGAGCAGCTCAAGCGCGGCATGGGCGTGATGCAGAAGAATTACGAGGCCACCGCGGCCCGCGGCGGCATCCCGGCGGATGCGCCCGCCAAGCGCATGGGCCTGATCAATGGCGTCGTTGGCCTGGAGAACGTCAAGGACGCTGACCTGGTGATCGAGGCCGTGTTCGAAACCATGGCGGTGAAGAAGGAAGTGTTCGAGGCGCTCGACAAGCACGCCAAGCCGGGCGCGGTGCTGGCCAGCAACACCTCGTATCTCAACATCGACGAGATCGCGAAGGTGACAAAGCGTCCGCAGGACGTGCTCGGCATGCACTTCTTCTCGCCGGCCAACGTCATGAAGCTGTGCGAGATCGTCCGCGCCGACAAGACAGCGCCGGATGCGCTGACGACGGCGGTTTCGATCGCGCGCAAGATCGCAAAAGTGCCGGCCGTGGTCGGCGTCTGCGACGGGTTCGTCGGCAACCGCATGCTGGCCCAGCGCGGCAAGCAGTCGGAAAAGCTGCTGTTCGAAGGCGCATTGCCGCAGAAGGTCGACGCCGTGGTGACGAAATTCGGCATGCCGATGGGCCCGTTCGCGATGAGCGATCTCGCCGGCCTCGATATCGGCTGGCGTTCGCGCAAGGACCGCGGCATCAAGTCGGAAATCGCCGACGCGCTGTGCGAAGCCGGGCGCTTCGGCCAGAAGACCGGCAAGGGCTACTACAAATATGAAGGCGGTTCGCGCGCGCCGCTGCCCGACCCGGAAGTCGAAAAACTGATCGATGAGACGTTGCAGCGTCTCGGGCGCAAGAAGCGCGTTGTCAGTGATGACGAGATCCTCGAGCGCATGATGTACCCGATGATCAACGAGGGTGCGCGCATCCTTGAAGAGAACATCGCGGCGCGTCCGAGCGACATCGACGTGATCTGGCTCTACGGCTATGGCTGGCCGATCTATCGCGGCGGCCCCATGTTCTACGCCGACCAGGTCGGTCTCAAGCACATCGCCGATCGTCTCTCCTATTACGCCAAGGAGACCAACGATCCCTCGCTCGAACCGGCCCCGCTGCTCAAGCGCCTCGCCGATGAAGGCAAGACCTTTGCGTCGCTGGCCGCGCAGTCGAAGGCGGCTTGATGGGGCATCCCGGAGAGCAGTTCTATCCGGAAGGCGTCCGCTGGGACGATCCGATCGCGTGCGGCACGCTGCCCGACCTGTTGTCGGCAGCTGTTGCCGAATTCGGATCGCGGCCGGCGATCGAGTTTCGCGACCGGCCGATCAGCTACAGCGAACTCGAAGCGCTGGTGGAGACGGCGGCCAGCGCCTTCCTTCGCGCCGGTTATGGCAAGAACAAATCGGTCGCATTGTTCCTCGGCAATTCGCCGGATCATCCGATCAATTTCTTCGGCGCGCTGAAAGCCGGCGGCCGCGTCGTGCATCTGTCGCCGCTCGACGGCGAGATCGCACTGTCGCACAAGCTCACTGACTCCGGCGCGCGGGTGCTGGTCACCAGCAATCTGTCGGCGCTATTGCCGACCGCGCTGAAATTTCTCGATAAGGGCCTGCTGGACCGCCTGATCGTCTGCGAGGACGATCATTGGGGCAGGATCGGAGCGCCGCAGACGGGGCTGCCGGAAAACCCTGCGGTCATCACTTACAGGCAATTTGTCGACGGCGCGGCAAAACCTTCGCAGTGGCCGGCGATATCGGCCGATGACGTTGCGCTGCTGCAATATACCGGCGGCACCACCGGCTTGCCAAAAGGCGCGATGCTGAGCCACGGCAACCTGACCTCGGCGGTGTCGGTCTACGACGTCTGGGGCAGGCCGGCGCGCGCCGAGCGCAACGCGATCGAACGCGTGATCTGCGTGCTGCCGCTGTTCCACATCTACGCGCTGACAGTGGTGCTGCTCTCCGCAATCCGGCGCGGCCACCTGATCTCGCTGCATCAGCGTTTCGACGTCGAGGCTGTCATGCGCGACATCGAGGTCAAGCGCGCAACGGTATTTCCGGGCGTGCCGACGATGTGGATCGCGATCGCAGCACTTCCCGATCTCGACAAGCGCGACCTGTCCTCGCTGGTGTCCTGCGGCTCCGGCGGCGCGCCGCTGCCGGTCGAGGTCGCAAAAATCTTCGAGCGCCGGGTCGGCATGAAGCTGAAGAGCGGCTGGGGCATGACCGAGACCTGCTCGCCCGGCACCGCTCATCCCAAGGAAGGGCCGGACAAACCAGGCTCGATCGGCCTGATGCTGCCCGGCATCGAGATGGACGTGGTGTCGCTGGAAGACCCGAAAAAGCTGATGCCGGTCGGCGAGGCCGGCGAAATCAGAATCCGCGGCCCGAACGTCACCAAAGGCTACTGGAACAGACCGAAGGAAACCGCGGACGCTTTTGTTGGCGACCGCTTCCTCACCGGCGATATCGGCTACATGGACGCCGACGGCTATTTCTATCTGGTCGACCGCAAGAAGGACATGATCATCTCCGGCGGCTTCAACGTCTATCCGCAGATGATCGAGCAGGCGATCTACACCCATCCTGCCGTGCAGGAAGTGATCGTGATCGGAATTCCCGACGACTACCGCGGCGAGGCTGCGAAGGCTTTCATCAAGCTGCGCGACGGCGCCAAGCCGTTCACGCTGGACGAATTGCGTACCTTCCTGACCGGCAAGATCGGAAGGCACGAGATTCCGGCGGCGGTCGATTTCGTCGACGAACTGCCGCGCACCCCGGTCGGAAAATTGTCGCGCCACGAATTGCGGATGCAGCAACAGCCTTCGCAGGCCACCATCAAGAAAGACGTCGCGTAACCGGAATCTGGAATTATTCGTTCACAGGAGGATCCGATGGATCTCGCTTTCAGCAAGGAAGAAATCGCGTTTCGTGAGGAGGTGAGGGCCTTCTTCCGGGACAACGTGCCGCCGGAAACGCGACGCAAGATGGTGGAGGGGCGTCACCTCTCCAAGGACGAGATGGTCGCCTGGTGGCGCATCCTGAACAAGAAGGGCTGGGGCGTCTCGCACTGGCCGAAGGAGCATGGCGGCACGGGGTGGAGCTCGGTGCAGCAATATATCTTCAATGAAGAGCTGCAGATGCACCCCGCACCCGCGCCGCTCGCCTTCGGCGTCAGCATGGTCGGCCCCGTCATCTACACCTTTGGCAACGAAAAGCAGAAGAAGCAGTATCTGCCGCGCATCGCCAATGTCGACGACTGGTGGTGCCAGGGCTTTTCCGAGCCCGGCTCCGGCTCCGATCTTGCATCGCTCAAGACCAAGGCCGAGCGCAAGGGCGACAAGTACATCATCAACGGCCAGAAGACCTGGACCACACTCGCCCAGCACGCCGACATGATCTTCTGCCTGTGCCGCACCGACACATCAGCGAAGAAGCAGATGGGCATCTCCTTCATCGTGTTCGACATGAAGTCGAAGGGCGTCACCGTGCGCCCGATCGAGACCATCGACGGCGGCCATGAGGTCAACGAAGTGTTCTTCGACGACGTCGAGGTGCCGGTCGAGAATCTGATCGGCGAAGAGAACAAGGGCTGGGACTACGCAAAATTCCTGCTCGGCAACGAGCGCACCGGTATCGCCCGGGTCGGCGTCTCCAAGGAGCGGCTGCGCCGCATCAAGGATCTCGCCTCCAAGGTCGAACAGAACGGCAAGCCGGTGATCGAGGACCAGGGTTTCCGCGAAAAACTCGCCGCCTGCGAGATCGAGCTGAAGGCGCTCGAGCTCACGCAGCTCCGCGTCGTCGCGGATGAAGGCAAGCACGGCAAGGGCAAGCCCAACCCGGCGTCTTCGGTGCTGAAGATCAAGGGTTCGGAAATCCAGCAGACCACCACCGAACTGTTGATGGAAGTGATCGGCCCGTTCGCGGCTCCTTACGACGTGCATGGCGACGACGGCTCGAACGAGACCATGGACTGGACCGCCCAGATCGCGCCGAGCTACTTCAACAACCGCAAGGTCTCGATCTACGGCGGCTCCAACGAGATCCAGCGCAACATCATCACCAAGGCGGTGCTGGGGCTTTAGTCCTGCCACAACAACACATGTCGTCCCCCGCGAAGGCGGGGGACCCAGTACGCCGCGGTGGTCGTGATTCACGAAATGCGGCTGCGATTACTGGATCCCCGCCTTCGCGGGGATGACGATAGAGAGCTCGGCAACGGCGTTGCCCGAATTGAATTCTGGAGAAAGTAACGAACATGGATTTTGATTTGTCCGAGGAGCAGCGCCTTCTCAAGGAAAGCATCGACGGTCTGTTGACCGACTCCTACGATTTCGATGCGCGCAAGAAGTACCAGAAGGAGAAGGGCGGCTGGAGCAAGGCCGTCTGGGGCAAGCTCGCCGAGCAGGGCCTGCTGGGCCTGCCGTTCGCCGAAGCCGATGGCGGCTTTGGCGCCGGCGCGGTCGAAACCATGATCGTGATGGAGGCGCTCGGCAAGGCGCTGGTGCTGGAGCCGTATCTGGCGACGGTGGTGATCGGCGGCGGCTTCCTGCGCCATGGCGGCTCGGCCGAGCAGAAAGCCGCGCACATCCCCGGCATCATCGACGGCAGCAAGACCTTTGCGTTCGCGCAGCTCGAGAAGAACTCGCGCTACGACCTCGGCGATGTCGCAACATCAGCCAAGAAGAAGGGCGCGGGCTGGGTCATCGACGGCGAAAAATTCGTCGTGCTCAACGGCGAGAACGCCGACACCCTGATCGTGACCGCGCGCACCAAGGGCGCACAGCGCGATCGCAGCGGCATCGGCGTGTTCCTGGTGCCGGCAAACGCCAAGGGCGTCACCCGCAAGGGCTATCCGACCCAGGACGGCCTGCATGCTGCCGACATCACGCTGACCGGCGTCGAAGTCGGCGCCGATGCCGCGATCGGCGATCCCGAGAACGCTCTGGCGCTGATCGAGCGCGTGGTGGACGAAGCCCGCACTGCGATGTGCGCGGAAGCCGTCGGCGCGATGGATGAATCGCTGAAGAGCACGGTCGAATATCTCAAGACGCGAAAACAATTCGGCGTGCCGATCGGCAGCTTCCAGACCCTGCAGCACCGCGCCGCCGACATGTTCGTGGCCCTTGAACAGGCCCGCAGCATGTCGATGTTCGCGACCATGGCGGCCGATTTCGACAGCGCCAAGGAGCGCGCGACCGCGGTCGCCGCCGCCAAGGTGCAGATCGGCAAATCAGGCAAGTTCATCGGCCAGCAGTCGATCCAGCTTCACGGCGGCATCGGCATGACCCAGGAAGCCAAGATCGGCCACTACTTCAAGCGGCTGACCATGATCGAAAACACCTTTGGCGACACCGACTACCACCTCCGCCGCGTCACCGACGCGGGCGGGTTGGTGTAGGACGGATCGTCATTGCGGGGCGACAATGTTGCCCCGTCATTGCGAGCGAAGCGAAGCAATCCATAGCGCCGCACAGGGATAGATGGATTGCTTCGTCGCTTCGCTCCTCGCAATGACGCGGAGGTAGCGAGCAAGGAACAATCAACAATGAAAAACACCCCGTTCGATCTCACCGGAAAAGTCGCTGTCATCACCGGCTCCAGCCGCGGCATCGGCCGCTCCTCCGCCGAACTGCTGGCAAAGCTCGGTGCAAAAGTCGTGATCTCCAGCCGCAAGGCTGACGCCTGTCAGGAAGTCGCCGACGGCATCAACAAGGCCGGCGGCGACGCCCATGTCATTGCCTGCAACATCTCCCGCCGCGAGGAAGTCGAGGCGCTGGTCACGGGCACGACAAAGCATTACGGCAAGGTCGACATCCTCGTCTGCAACGCCGCGGTGAATCCGTATTACGGCCCGCTGCTCGACATCAAGGACGAGGCCTTCGACAAGATCATGGGCAGTAACGTCAAGAGCAACATCTGGCTCTGCGCGCTGGCGATCCCGCAGATGGCCGAGCGAGGCAACGGCTCGGTGGTGATCATCTCGTCCATCGGCGGCATGCGCGGCTCGACCGTGATCGGCGCCTACGGCATCTCCAAGGCCGCGGATTTCGCGCTCTGCCGCAGCCTCGCCGGCGAATGGGGTCCGAAAGGCGTCCGCGTCAATTGCGTGGCACCGGGTCTGGTGAAAACCGATTTCGCCAAGGCGCTGTGGGAAGATCCGGAAATGCTCAAGCGCCGCACCGCCGGCACCCCGCTCCGCCGCATCGGCGAGCCCGACGAAATCGCCGGCGCGGTAGCGTATCTGGCCTCGGATGCCTCGACCTTCATGACCGGCCAGACCATCGTGGTCGATGGCGGCGTGACCACGGCGGCGACGTAGTTTCTTTCTTACCCTCCCCTGGAGGGGGAGGGTCGACGCGCAGCGGCGGGGTGGGGTGACGGTCTACCCACATCCAACAGTGCCCGAGTTGAGAGATCACCCCACCCCGGCTCACATTTCGCTGCGCTCAATGTGAGCCGACCCTCCCCCTCCAGGGGAGGGTGAAGCGAAGCGCCATCCCATATTGACCTTGGCCTTCCAATCCGCTCCCTTGGGCCGAACATCACCTCCCGGGGAAGCAGCGTCATGTCCTTTGTACTGGCCATCGATCAGGGCACCACGTCCTCGCGCGCCATGGTGTTCCGCAGCGACATCTCGATCGCCGCGACGGCGCAGCAGGAATTTCCGCAGCATTTTCCGGCGTCCGGCTGGGTCGAGCACGAGCCCGAGGATATCTGGACCTCGACGGTCGCGGTCTGCCACGAGGCGCTGGAAAAGGCCGGCCTGACGGCAAAGGACATCGCCGCGATCGGCATCACCAACCAGCGCGAGACCACGGTCGTGTGGGACCGCGCGACGGGGCAGGCCGTGCACCGCGCCATCGTCTGGCAGGACCGCCGCACATCAGACATCTGCGCCAAATTGAAGAGCGAAGGCCACGAGCCGAATATTTCCGCCAGGACCGGCCTGATCATCGATCCCTATTTTTCGGGCACCAAAGTCGCCTGGATCCTCGACCACGTGCCGGGCGCGCGCGAACGCGCCGGCCGCGGCGAACTGATGTTCGGCACTGTCGATTGTTATCTGCTGTGGCGGCTGACCGCTGGCCGTGTGCATGCGACCGACGCCACCAATGCCTCGCGCACGCTGCTGTTCAACATCCACACCGGCGAGTGGGACGATGAGCTCTTGAAACTCCTGCGCGTGCCGCGCTCGATGCTCCCAGAGGTAAAAGATTCCTCCGCCAAATTCGGCGACAGCGACCCAAGCCTGTTCGGCGGCGCGATCGCCATTTCAGGCATCGCCGGCGACCAGCAGGCCGCCACCATCGGCCAGGCCTGCTTCACGCCCGGCATGATCAAGTCGACCTACGGCACCGGCTGTTTTGCGCTGCTCAACACCGGCACCACGCCGGTCGCCTCGAAGAACAAGCTGCTCACCACCATCGCCTATCAACTCAACGGAAGGCGCACCTACGCCCTCGAAGGCTCGATCTTCGTCGCAGGTTCCGCTGTGCAGTGGCTGCGCGATGGCCTCGGCATCATCAAGCAGGCGTCCGAAACCGGCCCGCTCGCCGACAAATCCGATTCCATGCAGAGCGTCTATCTGGTGCCGGCCTTCGTCGGCCTCGGCGCACCCCACTGGAATCCCCGCGTCCGCGGCGCGCTGTTCGGCCTCACCCGCAACACCGGCCCCGCCGAACTCGCTCACGCCGCGCTGGAAAGCGTCTGCTACCAGACGTTTGACCTCTGGGCCGCGATGCGATCCGACTGGCCGGATGCGAACGCCGCCAACATCGTGCTCCGCGTCGACGGCGGCATGACCGCCTCGGACTGGACCATGCAGCGCCTCGCCGATCTGCTCGACGCGCCCGTCGACCGCCCGATGATCCAAGAAACCACGGCGCTGGGAGCGGCCTATCTCGCCGGGCTACAGGCCGGCGTCTATCCCGAGCCCGCAAAATTCGCCGACAACTGGCGGCTGGAGCATCGCTTCAAGCCGGCGATGAGCGCGGCGACACGCGAGCGGAAGCTTAAGGGCTGGGCGCGGGCGGTGAAGGGCGTGCTGGCGAGCGATGAGGGGGAGTAGCACCGGATGATATTACCCGACGGCTACTCCGACGTTCCCGCCGGCAAGATCGCTGCGGTCGTCACGCACCTGGAGATGACCGCGCGCCCCGGGCCGCGTCCCGATCCCGCGGGTGCATGGACGCTGCGGCGGGTTGAGATGCCGCCGCTCGACTGGTTTCGCGATCTCTATCGCCGCGTCGGCGAGGAGTGGCTGTGGATTTCAAGGATACGGATGCCTGACGCGCAATTGGCCGCGATCATTCAATCGCCGCTGATGGAGATCTACGCACTGGCGCATGAGGGGTGCGACGAAGGTTTGCTCGAGCTGGATTTTCGCGAGCCCGGGCAATGCGAAGTCGTCTCTTTCGGAGTCGCCGAAAAACTTGTCGGAACCGGCGCCGGACGCTGGCTGATGAATCGCGCGCTGGAGCTCGCATGGTCGCGGCCGGTTACGCGCGTCTGGCTGCACACCTGCACCTTCGATCATCCCGCCGCGCTCGCCTTCTACCAACGCTCAGGCTTTCGTCCATTCCGGCGGCAGGTCGAAATGGTCAATGATCCGAGGCTCGATGGGACAGTGCCGCGCGACGTGGCGCGGCATGTGCCGGTTATTGAGTGATTAAGTAGGGCGGCGCGGGCGTGTATCCAAGCCGGCAAAGTTCGCCGACAACTGGCGGCTGGGGCACCGCTTCAAGCCCGCGATGAGCGCGGCCACGCGCGAGCGGAAGCTGGCGGGCTGGGCGAGGGCGGTGAAGGGCGTGCTGGCGAGCGACGAAGGGAAGTAACGTCATTCTAAACTGTCGTCGGTGAAGAATTCCCAAGTGACTGATATGGAATCTGAAAACGCGACATTTGGGCAGTCGAATTTGCCGGAAACCTGGCGTGCGGAAGGGGATTCCTTGCAAACTTGATTCGTGATTCTCTCGCCTGGGAATGATTTGGCGGGGGCGCGATGCGGCCACGGGAACGGCGAGAAACGGGTGAGCAGGATCTGTTCCGGTCCCGGCTCGATCAGATCATCGACATGAAGCATCCACTGGTGACGCTGGGGCGCACGGTGGATTGGGGGTTCCTGGAAGGGCGCCTCGGCGAGGTCTACACGGACGGCCCCGGCCAGCCGCCGCTGCCGACGCGATTGATGGCGGGGCTGGCGATCCTCAAGCACAGCTATGACCTCTCCGATGAGGTGCTGTGCGAGCGTTGGGTCGAGAACCCCTATTACCAATACTTCTGCGGCGAGGAATTCTTCCAGCACCGGCTGGTGTTCGACCGCTCGTCGCTGACGCGCTGGCGAAGCCGCATGGGCGAGGAGCGGCTGGCTGCGCTGATCCAGGAAAGCCTGTCGGTTGCCACCAGGACCAAGGCGATCAAGCCATCCGAACTGTCACGGGTGATCGTCGATACCACGGTTCAGCCCAAAAACGTGACGTTCCCCACCGATGCGAAGCTTCTGAACCGGGCGCGCGAGAAATTGGTGCGGCTGGCGAAGCTGCGCGGGGTGGATTTGCGCCAATCCTATGCGCGGGTGGGCAAGCTCGCGCTGATCCAGCATCAGCGCTATGCCCACGCCAAGCAGTTCAAGCGCGCCAACCGGATGCTCAAGAAACTGCGCACCTATCTCGGCCGCGTCATCCGTGACATCGCCCGCAAGATCGAGGGCGACGGCGGGCTCGAAGCGGCGTTTACAAAGCTGCTGGCGCTGGCTCGGCGGGTGCGCGAGCAGAAACAGCATCAGCGCGGGCCGAAGATCTATTCCCTGCACGCGCCGGAAGTCGAATGCATCGGCAAAGGCAAGGCGCATCGGCCTTACGAGTTCGGCGTCAAGGTGAGCGTCGCCACCACCCTCAAGCACTGCAAGGGCGGCCAGTTCGTCGCCCATGTGAAAGCGCTGCCCGGCAACCCTTACGACGGTCACACCCTGGCAAGCGTGATCCCGGACATGGAGGCGCTCGTCGGCAGCACCATCGCGCGCATCCTCGCGGACAAGGGATACCGCGGCCACAATGCGCCGCCCGACTACAGGTTCAGGGTCTTCATCTCTGGCCAGAAGCGTGGGGTGACGCCCAAGATCAAGCGCGAATTGCGCCGCAGGTCCGCCGTCGAGCCCGTCATCGGCCATCTCAAGGCCGAGCACCGCATGGGTCGCAACTATCTCTGGTTCCGCCGCGGCGACGCTGCCAACGCCGTCCTCGCCGCCGTCGGCTACAACTTCCGCCGTCTGATCCGCTGGCTCACACTCTTGTTGCGCCAAATCCTGACGGCACTCTTCCCGGAGCCGTCGATCAATCAAACCTGAGATCAGGATTCTTCACGGGCGACTAAACTGCCAGGCAGTGAACGATGCGGTATCGGTCGAGGCTTGGGATCAGATCCGCGATTTCAATAGTTCGAGCTCGACTTTTTTGATTCCGAGAGGAGAAATGCGAACCCGACCATTGCCCTTGTCGTACTCCAAAAGACGTTGAGCATGGAACGGCTCAATGACTTGTGATCTAAAATTGCCAATCGTGCTGTACTCCACCCAACCGAACAAATCCGCCACAGAAATCCAAGCTGGCTTCTGATGCAGCAAGAGCAGAGCTTGCCCCTTCTTGTCCATCTTCGGATCAAGCACTCTTCGAATCTGGTCGATTTCCCAAATCAAAGGATGTTTGCGTTCGATCAATGCGTCGACAGCCTCCTGCGCTTCGCTGGTTGAAGTCTGGTGGAAAATTCGAACAAGTTCGGCCAACACCCAACTGGACATGCTGTACACCGCCGAAGCATCAAGAAAATTCGGATCAACGTCCCCGCCGACGTGTCCAACACCTCGATTGTTTCTGATCTCGTAGAGAGCGGGCAACATACGGGGTATCAATACACGCAAGCTCCGATCCCCCACTCGCATGGGGTCACTCGGCACGCCTTCCAAGGCTCGACAGGCACTAACCATGTTTGGCGGCTTGGAAGGATTGTTAGCAAATGCCCCAGATAAAGCACCTTCGACGATCGTGTAGACGACTTCCGAAAACTTTCCGCCATTTAGTTCCGAAGACTCCCACCTATGCTCTACGTAGTTTGACGCGATCTCCCGAAAGCTTTTGAGCAGGGGTGCTCGCAAGCCGACAGGCAGTCCTGCAAGCAGCGTTGTCTCATCGATCATCGGATTTGCTCAATTCGTTGACGAGCAAAGCGGCGGCTTTCAGGCCGGGCGCTGTAAGCATCCAGCCCCGGCTCTGCGAACCCGTTAACTCGTTCACTCCTTTGAACGCTTCAACGTGGTGCCTGTTGTTATAGCAGCCAAAAGTTTGGCAAAGCGATCGCCCGCTCGCATCGTTAAAATCCGAAATCCCAACCTCAAGAAATTTAGATAAGCCAACCAACAAATATGCGTTCAGAACTTTCTCCTTATTGCCCTTGCCAGGGATATGGGTGGCGATGATCTCAAATTTTCCTTCAGACGCATGAAACAGATGCGATAATTGTTCGACAGTAATGCTGTTCTGCTTCGCCCAAAGATTTGCTTTGTTTGAGAGCGGAAACTCATCACTATTGGCCAAGAGTGCCGTATTGTTCGTTGCAGTCAGCGGCGTTTTCGGTTCGTGAATTGGATCAGTGGCTTCACCCAGCAATGCAAGCGATGCTTTGATTATTCGGCCTCGCTGCTCCGACGACAAAGGCGTCAATAGGTCAACGATATCGGCCACGATCTTTGCGGACTGTTGCGGCATAGAATCACCTGTCCATGTTGGCATGAGCTGACGAATTCAGAGATCAGCGAGCGTCTTGGCTAAGTCCTGCCGTTCCTTGCTCGACAGTGCATAAGTATCCGTTGATACGAGGCGGAGACGATCTGCCCTAGTCAGTCCGTTTAGGTAAGTCGTGAGGTTATTGACAAAGGTTTCCTTGAAATGGGCCGGTGCGGTCCTCATTTCCGCGGTCAATTCCTGACGTGTAAATTTTGGTTTGCCCTGAACAAAATGAAGATTGGCGGCGGCCGCAATCACAACATCGGATCCTGACTTGGCACCGAGAGCATTTGCGATTGTGTCCGTAGAGTGATCGAACGACTGTTCGGTTGTCGCGCTTCCGAGTCGGTGCTTGGCCAAGTCGGGTGCCTTTACTTCCACTCCAAACTTTTGCGATGCCCAGCTTAGGACCCGACCTCTCTCCTCTGAGCTAAGGTTTTCCATAGCATCCAATAATTTCCCCATGGCTATTAGCTCCTGATCTTCGGCCATCTCTTCAAGTCCTTTAAGAATTTCTGATGAGTCGAAAGATAGTAATAGCATGCACGTTCGCAAGAATTTTTTGCGAAATTCGCACAGAATATTCTGATTTGAATTGGAGTTGGTCTTAGAAGTATGGCTGATGCAATTAGAATATTGAGTGTTTTTGCATAACAAAAATATGAAATATATACGTTATATCAGTATGTTAACAACATATCCTAGGGTGGAATAAGTTTCTCATATGGAATACGACATATGAGGAGGGTGGCGGTCAAAACACCTCTTGCTTCGCCCGCGCCAGCGAGAATCCGCGACGGTCGGCATTGAAACAGGTGATTCCCGCCTGCTCGGACTTGCACGTAAATCCGCCGCGCTGCCACACCTCGCCGTAAGCGAGCACCGGCAACGAATTGTCCATCACGGTGTCGCCGCGGCAGATGCGCGCGGCGGGGCCTTTGGCGTTCATCTCGAAAGCGCTGCCGTAGTCGAGTTCGCAATCGGCGGGGCGTCGCGGCTTGGTTTCTATCGCACTGATGTCGCAGCGGAGGCTGTTCTGCTTGTCGTAGTCGAAATATTGGCAGGCGATGTTTTTGGATGGGGACTGAAAGCCGGCGGGCGCGGATTGGGCGTGGGCTGTGGCGGCAAGTGTCAGCACGGAAAGCGCGGAGAGCATGGCCAAGGTACGCATCATCATGTCACTCGCCGGTTGCAATATGAGGCAGGGTATCTAGGATAACGCTGAGCGCAACCCCAACCCCTCATGTCATGTCCGGACTTGATCCGGGCATCCATCAATCTTCGGAAGATTCTCTCCGAAGAAGATGGATTGCCGGGTCGAGTATGGGTGGGCGCGCTTCGCGCTTTTGCCCGGCAATGACGAGTGAAACTCCATGATCCTGATCGGCCAATACGACTCCCCCTTCGTCCGCCGCGTCGCCATCGCCATGCGGCTCTATGATCTGCCCTTCGAGCACAAGCCGTGGTCGACCTTCGGCGATGCCGACAAGATCGCGCCCTATAATCCGCTGCGGCGGGTGCCGACGCTGGTGCTCGATGACGGCGAGGCGCTGATCGAGAGCGCGATGATCCTGGATCATCTCGACGATGTCGTTGGCCCCGACAAGGCGATGATCGCACGCAGCGGCGAGACGCGGCGACGGCATTTGCGGATCGGCGCGCTGGCGATGGGGCTGGGCGACAAGGGCGTCAGCCTGCTGTACGAGCGTGTGCTACGGAAGGAGAAGCAGCTTGATCTTTGGGTCGAGCGCTGCAAGTCGCAGATATCGGGCGTGCTCGACGTACTGGAAAAGGAGCGCGCGGCGGTCAAGACACCGTATTGGTCCGGCGAGAAGATCGGCCACGCCGACATCGCGGTCGCCTGCGTGCTGCGCTTCACCGGCGAGGCGCATCCCGCACTGTTCGACGCGCGCTATCCCGCATTGAAGGCGCATTCCGAGGGCTGCGAGGCGCTGCCGCCGTTCAAGGAAATCGTCCAGCCGCTGGCGCCGCCGAGCGGCGATTGAGCTGGACGGGGCCGAGCCCGGCCACGGCCGCGGAGGCAGGCCCAATCCTACTTTGCATGGGGTTGTTTTCGCGATTTTTGTCAGGCCGGGTGCGGCGTGTCCGGGGAGTCGCGCCGCCGGGCCGCCAGCCTCGCTTTCAGGCCTTCGGCCGCATCGCCTCCGGCGTGTCCGGCTGCGCCAGCGGATGCGCCTTCGCAAATTCCGGCAGCGCCATCGCGGTCTCGAAGATGCGCTTCACCGTCGGATAGATTTTCAGGTCGATCTGCTGCGTCACGGCGACGGTGACGTGGCCGACCATGCAGATATCCGCCAGCGTTGGCGCGTCGCCATGACAAAACCGGCCAGTGTCCTTGTGCCCCGCCAGATGCCCCTCCAGCGCGGCCAGCGTTTCCACGATCCAGTGCCGCCGCCACGCCGCCTGCTGCGTGTCGCGCAGGTTGAGTTCGTGGTCGAGATAGCGCCGCACCCGCGGCACCAAGAGCGGATGGCCTTCGCAGGCAACCATCAGCGCCAGCGCGCGGACACGGGCGCGGCCGGCTGAGTCGGCGGGCAGCAGCGGCGGAGATGGGTATTTCTCGTCGAGATATTCCAGGATCGCGAGCGACTGGAACAGCGTGGTGCCGTCATCCTCGACCAGCGCCGGCAACGCCATCTGCGGATTGATCTTGCGATACTCGGGGTCACGATGCGCGTTGGCGTCGAGGTCGACGAAGATCACCTCGGCCGGGACGTTCTTCAGATTGAGCGCGATGCGGACGCGAAAGCTCGCCAGCGATCGCCAGAAGGAGAAGAATTTCATGGGGGAAGCCTCGGGCACCACGTCATGCCCGGATTGATCCGGGCATCCATCACCTCGCAAGATTCTCGTGAAGATGGATCACCGGGTCAAGCCCGGTGATGACGAGTTACGCCCCCACCGCCTTCCTGCGCCAGGCCAGATGCACCGCGCAGGCGCAGCCGGGCGGATGCGAGGCCAAATCCTTGGAGGTAACGTCGTTGGCGGGGACGGTCACCATCGGCACCGGCTCTTTCGCGGGCTGTTCCTGCGCGGGAATGTAGTTCAGCACCGGCGCCAGCCAGCGTTCGGTCTCGGCGACGCTCATGCCCTTGCGCGCGGCATAGTCCTCGACCTGATCGCGCTCGATCTTGCCGACGCCGAAATAGAAGCTCTCGGGATGAGAGAAATAAAGCCCCGACACCGACGAGCCCGGCCACATCGCAAAGCTCTCGGTCAGCCTCACGCCTGCGGTGTTCTCGGCATCGAGCAGGCGGAACAGCGTCGCCTTCTCGGTGTGATCGGGCTGCGCGGGATAGCCGGGCGCCGGGCGGATGCCGGCATATTGTTCGAGGATCAATTGATCGGAAGCCAGCGCCTCGTCCGGCGCGTAGCCCCAGAATTCCTTGCGCACGCGCTGATGCATCCGCTCGGCGAATGCTTCGGCCAGACGATCGGCCAGCGCTTTGCATAGGATCGAGGAGTAATCGTCATTGGCGTTCTTGAAGCGGTCGGCGACCGCGTCCTCGCCGATCCCGGCGGTGACCACGAAGGCGCCGACATAATCGGGCACGCCGGACGAGGCGGGGGCGATGAAATCCGACAGCGCGGCATTGAAGCGGCCTTCGCGCTTCTCCAGTTGCTGGCGCAGCGTGTGGAAGGTCGCGATCTTTCTGGCTCGCGCATCGTCGGCATAGACGGCGATATCGTCGCCGTCGGCATTGGCCGGCCAGAAGCCGATGGTGGCGCGGGCCTTGAACCATTTCTCCCTGACGATGAGATCGAGCATCTTGCGCGCGTCGTCATAGAGCGAACGCGCGACTTCGCCGATCTTGGGATCGTCGAGGATGGCCGGGAAGCGTCCGGTCAATTCCCAGGTCTGGAAGAACGGCGTCCAATCGATGTATTCGGCGAGCTCCGCGAGATCGTAGGCGTCAAAACTCCTGATGCCCAAAAACGCCGGCCTCTTCGGCGGCGTCTTGGCGAAGTCGGCCTTGACCGCGTTGGCGCGGGCGTCGGCGAGCTTCAGCCGCTTCTTGTCGGCCTGGGCGCGGAAATGCGCCGCGGAAATTTTGGCGTATTCGGCGCGGATGTCGGCGGCATAGGCCTCGCGCCGCTCGGGCGAGAGCAGTGACGACGCCACGCCGACGGCGCGGCTGGCGTCGTTGACGTGCACCACCGGTCCACCCTTGTAGTTCGGGTCGATCTTCACGGCTGTGTGGACACGGCTGGTGGTGGCTCCACCGATCAACAGCGGCATCTTCATGCCCTGCCGCTCCATTTCGCCGGCCAGAAAACTCATCTCGTCGAGCGAGGGCGTGATCAGGCCGGACAGCCCGATGATATCGGCATCTTCCGCCTTGGCGGTCTCGATGATCTTGGCGGCGGGCACCATCACGCCGAGGTCGATCACCTCGAAATTGTTACATTGCAGCACGATGCCGACGATGTTCTTGCCGATGTCGTGGACGTCGCCCTTGACGGTGGCGAGCACGATCTTGCCGGCGGCGTTGCGGCCGTCGCCGGTCACGCCGTTGGCGAGGTTGCGCGCCTTCTCCTCTTCCATGAATGGCATCAGATAGGCGACCGCCTGCTTCATCACGCGCGCCGACTTCACCACCTGCGGCAGGAACATTTTTCCGTCGCCAAAGAGGTCGCCGACGATGTTCATGCCGGCCATCAGCGGGCCTTCGATCACGTTTAGCGGCCGCTCCACCGTTTTGCGGACGGCTTCGGTGTCTGCTTCGATGAATTCGGTAATGCCGTGCACCAGCGCGTGGCTCAGCCGTTTCTCGACCGGCCACTCGCGCCAGGCGAGGTCCTGCTCCTTGGTCTGCTTCTCCTTGCCGCGGAATTTCTCCGCCAGCGCCAAAAGCCGCTCGGAAGCGCCGGGGTCGCGGTTGAGGATGACGTCTTCGCACACCTGGCGCAGTTCGGGATCGATGTCGTCATAGACGATCATCTGCCCGGCATTGACGATGCCCATGTCCATGCCGGCATGAATGGCATGATAGAGAAACACCGAATGCATGGCCTCGCGCACCGGCTCGTTGCCGCGGAACGAGAACGAGAGGTTCGAGACGCCGCCGGAGATGTGCGCATGCGGCAGGTTCTGGCGGATCCAGCGCGTCGCCTCGATGAAGTCGACGCCGTAATTGTTGTGCTCTTCAAGTCCGGTCGCGATCGCAAAAATATTCGGGTCGAAGATGATGTCTTCAGGGGGAAAGCCGACTTCGTTGACCAGGATGTCATAGGCGCGCTTGCAGATTTCGGTCTTGCGCGCAAACGTATCTGCCTGTCCGACCTCATCGAACGCCATCACCACGACCGCAGCGCCATGGCGGCGCGCGATGCGGGCCTCGTGGATGAATTTCTCCACGCCTTCCTTCATCGAGATCGAATTCACCACCGGCTTGCCCTGAACGCATTTCAGGCCGGCCTCGATCACGTTGAATTTCGAGGAGTCGACCATCACGGGGACGCGGGCAATGTCGGGCTCGGCGGCGACGAGGTTGAGGAAGGTCACCATCGCGGCTTCGGAATCGAGCAGGCCCTCGTCCATGTTGACGTCGATGATCTGGGCGCCGTTCTCGACCTGGTCGCGCGCCACCTGAAGCGCCGCGGTGTAATCGCCCGCCGTGATCAGCTTGCGGAATTTCGCAGATCCCGTGACGTTGGTGCGCTCGCCGACATTCACGAACGGGATCGCCGGCGTCAGTTCGAACGGCTCGAGGCCCGAGAGCCGCAGCCGCGGCTCGATCGTAGGAACCGCGCGCGGCTTGTGCGGGGCAACCGCTGCCGCAATCGCGGCGATATGGTCCGGCGTGGTACCGCAGCAGCCGCCGACGATGTTGACAAGGCCGGCCTCGGCGAACTCGCCGATCAGGCGGGCCATGTATTCCGGGCTCTCGTCATACTGGCCGAACTCGTTGGGCAGGCCGGCGTTCGGATAGGCGCAAACCAGCGTGTCGGCGACGCGGCCGATGTCCGCGATGTGCGCGCGGAGATCTTCGGCGCCGAGCGCGCAGTTGAAGCCGATGGTGATCGGTTTGGCGTGCCGCACCGAATTCCAGAACGCTTCCGGCAATTGTCCCGACAGCAGGCGGCCGGATTTGTCGGTGATGGTGCCCGAGATCATCACGGGTACGTCGATGCCGCGCGCTTCGGTGATCTCGGAGATGGCGTAGAGCGCCGCCTTGGCGTTCAGCGTGTCGAAGATGGTTTCGACCAGCAGCAGATCGGCGCCGCCGTCGAGCAGGCCGTTGATCTGTTCGCCATAGGCCTTGCGCAAATCATCGAAGGTGACGGCGCGGTAGCCGGGGTTGGAAACGTCGGGCGAGATCGACGCGGTGCGATTGGTCGGCCCCAATGCGCCGGCGACGAAGCGCGGCTTGCCGTCCTCGGCGCTGACGCGCATCGCTGCGGCGCGGGCGAGTTTTGCGCCGTCGCGGTTCAGTTCGTAGGCGAGGTCCGACATGTCGTAGTCGGCCTGCGCGATCGAGGTCGAGGAGAACGTATTGGTCGCGACGATGTCGGCGCCCGCGCGCAGGTAAGCCGCGTGGATGTCCTCGATCGCCTGCGGCTGCGTCAGGATCAAAAGGTCGTTGTTCCCGCGGACATCGCGATGAAAATCCGCGAAACGCGCGCCGCGAAACGCGGCTTCGTCATACTGCAGGCCCTGAATCATGGTGCCCATGGCGCCGTCGAGCACCAGGATGCGCTCGCGGGCGGCGGCGAGCAGGGCGGTTCGCTTGGGCGAAATCTTGGCACTCATCGGATCAAGCGGCCTTCTGTGCGCCATTGGGACGGATGCCCAGGAGATGGCTGATCGCAAACACGAGGTCCGCGCGATTCATGGTGTAGAAGTGAAAGGTGTCGACGCCATGCTTGGCGAGTTTTTGCACCTGGCCGGCGGCGACGGTCGCGGCGACCAGCTTGCGCGTCTCGGCGTCGTCGTCGAGGCCATCGAACTTATCCGCCAGCCAGGTCGGCACCGTCGTGCCCGCGCGGGTCACGAAGCTGCGCGCCTGCTTGAAATTGTGCATCGGCATGATGCCGGGGACGACCGGAATATCGATGCCGCGGGCGCGGACGCGATCGAGGTAGCGGAAGTAGAGGTCGTTATCGAAGAACACCTGCGTGATGGCGCGCGCCGCGCCGGCGTCGACCTTTGCCTTGAGCGTGTCGATATCGGCATCGATCGTCGGGCTCTCCGGATGCTTTTCGGGATAGGCCGAAACCGAGATTTCGATATCGGGATAGCGCTTCTTGATGCCTTCGATCAGATCGGGCGAGCTCTGATAGCCGTCCGGGTGGGCATGATAGGCGGTGCCGATGCCGCTGGTCGGGTCGCCGCGCAGCGCCACGATGTGGCGGACGCCGATCTCGTGATAGCGCGCCACCACCTCGTCGATCTCGCCCTTCGGCGCGCCGACGCAGGTCAGATGCGCCGCTGGCGTCAGGCGGGTCTCTTTCAGGATGCGCGCGATGGTCGAATGGGTGCGCTCCCGGGTCGATCCCCCGGCGCCATAGGTCACGGACACGAAATTCGGCGTCAGCGGCGCCAGCCGGTTGATGGTCTCCCACAGGCTCCGCTCCATCTCTTCCGTCTTGGGCGGGAAGAACTCGAAGGAGATCCTGGGCGAATGCAGCGCGCGATGGCCGTCGAAAGCGGGGGGCGTAACCTCGGTCATGGCACTTCACTAAGCTCCGAAAGGATGGGCCGGCATCAAGCCCTAGCGGCAGTCAGCTAAAATAGGCCAAACGAGCCTGGCCAAACAGCCCATCGTTGATGGGAAATAGCCCAATTACTGTACGAATATGCGAAATATTGACTTTATAGAAATGACGGTGGGCAACAAGGAGCTTGGCTATTAGTTAGTATAAACATATAGTTATGCAGAAATCGGCTTTCCATAGGAGGCGTTCTGGATTGTGGGCAGGTTACCAATGTGGTCAACTTGTCACGTATTGTCCCACTTATGGTCCGCGTCCCGCCGCTGCTTTCCCCACAAGCGCGGGCCTGATCTGCGCCGACCGGGCCTTTGTCGCCCTCGCTTACCACATTAGTTTAGCGCCATGATCCCGCTTTCAGTCCTTGACCTCTCCGTCGTCACCACAAGCACCCGTCCGGCCCACGCGCTGCAGAACAGCATCGATCTGGCGCGCCATGTCGACGGCCTCGGCTATGTCCGCTACTGGCTCGCCGAGCACCACAATCTGGCCTCGGTGGCGAGCCCCGCGCCCGACCTGATGATCGGCCAGATCGCCGCGGTAACGAACAACATCCGCGTCGGCTCCGGCGGCGTGATGCTGCCCAACCATGCGCCGCTGGTGGTGGCCGAGCGCTTCAAGATGCTGGAGGCGCTGTTCCCCGGCCGCATCGATCTCGGCCTTGGCCGCGCGCCCGGCACCGATGGCGCCACCGCGCACGCGCTGCGTAGCCGGCTCGACCGCCGCGAGGGCGATGACTTCCTCGAACGCTTAAGTGAACTGGTGTTGTGGGAGACCCGCGATTTCCCGGCCGGCCATCCCTACAACAACGTGGTGGCGATGCCCGACGACACGCCGCTGCCGCCGATCTGGCTGCTCGGTTCGAGCGATTACAGTTCGGAGCTGGCGGCGCAAGTCGGCATGGGCTTCGCGTTCGCGCATCATTTTGCGTCTTATGACGCGATCGCGGCGATGACCAACTACCGCGACCATTTCAAGCCATCCGGCTGGCGCCCCACGCCGCACGGCATCCTCGCCATCGCAGCGGTCGCCGCCGAAACCGATGCGGAAGCCGAACAGCTCGCCTCCTCGATGGACCTCAACCGCCTGCGCCGCGACCGCGGACAATACCTGCCGCTGCCGAGCGTCGAGGAAGCGCTGGCCTACAATTACAGCGACGCCGAGCGCGCCTCTGTCATGCGCAACCGCTCGCGCTTGTTCGTCGGCAGTCCCGCGACGATCCTGTCGAAGCTTGAGCCGATGATCGCGGCAAGCAAGCCGGATGAACTCATGATCATCACCGCTGTCTACGATCACGACGCGCGCAAGAAGTCGTACAGTCTGCTGGCGGATGCCTTTGGGCTGAGCAAGAAAGCTGCCGCCTAGATCGTGATGACTTTTCTGCAAATCATTATCTCATTCTCTTCTTAGCATTCTCTTAGCATTCCTGCCTTTCAGCATTCCTGATCTGCATGCCTGCGTTTGTTCAAGCCTGGAAGCAACCAAGCGTTGTCAACGAAGTTGTTGAAGTCTCCAACCAAGGAGACAAGCAATGGAACTGAAATCTGCTGTTGTCGGGTTGGCCGCCCTAGGCGGCGTTGTACTCGCTGCCGGCTCGGCTAATGCCGCAATGCCGAATGGGCTTCCGCTTGCCAATCAGATCTCGCGACCAGTCGCGAATGCCGAGCAGGTCCGCTGGGTCTGCAACGCCTGGGGTCGCTGCGTGTGGCGTCCGGGTCCGAGATGGGTCGCCGGCGGTTGGGGCCCGCGCCCCGTGTGGCGTCCGGGATGGCGTGGCGCTTATGCTTGGGGCGGGCCAGTTTGGCGCCCGCGGCCCGTGTGGGGTCCGCGCCCCGTGTGGGGTCCGCGTCCAGGCTGGGGTCCGCGTCCAGGGTGGGGCTGGTAACGGCCGGTGGTGATCGGAGAGGGGGCGTACATCGGCTGATAACGCCGCGAGTACCGCTTTCATAATATCCGTATCCGCTGCACCGTTAATGCCGCGCAACTCGCCGCTCGCCGGTAAGGGTCCGGCTGTAGCACGTCACGAATCTGCGCTCTCCGCGCCCACGGCAGCAGTCGTGCGCCGGGAGACGCGAACAGATGCGTGTGCGTCCCTTAATCCTGCTTCTCGCTAAACGTCGCGCGGAACGGATGCGCCGGATAGACGCCGACGATGCGAAATTCGCGCGAGAAGAATTTCAGTTCTTCCAGCGCAAAGGCGAGGCCCCTATCATCGGGGTGGCCGTCAACATCGGCATAAAACTGCGTCGCAAAGAAATTGCCGTCGACCATGTAGCTTTCCAATTTCGTCATGTTGACGCTATTGGTGGCGAAGCCGCCGAGCGCCTTGTAGAGCGCGGCCGGCAGGTTGCGTACCCGGAAAACAAAAGTGGTAACCAGCGGGCCAGAGTTTGGCTTGGCCCAATCGGCTTCGCGCGCCAGCACCACGAAGCGCGTAGTGTTGTGGGCTTCGTCCTCGACGTCTTCGGCGAGGATATCGAGGCCGTAGATTTGCGCCGCCAGGCGGGACGCGATCGCGGCCACGCTCTTGTCCTTGCGTTCGGAAACGTCGCGCGCGCTGCCGGCGGTATCGGCCGCAACGATCGGCTTGATGCCGAGCTTGCGGATGATGCGGCGGCATTGCCCGAGCGCGTGGACGTGGCTCTCCACCGTCTTGATGTCCGAGAGCTTTGTGCCCTTCGGTGCCATCAATTGATGGCGGATCGGCAAAAACCATTCACCGACGATGAACAGGCCGGAGGCCGGCAGCAGATGATGGATATCGGCGACCCGGCCGGCGACCGAATTCTCGATCGGGATCATGCCGAGGTCAGCCTCGCCGGAGGAGATCGCGGACAGCGCGTCCTCAAAAGTCGCGCACGGCAACGGCTCGGCGTCGGGATAGGCCTCGACGATGGCGATATGGGAATTGGCGCCAGGCTCGCCCTGGAATGCGATTTTGAGCTTCTTGGTCATGCGGGGCCTTTTAGCAGCGGCTCAGGTTTTTGCCAGCATGCGCCGGGCGGTTTCGAGGTCGGCCGGGGTGTCGACCCCGCGGGGAACGCTGTCGACGATGGTGATGTCGATCCGCATCCCGGCCTCCAGCGCGCGGAGCTGCTCGAGCTTCTCCTGCTGTTCCAGCGGAGACGGCGGCAGCGCCACGAACCGTTCCAGCGCGGCGCGGCGGTAGGCGTAGAGGCCGATATGGTGGTAGCGCGGGCCGTCGCCATGGGGCGCCGTGGCGCGGGTGAAATAGAGCGCACGAAGCCGGTTTGGGCCGATCGGCGAGCCGACCGCCTTCACCACGCTGGGGGCCTGGTCCTCTTCTTCGGTATGGATCTGCGAGGCCAGCGTCGCGATGTCGACGGTGGGGTCGTCGAGCGGTGGCAACGCGGCCCGGATGGTTTCCGGCGCGATCGTGGGAAAGTCGCCCTGCAGGTTGACCACAATCTCAGCCCGCCCATCAGGATCGATCGTCCGCATGGCCTCGTGGATCCGGTCGGAGCCGGAGGGATGATCGGCACGGGTCATCACCACCTCGCCGCCGGCGGCTTTCACGGCGGCCGCGATCTCGGGCGTGTCGGTGGCGACCGCCACCCGGCCGATTTGGGCCTCCTCGGCCCGCCGCAGCACGTGGACGATCATCGGCAGGCCGCCAATGTCGAGCAGCGGCTTGCCGGGCAGGCGGGTTGCCGCCATGCGGGCGGGAATCAGCACCAGGATGCGGATATCGGTCATCGGAACGAGGGTCTGGGGCCTTGCGAAAACAGGCCGGAAATAATGGGGATTGGCGGAAAGTCGGCGCGTTTATACGGGTTGCCAGAGCCCGGGCAAACCGATATCTCAACCTCTGCTGAGGGTGCGGCGCGAAAGGCTGATTCCTGATGCGCACCCGCGGCCGTTTTGCCGGCCTTCAGTCGACCTTCCCGGCCTGGAGCCTGATCCCACTATGGACTCCTTCGAACTCAACAAAATTCTCGGTGCCATCCTCGGTACCTGCCTCGTTATCCTGGTGACGAGCTTTGCCGCTCATGCGATTTTCGCGCCCGTGAAACCGGAAAAGCCGGGCTTTGAGATCGCCGTGAAGGAAGACGCCTCTCACGGTGGAGCCAAGGAAGCCGCAGCTCCCTCCGAGCCGATCGAGAAGCTTTTGCAGACCGCCTCCGTCGAGAAGGGCACCGCCGCCGCGAAGAAGTGCGCCGCTTGCCACACCTTCGAGAAGGGGGGCCCGAACCGCGTCGGCCCGAACCTCTATAATGTCCTGAACGAGCCGAAGGGCGCGGGACGTGGCGGGTTCAATTTCTCGGCCGCCATGAAGGGCAAGGGCGGCACCTGGACCTATGACGATCTCAACAAGTTCCTTGCCAATCCCAAGGCCTTTGTTCCGGGCACCGCGATGGGCTTTGCCGGCATTCCGAAGGACAGCGAGCGCGCCGACGTGATCGCCTATCTGCGCAGCCTTTCGGAAAGCCCGGCCCCGCTGCCGACCGCGGCAAAGTAAGATTTCGACAGTCCTGCAGGGACTTCCGCGCGACATTGCGGCCAGGCATTGCCTGGCCGTTTCGCTATGAGGGATCGCACTGTTGTTGTCGGAGTTGTTACCGGGACTTTTCGCCGCAGCGGCGGTGTTCCCAAGCTGCTATCATGAGGAAAAAGCAACGTAATCTGTCGAACCCTTGCCTTATATTGGGTCCTCACTAGCTCGGCCTCGTTGTTATCGTTGTTCGTGGCAGGGACGGCGAACTTCAAAAGCAACGGATACTGGCGTCAGCAACAGGAATTCTGCATTTGGCCATTACCCGACGACATCTTCTCCAGGGCGGCGCGGTTGCCGCCATGACCCCCGCGCTGGGGCTTGCTCCCGGAATCTCGGCGATTACGCCAGCCTACGCCCAATCGGCGTCCGGCGAACTCACGTGGCAGCATGCGCTGTCGCTGTTCGGCGAAGTCAAGTACCCGGCCGGCTTCAAGCGCTTCGACTACGTCAATCCGGAGGCCCCTAAGGGCGGCACCGTACGTCAGATCCAGATCGGGACGTTTGATAACTTCAACCTTGTGGTTGCCGGCGTCAAAGGATCGCTCGCAGGCGGCGTTCAGTTGATCTACGAATCTCTGATGACGCAGTCGCTGGATGAGGTTTCGACCGAGTACGGCGAATTGGCCGAAGCCGTCAGCCATCCCGAGGATTTCTCCTGGGTCACGTACCGTCTCAGGCAAGAGGCGAAATGGCACGACGGAAAGCCTGTCACGCCTGACGATGTGATCTTCTCACTTGACGCGTTCAAGAAAAATCATCCGCAGTATTCGGCTTACTATCGCCATGTGGTGAAAGCTGAAAAAGTCGGTGATCGCGAGATAAAGTTCAGCTTCGATGCGCCTGGCAATCGCGAGCTCCCGCAGATCGTTGGACAGCTCACGATCTTGCCGAAGCATTGGTGGGAGGGCGCTGACAGCGAGGGCCGCAAGCGCGACATCTCCGCGACGACGCTGGAGAAGCCGCTGGGTTCGGGCCCCTATCGCATCAAGGAGTTTGTCCCAGGAAGGACGCTGACGCTGGAGCGTGTGAAGGACCATTGGGGGCGCGATTCCAGCACGAATGTCGGACGTAACAATTTCGACGAGCTGCGCCTGGAATATTTCCGGGACTCGACGGTCGCACTCGAGGCGTTCAAGGGCGACCAGGTCGATTGGCGCACCGAAAACAGCGCCAAGAACTGGGCGACGGCCTACGACTTCCCGGCCGTCAATGACAAGCGCGTGCTGCTCGAGGAGTTTCCAAACCGCAGTTCCGGAATCATGCAGGCATTCGCGCTGAATATCCGGCGTGAGCAGTTTAGGGATCCGCGCGTGCGCCGCGCGCTGAATTTTGCGTTCGATTTCGAGGAAACGAACAAGCAGATGTTCTTCGGTCAGTACAAGCGCATCAGCAGCTACTTCGATGGCACTGAACTGGCTTCAAGCGGCGTGCCGGAAGGCAGGGAGTTGGAAATACTTGAAGCCGTCCGCGCCGAAGTGCCGCCCGAGGTATTCACGAAGCCCTATACCAATCCGACCGGCGGCAATCCCGAAGCGGTTCGCGAAAATCTACGTGAGGCGCTGCGCTTGCTGAAGGAAGCTGGGTACGAGGTGCGCGAGCGCAAGCTTGTCGATAGCAAGACGGGAGCACAATTTGCGCTCGAATTGCTCGGTGCAGACCCGACCTTCGAACGGGTGATGCTGTTCTTCAAGCCGTCGCTGGAGAGGCTTGGCATCGCCGTCAGCGTGCGCACAATCGATCCGACACAGTATGAGAACCGGCTTCGCAACTGGGATTTCGACGTGGTCGTCTCGTCGTGGGCGGAATCGTTGTCACCCGGAAATGAACAGCGCGAATATTGGGGTTCGCAGGCGGCGGAGATGGCGGGTTCGCGCAATGTCATCGGCATCAAGAATCCGGCCATCGACAAATTGATCGAGCGGCTGATCTATGCCAAGGGTCGGGATGACCTTGTTGCCGCGACCAGGGCACTCGACCGCGTGCTGCTGTGGAATCACTATGTCGTGCCGCAGTGGAATTATCCCAAGGTCCGGACCGCACGCTGGGATCGCTTCGGCAGGCCGTCCGAATTGCCCAAATACGGCCTGTCGGGCTTCCCGTCGCTGTGGTGGTGGGACGCCGACAAGGCAGCCAAGATCGGAAAGCGCAGTTGAAGGGATCGCGCATGGCGCTACTCAATCGCCGGCACGTGCTGGGTCTCGGTGTCGGCGCGCTGAGCGCTGTCGGCCTCAGACCGGCAGCCACCGCTTCCGAGGTGGGCACTGAAACCCACGGCATGTCGGTGTTCGGCGACCTGAAATACCCCGCCGACTTCAAGCATTTCGACTACGTCAATCCGCAAGCGCCGAAAGGCGGATTGTTTTCCACGATCCCGTCGACCCGTGCCTATAATCAGTCCTTCCAGACATTCAATTCCTTCAACGCCTTCATCCTCAAGGGCGAAGGCGCGAAGGGCATGGAGCTGACCTTTGACTCGCTGATGGCGCGCGCCAACGACGAGCCTGACGCGATGTACGGTCTCGCCGCAAAGTCGGTGTGGATCTCGCCTGACAAGTTGACCTACCGTTTCACGATGCGCCCCGAGGCGCGTTTTCATGACGGCTCGAAGATGACGGCGCATGACGTCGTCTTCTCGCTCAACACGCTGAAGGAAAAGGGTCATCCGCTGATCCTGGTACAGCTGCGCGACTTCGTGAAGGCCGAGGCGCTCGACGATGCGATGGTGGCCGTGATCTTCGCGCCAAACCGCGCCCGCGACGTCCCGCTCTATGTTGCAGGCCTGCCGATCTTCTCCAAAGCCTATTACGCGAAGCGCCCGTTCGAGGAATCGACCACCGAGATCCCGCTCGGCTCAGGGCCGTACAAGGTGGGAAAATATGAAATCAACCGCTACGTCGAATACGAACGGGTGAAGGATTGGTGGGCAGCCGATCTTCCCGTCAACCGCGGCAGCCACAATTTCGATACCGTGCGCTATGAGTTCTATCGCGACCGCGACGTGGCGTTCGAAGGCTTTACCGGCAAGAACTATCTCTACCGCGAGGAGTTCACCGCGCGCATCTGGGCGACGCGTTACGACTTTCCGGCGATCAAGGACGGCCGCGTCAAGCGCGAGACGCTACCGGATGAACTGCCGTCGGGTGGACAAGGCTGGTTCTTCAACACCCGCCGCGACAAGTTCAAAGACCCCAAAGTGCGCGAAGCGGTCATCAATGCGTTCGATTTCGAGTGGACCAACAAGACCGTGATGTACGGCGCCTATGCGCGCACGGTGTCGCCGTTCCAGAATTCGGACATGGTGGCGACCGGGCTGCCCTCCCCCGAAGAGCTGAAGCTGCTCGAGCCGTTCCGCGGGCAGGTGCCGAACGAGGTGTTCGGCGAGCCGTTCGTGCCACCGGTATCGGATGGATCGGGCCAGGATCGGCAATTGCTGCGCAAGGCGCAGCAATTGCTGCAGGAGGCAAAGCTTCCCGTCAAGGACGGCAAGCGGCTGATGCCGAACGGTGAGATCTTTGCGATCGAATTCCTGCTCGACGAGCCGTCGTTCCAGCCTCATCACGCGACCTTCATCAAGAATCTCGGTCAGCTCGGCATCGAAGCCAGCATCCGGTTGATTGACGCCGTGCAGTATCGCGCGCGGGTGGAGGCCTTCGATTTCGACGTCGCGATTATGCGCCTGAGCATGTCGCCCACGCCGGGCGACAGCCTGCGGCCGTACTTCACATCGCACGCGGCTGCCACAAAGGGATCGTACAATCTGGCGGGAGTGGCCAATCCCGCGATCGATGCGCTGGTCGACAAGGCCATCGGCGCCGAAACGCGCGCCGATTTGACGATCGCGTGCCGCGCGCTCGATCGTGTGTTCCGGGCCGGCCGCTATTGGGTGCCGCAATGGTATCGCACCAACCACCCGATCGCCTATTGGGACCTGTTCGCGCATCCGCCAAAGCCGGCACGCTACACGCAAGGCACCGGTGCGCCCGACAATTGGTGGTATGACGCCGCCAAGGCCGCGAAGCTCGAACAGGCGAAGTAATTCATGACGGCCTATATCGCCCGCCGCATTCTCCTGATGATCCCGACGCTTCTGGGAATCCTGTTCGTCTCCTTTGTGGTCGTGCAGTTCGCGCCCGGAGGCCCGGTTGAACGGGTCATCGCGCAGCTCTCGGGCGCCGACACTGGCGGCACGTCGCGGGTATCGGGCGGCGGTGGCGATTTCGGCGCGCGCGGCAACCAGGCCGGCGCGGCGGCGGACGCCGTCGGTTCGAAATATCGCGGCGCGCAGGGGCTCGATCCTGACTTTATCAAGAAGCTCGAAGTCCAGTTTGGCTTCGACAAGCCGGCGCCCGAGCGTTTTGCGCTGATGTTGTGGAATTTCGCACGCTTCGATTTCGGCAAGAGCTATTTCCGCGATGTCAGCGTGATCCAGCTCATCAAGGAGAAGCTGCCGGTCTCGATGTCGCTCGGCATCTGGATGACGCTCCTGACCTACCTGATCTCGATCCCGCTCGGCATCCGAAAGGCTGTGCAGGACGGATCAAAGTTCGACACCTGGACCTCGGGCGTGATCATCATCGGCTTTGCGATCCCGGGATTTCTGTTCGCTATTCTCCTGATCGTGCTGTTCGCCGGCGGTTCGTTTTTCAACGTGTTTCCGCTGCGCGGCCTGACCTCGGACGGCTGGGCGCAGTTTCCCTGGTATTGGAAGATCATCGACTATTTCTGGCACATCACGCTGCCGCTGCTCTCGATGGCGCTCGGCGCCTTCGCCACCATGTCGCTGCTCACCAAGAACTCGTTCCTCGATGAGATCCGCAAGCAATATGTCATGACCGCGCGCGCCAAGGGCTGCAGCGAGCGGCAGGTCCTCTACAATCACATCTTCCGCAATGCGATGCTGATCGTGATCGCCGGCTTCCCGAGTGCGTTCATCCACGCCTTTTTCTCCGGCTCGCTGTTGATCGAAACCATCTTCTCGCTCGACGGCCTCGGCCTGCTCGGATTCGAAAGCGTGCTGAACCGCGATTACCCCGTGGTATTTGGAACACTGTTCATCTTTTCGCTGGTCGGTCTCGTGGTCAACCTGATCTCCGACCTCGCTTATATGTGGATCGATCCGAGGATCGATTTTGAGGCGAGGGAAGTCTGATGGCGATGCTCGCGCCCCAGCCGGTCGAAACCACCACGCAGTCACCGCTCGGCGAAGTCGTGCCGCCGGTGCGCCACGCCTTCCAGCCTTCGCCGCTCAATCGTCGCCGCTGGCATAATTTCAAGGCAAACCGCCGCGGCTACTGGTCGTTCTGGGTATTTGCGGTCCTGTTCGTGGTCTCGCTGTTTGCAGAGTTGATCGCCAACGACCGGCCGTTCCTGATCAAATATGACGGGCATCTCTACTGGCCCGCCTTCGTCACCTATTCCGAAACCACTTTCGGTGGCGACTTCGAGACCGCTGCCGACTATCGCGATCCCTACTTGCAGAAGCAGATCGCGGAAAAGGGTGGCACCGTCATCTGGCCGCTGATTCGCTTTTCCTACCACACCCATAATCTCGACCTGCCGACGCCGGCGCCGTCGCCGCCGACCTGGATGCTCACCGAAGCGCAGTGCAAGGAGGTCGTGCAGAAAAAGGGCCTCAAGGGCTGCAGCGACCTCGAATACAACTGGCTCGGCACCGACGACCAGGGCCGCGACGTCGTGGCGCGGCTGATCTATGGTTTTCGCATTTCGGTGCTGTTCGGCCTGACGCTGACGATTGTCTCCTCGATCATCGGCATCGCGGCCGGCGGCGTGCAGGGCTATTTCGGCGGCTGGATCGATCTGACCTTCCAGCGGCTGATCGAGGTCTGGACTGCCATTCCTTCGCTGTATCTGCTGCTGATTCTGTCCTCGGTGCTGGTGCCGGGCTTCTTTGTCCTGCTCGGCATCTTGCTGTTGTTCTCCTGGGTGTCCCTGGTCGGGCTGGTGCGCGCCGAGTTCCTGCGCGGACGAAATTTTGAATATATCCAGGCGGCGCGGGCGCTCGGCGTTTCAAATCCGGTGATCATGTTCCGTCACCTGTTGCCGAACGCGATGGTCGCGACGATGACGTTCCTGCCCTTCATTGTGTCGTCCTCGGTGATGACGCTGACGGCGCTGGATTTTCTCGGCTTCGGCCTGCCGCCCGGTTCGCCGTCGCTCGGCGAATTGCTGTCGCAAGCAAAGGCAAACGTGCAGGCGCCCTGGCTCGGTTTCACCGGCTTCTTCTCGGTCGCAATCATGCTGTCGCTTTTGATCTTCATCGGCGAAGCCGCGCGCGACGCCTTCGATCCGCGCAAGACGTTCAGGTAGGGGCCACGGGCATGGACGCTATCAATCAGCCCCTGCTCGATGTCCGCGACCTCTCGGTGGCGTTCGGCAACACGCTCGCGGTCGATCAGGTCTCGTTTTCCGTCAAGCGCGGCGAATGCGTGGCCCTCGTCGGCGAGTCCGGCTCCGGAAAGTCCGTCAGCGCATTGTCGATCCTGAAGCTGTTGCCGTATCCGGGCGCCTCGCATCCCTCTGGCAACATCCGCTTCCGCGGCCGCGAGCTATTGACCGCGGCGGAAAGCGAGATGCGCGAGATCCGCGGCAACGACATCTCGATCATCTTTCAGGAGCCGATGACCTCGCTCAATCCGCTGCACACGATCGAGGCGCAGATTGGCGAGATTCTGCTCCTGCACAGCGGCATTAGCGGACAGACGGCGCGGGCGCGGACGCTGGAGCTCCTGACGCAGGTCGGCATTCCCGATCCCGAAACCCGGCTGAAGAGCTATCCGCATCAACTGTCCGGCGGCCAGCGCCAGCGCGTCATGATCGCGATGGCGCTCGCCAACGAGCCGGACCTTTTGATCGCGGACGAGCCCACCACCGCGCTCGATGTCACCGTGCAGGCCCAGATCCTGGCGCTGCTCGCCGAAATCAGGTCGCGGCTCGGCATGAGCATGCTGTTCATCACCCATGACCTCGGCATCGTCCGCCGCATCGCCGACGTCGTCTGCGTGATGAATTCGGGCAAGATCGTCGAGCAGGGACCGGTCGAAGAGGTCTTCACCGCGCCGAAACATGCCTATACCCGCGCGCTGCTTGCGGCAGAGCCGAAGCCGGATCCGGCGCCGCCGCGGCCCAACGAGCCGGTGGTGATGTCGGCCGACAATCTCAAGGTCTGGTTTCCGATCAAGCGCGGACTGTTGCGCTCGACCGTCGGTCATATCAAGGCGGTGGATGGCGTCAGCATCGCGGTGCGCAAGGGCGAGACGCTCGGCGTCGTCGGCGAATCCGGCTCGGGCAAGACCACGCTGGGGCTGGCGCTGCTCCGGCTGATTTCCTCTGATGGCCCGATCGTGTTCCTCGGCAACAACATCCAGGGCCTGCGCTTCAAGGCTATGCTGCCGTTCCGTCGCGACATGCAGATCGTGTTTCAGGACCCGTTCGGCGCGCTGAGCCCGCGCATGTCGGTCGGCGATATCGTCGCCGAGGGATTGAGCGTGCATCAGAAGTCGCTGTCGTATGAGGAGCGCGAGACGCGCGTCGTCAAGGCGCTGCGAGACGTCGGCCTCGATCCGGAAACGCGCTTCCGCTATCCGCATGAATTCTCCGGCGGCCAGCGCCAGCGTATCTCGATCGCGCGCGCGGTGGTGCTGGAGCCGAATTTCGTCGTGCTGGACGAGCCGACCTCAGCGCTCGACATGCTGTTCCAGGCGCAGATGGTCGACCTGTTGCGCGAGTTGCAGCGCAAGCGCGACCTGACCTACATGTTCATCTCGCACGATCTGCGCGTCGTGGCTTCGCTGGCGAGCCACCTGATCGTGATGCGCCACGGCAAGGTGGTGGAGGAGGGGGCCGCCGCGGAGCTCTTCAAGAATCCGAAGAGCGACTACACCCGCGCCCTGTTCGCCGCCGCGTTCCGGATCGAGGCCGTGCCGGAGGCGTAGTAGAGGTCGTCATTCATACGCCGCGGCTTCTCGGCTCAATCGCCAGTTCTCTGGAATACCGTCATCACCTGCAGGCGGGTGATGACGGTGAAGCTTGCGGCTACAACCGCTTGATCGCCGTGACCTCGCTGCCGACCGCCTTGATCCGCGCAATTGCCTCTCGGGTGTTCTCGATCACGGTCGCCATGTGATGCGCGTTGGCGTGCACGATGGTGTCGGCGTCGCGGACGATGGCGACGTGCCCTTTCCAGAAAATCAGGTCGCCGCGTTGTAATCGCTTCGCCTCGGCTGCGTCGAGCGTTCGACCGAGCCCATCCTGCTGCATATCGCTGTCGCGCGGGCAGCCGGTGCCGGCGGCGTTCAGCGAAACCTGGACGAGGCCGGAGCAATCGATGCCGAGCGAGCTCTTGCCGCCCCACAGATAGGGCGTGCCGACGAAACGTTCGGCGACCGCGACGAAATCCTTTTCCATCGCGTCGAGGCTGCCGACATGCCGTCGCGGCAGATACCAGCCTTCGTTCGTGACGGCGAACGCGCCGTCTTCACGGGCAACCGTTACGCGCGCACCCAAAGAAAGCGTCTCGACCGGCGACAGCTTGATCGACGGGCCCGGGAACGCGAACGTCCGCAAAGCGGTGATCTTGTGCGTCGGCGCGGCCGCAGGCTTTGTCAGCGCCGCATCCGGAATCCAGCCGACATAGCCGTCGCTGTTCAGTTGCCCCCAGGCAAAGCCCTCGCCGTTGTGGTCGTAGATGGTGACGCGCTCGCCCTTCAGCGCTTGCGTCGACAGCATGGCATCCGCAGCAGGTCCCTCGCGCATTGGCGCGATGGCATCGCGCACGCCAAATTCCTCGCCCACGACGAAGCGCGCGGCCTTCACCTTGCCTTCGAGATATTTCGCGGCGACTTCGGGCCGTGCCGGCGTCAGGCGCGGATCATCCATAGCGTTCGCTCAGCAGTTTGTAGATCGCGCGAGCGGCCTGGCATTCACCGCCTTCGGGACGCGCGGGTTTTGCCGAAGGCGTCCAGCCGTAGATATCGACATGCAGCCAGCTCTTTGCATCGGTGACGAAGCGCTGCAGGAACAGCGCGCAGGTGATCGAGCCGGCAAAGCCGCCGGACGGTGCGTTGTTGATGTCGGCCACTTTGGAGTCGAGCCAGGAATCGTAAGGCGGCCACAGCGGCATTCGCCACAACGGATCGTTCTCCCCTTTTGCGTGGGCGGCAACGGCTTCGGCCAGTGTCTCATCATGGGTGTAAAAGGGCGGTAAATCCGGCCCCAACGCCACCCGCGCCGCTCCCGTCAGGGTGCCGAGGTCCACCAGTAGATCCGGCTTCTCTTCGTCCGCCAGCGCCAATGCATCCGCCAGCACCAGCCGTCCCTCGGCGTCGGTGTTGCCGATCTCCACCGTCGGTCCCTTGCGCGATTGGAAGATGTCGAGCGGGCGGAAGGCGTTGCCGGCCACCGCGTTCTCGACCGCGGGGATCAGCACGCGTAGCCGGACCTTCAGCTTCGCATCCATCACCATCTGCGCCAGCGCCAGCACGTTGGCGGCGCCGCCCATGTCCTTTTTCATGATCAACATGCCGCTCGACGGCTTCAGGTCGAGGCCGCCGGTGTCGAAACAGACGCCCTTGCCGACCAGCGTCACTTTGGGATGGGCGGGATCGCCCCAGCTCAGATCGATCAGGCGCGGGGCGCGCGTCGAGGCCATGCCGACGGCGTGGATCAGCGGAAAGTTCTGCTTCACGAGCTCATCGCCGATGATGCAGTTGAACGTGGCGCCGAATCGCGTCGCCAACGCTTGCGCCGCCTGCGCCAGTTCTTCCGGGCCCATATCGTTCGACGGCGTATTGATCAGGTCGCGCGCAAGTGCTGCCGCCTCCGCCATCCGCGCGATATCGGTGACATCGATGCCGTCGGGCGGCACCAGCCGGACGTCGGGCCGTTCCGCCTTGCGATAGCGGCCGAACCGATAGGTGCCGAGCGCAAAGGCCAGCGTCGCGAGCCGCACATCATGCGGCGCATTGGCAAAGCGATAGACGCCCGGCGGCAGCAGGCCCGGCAGGGCGCCGGGCCTGAACAGATCGCGGGATTTGCTGCTCTCTTCCTCGATGCCGAAAACGACCTGTGCGATCTTCCCGTCGGGCGCGGGCAACGTCAGGCATTTGCCGGGCTTGGCGGTGAAGTCATTGGCCGCCGCAAACTGCCGGGCCTGCTCGGGAAGCTCCCTGGCGATCGCGGCCCAATTCGTTTTGGTGGCGAAAATGATCGGAATGGCAGCGGCGTCGGGCGCGGTCTCGAACGGGGATTGCATGCGGGTCTCGCGGAAGGGGACGGGTGGGTGGTGCCGATGGCATAGCACGGCCAATTAACCGGTCGTTAGGGTTAACAGTCTATTGCTGGCTCGTTCGGCTCCATTCGTCAGCCATTTCCCCGTGAGTTGAAGTGCCATGCGTCGACAGTCCAGCCATTCCCGGTCTCTTGCCGGGTCTCTCGCTCGGTTCCTCTCCTCCGCGGCCGTGACGGCGGTTCTCGCCGCAGGCCTTGGCGGCTGCCAGACCATGTCCGACATAACGGGGTCGCTGACCTCATCGTCATCGTCCTCCAAGGCGCAAGCCGCTCCCGACGATCCGCGCCGCGCGGTCGAGGTTTACGGCGAGCGATATCGCGCCAATCCCAAGGATGCGGAGGCGGCCTTGGGATACGGCCAGGCGCTGCGCGCCACCGGCCAGCGGGCGCAGGCCGCCGCCGTGCTCGAACAGGCCACCATCGCCAATTCCGGCAACAAGGCGCTGCTTGCCGCTTACGGCCGCGCGCTCGCCGATAACGGCAATTCGCAGGCGGCCTTCGACGTGCTCAGCCGCGCCCATTCACCCGCCAATCCCGACTGGCGCATTCTTTCAGTGCAGGGCACCACGCTCGACAAGATGGGCAAGCACGAGGAGGCCCGGGGCTATTATGCGAGCGCGCTGAAGATCGTGCCGGAAGAGCCGTCGGTGCTGTCCAATCTCGGTCTCTCCTACATGCTGACGCGGGAATTGCCGAAAGCCGAGGAGACGCTGCGGCGCGCCCATTCCAATCCCCGCGCCGACGCAAGGGTGCGGCAGAACCTGGCGCTCGTGGTCGGCCTGCAGGGCCGCTTCGCGGAAGCCGAGACCATCGCCAAGGGCGACCTGCCGGCCGACGAGGCGACCGCCAACGTGGCCTATTTGCGGGAAATGCTGAGCCGCAAGGATAGCCCGCGCAATGGCGGCAAGACCGTGCCGGTCGCAGCCCTCAATCGGCCCGACTGATTATCGCAGTCGTCAACGCCCGCCAAGGCGGGGATCCAGTATTCCAGAGCTGTTCGTAATCGCGCCCGGCGGCGCGGCGTACCGCCACGCCTTGTCCTCGCGTCGCCCAAACTGCGGCACCCCAACACTTCTGCGTCAAGACTTCTGTGTCAAGATTTTGCCGGGGCCTTTCCGTGCTGGCTTGCCGAAGTCCTGGCGAGGCAGCAAGCCCGCGCGACGACGACGGTCGAAGGCGCGGCGTCCGCCGCGCCCGCTGTTCGCGTTACGGCATCATCTGGATCTTGATGTAGGTCGGTCCGAGAATGACGATGAACAGGCACGGCAGGAAGAACAGGATCATCGGCACGGTGAGCTTCGGCGGCAGCGCGGCCGCCTTCTTCTCGGCCTCGTTCATCCGCATGTCGCGGTTTTCCTGCGCCATCACGCGCAGGCTCTGGCCGAGCGGAGTGCCGTAGCGTTCCGACTGCATCAGCGCCAGGCAGACCGACTTCACGCCCTCAAGGCCGGTGCGCTTGGCCAGGTTCTCGTAAGCCACCTTGCGGTCTTGCAGGTAGGACAATTCGGCCGTGGTCAGCGAGAATTCCTCCGACAGCGCGATCGACTGCGATGTAATTTCGGTGGCGACCTTGCGGAAGGCGACTTCGACCGACATGCCGGACTCGATGCAGATCAGCAGCAGGTCGAGTGCGTCGGGAAAGGCGCGGCGGATCGAGAGCTGGCGCTTGCTGATGGCATTCTTCAGGAACAGCATCGGGGCCTGCAGCCCGAGATAGGCGGCGGCGACGCAGATGCCGAGCTTGACCGTCAGCGATTTGTCCATCTGCGTGATCACGAACACATAGAGGGCCGCGCCGATAAACAGTACGATCGGTGTCACCGCGCGGGCAAACAGGAACGTGACGTAGGGCGCGTGGCCGCGATATCCGGCCATGATCAGCTTGTCGCGCGCGGCTTCCTGCGCCAGCCATTTGGTCAGGTTGAAATCTTCCACCACCTTGGAAACGAGTTGCTTCGGGGTTTGCCGCAGCGACACCTTCTCCGATTTGACAAGGCGCTCGCGCTCGCGCTGCCGGAGCCGTTCGCGCTCGCTGGCAACCGCCTTCATGCGCTTGGCGAGGCCTTCGCCGGCAAACAGCGGCATGATCAGCGTATAGGCGGTCGCGCTCGCCGCGATGGCGGCAAGCAGCATCGTCATGAACCGCGCGTCGTGCATCTTGGCGATCAGAAAATCAATCATGGCTGCACCGTCAGAAGTCGAAATTGATCATTTTTTGCATCACCAGGACGCCGATCGTCATCCAGACGACGCAGCACACCAGCATGAGCTGACCGATTTGATGGGTCCAGAGCAGCGCGATGTAGTCGGGCGTCGACATCCAGACCAGCAGCATCACGATCGGCGGCAGCGAGCCGATGATGCTCGCGGAGGCCTTGGCTTCCGTCGACATCGCCTTGATCTTCTCCCCCATCTTCTTGCGGTCGCGCAGCACCTTGGAGAGGTTGCCGAGCGCTTCCGACAGGTTGCCGCCCGACTTCTGCTGGATCGCGACCACGATGCCGAAGAAGTTTGCCTCCGGTAGCGGCATCCGCTCATATAGCCGCGCGCAGGCCTCGCCGAGCGGCATGCCGATGGTCTGGGTTTCGATGATGGCGCTGAATTCGCTCCTGAGCGGCTCGGGTGAATCGGCTGCCACCACCTTGATCGATTCGAACAGCGGCAGACCGGCCTTGATGCCTCGCACGATGACGTCGACGGCGTCGGGCAGCGCCTTCAGGAACGCCTTCTCGCGGCGCTTCTTGAGAAAGCCCAGGACCCAGCGCGGCAGGCCGAGGCCGGTGCCGAAAGCCATCACGGCGGCGCCCAGCAGGCCGCCGCCGATCACAAAGGCGAGCACGAATCCGACCGCGCCGGAAATGCCTGACACGATCCAGAATTTCTGGGGTGTCCAGGATCCCAAACCCGCCTGTGCTAGGCGGGTGGTGAGCGGGACGGACTTCTCCTTCTTGCGTCGCGCGTCGAGTTCCTTCAGCGATCCCTCGACCTGCTCACGGCGCGAACGCTGGGTTTTCTCGGCCTGACGCGCCGGAGCGTCGGAACGCGCGATCGAGGCGCGGCGAGATTCGGCCTTCCTCTGGCCCGACAGCGATGGATAGATGAATACCCAGGCCAGGCCGCCAATGGCGGTAGCGGCGAGAAACGCCAGTGCGAGCGTCTGTATGCTCATGGACTCCTCACGTCGTTTCGGTGACTTCGGCGGCGTCGAGCGCGGCCGCAAGCCGCTTCTCTTCGCCGTAATATCGCGCCCGTTCCCAGAACCGCGGACGTCCGATGCCGGTCGAGCGGTGCCGCCCGATGATCTTGCCGTTCGCGTCTTCGCCGACCATGTCGTACAGGAACACATCCTGGGTGATGATGGTGTCGCCCTCCATGCCCATCACCTCGGTGATGTGGGTGATGCGGCGCGAGCCATCACGCAGGCGCGCAGCCTGCACGATGACATCGATCGAGGCGCAGATCATCTCGCGGATGGTGCGCGAGGGCAGCGAGAAGCCGCCCATCGTGATCATCGATTCGCAGCGTGACAGGGCTTCGCGCGGGTTGTTGGCGTGCAGCGTTCCCATCGAACCGTCGTGGCCGGTGTTCATGGCCTGCAGCAGGTCGAATGCCTCGGGTCCGCGGACTTCGCCGACGATGATGCGTTCGGGGCGCATACGCAGGCAGTTGCGGACCAGTTCGCGCATCGTGACCTGGCCTTCGCCTTCGATGTTGGGCGGCCTGGTTTCCAGCCGCACCACGTGAGGCTGCTGCAGCTGAAGTTCGGCGGCGTCTTCGCAGGTGATGACGCGCTCGTCCTCCTCGATGAATTGGGTCAGGCAGTTCAGCAGCGTGGTCTTGCCCGAGCCGGTGCCGCCCGAGATCAGAACGTTGCAGCGAACGCGGCCGATGATCTGCAGGATCTGCGCGCCTTCCGGCGAGATCGCGCCGAACTTGACCAGCTGGTCGAGCGTCAGCTTGTCCTTCTTGAACTTACGAATGGTGAGGGCGGGCCCGTCGATCGCCAGCGGTGGCACGATGGCGTTGACGCGGGAGCCGTCGGCCAAGCGGGCGTCGCAGATCGGAGAGGATTCGTCGACGCGCCGGCCGACCTGGCTGACGATGCGCTGGCAGATGTTGAGCAGCTGCTGGTTGTCGCGGAAGCGGATGCCGGTCTTCTGGATCTTGCCGGCGACTTCGATGAACACCGTGCCGGCGCCGTTGACCATGATGTCGGCGATGTCGTCGCGCGACAACAGCGGCTCCAGCGGGCCGTAGCCGAGCACGTCGTTGCAGATATCGTCGAGCAGCTCTTCCTGCTCGGCGATCGACATCACGATGTTCTTGATCGCGATGATCTCGTTGACGATGTCGCGGATTTCCTCGCGCGCGGACTCGCCGTCGAGCTTGGCGAGCTGGGCAAGGTCGATCGCCTCGATCAGGGCGCCGAAGATGGTCGCCTTGACCTGGTAGTAATTGTCGGATCGCCGCGCCTCCATGGCGGGGGCGGGCGGCGCCTTGGCGGGGGCGATCGGCGGCGAAGCCACGGTCGGCGCGGCGACCTCGCGCGTTGCTACCGCGGCGGCAACCGGCTCCGGCGCCTGGATGGCGGGCCTCAGCGCCCGCGTATCGCTATCATTTCCACTACGCTTACCGAACACGATGGCACTCCACGCAGGCGACCTACTTCTTGGCCCGCAACTTCTCGATCAAAGGTGACAGCAACGAACTCTTCGGCTTCTTGGTCTCGCCGCGGCCGGTGAGCCGCTGCGCGATCTGCAGGAACATCTCGGTGGTACGATGGGTTGCGGAGATTTCCGCGATCATCTGGCCGTTGTTGGCGGCCGAACCGAAGATTTGCGGCTCGAACGGTATCGTGGCGATAGGGTGGTTTTCGATCGCCTTGGCGAACTCGGCGGCGGGGATCTCCGGACGCTTCGGGATGCCGACCTGATTGAGGCAATAGAGCGGGGCGCGATCGTTCGGCCGGGATGCCTTCAAGAGGTCGAAGATGTTCTTGGTGTTGCGCAGATTGGCGAGATCGGGCGCCGCGACGATCAGGATGTCGTCGGCTGCGATCAAGGCGCGCTTGGTCCATCCCGACCATTGATGGGGGACGTCGAGCACGATGCAGGGCATCGTGGTGCGAAGCGTATCGAAGATCGAATCGAACGCCTCCGCACCGAAATCGTAGACCCGGTCGAGCGTTGCCGGCGCCGCCAGCAGGCTGAGGTGGTCGGTGCATTTCGACAGCAGGCGGTCGAGGAACGCGGTATCGACCCGGTCGGGCGAGAACACCGCATCCGCGATGCCCTGCGGCGGGTCCTGATTGTAGTCGAGGCCGGCGGTGCCGAAAGCGAGGTCGAGATCGGCGACCACGGAATCCAGCGCCAGATCGCGCGCGATCGCCCAGGCGACGTTGTGGGCGACGGTGGACGCGCCGACGCCGCCCTTGGCGCCGACGATGGCAATGATGCGGCCGACGGCCTTGGCTTCCGGCGACGAGAACAGGTTGCAGACCGAGCGCACGACGTCGATGGCGCTGACCGGGGCGATGACGTAGTCGCTGACGCCGCGGCGCACCAGTTCGCGATAGAGCATGACGTCGTTGATGCGTCCGATCACGATCACGCGGGTTCCGGCGTCGCAGACGGTGGCGAGCTGGTCGAGGCCGAGGAGAATGTCGTTGCGGTTTTCGGTTTCCAGGATGATGACGTTCGGGGTCGGGGCCGAGCGGTAGGCCTCGACCGCGGCGGCCATGCCAGCCCATCTGAATCTTGAGGTGAGCCTTGCCGAGGCGGCGGTCTTCGCCCGCCGACTGCACGGCGGCCGCGGTTTCCACCGTCTCGCAGAAAGCCTGCACCGACACCCGCGGCGCCGGCGCGATGTGATCCTCGGTGGACGGCGCCGTGATTTCCGGCTGCTGTTCTGTATTCTGGCGCGAGTAAGTGATCATTTGCCGGTATCGCTGAGTTTGGCCTTTTCGCTCTCGGAGTAAGTGGTCGCGGTGGAGATGCCCTTGCGATATTTGTCGAAGGCTACACCACGGCGCGGCGCGAAGGCTGGGGTTTCGGGACGCGGCTGCACGAGATCCGACGGGTTGTCGACCATCGCCGCCAGATTGCGCTGATTGGAGCAGCCGAAATTGTAATACGGCTTGTTTTCGAAATAGCTCCTGTTGTTGATCGACGGTCCGAGGTCCTCCGGCCACAGCCCGCATGGGCCGGCCACCGCCGAAATCTTCGGATAGTTGAGGCGGATCGCAGCCATGTGCCTGGGATCTTCGGGGCGATACTGGCGGACATTGGTCGCGCGCGGCGGCACGCCGGCGGCGGCAAGTGTCGCCTGGATCTCGCGCAATGAATCTTCGGCCGCCCGCGCGTTCGGCGTATTGACGGGCACGTCGATGCTGATGATGCCGGTGCCTTCCCGCATCCAGGTCTGGCCCAGATACATCACGTCGGCGCGCTGGGAGGCGGAAAGGCCGCCGCGTCCACGGCCGACGAAAACCACGATCGAGCGGTCGGCTTCCTGCACCGCGATCGGATGGCGCTGGCGATAGTCGTCGGGCACGCCCGCCGTCGTCACCACATCGGTGCTGTGCTTGCAGGCACTGAGCGCCACGGAAAGACCGATCAGCGCTCCCGCCAGGCAGAGGGCGCGCCTGGGATCGGCGGGCTTTTTTGATTTCATCCTCGGTGTCATCGTCCCGCCTCAGTCCGTAATAAAGCCGTAGGTGCCGCGATAATTCCGAGCCTTCTCGACACGGCCCGGAACGCCGTAGATGCGATTGATGCTGCCGAGCAGGTCGGCCTGCGGGTCCGAGGTGGCGGCAAAGCCGTCATCGGGCCGCGACAGGTCCTTCTGCGCCACCGCGCGCACCACATAGGGCGTGACCAGAACCATCAGTTCGCTCTGGTTGTTGACGAAGTCGCGGCTGCGGAACAGCGTGCCGAGAACCGGCAGTTGCGCCAGGCCCGGCAGACCGTTGATCGCCTGCTTGGTCTGTTCCTGGATCAGGCCGGCCATCGCCATCGCGCCGCCGGACGGAATTTCCAGCGTCGTCTCGGCGCGGCGGGTCTTGATCGAGGGAATGGTCGTTCCACCGGCACCGCCGGTCAGAGCGTTTTCGGTCGAGACTTCCGACACTTCGGTCATCACCCGAAGGCTGATCCGTCCCTCCGTCAGCACGACCGGCGTGAAGTTGAGTGAGATGCCGAATTTCTTGAAGCTGACGGTCTGGACGCATTGTCCGATGGTGCCGCCCGTGGTCGTTTGGCAGGTCACGCCGGCCGGAATGGGAAATTCACCGCCCGAGATAAAGGTTGCGGACTCGCCGGAAATGGCTGTGAGGTTAGGCTCGGCAATGGTTCGCACGACACCGGCACTTTCCATCGCGCGCAGCGTCGCCTGCACAGATGGCGTCGAGCCGAAACTCCCGGTAAGGGCGTTGCCGGCGACGAGCGGCGCACTGTTTGCGGTGAATGGGGTGTTGTTGGTGAACTTAACAACGGATGTGCCGTAGGTCATGCTGGCGCTGAGATCGATGCCGAGTTGCTTGATGACCGAGCGCTGGACTTCGGCGACCGTGACCTTCAGCATCACCTGGTCACGGCCGCGAACGGCGATCGAGTTGACGACCTTCTCGGTGCCGTTCACCAGGCGGGCGGCGATATCGGCGGCCTGCTGCGCCTCGATCGGGCTCGCCGCGGTGCCGCTCAATACCACGCCGTCGCCGACGCCCTCGATCAGGATGTCCGAATTCGGCAGCGACTGCTTCAGCGCGGCGCGCACGCCGTTGAGGTCGCGCTTGACCGCGATGTCGTAGGCCGCGATCTGCGCGCCTGTGGAATCGAAGAAGACGATGTTGGTCTGGCCGACCGCGGCGCCGATGATATAGGCGCGCTGGGTCGAGCGGACGACGGCGTTGGCGATCTTCGGATCGGCGACCAGTACGTCCTTGATCTCCCGCGGCAGGTCGATCACGAACGATTTGCCGATCCCGAGCGAAACGAACCGTGCGTTCATCTGTCCGTCGGTGGTGGCCGGCGCAGCAACGCGATAGTCGCTCGCCAGCACCGGCGTCAGCGCCGGATTGAGCGTGAGAGCAGCCACAGCCGAAAACGACAGGGCGCGGACGATGAACGTTCGCATCATCGGCTGAATTTCCCTGCACTTCATATCGTGCGTCCTTTCGGTCACTTCTGCATCGTCTGCTGGCTGGCAACGCCGTAACGAATGACGTTGAGGCTTTCGCCGCGCTTGTTGAGTTGTTGGTCGTCCGGCTTCTCGACCGCGTTGACGTCGGCAATGCTGCGCAGCGCCAGCGTCAGCGAGCCGCTCTGGCGCGATCGCGCCAGCGTCTCGGCCTGCTCGGGCTTCAATTCGAGGGTGACCGTCCTGCCGACCAGCGAGCTGCTGCCTTCTTTTTCCTTCGGCGCCTGGTCGATGGCCAGAACGCGGACATTGGCGAGGATGACCTCTGAACCGGGGATATCCGGGCCTTTGCCGTCTGGACTCTTGTCGCGCTTGGTAAGAATCACGTCGACGCGGTCATTCGGCAGGATGAAGCCGCCGGCGCCGGTTTCCGGTGAAATTTCGGTGGAGATGGCCCGGTAGCCGGCGGGCAGGATCGCCGCCATGAAGCCGGAGCCGTCGGCCTTCACCAGCTTCTGTTCGCGAATCGGTTCGCCCGCGATGAACGGCGCGCGCGCGATCGAGCCCGTGATTTCCTTGATGGCGTCGGCCTTGCTGGCGCGGCTGATGAAGCTGCTGCTGGCGGTCGCGGCCGGCCAGGTCTGCCATTGCAGATCGTCCGGCTTGACCGAGCGGCCAAGGGCGATATCCGATTTGGCGACGAGAATATCGACGGTCTGCAGCTGCGTGACCGGCTGGGCCGGCGCTGGCTTGTCGTCGGACCCGCTGGCGAGATATGCGGCAATGCCGCCGGCGCCGATGGCGATGGCCAGGACCACAATGCGTGCGGTATTCATTACGCTTCACTTTCCACATTACGCTGCGACGCTTCCGCCGCCGTGATGGGAGTTGACCAGCTATTCGTCAAAGCATGGTTAATGAGGCGTGTGTAAATTGCCTTAACGGAAAGTTAGCGACGTTTGATCAGCGCATCGCGAGGTGAGCGAGGTCGATAGCCTTGATCCATTCGGTCTGCGGATAGACGATCAGCGCGCCGATGGCGAGCGCGATGCCGTAGGGAATCCCGCTCTGTTTGTCGTGCAGCCGGTTCAGCCATGGCTGTCCCGCAAGCAGGGAAGGCAGCGGCCATTGCCGGAACTGAATCAGCAGCACCGTCAACGCCCCGCCGAGCAGCGAGACATAGAGCAGATAATTGAGGAGATGGTCGAAACCGAACCAGAGTGCCACGCTGGCCGCGACCTTGGCGTCGCCGCCGCCGACCCATCCCATCGCGAAGCAGCCAAAGGCCACCACCAGAACGGCCGCGCCGGCGCCGAAATGCAGGAGGATGTCGTGCAGGCCCATGCCGCCCAGCACCGCGAGCGCCACAAAGCCGGCGATCAGCGCCAGCGACACCCGGTTCGAAATCGTCATCGTGAACAGGTCGCTCGCGGCTGCGAATGCCATCAGAGCCGGAAACAGCAGGAGGCGGGCGGTATCGAGGATCATGAATTCACGCAGGCTGCAAGTTGACCCGAGATCCGGGCTCTGGCCGAGCCTAGCTACGAGAAGTGAAAAATCGGGAAACGGCGGAAGATCGCAGGACGTGCGAGGCTCGACGGCTTTGTCAGATCGGCGCGCCTTAGAAGCAGCAAAGGCCCCGGCTTGCCGGGGCCTTTGCGTTAGTTAGCTCGCAACCGTCGCTTACTTCAGCGAGGTCGAGATCGTGTTGAAGTTGGTCTTCAGCTGGGTGCCGACGCCCTGAACGGCGGTGATGATCGCGATCGCGATGCCGGCGGCAATCAGGCCGTATTCGATGGCGGTGGCGCCGGACTCATCCTTCACGAAACGCGAAACGAGATTCTTCATCTATGTAACTCCTGTGTACACGTGGCTGGTCGAACTTAAGTTTGGTCTTGCCGGCGTTCTCAGCACCGTGACCATGTCGTGACCCTAGGGTGCGACAATTTCGACGCAGTTAATTCGATCACGCAAAAATGCTTGGAACTCGCTGTTCTTGAGCACGGTAAACACTGCATTAAGGCATCAGATGAAATGCAAGCGCGGCTTCGCGAGCGTTCGCTTGCTCATGCGCCACCTGTTTCCGGGTCGCGCGTCCTCCGCCAGTAACAGCCGAGCATCGAAAAGGCTTCGATGCTTTGATTCACGGCTCCTTAAGCGCGAGCGGATACCTCTTGATCTCTCCGATCGAATGAGGCCGTCATGTCCAGTTTGCCATTTGAAGTCATCGAGATGCTGGGCCAGACGTTGGCGAAGGTCGCTCCGGTGACGACCGCGCTCGCCGTGGTATTTACGGTGCTCTCGCATTTCTGGGCCTGCAACCCGGGCAAACCGTGGTGGCGCAAGCGCGAGCTCATTACTGACATCTGCTACTGGTTCTTCGTGCCGGTATTTGCGCGCGTCTTCCGCATCGGCTTGCTGGTGCTCGGCGCTGCGGTCGTCTTCAACATTCACGAGGCGGACGAGCTGATCGCATTCTACGACAATGGCCATGGACCGCTGTCGCAGCTTCCGCTCTGGGTGCAGGCGCTATTGTTCCTCGTTGCGTCGGACTTCATGCTGTACTGGCTGCACCGCATGTTTCACGGCGGCGGGTTCTGGAAATACCATGCCATCCATCATTCCTCGGAGGATCTCGAATGGATCTCCGCGGCGCGGTTTCACCCCGTCAACCTGTTCATCGGGACAATCCTGGTCGACGTCATCCTCTTGATGGCCGGCATCTCGCCCAACATCATGCTGTGGGTCGGGCCGTTCACGACCTTCCACTCCGCCTTCGTCCACGCCAACCTGAACTGGACGCTCGGGCCGTTCAAATACGTGCTCGCCACGCCGGTCTTCCATCGTTGGCATCACACCTCGCTCGAAGAAGGCGGCAATACCAATTTCGCGGGTACCTTCCCGCTCTGGGACATCCTGTTCGGAACGTTCCGGATGCCGGAGAACCGGCTGCCCGACAATTACGGCGTGGACGACCAGGAGGTCCCCACCGAGATCGGCGGGCAATTGGCCTATCCATTCCGCCACTAGGGCCTGGGCGGAGTCTTCATGACCACTGACACTGGAGCGATCCGTCGGGACAACGCCTTGAGCCTTGGCGACGTTCCGGCATGGCTCTGGGTCGGGATCGTCGTCTATGCGCTGCTGTTGATCAACGGCAGCCAGCTTCTGGGCGATTCCGATACCTATTGGCAGACCGCCGTGGGTCAGTGGATCCTCGAACACAACGCCTTGCCGCGCGTCGACATCTACTCCTTCACCAAGGCAGGCGAGCCGTGGACATCATCGTCCTGGCTGGCGCAGGTGCTGTACGCAACGAGCTACAACCTGGTAGGCTGGATCGGACCGGTGGTTCTCGCCGCCGGCTGCATCGCCGCAACCTTCGCACTATTCATTCACATTCTCGGCCGCCGCGTTCCCGCGGTCTATGCGGTCGCCGTCGCGATGGTGGCGCTGGCTCTTTCGATGGGGCATTTTCTGGCGCGCCCGCATGTGCTGGTGCTGCCGATCATGCTCGCGTGGGCGAACGGGTTGATATCGGCGAGCGAGCGCGGCCAGGCGCCGTCGCCATGGCTGCTGCCGTTGATCGCGGTGTGGGCGAACCTGCACGGCGGATTCGTGTTCGGCCTCGTGCTGGTCGGCGCGTTTGCGCTCGATGCGCTGTGGAATGCTGATCGCGCGCAGCAAAGGTCTGTGGTGCTGCGCTGGGCGGCGTTCGGTATTGGCGCGCTGGTGGCCTGCTGCGCCACGCCTTACGGGTGGGGATCAATCCTTGCCGCACGCAAGATCCTCGATCTCGGCGAACTCCTGCATCTGATCTATGAATGGATGCCGGCGGATTTCAGCAAATTCAGCATGTTCGAGCTGGCGATCCTCGCGCCGATCGCCGGCGCGCTCTACGCCGGCGTCAAGCTCACGCCGCCGCGGATTGCGCTGGTGCTGGGCCTGCTGCATATGGCGCTGTCGCATGTCAGGAATGTCGAGATCTTCGCGCTGCTGCTGCCGATCGTGGTGCTCGCGCCGGTGGCATCGCAGTTCGCGCTGCGGCCGGCCTGGCTCGCCCGCACCGGCGCCCCGATGTCCGTGATGGCGGTGGTGTTGGCCCTGCTCGGCGGCTGGACGTGGCTGCTCGCAGCCAACACCACCTTCGCACCGCCCGAAAACCAGTCGCCGGCGGCGGCTGTCGATGCGCTGAAGGCGCATAATCCGAGGCGGGTTCTCAACGATCTTCCGTTTGCCGGCTATCTGATATGGCGGCAGATGCCCGTGTTCATCGACGGGCGCGCCGAGCTCTACGGTGAAGCGTTCGAGATGGCCTATTACCGCGCGATGCAGCTCAAGGACGTCAACCAGTTTCTCGACATTCTCAAGAAGTGGGACATCGAGGCCGTGCTGCTGACGCCGGGTACGCCTGCGGTGGGCCTGCTCGATCATATTGGCGGCTGGCGGCGCGCCTACGCTGACAAGAACGCCGTACTGCACGTTCGTACGGCCAACTGATCAATCAGAACCGGACTCTAGACCCGAACTGGCGGGCGGACCGGGATTCTGATACGCGGGCCGGATGAACCTGCCGACCGAAGTCGTCGAGATGCTCGGCCAGACCTTGGCCAAGGTGGTGCCGGTCACGATCGCGCTGGCGCTCGTGTTCTCGGTGCTGGCGCATTTCTGGGCCTGCAATCCCGGCAAGCCCTGGTGGCGCAAGCGCGAGCTCGTCACCGACATCTGTTACTGGTTCCTGGTGCCGCTGTTCGCGCGCGTGTTCCGCATCGGGCTGTTGGTGCTCGGCGCGGCCCTGGTGTTTGGAATTCACGACGCCGACGAGCTGATCGCCTTCTACGACAACGGCCATGGCCCGCTGTCGAGGCTGCCACTATGGCTGCAGGCGATCCTGTTCCTGATCGCGGCCGATTTCATGATGTACTGGCTGCACCGCATGTTCCATGGCGGCGGGTTCTGGAAATACCACGCCATCCACCACTCGTCGGAGGATGTGGACTGGATCTCGGCGGCGCGCTTTCACCCCGTCAACCTGCTGTTAGGTACCATCGGGGTCGATGTGGTGCTGCTGATGGCCGGCATTTCGCCGGGTGTGATGCTCTGGCTCGGGCCGTTCAACATCTTCCATTCGGCGTTCGTTCACGCCAACCTCAACTGGACACTCGGCCCGTTTAGATATGTCGTGGCGACGCCGGTGTTTCACCGCTGGCACCACACCCCCCGCGAGGAGGGCGGCGACACCAATTTCGCGGGCACCTTTCCGCTCTGGGACATCCTGTTCGGGACCTTCCGGATGCCGAAAGGCACGCTGCCGGTCCAATATGGCGTGGACGATCAGTCCTCGTTTCCCCGCGAAATCATCGGGCAGCTGGCCTATCCGTTCCGCAAATAGCACATGATCTCCGCGCAAACGCGGAGCGCGTTTGTCGCAAGGGAAACGCGGTTGCCGGTTTTCCAAACCCGGAACGCGTTTGCGCGGAGATCATGATCTATTAATCACGCTTGCCGCGGATTTCTTGCCCCGTTTCGGGGCCTATTTGCCCTTTGTTCATGAATTGTCGTCAGATTCACCGTTGTCGGGCGCCGGTTCCGCTGCGTATCGCCATTGCCGGCTTGTTGATGCCCCGGGGTAAAGTATGTCGTTCAAGTCCCAGCGTATTCGCGCGCGCGCGCGTTTTGGATTGCGTTCCCTCGCCGCAGGTCTCCTGCTGTGGCCGGCCGTCTGCCTGGCCGCGCCCGATCCCGACCGCATCGCCGTCTATGTCGATCAGGCAAAGCTCGTGAAGCTTCCTGCCAAGGTCTCCACCATCGTGGTCGGAAACCCGCTGATTGCCGACGTGACCCTGCAGAGCGGCGGCATCGTCGTCGTCACCGGCAAGGGCTACGGCGCGACCAATTTCATCGCCATGGACCGCAACGGCGAGGTGCTGGTGGACCGCCAGATCCAGGTCGAAGGCCCGACCGATCAACTCGTCACCGTCTACCGCGGCGTCGAGCGGGAATCCTATAGCTGCATGCCGATCTGCCAGCGCCGCGTCACCCTTGGCGACGGCGAGACCTACTTCAGATCGGCGATCGACCAGGCCGGTTCTCTCAGCGGTCAAGCCGCCAGCGCCGGGACCAAATAGGCAAACTGAGTGCTTTCGGTTCTGATCGAATCAGAACCGAAGCTCCGGTTTTTGCTCCGACGTATTTCTGCACCCGAACCATTTTCCGCCTTGCTCTAGACACCCAGCCGGTTCTTCCCGACGGCTCGGCGCAAGCTTGTCGGCGCGTCAGCACATCATCCTGTCCGCGAATCGATCCCGCCTGTGTGAGCCCCTCTGAAGACAGTTAACGGCCGGTTAGCGGGCCGGGCCGCTCTGCTTCGGTTCGACGAAACACTTCCACAATCACTTTCAGATAGTTCTTGCAGGCGGATAACCGCTGCCGTCTGGGGATTTTCGATGTCGTCACCCGCTGTTGCAACCGTTCCTGTAAGAAATGCGCTGGACCGATTTCGCCGCAACCGACGGGGCTCGGCCGCCGTCGAGTTCGCGCTGGTTGCGCCGTTGTTCTTCTGCATGCTGTTTGCGATTCTCGAGACGGCGATTGTATTTTTCGCAGGCCAGCTTCTGGAGCAGGGAACGCAGGACGCCGCGCGGCTGATGCTCACGCATGAGGCTCAGGACAGTGCCATGACCGAAGATACGTTCAAGACCAAACTCTGCGATCGCATCAAGGTGATGTTCAACTGTGTAGGAGGCAATCTGGGGAACATTACTGTGGATGTGAAGGTCTTTGCCCCAGGCACCACGATTACGATTACCGATCCGATCGTCAGTGGAAACTTTACCGGAACTTTCGCATATTCTCTGCCGCCAGCCGGCTCTCCCAATACCGTCGTGATTCGCGCCTTCTATCAATGGCCGCTGTTCGTGACCAAACTCGGCTACAACATTGGAAATCTCAACGGCAGCAAGCGGCTGCTCTCTGCGACCGCCGCTTTTCATGTAGAGCCGTGATGCGATGATGGTATCCCCGATGCGGAAGATGTCGCTTCGCGTGCGCAGTCTGTTGGATGATCGCAGCGGTCTCGCGGCCGTCGAGTTCGCCTTCGTCTTTCCAATCATGGTGGTGATGTACTTCGGGGTGGTCGAGATATCGTCGGCTATTGCCGTGGATCGCAAGGCCACCCAGGTGGCGCGAACGCTTTCCGATCTGACGTCTCAGATGGCGAGTGTGGCGGATGCCGATATCATCAGTTTTGGTGAAGTGGCAAAGGCGATCATGACACCCTATTCGCCATCGCCGTTGATATCCTCGGTCACGGAGGTTTACGTCGATAAAACCTCGGGAGTCGCTCGGGTTCAGTGGAGCAAGGGTTTGACGATCAGTACAGCAGGCGTTGTCACGATCGCGCCGACGCCGCCTCATAATCCAGGTGATATTGTGGTGTTGCCGCCAGGTCTCGTCGTGGCCAAGGGGACATTTGTGATTTGGAGCGAGGTCGGCTACAGGTATGTACCGGCCATCGGTTATATGGTGGCGAAGACTGGCATCCTCTTTAACGATACCGCTTACACGCGTCCGCGGCAGGTGCTCTGCGTCTTAAATCCGACGGCTGGCTTCTCCGACTGTGCGACGCCGCTGTGACGGCAGGTAGTCTCGGATAACCTTCGCAACTTGCACCGTTCGCCGCGACCTTCTCCTGGAGGAGGATCGGCGCTGTATTCGTGGCGCTGCATTTGTTCAGGCTTCGGTAAGCGCCCGCGTAATCCGCTGCATTGGAAAGCGGCCCCGTATAGCAGCGTTACATCCAAGGCGGGATGAGTCCAGACTCTCCACTAGAACATGATCCGGAAAAGTGGGTACCGGTTTTCCCTCGCGACAAACGCGGAACGTTTGCGCGGAGATCATGCTCAAATCAAGAGATGGAGCGGGATGACGATTCGAAGAAAAGTCATCACGCTCTAATGACACAAGGGACCTCTGCCCAACGCCATCGTGGGACTTTGGCTGCCAGAGCATGATCGGACCCGCAGGGCCGCGTTGGCGCAAAGCGGGAACCGTTTTCGCTCGGGACAAACGCGAAGCGTTTGCCGGCAGATCATCCACAAAGACATCCGTGATCCAATTCAATCCGATCGGATCATGATCTATTGCGCGCGAGCAACCCGGAATTCCCCGATTCATCGCCTGCTTGTGCCGGCTACGGAACGGACAACCGATCTCATCGTGATCCTTCTGCACACCTGCCGCCGTAAGACAGAACGCGAAGAAGAAAACGCCGGCCTCGTGGGTCATCCGTAATCCTGGCCGATTTTTTTAAGACGAGCCCCGCGGCCAAACGGCCCATTGGAGGTCTGATGGCCGGCCCACATCAACGGCCCAAATCAACGCTTGGCGTCTCCGTGGTTCGTCCGATGGCCTTGCCGCTCCACGCCATCGAGCCGCGCGCAATCACGGTATCCACCCTGTGCGGCCGATCAATAAAAAGCCCCGGATCGCTCCGGGGCTTTCTGAGGCTCGGTGTTTACTTCAAGGCGTCGTCGGCACCGCCTTCTGCCAGGTCAGTTCGTAAGATGCGCGGTCTGCAGCGCGTGATTGAACATGGCGTTCAGCGACGCGGCGATTTCAGTGGGCGTGTTCGCGGTGTAGAAGAAGCCAGGCGACGCGCATTTCCGCAGGCTGGCCGGAATATACTGAATATTGTTGTTGGCATAGGTGTCTTCGTCGAGGGCAAAGGTCGTAACCACGGGTGAGACCGGTTGATAGGGAATATAGAGCACGGAAACGATGACGCCGCGGCCCTTGAGGGTTTCGCATTGGGGAACGGTCGCCAGGGTGCCCTGTTTATCAATCGTGGTGGCGCGGTTGCTGTCGTGCCAGCCGCCGGGAACGGAGGGAGTGGGAATGTCTTTGTATTGGTTGTCTTGTGCGCCGTCGGTGACGAGGAAGACGTAAGGCTGCGGGGTGGTCGGCGTGCTGCCGTCGCCGACGGCGCCCGAGCCGCCGGAGATGAGGCCGTTGACCGTAGTAAGCGCGGTAGTGATATGCGTGCCGCCGGAGCCAAGGTCTGCATTCATATTGGTGTCAAGCAGCGTGGCAAGGTTTGCGGCGGCGTAGTTGATGGTGCCGGGGGTGGTGTCAGAGCCATTGATGTCTTTGGTCAGCGGAAAATAGGCATAGAGTTTTTGAATGAACGGGTAGAGACCGATCCGGAACTGGTCGTCTACCTTCTTGGAGGCGTTCGCGGTTTCGAACAACTTGGTCACGGCGTAGCCGACCGCGTCGAGGCGCAACTGGATGCAGGCGTCGGTGCCATCGGTCGGGCAGGATGAAACCGCCGTCAGGCTATACGTTTTGCTCTTGGAGTTGCCTTTAATCAGCGAATTCGGCGCGCCAGGAGTAACCGTATTATTCAGGTCGGCAAGCATCGCCACCGGCAAGCCAGGCTTCTGCTTCGGTACGGACGAGGTCGACGTCTGGTTGATGAGGTTATTGAGCGCGGTCTGTTCGAGGCGCGAATATATATAGCCCATGCAATGATTATTCGTGTGGTACTGCTGGGTATACCTATTTTCACTGGTAGGGGGGTTGGCAGGCGGATTGGTCGGGGGGGTGACAAGGGGATCTTTGCACGCGCTTTTTGTCAGGTCAATTTTCGGGTCAAAATGGCAGGCCAGGGTACAACTGATGCCGGTGGAGTTGTGGTATTGGACCCAGTTATCCGGGTTGATCCTGCCCAACCGCTTCTGCTCTTCGGGCGTCGACGGCAGGCCCATCGACCCCGAGACGTCCAGCGTCAGATAAAAATCGAGGTACGGCGGCAACGTGGCGGCCGAACTTGAAACGCCCGTTACCGTCAGTTTCTGAAACCCAATCACTTTCAGGAAAGTTACCGGTACGTCGGCCGTGAACGTGACGCTGGCAGCGAGCTTGATTCCGGTCTTCGTAACGACGCTGGTGCGATCCACAAGTTGATAGCCGGTGATCCCGGTCATGTTGGCGTCAAAGACATTGTTGGCATCCGTAACGCCGGCGGTGACCGAGCCGTTGCCTGTCATTGTCGAGGCCGCGATAAAGCCGGGCGACTTCTGCGAAAGCGCAGCAATGCTCGCGGCGTCGGCCGCGGTTTGCAGCTTGGCCTTCATTCTGGTCGCCTGCGAGTAATCCACCGCGCAACCAATCGCCGATATCAGTGGGATCGCCGCGACCGTAAAAATGATCGCGACGTTGCCGCGTCGATCGCGGCAGAAACGGGAAACATACTGCTGAAGATGAAATGGCACGAGCGCCCCCTGGCTATCCAAAAGCGCGCAATCGTAGCCCGGCCTCCCCTAAGTGCCCCTTAATCCGATCATCGAAAAACAGGCTGATTTCGGATGCGACCGATTTCAGGACCCGGATATCAGGACATGGGTTACGATCTGTTTACTACGAGGGCTCAGTGAAGCCACAGCGCTTGCGAGTTCTTCGTCGGGAGCCAATCGCCCGCATCGCCGAACGAAAAAGGCCGCGCCAGGGGCGCGGCCTTTCGCTTCATTCAGAGGCGATTTTCCATGGCGCGCGCGCCCTGGAAAATCGCTTTATCCGGCGGCGCGCAGATTGTCGGCCGAAGATTTGCCAGAGCGGCGATCTGCCACGATTTCGTAGGAGATCTTCTGGCCTTCGCGCAGCGTTCCAAGACCGGCACGCTCGACAGCGCTGATGTGCACGAACACGTCATTGCCGCCGTCATCCGGCTGGATGAAGCCATAGCCCTTGGTTGCGTTAAACCACTTCACGGTTCCCATGCTCACGGGGGTAGTCCCTTCTCAGATATACAAGTCGTAGCCCACCCTTCGATGGGCTGGTGAGATCGAATTTTTGGAAGGGTCGTCAGCGTCTAAACCGGCTGTACCGGTGGATAGCTAATGTCGTCCGGCCGAAAATCGATGGCTAATATTATTCGATAGTAGTGGTCAAAACAATCCTGACGTGCACGTTTTTTTGATTCGGCCGGCCAGCCGGCCGCGACCGCGCACGATATGGGCGTATCGGGCGCGTTTTCGCTGACGTCGGGGTACGCTTACCGGCGGCGGAACTGACCGCCGCGCGGCGGCCCGCCACGCGGGGCACCGGTGCTCGGGCGCTCGTCCTTGTGACGGAAGATCAGGCGGCCCTTCTCCAGATCATAGGGTGACATTTCGATCGTGACCCGATCGCCTGCCAGCGTCTTGATCCGGTTCTTCTTCATCTTGCCGGCGGTGTAGGCAACAATTTCGTGCCCGGCGTCGAGCTGCACGCGGTAGCGCGCGTCGGGGAGGATTTCGGTCACCAGTCCTTCGAACTGGATCAGCTCTTCTTTAGCCATGGTGGTCTCCAGGTCGATCGAAGCTAGCGCTGCGGTCGGTGGGTACGGTTGGGTTGAGTATTCGGACGGCTCTCGCGATGCAAGAAGGCGACGCCCTGAATGCCCTCACTTTTCCCGCCTTGGCTCTTGCCGGCCTGCTGCGCCGGACGCGGCTGTTCGTGCCGGTTCGGCTGCGGCGCGGCATTATTACCACCACCGCGGCGGGGTCGGCGAGGGCCTTTTGATCCCGGTGCCGATTCATGTCCACGGGATTCGTGCCCACGGGATTCATGACCTCTGGAGTCATGTCCTCGGGAGTCCTGGGACCGGGCGGTGTGGGCTCGCGGGGCGGATCGTCCACCCCGGTGCTGCTGTGCAGGGCGCTGCGAGGGGGCCGGCGCGGCATCGCGGCTGCCGGGCGTGCGACGGTCTTCCCGCGGCAGCGTGATACGGATCAGCCGCTCGATGTCGCGCAGATAGCCCATCTCCTCGGCGCCCGCGATCAGCGAGATCGCAACGCCTTCGGCGCCGGCGCGCGCGGTGCGGCCGATGCGGTGGACATAGGTTTCCGGGATATTGGGCAGATCGAAATTCACCACATGGCTGATGCCGTCGACGTCGATGCCGCGGGCGGCAATGTCGGTGGCGACCAGGGTGCGGATCTCGCCGGTGCGGAACGCGGCCAGCACGCGCTCCCGGTGGTTCTGCGACTTGTTGCCGTGAATGGCGTTGGCTGAGATGCCGGCCTTGGCCAGCGTTTTCACGACCTTGTCGGCGCCGTGCTTGGTGCGGGTAAAGATCAGCGCGCGGTCAACCGGTTCCTGCTTCAGAAGCTGCGCCAGCACCCCTGACTTGGCCGAGAAATCGACCTGGATGATGCGCTGAGCGATGCGTTCGACGGTCGAGGCCACCGGCGTCACCGCCACGCGGGCGGGGTCGCGCAGCATGGCTTCGGCGAGTTCCGCGATATCCTTCGGCATGGTGGCCGAGAAGAACAGCGTCTGCCGCTTGATCGGCAGCTTGGCGACGACTTTGCGGATGTCGTTGATGAAACCCATGTCGAGCATGCGGTCGGCTTCGTCGAGCACGAGGAACTCGACCTGGCCGAGCTTCAGCCCGTTGCTCTGGACGAGATCGAGCAGGCGGCCGGGGGTCGCCACCATGACTTCGACGCCCTGCATCACCGAGCGGACCTGACGGCCCATCGGCACGCCGCCGATCGCCAGCGCCGAGCTCAGGCGGATGTGGCGGCCATAGGCGTTGAAGCTGTCGAGGATCTGGCCGGACAATTCGCGGGTCGGCGAGAGCACCAGCACGCGGCAGGTCTTGGGCTGCGGCCGGATGCGGTTTTCCAGGATCCGATGCAGGATCGGCAGCGCAAAGGCCGCCGTCTTGCCGGTGCCGGTCTGGGCGATGCCGACGACGTCACGGCCGGTCATTGCGAGAGGGATGGTCTGGGCCTGGATGGGTGTGGGCGTGTGGTAATTTTCTTCCTGGAGTGCACGCGAGATGGGATCGGCGAGGCCGAAATCCTGAAAGGAGGTCAAAAGAGGGTTCTTTCCATCAAAAAAGGCAGGCGCCCGGCTTCGATGGCCAGGAGCGCGCGAGTGTGTCTGAGACACCCGCGTGTTTGGGGCGTCGGTTGTGCTAGCTGAAAAGGGGCAAGCCAGAAACCGTTGAACGGGCTCAGAACACGCGGCTCGCAAGGACCTGATGATTCTCTAGGTCACGCAGATCATATGGAGCACCCGTGCGGCGCTTTCAAGGTGAATTCCGCGCGTGTCGTCCGCGCGGTTAAGGAAACCAGTCAGCCAGACCACGCTGTTGCGCCCGTCAGCAATCCAAACGACCAAAATTCGTGCAAGAAATTTAGCCAAATTGCCGCTTTTGCACAAAAAATAGATAGTTTGCCGCCAAAGCATACATTTTTGCAGTCTAAAAAATAAGCAAATTTGTCGCCGCTGGTTTCCGCAGGCCCCGAATTCCAGAGCGATTATATGGGCTTATCCGGTCTTCAGCCGATGGCATGGTTCTTGCGATTCCGTTAACGCAGGCGGCCGTGGGGCCGTTCGCAGCGTTTAACGCGACTGCGTCAGGGAGATGACACCTCATGCTTACTCAATTGACTCACGATATAACGACGATGAGCCGCCGTCGCTGGCTGGCGGCGACCGCCGGCCTGGTTTTGGGCCTGGCCGCATTTTCAAATGCCAAGGCGCAGGAAACCATCAAGGTCGGCGTCCTGCACTCGCTATCCGGCACCATGGCCATCAGCGAAACCACGCTGAAGGACACCGTGCTCTTCCTGATCGACGAGCAGAACAAGAAGGGCGGCGTGCTTGGCAAGAAGCTTGAGGCCGTCGTCGTCGACCCCGCTTCGAACTGGCCGCTGTTCGCTGAAAAGGCGCGCGAGCTGATCACCAAGGACAAGGTCTCGGTCGTATTCGGCTGCTGGACCTCGGTGTCGCGCAAGTCCGTGCTCCCGGTATTCAAGGAGCTGAACTCGATCCTGTTCTACCCCGTGCAGTACGAGGGCGAGGAGAGCGAGCGCAACGTGTTCTACACCGGTGCTGCGCCGAACCAGCAGGCGATCCCGGCGGTCGACTACCTGATGAAGGACGAGAAGGTGAAGCGCTGGGTGCTGGCCGGCACCGACTACGTCTATCCGCGCACCACCAACAAGATCCTCGAAGCCTACTTGAAGTCGAAGGGCGTCAAGCAGGAAGACATCATGATCAACTATACGCCGTTCGGTCACAGCGACTGGCAGACGATCGTGGCCGACATCAAGAAGTTCGGCTCGGCCGGCAAGAAGACGGCTGTTGTCTCCACCATCAACGGCGACGCCAACGTTCCCTTCTACAAGGAACTGGGCAACCAGGGCATCAAGGCGACCGACATTCCGGTTGTCGCGTTCTCGGTCGGTGAAGAAGAGCTCGCCGGCATCGACACCAAGCCGCTGCTCGGCCATCTCGCCGCCTGGAACTACTTCCAGTCGATCAAGGACCCGGCCAACGAGAAGTTCATCAAGGCCTGGCAGGCCTACACCAAGAATCCGAAGCGCGTGACCAACGATCCGATGGAAGCACACGTCATCGGCTTCGACATGTGGGTCAAGGCAGTCGAGAAGGTGAAGTCGACCGATCCGGACAAGGTGATCGACGCGCTGCCCGGCATTGAAGCCAAGAACCTGACCGGCGGCACCTCCAAGATGCTGCCGAACCATCACATCACCAAGCCGGTGTTCATTGGCGAAATCAAAGCCAACGGCCAGTTCGACGTGGTGTGGAAGACCCCGGGTCTTGTCGCTGGCGACGCCTGGTCGAAGGAGCTCGACGGTTCCAAGGACCTGATCGGCGACTGGGTCGGCAAGAAGTGCGGCAACTACAACACCAAGACCAACAAGTGCGGCGGTCAGGGCTCCTGATTTCCCGCTAGCTTGCAAGAATAACTTCCAAGAGAACTACCAAGAGAGACCGGAGAAGGCGGCGGTGCCGCCGCCTTCTCCCCACACTCCTGCCGGGGTCGTATTGTGTCTGCCAATTTCCTCGACCGTATTCGCGCGGTTTTGCTCGCAATCCTCCTGACCGCAGCCTTCGCCGTGCCGGCGCTGGCGGGTCCGTTCGAGGATGCGGTCGCCAAATTCGCCAATGACGATTTTTCCGACACCGACGAGGCGATCGGCGCGGTCGCTGTCTCGGGCAATCCGCTGGCCTTTCCCATCATCAGCGCGCTGCAGGAAGGCCGGTTGTCGGCCGATCCTGATACCAAGAAGGTTTTCGTAACCGGAAGCGACGGCAAGATCATCGATGCCGCCACCGGCGCCGCCGTCGACAAGCTGCCCGACAATGCCGCCGCCGTCCGCCTCAACAACCGCCTCCGCCGCGCCGTGGAGGCCGCGCTCGGCGGCCTGACGCTGCTGTCGCCCGATCCCGCCAAGCGGATCGCGGCCGCGCAGTCGGTCTTCAAGAGCCATGAGGAGAGCGCACTGGCCGTGATCGACGGCGCGCTCGCCAAGGAAACCGACAAGGGCGCCAAGGCGGCCTTCACCGAGGCCCGCGCTGCGATCCTGCTCTACAAGGGCGACGCGACCGAGGTGGAAAAGCTCGAAGCCGTTGCCATCGTCAAGGCGCGCGGCGACCAGGAAGCGATGGCGCTGCTGACGGGCCTAGGCACCGACCTGCCGCCCAGCGTCGCGCGCGCCGCAGCCAGCGCGATCGCTTCGATCCAGAGCAATCTGGCGATGTGGTCGATGGTGCAGAACGCCTGGTACGGCCTGTCGCTGGGCTCGGTGCTGCTGCTCGCCGCGATCGGGCTTGCCATCACCTTCGGCGTCATGGGCGTCATCAACATGGCCCATGGCGAGATGGTGATGTTAGGGGCCTACACCACCTTCGTGGTGCAGGAGGTCATTCGCACCCGCTATCCCGGACTGTTCGACTACTCGCTGTTGATCGCGGTGCCGCTGGCGTTTCTTGTCGCCGGCGCGATCGGCGTCCTGATCGAGCGCGGCATCATCCGCTTCCTCTATGGCCGCCCGCTGGAAACGCTGCTCGCGACCTGGGGCCTCTCGCTGGTGCTGCAGCAGGCGGTGCGCACCATGTTCGGTCCCACCAACCGCGAGGTCGGCAATCCCTCCTGGATGAGCGGCGCGTTCGAACTCGGGCAGATCACCATCACCTATAACCGGCTCTGGATCCTCTGCTTCACGCTGGCCGTCTTCGTCATCCTGCTCGCCATGCTGCGCTACACGGCGCTCGGACTCGAGATGCGCGCGGTCACTCAAAATCGCCGCATGGCGGCCTCGATGGGGATTGCCACCTCGCGCGTCGACGCGCTGACCTTTGGCCTCGGCTCCGGGATTGCCGGCATCGCCGGCGTGGCGCTGTCGCAGATCGACAATGTCAGCCCCAACCTCGGGCAGAGCTACATCATCGACAGCTTCATGGTCGTCGTGTTCGGCGGCGTCGGCAATCTCTGGGGCACGCTGGTCGGCGCCTTCACGCTCGGCATCGCCAACAAGTTTCTGGAGCCGGTCGCGGGCGCGGTGCTCGGCAAGATCGCCATTCTGGTGCTGATCATCCTGTTCATCCAGAAGCGGCCGCGCGGCTTGTTCGCGCTCAAGGGCCGGGCGGTGGAAGCATGACGCCGCACGTGCTGACGCGTTCGCTCGATCGCAGCGCCACCATCTTCCTCGTCGTCGTCGCAGCCCTCGGCGTGCTGATCCCGCTGTCGAACCTGTTGTTGCCGGCAGGCTCGATGTTCCAGGTGCCGACCTATCTGGTCGCGCTGTTCGGGAAATACGCCTGCTACGCCATTCTCGCGCTGTCGATCGATCTGATCTGGGGCTATTGCGGCATTCTCTCGCTCGGCCACGGCGCGTTCTTCGCGCTCGGCGGCTACGCGATGGGCATGTACCTGATGCGCCAGATCGGCAGCCGCGGCGTCTACGGCAATCCGATATTGCCCGACTTCATGGTGTTCCTGAACTATCCAAGCCTGCCATGGTACTGGTACGGATTTGACATGTTCTGGTTCGCGGCGCTGATGGTGCTGGTGGTGCCGGGCCTGCTGGCGTTCTGCTTCGGCTGGCTTGCGTTCCGCTCCCGCGTCACCGGCGTCTATCTGTCGATCATTACGCAGGCGATGACCTACGCGCTGCTGCTGGCGTTCTTCCGCAACGATTTCGGTTTCGGCGGCAACAACGGCCTGACCGACTTCAAGGATATTTTGGGCTTCAACGTGCAGGCCGACGGCACCCGCGCCGCCCTGTTCGCGCTGAGTTGTCTGGCGCTGATCCTGGCCTTCCTGATCTGCCGGGCGGTGGTGACCTCGAAACTCGGCAAGGTCCTGATCGCGATCCGCGACGCCGAATCTCGCACGCGCTTCCTCGGCTATCGCGTGGAGTCCTACAAGCTGTTCGTGTTCACGCTGTCGGCCTGCATGGCCGGCGTTGCCGGCGCGCTCTATGTCCCGCAGGTCGGCATCATCAACCCGAGCGAATTCGCACCGGGCAATTCCATCGAGGCGGTGATCTGGGTCGCCGTCGGTGGCCGCGGCACGCTGGTGGGCGCAGCCCTCGGCGCCGTCGTCGTCAACTACGCAAAAACCTACTTCACGTCGGGCCCGCTGGCGCCCTACTGGCTGTTCATGCTGGGCGCGCTGTTCATCCTGGTGACGCTGCTGCTGCCGAAGGGCATCGTCGGCACCTTCACCGCCTGGCGCGAGTCCCGGAAAGCAACGGAAAAGGCCAATGCCGAAAGCGCCGGTCTCGAAGACGGCGTCGGCGAACCGAAGCCGGCGGAGTGAGCGCATGAGTGTCATGGAGGGAAGGACCACTTCCGCGCTGCTCTATCTCGACGGTGTGCATGTCTCGTTCGACGGCTTTCACGCCATCAACAATCTGTCGCTGACGCTCGAGCCCGGCGAGATGCGCGCCATCATCGGCCCGAACGGCGCCGGCAAGACCACGATGATGGACATCATCACCGGCAAGACCAAGCCGGACGAAGGCACGGTGCTGTTCGACGGCATCACCGACCTGACGCGGCTTGATGAGACCCGCATCGCCGAACTCGGCATCGGCCGCAAGTTCCAGAAGCCGACGGTGTTCGAGAGCCAGACCATCGAGGACAATCTCCTGCTCGCGCTCAACGTCGATCACAGCGTCAAGGGCACGCTGTTCTGGCGCGGCAGCAGGGACGAAGCCGAGCGGATCGACCGGGTGCTGGAAACCATCCGCCTGACCGATGCGCGCAACAGATTGGCAGGGAGCCTGTCGCACGGCCAGAAGCAATGGCTCGAGATCGGCATGCTGCTGGCGCAGGATCCAAAGCTGCTTTTGGTCGATGAACCCGTCGCCGGAATGACCGACGTCGAGACGCATCAGACCGCGGAGCTGCTGAAGGAAATCAACAGGGAAAAGACGGTCATGGTCGTCGAGCACGACATGACCTTCGTCCGCGAACTCGGCGTCAAGGTCACCTGCCTGCACGAAGGCACGGTGCTGGCGGAGGGGACCATCGATCAGGTCTCGTCGAACGAGCGGGTGATCGAAGTGTATCTGGGGCGCTGATCCATGCTGAAGGTCGACAATATCAGCCTTTACTACGGCGCGGCGCAGGCGCTGCGCGGCGTCTCATTGTCCGCAGAGCCGGGCAAGGTGACATGCGTGCTCGGCCGCAACGGCGTCGGCAAGACCTCATTGCTCCGCGCGATGGTCGGCCAATACCCGATCGCGGGCGGGTCGATCACGCTCGACGGCAACGACATCACCGGCCTCAAACCCTACGAGCGCGCACGGCGCGGCATCGGCTTCGTGCCGCAGGGCCGTGAGATATTTCCGCTGCTGACGGTGGAGGAAAATCTCAAGACCGGTTTTGGCCCGCTCAAGCGCGACGACCGCCATATCCCCGACGACGTGTTCTCGCTGTTTCCGGTGCTGAACACGATGCTGGGCCGGCGCGGCGGCGACCTCTCCGGTGGGCAGCAGCAACAATTGGCGATCGGTCGCGCCCTGGTGATGCGGCCGAAACTGTTGCTATTGGACGAGCCGACCGAAGGTATCCAGCCCTCGATCATCAAGGATATCGGCCGCGCCATCACCTATCTGCGCAGTCTTGGCAACATCGCGATCGTGCTGGTCGAACAATATCTCGACTTTGCCTGCGAGCTCGGCGACAATTTTGCGGTCATGGATCGCGGCGCGGTGAAATATGCCTGCGACCGCGCCAACCTCGATCCCGCCGAGATCAGCCGCCAGATGGCGCTGTAAGGCGTATCGGGCGTTGCGTTTGGGGGACGGATGCGGACCGATAGCACGCGCGCGACTTCAGCGACGTTCGCGGCCAACCGCGCCCAGGGCGCGGTGCGGTTTGGCGTGCATGTCCAGGACGGCGCCACTCGCCGGGGCGATTTGCATGAATCCGGCTCGCTGCGCGTGCGCTTTCCTTCGCCCGAGGCCGAAGGCCTGTCGGGCGTGTTCGTCAACACCGCCGGCGGCATTGCCGGCGGCGACCGTTTTGATATCGATATCGCGGCAGGCGAGGGATCGCGGCTGACGCTGACGACGGCGGCGGCTGAAAAGGTCTATCGCGCGGCCGGTCCCGCCGCCCAGCTCAATATCGCCTTGAAAGCGGAGGCGGGCGCGCGCCTCGCCTGGCTGCCGCAGGAGACCATCCTGTTCGACCGGGCGCGAATTGTCAGGCGCATCGACATCGACCTGGCCGAAGACGCCTCGCTTCTGCTCTGCGAAATCGTGGTGTTCGGCCGCGCCGCGATGGGCGAAAAGATGCTGCACGGCGAGTTCATCGACCGCTGGCACCTGCGCCGTGGCGGTCGCCTCGTGTTTGCGGAGACCATCCGGCTCGACGGCGACATCGGCGAAAAACTGGCGCGGCCGGCCGTTGCGAAGGGCGGCGTCGCCATCGGCACCGCGCTGATCGTGCCGGGCGACGAGGCGCTGGTGGAGCGGATCCGCGAGGCCTCTGAAACGTTCGGCGGCGAGGTCGGCATCTCCTGCTGGAATGGATTTGCAATGGCCCGTTTCTGTGCCCAAGATGCGGCCCGGCTCCGCGCCGATATGATGGCAGTGCTCGGCCGCGCCAGCGGCGTGGCGCTCCCAAGGCTTTGGATAAATTAGGTCTTCAATCACCCGAGTGCCCGCATGAATCTCTCCCCCCGCGAAAAGGACAAGCTCTTGATCTCGATGGCGGCCATAGTGGCACGCCGCAGGCTCGAGCGCGGCGTCAAGCTCAACCATCCCGAAGCGATTGCCATCATCTCCGACTTCATCGTCGAGGGCGCGCGCGACGGCCGCACCGTGGCCGAACTGATGCAATCGGGCGCGCAGGTCATTACCCGCGCCCAATGCATGGACGGCATCCCGGAGATGATCCACGACATCCAGGTCGAGGCGACGTTTCCGGACGGGACAAAGCTCGTCACCGTGCATGAGCCGATCAGGTAGGAGCACCAAGATGATCCCCGGCGAACTCTTCATCAAGGACGGCGAGATCGAACTCAATGCCGGCCGCAAGACGGTAACGCTCACCGTCGCCAACACCGGCGACCGTCCGATCCAGGTCGGCTCGCACTACCATTTCTTCGAAACCAACCCGGCGCTGAAATTCGAGCGCAGGAAAGCCCGCGGCATGCGGCTCGATATCGCCGCCGGCACCGCGGTGCGCTTCGAGCCCGGCCAGACCCGCGACGTGCAGCTCGTTGCGCTTGCCGGCAAACGCGTCATCTACGGTTTTCGCGGCGACGTCCAGGGGAAACTATGAGCGTCAGAATCAAACGTTCCGTCTATGCCGACATGTTCGGGCCCACCACCGGCGACAAGGTGCGGCTGGCCGACACCGATCTCATCATCGAGGTCGAGAAGGATTTCACCATTTATGGCGAGGAGGTGAAGTTCGGCGGCGGCAAGGTGATCCGCGACGGCATGGGGCAGTCGCAGGTGACGAACAAGCAGGGCGCGGCCGATACCGTCATCACCAATGCGCTGATCGTCGATCACTGGGGCATCGTCAAAGCCGACGTCGCGATCAAGGAAGGCATGATCGCTGCCATCGGCAAGGCCGGCAACCCCGACATCCAGCCCGGCGTCACCATCGTGATCGGCCCCGGCACGGACATCATTGCGGGCGAAGGCAAGATCCTCACCGCCGGCGGTTTCGACAGCCACATCCATTTCATCTGCCCGCAGCAGATCGAGCACGCGCTGATGAGTGGCGTCACCTCGATGCTCGGTGGCGGCACCGGGCCCTCGCACGGCACGTTTGCGACCACCTGCACGCCCGGCCCCTGGCACATGGGGCGGATGATCCAGTCATTCGATGCGTTCCCGGTCAATCTCGGCATTTCCGGCAAGGGTAATGCCGCGCGACCGGCGGCGCTGGTCGAGATGATCAAGGGCGGCGCCTGCGCGCTGAAGCTGCACGAGGACTGGGGCACCACGCCGGCCGCGATCGACAATTGCCTCGCCGTCGCTGACGATTACGACGTGCAGGTGATGCTGCATTCCGACACGCTGAACGAGTCAGGTTTCGTCGAGGATACTATAAAAGCTTTCAAGGGCCGCACCATCCATGCCTTCCACACCGAGGGCGCCGGTGGCGGCCATGCGCCTGACATCATCAAGATCGCCGGCTTGAAGAACGTGCTGCCGTCCTCGACCAATCCGACGCGGCCGTTCACGCGCAATACCATCGACGAGCATCTGGACATGCTGATGGTGTGCCACCATCTGGATCCGTCGATCGCGGAAGATCTGGCGTTTGCCGAAAGCCGCATCCGGAAAGAAACCATCGCGGCGGAAGACATTTTGCATGATCTCGGCGCGCTCTCGATGATGTCGTCGGACTCGCAGGCGATGGGCCGGCTCGGCGAAGTCATCATCCGCACCTGGCAGACCGCCGACAAGATGAAAAAACAACGCGGCGCGTTGCCCGAGGACAAGGGCAACGACAACGACAATTTCCGCGTCAAGCGTTACATTTCGAAATACACCATCAACCCATCGATCGCGCATGGCGTGTCGAAGCTGATAGGGTCAGTAGAGAAAGGCAAGCTTGCCGATCTCGTGCTGTGGTCGCCGGCCTTCTTCGGCGTGAAACCCGATTGCATCATCAAGGGTGGCTCGATCGTGGCGGCGCCGATGGGCGATCCCAATGCCTCCATTCCCACGCCGCAGCCGGTGCATTACCAGCCGATGTTCGCCGCCTACGGCAAGTCGCTGACGGCGTCTTCGGTGGTGTTCACCTCGAGGGCTGCCATCACGGGCGGACTGGCGCGCAGGCTCGGGATCGAAAAGAAACTCTACCCCGTGAAAAACACCCGCGGCGGCATCTCCAAAAAGAGCATGATCCATAACGGCGCCACGCCCAAAATCGAGGTCGACGCCGAGACCTATGAGGTGCGCGCAGACGGCGAGCTTCTGACATGCGCGCCGGCCGAGGTCCTGCCCATGGCGCAGAGGTATTTCATGTACTAGGGTTTCTCCCGGGCGGCGATCAAAGCCAGAACAAACGTCCGGGAGGATCTAGTGATTTACGTCGTTGCCACGCTGACCGTGAAGCCTGAAACGCGCGCCGAATTCATCGCGGCTGCCGCGGCCTGCATCAAGGAAACCCGGAAAGAGCCGGGCAACATCGCCTATGACCTGCATGAAAGCGTCACCGATCCCTCGAAAATGGTGTTCGTCGAGCAGTGGGAAAACGCCGAAGCGCTGGTGCCGCATCGTGGCGCCGAGCACATGAAGACATTTGGCCGCGTCGCCGTGAAATGCATGTCGGCGCCACCGAAGATCGAAGTGATCACGCCGGAAAAGGTCGACGTTCGCTAATCAAGAAAAACAAGGGATAAACTCATGATCTACGTCATTGCCACCACACCGATGAAGCCGGAAAACAAGGACGACTTCATCAAGGGGCACAAGGCCTGTACCGCCGAAACGCTCAAGGAGAAGGGCTGCATCTCCTATGACGGCCACGTCAGCGTGAACGATCCCAATCTGTATGTGGTGGTGGAGCGCTGGGAGACCCGCGACGACCTCAACGCGCATGGCCGCGCGCCCCATATGAAGGTGTGGCGGGAGTATTCCTCGCAGATGAAGACGGCGCCGACGGTGATCGAGATCATCAGCGACGGCAGGGTGGAGAAATTCTGACGTGTCTTTGAGCAGGCTGCCATGATCCGCGCGACAAAAGTCCTGGGCCAGCATCGCTGGACGAACGACGCCGCCGATACCGTCGTGCTCGATTTCGACGACCGGCACCGGCGGCGGATAGCGATGATGGGGACGCGCGGGCTGGAATTCCTGCTCGATCTGGAGAACGCGGTCGCGCTGCGCGGCGGCGATGCACTGGTACTGGAAGACGGCCGGCTGATCGAGGTGGTCGCGGCCGCCGAGCCGCTGGTCGAAATCCGTGGCGCCGATCCCCTGCATCTGGTCCGGGTCGCCTGGCATCTCGGCAACCGCCATCTGCCGACGCAGATCATGCCAAAAGGCCTGCGCATCCGCAGGGATCACGTCATCGAGGCGATGGTGAAGGGGCTCGGCGCGCGCATCATCGAGATCGAGGCGCCGTTCGATCCCGAGGGCGGGGCGTATGCGCAGGCGGCTCACGATCATGCCGCGCATGATCATGGCCATCATCACCACGGTGATCACCATCACCACGATGATCACCATCACCACGACGAACATTGCGACCACGATCATCACCACCACGATCACTCCCATGCTCATGACCACAAGTGAGCCCGCGCCGGCCGACGCGGGCAGCGGAATGAATGCGGATGAGGCGGCGGCGCTGTACCGACTGATGACCTGGCTGTCGCCCTCCTTTCCGGTCGGCGCGTTTTCCTATTCCAGCGGCATCGAATGGGCGGTGGAGGCGGGTGACATCACGGATGCCGCATCGCTGCGCGACTGGCTGGCCGCGATGCTCGGTGACGGCTCGGGCTTCTGCGACGCGGTGTTTCTGGCGCAAGCGCATCGCGCCGCATCCGCGCAGGACGATTCTGGATTGCGCGAGATCGCCGAACTGGCCGCCGCGTTCGTACCCTCGCGCGAGCGCCAGCTCGAGACCTCGACACAGGGCCGCGCCTTCATCGAGATCGCGCGCTCAGCCTGGGCCTGCGACGGGCTCGACGGCATGGTGGCTGCTTGCGGCGGCACGGTCTATCCCGTCGCAGTCGGAATCGTCAGCGCGGCGCACGCCGTGCCGCTGGCGCCGGCGATGCACGCTTTCCTGCATGCCGTGGTGTCGAACTGGATTTCCGCCGGCGCCCGCCTGGTGCCGCTCGGACAAACCGACAGCCAGCGCATTCTGGCAAGCCTCGAAGCCGATGTCGCGGCCACGGCAAAGCGCGCACTGGAAGCTTCCATCGATGATCTCGGCAGCGCCACCTTCCGCGCCGATCTCGCCAGCCTGCGCCACGAAACGCAATATACGCGGTTGTTCCGGTCATGATGCGGCACACTCTTTCGTCGTCCCTGCCTAGTGCGCAATTGCGCACGGGCGCAGGGACCCATAGCCACCGGCCTCGGTTGTTACAAACGGTGTCGGCCGTTCTGCCTTATTGATAGATCACGCGGTATGGGTCCCTGCGTTCGCAGGGACGACGATAGAGGAGGGAATGTTCGACATGTCTAAATCTCACGGTCCCCTCCGCATCGGCGTCGGCGGTCCCGTCGGCTCCGGCAAGACTGCGCTGATGGACCTGCTCTGCAAGTCGATGCGCCAGCGCTACGACATCGCCGCGATCACCAACGATATCTACACCAAATGGGATGCGGAGTTTCTGGTGCGCTCGGGTTCGCTGACACCGGATCGCATCGCCGGTGTCGAGACCGGCGGCTGCCCGCACACCGCGATCCGCGAGGACGCCTCGATGAATCTCGCCGCGGTGGCCGACATGCGCGCGAAATTTCCCGATCTCGATATGGTGCTGATCGAATCCGGCGGCGACAATCTCGCCGCAACGTTTTCGCCCGAACTCGCCGATCTGACGATCTACGTGATCGACGTCGCCGCCGGCGACAAGATCCCCTCCAAGGGCGGACCCGGCATCACCCGCTCGGACCTGTTGGTGATCAACAAGATCGACCTCGCGCCGCATGTCGGTGCGTCGCTTGAGAAGATGGAGCTTGATACGAAAAGGATGCGGGGCGAGCGGCCGTTCGTGATGACCAATCTGAAGAAGAGCGAGGGGCTCGATCGCATCATCGGCTTCATCGAGACCAAGGGCGGCCTGCGCCCGGCCGGGAAGGCCAAGGCTGGGTAGGTCAAAGTCTTGGTAGGTCAAAGCCGGGTAGGCGGATCAGCGGCCGGACAAGCGCCGGGACGGGCGGTGCATTAACATTAACACTCGGTCCGTCGCCGCAGCCAAGCGGATTTGTCCGTCCTCGCCGGAACCAAATCCGCGCTGTCAGATTATCAACCTCTGGCCCCGCCAAATCAGCGTTAACGGCGGCCGTGTTGTTTACCTCGCTGCCACCTGTCAGTTGCGTGCTGATGAACGCTCCGTCATATTCGCCGCGGTTGGCCTTCGCGCTATTGCCATGTGCCTCTGCCCCGGCAGACCTCAAGTTGTTTCCGATACGTCTTCGCCAACACGTCATTCCTGAGTAAGCGAGTGGTTCGGCTGGGCTTCATTATCGGCTTTATCGCGCTGATCGGAGTTCTGCTCTCCGGTCTCGCGGCCTATCGCGTCCACGACCAGGAACTGGCGATCGACGGCATCGCGCTTTCGCGCGCGATCGACGTCCATGCCAGCCTGGTGCAGGACCGGCTGACCGAGCGCGAATTGCTCGCTCGCGTTGCATCCGGATTGTTTCGCGCGCCGTCGGCGGTGAAGGCCAATATGCTGCAGCCGCTGCGCTCGGCGATCTACGCCTTCAAGACCGATTTCGTGATCGCGAACTGGATCGCGCGGCTCAAGCCAAGCGATCTGGCCGTGGCGCAGGCGGAGCTGAAGAGCGCCGGTTTCACCAACCCGACGATCCGCGATTACGACGACCGGCCGCTCGACATCAAGACGATCGACAAGCCGCTCGACGTCCTGATGGACCTCGAACCGCGCAGCGCGGATACGTTGGGCTTTCCGGGCCGCGCCTACGACCGGCATTCGGTGATCGGGCCGATGCTGGCGCAGGCGGCGGCCTCCGGCAAGCCGGTGGCGTCTGACCCTATACCGCTGCTGCGGAAGAACGGACCGATCGGCATCGTGCTGGCCTCCGCCATCCTGAAGGAGGGCACCGCCGAGCCCGTGGGCTTCGTCACCTTTTCCTACGAGCTGGCGCCGCTGATGCTGACCAACGACGACCGCTCGCTGTTTTCGGTGGTGCTGAAGGATCCCAATGACGCCAGCGACGAATATGTCGCCAACGACCAGGGCGTGATCTCCTTGCGGGAGGTCAAGCAGGGCGATCCGTTGCCGTCGGTGGTGCGGACGGTGACGTTCGGCGGCCGCGACTGGTCGCTGGGCTATTATGCCAAGAACAATGCCATACAGCGCGCGCAGCAGACGGCGATCATCGTCGCGGCCATCGGCTTCGCGCTCACCGGCATCGTCTGCGGCCTGTTCGGCTATGTCGCCTACAACAATCTGCGGCTCAGCCGCGAGATCCAGGTCCGGATCGGTTTCGAGCGGCGGTTGACCGCCGTCATCGACGAGCTCAACCACCGGGTCAAGAACATCCTCGCCGTGATCCAGTCGATCGTGACGCGCACGCTGCGCCACGGCTCCGACATGGACGTGTCGCGCGAGCTCCTGATCGGCCGTATCCATGCGATGTCGAACGTGGTGACGCTGCTCAGCGAAAGCCAGTGGCAGGGCGTCAAGCTCAAGGGCCTGTTCGAGTCGCGCGCCATCCCGCATGCCGACCGCATCGTCGTCAACGGCCCGGATATCGCCGTCAGCGCGCGCGCCGCGCAGTCGCTGTCGCTGTTGCTCTTCGAATTGGCCTCGCATTCCGACGAGGGCCTGTCGCTGGTCGGCAAGCACCCGCACATCGTGGCGAATTGGGAAGTCTCGGGCGAGGAGCCGGACACGATCTTTCATTTCCGGTGGGAAGAGTTCAACACCAGCGCGGCGACGCGGCGGGAAGACAGTGATTTCGGCCTCATCCTGCTCGACCGCGTCGCGCCGGAGGCAATGGGCGGCACCGCGAAGCGCTACTTCACCGACGTCAGCTACGTCTACGAACTCACCGCGCCGATGGTCACCGTCGTCGACATGACCGAGCGCGACAGGACGGAGCAGATTTCCGCACCGCTGCGGTAGGGCAAGTTCGGCGGCCTGCACTGAATTCGCAAACTGGCGTAGCCCGGATGGAGCGAAGCGCAATCCGGGGCCGGTCTATGCGGGTGGAGGCGTCGGAAGTGAATCCCGGGTTGCGCTGCGCTTCGCCCGGGCTACGACATCGACAACAAAAAAGGCGGCCACGCGGGCCGCCTTTTCCATGTCATTTCGATAGCGTCATCAGCCGCCGTTGCCGCCGATCACCGCGCGCACGGTCTCGTCGGGTCCGAAGTCCTCGGCGCCATCGACATAGAGCAGCGCGGAGAGTTTCGAGCGCGCGCGGTTGACGCGGCTCTTGATGGTGCCGACCGCGCAGCCGCAGATGGCAGCTGCGTCCTCATAGGAGAAGCCGGAGGCGCCGACCAAGATCAACGCTTCGCGCTGGTCCTGCGGCAGCTTGTCGAGCGCGGTGCGAAACTCCTCGAACTCCAGGTGCGCATTTTGCGCCGGCTGGGTCTTCAGGGTTTTCGCGTAATTGCCCTCGGCGTCCTCCACCTCGCGCCGCCGCTTCCGATAGTCCGAGCGGAAAAGGTTGCGCAGGATGGTGAACAGCCAGGCCGGCAGGTTCGAGCCGGGCTGGAACGAGTCAATGTTGGCAATGGCGCGCAGTAGCGTTTCCTGAACCAGGTCGTCCGCACGGTCGCCATTACCTGAGAGCGAGATCGCGAACGCGCGCAGGCTGGGTACCGACGCCAAAATGTCGTCGCGAAGAGAGTCTGTGAGAGGCATTAGTCCCTCCCGTCGTTTTTTGCTGGGTCGTCGATCTGGGCCGCCGCCGCCTCCGGCCCATCGAGCTTCCGGATCAGCTCCGCAAAGCGGTCCGGCACACCCTGTCGGACCACGTCGTCGTACATGGCGCGAAGCTGGTGCCCGATCCTGGATTGAATCTCGGCGTTAAGCCCGCCCTGCTTCTTTACTTCCTTCATGGTCTGATCCACGCTTCCCCGAGAGTTAAGTCTCTGTGGTTTCAAGAGGTTACCTCGAAATTGGGCCCTAGGCTGCCGCGTTGTAGGTTGAAGGCTAATGCGAATACGTGCGGAAGGTTCCGAAATCTCGGAACTTTTTCTGGAACTTTTTTGCCCTACGTGAGTAGTCGGGGGGTGACAGGGGAACCGGGGTCCCCCCGCCGAAACTTAAATTGACGCCCGATCGGGCGCTTAAGGTTACGTCCGCCCGGCTGAGACCCTAAGTATGGCCAAGGATACGGCCCAGGATAAGGATGGAATGGGGATGTCCCGATCACAGCTCGTTGCTGAACATCTGCCGCTGTTGCGGCGCTATGCCCGTGCGCTGACCGGAAACCAGGCCTCGGGCGATGCCTATGTGGCCGCCATGCTGGAGGCCCTGCTGCAGGACGGCTCGCTGCTCGACGAACGGCATGGCCCGCGCGCCGGGCTGTTCAAGCTGTTCACCCAGATATGGAATTCGGTCTCGCTCAACGACAACCCCGACGTCGCGACGCTGGCATTGCCGCCGGAGCGCAGGCTGTCGAATATCACGCCGCTGCCGCGGCAGGCGTTCCTGCTGCTCTCCCTCGAAGGCTTCTCCGAGGAGGAGGTGGCGTTCATTCTCAATACCGACATCCCCGAGACGCGCGCGTTGACGGATGCCGCCGGCCGCGAGATGGCGGCGGAAATCGCCACCGACGTCCTGATCATCGAGGACGAGACCTTCATCGCGATGGACCTCGAGAGCCTCGTGAAGAATCTCGGCCACAACGTGATCGGCGTCGCCCGCACCCATGCCGATGCGGTGGCGCTCGCCAAGAACAAGAAGCCCGGCCTGATCCTCGCCGACATCCAGCTCGCCGACGGCTCGTCGGGCCTCGATGCGGTCAACGAGTTGTTGAAGGTGTTCGAGGTGCCGGTGGTGTTCATCACCGCTTACCCCGAGCGCTTCCTGACCGGCGAACGCCCCGAGCCGGCGTTCCTGATCTCGAAACCGTTCCAGCCCGCGATGGTCTCCGCGGTTGCGAGCCAGGCGCTGTTCTTCCAGCGCAACTCGCGCAACCGCGCGCCGCGCGCCGCCACGGGCTGATCGAAGCTTGTTAGCGTAGAGTTTGGAATGATCCGGCGCGCTCCCCACTGCGCGCCGGATTTTTGTTGGGCCAATCTGCTACGGTCCTCCCGGCGACGACCCTCCTGATGATGTGGAGTAGGGATCGATGAGTGTCGGGCTGATCGGCCTTCTCGACGATATCGCTGGTATCGCCAAGGTGGCTGCAGCTTCCCTCGATGATGTGGCCAGCCAGGCTGCCAAGCGGGTGCAAAGGCGGCAGGTGTCGTCATCGACGATACCGCCGTCACGCCCGGTTACGTGATCGGGTTCGAGCCGAAGCGCGAACTTCCCATTGTCGGGAAGATCGCAACGGGTTCGCTGCGCAACAAGCTCCTGGTCCTGCTCCCCGCGGCCCTGGTGCTCAGCTACTTCCTTCCCTGGACGATTACGCCGCTGCTGATGCTGGGCGGCGCCTATCTCTGCTACGAAGGGGTGGAGAAGGTGCTCGAGGCCGTCATGCCCCATCAGGCGCACCAGCACGAAGCCCAGCTCGGCACGGTCTCGTTGAACGCGCAGTCGGTCGAAGACGAGAAGGTCGCAAGCGCGATCAAGACCGACTTCATCCTCTCGGCCGAGATCATGGCGATCACGCTGGCGGCCCTCCCGGTGGGGAGCATCTGGAAGCAGGCACTTGTGCTGGCGGTCGTGGCGATCGGAATCACCGTCGCCGTGTATGGCGTGGTGGCGCTGATCGTGAAAGCCGACGATGTCGGTGTTGCGCTGGCGCGGAACGATCACGCCTCGGCCATGGGCCGCGCGTTCGGACGCGGCATCGTTCGCGGCATGCCCGTGCTTCTGAAGATTCTCAGCGTGGTCGGCACTGCCGCCATGATCTGGGTTGGCGGCGGCATCATCCTGCATGGCGTCGAGGTCTACGGTCCGCCGGCAATCCACCATGCCGTCAAGGCCGCTGCGGAGGCAGTGGCCCACGCATTCCCGCCGCTTGCTGCGATCCTCGAATGGGCGGTCGAGGCAGCCATGTCCGGCGCGATAGGCCTGCTGGTCGGTGCCGCATCGATTCCGGTCGTCGGATTTGTCTTCGCGCCTGCATGGAAAACGCTGAAACGCTTTTTGCATCGCCGTCGGAATACGTCCGCTCAGTGAAGGGCCGCCTGTTTCGCCGCCACTGTGCCCCCTCTGCCGCTTGCGAGTGGGCTGGGTGGCAGCGACACGCATTGTTGCGGAGCGAATTTCCTCCACGCCTGCGCCGTGTCGAGCGTACCGGTTCCGCTGCGCAAAGCCGGGCTCATAAACCTTCGTATAGCCGGTTCATCCGTTTCGATATGGGCCACTTACCTCGGTACAATTGAGCATGGCGCGCGCGGATCCTAATGTCGTCACGTCGAGGCAGGATGTATGTTACGAATTGCCTGCGCATCGTCGATCTTTCCTCCCGGTCGTCGGCGCCACCTGCCTCGTCACCTCGGTCGCCGCAATTTTCGTTCGCACGCGACGATCAGGTGACCTCGCGAAATGATTTCTGATTGAGCGTGCCATGTGAACCAGTTCACCTCGGGTTCACTGAGCCGGCGTTATGATCCTTTCTCCTGATTCAGCGCCAATCCCGGCGACTTCACCTGGGACTGGCGATTGTGGACGACACCCGTGTTCGCGGCCAGGCACCTCCCCCTGGCTCGGGCCACCAGCCTCGATTTGAAAGCTGGTCGGACTGATCCGGCGTGCCCCACTTGCGCGCCGGATTTTTTTACGCGCACCAACAGCGTTGACGCCCGCCGGCGTGGTGTTGGCTTTGCGGAAGGCGCGATGGACCGGATTGCTTGTTGAACTGCGCCCCACGCCCGCATAGGCTCGCTGCAGCAACAAGAAAATAGACGGGAAACGGCCCTTTAACCGATGCAGTCCGCCGAGCGGCCTTTGCCCTACCGCCGGGGCCTGATCATCGTCGCTACATTGGCCACCGCCTATGTCGCCAGCCATTTTTTCCGCGCCTCCAACGTCACCATCGGCCTCGATTTGATGCGCGATCTGGCCATCGGGCCGGAAGCCTTGGGCGCGCTGACCGGCGCGTTCTTCTTCGGTTTTGCCGCGATGCAGATTCCTTGCGGCTTCTTCTTCGATCGCTTCGGGCCGCGCTATACCGTGGTCGGCATGCTCGTCGTCGCGAGCCTCGGCGGCGCCCTGTTCACGCTGGCGCCGAGCTGGCCGGTGCTGTTGACCGGCCGCGCCCTGATGGGCGCCGGCTGCGGGGTGATGCTGATCGGCAGCATGGTGGTGATCTCGCGCTGGTTTCCGCCGGACCGCTTCTCCACGATGACGGCCATGGTGCTGTCCATCGGCCTGCTCGGCAACCTTGCCGCCACCACGCCGCTCGCCTGGGCATCGGAGGCGGTCGGCTGGCGGGCGGTGTTCGGCGCCGTCGTCGTCTTCACGGCGCTTGCAACGATCGCGATCTGGCTGGTGGTGCGCGACGCGCCATCAGGTCATCCCTTCCTGAGCCGCAAGGTCGAGCCGCCCGGCGAGATGCTCAACGGCCTGATCGAGGTGCTGCGCAACCCGCGCCTGAAGCCGATCCTGGCGCTGAACTTCTGCAACTATGCCTGCACCTTCACCGTGCAGGGTCTGTGGGGCGGCGCATTCCTGCGCGAGGTGCATGGGTTGAGCCCGATCGCGGCCGGCAACGTCCTGCTCTGCGCCGTGATCGCCTACCAGGCCGGCATGCTCGCTTTCGGCCCGCTCGACCGCCGGCTCGACACCCGCAAGGGCATCGCGATCGGGGGCACGCTGGTGATCATTGTCCTGCTCGCGATGCTGGCGCTGTTTTCGCACCCGCCAGTCTGGCTGCCCGTTACCGTCATCATCGCCATGGGCTTCTTCTCGGCCTCCAGCACCATGGTGATGACGCACGGCCGCGGCATCTTCCCGGACAGGCTGATCGGCCGCGGCATCTCGACCATGAACACGGCAGTGATGCTCGGCGTCGCCTGCATGCAGACGCTGTCCGGCATCATCATCGGCGCGTTCGAGCCGCTGGCCAGCGGCGCGCGGACGGAAGATGCCTATCGCGCGCTGTTCGGGACGCTGACGCTGGTGCTGATCGTGGCGGTCGCGATCTACAGCCGCTCGCAGGATGTGAAGCCGAGCGAGGAGATGCGGGCGGCGAGGCGGTAGTCAATCGCCGGTAAAGTTGCCCGCCGTACCGCCTGGCCCGAGCGCCAAGCCGCTTTAATTCCGGTTGCAGTGCACGATTGCCATTCCGTCCCAGCGGGAGGATGCTTGAGCATCGGCACAAGGGAGAGCGGCATGAGCAAGGCAGTTCCCGACAACCACAAGCAGGATGGTGAAATCAGCCACAAGCACGGCGCCACCCTGGTCGGCACCTTGCGCAAGATTTACGGACAAGGTTTTGCTGCCGGTTATCCCCCAACCGACAAACTGAGCGAGGTTATGCTTCACCTGAACGAGACATCGCTGAGTCAGCTTCGCCGCGATTACAAGACCGGTCATCTCGATCACAAGATCACGAACGCCTTGCACTGAAGGCGGTCTGCCATGAGTATGCTGGCATATGCTCGCAAGGTTCGCTTGCGTGACGTCCGCCTGCATGGAAAAACCTCGGATTATGCCGGTTACCATCGACTACTACCTGTCGCTCAACTCGCCATGGACCTACCTCGGCAGCGCGCCGTTCGCCGAGATTGCGGAGCGCAACGGCGCGATCGTCAACATCAAGCCCTGCAAGTTCGGACCGATCTTTGAGCAGACCGGCGGATTGCCCCTGCCGAAGCGCTCGCCGCAGCGGCGCGCTTACCGGATGATGGAGTTGAAGCGCTGGCGCGAGGTGCGGAGCGCTCCCATTAATCTCGAGCCGAAACATTTCCCCTGCGACGACGCCGCGGCGGTCCGCCTGGTCATCGCAGCTAAGCTGCAGGGCAAGAATGCCCACAGGCTGTCGCTCGAGCTCGGGCGTGCGCTGTGGGAACGCGAGGAAACGCTCGCTGATGCCACAACGATCGCGCTGGCCGCCGAGCGCGCCGGTCTCGACGCGGCGGAGTTGCGCGCGAGCGGGCCTTCAGACGCTGAACTCGACGCGCTGTATGAGAAGTTCACGCAGGAGGCCCTGAGCGCGGGCGTCTTCGGTGCGCCGAGCTACGTGCTGCCCTCGGGCGAGATTTTCTGGGGCCAGGACCGGCTGGACCAGCTGGAACACGCTTTGAAAAAGCTGGCGCCTTGAGAATTTGAGAAGCTGACTCATCAAAAAAGCAGGGTGCGACCGGCATCACCACGGTCGCACCCTACGTCGCCGGTCAATGGGGCAGGGGGAATAACCGGCTGCCGGGATGACTCCGAGCCCCCCGGAGTCGTTCCATGGTGCCGCAAATTTTTTTCGTACACGGTTAAGTGATCAACAAGCGCCGGACCCCCTTTGGCTCGGTTCGGGTTGTGTCCGTGATCGCCATAGGGCGAGGGAAAAACCGGCATGTCACAGATTTTCAAAGCAATTTTAGCTGCTCTCGCCATTACCGCGACATTTGGCGCCTTCCAGCTCGCGTCAGGCCATGACCTCACCGGCCGTCGGCAACTCGCCGCGACTGCACCCGCAACCGACATCAACCGCGCCGCCAAGGCCGACCGCGCGGCGCCCAGAGCCGCGTCAGGCCAGAGCGACACGATTACGATCCGTAGCGTCGGCCTCGACGATACGTCGGTGGTGGTACGGGTTCCCGTGGTCCAGGCGCCCGTGACTCAGGAGCCCGTGGTCCAGGACGAGGCGCGGAACCGCCCGTCGGCACCGGCGCCGGCCAAGCCCGGCTCGACGAAGAAGATGACGGTAGCCTGCGAACCGCCGGTCAGCGTTTTGACCGAGGTCGCAAAACTGCTTCAGCCTGGCCGCTGCGTGACCTGATCGCGCCACGGTGTTGTGAAGCCGTTACCCCATCTACGGACTGCGAACTGATTTGCTTTGCGCAAGCACAATCTCGACGCTCACTTGCGACTCGCAATGACGTTGATGGGCTGCAGCGCGGACCGCCTACTCCGCCGGTGCTTCGCTGGTACTGCCGCTCGTGTTGGCGCGGCTGGCGAGAAATCCCAGTGCCAGCCCGCCGACCGCAAGGATCGGGATCAGCTTCTTGACGCCGACGGCGCGGATCACCTGGATGCCGGCCGCAACCAGCATCGGATCGGACAGCACGGTCTGCGCGGTGGATTTTGCCATCTTCGCCGCCAGTTCGGCGCGCGCCTCGATCTGCTTCTTGCGGACCATGTAGCAACCGGCCGCGATCAGAGTGACTACGAAGAAGAAGCCAGCGCCGGTCAGGCAGGCCTGCACCGGGCCGTAATTTTGCAGAACGAACACGAAGGCGGCGGCGCACAGAAATGCGGCGGTGATGAGCAACGCCATCGCCGCGGCTGCCGCCAGCGATGTCAGCCGCAGCGTGCTGCTGGCCGAATTCTTGAAATCGTCAATCCATCGCTGAAACATGGCCAAGCCTCGATCTGAAACACCTCGATCTGAAAACAACAGCGCAACAAACCATAGGGCGCACCATCATTACCGACGCGAGAACGATCTGCGCCCGGATCCAAGACTATCTGCCCCAAAACCTACCTGCGCCACGTCAAGCCGATCAGCAAGCCTATGCCGAGCGCGAGGCCCACGGCTGCCAGCGGACGCTGCGTAATGGCGTCTTCCAGCGTCTCCTCGATGGACGAAGCTGCGTCTTGAGCGGCATCTATCATCGCGCTGCCGCGTTCGGACACATCCTCCACAGCCTGTTCCGCATTGGCGCGCGCCTGCTTGTAGCCGCGCCGCGCCTGCTTGCCGGCGGTGCCGGCAAAATTGTTCAACGCATCGGTGATCTGCTCGGTCAGGGCTGCGATATCGTTTTTCACGGCGATTACATCCTTCTGCAGGCGTTCATAGGTCGCTTTGTCGGTCGGATTTTTCGCCGCGGCTTCACCGTTCGTCATCGACATCGAAAGCTCCCAGGTACTGAAATCAGGTGCGGAACAAACGCCCCGTCGAAGGGGAAGTTCCCGATGCGGAGTTTGCTATTCCTCCGGCAGTTGCGGCGAAGCCGGCGGCATCAGATGCTCCTTCACGATCAGCGCGACGATCAGAAGCGGCGACGACAGGAACGCGCCCATCGGCCCCCACAGCCAGGTCCAGAACGCCAGCGCCAGGAACACGGCGAGCGCGTTGAGCGCCAGCCGGCGTCCGACGATCATCGGCGTCAGGAAATGGCCTTCCAGGAAGGTCATGACCGCAAATATCGCCGACGCCAGCAGGCCGGCGCTGATGGTGGGGAGCGCGACGAGACCGACCACGACCAGGACGGCGAACATCGCGACCGGGCCGATGATCGGGATGAAATTCAGGATCGCGGCCAGTGCGCCGAGACTGGCCGGATTGGGCATGCCCGTAACCGCGCAGATCAGGCCGGTGGCAATGCCGACACCGACATTGATCATGGTCACCATCAGGAGGTAGCCGCCGAGATGGTCCTCGATCTCGTTGAGGATCCGCAGCGCCCGCAGCCGCCACGCGCGCTCGCCGAAATTCATGATCAAGGCCCGGCGCAGGTCCCGCCAGCTCGCGATGAACAGGATCAGCGTCGCAATGAACAGCAGGAATTCGGCAAAGGTCGGCGACAGGAACTCCAATGTCGGCTGCACCCAGTCGATCTTCGGCAGATGCAATGTCGTGAGCGTGTCGGGACCGCCGAGCATGCTCTGCAACTCCTGCCAGAGCGCGAGCGGCCGGTCGAACACGTGCAGCTTCTCCTTCAGCAGCGACCCCAGCTCAGGAAGCTTGCCGCTCCATTCGACCGCGGGCGATGCGATCAGGCTGACCATGAAGGCCGAGGCGGCACTGACGACCGCCACGATCAGTACAGCCGCGACCGGGCGCGGGATGCGATAGCGCTCCAGGAGATTGGCGGCCGGCGAGAGCATAGTGCCGACGATGAAGGCCATCGTGATCGGCAGAAAGAACGCCTTGGCAAGGTAAAGGCCGGCGATGATGCAGATGATCAGCAGGCCAACGAGGGCGGTGGCCACCACTTCCGTGCGGCGGATGACCGGCGGCAATTCGGTCTTGCTGTCGGGGACCGGCGCGCCTTCCTGCTCGTGGGGGAGCTGGCGTTCACGGGGCAACGGCTTTGTCGGCGGAGATTTGGAAGCCAAGGGCTTGGCAGTCGAAGGCTTGGTGGGAATGACGCTCACAATGGCTTTCCCTCGCCCGAAGCGGCGATGACACGGCAAAGGCGACGTTGCAAACCGGACTGCGATCATAACGTGACGCGAACGTGCGGGTTCCAATCGCGCAGGCGTGAGCGGTGTTGCATAAGGCGCGTTGTGGCGTGGCGTCGGCCGCACGGAACCGCCGGCCCGCAGCCGCGTTTGTTGGTGCAGAGCATCCAATGATGCACACATCCAGCGGGGCAGGCCCATGACACAGTCCACCGATCGCCGGCTTTCGTCGCGCGTGGCAAGCGCGCTCGTCCTCGTCAGCGCCGTCTTGCTGACGCCGTTAGTGATATCGAGCGCGAACGCGCAGACGCTCGGCTACGCTTCGACCCAGCCGAATGGATATCCCGCCGATGAGGTGATCGCGTCCGACGAGGGCGCGACGCCGGAACGGCTTCGCCGCGCTGTCGTCGCCTTTGGCACGACGGAGGCGCCCGGCACCATCATCATCGATACCGGCAACACGACGCTCTACTACGTGCTCGGCCAGGGCCGTGCCATCAGGTACGGCGTCGGCGTCGGCCGCGAAGGCTTTACCTGGTCCGGCGTGCAGACCATCAGCCGCAAGGCGGAATGGCCGGACTGGCATCCGCCGGCCCAGATGATCGCGCGCCAGCCCTATCTGCCGCGCTTCATGGCCGGCGGTCCCGGCAATCCGCTCGGCGCGCGGGCGATGTATCTCGGCACCAGCCAGTACCGCATTCACGGCACCAACGATCCCTCGACGATCGGGAAATTCGTCTCATCGGGCTGCGTCCGCCTGACCAATGAGGACGTCATCGATCTGTTCAGCCGGGTCGATGTCGGCACCAGGGTCGTGGTGCTGCCGAAGAATGCGCCGGTGATGGCGCGAGGCGGGGATAGCAGGACTGGCATCACAGCCCGTCCGGCCGGCGTGCATCCGCGCCCGGTCGCGACCGCACCCTCGGGCCGCCAGGCGCTGAACCTGACGGCGCCGCAAGTAAACTGAACGGACGCGTCGTGTTGCGTGACAGGAGAAGCTTGATGCGATCGGGAAAACTCACAGCATGGGGGGCAGCCGCACTGATGTGCGCCTCGATGCTGGCGCCGGCCGCGCAGGCCCAGGACTTTTTCTCGCAACTGTTCGGCGGCTTCGGCCGCCCGCGCCATCAGCCCTTTATCCAGATGCCGTTCGGCAACGACGACGGCCAGGTCTACGCGCCGCGCGGCGAGGGGCGTGGCCGCTACGGCGGAGGCGGTGGCCAGGCCTATTGCGTGCGGACCTGCGACGGGCGCTATTTCCCGGTGCCTGCATCTGATAATGCGAGCCGGGCGGCCGCCTGCAACAAACTGTGTCCGGCGAGCGAGACCAAATTGTTTTACGGCAGCAGCATCGACAACGCCGCCGCCGACAACGGCAAGCCCTACTCGGAATTGCCGAACGCATTCCGTTATCGCAACGAACTCGTCGCCGGCTGCACCTGCAACGGCAAGGATCAGGTCGGGCTGGCGCCGGTCAAGATCGAGGACGATCCGACGCTACGCAGGGGCGACATCGTCGCCGGCGAGAACGGCCTTCTGGTCGCAGGCCGCAGCGGTGACAGGCGTGGCGCGGAGCTGAATTTCTCGCCTGCATCCGAGAAGGTCCGCGCCAAGTATGGGCGTGTGCCGGTGGTTGCGAGGGAGTGAGGATGATTGCCGGCTGTCATGGCCGGGCTTGACCCGGCCATCCATCGCCTTCGCACGAATCTTCTGAAGATGGATGGATGCCCGGGTCAAGCCCGGGCATGACGAGTCTTTACGCCGCGCGGATCTTGCCGAGGAAATCAGTGACCTGATTGCCGAGTTGCTGGCTCTGCGTCTCCAGCGTCTGGGAAGCCTGCTTCACATCCTCGGCGGCGGCGGCTGCCGCGTCCGCATCGGCCTTCACGCCGGTGATGTTGTCGGACACATTCTTGGTGCCCTGCGCGGCGAATTGCGTCGAGCGCGTGATCTCCTGGGTGGCGGCGCCCTGTTGCTGCACGGCTGTGGCAATCGCAGTCGCTACCTCATTGACCTCGCCGATGATGCTGCCGATGCCCTTGATGGCGTCGATGGCCTCGCCCGCGACCCGCTGGATGTCAGAGATCTGCTCGGAGATTTCCTCCGTCGCCTTCGCCGTCTGGCTCGCCAGCGATTTGACTTCGGAGGCGACCACCGCGAAGCCGCGGCCGGCCTCGCCGGCGCGCGCGGCCTCGATGGTGGCGTTGAGCGCCAGGAGGTTGGTCTGGGCGGCGATGGTGTTGATGAGACCTACGACTTCGCCGATCCGTCCCGCCGATTGGGCGAGCCCCTGGACCGTGCCGTCGGTGTCGCGCGCCTGGCCGACCGCGCGGCTGGCGATACCGGCGGCGTGCACCGCCTGCTGGCTGATGTCGTTGATCGAGGCGCTGAGCTCTTCGGAAGCCGCGGCCACGGTCTCGACGCTCATCGAGGCATCGCCGGAAGCCTTCTCGGCGACCTGGACCCGCTCGTTGGTCTGGCGCGAAATCGTCGACAGGCCGGCCGAGGTGGTTCGCATCTGGCCGGAAGCATCGCCGAGCTGGTTGAGCGTCTGGCGCACCAAGCTCTCGAACTCGCCGACATAGCTCTCGATCGCCTGCTGCCGCGCCATGGCGCCGGCGTTGCGTTCGCGCTCTTGCGCCTCGATCCGGGCCTTGTCGGTGGCCTGCTGCTTGAAGGTCTCCAGCGCGCCGGCCAGCGCGCCGATTTCGTCGTGGCGCGCGGCGTAGCCGGTATCGATGTGGAGGTCGCCGGCTGCGACCTTCAGCATGGCGTCGCGCATGGTGTGGAGCGGCTTGATGACGCGGCGCGTGACGATCGCCATGGCGCCGAACGCCAATGTGAGCGCGCCGGTCAGCAGGGCGAGCTGCATGACCAGCGAGCGCTGGGCCGTGGAGCGCAGCAGCGTGGCATGATCCCTGGCGGCGTCGAGCGCGCCTTCGGCGACAGTGACGGCGGCACCGAGACGCCCGACCGTGACCGGGGTCCACTGGTTGGCAGTCAGCTCCGGCTTCTCGCCGGCCGCAATCTGCGTCAGCAGCCGGTCGCGCAGGTTGAGATAGGACGGCTCGAAATAGGCGGTCTTGGTCGCGGCGATCGCGCTTGAGATCGCCGGCGGCAACGCCATCCCCGACGCAGTCAGCTGCAGCGCGCCCCACGCGGCGTCGATGCCGCCGGCATATTTCGTGTAGGCATGGTTCGCCTCCGGCGAGACCTTCCCGGAGCTGAGGCCGGTCGAGACGATCAGCGAGGCTTCGCCGGCGGTGTTACGCAACAGCCAGGCGATCTGCTTGATCGCCAGCAACTGGTCGATGGTCGCGTCCTGGTGATTGACGGCGGCGGAAAGGGCGCCGGAAAGCTTCTCGAGCACCTCCAGCATCGCGTTCGCCGCAGCCATGTATTCCTTGGCCAGTTCGGGACGGCGCAGCGCCTTCGGCTTGGCCACCGCTTCCCAGAACTCCTTCTGCAGCGTGCCCATCGTCTTGAACACGCGGTCGAATTCCGGCACGAGCGTCTGTTGCTGCGCGAATTCCAGGCTGCCGAGCAGGCCGAGCGCGCTGCCCATCGCCGGCATTTCGGTGTCGCGGATGTTGCGCAGATACTTCTCGATATCGGGGTCCATCGGCGCATCGGAATTCAGCAACCGGTTGGTCGTGGAGCGGTCGGTGCGCAGATTGTGCATCGCCTTGAAGATGTTCGCCGAGGCATCGGCGATCACCGCAATGCGGCTCGCCGCCTGCAAACGGCCCCAGGAGTCCCAGGCGTTGAGCGAAAATCCAACCACCACGCAGAAGGAGGTGACGAGGATGACGGTCTTCAGCAGCGCGGATACGGTCAGACGATTCAACATGATGCTCCCCCAAGACGCCCGGCCATTTGGGGGAAGAACCGTAAAAACTTAACGAGGACGGCTTGGTAGAACTACGAGGGTTCCTGGAAATGATTGCAGGTATTTCGATCATTCAATGTTCCGCCGGATGGAACCGGCAGCTTTCGCATGCTTGTCAGTATCCTCATGACCTTCCTGGTCGTTATTCTCGTTCTCTATCTCATCAACCTGCTGCCGCTCGACGGCCGCGCCAAGCAGATTGCCCGTGTCGTCGTGTGATCTCGCTGCTGAGATACATCACCGTTTAGGGCGCGCGGTGGACGTTATCTCGGGCCGCGTGCCGCGATGACCGACAGAGCGATCGCTGCGGTAGCGAGCAGAATCTGATGCAGTGATTGAGGCCGCAACGAAAGAAGCCCCGGCGTCGAGCCGGAGCTTTCGATTCAAGTACGCTCTATTTCAAGCTTTTGAACCAGTCGTCCACGTCCTTGTGGATCTGGTCCTTGGCAAAGCCGTAGCGCTGCTGCAGCTTGCCTTCGAGTTGTTCGCGACGGCCCTCGATCACGTCGAGATCGTCATCGGTGAGCTTGCCCCACTTCTCCTTGGCGGCGCCCTTGAATTGTTTCCAGTTCCCTTCGACCCTGTTCCAATCCATCGTCATCTCCTCCTGTATTGAGATGATGATCAACGGCAATCCGCGCCGGACGTTCCTGCCGGATCCGCGGCATCATGACATGGTTCAGCCTGCCGCCTTCGCCTCGCGGCGGCGCGCGGTGAGGATGTATTCGGTGTAGCCGTTCGGTTGCTCGCGTCCCTTGAAGACGAGGTCGCAGGCGGCCTGGAAGGCGACACCGTCGAACGAAGGCGCCATCGGCTTGTAGAGCGGATCGCCGGCATTCTGCTTGTCGACCACGACCGCCATCCGCTTCAGCGATTCCATCACCTGGTCCTTGCTGACGACGCCATGCGCCAGCCAGTTCGCCAGATGCTGGCTCGAGATGCGCAACGTCGCACGATCTTCCATCAGGCCGACGTCGTGGATGTCGGGCACCTTGGAGCAGCCGACGCCCTGGTCGATCCAGCGCACGACATAGCCCAAAATGCCCTGGCAGTTGTTGTCGATCTCCTGCTTGACGTCGTCGGGCGCCCAGTTCGACTGCGACATCGGGATAGTGAGGATGTCGGAGAGCTTTGCGCGCTGGCCGCCCTTGGCGAGTTCCTGCTGGCGCGCGATCACGTTGACCTGATGATAATGCAGCGCGTGCAGCGTGGCCGCGGTCGGCGACGGCACCCACGCGGTGGTCGCGCCGGCCTGCGGATGGCCGAGCTTCTGGGTGAGCATGTCGGCCATCTTGTCGGGCGCCGCCCACATACCCTTGCCGATCTGGGCATGGCCGGGCAGGCCGTCGATCAGGCCCATGTCGACGTTCCAGTCTTCATAGGCCTTGATCCAGGGCTGCGCCTTCATGTCGTTCTTGCGGATCATCGGGCCCGCTTCCATCGAGGTGTGGATTTCGTCGCCGGTACGGTCGAGGAAGCCGGTATTGATGAAGCAGATGCGCTTTGACGCGTTCTGGATGCAGGCCTTGAGGTTGACCGTGGTGCGGCGCTCCTCGTCCATGATGCCGACCTTCATGGTGTTTTCCGGCAGGCCGAGCAGCTTCTCAACTTCGCCGAAAAGCTCACACGTCAGCGCGACTTCGTCGGGGCCGTGCATCTTCGGCTTGACGATGTAGACCGAACCGGTGCGGCTGTTTTTGGTCTTCGAAGAACCCTTGAGGTCGTGGATCGCGAGCAGCCCGGCGACGGCGGCATCGAGCAGGCCTTCCGGAATCTCCTCGCCCTTTTCGTCGAGTACGGCGTCGGTGAACATGTGATGGCCGACATTGCGCATCAGCAAGAGGCTGCGGCCGTGCAGCGTGAGTTGCTTGCCGTCGGGCGTCTTGTAGACGCGGTCGGGATTGAGCGCGCGCTTCAGCGTCTTGCCGCCCTTCTCGAAATCCGCCGAGAGCGTGCCGTCCATCAGGCCGAGTGTGTTGCGATAGACCAGCACCTTGTCTTCGGCATCGACGGCGGCGACCGAGTCTTCCATGTCGAGAATGGTCGACACCGCCGATTCCAGGATCATGTCGGCGACGCCTGCGGGATCGTCCTTGCCGATGACGTGGCTGCGGTCGACCTTCACTTCGACATGCATGCCGTTGTTGACCAGCAGGATCGCAGTCGGTGCGGCAGCATCGCCCTGATATCCGGCGAACTGCGAAGCAGACTTCAATGCGGTGGCATTGCCGCTCTTGAGTTTCACGGCGAGCTGGCCGGCGATGACGCTGTAGGACGTCACGTCGGTATGGCTGCCGGTCGCGAGCGGCACAGCCGCATCGAGGAAGGCTTTTGCCTTGGCGATCACCTTGTCGCCGCGCGCCTTGTTGTAGCCGCGGCCAGCCTCGCTCGGATCGTGCGGGATCGCGTCGGTGCCGTAGAAGGCGTCATAGAGTGAACCCCAGCGCGCATTCGCCGCGTTCAGCGCGTAGCGGGCGTTGGTGAGGGGAACGACGAGCTGCGGTCCGCAGATCTTGCCGATTTCCTCGTCGACGTTGGCGGTCTCAACTGCCTTTGTCGCCGGCTCCGGCAGCAGATAGCCGATCTCCTTGAGGAAAGCCGTATAGGCGTTCATGTCGAACGGCTTGCCCTTGTTGGCGCGATGCCAGCCGTCGATCTTGGTCTGCAGCGCGTCGCGGAAGGCGAGCAGCTCGCGGTTTTTCGGCCCCAGCTTCTTGATGATATCAGCGACACCGGCCCAGAACGCGTCGGGGGAAATCCCGGTCTTGGGGGTCGCCTCCTTGGCGATGAAATCGAACAGGACGGGGGCGATCTTCAATCCGTGGGCGTCGACACGATTCATGACGGGCTTTCTCAAAAGGAATGGCGCTTACACGCTGTTTTCGGGCGAAAAGCAGCAAAAAACGCGCCAAAGGGGCAGCGTTGGCCGCCCTTTTAGCCCTAAAGCCGGGTCGATGAGAAGTGCCTAAAAGGCCTAGATATTGGCCGCCAGATCCACCAATTCGTCGAACAGAATGCCGGTTTCCGCCAGCATCCGCTCGATCTCGTCGGTCGCATCCGAAACCGTCTTGGCCGAGGTGTCGATGCTGAGCTCCGCGCGGGCCGGCGGCTGGTAGTCGTTGCCGATCCCGGTGAAGGCCTGCAGCGTGCCGGCGCGCGCCTTGGCGTAATGGCCCTTGGGGTCACGGCTCTCGCAGATCTCGGCCGGCGTTGCGACATAGATCTCGCGGAACGTCGTGTCGGCGATGCGGCGGGCGGCGGCGCGATCATCCGCCGACGGTGACACCGCGGCGACAACCGCAATGTGTCCGTTGCGCGCCAGATGCGTTGCGACTTCCGCCAAGCGGCGGATGTTTTCGGTGCGGTCTTGCGGCGAAAAGCCGAGATCGCCGTTGAGGCCCGCGCGCAAGGTGTCGCCGTCGAGCAGGATCGGCGAACCGCCACGCGAAAACAGTCGCCGCTCCAGCGCGCGCGCCAGCGTCGATTTTCCCGAGCCCGGCAGGCCGGTCAGCCAGATCACCGCGCCGTTGTGGCGATAGCGCGCCGAGCGTTCCTCGGGGCGCAATGCGCTTTCGACCGGCACGATGTCGATCGGGACGGCGCGCTGTCCGGCGTCGACCGACAGCACGAGGCCGCCGCCGGCGATGCGGCCGTTGACCTCGATCACCAGCCGCCCGGTGCGCGGATTATCCTGATAGGGATCGGCCGCGATCGGCTGCGCCAGCGAAATATCGATTTCGCCAACATGATTGCGCGCGATCGCCTTGGTCTCCTCATTGGAGAGTTCGCCGGGATCGACTGCCTTCTCGATAGCGACGACACTGGCGCGCGATTCCCGCGTGCCGAGGCGGATCAGGATCTGATCGCCCTTCGACAGCGGCTTGTCGTGCAGCCAGAAGATTCGGGCACGAATCCGCCTTGTGTCGCGCGGGGTGGCACCGGCATGGGCGATGACGTCGCCGCGTTCGATAAACAATTCACGGTCGAGAGTGATGCCGACCGAACGGCCGGCGCCATGGCTACCCGTGAGCGGCGTCACCGGCCAGCTCTCGACGGACTTGATCTTCGCAATCTTGCCGGCCGGCATGATGACGATTTCATCGCCGGCGCTCAAGCTGCCGGATTCGATGCGACCCGCCACGATGCGGCGGTCGTCGAATTTATAGATCGCCTGCACCGGCAAGCGCAGCGCCAGTTGCTCCAGCGGCCGGGCCGGTTCGAGCGCATCGAGCGCTTCGACCACGGTCGGTCCCTGATACCAGCCGATCCGCGGCGTGTGTTCGGCAACGCCGTCGCCGTCGCGGGCGGAAATCGGAATCACGGCTGTGGGCGTCACGCCGAGGCCAATCAGGTGCGCCGAAATCTCGTCGCTGATTTCCTTGAAACGATCCGCGCTGAAATCGACGCGGTCCATCTTGTTGACGACGATCGCGACCTGCTTGATGCCCAATAGATGCAGCAGATAGCCGTGCCGTCTGGTCTGGTCGCGCACGCCTTCCAGCGCGTCGATGATCAGCACCGCGCCATCGGCCTGCGAGGCGCCGGTGATCATGTTGCGGAGGAATTCGGCATGGCCGGGCGCGTCGATCAGCACGACGTCGCGCGAGCGGGTGCGGAAGCGGATCTGCGTGGTGTCGATGGTGATGCCCTGGTCGCGCTCGGTCTGCAGCGCGTCCAGGAGGAACGACCATTCGAACGGCATGCCGCGCCGCGCGCTGACCGCCTTCAGCATTTCAAGCTTGCCTTCGGGAAGGCTGCCGGTTTCATGCAGCAAGCGACCGACCAAGGTGGATTTGCCGTGATCGACATGGCCGACGATGACGATGCGAACCTGCGGTCGCGTCGTGCCATTTGGCATCGACGTGGTGCCGTTCGGCGTGGCCGAGACGCTTGCGGGGAGGATCATGTTCATTGCGACGCTCACACCAAATGTCTGTCAGAGATAGCCGGCGACACGCAGCCGCTCGAATGCATCTTCGGTTTCGTGATCGAGTGCGCGGCCGGCGCGCTCCGGCACCTTGGTGCCGTCGAGTTCGGTCAGGATCTCATCGATGCTGGAAGCGGTCGAAGCCACCGGGTTGGTGATGTCCTGGTCACCCAGCGAGCGATAGCGCTTGCCGTCGTTCGACAGATACAGCGGGATGATCGGAATGTTCTCGCGCTTGGTGTAGGCCCAGATGTCGGCTTCGGTCCAATGCAGGATCGGATGGATGCGCAAATGCGCGCCTGTTGGCGGCGACGCGTTGAACTGGTCCCAGAATTCCGGGGGCTGATCGCGCACGTCCCAGCCGCCTTCGAGTCCACGCGGCGAGAACACGCGCTCCTTGGCGCGTGTGGCTTCTTCATCGCGGCGAATGCCGGCGATCAAGCCGTCGAAACCATATTTGGTCAGCGCCCATTTGAGCCCCTCGGTCTTGCGCGCGGCGGAACGTGCGGCCGGCGGCAGGGTCGGGTCGACGGCGTCGATCGGCGGGCAGGGCTCGATCTTGAGATCGAGCTCCCATTCCTTGCCGAAGCGATCGCGGAACGCATACATCTCCGGAAATTTCTTGCCGGTGTCGACGTGAAGCGCCGGAAACGGCACGCGGCCGAAGAAGGCCTTGCGCGCCAGCCAGATCATCACGTTGGAATCTTTCCCCAGCGACCACAGCAACGCGAGCTTCTTCAGCCGCGCGAACGCCTCCCGGAGAATGTAGATGCTCTGCGCCTCGAGTTCGTCGAGATGGTCCATCGAGGGCGGCGGCAGCCGTCCGTCGGCCAAAATTTTCGGCACGGATGATGCTTTGGTGAAGGCTGCGGGCCGCAACCCGTGTCCGCCGGATTCATTGTCGAGAAGATGCATCTCTGGGCCTTGGACTTCGGAGTGGAAAAATTCTAAAGTTGCGCCGCAATAGAGAAGAAATAATTTTCTCTTTGCGGGCGTTGAACGACACATATATAGAAAATAATTCCAGTCAACCCCGAAGTGGGGGAAGCGAGTTTCGCATGCGATTCCTGCCCGTGTTTCTCGATCTGCAAAGCGGCGTGGTGCTGCTCGTCGGAGCCGGCGAACTCGTGCGCGCGAAGTTGCGCCTGCTGGCGTCAGCCGGAGCGAGTGTCCGCTGGTATGCGACCGACGGCAGCCATGACGTTTCGGGGCTCGATGCGGCCGTTGATGCCCGGATCGAACGCGCCACCGGCGATCCGCTCACTTCCGATCTGTCCGGCGTGATCGCAATCCTTTGCGCCGGCGCCGGCGATATCGGTGTTGCGATGTCGGCGCACGCGAAAGCGGTCGGGCTGCCCATCAATGTGATGGACGATCTCGCGCATTCCACTTTCATCTTTCCCGCGATCGTCGATCGCGGCGACGTCGTCGTCGCCGTCGGCACCGGCGGCGCGTCGCCGGTGGTCGCGCGCCGCGTGCGCGAGCGCATCGAAGCGGTGCTGCCGGCACGCATCGGCGATCTCGCCGCCTTCATCGGCAGCTTTCGCAAATCGATGCATGCGCGCATTCCCGAATTCCCGTTGCGCCGCCGCTTCTGGGAGCGCGTGATCGACGGCCCGATCGGCGCACTGGTGCTCGCCGGCCGCAAGGACGAGGCCGAAAAAGCCTTGAACGAAATCGCCGACCCCTCCGCCTTCGCCGGCGCGAGCAAGGACGGCAAGGCGGAAGGCCGTGTGACGCTGGTCGGCGCCGGACCGGGCGATCCGGATTTGCTCACCATCAAGGCGCTGCGCGCGCTGCAGGATGCGGATATCGTTTTCTACGACGAACTGGTCTCGCCGGAAATTCTCGATCGCATCCGCCGCGACGCCGCGCGCATTCCGGTCGGCCGCCGTGTCGGCAAACCCGGCATCGGCCAGGATGCGATCAACAAATTGCTGATTGATGCTGCGAAGGCAGGACAGCGCGCGGTGCGGCTGAAGGGCGGCGATCCCTTCATCTTCGGCCGCGGCGGCGAGGAGATCGAAGTGCTGCGCGAAGCCGGCGTCGCCTATTCGGTGGTGCCCGGCATTACCGCAGGCCTCGGTGCCGCCGCGCAGTTCGAGGCGCCACTGACCTACCGTCACGAAGCGCTGCGCATCACTTTCCTGACCGCGCACAAGGCAAAGGACGCCGAGACGGTCGACTGGTCGGTGCTGACCGACAAGAAGATGACCATCGTGGTCTACATGGGCATGACGGCCGCGCCGTCGGTGCGCGCGGGTCTTTTGGCCGCCGGCCGGTTGCCGCAAACGCCCGTCGGCGTGTTCGCGCGGGTGACGCGGGCGGATGCGCAGGCCGTGGTCGGCACGCTCGAGAATCTTCCTGCGCTGGTCGAAAAAATCGATGGCGGTCCTGCCATCCTCATCATCGGCGACGTCGTCGCGCATTCCGCGCCGTGGCGCCAGTCCAACCTCAATCAAGTCATCTCCAAACTGCTGGATGCTGCTGAATGACCTCTCCGCTTCAACAAAAAATCAAGATCACGGGCCCCTCGATGGTGACCGCCAACCGCACCTCGGATGGCATCGTGATCTATCGCACCGCGCAGCAGGGCTGGTCGGCAAGCTTGTCGGACGCTGCGATCGTCCACACTTCCGATGAGGCGCGGGTGCTGCTCAACGAAGCCAATGCCGACGACGTCGGCGCGATCGGCGCCTATATCGCGCCAGTCGAGCTCAAGGACAGCGGCGAAATCAAACCCGGCAATTTGCGCGAACGCATCCGGTCGAAGGGTCTCACCATTGACCTGCTTCCGGCTTGAAACGACGTATCAAGGCTGATCCATCATGTACGCATATGACGAACTCGATCGCACGCTGATCAATGAACGCGTGTCCGAATTCCGGGACCAGGTGAAGCGCCGTCTCACCGGCGAACTCACCGAGGATGAATTCAAGATGCTGCGGCTGCAGAACGGCGTCTATCTGCAACTGCACGCCTACATGTTCCGCGTCGCCATTCCCTACGGCACGCTGTCGTCGAAGCAGTTGCGGCGGCTCGCCCACGTCGCGCGCCGCTACGACCGCGGCTACGGCCATTTCACGACCCGGCAGAACATCCAGTTCAACTGGATCAAGCTTTCCGATCTGCCCGATGCGCTCGCTGAACTCGCCGAGGTCGGCATCCACGCGATGCAGACGTCCGGCAACAACATGCGCAACGTCACCTCGGACCAGTGGGCCGGCGTCGCGCCGGGCGAGGTCGAGGATCCCCGTATCTGGTCGGAAATCCTGCGCCAGCACACCACGCTGCATCCGGAATTCTCGTTCCTGCCGCGCAAGTTCAAGATCGCGATCACTGCGTCCGAGCATGACCGCGCCGCGATCAAGGTCCACGACATCGGCCTGCGCCTGCACAGGAACGCCGACGGCGAGACCGGCTTCGAGGTACTGGTCGGCGGCGGCCTCGGCCGCACGCCGTTCATCGGCAAGACGATCAAGCCGTTCGTGCACGGCCGCGATATCCTGAGTTACGTCGAGGCGATCCTGCGCGTCTACAACCAGTACGGCCGCCGCGACAACATCTACAAGGCGCGCATCAAGATTCTGGTGCATGAGCTCGGCATCGAAAAGTTCGCCAAGGAGGTCGATGAGGAATGGAAGCAGATGGGTCACAGCGCCCTGACGCTCGACCATTCCGTCATTGAGGAAGTGCGCTCGCGTTTCTCCTATCCGGTCTATGAGAAGCTGCCGCACATGCCGGACGAGCTGAAGCAGGCCGCGCATGATCCGTTGTTCGAGCGCTGGCGCAAGAACTCTGTGGCCCCGCACAGGGTGCAGGGCTATTCGATCGTGACGCTGTCATTGAAGCCGGTGGGCGGCCCGCCCGGCGACGCCACCGCCGACCAGATGGATGCGGTCGCCGATCTCGCCGACAAGTATTCCTTCGGCGAAATCCGTGTCGGTCACGAGCAGAACCTGGTGCTGCCCCATGTCGCCAAGCGCGACCTGCCGCAGCTATGGAAGGCGCTCGACCGGATCGGGCTCGCTACCCCGAACGTCAATCTGGTCACCGACATCATCGCGTGCCCGGGGCTGGACTACTGCTCGCTGGCCAATGCGCGCTCGATTCCGATCGCGCAGGAACTGACCCGGCGTTTCGCCAATCATGACACCGCCGAGATGATCGGCCGTCTGCACATCAACATCTCCGGCTGCATCAACGCCTGCGGCCATCACCATGTCGGCCACATCGGTATTCTCGGCGTCGAGAAGAACGGTGAGGAGTTTTACCAGATCACGATCGGCGGCCGCGCCGACGAGAACGCGCAGATGGGCGCGCTGATCGGCCCGGCCGTTCCCTATGCGGAAGTTGCCGATGTGATCGAAGACATTGTCGAAGCCTATCTCGCGCTGCGCGACCGTCCCGAGGAACTGTTCGTCGATACGGTGAAGCGTCTGGGCGTCGAGCCATTCAAGGAGCGGGTTTATGCCACTCGTTAAGAACGGAAGAATTACCACCGACCTGTTCGTCCATATTGCCGAAGGCGCCGAATTGCCGGGCGATGGAGCGATCCTCGTTCCAGCGGCGCGGTTTCTCGAAGATCCGGAAGCCATGCTGCGGCGCCCGGGCAAGCTTGGGGTGATCTGGCCGAATAATCGAAATCTGGACGATCTCGTACCATATCTCGATCGTCTCGCCGCGGTAGCGCTGGTGTTCCCGTCCTTCCGCGACGGCCGCGCTTACAGCCAGGCGCGCCTGTTGCGCGAACGCCACGGCTATGACGGCGAATTGCGCGCCACCGGCCAAGTGCTGCGCGATCAGTTCGTGTTCATGTCGCGCGCCGGCTTCGACGCGTTCGAGGTGAAGAAGGATGCCGACGCCGATGCCTTCGCCGAGACCATGAAACGCTATTCGGTGTTCTACCAGCCGACCGGCGATGGCCGCGTCACCGCGCTCAATCGGCGGATGCAGTTGCGTCATTCGGAGAGTGCCGGCCAGTGAGCATGATCGTACAGCAGGCCCTGACCACGGATGCGGCGAATGTTTCGCCGGCGCAGGCGCTCGACCGCGCGTTGCGCGATGCGTCTCCGGCGGAAATTATTGAAACTGCACTGAAGACCGTCGGCCGCGAACAGCTTGCACTGGTGTCGTCGTTCGGCACGGAATCGGCGGCGCTGCTCAAGGTGATGGCAGATGTCGATCCCGCCATTCCCGTGATCTTCCTCGATACCGGATGGCTGTTTGAGGAGACGCTCGCCTATCGCGACACGCTGATCGCAGCCCTCGGCCTTCGTGACGTTCGCTCGATCAAGCCGCTGGAAGAGGCGCTGTCACGCCAGGATCCCGATCGCGAATTGTGGTTCTCCGATCCTGACGCCTGCTGCCGTATCCGTAAAGTGGAGCCGCTGGCGCGGGCGCTGAAGCCGTTCGCGGCGTGGATCAATGGACGCAAGCGGTTCCAGGGTGGGGCGCGCGCCGAAATACCCGTTGTCGAAGACGACGGTGCGAAACTGAAGTTCAACCCGTTCGCCAACGTTTCACGCGAAGAGATCGAAGCGATCTACAAAATGGCAAAATTGCCTCCGCATCCGCTGGTCGCCTCGGGCTATCTGTCGGTTGGATGCATGCCCTGCTCGAGCCGGACGGCGCCCGGTGAAGATGCGCGGGCCGGCCGCTGGCGCGGCCAGGCCAAGAGAGAATGCGGCATCCATACGACGAAGGCTTCTTAGGACAACGAGGCTGCGGAACCGCAAACAATGAAATGCGGTTTCGTTGACGAAGCGGCCTTTCGTCGCGACTTATACCTTCGTGTTTGATGATATGTTTGATCAAGCCGAATGGAGATCAACGATGATCCGTCGCATTCTGCCGCTCGTCGCCGGATTGCTCTGGGCGAGCTCGGCCTTCGCTGCCGATCATACCCTGCTCAACGTGTCCTACGATCCGACGCGCGAACTCTACGCCGATTTCAACAAGGCGTTCGCGGCGGCCTATCAGAAGGAAACCGGCAAGAGCGTCGAGATCAAGCAGTCGCATGGCGGCTCGGGCTCGCAGGCGCGCGCGGTGATCGACGGCCTGCAGGCGGACGTGGTCACGCTGGCGCTGGCCTATGACATCGACGCCATCGCCGCCAAGGGTCTGGTGGCGCCGGACTGGCAGAAGCGCCTGTCGCTGAATGCGTCGCCTTATACGTCAACGATCGTGTTCCTGGTGCGCAAGGGTAATCCCAAGGCGATCAAGGATTGGGACGATCTGATCAAGCCCGGCGTGCAGGTGATCACGCCGAACCCGAAGACCTCGGGCGGTGCGCGCTGGAATTATCTGGCGGCGTGGGGCTTTGCGGAAAAGAAATTCGGCTCCGCCGACAAGGCAAAGAAGTTCGTCGCCGACCTCTTCAAGAACGTGCCGGTGCTGGATACCGGCGCGCGCGGCTCGACGGTGACCTTCGTCGAGCGCGGCGTCGGCGACGTGCTGCTGGCGTGGGAGAACGAGGCGTTCTTGGCGCAGCGCGAGTTCGGCAAGGACAAGTTCGAGATCGTCGCGCCGCCATTGTCGATTCTCGCCGAGCCGCCGGTCGCGGTCGTCGACAAGGTTGCCGACAAAAAAGGCACCCGCGCCGTCGCCGAGGCCTACCTGAAGTATTGGTATACCAAGGAAGGTCAGGAAATTGCCGCACGCAATTCCTATCGTCCGCGCGATTCGGAAATTGCGAGGGAGTACGAAAAATCCTTCGCCAAGGTCGAACTTTTCACGATTGACGACGTTTTTGGTGGTTGGACCAAGGCGCAGAAGGATCACTTCGGCGAAGGCGGCATTTTCGACCAGATTTACAAGAATTGATCTGGCCAACAGTCAGCCAAAGCGGAAGCAGGGGGATTTGTGAGCACAGCGGTCGCACGGCGGACGAGCTTGCCCGGGTTCGGGCTCACCATGGGCCTGACCCTGACATGGCTCTCCGTTATCATCCTCATCCCGCTCGCCGGCCTGTTCCTCAAGACGCTCGAGCTTTCGCCCGGACAGTTCTGGGAAATCCTCACCAGCCGCCGCACTTTGAACGCGCTGAAAATTTCATTCGGCCTTTCGTTTGCCGCAGCCTGCGTCAATCTGGTGATGGGGACGATCATCGTGTGGGCGCTGGTGCGGTATCGCTTTCCGGGCCGGCGGCTGTTCGACGCCATTGTCGACATTCCCTTTGCGCTGCCGACCGCGGTCGCGGGCGTGGCGCTGACGCAATTGTTCGCGCAAAAGGGCTGGCTCGGCGCGCCGCTCGCCGAACTTGGCATCAAGGTGGCATTCACGCCGATCGGAATTTTCATTGCGATGGTCTTCATCGGCATTCCGTTCGTGGTGCGGACGGTTCAGCCGGTGCTGATCGATCTCGATCCTGAAATCGAGGAGGCGGCCGCGAGCCTGGGGGCCAACCGCTGGCACACGGTGTTCCGGGTGATCCTGCCGAGTCTTATTCCGGCGCTGCTGACAGGGTTTGCGCTGGCATTCGCGCGCGCCGTCGGTGAATACGGTTCGGTCATTTTCATTGCCGGCAATCTGCCGAACGTGTCGGAGATCGCGCCGCTCCTGATCGTGATCAGGTTATCCGAATTTCGTTATGCCGATGCGACGGCCATCGCCGTCATCATGCTGCTGGCTTCGTTCCTGATCATCCTCGTCGTCAATCGCCTGCAACGCTGGGCGCAAACCCGCATTCCCGCGCATTGAGGACCTGACGATGTCGACGCAAACGAGCTTCGTGACTCCGGCGGCGCCGCTAAGGGCCTATACGTCGACGGCGGACCTCGCGATCTCCCCGCCGTCGCACCGCGAGGCGAGCGACCGGGCACGCGCGGTTGCTTCACCAAAAGACCTGCGGACCGAGCCGGCACCCGTCCGCTTTATCATCATCGCGCTTGCCGTCACCTTCCTCACCGTCTTTGTCGTGCTGCCGCTGGTCGTGGTGTTCGCATCGGCCTTTTCGAAAGGCATCAGCGCCTATTTTGCTGCGCTCGCCGAGCCGGAGGCGCTTTCGGCGATCAGGCTGACGCTGCTGGTTGCGGCGATCTCGGTCACTCTCAACCTTGTGTTCGGCGTGATCGCGGCCTGGGCGATCGCGAAATTCGAATTCCGCGGCAAGACCTTTCTGATCACGCTGATCGACCTGCCGTTCTCGGTTAGCCCGGTCATTTCGGGTCTCGTCTTCGTGCTCCTGTTCGGCGCGCAGGGCTATTGGGGCACGTGGCTGCAGGCGAACAACGTCCACATCCTGTTCGCGGTGCCGGGCATTGCGCTCGCCACCATCTTCGTGACGTTCCCGTTTGTCGCCCGCTCGCTGATCCCCTTGATGCAGGAGCAGGGCACGCAGGAGGAGGAAGCGGCGACCTCGCTCGGAGCGTCAGGCCTGCAGACCTTCTTCCGCGTCACTCTGCCCAATATCAAATGGGGCCTGTTGTATGGCGTACTGCTGTGCAACGCGCGCGCCATGGGCGAGTTCGGCGCGGTGTCTGTTGTGTCGGGCCATATCCGCGGCGAGACCAACACCATGCCGCTGCTGGTCGAAATTCTCTATAATGAGTATCAATTCGTGGCGTCGTTTGCGATCGCCTCGCTCTTGGCGATGCTGGCCCTGATCACGCTGGTCGTAAAGACCGTGCTCGAACAGCGTCTGGACGAAGGGCAAAGCCCAAGCGACTATTCAAGCGACTATTCAAGGGACCATCCAAGTGACCATTGAAGTCAAAAATATCGTCAAGAAGTTCGGCGCGTTTGCTGCGCTGGATAACGTCGATCTGAAGGTCGGCAAGGGCGAATTGCTGGCGCTGCTCGGTCCGTCCGGTTCGGGCAAGACGACGCTGTTGAGGATCATTGCAGGCCTCGACTGGCCCGATGCCGGCGAGGTGCGGATCGACGGCGAGGATGCGCTGGGACACGGCGCCAGCGAGCGCCATGTCGGCTTCGTGTTCCAACATTACGCGCTGTTCCGCCACATGACGGTGTTCGAAAACGTCGCCTTTGGCCTGCGCGTACAGCCGCGCGCCATCCGCAAGGACGAGGCCACCATCCGCGCCCGCGTCAAGGAATTGCTTGATCTAGTGCAACTCGACTGGCTGGCCAACCGCTATCCCAGCCAGTTGTCCGGCGGCCAGCGGCAGCGCATTGCGCTTGCCCGCGCGCTGGCGATCGAGCCGCGCATCCTGCTGCTCGACGAACCGTTCGGCGCGCTCGATGCCAAGGTGCGCAAGGAGCTGCGGCAATGGCTGCGCTCGCTGCATTCCGAAATTCACGTCACCTCGATCTTCGTCACTCATGACCAGGAAGAGGCGCTCGAAGTCGCCAACCGCGTGGTTGTCATGGACAAGGGCCGGATCGAGCAGATCGGGACGCCGGGCGATGTCTACGACAATCCCGCCACCGCCTTCGTCCATGGCTTCATCGGTGAATCCATCGTGCTGCCGGTGGAGGTTCTCGGCGGTTCGGTGCGGCTCGGCGGCCAGCCGCTCAACATCGCCGCCGATGGCGCGGCCTCCGGCGCCTCAAAACTGTTCGTCCGCCGCCACGATATGCAGATCGGGCCGGCGGGAACCGGCTCGCTGGAGGGCGCGGTGCGCCATGTCCGCTCGTTCGGCCCGATCCAGCGGGCGGAGGTCGCGCTCTCGGGCGGTGAGGGCAAGACCGTGATCGAGATCGACGCCCCCCGGGACCGGGAACTCCAGGCCGGCGAGATCATCGGCCTGCAGCCCCGCCGTTACCGGATCTTTGCCGCGCAGGATTGATGTTGGCTGTCATTCCGGGGCGATGCGCATGCATCGAACCCGGAATCTCGAGATTCTCAGGTGCGCAATTGCGCACCATCGTTCGCTTCGCGCCCCGGAATGACCGCGGATTTGCTCCCCCGTTCACCATTCAGCCACGGTTGGTATGCAACAACGGCCGCATCCAGCCTTCGGGGATTCTTTGGGGGATTCTTTCAGTGAAACGGGCGACTACCGCGATTATCGGGCTCTTGCTGCTTGCCGGCTGCTCGGCAGACGTCAAAATCCCGGATCAGCCAGCCATGTATCTCGACATGGCCCAACCCGGCGCCACGCTCGATCCGGTCGCGGCGGCGATCATGATCTCGCAATACCGCCAGAACAACGGCCTCGGCACCGTGGTGGTCGATCCGGAGCTGACCAGGCTCGCCGAGCAGCAGTCGCAGGCGATGGCGGCGCGCAACAAGATGGACCACAATGTGAAGGGCCCTCTGGAAAAGCGGCTGGGAGCCTCCGGCTATCCGGCGAAGCTCGCCGTCGAAAATGTCTCGGCCGGATATCACACCCTGGCGGAAGCCTTCTCCGGCTGGCGCGACTCGCCGCCGCACAAGGCCAATATGCTCAAGAACGGTGTCACAAAATTGGGCATCGCGGCGGCCTATGCTCCAAACACCAAATACAAGGTGTTCTGGACGCTCATCCTTGCATCAACCTGAAGCAGGTCCGGTTACGGGCTTCGATGCCTCACGAGGCGGTAAACTCGGCGTGATCCTTGCTTCGATCTCGCCGATTGACGCGGTGGCGAACTGTCGCCACGGTGCCACTGTCTTTGTCCACTAGTCGACGGTTCACGATGGATCTTTCCGACTCTGTGCCGGCCACCACGCCCGCCAAAGCGCAGCGTGTGCTGGTGCTGCAAGGCGGTGGCGCGCTCGGCTCCTATCAGGCCGGCGCCTTTCAGGCATTGTGTCGCTCGGGTTTCGAGCCGGAATGGGTCGCGGGCATTTCGATCGGCGCCATCAATGCCGCGATCATTGCCGGCAACGGACCGGAAACGCGCGTCGATCGTTTGAAGGAATTCTGGGAGATGGTGTCATCTCCGGTGTCGTGGAATCCGGTGACACCAGGTGAGCGCGCACGCTCGCTGTTCAACGAAACCTCAGCCGCGCTGATCGCGACCTTCGGCGTGCCCGGCTTCTTCACGCCGCGGATTCCGCCTGCACCGTTGTGGCCGCCCGGCAGCCCGCAGTCGCAGAGCTATTACGACACCGCGCCGCTGAAGAAAACGCTCGAGCGGCTGGTGGATTTCGACCGCATCAACGATCTGAAGATGAGGTTCAGCGTCGGCGCGGTCGGCGTCACCTCGGGCAATTTCAGATATTTCGACAATGTCGAGTTCAGGAAGGCCGGCAAGAAGATCGGCCCCGAGCACGTCATGGCCTCCGGCGCGCTGCCACCCGGTTTTCCGTCCGTTGTCATCGAAGGTGAGCATTACTGGGACGGCGGCATCGCCTCGAACACGCCGCTCGATTTCGTGCTGGAAGAAGAGTTCAACCGCGATCTCCTGATCTTCCAGGTCGACCTGTTCAGCGCGCGCGGCGACCTGCCGACGTCGCTGCTCGAAGCCGCCGAGCGGGAAAAGGACATCCGTTACTCCAGCCGCACCCGCACGAGTACCGACAAGAACAAGCAGATCCACAACGCGCGGAAGGCGGTGCGCGATCTGCTCAGCAAATTGCCGGATCATTTGAACAACGATCCGTCGGTCGAATTTCTGCGCAAGGCCTCGAAGGAAAACACCGTCACGGTCGTGCACCTGATCTACAAGAGCAAGAATTACGAGACAAATTCCAAGGACTACGACTTCTCGCATGTCGCCATGGTCGAACATTGGGAAGCGGGTGTTCGCGATGTGCATTTGTCGATGCGTAACAAAGAACGGCTGGAGCGGCCGCAACCCGGGCAGACCATGGCGACTTACGATCTCACGGGGAAGGGCTCAAACCCAGCCGAAGGCAAACAGGAGTGAATTGATATGGGTACGTTAAAGGGCAAAACCGCCGTCGTGACCGGCTCGACCAGCGGCATCGGATTGGCTTATGCGCGCGCTTTCGCCGGCGCCGGCGCCAATATCGTTCTCAATGGCATGGGCGTCCCGGCCGATATCGAGCGCGAGCGTTCCGGCATCGAGACCGATTTCAAAGTCCGCGCGGTGCATTCGCCTGCCGACATGACCAAGCCCGCCGAAATCGCCGAAATGGTCGCGCTCGGCGAGAAGACCTTCGGCTCGGTCGATATCCTCGTCAACAATGCCGGCATCCAGTTCGTCGCCCCGATCGAGGAGTTTCCGATCGAGAAATGGGACGCGATCATTGCAATCAATCTGTCATCGGCATTTCATGCCATCCGCGCCGCCGTACCCGGCATGAAGAAGCGCGGCTGGGGCCGCATCATCAACACCGCTTCCGCGCATTCGCTGGTGGCTTCGCCATTCAAGTCGGCCTATGTCTCGGCCAAGCACGGCATCGCCGGGCTGACAAAAACGGTGGCGCTGGAGGTTGCGACCTTCAAGATCACCTGCAACTGCATCAGCCCGGGCTATGTCTGGACGCCGCTGGTCGAGCACCAGATCCCCGAGACCATGAAGGCGCGCAACATGACCAAGGAGCAGGTCATCAAGGACGTGCTTCTTGACGCCCAGCCGACCAAGGAGTTCGTGACGTCAGAGCAGGTTGCTGCGCTGGCGCTGTTCCTGTGCAGCGACGATGCAGCCCAAATCACCGGGTCCAACTACTCCATCGACGGCGGCTGGACCGCGGAGTAGGAATTGCGAGCGGCTCCCGGGAGCGCACAGCCACAATCCTAATGGGTGGCGCTCCCGGCAACGGCCGCGACACTTTCGGCCGAGAGGTGCAGTTCACTGAAGCCAAGCTTGCTGGCGACCAGAATCAGAACCAAGGCCAGCACCAGCCTCAGCACCGTCTCCGGTACGCGAACCGCACAGTAACTGCCGATCACGATGCCGGGCAGCGAGCCTATCAGCAGCACACCCATCAGCGCCCAATCGACCGAGCCCAGCGCCCAGTGGCCTATGCCGGCGACCAGCGTCAGCGGCACGGCGTGTGCAATGTCGGAGCCGACGATGCTTGCCATCGGCAGGCGCGGATAGAGCAGCAACAGCGCGGTGACGCCGACCGCGCCGGCACCGACCGACGAAATCGAAACCAGTACACCGAGCGCCACGCCGACCAGCACAGTCGCGTTGCCGGTCGTCGAGGCGCCGAGCCGTTCCATGCGCTGGCGGTATCGATCCATGATCGCCTTGCGGAAGATCAACGACGTCGCCGTGAGGATGAGCGCAAAGCACAGCACCAGATTGACCAGGCTGCGCGCGGAATCCCCTTTGAGTTCGAGCTGCCACAGCACGAGCAAGGTGACGAAGCTGGCCGGGATGCTGCCGCTGGCGAGACGTATCACCGCCGGCCAGTGAATGCTCTGAGACCAGCCATGCACCAGGCTGCCGCCGGTCTTGGTCGCCGCGGCATAGAGCAGGTCGGTGCCCACGGCGGTCGACGGATGGATGCCGAACAGCAGGATCAACAATGGCGTCATCAGCGAGCCGCCGCCGACGCCCGTCATCCCGACCAGCAGGCCGACGCCGAATCCGGACGCCACGTAGAGGGGATCAATCATATCGGGGAGATAGTTCCATTTGCATGCTCGACATATAGCAGCGCCGCCGCAGGGGGCCTAACAATCGTGCCGGTTTGACTGAAATAAGAATGTTTCTTGCGCACATCGGAGTTCGCTGGTTTTTTTCCCCATTATGCCAGCGCCTGACGATAACGACGTCCTGCCGCCTCACATGAGGCAACCGTTCAGGCGCCAGCGGCCAGCGCACTCGGGATCGTCTGTTTCCAGGGGGCAGGCTGGCGCCAGTGCGCCGCACATCAATGCCAGTTCGGCTGCCCGGATCAGCGTTTGCCGAACGCCAGCACGTGCAGTCCGAGCCGCCGGCGCACGATCCAGAACAGCAGCACCGTCTCGAACGCCAGCGAGATCGACGTCGCGGCCGCAGCACCATGGCCGCCGAAGCGCGGCACCAGCATCACGCACAGCACGAGGTTCATGGCGAAGGCGAGCGCATAGGCCAGCGCGCAGATATGCTGATGGCCGAGCATGTTGAGCAGCCGCTCGACCGGGCCGATGGCGGATCGCACCACGAGGCCAACAGCGGCAATGAACATGATGTCGTAGCCCACCACGAATTGCGGGCCGAACAGCCACAGCAGCGGCTTGCCCAGCGCCAGCAGCAAAATGGTCGCGGCCAGCGATGGCCAGAACGTCCACTGGATCGCATGCGCCACATAGGCCGACAGCCGCGGCTTGTCGCCTAGCGCGTGATACTCGGCAAAGCGATGCGCCGTCGTCGCCGCCATCGCATAGTGAATGAAGGAAACCAGCGCCAGCGTCTTCACCACGGCGAAATAGACGCCGACTTCTTCGGAGGAGCGGAATTGCTGCAGCACCAGCACGTCGGTGTAGGACAGCAGCAGGTAAAATCCCTCGACCATCAGGATCGGCAGCGAGACCGCGAGCCAGCCGCGGAAATCATAGGCCTTGGGGCCAGGCGCGATGTGGCCGCCGAGCCTGCGGTTCAGCACGATCATCTGGCCGATCATCGCGATCCATACCGCAGCAGTGCTAGCCCACATCGCAGCTGTAGCGCCGAGATTGAAGCCGAGCACGAAGGCGCCGGCGGTCAAGCCGATGATCAGCGACTGCCGCACGATGAATTGCGGCATCAGGCCGAGCCGCATCCAGTCGTGCGAGCGGGCGATGCCGTCCTGGGTGTTGGCGACGACAAACGCCGGCAGCGTCAGGCAGCCGATATAGAGGGGAACGATCGCGTTGGCGTCGATCCAGGGCGACAATCCCTTCACCACGCCCGCCAGCAGCAGCGAGACGATGGAGGAGACGGCGAACGTGATCCAGCGGCTGCCGGAGAGGAAGCCGCGCAGCAGGGCATGTTCGCCGCGGGTTCGATACTCCGGAATGATCTTCTGCGCGGATGCCGAGATGCCGAAATCCATCATGCTGCCGAGCAGCAGCACCCAGGTCCAGACATAGACATAGACGCCGTAATCCGAGCCGCCCATCCAGCGCGCCAGCAGGATCTGCGCGAAATAGGCGAGCGCTGCGCTGAAGACGCGGATGATGAAGATGGTGCCGGCCAGCCGTCTGGTGACAGAGGCCTCGCTGGAGCCGCCAAGCAGCGCGCGCAGGCGCGCGATCACGCCGTCAGGCGAGGCGGTTGCGGATTGCGTATCCATCACGGCCACAAGAGTGCATTCCCGAAACGCGCCGCGAGGCGGCGGCGATGGTTGGATGTATCAACCATTCGTTAAGATTCGGTTGGGTGGGATGGGCTTCTTTGCCTCAGTCATTCCGGGGCGATGCGCAGCATCGAACCCGGAATCTCGAGATTCCGGGTTCGCGCTGCGTGCGCCCCGGAATGACCCTGCGGCTCAATTCAAACTGACGTTGAACTCATAGGCCCGGTCGCCGCCGACCAGCGTCAGCTTGAGCGCGGCGCCGTCAGCGCTGGCGCCGGGCGGCAGGCCGTCGAGTTCGAAGGCAAAGCGTTTGACGCCGGGCGGGCTTTGCTCGACGAGCCTGGGAACCGGCAGCGCCCAGTCCGGCGTCGGCCCCTCGACGAACAGGCTGACCTCCTTGGCTTCGGGCGCGGTGACGTCGACCAGCACGTTGTTCTTTCCCTCGCGCTTGACGTCGCGGATGGTCAGCGGATTTGGGTCGCCGACATTGGCGGGCTTCGGCACGGTATTGAGCGCATCGGACAGGTTGCCGTCCTCGGTGCTTGCCACGCTGGCAAAGGCGAGTTCGGCATGGGCTTCGACCGGAATGCAGAGCTTGTCGCAGACGGCATAATTGATGTGGGCGCGCAACGTCACCGGCTTGTCGGCATTCTTGGCGACGATCCGCAACGGCAGCACGACCTGCTGCTTGTATCCCAGCGCGGTGCCGCCGGCGCCGTCGTCAAACTTCTTCGGTGCCGGCCACAGCACGGTCACGGCTTCGACATTATCCGATTTTGAGAAATCGAAGCGGGGCGGGACGCCGGAATCGCCGGGCGTCCGCCAATAGGTCTTCCATCCGGGCTGCAACTGGATGGCTACGCCGCCGAGCAGCACCGGGCCGCTGCGCGATCCCGCCAGCAGCCGCACCGCGGAATGCGCGTCGCGTTGCCACGGCGAGGCATCCTCGGCGCGAACCTCCGACGTCGCACACGCAACACACAAAGCGGCGACGCCGAGCGCGGCGCGCAGGGGAACCATCACGATCATGGGACGTCTTTACAGGCAAGTTGCGGCGCAAACCATTGAATTGCGTGTGATCGGCCGCCGAATGATGCCGGAAGCTTGATTGACAGAAACCGCACCCGATATCAGGATATGAGTCAGCAAGAGAGGCCTTTGCGGATGAGCCCTGAAGGCAAGACACCGAAGCCCGTTCGCCGCAAAGCCGCCGGTATTGGCGACAATTCGTCCGGCGAGGGCTACCTGGACGGCCGGCTGCTGATCGCCATGCCGGTCATGGGCGATCCGCGGTTCGAGCGCTCCGTCATCTACATGTGCGCGCATTCCTCGGAAGGGGCGATGGGCATCATCGTCAACCGCCCGGCCGGCAGCATCGATTTTCCCGGCCTATTGGTGCAGCTCGACATCATCCAGAAGGCCGACCAGATCAAGCTGCCGGAAACCGCCGAGACCATGCAGGTGCTGAAGGGCGGCCCGGTCGATACCGGCCGCGGCTTCGTGCTGCATTCGAGCGATTTCTTCATCAAGGATGCGACGCTCAATATCGACGAGGGCATCTGCCTGACCGCGACGGTGGACATCCTCAAGGCGATCGCCAAGGGCACCGGGCCGAAGCACGCGATCCTGGCGCTGGGCTATGCCGGCTGGGCGCCGGGCCAGCTCGAGAACGAGATCCAGCACAATGGCTGGCTGCATTGCGACGCTGACCCGGATTTGATCTTCGGCGACGACGTCGACGACAAATACCTGCGCGCGCTGCGCAAAATCGGCATCGACCCCGGCATGCTGTCGAACGAGGCCGGGCACGCGTAGGCTCCCGATTAGTAGGGTGGGCAAAGGCGCGCTTGCGCCGTGCCCACCATCTATCAACATGCCGGTTCTTGGATGGTGGGCACGCTTCGCTTTGCCCACCCTACGGCTGCGTGCGCAGCGACGACGATGGTTCTGTGCCAATCTACTCCGCCGCCTGCTGCTGCACCGTCGGTTCGGTCCCCGCAACGGTCGCACGCCGCATGTCGCGGGGCTGCGACTGGTCGTAGCGGCGGACGCGGTGCATGGTCTGGCGGTTGTCCCACATCACGAGGTCATGCACGGTCCATTTGTGGACGTGGACGAATTCCGGCTGCGTGGCGTGCTCGGTGAGGTCGCGCAGCAACAGCCGAGCCTCGGGCATGCTCATGCCTTTGATGGCGCCGGCATGCGATGACAGATACAGCGATTTGCGGCGGTGCACCGGATGCGTCCGCACCAAGCGCTGCAATACCGGCTTGAACATCGCTTTCTCTTCGTCGCTGTAATCCAGGAAGCCGAGCGAGCCGCGCGAATACATCAGCGAGTGCTCGCAGATCATGTCCTCGATCTCGGCCTTGGTGTCGTCGTCGAGCGCGTCATAGGCCGCGCGCATGTCGGCGAATTCGGTGTTGCCGCCCTTGGGGTTCACCACCCGCGCCGACAGCAGCGAAAACTTTGCCGGAATCGGGCGGAACGAGCTGTCGGAATGCCACAGGCAATTTCCGAGATTGAACAGATGGGTGCGGTGATCCTTCGGCAGCGGCTTGCCGTCCTTGCCGAGGTTGGACACGTCATTCAGCCCCGACGTCAGGCGGTAGTCTTCCTTCTTGGTGATGGTGCCGCCCCGTGCCTTCTCGCGCTCGCCGAAATTCAGTGCGAAGGCCAGTTGCTGTTCGTCCGTGATGTCCTGGTTGCGAAACAGCAGCACGGCGTATTTGTCCATGCCGGCTTCGATATCGGCCGCTTCCTGCGGGGTGAGGGGATTACGCAGATCAACGCCCGAAACCTCGCCGAAAAAATGCGGATGAAGCTGCCGGATCGTGACCGTCATGGCGTCTCTCCTGAATGCGGCGGGCGGGTTAACCCGCTTCGTTTGAGTGAAAAATTACTCCCGGACGTGTCCAAGTCAACGCTGCGGGCGCATGCCCGCTACGCGTTTCTCGCCATCAACCCGCCGTCCACGGGAATCACGGCGCCGGTCAGGAACGAGGCCGCCGGCAGGCACAGGCTCAGCGTCATGTGCGCGACTTCCTCGGGGTCGCCGTAGCGGCCGAGGGCGGTGCGGCGCTTGGCGTAGATCGCCTTGTGCTCGGCGGCGATCCACGCGGTCATGCCGGTGAGGATCGGCCCCGGACAGATGCAGTTCACCGTGATGCCGTCGCGGCCGAGCTCGACCGCAAGCGAACGGGTCAGGCCGACGACGCCGGCCTTGGCGGCGGAGTAGGGGCTGTGCAATGCGGTGGCGCCGAGCGCCTCGGTGGAGGCGATATTGACGATCCGCGGCGATTTCGATTTGCGCAAATAGGGTAACGCGGCGCGGATGATGCGTTGATGCGCGGTCAGCATCACCGCCAACCCTTTTGCCCAGGCCTCGTCATAGCCCTCGTCGTCGATTGCGACGCGCACCGAGATGCCGGCATTGTTGACGACGATATCGAGCCCGCCGAAATGCGCCGCGACCTCGTTGACGACGGCGGTGATGTTGTAGCGGTCGGCGACGTCGAGCGTCCACGCTTTTGCGGCGCCGCCGCTTGCCGCGATCTCACCGGCCACGGCCTGCGTGGCCTCGGCGCTGATGTCGGTGACGGCGACGTTGGCGCCGTCGGTGGCGAACACCCGCGCGGTGGCGCGGCCCATGCCGCTCGCGGCGCCGGTGACGAGGACGGTCAGGCCTTTGACCGAGCGGCTGAGCCGTTTGAAGTCTGACATGATGGGTCCGGACGGAAGGTGCAGGATTGACAAGGCTGGCACCGATCCGCAGACAGGTCAAACGACGCCGAGCGAGATGCAAACATGACCACTATTCGTGACCTGCAGATCCGACGCCTGGAGCCTTCGGATGCTGCCCTGTACAGGGAGATCCGGCTGGAAGGTCTTCGGATAAGTCCCGAAGCATTCGGCAGCACGTTTGAGAAGGAAAACGCGCAGCCGCAGTCGTGGTTCGAAGCCGTCCTTGGCCGCGCCGACGTCTTCGGCGCTTTCCTCGATGGGACGCTTGCGGGCGTGGCGGCATATGCTGCGCAGGAAGGTTCGAAGCAAGCGCATAAGGCGACGCTTTGGGGCATGTACGTGCGAAACACCGCAAGAAATCTAGGGCTTGGGAAGAAGCTTGTCGCGGCGGTTCTCAACCATGCACGCGAACGCGTCGAGATGATTCAACTGACCGTGGTAAGCGAGAACGACGACGCGCGCCGGCTTTACAGCGCCTCGGGCTTTGTCGAGTACGGCTATGAAAAGAGGGGTCTCAAGCGGGACGGGCGATATTACGATCGTGTCCTGATGGTCAATTACCTCGGCGAAGGCCTGAACTAGAGCCCAACAAATCGACAAAGAAGGATCGCGAGCGATGAACGAACTGGATTTCAGCGGCAGGCAGGTGCTGGTGGTCGGCGGCTCCAGCGGCATCGGTAACGGCATCGCGCAGGCCTTCCGCGCCAAGGGCGCGCGTGTCGCCGTCTGCGGTACCCGCGCAAGTGCAGCGGACTATTCGCCTGACGAAGGATCACATCTCGAAGGTCTCAATTACCTCCGGCTCGACGTCAGCGACCCGAAGGCGATCGAAGCCTTGAAGCCGCCATTTGCAAAACTCGACGTGCTGGTGCTGGCGCAGGGCGCGGTGATCTACCGCCGCGGCGAATTCGAAATGGATGGCTTTCGCAAGGTGCTGGAGGTCAATTTGATGAGCCTGATGGCGTGCGCGACCAAATTTCACGCGATGCTGAGCGCCAGCCAAGGCTCGCTCATCATTGTCAGTTCGACCGCCGCCTATCATTCCACCATGGGTAATCCGGCGTACAACGCCTCGAAGACCGGCGCGATGGGCTTGACGCGCACGCTCGGCGAGGCGTGGGCCGAGAACGGCATCCGCGTCAACGGCATCGCGCCCGGCCTGGTCGACACCAAGATGACCAAGGCGACGACATCAAATCCGAAACGCCTCGAAGGCGCGCTGGAGCGGATCCCGCTGAAGCGGCTCGGTACGCCCGCCGACATGGCCGGTGCGGCACTGTTCCTGGCCTCGCCGCTTTCGTCCTACATCATCGGCCAGACCATCGTGGTAGATGGCGGGCTTATACTTTGAGCCAGGCGTTCTGAACCGGGGCATTTCGAGCGCTTTAGGAACCCGAACGGATCTCGCCGGTTACTTCCTCTGAAAAGCAGGAGTAATCGCGATGGACAAGGATCGGATTGCCGGCTCGGCCCAGGATTTTGCGGGTAAGGTCGAAAGCACTGTCGGGGACATGGCTGGCGATGCGAAGACACAAGCCGAAGGCCGCGCGCGCGAGGCAGCCGGCACGGTGCAAAATCTCTACGGCCAGGCCAAGGATGCGGCCCGCGACGCCACCGACGCCGCCGTCAACTATGCCAAGGACGCCTATGAAAACAGCGGCGACACCGTTCGCAGCAGTCAGCAAGCGGTGGCGAAGACCGTGCGGGAAAATCCGCTCGGCGCGCTGTTGGTCGCAGGTGGAATTGGATTTGCGCTGGCACTGTTGATGACACGCCCGCCGCGCCGTCCGCCGCCGCGCTGGCGCTATTACGGATAGAACGGTCTTCATTGGTTTGCCGGGCGATGCGATGCATCGTTCGGCCCCGGTGATGCGATGCATCGCCCGCGTCTCACCGTGAGGCGTCAGAATCGCGTGAGATTGCCCGGCGGGACCTCAGCCGATCGTCCGACATTACCCGGCGGGCGCGGCACGCCCGGGGCCATGGGTCCCGGGGCCATGGGTCCACGCGGCGGTGCGGCCGCAGGCGGCGCGGGCTGACGCGGCGCCGCGCCGAACCCGCCGAAGAAATCGCGCAGCGACGGCCCGTTGTTTGGCGGGGGTCGGATCTGCATCGGCTGCTGTGGCTGCTTCTTCTGTTGCTGTAACGTTTGCTGCGGCGGCGGAAGCAAAAGCTGCCTCTGTCCGGGCACCGCCGCCACCGTTCCGCTCGGCGATACGGCTGCTACCGGCGTATCGCCCTTGGCCTGCTCGCGGCCGATTTCCCGGCGCGGCCAGGCGTAATCGTCGGCGCGGCCGGCCGGTGCTGCCAGCGCTTCACCCTTCACCAGCGTACGCGCTGCCAGTGCATCCACCCCGGCCGGACGCGAGCCGGGACCACCGAGCAACTGATCGGTGCCGACGGAAGAGGCCACCAGCGGCATGACCGGTCCGGCCAGCGGACGCGGCGCCGGCTGGCCGGGCGCGACATTGGCCTCCGGGGTTGCCGGCTCGATCGGCACGGCGATCGGCCCGGAGCGGGCGGCAAGCAGGCGCGTCACCTCGCGCTCGACGTAATGCGCTAGCTTGCGCGCGCCGGGCTTGGTGAAGAAGACGCCGTCGGCGGTGCGCAACTGGCGGATCTGGCCTTCGAAGTCGGGACCTTTTTGCAGGAAGCGGCCGGCTTCATCGACGAAGCCATCCCAGACATCGACATAGGTGATGCCGGCCTTGCCTGCGCCATCGCGATACAGCGCGTCGAGGAACAGCATGTCGGACGTTCCCTTCTGGCCGCGGATGGCGGGCAGCCCGACCCACAACACCGGCACACCCTTGGATTTCAGTACGCCGATCAGCTCTTCGATCTTCTTGGCGTAGTGCTCGACCCAGCGCTCGTCGCGAAACTCGTAAAGCCCGCCGCCCGCGCGCGCGCTCTTTTCGGGGGCGGCGATTTGTGCCGCATCATCGTCCTCGGCATCGTCAGCCTTCGCGGTATCAGCCTTGGTAGTGTCAGCCTTGGTAGTATCAGCCTTGGCGGTGTCTGCCTTGGTTCCATCAGCCTTGCCGGCATCGGCCTTGGCAGTATCAGTCGAGCCTTCGGGCTTGGGCTTTGCATCGCCCGGCTTGGCGCGCGCGTCCTTCTTGTCGTCTTTCTTGTCGCTCTTCTTCTCAGGCGCCGCCTCACGGATGGCCACGCGGTCGTGGATGCCGAGCATGACGACGATGGCATCAGGCTTTTCGGTGGCGAGGATGGCCTTGGCGGCCGCGGCCCAATCGGCGGGCTCGCCGCGCGGCTGATACTTGATCAGGCCGGAGACGGTCTTGTGCTTGCGGATCACGCCCATGTCGGGCTGCTCGGTATAGGTGTCTTCCAGGCCATAGCCGAGCCAGTCCGCCATGGCGTCGCCCAGCACCAGTACGTTACGTTCCGGCACGGTGTCGCGCTTGGCGGGCCCAGGCGCGCGGGAAAAATCCTGGCGCGGCGCTTGTTGCGGGGCCTGCTGCTGGAATGGCGCAAAGAAATCGCCCCCGAACCAGCTGCCGCCGCTGCGCGAGGCGGGTCGGGTGGGCCCTCCGAAATTGAAAAACTGCGCCGAGGCAGGGCCACACGATCCCGATCAGCAACGCGATCGCAACCGCCAGCGCGACCAGCGGGCCGGTGTCGGTGAACACGTGCAAGAAGGACTTTGGCTTTCGCATTCCGGCTCGGTCGCAATGGGTCGTGGATGTGTCAAATATAATAGCGAAATCGGGCCGCAAGCGGGCAGATTTTCCCCATAAACCGGGGTTCCGGCCTGACCGTCAAGGCTCAAGCCGAATCGTGGTTTTCAGGGTTACTTTAGCGCGATTTAACGCCCCCGCAGCCGCTCCAGCACGTCGGACGAGGCAAATCCGTCCGCCGGCGCCCCGATCGAGGCCTGGAAGCTGCGCAGCGCCTCCCGGGTCTGGCCGCCGAACTGGCCGTCCGGTGTGCCCTTGTAAAAGCCGCGCTGGGCCAAAAGCTGCTGCAGTTCCAGCCGTTCGGCGCGCGACAGCACCCGTTCCTGCCGTGGCCAGGGCTGCACGAAGGCGGGTCCGCCGCGCAGGCGGTCGGCAAAATGGCCGATCGCCAGCGCATAGGCCTCCGCCGGGTTGTATTTCATGATTACCCGGAAGTTCTGCAGCATCAGGAAGCCGGGCCCCTGCGCGCCGGCGGGCGCCAGCAGATAGGCCTTCTCAGTCGTGTCAGGCAACGGCTTGCCGTCGGCCCGCTTCAGTCCCTGGCTCTGCCACTGCGCGATCGTCATCGGCTTGGCCTTGTCCGCCAGCATGAAATTAAAGCCTTCCGGCAGCACCACCTCGTAGCCCCAGCTCCGCCCGGTCTGCCAGCCGTCCTTCTTGAGGTTGTTGGCGGTGGAGGCGATCAAGTCCGCGGCGTTGTCGACGACGTCGCGGCGGCCGTCGCCGTCAGCATCGACGGCGTAGCGCTTGAAGGCGGTCGGCATGAACTGCGTCGGCCCGAACGCGCCGGCCCAGGAGCCGCGCATCTGTTCGGGACGCAGATCGCCGCGGTTGAGGATTTCCAGCGCAGTGAGGAATTCGTCCTTGAAATAGGCCTGCCGGCGGCCGACGCAGGCCAGCGTCGCCGTCGACTGCACCACGTTGCGGTCGCCCATCTGCGTCGAGTAGTTCGACTCGATGCCCCAGATCGAGGCGATCGCGTAGCGGTCGACGCCGTAGGCTTTCTCCACCGCGTCGAACTGCGGCTTGTATTTGGCGAGGATCTCGCGCCCCTTGGCGAGACGGTTGTCGTTCACGAGGATGTCGAGATAGTCCCAGATCGCCTTGGTAAATTCGGGCTGCGAATCCATCAGGTCCATGATGCGCAGATCAGGCGCGAGACCTGCGGTGAAGCGCTCGAAATTCGCTTGCGTGATGTTGCGCCGTGCGGCATCAGGCCACATCGCGGCGACGCAATTTTGAAAGTTCGCAGCCGCCTCCCGGATCGCGGAAGCCGTCATCAGCGGATGGCCGGAGGCGCCGTCCTCGCCGCTCCAGGGCGGCGGGCCGCCGTCGGGGCCGGGCGCGGCCTGCGGCGCCGGGCCGGATTTCGGACCTTGGAAGATGTTGTCCAGAAAGTTCGAAATCCCGTTGCCGGAAGATTGAGCGTGGGACTGGCTGACAAAAACGGCCTGGCTGGAACACACCAGCGCGGCCGCGATTAGAATCGCGCCGGCTCGATTGGTCATCGCTCGTTCAGGCAAACCCATCCAGTGTCCGTCCGTTGCTTCTCACCCCGGTTCAGAAGGCCTTGCCACGGTTTCCAACAGCTTAACAGAGGCGGAATTTCGTTGTCGCCCCCGGTCGGCGCAAGGGCAGGCGAAACAATTGGCACCATACATCCGCCTTTGTTGGGGGATGCAAACCGGCTAGCAACGTGCAATCAAAGCACTTTCCCCGTTCCATAGATTCCTCATTTCCAAGGCCCGCGACATCCCATGAAAATCCGCAAAGCCGTCTTCCCGGTCGCCGGTCTCGGCACCCGCGTCCTGCCCGCCACCAAGGCGATGCCGAAGGAAATGCTGACCATCGTCGACAAGCCGTTGATCCAGTACGTGGTCGACGAGGCCAAGGAAGCCGGCATCGAGCATTTCGTCTTCGTCACCGGGCGCAACAAGGGCGTGATCGAGGATCATTTCGACCGAATGTTCGAACTCGACACCACGCTGGCTGCGCGCGGCAACAAGAAGGCCGAGCAGGACATTTTGGCGCGCGACCAGCCGGAAGCCGGCGCTACCAGCTTCACCCGCCAGCAGGCGCCGCTCGGTCTCGGGCACGCGGTCTGGTGCGCGCGCGACATCGTCGGTGACGAGCCGTTCGCGGTGGTGCTGCCGGACGAGCTGGTGCTGAACAGCCCGGGTTGCCTGAAGCAGATGATCGAGGCTGCGGCCAAGCTCGGCGGCAAGTCCAATCTGCTAGCGGTGGAAGCGGTGCCCGACGATCTCACCCACCAATACGGCATCTGTGGCGTCGGCAAGCGGCTCGCGAAAAACATGTTCGAGGTCGACGGCATGGTGGAGAAGCCGCCGAAGGGCACGGCGCCGTCAAATCTCTCGATCACCGGGCGCTACATCCTGCAGCCGGAAATCTTCAAGATCCTGGAGACCCAGGAGCGCGGCGCCGGCAACGAGATCCAGCTCACCGATGCGATGAAAACCCTCGCCAAAACGCAAAGGTTCTACGGCGTGGAGTTCGAGGGCGAGCGGCACGATTGCGGCTCGAAGTCGGGTTTCCTGCGCGCCAACATCGCCTACGGCATGACGCGCGACGACCTGCGCGACGGCCTGCGCGCGGAGATGAAGAAGTATCTGGAGAAGTGAGGACGTGCTCAGTCCGCGTTCTCCGCTGTCATCATCCGCGAAGGCGGATGATCCAGTACTCCGCGGCATTTGATGATTGATCCAGGCAGCGCGGCGTACTGGATGCCCGCCTTCGCGGGCATGACGAGGCTGCGTGTTACGCCACCAGCGCGAGTTGCGGGATCGCGGCGAGCACTGACTGGTTGCGGCCGTTGGCCTTGGCCGCGTAGAGCGCCTTGTCGGCCGCTTCTATGAGATAGGACCAGTCGATGGCTGCCGTGGGCGTCATGCTCGCCACACCGATACTGACGGTCGTCACGCTGGGGTCTTCCGCCCATTGTTCGACCTTCAGGCGGATGGTCTCGGCGACGGTGAACGCTTCCACCGCCGAGAGGCCCGGCAGGAGTATCGCGAATTCCTCGCCGCCGTAGCGCGCCGGACAGTCGCCCGACCGCCGCACCGAGTCCGAAATGCAGATAGCAATGCCGACCAGCACCTGATCGCCGGCCTGGTGTCCGTAGGTATCGTTGTAGGCCTTGAAGTGGTCCGCATCGATCATCAGCACCGCGACAGGGGTCTTGTTGCGCGCTGCCCGCCGCCACTCCAGATCGATCTCGATATCGAATTTGCGCCGGTTCTTCAGCCCCGTCAGCGCGTCCGTCGTCGCGAGTTCCTCGAGCTTCTCTTCCGCCTCGGCGCGGCGGCCGATCTCGCGGGCGAGGAACAGCGTGGTGCCGACCACGAACAGGATCAGCGTCATCATGACCGCCCCGATCCGCAGCACCTCCCGGTGCCAAAGGTTCAGGATGCTCGCCAGTGGCTTTCCGACCACGACAAAGAACAAGTTCGTGCTGCCGCTTCGAACGTAAAGCCGCGGTGTCGGATCGACCGGTCCGACGCCGGCATAGGCGATGCCCTCCTTCAAATTGTCCGCGCGCCATTTTGGCCGCTCCGCCAGGTTCTTCCCGATGACATCCAGGTCGAACGGCGTCCGCATGATGATCGTTCGATCGCGGCGCAACACGGTGATCGTATCGCCGGGGTTAAGGGTGAGCCGGCCGAACAAGTCATGGAAATAAGTGAAGCGGATCGAGCCCACCACGACGCCGAGGAAACCACCATCGGTGTCGTTGATGCGCCGGCTGAGCACGATCGAATAGGCGCTGCGGCGCAGCATCGGTCGGCTCATGTACAGGCCTACGTCGGGATTGGCGCGATGGACCTGGAAATACTCCTCGTCGCCGCGATCTTCCGGCGCCGGATCGAGGCTGGCCGCGTCGTGCGTCAGCTTGCCCTGCGCGTCGAACACCTGGATCACGCCGAAATGTTTGGCGGTGGCGGCATGATCGAACAGGATCAGATGCTGGATCTCCTTGCTGACGCTCATGATCTCCGGCATCACCAGATTGCTGGCGACGTTGCGTAGCGAGAGGTCATAGAGTTCGATGTTCCGGCTGATGTCGGCATCGATGCCCGCGGCGAGATTTTCGAGAGTCTGGCGCGCGAGCTCTTCCTCGCCGCGGCGCATGTCGAGCATGACGCTGGCGCAAATCGTGGAGAAGCCGATCACGGTCGCGATCGACGACGCGATCAACAGCTTCGCCGACAACCGCCAGGGCCGGCGGCCGGAATCTCTCCTGAACCAGCCAATTCTGGTCCCATCGCTTTGCCGTCCAAATGGCATAAACCGCTCCAATCCTTCCGGTATGCGGCCGGAAATGTTGTTGCGGCCTTAAACGGCGACAGCGATAGGATAATCAGTTAACGCTTGGTTGCCGGGAGCGACGGTTTTATGCAAATCGCCATTTGGAGACACGGGTGAACGACTACGACCTGCTGAGGGACTATCTGAAGAAGCAGAAACTTCCTGAATTCGTGCTGAGCTTCGAACAGATCGAGGAGATCATCGACGCGGCCCTGCCGCGCGCCGCGCAGCGCGCGTCCTGGTGGGAGACGTTGCGCAGCCCGCAGGAGAAGATGCCGCAGCGCGAAGCCTGTCTCGAAGCAGGCTACATCGCAACGCGGCAAGCGGATGGGAAGAGCGTGAAGTTCAAGAAGATACCCGCGAGGCGGTGAGCGCGCGTGGCTCACGCCGGCGCATGCAGCGCCGGTCTTCCGTGCCGGATATCGATTGGTATGGAATACGGTGGACCAGCTGCCGTTGGAATCATTTTCCAAACACCGGCCCTACCGTCGCCTCAATTTGGGATGATTTGGTTCTCTCTGGGGCGCAAGTAAAAAGACAAGAAGAATCGATCTGGGAGGATGGCGCCGATGATTCCGACGACAGGGTCGTTTGGGCGTCCCACGCCTGTAAATCTCTGATGGCCGCGGCGATAGCCGATGACCGCCATAGCGACATCGAGCTTTGATGGTGCTCTTGATCGGGCAGGGTGGGCTGCGCTGCCCGACAGATCCCGGTTTCTCGCGCTCGGACTGGTTGCCGGCCTTGGTGCCGGCCTTGGGCTGACGCCCGGTTTCGCTGCTGCCGGCGACGCACTGCAGGTGACGAGCGCGCGGGTGGCCGCGTCCGACGAGATTGGTATCGATCTCCCGCTGCTGATGACGATCAGAAACGATGCGGCCGAAGCCGACGCGATCCTGCGCGTCCGCTGTCCGTTTGCGAATTTCGCTGTAAAGCACACCGTCGATCGCGGCGAAGGCGCGCCCGCCATGCGCGAGATCAAGTCCATTCCGATCCCGGAGAGCAAGACGATCGAACTCAAGCACGACGGATATCACGTGATGCTGCTGCAGACGCGGCAGAAGCTTGTCGACGGCGAGACGTTTACATGCGCCGTCGTTTTCCAGAAAGCCGGAACCAGGGAAACGGAGGTGCAGGTTTCACGAACGCCGTGATCGCGACAGCGGACTGGTGAAGCCCGCTGAATGGGGCCCGACAGCGAAACGCCCGGATATGCCGGACGTTCAATCCAACATGAACTGCCACAAGAACTTGCCAACGAGGGAGGGCATTACTCATGGAGCGATCTTCAGGTCACACAAGATTGTTGACGCGAGCCTGTCTGCTTGCCGTAGCAGGTGCTGCCGCAAGCGTGATGGGCACACTACCTGTCTCCGCTGCAGACCAGGTCAATCAGGAACGGCTGCTCAACGTCGACAAGGAGCCGGGCAACTGGCTTCATCATCATCAGAATTACGCGGCTCACCGGTTCTCCACGCTGAAGGAGGTCAACCGCGATAACGTGAAGAACCTGAAGGTCGCCTGGACCATGCATCTCGGCGGCATCGAAGGCGGCGGCATCTGGAGCCATGGCGGGCTGGAAGGCACGCCGATTGCCGAGAACGGCTTCCTCTACGTCACCGATGGATGGGGTTCGGTCTACAAGATCGACGCGCATGGCGGCCGCGGCTTGCTGGTCTGGAAGATGGATCCCAAGACGGACCGCGACTGGGCTGGTGCGGTGGCGTGTTGCGGCGTCGATAACCGCGGCGTCGCATTGTGGGGCGATCTCGTCATTTCCCACACGCTGGATGGACGGCTGATCGCGACCAACAAGGAAACCGGCCAGGTCGCGTGGCAGCGCAATGTGGCCGATCCGGACAAGGGTGAGGTCATCACCGGCGCGCCATTGATCGTCAAGAACATGGCGATAACAGGCGTGGCCGGCGCGGAGTACGGCATCCGTGGCTGGATCGCCGCAACTGATCTGGCAACCCAGAAGGAGGTCTGGCGCACCCACACGATCCCGGGCAAGGGCGAGCCCGGCAGCGAAACCTGGAAAGACAGCAACAACGCCGCTGCGGCCGGCGGCGGTTCGACCTGGGTGACCGGCACCTACGATCCCGCAACCGACACCATCATCTGGGGCATCGGCAATCCCGGACCGGATTGGGATAACGCGTATCGGCCGGGCGACAACCTTTACACCGACAGCTCGCTGGCGCTCGATGCCACGACCGGCAAGATCAAGTGGCACTATCAGCACACGCCGAACGACCCCTACGACTATGACAGCGTGGCGGAAAACGTGCTGGTCGATATCCCCGGGCCCAATGGTCCGCGGAAGCTCGCGCTCGAAGCCGACCGCAACGGCTTCGCCTATGCGATCGATCGCACCAACGGCAAGTTCGTCTGGGGCCTTCCGTTCGTGAAGAAAGTCACATGGACCAAGGGGCTCGACCCGGAGAGCGGCAAGCCGATCGAGTATGACCCGAACAAGTCCGTGCAGACCTATATCGCGTCGGTGACGCCAAGCCGCACCAACATGGAAACCGATATCTGCCCCGGCAACATGGGTGGCAAGAACTGGCCGCCGACGGCCTACAATCCGGATCTGAAGCTCTGGTACATTCCGGTAATCGAGAGCTGCAATCGCATCAAGGTTGAGGTGATGACGCCGGACAAACTGAAACCACGGGAGTTCTGGACCGGCGGTGGCCCGAGCCAGCCGTTCAAGATCACCGGCAGCGTGACGGCGATCGATGTAACGACCGGCAAGATAGCCGGCAAAATGGAAACGCCGTTCCCCAATCTGGGCGGCATGCTTGCGACTCCCGACCTCGTCTTCACCGGCCAGCCATCCGGCGAAGTCCATGCGCTTGACGCCAAGTCATTGCAGAAGCTCTGGGAGTTCAACACGGGCGGCGGCGTCAACGCACCGCCGATGACCTTTTCGGTCGATGGCAAGCAGTACATCGCCATTCTGGTCGGCCTGGGCGGCGCCTGGGACAAGTGGTTCATCGATTCAACGCCCGAACTGAAGAAGATACAGCCGGGATCGATGCTCTACGTATTCTCGCTCTGACATTCTCGAAAGTGGAGGCCCGTCAACCGCGGGCCTCCGCTTCCTCGACAAGAGACGCAATGATGATCTTCAACAGACTAGCGGCGCGAGCGGGCGTGCTGCTCGCGAGCGTCGTCGCCCTGAATTTTTCGATGCTAGCCGCGGCCTGCGGTCAGTCGGCGCCGCCGCCGGCCTCGGACCCGACCAATGCCGGCAAGGCGGTGTTCAGTCGCGCAAACTGCGTGGGCTGTCACAAGTGGCACGGCAATGGTGGCGGCGGCTATGGCGGCGATGCGCTGTCGCTGCGCAAGACCGAGCTGACGCGGGATCAGATCATTGAAACCATCGGCTGCGGGCGGCCGGGCACGGGGATGCCGTTCTTTATACGCGGCGGCTACGATGAGGTGAAATGCCACGGCATGAACCGCCAGGATGCGGGGGCACAGATACCGCCCGAGGGCGCAACGTTCCTGCGGCCGAAAGATATCGAAGCCGTCGCCGATTACGTGATAGCCCACATCAAGGGAACCGGCGAACCCACTTACGCGGAATGCGTCGCTTTCTTCTCGAGCACGTCGCGGGTCTGCGACGTCTACAAGACTCAGCAGCCGGATCATGCGACCGCCAGCACGGGGAAGGGCCAGTGATGGACAGACTGACGCTATCGGGAGTTCTTGCCGCAGGCCTGCTTGCCTGGCAGGCCGTCGCACTTGCGCACTCTCCGGCACGGGCGGAAGAGTTCGGCGGCAACGATCTGCGCGACATTCGCCTCGGAATGGCCGCGGCCGAATTGGCGGAGTCGGGCTATGTCGACTTCTCTTGCGCGGCGGACGAGAAGCGAACGTTGGCTGGCTGGAAGAACTGGCGCGACTGTCCTGCCGACGCGAGCGGAACGAGGGCGATCCGATTTGGCTACGATCCATCGACCAGCCGCGACGGCACGATGGTGGCGGGTCATCCCGCGATCCTGACCTTGCTGATCGACGATACCGGCCATGTCGCCGGTTTGCAGATCGAGACCGATCCGAAGGCGCGGCTCTATATCCGGAAGAAGGCGTTTCTCCTGGGGCTACAGGCCAAATCGCGCTACGGCTCGGACGGCTGGGCATGCACCGAGGGCCAGCCGGGTGCAGGAGACCAGCCAGTGGGAGGCATCTACCTCAGGGAACGCTGCACCAAGACGATCAGCGGCCGTTCGCTCATTGTCGAACGCAGTCTGTTCCGCCGGCCCGATCAGGACATCAAGAGTTTCGTCGATGAAACGCGGATCAGCATATTGCGAGCCAAGGATTAGAGCCGCGTCAGCGCGCGTGTTCGGAGTAATGTATGCTCGCTCTGGAAAAAGCCTCCAGGAGTTGGGACCTTGCCTCCGACGTTCATATATTTTGTAGCGTTGTTGGTCTGGATACCCCTTGCGTGTCTGGTTTGGTTCTTGGCCGGAGTGATGGCGCTCAACCGAGGTACCCGCCGCAAAGGATTGGCACTTGCTCTAGCAATGGCTGCGACTTTTCCGTCTGTTTTCCTCTTCCAAGCTGCCGCCGCACCTTTGATAGCAGCAATGGTTGTCGGCGTAGCATGGCTGTCAGGCATTCTGGACCCCGCATCCACGGTCACACACGTCACGACTAACGGACTGGTGGTCGCCACGATCTCTGGGATAACGCTGCTCGCCTTCGTCACAATGCTAACCGTGTCCATCGTTGGATTCTTTGAAGGCTGGCTGCTGGGGTGGCGCTGCGCCCATGGGGAGCGTTTCCGCGATGTGATCAAGCGTGGACCGACGGCTCGTCTCCTTCGGCGAGTAGGGTTCAGACAGCTGCACCACGGTTCATAGACGTGTCCGTTCCGGGTCATTTCGGAAGTCGGGCATTATGGCCAGGGACGTCGCTTTCCCTCTAGAGCAGACGTCGTCTCGCTCCATGCTGCACGTCCTAAAAGTGCCTATTTCAGCCGCGACCCTTCCTGCTACGCGGGCTGTCGTATATGAGAGAATGGCCAACGGAACGTGCCGCTAGTCTTAAGGAGCGAATTGGCGGCGTGGATGGTGGCGGCGGTTAGTCAATCCAAAGTCGCGATCTGACATTCGATCGACGGAAAGCGCGGACAGTTCAACCGGGGCCTGGCATGGTGAATCGATTTATGACGGCGCGATCCACCGTGGCGATGCGGCGTTGGGGTTCCCCCGCCATTGTGACGCTCGCGGTGATGGCCGCACTGACGGCGCTGACCGCCGACGCCGCGGCGAATCAGGCGCGCCGCCCCAAGCCTCCCACCGAGGCGACGGCGCCGCGCGATGCAGGCGAGCCGATCATGGCGATCGTGTCGATCAAGACCCAGCAGGTCACTATCTACGACGCCGACGGCTGGATCCTGCGCGCGCCGGTATCGACCGGCACCACGGGACGCGAGACGCCCGCCGGCGTGTTCGCCATCCTCGAGAAGAACAAGGACCACCGCTCGAGCCTCTATGACGATGCCGAGATGCCGAACATGCAGCGCATCACCTGGAACGGCATCGCGCTCCACGGCGGACCGCTGCCCGGATATGCGGCCTCGCACGGCTGCGTGCGGATGCCCTTTGGCTTCGCCGAGAAGCTGTTCGACAAGACGCGGATCGGGATGCGGGTAATCGTCTCGCCTGATAACGCCGAGCCGGTCGAGTTCTCCCATCCGGCGCTGTTGGTGCCGAAGGCGGAGGCCATCGCGGCCGCGCCGGCCAGGGCCGAGGCGCTCCTCCGCGAGGCGGCCGAGGCAGCCAGGATGGCCGACGAGGCGAAGAAAGCCGCAGCGTCGGCAGCGCGCGAGACGGCGTCGCTGTCGGCGGCGTTACGCAAGCTGCAGGGGCTCAAGACCCGCGCCGACGCCGAGCTCACCTACGCCGACAAGGCGCTCGCCGCCGCCAAGACGGACGAGGCCAAGGCGCGGGCCGAGGACCTCAAGCAAAAGGCCGCCGCCAAGGCCGCGGAACTGGGGAACCAGCTCGACACCGCCAAGGCCGATACGAAATCGAAGCTCGACGCGGCCGCCGTCGCAAAGGAAGCCGCCAAGACGGCGCAGACACGGAAGGCCGACACCGCCAAAGCCGCGAGCGAGACGAAGCTCGCGGTCGAGCCGGTCTCGATCTACATCAGCCGCGCGACGCAGAAGCTCTACGTGCGCCGCCCGACGCATAAGCCGGCACCTGACGGCGGCGGTATCGTGTTCGATGCGACGATTGAGGTTCCGGTCACGATCCGCAATCCCGAAAGGCCGATCGGCACGCATGTGTTCACGGCGGTGGCGCGCAACGAGGCGGGCCTGCGCTGGACCGCGGTCACGATCGACGACGGCGACAACGCCAAGGCCGCGCTCGACCGCATCACGATTCCGCAGGAGGTGCTCGATCGCATCGCGCCGACCGCGTTGCCGCGATCCTCGATCGTCATCTCGGACGAGCCGTTGAGCAGCGAGACCAACTATCGCACCGAGTTCGTCGCGGTGCTGAGCACCGAGCCGCAGGGCGGCTTTATAACGCGCCGGCCGACGGCCGATGTCCTTGTTGCGAGCGACGACTTCCAGGGCGACAACGGTTTCGGCTTCTTCAATTTCCCGCGCGATCCGGCCCCCCAAACCGGCAATACGCGCCGCCGCGGCGGCGGCCAGTACTATCGTCCGATGCAACCGGGCTGGTGGTAAGACGCGGCACGTCGCGCGTAGGGAAGGCGGGGGCCCATCACCACAGGGCGTTATCGCCTCACAGAAAAGCTGCGGCTATGGGTCGCCGCCTTCGCCGGGACAACAGTTAACTCGCCGCTTCCAGCCGCTCTTCGGTCAATAGCCGCATCGCGGCATCCGCATCCATCGGCTCGCCGAAAGCAAAGCCCTGCGCGTATTCGCAGCCGAGTTGATAGAGCTCGACCGCATCCGAATCCGTCTCGGCGCCTTCCGCCACCACGTCCATGCCGAGGTCGTGCGCCAGCGCGATGATCGATTTCAGGATCACGGGGCGCGTACCGCGGCTGGTGGTGCGCACGAAGGACTGGTCGATCTTGATGGTGTCGAACGGAAAACGCTGCAGATAGGCCAGCGAGGAATGGCCGGTGCCGAAATCGTCGAGCGACAGCCCGGTGCCGAGCTCGCGGATGCGCGTCAGCATCTGCGCCGCGTGCTCCGGATTCTCCATGACAAGCGATTCCGTCAGTTCGAGCTTGAGCGTGCCACGCGCCACCGACGAGCGTGACAGCACGGTGCGGATATCGTGGATCAGATCGTGGCGCAGCAACTGCCGGGAGGAGACGTTGACGGAGGCAAAGATCGGTTCGCGCGAGCGCATCGCGCGCTGCCACACCGAAAGCTGCCGCGCGGTCTGGTCGAGCACGAACATGCCGAGATCGACGATCAGGCCGATTTCCTCGGCAATCGTGATGAATTCCGACGGCGACATCCGGCCGAGTTTTGGATGGTCCCAGCGCGCCAGCGCCTCGAAGCCGGCAATGGAGCGGTCTTCCAGCCGCACGATCGGCTGGTACAGAATGGTGATTTCCTGCCGCTCGATGGCGCGGCGCAATTCGCTTTCCAGCGTCAGGCGATCGGTCTTGCGGGCGCGCATCGCCGGCTTGTAGACGTCGATGCGGTCGCCGCCGATGCGCTTGGAGTGATACATCGCAAGCTCGGCGTCCTTGATGATTTCGTCGGACAATTGCGTCTGCGGATCGGATAGCGCGAGCCCGATGGAGGCGGTCAGGAAGATCTCGCGGTCGTTGAAGGCGATCGGCGCGCGGATGGTCTTGCGGATGGTCTCGGCGAACGCGGTGATGCGCGCCGGGTCCTGCTCCGATATCAGGATCAGGCCGAACTGGTCGCCGGCCAGCCGCGCCAGCGTGTCCTGCGGTTTCAGGATGCGCGTCAGCCGCCGCGCCAGCGTCAGCAGGATGGAGTCGCCGACCGCGATGCCGACGGAATCATTGACCTGCTTGAAGCGGTCGAGGTCGATCACCATCAGCGTCGGCCGTAGCGTCGGCATGCTCTTGGTGAAATTGGCGACCGCGCCGAGGCGGTCCATGAACAATTTGCGGTTCGGAAGACCCGTGAGGTTGTCATGCACGGAGTCGTGGAGCATGCGCTCTTCGGCGTTCTTGATGTCGGTGACGTCGGTGAGCGTTCCGACCACGCGCGAGACCTCGCCGTCGGAGCCGACCACCGGGCGCGCCTTCAGCGCGAACCACATGAAATGGCCGTCGGGCGTGCGCAGGCGGAAATCCTGTACCAGCCGGCCGCGGCGCTGGTCGAGCACACTGTCCAGCGCTGCGCGAAAGCGATCCTGGTCGAGCGGGTGCAGCACCTCGAGCCATTTTGCGGCGGGGCCTTCCAGCGTGCCGCGCTTCAGCCCGAGCAGGCTTTCGGTCTCCGGGCTGGTGAAAACCTTGTCGGCGGAGACGTCCCAATCCCAGATCAGGTCGCCGGAGCCGGTCAGCGCCAGCGCGCGGCGCTCGATGTCTGAGACGATGCCGGTGGTCGCGCCGCCGCCGGCGAACGCGTGCTGCATGACCGTAAATCCGATCAGCATCACGATCAGCACGAGGCCGCCGAGCAAAGCCGGGCCCACGATGTCGTTGGTGACCGAGCCCCCCACGGTCATGCCGGCCGCGATCACCCAGACCACCAGCAGGAACCAGGTCGGAATCAACAGCACCGCGCGGTCGAAGCCATGCGTCGAGAGATAGACGATCAGCGTGAAGCCGGCGAAGGCGATCAGCACCAGCGAGATCCGCGCAATGCCGGAAGCGACCGCCGGATCGAACAGCGCCAGCGCCACCAGCGAGCCGAGGAAGGCCAGCCAGCCGACGGTGATGTGGGAATAGCGCACATGCCAGCGGCTGAGATTGAGATAGGCAAACAGGAACACGAGCAGCGTCGCCGCGAGGATCGCTTCGCCCGCCGCGCGCCAGACGCGCTCGGCGTTGTTCGACATGTCAAGCACCTTACCCCAGAAGCCGAAATCGACGCCGATATAGACCAGCACCGCCCACGCCAGCGCGGCGGCGGCGGGGAACATGATGCTGCCCTTGACCACGAACAGAATGGTGAGCACGAGGGCCAGGAGGCCGGAGATGCCGATCACGATGCCTTGGTAGAGCGTGAACGAGTTCACCTTGTCCTTGTAGGCGTCGGGTTCCCACAGATAGAGCTGCGGCAGCTTGTCGGTGCGCAATTCCGCCACGAAGGTGACGACGGCGCCGGGATCGAGCGTGATGCGGAAGATGTCGGCGGTCGCGCTTTCCTGACGCTCGGGACGATCGCCGACCGACGGCGTGATGGTCGCGATGCGCGACAGGCCAAGATCGGGCCACAGCAGGCCGGACGACACGATGCGATAGTGCGGGGCGACGATCAGGCGGTCGAGCTGGTCGTCGGTGTTGTTGGCCAGCGCGAACACCACCCAGTTCTGTCCGCCTTCGCGGGCGCGGACCTCGATGCGGCGGACGATGCCGTCGGTTCCCGGCGCCGTCGAAACCTGGATGCGGTCGGTTTCGCTGCGCTGGTGGTCGAGGACGGCGGTGAGATCGATGGCAGGCGCGTCGCTGCGGACGCTGACAGCGTCAATGGCGTGCGCCGGAGGCGCCGCCGCAACAATCATGAGGCCCAGCGCAAACTGCGCAAGGCACCTGATCAGACGCAATGTCAGTACTCCGCGACCAACGATTCTCCCGGCCCAGCGAACGGGTCGGCGTTGCCGCGATAAATGACATGAAAGCGAAGTAAATCAAAGGGTTTCCACCCTGTGCTTCACTGGTGATCGTTAAACCGCCAACACAATTTTGCCAATATGTGCGCTGGTCTCCATCCGCCGATGTGCGTCAGCGGCTTTTTCCAGCGGGAATGAGCTGTCCATCAGCGGTTTTACCCGTCCTTCGCGCAATAGTGGCATGACCTTGGCTTCGATTGCCGCGACCATCGCGGCCTTATCCGCATTAGTACGGGGGCGCAGCGTGGAGCCGGTGTGGGTCAGCCGCTTCACCATCACCTTGGCAATGTTGACAGTGACCTTGGGTCCGTTGAGGGTTGCGATCTGCACGATACGGCCATCGACCGCAGCGGCGTCATAGTTACGATCGACATAGTCGCCGGCAACCATGTCGAGGATCAGGTTGGCGCCCGCATTGTTGGTCTCCGCCTTGACCACGGCGACGAAGTCCTCGGTCTTGTAGTTGATCGCGCGGTCAGCGCCGAGTTTCAGGCAGGCGTCGATCTTGTCCTGCGAGCCGACGGTCACGATCACTTTCGAGCCGAACGCTTTCGCAAGCTGGATCGCCATGGTGCCGATGCCGGATGAGCCGCCATGGATCAGCAAGGTTTCGCCCGGCTTCAGCGCGCCGCGCTCGAACACATTGTGCCAGACCGTCATCAGCGTTTCCGGGAGCGCGCCGGCTTCCTGGATCGAGAGCGACGGCGGCACCGCCATCGCCTGCGCGTCTTGCGCGATGCAATATTGAGCGTAGCCGCCGCCCGCCACCAGCGACATCACCTTGTCGCCGAGCTTGTGCTTGGCCGCGCCCGCGCCGAGCGCAACCACTTCGCCGGCGATTTCAAGGCCGGGCAGGTCGCTGGCGCCGGGCGGCGGCGGGTAGGCGCCGGAACGCTGGGCAACGTCGGGACGGTTGACGCCGGCGGCCATCACCTTGACCAGGATTTCGCCCGGACCGGGCAGGGGCACGGCGCGGGTTTCGGGCAACAGCACCTCGGGGCCGCCGGGCTTGCTGATGCCGACGACGGTCATTTGCGCGGGCAGCTTTTCCATGATTTGTCCTTGCGAAAGGCTGAGAATTGAGGCGGCCCCTGATTAGCCAGCCCGGCCCCGGCTGGCAACCGCTCCAGCGGCCGCCGAGCACAAGGAGAAACGCATGGCGATCGAGGATGACGACAAGCCGCGGAAGAAAATCACCCACGAGATCGGCCAGGATCTGTCGCTGCTGTCGGTCGAGGAATTGACCGAACGGATCGCGCTGATGAATTCGGAGATCGAACGGCTGCAAGCAGCCGTCACGAAAAAGCGCGCGTCAAAGGATGCGGCGAACAGTTTTTTCAAGACGTAGGATTTCTAGAACTCGATCTCTCACCATGTCGTCCCTGCGAAAGCATGCGAAAGCAGGGACCCATACGCCGCGGCCTATCTTGTGGCAGGCCGTTGGCCGACTTCCCTCAATCACATCCGCCGGCGGTTATGGATCCCTGCGTTCGCGGGGACGACCAGCAGTTGGAGTCAACATCAAACTCGGCCAATGGCCGACATGGCAAATAATCCCTAAAGAAAATCGTTCGTTTACGGTCCGTTAAGCTTTCTCCTTTATGACTGGCATCGTCCTCGTTTGGACACCGAGTGGCTCCTGTCCACTCTGTTTGACGCCTCCCTGTTATCAACTTCAAAAGCCGCCGGAAACGGCGGCTCTTTTTTGTGCGCAACGCGGCTATTTTGTGCCCCCATACGCTGGAAACCATAAATCCGGTTGCCGCTGGACTCTCGATCTCGCCCGAGCAATGATTTGTTCATCATAAGCCGGTGGTTCACAGCCGGTGGGGCAAATAGTGGCGTGAGGGCGTTAACCATGGCGGACCGTTCGCAAAGCGAATCCGCGCTCGTTCTGTTCAGCGAGCGGCTCACCAATTCCGCGGCGTTCGGAACCCTGTTCCGGGAAGGCATGGATCTGGTCGAGGAAACCGCTGCCTATCTCGACGGCGACGGCCGTAATGAGGCCAAGGCGCTCGAACGCTCCGTCAGCCTCACTTACGCAACCGAAAGCATGCGCCTCACCACCCGCCTGATGCAGCTCGCGTCCTGGCTGTTGCTGCATCGCGCGGTCAAGGAAGGCGAGATGACGCTGACCCAGGCCAATCGGGAAAAGACCAAGGTCAAGCTCACGGCCGCCGATCCCGGCACTGAGGAGATGATCGCAAAGCTGCCGCAGCAATTGCAGGATCTGATTGCGCGCTCGATGAGCCTGCAGACGCGGGTCCGCCGCCTCGACACCTCGATCCACGCGCCCGTCGCTGAACGGGCCCCGATCGGCAATCCGCTGGTGCCGCAGCTCAACCGCCTGAAAGCGGCGTTCGAGCAGTAAATCTCTCCGCCGTCATTGCGAGCGAAGCGAAGCAATCCATAGCGCCGCAAGTGGAGGGCTGGATTGCTTCGCTGCGCTCGCAATGACGGTGAGAGACAAAAAAACGCCCCAGTAAACCGGGGCGTTTTTGCATGTCTGAGGCGAGGAGGGGTCCGAAAACCCTCAGTCCTTCTTGAGGAAGCCCGAAAACTTCTTCTGGAAGCGCGACACACGGCCGCCCCGGTCGAGGAGCTGCTGCGAGCCGCCGGTCCAGGCCGGATGCGACTTGGGATCGATATCGAGGTTCAGCTTGTCGCCTTCCTTGCCCCAGGTGGAGCGGGTCTGGTACTCGGTCCCGTCGGTCATCACGACCGTAATCGTATGATAATTCGGATGAATTTCGGCTTTCATGGCATATCCTTCGGCGCGCCGGCGCCCGTCGCAAAAGTCAGGGGATACGGGATTTGGCGGCTCTATAACGTAAGCCGCCCGCCAAAACAAGCTACGTGTAAGCCCTGATTGGGAATCCCCCGGATTTGCCAGAGGGGGCTGCGAGGCCTATCTGGGGGCGGCAAAACCGGTCGGATTTCATGAGCGCAGCGGAACAGTTTGAAGCCCCCCCTGGCACGCCTCCACGGCGCGACGCCCTGCTCGAGGAAGAGGCCTTTATCGAGGTCCAGCTGACGCAGTCGCCGGCCAAGACGAGCGCCAAGCTCCGCCCGCTGCTGGCGCTGGCGCCTTACGTCGCGCGCTACCGTGGACGGGCGGCTCTCGCCTTCATCTCGCTGACGGTCGCGGCGATCACCACGCTGGTGGTGCCGATCGCGGTCAGGCGCATGATCGATTTCGGCTTCAGCCCCGAAGGCATAGCCCTGATCAACAGCTATTTCAGCGTCATGATCGCCATTGTCGCGGTGCTGGCCGCGGCAAGCGCGTCGCGCTACTACCTCGTCATGACGATCGGCGAACGCATCGTCGCTGATATCAGGCGCGACGTGTTCGCGCATCTGGTCTCGCTGTCGCCCGCGTTCTTCGATTCCGCGCGCTCAGGCGAACTGGTGTCGCGGCTGACCGCCGATACCACCCAGATCAAATCCGCCGTCGGCGCTTCAGTATCGATCGCGCTGCGCAACATGATGCTGTTCATCGGCGCCACCGCCATGATGGTGATCACGAGCCCGAAATTGTCCGGCTTCGTGCTGCTGGCGATCCCGCTGATCGTGATTCCGCTGGTCGCGTTCGGGCGCTGGGTGCGGCGGCTGTCGCGCAACGCCCAGGATACGCTGGCGGATGCCAGCGCCTACGCCTCCGAACTGATCGGCGCGATCCGGACCGTGCAGGCCTATACCAGCGAGCGGATGGCAACCAACCGCTTCGGCGGCGAGGTCGAGCAGGCCTATGAGGCGGCGCGCAGCTCGACGCGGGCGCGCGCGGTACTGACGCTGATCATCATCTTCATCGTGTTCTCCAGCGTCGTCGCGATCCTCTGGGTCGGCTCGCACGACGTGCTGACCGGGCAGATCACGCCCGGCCGGCTTGGCCAGTTCGTGCTGTATGCGGCATTCGCCGCCAGCGGTCTCGGGCAACTCAGCGAGGTCTGGGGCGAGGTCTCGGCGGCGTCCGGCGCCGCCGAGCGGCTGTTCGAGATCCTGCGCGTAAAACCGCAGATCACGGCGCCGCCCAAGCCGGTCGCGCTGCCGCATCCAGCGCGCGGCGACGTCGGTTTCGAGAATGTCAGCTTCGCCTATCCAACGCGGCCGGACGTGCTCGCGATCGACAACGTTTCGCTCGCGGTCAAGGCCGGCGAGAAGGTCGCGATCGTAGGCCCGTCAGGGGCGGGCAAGAGCACGCTGTTTCACCTCCTGCTGCGCTTCTACGATCCGGCACGCGGCACGATTTCGCTCGACGGCGTGCCGGTCAGATCGGCCGATCCGGTTGACGTGCGTTCGCGCATCGCGCTGGTGCCGCAGGACTCGGTCGTGTTCGCGGCCTCCGCACGCGAAAACATCCGCTTTGGCCGGCCTGATGCGAGCGATGCCGAAGTCGAGCGCGCCGCCGATCTCGCCCATGCCACCGAATTCCTCCGCCGGCTGCCGGGTGGTTTTGAGGCGCAGCTCGGCGAGCGCGGCGTGACGCTGTCCGGCGGCCAGCGCCAGCGCATCGCGATCGCGCGCGCGATCCTGCGCGACGCGCCGTTGCTGTTGCTCGACGAAGCCACTTCCGCGCTCGATGCGGAAAGCGAGACGCTGGTGCAGACCGCGCTGGAAGAATTGATGCGCCACCGCACCACGCTCGTGATCGCCCATCGCCTTGCCACCGTGCTGTCCTGCGACCGCATCATGGTGATGGACCAGGGCCGGATCGTCGAACAGGGCACGCATGCGGAGCTGGTTGCAGCGAACGGTTTGTACGCGCGGTTGGCGCGATTGCAGTTCGAGGGCGTGTAGCCGATTGGCGGGAACTTAAAGGGTCGCGTTGTTGTTGCTAGGCCGTGCTTCTTGCCCGGCCAGCTAAACAGGAGACGGTTATGCCCTTTCGCCGCGGTGGTTTTGCCCTGACGCCTCCCTCGGTTGCTATCTTCCTGATTTCGGTCATCCTGGCAGTTTGCGCGCTGCTCGTTCGCTATGCCCATATCTCGATACCCATCATCACCCCATCGCGCGCGTTCGACGTGCTGGCCATCGCCTATGTCGTGTTGACGGCGGGAGTACTGATCCGGGGCGTATGACAGCGTCGGACCGGGTTACGCCTTCCAGCGCATCTTCAACACCGCCCGGCCCGATGTCGGATTCATGTCCTCGCCGGCATGCGCAAAGCCGTTGCGTTCGTAGAAGCGGATAGCGCGGGCGTTGTCCTTGTTGACCAGAAGCGTGACGCCATTGGGCGACAGGCGCTTGGCTTCATCGACCAATGCGGTGGCCAGTTTCGAGCCCCAATGATCCGGGCTGACCACGAGCTGGTCGAGATAGCCTGATCCGTCGATGGTCACGAACCCGATCAGCGCGTCCGCGTGTTCGGCGACGATGATCGAAGCATTCGGCACCAGCTCGTTGCGCCAGCGCTCGCGCCACCACGGCACGCGTGCGGTGAAATCGATTCCCGGATAGGCCTGCTGCCAGGTCAGCCGCCACAGCTCGATCGCCGCGTCTTCGTCCTCGGCACGATAGGGACGGAGTGTGAAGGATGGGGTCAAGCCGATACCCAAGTCGTCATGGCCGGGCTTGTCCCGGGCACCCACGTCTTTCTTTTAGCCGATCCACAAGACGTGGATGGCCGGGACAAGCCCGGCCATGACGACGTGGTGTGCGTGAAGATCACCCTCAGCGTTCCGTCAGCTTCAGTTCGATGCGGCGGTTGCGCTTGTAGGCGTCTTCGTTGGGTGCTGGATCGAGCGGCTGGAACTCGGCAAAGCCGGCGGCGACCAGCCGCTGCGCGGGGACGCCGAGGAAAACCAGGTATTGCACCACGGAGATGGCGCGCGCCGACGACAATTCCCAGTTCGACTTGAACAGCGGCGAGTTGATCGGCCGCATGTCGGTGTGGCCGTCGACCCGCAGCACCCAGGCGATCTCGCTTGGAATCTGCTTGTCCAGGTCGATCAGCGCGGTGGCGAGCTTGTCGAGCTCGGCGCGGCCCTCGGGCAGCAGCAATGCCTGACCGGTGTCAAAAAATACTTCCGACTGAAAGACAAAACGGTCACCGACGATCCGGATATCGGGGCGATTGCCCAGAATGGCGCGCAGGCGGCCGAAGAATTCCGAACGGTAGCGCGACAATTCCTGCACGCGCTGCGCCAGCGCGACGTTCAGGCGCTGGCCGAGATCGGCAATCCGCCCCTGCGATTCCTTGTCGCGCTTTTCGGACGCTTCCAGCGCTTCCTCCAGCGCCGCGAGCTGGCGGCGCAGCGCGCTGATCTGCTGGTTCAGCACCTCGATCTGGGCGAGCGCGCGCGAGGACACTGACTTTTCGGATTCCAGCGCCTTGTTGAGCTCGGTGGTGCGGCCCTGAGCGTCGCTGCCGGCGCCGGCCAGCCCCTCGTAAAGCCCCTTGATACGGTCGCGCTCGCCTTCCGCGGCGGCGAGGCCGGCGCGCAATTGCCCGACCTGGTCGTCGAGCGCAATCTTGCCGAGCTTTTCCAGTGACAGCAGCTCGTTGAGCTGCGCGATCTTGGCGTTGAGTTGCTCCAGCGCCTTGTCCTTGCCGGTGACCTCCTGCGACAGGAAGAACTGCACCACCAAAAACACCGACAGCAGGAACACGATCGACAGCACCAGTGTCGACAGGGCGTCGACGAACCCCGGCCAGTAGTTGAAACCGGAATCATTGCGGCGTGCACGGGCGAGGGCCATCGGCTTCTCTCTTGCTAATTGAGGTTGGTCAGCTCTTCTCGGGCTGCTTGGCGATCCGCTCCAGCAGCTTCTTGATCTCGCGGTTCTGCTCGCCCTGGCCGTCGGCCCATTCGCGGATCATCTGCTGCTCGGTGCGCATATGTGCGACCAGGCCCTGGATGGCCTCGGCGAGGTTGGCCATCGCCGCCGTGGTGCTGCGGCCACTGCCGCTCTCTTCAACCACCGCGCGCATCCGTTCCATCGCATGTTGCAATTCGCCGCCGAGGCCGGACGCGCCATCGCCATATTCGCGCACGGTGGAGGCGAGCCAGTCTTCGAGGTCGGTGTAGAAGCGGTTCTGCGCCTGGCTCGACTGCAGGTCGAGAAAGCCCAGGATCAGCGAGCCGGCGAGGCCGAACAGCGAGGACGAGAACGAAATGCCCATGCCGCCGAGCGGCGCGGCCAGCCCGTCCTTCAGGGTGTCGAACAGGGCGCCGGAATCGCCGCCGACCTTCAAGCCGTCGATCACCTTGCCGACGGAACCTACGGTTTCGATCAGGCCCCAGAAGGTGCCGAGCAGGCCGAGAAACACCAGCAAGCCCGTCATGTAGCGGGAAATGTCGCGCGCTTCATCCAGCCGCGTCGCGATCGAATCCAGCAGGTGCCGCATGGTCTGCTGCGAAATCGTCATCCGCCCCGAGCGCTCACCGCCAAGGATCGCCGCCATCGGCGCCAGCAGTCTCGGGCGCCGGTCGATCGCGAGACCCGGATCGGCGATGCGGAAATTGTTGACCCAGGAGACCTCGGGATAGAGCCGGATCACCTGCCGGAACGACAGGATGATGCCGATCAGAAGCACCGCGCCGATCAGGGCGTTGAGGCCGGGATTGGCAAAGAACGCCGCGATGATCTGCTTGTAGAGCACGACCGTCACCAGCGCACACAGCACCAGGAACACCAGCATCCGCACCAGAAAAATCCGGGGCGAGGACAGTTTGCTCAGTTCGATCTCCATTTCGGAGCGGGAGGAGTGGCCTGAGGGCATTTGCGGGTGTCATCCGTTACGAAAAGCCGCGCTGGGGAACCAATATGGCACAGCGGGCTGGAGAAAAAAGCTGCGAAGCCGCGATTTCGAGTGGACGATGGTGGAACCTCTTCCCGAAACCCGGCTTTGACATCAGCGTATTTTGGAACGTTTCGATGTCCAACCGGGATTTTTCATGACGGCCTTATATCTTGAGGGACCGCCGGCCGTCCCCGCATCGCTTTCGGCTGCGATGGAGGGCCCTGGTGGGCCGGCCGCCCCGTCCAGCGGCTATTCGAAGGGAGCACTTGTTGCGGGATAGACCAGCCGCAGCAGCCCGTTCTCTGCCGAAGGGAGTGGTCACATGAGCTTCGTCTCCGCGATCATGGGAACCGCCGAGCGCGTGCCGCTGCCCGACGCCATTATCCGGGCCGCAATCCACCAGCTCTGCTCGCGCGCCGCCACGCGGCTCGCCACCGGGAATGCGGAAAGCGATGCCTGGCTCGCCGACGAAATGGCGGCACGCGCCATCGCCGAATATAGCGACGAGCCCGATGTCCGCGGCCACGAGGTGCCGGCCGAGTTCTTTGCCCGCGTGCTCGGTCCCAATCGCAAATATTCCTGTTGCTTCTACCGGGAGGCGGCCTCGACCCTGCAGGAGGCCGAGGAGGAAGCGCTGCGCCAGACTGTCGAGCATGCCGACCTGGCCGACGGGCAATCGATCCTCGAACTTGGCTCCGGCTGGGGTTCGCTGTCGCTTTGGATGGCGCGGCAATTTCCGCATTCGCAGGTCACGGTGGTCTCCAACTCGAACGCGCAGCGCGAATACATCGAGGGCGAAGCCGCCCAGCGAGGTCTGGCCAATTTGCGCGTCATCACGCAGGACATGAACGTGTTCGCGCCCGACACGCAGTTCGACCGTGTCGTCTCCGTCGAGATGTTCGAGCACATGATGAACTGGCGCGAAATGATGACGCGTCTGCGTACATGGCTGGAACCCGATGGCCGCTTCTTCCTGCACATCTTCACCCACCGCTCCGGCGCCTATCTGTTCGATCGCGCCGATGGCGAGGACTGGATCGCGCAACGTTTCTTTGCCGGCGGCGTGATGCCGAGCCATCATCTGATCCGGCAATATGCCGATCTGTTCGGGGTCGAAAAGGAATGGCGCTGGAGCGGCGTGCACTATCAGCGCACCGCGCAGGATTGGCTGGAGAACTTCGACACGCATCGCTACGAAATCGAGCGCGTGCTTCGCAAGGTCCATGGCGGCGAGACCGCGTTGTGGATGCGGCGCTGGCGCTGGTTCCTGCTCGCCACCGCAGGCCTGTTCGGTTACGCCGGCGGCAGCGAGTGGGGCGTCAGCCATTACCGGCTGAAGGCGGCTGCCGGTTAACCCATCTACGCCTGCGAATGAGTAGATGGAACCCGGCTCACAATCGAGTGAGTCCGGAAAAACCGACGTTAATTCAGTGCGATAGCATTGTGTGACATTGGGCCGCCACGAAACCGTATTGCGTCGCAGCAGGCTCTCCCTATCCTATGTTCCATCAACCGTGAGTTCCAAGGACCCTTACGACGTCTTCCGACGATAACGTCGCGGATGCTCAATTCGCGCTCTCCAACCTGAACTGGGGCAATGCTTTCAATGTCCGGACTACAAACGCGATCGGCATGCATCGTTTTGATGTTGACTGCGATGGCGCCGCTTTTGGCTGGCTGCAATGAACCGATCGCCGCTACCGCCGCGGCAAAACCGCAAGAGCCTGAAGTAGGCACCTTCACCGTGCGGCCTCAGTCCCGCGCCCTCGTGCGTGAATTGCCCGGCCGGATCGCGCCCACGCGGGTTTCGGAAGTTCGCACGCGCGTCTCCGGGATTATCGTCGAGCGTTTGTTCCAGCAGGGAACCGAGGTGAACGCCGGCGATCCGCTGTACCGGATCGACCCCAAGCCGTTCGAGGTCGAACTGCAGGCGAGCGAAGCCGCACTGGACAAGGCTATCGCCGCGTTCGATCTCGCCTCGCAGCATGCTCGGCGCATCGGGACACTGACCAGCCAGCGCGCGGCGCCCGAGGCTGAGAATGAAAAGGCCATCGGGGCCCAGCGCCAGGCCGAGGCCGAGGTCGGCAGCCGCAAGGCCGAAGTCGCGCGCGCCAAGCTGAACCTTGATTATGCAACGATCCGTGCGCCGATCAGCGGCGTCGTCGGCGCCGCGCTGGTAAGCGAAGGCGCGCTGGTGGTGCAGAACGAGACCACCAGTCTCGCCACGATCCAGCAACTCGACCCGATCTATGCCGACTTCACCCAGTCGGTCTCGGAGATGCACAAGCTGCGCCGTGCCTTTGACAATGGCGATCTCGACCGGATTGCGCCCGACGCAGCCAAGGTCCGCCTCGTGCTGGACGACGGAACGGTCTATCCGATTCCCGGCAAGTTGCTGTTTTCCGAAGCCAAGGTGGATGCCTATACCGGACAGGTCACGCTGCGCGGACAGTTCCCGAATCCTAGTCGCGAACTGCTCCCCGGCATGTATGTCCGCGTCCTGATCGAACAGGGTATCGACTCCGACGCCATCGCGGTGCCGCAGCAGGCGATCCAGCGCGACGCCGGTGGCGGCAGCGAGGTGTTCGTGGTCAAGGATGACGGCCGTATCGCAACGCAGCCGGTCCGCACCGGCGCGGTGCAGGACGGCCTGTGGCTGGTCAGCGAGGGCCTCAAGGACGGCGACCGTGTCGTCGTCGACGGGTTCCAGAAATTCGTGCCCGGCGACAAGGTCAAGGCGAAGGCGTGGATCGATGCGGATGCCTCGGTGGGTACCATACCGAGTGCGCCGGCGACGCAAGCCGCCCGCTGAGATCGGGATATGCCTAGTTTCTTCATCGACAGGCCGATCTTCGCCTGGGTGGTTGCGCTTTTCATCTGTTTGATCGGCGCAATTTCGATTCCGTTGCTGGCGGTCGCGCAATATCCGATCATCGCGCCGCCCTCGATCTCGATCTCGACCAGCTATCCCGGCGCGTCGCCCGAAAATCTCTACAACAGCGTCACGCGCCTGATCGAGGAGGAGCTCAATGGCGCCTCCGGCATCCTCAATTTCGAATCCACCTCTGACTCGCTGGGGCAGGTCGAAATCATCGCCAACTTCGTGCCTGGTACCGAAACCGGCGCGGCTTCGGTCGAAGTGCAGAACCGCCTCAAGCGCGTCGAGGCGCGGCTGCCGCGCGCGGTGATCCAGCAGGGCATCCTGGTCGAGGAGGCCTCCTCCGCCGTGCTGCAGATCATCACGCTGAACTCCACCGACGGCTCGCTCGACGAAATCGGCCTCGGCGATTTCATGATCCGCAACGTGCTCGGCGAAATCAGGCGCATTCCCGGCGTCGGCCGTGCCACGCTCTACTCCACCGAACGTTCGTTGCGGATCTGGGTCGATCCGGCAAAACTCGTCGGCTACGGCCTGACCGCCGACGACGTCAACAAGGCCATTACAGCCCAGAACGCGCAGGTCGCCTCCGGCAGCATCGGCGCCGAGCCGAGCACGCCGGAACAGAAGATTTCGGCGCTGGTGCTGGTCAAGGGCCAGCTCGCCTCGCCCGACGAATTCGGCGCGATCACGCTGCGCGCCAATCCGGACGGATCGACCGTGCGGTTGCGCGATGTCGCGCGCATCGAGATCGGCGGCCTGAGCTATCAGTTCAACACGCGGCTGAACGGCAAGCCGACCGCAGGTCTCTCGGTGCTGCTGTCGCCGACCGGCAACGCGCTGCAGACTGCCAGCGCCGTCGAAGCCAAGATGAAAGAACTGTCAAAGTTCTTCCCCGCCAATATCGGCTACGAAATCCCCTACAACATCACCCCCGTCGTCAAGGCCTCGATCAACAAGGTGCTGATGACGCTGGTCGAGGCGGTGGTGCTGGTCTTCATCGTGATGTTCCTGTTCCTGCAGAACATCCGCTACACCATCATCCCGACCATCGTGGTGCCGGTGGCGCTGCTCGGCACCTGCGCGATGCTGATGGCCGCCGGCTATTCCATCAACATGCTGACGATGTTCGGCATGGTGCTGGCGGTCGGCATTCTCGTCGACGACGCCATCGTCGTGGTCGAGAACGTCGAGCGCATCATGGCGGAGGAGGGCCTGCCGCCGAAGGAAGCCACCCGCAAGGCGATGTCGCAGATCACCAGCGCCATCATCGGCATCACGCTGGTGCTGATGGCGGTGTTCGTGCCGATGGCGTTCTTCCCGGGATCGGTCGGCATCATCTACCGCCAGTTCTCCGTCACCATGGTTTCCGCGATCGCTTTCTCCGCGCTGCTGGCGCTGTCGTTAACGCCGGCGCTGTGCGCGACGCTCTTGAAGCCGGTCGAAGCCGGTCACGGCCATGCGCGCAAGGGCGTGTTCGGCTGGTTCAACCGCGTGCTCGATTCCGGCCGCGGCGGCTATACGCGCACCGTCAAGGGTTCGCTGAAGCGCACCGGGCGCTTGATGCTGATCTACGCCGCGCTGCTGATTGGCCTCGGCTGGGGCTTCGTCCGGCTGCCGGGCGGCTTCCTGCCGGTCGACGACCAGGGCTTTATCACGACCGACGTGCAGACGCCGTCCGACTCCTCCTATGCCCGTACCGAGGCTGCCGTCGAAGCCGTGGAGAAGTACCTGCTCAATCGTGCAGGTGTCGAGGACGTCACCTTTCTGACCGGCTTCAGCTTCCTCGGCCAGGGCATGAACACCGCGCAGGCCTTCATCTCGCTGAAGGACTGGTCGGAGCGGGGTCCTAAGGATTCCGCCGCCGCCATCGTAGCCGACATCAACCGCGAACTGTCGTTGATCCGCGATGCCAAAATTTCGGCGCTGCAGCCGCCGCCGATCGACAACCTTGGCAACTCCTCAGGCTTCTCGTTCCGCCTGCAGGACCGTGGCCAGAAAGGCTATCCGGCGCTGGTCGCCGCCGCGGACCGGCTGATCACCGAAGCCAATGCCAGCCCAGTGCTGCAAAAGGTCTATGTCGAGGGCCTGCCGCCGGCGCCGCAGGTCAATCTGATGATCGACCGCGAAAAGGCCGGCGCGTTCGGCGTCACCTTCGAGGACATCAACCAGACGATTTCGACCAATCTCGGCTCGAACTACATCAACGACTTCCCGAACCGCGGCCGGATGCAGCGCGTGATCGTGCAGGCCGACCGCGCCAGCCGCATGAACGCGGACGACATCCTCAATTACAACGTCAAGAACAGCCGCGGGCAATTGGTGCCGTTCTCCGCCTTTGCCACGGTGCAGTGGTCGAGGGGGCCGACCCAGATCGCGGGTTTCAACTACTATCCCGCCGTGCGCATCTCCGGCGAAGCCAAGCCCGGCTTTACGTCCGGCAACGCCATCGCCGAGATGGAGCGGCTGGCGAACAAGCTGCCACGCGGCTTCGGTTTCGAATGGACCGGGCAGTCGCTGCAGGAAAAGCTGTCGGGCTCGCAGGCACCGTTCCTGCTCGGCCTCTCGGTGCTGGTGGTGTTCCTCTTGCTCGCCGCCCTCTATGAGAGCTGGACCATTCCGCTCGCGGTGCTGCTGACGGTGCCGCTCGGCATCTGCGGCGCCGTCATTGCCGCCACGATGCGGGGGCTACCGAACGACGTCTATTTCACCGTCGGCCTGATCACCATCATCGGCCTGGCGGCAAAAGACGCCATCCTCATCATCGAGTTCGCCAAGGATTTGCGCGCGCAGGGCAAGCCGCTGGTCGAGGCAACGATCGAAGCGTGCAGCTTGCGCTTCCGCCCGATCCTGATGACAGGCCTGGCCTTCGTCTGCGGCGTGCTGCCGATGGCGATCGCGACCGGCGCCGGCGGTGCCAGCCAGCAGGCGCTCGGCACCAGCGTCATGGGCGGCATGATCGCGGTGGTGATCCTGGCACTGTTGATGGTGCCGGTGTTCTTCGTCTCCGTGCAGCGCGTGCTGGCGGGGGACCGGGAGAAGGTGGAGGAGGCGGCGGGAGCCGAGGTGGCTGGCCCGCCGGCGCCGGTGAAGTCATAGACGCTGTCATGCTCCGTGCCCCCGACTTGCGGTCTCGGGCCGTCGAGAAGCCTTGGCGGAGGCGGCGGCCGATGCATCCAGTCCGTGAACTCATAAAGTTGCCGGGCTGACGCCGCGCCAGCGTCCGCCATGCCCCGATATCCGACGTGCCGCTCCATAGCAGCGAAACGACGCTATGTGCCAAATCCGGAAGTCGCTTCCTCCTGTTGCCAGCAGTTTGGCCTTGGTGAATGATATCGGAATGAAGTTGCGAAAGCGCTGCAGATTGATCGATTACAGCGTAACACGAATGCTGCTTTAGATGGTGAGCGACCAAAGCAATGGGTGGTGGCGACCGGATGCTCTGCTGCCTGCAGTTTTTATCATCGGACCTTTCTTCTTCAACAAGCTGATTTACATCTATTTCCCGGGCTACCCGGCCTTTGTTGCTGCGGACTATGCCTGCCGGATATTTAGCCTCGCGTTTCTCTATCTGCTGTTACGTAACGAGCCGACTTCGCTTCCCATACCTTGGCGTCTCGCCATGCCGTCTACAAAAAAACTTCTGACGGCTCTTATTGGGACGGTCACTTTGATCAGCGCCAACGTCGTCGGCGCAACATTCATCCAATATCTGAACGCTCATAGCTGGCGAGTAACAAGATTTCCTTTACCAACCAATTCTGCGCTCCAATATTTTGACGGCACAGTTGGCATGGTCTTTGTGGGACTGAGCGAGGAAGTTGTTTTTCGTTTCTATCTTATCAATCTGCTGCTCTTGCGAGGCATGTCGCCCGCGATGGCAATCATCGCATCGACATTGATTTTCGGAGGTATCCATTGGTCGTATGGTGCCGGCGCCGTGGTCTTTGCCACGCTTGCCGGTTTGGTACTTTCGATAATTTTTATGTCTACGCGCAACCTGATCGCGCCGATCATCGCACACGCTGCGTATGACGCGTTCTACTTTGCCGGAGGCGTTGCCTTTCTTTGGCGCATCTACAGCCGTGCTTGGTAGGTTGATCATAGGAATGGCGACTTCCGAAACGGGTCAATCGCTACACGGCGACCCAGCGGCAAGTCCGGCCATGTCGGCTAGCCTGCCACGAACGGACATTCATGTGATGGTTAGGCTACGCTCACGCCTCGAAAACCAATCGAGTTCCGGTGTACGAGCGTAAGAGCTTTGTCGGCATCGCAGCTCGCGCGGTTTCGTAAAAAGGCTCCCCCGTGCAATGCAGCGGAATCACGAAAGTCGGATCGATTTCCTGCAGTGCCTTGACCGTATCTCGAACGTAGTCCTCTTGATAGGGCGCAAGATGAAAGCCCCCGATCACCGCATGAATTTTTTCCACGCCGGAGGCGGCTTGAGCTTGCTTGATCGCGTTGACCACGCCGCGATGGCTGCATGAAGTTAGGACGACAAGCCCCCGTCTTTTCAGATTGAACGCCGTTGCGATCTCGTGCTGAAACTGATCCGGTACGACGGGCGCAGTACGTTCCGCCTCGCTGAGGCGCTCGGGATAACAGCCGATGCCGCGGTCGAAACCAATGGTCATTGCGCTCGGTGACAACACCTTCTCGAAGGTCTTCTGACTGATCTGCCCCGTAGCCACGGCGTGATCCGCAACCAGAGCAGGTTTGTCCGCGACGGTAACGGCGATGTCGGCCGCCTCGAGTGCTTTGCGGTCGATGACGCCGAAGCTGCCCCGCACCGGCGGGCCAGTCCACTCGCGCGCGCAGAAGCATCCTTCGCCGCCGACAAACAACGGCAGTTTGGGTTTTAGCTTGCCACTGTGCGCCTGCAAGAAACCAACGAGACCGCCAAAATGGTCCTGGTGCCCGTGGCTGAGCACAAGTGCGTCGATGGCCGCGGGATCAATGCCAAGAAGATTCGTGTTGTTGAGAAGTGCCTCCGGCGTGAAACCGAAATCGACCAGGATATTGCGCGTCTCGTTGCCGCGTCGCGACTCGACCTGCATCGCAAGGCCGAATTCGCTGACCAACGTTCTGCGCGGCGGCTTCTCGCTAAGACCCCAGCCAAAGTGCTGGATATCGAGGTTGGGCAGCTTTCTGCTCGGGGCGACAGCGAACTGATAGCTATCGATCACGATTCGAACCGCCACGCGGTCGAGTTCGGGCAATGACCCAGTGACGGCCTGCGCCCTGACCGGCTTCGAGCCACCGAGTATTGTAGCAAGTATCAGGCTAAAGAGACTGGCGCCTCCGCCGCAGACAAATTCTCGCCGCGCAACCTCGTCGCAGAAAAACTGCCGCCGAGGCGCCTGAGCAGCACCTGTTTGTGATAGCGCGATTGAAGCTGAGGTGTAATCGATCGCCATTGCTAACCTCCCGTTCTGCCAACCACGAGGCCATAAACAGAAGGCGCGGGACCGCACGGGTTCGTTCCGGAAGGTCGGGCGTCTCAAGTCAAATATGATCCTACCGACTAACTGCTTCGTCAAGAAAAATGCCGACCTGAGCTCTGACTTCTCGATCTGGCAAAGCTACTTCCCTTTCCGACGGGTCGATTCGAGTAGCGGCTCGCGACATGTCCGGTTGGGGTCAATAGGCGACATGCTTGCAAAGGCACGGATCCGGGCTAATGCGCAATGGTCGTTCGTCTGTGTCCGCAAGAGGCCGTCGGCGGTGAACCTTTCGCGGGCGGCCCGCGACAAACAAGCCGCCATCGTCGCGACGGCGGCGCGTGCCGCGCCGATCGCGCGACGCCAATTGAGGTTTCCCATGCCGATCGTCCTCCTGGTCCTTCTCGCGCTCGCTTCGCCGCTGTCGATGGCGGGAGGCGCTGTTGCGGGGCCGTTTGAGGATGCGCAGGCGGCGCATAGCAGACGCGACTACGCAACCGCGCTACGGCTCTGGCGTCCGCTGGCCGACCAAGGCAATGCCGAGGCGCAGTACGCACTCGGGTTCATGTACGACGGCGGCCAAGGTGTGCCGAAAAATTACGCTAGGGCTGCAAAGTGGTGGCGCCTCGCAGCCGATCAAGGCCATACCTTCGCCCAGTACAACCTGGGGACCTTGTACGACAACGGCAATGGGGTGCCTCAGAACAAAGCTGAAGCATTGAAGTGGTATCACCTTGCCGCCGAGCGCGGTAACGATGGTGCGCAGTTCAACGTCGGGGTCCTGCATTTCGCGGGCGTGGCCGTGTCCGAGAACCGGATCGAGGCTGCGAAGTGGTTTCGCCGCGCTGCAGACCAAGGTCATATTGGAGCGCAGGTATATCTTGGCCTCTGTTACGCTACGGGACTAGGCGTGCCGCAAGACAATATTCAAGCATACATGTGGCTCAGTTTGGCGGCTGCGCGAAGTGACCAAGATGCGATCAGCAATCGAAATCGCGTCGCGCAGCAGATGACCCCGGCACAGATCGCCGAAGCGCAGAAGCTGGCGGTTGAGTGGAAGTCGAAACCGGAACGGTAGTATTCCCGTGCGTCGCGGAAGCAATGTCTGCTGTGGGTCGCTCGCGTCGGTTTGACCGGATGACGGCGACTTCCGGTCTACCCCGGCGAACGGACATTCTCAGGATAGGCGGACATGTCTCAAAGGTGCCAGGAGCAGCTATCAAGCATTTATTGGGGCTCCAAGCCAGCTGACCAAAACCTTGTCTATGCGCCTGCCGTCGAGGTCGACAATTTCGAATCGCCATCCCTTAACATCAATTCTATCGCCAATGGTAGGGATGGTACCGAACTCCTGAAGCAAAAAACCCAGCAAACGTCTGGTCTGATAGGACCGCGATGGAGGAAGGGAAATCCCGATCAATTCTGCAATTCGAGCGCAGGCACGTAGCGCCTGGGAAAGCGCCCGATAGCATGCCGATCAGCATGATGCTCCTACCGTGCGGAGAGGGAACCCGGCCCTAGTCAGCGGGGTTATCAATGGGCCTCGGGCGGGGAACCGAAACGACGGAGGCCCCTCATGAAGCACCGTAGCAGGCCCTCGACCTCGATTGAAGAGAGCCTTCTCCGAGAAGCCGAGCAGGTCAGAGGGCAAGCCGAGCGTCTGCCGCCGGGAGAGGATCGAGACCTTCTTTTAGAGGATCGAGACTTTCTTTTGAAGAAGGCGCGCGATGCCGCTCATATCGATGAATGGCTGACTTCGCCGGGGTTGCAGCCGCCTGGATGAGACTATCGGAATGATTGCGGCGACCGTTCGTTTTGAGAGGGATCGCGCTAGGTCATCGCCGCTGTTGTTGCAATGTTGAAGCGCGCTCGCAGGTGCGTGACCGTTTGCCTCTCGAGACGAATTTGAAGGACATCCGCCACCTTTCGTCGCGAGCGCGCGATGAATTGGAGGAGTTCTTTTTCGCCACGAATGCGCTCAGGGACAAGGGCTGAAGTTTCTGGCGCGGCGCGGGCCGGCACGCAGTCAAAGACAATCAACCGATTGTCCACCTCACGTCGCCAGGAAGCGTTTGTCCTGCTCTTTCGCACGCCTTGTGCTGCCGCCCGGCCGTTCGCGCCGAATCGTTCAATTCGGAACTCAAAGGAACTTCCACGATGCGCGCCGATTAGTATTCAGGAACCAAATGGAGTGATCAGTGCACGCGCGAGATCGCCCAGCGCCGGGTACGGAACGTTCGACAGGTGTCGATGCGTTCAAGCTCGCGTCTCTTACCCATACGGAGCAGTTCTATTCAAGTGTCCTGAGGGATCTCCTCGAATCGGACCTTCCGTTCATGATCGGAGGCGGGTACGCCGTAAATCTTTATACCCACGCGCGGTGCCCGACAAAGGACCTAGACATTTTTACGACTGCCGCGGAATTCCCTCGCCTGCTCTCTCACCTACAGCGGAACAATCGGGTATCGGCGGATGAGAGTTGGCTGGGAAAAGTTCACTGCGGTCGCGATTTCGTTGACGTCATCTTTGGTTCCAGCAATGGCGCCGTGCCGGTTCAGGAAGAGTGGTTTCAGTATGCAGCACAGGCTCAAGTGCTCGGGCATTGCGTGCCTGTGATCAACCCCACCGAGCTGATCTGGACCAAGGCGTTCATCCAGAAGCGGAACCGTCATGATGGCGTCGATATCGTCCATCTCATTCTTAAGCAGCGAGAGGCAATCGATTGGCAGCGCCTGATCATGTACATGAACCCACATTGGGAAATACTGCTTTGTCATCTGCTCATGTTTCGTTGGATCTATCCGAGTGAGCGAGATGCCATTCCGGATTGGCTGCTTGACGATCTTCTTGAACGATTGAGTCGGCAGCGGGAAGGTCCGCCACCGGCGACGAAACTCTGCCGCGGTCGGTTGCTTTCCAGCTCCGATTATCGAAGTGCGACCGAGAAATGGGGCTTCCTGAACGTCGAAGACGAGTGCGGCAATGACCGATGATGCAAGTTCATTCACATTTGCAAGCATCGGCGATCTTCATGTGAAGGATGGGCAGTCGGGCTCGCTCCGCGAATTGTTTCAAGCAATCTCGAAGAATGCCGGCGCCCTGGTCCTTTGCGGCGACCTCACCGATACGGGAACTCCGGCACAGGCCGAAATCCTCGCTAAAGAGCTGCGTGTCTGCTCTGTCCCAGTAATCGGCGTCCTTGGGAACCACGATTACGAGTCGGGACATGCCGACGAGGTGAAACGAATCCTTTGTGACGCGGGCGTACACCTGCTCGATGGCCAGGCAGCCGAAGTTAATGGCGTGGCATTTATTGGCGTGAAGGGCTTTGCCGGCGGATTTGGTCCACGAATGCTAAGCTCTTTCGGCGAGCCGGCGATCAAGACGTTTGTTGCCGAAGCGATGAATGAAGCGATGCGGCTGGAGAACATCATGCGCACGGTGAACAGCCGGCGCGCCGTCGTGGTCCTTCACTATGCCCCGATTGTCGACACGGTGGAGGGTGAACCTCTCGAAATTTATCCCTTTCTCGGGTGCTCGCGCCTTGCAGAGACCATTGACCGCTTCAAAGTATGCGCCGTCGTGCATGGTCATGCGCATCGCGGGAAGTATGAGGGCCGCACGCCCGCCGGAGCGCGGGTGTACAACGTCGCCATGGGCGTGCAGAAGCCTTCAGGGTTGCCCTATGCGCTCATTTCCGTCTGACGGTGGGAGTCACCTGAAAGCCCCTTGCATCGAGCGAGTCGTCTCTGGGCAGTCACCCAAGTCCACGCGTACTTTCGGATTCGCGCCAGGCCGAGCAGGCCTTCGGTCGCAATCCGAAGAGTACTTTGCATCCTGCGAGGCCAGGGCTGCGTCAGACCAGTGTTAATGGTGGAGCGGCGGTGGGAAGGAGGAGCACTCAGCCACGCAATACCAATCCGCGCGTCAGTGAACGTAGCGATTCAGCGAACATGAGTGGACCGCCATTAAGCCGATGTTGCCGAACCGCGCGGCGTTCGGCGAGTAGATGACCGCCGCGTGCTCGATGGCATCGTTTGGGTCCTGCGTTCAGGTGCGGCCATGGCGCGACCTGCCGGCGACCTATGGTCCCCGCACGACCTGTTACAATCGCTTCGTTCGGTGGATGTTGGACTTATCTCGCTGATTTGCCCGACGTGTCAAATGTCTACTTCGGCACTCGACGAGCGCCGGCTACTGTGCATGGGGTTGTTTTCAATATTTTGGCTGGGAGCGCCGAGGCCCCTCCGTGTCCTTCCGCCGCCTCCGGAAGGCTGCATCACCCGATCGCGGATGATGCGACGGCGCGTGGTTTGGGACCGTCGCCCTATTTTCCCAGCGGCCCGAGTATCTTCACCAGCTCGCCGTGCACGAACTCGTTGCCGCACACTACGTGCCCCGTCTTCAGCGCATCATCCTTGCCGTCGATGCCCGTCACCGTCCCGCCCGCTTCCCGCACCATGATCTGCCCCGCCGCGATATCCCAAGGCGAGAGATTGCGTTCCCAGTAGCCGTCGAGGCGGCCGGCGGCGACGAAGGCAAGGTCGAGGGAGGCGGCGCCGAAGCGGCGGAAGCCGGCGACCTTGTTCTGCAGCGCGGCCATTTCGTTCAGTGCCAGTTGGTGGTCGCCGCGGCCGATATGCGGCAGGCCGCAGGCGACCACACATTCATCGAGCCTGCGGCGGCCGGCGACGCGCAGCCGCTGGTCGTTGAGGAACGCGCCCTTGCCGCGCTCGGCGATGTACAATTCGTCATTGGCGGGATTGTAGATCACGCCGGCGATGATGGTATCTTCACGGCGCAAGCCGATCGAGATCGCAAATTGCGGGATGCCGTGCAGGAAGTTGGTGGTGCCGTCCAGGGGATCGACGATCCAGGTGTGGGTCTTGTCGGCGCCTTCGCGGCTGCCGCCTTCCTCGCCGATGAAACCGTAGCCCGGCCGCGCCTTGGCGAGCTCCTCATACAGCATTTCCTCGGCGCGCTTGTCGGCCTTGGTGACGAAGTTCGCCGGCCCCTTCAGCGACACCTGCAGATGCTCGATCTCGCCGAGGTCGCGCTTGAGGCTGCGGCCGGCGCGGCGCGCGGCTTTCACCATGACGTTGATAAGGGCTGAGTAGAGCATGATGTGAGCTTATGGTGTGAGGGAACGGCGCAATGCCGTCAGGGTTTAGGGACTGGGTGCCCTGCTGATATGCCGCCGTCAAGGCGTGATTTGTCGGCGGTTCCGGTCCATTTGCGCGCCGCCGCCTCGGCCTTGGCGCGATCCTCGGGGCTGAGCTCGGCAAGCAATTCGTCCAGCTTGGGGTCGCCCTTGCCGGCAGTCTTGGCGACGAGATGCCATTTGAAGCCCTCGACCTTGTCCGGGGGGGTGCCCACGCCGTAGATCAGCAGCCAGGCCAGCCGGTTTTGCGCGACCGGGCTGTTTTGCCGGGCGGCTTTGCGCAAGAGCGCGACCGCGGCCGGCTGGTTCTTCGGCGTGCCTGTGCCGTTGAACAGCGCGATGGCGTATTCGACCTCGGCATCGACATTGTCGGCCAGCGCAGCCGCCTGCAGCAGCCGCACCGCCCGCTCGATGTCCTTCGGCACGCCGGTGCCCTCCTTGTAGAAGGTCGCCAGCGCGTATTGCGCTTCCGGGTTGCCGGCGTCGGCTGCGGCGCGCAGCAGCTCGGCGGCGCGCCGGGTGTCCTGCGGCAGCGTGTTGCCGTCGAGATAGAGCAGCGCCAGATTGTAGGCCGCCTTGGGGTTGCCGAGCTTGGCCGCGGACGCCAATAGCTTGACCGCCTGTTCGCGATTGGTGGGGCCGCCGCGGCCCGCCAGCCGCATCATGGCGAGCGCGAACATGCCCTCGCGGTCGCCGGCGTCCGCCGCGCGCTGGTACCACTCGGTGGCCTTCGCATAGTTGCGCTTGATCCCGAGCCCGTTGGCATAGAGTTCGCCCAGCATCGTCATCGCCTTGGCGTCGCCGTTATATTGCGCACGCGTGGTCGCGAGGTCGAAGGCCGTCTTGTAGAGGCCGCGCTGGTAGGCGCCGTAGACGCTGTCGACGTTCGGGTCCTCGAAAGCGGCCGTCGGCGAGGGCGAGGGCACAGGCGTTGCTGCGGGCTTGGTCGTTACCGCAGGCTTGAGCGGCGCCGACGGCGTCGGCGTCGGTGTCGCAGCAGGCCTTTTCGCAGCCGTCGGAGCATTGGGTTTGGGCGCCTCCTTTTTCGCGGCGCTCGCAGGCGGCTGCGCGGCAGGCGGCGTGAGCGAGATCTGCGCCGTGGCGCCGGTCGTCGTCATCAAGAGGCCCGCAAGCAGCGATATGGGTCGCAGGAGTTTCATGGTCCGGCGTTATCCGTGCCCGGTCTTGTCCGTGCCGGTCTTCTCAGTGCCGGTCTTCTCAGCGCCGGTCCTGGCTTTTCCGAACGCCGCTTCGTACGCTTGCGCGATCGCCTGTCCGGCATCGGTCAGCGCCGCCTTGGCGCCGCGCGGGTCGGCCCAGATGAAATCGCCGACCAGCACGAAATCCGCGCCGGCGGCTGCGAATTCGAAAGCCTCCTCGCGCGAGGCGGCAAAGCCGATGCAAGGCGGCTCGAACAGTTCGTCCCACCATTGCAGGCGCTCGGCAATCGCGTCCACCGAGGGCCGCTGGCCCTCGGCGTCGGGTTCGCCGAACAGCACGTAGTCCGCGCCCCGTTCGCCCGCGGCCATCGAATCGTGCCGCGTAGCAAGGCCGCCGACGCCGGCAATGCGGTCCGGCTTCAGCGACGGCAAGGCATCCTCCAGCGCGGCGATGCCGTTCAGATGCGCGCCGTCGGCGCCCGCGCGCGCCACCAGTTCGACATGGCCGTCGAGCAGCAGCGCCGCGCCGGCATTCTGGATCACGGGCGCCAGTGTCTTCACACGCGAAATCATGGTGCGCTGGTCGGTCGGCTTCAGCCGCAGCAGCACCGCCGCGATGTCGGCCGCTGCCAACAGCTCCGGAAGCATGCTTGCGAGCTGCGACGGATCGTCCACCTCTGATGTCGCGAGATAGAGGCGCGGCGCCGGGCGCGGCGGAACAGGTTTATTAGCCAAGTCTAGGCGACCTTCTTTTCAAGGCCGGTTTCCCACTCGCCCTTGCTCGCCAGCGCATTCATCCGCGCACGGTGCGTGAAGGCGCGCTGGCCCGCGGCGATGTTCTCGGCCTTACCCGACCACGCCTTTTGCGGCGCCGCCTGCAACGCCCGGCCATAGGAGAAGGTCAGTCTCCAAGGCAAACTGGAAGGGAGGCCGCCGATCCGGTTCATCGCGTTCAGATGCGCGGTCGCATCCTCATCGGATTGTCCGCCGGAAAGGAAGGCGATGCCCGGCACGGCTGCGGGAACACACGCCTTCAGGAGACGAACAGTCTTCTCGGCGACTTCCTCGGCGGAAGCCTGCTTCGCGCACTTCTTGCCTGAAACGGCCATGTTGGGCTTCAGCACCATGCCTTCGAGTTCGACGCGCTGGACCCGCAATTCCTGGAACGTCTCGTTCAGCACACGCTGGGTGACGTCATAGCAGCGGTCGATGTCGTGATCGCCATCCATCAGCACTTCCGGCTCCACGATCGGCACGATCTGCGCCGCCTGGCACAGCGCGGCATAGCGCGCCAGCGCGTGCGCGTTGACGCTGATCGCGGTCATGGAGGGGATGCCCGCGCCGATGTCGATCACTGCGCGCCATTTGGCGAAGCGCGCGCCGCGTTCGTAATATTTCTTCAGGCGCTCGGCGAGCTTGTCGAGACCGACGGTGACCAGTTCGCCCGGACATTGCGGCAGCGCTTGCGTCCCCTCATCGACCTTGATGCCGGGGATCGCGCCGGACTGCTCGATCAGCTTGACCAGCGGCGTGCCGTCCTTCGCGTTCTGCCAGATCGTCTCGTCGTACAGGATCACGCCCGAGACGTACTTGCTCATCGCCTCGGTGGACCGGAACAGCATCTCGCGATAGTCGCGGCGGTTCTCCTCGGTCGATTCGACCTTGATGGCGTCAAAACGCTTCTTGATCGTGCCCGAGGATTCGTCGGCGGCGAGAATGCCCTTGCCCGGGGTGACCATGGCGAGGGCAACCTTGTTGAGGTCAGCAAGATTCATCGAAGTTCTCCAGAAACATCATGCCCTTGCGCACCAAAATAGGCGGTTCTCGGGCAATTGCCTAGAAAACGTTCGTCGCAGCGGGGGTGTTTGCGAGGCGCGGGCGGACTGCTAGGGCGATCTTGTCAGGCGATCTTGGGGTCCAGCTCACCCTTACTGTACCGCTTGGCCATTTCGGCCGTCGTCAGCACCTTCTTGATCTTGCTGGCCTGGCCTGCGGTATTGAATTCCTGCAGCCGCTGCTTGCACAGCTTGGCCATGGCTTCCATCGCGGGCTTGAGGTATTTGCGCGGATCGAACTCTTCCGGATTGTCCTTCAGCACCTTGCGGATCTGCCCGGTCATCGCCATGCGGTTGTCGGTGTCGATGTTGATCTTGCGTACGCCATTCTTGATGCCGCGCTGAATTTCGGACACCGGCACGCCCCAGGTCGGTTTCATCTTGCCGCCATTGGCGTTGATGATTTCCTGCAGGTCCTGCGGCACCGAGGACGAACCATGCATCACCAGATGCGTGTTCGGCAGCTTGCGATGGATCTCCTCGATCACCTTCATGGCGAGGATGTCGCCGTCCGGCTTGCGGGTGAACTTGTAGGCGCCGTGTGAAGTGCCCATCGCGATCGCCAGCGCGTCGACTTTTGTCTCCTTGACGAACTTCACGGCTTCATCGGGATTGGTGAGCAACTGGTCGTGCGACAGCTTGCCTTCCGCGCCGTGGCCGTCTTCCTTGTCGCCCATGCCGGTCTCGAGCGAGCCGAGCACGCCGAGCTCGCCTTCCACCGAGATGCCGCCGAGATGGGCCATGTCGGTGACGGTCTTGGTCACGCCGACATTGTAGTCCCAGTCGCCGGGCGTTTTGCCGTCGGCCTTCAGCGAGCCGTCCATCATGACGGAGGTGAAGCCGGCCTGGATCGCGGTCATGCAGGTCGCAGGTTCGTTGCCGTGATCGAGGTGCACGCAGACCGGAATCTGCGGATAGATTTCGGTGACAGCGTCCATCATGTGGCGGAGCATGACGTCATTGGCGTAGGAGCGCGCGCCGCGCGAGGCCTGGATGATGACGGGAGCATCGAGCGAAGAGGCGGCCTCCATGATGGCAAGCGCCTGCTCCATATTGTTGATGTTGAAAGCCGGCACCCCGTAATCGTGCTCTGCCGCATGATCGAGCAGTTGACGCAAGGTAATGCGAGCCATTCAAATTCTCCTGTATTTGCCGCGCCTTTGGCGCTCCATTAAATCTTGGTTTAACGCTGCTTCAGAACTTCCACGCCAGGCAGCGGTTTGCCTTCCATCCATTCGAGAAACGCGCCGCCGGCCGTCGAAACATAGGAAAAATCGCCTGATACGCCGGCCTGGTTCAGCGCCGCAACGGTGTCGCCGCCACCCGCAACCGAAATCAGTTTCTTCGCCTTGGTCCGCTCTGCCGCGTGCTTGGCCGCAACCACCGTGCCGCGGTCGAACGGCGTCATTTCGAATGCGCCGAGCGGGCCGTTCCAGACCAGCGTCTTGGCGTCGTCGATCGCGGCGTGAATCCGCGCGGTCGATTGCGGGCCGACGTCGAGGATCATGCCGTCGGCCGGAATGGCGTCGAGCCCATAGGCGTGCGAGGGCGAGTTGGCCGCGAAGTGATAGGCGACCACGGCGTCGACGGGCAGGATGATCGCGCAGTTCGCGGCACTGGCCTTTTCCACGATACGCAGCACGGTGGCGGCCAGATCCTTTTCCGCCAGCGACTTGCCGACGCCGACGCCCTGCGCATGCAGGAAGGTGTTGGCCATACCGCCGCCGATGACGAGGGCATCGACCTTGCTGACGAGGTTTTCCAAGAGGTCGATTTTGGTCGATACCTTGGCGCCGCCGATGATCGCGATGACCGGCTTGGTCGGCGCTTCCAGCGCCTTCTCAAGCGCAGTGAGTTCGGCCTGCATGGTGCGGCCGGCATAGGCGGGTAGCTTGTGGCCAAGGCCTTCGGTCGTAGCATGCGCGCGGTGCGCGGCCGAGAACGCGTCGTTGACCCAGATGTCGCCGAGCTTGGCGAGTTCGGCTACGAACGCGGGATCGTTCTTCTCTTCCTCTTTATGGAAGCGGGTGTTTTCCAGGCAGAGGATGTCGCCATCCTTCATGGCGGCCACGGCCTTGGCGGCCGCCTCACCGATGCAGTCGTCGGCGAAGGCGACCGGCTTCTTGATCACCTGCCCAAGCGCCGCGGCGACGGGTTTGAGCGAATCCTTGGCGTCGCGTCCCTTTGGCCGGCCGAAATGGGCGAGCAGGACGACCTTGCCGCCCTTGTCCGAAATTTCGGTGATGGTCGGCGCGACGCGCTCGAGCCTGGTCGCGTCGGAAACGCGGCCGTTCTCCATGGGCACGTTGAGGTCGACGCGCAGCAGCACGCGCTTGCCCTTCACGTCGACGTCATCGAGGGTGCGGAATGTTTTCGACATTGGCGCTCTCTTGTCCCGGGCGCACGGCGGCGCGAAGTGCCGCTGTGCTGAACCGGGACCTACACTGGATGGGTCCCGGCTCTGCGTCGCGCCACTTCGTGCCGCGCCGCGTCCGGGACACGAGACTTACAGCAGCTTCCCCATCGCCACGGCGGTGTCGGCCATGCGGTTGGAGAAGCCCCATTCATTGTCGTACCAGGACATCACGCGCACCAGCGTGCCGTTTTGCACCTTGGTCTGGTCCTCGTGGAACGTCGACGAGTGGGGATCGTGGTTGAAGTCGATCGAGACGTTCGGCGCGGTGGTATAGCCCAAGATCCCTTTGAGCTGCTGCTCGGAGGCGCGCTTCATCGCCGCGTTGATTTCCTTGACGTCGGTGGCGCGCTTGGCGACGATCTTGAGATCGACCACCGAGACGTTCGGGGTCGGCACGCGGATCGCGACGCCGTCGAGCTTGCCCTTCAGTTCAGGCAGCACGAGGCCGATCGCCTTTGCAGCACCGGTCGAAGTCGGGATCATCGACATCGCCGCTGCGCGGCCGCGATAGAGATCCTTGTGCAGGGTATCGAGCGTCGGCTGGTCGCCGGTATAGGCGTGGATCGTGGTCATGAAGCCGGTCTCGATGCCCACGGTGTCGTTCAGCACCTTGGCGACCGGCGCGAGGCAGTTGGTTGTGCAGGAGCCGTTGGAGACGATCAAATGATCCTTGGTCAGGGTGTCATGGTTGACGCCGTAGACGATGGTCGCATCGGCGTTCTCGCCAGGCGCCGATATCAGGACGCGCTTGGCGCCGGCGGTCAGATGCGCGGAGGCCTTGTCCTTGGCGGTGAAGATGCCGGTGCATTCCAGCGCGATATCGACGCCGAGGGCCTTCCACGGCAGCTTGGAGGGATCGCGCTCGGCGGAAACCTTGATCTTGCCGTTGCCGAGGTTGAGCGAGTCGCCGTCGACGGTCACGGTGCCGGGGAAGCGGCCATGCACGGAATCGAAGCGCAGCAGGTGGGCGTTGGTCTCGACCGGGCCAAGATCGTTGATCCCGACCACCTCGATATCCTTGCGGCCGGATTCGGCGATGGCTCGCAAGATATTGCGGCCGATGCGGCCAAATCCGTTGATCCCGACGCGGATTGCCATGCTCGTTTCTCCTCTAATAGCCGGTGCCGGCCCCGCGGAGACGTTCCACGGAGGTGCTTACGGCGGAACGCCCGGTTCGGCCGGGCGGGAACGGTCAAGATGGGGGTCTAGGTAGTCCTTTTTCCCAGCAATCTCAACCGTCAGCCCAAGCGCTTCAGGGCAGCGTTAACGACGGTCTCGGCGGTAATTCCGAAGTGCTTGAAAAGGTCCTTGGCGGGCGCGCTGGCACCGAAACCGTGCATGCCCACGAATTCACCATCCTGGCCGATCACGGCATCCCAGCCCCAGCGCACCGCGGCCTCGATGGCGATTTTGACCGGGGCGTTGCCGATGATGGCCTTCCGCCGGTCCGCCGGCTGTGAAAGCAGCAATTCGAGCGAGGGCACCGAAACCACCCGCGACGCGATGCCGCGTTCCGCCAGCTGCTTCTGGGCGGCCACCGCGATTTCGACCTCGGAGCCCGAGGCGAACAGAGACACCTTGGCCTCGCCCTGGGCTGCCACCAGTTCATAGGCGCCATGCGCACAGGGGTTATCGTTCGGCGCTGAGGTGCGCAGTTGCGGCAGGTTCTGGCGGGTTAGCGCCAGCACCGTCGGACCGTCGACACGGTTCAGCGCCAGCTCCCAGCATTCGGCGACCTCGACCGCATCGCAGGGCCGGAACACGCGCATGTTGGGAATCGCACGAAGCGCCGCGAGATGCTCGACCGGCTGATGCGTCGGTCCATCCTCGCCGAGCCCGATCGAATCATGGGTCATCACATAGACGACACCGTTGCCCATCAGCGCGGCGAGCCGCATCGCAGGCCGTGCGTAGTCCGTGAACACCAGGAAGGTGGCGCCGTTCGGCGCAAAACCGCCATGCAGGAAGATGCCGTTCATGCATGCAGCCATGCCGTGCTCGCGGATGCCGTAATGGATGAAGCGGCCCTTCGGCGTCTTGGCGGAGAACGCCACCGCCGACTTCGCCTTGTTGTTGTTGGAGCCGGTGAGGTCGGCGGAGCCGGCCAAAAATTCCATCGGCATCGCTGCTGCGATCGCCTCGATGGCGGATTCGGATGATTTCCGCGTGGCGACATTCTGCGGCGTTTCCAGCAGCGCCTTCTTGTGCGCGCGCAGCGCCTTCGCGAGCGAAGCCGGCCGTTCGTGCCGCATCCGCCGCTCGAACTCGGCGCGCTTGCGGCTGCCGAGTTCGTCGAAGCGGGCCTGCCATTCCTCGCGCGCGGCAGCGCCGCGGCTGCCGGCCGCACGCCATGCTTTCAAGACATCGTCGGGTACGGAGAACGGCTCAAGCGAGATGCCGAGCTTTTCCTTGGCGCCCTTGAGTTCGTCAGCGCCGAGCGCCTCGCCATGCGCTTTCGCCGTGCCGGCCCGGGTCGGCGCGCCGTAGCCGATGGTGGTCTTGCAGGCGATCAGCGACGGCTTGTTGGATTTCTGCGCGCGGGTGATCGCGGCTGCAATCGCCTTCGGATCTTGGCCGTCGATCAGCTCGGCCGCCCAGCCCGCGGACTTGAATCGCTTCACCTGGTCGACAGAATCGGCGAGCGAGGTCGGACCGTCGATCGAGATGCCGTTGTCATCGTACATCACGATCAGCTTGTTCAGCTTCCAGTGTCCGGCCATCGCGATCGCTTCCTGCGACACGCCTTCCATGAGGTCGCCGTCGGAGGCGAGCACGTAAGTATGATGCCCGACCACCTTCTTGCCGAACTCGGCTGCGAGCATCTTTTCCGCCAGCGCCATGCCGACCGCGGTGGCGATGCCCTGGCCGAGCGGGCCGGTGGTGGTCTCGACGCCGCTGGTCTCGAAGTTTTCCGGGTGCCCCGGCGTCTTGGAGCCGAGCTGGCGGAAATTCCTGATCTGGTCGAGCGTCATGTCCTTGTTGCCGGTCAGGTACAGCAAGGCATAGAGCAGCATCGAGCCGTGTCCGGCCGAGAGCACGAAGCGGTCGCGGTCCGGCCAGTTCGGATCAGTTGCGTCGAATTTGAGGAACTGTGTGAACAGCACGGTCGCGACGTCGGCGGCGCCCATCGGCAAGCCCGGGTGGCCGGATTTCGCCTTTTCGACGGCATCCATGGCAAGCCCGCGAATCGCATTGGCCATACGGGTATGATCGACCTGCGTCATGATGAAAATCCGCCTGAAATGAGGTGCTTGGTTGCGGTACGTACCGGGCGAAAGGCCGCAATACGGGCGTGGATTAGGGGAAAGTCGGGGCTGGATAGCACCTCAATCCCCGTGAGTCCAAGGCGAGGAAACGCCCTTTTGGTGCGAAAAGTTGCTTAGCAGTGCATAGCTTCGCGCGGGCGTTGCGATTCGCTCGCTTGCCACGTAAATTTCGTGCTCTAACCGCTTGCCGAACCGCGGATTTTGCTGCCGTGCGGCGGGCTCACGCGAAGGTGCGCGCTGTCTCTCATGAGCGATCGTCACACTAACGGTGTCGGCAATGCCGAGCCGGTCCAAGTCGACATCGACGCCGCCACACGGCGCCTGATGCTGGCGCTCGATGCGCTCGAGGCGGCGGCGGAACGGCGACGCGACGCCGACCGCGACGAGAACGAGCTGGCGAGCCGGATCCAGGCGCTCGGCGCCGATCGCTCGCGGCTCGCCGACGAACTCGACGGCTCGCTGGTGAAGACGCGGCGGCTGGAGCGCACCAACCGCGAGGTATCAGAAAAACTGGATGTCGCGATCGGCACCATCCGTGCGGTGCTCGATGCCGGAGAGGATGAATGAGCCACATCAACGTCACCATCAACGGCCGGCAGTATCGCATGGCCTGCGAGGAAGGGCAGGAAGTGCGGCTCCTAAAACTCGCCGAGAGCCTGGAAACGCGGGTCGGCGAGTTGCGCGGCAAGTTCGGCGAGATCGGCGATGCGCGCCTCACGGTGATGGCGGCGCTCACCGTGTGCGACGAACTGCTGGATGCCAACGCGCGCATCCGCGCGCTGGAGGGCGAACTCGAAACCCTGCGCAACGTTCGCGTCGCCGCCGCCGACCGCGCCAAGGCCACCCAGGTCGCGGTCGCCAACGCACTCAACGCCGCCGCCGACCGCATCGAGAAGACCACGCAGATGCTCAACCGCACCATCGGCAGCGGCGTCGCGATCGGGTGAGGTGCTGGGTTCTTACCCTCCCCTGGGGGAGGGTCGCCGCGCAGCGGCGGGGCGGGGTGACAGTCTATCGTCGTCGGTGGTGTTTCAGTGGAAAGGTATCTGCTTCACGCGAGCCATACAATTCCACGTAAATCCGTTCGAGCACCGCATTCAGATCACCGGTTACATCGGAGTTCCAGAAGCGGATAACGCGGTATCCTTCCTGTTCGAGCCACGCTTGACGTTCTCTGTCGTGCTTGGCAGTTGCGTCGTCGTTGTGATGCCCGCCATCGAGCTCAATGACCAGACGCTTTGCCGGACAGAAAAAGTCTACGACGTAGCGGCCGATCGGTGCTTGCCGCCGGAAATGTGTGCCTTCGATCGGCAGTTCTTTTAGCGCACGCCAGAGCGTGCGCTCGTGCGGCGTCGTATTGGCCCGCAGTTTCTTGGCTGCTGCGCGGCGGATTGCGGTTGAAATCATTGCCTGTCGTGCTCGCGGATAGATCACCCCACCCCGCTCGCATTGGCGCTGCTGCGCATCGCCAATGCGAGCGACCCTCCCCTTCCAGGGGAGGGTGAAGCAGAGCGCAATCTAAAGGAGAATTACAAATATCTCCACCTCGAGATCGCTCGTTCGTATCGAGCCTTGCGCCTCACGCGCCCGGGGATGACGAAGAAGGCCTATCGGTAACCGCTGGCGGTTTCGGTCCGTAACCCCTACATTGGTTCCGCGAAGCTGCGTCGTGCGTCAGGAGCCATATATCCCCGGGGCCTTATCGATCCTTTAGGGAACTGTCCCTGGCCGGGTCCGTGGATCCGGGCATATGGTGCCCACCTACTTTCGTAGGGAACTCCGGGATCGAGTGCTTCAACGGCGTTCGCGGCTTCGCACTTTGATTTTGTCGGTCGGTTCGATTCCACGTTTTTCTGTGCATTGCCGTCTGCTGCGGCGTGCCGAGCCGTAGCTCGGATGGAGCGAAGCGCAATCCGGGACAGGGTTTGTTTGGTTGCGAGATGGTCCCCCGGATTTCGCTTCGCTCCATCCGGGCTACGATTGCTCTGGAATCGGTTCATTCATCGCATGACCGCAACTCCGTCGAAAGCCGACCTCCGCTCCGCCGCGCTGGCGAAACGCGATGCGTTGAGCGATGAACAGCGCGCGACCTCGGCACAAGCCATGGCCAAGCGCGGCGTGCCGTTCACGATTCTGCCCGGCATGGTCGTGTCAGGCTATTCGCCGATCCGCAGCGAGATCGATCCCGCGCCCTTGATGCGCAAGCTTGCGGAACAAGGCGCGAAGCTGGCGCTGCCGGCGGTGATGGCGCGCGGAAAATCGCTGGCGTTTCGCGCATGGTCGCCCGACGACCGGCTGATGATGGGGCCGCTCGGCATCCTCGAGCCGTCGCCGGCCGCCGCCGAACTCATTCCCGATATCATGCTGGTGCCGCTGGCGGCGTTCGATCGCGAGGGCCACCGCATCGGCTATGGCGCAGGCCATTATGACTTCACGCTCGCCCATTTGCGTAAAGTGAAGGCCATCACGGCTGTCGGCATCGCCTTCTCGTTGCAGGAAATAAAAGCTGTTCCCGCGCTGCCGCACGACGTGGCGCTGGATTATGTGCTAACGGAAAAGAAAGTGTTCGATTTCCGGAGCTGAACTTTGCGTATTCTCTTCGTTGGCGACGTGGTCGGCCGGGCAGGCCGCGCCGCGATCGCGGAATATCTGCCTGGCATGGTCCGTGACTGGGCCCTCGACCTCGTCGTCGTCAATGGCGAGAATTCCGCCGGCGGTTTCGGCATCACCGAGGCGATCTATCAGGAATTCCTCGACGCCGGCGCCGATGCCATCACGCTCGGCAATCACGCCTGGGATCAGCGCGAGGCGCTGGTGTTCATCGAGCGCGCGCCGAAGCTGATCCGCCCCGCGAACTATCCAAGGGGCACGCCGGGCCGCGGCGCGGCGCTGGTCGATACCAAGAACGGCAAGCGCGCGCTTGTTATCAACGCCATCGGTCGCGTCTTCATGACGCCGTTCGACGATCCCTTCGCGGTGCTCAACCGTGAACTCGAGGCCTGTCCGCTGCGCGAGGCGGCGGACGCGATCGTGGTCGACTTCCACGGCGAGGCGTCGAGCGAGAAGCAAGGCATCGGCTTTTTCTGCGACGGCCGCGCCAGCCTCGTCGTCGGTACCCACACCCATGTGCCGACCGCCGATCATCAGATCCTTTCCGGTGGCACCGCCTACATGACCGATGCCGGCATGACCGGCGATTATGATTCCATCATCGGCATGCAGAAGGAAGAGCCGCTGCGGCGCTTCACGACCGGCATTCCCTCAGGCCGCTTCGAACCGGCGGCTGGAGTTGCGACACTCAGTGGCGTTGCGGTCGAGACCGATGATGCCACCGGCCTTGCGCTACGCGTCGCGCCGGTGCGGATCGGTGGCAGGCTGGAGCCGGCGGTGCCGGGATTCTGGGTCTGATAAATACGAACGGAGAGAACGTCGATGCGCGGCGTGCTGATAGTTGCACCGGCTCTTTTCATTTCCACCACCAGCCGCGACCGCTTCAATCGAACTGAACCACTTTGTCGAGGGTGATTGGCAGGTCGCGCACGCGCTTTCCGGTCGCATGATGGACTGCGTTGGCGACCGCCGCCGCCACGCCGACGATGCCGATCTCGCCAAGGCCCTTGATGCCGAGCGGGTTGACCATCTCGTCCGGCTCGTCGACGAAGATGACCTTGATGTCATGGATGTCGGCATTCACGGGCACATGGTATTCGGCAATATTGGCGTTCATCACCCGCCCGAAGCGATGGTCGTAGAGCGTTTCCTCGTGCAGCGCCATGCCGATCCCCCAGACCACGCCACCCATCACCTGGCTGTGGGCCGTCTTTGGGTTGAGGATGCGGCCTGCGGCGACGGCTTTGACCACGCGCGTCACGCGGATCACTCCGAGTTCCTCGTCCACCTTGACCTCTGCGAAGATCGCGGAGTGAACATTGCGCGCGTGAGACTTGTCTTCGGCGGGCATGTTGGTTTCCTCGCGCGTGATGCGCTCGGCCTTGCCCGACTGCATCGCGCTCGCGATCGAGACCGCACGGTTCGCATCGCGCTTGCTGGCGATCCTGCCATCCACCAGCGCGACGTCGTCTACGCCGGCGCCCGAGAGCGGCGAATCCTTCGTCGCCTTCGCAAGCTCCAGCACGTCGCCGCGAACCGCGCGGGCCGTGTTCGCGATGGCGTTGCACACCGATGACGCTATCCACGAGCCGCCTTCCACCGGACATTGCGGCAGGGTCGAATCGCCGAGCTTGACGCTGATATTGTCGATGGGAAGGCCGAGCATGTCGGCGGCCATCTGCGCCATGATCGTGTAGGTGCCCGTGCCGATATCGGAGGCGGCCGTCGCGACTTCCGCGTGACCGTTAGCCGTCAGCACGATGCGGACTGTTGCCGGCATCTGCAGCGCTTCCCATACGCCCGATGCCATGCCCCAGCCGACCAACTCGCTGCCGTCCCGCATCGAGCGTGGCTCCGCGTTGCGCTTGTCCCAGCCAAACGCCTCCGCGCCCTGCCGGTAGCATTCGCGCAGTTGCTTGCTGGTGTAGGGAAGGTCCTCGCCCTGATGGCGGTCGGAGTAGCATTGCAGCCGCAGTTGCACCGGATCGGTCTTCAGCGCGATGGCGAGTTCGTCCATCGCGCATTCCAGCGCGTAGACGCCGGTCGCCGCGCCCGGCGCCCGCATGTCGCAGGACGTCGGCAGATCGAGCTTGACGAGCTTGTGCTCGAATTTCGCGTTAGGACTTTTGTAAAGCAGGTTGCCCCAGCCAGTATCGTTGCGCGCGAATTCCTCGAACTGCGACGTCACGGCGATGGCTTCATGCTGCATTGAATCGAGCGTGCCGCTGCTGCTCGCGCCGAGCGCAAGCCGTTCGATGCTCGCCGGCCGGTAGCCGAGCGCGTACATCTGCGCCCTCGTCAGCATGACGCGCACCGGGCGTCTGAGCGCGTTCGCTCCCAGCACCGCCAGCACGACCTGGTATTGCGGACGCAGTCCCGCGCCGAAACCGCCGCCCATATAGGGCGACATGACTCGAACTGCACCCGGTTGCAGCTTGAACACTTTGCAAAGGTACTGCTGGACGTTCTGGACGCCTTGCGTCTTGTCATAGACGGTGAGCTGGCCGGCTTCCCATATCGCGGTCGAGGCAAACAATTCCATCGGATTGTGGTGCTCGGTTGGAATGGAGTATTCGGCCGCGTGGCGCACGGCGGCGGACGCAAATGCCTTTTCGGCATCGCCGCGCGGCTTCTCCGGCACGTCGATGGCGAACGCCCTGCTGCGCTCTGCTTGCAGGTCGGTGACGTGTGGATCCTTTTGGTATTCGATCCTCACCTGCGAGGCGGCGACACGCGCGGTTTCCCAGTCTTCCGCCAGCACCAGCGCGACCGGCTGTCCGGTGAATTGGATCCTGTCGTCGTAGAGCGGGCGGTAGGGCGAACCCTTCTCGGGCGCGACGTCGTCCTTGTAGGCGTCATCCTTGTCAGCCATTGGCGGTCGATTGCGATGGGTGAGCACGTCGATCACACCGGCAATGCCCAGCGCGCCGCTGGTATCGATCCGCACGATCCGCCCCTTCGGGATGGTCGAATCGACGACGTAGCCGTGGACGAGACCGGGAACGCTGAACTCGCCGGCGTATTTGGCTTCGCCGGTGACCTTGGCCCGGCCGTCGACGCGGGAGGTCGCTGTTCCGATATAGCTTGCCATGGCGCTCACCGTATTTTCTTGTCGGAGATCGACTGCGGCGTTCCCCGCGCAGCCTGACCAAGCGTTCGCACGATGGCGCGCCGCGCCAGGCCGATCTTGAAGTCGTTGTGTCCGTAGCCTCTGGCGCCGTGCAGCAGCCAATCGGCGGCTTGCGCAAATGCAGCCGCGTCGGCGCGTTGTCCGAGCAGGGCCGCTTCAGCCGCGGAACTGCGCCATGGTTTGTGCGCAACGCCCCCGAGCGCCAAGCGTGCCTCCTTGATCGTGTCGCCGTCAAGTTCGAGCGCTGCTGCCACCGATACGAGTGCGAACGCGTAGGACAGGCGATCGCGGATCTTCAGGTAGGAGTAGTTCGTGCTGAAACCTTTTGCCGGAAGCTCGATCGCCGTGATGATCTCATCGGGCTCCAGATTGGTGTCAAGCTGCGGCGTGTTATCGGGCAGCCGGTGAAAATCCGCAAACGCAATGGTGCGCGTCCCGGCCGGGCCTGTGACATGCACGGTCGCTTCGAGCGCTGCGAGCGCCACGCACATGTCGGACGGATGCGTCGCGATGCAGGAGCCGCTTGTTCCAAGGATCGCATTGATGCGGTTGACGCCGTCGATCGCCGAGCAGCCGCTGCCCGGTTCGCGTTTGTTGCAGGGCGTTGTGGCGTCGTAGAAATAGAAGCAGCGCGTGCGCTGCACGAGGTTGCCGCCGGTCGAGGCCATGTTGCGCAGCTGCTGCGACGCGCCAGCCAGGATCGACCGTGACAGTAGCGGATAGCGCTGTTCGATCAGGGGATGGTAGGCGAGGTCGGTATTCGGCACCATCGCCCCGATCAGAACGCCGCCGGAGGCGGTCTCCTCGACATTCCTGAGCGGCAGACGCGAGATGTCGATGAGCCGTGTGGGCGTCGCGATATCGTATTTGATCAGATCGATCAGATTGGTGCCGCCCGCAATGAATTTTGCGGAAGGATCTGTCGCGATCTGCTTGATGGCATCGGCGACGTCGGTTGCGCGCGTGTACTGAAACGGGGTCATGATCGCTCCATCGCCTGCTGGATTGCTGCCACGATGTTCGGATAGGCGCCGCAGCGGCAGATGTTGCCGCTCATCAGTTCGCGAATCTCGTCGGCCGTTCTTGCCTTGCCCTCCGCGATCAGCCCGGCCGCCGAGCAGATCTGTCCCGACGTGCAATAGCCGCACTGAAACGCGTCGTGATCGATGAAGGCCTGCTGCAGCGGATGTAGCTCGCCGTCGCGCGCGAGGCCCTCGACGGTGGTGATTTCGCTGTCTTCCTGCATCACGGCGAGCGTCAGGCAGGAATTGATCCGCCGTCCCCCGACGAGAACGGTGCATGCACCGCACTGGCCGTGGTCACAGCCTTTCTTGGTACCTGTCAGATCGAGATGGTCGCGTAGAGCATCCAGGAGCGTTGTCCATGGTGCGACCAGAAGTTTGACCGACTTGCCGTTGACACTCAGCGTTACCGGAATTTTCTCGGGCACTGCGGTGATGCGCCTTGCGGGCGCTGCTGTCCCAGAATGCGTCATTTTCTTCTCCGCCTGCTTTACCGTCTGGGGATGTCATATCCGCGCGTCAGTTCGATGACTTTCACCGCTCCGCTTGTCGTGCGCAAAGAAGAGGCTGGATTTCTCAAGCCGGGTTCTCAGCCAATCTACAACCAGCCAAGGCGACGAAGGTTCAAGGAGAGAGAGCGATATGCCAACCCCCCGGAGCCCGGTGGCATCTCCGATAATCGTGCCATTACGAAAAATCGGACGGGTCTTGCACGAGGGCCGTTGGGGCTGCGCATTTTCCATGCAGCCAGCGACGGGCGAAGCGACGCGCGCAATTAGATGAAATGTTTGATTACAACTTGTAGGCCGTGCGGAAGCCGCCCCAGTGACGGCTCTCGCACCTCGAGGCCAAGCCACGACAACCGATCATGGGTTAGCTCTGCCGAAAGCCCATCCGGAATGCGCCCCAGTGGCGGCCGCGAATGAAGATCGGCGACGACAGGTCCTTCATCAGCACGAAATTACCGCCGCCCATGTCGCGCCGGTAGGTCTGCAGCAGAAACGGTTTTGTGTTCGCCGCCACCTTCTTCACCGCGCGGTCGTTGAACAGGCGGCGGTTGCGGCAATTGGCGTTGTTCCAGACCGGGTCCTTGCCCTGCGGCAGGCGGTAGTTCGGATTGTGGGTCGGCAGATAACCGCCTTTGGCCCAGGCGACGCAGAACACGATGCGCGGATCGCTGTTCTGGATCGGGTCCTGGATCGAGGGAAGAACGCGGTCGGTGAAGGCGACATAGTCGGTCAGATATTGCTTCGGATCGGTGCCGGCGATCTCGCGATACTTTTCGTCCATCAACTGGTCGGCCGTGATCTCGCCGCGGTCGATCGCGGCCTCGAACTCGGCAGAGATGCGCTTCGCGGTGTCGACGACGACGCGGATCAGCGGTGCATCCGAGGTCTCGACGCCGCTGTCGGCGATCAGCGCGATCAGGCCTTCGGAGGTCTCGAGCAGCTTTGCCACCTGGTCGTCCGCGTGCTTGAGATCGCGCGAGGAGAGGTCGACGCCCTTGGCGAGCTCGCTGAGCTCGGTGATAACGGTGTCGCAATGGCCGAGATTGGACGTCGCGGCCCTGGCGACGCCGTCAATCTCCTGGCCTACGGACGTGACGCCCTGGTGCACGCGCGCGATGATGCCGCTGATCTGCTGTGCGCCTTCACCGGCGCTCTTGGCGCGGAGTGAGGCGTCGCTGCTCTCACTGATCAGGCTGCCGATCTGGCCGTCGAGATCGCGCATGGTATCGGAAATCTGCTGCGTGGCCTGGCGAGTCCCCTCCGCCAGGCTCTTCACTTCGCTCGCGACCACGGCAAAGCCGCGGCCGGCGGTTCCGGCACGCGCCGCCTCGATCGTGGCATTGAGCGCCAGCAGGTTAGTCTGCTTCGCAATCGCCTCGATCGAGCCGGAAACTTTTGCAACCTGCGACAGGGCCGAGCCGACGGCGCTGAGCCGGGCCTCGATGCGGCCGACCGCTTCGACGAGTTCGGCGATGTGCCTGACGGCCGTATTCACCGCGCTGTGCGACTGAACGATTTCTTCGACAGCTGCGGACGTGGTCGATTGCACCGCTTGCGATGCGTTAGCGATGCCGCGGTTGGCCGAGACCATCGTCTCGGCCGTCTTCTGTAAGTGGTGGAACCGCTCCGACTGGTTCGCGACGCGGCTTGCGACCTCCCGGACGTTGCCGGCGATATCGGCAAGTTCCACGCCGAGCCCGCCGATGCGGTCGGCAAGCTGGTCAATGAGTCGTTCGGCCAGTGTCTGGTTGGAATGAGTGTCCAGCACTGCACGCTGCACAACGGACATATCAGAGCTTTCTCCAGTCAGAGCCGACGATCGGCACGCCGCGGCGATCGCATTCCAATTCCAGGTTTAGAGCGTGATTCGCGCCTTGGCGTCTTGCCTGAGAGCGCACTAGAGCCGATAGGCCGTGCGGAAGCCGCCCCAGTGACGGCCTTTGACGCGGATCGGCACGTCGATCTCGCGCATCATCACCGTGTTGCCGTTGCCCATGTCGCGTGCGTAGCTTTGGATCAGATAGGCGCGCTGGTTGCGCCCGGCGGCAAGGCCTGCCGGATCGTTGAAGATGCGGCGGTTGCGGCTGTTGGCGGTGTTCCAGGTGACGTCGCCCGGCCGCTGCGGATGCGAATAGATCTTGTTGTGCACCGGCAGGTAGCCGTTGGTGTCGATCATGGCGCAGAATGCCATCCGCTTGTCCCTGGCGAGGAACGCTTCCTGAAACGGCGGCAGCGCGCGGTCGGCCCAGTCCAGGATTTTGGTGCGGTACTGCACCGGGTTACTGCCTGCGATCTCGACATAGTTGGTGTCGAACATGTCTTCCATCGAGATGGCGCCGCTATCGACGCCGTTCTCGAATATCTTCTTCAGCGCCGCGCCGGCTTCCATCGCGCGGGTCACGGCCTCGGTATTGTCGTCCTGGATCGACCATAATTTGTCTTCGATCTTCTCGGTCAGCGCCGCATCCGGCCTTTCGAACTGCGCGTGCGTGCCGGCCTTCGACCGCTGGACGATGCGAATCCGGCAGGCGCCGATATCCTGCAGCGTCGCGTTGAAGCTCTGGCCCTGCGCCAGCGCTTCCGCGTCTGCCCCGCTGACCAGAAGGCCACCCATGGAAATTTCGTAGACCGGTGCTGATATCGTCCCGCGCGGGGCGGCAATTTCGATCTTGAGGCTGCAGGGCAGCCTTTGGTCCTTGCGGCGGTCCTGGCGGTCGCCTTCTTTCTCTCCCTGGCGCAGCAGCACCGCGCAGCGCGACTTGAGCTTCTGCGCGAATGTGGTGACGGCCCGTCCCGCTTGGGCGACGCTTTCGCCATGCGCCTCGGCTTCCTTGGTCGCGTGATCGATCTCGGTGGCGCTGTCGCCGACCGAGCCGATGAAACTGGAAGCGGAAGCCGCATTGTCAGCCATTTCGCCGGTGGTCGCGTTCTGCTCGGCAACCGCGCCGTTGACGTTGTCGAACACCGGGCGGATCGCCTCGATCGCCTGCGAGATGCGATGCACGGCGTCGACCGAGCCCGCGGCGTCGCGCTGCAGCGCCTCGATCTTCTTGGTGATCTCTTCAGTCGCGTTCTGGGTCTGCACCGCGAGCGCCTTCACCTCGGTCGCGACCACCGCGAAGCCGCGCCCGGCCTCGCCGGCGCGTGCGGCCTCGATGGTGGAATTGAGCGCCAAGAGCGTGGTCTGCCGCGCGATCTGCGCGATCAGATTGACGACATTGCCGATCGCCGCTGAAGACTCCCGTAAGCGGTCGACATTGGCGCTGGCTTCGCGGGCGGCCTCGCTGGCCTGGTCGGCAAGCTTGCTGGCGTCGCGCACCTGGGAACCGATGCCCTGCGCCGATTGGGTGAACTTGTCGGCGGCGTGCGAAAACGTGGTCGCGGTGCCCTGGGCGGCGTTGGTCCGGTTCGTCAGGGCATCGGTGCGCTGGCGGATGGTCGACAGCGTCGCAGCCGTCGCCTCGGCGCCCCCGGCCACCGAGTTGGCCGCGCGTTCGAGCTGGCGGATCATCGCGCCAAGTTCGAGCTCCAGCAGTTCAAGGACTGCCTTGGCAGAATCGCCATCGGCAATGACGGCCTCAGTCCCGGCCATGGCCTGTGGAACCTTGGCTTCAGCGGCAGGCGCAGCCGGTTCCGGCACCCGCTTTTTGAACAAACCGAACGCCATGACGTCTCTTGAAAGTTGAGGACAGGTGCGAAATCCTCTCATCCGAGCATGAAATCATGGTTAACGACTGCCTGACATTCCGGCAGGCGGCAGTACTTACATACCCTCATGGGTTCGCAAATCTTTGATTTCGGCCGATTAGCGGCCTATAAGGCCGCGCTTCACCCGCATCCCTCCCGGACGAATCCAAGAGACCCCTGCATGGCCGGCCATTCCCAGTTCAAGAACATCATGCACCGCAAGGGCAAGCAGGATGCCCAGAAGTCGAAACTGTTCGGCAAGCTGGCGCGGGAAATCACGGTGGCGGCCAAATTGGGGACCCCGGACCCGGCCATGAATCCGCGGCTGCGCGCGGCCGTGATCGCGGCACGCCAGGAGAATATGCCGAAGGACAATATCGAGCGCGCCATCAAGAAGGCGACCGGCGGCGACAGTGAGAGCTACGACGAAATCCGCTACGAGGGCTACGGCCCCGGCGGCGTCGCCGTGATCGTCGAGGCGCTGACCGACAACCGCAACCGCACCGCCTCAGATGTCCGCACCTTCTTCACCAAGTCCGGCGGCAATCTCGGCGAAACCGGCTCGGTTGCTTTCATGTTCGATCGCACCGGCGTCATCGAATATGACGCCAGCAAAGCTTCCGACGACGCGATGCTGGATGCCGCGATCGAGGCCGGCGCCGACGACGTGGTCTCCAGCGAAAGCGGCCACGAGATCTACGCCTCGCAGGAAACCTTTCGCGAGGTTGCCAAGGCCCTGGAAGCGAAGTTCGGCGAAGCCCGCAAGGCGGCGCTGACCTGGAAGCCGCAGAACACGGTCGCGGTCGACGACGAGACCGGCGAGAAGCTGTTGAAGCTGATGGACCTGTTGAACGAGCACGACGATGTCCAGAACGTCTACGCCAATTTCGAGATTTCCGACGCGCTGGTCGCGAAGATGGGCGGGTGATCTGTCGTCCCTGCGAACGCAGGGCCCCATACCGCGTGATCTATCAATCATGGCACGGCGGCAAAGAACTTTCGCCCAACAGAGGCCGCCAACTGAGGCGGCCTTACTTTTTTGGGAGGAGCCCCAAGACCATCCACTGAACAGGAAAGAGCGGAAAGAACAGGGCGCCCCAGAGGAACCAAGCGCGTGTAGAGCGCCCCTTCTCTGCCGCGTATTTGGCAGTGAAGCGTCCGCTCAAGAACGCTACGGTGAGAACGGGAATCGTGATGAAAACGACCCAGGAGAACATGACGGCTCCTATCGATGCTTCTCTTTGAGCATATAGGATTGGGCTCACGGACGCGACAGAGACAATTCGGACCAAAATCGAATTGGGACGCTCCGAAACTCTACTTGGGACACTTGGGGTTAAATACGGACAGTACGGTTTCGCGGGGATTTCCGTTCTCTTTATGTTTCGTTCACCCGGCTCTGGCGTTATCACTACGCCATGACACCCCCACCGATTCGCCAACCCGTCCGGATCATCGGCATCGACCCCGGCCTGCGCCGCACCGGCTGGGGCGTGATCGAGACCGAGGGCAACCGGCTTGTCTTCATCGGCTGCGGCTCGGTGGAGCCGCCGGACGATCTGCCGCTGGCCAGCCGCCTCTTGGCGATCCATGAGGGGCTCGCCACAGTCCTCGGCGATTTCAGGCCGGCGGAGGCCGCGGTGGAGCAGACCTTTGTCAACAAGGACGGCGTCGCCACGCTGAAACTCGGCCAGGCCCGCGGCGTCGCCATGCTGGCGCCCGCGATGTTCGGCATATCGGTCGCGGAATATGCGCCCAACCAGGTCAAGAAGACCGTGGTCGGCGCGGGACATGCCGACAAGAACCAGATCGCCGTGATGCTGAAGATTTTGCTGCCCAAGGCCGAGCCGAAATCCCCCGACGCCGCCGACGCGCTGGCAATCGCCATCACGCACGCCCATCACCGCCAGGGCGCCGCGCTGCGGCTGAAGGTAGCCAGCCTATGATCGGCAAGCTCAAAGGCCTGATCGATTCCTACGGCGAGGATTACGTGATCCTCGACGTCGGCGGCGTCGGCTATCAGGTGCACTGCTCCTCGCGCACGCTGCAGGCGCTGCCGTCGCCCGGCGATGCGGCGGTGCTTTCCATCGAAACCTATGTCCGCGAGGATCAGATCAAGCTGTTCGGTTTTCGCACCGATACTGAGCGCGAATGGTTTCGCCTGCTGCAGACCGTGCAAGGTGTCGGCGCCAAGGTCGCACTCGCGGTGCTGTCGACCTTGCCGCCGGCCGAACTCGCCAACGCGATCGCACTGCGCGACAAGGCTGCGGTGTCGCGCACGCCCGGGGTCGGTCCGAAAGTCGCCGAACGCATCGTCTCTGAATTGAAGGACAAGGCGCCGGCGTTTGCCAATGTCGATTCGACCGTGGTGCATCTTGCTGGCGCGATCGACAACGACCGCGCGCCGCGACCGGTGACCGATGCGATCTCGGCGCTGGTCAATCTCGGCTACGGCCCGCCGCAAGCGGCGGCCGCCATCGCCGCCGCCTCGCGCAGTGCGGGTGAGAACGCGGAGACGGCGCAGCTTATTCGGTTGGGGCTGAAGGAGCTCGCGAAGTGAGCGACGCGGCGGACAATGTGAGCGATGCGGTGGGGTTTACGCCGAAGACGGCGTTGGCGTTCCTGATCTTTCTCGCAGCCGGCCCGCCGCTCGGCTTCCTGTTGATATGGGCAACGGGAATGATGTTCGGGTATGGCCAGCCTGCCGCAAGCTACGGTCTCTCGGCTTATTTGTGGACGTTCGGCTTCTTTGCGATCGCTTCCTATATTGCCGGCGGTGCGCAGGCGCTGTTTCTGGCCTTCGTGGCTTCGATTGCCCAGGCCGTATCGCGAACCGGATTGGTGCCCTTCCGCCCGGTCTTTCTTGGATCGCTGTTCGTAACCGTGGCATACGCCGTCTTCGTGATGGTAAAAAGCGCGAGTCCGCCGGCCTGGGAAAGGTTGTCGATATTCATCGTCCTGCATGTTGGCAGCACGATATGGTGCTGGCTGATCTGTAACACGGTGCTGTGGCCGTTTCGCCGCCGCTCAGACCAGCAGGTTCTGGCATGAACGCAATGCTACGCCTGAGCGCCGCTCCGACGACGTTGGCGACACAGCACAGCGCGGGAGAGAATGCCGAGACCGCGCAACTGATCCGGCTAGGCTTGAAGGAATTGGCGAAGTGAGTGTGGATACCGTAGGGTGGGCAAAGCGACTTGTCCGCCGTAGCTCCACGAGCGAAGGCGGAAGCGTGCCCACCATTCAGTGGCGCAACCGGATAGACGGTGGGCACGGCGCAAAAGCGCGCCTTTGCCCACCCTACGATCTCAAAGGAGCCGGCGAAGTGAGCGGAGCCACATTCTTCCGTGATGAAGCGGGAATGCTGTCGCCGTTCTGGCGTTCCGTGCTCATTGTCGCGATTTTTCTACTGGTCTGGCCGCCCATCTTCGGCAACGTGGGTTGGTGGATGAAGTTTGACCACGGCCCACTGCTCCTTGTTGGGGTGGCAATCATAGCGATGTGGTCCTATTTCTTCGCCCCCGCAGCACTATTCGTAGGCATCATTCATGCCGTTGCAGCTATCAGGTTTCACCATAATTCGGTATGGGTGCCTATGCTGGCAGCGGGGTGTGCAGCAATCCTGATCATGTTCTCGATCTCAGCGATGGCGCCTGAACCAACGCACAACCTGCTCAATATACCGCTCGAAGGCTACTTCATTTTTGTTGTTCCCTCACTGATTGCGTCGCTCATCTGCTGGCGTCTGACGCGGCGGTTCGCGAGGCCCGCATGACCATCCTCTCCCGCATCGTCACTCCAGGGCGACGTTCCGACGATGTCTGCGACACTGCGCAGGGCCTGAAGAAACTGACGAAATAGACTATGTTCGCCACTGGCTGACGAAGGAACGTATTCTCCACCATGCTGAGCAACAAGGACGAAGAGCTGATCGCCGCCGCCACTGACGCGATCAGCCGGCGTTATCGCAACGACTGGCAGGAGGTCGGCGCCGCCTTGCGCACCCGCGACGGCCGCATCGTCACCGGCGTGAATATCGACGCCTATATAGGCCGGATCGCGGTCTGCGCCGAAGCGATCGCCATCGGCCGCGCCATCACCGAAACCGGCGACCACGGCATCGAAACCATCGTCGCCGTGCGTCACCCCAAGCCCGGGGAGCCCGGCAAGATCGCGGTGGTCTCGCCCTGCGGCATCTGTCGCGAGCTGATCCACGACTATGACGCCAACGCGCGGGTCATCGTCCCCGACAACGGCCGTGCGCCGAAGGTCGTGAGCATCGGCGAACTCCTGCCCAACAAGTACAAGCGGGGCAATGAGTGAATACGCCCTCCCGCATCGTCACCCCGGACCGACGCGACTATTCAGCCGGCGCCATAGTCGGCCGTTTCGCGCGTGCGATCGGCATCGTCCTGATTTTCTCCATTGCGGGACCGTTTTCGATCGCGGCGCTGATTTCGCTGATCGTGGTGGCGTTCGGCGCAGCGCTGCTGCAGATGTTTCTCGCACTTCTCGACCTCGACGCGCTGCGCACCATGGTCTCGGTTGCGCTAGGGCTGCTTGCATTCGTGACGGCGCTCGCGGCGTTCCTGCCGTCGGTCGCGGCCGGACTGATATTCGCGCTGGCTGCGGTCTATGGCGGCATCAACATGATCTGGATGGCGTGGCTGGCCGCCGCCGTTGCCATCGCCGGCTTCGTCGTGCTCGGCATGTTCGTCATGCCCTCGGAATCATCGGCCGTGATTTTGCCGGATGTCCGGTCGGCGCGCGCCGCCCTTACGCTCTCGGCGATGCTCGCCGTTCTTGCGATCGTGCCGACGTCCCTGTGCTGGTGGCTCGCGAAACCGCTGCATCGTGGTAGCATCGCCGCATGAACCCGCCCTCCCGCATCGTCACGCCCGAGCGCCGTTCCGACGATGTCGGCGACACCGCGCTGCGTCCGCAACTGCTGTCCGAATTCGTCGGGCAGGCGCAGGCGCGCAAGAATCTCTCGATCTTCATTGAGGCCGCGCGCAAGCGGGGCGAGGCGCTGGATCACGTGCTGTTTGTCGGCCCTCCCGGCCTCGGCAAGACCACGCTGGCGCAGATTGTTGCGCGCGAGCTCGGCGTCGGCTTTCGCGCCACCTCAGGCCCGGTGATAGCAAAAGCCGGCGATCTCGCCGCGCTGCTCACCAATCTCGAAGAGCGCGATGTGCTCTTCATCGACGAAATTCATCGTCTCAGCCCGGCGGTCGAGGAAGTGCTCTATCCGGCGATGGAGGACTTCCAGCTCGACCTGATCATCGGCGAGGGGCCCGCAGCGCGTTCGGTCAAGATCGATCTGGCAAAATTCACGCTCGTCGGCGCCACCACGCGCGCCGGCCTCTTGACCAATCCGCTGCGCGACCGCTTCGGCATTCCGGTGCGGTTGAATTTCTACACCGTGGAAGAGCTGGAGAAGATCGTCACCCGCGGCGCCCGCGTGCTCAACATCGGCATGACGCCTGATGGCGCCAACGAGATCGCGCGCCGCGCCCGCGGCACGCCCCGCATTGCCGGACGACTGCTGCGCCGCGTGCGCGACTTTGCATCCGCCGCGGATGCAAGCTCCGTCGACCGCGCCATCGCTGACCACGCGCTGAGCGCGCTGGAGGTCGATGCCGCGGGCTTGGATGCCATGGACCGGCGCTATCTCACGACGATTGCGCTGAACTACGGCGGCGGCCCGGTCGGCGTCGAGACCATGGCGGCGGCGCTGTCGGAGCCGCGCGACGCCATCGAGGACATCATAGAGCCGTTCCTGATCCAGTGCGGCTACCTGCAGCGCACCCCGCGTGGCAGGCTTTTGACCTCGCATGCCTTCCGCCACCTCGGCCTCGCCGAGCCTTCGCGCGATCCCGCGCAATTCGGGTTGTTCGGGCAGACTGAGGAGGAGTGATTGACCGATACGATTGAGATCGTCGCGGCGCTGATCCGGGATGGAGCCGGTCGGGTGCTTCTGGTCCGCAAACGCGGGACCGTGGCGTTCATGCAGCCGGGCGGCAAACGCGATTGCCGAGAGGACGACGTCACGGCGCTGGCGCGCGAAATCGACGAGGAGCTTGGCTGTCGCCTGGTTGCGGATTCGATCCGTCCTCTCGGCTCGTTCGATGCGATCTCGGCCAATGAGCCCGGTTTCCGGGTGCGCGCCGCGCTCTACGAGGTCGAGGTGACCGGCGAGATCGCGCCGAAAGCCGAGATCGAGGCAATGATGTGGATCGACCCGGCGGCGCCTGCTGACATCGCGCTGGCGCCGTTGACCCGCGACCATGTGTTGCCGCTGGCGTCGCGGAACAGCGTCGCGGACAACGCCTGAACCGGATGAGCACCATCCTCCACTAAGGGCAGATACCGCGCCAGCCGCGACGACGGCCGGCGTCCTGCCGTGGAGTGCAACAAAATGAGTGAGACCGAAGACGCGGATATGCTGGCCCTCATTGCGGCGGCGCCGGAACTGGCGACGCCCGATGACACCGAAATCTTCCTCGACGCCATGCCGATAGCAGAACTGGCTTCGGTATGGGGGACGTTGCAGCGCCTGAGCCGGCGCGACAAGACGGGCGCCGCCTGGTCGGCGTTCCTCTATTTCGATCATCTGCCGCACAAGCAGCCGGATCGCGCGTTCGATCTTGCGCTGGAAGTGTTGCGCTCTGAGTCCGACAAGGCGACCGTGATGCAGCTCAACGACAAGTTCATGCTGTCGCTGCTCTATGCGCATGGCGCGGCCGTGATCGACCGCATCGAATCCGAGGCAAAACAGAATGCCGGGCTGCGCTGGCTGCTCGGCGGGATTTACTTCGGGCCCGATGAGCCCTTCAAACGTCGAATCGAGGCGATTGCCGACAGCAAGGGCTGGCGCGCCGACGATCTCGCGCGCCGAAGGCCGAAGCGTCCGCTTGAGTGCGCGGTGATGTCGGTGCCGGAGCTGGCGCGCGCCTGGGTTGAGCAATATTCGAAATCCGATCGCGACCGCGATGACAATTTCTTCGCGATGATGGATTACGAGCGCGATCTGCGGGAGGAGTACCCCGATAAGGCAATCGACCTCATCGTCGAGATCCTTAAGATCGAGACCAACCCGGTGATGCTGTCGCTGCTCGCCGCCGGTCCGCTCGAGGACGTCATCAGCATGGAGACCATCGACCGCATCGAGCGCGAGGCGTCTGCCGACAAGCGTTTCCACGATCTGCTCGGCGGCGTATGGTATTACCGCGCGCCCGATGAGCTGAAGGCGCGGCTGGATGCGCTGGTGGGGCAGAACCGCTGGTGAGAAGCTGCTTGAGCTCTGCTGACCATCTGCACAAACGTACCGCAATTCAGGCTCAATCCGCCACCATGTTTGCACTGCATCACGATTGGATCACATGTTAACTCGCCGTCATTTTCTGAAAGCCATGGGTGGATTGGGCGCGCTGGGCGTCTCGACCACCGCTTACGGGTTCAGTGCGCCGGTCGTCCGGCTTCGCGTCGTGCGGTACAACATCTCACCGCCGCAATGGCCGGCAGGTCTCAAGCTCAGGATCGCTGTGATCGCCGACCTCCACGCCTGCGATCCCTGGATGTCGCTCGATCACATCGAGGAGATCGTCGAGCGTACCAATGCGCTCAAGCCTGACATCGTCGTCATGCTCGGCGACTATGTGGCCGGACATCGCAAAGTGACGCGCTTCATTCCCGATGCCGAATGGGCGGCCGTGCTGGCCGGCCTGAAGGCGCCGCTCGGCGTGCACGCCGTGCTCGGCAATCACGATTGGTGGGAAGACAAAGAAGTGCAGCGCCACGGGCAGGGATTGCCGTCCGCAGGCCGAGCGCTGGAGGCTGCCGGCATTCCGGTTTACGAGAACGACGCCAAGAAACTCAGCAAGAACGGCCATTCGTTCTGGCTGGCAGGTCTCGGCGACCAGCTCGCCTATATGCCGGCGCGCCGCTTCAGGCCGCTCAAGCGCATCGGTGTCGACGATCTCGGCGCGACACTGGCAAAGGTCACCGACGACGCACCGGTGGTGCTGATGGCGCATGAGCCTGACGTCGCCCGGCGCGTGCCTTCGCGCGTCGCGCTGCAGCTCTCCGGGCATACGCATGGCGGCCAGGTGCGGATGCTCGGCTGGTCGCCGATTTCGCCGTCCGGACAGCAGCTCGCCTACGGCCACATCCGCATGAACTGCGACGTCGTGGTCTCCGGCGGCCTCGGCTGCAGCATCATGCCGTTTCGTCTCGGGGTGCCGCCGGAAATTGTGCTGGTGACGCTGGGCGCGGCGAGGCCGGCGGTGGCGTAGGTTGTTGCTCTGCGCCGTGGTTGTGCATTCGGCGCCAAAGCTGTTAGTCTGCCTTCATGGATTTACCCGCCGAACAAGCTGAGAAGCTCGCTGCCCTCAAGCGCCTTATTGAAGAGGGATTGGCTGACGAGGAAGCGGGCCGCGTTGTGCCTTGGGACTTCAAAGAATTTCTCAAGCGCGCTCACGAGCGATCAAATCAATCAAAATGACTTTTCCCCTCGACGGCGAGATCCGCGACGGCCGCCATCACATGCAGGTCCGTGTCTACTACGAGGACACCGATTTCTCCGGCATCGTCTACCATGCCAACTACCTGCGCTTCATGGAGCGCGGGCGCACCAATCATCTCCGTCTCATGGGCGCGTCGCAGCATGCGCTGTTCGAACAGGCGCAGGAGGAGACGCCGGGCTTTGCCTTCGTGGTGCGCTCGATGCAGCTCGATTTCCTGCGCCCCGCGCGCATGGACGACGTGCTCGACGTCGTGACATGGCCGATCGCGGTGAAGGGCGCCTCGATCACGCTGGCGCAGGAGGTGCGGCGCGGCGACGAGGTGCTGATCAAGGCCGCGGTGCGCGTTGCCTTCATCAGCGAGGGCCGGGCGAAGCCGATCCCGAAATCGCTGCGGCAATTGATGAAGGCCGATCTCGCGCCGGATTGATCTTTCCGGATTGACTCTGTGTACCGATCGGTACAATGATCTCAGGATCGCCAATCCGGAGAAGCCTCATGTCGCGTCCGCCGCTGCCGCCCTTCACCCGCGAAACCGCCGCCCAGAAGGCGCGCATGGCGGAAGACGCCTGGAATTCGCGCGATCCGGTCAAGGTGTCGCTCGCCTATACCGAGGACAGCCGCTGGCGTAACCGCGCCGAATTCTTTGAAGGACGCGATGCGATCGTCGAATTCCTCACCCGCAAATGGGCTAGGGAATACGACTATCGCCTGATCAAGGATCTCTGGGCGTTCGATCAAAACCGCATTGCCGTGCGCTTCCAGTATGAGTGGCACGACGAGGCCGGGCAGTGGCATCGCTCCTACGGCAACGAGCAATGGGAGTTCGACGAACACGGCCTGATGCGGCGGCGCGAGGCCAGCATCAACGATATCGCCATCAAGGAAAGCGAGCGCCGCTTCCACTGGCCGGCCCCGGGACCGCGCCCGGCCGATGTCGCGGGCTTAGGCGAGAACCCGCTGTGACGCCATGCTGAAGAAGGGCGTCGAGCGCAGGCAAGTGTTGCGCGCGCTCGGCGAGGTGTTTCGCGCGCATGGCTATGAAGGCGCCTCGCTGACGCTGATCACAGAGGCCACCGGGCTCGGCAAGGGCAGCCTCTATCACCTGTTCTCCGGCGGCAAGGAGCAGATGGCCACCGAGGTGCTGGCCGACATCGACGGCTGGTTCGAGCTCAACATCTATGCGCCGTTGCGCGAAGCTGACGACCCCGCGCGCGCGATCGCCGCGATGATCGCGGGCGTCGACCAGTATTTTCATTCCGGCGATCGCGTCTGTCTGGTCGGCCTGGTCGCGCTCGGGGCGGCGCGCGATACGTTTGCCGAAGCGGTCGATAGCTATTTTGCCCGCTGGCAGGTCGCGCTGGCGCAGCTCTTGCGGCGATCCGGATTGAGCAGGAGCCAGGCGCAGCGCCGCGCGGAGGATGCGCTGCTCACCATTCAGGGTGCGCTCGTGCTGGCGCGGGCGCGCAATGACGCCGGCATATTTCGCCGTGCGCTGAGCGATCTGACGGCGCGGTTGCTCGCGCCGCCAGTCTGACGTTTCGTAACCCGGATGAAGCGCAGCGCAAATCCGGGAACTGTCGCGCAAAATGTGCCGCGCCGTCCCCGGATTGCGCTTCGCTACATCCGGGCTACGCTTGCTTACGCCGCCGCCTTATGCCGCGCGAGTTCGGCCTTATACAATTCGAACTCCTCGGCGGACGCTTTCGCGATGCTGGGGCGGGCGCGCAGCCGTTCGTAATAGGCCTTCACGTTGGGCCATTTCGCCAGCTCGATCGGTGGCGTTGCCATCGTCCAGTTGATGATGGTGACGAGATAGGCATCGGCCACGCTGAAATGATCGAGCAGGAATTCGCGGCCCTTCAGGTAGTTATCGAGATAGTCGAGCCGCGAGAGGTTCTTGGTCAGCGCGTAGGTCTTGGCGTCCTGCGGCGCCGTCTTGTCGAGCAGCGGCACGAACAGCGCCTTGTGCAGTTCGGTGCCGATGAAGCAGAGCCATTGATGCAGGCGGCTGCGCTCCTCTGCAGATGCCGCCGAGATGCCGGCGCTGGGAAAACGATCGGCGACATATTGCAGGATCGCGGCGTTCTCGGTCAGCACCGTCCCATCGTCGGTGCGCAGCGTCGGCACCAGCCCGAGCGGGTTGACCGCGCGGAAGTCCGAGCCGTCCTTCTGCACCACCTTGGTCTTGGGATCGACCTCGAGATAGTTGGCCTCTGCGCCGGCTTCATACAGCGCAATCCGTGTCGCCAGTGAGCAGGCGAGCGGCGAAAAATACAGATCCATGGTTTGCCTCCTTGGCGGTTGATCAATCGGGCCGGCGCTCAGGGCGGGCGGGGATTGATTTTTATACTGTTCCGCATAATATAAGCATGGTCAAGGAATTTATTGCGAAATGGTACAAAAAAGTAAAAAGCCGCCCGTGACGAAGATCGATGATCCCGTGGCGCCCAGGCGCCGCGGCCGGCCGCGCGCCTACCAGCCGGACATCGCGCTCGGCAAGGCGCTCGATCTGTTCCGCAAGGATGGCTTCGCGGCGACCTCGCTGGACGATCTCTCTGCCGCCACCGGCATGAACCGGCCGAGCCTTTACGGCGCGTTCGGCGACAAGCGCGAACTATTCATCAAGAGCTACCGCCGCTATCGCGAGGACGCGCGCGCGGCCATGGGCGACGTCTTCCGCGACGAGCTGCCGGTCCGCCGGCGGCTGGAGCGGATCTATGCGGTGGCGCTCGACATTTATCTTTCCGGGGAATCCGGTCCGCGCGGCTGCTTCACGGTGATGACCGCGGCCTCCGAGGCGGTGCACGATCCTGATATTCGCGCCATGGTGCTGGAAGGCTTTACCGAACTCGACAAGGCCTTTGCGGCCTGTTTCCGGCTCGCCAAGGAGAAGGGCGAGCTATCCAACAGCGCCGATCCGGTCGTGCTGGCGCAACTCGCCTCCGCCACCATTCACACCATCGCGATCCGCGCCCGCGCCAGGACGCAGCGCAAGGAGCTGGAGGCGATCGTGAACGGCGCGCTCGATGTGATGCTCGGGGCCTAGTTCCGCTTGCTCCCCTTTCGTGTCCCGGCCTTGAGCCGAGGCCCAAGCCCCCCGCGATTTCACTTTAGCGAAGTGGCAGTCCCCTTCCAAAGCGATCATGTCCGGTTGGCTATAGGTCTCGGCTCAAGGCCGGGACACGATCTTTTCGGGACGATCTTTCTTTTCTGATCGCTGTCGGTTTCCGGTTTCCTCGCTCGTCTTCATGACGTTGTCCTAAATCAGGAGCTTAGACATGGCCGACCCCGTCCAGATCGTCACCCCTCATCTCGTCGTCCGCGACGCGTCCTCCAGCGTTGTGTCCGGGCTGGGAAGCGCCAACCTTACGAATTCTTTTCGCTGACGGCCCGGGATATCGTGACGCTTTCGGCGGTATCGGCGCAACTATCCTGGGTTTTTATGACGTCACTCAGAGTGTCGATAAAATCGCGGGTCAACCGAGACTGCAGCAGGTGGCGCGGTCGGACGAGCCTGCCCATTACCTTGACGGAAGGATGGAACGGCCGCATGACCAGATCTGCTGCCGGCATCCCCATCGTTCCGAGCCCGTCCAATAACGCCAGACCTGCACCGGCTCGCACCAGCGCGCATGCGACTGTGGACTGTGATACCTCGATTGCAGTCTTCAACGGGACGTCTGCATCTGCAAAAACGCGTACGGCGAGGATTCCCAAAGGGAGCTGCCTGCTCAGACATATCAACCTTTCATGCTCGAGATCAGCGGGCACGACATGAAGCGTTGACGCCAACGGATGCGTGCGCGGCATGACGCATCCGAAGTCGGTGGCCCAGAGATCGCTCACAGACACGCCCGGCGCCGCGATGGAATCGATGACGAACCCCAGATCTGCCTGGTGATTGGCGACGTGCGTGGCGACTTGCAGCGCGCTCATCGACTGAAGCGTGACAACGACATCAGGCCGCGATTTGCAGAATGTTGCGACGGCCTTCGGAAGCAACGCATTTGCGAAGGCCGAAATCGCCGCGATATTGAGCCCGCCCGCGCGCCCCGCTCCGAGGTCGGCAGCGCGCTTCTGGACGACATCGAGGGCAGCGAACGCCCTGACTGTTTCCGAAAACAACGACTGGGCCTCCGGCGTTGCCAGCAATCGCTTCCTCCGGCGCAAAAATAGCGAGAATCCGAGCCGTCGTTCCGCCTGCTGGAGGGTCCGGCTGACGGCCGGTTGGGAAATATGAAGTGCCTCGGCGGCCGCGGTAACGGTGCCCAGCTCCATAACGCGGCGAAAGACCTCCAACTCCCGAACGCTCAACATCATAACCCCAAGACATGATTGGTGCAGCTTTTGGTATTTTGAACACATGCATCTTGCGGCGACAATCGCTTCGGACGGCCAACCAGGCCGTATTTGCCGGCCTCGTCGAAGGGCAAGCCGGATCGTCGAAGGTTCCATTCCATGAGCGCACCAACGATCGCGGCAATCACGGCATTCGCGCTGCGAATTCCATTTGACCATTGGGGGCCCTCACCGGCCTTCGCAGGCCAGCCACGCACCACGCTCGATACCGTTCTGGTACGGGTCACGACCGATCGTGGCACGGTGGGCTGGGGCGAAGCCTATGGCGGCTTTTGGTCGGCGGTCGTTCCGGCGATCGACCAATGGGTCGCTCCACTGGCGATTGGCCAGAAAGTCGACGATGTGGAGTTGCCGGCGCGGATTGAGCGAACTCTGCATAATCTGGGTCGCGCGGGCGCCACCATTCACGCCATCAGCGGTCTCGACATCGCTCTATGGGACATCCGAGGCAAACTTGCCGGAGTGCCGGTTGCGACTTTGCTTGGCGGTCGCAGGCGCGATCGCATTGGGGTTTATGCGTCCCTGCTGCAGTACAATGGCGACCTGGATCGGGTTCGGCGCATCGTCGACCGCGCGCTCGGTGACGGTTTTCAACAGATCAAATTGCACGAGCGCACGGCCGAAGCGGTCGCAGCGGCCCGCGACGTCGCGGGGCCGAACGTGCCGTTGATGGTCGATACCAATTGTGCGTGGTTGCCCGCGGATGCAGCCGATGCTGTTACCGAAATGGCGCCTTCCGATCTTCTGTGGATCGAAGAACCGATCTGGCCGCCGGAAGATTTCGCATCGCTAGCCGCGCTGAGGCATACGACTGGCGTTGCGACCGCCATCGGAGAGAACGCCGGCAATGCTCTCGATTTCAAAAAAATGCTCGCAGATGATTGCGTCGACTATGTTCAACCCAGCGTGATCAAGATCGGCGGCCTTACACCGCTCTGGCGGATCTGCACCGAGTCGGAAGCGGCCGGAGCAACTTGCGTCCCCCACTCGCCATTCTTCGGCCCGGGCTATCTCGCGACGATCCAGGTGCTGGCAGCCAAGGAGCAAGCGAGCGCCCTGGAACGATTTTATTGCGATCTTGCCTTCGATCCCTGCGGCAGCTTCGCGCCGATTGCGGACGGTTTTATCGATATTCCCGATGGGCCGGGTCTCGGCGGCGATCCGGATATGGACCTCATCGATCAATATCGCGCCTGACGACTGACCAGAAACCGGGACACGAAATCATGATCCGTATAGATCGACGCTCTCTTTTGACCGGCTTGACATCCGTCGCGGCGACATCGCTCGCTGGACGACTCGCACAGGCGCAACAATATCCGCAGCGTCCCATCCGTGTCGTCGTCCCTTACGCCGCCGGCGGCGCATCGGACATCGTCGCACGCCTCGTCGCCGGTGCGATGGGCGAGAAGCTCGGCCAATCGCTCTTTATCGACAACCGGGGAGGCGGTGCGAGCATCATCGGTACCCAGGCGATTGCGACTGCCGCGCCCGACGGCTACACGATCGGCGTCGTCGACAGCGCATTCACGATCAATCCCAGCCTATTCGGGAACAAACTGCCGTACGATACGAAAAAGAATTTCACGCCGGTATCTCTGCTGGCCCGCACCTCTTTGCTGCTGGTGGTTTCGGAATCTCTTCCAGTCAGCAACGTAAAGGAGCTGATCGCACTCGCCAAGTCGAAGCCCGGCACGCTGAGCATGGCGACCGCCGGCCTCGGCACGGCTGTTCATCTCGGCTGTGAACAATTCCGGCAGGAAACCGGCATCGACGTTGTCCCGGTGCCTTATCGCGGCGGAGGCCCATCCATTATTGATCTGCTCGGCGGGAAGGTTGATTTCACTTTCAGTACGATCCCCGCCGTTCTCGAGCATGTTCGAGACGGCAAGTTGCGGGCGTTGGGAAGCACGACGGGACGGATCCCGCAACTGCCCGACGTGCCCAGCATGGCAGAGGCCGGTCTGCCGAAGATAGACGCAGCGCCCGACTTTGGAATCGTTGCACCTGCCAGTTTGCCGGAAGCCATCGTCACTCGACTCGGCACGGTGGCACAGGCCGCACTAAAATCCGGCGACCTGCGCCGGCGTCTCGACGAGATCGGCTACGAACCGATCGGTTCCACACCGCAGCAATACATGGCCCATATCGATACTTCGATTGAGAAATGGCGCCACGTCGTCACTGCTGGCAACATCAAACCTGAATGAGGCTGGGCTCCAGGCGCCATGCAGCACCGGCAGAGACGACCAAATCATCAATACCCCCGGTTGCGATCCACCACATTCTCCAGCGCGTCGCCCGCCTCGAAGCGCGCGATCTGCTGCGCGACGTATTTGGATATCTCGTCGGCATCGGTATCGGCGGCGTTGTGCGGGGTCAGCACCACTTTTGGGTGGGTCCAGAACGGGCTGTCCACGGGCAGCGGCTCGGTGGCGTAGACGTCGAGCGAGGCGCCACCGAGCGTTCCGTCATCGAGGCATTGCAGGATGTCGGCCTCGTTCTGCAAGCCCCCGCGGCCGGCATTGATCAGCACCGGCGCGCCGAGCGGGCTCGTGCGGTTCAGCTTTTCAAACAGCGCGCGGTTGAGAATGTGCCGCGTCTCCGGCGTCAGCGGCAGCAGGCAGACCAGGATGTCGGTCTGTCGCAGGAACGCGTCGAACTGCGCTTCGCCGTGAAAGCAATCGATGCCGTTGATCGCCCTGGGACTGCGGCTCCAGCCGGAAACGCGAAAACCGAGACGCTTGAGCGCATTGGCCGCATCAGCCCCGAGCATGCCCAGCCCCATGACGCCGACCGAGATCGCGCTCGCCGCCCATTGCAATTTCGGCGCCCAGCGCTTGGCGCGCTGCGACTCCCGCAAGTAAAGCTCCTGCCGGTGGTGCATCAGTACGTGCAGCACGACATATTCCGTCATCCGCGCGGTGAGATCGGTGACGGCCACGCGCACCAGCGTTACGTCGGGCAATGAGCGGTCCGCCATCAGAGCATCGACACCGGCGCCCAGGTTGAAGATGACACGCAGATTGGGGAAGGCGGCAAGCTCGCCCGGACGCGGCTTCCACACCGCGGCGTAATGCACCTCGGCCGGATCGAACGAGGTATCCGGCACCAGCAGCACGCGGCGGTCCGGGCAGACGTCGTCGAACCGGCTTTTCCAGCGTCGCGGCGACCAGTTTTCAGTCCCGCCATGCACCAGGATAGCGAGCGCACCTTTGTTCACTGTCATTCTCTCAGTCGTCCCTTTCGCATCGTCACCGGCGTGACTTCCATCACTTAATCGATCGAACCGCTTCTCTAGCCTCCTTTCATCCAACAAGGGAGACTTCAAGTGCGCAAACTGGTCCTCATCGCTGCTTTCGCTCTCGCTTCCGTCTCGGCGCAGGCCGCTGAACGCATCGATCGGGTGCCAGCCGGCGACGATGCGCCGGCGGTATCTGCGACGCCCGTTGCCGCGCCGCCCGCCGCGCCATCTGCCACCGTTGACGTCGCGAAGCCGCAAGCCTCCAGGAAGCTGGCCTCCGGGAAGCAAGCCTTCAGGAAGCAGACCTCCCGCTCCGGGACGACCCGGCGCCAGACCGACGAGCAAAAGGCGCGCCAAATCGCCGCGCAGTATGGCATCTCCTGGTGATTCAGGCGGTCATCATCGCGGTGGTGGTGCTTTCGCTGGTGCTTTGCTGGCGAAACTGTCACCGCGACGCTGGCATGACGAGGTTCGAGGCCCTCAGGACCAGGATGAAGATCATCCTTCTGGTCCTCGCCGTATGCGGCCTTTGTTCCAAGGCGGTCGTCCACACCTACCGGCACTTCAATCCGCCACCGCCGCCGATCATCGGTCCCTGACCGGCGACGGAACATTTCCAAAATTTCTTCGACGCACCTGTCGGCTAAAGGCATAATCGTTCGTCATCAAGACAACGGAGATGCTTGGTCCCATGCTTTACGCCATCCTTTGCTATCACGACGAGGACACCGTCGGTTCCTGGACCAAGGAACAGGACGCCGCGGTCATGAAGAAGCTTGCCGTCGTGCAGGACAAACTGACCAAACAGGGCCGGCTCGGCCCGGTGGCGCGGCTGCTGCCGACCACATCGGCGGCCACGCTGCGCAAGGACGATCCGCCGCTGGTGCTGGACGGCCCCTATGCCGAAACCAAGGAACAGTTGCTCGGCTTCTATCTCGTCGACTGCAAGAATCTCGATGAGGCGCTCGATGTCGCCCGCGACCTCGGCGCGGCCAATCCCGGCGGCGCTTACGAGATCCGCCCCGTCGGCCAGTTTGTGCCGGGGAGCGTGCAGCCATGACCGACGCCGCCTGGATCGATGCCGCGCTGACCTCGGCTCGCCCCCAGGCGGTCGGCGCGTTGCTGCGCTATTTCCGCAATCTCGACACCGCCGAGGAGGCGTTTCAGAACGCCTGCCTCCGTGCGCTGAAGAGCTGGCCGCAGAACGGCCCGCCGCGCGATCCCGCGGCGTGGCTGATCATGGTCGGGCGCAATGTCGCGATCGACGATATCAGGCGGAGCAAGAAGCAGGAGGCGTTGCCCGAGGACGAGGCGATCTCCGATCTCGATGACGCCGAGGAACAGCTTGCCGAGCGTCTCGATGGGTCGCACTACCGCGACGACATCCTGCGGCTGTTGTTCATCTGCTGCCATCCGGACCTGCCGGCGACCCAGCAGATCGCGCTCGCGCTGCGCATCGTCTCGGGCCTGACAGTCAAGCAGATCGCGCGCGCCTTCCTGGTTTCGGAAGCCGCGATGGAGCAGCGCATCACGCGGGCCAAGGCGCGGGTCGCCGACGCCAACGTGCCGTTCGAAACGCCGGGCGCGGTGGAGCGCTCTGAACGCCTCACCTCCGTCGCCGCCATGATCTACCTGATCTTCAACGAGGGCTATTCGGCCTCGGGCGATACCGCCGAGATCCGCGCGCCCTTGTGCGAGGAAGCCATTCGTCTGGCCCGGCTGTTGCTGCGGCTGTTCCAGAGCGAGCCCGAGATCATGGGGCTGACCGCGTTGCTGCTGATACAGCATGCGCGCGCTGCAGCTCGCTTCGATGCGGACGGCGCGGTGATCCTGCTCGACGATCAGGATCGCTCGCTATGGAACAAGTCGCTGATCGCCGAGGGGCTGGCGCTGATCGACAAGGCGATGCGCCATCGCCGCAGCGGGCCTTATCAAGTGCAGGCCGCGATCGCGGCGCTGCATGCCCGCGCCGAAAAGCCCGAAGATACCGACTGGACCCAGATCGACCTGCTGTATGGCGCGCTCGAAATCATGCAGCCGTCGCCGGTGGTGACGCTGAACCGCGCGGTCGCCGTATCCAAGGTGAAGGGACCGCAGGCCGGGCTCGACATGATCGAACCGCTGGCGGCGCGGCTGTCGAACTATTTTCATTTCTTCGGCGTGCGCGGCGCCTTCCTGATGCAGCTCGGCCGCAACGACGAAGCCCGCACCGCCTTCGACCGCGCCATTGCGCTCGCGAACACCTCGGCCGAAGCCGCCCACATCCGCATGCATCTCGACCGCCTCCAGCGCGACAGCCAGCCCCGCGGCAAAAAAGCGGGGAAGTAGCTTCTCCCTTCTCCCCTTGCTTCCTTCTCCCCTTGTGGGAGAAGGTGGCGCGAAGCGCCGGATGAGGGGTTCTCCCCGCGGATGCAAACCCCTCATCCGTCTCGAATGAGCTGACGCTCATTCGATCCACCTTCTCCCACAAGGGGAGAAGGGAAGAAGGCCGAACGCCACAAAAAAATTCACTCCCTCTGTCGGCTTCCGCCTCCCGTCGTTCGTCTTGAATTCGAGCAGCCATTCAAGACGACACGACAGGAGCAAGCCATGACAACGATCACCGAGACTACGCCAGTCTCAAATCCCGCGCGCTGGACCGGCCGCATCCTCAGCGCACTCGTCATCGTGTTCCTGATGTTCGACGGCGCCATCAAGCTGGTGCCGTGGCCGATCGTCACCGAAACCATGGACAGGATGGGCTATGGTTCGAGCGAGACGATGGCGCGCAGTCTCGGCCTCATCACCATCGTCTGCACCGTGCTCTATTCGATTCCGCCGACCTCGATCCTCGGTGCGATCCTGCTCACCGGCTATCTCGGCGGCGCCATGGCCTCGCATGTACGGATCGGCAGTCCTCTGTTCACGCACACGCTGTTCGGACTCTATCTAGGCTTGATGGTATGGGGTGGGCTGTGGCTGCGCGACCGGAATTTGCAAACCTTGATCCCGTTCCGCCGTTGATCAGCGGCAATATCTTGTGGAGCCAGACATGTCTGAAGTTCTTGTCATCATCGCTGTCATATTGGCGATCGCCATCGCCGCGGTCCTTATTCTCGCTGCGACCAAGCCGAGCACGCTGCGCGTGCAGCGCTCGACCAGCATCAAGGCGCCGCCGGAAGGGATCTTTCCGCTGATCTCCGACTTTCATCAGTGGCTGAGCTGGTCGCCCTACGAGCAGAAGGATCCGGCGATGAAGCGCACCTATAGCGGCGCGGAGCGCGGCAAGGGCGCGGTCTATGCCTGGGCCGGCGACAAGAATGTCGGTTCCGGCCGCATGGAAATTCTGGAAGCCTCCGCGCCGCAAAAGATCGTCATCAAGCTCGATTTCTTCACGCCGTTCGAAGGCCACAACACCGCCGAGTTCACAATGCTGCCGCAGGGCGATGGCACCCATGTCACATGGCTGATGCATGGTCCCGCGAATTTCATGTCCAGGCTGATTCAGGTGTTCATGAATCTGGACAGCATGATCGGAAAGGATTTCGAAGCCGGTCTTGCCAATTTGAAGAAGCTCACCGAGAAATAACTCGTCACTCGAATTCCAGTTACCCAAGGAGACCGCGATGCAAGTCAATCCCTATCTGTTCTACAACGGCAATTGCGAGGAAGCGCTAAAATACTATCAGAAGGCGCTGGGTGCGCAGATCGAGGCAATGATGCCGTACGGTGACGGTCCCGCCGACATGCCGATGCCGCCGGACTGGAAGACCAAGATCATGCATGCCCGCATCACCGTCGACGGCGAGGTGTTGATGGCGTCCGACGCCACGCCCGGCGATTACCATCAGCCGCAGGGCATCTCCGTCGCACTCGCGGTCGAGGATCCCGCGGACGCCGAGCGTCGGTTCAACGCGCTCGCCGAGGGCGGCACGGTGCGGATGCCGTTCGGCAAGACCTTCTTCTCCAACGGCTTTGGCATGTGCGTCGACAAGTTCGGCATTCCCTGGATGGTGAACTGCCCGAAGGAAGACATGTGATGCGAGACAAGGGTGGGCAAAGCGACTTGTCTGCCGTAGCTCAGCGAGCGAAGGCGGAAGCGTGCCCACCATTTTCGGGCGAGCTAGAAATGGTGGGCACGGCGCCAAGGGGCGCCTTTGCCCGCCCTACGAAGCCCTACTTGCACCGCGGATAGATTGCGGCGAGTTCGCGCCCACGCAACAGCAGCAGCCGCGACGTCAATCCGCCGCGGCGGCCGATCCAGTCCCGCACCGGCGCCGGATAGGCTGCCTCCACATCCCGCGAGGCTTCCGGTTCGGCGTAAATTCGCCCGCGGCCGTCGATCGACCGTGCGGCGTGAAAGCCGAGCACCGCACGGCGCGTCACGCAGATGCGCTCAGTCGGCACCATCATCAGCACCAGTGTGCACGCCGACAGGCATGGCCCGTCGATTACGACCCGCTCGCCGGAGGCGTTCACGCGATCGAACAGCGCGATAAACGGGCCGACCTGTCCGCCCGGGCTCGCGAGAATGCGAACCTCGGCCCGCGCAGGGGCGATCGCCGCGAACAGCGCGGCGGCGACAACGACTACCTTGACGACCGCTGTTCGCATGCGCGGCTCCTCCGTCAGCATTGTCTGCCCTGAGGCAGTTACGCAGACATATGTGGCAAGGTTTCGTCAATCCCCCGCGCCGGAGACGCCAGCCTCCGTGAATGTCGCCATCCCAGCATGGCAAGCCAGCGCGGCGCGTGCCAGCAGGATCGCAACGCCCGCACCGGACGCCTCGCCGAGCCGCATGTCGAGGTCGAGCAGCGGAAGCAGCCTCATTTCGCGCAAGAGGTCGCGGTGGCCGGATTCGGCCGAGACGTGCCCGGCGCGGCAATGATCGAGCGCGGATGCATCGAGACGCGCGAGCGGCAGCACCGCCGCTGTTGCCACGAAACCGTCGAGCAGCACCGGAACGTTATGTTGCCTTGCGGCGAGCCCGGCGCCGGCGATCGCCGCGAGTTCGCGGCCGCCGAGCGCTGCCGCCACCGCCAGCGGATCGCCCAAAATGCCGCGATGGAAATTCAGCGCGGTCTCGATCGCCGCGCGCTTGCGCGCCAGCCCGTCATCGTCGACGCCGGTGCCGCGGCCGGCCCAGCGCGCCGCGCCGCCGCCGAGCAAGGCCGCACACAGCATTGCCGCCGCCGTCGTGTTCGCGATGCCCATCTCGCCGACCGCCAGCAGATCGCAATCGTCAGGCACGGTGCGATATCCGGCGTCGACCGCTTCGAGATATTCCTCCGGGCTCATCGCCGCCGCTTCGGTGAAATCGTGCGTGGGACGTTCGAGTTCGATCGGCACCACGCAGAGCTCGGCGGCAGCCGCTTTTGCGATCTGGTTGATGGCCGCGCCTCCCGCGGCAAAATTCGCCACCATCTGCGCGGTGACGGCCTGCGGATAGGCCGAGACGCCGCGCGAAGCGACGCCGTGATTGCCGACGAACACGGCAATGGTGACGCGCTCCAGTCGCGGCTTCTCGCGGCCCTGCCATTGCGCCAGCCATATCGCGAGTTCTTCGAGACGGCCGAGGCTGCCCGGCGGCTTTGTCAGATTCTGTTGGTGGTGTGCGGCCATGTCAGCGAATCGCTGGTCGCCGCCGGGCAAGTCGCGACAGAAGGCGCGGATGTCGTCTAGACTGTCGAAGGGCATGCGATTCTCTCGGGACGTCGGGGCGGGGCCGCACGCTAAAACGATTCTCCGGACACCGCCATGAATGAATGGTTCGACGATTTCAAAACCGCCGTCGCGTTCCTGACGCGGTTGCCGATGCCGCATCCCGATGGCGCTATCCCTGCGAATTTCGTGCGCGCGCACCGGATGTTCCCGGTGGTCGGCGCGCTGATCGGGGCCGTCGTGGGATTGCTGTGCCTCGGCCTGCGATCCGTCGGCGTGCCTGATTTGGCCGCCGCCGCGTTGGCGCTGGGCGCAAGCGCCATCATGACAGGCGCGCTGCATGAGGATGGCCTTGCCGACGTTGCCGACGGATTCGGAGGCGGCCGCAATCTCGAATCGAAGTTGGAGATCATGCGCGACAGCCGGCTCGGCACCTATGGCGCCATGATCCTGCTGGTGAGTTTTGCCGCAAAACTGTCGGCGCTGGCGGCGATTGCGGACGGCTATGTCATCCCGAGCCTGATCGCCGCGCACGCGCTGGGGCGCGGCATCTTGCCTGCGATGTCGCTGAACCTGCCTTATGCGCGCAAGGATGGGCTGGCCCGCAATGCCGGCCAGCCCGATGCGGCGACGGCGGCCATCGCCGGCGGGCTGGCGCTGCTGATCGCGCTGTTGTCGTTGTCATGGAGCAACGGGTTCTACGCGGCGGCGATGGCGGGCCTGAGCGGGCTCGGCATCGCGTGGCTGGCGCTGCGGCAGGTCGGCGGCCAGACCGGCGACGTGCTCGGCGGCGCCGAGCAGGTGGCCGAGACCGCGATCCTTGTCCTGCTCGCCGCACGGTTGGCGCAGCCGTGAATGCCCAGACAAATCTCTGGCTGATCCGCCACGCGCCGGTCGACGGACCGCGCGGGGTGATTCACGGACCCGACGCGCCGGCCGATCTCGGTGATGCCGCAGCCTTTGCCGCGCTGAAGGCAAGATTGCCGGGAGGCGCATTTGCGGTGTGCAGTCCGGCGCGCCGCACGCGGGAGACGGCCGAGCGACTGGGTCTCGTTGCGGTCGAACAGGCGGCCTTTCGCGAACAGGATTTTGGCGCGTGGACCGGACGGCGTCACAACGAACTCGAACGCGAACTCGGCCCGGCCTATCGCGAATTCTGGAAATCGGCCGCGAGCAACCGGCCGCCCGGCGGTGAAAGTTTTGTCGACCAGATCGCGCGCGCCGGCTCTGGGCTTGCGGCGCTCCCCGCAGGCGATGCGATCCTCGTCGTGCATTCCGGCACCATCCGCGCCGTGCTCGCGATCGCGCTCGATCTCGTGCCCGAGCAGGCGCTGCGCTTCGTGATCGATCCTCTGTCGCTGACGCGGATCGATCGGCTCGAGGAAGGTTGGCGCGTGGTTGCGGTCAACCAGCGCTCGAAAGACCAATAGCGTTTTCAAGCGGACAAATGCGATTTTTTGCAGATGTCCGCCGCCAAATATGCAGGCGTGTGGTCGCGGACCGCTCAGGCCGCCCGGTTCTTGATGGCGCCGACGATCGCGGTGAGAACGGCGCCGGCGACGCCGCCGCCGGCGATCTGGCCGACGATGCTGCCGATATCGGGCGTCGAGGCGCTATTGGCCAGCAGTGGAATCAGCATGCCCAGAAGCTGCCCTCCGGCACCACCGCCGATGGCGCCCGCGATGGTGTTTCCAACCATGCCGAGATCGATGTTCTTGGCAGCGCTCCCTGCGACATTGCCGCCGATGGCGCCGCTGACGATCTGGATGATCAGGTTGATGAGTATTCCCGACATGACACGACACTCCCGCGATCCGGTGTGAAGTTTTTTCCATGGGCAGGGCGCCGGACCATCGCCGGCACAACCTAAGCGTTTGCGACGTGAAGGTCACGCTGCGCCAGCGAAGGGCGCTTTGGCGTTTCGAGTGAAGCGGATTCCGGTTCGCATGGAGAAAACGCGTCAAATCAAGAACCTGGAGCTTCGGTTCTGATTCAATCGGAACCGGTTATGCACCAGCATTTTTTGTTTGCCGCGTTTCCGTCGCCCCACTCACGGGGAGCGGGAAGAAGCAGGCTTACCCGTTCCGCCGCGCGCCGCGCAGCGTCGGCAGGCCGATGCCGGCGGCATCAAAACCGCCGTCGACGGCGAGGACCTGCCCGGTGATGTAGCTTGCGCGATCGCTGCACAGGAAGAAGATCGCTTCCGCCAGTTCCTCCTCGAGGCCGTACCGATTCAGCGGAATGGCGTCGTGATAGTCGGCGCGGATCTCCGGCGTGTGGACCTGCTTTGCCATCGCGGTTTCGACCGGGCCGGGCGCTACCGCATTGACGCGGATGCCGAGCGAAGCCAGTTCGACCGCGAGCTGCTTTGTCAGATGCGCCAGCCCGGCTTTGCTGGTGCCATAGGCCGAGCGCAGCGTGGAGGCGCGCACCGCCGAGATCGAGGTGATGTTGACGATCGCGCCGCCGCCATGTTCGCGCATCAGGGGCGCCGCCGCCTTGGTGCAGATAAACGGCCCGGTGAGGTTGACTTGCAGGATGCGGCTCCAGTCTTCATCCGAGGTGTCGAGCAGAGGTGCGAACACCGCGATGCCGGCATTGTTGACCAGCGCGTCGAGGCGGCCGAAGCACTCGCTCACCGTCGCCATGGCGTTCGCCACCGCGCCCGCATCGGAAACATCGCAATGCAGCGCCAGCGTGTTGTCAGCGTTCGCAAGGTCAGCGACCGCGCCGCGCAGCAATTCACCCTCGATGTCGAGCATCGCCACCCGCCAGCCCTCGGCGAGAAAGCGTTTGGCCGTCGCCAGCCCGATCCCGCGCGCGGCGCCGGTGACGAGAGCAACTTTTTGCGGGGAGGGGGGCATGGGCGGGTCCGTTTCCGAGCGATGAATTTCCCGCTCGTATAACCCATGCCCCGTTCCGTGTCCTGCCCTGCGGTGCAGTGAAATTCAATGCAGATTCGGGCAGGCCCAATGCGATACGGGAAACGTCCCCTATCGGGTCAATGCGCCTGCCGATGGCGAAGCGTTACCGCTGCGAGATCGCCTTCGCTTCCGCGGCGGCGCGCTGCATGCTGGAGGACATCTCGCTGGTGACGGTGCTTTGTTCCTCGACCGCGGCTGCGGTGGCCGTGACATATTCGCTGACGCCCTGGATCGCCTGCCTGATGCTGTCGAGCGCGCCGACGACGTCGCCGGAGATGCCGTTGAGATTTCCGATCTCCGCCCCGATCTTGTCGGTCGCCTGCTTGGCCTGGGTGGCGAGGTTCTTGACCTCGGAAGCCACCACGGCAAAGCCGCGCCCGGCCTCGCCGGCACGTGCCGATTCGATCGTCGCATTCAGCGCCAACAGGTTGATCTGGCCGGTGATGTTGCCGATCAGTTCCACGATGCCGCTCATGGCCTGCGCCGCTTCGTTCAGGCGCTTGGCCTGGGCGTCGGCCGCCTCGACCCGCCCGACCGCGGTCGCCGCCGTCTCGCGCGACTTGGTCATGGCTTCGGAGATTTCCCGAACCGAGGCGTTCAGTTCCTCCGCGCCCGCTGCCACCGTTTCCATCATGCCACGCACGCGCTCGTTGCCCATGCGCACCAGCACCTGCGCGGTGGTGTCGGTGGCGTATTTGACGACCTTGAACGGCTTGCCGTTGAGATCGAGGATCGGATTGTAGGACGCCTGGATCCAGACTTCCTTAGCCCCCTTGCCGATCCGCTTGTATTCGGCGGCCTGATATTCGCCGCGGTTGAGCGCCGCCCAGAATTCACGATAGGCCGCGCCCTCGCGCTCGGACGGATCGACGAACATGCTGTGGTGTCGGCCGCGGATCTCGTCCAGCATGTAACCGACCGTCCTGAGGAAATTCTGGTTGGCGCCGATGATGGTGCCGTCCATGTTGAATTCGATCACGGCTTGCGCTTTGCCGATGGCTGCGATCTGGCCGGCGAGGTCTGCGGTCGAAAGCTTCTGGCTGGTGACGTCGGTGGCGAACTTCACCACCCGGAACGGCTTGCCCTTCTCGTCGAGCACCGGGTTATAGGAGGCGAGGATCCAGACTTCCTTACCGCCCTTGCCGATCCGCTTGTACTCGGCCGACTGGGTTTCGCCGCGGTTAAGCTTTGCCCAGAACTCGCGATAGGCCGCGCTGTTGCGCTCGGCCTGTTCGACGAACATGCTGTGATGCTTGCCCTGGATTTCGGCGAGCGTGTAGCCGAGTGCCTTCAGGAAGTTTTCATTGGCGGTGACGATGGTGCCGTCCATCTCGAACGCAATGACCGCCTGCGCGCGGCTGATTGCGGCGATCTGGCTGGCATCCTCCATGCTCTTGATCTTGCGCGCGGTAATGTCAGTCGCAAACTTCACCACCTTGATGGGCTTGCCGCCGCCGTCAAGCACCGGGTTGTAGGTCGCCTGGATCCAGACTTCCTTGGCCCCCTTGCCGATCCGCTTGTATTCGGCGGCCTGGTATTCGCCGCGCCTGAGCGCCGCCCAGAAGTCACGATAGGCCGCGCCGTCGCGCTCCGACGGATCGACGAACATGCTGTGATGCTTGCCCTGGATTTCGCCGAGCGAGTAGCCGAGGGCTTTGAGGAAATTGTCGTTGGCGGTGAGGATGGTGCCGTCCATGCCGAACTCGATCACGGCCTGTGAGCGCCCGAGCGCATCAGCCAGCGCCTTGTCTGCAGAGGAGTTCTTGAGAAACTGAAACACGGAAAGCCTCATCCGGATCGAGGTGAAATAATGAGGCTGTCGACCAAACGCTTTCGAGCCTCGCTGCCAGGGGCAACGTTTGACCAAAGGAAAAAAGAATGCGTTAACGCTGTTCTCCGTAATATGCCGGATAGCATCGCAAGATAACGCGGACCTTAAGGATATATCTGCGCGTCCCGACCGCTGCGCGAGCAGGGCGGGCGCGATTCGGGCTACCTTCCGTTCACGACGCTTTCGTAAGCCGCCTGCAAGCGTTCGCCGACTGATGGGTCCGTTCGCTTGCGCCGCTTCACGCCGAGATGGCTCTCGCGCAACTCATCCATGAATTCGGCCCACATTTTCGGTCCGCCCTCGCTGAGCAGCCGCGCGCGGATGCCGAGCTCCTCGCTGACGGGAAGATATTTGTAACCCCAGGCCGCCATCTGCGCGAGAACCGGCAGCAGCTCGATGCCCTGTTCGGTGAGCGAATAGATTCCCTTCTGCTTGTGCGTGGGATCGTCCTGGCGGGTGATGATCTTTTCGTCGAGCAGGGTTTTTAGCCGGTCGGCGAGGATATTGGAGGAGATGCCTTCCTCTGACTTTGTCAACAGCTCGCGAAAATGCCGCCGGTTGCCGAACATCATGTCGCGGATGATGAGCAGGCTCCATTTATCGCCGAGCACTTCCAGCGAGAGATTGATCGGGCAGCCCGAGCGGCTGATGTCGGTCATGTTCGGTTCCATACGGGCGGGCAGGCGGCCCAAAAAACTGCTTGCAATATTGCACCGGTTGTCTCACGATACAACCAGTTGCAAACTGCAATCGGTTTAAAGGAGGAAATGATGGCCAAGTTGATCATGTGGAACCTGATGACGCTGGATGGCTTCGTCGAAGGCCCGAACCGCGACATCTCCTGGCATTCCGACGTCTGGGGCGAGGAACTGGAGCAATTGTCGATCGAGCAGTTGACCGCCGCCGGCGGACTGCTGTTCGGCCGGGTCACCTACGAACTGATGGCCAATCACTGGCCGAGCGCGACCGGCGAGGTCGCCGATTTCATGAATGCCGCGCCGAAATACGTCTTCTCGCGCACGGTGAAGAAATCCGACTGGAACAACACGCAAATGTTCAGCGCTGACGTCCCCGAGACTGTCGCCAGGCTGAAGCGCGACAGCGCCAAGGATCTCTTCCTGTTCGGCAGCGCCGATCTCGCTGCCAGTCTGATCCCGCACGGATTGATCGACGAGTTCCGCATCGCGGTGAATCCGATCATTCTCGGCGGCGGAACGCCGCTGTTCAAGCCGGGCGAAAAGCGCAAGCTGAAGCTGATCGACAGTCGGCCATTGTCGACCGGCATCGTGATTCTGCGCTACGTGCCGGCAAGCTGATCGTCTTGCGGGCAAGGCCCGTCAATACCTTGCGGGCAAGGCCCGTCAATACCGGGAGATTTCCATGTCGCTGACGCTGCATTTCCACCCGCTGGCCTCGTTCTGCTGGAAGGCGCTGATTGCGCTGTACGAGAACGACACGCCATTCACGCCGAACCTGGTCGATCTCGGCAATCCCGCCGAGCGCGCAGCGCTGGTGAAGCTGTGGGGAATAGGAAAATTTCCGGTGCTGCGCGACGACGCGCGGAACGAGACCGTGCCGGAGTCCAGCATCATCATCGAATATCTCGACAGGAACTATGGCGGCCGGACGCGGTTCATTCCTGACGATGCCGGCCGCGCCCTGCAGACGCGGCTGCGCGAGCGCTTCTACGATCTCTATGTGCATCTGCCGATGCAGAAGATCATGCTTGACCGGCTGCGGCCTCAAGGGAAACAGGATCCGCGCGGCGTCGAGGAAGCCCGGGCGCAGTTGCGCACGTCCTACGCCATGATCGAGCAGCAGATGGCAAACGGCGGCTGGGCGATGGGCGAGGATTTCAGCCTCGCCGATTGCGCCGCCGCGCCGTCGTTGTTCTACGGCAGCATGGTGGTGCCGTTCGGCGACGCGAACAGGAACCTCGCTGCCTATTTCGAGCGGCTGAAGGCGCGTCGCTCGTTCGCGCGCGTATTGCAGGAGGCGGAGCCGTATTTCCAGATGGTACCCAGGGAGCCGTGAGAAGGAGCGTTGAATGGCGTCCACCAGCAGGGCGGATATGATCCGTGCCATCTTTGCGGCCTATCTGTCTGATGACCGCAAATTCGTCGAGGAAGCGTTCAGCGAGGGGTTTCGCTTCACCAGTCCCTACGACGACAATATCGACAAGCCGACCTATTTCGAGCGGTGCTGGAACAACAGCGACTGGATCGAACGGCATGAGCTGGAGAGGATTTTCGTCGAAGGCGATGAAGCCTTTGTCACCTACCGCTGCGTGGCCAGGGATGGCCGGACGTTTCGCAATACCGAGTTCTTCGGCTTCGAGGGCGACAAGGTGAAGCGCATCGACGTCTATTTCGGCGCGGCTTACCAGAATGGCGCGTTCGTCAGGCAGCAACCCTCGGCATGACGAGTTGTCGGTTCGACGCAGGCCGGTTCGTCCTGCGTGAGATACCGTATTTGAATCAAGGGAAGGAACCGCAGAATGAGCGACGCTCTCTCGCGGCCGCGCCTCGCGCGCATGCATAATGTCATGGCCGGCCATGTCGCCAGCGGCGATATGCCGGGCCTGGTGACGCTGGTCAGCCGCCGTGGCGAAATTCACGTCGATGCCATTGGAAAAATGGCAATCGGCGGCGCGCCGGTGCAGCGCGACACCATCTTCCGCATCGCCTCCATGACCAAGCCGGTCACGGCGGTCGCCGCGATGATCCTGGTCGAGGAATGCAAGTTGCGGCTCGATGACCCCATCGATCCCTTTCTGCCTGAACTGGCCGGCCGCAAGGTGCTGCGCGCCGTCGATGGGCCGCTCGATGATACCGTGCCCGCCCGCCGCGCGATCACGCTGCGCGATCTCCTGACGTTCCGACTTGGTCTCGGCATGCTGATGGTGTTTCCCGATCGCTATCCAATCCAGAAGGCGATCGCCGAAGCCGGCTTTGCGCCGGGGCCGGTATTCCCTTCGTTTCCGCCGGATGAATTGATGCGGCGCTACGGCACGCTGCCGCTGATCTATCAGCCGGGCGAACGCTGGCTCTACAACAGCGGCACCGACATTCTCTCCGTGCTGATCGCGCGCGCGGCGGGCGTGACATTTGCTAAATTTCTTGAAGATCGCATCTTCGCGCCGCTCGGCATGAAGGATACCGGCTTTTACGTGCCCGAAGCCAGTCGCGCGCGTTTCGCGACCGCCTATGCGCGGGACCCCGCAACCAGCGAATTGAAGGTGTTCGATGATCCCGCCACCGGCAAATGGGCAAAACCGCCGGTGTTCGAGAACGGCAGCGCCGGACTTGTATCGACCGCCGATGATTTCAATGCCTTTGCGCAGATGATGTTGAACGGCGGAAGGTTAGGCAGCGAGCGCATCCTGTCGCGGCCGTCGGTCGAACTGATGACGGCCGATCAGCTCACGCCCGCGCAGAAGCAGGGCTCCGAGCTTTTCTTCGGCGACGTCAAGGGTTGGGGCTTTGGGCTCTCTGTGTACACCGGGCGAGACGATCTCTGCAGCGTGCCGGGCCGCTTCGGCTGGTTCGGCGGCTACGGAACCTCGTGGTATTCCGACCCCCGGGAGAGTTTCACCGGCATTCTGTTGACGCAGCGGATGATGGAATCGCCGCAACCGCCGCGTGTGATGACCGACTTCTGGACCTCCGCCTATCAGGCGATCGGCGATTGACGGCCGGCAGTCAAATTAGATCAAAATTAATTTCCACTGACATGTCGGAGGCGTAAAAGCCCGCTCGTCTTGTTGACGAAGGCCGACACGACAGTAGCCGGCCGAAAAGATCACAACGGAGAATAGCGATGCGATTCATGGTGATTGTGAAGGCCAGCAAGGATACGGAAGCCGGTGTGATGCCGAGCACGGAACTGCTCACCGCGATGGGCAAGTTCAACGAGGAGCTGGTGAAGGCCGGCGTGATGGAGGCGGGCGAGGGCCTGCATCCGACCTCGAAGGGCGCACGGATCAAGTATGGCAGCGGGCAGGGCGGCGTCAGCCGCGGGCCGTTCGCTCTCTCGGGCGATCTCGTCGCCGGCTTCTGGCTGATCAACACCAAATCGCTGGATGACGCGATCGATTGGATGAAGCGCGCGCCGTTCCTCGATGGCGACGAGATCGAGATCCGCCAGGTGTTTGCCGCGGAAGATTTCGGCGAAGCGCTCACCCCCGAACTGCGCGAGCAGGAAGAGCGGCTGCGCGCCTCCGCGAAGAAATAACTCTCCTCGTCATTTCGGGTCTGGTCCCTCGGACCATCCCGGAATGACGCCAAACAACAAAGGACACCCACCATGCGATTCATGATGCTGATGATCCCCCTGGGCTATGAGACCGCGCCGCCGGACGTCCAACTCGATCCCGAACGGGTCAAGGCGATGATGAAATACAACGAGGCGCTCAAGGACGCCGGCGTACTGATCGCGCTCGATGGGCTGCATCCGCCGTCGACGGGCGCACGGGTTTCCTTCGCCACCGGCAAGCCTGTCGTCACCGACGGCCCCTTCACCGAGGCCAAGGAAGTGCTCGGCGGCTACTGGATGATCAATGTGAAGTCGCGCGAGGAGGCGATCGCCTGGGCCAAGAAATGCCCGGCCTCCGAGAACGAGATCATCGAAATCCGCCAGGTGCAGGAGATATCCGATTTCTCCGAAGAGGTGCAGCAGGCAGCCAAAGGCTTCGACGAGTTGCAGAAGGGAAATGCGCACAAGGCGCGGTGAGTTTGCCTTGACAGCTTGCCAGCCTCGCAGCTGATGATTCTGGCCAAGGAGGAGCCTCACGATGACCATCACCATTACCGCCTTTGAACGGTCACCCGATGGCGGCAAGGGACTGGCGCGTGATACGCGCGTTCGCTGGGCGCTGGAGGAAGTGGGCCAACCTTACGAGGTTCGTCTTGTTTCGTTCGGGGCGATGAAGGAACCCGCACATCTGGCGCTTCATCCTTTCGGGCAGATTCCGACCTTTGAGGAAGGCGATCTCGGCTTGTTCGAGACGGGCGCGATCGTGTTCCACATCGCGGAGCGCCATGCGGGCCTGTTGCCGGACGATGCGAATGCAAGGGCGCGCGCGATCACATGGATGTTCGCCGCGCTCAGCACGGTGGAGCCGCCGATCCTTGAACTCGTAACCGCCAGGATCCTTGAGGGCGACAAGTCCTGGACCGCGCAATGCATGCCTCTCGTCGAGGATCGCGTCCGTCACCGGCTGGGGCAACTTTCCCGTCGCCTTGGCGATGCCGACTGGCTCGATGGCGCGTTCAGCGCGGGCGACCTGATGATGGTGTCGGTGCTGCTCAGGTTGAAAGCGTCGGGTTTGCTGGGCGAATATTCGAACCTCTCCGCCTATGTGGCCCGCGGCGAAGCGCGGCCCGCCTACAAGCGTGCCTTCGACGCTCAATTGGCGGTCAACAAGCCACCGGCCGGCTGATTGAGGTCCGCTCGAAGCCGACATCCGAGAGTTTATGGGTCCTGACCTACGCCTATCGCGATCCGTCAACCGCAAGAGAGGAGAAACCTCATGAGCACCAACGATACGTTCCTCGCTGTCTTTCTCGGCAGCAAGACCAGTGCGAAAATGGCGGCCTGGAATGCGCTGCCCGAGGCTGAGCGGCGCGCTAAGGAGGCGCAGGGAATCGCGGCGTGGAAGGCTTGGGTCGAAAAGCACCAGGCGGCGATCGCCGCCATGGGAGGCCCGCTCGGCAAGACCAAGAAAGTCGATGCAAACGGTATTGCCGACATCGCCAACGAGATGGGCGCCTTCGCGGTGGTGCGCGCCGGCTCACATGAGGCCGCGGCGAAACTGTTCGAGAACCACCCGCACTTTGCGATCTTTCCCGGCGAGCGCGTTGAGATCATGCCGGTCCTCCCGATCCCGGGCGGTTAGACCCGGGCGGCTCGGAGCGCCCGGTCGCGCCGCACGCCGTTAATCTTGATGAACGCCAGTTAACGGCCTCAAAATAAGTGACCTTTTCACGCGGCTCATGTAAAAGCCTTTCACATGAGCTGGCGAAAGGACCAAGGCCGCAGCGAGCGCGGCTATCATCACGGCAATCTGAAAGAGGCGTTGCTGCAGGCGGCGCTCGGCCTGATCGCCGAGAAAGGCGCGGCCGGCTTCACCTTTGCCGACGCGGCGCGGATGGCCGGCGTCAGCCCCGCCGCGCCCTACCGCCATTTCCGCGATCGCGATGAATTGCTGTCCTCGATCGCCCAGCGCGGTTTTGAGCAGTTCGAGGCGCTGCTGACCCAGGCCTGGGACGACGGCCGGCCGGACACGGTCACGGCGTTTGAGCGGGTAGGGAAGGCCTATCTGGCGTTTGCGCGCAACGAGCCCGCATTCTACTCGGCGATGTTCGAATCCGGCCTTCCGGTCGATGCAAACCCTACATTGATGGCTGCGAGCGAGCGCGCCTTCGCCATCATCCGCGCCGCCGCCGAACGGCTTGCTGCGCTGGCGCCGCCCGGCATGCCGCGGCCGCCGGCGATGATGATGGCGCTGCACATCTGGTCGATGTCGCATGGCGTGGCCTCGCTGTTCGGCCGCGGCGATGCGGCGCGGCGCAAGCTGCCTATGTCGCCGGAAGAACTCCTGGAAGCCGAAGTGCTGATCTATCTGCGCGGCCTCGGCTTCCCGACCGAGCGCCGGCCGGAATCCAAACCGCCGGGTCCGCCGCCAGTGCCGCCCGCCGGTGGTGGACCTTCAGGCCCTTGGGGAACCCCCAAATAATTTTTCGAAGGTGCGGCCAGCCGCCCGCTTGACAAAAATTCTGGATGGTTTAGGTATGTAAATGTTATTTACATTCACAACGGCGTGATCGCCGTCATGGAGAGGGAAATGGCCTACACCGCAGATGTCAATCGATGGCGCGGCCCGACAGAAGAGAACTATCGCCCGCATATGCTTGAGAGCCCCTGGCACCCCGGCTGGATCGCGGTGACCATCCTAGGCTTCATCATCTGGTGGCCGATCGGCCTTGCCCTCCTCTTTTTCACACTAGGGAGCAGAAAAATGGGTTGCTGGAGTCACGGAGATCGCTGGCAGAACAAGATGGAGCGGATGCAGTACAAGATGGACCGGATGCGTAACCGCATGGAGAGCCGCGGCTTTGGCGGCTTCGGCTTCGGCCCGCCGACCAGCGGCAACCGCGCGTTCGACGAGTACCGCATGGAAACCCTGCGCCGGCTCGAGGAAGAGCAGGTCGAGTTCAAGAATTTCCTCGATCGCCTGCGTCACGCCAAGGACAAGGAAGAGTTCGACCAGTTCATGGCGCAGCACAAGACGCGTCCGACCCCGCCGAACGACCAGCCGCAGCAGGGCTGAAGCATAGCGTTTTCAAGCGAAGTGGATACCGGTTCGCGTGAAGAAAACGCGTCGAAAGTAAAGCGCGCGTCGCGAGTGAGAGTTCAGCCTCAGGCGTGATGCCCCCATGATGCCTGATGGCGATACAGCCGCCCATCTGCGAGAGCAGGTGGGCGGTTTGTTTTTAAACACCTGGCGTTCTCGGGAAGCAGCCCGGTCCGGCTTCCGCTTTAACCCGAAACCGACATGCCGCAGCCGTCGCTTCATGTCTGGCCCTGAGGGAAGGAACGGGCATCCTCCAGCTACGCAAGAGGTGCGCTTTCGACCCCGAAGCGGACGATCGAGGCTGACAAGCGTCATCGCGGCGGATAAGTTTCTCCACGAGTATGCGCCCTTTGAGAGACGGCGACATGGATATCCGTGCTCCCGACCAGAGATATAATCCTTACCGCATCTTTTCGCGAGAGCAGTGGGCCGCGCTGCGCAACGACACGCCGATGACGCTGGAGCCCGGCGAATTCTCGCAGCTGCGTTCGATGCATGACCGCCTCGACCTCAAGGAGGTCGAGGAAATCTATCTGCCGCTCTCGCGCCTGTTGTCGATCTATGTCGATGCCGCGCAGCGGCTTTATTACGCTCAGCGCCAGTTTCTCGGCATCCGCGACCGCAAAGTGCCCTACATCATCGGTATCGCCGGCTCGGCTGCAGTGGGTAAGTCGAGCACCGCGCGTGTCCTGCAGGCGCTGCTCGCACGATGGTCGCCGCGGCCCAAAGTCGATCTGGTAACAACCGATGGCTTTCTCTTTCCCAAAGCGGTGCTGGAGCGCGAAGGGCTCATGCAGAAGAAGGGATTTCCGGAGAGCTACGATCGGGCGCGGTTGTTGTCGTTCCTGAGCGACGTCAAGGCCGGACGAAGCCCGGTGCGGGCGCCGGTCTATTCGCATTTGACCTACGATATCGTTCCGAACCAGTGGCAGGAGGTCGACCAGCCCGATATCCTTATTGTCGAGGGCGTGAATGTCCTGCAGACCGCCCCGTTGCCGCACCACGGCAGGGCAGTGCCCGTCGTCTCCGACTTTTTCGACTTCTCCGTTTACATCGACGCGGACGTGTCGGTGCTGCGCGATTGGTATGTGAAGCGCTTTCTGACCTTCCGCGACACCGCGTTCCACGATCCAAGGTCCTATTTCCACCGCTATTCGCTGCTGTCGGACGATGAAGCGATCGCCACTGCAACGGCGATCTGGGAGCGCACAAATTTCGCCAATCTCGAGGAAAACATCCTGCCGACGCGGCCGCGCGCGACGCTGATCCTCACCAAGGGTGCCGATCACGTCATCGAGACGGTGGCGCTGCGACGGCTTTAGCGCTGAGCGTACTTGAGCGAAAGTCGGCGGTGACGCTCCTTCATCGAAGAGAAGTTTTCGCCGCTTCCTTTGCAATCCAGGCGACGAACAGTGCGACCCGCTTGTCGTTGGCGAGCGCCGCGGGCCAGCGGATGATATGCGCTTTGCTGGACGCCATATCCCAGCTTGACGATACGACGCGGCAAAGTCGTCGCTCCGCGAGAGCATCGTGAACCAGCAGTGACCGGCCCACAACGACACCGCTGCCCTGCAGGGCCGCAGCGAGTGCCGTTCCGAGATTGTCGAAGCGAAGCCCGGCCGGAACGGGAGCCGTGATCCCGAGCCGCTCGAACCAGACCGGCCACGACCACTCCGCGCCGTCGTTGCGGCCAACGTAACCCTTGTGCAGGATCGGCAGGGTGCCGAGCGCGCCCGGATCCTTCAACGGCCGCCCGCATGGCAGAAGCGACGGGATGGCAACCGGGAAAACCATCTCGTCGAATAGCAGGCGTTGGGTCGAGGTGGCGCGCGCGCCGGCCTTGGGCAGCCACCGGATCTGCACGTCGAGATCAAGGGCGCGCGCCTGCACATCGCTTTCGATGATGAAGAGTTCGATCGCCACATTTGGATGGGCGGACGCAAACGCCGGCAGACGCCTGACCAGCCAGTAGTCCGCAAGGGCGGAGCCGAGCCCGATCTTGAGCGTCGCCGGCTGCACCGTTGCGCGCGAGCGGGCGCGTAGCTCCGCCATCTCATCGAGCATCCGCCCCAACCCCTCAGCCAAGGTCATGCCGGCCGGCGTCGGCAACAGGCCGACCCCCGTGCGGTTCAACAACGGCGCGCCGACAAAGGCCTCGAGCTTTTTCAGCCGGTGGCTGATCGCGCTCTGCGTGAGCCCCAACTCACCGGCCGCGAGCGTCATGCTGCGATGACGCAACGCCGCGTCGAACGCGATCAGACCATCAAAAGGGGGAAGGGCACGCATATTGAAGCACTATGAAGGAGATTCATGCCGATGTGAACAATTGGCGTTGGCGCATGGCGGCGGCTCAGGACACCAGTAGTCACCACACAGCTCCGAGACCGCCTGATGACACCGCCGACGAACAAGCCCGACAGCGACAATGCTCAGCCTGCGCCATCCATGGCGCCGGCGCTGCTTCTGGGGATGGCGGCATTCCTCGCCAACTTTGACGTGACGGCGGTGGTCACCGCCTTGCCGGCGGTCGCACGTCAGCTCGGGTTCGGCGTGGCTGGATATGCCTGGGTCATGGACGCCTACAGTCTGGCGTTCACAGGCGCTTTGCTCTTTGCGGGAGCGTTGGCGGATCGGTATGGGCGGCGGCGGGCGATGCTCGCCGGCAACGGCATTTTTGCGCTCGCGTCGTTGGCGTGCGGGATGGCCTGGGACGGACCGAGCTTATGGGCTGCCCGCGCCCTGCAGGGCGTTGGCGCAGCATTCCTCGTGACCGGCGGCTTCGCGCTGATCGCAGCGGTCTATGTGCAAGCGCAGGCGCGCACGCGCGCATTCGCCTGGCTCGGCGTCATGTCCGGCATCGCCATGTCTCTCGGTCCGACCATCGGCGGTCTTGTCTCATCGTGGATCGGTTGGCGCTGGATCTTCCTGATCAACCTGCCGGCCTGCGCCTTGATCGCGTGGGGTGTGCCGCGGCTGGTTGCGGAAGCGCGCGAGACGGTGCCCAGGCCGCTCGACTTCGTGGGTGTCATGCTGCTCACCGCTGCGCTCGCTGTGCTGGTGGAGGCGCTGCTGCTTGGCCGCACCTCGACCCCCCATTTGGCCGGCGGGCTCGCGCTGAGTGCGTTGCTGCTCGCGGCATTCGCGATCCAGCAGCGGCGCCTCGACAAGCCGATCCTCGATCCCGGCGTGTTCGTTCAGCGGGCCATGATCGGGATTGCGATACTGCTGTTCGCGGTGTCGATCGGCTATTGGGCGGTGCTGGTCTATTTGCCGCTGTTCTTCGCCACCGCCTTCGACTGGTCTTCGGAGGTGGCCGGGCTTGCGCTCCTGACGGCCACGCTGCCGATGCTGTTCCTGCCGCCGTTGGGTGGCTGGCTTATCGGCCGGGCAGGATGGCGGCTGCATTTCGCCCTGGCCCTTGCGTTCGTGGCAGCCGGCAATGTCGCCATTGTGATCGCGCTCATGTCGGGCGGCGCAGTACCGCCGATGATTCCGATCTTCTGCGGCATGGTCGCCATTGGGGTTGGCGTGGCGCTCGCGCACCCGCAACTGTCCGGCGCAGCCGTCGCGCTGGTGCCTCCCGATCAAGCCGGCATGGCATCTGCCGTGACAGTCGTCATGCGCCAGGCCGGCTTCGCGGTCGGTATCGCCGTTCTCGGCGCGATGCTCCATGCCGAGGGATCGGCGATCAGTTATGTCTGGCTGTTTTCGGTAGCCGCGATTGCATCGGTAGCCGGACTGGTCGCGGCGCTCGCCTTGCTGCCTGCGCAAAAGTAGCAGCGCCAGGCGGGCGGCACGTTTTGAACTGTATCTCTGGCATTGTTCCAGGGCCGGCATATGTTACGAACCAGCGGCTATTTCGGGACGGCTTCCATGAATGCAACGCCATCTGTCGATCAGCTCTGGCGAACGATCCGGCGTGAAGCCGAAAGCGCTATGGCGCGCGACCCAGTATTCGGCGCGGCGCTGTCATCGGCGATTCTCGATCATCCTGACTTCGGTCATGCGCTGGCGCACCAGATCGGCGCGCGGCTCGGCAAAAGTCCGGCGGATCGCGCGCGGTTTGCGCAGCTTGCCCGCGACGCGTTTGGTCGTTCGCCCGATCTGGTCGACGCCGCAAGCCGCGATTTGCAGAGCATTGCCGTTCACGATCCCGCGACGACGACGCTGCTGCCGCCGCTGTTGAACTTCAAGGGTTACGTCGCGCTGCAGGCCTGGCGCGTCTCCAACTTGCTCTGGCGCCAGCGCCGCAACGATCTCGCGCTGCTACTGCAGAGCCTGTCGTCCGATCAGCTTTCCGTCAGCATTCACCCCACAGCATCGATCGGAACGTCGGTGTTTCTCGATCACGCCACCGGCATCATCATCGGCGCCTTCGCCGTGATCGGCGACGAGGTGACGGTTCTGCAGAACGTCACCATCGGCCGAAAACATTCGGAGCCGGACCGCGCCCCGAAAATCGGCAGGGGCGTTTTACTCAGCGCCGGATCGAGCATTATCAGCATCGGCGATTTCGCCAAGATCGGCGCCGGCGCCGTCGTCGAGCATGACGTACCGCCCGGCTGCACCGCGGTCGGCGTTCCCGCGCGGCTAACGAATTGTCGGGAGAAGGTTTCCGTCTGAGTGTAGCCTGGGCGAGCGAAGCGGGGCAGCGGGAGCGGCCGTCGCGAAGGGCGAGGCGACCGGCCGGGCACCACTTCCGAGGGCATGGAACCCGGCCCCCGGCCCCCGTAACCGCCCGGCCTGCCTGGATTTCCGGCAGTCGGATTTCCCTTTGGTAACCTAGTGTTAACCAAGCTTAGCGTCTGGTTAGGGACGGAATGACGCGCTGACAGCCCTCGTTTTGACATGTTGGCAGGGGAAGCAAATACCCGGCTTTCGGCGGGCCCCCATGCGACACCTAGAGAGGCTTTCGCGCTGGCGCATATCGCCGCGCCCGACGCGCGGCTGTGGTACCGGCAGCCGTTTGCTCCCGGAGGAAATAGGGACACTTGCGTTGAGAGGATACCGCTCATGAATCCCGCCGACGTGGCTCCGGCAGCCCTGCCGTTGGTCTCCGCCGACGTATCGCTGATCGCCTTGTTCATGCAGGCCCATTGGGTCGTAAAAACAGTCATGCTGGGGCTGTTGGCCTGTTCGGTCTGGGTCTGGGCGATCGCGATCGACAAGATTTTCCTCTATGGCCGCACCAAGCGCGCCATGGACCGTTTCGAGCAGGCGTTCTGGTCGGGGCAGTCGATCGAGGAGCTCTACCGCGCGCTGTCGGCCAAACCGACGCAGTCGATGGCGGCGTGTTTCGTCGCGGCCATGCGCGAGTGGAAGCGCTCGTTCGAGAGCCAGACACGCTCCTTTGCCGGCCTGCAGATGCGGATCGAGAAGGTGATGAATGTCTCCATCGCCCGCGAGGTCGAGCGGTTGGAGCGGCGGCTCCTGGTGCTGGCGACCGTCGGCTCCGCCGGACCGTTCGTGGGCCTGTTCGGAACCGTCTGGGGCATCATGTCGAGCTTCCAGTCGATCGCGGCCTCGAAAAACACTTCGCTCGCGGTAGTGGCGCCCGGCATTGCGGAAGCGCTGTTTGCGACCGCTATCGGTCTCATCGCCGCCATCCCCGCGACCATTTTCTACAATAAGTTCACGTCCGAGGTGAACCGGCAGGCGCAGCGGCTGGAAGGCTTCGCCGACGAATTTTCCGCGATCCTGTCCCGCCAGATCGACGAGCGGGCGTGAGGACGGCAAATGACGAGCGCATCGTGAGATCAAGATCATGGCGATGAACATGGCAGGTTCGTCCGGTGGCGGTGGACGCCGCGGCCGGCGTCGCGCCGCCGTGATGGCGGAGATCAACGTCACCCCGATGGTCGACGTGATGCTCGTGCTGCTGATCATCTTCATGGTGGCGGCGCCGCTGATGACGTCGAGCATCGATATCGACCTGCCGGTCGCCTCCGGCGGCAAGCAGATCCAGGCCAACGCGCCGCCGTTGACGCTTTCCGTCAAGCGCACCGGCGGAGCCTGCAATTCGAATGTCGAGCTCTATCTCGGGGATACGCTGATTTCGACCAACGACCTGCTGCCCAAGATCAAGGCGATCCGGGAGACCCGGTCGGAGGCCGAGAGCGTGGTATACCTGCGCGGCGACAAGGACGTCTGCTACACGGATATGATGAAACTATTGGGGTATATTAGGACGGCGGGATTCAAGGCGAATATCGTCATCGTGCCGGATCAGGGTTCTTGAGCCATGAAGCGGCACGCGACGGCTGACGGCGGAGCGGGAAGGCTCAAGTGAAGGTCAAGGTCGACAAGACAGTTGTTGCGTCGGTTGTCCTGCACGTGTTCGTGCTGGGGTGGGTGATGCTGTCGTTCTCGACCAAGGCGCTCGAAATGCAGCCGGAAGATTCGGTCGCGGTCGATGTCATTTCGCCTGACCAGCTTGCCAAGGTCATGGCCGGCATGAAGACCGGCAAGAAGGAAAACCCGAAGCCGCTGGTCGAGAAGGTCGCCGAGGCGAAGCCGGTTGACGATACCGTCGGCAAGATCGCCGAGAAGGCGCCGGTTGTGACCGAGACCGCGCCGCCGCCGCAGCCCAAGGCCGAGGAGAAGCCGGTCGAGAAGAAGCCCGACCCGCCGAAGGTCGTCGAGAAGCCGAAGGAAGAGCCAAAGCAAGAGCCGAAGCCGGTCGAGAAAAAACCCGAGCCGGTCAAGCCCGATCCGATCGCCGAGGCGATCAAGAAGGAAGAGAAGAAGCCGCCGCCGAAGCCGGTGCAGGCCGCCAAGCCGCCCGAGCCGCAGAAGCGGATTGTCGAACGGCACTTCGATCAGAACCAGATCGCGGCCCTGCTCGACAAGCGTGACCCGTCGCGTCAGGCCACGACCGGCGACACGCTGAATTCGAACGCAGCGCTCGGCCTTGCGAAGGGCACGGCTGCGGACAATTCCGCAACCTGGGGCGCGATGTTCAAGCAGCAGGTCGAGCGATGCTGGAAGAAGCCCTATGGCGGAATCGAATCGCAGAAGCCTGAAGCTGCGTTTGCCATTCGTCTGAAGCGCGACGGCACCCTTGAAGGCTCGCCGGTTCCGGAAGGCGCTCCGGCGACCCCCTACCTTCGCGTCTATCAGGAGAGCGCGTTGCGCGCGATCATCGAATGCCAGCCGTACAAGCTGCCGGCGGCCCTTTACGAGGAATGGAAATATTTTGCGCCGGTGTTCAAGGAAAAAGTCTAACGGTTTTGTCACGTGGCGGACACCCGTTGGCAATGACAGATATGAGCAAAGTTTGAAGCGATGACTGACAAAGATGGATTGCCGAACATGCTGTATCGCCCGAGCCGCCGTCAGATCATAGCCGGAATGGCTGCGCTTGGCGCGGTCGCCGGCGGTCGCAATGCCTTCGCACAAGCGCCAAAGCGGATCCCCATTCCCGAAGGTGAGTTCGTTCCACAGCCGATCGCGATCCCGAATTTCGTGGCGGGCACGCCCGGCGATGCCGAGGTCGGCGTCGGCGTGGCGCAGGTGATCACCAACAACCTCAAGCGCAGCGGGCTGTTCGCGCCGATCGATCAGGCTGCGTTCATCGAGCGCATCACCAATCCCGACAACCCGCCGACGTTTCAGAGCTGGAAGCAGATTGGCGCGCAGGCGCTGGTGGTCGGCCGCATGACGCGGCAAGGCGACGGCCGTCTGAAAGCCGAATTCCGCCTCTGGGATGTCAATCAGCAGCAGCAGCTCGCCGGCCAGCAATTCCAGACCTCGCCGGAATACTGGCGGCGGATCGCGCACATCATCTCCGACCAGATCTATGAGCGGCTGACCAGCGAGAAGGGTTATTTCGACAGCCGCGTCGTATTCGTCGACGAGACCGGGTCCAAGGAGCGCCGTGTCAAGCGGCTGGCGCTCATGGATCAGGACGGCGCCAATGTCAGATACCTGACCAAGGGAAGCGATCTGGTGCTGACGCCGCGGTTCTCGCCGTCGACCCAGGAAATCACCTATATGGAATTCGGCCAGGGCGATCCGCGCGTCTATCTGTTCAACGTCGAGACCGGGCAGCGCGAGATCGTCGGCAATTTCCCCGGCATGTCGTTCTCGCCACGGTTCTCGCCGGACGGCCAGCGCATCATCATGAGCCTGCAGCAGGGCGGCAACTCGAACCTGTTCGTGATGGATCTGCGCTCGAAATCGACGACGCGGCTGACCGACACGCCGGCGATCGACACCTCGCCGTCCTATTCGCCCGACGGCGCCCGCATCTGTTTCGAATCCGACCGCGGCGGCAAGCCGCAGATCTACGTGATGCCGGCCACCGGCGGCGGCGCGCAGCGCATCTCGTTCGGCGAGGGCAGCTATTCGACCCCGGTGTGGTCGCCGCGCGGCGACTACATCGCGTTCACCAAGCAGGGCGGCGGACAGTTCGCGATCGGCATCATGAAGACCGATGGTTCGGGCGAGCGGATCCTGACCTCGGGCTTCCACAATGAGGGGCCGACCTTTGCGCCGAACGGCCGGGTCGTGATGTTCTTCCGCGAACCCGGCGGCAGCGGCGGGCCCTCCCTGTATACGGTCGATATCTCAGGTCGTAACGAATTGCGGGTGCCAACGCCCGGTTTTGCCTCCGACCCGGCATGGTCGCCGCTGTTGTCATAATGGAACCCGGTTCCGGAAGGGACCGGCTGTTAACCGGCAAACATTGCCTAGCCAACTGATTTTTCATGCATATTTTCGTCGTGCGCCGCAAAAAACAACGTCTCGGTAACGATATTCCCTCAGAAAGACTTCATCTGCAGCGGGTAAAACTACCTACCCGAATAGGATGCGCGCCCCTAAAATGCAGCTTGCAAGTCAAACCGAAGAGCCGGATCAGAAGGTCTCGCCGTCAACTTACTCGGCGCTGATCGATTCGCTTTTCCAAAATCCCGCGCCGCTGTTCGCGGGCGCGGTGATGGTTGCCTTTGCCGCGGCCATGACCGCCGTGAAGACCGGACAAGACCTGCTTTGGCCATGCGTTGCTTTTCTCGTGCTGTCCGGCACCGCCCGCGCCCTCGACATGCACCGCTACAACAGCCGCAGATCCGCTCTGACCGCTGATGAAGCCGCGCGTTGGGAGGTGCGCTATCAGATCGGGGCGATGATCTATGCCGTTGCGCTCGGGCTATGGTGCACGGTGACTCTGCTCGGCAGCGATGATGCAGTGGCCCACATGATTTGCCTGACCGTCACCACCGGGTACGTGGCTGGAGGTGCGGGCCGGACCTATGGAAGGCCGTGGATATTCCACGTGCAGATTGCCCTCGCCTGCGGTCCGACGGCGATTGCGCTGGCGCTTCGCGGCACCCCCTATTACATCGGTATGGCGATCGTCAGCGCGGTGTTTTTTTTGGCGCTGAAGCAGATTTCGACCGACTTGCAGCGGATTTTCGTTCGAGCACACGTCGCGCGCGAGCGCGAGGCGGCGCTGGCTGATCAGTTCGATACCGCGCTGAACAACATGCCGCATGGTCTGTGTATGTTTGGGGCCGACGGCCGGCTTGCGGTGATGAACTATCGTTTCAGCAAAATGATGGAGCTATCCGACGGTCTCGTGCAAAGCGGCGCGAGTGCTTCCGACATCATTGCGGCCTGTGTCAGCGCCGGATCGATCTCGGCGGCGAGCGGCAAGATAATCCTCGCTGAAATCGAGAATTCGCAGGCGAGGGGCGTCGTTACCGCTGATCCCGACTTCGCCAGAAATCGGTCGCTGTCGTGGACCTTCCAGCCGATGGCCGGCGGCGGCGCGGTCGTGCTGCTGGAAGATATTACCGAACGCCGCAATGCAGAAGCCCGGATCAGTCATCTGGCGCGTTACGACGAACTGACGGCGCTGCCGAACCGGGTCAATTTCCGGGATGAGATCGGGCGGCTTCTGGCTGTCCAGCAGGGCGCCGAACAATTGTCGGCGCTGCTGTTCGTCGACCTCGACCAGTTCAAGCAGGTCAACGACACGCTCGGCCATCCCTGCGGCGATCAGTTGCTGTGCGCGGTGGCCGACCGGCTGCGCGAGATGCTGCGGCCCGAGGATTTCGTGGCGCGCTTCGGCGGCGACGAGTTCGTGGTGTTCCAGCAGAACATCCATTCGGCCGATGACGCCGCGGGCCTCGCCCGGCGCATCGTCGATCGCCTGAGCGAGCGTTACAAGATCGACAATCATCTGGTCGAAATCGGCGCCAGCGTCGGCATCGCCATGACCTCGCGCGGCGTCAGCGCCGACACGCTGCTCAAGAACGCCGACATGGCGCTGTACCGCGCCAAGGCCGACGGCCGCGGCACGTTCTGCTTCTTCCGAGAAGAGATGGCGCAGGTCGTCGAATCCCGCCGCATCCTCGAACTGGACCTGCGCAAGGCGCTGGCCAACGAGGAGTTCGAGCTGTTCTTCCAACCGCTCGTCAATCTCAAGTCGGGCCGGATATCCACCTGCGAGGCGCTGCTGCGCTGGAATCATCCGGTTCGCGGCACGGTCTCGCCGACCGATATCATTCCGGTCGCCGAGGACATGGGCCTGATCGTCGATCTCGGCCGCTGGATTCTGCGCAAGGCCTGTATGGAATGCATGAAGTGGCCCGAGGGCGTCAGCGTCGCGGTCAACTTCTCGCCGCAGCAATTCCATCAGCGCGACGTGCTGAGCGAGGTCCGTTACGCGCTTGAGGTCTCCGGCCTGCAGGCCAACCGGCTCGAAATCGAGATAACCGAATCCTCGCTGCTGCGTAACACGCAACTGACGCACGACGTGCTGTCGCAATTGCATTCGCTCGGCGTGCGGATCTCGCTCGACGATTTCGGCACCGGCTATTCGAGCCTGAGCTACCTGCACAACTTCCCATTGCAGAAGGTCAAGATCGACCGCTCCTTCCTGGAAGGTATCGACAGCGACCGGCCGCTGACGCTGCTGCGCGGCGTGGCACGGCTCTCGGCCGACCTCGGAATGTCCGTCGTGGTCGAGGGCATCGAGACCAACGAGCAGCTCGAGTTGATCAGCGCCGATGGTGCGGTAACCGAGGCCCAGGGCTATCTGTTCAGCCCGCCGGTGCCCGCGGTGCGGGTTCGTCAGTTGCTGAATGCCTCGCATGGCCGCCGTCCGCCGGACAGCGTGCTGGTTCCGGTCCCCTCACGGTCCATCGCCTGATCCCCCATCCCCGTGAAAATACGGGAGAATCGGGGCCCGCCGGAGTAACCTTAACTTCTTGAAGCCTTTGCAATCTTGTTAACAAGCTGTTAATCATTCAGCCGCTCGCAGAGGTTGCTTGGAAGCGTAAGGAGTACAGGATGAGGTCCCCGGCCGAAGCACGCCCCATGGCCTTGGGACGGAGTCCCGACCCGCTAGATCAAGTCGACTATCGATTGGCGCAGACTCCCGAAGAAAAGGACGAGATCTACAGGCTCCGCTACCGGGCCTACCTTCGCGAGGGGGCTATCCAGCCTTCGGCTGACGGGCGCGTGATCGATCAATATGAAGATGCTCCCAACGCCTGGACCTTCGGCGTCTATTTTCACGGTGAGCTCTACAGCTCAATTCGCGTGAGCGTGCTGACGTCCGAATGGCGGATGTCGCCTTCAGTCGAGCTGTTTGGCGAGGTCCTCCACCCCGAACTTGACAAGGGAAAGGTCATTATCGATTCAACGCGCTTCGTTGCCGACCCCGAAAAGGCGCGAAACTTTCCAGAGCTTCCCTACGTAACTGTCAGGTTGGGCTCCATGGCCGGCGTCTATTTCAATGCCGACTATGGATTGGCGATCGTGCGTCCCGAGCATCAGGCGTTCTACCGGCGCGTGTTCCTGCATGAAACCTGGTGCGAGCCGCGATCATATCCGGGCCTCGTCAAGCCTGTCGGGTTGATGGCTGCGCATTTGCCGACGGTGCGTGACAGGGTTCTGGCCCGCTATCCGTTTCTGCGTTCGAGCGCTTTCGAACGGCGAACACTCTTCGACCGCGGCGGCGGGCGGCCCTCGTCATTCGATGCGGTGGTTACCTCCTTCGAGCCTGCCTCGATCGTCCCGAGTTCCTGAACCGGTGGGAGGCGGGTAGAAGGAGGCGGGTAGAATCAGCCGCCCCGGGCCCGCTCATCATCAAGGCTCGTCATCGGCTCCTCACCCCGGCGCCGGGCATTTCGCCCCGATGTCCATGACAAAGCCCTAAATCTAGTGACTTCGGCCCGGTGCGCACTTGCCTTCACCGTCGCGCCACATTTACAAACCATTAACTATCGCGGTCGCTTTTCACGGTTTGTCGGCATTTGATCGGGTCTGGCAAGGTTCCATCAAGGTTGACGGAACGTTCGCTTAACCATCGACCTGTAGACCGGATAACAGTCGAAAAACGTGAGCGTGGAGGCTCCGGAATGAAATATCAGATGCGCATCCTCCAGGGATGGAAGCTGGCGGCTGTGGTCGCGGTGGCGCTGTCGATGGGCGCCTGCGCCAAGAACAACGTCGGCGCCGATGGCGCGATGGCGAGCGCGGCAACCCCGGGGAGCCAGCAGGATTTCGTGGTCAATGTCGGCGACCGCGTGTTCTTCGAGAGCGACCAGACCGAACTGAGCCCGCAGGCGATCGCCACGCTGGAGAAGCAGGCGCAGTGGCTGCAGACCTACAACCGCTATTCCTTCACCATCGAAGGCCATGCGGACGAGCGCGGCACCCGCGAATACAACATCGCGCTCGGTGCCCGCCGCGCCCAGTCGGTGCGCAGCTATCTTTCCTCGCGCGGCATCGATCCGAACCGCATGCGCACCATCTCCTACGGCAAGGAGCGTCCGGTGGCGGTCTGTAACGACATCTCCTGCTGGTCGCAGAACCGCCGCGCCGTCACGGTGCTGAACGCCGGCGCCTGAGGTTAGCCACGCAGAGTTCAACAGCCGGCGCCCTCGGGCGCCGGTTTTATTTTGGGCTCATGATGAAGCGGCGGATCGCGGCCAGTGTGGGCTCGGGCGCGTCTTGTATGCAGGCGTGCCGGCAGTCGACGAACCGTTCGAACCGCACCAGATGCGGCGGCAGCGCGGCTGCGATGTCGGCCTGGCTCTCGATCGGGTGAATGGGGTCATCTTCGCCGCCGAGCACCAGCGTCGGACACTGGATGCGATCCAGCTCGGGGAAGAAGTTGTAGCTGTGGCTCTCGCCACCGGGCCGCGTGAACCATTGCAGCACCTCCGGCCGGTTGACGGCGCGGCGCGCCATGTCCGGATCGCGCGGGATGCGCGTGTAATGCGGCATCGCCAGTCGCACCCAGGCCTGCACCGAAGCTTGGTCTGGATGGCCTTGTTCCTCCAACAGGCGACGCCGCGCCAGCGCGCCGACCTCCGGTCCGCCGAAGCGTTCGAACAGCTCGACCCGCCGCTCCAGATATTCGTCGCCGGCGGCCGCGGTGCTGATCAGGATCAGTTTCGAGAGGTGGCTTGGATGGCGCGTGGCGTAGGCCAGTGCGACCATGCCACCGAACGAGGCGCCCAGCACGATCGGATCGACGATGCCGAGCGTGTCGCAGAACGCGCGCACGTCGTCGCCCCATTGGGCCAATGTCCAGCCCTCTCGCGGGCCGTTCTCGCTACGGCCGTTGCCGCGGTGGTCGAGATAGACGATCTGGGCAATGTCGGCCAGGGCGGAATAGGCCGGCCGGTAGATCGAATGGTCGAAGCCGGGGCCGCCATGCAGCATCACCAGCACCGGCTTTTCCCGCATCACCGGCCCGTCCGGAACCAGCTTCGCGCCCTCGATATCGAAGAACAGCCGCACCCCGTTCACGGATACGTGCATGAGCGGATCTCCATCGATTTGTGACCGCTCCGCCGGGCCCGGCGGCTTGTCTTGAAGGGGATACTAAACCATACCGAATTCAGTGAACCGAATCGGAAATGCCAGTCACAATTCTGGCGTACTCCCTATCTCAATAGTGTTCTGCTTTCGTTTGACACGTGATTTTCGTCGTCAGGGCAAAATGTCATCCAGACTCCTCAATGCTTCCGGTGCCGCGGCGATTGCCGCGATGCTGGCTTTGTCTGTGCAGACCGCGTCCGCACAGATCACGTTCCCGTGGGAGCGTTCTCCGCAGGGCTCCCCGCAGGTCCAAGCGCAGTCTGACGACGCCGACCTGGAAATGCGGATCCAGCGGCTGGAAAATCAGCTCCGGCAACTGACCGGCCAGAATGAGGAGTTGCAATACCGCAACCGGCAGCTTGAGGATCGGCTGCGCCAGCTCGGCGCGGCGCCGCCGGCGCCAGGCGGCCAGCCCCCGGGTGCGCAGCCCAACGTGGCCGCGGCGCCGCCTCCGGTTCAGCTTGGTCCGCCGCAGGGGCAGCAGGGCTATCCGCAACAAGGTTATCCGCAGCAGGGGGCTCGCCAGCAGCAGGGTTATCCGCAGGCCCAACCCGGCTACGACCAGCAGCCGCAGATCGCGGCGCCCGCGCCGATCGTGCAGGACCCGGCAGCCCCGCAGGCCGGAGGCCGCCGTCGCGGCGATGCCTTCGATCCCAGCCAGAACCCCAACGCCCCCGGCGCGCCGCGTGCGCTTGGCGGCGGCCAGATGCCGATCGGAAACGAGGCGTCGATCGGCGCGCCGGGCGGGCGCGCGCCAGGCGAGCCGCTCAATCTCGGCGGGCCGCGCGATCCCGGTGGCGCCTTGGCGCCGCCTGCCGCAGCCGCACCGCCACCGCGCGGCCCCGGGCCCGGCGCCAGCGCCGCGCTGACCACGCTGCCGCCCTCGGCCACGTCAAAGGACGAATTCGATCTCGGCATCGGTTACATGCAGCGCAAGGACTATGCGCTGGCCGAAGAGACGATGAAGAACTTTGCGCAGAAATATCCGAGCGATCCCTTGATCGCGGACTCGCAATACTGGCTCGGCGAAAGCTACTTCCAGCGCCAGCAATATCGCGACGCCGCCGAAGCGTTCCTCGGCGTGACCACCAAGTTCGACAAGTCGGGCAAGGCGCCCGACGCCCTGCTGCGGCTCGGTCAGTCGCTGGCGGCGCTGAAGGAAAAGGAAGCCGCCTGCGCCGCGCTCGGCGAGGTGACGCGGAAATATCCGCGCGCATCGGCTGGCGTGAAGGCCGCCGTCGATCGTGAGCAGAAGCGGGTTAAGTGCTAAAGCGGAAGCCGGTCGAGGCCGCCATCGGCCTCGAATAGACTGGCGATGCCATGCCTGACGACGACCACGCGCCGATCTCGGTACAGCAAGCGAAAGACCTGTTCGCACATTGGAAGGCCGCGCCTGCCATCGTGCTGGCGGTCTCCGGCGGCCCGGATTCGCTGGCCCTGATGTGGCTTGCGGCGCGCTGGCGTCGTGCGCTTTCGCGCGGGCCGCGACTGATCGCGGTTACCGTCGACCACGGCTTGCGACCGGAGGCCGCGCGCGAGGCGCGCGACGTCAAGCGTCTCGCACATACGCTCGATGTGCCCCATCGCACGCTGCGCTGGACCGGGCCCAAACCGAAGACCGGCTTGCCGGCCGCGGCCCGCGCAGCGCGCTATCGCCTGCTGGCGAAAGCCGCGCGGGCGAGCGGCGCCACGCACATCCTGACCGCGCATACCCGTGACGACCAGGCCGAGACGCTGTTGATGCGGATACTGCGCGGCAGCGGCATCGCCGGTCTTGCCGCGATGGCGCGCGAGACCGAGCGTGAGGGCGCGTGGCTGGCGCGGCCGTTGCTCGACGTTCCAAAATCCCGCCTCGTTGCGACGCTGGGCAAGGCGAAGATCGCCTTTGCCGACGATCCCACCAATCGCGACATGAGCTTCACGCGGCCGCGGCTGCGCGCGTTGATGCCGGCCTTGATCGAGGAGGGCGGCGACAGCCGAAATTTGGCGCGGCTGGCAACAAGGCTAGCGCGGGCGAATGCCGCGATCGAGGTGCTGGCCGACGGCGCCGAGCGCTATCTCGCCCTGAGAGATCGCGATGATGCCTCGCGCTTCGGATTCGATGCCGGGGCGTTTGCCGGCCTGCCCGAGGAAATCCGGCTTCGGCTGCTCAAGCGCGCGATTGACCGGGCCGGTCACGAAGGGCCTGCGGAACTCGGCAAGGTCGAAGCGCTGCTGGCGGTGCTGGACCGGGCCATTGCGAATGGCGCGAAGCAAACAAGGCTGAAACAGACGCTGGCCGGGGCGGCAATCAGCCTGATCGCGGGCCGAATTCACGTCGATCCAGCACCGCCGCGGAGGGGCAACCGGGCGTGAGAAGCGTTGCCACAGCGCAATATCCGCGATATCGGGACGAAGAGCCTTAACCACCCCGGAAAAACCTCGGCTTTTGCGTCATTTTTTGACCGGGAATCGCGTTAAGATGCGTTAAATAGTCCCGTGTGGTTCCCTTGGCATTGACCCGGGCGCCACCTAGATTGGGTGCAGTGGACCGGGGATTCTCGCCTCACTACCCAAAGAATACTCAAGGGTTACTGCCAAGGATATAAGGCCGCGATCCGCGCGACCACGAAGGAAGATCGATGAACGCCAATCTGCGCAACTTCGCCCTCTGGGTCATAATTGTCTTGCTGCTGTTGGCATTGTTCACGCTTTTCCAGAATCCGGGTCAGCGCACGTCCTCACAGGACATCTCGTTTTCGCAGCTGTTGAGCGAGGTCGACCAGAACCGCGTTCGCGACGTCGTGATCCAGGGGCCGGAAATCCACGGCACCTTTACCAACGGCTCCTCGTTCCAGACCTATGCGCCGAGCGATCCGACGCTGGTCAAGCGCCTGTATGACGGCAAGGTCTCGATCACTGCGAAGCCGCCCGGCGACAACGTGCCGTGGTTCGTGTCGCTGCTCGTCTCCTGGCTGCCCTTCATCGCGCTGATCGGCGTGTGGATCTTCCTGTCGCGGCAGATGCAGGGCGGCGCCGGCAAGGCGATGGGTTTTGGCAAGTCGCGCGCCAAGATGCTGACAGAGGCCCATGGCCGCGTCACTTTCGAGGACGTAGCTGGCGTCGACGAAGCCAAGCAGGACCTGCAGGAGATCGTCGAATTCCTGCGCGATCCCGGAAAATTCCAGCGCCTCGGCGGACGTATTCCGCGCGGCGTGCTCTTGGTCGGCCCTCCCGGCACCGGCAAGACGCTGATCGCGCGCGCGGTCGCGGGCGAAGCCAACGTGCCGTTCTTCACCATTTCCGGCTCGGACTTCGTCGAAATGTTCGTCGGCGTCGGCGCAAGCCGTGTCCGCGACATGTTCGAGCAGGCCAAGAAGAATGCGCCCTGCATCATCTTCATCGACGAAATCGATGCGGTCGGCCGTCATCGCGGTGCGGGTCTGGGCGGCGGCAATGACGAGCGCGAACAGACGCTCAACCAGTTGCTGGTCGAGATGGACGGCTTCGAGGCCAACGAAGGCGTGATCCTGATCGCGGCCACCAACCGGCCCGACGTGCTGGATCCCGCGCTGCTGCGTCCCGGCCGCTTCGACCGTCAGGTCGTGGTGCCGAACCCGGACGTCGTCGGCCGCGAGCAGATCCTGAAGGTTCACGTTCGCAAGGTGCCGCTGGCGCCGGATATCAACCTCAAGACCATCGCGCGCGGCACCCCGGGCTTCTCCGGCGCCGACCTGATGAACCTCGTCAACGAAGCGGCGCTGACCGCCGCCCGCCGCAACAAGCGGATGGTGACGCAGGCCGAGTTCGAGGAAGCCAAGGACAAGGTGATGATGGGCGCCGAGCGCAAATCGCTCGTCATGACCGAGGAAGAGAAACTGCTGACGGCCTATCACGAGGGCGGCCACGCCATCGTCGGCCTCAACGTCGTCGCAACCGACCCGATCCACAAGGCGACCATCATTCCGCGCGGCCGTGCACTCGGCATGGTGATGCAGCTGCCCGAGCGCGACAAGCTGTCGATGTCGCTCGAGCAGATGACGTCGCGGCTGGCGATCATGATGGGCGGCCGCGTCGCGGAGGAACTGGTCTTCGGCAAGGAGAAGGTTACGTCCGGCGCCTCTTCAGATATCGAGCAGGCAACGCGACTGGCGCGCATGATGGTAACGCGCTGGGGTCTGTCCGAAGCCCTTGGCACCGTGTCCTACGGCGAAAACCAGGACGAGGTGTTCCTCGGCATGTCGGTATCCCGCACCCAGAACGCATCGGAAGCCACGGTTCAGAAGATTGACACCGAGATCCGGCGTTTTGTCGAAGAGGGCTATAACGAAGCCACGCGTATCCTCACCGAGAAGCGCCAAGACCTCGAAACCCTGGCAAAGGGGCTGCTCGAGTTCGAGACGCTTTCCGGCGACGAGATCATCGACCTGCTCAACGGCAAGAAGCCGAACCGCGAGTCGGTGCTGGAGCCGAGCACGCCGCGGGCGTCTGCCGTGCCCCCCGCCGGCAAGCCGCGCCCGCGTCCCGATCCGGACCCCGGCCTGGAGCCGCAGCCGCAGGCGTAAGAGCGGACTGCACCTGAATAGAAAACGCGGCGGTGACGCCGCGTTTTTTTATGTCGCGGATGTCATCGTTAGCCATGGCGTGGTTCGGAACGCCATGGCATGTTTGCGCCACAAGAGAGAGCGTCGGCCAAACCGCGCCTGTCGCGGCCATTGGCCCAGCGCCCACGCATGGGAGGCGAAACCATGGGAGGCGAAACGGTGCGTTTGCTCGCAGGATTTGGCGCGCTGGTGTTCCTGGCGCTTCCCGCAACCGCCGCCGAAATGCGCGGCGTCACCGCAACCGAAATCAAGATCGGCCAGACCATGCCCTATAGCGGGCCGGTGTCGGCGTTCGGCGCGCTCGGCAAGGGCGAGGTCGGTTATTTCAAGATGGTCAACGAGCGCGGCGGCATCAATGGCCGCAAGGTCAATCTGATCTCGCTCGACGACAGCTACGCGCCGCCGAAGACGGTGGAGCAGACGCGGCGGCTGGTCGAAAGCGACGAGGTCGCGCTGATCTTCTCCTCGATCGGCACCGCGCATAACACCGCGATCGCGAAATATCTGCAGGGCAAGAATATCCCGCAACTGTTCCTGGCCTCCGGCGCCTCGAAATTCGCCGACATCGCGCAGTTTCCGCAGGCGACCGTCGGCGTGCAGGCGCCGTTCCGCTACGAGGCCCGGCTCTATGCGCGCTATGCGCTTTCGAAGAATCCGAATGCCAAATTCGCCGTGATTTCGCAGAATGACGATTACGGCCGCGATTATCTGTTGGGTCTGAAGGACGTGCTCGGCGACAAATACGATTCCGTCGTCACCGGCGCGACCTACGAAATCTCCGACCCGACCATCGACTCGCAGATCGTGAAGCTGAAGGCCTCCGGCGCCGATGTCTTCTTGATCGCGGCCACACCGAAGTTCGCTGCGCAATCGATCCGCAAGGCGTTCGAGATCGGCTGGCGGCCGATGACCTTCCTCTCCAACGTCGCGGTGTGGATTTCCACCGTGATGGAGCCGGCAGGCGTCGAGGCCGGCACCGGCATTCTCTCCACCGCCTATGTCAAGGATCCCGACGATCCCGCCTGGAAGGACGATGCAGGCGTCAAGGGCTGGCGGGAATTCATGACAAGATACGTTCCGGACGGCGACCAGCACGACACCAACTACGTCAACGCCTATAACAGCGCCATGGTGCTGGAGGCCGTGCTGAAGGCCTGCGGCAACGATCTGTCGACCGAGAACATTTTAAAGCAGGCCTATTCGATCAAGGATCTGGAACTGCCGATGCTGCTGCCGGGCATCAAGGTCAATACCTCACCGACCGACCACGTGCCGGTCGACCAGATGCAGTTCATGCGGTTCAACGGCAAGACCTGGGAGCGCTTTGGGGAATTGCAGACGGGGAATTGAGGTTGCCGCCACCAGGTGAGTTATGCCTTCGCCGGGGCGCCAAGATGCACGGCCAGGATATGCTCCGGCGTCTCTACCACTTCGATCGTCTCCCCGTCGCCGCCGACAAAGGCAAGAACGGTGCGCTCGCCGTCGCGTGACATGCTGCCGACGAGCGCGATATTGATGTGGATGGGTTGCCCCGTCTCGAACCTCGTACATTCAATCCAGAAGCGCATGGCGGTCTCCTTCGATCTCCCGCGATAATCATAAAGAAAGTCGTGCGGTGGGCAAAGCCACCGGGTCGCGCGAATGCGCGCCCGATGACAGGCTCCGCGTGCCCACCATTGCATGCGGAGGGTTGATGGTGGGCACGGCGCGAAGTGCGCCTTTGCCCACCCTCCGCAACCGACTAGAGGCGCGACGCTTCTCGCGCTAGGCCGACGCCCGCAATTCGCGAGCCGCCGCGACCATGTTGACGAGCGCGGGCCGCACCTCTTCCCATTTGCGGGTCTTCAATCCGCAGTCGGGATTGATCCAGATCTGGGCGTCGGAGAGCCGCTTGCGCGCCAGCCTGAGCAGGGCGGTCATCTCGCCGACATCGGGTACGCGCGGCGAATGGATGTCGTAGACGCCGGGGCCGATTTCGTTCGGATAACGGTAGTCCCTGAACGCGTCGAGTAATTCCATCTTCGAGCGCGAAGTCTCGATCGAGATCACGTCGGCGTCCATCGCGCCGATCGCGTTGATGATGTCGTTGAACTCCGAGTAGCACATATGGGTGTGGATCTGCGTCTCGTCGCGCACGCCGGAGGAACAGAGGCGGAAGGCGTCGACGGCCCAATCGAGATAGGCCTTCCATTCGGATTTGCGCAGCGGCAAGCCTTCGCGCAATGCCGCCTCGTCGATCTGGATCATGCCGGCGCCGGCAGCTTCGAGATCGGCCACCTCATCGCGGATCGCGAGCGCGATCTGGCGGCAGGCCTCGCTGCGCGCCATATCGTCGCGAACGAAGGACCAGTTCAGGATGGTGACAGGACCGGTCAGCATCGCCTTCATCGGCTTCTTCGTCAGCGACTGGGCGTACTGCCACCACTCGACTGTCATCGGCTTCGGGCGCGAGACGTCGCCGAACAGCACCGGCGGACGGACGTAGCGCGATCCGTAGGACTGCACCCAGCCGTGGGTGGTGAAGGCGAAGCCCGCGAGCTGCTCGCCAAAGTACTGCACCATGTCGTTGCGCTCGAACTCGCCATGCACGAGCACGTCGAGGCCGATGGTTTCCTGCCACTGCACCGCGCGGGCCGTCTGGTCCTGCAAATAGACCTTGTAGACTTCATCCGTCAGGGCACCGCTGGCGTGCGCGGCGCGGGCTTTCCTGACTTCGGCCGTCTGAGGGAACGAGCCGATGGTCGTGGTCGGGAACGCCGGCAGGTTGAAGCGCTCGTGCTGAACGCCGACACGATCAGTGAATACGCTGGCGCGGCGACGCATCGCGGCGTCAATGCCGGCGATGCGCGCCGCGACCTTCGCGTCGTGAATTCGCGGCGAGGCCTTGCGCGCGGCGGCGGCCTGGTCTGAAGCTTTCAGGCTGGCTTCGACCGCTCCGCGGCCACCGGCGAGCGCCGTTCCGAGCGTGGTCAGTTCCTCGAGCTTTTGCACCGAGAACGCCAGCCAGCTCTTGATTTCAGAATCGAGCCCCGTTTCCAGCGCCAGATCGATCGGGACATGCAGCAGCGAGCAGGAGGGGGCGATCTGCACACGGTCCTTGCCGAGTTTCGCGATCACGGGTTCAAGCCGGTCGAGGATCCGGACCAGATCCGCGCGCCAGATGTTGCGGCCGTCGATGATTCCGATCGACAGCACGCGGTTATCCGGAAAATCGGCGAGGCCGTCGATTTGATCCGGCGCGCGCACCAGATCGAGATGCAGGCCGGCGACGGGCAACGCCAGCGCGGTATCGCGGTTGCCGCCAAGCCCGCCGAAATAGGTCGCCAGCATGATCTTGAGTTGCGGCACCGCGTTGGCGATCTCACTATAGGCGTAATGCAGCGCCTGCTGCGCGATGATGTCGAGGTCGAGCACCATGCATGGCTCGTCGATCTGCACCCATTCGGCGCCCCGGCAGGCCAATTCGCGCAGCACGTCGATGTAAACTGGCAGCAACCGGTCGAGCAGCGACAGCGGATTGAAACCGGTATCCTTGCTTTTCGCCAGCTTGAGAAACGTGACCGGCCCGACCAGCACGGGGCGGGTCTGATAGCCCAGCGCCTTGGCTTCCTCGTATTCCTCGATCGGCTTGCGCGAGGCGAGGGTGAATTGCTGATCCTTCGCTAGTTCAGGCACCATGTAGTGGTAGTTGGTATCGAACCATTTTGTCATTTCTTGCGCGGGCATGCCGTTGGCTGCATCGTGCCCGTGATGCGTATGGCCGCAGCTCGCCTCGTTCGCTTTGCCTTGTGCGCCGCGAGCCATCGCAAAATAGGTCGCGAGCGGGACCGGGCCGCCGTTCCAGCGATAGATTTCAGGGATCGCGCCGACCATCACTGACGTGTCGAGCATCTGGTCGTAGAACGAAAAATCGTTCGACGGGATCACGCTGACGCCGAGCTTTTTCTGTCGCACCCAGTTAGCGGCGCGAAGCCCGGCGCCGGCTTCGATCAGGGCTTTTTCGTCCGAGGCGCCGGACCAGAAACTTTCCAATGCAAATTTCAGCTCGCGGCGCGGGCCGATACGCGGCGTGCCGAGGGAGGCAACGGGAAGCGCAGAAGTGGAGACTGTGGAAGTAGACGATGTAGAAGATGACGATGCAGAAGACATTGGCTTAACCCCAAAAGTTGGGGGCAAAGGCCGAAGTGACACGTCTGGATTCCGCGTGGCGGGAAGCGCGCGCGGAACCGCAACCGCACCACCGGGACACCCCGCCCGAGGACGTGTATGTTGTCGAGGCAGGTCTCCTGGCTCGCGGGTCAGTGCTGCTGTCCGGCCTTCCCGAGACCAATTGTGGTCTCAGTGACTTTGTTGGACAGCGGCTCGCCGCTTACAGTTGCGGGGGCAGCTCCGGCTTTGGCTTTTTCGGCCGCACCGGCTTCCCTCTTAGCTTCGGGCCGAACGAGCCCGAAGAACCACGACGGGTTCAGTTAAGGTCAACGGCGATCTCAGTCAATACGAGATCGGTCGTCCCCCGCTGCGCTCTCTGCCATCATTCGATGAACGTCATTCCGATCGAAGCGCGATAGCTACATGGTTCACCTCTGCGGCATGCCGGTGGGAACGATGGTTTTGACGATGGAGGCGTCGAGCGCCTCGTAGTTGTGCAGCCGGATCGTTGCGTACAGCTCAGCGCGCGTCTGCATCTGGTGGAGCATCTCACGGGTGCTGCCATCGCGTTTGAGGGCGGCGAACAGATTCTGCTGGGCCTTGTTGGCGACGCGGAGCGACGACACCGGCCAGATCACCATGCGATAACCCATCGCCTCGAACTCGGATGCGGTGAAGAACGGCGTCTTGCCGAACTCGGTCATGTTCGCCAGCAGCGGAACGCCGGGAACGCGCCTGGCGAACTCCTCGAACATCTCACGCGAGATCATCGCTTCCGGGAAGATCGCGTCCGCTCCCGCTTCCAGATAGAGTTTGGCGCGCGCCACCGCGCCGTCCATGCCTTCGTTCGCCGCGGCATCTGTTCTTGCGATCAGATAGAGATGACGCCGCGCCTTGGCGGCGGCAGCGACCTTGGCGGCCATGTCGCGCGCGTCCGCCAGCTTCTTGTCGTTGAGATGGCCGCATTTTTTCGGCAGCAACTGGTCCTCGATGTGAACGGCGGCAGCGCCGACGTCCTCGAAGGTGCGCACCATGTTCATCACATTGAGCGCTTCGCCATAGCCGGTGTCGCCATCGACCAGCACCGGCAGGCCGCTAGCGCGCGCCACCTGGCGGATGAAGAAGGCAACTTCCTCGATCGTGATAATGCCGAGATCCGGCAGGCCCATCGACGCCGTCATCGCCGCGCCCGACAGATAGAGCGCGGAAAAGCCGGCGTCGCGGGCCTGCAGCGCGGCCATTCCGTTATGCGCGCCCGGCATCTGGAGAATGCCCGGTTTGTCCAGGAGCTCGCGGAAGCGAGCCCCGGCCGGCTTGTCGGCCAGATCAGCACCCAGGAGATATACCATGCTTGCCTCCTTACGCGGCGCGCGGGGTGGTCGCTGTCTTGCCACGCTCATGCAGCGGCACGAATTTCAGGTTCTCCGGACCGATATAATTCGCCGCCGGGCGAATAATCTTGTTGTTGACGCGCTGTTCCATCACATGCGCCGCCCACCCCGATGTTCGCGAAATCACGAACAGCGGTGTGAACATCGCGGTCGGCACGCCCATCGCGTGATAGGAGACCGCGCTGAACCAGTCGAGATTGGCGAACATGTTCTTGGCATCGGCCATGACGGCCTCGATCCGGTCGGCGATTTCGAACATGCGGGTGCTCTCGCTTTCGATGCTCAGGCGGCGCGCAACCTCCTTGATCACCTTGTTGCGTGGATCGGCGATGGTGTAGACCGGGTGACCGAAGCCGATCACGACCTCCTTGGCCGCGACGCGCCGGCGGATATCGGCCTCCGCTTCGTCCGTATCGCCGTATCGCTTCTGCACTTCGAACGCGATCTCGTTGGCGCCGCCATGCTTCGGCCCGCGCAGTGCGCCGATCGCGCCTGTGATCGCGGAGTAGAGGTCCGAGCCGGTGCCTGCGATCGAGCGCGCGGTGAAGGTCGAGGCGTTGTACTCGTGTTCTGCGTAGAGGATCAGCGAGGTATGCATCGCGCGCTCGTGCGATGGCGGCGGCTTCCTGCCATGGAGCAGATGCAAGAAGTGCGATCCGATCGAATCGTCGTCGGTTTCGACGTCAATCCGGCGGCCGTGGTGGGCATAGTGGTGCCAGTAGAGCAGCATCGATCCAAGCGAGGCCATCAGCCGGTCGGCAATATCGCGCGCGCCGGACTGATTGTGATCATGGGCCTCGGGAAGGATGCAGCCGAGCGCGGAGACGCCGCTTCTCAATACGTCCATCGGATGTGCCGCGGCGGGCAGCAACTCCAGCGTCTGCAACACCGCTGAAGGTAACCCGCGCAACGCCTTCAGTTTGGCCTTGTAGTTTCGAAGCTCCGACAGCGTAGGCAGGCTGCCGTGAACGAGAAGATATGCGATCTCCTCGAACTCGCAGCTTTCGGCGACATCGAGAATATCGTAGCCGCGATAATGCAGGTCGTTTCCGGTGCGGCCAACCGTGCACAGCGCGGTGTCGCCGGCGATCACGCCTGATAGCGCGACCGATTTTTTGGGCGAAGGCTTGATGTCCGTCATCTCAATCTCCCTTATCGGTTGCCGGCGGCGCGCTGGACTGTGACCGGAGCGGCGTCGCGCCAGTCGAAAATGCCGTGCGTCGATGTCGCGCCGAGGAATTTTGGATCGACCGTAAACGTGAGGTCGGTCAGCTCGCCCGCCTTCAACGACGCCAGTCTTTCCACCGTTGCGATGAAGCGATCCTGCTCGGTCGTGGTGATCAGGCCTTCCGCCAGGTTGCGGAATTTCCGGATGTAGTCCGGCCGCCTGAACGGGCGGGCGCCCAGCGGATGCGCGTCAGCCAGCGCAATTTCGTCACTGATGACGGAGCCGCCCTTCAGCTTCACTATGACGCGGCCGCCGAACGCTTTTTCCTTCGGATCGTGGCTGTGGTAGCGGCGGGTCCATGCGGGGTCTTCGACCGTCGAGATCTTGCGCCACAGCGCGGCCGTCGTTTCGCGGCCCGCGCGCTCGGGCGCATAGGATCGCTCGTGATGCCAGCCGCCGTCTTCGAGCGCGACCGCGAAAATATACATGATCGAATGGTCGAGCGTTTCGCGGCTCGCCTTCGGGTCCATCTTCTGCGGATCGTTGGCGCCGGTGCCGATGACATAGTGGGTGTGGTGGCTGGTGTGGATGATGATGCTCTCGATCTTCGAGAGATCGCCGATTTTCGGTCCGAGCCGGCGCGCCAGGTCGATCAGGGCCTGGCTCTGATATTCGGCCGAATGCTCCTTGGTGTAAGTGTCGAGAATAGCGCGCTTGGGTTCGCCCTTTTCCGGCAGCGGCACCGCGTATTCCGCGCTCGGCCCGCCGAGCAGCCAGGCAATAAAACCGTCCTCGCCTTCATAGGCGGGTGACGGCGCGCCTTCGCCGCGCATCACGCGATCGACGGATTCGATCGCCATCTTGCCCGCGAAGGCCGGCGCATAGGCCTTCCAGCTCGAGATCTCGCCCTTGCGCGATTGCCGCGTCGTCGTGGTGACGTGAAGCGCCTGCTGAACGGCCTGATAGATCGTCTCGGCAGGCAAGTCGAGCAGCGCGCCGATCCCGGCGGCGGCGGACGGGCCGAGATGGGCGATGTGATCGATCTTGTGCTCGTGCAGGCAGATGCCCTTTACGAGATCGACCTGGATTTCGTAGGCCGCAGCCAGCCCGCGAACGAGGTCCGCGCCCGTCAGCCCGCAGTGCTGGGCGACGGCCAGCACCGGCGGAATGTTGTCGCCGGGATGCGAATAGTCCGCCGCCAGGAACGTGTCGTGGAAATCGAGTTCGCGGACGGCGACGCCGTTAGCCCAGGCGGCCCATTCCGGCGAAATCCGCTGCGACTGAGCCAATCCGAACACCGTGGCTCCCGGCTGGAACGGATGCGCTTCGGCTTGCGTTCGCGCGCTGACAACGGGACGCCGCGCGACCGAGGCCGCAGCGACGGCGGCGTTGTCGATGATGCGGTTGCCCAGCATCTCTACCACGTCGCTGTCGACGGCGACCGGGTCGGCGGCCACCTCAGCGATCTTCCAGGCCAGTTGCCCCGCGCGCGGCAAATGATCGGCCGATTTGAACGTACGAACGCTATGCTGTTTCAAGACGCAGCTTCCTTCTGGATTGGATCGGTCATGGCTGGTTGCGCGATCGGGACCGGCCGGCCGAATTCGTTCACCGCGACCATTTCGAACGTTCCGCGCACCGCGGATTTCCGCCGGCCGCTGATCAAATCTTCGCGGATCATGTCGACGGCGACCGTCATGGAACTGCGCCCGACCCGTACGACCTGGGCAACGAGCTCGACGAGTTCGCCGACATGGACGGGCTCGTGAAATTCGATTCTGTCAGATGTCGCCATCACCACGCTCTGGCGCGCGTGCCGCGTGGCCGTGACGAATGCCGCCTTGCCCATCAGGCTCAGGGCATGGCCGCCGAACAGCGTGCCGTAATGATTGGCTTGCTCTGGAAACACCATCTCCACGAACCGGGTCTCGTCGGGATGGAGGTTTGGCGACGCCGCTGAATGCATTTTCCTGCTCCGGACGACTTGTCTTTCCGTACCGACTTCGCAATATCTACAAATGTGCGCCGTCGAAATGGCTGAAAAAGCGTAGTCTTGCGAAGAAGAGCCGGTCGATTTGCAAAGTTTGCGAAGGTGGTGCGATGAAAAAGACCTTCATGGGCGTGCGGTTGAAAAGACTGCGTGAGGAGCAGCGCCTGACGCAGGCGGCGCTTGCCGGCAAACTCGGGATCTCGCTCAGCTACCTCAACCAACTGGAAAACAATCAGCGTCCGCTCACCGTGCCGGTGCTGCTGGCGCTCAATTCGGTGTTCGGCCTTGACGTGCAGTCGTTCGCCGAGGGCGACGAGGCGCGCCTGATCTCGGACTTGCGCGAGGCGCTGGCGGATCCTTCGCTAGGAGAGTCGATCGCTATCGCTGAACTTCGCGAACTCGCGCAGAACATGCCCGCGGTCGGGCGCGCGCTGATCAACCTCAACCGCAAATACCGCCATGCCGCCGAGCAATATGCGGCCATCTCCGCGCGGCTCGGCGACGACCGTCAGGCCGCTGCGGCGGTACTGCCGTCTACGCCGTTCGAGGAAGTCCGCGACTTCTTCTATCTGCAGCACAACCACATTGCCGAGCTCGACGATGCGGCGGAAGCGATCGCCGGCCGGTTGGAATTGCCTGTCGGGCGGATGACGCCGGGCCTGGTGTCGTATCTCGAAAGCCGGCATGGCGTGACTGTCCTGATCGACGTGATTGACGAACTGGGATCGGGAACACAGCGCCTGTTCGATGGCCGCACACGAACGCTGCGGCTGTCGCCGAGCCTTGATCCGGGCCAGCAGGCGTTTCAGCTCGCGACGCAGATCGCCATTCTGGAACTGGACGAGGCGATACGTTCGATCGTCGACAACGCCAAGTTCACCAGCGACGAATCGCGCGGCCTCGCCCGCATTGGCCTTGCGAACTATTTCGCCGGTGCGCTGATCCTGCCTTACTCCGTTTTCCTCAACGAGGCGGAGCGGTGTCGTTACGACATCGAGTTGCTCAGTCACCGGTTCGGCGTGGGCTTTGAAACGATCTGTCACCGGCTGAGCACCCTGCAGCGCCATAATGCGCGGGGCGTTCCGTTCTTCTTCATCCGTGTCGATCGCGCCGGAAACATATCGAAGCGCCAATCGGCGACCGACTTCCATTTTTCGCGGGTCGGCGGGACCTGTCCGCTGTGGAACGTCTATGAGGCCTTCGCCAACCCGGGGCGTATCCTGACGCAATTGGCGCGGATGCCCGATGAACGAACCTATCTCTGGATTGCCCGCACAGTGTCGCACGGCAGCGGGGGCTACGGCGCGCCCGCCAAGACGTTTGCGGTCGCCTTGGGATGCGATGTTCGCCATGCGGAGCGAATCGTCTATTCGCAGGGTCTCAAGATCGATCCGTCACTGGCGACGCCGATCGGCATGGGCTGCAAGGTGTGCGAACGGCCGGACTGTCCGCAGCGCGCATTTCCGCCGGTCGGCCGGGCCTTGCGAATCGACGAGACGCGGTCCCGCTTCGCGCCCTATGCGACGTCATGAGCTGAACGCGGCTGGAATAGCGGGGAAAACGTTTTTCAAGCGGAGAAAGAATCAGCTTCCCATGCTTTTCATCCCCCTGCGGAAATTTTTTTTGATCGTCGATCTCCAGCGCCCCATTGACACTCCGGCCCGAATAATACCAGATATAGCCGTCACGGCCCGCCCTATCGCAAGATTTGGTGGCTAAGAGGGAAGTCGGTGTATCGCGTGTTTTGCGAGAATCCGACGCTGCCCCCGCAACTGTAAGCAGTGAGTTGTTCCCGATTTCACGTCACTGATGCGGCCACGCATTGGGAAGACCGGGTACGACGCCGACCTGCGAGCCAGGAGACCTGCCGCGACACCAAAAAACGTCCACGGGCGGGGTGTCCGGCGGCCGCTTGCAGAATCATGCCGGTGCTTTGCCGCCGGGCATCCAATGCAGCGTCGCCCCAAGACATCCAGCCCCAACAACACTACGGGGTCTGCCGATGTCGCAATCTTCTCAACTCGTTTCTCCCGAAGCCAAAGCCGCTCCCTTTCTCGCGTTGCGCTCTGAATCATCAGCCGCGCCTCCAATGCAGGTGATCCGCCGCAACGGCACGGTTTCGAAATTCGATGCCAGCAAGATTTCGGTCGCGATGACCAAGGCGTTCCTCGCGGTCGAGGGGCATGGCGCGGCCGCTTCCCGCCGCGTGCATGAAATCGTCGAGCAACTGACCGACGAAGTCGTCGGCGCGCTGTCGCGCCGGATGAGCGAGGGCCGCACCTTTCATATCGAGGACGTGCAGGACCAAGTCGAACTGGCCTTGATGCGCAGCGAGCACCACAAGGTCGCGCGCGCCTATGTGCTGTATCGCGAGGAGCGAACGCGGCAGCGCGCCGGGCAGGAAGCGGCCAAATCGGCCAAGCCGTCAACCGGACCTTTGTTGCATGTGACGCTGGCGAACGGGACGAAAGTTCCGCTCGACACGGCGCGGCTGGTGTTGATCGTCAACGAGGCGTGTGCTGGCCTCGATGGCGTCGAGGCGGCTCCAGTGCTCACTGAGACCCATCGCAATCTCTATGACGGCATCAGCCAGGATGAATTGGCGCTGGCGTCCGTCATGGCTGCGCGCACGCTGGTCGAACAGGAGCCGAACTACGCCTATGTCAGCGCGCGGCTATTGCTCGACAAGCTGCGCACCGAGGTGCTGTCGTTCGTGCTCGGTGCGCCGACCAGCGCGTCGCAGGCCGATATGGCGGTACGCTACGGCGAATACTTCCCCGCCTACATCAAGACCGGCATCAAGGCCGAGCTGCTCGATCCCGATCTGGCGCGGTTCGACCTGAAGAAGCTCGCCGCGGCGCTGAAGCCGGAGCGCGATCTGGCGTTCCAGTTTCTGGGGCTGCAAACGCTGTATGACCGCTATTTCCTGCATGAACGCGGCAACCGCATCGAACTGCCGCAGGCGTTCTTCATGCGCGTCGCGATGGGCCTTGCGCTGCGCGAGATCGACCGCGAGGCACGCGCTATCGAGTTCTACGACCTGCTGTCGTCGTTCGACTTCATGGCTTCGACGCCGACGCTGTTCAATTCGGGAACGCTGCGACCGCAATTGTCGTCCTGCTTCCTTACCACCGTTGCCGACGATCTTGACGGCATCTTCAAGTCGGTCAAGGACAACGCGCTCTTGGCGAAATATTCCGGCGGGCTCGGCAACGACTGGACCCGCGTGCGCGGGCTAGGCGCCCACATCAAGGGCACCAACGGCGAGAGCCAGGGCGTGGTGCCGTTCCTCAAGGTGGCGAACGATACCGCGATCGCGGTCAACCAGGGCGGCAAGCGCAAGGGCGCGGTCTGCGCCTATCTCGAAACCTGGCATATCGACATCGAGGAATTTCTGGACCTGCGCAAGAACACCGGCGACGACCGTCGCCGCACCCATGACATGAACACCGCGAACTGGGTGCCCGACCTGTTCATGCAGCGCGTCGAGGCCGATGGCGAATGGACGCTGTTCTCGCCGGACGAGACGCCCGATCTGCACGATCTCTACGGCACGGCGTTCGCCGAGCGTTACGCGTTCTATGAAGCGAAGGCGGCGCGCGGCGAAATCCGGGTGTTCAAGCAGGTTCGCGCCACGGATCTTTGGCGCAGGATGCTGACCATGCTGTTCGAGACCGGGCATCCCTGGATCACGTTCAAGGACCCCTGCAATCTGCGCTCGCCGCAGCGCCACGCCGGCGTGATTCATTCCTCGAATCTCTGCACGGAGATCACGCTCAACACCTCCGACGACGAGACCGCCGTCTGCAATCTCGGCTCGATCAATCTGCTCAACCACGTGCGGGAAGGGCGGCTGGATGAGCCGCGGCTGAAGCGCAGCGTGGCCATCGCGATGCGGATGCTCGACAACGTCATCGACATCAATTTCTACACCATCCCGGAAGCGCGCCGCTCGAACCTGCGGCACCGCCCGGTCGGTCTCGGGCTGATGGGATTCCAGGATGCGCTGCAGGCGTTGCGGATCGCGATGGCTTCCGATGCGGCTGTTGCCTTCGCCGATACCAGCATGGAGATGATCTCCTACTATGCGATCTCGGCCTCCGTCGATCTGGCGGCCGAGCGCGGGCGCTATCCGTCGTTTGACGGCTCGCTGTGGAGCCGGGGCATTTTGCCGATCGATTCGATCGAACTGCTGGCGGAAGCCCGCGGCGGCCTTGCGATGGACCGCGGCATGGCGCTTGACTGGGATCACTTGCGCGAGCGCGTCAAATCATCAGGCATGCGCAATTCGAACGTGATGGCGATCGCGCCGACGGCAACGATTTCAAACATCTGCGGCGTGGCGCAGTCGATCGAACCCGCTTACCAGAACCTCTATGTCAAATCCAACATGTCCGGCGACTTCACGGTGGTGAACGAGTTTCTGGTCCGCGACCTCAAGGCGCGCGGGCTGTGGGACGAGGTGATGGTCAACGACCTCAAATATTTCGACGGCAGCGTTGGCACCATCGATCGCATTCCGGACGACCTCAAGGCGCTCTATGCCACAGCCTTCGAGATCGACAGTGCCTGGCTGATCGAGGCGGCCTCGCGGCGGCAGAAATGGATCGACCAGTCGCAGTCGCTTAACCTCTATATCGCCAATCCCTCAGGCAAGAAGCTCGACGCGCTCTATCGGCTGGCCTGGGCGCGCGGGCTGAAGACGACCTATTATCTGCGCTCGCGCAGCGCGACGCATGTCGAAAAATCCACGCTCCGGGGCACCGACGGCAAGCTCAACGCCGTTGCGGCTGCACCTGCGATGTCGGCCGCGCCGATCATCGTCCCGTCCGCCATCACGGCGCCTGACCTGTCCGGCGCGGTGGCATGTTCCATCGACAATCCCGAATGCGAAGCCTGCCAGTAAGCAGACAAGAAGAGAAGGAAACGACAATGCTCGACTGGTCAGAACCCGCTGCGCCCCTGCGCCGGATGCCACTTCCCTTGGTGGCGCAAACCACTGTTGCGGCCGATCAAACCGGCCTCGGCACGATCGACCGCAGCGGCGGCAGGGTGTCCGTGGACGACAAGCGGATGATCAACTGCCGCGCCGACGTCAATCAATTGCTGCCGCTGAAATACAAATGGGCATGGGAAAAGTACCTCGCCGGCTGCAACAATCACTGGATGCCGACCGAAGTCTCGATGCAGGCCGATATCGCGCTGTGGAAATCGCGCGACGGCCTGACCGAGGATGAGCGCCGCGCCATCAAGCGAAACCTCGGCTTCTTCGCGGCTTCCGAAAGCCTCGTCGCCAACAACATCGTGCTGGCGATCTACCGCCATCTGACCAATCCGGAATGCCGGCAATATCTGTTGCGGCAGTCCTTCGAGGAGGCCGTTCACACCCACACCTTCCAGTACATCGTCGAAAGCCTCGGCCTCGACGAGGGAGAGCTGTTCAACATGTACCGCGAGGTGCCGTCGATCACTGACAAGGCGGCGTGGGCGCTGAAGCATACCCAGCACCTCGACGATCCCGATTTCAGGACCGGGACGCCGGAAGCCGACCAGGCGTTCCTGCGCGATCTCGTCGCGTTCTATGTGATCTTCGAGGGCATGTGGTTCTATACCGGGTTCGCCCAGATCCTCTCGCTCGGCCGCCGCAACAAGATGGTCGGGATCGCCGAACAGTATCAGTACATCCTGCGCGATGAATCGATTCACCTGAACTTCGGCATCGACGTCATCAACCAGATCAAGATCGAGAATCCGCATCTGTGGACCAAAGCCTTTCAGGACGAGGTCCGCGCCATGGTGCGTGAGGCGGCCGAACTGGAAGCGGCCTACGGGCGGGACACCATGCCGCGCGGCTTCCTCGGCCTGAATGCGGCGTTGTGCGAGAGCTACATGCACTTCATCGCCAACCGCCGCTGTGCGCAGCTTGGGCTACAGCGGGTGTTCGACGAAACCGAAAATCCGTTTCCATGGATGTCGGAGGCGATGGACCTTAAGAAGGAGAAGAACTTCTTCGAGACGCGGGTGATCGAATATCAGAACGGCGGGGCGCTGAGCTGGGAGTAGGGGTTACTTGTTGCACTCCTCAGAGGTCGTCCCTGCGAACGCAGGGACCGATAACCGCCGAACGTAGTTGTGTAAGCAGGCGTCTGCCATACGGCGTTATCGATAGATCACGCGGTATGGGTCCCTGCGTTCGTAGGGACGACAACAAAAACTGCCGTTGCTGCGTCAAAACTTAAGATTTCCTCAATTCGGCCCGGTCTATTGCTTTAGGGGCGTGCGCTTTGGGACAGGCGCCCGAGCAAGGATCTCGCATGGCCGCCTCTCACTCCACCTTCAGGCCCGCACCGGAGCAAACTGCAATTCCCGCGTGGCTCGTCAGGGTCTGTCTGGTGCTGGCGGTTGCGAACGTGACCCTTTGCCTGTCGGCGTATTTCTCGCACTGGTGGGTTTACAATGCTGACGGCCTCGGCATCCCGACCGACTTCATCAACGTCTGGGCGGCCGGCCGCCTGGTGCTCGATGGTGTCCCGGCTCAGGCCTATGACTGGGACATCCAGAAGCAGGTCGAGGTCGCAAAACTCGGTCAGGATTTTGTCGGCTATTTTGCCTGGCACTATCCGCCGCCGTTCCTGTTCGTCGCTTCGTTGCTGGCACAGCTTCCCTATCAACTCGCCTTTATCGGCTGGGTTGTGGTCAGCTTTCTGCCCTTTGTTGTCGCGATGCGCGCGATCGTCGGCCGCAACTTCGGCTATTTGCTCGCGCTCGCCATTCCGATGGCGTTCATTAATGCGCTGGTCGGGCAGAACGGATTCCTCACCGCGGCGCTGATCGGCGGTACGCTCTATCTGATTCCAATACGCCCGGTGCTGGCAGGCATCTGCCTCGGGCTTCTGACGTACAAGCCGCAATACGGGCTGTTGTTTCCGATCATGCTGATCGCAGCCGGGCATTGGCGCGTGTTCATCAGCGCCGGCGTAACGGCGGTCGTGCTGGCCACCGCTTCCTGGCTCGCCTTCGGCATCGAGAGCTGGCTGGCGTTCTTCCACTGGATGCCGAAATTCTCGCAAGCCTTCCTGACCGAAGGCAAGGCCCCATGGTGGAAGCTGCAAAGCATCTTCTCGATGGTGCGTTACTTCGGCGGCACCGAGCCGCTCGGCTGGGCATTCCAGTGGGTTCTCACCGCCTCCGTGGCCGTGGTGCTGGCGCTGATGTGGCGAAGCCGCGTGCCCTACACGCTGAAGGCCGCAGCGCTTGCCGCCGGTACGCTGCTGACCACGCCCTATCTCTTCATGTACGACATGATGGTGCTGGCGATCCCGATCGCCTTCATGGTCCGCGTCGGACTGAAGACCGGTTTTCGCACCTACGAGTTCCCGGCGCTCGGCGCCGTCGTCGCTCTCATCGGCTGCTATATGTTCACGGGTATTCCGACCGGCTTTGGCGCCACGCTGGTCGTGTCCACGCTGGTCCTGCGCCGAGCCGGATCGTGGTGGCGGCATGAGCCGGTGCCAAAGCTGGTTGCGGCCGGCGCGTGAATGGCGTGAGGCGATGGCGGCAATATCATGCGCAGGGGGCATGAAATCACCGCTGGCTATTTGATGAACGCCGCCCACAACGCGGCATTCGCTAGCGCCTTGGCCGGCAAATCCTTCCCGAAACACGCTGAAAACCGTCTTGTCATCAGCCGTGAATAGTTGTTCACTTCTTCAAAGCGATGAGTACGTTTATCGCTCAAGATGTTGAAGGTGTGCGTGTTCTGGCAGGCTCCACGGGGGCTCGAGAGCGCGCCGGGGACGGACGACGCGCCATGGTCTATCGGCGAACCCATCAGGTCGTAAAGCGGCTGGCGGCGCGGCGTAGCGCCATCCTGGCGGCGGCGCGGGACGCAGCGGCCGAAGGCGGCATGGCGGCGGTGCAGATTGCTCCGGTCGCAGTCCGCGCCAATGTCGCGGCCGGCACCGTCTACCGCTACTTTCCCTCCAAGGCCGAGCTGATTTCCGAATTGATCGCCGAAGTGTCGCGCGACGAACTGGCGGCGATCCGCCGCGCGGCGGATGCCGCTCCCGGGCCGTCCTCGGCACTGGCTGCCGCCGTTACCACGGTGGCCGTGCATGTGCTGTCACAACGCAAGCTCGCCTGGGGCATTCTGGCCGAACCGGTCGATGTCGACGTCTCGGTGTCGCGGCTTGCCAGCCGCCGTGAAATCTCCGGCGAGATTGCCGCCAGAATCGACGCCGCGGTGCGCGCCGGCCATCTGCCGGCGCAGGATACGGCACTTGCCGCCACCGCGCTGCTCGGCGCGCTGCATGAATCGCTGGTCGGCCCGCTGGCGCCCGAGAACCTGGATGATTCCGCGAAGCTGCGCGACGCCGTGCAAACCGTCACGTTGTTGGCGCTGCGCGCCGTCGGCGTGATGGATGCCCGCGCCCGCGGCCTCGTGGTGCAGGCGGTACTGCCGGCGAAAGCGCTGGTCGGGGCCTGAACCCGGCTGTTCGACACGCCTGTGTCGCAACCATTTGCCACGCTGCGGCTTATCGACGGGTTCAACCGCGATCAGGAGCATGCGATGACGACGACATCAGGATCCGCCAAATGGCAGGGCGGCATCAAGGACGGCAAGGGCGCGATCTCGACCAGGAGCGGCGCGCTCAGCGATTACCCCTACGGCTTCGCCAGCCGCTTCGAGGGCAAGCCCGGCTCCAATCCGGAAGAATTGATCGGCGCCGCGCACGCCGCCTGCTTTACCATGGCGCTGTCGCTGATTTTGGGAGAAGCCAAGCTCACCGCCGAACACATGGAAACCAAGGCCGACGTCACACTGGAAAAGCAGGGCGATGGTTTTGCGATCACGTCCGTGCATCTGACGCTGAACGCGAAGATCCCGGGCGCGGACAAGGCGATGTTCGAAGAACTGGCGGGCAAGGCCAAGGCCGGCTGCCCGGTGTCGAAATTGCTGAACACGAAGATCACGCTGGACGCGACGCTGCAGTAATTGGCGTTGTCATTCCGGGTTCGCGCCTGCGCGCGCCCCGGCGCACGTACACCGTCACTTCTTCGCCGCGCCCTCCGGCTCGACATTGGCGATGCGCACCATGTTGGTGGTGCCGGCGATGCCGAGCGGCACGCCGGCGACGATGATCACGCGCTGGCCGGCGTTGGCAAAACCGTCACGAAAAGCAATGGAGCCGGCGCGATCGACCATGTCGTCCTGGTCGTGGGCGTCTTCGGCCACCACGCAATGCACGCCCCAGACGACGGACAATTTGCGGCCGGTGACAAGGTTCGGCGTGATCGCCACCACCGGCAGCTTCGGCCGCTCGCGCGCCACGCGGATCGCCGTCGAGCCCGAGGAGGTCCAGCAGATGATCGCCGACAATTCCAGCGTCTCGGCGATCTGTCGCGCGGCGTCCGCGATGGCATCTCCAACCGTATTCTCCGGGTTGGACCGCTGCGCCGTCAGCACGGAGCGATAGGTCGGATCGCGCTCCACTTCCTCGCCGATGCGGTTCATGGTCGAGACCGCTTCGACCGGGAATTTGCCGGCGGCCGATTCAGCCGACAGCATGATGGCGTCGGCGCCTTCATAGACGGCGGTCGCGACGTCGGAGACTTCGGCGCGCGTCGGTACCGGCGCCTGGATCATCGATTCCAGCATCTGCGTCGCAATCACCACCGGCTTGCCGGCGCGGCGCGCCATCCGCGTCATTTGCTTCTGCAGGCTCGGCACCCGCTCCAGCGGCAGTTCGACGCCGAGATCGCCACGCGCCACCATCAGCGCGTCGGAGGCGTCGATGATTTCGCCGAGCCGGTCGATCGCCTGCGGCTTCTCGATCTTGGCCATCACGGCGGCGCGGCCGCGGATCATCCGCTTGGCTTCGTGAACGTCCTCGGCGCGCTGCACGAAGGAGAGCGCGATCCAGTCGACCCCGGTCACCAGCGCCGCTTCGAGGTCGGCGCGGTCCTTCGGCGTCATCGCCGAAACAGGAAGGTCGGTATCGGGCAGGCTGACGCCCTTGCGGTCCGACATCTTGCCGCCGATCACCACCCGCGTCACCGCGCGTTCGCTCGAAGTTTCCTCGGCGATCAGGCGCACCTTGCCGTCGTCGAGCAGCAGCGCATGGCCCGGTCGAAGCGCGGCGAGGATTTCCGGATGCGGCAACTGCACGCGGCTGTTGTCGCCCGGCGTCTTGTCGGAATCGAGCACAAAACTCTGGCCGTTCTTGAGCTGGGTGGAGCCTTCGGCAAAGGCACCGAGCCGCAGCTTCGGTCCCTGGAGGTCGACCAGGATGCCGATCGGGCGGCCATAGCTCGACTCGACATTGCGGATAGTCGAGACCAGCTCGCGCATCTTGTCGTGCGGCGTGTGGCTCATATTGATGCGGAATACGTCCGCGCCGGCCTCGAACAGCTTCCGGATCATCGCGCTGTCTGACGATGCCGGGCCGAGGGTTGCGAGGATCTTGATACGACGGAGCCGTCTCATTGCTTGGGCGCCGGGGCTGGCGGCAGACCCGGTCCGCTTGGCGGATTGGACAGGCCGGGAACCCCGCCGGGGCCGCCCGGTCCCATTGTTCCCGGAATTCCCGGCACGCGCTGCCCGGGTTGCTCGTTGGCTTCGGTCAGTTGCACGGTCCACGCTCGCTGTTCGCCTGTGTCGACCTCGAAGAACCCGGTGCGGTCGTAGCCGCGCGCCAGGCAATTCTCGGTACCCTTGATGGTGAATTCCTTGTCACGCGAACACATGAAGGCCTGTCCCGACCATTCGCCGCCGCGGTCATAGTCGAGCGCGTAGATGTAATAGTAACGGGCGACAAGAGTTCCGCGCAGCAGCGTCTCGCAACTGCGCGATGACACGTTCCACCAGCCTTCGGTGGTCCAGCCCTCGGGGTCCTTGTAGCCCAGCGCAATGCCGACCCGGCTGGAAGTGTTGTTGCAGAGCCGGAAATCGGCTGCCGCCGGACTGTTCCACAGGCACGTCGCCGCCAACGCGAGCATCGGCATCAGGCCGGCCGTCATGCGAGCGGAGAGGGAGGTCAGGCATCGAGAATCTTTTGCGGTCATGCAGTGAAGCTATATCAAATCATTGACGATTTCGCGTGAGCCGGCGGGACCTGTCAACGGCCGGGCACGCCTTTCCCGCGCTATGGGAAACGGGGACCCCACGTGCGATAGCCGCTTTTGCGCGCAGATATGGCAAAATCTGTGACAATTCCCACCTGATATCAATATGCTCGACCCCATATCACGCAGGACCCAGGACCCAAGGCCATGACGATCGACGACAAAACCAGAACGGAACTGGAAGCCGCCGTTTTCCGGCGCCTGGTTGACCACCTGCGCGCCCGTACCGACGTCCAGAACATCGATTTGATGAATCTGGCCGGCTTCTGCCGCAACTGCCTGTCCAACTGGATGAAGGAAGAGGCCGACGCCAAAGGGGTCGCCGTCAGCAAGGACGAGAGCCGCGAGGCGGTCTACGGCATGCCCTATGAGGAGTGGAAGGCGAAACACCAGGGTACGGCCACGCGGGAGCAGTTGGCCGCGATGAAGAAGGTCCACCCCGGGCATTGAGCCTTACTTCGTAGCCCCGGATGGAGCGCAGCGCAATCCGGGGCGGTGCCCGCCGGGCGAAAGTTTCCCGGATTGCGCGGAGCCTGTCATCGGGCGCGCATTCGCGCGACCCGTTGGCTGTGTGCCGAGTATGAACGACAGCTTGGAGGTGGAAGTCCTCTATCCAGCCTGATGACGGCGAAGGATTAGTGAAGCGCAAGGGCGTCATCGCGAGGTGGGGTCTGAAGAAAGCGTGGAGCAAAGCCGCGGCCCGATGGACAAGCACCGGATAATGAGGCCGTCCCGGCCGGACGAGCGAGCAGCCAATCGCGAAGTCCACGGTCATCAAAGGTCGGGGTGGTAGATCTGGCGGGCGTGCGGTGAAGGCGGTCGGTCTTACCTCGGGAGGTCTGCGCTGTGTCCCGGCAACGGGACTGAGGTCGCCGCAAGGCGGCCTGACCGCAGCGCAGAAGTCAGCAGCGGGCATATTAGGCGGTGGCGTGCCGCCGAAGGCCCAAACGGTGGAAGTGGTCAGTAGAGCGGTGATCTCGCACGAGCCATGCGGCAGAAGAATCAGATCGAGCTGAACTTGGACACCGGAGCGAAGGGTGAAGCCCTGAATGCCGCCGCCCAAGAGTCCGAAGCGCGCGCGGCGACCACCGACCTCGAACGCCCGGCGGCCGCAGGGCCGTCGATGGAAGCAGTTGTCGAGCGTGAGAACCTGAAGAAAGCGTTGGCGCAAGTGAAGCGCAACAAGGGCGCGGCGGGCGTCGACGGGATGACCGTCGGCGAACTACCGGCCTACCTGAAGGAGCACTGGCCCACGATCCGAGTTCAGTTGCTTGAGGACACCTACAAGCCGCAGCCGGTGCGGCGTGTGGAGATACCGAAGACGTCGGGCGGCGTGCGGCTGCTCGGCATCCCGACGGTGCTCGACCGCTTCATCCAGCAGGCAATGATGCAGGTGCTGCAGGCGGATTGGGACCGGACGTTCTCCGAGACGAGCTTCGGCTTCCGGCCGGGGCGCTCGGCGCATCAGGCGGTGGAACGGGCGCAGACGTACATCGCGTCCGGGCACGCCATCGTCGTGGACATTGATCTGGAAAAATTCTTCGACCGGGTCAACCACGACATCCTGATGGGGCTGGTTGCCAAGCGGGTTGCCGACAAGCGCATCCTGAAGCTCACCCGTGCCTTCTTGAATGCGGGGGTGTCGGAAGGAGGGCTGGTCAGCCCGACGGAAGAGGGTACGCCGCAGGGCGGTCCGCTCTCGCCGCTATTGTCGAACCTGATGCTGGACGTGCTGGACAAGGAGCTGGAGAAGCGCGGTCACCGCTTCGTGCGCTACGCCGACGACTGCAACATCTACGTACGCAGTCAGCGGGCAGGCGAACGGGTGTTGGCTGGCATCGAGCGGTTCCTTGAAAAGCGCCTCAAGCTCAAGGTCAACAAGGCCAAGAGCGCGGCCGCCAAACCGAGTGTCCGCAAGTTCCTGGGCTTCAGCTTTACCGGCGGAAGCGACCCACCGCGACGGCGCATCGCGCCGCAGGCGATCGCCCGCTTCAAGGCGAAGGTTCTGGAACTCACGCGACGCACGGGCGGTCGAAGCCTTGCGCAGATCGTCAAGGAGCTGTCGGTCTACCTGATCGGGTGGCGCGGCTACTTCGGCTTCTGCCAGACGCTGTCGGTGTTGCGCACACTTGACGAATGGATCAGGCGACGGTTGCGCGCCATCGTCTGGAAGCAATGGAAGCGTGGACCTGTTCGCTTCGCTGAGCTGCGACGCCGCGGCGTCGGCCGGGACCTGGCGGCACAAGCCGCCGGTAGCCCACGTGGCCCTTGGCGGCTCTCAGCGAGCCCTGCGCTCACCACGGCCTTGCCAAACGCATTCCTCGGGTCACTCGGCGTGGCTTCTGTCGCGCACTGCGGATCGCATAATCCGCCGAACCGCCGTATACGGACCCGTACGTACGGTGGTGTGGGAGGGAGGAGTCGTGAGACTCCCCCCTATCCCGATCCATCCGGCTACGTATCCTCATCTCCTGTGGGCGCGCTGTGGATGAGCGCGATGCTGCCTTGACGCAAGGCGCGGCGATCTTTCAGGTCAATCCTGAAAAAAGCGCCGTGCGGTAACGCGTGCGGCGCTTGATCTTTCAGCATCACTTTCAGTTCCATTCAGGAGTACCCGATGGCCACCTCCGCCGCCGCCGTCCAGGACGAGCCCGCGACAAAATTCGCCAAAGACCAGCTCAAGGCCATCATCGAGCGCATCGAGCGTCTGGAAGAAGAAAAGAAGACGATCTCCGACGATATCCGTGACGTCTATGCGGAAGCCAAGGGTAACGGCTTCGACGTCAAGGTGCTGCGCACCATCGTGCGCATGCGCAAGCAGGACGCCAATGAGCGCGCCGAGCAGGAAACCATTCTGGAGACCTACATGCAGGCGCTGGGGATGCTGTGAGGCGTCGAACGATGTCATACGCGGGCTTGACCCGCGTATCCATCAAACATCAAAGCCCTTCATGCGAAGAGGATGGATTGCCGGGTCAAGCCCGGCAATGACGACGAGCGCCTAGCGCAGCGCGGCGGTGCGCATTACGAACGACTGCGTCGGCAGTTGCGCGGTCGCCGATCCCGTGAAGCGGTCGCAGGTCATGCCCATCATCGGATCTTCCGAGAAGGCCATGGTGATCGCGGCCGGCGGCTTGACGAAGTAGCTGCGCATCTGGGTCATCTCGGTGTCGCCGAGTACCGTCGTCGACATCGCGCTGCTCGCGCTCGGCGCCAGTATCACCACCCGCATCCAGACATCGTTGCCCCGGGCGGCGGCGAGACGGGTCGAGGTCGCGACCACGGCGTCCTGACCCTGCGCGCCCTTGGCGACCACGGTATTGATTTCGGTTGCGGCACCGGCATTGCGCGCCAGACGGGTGGGACGCGGCGGGACCGGCGCGGAGGCAGCGACGACGTTGGCGCGATCGACCGGCGAGGAGGCGGCCGGTGCATAGGCCATCGCCTTGTTGAACGCTTCGGTGACGCTGGCGGTCGGCTGCGGATCGGTGGCGGCGGCGAGCGCCTGGCGTGCGCGCAGCGCTGCGACCTGGGCAGGGGTAGCCTGGTTCGCCGCCCTCGGTACGTCGTCCCAGAAGCCACGGGAGTTAATGATATCCGCCGGCGTCTGCGGTTTCGGCTCGGTGTTGTCGGCGGAAGCCTGTGCGGCCGGTTTCGCGTCAGGCTTAGCCTTGGGCGCCGGCACGATCTGCGCGTCGGCCGAAGCCAATTGGAGCGTGGCTCCGACCTGCGGTTTCGCACGCGGCGTCGGAACGGGATCCGGTGACTTCGCCGGTGACGCTGCGGCCGTCACGCTGGCCGGGGTGGGCTTCTCGTTCTTGACGGGAGCGCTGCCACCTTCGTCGTCCTCTTCGGTCGACTTGCCGCCCCTGAACAGGGCCGCGAACAGGTTCGGCATTTTGCCGACGGTTGCGGCATTGTCGCCATTGCCGCGGCGCTCGATGTCGGCGCGGGCCAGTTCATAGCCCTTCATCGGACCGCCATTGGACGGCAGGTGAACGGTGCGCCCATCCGGGAACACCCTGGCGAGTTGATCGTGGGTCATGCGCGGCCAGTGACGGACGCTGCCGGTGTCGAGATGGACGAACGGCGATCCGGAAGTCGGGTAGAAGCCGACGCCGCCACGCTGCAGGCGGAGCCCGGCGGCGCGGATCTGCTCCAGCGGCACGTCCGGAATGTAGAAGTCCATGGCGTGGCCGAGCATGTGCTGGCTGAAGCGCGCCACGCCGGAAGAGCGGCGGCGGAGCATGGAGTTGGTAGCGGGGGAGCGGTAGGCGGAGATGATCTGGATCGGCTTCTTGCCGTCGACGTCGCGGTAGACTTCCCAGAGGATGTCGAACAGATGCCGATCCATCGTGGTGGAGTCCTGGCTGCGCCAGTCGCGGAGGAAGTGATTGAGTTTCTTCAGCGCTTCTTCGTCGTAGCGACCGTCGCGCTTGAAGGTGACGGTGAGGTCTTCGTCGGAATGGGTGTGGTGGAAGGAGAGGGTGCGGGTTTCGTTCAGCGCCGTCGCATCATGCACCGAGCCGGCACCGGCGAGCAGCAACAGCGAAGTCAGCCCGATCCGATATCCGGCCTTTGGCAGAACAAGCGGATTGAATTGGCGCGCGAAACCAGCCAGCACGTAAGAGCCCACCCAGTCGACGAGCGTTCACGGTGTTTCTTTTGCAAGACCCCGGCAAAAGAGGGTGAACGCTTTCTTAAAGCGGGATGGTTAACCGATGTTTACCGTCCCGCCCCCCAGTTAGACTTAACCTAACCCGTGGACTGTGGCGAAAAAGTGCCCGGTGCCGAATCCTGGATGGATAGGGTTAACGTAAACGAACCCGCCCCGGAGGCGAGGTCGTTGATTTTGTTCGGAAATCCCGTTCGACGGGGTTACCGGGTGAATCGCTGTTGCGGCCGGCGGCCAACCGGGGCGGGCGGCGTCGCGGTCGACGGGCCGCCGAACAGGCGCTCGAAGAACGAGGGTCCGGAGGAAAAGGTGTTGTCGCTGGCGAAGCTGACGCCGGGCGGCAACGCATCCTTCGGGCGCGAATAGTTCGGCTGCGCGTGGGAGACCAGGGTCTCGAGGTCCCGGTTGCGGCCGTTCTTCAGCAAATTGATCATCGTGGCGTCGCGGCCGTAGATGTCCTTGCGGATATGCAGCTTGCCGGCATCGTCCACGAACGCGGTCTGGTAGGTGATGTTGACCGGTATCGGCGTCGGGAATTTCAGGTCGATCTCGCTGCGGCCGTACATGCTGCGGATTTTCTCCGGCGTGTAGCTCGCGTTCGGCATCACGATGTTGAGCAGCGTCGAGGCGTATTGATCCGGATTCTGCACCCGCATGCAACCATGGCTGAACGCGCGCTCTTCCTTGGCGAACAGATTCTTGTCCGGGGTGTCGTGCTGATAGACCAGGAACTTGTTCGGGAAGTTGAAACGGATGCGGCCGAGCGCATTGGCTTCGCCCGGCGGCTGCGAAATATGGATGCTGCCGTCGCGGTTGCGCTCCAGTCGCAGGCCCATGCGATCCAGCACGGTCGGATCCTGCTGCAAGGCGGGCAGATATTCGTTGTAGATGATCGACGGCGGTACGTTCCAGGTCGGGTTGACCGTGATGAACTTCATCGTCTCCGTCAGCATCGGCGTCGCATGTTTGCCCGGCTTTCCGGTCACGACCCGCGTGGTCCAGACCGGGGCCCCGTTCTGCATCACCTTCAGCGTGAAGTCGGGAACGTTGAGAATGACATAGGCGTTGCCGAGCGAGGCCGCGCCGAGCTGGCGCGGCAGCCAGCGTAGGCGCTCCAGATTGACGAGGACGATGTCGATCTGCCGGTCGCGCTTCGGGCTGTTGATCGCCTTCACCGTGCGGTCGTCGAGTACGCCGGTCGGCTTGAGATCGACGCTCTCCTGGAATTTGCGCACGGCGGATGCGACCTTGGCGTCGTAATGCGTGCTGTCGGGATGGTCGGCGATGCCGAGCTTGGTGCGTAGTTGCGGCACACGCGGATCTTCCGGCGCCACCTCACCGAGCTTCTTGGTCGCAGCCTTGTAAGCCAGCGCCGGCCCCTCGGCGATGTGGATCATCGGTCCGTCGCCCTGACCGCGCAGCTCGGCGAGCTTGGCCTTCAATTCCCTGTAGAGCTTGTGCGGCGGGTTGTAGCCGTCGAGCGCCGCGGATGCGTCCTTGGCGGTCGAGATATTGGCGAGCACTTCGGCCGGATCGGTCGGATGCTCGGGATAGAGGATGTCGGCCGCGACCTGCGACCAGTGCATCCGGCCGCTCTGGGCCTGTCGCGCATAGTCGAGCATGCTCGCGGTCAGTTTCAGTTCGGCTTCGGCGAGCTGGTCCGGCGAAGCGGCGGCCGCAAAATCCGGCACCGGATAGTCGGCCGGATTGAGGCCCTCGGAGGCGGCGTCCTTCAAACGGGTGATCACGCCCTTGCCGCTGTCGGTCAATTTGCCGGCTTGCGTCCATTGCGGCGCATAGTCGCGCGCGGAGTAGAACTTCTCGACGGCAGCGCGCTCGTTCTTGCGGTCGAAATAGCGCAGCGACTTGGTGCCAAGCATGTCGCGCAGCCGGTCGGCAACTGGCTGGTCGGCCGGTGCGACGGTGCTTACCTTCACCGACTCCTTGGCGGGTTCGGCGGCGGGCGCGGTGGCTGTCGCAGCCGGCGGCGCGGCGGTTGCGGCGTCGTTGGCTGCAGGCGTGGTGACGACTTCGGCCGGCTTGGGCTCGTTCGCCTTTGCGGCTGGGGCCGCCTCGGCCGGCTTGTCAGTTACCTTGGATGCGTCAGGCACCGTGGCGGTGGTGTCCGTCTTGAAGTCGTCGACGGTGGGAGGCGGAACGTTCGCAGGTTCGGGGCGGGGGACTGCTGCGTCGATCGCGAGCTCGGCGGCGCTGGCGCGCGGCGTGGTCGACTGGGCCGCCAGTGCTGAGGTCGCGGATACCGTGAGGAAGGTTGCCGCGACGGCCATCAGCACGCGGTCAAATCCTGCACGATTCGTCGAACAGTCACGCATCGTCACACCCCCTTGGGCGAACTGCCCCGGCATGGAACAGTCGTTAGGTATCGTTCGTCACGGCTTGCGCGGGAAGCGCCGGCTCGGTCGGTTTCTCAGTCGTACGCCTGCACGCCACGGTTCAAACGCAGACGATACATATGCCCCTCTCATGCAGCCAGCGCCATGCGGGACAACTCACGACAAACTGACCTCAAACAACCCGTTTGCATTCGGGTCTCGCGGTTTTGCCACGCTCCCCGCCGTTTGTCTGTCACCGCCAAGCCACGGTTCAAAAGCTTCCGAACGATGGATGTCGTTGGTTTGCCACGATCTTTGCCATGCGGGCGCCATAATCGCCCGTCGGCCGTCCGCTCAGTTCGCGTCCTGCGCGCCGTCTTCGGCAGGGTCGTTGGCGGCCGCCTCATCGAGCTTGCGGTAGAGCGTGGAGCGGCCGATCTTGAGTCGCCGCGCGACTTCCGACATCTGCCCGCGATAATGCGAGATCGCAAAACGGATGATCTCGTTTTCCATGTCCTCGAGCGGCCGCACCTCGCCGGTGGCGGTCAGCATCGAAAGGTTGCCGGCAGTGGCGAGCGGAGCAATCGGTATATCACTACCCGAAACCATGGCGGGCGCCGTCGATGGCGCGACGATCAACGGCTCGCTGTGCGCCAGCTGGCCGTCGGTTGCGGCGTGGCCGACGGTTTGCGGGAAATCCGACAGGCCGAGCTGGTCGCTCTCGCTCATGACGACGGCGCGATACACCGTGTTCTCGAGCTGGCGGATGTTGCCGGGCCAATCGAGCTGCGCGAGATGGGCCACGGCCTCGCCGCTGATGCCGGTGATGGTGCGGTTTTCCTCGGCGGCAAAGCGCGCCAGGAAATGCCGCAGCAGATGCGGGATGTCTTCGCGCCGCAGCCGCAGCGGCGGGATCGTCAGCGGCAGCACGTGCAGCCGGTAGAACAGATCCTCGCGGAATGCGCCGCTCTTCACGAGGTCGAGCAGTTTGCGGTTGGTCGCGGAAATGATGCGGACGTCGACCTTCACCGGCTTGCGGCCGCCGACTGCCTCGACGGTGCCTTCCTGCAGCGCGCGCAGCAGCTTTACCTGCGCCGCCAGCGGCAACTCGCCGACCTCATCGAGAAACAGCGTGCCGCCGGAAGCTTCGACGAATTTGCCCATATGGCGTTCGGTGGCGCCGGTGAAGGCGCCCTTCTCGTGACCGAACAGGATCGATTCCACGAGATTGTCGGGGATGGCGCCGCAATTGACCGCGACGAACGGTTTCGACTTGCGTTCGCTGGAACCATGGATGGCGCGGGCGAACAATTCCTTGCCGACGCCGGACTCGCCCTCGACCAGTACCGGAATGCTCGAGCTCGCCGCCTTCTGCGCGGTGCGCAGCACGGCTGCCATGGTTTCGCTGCGGGTGATGACGTCGGCAAAGGTCAGCCGGCCTTCGCGGCTGTGGCGGATGCGCTGCAATTCGCCCTTGAGCGCAGAAGTATTGAGTGCGTTGCGCAGCGACACCTGCAGCCGTTCGAAGCCGACCGGCTTGACCACGAAATCCTGCGCGCCGGCGCGCATCGCTGAAACCACATTGTCGATGCCGCCATGGGCGGTCTGCACGATGACGGGGATGCTCAGGCCTGCTTCACGCATTTTTGAAAGTACGCCGAGGCCGTCGAGGCCGGGCATCACGAGGTCGAGCACCACCGCATCGATCACCTGCGCATCAGGGGCGGTCAGCAGGGCCACGGCGGCATCGCCGCTATCGACGACGAGGGGCTCATAACCGCACTTCTGCACCATGTTTTCAACCAAACGGCGCTGCACAGCGTCGTCATCGGCAATCAAAATGGTGGCAGCCATGGTTTTTCCCCGCACGCTACTGGATTGTATCGAATCGGGGCACTTTCGCCGATGCCGATTAACGCACGCTTAATTGTTGGAAATGGCATCCGTGGGGCGGGGAACTAAGCGTTGAGGTGTGGCCACACCTCCAGCGCGCCGCGGTAGCACATGTCGAGAGCTACATAGAGGATGATCGCGAGGCCGACATAGGCGATCCAGCGCTGCTTTTCCAGGAGGCGCGCGATGAAGTTGGCGGCGAGCCCCATCAGTGCGATGGAGAGTGCCAAACCGAATATCAGGATCATCGGGTGCTCGCGCGCGGCGCCTGCGACCGCGAGCACGTTGTCGAGCGACATCGACACGTCGGCGAGCGTGATCTGCCAGACGGCCTGGCCAAGCGTCTTTTGATGGCCCGCAGGGGCTGCCCCATCGAACGTGCTTGCGGCTGAAAGACTCTGCAATTTCGGTTCGTGATGATGCGACGCACGCAGCTCGCGCCACATCTTCCAGCATACCCAAAGCAGCAGGACGCCGCCCGCGAGCAGCAGTCCAATGATTTGCAACAACTGAACCGTGACGGAAGCGAAGCCGATACGCAGGATCGTGGCGGCCAATATGCCGATCACAATCGCCTTCTTGCGCTGCCCCTCGGGGAGGCCTGCAGCTGCGAGCCCGATGACGATCGCATTGTCGCCGGCGAGCACCAGGTCGATCATGATGACCTGAAAAAGCGCTGTCAGGTGTTGCGAGGAGATTAGTTCCAGCATTCGGGCCACTCCGTTGATGGTCCAATCCGACATCGCAGTTCGCTTGAACTGCCAGAGGGGCCCGGGCTTGGACGTCCGTAGAAAAAGACGCAGTCAGACTGCGGAAAAATGCTTCCCCGTTACTCAGGCTGATCCGTGAGGGCGAAGAGCCTGATCATCTGGTCCGGTTCGATCAGAACGGAGAGAACGACGCCGATGAACGTCAGGCTTCCGGCGAGGTCGAACCACATGACGCGGAATCGGTCGCGCCGGCAGAGCAGCGCGAAACCGGCCGTCAATGCCGCAACCGCAAAGAGCAGGGTGACGATCGCGGGTGCCAGGGCGTCCACCGGCACAATGTTCCGGATTCCCACGGTCGCTAACAGCGACACGAGCAGGATGCCGGCAAACAACTCCTTGCCGCGCGCCGCGGGGGGCCGGGGATTTGTCTCAACAATCTGACTGCGGTCTAAGAAAGCCATCTGATTCTTATTCGCGAGCTGAGATTGTGGTAGGGAACATCACCTACCCGGTCATTCACTCTAGATAGTTTAGTAATCATGAAACGAGGAAAACATCAAGACGTTTTCACTGAACGTCTTGCCGGCAAGGCTGTGCCGGAGGCCAAGCAATTGCGGAAATTGGCTGGGGATTGGCTCAAGGCGCGCAGGGCGGATGCCGAATTGTCGCAGGCGGATCTCGCTGCACGTCTTGGCCTGAAGTATTACACTTTCATCTCACAGGTCGAGAACGGCTTCAGCCGGGTTCCAACGGAAATTATGGGGGCATGGGCCAACGAATTGGGGATTGAACAGTCAGCCTTCGCTAAGCATCTGTTAAAGTACTACGAGCCGGAATTGCACCGGCTGCTGTTCGGAGCGGAAAGCAAATGAGCGTCGTGGCGTTCGAGCGTAAACAGAACACCGGCGAATGGAGTGAAAGGGAACTGGGCACCATCCTGGCGACACTGAGCGCGGCGACTGCGCCGGAGACCGGACGCGAATGGGAAACCGGCGTGACGGAAAAGGGCGACGTCCAGTTCTATCTGCTGAGCCCGCTGCCGGATCAGGCCTGCGAGTTGTGCGTGTCCCGGATCGGGGGTCGTTACATCCTGGAAGACGGATCGGGCCGGCTGCTGTTCGAGCATCGCAACCTCGATCTCGTGGCACTTCACGCGAAGGCCGCCGTCCCGTCGACGTCGTGGCTCATGGTCCGCGTGATCACGTTGTGGATTGCGATTCGCAGTGCGACCGACGAAAAGCTCGATTCGATGCTCCTCGAGGGTGAAGAGCTGTTCGTCCAGTTCGTGCCGCAGCTTGTGGCTTTCGCCTGATCTCGCAAACCCATTTCCTGATCACCTCCCAATTTTGAAAGTGTCATGAGCGTGAAATCTGCGACCTCCCGAGCCGGCAAGACGTCCCGCAAATCAGCCACGGGCAGCAAGGCGGCCGCAGCCAAATCCAAAACCGGCAAGCTGCCGGAATGGAATCTGGCCGACCTATATTCCGGCATCGGCGCGGCCGAAATCGCACGCGACCTGCAAACGATGGATGCGGAATGCATCACGTTCGAGACGGATTACAAAGGCAAGCTGGCGGAAGGCGTTGCCCGCGACGATGGCGGCCTTTGGCTTGCCGAAGCGGTGAAGCGCTACGAGGCGATCGACGATCTCGCCGGTCGGCTCGGCTCCTATGCCGGCCTCGTTCATGCCGGGGACAGCGTCGATCCGGCGATTTCCAAATTCTATGGCGACGTCTCCGAGCGGCTGACGGCGGCTTCGGTACATTTGCTGTTCTTCGCCCTCGAGCTCAACCGCATCGACGACGCCGTGATCGAGCGCGCGATGCAGACGGCGGAGCTTGGGCATTACCGGCCGTGGATCGAGGATCTGCGCAAGGACAAGCCGTATCAGCTCGAAGATCGCGTCGAGCAGTTGTTTCACGAAAAATCCCAGAGCGGCTATGCCGCCTGGAACCGGCTGTTCGACCAAACCATCTCCGGCCTGCGCTTCAAGGTCGGCGGAAAGGAACTGGCGATCGAGCCGACGCTCAATCTGCTGCAGGACCGCGCGCCGGAAAAGCGCAAGGCCGCTGGCCAGGCGCTGGCCAAGACTTTCAAGGACAATGAGCGGACGTTTGCGCTCGTCACCAACACGCTTGCCAAGGACAAGGAGATTTCCGATCGCTGGCGCGGCTTCAAGGATGTCGCGGATTCGCGCCACCTGAACAACCGCGTCGAGCGCGAGGTCGTCGATGCCCTGGTCGGTTCGGTTCGCGCGGCCTATCCGCGGCTCTCGCATCGCTATTACAAGCTGAAAGCCGGCTGGTTCAAAAAGAAGAAGCTCGCGCATTGGGACCGCAATGCGCCGCTGCCGTTTGCGGCCACCGGCACGATCGCCTGGCCCGAGGCGCAGAAGATGGTGCTGACGGCGTATCGCGGTTTCTCCGCCGAGATGGCTGCGATCGCGGAACGCTTCTTCACCGATCGCTGGATCGATGCACCGGTGCGGCCGGGCAAGGCGCCGGGCGCGTTCTCGCACCCGACCACGCCGTCGGCACATCCCTATGTGCTGATGAATTATCAAGGCAAGCCGCGCGACGTGATGACGCTCGCCCATGAGCTCGGCCATGGCGTGCACCAGGTGCTGGCGGCCAAAAATGGAGCGCTGATGGCGCCGACGCCGCTGACGCTCGCCGAGACGGCCAGCGTGTTCGGTGAAATGCTGACTTTCAAGCGGCTATTGTCGCAGACCAAAAACGCCAGGCAGCGCCAGGCGCTGCTGGCCGGCAAGGTCGAGGACATGATCAACACCGTGGTGCGGCAGATCGCGTTTTATTCGTTCGAGCGCGCCGTGCACACCGAGCGCAAGAACGGCGAATTGACTGCGGAGCGCATCGGCCAGATCTGGCTCAGCGTGCAGGGTGAAAGCCTCGGGCCGGCCATCGACATCCGTCCCGGCTACGAAAATTTCTGGATGTACATTCCGCACTTCATCCATTCGCCGTTCTACGTCTACGCCTATGCGTTCGGCGATTGCCTGGTGAACTCGCTGTATGCGGTCTACGAAAATGCCTCGGAGGGTTTTGCCGAGCGTTATCTCGCCATGCTCGCGGCCGGCGGCACCAAGCATTATTCCGAACTGCTCAAGCCGTTCGGGCTCGATGCCAAGAACCCCCAATTCTGGGACGGCGGGCTGTCGGTGATTGCCGGCATGATCGACGAACTGGAAGAGATGGGCTGACGGGTGCCCGCGGCCACGAAACGGATTTGTGATGGGCGCTGACACAATTTCAGCCGCCGTCGCCCTCCATGATGACGGTGACGATAGGAGGGGAGTGCCCCATGATCGACACCCCGACGCGGCGCGTTGTACTTGGAGCGGGAGTCTTCGCGGCCGGTTCGCTGCTCGCGATTGATCGCAGTCTGGCTCAGGCCCCGCTAGCCCCGACGCCTGCATGCCACGACGGCGACGAAGTAACACTGTCGCAAACCGAAGGGCCATACTTCAAGCCGTCGTCGCCTGAGCGAACCGAACTGTTCGAAGAGGGCATGGCGGGGCAGCCGATCGAACTGGTTGGCTTCGTGCTCTCCCGCGCCTGCAAACCGCTGGCCGGCGCCTTGCTGGATTTCTGGCAGGCGGACGATAAAGGCCGCTACGATAATTCCGGTTTCCGCCTGCGTGGCCATCAGTTCACTGACGCGGAAGGCCGCTATCGATTGCGCAGCATCGTGCCCGGCGCCTATGTCGGCCGTACTCGTCATATCCACGTGAAAGTGCAGCCGCGCGGCGGCCGCGTGCTGACCACCCAGCTCTATTTCCCGGGCGAAGTGCTGAACCGCTCCGACGGCCTGTTCCGCAAGGAACTGCTGGTGCGCACGGCCAAGAACACGGGCTGGCTCGCCGGACGTTTCGACTTCGTGGTCGGGTAGCGGCGCCGCGCCAGGCGCCGTAAAACATTTGTTGAACGGGTGGCCGAGGTATGTTATACATTTCGTATAACGGAGCTTGCGCCATGAACGAGCAACCGAAAGTTACGCCCGATCCCCGCGGTCAAGTGATCGGAACCGTCGAAATCAAGAAGATTGGTAATTCCTCGGGGATCATCCTCCCGAAGGATGTACTTGCTCGGATGCACGTCAGCGTCGGCGATAAACTCTATGCGACTCTAACGCCCGACGGTGGTTTTCGGCTAACCCCGCATGACCCGGATTTCGAGAAGGCGATGGAAGTCGCCCGGCGTGGCATGAAGCGCTATCACAACGCGTTGGCCGAGCTTGCTAAATGACTGAGCCGTTCTGGCTCACTCGCCAGATGATCGTTGCCATTCACGACGAGCAACTCACGATACACGGCGGTGCGAGCGGATTGCGCGATGAGGGCATGCTTGAATCTGCCCTCGATCGACCGAAGAACAGATGGGCATACGAGCAGGCTGAACTGGCCGAGTTGGCTGCAGCCTATGCTTTCGGCATTGCCCGCAATCATCCCTTCGTCGACGGCAACGAGCGAACGTCACTGCTGGCGCTGTACACCTTTCTCGGCGTCAACGGCGTCGACTTCATTGTGCCCGAGGCAGAGGCGGCCGCCATCATTCTCTCCCTCGCCGCAGGCGAGGTCAGCGAGGAAAGCCTGACCCGCTGGATCCGGGATAATTGGCCTTCCGAATGACCCGATAGGCAGGGGGCCGTTGCCCTGCCAAACGCTTTGCGGTAATTGCACGCGAGAAACGCGGATTTTGACTGGGGATACCGATGGCAGACCATAACGAAGTGGCCTACACGACCGCTGACGGCAATGACTATGAGGCCCATGAGCAGACCTATGAAGGGTTCATCATGCTGGTCAAATACGGCACCATCGCCGTCGTGATCATCGTGGCCCTGATGGGCTACTTTCTGACCTGACGCATCGCTGCCTGCACCGCCACCCCGGCGGTGGCCAGAAAATGCACGCATGCCGGTTGCGAAACCGGTATCCAACTAAGCGAAAAAGACGCTAGTTTGCTTGCGCGCGCGCCTGCCGCGCCGGGAGGCCTCATGAAGATTGCCGTTGCCAAGGAAATCGATCCGTCCGAGCCGCGGGTTGCCGCCTCCCCGGACACCGTGAAGAAATTCAAGGCACTCGGTGCCGAAGTCGCGATCGAGCCGGGCGCGGGCATCAAGTCGGGCCTGCCGGATTCCGAATTCACCGCGGTGGGCGCCACCATCAGCGCGGACGCGCTGAAGGACGCCGACATCATCATCAAGGTGAAGCGGCCTGAAGCGAGCGAACTTTCGCAATACAAGCGCGGCGCGCTGGTCATCGCGATCATGGACCCCTACGGCAATGAAGCGGCGCTGAAGACGATCGCGGATGCCGGCGTCGCGGCGTTTGCGATGGAATTGATGCCGCGCATTACGCGCGCGCAGGTGATGGACGTGCTGTCCTCGCAGGCGAACCTCGCCGGCTATCGCGCGGTGATCGAGGCGGCCGAATCCTTTGGCCGCGCGTTCCCGATGATGATGACCGCGGCCGGCACCGTTCCGGCGGCGAAAGTGTTCGTGATGGGCGTCGGCGTGGCCGGCCTGCAGGCGATCGCGACCGCGCGCCGGCTCGGCGCCGTGGTCACCGCGACCGACGTGCGCCCGGCCACAAAAGAGCAGGTCGAATCGCTCGGCGCAAAGTTCCTCGCGGTCGAGGACGAGGAATTCAAGAACGCGCAGACCGCCGGCGGCTACGCCAAGGAAATGTCGAAAGAGTACCAGGCCAAGCAGGCCGCGCTCACCGCCGAACACATCAAGAAGCAGGACATCATCATCACCACCGCGCTGATCCCGGGCCGCCCGGCGCCGCGGCTCGTCACCTCGGACATGGTGAAGTCGATGAAGCCGGGCTCGGTGCTGATCGATCTCGCGATCGAACGCGGCGGCAATGTCGAGGGCGCGAAGCCTGGCGAAGTCGTCGACGCCGACGGCATCAAGATCGTCGGCTATACGAATGTGGCCGGCCGTGTCGCGCAGTCGGCCTCCAGCCTTTATGCCCGCAACCTGTTTTCGTTCATCGAGACCATGGTCGACAAGCCGAACAAGGCGCTCGCGGTCAATTGGGATGACGAACTGGTGAAAGCCACTGCGCTGACCAAGGACGGCGCCGTCATCCACCCGAACTTCCAGCCGAAAGCCTAAGGAGAGAATCCATGGAGCATGTCGCCCAGGCCGTCGATCCCTTCGTATTCCGGCTGTCGATTTTCGTCCTCGCCGTCTTCGTCGGCTACTTCGTAGTCTGGTCGGTGACCCCTGCGCTGCATACGCCGCTGATGTCGGTGACGAATGCGATCTCCTCGGTGATCGTGGTCGGCGCGCTGCTCGCGGTCGGCGTCCCCATGATCTCAAGCGGCAGCGGCTGGGCGCGCGGCTTCGGCTTTATCGCGCTGATCTTCGCCTGTGTGAATATCTTCGGCGGCTTCCTTGTCACCCAGCGCATGCTGGCGATGTACAAGAAGAAAGCCAAGTGAGCGGCGTGCACCTCGGGGTGACGAAGACAAAGGGGACCTGAGATGAACGCCAATCTGGCTGCAATTCTGTATCTCGTGGCGGGTGTGCTGTTCATCCTGTCGCTGCGCGGTTTGTCCAGTCCAGCGTCGTCCCGCCAGGGCAATCTGTTCGGCATGATCGGCATGGCGATCGCGGTCGCGACCACGCTCGCCATTCATCCGCCGGCGGATGGTATCGCCTGGGTGCTGGTCATCCTCGGCATCGCCATCGGCGGCGGTGTCGGCGCGGTGATCGCGCGGCGGGTGCCGATGACCTCGATGCCCGAACTGGTCGCCGCCTTCCACTCGCTGGTCGGCATGGCCGCAGTGCTGGTCGCCGCCGGCGCCTTCTATGCGCCCGAAGCCTTCGACATCGGCAAGCCCGGCGCCATTCACGCATCCAGCCTCGTCGAAATGTCGCTCGGCGTCGCCATCGGAGCGCTGACCTTCACCGGCTCGGTGATCGCGTTCCTGAAGCTTTCCGCGCGCATGAGCGGCGCGCCGATCATCCTGCCCGGTCGCCACATCATCAACATCGCGCTCGCGCTGGCGCTGGTGTTCTTCATTTTCGGCCTGGTCCGGTCCGGCAGCGCGCTCGACTTCTGGCTGATCACGATCATCGCGCTGGTGCTCGGCGTGCTCATGATCATCCCGATCGGCGGCGCCGACATGCCGGTCGTGATCTCGATGCTGAATTCCTATTCCGGCTGGGCCGCGGCCGGCATCGGCTTCACGCTCGGCAACTCCGCACTGATCATCACCGGTGCGCTGGTCGGCTCCTCGGGCGCGATCCTGTCCTACATCATGTGCCACGCGATGAACCGTTCCTTTATCTCGGTCATCCTCGGCGGCTTCGGCGGCGAAACCGCCGCGGCCGGCGGTGGCGGCGGCGAGCAGAAGCCCGCCAAGCTGGGCTCGGCCGACGATGCGGCCTTCATCATGAAGAACGCGCAGAAGGTGATCATCGTGCCGGGCTACGGCATGGCGGTGGCGCAGGCCCAGCATGCGCTGCGCGAAATGGGCGACCTCCTGAAGAAGGAAGGCGTCGAGGTGAAGTACGCCATCCACCCGGTTGCGGGGCGCATGCCCGGCCACATGAACGTGCTGCTGGCGGAAGCCAACGTGCCCTATGACGAGGTGTTCGAGCTCGAGGACATCAACTCCGAATTCGCGCAGGCCGACATCGCCTTCGTGATCGGCGCCAACGACGTCACCAACCCGGCGGCAGAGGAAGACAAGACCTCGCCGATCTACGGCATGCCGGTGCTGCAGGTCTGGAAGGCCGGCACCGTGATGTTCATCAAGCGCTCGCTGGCCTCGGGCTATGCCGGCATCGACAATCCGCTGTTCTATCGCGATAATACCATGATGTTGCTCGGCGACGCCAAGAAGGTCACCGAGAACATCGTCAAGGGGATGTAGGTCGCGCGCAGGAAATTCATGACCGTACTGAAATGGCTGCTGATCGTCGTCTCAGTCGGTTACGTCTGCGGTCTGCTCGCCCTGTTCTTCGCGCAGCGCGCCGTTCTGTTTCCGGTGCCGACGACCGCGCGCACGGCGCCGCCAGCGGCGGGCTTTCCGGAAGCCGAAGAACATATCCTGACCACGGCTGACGGTGAGAAGGTTATCGTCTGGCACGTTCCGGCGAGGCCGGGCCGTCCGGTCGTCCTCTACTTCCATGGCAATGGCGATTATCTCGCCGGCTTCTTCGGCCGCTTTCGCAGCATCATCGCCGACGGGACCGGGGTCATCGCATTGTCCTATCGCGGCTATGCGGGCTCGACCGGGCAACCGAGCGAGCACGGAGTGCTGCAGGACGCAGCTGTCGCCTATGCCTTTGCGGCCGCACGCTATCGCGCCGACGACATCGTCGTCTGGGGTTTTTCGCTCGGCACCGGCGTTGCGGTGGCGCTTGCAGCGGAGCAGCGCATCGGAAGGCTGATCCTGGAAGCTCCCTATACGTCGATCGCCGATGTCGCCGCGTCGGCGTTCTGGTTCGCACCGGTGCGTCTATTTATGCGGGATCAGTTCCGTTCCGACGCGCAGATCGCAAGCGTCAAGGTTCCGCTGCTCGTCATGCACGGCGCGCTCGATCCCACGATACCCGTTGCCTTTGGCGAGCGGCTGTTTGCGCTGGCGAACGAGCCGAAACGGTTTGTCCGGCTTGCCCGGGGCGGTCATAACGATCTGGATAATTTCGGCGCGATTGAAATCGCGCGAAATTTCATCAACCTTGCGAAGGGGTGATGGCTGCCCTCAGGGACGCATCTTGTGTCCACGACCCATTGGGGAGTTGACCGCATGAGCGCACACGGACCAATGCCGAAATCGGCCTGGATATTCCCGGCGCTGGCGGTGCTGCTGTTTGCCGTGGCCACCGGCCTCGGGCTCGGCTTTACGCCGTCGGCCGGCGGGCTGTTGTTCGCGGCCGTGCTGCTGGCGGTCCTGTTCGGCACGGTGTTCGCAGCCGTGCATCATGCCGAGGTGATCGCCGAGCGGATCGGCGAGCCCTACGGCACGCTATTGTTGACGCTTGCGGTCACCATTATCGAGGTCGCGCTGATCGCCACCATCATGCTCGGCGAAAAGCCGCAGCCCGCGTTGGCGCGCGACACCGTGTTTGCGGTGGTGATGATCGTGTGCAACGGCCTCGTCGGCCTCTGCATCTTCATTGGCGGCCTGCGCTATCGCGAGCAGGATTTCCAGGTTTCCGGCGCCAACCTTTATCTCAGCGTGCTGTTCGTGCTGGCGACCATTACGCTGATCATGCCCAATTATACACTGACGGCGCCGGGGCCGATCTATTCGTCGGCGCAGCTTGGCTTTGTGGACCTGGTCACGCTCATGCTCTACGGCGTGTTCCTTTATACCCAGACGATCCGGCACAGTGATTATTTCATCAAGGGAGGCGCCGGTGCTGCCACCGAAACCTCATCCCTGTCGAACCGGATGCTGGCGCTCAGCATTGCGCTGCTGCTTGTCTCGCTGCTTGCCGTGGTGCTTCTGGCAAAGAAATTTTCGCTCGTAGTCGATGTCGTAACCGCGATGATCGGCGCCCCACCGGCGTTCGCGGGCGTACTGGTCGCGCTCCTCATCCTGCTCCCGGAGGGGGTCACCGCCATTGCAGCCGCGCGCAACAACGATCTGCAGAAGAGTATCAATCTCGCGCTCGGATCGTCGCTGGCGACCATCGGGCTGACTATTCCCGCGGTCGGCCTGGCGACCTACGCGCTCGACAAGGAACTGGTGCTCGGGCTCAACGGCCAGGGCATGGTACTGCTGCTGCTCACGTTCTTCCTGAGCATGCTCACCTTCGGCACCGGCCGCACCAACATCCTGTTCGGACTGGTGCATATGGTGGTGTTTGCCGTATTCGTGTTTATGGTGTTCGTGCCGTAGTTCCCCTGGAGTGAACCCGATATGCTTGCCGCCAAATCCGACGTTCAGGTCGACACCCCCGAAGTCCGCGTCACCGAGTGGCGGCTGGCGCCGGGCAGCGCCACCGGCCATCACACCCACGGGATGGATTACGTGATCGTGCCGGTGACCTCCGGCGAAATGACCATCGTCGCGCCAACCGGCGAACGCACCAAGGCGCAGCTCGGGGCCGGCAAATCCTACTTCCGGAAGGCGGGCGTCCAGCACGACGTGCTCAACGAGACGGCAGCCGAGATCGTGTTTCTGGAGGTCGAACTGAAGCCCTGACCAACCGCCGTGGAGCCGTGGCCCCGGGGGCCGGCCGGCGGCGGGAACCCGTTAACCCCCCTGAAACGAAACCTGGATTTTCCAGATCGATCCAGGCCGGCGTTGCCCGGCCTGCACGGGAACTGCTGAATTGCCACCGATCCGTCGCAGTTGATCCCTCAATGTGCCTCAAAGTTCCTGCAATTGAGGGACCGCGGGGAGTGGCCTGAATGTTGAATTACCTGAAGAAGTTCGCCGTAGACATCTTTCCCTCGGTGGCTGCGACCGTCATCGGGGCCTACATCGTCAACCACTACATCGTGACCAAGCCCAGCGCGGATGCTCCTGCCGCGGCGGCGTCGACTGCCAATCCCAAGGGGGATGGCAAGGCGGAAGCCAAATCCGACGCCAAGTCCGAATCCGCCAAGTCCGAATCCAAGTCGGCCGACACCACGGCCAGTGTCAGCAACCTCCCGGCCGCCGGCGTCAAGGCGAGGGGAATCTCCGAGAAAGCCATCATGGAGAAGACCGCTGCCGAACGGCCGGCGGTGGTCGAAAAGGCCCAGGAAAAGACTGAAGCCAAAGCCGAAGCAAAGGCAGACGCCAAGCCTGACACCAAGTCCTCCGACACCAAGTCCGCCGATTCCAAGTCCGATGCGAAATCGGCCGAAAGTCCGGCCGACGCCGACCAGAGCCGCCATGCAGCGGCGCCGCGCGAAAAGGAAAAGATCAGAGTCATATTGCCGTCGCCCGTGCAGCCCAAGAATTCCTCTCCCGTGAATTCCTCTCCCGTGCATTCCTCGGCGGCGCCGGTTGTGGCGGCCGCGCCGGCTGGCCCGGTCGAGACCGCGGCTGCACCGGATGAACGGCGCGATGCCAACGATCTGGCGCGTGCTGCGATCGAGCGCCTGCGCGCCAACGGCGAAGCCTCTCCGCGCGCCGCGGAGACGGCTCGCGCTCCCGAGGCGCCCAGGGTCGCGAACGCGCCTGTCGCTACGAACGCGCCCGTGGGTGCCAATGCGGCTGCAGCCGCGAATGCGCCTGCGCTTCGTCCGCTGCCGCCGCCGATCATGGTCTCGGGCTCGCCGGCCGGCGAGCCCTATGGTCAAGCTCCGTCACCGGCGCGGCCGCCTTATGCCGACGCCGTCAACCCGAACCGCCCGACCCCGCCCGCCGATATTCCGGTCTCGCGCCCGCTCGATCTGCGTGCCGAAGTGGCCGAACCTTCCGTGCGCGAACGCGCCACGGCGGCTGCCGAGGACGCGCTGTCGACGGCGAAGTCGATCTTCCACGCGGTGCTGCCGAAATAAAGTCTATGGCGTCTTCGGGCGAGGCATGCCCTCGGATTTGATCCGGGGGCTTGTGCTTGGCGCAAGCAAAGCTGCAGCCAGATTCCGATTCAATCAAAACCGGAAAAACCTTAGCCGCCGGTGCGCGCGAGGCCGCTTCGCGCGGCTTCGTCCTTGGGGCGGAGCGCGAGCGCGCGGCCGTAGGAGGTGAACGCCTTGGCCTTGTCGCCCAGACGTTCATAGGTGACGCCGCGAGCCGACCAGGCTTGCGCGCTGTTGGAGTCGGCCTGCACCGCCTCGTCGAGATCGGAAGCGGCTTCCTTTGCCTTGTCGATGGCGAGGTAGCTGGTTGCACGCGCCAGCAGCGGCTCGACCCGTTGTGGCGTCAGGCCGTTGGCTGCGGTGAAATCCGCGATCGCCTGCTCATGCCGCTTGTCGGTCTGATAGATCAGCCCGCGGCCGTACAGGGCCTGCACATTGTAGGGATCGAGTGCCAGCGCGCGGTCGAATTCCGCCAGCGCTTCTTCGGTCTTGCCGGATTTGGCGAGAGTCTGGCCGCGCGTGGCGTAGCCTTGGGCGTCGCCGGCGCCTTGCCCGCTGATCGTGCCGGTCGGCTTCTGCTCGGCGGCCTGTGGCTTCTCCTTGTCCGCCCCCCATGATCCCAGGTCGAACGAACAGCCGCCGAGAGGAAAGGTGAGAACGATCGCCAGCAGCGCGATGGGTACGGCCGTGAAGCGCGAAGCGCAGGGCGTGAAGCGCGAAGCGCAGGGAAAGGCATTGCAATCCGTAACGGCCATGCAGCGGAATACTCTCGCTTGTCCAATGCAGCATAGATAACCCGATGAGTCGCAAAATGCATCGGTCAAAATAGCAGCAATGGCCGAAGGAGATGTGGATCGAGCGCGCTGCTCATACCGGAGCCGATTATTCCATACGGCTGGATCTGCGATGGCGAAAACAAAAACGGCCCAAACAAAAACGCGGGCCCCGAGGCCCGCGTTTTCAATTCAAACCCTGTAGATGCTCAGCGCGGTCCGCGCGGACCTGCGCCCGGGCCACCACGGCCGCCAGCGCCACCACGGTCGCCACCGGGACCAGCGCCGAACACCGGCTTGGGCTTCATCGGCAGCAGGCCTTCGCGCTGCAGCTTCTTGCGGGCCAGCTTGCGCGCGCGGCGCACGGCTTCGGCCTTTTCACGGGCCTTCTTCTCGGAGGGCTTTTCGTAGTGTCCGCGGAGCTTCATCTCGCGGAAAATACCCTCGCGCTGCATCTTCTTCTTCAGCGCCTTGAGGGCTTGATCGACATTGTTATCGCGGACGAGAACCTGCACGCGGCATCCTCTTTCAATTGATCGGATAGGAATTCTGGTAAAGTGAAGGGCCGGCGAAAGGCCTGGCCCTTACCCTGAGCGCGGGCATGTACCAGACAAATCCGCAGATGTCCACCTGGGAAGCCGGTTTCCGGCCCCGGAAAGCCACTAATATCAGCGGGATTCGGCCGGTGCTCCCCGGTTTTTTCAAATAACGAGCCCTTCACGGGCTCTCTCTAGCATCCGGCAACCTAAACATGCAGGAGGCGAGTATGAACACCAAAAAATATACCGCTGAAGCGATCGGCACGTTTTGGCTCACTTTTGCGGGATGCGGCAGCGCGGTCATCGCCGCCGGTTTTCCGCAGGTCGGTATCGGCCTGGTTGGCGTGTCCCTGGCGTTCGGCCTGAGCGTCGTCACCATGGCCTATGCGATCGGCCACATTTCGGGATGCCATCTCAACCCCGCCGTCACGATCGGCCTCGCGGCCGGCGGACGGTTTCCGGCGCAGCAGATCGTTCCTTACGTGATCGCGCAGGTGATCGGCGCGGTCGTTGCCGCGGCGTTGCTCTATGTGATCGCAAGCGGCGCGCCCGGCTTCGATCTGGCCAAGGGCTTTGCCTCCAACGGCTATGACGCGCATTCGCCCGGGCAGTACAACATGATGGTCTGCTTCATCACCGAGGTGGTGATGACCATGATGTTCCTGTTCATCATCATGGGGGCCACCCACGGCAAGGCGCCCGCGGGCTTTGCGCCGCTCGCTATCGGCCTGGCGCTGGTGATGATCCATCTCGTCAGCATTCCCGTCACCAACACGTCGGTAAATCCCGCGCGCAGCACCGGGCCTGCGCTGTTCGTCGGCGGCTGGGCGCTGGCGCAGCTCTGGCTGTTCTGGGTTGCGCCGCTGATCGGCGGTGCGCTCGGCGGCGTGATCTATCGCTGGCTCAGCGAGGAGCCGGCCGGTGTCGTGGAAGGCTTGAAGACGGCCTGATCTTTTAAACGCGCCGGCGAAGCAGGGCAGGCACGCTATTTCTTGCTTGCCGGAGCCACTTCGGTGACATGGCCCATCTTGCGGCCCGGCCGCGGCGCGCCCTTGCCGTAGAGGTGAACCGTGGCGCCGGGCACCGTCAGCCATTGCTCGTAGTCGAGGATGTCGTCGCCGATCAGGTTGGTCATGGTGACCTGGCCGTGACGTACCGGCTTGCCGAGCGGCCAGCCGGCGATCGCCCTGATGTGCTGCTCGAACTGGGAGATCGAGGCGCCGTCCAGCGTCCAGTGGCCGGAATTATGCACCCGTGGCGCAATCTCGTTGACCAGCACATGCGGTCCGCCGTTTCCGGCGACCACGAACAATTCGACTGCAAGCACGCCGACATAGTCAAGCGCGTTGGCGATCTTCTCGGCGACCGCACGCGCGTCTGCGGTCAGCGCATCCGAGATCGCAGCGGGCACGCGCGAGAATTTCAGGATGTGATCGCGGTGCTCGTTTTCGGTGACATCGTAGCATTCGACCTGACCGTCGACTGAGCGCGCGGCGATCACAGAGATCTCGCGCTCGAATGGAACGAAGGCTTCGAGGATCGCGGATTTGGTGCCGAGGTCTTGCCAGACTTGAGCGGGGTCGTCGCCTTCGCGAATGATCGCCTGGCCCTTGCCGTCATAGCCGAAGCGGCGGGTCTTGATCACGGCGGGAAGGCCGATGCGTGCAATGGCGCTCTGCAGCGTTTCCACCGACGACACGTCAGCATAGTCGGCGGTGTCGATGCCGAGCCGCTTGACGAAATCTTTTTCGATCAGCCGGTCCTGCGTGGTTTCGAGGATCCTCTGCGCCGGCAATACCGGACGCCGCGCGGCCAGCACCATGGCGGTGGCGGCCGGCACGTTCTCGAATTCATAGGTGATGACATCGACATCGTTGGCGAACAACTCCAGCGCCTCGACGTCGGCATATTCGGCACAGGTCGCGTTAAGCACCACGTCGAAGGCGGGCGAATCCGGGTCCGGCGAAAACACCTGGCATCTGAGGCCAAGGCGCGCCGCCGCCATCGCCAGCATCCGGCCCAATTGTCCACCGCCGAGAATTCCGATGGTATCGCCCGGCTTCAGCTTCACCTTGCCTGAAGCCGTCACGCCGATCCCTCCGGGCGCTCGTTGACGGCGTCGGTCTGCTGCTTGCGCCAGGCGGCCAATCGCGTTGCCAGCGCCGCGTCATTCAGCGCGAGCACGCTTGCTGCGAGCAGTGCGGCGTTGATGGCGCCGGCCTTTCCGATCGCCAGCGTGCCGACGGGAACGCCGGCCGGCATCTGCACGATCGAGTACAGCGAATCGATCCCCGACAGCGCCCTGGATTCGACGGGAACACCGAACACCGGCAGTTCCGTCAGCGCCGCCGCCATGCCCGGCAAATGCGCCGCGCCGCCGGCGCCGGCGATAATGACCTTGAAGCCGGCCGCCTTGGCGCCCTTGGCGAAGGCGAACAGCCGGTCCGGGGTCCGGTGGGCCGAGACGATGCGCTTTTCGCAGTCGATCCCGAGCGCCGTCAGCGTCTCGGCGGCGTGGCGCATGGTCTCCCAGTCGGACTGGCTGCCCATGATGATGGCGATGGGTGCGGTCATCTCGTCAATTCTGTTCGGGAATCCAGAAACATAGGCCGATTATAGGGTCGACCCGGGGCTCATCCAAGGCGTGGCAAGGGATCAGGAATGGACTATCCTGTCTTGGTGAATCCCGGCAAGCCTTCATAAGCAAGCCTGCACAGGGAAGGCCATGAAGAAGAAAACCAGGGCGACCGCCTCCAGGGCCGGAAAACGCCTCAAAAGCGCGGCTTCCGGGCAAAAAGCCGCACCGCGGCGGTCATCCGCGCCGGGATCCCGGCCGCCGGCAGTGTCTAACGGCACCAAGGCGACGATTCGCCGGCTGAAGGCGGAACTGGCCCGGACGCAGGCGCAGATCGAGGAACTTCAGGCCTCCGCCGATACCGACTTCCTGCTGGGCATCCCGAACCGGCGCGGCTTCGAGCGCGAGCTCAATCGCGCGATTGCCTACATCAAGCGCTATCGTGCCGGCGGTGCCTTGGTCGTGCTCGACGTCGATCGCTTGAAGCCGATCAACGACGCCTTCGGACACGCCGCAGGCGACCAGGTGCTCAAGGCCATCGTCACGACGCTGCTCGCGCAGGTGCGCGCTTCCGATGTGGTCGGCCGGCTCGGCGGCGACGAGTTCGCGCTGCTGTTGTGGAATCTCAGCGAGACCGATGCCAGGGCCAAGGCGGCCGCGCTGGAGGAAGCGATCGATCGCCTCGCCTTCGAGTTCGATGGCCGCACCATTACCGCGGGCGCCTCCGCGGGCGTCTCTGTTCTCGATACCCACTCCGAAGCCGGCCGCGCGCTGGAAGCGGCCGACAGCGCCATGTATGTGCGCAAGGCGCTGCGGCGGCACGAGGCGTCGTGAAGAGCTTGAGATCTGTAGGGTGGGCAAAGGCGCGCTTGCGCCGTGCCCACCGTATATCTGGCAAGCATGATGGTGGGCACGCTTGCGCGTTGCCCACCTACGAATGCCGACGATCCCTACAGCCCGCTGAGATCATCCGGCACATCGCCGAACTTGCGCAGCAACTTCGCGTCGCCGAATTCGCCGATCATCGGATCGCCGCTGCGGCTGAAGGCGACGGCGCCGATGCTGCCGGCCATTCGCGACATCATCTCGGCGCGCCGTAACGCGGTCGTCGGGCTCTGGCATTCTTCCGCGGCTCCCGCCATCGGCGAACCGCTATCGTCCTGCAGGAATGGCATTGCGACGTAATAAGTGACATCGGCCATTGGTTCGCTCCGGGTTTGGTGGATCAGGCAGCGTCGCTCTCCGTATGGGAGGTTCGCGCCGGCACGCAGCCGGCGGCGATTGCCACCTGCAATTCCTCCAGTTCGGTTTCCAGATACTCGTTCGCCATGATCAGCGCCTTGATGGTCGAGCGTAGATTGCCGTCGCACATCGCGATGGCCTGGTCGCAGGCCTGCTCGTAACGGCTGTTGTCGGACAGGGGAGGGGTGACGGACATGGATGATGTGACGGACATGGCGGAACTCCCGAGGCTGGCGGCAGGGTGATATGTTCCCTTTTTGTTCTTGTGAAGTCAAGCCGCATCCGCCCACCGGAAACCTGTTTTTTTCGATTGGCCGTCCGGCAAGATTCTTCGCGACGCCGGGTGGTGTGGATGTCGGGGAAAAATATCTGCCGGAAGGCGGACGATCTTTGCGAACCGAATTGGCCGAACCAGGCAAGCGCAACGATCAGGCGATGATATCGGGCGTGATCTGGTCTTCGATGAAGGCGATGCGGTCGCGCAATTGCAGTTTGCGTTTTTTCAGCCGCTGCAACCGCAGCAAGTCCGGCGCCGGCGACTGATGCAGCGCGTCGATCGCCGCATCGAGATCGCGATGCTCCTGCTGCAGCCGGGCGAGCTCGTTTTCTAGCTCACGCTCATCATCGTCGGTCATGGTGTACGTTAGCTGAAAGCGCGATGAGGTTGTGAACGGATTATTCCTGGAGCGCGATAACTCTTCCTCGAATAGTCATCCCGCTCCAGCTCTTTGATTTGAGCACAATCTCCGCGACAAACGCTGAACGCGTTGGCGCGGAGATCATGCTCTGGGCTGGCAGTGAATATCGTCCCTGCGAGGCCGGTCCGCAAGCTGACCGGGTTCCCATACTCACGTTTGGTTACAGATAAATCCGAAAATATGACAGGCGCGATTCTGGATAACCATCGACAGATTCGCGGTCTGGTGTACACTCCCTCGTCCGGATCGAATCTGAGGTTCACCCACCGAGGAGATTTCGTATGGCACTACAGGCGCATCTTGTTGAACTTGAACGTAAACACAAGATCCTCGAGAATGAATTGCACGAAGCGCTCGTGCACCTCTCCACAGACGACCTGCAAATTGTCGAGTTGAAGCGCCGCAAGTTGATGGTCAAGGATGAGATCGAGCGGTTGAAGCATACCGTCGGCGAAACTCTCCACTAATCAGTCCAGCAAAGTATCGAAAATTCCCACGCGACCGGATGGGCGCCGCTGCGCTCATCCGTCCGCTCGCGGCCTGTTACATCGCCGCCAGCGCGCCGACATGATCGGCGATCGCGAGCGACGATGTCAGTCCCGGCGATTCGATACCGAACAGATTGATCAGCCCGGCGACGCCGTGATCGGCTGGGCCCTGAATTAGAAAATCCTGGGTAGCGACGGCCGGCGGCACGATCTTCGGCCGGATTCCGGAATAACTCGGCACCAGCGCGCCGTCCGGCAGCGTCGGCCAGTAGCGCCGGATCGCAGGATAGAATCGCTCGGCACGGGCAGGATCCACCGCATAGTCGATGCTCTCGATCCATTCCACGTCGGGGCCGAAACGCGCCTGTCCCGCCATGTCGAGCGTCAGGTGCACGCCCAATCCGCCGGGCTCCGGCACCGGATAGATCAGGTGTGAAAACGGGGCCCGCGCGCTGCAGCTGAAATAATTGCCCTTGGCCAGATAGGCGCAGGGGATCAGCCCGATCGGCATGCCTTCGATGCTGCGCGCCAACGCGGGCGCGCCCAGCCCCGCCGCGTTGACGAGCAGGTTGCATGCAAGCGTCATCGGCACGTCGCCGCCGGCTTCGATTTCGATCCGGCCGGCGCCGGCCCGGGCGCTCAACAGCGGCGTGTGGAATGCGTAAGCCGCGCCGGCTTCTTCCGCGTCGCCCCGCAGCGCCAGCATGTAGGCGTGGCTGTCGATGATGCCGGTGGACGGCGAGAGCAGGGCGGCATCGCAGTTGAGCGCGGGCTCCAGCGCGCGCGCCGCCTCGCCCGTCAGCAACTGCAGATCGTCGACGCCATTGGCTTCGGCATGCGCGCGGATCGACTGCAGTTTTTCGGTTTCGCTTGGTGTCGTCGCAACGATCAGCTTGCCGCAATTGCGATGGGGAATGCCGTGGTCGCGGCAATACTGGTAGAGCGCGCGCTTGCCGCTCACGCACATCTGCGCCATCAGGCTGCCCGCGCGGTAATAGATGCCGGCGTGGATCACCTCGCTGTTGCGGGAGGAGGTGATGGTGCCGATGCCCTCAGCGGCCTCGAGCACGATCACTTCGCGGCCCGCCTGGGCCAGCCGTCGCGCGATCGCAAGCCCGATCACCCCCGCTCCGACGACGACGCTATCGACCTTGTCCATGTCAGCTTCGGACCTGAGAATCCGGCGTGGGGATCGGCGCCTGCCACGCACGGCAATCGTCGTTTCGTCCGCCGGAGCAGCCAAACAACCCGTTGGTTTGGTTCGAAATAGGCCGCGAACGCCGTCTTGTTAGTGAAGCATTAATCATGTCAGGCCAATTGCCGTAATTTGGGTCGCATTTTAGAATTGCAGGGGTAGTCATTTACCCGATCCAAACCCGTCAAGCCAGACACTCCGCCCGGAAACCTCGGGTGGGTAATGGCTAACAGGAACCGGCAGGCAGGACGGAAGAATTCGATTCCGGCGCAGGCCCTCGTCTGTCTGCTCGCCATTGCTGCGCCGTGCGGAATTGCGTGGGCTGCCGCGCCTTCCGCGGGCTTTGCCCCGGCGAGCTATATCGGCGAACTCGATCCCAATCTGGTGTGGGAACTCCTGCTCGGGGGGATTGCCGTCGTTTCCTTCCTGGTCGCGATCGGGATCTGGATGCTGGCGGCGTTGCGCGGGGCCAAGAGCGCACAATTGCAGCGTAGCGCATTCATCGGTTCGGCGCTCAACACGCTCAACCAGGGCGTGATGATCACCAACGCGCAAAACCGCGTGGTCTTCTGCAACGACCGCTTTCTCGAAATGTACGGGCTCAGCCGCGCCGAGATTTCGAGATCCATGACCGGCCGCGAACTGGCCGAACTGCGCCTCGCGCGGGGCCTGATCAATCTTACCGTCGACGAGTTCAGCAAGCTTGCCCGCCGCCCGGAAGGCGTCGTCACCGAACTGCCGGGCGGGCGATCGGTGCTATCGAAGATCTTCAACCTGCCCAATGGCGGGACGATCGGAACGCACGAGGATTGCACGGAGCAGCGCCAGCTGTCGCGCAAACTGGCATCGACCACCAAATTTCTGGAATCGGTGCTCGACAACGTTCCGGTCTGCGTCGCCGCCAAGAACATCGACGACGGCCGCTATATCTTCGCCAACCGCGCGTTCGAACGATTCTCGCGCTTCTCCCGCGATCACATCATCGGCAAGCGCGCCGACGAAATCTTCCGGCCGGAAACCGCGAACAGCATCGAGACGGCGGACCAGGCGGCGATAACGGCGCCGGAAGGCTATCATCGCAGTGAATATTCCGTCGAGCGGGGCGACGACAAGCGCGTTCTGTCCTCCAATCGCGTGGTCGCGCGCAACGAGAACAACAAGCCTGAATTCCTGATCTCGCTGTTCGACGACGTCACCGATCGGCGGTCGCTGTCGCGCGAGCTCGAAAACACCAAGAAGTTCCTGGAACTGGTGGTAGACAACATCCCGGTGTCGCTGATCGTGGAGCGCATCAGCGACGGGCGGTATCTGCTCGCCAACCGCAGCGCCGAGACCATTCTCAATCGCCGCCGCGAGGATGCCACCGGCCTTACCGCCGCCGACATCTTCAATCCGCGCGAAGCCAAGCTGATCATCGCGCGCGACGAGGCCGCGATCAAGAAGCGCGGCCTGCTCACCGAAGAGCACCCGATCTCCACCAAGGATGGGCTGCGGCTGTTCCTGACCCGCCGCATGACGGTTCTCGACGAGGCCGGCGAGCCGCAATACCTGATCAAGACCCACGAGGACGTCACCGACCGCCGCCAGACCGAATCGCGGATGGCGCACATGGCCTATCATGACGGCCTGACCGATCTGCCGAACCGCGCCGCCTTCCTGCAGGCGCTGGCGCAGATGATCGAGGCCTGCGCCGGCACCGACGAAGAATTTGCCGTGCTATGCGTCGACCTCGACGGCCTGAAGGAAATCAACGACGTGTTCGGCCATGCGATGGGCGACAAGCTGCTGATCGAGGTCGCCGGCCGCATCCAGGCCTGCGCCCGTGGCGGCGTGGTGGCCCGGCTGTCCGGTGACGAGTTCGGCCTGATCATCGACGGCAAGCAGCCGGAGGCCGGCAACGCGCTCGCCGAAAAACTCGCGCAAACGCTGTCGGACGAATTCGTGATCGACGGCAAGTCGGTGCGCACCGGTGTCACTACCGGCATCTCGGTATTTCCGCATCACGGCTCGGAGGCGGCTTCGCTGCTCGCCAATTCCGGCGCGGCGCTGTTCCGCGCCAAGCAGAAGTCGCGCGGCTCGATCAGCATCTTCGCGCCCGAGATGGATCAGCAGATCCGCGACCGCCGCGTGCTGCATCAGGATCTCTCGATGGCGATCAGGAACGGCGAATTGTCGTTGCACTATCAGCCGCAGGCCGCGTCGGGCGCAACGATCGCGGCCAGCAAGGTCATCGGCTTCGAGGCGCTGGCGCGCTGGATGCATCCGATGCGCGGCTTCGTGTCGCCGGGCGAGTTCATTCCGCTGGCGGAAGAAAGCGGCCTGATCGTCGAAATGGGCGTCTGGATCCTGCGCGAAGCCTGCCGGGAGGCCGCCTCCTGGCCGGTGCCGATGCAGATCGCCGTCAACCTGTCGCCGGCGCAGTTCATGCACGGCGACGTGGTCAGCCTGGTGCATTCGATCCTGCTCGAAACTGGCCTCGCCCCTGACCGGCTCGAGCTCGAAATCACCGAGGGCGTGCTGATCGAGGATTTCGATCGTGGCCTCGCGCTGTTGCGGCGGCTGAAGGCGCTCGGCGTGCGCATCTCGATGGACGATTTCGGCTCCGGCTATTCCTCGCTGAGCTATCTGCAGGCGTTCCCGTTCGACAAGATCAAGATCGACCGCGCCTTTGTCATGAATCTCGGCCGCAACCCGCAATCGGCGGCGATCGTCCGCGCCGTCATCGATCTCGGCCACGGCCTCGAAATGTCGATCGTTGCCGAAGGCGTGGAGACCCAGGAGCAACTCAGCTTCCTCGCGGACGAGGGCTGCGACGCGGTGCAGGGCTATTTCCTCGGCAAGCCCCAGCCGATCGGGCACTACGACGCGCTGGTCGGCCGCAGCGCCGCAAACGGCGTCGAAAGCGAACGCAAGCTCGCCAGCGCCTGATTTCGCGAAATCGCAGCCGCGTTGCATCGGGTGCAAGGCCCACAGATGCGACGGCATGCGTGACATCGGGCTTTTCGCGATTTGATTTCGCGAGAACCTGGCTTGCCTTCCCTTGAGGGCCCGGCTATTTTGGCTCGATACCTGATCGAGATAGGGAGGGCTGCGCGGTGACGACATTTTTGCGGCACTATCGCCAGCTCGGCCCTGTCAACGCCCTGCAAATGAGTTTGCAGGGCTGACCAGAGGCTTTTCCGAAAATCTCTTCCTGGTCTGCCCTCGTGGCAATGCGGCGTCGAACGCCTGATCGTTCGTGCCCGCATTTGTGTAGCTCGCCGCGCTCCAACACGAACATCCGACGATGGCTGTATGCCCCGGACGCCGTGTTTGGCCGGCAAGACCAGGGAAACGATCATGACCCTTATCAATATTCGCAATCTTGGCGTGACGTTGAACGCGCCGCTGTTTTCCCGACTGGACCTTTCCGTCAATCCCGGTGACCGCATCGGGCTCGTCGCAGCCAATGGGCGCGGCAAGACCACGCTGCTGCGCTGCATTGCAGGCATGGCGGAGCCGAGCGATGGCGAGATCATCCGGTCGCGCGGGCTGACCATCGGCTATGTCGAGCAGGATGTACCGTCTGCGCTCGCGGATACGCCGTTCCATGCGGCGGTGCTCGACATGCTTCCCGTTGAACGACGGGCAAGTGAAGGCTGGAGGGTCGACGTTGCCCTGGAATCGCTTGATGTGCCCGAGGCGCTGCGGGAGAGGCCGCTGAATCAACTAAGCGGCGGTTGGCAGCGGTTTGCCATGCTTGCCCGCATCGTGGTGGCCGAGGCTGATGTGTTGTTGCTCGACGAGCCGACCAACCATTTGGACCTCGCCAGGATTTGTCAGCTTGAAGCGTGGCTGAACGCGCTGCCACGGGATATGCCGGTCGTGATATCGAGCCATGACCGCGCCTTTCTCGACGCAACCACGAACCGCACGGTATTCTTGCGGCCCGAGCGGACGCAGATATTTTCGCTGCCCTATACGCAGGCGCGCGCCGCGCTGAGCGAGGCGGATGCCTCGGATGAGCGCCGCTACCGGCGTGACCTGAAGGCTGCCGGGCAGCTTCGTCAGCACGCTGCAAAGCTCAACAATATCGGCGTCAATTCCGGTAGTGACCTTCTGTTGCAGAAGACGAAGCAACTGAAGCAGCGGGCCGAGAAGCTGGAAGATGCGGCAAAGCCCGCCCACCTGGAACGATCCGCAGGGACGATCAAGCTCGCCAACCGCGAAACGCGCGCCAAAGTTCTGATTGCGCTGGACGATGCCGCTGTCGCGGCCCCGGACGGCAGGTTGTTGTTCAAGACCGGCAAGCAGTTCATCTGCAAGGAAGACCGGATCGTGCTGCTGGGGCCGAACGGGGCGGGCAAGACCCGGCTTGTAGCGATGCTGCGTCAAGCGATCGAAAACCCGGAAGCCACGCAAGCCGGCATCAAGGTCTCGCAGTCGCTGGCGCTCGGCTATTGTGAACAGAATCTTGCCGATCTTTCCGATGCCGACACGCCGATGCACACGATCGTCGGCCGTTTCGAGGTCGGCGATCAGCGTGCGCGCGCCTTGCTCGCCGGCGCAGGCCTGTCGGTTGCGATGCAAAGCCGTCCGATCGGCCGGCTTTCGGGCGGACAGAAGGCGCGTCTCGGCATGCTTCTGCTGCGGCTCGCCCAGCCAAACTTCTATCTGCTCGATGAGCCCACCAATCACCTGGATATCGAAGGACAGGAAGCGCTGGAAGACGAATTGCTGGCGCATCAGGCAAGCTGCCTGCTGGTTTCACACGACCGCAACTTCGTGCGAACGGTAGGAAACCGGTTCTGGCTGATCGAAAAGAAGAGGCTGGTGGAACTGGAAGGACCGGAGCGCTTTTTCGCATCGGTCGGCGCAACCGGCTAGCGCGGCGGCTGCCCGGTTTTGCCTGGACTTGATTCATTTCCAGGAGCGACATCCACTTTTGGCCATCATGCCCTAGTGTAGTGATATCAGATTCTCTCTCACTAGCCTTGCGTATGGCGGACTACGATCTCGCGATCATTGGCGGCGGATTGAACGGCGTCAGCATCGCGCGCGACGCCGCTGGACGGGGCTTGCGCGTGATCCTGCTGGAGCAGGGCGATCTCGGCGCGGGCGCCTCCTCGGCCTCGCCGCGGCTGATCCATGGCGATCTCGCAGGCCTGGAGCGCCGGCATTTCCTTCGCGTCCGTTCGGCGCTGGCCGAGCGCGACGTCTGGCTCAGGATAGCGCCGCATCTGGTTCGCCCGATGCGGTTTGCTATCCCTGCCCATTCCGACGAACGCCCGGCCTGGCAGTTGCGCTCATGGCTGCTGTTGTACGACCGGCTGGCCTCGCGCAGCGGTCTGCCGGCCTCGGCGACCGTCGACGTCACCCACCATCCCGTGGGCAACGCGCTGAAGCGCCCGTTCGGCACCGCCTTCGAATATTCTGACTGCGTCGTGGACGATTCCCGGCTGGTGGTTCTCATCGCCGTCGATGCTGCGGCGCGTGGCGCGGTGATTCGCACCGGCGCGCGCTGCACCCGGGCCGAACGCGGCAAGGAATGGCGGCTGGCGACGAAAGATCGCGGCTTTCGCCAGATCGTCACGGCCAGGGCGGTCGCCAACGCTACCGGCGCCTGGACGCCGTCGGTCGCCGAGACGGTGTTGCGCGTGCCGCCGCCTAAGGTGGCCGCCGTACAGATGGACCAGATCGTCGTCCGCCGCCTGTTCGACAGCGACAACGTCTATGTGTTCCAGAACAGCGACGGACAGCTGATTTTCGCCAGTCCCTATGAGCGCGATTTTACCCTGATCGGCACCGCCAGCCATGCCTTCAAGGGCGATCCCGCCATCGTCGCGATGGCGGCTGGCGACGTCGCCTATCTCTGCGATGCGGCGAACCGCTATTTCCGCGAGCGGATCGAGACGGTCGACGTGGTGCGCACGCTTTCGGGCGCCAACATGGTGCCGGCTTCCGCAGGCGGGCGACATCAGCGCGATGGGGCGATAACGCTCGACCATGGGCGCGGCAACGCGCCGCTGCTCAATATTTTCGGCGGCGACGTCACCACCTCGCGGCTGCGCGCGGAGCGGGCGGTGTCGAAGCTGACGCCGTTCTATCCGATGTCGGCGCGCTGGACCGCGAAGGCACCGCTGCCCGGCGGCGATTTTGCCTGGGATTGTTTTGACAACGAGGTGGATGAAGTACGCGAGCGCTGGCGGTTTCTCGGCGAGGACCAGGCGAGGCGTCTGGTCGCCGCCTACGGGTCGAACGCCAAGGAGATCCTCGGTGACGTCAAGGCGCGCAGCGACCTCGGCCCGGCCTTCGGGCCGGAATTGACGGGAGCCGAAGTACGCTATCTCATGCAAAAGGAATGGGCGCGTTTTCCGGACGACGTCTTGTGGCGGCGCACCAAGCTCGGCCTCACCATGCCGCCGGCGGATCGCGAGGCGCTGGCTGCGTTCATGGCGGCGCCCGTGTGAAGAATGGATCGGACATGCGGCGTGTGATCAGGCCAACTGTTTTCCTGGCCATTATCGGCCTGCTCGGGGGCATAGCCTATCGCTACTTCATTGACGATCCGATCGAAGCAACGCTGCCGTACTATCTCCGGAGCAGCTTGCATGGGATGGGCATAACACTGGCCGCCTGGGGTGTTCATCTCTATTTCACGTCGCGACGAAGTGCGTGGATCAGCAAGTGGCCGCTGCTGATGGATCTGGCGGTGCGCTCCGCGACCATGGCTATCGTCGTCGCGAGCACGGCGCTGGTCTTGCAGGTGACGCTGTACGCAGAATGGATCAAGACGAAGTGGCTGATCGAGCAGCTTCCCGGCATCGTTGCGATCAGCTTCTTCCCGTCCCTGCTCGTCTTGTCAGCCTTTGAACTGACACGGCTGATCGGAAGCCGTGTGCTGTTCAATGTGGCGCTTGGGCGATACCGAAGCCCGGTGCGGGAAGCGCGCGTGCTGATGTTCCTTGATCTCGCAGGCTCGACCTCGCTCGCCGAGTCGATGGGAGAATTGCGCGTGCAGGGGCTGCTCACCCGGTTCTTCTTCGACATCGACGGCGCGATCGTCGCGCATGGCGGCGAGGTTCACGCCTATGTCGGCGACGAGGTCATCGTGACGTGGCCGCTCGACGAGCGGATGTCGGGCGGACGCTGCATCGACTGCTTCTTCGCGATTGCCGACAGCATTGCGGAAAAAGCGGACTCGTATCGCCAGGAGTTCGGCATGGTGCCGAGCTTCCGCGCCGGTCTGCATGCCGGTCACGTGGTGATCAGCGAGTGCGGCAGCTCACGCCGACAGCTTGCCTATTTCGGCGATACCGTGAACGTGACGGCGCGGCTGCAGGAGCACTGCAAGGAGGTCGGCCGGAATTTGCTGGTGTCGGCCGAGTTGTTGCGCCACATGAAGCTCAAGCCGGCTTTCGCCGTGGAAGCACTCGGGGAGGCGCGCTTGCGGGGTCGCGCGGCGGCCATCGAGGTATTTGCCGTCGAGCGCCGTAGCTGATCTCACGGACGGCTTCAGTTTCGCTGCGCCTGCTGCGACCAGGCTTCGTCGCGCGCCGAAGGCCTGCAGTCGAGCCGTGCCGAGATGCGCCGGGCGGCCCTGTCGCCGTGACCGGCGCGCATATAGGCGACGATCAGCGTGTCTTCCCATAACTGGCGCTGGGCGCGGCTGCCGCCGATCCGCGCCAGTTCGGAAATCGCAGGTTCGAGCAGGCGGACCGCACCGTCATTGTCGCCTGCCGCAAACGCACCGATGCCGCGACAGAGGTCGATCGCGCAGCCGCCCGGCGCCAGCTTGCCGTCGGCCGCGCGCGCTTCCAGTTGGGCCAGTCGCGTGTCGAGGGCAGCGCTGTCTGTTGTCGCCGCTGCCAGAGCGAAGTGAACGTCAGCAAAATGCGCGCCCGCCTGCGGGAAGTATTTCTCGCCATAAGCGGCTACCTCCCGCCAATGCGGCTCCAGCCCGGCCTTGCCGGCCAGCGACAGCCGCCACAACAGCGAGGCGCCATCGGTGAAGATGTTCAACGGCGGATAGGGCCGGCCTGCCGGCTTGATATGCGCTTCGTAGATCGCCAGCGCACCATCAAGATCGCCTTCGTCGAGGTTGGTCAGCGCGACGTGCCAGGCAAGATGCCCATGCAGAAAACTCTTGCGATCATGCGCGGGCATCCATTGCGCGAGAAACTCGCGGCCCACCGCCATGTCACCTTGCTCGAACATCGCATGCGAGAGGCCATGGGCTGCGTTGGCGTTTTCCGCACGCAGCGCCATTGCGCGCTCGGACAGTGTCCGGCCGGTGGAGAGATTTCCCGCCTCGGTGTGCGACCAGCCGAGGTAACTGACAAACCACCAGTCCTCGCCATAATGCCGCGCGTGGCGTTCGCAGATCGCGAGCTTGGCGGCATCGTGGTCGGGACGACCCGAGAACGCGTAAAGGCCGAACGCGCCAAGCAGGATCGACAGCACCTGCGCATCGCGCGGATATTCTTCGAGATGCGCCTCGGCGCCGGTCACGGCGACTTTCGGCTTGCTCTCGATCACGGCGGCCATGATCTCGACATGGCTTTTTTCGCGGGGCGTCGCGCCGGCGGCCAGTTCACGGGCCTGCGCCGCCATGGCGCGCGCCTTGCCGCCTTCCATGTTGAGCTGATGCAGCCGGGCGCGCCCGATATGCGCCAGCGCGAAGCCCGGATCTTCCGCGATCGCCTTGTCAAAGGCATCCTCGGCGCCATGCCAGGCCGACAGCATGCAGTCGACGCCGTCACGGTAATGCGCCGCGGCGCGGTCCGAGGTGGTGGTCAGCGTGAGGCCATATCTGTCGTGGTTCATTGTTCTTATCCCTGGGCGATAGCATCGTCACGGCTAGAAATCGAGCTTGTCGCGGACGGCGTCGATGCCCGCCTTGGCGCAGGCTTCGTCCGCGTCGCCGCCGGGAGCCCCGGAGACGCCGACGGCGCCCAGCAGCGAGCCGGCCGTTTCAACCGTCAATCCGCCGCCGACGATGACGGCGCCAGGCAGGTGGCGAATTCCGGCCTGCATCATCCCGGGCTGGCTGATGGCGATGAGTTCGGTCGTGCTGGTGCGAAAGCTGGCCGCGGTCCATGCCTTGCCTGAAGCGGTCGACACCGTGTGAGGGCCCGCGAAGCGGTCGCGCAGCAAGACTTGCGTGATGCCGAAGCGGTCGACGACGGCGACCGTCACCTGAAAGCCGCGCTTTCTGCAATCCGCCAACGTCGCGCGCGCCAGGTCGAGCGCCAGTTCGGGGCTCAACGATTTGTAGCTCACGAGGGCTTCCTGTGCGGCGGCCGAGCTGGCGAGCAGGAAGGAAATCGCCGTCGCGGCCAGTAGATTCCGAACAGTCATCAAATCCCTCCCGATGCTTCGTATCGCGCGGCGGCCGGCTTTCTGCGAGCTCCGAACCTTACCAGAGACGGCACCCGCATCCAGAATATTGTGGCTGCTGGTTCCGGGCCGGTTGAGCCGATGCCGATCCGCCGCTAGCGTGCGACCATGACAGGACTGGCAGGTGGCATGACCGGGGAATCGCCTGATATCGATACGCCGAAAATCGATACGGCAGCCGTGCCGGCGAGGCCTGCTTCGTCTGTCGACGCGGCCGATGACATGCCGCTGCTCCGTATCGAGGGAGTCTCTAAGAGCTTCGGGAGTTTTCGCGCGGTGGACCGGCTCTCGCTCGACATCGGGGCGGGCGAGTTCTTTGCGCTATTGGGTCCGAGCGGCTGCGGCAAGACCACGTTGCTGCGAATGCTTGCCGGCTTCGAGACGCCGGACGAGGGCCGCATCCTGCTTGGCGGCCGCGACATTGCGCCGGTGCTGCCGCACGAGCGTCCCGTCAACATGATGTTCCAGAACTACGCGCTGTTTCCGCATCTCAACGTGCGGGACAATATCGCGTTCGGGCTGAAGCGCGCTGGCATGCCGCGCGCCGCCATCGATACCCGCGTGGCCGAGATGGTGGCGCTGGTCAAGCTCGGGGGCATGGAGAAGCGCAAGCCGGACCAGCTTTCCGGCGGCCAGAAGCAGCGCGTGGCGCTGGCGCGCTCGCTGGCGCGGCGGCCCAAGGTTCTGTTGCTCGACGAGCCCCTGGCCGCGCTCGACAAAAAGCTGCGGGAGAGCACGCAGTTGGAGCTGATGGAGCTGCAGCGCCGTCTCGGCATGACCTTCATCATCGTCACCCACGACCAGGAGGAGGCGATGACGATGGCCAGCAGAATCGGCGTGATGGATGCCGGCCGGCTCCAACAGGTCGCGACCCCGCGCGACCTTTATGAGGCGCCGGCCACGCGCTGGGTCGCCGAGTTCGTCGGCGACGTCAACCTGTTCGAGGGCGAGGTCTCCTCGCACGAACATCATCGCCTGACGGTTGCGACCCGGGACGGCGGCGCCATCGTGGTCACGGACCCGCGCCAGCCTATTACCAAGACCAGCGTCACGGTCGCGGTCCGCCCCGAGAAGGTAAAACTGTCGCGCCGCGGCCCGGCGTCGGATGCGGATAATTCGCAGGCGATCAACCGGCTCGAAGGTGTCGTCACCGATGTCGGCTATCTCGGCGGTTCGACCGTCTACAAGATCAAGCTCGATTCCGGCGCGGTGGTGCGCTCGTCGATGGCCAATACCGCGCGGCTCGATATCGATACCCTTCGCGCTGGCCAGCGCGTGCTGGCGTGGTTCACGCCTGATGATTGCGTGGTGCTGGAGCAATGAGCGCGCGCCGCATCTTCGCGCAGCCAGCACGCTATGCCGCGATCGCGCCCTATGTCTGGATGGTGCTGTTCTTCCTGGTGCCGTTCGGCTTCGTGCTGAAGATCAGCCTGTCACAGACCGCGATCGCGCAGCCGCCCTACATGCCGGTGTTCGATTTCACCGAAGGGTGGGCGGCGATCAAGGCGGCCTTCGCGCAGCTCTCGCTGGATAATTTCACGCTGCTGGTCTCGGACAGCCTCTACATCAGCTCTTATTTGCGCAGCCTCGTCGTCGCGGTGACCTCGACATTGATCCTGTTGTTGATCGGCTATCCCATCGCCTATGGCATGGCGCGGCTGCCGCAACGCCGGCAGGCGATTGCGATGATGCTGGTCATCATTCCGTTCTGGACCTCGTTCCTGATCCGCATCTATGCCTGGATCAATATTTTGCAGCATGACGGGCTGTTGAATAAAATTCTGCTCGCGCTGCATCTGGTCTCGACACCGGTGGTGTGGCTCTCGACCGATACCGCGATGTATATCGGCATCGTCTATTCCTACCTGCCGTTCATGATCCTGCCGCTCTATGCGACGCTGGCCAGGATGGATCCCTCGCTGCTGGAAGCGGCAAGTGATCTCGGTGCGTCGCCCGGGAGAGCGTTCTGGCTGGTAACGTTTCCGCTGTCCTTGCCGGGGGTCGGCGCCGGCGCGCTGCTGTGCTTCATCCCGATCGTCGGCGAGTTCGTGATTCCCGATCTGCTCGCCGGCTCCGGGTCGATGATGATCGGTCAGACACTGTGGCTGGAATTCTTCACCAACAAGGACTGGCCGGTCGCCGCAGCGGCTGCTGTCGCGTTGCTGGTGCTGCTGGTGCCGCCGCTGTTGCTCTACGACCGGCTGCAGCGCCGTCAGCTCGGAGGGGCGAACTGATGGCCGGCAAGGTCAACAGGCTGTCGCCGTTCAACATCACCGCGCTCGCGCTCGGGATGGCGTTTCTGTACCTGCCGATCGTGATCCTCGTCATCTATTCGTTCAACGCCTCGCGGCTCGTCACGGTGTGGGGCGGCTGGTCGCTGCGGTGGTACTACGAATTCTTCAACGATCGCGCGATGCTCGACGCGGCATGGATGAGCCTTCGCGTCGCTGCGGTTTCCGCCACGATCGCAACGCTGCTCGGCACGCTGGCGGCGGTCGGGCTGGTTCGCGGCGAGCGCTTCAGGGGGCGTTCGCTGTTTTCCGGCATGCTCTATGCGCCGCTGGTGATGCCGGAGGTGATCTCCGGGCTTTCTCTATTGTTGCTGTTCGTGGCGCTGAACGCCGAGCGCGGCTTTTGGACGGTGACGATCGCCCACACCACGCTGACCATGTGCTTCGTTACCGTGGTGGTACAGTCGCGCCTCGCCTCGCTCGACCGCAGCCTGGAGGAGGCGGCGATGGATCTCGGCTGCGATCCGGTGCAGGCATTTCTTCGCGTGACCTTGCCGCTGATCATCCCGGCGATTGCCGCAGGCTGGATGCTGGCCTTCACGCTCTCGCTTGACGACGTCGTGATCGCGAGTTTCACGACTGGCCCCGGCTCGGCGACGCTGCCGATCCGGATCTATTCCGAGGTGCGGCTGGGGGTGAAGCCCGAGATCAACGCGATCTGCACCATGGTGATCGCGCTGATCGCGGTGGTCATCGTGATCGCTTCGCTCGTCTCGAAACTGTCGAGCTTGCAAGGCGAGAGCGCAGCGCCGCTGTAGCTCCGTCATTCCGGGGCGATGCGAAGCATCGAACCCCAATGTGCAATTGCACATTGTGGAATCTCGAGATTCCGGGTCTGGTCCTGCGGACCATCCCGGAATGACGGGATGGCGACTATCACGACTTCACCGCCCCCGCGGTCAGTCCCCCCACCATATAGCGCTTGAACGCGTAATAGATCGCAGCCGGCGGCAGCGCATAGATGAAGCCGGTGGTCATCAGCAACTCCCACGGCGAGTCGTCGGCGGCCAGGAAGTTGCCGAGCGCCACGGGAAGCGTGATTTCGGTGTCCTTGGAGAGCAGCAGGAACGCGTAGAGATATTCGTTCCACGCCAGCAGGATCGCGTAGGTGCCGATCGCGACCAGCGAGGGCATCATCAAGGGCACATAGACCAGGCGGAACAGTTGCATCGTGGTGGCGCCGTCCATGGTGGCGGCTTCATCGAGTTCGACGGGCAATTTGTCGGACGCCTGCTTCAGCACCCAGATCGCGTAAGGGGAAGCGATCGTCACCATCGCGAGGATCAGCGACCAGTGATTGTTCAAGAGGCCGTAATTGCCCATGGTGCGGTACATCGGCACGGCGAGGAACGCCGCCGGGATAAAATAGGTGAACAGCGCGAGATTCATCACCCAGCGCCCGCCGGGCACGCGAAGCCGCGAGATCGAGAACGCGGCCGCGGTCGCGATCATCAACGTCAGTGCTCCCGCCGAAAGCGCGATCACCACCGAATTGAGGAACTGGATCCAGAAATCGCGCAGGAAGTAATGCTGCTGGTGGAACACGATGTTGAAATTATTCAGCGTCGGATGCGTTGGCCACAGCTTGCCCGAGAACGCATCTTCCTTCGGCGAGATCGCGAACAGGAACATGTGGTAGATCGGCACCATGGTCCAGATGAACACGGGGATGCCGATCAGCAGCAGCTTTGTTTCGGTGCCGACTTCGCGGAGTGTTGGCAGCTTCATCGCGACAACCGTTTCATCATGAAATAGACCAGCGGCAGCACGAACGGCAGCGCGCAGACGATGGACGCCATCGCAAGACTCAGCTGGTCGAGCCTGAGATAGCGGATGCCGAGGGTAGCCAGCACGTGGGTGAGGTCGGCGGGGCCGCCGCCGGTGAGCAGGTAGACGCTGTTGAAATCGCCGAGCGTCCAGATCATCGAGAGCAGCGTGCAGGTGATGTAGAGCGTCTGCATCGACGGCCAGGTGATGTAGCGGAATTTCTGCGACCAGCTCGCGCCGTCGACCTCGGCCGCCTCATAGAGGTCATGCGAGATCGCAAGGCGCCCGGTCATCAGGATCAGCGTCCAGAACGGCAGCGATTTCCAGATGTGCACGCCGATCGCCATGGAAAGCGCCACCGTCGGGTCGTTCAGCCAGTTCGGGCCGTCTTCGCCGGTGAACTTGAAAATCAGCTGGTTGACCACGCCCCATTCCGGATTGAACATGAACCGCACGGAGAGAATGGTCGGAATCGACGGCACCGCCCAGGGCAGGATGAACAGCACCGACAGCCATTTGATCCAGGTGCGCTGCTGCGCGAAGAAGCCGGATAAAAACAGCGCGATCGCCATTTTGAGGTTGATGCCGACCAGCAGGAAAATCAACGTGTTGACGGCGGCGCGCGCGAAGATCGGGTCGTGCCAGAGCGCGACATAGCTCGCCGGATGCCGCGCCAGCCAGAGGCCATAGCCGACCGGATAGACCACGAAGGCGAGGAACACGAGCAGATAGGGCGCCAGCAGCACGATGCCCCAGACCTGCGGTGTGGTCAGCCGGGCTGACAGAGGCGGGCTTGGTATCGCGTGATCGCCCGAAAGCGTAATTGCCATAGTCTAAACTCGTCACTCGAATCTTTGAACCTCGCCCCGCTTGCGGGGAGAGGTCGGATTGCGAAGCAATCCGGGTGAGGGGGTACAGGACTTTCCACGAGCGTCACTCGTGGAGGGAGCCCCTCACCCCGACCCTCTCCCCGCGAAGGGCGGGGAGAGGGAGAGGATAGGACTACCCAGCGACCTGCTTGATGCGGGCGATCAGTTCGTCGACGGCCTTGTCGACCGGCACCTTCTCGCTTACCACGCGGTTCATTGCCTTGGCCCAGACGTTCTCGTTGTTCAAAATCGTGAACTTCCAGTTCTTGGTGAAGTCGAACGGCGTGGTGCCGCCGGTGAACTGATTGTAGACCGCTTTGCGATGCCGGTCAGCCTGCCAGAACGGGCTCTGCTGGCTGGCCGTCGTCACCGGGAACCAGCGGCCGAGCGCGCCCTCGATATAGGGGCGGACGTTCTCTTCCTGCAGCAGGAACTTGATGAACTCCTTGCCTTCGGCCTTGTTCTTGGCGACCGTGAACATCAGCCCGGTCTTGACATCCGAGCGGTACTTGATCGGCGTACCGTCCGGCTTGTTGGGGAACGAGGCGGTGATGATGGTCTCGTCATAGTTCTTCTTGCCGAGCGCGCGCTGTTCCGGCGTCAGCGCCGGGTTGTTGGCGTCGTCGAGCCATTTCGCGGCGATCGAGATCGTGAAGTTATGCGTCATCACGATCGTCTTGTTGTGGAAGGCGACGTTGTTGTCGGGGTCCTTCCAGGTGGTGGAGGAGGGCGGCGAGCAGGTCTTGGTGTAGGTGTCGGTGTAATCCTTCATCGCCTTGATCAGGTTTTCCCGCACCTTGGGATCGTCGACCGTAAGCTTGCCGTCGTCATCGACCAGCTTGACGTTGTGGGCGTCCATGAAGGTGTAGAACGACTGGAAGCTATCAGTGGATTCAACGCCCATCGGCTGGCCGACGGCGTAGACGCGCTGGCCGGTGGCCTTGCGGATCGCCGGCTGCACCTTGTCGCACCAGAACGACCAGTAATCTTCCCACTTGGTCGGGATGTCGCTCTGCTTGAAGCCGGCCTGCTCCAGCATGTCCTGCCAGATCTGGACGTGCATGCTCTGCTGCTTCAGCGGAAAGCCGTAATAGGCCTTCTTCTTGGTGACGTCGTTATAGAGCAGCGCGGTTTCCAGCGTGTTTGGCGCGAAAGCCGATTTCATCGGCGTCAGGATGTCGCCGAGGTCCTCGAGCTTGCCCTCGAATGCCCATTTGCCCTGCGCCTGCACGTCATAGCTGTCGGAATAGGCGACATCCGGCACGGTGCCGGAATCCAGCGCCGCCACCGTCTTCGGGATCATGTCCTGGATGGCGTATTGCGACAGTTCGACCTTGATGCCGGTCTTGGCCTCGAATTTCTTGATCGCCTCTAAAAGCGCGTCGTCCTCGGACTTATAAAAGCCCTTGCCGAACCAGACGGTGATGGTCTTTTGCTGGGCCAGCGCGGGTGCCGTGGCGTAAAACAGCCCGACGGCTGCGACCGCGAGTGAAAGCCCGCCTAATTTCTTGGATATCACGTTGTTCTCCCTGAAAACCGCCGGCTTTTTAACCGGTTGGATAAAAGATAGCGCAACCATGCGGCGCGATCCAGATGGTCGATAGCAGACTTCTGTAGGGGGACATTCCGGGCGCAAATGCGGCAAAGCGCCCGCATATGTCCGGGCGTTACGGTTCAATCATTTTGGTTCAATCATTTGCGCCCTCGGATACCAGAAGCGATCCGGATTGTCGCAGCACGCAAAACCGTCATGCCCCGCCACCGGGTCTCGCCTTCGGCGAGCCCGATGACAGGCTCCGGCGGGGCATCCAGTACGCCGCGGTCTCTCCACGTCATTGCGAGCGAAGCGAAGCAATCCATTCTTTCTTTATGCTGCGACATGGATTGCTTCGCTGCGCTCGCAATGACGGTGGATACAGTTTCGCATTCTCGCGGCGCATAGCGCCCGAGGTTTGCTAGAGACTTCCCGCCCTATTGCTCAGAGGGCGCAGGGAAGACCGGGTGCGCGCTGCACCCGCGGTCTCGTGTGCAATGTGCACAAGGAAGTACGCACACGAGCGGTGCGCGAGTTATTGGGGGTGATTTGGGGGGGAACTGGATAGCGAAGGCGGGAGATGGCGTTGCGATCATCGCGCCATGCTTGGTGATGCGTCAGCCCGCCGATAGCGGTACGCGTACTCGGCTGCCGGTGGCTTCTGCGTAGCGCAGGATCGTCTTGGTGCTCGGAAGCGTCTGGCTGTTTTCAAGCCGCGCGAAAGTGGATTGGCTGGTGCCCATCCGGGCCGCAAGTTCGGCCTGCGACAAGCCTGCGCGCAGGCGAGCGGAGCGGTTCAGCGGCTACCTTAAATTCCGGAGCCAACACATCATGCTCGGGAAATGGAGTTTGTTGCACGGTGAGAATCATTGCCACGCCGTGACGCTCTGCTTCTACTTTCACAACTTCATGCGAATTCAAAAGACATTGGCCGTAACCCCTGCAATCGCTGCAGGAATTGCCGATAAAGTATTACATGAGGTTGGTTGCGCCGCGCTGATGAATGCAAACCAAGCGCCTGCTCTTCGTGGACCTTACAAGAAGCGGGTTACCGAAATCGAAATTTCAAAACTGAGGCAATACCCAATTTGGGTAGTGACTCAGCAAGTAGCCCGCATGAGCGCAGCGCGGTGTGGGATCAAGGCCCGGATATCACTGCGCTCATTCGGGCTACGCTTGCTTCAAAACGAATTCGCCAGCTCGATCTCCGCCTTCAGCGCCGCGATCCGCCGCTCGGCTTCCCGCGCCGTCAGATCCCTCTCGAACAATTTCGGCTGATACGCCTCGGCGCTGAGGGTGCGGAGCGTCGCCAGTTGGCGGGGCGTCATCGGCGCGTCGACCTGGCCGGGGAGGCGGGACATCGGGTAGCTCCAAAGAATCTTTAATCTGGGCTCAACTCTTAACTTGAAATTTGTTCTTTATTTGTTCTTATAGGCTTCAACCCTTGCGAGGTGGCCCATGGACAACAAATTGAATGAAATTCGTAGAAAAATCAGGTTCTTGCGGGCGGAGATGCTGAGCGCGGAGGATAATATTCGCAAACGGGTCAACCGGGATGAGGACTGCTCGGAGGCTGCGGTTCACCTGATGTCCATGCGGGTCGTCATGCTCGGCCTGCTCGGCGAGCGAAACCGGCTTGGCGGCGAAGAGCGGCTGCTCAATGTTGACGAGCGGCTGAAGCTGGATGTCCGCGCGGCCGGCAGAAAACCCGCGAACGGGGCGCCAGCGCGTTTTCCGGCGAAAGCCAGCCCCGGACTTGATCCGGGGTCGAGACCGGTTGGCGTCAAGAAAACGCGTCACATCAAAAATCCAGAGCCCCGTTCCGATTCAACCGGAACGGAAAAGGCTCGAGGCCGCCGTGAGCGATGAGGCGATTCAAGTCCTGCGCCGGCGGATTGGCGAACTGGACCAGCTTGCGCGCCGGCTCGATCAATCCGGCCTCGACAACGCGCGGGCGCAGCTCCTGCTCTCGCGCAAGCGGGCGGAGCTGGAAGACTTCATCAACAGGGGCCAGCGATGTCAGGACCGCTCAGATGGTACGACCACAACGCGGATAACCCGCCATGGATAAAGGCCCTGGCGGAAGTCCGCATCCAGGCGACGCGGGAAGGCTGGTGCCACGCGCATGTGCAGGCGATCATCGTTGCGATCGATCAGTATGCCGAAGCCGCGCTGGGCAACCGGAGTTATTTTCTCAACAAGCCGTATGGGGTGGGGGGTGGCAGGGGCGATAACATTCCCTGAAGGGTCATGTTCCTAGCCCGCATGAGTAATCCAGAAATGGAGTTCGCAGTGTCCAGTTTCTCTCTTGAGTTGCCCACGGACTTTGAGGATTACGAATGGATATTAGAATCCAAGGGGTGGTTTTCCGAGGCGCGGATCGTCGTGGCGGAAAGGCGGTACCAGATCAACTTCTATGATCTGGCGCGTCACACCCAAGCGATTGAAGGTGAGTTCGAGCGTGGCCCAATATTCTTTGAGCCAAACCTGGTGATCGCGCCGTCTGTAACAAGAGCTCACATGGAACGGGCCGCCGAAGAGTTGGTGCAGTCGGGTCAGATCCTATCTCTTGTGGCAGAGTAAGGTCCCGGATGACGCTCCGCTTGTCCGGGCTACGCTACACTTGCCTAGCCGAGGCTGGTGTTCTTGCGATGCAGATTCGGAAACAGGAATATCAATGGCAGCGCCAGCGGCCCGATAAGCGCGGCAATCCACGTCCAGACCGTAAAGCGCCGTCCGCGACGTTCAGCAATCCGACCGGCGAGATACATCGAAGCGATCGTAGCAACCGTCAGCAATACGAAGAGCATGTAGGCGTCGAAGGTAACGTCAACGTTGCTACTCATCCGGGCAAGCTCCAATCCTGCGTTGCGCCAAGCATAGTACGGAGTTGGTCGCCCGGCGACTGGTCCTCAAGCCGCTCTCGTTTAATTGACGTAGCCCGCATGAGCGGCTTGTCCGCGGTAGCTCGAAGAGCGTAGGCGGAAGCGATATGCGGGATTGCAGATAAGACCCCGGATATCGCTGCGCTCATCCGGGCTACGCGTCCGACCGAGACCGAAAGCTAGTTCGCCTTCGCCCCATCCGCCGTTTCCGGCGCCGCCGGCTTCTGCCCACCGCCGGTAAATCGCTCGATCACCGAGCGCACCGCATCGCGCGTCTTGCGGTCCTTCACGGCATCGAGCAACGGCGCAGCCCCCGGCGAGCGGCGGATCAGGCTTTCGGGATCGGGAAATACCAGCGGATCGTCCCATGGGCCCTGAACCACGAAGGGGAGTTCAAATCCCTTGTCGCCGCTGTTGGCCGCAGGCGTCAGGCTGGCGACGCCCTTGAGGTCGTATTCGCGGGCCGGCACGGAGGCCGTGCCGGTTAGCGTCAGGCGCGTCGTCGGGCCGTCGACGCGGACGTCCTCGACGGTGGCGATGCCGTCGTTGAAGCGCACCGAAACGTTAAGATTATCGTAGGGCGTCGAACCCGAGCGCAGATTGCCGCCGCCGGCCAGCGGCCGGCGCTCCAGGCGCTTGAGGAGTTGTTCGACATTGAAGCCCGCAATCGCGCCGTCATGGCCGATCAGCGTGGCGGTGCCGTCGAGCGAGGAGGCGAGGCCGAACGGGCTCGAGCCGGAGGCCATCAGCGAAACCCCGAGATTGCCGCGGCCGGAGAGTTTTGTGATCCCGAACAATTCGCCGGCGCAGGCCTGCAGATCGACATCGGTGAACTGGAATTGCGCCTTGACGTCGGCGATCGCATCGGAACGCGCGATGCCGATCGAGCCCTTGGCGATGCCGCCATACATCTGCGCTTCGCCGATCGAGAGCGCCAGCGCGCCGCCGCGCAAATTGGCGCCGAATGCCGTGCGGCCGAGTTTTGTGGGGCCGACCGTCACCCGCGCCGCCGACAGGCGCATGTCGAGATCGGTGGCGGAAAGCGAAGTGAGGTCGAACAATTGCCGGTTCCAGTCGCGCGCGCCGCTCGCCAGCAGGCGCACGGTGGAGATGTAGGGCGTGAAATCCAGATTGCCCGCGGCGAGCGTCGCCTGCAGCGTCTGGCGGCCGTTATTGGCCACCGTCATCACGCCCTCGGCGGCATTGCCGTCGAGTTCGACATTCACGTTGGTCAGCGCGACCGAGGCGCCCACGACATTGGCGCGGGCTCTCAGCGTAAAGCGGCCGAACCCTCCGCTGCCGGGCACCGGTTGTCCCATCCAGCGCATCGCATTGCGCAGCGACAGGCTGTCGACGGTCACCGTGCCTTCCATCATCAGGTTGGTGCGGTTGGCGACCGAGCCGTCGAAGGCCAGTTTCAACGGCGCGCTGACGATGCGCGCCTTCAGGCCGGAGCGGTCGCCCGACAGCATCGCGACGAAGTCGCTGGCCGAGATCGAGCCGTCAACGCGCTCTCCGCGCCAGTCGAATTGCCCGGTCGCCGCGAACGACCGCGAGATCGACGGCCACGCCAGCGACAGATCGATGTCGCCGAGCTGCTCGGTGACATGATTGGCCGCGTCCTCGTATTTGAGCACGCCGTCCTGAATCCTGATTTCGGAAAACGACACCTGGTTTTCAGCGCCCGGCTTCATCGTGCGCGCGATCCGTTCGACGAACGGCGTCCAGTTGCTCTCGCCGCCCGCTTCCCTGATGACGCGGATATGCGGCCGCAACATCATGACGTCGGCGATTTCAAAGCGGCGGAGCAGCAATGGCAGCAAGCGCAGGTTCGCGGTCAGCACATCGACCTGCAGCGCGGGGTCGGTGGTGCCGCCGCCCTTCAGCCCGACATTGTGAAAGGAGACGTAGCTGCCCGGAAACACCGAAACGTCGATCGCGCCTGACACGATCAGATCGAGCCCGGTGACCTCGCGGATCTGCGCCTCGACGGCCTGGCGCAGCGCATCGCGGTTGAGGAACCAGGAGGTTCCGATCAGGGCGAGCACGGCCGCGCCGAACAGCGCCGCAATCGGCATCCCGAGGCGCTTCATTCCTTGGGGCATCGTCAATGACATATCCGGATCTGGCTAAACCGAACTCGGGTTGATGCTACGGGGACTTGTTGATTAAGGGTCTATGTTGTTCAGGCAGGCGGCGCACTGGTTAAGCCCGTGCCAACCCACACAACTTGAAGGGTTTTCTTGACGCTTTCAAGGCCGAGGTGGCGCCCGGTGGGCGGTTCGGCGGCATAATCCCCGCGTCATTGACGCACCGCGAAGAATTCGCCTAATAATTCGGAGATAATGCCGGCTTACGGCGGTTCCCTCCATCAGGTCATATTCCATGAAAAAGGTTTACCCCGACGCCAAATCGGCACTCGATGGCGTTCTCAAGGACGGCATGATGATCATGTCCGGCGGCTTCGGCCTGTGCGGTATCGCCGAAACCCTGTCGGACGCGATCCGCGATTCCGGCGTCAAGGGTTTGACTGTTATCTCCAACAATGCGGGCGTCGACGGCATCGGCCTCTCCAGGCTGCTGGAGACGCGGCAGATCAAAAAGATGATCTCGTCCTATGTCGGCGAGAACAAGCTGTTCGCGCAGCAATACCTCGCCGGCGAGCTGGAACTCGAATTCAACCCGCAGGGCACGCTGGCCGAGCGCATCCGCGCCGGCGGCGCAGGTATCCCGGCTTTCTTCACCAAGACCGGCGTCGGCACGCTGATCGCCGAAGGCAAGGAAGTGAAGGAATTCGACGGCGAGAAATACATCATGGAGCGCGGCCTGTTCGCTGATCTGGCCATCGTCCACGCCTGGAAGGGCGACACCGCCGGTAACCTGATCTACCGCAAGACCGCGCGCAACTTTAACCCGATGATGGCCACGGCTGCGAAGATCACCGTGGCCGAGGTCGAGCAGCTGGTTCCGGCCGGCGAACTCGATCCCGACCACATCCACACCCCCGGCATTTTCGTCAAACGCATCATCGAAGTGGGCACGGCCAAGAAGCGGATCGAGTTCCGCAACACCCGCCCGCGGCCCGCAGCATAAGCGCGACACAGGAGAACTGACATGGCCTGGACCCGTGAACAGATGGCTGCGCGCGCCGCGAAAGAGTTGCGCGACGGCTATTACGTCAACCTCGGCATCGGCATTCCGACGCTGGTCTCGAACTACATCCCCGAGGGCATCGACGTCAGCCTGCAGAGCGAGAACGGCATGCTCGGCATGGGACCGTTCCCTTATGAGGATGAGGTGGACGCCGACCTGATCAACGCCGGCAAGCAGACGGTCAGCGAACTGCCTGACACCAGCTATTTCTCCTCGGCCGATTCCTTCGGCATGGTGCGCGGCGGGCATATTGATCTCTCAATTCTCGGCGCAATGCAGGTGGCGCAGAATGGCGATCTCGCCAACTGGATGATCCCCGGCAAGATGGTGAAGGGCATGGGCGGCGCGATGGACCTCGTCGCCGGCGTCAAGCGCGTCGTCGTCGTCATGGAGCACTCCGCCAAGGACGGCCCGAAACTCCTGAAGACGTGCAACCTGCCGCTGACGGGCGAGCGCGTGGTCGACATGGTGGTGACGGATCTCGCCGTCTTCACCATCGACAAGCACGGCAAGGACGGCATGGCGCTGATCGAGCTCGCCGACGGCGTCACGCTGGATGAGGTGAAGGCGAAGACCGAAGCCGAATTCCGCGTCGCGCTGAAGAACGCCTGACGTCATGGCGGCGGGGCGGTCGCAACCTGCGATCCGTCCCGCGCGCGCTGACGACGTAAGTTTCATTGCCCGTAATATCCTGGCCTCGCAGCGCGGTCCGTTCCCGCGCGGCTGGTTCGACATCGCGCTTGGCTGGGACGAGCCGCAATGCCTGGCGTTCGTCGAATGCATCGCGATCGCGCCAACGCAATCGTGGTGGCACATCACCCAATTCATCGTAGCCGAGGTCGAGGGTGAGCCGGCGGCATCGCTCTGCGCGCTGCCTGCTGCCGGCACCGAGGCCGCCGCGCGGGCGGCGATCGGGGAGGTGGCGACCGCGATAGGGCTGAGCGCCGCCGATCAGAAGGCGATCTTCCGGCGTGGCGCCTATGGAGCGAATTGCTGGGTGCAAGGCGGCGAGGGCGAATGGCTGATCGAACATGTCGCCACGCTGCCGGCGTATCGCGGGCGCGGGCTGGTGCAGGCGCTGATCGAGCACGCGCTCGCGGCCGGAAGGCAAGCAGGCTTCGAGCGGGCGTCGATCTCGTTCCTGATCGGCAACGAAGCGGCGGAGCAGTGTTATGCCAAGGCTGGCTTCGCATTCGCCGAAGAGAGGCGCGATGCCGCGTTCGAGGCGATCACGGGTTCACCGGGCTTCCGGCGATTTGTGCGCGCGATTTAGGAAATTCGTGGGGTGGGCAAAGCGAAGCGTGCCCACCATCTATCCCTCGATTTCCGTCCTGAATGGTGGGCACGCTTCGCTTTGCCCACCCTACGGCGTCAACTCACGCCGGCCCGCTCGGTATGTCCGAAAACCGCGTCAGCCACGCCACCGGGCCGATGCTGGCGGCGACGATCAATAGCGCCGCCAGCGCGCCTTCCTCAAAACTGCCGCGGCTGGCGTATTGATAGATCGAGGTCGCCAGCGTTTCGACGTTGAGCGGCCGCAGTAGCAGCGTTGCCGGCAACTCCTTCAGGCAATCCACGAACACCACGATGACGGCGCCCAGCATGGCGGGACGCAGCAGCGGCAGGTGGATCAGCCGCATTGTCGTGGTCTGGCCGGCGCCGACGGCGCGCGCGCTGTCGTCGTAATCGAGCGGGATCCGCTCGAACCCTGCCTTGATGAATCCGGTCGGCACCGCCAGAAAGCGGATCACATAGGCGATGACAACGGCGGCGCCGGAGCCGACCATGATCAGTCCCGGCAGCGATTGTCCGAGCGATGCGGCGAGCGTGTTCAGCGCGTTGTCGATGGCGAGCACGGGCGCGAGCAGCCCGAGCGCCAGCACGAGCCCGGGCAGCGTGTAACCCAGTTGCGCGATGTTCATCGCGACGAAGCGCAGCCTGTTCGGCCGCCAGCGCCAGGCCAGGATGGTCGCAAAGCCGAGCAGCAGCGCGGTCAGCGTGGCAAGGCTCGCGAACGCTATCGAGTTGAAGGCATCGCGCCACAGCGCGATGTCGAAATTCGCAAACAGCCCGCGCTTGAAACTCTGATGCGCGAGAAACAATAGCGGCACCAGGAATCCGAGGCAGACCGGCAGCAGGCAGGCTGCGAATGCCAAACCGCCCTTGATGCCGGCAAGCGGCGTCCGTTGCGTCAGCCGCGGGCTTTCGGCGGAAAACTCTGTCGTGACGTTGCGCCGTCCGTAGCGTTCAATTGCGATAAGTCCGGCCACGATCGCCAGCATGAAGCAGGACAGTTGCGCGGCGCCGGCAAGGCTGCCGCGGTTGAGCCAAGTCGTGAACACCGAGACCGTGAGCGTGCGGACGCCGAGATATTCGCTGGCGCCGATGTCGTTCAGCGTTTCCAGCGACACCAGCGCTGTGCCGACCGCGAGCGCGGGACGTGCCATCGGCAGCGAGATGCGCCAGAAGGTGGTCCAGCGCCCGGCGCCGAGCGTCTTCGCGGCTTCAGCGAACTCCGCGCTCTGGAACTGGAACATCGTGCGCGCCGAAAGATAGACGTAAGGATAGAGCACCAGCGCGATTACGATGATGGCGCCGGGCAGCGAGCGCAAATTCGGGAGCGCGCGCACCGCGTCCTGCAGCGGAAGCCAGACCGCGAGCGTCCGGTGGACCAGGCCGAGCGGCTCGAACAAATCGACATAGACGTAAGCCGCGAGGTAGGTGGGGATCGCGAGCGGCAGCGGCACCAGCCAGAGCAGCATCGCCCGGCCGCGGAATTCATGCAGCGAGATCGCCCACGCCGTGCCGGTGCCGATCGCAAGCGACAGGGCGCCGACGCCGCCGAGCAGGAGCGCGGTGTCGAGAAGGCTCCGCGGCAGCACATATTCGATGAGGGGCTGCCAGACGTCAGGCGCCGGCTGCATCGCCAGCGCGATGATGGAGATGACGGGGGCGGCGACGAGGATGGCGGTCGCAACCGCGATCACGGCGGCGATCCGGCCCGCGTGCGTGGTTCGGGTCACGCCGGCTCACATCGGCAAGAAGCCGGAAGCCCATGCAGCATTATGCCCTCTCCCGGGGAGGGAGAGGGCATGTTCGCGCAAATACTATCGCGACTTGGTGCGATCAATTATCGAACCCGACCTTGTCCACCAGCGTCGAGGCTGCCTTGCGGTTGGCGGCGATCTTGGCGATCGGGAGCGGATCGGCGGTGAGCTTGCCGTAGCCCGCGATCGTCGGGTTGACGGCGACGCCGGCACGGATCGGGTATTCATAGTTGGAATCGGCGTAGATCTGCTGCGCCTTATCGCCGACGAGCCACTCGATCAGCTTGACGCCATTGGCCTTGTTGGGCGCGTTCTTCGCCAACAGGACGCCCGAGAGATTGACGTGGGTGCCGCCGCCTTCGAAGGTCGGCAGGATCACCTTGGTGGCTTCCGCCCACGGCTTCTTCTCGGGATCGTTGTTCATCATCAGCGCCCAGTAATAGGTGTTGCCGATACCGATGTCGCACTTGCCGGCCGCGACGTCGCGCGCGGCTTCGCGGTCGCCGCCCGAGGGCTTTTGCGCCAGGTTGGCCTTCACGCCGCGCAGCCATTCCTCGGCCTTGGCCTCGCCGTACTTGGCCGTGTAGGCCGCGAACAGGCCGTTATTGTAGATGTGCTGGCCGGAGCGGATGCAGATCTTGCCTTTCCACTTGGGGTCGGCGAGCTCTTCGTAGGTGATCTTGTCCTGCTTGACGCGGTCCTTCGAGGCGTAGATCACGCGCGCGCGCATCGAAATGCCGGCCCAGTGTCCGTCCGGATCGCGATATTGCGCCGGCACGATTTCGTCGATCACCATGGACTTGATCGGCTGCGTGACCTCGGCCTTCACGGCCTCGTCCATGCGGCCGATATCGACCGTCAGTAGTACGTCGGCGGGGCTGTTGGCGCCCTCCGCCTTCATGCGCTGCTCGAGGCCCGAGCTCGCCGAGACGACGTTGACCTTGATGCCGGTGTCCTTGGTGAAGGCGTCGAACAGCGGCTGGATCAGCTTGGTTTCGCGATAGGTGTAGACGTTGACCTCGCCGTCGGCGGACGCCGGCGCGGCCCCGAACGCGGTAAAACAAAGCAACGCTGCGGTTGCGGCGGTAGCGCGAAGGTTGATCATGAGAGATGCCCGGCAATGGTTGTGGAGATGCCAGTTTCAGTAGCGCAGCGGCTGCCATGCCGTCAGCGACTGGATGTCGCGAATGGGTCGATTTAGAAGGATTCCAGCGTTATGATTTAGAGCGATTCCAAAGTGGGGGCGAGCTACTGCCGCTCTGCGCGGGGGCGCAACCATCGGCGCTCAACGGGTGAAGTCGAAATTGACGGCGGCGGTGTTGCCGCCGCTGATGATGACGGCAACGCGCTCGCCCGCGACGGGCCTGTAGGCGCCCGACAGGATCGCCGAGAATGCCGCGGCGCCACCCGGTTCTGCCACGATGCGCAAGCCGCGCCAAAGCGTCGCCTGCGCCTCGGCGATCGCCGCGTCGGAAACCAGCACGGTCTGCCGCGCGTATTTTTGCACGATCGGAAAGACCTGTTCACCGACGCGCCGCGGCGCCAGCGAATCCGCCGCCAGACCGCCGGCCTCCGCATCGATCGGACGGCCGGCTTCAAAGGCCCTGGTCAGCGTCGGCGATGCCAGCGGCTCGACGCCGATCACCTTGATACGGCCGGCGTACCAAGCGGCAATCCCTGCGATCAGCCCGCCGCCGCCCACCGATACCAGCAGCGTGTCGATATCCGGCGCCTGGCCGGCGAGCTCGAGGCCGAGCGTTCCCTGTCCCATGATGGTTTCGTTCTGATCGAAGGCCGGCACTTGCAGTGCGCCGGTTTGCTGCGCCCAACTCTCGCTGGCCGCGAGTGCGTCGGCATAACGGTCGCCCTCGATCGCGAGGTCGGCGCCATAGTCGCGGATCCGCTGCAGCTTCGCCGGCGAAGAGATGTTTGGCACGAAAATCTTGGCCGGCTTGCCAAGCTTCATCGCGGCATAGGCGACCGCCGCGCCATGGTTGCCGCCCGACGCTGCGACCACGCCGGCCTTCGGTACGGCGCGGGTCAAGAGATTGGCGAACGCGCCGCGCGCCTTGAACGAGCCGGAATGCTGAAGAAGCTCCAGCTTGAGCGTCAGCGTATGGCCGGGAAGGTCGAACTCGGCCGCATCGACGTCGATGACCGGCGTTCGTCGAATGAAGGGCCGAATGAGCCTCTCGCATTGTGCGATCGTTTCCGAAGTTACTGCATCCACCGGCGCGTTCATTCCAAGGTACTCCAAGGCTTGTTGTTGACAGAAAGGCGTGTTGACAGGAATTAGTCATTTAGCTAATTAGCAATATGACTTCATTGGGAGACGACGTCGAGTCTGCTTTTCGCGCGCTCGCCAGCGATCGGCGGCTCCTGATCCTGGAATGGCTGAAACGCCCTCGGGCGCATTTTCGCGAACAGGTCGACGGCGATCTGGTCAAGGACGGGGTCTGCGGAGCGTTGATCGCCGAAAAGCTCGGCGTCAGTCAGCCTACCGTGAGCGAGCACTTGAAGATATTGTCACAAGCCGGGCTGCTGAGCGCCAAGCGCGTCAAGCAGTGGACGTTCTACAAGCGTGACGAAGCGCGCATCGCGAAGCTGAAAACGGCAATGCTCGCGAAGATCTGAAGTTCGGCCTGGCGCGCGGCCGCCGGACTTGCCATGCCGACATTTTAAGCAGCGAAGCGCACTTCATTTGTTCGATCTTGGCATCATCGGTGCCTAGCTAGAGCATGATCCGGAAAAGTGGGTACCGGTTTTCCCTCGCGACAAACGCGGAACGCGTTTGCGCGGAGATCATGCTCAAATCAAAGAGATAGAGCGGGATGACGATTCGAAGAAGAGTCATCACGCTCTAGTCTTGGCCGATAGCGAGATAATTCCATCGGAACGAAAAGGCTCCGGAAGGACTAATCCCCGCTCGCCTTCAACCGCCCCAGTCCCTTCAGCACTGCCGGCGCCGTCTCGTCGCGCTTGAGTTCTTCCAGGCTACGGTGCCGCGGTTCGATGCCGAGCGCCCACACCGTGATGATCTGCACGACCAGCAGGCCGATCATCAGCGCCATCACGCCGGCGACGCCGCGGGCCTCGAACAGCATCACGACCAGGAACGGCGTGACGATGGTGGCGCCGCGGCCGAGCGTGTTGACGATCCCGGAGGCGCGCAAGCGTACTTCGGTCGGGAACAGTTCGGGGATGTAAATTCCGAACAGCAACGCCACCAGCACGTAGATGGGCACCGTCAGCGCGAACCCGACCGCCGGCAGCAGCATTGGGTCAGATATCATCGGGTAGATGATGCCGAGCACGACCGAGATCAGCGATGCGCCGATGATGGTCGGCTTGCGGCCCCACCGGTCTGCGGTAAGCGCGCCGATGGCCGATCCGATCGGCGCGCCAAGCGCCATCACCAGCGAATATCCGAACGACGTTGCAACCGTCAGTCCCTGCTTGATGAAGAACACCGGTAGCCAGGTCACGAAGCCATAGAGCAGCGTATTGATCGTGATCAGGCAGACCGAGCCGACGATCATGCGTGCCAGCAGCGGCGCCGTGAACAGCGTGGCGAGATCGGGCGACGCCGGAATGCTCGCTGCGGCAGCGGGGGCCGGCAGCGGCTGCCCCTGGGCTGCTTCCTTCTCAATCGACTGCATCAGCGCTTCGGCTTCTTCGGTGCGGCCGACGGCTTCCAGCCAGCGCGGCGACTCCGGCAGGCTCTTGCGCATGTACCAGACGATCAAGGCGCCGATGCCGCCGATGACGAACATGGCGCGCCAGCCGAATTCAGGCACTACGAGGGATGCGACCAGCAAAGAAATCGGCAAGCCGGTCACGACGCAGACCGCCATCAGGCCGAGCCATTTTCCGCGCGTTTTTGCCGGCACGAATTCGGTCATGGTCGAATAGCCGACGACGTTTTCGGCGCCCAAGCCAAAACCCATCACGAAGCGGCACGCGATCAGCACCGTCATGTTGGGGGCGAACGCCGCCGCCAGCGAGGCGATGCCGAACACCAGGAGATTGAATTGGTAGGTAAACCGCCGCCCATAGCGGTCGCCGAGGAAGCCGGTGGCAAATGAGCCGAGCATCATTCCGACGAAGGTCGCCGAAATGAACAGGGCGTTTTGCGGCAGCGTCGAGAAGCCGGTCTTCAAGGTTACGCCGAGCACGGTGCCGGCGAGATAGATATCGAAACCGTCGAAGAACATTCCAATGCCGATCAGAGCCATGATGCGGCGGTGGAATGGGCCGATCGGCAGCCGATCGAGACGGCTGCCGGTATTGACTGACATTGCCATACGCGTTTCTCCCCTTTGCTTTTTCGGTTACGGCGCCGGTCTTCTATGGACGCGGTGTCGCCTTGCTATGCGTTAGTTCAATCGTCGCTGGGTTGCCGTGTCGCGATACCAGTCGAACGGCTGGTCGTGGGTCGCGACCATCACGCTCTTGGTGTTGAAGTGATCGTCGAAACTTTCGGTGCCGAACTCGCGGCCGATGCCGGAATCATCGACGCCGCCCCAGGGCGAGGCCGGATCGAGGCGATGGTGATCGTTGATCCAGACAATGCCGGCCTTGACCGCTGAGGCCGCGCGATGCGCGCGGCCGACGTCGCGGGTGCGGATCGCCGCCGCCAGCCCGAACGGTGAATCATTGGCGAGCCTGAGCGCGTCCGCTTCGTCCTTGAATGGCGTCACTGACGTGAACGGACCGAACACTTCCTCCTGGAAGATGCGCATGTCCGACTTCACATCTGCGAACACCGTTGGCTGGACGAAGAAGCCGTTCTCATGGCCGGGCACTCTTGCCGCAACACCGCCGGTCACCAGCCGCGCGCCATCCTCGCGGCCGTATTGGGAATAGGACAGCACGCGGTCGCGCTGCCGCGCCGAGATCACCGGCCCGAGCTGGGTTATGGGATCGAAGGGATCGCCGATGCGGATGCTCAGCGTCTTCGCCTTCAGCTTCTCGACGAATTCGTCATAGATCGAGGCCTGCACGATATGGCGTGATGCGCAGACGCAAGTCTGGCCGGCGCCGATAAAGGCGCCGAACGCGGCGTAGTTGACGGCCTGATCGACGTCGTAATCGTCGAACACCATGACCGGCGTCTTGCCGCCGAGCTCCATGGTCTGGTGCGCGAACACTTTTGCCGCCGCCCCGCCGGCGATGCGGCCGGCTTCGGTGCCGCCGGTCAGCACCAGCTTGTTGATGTCAGGGTGTTCGGCCAGCATCTTGCCGGCGCTCTGGCCAAGGCCGAGCACGACATTGAACACGCCGGGCGGCAACCCCGCCTCGGTGAATATCTGCGCCAGTTTCAGCGTCGTCAGCGGCGTGTATTCCGACGGCTTGACCACGGTGACGCACCCACTCGCCAGCACCGCCGCCAGCGATTTGCACATGATCATCAGCGGATGGTTGAACGGCGTGCAGTTGGCGACGATACCGATCGGCGTGCGCAGCGTGTAGTTCAGATACGAACCTTCGACCGGGATCACGGAATCGCGGCGCGCTAGTGCAAGCCCCGCGAAGTAGCGAAAGAAATCCGGCAGCCGCGAAAGCTGTGCGCGTGTCTCGTTGACGGGCCGGCCATTGTTCAGCGTCTCCAGCCGGTACAGTGTATCGAGATTGGCCTCGAAGGCGTCGGCGAGGTGATTGACGAGTCTTGCACGCGAACGCGTGTCCATGCCGCCCCACGCCTTGCCTTCGAACGCGGCGCGGGCGCTCTTCATCGCGCGGTCGATATCTTCTGCGGTTGAATTCGGAATCCGCGCGATCACGTCGCCGGTGGCGGGATTGCGGATATCGAGCATTTGGCCGGCGCCGGCCTCGATCTCTCGGCCGTCGACAAAGTTGCCGTGGACTTCGACTTCGATAGCGGAATGTTTGGCTGATATATTCATAGGTCTCTTCCTTCGACGATCACTGCGTTGCGCTTCAGCGCGGGCAGCACGCGTTTTTCGGTTTGCGCGATATGCGCCTTGATGATGCGGGCCGCGGTTCGCCCGTCGCGCCGCTGCATCGCCTCGATCAGAGCGACGTGCTCGGCAACCAGCTGCGTCGGGTCATGCCCCTTCACGTTGGCGACGCTGACGCGCACCAGACGGTCGGCCTGTCCGATCAGGTCGCACAGCGCCGCCGCCATGCGCCGGTTGCCCGAGGCATGGGCCAGGGCCGAGTGGAAGGCGCGGTTGTAGGCGATGAAGTCTTCATGGTTTCCCGCGAACAGGCGGAATTCGTCCAGCGACTTCAGGGCGCCGTCGCTTGCGTTCTCGATCGCTTCCGCGACGCAGGCCGGCTCCAGTGCGAAGCGGAACCGCAAGAGGTCGCGGGCATCCGACAGCGAGATCGGGTTGACCCGGTAGCCTTGGCGCGGCTGCACCGTGACCAGATGCTCGCGCTCCAACCTCAGCAACGCCTCGCGAACTGGCTGGCGGCTGACGGCATAACGCTCGGCCAGCTCCTGCTCCCGCATATCATCGCCTGGCGCCAAGCGGCAGGTTAGAATATCAGAGCGGAGGTTTTCGTAGACGTTATCCCGTAAAAGCATCGAAATTCCCTTGGCTGATATCAATAATCTCGCATTCGTGAAATATCACGTCAAGTGACGAAGGCTTGAAAAGACTGAATTTTGATTTATCAAGAGGGTGGGCTGACAACGGACGCTCCAAATAGGTGTCTTGTCCTGAAAGCCCCGCAAACTCGAAGCCCCGCAAACTCGAAGCCCTGCAAACCTGAAAGAGAACTCGGAATGGATCGGCTTTTCGCCAGCGGCACAGTCAATGCGGTAGAGGTCGGCGAGGGTCCCCCGCTCTTCCTGTTTCATTCGCTGCTGTCGGATCGCGCCAGCTTCGATGCCATCGTTCCCAGGTTGTCGCGATCGTCCCGGGTGATCATTCCGGAACTGCCGGGTTTCGGCCGATCGCGGGCAGTCAGCGGCGGTCTTGCGGAGGTCGCCGACCGGATGGCGGAAGCGGTGAAGGACGCGGCCGGAGGTGATGAGGCCATCGTGCTCGGCAACGGCTATGGCGGTTTCGTCGCCCTGCAGATGGCCATTCGCCATCCCGGTATTGCGACAAAACTCATTCTCGCCGATTGCGGCGCGGCGTTTTCAGAACCCGGACGCGAAGCCTTCCGCACGATGGCGGCCGCCTCCAGGGAGAAGGGGCTGGCGGCGATTACAGATGTCGCGATGCGCCGGCTGTTCGCGCCGGCGTTTCAGGCCGATCATCCGGACCTGATGGCCGATCGCCGCGCGGCATTCTTGAAAACCGACCCCGAGGTGTTCCGCGCCGCCTGTGAGGCGTTGGCTGGCCTCGATCTGCGCCCCGAACTTGACAAGGTAAAGCTCCCCGTCCTCGTGCTGGTCGGCGAGCATGACGAGGCGACGCCGCCGCCGATGTCGCATGAATTGGCGGCCGGGCTGCCGCAAGCGCATCTTGAGATCATTGCGGGCTGTGCGCATGTACCGCAGCTGCAATCGCCCGAAATCTTCCTGGATGCGATCGGCGATTTCCTCCCCTCGCCAAAGCTACGCGCCGTGGCGACCTGATCCACGCAGCCTCCACCGATGCCGACAATTTAAGCAGGCGGAATACATTATCCGTTCGACGATCGTCGTCGGCCTGCTAGTCTTGCGCCAGGGCTTGGGATGGTGGTGCTGGATGCGCGCGGTTCTGGATTATTGCACCGGAGGAATTCAGCGAGCCGTGCCGGCGGGCACGCTCGTGCTTCATGAGGGCAGCAAGACCGGACATCTGTTCGTGCTGCTCGAAGGACGGCTGGAGGTCATCAAGGGCGATAGCGTCGTCGCCGTTCTGTCCGAGCCGGGGGCGATGCTCGGCGAAATGTCGGTCCTGCTCGATCAGCCGCACACCGCGACCGTTCGCGCCGCGTCCGATTCGATGATCTACGAGTTCGACGACGCGGCGGCGTTCCTGCGCGACCAGCCGGCGATGGCGCTATTGATCGCGCGCCTGCTGGCGCAACGCCTCAACGTCGCCAACACCTATCTGGCCGACCTGATGCATCAATATGCCGGTCAGGGTAACCATCTCTCGATGGTCGGCGAACTGCTGCAAAGCATGATCAACCTGCCGCCGACGCAGGTCTCGCCAGGCTCGGATCGGCAATCCGACCCAAGGATATGAGCCAGGGCGGCGGGTTCTCGATTTCCGCCGCCGGCCGAGCCAAGGGCGCGCGCAGGTCGATGCGTTGTGCTTCGCCGGCCGCGAGCCAGAAAGCTGTGTCCTCATCGAGGTCGAGCACGATATAGACCGGCGGACGGCCGTGCTGCAGGCCGGTGTTGAAGACCCAGGTGGTGCCGAGCCGGTCGAACCACGAGCCGTCGGGGATGAAGGGCGACTGATGCACGTGGCCCGAGATCACCATCGATGGCTGGTACTGCGCGATCCATTGCACCAGTTCGACGTCGCCGAAGAACCGCTTGCCGCCCCAGCTCGTCGGTGAATTCGCCGGCGGCGCGTGATGCACCCAGATCCAGCGTTGCGCCGGCTCGGCGGCTGCGTCGCGAAGCTGGGCTTCGATGCGGCTTTTGACCAGCGGTCCGTCCCACCACGGACACACCGTGAAGCGGACGTCGCCCACGGTGAGGCTGTCGCCGTCGCAGGCGATGCCGAGTTCTCCGACGTCGCCGACCCAGCGCGCGATCTTTTCGCCTTCCGCGCTGCGTTCGTCGAGGTCGTGATTGCCCGAGCAGAAAATGACCCGCGTCATGCCTGACAGCAGCGACAGGTATTTTTTCACGACCAGAATCTGCGCGCGGAAATCGACAAACGATCCGATGTCGAGCGCATCGCCGGCGAAAATGACGACGTCGAATTCGGGAGCGGCCGCGAGCAGCCAGTCGAATTGCGGCAACGAATAGTGCAAATCGAATAGTGCAAATCGGCAACGACAAGGCAGCGCATAATAATCAAATCCAAAAATGCCCGGGAAACAGGCGATCCGCAGGCGGATGCATTTCAGGCAGGCGGATTCGAGCAAGAATTGTGCCGGGCGAGACTTCAAACAGGATCCATCGCCCCGCTTGAAGAACCAGGGCGGGTGCCCCTAAATCGAGATTGATGGCTACTCGATATCCGATATGCGCGCGGACCACATTCCGCATCGCAGCGAAACGACGCTAAGTGCCACATCCGGCCTCTTGCACCGCAACAAGACACGCACTCAGCCGATCGCTCTATCGGTGCGCGCGAGCACCATCGGGAGTGTCGGACCTTGCCATTCGATTCGAATTGCGCGGCGCTTCATTCGGCTAACTTTGTGAACGACATCACACATCCGACCGGCGATCGAATGTAATTTAGGCAAATGGGCTGAATTCGATCGACAAGCACAAGAGGCGCCAACGGCACCCTGAGATTGCCGGTCCATCCATGATGGAGAGGGGCATGGTCGATGCATCAGTGGCACAGCGGCTCGTCGACGAGATGATTTCCAATCTGCCGAGGCATGACCCTAGGCAAAGGCCGGTTCACACGATCGGCGTAGGCGTGGACGCCTATTTCACGGCGTCGGATGTGGCGCACAAGTATTGCATCGCCGAGCACTTCAGCGGACAGCGCATTTGCGCGAAGGTGAGATTCTCCAACGCGTCCGGGGGGCCGGAGCAGCATGATGGATGGTCCGACGTCCGGGGAATGGCGACACGCTTCCTCCTGCCGAGCGGGGCGGCAACCGACCTGATCGCCACGACACTCCGCGAATTCTTCGCCCGCAATGTCGAGGACTTCTTGGAGTTCACCAAGCTCGACAAGCATGAATCATATCAAAGGGAATCCCCGTGGCGAAAGATTCTCGACATGCTGCAGCTCAAGGTTCCTCGTCGCGACCCGTATCCGGGAGAAAAAACGAACGCCAGTGCGGGAATATTGAGTTACGCCAATCGGCACCGGTTCGCCCAGCTGGGGGTGTTCGAGTTCAAGATGATCGGCGCCCCGGTGAGTTATGCCCGCGCGGCCTATCACGCCATCCACACCTTCATTGTGGAAGGTGAAGATGGAGTTCGCCGCCCCGTTCGTTTTTCCTGGCAACCGGCCGCAGGCGTCCGCAACACCAATTCCGATGCTCTGCCGGACGATAACTATCTGCGCCAGGAACTTGACGACCGGCTGCGGCGGTGGCCGGCCCGGTTCATGCTGATGATGACAATCGGCGAAGCGGGCGATGCGATCGATGATCCCACGCGGCCCTGGCCTGCCAGGCGAGTCCGGGTCGTCATGGGCACCCTTACGCTCACCAGTGTCCCCAAGGATCAGGCCGCCGCGGGCGAACACATCAGTTTCAATCCGTGGCGACTCGTGCCTGGTATCGAACCATCCGGGGATCCGATCCTCCATGCCCGTCGGGACGCCTACGAAGTCTCGCGTGAAATGCGCGGCGGCATTGCGTGCCCGTTCTTCAACCGGAGTTGAGCTGATGCCAAATGGCGGAGGGCGGTTCGATAGATTTGTAAACGAGCTGCACGATAAGCCCTGGTTCAAGTACTTGGGGGCATGGATATTGGTGCCCATTTGGGCATGGCTCACGCCGGTGAAGCGTCTGCCCGGCGGTCCTGGCCCATCCGCCCGGCCTGGCGATAATCTGCAGAGCATGATGAACCTGATCATGCCGTTGAAGAAGGAGAACAGGTCGCCGCTCGGCCGCGCGAAAGCAGCCCTGGCGATCGCGAAAAACAGGGATCAGATATTTGCCGGATTGGACAATGTCGGCACGGTGCACTTTGCACGCTTCGTAATCGTCAACGACAATATTTGCATGTTCTCCGTCTATGACGGGGATTTCACCAACTACATTCGCGACTTTATCGCCACGATCGGCAGCGTGTTCAACGCCGTGGTCGAGCTCGTCGAAGGAGGAGATGCCGTGATCCCTTGCGAGAAGAATGTCGAGGCGTTCATCCAATGGATACACGAGCACGACCTGTACCAGGTGCCGGACACCGCTACCGATTTTCTGAGAGACCAGGAAGCCTTGAATGGAGACAGGGCCGTATCGCCCGTCAATGACGATCTGACACTGCTTCCGCGCAAGCTCGTGTTGCAGCTTCGCGCCAATGCGAACGTATCGCTGGGCAGCGGCTACCGTGCCTATCCCGGATTTTCGGTGGCTCAGGTCCGCAAACAACTCGGATTAGGCTGGTGAGTGCCATGTTCAAGCTCGCTGATCTGCAGGGCAACATCCTGCGCGGCTACACCAACAAGCCGCACGTGCGCTACCTCATCCTGGAAGTCGTCGAACGCAGCGCAGCCCGGCGCTGGCTCGCCGACTCCGTATCGGGCCGCAACGGTGTCCCGCAGATCACGAGCGGGGACTGGGGGGAAAAGAAGCCGGATACCTGTTTCAACATTGGCCTGACCTATGAGGGATTATGCGCCCTCGGCACGCCCAGCGCTTCGCTTAAAATGTTCCCGAACGAATTCATCGAGGGCATGACCGCCCGCGCCGTGAAGCTCGGGGACGTCGGGCGGAGCGCGCCGGAAAACTGGCCAGCTCCGTTCAACGAGCCCAAGCGGATCCATCTCATCGCGACGATCTACGCCGAGAAGGTCGAGCAGCTGGACGTAGTCCAGGAACGCGCGCTTACCGACGTAAAGGCCTTCAAACTGCTCGACACTCGCGAGGGATATAATTTCCCGGGCGACTTTGTTCACTTCGGGTATCGCGACAACATCACGCAACCGAGGTTCGAGGGGGTTCCCGACTCGCAGCGCTATCCCGACCGACAACCCAAGGCGCCGCTCGGCACTGTGTTGCTGGGACATCCGACCAACCTGGAAGGCTTGATGTGGCGGGTTCCTCACCCCGTAGCGTTGGGACACAACGGCACCTTCAACGCCTTTCGCGTGCTGAAGCAGGATGTGGCAGGCTTCGAGAAGTATCTCGATCACGCCGCATCCGATTTGCTTGAGGACCCGCAAGGCGGCAAGTTGTTGCCGCACGGCGAAGAAGAGAAAATCGGCAAAGGCCCTTCACGTCACGCGGCCCTGCGCGAGATCGTCGCCGCCAACCTGTGCGGCCGGTGGCGCGATGGCACGCCGCTGGCACTGTCTGCCGATGCACCTGACCCCAACGCGGATCTCACGGACTTTGACTACGTTGGCGTTGGCGATGCCCGCTGTCCCCATGGAGCCCATATCCGCCGGTGCAACCCGCGAGGCGGGCAGATCGTGCAACGGATAGCGAACAACAGCCGGCGCCTTGTTCGCCGCGGCGTGCCCTATGGACCGCCCTATACCTATGATCCGGCGAAGCCTCGTGATCAGGACGAGCCGGAACGGGGCCTGCTCGGCAACTTCATAGGGGCGAGCCTCGGCGCCCAGTTCGAGGCCATGTCCTGCGATTGGCTGAATCTTGGCCTGCAGGATCCGCGCATCACCGGCTCCAACGATCCGATCTCAGGCGCCAACGATCCCGGCACGAGCTGGTTCGACTTGCCGCTCAAATCCGGCGGCACGATCCGGTTGCGGGGATTGCCGGAGTTTGTCTCGACGCGGGGCGGCGCCTATACGTTCCTGCCGAGCCTCAAGGCGATCGACTATTTGGGATCGCAGATGATGTGAGTCGACCAAACAGGCCAAGGTCGTTCGGCGGCCCTTGCAAGGCGTGATTCACTGGTTCAACACTCTCACCAGGTCATCAGCCTCGCGCAGATCGCGGGAAGTTTCCGCGGACGCAAATTTCGCCCGGGTCGATATCAGCAGGTCTCGTGCTTCGGCGCGTCCGGATGCGCTCTCGTCGGCGCTGAGCAAGCGCGCGATGCTGATCGCCGTGCGCAATTCCCAACCGACCGCCCCGAGCTTCCTGGCAGAGGCAAGCGAGCGCTTGAACAAGCGCATGGCAGCCCGGTCGTCTCGCAATGGTTCGCGACACAGCAGCGAGCCGTGGATCCGATAAATTTCGGGAGCAGCCCAGCGCTCGCCGGTTTGCTTCACCAGGGACTCAGCCGAAGCAGCGAAGCTTCGAGCCCTTTCTATCTGCCCGATCCGTCCGAATTCTGTGGCGAGCAGAATTCGATAGAGCGGCATCTGAATGCACCGATTCTCGGCGGGTAGCTTGCCGAGCAAGCCGCTTAATTGTTCGAGCACTTCCGGCGCGGGGCCTCGTGCCGCCAACGCAGCGGTTGCCCATAATGGGCCGATGACCCGGTACATCGGATAGCCATACTCATCAGCGACCTTCAGACCGCGCTTTACGCTGGCAAGGTTAGCCGCAAGATCGCCCTCATACCAGTGATCGGAGACGCCAAGAATGGAGGCAAAAGCCAGCATGAACGGATGCCCGATCTCGTTCGCGAGCTGCCGCGCCGTCTCACAGCACTCTCTGGCCCGGCCGGGCCGGCCCAACAGCCATTCGATGTGTCCGGAATAGACGAGCGATACGATCAATGGATCATGCTGATAAATCTGGACCAGCTTGCCGTGCTCACGCGGATTGTAGCGAGCGCTGACTAGTGCCGCGAGCTCACTCGCCTGCTCCAAACGACCCAGAAAAAAATTGGCGATTACGGCAGCGGTGTACGCCATGAGGACGGCCTCGTCGTCGCGCCACTCCTCGGCCCGCCGGACGAAATCCTGCGCATGCTTGAGGCCTTTGGTGAGCTCGCAGTTGACCAGTTTGGCTATGGTGCTTCCCCACAGGACCGTCACTTTCTCGCGAATGGTGCCATGGCTCTCGCAAAGTTTGAGTGCGCGACTATAGGGTCCGTAGACGTGCGGATCGGACCATCCCGCGTTGGCAGTGTACGCCATCGCCAGGTTGGACTGCAGGGCGATTTCGGCTTCGAAACGCTGTGGTGACGCGGGCAGCTTCGGTATCAGTGAGAGGCCCTCGCGAAGATGGGCCACGGCCTCCTTGGTGGCCGATCGGCGGAGCGCGGATTTACCCGCCTGAAGCCAGGCCTCGATCGCTTCCGGAATGTTGCCTGCGCGTGCATAATGATAGCCTAACAACGCCGGCTGGCTACTTTCTCCAATGGCGGCTTCCTGGAGCAGCCACGATGCGACGCGCGCATGGAGCTCACGCCTTTCCTCCATGAGCAAGGAGGCATAGGCGACTTCCTGTATCATCGCGTGCTTGAACGTGAAGATCGTGCCTTGAGACTCCTCGCTGCGATACACAATCCCGGCGCTCTCGAGTGCCCGCAACGCGTCTTTCAGCGTTTGGCCTCTACCTGGAAGCACGCTGAAAATGCTTTCATAGTTGAAGCGCCTTCCGAAAACAGAAGCGATCTGGGCGACGCGTTTGGCAGGACCGAGACGATCAAGGCGCTCCATCAGTGAATCTTGAATACTTGCCGGCACCAGAGGCGGCAACTTCCCGCTCGGCACAGGGCTCTCAGCGGCCTGCGGGACCGCACCGGAATCGACGACGGCTCGCGTAAACTCCTCGACAAAGAGTGGCACGCCGTCGGTTCGTTCCACGATCTGGCTGGTAATCCGGCGCGGCACGAAATCGCTGCCCGCGACGGCTGCGACCATCTGCTCGCATTCATGCACTGCCAGCTTTTGCAGAGCAATCCGCCGAATTGCCGGGCCGGACAACCAGTCGGCCCTGTAATCATCGCGATGCGTGATCAGGACCATAATCCGCTCGCCAGGAGAGTTAGCTACCACGCGTACCAGCAGTTCGATGGTGGTCGGGTCCATCCACTGGACGTCCTCGACGATTACGAGGATCGGCCGCTTGCGCGAGGCGGCGACAAGAACATCGATGAGCACCTGAAAGCCACGCTCGCGCTCCGAAGGAGATCCGAAATCCGCGGGCTCGTATCCCGAGCATGCGGGTATCGACAGCACCGCCCCGTAGTAACGAAGCGCCGGCTCGACTTCGGTGACGGCTCTTGCCAAAAGCGATCGCAATTTTGCCAACGCGAGGTCCGCGTCGTCGGTCTCCTGGATGCCGGTGGCGCGCGTGAGCCGCTCGATTTCCGGGGCAAGCGGCGTATTGAGGTGGAACGGCGAACATTGCAGCGACAGAACTTCACGTGGAGAGGCATCAAGGGAGCTGCGGAACTGGCGGATCAAACGCGACTTGCCGATGCCGGGTTCACCGGAAATAACGCCGACCTGTCCCGAGCCGGCGAGACTCTGCTGCCACATCTCGGCAAGCAACGCACTTTCGCTGGTTCGGTTTATCATCGGGGCAAGAGGCGACCTTCGCGCGCGGTCGAACCTGCTTTCGCTCGACGCAAGCGCCTCTGCACGCCAGGCCTCGACCGGCTCCTCCACGCCCTTGAGAGATCGCCGGCCAAGCGGCGCATAGCTGAACGTTCCGCGGGTCAGCTCGTAAGTGCTCGAACCGACCACGACACCGTTCTCACTGGCGAGCCCTTGCAGGCGGGCAGCGACATGTGCGGAGCTGCCGAACACTTCCCGCCGATCGGGGGGCTCGCCGGGCACGCTGCCGACGACGACCACCCCGGTGTTAACCCCGATGCGCACGCCCAGGCGAACGAAGCTACCGTCCGACAGCAGAAACTTGTGTTCCTTGATCGCCGCGGCAATCGCCAGAGAGGCGCGGACCGCGCGTTCAGGATCATTTTCATGGGCTTGCGGGACGCCAAAAAATGCGAGCAACCCGTCACCAATCATTCTGGCGATATGACCGCCGTAGTGGCGAATCTGCTCGTCGCAGATATCGCGGTAAGCTCTGATAACCGCGAAGAACTCCTCGGGATCGATCCGCTCACTCAGGGGTGTCGAGCCGACGATGTCGATAAATGCCACGGTGAGCTGCCGGCGTTCGGCATGCAGAGCTTCATTCTCGACATTCGGCGGCGCCTGCGTGCGCTGAAGTCCGCCCGAACGATCGGGCTTCGGCTCGCTGTTCATGACCCACCATGTTCAGTTTCCGCCATACCTGCCGCGAAGCAAGATAGACAGCAAGGCGCATCCGGTTGACGCTGCCAAGCGGCCTGTGCTCGGGCAGGCAGTTCCAAGGATTGAACACCATGTGCTCGCAGTCGTACAGCGCATTTCTGCGTCAAAAAACTCTGCCCTGGAATGGCAATGCTTCCCAGCCGCACTATTCTCTCTTGAGGACGGGTCCACCACCGCGAAGCGTCTTCGACGTCATCCGACGTGGCGGCGTGCCGCAGCCGTATGGAAAGCTCTTCGATGGGCCCAAAACGCAAACGTCCACCATCTGGTGTCCTCATTTTGACCACCGGGAGGACCGACCAAATAGCGCACGACCTTATGCTCGCCGATCTTCGGCTTCGGGTCATTCGCTACAGGGGCGACCCAGGGGCAAGTCCAGAAATGTCCGCAGTGACGCCGAAAGCGGAAGTCAATTCAAACTCGCCTCAATCCGAATTTGGCCGCGCGCCAATGGTCCACGCCTAATCCTCGCTCGCCCTGAACCGACCGAGTCCTTTCAGCACGAACGGCGCCAGCAGGGCAATCAGCGCAATGCCGAGCAGCGTCGCCGACATCGGACTTTGCAGCAGCACGATGGGATCGCCCAAACTGATGGCGAGCGCGCGGCGCAACTGGCTTTCGGCGATAGGGCCCAGGATGAGACCGACGACGACAGGCGCGATCGGAAAATCGAACCGGCGCATCAAAAAGCCCAGCACGCCAAAGCCCGCCAGCATCGACAGCTCGACGACCGATGGCTTCGCCGCGATGGTGCCCATGGTCGCGAACACGAGAATGCCGGCGTAGAGCCACGGCTGCGGGATCGCGAGCAGTTTCACCCACAGGCCTACCAGCGGCAGGTTGAGCACCAGCAGCATCACGTTGGCGATGAAGAGACTCGCGATCAGGCCCCACACCAGGTCGGGCCGCTCGGCAAACAGCAGCGGTCCCGGGTTCAGGCCGTATTGCTGAAAGCCCGCCAGCATCATCGCAGCCGTTGCCGAGGTCGGAAGGCCCAGCGTCAGCAAAGGCACCAGCGTGCCGGCCGCAGAGGCGTTGTTGGCGGCTTCCGGCCCTGCGACGCCCTCGATCGCGCCCTTGCCAAATTCTTCCGGATGTTTCGATAGCCGCTTCTCGGTCGAGTAGGACAGGAATGTTGGAATCTCCGCGCCGCCAGCCGGCAGCGCGCCGATCGGAAAGCCGAACATCGTGCCGCGCAGCCATGGCTTCCACGACCGCTTCCAGTCAAGTTTCGTCATCCACAGCGAGCCGCGCACCGGCTCGATCTTTTCCTCGGCGTGATGGCGGCGCGATGCGACGTAGAGCGCTTCGCCGAGGGCGAACAGGCCGACCGCAAGCGTCGTCACCTCGACGCCGTCGAGCAGTTCGGGAATGCCGAACGCGAGCCGGGCCTGGCCGGTGAGTTTGTCGATGCCAACAAGCCCGAGCGTCAGCCCGATGAACAGGCTGGTCAGGCCGCGGATCGGCGAATCTCCGAAGGTGGCGGACACCGTGACAAAGGCCACGCACATCAGCGCGAAGTAATCCTCGGGCCCGAAGCGCACCGCGAAATCCACCAGCCACGGCGCCAGAAAGGCGAGGCCGATGGTGGCGATGGTGCCCGCGACGAACGAGCCGATCGCAGCCGTCGCCAGCGCCGGCCCGCCGCGGCCGGCCTTGGCCATCTTGTTGCCCTCGAGCGCGGTCGCCATCGACGCGCTCTCGCCGGGCGTGTTTATCAGGATGGCGGTGGTCGAGCCGCCATACATGCCGCCGTAATAGATTCCGGCAAACATGATCAGCGAGCCGCCGGGATCGAGCTTGTAAGTCACCGGCAGCAGCAATGCGACCGTGAGCGCCGGACCGATGCCGGGCAGCACGCCCACTGCAGTACCGAGGAACACGCCGATCAGCGCGTAGAGCAGGTTCATCGGCTGCACGGCGACAGCCATGCCATGCGCGAGCGCGGCGAAGGTTTCCATTACAGCAGTCTTTCCAGGGGGCCGGCGGGGAGGCTCAACGTCAGCAGCCGATCGAACGCGAGATAGATCAGGGTGCTCATCACGAGCGCGATGGCGGAGTCGGCAAGAATGGCACGTCGTCCAAAGGCCGCCGACGTGGTGACGAACAATGCCGAGGTCGCAAGGATGAAGCCGCCGCCAAGGCCGATGATGGCGATCAAGAGCGCCAACCCGCCGAGGATCAGCAGCACAGCCCTGGGATCGGCGCTCTCGCGCGGCGGCAGGTTGCCGCGCAGCGCGTCAATCAGATTGCCGATCGCAAGCAGACCGAGCCCGATGGCGATGACGACCGGCATCACCTCGGGGCCCATGCCATACATCGTGGTGGATGGCAGTTGACGCGAGTCCCATACCAGGACCACCGCAAGCGCTGCGAGCGCTGCGGCAATGACGACACCGGCGCGATCGACGCGCCGCGACGCCGAACCTTGCGGAAGCTCCGTCATGATTTGACGAGGCCGACCGATTTTAGCACGTCGGTGACACGCGCGGTTTCCTTCTTCAGGAAGTCGGCGAACGCATCGCCGGAAAGATAGGCGTCATCCCAGCCCTTCTGCTTGAGGATGTCCTTCCAGGCGTCCGACTTGACCATGTTCTCCACCGCGGCGCTCAGCGTCTTGCGCTGTTCCGGCGTGATGCCGGGAGGTGCTACCACCGAGCGCCAGTTGGCTATCACGAGGTCGATGCCCTGTTCCTTGAAGGTCGGAATGTCGCTGCCGGCGATGCGCTTCTCCGACGTCACGCCGAGCGCACGCAGCTTGCCGGACTTGATCTGTCCTTCGTATTCGCTCATTCCCGAAATGCCCGCGGTGACCTTGCCGCCGAGAATAGCCGCCAGCGACTCGCCGCCGCCGGAGAACGGGATGTAGTTGACCTTCTTGGCGTCGGCGCCGATCGTTCCCGCAAACAACGCCGCCATCACATGGTCGACGCCGCCGGCCGAGCCGCCGGCAAATGTGACCTTGGCGATGTCGGCCTTCACGGCAGCGGCAAGATCCTGCGCCGTCTTGATCGGCGAATTCGCCGGCACCACGATCACCTGGATCTCCTCGGTGAGGCGGGCGATCGGCGTCACCTGTTCGAGCGTCACCGGCGACTTGTTCATGGCGAGCGCGCCCACCATGACGAACCCGTTCACCATCATCTGGTTGCCGTCGCCCTTGGCGCCGTTGACGAACTGCGCGATGCCGACGCTGCCGCCGGCGCCGGCCACGTTGGTGACCTGGACGCTGCGGGCGATCTTGGCGGCGACCAGCGCCTGCTGCATCGAGCGGGCGGTCTGATCCCATCCGCCGCCGGGTGCCGCGGGCGCCATGATCTTGAGCTCGAGCTGCTGCGAGAGGGCAGGTGCTGCGGCTGCAAGCGTCAACGCGACGACCGCGCCGAACAGGCGCGTATGAAACGGGATCATGGGGTCTCCTCCAGGCTCACGCGGAGCCGTTATGTGTCAATTCGTCGCATATCAGCCGGAAAACGTGCCGCTGTCCAGAAGGACCTTTACGTGTCCGAACGGGATCCGGAAGTTTCGCTAGGATCCCGCCCGTGGTGATGATTGAGGAGGGGAAATCGATGCCCGAGAACGTTCAATCCGGCGGAGAGGCGCATCGAAGCGGCAATCGCAAAATGCGGCTGTTCTCCGGCCCCCTGAGCATGTTCGGCGCAAAGGCTCAGATCGCGGCGCACGAGAAGGACATCGATTTCGAACTGATCATGGTCCCCTTCACCATGAAGGAGGGTTACGCGCCAAAGCATCCGGAAGTCCTGCGCATCAATCCAAAGCGGCAGGTCCCGGTGCTGATCGACGGTGACCTCGAGATCTTCGATTCCACCCAGATCTTCGAGTATCTTGAAGACATCAAGCCGCATCCAGCGCTGTGGCCTGCGACTACTGCAGCAAGGGCCTGGTCTCGCCGCCTGGAGCATGAATCAGATGAGGTCTATTTCCCTCATATCATCAAATTGATGCAGCTCGGGAAAGCGTCGCTCGATCCCGCCGCGGAGCCCGCGCGCGCGGGCGCTGCCGCCTATTATCGAACAATGGAGAGCGCGCTGGGTGATCGCGAGTTTCTCGGCGGCGCGTATTCCTTTGCCGATATCGCGTTCTATATGGCCCAGCTCTTCGGCGCGCGCTGGGGCGCCGACATGACCAGCGAAACGCCGAGGCTTCTGCAATGGCGGCAGCGCATGACGGCAAGACCGGCGGTCCTCAAGGTCGTCGGACCGATGGCCGATTACCTGCGTGGCCAAGGCCTCGGCGTTCCAGCGTTTCTTCCGTCAAGAGCTATGTGATCGACCTGTGGGTACGCGCGCCGGTTTGTCTCCGGTCAGGCCCGCGCGACTGCGTGCGGAAACACGATCTCGATCAGGGTGCCGGAGCGGCCGCCGGTCTTGATCTGGAATTTGGCGCGGTTGGCTTCGACAAGGGCTTTGGTCAGCGACAGGCTGACGGCCGAACTCTCGGCCCGATCCGACGGCGCCGCGGTGCGGAACGGCTGCAGGGCTGCGGCAACCTCATTGTCGTTGAGGCCATGGCCGGTGTCGCGGACCCGCAGCATCACCTCGCCGAAATCGGACAACGCCGTGGAGACGATGACCTGGCCGCCGGCATTGGCGAGATGGATCGAATTGCCGATCAGGTTCAGCGCGATCTGGCGCAAGGCGCGTGCGTCCGCGATCACCGGCGGCAACATGTGCGCCAGCGACGTGCGGATGATGATGCGCTCGCGATTGGCCTGCGGCTGCAACACCGCAACGCAGCTCTCGACCAGTTCGTTGAGGTTCTGGTTGGTGAAGGCGAGATCGAGCTTGCCGGTTTCGATCCTTGAGAGGTCGAGCAGGTCGTTGATGATGGCGATCACGCGTTCGCCGGAGGCGCGGATGTCCTTCATGTATTCGAGGTAGCGCTCGTTGCCGAGCGCGCCGAACCGCTCGGCGATCATCACTTCGGAAAAGCCGATGATGGCGTTCAGCGGCGTCCGCACCTCGTGGCTGATTCGGGCCAGCACGTCGGCCTTGGCATTGGCGGCGCGTTCGGCCAGCCGCCGCGCCTCGCGCAATTCGCTCTCGGTCTTCCTGGCCTGCGAGAGATCGCGGAACACCGCGAAGAAATTCGGCCCCTCAGGACGGGTGCGGCCCATGGTCATCGACAGCGCGATGATGCCGCCCTTGCTTTCGCGCGCCAGCACCTCGCGGCCGTGATCGAGCAGGCTGGCGACGCCTGATACCTTGATGCCGGCGAGATATTCGAACACGCCGTGCCGGCTTTCGGGCGCAAACAGATCGGCGAGATTGCGCCTGGCGAGTTCGTCGCCGTCATGGCCGAACAGCGCTTCGGCGCTGCGGTTGGCTGCATGGATGTTGCCCTCGGCGTCGAACATCAGGATGCCTTCGGCCGTGGTGTCGAGGATGGCGGCGAGGTCTTCGGCGTTGGCATGGCCGACGTCAGACGGTTCGGAGGCGTCAGGCTCTGACGGTTCGAAGACGTCGGGCTCCGATGCGGCCGGTTCGGACTCCGATACCGGCTCGGCTCGCGCGATGGCGGCCGCGATTGCCGCGCTCTCATGTTGCGTGCCCGAGAAGATCAAGGCCAATGCGGAATCGCCGTTCCATGAAATCGTGTAGAGGCGGGCCTCTGCCGCCGATGACGGCGCGTCTGCGTCTTCAGGCTGGCTTGCGGAGATCGTCACCGGTTTGCCGGTGTCCGACGTCGAGGAGGCGTTGGAGGTCCCGGGTTCGACATAGAGCGCGTCGAGGCCGCCGACATCTTCCAGCGCGTGCAGGCTCGGATAGCCCATCTGCGTCAGGAAGGCGGGGTTGGCATAGAGCAGCCGGTCGAGCCGGTAGATCAGGATGCCGACCGGCAGCAAATCGAGCAGCGCCTTGTCGCGCGCCGTTTCGCCACGCGCCGGCGGCTCGGGTGGCGCCAGCCATTCGGGCGGCGCGGCCAGCGGCTCGAAGATGGCTTCGCCGACGGCGTCCGCCTCGTTGCCGTTCTCGGTGTCAAGCCGCGCCGACAATTGCCGCGCGAGTTCGTCGAAGGCGATGTTTTCAACCGGCGACAGCGATAGCGGCTTCGCTTCGCCCGGGGCGCGGAACGGCAAGACGTTTGCGGCAGCGTCTGCCGGCAACTCCGTTGCGGTTTCCGTCAGCGCGTCCTCGACGCTCTCCTCTAAGCTTTCCTCGACGCTTTCCTTGGGAGTTTCCACGGGCGGTTCCAAATCTTTTTGATGTGAAGGCTCTGCAGCAGAAGTCTCTTCAGTGGAAGCCTCTGCAGCGGAAGTTTTGGCAGCAATCGGTTCAGGCAATTCATCAGGCGAAGGCAATGCAACGCCGGCCGGCTCGGCAGATGGCGCAGCGGGCACTTCTTGCGGCGTCACCATCTCGCCGGACAATTCCGCCAGGCGCAGGGCGGCGAGCCGGGCGATGGCGTCGAAATCGCGGCAGACGCCGAAGCCGCGATAGCCAATGAAGTTTCGCGCCGCATCGAAGGCCGGCAGGCCGGACAGCTCGACGGGCAGCGTGCCGCCGCCGTCCACCGGCCAGTTCAGCGTGATGCCGCTCCAGGTCGTGCCCGTCGCAAAGGCCTGCATCATCCGGCCGGTGGGATCCAGCCCGAAGGTCTCGGCGATCTCGCGCCATGGCCGGCCGAAAGCGGCCGCGGTGCGCGGGCCGATCAGGCCGAGGAATTCGTCGCTGCCGAGCGTGAAGCGGCCTTCCCGATCCATCTGCCAGGTGAAGCGCAGCGGCAGGCTGCGCGCCCGTTCGGCAAATGCTTCGAGGGCAGGGGGTGGCGCGCGCGAAATGGTTTCGGCCGCGGGCGGCTCGTCGGCGGCAGGTTCGGCAAACGCATCGAACAACGCAAATCCGGCAGGCGCATCGCCCGCCTGCGCCGGCTGCTGGTCATCGGCGGCCGATTGCGGCGCGACCGGTTGCTCGATGACGGGCGCGCCCGGCTGCCGGGCTGGCCCTGACGAAGATGGCTCTGATGAAGGCGGCTCTGATGAAGGCGGCTCTGATGATGCGGTGGCTGGCTGCATCTCGTGATCAGGCTGCACCTGCGCCGGACGCGGCGCGATCAGCGCGATGTTGCCGGCGGCGATCAGAACGCCGTGGCTGCCATTGGGAAAGTCGAACCGCGAGCAGCCGCAGGTCGCAAGCCCGCCGTGCGCCGCGCCAAACCCCTGCAAGCGCTCCAGCCGGATGGCGCCGTTGGCGAGCAGCCGGCCTGCGAGCCGCGCGATCTGCCGCCGGTGCCGGTCGGCCGGCCCGAAGGTTTTTTCGGCAAGGGCTGCGGCACTGGCTGCGCCGAACAGGCTGACGCCGGCCGCATTGGCCCACAGGATCCGCCGGCCATCGGCCGTCCACAACCAGGCGGGCAGGCGGCTCGCCGCGTAGGCCGCCAATCGCGGATTGCCGTGCACCCGCCACTGAAATTCCGCATCCTGCATCGCGACTACATGACCGTCCGGCTTCAAAATCGGCAGCCCAAACGCCGAAAGCGTTAAGGGAACATTACTATCGCAAGCCGGCGGCGGCAGGTCCACGGTCCGGCCGGCCGGCGGTAATTTAACCCATGGATAACCTTAATCCGGCTGGACCCTTTGGCCGGCCGCCGCGTTGGGGGGTTGCAAACGGCCGTCAAGGGTTCAACGGAGAACCTCCCCGGCGCCGCATCCGTCCAGGATGCGGCCCCTGACGGTATCCGGGCGCAATCCCAGCCAAGACAAAGGAACGCACCATGAGTGACGAAGTGCGAGACCGATTCGAGATACCCAAGGAAATGCGATCGATAGCGGAAGCAAGCGTCGAGCAGGCCCGCAAGACTTTTGAAAAATTCGTTGGCGCCGCGCAGACCGCCGCCGACTCCATCGAGGAGCGCAATGCCACGGTTCGCGCCAGCGCCAAGGACGTCAGCAGCAAGGCCATGGCCTATGCCGAGAAGAACGTGCAGGGCTCGCTCGATCACGCGCAGTCATTGCTGAAGGCCAAGGATCTGCCCGAGGTGATGCGGCTGCACAGCGAATATGTGCAGGCGCAAATGCGCGCGCTGGCGGAGCAGGCCAGCGAAATGAGCCAGACCGTCGGCAAGGCCGCCATGGACGCGGCGAAGCCGAAAGTGTGAGTGGCCGCCATCGGCGATAAGTCCGGCACTAGGCTAGCCGGGATTGGAACCCGTATCCCGGGTTAAGTATGCGGCGATGCATCAGAAATTGCAGTGCGCTGCACAAATTTGACATGATATTGGTTCTAATTGGGCGAGCCCGTGGATGGGCACTTTCCGTGAGTGTGTGTGCGTAACCTTTCGGTCCGCCCTGCCTGCCCGGCGGTCCGCAAGGGGGAATGCCGTTTTAACCCCATTGTGAAGGATGCAAGCCGTGACCAGTTCCACCGATCCCTTCTCTGCCTCCATCATTCCCTTCGAAGTCCCCGAGCAGATGCGCGCGCTTGCCGAAAAGGGCGTCTCGCAGGCCCGCGACAGCTACGCCAAGTTCAAGGATGCCGCCGAGACCCACAACGGCACCATCGAGGCCGTGTTCACCTCGGCCAGCAAGGGCGCCAGCGAGTACAACGCCAAGCTGATCGAGTTCTTCAAGGCCAACACCACGTCCTCGCTCGATTTCGCGCAGGAGCTGTTCGGCGTGAAGACGCCGGCCGCCGCCCTCGAGCTGTGGACCTCGCACGCCAAGAAGCAGTACGAGACCTTCACGGTGCAAGCCAAGGAGCTCGCCGAACTTGGCCAGAAGGTCGCGACCGAGACCGTTGAGCCGATCAAGGCCTCGGCCTCGAAGCTTTACAAGCCGGCCGCCTGATCGTTTTCGGTATTGATCACGAAAAGCCCGGGCGAAGCGGCCCGGGCTTTTTGCTGCCAAGGTTTTTGCTGCCAAGGGGCGATTTGGCAGGGCCGCCGGGGCCCGGCCGAAGGTCCCGGTAAATGAACCCAAAATGCCCCCGGGACGACTATAATCCGTCACTCCGCGGCCTTGCCAAAGCGAGGCGTTGCACCTAGTTTCCGGCCCATTCGCGACCCCTCTTTTTGGGGCCATCGCGTGAAGGATGCAGTTGTAGCTCAGTTGGTTAGAGCGCCTGTCTGTGGAACAGGAGGTCGGTGGTTCGAGCCCACCCAACTGTACCAGCCCTTCACCGCCGCTAATTCGGAAAATGTCCGGCGCTGCTGCCGGCTCATTCGCCCGCCTCAGGCCCGCTGCGCTTCACGCGGTCGCCGATCTTCATGAAAAGCCGGGCTGAGACGATCGCGCAGCAGGTCCAGACCAGAAATCCCAGCGCACCGGAAAAAACGTTTGCTGCCAAAGACCCAATGCCGGAACGGATGTCATGTGCGCCGCCAAGCCATGCGAGCCCTGCAATCGAAATGATGATCAGGATGAAGGGCAGCGCCGTAATGAAGTACGCCTTGATGATAAGCCAGGCGTGGCCGCCTGTATCTGCGAAAGCGTTTCGGACCAAAGCGCCCGGCGCGTCTGCAGCGACGGCGGGCAGGAAAATCGTCAGTCGCAGCACGGCAAAGACGACCAACGCAAACGAGACGATGCTGATGATGACTTCCGCGCCATCGGATGGTGCGACGGCGCCCGGCAGATGAAGCGGGATGTCCGTAAGCACCCAAAAGCCGGCAGTCCAGCCGAGCATGCGCCGAAACCGAACAGTCGATATATCGAAACGGTATCCGGAGGCAGCTTCACCTAATATCAGCAGGCGATAGATCGCGATTTCGAACGGCACGAGCACAAATGCGCCGATCAGATCGAGGACCTCCGCAAGCATGCGATTGTCCGATATCGCCGGAATTGCGCCGATCAACGCGAAGAAGGCGGCGCTCGCACAGGCAATGATGGACTGACTGCGCAGCCGCACCGATAGTTCGCCAAGGTCATCCCACACCGTTCGGAGAATCGTGCTGACGGGCAGGGAAGAAGTGATGGTCACGGTGTTGTGTCGCCTTTCCGCGGGAGTGAATTAAAATCAGTTATGGACGGCGACCGGCCCGCGTCAAAAGGCCAATACCCGCTCTGCTTGCCAATCTCCTAACGTTCACCCACAATTCCAGGGGAATCGGGCGCACGCAGCAATAAAGCCCGGTCGTTCCGTCGGGGTGGGGGAATCTATGTTGGCTGTCGCATCAAGGAGGGGCCAGCTCGGAATGTTGCTGGCTACCGTGCTCGGGGTTTCGATCCCGCCCGCCGCCGGTCAGACCTACACGCCCGAACAGGAGCAGGCCTGCACCGGTGACGCGTTCCGGCTGTGCAGCTCCGAGATTCCCGATGTCGGCCGCGTGACGGCCTGCATGGTCGCCAAAAAATCCCAGCTTTCGCCGCCCTGCCGCGCCCAGTTCGGGCCAGATCCCGAGCCCCGCGAGGCTGCGGCCAGACCGGCCGGCCGGCCGACCGTGATCCGGCCGGCAACGCCGCGCAAGGCCGTGAACGCCAAGGCGCGCAAGGCCAAAAAACCGGCGAAACCGGCAACCTGACCGCATTACATCATTTTAAGATTCCCCAGCGCGCCAGGCTGACGCCTTGTTTGCGCCATCTGTAATGAACATCTCCTTTGGGCAAGAGGAGAGGGTTCATTGAGCGCACATCAAAAGGAGCTCGACCGGCATTTTGCCTGGTTTGAGAAAAAGCTGCCGCCTGGGCCGGCGAAGTTCGTTAGCTGGGTACGTAAGCCGTCATCGATCTACGTCCGGATTCCGCTCGCTTTTCTCCTGGTCGTCGGCGGCTTTCTCAGCTTCCTGCCGGTACTGGGACTCTGGATGCTGCCGCTCGGACTCCTTTTGTTCGCGCAGGACGTGCCGCCGCTGCAGAAGCCGATGGCGCAGGGGCTCGGATGGATAGAGCGCAAATGGCTTGAACGGCAGCGCGCAAAGCTCGAGCGCGAGCGTGCAAAAGGCGCGCAATGAGCCGATCACTTCACGCTGCAAGGCATTCAATCGATTCCGTTTTCGATTCCGAGCGTGCTTATACGGTGTGACTCAAAAACCAGCCTTGTTGGCAATTACGTGGCTTCATCGCGGCATCCCTTAAATTTTTCTTTCGCGAATCAGCCCGCTGATTCATTTTCAGCTTCTGGGGTCAACTTGGAGGCCAAGGTATGAACGTAATAGTATTTGCATCACGTAAGGGGGGCTCGGGAAAGAGTACCCTGGCTGCTCACCTCGCTGCCCATGTTCACAAGGCAACGAAGCCCATCCTTCTGGTCGATGCCGACCCGCAGGGCTCGCTTACTCTCTGGCACAAATTGCGCGGTACCAACGAACCGCCGATCAAGGCCGCGGTGAATTCCGTCAGCGGCATCGTCGCTGCCGCCAAGCGCGACGGCATCGAATGGGTGTTCATCGACACGCCGCCGAATCTTTCGGCCGTCGTCGACGACGCGATCCGTAACGCCACGATGGTGATCATTCCGGCGCGGCCCGGCGTGTTCGACGTCAACGCGGTGCAGGAAACGATTCAGACCTGCCGCTCGGCGCGCAAGCCCTACGCGGTCGTGGTCAACGGCGCACCTGCCGAACGCGACGGCGTCGAGAGCCGCATCGTCACCATCGCGCGCGAAGCGCTGGCGAAGTTCCGCGCGCCGGTGTGGAGCGGCCAGATCACCAACCGCGCCGATCTGATCATGGCGCTGAGCCAGGGCGAAGGCGCCCGCGAATATTACGCGGAAGGCCGGGCCGCGGCCGAGATCACCAGGCTGTGGGGCGCGATCGAACGTTCGATCAAGGCGATCCGCGGGTCGGCGTCGGCATCGGGCGCCATGCACAAGCAGGCGGCGTAACAACGCCGCTTTTCTTTCTGACAAAGACGCGCGGCGCTCCGCGCGTTTTTCTTTTGTGGGTGGGGCAAAATGCCTACGCTTGAGCTCGTTCTCGGGGATGCTCGTTACCGCCATTACCGATCAGCGTGTCATTGCCATCGCCGCCGAGCAGGATGTCGGCAACATTGCCGCCGGTGACTCGGTCGTTACCGGTCCCACTCCTTGTCCTCAGCACTCGTGCCCGCCAGGAATCCGAGCGAACCGGATTTCGGCGAGCAGATCGTTACTGGTGTCGCCAGGGAGACAAGCCATTCATATTATGGTCAGGCGCTGAAATCCGCGCTTGTGCCGGCCTGTGCCTGTGACGCGAGGTAGGACGATTGGCGTTGCGCAGTGGCCTTTTGGCCCTCAGCCAACATTGCCTGGAACGCCGCGTCGAGTTGATCGCGGCTATAGGTAGTGGAGCTGCTTTCGTGCGTCGTCCATTGAGACTGCGTGATTGCGGTGGGAGCTTTCTCGACTGTTCCGCCAAGCAGTCTTGCATAGCTGTCGGCTCGCCACTGCGCTAGGTTTGGTCCGCTGAAACCCGGTGGGTCCTGCAGGTCGCCGAGCTTCACCGCCGCCTCGTTGGTTATCGTCGAGGATCCGCCGTTGTACAGGGTGGCGACTACCTTGCCGTCGACCTTCACCTGCGCGTAGGTGTTCTGCGGCGCATCGTCTGAGACGAACGATTGCGTTGCGCTCGCACCATGCGTCGTCAGCCAGTTTGTCGCCAACAAGTCGTGCAAAACGGGATCGTCGGCCGCTGATATGAACCTGGCTCCATGCAGCGGCTTGAGTTGAGAGACGTTGATCCGGAGGCTGCCTGTCCCCGCATCCGTCGGGGCCGACGCATCCGACTGGACGTCGGCCGGTGTCAATGTCGGATTTGAAGTGAACGTCGATGCGGGGCGTAAATAACTCGACGCGACGTTAGACATACCTGAAATCATCGAACCTTCCTTTCCTCGGCACTCAACTAGATTCCCCAGTACTCAACCTAAAGGCAAGTCCTGGGCCAAGGGAAAGAGGTTTGAAAATACTGATGCTTCCGTGACCAACGCACGGCAAGGGATCGGCAAGTCCTGCCGGAGAAGGCAGGGCTTGCCGATCCCAGCCGTCATTGCCTGCGACAAGCGCGAAGCGTTTGCACAAGGGAGCTTCGCTGCGCTCGCAATGACGTGTGGTGAGAGTGCGGCTTACGCCACCATCAGCACGTAGAGCACGACGACCGGCGACAGCGTCAGGATCACCGACCAGATGCCGACGCCCCACAGAATGTCCTCGGTGCTAAAACTCTGTTCCCGAGGCATGGTGTTCTTGTATTCGAAATGCACGACGCGGCCCCGCGTTGCTGTTGTTGTGGAACTATCGATACGCAACCAGTTTTAAAAACCCGGTTGCGATTTCGCTTGCATTTGACCGCGTCTGCTACCGCCGATTAACCACCGCGCTATCCTGGTTAATGGCTGGTGAGTGCGAAGCCGCAACTTCGAGCGAAGGCCCGGCCGCGACATTAAAATTTTATCAGTAGGTTTCTCCTCAAGGAACATCACCGGGGGGAATCACGATGATCACGCACGACAAGAAATATCCGACCGGCGAACTCGCCCAGCGAGCGCATGACGTTCTCTTGGTGTCGTCGTTCGCGATCTGGGCGATGGTGCTCGGCTTCGCGCCGGTGCTGACCTATCGCCTGCTGGTCAGCTAAGGCGCATTGCTTCCGCTCGCCATCCAGGGCGAGCGGGGCCGGCCATCTCTCTTGGCGCGATGTTCAGGCCTGACGCAACAGCGGCAGCCTGCGCCGCTCGATTTCCTCGTCCAGCAACGCTGCGAGCTCCGGGCTCACCTCCACCATCGGCAGGCGAACCTCGGCGCTATCGATCAGCCCGCTGCGCTTAAGCCAATACTTTGCCGGCGCCGGGCTGGGCTCGGCGAACAGCAGCCGGGTCAGTCCGGAAATGGCCTTCCAGCACGCCAGTGCGCCGCCACGATCGCCCTGCTTCATGATCGTCTGCACCGAGGCGAACGCTTCGGTCTCCAGATGCGCCGACAGCAGGATCGCTCCGTCGGCGCCGTCGGCGAGCGCTTCGTGATACAGCGCGTCTTCGCCGGTCAGCACGCGAAAACCGGGCGGCCGCCGGCTCAGGAAATCGATCGACTGCGCGCGGTCGGCGCCGCAATCCTTCATGCCGGCGATGTTCGGATGCAAGGCGAGCTGAAGCAGCGTTTCGTTGGTTAGGCTGACGCCGGTCCGGTAGGGGATGTTGTAGAGCACGATCGGCCACGAGGCGTGATCGGCGAGCGCGGTGAAGTGCTGCACCAAGCCGCGCTGCGAGGGACGGATGTAATAGGGGCTCGCGATCAGATAGCCGTCGATCGGCCAGGCCGCTGTCTCATCCAGCGCATCCAGCACCTTCGCGGTAGAGGCGCCGGACAGGCCCAACAGGACCGGCAGGCGGCGGCCGCTGCCGGATAGCTCGCTGCGCGTCACCATCACCAGCCGCTCGAGCTCGTCCACGCGGAGCGACATGCCTTCGCCCGACGTCGCCGCGAGAATGAAGCCGTCGACCGGGCCGGCCGCATAGTGCCTGACGAGCCGGCGTAACGACGCCTCGTCGAGTTCGCCGTCGCGAAACGGCGTGATGAGCGGCAGCCACAGGCCCTGCAGGCGGCTTGCCAGATCGTTGGTCGGGTCAGTCATCGTTCCATCTCCTCATGGGGGTAAGCCGGAGACGGGACCAATAAAAAAACCCCGTCCAAACGGCGGGGCTTTCGGGATCGCGGGTTGCGGCAGAGTCTAGCGCGCGCGTCGATCTCGGGTCCCCAGGCGGGGACCTTTTTTCGACGACAAAGCTGCGCACGAACGCGTGATCATGTGCGGATGATGGTGGCAGCAGACCTCAATGTCAATCCGGCGCAACGATATGGCCGGTCGATGAAAGGCTTGTCGATGAAGGGCTTGCGGACGAAAAAAAAGCCGGGCCCAAAGGAGCCCGGCTTGAGGTATTGGCCACGTGAGGCCGACACAATCACCTTCCAAGAGGGATTACTGAACTGCCGCGCCACTGGAGGAGGGGGACATATGCGCGACGCGGCCGCTCAGCATTTAAGCACTATGATCCTCATCAGTGCTGTGCGGCAACCGTCCGAGCCGCATGTCAGTCATGCGGTGAGCGGGCCCTTTATAAAATAGGCTAATCCGCAAAGCCGGACGGCGAAACATTACTGGCTGCTGCTATCGCGTTTTCGAGCGAAGTGGCCACCGGTTCGCATAGCAATCTTGTGCAGATTGCCTAGACTTTTCTGCGGTAGAAAAACCGCGTCAAAACAAGAATCTAGAGCTTCGGTTCTGATGCAATCAGAACCTGATGCTCTAGGAGGGCCAGCGCTGCGCCTTGCTCACCACGAAGTCGCGGAACACCTGCACCCGCGCCACCGTCTTCAACTCTTCGGGATAGACAAAATACGTGTCGATCTGGATCGAGTCGGTCTCGCCGAACAACTGCACCAGGCGGTTGTTCTCCTCGACCAGATAGTCGGGCAGGGCGGCGATGCCGAGCCCCTGCTGACAGGCGCGGACCAGCCCCAGGATATTGTTGACCTTGAAGTAGGCCTCGCGCGGACCCGAGCCGTTACGGCCGGCGTCGATCAGCCAGGAGCGGTTCTGCAGATGCGTCGGAACCTGCGCATCGCTCAGCATGATGATGCGATGCGAGTCGAGGTCGTCCAGCGTGCGTGGCGTGCCGAAGCGCTTGATGTATTCCGGCGAGCAATAGGCGTGGAAGCCGATCGAGAACAGCTTGCGCTGGATCAGGTCCGGCTGGGTCGGCTTGCGGGTGCGGATCGCGACGTCGGCCTCGCGCATCGACAGATCGAGATCTTCGTCGGTCACGATCATGGAGATCCGGATGTCCGGGTAGAGCGCGGTGAACTCGTCGAGCCGCGGGATCAGCCAGTTGATGCCGAGCGCCGGCGGCGTGGTGATCTTGAGATCGCCACTCGGCCGCTCGCGGCTGTCGGTCAGCTTGGCGCGCGCCGCCTGCAACTGCATGAACACGTCATGCGCGGTGCGAAACAACAGGTCGCCCTGTTCGGTGAGGATCAGCCCGCGCGCGTGGCGGTGGAACAGCGATACCGCGAGCTCCTGCTCCAGCGCGCTGACCTGCCGCGATACCGCCGATTGTGAAAGCCCGAGCTGTTCGCCGGCGTGGGTAAAGCTTCCCGCCTCTGCAGCCGCGTGAAAGACTTTCAGCTTGTCCCAATCCATGTCCGATGATCCGTCCCGTGTTCTAGGCATGATTACTCCGCCGCCGCGCGATCGGTCGCGCGCAAAGCCAGGAAGCGTTCAGCCTCGAGGGCCGCCATGCAGCCGAGGCCGGCGGCCGTGACCGCCTGCCGATAGGTTTCGTCCGCCACGTCGCCGGCGGCGAACAGGCCGGGAATAGACGTGGCGGTCGAGTTCGGCGCCACCTCGACATAGCCGGAGGATTTCAGCTTGATCTGGCCTTTGACGAGGTCGGTTGCGGGCGCGTGGCCGATCGCGATGAAGACGCCGTCGGCCGGCACATCCGTAAGGCTGCCGGTCTTGACGTTCTTCAGCCGCACATGGGTGACCTTGCCCGGGTTTTCGGTGCCGCAGATCTCGTCGATCGCACTGTCCCAGATCACCTTGATCTTGGGGTTCTTGAACAGGCGATCCTGCAGGATGCGTTCGGCGCGGAAATGATCGCGGCGGTGCACGATCGTTACTTGCGAGGCGAAATTGGTGAGGAACAGCGCTTCCTCGACCGCGGTGTTGCCGCCGCCGACGACCATGACGTCCTTGCCGCGGTAGAAGAAGCCGTCGCAGGTCGCGCAGGCCGAGACGCCAAAGCCCTTGAATTTTTCTTCGGAAGCGATGCCGAGCCAGCGCGCCTGCGCACCGGTGGCGAGGATCACGGTTTCCGCCAGATAGACGTCGCCGCTATCGCAGGTCAGTCGGAACGGCCGCTGCGCCAGTTCGAGCTTGTTGACGAAATCAGTGACGATCTTGGTGCCGACATGCGCCGCCTGCTTCTCCATCTGCTCCATCAGCCACGGGCCCTGGATGACGTCGGCGAAGCCCGGATAGTTTTCCACGTCGGTGGTAATGGTGAGCTGCCCGCCGGGCTGGATGCCCTGGATCAGCACCGGCTCCAGCATCGCGCGCGCCGCGTAGATCGCCGCGGTGTAACCGGCGGGGCCGGAACCGATAATGACGACCTTGGCATGGATAGGCGCGGGCATCGGCGGATCCCTCTCTTATTCGGGGGTTTTGTTGACTGAGCAGAAAGCGCCCCGGAAGGACGTCGCGGGGCGCCGAAAGTGTCAAATCCAAGTCTAAGATATCTGGGTAGCTATGCAAGAATTGCAATTCATCCCAGCGAATTTTCCCCGGAACTGAAGTAACAATCGCGAAATGTGGCGCTGCACGCGCAATAAAATTGCGCATGTTGCGCCGCCTGCGCTAAGAGAGTTGCCAGGAAGGCTGCTTAAGCGAACCAAAACCAGGGAACCCGACGCGCGTGTCGAAGAATCTTGACGAAATCGACCTCAGAATCCTTGCCGAAATCCAGGCCGACGGCCGAATCACCAACGTCGAACTGGCCAAACGCGTCGGCATTTCGCCGCCACCCTGCCTGCGCCGGGTCCGCACGCTGGAGGAAGAGGGCTACATCCAGGGCTACCGCGGCCTGTTGGATCCGCGCCGGCTCGGTTTCGACGTCACGGTGTTTGCGTCCGTCCATCTGTCCAGCCAGGCGGATGCGGATCTGCGCGCGTTCGAGGACTTTGTTCGTGCCGAGCCCCTGGTGCGCGAGTGCTGGATGCTGTCCGGCGAGGTGGATTTCATTTTGAAATGCGTCGCGCCCGACATGGCGACGTTTCAGGATTTCGTCACGCACCTGACGGCAGCACCCCACGTGCGCAACGTCAGGACGTCGCTGGTGCTGCACAATTCGAAGTACGAAGCGGCGGTGCCGCTCGATGTGAAGGTGGCGGGCTGAGGCGAAGCGTCATTCCGGGGCGCGCAAAGCGCGAGCCCGGAATCTCGAGATTCCGGGTCTGGTGCTTACGCACCATCCCGGAATGACTGAGCTGACGCTCAGTTACTTCTTCCGCATCTCGTCGACGCTGTACGGCCCGCCGCCCGCGGTCGCCAAATAGAGGCAGGCGAAGCAGAACAGAATCGCGGAGGTGCCGGCATTGAGCAGCGGCAGGAACACCGGATTGGCCGGATCCTTGAACATGTGGCCGAGGAAATAGGCGAAGGCCATTTCACCCGAGAGGATGAACGCGCTGATGCGCGTGAATAGCCCGATCATCAGCAGCGCGCCAAGCACAAGTTCGAGCGCGCCGGCCGCCGTGATCAGCGGCGGGATATTGGCGAAATAGGGCAGTACCGGAAACTTGAAGATCTTGGCTACGCCGTACTGAAACAGCAGAAGCCCGGTGATGAAGCGAAACAGGCTCAGAGCCGTCGGCTGCCATTTAGCGAGCATCTTGTCGAATTGGTCCATGTCATCGTCCCCCTTGTTTGGCACACTAGAAAACTTAGCGTCACAACATTACACGGTGTTGGCCGATTGCGTGTGATGCCGACACAACACCCCAGAAATTGAATCATTCCCATCTTCGCGACATTCGTCGCGATTGCAGCGCAACAAGATGCCGTCCCGAAGCACCGGAGCTTGCCGTTCACCGCGCGCCTTGCGGCGAAAACGCCAAGACCTGATGCGCCGGCGCTCGGTCCATTTAGTTATGATTTATAAGCATTGTCCGGAAGTCGGATATTATGGAATCCTCCGCAGCTCCACTCACAATGCTGTCAGCATGCGGCCAAACAAAAAAGCCGCGTCGAAACGCGGCTTTGTCGCAACGGTAACTCGCAAGTGACTATCGCCACTCGACCTTGGTGATCTCGTAGGCCTTGGCGCCGCCCGGCGCCACGACTTCCACCGTCGAGCCCTTTTTCTTGCCGATCAGGGCGCGGGCCAGCGGCGAGGTGATCGAGATGCGGCCTTTCTTGGCGTCGGCTTCCGGCTCGCCCACGATCTGCCACACCGTTTTCTTCTCGGTGTCTTCGTCGACCAGCGTGACGGTGGCGCCGAACTTGACGGTGTCGCCGGAGAGCTTGGAGATGTCGATAATGTCGGCGCGCGCGAGCTTGTCTTCGAGCTCGGCGATGCGGCCTTCGTTGTGCGACTGCTCTTCCTTGGCGGCGTGATATTCCGCGTTTTCGGAAAGGTCTCCATGCGAGCGCGCCTCGGCGATATGCTCGATGATGCGCGGACGCTCCACCGACTGGCGCTGCTTCAACTCAACCTCCAGGGCGGCATAGCCGCTCGCGGTCATCGGAACCTTTTCCATCATCATCTCTTCTGTCCTTCGATCGTGCGAACCGCCAAAATGGTTGCGCGCACGAGCCACTCTTTCGATTTCGATCAGGCCTTTCGGCTCGACACGCGAGCCTGCCAGCCTATTGATTTCCGGCCCCGTCAGGGGCCGACAACATCCAAACCAACGGTGGGTTCCAGCCTACCGGCTTTGTTGCCAATCGTTTAGCGGGCATTTGAGGCCGGCTGACGATCAGTTTTCGGAAAAGTAGCTCTGCAGGGTGCGGACCTCAAGGTCCCCGCCCAGATAGGCGCGGATGCCCTGCGCGGCCGCCACGGCACCTGAAAGAGTGGTGTAGTACGGCACTTTATGCAAGAGGGCAGCCCGCCGCAATGAACGGCTGTCGGCCAGCGCCTGCGGCCCCTCGGTGGTGTTGAAAACGAGCTGGATGTCGCCATTGGTGATGGCGTCGACGATGTGCGGCCGTCCTTCCAGCACCTTGTTAACCTTCTCGGTCGGAATGCCGTTGTCGGTGAGGAAGCGCTGGGTGCCTGATGTGCCCATCACCTTGAAGCCGAGCGAGTGCAGCAGCCGCACCGCTTCCGCGATGCGGTTCTTGTCGATCTCGCGCACCGAGACGAACACCGTGCCCTTGCGTGGCACGCGGGTGCCGCCGCCGAGCTGGCTCTTTGCGAACGCCACCTCGAAGGAGCGGTCGATGCCCATGACCTCGCCGGTCGAGCGCATCTCCGGACCGAGCACAGTGTCGACGCCGGGGAAGCGCGCGAACGGAAAGACCGACTCCTTGACGCCGACATGCTCGAGCTTGCGCTTCTTCAACTTGAAGTCCGTAAGCTTCTCGCCGGCCATGATCCGGGCCGCGATCTTCGCCACCGGCATGCCCATCACTTTGGCGACGAATGGCACCGTGCGTGACGCCCGTGGATTGACCTCGAGCACGTAGATCTCCCCGTCCTTGATCGCGTACTGCACGTTCATCAACCCGACGACGTCGAGGCCGAGCGCGAGTTCGCGGGTTTGCCGCTCCAACTCGGCGATCATCTGGGCGTCGATCGAATGCGGCGGCAGCGAGCAGGCGGAATCGCCGGAGTGAATGCCGGCTTCCTCGATATGCTCCATGATGCCGACGATGAAAGTGTCCTTGCCGTCGCACAGGCAGTCGACGTCGATCTCGATGGCGTCGGATAGATAGCGGTCGAACAGCAGCGGATTGGTGCCGAGCACGGTATTGATCTGGCCGGTCTTGTCGTTGGGATAGCGCGCCTTGACGTCACCCGGCACCAGTTCCGGCAAGGTGCCGAGCAGGTAATCGCTGAGCTGGGTGTCCTCGCGGATGATCTGCATCGCGCGACCGCCGAGCACATAGGACGGACGCACCACCAGCGGCAGGCCGAGATCGGCGGCCACCAGCCGCGCCTGCTCGACCGAATAAGCGATACCGTTCTTCGGCTGCTTAAGGCGCAGCTTGTCGAGCACGCGCTTGAAGCGGTCGCGGTCTTCGGCGAGGTCGATGGCGTCGGGCGAGGTGCCGAGGATAGGCACGTTGGCGGCTTCCAGCGCGCGCGCCAGCTTGAGCGGCGTCTGGCCGCCGAATTGCACGATCACGCCGTGCAGGGTGCCGTTCTGCCGCTCGGTGGCGATGATCTCGAGCACGTCCTCCGATGTCAGCGGCTCGAAATACAATCGGTCCGCGGTATCGTAGTCGGTCGATACCGTTTCCGGATTGCAGTTGATCATGATGCTTTCATAGCCGGCGTCGTGCAGCGCGAAGCAGGCATGACAGCAGCAGTAGTCGAATTCGATGCCCTGGCCGATCCGGTTCGGTCCGCCGCCGAGAATAATCACCTTGCTCTTGTCGGACGGCGCGCTCTCGTCGGCGAGCTTGCCTGCGAACGGCGCCTCATAGGTCGAATACATGTAGGCAGTGGGGGAGGCGAATTCCGCGGCGCAGGTGTCGATGCGCTTGAAAGCGGGGCGGACGCCGAGCGCGTGACGTTTTGCGGTGATCTCGGCCTCGGTGGACTCAGACAGCACGGCCAGCCGCGCGTCCGAAAAGCCCATCGCCTTCAGCATGCGCATGCCGTAGCCGTTCGGCGGCAGGCCGTTCGCCTTGATCTTTGCTTCCATGTCGACGATGCCGCGCATCTCGCTGAGGAACCAGGGATCGATCTTGCAGGAATTGAAGATCTCTTCATTGGACCAGCCGAGCCGCATCGCCTGCGCCACCTGCAGGATGCGGTTCGGCGTCGGCGTGCCCAATGCGGCGCGGATCGCGTTCTTGTCGTCGCCGCGGCCGAGCCCCTCGATCTCGATCTCGTCGAGCCCGGTCAGGCCGGTCTCGAGACCGCGCAACGCCTTCTGCAGGCTCTCCTGGAAGGTCCGGCCGATCGCCATGACTTCGCCGACCGACTTCATCGAGGTCGTCAGCGTGGTGGAGGCGCCGGGAAATTTCTCGAACGCAAACCGCGGCACCTTGGTGACGACGTAATCGATCGTCGGCTCGAACGAGGCGGGCGTCGCGCCGCCGGTGATGTCGTTGGCGATTTCATCGAGCGTGTAGCCGACCGCGAGCTTGGCGGCGACCTTGGCGATCGGGAATCCCGTTGCCTTGGAAGCCAGCGCCGAGGAGCGGGACACGCGCGGGTTCATCTCGATCACCACCATGCGGCCGTCGTCGGGGTTGACGCCGAACTGCACGTTGGAGCCGCCGGTCTCCACCCCGATCTCGCGCAGCACCGCCAGCGAGGCGTCGCGCATGATCTGGTATTCCTTGTCGGTCAGCGTCAGCGCCGGCGCCACTGTGATGGAATCGCCGGTGTGCACGCCCATCGGATCGAGGTTCTCGATCGAGCAGACGATGATGCAATTATCCTTCTTGTCGCGCACCACCTCCATCTCGAACTCTTTCCAGCCGAGCACGGATTCCTCGATCAGCACTTCGTTGGTCGGGGAGGCGTCGAGGCCGCGTTCGATGATGTCGAGAAACTCTTCCTTGTTGTAGGCGATGCCGCCGCCGGTGCCGCCCATGGTGAAGGAGGGGCGGATGATCGCGGGCAGCCCGATTTCGGACAGCGCCATCAGCGCTTCGCCGAGCGCGTGCTCCTGGTAGCGCTTGCGGCGCTCGTTCTCTCCGAGCGTCCATTGCCGCTCGCACTCTTCCAGCGCGGCGCCCGACAGCTTCTCGCGCTCGGCCAGGTATTTGTCGCGGTAGGACTTCTTCAGCGCCGAGGCGTTGGCGAGCCGCGATTTCGGCGTCTGCAGGCCGATCTTCTCCATCGCGTTGCGGAACAGCTGACGGTCCTCGGCCTTGTCGATGGCATCCGCGGTGGCGCCGATCATCTCGACGTCGAATTTGTCGAGCGTGCCCTGCCGGCGCAGCGACAGCGCGCAGTTCAGCGCGGTCTGGCCGCCCATGGTCGGCAGCAGCGCAAAGCCGCCCGGAATGACATGGCGTTCCGCCTCGATGATCTTGGCGACAATTTCGGGGGTGATCGGCTCGATATAGGTCGCATCCGCCAGTTCCGGGTCGGTCATGATGGTGGCCGGATTGGAATTGACGAGGACGATGCGGTAGCCCTCTTCCTTCAGCGTCTTCACCGCCTGGGTGCCGGAATAGTCGAATTCGCAGGCCTGGCCGATCACGATGGGACCGGCGCCGATGATCAGGATGGTGGAGATATCTGTTCTTTTGGGCATCAGCTCTCAGACTGGATTTTGGGCACAAAAAAAGGGCGCGCAGCCGCGCGTCCCCTAAGCCAAGAGCGCGGGTCACCCTCGCGCGCGGGTGGTCTTTAGACCAGATTCCGCACCCGCGAAACCCCCAAAAACGGGCCATCAACGGGGAAATTCAGGGATTTGGCGCTCGGTCCGCCTTCGCTCTACTTTGCCCCGCCGGTCTCCGGCGTGGCTGCGCCACGCGTAGCCCGTCAGGGCGAAGCGTGGAGGCCCGGCCTGGATTTGAACCAGGATAAGGAGCATTGCACTGCTCCCGCGTCGTCGCTTCCGCCACCGGGCCGAGGCAATCATTGCTCATCACGGCGCGGTGAACCACCCCCTACCGCGCTTTAGGGTTAACAACCTTGGCGCGCGATTAGAGCTTAACTGCGCTGGAACGCGTGCCGCGCCACGAACGTCATCCGCCACGGGTTGTGGCCGATATTGAATGGGGCGCGCGAGGCGGTAAAGCCGGCGGCCGCGAGTTTGTCGATCATCTCATCTTCGCGGTAGCGCTGCAGCCCGACACGGGTGCGCAGTTGCCGGTAGTCCGACAGCGCCGTGCTGGCGAGCCCGTACAGGGCGTCTTTCAGGAAGCCGTGGGCGGAAGCGAATTTCAACAGCGCCAGCACGTCCCTGGCCATGCCGACTTCGGGCCGCAAAATATCGCCCAGCACCAGGCGGCCGTTCGGCTTCAACAACCGGCGAATGACGGCGAACGCCGCATCCAGTTCGTCCGGCGTCATGTATTGCGCGACCGAATTCATGACGGCGAGATCGACCGAGTTTTCCGCCATTCGGCTGAGATCCTCGAGCGAGCGAACGCGGATCCTGGTGTTCGGCGCAAAGCGCGCGATCAGCCGGCCGCGGACACCGGGGGCGGGTTCGGCCAGATAGAGCTGGGCACAGGCGTCGGCTACCTTGGCGGCGGACAGCGCCTCACCGCAGGCATAGTCCAGCACGACGGAGTCGGGCGAGGAGATGTAGCCGATGATGTCGCGCGCGATGATCTGGAAATGCAGGTCGCGATGCAGCTTGCTCGCATAAATCGTATGCGTGGAATCGTAATAGTCGATCCATTCATCCATGCGTGCAGCGCCCGGCAATACTGCGGTTCCTGTGCCGGAACCGGCGTGAAAGTGATGCGTTAGGTCGTCCGACGGCCAATGTCCACTGCCGCCGCAGTCCGGTTCCTAACAGGAAGGTGCAATGTGAGCAAAACCAACAACAAATCCGACAAAGTATCCGCCGAACTCGATACACCGACCGACCTGCCGCAGGCCGCGGTGGACAAGATCTCAGCGTCGCTCAATACGTTGCTGGCGGATGCATTCGCCCTCTATCTGAAGACCAAGAATTTCCACTGGCATGTCAGCGGCCGGCATTTCAACGACTATCATCTGATGCTGGACCAGCAGTCGGAGGCGATTTTCGCCACCACCGACCAACTCGCCGAACGGGTGCGCAAGCTCGGCGGCATTACGCTGCGCTCGATCGGGCAGATCGCCAAGCTGCAGACCATCCAGGACAACAACGAGGCCTATGTGCCGCCGCGCGAAATGCTGCGCGAGCTGATGGAAGACAACAAGAAGATGGCCGCGGCGATGCGCAAAGCCCACAAGCTTTGCGACGACCATGAGGATTCCGGCAGCGCAAGCCTGCTCGAAGTCTTCATCGACGAGACCGAGCGCCGCACCTGGTTCCTGTTCGAGGCCAGCCGTCAGGAAGGCGCCAACGCGGCGTAAAAGCCGGCAAGGGAGCGAAGGGCGGCGGCTCCGGTCGAGACGGGGGGCGCCGTTCCGGTCAAAGATGCGTGAAAAAAGCGCACGTCTTTAGGTGGTACTGCAAGATTCCGATAATCAATTTAAGCGAGCCTGCGTGAGGCGTCGCTATGATGAAAGCCGCCCGGTTGGTCCGTGCAGAATGATGCGGATGCTACCGGGCCGTGTATTGCCGGCTGTTCTGGTTTGGAATCGATCGATGCAGAAAGTAATTGAATTTCGTGGCCCGAAGACTGAGGCCGTTGCGGAGCCGTTGGCGGCGCCGCCGTCCATGGAACGGATATTGGCGGTGGTCAATTCATTGTCCCGCACGCTTGATTGCATCAAGACCATGTGCGCGACCGAGCCGAACGGGCCGGTCCGCGACAAGCTGGAGACGGAACGGGCAAATCTCGTCATCGGGCTTTTCGTCGCCCGGGTCGCCGCGATGCGGGTTTCCTCAGGCGAGCCCGTATCGGATTCAGCCAGTTCAACCTTGCCGACCGCCAGTCGCCGTTGAATACCGCAATGCTCTAATCGTCGAGCGGGCCCAGCAGCTCCTCGTACCGCTTCTCGATGCGCTCGTAACAGTCGCAGGAGACGGCGTGCAGCCCCTTGGCGTCGATGATGGAAATGCGGCCGCGGCCGATCTGGATGAGGCCCGCATTCTGCAGCGTGCGTTCGACCAGATTGATGGTGGTGCGCTGAACCCCGAGCATCTGCCCGAAGAACTCCTGGGTCAGGCGGATGTCGTTGCTGCCCAGCCGTCTCCGGCACTGCATGAGCCAGCGCGCGGCCCGGTTTTCCACCTGGTGCAGCGCCTGGCAAGCAGTCGATTGCTGCGACTGCGCGAGCAAGGAGAGATCGAACAGCGCAACGGTCTTTCGAAAACTTTCGTTCTCCCGTCCGGCCCGATGAACTTCCGCGGCAGGGATGCGGACGGCTTCGCCGGCGACCTGCACGATCGAATCTGCAAACGACGTCGTGATGCCATGGATGGTGGAGGATCCGATCATGCCCTCGCGGCCGACGATGGAGGTCTCGGCTGTCCCGCCCTGGTCGGTGCCGGCGAGAACGGAAATGATGCAGGAGCGCGGGAAATAGGCGAACTCGATTTCCGACGATGAGCCGTGGAGCAGTTCGCCGTGTTCGACTGATATCGTCCGCATGTGCGGTTTCAGCAGGGCAAGCGCTGAAGCATCCAGCTTGCTCAAAATGTGATTTTCAGCGGCCACGAGGAACTCCAGCGCGAGTTAGGCGGGAGCTTCAACTCTCTCTGTCGCCGATGCCCAAGGCTAAAAGCCGGCGATAGACCCACAATGGGCGCAACCAACGGCAATAGCTAATTAATTCTGGGTTGATAGTCGGGTATCGGACAGTTCGGCTGATATATTTGGACTATTATGTGAAGTGTCGGGTATTGGACGGATCTAACAGCGTTTTCGTAGGTTAAGTAGCGCCTTGTGAATGGCTGTCGGCGTGCGAAATACAAGCGCCGATAGGTTCAACCCAACGCTGGGTGAGTGTCATGCTAGCCCCGGAAAGACCCCCTCCAGAGCTTCTGCCGATGCGGCCGCGTTGCCCCGATTGCGAGGCGCGGATGATCACGACTGCCGTTTCGGATGGGCCGGAAGGTTTGGAGCAGCGTACGTTTGAATGCGCACAATGCGGCCACACCGAAACCAGGACGATGGCGTACGATCCGCTCAAATCCAACGCCGTTGGCTGGCTCGAAAGCGAATTGCGGCGCCCCAAATGACGGCCGGGTTCGCTTAAGCCGTGCTGCGCTTCCATAGCTTCACCGGCGGGCCATCTTCGCCACGCACCGGGTCGGTCGTGCGAGCGGTCGCCGACAATATCTCCGCACGGGGCGGTGAGGGTCTTTCTCCGCGAAAGACCCCCCTTGGCTTTGGTCCTGCCTTCACACCGCGCCGGCTGGCATCATTTCGCGGCGGCGATTGCCGGCGGCTTCCACGTGCCTTCGCCCGCAGGCAGGACCGACGGTGCTTCGGTCCTCGGCCAGTAGAGGCGCATCACCAGATAGATCGGACCGTCTGGCGCGGGCAGCCAGTTGGCCTCCTTGTCGGCGCCGGGCGATTTGTTCTGGACGTAAAGCGTCAGCGACCCGTCGGCGTTTGTCTTCATGCTCGGCAGCATCGGCGAATTGACCAAATAGCGGTTGATCGGATTTTCGATCAGCAACTGGGTCTTGCCGTCATACATGGTCAGCGACCAGAAGGCGTTCACGGGCGGGAGTTGGCCCGGCGGGAATGTCAGCGTGTAGTTCTTTTTGCTGCCGTCGAGGGTTTGACCCTCACCGTCGACGCGCGTGAGCGGATACATTGCCTCCGCTGCATCGTTGCCGTAAATGCCCGCCTGTGCGGCGACGGCGCGCTTCAACCAGTCCCCGTTGTAATGGGCGCTGTCGCCGGGCAGCGAACTGATCCGCCAGCCGTTGACCTCCTTGCCGACGTTGGCGACGGCCTCGTCGACCTTGCGCTGGCCTTCTTTCATGCCGAGGCCGACCTCCAGTTTGTCCTCCAGCGAGAGGTCCTTGAAATTGAAGGTCTTGCCCGGGCCGACGCCAATGCGTGCAAGCTGGGCGCGCATTTCCTTCTCGTTCTCTTGCGGAGGTGAAAACTGCAGCGCGAAGTCGAGAAACTCGAAGAAGTTCGTCTTCACGAGTTGCTTGTCGATTTTCGGAAAGTCGATGGCCGCCGCGCCAATCGTTGCCGGCTCTTTCAGATAGGCGGACAGCGTCTGCACCTTGTAGCCGTCCTGCACCTTGCTGACGTTGCCGAGGTCGTCCGGGTTGAAAAGCTGGGTGCGATATCCCGCCACCGAAAATTGTGTGCCCGACCTGAACACCTTCTTGATCCCGGGTGGGGTTGCCCCTTTCCAGTCCGGCCCGACCACCATGTAGTCGCCTGCCTCGCTTCCCGTGGCACGGCTGCCGATATAGCCATAGTTGTAGGTGTTGCCGTCGCAGAGCATCACCGAGTAGTAGCGCTTGGGGTCGATCGCCGGGACCGAAAGGACAATCGGCTCCGCCCGCAGGTCCATCCATACGAACGAATAGGGCGTGTCGCTGTTCGGTGTTACGATGGCGGTATCTTTATAGGTGAATACGTTGGGTTCATTCTTGATCTGATTGAACGGCGCCTTGAATTGCCCGGAGTTACGATCGATGGCGTATTCATGCATCACAGCGTAGTTCATCACGATGGGCAGGCCATAGATGAAGCCTGCCTCGGCAATGTCTTTTGCTTTCAGGAAGCCCGGGCGCTCGGCGCCTGTCTGCACTTGTGCCAGCGCCGAATTCGCCGTTGAGGCGGTAATTGCCGCCAAGGCGACGGAACGAAGAAGATCGCGTTTCGTCAGCATTTTGAATGTCTCCCAGAGATCGGGTGTGAGATTTCAAGTCTGAAGCGATGCAAGCCGGCGGCCGGCAAAAGGTCGGCCGCCGCACTGTCTTACTGGGCCGAAAGGCCCACCGTTGTCGGCGTCTTCACGACCGGCGGGGGATTCCATTTTCCCGTCAGCGCTTCCGACTTCGGACTGTAGAGGCGCATGGTCAGGTTGAAGGCTCCCTTCGGCGCCGGAAGCCAGTTGGCTTCCATGTCCTTGCCAGGACTTTCGTTCTGAATGTAGAGCTCAAGCGAGCCGTCGGCATTTTGCTTGAACGGCATCCAGCTGGAGACCGCAAACCGGTTCAGCACGTTGCCGACCTGGAATCCTTGGGGATCGTAGAGGGTGATCGACCAGAACGCATTGGTCGGCGGGGCGGCGCCCTTCTCGAACGTGATGGTGTATTTGTTCGCGCCGTCGAGCGGCTTGCCGGACTCGTCGCCGAGATTGAGCGGATAGATGGCGTCCTCGGGCAGGTTCGCACCGAGTCCGAGTTGAGTGACGATCGCCCGCTTCAAATAGTAGTTGCCGTAGACGCCCATCGTATCGGTGTTCATCGACCAGCCATTGGCAACGCGCGCCAGCGTCGGCACCTTCCAGGCCATCAGCTTCTGCGCGTCCTGCGGCGCGGCCTCCAAGGCTCGTTGCACGACCGGATCGAGCTTGCCGATGTCGAAGCTCTTGCCCGGCTCGATGCCGATTTTCTTCATCTGCGCGATGATCGGCTCGTCGGTGACATGCGGCGGATGAAGCTTGAGCAACTCCGCGGCATAAGCGAAATACACGCCCGCCGACATGGTATCGACCTGAGTTTTTGGCGGCGTCTTCATGTCGACGCTGGGGTCGATCTTGACCTCGACCGGCTTCGGCGTCTTGCCGAATTCCGAAAGCGGGGTGACCTTGTAGCCGGCCTGGATCTTGTGAACCGCAGCGTAATCCGCCGGGCCGTCCGTCTTGGTGCGGCCGATCACCCAGACATAGGGCGTTGGCGCTTCGATCCGCTGCGTGTCCTTTGGAAGCTTGAACTCCTCGGCGAACCTGTCACGCAGATCGGGCCGCCAGCCCGCGGGCGTTATCAGAAAGGTCCCCGCCCTGGTGCCCGTCGTCCGCCAGCCCGGTGACGCAAAGACATCGGTCCACATGTCGAGCATCGGCAGCAGGTAGTAGCGTCCGTCGGTATCCGGAACCGAAATGACGACGGGCTCCCTGGTCATGTCCAGCCATGAAGAGGAATACAGCGTGTCGAAATTGGTTCGCACGACACCTTTGAAATCGGCAGGCGGGTATTCGCGCACGTTGACGAACGTGTTCATCGGGCCCTTGAAGGCGTCCTTGCCTTGTTCGACGTTTGTGAACTGCTTGCGGGACAGATCCATCGACATGATGGAGTAGAAGTAAACATAGGCGTCGACCGCAATGGCGTGCGCCTCCTGTTCGGTGACGGGCGCCGTCGATTGCGCGAGCGCCACCGGCGCAGCCGCGGCGCCGAGGCAGAGAGACAATGTCAGCGTCAGAATTCCTCGAAACATGTCGAATCCTCCTCTTCTGATGTCTGCTGTGGTTGTTTGTGAGAAGCTTGGAGCAGCTGATGCCGTCAGGTGATGCGTATGACCTCCATTGCCTTTGCAGGAATGCAGCAGCGGACACGGAAGCGCTGTCGCTCCCTGCGATGAATTGAATCACGTGTCTTGACGGGTCATCGGCAGCTAAAACGCCGCGGCGTATGCTGACTTAAATCAAGGTTCTTGGAAAAGTGATGCCAGCAGGCTTAACGAATGGTATCCAAACTACCTCCACGTGCGACACCTTAGCACGGGCAGGAGATAGTGGTAAGTCGTGGCAGTCATTCGTGGCGGTGGCGGACAGGCCGAATGGTCAGCTGCGCTTCCACAGTCTGACCAGCGGGCCGTCCGCGCCCATGACCGGATCGGTCTTCGGCAGCTTCACTTCCGGAATCGTCTTCAGCGCCTTTGCATGGTTCTCCGGCGTCGGCCGCGTGATCTGCATCGGTGGTCCCGGCGGATAGGCGCCGACCACGCAAAAGTCTTCGCTTGCCGAGATCAGCTGGTGGCCGGTCCCCGCGGGCAGGATCGCGACGTCGCTGGCCGAGATATCGAGTGCCTTGCCGTGGTCGCCGCCGAACTGCACGCGCGCGTGCCCACGGGCGACGCCGAGCGTCTCATGCACCGTCGAATGGTAGTGCAGATAGTCGTAGACGCCGTTGCGCCACATCGCGCCCCAGCCGTTGGCGCCGAACAGCCCCTCGATGGTCTTTTCGGGGTGATCGTTCGCCCACATCCACCGCACCCTTGTAGACCAGGAACGGCATCGGGTTGTTGGGAACGAGGCCGTCATTGGCGAAGACGAAAGCGAGCGGTTCGATGTCGGGCATGATCATTCTCCGAAATCGCAAAAATCGTAGGGTGGGCAAAGCCACCGGGTCGCGCGAATGCGCGCCCGATGACAGGCTCCGCGTGCCCACCATTGCTTGCGGAGTGCTGATGGTGGGCACGCTTCGCTTTGCCCACCCTACAAATTCAAACCGTTGTCCGCCGCTCACGTTCCCTTCGGAATCTCGAAAACCAGGCACGTCGTCGTCGCATGCGCGAGGAGGCGGCCCTTGGCGTCGGTGATGCGCGCCTCGGCGGTGGCGGCGCGGCGGCCGACGCTTAGCGTTTTGCCCTCGCTGCGAACGGGGCCGGTATCCTCGGTCATGCCCTTGATGAAGGAAATCTTGAATTCGAGCGTGGTGTAGCCGGTGCCGGCGGGAAGCGGGGTGTGGACCGCAAGCCCCATCGCGGAATCCAAGAGGATCGCGGCATAGCCGCCATGCACCGAGCCGATCGGATTGTAATGCCGGAAGCCCGGCACGCTGTGGAACACGACGTGGCCGGTCTCGGCGGTGGAATCGAACGGCTCCACGTTCTGCATGATCGGCGGGCAGGGCAATTTGCCGTCGAAGATGGCGCGGACGAAATCCAGCCCTGACATCGAGGCCATCACATGCGTCGGCGTCACGCCGTATTCGACCTTGGCGACGGTGGGCTTGACGTCCATGGCAATTCCTTTTTAAATTATGATAATCATATAATGGGATCGAATGGATTGCCAGTGGTTGCCCCGTGCGTCATTGCGAGCGCAGCGAAGCAATCCATCAAGCGGCAAAGTAAGTATGGATTGCTTCGCGGAGCCTGTCATCCGGCGGCGCTACGCGCCGACCGGGTGGCTCGCAATGACCGGGAGGGCGATCTTACGCCCGCCTGTTCGCCCGCATCAGATCCGCGAACCGCTTGAACAGATAGTGCGAGTCGCGCGGGCCCGGCGAGGCTTCGGGGTGGTACTGCACCGAGAATACCGGCTTGCCCTTGAGCTCGATACCGCAATTGGAGCCGTCGAACAGCGAGATGTGGGTTTGCGTCGCGCCCTCCGGCAGCGTCGCCTGATCCACGGCAAAGCCGTGGTTCATGGAGGTGATCTCCACCTTGCCGGTGGTTTCGTCCTTGACCGGATGGTTGGCGCCGTGATGGCCCTGGTGCATCTTAATGGTCTTGGCGCCGACGGCCAGCCCCAGCATCTGGTGGCCGAGGCAGATGCCGAAGGTCGGCGTGCCCGAGGAGATCACCTGCTGGATGACAGGCACTGCGTATTTGCCGGTCGCGGCCGGATCGCCCGGGCCGTTGCTCAGGAAGACGCCGTCCGGCTTCATCGCCAGAATGTCTTCGGCCGAGGTCGTCGCCGGCACCACCGTGACCTTGCAGCCTTCACCGGCGAGCAGCCGCAGAATGTTGCGCTTGATGCCGTAGTCGATCGCAACCACGTTGAACTCCGGCTCGCTCTGCCGGCCAAAACCCTTTTCCCAGGCCCATGGCATCTCGTCCCAGGTGAAACGCTGGGCTGATGTCACCATCGGCACGAGGTCCATGCCTTCGAGGCCGGGCCATTCGCGGGCTTCTTCCTTCATCCCGTGCAGGTCGAACTCACCATTTTTGGCGTGGGCGATGACCGCGTTCGGCATGCCCTTGCTGCGGATCAGCGCGGTCAGCGCGCGGGTGTCGATGCCGGAGAGGCCGATGATGCCGCGGGCGCGCAGCCACTGGTCGAGATGTTTTGTGGCGCGGTAGTTCGAGGGATCGGTGATCGCCGTGCGCAGGATCACGCCGCGCGCGCCCGGCGTCGCCGCCATGTTCACCGTCTCGATGTCTTCCTCGTTGGTGCCGACATTGCCGATATGCGGGAAGGTGAAGGTGATGAGCTGGCCGGCATAGGAGGGATCGGTGAGGATCTCCTCGTAGCCGGTCATCGCGGTGTTGAAGCAGACCTCGCCGACGGCGTGGCCTTCCGCGCCGAGGCCAAAACCCTCCAGCACGGTACCGTCGGCAAGCACGAGGAGCGCGGTCGGTTTGTGGTCCGGCCAGGCTGAGGCGTTTTCAGAAGTTGTCATGAGCGCACTTCATAGTCGCAAGCGCCCCCGCCCGTCAAAGCCGGAAGACGTGGATTCACATGCGTTTGCCGCATATTTGCCAGCCGGTTCCGCCGCGTCAGCGTTTTTTGGCCAAATCGGCCCGAATCGGGCGGCCCGAGCCTGGACAATTCAATGCCGATCGTTGCCCGTCCCGGGCCTCGTCAGCTCGCCGGACTGATGTCCCAGCCCGCGCCGGTCGGCATAGCCGGCTGGCTAGCCGCAGTAGGCGACTTTTGTCCACCAAGGCAGCAGGAAGAAGATCACGGCAGCTAGATCAAGCGGGTAGAACAGGAGCAACTTGGTCTTCAGGGACATTGACCGCGCGTTCGGCGCAGGAGGGTCGCCCGGATAGACCTCGAGATGATCGAAGCTTCCCTTCCAACCCAGCCGGTATGTCAAGAAAGAAACCGCGTCGTAGGCAAGCAGATACATAAATCCGGTCAGGAGTACGCCCGCTCCGACGATGGCCAGCCACGACGATGCGGCTTCTACGTGCATGTTGCGAAGACCTTCGCACGAATAGGGCGCAAAGCGGCTTGCCCAAAGCACCGCAAGACACAATGCCAGTGCAGCAAAATGCTTTTCGACTTTCATGCCAGTCCTTATATAGGCCGGAGGATTAACCGAGCGTCTCTGGGCGAGACCTAATTCTCTGCATTCTCAGCGAGGAAACCATGCTGCGCGACGACATCAACAACGCGGTCAAGGACGCCATGAAGGCCAAGGACGAGCGCAAGCTCTCCACGCTGCGCATGGTCAATTCGACCATCAAGAACGCCGACATCGCCGCGCGCGGGGAGGGCAAGCCGCCGCTGTCGGACGCCGACCTGCTTGGCGTGTTTCAGAAAATGATCAAGCAGCGCCAGGAATCGGTCGAGCTCTACGACAAGGGCGGCCGCGCTGAACTGGCCGCGCAGGAGCGCGAGGAGATCGCGATCATCTCGGCCTATCTGCCCAAGCAGATGTCGGAGGACGAGATGAAGGCGGCGATCACGGCCGCGATCGCCGAGACCGGCGCCGCCGGCATGAAGGACATGGGCAAGGTGATCGGCGTGCTGCGCGCAAAGTTCGCCGGCCAGATGGATTTCGGCAAGGCCAGCGGCATGGTGAAGGCGGCGCTGGCGGGATGAGTTCTTTCCGCACGAGCCCTCAGTCTTCGCTTGGCCCCCTTCGCATCCGCTTTAGGCTGCACATCGTACTGAAAGCAGACGTCGGAGATCCGAAAAGTGCCCCCGAAGACCGCGAGGCGCCGGATCAGTGGCGGTTCCGGGTCATTCACGCCCTTGAACAATTATCCTTTGTTGCTCGCAGTCTTAGTCGCAGACGCGCTCCCTGCGCGTGATCCTGCGGCCGTCGTCCCGTTCGATCGTGGTAGTCTCCATGCGGCAGCGTTGTCGCGGGCCGACGGTGACACCACCTGGGCCGACGCCAACTGTAGTGTCGGAGTCGTACCGGCGACGGTCCCTATAATAGCGGTCGTCGCGGTCCCGCCCGACCTGAACATCGACGCCGACTTGGGCCATCTTGACGCCTTGCTTGACGTCTTGGGCCTTGACCGGAGTAACGAGCGGGGCAGTCGTCAGCACGGCTGCGGCTGCCGCCACGGCAAGAGCGATCTTCATCATGTGGGGTCCTCCCTGGCTTGATTTGGAGGTTCAACGGGCACGAACACCGAGGGTTCCATGGGCGACAAGTCTGGCCTGTTCCGCGAAGAACCGGACCGCTACCGGCCCTGTGAACCCGTAAAGGGCACGAAGCGCACGGGGGCGACGGCGCGCGTTGTCGTCTTGTCAGGGGCGATTTTCTCGACGACCGTAAGGTGCTGAGTGCCGTAATCGGCTCCCACCGGCATGACGAGCCGGCCACCCACTTTAAGCTGCTCGATCAGCGGCGGCGGTACCTGCCCGAGCGCGGCGGTCACCACCACGGCGTCAAACGGACCGCATTCGGGCCAGCCAGCATAGCCGTCGCCAAGCCTGGCGCTCACATTGTCATACGCGAGGTCTTTGAGTGTTTTCGCGGCGGCCTCGGCCAACGCCGGGATAATTTCGATGGTGCAGACCTTTCGCGCCAGGCGCGCGAGGATGGCGGCCTGATAGCCCGAACCCGTACCGATTTCGAGCACGACATGATCGGGCGCGACCTCGGCCAACTCTGTCATCAAGGCCACGATGAACGGCTGCGATATGGTCTGGCCGCGGCCGATCGGAACCGGCATGTCCGCGTATGCGATCGAGCAGGATCGCTCGGGAATGAACAGATGGCGTTTCGTTTGCCCCATGGCCTCAAGCACCCGCTCCGAAAAACCCTGCTGTCCCGAAACAATGGCGCGGGACCGGGCGTAGTTCTTGATGGTTTCGACCATGGCGGCGCGTTCGCGGACGCATTGTGCGTCCTCCTGAGCGGTCGCCCCCCGCGCGGCGGCGACCATGGAAAGCACCAGCAGCAGCATGGTCTTCATGATTGTGCTCCCGTCGATCCACGCTTGGCGTCGACCGCTTGAGCGCAACGAGAAGATTCGACCGATCAGCCGTCAAGCGAAACACGGCGTCCAGCGAATGACCGCAATGCGTTCAGGCGGTCCTCCAGCAAGCCTTGATACCATGCCGGCACCTGCCCGGTAAGCTGACTTCTCCGCACACACCATCCATGACGCCGTATCAATGACGCCGTGGAACCGCAGGGTGCCGGCGCAATTATCAAGGCGTCGCACCACTGCATGACGACGCCCAACGAGAGCGGAGGAAGATATGGCCGATCAGCAAGCGCCTCCCGCCGGTCCCGATCTGTCAAAGGGCATAACCCCGTCCGAATTCGCCGGCGAGACCTTGCTCGGCCATGTCGGCGACGATGAAGTGTTGCTGGTGCGTTCGGGCTCGGAGATCTTCGCGATCGGCGCGCATTGCAGCCATTATCACGGGCCGCTCGCCGAGGGCCTCGTGACCGGCCAGGACATCCGTTGTCCCTGGCATCACGCCTGTTTCGATCTGCGCACCGGCGAAGCCACCCGCGCGCCGGCGCTTAGTCCGATTGCGGTGTGGAAGGTCGACCAGCAAGACGGCCGCATCCTCGTTGGCGAAAAACGTGAACAACCCAAGCCACGGGTCAAGCCGCGGGTGAAGGGCGCCACCGACGCGCCCGGCCGGATCGTGATCGTCGGCGGAGGCGCGGCGGGCTTTGCCGCAGCCGAGATGCTGCGGCGGCAGGATTATCGCGGGAGCATCGTGATGCTGAGCAACGAGGCTGCAGCGCCGGTTGACCGGCCGAACCTGTCTAAAGACTATCTCGCCGGCAGCGCACCGGAGGACTGGCTGCCGCTGCGGCCGGATGATTTCTACGCCGAGGCGAAGATTGACCTGCGGCTGAAGACCGAGGTGACGTCAATCGACACCAACGCACGCCACGTGGTCACGGCAGGCGGCGAGACCTTCTCCTACGACCGTTTGCTGCTGGCGACCGGCGCCGAGCCGGTGCGCCTGCCGATCCCGGGTGCGGACCAGCCCCATGTGCACGTGCTGCGCTCGCTGGCCGATTCTCGCGCTATCATCGCATTGGCCGATGGCGCGCGGCGCGCGGTGGTGATCGGCGCGAGCTTTATCGGGCTCGAAGCCGCGGCGTCGTTGCGCGCCAGAAATGTCGAGGTCCACGTCGTTGGCCTGGAGCAGCGGCCGATGGAGCGCGTGCTGGGGCCTGAGCTGGGCGACTTCGTCCGTGCGCTGCATGAAGAGCATGGCGTCAACTTTCATCTCGGCGACACCGTGACTGCGATCAGCGGCAAACGCGCGATGCTTAAGAGCGGCACTGCGATCGAGGCCGATATCGTGGTGGTCGGCGTCGGCGTGCGCCCCCGCCTTGGATTGGCGGAGCAGGCGGGACTGGCGATCGATCGGGGCGTCACCGTCAACGCCTATCTGGAAACCAGCGTCCCCGGCATCTACGCCGCGGGCGATATCGCGCGCTGGCCCGATCCGCATTCCCTCGAGACCATTCGCGTCGAACATTGGGTGGTGGCCGAGCGCCAGGGCCAGACCGCCGCGCGAAACATGCTTGGGCAACGCGAGCCATTCCACGCGGTGCCGTTCTTCTGGAGCCAGCACTACGATGTGCCGATCAATTATGTCGGCCACGCCGAGAAATGGGACGAGATCACCGTCGACGGCGACATCGCGGGCAGGGACTGCCTGCTGCAGTACAAGAGCCGTGGCCGCGTGCTCGCCGTCGCCTCGATCTATCGCGACGTTGCAAGTCTCGAGGCCGAGCTTGCGATGGAGAAGGCGCGGTCGCCTTGAGTCAGGTGACAAAAACGCCTCTCCTCGTCATGGCCGGGCTTGTCCCGGGCATCCACGTCTTTAAACTCGCGGCAAGCAAACAAGAACGTGGATGGCCGGGACAAGCCCGACCATGACGAGGGACGGAAATAACAAACGCCATGCTCACCGAAGCCTCAACCTACGACGAGCTCTACCGCAACTTCCGCTGGGACATTCCCGAGCGCTTCAACATGGCGACCGCGTGCTGCGACCGCTATGCGGATGGCACTGACCGTCTGGCGCTGATCTACGTCGATGAGGACGGCGCGACCACACGCACCTCGTTCGACGAGGTCGCAGAGGCCTCGCGCCGTTTTGCCAATGTGCTGAAGGCTGACGGCCTGTCGCGCGGCGACCGCGTCGCGGTGTTCCTGTCGCAATCGCTGGAATTGCCGATCGCCCATCTCGCGGCATTTCGTTCAGGCATGATCTCGATCCCGCTGTTTGCGCTGTTCGGCGAGGATGCGCTCGAATTCCGCCTGTCGAATTCCGAGGCCAAGGCGATCGTTACCGACCAGAGCGGCTGGGAGAAGCTCAAGAAAATCCGCGACCGTCTTCCGGCGCTCAACAATATCTACGTGATCGGCGATCGCGCGCCCGCCGGGACGAAACCGTTCTGGTCTTCCCTGAAGGCGGCATCGTCGGATTTTACGACCGTCGACACCTCTCGCGATGATCCCGCCCTGATCATCTACACCTCGGGCACCACAGGAAATCCCAAGGGCGCGCTGCACGCCCATCGCGTGGTGCTCGGCCATCTGCCGAATGTCGAGATGTGCCACAACTTCCTGCCCCGCCCCGGCGACCTGATGTGGACGCCGGCCGACTGGGCCTGGATCGGCGGGCTGATCAACGCCCTGCTGGCGTTCTGGTATCACGGCATTCCGCTGGTCGGCCATCGCGCGCGCAAATTCGAGCCGCAGGCGGCGATGGCGATGATGGCGGAACTTTCCATCCGCAACACGTTCCTGCCGCCGACCGCGCTGAAACTGATGCGGCAGGCCGGCGTGAAAAATCCCGGCGTGAAGCTGCGCAGCATCTTCACCGGCGGCGAATCGCTCGGCGGCGAGCTGCTCGGGTGGGTGCGCGAAACGTTTGGCATCGATGCGCATGAAGTGTTCGGCCAGACCGAGTGCAACCTCGTGATCGGCAGCAATTCGAATCTGTTTCCGCTTCGGCCCGGCTCGATGGGCAGGGCGACGCCTGGCTTCGATGTGCGTATCGTCAACGACAAGGGCGAGGAATTGCCGCGCGGTGAGCGCGGCGTCATCGGCGTGCGCCAGCCGTGCCCGTGCACCATGATCGAATATTGGAAGAACCCGGAAGCGACCGCGAAGAAATATGCTGGCGAGTTTCTCCTGACCGGCGATCTCGGCGTGCAGGATGCGGACGGCTATTTCTGGTACGTCAGCCGCGAGGACGACGTCATCACGAGCGCCGGCTATCGCGTTGGTCCCTCCGAGATCGAGCACACGCTGATGAAGCATCCGGCGGTGGCGATGTCGGCGGTAGTCGGCATTCCCGATCCGATCCGCACCGAGTCGATCAAGGCGTGGATCGTGCTGCGTCCGGGCTTTGCGGCGAGCGACGAACTGGCGCGCGAGATTCAGGAGTTCGTCAAGGTGCAGCTCGCCGCCCACGAATACCCGCGCTTCGTGCAGTTCGCGGACACGCTGCCGATGACGGCGACCGGCAAGGTGCTGCGGCGCGAATTGCGGGCGCTGGGGTAGGGGCACCGCTTAGTGTCGTCGCAAACTCTCACCGTCCCTGCGAACGCACGCTTCTTCATTGCCGGCGTGAGCTTGATACCCTCGATTTCGCTGATCTTGGCAAAGCGATCATTTCCGAGCACGAACCGGCCAGACTTTGCACCTTTTGCAACGTTCTTCTGTTTCGCCATAGCTGGAAGGTTACCATGAATCGTCGTCAATAGCACGCATGTCGTGCACTGGTGATGATTGGAAGAGGGGAGGTCAGCTCCCTACGGCGTCCCGATGCCCATTTCCTTCAACGCGGCCAGCATCCGTTCCGGCGGCTGCATCTGGATCGTCAGTGCGTTGCCGGTCTCCAGCAGGCTCTTCAGGCTGGAGAGGATCGCGGGCCAGCCGGTGCGGCCGCCGGACAGGATGTCGTCGCTGATGTCGCGGTCGTGCGACTGCAGCATCGTCAGCTTCACGGCGTCGCCCGCCTGCTCGATCTCGTAAGTGACGAGCGTCGGCCCGAGTTTTTCCACCAGCGCCGGCCAGTTGACGTTGAAGGTAACGGTGAGCTTCCTTGGCGGTTCGCACTCGATCACCTCACCCGAAATATGCAAGGCGCCGTCCGGCGTTCGCATGATGAAGGCGCCGCCGATCCTCTGATCGACCTCGACCGCATGGCCGGAAAAATACTGCCGGCTGAACTCGGCGCTGGTCAGCGCCTCCCACACCTTCTCCGGCGTGGAAGCGATGTAGATCGTGTAGACGATCGCTGGCTTGAACTGCTCGATCTTCATGTCAGGTCTGGTCCTTCGATAGATCTTCATGACCGGGTGAATTCTTCCTTGCCGAGCGCCGCGCGCGGGATCGCAAGTGGCTTTCCGGTCTCAAGCATACTCTTCAGGCCGGACAGGATCGCCGGCCATCCCGTTGAGATGGCGCCAACCAGCTTGCTGCCCTCGACAAAACCTTCATGGGTCACCGTAAGCTTCACGAGACTGCCATAGGGTTCGATCGTGAACGCGACCTTCGTCGCGGGCTCCTCGCGCATGGTCTCGTTCAGCTCATGTTTGAACGTGTAGGACAGGCGCCGCGGGCGATCCGCTTCGAGGATCTTGCCGGTATCGGTGGTCTTGCCGTCAGTGACCAGCGCAAAAGGCGAACCGACCTTCCAGTCCGACTTCACTTCGGTGCCAAACCAATAGCGCTTTGAGAACTCGCTTTTGGTCAGCGCATCCCACAATGCCTCGGGCGTGGTCTCGATGTACGTCACGTAGACGAATTCCGGCTTACTCATCACGCTTCTCCAACTTTCGTTTCAACTCGCTGAGGGCGCCAAGTTTCCCGCGCTCGAATTTCCTGATCCAGCGTTCGCCGATCTGATGGATCGGAACCGGATTGAGGTAGTGCAGCTTCTCGCGGCCATGCCTGAGCGTGGTGACGAGGCTGGCCGCTTCCAGAATCCCAAGGTGTTTTGTGACCGCCTGCCGCGTCATGGCGAGGCCGTCGCAGAGTTCGTTCAGCGTCTGTCCGTTTTTGGCGTGAAGCCTGTCCAGCAGCGAGCGCCGCGACGCATCGGCAAGCGCCTTGAAGACCTCATCCATGGTTCGGATAATAGGCAACCAAAAGGTTGCATGTCAAGGGCGTGTTTTGGGCGCGGCCCACCACCTGTGTTACCGTGCGCTCAGCCAGCGCAGATTGGCCTTGAACAGTGGGGTGGAACATGAGCGATCGCCTTAAACTCGCAGCCTCGTTCTCGATCCTTTTTCTCGCAGGCCCAGGCATCGCTTGCGCGCAGCAACAAGTGGTCGGCGCGCCGCCCGAAGCCCTCAACATGAAGCTGGTTGGAACCAGCGACCTGCAGGCGCGCAGCGCCTATCAGCCGACCATCCATCATCAAGGCGACCGCTGGATCGCCTATATCGGCCATCACGGCGGCAGCGACGATATCCCGGCGCCGGTCAATCTGCAGACCGGCAAGGCCGAGCCGAACGGCACCTCGATCGTCGACGTCACCAATCCCTCGCAGCCGAAATATCTGCGTCACCTCCCGGGCCAGGAAGGCAAGTATGAAGCCGGCGGCGCGCAGATGGTGCGGATCTGTGACGGCAAGGCGCTGCCGAAGGGCGACCGCAACGCGGTCTACATGCTGCGGACCTTTGGCGGCGAGGCGCATGAGATATGGAGCGTCGCCGATCCCGCCAACCCCGTGCTGATCACGCGGATTGCCGGATTAAAGGACACGCACAAGAACTGGTGGGAATGCGACACCGGCATTGCCTTCCTGGTATCAGGCGCACCGGACTGGCGCACGCGCCGCATGACGCAGGTCTACGATCTCTCCGATCCCGCGCATCCGCAGAAGATCCGTGATTTCGGCCTTCCCGGCCAGGAGCCCGGCTCGACCGGCGCAGTGCCGACCGAACTGCACGGACCGGTCTCGACGGGTCCTTCCGGCAACCGGGTCTATTTCGGTTACGGTACCAACAAGGGCGGCATCCTGCAGATCGTCGATCGCGAGAAACTGCTGGGCGGCCCCAAGGAGCCGACGCTGGACAATCTGCGTTCGCCGGAAATTGCGCGGCTGGCAATGTCGGCTTTCAATGGCGCGCACACGGTGTTTCCGATGCCGGGCATGCCGATTGCGGAATTCACGCGCGACAAGGACGGCAAGACCCGCGACATCGTGATGATCGTCGATGAGGCGATTTTGAACGAATGCAACGAGCCGCGGCAGATGGTGTGGTTTGCCGATATCACGGTCGAGAACCGGCCGATGATGATCTCGAGTTACACGGTGCCGGAGGCGAGCGGGGCGTTCTGCGAACGGGGCGGGCGGTTCGGCGCGCATTCCTCCAACGAGAGCATGGCGCCGGTCTTCTACAAGAAGATGGCGTTTATATCCTTCTTCAATGCGGGCGTGCGGGCGCTCGACATTCGCGATCCCTATCATCCCACCGAGGTCGGCTATTTCATTCCGTCGATCACGGCGGCGACCGACAAGCGCTGCGTCAAGATCGACGGCAAGGATCGCTGCAAGGTCGCGATCCAGACCAACAATGTCGAAACCGACGAGCGCGGCTACATCTACATTGTCGATCGCGCCAATACCGGCCTGCACATTCTGGAACTGACCGGGCCGGCGCGCGCTGTCGCCGGCATTCAGTGAGGATGCGAGCGATGCGTCGCTGGCCGGTCATTGCGTCAGCCATTGTAGTGCTCGGTGCGCTGTCGGGCGCCGCGGCCTACCAGCATGCGGGGCTGCGCCATCACGAACAGAAAGGTGAGTGGCAGGAGATCGCCTGGCCGTTTCCCCGCGACGGCTGGCCCGCCGGCAAGGCCTTCCGCTGCGGCGCGGCTGCGTGCGGCGGCGAGGTGGAGCTTTTCGTGCGGCCGAAGATGGGTTTCTGCAATTGCGACCGTGGCGTCGCCGACGATGATGAGGTCGATAGCGTCGCCGATCTCGATCTGCTGAGCGAGCATTTTGCACCGCTGGCGCCGGGCCAAATGGTCCGGCTTGCCGATATGCAGGGGCGGATCAGGGCCTATGACCTCAAACTGTCCGGCGGTTTGCGGCACGCCGCGATCGGCGTTGCGGTCTCGCGCCGCTGCGATCTCCTTGTCGCGGTTGCGCGCGGCCGGGGTGATGAGCCCGGGATGCGGCGCGCGGCACTGGCGTTTCTGGCGACCAGCGAAATGACGCGCTGGATGACGGTTGCGATGGAAGGGCGGTAGCTCTTCTCTTAACCTCGCCCCGCCTGCGGGGAGAGGTCGGATTGCGAAGCAATCCGGGTGAGGGGGTACAGGTCCATCGATGGGGTTCGTTAGTGGAGAGAGCCCCTCACCCCGACCCTCTAAGAGCGAGCTTCGCTCGTCTCGACCCCGTAAAGAACGGGGCGAGGGAGCAACGAGCACGCGCGCCTTCCATCTGCCAGCCTCACATGCATAATGACCAAATCGCTCGCCCACCGGAGTTCCCCCATGTCCCTTCAAGCCTATCTCGCCTTTGTCGCCGCCTGCATCGCGCTGGCGCTGCTGCCGGGTCCGGTGGTGACGCTGCTGATCGCCAACGGCCTGCGGCACGGCACCCGCGCGGCGCTGATCAATTGCGCCGGCGCGCAAACCGGCCTCGCCATCGTGATCGGCATCGTTGCCGTCGGCCTGACCTCGCTGATGGCGACCATGGGCTACTGGTTCGACTGGGTGCGCTTTGCAGGCGCCGCCTACCTGATCTGGCTCGGCATCAAGCTGATCCGTTCGCCGGTCGAAGGCGTCAACGCCGACGAACCGCCACCGCCGCCGCGGGGCGGGTTCTTCCTGCAGGGCTTTCTGGTGCTGCTCTCTAACCCCAAGGTGCTGGTATTCTTTGGCGCGTTCATTCCGCAGTTCATGGACATGGAGAAGGATCACTTGCCGCAGGTGGCGCTGCTCGGCATCACCTTTATGGTGATCGCCGCATCGACCGACGCGGTCTACGCGCTGTTGGCCGGCCGGGCGCGATTGTTTTTCTCCAAGCAGCGCACGCGGCTGCTGTCGCGCATCTCCGGCGGCTTCATGATCGGCGGCGGCATCTGGCTGGCGCTGACGCGGGCGAAGTAACCGGCAATCGTTGAACCCGCGGCGGCGGCAGCGCGTCTAACTGCGAGCCGCCTCTGGGGAACAAGCCGTGCTGCCCGATCTGCCGTGGTTCGTCTATGCGATGCTGCTTGCCCCGCTTGGGCTGCTCCTCGCCGCCGCCACCTATAAGTCGCTGCAGGTGCGTGCTGCGCGCGAATGGCCCTCGACTGCGGGCAAGGTGGTGGTCTCGAAGGCCGAGGTGCGCAAGGTCAAGGTGATCGACAGCGAGCGGGAGGAGGGGCATCGCTTCGAGGAGCGCAACTTCGCCGACATCGTCTACGAATATTCGGTCGCGGGGAGGAAGCTGCGCAACAACCGCGTCAGCATCGGCGAGGACCTTGGAAATTTCCAGGTTGCCGAAACTATCGCCAAATATCCGGCCGGCGCCGTCGTCACCGTCTATTACAACCCGCGGCATCCGGACCAGGCGGTGCTGGAGCGCGACCTGCCGAAGGGCATGTGGGGCTGCCTCGGCATCGGCACGGCAATCGTGCTGGCGATCGTGTTCGGTTCGGCGATCGGCCTGCATCAGTTGACCGAATTCGCATCGAAGCATCTCGCGAATCCCAAAGTGTCGCCGTTTGTCGTCGCCATGAGCGCGTTCGGATTTCTGATTGCACTGTTCGGGCTGGCGCTGCACCGCCAGGCTTCGCTAGCGAGGAAATGGCCGGTCGTGCCCGGCACCATCAAGTCATCGGGCCTTGAACAATTCATGTCCGCGCCGTCGGAGCCCACCGAACGCAGCCAGCTCACATTCCAGTCCAAGGTCTCCTTCGCGTATCGCTTCAACGCGATCGATTATGTCAGCCAGCACGCCAGCCTCGGCGGCAAGGTCTCGTCGACATCGAGGGGCCTGGTGGAGCGCTTCGCCCGAAAATATCCCAACGGCGCCAAAGTCAAAGTTTACGTCAATCCGCTTAATCCGTCGGAAGCCGTGCTGGAGCCCCGTGCTAGCCACATCTGGATACTCTGGGCGTCCGTCACGTTTATCTGGGGCGTCGCGTATTATGTGGCTTTCCACGGCTAGGCGGACAGCAATTGCTGCGCGCGCAGCATTGGCTCGATCTCACCCAGAATCCGCGCCAGCCGTTCCGCCCACGCCTTCTCCCCGGCAGGATCGCCAATCAAATCCTGGCGGATCTCGATCCCCGTATTCATCAACCCGCGCGCCTCGCCGTGCACGGGGATGGTGTAGTCGGTCTCGTCGCTGACCGCATAGGGCTCGTTGTCGCCGACCACGAGATCGCCCTCGGCGCGCAACAGCTTTAACAGCAGGGGCGGCAGATGCGTGTCGCGGTGATAGAGCGTGCCGATATGCCAGGGCCGCGCGATGCCGGCATAGACGGGCGTAAAACTGTGCAGCGACACCAATACCGTCGGCATGCCGGCGCTGCCGCGCTGGTCGATGATCTCGTCGATGCGTCGGTGATAGGGATCGAAGACCTGCGCGCGCCGCATCTCGGCCGCCTCGCGCGAAATGCCCTCGTTACCTGAAATCGTCGTGGCCTCGCTGATGCGCGGGATCGAGCTTGCGACATCGGGCGGGCGGTTGCAGTCGATGACGAGCCGCGAGTAGCGCTGCACGATCAGATGGGCATCGAGATGCTTCGAGAGCGCCTCCGCGACGCCGGCAATGCCGATGTCCCAGGCGATATGGCGCACCAGTTCGCTTTCGGGCAGGCCGAGATCGCCGAGCACGCGCGGGATCAGCCTTCCGTAATGGTCGCACGTCAACAGGAACGGCGACCGTCCCGCGGCGTTGAATTCGTGCACTGGGGGAACATCTTCGGAGCTGAGAAGTAGGGTTGTGGCGGCGGCGTCCAAAGCGTTTTCCTTAAAGCAGTGCCTATCGAATCGGCACCCCGATCTACAATTGAGCAGGATTCGGCCTAGATTAGTCGTACCAGAATCGATGATTGTTTGACGATGCCGCTCCTGACCATCAACCACAAGACCGTTTATCGCTACGCCCGTCCGGTTGCGTTCGGCGAGCACCGCATCATGCTGCGCCCGCTGCCGGGCCATGATTTGCGGATACGCGCAAGCCACCTCAAGATCGAACCGAAGCCGATGCAGCTGCGCTGGATCCACGACGTGTTCGGCAATTCCGTGGCGATCGCGACCTTCGATGAGCGCGCCGACACTCTGTCGTTCACGGCGACCGCCACCGTCGAGCACAATCCGGCGGAAGAGTTCGCGCTGACACCGGACGATCCCGCCTATTTCTATCCCTTCCTCTATGACGACGAGGAGTTTCCGGACCTGCTGCAGTTCGTCACGCCGCAATATGGCGATCCCCATGGCGAACTGTCGGCCTGGGCGCGGAAATTTCTCGACGCCGAGGGACCGACGCCGACCTTCAAGATCCTGAGCGGCATGACGCATGGCATCCGCGAGGCCTTTACCTATCGCAAGCGCCACGAGCAGGGCACCCAGCATCCGCTCGACACGCTGCAGACCGGCTCGGGCACCTGCCGCGACTATGCGCTGTTCATGATCGAGGCGCTGCGCCGGCTCGGCATCGCCGCGCGTTTCGTCTCCGGCTATGTCTTCATTCCCGGCGATCGCGCGCATGGCTATGTCGGCGGCGGCTCGACCCATGCGTGGGTGCAGGTCTATCTGCCGAGCGCGGGGTGGATCGAGTTCGATCCGACCAACGGCATCGTCGGCACCCGCGATCTCATTCGGGTGGCGGTGGCGCGCGATCCGCGTCAGGCGATCCCGCTGCACGGCAGCTATCTCGGCTCCCCCGATGCCTTCGCCGGCATGGAGGTGCATATCGACGTCGTCTCAGAAGGCGACGAGCAACGCGAAGCGCCGCAGGCGGAGGAAGTCTGATCATGGAGATCAAGGTCGGCTTCGAGATTTCCTATGCGGCCGCCCAACCGACGCCGATGGTGATCATGCTCTCGATCCATCCGTCGCGCTTTGCCGACATCGTCGGCACCGAGCGGATCACAGCCGGGCCTGACGTGTCGATCGGCTTCTACCGCGACGGCTTTGGCAATGTCTGCGGCCGCCTCGTCGCGCCCGCCGGCGGCGTGACGCTGCGGGGCGATGCGCTGGTCCGCGATTCCGGCCTGCCTGATGCGGTGGTGCCGACCGCGCAGCAATTGCCGATCGATCAGTTGCCGGACGACGTGCTGCAATATCTGATGCCGAGCCGCTATTGCGAGACCGACAAGCTCACCGATATCGCCTGGTCGCTGTTCGCCAACACGCCGCAGGGGTGGGCGCGGGTGCAGGCGATCGTCGATTTCGTGCACAGCCATGTCAGCTTCGGCTACGAGCATGCGCATCACATGAAGTCGGCGCACGACGTCTACGCCGAGCGCGCCGGCGTCTGCCGCGACTTTGCGCATCTGGCGCTGACCTTCTGCCGCTGCATGAATATCCCTGCCCGCTACTGCACCGGCTATCTCGGCGACATCGGCGTGCCCCGCGATCCCGCGCCGATGGACTTTTCGGGTTGGTTCCAGGCCTATCTCTCCGGCCAGTGGTACACTTTTGACGCGCGCCACAACGCCCCCAGGGCCGGCCGCATCCTGATGGGCACCGGCCGCGATGCCGCCGATGTCGCGTTGACCACGAGTTTCGGGCGGATGGATCTGGTGAAGTTTCTTGTCATTAGCGACGAGGTGGTGCCGGCGTAGGTCCCCGCCGCATCCGTCATTGCGAGCGAAGCGAAGCAATCCATGTCTCGGCGCGCGGCCCTATGGATTGCTTCGCTTCGCTCGCAATGACATAGAAAGCCCATGATTTCAGATCGTCTCTTCGTCTACGGCACGCTGATGCGCGGCTTCGACCATCCGATGGCGCAGCTTCTGTCGCGCAGCGCGGATTTTCTGGGCGGTGCCACCTGCCGCGGCCGGCTCTACCTCATCAAGCATTATCCGGGGCTGGTACTCTCGGACGATCCCGCCGACATCGTGTTCGGCGAACTGTATCGCCTGCGCGACCGCGACGCGCTGCTCGGCGAGTTCGACATGTATGAGGCCTGCGGCGCCGGCTTTCCGGAACCGACTGAGTATGTCAGGCGGATGCTGCAGGTGACGCACGAAGACGGCGCGGCCGGCGAGGCGTGGACCTATATCTACAACTGGCCGGTCACCGGCCTGCCGCAGATCGCCTCGGGGAAATTTCTGGAGAACTAAAGCGTTTTCAAGCGAAGTGGATACCGGTTCGCGTCAAGAAAACGCGTCAAAACAAAAACTCTAGCCCGCGTCCAGCCGCTCACGCTCCACGCGGATATCCACCTCGCGCTCGACATAGCGCCATTCCTCGGTGGCGCGCAGCGTGCGGACCAGTTCCTCGAACGCATCCGCATCGGCGGGCGCGTATTCGAACCAGGTCAGGAAGTCGAAGGTCTCGCCGAGATCGCGGCTGTGATAGAGCTGGCGGGCGATCGCCGGCAGGTATTTCAGGCTCGCCGCAATGTGGTGCGATCGGTCTTCAAAAATCTGCCGCCGCTCCTCCTGCGTCAGCTCCCACCACGTCGCCGATTTCTTGATCGGGATCAGCGCGGCATAGGTTGCCTCCGGGCGGCCGATCTCGGCTTGTACGGCATCAAGCCGTTTCTTTTCGTCACGCTCGGTATAGCGCAGATGGCTGGCGACCCCGGCCAGCCGCCACGAAGTTGCCGAGGGCAGCATCGGCAGCGCGATCGACAGCGAATGCACGACCGACAGCGATGGCGTCGGCGAAAGCGACGCGCCCTTCACCGGCGCGAACCGCGTCACCCGCCACGCCCCGCTCTTGCCACCCCGGAACACCGTGAACATGCGGGTATGGAAGCGCGGAACCGGTGGGGATTCAAGCGGCGTGTGCCGCACTCCGCCGTCATACCCGGGCTTGACCCGGGCATCCACGTTTTTTTGCAGGCGGTGGCATGGCGAGGAGAGATTTTGCCGCTTCCCGGCTGTGAATAGTGGCGAGAAACCCGCCAATCTTCGTATTTCGTCGACCGGTCCCTGTATCGCTAATCGGTTGGCACGGCCCCACGACTCTGGCAGCTACCTGATCCATGCGCTTCACGCCCCAATTCCTCGAAGAGCTGCGCGCCCGGCTTCCGGTCTCGGAAGTCGTGGGCCGCCGCGTCAAGCTCAAGAAGGCAGGGAGGGAGTTTAAGGGGCTGTCGCCGTTCCAGCAGGAAAAGTCGCCCTCGTTCACGGTCAACGACCAGAAGGGCTTTTACCACGACTTCTCCTCCGGCAAGCACGGCGACATCATCTCGTTTTTGATGGAGACCGAGGGCGTCGGCTTCACGGAAGCCGTCGAGCGGCTGGCTTCCATGGCCGGCATGGCGCTGCCGGCGGCGACGCCGGATGCCGCGCGGCACGAGCAGCGCCGCAAGACGCTGCACGACGTGATGGAACTCGCCGCCAAATTCTTTGCCGACACGCTGGCCTCGCGCAACGGCGCCAAGGCGCGCGGCTATCTCGGCGACCGCGGCATTTCGCCGGCGACGCAGCTGCAGTTTCGCTTGGGTTATGCGCCACCGGATCGCTTCGCGCTGAAGGAGCATCTCGGCGCGCAGGGCCTTTCGACCGAGGACATGGTGGAAGCCGGGCTGCTCGTGGCGGGCGAGGACAAGCCCGTTCCGTTCGATCGGTTCAGGGATCGCGTGATGTTTCCGATCACGGATTCCAGAGGCCGCGTCATCGCCTTTGGCGGCCGCGCGCTGGAAAAGGACGTGCCGGCAAAATATTTGAACTCGCCGGAAACGCCACTGTTTCACAAGGGCGACAATCTCTACAACCTCTCGACCGCGCGGCAGGCGACGCATAACGGCACGCCGCTGATCGTGGTGGAAGGCTATGTCGACGTCATCGCCATGGTCACCGCGGGCTTTGCTGGCGCGGTGGCGCCGCTTGGCACGGCTTTGACGGAAAACCAGCTCGCGCTGCTGTGGAAGATGGCGGACGAGCCGATCCTCTGTTTCGACGGCGACCGCGCCGGCCAGAAGGCGGCGTATCGCGCCGCCGATCTGGCGCTGCCTGCGCTGCTGCCGGGAAAGAGCCTGCGCTTTGCGCTGCTGCCCGAAGGGCAGGATCCTGACGACCTCGCGCGCTCCGGCGGCCGCGTCGCGATCGAGGAAGTGATTTCAGCCGCGCGTCCGCTCGTCGACATGCTCTGGTCGCGCGAGATCGAGGGCGGCAGCTTTGCTACGCCTGAGCGGCGCGCCGCGCTGGAGGCACGCATCAACGAGCTCTCCAAGGGCATCCGCGATGAGGTGGTGCGTCGCCATTATCGCGACGATCTCGCCGATCGCCTGCGGCGCGCCTTTGCGCCGCAAGGTGGGGGCGGCGGCTATGGCCGGGGTAATTTCCGGACCGGGCAGGGCGAATCACCCCGCGCGTTTGCCCCGCGCGGAGCAGGCCAAACCGGCCGATTCGCCTCCCGGGGTGGGCGCGGACCGGGGGCGGGCACAAGCCCCGCGATCGCCTCGGGCCCCTACCAGGCGGCCAGCCCCCAACTCGCGACCAGCCCGATCATGCGCGGCCAGCGCAGCGCGATGTCCCGCCGTGAGGCACTGATCCTGCAATCCCTGATTAACCACCCCTGGCTGCTGCACGACCATCTGGAGGAAGTGGCCGCCCTGGAACTGGCCCATCCCGAGGCAAATAAGTTGCGCGCCGGCATTATCGCGGCCTTCGCCAACGACCATCACCATTCCCCCGATGTCGAGGAGCAGGCCGAGAAAATGCGGGCCGATCTCGAGGCGCGCGGATTAAACGAGGTTCTTCAAAGGGTTGAGCGGGCGATCACGACCTCGGCCGTGTGGGGCACCAAGCCCGGCGCGGCGCGGGAGGATGTTTTGGCCACCTGGCAGCAACTCGTTGTCTTGCATCAGAAAACGCACGCCCTACTTAGGGAGAAGAAAGATGCCGAGCTGGCGCTGGGTGATGAGCCCACGGACGCCAACATGGCATGGCTGAAGGACGTGAGCGCCCGGCTGGAGTCGCTCGACGGCACGGAAGCCCTGATCGAGGGTTTTGGCGAGCTTTCGGGCCGGTTCCGGAAGAGCGTGTGATAAAAAAATGATGCGGACGGCGGCGGCCGTGCCCGCAAAAAGACTCGCCAAATCCATGGTTTGGCGGCAAAAACAGGGTTAAGCGAAGCTTAATAGTCCGAGGGTTACTAAAAGCAAAGACGTCCGAGGGCTATTGGCATAACACCGACGATGGCGGGTGAAAGGGGTGGCGACGTCTGCGCCGCCCTTTCCGCGTCGTGCATGCGGAATACTCAGGGGCACGAGCGTGATCCGGAAAAGTGGCTATCCGGTTTTCCGAATCGATCACGCGTAAAGAGCTAAGGATCTAGCGGGTTGGCTTTTCGAACAAAAGACATCCCGACGACTTCAGTAATTCAGAGGCGGATGGCGCTGCACGCCATTCCGCACGAGCGCGTTTCGGGAGCTTGATGAATGGCCACCAAGGCAAAGACGCTGCAGGTTAAGGACAAGGAAAAAGACGACAAGGCAGCGGACGCCCCTGAGAAGGATAGCCCCGACGCGCCGTCGCCGTTGCTTGACCTCTCGGATGCCGCGGTCAAGAAGATGATCAAGCAGGCCAAGAAGCGCGGCTTCGTGACCTTCGATCAGCTCAACGAAGTGCTGCCCTCCGACACCACGTCGCCCGAACAGATCGAGGACATCATGTCGATGCTCTCGGACATGGGCATCAACGTGTCGGAAGCCGAAGAGGCCGACGCCGACGAGGAAAAGGAAGAGGCCGACGACGACACCGACAACGAGCTTGTCGAGGTCACGCAGAAGGCCGTCACCGAGGTCAAGAAATCCGAGCCCGGCGAGCGCACCGACGATCCCGTCCGCATGTATCTGCGCGAGATGGGCACGGTGGAATTGCTGTCGCGCGAAGGCGAAATCGCGATCGCCAAACGCATCGAGGCCGGCCGCGAGGCGATGATCGCAGGGCTTTGTGAAAGCCCGCTGACCTTCCAGGCCATCATCATCTGGCGCGATGAACTCAACGAAGGAAAGATCTTCCTCCGCGACATCATCGATCTCGAAGCCACTTACGCCGGCCCCGACGCCAAGAACAACATGAACCCGGCGATGATCGCCGCGCCTGCCGACGGCCAGGCCGCCAATGGCGAGGCTGCGCCCGCGCATGTCGCTCCGCCCGCCGCTCCGCCGTCGGCGACGCCGTTCCGCGCCGCGCCCGCGCCTGGTGCGGACACCGAGGAGAAGGATCCGGCGGAAGCTGCCGCCGAAGGCGACATGGATGACGACGAGTTCGAAAACCAGATGTCGCTCGCCGCCATCGAGGCCGAGCTGAAGCCGAAGGTGGTCGAGACGTTCGACAAGATTGCCTCCGAATACAAAAAGCTGCGCCGTCTTCAGGAACAGGATATCGCCAACCAGCTTCAGAGCGAGTCGCTCTCGCCCTCGCAGGAGCGCAAGTACAAGAAGCTGAAGGATGAGATCATCGTCGAGGTGAAGTCGCTGCGGCTCAACCAAGCGCGCATCGATTCCCTCGTCGAGCAGCTCTACGACATCAACAAGAAACTGGTCTCGTTCGAGGGCCGCCTGCTTCGTCTGGGTGACAGCCACGGCGTCGCGCGCGAGGACTTTTTGCGCAACTATCAAGGCTCGGAGCTCGATCCGCGCTGGCTCAACCGTGTCTCGAAGCTTTCCGCCAAGGGCTGGAAGAATTTCGTCCATCACGAAAAGGACCGCATCAAGGATCTGCGCCACGAGATCCAGTCGCTGGCGGCGCTGACCGGTCTTGAGATCGGCGAATTCCGCAAGATCGTGCACGGCGTGCAGAAGGGCGAGCGCGAGGCGCGCCAGGCCAAGAAGGAAATGGTCGAGGCCAACCTGCGTCTCGTGATCTCGATCGCCAAGAAGTACACCAACCGCGGCCTGCAGTTCCTCGACCTGATCCAGGAAGGCAACATCGGGTTGATGAAGGCGGTTGATAAATTCGAGTATCGCCGCGGCTACAAGTTCTCGACCTACGCGACGTGGTGGATCCGGCAGGCGATCACGCGCTCGATTGCAGATCAGGCGCGCACCATCCGCATCCCCGTGCACATGATCGAAACGATCAACAAGATCGTGCGCACCAGCCGCCAGATGCTCAACGAGATCGGCCGCGAGCCGACCCCCGAAGAGCTCGCCGAAAAGCTCGGCATGCCGCTGGAGAAGGTCCGAAAAGTCCTCAAGATCGCGAAAGAGCCGCTCTCGCTCGAAACGCCCGTCGGTGATGAAGAAGATTCACACCTCGGCGATTTCATCGAGGACAAGAACGCGATCCTGCCGATCGATGCCGCGATCCAGTCCAACCTGCGCGAAACCACCACGCGGGTTCTGGCCTCGCTGACGCCGCGCGAAGAACGCGTGCTCCGCATGCGCTTCGGCATCGGCATGAATACCGACCACACACTGGAAGAAGTCGGCCAGCAGTTCAGCGTGACCCGCGAACGTATCCGCCAAATCGAGGCGAAGGCGCTGCGCAAGCTGAAGCATCCGTCACGGTCGCGGAAGCTGCGGTCGTTCCTCGATAACTGATCGCGGATAGCTGATCCAAATGAAAACGGCGGCCCTTGGTCCGCCGTTTTTGTTTTGGGCTGGCTCTCGCGTCGTCATTGCGAGCGAAGCGAAGCAATCCATCGCGCGGCAAGCGGAGGCATGGATTGCTTCGTCGCTATCGCTCCTCGCAATGACGCGGAGAGAGCCGAGTGCAATGAGCTATTTCTTCTTCGCCCCGACCCGGCTGATGCTCTTGATCGCCAGCGGCGTGCGGCCGGATTTTTCGGCGATCTCGCGGTCCTGCTCCATGATGTATCCGCGCGCCGGCTCGTCGCCGTCAAGGCCGCCGAGCAGTTCGGACGGCACGCGCCGGTTGGAGCGCTGGGAATCGTCTTCATAGACGACGTTGAAAAAGGCGAACTCGCCTTTGGGATTGGTCCCGGGTTTCTTGGCCATGGGCGGGCTTTTCGTCGATCTAGGCGTTGCTGTCAAAGAAAATTGCGCTGCGCAAGAACAGCGCAAAGGCTGAGCGGAATCTGCAAATATTTGCCAATTTTGCACCGCGTTCCGCCGCCACCGTCGATGGCATGCATCGTCCGCCTGACCAACAGCCAGACAGCCCCAAATTCGAGCCGAGCGCCGCGGCCATCTGGCCGCCGCTGCGCCCCTTCATCGCTGGCGAACATCGGCTAGGCCGCTTCATGGCCCGGCGCCGCTGGACGTCGGCGCTTTATGAATTCGTCCGCTTCGGCCTGAAGCAGGGCTGGGCCTGCCTGTTCGGCGGGATCGCCGTTTTCCTGATGATCGCAACCTGGTGGTTCTATCCGGCGACCGCGTGGCTTCCGCGCTACGACTTCCTGTTTCTCTGCATGATCACAGTTCAGATCGCGCTGCTCGCGGGGAAACTGGAGACAGCGGACGAGGCGAAGGTGATCCTGATCTATCATGTCGTCGGCACCGTGATGGAGATCTTCAAGACGCAGGTCGGCTCCTGGATCTACCCGGAGCCGAATTTCTTTCGGATCGCCGGCGTGCCGCTGTTCTCCGGCTTCATGTATGCCTGCATCGGCAGCTATCTCTGCCGCGCGTGGCGGCTGTTCGATCTGGAGTTTTCCGGTCACCCGCGGCGTCTCGGCCTGGCCGCGCTCAGTGTCGCGATCTACGTCAATTTCTTCAGCCACCACTTCATGCCGGACCTGCGCTGGCTGCTGTTCGCTCTTGCCGGCTGGCTGTTTTTTCGCACCCGCGTCTATTTCAGGGTCTGGCATGTCAGCCGCTCGATGCCGCTATTGCTCGGGTTCGCCTTGGTGTCGCTCTTCATCTGGTTCTCGGAAAACATCGGCACCTTCACCAAAACCTGGCTCTATCCATCGCAGCGGCACGGCTGGTCGATGGTTTCCATCGACAAGTTCGGCTCCTGGTTCCTGCTGCTGATCATCAGCTACACGCTGGTGAGCCTGGTCAATGCGCCGCGGGAGAAGTGCATGGACGGGCGTACGATCGCCGTCCGGAAGAAATTCAATCGCATGCCGGATTTTTGGCTTCCCCGACTGTGAGGAAAGTGATCGTGGCCGGTCCGATCTCGACCGAACCGGGCGGCGATGTCACCGCGGCAAACTGCGGAAGCTCGTCATTCGGACCGAGCTCCAAAGCCGTTCCATTCAGCTTCACTTCGACGCCTTGCAGATCATCCGCCGACAGCGTGTAACGCTCGCTGGTCACGGGCAATCGCAAGGTTGCACCGTTCGTCCGGTCCGTGTTGATGGCGAGCAGTGTGACCGCTCCACGCGCCCCTCGCCGGCAATGCGCGTAGAGGTGCATCCCATGATGGGTGCCGGCGTCGAGAACAATTGTGCCCATCAGCCTGCGCCACAGCAGCGCCGCCCAGTAGCTTGGCCGCGGCCGCAACGTCTTTTCGTCAAGCAGGCCGTAATCGCTTGCGGCCAGCGTGTTGTGCGCGACCATCTGGACGCCGGCTTTGGCAAGCCGGCCAAGCTGATCGAGATATCGGAACGTATCGAGGAACGTGGAAGCCCAGGGATTGCCGCCGCAGGCTGCCTCGGCGGTTTCGGTAAGCCACATCGGCTTATCAGGTGCGAACTCGTCCCTGAGCGATCGGTAATACGCGAATGTTCGATCTGTGCTCGCCAGCCATGCTTCTGAAAGGGCGGCCTCGGGCGTGGTTTGACCCGGCGAGCATCGTTGCGAGACCCGCGCCGTAGTGATGATAGGAAAAAGCGTTGATGCCGGGCCCGGATGCTGCAAGCAGGTTCCGCGTACTGATGAAATCGGTGCTCGATTGCGATGCTGTTGTCTCGCCGATCGAACCGGGGCCCAGAACCATCACATCCGGTTCGCTCGTCCTGATGAACGCAACAAAGGCTTTGAAGTCCCGCCCGTACGCTGCCGCGTCGTACCCTTTCGGTGCACCGCCCATCGCGGCCAGCGTCGGCTCATTCATGAACTCGACGGCGGCAATCCAGCCGCCGATGGATCTGGTATAGGCGAACAAGCGACGCGCCTGATCGCTCCGCCATAGACCTGCTGCGTCCCGGGCACCGGGACTTGTCGCCATCGACGTCACGATCTCAGCGCTGGCGGCGCGGGCAAAGTCGATGACGCCTTTCCAGCGTTCGCGACTGAGCACCGCGCTGAAGCCGCCGGGCGGCGTGGCGGGCGTTTCATCGCTTTCGGCAAAGTAGGTGCTGTTGGCCCAGGTGCCGCTGACGCGCATGTAGGCTGGCGCCAGCGCGGCAGCTAATATGCGCAGCCGGCGGTTCGACAGGTCGATAGGCTCCCGATACGCGAAGAGGTCGGGATTGCCGCCCGCAGGCATATTCCCGGCGTTGTCAGCACCGCGAGCCGACGGCGCTGAGGCACTTGGGTTGTAAGGCTTCCAGAACCGTCCGCCGGTGACCTCGACCATTTCCACATTATACGATTGAAAGCGCGCGTCGATGGTGCCGAGACGGAGTAGTCGTGAAGGGTCGAGGGAAAGCGGCGGCGCCTGGGCGGCAGCTTTCTGAATTCCCACGAGCGCGGTGATCGCGATTCCGATTCCGACTTTGAAACCACTGGACCTGGTCATAGCCATTGTCCTTTGAGAAGCCGAAACGTCGGGAGCGGCGGGAGGCAACGTGGCCCGGGTAGCGCAGGTGACCGACAGAACAGCCGGTTCAGATTAGCCGCGATGATGGCTGTTTTCGAGATGGCTAAGGGCCGGCAGGTTCTACCCATGCGTTTGTCGTCACGCCGTCCGGCGTGCGTGGTCCTGACAAAACACGGATACGCGCGGCGGCATTGCGAGGCTGTGTCTGCTTTGACGCTGTGCCGTCCCGCATGGCAGAATTGAGCCGCCGCACAACTTTTCATATGGAATTGAGCGATGAGCTTGGCCAAGCGTCCCTTTATGATTGTCGGACTTGCCGCCACTCTCGCCGTTGTAGCGAGCGCCGCAAGCGTGTCCGCCCAAGACAAGCCGGCCGAAGCGCCCGTCGCGGAAGCAAGGCGCGAGGCGCCCGTCGAGCTACCACACGTGGATTTCCCCTCGCTCGATGGCAAGACGACGCTGATCACACATTTGTTTCGTCCGCCCGGCGATGAGCCGCGGCCGGCCGTGGTGATGATGCATGGCTGCTCGGGGCTCTTGGCCAAGAATGGCCGGTTCTTTCCGCTCTATCGCGCCTGGGCGCGCGAGTTTCTGCAGCAGGGTTACGTCGTCCTTGTCGTCGACAGTGCAAAATCACGCGGCTTTGGGCAGACCTGCTCGGCGAGCGAAGCACGCAAGGTCATGTGGCGCGACCGGCCCAAGGACGCCTACGCCGCGCTCCGCTATCTGCAGGCGCAACCCGTTGTGCGTCCGGATCGGATCGCGTTGGTCGGCTGGTCGCAGGGCGGCGGTGTGGTGCTGCTGACGATCTCCGACAAGAGCATCGGTCGCCCGGCAGGGCTTGCCAGCGACTTCGCCGCGGCGGTCGCGTTCTATCCCGGCGCCTGCGCTGAGAAATTCCAAACGCAACCCTTTACCAATGTTTCACCGCAGGGCTGGACCACGCATGTACCTCTGCTCGTGCTGTTCGGCGAAGACGATGTCTGGACCGAACTTGGGCCATGCGAGGCGTTCCTGTCGGCTGCCAAAGCGCGCGGCAATGCGGTTGAGCTGAAGAGCTACGCAAATGCCGTGCACGCTTTCGACGCCCCCGGCCTGCCGCGCATTGAGCTGCCGCAATATCGCGAACGCGACGGCCGCATTCCCGTGATCGGCACGGACAAGGAAGCCCGCGGGGATGCCCTGGCGCGCGTGCCGGCATACCTCGCGGCAAGATTCGGAAAATGATGGCGTTCCCATGGCGTGATCGCACAAAGGGTTGTTGGATCGCGCGCCGTTTCGGCTAGGGTAGTGCGGTTATGCAGTTTCCAGGGAAAGTCCGATGAACACGAGCAAGCAATTGACGGTCGCCTTCGTCGCTCTGTCCACACTCACCTTCCTGTCCCCCCAGGTCCACGCCGCCCAATGCGGCAGCTCGTCCGCCGGCTATTTCGCCTGGAAGCAGGAGTTCGCCGGCGAAGCCCGCGCCAAGGGCATCAGCGCCCCGACCATCCAGGCGCTGATGGCGACGAACTACGCGCAAGCGACCATCAATGCCGATCGCGGCCAGCGCAGTTTTAATCTCTCGCTCGATCAGTTTCTCGCCAAGCGCGGGGCCACGACCATCGTCGCGAAGGGGCGGCAGCTCAAGCAATCGCAGGGCGCGCTGTTCGCGTCCATTCAGAGCCGCTACGGCGTGCCGCCGGGTCCGCTGCTCGCGATCTGGGGAATGGAGACCGGGTTCGGCAGCCAGCGCGGCAACCAGAACATGCTCGCCTCGATCGCGACGCTCGCCTATGACTGCCGGCGCTCGGCCTATTTCACCGAACACCTTTACGCGGCGTTGCAATTGATCGATCGCGGCGCGCTCTCGCCCTCGCAGCGCGGCTCGATGCATGGCGAAGTCGGCCAGACCCAGTTCATGCCCAAAGCCATTCTGGCCTACGGCACCGGCAATCTCGAAAACGCGGCCAACGCGCTGACCTCGACCGCGAACTTTCTGAAAGCCCATGGCTGGCGCACGGGCGCGGGCTATCAGCCGGGCGAGCCGAATTTTGCCGCCATCCAGGCCTGGAACGCCGCGGGCGTCTATCAGAAAGCGATCGCGCTGATGGGCCGCCAGATCGACGGCGGGGAGTAGGGGGTCTCTGCTGTCGTCCCTGCGAACGCATGCGAACGCAGGGACCCATAACCACAGGCGGCAATTGTTGAAGCAAAGCCGTCAGCCAATCCACTCTAACAACATCGGCCGCGGCGTATGGGTCCTCGCGTGCGCGGGGACGACGAGGTTTCGCACGCCGTTTTCCCATGGCATGATCGGCCCCAGAATGAACAAGGGATTCGCATGCGCATACTTCACTGGGCCATTTTAATCAGCGCCGTCATCTGCTCCAGCCCCACTTACGCCGCCCGCTGCGGCGGCGATTTCAACACCTTCGTGGCGGCGATGTCGCAGGAAGCCGCCGCGGCTGGCGTTTCGCAGGCCGTGATCAGCCAGGCGCTTTCAGGCGTCACGCAGGACCCGGCAGTGCTCGCCTTCGACCGGCGACAGCGCGGCACCTTCAACAAGACGTTCGAGCAATATGTCCCCACCCGCGTCGGTCCGGGGCGGATCAACATCGGCCGGCAGATGCTGCAACGGCACGGCTCGCTGCTGGCGCGCATCGAGCAGAAGTTTGGCGTGCCGCCGGAAATCGTGGTCGCGATCTGGGGGCTGGAGTCCGATTACGGCAAGGGCGACATCGGCAAGATGCCGGTGATCCGCACGCTCGCTACCATGGCGCATGATTGCCGCCGCACCGAACTGTTCCAGGGCGAGTTGCTGGCGGCGCTGAAGATCGTGCAGCGCGGCGATCTCCCCTTGCGCGATTTGATCGGCGCCTTCGCCGGCGAAATCGGCCAGACGCAATTTCTGCCGTCGTCCTATATCAAATACGGCGTCGATTTCGACGGCAACGGCCATGTCGATTTGCGCCACAGCGTGCCCGATGTTCTGGCCTCCACCGCGAACCTGCTGCACACGAGCGGCTTCAAGGGCGGCGCACCGTACGGCGAGGGCACCGCGAATTTCGAAGCTATGCGCGAATGGAACAGGGCGACGATCTACCGCAAGACGATCGGGTATTTTGCCGACAGGCTGGTGGGGCGGTAAGAGCCTCGTCGCTTCCTTACTTCGTAGGACCTCCTAGCTTTCGTCAAGGAGCTGGGCGTCCTTGAATGACGAGCGTAGCGCCGTGCTCGCCGCCGTCCAGGACGCTCCGCGCCGGCTACGCCGGTGCCGATGGCATCCTGGACAGCGTCTGCGCGCGTCGCTGTCGGGTTCGGCAGGTCGGGACGAAGGAATGGTCGCAAGCGGCCGAACCAAGGAATGAGGCTTACTGTTTGACGGAGATCTGCGAACTCCCGCGGTTGGCATCATACAGGGTCCGGCTCTTGAGGGTCGAGCATAGAGCCGAGAGCAGGCGATCGCCCACGCTACGCAACGCACGTGCATGGCCGTGGCCGCGCTGCCGCAAGGCATCATAGCGGCGCCGCGCGGCAGCATCGTGCTGGATGGCAACGCGCGACCAATGATGAACGGCGGTCTGCAGCCTCCTGTTGCAGGCGTGGCGGCGGATCACGAAGCGTTGTTTGCCGCTTTGCCGCGTCACCGGAGCAACCCCTGCCAGCGCACGCAAGGCGTGATAATCTCGGGCCTGCAGCGGCTGCGCTGCCTCGGTGAGCAGTGTGGCGAGAACAATCCTGCCGATTCCCGGCCAGGAGCGAAGGATTGCCACGTCACACTGCTCACGGCTCTGCCCCGACGGGCTCTCCTCGTCCGGTGCCGCGAGCCCGGCGCAGAGGCCGTCCAGGGCGTTGTGGGCTTCCTTGATCTGCTGATTGACCAGGTGCATGCGCGCCGCGAGACTGCGGATATGCACGCAAGCGGCCTCCGTCGTGCCTGGGGCGACGAACAAGGCCGTCTTGCGCAAGGTCTGCAGCACGGTGGCGGCATCGAGACGCCGGATGCGGTGGTCCTTGAGGATGCGCGCAACCGTCTTCTCCGTTACCTTCGCGGCGGCGGCGGGGGTCGGCACCTTTTGCCACAGCGCCAGGAACCAGTCGTCCCCGACATCATCGGCTAGTTCGGTCGCCTGCGGATAGTAGCGCCACAGCTGCTGACGCAGACGATTGGCCAGACGCGTCCGTTCCTGCTGCAACTCGTCCACGAGGCGCGACCACTCGCGCAGCTCGATCACCACCGGATTGTCGATCGCAAGCTGCCGGAAGGCTTTCCGATCGGTACGCAGTGAGTCTCCAAGGACAAGGGCGTCTCGGCTGTCATCCTTGGCGCCTGCGACTGTGAAGCGATCGCGGAAACGATCGAGCTGCTTGGGATTGATGGCAAAGACCACAAACCCGTGCTCGAGCAGCATCTCCACCACGGGACCATGCGGCATCTCGATCGCGACGGCGATCTGCCCCGGCGCAGCCCCGGTCTTCTGCAGCAACCAATCTCGCAGTTCCGTCAGTCCGGCTCCGCCATGGGCGAACTCCCGCTCGCCCATGCGTCCTCCTTCGCTATCAAGCAGGCAAACGCGGTGGCTCTGTGTTGCCCAATCGATCCCGACAAACCAACGCACATCCTCAACCATTACTGGACCTCCTCGCTTCTCAAAGCGGGCCCACTGCGATCCCGATCGATCCCTGTACTGGCGCTCTTGGCGCAAACCTCCTAGTGGATATTGATCGCAGCCGCTCCACCGGGGCGCAGGTCCTACGAAGGTGGCTCATAGCACGGGTGGGTCAGGCAGCTCCCGGCAGATCGGCCCGTGCAGCCAGTCTACATCAACGACTGGTGCCGAACGCCAGAAGGGTACAGGGTGGGTAGAGCGAAGCGAAACCCATCATCAAGCGCCGGCATTGATGGGTATCGTTTCGCTCCACCCATCCTACGAAGGGACGCCATCCGCACGCCAGCCTCACTTCCCCTTCTTCTCCGCCGTCTTCCCAATCCGCTTCGCCAGCGCCGCCCAATACGTCGCCGGACGAAACCGTTGCAACAGATCCATGAACCACGCGTCGTTGCCGATCAGAATGCGTGGCTGGTTTTTCTCGATGCCGGTGATGATGCGCTGGGCTGCAACCGGCGGCGTGGTCTTGGCGATCGCATCAAACCGATCGATCGATTCGGCGCGGCGCGCATTGTCGGTGATGCCGGCGCCGGTGCGGGAGTTGCGCACGATGTTGGTCAGCACGCCGCCGGGATGCACCACCGACAGCTTCACCGGGCTGTTCGCGACAGCCAGTTCATGCCGCAGGCTTTCCGAAAAGCCCCGCACCGCGAACTTGGCCGCGCAATAGGCGGTCTGGCCGGGCGGGGCGATGATGCCGAAGATCGAGGAGACGTTGACGATATGCGCCTCCGGCTTGAGCGACAGATGCGGCAGGAACGCGCGCGTGCCGTGCACCACGCCCCAGAAATTGATGTTGATCAGCCATTCCATCTGCGCCTGGTCGACCTCGTTGAAGGCGCCAAGGAGTGCGACGCCGGCATTGTTGATGACGATGTTGAGCCGGGGGTGGGCGGCAATGGCGGCTTGCGCGAATTGCTGGATCTGGGCGGGCTCGCCGACATCGACGCGGTGGATCGATACCTTGCGCGTGGCCACTTTGGCGATCTCGGCGGCCACCTGCTGCAGCCCGGCCTCGTCGCGGTCGGCGAGCGCCAGGTCGCAGCCGCGCGCGGCCAGTTCCAGCGCGAGCGCGCGGCCGATGCCGCTGGCGGCGCCGGTCACGGCGGCCGCGCTTCCGGATATTGCAGTCATTGGGATGGGCTCCATAAGGATCGAGAAAGAAGGCGGGTTCCGCAACTTTCGCAAATTGGAACTGAACAATAAAGCGCTTCGAGCCTTAACGTCGACTAGCCGACATAGTCGACTAGCCGACATAAAAGACGCCCTTAACCGGCACGATCATTTTCGAGGAGGCCACCATGGGACAATCAAAACCATATCGCGCGACGGCCCTCATCGTCGAAGACGATCCGATGCAACGGGATATGATTTGCCTGCTGCTGGAAGAGAGCGAGGTCGATGTCATCGAATGCGAGAGTGCGGAGGCTGCCGAGCTGGTGCTGGAGCGCGTCGCCGATAGCCTGGTCCTGATGATGACCGACGTGCAGCTTGCCGGCAACATGGACGGGGTCGAGCTCGCGCACATCGCCAGGAAGTACAATCCCGAGATGGGGGTGATCGTCACCTCAGGCAAACCGCTGCATCAGGAATTGCCCGATGGCGTCCAGTTCTGGTCCAAGCCGTGGGCGCCGCTCGACGTGATCCGCGAAGCGGAACGGATGGTGTATGAAAGGCGCCGCCACAACGAGGCCGAGCGGCGCCCGCGTTCGTAAGCAGCCGCGGGTGCCCGTGCTTCCACGTCGGATGCCGCCGTGGTAATGGCAGGGCATGACGCTGTCGTTTCTGTTGACCTCGCTGATCGTAGTCGCCTCGCCCGGCACCGGCGTGCTCTATACGCTCGCGGTGGCGCTGACGCTGGGAGCGCGGCCGAGTGTTGCGGCGGCCTTCGGCTGCACGCTCGGCATCCTGCCGCACATGCTGGCCGCCATGCTCGGGCTTGCCGCGGTGCTGCATACCAGTGCCCTGGCGTTTGCCGCGCTGAAATGGTGCGGCGTGGTCTATCTGCTCTACATGGCCTGGCAGGCGTTGCGCGAGACAGGCGCGCTGTCGATCGACACGCGCCCGGCGGCGGCCACCCGCTCCAGCCGGCGCGTCATCGTGACCGCGATCCTGATCAACATCCTCAATCCGAAATTGTCGATCTTCTTCCTGGCCTTCCTGCCGCAGTTCATAGCCGTCGACGAGCCGCACCCGTTGGCGCGGATGCTGGAATTGAGCGCGGCCTTCATGGCGATGACGTTTGCGGTGTTCGCGGTCTATGGCCTGTTCGCAGCCTCGCTGCGCGACCGCGTCATCACGCGCCCGAAGGTGATGGCCTGGCTGCGCCGGAGTTTTGCGGCGGGATTTGCCGCACTCGGCGCCAAGCTGGCGCTGGCGGAGCGCTGAAATTTTCCCGTGGCTCCATCCGGGCTACGCGTTCGCGTGTACCAAAACCAAAAAGGCGGGCCTGCGGCCCGCCATTCTCCAAATTGCACCCGGAGTTGGGAGCCCGGGCGGAGCTGAGCACTCCACCCGGGCCAAAATTCACTTCTTCTTCGACTTCTTGGCCTTCTTCGCCTTGGCCTTCTTCGCCTTCTTCGCTTTCTTAGCCATAGTATCCTCTCAAGGTTTTCATGGATTGAAACGCGACACCGAGGCATGCTTGGCGGAGGGCCAGCCTCGCAACATCCTCGATGACAATCCCAGCAGATTCGCAGGCCCATGCCGCGTGCTGTCATGGCGTTGTCATCACGTTATCCACAGTTGTTATGCATTTTGATGCGATTTTTTGCCGAAACGCGCCTCGTCACCGCCGTTCGCATCGCGCGCATCATGCTTAACGATGTCCCAATTTCGACGATCTTCATCAATTCAAAACCACGGTTTGGATTGGCCGGCGGCAGTCAGGGTCCGTTAAGCGTCGCGGATGCACCTTGTCCCGCAAGACGACGGGACGAGACAACAACGATCGTCGTGGGAGAAAGCCCGAGGCGGAAGTCTTGAGCGGTCGTTAGGCAACTGGGGAGACGGGACGCGCGCGTCCCGGGGTCGCGATGCTGAGCGTTCCGACGCTTTGGACGGTGTTCGTCATCAATTTTCTCGCGCTGGGCCTGATCTGGGCCTACGTCATGCGCAGCTATCCGTCGTTCGAAGCCGCGCGGTTCTGGACCGGTTCGGCATTCGTTGCGGCGGCCGGCGCGGCAATGGCGATGCTGCGCGTGACTTTCCTGGATTCACTGGTGCCGCTGCTGTTTGCCGGCACCGCGTTGATCCTGGCGATCTGCCTGGCTGCGATGGGTATCCGCAAGTTCTTCGATCAACCGGTTTCCTGGCGCCTCACCGTGCTGGTCACCGGGCTTGGCGCAGCCGGATTGTGCTTTTTCACTTTCGTCTACGACAGCGTGCCCGCGCGCATGACCGTCTTCACGATCGCCCAGGCGCTGCCGATGGTGCTGAGCCTGAAGCTGTTGCTCGGCCGGCACGAGGGGCGCGTCAATCCGGGCGCGCGGCTCGCCGGCGTCGTCACCATTCTCATCATGGCCATTTTCGTCGCCAGGTGGATCGGCGCGGTGACCAGCGCGGGCGGCGGATTCTCCTATATGCATTTCAACCCGGTGCAATCGGTCGTCATCCTGGTGCTGGTGTTCCTGTCGATGTCGCTGAATTTCGGCTTCCTGCTGATGGCGATGGACCGCCTGCGCAACGAGGTCGCGGATCTTGCGCTGCTCGACGATCTCACCGGCGTCGGCAACCGCCGCTATCTGCTGCAGCGCCTCACGGAGGAATGCACGCGCTCCGAACGCTCAGGTCAGCCGTTCGCGCTGCTGGTGATCGATCTCGACGGCTTCAAGGGCATCAACGATACCCACGGCCACGCCGCGGGCGATGCCTGCCTGCAGCATTTCACCCTGATGGCGCAAACACGCCTGCGGCCCGGCGACATGCTGGCGCGGACCGGCGGCGACGAGTTCTGCATCGTGCTGCCGTCCTCGACGCTGCGCGAAGGCGCCATGATCGCGCGCCGCGTGCTGGAGGTCTGCCGTGTGGACGCCGAGCAATGCGCCGGCAACGACATTCCGATCGCGGTCTCGATCGGCGTCGCGCAATGGGCCCGCGAGATGGGCGCCTATCCCGACCGCCTGATTGCGGCCGCCGACCATGCGCTGTACGACGCCAAGAAGGCCGGCCGCAACGGCTTTGCGACCTACGACCCGGCGCCGCCACTGGCGCCCGAACCCGCAACGTCGGGAATAGCGGATATCGGCCTGCGCCAGCGGGCCTGAGACGTGCTACTCAGGTCCGTCACTGGACCTCGATCATGAATTTTCGTCTCGTCGCGGCCGCACTGTTCACCCTTCTGTTTCCGGCTTGCGCCGCCGCGCAAACGCCCGACCTCGCCGCGATCGCGCGCGCGTCCGGCACACCCGATATTCCCGGCCTGAAGATGGTATGGCTCGCGCCATGGGGCGACCTCGCAAAATCTCATCCCTGGCGCAACATCATCGTGCACCAGACCGAAGGGCCGGCAGGCTCCGCGCGCGGCGGCGCGCAGGCGCAGTCGAAGAACCCGACCCGGCGCGGCGTCATGGTCTGGGTCGAAACCGACGGCACGGTGTACTGGGCGGTCGCCGAACATCTCGTTCCGACCCATGGTGACGGCGCGAACCGCAACGACAACAAGTATATCGACAACGGCCCGACCTATCGGCAGGTGATCGGCAACAATTCGGTCGGCGTCGAATTCGCCGGCAATTTTCCCGACGTGACGCGCGTGCCTACCGAAGCGCAGGTCGCGGCGTGGCGAATTCTGGTGAAGGTGCTGCGCGCGCGTTACGGCATTCCGCTCGATCGCGTCTATGCGCACAACTGGATCGACTACAAGGACGCCCGCTATTGCGAAGGCTGCGCGCTGGCAAAGATGGCGCGGGAGTGGGGGGAGTAGCGATCGTCCGATTGATTGACCGCCGGTCGGTGTTCTTATCCTCCCCTGGAGGGGGAGGATCGGGTCGCATGCAATGCGAACCGAGGTGGGGTGACGGTCTCTCCACCCGTACACTGTCGGACGTGGAGAGACCGTCACCCCGCCCCGTCTCACATTGCGCTACGCTCCATGTGAGCCGACCCGCCCCCTCAAGGGGCGGGTGGAGCTTCGCCCGCAAGTCGCTTGCAAACGCATCCCCCCAAAAACAAAAAGCCGGCGTTGCCGCCGGCTTTCGTCAACTGTTACCTCGATCGCGCGATCAGAGCGCGGCTTCGAGCGCTTCCGCTTCCTGCCGGGCAATCGTGCCCTTGACGGCCGACTGCACCTTTTCGAAAGCGCGCACTTCGATCTGCCGCACGCGTTCGCGCGAGACGCCGAATTCGGCGGCGAGGTCTTCCAGCGTCATCGGCTCTTCCGCCAGGCGCCGCGCCTCGAAGATGCGGCGTTCGCGCGGGTTGAGCACGCCGATGGCGCCGTTCAGCGCCTGACGGCGATGATCGAACTCCTCATGCTCGGCCATCACGGCTTCCTGGTTGGGCGAGTTGTCGACCAGCCAGTCCTGCCATTCGCCGGCTTCACCGTCGTCGCGGATCGGCGCGTTGAGCGACGCGTCGCCGCCGAGGCGGCGGTTCATGTCGACCACGTCCTGATCCGTCACGCCGAGGCGCTTGGCAATCAACTTCACCTGGTCGGGGCGGAGATCGCCCTCGTCCAGCGCGGAGATCTTGCTCTTCGCCTTGCGCAGGTTGAAGAACAGCTTCTTCTGGTTCGCGGTGGTTCCCATTTTCACGAGTGACCAGGAACGCAGAATGTACTCTTGTATCGACGCCTTGATCCACCACATGGCGTAGGTAGCGAGACGAAAACCCTTCTCGGGCTCGAACCGCTTGACCGCCTGCATCAGGCCGACATTGCCTTCCGAGACGACCTCGGAAATCGGCAAGCCGTAGCCGCGATAGCCCATGGCGATCTTGGCCACGAGCCGGAGATGGCTGGTGACAAGGTGATGTGCCGCGTCGCGATCGTCATGTTCGCGCCAACGCTTGGCGAACATGTATTCCTGCTGGGGCTCCAGCATCGGGAATTTGCGGATCTCGGCGAGGTATCTGGAAAGGCCGGATTCTCCATTGAGAACCGGCAACGTAGCTGTACGGGCCATTTGAGCGCCCTCCAGTGGTTCAGGCCCCCGATAGCGGCGGGCCCGGCAGGTGATCGCTGTGTTAAAGCCGACCAGGCTGCGATGTTCCGCGCTGGATATTCAGCGCAGGTGCAACATACCCGAAAACGAACAAATAGGGAAGGAATACTGACGTCACGTCACCGTGTGGCAGCTATAACCTGTTGGTATAGCTTGTCTTTTCAGAATGGCCTGCGTCATAGCGCCGCTTCCAGCGCCCTTTGCAGGAGGAGCAAATCCTCCGGCAGGGCCGCCTCCCAATGCAAAAATTCCCCGGTTCGGGGGTGTTCCAGGGCGAGCAGGTAGGCGTGCAGCGCCTGCCGGCCGAGGGCGGTGAGTGCATCCTTACCTTGGGGTCCGAGCTGCCCGGCCTTGGTCTTGAAGTGCGGGCCATAGACGGCATCGCCCATCAGGGGGTGGCCGATATGGGCGAGGTGCACCCGGATCTGATGGGTCCGCCCGGTCTCGAGCTGGCAGGCCAAAAGCGAGGCGACCGGCTTGCCGTCGCGCCCCTGATACGCCGCCTGCAATTCCCAATGCGTGACCGCCTCGCGTCCGCCCGGGCGCACCGCCATTTTTTCGCGCGCATAAACATGCCGGTCGATCGGCGCGTCGACCGTGCCGCGCTGGCGGTTGGGCACGCCCCAGATGAAGGCCATGTAGCCGCGCTGCATCGGGCCGGTACGGCCGTGATCGGCGAATTGCGCGGTCAGCGACTGATGCGCCTGGTCGTTCTTGGCGACCACCATCAGCCCGGTCGTGTCCTTGTCGAGCCGGTGCACGATACCCGGCCGCCGCACGCCGCCGATGCCGGAAAGGCTCGCGCCGCAATGGGCGATGAGGGCGTTCACCAGCGTGCCGGTCTCGTGCCCCGCGGCCGGATGCACGACGAGGCCCTTCGGCTTGTCGATGACGATGATGTCGTCGTCCTCAAAGACAATATTAAGCGCGATATCCTCGCCCACAGGCTCCGGCGCCACCGCTTCGGGCACGTCGATTGTGATCGTATCGCCGGCAGTGACATGATAAGCGGGGTCGCGGATGGGGGCGCCTTTGGCGGTGACGGAACCGGCCAAGATCAGCGCTTTCAGCCGCGAGCGCGACAGTTCCGGGCGGAGCACCGCGAGCACGCGGTCGAGGCGGGGCGATCCCTCGTCGCCGCCGACGATAACCTCCAGCCTTTGACCGCCGTTAGATAAGCCTTGTTCCAAAGCAGAGCCTTGCATGACCGATACCGTTGCGCCCGAACCGACCCCCGACCAGGCCGCGCTGATCGCGCGGGTGCGGCGGATGATGCTGATCGCGGGCCTCGACCTCGGCCCTCGCGGTGGCCGTGGTCCTGATCGCCGTCGGGTACCGTCTTTACCGGGGAGAGGGAAGCCCCGCGGCAGCCGCGACGGACATTATCGCAACCCTGCCCAAGGGCGCCCGCATCGTCTCGACGGCGGTGGCCGGCGAGCGGCTGGTGCTGACGCTGGATATAGCCGGGGTGACCGAAATCCGCACCTTCGACGCCAAGACGCTGAAACCGGCCGGAAAGCTCAAATTCGCCAACGAGCCCTGAAGCCTGCGCGATCGGCCCGAAATGCCCGGGGGGCCGGCCAGAGGACGCCAGGCAACAGGTTTACCCAACCGTGCGAAGGCCGTCAGACTTGCCTTGCCCACCGCACATTTCGCGGCTATTCCCTCTGGCACACGCTCCCTTCGTCTAGCGGTTAGGACGCGGCCCTCTCAAGGCTGAAACAGGGGTTCGATTCCCCTAGGGAGCGCCACGGGCTTCAGGACGCCGTCGCACGGGTGTTGAAGTCGCCCCTGCCCAAATTGGTCTTCCTGAAAAAGTCGCTGGGAGAACGATTGATTTGCGAAGGGGCAGGCCCGTCAGCATTGGTCCAAAGCGTGTTGAGGTCACGTTAAGCTCCGAGCCGGCTGTCAACTTCTCGGCCGTTACATGGCAATCCTGATTCCCAGCCTCGGCTTCGCGCGCTTCGACACCCGCGGCGAGCTGAGACTCGCTGAGCGCCTCAAGGACTTCCTCGAAGAGAACGCTGTCGTTTGGCACAATCTCCCGGTAGGCCCGCGCAGCCGGCATCCGGACTTTATCATCGTTCACCCAGCAAATGGCCTGCTCGTGCTTGAGGTGAAGGACTGGCGCCTGGAGTCAATCGTCTCGGCCGACAAGGCAAAAGTCGAACTGCTGACGAGCCGCGGCATCGTGCGGGAGAGCAACCCCCTGGAGCAGGCTCGCAAGTACACGTTCGAGGTCGTGCGCACGCTGGAGCGCGATGGCCAACTACTGTTCCCGGCCGGTCACCGCTGCATGGGCAAATCCATCCTTCCGTTCGGCTTCGGGGCCGTATTCACCAATATCACGCGCAAGCAGTTCGATCAGACTAATCTCAAGGAGGTACTCGCCGAGCATCTATGTGTGTTCAAGGATGAAATGACGGAGGGCGCGGACCCTGAAGAATTCCGGTCCAGATTGTGGCGCATGGTTTATCCGCGTCTCGGAGAGCCTCTGTCGATGCCGCAGTTCGACCGGCTGCGCGCGCTGCTCTTTCCCGAAATCCGCATACGACAGATTGCCCTGCCTCTGGACGAACCGATGGTGCCCGATCCATCCGACCGGACGCTTGCAGTGATGGACATGCATCAGGAGCAGATCGCACGCAGCTTGGGAGAGGGGCATCGAATTATTCGCGGCGTTGCTGGATCGGGCAAGACGCTGATCCTTGCCTTTCGAGCCGAACATCTGGCGCGTGCGGCGACAAAGCCGGTACTCATCCTGTGCTACGCCAATGGCATCGCTGGGCGACTTGAGGACACCATGCAGAATCGGGGCGTGGAGGACCGTGTTCAGGTCCTTACCTTTCATGCCTGGTGTTATCGGATGCTGCGGACTTATGGGATTCCCGCTCCATCGGAGCGAGAATATCCAGACTACGCAAAGCGACTGGCTGCGAGCGTTTCAGAGGTCGTAAAGGCTGTGGATCAGGGGCATATCCCAACGGAACAGTATGACGCTGTCCTGATCGACGAGGCGCACGACTTCGAGCCGCAATGGCTCGCGCTTGCGGCCAAGATGGTGAACCCGCGCACGAAGGCGCTGATGGTCGTCTACGACGATATACAGGCTATCTACAAGGGACGTGAGCGCCCGGTGTGGAAACAGCTCGGAATTGAAGCGACGGGCAGAACGACCGTACTGAAAGTCAACTACCGCAACACGGCCCAAATCGTTGCCTTTGCGCGACGCTTCGCTTCAGACGTGATCGGCGCTCCGGGCACGACGGCCGATGATGAGCACCCGATCTTGTTGCCCGAAGATGCGGGTCGGCAGGGACTGGTGCCAGACGTGCGGCAGTGTGTGAGCATCGACGCAGAAGCTCACTGCGTCGCCGAGTGGTTTCTCGGGCGGAAAAAGGCGGGGTACGAGTGGCCGCAAATGGCTTGCCTTTATCCGGAGCACTGGATTGGGGAGCGGGTCGCTCAGGTACTCACCAAGCATGAAGTGCCGATCGATATGGCCAAGAACAACAAGAACAGAGTTTCGACGAAGCGTGTAGCCGTGCGGTTGTTGAGCATGCACACCGCGAAGGGGCTCGAGTTTCCGTGCGTCGCTATTGCAGGGTTGGGCTTGCTCGGCCGCCATGGCGAGGCGGTCGAGGAATGTGTTCGACTGACATATGTTGGGGTTACCCGGGCGACCCACGAGGCGCTTTTGACCTACTCAAGTGACTCGGCGCTGGTGCAGCGTTTGATCGCGTAGACTGCGATGTTTAAATTCAATGTATCAACGTACTATTCAGAACCCATTACAGTGACAGTGCACAAACTCTCACCCTCAGTTGAGTGCACTGCCACCGTAATCCCCCAAGCTCTTCATTCGGGACGCTTGGCGAATTCCTCGCCGGCAATTTGCACCGCCCGTTGCACGACGGGATAGCCGCTATAGGGAACGAGGTTGAGAAGGATTTCGAGCACCTCCTTACGGCTCGCGCCCGCATTGAGTGCCGCATTGATGTGGACACGCAGCGGGACTTCCGCCGTCTTGGTCGCGACCGCAGCCAGGGCCGCGCAGGCCGTCAGCTCGCGGGTCTTGGGATCGAGGCCTGGTCTTGAGAAAACGTCGCCATACGAGTGCTCGACGATCATCCGACCGATATCCGGTGCAATGTCGTCGAAGCTGCGGATGACCGCTTCACCGGATGCTCCGGAGGTCTGTGCAAGTGTCGCGAGCCCGCGCTCCCGGCGCAGCTCCCGGCTCTCGGACAACTGCGCCGCCGCAGATGGCGCCGTGATCGCTGTAGCGCCACGGTCTGCCGAAAAGGCCCGTTGGGCGAGACCGAAAGCGTTGTGTGCGGCGGGAAATCCGGCATAGACGCTGAGCTGCATCAGCGCCTCGGCAATCTCTATGGGCGACAGGCCCTGCTTGAGGGCGGCTTTGAGATGGAAATCGAGAGCTTCGTCGCGGTTGCCGATCGCCGCCAGCATCGAGATGACGGCGAGGTGCTTGGCCTTCGGTTCCAGCCCTTCGCGCGACAAGGCCTCGCCGACGGCGAATTCAATCGACCAGCGTGCGAGGTCCGGCGAGACCGCCTCGAGAGGCAGCAGATGGCCTTCGCCGTTGACCGCCAAGAGGGCTTCGAGGCCGCGCCGGTATCGCTGCGTTCCGTCGTCGCTTGCCGGTGGCGGGGCCTCGAAGGCGATGTGTCGCTCCTGGAATATCTCGCGCGCCAGGAAGATCGAGTCGATGGCGGAGGGGAAGCCGAGGATCGCCACGGATACGAACAGCAACTCCACCAAATCCTGCGGTCTCCCCCCGGCGTTGAGGAAGCCCGTCATATGAAACTTGAGCTGCGGCTGGACGCTGCCCAACGCCATCAAACAAGAGACGGTGCAAATCTGCCGCAGCGGCAAATCCAGTCCCGGACGGGAGAGAATATCGCCATAAGGGTATTCGATCGTAAAACGCGCCAAGTCCGGCGACGCCTCTGCAAGGCGTTTGATCGGCAAGTCAAAACCCTCGCCGCCGATCTGCTGGAGAACCTCCATGCCGCGTTCGAAACGCTCGCCGTTCGCTTCTTGAGTCATGGTCTGTTGGATGCTCCCTGAAGAGGTTTCGGGCGTTTCATGACTTCGGCCATGCAACGCGATAGATATTGCCGCTGCCCAATGTCCCGACCAGAAGATCGCCATTGGCGGCCCGGCCCAATGCGACGGCGCTGCCTGATAGGTCATAGACGACCGATTACCGATTACGGCGACAGTGCTGGACTGCACCCCCTCAAGTGAGACACGATAATCTCGGTGACAGTGCGGTTGCCACGACGGGTTATCGTGCCTTGTTTTGCGCGAACGCGGCTTCGAACTCAAGGGGTGATTGATAGCCGAGCGCCGAGTGCAGGCGTTCCTTGTTGTAGACGTCCGCGATGAAGCTATCAATCCGACGGCGAGCGTCCCTGATGTCGGAGAACGCCTTGCCGTTCACCTTTTCGGCCTTGAGCGTCTTCATGAAGCTCTCAGCCTTGGCGTTGTCGAACGGGTTGCCCGGCCTGCTCATGCTGATTGTGATGGCGAAGAGGGCCAAAGGCTGACGTCAGCGAGGCGCAGCCCGCGATTGCCTGACGAACGTCGCGGGACAAGCAGCCTCACGCATACGCAAAAACGGCAACTGTCCCCTTCATAGGAAAGCTATTGAGCCGCCGTCACTCGCAACGATTTCCTCAGAGCCCGTGTGGGGCTCGATTCCGGATCCGCGATCGGGCGGCGGTAGGTCGCGACGCGGCGCAGCCAGCCGACCTCGAAGACACGGTTGGATGGAAGGTTGCGAACCCTCTGCTGCAGGACGAACTGCGCCGCATCGGCGAATTCGGCGCGCACGGCCTTCGGATCGCCGGTCACGCCGTTCATCTTGAGCAGCACCTGCTTGAGACCCCAGCCCTGCCGTCGCCCGGTCTCCCGGTTCATGGCGGCTTCGTTCGGGTTGGTGCCCTCGCCCTTGAAGTTGATGTAGTCGATCAGCGGATAAAAATCCTCGGAGGCACGAATGACGCGCGTGAACTGGATGACGATATGTTCGCGCTCCGTGCCGTCGGGCGTCGTCTTGAGGATCTTCTCCATCGCACCTTGCGCCCGCGTCACCATGAATTGCGTCTGCTCCGCCACGGTGTCGAGCAGAAACTGCCTCAACTCTTTCATCTGCGGTGAGTTGGCGTTCCTCCTGAACTCAGCCCGGCTTGTCCACGGGTTGGCCGGAATTTGCGTCTGGTCCAGCCAGGCGGGCAAACGCACGTTCTTCTTGCGCATGAATTCGAGCAGGGCCGGAAAGCTCTCCTCGAAAGGCAGCCATTTGCCAACAGGAAACCAGATGAAATGACCGATGCCCAGGGAAGCGAATTCCTCGTTCGCACTCCATGCCGTGATCGCATCAGTTTTTCCGCCTGTTTCATTCAGCCAGATCTTCTGGCCAATCTTCTTCGCCAGATCGCCCGGCAAGACGAGCTGTGGTACAGGTAAATCCTTGGCCTCGGGGCTCGATTTCCGTGCCTCCGGCATTTGAACGGCAGCTTCCGGCGCTGGCTTCTGCACCTCATTCTGCCGCAGAACTGTTTCGGGTTCCGACTTCTGCGTGCGGGATGCTTGCGCGACGCCAGGGCCTCCCTGCTCTTTTTCGTTATCAGCGACGCGTGTCGCGGCCGGCGCGGCTGTTTCCGCCAATGCCGTTTGCGTCGCCATGCCAGCGACGATGACACACGAGAGCAGCCATGAGCCGCAAGCAAGCACCTTCGCGCTGTACTGTCCGGCTTTCGCTCGCCGTGCCGTTCTCCTGCCGCCACCCGCACGCCAGCGGCCAATGAAATCACCGCCCATGTCCATGTTTCCGAAGGCTAGCCTGACGGGAAGGGTCGTGCGGGCGAACAACACGATGCGTATGGCGAAATCGTGGGGTCATAGTGGCGGCCCGGTGCCGGCGCCACATGGGCGACAATCCTGCGCATCGCGCCGACGAGGGGGCGAGAAAGCGGTCCCTACGCGGCTTCTTCGTGACAAACTGTATCCAGTTAGATACATTTGGCCATGAGCACGCTCATTCGGTCATCCGTCTTCGATTGGCTGAATAGCTTGAAAGATCAGAAGGCCAAGGCGCGGATACTGCACCGGTTGTCGCAAGCCTCCCTGGCAATCTCGGGGATTGCGAACCGGTGGGCGAAGGCGTCTCGGAAATGCGTATCCACCATGGTCCGGGATTCCGTGTCTATCTCGTGCGTCATGGTGCCGCCGTCTATGTGCTGCTTTGCGGTGGCGACAAGTCCAGCCAGCGCCGGAAATATCGCCGGGGCAAAGCGCATGGCGAGGGAATTGAAGGAGAGCGGGCGATGAAGAAGGCCAAAGCCAAGGAAAACGCCAAGGGAAACATCAAGGAAAACGTCAAGGCAAAGGTCACTTACGCGCCATTCGAGGTCGCTGACTATCTCGATAGTGAGGAAGCGATTGCGGAATATCTTTCGCTCGCCGCCCGCGACGAAAACCCCGGCGTATTGCTCAAGGCGCTTGGTGACGTGGCCAAGGCGCGCGGCATGGCGGAGGTCGCGAAGGCGTCCGGTCTCGGCCGCGAAAGCCTCTACAAGACGCTGGCACCGGGTGCCAAGCCGCGTTTCGAAACGATTGCCACCATCATGCGGGCGCTGAATGTCGGGTTTTCAATCGAAAGCAGGTTGCCAGTGCGAGCGAAGAAGGCCCGCAAGTTGAAAGCGGCGTAGGTGGCCAGCGAGGCTGCGAAACGCACTCACTTCATCTCCCCCAGCAGCTTCCGCGTTTCACCCAACAAAGCCCGAATCTGCCTTCGCTCGGCGATCGCATCCCTGGTGAACAGGCCGTGCTTGCGCGCGTTCTGGTTTGCTCTTGGCGCGCCGGACCCCTGTGCTCCGCCATGCATGCGGCAGCGCTTTTTGTCGTGCACCGCCGGCGAGCGGCACGCGCCGCCGAAACGGGTTTTGGCGCCGCAACGCGGGCTCGCCAGCATCGGGCCGGTATTTCTGATGTAATCGCTCATGCCTGTGCTTCCCGCTTGGCATCAGCGGAATCGCGCTTTCGCCTGGAGCCCGCGGCCTTCGGTGCCTTCCGCGCCGCGGATGCCGGGTTCTTGTCCGACACGATCACGCGCGCATGCTGCGTGACGTTGCCGACGATGGCCTTGCCGCCGTCCCCGACCGACACGTTCTGCACGGTGATCGCAGGCTCGCCATGGCTGCGGTAGCGGTTGAGCGCCTCGATCTGTGCGGGAAACGTGCGGGCGAGCCTGCCCAAGGCGCGCGCGGCGCTGTCGTGCTGGGCGAGGTCGTCCGCATTCGCAAGGTGATGGGCACATCGCATCGCCATCACGTGAACGGAAACCATCTGCGCCACCAGCATGGCTTCGATGGAATCCCGGGGCTTGATGCTCTTCACCATCGAAATCATGAAGGAGAGGTTGACCTCGTCAGGACTCTCGCCGCTCACGCTGGCCTTTACCAATTGCCTGATAATGCCATGCATCGCTTCGCGATCGGCAACCCCCAGGGTGTCAGCCATCAGCCGTTCGCCGAGCTCCTGATCGGGATGGTCGATGGCGAAGCCGTGCGACTGAAGCTTTATTCGCGGGGCTGCGGCAGCTTTGGTCTGGTCAGTTGCGGCGATCGTCGCTGGCACAGTGAGGTCCGGTGCGGTGTTCATGTCGAGATTCCTTGAGGAATGCGCGCGGGCCGAGCGCGCGGTTCGGCCACGCGCAGGCGATCGTTCGCCGCGGCGTAGCGAGAGCAATTTCAATTGTGGGTGAAGATTTGAGCCGCAATCGCACCGACCAGCCCGCTATTGCGGGGCGACGGGGATTTCAGAGGTTGCGGGATGATGAAGGAATGCCGCTGATTTGCCCGACGTGTCAAGTTGCTTCTTCGAATGACGGCGGCCGGCTGCTACTTTGCATGAGGTTGTTTTCGATATTTTGGGAGTGTGCATGTCGGAAGCGCAGCTTCCTATTCCTTCTCCCCGGACTGCCTCAGCTTGAAATGCCCGAACGCGGTAGCGATCGGCTTCGCTGCATCCTCCTGCCAGGCCTGCGCCTGGAAGGCTACGATACGCAGGCCTTGCTTGACGATCGCGACATTCGCAAAGCTGTCGAGGGCACGTCCCGAACGCAAATAGTTGATGGTCAAACCGATCGGCTTTGGCGGCGTTGCAATGCCGAGTTCGCGCGCCACACCGACAATCGCAGTCGTTTCCAGGAAGGCGCCGGTGATGCCGCCGTGGATGGCGGGCAGCACCGGATTGCCGATGATCTTCGGCGAGAAAGGCATGTGCAGTACGCCGTCTTCAGCGAGGCCGATGCCGAGGCAGCGGGCAAACGGGCTTTTGGCGAATGGGCCTGAGTTGTCTTCGGGCGCGTCGAGGACCGGCGCCTCATACGCTTCCCAGTCCTGCAGCATGTTCGTGCGGTTGGCGCCGATCATGAAGCACGCGGCGGCGGTCGCGACAGGATCCTGCTCGGTCTCCTGATAGGCGGTCGAGCGCACGAAGGCGATGGAATGCGTGACGTGGTAGCAGATCGAATGCGCTTTGATGTCGAGACCGGGCTTGGCCGGCCTCTGGTAATCGATGCGCAGATCAAGCGTCGCGATCGCGCGGTTGCCGTCGAGCGCCAGCTGCACCGCCATGCCGCAACTCTCGTCGAGCATGGCGGTGACCACGCCTCCGTGGATCACGCCGGTTTCCGTGTCGCCGGCGAAGACGGATTGGTAGGGCAGGCTGGACCAGGCCTCGCCGCGCTCGGCGCGATGCGATGCGAAGTCCGCTGGCGCGGCCATAGAGAGACCGGCGTTCCGCGATCGCCTTCGCCAGTTTGTCGAACGGCAGCGGCTGCCCCTCATCTGTCGAGATTTCAGACATGCTGCCGGTTTAGCATGCCGCCGAGATGAATTGTGCAGCAATATGCATGAGGTGCCGGCATCGCGGGAGGTGGTTGCCGGTTCGAAGATCTGCCTCTGTTTAACCCGACCTTCGAAAATTTTGATTGCAGGTTGGGTGCGCTAAGACCGCAAAACGTCTTGAATGCAATCATCACCCCTGGATGTATCGCGACCCGCTACCGTCGCTTGACTTGAGGCCGGCCTCGATGATCTTTCGATGGACTCAATGTCTTCTCGTAATTTCTTCAGCTCGAAATACGCTTTGACGAAGTTGAAATCAGCTGAAGTAGCCGTAGCGGGACGTTTGCGCATTTCAATCCCTCCGCTCTCTCCAAGAATCTATAGATCGTAGCGTGTGCGCTCGAAGAACGGAGCGTGCGGACTCGTAGAGGTCAAACCACGTAGCCCTCGACGAGCCCGCAACCACCGCGCCGCTTTGGTGGCCCCCGTCGTGCACACTTGCTGATGGTTTGCGCAGAGTCTGTAGCGCCGCGAGCACAACAACACTGAACTCGCGAATGTGGTAACGGAGTTACAGCTGGTTCCCGCTGTTGGCCGCTTACCCAAAATCGTCCCGTCCCCTCTGAAGAGGCTACCGTCGCGATGAGTGCCAAAGATGTGGAGCGATACGCATGATGCGTCGGCATCGGTGGAGGTGGTCGTCGACCCGAAAATCTGCCTCTATTGGAAAGACGGCCTGCACGTAGCCGGCCCTAGGTGTCTGCGGAGTGGCTGCCGGCCTTGCCGGAGCCTAAAGTTTTTGCGTGGGAGAGTGGCGATATGGGTGGTTTGGTGATCAGTGGCGGCCGGGTGGTGGATCCGGCGAGCGGGCTGGACGCCATTGGCGATGTGGCGGTGGTGGATGGCCAGGTCTCCGCTGTCGGCACCGGGCTCGGCGGCGCCGAACGGGTGATCGACGCGACCGGGCTGGTGGTGGCTCCCGGCTTCATCGACCTGCACGCGCACGGCCAGTCGATCCCGGCCGACCGCATGCAGGCGTTCGACGGGGTGACGACGACGCTGGACCTCGAGGCGGGCGTATTGCCGGTCGCATCCTGGTATCGGCGCCAGGCCGCGCATGGGCGCGTGCTGAACTACGGCGCCGCCGCCAACTGGGCTTTTGCGCGCATCGGCGCAATGACCGGCTCCAACGCGGAAAGCTCGCTGGAGGCGTTCGGCAATGCCATGCGCGATCGCCGCTGGATCGACAACGTGGCCAGCGACACGGAGGTGGCCGGCATCCTCGACCGCCTTGCAATCGGATTGAACGAGGGCGGCATCGGCATCGGCATCCTCAACGCCTATGCCCCGGGCGCCGGCGTGCAGGAGCTGACCGCGGTGTGCCAGCTCGCGGCGGCGCATGATGTCGCGACCTTCACCCACGTCGCCTACATGTCCCGCATCGACCCGGAAAGCGCCGCCGAGGCCTATATCCGCCTGATCGGCTATGCCGGCGCCACCGGCGCGCACATGCACATCTGCCACTTCAACTCTTCCAGCAAGACGGACGTGGAGCGTTGCGCCGTGCTGGTGGCCAAGGCGCAGGCGCAGGGCCTGCCGATCACGGTGGAGGCCTATCCGTACGGCACCGGTTCGACGGTGCTGGCGGCGGCCTTCTTCAGCGATCCGGATTTCGAGGCGCGCAATGGACTAGGCTACGATTCGGTGCAGCGGGTGACCGACGGGCGGCGCTTCCGCGACCGCAAGGAGCTGCTGGCAGCGCAGGCGGAGGAGCCCTCCACGCTGGTATTGTGGCATATCCTGGATACCGAGAACAATCCGCACCATCGTGACCTCCTGGACATATCGGTGCTCTATCCCGGCGGCGCGATCGCGTCCGACGCGATGCCCTGGACGCTGTCGGACGGCAGCGCTTACACCGGCGACGCCTGGCCGCTGCCTGACGACGCCACCTCGCATCCGCGCTCGGCGGGTTGCTTCACCCGTTTCATCCGCGAGTGGGTGCGTGAGCGCAAGACGCTGTCGCTGCTGGAAGGCGTCCGCAAATGCGCGCTGATCCCGGCGGAGATCCTTTCCCACAGCACGCCCGCGATGCGTACCAAGGGAAGGCTGCAGCCAGGCGCGGATGCCGACATTGTCGTGTTCGATTTCGAGGCGCTGTCGGACCGGGCGACTTTCTCGGCGATGAACCGTCCGTCAGAGGGCGTCCGGCATCTGGTGGTCAGCGGCGAGCCGCTAATCAGCGATGGCGTGCTGGATGTGGCGGCGAGGCCCGGCCGGCCGGTGCGCCGGCCCGTTGCCGAGAGTTGATTGTGCCGGTCCCGATCCTGCTGGTCACCGGTTTCCTCGGGGCAGGCAAGACCACGGTCGTGAACCACCTGCTGGCGCACGCCGAGGGGCGGCGGATCGCCGCCGTGGTCAACGATTTCGGCGCTGTTAACATCGATGCGGAGCTGATCGCGGGCGCCAGCGATGGGGTGGTCAGCCTGAGCAATGGCTGCATCTGTTGCTCGCTGGAAGGCGATCTCTTGCGCACGCTCGCCGCCCTGCTGCGGCGTGATCCGCGGCCGGAGTTCATCGTGATCGAAACCAGCGGGATCGCCGATCCCTCGGATATCGTGCGCAACCTGATGGATCCGATGATCTGGCGGGAGGCGCCGCTGGAAACGGTGCTATGTGTGGTGGACGCGACGACAACGGAAGAAGCGTTGAACGACGCGTTGCTGCGCTCTCAGCTGCGGGCAGCCGACGTGGTGGCGCTGAGCAAGGTGGACCTGGTGGACGCGGCGGGTCGCGCAAAGCTGCGCGATGTCGTCCGGGCACTGCGTCCGGCGGCGGTGGTGGTCGATGCCCTGCATGGCGAAGTCCCCGCAGCGCTGCTGTTCCCCGCGGATTTGGACCGCGTGCCCGCGCCGCGCGAGATGGGGCCGCGACGGCCGACGGCTGACCGGTTCGAGACGCTGAGCTGGACATCGGAACATCTGGTGTCGCTCCCGCGGCTGCAGCAGGCGATCGGCCGGCTGGCGCCGAAGCTCGCCCGGGCGAAGGGGTTGTTCGAGACCGTGGAGCAGCCGGGGCGGCTGACGGTATTTCAGCTCGCCGGCGGGCGCGCGACGTTGGCACCGGGCGGGGCGCTGCCGGCCGGGGCACTGCCGGCCGGGGTAGCGCGTGCGCGGATGGTATTCATTGCCGAGATTGGTGTTCTCTCGACCGCCGAGATCGACAGGGTCATGGAAGCGTGCATCGAAGCCGGCTGAAGTCGTGTCCGGCAATCGAATGCCGGACGCGACTGGAGCGCAATAACGATCGTCTTACTTCTTGTAGGCGGCGATCACGGCTTCACCGTCGGGGCCGGCCTTCTTGAGCCAATCGGCCGTCAACTGCTCCCCGATCTTCTCAAGACCCGTCTTCAGCGCCGGAGGCGGCGGCAGCACCTTCATCTTGTTGGCCTGAAGCTGTTCGAGATACCACTTCGCCTTTTCTTCCGCGAGTTTCCAGCCGCGTTCTTCGGCGACCGCCGCCGCCTTGAGGATCGCGTCCTGGGTCGGCTTGTCGAGCGCGTCAAAAGCCGCCTTGTTCACGAAGGTGACGTTCTTCGGAATCCAGGCCTGCGTATCATAGAAATGCGTCATGGTTTCCCACGCCTTGCTGTCGTAGCCGGTCGAGCCTGACGTCATGAACGCGTTCACAACGCCGGTAGCCAATGCTTGCGGCAGTTCTGCCGCCTGGATGGTGACAGGCTGCGCGCCGACAAGCTCGGCGATGCGCGAGGTGCCGACATTATAGGCGCGCCACTTCAAGCCTTTCATATCCTCAACGGTGGCAAGGTCCTTCTTGGCATAAATGCCCTGCGGACCCCACGGCACCGCGAAGAGGAGCATCAAGCCTTGCGATGCGAGCTTCTTTTCGATTGCAGGTTTCGACGCGAGCCACAGCTTCTTGGCTGCCGGGTAACTCGTCGACAGGAACGGGATGACATCGATGCCGAACATCGGATCTTCGTTCTCATGCAGCGAGATCAGAACCTCGCCGGCCTGCGCCTGTCCGGTGGCGACCGCACGCTTGATTTCCGGCGCCTTGAACAGCGAGGCGGCGGCATGCACGGTGATCTGCAGCTTGCCGCCGGTGGCGTCACCGACGTCCTTGGCGAACGCGATCAGGTTCACCGAATGCGGATTGTCCGCCGGATAGGCGGCCGGGAGATTCCATTTGGTCTGCGCCGCTGCTGGAACGACAAGTGCGGGAGCGGCAAGCGCCGCCACGCAGGCGGCCATAGCGCACGTCTTAATTAGCCTGAACATGACAATACCTTTCTCTAGCCAGGGAATGCTATCCGCGGCAGCAGCATCACGATAGCAGGAAAGACCGTGATGATGGCAACCGCCAGAACGAGCAAAAAGAAGAACGGCAGGGCGGCCTTGGCGACCGTGTTGGAATCCTTGCCGCTCATGGTCTGCAGGACGAACAGATTGAAACCGACGGGCGGAGAGACTTCCGCCATTTCCACCACCAGCACCAGGAAAATGCCGAACCAGACCAGGTCGAAGCCGGCCTGCTTCACCATCGGAATAACGATGGCGGTGGTCAGCACGATCATGGAAATGCCGTCGAGTGCCGTGCCGAGCACGATGTACATGACGGTCAGCGCCGCGATCAGTGCATAGGGACTGAGCTGGAGGCTGTTCACCCAGTTTGCGAGCGCCAATGGGATGCCGGTATAGGCCATCGACGTGCCCATGTAGGAGGCGCCCGCGAGGATCAAGAGGATCATGCAATTGACCCGCGTCGCGCCCATGACGCTCGCCCAGAACGATTCCCAGCTCAGCGCGCCTTGCCACCATGCGATGGCGAGCGAGCCCAGCACGCCCCAGGCCGCGCATTCCGTTGCCGTCGCCCAGCCCATCAGCAATGACAGAAAAACGAAAACGATCAGCAGCAGACAAGGAATAAGATTGAGCGATTCTGCGATGCGCCTGCGAAGGCTCATCGGCGGATCGGCCGGCGGCGTGCGCGTCGGATTGGCGAGCGACCAGATCGCGATGTAGCCGGAATAGAGCATCATTACCAACAGGCCCGGCAGAAATCCGGCGAGGAAAACCTGAATGATGGAGACGTTCGCCTGCACGGCGTAGACCACCATGGTGATCGACGGCGGGATGAGAATGCCGAGCGTGCCCGCACCGGCGAGAGAGCCGAGGCTCAGGTTTTCGTCATAGCCGCGCTTCTTCAATTCCGGTAGCGCAATCTTGGCAACCGTGGCGCAGGTCGCGGCCGATGATCCCGATACCGAACCGAATACACCGCAGGCGAGCACATTGACGTGCATGAGCCGGCCCGGCAGCCAGTTCAGCCAGGGCGCAAATCCACGAAACATTTCCTCCGACAACCGCGTGCGGAACAGAATTTCGCCCATCCAGATGAAGAGTGGCAAGGCCGCGAGCGACCACGACGCGCTATTGCCCCACACCGTTGTCGCAAGCACGCTGCCCGCCGGAATGGCGCCGCCGGCGAACTGCATGCCGGCCCATCCAGTCGCCATCAAGGCGACGCCGATCCAGACGCCGGCACCGAGCAGCAGCGCAAGAAATCCGAGCAGGATAGCGGCGATGGAGAGAAGCTCCATGTCAGACCCCACTCTGCATGGCGCGTTCGACGATCTCCTCGGCACTCGTCGGCTTCGGCAATTCGTAGCGCGGCGCGAAGCCGCGCAGGACATGGACCAGCTCATCCACGAAAGCGATGAAGAGTATCACCAGCCCGCCACTGTAGCCGAGCTGCGGAATCCACAGCGGCACCGCGATGACGCCTTGCGAAATGTCGGAAAATTTAAGGGATTGCCAGGTCATGATCGCAGCATGCCACGCGAAAAAGCCGATGAAGCCGACGCCGACGAGGAGCGCTGCGATCTCGACATAGTGGCGGACGTTGTCGTTGAGGCGATCGATCAAGAGGCCGACGCGGATCATCTCGCCGTGCTTGAAGGTATGCGCGAGCCCGAGGAAGGCCGTCGCCGCCATGCACCAGGAGATGAAATCATCGCCCGCCGGAATATTGACGCCGAGCGGCCGGCCGCCCGACAACAGCAGCATCAGCACAAAAATCGCAATCAGGAAAAGTCCGGCGAGATAGCCGGAGAAAAGGTAGATTCGATCAAGAAACACGCGGATCATACTGTGTCCTTCTCCTCGCACGCCTATTGCCCGCAAGCAATAGTGGTGCCACTTCCGGTAACCGTCCGCTTCCGGAAAGAGTCTATCGATCCTGGCCGTGGGCGAAAGCGGACACCGAAATCAGTCCCCGGAAGACGCGACAGGGTTTCGGAATTGCTCCGGGCCGTCAAGGCCGACTCACGACGGATACGGTCAAGCGCAGCCTCTATTGCTGCAGCGACGAAACACTTGCGGCGATGTTGTCGGCCAGCGCCTTCACAAGAGGCACGTAGCGCTGGACGACGTCCGCGCGGTCGAGCGCCGAGGTGAAATAGGTCATGCCGACGGTGGCGAGCACGCGCTGGTTGACGATGATGGGAAGTGCGATCGTGCCGGACGAGCGCGGCTCCACCATCGGGTCGCGTTCGGCGAAACCTTGCTTGCGGATAGCGGCCAGCAAGGACAACGCCCGCTTTCGCTCCGTGGCGAGTTTGTCTTCGCTCTCCTGCGAGCGTGTGAGCATGTCGAGCAGCATTGACCGCTCGCTCATGGGGCAGAATGCCAGGTAGGCGCGCCCCAGCGCCCGCCCGAGCAGGCTGAGGTGCATGTTGAGGGTGCCGTGAAACGGCGAGACCGGGCTGTCGGGAATGGTGCTGAAGCGGACCACGACAGAACTCCTGTCGAGGACGGCGATGGCGATTGGCCAGTGATATTGTCGCGTGAAGGCGAGCGCCCATGCGCGCGCGGCCTCGACCACCAGCGGATCGCCGTGAAAGCCGTTGCTCAGCGATTTTACCCGGGAAGCTACCGCGTAACCGCCCTGCCGCCGGTCGTTGGCGGCATAGCCCATCGCGCATAGCGACTTCATCAACCGCACCACCGTCGACTTCGGCAACCCGGTCGCCTTGTGCAGGCGGTCGATCGAGGTGACGCGGTGGCGATTGAGTTCCTCCAGCAGCAGGAGCGTGCGGGAGGCGGCTTCGACGATGTCGGATTTGAGCGGCATTTTGAAATTCCACCTGGTGGAACGCATTGAATTAGCTATGGCCCACCGCCGCCCGCGCTGCAATGGTTTTCGCCAAGCCACGTCGGAATCCGTCTTCTGAGGACGGCCCCGAGCAGATGGCGGGGAGGAACAGCCGTGTCCGGAGACGTCGTCAGGCCGCATTTTTCGTCATTCCGCCACCGCTTTTCCGCGCGGCAGACCGTCGTCGGCACGTTCATCAAGACGCCGACCACGCATGCTACCGAGATTTTTGGCGCGCTCGGCTACGATTTCGTCGTGATCGACGAGGAACACGCGCCGATCGACCGCGCGATGACCGATATCATGCTGCTCGCCGCGCGCGCCAGCAACCTCGCCGGCATCGTGCGGGTGTCGTCGGACGATCCGGCCAAGATCCTGTCGTGCCTCGACTGCGGCGCAACTGGCGTGCTGGTGCCCCACGTTGCGACGGTCGAGAAGGCGCGCGCGGTTGCGGCCGCCGCGCGATACCGCGGCGGACGGCGCGGCTATTCCGGCTCGGCCCGCGCCGGCGCATATGGCGGCACCCCGATGTGGTCCCTTGTCGATGAACAGGATGCATCGGTCTGCGCGATCGCGATGATAGAGGATCCTGAAGCGCTCGATCACATCGACGCCATCGCTGCCGTCGACGGAATCCACGGGCTCTTCATCGGCCGTGGCGATCTCACCGTTGCGCTTGGCGCCAAGTCGTCGGCCGACGCGTCCGTGAAGGATGCGGTTATCAGGATCATCGCGGCGGCAAAGAAAGCCGCCAAGCCGGTTTGCGTGATGGTGGCGAGCGCGGCGCAAGCCAAGGATTTCGCCGGCCTCGGCGCCAGCGCCTTCATCATCTCGTCGGATCAGGGCCAGATGCGCCGGGCCGCGGCGCAAACGCTGACCGATTTCAAAACCCTCGTTCAAACCACGGATGGCTCACATGTATCACAGCTCTGATCCCCGCGCGGCGCTCGCCGCTGCTCCGGTCGGCACCAAACCCGCCGCCACCCACTTTGCGGGCGCGGAATATGCGAAATTCTACGAAACGCCGCCAACTGAGAATCAAAACGGCGCGCGTACCTGGTACGCCCGCGGCCAGAATTTCATCATCGCCTATAGCGACGCCGACAAGGGCGCCTTGCTGAGCCGGACCAACCAGCCCGACGAATATGTCGTGCTGCTTCCTGATCCAGGTGCGGGCGCCGAGATCGTGTGGGGCAACGAGCGTAAGGTCGTCGGCGGTCACTCCATCAGTTTCGTGCCGGCGGGCGCAAGCTCCGTCACGCTGCTAGGCGCTGCCAAGGTGGTGCGCATGGTGACGACGCGATCGGAAGATCTCGCAATGCTGTGCTCCAACGCCGCGTCCTACGCGACGCCGCATCCCAATCTGCCGCCGTTCGAGCCGTGGCCGGAGGCGACGGGGGGTCCTAAAATCCGTACCTACAGCCTCGACGTCGCGGCAACGCCGGGCCGGTTCGGGCGGATCTTCCGCTGTTCGACCTTCATGGTGAACTTCCTCGAGCCGAGAAAAGGCCCGCGCGATCCGAGCAAGATGTCGCCGCACCACCATGACGATTTCGAGCAATGCTCGCTGGCGCTGGCCGGCACCTTCATTCATCACCTGCGCTGGCCATGGACGACCGACATGGCCCAGTGGCGCGACGACGATCACGAGAGCTGCGGATCGCCTTCGATCGCCGTGATTCCGCCGCCCTCCATTCACACCTCGCAGGCCGTCGATCCCAAGCTCAATGTTCTCGTCGACATCTTCTGCCCGCCGCGCATGGATTTTTCGGCCAAGCCGGGCTGGGTGCTGAACGAGGACGATTATCCGATGCCCGTGCAAGGCCCCGCCGGCAAATCCGCTGCCTGATACGTTTTCAATCGAAAGGGCCCCCACCATGGCCGACAAGCAAGTGTCCTATCCAACCACCGTGCCGTTGCCGACGCTGTCGCGGGCGGCTGAGGTCGCCGAGCTTCTGGTCGGTGCGATCGATCTGCACTGCCATAGCGGTCCGGCGGCCATGCCACGCATTCTCGATCATCATGAGGAACTGCTCGATGCGGCGGCCGCGAAATTCCGTGCCGTGCTCTACAAGGATCACTTCTACGCCGGCATGGCGCATGCGATCCTCTTGGAGAAGTTGTTTCCCGAAACCAATGTGAAGCTGTTTTCAGGCATTGTGCTGAACAATGCGTCGGGCGGCATCAACCCTCACGCCGTCGACCATGCCATCAAGCTGGGCGCCAAGATCGTCTGGATGCCGACGCTCTCGGCGGCGAACCATATCAACGCCATGGCGGCCGGAAACTCGACCTTTCCAAAGACCGCGCAGAAGATGCTTGATCCGATCCCGCTTTCCGCGCTCGATGCGAACGGCAAGCTCACGGATGACACAAAGAAGGTCATCGACCTCATTGCCGAGGCGGACATCATCCTGGCTGGCGGTCATCTGCCGGCCAGCGAGTTGCATATCCTGTTCGACGAGGCGGCGCGGCGCGGCGTCAAGAAGATGATGGTCAACCACCCGACCTATATTGTCGGCTGCAACGACACCGATATCCGCCAGTTGGTCGCGCGCGGCGTCAAGATGGAACATTCGATCTGCATGTTCATCGAGGGTAAATCCTTAAAATACAGCCCGGATGATCTCGCGCACCTGATCGAAGTGGCCGGTGTCGACAATACGATCCTGTCGTCCGACCTCGGGCTGCAGGGGTCGCAGCGTCCGGTGGATGGCTTTCGCAGCATCACGCAGATCCTGCTTGATCTGCAAATGCCGAGCACCGCCATCAGGAAGCTCGTCAGCGACAACGCCGCACGGTTCCTGAATCTTCCGATGAGCCAGTCGGCCGCGCAGAACGCCGCATAGCAAGACAAGCGCAAAGACCGCGAGAAGCGGCGCGCACCATTTGGGGAGGAGGCAGATCATGAGTTGCGGTGGACGCCGTTTGAAAGGCTGGAAGCAGTTGCAGCCGTTTGCTGCGGCATTGCTGTTCGCTGGACTAAGCAACGCGACCGTCGCCGAAGAGGGGCGCAAACCACCGAAGCCGCCGATCATCCTGGAATCGACCGGCGCGTATGAAGTGGGCGGCAAGGTCGTCGCCAAGCCCGGTGATCCCAGCCAGACGCTCTCCTGCGACCACGGCTACGTCGAGTATTTCATCCCCGCGAAGAGGCGCAGCGTCGGCCTGATCATGTGGCACAGTTCCAGCACGAAGGTGTGGGAAAATCGCTGGGACGGCGGTGAAGGCTACAAGAGCATTTTCCTGCGCAGGGGATATCCGGTTTACCTGTGGGACGGTCCGCGCGTCGGTCGCGCGAACTGGAGCTGCGAGCCGATCACCTACACGCCTGATTATTTCGATCAACGCAACTTTGCCGCCTGGCGTTTCGGCCTGACCCACCTCAACTGGCATCCGGGCCTGCAGTTTCCGACCGCCGACAAGGAAGCCTGGAATCAGGCGACGCGCGCCCGTTACGACGAGTTCGATACACTCGAGAATGCATTGCTGCAGGCGGAGGCCGGCGGCCAGGCCATCGACAAGATCGGCCACGTCATTGCCGTCACCAATTCCGCGGGCGGCTGGCGCGCGTTGTTGTCGGCACTGAAGGCAAAAAGCGACAACATGAAGGGCATCGTTGCCTACGAAACCCCGGGCTTCGTCTTCCCGGAGGGCGAGGGGCCCGCGCCCAAGCCGGATGCGCCATATGGTCCCAATGCCGTGCCGCTGGCCGAGTTCATGAAGCTGACGAAGTTTCCGATCCAGATGGTGTTCGGCGACTACACCGACACGCGACCCATCTGGAAAACCTCAGTCGAGGTGGCGAAGACCTTCTGCGATATCGTCAATCGTCACGGCGGAGATTGCGAGGTTTCGCTGCTGCCCGACGCGGGCCTGCGTGGCAACACGCACATCGCCTTTGCCGATCTCAATAACGAAGCCGTTGCGGACGAATTATCCAAATGGTTGGGCCGCAAGGGCCTGGACAAGTTTGCTGCAGAATAAGCGCTGGTGCCAACGCGAGCCCGTACGCAATTCGGAGGAAACATGCGCCTGCTCTCTTTCGGCCTCGTCGGCCTCGCATTAGCCATTGCGCCATGTCACCACGCCGTCGCGCAGGAGTGGCCGAACCGTCCGGTTACCATGGTGGTGCCGTTCCCGGCCGGCGCCGCCGTCGACACGCTGGCGCGCGCCGTCGCGCACGCGCTGAGCGAAGATTTCGGCAAGCAGTTCATCGTCGAAAACCGTGCGGGTGCGGGCGGCAATCTCGGCGGGACGGCGGTCGCCAAAGCGGCTGCCGACGGCCATACGTGGCTGTTCGGGACTCCGGCGCCGATCGCGCTCAACAAGTTCATGTACAAGGGCCTGGCTTACGATTCCGAGCGCGATTTCATGCCGGTCGTGCTCGTCGCCAAGTCTCCGTTGATTATCGCGGCGACATCAGACTTTCCGGCGAAGACGCTTCCCGACCTGATAGCCTATGCCAAGCAGAACCCGGGCAAGGTCAATGTCGGCCATCCCGGCAACGGCACGCTCGGGCACATTACCTCGGCGCTGATCCAGCAGTTCGCCGGCGTGGAGATGACACATGTGCCTTATCGCGGCTCGGCGCCGCTGATCACGGATCTGCTGGGCGGACAAGTCAACGTCGCCATGGATTTCATGCCGACCTATCTGCCGCTGGTGGCTAGCGGCAAGGTCCGCGCGCTGGCCGTGACGACGAGCCAGCGCGTCGCGCAACTGCCCGATGTGCCGACGGTGCAGGAAGCGGGATTCAGGGGATTCGAGGCGACGGCGTGGTACGCGATCGTAGCTCCCACCGGAACGCCGCAGGACATCGTGGGCAAGGTGAACAATGCGGTGAACGGCTTCCTCAGGAGCGACAAGGGCAAGACCATCCTCGAACAAAACTCGCTGCAAGGCGTCGGGGGCTCTCCCGACGACCTCAAGGCATTCATCGACGGCGAGCGCACCAAATGGCGTCCCGTGATCGAGGCTGCAAAGATCACGATGTGAGGCCGCCATAGATGACTGCTATTGAAATTCCTGCGCTGTCGATTCCGAAAGTTGCGCTCGTCACGGGCGGCAACAGTGGCATCGGCAAGGCGACGGCGGCGCGGCTTGCCGCCATGGGGTCGGCTGTCGTGGTCGGCTACAACAGCCGCCGCGGGCAGGCCGAAGAGGTGGTCGGGGGCTTGCAAGGCCGCGGGCATCTCGCGATGCGCATCGCGATCGACGATCCGGCTTCCATCTCCGAGGCCGCGGCGGTCGTGGACAAGCAGTACGGGCGGCTCGATGTGCTGGTCAATTGCGGAGGCGCCACCACCCCTGTGCCCGCCGCCGATCTTGACGGACTGACGGACGATATCTTCGACCGGACTGTTTCGCTCAATCTGCGCGGGCCATTCGCCATGGTTCGCGCCTTTCGTCCGCTGCTGGAACGCGGCAGCGGAGCGGCCATCGTGAACATCTCGTCGATTGCGGCGCGCACGGGTTTGGGCAGCAGCCTGGCCTATCTGGCGGCAAAAGCGGGCGTCGACGCGCTCACGATCGCGCTCGCGAAAGTACTCGCGCCGAAGATCCGCGTGTTCTCGGTTTCGCCGGCCGGTGTGGATACGGATTTTGTCGCCGGCCGGAGCCGCGAACAGTTGCAGAAGATTGCGGAAAAATTGCCGCTGGCCCACGTCACCACGCCCGATGATGTCGCAAGGGCGACGGTAGCCTGCATCGTCAACCTGACCAGCTCGACGGGAATTGTGGTGCCGGTGGACGAGGGTAGGCACCTTTAGAGCGGAAACACCAATCACGCCGCAGTGGCTGATGTCACGGATAGGGGACGATGGAAAAATTGAAATTCTACATCGACGGCGCCTGGGTCGATCCAGCCACGCCCTCAACCCTCGGAATAGTCAACCCTGCGACGGAGGAGACATTCGCGCAGATCAGCCTGGGCTCGAGGCTGGACGTGGATCGGGCCGCCAAGGCGGCGCGCCGCGCTTTCGCGACGTATTCCGTAACTGATGTCAAAGGGCGTCTGTTCTGGCTTCAGAAGATCATCGAGGGCTTTAGGGCGCGTCTGCCGGAGCTGGCGCGGATGATGACCCTGGAGATGGGCGCGCCCATCACGTTTGCCACCGAGCGCCAGGCGACCGTCGCGCTGTTTCATTTCGAAGAGGCTGCGCGCGTGCTTGCGAACTACAGGTTTGAGGAGCGGATGGGGAACGGGATCGTCCGCCGCGAACCGATCGGTGTCTGCGGATTGATCACGCCGTGGAACTGGCCGTTGAACCAGGTTGCCTCCAAGGTCGCGCCGGCGCTCGCCACCGGTTGCACCGTCGTCCTGAAACCCAGCGAGATCGCGCCGCTCAGCGCGATGATGTTTGCGGAGATCGTCGACGCCGCGGGTGTCCCGGCGGGCGTCTTCAATCTCGTTAACGGAGACGGGCCTACGGTAGGCGAGGCGATTGCCGCCCACCCCGAGATCGACATGGTGTCGTTCACTGGGTCGACAACGGCCGGCGTAAGGGTGGCCAAGCTTGCGGCGGATACGGTCAAGCGCGTCGCGCAGGAACTGGGCGGCAAATCCGCCAATATCATCCTGGCCGATGCCGACGTGAAAGCTGCCGTGACCCAGGGCGTTCACGCCTGTTACACGAACGGCGGCCAAAATTGCCAATCTCCGACGCGCATGCTTATCCCTCGCGCGCAGCGGGACGCGGCATTCGCGGCGGCGCGTGAGGCTGTCGACACGATCCGCTTAGGCGACCCGCTCGATCCGGCGTCCACCATGGGGCCGCTGGTGAACCAGGCGCAGTTCGAGAAAGTGCAGGACCTCATCCAGTCCGGCGTTGACGAAGGGGCGACGCTGGTGGCCGGCGGAACGGGGCGGCCATCCGACGTCAACCGCGGATACTATGTTCGCCCGACGGTGTTCGGTGACGTGACGCCGCACATGAAGATTGCACGCGAGGAGATCTTTGGCCCGGTGCTATCGATCATGAGTTACGACACCGAGGACGAGGCGATCGAGATCGCCAATGACACGCCGTTCGGATTGGCGGGTTTTGTGCAGTCCAGCGATCCTGATCGCGCTCGCACCGTCGCCAACCGCATCCGCGCCGGGCGCGTCTATCTCAACGGCGCGCCGTTCGACCGCAGCCTGCCGTTCGGTGGCTACAAGCAGTCCGGCAATGGGCGTGAGTTTGGAGTCTTCGGGTTTGAGGAATATCTCGAGGTGAAGGCCATACTCGGCTACTGAGGCTGGCGCATCGCGAGCGAAGGCACTCAGGCGGCGGGACGGAAATGTCCGGGCGGGTGTTTCGTATCGCGCCGGATCAGCCGGCGAAGCGTGGAAGGCTCCGCATAACCGACCTGCCGCGCGATCTGCCCGACAGACAGGCGCGTGGTCTCAAGCAGGAATCGTGCGGTCTCCAGCCTGATCCGTTGCACGAACTGAATCGGTGAGACGCCGCATGTCGCTGCAACTCGCCGGGCAAATGTCCGTGGCGCCAACGCGACGGCTTCGGCGAGTTCCTCTATCGCAAAGTCGCGCGCGATGTTGTCGCGCACCCATTTCTCGGCCTTGGCAATCCTGGGGTCCTGGCTCGCCAGATAGTTGATCGCCATGAACGGCGCCTGCGAGCGCCGCCCGTCCAGCAGAAGATAGTTGGCGCAGGCTTTCGCCAGGCTTGGTCCTGCAAACCGGCCGACGACCGCAAGCATCAGGTCCATCTGCGCCATGGCTGCGCCGCCGGTTGCGATCGGCCAATCGGCGACCACCATCTGCTCCGTCAGCAGTTCGACGGCGGGATAGCGCTGCCGGAACAACGGCGCGAACCACCACGTTGTGGTTGCCCGCCGGCCGTCGAGCAAGCCCGTCTCCGCCAGCAGGAAGGTGCTCGCGCAGGACGCGGCGAGCATGGCACCCCGTCCGTGCGCCCGCCTCAGCATGTCGCCCGCGTGGCGGCACGCCGGGCTCTTCAACTTCACGTCCAGTGCGTCCGCCGTCGCCGTGCCAAGACCGGGGACGATGACGAGTTCGATTCCGCGCAGGTCGACGCTGCTGCGGCGGGATCCGCAACTCACCGTCGTAACCTTGAAGGGCGGAACGCGCTTCGCAGCACTGATGCGGTTGGCCGTTGCCATCACATCGTGGGTGATCGCCGCGCTCGAGGCCATGCACCCCTCGATCTCGACAACCGCGATTTTGGTCATGTCAAAAAATACCCGATTAATGTCAATTTTGACACTAGCCTGCCGACCTCGAAATCGCAATGATATCCGTGAAGACATCGCCCGGAGAGCATTGGCTGCAGGCACTTTCAGCCCTGCGCTATGGCCCTGTCCGGTATTAATCGACCAACAAGGAATTGCGCCGATGCCGAAACGGTCCATGAAGCAGGACGATCCGCTTGAGGATTTCACGCGCCGCGATATCACGCTCGATGGCGTCAGCAAGGTCGTCTACGTGGCCGGCGCAGGGCCTGCCGTCATCGTGATGACGGAGATGCCGGGCATCAGCCCGCACGTCGCGCGGTTTGCCCGCTGGGTCCGCGACGCCGGCTTCACCGTCTACATGCCGTCGCTGTTCGGCCGCGATGGTGCCGTTCCAGGCGCGGAGGAAGGCGCCGCGATCTTTCAGCGCGCCTGTGTGAGTGCCGAGTTTCGCGCTTTGGCCGCAAACGAATCCAGTCCGGTGACAAAATGGCTGCGTTCGTTGGCGCATTTTGCGCATGGCGAGTGCGGCGGCCCCGGCGTCGGCGCCATCGGGATGTGCTTTACGGGAAATTTTGCGCTGACCATGATGCTCGAACCGTCGATGCTGGCGCCGGTGCTCTCGCAGCCGTCGCTGCCGCTGAACAATCCGGCAGGTATTGAAATCGCACCCGACGAAGTCAGGGCCGTTCGCGAACGGCTCGACAGGGAAGATCTGACGGTGCTGGCCTATCGCTTCGCGGGCGACAAGTTCTGCATGGCGCAACGCTTTGCGGCCTATGCGGAGGCGCTCGGTGATCGCTTCATCGGGCGGGTGCTTCCGGACAGCGCGGCGAATACCGATCTTGCGCCGTTCTTCGAGCGCCACGTCACGACCCCGCATAGCGTCGTCACCGCACACCTGATCGATGAGGCCAGCCAACCGACGATCGCGGCCCGCGATGAAATTCTGGCGTTCTTCAAGCGCAGGCTCGCGCCTTCGCCTGGGGTCTAAGTCAGGAATGCTTGTCGAGGCGCCGCTTGAGCAGCGTCAGATGTTGCAACAGATCCGACTGCGCGACGTGTGACAGTTCGCCGATCAGGGCAATCACCCATTCCTCATGCCGGCGCGCCATCCGGCTGAATTCCCTGGCGCCTTCCTGCGACAGGCGCAGGCGGAAGGTGCGGCGGTCCTCGGAATCGACCTCGCGATGGATGAAGCCATCAGCTTCCAGCTTCTGCACCAGCGCGGTGATCGCACCGTTTGAAACCATCAGGAGGTCCGAAACCTCGGACATGGTCGCGCCTTCAGGCTTGCGCGTGAGCTGTGCCAGCAGGTCGAAGCGGGCCAGCGTGGTGTTGAACTCCTTGCGTAGCCGGGCGTTCAGCGCCTTCTCGATGCGGGTGGCGCAGGACAGCAGCCGCAGCCAGATCCGCAATTCCAGATGCGCGCCGTCGGATTCGTGCGCCGGCTCGACCGGCCGCAACGCTTGCCCGCGTGCGCTCTTCGGGGATCGGGCCTTTCGTTTGACTGTGGCATCCATGGCTTAGGTCTCACCGGGCTAGATGGAAATCGATCCGATGCTGGCTCCGCCGCAGACATACAGCGTCTGCCCGGTGATGAAGTCGGCATCAGGTGAACTGAAGAAACTGACCGCGCGCGCGACGTCGGCCGATTTGCCGAGGCGGCCAAGCGGAATCGACTGTGCCAGCTTCCTGGCGCGCTCGGATTCCGGCGACATCACGCTTTCGAACATCTCGGTATCGCCGATCGGGCCGGGTGCGACGACATTGACGGTGATTCCAAAAGGGGCGAGTTCCAGCGCCCAGGTCCGCGCCATGCCGATGATGCCGGCCTTGGTCGCCGAATAGACCGTGCGCGTGGCGGCCCCCAGCGCGGCGCGCGACGACAGCAGCACGATGCGGCCGAAGCGAGCCTGTTTCATGCCCGGCAGCGCCGCCTGCGCCAGCGCAATCGCGGCGCCGAAATGCAGTTGCGCTAATGCGCCGACGTCCTCGTCGGCGACCTCTTCCAGCAGCTTGGCGCGGATCGCGCCGGCATTGTGCACGACGTGGGTGATCGCAACCTTCGCAGCGATCTCGTTCGCTGCCTGCCGCGTCGCAGCCGCATCGAGCAGGTCGACCTCGCGCGAGGAGAGTTTTGGATGGCTCCAGTCGGGCTTGCGCCGCGACAGCGAGATCACGTCATAGCCCTCGGCCAGGAGTCCGCGCGCGATCGCAGCGCCAATGCCGGTATTGCCGCCGCTTACGATCGCCGTGTGGTGGACCACGCTCATTCTCCGTCACATAAAGAGCTGGATGTTGCCGAAGGCAGCATCGCAATTGATCAGGTCGACGCGCTTCAGCTTGATCCTCAGCTTGCCGTCTTCGACGCTCAGATGATGCGTCGCCCAGGCCGCATAGAGCGTCTGCTCTTCCAGGCGAGTCTCCACATAATGCATCGCCGTCCAGGTGACATAGCTGTTGGCGGCGGCGTCGCGCGAGTCGACCTGCGGCGTCTGCAGCACGTGATGGCAGCGGCTCTTCGGCTTCTGGCTGAAGGTCCGCGCGCCCTTGAGCCGTTCGACCCGGATCGAGAGCAGCAGCTTGTCCTCGTACATCAGCGAGCAGGTCAACCGCGGATCGGTTTGATTCCATTCCAGCGGCATCCAGTAGAAGGCGTCGTCGGCGTACATGTCGAGCCATTCGTCGAAACGCTGCTGGTCGATCAGCCGCGCCTCGCGAACCACGAAGTCGATCAACTCCTGATCGGTGGGGACCGCATTCTTAAGTGGAGCCTCGGCGAGCATGCTCATGTCACATCCCCATCGTCATGAACTTGGACCAGGCCCGGAACTGATGGCGCATCGGCCACTCGCTGGTCCCGTTGACCGCCACGTTGGTCTGTCCGGCTTCGTCGGGGCTGTAGAGGCGCTGCAGGTTCACCCACTCGTTGCCGTTCGAGTGCAGGCCTTCCTGCGCCCGTTCATACATTTCGAGGTCGTCATGGCCGACGATGGAGGTCGGCGCATTGATCAGCCGGTTGTACATCAGCGTGCGTTCGAGCAGCATGTCGGGCGCATCGACGAGCTGGAACGTCCAGGACTCGACTAGCGTCTTGTTGGCCGCGATCGGCTTGAAGTGCCGCAACAACTGGATCGGTCCCTTGATCATGATGTTGGGGAAATAGACGGTGTTGTGCCGGTTCTCGCCGAGGATAGCCTTGGCGCGTTCCTCGCCATAGGCGGCTGTCATCTTCTCGAAATAGCCGGGCACTGCCGAATAATCGGAGTGGATCGAGTGGTGCACGCCGGTATGGCCGTGGCCGTTGTCCCAGATCCGGATACCCATGTTCTCGAAGAACTCGTACGGACTCATGAAGGGGGCGATGATCTCGACCGCCATCGGCTTTTTGGTGCCGGGCGGCGCCTTCTTCCAGACCTCGACCACGGTGCCGGCGGAGGATTCGTGCGCGACCATCGGATGGCAGGTGTCGGTCTGGTTTTCGACCAGCATCTTCCAATTGCAATTGTGCATGTAACGCAGCACGCCGCCGGCGACCTTGAGCTGGCCGGCCGGCGAACGGTCGATCATGTTGTCGAAGCTCGACAGGCTTTCGCCGAAGAACTCCTCGAAATCGACGCCGCCGTCGTTGATCTTGGCGAACACGAAGCCGCGATAGTTGCGGACGTGGCGCACTGGCGCCATGCCAGGCGCGGCGTGGCTTTGCTCGAAGCCGGTGTTCTCGTAGCCCTTCTTCAGGGGGATCGCGAGCAGCGAGCCGTCGGTCTTGAAGCTCCAGGCGTGGTAGGGGCAGCGGAAGAATTTTCCGGTGTTGCCGCAGGTCTCGGACGTGATGCGCGTGCCCTTGTGCGGGCAGCGGTTGTGCAGCACGTGCACCTTGCCGTCGGTATGGCGGACCAGCAGCACCGGCTGCGTGCCGATCGTGGTGCCGAAATAGTCGCCGGCATTGGGGACCTGGCTGTCATGGCCGACATAGACCCAGCTGTTCGGGAACATATGCTCCATTTCGAGCTGGAACACCTCTTCGCTGACATAGACGTCGCGGTGAACCTCCTGCTCGCGGACCAGCGCGCGAAGCGCAGCGGCGTTGCCGGCGTATCGGGTCATGCGTTCCTCCTTCACAGGTCGAGCACGAGTCGCTTGGTTTTCGCGCGCGAAACACAGATCTGCATCACCTTGTTCGACGCCTTCTCGCTTTCGCTCAAGATGTAATCGCGATGATCGGGAATACCCTCGATGACCGTGGTCTGGCAGATGCCGCAATCGCCGCGCTTGCAGTCATGCATCGGGTCTTCGCCGGCCTCGAGCAGCACGTCGAGGATGGTCTTGCCGGCAGGAATCTCGTAGACGCGACCGCTGCTCTTGAGTTCGACCTCGAAACCGGCATCGCCGGACTTCTCCTCGGGCGCGGTGAAGATTTCAAAATGCAGCCGCCCTTGCGGCCAGTTCAGTCGCTTCGCCAGCGCGATGGACGCTTCGATCATCGGCAGCGGCCCACAAAGATAGAGCGGCACGTCGGGCGCGAGCCGCGTCATCAGGCTCTCGAGGTCGAAGAAGCGTCCGGCTTCGTCGTCGGCGTGGATGGTCGCGCTTGCGCTGGCCAGTCGCTCGATGTCGCCCAGAAAGGCGAGCTCGCTGCGGCTGCGTCCGGCGTAATAGAACGAGAATGGCCGCTTCGCCGCGCAGAGTTCGCAGGCCATCGCGAGCAGCGGCGTCACGCCGATGCCGCCCGCGACAAGCGCGACTTCGCCCGCACCCACGCCGAGCGGAAAGTTATTCGCAGGCGGCGAGATCGTCAGGCGATCGCCGGTCTTGAGACCGTGCATGAAGGTCGAGCCGCCATGGCTTTTGCTTTCCTGTAGCACGGCGATGCGATAGGCGGCGGGATGTTCGGCGGCCGCGCGCGGTGAATTCGTCTCGATCAGCGAATAGGAGCGCCGGCCGACATCGGGCAGATGGACGTCGATATGGGCGCCCGCGGACCAGCCCGGCATCGGGGCGCCGTTGGCGCGCGCGAGCACGAATTCACGTATACGCGGCGTGAGCGCTTCGGCCTTCGACACCACGACTTCGAATTGATCCATCCTCAGGCGTCCTCGAACAGCGTATCGACGGTGCGCAACGCGCCGTCGAGCTCAGTGCCATCGGCGTCCTTCAGCGCGACCTTGGTCAACCGCTGCACCCATTCGGCCGCATCAGACCGGCCGGCCAGGCGCTCGGACGCCAGCATGACCTTGTCGAATTTCGATTCACCGCGGGAATGCGTGTCCGAGTAGCCGCCGACGAGGCGGCGGGCCTCGCAAACGGCGGTCGCGAGCGCTGTATCACTCGCGGCGAACTTCCGGACGCGTTGCGCCCATTGATCGAGATGGCGCATCTCTCGCGAATGCCGCAGCATGCGCCGACGGAATCGCCGCAGGCCGGCCACGCAGTACAGCATTAGAAATGCCGACGGCGCCGTCGTGCGGAGTTTGCGTCCACGATCGATCAGCCGGGCGAGCCGCTGGCTGCGCTCGAGTTTTTCGCCAATTAGCGGTGGTAAGAGCCCTGCCATTTCCTCGATCCGTGGATGGAAGAATTCGGTGATCCCGAGGATCTGGTCGTCGCCGGCCCGCGCCTCGCGGCGCACCCGGTCAAACCGTCCTGCACGCGTCTTGAGATCGGCTACGCGGATGACGTCGTCATAGGCCATCGCGATGGCAAGATACTTCGCAAAGGCCTGCATCAGTCCGATCGCGTCGCGCGGCATCGCTTCCAGCCGGTCGAGATATTCGCTGCCGTAGGCGACGTCCTGATAATCGACCACCCGCTGCAGGCCGGCCGCGACGATGCCGTGTATCTCAACCGGCAACTGCCGCGCCCGCGCGACCAGCGCGTCGTAATCGGTATGGCCGATCGGTTCGAGGCGCGGAAAGCGTTTGGCGAGCGGCGGTTTTGCCGTCGGTTTGATCTTGGGATCCTGCTTGAGCGTGGCAACCGCCCGCTCGCGGCCGGCGGTGAAGGCGCGCAGGCTGGCATCGACGCCGACACCGGCTGAGCGGATCGTGGCCTCAAAATCCTCGGTCGTAAAGGGCAGGGCGCCGGAGCCCGCGAGCGCACCGAACAACACCGAGGAGACCACGCTGCCGGTGGCATCCGCAATCTCGGACATGTCGAACGCGATGAAGCGGTTGGCGGCGACATTGGCCGCCTCATAGACCTGCGACGCGTCGGCGGTGCCGTCGCCGGGCGCGGTCTTCTCGCTCACGGCCAGCGAGCGGTGCGAGGAGCCGATCAAAAGCGTGCGGTCGGGCGAGACCAGCCCGCGCAGGATGGCGCGGCCGGCCTCCATCAATTCGGCGCCGATCACGATGTCGACCTTGCCCGGCGCCGGCATCATCGACAGCACGGGGTAACGATCCGGCTTGCCGGCGTCGGGCGCGATCATCTCGATGTAATAGATGGTGGCGCCGGTGCGCTGGGCGACGCCGGGCACCGACGTCGATTGCGCGAACCAGCCGCGCCGCTCGGCCAGCGCTACGATCCAGTCGACCAGCACGCCGCCGCCCTGGCCGCCCATCGCGAGCACCGCGACGGTGATGGGGCGAGCCTGACTGAGCGCGATGGAGGAGGGGGCGACCGAGACGTTCATGCCGCCTCCTGCTCGAACATGACCCGCCGTCCCGCCCGCCAGCGCTGCAACGCGCCGATCATCCGTTGCCAGATGCGGTCGAGCCGCGCTTCGAAGGCGGTCGGATTGGAAACGACGTCGGCCCGGTAGAAGGAGGGACACAAGACGGCAGCGTCCGCGACCTCGCCGCAATGGCCGCAGCCGACACAGCTATTGTCGACGGCGGCGACCGGATTGTCCTTCAGGGGATCGCTGGTCGGCTTCACCGACAGCGACGGGCAGCCGGACAGGCGGATGCAGGCGTGGTCGCCGGAGCAGGTGTCTTCGTCGACGCCGAAGCGCTCGCGCACGATGCGCTCGCCGCGCTTGGCGGCGGCCGCCACCAGCGGCTTCACGCGCCGCTGCTTGTTCAGCATGCATTCCGACGAGGCGACGATGATCTTCGGTCCCTTCTCGTCCGTCGTCAGCGCCTCGCGCAGGGTGTCGCGCATGCGCGTGACGTCATAGGTGCGGTCGATCTGGCGCACCCACTTGGCGCCGACGCCCTTCACCGCTTCGACGATCGGATGCTTGGTCGAGCGCGAACGGTTGTCGGCGCGCGAGGACGGGATGTCCTGGCCGCCGGTCGCGGCCGAATAGTAATTGTCGACCACGACGATCACGCCGTCATGCTGGTTGAAGACGGCGTTGCCGACGCCGCTGGTCAGGCCGTTATGCCAGAAGCCGCCGTCGCCCATCATCGAGATCGAGCGCTTGCTCGCCGGAACGTTGAAAGCCGAGGCCGATGCAGGACCGAGTCCGTATCCCATGGTGGTGGCGCCGATATTGAACGGCGGCAGGATCGAGAACAAATGGCAGCCGATATCAGCGGCGATATGATGCGGGCCGAGCTCCTTTTCCACGAGTTTCATCGCGGAAAAGATCGGCCGCTCCGGACAGCCGGTGCAGAAGCCCGGCGGTCGCGGCGGCACCACGTCGGCCAGCGCGCGGATCTTGTCGTCGACCTCGACGCGGTCGATGTTCGGCGCACGCGCGGAATCCGGCAGCGCATCGGAGCGCCAGCGGCGGATGAAGGCGCCGATCGCTGCGCCCATGACTTGCGCGGTGTATTCGCCGGCCATCGGAAACAGATCCTTGCCGTGCAGCTTGGCCGGAATGTCGGCGTTGCGCAGGATCTTGTGCAGCGCCTGCTCGATGAACTCGGGCTGGCCTTCCTCGACCATCAGCACCGCCTTCTTGCCGCGGCAGAAGTCGATCACCTCGCGGTCGACAATCGGGTAGGTCACGTTCATCACATAGAGCGGCACCCGCGTCTCGCCCCAGATATCGGCAAGGCCAGCCTCACGCAGCGCGGTGATGACGCCGTTATACATGCCGCCCTGCATGATGATGCCGATATCGTCGATATCGCCGTCAAACGTCTCGTTCATGCCGCGGGCGTGGATGAATTCGACCGCCGCAGGCCAGCGCTGCTCGATCTTCTCCTTTTCGTGCAGGAACGAGGCGGGCGGCAGCACGATACGGTTGGTGTCGCGCGACGGCGCATCGAGCGCGCGGGAAAGCGGAAAGGCAGGGCGGACGTTGTCGCGGGTGGCGAAGCGGCCATGGACATGGCAGGCACGTATCCGCACCTCCAGCATGACGGGCGTATTCGACGCCTCGGATAGTTCGAAGGAATCGTGCACGGCCTTGACGATCGACGCCACGTTGGGCCGCGGATCGACCAGCCAGAGCTGCGACTTCATCGCAAAGGCGTGCGAACGCTCCTGCATGATGGAGGAGCCTTCGCCGTAATCCTCGCCGATGATGATGAGCGCGCCGCCGGTCACGCCGCCCGAGGACAGGTTGGCGAGCGCATCGGACGCGACGTTGATGCCGACCGGCGCCTTGAACGTGACCGCGCCGCGGATCGGATACATCACCGAGGCGGCAAGGGTGGCCGCCGCCGTCGCCTCGCTGGCGCTCGATTCAAAATGCACGCCGAGGTCGGAAAGGATGTCCTGCGCGTCGGACAGCACGTCCATCAGATGCGAGATCGGCGCGCCCTGGTAGCCGGCGACATAGCTGACGCCGCATTCGAGCAGTGCCTTGGTGATCGCCAGGATGCCTTCGCCGCGAAATTCCTGGCCGGCGCCGAGCTTCAGGTCCTCCACCTCGCGCGCGAAAGAGCGTTCTGCCATGCTCGCCTCCTCGGCCTTGCGGGGAACTCCGGACGACCGAATATAATTTTAGACATCAAACAAAAATGATGTCAATCAAACTTGCGGGTTTGGGCACGGCAAAACATCCTTCGCGCATCTATCTGCAGTTTTGCAGCCTATTTCGCAGGCTTTGTGCACAGCCGGCCGGCTCAGGCGCCAGATCGGCTCGCTTGACATGATATTTTAGCCATGAAACATTATTGGCACGCGTCGCGCTTGGTGGCGTACGCTAAAAGCGGCCTTTGCGGGAGACTGACATGACCCCGGTTTCGCAGTTGCGCGGGCCGTCTCGCGAACATCTCGCGTGGCCGTTCTTCGATTCCCGTCACGGCGAATATGCGGCAGTGCTCGATGCATTTGCGGCCGGTCTTGGCGATACGCACGGCGGCGACGTCGATGGGACTTGCCGTTCGCTGGTTCGTAGCCTTGGCGCTGCAGGATTGCTGGAGGCGTCGGTCGCGGACGATCGGCCCGATGCGGTGATCGATTCCCGGCTGATCTGTCTGGCCCGCGAGACGCTGGCCTGGCACAGCGGGCTCGCTGATTTCGCCTTTGCGATGCAGGGACTTGGCACCGGGGCGGTGGCGATTGCAGGCTCGCCTGAATTGCGCGCGCTGGTGCTGCCGAAGGCGCGGCGCGGCGACTGGGTCGCGGCCTTTGCCCTGTCGGAGAAGGAAGCCGGTTCCGACGTTGCCGCGATGGCCTGCAGCGCGCGGCGCGAGGGCGACCACTATATCCTGGATGGCGAGAAGACCTGGATTTCCAACGGCGGCATCGCCGATGTCTATACGCTGTTTGCGCGAACCGGCGAGGCGCCGGGCGCGCGGGGCATTTCGGCTTTTGTGGTGCTGCCGGATGATCCCGGGTTCTCGATTGCCGACCGCATCGACGTGATGGCGCCGCACCCGCTGGCGACGCTGCGTTTCGATTCGTGCCGGATTCCGGCGGCGCGGCTGTTGGGCTCGCCGGGCGAAGGTTTCAAGATCGCGATGCGTACCCTCGATATCTTCCGCGCGTCGGTCGCAGCCGCAGCACTTGGCTTTGCCCGCCGCGCGCTCGATGAGGCGACAGCGCATGCGCGGAGCCGGCGGATGTTCGGCGGCGTGCTGGGCGACCAGCAATTGACGCAGGCAGCGCTCGGCGACATGGCGGCGGGTGTCGACGCCAGTGCGCTTCTCACCTATCGGGCGGCCTGGCGGCGCGACGTGCAGAAAGCTTCCACGACGCGCGAAGCGGCGATGGCGAAGATGGTCGCGACCGAAACCGCGCAAGAAGTGATCGACCGCGCCGTGCAGATGTTCGGCGGCCGCGGCGTGCGCTCCGGCGAGATGGTCGAGCAGCTCTATCGCGAGATACGCGCGTTGCGCATCTATGAAGGCGCGACCGAAGTCCAGAAACTCATTATCGGACGCGACGTCCTGAAAGCCTAGCTGCGGGCGTCCAGTCGCGTCCTGCTACGGGAGTTAAGAAATGTTCGAGTTCTTGCAGCCGCCCGGTTGGGCCAAGCCGAGCGGTTATGCGAACGGCATCGCCGCCCGCGGCAAGATGATCTTCGTCGCAGGCCAGATCGGCTGGAACGAACAATGCAAGTTCGAGTCCGACGATCTGGTGGCTCAGATCGGCCAGACCCTGAAGAACGTCGATGCGGTGGTGCGTGCCGGCGGCGCCGGGCCCGAGCATATCGTGTCGATGACGTGGTTCCTGCTCGATCGTAAGGAATATTCGGCGCGCCTGAAGGAAATCGGCATGGTCTATCGTGACGTGATAGGCCGGAACTTTCCGGCCATGACGGCGCTGCAGGTATCGGGGCTGATCGAGGATCGCGCCAAGGTCGAAATCCAGGCGATCGCGATGATACCTGATCAGATGAACTGACAACGCGACGCCGGACAAGGCGCCAGTACAGGAGGGCGACATGGCAACGAAAGCTCGTGAAAACCACCGGGAAGACGTGGCCGGACGGGCCAATGTCGAGGATACGCCTGAATTGCTCGCCTACTATGACCAGCTCGAAAAGCTGGAAGCGGGCGCGCTCTGGACGGTCGCGAACAAGATCGAGCCCTGGCAGCCCAAATCGTCTTCCGTTCCGGTCTTGTGGCGCTACGAGGACCTCCGCGCGCACGTGTTGCGCTCCGTCGAACTGGTGTCGCCCGAAAAGGCCGGGCGGCGCGTCATCTACCTGAACAATCCCGGCCGGCGTGAGCACGCCGCCGCGGTCGGCTGGCTCTATTCCGGCCTGCAGGTCATGCATCCGGGCGAGGTCGCGTCCGCCCACGCCCATTCGGCGTCCGCCCTTCGCTTCATCATGGAAGGCGAGGGCGCCTACACCATCGTCGACGGCCACAAGATGACGCTCGGCGCCAACGACTTCGTGCTGACGCCGAACGGCACCTGGCATGAACACGGCGTCTCCAGCGACGGCACGCCCTGCATCTGGCAGGACGGTCTCGACATCCCGCTGGTCAATACGCTCGAAGCCAACTTTTACGTGGTCCATCCCGATCTGCAGCAGAGCGTCGGCTATCCCGTCGACGACATGACGCACACCTGGGGCAATCCCGGCCTGCGTCCGGCAGGCGCCGAATGGTCCAAGGGATATTCGCCACTATTGAAATATGAGTGGGGTCCGACCTACGAGGCGCTGCAGCGCTACGGCAAGGCCACCGACGGTTCGCCGTATGACGGCGTGCTCATGAACTATGTGAACCCGGTGACCGGCGGTCCGGTGATGCAGACGATCGGCGCGTCGATGCAGATGCTGCGGCCGGGCGAGAGCACGCGCGCGCATCGTCACACCGGCAGCTTCATCTATCAGGTCGCCAAGGGACGCGGTCACTCGATCATCGACGGCAAGCGCTTCGACTGGAAGGAGCGCGACATCTTCTGTGTTCCGTCATGGGCCTGGCATGAACATGTGAATGCCTCCGCCAGCGAGGACGCCTGCCTCTTCACCTTCAACGACCTGCCGGTCATGCACGCGCTCGGGCTCTACCGCGAGGAAGCCTTTGGCGACAATGGCGGGCGGCAGCCCCTCGTATCCTAGAGCTTCGGTTCTGATTGAATCAGAACCGAAGCTCTAGATTCTTGTTTTGACGCGTTTTCTTCACGCGAACCGGTATCCACTTCGCTTGAAAACGCTACAGGAGGAGAGAAACAGTGCGCCTCGTTACCTATCGCAGCACAGTTGAGGCTGCAGCCCGTCTTGGCGCCGTCGTCGGCGATCTGGTCGTCGACGTTGAGAAGGCTGGCCAGCATGCCGGGGCTTCCCTTCCGTCATCGATGCTCGACTTTATCGATCTTGGGCCGCCCGCGCTGGCAGCGCTCAAGAAGATATTGAACGAGGGCAAGGATAACTGGCCGGTAGGCGCCGCTTTGCCGCTGGCGAATGTCAGGCTGCTGGCGCCGATCCCGCGTCCCCGCAAGAACATTTTTGGTATCGGTCTCAATTATGTCGAGCACGTCGCGGAGTCGTCCCGCGCCCTCGACACGGCAAAGGACCTGCCCAAGCAACCCATCATCTTCTCGAAGCCGCCAACCAGCGTGATCGGGCCTGACGAGGCCATCCATCACAACAAGGCGATCACGCAGCAACTCGACTGGGAAGTCGAGCTTGCCGTCGTGATGGGACGAACCGCACGGCGGGTGTCGGAGGCGGAAGCACTCAGCTTCGTGTTCGGCTACAGCGTGATGATCGACATCAGCGCCCGCGACAATCGCCGCGCCGGTCAATGGATCTACTCCAAGGGACAGGACACCTACGCGCCGTTCGGGCCGTGCATCGTTACGGCAGACGAAATCACCGATCCGCACGCGCTCGATCTCTGGCTGACGGTGAACGGTGTCGAGAAGCAGCGCTCCAACACGCGCCACATGCTGTTCAAGGTGCCGCTCCTGATCGCGGATATTTCCGCCGCGATGACGCTGGAGCCGGGAGACATCATCGCAACGGGCACGCCCGAGGGCGTCGGCGCCGGGCGCTCTCCGCAGGAATGGCTGTGGCCGGGCGACGTGGTGGAAGCGGAAGTCACGGGCATCGGCCGGCTGCGCCATCCGGTGGTGGCGATCTGAGAGGCCGGCATGATCTTCGACATGGAGACGCTGGAAGCGCAGAACCGCTACAAGATCCTGACGGCCACGGTGACGCCGCGGCCGATCGCCTGGATCACCACGCTCTCCGCGAGCGGCGTGATCAATGCCGCGCCTTTCAGCTTCTTCAACGTGATGGGGCATGAGCCGCCGACGGTCGCGATCGGGCTTCTGGCGGGCTCGGAGCGGTTCAAGGACACGGCGGCCAATATTCTCGATACCGGGGAATTCGTCGTGAACCTCGTTGGCGAAGCCAACGCCGAGGCCATGAACATAACCTGTATCGACGCGCCGCCCGAGATCGATGAACTGACGCTGGCCGGACTGACGCCGGCTGCCTCGCAGGCGGTGCGCCCGCCGCGTATCGCTGAATCGCCAGTGTCGTTCGAATGCCGGGTCCTGACCTCGCTGGTGACGGGGCCACGGCAAACCGCCGTCATCGGCCGCGTGGTCCGCGCCCATGTCGATGACACGGTGATTTTGGACAAGGAGCGCTGTCACATCGATACCCAGGCGCTGCGCCTGATCGCCCGCATGCACGGCAGCGGCTGGTATGCGCGCTCCTCCGACCTGTTCCAGATCGATCGGCCGACCTGGGCGGCGTGGCAGGAAAAGAACGTCAAGGCGGAACCGGCGTAAAGGGTCTGAAGGGGAGAACAATCTTGAAGATCGCAGTGTTGGGCGGAGGGAACGGTTCGTTCGCGGCCGCCGGCGACTTCGCATTGGCCGGTCACGAAGTCCGGCTGTGGCGGCGAAATCCCGGGGATGTCGAGGCGCATCGCGCGCAGGGCGGCACCATAACGGTCATCGATCGGTCGGGGCGGCGTGATGCCCGGCTGGCTATGATCACGTCGTCGATTGCGGAAGCCATTGACGCCGCGGATCTCATCCTCTGCCCGGCGCCGGCCTTCGCGCAGCCTGCGATCGCCGAACTGGCCGCGTCGCATTTGCGCGACGGCCAGGTCGTGTTCCTGCCGCCCGGCACATTCGGCTCCTACATCTTTGCCCGCGCCGCGCGGGATGCAGGCAACCGCGCCGAGATCGCAACCGCGGAGACCGGGACCCTGCCGTGGCTTGCGCGCAAGCAGGGTCCTTATGCGGTCCGCATCTCGGGCCGGGGCGCGCGGTTGCCGACCGGCGTATTTCCATTACGCCTCGAACCGCATGCGCTGGGCGTGATCGAACGCGCGTTTCCGAACGCGATCGAGCCATGCGGCGATGCGCTCTCGGGCTCGCTGATGAATGCCGGTCCGATCATCCATCCGCCGCTGATCACCATGAACGCCGGCCCGATCGAACATTTCGACAAGTGGGACATCCACAAGGAAGGAACGCAGCCGGCCATACGCCGTGTTACGGACGCACTCGATGCCGAACGCATCGCCATCCGCGAGGCGCTTGGCTACAGAGGGCCGCATTTTCCGTTGGCCGACCATTATGCGAAGGAGGGCGAGCCCTGGATGTATGCGCGCGACGCGCACGACCAGCTTACGGATTCCGGCGATTGGTCGGAACGCCTCGTTCTCGTCGAGCATCGCTACATGCTGGAGGATTTGCGGCTCGGCCTGTCGTTCCTTGCATCGGTGGCAGGTCTTGCGGGCGTGCAAACGCCGCTCGTCAAGGCGTTCCTGGCGATCGGCTCCGCCATCACGGGGCAGGATTTCGCGACCGACGGCCGGACCTTGTCCTCGCTCGGGCTTGGCGCGCTCGACCGGACTGCGTTGCAGGGCCTGCTTAAGGAGGGCTTTCGATGAAACCGGTCATCGGCTGCCTCGGCGCCGGGCGAATGGGTCGCGGGATCGCCGTCGTGTTCGCTTTCGCCGGCCATCAGGTCGTCATCGTCGATTTCAAGCAGCGGGAAGCCGCGGCGTTCGATGTGCTCGCGGCCGAGGCGAGAGCCGAGATCCGCTCGACCCTCGAAATCCTGTCCAGGATCGATCTGCTCCCGAAAGAGCTGGTGGGCACGATTGCCGATCGGGTCACGGTCGTATCCAGGCAGGAGGCCGGTTCGGTGTTGCCGCGCTGTGACGTGGTGTTCGAGGAAATGCCCGAAATCTTGGCGCTGAAGCAGGCGGCGCTCGGCGAAGCTTCCCGCCTTGCCGGCCCCGGTCCGATCATTGCCTCGACCACGTCCACGATTCTGGTCGACGATCTCGCCGGCTCGATCGAACATCCCGCTCGCTTCCTCAATGCGCACTGGCTCAATCCTGCGTTTCTCGTGCCGCTGATCGAATTGTCCCCGGGACGGCTGACCGCACCCGAGGTCACGGCACGCCTGAAGGCGCTGCTCGAAGGGATCGGCAAGGTGCCGGTCGTGTGCGCGGCACGGCCGGGCTACATCGTGCCGAGAATCCAGTCGCTGGCGATGAATGAAGCCGCCCGTATGGTCGAAGAGGGCGTCGCATCGGCGGAGGATATCGACAAGGCGGTCATCCACGGTTTTGGATTCCGCTTTGCGATCCTCGGCTTGCTCGAATTCATCGACTGGGGCGGCGGCGACATCCTGCATCACGCCAGCAACTATCTGGTCGGGGCGCTCGGCGATAACCGCTACGCAGCGCCGCCGATCATTGCGACGAATATGCGCGAGGGACGAATTGGCATGAAGACCGGGCAGGGATTCATGAACTACGAAGGTGTCGATCTCGCCGCCTATCGCGAGCAGCGGCTCGCCGCCTTTGCCTCGGCGTTGCGCGCCATGGGTCTTGCGCGCGAACCCGTCGCGTAACGCGCGCTGTTTTTGCTACTAGTTCTGGTATGTTCGGACGATGCGAGGCCCCATTTCTACTTTGCATGGGGTTGTTTTCGTAGTTTTGGTCCCGCTAGTGCCCGCCGAGATAGGCGGCGATCAGCTTTGGATCATGGATCAACGTGTCCGCCGGCCCGGACTGGATGATCTCGCCGGTCTCCAGCACATAGCCGTAATCCGCGGTCTCCAGCGCGGCGCGGGCGTTCTGCTCGACGAGCAGGACCGAGACGCCGAGGCTTCGCAGCGAGGCGATGGTGCGGAAGATTTCGCGGACGATGAGCGGCGCGAGGCCGAGACTGGGTTCGTCGAGCACTAGCAGTTTCGGCTTCGCCATCAGCGCCCGGCCGAGCGCCAGCATCTGCCGCTCGCCGCCCGACAGCGTGCCGGCGGCCTGCTTGCTGCGCTCTTTCAGCCGGGGGAAACGGTCGAACACGTCGTCGAGGCTTTTGCGTGTCGTCGAGCGGTCGCGCAGGCTGTAGGTGCCGAGCAACAGGTTGTCGGCGACTGACATGTCGGCGAACAGCTCGCGCTTCTCGGGCACAAGGCAAAGGCCGCGCTCGACGCGGCCCTCGACATCGATCCGCGCCAGATCGGTGCCTTGGAACACCATCCGTCCCGTGGACTTCAGCAGACCGATGGCGGCCATCAGAAGGGTAGTCTTGCCGGCGCCGTTCGGGCCGATCACGGTCACGATCTGTCCTTCTTCGACCGACAGCGAGACATTGCGTACGGCTTCCACCTTGCCGTAGCCGACCGACACATCCTCAATCGAAAGCATCTGTGTCACGCGACACCTCCGAGATAGGCTTCCTGGACGCGGGCGTCGCTGCGGATCGCTGCCGGTTCGCCCTCGCAGAGCTTTGAGCCGAAATCGAGTACGACGATGCGATCAACCAGCGACATCACGAACTCCATGTCGTGCTCGACCAGGAGGATCGTCAGGTGGTCCGCGCGCAGCGACCGCAGCAGTTCGGCAAGCTTGAGCTTTTCCTGACGACGCAGGCCGGCCGCCGGCTCGTCGAGCACGAGCAGCGTCGGATCGGCGGCGAGCGCGCGGGCGATCTCGAGCACGCGCTGATTGCCGAGCGGCAGATTGCCGGCGAGTTCGAACGGCTTGTCGCCGAGCCCGACCCGTTCGAGCTGCCGCAGCGCTTCGTAGCGGGCACTGGCTTCTTCCGCCTGATTGAGGCGCAGCGCGCCGGCGAACAGGCCGGTCCGGGTGCGCGAATAGGTGCCGAGCAGCACGTTGTCGAGCAGCGTCATGCGCGGGCGCAGCTTGACGTGCTGGAAGGTGCGGGAGATTCCGGCGCGGGCGATGTGAAACTGTTGGTCGCGGGTGATCGAGCGGCCCGCGAACGCGATCTCGCCGCTGTTGGCGCGCAGCGCTCCCGTGAGCAGGTTGAACATCGTGGTCTTGCCCGCGCCGTTCGGCCCGATCAGGCCTAGAATTTCGCCGGACTTCACGTCGAAGCTGACATTGTTGACGGCGACGAGACCGCCAAATCGCCGCTGCGCGCCGCTGACCTTGAGAAGCAGCGTGCCGGGCGCGGGCTGCTCGCGGCGCGGCAATGGCGTCGCCGCTTGCGGACGGGACTGTTTCAGGTCCGGCAGAAAACCTGCGAGGAACGGGACGATGCCCTGCCGGGCGCGTTGGAGGAACAGAATGAACAGCGCCGAGAACGCCACGATCTCGAGCTGGCCGGAGGCGCCCTTTGCGATCAGCGGCAAATAGTCCTGCACGGTGTTCTTCAACAGCGTGACGATCGCCGCACCAACCACGCCGCCCAGAATGCTGCCGGCACCGCCGACCATCGCCATCATCAGATACTCGATGCCCATGCCGGCCTCGAACGGTCCGGGGCTGACGAAACGGCCGAGATGGGCATAGAGCCATCCGGACAGCGCGCCGAGGAATGCGGCGATCACGAACGTCACCAGCTTGATCTGGAATGCGCTGATCCCGAGGCTTTCGACCAGCGTATTGCCGCCACGGAGCGCGCGCATCGCCCGCCCGATGCGGGAGTCGAGAAGGTTGTAGCAGACGAAAAGGACCGCCACGACGATCGCCCAGATCAGGAAATAGATCTGCCGGCTCTCGACCAAAGCGAGCGGACCGAACGAAATCGGCGGAACGCCCGAGATGCCGTTATGTTGACCGAGGCCATCGATGTTGCCGAACAGGAACGCAATCGCCAGTCCCCAGGCAACCGTACTTAGCGACAGGAAGTGGCCGCCCAGGCGCAGCGTCACGAAGCCCAGGATCGCGGCGATGCTGCAGGTCAGGACGACGGCCAGCACGAGCCCGAGCCAGGGCGAATAGCCGTTCACCGCCGTGACCCAGGCGGTTGAGTAGGCTGCGACGCCGACGAAGGCCGCCTGGCCGAACGAGACAATGCCGCCGACCCCGGTCAGCAGCGCGAGCCCGATGGCGGCAAGCGAGTAGATGCCGATGTAGTTCAGCAAGGTGATGCTGAACGGATTGAGCACGAAGGGCGCCGCCACGAGACAGGCGATCGCCGCGGCCAAGATGAGACGGATCTGCTGCAGTGTCATTCCTCGACTTCCTCTTCGGAATGCTGCGAGGCGAGCGAGCGCCAGAGCAGGACGGGGATCAGCAGCGAGAAGACGATGACGTCCTTCAAGGTGCTGCTCTGGAACGACGCGAAGCTCTCGATGATGCCGACGCCGAACGCGCCGAGTGCCGCGCCAGGATAGCTGGCCATGCCGCCGACGATGGCGCCGACAAAGGCCTTCAGGCCGAGCAGGAATCCGGAGTCGTAGAAGATGGTGTTCACAGGCGCGATCAGGATGCCGGAGACACCGGCCATCAGCGATCCCAGGAGGTAGGCGATGGTCCCGGCGCGCGCGGGCCGGATTCCCATCAGCCGTGCGCCGGTGCGGTTCAGGGCGGTCGCGCGCAACGCCTTGCCGACCAGCGTGAAGTCGAAAAACAGAAACAGCAAGCCGCTGAACACCAGCGCCGCCGCCAGGATCAGCACCGTCTGTCCGGAAACGTGAACGCCGGCGATCTCGATCGCCATCGACGTCAACGGCTCGGTCCTGACGCCTTCGGGGCCGAAGAACAGCAAGCCAAGTCCGACCAGCGCGAAGTGAAGCGCGACCGAGACCGTCAGCAGCAGCAGAACCGAGGCGTCCGCGATCGGGCGGAACACGATCCGGTCCAGCAGCGGCGAGATGGGCATGATCAAGAGCAGCGCCAGCACGATCCGGACCGGCATCGGTGGATTGAAGCGCATCGTCAGCCAGACGATCCCGACGACAATCAATGGCAGCACGAGATAGCCGAGGACGGCCTTCGGCACCGCGCGAAACTCGCCGGCGCGCGCCAGCGAGACGACCTCCATCACGCAGGCCATGCAGGCCAGCACGACAACTAGCCCGACCGTTCCGGGAAGCTGCCTGGCATCGAGCGCCGCCAGCGTCAACGCCGTGAAGGCCGCGATGTCGCCGAACGGAATGAAGATCACCCGCGTCACGGTGAAGATCAGCACGGTTCCGATCGCCACCAGGGCGTAGACCGCCCCGGTGGCTATTCCGTCGATCGCAAGGATCGCTGCGATGTCTGCCGTCATGCTGTCGGCCGTCCTTCCGTGTTACGCTTAGGCTTCGCTCAGGGCTGGTAGGTCCAGGCGCCGTTGACCAGGCGGACGATCACCAGCGCGCGCTCGTCCACGCCGTGGTAGGCGCCGGCCTTGAAGTTGTAGACCGCGTGCACGCCCGAGAGCTCCTTGGTGTTGAGGATCTCGTCGCGCATGGCCTTGCGGAATTCGACGGTGCCGGGTTTGGCGGTCTTCAGCGCACGAGCGGCGGCGGTCGTGAAGATCATCCAGCCGTCGAAGGAATAGGCCGAGAAGCCGTCCGTGGTCGGGACGTTGTTGGCCTTCAGGAAGGCGGCACGGAATTCGAGCGCAAGCTTCTTGGCGAAATGGCTGTCGGGAAGCTGCTCGGCCACGATGACCGGGCCGGCGGAGACCTGAATGCCTTCCGCGGATTTGCCGCCGACGCGCACGAAATCGGGATTGACCAGCGCAACCGTGCCGTAGGTCTTGCCCTTGAAGCCACGCTCGCCGAGCGCGAGCAGCGGCAGCGCGCCCTGCGTACCCGATCCGCCGATCAGCACGGCATCCGGACGCACCGCGAGAACTTTAAGGATCTGGCCCGTGACTGACGTATCGACGCGCGCGTAGCGCTCATTGGTCAGCACCTTGATGCCGTCCTCGGCTTCGACAGCCTTGGCGCCGTTGTAGACGAGATCGCCCCAGGCATCGGAGAAGCCGATATAGCCGATATTCTTCATGGCATCGCGCTTCATGCGATCGGCGACGACCTTGACCAGCAGCGAGGCGGGCTGCGGAACGGAGATGCCCCACTGGTCGGCCGGGTTGGGCTGTCCGATCACCGGGGAGACGGCGATCATCGGCACCTTCAGTTCGGTCGCGACCGCCATCATCGCGATGGTCGAAGGTGCCGTTGCGGTGCCGATCAGGAGATCGACCTTTTCTTCCTCAATGAGCTTGCGCGCGTTGCGGGTGGCGGCAGAGGGATCGGAGCCGTCGTCGAGCTGGATCAGCTTGATCTTCTCGCCGTTGACCTCGCTCTTGTATTCCATGGCCGCCTGGATGCCGCGCCCATACGGGATTCCGATCGAGGCGCCGGGTCCACTGAGCGACGTCACGAATCCGATCGTGATGTCGGCCTGTGCGGTCGAGGCCGCGACGAGGCCGCCGATGAGTGCAGTCAAACTCAACATCTTGCGCATTGCATTCCCCTTGGTTGAAATCAGCCGCGACCTGAGCGAGATGTCAGCATGGATCGAGGTCGGACCAGCACGATCGATGCCGTGATTGTCGTCGAAGCCCGGCGCAGGCATGATCCCCGCGTCGGCATGGGAGTTGTGAAATGAGCGTCACCAGAACCGGTTCCAATGTCGAGCGCCGCTTCGTCACGACGCCTCTCGGTCGCATTCACGTCGCCATGGCGGGAACCGGTTTTCCTGTTCTCCTGCTGCATCAGACGCCGCGCTCGTGGGACGAGTATCGCGATGTGCTGCCGCTGCTCGGCCGCGATTTCCGCGCGATCGCGATGGACACGCTCGGCTTCGGGGATTCCGCTTCGCCCGCCGGCGACCCGTCGATTGAGCTGTGGGCCGAGGGCGCGTTCGCGCTGCTCGATGCGCTGGAAGAACCGCGCGCCGCGATCGTCGGCCATCATACCGGCGCGGTGATCGCGATCGAAATGGCTGCCTCGGTGCCAGCGCGCGTCAGCGCCTTGGTGCTCTCGGCGTGTCCTTTCGTCGATGCGGCGCGCCGGGCCAAACACCACGGCACGCGCGTCATCGACGATGTGGAAGCACGTACCGACGGCGCCCATCTCACTGAGCTCTGGGCGCGCCGGCAACCGTTCTACCCCGCTGATGATATCGATCTGCTGCAGCGCTTCGTGGTCGACGCCCTGCGGGCCGGCGAGATGGCGGCGGAAGGGCACCGGGTGGTGAATCGCTATCGGATGGAAGACCGTCTGGGGCAGATCCACTGTCCCACGCTGGTCATTGCTCCGACGGGCGATCCGCACGTTCATCCGGTGGCTCCGAAGGTCGCTGGAGCTATCGAAGGCAGCATCTTGCGCGAGCTTTCAGGAGGCATGGTGCCGCTTCCCGATCAGATGCCGGAGGCTTTCGCTGGCCTCGTCCGCGATTTCGTTGCCGCCCAGACGGCCAAGATTCAGACGGCCAAGACCTGAAGTGGATCCTGAAACGACCGGACCGGCCGCGGCGAATGCGAACCCGCCCGCAGCACTGGCCATCCCGAGGTCAATGATCTCAGCCACGATTGAAGAGCCTTTATCAACGCAACTATCAAGGCGACGTGCGTCTGCACGGCGCTCACTCCCTGTCAATTGTTTAAAGCCTAAAGTATTTCTCGGCCGCAGGTCAATACGCCAGATTCGCGCTCCGCGGAAAAAGTTTGCCGCAGCGCGTGCGGCCGCGAGAGCTGAATTCGCTTATGCAAAAGGGTAAGGCGCTATCTGCCTGTCCTTTCGGCAAACCGATCCAGTCGTGCACAGCATGCGCCGGCGCGCGGTTCAATTGACGCCAAAATTATTTTGTGGTTGAAATATTTCGGTCGATGGGACGGCGTCACGCTACAACGCGCCTCCGCAACGACAGGCTTGTGCGTGTCGTCACCCCTCCGTGACCGCGGAGGTTCGAGGCTCGGCACGGTTCGCCTGTGAAACAGGATATTGCTGTGCGCATCTTCTGGCAGAGCTTCGTCGACCAGGCTACGAGCGCGCCCTACATGGCACGGCTTGCGGCCTATCTGAACGATATCGCGGCGCCCGGCACCAGCGTCCACGTCGAGGGCATCACGCCCGCCGACCGCGACTTCGGTCGCTTGAGCGAATTTCGTTGCGCGATCCAGGCGGTCGACAACGGGCTCGCGGCGCAGGAGAACGGCTTCGACGCCTATGTCATGGGTCACTTCCAGGATCCAGGATTGTACGAACTGCGCTCGGCGCTCACGATTCCGGTGGTCGGCGCTGGCGAGGCCACGCTGCTCGCGGCCTCGCAGCTTGGGCGGCGGCTCGGCCTTGTCACGCTCGATTCAGCCTTCGAGGTCTGGCATTACGAACAGGCCGATCGTTACGGGCTTTCCGGCCGCGTGGTGCATGTCACCGGGATGGGTTGCCGTCCGGAGGATTTCAGCGCGGCGTTCGCTGGCGACGCGGCGGCGAGGGCGCGCATGCTGGCCGACTTCGCTGCCTGCGCGCAGCCGCTGGTCGATCGCGGCGCCGATGTCATCATTCCGGCAGGCGTGTTGCCCGGCCTCCTGATTGCGAGCGAGCATGGCTTCAAGATAGGTCATGCGCCCGTGGTGAACTGCGCAGCGGTTGCGCTCAAGAGCGCCGAGATGTGGGTGCAGTTGCAGCGCCTCAACGGCACCGAGCCGAGCCGGGGGCCGAGCTTCGCGCTGGCCAATGATCGCGCCCGCCAGGATTTCCGCGCCACCGTGGCGCGCTCGCAAGCCGACAAACCAAAGACCTCTTGAGGGCAAGACATGCTGCAGCCAGACAAGATTCTGTATGAAGCCGAAGTAACCGCGACCGGCGGGCGCGACGGCAAGGCCGCGAGCGACGACGGGCTTCTGTCGGTGTCGCTGTCGGTACCGAAATCACTGGGCGGGCCGGGTGGACCGGGAACCAATCCGGAGCAGCTTTTCGCCGCCGGTTATGCCGCGTGCTTCCTCGGCGCGGTAAAACTCGTCGCGCGCACGCGCAAGATCACGCCGTCGGCGGAGCCGACCGTTGCCGCCAAGGTCGGCATGGGGCCGGTCGCGGTTGGCTACGCGCTCACCGTCGAGCTCAAGGTACTGTTGCCCGGGCTGGAGAAATCCGTCGCCGAGGAAGTCGTTGCCGGCGCCCACGAGCGTTGCCCTTATTCCAACGCAACGCGCGGCAATATCGACGTCAAGCTGACCGTACTCTAAGCGGCTCACAGGAACCCGGCAGTCCGATGCAGAACTCCATCCGAACACCTTATGATCGGGTCCTGATGGCGGTTCCGGTAACGATTCCCTATACGCGCTACTCGATCGAGAGCGCGCAATGGTGGATCGGCCGCGCGCTGAAATCGCTGGTCGATGGGGCCGGGATCACGCCGCGCGACATCGACGGCTTCTGTGTTTCGAGTTTCACGGCGGGGCTCGATAGCGGGATCAGCCTCACCCAGCACTTCGGACTGTGCGTGCGATGGATCGACACCATTCCGCTCGGGGGCGCGAGCGCGATTGCCGCGCTCCGGAAAGCCGCGCGGGCAGTGCAGGCGGGCGACGCCCGCATCGTGGCGTGCGTGGCGGGTGATACCAACCACGTCGACTCCTTCCGCTACACGCTGGAGAATTTCTCGCGCTTCAATCAGGATGCCGTCTATCCCTATGGCGCCGGTGGCGCCAATGCGAGCTTTGCGCTTATCGCACGCAACTACATGCGGACGTTCGGTGCGCGGCGCGAGGATTTCGGCAAGATCGCGGTGGCCCAGCGCAGCAACGCGCTTCGTAATCCCCATGCCCTGATGAAAGCGCCGCTCACGATCGAGCAATACATGTCGGCGCGCCCGATCGCCGATCCGATCCATCTGTTCGACTGCGTGATGCCGTGCGCGGGCGCGGAGGCCTTCCTGGTGATGAGCGAGGACGTCGCCGCATCCCTGAACCTGCCCGCAGCCAAAATTCTCTCTACGATCGAGCGTCACAATGCGTTCAGCGACGATCCCGTTCAGGTGCGCGGTGGATGGGCGATGGACGTCGACGAGCTCTACGCGATGGCCGGCGTCAAGCCTGACGATCTCGACTTCGTCCAGACCTATGACGATTACCCGGTCATTTCGATGATGCAGTTCGAGGACCTCGGCTTCTGTCGCAAAGGTGAAGGGCCTGACTTCGTGCGGCAGCATGACCTTACGATCGACGGCAGCTTCCCGCACAATACCTCCGGCGGCCAGCTCTCGGTCGGGCAGGCCGGCGCGGGCGGCGCCTATCTTGGGGTGGTCGAGGCATTGCGGCAGGTGCTCGGGCAGGCCGGTCCGACGCAGGTGAGCGATGCGCGCATCGGGTTGGCGTCAGGCTTTGGAATGATCAACTATGATCGCGGCCTCGCCTCGGGCGCGGCGATCCTCGCGGGACCAGGCTCATGATCGAACCGATCGTAAAACCGCGCCGGAAGAATCCGCTGTTGCGGACGCGGTTGCCGACGTCGCCGCCGCGCGCGCGCAGCCGCGCGTCGCACGGCTTTACGCGGGCCGCCGCCGAAGGCCGTTTCATGCTGCAGCGCTGCGGCGGTTGCGGGGCGTTCTGCTATCCGGCGCGTGATGCGTGCCCCGCATGCCTTTCCGCCGATCTTATTTTCACGGACGCGCCGCGGGGCGGCACGCTCTTGAGCGAAACCACGCTGCACGTCCCGGCCGATGTACACTTCCGCGAGCGCGCGCCGTGGCGCGTCGGCCTGGTTGCGATGGAATGCGGGCCGAAACTGGTGACGCACCTGCATGCCGATTGCGAAGAGGGGCAGCCGGTCGTGATGTCGTTTCAATTGGACAAGAGCGGGCAGGCAGTGGCCTTCGCGCACCCCGAACGTGAGACCCCCAACATGACGGATGACAGGCAGTGGCGTGAGATGACCGCCGATCCAAAATTCCGGCGCGTTCTGGTGACGAACGGGCGGAGCATCGTCGGTCAGGAAGTGGTGGCCGGGCTGAAGGCAGCCGGGGCATCGATCGTATTCGTCGGCGTCGCCGAGCCGTGGAAGCCGTTCCGCGGCGAGGATGCGCTGCGCGCGCTGGAGGGCGTCGAGATCGTGCCGCTCGATATCGGCGACGAGAAGTCCGTCGCGGATCTCGCGGCTGATATCGGCGGCAAGGTCGATATCCTCATCAACACTTCCGAGCATGTCCGCGCCGGCGGGCTGCTCGATCGTCAGGGCACCAGCGTCCTGCGCGACGAGATCGACCAGAGCTACCTCGGCTTCGTGCATCTGGCGCAGGCGTTTGGGCCGGCGATGCGGATGCGGGGCTCCGATGGCGTCAACAGCGCAGCTGCCTGGGTCAATATCCTGTCGGTCTATGCGCTGGCGAACTGGCCGGTGTTCGGTGCGTATTCAGCGTCGCAGGCAGCTTGTCTCTCATTGTCGCACTGCCTGCGGGCGGAGCTTCGCCCGGGCGGCGTCAAGGTGGTCAACGTGTTCACAGGGCCGCTCGATATCGAATGGTTCCAGACGGTGCCGCCGCCGAAGGTCGCGCCCCGTGCGGTTGCGAGCGCGATCGTGTCGGCGCTCAAGCGCGGACTGGAAGATGTGTTCGTGGGCGATGTCGCCGAGGACATTCGCCAGCGCCTTGCGGCCAACCCCAAGGCGGTCGAGCGTGAACTCGGGGCGTAGGCGGATTTGCTGGAAACGGGAGAAGCGCAATGGACAGCAATGGTCTCATGCAATTTGCCGGCGCGGTCGCATCCGGCGCGGTGCGCGTCGTCGATCTGACGTTTACGCTCAGCCCGGACTTCCCCGTCATCGTACTGCCGCCGGAATTCGGCCAGGCCGCGCCTGTGCGCATCCAGCAGATTTCGCGCTACGACGCGAGTGGTCCTGCCTGGTACTGGAACAACCTGACCTTCGGCGAGCACACCGGTACGCATTTCGACGCGCCGATCCACTGGTTCACCGGCAAGGATCTGCCGAACAACGCAGTCGACACGCTCCCGGTGCGCGACATGATCGCGCCGGCCTGCGTGATCGATTGCTCGGCGCAAGCTGCAAAGGATGCGGATTTCCTTTTGACGATTCCGGTGGTCGAGGCCTGGGAAAAAAGCCACGGGCGGATTCCGGAACGGCACTGGGTGCTGCTGCGCACCGACTGGTCGAAGAAGGGCTGGCGCGACTACGCTAATCTGAAGGACGACGGCGCGCACACGCCCGGGCCGGATGCCGCCGTGATGCGCTGGCTGGTCGAGGAGCGCGGCATCATCGGCCTTGGCACCGAGACGATCGGGACCGATGCCGGCCAGGCCGGTCATCTCGAGCCGCCTTATCCGGCGCACCATTTTCTTCACGGTGGCGGGCGTTACGGCCTGCAATGCCTGTGCAATCTCGATCAGCTCCCGCCGACCGGTGCTGTGATCGTGGCCGCGCCGCTCAAGATCCAGAACGGCTCCGGCAGTCCGCTGCGTGTCCTTGCGCTGGTACCCGGGCAGGGTTGAGCCCATTCGTCCACATCGAGTGAGATCATGAAAAACAACAAGACTCTGTTGATCAGCGCCGCGCTTCTGCTCGGCGCTATGGCACCGGCGCGTGCCGACATCCTCGTCGGTTTCGTCACCGGCCTGAGCGGACCGGTGTCCTCGATCGGCGTGCCGAACGCCAAAGGATTGGCCGCGGGCCAGACCTATATCGGCGAGGTCGATGGCGAAAAAGTTCGCGTCATCCAGCTCGACGACGGCTCTGACCCGGCCGCTTCGACGCGCATCGCCCGCAAGCTGGTCGAACAGGAGAAGGTCGACTTCCTGATCGGCACGTCCGGCGCACCGCAGACGCTGGCGATGGCCACGGCTGCGATCGAGATGAAGGTCCCGATGGTGGCGGTCTCGCCGATCGCGCCGGTGCCTGCCGGGGAGGGCGGGCCGTGGGTGGTGCAAACGCCACAGCCGATGCCGCTCCTCGTTCAGGGCATCGTCGATCACATGAAGAGCCGCGGCGTGAAGACCGTCGCCTTTATCGGCTTCTCCGACGCTCTCGGCGATCTGTTCTATAACGCCCTGCTGCAAACTGCTGAAGCGGCCAATATCAAGGTCGTCGCGAATGAGCGCTATGCGCGTTCCGACAACTCAGTCACCGCGCAGGTGCTGCGTGCGGTCTCGGCGCGGCCCGACGCGATCATGCTGGGTGGCACCGGGACGCCGGGCGCGCTGCCGGTGATCACGTTGTCCGAGCGTGGCTACAAGGGACCGCTCTACGGCAACAATGGGATGATCAGCGCCGACTTGCTGCGGCTTGCCGGCAAATCGGCCGAGGGCATCATCTGTCCGACCGGGCCGATAACGGCAGCCGAGCAGCTTCCCGAGAGCAATCCGATCCGCAAGGTCGGGCTGGCGTTCCGCGCCGCCTATGAGAAGGCCAATGGCGAGGCGCCGACCGATGGGTTTTCGCCCTATGCCTTCGATGGCTGGCTGGTGTTCATGGATGCCGCCAAGCGCGCCAAGGCGACGGGTGCGGTGCCCGGCACGCCGGCATTCCGCAACGCGCTGCGCGAAGCGCTGTTCACGACCAAGGAAGTCGTGGGTACACATGGCGTTTACACCTATACGCCGGCCGATCGTCACGGCGTGGACAGCCGCTCACGTATTCTGGTCCAGATCGAAAACGGCAAGTACAAGCTGCTGCCGTGACGGCGGCAGGCCCGCGGCTCAGGCGTGGCGCAGCCTGGCCTTGAGCGCGCGCATGTCGATCGCGCGCTTGTCATTGACGGAAGCCGCCGCGAGCGTCTTGATCTCGCCCCGGGCGAGCTTGCGCGTCGACGATAGCGGCAGTTCGTCGACGAAAGCGATATAGCCGGGCACCTTGTGATAGGCGAGGCGCTCGGCGCAGGTCTTGACGATCGAGGCCGCGAGCGCATCTGCGTCGTCGATCTCAGCATTCGGCACGATGAAAGCAAAGACCTCTTCGCCGCGGATGTCGTCGGGAACGGGCGTCACCGCGCAGCCGCCGATACGCGCGTCCATGTAAAGCGCGCTTTCGACCTCGAGCACGCCGATGTTCTCGCCACTGCGCCGCACGATGGTCTTCTTGCGATCGAAGAAATACATCAGCCCGTCTTCGTCGGCGAAGACGAGGTCTCCGGTATGGAACCAGCCGTCCTGCCACGCGGCTTCGGTGGCTTCCTCGTCCTTTAGATAGCCGCTGAAGAATCCGGCCCTGATATCATCGCCCTTGGCGCGGACCAGCAATTCGCCGGGTTTTCCAGGCGCGACATCGGCGCCCTGATCGTCAACAAGGCGATACTCCATGCCTTCAGATGGCCGGCCGACGCAGCGCGCGCCAAAGCCTGCCGGTTCGCGCGACGTGGTCGTGGCCGCCGCGCCGCCGGTCTCGGTCATCGCCCAGGCCTCGACGATCGGGATGCGATAGCGTTCCTCGAAGGTGGCGCGGTGGCGGACATCGACGCCGGGCGCAAAGGCGAAACGCACGCGGTGCTGCCGTTCCACCTCGGTCACCGGCAGTTGCAGCAGAATGGCGGGGATGACGCCGAGACAATGCACGACGGTTGCGCCGCTATCGGCCACGCATTGCCACCATCGGTTGGCGTGAAATCGGTCGAGCGGCACCACGGCGCCGCCGAGCACCATCATGCCGACCGCGCTGCAGCCGAGCGCGTTCATGTGAAACATCGGCAGCGGCGTCAGGTTGATCTCGCGGTCCGGCTGCAGCTCGGCGACGCCGCCCTGTGCGAGGTACCAGTCGGCGACCTGCAGGAAATAGCGGTTCGAGAGCATGCAGCCTTTTGGCTTGCCGGTGCTGCCTGAAGTAAACAGCAGCGCGCATTCGGCGTTGAACTCGGCATCCTGCGCGACGACGTCCGTCCGGCATGGGGGAATGCGGCTGTCGGTATCGATCAGGCGGGCGCGCCCGAGTGCCGCCCCCTTCGTCACCTGCATGCGATCCGGCGTCGCCACCAGCAGGTCGGCCTGTGACAGCTCTAGCTGAAAGGACAATTCGTCGGGCCGGACGTCCGGGTTGATCGGAACGATCGAAACCCCGAGCGCATTGAGAGCGAGCCAATGCAGGAAGAAGACCGGGCGATTTTCAAGCAGCAAGGCAACCCGCGCCCCGCGTCCGTAGCCGGCAGCCGCGTATTCGGCGCGCAGCCGATCTACTTCGGTCTTGAACGCGCCGTATTCGATCTTGAATCCTTCCGGCGCGTAGGGCAGTCCCGCGCTTGCAGGCGCCAGCAGGAATGGCGCGTCCGGCCGCCTTGCGGCCGTGGCTGCGAAGGCATCGGATGGCGATCGATACGTGTCGAGGCTCATTGTGGACGTCGCTCCTGTTCGTGCCTCCAGCCGCCGAAACGGATGGCCGCCGGAACCCGCGTGCTGCCCCTTGCTGCGGCGGCAGCTTTCGTGAATAGTTTAAGCCTAAACTATCTCGTCGGCCAAGAGCGATCTATCGCAGACCAGCCCGGCGAAACCTTTGGGAGGCGCGTGTGCAGGCAGGTGAGAGCAGCGCGGCCAGGCAGCGGCAGGGTACGCCGATCTGGTCGCAGGCGGTCGAGCGCTTCCCGCCGGCGGACCGGGTTCTCTCAACCATTCTGACGCGGCAGGCCGCGCAATACCGCGACCGCACGCTGTTTGTCTTCGGCGAAACACGATGGAGCTATGCCGAGACGGCTGCGATCGCCGCCGCATCCGCGGCCCGCCTGATGCGCGCCGGAATTCAGGCCGACGACCGTGTCGCGCTGATGTGTTCGAATCGGCCGGAATTTCTGGAAGTCTATCTTGGCTGTGCCTGGATGGGCGCCGTGACCGTGCCGATCAACACCGCGCTGCGCGGCATCCAGCTCAGCCACATCCTGCGCAATTCCACGCCGAAACTGCTGGTGATCGAGCAAGGCTTCATGCCGGCGATCGAAACGCTGGAGCCTGACGTCGCGCCGCCGGATCTTGTCTGGACGATTGGAGAAGGCGCCGCGCTTCCGGCCATATCAGGATCGATCACGCCGCTGCCCGCGCTCGGCGAGGGGGCATCGCCCGCGCCGGTGCAGCCGGACGACACGGTCGCGATCCTCTATACGTCGGGCACCACGGGGCCTTCAAAAGGCGTCTGCTGCCCGCAGGCACAGATGTTTTGGTGGGGCGTCTACTCGGCGCGCGCGCTCGGCATCCGCGAGGGCGACGTGCTGTTCACGACGCTGCCGCTGTTCCACACCAATGCGCTGAATGCGTTCTATCAGGCGGTGCTGAACGGCTGCACCTACGCGCTGGAGCCGAAATTCTCCGCCTCCGGTTTCTGGGCCGCGGCGCGACGGCATCAGGCAACCGTCGGCTATCTCCTCGGCGCGATGGCCGTGATGCTGCTGGCGCAGCCAAAATCCGCCGACGACACCGCGCATTTCCTGCGGGTCGCGCTCGGCGGCGGCGTCCCCGGTCAGTTTCACGGTCCGTTTCTCGAACGTTTTGGCGTGCCGCTGCTCGACGGCTACGGCTCGACCGAAACGAATTTCGTGTTCGCGGGCACGATCCCGTCCGATCGCCCCGGCACGATGGGCCATCTCGTCGAGGGCGTGGAGGCCTGCATCGTCGATCCCCTCGACGGGCCTCTCCCTGACGGTGAGGCCGGTGAGTTGCTGCTGCGCTCGCGCGAGCCGCTCGCATTCTCGACGGGCTATTTCGGAATGCCGGACAAGACGGCCGAAGCGTGGCGAAATTTCTGGTTTCACACCGGCGACCGCGTCGTGCGCGATGCGGATGGCCATTACCGCTTCGTCGACCGGATGAAGGATTCCATCCGCCGGCGCGGCGAAAATGTTTCATCCTGGGAGGTCGAGCAGGTGCTGCTGAAGCATCCGGCGATCGCTGCCTGCGCCGTCTATCCGCTGCCGTCCGAACTCGGCGAGGACGAGCTTGCGGCGGCCGTTCAGCTCGAACCCGGCCATGCACTGGAGCCGATCGATGTCGTCAGGCATTGCGAGGGCAAGATGGCCTATTTCGCCGTTCCGCGGTTTGTCCGGATCGTCGCCGAAATGCCGCTCACCGAGAACGGCAAGATCCGAAAGGTCGCGCTGCGCGAGGCCGGGAGGACTCCCGATACGTGGGACCGCGATGCCGCAGGATACAGACTGCGCCGCTAGCCTTGCGGCGCGCGCGATCAAGCGCGGGCCTGCTCCGTCGCGCGCTTCACGGCGTTCTTCAGGTCGTCGAGCTCCTTGACCAATCCGTCAAGCCGCCCTTTCGGAACCTCGGCCAACAGCGAAGCCAGCCAGAGGCCGTGCTTCTTCGCCATCCGCCTGAACGCCTTCCTGCCCGCGGACGTCATGCAGACGATCTGCACGCGGCGGTCGAGCGGCGACGGCGACCGCGTGATGAAGCCGTCTTCGACCAGGCGATCCACGATCGGGGTCAGATTCCCGGCCGTGACCATCAACCGCTTTGGCAGCTCGCCCAGCACCAGCCCGACAGGCTCGCGATCGAGCTGCGCCAGCACGTCAAAGCGCGGCATCGTGAAGTCGAACTCTTCGCGGAACTGACGGCGAAGCTCGGCACCGATCAAGGACGTACAGGCAAGCAGGCGAAGCCATACCCTGACCTGGGCGCGGTTGTCCGTGTCGTCCTCGGCCATGTTCTCTTCGTCGATCAGCGCGATCTCCTTGCCGGCCATCAAATCCATGTCTCCCACGTTCCCTGTGCAGCCGAGCGGATCGGCACAAAGGCTCTGAAATGAACGTGTAAATCCTTTGGGACCAAATCAAGTGCCTGGCCCGAACGATCCCGGTTCGGTTGCCTGCAGCACCCACGACCGTAGTAGAGGATATCGTGGCGAAGCAAGCGGGGCGGGCCTCCGCCACGCTGGAAACCGCTTAAATTTCTGAAAAGGCGCCTGTGCGCCTCGACACGGAATCGCCGATTGAGGGGCGTGGCACGGCGTCCGGAGACTTCAATGCTCGACTCTGCGCGCCGGCCCGGCTATAAAATAATGCTTTAGGCCTAAACTAAATGAGCCCACCGCATGGCCCGTTTTGAATCCCTGACATTCTCCGAGTTGCAGAGCGGCGTCTGGCGCACGCGCCTGCGGGTACGCTTCGGCTCGTGCGATCCGGCCGGAATCGTCTACACGCCGGAATATCTCAATTTGTTCAACGGCGTGATCGAGGACTGGTACGGCGATGCGCTGGGACTGCCCTATCATGAACTGGTCGGAACACGGCGGACCGGCCTCGGCTATGCGCACGTCTCGGCGGATTTCGCCAAGCCCAGCAGCATGGGCGACGTGCTCGACGTCGCCGTCATCGTGCGCGACATCGGACGCACCTCGATGAAGCTCACGGTTCACGCGTTCAAGGATGGCACCGAGTGCGTCCGCGCCACCTTCGTAACCGTGACGACCTCGCTGGTGGATCACAAATCGATTGCGTTGCCGGATGACATGCGTCTCGCGTTGAAGAATTACCAGGCGCGTTGCGAGGAGCCGGCCAGCCCTGCCTCAACAAGCCTCAGATACGGACCGAGCAGCCTGCCGGCGTGATGGCGGTCCCCCAAGCTGAACGCCCGGAGCGCATACCGACTACGAGGGGCCGCTGAACACGACACAGACGGGGCATCCGATTGCCCGACCGCATCTGTCCGAGAGCGCCAGGCGAGCGACCCTTTTGCGCGTGGCTGATTTTCTATTACTTCCTATCTGTTTGTGGATGGGAAGTAGCCAAGCTCCCCCATTGGCTTGTCCCCCCTGTCCTGAAGGAGCCCCCAAATGCGCGTATTGGCTTGCACGATTCTGACGATCGGAACGATGCTGGTCGCGGCGCCCGCGCGCGCCCAGACCTATGATCCAAGCTTCCCGGTTTGCCTGCAAACCTACGGCATTGACGGCAACTACATCGACTGCAGCTTTACTTCGCTGGCGCAGTGCGCCGCGTCCGCGTCGGGCCGCGCGGCGCAATGCCTGAACAACCCTTATTTCGCGCACGGCGACAGGAAACCCTACCGGCAACGCAACGTTTACTAGAGGCTGCTGCATCGGCTTGCGTCAGAGGCGCCATGCTCAACTTTGCCCACGTCATCGCTTCTACGTATAGTCAGGCGAAACCACCCATTCCGTGAGGTCTCGTGACTGCTCCCAATCCCGCTGCCGGCAAACCGGCCGATCCCGCCTCCCTTGTCAATGTGCCGCAGCTGGTAACGGCCTATTTCACGTCGAAACCGGATCCCTCCGATCCCACCCAGCGCGTTGCCTTCGGAACCTCGGGGCACCGCGGGACTTCGCTGAAGAACTCGTTCAACGAAAACCATATCCTGGCGACGACTCAGGCGATCTGCGACCACCGACGCGAAACCGGGCTCACCGGTCCGCTGTTCGTCGGCATCGATACCCATGCGCTCGCCGAGCCGGCGCTGGTGAGTGCGCTGGAAGTGTTTGCCGCCAACGGCGTCGACATCATGATCGACGAGCGCGGCGGTTACACGCCGACGCCTGTGATCTCGCATGCGATCCTGAGCTACAATAAAGGCCGAACGAGCGGACTTGCCGATGGCGTCGTCATCTCGCCGTCGCATAATCCGCCCGAGGATGGTGGCTACAAATACAACCCGCCGCATGGTGGCCCGGCCGACACGGATGTGACGGCCAGGGTCGAAAAGGCCGCCAACGCCTACATGGAAGCCGACATGAAGGGCGTTGTGCGGGTGTCGTATGAGCGCGCCCGCAAGGCGCCTTCGACACATCTGCACGACTATGTCAGTCCCTATGTCGCCGATCTCGGCAATGCCGTGGACATGGCGCTGATCAAATCATCGGGCGTGAAAATCGGGATCGATCCGCTGGGCGGCGCCGCCGTTAACTACTGGGCGCCGCTGATCGAGCGTTATGGGATAGATGCGACCATCGTCAACGATGCCGTCGATCCGACGTTTCGGTTCATGACGGCGGACTGGGATGGAAAAATCCGCATGGATTGTTCCTCGCCGTTCGCGATGGCGAGCCTGATTGCGATGCGCGACAGGTTCGACGTCGCCTTTGCCAACGATACCGACGCCGACCGGCACGGCATCGTGACGCGCACGGGCGGTCTGATGAACCCGAACCATTTTCTCGCCGCGGCAATCGCCTATCTGTTCGAGCATCGGCCGCAATGGGGCAGCGAGGCCGCGATCGGCAAGACCATCGTCTCCAGCTCGATCATCGACCGTGTCGCAGGCAAGCTGAAACGCAAGCTGGTCGAAACCCCGGTCGGCTTCAAATGGTTCGTCGAAGGCCTCGGCACCGGTGCGTTCGGATTCGCCGGCGAGGAAAGCGCCGGTGCTTCGTTCCTCAAGCGCGACGGCTCGGTCTGGACGACCGACAAGGACGGCATGGTGATGGGGCTGCTCGCCGCCGAAATCCTCGGGCGCACCGGCCGCGACCCGAGCCAGTTGTTTGCCACCCTCACGGCCGAACTCGGCGTACCCTATTACGAGCGGATCGACGTGCCGGCGACGCCGAAACAGAAGAGTGCGCTGAAGGCGCTCGGGCCGGAGCAGCTTGATATGCGCCAGCTTGCCGGTGAACCGGTCAGTGCGATTCGGACCCGGGCGCCGGGTAACGATCAATCCTTCGGCGGCATCAAGGTCGAATCCGAGGCGGGATGGTTTGCCGCGCGGCCATCGGGCACCGAAGACGTCTACAAGATCTACGCCGAGAGTTTCCGGGACCGGAACCATCTGAAGGCGATTCAGCAGGACGCGCAGCGCGCCATCGCGAAAGCCTTCTGATTCCGCGGTGAGGCGATTAGGTTTTTGCAATGGGAAGTCCCGAATCGCTACCGAACGGCGGAAGAATCTTGCGCCAGGCAGCACCCAGCTGCGCCAGTTCGGCACAGCCCTGACCAGGCTGGAGCTGTGGAACTGAAGTTCGGGCGCCGTCGTGCTCGCGATCACGCTGAAATCACGAAGGCCCAAGCAGTGTTAGGCTCGGGAGTTAGCTGCCAGAATGCCGACCGGGAGCGGGGGGCCTGGGAGCTATCGAGGTACCGGGGGATGAAATGAGTGCGGAATCGGTTGTCTACTATCTGAATCGCGTGCCTGAGAGCGATCCGAATGACCAAACCGAATGGCTTTTGACGGCACTGGGGCAATATACCGGCGCGGAGCTGCGCGAACTGCTCTATGTAGCGGAAGAACCGGGATTCTTTGAATTGATGCGTGGGCTGTTTGCGCTCTCGGACGAGAGCCGTGCCGTCCTGCAGCAATTTCTCGAAACCGGCCGCCCGCCGGCCATGAAGGCGGCGATCGACCCCAACGGGCGGTTGACGATTGACCACGTCAATGTCGAGCAGCGCGTAAAAATGCTTCCTGTGATCGCAAATTAGTATCCTGAGCTCCCTGAGGTTGTGCTAAGGTTCCAGCTTGAACAGTTGGGAGCCGCACATGGCGACGAGGAAGTCTGGCCCGCTCGATGAGATGGTGGGTGCCAGGATTCGTATGTTGCGGATCAACCGCGGCATCAGCCAAACCGGACTCGCAGAACGAATCGGCGTTACCTTTCAACAGGTGCAGAAATACGAACGAGGCGCCAACCGGGTTGGCGCGAGCCGGTTGGCGCAAATCGCTTCCGTGCTGGACGTCTCGGTTGGCGAGTTTTTTGAATCTTCCCAGGCTGGATCTCCCGGCATGAATTCAGCGGTTCGCTTGCTTGCCGAGCCGGGCGCCTTGCGCGTTCTCAAGGCCTATGCGCGAACGCCCAGTCCGCGCGTCCGGTCTTGCATCGCGAAGCTGGTTGAAAGCATCGCCGATCGAACTTCCGGGACCAAGGCCACGGTTGCACGACTGAATACTGTCGATCTTGGTGAGCGGCGGAAGTTTCCCTCGCGAGGATAGTCTTCCGCAGGAAGACGAGCAGCAATCCTGTGCCGCTCCGCAAATCCGGTTGGAGGCGTCAGCCCGTCGCGCGAATCGCAAGCCGCTCCGGCGGCCTGCTGCCGGGAATGAACTCGCCGATCCAGTCACGGCGCGTCGCTTCGATATGCCAGGACATTGCCTCGGCCGAATAGGGTGCCGGATCGGGAATGTCCTTGCGGATCTCCTTGCCGTCGAGCCAGCCGCAGCTGTGCGAATAGCGCGCCTTGCAGACGAGATGGATATCGCCGTGGTCCTGCAGCAGCACGTAGCCATCAGCCGGAAAAAATGTACCGGCGAGCTCGATCGCACCAGGCAACTGACGCACCAACAGGAATGTGCTGGTGGATTGCGATTCCGATTCGGAAACCAGTACGCCGACCAGGCAGTGGATCGGCGCGATTACCTGCGGTGCAACCAGCGCGAGAGGCTCCGTGATCGGGCCGGCCGTCGCGATCGAAAGATATTCGCCCTCTGGTCCCCAACGGCAGGCGATCAGCCACTCGCGGCTACGGCTACGAATCAAGGTCGGCTTGGCATAGTCTGATCGGGCAATATCTGCTGCCATGGCTATGACTAAGGCTTTCGCGAGCATAAATTCCTCCAGGGCGAGGGCGGGCTGGCCTCTCGTCCGGAGCCTGCCCGTCAAGTCGTGAGGTCACCGTGAGCGGTACCGAAAATTCGATACAGGAATTGTTTGCACGCGCGGCATCGTTGCTTCTCGGCAACGGAGTGGACGCCGCCGGCGATCACGATGCCGGACGTATCCTGCAGGCGCTGGAATATGCCTCGGAATCCAGCAACCGGATTGATTCGGAGGCCGCGAATCGTGCCGATTTGCTGATCGCTGCTTCCCGATTTGCGCGGGTGTTCGAACTGGCCTCACCCGATGCACCCGGCCTGTTCAGCTTTGGTGCGCAATTCGATCCAGCGCTTGCTGATCCCTTGCATGACGGAAGCCCGATGGTCGGCGTTTCCGGCGTCGGTCTGACGTTGCGGGATGCATTTCAGGGCTGCGTCGGCGAGGGAATCGAGTATCTCTCTCAATTGCAGACCGGGCGCGACGTGTTGCTCAAACCCGGCGTCGACGACTGGGCCGGAAAACTCGGTCCGAACGCGCTGGAGCTGGTCGCTGCCGTTTCGGAACGCTGCATACAACCAGAGCGGGCGCTTTCCTGGTGTCGTGCAACGCGGCTGACCGACGGTAGCGAAGTGTGGCTTCCCGCCGACATCTGCCTGCGGCGTCCGCCGGCGCAGCGCGACTTCGCGCCGCCATTCCCCTTGAGCATCGGATCGGCCGCCGGTCCGTCACGGGATGCCGCAGCACTGCACGGCCTGCTGGAATTGATCGAGCGCGATGCGGCCAGCCTGTGGTGGCGGGGCGGTCAACTGGCCCGATCGATTCCGCCGCAGCATGAAGCCGGCATGGTGGTGGAAGGTCTGTTGCGGCAGCTCCGGCATGGCGCATCGGTGCAGCGCCGGACATGGCTGCTCGATATCACGACGGATATCGGCGTGCCCTGCGTCGCGGCCGTCTCGTGCCGGGCGGACGGTTCCGGTTTTGCTTTCGGCCTCGCCGCGCGGCCGGCGCTCGAGGCCGCGGTCCGCTCGGCAACGCTCGAAATGTGTCAGTTCGAACTGGCCGATGCTGTCGTCGCAACCAAACGCAGCGAGCGCGGCGATGACGCGCTCAACGCCCAGGATCGCACCCACCTGCGGCGCGCGGCGATCAATGCCGATCAGTGCAGACTGTTGCAGCCGGTCGCGGAGTACGCGGCTCATCTTCCCCTTCACGCAACTGAAGCGAGCGCGATATTTGGATTGATCGTACAGCGTTTGGAGAAACTGGGAATCGAGACATTTTGCCTTGATCTGACGCGCCAGCGCTTCGCCGTTCCGGTGGTCCGCGTGATTGCCCCAGGGCTGCAACTCGAGCCATCCGAAATCGTCACGGCCAGGCTGCAGGATACGATTGCGCGAACCGGAGGCGGCGCAACCTATACCGGAGGTGTTTCTTTGATATAGACTGGCTGGAATTAACCAACCGGTTCCGGAACCCTGCATGCCGGCCAGCACAAACGCCATGACAGCGGACAAGGCCACGGCGGCGCCCGAAAGCGCGCCGCGCCTTTCGGTGTCGCTGGTTGGACGGCTCGGCGTGCGGTTCAACGGCCGGGCGGTCGACCTGCGAACCCGCAAGGCCGGCGCGGTCCTTAGTTACCTCGCGCTGTCGGAGATGAAGCAGGAGAGCCGCGAGCGGCTGGTCGGCCTGCTCTGGAGTCGTTCGGACGAAGAAAAGGCGCGCGCTTCGCTGCGCCAGGTCGTTCGCGAGCTGCGGTCGATGCTGGAGGAGGCCGGATATGACGGCTTCGTCGCGGAGCGGCTGATGATCGGCATCGACGTCGGACGAATCGAAGTCGATATCGAAAGTGTGATCCAGCTCGCCGAAAGCGGGCGCGTTCACCCGCTGCTGCTCGATACGCCACAGCTCGACGGGCGGCTGCTCGAAGGGATGGACGATCTCGATCCGTCGTTCCGGGTCTGGGTACTGGCCAAGCGGCAGACCATCCATGAACGGCTGATGCGAAATCTCGATGAGGGTCTGACCTCCGCAAGCGTTCCCGCCGATTCCAAAAAAAGGATTGCAGCCGCGATCGTCAATCTCGACCCGACCCATGAATATGCCTGCCGCTATCTGATGCGGGCGCATGCGGAAGAGGGCGACACGGCCGGTGCGTTGCGCATCTACAAGGCGCTGTGGGATCTCTTGGACCGCGACTACGCGATGGAGCCGTCGTCGGCCACTGAAGAACTCGTCGCGAACATCAAGCTCGGCATTCTGGAGCGCGCGCCGGTCGATCGGGCCGCGTCGGCAGCGAATGACGAAGTCGCTGTCAGGATGGTCAGGGGTACCGCTCTCCAGCCGGTGGCCCCGATGTCGCCATCGGTCAATGCATCGGCCAGGATGCGCCTGGTGCTGCTGCCCTTTGCGATGCATGGCGTCGACGAGGACCACAGCCATCTGGTGCAGGGGTTCTCCCAGCATCTCGCCGCCTGTCTCGTGCGCTTCCGCGAATGGAGCGTGGTTGATCGTCCGCCCGCGGCCGTCGTGCTTCCCGCCTCGGGCACGGCGCCGCAATACTGCATCGAGACCACCGCCTACCAGGCGGGCGCCGAAATCAACATCGTGATGGTGTTGCGGGACGATACCTCCGGGATTTACGTCTGGAGCGAGAGCTTCCGGCTCGGCCTCGGCAACTGGTTTGAAACCCAGCAGCGCATCATCCGCCGCATCGCGACTTCCTTGAACGTGCAGTTGTCGACCGAGCGGCTGATGCGGCTGGCAGGCGAGCCCGACGTTTCACTCGATCTTCACGACCGCTGGCTGCGCGGCCAGAATCTCATCACGAAGTTCGACAAGGAAAGCTGGCAGCGGGCGGTCGTGATCTTTCGCGACTCGATCCGGGAAAATCCTGCTTTCTCGCCGTTCTACAGCAGCCTTGTGCAGATGAACAACATCGAGCATTTCGTGCATCCCGGGGTCCTTCGCAATCCCGACAAGGCAAAGGCGACCCTTGAACTGGCGAAAATCGCCGTTGAACTCGATCCGGTCGATTCCAGGGCGCATCTCTGTTGCGGCTGGTCCTATACGTTTGCGTTGCGTGAGGCCGAGGCGGCGCCGCACATGGACCTCGCTTGCGAGCTGAACGACAACGATCCGTGGACGCTGCTGTCCAGCGCCCACTATTGCGCTTTCTGCGGCTCGATCGAACAAGCTCAACTACGCGCCAGCCAATCGCTTGCCCTTTCGCTGGCGCCCTCACGCCTCGAATGGGGCTATCACTGCATCATTCACTTCCTGTGCGGCGACTATGCGGGCGCCATAGAGGCCTGCGACCGCGCCTACAATGTCATTCAGACGCTGCCCGCATGGCGTGCGGCCGCGCTGTTCGAACTGGGGCAGCCCGAGTTGGCGCGCGAGGAAGCGCAGCGATTTCTGAACGGCATTCGCTCGTTTTGGGTTGGGTCAGACGCGCCGACCGACGTGGCCATCACACGCTGGCTCCTGCAAGCGCACCCCATCACCATCAGGGCGCGGTGGGAAACCCTGCGCCGCAGCTTGCGCGGCGCCGGGTTCCCGGTCGAAGGCATTGCGCCATTGTGCTGGTGACAAGGCCGCTTGTGGACTTCAGGCGCAGGCGCTTATGGTGTAGTCGCCGATACGTTCGGCATGCACCCTGAACTTCTCGCTCTCCGGGATCACGGGATCCATACCGTTGAACAGGCGCTTGTAGAACGGCGGAAGCGGATAGGTGGCTCCGGGCTGGTTGAGCAGCGCCTCGGAATCCTCGATCATCACCTTGGGCGGCAACTTTACCGTGATCGTGTCCTGTTCCTGCTTCACGAACGTGATGTGCTTGAAGCGATCCGGCACGGTGGCGAATACCTGGGCCTTGGCGAGCTGCTCCTTGAACTCGTCGATCGTCTCCGGCAGCGGATAGACGTTGTCGTCGTCGAGGTAGTTCGTGCCGGTCGCCCAGGTCTTCACCAATTTGCCCCAACGCTCATGGTTGGTCACCTGTAGCCTTTCGATGCGCTGCATGGTCTTAGTCCTCCGGGTTGGGTGAGACGGAACAATTCCGCTTCACAAGAATGCAGGCACGGCCTGCTGTAGTTCGGCGATTTCGGTGGTGAACTTCACCAACTGCGCCATGCTTGAGATGTCGGGAATTTCCTGGAAAAAATTCGCCGGATAGTATTCGCGAGACAAATCGGCAAGCTGGCCTGCGAGCGTGTCGCCGCCGGATGAGCGCGGATCGCCTGCGAGCGCGCCGAAAATCACCTCCGATACGATGATCGAGCCGAGCGGTCCAAGACGCTGGCCCTCCGCCTGCGGTTGCTGCATCGCTTCGAACAGGATGAAGAAGGGCAGCGGCGGATCGTTCGAAAGGGTTTCGATGTCTTCGGCCGTCAGCGCGCCATACGCCGGCGCGGCGACCAGCCAATCGCGGAGCTGGCTGACGCGATAGGCGCGGTCGGCAAGCAAGCGTGACATGGCGATGAACTGCGGTTTCCGGGTCGCGATCTCGGCAATCAGCGCGTCCACCGACCACATGCCGGCGATCCCGGCGCCGAGCAGATCACGGTAGAGCAGGCCAACCCGCTCGGTCTCGTCGAACGCCGGAAAGATCTGATCGTTGCCCAACCCGTCGCTGAGATACGGTCCGATGCGCCGGCTGAAGTTCGGCTTGGTTTCATTGATCTCGAAGAAGCGCGACCACTGCACCATCCAGGTTTCATCGAGCGGCATGTTGACCGGATCGTTTGCAGAAGTCTTTTCAAGCGTACTGTAGAGGTCCTGAATCGACAGATCATTGATGCAGTATTCGTGTCGCACCATGGCGTGACCGAAGCGAAACGCGCCGTGCGAGAACTCGAACGGAATTTCCCAGTCGCCGTTCGCAAGACCCTGGCTGGATTCATCAGGCCGATCGATGAAATGCGGAGCCGGTCCACTATAGGCCGCATAGATCGCCGGGTGAATGACCCGCCGCATCAGATCGTTGCGGAGAATGTTGTGGTAGATCAGCGTAACGGCCTCGCGGGCGCACAGGAAGCGCTTATAGGCGGCGCCGAACCGGCCGTTCGGCCCGCTATTGCGTTCCTGCCGGCGTATGAGATCGATCAGGGCGTTGTGCAGCAGCGCGAACAGCGCGGTCAGCTGCGACATCACGGCGTGATCGTCATTGCGCGGATCGGCGACCAGGGCTTCGGTGAGGGCAACCCGGACGCCTGCAATGCTGCGGTCGATCCCCGTCACATTCTCGGCCCGGGTCCGTGCGATGTCGCGAAACGGGCAGCCGGTCACGGGTTCGTTCTCTTTCCAGCGCATTCGCCCGAGCCGCAGCTTGGTGCGCCGGTCGTCACTCGGCGCGTCGAGCGCGTAAATATGCGGCGATCCGACAGGACCGCTTCCGAACAAGGTTTCCAGCCGAAGCGGCGCACGGCGTGCATTGGCGGTGCCGGCGCCCAGGCCCCCCGAAACTGAAAGCGGGATCGCCGAATGAACCAGATCGTGCGCCACAAATTGCAGCAGATAGGTGTAACCTGAGGGGATCAGCGGGTTTTCCCAGTGCTCCGCCGATCCACTGCGGTGGGGCGGCCAGTGTATTTCGGCATCCATCCGGCGCGACAGGCGATGCATCAGTGCCCGGAGTTTCGGCAGATGTTCAGGTGAAGTGAGCGGGTCGATCCCGAACGCGCGGAAGCGCTGCGATGGGTTTGGAGTCCCAAGGAAGTGACGAAAACCGGGAGCTGCTGTTGCTCGAGCAGAGTCGCGCGTATTGAGCTCGGAAGTTCGGAAAGAGGCTGCGTCAGCGACTGTCTGCAGAGCCATAAAAAATACTCTCGCGCTTGGCCAATGCAGCGAGATTGGGAAGGAAGTCGTGAAATAATCGTGAGTTAAATCGTTAGAACCTGTGAACATCTGTGGACATCTTTTGGTCTTTCTAGCGGCCGCTCACGTCTGTTTCACGATCGGCGACGCGGCGGTATGATTTGTCCTTGTAGCGGCGACTGCGACAGGAGCGCGCGTGAAGCTTAAAGTGACGGCACCCTTGGCGCGCTATTGCGGCGCAATGATCGTGATGATGATCGTCGTAACAGGCGCGGTGCGAGCCGAGCCGGTTTTCTCGTTCGACGCCACGCCGGGCAAACTGTCGAAGACAGTCGTTCCGATCAACTATTCAATCGAGCTGAGACCTGACGCCGAGAGCCTCACGCTTCCCGGCGTCGAAGTGATCGACATCGACGTGCGCGAACCGACAGCACGGCTGACGCTCAACGCCGTCAACACGACGTTTGCTTCCGTTACCGCCGACGATAGCCTCGAGCGCGCCGACGTCGCGCTCGATGCCGCGGCCGAGACGGCCACGTTCACTTTCGCGCAGCCGCTCGCAGCGGGCGCGCATCGGCTGCGGATCGAGTTTACGGCGCGGATCAACAAATTCGATCGCGGTTTCTTCTTCGTCGACTATCCGACCGACAGCGGCGTGAAGCGGCTATTGACGAGCAAGCTCGAGCCGGCGGACGCGCGGCGGATATTTCCGTGCTGGGACGAGCCGGCGTTCAAGGCGAGCTTCAAGTTGACGGTCGTGATCCCGCGCCATTTGCTCGCCGTCGGCAACATGCCGATCACGAAAGAGGAGTGGCTGGAGCCGAACCTGAAGCAGGTCGCTTTCGCGGCTACGCCAAAAATGTCGACCTATCTGTTCGTGCTGACGGTAGGTGAACTGGAGCGCATCACGGCGGAAGCGGACGGCGTGACGATCGGCGTCGTCGCCACCACCGGCAAGGCTGCGCAAGGGCAGTTCGCGCTCGACAGTGCGGTGAAACTGCTCGCCTGGTTCAACGACTATTTCGGTGTCAAATATCCGCTGCCCAAGCTCGACCTGATCGCGGTGCCCGGCGGCTTTGGCGGCGCCATGGAGAACTGGGGCGGCATCACCTTCTTCGAGAGCCGGCTGCTGTTCGATCCCGCGACAAATCCGGACAGCGCGCGGCGCGGCATCTTTTCCATCATCGCGCATGAGATGGCGCATCAATGGTTCGGTGATCTCGTCACCATGGCGTGGTGGGACAATCTCTGGCTCAACGAGGGCTTTGCGACCTGGATGGCGACGAAGGCTGCGGAGCAGTTTTATCCGCAATGGCAAAGCTGGCTGAACGGATACGGGGCGAAGCAGTTCGCCATGGGGCTCGACGCCCGGCGCACCTCGCACCCGATCCAGCAGCCGATCGCCAACGAGAGTGAGGCCATGATCGCGTTCGACGCCATTACCTACAACAAGGGGCAGGCGCTGATCCGCATGCTGGAAAATTACCTCGGCGAAGCGGCGTTCCGCGACGGCATCCGCGCCTACATGTCCGCGCATGCCTATGGCAACACCACCACGGCGGATCTCTGGCGGGCGCTGGAGCGCGCGGGCCACAAGCCGGTGACCGATATCGCTGCGTCCTTTACCGAACAGGATGGTGTGCCGCTGATATCAGCCGAAACCGCCTGCAACGGCGATGCGCAGCGGCTGACATTGCGGCAGGGCCGTTTCGTGATCGCGCCGGCGCGGGCGACTGCCTTGCCGCCGCGCAACTGGCAAATACCGGTTGCGGTCGGGCCGGTAGGCACGGCGCAATCGGCCGATGTCGTGCTGCTGCACGGCTCGACCGAAGTCCCGGCCGGATCCTGTGGCGAGGCGACCAAGGTCAATCTCGGCGACATCGGTTACTACCGGGTCGAGTACGGGCCGGCGAGCATGGCCGCGCTGGCAAAGGCGCTGCCGCAGATGTCGCCGGCAGACCGCGTCAATTTCCTCGCCGACGGCTGGGCGATGGTGCAGGCCGGCCGCGCCGAGCCGTCATCCTATCTCGGCCTGGTCGAGAATATCGGCGTCGATGACCGCCGCCCGGTGTGGGATCAGATCATCACGGCATTCTCTGCGCTCAACCGTCTGTCGCGCGATCGGCCCGAGCGTCCGGCGCTGCAGCGTTACTTCAGCGCCAAATTGCGCACCGTTTTCGACCGGCTCGGCTGGGACGGCAGCGGCTCGGGCGACGACGACAACACCCTGCTACGCGGCAGCCTGATCTGGACACTCGGCGAACTTGGCGACGAAGCGATCATTGCGGAGGCGAAGCGGCGGTTCGCCGGATTCCTCAGCGATCCGCAATCGCTGCCGGGGGCCTTGCGCGATTCCGTTACCCATGTCGTCGGCATCACGGCGGATCGCGCGACCTACGACACGCTGCTGACGCTGGCGCGCAAGAGCACCGTCACCAATGAGCGACTGCGCTATTACTATGCGGCGGCCGCCGCGCGCGATCCGGCGCTGGCGCATGCGACACTGGCGCTGACACTGACCGACGAAGTGCCGGGCACGATTCTCACCGGCCTGATCGGTTCTGTCGCTTCCTCCGGGGAGCAGCCTGATCTGGCCTGGGATTTTCTGCAGAAGAACTACGATACCTTGTTCGCAAAGCAGGGACCGCAATTCCGCGACCAGTTCATTGCGAACTTCATGACAAACTTCAGCGACGAGCGCCATGCCGCCGAACTCGCCGCCTTTGCGCCGGTGCAGGCGACGTCGGGCGGGCGGGCGATGGTGGGCCGGGCGCAGGAAGTGATCGCAATCTCTGCCGACCTCAAAGCCCGCGCGCTGCCGGCGGTCGATGCCTGGATCAAGGCGCGCAAATGATGGAGCGCTTCGCATGTTTCCTGCGAAGCGTTGCCTTGCGCCGGCATTCCGGATAGCCATGGCTAGTCAAGATTATGGGTGGTCAAGAGGCATTTTTCTTCGATGGCTGATTTCCACGGCGTCTTTCCCTATCTGGTCTCGCCCATCGATGCGTCGGGCCAGATCCGCACGGCGGTGCTGGGCCGGCTCTGCGATGACCTTATCAAGGCGGGCGTGCATGGACTAACGCCGCTCGGTTCGACCGGCGAGTTCGCCTATCTCGATCAGGCGCAGCGCGCGACCGTCGTGCAAGCCACCATCGAAGCCGCAAAGGGGCGCGTGCCCGTGATCGCCGGCGTCGCCTCGACGTCGACAGCGGACGCGGTGGCGCAGGCAAAGACGCATCAAAAGCTTGGCGCCCACGGCATTCTCGCGATCATGGAGGCGTATTTCCCGGTCGCCGACGCGCAGGTCGAGTCTTACTTCCGCGCCATTGCCGACGCCGTCGACATTCCCGTCGTGATCTACACCAACCCGCAATTCCAGCGCTCCGATCTGACGCTCGATGTGATCGCCCGCCTCGCGACCCATCCGCGCATCGGCTACATCAAGGATGCCTCGACCAACACCGGCCGGCTGCTGTCGATCATGAACCGCTGCGGCGACAGCATCAAAGTGTTCTCCGCGTCCGCCCATATCCCGGCGGCGGTGATGCTGATCGGCGGGTTGGGCTGGATGGCCGGTCCGGCCTGCATCATTCCGCGGCAAAGCGTCGAACTCTATAACCTCTGCAAGGCGGCGCGCTGGGATGAGGCGATGGCGCTGCAACGCAGGCTGTGGCGCATCAACGAGGCCTTCGCGCGGTTCAATTTGGCGGCCTGCATCAAGGCGGGCCTCGACATTCAGGGCTACGCGGTCGGCGATCCCGTTCCGCCGCAGGCGGCGCTGACGGCTGACCAGCGCAAGGTGGTCGAGGCGGCACTGCGCGATCTGGCATAAGCCTAAATGGCCCGCAGCGTCTCTTTCGGCGTTTCGCGGATCAATGCCTCGAGATCGCTCTGCTCCAAGGTCTCCTTCTCCAAGAGTTTTTTCGCCGCCCGATCAAGGATCGTGCGTCGCGCTTTCAGGATGCCCTGCGCGCGCTCGAACACCCGATCGACGATTGCGCGGACCTCTTCGTCGACGGAAGCGGCAGTCTCGTCGGCATATTCGCGCTCGCGCATGGGGTAGGGACGGTCGGCGCCCGCGAGGAAATTGCCGGGGTCGCGCTCATAGGCGACGCTGCCGAGCTTTTCCGACATGCCGTAACGCGTCACCATGCTGCGGGCGATGTCGGTGATGCGGCGCAGGTCGTCGGCGGCACCGGTGGACAGATGATTGAACACGATCAATTCCGCCGCGCGGCCGCCAAGCAGCACCGCCATCTTGTTCTCCAGTTCCTCCCTGGTCATCAGGAAGCGATCTTCGATCGGGCGCTGGATGGTATAGCCGAGCGCGCCGACGCCTCTGGGAATGATCGACACCTTGTGCACGGGATCGACACCGGGCAGCGACAGCGCAATCAGAGCGTGGCCCATCTCGTGATAGGCGACGATCTCGCGCTCTTTCGGATTGAGCAGCCGGTTTCGCTTCTCCAGTCCCGCAACCATGCGCTCGACCGCATTGTTGAAGTCGGTCATCGCGACCGCTTTGGCGCCGCGGCGTGTTGCGAGCAGGGCTGCTTCATTGACCAGGTTGGCGAGGTCGGCGCCCGTGAAACCCGGTGTCAGCGCCGCAACCGCCTCAGGGTCGACGTCGGCATCTAACTGCACCTTTTTCATGTGAACCTTAAGGATCTCGGTGCGCCCCTTCTTGTCGGGGCGATCTACCAGCACCTGCCGGTCGAAGCGGCCCGCACGCAGCAGCGCGGGATCGAGGATTTCAGGCCGGTTGGTGGCGGCCAGAATGACCAGGCGCGACCGCGAGTCGAAGCCGTCAAGTTCGACCAGCAATTGATTGAGTGTCTGCTCTTTTTCATCGTGCCCGCCTGCAAAGGGCCCAATGCCGCGGGCGCGTCCCAGCGCATCGAGCTCGTCGATGAAGATGATCGCCGGAGCTTTCTGGTGCGCCTGCTGAAACAGGTCGCGTACCCGCGCCGCGCCAACGCCGACAAACATCTCGACAAACTCCGAACCGGATATCGAGAAGAACGGCACCTTGGCTTCGCCGGCGACAGCCTTGGCGAGCAAGGTCTTGCCGGTACCGGGTGGACCGACCAGCAACACGCCCTTGGGCATCCGGCCCCCGAGCCGCCCGTAGTCGGTCGGGTTTTTCAGGAAGTCGACGACCTCGCGCAGTTCGTCCTTGGCTTCGTCGACGCCGGCAACATCGGAAAAGTTCACGCCAGTATCGGCCTCGACATAGATCTTGGCCTTGCTCTTGCCGATCGCCATCAGGCCGCCGCCAAGGCCGCCACCTTCTGCGGCGCGTCTGGCGATGTACCACCACAAGCCGAAGAACAGCAGCACCGGCATCACCCATGACAACAGGTCTCGCAGGAACGTGCTCTCGATCTGGCCGGTGAATTTTACGTTGTATTTCTCGAGCTCCTGCGCGGTCTCCTGATCGACGCGCGTGGTGACGAATTGCTTTTGTCCGCCGGACAGCGGCTCCTTCAAGGTGCCCTGCACGGTGCGGTCGGAGATGCCGACGGTCGCGACCTTTCCCTGCTTCAACAACTGCTGATATTCGCTGTAGGGAATGATGGCGATCTGGCTGGCCGCGGAAATGAAATACTGAATCACAAAAACGGCAAAGATCGCGGCGATCGCATAGCCGACATTGAAACGCATTTTGTTGTTCATGATCGAACTCCGGTCGCAGATCCTCACGGAAAGCCGGGTCGGGGCACTCGCCTGATCCAAAGGGACCTGCGGCGAGACATGGATTGCGCCTCCATGACAATGGGAACGGGGAGGTTTAGTTTCAATGGACGCGGCTTGCGGGGCAAATCGCGCTACCTAAATCACTGCGGGAAAGCCGATTTCAGCGCGCCAGCAAGTCTCTGAAAACCGGAAACTTTCGGCCGGTGTGGGCGTTTGATGTGCTGACACTTCAAACGGCCGAATAGCCCGTTGCTTCCCATTGCCCTTCGCACGCGAGCGGCATTACCAGGTGAGTGATCGATGAACCGGCGCTTCATGCTCTTTGCAGCCATTGTCGCAGGCGTGTTGGTGGCGCTGACCGTCTCCAATATCAATATTCGCTATGGCCCATGGACCAACTCGACCGCCCGGACCGTCGATCAGCGGGGACCGCTGTCCGAGGCTGAGCGCGCCAACATAGAGCTCTTCGAGCGCGTCTCGCCGTCGGTGGTGCAGGTCGCGGCGCGATCCGCTGTCACCAATCCATTCGCCGAGGACGAAGGCGCGGAAGCCGGCGCGGCGGCCTCGGGGACCGGCTTTGTCTGGGACAATAACGGCCACGTCGTCACCAACAATCACGTCGTCCAAAATGGCCGCGAGGTTGCCGTTCGCTTCGCCTCAGGCGAGGTTGCCCAAGCTTCAATCGTCGGCGTGGCGCCGAACTACGACCTCGCGGTGCTGCGGATCAGGAATCCCCGCCAACTGCCACCGCCGGTAGCGCTTGGCAGTTCGAACGATCTCAAGGTCGGTCAAATTGCGTTTGCGATCGGCAACCCGTTCGGTCTCGACCAGTCGCTGACCAGCGGCATCATCAGCGCGCTCAAACGCCGGCTGCCGACTAGCAGTGGCCGTGAGATCACCAACGTGATCCAGACCGATACGGCGATCAATCCCGGCAATTCGGGCGGCCCGCTGCTGGATTCGGCGGGGCGGTTGATCGGCGTCAACACCGCTATCATCTCGCCCTCGGGCTCCAGCGCCGGTATCGGATTCGCGGTCCCGGTCGATATCGTCAATCGCGTGGTCCCCGATCTCATCAATAACGGCCGCGTGCCGACGCCGGGGATCGGCATTGTCGCCGCCAGCGAGGCCGTTTCGACCAGGTTAGGTGTCGAAGGGGTGATTATCGTGCGCACCGCACCCGGAAGCCCTGCCGAGCGCGCCGGCATCCGCGGTGTCGATTTCGGCTCGGGTGCACTCGGCGACATCATTGTCCAGGTCGACGGCAAGCCGGTGCACCGGCTTTCCGACCTGACCGACCAGATCGAGCAGGTCGGCGCCGGCAAGAGCATCCGCATCAGCCTGAAACGCGGTTCACAGACGCGCGATATCAACATCGACATCGTGGACATCGGCCGCAGCTGATCCCCTATTGGACGGCAGGATCATACCCGCCCGTGGCGGTCAGCGCCGCGGGCGTTGGCGCATTTATTGCAGCGAATTGAATGAGTTGTCTCAGGCGAAAAAAACGCTAAAACCCCGCCCGATCCGACAAGAAGCTAAGGACAAACTGATGAACATTCTTCCCGGCAATATGCGTTTTGGTGCGGGCCAGCCGGTCAAGCGTTTGGAAGACCAGAGACTGCTCACCGGGAAGGGGCAGTTCATCGACGACAAGCCCGAGGAGGGCGCGCTGTGGCTCTATGTGCTGCGCTCGCCCCATGCCCACGCTAGGATCAAGTCGATCGACACCAGGGCCGCGCTTGATATGGCCGGGGTGGAGGCCGTCTACACCGGTGCGGATTTGGTGAAGGACGATATCGGCACCCTGCCTACTCTCGCGATCTTCAAGCGGCCGGACGGCAAGCCGATGACGGTGCCGCCGCGGCGGCTGCTGGCCCATGAAATCGTGCGCTATGCCGGCGAGGCGGTGGCGGCAGTGGTCGCGTCATCGCGGGTGCTGGCGCAGACGGCGGCCGAGGCGATCGAAATCGACTACGAGGTGTTACCGTCGGTGGTCGATCCCGTCGAGGCGGTGAAATCAGGTGCACCCGCGGTGTGGCCCGAGGCGCCCGACAACATCGTGGCCGCCATGAGCTACGGCGATGCCGCCAAGGTCGAAGAAGCGTTTGCAAACGCGGCTCATAAAGTCTCGCTCGATCTGGTCAGCCAGCGGCTGGTGCCCTCGGCGATGGAGCCACGCTCGACGATCGCCGAGATCGAGAAGAAAACCGGCCGGTTGATCCTGCATGTGCAGTCGCAAACCCCGGGCTCAACCCGTGATCTGCTCGCCGAATCCATCCTGAAGCGGCCGAAGGAGAGTGTCCGCGTGCTGGTCGGCGATATCGGCGGCGGCTTTGGCCAGAAGACGAGCCTCTATCCCGAGGACGGCATCGTCGCTTACGCCGCCACCAAGCTGAACAGGAAGGTCCGCTGGCGCGGCGACCGCACCGACGAGTTCGTCGGCGGCACCCATGGCCGCGATCTCACTTCGACCGGCGAATTCGCGCTCGACGCCAAAGGCCGCGTGCTCGCCTATCGGGTGCGCTCGATCGGCGGCACCGGAGCCTACTCGTCGGGGACCGCGAACATCATTCCGCTGGTGCTCGGCCCGTTCGTGCAGACCGGCGTCTACGACCTGCCGCTGGTGCATTTCGAAGTGAAGTCGGTGATGACCAACACCGCGCCGGTCGGCGCCTATCGCGGCGCCGGGCGGCCCGAGGCGGTGTTCATCGTCGAGCGGCTGATGGATGCCGCCGCGCGGCAGATCGGCATGGACCCGCGCACCATCCGCAAGGTGAACTACATCAAGCCTGCGCAACTGCCTTACACCAATGCGGTCGGCCAAGTGTACGATTCCGGCGCCTTCGCGCACATGCTGTCGCGCGCCTCGGAGCTTTCGGACTGGGACGGCTTTGCCGCGCGCAAGAAGGCGGCGAAGAAGAAGGGCCTGCTCTATGGCCGCGGCCTCACCAGCTACATCGAATGGACCGGCGGGCGCGCGCACACCGAAAAGGTCAGCCTGCATGCCACTGCAGAAGGCCGCATCATCCTGCATTCCGGCACCATGGCGATGGGGCAGGGCCTGCAGACCACCTACACCCAGATGGTGTCCGACACGCTCGGCATCCCCATGGACAAGATCGACGTGGTGCAGGGCGACACCGATCTGGCGACTGGCTTCGGCAGCGTCGGTTCGCGCTCGCTGTTCGTCGGCGGCACGGCGGTCGCGGTTTCGAGCAATGACATGATCAACAAGGCGCGCGAGAAGGCCTCGAACGTGCTCGAAACCTCCATCGAGGATATTGAGTATCGCGACGGCTGGCTGACGGTGGTCGGCACCGACAAGCGCATCAGCCTGTTCGAAATCGCGAAGAATGAAAACGGCGCGCGACTGTCCGTCGATTCCGAAGGCGAAGTCGACGGGCCAAGCTGGCCCAACGGCACGCATATCTGCGAAGTCGAGATCGATCCCGAAACCGGCGTCAGCAAGGTGGTGCGCTACACTACCGTCGACGACGTCGGCATCGCGGTCAACCCGATGCTGGTGACCGGCCAGGTGCATGGCGGCGTCGCCCAGGGCATTGGGCAGGCGCTCTATGAGGGCGTCGCCTACAGCGAGGAAGGCCAGCTATTAACCGCGAGCTACCAGGATTACTGCGTGCCGCGCGCCGACGACATCCCGCCGATTATCGTGACGCTGGATGATTCCGCGCCGTGCCGCACCAATCCGCTCGGCGCCAAGGGTTGCGGCGAGTCCGGCGCGATCGGCGGCCCGCCTTGCGTCACCAACGGTGTGATGGATGCCTTGAGCGAACTCGGCATCAAGCAGCTCAATACCCCGCTGACCCCCGCCAAGGTCTGGCAGGCGATCCGGGATGCGAGGGCGGGGTAAAGGTCGGAGCCGTCCTTTCACCCTCCCCTGGAGGGGGAGGGTCGGCACGCATCGCGAGATGCGTGACGGGGTGGGGTGATCTCTCAACTCGGGCACTGATGGATGTGGAGGCACCGTCACCCCACCCCGCCGCTCACTTCGTGAGCGTCGACCCTCCCCCTCCAGGGGAGGGTAAGAAGGAGCTGCCGCGAGTCCGGGTCCGGCCGCTACAACCCCAACACCATCTTCGCCACGATATCCCGCTGGATCTCCGACGAGCCGCCGAAGATCGTATACGCCCGGCCGTTGAGATATTCCGGCACGACGGGGAGCAATTCCGCGGGGATGCCTGGCGCCTCGTTGAGCCGGTAAAGCGGCCGCACCGGCTCGACATAGAGGCCGTCATTGCCGATCACGTCGACGCCCAGCCGCGTCACGGCCTGGCGGATTTCGCTGACGCGCAGTTTTAGCAGTGACGACACGGCGCCGGGATTTTGTCCGGTCTGCAACGCCGACAGCACCCGCAGTTCGGTCATTTCAAGCGTATCGATATCGACCTCGATCTCGGACATCCGCACCGCGATATCGGGATCGTCGATGGCGCAGCCGGTGGCGTCGGATTCGGCAAGATCGGAAATCGTCTTCAGCGCGTCGCGCAATTTGGCCGAGGCGATGCCGGCGCCACGCTCGAACTCGAGCAGATATTTGCCGTAGGTCCAGCCTTTGCCTTCCTCGCCGACGCGGTTCGCGACAGGCACGCGCACATCGTCGAAGAACACCTGGTTGACCTCATGGTCGCCGCCGATAGTGAGAATTGGCCGCGTGGTGATGCCCGGGGTCTTCATGTCGATCAGGATGAAAGAGATGCCGTCCTGCTGCCGCTCGGTCTCGCTGGTGCGCACCAGCGCGAACATGCGGTTGGCGTAATGGGCATGCGTGGTCCAGATCTTGGTGCCGTTGACGATGTAGTCGTCGCCATCGCGCACGGCGCGGGTCTTCAGCGACGACAGGTCGGAGCCGGAGCCCGGCTCGGAATAGCCCTGGCACCAATAGTCCTCGCCGGAGAGAATTCGCGGCAGGTAAAAGTTCTTCTGCTCGGGCGAACCGAAGCCGATGATGACGGGGCCGACCATCTTGACGCCCATCACGTTCACATTGGGCACGCCGGCGCGGGCGCATTCGGCCTCAAAGATCCAGCGCTGCGACGGGGTCCAGTCGGGGCCGCCATGGTCGACCGGCCAACCCGGCGCGCCCCAACCCTTCTTGTGCAGCGCGCGCTGCCAGGCCATGCCGATGTCAGGATCGGAGAATACCGACGGCGTCAGCGCGGTGGCGCGTTTCATTTCCGACGTGAGATTGGCCGCGATGAATTCGCGCACCTCCTGCTCGAAGGCGCGCTCTTCAGCGTTGAAAGCAAGATCCATGGTGCGCTCCTTTCAGGCCTGGATGGCACGGCCGCCGAGGGCGGCGTGACGGCGATAATGATGGGCGCTGCCGCCGAACAACGTGTCGAAGGCGAGCAGCCGCTTGAAATAGGAGCCGATGTCGAGCTCCTCCGTGACGCCCATGGCGCCGTGAAGCTGCACCGACTGTTCGGCGACAAAGCGCGCGCACTTGCCGATCTTGGCTTTCGCGCCCGACGCTGCGCGGCTGCGCGCTACCGGTTCGGCGTTGGCCATCAGCGCCGCGCGCAATGCCATCGAGCGGGCCTCGTCGCACTGCATCGCCATGTCGGCGAGGCGATGCCGGATCACCTGATTGGCGGACAGCGGTCGTCCGAACTGTTTTCGGATTTTGGTGTATTCGAGCGTCTGGTCGAGCAGCGTTTGCATGATGCCGACGGCCTCGGCGCCAAGTGCGGCCATAGCGCGGTCGATTGCGGCTTCGATCGCTGGTAGTGCGTCGCTACCATCGCCTAGCAGGGCGTCGGCAGAGAGTTGGACGCTGTTGAGTTCGAGATTGCAGGCCCGCCCGCCGCCAAGCCGGGGAAAGTCGCGTGAGGTGAGGCCGCGCGTGCATTGCGGTACGAGGAACAGGCAAAGCTTACCTGGCTTGCCATTGCCGTCATCGACGCGGGCCGAGACGATGATCTGTCCGGCGGCGCTGCCGTCGAGGACGGCGGTCTTTTGTCCGTCGAGGCGCCAACCGTCAGGCGTTTTCATCGCCGTGGTCCGGACGTCGGCGAGATCGAAGCGCGCCTGGCGTTCCGAATGCGCGAACGCCAGAACCAGCGATCCATCGGCGATATCAGGCAGCAACGCGTGCTTCTGCGCCTCCGTGCCGCATTCAGATATCAACGACGCGCCGATCACGACCGTCGAGAGATACGGCTCGGAGATGAGGCCGCGGCCGAACGCTTCCATCAGGATGCCAATCTCGATGGCGCCGCCACCGAGCCCGCCATGGGCCTCGGCGATCGGCAGCGCCAGCCAGCCGAGTTCGGCGAACTGCTTCCAGATGTCGGCGCTGAACCCGAGCGGATCGTTCACGATCCGGCGGCGGTGATCGGCGGTATAGGTCTCGCTGACGAAGCGGTCGGCACTTTCGCGCAGCAACCGCTGCTCGTCACTTGGGGTAAGGTCCATCTGATCTACTTTGCTCGTTCTATTTTGCCTGTGCCGGTTTTCTGACGGAAGGGTGCAGGCCTGTGGGATCCACGATCATTCCGAATTCCTGTAGGTTATGCGCGTGGCAGAGCTGATGCAGCGCGAACGCCTGCTCGATCGCCGCCGGTTGCCCCATCACGTCGATCGAGCGATTGACGGCTTCTTTTGTCAGCTTCAGCGCGAACGAAGGTTTTGCTGCGATCCTTTCGGCAAGCTTCATGACGAAGGAAGAAAGCTCTGGCCTCGGCACGACATGATTGACCATACCGAGCCGGTGCGCTTCCTCCGCGCTCCAGACGTCAGCGGTGAACAGCAATTCCTTGGCCTTGCGTGGGCCGAGCTCCCAAGGATGCACGAACCATTCGACGCCGCAGACGCCCATGGTCACCACGGGATCGCAGAACTCTGCATCATGGCTTGCGACAATGAGGTCGCATGCCCAGGCCAGCATCAATCCGCCGGCGATACACTTGCCGTGCACTTCGGCGATCGTAGGTTTCGCCAGATTGCGCCAGCGCCGCGTAATCTGCAGATAGATTTCCTGCTCGCGCGCGAAACGCCCGTGCGCATTGGGTTCGGCGAACCCGCCCCAATTTCCGACTGGCGGAAAATCTACGCCGGCGTTGTTCTTAGCCCCGGGGCGCAAATCATGCCCTGACGAAAAATGCGGACCGTTGCCTGCGAGGATGATGACCTTGATGGCATCGTCCTGCACCGCCTGGTCGAAGGCGGCGTTGAGGTCGTAAGTCATCTGCAGGTTCTGCGCGTTGCGCGCCTCGGGCCGGTTCATCACGATCCGCGCGATGCGCGGCTCCGGCCGCTCCACGACGATGGTCTCGAACTCCATGACGCCCTCGCGTTTCCCTTATCGTTGGTGGCCATGTTGTTATTTCAGCAAATGATACGCAAGGGCCATCGGGCTGCGAAATGGAACGGGAACGGCTTTGGGCGCTTATTTGATGCGGCCATTCTGATGCCGCGCGCCGGAAATAACAGCGGGAGAGCCCAATGCGCAGATTTTGGACCGTGCTGGCGGCGCTGGCGACGCTGAGCCTGACCAATTGCGGTTACAACGCGATCCAGACCAACGACGAGCAGGTCAAGTCGGGCTGGTCGGAAGTGGTCAACCAGTACCAGCGCCGCGCCGATCTGGTGCCAAACCTCGTCAATTCGGTGAAGGGTTTTGCGCAGCAGGAAAAGGACGTGCTGCTCGGCGTTACCAATGCGCGCGCCAAAGTCGGCAGCGTCCAGGCGACGCCGGAAGTGCTGAACGATCCCGCCGCATTCCAGAAATTCCAGGCCGCCCAGAGCGAGCTCACGAGCGCGCTGTCGCGGCTGTTGGTGGTGACCGAGAACTATCCGCAGCTCAAATCCGACGCCCTGTTTCGCGATTTGATGGCGCAGCTCGAAGGCACCGAAAACCGCATCACCGTGGCGCGCAACCGCTACATCAAGGCGGTGCAGGACTACAATGTGGGCATCCGCACCTTCCCGAACAATCTGACGGCGATGGCCTTTGGCTACAAGGAGAAGCCGGGCTTCACGGTCGATAACGAGAAGGCGATCTCGACTGCGCCGAAGGTGGACTTCAACCCGACGCCGGCGCCCGCAAAGTAGCGGCCGAAAAAGACAAACGCGATGAACGCTGCAAGAGCCCCCCTTCTTGCGCTGCTCGTGTGCTGGGCTTGTTCGGCACTGGCGCTCGTCGCGGTGCCGGCTTTGAGCGGGCAGGTGGTCGATCAGACGGGCACGCTCGGTAGCAGCGACATTGCAGCGCTGACCCAGACGCTGAAAGATCTCGAGACGCGAAAGGGCAGCCAGATCGCGGTGCTGATCGTGCCGACGACGGACGGCGAGGCGATCGAGCAATTTTCGCTTCGGGTCGCGGAAGCCTGGAAGATCGGCCGCAAGAAGATCGACGACGGCGCGCTGCTCGTCATCGCCAAGAACGATCGCCGGCTCCGTATCGAAGTCGGCTATGGCCTCGAAGGCGCGCTGACCGATGTCACCACGAAGCGTATCATCGACGAAGACATCACGCCGAAGTTCAAGGCCGGCGATTTCGCCGGCGGCGTCTCTGCCGGGATCAACCGGATGGTCCGGGTCGCTGAGGGCGAGAAGCTGCCGGAACCGGCGCCGCCGCATTGGGAGACGTCTGAACTCCTCAATTACCTCAACCCGGGCAATCCGCTTGTCATCTTTGGGCTGATCGTCCTCGCGGCCGTGCTGCGCAGTCTTCTTGGCCGGTTCATCGGCGCGCTGGCGATCGGCGGCATTGTTGGTGTTGTCGCCTGGTTTGTTGCGGGATCGCTCGCGGTTGCAATGCTGGTGGGCTTCGTCGCTTTCGTCGTCACCTTCCTGTTCCAGAACATGGGCTCGACCGGCCCAAGCGTGGGGCGCCGCCGATACGGCCGGGACAACGGCGGATGGGTCATGGGCGGCAGCGGCTCCAGTGGCTCCAGTGGTAGTGGTGGGTTCAGCGGTGGCGGCGGCAACTTTGGCGGCGGCGGCGCCTCAGGGAGCTGGTAGACATGAGCATCCGACGCATTACCAGACATCTTCTGCAGCACCACTGGCGGCGCCGTCTCGCATTCCCGCCGGACGTGTTGGCGCGGATCGAGCGCGTCATCAAAGCTGGCGAGAGCGCGCATGCGGGACAGCTTCGCTTCGTGGTCGAAGGCGCACTCGACGGCGCGCCGCTGTTTCGCAATCAGTCGGCGCGGGAGCGGGCGCTGGATATCTTTTCGCAATTGCGGATCTGGGACACTGCGCACAATAACGGCGTGCTGATCTATCTTCTGCTCGCCGATCGCGATGTCGAAATCGTCGCCGACCGCGGCATCAACGCGAGGGTGGGCACAGCGGGCTGGGAAAGAATATGCCGGGAGATGGAAACGGACTTCAGAGCAGGGAATTTCGAACGCGGCGTGATCAAGGGGATAGAAGCCGTGTCGCGCGAATTGGCCACGTATTTTCCGAGGAGCGGTGGCGGCTCGAACGAACTGCCGGATGCGCCCGTTGTGATGTAGCTCACAGCCATCACCTTAAACCAATGGATAATCGGCCCATCCGTTTCCATGGGTGTGAGCGTACCTTGGTACGGTTCGGCAATACCTGCGCGCAATGGCGTCAGCCGGCACTGAGTGCTACTGATTAAAATAGTTGTAGTAACCGGAATGCAAAGCAACGGAACCGGACTCCCGAGCCGGCAGTTGCAAGACAAGGTCGGCGGCGTAACGCCCGCCGGCCTTTTTCTTGAGCGAGCGGTGAGCTGATCACGCTTTCGCCGAAGGCCGTTCCGCCACACGCGCCATCCATGCGACGATATTGGCATTGGCGGGATCGAGCGGCTGGCCAACCTGGCCGGCGAAATCGAGCCAGCCATAGAGCAGGATGTCGGCCAGCGTGAAGCGTTTGCCGCAGAGATAGTCGCGGCCGTCGGCCATCTGGCCGTTGAGCCATTGCAGGCGGTTGGCAGCGATCATCTTCAGCCCGGGCGAGGCCTCAGGCGCGCAGGGAATTCGTTTTTCGAAAAACTTGAGACCTTCGCCGAAGCGAAAGCCGTTGCCGAGATGCTCGCAGATGTTGAGGTCGACGCGGCGGGTCCACATCCGGCATTCGGCGCGCTGCTCCGGTGTCGTCCCGATCATCGCGGGGGCCGGGTGCTTCTCTTCGAGGTATTCGCAGATCGCGGTGATCTCGGACAGATAGTTGCCGTCGTCGAGTTCGAGCGTCGGCATCTGGCCGTGCGGATTGCGCTTCAAATGCTCGGCTTCACGGTTCTCGCCCTTGCGCAGATCGACGGTCTGCTTCGGCACCTCGATGCCCTTTTCCGCCATGAACATGCGGACGATGCGCGGGTTCGGTCCGACCGAGTCGTAGAACTTCATGATGCAGTCTCTCCCTTATTTTTCTTGTGGTTGTGGGAGCTGTTGAACATTCCGCCGCAGCGTTTGTCAAATGGCGCGCTATTGTCGGCCTGGCACCGCAGAGCCGAGACCGAGCGTAGCCCGGATGGAGCCAACGGGTCGCGCGAATGCGCGCCCGATGACAGGCTCCGCGTAATCCGGAGCTGTCCTGAATTGTTGGATGCTGTTCCCGCATTGCGCTCCGCTCCATCCGGGCTACAGGCCTAGCTGTCGTCGAGCTTGTTGAGGTCGCGGACCGATTGCATGATCGGTTCGAAATTCGCCCGCGCATCCAGCGCGTCGAACAATTGCGCGGTGTCCGACAACAATCCGTGCGAGCGCTGGATCGCGATCCGCACGTCGTCCTGCGGGGTGTCGGACAGTCGCCCGTGGCCCGACAGCAGAATCTTCGAATTCAGGCCCTTCAGCCGCTCCAGCGACTGGATGTAATCGGCGATGCTGCCCGAGCCGAACACGCCGCCCATCACGCCGCCCGGCATCAGCGTATCGGAGGCGAACAGCAATCCCTTGTCCGGTTCGAATAGCGTGATGCAGGCGGAGGTGTGTCCCGGCGTGTACATCACGCTGAGGCGGAAATTGCCGAGGTCGATCAGGTTGCCTTCTTCCAGCCAGAGATCGATGTTGATCGGCACGTTCGGCTCGTTGAACATCTTGCGCAGCATCGAGAAGTCGTCGCGCAGCATGATCTTGTTGGCGGCCAGCCGATGTGCGGCGATGAAGGCGCGGCCGTGGAAATGATAGGCCGCGCCGATGTGGTCGAGGTGCTCGTGGCTCAGCACCACCATGTCGATCTTCTCGGGCGGGCAGTCGAGGTGCTCGAGGCATTTCACGAGATGCGGATAGTTCGACGACAGCCCGGCATCAATCATGATGGTGCGCGAACTGCCGCGCACCAGATAAGCGTTTGCCGCGCGGTTCTTGAAACGGATCTGATAGACGTCTTCGGCGGCCTGGATCAGCGTGCAGACCTCGGTCTCGAACAGCGTCTTGAATGGGCTCGGCTTCCGCTCGCTCATGAATTGGCCGCGGCTCTGAAGGTGACAGCGTTCGACGCGCGCAACCGTTTACTGAGCGCATCCATGATCATCAGCGCAAAAGCCGGCTGCTGGCTGACCAGGTAAACGAAGCGGGCATGGTTGATCCGCATCACGCGGGTGTTTGGGGCGGCCGCAATGGCGGTTGCCGAACGGGACGAGCCGTCGATGACCGCCATCTCGCCGAAGAACTCGCCCTTGCCGAGCGTGACGATCACCGTCTTGCTGGGGCCGTTCATCTTGGCGATCTCGACCTGGCCGTCGAGCACCACGAACAGTTCCCGCCCGGTCGAGCCTTCCTCAAAAATGACGTCATCTACATCAAACTCGTTGATGCATTTCTCGATGGTCATGATGGCCACCTGCCTTTCTGGCTGGTTGGTCCATGTTAGTCGGGAAACAGACCGGCGCAAACGGAACCAGCAAGGATGCCGCGGGGCAGCATTAGGGGGCTCGGGACCGGGCCAGCCGATATTTGCGGCCCAAAACCGGGCCGGATGAGTTCCTAAAATTTCGGTAAGGCCGCCACCGGTAAGGATTTGGCAAGTAATAAAAGTTACCAAATGGTCAATCAATTCTGGAGAATGCAACGTGAGCGATCAGCAACCCCAGCCCGCCAGCGGTGAAACCGGAACTCTTGGCGCCTGGCCGGCCACTCCCGACATGCCTGCGCCAGGCGAGCCGGTGACGGCCGCGGCGGAGGTCGAGGCGGCAAAACTGGCGCCCGAGCAGGAAGAGACCTCGCCGAAGCCCGATGCGGCCAAGGACGCCCCCAAGGTGGACGCGCCCAAGGTGGACGCCGTCAAGATGGAAGCGCCAAAGGTCGAGGCCTCAAGGGCTGAGCCTCCCAAGATCGACGCCGTGAAGCCGGAAGCGCCGCGCTTTCCCGGCAACGTGACGATCATGTCGCCCGGCGACCGCGTCGGAGCCGATGCGAAGGCTGCGCCGGCGGAAGGATCGTCCGGCAAGCGCCGATTCGGGGCGATGGCCGCCGTGGTCGCGCTGGCGACGGTGGCGGGTGCGCTTGGTGGCGCGCTCGCAACCGCGGGGTTTGGAAAGCTGATGGCCCGAGATTCGGCTCAAGCATCAGTCCAGGCGCCGGCCAAGGACAGCGCGCTCGAAGCCTCGGTGGCACGGATCGATGCCGAGATCGTCGCGCTGAAATCTAGCCTGGAGCATAATTCCAAGACCACGACGGGCCAACTCAACAAGGCCAGCGACCGCCTCGACAAGGTCGAGAAGGCGCAGGCCGAACCCGCCGCGAAACTCGCCAAGCTCAGCGAGACCGTCGACAAGCTTCGCGCCGCCCAGGCGTCCACGACGGCTGCCGCTGCGCCGGCTCCTGCGAAGGAAGTCACGGGGTCGATACCGCAGCAAGCCACAGCCGCCGCGCCGCCTGCGGCTCCTCCTGCCTCTGGAGCTCCGCCCAAGCCCGAGGTTGCCCGGCTGCCGACCGTCGAAGGCTGGGTATTGCGGGACGTCGCCAACGGCAGCGCCTTGATCGAGGGCCGCCGCGGCATGTACGAGGTCTATGCCGGCGATCCCATTCCCGGTCTCGGCCGTGTCGACGCCATTCGCAAGCAGGACGGCCGCTGGGTGGTCGTGACCAGCAAGGGTCTGATCGTCGCGCGCTGACGGGACGACACATGAACAGGAAGGCGCTTCACGGCGACGTGAAGCGCCTTTTTTCTTGAATAGGTCTCATTGCGCGGTGTTAGGTGGAACATGAGCCGCGTGCCAGGATTTCTCGCCATCGTATTTGCTCTGCTGTGCGGCGCCTTGCCGGCGCGTGCCGCACAGGATGCGGCGCTGGAACGCGGAACAGCCATCACCGATCCCGCGACGTTGCGCGAACTCGACGGCGGAAAATTTCGCCTCGACCGCATGCTGCTGCCGGAGCGGCCGGCTGATATTCCGCTCGCCAATAGCGAGCTGTTCGCCGTGCCGTCGATGGCGCCAGTCCGGCAGGCGATCGATGGCGAGTTCGATCGCTATGTCGCGCGGCACCGAGCGAACCTGCCGAAGGAGACGATCGGCGTCGGGGAGGGCTTTGATTTCCAATTGTTCGACCGCGCGCTGCTTTATTCGGCAGAGACGCGGTTCATGCTGGCCGGCATCGTTAACCGGATGGACCGCACTTACGTTTCCGAAGCAAGCTGCGGCGAGATCCGCCTGATCTACCGGCTGACGCGGATGAACAAAGCGGCCGGCGACAACGCTTCGCCGCCGCGGCTGCCGATGACGTTGAATCTCGTGCTGAAGGCGAAAGGCGAGGGATCCACGATCACCTGTTCCAAAATCGCCAATCGCTGGCTCGCCGCGCCGCTCGGTGGGACACCGGCGGCAAAGGATGGCCCGCTCGACCTGATCGACCATCAGAATATCGACCGCATCGAAACCAATCTCCAGATCGTGCACGCGCCGAAATCATCGGTTCGCGATTTCCGCACCGATTATCTGTTGAAGGTGTTTCGCTACGATCGGCAAGCGCGCGTATTTGCGGAAGCGCCAATGGAAAACCAGATCGACCGCGCGCGCCTTCTGGCGGCCGATGGCCTCAAGCGCGAGTTCAGGGCATGGCTGCTCGACCCCGCCAATCTCGTCGCGTTCGATCGCGGCACGGCGCTGATCCCGGAAAAATTCCTCGCCACCGGCGCGATTGCGCCGACGCCGGTCGGGTTCGATCCATCGGATCTGGAGCCCGAATTCGGGCTGGTGCAAGGCGAGGGCGCCGTGTTCAGCGAGGCTGACGTCGTGGCTGCGCTCAGGAAGGCCACGGAAGGGGGCGCAAAGCTGCAGAACATCCGCTCGCCTGCCGGGTTTGAACGCAGGCTCAATGATGTGACCTGTTCCGGTTGCCACCAGACCCGCGGCATCGGCGGATTTCACTTCCCCGGCGTCGACTGGATGGCGGAAAAGCCGTCGAATTCGACCGTAGTGCCGGCATCGCCGCATTTCTTCGGCGATCAGATCCGCCGCCGCGATATTCTCGCAAGCCTGCGCGACGGCAAGGCGCCGGATTACTCGCGCGGGTTCGCCAGCCGTCCGCAATTGCGCGGCAGCACCGAACTCGCCGGCACCAATCACTACGACGGCTGGGGCGCGCATTGTTATGTGCCGGACAAGCAGGCCGCCGGCAATGATGCAAGCTTTCGCGATTGGACCTGCGCAGAGGGCCTGACCTGTCAGGCCGCCGGCAAGACTTCCCGCATCGGGATGTGTTTCGTCAAAAGCCGCTAGCGATACGGCTCGGTCACTTGGCGTAATGCGTCAGGCGTTTGCCGGGCAGCAGATCATAGGCCGATTTCCAGCCCGGCAGTTGCGCCATCCGTCCGAGCCAGGCGTCGATCGCGGGATGGCTCGTCGCGAGGTCATAGCCGGTCTCGTCGGCGGGGTAGTGCAGATAAGCCATCATCGAAATGTCGGCCACCGTCGGCCGTTCACCGATGGCGAATGCATTCTTCTGCATATGCTGCTCGAGAATGGACAGGAAATCATCAAGGCGCCTGCGGAAATGCTTCAGCACGTGCTCGTCCGGTGATGGCGTGAAGGTCCGTAAATAGCGGTAGGTTGCCATGTAGCCGGTGAGCTTGTGGTTGTCCCAGAACAGCCAGCGCAGCAGTTCGAACTGCTCCTGCTCGGTCTCGCCGCTGAACCGGCCGAATTGCTTTGCCAGCTTAAGCAGGATCGGCGCGGTCTGTGTCAGGCGTTCGCCGTCAACCTCGAGCACTGGAATTTCACCCATCTCGTTGACGTCGCGCCGCCATTCCGGTGTTCGCGTCATGCCGCCGCCGAAATCGGTCCAGACCGGCTCGAAAGTTTGGCCGCACAGGGTAAGCATCAGCGCGAGTTTGTAGCTGTTTCCCGATTCCGGGAAGTAATGCAGGCGATAGGTCGACATGGAGCGCTCCCTGCGCGTTCGCGGCTTGCCAACACGAATGGCGATACGTATAGTCCGCAAAACAAAACATTTGTTCTGTTTTATGTGCAATCAATAGTCGTGTCAACATGACCCGGGAAATCGAACGCAAGGCCAGCGAGCGCGAGCGTCCCTTGATGGAGGCGACGCTTCGCATTGTCGGCCGCAAGGGCATCGACGGCGTGACGCATCGCGCCGTCGCGACCGAGGCCGGGATGTCGGTCGGCGCCGTCACGCATCACTTTGCAACGCGTGATACCCTTGTGGACGCGGCGCTCCGCTTTGCCCTGACACGCGAAGTCGGACGGCTCCGCGCGCTGGCGCTCAGTCTGCAAAGCAAGGCGTTCGACACGGAAGCCTGGATGGATTCGCTGGTGGCTTGGTATTCACAGGAACTCAAGACCCAGCCCGAGATTCACATCGCCTGCTACGAGGCGTTTCTCGCCTCGGCGCGAAATGAACGTCATCGGCCGATCGTCGCAGAATGGTTCGATACGTGGCGACAGAGCGCTGAGCTTGCCTTGCGGGCCGCCGGTTCGTCCGACCCTCGCGGTCATGCCGCGCTGTTTGTCTCGACCCTGATCGGAATGCTGCTGCAGCAACTCGCGGTGCCCCGCCGCAGTTTCCGGCAGGAGACCAGGACGGAGCTGCTGGAGCTGGTCAACAATCTGCTGGCGAAGAGGTAATCTCTCTCAGGCTGGAGAGAGGCTTCTGATGGCCAAGAACAGCCTGACGCGACCCTCACGCCACCGCGCCGGCCGCGCGCAGCTTGCCGATTGCGGCTTCGTCATAGCCTGCGTTGCGCAGGATTTCGTCGCTGTGTTCGCCGATCGCGGGCGGCTTGCGCGGCTGCACCTTCTTGCTGCCATCCACCCAGATCGGGCTGGAGATCGTCAGCATGGTGTCGTTCTCGAACGGCACCAGCACCTCGTTCTCGATCATCTGCTTGTCGTTCGGAATGTCGTCGAGGATGCCGACGACGCCGAACACCAGGCCGTTGCCGTCGAGGATCTTGCGCCATTCGGCAAGGTCCCTGGTCGCAAAGGTCTCGTCGAAGATCTTGATCAGTTCGAGCGATCGCGCATGGCGGTCTTTCTTGGTTTCGAATCTCGAATCGGTGATGAGGTCCTCGCGGCCGAGGCAGCGCGCCAGCGTCGGCCATTGCCGGTCCTCGTTGAGCAGCGACAGGATCAGCCAGCGTCCGTCCTTGCACTGGTAGTGGTTGGTGACCGCGTTGAGCGCGCGCTCGCGTGGGCGGCGTTCGCCGAACTTCGCGCCGACCAGTTTTGCTTGCGCCAGCACCGAGGCGGCCCAGACGCCGTTGGCCATCAAATTGGAGCTGACATGCGAGCCCTTGCCGGTGCGCTCGCGCTTGTAGAGCGCGGTGACGATCGCGCCGTAAAACGCCATCGCGCAGGGGTGGTCGCCCATGCCCGCGATCGATCGCGCCGGTGTCGTGTGTTCGTCCGCTCGCACCAGGTCCATCAGGCCCGAGCGCGCCCAGTAGGCATTGGAATCGAAGCCGGGCTTATTGGCTTCCTCGCCCTTTTCGCCGTAACCGGTGAAGGAGGCGTAGATCAGGCGTTCGTTGAGGGGCGCCAGATGGTTGTGGGTGATGCCGAGCCGCTCGCGCACCTGCGGCGGATAATTGGTGATGAAGACGTCGGCTTGGGCGGCCAGCCGATGCAGCACCGCCTGACCCTCGGGCTTCGAGAGATCGAGCGCGAGGCTCTTCTTGTTGCGGGCTTCCAGCATCCACGCGAAATTATGCTCGCTATGCGGGTAGCCCGGCAAATTCGGCAGGTTGCGATAGGGATCGCCGGCGCCGGGCGGCTCGATCTTGATGACGTCGGCGCCGAAATCCGACAGCACGGTGGCGGCCGCAGGCGCTGCGATAAAACTCGCGCAGTCCAGAACCTTGAGGCCTTCGAAAATACCCTTTTCCATCGTGGCGCCGCTCCGTGACGTTTGTTGTTCCTGTTGAATTATCGCTGTGCGATCAGGTTCAAAACGTCATTTGGCCCATCTTGAAGGGTGATGCAACTACTCCCCATCAGACATCAGCGCTGCATTTCCGCCGGCCGCCGCCGTATTGATCGTCACCGTCTGCTCGGTTGCAAAACGCGCGAGATAATGCGGCCCGCCGGCCTTGGGCCCGGTGCCCGATAACCCATGGCCGCCGAACGGCTGCACGCCGACGACGGCGCCGATCATGTTGCGGTTGACATAGATGTTGCCGACCTGGAGCCCTTCGATCGTGTCTTCCACTGTATCGTCGATCCGCGAATGGATGCCGAGCGTCAGCCCATAGCCGGAGCGTTCGATCGACTGCAGCATCTGGTCGAACCGGTCGGCGCGGTAGCGCACCACATGCAGCACCGGGCCGAATACTTCTTCCGTGAGCCGGCCGGCATCGGACAATTCAAAAATGTGCGGCGCGACATAATTGCCGTGTGGTGCGTCACCCGCGAAGTGCACCCGCGCTTCCTTCTTCATGCGTTCGATATGCGCGTCCAGCCGCTGCCTGGCCTCGGCGTCGATCACCGGGCCGATATGGGTGGCGGGATCGGAGGGCTCGCCTATGACGAGTTCGCGCGCCGCGCCCGCTATCATCTCGATCATGCGGTCGGCGACGTCGTCCTGCAGGAACAACAATCGCAGCGCCGAGCAGCGCTGGCCGGCGGAGCGGAACGCCGAGGTCACGACGTCGTCGGCGACCTGTTCGGGCAGCGCGGTGGCATCGACGATCATCGCATTGATGCCGCCGGTTTCGGCGATCAACGGCACGATCGGCCCATCCTTGGCGGCGAGCGCGCGGTTGATCGTTCGCGCCACTTCCGTCGAGCCCGTGAAGACGATGCCGGCGATATCCGGATGCGCCACCAGCACGCCGCCGATCCGGCCGTCGCCCGCCACCAGATGCAGCGCTGATGCCGGCACGCCGGCTTCATGCAACAGCCGTACAGCCTCAGCCGCAATCAGCGGCGTTTGCTCGGCCGGTTTCGCAACGACTGCGTTACCCGCCATCAAGGCCGCGGTGACCTGGCCCAGGAAGATCGCCAGCGGAAAATTCCACGGCGAGATCGCGACGAAGACGCCGCGGCCGCGCAGGCGGAGCATGTTGCTCTCGCCCGTCGGTCCCGGCATCGCCTTGCCGTCGCCGAATAACTCGCGTCCCTGCGCGGCATAGTAACGGCAGAAATCCACGGCCTCGCGGACTTCCGAGATCGAATCATCGAGTGTCTTGCCGCCCTCGCGTTGCAGTAACGCGACGAAATGCGCCGCGCGCCGCTCCAGCAGATCGGCGGCCTGCTCCAGCGCCGCCGCGCGCGTCTCGGCTGGCGTTCGGGTCCAGTGCTTGAAACCGTCGCGCGCGGCCGCGATCGCTGCATTGGCCTCCGCCTCCGTTGCGTCGGCCATGCTGCCCGCTGCGGGTGTTGGTTCGGTGGCGATGGCCGAAACGAGTTGCTCCAGCGCCGCGCGCTCGCCGAATTCGATCCCGCGTGAATTTTTCCGCGCCAGCCCATAGAGGTCGCGCGGCAACGGAATGTTCGGATGGCTGGCATTGTCGGCACGGCCGATGATATCGGCCGGACGCCGCAGCAATTGCGAGACCGGCATCGCCTCGTCGGCGGCGAGCGCAACAAAGGATGAGTTGGCGCCATTCTCCAGCAATCGCCGCACCAGATAGGCCAGCAGATCGCGGTGGCTGCCGACCGGGGCGTAGGTGCGATGGGTGATGTCGGGGCGGTCCTCGCCGAGCTTTGCGTAGAGCGCTTCGCCCATGCCGTGCAGGCGCTGGAATTCGAATCCGCTCTGGTCCGTTGCCAGTTCGAGGATGGTCGCGACCGTCAGCGCATTATGCGTGGCGAACTGCGGAAAAATTCGGGGGCGCAGCGCCAGCAATTGCTGCGCGCAGGCGACGTAGTTCAAATCCGTCATCGCCTTGCGGGTGAACACGGGATAGCCGTCGAGCCCGCGTTCCTGCGCGCGCTTGATCTCGGTGTCCCAATAAGCGCCCTTCACCAGCCGCACCATCATTTTGCGGTCGAGGCTGCGTGCAAGACGATCGACGTAATCGATCACGTCGGAGGCGCGCTTCTGGTAGGCCTGGATCGCCAGGCCAAAGCCGTCCCAGCCTCCCAGCGAGGAATCACCGACCGCTGCCGCTATCACATCGAGCGACAATTCCAGCCGGTCCGCTTCCTCGGCATCAACCGTGAAATTGAGGTCATAGGATTTGGCTTGCCGGGCGAGATCGATCAGGCGCGGGACCAGTTCGCTCATCACCCGTGCGCGGCTCACGGCCTCGAATCGCGGATGCAATGCCGAGAGCTTGACCGAGATGCCGGGCCGGTCGGGCAGGGGACGCTCGCCAGCCGTGCGGCCGATCGCCTCGATCGCGCTTGAATAAGAATTGAAATAGCGCGCGGCGTCGTCGGCCGTGCGCGCGCCTTCGCCGAGCATGTCGAAGGAGTAGCGTTGATGGCGCGCGGAATGCGGCTGCGCCCGCGACAGCGCGGCTTCAATGGTTTCGCCGAGCACGAAATGATTGCCCATCAGCCGCATCGCCTGCCGCGTCGCCGCCCGCACGGCCGGCGCGCCCAGCCGCTTGGTCAGCCGGCCGATGGTCCCCTGCGGAGTCTCGCCGGGCTGGATCACGCGGGCCGACATGCCGAGCGCCCACGCCGACGCGTTGACCAGGAACGCGCTCGACCTGGTTTCGTGATGGATGAAGTCGCCCTGCGCGAGCTTGTCTTCGATGAACTGGTCGGCGGTGCGGGCGTCCGGCACCCGAAGCAACGCTTCCGCCAGCACCATCAGCGCCAGCCCCTCCTTGGTCGACAGCGCGAATTCGCGCAGCATGTCCTCGACGCCGCCGAGCGGATCGTCGTTGGCCCTGATGGCCTCGATCAGCCGCCTCGCCGTGCGGTCGATGCGCTTCTCCTGCGCCGGCTCAAGCGGCACGGCCCGAAGCAGGCGATTGGCCATGGCACGGTCGTCGGGCGCGTAGGGCGCGCTGAAGGGCGGGAGGGGCGACTGAGGAATCAGCATAGGATTCTCTTGGCTCCAGCCAGCTTACCGGGGCCGCGATTGACAGAACAGGGCGCAAATTTTCCCAATTTTCCAGGGGATGGCTGGATCGCTGAGGCCGGAATGGTGTGCGAGCGGAACCAACTGGCGCACGGAAAACACAGCAGACGGAATTTCGGCGGCGGGATCTACGGATTGCCGGCTTGCTGGTTGGCAGCGTGATGGAGCCGCGCTAATCGTCAGGCTCGTCGCATGGGAACAGCAGGGATCATGAGAGACGCCGGACAGCCCACATTTGGACGCCAGTCGCGCGCGGGACTAGCGGCCGCGTTTGGCATTTTCCTCGCGACGCTGCTTGGCGTCTCCGCGGCGAAGGCCATCGAGATGAGTGCTGAGGTCGCCAACCTCTACAGCTCGGTTTCGATCTATCCGCCGTCGGCCAAATCCATGACCGTCTGCTACGGCTTCGTCTGCCGGCGCCGCGAGATCCTCGACTTTACGGCCGCCGACCGCAGCGCGATCACACAAATCATGGCGGCGGGGCGCGCCTCGGCCGCGGCCGAGCGCGCCGCGGTGCAGAAGGTGGTGGTGTGGTTCGATCGCCGCATGGGGCCGATCCTCGGCACCAACAAGCGCGTGGCGAAAGCGGATTTCCGCTACTTCGACGACAAGCACAATTACGATTGCTGGGACACGACGCGTAACACCACCAGCCTGTTGCTGGTGCTGCGGGAGTGGGGGCTCTTGAAGCATCACGCGATTGGCGATCCCAAATATCGCGGCAATACGCTGGTGCTGCAGACACCGCACAACACGGCGGTGCTGGTCGATCGCGCTACCAAGATCGACTGGGTCGTCGATCTCTGGCCGCGCGGCTATCTGCAGCCACCCGACGTGATGACGGTCCAGAAATGGGTCACAGAAGATTGAGCGGCCGGTTGTCGCGCACGATTTAACTATCGCACGTGCAGAAGCGGTGCCCGCTCCGCCGAACGCTCACAGTTTTGAGAAGTTTTTTAAGCCCTACTCCCGGATTTTGCGTCCGAGAGCGCGCCGTTGCCGATCGCGCGTTTGCGCTAAACCTTGAGGTTCTCGGCCGAAGTCTTGCCCCGATTGGCGATCTCTTCGTATTCGACGGTCTGCCCTTCATTGAGTGTCGAAAGACCAGCTTTCTCAACTGCCGAAATATGAACGAACACGTCCTTGCCGCCGCTCGAGGGTTGGATGAACCCATAACCCTTGGTCGGATTGAACCACTTCACCGTACCTTTAGCCATTCACGTCGTCTCCGCGGAATCAAAAAAAGTAAACGAGCCGCCGGTCCCCGCACTAACCGGCATGCCCGAGGCATCAGGATACGCGGGTTGGGGCGGACTGGGTAGCGCAAACGGACCGGCCGTTTCGGCAAAAAAGTGCCCATTCGCACCCGATTTCCGCCGTTTTCCCGGTTTCGCGCTCATTTGACGCGGCCGGGGGCGGTGATTCGAAAAATCGGGCAATCGGTTCGACCCGCGGCGCGCTGACGTCATTCTCCCGCTTGCGGGGAGGTGGCGGCGGGCCTCCTGCCTGGCATATCGCATACGGAAAACCCCGGCCGCGCGAGCGACCGGGGCTTCCGAACGAAACGTCTGCGGCCGGATCAGTAGCAGACGTTCACCGTCCGCCAGCGGAAGCCATAGGGTGTCAGCACGCGGCGGGTCACGTAGCAGCCATCATAGCCGCCACCGACGAAGCCGATCCTGAAGCCATGGCCATGGCCGAAGTGGTGATGATGATGGTGATGCGGCCAGAACCCGCCCGCCGAAGCGGTGGTGGGCGCCAGCGCCATGGCGCTGAGGGAAGCGACGGCAACAAGGGCGAGAGTCACTTTGCGAAGCATGGTCGTTCTCCTGAATGTGCGCGTTCGACGTTTTGTCTTGGCGCGGGTTTAAGTTTCAGTCTTACCCATCGCCAATCTGTCGTGCGCCCCGAGATGCGGGTTCGAGGAATTTGCGCCGCGTTCGCCGACAATTTTCTGAACGATTATTCAGGTGTGAAAAACATCACACAGGCTTCGAAACGCTATCACTGTAGTGGTTTCAGGCTGCGGCGCTTTGCTCTTCGTTAACCGGCGCCGGCAGCATCCGCGCATCGGCAACGGTGCGCACGATCATCGGTTCGTTGCGTCCACGAATCTCGACTTCCTGCGCCGGCAGCGCATCTTCTGCCAGTCCTGCCGTTGCGCGAACTTCATCCGAGATGACAACCTCGCATGCAAGAATCTTGGTCATGTCCTGCAATCGTGCTGCGACATTAACGGGATCGCCGAGCGCGGTGAACACCATGTGATCGCGATAGCCGATGTCGCCGACGATGACTTCGCCGCCATTGATGCCGATACCGAAGCGGATGGGTTCGCGCAGATCGTGTTCGAGAAACTTGTTCAGCTCGTCGACATTGACGGCGATTAGGGTGGCTGCCCTCAACACCTGGCGGCACGCCTCCTGCCGGCTGCAGGCGAGCCCGAACAACGCCAGCATGCCGTCGCCGACGAACTGGTTCGGTCGGCCGCCGCTTTCGATCACCGCCTGCGACACCGCGCCGAGGAAACGGTTGACGATGAACACCGTGTCGAACGGCAGCCGCTTCTCGGCGAGTTTGGTCGAGCCGCGCATGTCCACGAACAGGCTGACAAGGTAGCGCTCCTGACCGATACGCGTCGGATTGGACTCGTGGCCGTCGGCCGACATCGTGTGCGGCAGGAAAAGCTGGAAGAACGAGATATCGGAGTCCGGCCTCAGCTGACAGGCAAGGCGGATGGAAGGATCCGACGTGCCGACCCGGCCAAGCACGAACGCCTCGCGCTGTGAGGGCTCTGGCAGGTCGCTGTGGTCGCCAATGATGCGGATGCGGCAGGTCGAGCAGCGCGCCCGCCCGCCGCAGACGCTGGCATGAGGCACGTTGTTGCGCAGGCTCGCCTCGAGCACGCTGAGGCCCCGGGGCACCCGCACGGTCCGGCCGTTGCCATAGGAGAGGTTGATCATGCCGCGGCGGCGCTCGTTGATGGCGCGGGCGCCGCGGGCCAACAGCGCGATGCCGATCAGGCCGAAATAACCGAACAGGAAATAGTCCGTGATGCGGTCGAGCGCCTGCGCTTCGGCGCGGGTGCCGATCAGGCGCTGCGACTGGGTCTCCGCGCGCCATTCCTCGCTGTCATTGTCGATGACCATGCGCCCGCTCTGATAGAAGCCCAGCATGGCGAGCGTCGGAACCAGCACCGCCGCAGCGAGCAGGAACGGCGCGGCGCGTTTGTAAAACGCTTTCATCCGAAGCCAGAGATATAGCCCGATGCAGCCGTGCACCCAGGCAATGGTCATCACCGCAAGCATCATCGGAATTCGGTATGGCGCCCAGACCCAGTACAGGAACAGCACCTGCGGATAGAGCTTCTCATGCCCGAACAGCGTCTGGCCAAGCCGGACGCCGATGATATGCGCGATGATCAGCATCGGTATGCTGAGGCCAAGTGCAAGCTGCAGCGGCTCGATCGCCTTCCAGCGGAATTGCCGGCGCTCATAGAGCGCCCAGATGCCGAGCGCGGTGTGCACCAGGCACGCGGTGTAGAACAGGATCGTGACGGGGAGGAATTGCCAGAACGCGGTGTGCAGATGGACGCCGCCCGCCAGCGCCTCCAGCGAGATGTTGCCGAGTGCGTGGTTGAGGAAATGGCTGACCAGATAGGCGAACAGGATCACGCCGCTGACGAGGCGGACCTGCCGGAGGCTGATGCCGCGGATGGATACCGTCAGTTGTTCTCGGGAAAGGGCGGCCATGCGATCCATAGGGTCAATACTGGGCGATACTAATGCCTAATTCCAGCGGTGGATACCATCTACCGTCGTTCCTGCGTTCGCAGGGACGACGATGAAGTTTTTCCGTCGCGGAACGTTGACACTCCGGGGGTAGTCGAAGAGAAAGCGCCGTGACGATAGCCCCGCCCGATATCAGCCAGTCCAAACCGGACCGCTCCGCCGCGCCATGGTTTGCAGCGCCCTGGCTTGCCGTGGCGTTGCTGATTGCCGCGTTGACGGTGATGCGGCTGGTCTATGCCGGCGTGCTCGATCTGCGTACCGACGAGGCCTATTACTGGACCTGGTCGAAGGAGAGCGCGCTTTCCTTCCTCGATCATCCGCCCGGCATCGCCTGGCTGATCCGGTTCGGCACCGCGATTTTCGGCGATACGAATCTCGGCGTCCGGTTCGGCGGCATCGTCGCGATGCTGGTGACGCAGTTGCTGCTCGCCGACATCGTCCGCCGCGTGACGCATGATGTGCGCGCGGTGATCTTCGCGGTGCTGTTGCCGGAAGCGGCGCTGTATTACGGGTTGTTGATGGCGAAGGTCGCGCCCGACACCGCAATGATCCCCTGTGCGGTCGCAATGCTGTGGTCGCTGGTGCGGCTGCACGAGAGCGGCAATCCGCGCTGGTGGCTCGCAGCGGGACTTTTTGCTGGCCTCGCGCTGTTGTCGAAGTTCACTGCGATCCTGCTGCTGCCGGCGGTCGCGGCGTTCGCGCTGGTGCCGGACTGGCGGCGGCGCTGGCTGCTCAGCCCCTGGCCGTGGCTGGCGACGCTGATTGCGGCGATTGTGTTTCTGCCGGTGCTGATCTGGAATGCAGAGCACGATTGGGCGTCGTTCCGCTTCCAGTTCGTCCGCGCGGTTGCGACCCATCCATTGTCGCTCCGCACCGTCGGTGAATTCATCGGGCTGCAGTTCGGCCTCGTCGGCTTCGTGCTGCTGCCAGTGGTGCTGTCCGGCGTGACGCTGACCGCTTGGCGCGGCTATCGCAGCCGCGAGCCGGTCGCGATCCTGCTGTCGACCGCCGTACTGGTGCCCTTCCTCTATTTTATCTGGAAGTCGCTGACCTTGCGCGTCGGCGACACCTGGCCGATGTTCATGTGGCCCGCCGGCTTTGCCGCGACCGCCATCAATCTCGTCATGCTGCCGCGGGAGGGTTTTTCGGACCGGATCGTGAAATCGACATTCTGGTGGGCGAGGGTGGCCGTGATCTCCGGCATCGCCTTCGTGGTCGGCGTGTTCTTCTATTACGTTGCAGCGCCGTGGAATCTGATCGGCAGGACCGATCCCGTGGGCGGCGAGGCCGGCTATGAACAGGTCGCGGCGCGCGCGCGCGAGCAGTTGCGAGCGACCGGCGCGACCTGGATCGCGACGTCGGATTATCGCACGTACGCGATGCTGCGCTGGCATTTCAACGGGCAGGTACCCGTCATCCAGATCAACGAGCGCGGCCGGTTCCAGGGCTTTGGCGATCCCGGCATGAAGGCGATCAAGGATCATCCCGGCCTCTATGTCGCGCGCGAGCCAGACAACCGCCTGCCGCTGTGGGATCTCACGACCGCCAAACGGCAGCCGCTGGCGCGGGTCGAGCGCGTCTGGCGCGGCGTGGTGATGGATACCTACGCATTGGAAAAATTGACGGGCTGGACACCCGAACTGTCGCCGCCGCCGGACTCGCCGCTGTTCCGCTGGCGTGTGCTGGCGGGGATTTTTGGGGTTGATACGGTTTCGTTGCCCGGATGAGCGCAGCGATATCCAGGGCGGTGTTAGAGTGGTCCCGGATATCGCTGCGCTCATCCGGGCTACGGGCCTTCGGCTTAAGCTGCTTCCCCGGCCGTCATTGCGAGCGGAGCGAAGCAATCCATCTTTCCGTGCGTGAGGTGACAATGGATTGCTTCGCTCCGCTCGCAATGACGGTAGATATAGGATCGCGTTCTCGCGGCGCCGGTCGCCCGAGGTTTGCATATTCGTTTGGCCCTCTTCGAAATAGAGGGCGCAGGGAAGACCGGGTGCTTGCTGCACCCGCGGTCTCGCGTGCGATTTGCACAAACAAAAGTGCACACGAGCATACAGGGCAGCGGGAACACTCCGGCCTTCCCTGCGCAATGGCTTTACGGCTTACTTCGTGCTCTTCCCGGTGAACGGCTTTCTTGCCACCGTCGCCCCCAAGAAGCTTGCTTCTCAAGAACTTGACGCCAGCACCGCGGCGTCAGAACCACACGACTTCGCCGTACGCTCAAGCTGCACACGTCAGTCGCAGCTCTCGCGTCCATCGCATCTCACCGCGCGTTCGTGACGATGGCCAACGCCCCTCAATCGGGTGAGACGGGCGGAGTTATGGGACTGATTTGGCCTGCGGCGGAAGCGGAATATTTTTACGTGAATGGCTGGACAGGCTTTGACTGATTTGCCCGTCGTGTTGATTTGTCGCAGTCGTGCGCCGAGATTGTGCTTGCGCGCAAAGCAAATCAGTTCGCAGGCCGCCGTAACGACTACAAACCTTCGTATAGGTGCTGCATCCGTTTGTATCTACGCCGTTAACCAACGGACAATTGAGCGCCTGTGCCGCGCGCCTTATCGTCTCTGCAATCGGGTTCGGCTGCCGCAGGAAAATTTCACGGTCAAAGCGATCGAGTACAGCAGCAATATTAGAGCTGTCCATGGCGACGAGTCCCACTCTTTTCTACGAGTTGACGGTGAGTGCGGCCAGAGATGCCCGCAGGCGAATTTGTTGTGCCGCGCATCCAGACAGTAACCTGAAGTGACGTCTTCGTTTTCCTGCTATCCAATTTTGGGGTCATTGCTGAATGTCATCCTCCCTCGGCAAGATTGCGGTCCTGATCGATGGCGCCAATCTCTATGCGACTGCCAAAACGCTTGGTTTCGATATCGATTACAAGCGGCTACTCAAGGAATTCCAGAGCAGAGGCACGTTGCTTCGCGCGATCTACTACACCGCGATCATCGAGGATCAGGAATATTCGTCGATCCGGCCCTTGATCGACTGGCTCGATTATAATGGCTACACCGTGGTCACCAAGGCGACCAAGGAATACATCGACGCCAGCGGCCGCCGCAAGGTGAGGGGCAACATGGATATCGAACTCGCGGTCGATGCCCTGGAGCTCGCAGAACACGTCGACCAGATCGTGCTGTTCTCCGGCGATGGCGATTTCCGCTGCCTGGTCGAGGCGTTGCAGCGTCGTGGGGTCCGGGTGACCGTCGTTTCGACGATTTCGTGCCAGCCGCCGTTGATTGCCGACGAATTGCGCCGCCAGGCCGACGTCTTCACCGATCTGATGGAGTTGAAATCCAAGATAGGCCGCGACCCGTCCGAGCGACCGCCCCCGCGCGAGCTGCGTCAGCAGATGCCGGAGTTCCTGCAGCGCGCCACGAATAATGCGTGATCACGGCGATGGGGCTGTTCTCAAAGAGTGGAGGAGGCAGCAATGCGTGAACCAAACCTAAGGACAAGTAGCTGTCCACCACTGCTCCCAAACCATTAGCTCGGGTGAATCAGGCCGTCCCTACACTGACGGATCTGGTTTCACTCGGGCGTTCCAGCCGTCGCTTCCGGAAAGCGCAAGCTAGCGGTCGTCCCGCCGCCCGGGGTGGAGGTGATGATGAACTCCCCGCCATGGGCCGCCATGATCTCCTGGACGATCGAGAGGCCGAGCCCTGCGCCGTCTTCTGCGGCGTTGCCGGTCTGAAAGGGCTCGATGAACTTGCGCTCATCCCCCGGAGAGATTCCGGCTCCGTCATCGCGTATCGACACGCTACCGCGGCCGAGCATCGCCGTGATGCGCTTGGCGCCCTCCGCGTGGATCAACGCATTGCCGACTAGATTGGCCAAGGCGCTGCGGACGGCAGCCTCGACACCCTGCACGACCGCGGCATCCTCCTCGGCCTGCTCTAGCGACAATTCGATCCCCGCATCCAGCGCCGACGGGCTGAAATCGGCAAGCACGTCCAGCGTCACGACCGCAAGGTCAATCGGCCGTTTTTCAATCGCATGATTTTGCAGCCGTGCCAGGTCCAGCATGGCCGAGACCAGCGACGTCAGGCGACGCACATCGCGCACAAGCGCGATCTTCAATTGGGGGTCGGCCACATCCTCGATCCTGGCACGCAGCAGCGTCAGCGGCGTCCGCAGCTGATGGGCTGCATTACCGAGGAAACGGCGCTGCATCTTGATGTAGGTGTTGATCTCGTCGAAGGCGCGGTTCAGCGCCTCGACCAAAGGCTTGAGCTCGATCGGGACCTCATCAAGCGAAATCGACCCCGGCGGCGCCGCTGGGTCGATCGCGAGCGCGCGCCGCGTCACGCGATCGATGCCACGCGCTACGAACCGCCCCGACAACCACGCGCCGATCATCACCATCAACGCGAAGGCGAAGGCCAAAATAGAAAGGGGGAAGATGTTGCGACCGACGAGCGACCTCAGAACCTGGCCGAAGCGGACTTGCGCCCCGCCGATCATCATCACCAGATCGGACGGGCCCCATGGGATGACGGCCAAGCAGAACGTAGAGTTCTGGTCCAGCGTATTGAGGACCGAGAAACCGATCGGCCCGCTATAGGGAAGCGAGAACGGCAGGGCCGGCCTGTGCTCACCCCCGAACTCGGTGATCAACTTCTCGTAGGACACGACGTACCACAGGTTTGGGCTGAAGGATTGCAGCTCCTTGACACGGCGCGTGGACTGGGTGGTCAGCGCTCGGCCGGGATCGACGACCGCGGCGTCGTATAGAATGCCTGCAGCAACGCGGCACACGACCGGCTCGTATTCGCGTAGCTGGGACTGCCAGACGGTAATGGTGATCATAGCGAGGAAGATGGCCGTTGCAGCGAGGCCGAGCGAAAGCGCAAACGTCCGGGCAATCGACTTCATCGGCTCTGCGCCATCCGGAGCACATAGCCGATGCCGCGCATGCTGCGGATCTCGACATTGCCGCCAAGCTCGTACAGCTTCTTGCGAAGCCGCGAGACCTGCGCCTCCAGCGTGTTGGATTCGATCTCGTCATCGAAGCCATAGATCTCCTCGATCAAGGCAGCGCGGGTGACGACGCGGTCGCGGCGCATCAACAATGCGCCAAGGATCAGGGCTTCGCGCCGCCGCAACAAGACCTTCTTGTCGGCCACGACGGCGTCGTTGCTGCCGAGGTGCAGCTCCACGTTTCCGAACGACAACACCGGCTGAACGAGGAGCCGCGGCCGCCGCAGCACGGCGCGCACGCGGGCGATGAATTCATCCGGCTCGAACGGCTTGCTAAGATAATCATCCGCTCCGCCGTTGAGGCCTTCGATCACGTCTTCCTTGGTATCCTTTGCGGTCAGCATGATGATAGCCGGCCGTTCGGGCAACTGGCTTAACGCCGTGACGATCGCAAGTGCGTCCCCATCGGGCAACATGCGGTCGACGATCGCCAGATCGTATTTGAAGTTTTTCAGCGCGTGCCACGCGTCCGAAACCGATTCGACCGTATCGACCACACCGTGCAGTTGCGTCAGCAAGCGACTGAGATAGGCGCCGATCTGCGGTTCGTCTTCGATCACGAGGGAGCGCACAATGATCTTCCTTGCAGCAGGCGGCCAATAAAACCAGGGATCGTGACACTCCCTCTTTGGCCCGATTGTGGCGCTTCGGGCCAGGCGGACACTGTCTCTTACGGCAGGCGGACCGGCGAAGACAAGCTACGGGCAGATTGGGCATATCTCCCGGTCCTGCATAAAGAAAAACGTTCGGCTTCGGCTTAGGCAATGTTCAGGCAATATTTATCTGCTGCTCGATTTCGTCATCGTTGGACGTCGCGGGCGGCAATCTTGGGGCAATGTTGGCCAGCGATTTGGAGCGGGCTCGAATCCACACCAGCTGGCCCTGACAAAGAGGCCCGCCATCAGAGGCCCCTTTAATGAAGCATGCCATCGAAGCCGCCCTCCGCTTTCCCACAAGCGGAGCGCACCGAACTTTTTTCGCTACAACGCTCGCAGCCCTCAGCGCGACGGTGGCCGTCTTCGACCGCGCATCTGCCCAGACTGCATTCACGTTGCCGGCGCCCCCTTTTGAGCTGCCGTTGCTGCCGCCGGTGTCCGGAAACTGGACCGTCATGATCGGCGCGGAGGGCCGGTACAGGCCGGACTTTGTAGGAGCAAACCACAGCTTGTTCAGCCCGGTCCCGATCTTCTCCATCCGGCGCGCCGGTTCGGTAGATCAGTTTCGCAGCCCGCGCGACAACGCAAGCATCGCACTGATCGATTTCGGCGATCTGCGCGCGGGCCCTGCGGGCAAGTTCGTGTCGTCGCGAAAGGCAAGCAGCCATTCCGAGCTCTACGGTCTCGGCGACGTCAAGAGTGCATTCGAGCTCGGCGGCTTCATCGAATATTTTCCTGTCGACTGGTTTCGCGTGCGCAACGAGACCCGCCAGGGCTTTCGCGGCCATCAGGGCGTCGTCTCCGACTTCTCGGCGGATTTCATCGTGCCGGTAACGCGGGCGATCACTGTTTCGGCCGGCCCGCGCTTCACATGGGAAAGCGCGAAGGCCGTCTCGCCCTATTTCAGCGTCGACGCCGTTCAAGCGATGGCGACGGGGCTTCCGGTGTTCGACGCCAAGGGCGGTGCACACTCGGTCGGCGTGGGCGCACAGGTGAAGTATCGGATCAATCCGCAATGGGAGGTGCATTCCTACGTCGAATACGATCGGCTGCTCGGCGACGCGGCAAAAAGCCCGCTCGTGACGGCGCGCGGGTCGGTGAACCAGACGACGGTCGGCATCGGCGCGTCCTACTCCTTCGACTTCAAGATCCGGTAGGGAACGCGATGCGCACCACCAGTCGATACGCTTGGACCGCGATGGTCATCCTCCTTTGTATCCCGATGGCCATCCTTGCTGTCCTGAGCAGCGGCGCTCATGCATTGTTCGAGACCCGGGACGCAAAGCTCAAGTCGGTCAAGACCGTCGGCATCGTTTCGGCGATCGGCGATCAATTCACTTTAGCAAAGGCGGGGCTCACCGGTCTCAACAACGGCCCTCGAACCGTGCCGATCGCCTCCTGGAGTCTCGACGACCTGATCGTGCAGCAGGTGGCGGAGGCGCTGAGCATCCGCTTCCAGGTGCAGCCGGTCACCTATCCGCGCGCCAGCTTCGCGACGACCCAGGAATCGGCGATTACCGCCGTCAATCTCGTTCGCGGCGATCGGTTCAAGAAGCTCGTTCAGACCGAAGTGTCCCCGCAAGGGCTCGACGCCTACATCGTCATCACCAAGGCCAAAGCCTATTTCGGCGGCGGCAACCGAAAGGTGGAAGGCCTGGGCCTGATCACTTACAGCACGGTTCTGGAATCATTCCGCCTACTCCATGCGCTTTACGAGATCAGAGTTGTCGACGGCAAGACGTTCGACATCATCGAAAAGCTGGCCGCCGGGCCGCTCGACGAAGCATCGAGCGTCCGGCTCCCCGGCCCTAGCCTGGTGATCGACGCGAGTTTCGATGAGCGAGACGAGAACCTGCGTCGAGCGATCGTTGATCTCGTCATCCGCAGCCTTCCGAACACGCTGAGCGATATGCATCTGGTCAATCAGAAGCAGTAACCAGGAGAAATTGATCACACGGCGTTGCTGTTGGCGGCAAAGCCCGTCAACTCCGCGAGCGGCTGATGCCTGCACGATCAATCAGTTGCCGAGCAACATGGCGTCCTTGGCGGAATCGAATCTCACTCCTCCCCGTCACGCTTGCGTAAGAGATCCTTCGCGAGATCGGCGAGGGCGGGCCGCGGCAATGCGGTGAACGGCAGCGGGCGCGTCACGTCGATCGCGGCTAACCCCAGCCGCGCGGTGAGCAGGCCGTTCAGCACGCCTTCGCCGAGCCGTTGCGAGAGTTTTGCGGCGATGCCGTGGCCGAGCATCTGCTGCACCAGGCTGTCGCCGACCGCCATGCCGCCGGTGATGGCGAGGTGGCCGATGACGTGGCGCAGCAGGCTGATCATGCCGAGCGTGCCGGGCCGGCCGCCATAGAGCCGCGCCAGTTGCCGGATCAGTCGCATCGCGGCGACGAATACGAACAGCACGTCGATCAGCGCGCGCGGAGACACGGCCGTGACGACCGAGACGCGTTGCGCGGCCGTTGAAACCAGCCTGCGCGCCTCTTCATCCAGCGGCGCCAACAATTCGCGCTCGGCGAGCTTGATCATGTCGGCGCCGTCGATGATGTCGTCGGCATGGCTCACCAGCGTGGCGCGCGCGCGGGCCAGTTGCGGGTTCTGATGCGCGAGCTTGAGCAGGTCGTTGACGACAGCGCGGCTCTCGGCGCGGTCGTCGCTGCGCAGCACTTCAGTGGCGCGCTGATGCAGTTTTTCGATCGCCGCCAGCCGCGCCAGCCCGAAGGCTTCGCGCCCTATCACAACCGCCAGCGCCAGCGCCGCGGCGGCCGCGAATGCCAGCGCGACGTAGCCCAATGTCTGGCTACGCGCAAACAGGTCCTCGATCAGGTTGACGATGCCAAGTCCGAGACCGAGCAGCACCAGCCCGCCGGCGGCAGACCAGAACAGCGTGCCCCAGCGAAAGCCGCGGCGTGCCGGGACACGCGGCGCATCGATCGGCACCGGCAGGGTCGCAGGATCGGCTTCGGGCGTGATGTGCACGGTGCCGCGCGCGGGGCGTCCGGTTTCATCCGGGCCCATCACGGTCACGCCGGGATCGTCGAGCTTGAACGTCGCCGGCCGCCGGTGCGGCGTCTTCTCGCTCATTGCAGTCGGTCTCCGATCAGGAACTGGAGGGCGCGGTCAAGGCGGATGTGAGGCAGCGCGGGCTCGTCGCCGGCCGTGTGCTCCAGCAGCGGCGGCCGGAAGCGCAGGAAGCGGAAATCGGCGTGTTCGGAAGCGGTGCTGGAAAGGCCGCGAAAGCCGCCGTTGAACAATTCCTCAGGGTCCGCGGGCAGGTCGCCCGGAAAGGTCGCGACTTCGGTCTCGCCATCGAAGGCCTCGCCATTGGCGCTCTCGCCGGGCGCGGGCGTGCCGATGATGGACGGCAGCTTTTCGCGGCCACGCGCGACCTGCGCCTCGCGGGTGGCGCGCACCGCCGATAGCGCGACCACGTCGATGGCAGCCCCCGCATATTCGGCACGCTCAGTCGCCTTGGCGACCGCCCGCCGCAGCACGGCTTCCAGCCGGTCATGGCTCTGGTGGTGCAGGTGATCGGCCTTGGTGGCTGCAAACAGAATGCGATCGATCCGGGGACGAAAGAGGCTGCTCAGGATCGTGCTGCGGCCGATGCGGAAGCAATCGAGAATGCCCGACAGCGCGGCTTCGAGATCGTGCAGCGCTTCCGGCCCGGCATTGAAGGCTGCGAGCGCATCGACCAGCACGATCTGGCGGTCGAGGCGGGAAAAATGATCGCGGAAGAACGGGCGCACCACGACATCCTTGTAGGCCTCGTAACGCCGGCGCATCATCGCCCACAGCGAGCCGTCGGGCGCGCTGCCGTCGGCCGCGACATCGAGCGGCGCAAAGGTCAGCGCCGGCGAGCCTGCGAGATTACCCGGCATCAGGAAGCGCCCGGGCGGCAGCAGGCTCATTGCAAAACGTTCGTCGCGGCAGGCGCGCAAGTAATCCGTGAACAATTTCGCCGCGGCGAGTGCCGCCTGTTCGTTCTCGCGGCCCTCTGCATCAAGCGTCTTCAGATGTTCGTGCCACGGCGCAGCGAGTTTCGCGCGCGGGCCCTCGCGCGACAGGGCGAGGCTCTCGGCCGACCATTGCTCAAAACTCTTGTTGAGCAGCGGGAGATCCAGCAGCCATTCGCCGGGGTAATCGACGATGTCGATGGTAAGCGTGCGGTCGGCGCCATTCTGCCGCTGGTAGTCAATGACGAGGCGCAGTTCGCTGATATCAGTGGTCGAACTCGGCCAGCACCGCTCCTCGATCAGGGTGCGGACATGGTTCTCATAATCGAAGCGCGGCACCGCATCGTCCGGCTGTGGCTCCAGCCGGGCGCGGGCGATCCGGCCCGTGGCATAGGGCTCGAAGACCGGAAACCTGCCGCCGCGGGTCAGGCCGTGGATCAATGCGGTGATGAACACGGTCTTGCCGGCGCGCGACAGGCCTGTGACGCCGAGCCGCACGGTGGGATTGAAAAAGCTGTCGCCGTAGTCCAGCAGCGCCCGCGCCGACAGGCGCGCTTCCTCGACGATGTCTGAAAAACTGGGGGCCATGCGGGCGTGGAAGGCTCGAAACAAGCGTTGGTGGGCGATGTCAGGAAAGTGGCGATTGGCGGGTCAAAATCAAGCGTCCGTGATCGCCTGAGGACGGGATCCTCGGGGATATCCGGCCGTCACCGGCAGCACGAAAATGCCACGGCGGTGGAATACTGGCATCATTCGCGAATGCGAAGGATGACGGCCTTCAGGGCGGTGGCGTTGAACGGCTCGTTGACCTCGGAAGACCCACGTCTTAATCGCTCCCTCACCAGCTTCGGTGGACCTGCATGACCATATTCAGACTGAAACAATTCGCCTCGACATCCTTCCATGCGGCGGCCGACGCCATGCACTGGAACTACGACCGCGCCGAGCTGATCGCCGATGGCGTCGTGCATATCGTAGGCGTCTGTCTGGGGCTTGTCGCCGCCACCGCGCTGATCGTGCTGACTGCTGTCTATGCCAGCGGGTTCGAGGTTGCGGTGGTATCGGTCTACGTCGTGGGCCTGCTCGCGATGCTGACATTGTCGGCGGTCTATAATCTCTGGCCGGTGTCGCGCGCCAAATGGGTGCTGCGCCGCTTCGATCATTCGGCGATCTATCTCTTGATCGCCGCCACCTATACGCCGTTCATCGTGACGCTGAAGGAGAGCTATCTCGCGATAGCGATGCTGATCGGGGTGTGGTGCGTTGCGATCGGGGGCGTGGTGTTGAAGCTGGCGTTGCCGGGGCGATACGATCGATTGGCCGTGGGGCTCTATCTCGCGCTGGGCTGGAGCGGCGTGATGCTCGGCGATGCCGTGATGAAGGCGGTGCCGCCGCTGGCGCTGGGCTTCGTGGTGGCGGGCGGCGTGCTCTATAGCCTCGGCGTGATCTTCCATGCCTGGCAGCGGCTGCGCTTCCAGAACGCGATCTGGCATGGCTTCGTCTTGCTCGGCGCGGCGTGCCATTATACGGCTATTCTCGATATGATGATCTTGACGTAAAATAATAACAAACGGGAGGAGCGGGCCATGCAGGTGACGGGCAAAGTCGTGGTTGTCACCGGTGGCGGCAACGGCATCGGGAAGGCGATGTGCGAGGCCTTCCATCGCGCAGGCGCGGCCAAGGTTGTTGTCGCCGATATCGATCCCGATGGCGCGCGAGCCGTCGCCACCCCGATCGGTGGGGCGGCCTTCAAATGCGATGTCGGAAAGGAGAAGGACGTCCATCACGTCATCGAGGAGACCGAGCATCAATTCGGCCCGATCGCGCTGTTCTGCTCCAATGCCGGCATCGGCGGCGGCTTCGATCCATTGTCGGTCAACGCCGGCGGAAACTCCGACGAACCGTGGCAGCGAAGCTGGGCCGTTCATGTTATGGCGCATGTCTATGCGGCGCGGCACCTGATTCCGCGCATGAAGGCACGCGGCGGCGGCTATTTCCTCAACACGATTTCGGCGGCGGGCTTGCTGTCGCAGGTCGGCAGCCCGGCCTATTCGACCACCAAGCATGCGGCGGTCGGCTTTGCCGAGAATCTTGCGATCTCGCACAAGGCCGACAACATCAAGGTATCGATCCTGTGCCCGCAAGGCGTCGACACCAACATGCTGCGCTCGATTCCGAAGGGCCCGCAATCCGGCGACGGCGATCTTTCGCCGGAACAGGTGGCGCAGGACGTGCTGAAGGGACTGGAAGAGGAAACCTTTGTGATCCTGCCGCACCCCCAGGTGCTCGGCTACATGCGCAAGAAGACCGAGAATTACGACCGCTGGATCGCAGGCATGGCGAAGATCCAGGCGAAGATGCGGGAAAGTTACGGGAAGTGAGAACGTAGCCCGGATGGAGCCAACGGGTCGCGCGAATGCGCGCCCGATGGCTCCATCCGGGCTACGAATTTTCTCAATTGAGAAGGGCGGTCCTTCGGCCGCCGTTCCCGACAATCTCTCTTACTGGCACCTGTGCATCTGGCCGTCTTCCAGGCGGACCATTGTGCCGGGCTGGCAGATGATGCCGTTGCGCGCCGCGTAGTCCTGGCTCCATACGCCCGGGCCGCCGTAATAGGCGCCGCCATAATAGGCTTGGGGGGCGCCGCCGCCCGCGTAGGGGCCGCCGCCGTAATAGGCGTAGGGACCGCCGCCGGCATAGTAAGCCGCCGTCGTTCCGGCTGCGACGGCACCGGCGCCCACCGCGGCCGCATTGGCCGCGGCCCGCCGCGGCTGCCGCCGGGTAACGCGCGGGGTCGATGGATCGGCCGCCGCTGGATCACCCACCTGTGCCTGCGCGCGCTCGATCGACAGCGAAACGCCCTTTTGTTCGCTCCAGTCAAACGAAAGCATGGTCGCGCATGCCAAGACGGAGACCGCGAGGGCAGCTTTTCCGAGACTTGTCTTACTCATGACGTTCACTCCAGGGTTGCCCCATACCGAATTCTCGTGCGAGCGTAGAGGGCCGTCAAGTGGTGCCGCGTGCGGAACTTGCAGACGAATTGTCGAGCCTTTGAATCAAGCAGGGGTTTCATGAGCTGGCGTGCCTGGCCATTCGGAAAAGCTCCACCGGCGCCGGATGCTCCGCATGCGCTGCTGGCTGACATCGAGAAGCAGGGCAAACAATATCTCGACGACGTCGATAACGGAAAATGGGTCTATCCGGCCTGCAAGCGGGCGTCGTCGGATGCCGGCGCCGACAAGGAGCAGATCTGCAACCACACGCGGCTGGAAGCCGTGCGTTATCTGCTGACGGTGCCGCGGGGCGAATTCAGGCTGCTCGCCGAGCCGGATTCACAACCGGCGATACTGGACGGCTATCTTCGCCAGTTGCCGCACGATGAAACGGTGATCGAATTCACCGGCAACACGATGAGCGATCTGGCGATCGCCGTCATCGCCGGATTCAACTGGCTCAATCATTGCGCCGGCCTTGCCGGGGCCGACCGCAGGAAGTTTTCCGGAACGCTCAACCACTTTCGAAGGGTTGCGATGTCGGCTCAGAAATGGTGGGAGATGAAGGGCGCGAAAGAGCGCTACGCGCAACTGTTGCAGGCGCAGCAGGAGCCGCCGCTGTTTCTGTATCTGGTCTGGGCGGATTATGGCCGGCTTGCCACGGAGATCGCCGCGGCGCGAAGAACACCGTAGCCCGGATGGAGCCAACGGGTCGCGCGAATGCGCGCCCCGTTGGCTCCATCCGGGCTACGAAGTCACTCAGCCCTTCTGCGCGTAGAGCAGCGGCACGGCGGAATCCACCATCACCTCGATCAGGCTGGTGCCATCGTGCGCGAGACCATGCTTGAGCGCGCCTGCGAGTTCGGATGATTTCGTCACCCGCACGGCGTGGCAGCCCATGCCTTCGGCGAGTTTGACGAAATCGATGCCCGGCAGTTCGAGGCCCGGCACGTTGCGCACCTGCATCACCTGGCTGAACGAACGCATCGCGCCATAGCCGGCGTTGTTGATGACGACGACCGTGAGCGGCAGCTTGCGTTGCGCCGCGGTCCACAGCGCCTGGATCGAATACATCGCTGAGCCGTCGCCGATCAGGCAGACGGTGCGTGTCGCCGGTCGTCCCAGTGCCATGCCGACGGCGGCGGGCAGGCTGTAGCCGAGACCGCCGCTCGACATGGTGTAAAAGCTGTCCTGGCCGCGCATCGGCATAAATTTTTGTATCGCCGGCCGATGCGAGGGCGCTTCCTCCACCAGCACCGCATCGGCGGGCATGGCTTGCGACAGCGAATGCAGCAGGAATTCGACCGGAAGCGGATCGGCGGCTGATGGCGCGGGCGGCAGCGTGCGACCTGTCGGCATCGCGCGCGTCGATTCCGGAAGCAGGTCGAGCAGCGTTGCCAGCGCCGGCTTCATGGTCGCGATGATGCTGGCGCCGGATGGCGTGACGGCAGCGGCGTCCGGATCGTCGGTAATCTGGAAGATCGTGGTCGCGCCATCGAAGATCGCGGCATGGCCCTCGACATGGAAGGTGAACACCGGCGCGCCGATCACTACCACGAGGTCATGATCGCGCAGCGCCTCCGATAGCTCTCCCGGCGAGGCGTGCAGGAAACCTGCGAACTGCGGATGACGTTCCGGGAATGAGCAGCGCGCCGAAAACGGGCTGACCCAGACCGCCGCCTTCGTCTTCTCCGCGACCTGCACCATCAGGTCGACGGCCGCCGCGCGATCGACGCCAGGGCCGACGACGAGGGCAGGGCGCTTGCTCGCCGACAGCGCGACAACCAGCGCCTTCATCGCCTCCGGATCGGGGCCGAGTTCGCGGCTGACGCGGCGGGCTTCGATCGGCTGCGTCGGGCGCGTCCAGTCGTCGATCGGGATCGAGACAAAGGTCGGCCCGCACGGCGGCTGCATCGCAACGTAATAGGCCCGCGCGATCGCCGCCGGCACGTCTTCGGCGCGCGCCGGCTCGACGCTGTATTTGACATAGGGCCGCGGAAATTCGGAAGCGCGCTCGGCGTAGAGAAAGGCCTGCAGCGGCAGGATCGAACGCGCCTGCTGCCCGGCGGTGATTACCAGCGGGGTCTGGTTGCGGTGGGCGGTGTAGATATTGCCGAGCGCATTGCCGACGCCGGCGCCGGAATGCAAATTGACGAAGCCGGCGTTGCGGGTCGCCTGCGCATAGCCGTCGGCCATGCCGACGACGGAGGCTTCCTGCAGGCCGAGCACGTAATCGATGTCGTCGGGCCAGTCGCTGAGGAATGGCAGTTCGGTCGAGCCGGGATTGCCGAATACGCGCTTGATGCCGAACGCGCGGAGCAGGCCGAAGGTGGCGTCCTTGACGGTGGTGGTGGCGGGTTTGGCTGGTTTGCGGGACGACATTAGGTGACTCCCAACTTGATCTAGAGCGTTTTCCAGCGAAGTGGAAACCGGTTCGCGTTAAGAAAACGCGTCAAAACAAAAATCTAGAGCCCCCGTTCCGATTCTATCGGAACGGAAAAGGCTCTAGCGTTCCGTCATTGCGAGGAGCGAAGCAACGAAGCAATCCATACTTCCCGCACGGAGGTATGGATTGCTTCGCTTCGCTCGCAATGACGGTGAAAAATCACCACGTCGCCGTGCCCTTCATCGTGGGCTGCCCTTCGGCATTTGCGATCCACAGCTCCATGCCGGCGCTGGTTTCGTTGCCGTTGATCGTAAACTCGCCGCCCTCGAACAGCGGCTGCACGCCGCGATAGCTGAACTTTTTCGGCGCGCTGTCGCCGTGAAGTCTTGCGGCGAATTCGACAATCAGCGCCGCCTGCAGCGGGCCGTGGAAGATCAGGCCGGGATAGCCCTCGATCCTGGTGACGTAGTCGCGGTCGTAATGGATGCGGTGGCCGTTGAAGGTCAGCGCCGAATAGCGAAACAGCAGCACGGGATCGCTGACATGGCTTTCGCGATGCTTTGCGATCGGCGGCGGAGGAGGCGCCTTGGCTGATGCGACTGGCGCCGCGCCGCCCATGTCGCGATAGACGATGTCCTGCCGCTCGCGGATCGCAACCCCGCGCGGCGTCGTGATCGTGTGTTCGACGGAGACGAAGCAGAGCACGCCGGTGGAGCCGGTCTTCATCGTCACGTCTGAAATGCGGGAGACTCGCGTCGATTCATCGCCGACGCGCAGGGGCTCGATGAATTCGATTTCGCCGCCGGCCCACATCCGGCGCGGCAGCGGCACCGGCGGCAGAAAACCGCCGCGGGTCGGGTGGCCGTCGGGGCCGAGCTGCGACATCGGAAACACCGGCTGCGCCAGGCACCAATGCGTGGTCCACGGCGCTGCGTCGCCTGTCTTCGGCTCGCCGATGTCCTGGAACAGCGTCGCGCGCAGGCCCTTCACAAGCTGTGCGGTGACAATGTCTGACGCTTCCGTGCTGCGGCCGATCCACTGGCGCAGATGGTCGAGGTTCAGAGCTGCTGTCATGACTGGTGGCTCCTGATGCGCGGAGCGGTGGGAATTTCGACATGGTCGCCGATCCCTGGCACGGCGCCATAGTGCCTGTTCTCACCGACGAAGATTGCGGCGGGCGCGGCATAGCTCACCTTGCCGTTCGGCGTATCGACCTCGATCCGGCGAAGATGCGGGTGCACGGCGAGGTCGGCCATGGTGTTCACTTCGGCGAACGCAATATCGGCGTCGGCGAGGCGTTTCAACAGATCGACGCGCGTCATGGTCGCAAAACTGTCGGCCACCGTCTTGTCGGTGAGTGAGCGGTTGCGCACGCGCTCGACCATGTTGGCAAACCTGGGATCGTTGGGCAGGTCGGGTTGATCCAAGACTTCCGCGCAAAGCTTCTTCCATTCGCGCTCGCTCTGGATCGAGATCAAAATGCCCTTGCCATCCCTGGAATTGAACACGCCATAGGGCGCGATCGAGGGATGGGCCAGCGCCATCCGCTTCGGCGGATTGCCGGCTTCCGCATTGATCAGCGGCACCGCCATCCAGTCGGCCATCACGTCGAACATCGAGATCCGGATGTCCGCGCCCTTGCCGGTGCGTCCGCGCGCGATCAGCGCTTCGAGGATCGATGCATGCGCGGTGGCGCCGGTCGCGATATCGACCACCGATATGCCGACCCGCGACGGGCCTTCGGGGCCGCCGGTGATCGAGGCAAGGCCACTCTCGGCCTGGATCAGGAGATCGTAAGCCTTGCGATCGGCATAAGGGCCGTCGTCGCCATAGCCCGAGATGGTGCAGCAGATCAGCGCCGGATAATCCTTTCGAAGCCGCTCCAGCGAGAAGCCGAGCTTGTCCATCGAGCCGGGCTTGAGGTTTTGCAGCAAGACATCAGCGCTCGCGATCAGCTCTTCGAGCGCGGCGCGGCCTTCCTTGGTGGCGAGATCGATCACCACGGAATTCTTGCCGCGGTTGAGCCAGACGAAATAGCTGCTCTGGCCTTTTGCGGCGGCGTCATAGCCGCGGGCGAAATCGCCCTCGGGGCGCTCGACCTTGACGACATGCGCGCCGGCGTCCGCCAGCCTGGAACTGCAGAACGGTGCGGCAACCGCCTGTTCGACGGAGACGACGATCAATCCTTCCAATGGCAGCATCGCATCTCACTCAGTAGGAGCGGGGCAGGCCGAGCACGTGCTCGGCGACGTAGGACAAGATCAGATTGGTCGAGATCGGCGCAACTTGATACAGCCGCGTTTCACGGAACTTGCGCTCGACGTCGTATTCTTCCGCGAAGCCGAACCCGCCATGGGTCTGCACGCAGGCATTGGCCGCTTCCCAGGAGGCATCCGCCGCCAGCATCTTGGCCATGTTGGCCTCGGCGCCGCAATCGAGCCCCGCCTCATATTTGCGGGTGGCTTCCTTCACCATCAGTTCGGCCGCGCGCATCGCGGCGTAGGCCTTCGCGATCGGAAACTGGATGCCCTGGTTCTGGCCGATCGGACGGCCGAACACGGCGCGCTCCTTGGCGTAGGCGGTGGCTTTCGCGATGAACCATTTGGCGTCGCCGATGCATTCGGCCGCAATGAGGATGCGCTCGGCGTTCATGCCTGACAGGATGTAGCGGAACCCCTTGCCTTCATCGCCGATCAGGTTTTCGGCCGGCACCCGCATGTCCGTAAAAAACACTTCCGTGGTGGCGTGGTTCATCATGGTGCGGATCGGGCGGATCTCGAGGCCCTTGCCCTTGACCTCGCGCATGTCGACGATGAACACCGAAAGCCCATCGGTGCGCTTCTTGGCCTGCTCCTTCGGCGTGGTGCGCGCGAGCAGGATCATCAGGTCGGAATGTTCGGCGCGGCTGGTCCAGATCTTCTGGCCGTTGACGATGTAGTGGTCGCCGTCACGCTTGGCGACGGTCTTCAGCGAGGAGGTGTCGGTGCCGCTGGTCGGCTCGGTGACGCCGAAGGCCTGCAGCCGCAATTTGCCGCTGGCGATCCCGGGCAGGTATTTTGCTTTCTGGGCGTCGTTGCCGTGCCGCAGCACGGTGCCCATCGTGTACATCTGGGCGTGGCAGCCGCCGCCGTTGCACCCCGCCCGCTGGATCTCCTCCAGGATCGCCGCCGCCGCCGAAAGCTTCAGCCCGGAGCCGCCATATTCCTCGGGGATCAAGACCGAGAGGTAACCGGCCTCCGTCAGCGCGTCGACGAACTCCTTCGGGTACGCCATCTGGCGGTCCAGCTTGCGCCAGTATTCGCCGGGGAACTGGGCACAGAGCTTTGCGACGGCGTCGCGGATGTCGTGGAATTCGTCTTGTTGTTCTTGTGCGGTCATTTGATTTTCTGGCGATGGATGCGGGTTGATGTCAATTGCCGAGGTGGCGGGCCGTTGTGAAATCGCGGCCGGTCTCCTATGCTGAATTGTTATAGCGTATGAACCTGCCTTCGAAGATTGGCAAGCAATGGATATCAGGCAGCTCAGGACCTTCAGTTGCGTGGCGGAGCTCGGCAGCCTTAGCAAAGCCTCCGATACGCTGCGGGTGGCACAGCCGGCGCTGAGCCGCCAGATCAAGCTGCTCGAGCATGAATTGCGGGCCGAGCTGTTTACCCGGAACGGCCGCGGCATGGTGCTGACCGATGCCGGCCGCCTGCTGCTGGCGCGGACGGCGGGCATCGTCCGGCAGATCGACCAGGTGCGCGACGAGATCCAGTCCGCCGGCGGTCCGCCGTCGGGCCGCGTGGTGCTCGGGCTGGTGCCGACCGTGAGCTGCGTGATTTCGGCGCGGCTCGCCCGGCGCACTGTCGACAGATATCCGGGCATTTCGCTCTGCATCGTCGAAAGCTACAGCGGGCATCTGATGGAATGGCTGCACCGCGGCGAGATGGATCTGGCGCTGATCTACGGGCCGTCGAGCGATTTGCATCTCACCGTACAAAGTCTTGGCCGCGATCCCATCGTCGCCGTGGGGCCGCGCGGCAGCGGGTTGTCGCAAAAGAAGCAGGTCGATATCGGCTGGCTGCTGAAACAGCGCCTCGTGCTGCCGAGTCATTCGCACGGTCTCCGGGCGCTGATCGAGCAGGCGGCGGCGAAGAAGAAACTGAAGCTCGACGTCAAGCTGGAAGCGGATTCGTTTCGGGTGCTGACCAGCCTGGTCGAGGAAGGGTTGGGATACACGCTGTTGCCACCTTCCTCGGTGCGCCACGAAGTGGCCAGCGGCCGGCTGGAAACAGCTGCGATCGCAAAACCGTCGCCGATGCGCGAACTGACCCTTGCTTCTCCCATCGATCATCCCGGCTCGACTGCCATCACGCTTGTGACCGAGCTGCTCCGCGACGAACTCACCGCCTGCCGCGAAGAAGGCCTCTGGGACATCAGGCTCGCCTGAGCCGATGTAAGGGCCTGCGGACTGGCTTAGAACAAAACGATCCAGCCGGGCATTCTCATCTGGCTACAGCAGTCATGCCGCAATTGTATAGGGCGGGGCTGGGCTTGCCGCCGAACCTGACTTCGCATCTTGCGTTGGCTCCCGACACGAGGTGTGCCTCTGCAAGAGGACAGATCCAGCCAAGGCATCCTGCTCGATGAAAAATCGCAGGAGTTGCCGAAGAATAAAGAGCCGGCCCAGACAGCACGGCATCGATAGAAATCTGCGGACGGCGCGCAAGCCAAGCGAGAGGACAAGCAATGGCCAAGAGCTTTCCGGATAGCCGTATCCTGGCCGGGCTCGGTCGTCTGGGGAGCGAGACGACCCGCACCACGCCACGGGGAAATGCCGCGACGTGGCGACCGACGCAGGGCCATTCACTTGGCCTGGACTACTGGGTGTAACTCGTTGACGAGCACGCGCATGTTCTCACTGTAGTCGATGGGCACCACGACGAGATGCACGCCGCCTTCCTCGAAGGCAGCTTCCAGCATGGTCGAGAGTTCGGAGGCCTTGCCGACGGGGGAGCCCTTGGCGCCGTATGACTTCGCATAGGCAACGAAATCAGGGTTGCCGAATTCGAGGCCGAAGTCCGGAAACGTATCGACTTCCTGTTTCCAGCGGATCATGCCGTAGGCGCGATCCTCAAGCACGAGCACGACGAGGTTCAGCTTGAGCCGCACCGCCGTTTCCAGCTCCTGCGAATTCATCATGAAGCCGCCGTCGCCGCAGACGGCGAGCACGCGCCTGTCCGGATGGATCAGCGACGCTGCGATCGCCGACGGAAGACCCGCACCCATGGTCGCAAGCGCGTTGTCGAGCAGCAGCGTGTTGGCGACGCTGGTGCGATAGTTGCGGGCGAACCAGATCTTGTACATGCCGTTGTCGAGGGCAACGATGCCGTCCGGCGGGATGACCTGGCGGACGTCGTGCACGATGCGCTGCGGCGTCAGCGGAAACCGATCCTCCGTCGACCGCTCGGCGAGGTGGGCAAGGATCCCTTCCCGCAAACCCAGCAATGCCTGACCATTGGGGAGCTTGCCTTCCAGGCTATCGGCGAGGCTTGCGAGGCCCGCACCGACGTCTCCGACGATCTCCGCCTGCGGGAAGTAGACCTGTTCCACCGTCGCCGGCGTGGCGCCGACATGGATAACCTGCGGTCCATCATGGCCCATCAGGAAAGGCGGCTTCTCGACGGTGTCATGGCCGATCGAAATAATCAGATCGGCCTGGTCGATGGCCTCGTGAACCCAATCCCGCTCCGACAGCGCGGCCGTGCCTATATAGAGATTCGAGCCGGCATTGACCGCGCCCTTCCCCATTTGGGTGTTGAAGAATGGAATCCCGCATCGTCGCACGAACGCCGACAGCGGCTCGGCGAGTTGCGGGCGGCTCGCCGCGGCGCCCAGCATGACCAGCGGCCTGCGGGCAGCCATGATCATGGCTGCGGCGCGCTCGATGGCCGCTGCAGGCGCGACCGGAAGCTCGACGAGATGCGGAGGAATGATTTCGGCCGCGGCTTCGTCGGCCGCGATGTCCTCGGGCAGTTCGAGATGCACGGGGCCCGGCCGCTCCTGCTGCGCGACCCGGAAGGCGTCGCGAACCAGGGTCGGAATACTCTGCGCGGAGACGATCTGGGTCGCCATCTTGGTGAGCGGCCGCATGGTCGCGACGATGTCGACTATTTGGAAGCGCGCCTGGCGGCTGCTTCGGATCGCCTTCTGTCCTGTGATCATGACCATCGGCATCGCGCCCAGATGCGCGTAGGCCGCAGCCGTCGTCAAATTGAGCGCACCGGGACCCAGCGTCGTCAGGCAGACGCCCGCACGCCCGGTGAGACGCCCGTAGGTGGCCGCCATGAAGCCGGCGGCCTGTTCGTGCCGGGTCAGCACAAGCTTGATCTTCGAGCGCCGCAGCGATTCCAGCACATCGAGATTCTCCTCGCCGGGAATGGCGAAGATGTACCCGACACCCTCGTTCTCAAGGGCGGCCACCAGCAGATCGGAGGCTTTTGTCATGCGGCCGAAACTCCGCTCGGGCCTGTTGCAGCTTTCTCCGCCCGATGCGGCAGCGTCCATTCCGGCCGAATGAAGTGACAGGTGTAGCCGTCAGGATATTTTTCCAGATAATCCTGATGCTCGGGCTCGGCCTCCCAGAACGGTCCGGCAGGGGCCAGCTCTGTGACAACCTTGCCCGGCCAAAGGCCGGAAGCATCGACATCGGCGATGGTGTCTTCCGCGATCCGCTTCTGCACGTCGCTGGTAAAGAAGATGGCCGACCGATAGCTCGCGCCCCGGTCGTTGCCCTGGCGGTTCAGCGTCGAGGGATCATGGATCTGGAAAAAGAACTCCAGCAGCTTGCGATAGCTGATGGTCTGCGGATCGAAGGTGATCTCAATGGCTTCGGCGTGATTGCCGTGGTTACGATAGGTCGCGTTTGGCACCTCGCCGCCGGTGTAGCCCACCCTGGTCGAAATCACGCCGGGATACCGGCGTAGCAGATCCTGCATCCCCCAGAAGCAACCGCCGGCCAGGACTGCGCGTTCCGCCGAAACTGTCATGTCTGTTCTCCCTGGTTTGCTGCTGTCGTCCGTCCCCAGCTCTATCAAGGTCGCATATTGAGGCCGAACGATGCAAAAGCGCAAATATCAATGAAACCTCTGGTTTGCCGAAAAGTCGCGGACGAGAAATCACCGAAACCGACATTCGCTGATAGTAGTCGTTTGACGAGTTCGATCCCTTGGGAGCGGCTCGGCATCTGACGACAGATCGGCATTCAGCCGTGATACGCAAACAGCTCGATCGGGTCGTTGAAGCCGCGCACCGGATGTTCGCCGACGCGTTCGAGATCGAAATCGCGTTCGACGAAGTCGGCAAACGCGCGGGACAGCAGCACGGTTCTGCCCAATTGTTTGGTGAGGGCTTCGAGACGCGAAGCCATGTTGACCGCAGGACCGATGACGGTGAAGTCAAGCCGGGTGCGCGACCCGATATTGCCATACATGACGTCTCCGACGTGAACGCCGATGCCGTAATTCAGCGGCGCACGACCGGTTTCGCCGTTCTTTTCGTTCAGGGCAACCATGGCCTGACGGGCCTCAGTCACGGCGTGCAGTAGATTTGCGCAGGCCTGCGGCTGGCTGAGCGGAAAAATGGCGAGCAGGCCGTCGCCGATGAATTTCAGAATTTCTCCGCCATGTCGCGCAATCGGCTCCGACATCGCGTCGAAATAGCCGTTCAAGAGATCAATGACGTCATCGCGCGGCCAGTTGTCGGAAATCCGGGTGAAATCACGTAAGTCGCAGATCATGATGGCGGCGCGTACCGTCGTTCCGCTTCCGCGCCTGGTGGCGCCGGCCAGGATCAACTCGCCGGCGTGCGACCCGACATAGGTTTCCAGCAGCGTTCGCGCCAGCCGGTTCTTCATGCGGATTTCGCTGACCAGCGCCAGAACCGGCAACAGTTTTAACAGGCGGGCAATATGCGCGTCGTCGAAACCACCGGGCCGGTCGGTTGCAAAGGTCACGATATGCCGCTTGCCGAGCGTATGGTACAGCGGCCACGCCACATAGTCGGTCAGGCCTTTCGCCCGCATCTCGTCATAGACGGCGTGCTTGCGGCCGAGCGAGGGATCGCGTTCGAGATTCTCGCGCACCTCGGCGGCACCATCAAGGATTTCGTTGGCGGGACTACCGATGTATTCGGATCGCTCCCTGACATCGTAATCGACTCTCGCAAGCTCGGCCTCGCGCATCCCGTCGGCCCAAATGATCCGGGCGCCAAGCCATTGCGGATGGTAGATCAGGAGATGAAGCGTCGCCCGCTTGACGGGAATGCCCGCTCGCTGGAGCCGGACACACAGCTCGGCGAAAATATTGTCAATGAAGCGCTCATCGCGCGTGTCGTTTGTCAGCCAGTGCACGACGTCGCTGTCGGAATGCGCGGGGACGGGATCGATGTTTGGCGGCGCGTTCATATCTTGCTCCCGGGCAGTGACCTTGATCGACGGTACGGGATATGTCGTGTCCCTGCTCGACGGCGTCAATGGCGTCCGCCGCAGCCTGTTTGCGCGCATCTGGCACGGGGTTAACGCCACGAGTCTCTGATCCGAACACAGGCGAACCCGCCAGGCGCATCAATCGCCAGGCGGGTCATTCCTGGCCTCGACGGACGTCCGCCGACCATTCAGGATTTACGGGGTCACGCCCGGAGCTCGCCCGGCAGATCCATGGCGCGCATCGTGGCGGTGCCGAATGCGCAGAGTGTCTCGGACGTCTGGCTCTTGGAGAAGACCTCGACGGTGGCAACGCCGATCGACCCCGACATCTTCAGGGTTTTGGCGCGGGCGATAAGCTCGATGCCGTCGGCAGGGCTGAGGAAGTTGACCTTGATCTCGACGGTGACGCCGATCTTGCCCCTGGGCAGGCTTGACGTGATAGCGATCCCGGCGGCGTGATCGGCCAGGGCCGTGATGATGCCGCCGTGAAAATGGCCGAAGAACTGCAGGAGGTCGTCGCGGCGCGCCAAAGCGATTTCGGCATGCCCGGGCTTGATGGCCACGATGCGGAAGCCCGCCGCGCCCATGAAGCCCTTGGCGTTGATCGCCTCCGCGAGCTCAGGCGGATTGAGGTCGCTGCCGCTCACGCGGGAATGCGGACCGGCAGCTGCTCAATGCCGCGCACGAAGGAGGAATAGACCCGCTTCGGCTCGCCGACCACTTCGATGCGGTCGAAGCGCTTGAGCATTTCCTGCCACACGATCTTGAGCTGCAGCTCGGCGAGCCGCATGCCGACGCAGCGGTGAATGCCGAAGCCGAACGACAGATGGGTGCGCGGGCGGGCGCGGTCGATGATGAACTCGTCGGGACGTTCGATGCCTTCCTCGTCGCGGTTGCCCGAGACGTACCACATCACGACGCGGTCGCCCTTGCTGATCTTCTTGCCGCCGATCTCGGTGTCGACCAGCGCGGTGCGGCGCATATGGGCGAGCGGCGTCTGCCAGCGGATCACTTCCGGCACCATGGAATCGATCAGGGCCGGATTGTCGCGCAGCTTCTGGTATTGATCCGGGTGCTCATTCAGCGCCAGCACCGAGCCGCTCATGGTGTTGCGGGTGGTGTCGTTGCCGCCGACGATCAACAGGATGATGTTGCCCATCAGATTGTCGGGATCCATGTGCCGCGTCGCATCGCTGTGCGCCATCATCGACAGCAAGTCGTTGCGCGGCGGCGCGTTGACGCGCTCGTTCCAGAGCTTTGAGAAATAGGCGTAGCACTCGTCCATCTCCTGGCGCCGCTGCTCGGGCGATTCCACGACGCCGCTCTTGGGCAGCGCGGTCGAGACGTCGGACCAGCGCGTCAGCTTGCGCCGCTCCTCCCAGGGGAAATCGAACAACGTCGCCAGCATCTGCGTGGTCAGTTCGATCGAGACGCGCTCGACGAAGTTGAAGGTCTCGTTGCGCGGCAAATTGTCCAGCACCTTTTGCGAGCGCTCGCGGATCAGTTTTGCCAGCTCATCCAGATGCGTCGGTGTGAACATCGGCGACACCGTCTTGCGCTGCGCCGAATGCCGCGGCTGATCCATCGCGATGAAGCTCGGATAGTCATAGCCGGGCGGCACGTCGCGGATCGAGATGCCGCCGAGTGTCGAGTCGGAAGAGAACATGCCGTGGTTGGTATCGACATGCATGATGTCGTTGTACTTGGTGACCGACCAATACGGCTCGATCGGCGAGTTGGTGCAGTAATGCACCGGCTCTTCCTTGCGCAGCCGCTCGAACCACGGCCACAGCGTGTCGTTCTGGAACAGCCTTGGCGCACCGGGATGAAAATCCCTGAGCGGCGTCGAATAGGCCTCTTCACGCGCGGCGCGCAGAAGCTCTTTCTTGTCGGCTCTGATGGCGGTCTGGACGTTCATTTTTCGATCATCCCGGGTGATGGGGCCAAGTGCCAAGGTTTAGCCGGCGATCCGGACCGGCAGGGTCTCGTAGCCTTTGACAAAACTCGAATACACCCGCTTGGGTTCGGCGACCACCTCAATATTCTCGAATCGCTTGAGAATCTCTTCCCAGATAATCTTTAGTTGTAGCTCGGCCAGCCGGATTCCGACGCAACGGTGGATGCCAAAGCCGAAGGAAACGTGGGTGCGCGGCCGGGCACGGTCGATGATGAAGTCATAGGGACGTTCGATCACGTCCTCGTCGCGGTTGCCCGAGACGTACCACATCACGACCTTGTCACCCTTCTTGATCTGTTTGCCGCGGAACTCGATGTCTTCGAGCGCGGTGCGGCGCATATGCGCCAGCGGCGTCTGCCAGCGGATCACCTCCGGCACGAAACTGTCGATCAGGTCCGGATTGTCGCGCAGCTTGCGGTACTGGTCCGGATTCTTGTTGAGCGCATAGATGCTGCCCGACAGCGTGTTGCGGGTGGTGTCGTTGCCGCCGACGATCAGCAGGATCAGATTGCCGAGGAAGTTCTTCGGGTCCATGTCGCGCGTAGCATCGCTATGCGCCATCATCGACAGCAGGTCGCTCTTCGGCGGCTGGCTGATACGCTCCTTCCAGAGGCGGGCGAAATAGGTCGCGCATTCCATCAGTTCGGCCTGGCGTTCTTCCTCTGACGCGACGAGGCCGCCGGGGCCGGGAAGGGTGGTGGCGATATCGGACCAGCGCGTCAGCTTGCGGCGGTCTTCCCAGGGGAAGTCGAACAGCACCGCGAGCATCTGCGTGGTGAGCTCGATCGAAACCTGGTCGACCCAGTCGAACACCTCGTTCTTTGGAAGGTTGTCGAGGCATTCGGCGGAGCGCTTGCGGATGTTGATCGCGAGCTGATCGAGATGCGTCGGCGTGAACATCGGCGCCACCGTCTTGCGCTGCGCGGAATGGCGCGGCTGGTCCATGGCGATGAAGCTTTCGCGGCGCAGGTCCGGCGCGATGTCGCGGATGGTGATGCCGCCGAGCGAGGCCGCCGATGAGAACACCGCGTGGTTGGTCTCGATGTCCATGATGTCGTTGTATTTGGTCACCGACCAATACGGCCCGAACATGCTGTCCTTGCAGTAGTGCACCGGGTCTTCCCGGCGCAGCCGGTCGAAATACGGCCAGAACGAGTCGGTCTTGAACAGCTCCGGATGGCTGACGTCGAAATCACCGAGCGGAATCGACTGAGCCCGCTCGCGCGCGGCACGCAGATGGGAATCTCCGGCGAGATCGATGGTTCCGTGCATGAGCACCTCCCTGACTGTTCCCCCGCCGAAGCATGCCGGAGGGTGATGTTTTACCCTATTACATCCCGAGCCGTGCGCCGGCGCAAGGACGAGTTGGGTGCATTTGGCCGCATCGACACCGGCCCGGGCGCCGGCCATTCGCCTCGTGACAAGCGCATTTCCGAAGATTAAGTCTGTTTGAAACAACGTTTAATTCGCCGGGAGGCGACCATGATCCCCAACGCCCATCGGATGTTCAACTTCGATCTCGGCGAGACCGCGGATGCGATCCGCGAGACGGTACATGCGTTTTCGCAGAACGAAATCGCGCCGCGCGCGGCCGAAATCGACCGCAGCAACCAGTTTCCGCGCGACCTCTGGCCCAAAATAGGATCGCTCGGCCTGCATGGGATTACGGTCGAGGAGGAGTATGGCGGCACGGGCTTAGGTTATCTCGAGCACTGCATTGCGGTAGAGGAGATGTCGCGGGCGTCAGCCTCGGTCGGCCTGTCGTATGGGGCGCATTCCAACCTCTGCGTCAACCAGATCCGCCGCAACGGCAGCGAGGCACAGAAGCGGAAATACCTGCCAAAACTGATCTCGGGCGAACACGTCGGCTCGCTGGCGATGTCGGAGCCCGGCGCCGGCTCTGACGTGGTGTCGATGAAGACCCGCGCCGACAAGAAGGGCGACCGCTTTGTGCTGAACGGCAACAAGATGTGGATCACCAACGGACCGGAGGCCGATACGCTGGTGGTCTACGCCAAGACCAATCCCGAGGCCGGCCCGCGCGGCATGACCGCCTTCATCATCGAAAAGGGCATGAAGGGATTTTCCACCGCGCAAAAGCTCGACAAGCTCGGCATGCGCGGCTCCGACACCTGCGAACTCGTATTCGAGGATTGCGAAGTCCCGGAAGAGAACGTGCTCAGTGAGGTCGGCCGCGGCGTCAACGTGCTGATGAGCGGCCTCGACTACGAGCGCGCGGTGCTGGCGGCAGGCCCGATCGGCATCATGCAGGCCTGCATGGACGTGGTGCTGCCTTACGTGCACGAGCGCAAGCAGTTCGGCGAGCCGATCGGCAGCTTCCAACTGGTGCAGGGCAAGATCGCCGACATGTACACCACCATGAACGCCTCGCGCGCCTATGTGTATGCAGTGGCAAAGGCCTGCGACCGCGGCGAGACCACGCGCGAGGACGCGGCCGGCGCCATCCTGTACGCGGCGGAAAAAGCCACCCAATGCGCGCTCGACGCCATCCAGCTGCTCGGCGGCAACGGCTATATCAACGACTACCCGACAGGCCGGCTGTTGCGCGACGCCAAACTCTACGAGATCGGCGCCGGCACCAGCGAAATCCGCCGCATGCTGATCGGGCGGGAATTGTTCGAGAAAACGGCGTAGAGCACCGGTTCTGGTTGAATCAGAGCCGGAGCTCTCGATTCCTGATTATCCAATCCGTTCGAAAACGCTCCACGTGTGGGACCTGGGTCACACATCCGCCGACAAATTTGTGGTCTGATCCGCCACCCTCGCGCCGGAGTTGAACCATGAACGAGATGAGCTGGCCCCCGCAGGTGCCGCCACCGCCGCCTTCACCGGTGCCGCCGCCGATGCCGGTGGCGTTTTCCGGCAAACGCGGCGAGTTCTTCGATCTGGCCAAGCGCGGTGCGGCGTTGGAGCTCGTCACTCTCGGCTTCTATCGGTTCTGGCTTCTCACCGACATCCGCCGCCATCTCTGGTCCAACACGCTGGTCGACGGCGATGCCGCCGAATATACCGGCCGCGGCAAAGAGCTGCTGATCGGATTCCTGGTCGCGCTCGCGATCCTGGTGCCGATCTATCTCGGTTATTTTCTCATCGGCCTCGAGGCCGAGCATTATCAGGCGTTCGCCAGCATTCCGCTGATCGCCTTCTTCTATCTGTTCGGGCAGTTTGCGATCTACCGCGCGCGGCGCTACCGCCTGACGCGAACGGTATGGCGCGGCGTGCGTTTCTGGATGACCGGCTCGGGCTGGCTCTATGCCTTGCAGGCCTCGCTGTGGGGCCTGCTGATGATCCTCACGCTCGGGCTGATCCTGCCATGGCGGGCAGCGGCACTCGAACGCTACAAGATGCGCCATTCCCATTACGGCGACCTGCAGGGCAGTTTTGAGGGGCGCGGCTGGGAGTTCTTCAAGCGCGGCTGGTGGCTGTGGCTGCTCACCCCGATCGCACTCTATGTCAGCCCGATCGCCCCCTTTGTTTACGCAGGCTACAAGGCCATCGAATGGCGCTGGTGGCTGTCCGGCATCCGGTTCGGCGGCGTGCGCGTGGAATCGTCGTTGCCGAAGAGCGCGTTGATTGGGCTGTACTGGAAAATGATCGGCTGGATGGCCCTGCTCGGGCTTGTCTTCGCGGTCTATCTGGCCCTGTGCGCGGTGCTGGTCGCCAGCATGAGCGGCGAGGGATTGATGGAGTTTTTCAAGACGCCGGAATTGATGAGGAGCATTCCGCTGCTGGTGCTGGCGGGTCTGGGCTATCTGGTATTCGCGATGGCGCTCAATGTGGTGATGCGGGTCTATCTGACGCGTGATCTCTGGGTGACCGTGCTGGGTTCGGTCAATATCAGCGGTATCGAGGCTGCCGCCAATGTTGCGGCGCGGGGCGATCTGGCCAACGCGCTCGGCGAAGGATTTGCCGACGGTCTCGATGTCGGCGGATTCTAGAGCGGGATGACGTTTCTTCGAAACGTCATCCCGCTCTACCTCTTTGATTTGAGCATGATCTTTTCGGAAAACCGGCATCCACTTTTCCGGATCATGCTCTAACCGTAAGGCGTAGATGACCATGGACAGCGACGCGCCAGAGATTTCGAAAACACCGCCGGCCAATGCGGCGGCCTATTTCGACGGGGCGTCGAGCCGGCGCCGCGCGGTTGCGCTGCATTTCTCCGACCGGCTCGAAATCAGCGAAGACGAACAAACGCTGGCGGCATGGGACTATGCCGACATCCGCCGCGCCGACAGCCCCTCGGGCATGTTGCGCCTCGGTTGCCTCAGCGCGCCTGCGCTGGCGCGGCTCGAGGTTCGCGACAACGCGCTTGCGGCCGAGCTGGTCTCACGCTGCGCCAAACTGGATGAAAACACGCCCGGCCGCCGCGGCGTGGCCATCATTGTCGGCTGGTCGCTCGCGGCCGCGGCTTCGATCGTGGCCGTGGTGCTGTTCGGACTTCCGCTGATCGCCGATCGTCTCACGCCGCTGGTGCCCGAAGCGTTCGAACGGCGGCTCGGCGAGGTCGCCGACAGCCAGATCAAGACGATGTTCAATGCCAAGGTTTGCGACAATGCTGCCGGGCAGAAGGCTTTCGTCAAGCTCGTCACTTCAATTCGCGAATCCGCCGGCTTCGACACCTCGGTGCAGGCGGGCGTGCTGTCGAGCCCGATTCCCAATGCCTTCGCGCTGCCGGGCGGCAAGGTCTATCTGTTCGATGGATTGCTGGCGAAGGCCGACAACGCCGACGAAATCGCGGGCGTGCTGGCCCATGAACTCGGCCATCTCAAGCATCGCGACAGCATGCGTGGACTGATCCGCGACGGCAGCACCTCGTTCCTGATCGGACTGCTGTTCGGCGACATCACCGGCTCCAGCGCGCTGATCTTCGGCTCGCGCACGCTGGTGACGTCGTCGCATTCGCGGGAGGCTGAGACCAATGCCGACGATTTTGCCATCGACGTCATGCACCGGCTGGGACGGCCGGCGAAGCCGACCGGGGAATTGCTGCTTCGGGTCACCGGAAAGGGGAGCAAGGGCCTCTCCATCATCTCCACCCATCCCCTGAGCGAGGACCGGCTGGCGCGGATGGGCCGGGAAGACCGGCAGGCCAGCGGGCCGCCGCTGCTGACATCAGAGGAATGGCGATCGCTGAAATCGATCTGCGATGGCAAATCTGACCCGGCCAAATCTGACCCGGCCAAAATCTGAGCCGATCCGGGCTACCTCCGGGCGCTTTTCCGCGATCTTGCCGCGTCGATCGGCGCAGGCGCCGCGCCGCCCGGCTTCAGGTCCCATACCGCCTGCATGGCCGCGAAGGCCTGCGCGATCATCGGCTCGTGACGCCGCGACGTCAGGCAGGCGAAGCTGAGGTCGCAGGTCAGCGCCACCTTGTCGGCAATCACAAAATTCCGGGTGCGCGTGATGCGGTCGAGCACGCAGTCGCGGGCGAGGCTGAGGCCGTTGCCGGCTTCGACGAACTCGATCATGGCGTCTTCGTGTTCGGCGAAGGCGACGCGTTTCGGCAATGACCCCAGTGGCCGGAAGACGTCGTCGATCAGCCTGCGATGCGCCGAGGCATGCGGCGTCGTAATCCAGGGCAGGTCGATGAGGTCGGCCCAATCCTTTCCGAGCACCTTGTCGCTCCATTGGCGAGGAGCGATCACGCGGTAGTCGTAGCGCGTCAGTGCGGTGAGCCGGAACTTGCCATCGTCGATGGTGCGTTCGGGCAGTATCCCCGATGCAAGGCATTCGGGGGGCGTGGCATCGATATAGTATCCGACGTCGAGTTCCCCCTTGCCGATCTGCGTCAGCACGTCGTCGCTCAGGCCGTAGCGGAGGAAGACTTCGGTCTTCTTTGAGGAAGTGGCGAGGCTTCGCACGAACGGACCCAGCCGGATCGACTCCGGATCCAGGATCGTGCCGACGCGCAGCGTTGTCCGCAGCGATTCTCGCAACGAATCTGCCGCCGTCCTGAACTCCGCCGAGGCCGATACCGTCCGGTGCGCCAGCGGCAGCAAGGCGGCGCCCGCTTCGGTCAGGGTAAAACCGCCTGGCGTACGGTTGAAAAGCAGCAAGCCGGTGCTTTCCTCCAGCCCCTTCAATTGCAGGCTGACGGCGGGCTGGGTCAGATGCAGCAAGGTGGCCGCGCGAGAAACCGTGCCCTCGCGGGCCACGGTGATGAAGCAGCGCAGGGCCTGGATACGTGGCAGGTCGTTCATTTGAAAGACTTATAGGAAGCGCCCATAAATCCTATTAGACAGGATTTGCTCCCGGAAGTCACAATGTTTTGCAAATAAAACTTTGCGTTGTTGTTGGGAAAAGGTGGATAGCGAGGGGCGCCGGACCTTCAGCTGTCACGCAAGGGGCGCTCGCGGAGAGCGGCGAAGGATGTCGCCAAGGCTGCCCGACAGGAAATTCTCCGCCGTCATTGCGAGCCAACGGGTCGCGCGAATGCGCGCCCGATGACAGGCTCCGCGAAGCAATCCATCTGTCCGCGTACGCTGAAACATGGATTGCTTCGCTTCGCTCGCAATGACGGGGAGAGAGCGGTGGATGGCCCGAGGCCGCGTAGCAGCCGTCGCGGCGGCCCGCCACTTACGGCAGGTTGTTGACCTTGCGCACCCAGGCACGCACGTCGGCCAGCACGTCCGGCAGCACCGCCTTGACCTCCTGCACGGTCATGCCGGGCTTGATCCTGGGATCATAGAGAAGGTTGAGGAGATACTGGTCGTAGACGTCGAAATAGCCCATCGACACATTGTCGTTGAACATGGTCCAGGGCACGCTCGATGTATCGTTGATCGGTCCCAGCGATTGCAGCAATTCCTCATAGGCGCAGTCGAAGAAGACGAAGTCGCCATTGTCGACGGTGAGGATCACGTCGGAATGCTCGATTTCGAACTTCTCGTTCTTGCGAAAGCCCGACAGGCATTGCGGGTCGAGCGAGGAGCGAATCTCTTTCGCGCGTTCGTTGCCGTAGAAGGTCGCGATGGTGCGGCCGAGATCGCGGTCGCGCACCAGCTTGACCTGCACATTGGCGTCTTCGAGGCTGCCGGCCATGGCGATGTCGAGATGCTGAACGCGCGCGGCGATGTCGGCCACGATCTTCGCAAGCTGCGCCTTGCGGTCGGCCCGGTTGCCGTCGGCAAACACCCGCACCGGCCCGTCGTACTTGCGGATGCGGTCGACGCGGCCGGCGAGATGGTATTCGGCGCCGAACGCGATCTTGAGAAAGCCTTCGATGATCTCGTTGTCGGTGAAGATCTTTTTCTCGGTGCGCTGGCGCTGCGCGATGGCCGGTATGTCCGCGAAGGCCGCGCACGGCGTCAGGATTTCGCCGAGCGCTGCGGCGCTCAGGGCCGCCGCGAGCGTCCATCGGTACAGGAATCGGCGGGGCGTGCGCATTCAAATGACGCTGCAGCAATCGGCGCGCGCGTGCAAGGCTTGAAAGCCTCGATCACGCGCTTGCGTGCATGGTCACGCCGGTTCGGCCTAATTCCTGACGATGACCGGGGTGCCGACGCGGACGCGGCTGTAGAGATCGGTGACGTCCTCATTGGTCATGCGGAAGCATCCGGAGGAAACCGCCTGTCCGATCGTCTCGGGCTCGTTGGAGCCGTGGATGCGGTAGAGTGTCGATCCCAGATACATCGCCCGCGCGCCGAGCGGATTGTCGATGCCGCCCGACATGTGGCGCGGCAGGTCGGGCCGCCGCCGCAGCATCTGGGCCGGCGGCGTCCAACTCGGCCATTCCTTCTTCGCGGAAATGCGGTGGGTTCCACTCCAGCGGAAGCCGTCGCGGCCGACGCCGATGCCGTAGCGGATCGCCTGGCCATTGGAAAGCACGAGATAGAGCCGGCGCTCGGCGGTGTTGATGTAGATCGTGCCGGGCGCGTAACCGCCGTTAAACATCACGGTGGTGCGCGGGATCGGGCTCGTTCCGCTGGGCATGCCGGGCCGGAAGAAACCGGGGCCACCGCCCATGATGTCGCGTGAGTCGAAGTCTTGGAAGAAGCCTTGGGCCTGCGCCTGACTGGCCCCCGCCAGCAGGGTGAGCGCCGCAAACAGCAAAGCAAAAGCCCTGATCATCTTTTTCTTCCTCGCGAAAAAATCTCAATATGCAGGAGACAGGCCATAATTGCGGCGATCGTGCAAGCAACGAGCCCGTGACCACAGCCATTTTCAAACACTGCGGTTAAAAAAGGCAACATGCCCCAGGCGATGGCTGCATTGTGCGGCTAAACCTTTGACGAAACGTGTGAAGAATGATTGATCGTGAGCGGCTCACGAAAAGCGTCGCAAAGGGGAACGAGACCATGAACGGTGCGGAAAGTCTGGTGCGGACATTGGTCGCGGGCGGCGTGGATGTCTGCTTTACCAATCCCGGCACCTCGGAAATGCATTTCGTCGCCGCACTGGACCGGGTCGAGGGGATGCGCTGCGTACTCGGCCTGTTCGAGGGCGTGGTGACGGGCGCCGCCGACGGCTATTACCGCATGAAGGGCACGCCGGCTTCGACCCTGCTGCATCTCGGGCCCGGCCTCGCCAACGGCCTGGCCAATCTGCACAACGCCAAGAAGGCCAACTCCGGCATCGTCAACATCGTTGGCCAGCACGCGACCTATCACATCGGCTATAACGCCCCGCTGACATCAGACATCGAAGGGCTGGCGCGGCCGATGTCGTCCTGGGTGCGGACCTCGCCGGATGCGAAATCCGTTTCCGCCGACGGCGCCGCCGCGATCGCCGCGGCCAAAAGCGCACCGGCGCAGATCGCTACCCTGATCCTGCCCGCCGATACCGCCTGGAACGAGGCCGACGGTATTGCGCCGATGCCCGCGGAAAGCCAGCGCGCCAATTATTCCGCGCAGGCCGTGGACCATGCCGCGAAGGTGCTGCGCAACGGCGGCGCGTCAACGCTGCTGCTGATGACCGGCAGCGCGCTCACCGAGCACGGGCTGGCGCTGGCCACCCAGATCGCGGGCAAGACCGGCTGCAAGGTGATGGGCCAGACCTACAATCCGCGCATGGCGCGCGGCAAGGGCCGGTTCGCGATCGACCGCATCCCTTACGTGATCGAGCAGGCGCTGCCGATCCTGAAGGACTTCAAGAACATCGTGCTGGTCGAGGCCAACGATCCCGTCGCGTTCTTCGCCTATCCGAACAAGCCGAGCATGCTCAAACCCCAGGGCTGCGAAGTGCATCGCATGACCTCGGGCGCCGAAAACTCCGTAGCTGCGCTGGAAGCGCTGGCGGGCGCGCTTCACGCGCAGCCAGCCGACCGGCAGCCGCAGAAGCTGGTTGAACTCGCCAAGCCGACCGGCGCGCTGACGCATGCCTCGATCGCGCAGGCAATCGCGATGGCGATCCCGGAAAACGCTATCGTGGTCGACGAATCCGTCACCACCGGCCGCGGCTTCTTTCCGCCGACGGCTGCCGCCGCCCCGCACGACTGGCTGCAGAACATGGGCGGTTCGATCGGCTTCTCGACCCCGGTCGCGACCGGTGCTGCGGTAGCGTGTCCCGACCGTAAAGTCATCTGCATGGTCGGCGACGGCAGCGCGATGTACACGCTGCAATCGCTGTGGACGCAGGCGCGCGAAGGCCTCAACGTCGTCACGATTGTATTTGCCAATCGGATCTACCAGATCTTGCGTGGTGAGTTCGACGGCGTCGGCGCCGGCGAACCAGGCCAGCGGGCGCTCGACATGCTCAGGATCGACCGCCCGACCATCGACTTTGTTTCGCTCGCCAAGGGCATGGGCGTGCCGGGCCGCGCGGTCGACAATGTCGACGATTTCGTCAAGGCGCTGGCGGATGCCGTTGCCGAACCGGGACCGCGGCTGATCGAAGTGCAGATGTAAGGGAATCATTGTTCGACGTTTGAGCTAGCCGGAAATTCCGCTAACAATGAGATCGTTATTGCGAGCCAACGGGTCGGCGCGAAGCGCCGCCCCGTTGGCTCGCAATGACGGCGGGACTTGTGGGAGGCGTCATGCAGACCGAACTGAACAAGGTCATCACCGCACTTCACGAGTTTTACGCGTGCGAAGCCTTTCTGCTCGAAAAGGAGGCCGGCGAGCGCGCGCTGACGCACCGGCTGGCGGTGCATTTCGAAAAGCAGTTTCCGGGCTGGGAGATCGACTGCGAATACGACCGGCTGGGAGATCGCACGCTGCGGCTGCCGCACGGAACGATCGTCTCGACCGACGATCACCTCGCCAAATCCATCTATCCCGACATCGTGGTGCACCAGCGCGCCATTCCCAACAATCTGCTCGCGGTCGAGGTGCGGAAATCGGCCAATCATCAGCCGCTCGAGCATGACCAGCACAAGCTGCGGGCGCTGACCGATCCGCATCTGTGGTTCGCCTACTGGATCGGCGTGCTGCTGACGCTCGGCAAGACGCAGGTCACAACGTCGGAAGTCTATACCAGCGGCGTCTTCGACCAGGCCTTGTCCATCTGGTTCGCAGGCCGGCTGAAGGATGCGGGCTTAAGCGCAGGATGAATCCTGCAAACGGAGATTTTTTGATGACACTCACTCGATCGATCCTGGCCATCGCCTTTGCCGCCGTCGCGCAGCATGCGCTGGTGCAGCAGGCTCTCGCTCAGCCGGCTTCCGCGCCCGACCTGGAAGCCATTCTCGCCCATCCCAAAATCGTCAAGACGCTCGACGACATCAAGGCCGACGACGAGCGGGCCTTTGCCGAGCAGAAGCGCATCACCGAAATTCCGGCGCCGCCGTTCAAGGAAAAAATCCGCGCCGAATATTATCAGAAGCGGATGCAGGAACTCGGCTTCAAGGATGCGTCGATCGACAGCGAAGGCAATGTGATCGCGCTGCGCAAGGGCAGCGGCGGCGGCCGGCCGAAGCTCGTGGTGTCGGCGCATCTCGACACGGTGTTTCCCGAAGGCACCGACGTCACCGTGAAGGAAAAGGACGGCGCGATTGTAGCGCCAGGCATCGGCGACGATTCGCGCGGGCTTGCCACGATGCTGTCGCTGATCAAGGTGATGAACGAAAACCAGATCGCGACCGTCGGCGACATCATGTTCGTCGGCACGGTCGGCGAGGAAGAACTCGGCAATCTGCGCGGCGTCAAGGCGCTGTTCCGCGATCACACTGACATTGACGGCTTCATCTCGATCGACGGGCTCGGCATCACCCGCGTCGTCAACCAGGCGACCGGCAGCCATCGTTACGAATTTATCTTCAAGGGACCCGGCGGGCACTCGTTCCAGGAGTTCGGATTGCCGAGCGCGACGCACGCGATGGGCCGGGCGATCGCGAAAATCTCGGAACTGCAGCCGCCATCCAATCCCAAGACCACCTTTACCGTCGGCACCGTGACCGGCGGCACCTCGGTCAACGCCATCGCCGCCGAGGCGCGGATGGCCGTCGACATGCGCTCGAACTCGACCGACGAACTGCTCAAGCTCGAGGCGCGGCTGCTCGATCTCGTCAAGGAGGCGGTGGCGGATGAAAACGCGCGCTGGAAATCGGACAAGATGACGGTGGAGGCCAAGCTGATCGGCGACCGGCCAGCGGGCATCGTGGCGATGGATTCGCCGATCGTGCTGGCGACCCAGCGCGCGGTCTCGGCCGTCACCCGCGGGCCGCGGCCGACTTTTGCCGGCTCCTCGACCGACTCCAACATCGCGATGTCGCTCGGCATCCCGGCCGTCACCATCGGCGGCGGCGGGGAGGGCGGCAACTGGCACTCGCGCAACGAATGGTACAAGCCGGTTAACGCCTGGTACGGCCCGCAGAACGCGCTTTTGACCGTCCTGATCCTGACCGGGCTGGATGGAGTGACAAAACCGGCGCTTGACGTTCGAAAAGCCGCCAAATAGGGGCCAAAGAGGGCCCCCAAAGCCGCTTTTGCACCCTTAACCCGGCGTTAACCATGCCCCCGATTGGACAAATTGTCGGCCAATTGCGGACAAAGCGGTAACCGAACATCGTTCCCCAGTAGTTCTACGTGCGTAGGGGGTGTGGCATGGCGTACAGAATCGTGGCGGAACGCAAGGACGAGACCGTCAGGATGGAACGAAGCAGCATGCTGGTGGCGGTTGCCAAAGCTCGGGTCTGGGCCAGCGAGGGGTGGAAAGTCACCATCATTGTCGGCGACGAAAACGAAATTGCGCCTTCCGACGCACGCCGGCTTTCCTTCGCCTGATCGCACAAGAGAGCGCAGTCTCTCCGACGGCCGCCAAAATAGAACGGAACCGGGAACCCGGACCGGCGTTATCCCTGCAGGCAGGCTTCGTGGAGCAATGCCATGCAGTGGCGGTCAGCAAGCACCGGCCCCGACGCGATGCGCGGCACCGGCGACGACGACATCTCCTACGCAACCGGATGGACCATCAGCGGGCTAGCGACGCTCGGCACCATCGTCGCAATCTGGGTGTTTGGGATCTGACTTAATTTTTTTCTGCGCGACCCGCTTGCCGCCGGTCACGACAAATTACTTTGCGAACAAGGTTCACCAGCTATTGGCGGTCTACTCACAAAGAAGCCGCGCTCGTTTCACAAGTTTGCGCTGAAATCGTCTTTTTACGCTCATATCGATCTGCGATCAGGCGCGATGGCGATTGCGCGCCTTCGAGATTTTCCCGTGAACAATATTGATCCAGAGATCTCAGAGCTACTTGAGCTGCTCAATGCTCGCGAGCAGTTTGACGAGTTAGCCCAGCTGTTTGAGCACTCGTTACGACCATGGGATCAATATTCGGAGGAAGAGCGAAAGTGGCTCATTGCCAAAGCGGCCTCAATGATGTCCCAGCGACCGTCCTGAAATCTATTCGGTGTCCGTACGCCTGCTTAGGGTGGCGGGATGGCTGCGCGTTACCACAGCGGCTAGCTCGCTCCTCGGCGGCGTGGAGCACTCTCTCACGCAGAAGCCTTGGCGACCGAGGAGGCCTTCACCTGGAATCGATCCACATCCCAAACTCATTTCCGGTCCTAAAGACAGCAGGACGTGTCGCAACGACGCCCGCAAGCATAGCAGCTCGCGGACTATAGATCGTGCCGAATCTCACCGCATGGCGCCGGTAACAGTTGCGATAGGGCCGCACGGTTCCTCGCGAGGTGCGGTCTCACGATCATGATGCGAGACGATCAGCCCGCCCCAGATTTGCTTGTGCAGCTTCTGCGGCAGGACGCAATGCGGGAGCGGCGGCATTCTGAACGCAGAAAATTCCTCACCACTGTCAATGGGTGAACGGAAGAGGAAAATTCAGGAGGGCCATTGATTTTATTAGAGCATGATCCGGAAAAGTGGCCCCTCCGGCCGCAACCAGTCCTCATCGTAGAACAGGGTATTACTGCGAGTAAATCGGACAACCAATCGAAATGATGCGTTGTGCTTCGAAACAACGAGCACCGAGATTTGGTCGCGGCTACATATCTGACACGATGCCGCTAGCGAAAGCTGGTTGATCTAGGTCGGGCTAACGTGCGTTTGCGTTGGCGCAATTTGGGGGGAGCGCGCGCTTAACGGTGGCGCGAGCGTGTGCACGATGTGTGCACCGGCTACGGCCACTTCTGCAGCGCAGTTCCGTCGAGCTCGTCAAGAGGAAGATCGAGATGGGCCAGTGCTGTCGGAGCAATGTCGATGATGCGGCTCGTTTTCGTGATCGACGCACCGGCCTCAAAGCCACGTCCTACCGCGATCAGCGTCGGCTGCGTTTCGTAAGCGCCCAGGCCGCCATGCATACCGCAATCTCGACGGATCGCGTCCTCCTGCTCGGAAAACCGCACCGCCATGGCGGTCAGGCCGGGAATGCCGTTGCGGTTTGAGCCCGAGCTCTTCGCCATATCGACGGCAAGCAGATCTTCGCCGGGGATCTGGCCCAGTTCGGCAAGGTCTTCGCCGATGATGATGCGGCCTGCCCAAGGCTGTCCGCTGAGCCAGGAGGCGACCTCGGCGCGGCGCGACAGTGAGCTGCCGCCAAAATGAATGAAGGCGGATGAGCCCTGCGGCGCGACGACAATTTCGGAACTTTCGAGCGAGGTCTTGAATCCGGCCTCGAACAGTCGGCGCTCTACCGGAATTGTTTCCGTCACGGATTCATGTCCGTGATCGGAACCTATCAAAAAGAGAACGTCGTGGCCGTTGTCCCGTAGCCGTTCGACGGCTCGGGCAACCGCGCCGACATGATCATCGACCGCACGCAGGGCGAGGAAATGCTCCGGCGAACCAAGTGGGAACGCGTGCATCGTCTTGTCGGGTTCGGATAACCACAAAGTTGCGGTCGAAGGCGGATTCGAAGCGAGAACGGCAACAAAGCGATCTGCCAGCAAGGCATCGCCGATGCTTCCGGGCGGCGCATCGATTGTCTCCTTGAGAGGCTGGCGTCCCGGAGCATAAGACAGCTCACGATGCAGCAAGGTTCCATGACCGTATGAATCATGGAAGTACGCCGCTCCGGGCGAGACGTTGGAGCACAGGACGGCGCCGTTGAGAGGTGCCACGCGTTCGGCCAATGATCGGCGCGCCAACAGGCGGCCGAAGTGATCGCGATAGGCATCGTAGAACTCTGGTTTGCCGGCGTCATGGACCTCATGACCGCCGGCCATGGGCAGGGCGACGGTGTTTCCGCGCAGGCCATGCGACCGAGGCCATGAGCCGGTGGCGATCGAGGCAGACGAGGCGCGGGTGGCCGATGGAAAAATTCCTCGGTGATTCGCAAACCACGTTCCCGCACGCTTGAGGCGCGCCATGTGCGGCGTCGTCTCGTCAGAGACAAAATCTGGCCTGTGGCCGTCGCAAATGACGGTGACGACGATGGGATGGGGCATGACGATATCCGAAATGGGAGCGGGGCTATTTCATGGTTGGATCAAGCTTGTCGCGCAGCCAGTCGCCGATGATCGAGACGGCGAGGGTGGTCAGGACGATGGTCGTGGCCGGGGCAAGCATGATCCACGGCGCGCGGCCAAGATATTCGCGGGCATAGCCGACCATGTTGCCGAGGCTGGTCATCGGAGGCTGCACGCCGAGGCCCAGAAACGACAGGCCGGACTCGAGCAGAATCACTTCGGGGAATACGAGCGTCATGGAGACGATCAGGGTCGAGGCGATGTTGGGGAGAATGTGCCGGAAATAGATCCTGGAAGGCGTCGCGCCGAGTTGCCGGATCGCTCCCGCATAGCCCTGCGCCGCAGCCGAGATGGCAAGGCCGCGCGCAATCCGCGCGTACCGCTCCCAACCATAGAGCCCCATGAGACACACGAGGAGCTGCAACGAACTGCCGAAGAAGGCCAGCACGGCCAGCGCCAGGATCAGGAACGGCATGCTGGCCTGAAAGTCAGCCAGCATGAGCACGATCTGTTCGATCAGGCCGCGGAAATGCGCTGCCAGGAAGCCGAGCAATGTGCCCAGCACGGCGGAAATCGTCGTCGCGCCGAAGGCGATCAGCAACGAAATCCGAATCGAGAATAGCAGGCGCGAGAGCACGTCGCGGCCGAGTTCGTCGGTTCCAAGCCAATGCGCCGCATTGCCGGGCATCGACAGCCGGTTCTTCAGGTCCATGCGGGTCAGGCTGTAGGGCGCGATCTGGTCCGCAAGCAGTGCGACGACAAGGATTGCGAGAATCCAGACAACCGCCACCACCACCGAAGTCGGGATTTTCGGCAGCGAGAGACGTCGACGGGCGGCGCGCTGCTGCGGAAGCGACAGGTCGGCCATCTCAATGCGCTCCCGCCGGTGTTCCGGTCCGCAGCCTCGGATCGAGGAATCCGTAGAGGAAGTCGACGACGAGGTTCGAGGCGACCATCGTCGCAGCTACCAGCAGCAGAACACATTGGACCACCGCGAGATCACGGTTGGCCACCGCGACCACCAGCAGCCTGCCAACGCCGGGCCAGGAAAATACGCTTTCGACGACGACGGCTCCGGCGATCAACGTCCCCACCATGAAGCCGACGATCGTCACGGTTGGGATCGCCGCATTTGGCAGCGCATGCCGGGTGACGACCGCGCGCCATGCGACGCCCTTGGCCGACGCGGTCCGCACGTAGGGCTGACCAAGCACTTCCAGCATCGCGCTGCGGGTAAATCGCGCCAGTACCGCAGCGCCGCCGATACCGAGCGTGATGATGGGCAGGATGGCATGTCGCCAGCTGTCCTGACCGCCAGAGGGTAACCAGCCAAGCTGTACGGCGAAGATGAGAACGAGCACGAGGCCGAGAACGAAGCTCGGGACGGTGAAGCCGGCGACAGCCGCCGCCATCACCGCGCGGTCGATGACGCTGCCGCGGTGAAGCGCGGCCAGGATGCCGGCGGGAATGCCGATGCCAAGCTTGAGGAGCAGCGCTGGGATTGTGAGAACCAGCGTCGCCGGAATCCGCTCCGCGACCAGCTGGATCGCCGGTCGTCCGTCCCGCATCGAGCGGCCGAGTTCGCCTCGCGCGATCGCGCCGAAATAGTCGAGATATTGTATCCAGATCGGGTCATCTAATCCCCAGGCCTTGCGGAAGGCGGCGATCACCTCCGGCGGCGCTTCCGGTCCCATGATGATCAGCGCCGGATCACCGGAGAGGCGCAGCACGACAAAGGCAAAGGTGACGACCAGCGCGATGGTGAGCATTGCGCGGGCAACACGGACGGCGAAAAATCGTAGCATCAGGCCGCGGCCTCCGAAGCGGCGGCCGGGACGGTCCCGGCATCGATCAGATGGCAGGCGACGCTGCGATCGGGCGTGATCTCGACGAGCGTCGGCGATTCTACGCGGCAGCGCGCGAAGGCGTGAGAACAGCGCGGGTGAAAGGCACAGCCTGCTGGCCGGGCGGCGGGATTTGGCGGATCGCCGGTCAGAACGATCCGCTCGGTGCTGCGCCGTCCTGGTGCCGGCGATGCGGAGACCAGCGCGCGCGTATAGGGGTGCTGCGGGGCGGCGAAGAGGTGGTCCGCATCGCCGAGCTCAACGATACGGCCAAGATACATCACCGCGACCCGCCGGCTGATCTGTCGCACGACGCGCAAATCGTGGCTGATGAACAGCATGGTGAGCCCGAGTTCCGCCTGCAGGTCGATCAGCAGGTTGATGACCTGAGCCTGGATCGATACATCGAGCGCGCTGACTGGTTCATCGCAGACCAGGAAGTCCGGCCGCGTTGCCAGCGCTCGGGCAATCACCGCCCGTTGCCGCTGCCCGCCGGAGAGCTCGTGCGGATAGCGCAGGCCTTGATCGTGCGAGAGGCCGACCGAACGGAGCAGTTCGTCGGTGTGCGCTGCGCGGGAGGCATCGTCGCCGATGGCGTGGATGTCGAACGGCTCGCGCACTTGTCTCGCGATCGTCCAGCGGCGATCGAGTGCCCCGAGCGGGTCCTGAAATATCATTTGCATGCGGGCACGCTGTGAACGCCATGCCGGAGAGCCGGTCGTCGGCATTGCCGCCTGGTCGAAGGCGACCGAGCCGCTGTCGGGCGCTTCGAGCCCGAGAACCATCCGTCCGGTGGTCGATTTACCGGAGCCGGACTCGCCGACGAGACCCAGCGTTTCGCCGCGCCGGATGTCGAGCGAGACGCCGTCGACCGCGCGCAGGTCGGTGACACGCCCGAACATGCCGGTTCGCATCCGATAGCTGCGGACGATGGCGTCGACCTTGACGAGAGGCGCCGTCATTCCGCCGCAGCCTCCAACGGAGGCGAATACAGCGGCGCACCGCTCTCCAGCACGCAGGCGAGCCGTCGCCGTTCGCCGATTGCGCGCAAAAGCGGCGGCTTGTTTTCGCAGAGCCGGTCGGACGAAGCGCAGCGCGGCGCGAATGCGCAGCCGGGCGGCATCGCCTTCGGATTCGGTACCATGCCGGATATCGCGGTCAGTCGGCGGCGCGGACCATCGATCGGCGGCAGCGCGCCCGTCAGGCCCCGCGTATACGGATGACGCGGATCGGCGAACAGTTCGTCCGCCGCGGCTTCCTCGACGATGCGGCCCGCATACATCACGGCGACCCGGTCGCAATTTTCGGCAACGACGCCGAGGTCGTGACTGATGAGCACGAGCGCCATGCCGGTTTCCCGCCGGACACGGCCGATCAGTTCGAGAATCTGGGACTGAATTGTCGCGTCGAGCGCCGTCGTCGGTTCGTCGGCGACCAGCAGGTCCGGATTTCCGGCGAGCGCCATGGCGATCATGATGCGCTGATTCTGGCCGCCCGAGAATTCGTGCGGGTAGGCGGAGAGACGTCGCTCCGGGTCGGGAATGCCGACAAGATCGAGCAGATGCCGGGCTTCGGACCGGATCGACGCGCCGGAGACGCCCCGATGCAGCGCGAGGCTTTCACCGATCTGTCTGCCAATGGACAGCACCGGATTGAGCGCGCTTGCCGGATCCTGAAAGATCATGGCGATCTGCCCGCCGCGAACCCGGTCGAGGTCGGCCGGCGCGGCGCCGAGGATGTCGGCGCCTTCCAGCCTGACGCGGCCGCCAATCGACGCGGCCTTTGGCAGAAGACCAAGGGCGGCGAGCCAGGTGACGGACTTGCCGGATCCGGACTCGCCGACCAGGCCAAGCGCTTCGCCGCGCTCGACCTGCAGATCGATCCCGTGCAACACCGTTACGCCATCGAAGGCGACCGTGAGGCTTTCGATCGAGACCAGCGGCGCCATCGGCTTCAGACCTCGAAATTGCCGGCGCGGAAATCCATCGCGAAGGCTGGCGCAGCCTTCCATTTGATTGACTTCGGCTTGGCGGTGAATACCGCGTTCTGATGCAGCACCGTGTAAGCGGGGTCTTCGCGCTCGCAGATTTCCAGCATGCGGCGGAAGGCCTTCCTGCGTGCGGGGCGATCGGTCGAGGTTTCCAGGAATTCCGAGAGCGTATTGACTTCGGCGTTGGCGTATTCGCCGATCTGCTGCTGCTGGCCGTTCGGTCCGTGCTGCGCGACGATGGAAGAAACCGGATCGTTGAACGGCGCGGAGTTGGACCAGTCACGCACCGCGCGTGTGTTGGAGCGCTCCATGATCTGGGTCCAGTTCTCCTTGGTCTCGATCTGGACGTTGAGTCCGACGGCCTTCCACATCTCAACGAGGATCTGCGCAGTCGCCACCTGGTTGGTGTAGTAGTTGTTGAGCAACCGGTATGGAATCGCGTCGCCCTTGTAGTTCGCCTGCTTCAGGAGACCCTGTGCCAGGGCCGGATCGTATTCCGGAACCGTCCAGTCGGCCTGGAACATGTCGGCGTAGTACTCCCATTGCAGGCCACGCGGCACACGCGTGCGTCCGGACCAAAGGCTGTCGACGATTGCCTGGCGGTCGATCGCGTGGGTGAAGGCGCGGCGCACCAGCGGATTGGCGAGCTGCGGATGATTCTTGTCGAACACGGTCAGGCGGTGGTTGAGGATCGTGCCGCCCTGAACCTCGAAGCCAGCATTCTTCTCGATGTCGACAATCTGGTCCGGCGGAATGTCGCAGGCGAACTGATAGTCGCCGGAAATGAGTCCGTTGACGCGGCTCGAGACTTCCGGAACCTCGACGAACCGGATGCGCTTCAGCGGCGGCCGGCCGCCCCAGTATTCGTCGTGGGCCTCCAGCGTCAGCGACACGTCGGGTTTGAACTCGACAACCTTGTAAGGACCTGCCGTGACCGGCTTGCGCGCCCAGTCGAGGTAGCTCGCGGCCGCTTCCCAGCCGCGCCGGCTCAGGATGTTGGAGCCGTAACGGGACAGGCGGCCTTCCAGCGTTACATCCGGCGTCGCATTGACGAAGCGCACCGTGTATTTATCCACGGCGTCGACGCGCAGGAGATCCGGCCAGATGCGGCGGGCCGCGGCAGAGACTTCAGGCGGCAGTTCTTTACCGGGCCGGGGCGTCGGGATCTGTTCGAACGCCTTGATCGTTGTTCGATTCTTGGCCTCGGTGCTGCCGAACATGCGCTCACGGCCGAAGCTGAACACGACGTCCTCGGCCGTCATCTCGTCGCCATTGTGAAACTTCACGCCTGGACGCAGCTTCAACTCGACGGTCTGGTCGTCGATGCGGCGCCATTCGGTGGCGAGGCCCGGAACTGTTTCCAGGCTGCCGCGCCAGTTCTTTCCGATCAGCGCTTCCCACAGCGAGGAGAAGAACACGCGTTCCCCGACGTTGGACTGTTCGCGCAGCACATCGAGGGTGTTCGAATTGGTGACCTTCTGCACCGCGATCGTGATCGTCGGCCGGCTGTCAGTCTGGCCAATCGCGAAGCGCGGCAGCAACAGCGTGCCGGCTGCGGCGGCGCCGAGGCCGACGATCGAACGGCGGGAGGGGCGTATCATGGACTTCTCCTTCTCAGACAAAGCGAGCGGATATTCCGCGCACGAGACCCGGGTGCAACGCGCCCGGGCCGCGCGGCCGTCGCGTCAGACCACCAGTCCCAACGCTTCGAGATGCGCCGCGCCTGCGCGGATGTTGGTCTGGTCCTTCACCTCAATGATCAGGCGCGGACGGGATGAAAGACGGCCCAGCGCGCGAAAGACCGCCGGCCAGCCGATGTTGCCTTCACCGGGAAGCCAGTGCCGATCCGCATAGCCATCGGTGTCCTGGAGATGGACATGGGCAAGTGCGTCGCCGGCGGCATCGACGTAGAAATCGGCAGGCGGAGCGCCGGTGGAGCCGTGGGCGTAGTTTGCGTGGCCGGTATCCAGCGAGACGCGCACGGCCGGACTTGCGAAACTATTCGCAAGCTGAACGCGGTCCATTGGATCCTTATCCTCGATGTTTTCAATGACGAGTTCGCAGCCGAAGCCTTCGGCGCGTTTCACAACATCCCCGAGCGTCGCGTGGACCCGCTCGATGACGCGCGTGCGGGCGCCCGGATTAATATCGAGATTGTTGTAATCCCAGGTCGAGTAGGGCGAATGGATGACCATCTGTGTTGCGCCGAGTGCCTCGCAAACCTCGAGCCCCTGAAGCAAACGCTTGGTGACGACCGCGCGGATCAGCGGATCCTGGCTGTCGATCTTGAAGCCCCAGAAAGGCCCGTGAATGCCGAGCCGGCCTTCATAGCCATCGAGAAGCTTGCGGATCAACTCAACGCGTGCGCGCCAGTCGCCGTCGAGCGTCTCCGCCTCGAAGAAATCCTGGATCTCGAGGTCGCGTTGTCGTTCGAGAATCCAATTGCGGTGCAAGGCGAGAGTCGTGCTGGTCAACGCGGCGCCAACTACCGGGAGATCGGACAAGGCGGGCATCGTAAACTCCACAAGCGGCGCAATCTGCTGTCAATATGACCGGCTATAAGCAAAGCATGACGTGCGCATGACTAAATGGAGTGCTTGGGCTCTATCGGAATTCTGCGTGCGGGAGTGTCTCTTCGCAGTCGGCACGCGCGCAACGTTGCCCCCGTGTGCCTTTCGCAACTGAGCCTTCCGAGAAGGCTGCCTTCCTCATTTGGAAACAACCGCCAAGCTATTGAAATTGCTAGATGGCGTTTAATCAGCGGGTTGCCCCGTCGCAGTCGAATTAATTGCGGCGGTTCGCAAAGTTAGCCCACAGGCGAGCCTGCGGTCTGCCATCGCCGAAGCGGCTTCCGCCAACCCCAACGATAAGCGCTCGCCATCGGTGCTGTTACGTCGATAGCGCCCCGCAATCGGCCTTCCTTCAGGAGTTGGTCGACTGCTGTTCAATCGCGTTGATGGACACGGTCGCCACTTGTCGCAACGCCTCGCGATCGACGCCTGATGATGCCATCACGCCCATGCCTACGGATACTGCGGAAAGATAGCGCGCCAAGGCTACTGGATCGGCGGTTTCCTTGAGGTCACCCTCGCGCTTCGCTCGGATGAAACGCTCGCGTACCTGATCCTCGGTCAATGCGCGGCGCGCGGCGAGTTCGAAGGGGACATTCTCCGAGCCCGTCCCGCAAGCAAGACCTCCTTGCACCAGCAGACAACCGGGTGGGTTGGCAGGATCAGTTTGGGTGTCCGCGATGCCCATCAGCATCCTTTCCGCGACGTCGCGAGCGGACGGCGCCGCCAAGACCTCGTCCATCCAAGCAGCGCGTTTGGCCGAGTATCGGTCGAGGGCAGCTTTCAGCAACCCCTCCTTGTTGCCGAATGCGGCATAGAGACTTGGAGGATTGATGCCCATGGCATCGGTGAGTTGCGCGATGGTCGCGCCTTCGTAGCCGTGCCGCCAAAACACTTCCATCGCTTGATCCAACGCAGATCCGGCGTCGAACTCGCGGGGACGTCCCATGGCCATTTCGTTACTCCCTCGAACCGGACGTCTGTCTGAATCGGCGTCCTGTGGCTCTATCTATTTGTTTTTATTTGATTTATTTAAGATTTTCCACACTTCTCGAATTTAGGCTACAGTTTTCGTAGTGTCTGATACATAAGTATCTTGCGAAACCGCGTCCAGCTCCACATCTGTAGCGAACACTACAATTATGGAGCGCGCAAATGCCCCCCTTTTCCGACATCCGCCGTCCAGGTCGATTCCGAAGCATCGTCTTCGGCGTTGTGATCCTGGGCGCCGCTGTTGCTGCCGGCTCGACGCTGACCGGTCGCTACTTTCAAAATCCCGCCCAGGCGACCCAAAACGTTGCCGCGGCTGAACCCGCGGTTGCGGTCACGGTGGCAGTGGTCGAGCCGCGCCAGACCAGCCTGTGGGACGATTTCTCCGGGCGCCTGGAAGCTGTCAACCGGGTCGAGCTCCGCCCACGGGTTGCAGGTGCGATCCAATCGACCAATTTCACCGAGGGGGAACTGGTGAAGGCGGGCGATTTGCTGTTCAAGATCGATCCCGCGCCTTACGCGGCGGAGGTCGACAAGGCTCAGGCCCAGCTTGAAGCCGCCAAGGCGCGTGTGGTCTTCACCGCTGGCGAGCTCGAACGCGCCGCGCAGCTTGTCGGCAATAACGTCGTGACCCGGCGGGACTACGATCAGCGCGACAACGCAAATCGCGAAGCCATCGCCAATGTGAAGGCGGCCGAAGCGACGCTGCAAACCGCCAAGCTCAATTTTGGCTACACCGATGTGCGCGCGCCCGTCGACGGACGGGTCGGCAAGATCGAGGTGACGGTCGGCAATCTCGTTGCGGCCGGGACCTCATCGCCGGTGTTGACATCGCTGGTTTCGGTCAATCCGATCTACGCCAGTTTCGATGCCGACGAAGACGTCGTGTTGCGCGCTATCGGTTCAATCGCTGATGCCGGCGGCAAGCGCGGCAAACTCGATCAAATTCCGGTAGAGATGTCGACGTCTTCGGGCGCCACCCTCAAGGGGCGCATCCAGCTGATCGACAACCAGGTCAACGGCCAGAGCGGCACCATCCGCGTTCGCGCCACCTTCGACAATGACGATGGCCGGCTGATCCCGGGCCAGTTCGCGCGGGTGCGGATGGGCCAGCCGAAGCAGCAGACGCTTGTCATGGTCGACGAGCGCGCGATCGGCACCGATCAGGACAAGAAATTCGTGATGGTCATAAGCTCGGACAATCGTGCGCTCTATCGCCCGATCACGCTCGGCGGCAGCGTCGAAGGGCTTCGCGTCGTCACCTCAGGCCTGAAATCGGGAGATCGCGTCGTGGTCAATGGCCTGCAACGGCTGCGTCCTGGCGCGCTCGTGAAAACGGAAGTGGCCGAGATGGGCGTGCGTGGTTCGCAGCGCGCCTCCACGGACGATAACCAACACGTCGCGCAGCGCTAAACGCTTGCGCAGGGGCACAATTCATGAATTTCTCCAAATTCTTCATCGACCGGCCGATCTTCGCGGGCGTCTTGTCGGTATTGATTTTTCTTGCCGGCCTGATTTCGCTGATGGCGATGCCGATCTCGGAATATCCCGACGTCGTGCCGCCCTCGGTGGTGGTGCGCGCGACCTATCCCGGCGCCAATCCAAAAGTTATCGCCGAGACGGTTGCGACACCGATCGAGGAGCAGATCAACGGTGTCGAGGGCATGCTCTATATGGCAAGCCAGGCGACGACCGACGGCGCGATGACGCTGACGGTGACCTTCCGGCTCGGCACCGACCCGGACAAGGCCCAGCAACTGGTGCAAAACCGCGTGCAGCAGGCTGAGCCGCGGCTACCGGCCGTGGTCCGGCAGCTCGGCATCATCACCAAGAAGAGCTCGCCCGACCTGACTATGGTCGTGCATCTGCTGTCGCCGAACAACCGTTACGACATGACGTATTTGCGGAACTACGCCGTGCTCAACGTCAAGGACCGGCTGGCGCGCATCGATGGCGTCGGCGACGTCCAGCTTTACGGCGCCGGCGATTATTCGATGCGGGTCTGGGTCGACCCGCAAAAAGCTTCCGAGCACGGCCTGACTGCCAACGACATCGTCAAGGCGATCCAGGCGCAGAACGTCGAGGCGGCGGCCGGCGTGGTCGGCGGCTCGCCCAGCGTCAAGGGCCTTGATCTCCAGCTTTCTGTCAATGCCGAAGGCCGCCTCAACACCGAAGAGCAGTTCGGCGACATCGTCGTCAAAACGGGGGGGCGCGGCGAGGTGACGCGGTTGCGCGAAGTCGCGCGCATCGAACTCGGCGCATCGGAATATGGCCTGCGCTCGCTGCTTGACAACAAGCAGGCGGTGGCGATCCCAATCTTCCAGGCGCCGGGATCCAACGCGCTTCAGATATCGGACAACGTCCGCGCGACAATGGCCGAGATCAAGAAGAACATGCCGGAAGGCGTCGAATACCAGATCGTCTACGACCCGACCCAGTTCGTGCGCTCGTCGATCGAAGCGGTGATTCACACGCTGCTCGAGGCGGTCGCGCTGGTCGTGCTTGTCGTGATCCTGTTCCTGCAAACCTGGCGGGCGTCGATCATCCCGCTATTGGCGGTGCCGGTGTCGATCGTCGGCACGTTTGCGGTCATGCACGTGTTCGGCTTCTCGATCAATGCGCTCAGTCTGTTCGGCCTGGTGCTCGCGATCGGCATCGTGGTCGACGATGCCATCGTCGTGGTCGAGAACGTTGAGCGCAACATCGAAGGCGGCCTGTCGCCGCGGGACGCGACGTATCAGGCCATGAAAGAAGTGTCGGGGCCGATCATCGCAATCGCAATGGTCTTGATCGCGGTATTCGTGCCGCTGGCCTTTATCAGTGGTCTGACTGGACAGTTCTACAAGCAATTCGCGCTGACGATTGCGATCTCGACCGTGATCTCGGCGGTCAATTCGCTGACCTTGTCTCCGGCGCTTGCGGCGCTGCTCTTGAAGGGGCACAACGATCCCAAAGACAAGCTCACCCTCGTCCTCGACAAGGCGCTCGGCTGGTTCTTCCGCGGCTTCAACAAGGTCTTCACGCGTTCGTCCGACAGCTACAGTCGCAGCGTGACAAAGGTGATCTTCGGCAAGTCCGTTGTCATCGGTGTCTATATTCTGCTGGTCGGCGCCACCGCTGTGCTGTTCAAACAGGTGCCGAGCGGCTTCGTACCCGGGCAGGACAAGCAATATCTGGTCGGCTTTGCGCGGCTGCCGGACGGCGCGACGCTGGACCGGACCGAGGAAGTGATCCGCAAGATGAGCGACATCGCGCTGACCCAGCCCGGCGTGCAAAGCTCGGTGGCGTTTCCGGGACTGTCGATCTCCGGCTTCACCAACTCCTCCAATGCGGGCATCGTATTCTCGACGCTGAAGCCGTTCGAGGAGCGCAAGGATCCCTCGCTCAGCGGTAATGCGATTGCTGCCGAGCTTAATAAGAAATACGCGGGAATTCAGGAGGCGTTCATCGCCATATTCCCACCGCCGCCGGTCAACGGTCTTGGCACCATCGGTGGCTTCAAGCTCCAGATCGAGGATCGCGCGGGGCTCGGCTATGAGGCACTCAATGAGACGACCAAGGCCTTCATGGCGGCGCTCTCCAAAGCGCCCGAGATTGCCGGAGCGTTCTCAAGCTTCCAGGTCAACGTGCCGCAACTGTTCGCCGACGTTGACCGCACCAAGGCGCTGCAGCTCGGCGTTCCCGTGACGGAAGTATTCAACACCCTGCAGATCTATCTGGGCTCGTTCTACGTCAACGACTTCAACAAGTTCGGCCGGACCTATTCGGTCTATGTCCAGGCCGACGCGCCGTTCCGCGCGCGGGCGGACGACATCCGCCAATTGAAGGTTCGCTCCGCATCCGGCGACATGGTGCCATTATCGGCGCTCCTGAAGATTCGCCAAAGCGCAGGTCCTGAACGCGCCATCCGCTACAACGGCTTCCTGTCGTCGGACGTCAACGCTGCCGCGGCGCCTGGTTTTTCGTCCGGACAGGCCCAGGAAGCGGCCACGCGCATTGCGGCCGAAACGCTACCGCCCGGATTCGCCTTCGAATGGACCGACCTGACCTACCAGGAGTTCATCGCGGGCAATTCCGGCCTGTGGGTATTTCCGCTGGCGATCCTGCTGGTGTTCCTGGTGCTGGCCGCGCTCTATGAAAGCCTCACGCTGCCGCTGTCGATCCTCATGATCGTGCCGATGGGTTTGCTGGCCGCGATGTTCGGCGTCTGGCTGTCCAAGGGCGACAATAACGTGTTTACCCAGATCGGCCTGATCGTGCTGGTAGGCCTGTCGGCCAAGAACGCGATTCTGATTGTCGAATTCGCGCGCGAGCTCGAATTTGCCGGCCGTTCGCCGATCCGCGCCGCAATCGAGGCCAGCCGCCTGCGGCTGCGTCCGATCCTGATGACTTCGATGGCGTTCATCATGGGCGTGCTGCCGCTGGTGCTGTCTACCGGTGCGGGCTCGGAGATGCGACGTGCCATGGGCGTCGCTGTGTTCTCGGGCATGATCGGCGTCACTATCTTCGGCCTGTTCTTGACGCCGGTGTTCTACGTGCTGCTGCGTACCCTTACGGGCATGAAGCCACTGACTCATCACGGCGCCGAAGCAAGCGGTGCACACGCCGAGGGATTGGGGCACGGGTAGCCCAGCGCCTCCTCGTTGGGCGAGCCGTGGTCATAGAGGAGGGAAGGGATCAAGAGGAGCCGAAGCTCACCGTGCCTTTGTCTTCATGGCTTCGGCTGGTTGAAATCCATAACGCGACAGAAACCTTCCAATGGTCTCCGACAACGAGATTCTCGGAGGCAATTTCGAAGTGGCCGAACCGATCGCCGTCAGGTGGAGCGAACTCTCCAGTTCTATTAGTCGTGTCGCATTACGATGTTGCCGAAACGGATGTCGCCGTAATGGATCAGCCAAGTTTCTTAAGTGGCGTCGGGATCGCATCGGCGGTGAGCGATTTTTGGCGACCGTGCTGAAGTGCCCCCATTGTGCCCCAGGTTGTTCGGGGCACACCCTAGGGAGTTGATCCATTACATCGTTGATTATAAAGGAGAATGGTGGACGCACAAGGGATCGAACCTTGGACCTCTCCCGTGTGAAGGGAACGCTCTCCCGCTGAGCTATGCGTCCGGGAACGGCGAAAACGAGGGCCGTCAGAGCCCGCGATTTACGAAGGGCGGGCCCTCAGTGTCAAGCGATAGTCAGGCCGCGCCGTAGCGTTTTCAAGCGAAGTGGGCACCGGTTCGCGACAAGAAAACGCGTCAGAACAAAAATTGGGCGAATTACGCCCCCTGCTGGCGGGCCCGCGAAGCGTGTGACTGTAGCGCGCGGATGCGCTCTGCCAGCGTCCCGCCGCCTTCCGAGGCGGCTGCGGCCCCGGTGACGTCGTTGGCGGGCTTGGCCGGGGTTTTTGGCGGTTCCGCGGCCAGCATGGCCTCGATCGCCGAATTCGGGCCCTCGAGCTGCATGGCGAGTTTTGCGACCTCGGCGGCGATGTCGTTGATGCGCTCACGCAGCAGCGCGTTTTCCATCCGCTCGGTCTGCCACGAGCTTTCGGCCTGCTGCTGGATGGCGTTGATGTCACGCTGCAGTTTGGCGCGCTCGTCGCGGGCGATACGAAGCTGCTCCTCGACGGCGGCCTTCTCGCTGCGCAATTTCTCGACGACCGGCGACTTGCCGCCATTCGTCGCCGCGATCTCCGCGCGCAGTTCGCGTGCCGCGCGTTCGGCGTTTTCGTTCGTCTGCCTGAGCTGATTGTTTTCGTATTCCCGTTCGGCCAGGATCTTGCCTTGCGTCGCCAGCCGCGCTTCGAGGTCGTTGACGCGGTTGCCGAGCATCTCGGCTTCCTTGATCTGGACGATCAATTGCCGGTCGAGGTCGGTGACGCGCTGGCTCAAATTTTCGACGCGGCTGCGCGCTTCGCTCAGTTCGTGCGTCGCGCGCTCGGAGTCGGCGCGCTCCTGGGCGAGGCGGGTCTGCGTCGTCGAAAATTCCTTTTCGGCGTCGCCGACGCGGCCCTTCAGTTGCTCGATCTGCGTGCGCACCGCGACCAACTCGACCTGGCGGCTGTCCGCCGTCATCGCACGATCATTCAATTCGTGATTGATCCTGGCGAGCTCGGCCTGCTTGTCGGTCAGCGCCTGTTCGGCGCTGCGCAAGAGCTCGGTCTTGGCCGCGAATTCCTCTTCGGTGGCGCGCAACTGCTCCTTCACCGCCTTCTCGCGCGCTTCGAGCGAAAAGATCGTGGCGTTCTTTTCGCCGAGCTCGATCTTCATGCGGTTGATCGCGTCGCTCTTCTTGCCGAGTTCGGCGAGCTGGCTCGTGGTCTTGTTCTTGAGCTGCTCGACGTTCATTTCGAGCCGTCGCGCCGACATCGCGAATTCCGCGCGCAGCTGATCCTTGTCGGCCTGGATCTCGGCCATCGACAGCGGGGTTGCCGCCTCGAGCCGCCGCGTCGTCAGGCGCACCGCACGGTTATGCACCAGCGGCACGATCATCAGACCGAACAGCATGGAGACCAGAAAACCGATCGCCAGATACATGATCGGCTCGATCATGGATGGTCACTCCACACAGACAAGGATTCGTTAATCACAATGCCACGCCGCGCCGGGGCAACACCAGCCCATTGCCGCGTTAACCTGAATCGGCAGGACGAGTTGCGTGTGGATATCCGGCAACCGGCTCAGAATGGGTTCCAGGTCGCGCGCGGGGTATATTTGAGATAGCCGACGTTGGCGCCGAGCCTAAGGCCGATGCCAGAGCGGATCGGCACCAGCACGATGTTGTTGGCGGTGAGCGCGGTCATGCCGAAGCCGCCGACGATATAGGCGGAGCCGTCGATGCCGACGAAGCGCTGATAGATCGCGTTGGTGGCGGGCAGGTTGTAGACCAGCGTCATGGTGCGCGCGCCGTCGCCACCCCAGTCGAAGCCGACCGACGGCCCCTGCCAGTAGACCCGCAGATCGCCGGCGTTCTTGGTGTAGAGCGTGCCTTCGCCATACCGCAGGCCTGCCACAAAAGCGCCCGAGCCTTCCTCGCCGAGCACATAGCCGTTGGGAAGGCCCCATTGGCTGACCGCGCGCTCGATGACCGAGGCAAGCCCGCGCGAGACGTTGCCGAAGAACTTGTGCCCGGCCGAAACCAGTTCGTCGGGTCCAAAGGTCTCGGGCCCCGCCTGGCGTTGCGGCGGCGGATAGGATCCCGGCGGCGGCTGCTGTTGCGGATATGGTGCCTGCTGCGGCTGCTGTGCGGAAGCCTGCACGGTCCAGCACATCAGCGCGGCGAACGTCACCGCGGCAAGGCGTGAAGCAAACGTCATGAAAGAACCCCTGGCATCGAAATTCTGGCCGCCGCCTTAACCTGACGCCAACAGCATGGCTCTAGGTTGCGCCCAGTGTCCCCTCGACTCGCAATGTTATCGGCACCAACTATGACGGCACAACGGCAGGAAAGATACGGTTCACGCCTCGGAATAGCCCTTTTTGCCTTATTGGCAGGCTTTTTTGCTGCGCTCAGCCTTGATTCCGCCGTGTGGGCCGCGACCACCGAGCGGGTGGTCGTAAACCGCTATTCCGGACTCGCCATCGAGGGCTTCGATCCCGTCGCCTATTTCACCGAATCCATGGCAGCCCAGGGGGTGCCCGATTTCGAGGCCCGCGAAGCCGGCGCCGTCTGGCGTTTCCGCAACGAGGGCAATCGCGCTTCTTTCGTGGCGCATCCGGAAATCTACGGGCCCCAGTTCGGCGGCTATGACCCGGTCGATCTGGGACGAGGGGTCACCTATGCGGGCAACCCGCGCTTTTGGGTGGTCGCGGGCCAGCGGCTCTATCTATTCGGCCGCGAGGAGAACCGCGATGCGTTCGCCGCCGAGCCGGCGCGCTTCCTGAAAGACGCCACGGCGCGCTGGCCAGCGCTGGAGCGCGGGCTCGCGCAGTAGCGAGCTGCCGTAGCCCGGGCGAGCGCAGCGACCCCGGGGCGGTGCCGGCCAAATCGAATATCCGTTGGTTTTTGTTACCACCGCTCCCGGGGTCGCTTCGCTCGCCCGGGCTACGAAACTCAAACCGCCTTCGGATCGCCCCAGGCGATGAATTCCGGAACGATAAAGCCCTTTCGCGCCGTGCCGAATACCAGCGCCGCACCGTTTGAATCCGTGATCCTGCCGCCGGCCGCCGTAACGACCGCATGGCCCGCCGCCACGTCCCATTCCGAAGTCGGCGACAGCCGGGGATAGATATCGACGCAGCCTTCGGCGACCCGGCCGAATTTGACCGCCGAGCCAAGCTCGCACCGTACTGCACCCGGCCTTGCCGCAATGAAGGATTCGGTCCTGGCATCGCCATGCGAGCGGCTGACCGCGACCGTCCATGGCTGGCCGCGCGGCGGGCAGAGGCGGGTGCGAACCGGCTCGATCAGCGGCTTGCCCTTGCCAACCGTCAGCCGTTCCGCGCCACGGCCGACAATGCCGCGCCAGATCAGCCCGAGCGCGGGCGCGCTGATGATGCCGAGCAGCGGCGTCCCGTGGGTTACCAGCGCCAGATTGACGGTGAATTCGTTGCGACCGGCGACGAATTCCTTGGTGCCGTCCAGCGGGTCGATCAGGAAGAAACCTTCCTGATAGGGCAAGGTGGCCTGCTCGGCGCGCTCTTCCGACAGCGACGGTATGTCGGGCGCCACCTGGGCAAGGCCTTCGGCGATGATTCGGTCGGCCGCCAGATCGGCCTCCGTTACCGGCGAGCCGTCGGTCTTGCCGTCGACCTTCATGGCGGAACGGTTGACGGCGAGGATGGCCGCACCCGCCCGGATCACGATGTCGGTCAGCGGCTCGATCAGCGTCGCGGCGGTATCGCGGTCGTGTGGACGTGCCTCATTCATGGCTTAAGCCTATTTGCCGTTCGTCCTGCCTTACCATTGCCGCCCCGTGCTGGCAGCACGGGCCTGCGCAGTGTATCAAATCGATAAGCACGCGTGATTCGTAACTGCCCGCCAGCAATTTGCGACCAGGCGGCTTTCCAGGAACCCATGATGTCTGGCACTTCGTCTCCCGGTCCTGCTCCCGATGCCCTCGAACTTGCGGCGCTGTTGTGTTCGCGAGTCTGTCACGATCTCATCAGCCCGGTTGGCGCCATCGTCAATGGGCTTGAGGTGCTGGACGACAACCCGAAGCCCGAAGACCGCGATTTCGCGCTCGATCTGATCCGCAAGAGCGCCAAGACCGCCTCCGCACGGTTGCAGTTCTGCCGCCTGGCGTTTGGAGCGGCGGGATCGGCGGGCGCGCAGATCGATCTCGGCGATGCCCAGACCATGGCGCGCGGCCACATCGAGGACGGCAAGATCACCATCACATGGAATCTGCCGCGGCTGTTGCTGCCGAAGAACCGCGTCAAGCTGCTGTTGAACATGCTGATCATTGCGCAGCAGACGATCCCGCGCGGCGGTACGCTGACGATCGATCCGATCGGCGACGGCGAGACGATGAGTTTTCGCGTGACCTCGGCCGGCCTGAACGCCCGCCTGCCGCAGAACATCGCCGATCTCTTGAGCGTGAATTCGACGGCATCCGTCGATGCGCATGCGGTGCAGCCTTACTATACGCGGCTGCTGGCGCAGGCCTGCGGGCTCAGCGTGACGCTTGCGCCCGACGGGGAAAAAGTGGTCGTCACCGCGGCCTGAAGCGTGGCCTAGGCGCAAACCCTGAACGCGTTTAGGCGCGATCATGGTTAACCAAGTGTTGAAATCAGGCGGCAGATTTCATTTCTGCCGCCTTATCTCTTTGTTGATCCCGTTCTTTTCCATTTGAGCAACCAATATTAAACGCTTTGCATAGAAGCTGGCCTTGTTCCGTAAGGCACGTCGATGTCGCGTGCCGGTGCGTACGAAGGCCAGTTTCATGGATGACTTGTTGCGGGAGTTTTTGACCGAGACCAGCGAGAGCCTGGATACGGTCGATAATCAGTTGGTACGGTTCGAGCAGGACCCGAGCGACGCGAAGATCCTCGATAACATCTTCCGGCTGGTCCACACCATCAAGGGCACCTGCGGCTTCCTGGGTCTGCCGCGGCTGGAAGCGCTGGCCCATGCCGGCGAAACGCTGATGGGCAAATTCCGCGACGGCATGCCGGTCAAGGCCGAAGCCGTGACGCTGATCCTGTCCTCGATCGACCGCATCAAGGAAATCCTCGCTGGCCTCGAGGCCACCGAGACCGAACCCGAAGGCACCGACGAAGACCTGATCGAGAAGCTGCATGCGATGGCCGAAGGCGCCAAGCATGCGGCGGCCGAAGCGCCCGCTCAACCCGCACCTGTCCCCGTGGTCGCCGCACCGCCGGTGCAGCCCGCAATGACGGCGGGCACCCTGGTGGACCAGGTGCTGGAGCGCCCCTTGCGTCCCGGCGAGGTCTCGCTCGACGACCTCGAACGCGCCTTCCGCGAGACCGAGATCGAGGCCGCGCCCGCGCCCAAACCCGCGCCGGCCCCCGTCGCCAAGCCGGCCGCACCGGCGCCCACCGCCGCCAAGCCGGCCGCGCCGGAAGCCAAGGAAGTTGCCAAGGAAACCGCCAAGGAAGCCACGAAGGCAAAGCCGGCCAAGCGCGCCGCTGTCGCCGACACCGACGTCCAGGAAGCCGACAAGATCGCCAACCAGTCGATCCGCGTCAACGTCGACACGCTCGAACATCTGATGACCATGGTCTCCGAGCTGGTGTTGACCCGCAACCAGCTTTTGGAAATCTCCCGCCGCAACGAGGACACCGAGTTCAAGGTGCCGCTGCAGCGTTTGTCGAACGTCACCGCCGAGCTGCAGGAAGGCGTCATGAAGACGCGGATGCAGCCGATCGGCAATGCCTGGCAGAAGCTGCCGCGCATCGTCCGCGACCTCTCCGGCGAACTCGGCAAGCAGATCGAACTCGAGATGCACGGCGCCGATACCGAACTCGATCGCCAGGTGCTCGACCTGATCAAGGATCCGTTGACGCACATGGTGCGCAACTCCGCCGACCACGGCCTGGAGACCCCGGCCGAGCGGCTCGCCTCAGGCAAGGGCGAGCAGGGCACCATCAGGCTTTCCGCCTATCACGAGGGCGGCCACATCATCATCTGCATCGCCGATAATGGCCGCGGGTTGAACACCGAGCGGATCAAGGCCAAGGCGCTGCAGAACGGTCTCGTCACCGAGACCGAGCTGGAGAAGATGACCGAAGCCCAGATCCACAAGTTCATCTTTGCGCCGGGCTTCTCCACCGCGGCCGCCGTCACCTCGGTCTCCGGCCGCGGCGTCGGCATGGACGTGGTGCGCACCAATATCGACCAGATCGGCGGCACCATCGACATCAAGAGCGTGGCCGGCGAGGGCTCAAGTGTCACCATCAAGATCCCGCTGACGCTGGCCATCGTCTCGGCCCTGATCGTGGAAGCCGCCGGCGACCGCTTTGCGATCCCGCAATTGTCCGTGGTCGAGCTGGTGCGGGCGCGCGCCAACTCCGAACACCGCATCGAGCGCATCAAGGACACCGCGGTCCTCAGGTTGCGCAACAAGCTGTTGCCGCTGATGCACCTGAAGAAGCTCTTGAAGATCGACGACGGCTCGTCGTCCGATCCCGAGAACGGTTTCATCGTGGTGACGCAGGTCGGCAGCCAGACCTTTGGCATCGTGGTCGACGGCGTGTTCCACACCGAAGAAATCGTGGTCAAGCCGATGTCCACAAAACTGCGGCACATCGACATGTTCTCCGGCAACACCATCCTGGGCGATGGCGCCGTGATCATGATCATCGACCCCAACGGCATTGCGAAAGCGCTCGGCGCCTCCGGCTCCTCGGCCCATGAGCTGGCCGACGAGGCCTCGGCCGCGCATGCGATCGGCGGCGAACAGCTGACCTCGCTGCTGGTGTTCCGCGCCGGCTCGAGCCAGCCCAAGGCGGTGCCGCTCGGGCTCGTCACCCGGCTGGAGGAGATCGCCACCGACAAGATCGAGCTCTCCAACGGCCGCCACATGGTGCAATACCGCGACCAGCTGATGCCGCTGGTGCAGATGGTCGGGGTCACCGTCCAGACCCAAGGCTCGCAGCCGATCCTGGTGTTCGCCGACGACGGCCGCTCGATGGGGCTCGTGGTCGACGAGATCATCGACATCGTCGAGGAGCGGCTGCACATCGAGGTCGCCGGCCAGCAGGACGGCATTCTGGGTTCGGCCGTGATCAAGGGCCAGGCGACGGAAGTGATCGACGTCGGCCACTTCCTGCCGATGGCGTTTGCCGACTGGTTCTCGCGCAAGGAGATGCGGGAGTCATCGACGGCGCGATCGGTGCTGCTGGTCGACGACTCAGCGTTCTTCCGCAACATGCTGGCCCCGGTGCTGAAGGCCGCCGGCTACAAGGTGCGGGTCGCCGTCAACGCGCAGGAGGGGCTGTCGGCGCTGCGCTCGGGCCACACCTACGACGTGGTGCTGACCGACATCGAAATGCCGGACATGAACGGCTTCGAGTTCGCCGAAGTGATCCGCGCCGACCACAATCTGAGCACGATGCCGATCATCGCTTTGTCCTCGCTGGTGTCGCCGGCGGCGATCGAGCGCGGGCGGCAGGCCGGCTTCCACGATTACGTCGCCAAGTTCGACCGTCCCGGCCTGATCGCGGCGCTCAAGGAACAGACCGCCGAGACCAGTCGCGCGGCCTAGGGGTAAACAGTGATGACAACCAAGACCGAGACCATCGAGGGCACCGTGGCCGAATACGTCACCGCCGTGATCGGCGGGCAATTGTTCGGCCTGCCGATCTCGCGGGTGCAGGACGTGTTCATGCCGGAACGGCTGACGCGCGTTCCCCTGTCGTCGGCCGAGATCGCCGGCGTGCTCAACCTGCGCGGCCGCATCGTCACCGTGGTCGACATGCGCGCTCGCTTAGGCCTACCCAAGAACGACGACGGCAAGCCGCCGATGGCGGTCGGCGTCGATCTGCGCGGCGAATCCTACGGCCTCTTGATCGACCAGATCGGCGAGGTCTTGAAACTCCACGATAACGGCCGCGAGGAAAACCCCGTCAACCTCGACCCCCGCATGGCCAAGCTCGCCGGCGGTGTTCACCGTCTCGACGGCCAGCTCATGGTCGTCCTCGACGTCGATCGCGTTCTCGAAATCGTGCCGGACCTGATGGCGGCATGAAGACCGAAGCTGGAATGAAAACATCCCTCTTGGGATCTGGTGTAAGTGGAGCCTAAAATGAAAACATGTCTGGTGGTCGATGACTCGAGCGTCATCCGAAAAGTCGCACGCCGCATCCTCGAAGGTCTCGACTTTCAGATCGTCGAAGCCGAGGACGGCCAAAAGGCGCTTGAAGTCTGCAAGCGCGCCATGCCCGAAGCGGTTCTGCTCGACTGGAACATGCCGGTCATGGACGGCTACGAATTCCTCGGCAATCTGCGCCGCATGCCCGGCGGCGACGCGCCCAAGGTGGTGTTCTGCACCACTGAAAACGACGTTGCACACATTGCGCGTGCGCTGCATGCCGGCGCCAATGAGTACATCATGAAGCCGTTCGACAAGGACATCGTCACCGCGAAGTTCCAGGAAGTCGGCCTGCTCTGATTTCGAGTAGGTGATCCCGGCGGCTCGACGGCCTTCGGCGTTGTTTTGTAAGTGTGCCGCTTGAGTTGGGGTCGGGTGAATTAATGAGTGTTGCGTTAACGAGGTCTCCACCGCCAATCTCGACACGGCAAGACAAGCTGCGCGTCATGGTGGTCGACGACTCCGTCGTGATCCGCGGGATGATCTCCCGCTGGATCGGCGCCGAGCCGGACATGGAGGTCTCGGCCTCCCTGCGCACCGGTCTCGACGCCGTCAACCAGATCGAACGCATCAAGCCCGACGTTGCCGTGCTTGATATCGAAATGCCGGAGCTCGACGGCATTTCGGCGCTGCCGCAACTCCTGGCGAAAAAACGCGACCTCGTCATCATCATGGCGTCGACGCTGACCCGCCGCAATGCGGAGATCAGCTTCAAGGCGCTTTCGCTCGGCGCGTCCGACTACATTCCAAAGCCGGAGAGCACGCGCGAGGCCACCGCGGCCGAGACCTTCCACCACGATCTGATTCAGAAGATTCGTCATCTGGGCGCCAGGGCCCGCCGGCGCGCGCAGCCTGCCGCGAGCCCGTCGATGGCGCCGGCCCCTGAGCGGGCACGCGGAGTATTGGCCCAGCCGGTCGCCGCGCCGGTTGCGCAGCTGCAGCTGGCGCGCCAGCCCTTCAGCATGCTGGCGCCGCGGGTGCTCCTGATCGGCTCGTCGACCGGTGGCCCGCAGGCCCTGATGACGCTGGTTGCCGACATCGGCCCGGTGATCGATCGTTTTCCGGTGCTGATCACCCAGCACATGCCGCCGACCTTCACCACGATTCTCGCCGAGCATCTGGCGCGCGCGAGCCGCCGGCCGGCGCATGAAGCCGTCGATGGCGAGATCGTCAAGCCCGGCCGGATCTATCTTGCGCCGGGCGGCCGCCACATGCGCGTGGTGCGCCATGGCGCCGAGACTGCAATCGCGCTTGACGACGGGCCGCCGGTGAATTTCTGCAAACCCGCGGTGGACCCGCTGTTCAACTCCGCCATCGACGTCTGGCAGGGCGGCATCATGTCGGTGATTCTGACCGGCATGGGCTCCGACGGCATGCGCGGCGGCAAGGACATCGTCGCCGCCGGCGGCAGCGTGATTGCTCAGGACGAAGCGACCAGCGTGGTGTGGGGTATGCCGGGCGCGGCCACCAATGCAGGTATTTGTGCGGCAGTTCTGCCGCTCAATCAGATCGCGCCAAAACTGGTTCGGTTGTTTTCGGGAGATCGTTCGTGACGCCTTCAGACTATGAGTATCTGCGTAAGCTTCTGAAAGAGCGCTCCGGGCTCGATCTTTCGGCCGACAAGCAATATCTGGTCGAAAGCCGGTTGTTGCCGCTGGCGCGCAAGTCCAGCCTGCCGGGCATTTCCGAACTCGTCGAGAAGATGAAGGGCGGAGCCAACGTGCTGACGGCGGAGGTGGTCGAAGCGATGACCACCAACGAGACGTTCTTCTTCCGCGACAAGATTCCGTTCGATCATTTGCGGGAGACGGTCATCCCGGCGATGGCGCAGGCGCGCGCGGCCCGCCGCTCCTTGCGCATCTGGTGCGCCGCTTCCTCCACCGGGCAGGAGCCGTATTCGATCGCGATGTGCCTGAAGGAAGCAGGTTCCCTGCTGTCGGGCTGGCGCACCGAGATCGTCGCGACCGACCTGTCGCAGGCGGTGCTGGAAAAATCGAAGGCCGGAATCTTCAGCCAGTTCGAGGTGCAGCGCGGATTGCCGATCGGGTTGCTGGTGAAATATTTCACCCAGAACGGCGAACTCTGGCAGATCAATGCCGAGCTCCGCAGCATGGTGCAGCATCGTCAGCTCAACCTTCTGCAGGACTTCTCCCATCTCGGCGTGTTCGACATCGTCTTCTGCCGCAACGTGCTGATCTATTTCGATCAGAATACCAAGACCAACATCTTCGAGCGGCTCTCCCGGATGCTGGAGCCCGATGGCGTGCTGGCGCTGGGCGCGGCCGAATCCGTTGTCGGCATCACCAACACCTTCAAGCCCTATCCGGAGCGCCGCGGACTTTATCGTCCGAACATCGCGCCGGTGATACGGGTGGGGGCGTCGACACTGGTGCCGCAAACCCTGCGGGCCGTCGCCGCGGCGCGCTGAGCCTGGTCTTCACCTCGTCCGCTTGCCATGCCGCGCTATACGATCGCGTGCGGCAGGAAGCGTGACGTGTTGCCGGTGATCGGGTTCGCGTCCTCGCGGATCGACAGGCCGCATGGCGTGTGATCGACCAGCCAGCTTCCAAGCACCGGGTATTGGTCGGTGAAGCTCGGCAGCGGCGCTAAAGCCTGCCGGATGAATCCTTCCGCCCCGTACGGGCCTTGCTGTTCCATCAGCGTGGTGCCGGCGCTGACGAGCGCGACATTGGCGCCTTCGCGCGAATAGAGCGGCTTGCGCACGAACGAGGAGCCGAGCATCGACGCCTTCGGATCGTCCTCGAAATAGGCAGGCAGCAAATTGGGGTGCTTCGGAAACATCTCCCAGAGCAGCGGAAGTATGCCCTTGTTGGAGAGGATCGCCTTCCAGGGCGGCTCGATCCAGCGTGTCGGCGCGCTCGACAGTTTTGCGCCGAACGCGTCTTGAAACATCCATTCCCAGGGATAGAGTTTGAAGGCGAGCTCAATTCCGCGATCGTCGACATCGACGAAGCGGCCATCGCCGCCCAGTCCGACATCCCTGATATCCATCAGCGTCGTCTTCAATCCGGCCTGGCTCGCGGTGTCCTGCAGATAGGCCAGCGTGCCGGCATCCTCGGTATTGTCGGTCATCCCGGCGAGATGCAGATGCTTGGCGCCGCCGTGTTTCTTCCAGGCGTCGATCAGGCGCTCATGGATTGAATTGAACTGGTCGGCGCGCTTCGGGATGATGTTGCGCTCCATCGCCTGTTCGAGCCAGGTCCACTGAAAAACCGCCGCTTCGAAAATCGAGGTCGGTGTATCCGCGTTGTACTCCAGGAGTTTCGCCGGGCTCCAGCCGTCGTAGCTCAGGTCCAGCCGGCCATAGAGGCTGGCGTCGCGGCGCCGCCAGCTCTCGGACAGCAGCGGCCAGAAGGCTTCGGGTATTTTCAACCGGCGCAGATATTTTTCGTCCTTGATCGCGCGGCCGACCAGTTCGAGGCACATCGCATCGATCTCGCCGGTAGGCGCCTCGATCCGCCGTTCGATCTCGTTCAGCGTGAAGGCGTAATAGGCGCTTTCGTCCCAATAGCGCTCGCCGTTGATGGTGTGAAAAGTGAACCCGACGCCTTCGGCGGTGGCACGCCAGTCGTCGCGTTCTGGGCAGGGGATGCGCTGCATGAATTCAGCCGCCTGAGAAGCCGACGGCGTGGCCGAATGAGCCGAAGCCGCCGCGCTGCGCGCTGTGCGAGCCGGAATCGGAAGTGCCCGAGGACGAATGGCTCGATGACGAATCGCTCGAGTAGTAGCTGCTGCGCGACGAGCTGCCGCTGGAGCCGCTACTGGATGAAGAGCTGCGCGACGAGCACTCGGTATTGCTTTGCTGGTATGGCGGCGAAGCCGCATTCGGCAATGGCTCGCAATTGCGGCTCGGCATCAACGTGTAGGCGGCGCTGCCGACCGCGAAGGTGCCCATCAGCAGCAGCGCAACGTGGCCCGAACGTTTCGCCGGTGCCTGAGCGGGGCGCGGCGATGCCGGCACCGAGACCGGTTTGCGCGTGCGGAAATCCTGGTCTGATTTGTTCGCCATGGTCAGTAGATCATCGAGGCGGCGTTCAGTGCGCCGGCGGCCAGCGAGGCCAGCCCGAGCCAGATCGCGGCGGCGAGTTCGCCGGTCGCAATCCGCTTCGACAGGTTCGGCACCGGAACCCTGACGAGGAAATAGACTGTTATCTGCACGACCAGGGCGATCGCGGCCCAGATCATGCAATCCCAGACATTGGCGGAATGGGCGATGGCGCTGACCAGCGGCAGCACAAAGCCGAGCAGGCTCAGGCCCAGCGCGATCGCGGCTGCCGGCTCGTTGGCGCGGATCAGGTCGAACTCATTGTGCGCCGTGACGCGGGTGTAGACGAAGAGGTAGGCGACTACGGCTACGATCGCCGTACAGAAATACACCAGGAACGCCGGAAGCCCGGCAAGGGATTGCAGAACCATTTAATTCGCCCCGACTCGTGCGCTCGATAAGGTTCGCACGATCTGTCAGTCGGCGCATAGGCGCGGCGGGTTCAATCCCAATAAAAACTCCGCCTGGAGCCCGGTTCTGATTGGATCAGAACCGGGCTCCAGATTCTTGTTTTGACGCGTTTTCTTGACGCGAGCTGGTGTCCACTTCGCTGGAAAACGCTGTAAACAAAACCCCGCCATTTGCGGCGGGGGTCGCAGATCTTCCATCGCGGCCTTGACGCAGTCGGTTATTCCCTGACCTCAATCTTGCCCTTCATCGCCGGGTGCAGGCCGCAGATGTAATCGTAGATTCCTGCATCGGCGAGGGTCAGCTGGGTGGTCTGGCCTTTCAGCGCGATCGACGAGCGCTGCGCCTTGGGGCCGGTGATTGTCACCTGGTGCGGCGAGGAATCAGTATTGTGCCAGGTGATGGTCTGGCCCTTGCTGACCACGACGGTCTCCGGCCCGAACTTGAAGTCGGAGATCGAGACCACGCCGGGGCCCGGCGTGGGCTTTGCCATGGCGCCTTCGGGCGTGCCCTTCAGGCCCGCTAGTGAGATAACAAAATCCTGTCCGGCATGCGGCTTGTGGCAGGTGAAGTCTCGACGGCGGCGATGCTTCCTCGATACGACATCGCCTGCCATGAACGCCGTTTCAAGTCGTTCGCCGGCTCCCAAATCGTAGCAGCTTTTGTGGAACTCGGATTAATCCGGGGAGGTAGTAATATAAGGTGATTAAACTTTGGAGACGTAATCCGGATTGCGGACCTACCTGAGTAAGCAACTGCACCCTTGCTTGGGAGGATCGCCATGGCGACGAATTTGATCTCTCTAGTGATGCAATGCCTCACGCCGGACATGATAGCGAAGATCGCTTCTGCTCTGGACCTTGATCGCAATGTTGCGCAAAAAGCCATCGCGGGTGCGATTCCTGCGCTTCTTGCAAGCTTCGCTGACGTTGCCTCCACGCCCAATGGGGCACGCCAGCTCACCAACACGCTGACACAGCAATCCGGGTCGCTTGAGAGCCTCAAGAATCTCATCGGCGGTTCCGGCCAGAACTCGCTGGCGGAAACGGGGTCGAACATGCTTTCGGGCCTGTTCGGTGGCGGAACGCTGGACACAATGGCGCAGACGATAGGCAAGTTCGCGGGGATCGGCGAGGGTACCAGCAAGTCGATGCTCAGCATGCTTGGCCCTGTGGTCCTTGGTGCGTTGGCTCAGCAGCAACGCAGCACGGGTCTCGACGCAAGCGGGCTGGTGTCTCTTCTCACTTCACAGAAGGATCAGATCGCCGCGGCAATACCGTCGGGTCTCGCCGGTCAGTTGAGTGCCGCCGGTCTCATCGACAGAGCGACTGGAGGCTTGCGCAGCGGCGCGGAGGCGGCCAGCGCGGCTGGCCGAATTGCAGAGGCTTCTGAGCGGACCGTTTACCAGGCTGGTCAGGCGGCCTCTACGGCGGCCCGTTCAACCGCGGTTTCACAATGGCCGTACTGGCTGGTCGCCGCGGCGGTATTGGGTGGTCTCGCCTGGTTCGCCTTTGGTCGTTCAGGGGAGGACACGGTCGCTCAGGTGTCGCCTCCCACCACGACGCCGAACGCGACCGGAACCGTGGGCCTGGCGCCGACGGATTTGACGGTCGGAGGGATGAATTTGGCGAACCAGATCAACTCGTCGGTTGGTTCCATCAGGACCGTGCTTCCCGGTATCACCGATGCCGCTTCAGCCGAGGCTGCCCTGCCCAAACTAAGGGAAGCAACGGCTCAATTGAATGAGGTGCGTTCCCGCGCAACGCAGCTCTCTCCGGAAGGAAGGAGCACCCTCGTAAAGCTGATTGTGGTCGCGACACCCACGATCAACCAGATGTGTGACAAGGTACTGGCGACGCCCGGCGCCGGCGATGTTGCGAAGCCGGCGATTGAAGAGCTTCGCGGCAAGCTCGACGCGCTCGCACGCTCCTGAATTTCAGAACGTCGTGCCGTCCGGCCTGTGGGGCCGCGCGTGATGGCCTGAAAACAAAATTCGCGAACAGCAAACCGGCTGAAATGAAAGGCATCGCCTCCGATCGGGGAGGCGATCGCATCCGTATTAACGGGCGTGGGCACCGCGCGAATGGCGGTCGAGGCGCAGGCGGTCAAAGCGTGCTCATCAGTCAATCCAACCGACCATTTCTTGGTGCTTGCGAATTAGATAAGTGTGTGCTTATGTGTTGGCATGATCCAGAACGACATCTTCAAGGCTCTGGCCGATCCGACCCGCTGCGCAATCTTCGAGAAACTGGCGAATGGCAGCATGAACGCCAGTGCCTTGCGGGAGGGTATGACGATCAGCCAACCAGCCATGTCCCAACACCTCTCGGTTCTGCGCAACGCAAGGCTGGTGCGGGAACAACGGCAGGGCCGTTTCGTGAACTACGAGGTCGATCCAGACGGCTTGGCGCTCATAGCCGGATGGCTGGCGAAGTATCGCTCCTACTGGCCCGCGCGCATCGACGCTTTGAAAGCCTTGCTGAAGGATATGGACCAATGAACGACATGGAGGCCGAGGCGCAGACGAAAGACCTGGTGCTCGAATACGAACTCGACGCGCCACCTGAAAAAGTCTGGCGGGCGATTAGCATTCCCGCGTTTCGTGAGAAATGGCTGCCGAAAGGACAACTGGCTGATACCGAACCAGTCTCTTCGGCGCCGGGTGAGGAAATTTGCTACATAATGCGGGACGACGAACCGCCCTTTCTCGAAAGCGTGGTGACGTTTCAGGTCACGCCTAATGCCGTGGGCGGCACCAGGCTGAAAATTATTCACGGGCTGGCAGACGCACGACTGGAGCGTCATCTGCCAAGGGCGGCGAACAACAACTGGACCCGCCTCATGCTCGCCGCCTGACGCCTCCGCCCCGCCAAAGACATTTCTGGAAGAAAAGGAATTCGCCGATGCGCGAAGCGATGCAACTCGTCCCTATGGTTATCGAGCAATCCAGCCGTGGCGAGCGTTCTTTCGATATCTATTCTCGCCTGCTTCGCGAGAGGATCATCTTCGTGAACGGTGAGGTGAACGACACTGTGTCTGCTCTGGTCTGCGCGCAGTTGTTGTTCTTGGAGGCCGAAAATCCCAAGAAACCGATCCAACTCTATATCAATTCGCCCGGTGGTGTCGTTACCAGCGGGCTCGCGATGTATGATACTATGCAATATATCCGCGCGCCGGTTCATACGCTCTGCATGGGGACGGCCCGCTCAATGGGGTCGTTCCTGTTGATGGCAGGCGAACCCGGCGAGCGTGCCGCCTTGCCCAACGCCAGCATCCTTGTCCACCAACCGTCGGGCGGTTTCCAGGGGCAGGCGTCGGACATGCTCATCCATGCCGAAGAAATCCTGCGAACCAAGCAGCGTATGACGCGGCTCTACGCCGAGCATTGCGGACGGACCTATGAGGAGTTCGAGCGTGCGATGGACCGCGACCGTTTCATGACGGCGGAAGAAGCTTTGGAATGGGGTCTGATCGACCGGCTTCTCACGGAGCGGGAGGCCAGCACGGAGCGCGAGGTCAGCGCTTGAGTCCCCGGTTGCGCCGCAGGGCCAACAACGCAACGGCCTTCGCGGGATCATTCCCGCCAGGCCACAGAGCCAACTGCCCAAACAAAACCCCGCCGTTTCGGGCGGGGTTCGGTCGGGATGAGTGAGCCTGTCGACTCGCTGTAAAACCCTGGTGTCAGGCGGGGATGCGCTCGTCCGCCTCGTGCGGCTCGCGCAGCACGTAGCCGCGGCCCCACACGGTTTCGATAAAGTTGCGGCCTTCGGAGGCGTTGGCGAGCTTCTTGCGCAGCTTGCAGATGAAGACGTCGATGATCTTCAGCTCGGGCTCGTCCATGCCGCCATAGAGATGGTTGAGGAACATTTCCTTGGTCAGGGTGGTTCCCTTGCGGAGCGAGAGCAGCTCCAGCATCTGGTATTCCTTGCCCGTCAGGTGTACGCGCTGGCCGCCGACTTCGACCGTCTTGGTGTCGAGATTGACGACGAGATCGCCGGTCTGGATGACCGACTGGGCGTGGCCCTTGGAACGGCGCACGATCGCATGGATGCGGGCAACCAGTTCGTCCTTGTGGAAGGGCTTGGTCATGTAGTCATCGGCACCGACGCCGAGGCCCTTGACCTTATCCTCGATGCCGGCGAGGCCGGAGAGGATCAGAATAGGGGTCTTGATCTTCGAAACCCGGAGCTGCTTGAGCACGTCGTAGCCGGACATGTCGGGCAGGTTAAGGTCGAGAAGGATAATGTCGTAGTCATAGAGCTTACCGAGATCGACGCCTTCTTCCCCGAGGTCCGTCGTATAGACGTTGAAACTCTCGGATTTGAGCATCAGCTCGATCGACTGCGCGACAGCGCTGTCATCTTCAATCAGCAGAACGCGCATGCCAGTCCCCTTTAGTCCGCCGCTCCGGGCGTCAGGTCGGCCGCACTTGCGGCACTCAAAACGCCTTTAACAACTGATTCGGATCCTGACAGACACATGGTTAACAAATCCTGATTCCGGTTCGCAAGCTCTTTAAGTGCAATTTTTAGCGAATCGCCCTAAGATATTGCTCAGAAGCAGCTTTTCTCAACCGTGCCTACTCAAACTCCAGATTAAGAGACGGACCTAACCGACTCCAACGTTTCGCCCTTCTGGGCGAGCGCTCTCAGTCACCAAAGACAGTGACGCAATGATTAATGATGCGGGTAAACACGAGGTTAAGCGCCGGGCGCAAATGCGCGGAAACTTAAGGTTTTCGCAATGAAAGCGCTCGCGGAACAGATCGGCGATATCGACGGCGTCAATATATATGGCCGTGTTGTGGGCGTGCGCGGACTGATGGTCGAGATCGCGGGGCCCATTCATGCGATGTCGGTCGGTGCGAGGATCGTCATCGATACCGGCGGGGGCCGCTTCATCCCGGCCGAGGTGATCGGCTTTTCCGGCAGCAATGCGGTCGTGATGCCATTCGGTGGGCTCGACGGTGTCAGGCGTGGTTGCCGCGCGGTCATTGCCACCGCGGCCAGCCAGGTGCGGCCGTCACCGGCCTGGCTCGGCCGCGTCATCAACGCCATGGGGGAACCGATCGACGGCAAGGGGCCGCTGTTGCAGGGGCCGTCGCCGATGCCCTACCGCAATTCGCCGCCGCCGGCGCATTCGCGCAAGCGCGTGGGCGCGCCGCTCGATCTGGGCGTCCGTGCGCTCAATACATTCCTGACCTGCTGCCGCGGCCAGCGGCTCGGCATCTTTGCAGGTTCCGGCGTCGGCAAATCGGTGCTGCTGTCGATGCTGGCGCGCAATGTCGATGCCGACATCACCGTCATCGGCCTGATCGGCGAACGCGGCCGCGAGGTGCAGGAATTTCTGCAGGAGGATCTCGGCGACGAGGGTCTTGCGCGCTCGGTCGTGGTGGTGGCGACATCGGATGAGCCCGCCCTGATGCGGCGGCAGGCGGCCTATCTGACGCTGGCGATTGCGGAGTATTTCCGCGATGAGGAAAAGGACGTGCTGTGCCTGATGGACTCGGTCACGCGCTTTGCGATGGCGCAACGCGAGATCGGGTTGTCGGCCGGCGAGCCGCCGACGGCCAAGGGCTATACGCCGACCGTGTTCACCGAATTGCCGAAACTTCTGGAGCGGGCAGGGCCGGGCACCGGCATTGGCACTATCACCGGCATTTTTACCGTGCTGGTCGACGGCGACGATCATAACGAGCCGATTGCGGACGCGGTCCGCGGCATTCTGGACGGCCACGTCGTGATGCAACGCTCGATTGCGGAACGTGGGCGGTTTCCCGCGATCAATATCCTCAAATCGGTCTCCCGCACCATGCCGAGATCGGCCAACCCGGACTATCTGTCCGTGATCATGCGAGGCCGCCAGGTGATGGCGACCTACGCCGACATGGAGGAACTGATCCGGCTCGGCGCCTATCGGGCGGGTTCAAGCCCCGAAGTCGACGAGGCGATCCGCCTGCACGAGCCGCTGGAAGCCTTCCTGCGCCAGGCCAAGGACGAAAAATCGAGCCTCGATGACGGCTATCGCCAGTTGGCGCAAATCCTCGCCAATTTGGAAACGGAACGCTAACTTTGTCAGGCCATCATCTCCGGCACATGATTAATGAGGCCGGTGGGGCCCCCCGGGGGAGCCGGCTCCGTCCCGCGTTCAGATTGGGACTTCTGGGGAGTATGAGTCGATGAAGTCACGCGAAACGCTGATCCGCCTGAAGAAATTTCAGGTCGACGAGAAGCGCCGAAGGGTTACCCAGATCGAAGGCATGATCGCCGACTTCCAGCGCATGTCGGTCGATCTCGAGCGCGAAATCCAGACCGAGCAGGAGCGGGCCGGGATCAACGATCCCTCCCATTTCGCCTACCCAACCTACGCCAAGGCCGCGATCCAGCGCCGGGAGAACCTGACCCGTTCCGCCGACGAACTGCGCATCCAGCTCGAGGACGCCAAGGGCCTGCTCAGCGAAGCGTTCGAGGAGCTGAAGAAGGTGGAACTGCTCGACGAGCGCGACCAGGCGCGCGAGCGCGCCGAGGAGAGCGCCCGGGAGCAGGCCGACATGGACTCCATCGGCCTGATGCGCGCCCGGCTTGGCGTCGCCTGACGCCGCTCACCCTCATCGGTTGCACGATCAAAAACCCCGGGCGGCAAGGCCCGGGTTTTTTCTGTTCCAGAATCCCCGAAACCGGCGACTTGGTGGCCCCCTTATCGCAGGGTATGCTACGAAACTTCTCGATTGCTCCGGCGTAAGACGCGATGGAGAAAATCGCGATTTGGGGGACGCTGAATGCTGACGCCAGCGGAGCTGGTCTGGCTGATTGCCGCGGTTGCGAAGGGGGATGAGGCTGCTTTTGAGCGCCTTTACGCCGCCACGCGCGCGAAACTCTTCGGCGTCGTGCTCCGTATCTTGCGCCGTCAGGACCTCGCGGAGGAGGTCATTCAGGAGGCTTACGTCAAGATCTGGAAAAGCGCCGGACAGTTCAACCCGGCGCTCGCTTCGCCGATTACCTGGATGGCGTCGATCGCGCGCAACCGGGCGATCGACGTGGTGCGCAAGAAGAGCGAAATCTCGATCGAGGAGGAGCCGACCGCGATGGAAGTCGCGGCCGATTCGCCCGACCCGCTGGCGCGGCGCGAGATGACGGAAGAGTTGAAGCGGTTGCTGGAATGCGTCGGCCGTCTCGAGCCGGATCGGCAGAAGCTGGTGCTCTTGGCCTATTACAACGGCTGGAGCCGCGAGCAGCTCGCCGCCAAGTTCGAGACGCCGGTGAATACAGTGAAGACGTGGCTGCGCCGCAGCATGATGGACATAAGGGAGTGTCTCGGGCTTTGATGCCCGGATCTTGAACGATGGCCCATAGCGAAGACCATATCGCGCTCGCCGCGGAATATGCGCTCGGCACCCTCGATGCCGATGAGCGCGCGCAGGTCGAGACCATGATGGCCGTCGACGCCGAATACACCGCGCTGGTCCATGCCTGGGAATACCGGCTCGGCGTCTTGAACCAGATGGTCGGCTCGGTCGAGCCGCGGCCGATCGTGTGGGAGAACATCAAGGCCGCGATCGGACATTCCACCGAACAGCAGGCGCCGCTGGTGCTGCCCGAGGCGTCGCCGCCTCCGGAGCCTGCACCACCACCGGCCGAGGAGCCTGTGGTCGCCGCGGCTCCTCCCGTCGCCGTCGACCATGTGAGCGACAATTCGAACGTCATCCAGTTGGCGGGCCGGGTCCGGCGCTTGCGCAGCGTCGCGTCGATGGCCACCGCGCTTGCCGCAGCCCTGGTCGCGATGCTGGCGGTGCAGGTCTATCGGCCGGAACTGCTGCCGGAAGCGCTGCGGCCGAAGCCGCGCATCCAGACGGTCGAGGTCAAGACGCCGGCGCCATCGCCTGTGCCCTCGGCGCAATATGTTGCGCTATTGCAGCGTGACGGCGGCTCGCCCGCCTTCATCCTGACGGTCGACGCCGCGACCAAAAATTTCACCGTCCGCAAAGTTGGCGCCGATGCCGAGCCCGGCAAGAGTTTTGAGCTCTGGCTGATCTCCGACAAGCTGCCGCAGCCGCGCTCGCTCGGCGTGATCGGCGGCAGCGATTTCACCGCGCGTCCGGTGCTCGCCGGCTACGACGCCGGTACGATCAATGCAGCGACCTACGCGGTGACCGTGGAGCCGGCCGGCGGATCTCCGACCGGCCAGCCGACCTCGGCGCCGATCTATGTCGGCAAACTGATCGAGACGGTGCCGGCTACTCGCTAGCAGCTCCTCATGGTGAGGAGGCGCGAAAGCCCGTAGCCTGGGTGAAGCGAAAGCGAAACCCGGGACCGTCGCCGAATGTCGCAAGAATCCCGGATTACGCTTCGCTCCATCCCGGCTACGAACTGAGGTCTGTGGGTGCGGTGGCGGACTCCGCGACAGCCCCGACAAAAAGAAAACGCCCGTGGGGAGCGGGCGTTTTCGTAGTCAACTTGGGGGTAGTTGGGGTCTTAATTATCCACGTGGCCTTTGGGGGCTGTAAAGAGCCGCGTGAATTCCGTGAATTCTCCTTTAGCGTACGACAGAGTTGCCTGAACTCGTAATCACAACCGGCTTACCGGCCTTCATGACGCGCGTGCTCGCGGTCTGGGTCAGGCCTTCATCCGAGGTTGTGCGCGCGGAGATGCTGAAACCGGCGACCACGACACCCGCAACCAAAGCCACGACCACGATCTTGAGATGGGTCGTGCGATCTGCGCTGTAGATCGAGTGGTTCATGGAAGTCTCCTGCCGCCTTCCGTCCTGTAAATTCGTCGATGCCGTTCACAGGGCGGTTCAACGTCTCGCGTCGGGAAACGTAGGAATCCGCAGATTAGTTCCCAAGTGGCGATCACAAGGCGGTGAAAAGACTTGAACGGCCGCGATCAAAAGGTCGCTCCGCGAGGGCAAAAATAGAAGATTTCCTAAATTTTACAATGGTTTAAAATATCCCCCGCGACGCGCGCGGCAAATGCCTGCCGATTGGTGCGATGTTAACAAATTGTTTGCATGTGACGAAAAAGCTTCGCCTTTTTCGCCGCTGATTTGCGCCGCGCGCAGGCTTCCGACCTACACGCTTCCCACCGTCTTCAGCCGCGCGCGCGGGTGAATTTCGGCCTGAGATAATACGGTGGTCTGCGAGCGGAAGCGCTCGACCAGCGAGCGGACGAACGGGCGGATCGCAGCCGAGGTGACCAGCACCGGCGCCTCGCCTTCGCGGGCGGCCTGCTCGAAGGCGTTGCGGACCGAGGTCATGAACTCCGATAGCTTTGAGGGCTGCATGGCAAGGCTGCGGTCCTCGCCGGTGCCCACGATCGATTCCGCAAACGCCATCTCCCAGCGCGCCGACAGCGCGATCAGCGGCAGGTAGCCGTTGTAGGTGGTGTTCTGCGCGCAGATCTGCCGCGCCAGCCGGGCGCGGACGTGCTCGACCATGGTGGCGGGGTGGCGCGAGAAGGCGAGCGCGTCGGCGATGCCTTCGAGAATGGTGGAGAGATCGCGGATCGAGATCCGCTCGGCCAGCAGCAACTGCAGCACGCGCTGGATGCCCGAGACCGTGACCGAACTCGGCACGATGTCCTTGACCAGCTCGCCCTGTTCCTTCGGCAGGTCCTTCAACAGCTTCTGCACCTCGCCGTAGGACAAAAGATCGCTCATGTTGTTCTTGAGCAGCTCGGTCAGATGCGTCGACAGCACGGTGGCGGCATCGACCACCGTGTAGCCCTTCAGCGATGCTTCTTCCTTGAGCGCGGCGTCGACCCAGGTCGCAGGGAGACCAAAGGTCGGCTCGACGGTGTGGATGCCGGGCACGCCGACCTGGTTGCCGGCGGGATCCATGACCATGAACTGGTTCGGCCAGATCTTGCCGGAGCCGGCGTCCACTTCCTTGATCTTGATGACATAGGTGTTGGCCTCGAGCTGGACGTTGTCGAGGATGCGCACCGCCGGCATCACAAAGCCCATTTCGATCGCAAGCGAGCGGCGCAGCGCCTTGATCTGCTCGGTCAAACGGTCGGTGCCGTCGGGGCCGTTGACCAGCGGCAGCAGCGCGTAGCCGAGTTCGATCTTGAGGTCGTCGATCTTGAGCGCGGTCGCGATCGGCTCTTCGGCTGAGGCCTGGGCGGCTGCGGCCGCCAGTTCGGGCGCCGCGGCTGCGGCCGCTTCCGCCGCCTTGGCGACGCCGTTGCGGTTCTTCGCCTTCCAGGCCAGCACGGCGGCGCCGCCGCCGAGCGCGAGGAAGGGCAGCATTGGAATGCCCGGCAACAGCGCCAGCACCAGCATCACGCCGGCCGACATGCCGAGCGCCTGCGGATAACCCGAGAGTTGCTTCATCATCGCCTTGTCGGCCGAACCGGTGATGCCGGCTTTCGAGACCAGCAGGCCCGCCGCGGTCGAGACGATCAGCGCCGGCACCTGCGTTACCAGGCCGTCGCCGACCGTCAGGATGGTGTAGGTGCGGGCGGCGTCGCCAAAGCTCATGCCCTGCTGCGCCACGCCGATGATGATGCCGCCGATCACGTTGATGAAGACGATCAAAAGCCCCGCGATGGCGTCGCCGCGGACGAATTTCGAGGCGCCGTCCATCGCGCCGAAGAAGCCGCTTTCGTCCTCCAGCGCCTTGCGGCGTGCCTTGGCGGTGGCTTCGTCGATCAGGCCGGCGGAAAGATCAGCGTCGATCGCCATCTGCTTGCCGGGCATCGAGTCCAACTGGAAGCGCGCGGCGACTTCGGCGATGCGGCCCGAACCCTTGGTGATGACGACGAAGTTCACGATCACCAGGATCGCGAACACGATAATTCCGATGACGAAATTACCGCTCATCACGAAATTGCCGAACGCCTCGATGACGTGGCCGGCCGCGGCCGTGCCCTCATGGCCGTGCGACAGGATCAGCCGGGTGGAGGCCATGTTCAGCGACAGCCGCAGCATGGTCGAGATCAGTAGCACGGTCGGAAACGCCGAGAATTCCAGCGGCGCCTGGATGAACAGCGCCGTCATCAGGATCAGGATCGACACCGTGATCGAGATCGCCAGGAACAGATCCAGCACGATCGCGGGCAGCGGCAGGATCAGCACCACCAGGATGGTGAGGACGCCGAACGCGAGCGCCAGATCGCCGCGCCTCAGCATATCTCCGATTTCGCTTAAGGATGGAAACTTGCCGCTGGCGCCTGCGCCGCCCTGACCCGCCGTGACATCGACCATGGTAGCCGCATCCCCCCGCGATTGACGCCCGCGGGCGCCAAACGTCTGCGCGGCGGCCGAAGGGCCGCCGGTCCGAAAGTGAGGTACCGCACTGGCGTCCACGGGGTTCCTCCCGTTCTACGCGGCCGACGACACTCGACTTCACTCGGCAATTCTTGCCTGGTGTATGGTTAGCAAAGGGTTAACGGGGGCTCAGACCGTCATTCCGGGCACCAACGGCCACCCGCTACCACCCGCCGGCAGAGCCGTCATTGCGAGCGAAGCGAAGCAATCCATCGTGCCGCAAAGAAAGTATGGATTGCTTCGCTGCGCTCGCAATGACGGGGAGAGAGCATGCCTCCGCATTCCCGCAGCGCGTTTTCGCCCGGGCTTGCCAACCGTTTCGCCCAAAGAGAAGAGGGCGCAGGGAATGCCGAGTGCTTGCTGCACCCGCGGTCCCGTTTGCAAGAGTTGGGGTAGAGGCGCACACGAGCATACAGGTACAGCCGGAGCACTCCGGCATCCCCTGCGCAATGGTTTTACGATGTCCGGGCCGGAGAACTACGGGGGTTCTCGTCGCCTACTTGGCACCCGCTTTGCTCTACGCAGGAATGGGCGTGAGCGCGTCCCAAAACTGACCGGCGCAGAGGTACCAATGGCAAACTCATCTCTAATTGAAACGCTCCGGGGAACCGCAGCGGCGAACAGGTTTCAAATCGCGACACTGATCGAAAGCCTATCGCGATCGGTCGAGTTGCTCACCGTCGACATCGAGCACGAAGAGACGCGCGCGGGTGTTCGCGACCTGTCTGAACCAACGTACCCGGTGTTGGCGCGGAGCCTCAGGTCGCGGAGAGATAACATTCGGGCTACCTTGGCATCGTTGGGGGCGGTGGTTCATGTATCCGAGGCGGCCTAAGACTGCGTAACGGCAGTCGCTGAAGCAGTTTGTAGGATGGGTAGCGCCAACGGGTCCGGCCTTCGGCCGGCCCGATGATAAACTCCGCGAAACCCATCATCTTTTGTTGATTGGAATGTAGAGGACGGGTTTCGTTTTCGCTTCACCGATCGTACGCGCTACCTGGGACTGCGCTCATGGCCATCACGGCAAGACCCGTTGCAACGCATGATCTCACGCTGATTTGCGAGCACCGCGAGCGGATGTTTGCCGAGTCCGGCCGCACGCGCGAAGCCTTGCGGCCGATGACTTCGGCTTTCGAGCAATGGCTTTCGCCGCGACTGGCAGACGGGAGCTATTTTGGATGGATGCTCGAGGAGGCCGGCGTCGTGATCGCGGGCCTCGGCATGATGGTGATCGACTGGCCGCCGCATCCGAGCCATCCGGCCGACCATCGCCGCGCCTACATCCTCAACGTGTTCGTGGAGCCTGAGCACCGGAGCAAGGGACTGGCCAAGCGGTTGATGGCGCTGGCCGAAGAGAGGGCCCGCGAACTCGGCATTTCCTATGCAATCCTTCATTCGACCCGGCAGGGCCGCCCGCTGTATGAAAAGCTTGTGTGGCAGCCGACGAGCGAGATGGCGATCCGCTGGGAGTAGCCCGTAGGCGATATTCTTGTGCGTCGAAGCGGTCGCTCGGCGGGTTCGCCGGCAGGTGTGCTGCCGCGGCGGTCCTTTATGGTCTGGGGGTTGCTTTGCTTCCGCGTGGATGCGCGCGGTTCTTTGGGTGAGGTGGGTTTGGTTGATAGGCGAAGGCGTTGTGGTTGTCCTTCAGGAACGGATCGCGGAAGCAGTCGCCGCCGATACCCGCCGACATCGCCTTGCATTGATCCATCGTGTCAAATCCGCAGCTGGTCATGTGGCCGGTGACATCCTGCCGGCAAAACTCCTTTGCGTTTGCCGGATTTCCGGTCATCGCGCCGAGTGCAGCAACGGCGATGGCTACCGCAGCGGGCGCGCCGACTTTCAAGAATGCTTTCATCATCGTCTCTTCATGCTGTTGGTTTGGCGTAGCCCCTGGCCGCGAGCTATGTCGTCAGAGACGGCTGTGCGAGTGCGTTCAACGGGTCTTGAAGGCATGACAGTCATGTGAAGCGTCGCTCGCAATGACGCAAAGATCCGGGCTACGAAGAGGCGTGTCTCGCCGCCTTCACGGATTCCATCCGCCGCTGCCGTACGGGCGGGTGATGATTTCGAGGAGGTGACCGTTGAGATCCTCGAAGTAGACGCCGCGTCCGCCGTCGTGGTGATTGATCTCGCCCGGTTGCTTCCGCGCCGGATCGGCCCACCAGGCCAGCTTGCGTTGCCGAACGCGGCCAAAAATCTCGTCGAATTCAGCTTCGCTGACCAGAAAGGCGTAATGCTGCGGCGCGATTTTGTCGGTGTCCATGTAATCGAGATAGGCCCCGTTCTCGGTGACGACCATCTCGAATGGCCCCCAGTGCTTCGGGGCCGGAAGGTTCAATATCTCGGTCAGGAATTTCGCCGAGGCCTTGCTGTCGCGTGCCGACAGGATCGTGTGGTTGAAATGGACCGCCATGTCGCTTCTCCCTGGATAAGCGTTCTCGCCCAACGGCTCCAACGCTTAACCAGCGCCACTTCGGTTGAGTTCCATTTTTTGGAAATGCACTCAAATCGCTTTCGGCTGCCGGGGCAGTCGCGGAATTTCCGGGACGCGATCAGAGACTCACTCGATCCGCGCGATCTTCGCCTCGTCGATCACCTTCGACCATTTCGCGATCTCGGAGCGGATCAGGACACGCATTTGCTCCGGCGTGCTGCCGCGCACTTCGCCGCCGGTTGCGGTTTCCAGCGCCTTCTTGACCGCGGGATCGGCGAGCATCGAGGCGGTTTCCGCGTTCAGCTTTTGCACGATGTCGGCCGGCGTGCCTTTCGGGGCGACAAGTCCGGCCCAGGTGCGGACGTCGTATCCCTTGAGTCCGGCTTCCTCGGCCGAAGGCACGTTCGGCAGCAAGGGCGTGCGGGTGGGCGAGGTCACCGCGAGGCCGCGGATGGCGCCGCTTTCGATCTGGCCTGCGAGCAGCACCGTGGTGCCGACGATCACAGGTACGTCGCCGCCGAGCAGCGAGGTGACGCTCGGCGCGTCGCCGCGGTAGGGGACGTGGACCATCTTGATCCCGGCGGTAGTGGTTAACAATTCGCCGGCGAGATGATGGGTGCTGCCGAAACCGACCGAGCCGAAAGACAGCTCGTTCGGCTTCGCCTTCGCCATCGCGATCAGGTCAGGCAGCGTCTTCGCAGGCGAATCTGCGCGCACGGCAATGACGAGGGCGTAATAGACCAGCGTCGAAACCATCTCGAAACTGTCGGTCGGCTCGTAAGCCAGTTTCTTGTAGAGCGTGCCCGAGATCGCGTGTGCGCCGGTCACGAGTCCCAACGTATAGCCGTCGGACGCCGCATTGGCGATCGCTGCGGCGGCGATGTTTCCGCCGGCGCCCGGCTTGGCTTCCACGATGACCGGTTGTCCCAATCGCTTCGAAAGGCCGTCGGAAACAATGCGGGCGAGCGCGTCGGCGGCGCCTCCGGGCGAAAATCCGTGCAGCAAACGTATCGGGCGGTTCGGATAGGTTTGCGCATCCGCCGGCGACGGCGCGAGAGCGAACAGGGCTGCGATTGCAAACAGCGCCGATCGCCCCCATCGACCTCTCGATTGACCGGAAATCCCAGGCATCGTGTTTCTCTCCCTCTGTTTTGTTTTTTGCGCGTGTTTTTTATGAGCGCCGCGCTCAGGGCGGCTTCACCGCGCCGCGCATTTCCGGCGAAAATTCCAGCGCTGCCTTGTCGGGCCCGACGCCCCAGACGTCGCGCGGCAGGCCGACCCATGTCTTGGGCCGCTGCGGACGGTCACGGTGCCAGGGTCTTGGTTCGAAATAGCCGAGCTCTTCGTCAGCCATCATGTCCATGTCGTAGAACAATTCGATCAGGCAGCCGTCCGGACTGCGGTGATAGACCGCGACGTTGTGGCCCGGACCATGCCGCACCGGTCCCCACAGGATCGGAATCTTTCGGCGGCCGAGCAGGTCGCAGGCCTGGTGCATGTGCGAGGCATCGCGCAGCTCGAACGCCAGATGATGCAGCCGGCCGTCGGTGCCGCGGGCGAAATTCATCGAATGGTGCTCGAAGCCGCAGCGCATGAAGACGAAATTCTCCTCGATGCGGTCGGAGACCCGAAAGCCGAGGACGTCCTGATAGAACCGCGCGATCGCTTGCGGGTCGGGCGCGCGCAGCGCGACGTGGCCGAGCTTGTTGACGACCAGGCCACGGAGCGGATCGATCGATTTGCAGAACTGCCACTGTGCAAACAGGTCGATGCGATGTCCGTCCGGATCGTTGAAGGTCAGCGTCTCTGGAACACCGGGCAGGCTGTCGCTTCTGATTTCCGATGCGATACCGCGATCGGCCAGCGAGCGCTGCAATTCGGCGAGGTCGGAATCGGGAGCAATTTCGAATGCGATCGCGCCGAGATGATTGTCGGTGCCCTGCTCGATGACCGTGGTGAGCTGGTCGGAGTCGCTGCCGAGATAGACACGCTCGCCGTCGCGGTTGATGACGCCGAGCCCGATCACGGATTGATAATATTCCAGCAGGTGCTCCAGATCGGAGGTTGCCAGCGCCGTGTGCCTGACCCGCTTCACCCTGATCATCGCGTCCCCCTATCGAATTGAAACGACTGCTTGTCGGCTGGAGCAGCAATGCTATCAGCGCTGGCCGTCGTGCACGGAGATATCTGAGGCGGCCAATCCGCCGATGCGCGCATGCGGACGCCCGCCGGTCGCCATCACAAGCCCGAACGCGATCTCGTCGCGCCGCGGCGCGTCCCACACCGTCATCTCGGCGGTGCCAAAATGGCTGCGCACATAGGCCGCGTGGACGTGGCCGAGCGGAACCATCAGCCGCGTGCCGGGTCCGCCGATGGTTTTTGACGCCGGCACGATGGCCTTGGGATTGCCGAGCGCCTCGCGCGCCGCCCAGCCGCCGGCTTCGTGCCACACCGCGCCATGCTCGAGCTCGCCATCCTCGCCGACCACGATGCCCTTGCCGTAGGCTTCGATCCTCTCGGCGCCACCCAGCCGCGCAATGAGCGCGGCCGCGAGTTCGCGCCCAAGCTCGCGCAACGAAGCCTGGAACGGCATCAAGTCTGCCTCGTAGCGTCCCGCAAAGGGGTTGCGGATCACGGCGATGGACGTGCCGACGAGCAGGGGAGTAGCCAGCCGCGGCCCGCGCTCGTGCCAGACCGTCTCGACGGTCAGCGCGGTCTTGCGAATGTCGTAAGCGGACATCGGCGCCTCACTCGTCGACGACGGGATTGCGCAGCACGCCGATATTCTCGATCTCGACCTCGACGACGTCGCCGGGCTTGAGAAACTCCGGCGGCTTGCGCGTGAAGCCAACACCGGCCGGCGTTCCCGTCGCGATCACGTCGCCCGGCACCAGGTCGAAAATGGTCGAGCAGTAATTGATCAGCCGCGGGATCGAGAAAATCAGCATCGAGGTGTCGGACTTCTGCTCGACCTTGCCGTTGACGCGGGTCTCGAGCCTGAGTTTCGTCGGATCGCCGATCTCGTCCGGCGTCACCAGCCACGGACCGAACGGACCAGTGCCGACGAAATTCTTGCCGGAAGCGATCTGCTGGGCGTGGCGCTGCCAGTCGCGAACGCTGACGTCGTTGTAGATCGAATAGCCGGCGACGTGGTCGAACGCTGCCGCTTCCGGAATATGCCGGCCGCCTTTTCCGATCACGACCGCGAGTTCGCCTTCCCAATCAAGATTATCGGAAACTTTCGGCCGCACCACCGGCGCGTTGTGGGCGACCTGGGACCGCCACACGCGCAGGAAGATCGGCGGAAATTCGGTGATCTCGCGCTTCATGCCGAACGCCACCGCCTCGTTGTGGTGGTCGAGATAGTTGCGCACCGCGCAGACGATCTTTTCCGGCCGTGGAATGACGGGGAGAAAAGTTATGTCGGCCAGCTTCGGGCCCGGCTTTTCGCTAGCTGCGAGCGCATCCCGGCGGGCGAAATCGGCACTCCCGACGAAGTCCGCCAGCGACGGATATTGCGGCAAGGCGCGGCCGAGGTCGGCGACGCGGTCGCCGACCACCGCCCCCCAGCTTTCCCGACCATCCATGGCGAACGACAACAGCTTCATTGGCGGGCTCCCTCCGGAACGTTGGATCTTTTTCGATAAAACTACTATTTTCGAAAATTGATGAAAATGCAAGCCGCCTGTTCAGGGGAAACGGTCAGGATTCGGAAAGGCCGGCCGGAGGGAGGCGTTGCTGCCGTCAATCGTTGACGCGCGGATGGGCCGTGTTCGCGTTCGGTGTTGGTGCGGATGTGCCGCGCGATCGATTTCGCAGCGAGATCGCTGTTGCGCGCGACGCCGCCGGCATGATCGCGCGGTGTTCACAGGCCTTGTCGCGCGAACAGGGCGAACCAACTCCGCTATTGCAATAAATTTCGCAAACAATAATATTTTCGAAAATATGGAGGAATCGCGTGACCGCGCTAATGAAAACCGTTCTCGTTCGCCAGGTCGGCGGCCCCGAAGCCCTTGAATATGTCGACGTGCCGCGTCCGGATCCGGGCCCGCACGACGTCGTGATCCGCGCCGAGGCGTTCGGCGTCGGCCAGCCGGATGTCCTGATCCGCCGCGGCGTCTACAAATGGATGCCGCCGCTGCCCGTGAACCCCGGCAATGATGTCGCCGGCATCGTGCACGCGGTCGGATCCGAGGTGAGCGGGATCGCAACCGGCCGGAAGGTGTTGCTGAGCGCCCGCGACCTCGCTCAGCGTGGCGGCTGTTACTCCGAGTTCGTCGCGGCGCCGGCCGACGCGGTGCATCTGCTCGCCGACAGCGTCGATCTGCAGGAAGCGGTGTGCCTCGCCAACTACCAGGTCGCCTGGGCGTTGCTGCATCAATGCGCGTCGACGCAGCGGCCGGACAGCGCGCTGGTGATCGGCGCGGCCGGCGGTGTCGGCACGGCACTGGTGCAACTCGGAAAGCTGGCCGGGATGACCATCATCGGCACGGTCAGCTCTGAAGAGAAAGCGGAGTTCGCGCGCCGCAATGGCGCCGACCACGTCATCCATTATCGCAACGAGGACGTCATCGCCCGCACCCGCGAGCTGACGGAGGGGCGCGGCGTCGGTCTCGTTCTCGACCATGTCGGCGGGCCCGATTTCGTCGGCTATATCCGCGCGCTCGGCAAGTGGGGCACGCTGGTGTCCTACAATGCCTTCGCCGGCCTGCCGCAGGAGAACCTCGTGGCGGCGATGCGCGATCATCTCGACACCTGCCCGGCGGTGCGCTGCTTCTCGTTCCACATTTATGACCACGACCGCGAAGGCCGCCGCGCGCTGATGCGCGAAGTGATCGGCGCGCTCGAGCGCGGCGCGATCCGCCCGGCCATCTCGGCGCGGTTGAAGCTTTCCGACGTCCGCAACGCCCATTCCCTGCTCGAACAGGGATCGGCGCTGGGCAAGATCGTGATGACGCCGTGAGACAGGGATTGGACGCGTCGGGATCCTCGCAACGGCAGCAATCGCCGCGCCCTGTCCGTACTGCGCGCTGATCGAGCACAGCGCGCAGCGCTTCGTCAAATGCGCGGTCGCCTCAATACCGCAATCAGCGGCAACGAGAACCGCGCCATGCCGGCGGCTTTAATCGCAGTAGACCGACCTGCCATAGCCGTCGTCGCATCGCGCCCGCGCGCGATAGGGCACCGGCAGAGGCGGCCTCGGCGCATATTCCGGCGCGTAGTCGTATTCCTGCGCGTAATAGCGCTCCCGAGCGTAGTAACGTTCGGGATAGGCGGGCGCGCGTTCGACATAGGCCGGCTGCGCGGGGTAGGGCGATCCGTACTCGCCATAGACCACTGCCGGTGCACGGTAAGCAGGGGCCGGCGTTCCGTAATAGGAGGGTTGCCGATATCCGTAACCGGGTTCCGCGTAGGGCGGTTGCCGATAGGCCGGTCCCGGACGCACATAGACATCTGCGGAAGGCGCGTAGATTCCGCCCGGCGCCACGTAAACGGATGACAGATCGCTGGCCGCGCCGGCTGCCGAGTACAGCACAACAAAGGCCAGCGTGAGTGATGATCGGTACATGTGTGTCGCCTCCAACAATGCAGCCCCGCACCCAGCATATGATTAATTTTCGCTAAACAAATCGCGAGGTGCAATGATATTCTGCGCGAAGAAGTGTGCCATTTCTGGACTGCTCACAGCGCAGTTCGTATCGTGAGTTGAGGAACTGCGCAGCGCGATCGAGTGCGCAGTCCAGCAATCGTCGTGATTGTAATTTCCGTCATTGCTGTCGAATGACGGTCGAACATCTGCAGGATCGCCCACGATGAGTGACTTCAGCATCCGCAGCATGCGGGCGGACGAAATTCGGTTGGCCGTGGATTGGGCCGCGGCTGAAGGCTGGAATCCGGGGCTTGCCGACGACGCGTGCTTTGCTTCCGTCGATCCGGACGGCTTCTTCATCGCAGAGATCGATGGGCTGCCTGCCGCGACGGTCTCCTGCGTCAATTACGGCGCGAGCTTTTCCTTTCTCGGCTTTTACATGGTGCGGGCGGATCTGCGCGGCCATGGCTACGGCCTGCGCATATGGAATGCAGCCATCGCGCACGCCGGCCCGCGCGTGATCGGGCTCGATGGCGTGACGGCGCAGCAGGATAACTACCGAAAGTCCGGCTTTCAGCTTGCTTACGCCAATGTCCGTTACGGCGGCACAGTTGTCGCGCCCGCCGCGCCGCGGGCTGAAATCATAGCGTTGTCCGATGTCCCGATAGCGGCAGTGGAAGCGGACGACGCCACCGTGTTTCCGGCGCGGCGGCCCGCGTTCCTGCGGGCCTGGATCGGCGCGCCCGGCCATATCGGTTGCGCGGTCGTGCGGGATGGCAGGCCCGCCGGCTGGGGCGTGATCCGTCCCTGCCGGAAGGGTTTCAAGATCGGTCCGCTGGTGGCCGACGACCGCGCCACCGCCGAAGCGGTGCTGTCCGCCTTGCTCGCCAGGGTGGGCGGCGGCGAGATTTTTCTGGATGTGCCCGGCATCAACCGCGAGGCCGTCGCTCTCGCGCAGGATTTTGGACTCGCGCCGGTGTTCGAGACGGCCCGCATGTATACCGGCGCGATTCCGCAGCTGCGGCTGGAGCGGGTGTTCGGCGTCACCAGCTTTGAGCTGGGGTAGGTGAGCAGGATGGGTATAGCCAACGGGTCCGGCCTTCGGCCGGCCCGATGATAAACTCCGCGAAACCCATCATCTTTGTTGACGGCGGTTGATGGGTTTCGCTTCGCTCTACCCGTCCTACGGATTTGCGTCTCCAGCCGGGTCGTCCCGCCGTGATACGGCGAATATCTCCCAGCTCACCATGAACATCGCGGCAATCAACGGGCCGATGACAAAGCCGTTGAGGCCGAACGCTTCGATGCCGCCGAGCGTCGAGATCAGCACGATGTAGTCCGGCAGCTTGGAGCCCTTGCCGACCAGGAAGGGACGCAGCAGATTGTCCACCAATCCGATGACGAGCACGCCATAGACGATCAGCCCGATGCCCTGCCAGATGGCGCCGGTGGCCAGGAAGTAGATCGCGACCGGAAGCCAGACCAGCGCGGCGCCGACCGCCGGGATCAGCGACAGGAACGCCATCAGCACGGCCCATAGCAGGGCTGCGTGGATTCCCAAGAACCAGAACGCGATGCCGCCGAGCATGCCTTGCGTCATCGCGACGAGGATGCCGCCCTTCACGGTGGCGCGGACGACGTCGGCGAACCGGGCGAACAGCGCCGCCTTCTGCTCGCCGCGCAGCGGAATGGCTTCCCTGATCCGTTCGGCCAGCGCCCTGCCGTCACGCAACAGGAAGAACAACAAATAAAGCATGATGCCGAGGCGGATCACGAAATCGAACGTGTTCATGCCGATGCTGAGCGCCTGCGGGGCGAGAACCTGCCCGCCCGTCATGAGGCCGGAAGCGAGCTTTTCGCGCAGGGCTGAAAAATCGGTGAGGTTGAGCCGCTCGAGCAATCCGGTTGCCCAGGCCGGCAGGGCGTCGAATATCCGCTGCAGGTAGCTGCCGAAATTGTACTCTCCGGACTGGATTTTCGCGAACAGGCTTGACGCTTCCTGCGCCAGCGAAGCCGCGATCATCGCCAGCGGCAGCAGGACGATGGCGATGATGATCAGGACGGTGACGGCGGCCGCGAGGCTTGGCCTGCCCTGCATCGATTGCAGCAGCCTTCGATAGACGGGTGCGAAAAGGACCGCCACGACGACGGCCCAGAGAACAGCGCCATAGAACGGATACAGCACCCAGGCAAAGGCCAGCGTGACGGCGACAAGCAGCAGCAGGAAGCCTTGGTGTTCGATCCTTTGCACGGCGGTCTCGCTTTCCCAGCTTTCGGATTGGGCCCGGTTGTAGTGGATCGGGGCCGACGAAAACAGGAAACTTTTGCCGGCTTGCCGCCTTCGCTTTACCTATGGCTCATTTCACCAGGACTTATTTCACCAAGACCTTATTTCACCAGGACTTGGCCGACCATGCCGGCCTCGCGATGGCCGGGGATCAGGCACGAATATTCGAACGTGCCGGCGTGAGTGAACCTCCAGAGGATCTCGGCCGATTTCTTCGGTGCAAGCCGAACGCCGTTCGGTTCGTCATGCTCCATATGCGGGTTCTCCATCATCGCCTTGGCGTGTTTCAGATTTTCTGCCGTGGTGGCGAGCAGGAATTCGTGATCGTCGGTGCCGGTGTTGCGGATCACAAAGCGGATCTGTTCGCCGCGGCTCACCTCGATGCGGGCGGGCGCGTAGGCCATCTCGCTCATCCCGACCTCGATGGTGCGAGAAGGCTTTTTGGGGTCGCCGGGCTCGCCCGCCGCATAGCTTTGGTGGGCGTGCTGCTCATGGCTGTGTGCTGGAGGCGGCAGGGCTGAAAGCGCTGTTAGCGCCAGCAGGATTGTCACAATGGTTTTCATTCGATGTTCCTTCTCGTGTTTTCGAAATGCGCTGTGCATGGCGCGAGACGCCGCAAACTGCGCAGACATGATTGAATTCTCCGACGACCATGGGCATGCGCGCGCTCGTGGCGCGGCTGCCCACGTCGTTACGTCAGAGATCAGGCGATGGGGGGACGATAGAGCAGCGGGGGCGCCTTGCCCGGCAGACGCTGAAAGTTCTCGGAGACGCAGAGCGAGATCGGCGGCGAGGGCTTTGCGATGGCGGGCAGATCGGCCGCGATCGCCGAAACGCAGAGCATGGCGCAGCACGGTTCCATAGCGCCCTTGCCGTCGTGCTGATGCTTGGCCGGCTCGGGCATAGCGTGACCGGCATCGGCCTGATGCACAGCATGCTGATCCGCCTGCATCTCATGATGCTGGTGCGAGGCGGCATGCTCCGGCTGCGCGTCTTCATGGACATGTGCAGCGGTAGCGGTTCCGGGCTGATGCATGAGACACGATGCGGCATCGCCAAGCGCCAGCGCCACGCCGGGCGCAAGCACGCAAAACAGATAAAGCAGGGCGATAAACCACCCCGCCTTGGCGCGCATCGGCCTCGTCAAGCGAACGAACATGGCGGGGAAACTAATACCCGCGGCCGATTCAGCCAAGGTGCCGACAGGCGCTGCCCCTTCACATCTGCATGCCCAATATCGCGGCAATGTGGCTTGACGTTAGGCAAATAGCCTAGGAAATTGCGTCGGCCGTGGCAATTTCTTCTGAGCTCACCGGAGATTCCGATCTGTTCGTTCCCGACTCGCGCCGGGCATGGATCCGGCTTGCCGTCGCCGTCCTGATCGGCTCGCTCGGCAGCGTCGGCATGTGGTCGGTGGTGGTCGCACTTCCCGTGGTGCAGACCGAGTTCGCCGCGAGCCGCGGCACCGCCTCGCTGGCGTTCACGATGATCATGCTCGGATTCGGTTCCGGCGGGGTGCTGACCGGCAAGATCACCGACCGCTACGGCATCGTCACCGCCATCGGGCTCGGCATCGGCATTTTGGGCTTAGGCTATGTCGTCGCGGGAATGTCATCCTCGATCTGGCAATTCATCTTGGTGCATTTCGCGATCGGGCTTTCCTCCTCGGCCACTTTCGGCCCGCTGATGGCGGAGGCCTCGCACTGGTTCGACCGCTACCGCGGGCTCGCGGTCGCCATCGCCGCCAGCGGCAATTACATCGGCGGTGCGATCTGGCCGCCGCTGGTGAACTGGGGCATCCAGACCTATCAGTGGCGCGCCACCCACATCGCGATCGGCATCTTCACGGCGGTGGCGATGGCCCTGGCGCTGATCGCCTTGCGGATGCTGATGGGGGCGGCGACCCAGCGCGACCACGAGAATGCGCCGCCGCCGCGCGTCGACCTGCGCCTTTCCACCAATGCGCTGACCGCGATCCTGGGGCTCGCCAGCATTGCTTGCTGCGTGGCAATGGCGATGCCGCAGGTTCATATCGTGGCCTATTGCGGCGATCTCGGCTATGGCGTGGCGCGCGGCGCCGAAATGCTGTCGCTGATGCTGGGCTTTGGTATCATCAGCCGGATCGGCTCGGGCTTCCTCGCCGACAAGATCGGCGGCATCCGCACGCTGCTGATTGGCTCGGTCGCGCAGGGCACCGCGCTGCTGTTCTACTTGTTCTTCGACGGCCTGACCTCGCTCTACATCATCTCCGCGATGTTCGGCCTGTTCCAGGGCGGCATCGTGCCGAGCTACGCCATCATCGTGCGCGAGGCGATGCCGGCGTCGGAAGCTGCCACCCGCGTGGGCATCGTGATCTTCGCCTCCGTGTTCGGCATGTCGTTCGGCGGCTGGGTCTCGGGCGCGATCTTCGACGCCTACGGCTCCTACGGCGCGGCCTTCGCCAACGGGCTGGCGTGGAACGCGCTCAACATCGGCATCATGCTGCTGCTGTTGATGCGCGCGCGGCAGCGGCTGGCGATGGCGTGAGGGCCGATCCCGGAACCTGGCAGGGAAATCATGCCGTTCGCGATCAAAGCCGAAATCCACGATCCGCGCGCCAAGTCGTTCTCGTTCATCGCGCAAAAGACGATGTATGGCGGCAAACATATCGCCGAAGGCGACACGGTCTTTGTGTTCGCAAGCGAGAACGAGGGCGGACAAGGCCTCATCGCACGCGGCATTGTCACCTCAGCCCAGGCGATTGCAAAGAGGCGCGGCATCGTCAGGCAAACTCCACGTGTGAGCATCGCCATCAGACGCACTGCACTCGCGAAGCGGCCGCTCGGGCGGAGCGAACTCAAACGATTCAGCGAGTGGGATGACGGTCGACCCCAGACCGAACTCAGCTTCAAATTCTATCGTCAGGCAACGAACAAGATCGTCGGCGTCTCGGACCAGGCCGCGGAGTTCCTGGGCGAATTCTTCTAGCCGCGATGGAGATCAGGCCGACTGCCCGGCCTTCAGCAGCGAACATCCTGTGATCTTCAAACTGCCATCCGGCTGCTGCTCCAGCGTGTACATCGCCTCCCACGCTTCGCCATTGTCGTCGACGATGTGGACGCGCTGGGCGATCCGCCCCTGGGCCGCGCGCGCCTCGCCGAATTCGAAACTCTTGTGGCGATAGACCGGCGGATAGGCTTGCTGGACCATTTGCAGGAAGATGTCGGCCTGCGGGAAGAGCTGTTTGATCTCGGGCGCGGCGTGCGAATAGGCTGCTGCGGCGTCATCGCGGCTGAGCGCCTGCTCCTGTGCGCGGATCACGCTCTGCGCGGCGGAAACGTCGTCGGCGGTGGCGGGCGCGGCGAGGCCGAACAGAAACACGAGAAGCAGGACGATGGCGCGCATGGGGTTGCTCCGTTGGCGATGCCCATGAGCTACGTTTTACATCGCAACTGGTTTCCTGTCCGCGCCATTCTCGCTACGAATCCCGGGCATGCCATATCACCCGGGCGTTCGCCGGCCTACCGGATCGATCCGCCAAAATTGTCGATATCGGGCGAGCGGCGGGCGGGAAACAGTTTTGCGCTGCATCGGTTCAGTTCAGCGTCCCGCCGGGACCGTCAGAGATCGATCGTGATCTCGATGGTTGCGACGTCGCCGAAGCGGGCGCGAACATGCTGGCCGGCGCGGATCGGCAGCATGCCGGTCATCGAGCCGGTGGAGATCGTCTCGCCGGCGCGAAGTCCGTCGCCCCATTGGCGGCGCTGCTCGGCCAGCCACCATAGCGGCCGCAGCGGATCGCCCATGACGTCGGCGCCGATGCCCTCGCGGCGCAGCGCGCCGTCGACCTCAAGCCGCACGGGTACGGACGCAAGTCCCTCGCGCCAGGTCTCGATGCGATCGCCAAAAACGTAGTGGCCCGATGCGCTGCCATCAGCGAGAATGCCGGGCAGCGGCGGCAGGGCCTTTCTCGGATAGCGGCATTCCGCCACTTCGATGCCCGCATGAACCTCGGCGATCGCCTCGATGGTTTCGGGAAACGTCCAGGGCGCGTCTCTCGGCGGCAGGCCGCGCGCGAGCGTGACGAAGAATTCGCATTCGATCAGCGGGTCGAGCAACTCGGCGGCCCTGAAATGCGCAGGCGAAGCGCAGGCAAAGCGGCGGAACGTCCTGCCGTAGATCGGTCCGTCCAGTTGCAACTTGCCGCGCACCGCATCCGTCGTGCCGGCGATCTTCCAGCCCAGCGGCTCCCAGCCGAGACGTTCCGCCACGGTCTGGTTGACGGCATAGGCTTCCAGGGCCGTGTCCGGCACGAGATCATCGGGCAAGGAGAATTGGCTGACGTTGCGCCGCGCCCGCACGAGCAGGTTCGCCAGTTCTTCCTGTTTTCCGGAGATTGATTTCACGTTCGTCTCACCGCCCCTGAAATACCGCGGCGCGGCGCTCGATGAAGGATTGAATGCCCTCGCGGGCGTCGGCGCTGTTCAATACGCGTTCGCGCACGGTCGGAATGTAGGCGATGGCGGCCTTCTCGCCATGCTCGACATATTTCGCGGCAGCCTCCTTGGTGACCTGAATGCCAAGCGGCGCATTGTTAGCAATGATCGCGGCGAGCGCCATCGCGCGCTCGACCTGCTGGCCCGCCGGCACCACTTCCTGAACCAGCCCGATCTCGCGGGCGCGGGCCGCCGTGAATTCATCGCACAGGAACAGATGATACATCGCGTTGCCCCAGCCGGTGCGCGACAGGAAGCGGAAATGCGCGCCGCCGAACGGCGCAATGCCGCGTTTGGATTCCATCTGGCAGAAGCGCGCGTCATCAGCGGCGACGACGATGTCGCCCGCCAGCATCAGTTCGATGCCGATGGTGAAGACGATGCCCTGCACGGCGGTGACGATCGGCTTTTTGCAGCGCTTTTGCAGGCCGAATACGTCGACATTGCCTTCTTTGAAGTCTCGCTTCTCGGCATTGGGGCCGAAGAATTTCGGCATGTCGAGGCCGGCGGTGAAATCCTTGCCCTCGGCGCAGATGACGCCGACCCAAAGGCTGTCGTTGTTGTGCAGTTCGGTCAGGGCGTCCGACAACTGCTCCATCATGGCCGGCGAGAACGCGTTCTTCTTCGCGGGGTTGTCGATGATGATCTTGAAAATGCGATCATGCGTCTCGGTGCGGATTGTTCCTTCGGCACTCATGATGTTCGTTTCCTCTCCTGGATGTCTCAAAATGCTGCCGCGCGGTTATCGCTCGTATTTGACGGCAAGCGCGGTGCGGATCGCAGCAGTGCGTTCCGGCGAAAAGTGCGATGCGCCGTGCTCAAGCAGGTCGAGGAACGACAGCACGCCGCCGCGCGAGCCCCAGCTGCCTTCCTCGATGATGCGGAAATTGATCCACCAGCCCGGCGACGGCGCCTTCATCCCGCAGGCCTCCGCAAGCGCGGAATGAATGTTGCGGATGACGGTCGCGCGGTCCTCGCGCGTCCAGCAGCAGTCCATCACCACCACATCGAGCAGCATGACGTCGCTTGGCTTGTCCGAAAGCAGTTCGCCGCCGTGCGCGATCATGTCCAGCGGCCGCTCGGCAAAATGCACCTGATAACCGCGGCGGGCCTCCGGCGTGAGCTTGCCGACCTCCGGCACCAGCACGGCGTCCGTCAAGGTTTTTGCCAGCACGCGGCGCTGATCGGCAGTCAACCGCCCCTGCGGCGTCATCACGTGGATAAACGTCATCGATCGTTACCTCCCGCCGCCTATGACGAGTGGCATAGTGCGAGCGGGCTGGCTATGTCAATCGTCATATTCTATGATGGGGCGACTCAAGGGGGAGTTCCGATGTCGTCCAATACCCGCGCAAAAATGGTGGCAGGCGCCGCCGACCTGATGAGCCGGCGTGGCGTCAATGCCACCAGCATGCGCGAGGTGGTCCGCCATACCGGCACGCCGCGGGGCTCGATCGGCCATCACTTTCCGCGCGGCAAGCAGCAGCTGATCGAGGACGCGCTGGTGTTTGCGGGCAAGCAGGTCAGCGGACCGCTGGAGCACCTGACGCAGTCGCGCGGCGCCGTTGCAGGCCTGCGCGCCTTCATTGCCTTGTGGCGGCAGACGCTGGAGAGGACGAAATACCAGGCCGGTTGTCCAGTGCTTGCGGTGTCGGTCGAACAATATGTCAACGATGCGACGGAGAAGGACGGCGAGCCGGACGAGGCTGCGCAACAGCGCCTGCTCGATCTGGCGAACGGCGTATTCGCCGACTGGCAGCGCATCATGTTCGCAGCGCTGCGGCGCGAGGGCGTAGCTCCCGCGCGCGCGCGGCGGCTGGCAGCGCTCGTCATTGCATCGACGGAAGGAACGGTCGCGATGTGCCGCGCCGCGCGCAGCGCCCAGCCGCTCGATGACGTCAGGCAGGAGCTCGAACTGGTGCTTTCAAGCGCGCTGGACAAGTGATCGAAGGCAGCGCTTGCTGCCGGGTCAGGTCATGGCTGCTTCGTGACTCTATCCAGGAGAACTCACGCTGCCAGCGCGGTCAGAAGCATCCGCGCGAGGTCGGCACTGACGTAAGGCTTCGGCAGCAGCAGCACACCGGCCTCGAGACGGCCATGATGGATGAGGGCATTCTCGGCATAACCGGAGGTATAAAGCACTTTAAGCTCCGGCCGCCTTTTGACGGCCTCGGTCGCGAGCTGGCGGCCATTCACTCCCCTGGGGAGCATGACGTCGGTGAACAGCAGGTCGATGCGTTCCGGTCCATCGATGATGGCCAGCGCCTCGGCCGCATTGCCTGCGGCGAGCGTGTGGAATCCGAAACGGGTGATTTGCGCCAGAACGTATTCGCGGACCAGCGGGTCGTCCTCGACAATCAGGATCGTCTGGTCGCCATGTTCTCCTGCATATCCGCCCGTCTCACCGGCGGGCTCCTCCGGGCCGCCGCCCGTGGCCTGCGGCAGGTAAAGCTTCACGGTCGTGCCGTGACCCTCTTCGCTGTAGATCTTGATATGTCCATTCGACTGTCTGGCGAAGCCGTACACCATGCTGAGGCCGAGCCCCGAGCCCTTGCCGGCTTCCTTGGTGGTAAAGAACGGCTCAAACACCTTTTCGAGCAGGTTGCCCGGAATTCCTTCCCCGGTGTCGCTCACGGCAATCATGACGTAGTCGCCAGGTCTGACTTCGCTGTTCAGGCGAGCGTAGTTCTCATCGAGCGCCACGTTCTTGGTTTCCAACGTCAGCTTGCCGCCGTTAGGCATGGCGTCCCGCGCATTAAGGGCGAGGTTCAGGATTGCGGTCGAGAGCTGACTGGGATCGATCAGAGCCGGCGCGGAATCGTGCGCCAGCATCGATTCAATTTCGATGTGCTCGCCGAGGGTCGGCCGCAGCAGCTGCGCTGAATCGATGATCAACGCGTTGACGTCGGTATTGCGCGGCTGCAGCGGCTGTCGACGGGAGAAGGCCAACAAGTGCTTCGTCAGCTCAGCGCCCCTTGTCGCGGCTCCGTTGATCAGATCGGTGATCTGGGCAAGATGCGGACGATCCTTGACGGCATCGCTCAGGATTTCGATGGTTCCGGTGATAACAGTCAGAATGTTGTTGAAGTCGTGCGCGACGCCACCGGTGAGCTGGCCGATGGCTTCCATCTTCTGCGCTTGCCGGACCTTGGATTCGGTAGCCTCTTTCTCCTCAAAACGTTTGACCATGGCCTCGGCCTCGCGGCGCTGCCTGACCTCCTCCTCAAGCGCGGCATTGGCATTGGCAAGCTGAATGCGCGTCGGCAGCACCAGGATCCGCGGCAGCAGCAGCAGGAGTGCTGCCGTGATCGGGACCGAGATCAGGGTCAGGAAAGCTTTCGCCACGGCCTCGATTTCATAGGCCGGCACCCATACGGTGTAGATCGACAGCAGACGGGTCACTCCGCAGACCGCGACGAAGATCGCGAATATCAGGAATACGCCCCAGAACATCAGCTCACGGTGGCGTCGCCACACGAAGAACGCGAGAACGAACGCCGTCGTAAAGAAGGCGACGGCGACCATCGCGTCGGAAACGACATTCAGCCAGATCAATTCCGGCTTCCACAGCAGGCACGCGCCATGCTCGGTGAGCTTCGACATGCGAAAAAGCTCCAACAAGCGGCTGCATGCGTGCAGCCGCACGCTTCCGATCTCTCCGTCGGATGACGGAAACTATTCAGCTTTTTTGCCCCCCACGCAAGCGCAGCGCTGGATCGTGACCATCACCGCGCTACAGTGGATTTATTGAAAATGCCCTCGCTGCTCAAAACGTCGGCGGCGTGCAGGCCGAGATCACTTCGCACGCCTTGCCCCCGACGCAGCGAAACCGATGCGGGCGGCGGCTCTCGAAATAATAGGCGTCGCCGGGATCGAGGATACGGCGTTCGTCGTCGACGGTCACTTCGAGCCGGCCCGAGACCACGATGCCGCCTTCCTCGCCGTCATGGGTCAGCGGCACCCGGCCGGTGTCGCTGCCCGGCTCGTAGCGTTCTTTCAGGATTTGCAAGCTTCGGCCGAACAGATTGTCACCGACCTGGCGGAAGGAGATCGGCTTCTTGCCGATCTCGGTTAGTTCGTCGGAGCGGTAGAACGCCTTGCGCGGCCGCTCCGGCTCGATCGCGAAGAATTCGGCGAGCCCCATCGGCAGCCCGTCGAGGATGCGCTTGAGCGCACCGACGGAGGGGTTCATCTGGTTCGATTCGATCAGCGAGATCGTCGAATTGGTCACGCCGGAGCGTTTTGCGAGCTCGCGCTGCGACAGCTTGTGACGGGCGCGAACGAAGCGGAGTCGCCCACCGATATCGACGCTCATCGAAAATCCCTGTTGCAAGTGTTTCGGATCGAACAAATATGCCCTAGCCGGGCCAGTAAAATCAATGGGTTGCAGGAGTGAAGAAAAGGACTTGTTGTGCCTTCCCGAGCGTGGCCCGGTGGTACCTTGAGCTGCCAGCACAGGAGCTACGCCGTGACCCTTCATCAGAAGCCGAACACCCTGCAAACCGATTCGTTCTGGATGCCGTTCACGGCCAACCGGCAGTTCAAGAAAGCGCCGCGGCTGTTCGCTTCCGCCGAGGGCATGCACTACACGACGGTCGACGGCCGCAAGGTGATCGACGGCTCGGCCGGCCTCTGGTGCGTCAATGCCGGCCATGGCCGCCGCCAGATCGCCGCCGCCGTCGAGCGGCAGTTGATGAACCTCGACTTCGCGCCCTCGTTCAACATGGGCCATCCGCTGGCGTTCGATTTCGCCGAGCGGCTGGCCGAGATCGCGCCCAAAGGTCTCGATCGCATCTTCTTCACCAATTCGGGCTCGGAGTCGGTCGACACTGCGCTGAAGATCGCGCTCGCCTATCAGCGCGCCATCGGACAGGGGACGCGGACGCGCCTGATCGGTCGCGAGCGCGGCTATCACGGCGTCGGCTTCGGCGGCATGTCGGTCGGCGGCATGGTGGCGAACCGCCGTGCGTTTGCGACCCATCTGCCCGGCGTCGACCACATCCGTCACACCCATGATCTCGCCCGCAACGCCTTTGCAAAGGATCAGCCTGATCACGGCGCCGAACTCGCCGACGATGTTGAGCGGATGGTGGCGCTGCATGGCGCTGACACGATCGCCGCCGTCATTGTCGAACCGGTGCCGGGTTCGACCGCGGTGCTGCCGCCGCCGAAGGGCTATCTGCAGCGGCTGCGCGAGCTCTGCACCAAGCACGGCATCCTCTTGATCTTCGACGAGGTCATCACCGGCTTCGGCCGCCTCGGCGCGCCGTTCGCGGCGGATTATTTCGGCGTCACGCCTGATATGATGACGACGGCTAAGGGCATCACCAACGGCACCGTGCCCTGCGGCGCGGTTTTCGCCAGCCGCAAGATCCATGACGCGCTGATGAACGGCCCCGAGGGCACGATCGAGCTGTTCCACGGCTACACTTATTCCGCGCATCCGGTTGCCTGCGCGGCGGGCCTTGCGACGCTTGACATCTACAAGGACGAGGGGCTGCTCACGCGTGGAGCGTCACTGGCTGAATATTGGCGCGATGCGCTGCATTCGCTCAAGGGCCTGCCGAACGTCATCGACATCCGCAATGTCGGCCTGATGGGCGCAATCGAGCTGTCGCCGCGCGGCGACGGCGTCGGGGCACGCGGTTATGACGTGATGGTGGATTGCTTCAATCGCGGGCTTTATTTCCGCATGAGCGGCGACTCCTTCGCGATGTCGCCGCCGCTGATCGTCGAGAAAAGCCATATCGACGACATGGTTTCGATCCTCGGCGACGCCATCAAGCGCGTGGCCTGATCCTTGCTCGCAAGGAAGGCATAGCGTTTTCAAGCGAAGTGGACCCCCGGTTCGCGTGAAGAAAACGCGTCAAGATAAAAACCTGGAGCACGGTTCCGATTCAATCGGAGCCGGGCTTCAGAGCGGCCGCGGCGCGAACGCCGCGGCGAATTGCGTGAGGGATCGTGAAAGTCATCGTTCTCGGCAGTGGCGTCATCGGCGTCACGACAGCCTATTATCTGGCACGCGCCGGCCATGAGGTAACGGTCGTCGACCGCCAGTCCGAGCCCGCGCAGGAAACCTCTTTCGCCAATGCCGGCGAAGTCTCGCCCGGCTATTCCTCGCCCTGGGCCGGCCCCGGCGTGCCGGTGAAAGCCATCAAATGGCTGTTGATGCGGCACGGGCCGCTTGTGATCTGGCCCAAGCTCGATCCCGTGATGTGGATCTGGGGCATGAAGATGCTGCGCAACTGCACGGCAGAGCGCTACGCCGTCAACAAGCGTCGGATGATCCCGATCGCCGAATACAGCCGCGATTCCTTGCGCGCGCTGCGCGCCGAGATCGGTATCAAATATGACGAGCGCAGCCGCGGCACGCTGCAGCTTTTCCGCAAGCAGAAGCAGCTCGACAGTACCGGCGGCGATATCGCGGTGCTCAAGCAATATGGTGTCCCTTACGAGGTGCTCGATCGCGAAGGCTGCATCGGTGCGGAGCCGGCGCTGGCGGCGGTGAAGGAAAGATTCGTCGGCGGACTGCGGCTGCCGCAGGACGAGACCGGCGATTGCCATATGTTTACGCAGGCGCTCGCCAAGGAAGCAGCAAAGCTCGGCGTGCAGTTCAGGTTCAATACCAGCATCGATCGCGTGGTCGCGGACGGCGACAGGATCACGGGCGTCGTCACCAGCGTCGGGCTGTTGCAGGCCGATGCCTACGTCGCGGCACTCGGCAGCTGGACGCCGCGGTTGCTCAAGCCCATCGGTATTCCGGTTCCTGTCTATCCCGTGAAGGGCTATTCGATCACGGTCCCGGTCATCGATGACGACGGCGCGCCTGTATCCACCGTGATGGACGAAAGCTACAAGGTCGCAATCACGCGGCTCGGCGACCGCATCCGCGTCGGCGGCACCGCGGAAATCTCAGGCTATTCGAACCGGCTCGATGCGGCGCGGCGCGCGACGCTCGATCATTCCCTCACCGAGATGTTTCCACGCGGCGGGGACTTGCGCAAAGCCAGCTTCTGGAGCGGTCTGCGCCCGATGACGCCGGACGGGCCGCCGGTCATCGGCGCCACGCGCTACAGCAATCTGCATCTCAACACCGGCCACGGCACGCTTGGCTGGACCATGGCCTGTGGCTCGGGGAGGGTGCTGGCGGACCTGATGTCGGGGCGGAAGCCTGAGATCGACGTGAGCGAACTCACGGTGAGCCGCTACGATCACCGGTTTGGGTGAGGGGCGGACGAGCACAACTGGCAGGAGGCGCGGGACGCGCGGAGTTTCACTCAATGCAGTGCCTGTTCGCGGGCGCTTAGCGCCGTCTTCATCAGCTTCGGTAAGGTCCTGGCGTAGACCTCAATGAATGTGGCGTCGCCATTGGAGCGAGGGGCGCGCGCGGCCTGCGCGGCGATACGTGCGGCCTTGGCTTCGCACTTCGCGAACAGGTGCCAGAACCATTCCGGCTCTTCGTCCATTGGCTCCTTGTGCAGCTTGATGACGGCGGCGCCTACTGCCGCCATGGCATTTACGGCGCCCGCGCTCATGGTGCTTAAGGCCGCCGAGCTCATGATATCTTCTCTGGTCTCGGCGGCTGCGGCTCGTGCTTTCCCGTGTTTCCCTCGGTTCGGCATGCTCAGCTCCTGACGTATCCATACGAACTCCCGGGAAGCGTAGACCTCGGGTGTTGACGGCGTCTGAATCGACAGTCCTAAGTTCGGATTTTCGATTTCATTCGGGTATGTCTAAATTCTTTCACGATGTTCCCTGGTGGGCGGGACAGTCGGTATGCGGGTGTCGTCGTTGCCTCTGCATCAATCCTGTTCGGGAGGATCAAAGGCGTGGATGGCAGGCAGCGCTCCCGTATATTTCTCGCACTCGACCACCGTCACCTGACCGCAGCAGCCTTGCGCGAGCCGCGATGTGCCGATGTCGCGGGTGAGCACGTTCGGATTGCCGTGGACGCAGAGCGGATGTTCGGCCGCACCTGGCTCCGGATCGTACCAGGCGCCGGTGGACAATTGCACCACGCCGGGCATGACGTCGTCTGTAATAGCGGCGGCAGCCAGGCAGGCGCCCCGATCATTGAACAGGCGGACGATGTCGCCGTCGGCGATACCGCGGCGCGCCGCATCAACGGGGTTGAGACGGACGGGTTCGCGGCCGGCAATTTTCTTCGACTGGCTGTAGGCGCCGAAGTCGAGCTGGCTGTGCAGCCTCGTCGCCGGCTGGTTGGCGATCAGCGTCAACGGGTGGCGCGAATCCGGCGGTTCGGTCGAGGGCAGCCAGGCCGGGTGGGGAGGGCAATCGTCGTAACCGAAGCCCGCGATGGCTTTCGAATAGATCTCGATCTTGCCGCTTGGCGTCGGCAGCTTGTTGTTGAGGGGATCGTTGCGGAAGGCGCGCAGAAAACCGCCGTCATCGGGGGCCGACGGCAGCGCGAGTTCGCCGCGCCGCCAGAACGCGTCGAAGTCAGGCGCATCGCAGCCGGCCTCGGCAAGCGCCTTCCGCGTCGGCTCGTAAAGGTGCGCCAGCCATTGCCTGGTGTCGCGTCCTTCGGTGAAGGCCTGTTCAACGCCTAATCGCAGCGACAGCGCGGCAAAAATATCGAAATCGTCGCGCGCTTCGCCGACCGGGTCCATGGCCCTGCGCATTGCGATCAGCCTTGGATCGGTGCCCGCGGCGCCGATGTCGTCGCGCTCCAGCGTCATCGTCGCCGGCAATACGATGTCGGCAAATTTCGCCATCGGCGTCCAGGCGCTCTCGTGCACGACGATGGTTTGCGGAACATTGAAGGCGCGCCGCAGCCGGTTGATGTCCTGGTGATGATGGAAAGGGTTGCCGCCCGCCCAATAGACCAGTTTGATGTCGGGATACCGCATCGACCGGCCGTTATACTCGAACGGCTTTCCCGGATTAAGCAGCATGTCGGCGACGCGCGCGACCGGGATGAATTCACTGACGCTATTGTTGCCTTGCGACAGCGTCGGAATCGAAACCGCGTTGAAGCGGCGGCCGGTGTGGCCGAGCGCACCGAGCGCGTAATTATATCCGCCGCCGGGCAGGCCGATCTGGCCGAGTATGGCCGCAAGCACCGCGCCCATCCACACCGGCTGCTCGCCATATTGCGCCCGCTGCAGCGAATGCGAGACCGTGATCAGAGTGCGCCCGCGCGGCAGCCGGCGGGCGAGGTCTACGATGGTGGCGGCGGGAATGCCGGTGATACCGGCCGCCCATGCCGCGTCCTTTGGCGTATTGTCGTCGCGGCCGAGCAGATAGCGTTCGAAGATTTCGAAGCCGGTGCAATAGCGCGCGACAAAGGTGCTGTCCCACAGGTTTTCGACGAGCAGCGTGTGCGCGAGCGCCAGCATCAGCGCCACGTCGGTGCCGACCTTGATCGGCAGCCACCGGGCGCCGGCTGCTTCCGGCAGGTCATCGCGCAACGGCGCGATGCCGTAGAACACCGCGCCGCGGCGCGCGGCCTTTTGCATCGCGTCGCGCTCGATGTGGCGGCTGATGCCGCCGCTGGCGACGTCCGAGTTCTTCAGCGCCATGCCGCCGAAGGCCAGCACCGTATCGGTATGCTCGGCGACCTGATCCCACGTTACGTTTCGGCGCGAGACGTCTTCGTAGCCGCCAAGGACATGAGGCAGGATCACGGCCGAGGCGCCGGCGCTATAGCTGTTCACCGAACGCACATAGCCGCCGAATGCCATGTTCAGGAAGCGATGAACCTGGCTCTGCGCGTGGTGGAAACGTCCTGCGCTGGACCAGCCATAGGAGCCGCCGTAGACCGCGGCGGCGCCATATTCGGTTCGGACCCGCGATAATTCATTCGCAAGCAAATCGAGAACTTCGTCCCAGGGGCAGGCGACGAATTTCTGGTCGAACGTGCGCTCGCTGCGTGCGCTCCGGTCCAGCCATGCCTTGCGCACCATCGGCCGCAGGATGCGGGCCTTGTGGCGCATCGCGGTGGTGAAGTTCTGTAAAATCGAGGACGGCGCAGGATCCTCCTCGTAAGGCCTGATATCCAGCGTCGCGCCGTTCCATCGCGCGGAAAATGCGCCCCAATGTGCGCTGTGCGGGCTCCAATCCTCCCAGGCTTGATCCATTCGTTGTTCCAGACCGTCGCTCATGACGCCGCCGTTATGCAGTTCACCCACAACACGACCGCTTTCGCATCTTCCGCCGGATTTGAAAAGCGGTGAGGGCGGCGGCTAGCGAAGCGAAAACTGTCCCCTCGCTTGAGGGACCAGGTCTCGGCATCCACGGTCAGCGTCATCTCGCCTTCCAGCACCAGGCCGGCCTCTTCGCCGTCATGGGTGTAGAGTTCGTCGCCGGTGTTGCCGCCGGGCTCCAGGTGCACGAGAAACAGGTTGAGGCGGTTTTCCGTTCCGGCCGGGCTCAGCAATTGTTTCGATATGCCGGTGCGCCACAATTTCAGTTCGGCGCGCTGCAACTGGCGCGTCACCACGCCGCCTGAAGCCGCATCGTCGCTGGGCCGCGAGCCGAACAGCGCGGCGATGCCGACGCCGAGCACGTCGGCAAGCGTTGCGAGCACGCGCAGCGAAGGCGACGACAGGCCGCGCTCGATCTGGCTGAGGAAGCCGATCGACAGATCGGTGCGCGCGGCGATCGTCTCCAGCGACAGTTTGTGTTCACGGCGCAGGTCGCGAATGCGCCGGCCGACGGCGAGGTCCATCGCCGGTTCGGCCGGTCTGGCCGCAGCCTTCGCCTTCGGCCTGCGCGCCGTCTTTGCCGCGGCCCTTGCCTTGGCCTTGGGCGCCGGCTTCCTAATTCTCTTGCCACCGCTCACGTCAGCCTGCTTCCTTCATGTGCATGAAAATTGCTTGCAATGCCGCGGCAAGTGTGGCCACAATTTCATAATGGTGAAAATAGGCCGGAACGGCGTTTCCCGCAACTCTTTGGTCTGACGCGGGCGGCGGTGTTCGATCCAGGAGGTGGTGCCATGGCTCTCAAACGTCTCGTCCAGGCCGCGATGGCGGCTGTTGTTCTGACCGCCGCGATGCCGGCATCAGCGCAAAAGGTGCTGAAAGTGGGCTCGACGCCGACCGGCGTGCCCTTCACCTTCCTCGACACCAAGACCAACAGCATTCAGGGCATCATGGTCGATCTCATCACCGAGATCGGCAAGGACGCCGGCTTCCAGGTCCAGATCGAGCCGATGCAGTTCTCGACGCTGATCGCCTCGCTCACCTCGAACAAGATCGACATCATCTCGGCGGCGATGTTCGTTACGCCAGCACGCAAGGAAGTGATCGATTTCTCAGAACCGTTCTACAGCTATGGCGAGGGACTTCTGGTGCCGAAGAGCGACACCAGGACCTATGCCAAGCAGGACGACCTGAAGGGCGAGGTGGTCGGTGCACAGGTCGGAACGGCGTTCGTCGATGCGCTGAAGAAGTCCGGACTGTTCAGCGAGGTGAAGGCGTACGACACCATTCCGGATATCCTGCGCGATGTGAACGCCGGACGATTGAAAGCAGGCTTCGCCGATTACCCGATCCTCGCCTACAATTTAAAGCAGGGCGGTTTCCCCGAAGCGCGCATTGTCGAGAGCTACAAGCCTGCGACGATCGGCTCGGTCGGCATCGGCGTGCGTAAGGGCGATACCGAACTGCTCGCCAAGATCAATGCCTCGCTGGCGAAGCTGAAAGCGGACGGCACGGTGGAAAAAATTCTCGATAAATGGGGCCTGAAGGCGCAGGCTTCCTGATGCAGGCCTTTTGGCGCGATACGACCGAGTTCCTGCCGATCCTGATGAGCGGTGTGGCGCTGACGATTATCGTCACGCTGGGATCGCTGGTCTTGTCGACCATGCTCGGCCTTGTCTGGGCGCTGATGCGCGTATCGGGCATCGGCTTTCTCACGGGACTCAGCGCCGGCGTGATCAACGTGATCCGTGGCATCCCGATCATCGTGCTGCTGTTCTATCTCTACTTCGTGATGCCGGAATTCGGCCTGACACTGACGGCGCTGCAGGCGGCGATTCTAGGTCTCGGCATCGCTTACTCGGCCTACCAGGCCGAGAATTTCCGCGCCGGCATCGAAGCCATCGACAAGGGCCAGATCGAGGCGGCGCAGGCGATCGGCATGAGCTGGTGGCTGACCATGCGCCGCGTGGTGTTGCCGCAGGCGGTTAGAATCGTGCTGCCGCCCTATGGCAACGTGATGATCATGATGCTGAAGGATTCGTCCCAGGCCTCGACCATCACGGTCGCCGAACTCGCCTTGCAAGGCAAGCTGATCGCGTCATCCACCTTCAAGAACACCAGCGTGTTCACGCTGGTCGCGCTGATGTATCTCACCATGAGCATCCCGCTTATCCTTCTGGTCCGTCACTTCGAAAAGCGGGCAGGCCAGAAATGATCGAGCTCTCCAACGTCCACAAGAGTTTTGGCAGGGTCGAGGTGCTGAAGGGCATCACGGCGTCGGTCGAGAAGGGCGAGGTGGTCTGCATCATCGGCCCCTCCGGTTCGGGCAAGTCCACCATCCTGCGCTGTATCAACGGACTGGAAAGCTATGACAGCGGCGATATCCTTGTCGAAGGCGCGAAGGTCGATCGCAATGCGCCTTCGATCGTTTCGGTCCGCACCCAGGTCTCGATGGTGTTCCAGCGCTTCAACCTGTTTCCGCACCGGACCGCGCTCGAGAACGTCATCGAGGGCCCCGTTTATGTGAAGAAGGAGCCCCGCGCCGAGGCGCTGGAGCGCGGCCGCGCGCTGCTGGCGCGGGTTGGGCTGGCCGAGAAAGCCGATGTCCACCCGCCGCAACTGTCGGGCGGACAGCAGCAGCGCGTCGCGATCGCGCGGGCGCTCGCGATGCAGCCGAAGGCGATATTATTTGACGAGCCGACCTCGGCGCTCGATCCCGAACTGGTCGGCGATGTGTTGGGCGTGATGCGCAAGCTCGCCGATGACGGCATGACCATGGTCGTCGTCACCCATGAAATGGCATTTGCCAAGGACGTTGCCGACCGCGTGCTGTTCATCGACGGCGGCGTGATCGTCGAGCAGGGGCCGGCGAAGTCAGTCCTCAACCAGCCGCAGCATGCGCGCACGCAGGACTTTCTGCGGCGTGTGCTGCATCCGCTCTAAACTTCGGTCGTTTGTCCATGAACTCGCCTGTCTCGCTGCCACTGCCGCCAAGTCTCTATGCCGATACGGCCGTGGCGCCGCCGCCTGCGCCGCCGCTCGATGCCAACAAGAATGTCCCGGTCGCGATCATCGGCGGCGGTTTTACCGGGCTGTCGACGGCGCTGCACCTGGCCGAGCAGGGCGCGAACGCAATCGTGCTGGAGGCGCAACAGCCGGGCTGGGGCGCATCGGGCAACAATGGCGGCCAGGTCAATCCGGGGCTGAAGCACGACCCTGACCGGATCGAAGCGGATTTCGGCACTGATCTCGGCGGCCGTATGATCGCGTTTTCCTACGGCACTACCAACTACACGTTCGACCTGATCCGCCGCTACCAGATTCCCTGCGAGGCGCGGCAGAACGGCACGCTGCGCGCGGCCTACAATGAAGCAAGCGCGGCGGGAATCGAAAACACCGCAAAACAATGCATCCGCCGCGGCATGCCGGTGACGCTGCTGAACCGCGAACAGATGCGGGAGATGACCGGGACCGACCGCTATCTCTGCGCCATGCTGGACAATCGCGGCGGCGATCTGCATCCGCTGAGCTACGCGCGCGGTCTGGCACGTGCGGCGATCGCGGCGGGCGCTGCCGTCCATGGCGAAACCCCGGCGCTCTCTCTGTCGCGTGAAGGCGCCGGCTGGCGCATTGAGACGCCACGCGGAATCGTGCGCGCCGAAAAGGTGCTGCTGGCGACCAATGGCTTTACGGACGATCTATGGCCGGGCTTGCGCCGCACCATCGTGCCGGTGTTCTCCTCGATCGCCGCCACCGCGCCGCTGTCCGATGCGGTCGCGCGCGAGATCATGCCGACGCGCCCGGTGCTGTACGAGAGCGGCCACATCACGGTCTATTACCGCATCGATGCGCATAATCGCTTGTTGATGGGCGGCCGCGGGCCGATGCGCTGGATCAGCAAGCCAGCCGACGTCGCCTATCTCATCCGCTATGCGGAACGGCTATGGCCGGGCGTGAAGGGCGCGACCTGGACGCACGGCTGGAACAGCCGGCTCGCGATCACGCCCGATCACTATCCCCATGTGCACGAGCCCGCGAAGAACCTCCTGATCTCGCTCGGCTGCAACGGCCGCGGCGTCGCGCTCTCGACCGCGATGGGCGCGCAGCTCGCACGTCGGCTGATCGGCGGCGGAAGCGCAGCACTCGACATGCCGATTACCAGCATCAAGCCGATGGCGCTGCACGCGTTCTGGCCGATCGGCGTCACTGCCGCTGTCGTGGCAGGGCGGGTGCGGGACCGGCTGGGCATGTAGCGGCGCGGCGGCCGCTTCGATCGACTAAAGAGTCATACCACTCGCTTTGGACGGAACCTTCCATCCCCGGCCAGCGTTCGCTTGCGCAGGGCCAAGTTTGAGGAGGTCGGGATGCGCAAGCAGCTATTGTTGTCGACTGGAATTGTTTGCCTGATGCTGGCACCGGGTCTGTCGTATGGGCAGGCCCCAACGGGAAGAAGCGAGGAGCCGAAGCAGATGCAGCCGAGCGGCGCCGGCAAAGGTGCTGCATCGCAAGAACGCGGCGCCGAGCGCGCGCAAGAACGCGCGAAGGGTGGGGAACAGAAGGCTCAAGGCGCGATAGGTCGCGAAGAAAGGGGAACCGGTTCCCGGCAGGCCGGGGAAAAGGGCAAGGCTGCGACGCCCGGGGCGGATCGTCCGACGGCTGCGAGCGACGACAGCAAGCGTGGACGCGGTGAAGACGCAAGGCCAGCAGCGCGCGCGCAGGACTCACGTCAAGGAGGTCGAGAAGGTAAGGACGCCAAGGGCAGCGCCGAGATGAAGCGCGACGGTGCCGGCGGCAAGTCCAGCGTCGAATCCGAGAAGACCAAGGGCGGAACTGCGGCGTCGCAGAAGGAGCGCGAGGGCACGGCCACCACGCAGAAAGAGCCAAGCCGCGATCAGCGAGGCGAAACCTCAAAGGATGCCGCTCAGCAGAGCAAGGACCGGCCGGCCGCCGCGAGCGAAACCACGCGCACACAGACCCAGACCAGCCAGACGCAGAGCCAGCAGTCGGGGATCTCGACCGACAAGCAGGTTCGCATTTCCGAGACGTTGACCCGCGAGCGGCTCGCGCCGCCGCAGCGCAATCTCAATGTCGCGATCCGGGTCGGCGAACGGATTCCGCGGAACGTGCGCGTCCAACGGCTGCCGGCTGCCATCGTCGCGATTGAGCCGGCGTATCGCGGTTATGATTACTTCACGACCGAAGAGGAAATCGTGATCATCGAACCCGGCACGCAGCGGATCGTAAGCCATGTCCCGCGAGATGCGTCGCGCATTCGCGCCGCGGGCGGTGAGACCGGCAGTGGACGTGCGGCCGACGCTATGGCCCAGGCCGGCGGTGCGCCTTGCCGTATCATGCGCCGGGATACCGCGGGCAATATCACCGAAGTCTCGCCCACGACAGTTGGTTCGACCGCACCGCAAGATTCGATCAGCGTCACCGTTCGTGCGCCGGGCGGCGGAGGGGCGACAAACCCGATTGCATTGGGTGCATCCGATGGACAAATCGTGGTCGCAATGCAAGGCGGCGACTGCACCGTAACGATCGAGCCGCAGACGCGATAGTGAAGCGAAACGGCATCATCACGCCGATCATCGTCGAGCAAGAGAAAGTGCGGCACACGTGCCGCATTTTCTTCAGATGCAGCTTCACCCCTCCGCCACCGCCTCGCTCCACGGCTGGAACACCTCGGTCGCGCCGCTGTTGGTGTCGCCGTCGCGCAGCACGATGCTGGGGCAGGCGAATTTCATCGGCAGGGTCTGGATGCGGGCTTCCTCGTAGTCGAAGCGCTCGCGCAACGCTTCGCGTGCGGCCTGCGGCAGGCGAATGTCGCCGATCACGACGGGGCCTTCGCTGGCGTCGATGCGGGGCTGGTGAATCGCCGCGTCGAGATCCATGCCGTAATCCATCACAAAGGACAGCAGTTGGCTCACCGCCGGCAGGATGCGCCGGCCGCCGGACGCGCCGATGGCGGCGCGGCGGCCATCACTGGCCTGCGCCAGCACCGGTGTGTAATTGGTCAGGCAGCGCTTGCCGGGCGCCAGTGAGTTCGGCGCGCCCGGGCTCGGGTCGAACCACATGATGCCGTTGTTCATGGTGATGCCGGTCTGGCTGGATACGAATTTGGAGCCGAAGGACGACAGCAGCGTCTGTGTCACCGCGGCCATGTTGCCGTCGCGATCGACCGCCGAGAAATGCGTGGTGCAGGCCGGCGCCAGCGCTTCCGCGCCGAGCGAACGCCTGCCGTCTTCATCGCCCATGTCCTTCAGCCGCTCGCGATAAGCCGCCTGCAGCGCCGAGGCATAGGTGACATAGGCCGCCGCATCCGGTCCGCCGCGCGCGGGCTTGAGATCGTTCTGCAACAGACCGAGCGTGCGCGAAAGCGTTGGGCCTGCGGTGAGTTCTGGTGTCGCGAACACTTTGCCGCCGCGATAGGGGATCGCCAGTGGCTCACGCAGATGCGCGCGGAACGGCTTGAGGTCTTCGACCGACAGCGCGCCGCCGGCGGCCTGGATGTCGGCAGCAAGGCTGTTCGCCAGATCGCCCTCGTAGAAGTCGCGCGGGCCGGCGCTGGCGAGTTGCGTCATCGTGGCCTTGAGCCGGTCCTGCGGCATGCGAATTTTGGCCTTGATAGCCCATTGCGGATTCGGCGGCAGACCATCCTGCAGATAGGCGGCGGCGCTGGCGGGATAACGCCGCAGATCCGCAGCCGCGCTCGAAATCATCAGCGTTGTCCACCAGTCGACTGCAAGGCCCGCATCGGCGAGCTTGACGCTCGGCGCCAGCAATTCCTTCCACGGCAGTTTTGCGTGACGGCGGTGCGCTTCCTCCATGCCGGCCACCACGCCGGGCACGGCGATCGAGCCGGGACCATGGATATTGCGGTCGCCTTTTACGCGCGGCCAGGGAAAAATATCGGATGCCGCACCGTCGCCGGTCAGCGGATAATCCGCAAGCCGGAGGCTGACGGGAGCGCGCATGCCGTAGTCGATCACTTCATAGCGGTCTTCCCGCGCCCGGTAGAGCACCATCGCGCCGCCGCCACCGAGCCCGCTCATCCAGGGCTCCAGCACGCCCAGCGCAAAGGTGGTCGCGATGACAGCGTCGACGCAGTCGCCGCCCGCGGCCAGCACCTCGGCGCCGACTTGCGCCGCCCTGCCGGATTGCGCGGCGACGATGCCGCCTTTGGAGGAGACGGCGGGCTTGCGGATCGCTTGCGTGTTGGAAAACTGGTCGCGCATCGGATGGCCTTCGATATCGGGGGGAAGTTTTGCGGGGGGCGGGGTGGGGATGAGCTTCATACACCCTAAAAATCCCGGGCGAGCCATGACAGAATAACATGCAGGGGGACCACATTCGTTCGTCTTCACGGTTGGCGCCGGACGGCCGACAATGGCACATTGCGGAGGATTGTCGCATCACCAAAGGGGCATGCCGGCTTGACCGCGGACGCATTCATTCATTTGCCCGAGCTTCGAACCCGGGTGACGCATCCGGAAAAATCGCGGCTGCGGCTGACGCCCGAGATGTTTGCGATGTGGGAGCAGCGTGTGCGGGAAGCGGGATGGCCCGCTGACTGGCGGCTGTCGGACGAGGTGATCGAGGCGTCGCGGCTTGCGGTGCTCGGCGATCACAGCGCGGGCTGCGACCTCTGGATCTATTGCTACGGCTCGCTGATGTGGGATCCAGGATTTCATTTCGCCGAAGTCCGGCTTGCCGACGTCGAGGGCTATCAGCGCCGCTTCACGCTGAAGATCAATCTCGGCCGGGGATCGCACGACTATCCGGCGCTGATGCTTTCGCTGGAGCCACAGCAAGGTCGTTGTCACGGGCTGGCGTTCCGCATCGCCGCCGCCTCCGTCCAAACAGAGACCGCGATCCTGTGGCGCCGCGAGATGCTGCGCGGCGGCTACGCGCCGGCGATGGTGCCGATGCTCACTCCGCAGGGGCCGATCGAGGCGCTTGCCTTTGTCTCGAACCCTTCGCACCCGAGCTATGTCGGTGAGCTGCCGCTGGCGGAGACCGCGCGCTTGATCGCAAGCGGGAAGGGCATCCTCGGCACCAACAGGGAATACCTCGTGCAACTGGCGATGCAACTCGACGCGCTGGGGATACAGGATCCTTATGTCGAGCAACTCCACGCCGAGATCGGCGCCACGCCGGGTACCTGATACGGTCAAAACGCGAACGCGCCCACTTTCAAACAATCTGAGCGCCGTTTCCGCAACCCAACCCAACCCGGCAGCCTGACGCAAGTGCACGGCACGAATAATTCGGTATAGTCGACCCCGCGCCAAAATCGTCCAAGAAACAACAACGGGGAGGCCGCGCATGACCGGGGACATCAAGCCGCATTACGAGGTCGTCGTCGTTGGCGCGGGCGTGTCGGGCATTTACCAGATCAAGCGGCTGGCCGATCTCGGGGTGGACGCGCTGGTGCTGGATGCCGCTCCCGATCTCGGCGGCACCTGGTACTGGAACCGCTACCCGGGCGCGCGTTTTGATTCCGAGAGCTACACCTACGGCTATTCGTTTTCCAAGGAGCTGCTCAACGAGTGGCACTGGAAGGAGCGGTTTTCGGCGCAGCCGGAGAATCTCCGCTACCTCAACTACGTCACCGACAAGTTCGATCTGCGCAAATATATGCGGTTCAATCTTAAGGTGGAGGCGGCGGCCTTCGACGAGGCAAATCATCTGTGGCAGCTCAGGCTCGACGACGGCTTTGAGCTGACCTGCCGGTTCGTCGTTCTTGCGGTCGGGTTGCTGGCGATACCGACGCTGCCGCGGCTGGAAGGCATGGAGACGTTCAAGGGGCGCTCGTTCCACACTTTTTATTGGCCGCATGAGCCGGTCGAACTGGCCGGCAAGAAGGTCGGCATCATCGGCACTGGTGCGACAGCAATCCAGGTGATCGGCGAGATCGCGGACAAGGTCGGCGAGTTGACCGTGTTTCAGCGCCGTCCGAACTGGAGCGCGCCGCTCAACAACAGCCCGCTCTCCGAAGCTGATATGGCCGACATTCGCGCGCGCTACGATGAGATTTTCGCGGCCTGCAAGCGCACGCCCGGCGGGTTCGAGCATGAACCGGATCGGCGCGGCTTCTATGAGGTCACGGCTGAGGAGCGGATCGCGCTGTGGGACAAGCTCTATGACGAGCCCGGCTTCGGCATTTGGCTGAGCAACTTTCGCGAGATTTTTACCGATGAGGTGGCCAACGCCGAGTTTTCCGCCTACATCGCCGGCCGCATCCGCCGACGCGTCAAGGATCCGGCGACGGCGGAGAAACTGATTCCGAAGGATCACGGCTTTGGCGTGCAGCGGGTGCCGCTGGAGACCAATTACTTCGAGGCCTATAACCGCGACAATGTGCACCTCGTCGACATCAGCGAGACCCCGATCGAGCGGGTGACCGAGACCGGCCTGCGCACCGCTGCACGCGACTACGAGCTCGATATTCTCGTCTATTCCACCGGCTTCGATGCCATCACCGGCTCATTCGATGCGATCGACATCACCGGTGTCGGTGGCGTGAAACTGGCCGACCAGTGGCGCGACGGGCCCTCGACCTTTCTCGGCATGATGGCCCATGGTTTTCCGAACCTGTTGATGCCGACCGGCCCGCAGAGCGGCTCGGCCTCGACGAATTTTCCGCGCGGCATCGAGAACGGTGTCGGCTGGTGCATGGGCCTGCTTGAGCACATCTGGCGCCGCGGCTATACGCGGGCGGAGCCAACGGCCGAAGCGCAGGCGCGCTGGACCGCGCATGTGACGAAGATGTACGCCATCATGCTGATGCGCAAAGCCAAGTCATGGTTCACCGGCTACAATTCCAACATCCCCGGCCGTGAACACGGCAAGACGCGATATCTCGTTTATAATGGCGGTACGCCGAAATATGTCGCGGCCATCACCGACGTTGCCGAGAGGGGCTATGAGGGCATCGCGTTCGATGCGGGTGCGCAGGTTTCGGCGAGGTCGGCGACCGCCGCAGAGTAAGGCGCGCGTGGAGGCCCCGGCGCCCTTGCACCACTCAGTACGGCCGCAGCAGGCGCCTGGGGTGAACGCCGTCGACATATCCCATGAACGGCGGATGGATCGAGTAGCCGATCAGCTCGCGGGCGCGCTCCGGCAATTGGCTCGCCACTTCAGCGGGGACGGCGAGCGCCATGTTCTCGAGTTGCCGCACCCAGCCGACGCAATATTGCGGCGTGACGATCAGGCGCGGCCGGTCTGACCGGTTGGCGCCGCCACGGTGCCACAGCGTTCCCTTGGTGATCGCCAGCGATCCCGATGGCATGATTAGCTTGATGGCATCGGCCCTGTTGCCCTCATCGTGATCGGCTGTGTTGGTGAAATGAGCAGGCTGCAGCGCGCCCTCGATATATTGCCCGTCCCACAGATGGCTTCCCGGAATGATTTCGGTGGCGCCGTTCTGCTCGGTCGTGTCGTCGATCGCCCAGAACGTAGAGATGCCGAGCGCGGGACGGGGCCGCGGAATCTTCGCGGCGCCGTCGTCAAAATGCCAGGGCTGCACCGTCTCGCCAGGATGCAGATTGATCGCGAGCATGGCGGACAGCAGGCAGCTCTCGCCGAGTTCGGCTTCGACAAAGGCCATGGCGAGCGGATGGATCGCGACTTCTGCGAAGACCGGCGATTTCGCCAGCAGGGCATAGACCCGGTTGGTCCTGGTGCCTTCGAAATCGTTGCGGCCGAGCAGATCGCGCGCCAGGTGCGGCGCCAGCGCCGCGCGGATTTCAGCGACGCGATCGGGCGCAAGAACGCGTTCGAAGATCAGGTAACCGCTGCGGTCGAACTCTTCCCTTAAGGAGGCGAATGACCGTCCCTTGAGCCAGGGCGATGCTTGCTCCGCTGTCGTTGCCATCGGCGCTCTCCCTTGCGAGCCCGGTCAAGCCGGGCTTCTTGGGGGACATCATACTCGATTGAGAGCGTTTTTCACGAGGCAATTACGTTCGCGGCGCGAACCTGTAGCGGAACGTGCAGCTCGGCGCGCCCTGCATCAGGGTCTGGTCGCGCGTGAGGCCGACGTCGCTGCCGCCGGCCGCGACGATATCGAAATCGGTGGCGCATACCAGCAGCGCGCCGAGCTCCGGTTCGCCGAGCGCGCGAAAGAATTCCGCGAAACGGCAGTGCGTGACGTCGAATTCCAGTGCCTCCTCGTCGTGACGGCGCATCTCCACCGTCACTTCCCGTTCGGTGACTTCGGCCAGCGCGGTGTGCATGGCCGCCCATTTGCGCCGCGCGCTGCCCTGAACGCTTTCGCCCACGGCGGCGAATAGTTGCTTCGACCAGTCGCGCAGCGCGTCCTTTACGATCGCATCGGCCCTTTCCTTGCCCAGTTCAGCGCGCAACGCCCGCAGCACGGGCACCAGGACCTGGGCCTGGATCCGCGTCTTGTTCAGGAGGGACAGGCGCGGATCGACCATGTAGTTGTCGAGTACGTTCATGGCAGGCTCTTTCCATGTCGCGATGTGCGGGCTTCTTCAACCTCGCCCCGCTTGCGGGGAGAGGTCGCCGCGCTCTTGCGTGGCGGGTGAGGGGGTACAGGTCCATCGGCAATCTCATATGCGGAGAGAGGCCCCTCACCCCAACCCTCTCCCCGTAAAGGACGGGGAGAGGGAGTGGAGAGAGCCTGCGGCGGACTATTCGCGCATCTCGGTCATGAAGACTTTTTGCGCGATCTGCCAGCGGCCGTCGATCTTCAATAGCGACAGTTGATCGGTAAAGAAGCGCGGCGGGATCGCGCATTTGAGCTTGACGTAGGCCATCGTCGGACCGACGAGATCGATCGACAGCACCTGATCGTGGCGCGGCAGCCCGCGCTGCTTCGGCGATGGCCTGTTCCGGACGTTGTTCAGCCAGACGTCGCGGGGCGTGATCGCCAGTTCGCCCGCCTCCGAGATGCTGGTCAGCGCGCTGGTCGGATGAAAGGCGCTGGCAATCTTGCCAGCGTCACCCTCGTGGAGCCCGTCGAGGTAGGACTGGATCACGCTTTCGATGGCTTTTGTATCGTCTGTACTGGTCATGAGATCTGAATTTCCGATGCTTTCGTTTTACCGGGAGATCGTGAGCGATCTGGCAGGATAGTGCTGATGTCTCGGCGATAATAAGCGAAATTCATTGAGCGATTGACCTAGAAAATCTATTGCAAGACAGTCTGCCGGGTCCCTGTCATCGGTGGCGGTGAATGAAACGCAAGCGGGATTGAGCATGGTTGCCAGCGAAACCTATGCCGAGTTTCTGCGCGAGCAACTCGCGCCGCTTGGCCGCATCACCCTGCGGCGCATGTTCGGCAAGACCGGCGTGTTTTGCGACGGAGTGATGCTTGGCATGGTGACGGACAACACGCTTTATTTCCGGGTGGATGAAGAGAACCGGGAGACATTCAGGGAAGCCGAGGCGTTTCCGCCGCTCAATTACGCGAAGAAGGGCCAGTTGATAGATCTCGCATTTTGGCGCGTGCCGGAACGGCTGTTCGACGAACCCGATGAACTTGCCATTTGGGCGCGCGCCGCGCTGGCGGCGGCACACCGGGTTGCGGCGAAGCGGCCGGCGCCGAAGCAGCCCAACGCGTCAAGGCAACACAAGCGCGCATGAGCAACCAGAGCTGAGAGATACTCAAATCAGTTGCCAGCCATGCCTGCCTTGCGCGCTACCCCGCGGCAGCATTCACCGCGATCGGCGAGGCATCCTCGCCGCTCGTTTCCAACTGTCGCGGCAATCCCACAAAGCCGCGCAAGGCTTCGGCCATCTTCGCACGGCCGCTGACGCCGGTGATCACCACGTCCACCATCATCAGGGACGTGTGGATGTGGCCGCGCGCCTGCAATTGCTCGACCGGGACACCGGCGGCAGCGAGCGCCTCGGCATATTCGATGCCCTCGTCACGCAGCGGATCGAACTCGCAGGTGGCCACGAACGCCGGAGGCAAGTTCGCCAAATTGCCGCGCAGCGGCGACACGCGGGGATCGGTGCGGTCGGCGGGAGAGCAATAGATGTCCCAGAACCAGAACATCAGCGATCGCGTCAGGAAATAACCGATCGCATTGTCGGTGTAGGACGGACGGTCGAACCTGCAATCGGTGACCGGGCACACCAGCAACTGGCCCGCGATTGGCGGGCCGCCGCGGTCGCGCGCCAACTGACAGGTGACGGCGGCGATGTTGGCGCCGGCGCTCCAGCCCGCGACCAGCAGCGGGCCCGGTTTGCCGCCGAGTTCGGCCGCATGTTCGGCGATCCAGCGCGTTGCCGCATAGCCATCCTCGGCCGCCGCCGGGAAGCGATGCTCGGGCGCGTGGCGGTAACCGACGCTGACGACGATCATTCCGCTGCGGCGGCAGATGTCGCGGCAAAACGGATCGTCGGATTGCTCGTCGCCGAACACCCAGCCGCCGCCGTGGAAATAAACCACGATCGGGTGCGGCCCCGGCGTTGCCGGCCGATAGAGACGGTAGGACAATAGACCATCGGCGCCGTGCAGCACGCCGTCGCCGACCTCGCCGACCGGGCGGCCGGCGGGACGACCCTTGTTGAATTCGGTAACGAAATCGCGCGCGCCTTGCGCGCCAAGTGATTCGATCTGCGGCAGGTTCATCTCCGCCAGCATGCCTAGCACCAGCCGCACGTCCGGCTGCAGGCGAACCACTTCGCCGTCGTTGCATTGCTCGGCAACATTGGGACCGGTGAGCTTGAAGCCCAGCATGCCGCGGCCGACGACTTCGTTGCAGATGCTGCGGTAGGGGCCGACGCCGCCGGTATAGGGCATCACGCCCTGCGCCTTGCCGGGAACGTTGGCGCCCGTGTACCAGGTGTTGGCGAGCCGGTGCAGCGTGATCATCGAGCAGTCGGCCATGTGCCGCGCCCAGCCCGCCTGCGCCGTTTCGGTCGCGTCGATTGTCGTGAAGCCGGCCTCGCGCATCGCGGCCAGCCGCTCGACCACCCAGTCGACGTGCTGCTCGATCGAGACCGCCATGTTCGACAGCACCGACGGGCTGCCCGGGCCCGTGATCAGGAACAGGTTGGGGAAGCCTGAAACCGTGAGCCCGAGATAGGTCTGCGGGCCGTTGGCCCAGACATCCGACAGCGATTTGCCGTCGCGGCCCGTGATCGGATGCACCGCCTTGATGGCGCCGGTCATGGCGTCGAAGCCGGTGGCGAACACGATCACGTCGACGTCGAAATTGCGCTTGTCGGTCGTGATGCCGGTGGCCGTGATCTCAGTGATCGGCTCCTGCCGCAGGTTCACCAGCGTGACGTTGGGGCGGTTGTAGGTGGCGTAGTAGTTGGTATCAAGGCAGGGACGCTTGGCGCCGAACGGATGGTCGTGCGGGGTCAACGCTTCAGCTATCTCCGGGTCCTTGACGATGGTCCGGATTTTCTCGCGGATCAGGTCGGCGAGCAGCGCATTGCCGTCGACGTCGACGCCCTGATCGGCCCAAAGCTGCGTCAGGATGTGGACGAGATCGCCGGTTGCCCAGGCCTGCTCGAACCGCTCGCGGCGCTCGGCATCGCTCAACTGCCAGCTCACCGCCATCTGTTGTGGATAGGGGACGCCCGCAAGCGACCAGCGCGCCTGCTCGCGGTAGCCGGCGCGGTCAGTTTCGAAGTAGGTCTTGCGATCGTCGGGCTGCGGACCGTTATGCGCGGGCAGCGCGAAATTCGGCGTGCGCTGGAACACGGTGAGACGCTCGGCCTGCTCGGCGAGCAGCGGGATCGACTGGATGCCCGATGATCCCGTGCCGATGACGGCGATGCGCTTGCCGGCGAGCTTGACCTCTTCATGCGGCCAGCGGCCGGTGAAATAGATCTCGCCCTTGAAATCCTTGACGCCATCGATCTCCGGCGGTTTTGGCGCGGAGAGGCAGCCGGTCGCCATGATATAGTAGCGGCAGGAAATATCAGCGCCATTGTCGGTGGTGAGACGCCAGCGCTCGGCGGTCTGGTCCCAATTCGCCGCCGTGACCTTGGTGCCGAAACGGATGTCGCGCCGCAGCTCGTATCTGTCGGCGACGAAGCCGAGATAGCGCAGGATTTCGGGTTGCGTTGCGTATTTCTCCGACCATTGCCACGCGCTCTCCAGCTCGGAATCGAACGTGTAGCTGTAGTCGATGGTTTGGATGTCGCAGCGTGCGCCGGGATAGCGGTTCCAGTACCAGGTGCCGCCGACGTCGCCGGCCTCCTCGATCACGACGGCCGAGAAGCCGGCCTTGCGCAGGCGATGCAGGAGATAGAGACCGGCAAATCCGGCGCCAACGACGGCAACATCGACCTGTTGCGTCGTGCCGCTGTTTGCCGATTCAGAAGAACGTGCTGCGACCGCTGCGTCTGGCATGCCACTCCTCCCGTGTGTTTTATATTTTGGGGTAGGCTACTGCCGGGTGTCCGGTTTGTCATCAGGACAAATGCAATCGCTGGATGTTCCTTCGAGATACGATCTGCAGAGGCGTCCGATCCGCGATTTCTCGAATTCTTCGTGTGAAGCAGCGAGTTACCCGTGACGCTCCTGCGCGGGGCATGACAAATCGTAGGATGGGTGGAGCGAAGCGATCCCCATCATTCGTGAGGCGGGCTCGCGTGATGGGTTTCGCTTCGCTCTACCCATCCTACTGGACCGCTCGTTCGCTACACGCGCTTGCGCCGTTCGCTGGTGCGGCGACGCTCGCTTCCTGCGGCCGCCCAGTTCGGACTGAAATCCAGCGTGAAGTCGCGAAAGCTCTCCACTGCCGGCGAGAGCGATGCGCTGTTTCGCACGAACATCGCGATCTTCCATTTGACGGCTGGCTGCAGCAGCGGCAGGAACGTCAGCCCGAAGCCGCGTACCAGCGGCTCCGCCATCGAGGGGCAGATCACGGCGCCTTGTCTGACCCGCAGCATCGACAGCGCGGTGTTTACCCGGTGCACCGGCACCAATTCCTTTGGATGATGCCGGGACGGGACGTTGCTCAACACGTTGATGGCGATGTTGGGCATGTAGTTGAGCAGCGGCCGCTCGCGCAAATCCTTCCAGCTGACCGACTTGGCCTTTGTCAGCGGGTCATCGCTGCGCAACGCCACAAAGAGCGGGTCGGCGCAGATCATGTGCACTTCGACCGATTGGTCCGGAACGACGCCGGCCGGGCCGAAGCCGATGTCGGTAGAGCCGTTCTGCAGGCCGGCCAGCACCTCCTGGATCGGCACGTCGTCGAAGCGGACGTCCACGCCCGGATGGCTGTTGTTGTATCCGGCGATCAGTTTCGGCAGCAGCGTGCATGACAACGTTTCGGGGGCAGCTACACGCACCAGCCCGCGGCGAAGCTCCTTGAGATTGGTCAAATTGTCGAGCGCCTCGTCCAGGTTTGAAAGCACGCGCCGCGCCATCGGCGCGAAGGTCTCGCCCACCGCAGACGCCGAAACTTTTCGCGTCGTGCGGTCCAGCAGGCGGACGCCGACGCGGTTCTCCAGTTCCTTGATCAGGCCCGAGAGCGCCGCCTGCGACAGGTGCATGGCCTTGGCGGCTTCCGAGAAGCTCGCGCTCTCCAGCACGGCCACGTAGGCGCGCAACTGCCGCAGCGTTACATCCATCGCCATGTCGCGCCTCCCGAGTGTCGCCGTTCGGTATTCATAGGCCAGGCTTATCAATCGGTCAAAAAATACACATTGTTCGATAGAAGTCGCCTCTCTATCGTTGGCCTCGACAAGACGAAGGCCCGGCGATCCAGCAATGCGATCGCGCCAAACGCGGCCCGATGAAAACGGGACGGACTAGCCGCCACTCCAGGTGGCTCTTCTTTCCAGGAGGCATTCATGAAAGTCACGCGCCGAACCCTGCTGGGGACCATCGCCGCCGGCTTCACCGCTGGTCCGCACTTTCCTGCGTCCGCCGAGGGCGATTGGCCGTCGCGGGTCGTGCGGCTGGTGTCGCCCTACGGGGCGGGCGGGGCGAGCGACATCTCGTTGCGTATCCTGGCCGAGCAGTTCGGGCGCAGCCTCAACCAGCAGTTCATCGTCGAGAACAAGCCGGGCGCGGGCACCCGCGTCGCCAACGAGCTGGTCTCGCGCGCAACACCGGACGGATACACCTTCCTTTATGCGGCCGCGCCGTTTGCGACGGCTGAAGCCCTGTTCGAGAAACTGAACTACAACCGCAAGGATCTGCAGCCGGTGGCGATGGCCATGATGGCGCCGTTGTTCCTGGTGGTGAACGCGCAGGCCCCCTTCAAGACCCTTCAGGAAATGATCGACTACGGCAGGTCGAAGCCCGAGGGCCTGACCTTCGGTTCGCCGGGCGCAGGCTCGCAGCCTCACCTGGCCGCCGAATTGCTGTTCAGGGATGCCGGCGTCAAGGGTCTCATCGTTCCCTTCCGCGGCGACAACATGGCCTACACGGAGCTGCTCGCGAGCCGTCTTGACGCCACGTTGACCGCGATCAGCACGGCCCTGCCGCACATCCAGAGCGGCGCGTTGCGTGTGCTGGGTGTGGCGTCGGCCGAGCGCAGCCCGATTTACCCCGAGGCTTTCACCCTGGTTGAGCAGGGCCTTTCCAAGGTGATCGCCTCCGGCTGGTACGGCTTCATGGCGCCGGCGGCAACGCCGCAGCCGATCGTCGATCGCTTGCAGGGGGAGGTCATTCGCGTGCTCGCCGATCCCGAGGTGAAGCAGAAACTGCTCGCACAGGGACTGGAAGCGCGCCCCGGCACGGCGGGCGAGTTCGGCAAGTTCATCGACGACGAGACGCGCAAGTGGGGCGAGGTAATCCGCGCGGCAGGCCTCAAGGGAGAGTAAGATTCAGTTCGCGTACAGGCCCTCGACGATCGGCAACCGCGCGGCCCGCAGCGCCGGAAACAATCCGCCGATCAGGCCCACGATCAGCGCAAGCGCAACGCCCTCGGCGATCAGCCAGGGACTGAGCTTGAAGTCGAACACCACCTGGGTGAAGTTGCCGCCAAGGGTCGAGGCCGTGACGCCATCGAATATCAGATAGGTGGCGGCGGCACCTAACACGCCGCCGATGACAGCGAGCAACAGCGATTCGGCGAGCGTTCCGACAAAGGCGGGGAAACCGCCGAAGCCGATGGCGCGCAGCGTTGCGATTTCCGTCGCACGCGCTGCGACCGACGAATACATCGTGTTGAGCGCGCCGGCGACCGCGCCCAGCGCCATCGCGATCGCCAAGGGCCAGCCGAGTTTCTGGATCAGGTCCGAGGTCTGCGAGGCCTGCTCGGCGAAGTAGGCCGCTTCGGATTTGACATCGAGCTTCAGCCGCGGATCGTTGTCGCTATAGCTCTTGAGCTCATTGAGTGCGGCCGGCCCGGTGAGGCGCGCACGCACGGTCTGAACGATGTTGTTGCGGTTGAACAGGCTCTGCACCACGTTGAGATCGGCCCAGATCTCGGATTCGAACACGCTGCCACCGGCCTCGAACACGCCGACGACGGTCCAGCGCGTGGCGCCGAACGACACGGTGCTGCCGAGGTCGAATCCCTCGAACTCCCGCAGCAATGCCTTGCCGACCACCACTTCGTTGCTGCCGCGGTTGAACATGCGGCCCGAGGTGATGGTAATGTCCTTGCGCAGCGTGCTGCCCTGTTCGCCGATCCCGCGCAGCGGCAGGTTGGCCTTGGTCTTGGTCGAACGCTTGATGCCGTCGACCACCAGATATAGCTCTGGCGAGATCAGCGGCTTGCCGTCGCTGCCGCGCGCGATGCCGGGACCGTCCTCGATCAGCCGCACCTGATCGCGGCTCACCGTGCTGTTGATTTCGGCCTGTGAGCCGGCCCGCAGCACGATTGCGATATCATCGGCGCCCGATCCCGCGATGGTGCGCTGAAAACCGTTGGCCATCGCCAGGAATGCGAGCAGCACGATCACCACCAGTGCAATCGCGATCACCGTCGAGAGCGAGAGCCAGCGCCGCTGCGCGATGCTCCTGAGATTGATGGCGGTGACCGCCGCGACTTGAAGCCAGAGCGAACGCATGCCTATCCCCGTCCGAGCGCGGTTGCAATTCTAAGCCGCATGGCGTTGAGCGCCGGGATGATCCCCGTGATCAGCCCCAGCGCGATCATCAGCGCCAGCCCTTGCAGGATGATGGTCGGCGATACCGCAAAAGCGGGCGCGATGCTGGCGAGGCTGTTGCGAAGCGCCATGGCGATCAGCGCCGCGATCGCCAGCCCGGGAATGCCGCCGAGCAGCGCCAGCAGCACGGATTCGCCAAGCACCATTTTAAGAATTCGCGGGCCCGAAAAGCCGAGCGTCTTCAGCACGCCGATTTCGCGGGTGCGCTCCCGGATCGACAGCGCCATGGTATTGCCGACGATCATCAGGATGGTAACGAAGGCCGCGCCCACCACCAGCAATACGATCAGCGCGATGTTGCCGAATTGAGCGGCGAACGCCTTGCCGAACGCCTTTTCGGTGTCGGTCGAGGTCTCGGCGGTGGAATTGGCAAACATCGCGTCGATCGCCTTTGCCACGCGATCGTTGTTTTCGGGCGAGGTGGTCTGGAGGATCATCCAGCCGATGGTGTCCTTGCCGAAACTGCGGGTCTCGTCGAAATAGGCGTACTGGAACAGGAGGAAGTTGGTGTCGACGTGCTCGACCTTGCCCTTGACGATGCCGGCAATGGTGAGGTCCCAGGTATGTCCGCCGCTCTTCTGGCTGAAGATGTTACTATTGAGAGGGATGCGATCGCCGATCTTCCAGCCCCACTTCTGCGCCAGGCTTTCACCGACCACCGCGCTGCCACGGTCACGCATGAAGGCTTGAAGCTGCTCGGGCGGAACTTCGAACTCGCTGCGGTAAACGTCGAAATAGGTGTTCGGCTCGATCGTGAGCGCCATGATGAAGTTTTTCGGGTCCTGATAATATCCGCCGAACCAGTTGGCGAAGGTCACCTGCCGGACCCCTTCGATCGCACGCACGCGATTGTAGTAGGCGATCGGCATCGGCTGGGTGAAGTTGATCTTGTTGACGGTGATCATCCGATCCGCGGCGGCGGCATCCTCGCCGGCCGTGAAGGCGCGATAGAATCCGGCGAGCACGCCGAAGATCATGAAGGCGATCAGGATCGACACGATCATCAGGCTGGCGCGCAATTTGCGGCGGAACAGGTTTTTCCGGATGAGGTCGAAGTCGTTCACGCGGCAAGCTCCCGTTCGACGAAGCGGCCCTTGTCGAGATGAAGCACGCGCTTGGCGTAGTTTGCCGCCGCGGGGTCATGCGTGACCATCACGATGGTCTTGCCGAGCTCGCCGTTGAGCAGTTGCAGGATCGAAAGGATCTCGTCGGCGGATTGCCGGTCGAGATCGCCGGTCGGTTCGTCGCACAGCAGCAGGTTCGGATCCGAGACGATGGCGCGCGCAATCGCCACGCGCTGCTGCTGGCCGCCCGACATTTCGCGCGGTCGGTGCTTGATGCGATCGGCAAGCCCGACCACGGAAAGCGCGGTGTGAACGCGCTCCGCGCGTTCCTTGCTGCGCAATCTGGTGAGCAGCAGCGGCAGTTCGACGTTCTGCGCCGCGGTCAGCATCGGCATCAGATTGTAAAACTGGAAGATGAAGCCGATATTGGCGGCCCGCCAGGCGGCGAGTTCACCCTCGGAGAGACCATCGATACGGTGGTCCGCAACCGCAATCTCGCCGGCGTCGGCGCGATCGATACCGCCCAGCAAATTGAGCAGCGTCGTCTTGCCCGAACCGGACGGCCCCATGACGGCAATGAAATCCCCTCGGGGGATCGCAAGATCAAGATGATCGAAGATCGAGATCGTTTCCTTGCCCTTGGTGAAACGCTTAGCTACGCCGGTAAGGCGAACCATCGGATGCTCGGCTGTCACGCTTGTCTCCTCCAGGGATTCCGGCTGGATGCTAGTTCGCGGCGGTGGTCTCAGTGGCGCCCTTTGTCTTGGCGTCGCCTAGGAAGTTCACCTTCACCGCCATGTCGGGCAGGATGCGCGGGTCTTTCTTTTCGAAGCGGATGCGAACCTTCACCGTGGCCTTCTCGCGGTTCGCGGTCGGCACGATTGCGATGACAGAGGCGGGAATTGTCCAGTCCGGATAGGCATCCAGCATCGCGTTCACGGCGCCGCCGGGAGCGACGCGGCCGATGAAGGCCTCGTTGACGTCGACTTCGATTTCGATCGAATCCATGTCGACGATGGTGCAGATGCCGGTGCGGGTGTAGCCGCCGACCGACATCGGTGAAATCATCTCGCCGGGCTGTGCGCTGCGGTCGATGACGACGCCGGCGAACGGCGCGCGGATTTGATGCTTGTCGAGCATCGAGGCGCTGCGCTTGGCGTCGATCCTGGCGGTCTCGAATTGCGACTGCGCCTGGCGCAATTGCGCGCTGAGCACGCCGACCCGGGCCTGTGCCTTGGTCAGGTCGGCCTCGGTCGCGAAATTCTTTTGCGACAGGGTTTGCACGCGCGACATAATCCGGGTCGCATCCTCCAGATCGGCGGTGATCGCGGCGACCGCGGCGTCGGCCGTCTCGACGCGGGAGCGGGCCAGCTCATAATCCCTTTCGGCAAGCACGCTATCGAGCCGGGCGACCACCTGACCGTCGGTCACGGTCATGCCTTCGTCGATGAAGACCTCGACCACCTTGCCGGTGATCTCGGCCGCAACGGTCGCCTTGCGGCGCGCCACCACATAGCCGGAAGCCGCCAGATTGCCGGCCGCCTTGCTATTCGGTGCAGGCGGCTGAGGTGTCTGTGGCTGCGCGGCGGACTGCTGTGCGATCTGTGGTGCGGTCTCCTTTGGCGGGTCCTGCCTGCGGAACTCGTAAGCGCCAAAGGCCGCGAATGCGACGACGCAGGCGACAATCGTAGCCGAGATCGGCAGCCAGCGGCGTTTCGGCCGCTCCACCTTGCTGGCGCTTCGATCGATGGTCAGCGATCTCAGCAATTTGCTCTTGTCGTCGGTCATCTTCATTTCCATCCGGCTGCTCGCTGCAACTTCCGCGCGGGCGGCATCATTTCTCGCGCTGGTGGTCTCGCTTACAGCCGGTTCACATGTCTCGCCATAGAAGGGGGCAGGCCTCAGGCTTCCCGTAAGGCAGCGACCCCAGCTCGGTCAAAATTCCCGTTGAGCTCTCGCGAGCGCCAGGCGGCGCCCGTTTTTCGACGAGGCGAATGACACGTATTTAAAGCCTAATGGTGACGGAGGCAATTCCCGGAACCAGCAAGAGTTGTATGCTCCGTGTTGCCAGTTGTGGCCATGAGCATGGAGTATCCTTCGTAAACGCCCGTCGATCCCCAAATGCGCTCAAAACTCGGCAAAATCTTGCGGCGGGAACCAGTCGTTGCAATTGGCAGTCGCCGGCGAAATGTCGCGTTCAGCCGATCTCGATCGCCACCTTCCCGAAATGCGCGCCACTCTCCATGTAGGAAAACGCCTGTTTCACCTGATCGAACGAAAAGGTCCTGTCGATCACGGGCTTCATGCGGCTTGCCGCGATGGCATCCGCCATCGCCTTGAGGTCCTCGACCGATCCGACGGTGACGCCCTGTAGCCGTTGCTGTTGCATGACCATCAATGGCAGCCGCGAGTCTGACGGCGGCGGGCCGGCGAGCACGCCGATGAAGGCGATCGTGCCGCCGATCCTGGTCGCCCTGATCGATTCGTTCAGCGTCCCGACCCCGCCCACCTCGACGACCAGGTCGACGCCGTGGCCGCTCCATTCGCGGGCTTTCTTTCCCCAGTCGGGTATCGCCTTGTAGTTCAATGTAAAGTCTGCGCCGAGCTGCTTGAGACGTTCGATCTTGGCATCGCTGGACGAGGTTGCGATGACGCGCGCACCGCACATCTTCGCAAACTGAATGGCAAACAGGGATACCCCGCCGGTGCCTTGTGTCAGAACGGTCTGGCCGGGTTTCAAGCCGCCGAGCTTGACGACCGCGCTCCATGCCGTGACCCCGGCGCAGGGAAGTGCTGCGGCTTCGATGTCGCTGAGGTGCTCTGGCGTTCGGACCAGCGCGTGCTTCGGAAATATCCGATATTCGGTGAGGACGCCGTCCACCGAGCCGCCGAGGGCTGCGCGCATCTTTGCTTCGCTCGGTTCGCCGCCGATCCAGCTTTCGAAGAAACTGCCGATGGCGCGGTCGCCGGCTGCGAATTCCCGCACGCCCGGGCCGACCCGCTCGATTACGCCCGCGCCGTCCGAAACCGGCACGAGTGGAAATTTCTGACGCGAACCGTAACCGCCCTTGACGGTGAGAAGATCGCGATAGTTCAGCGTTGCCGCCTTGAGCCGAACCAGCACCTCGCCCTCACCGGGCTCCGGCACGGGCTTGTCGACGAGGGCAAGTCCATCGATTCCGCTCGGTCCCTGTAGCTCGTAGCACTTCAACGGGGTTCTCCTTCGGCGCAGCCGGGTAAGCGACTATAGCCGGAAATGTTCCGGTTGCGCCAAGCCTAAGGATCAGAATCGCGCGGCCAGCTCGGCCAGCCGCCGATGTGCGCCTTCGCGTGCGGTGCGGATCGGTTCGAGCGGCCCGGTGGTCGGTCCGATCGGCACGAAACGCACGTCGCTTATGCCGATGAAGCGGAGCGCCTCGCGCAGATAGGGAGTCGCCATATCGATGCGGCCGCGATTCATGCCGGTGATGAAATCGCTGCCGCTCGCCAGGATCACGATTGTCGGCCTGTCCTTGAACAGCGGCAGGTACCCTTGCGCTGGATCGTAGCGGAACGCCAGCCCGGGCTGTGTGATGACGTCGATCCATTGCTTCAGCTTGTAGGGAATACCAAAATTCCACATCGGCGTCGAAATCAGCACGCGGTCGGCGAGCGCGAAGCGGAGCGCGATGCGCTCGGTGACCGCAAACGCGTCGCGCTGCGAATCCGTGAACGCGCGCCCGCCGAGGCGGGCATATTTGGCCTCCAGTACATAACCCTCGAATTCCGGCATGTGATCCCGCCACAGGTTCATCACGTCGATGTCCCAGTCCGGCCGTGCCTCGCGGAAACGATCGATGAAGACGCGCGCGCCGGCGGAGGATTCCGAGTCTGCGCGCGGCGAGCAGCTCAGGTGAAAGAGTTTTGGCATGGCCGGACTCTGTTCACCCCAATCCCCTGATAACCGCATCGGCGTTGGTGACGACGGCCACATTTTGCATCGCAAAATTGATGGAGGCGTTGTGCCAGTCGGCGTTCATGGTCGAGCAGCAGTCTTCAGGGACGATCATGAAGTAGCCCTTGTCGGCGCCGGTGCGGGCGGTGTGCTCGATCGACATATTGGTCCAGGCGCCGGTATTGATGATCATGTCGCGGCCGGTCGCCTTGAGGATGGTCTCCAGCCGCGTGCCTTCCCAGGCGCTCATCCGCATTTTCTCGACGATGAAATCGCCGGCGCGCGGCTCCAGCCCTGAAACCGGCGCGGCGCCCCAGCTTCCGCGCACCATCGCATTACTATCGACCAGCCCTTCGAACAGCGGCGCGTTGAGCGTGACGCCGGGCGCGCCCGGCTCGACGATGAACCAGACGTGGATGATGATGACGCCGCGCGCCCGCGCCGCCTCGGCGAGGCGGCGGACATTGTCGACCACGCGTTGCTGGCGCGCGTGCGCAGGCGAGCCGGAATCGGCGAACGCGCCACCCTCCATGATGACGTCGTTCTGCAGATCCTGAATGATCATCGCGCAGCGCCGCGGGTCGAGCTGCATGTCGCCGCCGGCCAATTGAGGTGCAGCGGGTGGCGTGGATCCGGTCTCGGGGCCGGTCGAAGCGCGGCCGCTCATATAGGGCTCGTGGCGCGGTCCGGCCTTGACCGGGATCGCATAGACCGAATGGGTGGCGGTCAGATAGAGCGTGCGAAAGTCAGCGCCGCCCCAGGCGAGATTGGCAACGAGTTCGGGAACGCGAACCTTGCCGAGCAACTCGCCGGCGGGAGAATAGACCCAGACGCCGCCGGGCGCCGTGACCCAGACATCGCCGCGCTGGTCGCACTTCATGCCGTCGGGCAGGCCGGGTTCGAGCTCTGAGCGAATGCCGCTGGCGAAAACGCGCGCATTGGAGAGCGAGCCATCGGCCTCGACGTCGAAGACGCGGATCAGCGCCTGCGTCGTGTCGTTGACGTAGAGCAGGCGTTCATCAGGCGAGAAGCATAGGCCGTTCGGCTGGTCGAACAGATGACGGTCGACCACGAGCTTTGGCGGGCCGCCGCCGGACGGGACGCGGTAGACGCCCTGGAATCCAAGCTGGCGTGGCCGCTCGACACCGTAGACCGGCATGCGGCCATACCAGGGATCGCTGAAATAGATCGCGCCGTTCGAATGCACGCAGACATCGTTCGGGCTGTTGAGTTCCTGATTTTCGAAGTGCGAGGCGATCACCTCGCGCCGGCCGTCGGGCCGCTCGCGGATCAATGACGAGGTGGCGTGCTCGCAGACAATGAGATTGAGCTCCGCGTCATAGGTCATGCCGTTGCATTTGTTCGACGGACGCTTGACCTCGACGACGCCGCGCTTGGCGTCCCATCGCCGCCGCACATCGCCGGGCATATCCGAGAACAGCAGATAGTGATGGACCGGATGCCAGATCGGCCCTTCTGTGAAATCGAAGCCCGTGCCGACCTGGCCGACCGGCGCATAGGGATCGATCAGGATTTCGAATTCCGGGCGCAGCGTGACATGCGTCATCGGTCCGTCCTTTCGGCGCTCAGGCCGGGAACCAGTTGCGCTGGGGCAGGCTCTGAACCACGGGGCCGGGCACTTGGTCGTGCAGCCGGCCGACCACCACGCCGCCTTCGATCTTGGCCGGGCGGTCATGAACGGGGAGCAGGTAGCGCGAATTGCTCAGGAGTTTTTTGATCGCTGCTTTTTCGGCGCGCTTGCTGGTGCCGTGATTGCCTGTCGTGCGCGGCTCGGCGTCGTGGATCTCGTTGAAGGGCGTGACGATCTGGTCGTTGAAATCGTAGATCACGTCGCCGCAGATGGTGGCGATGCCGTCGGCGGTGTGAACGTGTATGTTCATCGAGCCTTCGGTGTGGGCGTTGGCGGCGTCGCAATAGACGCCCGGCATCAGCTCGATCGGGCCGGTCACCTCGAGATCGAGGAAGCGCAGCGCGCTCCTGGTGTGCAGGCGGTCGATCAGATGCTTGATATCGGGCGCCGGATATTGCGGATGCATCAAGCCGGAGACGGAATATTCCAGCTCCTTGCGGTTGAGCACGACCGTCGTGTTCATCGGAAACAAATCGTCCTTGCCGGCATGGTCGATATGCAAATGCGTGTGGCAGACATAGCGGACATCGCCCATGCGCACGCCGTGGCGCGCGAGCTGGTTCTCGATCATGTTCTCGTGGAACTGAAGCCCGCGCATGCCCAGCGTTTCCATGATCTGGTTGGAGCGGTAGCCGGTGTCGACCACGACCGGGTAGGGGCCGCCGACGATCAGGAAGCCGAGCGTCAGGACACGGCGGGTCCGGCCGCAGTCGCGGCCAAGCACGAGGAAGCTCGATTCCAGTTCGATATCGCCATAGTCCAGAATCTTGATTTCAAGCGGCATATGTCTCTCTCCCCGAATTCTCTTGTTCGCTTAAATTCCCAACCGATAAACGCGCATCGCGGTTGTTCGCAGAACGGCATCGCGCTGGTCCGCGCGAAGATGTGCGGTCGCGGCGAGATAGGCGTCCACCAGTTCGCGATAGCTGGTCCAAAGTTTTTCGATCGGAAAATTGGAGCCGAACAGGCAGCGATCGGCACCGAAGATCGTCACCGTGTCGGCGAGGACGCCGGCGACGTGGGCCGGATCGTTGCGGTGCATGAAGGTGCCGAGGCCGGAAAGCTTTGAGACGACGTTCGGGCAGGCCGCAAGCCGCATCATTCCACCGCGCCAGGCGGATTGGCCCTGCGGCGAAAGGTCTTCCAGCATGCCGGCATGCTGCAGGATGAAGGTCACGTCAGGACAAGCTTCGGCGAGCCCGGCGGCATCCGCCATCTGCGGCGCGAACACTTGCAGGTCGAAGCTGAAGCCATACTCGGCGAGCCGCGCGACGTTGCGCCGGATCTTTGGATCGGCGCAGAGGTCCGGCCGGGCCGCAAAGCGATAGAGCGGGTTTTCGTGCCAGTGCAATTGCATGCGCACGCCACGCACCAGGGGATAGTGCGCCAGACGATCGAGTTGCGGGCGGACGTCATCGACGTTGAAGTCAGCATAGGAGACAATGGCGTGCGGCCAGCCGTGATCCTTCGCGGTCTGCTGCACCCAGGCGGTTTCGTCCTCGAAGCGATCATTGGCCCAGTTGGTTTGCACATAGACCGACCGCGTCACGCCGGAGCCTGCGAGATCATCGAGATATTCCTGGATCGGATAGTCGCGCCGGATCGGCTCATAGGGGCCGAAGATGCGCGGCTGCATCGGGCCGCTCAGCCAGGGCAGGTCGGCCTGACGCCAGATATGATGATGGGCATCGACGATTTCGGTCACGCGGCCTTCCTTTGTCCAAGCGAGAGAACGTGCGAAACGATCGCGGCTGACGATCCGCCGTCGACCAGATCATCTACGAAGCGCCGGATCGCGATCAGCGCTTCGGTCTGCGGCTGAAAGCCGGGACCGGTGGCGAGCGGTGTCAGCCAGCTCAGGCGCCAGGCACGTCGCGACAATTTTGCGACGGCGTCACGCAACGCAGAAGGATCGCCGCGCTCAAGGCCGTCGGAGACGATGACGACCGCGGCGCCGCGCGCATAGCTGCCGAATCTTGGCACCGCCAGGAACGCCTGCAGCGCATCGCCGATCCGGGTGCCGCCGTCCCAATCGCTGACCAGATGCGCGGCCGCCGACAGCGCCTGCTCGCGGCGCTTGAGGCGGAGCGCGCGGGTGACGCGGGTGAGGCGGGTGCCGAAGGTGAACACCTCGACATTGGGAGCCGCGTGCGACAGCGCATGCGCGAGCTTCATGTTGTCGTCGGTGCGCCCCTTCATCGAGCCGGAGACGTCGATCAGCAACAAAACCTTGCGCGGCCGGGCACGCCGTTTCAGCCGCCCGAGCCGCAGCACCTCGCCGTCGTTGCGCACGCTCTCGCGCAGGGTGCGGCGCAGATCCGCCCAAGGGCCGCGGCGGGCGCGCATCCGGCGATGGCCGCGTCGCCGCGGCAGCCGCGCGGGGGCCTCTCGTGACAGTCTTCGCAAGGCATCGCCGGTTTGGCTCGGCGCGAAGCGGCGTTCGACCAGCGCCTCGGCGCGAGCGGCAGCAAGACCGGATTCGTTGGCCTCGTCGGCCAGCAGCGTTTCGTCCTCGCCGCGTCCTTCCTCCTGCAGGCGAATCACTTCCTCATCTTCTGCGCCTGCGCGATCCACCGCTTCGCTGCCGAGGAAATGAATGTCGAACAGGCGGTCGTAGGTCGCGCGCCGCTCGGGCGGCGGGGCGAGCGTCGCCAAGCCGGCCTGCCGAATGGCGTCGAGGCTGCGCGGGCCCAGCAGCTCTATCGCCGCGAGGAATGCCGTTGTCTGTTCCGGTGCCACGGCAAAACCGTTGACGCGCAGCAGCGCGACAAAGGATACGAACACGCGCGCCGCGTGAGGTAGCTGAAGTTCGTCGCTCACGCGGCAGCCTCCGCAATGAGGGCATCGAGCCGGCCGGAGATGAAGGTGAGGTCTTCCTCGTCCTTCAACGCGACACCGATGGAGCGCTTGAAGGCGTCCGGCCAGCGCGCGCCGCGTGCGTGCAGCAGCGTGGCTGCTTCGGCCCAGTCCACCGCTTCGGCAATTCCCGGCGCCTTGCTCAGCGGCTCGCGCCGCAGCCGGCCGACAGCGGCGACAACAGCGCGCGCGGTTGCTTCGGCGACGCTTGACGCCCGCATCATCACGATGCGCGCCTCGCGCTCGGCCGTCGGATAATCGATCCAGTGATAGACGCAGCGGCGGCGCAACGCCTCGTGCAGGTCGCGGGTGCGGTTCGAGGTCAGCACGACGACGGGGCGTTCGGTAGCGCGAACTGTGCCGCGCTCGGGAATGGAAATCTGGAAGTCGGAGAGGAACTCGAGCAGGAACGCCTCGAACTCCTGGTCAGCGCGGTCGATTTCGTCGATCAGCAGGACGGTGGAGTCAGGCGCGCGCAAGGACGCGAGCATCGGCCGTTCGATCAGAAAAGTCTCGCCATAGATGTCGATGCTCTCTTCGCCGGCCTGGCGGATCGCGAGCATCTGGCGCGGATAGTTCCACTCGTAAAGCGCGGCCGATGCGTCGATGCCCTCATAGCATTGCAGGCGGATCAGGCGGCGGCCGAGCACGGCGGCGATGGCTTTTGCGGCTTCGGTCTTGCCGACGCCCGGCGCGCCTTCCAGTAGCAGCGGCTTGCCGAGCGCGAGCCCGAGATAGGCCGCCGTCGCGAGGCCGTCGTCCGCAAGGTAATATGCGGTCCGCAACGCCCGTTCGAGCGCCTCCGGACTGTCGATGCCAACGATGTTGCTGCGGACCGCCATGTTGTGCCTCAGCGCCGCACCTGGGGCCGCGCGCCACCCTGTGCCTTGATCGCCCGCAACACCTTTTCCGGCGTGATCGGCAGTTCATCCATCCGCACGCCGACGGCGTTGAAGATGGCGTTGGCGACCGCCGGCAGTACGGGATTGGCGCACATCTCGCCGGGGCCTTTGGCGCCGAACGGTCCATCGGCCGCGGGGCGTTCCAGCACCGCGATATCGTGCGGGCAGATATCGCCGGGGCCGGGCATCAGATACTCGACGAAATCGCGCGGGCCATGCGCGGGGTCGGGATAATAGGGCTCGGGCGTTTCAAACAGCGCGTGGCTGATCCCCATCCACGCGCCGCCGACGAGCTGCTGCTCCACCAGCCGCGGATTGAGCGCGCGGCCCAATTCATACGCGCTGTCCATCCGCACCATGGCGACCTCGCCGGTTTCGTCGTCGACCTCGACCTCGGCGACAAGGCAGGCGTGCGCGTAGCAGGTGGCGGGCGACATCTCGCCGGTCTCGGGATTAACCTCGGACAACGGCACCAGAAAGATGCCGCGTCCGGATATCGTCTTGCCCTGCTTGAACTGCGCGGCGATGGCGACGTCCTTGGTGGAGATCGAGCGGTGCGGCGCGCCCTTGACGTGGATGTTGCCGCGCCCGTCGGTATCGAGATCGGCGGCGTTGACCTCCAGTTCCTCGGCGGCGGCTTCCATCATGACGCCGCGCGCTTCCTTGGCCGCCGCCATGACAGCATTGCCGACGCGATGGGTGCCGCGCGAGGCGAACGAGCCCATGCAGTGCGGCCCGGTGTCGGAGTCAGCGGTGTCGACATAGACGTCTTCTACGGGCACGCCGAGCGTCTCCGCGCAGATTTGCCGCGTCACCGACTTCATGCCCTGGCCGAGGTCGATCGACGACAGGGACACCGTGAACTTGCCGCTGGGGTTGGAATGAACCAGCGCCTGGCTGGGGTCGCCGCCGAGGTTCATGCCGATGGGATAGTTGATCGAGGCGATGCCGCGTCCGCGATGCTTGGCCATGGTCAGCGCCTCCTGGTACCGAAGACAGAAGAAAATCGGGTGGCGCCATGTGATGGCGACGGAGCCGGCGGCCGCGGGGGAGGAGGCGTCGGCGCGGGCGGCGGTGGCTGGACCGTTGCAGCGGGCGCGCGATCGTAGGTGGTTCGCTGCTGCGAAGCCGCGGCGCGTTGCGGAACGGGTTCAAGCGGCGTCGGCGAAATCGCCGCCCGGCTGCCGCCGCCGTCCGTGCGCGACGACATGCGCTTGGCCTCTTCGCGAAGCGGCCATTTTGCTTTCTCGGCGGCGACCTGGACGCATTCGATCAGGGCCGTGTTCTTGGCCTCACGCCGGTGCGCCTTCATGTCGCCGTCGCGATAGGCGTTGAGGATGCGGAATTCCATCGGGTCGATGCCGACGAGATGCGCGAGCTTGTCCATCTGGCATTCAAGCGCAAAGTCCATCGCGGTGACGCCGAAGCCGCGCATGGCGGTCGCAGGCGTGCGGTTGGTGAACACGCAGTAGACGTCGCCATGGACGTTCGGGATCGTGTAGGGGCCGGGCAGGTGAGCCACGCATTTGACGACGGCGTAGCTGGAAAGCCGGGTATAGGCGCCGCTGTCGAAATAGGCACGAATTTTGCGCGCGACGATGCGCCCGTCGCGCATCACGCCGTCCTTGATGTAGATGCGCTCGGCGCCGCGCGGCGAGCCGAACTGCATCTCCTCTTCGCGCCCGAGCTGATAGCGCACCGGACGCCCTGTCAGCATCGCGCCGAGAATGGCGAGCGGTTCGGTCAGCGTGTCCACCTTGCCGCCGAAACCGCCGCCGACGGTGCCGCCGATGAAGTGGAAGGTGTTGGAGGGCACGTCGAGGATTTTTGCGCAGGTATCTAGCGAGAAGAACAAAGCCTGCGTCGAGGTGTAGACGACGTAGCGGCCGTTGGTGTCGGGGGCTGCGATCGAGCCGTTGGTTTCGGTCGGCGCGTGCTCGATCGGCGACATCTGGTAACGCTGCTCGAGAACATGGTCGGCCTCGGCAAAACCGCGCTCGACATCACCGAAGCGCAGTTTTTGGTGATCGTAGACGTCGTGATAGATGAAGGTGTTCTTGGGGTAGGTCTCGTTGACGACAGGCGCGCCCGGCTTCAGCGCTTCCTCGACGTCGAATATCGCGGGCAGCGGCTCGTAATCGACCCGTACTTTCGCGATGGCTTCAAAGGCTTCCCGCGGGCTGTCGGCGACGATGGCGACGATCGGCTCGCCCTTGTAGCGGACCTTGTCGACGGCGAGCGACGGCTCGTCGTCCTTGCCGAAGTTGATCAGGCTGAGCAACGTGTTGAGATTGACCGGCACGTCGGCCCCGCGGATGATGCGCCGCACGCCGGGGGAGCGTTCCGCCTCCATCGTGTCGATGTGGCGCAGGCGGGCGTGGGCGTGCGGGCTGCGTAGTACCTTGAGATGGAGCATGCCCTGCAGCTTGTGATCGTCGAAATAGGTCGAGGTGCCCGTGACATGGCCGAGCATGTCCTGGCGCTGCGTGCCCTTGCCGATTTCCTTTAAGTTGTCGTCGCGCTCGTCGGCGAAGATGTCCTTGCGCAGTTCCAGCATGGTCGTTCCCTTTAGGCGCGGGCGCGTCCGCTCGTGGCGGCGGCGAGGACGGCGTTGATGATCGGCTCGTAGCCGGTACAGCGGCAGATATTGCCCGAGATCGCCTCAATGACCTCGGCACGGGTCGGCGAAGGATTGCGATCGAGCAGTGCCTTCGCCGCCATCAGCATGCCCGGAGTGCAGTAGCCGCACTGGGCCGCGAATTGTTCCATGAAGGCGCGCTGCAGCGGATGCAGGTTGGGGCCATCCTTCAGCCCGTCGAGCGTTTCTATCGAGCGGCCGTTCACGGTTTCCGCCAGCGTCAGGCAGGAGAGATGGAGTTCGCCGTCGATCAGCACGCTGCAGGCGCCGCAGCCGCCCTGGCCGCAGCCGAATTTCGGCGTCATGTCGCCGATCAATTCGCGGAGCGCGACCAGCAAATTGACGCCGCCGTCGACGAACACGGCGACATCGCGGCCATTGTGACGAAACTGGAGCGGGGTCTTGGTCATGATACTTACTCCAGGCCGGACAGCAGGCGGCGCAGATGAACGCCGACGATCTCGCGGCGATACCAGGCGCTGCCGAGCGCGTTGTCCGTGGGCGATACGCCCTCCGTTGCGGCCGCAGCCGCAGCGCTGATCGCCGCATCGTCGAGTGCGCGTCCCTCCAGCGCGCGTTCGGCGGCCCTTGCGCGAATCTGCGTCGCGGCCATCGAGCCGAGCGCGATGCGGGCTCCCGATATGCGGCCACCGCTGACAGGCAGGTGCGCGGCAATCGTGATCACCGAGCCGCCCTTCGGCTTGATGCGGGCGATCTTGCGATAGCGGAAGGCGTCGGCGCTCGCGGGCCGCGGACAGGAGACGGCCAGCACCAGCGCGCCGCTCTGGCGTTCGCGGGATTGCAAAAATTCCTCGATTGCCATGTCGCGGGCACCGAGCCCGCCCTGGACGGAGACGGTCGCGTCGAGCGCCAGCAGTGCGACGGTGAAGTCGCCATAGGGGCTGGGTGCAAACAAATTGCCGCCGACCGTGCCCATGTTGCGCACCGCCGGTCCGCCGATCGAACGCGCCGGCGCGTGCAGAAAGGCAAGATCGCGCTCGGCCAGAATTTTGGCGAAGGTGACGCCGGCGCCGAGTGTGATGCGTGAGCTCGCCACATCGATGCGAGACAGCGCCCCGTCGGTCGCGCGCACGACGGTCGAGATCGAGATATCGCCTTCATTGAGGGCGCGCATCACCAGCGTGCCGCCGCCGAGATAGCGCGCGCCGCGGTCGGACGACAGCGCCGACGCCGCCTCGCCAAAACTCGCGAATGTCTTCACCGTCACAGGCATGGTTTCGCCTCCGCGTTCATGCGGCCTCCTTCAGGTGCCGGCGAATGGCTTCGAAGCCGGCTTGATAGATCTGTTCCGCGACCATCTGCGTCAGCCGCTCGGCATCCGCGGGCCGCGTGGTGAACCTGGATTCCCAATGCCAGAAGGTGCGGTCGCCGTCGGTGACCGGCAGCAGGCGGACATGGGCGACATAGTTGAACATCGGGATCGGCGTATCGAGCAGGCAATAGCTGAAGGTCTGTTCGAGGTCGGACAGCGCAAGTAATTGTTCGCGCAATTCCGAACCGTCCTGCAGCTTGAAGCGGCGCACGCAGCCGATCTTGTCGGAAGCCTGCGCGCGCTCGATGGTGCTGGTCGCCACCGCGGGATGCCAGCGGTCGTGGCCGTTGAAATCGCGCAGCACGTTCCAGACCGCGCCGGTCGGCGCGTCGAGGATCGTGCTTTTGACGATATGCGGCACACTAGCCTCCGAAGGCACGCTTGAGGGCGTCGAATCCGCCCTGAAACACGCCGGTCCCGATATTGCTGACAAGCTCGTTCTCGCGCTCGGGCGCACAGTCGAATTCGGCGGTCCATTCGAGAAAGGTCTGGTCGCCGTCGGTTACCGGCGTGAGCCGCAGGGTCGCTACGTAGTTCTCCACCCCCATCGGCGACTCCAGGATGGAGTAGGTGCAGAACATGTCGTAGTCGGAGAGGCCGAGTAGTTTTTCGCGGATGCGATCGCCGTTGCGCAGGCGAAAGTCGCGCACGCATCCGATCTTGTCCGCGGGCTCTCCGCCCTCAATGCGGCTTTCCGCAATCGCCGGATGCCAGTTCGGCATGCCGTTGAAGTCGCGCACGCGCGCCCAGACGCGGTCGTTGCGGGCGTTGACGACGGTGGAGACGTAGACGCGGGCCATGGCGTGATCTCAACCTTTCTTGCGCGGTCCGCGTTCTGGGGCCGTCTCGCCGGGGGTGTCAGGGGCAGGCGGTGCGTCGGATTTGCCTGGACCGCCCTTGCGCGTCGATTCCTTGATGCCCTGCATGTCGCGCGCCTCGCGGATCAGGCCAGGCATCCTGGCGAGGCTGCCGCCCTCGACGCCGATATCGGCGAGGAGCGAGTCGATCAGCGGCGCCTGCATTCGATAACGCAGCGCCGAGTCGATCACCTCGTCGGTGGCGCTGCGGCCGCCATTGCCGCCGCCACCACCGTTGAGCCCGTCCACCTGAAGGATGCGGATGCCTTCGATCTTCTCCATCGGCTTGACACTCTCGCGCACGATGCCCTCGATGCGGTCGAGCAGCTTGCGGCGGAACAGCGAGTAGCGCGCCTGGTCGGTGAGCACGTTCTCGGCTTCGTTGAGCAGCCGCTGTGCTTCGGCCTCGACGGCGGCGCGCACGCGCTCGGCGTCGGCCGCGATCTTCGTCTCCTCGGCCCGCTTCTCCGCCAGCAGCACCTCGATGGTCTTCTGTCGTTTGGCGATCTCGCTGTCGCGGGCGGTGACGACGCGCTCGGCCGCCTCAGTCGCTCCCGCGCGCGCATCCTCGGCCGCCACCTTGGCCGCGGACTCTTCCAGTGACTTTTGGTAAAGAGCGATGGCCTTATCCATCAGCGCCGTTTCGACTTCCTTCTCGCGATTGACCTCCAGCTTGCGCAGATCGCGCTCGCGGCCGATGCGGGCTTCGTCGAGGCCGCGGTCGGAGGCGATGCGGGCCCGCTCGACTTCCTCGCGGGAGGCAATCTCGGCTTCCTGCAGCGCCTGGACGCGGCCGACCTCGAGCTGCTCGATCGCGCGCCGGCGAGCGAGCCGGGCGGCCTCGAGCGCCTGTTCGCGCGAGACATCTGTTGTCTCGACTTCCTTGCGCGCGATGATCTCGGCCTGCTTGACCTGGCGATCGGCGTCGATCCGTTCGGAGCGCTTGGCGGCGAGCGCGATTACGCGCTCCTCGTCGGCGATCTCGACCGCCTTCTTCTGGTCGATGTTGAGGACCTCGCGGGTCTTCGACGAGGCAATGCGCTCCGCCTCCAGCGCCAGTTCGACCTCGACGCGCCGCCGTTCGATCGCATCGCGCCGCTTGAGTTCGGCAGCCTCGATCGATTCGGTGCGGTCGATCTCGAGCCCCCTGGTTTCCTTCTCCGCCCGGATACGCTGGGCGGCGATCACCTTCTCCTGGGCAATGCGCGCGGCCTCGATCGCTTCGCGCGAGGCGATGTCGGCCTCCTCGATGGCACGGTTGCGCGCGATTTCGAGCGAGCGAACGCGCTCTTCCTGGGCGATGCGGGAGGATTCGGTCGCCTCGCGCGCGGTGATTCCGGCGACTTCCAGCGCCTGGTTGCGCTCGATTTCCAGCTTGCGCGTAGCGTGCTCGGCGCCGATCCGCTCCGCCGCCAGCGTCCGCTCTCGCGCGATCCGTGCGGCTTCCACGGCCTTCTGCGCCTCGATCTCCGCTTCCTGAATGGTGCGAACCTGCGCAATCTCCAGCGACCGGGTGCGCTCGTCGGAGGCGATGCGTTCGACGTTGACGATGGTAGTTTGGGCGATGCGGGCCTTTTCGATCGCCTCGCGCGCCGCGATTTCGGCTTCCTCGACCGCGCGGGTACGCTCGATCTCGCGCCTTCGGGTTTCTTCCTCGTTGGCGATCCGCGCGTCGGTGATGGAGCGATCCTGCTGGATGCGCGCCTTCTCGACCGCCTCGCGGGCTGTGATCTCGGCTTCCTCGACCGACCGCGTGCGCTCGATGTCGCGCTGGCGCACCTCGCGTTCGGAGGCGATGCGGGCGGTATCGACCGCGCGCTGGTTGGCGATCTTGGCCTTTTCGATTTCCTCGCGCGCGAGCAATTCCTTCTCTTCCACCGCGCGCGTGCGCTCGATCTCGCGGTGACGGGTCTCGCGCTCGGAGAAGATGCGGGCCTCGGCGATCGCCTGTTCGTTGGCGATGCGGGCCTTCTCGATGGCTTCACGGGCGGAAATCTGCGCCTGTTCGGCCTCGGTCTCGCGCAAGGCGCGCTCGCGCGCCACCTCGGTGCGCTGCAGCGCCCGGCGCATCTCGATGTCGCGTTCCTGTTCGAGGCGGGCGGTCTCGCTTTCGCGCTCGATCTCCAGCGCCTGGCGCTCGGCGTCGAGGTTGCGGGTCCGGATCTTGATCATCGAATCCTGTTCGATGTCGTTGCGCAGCTTGCGCTTGGCCTCGATGTCCTCCATCAGGCGGGTCAGGCCCTCGGCGTCGAATCGGTTCGATGGATTAAAGTATTCCAGATCGGTCTGGTCGAGGTCGGTGATGGCGACGGATTCGAGTTCGAGGCCGTTCTGGGCCAACGCCTCGGCGGCGGCGGCCTTGAGCCGCGTGACGTATTCGCCGCGCTGCTCGTGCATCTGTTCCATGGTCATTTCGGCGGCGACCGAACGTATGGCGGAGACGAACTTGCCGGAAAGCAGGGCGTGCAACTGCTCAGGCTCGAGCGTGCGCCGCCCGAGCGTGGCGGCGGCGATCGCGACCGCCTCGCGCGTCGGCTGCACCCGCACGTAAAAGTCGGCCTCGATGTCGATACGCATGCGGTCGCGGGTAATCACCGCGTCATGCTTGGCCCGCACGATGCCCATCGGAAGCACGTTCATGTTGACGGGCGTAAAGTCGTGGATGAAAGGCAGCACGAAGGCGCCGCCGTTGATCACGACGCGTTCGCCGAGCAGGCCGGTTCGGACGAAGGAGACTTCCTTCGACGAACGGTGGTAGAGCCAGTTCACGATGTAGACGACGATGGCGATCACGACGATCGCAACGATCAGCCAGAGAATCAATTCGCCAACCAGAGTCCCCGACATCTTTTCCTCCCTTTGCTCCCGGCGTTTACCGCGCGCCGATCGCCTTGAATTTACGAACCTGTTCCGTGAGCGCCCGCTCCACCGGCAGGCGCTCCATCGAGGAGGCGCCGTAGAAGCCGTGGCACTTGCGCGTGTGTTTCATGATGAAGTCGGCATCATCAGGCTCGGCGATAGGACCGCCATGGGCCAGCACCAATATGTCCGGATTGACGCAGAGCGCCGCTGCCGCCCAGGTGTCGATCTGTTCCGGGCAGTCTTCGAGCCTTAGCGCGGTCTGCGCACCGATCGCACCGCCGGTGGTCAGGCCGAGATGGCAGACAATGATATCAGCGCCTGCGATGGCCATCGCGGTCGCCTGGCTTTCGCTGAACACGTAAGGCGTCGTCAGCATGTCCTTGTCACGCGCCTTGGCGATCATGTCGATCTCCAGCGCGTAGGACATTCCGGTTTCCTCGAGATTGGCGCGAAATACGCCGTCGATCAGCCCGACGGTTGGAAAGTTCTGCACGCCGGCAAAGCCCAGCGCCTTCAACTGGTCCAGAAAGTTATCCATATCGCGGAACGGGTCGGTGCCGTTGACGCCGGCCAGCACCGGCGTCCTTGTGACGACGGGCAGCACTTCGCCGGCCATTTCCACGACGATGGCGTTAGCATCGCCATACGGCATCATTCCGGCAAGCGAGCCGCGCCCGGCCATGCGATAGCGGCCGGAATTATAGATGACGATCAGGTCGACGCCGCCGGCTTCCTCGCACTTGGCTGATAATCCAGTGCCGGCGCCGCCGCCGACGATCGGCTCGCCCTTGGCGGCCATGGTGCGAAACTTCTTCAGGATGGCTGAACGTTCGAACTTCGCCATGGTCACCTCGCGACTTTCCGACGGGTCCCCGGGCGTCCGACCAGAGGACGGAGCGCGTTGACGATGGCGGATGCAAATTCGGGTTCGTTGATGTGGCGCTTGACGCGGATAACCTGGCGGTTGCTGGTCTGGCGCAGGCTGCGCTCCAGTGCGGTAAATAACGCGGCGTCCGCTTCCGGATCCCAGAACGGCTGGCCCGGGGCGTCGAGCGCGGAGACGCCGCCTTCCGGCAGGAAGAAGCGCACCGGCCCATCCATCCGGTTGAGCTTGTCGCCGATCCAGCGCCCGATGCGCTCGTTCTCCTCCGGCGTGGTGCGCATCAAGGTCACCTGCGGATTGTGAACGTGGAATTTGCGCTGGCGATAGCGCTCAGGGATCGTGTCGGGCGCGCCGAAATTGACCATATCCAGCGCGCCGGCAGAGCCGATGAAGGGCAGGCGGCTGCGGATGATCGAGCCAAAGCGGTCGTCGGTCGCCGGAAACACGCCGCCCATCAGGAGATCGCAGACTTCTGTCGTCGTGAGATCGATGACGGCGGCCAGCATTCCGGAATCGACCAGCTTTTCCATCGAGCGGCCGCCGACGCCGGTGGCGTGGAAGACGAGGCATTCGAAATCGTTGCGCAGGTCGGCCGCGATCTTCTGCACGGCCGGCGTCGTCACGCCGAACATGGTGATGCCGACCGCCGGCAGATCGGCCGGCGCGTTGCGCTCCAGCCTGGCCTGATTGTCCAGACGCGCCTTCACCATGCCGGCGATGGCGTTGGCGCCGTTGGCGAGCACGGCGCGCGAGATCGAATTGAGACCCTGTACGTCGGTGACCGAATACATCATCGTGATATCGGCGGGGCCCACGTAGGGACCGACATCTCCCGAGGCGACCGAGGAGATGATGAGCTTCGGCACGCCGACGGGGAGGGTGCGCATGGCGGGCGCGACCAGCGAAGCACCGCCAGAGCCGCCTGCTGAAATGATGCCTGCGACATTGCCCTGGCGGCGCAGCCAGTTGGCGAACGCGTCCGCCATCGCCGTCACCGACGCGCCGCGGTCGGACCCGAACACAGCAGATCCGCCGCGCCCGTGGTTCAGCGCGATTTCCTGGGCGGAGACGTCGCAGGTGGAAAGCTTGCCGCTGGTTGATACGTCGACCAGGCGCGTCCGCAAGCCCTGTCCGGCGATCACGTCGCGAATGAAGCGCAGTTCCTCGCCCTTGGTATCGAGCGTGCCGGCGACGAGGACGACAGGTGGCCCGGATGCGCTTTGTACAGAAGCCCCGGCCGGGCGTTTTTGCCGGGCAACGTCTTCGATACGCGTAACGCCCGTCGAAAGCGTGCGCGCTGCGGCCTCGATGCGCGCAATCGGCGCCGGCTGCGACCACCGCGTCGGCAGGGTGGGATTGGAGATATAGACGCGGATTGGGGCTGCGCCCGCGGCGCGCGGCGGCGCAGGACGCGCCTCAGCCGCGGTGCTCGCATCGGCGGCTTCGATATCCGTGTCCAGCTCGGCGTGGACTCCAACGACGCCAACACCAAGCAGCCGTTGCTGCAGCTCGCGGTCGGCCGCAAGGCGCGCGGAGTCGATGATGCGATTGATGCGGCCATTGACCATGATCGCGACATTTTTCGAGATCGCGGTAGCGACGCCGATATTCTGCTCGATCACGAGCACCGACATGTCGCCGTCTTCACCGAGGCGCACCAGCATTTCCTCGACCTGGGCGACGATGACCGGTGCGAGGCCTTCGGTCGGCTCGTCCATGATGAGCAGATGCGGGTTGGTCAGAAGCGCGCGCGAGATCGCCAGCATCTGCTGTTCGCCGCCCGAGAGCTGGCCGCCACCATGATCCTTGCGTTCGGCAAGACGGGGGAACGTCTCGTAGATGCGATCGATGGTCCACGGCCCGCGCCGCATCCCGGCGGCGAGGCTCAAATGCTCGGCGACGCTGAGCGAGCGCCACAGCCGTCGCCCTTGCGGCACGTAGCCGACGCCTGCCTGCGCGATCCGCGCCGGGCTGAGACGGGTGATATCCTCGCCGCGGACTCGAACCGAACCGCCGCTCGCCCGCAACAGGCCCATGATGGTCTTGCACAGCGTGGTCTTGCCCATGCCGTTGCGGCCGACCACCGAGAACACGCCCGAGTCCAAAGTCAGGTCGACGCCCTGCAGGGCATGGGAATGGCCGTAATAGACGTCGAGGCCCCTGACTTCGAGGGCAGGCGCGGCGCGGCGGACCTCACTCATGACCGGCCCCCAGATAGAGTTCCTGGACCTCGGGATCGGCTTCGATCTCGTGCGGCAGGCCTTCCTTGAAGACGCGGCCGTTGTGCATCATCGTGACGCTTTCGACGACGCGCAACGCGACATCCATGTCGTGCTCGATGATGATGTAGCCGATATGGGCAGGCAGCGACGTCAGGATTTCGATCAGCTCGCGTCGCTCGGTGGGGGAGAGGCCCGCGGCCGGTTCGTCGAACAGGATGAATCGCGGGGCGCCGGCAAGCGCGAGCGCGATCTCGAGCTGCCGCTGCTGGCCATGCGCGAGTTCCGCGACCAACTGTTCCCTGACCGGCGTCAGATGCACCGCCTGGATCAGCGCTTCGGCTGCATGCATGAGGGCGTCGTTCGCGCCCGGACGCAGCGGCGAAAATCGACCGCGGGATACGCCGCGGCAGGCGAGGTAGACATTGTCCCGCGCGGTGAGGCCGGGGAACAGCGCCGATATCTGGTAGGTGCGGCGCAAGCCGCGGCGGATCCGCTCATAGGGCGGAAAGTGAGTGATGTCCTCGCCGAAGAAGCGGATGGTGCCGGAGGAGGGCGGAAAGTCGCCGGTCACGCAATTGAACAGCGTGGTCTTGCCGGCGCCGTTGGAGCCGAGCACGGCGCGGCGTTCCCCCGGGCGAACCGTGATGGTGACGTCGGTCAGCGCCGCGAGCGCGCCGAACAGCCGCGTCACGCCACGCAGCTCGAGCGCGGCGCCGGAACCGACCGCTGAAAAGCGTGGCGCGGCGCTATCCATGACCGTGGCCTCCGCTTGCGCGTTTGTCGGGCGCGGTTGCGCGGCGGCGCCATCGCTCCCAGAGCCCGATCACGCCGTCCGACGACCAGAACACGATGGCTAGGAATCCGAGACCGATCAGCAACCGGAAGCGGTTGCCGTCGAGCCCGAACTTGACCAGGAGATCGAGCGCGAAGGTGCGCAGGATGACGAAGATGAAGGCGCCGATGAAGGGGCCGACGGGACGGGTGATGCCGCCGACCACGGCGATGATCAGGATATCGATACAGGCGCCGACGCTGACCGAGCCGGGCGAGATCTGCCGGTAGTTCCAGACCTGCAGCACGCCGCCGAGCGCGGCGATGAAGGATGCGAAGGCGTAGGCTGCCACGCGGTGTGCGTTGACATTGAAGCCGAGCGCCGCCATGCGGCGGGGATTGTCCCGCACGCCCTGCAGTGCGAGGCCGAACGGGGCGCGCGAGACATATTGAACCGCGAAATAGCAAAACGCCGCGACGCCCAGCGTGATGTAGTAGTAGGGGACGTCGGCGCGCCAGTCGACGCCCCAGAATTTCGGCGTGGCGATGGTGTTGATGCCGGTATGGCCGCCGAAGATCGGCCAGTTCTGATTGGTGAAATAGTAGAAGGCCGCACCGATCGCGAGCGTGATCATGATGGTGTAGATGCCCTCGGTGCGAACCGCGAGCGCACCACCGAGCGTGCCGAAGATGGTCGCGAGCACCAGCGCCATCGGTGTGGCGAGCCACCACGGCCAGCCGAGGCTGATATTGGTGTTGGCGCTCATGCCGAACACCGCGACCATGTAGGCGGCAAAGCCGGCGATGGTGAGCTGCATCAGGCTGACCATGCCGCCATAGCCCGCCAGGAACATCAGGCTGAGGGCGATGGTCCCGAGGATCAGCGTCGTGGCGAAGATCTCGATCAGGAAGAAGCCGCTGGCGATGAACGGCATGATCAGGAGGATCACCGCCACCAACCAGACGGCCGGATTGTTGAATTCCGGCCACGCCAGCAACGCCGCCCGCGCTGATGCTACCCGACTGGTCTCTTGATGCGCGCCCTGGACCAGCGACATGTCAGCGCCTCGCCAACAGGCCCTGCGGCCGCAGCGCCAGCACCAGCACCATGATGAGGAAGGTCACCACGATCGCGTAGGTCGGGATGTAGACGGAGCCGAGCTGCTCGGCGAGGCCAATGATAACGGCGCCGAGCGCCGCGCCCGGGATCGATCCCATGCCGCCGACGATGACGACGACGAGGGAAGCCAGCAGAAAGCGGGTGTCTTCGCTGGGCGAAAGCGACTGGAAGGTTCCGCCGACCACGCCCGCGATGCCGGCAAGCCCGGCGCCGAGCGCGAACACGACGACGAAGACGAGCTGGATGGGCACGCCGGTCGCGGCCAGCATGTCGCGGTCATCGACGCCGGCACGCACCATCATCCCGACGCGGGTTCGATTGAGCGCCAGCCACATCGCGATGCCGATCACCACCGCGGCTGCGAAGATCACGAGCCGCACCATCGGGTACCGCAGATAGACCGCCTCGCCCGACGATTTGACCGCGGTAACCAGCGGCAATTCGATCGGGCCGACCAGCCAGCTCGGGGTCTGGATCTGATAGAAATCGCCGCCGAATACCCACAGCATCAGGTCCGCAAATACGATCGAAAGCCCGATCGTGACCATGGTCTGGCGCAGATCCTCGCCCTCCATGCGGCGGAAGACGACGATTTGCAGGACGACGCCGACCAGCGCCACACCGATAAACGCGATGATGAAACCGAGCACCCAGGAGCCGGTCCAGGTGCTGATGGCGTAACCGATGTAGCCGCCGAACAGATAGAGCGAACCATGCGCCAGATTGACGTTGCGCATCAGGCCGAAAATCAGGGTGAAGCCGCTCGCCACCAGGAAGTAGAGGCTGCCGAGCGTGATGCCGTTGAAGACGGCGTTGAGAAAGACGCGCTTTCGGCCGATTGCCTCTTCGAGGCCGGGCGGCCACACGGCAAGGATCAGCCACAGCAAGACCGCGACCGCGATCAAGAGGATCAGCGCCCATGCCGGATGGCGTTCGATGAATCCTGTCACGGTAAAAGCCCGGCGGTCGCCATACCGTCCTCCCAGACGCCGCGGCCGTTTCGGCTCGCGTTTTCAGGGCATCCTAACGGCGCCGCAAACCTTGCACTTGATTGTCAGTATCTTTTCGCGCCTGATACGCTCAGGGTCGCAAGACTTTGGCGGCGCGGCGGTATTCCGTCGGTGCCATCCCGACATTGGCAGCGAAGAAGCGTGTGAAACCGCTTTGGGAGGAGAAGCCGAGATCGAAGCCGATATCGGCGATCGGCACCTCGGTCGCGACCAAGGCGTCCAGTGCCTGTTCCATGATCAGTGTATTGAGATAGAGGTTCGGGGTGACGCCGGTCTGGGTGCGGAACAGCCTGTAGAAATGCGGACGCGACAGGCCGGCCTCCCGCGCGATCGAATCCAGTTCGATTTCCGCGCCCGGGCTTTCGGACATCAGCTTGATGGATTTGCGGACGCGAAAATCAGTAACGGCGGCGGCGGTGCGCGCCTCCTGCACCGGCTCGGGCCTTTGCCAGCTTTCCTCATGGCAACCGTCGATCAACTGCCTTAGTTCGCAATCGAGGCTGCTTAGCGAAGGCGCACCGCAGACCAGCGCGGCGGTTCGCCTGATATGCCTGTCGAGGGGAACCGTCCGCTTGAAGCATGTTCGGCCGAACCGCAGGCTGTGGGCCCGCGCCGCATCGGGAGCGAACCATTCGGCGTTGACGTAGAGGACGAAGAAGATTGCCCCGTTCTCCATATCCGTCGGGACAAAATTGTGTGGTTCCCAAGGGTTGATCGCAACAATGGAGTCTTCTGTGAGAAGCCATCGCTCATCGCACACATCGATGCCGGCTGGCGTTCCACCGACATGAAAAATCAGATGCCCTTCACGATGCGCGTGCATGTTGAAGGGGCGGTTCAACTGATAGACCGTCGCGCGACCGAACCGGCCGTGGAAGACGGCCAGAGCCTTGCTCATGCCTTCCCTCCCGCGGGGATGTTCTTGTCTTTTCAATCAGCGTTCAACATCCGCCGCGAGAATGCAAGGGTAGATCACATTCCGTCCGGGCCCCGGGGCGCGACCGGGGCCCGTTCGCAAATGCGAAGAACTCAGTACTTCTTGCACTCCGGAACCGTTCGGCTCGGCAGGCCGATCTTGGAGAAAACCGCCGGATCGTAGCCCAGGGTCTGGTTCACGTTGGGAATGACCTTCACGACCTTGCTGAACAAGGCGCCCTTGCCGTCGTCCACCACCTCGGTGACGAAGTTGGTTCCGATCGCCTGGCGGTTGGAGTCGAGCTTGATCTTGCCGTTGGGCGCGTCGAGCTCGATCTTGGCGAGGGCTTCCTTGAGTTTCGCCTGGTTGTTGCTGAGATCGCCGTTGACCTGACGCAGCCCAAGGATCAGCGCCATCGTCGAGTTGTAGTAGTTGGTGGCGAGCAGCGAGGGGCTCGGGAACCGCTTGTTCGGCGGGAAAGCATCCTGATAGGCCTTCACGAACTTCTGCCAGCCTGGATCCTCCCAGGTATCGGCCTGGCCGCTCGCTGCAATGGTGCCGAGCAGCGCATTCTTGGCGTTGCCCTTGGCGGAGAGGATGGTCTGGTCGACCATGATCGAGCCGCCCATCAGATGCGCCTTGCCGCCGGCCTGTTGATACTGATTCAGGAAGTTGACGGCATCGGCGCCGCCAAGGCCGAGATAGATCGCATCGACATCGTCGGGCAGCGCGGCAATGACGGACGCAAAGTCCTTCGTACCGAGCGGCACCCATTGCCGATTGGTGACCTGTCCGCCGGCGCCGCAGAACTCCAGCACCAGTCCGAACACCTGGGTGTAGATGAACGAATAGTCTTCGCCGACGGTTGCGATCTTTCGGTAACGCTTGGTGTCGTAAGCGTATTTGCCGAGGCCGACCTGCCACTGGGCGCCGTCCATGTTGTAGCGGAAGAAGTTCGGCGCCGGGTCGACATACGTCGTTTCCTGCGCGCCGGAAGCGGCGTTCACAAAGGTCAGTTCGGGGCGTGTCTTGGCGAAATTTTTCACCGCAATGCCTTCGTCACCGGACAATGGCGAGAGCAGGATCTGCACCTTGTCCTGTTCGATCAGCTTGCGCACGGCGCGAACCGCGGAGTCCGGCGTGGCATCCGTGGAGGCGATGATGAATTCGATTTCCTTGTCGCCGACCTTCTTGCCGAGCGTATTGATCGCCGTCTGGTGGCCGCGTATTCCGTCCTCGCCGAGCACGGTATAGGTGCCTTCGAGCGTCGCGGTGACGCCGACCTTGATCTTCTCTTGAGCTAAGGCGGCGCCGGAAAGCAACAGGCTGCTCAGCGCGACCAGTCCCGCACAGCTTCTAAACATCGAACCCCTCCCTTGTATCGCCAGTTTTTGTATTGCCAGGTCGTGTATCGTCAGGTCGTTCCAAGGAATCGCCATGCAGTCGATGCCGGCTGCGTATCGTACAGCCGGAATGCATTGCGCCGGAACCGCCAGACGAAAACCTAGCTGATGACTGGGCCGGCGCGCGCAACTACACCCGCCGCAACTTGACCGGTAGTCTCATTTTGCATGTTGCGCCGCGACGAGACTTGCAGTGATTTGCGAGCAGCGATTCCGCATCGCGGGCCGTGAAGACGAAGCAATAAGTCTCTGATTTCACTGACGACGTCGCATGACTCGAACCCATGACCGGAATGCGCTTCACGTGCCAGCTTGAACCTTTGCAAGAACCGCCATCTCGACGGGGCCGCCCGCGCCTCGATCCGGACGGCAGCGAGCTTTGCTGTTTCCGTGATGCGGCCCTGCACTTCGAAAGTTTGCGCTTCCGCAAAAACGAACGAATGTTCGATGAGAAGAGCATCCTTGATACGGAACCGCGGGAGGTATCGTCGTGGCCGATCTGCATAGGACGAGGCGCCGGTCTACCAGAACAGGCCGCGGTACAGTCCGCGCGATTGTCCGGATATTTATGGCAGCCGCCCTGACCTGGTGCGCCGGCACCATGTCAGCCACGGGAGCTGATCTTTATCGAACAAAAGTCACCGTGACGGGCCAGGGCGAGGCGAACCGCATGACCGGCTTTGCCGCGTGTCTGGAGGACGTCCTCATCAAGGCATCCGGCGCGCTGAAGCTGGCCGGTGACCGGCGATTGGCCGCATACAAGTCGAAGGCAAAAGATTTCGTCCGGGCATTCAGCTATCGCGACCAGTTTTTTGGCAAGCCCATTCGTGACGAGCAGGGCACCCGCGACCGGCCCTACGATCTCACCGTGGAGTTCGAGGAAAGCAAGATCGACGACATTCTCAAGACGCTTGGCCTCAAGCCCTGGCTTTCACATCGTCCGCGCCTTGCCGTCTTTGTCGAGATGGAACAAGGCGTAAGGAACTATATCGTGACAACAGATGGAACCCAGTCCGACTTGCAGCGCGACGCGTTGCTCGCCGCGGCTGACAAGCGCGGCATGGACATTGTGCTGCCGGGCACGGCGGCGTTGGCGAAATCGAACATCACGGGCGCGGAGCTCAGGACGGCGCCATTCCCGGCGCTGGCGCCGATTGCGGCCCAGCAGGGTGGCGAAGTCGTTCTGGTTGGGCGATTGGTCTGGAACGATCGGGATCTCGGCTGGGCCACGCAGTGGCAGATGGACTGGGGCGGCCGGACGCACCGTTGGCAGGTTCGCGGCGTCACCTTCGATGAGGCGTTCCGGCACGGCATCGGCGGCGCGGCCCAGGTCTTGTCCGGCAACGGCGATCCGGTAACCCGGTCGTCGTCGGCGGGAGGAAACAAGCTTCATTGACTCCCGTGGGCGCCTGATTAAAGCGTTTTCCAGCGAAGTGGAAACCGGTTCGCGTCAAGAAAGCGCGTCAAAACAAGAATCTAGAGCCCCGTTCCGATTCAATCGGAACGGAAAAGGCTCTAGCCGGCGAGAAAGCCGCCATCGATTGCGACCACCGTTCCGGTCGCATATTGCGACGCCGGCATGCAGAGGAAAGCTACGGCGCCGGCGACATCTTCCGGCTGCCCCCATCGTTTGAAGGCGGTGCGGTCGGCGATGCGCTGGTAATGCGCGCGGTCGGACCGGCCGGCGGCATTGATCGAGGTCTCGATATAGCCCGGCGCCACGGCATTGACGCGGATGCCTTCCTCGGCCCAGGCCAGAGCGAGCGCCTTGGTCAGCATCACGACGCCGCCTTTGCTGGCGCAATAGGCGGGAATGCGCGGCAGCGCCAGCGTTGCGTTCATCGAGGCGATGTTGACGATCGAGCCCTTGCTGTTGGCCAGCAGCGGGCGGAAAGCCATGCAGGTCCGGAACGTGCCGGTCAGATTGACATCGAGCACCTTGGTAAAGGTCTCGATCTCAAATTCCTTGTCGCGCGCCAAAATGCCGGCGCAATTGACCAGCGCGTCGACGCGGTCATGCCGTTGCGCAAGCGCTGCGACCGCGGCGTCGTCGGTGACATCAAGCGTTGTCAGCTCAAGTCCTGCCTGAGGCTGCAGCGGCGTCCGGGCAAGATCGGCATCATTGACGGCGGTGGCGGTGACCGTCGCGCCGAGCTCGCGGAACACGCTGCTGATGGCGGCGCCGATATCGCCGGCGCCGCCGATCACAACGGCATGAAAACCCTGGGCCAGCGAGAAGGTGGAGGTCATCGTGATCGTCCGTGTCGTTTCAGGGGTGCAGGCGGGGCCGTCGACTCGCGAACGACGAGCGAGTAGTCGATTTCGTGATGCATGATGGCCTGTTCGCCGGCCAGCCGCCGGACCAGATATTCGCCGGCGCGCTGCCAGGTCTCGCCGGTGGGGACATGAATGGTGGTCAGGCTCGGCCGCAAATGCCGGCTCCAGTCGAGATCGTCGAAGCCGACGACGGAGAGGTCACGCGGCACCGAGAAACCGCTGCGCTCAGCTTCCAGCAGCACGCCGTAGGCGATGACGTCGTTGCCGCAGACCACCGCGGTCGGGCGGTCATCGAGGCTGAGCAGATAGCGCGCCGCCTCGCGCGCATCGTCGAGCGTATAGGGCACCTCGACATGCCACTTATCCGGCAGTTCGACGCCGCCCACGGCAAGGGCGCGGCGGAAGCCGGCGACGCGGGCGCTGGCGCGGTCGTTGTTGCGCTGGAGCGCGGAGACGACCCCGATCCTGACATGTCCGAGTTCAACGACATGCGCGGCGGCGCGGTAGGCCGCGGCCTCGTTGTCGGTGCCGACGCAGGGGTAGGGACGATCGGGCCGATAGATGCCGACATTGATGAAGGGCACCGAATTGTCGGCGAGCATCTTGCGCAAGGCGTCGTGATGGCAATCGCCGCGCAGCACCAGGCCATCGACGCCGCGACTGATCAGGTTGCGCGCCTGCTCCAGCTCGGCGTCGAGGTCGTAGCCGCTGGTGGTCAGCAGCAGCATGTAGCCGACCGAGGAAAGATATTTCTGCAGCGAGGCGATACCGCGCGCGAACATGGTGTTGTCGATGGTCGGCACGATTGCGCCGAGCGTGCGCGAGCGGCGCGACGACAGGATGCGGGCCGGCGCATGCGGGATGTAGCCGACCGCATCGATCGCTTGCGAGATGCGTGCGCGCAAGTCGGGGCTCACCGCTTCGGGATTGTTGATCGCGCGCGAGACAGATGCCGTCGATACGCCGGCCCGCGCCGCGACGGCACGAATGCCTTGTTTCAATGATTTGGTGGCGGGCGGATTCATGGCGTGATGGATGTAACGTTACACAAATGGCTGATCAACAAAATACGCAAGTTTGGAAATTCTGCAAATTCATCGATGGATTGTCCGTTCTCTTGACAGGCGAGAGGTGGCGCCTAGGATGTAACCGGTTTCAGAATGGCGCTGCCGAGCAGGCGGGACAGGCCAGGTCAGGGAGGAGTTCAATGAACGCCAGGATGTTTGCGGCGCGCGTCGCGTTGCCGGTTCTCGCGGTGGCCGCCGTCAGCGCGCAGGCAAATGCGGCCGACTTCGACTGGAAGAAGTTCCAGGGCAAGACCGTCACATTCCTCGCGAACAACAATCCCGTGGGGCAGGCGCTGCTGACCTACAAGGCCGATTTCGAGAAGCTCACGGGGATAACGCTCAAGGTTGACGGCTACCAGGAGCAGCAGATGCGCCAGCGGCTGGTCACCGTCATGAATGCGCGCAGCGACGAGGTCGACGTGTTCATGACGCTACCGTCGCGCGAGGGTGAGCAGTTCGCCGTCTCCGGCTGGTATGCCGATCTCTCCGCCATGTCGAAGAACGAGGTGGCAACGGACTACGACTTTGCCGGGCTGAGTCAGGCGCTGCTCAAGGCCGGGACGTTCAACGGCAAGCTGACCAGCATGCCCATGAACATCGAGGGGCCCATTCTTTATTATCGCACCGACATCCTCAAGAAATGCGGCGTCGAGAAGCCGGCGACCATCAAGGATCTCGAAGCCGCAGCACAGAAGATCAAGGCCTGCGACAGTACCGTCACGCCGTTTGTTTCGCGCGGGCTGAAGCCCGCGGTCGCCTACACTTTCAGCAACATGCTGCACAATATCGGCGGCAGCTACATGGCCAACGGAAAATCCAATCTTTGCTCGGCGAAGGGCAAGGAGACGCTGGATACCTACAGTCGGCTGCTGCGCGAATATGGCCCGCCCGGCGTGGTCAACTACAGCTTCCAGCAGATATCGGCGCTCTATCGCGGTGGCCGCGCCGCGATGTCGTTCGAATCTTCCAATGAACTGCGCACCGTGATGGACGGCGGCGAGCGGCTCAAGGATACCGGCCTGACGCCGTTCCCGGCGGGCGAGGCCGGGCAGGTGCCGACCGCGATCGGCTGGGGCATGGCGGTGTCCGCCTACAGCAAGGAGCCGAGTGCGGCCTGGTATTTCGTGCAATGGGCCACGAGTCCGGAGATTCAAAAGCGCACGGCGCTGCAGGGAATCGCGCCGCCGCGGCCGGCGGTCGCCAACGATCCTGAATACCGCAAGTGGATCGATGCCGAGCCGGTGCGCAAGGAATGGCAGGCCGCGCTCGACGTGCTCGCCACCAAGGGATCCTCCGAGGTCGGCTACCCGATCGTCGCCAATCCGCAATCGCGCGAATTCATCGGCCAGGCGGTGCAGGATCTGATCCTGAAGCAGAAGACCGTCGATCAGGCCTGTGCCGATGCGGACAAGGCGCTCGATGCGCTGATCGCGCAAAAGTAGCGGTCGGCGTCACATCGACGACTGCAATCTGAAAGGAAGCGCAAGCATGTCGGATGCCGCTGCGACATTGTCACGCAGGACCGGCAAAAGCTGGAACTGTCGGCGCTCTCGGCGCCGGCGGTGATCTTCACTGTCGCGATGATCGCGTTCCCGGTCGTCTACACGATCTGGCTCGGCTTCCAGAGCTTTTCGTCGACCGGCCAGCAGTCCTTTGCAGGTCTTTCGAACTACGCCAAGCTCGCCTCCGATTACGAGTTCTGGCACGGGCTGTGGGTCACCATCGCGCTCTATGTGCTCTCGCTGGTCCTGCAACTTGTGTTCGGCGTCTGGCTGGCGCTGGTTCTGTTTCACGCCAAGCGCCTGCCCGGGATCGTGCGGTCGATGTTCATCTCGCCGTTCATGATGCCGCCGGTGGTCGCCGGCATGATGTGGCTCGTGATCCTCGATCCGTCGCTCGGGGCGGCAAACTACATCCTGCAATCGCTCGGCCTGCCGCCGTCGGAGTGGCTGGCCTCGCCGAGGTGGGTCATTCCGACCGTCGCGCTGATCGACAGCTGGCAATGGACGCCCTATGTCGCGCTGATCGTGCTTGGTGGGCTGCAGTCGTTGCCGCCGAGCGTCTATGAAGCCGCCCAGATCGACGGCGCCTCGGCGTTCAAGACCTTCCAGCGCATCACGCTGCCGCTGTTGCTGCCGACTATCGTCACCGCAGCCATCCTGCGCAGCGTCGATCTCTTGCGCTTCTTCGACATCATCTACATCACGACCCAGGGTGGTCCCGGCAACGCCTCGAACACGCTCAACATCTACGGCTTCCGGGTCGGGTTTGAGTTCTTCAACATCGGCTATGCCAGCGCATTGATGCTGACGCTGACCGCGATCGTGTTCGGCGCGGTGCTCGCGTTCAACCGCCTGCGCGGCGCGGTCGCCTGGTAGATGCCGCGATGACCGACGCACCGACCGCCGATCGCTGGATCCGCCACCTCAACCTGCTGCAGCTCGTGCTCGCGGGCATCATCATCATGACGCCGACGGTATGGATGGTGCTGTCGTCGCTAAAGCCTTCGTTCGAGGTGACGGCCTATCCGCCGACGCTTGTTTTCTCACCGACGCTGGAGAACTACGTCGAGCTGATGAAGACGACGCCGTTCGTCAGCTACGCGGTCAACAGCCTGATCGTCACCATCGGCTCGACCAGCCTCGGATTGCTGTTTGGGATTCCCGCGGCCTTCGCCGTGTCGTGGACCCGGATTTCATGGCCGGCCATCCTGACATTGGCAGCGCGCATGGCGCCCGGCACGCTGTTCCTGCTGCCGTGGTACGTCATGTTCCGCCAGGTCGGCATGATCGGCTCCTATACGGCGCTCATTCTCAGCCACGCCGTCATCACGCTGCCGATCGTGATCTGGGTGCTGCTGCCATCCTTCGATGGCATCCCGCGCAGCGTGTTCGAAGCAGCTCAGGTCGACGGTTGCAGCATCACGCGCATTCTCTGGCGCATCGCGCTCCCGCTGGTCGGCTCGGGCATCGCGGTTGCGGCGATCCTGGCCTTCGTATTTTCCTGGAATTATTTCCTGTTCGCGCTGGTGCTGTCGAACGGCGACAGCAAGACGCTGATCGCGGCCGCCTTCAACTTCATCGGCGAAGGCTCGACGCAATGGGGCGCGCTGATGGCTGCGGCAACGCTGATAGCACTGCCGCCGCTCGTTCTCGCCGCGCTGGTTCAGCGCTGGCTGGTCTCCGGGCTGACGCTCGGCGCGGTAAAGGGTTAGGTGCTCCGATGAATGTCTCTCCGCACGCCAATTCGATCATGCGTGCCGCCGTCTTCCACGGCCACGAACGCATCACCATCGAGCGGGTGGCGATGCCGGAAGTCGCTGTTGGCGAGGTGCTGGTGCGAATCTCGCGCACGGCGCTATGCGGCTCCGACTTCAAGCTCTGGCACAAGGGCGCGGAATTCACGGCTGGCCACGAAATCTTCGGCGTGGTCGAGCAGCCGGGCCATCGCCTGCATGGCCGTCGCTGCGCGATCTATATCCCGCTGCATTGCGACCGTTGCGCCGCCTGCAAGCGCGGCGACACGCAGATGTGCCTGGAAGTGTCGAGCCTGATCGGCTGGAACCGGCCGGGCGGCTATGCCGAATATGTGCCGGTGCCGGAGAACTGCCTGCTGGAGGTGCCCGACGACATCGAGGACAGTATCGCGCCGCTGCTGCTTGACGTGATCGGCACCTCGGGCCACGCCGTGCGGTTCGTCAGCCGCGTGGTGCCGCCGCACGAGGCTGGCCCTGTTCTGGTGATGGGCGCGGGGCCGGTCGGGCTTGGTGTCGTGCTGGCGCTGCGCAGTCTCGGCTATGACGATATCCATGTCTCCGATCCGAACGCGACACGGCTTGCCATCGCGCAATCCTTCGGCGCAAGAGCGCACCCGGTCGGCGGTACCTCGAAACGCTTTGCGCTGATCATGGAGTGCTCGGGCGCGCATGCGGCGCGCAACCTCGGCATCGAGCTCGTCCTGCCTCGCGGCGCGCTGGTGCTGGTCGGCGAGAATGCCGCGCCATGGACCATCGAGGAAGGCAAGGTGTTCCGCCGCAAGGACTTTTATATGATCCGCACCTTCTATTTCCCGATCGCCGATTTCGAGCCGAACGTCGCGCTGCTGCGCCGCTACAAGGACGAATACCGCGTCCTCGTCGACGGCGAGTTCGGACTTTCGAGTTTGCCGGAAAATTTCGCACGCTTCGCCAAAGGCGAGTTGATCAAGCCCGTGCTGGCGCTGGACTGACGATTATGGCCTCTATCTCGATCCGCAATCTCGTCAAGCGCTACGGCAACTTTGCCGTGATCCCCGATCTCAACCTCGAGATATCAGATCACGAGTTTGTCGTTTTTGTCGGCCCTTCCGGTTGCGGCAAGTCCACGCTTCTCCGCATCATCGCAGGGCTCGAGCCGATCACGGCGGGCGAGGTCTATATCGGCGACAAACGCGTCAACGGCATCCCGGCGGCGCAGCGCGATATCGCCATGGTGTTCCAGGACTACGCGCTCTATCCGCACATGCGCGTCTACGAAAACATGTCCTTTGCGCTCGAACTGCGGGGGACGCCGAAGGCCGAGATCGACGCGCGGGTGAAACGCGCCGCGGCGCTGCTGCATATCGAACCCTATCTCGACCGCAAGCCGAAGGAATTGTCCGGCGGCCAGCGCCAGCGCGTGGCGATGGGGCGCGCCATCGTGCGCAATCCCAAGGCTTTTCTGTTCGATGAGCCGCTTTCCAATCTCGATGCAAAGCTGCGCGGGCAGGTGCGGGCCGAAATCAAGGCATTGTCGCAGGAATTGAAGACCACGATGGTCTTCGTCACCCATGACCAGATCGAGGCCATGACCATGGCCGACCGTATCGTGGTGCTGCAGAGCGGCGCGGTGCAGCAATACGACACGCCGGAGGCGGTCTATGAGCGGCCGGCCAACCAGTTCGTGGCAGGCTTTATCGGCTCGCCGGCGATGAATTTCTTTCCGGTCGAGTGGCGCGCCGACGGCGTGGTGTTTTCGAAAGACGGCGCGGCGGTGCCGCTCGGCGCGGAAAGTTGCGGTCCGCTGCGCAAGGCCGGCAATGGCGTGCTCGGAATCCGTCCCGAGCACTTCGCACTGGCGGCAGATCCGGCCGACGGTATGGCGGTGACGATCAAGCTGGTCGAGCCGCTCGGCTCGGATACGCTGATCCATTTCGACCTCGCAGGCGCCTCGGCGATTGCGCGCGTCGATCCGTCGCTGCGGCCGAAGGTCGGCGAGATACTCAGCCTTCGCCCGCAGCCGGGAAAAACCCATCTGTTCGACAGCACCGACGGCCGGGTGCTGCAGTGACCGCGCGCGAGGCGACCGAAGATCGGGAGGCGATCGCGGATATCGCGTCGAGCGCGGAGCGGGTCCGTATTGTCTGCCTCGGGCTCTCCGCGCTTGATCAGGTCTGGCGTGTTGATCAATTTTTTTCAGGGCAGAGCGAGAAGATCAGGAGCCTGGACTACTCGACGCTCGGCGGCGGAATGGCGGCAAACGCCGCCGTGACGGGTGCGCGGCTCGGCGGCTCCATCGCGTTCTGGGGCCGCGCTGGAGACGATGCCGCAGGGCGCGAAATGCGGTCGGCGCTGGCTTCCGAAGGAATCGACGTCGCAAACTTCAGATTATTTCCGGATGGACGCTCCTCGGTTTCGGGGATCATCGTCGACAGATCAGGCGAGCGGCAGATCGTGAATTTTCGCGGGGCCTTTCCCGAGGCGGCCGATTGGCTGCCGCTGGATGAAGTGGCGCAAGCATCTGCGGTGCTTGCCGATCCGCGTTGGGTCGAAGGCGCAATCGCGCTGTTCGGCAAGGCGCGCGCGCTTGGCATTCCAACTGTGCTCGACGGCGATGTCGCCGACGCCGAGGTGTTCGAGCGCCTGCTGCCGCTTACCGATCACGCTGTTTTCTCCGAGCCTGCGCTCGCTTCTTTTGCCGGATCGGCGGATGATGCGGCCCTGAACAAGCTGGCGCGGTTCAATTGCCGTGTCGTCGCCGTCACGCGCGGCAGCGAAGGGGTGAGTTGGCACGAGAACGGCCGCCTGCAGCGGCGCGCCGCATATCCTGTTTCCGTCGTCGATACGACAGGCGCCGGCGACGTCTTCCACGGCGCCTATGTCTTTGCGATCGGCGCGGGCCTTAAGGTGCAGGATGCCATGGCGTTCGCCGCTGCGGCCGCCGCGCTGAAATGCACCCGTTCGGGCGGTCGCGCCGGAATTCCTTCCATCAATGACTGTCTTGCCTTCACGAGGACGCACCAATGAGAACGATCGGAAAAAACCGGGGCATCGCGCGCCTGGCGGATGCGGATGGCCACTTTCGCATGGTTGCGCTGGACCAGCGGCCGCCACTGTTCGACGCCATCGCGCAGGCAAAGGGCATCACGCGCGAGCAGGTCGAATACGCAGACGTAACCGCCGCCAAGCGGCTGCTGGTGGAAAGCCTCTCGCCGCATTGCAGCTCGATGCTGTTCGATCCGAACTTTGCGGTGCCCGCCGCCATCGACCTGCTGCCCGCGCGCTGCGGTCTCATCATGACGCTCGAGGAGCACCGCGTCGAGGAGACTGCGGGCGGCCGCAAATCGCGCGCCATTGCCAACTGGAGCGTGGAGAAGATCCGTGCGATCGGCGGTGACGCGGTCAAGGTGCTTGCCTGGTACCGGCCCGATGCCGACCCTGGTGTCAACGAACATCAGAAGCGGTTCGTGCGCGAGATCGGACAGGAATGTGCGCGCTACGACATTCCCTATGTGCTGGAGCTTTTGGTCTATCCGTTCCTGGGTAGCGCCAATCACACTGCTGATTATGTGGAATCGCCTGGCAAGCTGCCGGGGCTTGTGATCGACAGCGTGCGCGAGTTCGCCAAGCCGGAATATGGCGTCGACCTGCTGAAGCTGGAGAGCCCGCTCGCCGCCAACAGCCTGCCGCCGCGGGACGGCAGCGCGGCGGCGCAAGCCGCGCAGAAGGAGTTCGACGCCATCGGCGTGATCTGCCGCGAGCGGAACATTCCCTGGGTGCTGCTGTCGGGTGGTGCTGCGCCAGAGAAATTCGAGCGGGTGCTGGAGTTTGCCTATGCGGCGGGCGCCGGCGGCTTTCTTGCGGGACGCACGATCTGGCTTGACGCCGTTCGCAAGCATTTCCCGGATCGCGCGGCGGTCGCGGCAAGCCTGCGCAAGGACGGCGTCGCGGTGCTGGAAAGCCTCAATGCGCTGACAAAGGCAAAGGGCACGCGGTGGAAGGCGCGCTTTCCCGCCTTTGGCGAGATCAAGCAGGAAGGCGATTTCGCGCGCGCATACTAACTGCGTCGCGACCTGATCGTTACCAAGTGAAATCGCTGGATCCAAAGATGGCCTTCTCCATTCGCACAATCCAGGCGTTTTGCTACCGCTACCCGCTGTCGACGCCGGTGGTGACCTCGTTCGGCCGCATGCTGAACCGTCCCGCGGTGTTCGTTCGCGCCGAAGACCAGGACGGCGTTGTCGGCTGGGGCGAGGTCTGGTCGAACTTTCCTTCGACGGGCGCCGAACATCGGGCGCGGCTCGTCAATGAGGTGCTCGCGCCTGCGCTGATCGGGCGCGAGCTCGATGGTCCCGCGCAGGCTTTCGAGACCCTGACGCAGGGCACTTCGGTGCTGGCGCTGCAGTGCGGGGAGCCCGGGCCGTTCGCCCAGGCCATCGCAGGAATAGATCTTGCGCTGTGGGATCTCCACGCGCGCCGGCACAGGCAGCCGCTGTGGCGATTGCTGGGCGGCCGTTCCGGCAAGATCAAGGTGTACGCCAGCGGCATCAATCCCGGCGGGGCGCGGCAGACCGCCGAGGCGGCCATGAGGCGCGGGCATCGCGCGCTGAAGCTCAAGATCGGATTCGATATGGCGACGGACCTCGCCAATCTGGCGGCGCTGCGCACTGTGGTTGGCGACGGCATGCTGGCGGCGGATGTCAATCAGGGTTGGTCGATCGATCAGGCGCTGGAGATCGTGCCGCGGCTCGGCGAGTTCGGTCTGCGTTGGCTGGAAGAACCGCTTCGTGCCGATCGTCCCCGGCAGGAGTGGCGGAGGCTGCGCACGAGCGCCGGCATGCCGCTTGCGGCCGGCGAAAATATTGCAAGCCGCGAAGGCTTCGAACAGGTTCTTGCAGAGGATGTGCTTGATGTCGTTCAGCCTGACATCGCCAAATGGGGCGGGCTGACGATTTGCCGTGGACTGGCGGACGACATCCTGAAAGCGGGCAAGACCTTTTGCCCGCATTACCTCGGTGGCGGAATAGGATTGCTTGCGTCCGCACATCTGCTTGCCGGCGCCGGAGGCGACGGCTGGCTGGAATTGGACGTCAACGACAATCCGCTCCGCGATCAATTCTGCGGACCGGTCTTCGACGTCTCCGAGGGCCTGGTCGCTCTGAACGAGGAGCCGGGCCTTGGAATAGCGCCCGATTTTTCATCGATCGAGCGCTACCGCACGCTATAGGGCGCTCAGAAGGCTGCGGGTGCCGCCGGACCGGGTGGGTGCGTCAAGACCCGATCGGGCAAGCACCTGAAGGCGAGCGGAATCCTGTCGGTATTGTAACGATCTGCTCGCGCAATCGTGTGCGGCCAGGCGGCGCGCCGGACCTAGCTTTAAGTGCAGGTCGTTGCAACGCGTGGAGTGTGAACCATGAAACCGCTTTCGCTTCTCTTGTTCGCCGTTTGCCTTGTGCTCTCGGATGCCGCGTTTGCCCGTGGCGGCATGGGATCGCACATGTCGATGCCGATGACAGGCGGCGGAGCGCTCGGCACGAGTGCTGCTGCACCGGGGACGAATTCTCTGGGTACCGCGCTGCCATCGTCCGGCATTGCTGGCCACGTCATGAAGGGGCCGTTGCTTGGTACAGACCCCACCATCGACAAGGAAGACGCGCGGCTCGAGAAGATGCTTCAAGGATCAATCTGCCGCGGCTGTTGAGGAAAGCCCGGCGCGCTCGGTGCAGCGTTAGCCTGGCTCTGGACGGCTTCGTCGTTCCGGTCCTGGCTTGCCGAGCCGTAGCTCGCAGCCCGAGCAGCCCGCCTTCGGCCGCCAGCCAGCGAACAGCCAGCTGTCAAAACGTCTCGGTAATCTTGCTCAGGCGAGGGGGACGATCCGGGTCAAATCCGAAGGTGCGCGCCGTCTGTTCGATCATCCGATAGGCCGGAACGAGCATGGTGATCGGGTCGGTGGCGGGGTCATCCTCGGCCAACCAGGGCAGCGAGCCACGTGGTCCGCCGCATAGATGCAGCGCGATCTTTTGCTCGCGCAATTCTTCTGCCAGTGCGTCCACCGTCGCTGCCGTTTCATCCATGAGGCGCATCATGACAACCGGCGTGCGCGATGATAACGCGGCGCGCGGCCCATGCTGCAGCTCGGCGGCGCTCAGACCGATGGAAGGCAGGCGCAGGATTTCCGAAAGTTTGAGAGCGATCTCCCGCGCCGAGCCCAGGCCCAGGCCCCGCGCCGCCACAAACACGGCTGACGCCTTGACGAGATCATCGGCAATCCCGGACCAGTCGAGCGCCAGCGCACGGTGCAAACGCTCGGGCAGCCTGTCCAGGGCTGACCGCAGCGCACGATCTCCCGCCAACTCGGCAACAAGTCCGGCGCCAGCGGCCATCGAGCCGATCACCGTCTTGGTCGCCGCTACAGAGTGCTCTCTGCCGGCTTCGATCGGAACGACGAACTCCGCTTCGTCAGCCACCGGCGACGACGTCGCATTGACGATGGCGATGGTGCGGGCGCCCGCGGCGCGCGCCGATCTGGTCGCCGCGATAAGATCCGGGCTGCGCCCGGATTGCGAGATCACGATGAACAGCGCATGGCGCAGCATCAACGGCGTGCGAAATGCCGTGATCACCGAAGGAGCGCTGGCTGAAACGGGAAGGCGAAGCCGCGTCTCGACAAGGTATCTCAAGAAAACCCCGGCATGCCCGGAGCTTCCCCGGCCGCACACGACGCACAGGGGAGCGGAGCCAATCCCAATTCGCTGTGCGATATCGCGCGTGGCGGGGCGGTTACGAACAATTTTGGCGACAACATCCGCGCTTTCCCCGATTTCGCTCGCCATCGCGGATGTCGTCACGGCTCAACCGCTCCGCCTTGCTTGCGCGCCGCCGCTCCCTTGGGATGCCGGTCACGATGCGAGTCACGATCCTTGGCGAGTTCGGCAAACACGCGCCGAAGGTTGCCGTCACAGTTTTTCAGAATGGTCTCGGCATCAACCCTGTCGAGACCCAACGCCAGAAGGCTTGCCGTCTTGATGTCTCCCTCGGCCTGCTCAAGCCAGCGTGCCGCGTGCGACGGATCACAGTGCGCGATTTGCGCCACCATGGCCTCGGCGCGCCGCTTCAGCTTGGCGTTGGTCGGCGGCATGTTCACCATCATGCCGCGGTACACCCGGCCAAGGCGCAGCATGATCCCTGAGGAGATCAGGTTGAGCACAACCTTCTGCGCGGTGCCCGCCTTCATCCGCGTGGAGCCCGCGATCAGCTCGCGGCCGGTCTCGATCAAGATCGGAAATTTTGCCGACGCCAGCAGTGCGGTGCCGGGATTGTTGGCAACACCGATCGTCACTGCACCGAAAGAGCCTGCCTGCTGCAGCGCCGCGACCGTGAATGGCGTTGTCCCGCTGGCGGCAACGGCGATCACCACATCGTGCGCGGTGAGCTGCGCGGCATTGATCTGCATGACTGCATCATCGACATCATCCTCCGCGCCCTCGATGCTGGTGACGAACGCGCTGTCGCCGCCGGCGACGATGAAGCGGACGCGCTCGCTGGGCCAGGCGAAAGTCGGCGTCAGCTCGGCGCCGTCCTGGACCGCCACGCGGGCCGAGGTGCCGGCGCCGACATACACAATGCGTCCGTGATCACCCAGCGCCGCTTTGGCCGCTTCGGTCGCCGCAGTGATCGCGGGAAGGGCATGGCCGATCGCCGCGACTGCCGCAACCTGGCCTTCCCACATCGCTTCCATCGCTGACGTCAGCGACCATGCATCAAGATCGGCAAAGCGGGGATCGACTTCTTCGGTGGCCATATAGTTGATCCATGCGCCATCAAACGCGGAACTTTGAAGCCTGTTCATGGTCAGTTTCTCTCTTGGGCAGCTCAAGCCGCCCTCGCGCCACCAGTAACGCCCCGGCGGCCGCGTCGGCGTCAGGACACCTGAGGCGGGCGCGCAGGTCAGGCGTCAGCCAGGGCGTAATGGCATCCGCCAGCCCGCCTACCAGCGAGAGCCGGTCGATTCCTCTAGCCAGGAACAGATCGAGCAGATCGCCGATGGCATCGGCCGCGCGTTCGACAATGCGACGGCCGACCGGGTCGCCCTGATTGGCGTGCCGCATCACGATCGGCGCGAACGCAGCATAGTCTGCGGCCCTGGCTTCTTCAGACCAGGCCACCGCCTGATAAGGATCATGATCGAATGCGCCCAGCACCTCTGAAAGCAACGGGGTCAGCTCGCCGCGGCGATCCGCGGCCCGCAGCGCCAGTCGAACAACCTGCAGGCCGATGTCGGCACCGCTGCCTTCGTCCGACACAGGGAAGCCATAACCGGCGAGACGGATCTCGCGGCCGTCGATCAGGCCGACACCCACCGAGCCTGTGCCGGCTACCACGATGGCCCCGTCCGCGCCGCTATGGGCGCCGAGACAGGCCGCCAAGCCGTCGCTGATGAAGATGACGGACGCAAAGGGATGCGCGATCTTGTTGAGCGCCGCTTCCGCACCCCGGCGACCGAGACCGGCCAGGCCAATTCCGGCGTGCATCCGCGCGAAATCCTCGCGCGTCAGCCCGGCCTGCGCGGCTGCCGCTTCGGTGGCCTCCATGATGGACCGCCAGGCCTTCTCGAAGCCAATCCGCGTCGTGGCAGGCCCCGAGCTCGCCGCACCGAGTACCTTGCCGTTTTCGTCCTCGATCCGGGCACGGCAGCGGGTTCCGCCGCCATCAATGCCGAGATACGTGGTACCTTTTGTTCCCATGGAAAGTTAACGCGAAGGTTTCGCTCGGGGTCCTCCCAAAGCTCCTTGGTGTACATATGAAGTCTTGTAGGTGACTCGCCTCACGAGTCCGTGACTGCTATTCTCGGATCAATACCGATGGGCGACGCTAATCCTTCCTCTCTCACGATTGCCGCGCAGCACATCTTTGACGGTGCCGCCATGCGCGGGCCGGGATCGGTCAGGATCTCGCAGGGGCGGATTGAAAGCATGACCTTCGGCGAGGCGAAGGTGCGCGCCTCAATCCACCTTCCCGCAGACGCGATCCTTGCACCCGGATTCATCGACATCCAGGTGAACGGAGGCGGGGGCGTTCTTCTCAACGACCAGCCCACGGAGGCTGGCGTTCGACGCATCGTTGAGGCGCACCGCAAGGAGGGGACCACGGGCTGCTTGCCGACCCTCATCACCGATCGCAGCGAGGTCATCGAGCGATTGGCTGCAGTCGCCCAGGATTGTCTGAAGATTCCCGGCGTTCTCGGCTTTCATCTGGAAGGGCCGGCCCTCAACAGGTCTCGCAAGGGCATTCATCCCGAAGCCGAGATCCGCGTGCCCGATCGGCGCGATCTCGCCGCGATCAAAAGTTTTGGGGGCCGCGGCCGCTCCATTGTGACCTTGGCCCCGGAATGCGTGCCCGCGTCCATGATCGATGAACTGATCGGCGCCGGATTGCGTATCGCGGCCGGCCACAGCGACGCCACCGCAGCCGAAATCGGGCAGGCGGTCGATCGCGGTGTCTTGGGGGTGACCCATCTGTTCAATGCCATGTCACAGTTGAACGCGCGGGAGCCGGGCCTGGTGGGCGCCGCGCTGAGCGATGACCGGCTGTTTGCAGGGATCATCTGCGACGGCATCCACGTTGACCGCGCCGGTTTGCGGGTTGCCTTCCGCTGCAAGGGACGCGATCGATTGATGCTGGTCACCGATGCCATGCCATTGGTGGGCACGACGGACCGGCAATTCATGCTGCAGGGAAGGCCGATCACGTTGCACGAAAATCGCCTGACTGGCCCCGATGGCACACTCGCGGGCGCTCACCTCACCATGATCGAGGCGGTGGGCAACGCTGTTGCGCTGCTCGGAATCTCGCTTGCAGATGCCCTCATTATGGCCTCGCGGACATCAGCGGCATTTCTGGGCCTTGAGTCCGAGCTTGGACGGATCGCGCCCGGGTACCGCGCGGACCTTGTCGCCTTTAATCCGAACTTTGAAATCGTCAGCACATGGATAGGTGGTGTCGGTTCGATGGGCGAGGCGAGCGAGGCTTCTCACCGAGGTTAGATGCGCAACCATCCCATCATCGTTCAAAAATATGGCGGTGTCTGTCTTGAAACACCGGCGAAAATTCGCGCGGTTGCGCGCAGTCTCGCCGACCTGCATGGCCGTGGTCATCGTGTCGTGGCGATCGTCTCCGCCATGGGCAAGACCACCGACCAATTGATCGAGATGGCTTATCAGGTCAGCCCTGCTCCCAATCGCCGTGAACTTGACATGCTGCTAACGACCGGTGAGCGCATCAGCATGTCCCTGATGAGCATGGCACTTGCCGATCTCGGCGTGCCCGCGATCAGCTTCACCGGCAGCCAGGCCGGCGTGATGACCGACGACTCCCATTCCTCGGCACGCATCCTGGATGTAAGGCCCATTCGCGTGCACGAGGAACTTGATCGTGGGCGCGTTGTAGTGCTGGCAGGATTTCAGGGCGTGAACCCGGTGACCCGGGAAATCACCACGCTCGGCCGGGGCGGCAGCGACACCACGGCCGTTGCGATGGCCGCGGCGCTGAAGGCCGAACGCTGTGAAATCATCAAAGAGGTCGACGGAATTTGTTCGGCCGATCCGCGCATCGTGCCTGACGCAAAGCCCCTGCGGCGAGTGGACTTCGCATCCCTGTCCGAAATGTGCTTCTGGGGCGCAAAGATCCTGCACTTTCGCAGCGTAGAGCTGGCGCAAAGTCAGGATGTGCCTCTGGTTCTCAAGCAGTGGGGCGGCGTTAAACGCAGCACGCAAGTGAAGAAAGAGGTTGCAGGCATGGAAAACGGAAAGGTTCTGGCCGTCAACTCGATGGCTCGCATTGAGCATGTGGAAATCGATTCCAACGATCTCAATCACGGTTTCGAGAAATTCGCGCAGCATCTCAAGCAAAACAGCCTGTCCTGGCCGCAGCTCCTTGCATCACACTTCACCGCGGGAAAAACCAGCATGACCGTGGCCTGTGATTCAGAGTGGCTCGACGCCCTGTTGCGTACGCTGGAGCAATGCTCGGATCTGCGCAGGCAGCGCGAGGCTTCAAGCTCGGTGAGTCTCACCTGCTTCGGCGGCGTTTCGTCGGAATTGCCGTTCAGGGCGTTGCAGGTTCTCGGACATCACGGGATTGTCCCCGACAAGTACGTGTTGTCGCCGCATTCGGTCAGTCTGTTTGTCCCTGTGGAGAACCGGGAGGCCGCGGTCAGGGCGTTGCATTCGCTTGTCCAGCAAGCGTAGGTTCGAGGAGCGTCAGGGATCGCTTCAAAATGTTTTCGCAGGGAAAGCATCCATGCCAGCGACCCCCTGTTACTTTGCATGGCGGCCGGCGTCCGAAACACCTCTCACAAGTGGCCATTCAGCAATGGGCCATCCAGTCAGACCTATGCTCTCAATTGAGCAAGGAGCGCTTTGGCATCTTTCAGGTCGGCAGTGTCGAAACCCTCGGTGAACCAGCCATAGATAGGCAGAAGTAGACCACGGGCTTCAACATGCCTCCCCTGGTCGCGCCATAGCCGCGCGAGGCTCGTGGCGGCGCGGAGTTCGAACATCCTGGCGCCCTGCGCGCGGCTCACGTCGAGCGCCTTACCAAAACATTCTTCCACATCGGTCAATGAATGTCCCGCGGCGCGCCGCACGTCGCCTTCATTCCGGTGAAGCTCTGCCTCCCAAATGTATTGTTCGGAGCGCTGTGATCTTTCTCGCGCATCGATGCACAGAGCCAAGGCTGACTGGAAGTCGCCAGCGCGACCACGAACCTGGGCCAACAGGCTCGTGAAAAGCGGAACAAGAAATGTCAGGTTCTTGGCGTCGACATCGGCAATGCCCTTTTGCATCAGGGAAATGCCGCTCTCCGGTCCACCAGTCAATGAGAGGGCCCAGCCCTCAAAAATGATCCCACTGCTCCGCCATGCCAACACGCCGTGCTCCGTCGCAAGAGCACTCAAGGTTTGTGTATGAGTTAGCACTGCGGCCACATTTCCGAAAAGCTGCTCGAGCGCGGCTCCCGCTAAAAAGTGAACGAAACCAATTGTGTTGACGTGATTGAGTTCGGCAGCGTAGCTGAGAGCTTGTATCTGCATTTTTGCTGCACGATCGGGGAAGCCTGAAATCCATGCGATTGAAGCTAACAATGCCGATGCAGACGCGAATGGATCAGTGAGGTACCGAGCCGCAAGGGATCGGTCACGCTTGGGATCATATAGCGCAAGAGATTGCTCGAGTTCTTTCCGAGCCAGTCCAAATTTTCCAAGCTGATACAACACAATCCCGGTTCCACGGTGTGCCATCAGCTGCATCGCCCGGTCGCCTTGGCGGATGCCTAGCGTCCGGCAGCGTTCTGCGAATTCCAGTGCCTTGTAAGTGTTGCCGGTCGTGTTGCAGTAAGAGAACTGGGCATAGAGCGCCGCAAACAGGTGTCCGACATCATCCAGCTTCTCGGAGAGGAGAATTGCGCGCTCGCTCGCAGCCCCGACCTCAGGACTTGAGTATCCACTCACTGCCACCAAAGGTGTGCCTAAGGTGATCTGGAAATCGAGCTCATGGCGATCGCGGTCCTCCGACTCCGGGAGCGTCCTCAGAAGCGCCAATCCTCGCTCAAGATGGCGGACTGCTTCCTGATCAGCCGAGCGCTCGGTGGCGCGTTGGCCCGCCTTGAACCAATGGCCGATCGCCTCCGTTGCAAGCCCGGCCTCGGTGAAATGGTGGGCGACAATCTCAGGCAGGGTTTCGGCCAGCGCCGGGAACCGCTCGACCAGCACATTGGCGATGCTCGCATGCAACTGCCGCCGCCGACTCTTGAGCATCGTGGTGTAGGCGGCGTCCTGCACCAGCGCGTGCTTGAAGGCGTAGGTCGCGATCGGCGGCGTTCCGCGCCGGGAGATGAGGCCGGAGACCGTCAGCCGCTCGAGCGCCGCGTCGAGGTCCTCCGGACTCAAAGATGCCACCGCGCCAATCAGCTCGTGGGAGAACTCCCGTCCGATCGCAGAGCCGATCAGCGCCACATCCTTGCCCGAGCCAAGCCGGTCGAGGCGGGCCACCAGCGAGGCCTGCAGCGTCGTCGGTATGGCGAACTCTGGCAGCGGTCCGTCGAGCAGGTAGCGGTCCGTTGTCTCCCGCAACAGCCCGCTCTCGAGCAGCGCGCTGGTCAGCTCCTCGATGAACAGCGGCACGCCATCCGTGTGCGCAAGGACCTGATCGACGACCGCGGCGGGCAGCGCCTTGCCCTTGGTGACACCGGCAACAATGCCGGCGCTGTCGCGACGGCCGAGGCGGCTCAAGGGCAGCATCGTCACATGCGACTGGCCGACGCACGTTGGCTGGAGCTCCGGCCGGACCGTGACGACCAGCAGCACCGGCAGGCTGGCGGCGCGGGCAACCATTCGATCGAGCAAATCCTGGGATGTCGGATCAATCCAGTGGGCGTCCTCGACCACGATCAGGACGGCGCCCTGCGCCGCTGCGCCGTCGAGCTGATCGAGAAGCGCGGTGAGAGTCAGCTCCCGCTTCTGCTGCGGGCTGAGCGCCAACGCCGGGTAGCGCCAGTCCGCCGGCACCCCCAACAGCTCGGCAACGAGCGCCACGTCGCGTAGCACATTTTTCGTCGTCGGCTTGAGCAAGGCCTCCAATTTGTCGAGTTTCACACTGGCGCTGCTCCCCGGTTCGAAGCCCGCGGCCCGCTCGAGCTGCGCGATGAACGGGTAGAGCGGGCTCTGCACATGGTAGGGCGAGCAGAAATATCGAATGCGAGCATGCGGCTCGCCCTCGCGCGCGGCCAGCAGGCTTTCAGCGATACGGGACTTGCCGATGCCGGGCTCTCCCGTGAGCAGCACGACCCGACCCTCGCCGAGCTTGGCTTGATCCCAACGGCGCAGCAGCAGCTCAATCTCTTCCTGCCGGCCAACGAGCGGGGTCAGCGCGCCCGCGCGCCGCACCTCGAAGCGGCTAACGCCGGCCGTCTCGCCGCGCACCTGCCACGCCTCCACCGGTTGCGGCAGCCCCTTCACGTCGATGGCAGCAAGCGCACGGCAGTCGAACATCCGCCCCGCCAGCCGATGCGTGCTGGCGGCGATCACGACCTCGCCGGGCGCGGCCGCGGCCTGCAGCTGCGCCGCCACGTTTGGCGCCTCGCCGATCGCAACGCACTGCTGTGTGTCGCCGGTCCCTGACCGCTCGCCGATGACAACGAGCCCGGTGGCGATGCCAACGCTCACCTGAACAGTCACGCATGGAGACGCTTTCAACGTGCCGATCGTGTCAAGGATGGCAAGGCCCGCACGCATGGCTTGCTCGGCGTCATGCTCGCCAGCAGCGGGGTAGCCAAAATAGATGAGCACGCCATCGCCCAGGTACTGGGCGACAAATCCATCGAAGCGCGAAACAACATCGGCGATCGATTTGTGGAAGGCGGCGATGAGATCGTGCATGTCTTCAGGGTCGAGGCGCGCCGAAAGCAGCATCGACCCGACCATATTGCAAACCATGATCGTCAGCTGTCGCCGCTCGGGGCTTCCGGAGCCGACTGCCACCGCAGACGATGCTTCATCGCCGTCCGCTGCGGGATTGTCAGCGTTCTCGTGGTCTCTCCTCATATTGCCAAAGGGCAACGCCACAATCGATGACCGGTCGGGTTGCGGCAGCGTGGGCTTGGCGATCTCCCTTTCAGCGGACGACCTGCCCGGCGGCTCCGTGGCGCGAAGCTCGGCGGCGAGCGATCTGGTCGCAGCATCGGGCTCCGTGTTCAGTTCGCGCTTGAGCAACGCAACGAGGTCCTGGTAGTGCGTGAGAGCCTCGGCCTTGCGTCCCGTAGCGGCCAGCGCCCGTACCATCAACCGGTGGGCGTCCTCGCGCATGTTGTTAAGCGCGATGGCGCGCTGGCCGGCCTTCAGCGCTTGTTCGGCGCGGCCGGCGGCCAGATCCTGTTCGCCGAGCCCCATCATGGCGCCAAGGGCAAGATCCAGCAATCTCTCGCGTTCACCAGTCAGCCATTCGTTCCAGCCCTCCTCGCCTACGCTAACGTCGTCGATCAGCCGACCCCGGTAGAGATCGGCTGCCGCGCTCAGCGCATCCCGGCTACCGTCACGTACCAGGGCCTCGAACTGGCTGACGTCGCATCGGACGGCCGCCGCATTGAGCGATACGACCTCACCATCGCTCTCCAGAGCGTCCTCGCCGAGCACTTTGCGCAGCCGGAACAAAGCCTGGCGCAGGTTCTGCCTGGCCTGCGCGTCGAAGCGGGAGCCCCACAACAGGGCCGACAGCTTCTCACGCGACTGCGGCCGGGGCGCGTTGCAGGCCAGATAGGCCAACAAGCCTGCAAGCTTCTTGCTTGGCAGGTCGACCACGCCATCCGGTCCGGTCAGCTCAAAGCCTCCCAGCAGCGAAAGACCAAATCTTGGAAAAAGCACGCCGTCCATTGGCGCACGCGGAATTTGCACGATGAAGCTCCTCCTAGGACGCAATTTCTACGCTTTTCTTGGCCCTCCGAGCAAGATTAACGCCGCTGTCACGCCGAACTGACGCCGGCGACGACGGCGGCAGGGCTCAATTGGCGAAGTACCGGGCATCCCGGCCGCAAGAATCGGAGGACCACCATGCGCTCCGTCGGGATCATTGCATCCCTCGGCGCACTATCGAGTGGCGCTGCCAGGGAGGGCTCTACGTGATCGGTTTGGACGGTGTCTCCGCCCAGCAGCTATCCGACACAATCGGCGCGATCTACGACTGCGCGCTCGATCCACATCAGTGGCCGGACACTTGCCGGGAAATTGCCGATCTGTGTGAAAGCACAGCGGGCGGAATATGCGTTCACGATATGCGGCACGTGCAAAATGATCAGTTATTCGTGTTCGGATACCAGCCGGAATTCCTTGAAAAGCTGGGAAGCCACTATGCACAAAGTCCAATGGCAGCAGCGGATATCGTCTCGAAGATCGGCGACGTTAGTGCTCTCTCAATGATGCGCCTCGAATTGTTGGGAAGCCGTTTCGCTCGAGAAGTGCTGGAGCCGTTCGGACTACTGGACATAATCTGGTTCCCGGCGTTGCGGACTGGCGGTCGCATGGCCTCCATGCATGCCTCACGGAGCGAGAAGGCGCCGCATTACCAACAGCTCGAGATCGGCCTGCTCAAGCTTCTTTCCCCGCACGTCTGCCGTGCCCTCGCCATCTCGGATGCGCTCGATATCAGGGCGCTGAGGTCGGAGATGTTGGAAAAGACGCTTGATGCACTCGTCACAGGTGTTTTTCTCACGTCACGCGATGGCCGCGTCGTCTACATGAATGCCGCTGCCGAGAGGCAGGTCAAAACCGGCAGCTCCATTCGCATCGTGAACAATCGGATTTCTCCCACCGATCCCGCCACGCGCGCTGCGCTGTCGAAGGCCATTGACAAGGCGTCGCGCGACGATATCGACTTGGATACAAGCGAGCATTCCCTTGCGATCCCCGATGTCGATGGCGCCGGCTATGTCGCAACCCTCCTTCCGGTCGATCGCGGTCAGCGCAGCGGCATTATCGCGCCGTTTGCAGCATCGGTAGCTGTGTTCACAAAGGATCCTGCTGAGGCGCCGCTGATGCCGGGTGAGGCTTTTGCCAGGCTTTACAGGCTGACCGGCGGCGAACTCCGCGTGCTGCTGGCGCTTACTCAGGGGTTGGGCGCCAAGGAGGCAGCCGACATGCTCGGCATCAGCGAGCCGACGGCGCGCACCCACCTGCAGCACATCTTCTCCAAGACCGATACGACCCGGCAGGCCGATCTCCTGCACCTGTTGCAGAACTCGACGCCTCAGGTTCGGGCCCCACAGTAGCCGGTTCATTAATTCCTGAGGCGGCCTGTCTCTTGATCGGCACCGCGTCCTATGGGCGACGGGACCGGTGCAATTGCGATCTGGGCTGGGGCCGACGGGCCAGGGCAGACGATTGGAAGGCAGCACACAACAGCAGTACCAGCCTCATTGGTTCCGATGATGCGGCGGCGGCGGTCGATTGCATAACATCAAGCATCGCCAATCCCAGGCACGTGCAACCGAAGGAACCGTCATGCGCGCACATCCCGTTGTCGCGGTCGCCACATTTATCCTGGTCGGGGTCGGGGTTAAGCTCACCTTCTTTTCCGCGCCGATGGCTGCGGCGGACGTACGCTCCACCAAAAGCGCGAGCATCGACGTCGCCGAGATTCACCGAGAGATCAAAGATCTTCCGGTGGAGAATCTTCACGACATGACGTTCGTATTTCCAGTGGCGATTGATCGCACGATCTAGCGCCTCCGAGACGCGGGCGTTGCCTTTCTTATTACTCACACCCGGAGCGGCAATCGATATTGAGCGGTGAATATTTAAGCGCCTTCTTTTCAAAAAATCATCGCGGACCGAACTGCCTCAGGAGGTTTTCTTGCAAATTTACAGAAATAGACTTGGTCGCGCCGATCATGCCATTGCGGTAGGCGCAGGATTTGCCTCAGGCGACTATGATCTGCGCATCCCGGCGATCTTGGGGCTGCCTTTGACATGGTGGGAGCGCGCCTGCTTCCGGTCAAAGCTGCGCGCGGATATCAGGGACAGATCTGATTTTCTACGCGATATCGGCATCGACGTGCTGGAAGCGCATGCTGAAGCGTGCCGCTTTTTCTGGCAACCGATCACGCTGAAGCGGCCATAATCGGTTCCGCGGCATCAGCGAGTCCGATGATGCGGCTACTGCGATCTATTGCCTGACATCATGCACTGCCAATCCTGGAGCTTATGCCCCTGCAACTGCCGCCATCGCTCGGTCAGCCGTCGAGGCCATTGGTTCCAGACATTGTGCTGACAACGCATCGAATCATCAATCTACCGTGGTGTCCTGATAATGAAAAACACTTCGCGCCCTTCGGCCGTACTGCCGCCTCTCGCTTCGTTTCACGTCGAAAAGGAAAGGCGAAGCTTCTTCGCTTTTATCACGTCGGCGCTGCACAGCTCACGGCGCCTTCAGGCGGGTCGAATCCTGCGTCAATACCAACACTTGATCGCGCCTTCCGAGCAATCCGCTTCGCGCCAATCCAGCCAGGATTCCGAAACTCGGGAAATGCTCGTCACCGGCAGGCCGGCTCAACCGAGGTTGCCTGCTCAGCCTTCTGCCCGAAATGAGATGGGCTGGCTCGTGGCCGTGGCCGCGGCATTTTTAATCATTCACATCGTCGCCGGGACGATCTGGCTGCGCGCTTCCGTGAATGAGACCACAGCCTCTCAGGCAATATCCTCGTTGTACGACTAGCGAAGCACGACGCAGCTTGCGCGATGGTGCAGGCCGTTGCGCTTCATCATTCGAACTCGCCGATGGTCCTGATTCATCCGCGGCATTGCATCGCGCGGGGATTGCGATCTTGCCGCAGGAGGTCGTTCCCTTGAATAGCCTGATCGCAATCTACATCGCATGGATCGTTGCCCAGACCGGTTTGTCGGCTCCCGATCATCCGCCGATCCACTTCGTGACACCGGCGGAAATGGGAATGCGACATGGCTCGCCGGAAAATAGCGGGCTGGAGTTGCAAGCGCTCTATAATCGCAACGAGGGCTCTATTTACCTGCCGCAGGAGTGGCGACCCAATGATCTGCGGCAGAAGAGCGCCCTGTTGCATGAATTGGTGCATCATGTGCAGCGGTTCAACAAGATAGAGTTGCCCTGTCTCGGCGCGCTTGAGCGCCAGGCCTACGACCTACAAATCAAATGGCTGCGCGAACAAGGGGTGGACGATCCCTATGATCTGATCAAGACAAACGAGCTCAGCATCTACTTGGTGAGCACTTGTCGTGACGGATCATAGCCACCTACGACAAGAGCTGGTTCTCAACGATTTCGGCAGGGTGAATTGAGTGATCGACCGCGCGCGAGCCGGTGCGACTTCAATTGTCCGGGTTTTGCCTGCAATCGGCCGAACGGCCCGTTGGTCGGGCAGGGCCAGGGGCATTTTACAAATGGCGCAATGATCTAGTAGTGCCCCTGATTTGCCCGACGTGTCAAAATGTTTTCGCGGAATTCGCTCAAAGCATCCATGCCGGCGGCCACCTTGCTACTTTGCATGGGGTTGTTTTCGATATTTTAGTTGGGAGTAGCCCGCCTTCGCCCGTAGCCTTCAGTTCGGCTTCGCTCAGCTACGCCGGACACCACGCTTCGCCCTCAGGCCCCGCGTGGCTGCGCCGCGCGTAGCCCGAAGGGTGAAGCGTGGTGGGCCCGGCAGGACTCGAACCTGCAACCAGACCGTTATAAGCGGTCTGGATCAGCAGAACGCCCTTGGTTTCTCGGGGTTTTTTACGTCGGCAATTTGCGATCATCTGCGTTCGTTCACGTTCATGCGGGACCCAACCGGGACCCCGACAGGACCCGAAGAACAACAGCTGATTCCGTCATATGAGGGCTACCCGCCATGCCTATGCGTTACCGCCAATGCTCTGAATCTACTTCTTCGGCGGCATAGCGGACATGGCCGGACTTGCTATTGCCGCGACCCGGTCGCGATTGACCCAAAAACGGAAATACCTGCGACGCAGAAAGGCCTTTCAAATCGCGCCTTTCGAATGTGAAGGCGGCCCGCCTGGTGCGCACCGCCTTGGTCCACCCCTTTGATATGTTTTGACATCTTCGAAAATGGCCAGCCACGTTTCATTTTCGGCGAGCATATCCTGACGAGTTGCAGCACCCTGCTGCGGGTTGGGTGCCACAGGAGTAAGAATGCGTCGTCCTCAATTCATTTCAGAACATGCTCGTAACGCGCGTGACATCTTGGGCCGGCTGATTGCGTTCATCATGGCCCGGGAAACCTGGAGCGAAAACATGCGCGCCATGGAAGCGCTCGGCATAGGACAGACCGATCTGGTCCTCGACGTTGATGCGGTCATGGGCGCAGTCTGATGGAAATAGCTGCGCGGGCCCCTCGCGGGCGGAGTGTCGGCATAGACCCCTCCAAGCTGATGGTAGAGATCGCGGCCAAACGAAACCGAACGCTCATCGAAGCCGGTCGCATCGATGTAGTTCTTTCGGGTGTGGAATCGTTGCCTTTCCCCGATGACATGTTCGACAAGGCGCTTTGCGTCCACGTGCTTTATTTTTGGAAGGACATCGAGATGTCGCTGCGCGAGATCGGGCGCGTGCTGAAGCCGGGGGGTCGTCTGGCATTGTTGTTCCGCACGAATGCCGACCTGAAGGCCATCGCGTCTTTTCCGGCAGAAATCTACAGCTTTCCAAGACTGGCCGACGTTCAGACAGTGCTCGAACGAGCGGGCATGGACGTCCATGCTGCAGGGTATGGCGCGAACGAGCCTGCCCTTCTGTTAGCGACGAAACGATTTGCCTGACTGGCGGCCGGTCGCAATCAAGACAACGAGATCGTGGCCAGGCGCGCCACGACGGCCTCAATCTCGTCGGCTGTGGTGTGCCTTCCCAGGCTGAAGCGGATCGCTCCCATTCCGATCCGTTCCGGCACGCGCATCGCCGCGAGAACGGGCGAGAGCTCAATCTGCCCCGAATGGCACGCCGAACCCGTCGATGCCGCCACATTGCGCAACTGGCCCAATATGTCAGCGCCGATTCTACCGACGAATGACACGTTGAGAGTGTTCGGCAAACGATGCGTGGGATGGCCGTTGAGCGCGACGCCTTCGTTGAACCTCTCTTGCAGCGCCTTCCACAGGCGATCGCGCAGGGCCTCTACGTGCCTCATTGATGCAAGGTCAGCCGCCAGCGCGCAAGCCGTTCCAAGTCCAGTGGCAAGCAGGACGCTCTCGGTTCCGGCGCGTCGGGCCCGATTCATGGCCGGCGCCATGGATAAGCGGCTCAAGCTCGAGGCCCGACCTGACATACAGCGCGCCGACGCCCTTTGGGGCGTAGAGCTTGTGACCGGCGATCGTCAGCATATCGACGCCGAGCTCGTCCACCTTGGTCGGGATTTTTCCGACCGATTGGGCTGCATCGGTATGAAAACGGATCCCGTGCTTCCGCGCGATCGCGCCGATTTCCGCGATCGGCTGGATGGTGCCGACTTCGTTGTTGGCGTGCATGATGCTGATCAGCAGCGTCTGCGGAGTAATGGCGCGGCGCACGTCCTCCGGATCGATCAGGCCCGTCCGATCCACCGGAAGGTATGTGACCGAACCGCCGAGCCGTTCGAGAAACCGGCAGGGCGCAAGAACCGCGGGATGCTCGATGGCCGAGGTGATGATGTGTGCCCCACGTCGGTTCGGTGCGTAGAACGTGCCCTTGATTGCCAGATTGTTTGCTTCGCTGCCGCCGCTGGTGAATACGACCTCGTAAGGTGCAGCGCCGAGGAGTGCGGCGACCTGGCTGCGAGCCCGATCCAGCGCGGCCTTCGCCGGCGCGCTGGCCCAATGGCCGCTGGACGGATTGCCGAACGCGTCGTCCAAAAATGGCCGCATCGCCTCCGCCACGGCTGGATCAACCGGTGTGCTCGCGTTGTAATCGAGATAGATCGGCCGCATCGTCGCAGTCATTTGCCTTGCTCGTTGTGGTTAAGCTGCAGCCAGGGCAATTGCTCGTTGGCGAAGAAATGCTTCCCCGGTTGGAGCTCCGCCGCCCGGTCGAAGGCGCCGACGTGATAGTGCGTCTCCGTCGGAAAATGCATGGTAGCGCAGGTCAGTGTCGAGCCGCAGCGGGCACAGAAGCCGCGCGTCGTTCCCGGCGATGATTTGTACGTCGTGATGGCGCCTTCGGTCACTGTGACGGAGTCGTTCTCGAACCCGACGAATACGCTGACTGGGGCTCCGGAATGGCGACGGCAGCTACCGCAGTGACACCAGAAAACCCCCTTTGGCCGGCCGCGTGCTTCGAAACGGACCGCGCCGCAGAGGCAACGTCCTGAAAAGGTTTCGCTCATGTTCGCGCTCCGGGTCTGCCCTCCATGGCGACGGCGACGACCACCCCGGACAGGAAGGTGACCGCGCCGATCGTTCCGATCGCCCAGACCATGCCGAACAGGTCGGCGATAAGGCCGGCCGACAGCGCCCCGATCGCGTAACCGAGATCGCGCCAGAAGCGGTAGACGCTGAGCGATCGTGCGCGCCAGCTTGGATGCGAAGCGTCGGACACCGCGGCGATCAGGCTCGGGTACACCATGGCCGTGCCGACACCGAGCAGCAGGCTGCCGACCAGCCACCACTCGAAATGAGTTGTTGCTGCAGTCAGGAACAAGCCCGCGGCCTGCACCCACATGCCGGCGACGATCAGGCCCATACGGCCCCAACGATCGGAGAGGGGGCCCGTGGCAATCTGCAGGATGCCCCAAGTGGCCGGATAGACGGCCTTCAATATGCCGATCCGATCGATGTGGAGACCGAACGAGGCAAAGAACAGCGGGAAGATTCCCCAGCTCATTCCGTCATTGAGATTGTTGACGAGCCCGGCCTGTGACGCGGCAAACAGGTTGCGATCCCTGAAGGAGGTGAGAAGAAATATCTCGCGGAAGCTGATCGGGGCCGATTGCTGCGGATGGGCCGCCGTTTCCAGTCGGACATGCTCTCGCGTATCTTGCACCAGCAGGATTGAGAGCGCTGTGCCGAGAACCGCATAGGCAACACCGAGATAGATTGGCGTCGGCCGCAGCCCATATTTAGAGGCGAGATATCCGGTGAGGAAGGCGGTCACGCCCACCGCGAGATAGCCGGCGAACTCGTTGAGGCCGACGGCAAGTCCACGCGACTTCGGCCCGACGAGATCGATTTTCATGATCACCGTCATCGACCAGGCAAGACCCTGGTTGATGCCGAGAAGGGCGTTCGCTGCGATGATCCATCCCCAACTCGGCGCCCAGACGATCATGAACGGCACCGGCAGGCCGACGAGCCAGCCGAGGACCAGAACCCGCTTGCGCCCCCAAGCATCGGCGAGCTGACCGGAGACCAAGTTGGCGCACGCCTTCACGACTCCGAAGCTGACGATGAAGGAAACGACGAGCGTCGTCGAACTGATCCTGAACTCCTCGGAGCCGATCAGCGGCACGACTGTTCGTTCGATTCCGACCATGCCGCCGACGAAGGCGTTGATCAGGACGAGCAAGGCGAACTGTGGCCAGTTCTCCCTGAGACCCAGGCGAATCGGGGAGGTTGGCTGTTGTGTCGTTGCCGCTTCGCTCATGGATCAGGCTGCGGCGGCGGCCGCGCCCGAATTGGCCGCCCTGATCTTCGCGGCTTCCGGTGGCGCCGGCGGAATCTCGGCGACCATGAATCGAACAAACTCGGCTTCGTCCTCGATCGTGAACGCCTGATTGTGCCGTTTCTCGAAGCCGATCGCCGACGATGGTTTGCCGCTTAGTCGCCGGCCGCAGACCGAGCCCGCATAGGCGCCCGGCAGCACCTCGACGTAGTCAGGCAGCTCCTTCAGCTTTCGCACGCTCTTGAACAATTGCCTCGCGCCTTCCTCCGCGCTCGCGGCGAGTTCGGTGCGGCCGAGATCGCCGACCATGAGCGTGTGTCCGGTGAAGACGAACCACGGCTCGTCCGCGCGCGTTCGATCCGTCACAAGGATGCAGATGTGCTCGGGCGTGTGTCCGGGCGTGTGCAGCACGGTGGCAGAGACGTTGCCGAGGGGAAGAACGTCGCCGTCGCGCACGCCCTTGTGCGGAAACGATACGCCGGCCTCCGCCGAGAGCACGTACTCCGCTCCCGCTGCGGCCGCGAGTGCCCGGCCGACCGATAGGTGGTCGGCATGGACATGCGTGTCGATGACGAAATGTATCCGCATGCCGGCATTGTCGGCGGCCTGCAGGTAGGGCTGAATATCGCCGACTGGGTCAACGACCGCCCCGGCAGCCTGGCCGCCGCAGCCGAAGAGGTAGGAAATACCGACCGGATCGCTATGCAAGAACTGGCGGAGAATCATGGACTTGCACTCCCTCGTGAGAAACGCTAGATACATTCAATCGATCTGCTGAATGATATATGGAAGGAGCGCCGTGTCAAGCTCGGGACCGAAACAGGCGATTTATGAGAATCTTGCCCAGGTGGCGCAGGCGCTCGGCCACGCTCACCGGCTTGAACTTTTGGAACATCTTGCGCAGGGAATACGCACCGTCGAGGAACTGTCGGCTCGCGCACATCTATCGTTCGCCAATACGTCGCGGCACTTACAGATCCTGAGGCGCGCACGGCTTGTTGAGACCGAGCGTCGCGGCAAACACATTCTCTATCGTCTGGCCGGCGATGCCGAAGTGATCACGCTGATCAAAGCGCTAGGGCGCGTCGGTGAACGGAACGTTGCCGAGATCGGGCGCTTGGTCACCGATTATTTTCACGCGCGTGACGCGCTTGAGCCTGTATCGCGTGATGACCTGGTCGCGCGATTGCGGGACGATCTGGTGACGGTCCTCGACGTGCGGCCCGAAGATGAGTTCGCCCTGGGCCATCTCCCGGGCGCGCTCAACATTCCTCTGGCCGAACTGGAAAGGCGTTTGGGCGAACTGTCAAAATGCCGTGAGGTGATTGCTTATTGTCGCGGGCCCTATTGCGTTCTTTCGTTCGAAGCCGTGTCAGCCCTGAGGGCGCGCGGCTATCGCGTTCGCCGTCTTGAGGACGGTTACCCCGAATGGAAAGCCGCCGGCCTGCCGGTCGAATCCGTGGCTTGAGACAGGTCGATCAGGTGCGTCATGGATGATAAGCCTCATCGCGCGGAATCCGCGTGGCCGATCGTCGGTGTCAAGGATCACAAAGCGCCCTCGGTATTCCGCCCTGAATCCCTGTTGAGGGAGGCGCGCCGGCAGAGGCAGTTGCCACTCCTCAACGTGCCCGAAATCTGCGTGCTCGATCCGGACGGTGACGTTGTCCGCCACCTCAAGCGGACCGGCGCTGGCCGCATCCATGAAGGTTGGGCCTGCTATCACACCGAGCTTCTTGCCTTCGATCTCGACGGCATCGGCGAGATCGGCATCGTCGGTTGCGCCGTTGGTGCGCCGTTCGCCGTGCTCGTGGCAGAGCAGCTCTTCGCGTCCGGCTGCCGACTTCTCGTCAGCGTCACGTCCGCCGGACAAATCACCGCAATCGGGCCGACGCCGTACTTCGTCCTGATTGACCGAGCGCTGCGCGATGAGGGGACAAGTTATCACTACCAGCCGGGCTCGACTTTCGCCGAAGCACCCGACTCATCGCTTCTGGACCGCGTCGAGCGGGCGTGCCGATCGCTGCCCGAGAAACTGCATCGCGGCTCGACCTGGACGACGGACGCTCCGTATCGCGAGACGGAAGCGGCCATCGCGCGGGCGCTCGATCTGGGAACGCTTGCAGTCGAGATGGAAGCGGCCGCTCTCTATGCCTTCAGCGCGACGAGCGGCCATTCCATCGTCTGCTTCGCGCACGTCACAAATTCGATGGCGCAAACGGAGGGCGATTTTGAGAAGGGTGAGGCTGACGGCGCCAAGGCAACCCTTGCTGTCGTCGCAGCAGCCGCGCGCGGCTGGCGACGCTATGACCCATGACCAGTTATGGCCGTAGCTGAAAGTTTCGCCCACATCTCCATACGTTTGACTTAATCATCAGTGCGTGCTAATCATTAGCTATGACTAATGATACGCTGAGAACCCTGTGTCATGACCGAATTGAAAGGTCCCGTTGGCACTCCCGGCTTCGGACGTCGGCCAGCCATGGCTAAAGACAACGCGCAACTGGCCGCTCTGGGCGATTCGACTCGCAGACGAATATTCGAACTTGTGGGCGCGCGGCCTCGCACTGTCGTTGAAATCACCCGAGAACTGACAGTCTCCCAGTCAGCCGTCTCCCAGCATCTGAAGGTGCTGCGCGAATCTCGTTTGGTTCGTGCCGAGCCAAAGGGGGCCAGCAACATTTATCACATCGATCCTGCGGGACTCGGCCAGATGCGCGTCTGGCTTGACCGGTTCTGGAGCAGCACACTGGCAGCTTACAAAGTGGCCGTCGAAAAATCAGTGGAGGACCAGCCATGAGCATACGTATAACGGCCGCGCCCATCAAACAATCTATCGTGGTTGAGGCGCCTATTGAGCGTGCGTTCAAGGTCTTCACCGAAGATTTCGGCAGCTTCAAGCCACGCGAGCACAATCTGCTCTCCGTTCCCATCGCAGAGACCGTGTTCGAGCCCCGGGTCGGGGGTCACGTTTATGATCGAGGTGTCGATGGCAGCGAATGCCGCTGGGCGCGTGTGTTGGCCTTTGAGCCGCCAACTCGCGTGCTTCTAAGCTGGGACATCAGCCCGCGTTGGCAAATCGAAACTGATCCCGACAAGACGAGTGAATGGGAGGTTCGGTTCATCGCCGAGACGCCAAGTCGGACTCGGTTGGAGCTCGAGCACCGTCACCTCGAACGTCATGGTCAAGGTTGGGAAGGCGTACGTGAAGGCGTTGAGGGCGATCAGGGTTGGCCACTCTATCTGAAACGGTTCGCCGAGCGGATTGGCCGCGAGGCATAATACTCGCGCATTCCATGCGACGTGATCGCAATTGCGGAGGTCCGTATGGCAGCCTACTCGCTTAGCATTGTGGGAGTGCTTGTCCTTTGCTTGCTGTCAATTTTGCTGGCGGTCTATTCAGGATCCTCCAAAGGCAGGGCCGGGGCACTCTCCGGACCTGTCCTTCCAGCGGATGAAGACAATCTGCTGTACCGGATCGATCGCGTTCACATGAACGCGGTGGAGGCGCTGACTCCTTTTGTCGTCCCGTCTGTACTGGCTATGTTGATGGGGGTAAGACCCGCTACGCTTGCAACGCTCGTATGGATCTATATCGCAATTCGTCTGACCCACGTTGCGGTCTATTTGCGCGGAGGCAACGCCGCCAAAGGCGGCAGCATCAGAACCGTTCTCTATGTTTCAGGTGCGCTCGTAACTATCATTCTCATTGCCGTAACCACCGTGGCGGCCATCCATTAGGGTATCAACACCGGGCCGCCTGACGACGGTGATCATTTCGGCTGTTGGCACATCGCGCCATTTCGCTGCGCTGCGGAATTTGGTCGCTATCCGGGCATAGCGGACTTTGGCAAGCCGTCCGCCCGGCAGATTTATAGTTTCATGGCCTAGATTGCTCGAATGCTGCGAGTGCGGACGGCTGGCTTGGTAGTCTGGGTGGTGCCAACCACGCGCTTGGTCGTCTCCCTCTTGCGAGTGATCGCCCCGGACGCTTCCTTCATGTAATCGGGATGGTGATGGCCCTAGGTGTCGATTAGAACCTTCACCGACATGCCGAGATAACCAGCCGCTTCCCACGGGTCAGTGCCCAGCTGCATGAGCCAGGTCGCTGCCGTATGGCGTAGCGTGTGCGGCGTGACGTTGCCGTCCGAGAGGTCGAGCTTCGCCACCTCCACCGCCCGCGCGAAGCCGTTCTTCACCGACTTGACGCCAGCGCCCTGCCACTCGACGAAGTGGTTGGCGATGATCTTCTTGTCGTACCAGCGCCGCATGTGGACCAGCAGACGGTCCGGCAGCGGCACGGTGGGCTGACGCTTGTTCGTAGCGCGCCGCCGATCGCCAGACGGTGATAGAGGCCGCTCAAGAGGCACGTGACAGCTTGCCCGCAACCAATGTATCAAGCCCGGCAGCGGGCTCTGTCGGGAAACCAAGCAAAATCAGCGGTTCTTGATCGAGATCATGCACGTTTGGACAGGTTTTGCCTGCAATCGCGCCGAAGAGCCTGCTGTGGGTGGGGCCATGGGCTTTAACGAATTGCGCGACGATGCAATCATGCTGCTGATTTGCCCGACGTGTCAAAATGTTTTCGCAGGATTCGCTCTAGGCATCCATGCCCGCGACCACCTGCTACTTTGCATGGGGTTGTTTTCGATATTTTGGTTGGGAGCGCAGCGCGGTCCGCCCTTCGCCGCTCCAGTCCGTCTTCGCTTTCGCTTTGCTCAAGCTACGCCGGACACCACGCTTCACCCTTCGGCCCCGCGTGGCTGCGCCACGCGTAGCCCGAAGGGCGAAGCGTGGTGGGCCCGGCAGGACTCGAACCTGCAACCAGACCGTTATGAGCGGCAGAATATCGATCAGCTTCGTTGATTTTGCCGCGTTTTTGTTCGATTTCGATCGCGTTCGTTGCGTTCTGATGAGTTGTTTCTGGTGCGAAACTGGTGCGGCGTCCTTCTCAGACATTGGCGCACGAGCCCGCGACGTCCGCTTACGCTAAACAAATGCGGAGTATTGTTTGGATCAGACCCGGACTACTTGGCCGCAGCCGCTGCGGTTTCGCCCGGTGGCACAATCCGGAACATGAAGGTCGAAACCTTTCCCCGGGTTTGAACGGACCGGGAATCTGGTTGCTGACCGGTCCAGAGTTCGTGCGGGCCCCGCTGCCGATAAGGCGCTGCGAGCGATTGCGGCAGCGAAGCGTAGCGCTCGCGGCATCAGCTCTCAAATGGCAGGCCGACATACTGCTCGGCGAGCGATGCCTGCGCACGCTCCGACGCAAGAAGGTAATCGAACTGGTTCTCGCGCATGCGCCGGTCGAACGGCGCTTCATTAGGGAACTGGTGGATCAACGTGGTCAGCCACCACGACATGCGCTCGGCGCTCCACACCCGGTGCAGCGCCATATCGGAGTAGCCGTCGAGATAGTGGGTGCGGCCGGCCTTCAAGGCCTCGGTCAACGCGCGCGAGAGGTAGAACACATCGGAGACCGCGAGGTTGAGACCTTTCGCTCCTGTGGGAGGGACAATGTGCGCTGCGTCGCCCGCCAGAAACAGGCGACCATAGCGCATCGGCTCGGCGACAAAGCTCCGTAGCGGCGCGATCGATTTCTCGATCGAGGGACCGGTCACGATGCTGTCGGCCATGTCCTTCGGGCAGCGCGCCTTCAACTCCTCCCAGAAGCGGTCGTCCGGCCAGTCCTCGATGCGGGCGTCGAGATCGCACTGGATGTAGTAGCGGCTCAGCATCGGGCTGCGCTGCGAGGCGAGCGCGAAGCCGCGCGAATGATAGCAATAGCAGATCTCCGGATAGGGCGGCGTCTCCGACATGATGCCGAGCCAGCCGAACGGATAGCCGCGCTCGAACGTGCGCAGCACCGACGCCGGGATCGATTGCCGGCTCACGCCATGGTGGCCGTCGCAGCCAGCGACATAGTCGCAATCGATCCGGCGGGTCTGCCCGCCCTTTTCGTAGGTCACGTGCGGGCGGTCCGACGTCAGTTCGTGCAGCGCGACGTTTGCCGCGTCATCGATCACGACGCCGCCAGCCGCGTCGCGCGCGGCATAGAGATCCTCGGTGATCGCGGTCTGGCCATAGGACATCATCGGTCGGCCGGTGAACTTGCGGGTGTCGATGAAGAAGTGCGGCTTGCCTTCCCACGCGATGCCCGAGCCGTCATGGACACGTCCCTCCCGATCCATGCGCGCGCCGAGGCCGACCTCGCGCAAGAGTTCGATCGTTCCCGCTTCCAGCACCCCGGCGCGGATGCGCTCGAGCACATGGCCGCGGCTCTGCCGCTCCAGCACGATGCTGTCGACGCCGTTGCGGGCGAGCATGTGGGAGAGCAGTAGACCGGCGGGACCGCCGCCGATGATGGCAACCTGCGTTCGCGTCATCGCCGCATGAGGCCTCCCTTGAGTTCACAAAAAGGCGCGCAACATCGGCCTTTGTGTGAGAGGACAGCTACCGGTTCACCTGCGCGCGATCGAAGCCTGCCATCCTGGCGTAGCCCGCGCGGCGCGTCACGTGCGAGGGCACTTTACGCCCTACGGCTTGCGGCCGATCACGGCGCCGTTCGCGGCGGGTGCGTCGAACCAGACCGTCTCGACGTGCCGGAAGCCGGCTTCCTCGAGCCACGCCGAATATTCGGCCGGCGTGTAGTTCCGCCCTTCCGTCTCGATCAGCATGTTGAGGCTCATCAGCGCGGCCGGCGCCGGCCCGGTCTTTTCGTCATTGACGAGAAGCTCGCTGATGACGACTGCGCCGCCGCTCGACAAAGCCTCGAAGGACCGGCGCAGCAGCGCGCGGTTCTTCGCCTCATCCCAATCGTGCAGGATCATCGACAGGAGATGCACGTCGTGATCCTCGGGAAGCTGTTCGAAGAAGTTGCCGCCGGCGGTCTCGATGCGGTCGGTCAAGCCGGCCTCGGTAATTTTTCCTGCGGCGATCGCGGCCACATGCGGCAGATCAAATACGGTCGCGCGCAGCTCCCCAGACAGTTTGCAAAGCTCGATGTCGTACGCGCCCGATCCGCCGCCGATGTCCAGAAGGCGACGGAAATGATCGAGATCCACGGCTTCGCCGAGCTTGCGCGCGGTCATCGTGGAGAGCGAATGCATCGCCTCCCAGAAGAGTGCCAGCACCGTCGGATCCTCGCCGTCGAACATCGAGGATTGCACTGCCGGGTCCCACGTGGTTGGCCGGTTCGTGCGCAGCGCTTCGGCAAGTTTGCCCCAGCCCGCGTAGAGCCGCTTGTCGGCCATCTGCACGAAGCCGCCGAAGTAATACGGCTTCCCGCGCACGAGAAAGGCTTCGCTTAAGGGCGTATTGCGATAACGGCCGTCCGTTTTCTCCAGAAGCCCGAGTGCAGCGCAGCCGGTCAACAGCATCTCGGCCGGGCGTGGATGCAGACCGAGCGCTTCCGCCAGCTCCGCAACCGTGGTGCCGGCGCCGCCTGCAAGGTGACTGAACAGGCCCTCCTCGTGTGCTGCAGCCAGGGTCTTGAAAGCCCAGAAGCCGGTCGAAAGTGCCATTAGCGGGACGGCGGAAGGAAGCTCCTGCGTGGTGACGATCGGTTGATCGGCCGCGCGCAGCCTTGTCTCGCCCGAGATCGAACCGGGCTGGCGGGCAAGCGTTGTCCTGTGCGCAGCAGCGTGCTGATGGTTGGGCATCGTGCTCTCCTCAGGTGTTGACGGTTAATTCGCAGCTCTTAAGCCGCGCGGTGGTATGCGCGCCGAGGCCGACCCATGCACTGTGGAGGCAGCTGGAGCGCGAATGCGCTGGCGAGCCCGAGCAGAGCGGCCGGTGCCAGGATGGCCGGCGCGGCCTGCCGGTCAGACGATGCGGGCGCATAGCGAAGCTCCCAGGGCCATCAGGAGAATCCCGGTGAGCCTGTTGAACCGATCCAGCGCGGCTTTCTGCAAGCTCCGAAACATGGTGTTCGTGCTGAGGGCGAGGAAGAGATACCAGGATGCACTGCCCAGCATCACACCGATGGGCGATGCCAGCGCGCGATCCATGATCAGCGGCTTGCCGGTTTCCAGCGCCGACGTGACGCCCAGATACGGCAGTGCCGTCATCGGGTTGGCGGCCGCGATCAACAGGGTCGATGTATAGGCCGAAATCAAACCTCCGCATGTAAGCAAATCTCCGCATGTCGCGCCGTGCGCCGCGCGGGTGGGCACGAGAATGGTTCTGAGGCCCATCAAGACCAGGACGATCCCTCCAGTGATGCGCAGCGGCGTGTGCAGGGCGAGCGTCATCTGCGTCAACACGGTCCCGCTCACCGTGGCCAGGCAACTGAACATGCCGTGCGCTGTTGCCGCACCCATGCCGCTCGCGATCCCAAACCAGATTCCGAATGTCAGCGTCCGCTGCACGCACATCAAGCCGATCGGGCCGAACGGGATAGCGACGCACAGGCCCAGCGCCGCCGCCGGCAGCAAGTGCGCGATGAACGGCGTCATTTCCAGAACGGCTTGGCCGCTTCGGCCATTGCCTCTTGCCGCGTCTTGCCGATGTCCTTGAGATGGTGGTCATCGAGCTCCGCCAGGGCTTGCCGCTGCCGCGACCGCTCCGAACACTGGGCACACCAGCTCAAGAACCGCGTTCCCCATCCAAGTCGACGTGTCTCGGCGCTGTCGTGACGGGACGCCGCGGCTGTTTTCCGACTCGTGAACGAATTGACGCCTGCGATTGCAAGAATCATCGGATGCTTCATGTGAAACCTCCTGTTCGATTTCGATAGGTCAGCTTGCAGTGGCTGATTAGGTCGAGCTGCAACCCGTGGCCGTGAATTGCTTCACAACTCACGCGCTCGTGTCTCCAAGTTGTGAGTTCGCGATTTGCAGGTCGGCGGACGTCCGCTTTAATGCGATTTGCGGTGATGATTGATCTGCGATTTAGAAAGTGCGTGCGGGTGCGAAATGGAACGCGCCCGCCCTGCATCGGTCCGTCGACCTTTTCAACGATCCGACACTAGAAAGCGAAGCGGTATGACGGAAGGTCCAATTTGCGGAAGATCAATCAGTCCAATTCAGGCGGCGGCTCGGGGCTGTTGTTGATCGGATTGACCTGAGCGTCTGGCTCTCGTCCGGTCTTAATTCGCCGCTTGCCGTCACCTCAGCGACATCGCTCACGCCGCTTCCCGTCGAGGCACACGTTCATCGAAGCATCTGCGCAGCCGCCTCAGCCCTTCGGCAATCCGTGCCGTCTCGATCGCCCCGTATCCCAGGACGAGGCCGGCCGGAGGCTTTCTGTCCACCCGGTTGCGCGACATCGTATCGATGGCAACGCCGAGATCAAAGGCTCGTGATACGATCGCATCGATATGATCAACCGACGCTCCTCGTGCGCAGGCGGTGATATGCAGCCCGGTGCTCGATGGAACAAGGTCGAGGTAATCGCCGAAGTTCCTCTTGATCTCCGCGGTCAGCATCGCATGCCGTTCGCTATAGATGCGGCCCACCCTGCGAATGTGGCGTGCAAACGCCCCTTCGTCGATGAACTGCGCCAGCGCGCTCTGCGCTGTTGTCGCTGTATGCCAATCGGTGACGAACTTCGCCTTGTGCGCCGCCTCTCGCAGCGACGGCGGCACGACCATGAAGGCCAGCCGGAGAGCCGGCAGCAACGTCTTTGAGAACGTGCCGACATACACAACGCGACCGGTCGAATCGAGGGTCTGAAGCGGCTCGAGCGGACGTCCGCCGAAGCGAAACTCGCTGTCATAGTCGTCCTCGACGACAACCGCGTTGTTGCGCTCGGCCCAGGCAAGCAGCGCCCGTCGACGCGACAGGCTCATGGCCACGCCAAGGGGAAACTGATGCGACGGCGTCACGTAGACCGCCCTGGCCTCGGCCGGCAGCGCCTCAACGACCAGGCCTTCGCTGTCGACCGGCACACCGATCACGCGCGCGCCCAGCGCCTTGAGCAACTCCTTTAGAGGCCGATAGCCCGGATCCTCCATCGCAACGATATCGCCGGGCCCGAGAAGCACGCGAGCGACGATGTCGAGTGCCTGTTGGGTGCCGTTGGTCACGATGACGTCGTCGGGCGATCCGGAAACGCTGCGTGAGATGCCGATGTGGCGAGCGATCGCCGCGCGCAGGTCCCAATTGCCGGCAGGATTCTCGTAGACGCCTGCCGCCATCTCGCTCGAGCGCAGCGCACGGGCGACGACTCGCCGCCAGGCTCGGTGTGGAAATAACGAAGTGTCCGGAAGCCCGGTTCTGAAATCGAAACGTGCTGTGCGGTCAAAGCCTATCGGAAGGGGTATCGTCTCCCAAACTCCACGCACCCGAATTGCGCGGACCGTCGACCGCCTTGTTTTCGATGCCGGTCGTTTCGTCTCAAGATGATGGTTGACGAACGTACCGGAGCCGGTATGGGATGTCGCAAATCCTTCTGCGAGAAGGCTTTCATACGCGACCGTCACAGTCGATCGTGAGACCCTCAGCATGGTGGCCAGTTCTCGCGTGGGTGGCAAACGCTCTCCAGGTCGAAGGCGCCGGTCCAGAATTGCTTGCCGGATCTGACGGTAGATCTCGCCACTGAGGTCAGTTCGACCAACAAGACTGACGTGAAAAGCCACAATCCTGGTCCATGTTCCTTTGCAATGGACCGGCAACCCTGCACAACGGTGAACGTTCCATCATACCGCTTCACAGATGTGGAGATGGCAACCGACAGTTTTGTTAATTTTGCTGTGGTTTTGTTTGATTTTGATCGCGTTCGTTATGTCTTGAAGACATCGTTTCCGGTGCGGAACTGGTGCGGCGCCCTGCGACTTCTGCTTCCAGACCAAAAGCCGACTATTTGCGAGAGCGACGCTGGGTTTTTTCCAGTACAGCGCTTCCGCCATCTTCGTCAGCTTGGAGAATTGTCTCCGAGAGGAGCGCGGCCGCTTTCTGAAGCGGCGCAATGAAGCGGTCCAGCTCGGCATAGCTCACGCGCGCAACCGGGACGGAGACGCCCAGGCAGGCGATCAATTCGCCGCGTGGCGACAGGATCGGAACCGCGCATCCAACGACCCCCTTCACATATTCCTCGTTCGTTTTGGCCCAGCCGCGCTTGCGGGTCTCCCCGAGAACCTCCATCAGGATGTCGAAATCCACGATCGTGGTTTCCGTGTACCTGGTCAAAGTGAGTGCGCGACATAGCTTCTCCCGTGCCCGCTCGGACAGCCGGCTCATGTAGATCTTTCCGGTCGACGTGCAGTGTAACGGCGCGGCTTCACCTGGATTGAATTGCAGGCCCTGTGGTTGCGAGACGCGGACGCTGTCCACATAGGCAACGACATTGTCGCGCACGACTCCGATCTCGCATTGCTCACCGATTTCAGCCGCGACCGCCCGCAGCACCGCATGGCGGCGCGCGGTACGGAAGGCTGCACCGATGACCTTCGCCGACAGCGTGACCAACCGATTGCCCACAACGTATCGCTTGGTTCCAAGCGCCTTCTGCAGCAGGCCGCGCTCCTCCAGATTTCCAATGAGCCGATGCGCGGTCGGAAGCGGGAGCGAAAGCGCCTTGGCGATTTCCGCGATCGAGACGGCTTTGGTTTCTCCGGCGACGTGGCCCACGATCTCGAAAGCGCGGTCGAGCGGTCCGTCATTTTTTTTGTCTTGTTCGTTCATCAGCAACTCCTACCAAAAAATTATCATTTTTCGGAATAAAAACTACTGAAATATGAAAATTAGTTGGACGGGCGGCCGCGGATGCTCATACCGTTGGCGTTGCCGGCGGATGCGCATGGCTTATGCAGCGCGCACCGGACTTCGACCGGCATTCGCGCTGCTTCAGCTGGCATTTCCCGGCCGTCGCCAAGGGGGTGCTCAACAGGAGACCGAGATGTCTCGTCACTACGACGTGGATGCCGTCCGCAGGGAATTCCCTGTCGCCGATCGGATGGTCTATCTCGACTCGGGATTCCAGACGCCCTTGGCGCGCCCGGTGAAGGCCGCGATCGACCTGTTTCTGCGCGAGGGGCTGGAAGCGGCCGGACCGAAGAGCGTCTGGCTCGATCGCGTTGAGCAGACGCGGGCCAGGGTCGCGCGCTTCCTGGGCGTTTCAGCCGACGAGATCGCCTTCACGAAGAATACGTCGGAGAGCATGAACATCGCGGCCAACGCGCTGCCGCTGCGTGCCGGCGACAACGTGCTGATGATCCGTGGCGATCATCCGAACAACGCCTATGCGTTCCTCAATCTGCAGAAGAGGGGCGTCGAGGTGCGCTTCCTTGCGATGTCTGATGTCGTCAACGCGGAAAGCTTTCTACCCCACATCGATGAGCGCACGCGGGCGATTTCGATGTCGCACGTCACCTTCCATGCGGGCCACCGCTTCGATATCGAGAGTGTTGGTGCCCTGTGCCGGGAAAGGAAACTCTACTTCATCGTCGACGTGATGCAGGCGATCGGTGTCGTGCCGATCGATGCCAGGGCGGCCGGAGCGACCTTCGTGGGATCGGGAAGTCACAAGGGCTTGCTCGTCCCTCAGGGATTGGGGCTGCTCTATTGGGACAAAGCCCTGAAGGATCTGGAGCCAACCTATCTGGCCGCCGCGAGTCTTGCGGAAATACCCGTTGATCTGATCGCGCGTCCGAACAGCCTCGCGCCTTCGCCGACGGCCCGGCGCTTTGAGCTCGGTAACTTCAATCTTCCGGCGATCCATGCGCTCGGTGCGGCGCTTGACATGATCGAGCAAATCGGGGTGGCCAACATCCAGAACCACTGCTTCGAACTCGGCGACCATCTCATCGCTCAACTCGATGAGCTCGATATTCGCCTCGTCGGCCCACGTGCTCGCCTGCATCGCGCGCCGCACATCTACGTTCTTGATCTGCCGGCCACAGACTGGTTCGGCTATTTCGACGAGAACAATGTGCGCGTTTCGCCGGAGCGCGACGGCATCAGGGTGTCGTTCGGAATGTTCAACACGGTCGCCGATGTCGACCGCCTGATCGAACTGATTCGCAAGCGCGGGCTGAAGCAGGCAACGGCAGCAGCGTAGTTTTCGTTTACAGGAGAGGATGCACGACATGAAGAACGTCGTACGGCTACTGGGAGTTCTTCCGGGCCTCTTTGCGGTCGGAGCGATGGTGAATTCGTCTGCCGCGGCAGAGAGCCCAACGCTGAGCAAGATCAAATCGAGCGGCGCCATCACGATCGGTTATCGCGAGGCTTCCATCCCGTTCTCCTACCTGGGACCGGATCAAAAGCCCGTCGGCTTCTCGCTGGACCTCTGCGCGGCGATCGTCGAGCGCATCAAGGCGGACCTTAACCTGCCGAAGGTGACCGTCAACTACACGCCGGTGAATTCGTCGAACAGGATTCCCCTGATACAGAACGGCACCGTGGACATTGAGTGCGGAGGCACGGCGAACGACAGGAAGCGCCAGGAGCAGGTCTCGTTTTCGATTGCGACGTTCGTCAGCCAGCCCCGCTGGCTCGTCAAGACCGAAGGCGGTGCCAAGAGCGCTGCCGACCTGAAGGGCAAGACGATTGTCGTTACGCAAGGCTCCAACGCGGTTGGATTTGCTCAGGGCGTGAATGCGAAGGAACAGCTTGGTCTGAACATCGTGCAGGCGAAGGATCATGCGGAATCATTCCTCATGCTGAACACCGGCCGCGCAGCGGCTTTCATGGAGGACGACATCCTTCTCGCCGGCCTCAAGGCCGCGGCACCAAATCCGAACGCCTTGACGTTCCTTCCCGAAGGATACGCAAGGATCTATTACGGGCTGATGTTCACGAAAGGCGATGCCGGATTCAAGGCGCTCGTCGATGATATCCTCGCCAAGCAGATGGCATCGGGGCAATTCGAGAAGACATATGCGAAGTGGTTCACCAGCCCAATTCCGCCGAGGGGCGAGAATCTCGCTTTTCCGCTGACCGAAACCCTGAAGGAGCGGATTGCGCATCCAAGCGACGCGGTCGACTAGTCGCGGTGTGGTCGGCGCGGCCGTCTCGCGCCAGCAGGTCGATATCCATGTAGTCGTGAGGCTCGCGATGTTCGGAGTTGAACAGACGGCGGATGGCCAACGGTATATCGATTGGCTGCTGTCGGGTCTTGGCTGGACGCTGGCGCTCGCGTTCTTCGGCTGGTGGATCGCGTTCGCCGTCGGAGTCCTCGTCGGCATCGGCCGAACGGTGAAAAATCGATTCGTCGCGGCACTGGCTCGCCTGTATGTGGAGATTTTCCGGAACATCCCCGTACTCGTGCAGATGTTCCTCTGGTATTTCGTCCTGCCGGAGGTGCTGCCGGGTACACTCGGAAACGCAATCAAGCAGATCCCGCCGCCCTGGGGATCGTTTTTCCCGGCGCTGCTGTGCCTGGGCTTGTACACCGCCGCCCGCATCGCCGAACAGGTTCGCGCCGGGATCGAGGCGTTGCCGAAGGGGCAGGCCGAAGCCGCCAATGCGTTGGGCCTGAGCGCATACCTCACCTATCGACACGTCATTGTCCCGCAGGCGCTGCGCCTCATCGTGCCGAGCCTGACCAGCGAGGTGATGGGCGTTTACAAGAATACATCCGTAGCCCTGACGATCGGCTTGATGGAGTTGACCGCGCAGGCGCGCCAGATCAGCGAAGCAACCTTCCAGACCTTCACCGCATTCGGCGCGGCGACGCTCATCTATCTGGCGCTCGCCCTGATCGCCTACCAGTCGATGATGCTCATCGACAAGGCCCTTCATATCCCGGGCACTGCGCCTGCCCGAGATGATATCACGGTGGAGGCCCCGGCCAGCGAACTGCAGCAAGGCGGCGCACTGCGGGAGGCGATGGAGATCGCGAAATGAATAGCCTCGATTTTTCGATCGTCCAGCAGGCGTGGCCCTATCTCTGGTCGGGATTGCTGTTCTCGCTGACGCTGACGGCGGCTGCCTTCGTCATTGGCATGGTGTTGGGGACATGCTTTGCGCTGGCGCAGCATTTCGAGGTGCCGGTCATCAGCCAGATCGTCCGCGGCTATATCGCCTTGATCCGCTCGATCCCTCTCATCCTTGTCCTGTTCTGGTTCTTCTTTCTGGTGCCGATCGTGCTAGGACACCTGAGCGGCAATGGGCGTCCGATTCCGATTGGCGCCACCTATACTGCATTCATCACATTCGGCCTGTTCGAGGCGGCCTACTATTCGGAAATCATCCGCGTCGGGCTGCGTGCAGTGAACAAGGGCCAGTTCGAGGCATGCCAGGCCCTTTCGTTGTCCGCGTTCGACACCTACCGCTGCGTGATCCTGCCGCAAGTGATCCGCGTGGCTAGCCCGATCATCCTGAGCCAGACCATCATCCTGTTCCAGGATACGTCGCTGGTTTACGTGTTGTCGCTGACCGATCTTCTTGGGGCTGCCTCGAAGCTTGCGCAGCTCAACGGACGGTTGGTTGAAATGTACCTCGCGGTCGCAGTGGTTTATCTCGTCATCAGTTCGGCCGCTTCGCAGTGTGTCGCGTCGCTGCGGAAGCGGTACGCGGTCCCCGGGACGTTCCGCAACTGATCAGTCAATCGAAGCCTACTTCATGGAGACGAGCATGCCGCAGGAAAGCCCAGGCGGTCAGACCAGGCGGCCAGCCTCGATCGTCATTGTGGAAAATCTGGTGAAGCGGTTCGGAAACTTCACAGCCTTGAGCGACATCAGTCTCAATGTCGCGAAGGGCGAAAAGATCGTTCTGTGCGGGCCCTCGGGCTCCGGAAAATCCACGCTGATCCGGTGCATCAATCATATCGAGAAGCCCGATGAAGGCCTTGTCGTCATCGATGGTGTCGAGCTCGCCGGCCGCATGGCCGACATCAACAGCGTGCGCCGCGAAGTCGGCATGGTATTTCAGAGCTTCAATCTGTTCCCGCACCTCTCGGTGGTCGAGAATTGCATGCTGGCTCCAATCAGGGTTCGCGGCCTTTCCCGATCCGAAGCGCATGACCGCGCGATAGGTCTGCTCAGGAAGGTCCGCATACACGATCAGGCGAACAAGTATCCGGCGCAGCTATCGGGAGGTCAGCAGCAGCGTGTCGCGATCGCGCGGGCCCTGTGCATGCAACCCAAGATCATGCTGTTTGACGAACCGACATCCGCGCTCGATCCGGAGATGGTCAAGGAGGTGCTCGAAACGATGGTGGACCTCGCGCAGGAGGGAATGACCATGGTTTGCGTCACCCACGAGATGGGCTTTGCGCGCCAAGTTGCCGATCGGGTGGTCTTCATGGATCGGGGCGCCATCGTCGAAGAAAGCGACCCGGACACATTCTTCCGCGCGCCCCGCACGGAACGGGCGCGGAGTTTCCTGAACCAGATCATTCACTAGCAACCGAAGTTTACTCACGCTCAAAAGCCGAGTTCGCGGAAGACGCTATCGGTTCAGAGCAAACACTTTCGAAGCATAGGCGACCGTTGATGGGTAGTTCGATGAAATTGCGCACGGCGTTGTTTGGCCTTTTCTTGCGATAAGGGCGCCGAATCTACGATCGAATGTGACTGGAATGGCCATCGACCAAGCGCCAGCGTGTGTGTCCACCTCCAGGAACGAAGAGAGCCGCCCACGTCCGCCTTCGCCCAGACGCTTACAGTTTCGTACTCAATGCGCTTCGCTGCGCGCAGCGAGAGCCTGTCTTGTCCTCTTCGTGCGATAATCTGAATCCCGAACGGAAGGCCGCTTGCGTCTCGGCCGCACGGGATTGAAATCGCTGGAAGTCGTGCGTGATTTACGAAAGGTGTGAAGGCGGCATGAGCTCGGGGACTCGCTTCCTTCCCTCCGATCATTTTTGGGCCAAGTTGTACCAGGGGCCAGGCGACACAGGGAACGGTCGGTGCCAGAAGGAGGTCAAATTCGCAAAGAATGCTGCGAAAGCGGCGCTGATAGCAGAGCTTGCGCCAAGCGCCGCAGCTACTTCTACACCCCGCCAGGAAAGACCGCGTTCGATCTGCATGGCCACGTCCGAATCGAATTGCCCCGGATCCTTGTGGAAGTCTGGGCCGTAGAGCGCAGCTAGTCCCACATGCTGCAGTGGCATCAACGCTTCCTCTGTCACGCCGAGCGGCCATCAATGGGTGTATCGAGTGCCAGCGTAGGCGAAAACGCGATGCGCAGATCCGTCGCATCGACGTGATCGCTTTCAACCGTGGCGGAGTCAGGATCCCGCGGATCGAAACCAGTCATCGCCTCGAACGCGAGCGCGGTAGCAACTCGGAGCCTCATCAAGGAAACGGCGCTGTGCCCGATTTGCGCAGCGCGCTTTCGATCTTCGTCAAAAGCTCAAACATGCAGAACGACTCGTTCGAGCGACGCCATCCCGAAATTGAATTGGCGAAGCAAAATGAAATTGCTTTGAAATTGGAGCGCCAACAGGACGCGCGCAGTTGATCCGCCGCTATAGCGTCCGAGCTGATTGTTTTGTGAGTTGTGTCCGGCCGCCACGAGCTTGCTGGGAAACCACATGAGAGCCCCGGCGACAGGTCGCTTGCAATGTTTAGTAACTTATGTCTTACTAAACAAATCGAGCTTTGCCGGTCCTTAAGAATCCGGGTAGCGCGAGGGAACGTCAGTTTAGTCACTTAGCCCGTCAGGACTGTGTCGCACTGCTCGAAGCATTCGAGCGGGCAGGAACGCCGCGCCATGTCGATGGCCGGTTCAACAGGAGGGAAATGCGCATGAACAATAGCATGAAGGCGCTCTTTGCTGCAGGCGGCGCACTTGCCGCCGCGCTCTGCATCGGAGCGGCGACCACGCCCGCACAAGCGCAGGGCAAAACCATCACGCTGTGTTGGGCCGCATGGGACCCGGCCAACGCGCTGGTCGAACTGTCGAAGGACTTTACCGCCAAGACCGGGATCGGCATGAAGTTCGAATTCGTGCCCTGGACCAATTATGCCGATCGCTTTCTGAACGAACTCAATTCACGGGGGTCGCTGTGCGATCTCATCATCGGCGATTCACAATGGATCGGCGGCGCCGCGGAGAACGGCCAGTACGTCAAGCTGAACGACTTCTTCAAGAAGGAAGGAATCAGCATGGACGACTACATGCCGGCCACCGTGGTCGGTTATTCGCAGTGGCCGAAGAACACGCCGAACTATTGGGCGCTGCCGGCCATGGGCGACGCGGTGGGCTGGACCTATCGCAGGGACTGGTTTGCGCGCCCCGCCGTGCAGAAGGATTTCAAGGCCAAATATGGTCGCGATCTCGCTGTCCCGAAGACGCTCGATGAGCTGCGCGACATCGCACAGTTCTTCCAGGGCCGCGAGATCGACGGCAAGAAGGTCTATGGTGCATCGATCTATACCGAGCGCGGTTCGGAAGGCATCACCATGGGCGTTTCGAACTATCTCTACGACTATGGCTTCAAATATCAGGACCCCAACAAGCCGTATGCAATGGATGGCTTCGTCAACTCGGCGGGTGCCGTCAAGGGCCTCGAAGCCTACAAGGAACTCTACAAATGCTGCACGCCCCCCGGTGCTTCCAACTCCTACATGTCGGAAGGTCTTGATGCGTTCAAGTCCGGCCAGGTGGCGCTGCAGATGAACTTCTTCGCCTTCTTCCCGGGCCTCTACAAGGACCCCAATGTCGGCGGCGACAAGATCGGCTTCTTCTCCAATCCCGCCGCTACCACCCAGGCAACCCAACTCGGCGGACAGGGTATCTCCGTGGTTTCCTATTCCAAGAACCAGGGTGAAGCGCTGCAATACATCAAATGGTTCGCTGGCGGGGATGTGCAGAAGAAATGGTGGGCGCTGGGCGGCTATTCCTGCGCCAAATCCGTGCTGAACGACCCGGGCTTCCCGGACAGCGCGCCGTTCGCCAAGGAGTTCCTGAAGTCGATGGGTATGGTGGTCGATTTCTGGGCGGAGCCCTCCTACGCGCAACTCCTGCAGGCCGAGCAGAAGCGCGTGCATGACTACGTGGTCGCCGACAAGGGGACTGCTCAGGAAGCGCTCGACGGGCTGGTGAAAGATTGGAAAGCCATCTTCAAGGAAGAGGGCAAGAAGTTCTAGGATAGCGGCCTGGAGCGCGGTTCGCTCGCGCTCCAGGCCATTCTTTTCCGCAATACCAGGCCTCTCCTCCGAAGCCGACAATCGCGGCGCATCAGGACCAGCCGACGCCATGAATGATTTGAGTGCCTCATCGCGGATCACATACGGCGCTGTGCCCCTGCAGCCGGGCTTGGCGCGCCGTGTCCGGGGCTTGTCCGACAAGGCTCTCGCATGGCTCTTCATTACCCCGACGATCGTGCTGCTGCTGGCGATTAATATCTTCCCGCTAGTCTGGACCATCTGTCTGTCGTTCACCAACTATCGGGCCAACCGGTCGAACGCACCGGTGAAGTGGCTGGGGATCGATTGGTACCAGACGATCCTGACCGATCCGGACATCTGGGCGGCGATGCAGGTGACGGCACATTTCGTGTTCTGGACCGTCGTCATCGAGACCGTGCTTGGCTTTGGTCTTGCCTTCCTGATTGACAAAAAATTCCGCGGCCACGGCATGTGGACCACGATCATTCTGCTGCCGATGATGCTTTCACCGGCCGTGGTCGGCAATTTCTGGACATTTCTCTACCAGCCGCAGATCGGGCTTTTCAACTATGTGGTCGCTTTCCTCACCGGCCGCTCCGCATCGTCGTTCCAGATGCTGGGCGACGTGACACTCAGTCCCTGGGCGATCGTCATCGTGGACGCCTGGATGTGGACGCCTTATGTGATGCTGATCTGCCTTGCCGGCCTGCGATCGATCCCGGATTACATCTATGAGGCGGCGGAGGTCGACCGCGCCTCGAAATGGCGGCAGTTCTGGTCGATCACTCTGCCGATGGCATTGCCGTTCATCATGCTCGCCGTCCTTTTCCGCGGCATCGAGAACTTCAAGATGTTCGACATGGTCAACCTACTCACCGGGGGCGGGCCGGGGTCGACCACCGAGGTTGCCTCGATCACGCTGAAGCGCGCGGCGTTCGAGAGCTGGAGGACGGGCTATTCCTCGGCATTCGCGATCATCCTGTTCGTGACGGTGTTTGGACTAGCCAACATCTACGTCAAGGCGCTGAACCGGGTGAAGAGCCGATGAGCATCGCCAACACGGCCCATTCCGTCGTCGAACCATCGCTCAATACCAGGCGATTGGCGGGTTCGCTCGTGGTTCTCTATGCCGTAATCACGATGATTCCGTTGGTCTGGATCGTTCTTACCTCATTCAAGTCGCCGGACGATGCGATCTCCTATCCGCCCAAAATCGTCTTTACCCCATCGCTCGAAGGTTACTGCAATCTTTTCACCACGCGATCGCGCCAGACGCCGGACTTCATCCGCACGCTTGGACCGCCGCAGGGGCTTTGCGACGACATTGCGCGCAGTCGCAATATGGTCGTCGCCGGACCGTCGAACTACGTACCGCGTTTCGTCAATTCGCTGATCATCGCGTTCGGCTCGACCGTGCTCGCGGTCGCGCTCGGCACGTTGTCCGCCTACGGCTTCTCGCGATTCCGCGTGCCCCTGAAGGACGACCTGCTGTTCTTCATCCTGTCAACGAGGATGATGCCGCCGATTGCTGTCGCGATCCCGATCTACCTGATGTACCGTACCATCGGGCTGTCGGACACCCGGCTCGGCATGATCCTGCTCTACACCTCGGTCAACGTCTCGCTCGCGGTCTGGCTGCTCAAGGGCTTCATCGACGAGATCCCGCGCGAGTACGAGGAAGCGGCCATGATCGACGGCTATACGCGCTTTCAGGCCTTTGTGAAGGTGGTGCTGCCGCAGGCAACGACGGGAATCGCGGCAACGGCGATCTTCTGCCTGATCTTCGCCTGGAACGAATACGCGTTCGCGGTGCTCTTGACCTCCGGCAACGCGCAGACGGCGCCACCCTTCATTCCGATCATTATCGGGGAGGGCGGGCAGGACTGGCCTGCGGTAGCCGCCGGCACGACGCTTTTTCTGGTGCCGATCGTCGTCTTCACGGTGCTTTTGCGCAAGCATTTGCTGCGCGGCATTACCTTTGGAGCCGTTCGCAAATGAGCCTCGATGCAAATTCCTCAATGCCGGGTCGGAGCTTCGCGGACAGAATTCTGCGACGCGGTCCGCTGGAGGCCGTCGCGACGACGATCATCGCCGCGGGCGTCGTGATGCTGATGCAGCCATTTTCGCTGACGCTCTATTCCTGGTCGTTCGCGACCACTCTGTTCGGGACGGTGATGTTCATCGTTGTCTCGAAGGTCAGGGAGTAGGGCGGGATGGCACAGATCAGGGTCGAAGCGCTCGACAAATCCTTCGGGGACTTCCATGCCGTCAAGGCTGCCAGCTTCACGGTCGAGGACGGCGAGTTCCTCTGTCTGCTGGGTCCTTCCGGCTGCGGCAAGACGACAACGCTCCGCATGATTGCAGGACTGGAATTGCCGACGGCCGGCACCATTCGGTTGGACGGCGAGGACGTCACGATGAACCGCGCATCGGCTCGCGATATCGCTTTCGTGTTCCAGCTGTTCGCCCTCTATCCGCATATGAATGTCCGGCGAAACATCGGTTTCCCCTTGAAATGCGAGGGCATTGGCGCGGCGGAGTCCGACCGGCGGGTCGTGGAGGCCGCGCGTATCCTGCGCATTTCGCATCTTCTCGATCGGCCGGTGTCGGGCCTTGCCGGCGGCGATCGCCAGCGCGTCGCGCTGGGACGGGCGATCGTGCGCAAGCCAAAATGTTTCCTGATGGATGAGCCGCTCGGAGCGCTCGATACCGAAATGCGCGAGGCGATGATCCGTGAATTGCGTGCGCTGCACGACCGGCTCGAAGCAACCACGGTCTACGTCACGCATGACCAGCTCGAGGCCATGGCGATGGCCGATATGATCGCCGTGATGAACAACGGCGTCGTCGAGCAGGTCGCGAGCCCGCGCGACATTTATGACCGGCCTGCGTCGCTGTTCGTTGCGGATTTCATTGGCTCGCCGCCGATGAACTTCCTGCCGTTCCGCGGCAGCCTGCAAGCCGGCGCGCAGGCGATCAGGCTCGGCGAGCGCGACGTCGCCATTCCAGCTGCGCGCCAAGCGCTGCCGGAAAGCGACCTGGTCCTTGGGGTCAGGCCCGAGCACGTGCGCTTCACCGATCGCGGCGCCGTACGGGGCGAGGTCTATGGGTCGGAGTATCTCGGCACGACACAGATCGTGACCGTGACGACGCGCTATGGCGCACTCAAGGCCCGGTCGCCCGCCAGCGTGTCGTTTCGGACCGGAGAGAATGTCGGGCTCGACTTCCGGCCCGATACGCTGTCGATCTTCGACAAGGAGTCCGGCCGGGCGATCCGCACCGTGTTGCATGAGGGAGGCGTGCATGGCTGAGGTCGAGATCAGGGCGGTCTCCAAGGCGTTCAAGAAAACGCAGGCTGTCAGCGACCTGTCGCTGACCATCGGAGACGGCGAGTTCGTCGCTTTGCTCGGGCCGACGGGTGCCGGCAAGACGACGACCTTGCGCCTCATCGCCGGATTGGAGATGCCGGACCATGGTTCGATCCGGATCGGCGGACGCGACGTGACCGGCGATGCGCCGGCCGATCGCGACATCGCTTTCGTGTTCCAGCAATATTCGTTGTATCCGCATCTTACCGTGTTCGAGAACATGGCTTTTGCGTTACGTGCGCCGATCCGCCGCGTACCGGAGGCGGAGATCCGCGCCAAGGTGCGGGAAGTCGCGCGTCTGCTCCACATCGAAACCAAGCTCGATAACAAGGCAACCCAATTGTCGGGTGGACAGATGCAGCGCGTCGCGATCGGCCGGGCTCTGGTGCGCTCGCCCGCGATCTATCTCATGGACGAACCGCTCTCTTCGCTGGATGCCAAGCTGCGCGGCGAAATGCGTCTTGAACTCAAGCGCATTCAGACCGATCTCGGCGCGACCATACTCTATGTTACCCATGATCAGACGGAAGCGATGACGATGGCTTCGCGCATCGGCGTGATCGAGGCCGGGCGGCTGATGCAGATAGGTACGCCGCGCGAGGTTTACGAGAACCCGATCAACGCTCATGTCGCCGCGCGGCTTGGGCAACCGACGATCAACCTCCTGCCGGCGGGTCTCTTTGCCGGCGCGCCGCGCGGGACCAAGACCATCGGCGCGCGCACCGAGCACCTGACGATCGCGCGCGACGGCGGCGACGTGTCGGCGACCGTCACGCGGATCGAGCATCTCGGCGATCAGAGCCACCTCCACCTCGATCTTGGCGGCCAACCCGTCGTGACGTTGTCCGACCCTGAAGCAAGGCTCGGCCCTGGGGATATCGTGTCGCTTCGGCTCAACAAGCCGCTGTTCTTTGATGCGGCCGGCGGGAGGGTCGCGGCATGAGTCTCGATCGGGGAGCCAGGGAAAAACTGGTGCGGGCGCTCGCCGCGTCAATGATCGAGCACGCCGAAGAATTGACCAGCCTGGATCAGGCGATCGGCGACGGCGATCACGGATTGAACATGAAGCGGGGTTTCGAGGCCGTGCTCGCGACGCTACCCGGCCTTGCGGACAAAGCATTGCCGGAGATGCTGAAGGCGATAGGAATGACGCTGGTCATGAAGGTCGGCGGCGCCTCCGGGCCACTGGTCGGCACCTTCTTCATGGAACTTGGCAAGGCGCTTCCGGAGCAGCCGGCGCGTACCGATCTCGTCGCGGCGGCGGATAAGGCGATCGACGCGGTCAAGATGCGCGGGCGATCCGAAGCGGGGCAGAAAACCTTGCTGGATGTTCTGGTGCCGGTGCAAGCCGTGTTTGCGGGGGGCGGTGATGCCAAGGCGATTGCGGCCGAGGCGGCGCAAGCCGCCGATCGCACGACGCCGATGCTTGCGACCCGCGGCCGGGCATCCTTCCTCGGCGAAAGATCCATCGGCCATATGGACCCGGGGTCGCGCTCGGCGTCCCTTCTGATCAGTGCAGCAATTGCGGCACTGGAATTCGAGGCAACTTCATGAGCAATTCAAGTTCCGGCAATGTCGGCATCGTCATCGTTTCGCATTCCTCCAAAATCGCGGAAGGCGCAGCGGACATGGTGCGTCAGATGGTAGGCAATGCCGTGCCGCTCGCCTGGACCGGCGGCGATGCCGATGGAGGGCTCGGCACCAATGTCGCCGGTATCCTCAAGGCAATCGAGGCTGCCTGGTCGTCGGCCGGCGTGGCGATCCTGGTCGATCTTGGCGGGGCGGAGACGAATTCGGAGATGGCGGTAGAGATGCTGGCCGAAGATCGACGTGCGCGCGTCGTTGTCTGCAATGCGCCGGTGGTGGAGGGCGCCGTGATCGCAGCGACCGAGTCCTCGGGCGGTTCGTCACTTGCTGCCGTCAAACGTAGCGCGGAGGAATTCTATGCATGATGTCAACGCTAGCCGGGCGTCTAACGCCTTCGTGCCGCTGATAGCCTCGGCGGTTCTCGTCAATGCCGTCGGTCTTCATGCGCGGCCGTCGGTCAAGCTCACGCAGTGCGCGAAACGCTTTGCGGCGAAGATCGAACTCGCGCTTGCGCCGGACGGTCCCTGGACGGATGCGAAGAGCCCGGTAAAGGTGATGCGCGTCAAGGCCCCGCAGGGAGCGACGTTGCACTTCCGCATCACCGGCCCCGATGGCACGGCAGCGCTTGCTGCCGTGCTTGCGCTTGTGCATGACGGTTTCGGCGAGGCCTGATCGCGGTGGCAGAGATCCATCTTATCGGCCGTGCTGCCTCGCCGGGTCTCGCGATCGGGCCGGTCACCATGCTGACTGCGGCTGTGGTGGTCAGGCGGGCGGCGAGCGACGATCCCGCGCAGGAGGCGGCGGCACTGCGGGCGGCAATTGAAGGCGCGAGGGCGGAGATCGCCGAGCAGATCAAGACGATTCAGGGCGAGGTGGCCGACATTCTGGAATTCCAGGTCGCCATGCTTGAAGATGATGCGCTGGCGGATGCGGCATATGAGGTCATCTCGGAGGGGATCACTGCCCATCATGCCTGGCGCTTGGCACTCGACGTGGAGATCGCTGGCTATCGCGCGGCTGAAGATGAATATTTCCGTGCTCGTGCCGCCGATATCGTCGACATCCGGGATCGCGTGCTCGCGCATTTGAGCGGCGTGGACACCGTCGCCAGGATTACCGGTGGCTCGATCGTGGCGGCTGACGACATCACGCCTTCCGCTTTTCTTGCCGCCGACTGGTCACACGGCGGCGCCATCGCGCTGGCCGGGGGCTCACCTTCCTCGCATGTCGCGATGTTGGCGCGGGCGCGCGGGGCGCCCATGGTCGTCGGGCTCGGTCCGTTGTCGTGGAACGGGCAGCCGCCGGCGTTGGCACTGGTCGATGGCGATGCAGGAAGCGTGATCTTCGATCCCGAGCCGGAAACGCGTCGCCGGTTCGAGCAGCGCATGGCGGCTGCGAACGCTGCGCTGGCCGCCGCCGAGAGCGCCAGGCTTGCGCCTGCCTATACGGCCGACGGCCGGCGGATCGCGGTTCTGCTCAACATCGCCGCCCCTGAAGACCTTGCAGGCCTCGATCCCGCAATCTGCGACGGCATTGGTCTTGTGCGCACCGAATTTCTGTTCGAGACGTCTCTTGGCCTGCCCGACGAGGACACGCAATATGCAGTCTATCGGCGCATTCTCGACTGGGCCCAGGGAAGGCCGGTGACGATCCGCACCCTCGATGCCGGCGGCGACAAGCCAATCAAGGGCTTGACGATCGATGGTGAGAGCAATCCGTTTCTCGGTCTTCGCGGCATTCGCCTCTCGCTTGCGCGACCGGAGGTGTTTCGCGTGCAACTGCGGGCGCTGTCGCGCGCGGCGGTGCACGGGGTACTGAAAGTGATGCTGCCGATGATCGCCGTTCCCGGAGAGCTCGATCGTGCCGGTGTCATGCTTGACGCCGAGTTCGCGGCGCTCAGGGCGGAAGGGACCGCTTGCGCCCGGCCGCCGCTGGGTATCATGATCGAGGTTCCGGCGGCCGCGCTCTGCGCCGAGGATTTCGACGCTGCGTTCTATTCGATCGGATCGAACGATCTGACCCAGTATACGATGGCTGCGGCGCGCGATATCGGTTCGGTCGCCGACCTCAACGATGCGGGCCATCCGGCGGTGCTGGCGCTGATCGCCCGCACTGTTGAGGCCGCGCGCAAGCGCGATGTCGAAGTCTCGCTCTGCGGCGACGCTGCCGCCGACACCCGCCTGACGAAGGCGCTGCTTGCAACCGGACTGACGAGCCTTTCGGTGGCGCCGGTTGCGGTAGCGCGGCTCAAGGCGGCGATCGCAAAGGTAGGGTCATGACGAACGAAGCACACGAAGATACCCGCGGGCCTGGTGACAGCAATGTCGCCGACTACAAGCTCATCCTGCGGCGGGTACTCGACAACCGACCTTCCGGGACCCGGCTCAAGCTCGCGGCGGCGCTGGGCAAGAACCGCTCCTTCGTGACCCAGATCACCAATCCGGCCTATCTGGTGCCAATTCCGGCGAAACATGTCGCGATTATCTTCGATGTCTGCCATCTGTCCGGCGCCGAGCGCGCGGCATTCCTGGAAGCCTACGGACGCGCGCATCCCGGCCGCCTGCGCACATCCCATCGCGAAGCGCGCACGCGCACCATCGCGGTGACGGTGCCGGATCTCGGCGACGACAAGAAGAACCGCGCGCTCGAACAACTCATCATCGATTTTGCGGCGCAACTCGCGCGCTACGCCGAGAGCGTCGGCTGACGGATTGATCCGGACCGAAAAAATGAGGCACGGGAGGGCGTTTATGAAAAAGCTGATCAACGGCGCCGAGACAGTACTCGAGGAAAGTCTCGACGGCTTTGCCGCCGCGCATGCGGATATTCTGCTTCTTGGTGCCGAACGCAAATTCGTGCGCCGCCGCACGTTGAAGTCCGGCAAGGTTGCCCTGATTTCAGGTGGCGGTTCAGGGCATGAGCCATTGCATGCGGGCTTTGTCGGCCACGGCATGCTCGATGCCGCCTGTCCCGGCCAGGTCTTCACCTCGCCGACACCGGACCAGATGATCGAGGCCGCCGAGGCCGTCGACACCGGCGCAGGCGTGCTCTTCATCGTCAAGAACTACGAAGGCGATGTCATGAACTTCACTATGGCCGCCGAGATGGCCGGGCGGGAAGTGGCGAGCGTGGTGACCAACGACGACGTGGCGGTGGAGAAATCGACCTACACGACCGGCCGCCGCGGTGTCGCGGGAACGCTAATCGTGGAAAAGATGGTCGGCGCCGCGGCCGAGGCCGGAATGCCGCTTGCCGCTCTCAAGGCGCTCGGCGATGAAATCAACCGGCGTACGCGCTCGATGGGCGTGGCGCTGTTGCCGTGCACCGTGCCGGCGGCGGGGCGGCCGAACTTCACGCTGGCCGACGACGAAATGGAAATGGGGGTCGGTATTCATGGCGAGCCTGGCCGACGCCGGGTACGGCTGGCTTCCGCCGATGCGATTGCCGAGGAACTCGTTGGCGCGATCCTCAAGGACCTTGCGCCGGAGCCGGGCAGTGAAGTTCTGCTTCTCGTCAACGGGTTCGGCGCAACGCCGCTGATCGAGCTTTATTTGATGGTCAACAGCGCCAAGCGAATTCTGGAAGGTGCAGGGATCACGGCAGCGCGGTTCCTGACCGGATCCTACGTCACATCCCTCGACATGGCTGGCGTGTCGATCACCGTGTCCGTGCTTGATGGCCAAGCAAAGGAATTGTGGGACGCTCCCGTCCACACGGCGGCGCTGCGCTGGGGCACATGATCCACCTCCCGCGGCATCTAGCCGCGCGCCTTACACGTCGCTGAGGCTTGTCCACATGCTCTGATTGTCACTCGATCGGACCGCGGCGGCGATGAATTCCATTCCTTCAATCCCGTCAGCGAGCGATGGCAGGTCGGGACAGGCAGTGTCTCCGGAGCGGATCAGTTGAGCAAACTGACTGTAAAGTGTGGCGAACGCCTCGAGATAACCTTCGGGGTGCCCGCTCGGCAGTCGAACCTGAATCGGAGGGGCGTCACCGGAAATCGCGCCGCCTCGCGTAAGAAGTTGCTTGGGCCTGCCAAATTCGGTGAACCACATCTGGTTTGGATTCTCCTGGCGCCACTCAAGCCCGGCCTTTTCGCCGTAAACGCGAAGCTGCAGACCATTTTCGCAGCCTACGGCAACTTGGCTGGCCCACAGCATCCCGCGTGCATTGCCTTCAAACCGCAGCAGTATGTGCACGTTGTCGTCGAGCCGTCTGCCCTCCACGAAAGTCGACAGGTCCGCACTTACGGCCGCCGTTTTTAAGCCCGTGACAAATCGTGCAAGGTTATGGGCGTGCGTACCGATGTCTCCGATAGCACCGCCTGGTCCTGAACGAGCAGGATCCGTGCGCCAATCCGCCTGCTTGTTTGAAAGAGGGCGAGTTAGCCAATCTTGCGGATACTCGACTTGAACTACCCGAATCTTGCCCAGATCACCATTCGCCACCATGGCACGCGCCTGTCGTACCAAGGGATAACCCGTGTAATTGTGCGTCAACAGAAACTTCGCGCCGTTCTTGGGCTTGATTTTGGCCAGCGCACGAGCCTCATCGAGCGTTGACGTAAGGGGCTTGTCGCAAATCACATGAATTCCAGCCTCAAGAAATGCCTTGGCCGGCGCAAAATGCAGGTGATTTGGCGTGACGATTGAGACGGCCTGAATGCCGTCTTCGCGGGCAGCCTCTTTAGCCGCCATCTCGGCAAAGCTGGTATATATCCGGTCTTCGGCCAGCCCAATCTTTCTACCGGATTCCTGAGCCAGGGCAGGATCGGAGGACAGCGCTCCCGCAACCAGTTCATAATCGTCGTCAATTCGCGATGCAATTCGGTGCACGTAGCCAATGAAGGCTCCGATCCCACCACCGACCATTCCCAATCGGATGCGCGACGCCTCGCTGTCTCTCATGACATGCCCTCATCTGACCGCAGACCAAGCATTCTCAGATTTGCTTCCCTATTTGTGCCGGAGCCCGCAAAGTCGTCAAAAGCTCGCTCGGTTACCCGTATGATGTAATCGGAGATCAACCGGGCTCCTTCCCGAGCGCCATCTTCCGGATGCTTTAGTGCGCATTCCCACTCCAGCACGGCCCACCCCGCGTAATCGTAGGCCGTGAGCTTCGAAAAGATCGATCGAAAATCAACCTGACCGTCTCCAATCGATCGGAAACGTCCGGCGCGGTTGACCCACGACTGAAAACCTCCGTAGACACCCTGCCTGCCGGTTGGATTGAATTCGGCATCCTTGACGTGGAATGCCTTGATGCGCTGGTGATAGATATCGATGAAATCGAGATACTTGAGTTGCTGCAGCACAAAATGACTTGGGTCGTAAAGAATATTGGCGCGAACGTGGTTCTTCACTTGATCGAGGAACATTTCGAAAGTTGCACCGTCATGCAGATCCTCGCCCGGATGTAACTCATAGCAAACGTCTACGCCGTAGTGATCGAACTCATCCAGAATTGGTAACCATCGGCGGCCAAGCTCACTAAAGGCATCGTCGATCAGGCCCTCGGGGCGTTGGGGCCAGGGGTAGATGAAAGGCCACGCAAACGCGCCCGAAAAAGTTGCATGGGCATTCAGACCAAGGTTGCTCGAAGCCCTTGCGGCCCATTTCAATTGTTGAACTGCCCACGCCGTCCGGGCGGAGGAATTGCCATGGACTGCAACCGGCGCGAAACCATCAAAAGCACTGGAGTAGGCTGGATGCACTGCCACCAGTTGCCCCTGAAGGTGCGTCGACAATTCAGAAATCTCGAGTCCATGACGATTGACTGTGCCACGCAGTTCATCCGCATATGTTTTCGACGTCGCAGCCTTTTCCAGGTCAATAAAGCTGGAAACCCAGCTAGGTATCTGCACGCCCTTGTATCCAAGACCCGCTGCCCAGGCGCATATGTTATCCAAGGTATCAAACGGAGCAGCTTCAGCGGCGAACTGAGCCAGGAATATTGCCGGTCCCTTGATGGTGCGCACAATTAATCTCCTCTCTCTTGTCTTCGAAGGGCCTGAGCCTGATGGCTCTGGACCCCACCGCAGTTCTGCTTCTTACGCCACGGCGCGACATGGTCACGGTTGAAGGGATCGCGCTGCACTTGTCCTCCGTCTACATCGTGACGGCGAGATATTTCGCCTCCATGAACTCGGCGATGCCATGCCCCCGTCCGCCTTCGCGTCCAATGCCGCTCTGCTTGACGCCGCCGAACGGGGCGGCCGGATCTGACATGAGGCCGCGATTGAGCGCGATCATACCCGTTTCAATCTTCGCGGCTACACGCATGCCGCGGGCAAGATCGCGGGTGTAGATGTAGGCGGCGAGCCCGTATTCCGTGTCGTTCGCCCGCTCGATCGCCTCGCTCTCCCGTTCGAAGCGCGAGATCGGCGCCACAGGACCGAAGATTTCCTCTTGCGCCATCGCGGCGTCGGCCGGCACGTCGCAGAGGACTGTCGGAGGATAGTAAAATCCCGTCCCGCTCCCGACCGAGCCCCCGCACAGAACGCGCGCGCCACGCGCGACGGCGTTCTGAACCAGCCGATCGATCTTATCGACGGCCTTTTTCGTGATCATAGGACCGCATTCGGTGGTGGCTTCGACGCCCGCGCCCACTTTGAGCGCCGTCATGCGCTCTCGAAGCCCTTCGGCGAAGGCGTCGTGGATGCCGGATTGCACATAGACGCGGTTTGCGGCGGTGCAGGCTTCGCCGGCGTTGCGCATTTTCGCTACCATCGCGCCGTCGAGCGCGGCCTCGAGATCGGCGTCGTCGAAGACGATGAACGGCGCGTTGCCGCCGAGTTCCATCGAGCACGAGATGACGTGCTTGGCCGCTTCGGCGAGGAGGAGGCGGCCAACTCCGGTCGAGCCGGTGAACGACAGTTTCCGCACCCGTGGATCCGCCAGCATGGCGGCGGTGGCCGGAGCAGGATTGGAAACCGTAAGGACGTTGACGACGCCCGGGGGAACGCCGGCTTCTTCATACAGCGCAGCGAGCGCGTAGGCCGTGAGCGGCGTCTCGCTCGCGGGCTTGAGAACAACCGTGCAGCCCGCTGCCAGGGCGGGAGCGATCTTGCGCGTCGCCATGGCCGCCGGGAAGTTCCAGGGCGTGATCAAAACGCAGACGCCGATCGGCTGATAGTCGACGATGATGCGGTTCGTGCCCGAAGGAGCGAGGCCGAACTCGCCGATGATTCGCACGGCTTCCTCGGCGTTCCAGCGGAAGAACTCGGCGGCATAGGCGACCTCGCCGCGCGCATCGCGCAAAGCCTTGCCGTTCTCGATTGATATCAGCTCGGCGAGCGTTTCCGAACGCTGGGTCATCAATTCGAAGCAGCGCCTCAAAATCTCGGATCGCTTGCGCGGCGGCGTCTCCCTCCAGCCGGCCGCTGCCCGGGCGGCGGCCTCCACCGCTGCCTCGACGTCGACCATGGCCGCATCGGGAACCTCGGCGATCACGCGCTCGGTGGACGGATCGACCACCTCGATAAGCCGGCCGTCAGCGGCCTGCCGCCATTGGCCGTCGATATAGAGGCCGCGCGAATAAGCGCGGAGGTCGAGGGTTTCGTGGTCGGTCTTGAACGTGTGCTGGGGCATGCTCATGACGGGGTCCTGTCAGCTCAGATGGCGCTGCCGGCGAGATCGCCGTCGTAGGCGGCTTTCACCAGTCGTTTCATCGCGGGAAGGTCGAACGGGCGGGGATTGTTCTTGATCAGCCGATCGATGCCGAGGGCGAGTTCTGCGGTCCAATCAATCTTGTCGGCGGGAAGTCCAAGACCGGCCAATGTCGGAGTGATCCCAATCGCCGCGAACATGCGGCTGATTTCTTCAATCGTCGTGCGGGCCATCTCGCCGTCGCTCCGGCTCGAGCGCTCGAGGCCGAGAGCGACTCCGACTTTGGCGATTTCGGTTGTCGCCGCGGAGCAATTATAATTCATCACATAAGGCAGCATGGTCGCGACGCCGAGCCCGTGCGGCGTGTGGGTTAAGGCGCCGATCGGATATTGCACCGCGTGCGCGGCCGCTGTTCCCGCGGTTCCGAACGCGCAGCCGGCCGCCAGAGCTCCCATCATCACATCCGCCCGCGCGTCCTCGTCGGCACCATCGCGGCAGGCCTTCTCGAGACTGCGTCCCAGTAGCTTGATGGCGAGCAGAGCGAAGTGATCGGTAAGCGCCGTCTTGCCGATGAAAACATGTTTCTGCGGCAGGTCGGAAGCGACATCGCGTCTAACCGCAGTGAAGGCCTCGATCGCGTGGGTCAAGGCGTCGGCCCCTGCGATTGCAGTCAGGGACGGCGGACACGTCATCGTCAGTTCCGGGTCGCAGATCGCAGCGGTGGCAATCAGGTGGGGGCTCGAAATGCCGACCTTTAAAATTCGATCAGAATCGGAGATCACCGCGACCGGCGTCACTTCCGAACCGGTGCCTGCTGTGGTCGGCGCGGCGATCACTGGCAGGATCGGACCCGGCACCTTGAACTCACCATAGTAGTCCTGAAGCTTGCCGCCATGGCTGATCAGCAAGGCTGCGCATTTCGCAAGATCGAGACAGCTGCCGCCGCCGATGCCGATCACCATATCGGGCATGAAGCTGCGAGCCTCCTCAACGCAGACGCCGACCGTGTCGACCGGCACGTCCGGCTGCACGCGATCATGAACGAAAATCTCAACCGACGACGCTTTTAAGCCCGCGACGATTTCGGAAAAAACGGCCGTGCCGGCGAACCGCTCGTCGGTGCACAGGAGCGCTCGACGCCCATGTTTGGCTGCGACGGTGGAAAGCGCGTGGCGCTGACCCTTGCCAAATAAAATCTCGCGGGGCAGCCTCAGGGCGGCGAACAGGGTCATAATGCATATCCTCTGGCGACGGACGAATTGGATTGTGCGCGACCGAGTTCGCTCCAGAGGCGAGGTTCAATCTCAGAGCCGTTCTCGGCGCGAAGGCGACCCGCGCTGTCGCCGGGACTGCCGACAGGCGCGCCGGCCTGCATGGGCGGCGCAGCGCGAACCAGATCCATATAGCCGGAGAGTCTCGGTACCGATTCCGGAGCGGAGCTCAGATCTATCGCAAGGATGACGTCGCCCTTGCAGGTGGCGTCGGATCGCCAGCGCCCGACGCTGCGCGTGCGGGATTCGGTCAAACCGCGTTGAACACGATGGAGTTGTTGCAGGCCATGCGACGGGTGCCCCGTCAGTTCGGCATCAAAGAGCACGTCGGCTTGGTGAAGTTCATTTTCTTCCAAAGCATCACGCTCCATGAGCAAGCCCGCGCCTGCGCCCGAGTTTGCACCGTTCAATCTTCGTCGATTAAATCCTATATGATATAGGATTGAATATTGCGCAAGATCCTGCTAGAAGCGACTTGTGTCAAGAGGCAGACCGAAATCGATGAACGTCACCAATCCTTCTCAAACCGGGGCCGCCAGCGGGCAGATCGATCGCCCCACCAGTCTGGCGGGCGACGTGTATGAGGCGATTTTTGCGCAGCTCATGTCGCTCAAGATCGCGCCCGGCGCGCGCATCACGGTCGATAGCCTGGTCCGCGAATTCAACGTGTCGCAAACGCCTATCCGTGAGGCGCTAGGTCGGCTCGAGGGTGAAGGGTTGGTGCTGAAGACGCACTTGATCGGCTATCGCGCGGCGCCGCAGATCACGAAGCGCCAGCTTGACGAAATCTATGAGCTTCGATTGCGTCTCGAGCCCTACAGCGCCGCGAAGGCGGCGGCGCGCATGGACGACACGAAGCTGGCGATGCTTCGCGAAGCGGCCGGCATGATGGCCCGCCGGGAAGGCAAGGACGAACGCCTGCGGTACTCGAACTTCGCGCGGCAGGACGCCGACTTTCACGACAAGATCTTGGCCTGCGCTGAGAACGAACTCATTCGTCAAGCCATCGCTTTCCAGCACACTCACTTTCACATTTTTCGTCTCATGTTCCATTCGCGCGTCACCGAAGAGGCTCTCGACGAGCACGAAGCCATACTGGCAGCCTTCGCGGCTGCGGACCCCTTGGCCGCCGAAGAAGCGATGCGCGTTCATATAGAACGCTCTCGCGATCGCCTGCTGTTAGCGTTCGATTGAGCCGCCCCCGATGTCGATGAATGTCACAACGGACAGAGTAAAAGTGGTCATGCGGCTCGGAAGCGGCGAAGCGAAGGCAGTTGAGCCTGTCCTGCAGGCGACGAACCTCTCGAAGCAACACGGCTCAGTGACCGTGCTTGCGGAGGTCACGCTCGGCGGTGGTCTGGGAGATGGCAATGGGGCAGTCTGAGAAATCTGCACTGCGTTTGACAAATGTAAGCAAGTCATACGGCCGCGTGCGGGCCCTTGAAAACCTGTCCTTCAGGGTGGCGGAAGGTCGTTTCTTCGTATTGTTTGGGCCGAGCTCAGTTGGCAAGACGACGACGCTTCGCACCATCGCTGGTCTCATCGCTCCGGAACGCGGGCACGTCGAGATTTTTGGCAAGGATTGGACGCATGAGCCGATTGCGGGCCGGGGCGTGTCAATGGTGTTCCAGTCCTTCGCGCTCTATCCGCACCTCACCGTTTACGACAACCTCGCCTATCCGCTGATCGAAGAAAAGCGCCCACGTGAGGAGATCGATCGCCGCGTGAAGGAGACGGCGGCGATGCTCCGGCTCGACACGAAGGTCAATCGAAAGCCCAATACGCTTTCGGGGGGCGAACAGCAGCGCGTGGCCTTGGGTCGCTCCTTAATACGCCGCCCCAGGATCCTGTTGCTGGACGAGCCTTTGACCAATCTCGACGCGAAGCTCCGCCATGAGATGCGGGCGGAACTGAAGCGCCTTCACCGCCAGTTTGGTCTTACCATCGTCTACGCCACACCCGATGAGCTCGAAGCCCTCTCGATGGGTGAGGAAATCGCAGTGATGCGCGACGGCGGCGTGGTGCAGATCGGAACGCCGGACGAGCTCTTCGAAGCGCCGTGTGATCTGTATGTGGCAAGCAAGATCGGCTCGCCCCACATGAACATGATCAAAGGCAGGCTGGCCACAGACAACGCCGCCCTCGAATCCGCAATTGGGCCACTACCTTTCGTGAAAAAGCTGCAAGCCGCAGAAGCGGGCGAAGCGGCCGTGGTCGGCATCCGCCCGAGCGACGTGCGCTTTGCCGGGAAGGGCGAGCAAGGCCTCAAGACCAATATTTCCATGCTTGAGCCGCTGGGGGACGTCACGATCGTGTCCGTGGAAACCGGCGGCGAAACGCTGCGCATGGTGTTGCCGGAATCTGCCGCCTCGGGTTTGCAGCCCGGCCAACAGGCGGCAGTTATTCTCGATCCAAGCAAATTCTACATCTTCCGCGCTTCGAGTGGACGGACGATGGCCTGAGGCGAGCGATTTAAAAGAAAAAATGAAACCCAAACGGAGGAGACCAGGATGACCGCGACAAGGGAGATCAACGGGATAGTGATGGCGGCCGGGCTTGCCGCTTCGCTGGTGCTGGGAGCGACGGTTGCTTTCGCCGGTGATGTGACGCTGACGATGGCTGTGCCGGATTGGCCACCAACGCGCATCATGAAGAAGTTCTTCGACGAGCAGTACAAGCCAAAGTCCGGCAACACGGTGAAGCTCCAGGTGGATTTCATTCCGTGGCCAGATTTCTATACCCGCGTGAATGCGTCGCTCACATCAGGCGAAAAGAAGTATAACTTCATCGTGTCGGACTCGCAGTGGCTGGGCGCGTTCGTCGAGGGCGGCTATTTCCGGAAGATCAACGATCTGCTCAACGCAGATCCCGAGTTCATGAAGACGTTCAAGGACATCCATCCGAACGCACTGAACTCCTACTCAACTTATCCGCACAAGTCGGAAAATTACTACGGCTTTCCGCAGTTTCCCGATGTGCTGGTGAACTTCGCGCGAAAGGACATTATCTGCCACGAAGCAGAACAGAAGAACTTCATGGCGAAATTCAACCAGAAACTTCCCTGCACGAGCGAAGAGCTCGACGCCATGACTTGGGACGACTTCAAGAACGTCGGCGAATTCTTTCGGCGCAAGAAGGGCGAGATGCTGGCCGGCAAGCCCGCCGAAGACGATTTTTACGGCATCGCGTTTCAGGCGGGCAAGAGCTACGACTTCTCGTCTATGCAGATCAACGGCTTTATTTGGCAAATGGGTGGTGACATCTGGGATGAGACCCAGGCACCCACCAGCAAAGCGGAGGGTTGTTGTGAACTCGCCGGCGGCCGTGAAGGCGCTGGAGAAGTATCTGAGCCTGATCGCATACATGCCACCTCTCGCCAAGACGGGCACGATGGACATCTTCAAGTCGGATGAGCTGTTCCGCCAAGGTAAGGTGGCCATGAGCGTCAACTGGATCGGCCTTGCCGAAGCCTCGCTTGATCCGAAAACTTCGAGGGTCTCAGACAGCCTGGTGTTCGGCATGATGCCGGGAACCAAAGGTGCTGACGGCAAGCTGGTCCGCTGGTCCAATATTGGCGGCCAGCCCTTCGTGCTGACCACCTGGACGACCGACGCACAGATCAAGGAGGCCGTGGAATTCGTGAAGTGGTGGCTGTCGTCGAACATTCAGCACCAGTTTGCGGCGGCCGGCGGTCAGTCTGCCATTAAGTCCGTGTACTCGGATCCGAAGTACGTAACTTACCGCCCCTGGAACAGGGCTTGGGCTCCTTCGCTGGATTGGCAGAAGGACGTGTGGCACGTGCCGCAGTTCTTCGAGTTACTAACCCAGCAGCAAGACCAGTACGATCTCGCCATTACTGGCAGGCAGGATGCCAAGACGACTCAGGACAATATCGCCAAGTTCCAGCAGCGCCTGCTCAAGGAGGTGGGGCTGATCAAGTGACATGACGCGTGAGCTCTGCGAGCGGCGCAATTGCGAGGCTTGGCCGGGGAAGAGACTTCGTCCTCCTTCCCCGGCCAATTGAAAGACATGGCCAGACGCCGACCGGGGTCGCACGAGGCCGCTCAGCAACGCACAGGAATTGCTTTTCCACGGAAGCTTCATGCAACTGATGTCAACCATACAATCTGCCAAGACTGCACCGGCTCTTCTTGAGCTTTCGGCCGGCAATTGGCGGCTTGCAGTTCTCGTGGGGCTTGTTGTCTCCGCACTTGCGGTGGTGGCGCTGCCAGCGTCCGGTTCCTTCTGGGTCGTTGGCGCCATGTCGGCTTTGGTCGCCGCGACATTCGCGGTGAATGCCTACCGCCGTCGCTATTATGGCGGGCTCCTGGTCGCGCCCGCCATCGCCGTTCTATTTGTGATGAACATCTTTCCGCTGCTTTGGTCCCTGGGGCTTTCATTTTTTGCCTACCAGTCGAACCTGCAATCCATCCGCTTCGTCGGCCTCAACAACTACATCAAGGTTCTGACCGACGAGGTCGCGGCGCCGGCCAACTGGAACGCCCTTATCAACACTGCCATGTTCGCGGTGTGCACAGTTTCTGTACAGATGATCGTGGGGTTTCTCCTGGCGATGCTTTTTGCCAAGCAGTTCCCGCTGCGGAAATATCTGCTGATTCTGGTTCTCACACCGATGATGCTGTCGGTCGTGGCCTCAGGTGTCTTCTTCACCTACTATTATGACCCTACCTTCGGCATCCTGAGCTATGTGATCAATAGCCTCGCGGGCGGCCAGTTCATTGTCATGGACAGCAAGGCGGGCGCTGTGGCCGGTATCGTTTTTGCCGACGCCTGGATGTGGTCGCCTTTCGTCATGCTGCTCGTGTTGGCGGGCCTCGTGTCCGTGCCGAAATATCTCTACGAGGCAGCCGCCATCGACAGGGTCTCCGCCTGGCGGCGCTTCTGGAGCATCACCTTCCCCTATATCCGCGGGCTCCTGATGTTGGCGCTGCTGTTCCGCACCATCGAAGCTTTCAAGCTGGCAGACCTTGTGATTGTGCTGACCAAGGGCGGAAACGACACAATGACGATCTCCTACCACTTGATCCGCATTGCCAACGAACAGAACAAGACAAGCGAGGGAGCCGCCATCTCCTACATCATCCTCTTCATAGTGATCGTGCTCACGAACCTTTATCTCTACGTTGCCAATCCCAAGAACAGGGAGGCCTGAGCCATGACAGACAGAGTTTCTTTCTGGGAGCGGATTGGCTTTCGTAGCGTCGGCGGCATCGCGGAGGCGGGTTGGGGCCGCACGCTCGTCGTGGCGGTTGTTAGCTTCATCTACTTCCTGCCGGTCCTCTTCATCATCTTCACGGCGATCAAGCCGCAGGGGCTGGCGCTTTCAGTACCCCCAACGCTTTCGCCTACCTCATTCTTTGGCCTCATCCCCGATCAGTTTGTCTTCACGCCGACATTGGACAACTTTGCCTCGGTCTTTTCCCGCGTCATGACGGCGGGTGGTCAGCCGGAGTCCACCGGGTTTGACCGATTCTTCTTCAACTCCATCGTGATCGCGTCGGCATCTGTCCTGCTTGCCCTCGTTATCGGCACGTTGGCCGCCTATGGCTTCTCGCGCTATCCGCTCAAGGGCAACGATACCTATCTCTTCATCATTTTGACGACCCGTATGCTGCCTGCGATCGTCGTCATCATTCCGGTGATCTTGATGTTCCGCGCCGTGGGCCTTTCTGGATCCTATCTCGGCATCATCATGCTCTATACGGCTTTCAATCTCGCATTTACCGTCTGGATGATGAAGAGCTTCTTCGATGAGTTGTCGACAGACGTCGAGGATGCAGCCCGTATCGATGGGTCGTCAGAAATCAAAGTGTTTTTCAAGATCTGTCTGCCGCAGGTTATTGCGGGTCTTGCCGCAACATTCGTTTTCGGCCTCATCCTCACCTGGAACGAGTTCCTGTTCGCGCTGCTCCTGACGGGTCCTGATACACGCACCGTGCCTGTAGCCATGAACCAGGCCGTGTCTTCCGGCGGGCGCGGAACCGACTGGACGCTGCTGGCTGCCATTGAAACCCTGTTTCTTGTGCCCGTTTTCCTTGCCACCTTCTTTTTGCAGGATCACCTGCTGCGTGGCGTCACGTTCGGCACGGTCAGGAAGTGATCATGTCGACCATCGAAATACGTGACCTCACCAAGAAGTTCGGCACATTTGTTGCCGTCAAGGATGCCAACCTGTCCGTGGCCGCGGGTGAAATTGTTTGTCTGCTCGGTCCTTCGGGCTGTGGCAAGACGACTACGCTGCGCACGATTGCCGGCCTCGAACGCGCCACGGCAGGGGACGTCGTCATTGCGGGGCAGCGCGTGAACCACCTGCCGCCGGAGAAGCGCGACATCGCAATGGTCTTCCAGTTCTATGCTCTCTATCCGGCGCTGAGTGTTGGGCAGAACATTGCAATGCCTCTTCACCGCGAAGCAATTGGGAGCGCGGAAGTGGCAACTCGCGTCAGGAAGGTGGCTGACATCTTGCATCTTCGCGATATCCTGGACCGACTGCCGGGACAGATTTCGGAGGGCGAGAAGCAACGCGCCGCCGTTGCCCGCGCCATTGTTCGGGATCCCAAATGCTTTCTGTTCGACGAACCTCTCTCGCGGCTCGATGTGGAGCTGCGTCACTCCATGCGCGGCCAGATCAAGGCCGTGCTGTCAAATCTCACGAAAGCCACTGTCATAGTCACCCACGACCAGCTTGAGGCCCTGACCATGGCAGACCGTATTGCCATCATGCGCGACGGGCTCATCGAGCAGGTGGGGAGCCCACATGAGGTCTTCGCAAAACCCGCCAACGTCTTTGTTGCGAGCTTCATCGGCACGCCGCAGATGAACCTGATCGACGCACAATTCAAGAGCTACGGCAACGGTAAGGCGAAAGTGGTCTTCGACGAGCAGGATGTCGATCTGAGCGTCCATCCCGCGGTCGCAAACCTGAAGGCTGGAAAGGTCACCGTGGGAATTCGCCCGCGAGCATTCACTGTTGTCTCCAAGGACACCAGGGACACGATCGACGCCATGGCCGAGCTCATTGAGCCGATGGGTGCCGAGACGCTTATTCACGCGCGCACCAAGACGGGCAGCGACATCCGGGTCGTCGTGCCGCGTGACAAAAGGGTGAAGATTGGCGAGGCGCTCCACCTCGTTCCAGATCCGGCGCAAACCCACGTGTTCGCAGACGACGGAAGGGCGGTGCGCGCATGAGAAATGGCGAGCAAGGCAATGGCGGACTGACGCCGACGGCGGCGCGGACGTTGGAATACAGCATCATCGGGCTTGGCGTATTCGCGCTTCTGATGATTTTTCAGCCGTTCAGCATCTCGCTTTTCACAGTTGGCTGCGCGCTGATCGTTCTGGCGGGGCTTGTCAACAACCTCCTGCCTCTGGCGCAATCTGGCGTACCCAAGCGCTCGCTGGTAACGGTGGCCATGATCGTCGCCATGATCTTCTGCATTGTGCTGCTCGCTTCCATCGTTGTCGCACATCTCTACGGCGCATTCTTCCTCAAGTCGCCGGATCCCAACACCGTGCTGGGCAGAGTTCAGCTCAACGCAACGCCTTGGTACATGCATGGCTTCACTTGGACTGTTGCGGTTATCGCTGCTGCTTTAGCTGGCCTCATCACGCTGCAGAGTCGCCGCAAGGAGTGAACCTGCACCTTCAAGACTTCCACGGATTCTATGCCTGCGGATAAAACGCTTCAATCAACAGACCCGTGCATTTAGGGCGGATCGTTTTCTGATACCTTTAGTCGCGAATGTGCCAATCAACCTCGTTCAGGAGCATGAAAGATGAGCACGTCTCCCCAAGCCACTGCCTTCAACCGCATGCAGCAGCTAATGTCTTCTTCGCCGGTCCCATCTATTTCGACGGAATTGTTGGTCACGGCTGACGGCGACTTGAACCGAGAGCTCAAGAGCTTCCTGCTTGATCCGCCCACAAATCCAGGTCTGCTCAAGGACAAGCGCATCGCCATCTGCTGCACCAATGGCGTGGAGGAAGTGGAGATTCTGGGTGCTCATCGCTGGCTCACCGAACACGGCGCCACTGTTCATGTTGTCTCGCCCCGCATAGGTGAGTTTCATCCCACGCTCGGCCTCCGCTTCCCGCCGCAATGCGCCACCCATGTCCTCGCCATCCGTCTCATGGAAAACGCAGGTTGGCTGAAGATCGACCGCTACACGGACGAAGCCAGGGCGGAGGATTACGACGCCATGCTCCTGCCGGGCGGATGCTGGAACCCTGACGCGCTGCGCATGGACCAGCATGCGCGCGCGTTTGTGAGCGCCATGTATGAAGCAGGCAAGCCCACATGCGCCATCTGTCATGGCCAGTGGGTTATGGTGAGTGCCAAGATCCTCAAAGGCAAGCGCGCCACGGCTGTGTGGAACATACAGATCGACCTCGAAAACGCTGGCGCTACGGTCCTGGACGAACCCTGCGTGGTCGACGGCAATCTGATTACGGCCCGCTTCCCTTATGACCTGCCGCGCCTGATTGACGCGATGGTGAAGCAACTGGTGCCTGCAAGGGGCTAAGCCGCGGAACTGGCCCGGATCGCCTGCTGTAGGAGAGCTCAATGGGAAGGCGCGGATGAAGTACGGATTCAATCTGCTGCTCTGGACAGGGCATGTCACCGACGAACACGCGCCTGTGCTGAAGGCGCTCAAGAGGACGGGTTACGACAGCGTGGAGGTTCCGATCTTCGAAGGCACGATCGATTCCTACGCAAGGCTCGGAGAGCAACTTGCCAAGATGGACCTCGACGTCACAACCGTGAGCGTGCTGGGGGCGGGGCACGATCCACTCTCGGACGACAAGATGGAGCGGCAGGCTGCGGTCGAACGGACCAATTGGGTCATCGACTGCACCAAGGCGCTTGGAGGATCGATCATCGCCGGCCCGATGCACTCCGAACTCGGTCGCTTCACCGGAAAGGGGCCCACGGCGGATGAGCGCAAGCGCGGGATCGAATTTCATCGCCGCGCTGGCGATCATGCCGGAAAGCACGGCATGAGCTTTGCCCTTGAGGCGGTGAACCGCTTCGAATGCTACTTCCTCAACACGATGGATCAGTTGGCCAGCTATCTGGACGAAGTCGATCATCCCGCAATCAAAGGGATGTACGATACATTCCATGCCAATATCGAGGAGAAGGACCCGGTCGCCGCCATAAATACGATCAAGCGACACATGATCCATGTCCATATCTCTGAGAATGATCGCGGCACCCCGGGGAAGGGCCATGTGCCGTGGGGTCCCACCTATAAGGCGCTGAAGGCCGCAAAATATGATGGCAGGTTGACGATCGAAGCCTTCGGCCGCGCCGTTCCGGCGCTCGCCGCCGCCACCCGCGTGTGGCGCGACTTCTCCCCCAATGAGGAGGAGGTTTATGAGTTCGGGCTCAAGGGCATGCGGCAAGGCTGGGCCGAGGCCGGGTCCTGAATGTCAAGGTCTACCTCATCGGCACCTGTGACCGCTGACAAAAGCCCGAAACGTCAGCTTCGCTGAATCTCTCGGGCGGACCATTTTCTCAGCAATCCGGACGACGCGTCGGCGTTTCCGAGACTCGAATCCGAGAAGGCGTAACTTGAAGCAAGTCTTAGCAGGCTAACCGCTGCTCGGGAGACCAGGGATAGCCCGCCGCCTGTCAGTGGTGCGCCGGTGACCAATGCATCGAGTCCCGCCGCCGGCGATGGCGCCGAACGCCATCTGCTGCACGGCAACCTCCTGTTCGGCCGCTTCGACCTTCTCGTTTCACAGCTGCAGGCCGCCTGATCCCGCCAATCGGCTGCTGATGGGCGGGATGTGTCACCTCACCGCGGTTTGGCTGTTCTACCGACGGCCCTATGATCTGGTGCACCGAGGCGAAGAGTTGTTCGATCGCATCGAATTATCTTTTCTGGCGGGTGGCGGCTCCCGTGGGGTCGAAGCAAGCAGACGTCCCGCGCGAAGCGGCGGGCTGTCCTCATTCGTTCGGCGCCGATACCATGAGCGGCAAGAAGCTGATAGGTTGCAGGCTCGCTTACGAAGGAGAGCGTGATGCAGCTATCGAAGCAAGCGGTCGGCGAAGCGGCCTTCATCCAGCGATTGTCCGGTCGGCGGACGGCTCATGCGCCGTCCTTGCCGCTCGTGACGGACGAGTTCGTCTACCGTTCGGAAGACCGACAGAACATCTTTCTGCGCACCACTATCGATGACGAAATCTCTGCGGTATATGGAAGGTTCAAACTCGATCGACCGGCGGTCGTCCACCTTCAGCCCGGCTCACGCTTCCTTCTGACATTCTATCTGGCCGGCAACATAGCCGGCGAGGCGATCGGCCGACGTTCGAAGCCGCTGGACCTCAGAACGGGATACGCGCACCTGCGCGCGTCCAACCAACGAGGGGGATTCCTCGTTGGGCTACCGGCAGGTCCAGCCTCGTTCTTTCAGATCAGGCTGACGCCGGACGCCTTGATGCGTGTTGCCCGCGACCTGCAGCTCGACCTCGACAGTGAACGGCCGCCCGCCCTGGGTGCGCATGATGGGAGCGTCATCGTCAATGCGCCGTGGTCGGGGCGGGAGCAGTCGATCCTGGAGGGCTTCGCGCCTTGGGAAGCCAGTGAACGGATGATGCTCCGCGCGCTTGCCGGCCGCGGTGCCGAACTCACCTGCGCGTTCATGCGCCACACCTTTCACGATATCGTTGCTGACACGCGTCCGGGATCCGCCGAGTTGTTCCAGCGTATTCTCGCGGGGCGATCCGCTTCTGCCGTTCCCGCTCGTCTCAAGGCCGTGGAGGATAAGACCGGACTTGCGCGCTCGACCTTGTGGCGGGCCAGCAAAGCCCGGCATGGAGAGTCGCCGGCACGAATAATGCGCAACCGGCGGCTCGATCGGGCATTCCTGGCCCTGCAATCGACCGATGACACGGTCGCTGCCATTGCCCTCGATGCGGGATGGGCCTGCCCGTCCAAATTTGCCGCCGCGTTCCGCCGGCAGTTCGGACGGTCGCCCGGTGCGACGCGACGTGCTCTGGCTGTGCAACAAAAGGCCTGAACGTCCGCAACGTTCGGCACCGCGAGCGGCTTCGGCGGACGCTAAGCTTTCCCTCATCGTAAGGAGGGTATGATGAACCGCCGTCAATTCGTCGCTGCGATGATCGGCTCGGTCGCCGCGGGACCGGCGGCGCGGGCCCAGACCTATCCAGCCCGTCCGATCACCTTCATCGTTCCCTATTCAGCCGGCGGGCCGCTGGACGCGACCGCGCGTTTGGTCGGCGAAGGATTGTCCCGACGCGTCGGGCAGGCCGTGGTCGTGGAGAATCGGACCGGCGCGAGCGGCATGCTTGGCGCGAACGCGGTCGCCAAAGCGCAGCCCGACGGCTACACGCTCCTGTTCACGGTCATCGACACGCAAGTCAACAATGTCGCGCTGTTCAAGACCATCGCCTATGATCCCGTGAAGGATTTTGCACCCATAACCCAAGCCTTCCTGGCGCCGATGATTTTGGTGGCAGGCGGGAAGTTCAGTGCGCGCACGCCTCAAGAATTTGCCGAACAGGTCAAGACCTCAGGTCAGCCGCTCGCTTACGGGTCGTGGGGCATCGGCGGATCGGCCCATCTCGCCGGCGAAGCATTATGGAACCGGCATTTCAGGCTTGGGATGACGCACGTTCCCTATCGAGGTGAGGCGCCGATCGTCAACGATCTGCTCAGCGGTCAGATTCCGGTATCGTTCGCATCCATCGCCAATACGCGGCAGCATATCGAGGCCGGCGCGCTGAAGGCGCTAGCTGTCTCCGGCACCAAGAGATCGTCGGCGCTGCCTGACCTGCCGACCTTGACCGAGCTTGGCTTCACCGATCCGGTGTTCAAGATCGGAGTCTGGCTCGGCGCGTTCGCCCCTGGACAAACGCCGCCGCCAATCGTCGACCGGCTATCGCAGGAGATGCGGGCGGTCGTCCGCAGCCCCGAAATCTCGAACCGGATGGTGCGGCTCGGCTTCGAACCTGTCGCGTCGACCCCGGAGGAATTTGCCCGCAGTTTGGAAACCGAGATTGCCACGATCAAGGCCGTCTTCCGCGACCTCGGGATCGAACAGCAGTGAGCGATCCGCTCGATGCGCTTCTGGATCACGCGTTTTTCGTCGAGGCAACAAAAATCCCGACGGAGACGATGAATTTCCAACTGCGTCGCGTTCTCGACAATCTTGGCTGTCTCGTCGCAGGCTATGATCAAGCTGGCACAAGCATGGCGTTATCGCTCGCGCGGCGCTGGAGCGGTGCGCAGGAGGCCACGGTAATTGGATCGATCGAAAAGCTTGCCGCGCCCCAGGCGGCTTTTGTCAATGCGGTGAGGGCGCGAGCCCTTGATTTCTGCGATGTGCTGTCGCCCGGATGGCATCCGAGTTCGTCGGATGTGCCGGTCGCTCTCGCTGCGGCGGAAATGTCCGGTGCCGGCGGCGAAGCCGTGCTTGCCGCCCTGGCCGTCGGACAGGATGTGGGCCAGAGGATCAATCGGGCCGCGCAGGCAAACGGCTTCTTTTATCGAGGCTTCGACAGCAACGTGCTTGGGCTGTTTTCGGGCGCCATCATCGCGAGCCGGCTCCTTGGGCTGACACGCGCGCAGATGAGCGATGCCATCGGGCTTGCCTTCGATTTCGGTATCGGCACCTTCCAGCACTATCAAGACAAGGTGCTTGCCGTGAGGATCAGCCAAGGACTCGTGGCCCGCCACGCGCTTGAGGCCGTGTTCCTGGCTCGAGCGGGGATCAGCGGACCGAAGCGGACTCTTGCGGGTGAATGCGGCTTCTTTCGGCTCTACGGGCCTGCTGCGCCGGATCTGGCGGTTCTCGGCGGAAACCTCGGAGAGAGGTTACTTAGTGAGGAGGCCACCTGCGTCAAACTCTACCCGAGTTGCGGAGTGACCCTGGCGCTGACCGAGGCGTTGCTCGCCGCACGAGGGCGCGGCGAGATCCCGCCCGATCAGATCGCCGGCCTGTCGCTGCGCATCTCGCCGGCCATGAACGTAATCTGCGGCGGCCACTACGCGCCGGCGGAGACACCCGAAGTCGATGCGCAGTTCAACGTCCGCTACGTCGCCGCCAATGCCATATTACGCGGCCGCGCAACGCTGGACGAGTTCACTGCAAGCGCTGCGACTGCGCCAGACATTGTAGCCTTCGCGCAGCGCATCGATGTCGCAGAAGAACCTGCTTTCGGTCATTTCGACCAGTGTGAGGCAATCATCTCCAACAAGGACGGCGCCAGGCGCGTCATCCCGGCACAGTTCGGACGAGGCTGGCCTGAGAACCCGCCAACACAGGACGATCTCATTGCGAAATTTCTCCAGTGTGCGGCCTTTTCAGGAAGGCCTGGCTGGCGTGACGGTGACGCCCTGATTGCGGCGATCAAGACTCTGCGCTCGGCAGCGTCCGTCGAACCGCTTATCGCGGCTTTTGCTGCATGAGAGCCCATCGCACTGAGCTGATCGGCCTCGTCGGCGGCATGACGTGGCATTCGACCGCTCGATATTATCGTATGCTGAATGAGCGGGGCGAGGCCTTGCGGGGCGCACGCTCGACGCCGGAAAGTCTTGTCGTGACACTCGATTTTGCGCCGTTGTTTCAGATGGCCCTGAAGGACGAATGGCAGGCGATCGGAGACCGGCTCGTGGGCGCTGTCGCAACGCTTGCCGCTGGCGGTGCGGGCCTGGTCGCGCTCACAGCCGTGACCGCGCACCGGGTGTTTGCATCCATCGCTGCCAGCACGAGCCTTCCGTGTATTCACGTCCTCGATCCGGCCGGGGTGCTTCTGCAGCGACGCGGAGTGAAACGCATCGGCGTGTTGGCAACGCGTTTCGCTGCCAGCCAGGATTTCATCGACGCGCGTCTTGAGCGGGCCGGCGTGACCGGTGTCTTGCGGCCCGATGCCGCCGACCAGGCCGCGGTCGATGCGATTATCGAGGATCAGCTCGCGCACGGCCTGATCACGCCCGCCGCACGCCGCAAGATTGACGATATAGCCGACGGTCTGCGGCGTCGCGGTGCCGACGCACTCCTTCTGGCATGCACGGAGCTGCCGTTGCTCTACCCGAACGGCAACATGCCGAACGATGTTGTCGATGCCGTCACCCTGCACGTTGATGCGCTTCTAGATCATGATCGAGGACACCGTGACTGAAAACCCCGTCAAAGCCATCGATCATCTGCTCACTTTCGTCCGCGATCTGGATGAGGCCGCCCGCTTTTATGATCAGCTTGGCTTCACGTTGACGCCCGAGAGCCGAATTGAGGCCATGGGCATCGTCAACCGGCTAATCCTGTTTCCCGACGCGAGCGAAGGGTCGGCGAACTTCATTGAGTTGATGAGCGTATTCGATACGGACCGGCTGCCTCCGGCTATGGCCGCGCTGCTGTCCGGTGACGAAGGAATCAAGTCGATGGTTCTTTCGCTCGGTGATGTCGAGGGGGCCCGCGCTCATTTCGTCGAGCTCGGCTGTCCGTTCGGCCCGCCCATGCATGTCCGGCGCGAGTGGAGGCTCTCCGCCACCGAGTCCGTCTGGCCGGAATTCGACGTGTTGCTGCCGGTCGACGATGTCGTAACCTTCAACGGTTGCCGATACTACAATGTCGAGCTGTACCGCCTTCCTGCTTGGACTACGCATCGCAACGGCGCTCGTGCGTTCGACCGGGTCGACTGCGCTGCTGCGGATCCGCAAACGGCCGCGTCCCGCTTGGCGAATGTTCTCGGTACGACGGCGACCGGCGGTACCGTTGCGCATCGCGACATGACGATAGAAATCCGCGATGGCGCCGCCGCGACCTGGCCGATCCGTATCGCGGGATATCGCGTAATCGGGCTCAACGAAAATTATCTGGCGCAAGCACTGAGTACCCACCGCGACATCGGGCAAGTAAATCAGGTCACGGCTTTCGGGCAAACAATCGAGCTTTCATCCCAAGCGCCACGCGCATCATGAGCCGCGACTCTCGGTAGCAAAGGGAGACCTCCGCGATAGGACTGACTTTAGCCCTCGACAAACCCACTCGACGGAAAAGCACCGGCTGACTCAGCGCTCAGCAGGGTGGCGGCACAATTTTTGCTTGTGACACGGAAGCGATAAAGGCAGATAGCGAGGGCTGAACTTGAAGAACGTTCTGATCCGGTGTGCGAAAGTCTGGCGCGAAATAAGGGACTCCGTAAAGCATGCGCCAATGCACTAGCTAGAGGCGGACCATATGCAGTGCAGCTAGTAGCTCGGAGCAGCTTGCACTTCTGGCTGCAAATAGTTCGGTCCACTTGGGTGTTTGCCGCCGATCTTCTTCGATTGCTTGTCTCGTACCTCTCCTGCGGCGATTGTTGGTTCTGGGTTAGGCGGTACTTTTCAGGCGTTTCGCTCGGGACAAGATCGATCCTTGAACCATATCGAAATCCGTCGAAGCGCATAGTTTCTTTTTATTTCTGCTCCGAGGAAAGGCTCTTTAAACTTTTGGTCGCGCGCGGGCCGGCGTTATGCAGGGTTGCGTGTACTTCACTTCGGGGAAAATCTGCACATCTGGGATCATTGAGAGCATTCCATCCGTGCGATACTTCGGACGGTGCTGATTGGTTTCGATGCGATGCCTGACTTCTCTGCGAACAGATATGAAAGCGCGGAATGACGTCTCCCACCATCTATTTCCTGAACGGCCCCAATGCCAATCTCTACGGGCTCGACAAGAGCGGCACCTATGGCCGCGAGAGTTTTGTCTCGATCAAGAAGCGCTGTGAGGATCACGCTGCGTCGCTCGGGCTGGTGATTGAATTCCGTCAGTCCAATCATGAAGGTGTTCTGGTTGACTGGATACAGGAGGCGAGGGAGAAGGCGGAGGGGATCGTCATCAATGCTGCCGGGCTCACTTACACCTCCATTGCGATCCTCGACGCGCTACTCGCTTTCGAGGGGCCGATCATTGAGGCGCACATGAGCAATATCTGGAAGCGCGAGCCGTTTCGCCATCACTCTTACGTCTCGCGGGCAGCCACGGGCGTGATCGCAGGTCTCGGCGCGCTCGGCTACGAACTCGCGTTGACAGCGGTGTCGCGTCTGATCTCTGAACGGGCCGCTCAATGACGTCGGAGGTCATGGCGTTCTATAGCGCCTTCGATGACCACGAGACGTGGCGCGCTGCCCTTGCAGTCGAGGGGATCGATCTTCGCCAGGCGGATGACATCGGCGATCCGGATATCGTGCGGCATGCGCTGGTCTGGAAGCCGCCCCATGGGTTTTTCGCGCGCTACTCAAATCTCGGGCTCGTCGTCAATCTCGGCGCCGGCGTCGATGCGCTGGTCGGACGCGATGATCTGCCGGACGTGCCGATCACCCGCCTGTCCGATCCGAAGATGGCGCGGATGATGGCCGGCTATGTGCTGTTCGCGGTGACGCGTCACGCCCGCGATATTCCGGCCTTCGAGCGCGCGCAGCGTGAACGCCGCTGGCACTATATCCATCCGCGCGATCCCGAAACCATCCGGGTCGGCGTGCTCGGTCTCGGTGAGTTGGGGTTGACCGCGGCGCTGGAATGCGCGCGGCAGGGCTATCGGGTGCGCGGCTGGTCCAACACATTGAAGTCAGTGGATGGCATCGAGACCTCTGCCGGCCTGCCGGCATTAGCGGAGATCCTGGGTGAGAGCGATATTCTCGTCAGCATGCTGCCGCAGACGCCGCAGACCTGTGGCCTGCTCGATGCCGAGCGCCTGGCGCAGATGAAGCGGGGCGCGGCCTTCATCAATGTCTCCCGCGGCAGCATCATCGATGAACCGGCTTTGATCGAAGCGCTCCGCTCGGGTCATATCGCGGAAGCGACGCTGGATGTGTTTGCCTCCGAACCTTTGTCGCCGGAGAGTCCCTTATGGGCGATGGACAATGTTCTGGTGACGCCGCATCTGGCCTCGGTCGCGCTACCGGGATCTGCGGCGCGACAGATCGGCGAGAATGTGCGCCGGCTTCGTGCCGGGCAGCCGCTGCTAAGCTGCGTCGATCCCGGCCGGGGCTATTGAGCCGGGCGCGAACTGACCGCCAACGGCGAAGGCCTCGCGCGCGTAATCGGCAAATGTCTGCACCGCCGGCCGCAGCGCATGGCGCTTCAGGCGGAGCGCCATGACATGCGTTGGCGGCAGCCGTTCGGTGATGGGCACCACGGCGACGCGGCTTCCGTCATAGCCGATGGTGGTGCGCGGAACGGCATTATGGATGGAGTATCCCTGCCTATGCCCGATCAGCCCGCGGATCATTTCGGATGACCGGGTGCGGAACGAGATGCGCGGCTCAATGCCGGATGCCGTGAAAAGGCTGGAGAAGTAATCGCGCGAATGCGGCAAATCCAGCAGGATGAATGGTTCGTCGCGCATTTCGGTCAGGCTGATCGAAGACCGGGTCGCCAAAGGATGATCGGCCGACAGCAAGATATAGGGCGGCAGTTCGCAGAACTTTTCACCGACGATCTCGTCAGGGACGGCAAAGGAATAGGACAGTGCCAGTTCCGTGCGTCCGGAAATCAAGGCGTCGATGATCTCCTGCTGGTCGCCTTCTTCCAGTTTTACTGAGATGCCCGGTTGGCGCTCGCGAAAGCCTGACAGCAGCCCCGGCATGAAGCGCGTGGCAAGCGTCAGGAAGCTGCCAACCACGATCTCGCCGTGCAAGGTGCTGCCGAGCGACTGGGCGCTTTGGGCGAAGTCGCGGGCATGGTTGAGCAGCAGTCTCGCGTCATTCACCAGCCGCTGGCCGGCCGGGGACAGTGTCACGCCTTTGGCGAGATGGCGGATGAAGATCTGGATACCAAGTTCTGCCTCTATCTGGCTGAGCGCGGCCGAGATCGAGGGCTGGGAGACATTCAGCCGCTTGGCCGCCTCCGTCACGCTGCCCGCGTCGGCCGTCTCAACAACGTAACGCAACGCCCGGAGCGAGAACCTCATCGCATTTTCCTATGTATCTCCAAACATAAAAATATTTTCCTTATGATAGGCGCTCCGGCACCCTGTCGTCCAGTCGAACAGGAGCCAATGAATGATCCGCACGGGTGAAGAGTACAAACAGGGCATTCGCGATGGCCGCGAGGTTTGGGTCGACGGCGATCGCGTCAAGGACGTGACCAGTCACCCGGCGCTGAAGCCGATCATCGATATCAGGGCCCGCATTTACGACATGGCGCATGAAGAGCGCTACAGCGGCGATCTAACCTATGTCGAAGGCAATGAGCGGCATTCGACCTTCTATCGGCCGCCGCAGGAACAGAAGGACTGGCACGACAAGATCAAGGCCGTCGATCATGTGATGAAGGATATCGGTGGTGTCGTCACCCGCGTGGGCGACGAGACCATCGGGGAGATGTGGTCGCTCACCGATGGTCGCGACGTGCTGGCGGAGATCGATCCGCGCTTCGCCGCCAATATCGACCGGCATATCCGCGCCGTGATCGAGAAGGACATCTTCCACGTGTCGGCCAATACCGACCCGAAGGGCGATCGCTCGCTGCCGCCGCAGCAGCAGGATCCCGACCTGATGGTCCACGTCACCCGTGAGACCGATGCCGGCATCATCATCCGTGGCGCAAAATATGAGACCGCGGCGGCTTACGCCGATCAGGCCTATCTGAAGCCAACCGTCGGCGCCTGGGCCAATGAAAAATTGTCCGACTATGCGGTGGGCTGCATCGTCAAGATGGGCGCGCCCGGCGTCAAACATATCTGCCGTGGTGGCTTCGCCAACCGCAGCAGTGCCAGGGATTATCCGCTCGCAAACCGCTTCGACGAAGTCGAGGCGCTCGTCGTGTTCGACGACGTTCTGATCCCTTGGGAAGACGTGTTCTTCTATCGCCATACCCGCGCGGCACAATTCGTGCGCTCGACGCTGCATCGCTATTCGGCATTCCCTTACGTTCTGCGTCTGCTCTACACCGCGGACATGATGATCGGCGCGGCGATGTGGAACGCCAAGCAGACCGGTCTAGATAAGCTGCAGTCGGTGCGTGAGAAGCTGGCCGATCTCGTTTGCTACCGCGAAGGCATCAACGCACATCTCACCGCCTCAATCGCTATGGCGGAGAAGAGCCCGGGCGGCCTTCTGATGCCGCAACAGTCGATGCTTTATGCCGGTCGCGTGTTCGCCTGTTCGCAGCTTCCTGCGATGATGCATATCGCCCGCGAACTCTGCGGCGGCCAGATCTGCATTACGCCGAACGCGGATGCATTTGATGCCGAGGGCAGCGGCAAATGGCTGAACAAGTTCTATTCGCTCAATGACCAGTGGCAGGCCGACGATCGCCGCAAGCTGCTCGCATTTGCGCGCGATTTGTTGAACTCTGACTATGCCGGTCATCGCCTGACCTTCGTGCAGTTCGCACAGGCGCCGCACTTCAATCATCTGGCGGCCGTCTATAACAGCTTCGACTTTGCCGGCCCGCTGGACTTTGTGAAGAAGTCGGCCGGATTGTCGGATCGTATCGACGGGACGAAGTCGTGAGCACAGCGGCGCATCCCCTGGTCGAGGTCGATACCTTCCGCGACGCCATGCGGATGACGGCCTCGGGCGTGGCGGTGGTGACCACGGATGGCGAGGGGGGGCGCGCGGGCATCACGGTGTCGTCGCTGTGTTCACTGTCGATGGAGCCGCCATCGGTGGTGTTCAGCGTTCACCGCGACAATCGCGGGCTCGAAAAGCTGCTCGCCAATGGCGTGTTCGTCGCCAACGTCCTGTCCGATGCGCAGGAGCGTGTCGCCAGCAGCTTCGCCGGGCTGATCCCCGAATTGCGTGACAACCGCTTTCTCGCCGGCGACTGGTCGGAACTGCTCACCGGCGCGCCGGCGCTCAACGGCGCGCTGTGCAATTTCGATTGCCGTGTCGCCAGCGTGTTCGATTTCGGCTCGCATCGCATCGTCGCGGGGGAGGTGCTGAATGTTCGCAACCAAGCTGCACTGCCCTTGATCTTCTCCGATCGCACATTCCGTCGTCTCGCCGCCTGAGGATCTGCTCTATGATCACCCACCAGCGTTTCCGCAAGTTCAACACCAAGGATGCCTATCCCGAGCAGTCGCTCGACAACGACGTCTGCATGGTCGTGCGCGCCAACAACACCGTTTATGTGCGCGGCCAGACGGCGATGGATCTCGAGGGCAAAATCGTCGGCATCGGCGATGCTGCCGCGCAGACTGAAAATGCCATGGCTTGCGCCAAGGTGCTCTTAGAAGAGGCAGGTTCATCCCTGCAGGATGTGGTGAAGATCGTCATCTACATCACTGACCGCGCCTATCGCGAGCCCGTCTATCGTGTGGTCGGCAAATGGTTGAAGGGCGTCTATCCGGTTTCGACCGGGATCATCGTTCAGGGGCTCGCCAAGCCTGAATACATGATGGAAATCGACATCATCGCAGAAATTCCGGCGTAATACCGCGCCGGTTTTCGACGTCGAAGGTTAGCTGCGATCACTCTGGAGTCAGACCTTTCGAACGGAAGGTCAATGAAGCTTCATGTGCTGTAAATGCTTGATAAATATCGCTAAATTCGTCCGTTTGGCATGATGTTTGCTTTTCTTTCGGTGTCGTAATCCTTGTGAGGTTTCGAGATGAAGCGCGCCTTGAAGTTTACTGCCTTGATGTTGCTGTCGACGCTTGCGATCGGCGGGCAGGCATCTGCCCAGGGGAAGCTGGTCGTCAGCACCTGGGGTGGAAGTTTCCGCGATCTGATTGATGAAGCGATCGCGAAGAAGTTCACCGCCGAGACCGGCGTGAAAGTCGAGTACATCACCGGCGGCACGATTGATCGCCTCAATCAGGCCAAGCTCGCCGCCGCCAAGCCCGAAAGCGACGTCACCTTCACGACGGCCCATGTCGGTTGGCTCTATGCCAACGACAATCTGTTCGAGAAGCTCGACATGGCGAAGATTCCGAACGCCAGCCATCTGGTCGAGCAGGCCAAGATCAGCCCGTATCACATTGGCGCCTGGGCTTATGTCTACACCATCGGCTATCTGCCCGATCGTCTGCCCAAGGGCGTCAGCTTCGACAGCTGGGAAGGCCTGTGGAATCCCGCGCTCAAAGGCATGATCTCGTCGCCCGATTTCGATCCGAGCCATGTCATGGTCGTGGCCGCCAAGCTGTCCGGTGGCGACGCTGCGAATTGGGAAGTCGGCGAAGCCAAGCTGAAGGCGCTGAAGGCGAACTACAAGGCGTTCTACACCAACGACGCCAACAGTCAGCAGCTGTTCGCCACCGGTGAAACGCCGGTTCAGGTCGTGCTGTCAATGAACGCCTATTACATGCAGGCTCAGGGCGTGCCGATCAAGCTCGTCATCCCGAAGGAGGGCGCGGTGCTCGGTGTCGATACGATGGGTATCACCAAGGGCTCGACCAAGGCCGAACTGGCCTACAAGTTCATGAACATGGCCCTCGATCCGGACGTACAGGCGAAGATCGCTGAACTGAAGAAGGGTAGCCCGGTGGTCGACAACGCCAAGCTCAAGCCCGAGATTGCAGCATTGCCTGGCGTCTTCTCCACGCCGGATCAGTGGGCGAAGCAGTCTCTGGTGATCGACGCCAAGCTGCGGGCCGAGAAGACCGGCACCTGGCGCAAGTGGTTCACCGAGAACATCATGGCTCCGTAACATAGTCGGGGTCGCGATCCGGTCGATACCGCCGGATCGCGCTCGATTGCGCCAGGTTTTCCCAACTCGAGTTTGTCCATGAACGCGCGTCCATTCCTGGGATGGTTCGTTTCGCCGGCCGGCCTCGTCGCCGTGGGGCTGCTCGCAGCGATGCTTGCCGTGTTCCAGTACAGCGTGCGGGCTTATATCCCTGGTACGCTGGAGGTCGGTGGGTACACCTGGGCGAATTTCGAGGCCATGCTGCGGCCGCTCTATGCCCTGGCATTCTGGAATACGGTGCTCATCTGTTTCGAAACGGCGGTGTTCACACTGCTTCTGGCCTATCCGCTGGCCTATGCGTTGACGCGCACCAGCAACTCGGCGCTGCGCTCCTTCATCCTGATCGTGTCAGTCACGCCGCTGTTTCTGGGAGAGGTGGTGCGGACCTATTCCTGGATGATCGTGCTCGGCAATAACGGCTTCTTGAATACGCTGCTGCTCAAGCTCGGCGTACTGGATCGCCCGGTTCAGATGATGTTCACCGGCGGCGGCGTGGTCGCCGCACTGGTGCATGTGACGATGCCGATCGTGGTCATCATGCTGGCGGCGGCGCTGTCGCATATCGACCGCAACTACGAGAAGGCCGCCGAAAGCCTCGGCGCCGGCCCGATCCGCATCTTCATGACCATCACGCTGCCGCTATCGATGCCCGGAATTGTTGCCGGCTTCTCGACGGCATTCGCCTGGACCTTCAGCGCCTTCGCGACACCGCAGCTGATTGGCGGTGGCCGCGTCAGTACGGTGTCGACGCTGATCTATCAGCTCGGCTTCTCGTCGTTCAATTTCCCCTTCGCCGCCAGCCTCTCCATCATCGGCCTCGCGCTGTCGCTGGCCGTGATCGCGCTGCTGACGAAGGCCGCGAGCCCACTCGAGCGCATGGCGGGCACGAAATGAAGCGCTCGCCCGGTGCCTTGCTGTTGCGATGGTCGGGACGCGTCCTCGTCGCCGCCATTCTTCTGTTCGTTCTGCTGCCGGGCGTCGTGGTGGCGATCTCGGCCTTCAACGATCGCGCGATCCTGCAATTTCCGCCGCAGTCCTGGTCGCTGCGCTGGTTCTGGCGCGCCTTCTCCTATGCCGATTTCGCCAAGGGCTTCTGGAACGGCCTGACGGTGACTGTGTGGGCGTCCAGCATTGCCGTCGTGGTGGGCTCGGCCTTTGCCTTCGCCATTCATCGCTACAAATTCGCGCTCAGGGATTTTCTCGAAGGCATTCTGCTGTCTCCGCTGATCATTCCGCATTACACGATCGGTCTCGGCGTGCTCATCCTCGCCTCGCAGACGGGTATCGGACGTGGCTTTCCGCTCGTCATCTTCGCCCACGTGGTAATGGTGCTGCCCTTCGTGATGCGCAGCACGTATATTTCACTGGAGAATCTCGACACCCGGCTCGAACTGGCGGCGTCCAGCCTTGGCGCGACGCCGCTGCGGATCCTCTTCACCGTGACGATTCCGCTCCTGATTCCGGGCCTGCTGAGCGGCTGGCTGTTCGCGGCAATCCTGTCGTTCAACGAATTCACGGCAACTTTGTTCGTAAGCAGCCAGGCCACCCAGACGCTGCCGGTCGCCATGTACAATTACGTCCGCGAATTCGCGGATCCGACCCTCGCCGCACTGTCGGTCATTTACATCGTTGTGACCGCAACTTTGCTCACGATTGCCAATTCCTTCCTGGGCCTCGGAAAAATTCTGAATGTTGATGCGCACTGATCAGATGACTGCGAGCACGCCAGCCCCGGCAAGCGACAAGATCCGGCCGGCCGTGCAGCTCGATGGCGTCACCAAGCGCTTCGGCGATTCCGTCGCGCTGCATGAGGCCTGGCTCAAGATCCAACCGAGCGAGTTCATGACCTTGCTGGGACCGTCCGGCTGCGGAAAGACGACGCTGCTCAATCTCGTCGCCGGTTTTCTTGGAGCCGACAATGGCGAGATCTTCATCGAAGGCGCTCTGGTGACCGAGACCCCCGCGCATATGCGCGAGATCGGCATTGTTTTCCAGAACTATGCGCTGTTTCCGCATATGAGCGTCGCCCACAACGTCGCTTACGGCTTGAAGACCCGCGGCATCGAGAAGAAGGAAATCGCTCGCCGGGTCGACGAGGCGCTTGCGCTCGTCAAGCTCACAGGCTTCGCCGACCGCAAGCCAAGACAGCTGTCTGGCGGCCAGCAGCAGCGTGTCGCGCTCGCACGCGCGCTCGTGATCAAGCCGAAAGTCCTGCTGCTTGATGAACCGTTCTCGGCGCTCGACAAGAACCTTCGCGGTTCCATGCAGGTCGAGCTCAAGCAGATCCAGCGCGAGCTCGGCGTCACTACGATCTTCGTCACCCACGATCAGGGCGAGGCGCTGTCGATGTCAGATCGCATCGCGGTGATGTCGGCCGGGCGCATTCGCCAGATCGCCGCACCGGACGATATCTATCGTCGGCCCGCCGATCGCTTCGTCGCCTCCTTCGTCGGTGATGCTAATCTTCTCAACGGTCGGCTCGTTGAGCGGCGCGGCGATGTCGCGATGGTTTCGATTGGTGATGTGCGCGCCAGTGTTCCTGCAGCGTCCATTGCTGAAATATCTGTTGGCGATGTCGTGGACGTCTTCGTACGGCCGGAACATCTTTCCGTGACGTGGCGCGGAGCATCCGGTTCGCTGCCTGGTACCGTGATGACACAGGTCTTTCAGGGCGGTCATGTGGATCTCCATATCGACGCGCCGGGAAGCGCGCATGATCGCATTCTGGTGCGCGTGCCGGGAATTGCCGCGCTGTCGTCATGTCCCGTCGGAGCCGAGATCGGATTGACGATTGGTTCCGACGATATCGTGGCGTTTCCGCCGGGCGAGGCGCCGTGAGGCGAGCCCGTTTAGAAAGATGGCGCTGCGCCCGGATTCATCGCGCGTGCGATATAGTCTTTCTGCTGCGGCCGGTAGCGTTCCCACAGCGCGCGCAATTCGCCGATCGGCGTATCGTGCCAGTCGACACGCAGATCGACCACCGGCCAATCGAAGATGTGAGCCACATGCAGGCCTGCGGCATGTTCGTCGTCGGTTTCGCCGCCGGCATCGAGGCCGGCTTCCAGCGCCGACATCAATCGCTCCGCCAGCAACTGGCCGGCGGTCTCCTCAAAACGTGCGATCATCACGCTGGGCACCTTCTCATCAACAAGCAGATTGCCGAGCGCGAGGCAGCCGGTGCCTTGTGCGATCGCTGCGGTTGGCAGCGCCTGCGTGCCGGAATGCCATGCCACCTGACCATAGCGGTCGATCACGCCGACCTGCCGCCACGTCGGCTGCGGCGTACCGAGCGTCAAGTTGTTGAGCACTGCAGCCGCACCAAAACCCTGACGCAACTGCGCGAGACCGGTCGGGCCAAGCGCCGGGTCGGTCGCATTCTGCGACACCACGAGGCCCAGAGGTCCTACCCAGGCGCAACGCGCCGGCACGGCAATGCTGGACGAGGTGATGGCAATGCCGAACGCGCCGGTCTCCGGACAGCGCGCCGAGATGGAATAGGTCATCGTGATGCTCCCGCAATTGTAAAAAGTATTGGGACTATAGATGATCAATAAGATAGCTCAAATACTTTGCGAGCTGATCAGTATTGAAAGTATAAGTGAGAATTCGAATCTCGATATCATCGCATATATCGAGAAGATACTTGCGTCGTCCGGTGTGTCCGCGCGGTGTGTGCTATCGTCCGATGGACGCAAGGCGTCGTTGCTCGCGACCATTGGTCCGGCGGATAGGCCGGGACTTGTTCTCTCAGCGCATACAGATGTGGTGCCGGTGGAGGGCCAGGCCTGGACCATGCCGCCATTCGCGGGCGTCATTCGCGATCAACGCATCTATGGCCGCGGCGCCACCGATATGAAGGGCTTTCTGGCGGTGGTGCTCGCCAACGTGCCGCGTCTCAAAGAGGTGGCGTCTGTCGCGCCGGTGCATCTGGCATTCTCCTATGACGAAGAGGTGGGATGCCGCGGCGCCCCGGATCTCGTGCGTGTGCTCATGCAATCGGTCGCGCCGCCGGCACTCGCCATCGTCGGCGACGGGGAAAAGACGGCGATCGCTGTTGCACTCCGTGCCGAGGTGCTGCCACTGGTCGCGTCCAGTGCGGTGAGGCCCCCGATCTGGCGCCAGTTACCACTCAGTGACGCGCCGCAAGCCCATCGCATTCTGGAAGCCAATGAGAATATCGGCAAAGTCCTGCTACTGCCGGCCGGTGCTACCTCGTGAGCGGCAACGTCGAATTCAAGCGCTGCAATTCGATACTGGAGCTGTCCAATGGCGACGACTAACCCCTCTCTCAAACTGACACACGAGGGTGCGCTCAAGGCGCTGGCTGGTGCCATAGCCAAAGCGGAAGAGCTGAGTGTGGCACAGAACATCACGATCGTCGACGACGGCGGCAATCTTCTGGCTTTTGTTCGGATGGACGGCGCCAAATTGCTGTCGCGCGAAACATCGATGTCTAAGGCCGTCACTGCCGCGTCGCACCGTCAACCGACTTCGCGGCTCGATCCAACCAACGAGATCAAACTTGCCATCGCGGGTGGAGGCCGGCTCACCAACCTCGAAGGCGGACTGCCGATCGTGATTGCAGGCCAATGCGTCGGAGCGGTCGGCGTCGGGTCGGGCACCGGCGCGCAAGATGTCGAAGTAGCGCGCGCGGCGCTGGCGGCCATCGAAGCGGAGGATCAGAAGCCATGAGTGACAAGATCGAACTGTTCTATGCGCCGACGTCGCCTTATGTCCGCAAGGTCATGGCCTGTGCGATTGAGCTCGGCATTGCCGACAGTATCGTCAAACTGCCGAGTGCGGCACATCCGTTGAATCGTGACGAACGCATCGCAGCCTTCAACCCGCTGGCGAAGGCACCGGCGGCTAAGCTCGCGGACGGTGCCTTGCTGTTCGATAGCCGTGTGGTCTGTGAATATCTCGACGATCTCGCGCATGGCGCGCTGTTTCCCGCGGGCCGGAGCGCTGGCAGGTTCTCACCGAGCAGGCCCTCGGTGACGGCCTGCTCGATGCTGCGCTGCTCACGCGCTACACCGAGCGATGCTTCCTAGACCTTCATAGCCCATCGTCCCACTCCCTGATGTGTAACAATGTACGTTGACCTTGACATCGTCGCCCGATACAGGAATGTTATGTTATAACATTACAATGCCGGGGACTGATCTTGAAGTTGTGGGGCGATTTGAGGGGGCGTCGGCCGAAAAAAGGGCGGGCGGGTCGATTTAGTGCGGGTTTGGTTGCACATTTGGTGGGTTTTGGTGCCGGTTCCATTCAGGCACAAGAGGCGGCCGCTCCCCCCGCAAATACTGTTCTTCTTGAGACGATCACCGTACAGGCGCCCGCGCGACGTCCCGCGCCCCGGACGACTGCGGCTCGCAGCCGCCCCGCCGGCCGCGCGGCTGACTCCGCACTGCCAATTCCGCGGGGTGAGATCCCGAACAATCCGGCCCCTTTCGAAGCCCAGCGCGAGCGTTTCCTGCGCAGGCCGGGCGCCGAGGCGGTGGTTTCCGTTACACGACAGGACCCCGGCAATCAGGCGAACATTCGCGAAGCGCTCGAGCAAACGCCTGGAGTCTATGTCACCGACAAGGGCGAAAACGGGCAGGGCACGATTTCGATGCGTGGCAGTGACTCGTCGCAAACGGGCCCGCGCAGCGGTCGCGGCGTGCGCGCCTTCATCGACGGCGTACCGCTAGGCCGCATCGAAAGCGGCAATACACCGTCGATCTTCGATCTCAAGGCGGCGGATTACATCGAGGTCTATCGTGGCGCGAACAGCCTGCGCTATGGCGCGCTCGCCACCGGCGGCGCGATCAATCTCGTCTCCAAGACGGGCCTCACTGCTCCAGGTGCAGCGATCTCCGGCGCGTTCGGAAGCTACGGAAATCTGCAGGGCCAGCTTGAATACGGCGGAGCCAAAGACAATTTCGACTACTATCTTCAGACGAACGCCTATCACAACAGGGGATACGAGTACTTTTCTCAGAACGATTCGAAGCGCTTCAGCGGCAACATTGGCTGGCGTCCCAACGACATCGTCGACAGTCGCACCTATGTTGCGATCGGAAGCAACAAGCAGGAATTGCCGACCAGTATTCCACTCAATCAACTGTCGACCTATCGCCAAAGCGGATACGACCCCGGCAACACGTCGTTCCCTTACAATTTGCGCGCCGATTTCGATTACGCCCGCATAGTCAACAAGACCGTGTTTCGGGTCGGATCGACGTCGATCGAGATCGCGCCGTACTACATCGCAACAGCCTTCGATCATCTACCGTCGCCGCGCGCCGGCATCGTCGATGTGGCGTGGAAGGATCATGGTGTCTCGTTCCGCCTGGAACAGAAGGGGGAAATCGCCGGCAAGCCGCTGGAGTTGGTTGCCGGCTACCGCCCGACCTATGAAACCGCCCGATATCGGGACTTCCAGTGGGTGCCCGGATCGTCGGGCAATCAGAAGGCCGCGCTCGTCTACAACGACGCCTTCACGTCATGGCTGCACGAAAGTTACGCGGAAGCAGCACTCGAAGTCTTGCCGCGCGTGCGCCTCTTCACCGGTTTGCAGGCCTTCTGGACCAATCGCACGCTGAAGGACGAGTACAGCGGTCCCGTCATCGCCGGTGGCCTGTTTGGCCCGGGCAGTTCGAACGGCCGCCGCAACTACGATCGCGAATTTGATGCCGTCAATCCGAAGTTTGGCGCAAACTGGGAGTACCTCTCCAACCATTTCCTTTACGGCAATATCTCGCGAAGCACCGAGGTGCCTAACAGCGGTGACATCTTCTCGCTGCTCGGCATCGAGCAGACCGTGAACGGATTCAACAATCCGAACGTGCAACTCGCCCTGACGGATCGGCTTCGCATGCAGAAAGCGTGGACGACGGAGGTCGGTGTGCGCGGCGGGTGGGACCGCTTCAATTACGACGTAACGCTCTATCACATGCAGCTACGCGACGAGATTCTGTCGCAATGCGCGCTTGGCCTCATCCCGCTTTCCCGCCTGACCCCCGGCCAGCGAGCGCAAGTGAACGGACAATACGCTTGCGGCCTCTCGGGAAGTCAGGCGGCCTTCAACGCCGACCGCACCATCCACGACGGGATCGAGACAGCTTTCCGCACCCGCCCGTTCGTGGATGTCTTCAATCCCGGCGACCACGTCTTCCTGAATGCCGTCTACAACTTCAGCCACTTCCGTTTCGACAATGATGCGGTGTTCGGGAGCAGCGCGCTTCCCGTCATTCCGAAGCATCAGGCCTTCGGCGAATTAGGCTACCGTCACCCCTCCGGATTCTATGTATCGGGCAACATCCGCTACATCGGTGAGCGCTACACCACCTTCGACAATTCGGGCGGCAATGCCTTCATCGTGCCGGCTTATGCGCTCTATGGCGCGAAGCTGGGATGGAAAGCGCCCGATAATTCACTCACGCTATGGTTCGAGGCACGCAATCTCACCGATGTGGCCTATGTGGGCGACTTCACACCGAGCTTGCGGGCAGCAGACATCGTCGCCGGAACACCGTCGGTTTATCCCGGCACCGGTCGCGCCTTCTACGCAGGCTTCACCAAGCGTTTCTATTGAGGGTATTCCCGTGGGACGCCATTTCGCTTCAGCGTTGCTCCTGGCCTTTGTCCTCGTCGCCGGGGCGGGAGAGGCCTTTTCGCGGGATGTACGTCCGAACGCTTCAGCACGCACGAACGTGGTGCGAATCATCACCGATGACTTTGTGCTTCCCGGAAAGCTCGACAAGCTGGCGGGTTTCGCGCGGGCGCAGGGACTGGCGCTGGAAAGTGTCTTTGTCGCCCGCACACCGGGCTCGCCTGCCGATTGGATCGGCGGCGCGGGTCTGGTCATTCTCGACACGCCGCGCCCGATGGACCTGGCGCGCGTCCAGGAAAGCGTCGGCTCAGCATTGAAAGACACGACGGTACCGTGGATACGGGTCGGTGGAGGACCTCCGGCCTTCGGCAATCTCCCGCCGCTGATCGCGCGTCGCCTGATGGCCTATTACAGCCACGGCGGCGAGGACAATCTCAAAGCGCTTTTCGAATTCTGGGCCGCCTTACGCGATGGCCGCGATCCAACGCATATTGCATCGCCGACCCCTCTTCCTTCGACCGGCATTTATCACCCCGACGCGCCTACGGCCTTTATGTCCGTCGCAGATTACCTGCGTTGGGCAGAAGGCCGGGTCACCAGACCCAAAGGGCGTATCGGTATCGCGATCTATCCGGGCTTGATCGCGAACATGGAAACGAAAGTCGTCGATGCGATGATCCGCCAGAGTGAGAGTCGCGGATTGGTGCCGATGGCGTTCTGGTTCGAGGCGGCCGACCCGCAAGGACTGGAAAAGCTGCTCGTCCCCGCCAAAGCCGACACGCTTGTCATCGCAACTCACATGCAAAACGGCTCAGCGCGCAGTGCGGAATTCCTCAAGCTCGGAATTCCCGTCGTCCAGGTCGTCAATTACCGCGAAGGCGACGCAGATGCATGGGAACGGGCCGAAAGCGGCATGGCGGCGCCGCTCGTCGCAGCGTTCCTTGCCGTTCCCGAAGGATGGGGTGCGAGCGATCCGCTGGTGGTCGACGCGCTACACAATGGCGAGCCCGCTCCCATTCAAAAGCAGATCGAAGCGCTTCTCGGCAAGCTCGAACGGCTTGTCGCCCTGCGTCACACGCCGGCTGATCAAAAGAAGCTCGCGGCCATGTTCTGGAACTACCCGCCGGGAGAGAAGAACTTCTCCGCCTCCAACCTCAATATTCCAAGGAGCCTTGAGAAGGTAACGGCTGCGCTTGCGAAGGCGGGTTATGCCGTCAAGCCGACAAGTGAGGCCGATTTGATCGAAGCCGGGCAAGCCATGCTGGCAGGCTACTACCGGCCCGAGACCCTGGATGCCTTGCGCGAGCGTGGGTTGACCGGAACGTTGCCCGTTCGAGCCTACCGTTCGTGGCTGGACGCGCTGCCCGCACAGCGAAAATCAGAGCTCTTGGCAAAATGGGGAGAGCCCGAGCAGCACTCCGCCGTGCGCGATATCGGAGGCGAAAAGCAATTCGTCATTCCGCGCTTCGAGATGGGGAAGCTCACCATCATGCCGCAGCCGCCGCGCGGCGGAAGGCCAGGCGAAAATTATCACGACACGAAGCAGCCGCCCGATCACGCCTATCTCGCAACATATCTCTATGTGCGAGAGACGCTGGGCGCGGACGCACTTATCCATCTCGGTACTCATGGAACGCAGGAATGGACACCCGGGAAAGATCGCGGTCTTTCGGTTCACGATTATCCCATGCTGGCCGTCGGCAACATGCCGGTGATCTATCCCTACATTCAAGACAATGTTGCCGAAGCCATCCAGGCCAAACGCCGCGGCCGCGCCGTCACGGTCAGTCACCAGACGCCGGCCTTCGCGCCCGCTGGCCTCTATGACGAGCTGCGCGACCTGCATACGAAGATCCACGAATTCATGCAGCTCGAGAACGGCGCGGTGAAAGAACAGACCGGCGAAGACATCCGAAAGGCCGTCGTCAAACATAACTATCATCGCGACATGGGCTGGGACGAGAAAGCCGTCGACGGTGACTTCCCGAAATTCCTGTCGGAACTACACGATCATCTGCACGAATTGGCCCAACACGCCATGCCGCTCGGGCTTCACACCTTCGGCGAGCCGTCTTCGCCGGATGAGCGTCTTTCGACGGTCATGCAGCAACTCGGGCAGCCCTTCTACAAAAAGCTCGGCACGGAGCCTGAAGAGTTTTTCGCCGTCGACTTCAAGGCGCTGCAAGATAGCGCGCCTTACAAGCTCCTCCGCCGCCACCTTCGCGAAGGGGTGCCGGTTGAAACCCTTGCCGACCCGGAGCTTGCCGACGCCATCAAACGAGCGGTCGGCCTCGATCTCAATCTTCAGCATCCCGCGGAGATCGAAGGACTCCTCCTGGCGCTTGGCGGCGGCTTTGTTCCTCCCGGTGCGGGCGGCGACCCAATCCGCAATCCCGATATGGCAAGCGGACGCAACCTGTTTGCCTTCGAGCCTGACAAGGTGCCGACCCGTGTGGCCCACGAAGCCGGGGCGAAAGCCTTGCAGCAGCTAATCGATGCCTATCGCAAGGATCACCAAGGCGAGACACCGCGCAAACTCGCCTTCAGCATGTGGGGCTCCGAGACGATGCGGCATCTCGGCATCGTCGAGAGCCAGATACTTCACGCGCTTGGACTCAGGCCGGTCTGGAATAGCGGTGGCCGCCTGACGGCGCTCGCCATCATCCCGCGGCAGGAACTCGGACGTCCGCGCATTGACGTCGTGATGCAGATCACCAGCGTCTATCGCGACCAGTTTGACAGTTTCATGCGGAAGCTGGCGGACGCGATCGAACAGCTCGCGCAACTCGACGAGGGCGACAATCCCTTGTTCCAGAACACCCGCGCATCGGCTGAGCGCCTGGTCGCTCAAGGCCAGCCCAGGGAACGGGCGCTTCAACTGGCCAGGCTGCGCATGTTCAGCAACGCCATGGGCGACTACGGCACGGGCCTGCCGGAGGCCGTGTTGAAATCGGCGTCGTGGGAGAAGGATTCAAGCCTCGCCGAAGCGTTCCTTGGCCGCACGCAATATGCCTACGGCTCGAAGCTCTGGGGCATCCGTGGAGATGGGGAAACCAACCTGTTCGCCGAGCAGCTCAAAGGCGTCCAGGCCGCCGTTCTGTCGCGTTCCTCCAAACTGCACGGCATTCTCTCGACAGACCATCCGTTCGAATTTCTCGGTGGCTTGTCGCTGGCGATCCGGCACCTCGATGGCGCTTCACCGTCGCTCTACATCGCGGACCTTCGCGAAAAGACCACGCGCATCACATCGGCGGCACGTTTTCTCTCCGATGAAACCCGTTCGCGGTATTTCAACCCGCACTGGATCTCGACGATGCAGAAAGAAGGCTATGCCGGCACGCTCGAAATCCTCAATGCCGTGAACAATCTCTGGGGTTGGCAAGTCGTCGACCCCACTATGGTGCGCGCCGATCAATGGCAAACCGTACACGACACGTTCATACGCGACATTCGCGATCTCAAGCTCGGAGCGTGGTTTGAACAGCACAATCCGACGGCGCAGCTCCAGATCATAGAACGCATGATCGAAGCTATTCGGAAAGGCTATTGGATGCACCGGAACACACTCGCCGCGAATTGGTCGCGCGCGTCGACGAGTTGGCCCAAAAGAATGTCCTCATGGGCGAGAAGCTGACAAAAGCCTTCGTCGACCAGATGGGGGCCGGGTTTGGTATCGCGCGCCCGTCACAACAGCCGCCGCCGGCCGCTGCCAAGCAGGCCGAGATCAATCCCCCACAGACCGTGACCGGTCCTGTACTTGAGCCGGTCGTCGCCGGGGCCGGGGAGAGCCGATCATGGTGGCACAGTGCTATGGCGCTTCTCATGATGCTGGCCTGCTTCGGCGCAGGCCTCTACGTGCAATGGCGCCGGAACAGCTTGGCAGCTTTAGGAAATGCCTGATGTCGACGTTTGAATCCGCTCTTTACGAGATCGCGAAGCTCTTCCTCTTTCCCGTTCTAGTCTTGATCGTCAGCGCGCTGCTTTACGCCTTGGTCGCGCTGGGCGCGTTCGTAATGGAAGCGTGGCAACGGTGGCGCGGCACTTACCGGTCGCAGCTTGCGGCGCACCAGAGCAAGACGAACGCCGTCAGCGACGATCTCGAAATCTGGATTCTCCGGCGGCTGGAATGGCTGCGCGTGGTGTCCCGAAGTGCGCCCATGCTCGGACTTGTCGCGACCATGATCCCGATGGGGCCTGCGCTGCTGGCGCTGACGCGGAACGATGCGCGCGGCGTCGGCGAGAATTTCGTGGTGGCCTTCTCTGCGGTCATCCTGGCGCTCATCAGCGCCTCCATAACCTATTTTATCCTGACGGTGCGCCGCCGCTGGCTGCTCGAGGAGTTGCGTGCTTTCGAGCGCGAGAAGGGAATGTCTTAATGCGTTTCCTTGAAGAGGGCGAAAGCGACGATCCGATCCTCTCGCTGGTCAACCTGATCGACGTCTTTCTCGTCGTCGTGGCGATGCTGATGATTATCATCGTCCGCAATCCGCTCAATCCGTTCTCGAACCAGAGCGTCGTTGTCGTCGAGAACCCTGGCAAGGCCGACATGAAGATAACTGTGAAGGAGGGTCGCGAGCTGACCCGCTACCAAACCAACGGCTCCATCGGCGAGGGCGAGGGCATCCGCGCCGGCATCACCTACCGGCTGCCGGATGGCCGTATGATTTATGTACCGGAAGGTAAGGATGACATGCGTTGAGGCGGGGAGGCATCCAGTCTGGCCACGCGTCCGCGGCGCATTGCTCGATAGCTGCCCTTGAACGAGGCAAGCTACAAATTTGCGCCGATCACTGGTCGGAGATTCAATTCGCGAAATGAGCGATATGGAATGAGCTAGTGGCCGACCGACAGGCAAGCGATGCGAAAGATACTCGTCCCAAGCGTTCGAAGGAGGCGTTGGCGTGGAGCTACCGGCAGTTCTTCATTGCTAACGTCGAAAGATGATGCTGGCGTTGACGCCTCCGAAGCCGAATCCATTCGAAATCGCATGCTCTATCGTCATGCGCCTGGCCTCACGAGAGACGAGGTCGACGCCTTCGGCGGCCGCGTCGCTATTCTCAAGATTGAGAGTGGGCGGCGCGACCTGGTCGCGTAACGCGAGGATCGTGAAGATCGCTTCCGCTCCCCCGGCTGCGCCGAGCAGATGACCGGTCGCTGATTTGGTGGCGCTCACGGCAATTTTTCGGTCGCGGCCGAACACGGATTTGATCGCTTCCAGTTCGGAAACGTCGCCGACTGGCGTCGAAGTTGAATGGGCGTTGAGATGCTGGATGTCGCCGGGCTTGAGGCCGGCCTGCCTCAAGGCGCCTTCCATCGCACGTCGCGCGCCGTCGCCGTCCTCGGGCCCTGACGTGATGTGGTAGGCATCAGCGGTCGTCCCATAGCCAACGATTTCGGCGATCGGCTCGGCGCCGCGGCGGATCGCGTGTTCCAACTCTTCAATGACGAGGATACCGGCACCTTCGCCCATGACGAAGCCGTCGCGGTCGCGGTCGAAGGGCCGGGACGCGCGCGCCGGCGTTTCGTTAAAGCCGGTCGAAAGGGCGCGGGCGGCGGCGAAGCCACCGAGGCTCACGAGATCGATGCAGGCTTCCGAGCCACCGCAAATCGCGACATCCGCTTCGTCGGTTCGAATGAGGCGTGCGGCATCGCCGATCGCCTGCACGCTCGCAGCGCAAGCGGTGACCGGCGTCCCGATGGGACCCTTGAAGCCGTAGCGGATGGAGATATGACCGGCCGCGAGATTTGCCAGAAAGGACGGCACGGTGAAGGGCGAGAGGCGCTTAACTCCGCGCTGATCGGTGGTGCGAACCGCCTCGACGATGGCGGGAAAGCCTCCGATGCCCGATGCGATCACGGTCGCCGTGCGCTCGAGCGAGTGTGCGTCGGAAGGCGTCCACGCCGCTTGCGCTATGGCCTCGGCCGTGGCGGCCAGTGCGAACAGGATGAAGCGATCCATCCTTCGTTGATCTTTGGGGGCAACGATCACATCCGGATCGAAATCACCGTACGGGTCGTCGGCTTTCATTGGGACGATTCCGGCAACTCGTGCGGGAAGGGTGGCCGCCCACTCCGGGAGTGCGGCAAGTCCTGAGCGGGCCGAGAGCAGCCGGGACCATGCCAATTCGCTGCCGCAACCCAGCGGTGATACCAATCCCAATCCAGTAACGACGACGCGACGCATGATCAGTGACTTTCGAATTCGGCTTGGCGACCGGTTAAGCCCGCAATCCCATCTGCTTGCGAAGGCGCTTGTCGAACATCCGTTCAGGGACGAACTACGTTCGCAACACGCTATTCCAGCTCAAACATGTATTCGCCGCGCGGATCATTATGCCTGGACTTCAGCCCAGTGATTCAAGCTCTCAGGGGCTTGAACGTGATGGCACACTCTTGTGTTGATCATTGCGGTCATTCTGTCTCCATTATCACGCGGGCCAGCTCCGACGGATTTTCAACAGCTGAGAAGTGGCCGGTATTTTTGAGCGTCACCATCTGCGAGGCCGGAATCAGCGACCGTGTGCGTTCGCGTTCGTTTGGCCGAGACCAATCGCTATCGCCATAAATGAGGGTCACAGGCGCCGAGATTTGCCGATAGTAATCGCGTGCCTTGCTCCAGGATCGCCAGCCTGCCAGCACTTTGCGTGCGATCCGCTTGTATCCCGGGCGGTGAGCTACTTCATCGAACTCGGCTAGCAAATCGGTCGGCAGTTTGCGCGGGTCGTGATATCCGCCGCCCATGATCTTGCCGAGGACCATCTTGTTTTCGAGCGCTGCATTTATCGCGCCGAGCACCGGGATCTGCAAACTTCCGATGATAAAATTCGCGAACCAGTTGCCGCGTCGAATGCCGTCCCCGTAGCGGGTCTCGTAGTCGTAGGGGTTGATCGCATAGACTCGCTTCACGCGCTGCGGAAGCGACGCCGACACTGTGAGGGCCAATGTCCCGCCGATCGACTCGCCAACAACCGTGACGGCCGAGAGGTTTAGCTCCTCGATGAAGCGAATGACGGCCTGCCTGAAGTAGGGCTCGTCGAAGCTCGCGCCTGGATCTATCGGTGAGTGTCCGTGGCCTGGGAGGTCAATGGCGTACACCGTGTGCGATCCCGCGAGCAGGGGCGCCAGACTGCGGAAATATTCGAGCTGCGTCCGGATCGTATGTATGAGAAGTAGCGGAGGCCCGCTGCCGATCTTTTGGAAACGCAGGCTAAGCGTATCCGATATTTTGAGCAAACTTGGTTTGGCTTTTGTCACGCTAAGCATTCGATCTCTCCTGTGCTCTGAATGGGGGCGATCTTTCAAGCGGCGGCGGCTTCTCGGACCTGTTTGACTGCTGCATCCAGAATCGCCCGAGCCAAATCCGGATCGTTGACCACTCGCGATAGCGTCACCGCACCGACCATCGTCGTGAGAATGGCCATGGCCTTGCCACTGGACTCCTCGCCGCCGGTCTCGGCAATGAACTGGCCGAGCACTTCGAGATGCGCCTTGATTCCGGCTTCGAATGCCGCCTTCACGTCGGATCCCTGTCTGGCGGCATCTGAGCCGAGCGCCACGATCGGGCAGCCGTCCATCTTTTCTTCGCGATGGTCACCACTGAGGTAAAACGCAATCACCGCGCCGAGCGGATCATCAGGATTTTTCTCGGCCGCATCCGACCATCGGCCGGAAGCACTCTCCAATGCGCGCTTGGACGCCTCTACCGCCAGATCCTCTTTTGAGGCGAACTGCTTGTAGAAGGCACCTTGGGTTAGGCCGGCCGCCTTCATCAGATCCTTGAGCCCGATGCCATCAAAGCCGCGCTCCCTGAAGAGGCGACTCGCCACATTGATCACGGTTTGGCGGTTCTCCGCGGCTTGAATGCGACTCACCCGCATCTTGGACCTCCATTTGGATTTTGGTCGAACTCTATAACTCAGATAGAGTTCGAACGCAATCTATCAAGTGGGGCATGGTGGAATCTGAGGCCCCCCGGGGGTCGAAGTGGCCTATTTCGCGGGATCACGTTTTCGTCAGCGCTCCAATTTAGATTGCGATCGAACTCTAATGTGGTTATAGAGTTCGAATGAAATCTAAGTGGCTTGGAGATGGCAATGAGAAAGAGCAGACTTTTGGTCTTGGCAGGTGTCCTGATCGCGGCGTCCGGAGCGGCCGTCTTCGCTACTCTTGCTATTCCCGCCCAAGAAGCTTCCGCGGCGCGTGACCCGAGGCAGGAACCGCCGATGGTCAGACTGGCGACGGCAGCGCGGGTGAATGGATCCGAACGCGGTTTCACGGGCATCATCGGGGCGAGGGTGCAGAGCAACCTCGGGTTTCGCGTCGCCGGCAAGATTGTGGAACGGCTTGTGAATACCGGTCAGCAGGTCAAAGCCGGTGAGCCGCTGATGCGGATCGACGAAACCGACCTTCGCCTTGCGGTCACGGCAAAGCGCAACGCCGTTGCAGCGGCGCGTGCATCTGTCGTTCAGACCGATGCGGATGAACAGCGATACGCCAAACTGGTCAGCAACGGATGGGCTTCGCGACAGCGCTACGAGCAAGCGAAGGCCGCGTTGGACACGGCCGAGGCGCAACTCGCCACCGCCGAAGCTGATGCGCGGGTCGCCGAGAATGAGGCGACCTACTCGGTCCTCGTCGCGGATGCGGACGGAACGGTGGTTGAAACGCTTGGCGAGCCCGGACAGGTCGTCTCTGCCGGCCAGACAGTCGTTCGGATCGCAAAGGCCGGTCCCCGCGAAGCTGTGGTCGCGCTTCCCGAAACGATCCGGCCCGCAATCGGCTCCGTGGCTGAGGCCAGCGTGTACGGGGCGGCCGATGGGCGACGCTATACGGCGCATCTGCGGCAGTTGTCGGATTCCGCCGATGCTCAGACCCGTACCTATGAGGCCCGTTACGTGCTCGACGGTGAAGCCGCGGCAGCACCGCTTGGCGCGACGGTAACCATTCGGCTCGCTAGCCAGGCTATTCAGCCGGAAGTTCAGGTGCCGCTGGGAGCCGTGCTCGATGACGGCCGGAAGACCGGTGTGTGGGTCCCTGGATAGCGCCACCTCAACCGTACGCTTTCAGCCGGTCAAGCTTGTTCGGGTGAGCGACGAAACCGCCGTGATTTCTGGATTGAGCTCTGGTGACTCGATTGTTTCCCTTGGCGCTCATCTCCTGCACGAGGGTGCGCGCGTCAGAACTGCCTCTGAAAGCGGGAGCAACTGATGAGCCTCAATCTTTCCGCGATTGCCGTTCGCGAACGGGCGGTCACCCTGTTCTTCATCGTCCTGCTGGCGGCCGCAGGCGCATACGCCTTCCTCATGCTCGGGCGTGCGGAGGACCCGTCCTTCACCATCAAGACCCTGACGGTCACGACGGTATGGCCAGGCGCGACGGCGCGCGAGATGCAGGACCAGGTCGCCGAACCGTTGGAGAAGCGGATTCAGGAGCTGACCTGGTACGACCGGGTGGAGACGACCACACGGCCAGGTTATGCGTACATGACGGTTACGCTGAAGGACAGCACGCCGCCATCCAGCGTGCAGGAGGAGTTCTACCAGGCCCGCAAGAAGCTTGGGGATGAAGCGCGCAAGCTGCCCTCTGGTGTGCTCGGCCCCTTCGTCAACGACGAATATTCGGACGTGAGCTTCGCCCTTTATGCCCTCAAGGCGAAGGGCATGCCGATGCGGGAACTCGCCAGGCAAGCCGAGACTATTCGCCAGGATCTCCTGCACGTGCCCGGCGTCAAGAAGATCAACATCCTCGGTGAACGTCCCGAACAGATATTCATCGAATTTTCCTATGCCAAACTGGCAACCCTCGGCGTGTCGGCACAGGACATTGTTGCCGCCTTGCAGCGGCAGAACACCGTCACGCCGGCAGGCTCGATCGACACCAAGGGGCCGCAGGTCTTCATCCGGGTCGACGGCGCTTATGACAGCGTTCAGGCAATCGCCGACACGCCGATCGTCGCTGCGGGGAGGACGCTGAAACTCTCCGACATCGCCGAAGTCCGCCGCGGCTACGAGGATCCTCCCACCTACCTCATCCGCCACCAGGGTGAGCCCTCCGTCATGCTCGCGGCGGTTATGCAAGAGGGCTGGGATGGCCTCGCGCTCGGCAAGGCGCTGGAGGAGAGGTCCGCAGCTATCGCTCGGACGCTGCCGCTCGGGATGAGTCTGGCCAAGGTCAGCGACCAGGCCGTCAACATCACCTCGGCGGTTGACGAATTCATGATGAAGTTTGCGATGGCGCTCGGCGTGGTGCTGCTGGTGAGCCTGCTCAGCCTCGGCTGGCGCGTCGGCATCGTCGTGGCGGCTGCCGTCCCTCTGACGCTTGCCGTCGTGTTCCTCATCATGCTGGAAACCGGCCGGTTCTTCGACCGCATCACGCTCGGCGCCCTCATCCTGGCGCTTGGTCTTCTCGTGGACGACGCCATCATCGCCATCGAGGTGATGGTGGTGAAAATGGAAGAGGGCATGGGCCGCATCAAGGCGGCGGCCTACGCGTGGAGCCACACGGCGGCGCCAATGTTGTCGGGCACGCTCGTGACAGTCGCCGGGTTCCTGCCGGTGGGCTTCGCGCGCTCGACGGCCGGCGAATACGCCGGCAACATCTTCTGGGTCGTGGGGTTCGCCCTCATCGTCTCCTGGATCGTCGCGGTGGTCTTCACGCCCTATCTCGGCGTCAAGATGCTGCCCGCGATCAAGCCGATCGAAGGCGGTCACCACGCGATCTACGGCACGCCGAACTATCGGCGCCTGCGAAGCCTCATCACCTTCGCTGTGCGCCACAAGTTCGTAACCAGCGGCATCGTCGCCATCGCTTTCGCGCTTTCCGTCGTCGGCATGGGCGCGGTCAAACAGCAGTTCTTCCCGACGTCCGACCGGCCCGAAGTGTTGGTGGAGGTTCGCCTGCCGGAAGGCACCAGTATTGAGACGACGACCGCCACAGTCGAGAAACTCGAACACTGGCTGGACCACCAGTCGGAGGCCAAGATCGTCACGAGCTATGTCGGTCAGGGCGCTCCTCGCTTTTTCTTCGCGATGGCGCCGGAGCTGCCCGATCCGGCCTTCGCCAAGATCGTCGTGCTCACGCCGGACGCGGAGGCGCGCGAGACTTTGAAGCACCGTCTGCGACAGGCGGTGTCAAATGGGCTTGCACCTGAGGCCAATGTGCGCGTCACTCAGCTCGTGTTCGGACCCTACACGCCGTTCCCGGTCGAGTTTCGCGTCATGGGTCCTGATCCTGCGCAATTGTACGCCATATCTGAAAAAGCCCTCGATATCATGCGTGGCGTTCCCGATGTGCGGCAAGCGAACCGCGATTGGGGCAATCGCACACCCGTGCTCCGCTTCATCCCGGATCAGGATCGACTGAACCTCATCGGCCTTTCGCCATCGGAGGTGGGCCGGCAGCTGCAGTTCCTCCTCACGGGCATCGCCGTTACGCAGGTCCGCGAGGACATCCGCAATGTCCCCATCGTGGCACGCAGCGCCGGCGGCGAGCGGCTGGATCCGACGCGTTTGGCGGATTTCTCACTGATGAGCCGGGACGGCCGCCCGATTCCGCTCGACCAGATCGGCCATTCGGAAATCCGTCTGGAAGAGCCGATTATGAAGCGCCGCGATCGCACACCCGTCGTGACGATTCGCTCGGACATCAATGAGGCCACCCAGCCTCCAGAGGTCTCCAAGGAGATCAAGACAGCCCTTCGGCCGCTGATCGCATCGCTTCCGGCCGGCTATCGCATCGAATTGGGCGGATCGATCGAGGAGGCAACCAAGGCCAATGACGCGTTGGCGACGGTCTTTCCCGCCATGATCGCCGCCATGCTGATCGTCATCATGCTGCAGGTGCGATCGTTCTCGACGATGGCCATGGTCATGCTAACGGCACCGCTTGGCCTCGTCGGCGTCGTGCCGATGTTGCTCGCCTTTAACCAGCCCTTCGGATTCAACGCCATTCTGGGCCTGATAGGACTGGCGGGCATCCTGATGCGCAATACTCTGATCCTGACCGAACAAATCAAGGAGAACCGTGCTGCCGGCCTTGATGACTATCACGCCGTCATCGAGGCCACGGTGCAACGCACGAGGCCAGTGATCCTGACCGCACTTGCCGCCGTGCTGGCCTTCATCCCTCTCACTCACTCCGTCTTCTGGGGATCGATGGCCTATACGCTGATCGGCGGCACGGCGGTCGGCACGGTGCTGATCCTGCTGTTCCTTCCTGCGCTTTATGCCGCGTGGTTTCGGATCAAGCCGACTGAAGATGAGAGCCACGAGGATTCGACGGCGGAACCGGAATTGCGAACAGCAATGGCCGCCGAGTAGGGCCTGTTGGCGGACGAGACACCTCTGGTTCTCGCCCACCAGCTCCCAGATGCGTCAAAGTTAGTTCGATAACAGAATGGATGTGCGCGCTGGCCGAGACGGTGTTCCGTGACTTGCCTGGCGGGCATTCGGCGTCCGATCGCGCGTGGTCTCCATTGGCGGCGATGGCCCGCAAGACGCAGATTCTCCGGAATAGTTTAACTCTTAAGTTTCAGCCCGCACCCGCGAGACCGCGCGAGCGGGCCGGGGAGTGATAATCTAAAGTGCTTGACGAGTTCTGAAAAAGAACTGTAGGCTGCAGCAGCGACGTACCCCGGAAGGTGCGCGTTTGGGAGGACGAGCAATGTTGATGAAATGGAAGGCCGTGGCGGCTCTGGCTTTTCTTTTGAGCGGGCCTGCATTCGCGGCTGAAGAGCCCGGAATTTCAGCGACGGAGATTAAGGTCGGCGGCGTTTTTCCCTTCAGCGGACCGGCGTCATCGATCGGTCTCGTGGGCAAGGGACTTATCGCCTACATTCAGTTGGTGAACGACCGCGGCGGCATTAACGGACGCAAGATCAACTACATCGCATACGACGATGCATACAGCCCTCCCAAGGCGGTTGAGCACGTTCGCAAACTGGTCGAGAGCGATGAAGTGTCGTTCATGTTCGGCCAGCTCGGCACCCCGGGCATCTCGGCTACGGCAAAATACCTGCGGTCGAAAGGGGTGCCTAGCATCGCAATTATCAGCGGGTCATCCAAGTTCACGGACGTCGCCAATTACCCGATGACCACGACAGGTCTCGTCAGCTACGACACCGAAGGCAAAATCTATGCAAAGTATCTGACGAAGGCACTGCCAAACGCCAAGTATGCGATCCTCTATCAGAACGACGACCTTGGCAAAGACTATGTCAGCGCCTTCAAGGCGTTTCTCGGAAAGGATTTCGACCGAAAGGTCGTGACTGCTTCCTATGAGGTCACCGAACCGACGGTTGATTCCCAGGTCGTCAACCTGAAGAGTTCCGGTGCCGACGCTCTTGTGATCGCCGGCACGCCGAAGTTCGCAGCCCAGGCCATCCGGCAAGCCGCGGTGATCGGCTGGAAGGCGACCGTAATCCTCAATTTCCCATCCGGGTCTGTCGGAGGCACGCTCGCACCGGCCGGCCTCGACAAATCGGTCGGCGCGATTGTTGGCACGACCAACAAGGATATTCTGGATCCGACCTGGAAAGACGACCCTGCCATGCAGGCCTACCGGTCATTTCTGGACAAGTATTTGCCGGGTGTCGATATCACCAATGGCAGCTATCTGACCGGCTATCAGCAAGGCATCCTGCTCGAGCAGATTCTGAAGCAGTGCGGCAACGACCCGTCTCGCAAAAATATTCTGGTGCAGGCCAAGAACCTGAAGGATTTCGTCGTTCCAACGGCACTGCCCGGCATCAAGGTCAACACAAGCGACACCGAGAACATGATCTGGACGCAGATGCGGTTGCAGCGATGGACGGGCACAAGTTGGGAAGGCTTCGGGGAAGTGCTGGACGCCAGGTCCGAGTGACCTCGCATTAGCGAAGCGACGGGCGCGGTAGTTAGCCGGGGCGAACTGCCGACCGGTCCGGCCGGGCACAGCAGCGATGGGCATCAGGGTTGAACCGCGTCTCGCGCGCTCATCGGACCATCACAGCAATTCAGGAGGTCGTTTTCGATGTCGACGAAGGCACTGACGTTCGCGGCGAGGGAGCTTTCCATCGAGCGTCGAACCGACGGAACGCTCGTGTTGAGCTCGCCCCTCGAATTGGGGAAGTGTGACTGGCGCATCACGGATTTTCTTCCGAGCTGGGCAGGTTCCGTTCCGGATAGAATTTTTCTCGCGCAACGCAATGCGAATGGGGGGTGGGACGAGATCACCTATAGCGAAGCATGGTTGCAGGTTCAGGCGGTAGGCCAAAGCCTGATCGGTATGGGCGCAAAGCCGGCTGACAAGCTGGCGGTACTTTCAGGAAACTCGATTGAGAACGCGGTGATCTCGTTTGCTGCGATGTCGATGGGCGTAATCCTGGCGCCGATATCGCCAAACTACACGCTGATGCCCGGCGGGCTGGCTCGTCTCCAGGATATCGCGGAAGCGCTGCGCCCGAAGTTCGTTTTCGTCCAGAGCGGACGCGACTTTTCCGCGGGGCGCTCGATTCCCGAACTGGCAGCCGCAACCTGGATCAGTGTCGATGGGGCGCCGGACACCGTGCCTTTCGGCGCACTGACAACCCGAACGGAGAGTGAAAGTTTCGCGGGTGCATCACGTGCGGTATCTTGCGATGACGTCGCAAAGATTCTCTTCACGTCCGGTTCGACCGGCTTCCCCAAAGGCGTGCTCAACACGCACCGCATGATGGCGAGCTCCCTGCAAATGGGGAGTCTGCTGGTGTCTCCCCCGGACGCACCGGTGCAGGTTGAGTGGCTGCCCTGGCATCATACGATGGGCAGTAACGTAATACTTCACAGCATTCTCAAGAATGGCGGGACGCTCTACATCGACGATGGCCGGCCGCTGCCTCAGCTCTTCCACAAGACGATCGCGAATCTCAAGGAGATTTCGCCGACTGCCATGTTCAACGTGCCTGCCGGCTATAATCTCTTGTGTGACGCGATTGAGAACGACCTCGATCTTGGCGCCAGCGTGTTCAAGCGGCTGGATCGATTGAGCTATGCCGGAGCTGCAATCTCGCAGGGCACGCTTGAAAAGCTCAATCGGCTGACATGGTCGATTACCGGCCGGCGAATTCCGGTCATGTCGGGCTACGGCACCACCGAAACCGCCCCGACAATCAGTACGACCCATTGGGCGACCGACCAGCCGGGCGAGATCGGTCTTCCCGCACCCGGTCTGCGGCTAAAACTGATCCCTGTTTCCGATACTTACGAAGCAAGGGTCAAGGGACCCAACGTTACTCCAGGTTATCTCGGAAGGCCGGATTTGACGGAAAAGGCCTTCGATGACGAAGGGTTCTATCGCATCGGCGACACCGTCTCATTTATGGATCCTCAGAAGCCGGAGCTTGGGCTGCGCTTTACAGGCAGAATTTCCGAGAACTTCAAGCTCGCGAACGGCACATGGGTCCCGATCGGGAATATGCGTGCGGCGATTTTGGCGGCAACGCGCGGCGTATTGCTGGACATTGTCGTCGCGGGGGAAAATCGTGAATCGTGCGCGCTGCTCTGCTGGCTGAACCCGACCGAGGCAGCGCGGATTTCCAAGGCTCCAGCCGCGGATTTGACCTGCGACCCTTTCGTGATTCAATTTCTGAAGGATCGTTTTCAGGAATACAACGAAACTGTTGGGAGTAGCGAAAAAATTTGTTCGTTCTTCCTGCTAAAGGATCCGCCGTCATTGGCGGCAGGAGAAATCACCGACAAGGCCTACGTCAATCAACGTGCTGTGCTGAAACATCGCTCTGACCAGGTGGAACGTCTCTACTGCAACGAAGCAAATCGAGATGTGATCCAGATCTGAGGGCGAGTTCAACCGTCCGCGACCGTTGCCGGACATCTCGTGTCCGCCAGGTGGCGCCTGCGGACATTTCGCTCGCGGTGCGATCTACCGAGCGAGACCTTCGATGCAGCATCCGGGTGAGCGGCCACCTCAAGCGACTTGGCGGCGCGGCTTTGCCTTCGGTTTCTCTGGCGCCTTTGCCGCCGGGGTGCTTCGGGCACCGGGGCCGGGGTGGGTATGAACCTCCTTGGCCGAAAGCGGCTCGCCGCATTCGGAGCACACCATGACCGGATCGAAGTCCTTGCCGCATTTGCGGTGCTGGTGCAGCAAAGGTCGCCCGCGTTCGTCGACCATGTGCGTGTCGCCCCAATGCACAATCGCCATCATGATCGGATAGAGATCGAGTCCTTTTTGGGTGAGAATATATTCATGCCGTTTGGGCGATTCCTGATAGGGAATGCGGCGCAGCACGCCTTGCCGGACCAGTTTCTTCAGCCGTTCGGCGAGCAAATGCCGTGTAATCCCGAGCGCGGACTGAAATCCTTCGAAGCGGCGGGTGCGCAGGAAGCATTCGCGCAGAATAAGGAGGGTCCAACGGTCACCGATCACGCCGATGGTGCGGGCCATCGAACACGGCTCTTCTTCAAGGGCATCCCATCGCATTTTCCTGCTCTCCAGTCATCCGGCGCCCCTATTCCGCTCGAATCGTCCAGGGAACCTCAACTTTGCTACCATTCTAGATAGGTACTCAGCTCCAAACAATCCCCTATTGGGGACGCAAAAATCAGCAGAAATTCGCAGAAGTTTGACAGTTCGTTTTTAGAACTGTAAAGGTAGGCGGTAGCCGGATTTCGGCTATTCTACATCAAACCTGATCATTCAATGCACGCTCCGGGAGAAGCCGACATGCCCCTGAAGGTAGAATTCCAGTTCGATTTCGGCAGCCCCAACGCCTATCTGGCGGAAGTTGCCATTCCGGGGATCGAGCGGCGTACCGGCGTGAAGTTCGAGTATGTCCCGGTTTTGCTCGGCGGCATCTACAAGGCGACCGGCAACATGTCGCCGTTCGAATCGCTTCGCGGCATCAAGAACAAGCCGGAATACCAGGCACTCGAGACCCAACGGTTTATCCGACGCCACAACGTCACGAAATTCCGTCAGAATCCCTTCTTTCCGGTCAATACGCTGATGCTGATGCGTGGCGCCGTCGCCGCCCAGTTCGAGGGCGTGTTCGAGCCCTATTTCCGCGCCGCCTACCATCATATGTGGGAAGAGCCGAAGAAGATGGACGACCTCGAAATCTTCCGGAACGCATTCATCTCCTCGGGGATCGATATCGACCGGTTGACCGCGCGTGCACAACAGGATGATGTCAAGAAGAGGCTGATCGACCTGACCAACGATGCAGTCAGCCGGGGAGCATTCGGCTCGCCGACTTTCTTCGTTGGAAAGGAAATGTTCTTCGGCAAGGATCAGCTTCGTGACGTCGAGGAGTCGATCGTCGAACAGATCAGGCAACCTGTTCCCAAGACGGCCTGACAGCAGCGACTGTCCCGGGTTAAGTGGCGAAAGCCAAATCTCTCGGACCCAAAGCAAAAGTAAACTGAGGGAGAATTCCCATGCCTGGCCCGCTTAGCGGTGTTCGTGTCCTCGATTTGACTGGCGTTGTGTCGGGCCCGTTCGCCACCATGTTTCTGGCCGATCAGGGCGCCGACGTCCTGAAGATCGAGCCGATCGGCGGCGACATCACCCGCCGCAGCCGTGCCACCATCGACAAGGACGGCGAGTTCTCCGCGCTGTTCATCTCTTCGAACCGCGGCAAGCGTTCGCTGTCGATCGACGTCAAAAGCGCGGCCGGCCGCGAGGTGCTCGCCAAACTGGTCGCGCAGGCCGACGTGCTGGTGCAGAACTTCCGGCCCGGCACCATGGAGCGCCTCGGTCTCGGCGTCGATGAGTTGCGCCAGCGCCATCCGCGCCTGATCTACGTCTCGATCAGCGGCGTCGGCGATACCGGCCCATACGTGAAGAAGCGCGTCTATGACCCGATCATTCAGGGCCTGTCCGGCTTCGCCGATATCCAGTCGCAGCCGGTCACCAACCGTCCGCAGATGATCCGCACCATCGTTTGCGACAAGACCACCGCCGTGTTCACCGCACAGGCGGTGGCGGCGGCGCTCTACGCCCGCGAGAAAACCGGGCAGGGCGATCATATTCAGGTCGCGATGCTGGATGCGATGATTTCCTACCTGTGGCCGGAAGGCATGATGCAGTACACGGTGGTAGGAGCCGAGGCCACCGCCGCAGATCCCAACGACCGGCCGGATCTCGTGTTCAAGACCAGCGATGGCTACATCACGGCCGGTACCATTTCGGATTCCGAATGGCAGGGCTTTTGCCGGGCCTCTGGCGATCCCGAGCTTGCCAAGGATCCCCGCTTTGCGACGCCATCGGCGCGTTCGGTCAATGCCACGGCCCGCATCAACAAGATGGCGGAATACATCAGCCTGCACACGACAGCCGAATGGCTGGAGCGCCTCGATGCTGCCGACGTGCCGTGCGCGCCGATCCTGCGACGGGGCGAAATCATCCACAATGAACAGGTGATCGCGCGCGGCATAATCGCGGAATTCGATCAGCCGAAGGTCGGGCGAGTGCGGCAGCCCAAGCCGGCGGCCCGCTTTGAGATCAATGAGGCCGCGATCGGCGGGCCTGCTCCCCGGGTTGGCGAGCACTCGCTCAACGTGTTGCGCGAACTGGGCTACGACGATAGCGCCATCGACAAGATGATCGCCGAACGCAGCGTGCGCGTGGCGGTCTGACGCCAAGCCGTCCCGCGCGAGGGGGTGGTCGGTTTCTAAGCTTTCGCCGGCACAGGCGTGATCGGTGTCATCGGGACGTTCGCCGCGACGGCTTGCTGATAGGCGTCCCGTTTCTTGATGCGTTCGAGATAGGGCTGCGCATTGTCGCAAATGCCGACGCCATAGGCGACGGCCCACTCAAGGCAGGTCGTGAGCAGGATGTCAGCGCTAGTAAACCTGTCGCCCATGAGGAATTGCCGTCCGTCTGCGAGCGCGACCTCGACATGGCGCAACTGCTGGCGGAAATACTCGCCGGCCTGGGCAACGACCTCGGGCGCAATACCGTAGATCGGACCGAGCGCGTCGGCCCGATGGCGGCGCATCACGTAAAGGCTGGTTGAGTCCAGCTCCGCGACGATAAAGAAACACCACTCCAGCCATGCGGCATAGTCGCGGGTGGTTTCAGGAATCAGCGAGCATTCCTTCGTGGAATACATTCGCGACAGGTAGGCAACGATCGCGGCGCTCTCGCCGATGCAGAAGTCGCCGTCCTGAAGAAGCGGAATCTTCTGGCGCGGGTTGAGCTTGGTGTATTCAGCGGTCTTGGTCTCGCCCGTTCGCGGCCCGATGGGCTTTGTCTCGTAGGCCAAGCCCAGTTCGTGCATGGCCCAATGCGGACGAACAGTGCGGCTTGTCCCAACGCCCCACAGGGTCAGGTTCGGTGTCGCGTTCATGTCACCACTTCTCCATAGAGGGACGGAGATCGAGCTCGTGGGTCCAGCCATCCCTGCTTTGCTGATGGGTGAACCAGTAGGCTTCGGCAATGGAAGATGTCTTGGTCAGGCTGTCTGGGGGAATTTCGCTTGCCTCGATCCCTTTCGCTGCTTTCATGCGCTGATGAATGGCCTCGCTGTCCACGCCGGCGTCGATCAGGAGATGTACGACGTGGATGTTCTTCGGCCCCAGCTCGCGCGCCATCGCCTGGGCCACTGCTCGAAGTCCGAACTTCGCCGACGAAAAGGCCGCAAACCCCTGGCCGCCACGCACGCTGGCCGTCGCACCCGTAAAGAAGATGGTGCCGTGCCCGCGCGGAAGCATGACGCGCGCAGCCTCACGTCCGACCAGGAAGCCGCCATAGCAGGCCAATTCCCAGGCCTTGAAGAACAGCTTCTCGGTTGTCTCCAGCAATGGCTTGTTGACGTTCGATCCCGCGTTGAAGAGGCAGACCTCGATGGGTCCGAACTCTTTCTCGATTCGCGCGAATATGCCTTGGACCTCTTTTTCCTGGCGGGCATCGACACTGAACGCGTGAATGTTATGCCCCGCAGCCCTCAGCTCGCCCACAAGTCCCTGCGACTTGGACGGATCACGCCTGCAGATGCAAACCGTATAGCCGCCCTTCGCAAAACGCCTGGCGACGGCCGCGCCGATGGCGTCGCCGGCGCCCACCAGTATCGCTACGCCGCGGCGCTCCACCATCACATTCCTCCCTTTAAGTTCCTATTTGATACTTGTAACGTAGCGTCGGATCGATGCCTTGTAAACGAGGGTTTTCAATTATGCGCGGTTGAATAGGGCAGCCAAGTTGCCCCTTTCGGGACCTCATCAAACAGGGATGATGAATTAGTGATTGACGAGTTCTAAAAAAGAACGTTAGGTAACGACGAATGTGCCGCGTTGCAGAAATGGGCATGCTTTGGTCGGGAGATCGGTCGTGGCGGAGCTTTCGGAAGCGATCAATCTCGACGAGATTGCTGTCGGCTTGCCGAGCCGCATCCATAAAGTAACGGCAAGACAGGCTGCCGAAGCCCCCGACCGGATCGCGCTGGTCGAGAACGGGGCAAGATACGCGAGCATGAGATCGCGGCCTGTTTGCATCGCGACCGAGCTGCCGCCAGGCAGGCGGCGAGATTCCAGCGACGAACTAACTTAACCTGACCGGGAGAACGCCTTTGCAAAAGAGAAACGCAACCGTGGCCGTGATCGGTGCCGGGGACTTTATCGGTGGCGAGATCGCAAAGAAGTTCGCCTCGGAGGGCTTCACGGTGTTTGCAGGGCGCCGCAACGGCGCCAAGCTCGAGCCGCTCGTCAAGGAGATCGAGAAGGCGGGCGGCGAAATTCACGCGCGTTCGCTCGATGCGCGCAAGGAAGAGGAGATTATCTCCTTCCTTGGAGATGCCGACAAGCACGCACCGCTCGAGGTCTGCATCTTCAACGTCGGCGCCAACGTCAACTTCCCGATTCTGGAAACCACCGAGCGCGTGTTCCGCAAGGTCTGGGAAATGGCCTGCTATTCCGGCTTTCTCGCCGGCCGGGAGGCGGCGCGGTTGATGCTGCCCCGGGGCAAAGGCAATATCTTCTTCACCGGAGCAACGGCAAGCCTGCGCGGCGGAATCGGCTATGCGGCTTTCGCCAGCGCAAAGTTCGGGCTGCGAGCCGTCGCACAGGCAACCGCCCGCGAGCTGGGGCCCAAGAACATCCACGTGGCCCACCTCATCATTGATTCCGGCGTCGATACCGAATGGGTGCGCCAGCGGCGGATCGAGGCGCTCGGGCCGACCGCGCTGGACGACCCCGATGCGTTGATGCCACCATCCTCGGTCGCAGAATCCTATTGGCTGCTCTATCAGCAGCCCAAAAGCGCTTGGACCTTTGAACTGGAGATTCGTCCCTTCGGCGAGAAGTGGTAGCAGGAGCCTCTCACGATGGAACTCGATCTTTCCAGCGAAGATGCTGCGTTTCGTGACGAGGTGCGCGCCTTTATTGCGGAGAACTATCCGCAGGAAATGCGCGTTCCAAACCCCGAGACCGATTTGACCAAGGAGCAGTCGCTGCTCTGGCACCGCATCCTGCACAAGAAGGGGTGGATTGCGCCGCTCTGGCCCAAGGAATATGGCGGCCCCGGCTGGTCCGTCACGCAACGATTCATCTTTGAGCAGGAAACCTCGCGCGCCGGAACGCTGCCGCCGCTGGCGTTCAGCGTCACCATGGTCGGCCCGGTCATCTACACCTTCGGCAACGATGCGCAGAAGAAGAAGTTTTTGCCGCGAATCCTCTCCGGTGACGACTGGTGGTGCCAGGGCTATTCGGAGCCGGGCTCCGGCTCCGACCTCGCCTCAGTCCGCACCAAGGCAGTGCGCGACGGCGACCACTACATCGTCAACGGCCACAAGACCTGGACGACGCTGGCCCAGCATGCCGACTGGATCTTTTGCCTGGTGCGAACGGATCCTAACGCGAAGCCTCAGGCCGGCATTTCCTTCCTCTTGATCGACATGAAATCGCCGGGCGTCACCGTGCGGCCCATCATCACCATCGACGGATCGCATGAAGTCAACGACGTGTTCCTGGAGGACGTGCGGGTCCCCGTCGAGAACTTGATCGGCGAGGAAAACAAGGGCTGGACATACGCGAAATTCCTGCTCGGCAATGAGCGTACCAGCATGGCCGGGATCGGCCGGTCCACTCGGTATCTCGGGCGTCTCAAGCAGATCGTGAGAACCGAAGTCGGCGAGGACGATCCGTCCTTCGGGGAGTTCATCAGGGAGATCGCGCGCGTCGAGCTCGATGTGCTGGCGCTGGAGGCGACCGAACTGCGCATCGTCGCGCAGATGTCGCGCGGCATCGATCCGGGACCGGCCGCGTCGCTGTTCAAGATCAGGGGCACCGAGATATTCCAGCGCATCACCGACCTGACTCACCAGGCGATAGGAAATTACGGTCTTGCCATCCGCGAGCACCCGGTAAGCGCTAACCGCTTCATGCCGGGGCCGGACTACGGGCACACCGCGACCGAAAAGTACCTGAACTCCCGCAAGCTCAGCATTTACGGGGGCTCGAACGAGATCCAGCGCAACATCATCGCAAAAGCGGTTTTGGGTCTCTGACCACATCGCACGAGGCATCCGATGGATATTCAGTTGACGGAAGAACAGGAATTGCTCCGGTCCAGCATCCAACGCTTCTTGCGCGAGCAGTACGATTTCGACGAGCGCCGCAAAATCGTTGCGAGCGATGAAGGCTGGAGTCGCAGGCACTGGAAATCGTTCTCCGAACTCGGGCTCTGCGCCGCGCCGTTCAAGGAAAGCTCCGGTGGCCTCGGTGGCGGCTCGATTGCGACGATGATCGTGATGCAGGAGTTCGGCCGCAACCTCGTCATCGAGCCGTATTTTGAGACGGTTGTCCTTGCCGGTGGCCTGATCGAGGACGTCGGCTCGGCCGAGCAGCGCGAAGCACTACTGCCGAACATCATGGAGGGCGATGCGATATGGGCGGTGGCCTGGGCGGAGGGACGATCACGCTACGATTTCAACAACGTTACCACCACTGCACGCCGCGAAGGGGACAACTTTGTTCTGAGCGGAACCAAAGCTGCGGTGGTCGGTGCGCCGTGGGCTGACAAGCTGATCGTCTCGGCGCGCACGTCGGGCGAAGCGCGCGATCGCTTTGGCGTGAGCCTCTTCGTGGTTGATCGCCATTCGGCCAATCTTCACTTGCAGGGCTTCAAGACGGTCGACGGCCGACGTGCCGCTGAACTCACGCTGATGAACGTGGAAGTACCGGCCAGCCAATTGCTGGGCCTTGAAGGGTGGGGTGTCACCGCTCTGGAGGCCTGCCGCGACCGGGCTATCGGGGCTCTGTGCGCCGAAGCAGTCGGTGCGATGTCTGTGCTGAATTCTGCGACGCTGGAGCATAGTAAAACGCGCAAGCAGTTCGGGGTCGCTCTCGGGACCTTCCAGGTGTTGCAGCACCGCATGGTCGACATGTTCATCGCGCTCGAAGAGGCGCTCTCGCTCACCCAGCATCTGAACCTCAGCCTCGCCGCCCAAGAGCCAAATGGATCGAAACTGGCGTCCGGCGCGAAGTCGAAGGTCGGATACGCCGCACGCTTCGTCGCGGAGCAGGCCGTGCAACTGCACGGCGGCATGGGCATGAGCGACGAGCTGAACGTCGGTCATTACTTCAAGCGAATAAGCTCCATCAACGTCCAATTCGGTGACCCCACCTACCATCTGATGCGGTACGCGCAGCAGAGCTAATTGTTCTTCCAACGCAGCAAATCGACTACCGCACCCCCGACCAGAGGTAAGCAATGACCGAAGCCGTAATCGTCTCGACTGCTCGCACCCCCATTGGCAAGGCCTACAAGGGCGCTCTCAATAATACCGAAGGCGCGACATTGCTGGGTCATGCCATTTCCGCTGCGTTGTCACGCGCTAACGTGGAGGGCTCCGAGGTCGAGGACGTCGTGATGGGTTGCGCCATGCAACAGGGCACCACAGGTACCAACATTGCCCGCAAGGCGCTGCTCCGGGCCGGCCTTCCGGTCAGCGTAGCCGGAACGACCATCGACCGCCAATGCGCGTCCGGCCTTCAGGCGATTGCGCTGGCTGCACGTTCGGTTATCTTCGATGGCGTGGAGGTTGCCATTGGCGGCGGCGGCGAATCCATCAGTCTGGTCCAGAACAACCAGTTCAACAGCTTTCATGCCGTCGATCCTGAACTGCTCGCGATGAAAGGGGATGCCTACATCGCGATGCTGGATACCGCCGAGATCGTGGCGAAACGCTACAATATCTCGCGCGAACGTCAGGACGAATACGGCCTCGAGAGCCAGCGCCGGACGGCCGCGGCCCAGCAGGGCGGCCGCTTCAACGACGAACTCGCACCGATCAAGACGAGGATGGCGCTCACGGACAAGGCAACTGGTGCCGTGTCGTATCAGCAGGTGACGCTGTCGGCCGACGAAGGGCCGCGTCCCGATACCACGGCCGACGGTCTTGCTGGCCTCAAGCCGGCAAAGGGACCGGGCTTCACTGTTACCGGCGGCAACGCAAGCCAGCTCTCGGACGGAGCCAGTGCCACCGTCCTCATGAGCGACAAGCTGGCAGCACAGAAAGGATTAAAGCCACTCGGTATCTTCCGCGGCTTTGTCGCAGCGGGCTGCGAGCCTGACGAGATGGGAGTGGGGCCGATCTACGCCGTGCCCCGGCTACTCAAGCGTTACGGACTTAAGATCGATGATATCGATCTCTGGGAGTTGAATGAGGCTTTTGCGGTGCAGGTGATCTATTGCCGCGACAAGCTCGGGATTAACCCGCAAAAGCTTAACGTCAATGGCGGATCGATCGCAGTCGGTCATCCCTACGGCATGACCGGAGCGCGGCTGACTGGCCACGCCTTGATCGAGGGCCGCCGGCGCAAGGCCAAGTATGCTGTTGTTACCATGTGTATTGGCGGCGGCATGGGTGCCGCCGGCCTCCTCGAAATTGTCCACTGACGAACAACGGCCAGTAAGGCGGTACATTTCCAACCTATCGGAGGCACACGTGAAGACTGCAATTACCGAGATGTTCGGCATCGATCATCCGATTATTCAAGGCGGAATGCACTATGTTGGGTTTGCCGAACTCGCCGCCGCGGTGTCGAATGCCGGCGGGCTCGGAATCATCACCGGCCTGACGCAACGGACTCCGGAACTATTGGCCAAAGAGATCGCGCGCTGCCGCGACATGACGGATAAGCCGTTCGGTGTGAACCTTACTTTCCTGCCGAGCTTCACAGCGCCGCCCTATCCGGAATATATCGCCGCTATCAAGGAAGGTGGCGTCAAGGCGGTGGAGACCGCCGGCCGCAGCCCCGAGCAGTACATGCCCGCGCTGAAAGCCGCCGGCATCAAGGTGATCCACAAATGCACCTCGGTGCGGCACTCGCTCAAGGCCGAGAAGATCGGCTGCGATGCTGTCAGCGTCGACGGCTTCGAATGCGGCGGCCATCCCGGCGAGGACGACATCCCGAACATGATCCTGCTGCCCCGTGCGGCGGACGAACTGAAGATTCCATTCGTGGCGTCGGGCGGCATGGCCGACGCGCGGAGCCTCGTCGCGGCGCTGTCGATGGGGGCGGCCGGCATGAACATGGGTACCCGCTTCATCGCCACCAAGGAAGCGCCAGTTCACGACAATGTAAAGCAGGCCTTGGTCAAGGCGACCGAACTCGACACCGTGCTGGTCATGCGCGCGCTACGCAATACCGAGCGCGTCTTGAAGAACAAGGGCGTCGAGCAGTTGCTGGAGATCGAGCGCGACAAGGGCGCAGGCCTGAAGATTGGCGACATCCACGAGCAGGTCGCTGGAGTCTATCCGAAGGTGATGATCGACGGCGATATGGATGCGGGCGCGTGGAGCTGCGGCATGGTCGCAGGGCTCATTCGCGATATCCCAACGGTGAAGGAATTGATCGACCGCATCATGGCGGAGGCCGAACGAATCATCCGTCAGCGCCTGACTGGCTTTCTCAATGATGCCGAGCAAAGGCCGGCTGTCGCCCGGGCGATCGCGTGAGCGTTTCCCCACGGGTATGCTGCTGCCGGATGTTCTGACGAGAGGCCCACGCATAGTCATGCGTGGGTTGATCGTTATTGATGAAGCTGGACTGGCCAGCGATGGATGGCCTTCGGCAGCCTCGGGGAAATTTATGGATCTGACCGACTTCCACTACTACGAGCCTTCGAGGGGCCACGGACTCAGACATAATCCGTTCAACGCGATTGTCGCGCCGCGTCCGATTGGCTGGATTTCGTCGCGCAACGCGGCTGGTCAACTGAATCTCGCTCCATACAGCTTCTTCAACGCGTTTCTCTACGACCCTCCGATTATTGGGTTCTCCTCAATTTCGTGGAAGGATACCGTAAAAAACGTCAGCGAGACCCGCGAATTCGTCTGGAATCTGGTCACAATGGATCTGGGCGAGCGCATGAACGTGACGGCGACGCCTCTCGATCACGGAGTGAGCGAGTTCGAAGCAGCAGGGCTGACGCCAATACCCGGGCGCCACGTCGCTGTGCCGCGGGTAGGCGAGAGCAGGGCCTCTATGGAATGCAAGGTCGTCGAGGTCTCTCAGTTGGCGAATGCGCGCGGTGAGAAGGTTGAAGGATGGTTCGTACTCGGCGAGGTCGTCGCAGTATACATCGACAAGTCCTTGATCGAGGACGGCGTCTACAACACTGCACTTGCGCGTCCCATACTGCGCGCCGGCCGTGGTGGTGATTACCTCGAGGTCAAGACAGAGAACATGTTCGAGATGCCGCGCCCGCCAGGCAGCAGCAAACCGGAGTTCCATGGCACCTAATGGGGAGCAGGTGACCTTAGGCCCCACGCGTACAGTGCGAGCAGTGAAAACGCGCTCAACACGACGCCGAGCGCGAACATTGCTTCATGCGACACCGTGGCGGCAAGCCATACGCCGATTGCGGCGGTCATCATCTGCCAGAAACCCAGCAGCGCCGAGGCGGCGCCGGCTTTCTCCCCGAATGGCGAGAGCGCCCGCGCCGTCGCCAGCGGACTGACAACGCCCATGCCGAGGAGAAATAGACACATCGCGCCCAGAAACGGCAAGAAAGTCGGGCTGGTCATCGAGATGAGCAGGATCGCAACGCTGCTGGCGGTCGTCGCCCACAATCCTGCCCGGATCGGGCCATCGAGCCCATAGCGTGGTGCCAATTTCGTCGCCAGCATTCCGGCGGCGAATACGATAAAGACGGTGCCGGCGAAGAACAGGCCGAGCTGGATCGGCGTGAAGCGCATCGCTTCAATGAATAAGCGCGGTGCAGCCGAAAACATGGAGAACAAGCCGCCTATGATCAGACTCGCGGTTGCAGCCGGGATAACGAAGCGACGATCGCCAATCAGGCCAGCATAGGTCCTGACGATGGCGACCGGGTTGAGCGGAGTGCGGATCGAATGGTGGGTTTCGCCGAGGACGATGCCGTAGGCAATAGCGCCAACAGCAGCGAAAGCCGCGACGAGAGCGAATTCGGAGCGCCAGCCAAAGCTGTGATCGAGTGCGCCGCCAAGCAGCGGCGAGAAGCCGGGGGCTGCGGACATTACGATCATGATGAGCGCCAGCGCCCGTGCCAGTGCCGCCCCACTGAACATGTCGCGGGCGATGGCGCGAGACAGCACAGACGTCGCGCAAGCGCCTGCAGCCTGCACGACGCGGCCGGCCAAAAGATTAGGTAGGTCGTTTGCCAAACCGCACCAAACGCTGCCGCCGATGAACACGGCAAATCCGATCAGGACCGGCCAGCGTCTTCCATAGCGATCCGAAAGCGGTCCAACCACGAGCTGGCCCAACCCGAACACTGCAAGATAGACGGTAATGGCGGAGGTGACCGCCGCGCTCGTGACATTCAATGAGATCGCAATTTGTGGCAGCGACGGCAGCAAGATGTTGGTCGCCAGCGTTCCCATGGCGGCCAGGACGGAAAGGATCGCGATCGGCAGGGCGCTGGAGACGGGAACGTCCAGCGGCGCGGTCTTGATCGTCTCGCTCTGGTCAGCCATGTGAACTTTCGCGCTGATAGGAATAGGCAGGTTACAAGATGGCGAACGACGCGGTTCGCGTCGCTCGCCGGGCCTTTTTTGCAGGATCGCCCGCGCTAGCCGCGGACGACGCGCTCGATCGCGATGGCGGTGGCTTCACCGCCACCGATGCAGAGGGCGACCACGCCGCGCTTGAGGTTTTGGGCTTCGAGTGCATGCACTGGCAATACGTTGCCCATGAAAACCTCATCGATCCGCTCGGGCGCCAGCTTGGCCCGTTCCAGCGCCGCGCCGATCACGTGGGAGCCGGGCGGCGGAAAGGATGACGACGGGGTCGGAAGCAGCGGCCATGGCGAACTCTCCTGTTGATAGGTGTTGTTATATGACGATAGTCATATAAGATAGCCGGCATTGCAATGAAATGTTGCCGTGACCGTCAAGGAAGCGCGGTTCCGGAATTGCTCGAAGGGATGGAGACGGTTCGTACAGCCGGTCACCTTAGGACCTTGCACGGAGTGGCGATGCGATACGGAGAAGACCACAGGCGTCAAACCCACAATCGGATCGTTGAAAATGCGTCCTACGGTTTGCGCCAAAAGGGCGCGGAAGGGCTCAGTGTTGTCGACTTGATGAAGCTCGCGGGTCTCACGCACGGCGGCTTCTATAACCATTTCGTTTCGCGTGCCGCGCTTGTCAGCGAGGCGATCGCCTTTGCAATGGATCAGACCACCGAGCGGTGGAAAAAACTGGCGAACGGGAAAACCAGCAGGGAGCGCTTCGAGGCGTTGATCGCCGATTATCTTAGTCCCCGGCATCGCGACAATCCTAAACACGGTTGCGCGCTCCCAACCCTGGCCGTCGATGTCGCGCGATCGAGCCCGAGCGAGCAGCAGGCCCTGACTTCCAAACTGGAGAAGATGATCGATGCCCTTGTCGAGTTGCTTCCCGGTGAGCCACCTCGACAGGCCCGCCAAATCGCGACGGGCGCTATCGCGACCATGGTGGGATCGATCGTGCTGTCGCGTGCTGTCGGCGCGGGGAAACTTTCCGACCGCATCCTCGATGCCGGCCGCAGGACCGCCGGCGGCCGGATTCGGAAGCCGCAGCGAAGAACCATAAAGGCGATGCGCTGCGAAAAATCATAACATAAGGGAGGTCAACATGACGGCCGGCAAGTGGCTTAAGACGGCCTGCAACCTGTGTTACGTCAATTGCGGAATCGAAGTCTTGGTGAATGACGGGCGCCTCGAGAAAGTACGGGGCGACCGTTCGAGCCCGAAATCACAGGGCTATTTGTGCAACAAGGCGACCCGGATTCCATATTATGCGCATCACAGGGATCGGCTCACGACCCCGCTGCGTCGTCGCGCCGACGGCGGCTTTGATGCAATCGGGTGGGACGTGGCGATTGCGGAAATCGCGGAGCGGCTGCGAGACATCGTCGACAGGTATGGCGGCAAGAGCATCGCCCTTTACGGCGGCGGCGGGCAGGGCAACCACGCCGGCGGCGCCTACGCCAGTGGATTGTTGCGCGCGCTGGGTTCGCGCAGCGTCTTCAACGCCCTTTCGCAGGAAAAAACCGGCGACTTCTGGGTCAACGGCCACATGTTTGGCAGCCAGACGTGCCACACCGCCGAGGACGTACATCATTGCGACCTCCTGCTGGTCATCGGCGCAAATCCCTGGATCGCGCACGGTTTCCCGAATGCGCGCGACCATCTCAATCAAATCCGCAAGGATCCCGCGCGTAAGCTGATCGTCATAGATCCCCGGCGGACCGAAACCGCCGAAATGGCGGATCTGCATCTCGCGGTTCGTCCGGGCACGGACGCGTTTCTCCTCGGTGCGCTGCTGGCTACGCTTGTCCGGTCCGACCGAATCGACCATGCGTTCATTCAGGAGCACACGATCGGCTTCGCGGAGGTGAGGCAAGCGCTGTTAAATGTCCCCATTGAAGAATGGGCTGCCGCCGCCGATATCTCGATCGCGGATCTGGAGCGTTGCGCCGCGATGATCGTCGCGGCGAAGGCCATGGTGGTCCGGGTCGAGCTTGGCATCCAGCAAGGCATCAACTCGACGCTCAATTCCTACCTCGAAAAGCTTTTGATCATGCTTTCCGGCAATTTCGGCCGTGAAGGTACCAACCAGTTGCATAGCTGGCTTCAACCGCTATGGGGCAATTCGCCTAACCAGACATTCGCACCGACCGGAGACGCGATTATTGGGGGCCTGTTGCCGCCCAACATCTTCCCCGAAGCGGTGCTCAAGGACCATCCCGACCGGTTGCGTTGCGCCTGGATCGACAGTTCCAATCCCGCCAACACGGCAGCAAACACCGAGGCCGTGGAACGCGCGCTGCGCTCGCTGGAACTGTGCGTTGTGGTCGACGTTGCGATGACCGAAACCGCACGGCTCGCGCATTACGTTCTCCCGGCGTCCTCACAATTCGAGAAAACCGAATTCACCCTGTTCAACTTCGAATTTCCGACGAACTATTTTCACGTTCGTGCCGGTGTATTGCCGCCGCTCGCCGGCACCTTGCCGGAGCCCGAGATCTACACGCGGCTTGCCATCGCCCTGGGGCGTCTACCAGGTGACAATGTGCTCGCACCCCTGCGTGAGGCTGCGCGGCGTTCGCGAGCCGATTTCGCCACAGCCTTTCGTGCTTTCATCGCGGAGAACCCCGGCGCAGTCGCTGCCCTGGTGCTCTACCATACGTTGGGGCAGACGCTTCCGGATGGCACGGCGGCGGCGGCACCCTTGTGGGGTGCGGCGCTGGCTTGCGCGAAGCGATCGCCGCAAGCGGTGCGGCGAGCGATGGGCGCATCGGACGAGGTGACGGATCATCAGCTCGGCGATCTCCTGTTCGACACTATCGTAGCCACCCGGCAGGGCACTGCCGTTACCCGGCACGACTATGACGAGGTCTGGTCATTGATCAGCCATTCGGATCGCAAGGTTCGGCTGGTGGTCCCGCAAATGTTGGAATGGCTTGCGCGTCTCGATCCGCAAGCAGCGGGCGTGCCAAAGGCGTTCCCGTTCATGCTGGCGGCTGGTGGTCGCCGCATGTTCAATGCCAACCAGATCTTTCGTGATCCCGCGTGGCGTCGCGAGGATCCGGACGGCGCCATGTTGATCAATTCCAGCGATCTGAGCGCCTTGGGCGCGAAGGATGGCGACTGGATCGCTGTCGAGTCGGTGGTCGGGCGGCTCGTCGTCCGCTGCAAGGTCGATGACGCCATGCGGAATGGCCAGTTGGCGCTGCCGCACGGCTACGGTCAGGCATACCCCACGTCGGACGGAGAGCGCCTGATCAATGGGCCGCGCATCAATCTGCTCACGGAGAGTGGCAACCGCGATCCTATTGCGGGCACGCCCTACCACAAGAACGTCGCGGTTCGTCTGGCCCTGGTGTCCGCGCACGAGGCTGCCTCCCATCAGTCGCAGTCCGAGCGAATTCATATGAGAGCGGCCGGACAATAGCACGAAGGGAGCGAAAAATGACCGAGAAGCCAATCGCGATCGTGACCGGGGTAGGGCCGGGCACTGGAGCTGCCATCGTCAAGCGGTTTTCTGCAGGCGGATTCCGTATCATAGCGCTTGCTCGCTCGGCGGAGCTCATCAATCGCCTTGCGCAAGAGCTTCCCGATGTGCACGCGGTGACCTGCGACGTCTCAGATGAGAGCCAGGTACGGACCGTGGTCACCGACGTAAAGCGCCGTTTCGGCGCGGCCGAAGTTCTCATCCACAACGCGGTAGGGGGAGGCTGGGGCAGCTTTCGTGAGATCGACCCGAAGATGCTAAAGGGCAATTTCGAGGTCAACGTGATGGCCTTATTGTACCTGGCGCGCGAAGTGGCTCCTGACATGATCGATCGCGGCAAGGGCACGATCCTGGTGACCGGAAACACGTCTTCGATCCGAGGCAAGGCCAATTTTGCCGGCTTCGCTCCGACAAAGGCGGCGCAGCGTATATTGGCCGAGTCGATCGCGCGTGACATGGGGCCTCTCGGCGTCCACGTCTCCTATGTTCTCATCGACGCCGTGATTGACACGCCCCGGATGCGCGCGCGGATGAGCGACAAACCGGATGAATTCTTCATCAAACCTGCCGCCATCGCCGCCGAGCTGTACCATCTCTACGGTCAGGATCGATCGGCTTGGTCATTCCTCACGGAACTGCGGCCATTCCACGAGAATTGGTAACGCTGGCCGATCAGCCATAGCGGCGTAACGGGCTTACTCGTTCTAAAGCTATCCAGACGCAGGACATGAAAGGTCACAACCATGACGGATGGATCAATCTCGATTGATACCGGGACGGACGAACTGCTGTGTGCGATCCGGGATCGCGTCGCCGTGATCACCTTGAACCGACCCGAGGCGCGAAATTCGCTATCCGACCATCTCACGCCGGCGTTGCGTCGGATGGTCAAACGCAACGGTGACGATCCGGACGTCGGCGCACTGCTGATTACCGGCGCAGGCAGCGCTTTCTGTTCCGGCGGTGACGTCAAGGGGATGGGCGGCAACTCTGCCGCACCGGCCATGTCATTCAGCGACAAGGTTGCGCGATTGCGGGAACGTCAGCGAACCCTGACCGGCGTGCTTGTCTCGGTGCGTAAGCCCACCATTGCGGCCCTGCCGGGTCCGGCGGCTGGCGCTGGGCTAGCGATCGCGCTCGCCTGCGACATTCGAATCGCAGCCGAATCCACCATCATGACGACTGGTTATGCCAGAATTGCGCTCACGGGCGATTACGGCATTTCGTGGCTGTTGACCCGGCTGGCCGGGACGGCGCGTGCCCGCGAACTGATGTTCTTGTCCGAACGGATCGATGCACGCCGCTGCGAAGCGCTGGGGCTGGTAAATCGCGTGGTGCCTGATGTTGACCTGCAGAAGGAAGCGTTCGCATGGGCGAGGACGTTGGCGAACGGTCCGGTGAGCGCCCATGCCGCCATCAAGGATAATCTCGACCTTGCGTTATCGGCTGACTTCCTGACGTCATTGGATCACGAGGCCGAGAAGATGGTCGTTGCGGCGGGTACGACGGAGCACGCCGAAGCCGTGCGGGCCTTCATCGAGAAACGTATCCCCAGTTACAGGTGAGGCTTATTCCCCGATTCTGATGACGACCTTACCCCTCGCGCGCCCCGTCTCGACGTAAGCCAAGGCGTCCCCAGTCTTCTCAAACGGGAAAGACTTGTCAACGATCGGACGGATTGCGCCGGATTCGATAAGGGAAGCGATCTCGCTCAACTGTTGCCCTTCCGCTCGCATGAACAGGAATGAGAAGTGCACACCAAGGCTTCTGGCTTTCTTTCGCACACCATGACTCAGCACGCGCATCACCAGTTTCAGGATCAGGTTCAATTTTAGTGCCTTGGCGAATTCCGGGTCGGGCGGCCCCGAGATCGAGATGAGGAGGCCACCTGGTTTCAGCACGCGCAGAGATTTTTCAAGCGCCCTGGTGTCCTGGCTGTGCAGGACCAGATCGTAGCCCGACAAAATCTTTTCGAAATCCTGCGTCTTGTAGTCGATGACCACGTCTGCGCCGAGACTCTTGACCAGCTCGGCATTTTTCGTGCTCGTCGTCGTCGCAACTGTCGCGCCGAGATGTTTGGCGAGCTGGATGGCAAAAGTCCCCACACCACCGGAGCCGGCCTGAATGAAGACCTTTTGACCGGGTTTCACGTTGCCCAACTCCACCAGCGCCTGCCAGGCGGTCAGCCCCACCAGCGGGATAGTGGCGGCTTCTTCCATGCTGATGTTCTTGGGCTTTAGTGCCACGTCCGTTTCATTCATTGCAATGAATTCCGCGAATGTTCCGATCCGATGATCGCGCGGTCGTGCATAAACCTCGTTGCCCGCCTTGAACCGCCTGACCTTCGGGCCAACCCGGACAACGTCCCGGCAACATCGTGCCCCAGAATGAAAGGCGGGCGATACGGCAGTATGAGCTTGAATTCTCCGTCCCTGACTTTGGAGTCCAGAAGGTTCACAGCAGTTGCATGAACTCGAACCAGGACATCATCGTCCCGCAACTCCGGCTCTGGCACGTTGGCTAGGCGCAGAGCGCCCTTCTTTTTGTATTTATCGACAACGAATGCCTTCACTGTGTCTTCTCCAATTTGAAATATCGTCGCGGTGTCAGGCCTCGAGAAAAGACAGGGCCTTCGGCACGAAATCGGCGTGGTTCTGGAAAATCCCGCCATGCCCGGCATCTTCGTAGATAACCAGTTGCGCGCCCGGGATACGGCGCGCCATATCGGTACTGTTTACGGTCGGCACCATGATGTCGTTATCGCCATTCGCGATCAGTACCGGGATCCGAATGCTTCCGAGATCTTGAGGCGCCTGCCGGCCCCAGGTCGTGATCGCCTTGAGCTGCCGCAAAAAGGCGGCGGGCGTAGGTCCTTTGTCCCGGTTTGCCTTGCGCTCCTTCAGCCGTTCCAGAAAGGCTTTTGCGGCTCGGCGGCCGTTGGCCGTGGACGTGAAAAACAGGTAGAATTTCGGGTCTCGCAGCGTCAGCAAACCCTTGATTATGAGTGGCCAGGACACCGGCCCACCTTGTCGATGCCTTTGCCCCCCGCCGGGCCCGTGCCGGTCAGAATGAGTTTTCGCACGAGGTCCGGTGCCTTCAGCACGATGTCCTGTGCCACAAATCCGCCGAGGGAAAAGCCGAGCAGATCGACCTTCTCGAAGCCCAGCGCGCGGATCAGGGCAATCGCGTCTCGCGCCATCTCATCAATCGTCACAGGCGCCGTTCCGCCTGACGCACCGATACCCCGGTAATCCGTTGCGATCACGCGATGCCTGCTGGCGAGGCCGTCCACAATCCGGAGATCGAAATTGTCCAGAACTGCGCCCCAATGGTTGAAAAGAATTAGTGGCACGCCGCTGCGGGGGCCCAGGTCGCGATAAGCAAAAATAGTCCCCCCAACACCGATCGAAAGGTTCGGCGCATCGATGTAGCGCGTACCCGATCCGAGGTAACTGACAGAACTGGATGCCTTCATGATATTCTTTCTCTCGACCTTTCCTGGATGCTGACGCTCCTGTGCGGGAGCGACGCAGGTCTGCCGCCGCGAACGCCAGTCACCACTTCTCGACCCACGGCCGCAGCACGACTTCGAACGCCCACGTCGACCGATGCTGGCGATGCAAATGCAGGTAGGTTTCGGCGATGCGGTCCGGGTCAGCCATGTTGTCGTCGACAGTCGTTCCTGCCAATCGGTGCGCGCGGGTACCGTCTTCCTGAGTCCAGCCAATCGCCGCGTCAATCGGTACATTTGCCACGTGGATACCCTGCGGCATCAATTCTCTCGCCATGCTTTGTGCGAGTCCGGACTTGGCATGACATGCCATCGCAAAGGCAGCGCTCATCGGGAAGCCTTTGAGCGCCGCGCTTGCGTTCGTGAAGATGATCGTTCCTTTCGTTCCCCCGGGACCTGGTCTGTTCTCTCGCATGAGTCGAGCAGCGTGCTGACCCACCAAATACGCGCTGAACGCTGAGTTCCGAAGTGTCTCGAGCGCCATGCTTGGGTCAGCTTCGGTAATCCCCTTGCGGAAAATGCCGGGAACGCGGCCGTCGATATTATGCACGACAAGCGTCGGTGCCCCCAGGTCTCGAACGACGCTCTGGAACAGCAATTCCACGGCCGCTGGTACGGTAGCATCGCAAGCGTATCGGCGCACGCCGTGCGTCTTCTCCAGATTCTGCAGGACCGATTTTTCTGGATTCCTGGCTGCGATGCCGACGCGCACGCCGTTTTCGGCGAACAGCCTGGCGCAACTTGAGCTGATGCCCGGGCCGCCCCCAACGATGATTGCAACGTCCTGTACGGAAGGTGGAGTGTCGTGTTGATCCAATTGAGTCATGTTTCGTGCTCCTGTGCGCGTCGTAAGCAGATGAACGAGGGCGCGTTTTATTCCTGGCGTTCCCAAATCTGCGAACGCCCCAGCATTGACACGCCAATCTAGCCGCGCACGTTGAGCTTCTTGCCGCCTTCGGTCAGCTGGATTTTGCTGCTGTAGACCTTGCCATTGTCCGGATCGAGGATCTTTTCGGCGGTATATTCGGCGCCTTCCTTCTTCAGGCCGCTCAGGATTACCAAGCCGATTACTGGCACATCCTTGAGCGCGCCTTCGCATTTTTCACATTTCGGATTCCGATCTTCGGACGGGGCGCGGAGCACCCTTTCAATCTTGCCCTGCAGCGTGCCATTTGCTTTCGTGATGCGGATAAGTGCTCTCGGTTTGCCGCTGGCGTCATCAACATTTCTCCACAAGCCGACAGGTGAGGCATTATCCGCCCAGGCCCCGGAGAACATGAGTGCAGCAGTCAGGGTGAGCGCGAGAACGCCTGATTGTTTCAGAATACGCATTCCGATGGTCTCCAAAGGAGTGGGGCTTATTGTCTGTTTCGATGCCGCGTGGTTCGATTCTCGTCGACGTTTGACCAAGCGGGTCGCAGCGTAGTTACGCATTCACGTCGATGACCGTGCGGCCCTGGACCTTCCCCGCGAACATTTGGCGCACCACGTCGGGAACCTCTGCGAGGCCGACCACCTGCATCGTTCGGGCGAGCTTGTTCAGGTCCAGGTCGCGAGCCAAACGCGACCACGCCTTGATTCGCGCCTCCTGCGGGGCATTCACCGAGTCGATTCCAGCAAGTGTGACGTTGCGCAGGATGAACGGCAGAACCGTTCCGGGAAGATCGGTACCCTGAGCCAGGCCGCACGCCGTCACCACGCCGCGGTACTGCGTCTGCGCCAATACGTTCACCAGCGTATGACTGCCGACGGAGTCGACAGCGCCAGCCCAACGCTCGCGCGCGATAGGCGCTCCGGGCTCCGAAAGCGTCCGCCGATCGATGACCTCGGCCGCACCGAGGCTCCGCAGATAATCGGCTTCTTCAAGACGTCCAGTTGATGCAACGATGCGATAACCGAGATCGGCGAGGAGAGCGATCGCGATCGAGCCGACGCCGCCATTGGCGCCGGTTACGACGATATCGCCACGCTGCGGTGTGATTCCGCCATGTTCGAGGGCCAGCACCGACAGCATCGCGGTGTAACCGGCCGTGCCGATTGCCATGGCATCCTTCGTGGATAAGGGAGCGGGGATCTTCACAAGCCACTCGCCCTTGATCCGCGCTTTCTGGGCGTAACCGCCATGGTGGGTCTGGCTCAGTCCCCAGCTGTTCGCGACAACGCGCTCTCCGACGGCGATGCCGGGATAGGAGGATGCTTCTACCGTTCCAGCAAGATCGATACCGGGAATGAGAGGAAACTGGCGAATGATCTCTGCGCGCCCGCTTTTGGCCAGCGCATCCTTGTAGTTCACGGTCGAATAATCGACGGCAACGGTAACGTCGCCGGGCATGAGATCTCGCTCGTTCATTTCGACCACGCTGGTCGAAATCTTGTCACCTGTCTTTGCAGCCAGCAGCGCCTTGAACGTCATCGCCATATCCTGGATTGGAGTTTCGCTGTCCACGCACCTAGGGTCGCGCCGCCTGATCGCAAGAAGGCACAATTAAAGCGGATACTATCATTTATGTAGGTATCCGCCGCGTGCCCGCGTGGAGCCCGCCCCTGGCCGATATGACAGCGGGCCTGACATGGCGACGCAGCTGCCCGAAACGCGAGCGGGCAACCTGCTATGCCGAGGCCCGTCCGTGCGGTTGGTCTGGCGCGGGCTGTCGACGAGCCCTCTGCCGCGATCCTGCCACTGTGCGGCTGTCATCTGTTGTATTACGATCGTCATGTGATATGACTACGTAAATCAAGAGCTGTTCAATGGCGTCGATGGTTACATCCGAAGGCGCCAACGGGGCATGTGTGGCCGGGACTTTCGGCGCCATGGAATAGGCTTCACGCTCAATGGACCCCAGACTAGGCCTCTTCGTGCCGTCAGAACGCACAATTATAGCTGATACTATCATTTATGGAGGTGACCATGCGTCCAAGAAGGTTTGACGCGAAAAGCGGATGCGCGGTCGGGGTGACGCTGTCCGTCATTGGCGGCATGTGGAAGCCGCTGATCCTGTTTCATCTCTTCGCGGGCAAGAAGCGGTTCATGGAACTGTCCCGAGCCATCCCTAACGCCACGCAGAGGATATTGACCCTTCAGTTGCGCGAGCTGGAGGCCGATGGCGTGATCGTGCGCCGTGCCTATCCGCAGATTCCTCCGAAGGTGGAATATGAAATCTCTGCCTTCGGCCAGAGCCTGGGGCCCGTACTGCTTTCGCTTCGGGGTTGGGGCAAGCAATATGGAGGTTCAATTGAAGGCGTCTCTCAGCCACACCACGCGCCTGAAGATCGCCAGCTAAACGCATGCGCCCTGTAACGGTTGAATGAGTGATCGCGGACCCTGTTCTGCATACACATCGCCTGCGTCGGCCGACTTGAGACGTCTCACGCTCGCGCCACTTCCATCGCCAGCTCGGGTTCTTCCCGTCGAACGCTGACGCGCTTCATCATGAGCGGAAAGCTGCCGCTTCAGGTGGTACGGCTCTGCCGCTTTCGCAGGCTTGTGCCGCAAGCGAGCCTTGTCCCACGCATTTATCCGAACGACTTGCGTCGTGATGTCGAATTCCAAATAGGAATTAGCGGCGCACGACTGGCGAAGATCGCTCGTCCCTCCTCAACGGCCGCAACGATCGTGGCAAAGTTGTCGTCGGCAAGCACCATGTCGGCGACCTCCTTCGAGACGTCGGTCCCGGTAATGCCCATGGCGATCCCAATGTCGGCGGTCTTGAGCGCGGGAGCGTCGTTGACGCCGTCCCCGGTCATGGCCACCGTCATGCCGTCGCGCTGTAGAGCTTTGACGATGCGCAGCTTGTGCTCGGGGTTGACGCGGGCGTAGACCGACACCTCGCGGACCGTCTGCTCCAGCGCCTCTCGACCGTGTCGACCAAACGCCAGTGTTCGCGTGCCCGAGATCTGGCGACCGGCGTTTGCGTCTACTGGACAAGCAAGGGTTCGAGAGGCGTCCTGCGCTGGTTTGGCTTGGTCTCCCGACCGCGATCAAGGTCTGACGCAGCGGTGGAGTTGCGGGTGCAAAGTAGATCCCGGAGGGCAGGTTGGCGCCGTAATGCAGCGGTGGAGTCGCGGATGCAAGGTAGATCCCGGAGGGCAGATTGGCGCCGTAACGCAGCGGTGGAGTCGCGGATGCAAAGTATATCCCGCAGGGCATTCCGCGGCCACCAGCGTCACGTCCGGCACCGTAAGCCGAGAGTCATGAGGCGAGAACGGCATAGCTTGGGCGCTTAACGCGACCAACGATGCCACCAAGGCAGCACGAGCAAGAGGAAAATAAGACCTGATCAGCATCATCCAGCCGCTCTGTCGCCAATGCGCGAAACTCAGCAGGCATCGAATGGCGCCCGATGCGATGAGCAGCGCGCCGAGGAAATAGGTCAGGACCAGGGCGCCGGACGCTGGCTGCACGAGCAGCACGAGTCCGAAGGTGAGATAGAACGCGCCAAGCAGGACCTGCCACAGTAAGCCGCCCCATCCCTTGGTCCAGAAAGCATGCATGGTCTCGAATGCTCCGGCCGCGATCGCCGTCAGCCCGATCAGCTTGACGCTGATGATGGTTGCGAACGCGACGTCAGTGAGCGCGAAGATGCCGGCGGCAATCAGCACGATGCCAAGAAGCGCGCAGACCCAGAGTGGAGGAGGACCCAGAGCTTCGATGCCGGTTCGGCTGTCATAGGCTGTCATGCCATCCTCCTGAGCGGTGATGGTTCGATTGGCACGCGTCGGATGGTAGCTTCCAGCCCGCAATGCCAACATCCGGCGAAACCCTGAGCAACGGGGCGGGAATGTTCCCATTGGCCTGACTCGAGTCGCATCGATCTCGCCCAAGATCCGCCGATACGAGCTCATCGCCGTCCTCTCGGACCCAGCGTCAAATTGGTTACGCCGGGGGCGAGATTGAATCCGATCGACCGCTCGATCGACAGTCAACGAGCTGAGCGGCTTCTACTTGACGATCAGATGGGCAAGGGTATCTACTTAAGCGGCGGCGGCGCTACGAGTTCGACTTAAGGGTGTCACACGCTGGCACCCTGTCTTGGATTGTCTTGGCCAGGAACTTGCGAATCGGCCCAGACACCCTGCGAGGAAGTTACGTGGGCGCGAGCGGCGGGGCAGACTGACATTCACTAAGGGCTCGCGAGCTCAAGTATCTGGACTTACCGGGCCCGCGGTGAGCAGGAAAGGAACTGGACCGATGCGGTGAACCGTTCGGCGACTGGAAGAAACCGGTGCCAGCGTACATGCAATTTGTTCATGGGATGGAGGTAAGGATGAATATACGGGCTGCATGCAGTGCATTGATCGTGAGCGGTTGGGTAGCGGTTGCTGCACCTTCAAGCCTTTCCTTGGCTCAGTCGAATGATGCCGGCTTATCCGCGAAGGATCGCGGCGCATCTGTGCCAAAGAGGGCAGTGCCAAATACAAATGCAACCCCGCTAAACCCGCGAAACCCCCGGTACTGGCGTCATCGCGGCGGTAAGCATCCGCACTTTGGCAGCCGGCGCGTTCGCACCTAGGTCCAGGCGCCACAGAGCAGCGGCTTCGCCCCGTTGCCCGCTAGAAGCGCCTGGTCAGTTCCACTCGTGTAACTTGACCGATCGACCGTTACCTCTTCGCTATGATCGTGGCGTTAGCTGCCTTCCATACGCGCTGATCAAGGAAGCAGCGGAAGCCGTCGCTGTGCCACTCGCTCGTTCATCTGATACGCTCGTTGATGGCTGTGCCAAAAAAAGTCTCCGCCTTAGCTGGTGTTGGAACAGCGGCCGCGGACTACGGCCTGGAGAGGTGTTGCTTCAGCCGCGTGATCTCGTCCGGGGACCAGTCGCGAACATCCGTCACCTCGATCCACGCGTCAACGTAGTGCGCCGGGGCGTAGACGTGGCCGTAGCCGATCGGCGCTGCCGTCGCCACGAACTTGTCCGCCGCCAGTTGAAGAAGAGTTACGACCGGGTACCACCGCAATTGCGGCGACACGTCCGGGCCGCGGGGCGGCGTCATCCAATCTGGTTCGCAATAGAGGCTGCGGTACTCGAAAAAGGTCACCGGGTCGCTTGCATATTGGAGATAGACGACCCGCATCCGCCCCCATGAGGCATTCGGAGCCGAGAATGGGCCGGCGGCGTTTCCGCCCTGGTTCATGAACCGCACGAACGATCCGTCGCGGAACCGGGGAAGCCAAGCTGGCGATCCGGGATTGCGGCGTTCGGTGAGGAAACGCCAGAGCTTGCTTGAATAAGGCGGGCCGCTCCACAGTGCGCCGGCGAATGGGTCGTCAAGTACTTCAATCAGATCTGTCGACTGTTCGGAGTTCTTGGCGCCAAGGCTAAGACCGTGCAGATAGAGTCGTGGCCGTTTGTCCTTGGGAAGCGTGGTCCAGTATCCGTAAACCTCCGTGAAGAGCGCGCGTGCAGCATCGGCGCCGTAGTCCGCTCCAACAAGCAGGTACAGCCAGCTCCCGAGATAGGAATATTGGAGGGCAACGCTCGCGACGGCACCACGGTGCAGATATTCGACGCTATCCAACGCCGCCGGGTCCACCCAGCCGGTGCCGGTCGGCGTCACCACGATAAGCACGGATCGGTCGAACCCGCCGACGCGCTTTAATTCTTCCAGCGCGAGCTTGGCGCGCGCTTCCGGCGTGTCTGCCGATCTTAGTCCGACATAGACGCGAATTGGCTCAAGCGATCTCCTGCCCGAGAAAGCACTGATCTCCTCGCGGGTCGCTCCCAAGGAGATGAACTCCCGTCCCGCCCGTCCGAGCTCATGCCAAGCCAGCAGGGAAGCGCTGCTGCCGGTCTTCAGAGGGTCCGTTGGTGGCCCAGTCTCCGGTTCGATCAGTTTGTCGAATTCCCGGTAAGACGCATCTGCGACGCGCAGGGTGACCCGGAAGAGAAGTCCATTGATAACCGATGAGAACAGCGCAAGCGCGGCGATGATGCCAATGATGTGGGAAACCCGCATCGGCAGAAGGCGGTTAACTCTTATAGCCACGAAGCGGAGCGTCAGCTGAAAGCACCGCGCTAGCGCCAGCAGGATTGCGAAGACCGCCAGTGCAATCAGGGCGACCTCGAATGGATATGCCGTTTCGACGTACTCGATCTCCATTAGCTCTCGGATCGAATTCTGCCATCCTGCCGCCTGCCAGAGGGAGGCGAGCGCAATCCCCGTGCAGCTGATCGCGGCGGTGAGCCGCACAACCCGCATGAGGCGGCCCTTAGGCTGAGGGAGCTCTATATAGGCCCAGAGCCAACGGCCGAATACGACGATGCCGTATCCGATCGTCAGAGAACATCCCGAGACAACGCCCTGCGTCAGAAAACTTCGCGGCAGCAGTGACGGCGTCAGAGAGGCGGCAAAAAACAGTGTTCCGAAGAGAAGGCCGGAGGTAGAGAATGAATGCCATCGCGATCTCGCCATACGCCCGCGCCTCCCGATTCCGACGGACCTCAACTTCGTCCAGCAGCTTGTCGCGAGCACCTCATGGCCTAGTCTCGCCGTATGTTGAACACCGTTGAACGTTGATTTGACATGCTATCTCAATTTGAGAGCCTAACCGACTGGATAACTGCACATCTGAGCCGGCGGGCTAGCGGTGGCGATTGCCCCGCGTTTCGTTTTGCCGTCCTTGCTGAACTGGACGCCCGCAAGCGAATTGAATGGGAATAGCCCGCACCACTCGCGCCAACCTTCGCGCGAGCGACCTCAGGCCTGATGAGGTCGCAAACCAACGCAAATACTATGAAGGGTTTGGAGACACTCATGATCGTGAACTTAATGTCGGCATCCACGGCAGAAGAGATGGTACCGTCCGTCCCGACCACGCCATTGCCGAATACTCGCACGAGAGCTAGATGACCTGAGATATCTCTCAACCAATTCGTACAATATCCACGAATCTCTCCGAACAATCGCGCGTCCGGCTAAGGCTTGAAATCCGCACTAATTCAGGGGCTGATTGCGACGCACAATCTTCAGAATAAGGAGCACCAGACCGACCACCAGCAAGAACGCGCCTATAGCTGTAAGTCCATCATACGACAGACTTACACCCGTAGCCGTCAATAACAATCCCAATATCAGCAAAAGCACGCCCGCAAGCTTTTTGATCAAGAGGGCAGGATTTTCACCTGTAGACGCTGCCATTGAATCGCTCCTAGAATTGGGATTTTCGTTGTCCTTTGATCCTGAACTTTCGTCGTGACAGCATGTCGATCTCCTTCTGCCGAACAACTGGACGTGAGCTGGCGTTACAAGCTCAGGCTTGTTCTTCACTAGCGACGAGGGGGTAGTCCGCAAACTCCACCATCGAGCGAAACAGCAGCCAAAGGCCCATACCGAGGACGGCGATTTCGACCGACAGCGTAACGATGAGAGCCAAGAGGCCGAGGATATCGCCGGCCGAAACCCAGCTTGCCGGCCCTGCCGTCGTTTGCACGACAGGCACTCCTGCCTGGGGTGCACGAAGGAAGTAGAGCAGGAGTTGGCTCGCCTCGAGCAGCATGATCAGCAGAGACAGCACGATACCCAACGTGCTTGCTGCAATCCCAACCCAGACGGCGCCCAGCACTGACGATTCCGACGGGCGACGATCCGCGTCAGCGATCCGCTTCGCAAGCCGGGTGTAACGATAGAACCAGACGGTGGTGAAGAGCAGGACGAGCAGGCTCATCATCGTCAAATACTGAACGAGAACAAGCCCGGCGCGTGTACCGCCACCCGAATCACGGCCGAATACCAGGGCATAGAGGACAAGAGCGACGGGTATCGAGCCGATTGCGATTTGCATCCAGAATCCAACCCGTCCGAGACGTGCGAACGTCCTGGCAAGACTGCCGGTTCCCGATGGCTTCAGGACGCCCTGAATCGTGCGGACCATTGCAGAATCTCTTGCGCCCGTACGCGTGCTGTCATTCATCCGAACCCAACACGATGACGGCAATCAATGCGATGATGCACCTGACGATCACCGTCTCACCATATCCAAATAGCTTTCGCGGCCGCTGATTTTGCAGCAGCAGCAACAACACCGTGCCGTTGTGAAGAAGGGCATCCGGGGTACCCGCGCTCATCGTTGTTATCCGATGCATCAAGTCGGGATGGATGCCATTCTCCACCACCGCGAGCATCGTGCCGTTGGCCTGCGCGGCCTGCCTCACGCCTGCAAAGGCGAATAACCATCAAGGAACGCGGCGACTATTGAGCGAGCGTGGCCACCGCCGCTTTCAATTTCCCTTCCTCCTCATTGGAAAGCGATGTTTTCAGCACACGAGGCTTGTATTGTCCGAGCTCGGGCAGCACCTTGTCTTCGGTGACGCTCTTGACCAATACAAATAGGGCGGATGAACCCTGCGGGATCGTTTCACCGAGTTTCTTGACGAAATCATCGTTGATGCCGTAGTCGGCGAGTGAGCCCGAAAGCGCTCCGGCACCTGCACCGGCGAGGCCACCGATCGCCATGCCGGCGAGCGGGTTCAGAAACAAGACGCCAACGAGCGTACCCCACAAGGCGCCCCACATACCGCCACTGGCCGCACCCATGGCTGTGAGATTAACAGCTTGTTTGACGTGAACTTTGCCGTTGTTGTCGCGCTCGACAACGCACGCATCCTCTAGATCGATCAAGTGCTCCTTCTGCAATGAGCGTGCCTTGTTCAGCACCTCATCCGCGGTGTGAACGCCATCAAAGCCAAGGACAACCATGCTGCTCACTTGGTACCTCCATTTATCCCGGGCTCGGACGCATTGAGCGTTCACCGGCCATGTGCCGGCGAAGAAGACCGCCGGATTCGTGAAAGACTGCGTTGCCGACATCGCTTGCACGTGGGGGCCGCCGAAATCGGACCTCTGGGCTTCCGCGTGGATAGCGCTGGACGATAGGTCTACCGGCGTAGACTAGTCTATCGGGTAACCACTGAAGGTGATGCGGGGGAAATCCTGATTGATTAGTCCAGAATTCCAACATGGCCGAAAGTCGGCGCACTTTTGCGATCCTGCCGGAATCCTGCGTCGCGAGAAAGGCGGGTCGTCAGCCCGTGACGCGTCGACCTGAGAGGATTTGTGCAATCCACCGCGTCGACGGGCTCTGCTCGCAAATTGTGAAAGCGGCAATTGTCAGCTGCACGCCGATGAACGCACCGGCAAGGCCCCACATGAATCCCCGGAAAAACACTGCCAGGAGGATCGCAAAGGGTGAGATGGCAAGCGTTGCGCCTGCAAACCGCGGCTCGATATAACTCCCGCTGAAAAATTGAATCAAATTCATGCCGATAAAGACCGTGGCCGCCGTTCGAAACGACCCGTATTGCACCAGCGAAAACACGGTAGGAAGAAGCGCGGCCACAAGCGGACCGATAAAAATGTAGTTGAGCGCAAAAGTGATGACGCCCCACGCCGGCGCCAGCTCAAGGCCGATGAGCGCAGTGAAAGCCCAGACTGCAAGCCCCGTGAGCAAGCTCATCAACGTACGCACGGCCATGTATTTGCGGAGCTTATGTGCAATCTCCCGACAGGTAGAAACCAGCCGCGTGCCGGTCGCGCCGCCCTCGCTAGCCAGATTGCGCTGGATGATGTCGATTTCCAGCAGACCGAGCATCACGAAGACAAACACCACGAAGAGCACGACAAGGAGGGCGATCAGCCAGGGTTTTGATTGCGTGTCATGGTCTAGACCGTTTCATCGATAGGCAGTTTCAACCGATTGGTTGGTTTGGAAGCCGTCTTCTTCATCCGCTCGCGCATCCGCTGGAACGTCACATAGAGCATTGGCACCATGAAGATCCCGATCGAGCTTGCGGCGAGCATACCGGCGAACACTGCGGTACCGACCGCTCTGCGGCTGAGTTCCGCGGCGCCGGTTGCGATCACGAGCGGCAACAGGCCGAGGATGAACGCGACCGAAGTCATCATGACCGCACGGAACCGCATATGCGCCCCGAGGATCGCGGCATCCGCGAGCGCTACGCCCGCCTCACGTTGCTCCTTCGCGAACTCCACGATCAGGATGCCGTTCTTGGCGGCGAGCGCGATCAGCACCACCAGTCCGATCTGGCCGTAGAGATCGAGATTGAGACCGGCGATCTTGATGCCGATATAGGATCCGAGCACGCCGACTACGACCGAGAGCAGCACTGGGATCGGGATGATCGTGCTCTCATAGAGAGCTACCAGGAACAGATAAGCGAACAGGACCGCAAGCATGAGCACGATCCCGGTTTGGCCTGCGGCCTGCTGCTCCTGATAGGCGGTGCCGGTCCACTCGAAACTGTAGCCCGCGGGCAGCACGGCAGTGGAGATATCAGCCATCGCCGCAATCGCTGTGCCCGAGGAGACTCCTGGCGCGGAACTGCCGTTCACAGTCACCGAGCGATAGTTGTTGTACCGGGTGATGACTTGCGGCCCAGTCACGATCTTGATGCCGGCCAGCGATCTTAAAGGCACCATCTCGCCGGTATTGTTGCGCACGTAGATCCGCCAGATGTCCGAAATGTCGGCACGATCGAACGCTTCACCCTGAACGTTGACCTGCCAGGTGCGGCCGAACAGGTTGAAGTTGTTGACGTAGATGCCGCCAAGCGTCGCCTGCAGGGCAGTGAAGATGTCGCTGATGGTGACGCCCAGCACCTGTGCCTTGCGACGGTCGATATCGAGATATAGGGACGGGTTAGTCGCGGTGAAGGTCGAAAAGACGCGTGCAAGCCGTGGATCAGCGTTGGCGGCGCCGATTAGCGCGTTCGCGACGCTGGAGATCGCGGCGGGGCTCTGTCCCTCGAGCGCCTGGAGCTGGTATTCGAATCCGCCGCCGGTGGAGAGCCCGATGATCGGCGGCAGATTGAACGGCAGCACGTTGGCTTGTCGGATCTGCGCGCCGGCCACAAAGGTGCGTCCGATCAATGCCTGGGCCGAATCTGCCGCCGCCTTGCGATCGGCGAACGGTTTGAGGCGTGTGACGACCAGCGCACTGTTTGGCTGGGAAGCACCATCGAGCAAGGAAAAGCCGATCACCGCAAGCACGTGATCGACGGCCGGCATCTGCTTCAGGATTTCTTCGATCTGTTGGGTGACTTCGCTAGTTCGCGCCACAGACGCGCCGTCCGGCAGTTGCACCGAGGTGAAGAAGGCGCCCTGGTCTTCCTCGGGGAGGAAGCCCGTTGGCGTGATCAGCGACATTCCGAAGATGCCGGCGGCGAACACCGCGACGAGGAGGAGCGATAGTCCGGCCACGCGCACCAGCCGGCGGACGCCGCCACTGTAGCGATCGCGTAGCCAGTCGATGCGGCCGAGGACGCGGCCCATCATGCCGCGCCGAGGGCTGGTGTGACGCAGGAACAGCGCGCACAACGCAGGCGACAGCGTCAGTGCATTCAGCGCCGAAATCATCATGGCGGCGCTGATCGTCACCGCAAACTGACGAAACAGTGTGCCGGAGATGCCGGGGATGAATGCGATCGGCACGAACACGGAGAGCAACACCAGCGTGATCGCGATGATCGGCGCGGTGATCTGCGTCATGGCCTTTTTACTGGCTTCGGCCGGAGAAAGATCCGGCTCTTCCTCCATCACGCGTTCGACGTTCTCCACGACGACAATGGCGTCATCCACCACGATGCCGATGGCGAGCACCATCGCTAGCAGCGACACCGTGTTGACCGAATAGCCGAACACGAGCAGGACGGCGAAGGTACCGACCAAACTCACCGGAACGGCAATGGCCGGAATCACCGTGGCACGGACGTTGCCGAGGAACAGGTAAACCACGATCACCACCAGGACGAAGGCCTCGCCAAAGGTTCGCAACACCTCCGCGATCGTGTCCCGCACAAAGCTCGTGGAGTCGTATTGCACGAGGTAGCTGAGCCCGGTGGGGAAACGCTTGGACAATCGCTGCATCGTGGCAGCTACCGCCTGCGCGGTGGTCATGGCATTGGCACCCGGCGCCAGATAGATCGCAATCGGCACGGCGGCGCGGCCGTCGATGCGCGCTTCGCTGTCGAGATTTTGCGCGCCCATCTCGACGCGGGCAACGTCCTTGACGAGCAGCGACGAACCATCCGGATTGGCACGCAGCACGATGTTGGCGAACTGATCGACGGTAGCGAGCCTGCCCAATGTTTGCACATTGAACTGAAACTGCTGGTCATCGCTGATGGGCCGCGCGCCGATGCGGCCGACCGGCGCCTGGACGCTTTGCGTGCGGATGGCGGCGATGACATCTGCTGGCGTGAGATTGAGGCTGGTGAGCCGCTGCGTATCGAACCAGATCCGCATCGAGTAGTTCATCTTGGCGAAAAGATTCGCCTGGCCAACCCCCGACGTACTCGCAATCGCGTCGAGCACGTTGATGATGGCGTAGTTGGTGATGAAGAGCGGGTCCTGCTGACCGTCGGCGCTGTAGAGCACCAGGAATTGCAGGATCGACGAGGATCTCTTCTGCACTGTCACGCCCTGTTGTTGCACCTCCGTCGGCAATTGTGACAGCGCGCGTTGTACGCGGTTGTTGACGTTGACGGTGTTGATGTCCGGATTGGTGCCAAGTGCGAACGAAACTGTCAGCGTGTAGCTACCGTCGTTACCGCTGGTCGATTTCATGTAGAGCGCACGATCGACGCCGATCACCTGCGCCTCCAAGGGCTGCGCGACGCTGCTCTCGACGACTTCGGCGGAAGCGCCGGGGAACGTGCCGGCGACCGTCACCTGCGGCGGCACGATGTCCGGAAATTGCGCCACCGGGATCTGCATCAACGCCAGCGTGCCGGCGATGGTGATGATGAAAGCGATCACCATCGAAAGCCGCGGGCGATCGATGAAGACGGCGGACATCATGGCTTGGTGTCCGCTTTGCCGGAGGTGCCCTGATCTGTTTGCGAAGCGGCGTCTCCTGCGCTGGCCTTCATGCTCGACAGGATCGACGGGCTTGCCGGCCCCGGCGAAACGGTCTGGCCAGGACGAGCCCGCTGCAGACCCTCGACGATCACCGTGTCGCCGGCCGCAAGTCCGCTGATCACCGCGGCGATGGTTGAGGTCGATTGCCCGAGCTGGATGCGCCGCTGCTCGGCCTTGTTATCGGCGCCAACAGCGAGAACGTAGTCGCCCCGTTGATCGGAGAGCACCGCGGAGCGCGGGATCGCCAGCACCTCGACCGGCTGGACGCCTTCCAGCACGACGGTGACAAATTCGCCATCGGTCAACTCGTGAACGGTGACGCCTGCCGCGGAAGGCGCGCGCAGGATTGGATTGGCGATCTCGCCCCGCACGGTGATCGTGTCGGTGTTTTGCGCGATGGTGTTGTCGACGAAATTCAGTTTTCCGGACTGGCCGTACATGCGGCCATTTGGCAGTCGGAGCCTGATCACCACGGCTTCGAGGCCGCCTTGCGGCCCGTAGCGTTCGCGCAGTTCCAGCCCCTGGCGCAGCGGCACCGGGAAGGTGACATACATCGGGTCCTGGCTGACAATCGTGGTCAGCACGCCCGAGCTTGGACTGACGACGTTGCCTTCAGTCACCGCCGTGCGTCCGATCTTTCCGTCGATCGGCGCGCTGATCACGGTGTAGTCGAGATTGATTTGGGACGCCTGGACTTGGCGCCTGTGCGGCCTGCACCTGGGCCTCTAGGCTGCGCTCGTTGGCGATCGCCGCGTCGTAGGTCGATTGTTGCCCGGCTGGGCCTCCGAGCAGCGTACGCGCGCGCTTTGTCGTTAACTTGGCGTTTTCGAGTGTCGCTTGGAGCTGAGCCACCTGCGCCTGCTTCGAGGCGAGATCGGCCTCGAAGGGGCCGCGCTCGAGCCGATAGAGCTGATCGCCCTTCTTGATCTCGGCGCCCTCGTCGAACAGGCGCTGCTCCAAAAAAGCGGTGACGCGGGCGACGACGTTGACCCGATTGATCGCCTCGATTCGTCCGAGGAATTCGCTGGTCTCGGTGATCGGTCGTCGTGTCGCTTCGATGACTCCGACCGCAGGTGGTTCACCCGGGGCAGGTTGTGTCCGGCCCGCCCCGCTGGTGATGATCGTCAGGAGGCTTGCCGCCAGCAATCTGATTGCGATGCCAGCAAGGTCCATTGTCCGCTCCTTGCACTGACTCAGAACTGCGCCGGGTCAATGCTTCATCAGGGCCTCGCTACTGCCGCTGTGTCCGATTGCTGCGCGCGGGCTCGTCATAACCTTTGCGACGGCTATAGAATATCAGCGCGATCAGGCCGCAGCCGGACACCAGCACCAGGACTGCGGCCGCTCCCAAGATGATGTTGCCGTAAAGCGGCATTGATGGAGCCGCTTGCCACACCGACACGCAGTACCAGGTTGCCCCGACGAGAAGGGCTGCCAGCAAGGCCGCGAGGAGCCATCGGTTCGTGTTGCGCACGGTTCGGTCCATCAATTGGGTAGGGGCTTGTACAGTTCTCGTGAGGAAACTGCCGTCCGTGGATCGTGGGTTGCGTGAAGCGTTCCTAGTTTCACCGCCATCCGCAACGGCGACGACCGCGATCCCACCAGCAAACCCAGCGACGCCTGCGCGGCGGCGGGCGACCCCAACCGGGAGTGGGGCCCCAGCCCGGAGTAGGCCCCCAACCGGGAGTGACACCCCAACCGCGGGAGCGGGCGACGGACCCCACTGCCATCCGCAACGGCGACGACCGCGATCCCACCAGCAAACCCAGCGACGCGTGCGCGGTGGCGGGCGACCCCAGCCCGGGGCAGATCCCCAACCGGGGCTGGGCCCCCAACCGGGAGTAGGCCGCGGTCCCCACCACTGCGCTTGAGCCACAAGGTCAGACGGTTTGCCGGCTAGACCCAGATCAGGTGGGACCGGCATCGCCTCCGCGGTCTCAATGAAGCGAACACCGATTGCGCCGACCGCTGCGGCGGCAACGGCCTTCTGTGCAAGGCCAAGGAAAGCACGGCGGGTGGGAGCATTCATCGTTTTCTCCTCTTTTGTTACGCGGTCCTCCGCGCGGACTGAAGCGCATAGAGCAGCCATGCCAGACCGTGCGAGATCAGGTCGACGCCAAGCAGGAATCCAAGAGCCCAGACACTGATGATTGGGAAACGGAACAGGATGAGAGCACCGGCGATCAATGCAAAGACGCCAGAGATCAGCATCATCCAGCCGTTCTCTCGCCAATGGGCGAAACTCAGCACACATCGAATGGCACCCGATGCGAGCAGCACCGCGCCGAGGAAATAGGTCAGGACCAGGGCGCCGGACGCCGGCTGCGTGACCAGCACAAGGCCGAGGGCGAGATAGAGCGCGCCGAGCAGGATCTGCCACAGGAAGCCGCCCCACCCCTTGGTCCAGAAGGCGTGCATGATCTCGAACCCGCCGGCTGCGATCGCCGTCAGCCCGATCAGCTTGACGCTGATGATGGTTGCGAACACGACGTCACCAAGAGCGAGGACGCCGGCGGTGATCATAACGATGCCAAGGAGAGCGCAGACCCACAACGGAGGAGGGCCCAGAGCTTCGATGCCGGACTGGCCGTCATGGACTGTCATGCCATCCTCCTGATATGCGTGGCGATCGGCACGCTTGGGAAGGTAGCCTCGAACCCACAAGGTCGACATCCGACGAAACCCTGAGCAACCGGGCGGAAATATTCCCATCGACCGAATGGAGATGCCGCCCGGTCGCCGGATAGCGGAGGCGGGCCCTACCGCCTTCCTCGCGGACCCAGCGTCAGGTTGGTCACCCCAGCCGCCAGGTTGATCCCGATCGATCGCTCGATCGACAGCGGTTGCAGGACGACGCTGCGGCGAGAACCGCCAATCAGGACGTTGGCGCCAAAGCCGGGGCCCAAGGCGACGTTACCGCTCGCGCCCACATAGCTGCCCCGCAGGGTGCCCGGTCCAATCCGCGAATTCTTGGCCAGGACAGCCCAGGACAAGGTGCCGGCTCCAGTCACGCCGAGGTCAAGACCAACCCTTCTGATCCGTCCCTCATAGATGTACTGCCGAGGTGGCCTTCTCGCGTAGAACACACAGCGCAGCGACTGCGCGGATCCGAGGACCAGTCCAACGCGCGGCGTGCTGAAACACAATAGTCTGCCGACCCTGAACGTATCGGCGCGGGCAGGCGAGGCGGCGGCGCAGAGCAAGACGAATGCGCCAATGGATCCAAGGAACCGTATCATTCGCATTCAAGCCTCCATTTGGTTGTTCGTGGCGGCGGATGGCTTCGAACGGCCTGAAGGTCGTCTCCTTGCGTTCGCGTTTTGCGAAAAGGAACAGCAGTGTTCCGGGCGCCCAGAGAATCGAGCACTGCAAGAGAAGTTTGAGGCCGCCGGCGTAGATCATGCCGTCCGCATTGAGCGTCGCGACGGCCGAGCAGATCCATCATCGACCCGATCACGAGCGCGATGAGCGCGGTGCGGGAGAGTTTCTGATCGGCCGCGTTTGACGAAGGAGCCATGACAGAGGATGGCCTTCCAATCGGAGACGAGGCGGGCACGACAGGCAGCTTGAATCGCGGGATGCCGGCCACCCTGGGCAAGGACCTTAGAGGCACCTTGCTCGTCCGCACATCAGGGATTCTCTGTATAGAGCAAGGGCAGGAAATTGGCTGGCCCTGCATCCCGCAGGGCCGCGTTCAGGTCGCCGCGACGGGGCCCGCCACGCTTTGATTGCGGTTGGACGATGCTCCGGGAACAGCCGTCAGAGTCACGAAGACGACGCTGAAACGAAAAAATTCGCCGGTCTTTGCCAGTTCGGCCGCAATGCGCCTGGCGTGCAGGATGGCCGCGTCCTGATCGGCGAGTTCGCATCCGATCCCGTCTGGAGAGAGACCGTATTTGTCGACGATATGAAAGAAGTAGCGCATGCCGGCGGGATTAGGTCGGAGCGCTGCCAGCTTCCAGTGACAAACATGTAAGGGGCCTCCGCCAAAAGGATGAGAAGAGGGCGGCTGTTGCAGGTTACGCTTTGGAAAGGCGCCAAGACGGGTGCCACGAATGGCCTGATGCATACGGAAATCGCCGCGGAATAAGGTGATTTTACCTCCGGAACTCGGGTGATTGTCCGATATCTCGCGCGAGGCCAGAGGAATAGCTTGGCATCATGCTGCGGGCTCGAGAGGAGGCGTAAGCAATGTCAAACTATGATCAGAACCTGACAGCCACTGGCACGCCCGGCGGCGCGATCGCGGTTGACACCGGACTGCGCGCCTACATGATGCGCATCTACAACTACATGGCTGCTGGCGTCGGCCTGACCGCTGTCGTCGCGTGGCTCACCTATCAACTTACCGGCCCCGCATTGCTGCAGAATCCGCTGATGTGGGTCTTCATCCTGGCTCCGCTTGCGCTGGTGTTCTTCATCGGAGCGCGGATCAACACGCTGTCGGCGGCAACGGCGCGGCTTCTGTTCTTCGTCTATGCGGGCCTGGTCGGCGTCTCGCTGTCGATCCTGCTCCACATCTACACCAGTTCCTCGATCACTCGCGTATTCTTCATCGCAGCTGCAACGTTCGGCGCGCTCAGCATTTTTGGATACACCACCAGGCGCGACCTGTCGGGGCTCGGCACTTTCCTGTTCATGGGTCTGATCGGCATCATCATCGCAAGCCTGGTCAACCTATTCCTACGCTCGACCGGGCTTGACTGGCTGATCTCGGTCGTGGGCGTCGGCGTCTTTGCCGGGCTCACGGCCTACGACACGCAGCGGATCAAGGCGATGTACGACAGCAGGGACGATGAGACTTCAGCCGGCCGCAAGTCCGTGATTGCCGCACTTTCGCTCTACCTCAACTTCATCAACTTGTTCATGATGATGCTGCGCCTCGCCGGCAGTCGACGCTGAGAGGTGAAGGGCAGCCGTTCAGGCCGCCGGTCGCTCCGCCGCGCTTGCGAGTGCATCGCGCAGGGCTTTTTCCTTGGTCTCATCCAGGGACGTCTTCAGCACGATCCCTCCGGTGTCCTTGATTTCCTTGAGCACCTTGTCCGCGGTCATGTTCCTGATCAGGACAAACAAGGCGGCATTGCCAGTCTGGAGGCCCGTTGAGAGCTCTTTCATGAAAGAATCGTCGATGCCGAAATCGGAGGATGCGCCGCCGAACGCGCCGGATGCCACGCCGACTGCTACACCGAGGATCGGATGGAGGATAAGCACGGCGATCAGAAGTCCCCAGAAACTTCCCGTCATCGCGCCCACCGGAGTCGCGTTGACGAGTTGATTGAGCTTGACGCCGCCGGAATCCGTCTTCACGGCGATCACTGCATCGGTGATTGTGATCAGATTTTCCTTCTGCAGTTTGAGCAGCCGTTGACGCACTTCTTCGGCTTTTGCCTCGGACGGATACACGATCGCGACGAGATCTGACATGGAAGTCTCCTGGACATCTCCTGCTGGATAGAGCCCCCACCGGCGGCCAAGACTGAAGCCGCTGCTTGGCGCAATGCGGCAGACTAGCCCGCAGCCCGTTGACGCGGCATCCGAGAAAACCCTCAGTCGCAGGGATGACTGTTCCCGATCATCCGGTCCTGGAAATCCCTCTCCCCAAGTTACCCGCCGCTGCAAGTCTAGTCTCGTAGACGAGCTCCGCGGCTATCTGGAAAACTTCAAGCCGCGCGGTCTGGCCGAAACATTGATCGGGGGCGTGTCGACACATGATTCCCGGATGCCCATGGCGACGAGATGCTCCAACTCGTCCGCGAGTATGACGGGAATATCTGCCGCCGCCGCTCCCCAGCAGCTGTATACGCAGGACACGACGTATTGGATCTACGGCGTCACGCTGACTGGCTCCACTGGCGCGCGCCACGAAGAGCCGATCCTCTACGGCCATCTACAAGTTCCATCGCTGGCAAGGTCAACGTCTGCTGAGGGAGCTGGGATACCAACAGGCTCAATGCCAGTCGACAGGATCAAATCTACTCTGCCGACGTTGATCCCAAGAACGGCACCATCCTTGGGTGACATCCGATCACGTGTCAGCGAGAGTGAATTTTCTCGAAAAAAATAGCGGTTCGCGAAAATCCCCGTTTGAAGCACTTTTAGTATCTGTTGCATCGCATTTGAGCTTCGCTCTCGCAACGATGTTTCGCGGCCCACACATTAGTGCATTTCCGGATTTCGTCTCACAGATTCGAGATTTAGCTCTTGCGGGAATACTACCTGGTGGTGTGGCCGTCCTAACGGTGTATAATCAACCCACCCCCCAAGGGCGCGGCCTCTGATCCGGTTTTGGGATTGATGCCACGGTGGCGGGGCGGGAGAGCGGCTCACGATATTCAATATTGAGAGTTGCTTGAGAAGGGTGAGTGCGTATCGTGAAGTTGCATGGCTCTCCAGCCCGCGAGTCGAATCGAGCCAGCGTCAGAGAATGGCTGCGAATTGGCCCGGAAGAAACGAGCGACCGGCTGTACTGGATGTTCGCAGCCGATCTTCTCTTTGCAGTACGCCCTTCGCACCGGGGGCGATTTGCGTACGAAGGGATAAATCCGGCGTTTGAATCTCTTCTTGGCATTTCGTCGGAGGAAATCCGAGAAATGGACGTCTCTGCTTGTTTGAGCAGGGAAGATGCGAGGTCCGTTTGCGAAGCCCTCCACGCTTGTCTTGCCGAACGAGCCGAGGTCAGAATTCGCCATCGCCTCGCGCTTGGCGGTCCTCGGCGAACGATCGAGACGACCGTCGCTCCGATCTGCGATGCCGCAACCGGCAGCATGGTCCGCCTGATCGGCAGTCATCGTATCCTGAGCGAAGGCACCCTTAAGGGCGCCGCTGAAGGGATCGTCGACGCGCGCATGAATGTCAGACTGGTTTCCATCCAGGAGGACATCCAGCAAAAAATCGCATCGGATCTCCACGATTCGACCTGTCAGCATTTGATCGCAGCCAGCCTGGGCCTTATGCGGATCCGGGCCAGCTTGGGCGACCCCGTCAGCGCCGAGCGGCTTTGCGACGAAATCGATGCATCGATCGATGAAGCGCTCAGGGAGATCCGGGCCTTTGCCTATCTGCTGTACCCCCAGGACCTGACGATCGACGGACTGAAAGCCACGATCGAGCACTATGCCGAGGGGTTCGCAGCACGCACGTCGCTGCAAGTCAGTACCAGGATCGCGTCCGACGTAGATCGATTGCCTTACGAGAAACAGCACTCATTGCTGCGGGTCGTCCAGGAAGCCCTGACGAATGTCTTCCGTCATGCCAAGGCGACGGAAGTGGAGATCGTGATTGAGGTAGCTGACCGTCGCGTTCGGCTGACGATCAGCGACGACGGTCACGGCATGCCGGTTGCCACGTCGCGACCCGGCACCAAGGCAAAATCGTTTGGCGTTGGAATTCCCGCAATGCGAGCGAGGCTGCAGCAGATCGGAGGCACGCTTGAGATCCGCTCCGGTCCGGCGATGCGGCGCTCGGGCACCATGTTATGCGCGGTGTTTCCGCATGATTTTGTTACCAACAGGCGCAACCGACGAAAGGCCACCTCAGTCATTACGGCTCACACAGGCACTCAATAGAGCCAAAACGCGAATCGCCGGTGGCAGGAGGAAGTCGCCGTTTCTGGCGCCTTTCGAACTTGGCACCGTGCAAAACGACCAGGAGTGTTCTGCCATGAAGCGGATTCTTATCGCTGACGATCACGAAGCGGTGCGGTTGGGGCTGCGAGCGGTGCTACAACAACGAGTCGATTGGGAAGTCGTCGCCGAGGCAAATGACGGCAGCAAGGCAGTTGCCGCGGCGATTGAGAGCCGGCCCCACGTTGCTATCGTCGATTTCTCGATGCCGCGAATGACGGGGGTGGAGGTTGCGCGGCGGATCAGGGATCATCCGCTGCAGACGGAGGTGCTGATCTTCACGGTGCACAACTCCGGTCTGCTCGCGCAACAGGCGTTCCAGGCCGGCGCCCGCGCGTTCCTGGTGAAATCGGATGCGAACAAGCTGCTATTGGCGGCCGTTGACTCGCTTCTGCTGCACAAGCCCTTCTGTACCAGAAGCTGCGTGAATGAATTGGATATCGTATCGCGTGCCGACATGGACAGGCAGCAGGGGCTGACGCCGCGAGAGCAGCTTGTCGTCAAGCTGGTTGCGGAGGGTTATGGCAACAAGGGCATCAGCGCCATCCTGAATGTCAGCGTCAAGACGACCGAGGCGCATCGGGCGGCCGCGATGCGCAAACTGGACGTGAATTCAACCGCGGGGCTGGTCCGATACGCGGTTCGGGCGAGGCTGGTCGAGGCATGACGATGACCTGAGCGGGCGGCGGTCACGTCAGTACATTCGCCGGGAGATCTCGGGGTTTTGTGGGATAACCCTTCCGGCCGCGATCAGTATGATCGTCCGACTTTGCTGCCGGTCACCTCAGCCGATCGCTTGAAGGTTCGGTGCCGGCATACGGGAACGACGCCGTGAAACGCATCGTGATTGCGGATGATCATGAAGTCGTGCGTTCCGGGCTTCGCGCGATCGTTGAAGCGCGCTCCAACTGGATCGTAAGCGGGGAAGCGACCAATGGCGAGCAGGCCGTCACGTTGACCCTGGAAACCCGGCCGGACATTGTGATCGCCGACTACTCCATGCCTATTATGAACGGATTGCAGGTGAGTCGCCGCCTCAGGGCGCTCCATCTGCGCACTGAAGTGTTGATCCTGACGATGCACGAAAGCGAGGAACTGCTGACGGAGGCCATTCTGGCGGGCGTCCGTGGCTTCCTGTTCAAGTCGGATGCCCGGAAGCACCTTATTTCTGCGATCGAAGCCTTGCTCGACGGCAGGCCTTACTTCACCAGTGTCCTGCTGGAGAAACTTCTCCACGACTACCAGGTCAACATGCAGAACAAATCGGACATGGTGCTGACGTCACGCGAGCAGAGCGTGGTTCAGCTTATTGCGGAGGGACATACGAACCGGTCGATAAGCACCATCTTGAAGCTGAGTGTGAAGACCGTCGAGACCCATCGCGCGTCGGCTATGCGCAAGCTCAGGATGTCGTCAACGGCAGAGCTGGTCCGCTATGCCATCCGCAAGAGACTGGTTGCGCCCTGAGATACTCCTCAACTATGGATTTCCACTATCTTGATCTGGGTGGACGATGTGAAGATCCATAAGTTGCTCGAAATGGAGATTTGTCATGCTCTACGTCGACATTCCAACTACCGCCGATCTGAAATCACTGATCTCCCACCGCGATGACATCTGCCTGTCGATCTATCTGCGAACCTCGCCAGTGACGCAGGAGACCATAGGCGATCGGATCGAATTGAAGAATCTTGTAAAGCAAGGAATCCATCAGCTCGAAGCGGCGGGCACCGACAAGCGCCGCGTTGCTGCATTGGCCGAACATCTGGACGACCTTATCGACGATGACGAGTTTTGGCGTTTCCAGGCGCGCAGCCTCGCTGTGCTGGCCACGCCCGACAATATCCGGACATTTCGTCTTCCCAACGCGCTGGAGCCCCTCGTCGAAGTGTCCGATCGCTTCTTTTTGAAGCCGCTGCTGCGCGCTGTCACGTTTCCCCACGCCTGTTATGTGCTGGCGCTGTCTGAAGCAATGGTCCGCGTGATCGAGGTCCCCGCTGATTTGCCTGCGACACGTGTCAAGGTCGAGGGCATGCCGAAGTGTGCTGCCAGCGCAGTAGGCCGCTCGACCCTGAACGATCGATCTCCGAGCGGTCGCATCCAGGGCGCTGAAGGCCAGAAGGTGAGGTTGCGCCAGTTCGCACGAAAGGTGGACAGTTCACTGCGCGCACTGCTTGCCGGCATCGATATCCCGCTGGTACTGGCCGCGCTTCAGCCTCTCGCATCGATCTATCGATCTGTAAATACCTATGCGCATCTGACACCGACAGGGATCGATGGCAGCCCTGACGCGCTCACTGACGCTGAAGTTGCGGCGCGTGCCCGCTCAGTGCTTGATGATCTCTATCGTGACGAGATCGCGGCCTTCGTCAGCCGCTTCCAGGCCCGCGAGAACCAGCGTCGCGCGACCACCGATATCGTCCAGGCGGCTCGCGCGGCCACCTGTGGGGCCATTGAAACTCTGCTGGTCGACATTGATGAGGTCGTTCCCGGAAAGGTGTCCGAGGTGGATGGCAGCACGACGTTTGCTGACAGGCCGAGTGCGGGCAGCTATGGCGTGGTCGACGAAATCGCGCGGCGGGTTATCCATGCAGGTGGCCGCGTTCTCGGTGTTCGCAAAATCGACATCCCCGGAGGTAAGTCCCTCGCCGCTGTCTTGCGCTATCCCATATAGACCGCGGTCATGATTCTGATCTGCGCGACGGATACTGGTGCCAGTTTTGCTTCGCTTCGCTTATCGGTAACAGTCAACCTGACGAACGCGAACGTGTTTAAGGCAGGGCGAATTCGTCGTGGTTTGGCATGCGAGTGATCTGTTAGCGAGACGGAACGATGATCACGACGAGTGGCAACCAACGCTCGGACAATCTTCCGAACTAACGGTAACTACTGTCGTCAAAACGATCCAAAAACCGAACCCAGTATCAGGACAGCAACAAGTGCGATAATGCAACTGACGATCACGGTCACCACCATGTCGAGATAGCTTTCACGGTGAGTCAGACCACTAATCTGCAATAACAGCAACACCGTGCCGTTGTGCGGGAGCGCGTCTAGGGTACCAGCGCTCATCGTTGTTATACGATGCATCAATTCGGGATCGATGTGATGCTCAGTGGCAAGACGCATAAAGTCGGCGCCAAATGCATTGAGCACAATTGCCATACCGCCGGAAGCAGTACCGGTCAGCCCCGCCAGCACATTCATGGAGAGTGCCAATGAGACCAGCGGTCCTCCCTGAACCGAAAATACCGCATCGCGAACCAGCCCAAATGCCGGCACTGCGGCAACGACCGCGCCGAAGCCGACAAGACTGGCGATCATCAGCATCGGCAAGGCGGCGGAATTCGCGCCGGCATCAAGGCTTTCGCGAACGGATGGCAAGCGTCGAAAGTTGATGAGAATGACGGTCAAGTTTGCCAACGCGAGAGCCACCAAAACCGACCAGACGCCGGACACGGCCCCGATCGTAATACCGCCCCAGCGGGGCTCGGACAGGAACGAAAAATCGAGCCGCGGGAATACGACGAGCGCCATCAGGAAATTGGTGACGATAACGACGACGATGGGCAGCATGGCCAGGACGAAGGGCGGCCCGCTCTCGGCCTGCTTGCCATGCGGTAACTCGGCCGGGTCGAAGTCGCCCGCCGGCGCCGCCTGCTCGCGGACCATCTCGTTGACGACAGGAGCGGTTCCCGCCTCGCCAGCGTAACCTTCGCCAGCCTTGCGCGCGGCCGCCTCGGCACGGCCGAGCCACCACATGCCGAAGACAAAGATGATGGCCGACGCGATGAGACTCAGCCCGGGGGCCGCAAAGGTGGTGGTGCCGAAGTACGGCATCGGAATCGCGTTATTGACCGAGGGGGTTCCCGGCATCACCGACATGGTGAAGGTGAATGCACCGAGACCGACGGCCGCCGGTATCAACCGGCGCGGCAGATTCGTGGCCCTGAACATCTCGTGAGCCAGCGGGGCCAGCACGAAAAACGCGACGAACACGCTCACCCCGCCATAGGTTACGATCGCCGAGGCTGCCACCACTGCGAGCATCGTGCGGCCGGCTCCCAACTTCTTGGTCAAATACTGCGCGATGGCGCTGACCGAGCCGCTGTCGCCCATGAGCTTTCCGAACAACCCGCCGAGCAGAAACAAGGGGAACCACTGCGCTACGAACCGCGCCGCCCCGCTCATGAACGTCTGCGTCCAGTGGGCGAGCAGTGGCTCGCCCGAGAACACGGCCACGATGAGCGCCGCCAGTGGAGAGACCAGCAGAATGCTCCAGCCCCGGTACGCGAGCCACATCAGCAGGGCGAGACCGAGCAATATCCCAATGAGTCCCATGGTTCGCTTCCTCCCGCAAATCCGAGGTCGATGATTGAGCTATCGCTGTCTCACTCACAGGCCCCACGAACACCGTGATGAGGATCAAGCGACGGCGGCAGGCTTTTCGATATCGCGGGCATCCTCAGGCACTCCCTCCAGGCGTTGCCGCGGCAGCAGGAACAGCCACGTCACCAGCACGAATGGAGCCGTCAGAGCCGGAATGGCGAACGGTGTCAGCGCAACGTTCACCGCTGACTGGACGATCACCGTGAACACCGTGGCGAGGGCCGTGTAAACCACGACGCGCCAGTTCGGCTGATAGAAGACGGTACCAAGTGCGATCGCCGTCAGGACCGGGCTGAATCCGAGGAGACCGCCGGTGATCAGGTCGCTCTCGGCTCCGAAAAGATGAGCTGTCAACACCGCCAGTATCGAACCTCCGAGAGCGAAGGCGGCGGCTGCGAGCGAGCTCACGGCGAGCCCTGCAAGCAGGAGCAGCGCCGCGATGCCGCTGGCTTTCAGGAAGACTTGTGAAATGCTCAGGAACACGCCTTGGGCAAGGTCGATCAGTTGGAGCGGGCTTGCCTCGTAGGGTTGGAACGCGGTTACGACGCTGCCGGACGGCAGTGCCGTTCCCGCGAGGCCGGAAAATCCATACGTGGCCAACAACAGAAGCCACGTTGTGAGAACGAACGGAAATGTGAGAGCGCCACCCCATGGTCTGACGACGTTGGTCGTGGCAAGCATCACGACGACGGACACGGCCGCTCCCAGCATCACATACACCCAAAGCAGCGGCCCGGGAGCCAGGAACGTCGCCAGCGCAAGGCCGACGAGAATGCCGTTGAAGCCAAAGAGCCCAGAATGAAGCGAATCGGTATCGACGTGAAGCAGCTGCGCCGTCAGGTTTGCGACGACGACCGCGAGGACGCCCGCAATCACCACCTGGGGTACACCGGCTGCATATGAACCCCAGGCTATCGCGGCCAGAAAGAGAATGCCGGTTAGCGGATTGTTCTGAAACATCACCTGACCGATACTGCGCAAATTGATGTCCAGGAACCGCACTATGCCTGACGACGCAGAGACGCTTTCCCACTTTGCCAAGATCTTTTCCATTGCTGCCTCCTCGAACGTGTCGACGTCAGCTGTTGGAGATCACCTGTTGGAACGTCGATCCACTAGCGCCATAGATAGGGCGGAGGTAGCGCGGCGCCGGTGATCTCCTGACGTACCACGCTCCAGAACTCGCGCACTTTGGCTTTCACCTGCGCCGTTTCGCGGCCCAACACCTTGAAGATCAGGCCGGCATCATTGGGCAAACGACAAGCGCCGAACGCAATACCGTCCGCAAGGTCGATATCAGCCCCCGCACGCTCGTGGATACGGTCTGCCTTGTCCTTGGGCGCGCACAGGATCACGTTGGCGAACACATCAAAGGAGTCCATCACGCCGGTCTGCCGCATCGCATATCGCCGCGGCTCGACTACCAGCTTCTCTGCGAACAAGGAACGACCATCGGGCCGCGCCGCTGCCGTTGATACCGACAGCACGGTTACTCCGAAGCACTCGTCCGGATGATGGTGCTTTCGGCCCGGCTGAATAATTTCCGAGAGGAGCAATGTGGCCGACGGAGCGACGGAGATTTGCGTGTCGCTGATAAATCGTGCGTGCCGGTGCGGGATCACGGGTTCGGGAAGGAACTCCAGGTATGCGTCATCGGCAAGCGTTATAGTTTGACTTTGCGCTGCATAATTGGCGTCCATCGCGTGGATCTTGGTTGCCGATTGGGAGGTGAGGTGAGCTTGCGCGCCCGGACGAAGGGTGATGTCCAGAGCGAGCCTGTCTCCCTGCAGCAAGCAGCCCGTGGTGGTGATCAAGAACACGTAGGCCAAACCTGGCATTTGTTCGTCGCAATGCAGCGCGCGCTGCACCATATAGGGAGCGCGGCGTTCCAGGTTTGCCAGGATCGTTTTGCCGGAGCGGTGCTCGAAACCCAGACGGAGGAAACCCGTCTTGCCCACGGTGCCGCTGCTCATCTGCGGCGGTTCATCCTGGAACGAGGCGAATTCCGGCATCGATGCGCCGAGCGCTTCAGCGCGTGCCCAGGGAGGGAAGGCCGCCGGTATCATGCTGAGCGCCGTGAGCGTGGATTGATATCGAACAGAAACTCCCGCTCGATCAGCGCGACCAATTCCGGAATGCCTTCCCCCGTCTTGCAGTTCGTGAACAGGAACGGTTTGCTACCGCGCATCATCTGCGAATCCTGCTTCATCACGTCAAGGCTAGCTCCGACATGGGGGGCCAGATCTGTCTTGTTGATCACCAGGATGTCGGAATACGTGATCCCGGGTCCGTTCTTGCGAGGAATCTTATCGCCCGCGGCGACGTCGATTACATAAATGAAGTAGTCCACCAGCGCCGGCGAGAAGGTCAGCGTCAGATTATCGCCCCCGCTTTCGATCAGCACGACGTCGCTATCCGGAAAGCGCCGTTCCATATCTTCGACCGCGGCGAGGTTCATGCTTGGGTCTTCGCGCACCGCAGTATGAGGGCAGGCACCTGTCTCCACACCGATAATGCGTTCCTGGAGCAGAACACCCTTGAGGGTACGCTGAACGTGTTTGGCGTCTTCGGTTGTCACCACGTCATTGGTGATGATGAGCACCCTGATGCCGAGGTCGAGCAAACGCGGTGTAATGGCTTCCACGATCGCGGTCTTGCCTGATCCGACCGGACCGCCGATGCCGATGCGCGTGATATTCTTCGACATCCGAAGCTCCCTTCAACATCAGCTCATGAACAGGCGCACATGCGCTCTGGCATGGACAGCGGCCAGAATGTCCGCCAGCGGCGCAAAACCTGCCATGTCCGACAGCCGCGCCGCCGCGGCGGCCTCGTACATCCCTCGCGTTTGGCCGGTAAGTTCGTAGAGAATGTTCTGCGTCTCGATGTGGCTGACCTTCATCAACCGCAAGGCCGCACCGAGGATCGTTGTCGCAACGCCGTACTGGTGCACGACAAACGCCTGGCTGGCAGGCAGATCCTGTACGGCAAAATTTATGGCCAGGGCTATCGGGTAGCAGCCGGGGGTAACAGACTTTTCAATGCATTCACGCCAGGTGCGAAGCAGCGGCGCACCAACCACCTCCACACCCATCTCTGTGAACTTCTTGCCCATGCGAACCGACATGGTCCGCGCTTCGTCTGAAAGCTTGCGCGCGTATGCCTGCGCATCGATCCGGGCGAGGGTATCGACGTCGCCGGCAGCCGCCGCGCGATGCGCAGCGATCAGCGCGATACAGTCACTGCGCGCCGCCTGCTCTAACGCGGTGCGCGCGAACGCCCTAAGCGTTGCCGCGTTGGTGACGACACCTTCCTGAATGGCGGATTCCAAGCCGGAAGAAAATGCGAACGCGCCAATGGGAAACATCGAGTCACCAAACTGCAGCATCCGCGAGAGAAATGCGGTGCTGCTCGACGCGTCGACGCCATCATTCTCGATGATCATGCGCAGAACCGGCCGTTGCCGGCGATGTTGGTCCCTGAGCTGCGTCCCCCGGATGGGCGTGGACGTGCGTCGGTGGATGTCCGTACGCGCGTCCTGTCTCGGCCTCGACGCCGGCATAACTCTCATGCGTGTGTGAATGCACCGGCCCCTCCGCGCCACCGAAAAGCCGGCGTGATTCATGCGGAGCGAGGTAGGGGACGACCTCTCGTCCGGCTACGAATTCGTAGCGGATTCCCTCAAAACGGTGCGTCTTCATGACGGATGCCATCACCTTGCGATCGACGGTGAGCGGAACATAGACACGGTTGCCCTTGACCAATGCCGGCCAATGCTGGTTACCCATCGCGTGGCCCAGTTCAACGCATGTGCGCATGGCCACTTCGGGCACAAGGCTCGCTAGATCGTCCAGATGCACGATCATCACGTCACGCAGCTCGATTCGCGCGACAAGTGCCGAGAGCGCCTTGGCATCCCAGAGCAGCACGTCTCCCTCGCGGATATGGGTGCCGCGGTCGACTGAGACGGCGATCTCCACACCCTTCGCAGTCGCCTTGCGGAAGCGGCTCTTCTGCGCTTCCCACTGGTCGATCTCCAGCAAGTCGGTGTCCGCGGCAGACAGGCGCTCGGTCCATTCGGGATCGCCGATGTTGCCCAGAATGGTTTTGATGAGGATCACGGCACGCTCCTCAACTGAAGAAATACTTCTGGTTTAACGAGATCGTCGTCAAAGGCTGCACGGTGGCGTGCTTGCCGTCGACGGTCACGGCGAAGGTTTCCGGATTGACTTCAATTTTCGGCGTCCCGGCATTTCGGACCATATTGCGCTTGCCGATGTTGCGCACGTTTCGCACCGGCATCACCTGGCGGCGAAGCCCCAGCCGCTCCTTGATTCCGGCAGCATGAGCGACGCCGGAGACGAATGTGATGCAGTTGGCCGCCAACGCATCACCGTAGGCCCCGAACATGGGCCGATAGTAGGTGGGCTGTGGCGTCGGCAGCGACGCGTTCGGATCGCCCATCACTGCCAAGCTTATAAAGCCGTTCTTGATGATGAGCTTTGGCTTGGCGCCGAAGAACGCCGGCTCCCACAGAACGAGGTCGGCGATCTTGCCGACCTCGACCGAGCCCAGCACGTCGGCAATACCGTGCGTGATCGCCGGGTTGATAGTGATCTTCGCCACGTAGCGCAGCACCCGGAAATTATCGTTGCCGGGCGCGTCCTCAGGCAGCTTGCCGCGCCCGGTCTTCATTGCATCGGCGGTCTGGATGCAACGCAGCCAGCATTCCCCGATGCGTCCCATGGCCTGCGAATCGCTTGAGAACATCGAGATCACGCCGAGATCTTGAAGGACGTTTTCCGCGGCGATGGTTTCAGCCCGGATGCGGCTCTCAGTGAATGCAACGTCCGACGGGATGTCGGGGCTCAGGTGGTGACACACCATGATCATGTCATAGAGCTCCGCCTGCGAATTGATGCCGTAGGGGAGCGTGGGGTTTGTCGAAGACGGCAAGACGTTGGGAAGGCCTGCGATCTTGATAATGTCAGGCGCGTGGCCGCCGCCGGACCCTTCGGTATGAAACGAATGGACCGCCCGACCCTCAAACGCCTCGATCGAATCGTCGACGAAGCCGGATTCGTTCAGCGTGTCGGTATGGATGCACACTTGAGTGTCCGTCTCGTCTGCGACTGACAGCGCGGACCGAAGCACCGCCGGGGTGGTGCCCCAGTCTTCGTGACATTTCACGCCGACTGCGCCCGCCTCGATCTGTTCAACCAGAGCCGCTTTGCCGTGTCCGTGCCCCTTGCCGAGAATGCCGACGTTGAGCGGCCAGTTTTCGAATGCGCGTAACATCATATTGATGTTTCCGGGACCCGACGTGACCGTCGTCGCGTAGGAGCCGTCCGAAGGACCGGTACCGCCACCGATCAATGTCGTGGTGCCGTTTGAGAGCGCCGCTTCCGCCTGCTGCGGAGAAATGAAGTGAATGTGTGTGTCGATCCCGGCTGCCGTCAGGATCAGATGTGAGCCCGAGATGGCATCGGTGGTTAGGCCAATCTCCAGGCCAGGTGTAACGCGATCCATCGTCTGCGGATTGCCGGCCTTGCCGATCGCACTGATACGGCCGTCTCTGATCCCCACATCCGCTTTCACTACGCCCAGCACCGCGTCGATCACGGTCACGTTGGTGATCACGAGGTCAGGAGCGCCGCCCGCCCGCGTCACCTGATTGTCCATGCCCATGCCTTCGCGCATGCTCTTGCCGCCGCCGAAGACGAGCTCGTCGCCGTAGCCGCCACGCAAATCGCGCTCGATCTCGACGAACAAGCCCGTATCGCCCAATCGGATGCGATCACCCGTCGTCGGACCGAAGAGACCGACATATTCTTGCCGAGACATGGTAGGCATAGTGGCCCTCGTTCAAGATTTGCCGTTTGGCGCGACCTCACGCCTTATATCGAGCGGAAGCCTCGCTTCGTCGCCTGCGCCACCGCCCTGGATTTGACCGTGGCGGCGTCCTGGCCTGCGGTAGGACCGTCGACGAGATTGTTGAAACCATAGACGGCGCGTTTGCCGCCGTAGGGAACGAGTTGGACATCGCGTTCGTCACCGGGCTCAAACCGGGTTGCCGTCGATGACGGAATGTTCAGGCGCAGCCCGAAGGCCGCTGCGCGATCGAATTCCAGCGCACGATTGACTTCAAAAAAATGGAAGTGCGATCCGACCTGTATCGGGCGATCACCTGCATTGCGCACCTTAAGCGTCGTCACCGGACGATCGGCATCGAATGTGATTGCCGCTGAACTGCACACGTAACCGCCGACCGGCATGTCCTTGGTTGCCGGGTCGACATTTGCGGCAACAGCGGGGCCCACCTTTGGTCCGGCCATGTTAGCCTCCTGTCAGGCACTCACTGGACGGGCGTGTGCACCGTCACCAGGCGGCTGCCGTCGGTGAACACCGCCTCGATCTGCACCATTGGAATAAGATCGGCGACGCCATCCATCACATCAGCCTTGGTCAGGACGGTACGCGCCTCCTTGGTTACGTCTTCGATAGTCTTCCCGGCACGCGCGCCATCAAGGGCGACCGCTGAGATGACAGCGACGGCTTCGGGATAATTGAGCTTGAGGCCCTTGGCTCTTCGCTTTAACGCGACATCTGCCATCATGTAGACGAGCAGCTTGTCGAACTCTCTCGGAGTGAGCTGCATGCAATCCTCCGGGCCCTGCCTGGCTTGCCTTACTTAGGGAGAAGCAGGAGCACGATTGAGCTAATTGGCTGTCGGTCCCACGGAACGGTCGTCAGAATTTCCGTGCAACGACGACAGCTACTCGACATTAGATGGACCACGACTGGACGGGTCAATCAGGGTTCTCCCCGGTCTTCTATCGGAAAAGCCCTGATGGACCAGCTGTCGCGGGCGGCCGTATCGTCTTGGGCTATCCGCGTGAAAAGTTCTTGGCTTCGATGCCATCTTGAAACGTGCGCAATGACCGAAGCCGCCCTGAACGTCGTGTCCTTCCTGTTTCTCGGCTTCTTCCTCGGGATGCGGCATGCGACCGACGCCGACCACGTGGTCGCCATTGCGACGATCGTCAGTCGCGAGCGCAGCGTGGCGGGCTCAGCGCTGATCGGCGCCGCTTGGGGCGTTGGGCACACCGTCACGGTGATGGCGGTCGGTACGGCAATCATCGTGTTCGGGGTCGTCATTCCGCCACGGCTCGGCATGTCGATGGAATTTGCCGTCGGCATCATGCTCGTCCTGCTCGGCGTTCTCACCTTGACAGGCATGGGTCGCGCGGGCGGCGCAGCCCATGCGCGTGCGAGCGTTCCCGGCGTACATGAGCTCGACGTCCACGATCACCTCCATGCGCACGGCGACTACTTGCACCGGCACCCGCACGGTCACGGCCCCGGCGCGCACGGGCACGCCGACGAGCACACGCCGCTGGCGCGGCTCGACCGCAGCGGGTTCGGCCGGATCGCGCTCTATGGCTGGCTGCGACCCTTCGTGGTCGGCCTCGTGCACGGCCTGGCAGGGTCGGCCGCCATCGCCCTGATGATCCTGTCTATCATCCGCGAACCGGTGGCCGCGCTCGGATATCTGCTGCTTTTCGGGCTCGGGACTATCGTCGGAATGATGCTGATCACGCTGATCCTGTCGGCGCCGTTTGCGTTCACGGCTGTCAATCTGCCGAAATTCAATTGGCGGCTCCGTGTGGCATCGGGCTTGGTCAGCTTCTCCTTCGGGGCGGTCCTGATCTACGGCATCGGTTTTGCCGAGGGCGGTCTGTTCACCGACGCGCCGATCTGGGAACCTCATTGACCTGGCGCGCACGGCTTGGGGTCAGCGGCAAGCCACGCGTGCGCAGGTCTGCTTCGTTGCCCACACCGGTTGACCGCCGAGAACTGAAGGACAGAGCCGCAATAATACATGGAGGATGCGCCATTCAGATGAAGCATGCCGTCGTTGTTGCTGGCCGGCGTCATTGTGGCGCTCGCAGTAATCGTGGTGTCACGTGGCTGCACGTGTGCGCGCTGTATGATATTTGTATTGAAAAGTCATACGTGCCCCGGTACCGTGCACAGGCTGTGCTATCGAAAGATGCAACCGATTCGATTGCCCGATCATGCGGACACGGCATCGCATAGAAAGTTCGTTGCGCCTGTTTTTCGCGGGTACATCCATTGTCGTCCTGACTCATCCGACGTACGCACAAGTGGCCCGGGCGGAACCTGGAGCCAGCCTGCTTCCTCCGGTAACGATTACTTCCCCCGATCAGGCGGCAAAGAAACGGGCGCAACGCTCGGAGCGCACCACGCGCTTACAAGGCATCCGTCGCTCTGCACAAAGAAGGCAACCTGCCAGTCGACAGCCGGCCCCGTCCGGCTTTTCGGGTGTTCCAGCGGCAACACCTGGCCGTGGCGATCTATCGAGCTCGGTGACGGCGTTACCTGCGGCGACGACGGTGCTGGATGCTCCCAGAATCAGCCAGCTGCCCATTGCAACCTATGGCGATCTGTTTCGGTCTCTGCCTGGGTTCAACGTCTCGAACTTTGGACAGGGCGCGATCGGCTATGGCCTTTCGCTCCGGGGCTACACCGAGGCGGAGCACGGGCGCGACATCGCCTATTTCATCGATGGTGTGCCGGTGAACGAAGTCTCGTCGCTGCATACGCCGAATTACGCGGACCTGAACATCGTGCTGCCCGAGAGCGTCAAGAGCATCGAAATTGTCCGCGGCCCGTTTGCGATCGAGTATGGCGATTCCAATCTCGGCGGCTCGGTCAACATCACGACCAAGACCGCCGAACCGTTCGCGAGCGTCGGCATGTCAGGCGGCACCCAAGGCACCGCGCGCGGTTTGGGCACGTACAGTACGACGCAGAGCGCGTGGCTGCCCTACATCGCATTGGAGGGGTATCGTACCGACGGCTATCGCGACAACAGCTTCATCGACCGTTACAACTCGTTCAATAAGGTGACGACGACGCTTCCCGACGGAGCTACGGTCTCATTGCGCGCACAGGCCTATGGCACGACCTTCGGTGCGCCCGGGTACGCCAACCGCGATGCGATTGAAGCCGGATTGATCTCGGAACGCTCGGCGACCAATCCGACCGACGGTGGTAACAAGCAGCTTGAGAATTTCGTCGTCAATTATGCCTCCGGCGCACAAGATCAGGAGCTCAAAGGCACGCTGTTCGTCAGCCATGACTATTTTAACCGTTACGCTGATTTCGGCGGGGGGCAGCGATGGCAGCATGACGACCGGACAATGGTCGGCGGGCGCGTCAGCAAAGTCTGGACCGGCGCCATCGGTAGCGACATTCCGGTGCAGGTACTGATCGGAAGCAATTGGCGTTCGGACAATATCAACGCTTTCCAGGCGCCGACCACGGCCCGGGCGGTGACCGGAGCGCCGGTAGTCAATCTCGGATTGACCGAAACCAACCTCGCGGCCTTTGGTCAGGTTCAGATCAAGCCGTTGTCATGGCTGAAGTTCACCGCCGGTGGACGCTTCGACCAATTCTACTACGATATCAACGACCGCATTACGCTTGGCGGTACGCCGAATATCTCGAATGGCATTACGAGCCCAAAGGTCGGCGTCGCGATCACCCCGGTGAAGTGGCTTGAACTGTTTGCGAACTACGGACAGGGTTTCCGCAGCATCGACGTGCCCCTTGAACTGATCGGCAATCCCGGGATTCAGCCGTTCAAGGTTGTCAGCAGGGAAGGTGGCCTTCAGTTCACGTTCGACCGTTTCAGGTTCCTCGCCAGCTATTGGACGACGGATTCCCAAAACGAATCGTTTCAGGCGGCTCCCGGACTTCCTGTGACCTTCCTGGGCAAGGCACGTCGCGACGGCTACGATCTGGACGGGCGCTTCTTCGCCATTCAGGAACCTGTAAACAATATCTCGTTGTTTGCGAACTTCAGCCACGTTCGAGCTCGATTGCTGGATGCGGCTCCCTCATTCTTCGTTCCGAATGTGCCTAACTATGTTGCCAACGTCGGTGTCGACTTCAACGTCGCCACCGTGAATGCGCAAGTGCTGTCGGGTAGCGCCTATGTGACATTTGTCGGCAAGAAGAACCTTACGCAGGATGGCTTGATTACGAGCTCGCCGTTCTCGCGTGTCACTGGCAAACTGGCCTACACTTGGCCGGAAGGCTGGACGGCATTCACGCAGGCGACATGGTATCCCGGTGATCGGCTGAGTGAAATTGCAGTCAATTTCGGCAATCCTACGGGAGCGAGTTCGTCTGATATTTTCGTCAGCGCGCAACCGGCCGTCGTCGTCCTCGCTGGGCTCACCTATCGCTTTCCAACCGCCGTTGCTTCGGGCCCTCCAACGTTGGTCACCAAATGAGCAATCCATGTCGCATCCGCAGCGCCTTGCTTTTGGCCGCCGCCGCACTGGCGCCGACCAACTTAGCTTCGGCCCACGATGTTTGGCTGACCTTCTCCGGTGAAGCTACCTCCCGCCGCGTCGTCGTCAACTATGGTCACCCAGACGATCGTCCCCCGACCATGCCGGACAAGATCCTCGATCTTGTCGTGATTGCGCCCGCCGGCGCGTCGTCGCTGTTGTCTGACCTGACACCGGTGCAGGACCACGGCGTCCCCGTCGTTGTGTCCAGACCTTTCGCGGACAGCGGAAATCTGTTGCTGGCTGCGCGTTACGACAATGGGTTCTGGATCAAGATGGCCGACGGTCCTTATCGCAACGCGACCCGACGCCTCGTTCCTAATGCGGCAGATAGCATGTGGTCGGGGAAATTTGCCAAGGCGCTGACAGGGCCGGACGCACCGTGGCAGAAAGTGATCGGTCACGATCTGGAAATCGTTCCGCTATCCGATCCAGACTTGGCGAAGCCAGGACAGACCCTGCGCCTCAAAGTGCTGTTTCACGGCAAGCCGCTTTCCGGAATCGATGTCGAGCGGGGCGACGGTATGACGGCGGTGGCGGATCAAGATATCCCTCGCTTTACCACCGACGCTGACGGCATTGCATCGATACCCGTTGTGAAGGCGGGACCGCATTTGCTGGTGGTCGATCACAGGGTGACGCCTTCGGAGACGCCCGATCATGCGGACGCGGATCTCTTCAACGCCACGTTTTGGTTTAATACTGCGGCAACCAGACCATAAATGACCGAGGCAGCTTGGTTCCGTTATGGCAACTTCGGCTAGTCTAGGCAGCAAATTGCTGGAGAAGTGCCTGCCTGCAGCACAACGGTCGTTCGAACCACGACATGTAACCGCTCGCCGACGCCGCTGTGGAAACTAAGCAAATGCGCTATTGTTTGTACGAGGTCGACCACCGATTGAACACCGAAACGCTGTGAACAAGCGATCATGAGTCGTCAAACGAAATCAGCAATCATTATTTTTTGTTGAATTTTTCGCCATTGCGTTCGGGAGGGCAGGCTCCTAGCTTCGGATCGTTCAATTATCGCATGTTGTGTGTCCCATCATGGCAAGCCGCTCCCGGAACTCAACTTTCCTCGTCCATCACGCGAAGCTTTTCGACCCGACGGCGAAAATCCTCGTGGGTTGAGAACTCGGCGGAGAGGCAGGATGAGATCAGGTCCTTGGCGAGCCATGGGCCGACGATCTGGGCGCCGATACACCATCAGTTTAAACGACGGGCAGTTCGCTTAACTTGCCGAGCGCCTGACGCATGACCTCTACCAAATCCAGGGCCACAGGTGAGGGACTGCGCTGCGGTGGAAAAACGGCAGCGAATTCGAAATCGATCCGCGGCAGGAAATGGCGCGCGACGACGCCTCGGTTCGCAAACTCCTGCGCCGTGAAGGGATCGCAGATCGCAACCCCAAGGCCGGACGAAACCAACCCGCACATGATCTCCGACAGGCTGGTCTCGACCCGCAGGACGCGGCGAACATCATCGCGGTTGAAGGCTTGATCGATCAGATGGCGACCGGTCGATCCGGCGGTCAGCGACACAAAGGTCTCGCCCTCGAAATCGCGCGGCTCGAGCACAGCCTTGGCGGCCAGCCGATGGCCGGCCGGCAAGATCGCAACGCGCGCGGGCGCCGGCAGTCGCACGCACGGCAGGCCTGAATGGGCGATCGGTACCTCGGCAAAACCGATGTCGCACTGGTGATTCAGAACCCAGTCGACCACGATCGGCGAGATGACACCGAAAAACGACAGGTTGAGGTTCGGCCGGTCCTTCAGGAATCCACCAGCCAGCCGCGGCAGGTAGCCGTTGGACAGCGCCGGCAGGGCCGCGATCCGCAGCGTACCGGTCCGGCGGCCGCGAATCTCCTCGGCGGCCGCGGTGATGCGTTCGAGTCCGACGAAGGATCGCTCGACTTCCATGTAGAGTGCTGTTGCGGATGCCGTCGGTACAAGGCCGCTGCCGCGTCTCTCGAACAGCTCCATTTTGAGCAGCGCCTGAAAGTCGCGCAACAGCCGGCTTACGGCCGGCTGTGTTACCGCCATCAGCTTTGCCGCCTCCGTCACGCTGCCTGTCAGCATCATCGCGCGAAAGGCTTCGACCTGCCGCGAATTGATCCGAGCCATGCCTGCTCCCGTCCATAACATTTCGGCATGTAGTAGGTGCCATTATTCATTGGACGGCGAAAGCTTGGATTGCGATCTTTTTCATCAAGACTGGAAACAGCTAATTTTTTAGGCGACACCGGTGGAAGCGAGCCGGTGAAATCTGAAAATCCCGCGCGCGGATCCGATACGTCGTACCGTGATACCGATGAACTTGGCGCATGCGCCTCGTTCGGCGGAGGGCTCGAGCCGGTCAAAATGAGGGTGCGCTCCGGGTGCCACCTAGCAAACGGTATTGGAGATCGATCGATATGAAGCATCTCTCCCTTGTGACCGCGGTCTGCATCGCGACGCTCGCCTTGGCCCCGTCGGCAGTTTTGGCGCAGCAGAAGACGCTCTATGTCGCGGGTTACGGCGGCTCCTTTGAGAAGACGATCCGCGACGAAGTGATCCCGGCCTTTGAGCAGGCCAACGGTGTCAAGGTCGAATACGTCGCCGGCAATTCGACGGATACACTTGCCAAGCTGCAGGCGCAGAAGGGAAACCAGCAGATCGATGTGGCCATCGTCGACGATGGTCCGATGTACCAGGCGATTCAATTGGGCTTCTGCGGCAAGATCGAAGGTCTGCCTGCCGATCTCTACGAGGCCGCACGCTTCAAGGATGATCGCGCGGTGGGCATTGGTCTGGTCGCAACCGGTCTGATGTACAACACCAAAGTCTTCGCGGAGAAAGGCTGGGCGCCGCCGACCTCCTGGAACGATCTCAAGGATCCGAAATACCAGAAGCAACTGGTCATTCCGCCCATCAACAACACCTACGGCCTGCACGCGTTGCTGATGCTTGCCAGGATGAACGGTGGCAGTGAAGCCAACGTCGATGCCGGCTTCAAGATCTTCAAGAGTGATGTCAATCCCAACGTGCTGGCCTATGAGCCTTCGCCGGGCAAGATGACCGAGCTGTTCCAGTCCGGACAGGCCGTACTGGCTGTGTGGGGTACGGGCCGCGTCCAGAGCTTCGCCAACACCGGCTTCCCCGTCGACTTCGTCTATCCGAAGGAAGGTGCGGCCACGCTCGTGACGACCGCCTGTCCAATCACCAAGCCCAACCCATCGCCGCTCGCCTCGGCATTCGTCAAGACACTGCTCGAGCCGAAAACGCAGCTCGTGATGCTGAAGGATTACGGCTACGGCCCGGTCTTGAAGTCGCTCGTGGTTCCGCCGGAGCTCGGCAAGATGGCTCCGATCGGCGAGCGCGCGGCGAAGCTCTACACGCCCGACTGGGCGATCATCAACGACAAGCGAGAGGAGTGGACCAAGCGGTGGAATCGGGAGGTCGAGCGCTGAGCTTAAGGCTCAGCGCGGGCGCGCGGGATTTCGGCGATGCTCCGCGCGGGCGCCGCAAGCCTCGATCGATCATTGCCACAGCACCATCCGGAAGCACGTCCATGTCCATTCTCGAACTCGACCGTGTCGGCAAACAGTTCGGCACGCAGACAGTCGTCGATGACTTCAGTCTCGCGGTCGGCAAGGGGGAGTTCATCTCCTTCCTCGGTCCCTCGGGCTGCGGAAAGACCACGACGCTGCAGATGATTGCAGGCTTCCTCGATCCCTCGCGCGGCGCGATCCGGCTCGAGGGACGAGACCTGACCGCCGTGCAGCCGGCGAAGCGCGGCCTTGGTATCGTATTCCAGAGCTACGCCCTGTTTCCGCACATGACAGCGGCTGAGAACGTCTCCTTTGGCCTTGAGATGCGACGCGTACCACGGGCTGAGCGCGCAGAGCGCGTCCGCGCCACGCTGGCGATGGTCGGGCTCGCCGGCTATGAGGAGCGTTATCCGCGGCGCATGTCGGGCGGCCAGCAGCAGCGCGTGGCGCTTGCCCGCGCGCTGGTGATCCGGCCGAGCGTGCTGCTGCTCGACGAGCCGCTGTCGAACCTCGATGCCAAGCTGCGCGAGGACATGCAAATCGAGCTGCGCCAGATCCAGCGCAATCTCGGCACCACCACGATCCTCGTCACCCATGACCAGATCGAGGCGATGTCACTGTCCGACCGGATCGTGGTCATGAGCCAGGGCCGGATCGAGCAGATCGGCACGCCGCAGGAGACCTACGAGCGGCCGGCCTCGGCCTTCGTGTCCCAATTTCTTGGCAAGACCAACGATTTCGCCGCGACCGTCGACCGGACCGTCGCCCCGGCGCGGCTGGTCGCCGGCTCCTGGAACGCGCCCGCGCCTATAGGTGTCGTCGGTCCGGTGACGATGAGCGTGCGCCCCGAGCGGATCGGTTTCGGTGACACCGGGCTGGCAGCGAAGATCGTCACCCGGATCTTCCAGGGCAATCACTGGCTGTTCCAGTGCGAGACCGAATGTGGCCCCGCGATCGTGATCCGTCAGAACGATGGAACGCCGCAGCCCGCCGAGGGCGAGGCTGTTCGGCTCGCCTGGCGGCCGGAAGACATGAGCCTGCGTGGCGCCGGGGCTGCCCCATGAGCGCGGCCGTCGATACCGCTCCGGCGAACGCTGCATCGACGGCGGACACGCGCGATGCGCGCGCGGCGTGGGCGCTGACCGCGCCTGCGCTGATGCTGTTCATCGGTGTCCTGGTGATCCCGCTCGCGATGACGGTGATGCTCTCGTTCCATGACTGGGGCCAGTACAAGGGCATCGAGCCGGTCTTCATCCTGAAGAACTGGCACGAGGTCGCGACCGATCCTTATTTTGCCGAGATGTTCTGGCGGACCTTCCGCATCGCGTTGTTGACCACGCTGATCACCGCCGTGCTCGGTGCGCCGGAGGCCTACATCCTCAACCGCATGAGCGGACGCTGGAAGAGCTTCTTCCTGCTCGTGATCCTTGGCCCATTGCTGATCTCCGTGGTGGCGCGCACGCTCGGCTGGGCGCTGTTGTTCGGCGGCAACAATGGCCTCGTCAACAAGCTCCTGATGTCGCTAGGGCTGATCGGCAAGCCGCTGCCCTTCATGTTCACCGAAACCGGCATGGTCGTCGCGCTCGCACATGTGATGATGCCGTTCATGGTGCTGTCGGTCTGGGCGGCGCTGCAGCGTGTCGACCCGCAGATCGAGAACGCCGCCTTGTCGCTCGGCGCCAGTCCGCCCACGATCATCCGCCGCATCGTACTGCCGCAGATCATGCCGGGTGTGTTGTCGGGCGCGATCATCGTGTTCTCGCTGTCCGCCAGCGCCTTTGCGACGCCAGCCATCATCGGCGGCCGCCGGCTCAAGGTCGCGGCGACGCTCGCCTATGACGAGTTTCTCAATACGCTGAACTGGCCGCTCGGCGCAGCCGTTGCGGTCCTGCTTCTGGTAGCCCTCGTGATGATCGTCGTCGGCAGCAACGCGCTGATCGAGCGACGCTATGCCGAGGTGTTCCGATGAGGACCAATGGCCCGCTGGCGCTCATCTTCCATACGATCTTCGTCGTCGTCATGCTGGCGCCGATTGTGGTGGTCTGCCTCGTCGCGTTCACGCCCGAGGGCTACCTGTCGCTGCCCACCACCAGTTTCTCCCTGCGCTGGTTCAGGACGATCGCGAACTATCCCGAGTTCGTCCATGCCTTCTGGGTGAGCCTCGGGCTAGGTGCGCTGTCCTCGCTCGTGGCGCTGCTGTTCGCGGTGCCGGCGGCGCTTGCCATCGCCCGTTATCATTTTCGAGGCCGCGACGCCCTCGCAGCACTGTTCCTCTCGCCGTTGATGATCCCGCATGTCGTGCTGGGGATCGCGTTCCTGCGCTTCTTCACGTCGATCGGCATCGGCGGCAGTTTCGCCGGGCTGCTGGTCGCTCATGTCGTGGTGGTGTTTCCGTTCGCACTCCGGCTGACGTTGGCGGCGGCGACCGGCATGGATCGCTCGGTCGAGATGGCCGCGGTCTCGCTCGGCGCTGGTGATTGGACGTTGTTCCGCCGCGTGACCTTGCCTCTGATCCTGCCGGGTGTCATCAGCGGCTGGGCGCTTGCCTTCATTCAGTCCTTTGACGATCTGACCATGACCGTCTTCCTGGCCGCGCCCGGTACCGAGACGCTGCCCGTTCGCATGTTTCTTTATATCCAGGACAACATCGATCCGCTGGTGACTTCCGTCTCGGCCAGCGTGATCGCGATCACCATGACCGCCCTGATCCTGCTCGACCGCTTCTACGGGCTCGACCGCGTGCTCGCCGGCAAGAGCGATCCAGGGCGTTAGGAGAACCCAAGGAAAACCTATGTCAAAGGAATATGACGTCGCTGTCGTGGGCGGCGGCCTGCTCGGCTCCGCTATCGCCTGGGGTCTTGGCCGGCTTGGCAAGAAGGTCGCCGTGCTCGACGAGGGCGATATCGCCAAGCGCGCTTCGCGGGCAAACTTCGCGCTGGTCTGGGTGCAGAGCAAGGGGCTCGGCATGCCGGCCTACACCGGCTGGACAATGCGGGCGTCCGAAAACTGGGGCAGGCTCGCCACCGAATTGAAAGATCAGACCGGGCTCGACGTCGCCCTGCAGCAGAATGGCGGCTTTCACCTGACGCTGGGCGAGGACGAGTTCGCGCAGCGCACTCAGCTTGTGACGCGCATGCACAATCAGGTGGGCGCGGCTGACTACAGGATGGAGATGCTGTCGGCGTCGGAAGTCAAGAAGATGCTGCCGCTGATCGGACCCGACGTGTCGGGCGGCAGCTTCTGTCCGCTGGACGGGCACGTGAATTCGCTGCGCACCTTCCGCGCCTTCCACACCGGGCTGAAGTTGTTCGGCGTCGACTATTTTCCTGAGCGGCCGGTCTCGGCGATCGCCCGGAGCGGCGGCGAATTCCGGCTGTCGACACCGCAGGGCGAGCTCCGCGCCAGCAAGGTCGTGCTCTCCGCCGGCAACGCCAACCAGTCGCTCGCGCCGATGGTCGGCTTGTCGGCGCCGATGGGACCGACCCGAGGGCAGATCGTGGTGACCGAGCGCACCATGCCGTTCCTGCCGCATCCCTTGACCACCATTCGCCAGACCGACGAGGGCACGGTGATGATTGGAGACAGCAAGGAAGATCAGCTTGACGATCGCACGCTGAACCATTCGGTCAGCGCCGTGATGGCGGATCGGGCGCAGCGCATGTTCCCGCATCTGGCCCGCCTCAACGTCATCAGGACCTGGTCCGGCATCCGCGTGATGCCGCAGGACGGTTTCCCCATTTACGATCAGTCGGAGCGCGAGCCGGGCGCTTTCGTCACCTGCTGTCATTCCGGTGTGACGCTCGCCTCCAACCATGCCTTCGATATTGCCCGGATGGTCGCGGCGGGTGCGCTCGAGCCGGAACTCGTCGGCGCGTTCTCGGCCCGCCGCTTCGACGCGAACCAGGCTGCGGCAGGCAGCGGCTACTACTGACACCTACGCGACCCGAGAAAGGGACGAAGAGGCATCCCATGTTCAAACGATCCGATCAGGACAGCAGAAGATCCGTGCACATCCTCGTGAACGGGGCCGCCGTCGAGGCGCGCGAGGGCGATACTGTTTCCGCCGCGCTGCTCGTCTCCGGCCGAGACGTGCGCCGCGCGACCGCGGTGAGCGGCGCGCCGCGCTTGCCCTATTGCATGATGGGTGTGTGTTTCGACTGCCTCGTCACCATCGACGGCGTCGGCAATCGCCAGGGCTGCCTGGTGCCCGTCGCCGAGGGCATGCAGATCGAAATTCAGAAGGGCAAAAGGGAAATCGGCCGATGAACACGACTCCGAGGCGCGATAGTTATGATGTCGTGGTTATCGGGGCAGGGCCCGCTGGGCTCGCCGCCACAGCGACCGTGGCCGAGGCTGGCCTGTCGACGCTGCTGCTCGACGAGAATGCCGGCCCCGGCGGCCAGGTCTGGCGCGCCATCGCCTCGACCCCGGTGACGGAACGTGACCGCCTCGGCGCCGACTATTGGGCGGGCGCGGACCTTGTCGATGCAATGCGATCGAGCAGTGCCGAGATCGTCCAGCGCGCGACGGTCTGGAGTCTTGACCGGAATCTCGAGGTCGGTGTGTCGGTCGGCGGCGCGTCGTTTTTCGTCAAGGCGCGGCGTGTGATTCTGGCGACGGGCGCGCTTGAGCGGCCGTTTCCAATTCCGGGCTGGACGCTTCCGGGGGTGATGACCGCAGGCGCCGCGCAGACGATGCTGAAGTCCTCAGGGCTGGTGCCGGACGGGCAGACGGTGATCGCCGGTCAGGGGCCGCTGCTTTGGCTGCTCGCGGCGCAGATCCTGCGTCTTGGCGGTCGCATCGACCGCATCCTCGACACGACCGAGCGCCGGAATTATTTCGCCGCGCTGCCTCACGCCTTCGCCTTCGTAACGTCGCCCTATTTTGCAAAGGGACTCGCGATGATGAAGGAGGTGCGAGCGAAAGTGCCGGTGGTGACCGGCGTCAGCGAACTCGAGGCCGCCGGTGATGGCCAGCTCGCAACCGTGACCTATACGGCCGGCGGCCGACGCGAGACGATTGCGGCCGAGTTGTTGCTGCTGCATCAGGGTGTGGTGCCCAACATCAATCTCGCGATGGCGGCGGGAATCGAGCACCGCTGGGACGACCTGCAGCTCTGCTGGTCGCCGGTGCTCGATCGCGACGGCAGTTCGTCGGTCGAGGGCATCGCTGTCGCTGGCGATGGTGCCGGGATCGGCGGCGCGGGAGCCGCAATTGTCCGCGGCCGTATCGCCGCGCGAACTGCGGTCGAGGCCCTGGCGCCTGCGGCTGCTGCGAAGCTCGCACCCATGTCGACGTTCAGAGCGTCGCTGGCCCAGGCCGAGCGCGGCCGTGCCTTCCTCGACACGCTGTTCCGTCCCGCCCGGCAGTTTCGCATCCCCTCAGGCGACACCATCGTCTGCCGCTGCGAGGAGGTCACGGCCAAGGACATTCTCGACGCCGTCGCGATCGGCGCGACCGGTCCCAACCAGCTCAAGGCCTATCGTCGCACCGGCATGGGTCCCTGCCAGGGCCGGCTCTGCGGTCTGACAGTCACTGAGTTGATGGCGCAGGCCCGTGGCAAGACTCCCCAGGAGATCGGCTATTATCGGCTGCGCGCACCGGTAAAGCCGATCACGCTGGCGGAGCTGGCGGCCGTGCCGAAGACAGAGGCCGACATCCAGGCCGTGGTGCGCGGATGACGAAGCTCGCGGATGCCATCATCGTGGGTGGCGGCATCCACGGATGCTCGACCGCGCTTCACATGTGCCTTGCGGGAATGAAGCCGGTGCTGATCGAGAAGGACTATGCCGGCCGCCACGCCTCAGGGGTGAATGCCGGCGGCGTTCGTCAACTCGCGCGGCATATCCCCGAGATTCCGCTCTCGATCCGCTCGATGGGAATTTGGGAGCGGATCGCGGAGCTCCTCGACGATGATTGCAGCTTCGAGAGCCACGGCCAGGTTCTGGTCGCGGAGAATGACACAGAACTGGAAGCATGCCGCGCACGTGTCGCTGAACTGAACGCGCTTGGCTTCACCCACGAAGAGCTGATTGACGCAGCCGAGTTGCGCCGGCTGGTGCCTGCGGTGGCTGACACCTGTCCCGGTGGAATAGTGTCACGGCGTGATGGCGCGGCCAATCCCGCGCAGACCACGACGGCGTTTCGGCGCAAGGCGGCTGCGCTTGGCGCCACGGTTTGCGAGGGCGTGGCCGCGAGCAATGTCCGGCAGCGCGACGGGCTCTGGCACGTCGGCGTTGGCGCGGACAGCTATGCCGCCCCGGTGCTCGTCAACGCCGCTGGCGCGTGGGCTGGACGAATTGCCGACGCCCTCGGCGAGCCGGTCCCGGTCGAGACCGTGGCGCCGATGCTGATGATCACGTCACACGTGCCGCACTTCATCGATCCAGTCGTGATCCTGCGCGGCCGCAAACTGTCCTTCAAACAATTCGCCAACGGCACCGTGCTGATCGGCGGCGGTCATCTGGCGACACCGGATCAGGACCGCAACGAGACCGTGCTGGATTGGCGGAACCTCGCCGTGAGCGCGCGCACCGTATTCGAGCTGTTTCCGGTCATGCGCGGTGCGACGATTGTCCGCGCCTGGGCCGGCATCGAGGCCAAGACAAAAGATGATCTGCCCGTCTTTGGGCCGAGTGCCCGTCACAAGGGCCTTTATCACCAGTTCGGCTTTTCGCTGCATGGCTTCCAGCTCGGTCCCGGCGCCGGCGCCGTGATGGCGGAGCTGATTGTCAACGGCGGCACCCAGACCCGGATCGGCGATCTGGGCATCGGCCGTTTCCACGCTTCCACGACCTAAGAGGACATCATGAGCATTACCCGCAGCATCCGCACCCCGATCATGCACCGCGCCGTCGAAGCCAATGGCTTCGTCTTCGTTGGCGGCACGATCGCCGACGACACGGGCGCATCAATGGGCGAGCAGACCCGCAACATCCTCGGCAAGATCGCCGGCTATCTGAAGGAGGCGGGAACCGATACGTCCCGCGTGGTCAGCGCGTCGATCTTCGTCACGGATCTCTCCAGAAAGAAGGAAATGGACGCGGCCTGGACCGAATTTTTCGGCGAAAATTTGCCGGCACGAGCAACAGTCGGCGTGGCCGATCTCGGAGGTGGCGCCTTGATTGAGGTGGTGGTCACCGCGCTCAAGGGCTGAGTCGAGACGCTTTTGGAAGGCGGCGACGTCGACAGATAAGCCCCCATAAACTCAGGCAAAACTTTTGGGGCAAGCTCGGCTTGCGCGCGACCTAGAGCGGGATGACTTTTCTTCGAATCGTCATCCCGCTCTATCCCTTTGATTTGAGCATGATCTCCGCGCAAACGCGTTCCGCGTTTGTCGCGAGGGAAAACCGGTACCCACTTTTCCGGATCATGCTCTATATAGCGCGCGAGACAGCTCGAGCAGGGGATTCACAGAATGAGCGGGGATGGAAGGACCGCTCATTCGCAAGGCGGACATTCCAAACTTCGCCTGCGTCTTGTCCGGGGGCTACGAGATCGCAATGATCTCAAGCTCTTGACCGGATGTGCTGACGACGTCCCCAACAGCTTTGCCCATCAAAGACCTCGCCACGGGGGACACGAAGGAAATGGAACCGGCCTTGGGGTCCGCTTCGTCCTCTCCCACGATATGATATTTCTGTACGCGCCCATCGTCGCGCCGGAAGGTCACAGTGCTCCCAAAGGCAACGGTGTCAGCTGACGTCGGATTGGTGATGACCTGAGCCGTCCGAACTCTCGCCGCAAAGTAGCGCGCATCACGCAAGGGGGCTGCGGCTTGCCGCCGCCGCTCATTCACGTCTTCGATCTTCTGCGCCGTCTCGTACGCCTCACGAGCCTGCTGGAGTTGAAATTCCAGAGCCTTTAATCCCGCTTCCGTAACAAGGTTCGGATGAGGTGAAACCGGGCGATCGGGCAGCAGCGTCTCCGACGCAGTTTCGGCACTGTCTTCCTTGGTGAAGGCAACGCTCAAGCTCAGAACTCCTTTTAAGCGAGATATGCAAAAAGGCAGTCGGCGACAAGAGCGCGGACTCGTCAAGGGAACTGTGGCGCAACGCTCAGCGACTTCTACGAATCATATACCGCAGAGCGAGCCGGGCGCCATTATCAAGTTACCTCGTTTGTGGAACACTCGACAGAGGCCCTGTGACAGTCCTCTGCGGTGGACAGCCACGGCTTGATGCGCGGTATTTTCCGAGTGCGGCGCTCGACCGCCGCATCATGGAGCCGAGCTGCTGCAGTCTTGCTCCGCCGGCAGTTCCTCGGCCTTGGGGTCGCCCGGTGCCGTTGCCCAGGCCAGTTCGACGAGCGTCACGATCCGCCGGCCGGCACCGTCAAGCTGGCAAACGATGAGGCCCTGCTCCTCGATGTAGGTCAAAAGACGCCGTGCACGGCGCAACGAATGGGAGCCATAGGCGCGGGCAATCGCTGCATCGCCCGGGCAGGGCCAACCTTCCTTCGCGGCGCGGGCGATCATCATGAAGACGCCCTGCATATCCTCCGGCAGAAGTGAGGCGCGGACCGAGACATCCTGCCAGGCGTCATCCTCTGCCATATCGGACCCGAGCCCGGCGCGGGCGCGCGTCAGCATGCGACGGAAGTCACCCAGGTCCGGCACGTCCGAACCGAGGCCCTCTATTCGGCAGCGGACCACGAACTCCTGATAGAGGACGCCGATGGCGCGGAATCCCGAATCGGGTTCGGCCATGACGGCGCGTAGAATACGGTCCACGCGCTCACGCCGCTCCGCCAGTTCCTCGGCGCTGAGTGGCTGCTCCACCGCTTCGGGACGGATCTCCAGCGCCGCGGTCTTGGCCGCCATGAGCTGGCCGAGGAGGTCCGGCGGCGACCGGCGCTGAGGCCGGTTATTCTCGGGCGGCGGCGCGGCCAGGATGATGGCGCGTGCGTCCGGTGTCGCTTCCGGCAGAGGCATCAGGCGCGGGGTCGCGTTGCGCGGCGTGGTCTCCGTTGGACCAATGCGCAGCCCCAGCGGACGGCGGGAGAGGGCCGGTCCCAGCGCCATGAATTGCCCGCGTTCCAGATCCCGGAAGGCCTCCGCCTGTCGCCGCTCCATGCCCAGAAGGTCGGCGGCGCGCGCCATGTCGATATCCAGAAAGGTTCGGCCCATCAGGAAATTGGACGCCTCGGCCGCGACGTTCTTGGCGAGCTTCGCCAGTCGCTGGGTGGCGATGATCCCCGCAAGCCCGCGTTTGCGGCCACGGCACATCAGGTTCGTCATGGCGCCGAGCGAGAGTTTGCGCGCCTCGTCCGAAACCTCGCCGGCGACGGCCGGCGCGAATAGCTGCGCCTCATCCACCACCACCAGCATCGGGTACCAATGGTCGCGGGCGACGTCGAAAAGTCCGCCGAGGAAGGCGGCGGCGCGCCGCATCTGGTTCTCGGCGTCGAGCCCCTCGAGATTAAGCACCGTGGAGACGCGATGGATGCGCGCGCGCTCGCCGGCGACCTGCAGGCCCCGCTCGGTATGGTCCTCGGCATCGATCAGCAGGTGGCCGAAACGGTCGGCAAGCGCCACGAAGTCGCCTTCGGGGTCGATGATGGTCTGCTGCACCCAGGGGGCACTCTGTTCCAGCAGCCGGCGCAGCAGATGGGATTTGCCGGAGCCCGAATTGCCCTGCACCAGCAGGCGGGTCGCCAGCAGTTCCTCAAGGTCCAGTACAGCCGGAGCGCCTGCCGTCGTGTGTCCCATCTCGATCGCAACGGTCATGTCTCGACTCAAAGGCTCCTTGGCGGAGGCGGGCTTAACAACCTGATCGCAGCCCGTCGAGCACTCATGGCCGGCTACTTCCGTGTTCTCCACGGCTGGTCGAGCGCCATCAACTTGGATGGATGCCGGCTTTGGCAGACCTGCTGCTTTTCGTCGGTCTCGAATGAGCGTCCGAAGCGCTTCATGTCTCGCCGAGCTCGATGTCCTGGACACTGTCAACCCCGCTCTTGACGGGGCATTCAAATAATACAGATCATCTAAAAATTGGATATTTCGGCTGGGCCATGGCGCGCAAGCGTCAAGGTCACTTGGCGACCTAATCAGGATTGCGACCTAATCAGGATTGAGAGAGGTAGCTTGGCAGCTCGCGCTCGAACTCGGGAAAGTAACGAGAGATCACGGTGATGTCGAAACGCCGCAGGATCGATCCCTGGGGTTCGCGATCAAGCAGGAATTGGAACGCCGCCTTGATGCAACCCTCGGGCGTGTGCGAGCCCATCGTCAGCCGTTCGCAAGTGTCTCTTGCCATCGTGACGTGATGGCGAGTCTCGCCGTTTCCCACACGGACGATGACCTCGAATTCGAGTGGATCGCCTTCGCCGGCTCGCTCGACCGTAATCACAGCCTGCCTTCACCGAGATCAGTTCATTCGTTGTCGTGGCAGATCCATCCTAACACACGGGCCGACGGTTCAAAGAAACCGACGGTTCAAAGAAAGTTGTCGAGGCCGCCGCAAGTTCGGATGGAAATGAGGCGAGCGCGTGCTTCCCGGTGGAACTGCGAAGATCGCGTTGGGAGCCATGCGGGATTTTCGGTGACGAGGCGATCAGTCGGCATGGTTTTCCGGCATTTGGACGACCTTCCTTATCCACCTTGGGCTGAAAGGAACTGCCGGCGCAGCAAATTGTTGAGCCCACTGTTGCCGCAGGCGTCTGAGCTCTCACGGAACTGACGGCGCGCTAAACGCGCCGGCCTCTGACGTCAAAGCCGCGGTGAGGCGATGACAAGGCTATGGAAGCGCACATGGCTCGTGAAAATCTGGCTCGTAGAAATTTGGTTTTCAGCTGGCGCCGGGCGTCGATGATGGGCGGGCTGACCGTTTTCGCGATTCCGGTGATCGCGAATATCGCGCAGGCAACGGTAAATTCTCCGGGCCAGGCTTCCTTCGTGGGCAGGCCGACGACATTGATCGATCGGGTTGCTGGTACTGAAGATGGTGGTGGGCCCGGCGATTTCGCCGATCTCGCCGAAAAAGTTCAACCGACCGTGATTGGGGTGCGTTCCAAAGCGCCTGCGACACGCAAATTTGGTGCGCCTGAACAGCGCGCTCCGAAAGGGGAAATTCCAGGGGCGGATCCGGATGCGCCCGATCGAGGGAGGGCACCGACACTCGAACTGATCAATGCTGGATCAGGCTTCTTCATCTCTGCGGACGGTTATGCCGTGACCAGCAGTCACGTCGTGGAAGACAACGACACAGTCGAGATCCGAACCAGCGACGACAACGCCTATTCGGCAAGAGTCATAGGAAGGGACTCGTGGAGTGATATCGCCTTGATCAAAGTCGATGGACGCACGGACTTCAGCTACGTGAAGCTCTCTGACCAGCCCCCGCGCGTGGGCGATTGGGTGCTTACCGCGGGAAATCCGCTTGCGGTCGGAGGTACCGTGACGGCCGGTATTGTTTCAGCGCGCGATCGCGACATCGAGGTTGGTTCGGCGAAGGATTTCATCCAGATCGATGCGGCAATCAACAGCGGCGATGCCGGCGGTCCGAGCTTCAATACCCGGGGCGACGTCATCGGTGTCAACAGCATGATCTTTTCACCCTCCCAAGGCTCAGTGGGCGTTGCGTTTGCGGTCCCGGCCGATACGGTCAAGGCAGTGATACCGCAGCTAAAGGTGAAGGGCGCGGTCACGCGCGGATGGCTCGGGACCAAAGTTCAATCGGTCACGCCTGAACTTGCCGACGGCCTCGGATTGAGCAATCTCCGCGGTGCGATCGTGGCGGCGGTTCAAGCCAATGGTCCCGCTGCGAAAGCCGGATTGAGAAGCGGAGACGTGATCACCTCGGTGGGTGGCGAGCCAGTCAAGAACGCCAACGAGCTAACCAGGAAAGTCGGTGCGATGGCGCCGGGCTCTTCGACACAGCTCACGGTGCTTCGGCAAGGAAAAGAGAGCTCATTGAGCGTGACCTTGGGGCAGCAGCCGAATGAACCCAACGCGTCCGCGGTGAATCCAAGATAGCTGGCGTTCGGAGACGCTCGCGAAATCTCGCCGCGAGAAGTTCGAAGGAGCCGGATATGCTTGGCGACGCATACACGTTCGAAGAATGCACGTACGAAGAATGAAGATGGAGCGTTTTGATGTGTGACTACAGCCTGCATGCCGTCCAATCGCGTCCCGCAAGAGCGGGGGATGTGCTGCTAACGGGCGAATTCCCCAATACGGTGACACGCGGGTTCTCCGCGATCGGAGAGCCAGACACCGCTGTATGCCTCCTGCCAGGCACCGAACTTGCCTTCAGCGAGGACGCTGTATGCGATCACCCGTTCGCGAAGCTCTACCCGCAAATGCAGTTTGGGAGCATTGGGGCGCGGCTCGCGCGTTTCCGGTAAATCAGTCGGGGAAGCAATTCGCACCATGACGCGCTGGAATTTGCGAACGGCAAGATCGTGCTTCTGACAAAGCTGCGTCCCGGTCAAAGGGCAACGGTGCTGCAGCTTCCTGCACAGCGCGAGATCGACGGGAAGCCGTTGACGGCAGAGCAGAACCAGCGCGCGTCAGTATCCCGGAAGGGCGGAGCGTTCGCCTGTCGGTCAACACCCGTGGCGAGCCAGCCGAATTCACGCGCGGCTCGGACGAAAGCGGCCGCCAACTGAGGTGGCAGAGGGCTTCATGCATCCGGCATGGATTGTAGTGGCAAACGTATATGATCGCGGGTGCTGGCCGAAATAAGCCACTCGTGCTGGCAGATTAGGACAAGTGCGGTTCACACAGAAGCGGGCGGTTAACGTTGGAGTTATTCGCCCTTTCTGTTTCAGGCGTCGAGCTCTTGATAAAACTTCCTAACGAAGATGGCTTCTAGTCCATCCGGCTGAGATAAAGCTAAATTAGCCTCTCTGACAATCTTCGCTTCCACGACCACATGCCGTGAGATAGTGCGTCTCTTGAACATCCATCGCGCTACTTCAACCCAATCCCAAAGCGGGCTTTCAGTCGTCACGCGGGCGACAGGCGCGGGGTAACCATGTGACGAGAGCTTTATCCGCGGCGTTGCGGCGGCCTGGTTGGATCGGTTGCGGCTGTCGCCGTCGGCAAATTGAGGTCCGGAGCGGTGTTCATGTCGATATTCCCAGGCACGCGCCGGAAGCGCGCGCGGTTCGGCAACGCGCAGGCGATGGCTCGTTGCGGCGACTTTCAATTGTCAAAAGATTTTGTGTGCAATCGCGACAAAGGGCGGCGTTACAGCAGGCCCATAGCTAGTCTGCGCGATGATGGAGTAGTGCCGCTGATTTGCCCGACGTGTCAAGTGTTCGCGGAATTGCTCAAGGTATCATGCCTGCGATTATTGCTACTTTGCATGGGGTTGTTTTCCATATTTCGTCCACAGTCGCGATGCGGTCGAGCGTGCCGGTTTCGACCATGCGTGCGGCGGGATCGAGGCGTATCGCAAGCGATCGCAGGGCCGTACCCGGTTGAATCGGCTTTGCAATACGGGCGGGCTTCGATCATAAAGGCGCCTGATCTTCAGCCGGGCCATTCGCCATCCGGCGACAATAAAAGAGGGAGCAAGTCTCGTAGCATATTCCAATACTCAACTGTTCATCAACGGCAAATGGCGGCCGAGCCAGTCGGGCAGGACCATCGCCGTGCTCAATCCGGCGACCGAGGAAACCATCGGCACGGTCGCCCATGCCGACCGCGCCGACCTCGACGAGGCGCTGGAAGCGGCCGCCAGGGGTTTCAAGGTCTGGCGGGCGGTGGCGCCATTCGAGCGCTGCAGGATCATGCGCAAGGCGGCCGCAATCATGCGCGAGCGCAATGACGAGATCGCGCCGCTGATGACCATGGAGCAGGGCAAGACGCTGGCGGAAGCGAAGATGGAAGCGATGGCCGCCGCCGACGTCATCGAGTGGTTCGCCGAGGAAGCCAAGCGCGCCTATGGCCGGGTGATCCCGGCCCGCGGCCCCGGCATCTACCAGATCGCGGTCAAGGAGCCGGTCGGCCCGGTCGCGGCCTTTACGCCGTGGAATTTCCCGATCAACCAGGTGGTGCGCAAGCTCTCCGCGGCTCTCGCCGCCGGTTGCTCCATCATTGTCAAGGCGCCAGAGGAAACGCCGGCGTCGCCTGCGCAACTGATCAAGGCGTTCGCTGACGCAGGCGTGCCCGATGGTGTCGTCAACCTGGTCTACGGCGTGCCGTCGGAGATTTCGGAATATCTCATTCCGCATCCAGTGATCCGCAAGATCTCCTTCACCGGCTCGACCGTCGTGGGCAAGCAACTCTCCGCACTGGCGGGCCTGCACATGAAGCGCGCCACCATGGAGCTGGGCGGCCATGCGCCGGCCATCGTGTTCAAGGACGCGGACGTCACGTCGGCGGCGAAGATTCTGGCGGCGGCGAAGTATCGCAACGCCGGCCAGGTCTGCATCTCGCCGACCCGCATGCTGGTGCAGGACGACGTGTTTCGCGAATTCGTCGACAAGTTCGTCGAAGGCGCCAAGTCGATGAAGGTCGGCAATGGCCTCGATCCGGATTCGAAGATGGGCTCGCTCGCCAATCCGCGCCGCGTCACCGCCATCGAAGGCATGGTGCAGGATGCCGTGGGCAAAGGAGCAAAACTCGAGACCGGCGGCCACCGCGTCGGCAACAAGGGCTACTTCTACGAACCGACCGTGGTCAGCGACGTGCCGAAGGATGCGCGCGCCATGAACGAGGAGCCGTTCGGGCCGCTGGCGCTGATCTCCCGATTCTCGACCTTCGACGAGGTGGCCGAGGAAGCCAACCGCTTGCCGTTTGGTCTGGCGTCCTACGCCTTCACCAGTTCGACCAAGACGGCGACCGCGATCGGCGCCGCCATCGAAGCCGGCATGGTCTCGATCAACAGCTTTGGGCTCGCGCTGCCCGAAGTGCCGTTCGGCGGCGTCAAGGATTCCGGCTACGGCTCGGAGGGCGGCACCGAGGCGATGGACGGGTATTTCAACACCAAGTTCATCACCCAGACCGGGGTGTGAGCCGGATCGCGAAGCCAACGCGGTTGGCTTCGCTCATGCAAACATGGCCCGACGCTCCACCGGAGCGTCGGGCTAGTGTCGTACCGACCATGCCAGAAGCAGGATGACGAGCACGATCAGGCCGGCGGACAGGCTCTTCCAGAAAACGAGGGGATCGCGGTCGTAGAGCGAGCGCCGTGATGCGACAGCCGGCTTCGCCCACATCGCGCCGTTCTCGAGTTCGTGCGAGAACTCGATGACGTCGCCGTAGCGCTGCAACGGATCGACGTTGAGCGCCTTGCCTACCACCGCATCCAGCCAGGCCGGCAGGTCGGGGCGATAGCGGGAGAGGGAAGCGGGCTTGCCGAAGCGGGGCCGCGAGAACGGCTCGATCTCGCCGTAAGGGTAGGCGGCAGTGAACATCCGGTACACGGTGACGCCGAGCGCATAGAGATCGGAAAACTCGTCGCCGGTCCGCCCGCCGAACAGCTCCGGCGCCATGTAGCTCGGCGTACCCGGAATATCCTCGGCTGGGAAATCCTCGAGCAACGGCACGCGTGCGACGCCGAGGTCGACCAACCGCAATCCGCCGCCGTTCAATAGGATCACGTTGTCGGGCTTGATGTCGCGATGGATGATGCCGGCCCGGTGCAGCGTTGCGACCGCGCGCGCCAGCTTGGTCGCGATCCCGATACCTTCGCTTAGCGAAAGCTGCGGCGGACGGTTGAGCCGCTGTTCCAGCGTCTCGCCTTCGTAAAGCGGCATCACTGAATAGAGGCGGGTCTGCCGCTCGGCAGGCAGTTCTACGATTTCTCCGATCCACAGGCTTCGCACGCGCGCGGCGACCCACGCCTCGCGGACGAAGGCGAGGCGATAGGAGCCCTCGCTGGCCACGCGCGGATGCGGAAACTTCAGCACGAGTTCGCGGCCTTGTCGTTTGTCGATCGCCTTGAACAGCCGGCTGTAGCGGCCATCAGACAATATTTCGCCGAGCGTGAAATCGTCGATGACGTCGCCGGTTTCGGGCAAGTCCAAAATCGGAAGCGTCGCGATCGAGTGGGTGAGTTCGTCGCGGTCGGCGGGCGGCAGGTCGACGACGTCGAGCACCAGCGCGGTCATGTTGTCGCTGGAGCCGGCATCCATGGCCGCATCGACCAGTGCGCGCGCGGATTCTTCCGGCGAGGTGCGCTCGCTCAACAGCACCTGCAATCGATGATCGGCCAGCACGCCATGAACGCCGTCGCTGCAGATCAGAAGCCTGTCGTGCTGGCGCAGTCCGACGGTGGCGTAGTCGAAGCGGGCGAAGTCCTCAAAGCCGATGGCGCGGTTAAGCAGATGCGCGAGATCGCCGCGGCCGGCGATGTGGTCCGTGGTCAGCCGCTCCAGGCGCCCCTCGCTCAGGCGATAGGCGCGGGTGTCGCCGATATGAATGATGTGGCACAGCCGCCGCGACAGGATGATCGACGAGAAGGCGCAGCTCATGCCGCTGAGCAGCGGGTCGGTGCGGCCTTGCGTGTAGATCCAGCTGTTGGCGGCTTCCAGCGAACGCGAGGCGCGACGACGCACGCCGAGCGTTTCGGGGAGGGAGTAATAGGCGTCGATGAAGCAACGAACCGCGAGCTCGGCGGCTTCGCGCCCGCCCTTGTGTCCGCCGACGCCATCGGCGACCGCGGCGACAATGTCGCGGTTGCTCACTCCGGACCGGCCGAGGCAGGTCGCGACGTAATCCTCATTGGCGGAGCGCTTGCCGGTCTCGCTGACGAAGCCGACGCGAACCCCGAGATTTCGTTGCGAACCGATCGTCACCCGCGGCCTGTCAAGTTAGCGCGCGTCGTCAGACCCGCGCTCCCGATGCGGCGCCCCAAGTGGTGCGCCAGCGCACCTTGACCATGGCAAGTCCGAGGAAACCAAGCAACGCCAGCAGGCCGAAAAACACGAAGCCCGCGCCGAAACCGCCGGTCATTCCCTTGGCGACGCCAAGTGCCTTGGCAAGGAAGAAACCGCCGATGCCGCCGGCGCAGCCGACCATGCCGGTCATCAGGCCGATCTCCTGACGGAAGCGGAGAGGAATGAGCTGAAACACGGCGCCATTGCCCATGCCGAGCGCGAGGACGCCGATCGAGAACAGCGATACCGAGATCCAGGCGATCCGCGGCATCTCGGTGAGCGCCCAGCCCCCAGGCGCCGGCGCGGCGGGCCCCTCCGGCATGAAGGCGATGACGAGATAGGCCGCCACGACGACCCCAAAAAACATCGACAATGAGCGGATGCCGCCGATGCGGTCGGCGAGCAGGCCGCCGACGGGACGGAAACCCGAACCGAAGGCGACAATCAAGGAAACCAGCAGGCCCGCCGCAACGCCTGATACGTGATACTGCACGCTGAAATACAGCGGCAAGGCGTTGGCCAGTCCGACAAAGCCGCCGAAGGTGATGAAGTAGAAGAACATGAACCAGCGGCTGTCGGGATCGCGCAGCAACGCACCGTAAGCCTTCAGCGAAATCGGTTTCCGCTCTCCGGGCGCATCCTTGGCGGCGTAGATGTAGTAGGCGAGGATCAGCACCATCGGCACGAGCAGCACGCCGAACACGGCTTGCCAGCCCCAATGTTCAGCGATCGACGGTGCGAACATCGTGTCGAGCACGACACCCATATTGCCGGCGCCGGCGATTCCCATCACCACGCCCTGATATTGCGGCGGATACCAGCGGCTTGCCTGCGGCAGCGCCACTGCGAACGAGGCGCCGCCGATGCCGAGCGCGAGACCGAAGATCTCCACCGACAGCTTGGTCGGAAGGCCGAAGTAGCAAACCCACGCGGTCGCGGCGATGACGACGATTTGCGCGACAATTCCGGTGCGTTTGGCGCCGAACAGATCGGCGAGAAGGCCCATCGGCACCCGCAGCAGCGCGCCGGCCAGAACCGGGATGGCGACGAGCGTGAATTTCTCGTCGACGGCGAGATTCATGTCGTGCACGATGTAGACGATCAACGGACCGAGCGCGACCCAAGCCATGAAGCTGATGTCGAAATAGAGGAAGGCGGCGAGCAGCGTGGGCCAGTGGCCAGCCTTCTTGAACTCAGCAAACTTCATCGAGCAACCTCGAACATCGGCGCGTGACACCGCGCTAGCGCGGTGATCTCGGCACAAAGGGATTTAATTTTGGGATGCGAGTCGTCTCGTCGTTGAGACTTTACTCTGGTCGCAACATCAGCAATTCGTGTGCCAGAAAAACAAGCGCGCCACTTTGCGTGTATTTGCAGTGTCTTGCGGCGCGTGGATAACCTGCCGCGAATGCGGCCCTTGCTCCGTTTGTTGGCAAAAGCAGCCGCTCGAGCGTGCAGTGTGGTGTTTTATTATGCGGTTCCGGCTATTGACGGAAAAACGCGCCTGAAAAGCCGCTTATCCGTGTCGTGCCAGTTCCGCGGGCAAATTGACGCTCGCTCATGGTTAAGCGTTCGTGTTGTGCACAATGGGTAGCCCGGGAGGGTGATTTTTTGGGCATTCATGCACGCCCAGGTGCAGCCAACTGACGATTCATCGGCTGAAGCCGTGCGTTGTGCCCGGAAAAATACAGGCCTGGTGTTGGCACGTCTCTTGAATACCTGAGATATCGATCGTCATAGCCGATGATCCTTATGCCCGCCGATGGGCGCCCCCCAATCATCAATACTTTTTGCCAATCGACGATGCAGAGCTGCGTCGCCGAGCGGGACCATCGGAAATCTGGAAGGCAGGGCATGCTCGAGAAAGTAAACAAGCAAAAGTTGGTGGTGATCGGCAACGGCATGGCCGGCATCCGCACGGTGGAAGTGCTGCTGGACCGCGCGCCCGATCTCTATGACATCACCGTCTTCGGTTCCGAGCCCTACGGCAACTACAACCGGATTCTGCTGTCGCCGGTGCTTGCCGGCGAGAAGACCGTCAACGACATCATGCTCAACACGGAGCAGTGGTACGAGGATAACGGGATCACGCTGCGCAAGGGCGAAATGATCGAGATGATCGATCGGCGTACTTGCGAAGTCGTCACCGCGGAAGGCGCGCGCGTGCCTTATGATCGCCTGCTGATCGCCACCGGCTCGAACCCGATCATGTTGCCGCTGCCGGGCAAGGACCTTCCGGGCGTCATCGGCTTTCGCGACATTCAGGACGTCGAGCGTATGGTTCAGGCCTCGACGAGCTACAAGAATGCCGTCGTGATCGGCGGCGGTCTGCTCGGCCTCGAAGCCGCCAACGGCCTGATGAAGCGCGGCATGAACGTCACCGTGGTGCATCTGCTCGACACGCTGATGGAGCGTCAGCTCGATCAGGTCGCGGGCGGATTGCTGCGCAAGTCGCTGGAAGAGCGCGGCATGGTATTCAAGATGCCCGCGCAGACGGAAGCGATCCTGGGCGAGGATCGCGTGGCCGGTGTGCGCTTTGCCGACGGCGAGGAGATTCCGGCAGACCTGGTCGTGATGGCAGTCGGCATCCGCCCGAATGTCGAGCTGGCGCGCAAGGCAGGCCTTTATTGCGAGCGCGGCATCGTCGTCTCCGACACCATGCAGACCTACGACGGACGAATCTATGCGGTCGGCGAATGCGTGCAGCATCGTCGCCAGACCTACGGCCTCGTCGCTCCCCTGTTCGACCAGGCCAAGGTCTGCGCCAATCACCTCGCCATGAAGGGGTTTGCCACCTATGACGGTTCGGTCGTTTCGACCAAACTGAAGGTGACGGGCATCGACCTGTTCTCCGCCGGCGACTTCGCGCCGGGCGCGGACAAGGAAGAGATCGTCATGCAGGACGCTTCCCGCGGCGTCTACAAGCGGATCATTCTGCGCGACAAGAAGATCATCGGCGCCGTGCTCTATGGCGATACTATCGACGGCCCGTGGTACTTCCAGCATCTGCGCGACGGCACTGATGTTTCGCAAATGCGCGAGCGGCTGGTGTTCGGCGCCGCTAATCTCGGCGACGGCGGTCACAGCGGCAAGAACTCGGTTGCCGCCATGAGCGATGAGGCGGAAATCTGCGGATGCAACGGCGTCTGCAAGGGTGCGATCGTCAAGGCGATCAGCGAAAAGAAGCTGTTCACGATCGACGACGTGCGGGCCCACACCAAGGCCTCCTCGTCCTGCGGCTCCTGTACCGGGCTTGTCGAGCAGGTGCTCGCCTTTACGCTCGGCGGCGACTATTCGGCGGCGCCGAAGGTCAAGCCGATGTGCGCGTGCACCGATCACAGCCATGATGACGCGCGGCGCGTCATTATCGAGAATTCGTTGAAGACCATTCCCGATGTCATGAGGTTCATGGACTGGAAGACGCCGAACGGGTGCCATTCCTGCCGGCCCGCCCTCAACTATTACCTGCTCGCCACCTGGCCCGGCGAGTACCGCGACGACCAGCAGTCGCGCTACATCAACGAGCGCGTTCACGCCAATATTCAGAAGGACGGGACCTATTCGGTCGTGCCGCGGATGTGGGGCGGCGTCACGACGCCGGATGAATTGCGTGCCATCGCCGACGTCGCGGACAAGTTCAAGATTCCGACGGTCAAGGTGACCGGCGGGCAGCGCATCGACCTTCTCGGCGTGAAGAAGGAGGATTTGCCTGCCGTGTGGGCCGACCTCAATGATGCGGGGATGGTGTCGGGCCACGCCTATGCCAAGGGATTGCGCACGGTAAAGACCTGCGTCGGTTCGGAATGGTGTCGCTTCGGCACGCAGGATTCGACCGGCCTCGGCATCAAGATCGAGAAATTCCTGTGGGGCTCGTGGACGCCTGCCAAGGTGAAACTCGCCGTATCCGGTTGCCCGCGCAACTGCGCGGAAGCGACCTGCAAGGATGTCGGCGTCGTCTGCGTCGATTCCGGCTTCGAGATCCATTTCGCCGGCGCTGCCGGTCTTCACATCAAGGGAACCGAGTTCCTGGGCAAGGTAGCGACCGAGGAGGAGACGCTCGAAGTCATCGCCGCGCTGACGCAGCTCTATCGCGAACAGGGCTGGTATCTGGAGCGCATGTACAAGTGGTGCGATCGGATTGGTCTCGATGCCATCCGCAAGCAGGTGGTCGACGATGTCGCCAACCGCAAGGCGCTGTTCAGCCGCTTCGCTTACTCGCAGCAATTCTCTCAGAGCGATCCGTGGGCGGCGCGCGCCAAACGCGGTGTCGATCGCAACGAATTCACCCCGCTTGCGGAGCTGGAACTCGCATGAGCAACTGGATTGAAGTCGGGACGCTGAGCGATATTCCCGTTCTCGGCTCGCGCGTCGTGCGAACAGCGTCCGGAGACATTGCGGTGTTCCGGACCGCCGATGACGAGGTGTTCGCGCTCGACGATCGCTGTCCGCACAAGGGCGGACCGTTGTCGCAAGGCATCGTCCACAACAAGCGCGTCACCTGTCCGCTGCACAATTTCGTCATTGAGCTCAGGAGCGGTACGGCGGTTGCTCCCGACGAGGGATGTACGCGCGCGCATCCGACCAAGGTGGAGAACAACACTGTCTGGCTTTGCATCCAGACGGCGGCGGCCGTGCCCGCCGAGTGAGGGTGATCGCCCGTGCCAGTGAAGACAAGCTGTCCGTATTGCGGCGTCGGCTGCGGCGTCATCGCTGACAGGGATTCCGCTGGTACGGTGACCGTCCGGGGCGATCCGCTGCATCCCGCCAATTTTGGGCGGCTGTGCGGGAAAGGCTCAGCGCTCGCCGAGACCATCGGCCTCGAGGGGCGGCTGCTCGCGCCTGTGGTCAACGGGCAGGAAACGAGCTGGGATAGCGCGCTCGATCATGTCGCGGAAGGCTTTGCCAGAATCGTCCGCGAGCACGGGCCGGATTCGGTCGCCTTCTATGTCTCCGGCCAGATCCTGACCGAGGACTATTACGTCATCAACAAGCTCGCCAAGGGTTTTATCGGCACCGCCAACATCGACACCAATTCCCGGCTGTGCATGGCGTCGAGCGTGGCGGGGCACAAGCGCGCGTTCGGCAGCGACACCGTTCCGGGCTGCTATGAGGATCTCGAAACCGCCGACCTTCTGGTGCTCGTCGGCTCCAATGCCGCCTGGTGCCATCCGATCCTTTACCAACGCATGGTGGCCGCCAAGGCCAGCAACCCGGCCTGCCGCATCGTCGTCGTCGATCCGCGGCGGACTGCGACATGTGACGGCGCCGATCTGCATCTGCCGCTTCGTTCTGGCAGCGATTCGGTGCTGTTCAACGGGTTGCTCGCGCATCTCGCGTCCACCAACGCCATCGACCGCGCGTTTGTGGATGAATCCACCACCGGCGCCGAAGCCGCGTTGCAACAGGTCGCCGGCCAGACGGTCGCGCAGACTGCCGACATCTGCGGCTTGGCCGAGGGCGCGGTGGCGTTGTTCTTCAACTGGTTCGCGAAAACCGAGCGGGTCGTCACGCTTTATTCGCAGGGCGTCAACCAGTCGAGCAGCGGCGTCGACAAGGTCAATGCGATCATCAACTGTCATTTGTTGACGGGGCGTATCGGGCGACCCGGTATGGGCCCGTTCTCGTTGACCGGACAACCCAACGCCATGGGCGGCCGGGAAGTCGGCGGGTTGGCCAATCAATTGGCCGCCCACATGGAGATCGAAAACCCGCGACACCGCGACATCGTGCAGCGCTTCTGGCAGTCGCCAATTATCGCGGACAAGCAGGGCCTCAAGGCCGTCGACATGTTCGACGCGATCGCCGATCAGCGCATCAAGGCGGTCTGGATCATGTCCACCAATCCGGTGGTCAGCCTGCCGGATGCCGATCGCGTGCGCCGCGCGCTCGATGCGTGCGAGCTCGTCGTCGTCTCCGACTGCATGCGCCATACCGACACCACGCGTCATGCGCACGTACTGCTGCCGGCGCTGACGTGGGGCGAGAAGGACGGTACCGTCACCAACTCCGAACGCCGCATCTCCCGGCAACGGCGATTCCTGCCCGCGCCCGGCGCTGCAAGGGCCGATTGGCAGACCGTCTGCGACGTCGCGCAGCGCATGGGTTTTTCGGGGTTCAACTATCCGAACGCCGCCGCGATCTTCCGCGAGCACGCGAGACTCTCCAGTTTCGAGAATGAGGGGACGCGCGATTTCGATCTGTCCGCCCTGAATACGCTCGACGATCGCGCCTACGACGCGCTTACCCCGATCCAGTGGCCGGTGACGCGCGAATATCCGACCGGTACGCCGCGGATGTTCGAAACCGGACAATTCTTCACGCCCGACCGCAAGGCGCGTTTCGTGCCGGTGACGCCGCGTGCCGCCGTGAACGCGACCAGCCGGGACTATCCGCTGGTGCTCAACACCGGACGGGTCCGCGATCAATGGCACACCATGACGCGGACGGGAAAATCGGCGCGGCTGCTGGCTCACGTTTTCGAGCCTTATGCCGAATTCCATCCCGACGATGCGCGCATGGCCGGCGTCGAGAATGGCGGGCTCGCGCGATTGACCAGCCCGTGGGGCGAGATGGTGGTGCGCGTTGTCGTCACCGCCGAGCAGCGCCGCGGCTGTGTGTTCGTGCCGATGCACTGGAACGGCGAATATGCCGGCGATGGCCGGGTCAACGCGCTGGTCAATCCAGCGACCGATCCGATCTCCGGGCAACCGGAGTCCAAGCACACGCCGGTGAAGGCGGCAGCCTACTTGCCGAAATGGCATGCCTTCATTCTCAGCCGCCAGGAGATCGAGCGTCCCGAAGCGGGCTACTGGGTCGGCGGGCTCTCAGGGACTTGCTGGCGGATGGAACTCACCGGCGACGAGCGGCCGGCAAGCTGGCGCGACTGGGCGCGGGCGCAGCTTCGTGTCGGACATGACGACATCGAATGGATCGCCTATCGCGATCCGAAGGCCGGCCGCTTCCGCTACGCGGCCGTTCGCGACGGCCGGCTGGAAGGTTGCGTGTTCATCGCACCCGATCACAAGCTGGTCTCGCGATCGTGGCTATCAGGGCTATTCGCAGAGCAGGCATTGTCAGCGAATGCGAGGATGTCGCTGCTGACGGGGCAGCCGCTCGATGCGGGCCAGGACGTTGGGCCGATCGTCTGCTCGTGCTTCGGCGTCGGACAGCACCAGATATCGGCCGAAATCAAAAAAGGGGCAGCCAGCGTCGACGAGGTCGGCCGGCGCCTGAAGGCCGGTACCAATTGTGGTGCCTGCAAGCCGGAAATCGGCAAGCTGCTGCGCGGCGCGGCCGTGCGAGATTCGCAGCCCGCATGAGCTTGCGGCAATCTGGCCGCTAATTCTTGATCGCATAGAGCGGCGTTCGCAGCGTCAGCTGGTAGGACGGCTTCGGCGTCCATGCTATCTGCGCGGTGATGCCGAACAGCCGGTTATCGTCGTCGTCCATGCGATCGAGGTCGAGCCGCAGGATCGGCTGTGTGAATGCGGGAAACGGCGTCAGGGTCAGAAGCTGCGCGCCGCCGAAGTGTTGCACGCCGAAACGGCCGGTGAACTTCCAGTTGTTGTCCCACTGATAGTAGCCGCCGACATAGCCCATGACGTCAGGGCTGACGCGGGCGAGCGGGGTATCGACGAGGACCTTGGCGTACTGCATTCCCGCGAGCAGCCCTCGCGTCTCATCCGCATTCAGCGCGTAGCCGGCCTCCAGGATCGTGTTGTAGGTCGTGGAGGCCAGCGGAGAGTCCGAAGTCGATCGCGACACGTTGGATTGAACGGTGATGGTCGGAAACATTCCGCCGTTCTGCTGATAGATGTCGGCCTGGAATCCGAGCGTAAAGCTGAAGATCGAGAAAGCGGTCCAGGGATCGGTGCCGGCCTGCGACGTAGCGCCACTGACGCCGCCATAGACCGAGAGCTGATCGTTGACATCGACCGTCAACGGCAGGTCGATCGAGACACTTTGGCTGGAGGGTGAGTTAAGGGTTCGGAGCGCGGAAAGGTTCGCCAGCGTCGCTAGCAAAGGCGGGGCGCTAAATCCGATCGACAGCGTGCCGGCAGGCAGCGTCGAGTAGATGGTTCTCATATCGAGGTAGAAATTCGGCAGGGCCGGTTTTGCCTTGGTCGTATCCTCCTCACCGTCGTCTTCGTCTTTTCCAAGCGCAAGGCCCGTAGCGCAAAACGACACAAGCATGCCGAGCGCTGCGCCTCTGACGGATCGCGCTAGCGCGAGTTTCAGACGGCGCGGTACGGTGGATCTGGTAAAGCTCGTGCTCAACCCATGTTGCCCTTGACTGGACAAGCTAGATCATCTGTCCGTGGCGAATACAAGCGGCGGCTGCCATGCGGACTTCGGTCTCATGGCAGGTGTGGCGCGTTTGCGCCGCCTATCGCGAAGCCGGAACTCCGTTCGATCGGCTGAGGGCCGCAAAAAGCAGCGCGGCGACGATGCCGGACAGCAGCGAAGCTGCGAGGACGCCGAGCCGGACCTGTTTCAGCACCACCTCGTCGTCGAAGGCCAGCGTGCCGATGAAGAGGCTCATGGTGAAGCCAATGCCGGTCAGGATGGCGATGGCATAAAGCTTTGCCGTCGTGGCCCCTTCCGGCATCGCAGCCAGGCCCAGCCTGATCGCGAGCAGCGATGAGCCGAAGACCCCGATCTGTTTGCCGACGAAAAGCCCTGCGATAGTGCCAACCGTTATCGGCTCCGCCAGTTTTGACAAGGTCAATCCGTGAAGCGATACGCCGGCATTCGCGAAGGCGAAAATCGGCACGATGGCGAAAATCACCCATGGCCTGAGAGCGTGTTCGGTATCTTCGAGCAGGCTGTGCCCGTCGTGTCGGGTCAGCGGCATCGCGAGACCGACGGCGACACCGGCGAGCGTCGCATGCACGCCGGATTTGAGCACGCAGACCCAGGTGAACAGCCCGGCGATGAGATAGAACGATGGTCTGCGCACATCGAGCAGATTGAGAACCGCGAGCGCCCCCACGCCGATTCCGCCAAGCGCCAGCGCCATGATGGAGAGGTCCGCGGTATAGAAGATCGCAATGACGATGATGGCCATCAGATCGTCGATGATTGCGAGCGCCATTAGAAATATCTTCAGCGAAGCCGGGACCTTGCGTCCCAGCATGGCGCAAACACCCAGCGCAAAGGCGATGTCGGTCGCCGCCGGGATGGCCCAGCCGCGCAATGCGTGGGCGTCGCCCCAGTTCACCGCGGCAAAGATCGCCGCTGGCGTGACAAAGCCGCCGAACGCGGCGATCACGGGCAATGCCGCCTGCTTTGCGCTCGACAGCGGGCCCTCTAGCGCCTCGCGCTTGATCTCGAGGCCGACCAGCAGAAAGAACACCGCCATCAAGCCGTCATTGATCCAGTGATCGACGGTCTTGCTCAGTCCGATCGATCCGATTCGGACCTCGCCGGTCGTCCGTAGCAGCGCCTCGTATTGCGGCCCCAGCGGTGAGTTTGCGACGATGAGAGCCGCCATGGCGGCAAGCCCGAGAACGACGCCTCCATAGAGGCCACTGTTGTCAGATCCGTCAGATGCCGGCGCCTCGGCCGTCATGAACCGGCCTTCATGAATCAGCCTTGCCGGCCGTATCGATGGCGACCGACAGCGCGAGTTTCGTTTCCATCACGATGTCCTCGACCAGTTCTTCCCGGCTGACATGGGCAACCTGGCCGGTGAGCAGTCCCTGTTCGGCGAGCATCACCACGCCGTGTAGCGAGGCCCAGACCTTCAGGGCGCTACGCTCGCGCAACAGCCCGACGGCCGGCGCCTCGAGCGCCTCCACCAGGAGTTCGAAGGTTTCCATTGCCGCGCTGTGCAGCTCGCTGCCTTTTGGCGCGCACGCCATGGTTCGCGACGCGAACATCAGTCGATAGATGCCGTTGCGGCGCAGGCCGAAATCAAGCGTGAGCTGCGCGAAGCGCGACAGCTTCGACTGTTTCGACGGCTTTTCGATCGCCGCACGCATCATCGCGCTGAATTGGCGGAACGCTTCGGCCGTGACAGCGGTCAGCAACGTCTCGCGATCGGCAAAATGCTTGTATGGCGCCGGCTGCGAGACGCCGAGTTTCTTGGCAAGCGCGCTGATGCTGATCGCTTCCGGGCCGCCGAGCTCGACTTCGTGCAACGCGGCCTGAACCAGGGCATCACGAAGATCCCCATGGTGATAGGCGTTCAGCGCTTTGCGTGCGGGTCGAGGTGGCATTTCAATGTCATGATCTATAACTTTTGACTTGACAGCACAACGGTAGCGCGAATGTAATACAATATAACTTCGCGGTGCGCCGGCGGGTCTGTGCCGCCGTGCCGAAGAATGCCGAAAGAAGAATACCGCGCGGCAAAGCGCGTCGCAAAAAGGGAAACGCTGCGATGGCCGGAAAGCTGAAAATCCGCGTCGACCAGGACAAATGTCAGGGCCACGCGCGCTGCAAATCACTGGCACCCGAACTGTTCGACCTCGACGAATTCGGCAATGCGCACGAAGTCGGCGACGGTTCCGTGCCCGCGGGTCTGGAAGACAAGGCCTGGCTTGCCCAGACCAACTGTCCTGAAATCGCGATCGAGGTGACCGAGGAATAGTCCGGTCCGGAGATCGATATAGCCAAAATAGATCTGAACGAACCAAGCAGAGGATTTGCTCCGATGTCCGATTCCGCCAGCATCATGCCCGAACATCCCCCGGTCTCCGACTGGGTCAATGATTTCGACCACACCGATCCGACGTGGACGGAAAACCCGTTTCCGATCTGGGAGAAATTGCGCGAGGCTTCGCCGGTCGTTCACACCGAGCGCTTCCTCGGCTGCTACATGCCGACCACCTACCAGGCGGTGAAGGAAATCGCCTACGACACTGACCATTTTTCGTCCCGGCGCGTCATCGTGCGCGACATGCGGCCGGAGATCACGGCGCGGGCGCCGCCGATCACCTCCGATCCGCCCGAGCACAAGCCGGCCAAGCAATTGCTGTTGCCGCCGTTCACGCCGGACGCGATGAAAAAGCTCGAACCGCGGGTGCGCGCCATCTGCAACGAGCTGATCGACGAGTTCATCGCCGATGGCAAATGCGACGCCGCCGCGCGCTACACTAAGCATGTCCCCGTCCGCGCCATCGCACATATGCTCGGAATCCCTGAGAAGGACGGCGATCTCTTCATCAAATGGATTCACGGCATCCTCGAACTCGGCATCAAGGACGAAAACGCGCTGATGGAGGCGGTAAGGGAGATGACCGGCTATTTCGCCGGCCATATCGAGTATCGCAAAAACAATCCGACCGATGATCTGATCTCGACGCTGATGAACGCGAGGGACAAGGACGGAAATCCGCTGGCGGATGAGCATGTGCTGGGTTCGCTGCGGCTGCTTCTGATCGCCGGCATCGACACCACCTGGAGCGCGATCGGCTCCTCGCTGTGGCATCTGGCGAAGACGCCGGCGGACCGCGAGCGTCTCGTCAAGGAACCGGAATTGATGCCGCTAGCGGTCGAGGAACTGCTGCGCGCCTATTCGCCGGTGACGATGGCGCGCGAGGTGATGAAGGAGACGACCATCAGCGGCTGCCCGGTCAAGCCCGGCAACATGGTGCTGCTGTCGTTCCCGGCCGCCAACCGCGATCCCGCCATGTTCCCCGACGCCGACAAGGTGGTGATCGACCGCAAGGAAAACCGCCACGCTGCGTTCGGCCTCGGCATTCACCGCTGCGTCGGCTCCAACCTCGCGCGCATGGAAATGACCGTTGCGATCGAGGAATGGCTGAAGCGGATCCCGGATTTCAGGCTCGATCCCGCCGGCAAGGTCACCTGGTCCGAAGGCACCGTGCGCGGCCCGCGCCAGTTGCCCGTGCTGTTCGGCAAGGCGAGCTGAGCGTTCTGTGAATGCGGCGGGGAGGGCCGATTGTCTCGGCCCTCTTTTGCGTTCAGCGGCTACTTGACCTCGATCTTCGCTTCGCTGGCGACCTTCTTCCAGGCTTCGATGTCGCGCGCGTTGATGTCGCGCTGCTGGTCTCCGGCGATGAAGTCGGTGGAGATGCCGAGTGCCAGCAGCTTCTCGAACGGCGGGACCAAGAAGAACAAGAGGCGGGAAGTCTGTCCCGCCGGCAAGCGGACGGAGGTCGTCATGAGTCGAATCTTTGGTGCAGTCTGCCAGAACGGATATGTCGTGCGGGATATCCGCGCCGCCATGAATCACTGGGTCAATGTGATGGGCGTCGGGCCCTGGTACTATATCGACAAGGTCAAGACCGATTACTTCCGCCATCGCGGCCAGGACTCCGCCATGGAGATGAGCGTTGCGCTCGCCAATTCCGGCGATCTCCAGATCGAGCTGATCCAGCAGCGCAACGATGCGCCCTCGATGTACAAGGAGTTTCTCGACTCCGGCCGCGAAGGCTTGCAGCACATGTCGTACTGGACCCGTGATTATCAGGCCCTCTACGACCGCGCGCTGTCGCTTGGCTACAAGATCGGACATGAAGGCCAGATCGGCGGCGAAAAGGGCCGCTTCGCTTATTTCGACACGCAAGCCCATCCCGGCACCGTGGTGGAGATTTCAGATATCAGCGGCAGCAAGGGAAGTTTCTTCGAGCACATTCGCAGGGTCGCCGCTGGTTGGGACGGTGCCGATCCCATCCGCGAAGTCGGCGGACGCTGAGTGATGCGCGCCCCGGCAAGTGCGAGGTAAGTTACGGCCTGAGCGCGGAAGCGTCCGCAAAAGCAACAAGAACAGCAAACGCAAGAAGAGGCCGAATGGCAAGACTTCCCCTGATCGATCCGGCGGCAACCAGCGGCGACGTGCGCGCGTCCTTTGACAGGATGCCGGTTGTGCTGAACATCTTCCGGATGATGGCGCATGCCGAAGCCAATTTCATTCCGGCGATGCGGTTCGCCAATTCGATCCTGCACCGCCAGAAACTCAGCCACGTCAACCGCGAATTGCTGATCCTCCAGGTCGCGCAGCTGCAGCATGGCGTCTATGAGTGGCGTCAGCACGTTCCGATCGCGCTCGGCGTCGGCGTCACGCAAAAGCAGATCGACTGCATCGAACAAGGCAAATACGAGGACGCCGCGTTCAATGCCGCCGAACAGGCGCTGCTGGCGTTCGGCCGGGAAGTCATCGAGAACGTCCGTGTCGCCGAGCCGGTCTTCGCTGCCATGCGCACGAATTTCAGCGAGCAGGAGATCGTCGAATCGATCCTCGCGATCGGCTTCTACATGACGATGGCGCGCCTGACGGAGGCGACCGACGTCGACCTCGACCCGGCCGCTGGCATGACCGTCTTCGAGAGCAGCAAGAAGCGGTCAGGCTGACGCCTACACATGGCCCGCGCCACATTGACCCCACGGCCAGTTGCAGCGATCATCGACCGGTCCAAAGCAACGATAGCGTGGAGCGCAGGCAATGACGGGTGAGCCGGAGGCATACGGTCCGCGACCATTGGGCGAGATCGCGAGTTACCACGCCCACATCTATTACGATCCGGCGACGTCGCGGGCCGAGGCCGAGCAGTTGCGCGCCTGGATCGGTGAGCGGTTCTCGGTCACGCTCGGACGCTGGCATGACGTCAAGGTCGGCCCGCATGATCAGGCCATGTACCAGGTGGCCTTTGCCCGGGAGGTATTCCCCGAGCTGGTCCCGTGGCTGATGCTCAATCATGGCAATCTAAGCGTTCTGGTCCATCCGAATACGACCAATCCGCGCCGGGATCATGAGGCCGATCCGATCTGGATCGGGCCGGCGCTCGCCGTGCATGCCGACAAGCTGCCGGAGCACGCCGAGATGGAAGAGGCGCCCGCGCCGAATACCAACCCGGTTCTGCGTCCCTGAGCGCGGCCTCGCCGGGGAAATCCGGCCCGGTTTACCATTAGATGGCTTGAAACCGTGGATTCGGCCGGTCATGATGACGTCGAGCGCTTGTCTCGATTATGCCTTACTTTGGTTTGCATTATGGTGGGACTTATTCGGTGAATCCATTAGGAATCAGACGTGATTCCGAAGCGCCGAGCCGGGGACGGATGGATAGAAAGACGACCAGCGCAGCCGGCCTTGCTTCGAGCCGCCGTACACGATTGTGCCGTGAGGCGGCCTTCGGCGCGGCGGCGCTCGCCATGGCGTTGGGACTGGCCGGCTGGGTGATCGATTTCGACCCGGCCGCCTGGATCAATCCCGCATCCGCGAATGTCGGCAGCACTTCCTCGTTCGACGAGCGCTTCGGCCCGGGCTCGGTGCGCCGTTCGCTGGCCTTTAACTACCCCTGGCGTCCCGCGGCCCGTTCGAATTTCGATGCAGAGTTCGGGCACATCGAAAGCCAGTTGGGCGGACGATCGCGTGAGGAGCAGAACGTTCAGCCCGAACCGTCCGCCCCGACGGTCGAGGCGGCAATCCCGCTGCCGCGAGCCCGGCCGGTCCTGGCCAATCTTCAGTCAACGGGGAGCGATCCCGCGCCGGTTTCGTCTGATAACCGCACCATGTTCGAGAAGCTCGCCGATCTGGTGCCGATGCGCTTCTCGCTGGCGTCGCTGACCCCGGGGGATGGGCTGCTCGGCGAGCGCAAGGATCTGACGGCGCTCGGCTACGATAGTCAGACGGCGGTCTACGACATTTCGGCCCGCGCCGTTTACCTGCCGAACGGCGGCAAGCTCGAGGCACATTCGGGGCTGGGCGGCCTGATGGACAATCCGGCCCATGTCGACCAGCGGATGGTCGGCGCGACTCCGCCAAACGTCTACGACCTCAAGCCGCGTGAAAAGCTGTTTCATGGCGTCGCGGCGCTGCGCATGACGCCCGTGGGCGAAAGCGAAATGCACGGGCGAACGGGTCTACTCGTGCACAGCTACCTGCTGGGCCCAAACGGCGATTCCAACGGCTGCGTCTCGATCAAGGAGTATGACCGGTTCCTGACGGCGTACCGCAATGGCGAGGTCAAGCGCCTCGTCGTCGTGCCGAGCCTCAAGGAAGGCCTCACCGCGTCGCGGCGTTCACCGTCCCCGTCATGAACGCAGTCGCAGGCGATGCCGCCGATTCCGACACGCCGCTGCGTGCGGTTTTCAAGATCAACCTGAACGGCCAGACGGTGTCGATCGCCACCGTCGGCCAGGCCTACCGTTTCATCACCAATCTCAGCTCGATCGAGTGGATCGAATTCCGCGCGCTACACGCCGGTGCTGTCAGTGCACTGCAGGGCGCCGCTGATAACGCGATGCTGACCGTGCAGGCGACCAACGCCCTGCGTGCGCTGTTCGTCCGCGCGAAACTGTTGTGAAGGGCGCCGGGGCGTTAGCTAACTCCCTGATCTACCCGACTTGTCAGCGGGCGCCCGCCGCAGCTATGTCTCATAGACACTTGAGATATACGTCCGAAGGGAGACGTCCGCATGCCCGGAAGTCACGCCGAGATTGAAGATGACCGCCTGATCCGTGAATTGTTGCAGAACTGGGCGATCTGGCGCGATGCCGGCGACTGGGAGCGTTTCCGCACCGTCTGGCATCCGGACGGCCGAATGATGGCGACCTGGACGCAGGGCACCGGCGACGAGTTCATCGAAATCAGCAAGCAGGCCTGGGCCAAGGGCGTCAGCATCCTGCATTTCCTCGGCGGTATCTCGGTCGACCTTGCAGGACAACGCGCCATCTCGCAGACCAAGATGACGATCTCGCAGCGCGCCGAGGTCGAAGGCGTGCTGTGCGACGTGCTCTGCACCGGCCGGTTCTACGACTTTCTCGAAAAGCGGGAGGGGCGCTGGGGCATCGTGCTGCGCCAGCCGATCTATGAGAAGGACCGCATGGACCCCGTCACGCCGGGCACAGCGCCTGTCCTCGACAAGGCGCTGCTCGAGCAGTTTCCGCCGGGCTACCGGCACCTCGCTTATCTGCAGAGCCGCCTCGGCTACACGGTGAAGCGCGACATGCCCGGCCTGGAAGGCCCCGAAGTCGAGGCCTTGTATGCGCGCGGTGCGGCGTGGCTGCAGGGCAAGCCGCTTAGCTGATCTCTCTTTAGCTGATCTCCCTGCGCACGGCGGCGGCCGCGTCGCACATCGCCTTCAGTTTTCCGAACGCCGTCTGGCGCGGCATGTATTTCATGCCGCAGTCGGGGGCGACGACAAGGCGATCCGCGGCGACGTGCTTCAGCCCGTTGCGGATCCGGTCGGCCACCACATCGGCGGATTCGATCTCGGGATTGCCGAGGTCGAGCACGCCGAGCATGATCTTCTTCGACGACAGATCCTTGAGCACGCCGAGATCGAGCTTCGGCTGCGCCGCCTCGATCGAGATCTGCTCGGCATTGGTGTCAGCGAGTTCGGCGAGGAAGGAATAGCCGGCCGGCTTGGTCGAGCCGGGCACGACCGCGGCATAGCCGAAGCACAGATGCACCACCGTCGGCACGGTGATGCCCTCGAGCGCGCGGTTGATCGCCTTTACGGCGTAGCGGCGGGCAAGGTCCGGATTGTTGCGCACCCAGGGCTCGTCGAGCTGGATCACGTCGGCGCCGGCCCTTTGCAGGTCGAGCGCCTCGGCGTTGACGGCGGCGGCGAAGGCCATCGCCAGTTCCTCGTCGTCCTTATAGAATTCGTTCTTGGCCTGCTGGCTCATCGTGAACGGGCCAGGCAGGGTGATTTTTGCTGCGCGATCAGTGTTCTGGCGCAGGAATTTCATGTCGTGCAGCTCGACCGGGCCGCGGCGCTTCACCGGGCCTGTGACGCGCGGCACAGGCGTCTGGTGTCCGCTGCGCGAGGTGATCATGGCCGGATTTTCGTCGTCGATGCCTTCGAGCGCCGTCGCAAAACGGTTGGAGTAGCTCTCGCGCCGGATTTCGCCGTCGGTCACGATGTCGATGCCGGCGCGCTCCATGTCCCTGATGGCGACAATAGTGGCGTCGTCCTGCGCCTCCTCCAAATGTTCGGCCGGCAGCCGCCACATCGCATGCAGGCGCGTGCGCGGCACCACCTTGGACAGCATCGCGCGATCGACCAGCCATTCCGGCTGCGGATAGCTGCCGACGACGGTGGTCGGCAGCAGGTGCTTTGGCAGGTTCATGAGTATCTCCTTGCTCTTGTTATTCTCCCGCTCACGTCAGGCAGCACGCGTCGCTGCGGCCGCAACCTCATCCCTGACCGGATTGCGCAGCACGCCGATGCCGGAGACCTCGACCTCAACCACGTCGCCATCCTTCATCCAGAGCGGCGGCGTGCGGTAGGCGCCGACGCCGCCGGTGGTGCCGGTCACGATGACGTCGCCGGGCACCAGCTCGGTGAAGGTCGAGCAGTAGGCGATCAGGGCAGGGACGTCGAACACGAGGTCCGAGATTGGTGCGGCTTGCACCTCGACTCCGTTGAGGCGGGTCGCAATCGTCTGCTTGCTGATATCGGGGATTTCGTCCGTCGTGACCATCCACGGTCCGAACGCGCCGGTGCCGACGAAATTCTTTCCCGGCGCGAATTGCGAGGTGTGACGCTGCCAGTCGCGGATGCTGCCGTCATTGTAGCAGGCATAGCCCACGACATGCGCCAGCGCTGCCTCACGCGAAATGCGGCGGCCGGCCTTGCCGATGATGACGGCCATTTCGCCTTCATAGTCGAAGCGCTCCGACTCCAGCGGCCGGATCATCGGTTGGCCGCTGCCGACCTGGCTGTTGGCAAAGCGGGTGAAAATCATCGGGTGCGGCGGTGTAGGATGGCCGCTTTCGGCGAGATGCGTGGCGTAATTGACGCCGATGCAGAAGATCTTGTCCGGATCGGGAACGGTCGGCAGCAGCTCAATTTCGGCGAACGCGTAGTCCGGCCGTTCGCCTTGCAGCGCGCTCAAGGCATCGAGCGATCCGCTCGCGAGCAGCGCCTTCAGGGTTGGCCGATCCTTCAGCCGCTTGCCGGCGTCAATGACGCCGGCTTTTGTCACCAGGCCGTATGTTGCGGTTGGACCCGCCTTGAAACTTGCGATCTTCATTATTCGGTACTTTCTTCGATGGAGGAAACATAGGGTTCGATGGATTGTACGATCTCGCCCGAACGGATCGGAACGCAATCGGGCGGAAAGTCCTGATGGAAACGCGCGCCGGCTTTTCCGGCGTGGTCGATGAAGCGCTCGAGATGGTTCATCGCGCCACTCGGCAGATCGTGCAGAACCATCAGGCTCCACGGCTGCGACCGGCACTGCTCCAGGGCCCGGTCGGCCCAGCCGTCCGGATCGTCCCAGTCGCGCGGGATCGCGTTCCAGAGCACGCAACTATGCTTGTTGCGCGTGAGATATTCGACCACGGAAGGCTTCAGCAGCCGCGCGTCGAGATTGCCGCCGCCGCCGAACGGCCGGAACCAGCGATTGGCGTGAGCGAGGTTGCCGATCGCATCCTGCGTCCGGCCGATCTCGCTTTGCGCCGTGTCCGCATCGCGCTGCTGCCCGAGCGGTACCGTGTGCGTAAAAGTGTGATTGCCGATCCAGTGGCCTTCGTCATGGGCCCGCGCCGCAAGCTGGCGGCGTTCGGGGTCGCCAAGCTTCTCGCCAATCACGAAGAAGGTCGTCTTGATGCCGCGTTCGCGTAAGGTATCGAGCACGCGCGGCGTCACACCGGGCTCGGGACCATTGTCGAATGTCAGCGTCAGGTCGAACACGCCCATGCTCCCGTCAGGTCGCAGGCTGCAGGGTGGGCGCGATTTCTTCCGTGGCATTCTGTCCGGCGCGCGTCCCCGTCTGCCAGATCGCGGCCTTGCGCTCGATCCATTTGATGGCGGCGTTGAAGGCAATCGCCATCGCCAACACCAGCAGCACGCCGGCGAATACATGCGGGCTGTCGAGAATGGTGCGGTAGCGCGAGATCAGATAGCCGATGCCGGCGGATGAAATCAGCATCTCCGATACCACGACACCGACGATGACGAGCGCGCCGCCGACGCGCAAGCCGGAAAGCACGGTCGGGATCGCCGCCGGGATGATCACGCGAACCAGCCGCTGGCTCAGCGTCGCGCCCATGCTGCGTGCGGCGAGCAGCAATTGCGGATCGATGGTCTGGATGCCGGCGGCGGTCGCCAGCATCGTCGGCAGGAAGCCGTAGATCGAGGCGAATGCGATCTTGGATTCCGAACCGATGCCGAGCCACACGGTGAAGACAGGATAGAGAATGACCAGCGGCACCGCATAGAGACTCGATACCATCGGCATGATCAGGATGCGCGGCCGCGGCAGGCTGCCGACGATGGCCCCTAACAGGATGCCGCCGCCGCAGGCGAACGCCATGGAGATCGCGACCTCGTAGAGCGTGATGGCAAGGGCATGGCCGTATTCGCCCGCCTCGTTCCAGCCGGCCGCGAGTGTCGACGACAGCGACGGCAGGAACAGCTCGGGAATGAGGCCCGCGCGCGGCAGGATTTCCCACAGCGCAATGAGCCCGATCACGATCAATCTGCGAAGCGTCGCCGCGGTCATCTCTGCCTCACGCTGATTTGCGGATGTGCCGCCAGATACGGTCGCGCAGGGTGCCGAACGCGTCGCCGCTCAGCATTTCATAGGTACGCGGGCGGGGCAGCGAGACCTGCAGGTGATCGACGATGCGGCCGGGCCGCGGCGACATCACGATCACCTCGTCGGCGAGATAGACCGCCTCAGTCAGGCTGTGGGTGACGAACACCACGGTCTTGCCGGTGGCAGCCCAGATCCGCAGCAGTTCGTCGCCCATGGTCATGCGGGTCTGTTCGTCGAGCGCGGCAAACGGTTCGTCCATCAGCAGCACCGGAGGGTCCTGCACCAGCCCGCGCGCGATCGAGACGCGCTGCTTCATGCCGCCGGACAGTTCGTGCGGATGGCGCTTGCCGAAGCCGTCGAGGCCGACGAGTTTGAGCGCATCCTGCGCCTTGGCGCGGCGTTCGCTCTTGGCGACGCGGCGCAGCGCCAGCGGAAACTCGACATTCTCCTCCGCCGTCAGCCAGGGAAACAGACTGGCTTCCTGAAACACCACGCCGACGCGATTTGGATCGGGTTCGGGAATCGGTGCACCGCTGACCGTGATGGTGCCCGAGGTCTGCTGGCGGAGGCCAGCCATCATCATCAGAAGTGTCGACTTGCCGCAGCCGCTCGGGCCGACCAGCACGACGAAGCGGCCGGGCTTGACGTCGAGCGAGACGTCTTCGAGCGCTATGACGTCCTGCGTGGTGGTCTTGAAGACCTGCCCGACATTGCGGACCTCGACCGCGCCGGCCGGCTTCAGCGGGGTTATGTTCGCCAATGGCTGCATCGTGTTTCCACCCATCTGACCAGTTCATTGAAGGTAATCGCGATCACGGCGATCATCACCACGCCGGCCAGCAACTGCTTCATCTGAAAATTCTCGCCCCAGGTCGCGATCTGATGGCCGATGCCGTCGCGCGAGGCGTACATTTCGGCGAGGATCACGCCGGTGAGATTGAAGATCATCGAGATCCGCAACGCTTCCAGGAGAACGGGGAGCATGCTCGGCAGATAGACGCGAAACGCGGTTTGCATCGGCGTCGCGCCATAGGAGCGGGCGACGGTCAAATGCTCGACCTTGACCGACTCCACCGCCGTCGTGGTCGACATGATCACAATGAAGATGGTCGAGAAGAATCCGAAGCCGACCTTCTGCGCAAAGCCGACGCCGAACACCAGGATGAACATCGGCAGGAAGATCGATTTCGGGATGCTGAACGCGAAGAACAGCAGCGGCTTTGCCACGTCGGAAAAATAGCGGTTCTCCGCGATCAGGAAGCCGATCAGCGCGCCGACGGGGACGGCGAGCGCGAACGCGGTCACCACTTCGGTCGCGGTGACGGCGAGGTCCTTGCGCACGCTCGCGCGCTGCAGGAGCTCGCCGAGCGTTGCCAGCGTGTCGGAGGCGGAAGGGAGCAGGCGCGGGTTGACGATGCCACTGCGCGACAGGATTTCCCATATCGCAAACAGCCCCACCACGATCGCGATTCGTGCCGCCTTTACGCCTAATCCACGCATCGCGCCGCCTCAGGGCTTGGTCGGAACCGGCTTGAACTGCGTCGAGATGATCTCGGCGGCAGGCCCAAGGTCCTTCATGCCGCCGGCCTTGGCCATGTCGAGCGCGAGTTGGAGCTGCTCCGGAATCTTCGGACCCTCCATGCTGCCGTCGGTTTCCAGCTTCAGAATCGTGTTTTCATATTCCAGTGCCGCGATCTCGGCGGGAATTTCATAGAGCTCGGTGATCAGCTTGACAGAGGCATCCTTGTTGGCGCGCATGAACATCAACGCGCCATACAGCGCGTTCAGCGTCTTCTGCACCATCTGCGGCTTGTCTTGCACGTACTTGTCGAGCGCGATCCAGCCGGCCGCGAGGTTCGGCGGTACTTCCTTGGAGAAGTCAACGAGGGTGCGCGCTTCGCCCGATTTGGATATCTGGAAGCTCAGCGGAGAATAGACCACGGCCGCGTCGACATTGCCGGCGAGCAGGTTCGGCACCAGCCCGCCGCCGCCAACGGGAACGCGGGTGAATTCAATCTTCTTGTCCTGCTGGGTCCACAACGCCAGCAGGTCGGAGCCGGAGCCCGCGGAGGTGATCGCGACCTTCTTGCCGGCCAAATCCTTGACGCCGAGCGTCGATTTCGAAAGCGTCATCAACTGCCAGCCGTAATAGCCCGTCGCGGCACTGGCGAGCACTTTGGAGTTCACGCCCTTCTTGCGTCCGGCCGACACCAGCGAGGTGGCGTCGAGAATGACGTCGGCGGCACCCGCCGCCATCGCCTCGAACGTCTCGGCGCCGCCGCGATAGATCGTAAGCTCCGCTGCGATGCCTTCCTTCTCGAACAATTTCTGCCGCACCGCGGTTTCCGCGATCGTGGTCGGCCAGTAGGTTTTGGTCGGAAGCCCGATGCGGACGGTGTCGGCGGCTTGCGCGTAGCCGGATGCGCCAAGCACGGTGGCTGCCGTGATCGTTGCCAGGATGTGGCGTCGCGTGATCTTCATTGTGACGTTTCCCTTTGCATTTTTCTTGATTGGTTTGATCTTCGAGCGGTCGATCAGGCGGTGTCGCTACCTCCGAACGTTTTCGATGTAGCGAGCTCGACGAGGTGCATGGTCGTCATGAAATGCTTCGAGAGCGCCGCGACTGCGGCATCGGCATCGCGCTTGAGCGTGGCACGCACGATTGCCGCGTGTTCGGCCTCCACATCGCGGGATTTTTCGCTGTTGCGCCGGATCGCGAGCCTCCGATAGCGCTCGCTCTGCTCATGCAGCACATCGCGAAATCCGAGCAGCCATTGCGAGCCGCAGGCGTTCACCAGCGTGCGGTGGAAGACGCGGTGCCGCACCACCCATTCCTCATAGTGATGGGTCGGATCGTCGGGATAGGTATGGGGAACGGCGCAGAGCGCTGCGAACGATTTTTCCACCGAGGCAAGCCATGCCGCGTCGCCACGCTCGATCGAGCGCCGCAGCGCCAGCCCTTCGATATCGACACGGGTCTGCGTCACGTCCCGAAGATCGGCTGATGATACCGGGCTGACGCGAAAGCCACGCTGGTCGGATGCCTGCACCAGCCCGTCCGCGACCAGCCGCGACAACGCCTCGCGCACCGCGGCGAGGCTGACCGAGAACTGTTTGGCGAGACCGGCAATATGCAGCTTCTGGCCGGGCAGCAGCCGGGTCGAGAGAATATCCGCGCGCAGCCGCTCCTGAACGGCTGATGTCAGGCTTCGAGGCCGTTCGTCGGCAAGGCTCTCACCAAAACTCAACCCGATACTGCTCATGGCCGCGCAGATTGGCGAGGGAAGGCGATATCGTCAATCGAAAATCGATTTTTTATCCAAGCTGCTGCCAAGGCTGCGGTTTCTGGTTTGGTGGCCGCCTGCGCTGTCTAGCCCTGAAGACCTCGCGGCGCGTCCACACTAAAAATCACCGTGACAACTTGCCGGTGGTGACATAGATAGTTCGCATGCGAAATAAATTAGCTTCATCGGCATGAGCCCGCGGCGCGAGCACCGGCTGGTTTTCCTGCTCAGCGTCGCGCAGCGCCGGCTGCAGCGCTGGATGGCGGCGCGGACGCAAGCCAGCGGCGTTACCGCCGCGCAGTCCGGCTTGCTGTTCATCCTGGGCCAGCGGGACGGCGTGCTGATGGGCGAGGCGGGCGCGGCGCTTGATCTCGGCCCGCCCGGCATCAGCGGACTGGTGGACCGGATGACGGCTGCGGACCTGATCAAGCGCCGTGCCGATCCGGATGACGGGCGCGCGTGGCGGCTCTGGCTGACGCCGGCCGGCCGCGCGGCGATGGCGCAGTCGAAGGCAGGGCTCGCCGAGGTCAATGCGCGCCTCACGGAAGGATTTACCGAAGCCGAGATCGATGTCGTCGCGCGCTGGCTCACCACCATGCAAAGCAGATTTCCCAGAGGAGAAGATGAATGACCGAGCATATCAAGATCGAGAAGAGCGACGGGATTTTAAGCCTGACGATGGCGCGGCCCGACAAGAAGAATGCGCTGACGAATGCGATGTACGGCGCGCTGGCCGACGCAATCGAAGGCGCGGAGACTGATCCATCCGTCCGCGTCCTCCTGATCCGCGGCGAGGGCGACATGTTCACCGCCGGCAACGACGTCGGCGAGTTCGTCGCCATTGCGACAGGCGCGGTTCAGGGCGAGCGGCATGTCGGACGTTTCCTGCAGGCGCTCGCCAGATCGAGCCGTCCGCTGGTCGCGGCCGTTCAAGGACGCGCCGTCGGCATCGGCACCACGATGCTGCTGCATTGCGATCTGGTCGTGCTGGCCGAGAACGCGCTGCTCTCGACGCCGTTCGTCAATCTCGCATTGGTGCCGGAAGCGTCTTCCAGCCTGTTGATGCCGCTCCGCATCGGCTATGCGCGCGCCTTCGAAATGTTCGCGCTCGGTGACGCCGTCGATGCCAAATCCGCGTTTGCGTGGGGGCTCGCCAACCGGGTGGTGGCGCTGGACAAACTTGACGCTGAAGCAAAAGCGCTCGCGTCCCGGCTGGCGAAACAGCCGGCGGGTGCGGTCAGCACGACGAAGCGGCTGATGCGCAATCCGGAGCTTCTCATGGCGCAGATCAAGGCGGAAAGCGAGCAGTTCGCGGCACGCCTGAAAACCGCCGAGGCGCGCGAGGCCTTTGTCGCGTTCGCCGAACGCCGGCCGCCGGACTTCTTGAAACTCGCCAAACAGCCGGCGTAACCGCCTTCTCCCCGCCCGCGACCGGGAGGCAATTGACCGCCCGTGACGGCCCCGCTACCTCTCTCGGGTTGCGTGCGGGGAAACAAATGAACAAGAACAATGAAGCTTCCGAATTCGACTACGTCATCGTCGGCGCCGGCTCGGCTGGATGTGTGCTCGCCAATCGCCTGAGCGCCGACGGCAAGCATTCCGTGTTGCTGCTGGAGGCCGGACCGAAAGACAGCAATCTCTGGATCCACGTGCCGCTCGGCTACGGAAAACTGTTCAAGGAAAAATCCGTCAACTGGATGTACCAGACCGAGCCGGAACCAGGCTTGAACGGCAGGCAGGTGTTCCAGCCACGCGGAAAAGTGCTCGGCGGCTCGAGCTCGATCAACGGCCTGCTCTATGTGCGGGGCCAGCACGAGGATTACGATCGCTGGCGCCAGCGTGGCAATGCCGGCTGGGGCTACGACGACGTGCTGCCCTATTTCAGGAAGGCCGAGAACCAGCAGCGCGGGCCGGACAAATATCATGGCACGGGCGGGCCGTTGCCGGTGTCGGACTGGCGCCACCATGATCCGCTGTCGGAAGCCTTCGTCGTCGCCGCCGCCGAGACCAGCATTCCGACCAATCCGGATTTCAACGGCGCCACGCAGGAAGGTGCGGGATTTTTCCAGACCACAACAAGTCGTGGCCGGCGCGCCAGCACGGCGTTCTCCTACCTGCGTCCGGCGAAGAGCCGCAGCAATTTGCATATCGAGACTTCGGCGCTGGCGCAGCGCATCCTGTTCGAAGGACGGCGCGCCAAGGCGGTCGAATACAAGCAGGAAGGCCGCGTGCGCACGGCGCGGGCGCGCAAGGAAATCCTGGTCTCCAGCGGCGCGTATAACTCGCCGCAATTGCTGCAGCTCTCGGGTGTGGGACCGGCCGACCTGTTGAAGCAGCACGGCATCGAGATCGTGCTCGACGCGCCCGGCGTCGGCAATGATCTGCAGGACCACATGCAGGTCCGGCTGATCACGCGCTGTGCGCAAAAGGTCACGCTCAACGACGTGGTCAACAATCCGGTGCGCCGGGTGATGGCGGGCATTCAGTACGCCGCCTTGCGCAAGGGACCGCTGACGATTGCCGCCGGCACTTCGGGCGCATTTTTCAAGACCAGCCCGCGGCTGGCGTCGCCCGATATCCAGATTCACTTCCTGCCGTTCTCGACGGACAAGATGGGTGAGAAGCTTCACGCGCTTTCCGGTTTTACCGCTTCGGTCTGCCAGTTGCGCCCGGAAAGCCGCGGTTCGCTGCGCATCAAAAGCGCCGATGCTTCCGTGCCGCCGGAAATCCGCATCAACTATCTCGCGACCGAAACCGATCGCCGCGCCTTCATCGACGGCATCCGCATCCTGCGCCGGATTCTCGCAGCACCCGCGCTGAAGGCCTATGCGGTCGGAGAGGTCGATCCCGGTCCGAAAGTGCAGAGCGACGACGAATTGCTCGATTTCTGCCGCCGTACCGGCAGCACGGTCTATCACCCGACCTCGACCTGCCGCATGGGCAGCGATGCGCTCGCCGTCGTCGATCCACGCTTGCGCGTGCGCGGCATCGAAGGCCTGCGCGTGGTCGATGCGTCTGTTATGCCGGATTTGATGTCCGGCAACACCAACGCACCGACCATCATGATCGCGGAGAAGGCGTCGGATATGATCCTGGAGGACGCAAGGTAGGCTTCTTCTTACCTCGCCCCGCTTGCGGGGAGAGGTCGGCGCGAAGCGCCGGGTGAGGGGGTGCCGGACCATCAGCGAACGCTAGTGCAAGCGGATAGAGATGCCCCTCACCCCAACCCTCTCCCCGCAAGAGCGGGGCGAGGGAGTGACCGATCATCCCCTATACGCCCGCACTCGCTTGAGCATCTGCTCAACATGGGCGATCGGGGTTTCCGGCTGGATGCCGTGGCCAAGGTTGAAGATCAGCCGTCCAGCAGCGTAATTCGCCAGCACGTCGTCAACGGCGCGGTCGAGCGCGGCGCCGCCCGCGATCAGCGCCAGCGGGTCGAGATTGCCCTGCACGGCGACGCGACTCTGCACGCGCTCGCGGATCAATGACGGCTCGGCCGCCCAGTCGATGCTGACGGCATTGACGCCGGTCGCTTCGACATAGGCCGGCAGCAGCGCGCCCGCGCCGCGGGGAAAACCGATGATTTTTGCATCAGGCGCTTTCGCGCGCACGCCGGCGACGATGCGTTTCGCAGGCTCGATCGACCAGCGCTCGAATTCGCGCGGCGGCAGCACGCCGGCCCAGGTATCGAAGATCTGCAACGCGTCCGCGCCGGCCTTGAGCTGGCCAAGCAGGTATTGGATCGAGTTCTCGACCAGCACGTCGATGATTTCAGCGAACGCCTCCGGGTGACGATAGGCCATCATCCGCGCCGGCGCCTGGTCGGGTGTGCCTTGTCCCGCAACCATGTAGGTCGCGACCGTCCATGGCGCGCCGCAGAAGCCGATCAGCGCGATCTCAGGCGCGAGTTCGCGCTTCACGCGGCGCAGCGCTTCATAGACCGGCTCGAGCTTGCCGAAATCGGCGTGGCGCGCCAGCGTCGTCACCTGCTCCGGTGTATTCAGCGGATCGAGCCGCGGGCCTTCGCCGGCCTCGAAGCGCACGGAACGGCCGAGCGCGTAGGGGATGACGAGAATGTCGGAAAAGATGATCGCAGCGTCGAAGTTGAAGCGGCGGATCGGCTGCAGCGTCACCTCGGCGGCATAGTCCGGCGTGAAGCAGAGGTCGAGAAAGCTCCCGGCCTTGGCGCGCAACTCGCGATACTCCGGCAGATAGCGCCCGGCCTGCCGCATCATCCAGATCGGCGGCACCTGCTGCCGGCGGCCGGACAGCACTTCGAGAAATGGTTTTGCGACGGATTTCTGAGACAATCGAAGGGTTCCTGCGGGCGGCTGATATTTGCGCCTCTGATACACGCAGGTTCCCTCCGGGCCAAGGACGGATACCAGGGGCGAACGTGGAACCGGCGTAAAACCGCGCCGTTATCTCATCCATGGAGGTCCCGATGGCTGAGAAATTCAATCCTGCGGCGCATGACAAGCACGCCGAAGATCCCCGTGAAGCGCAGAAAGCCGACCGGGAAATCCACGAGAAGCTCGAGGCCGGGCTGGTGGACACGTTTCCGGCATCCGATCCCGTGAGCGCCGCGCAACCGGCGCCGTCGAAAGCCGATGGCGATCGTGCCAACGAAACGCTGTGGAACAAGGTCCGCGCCGTCTTCCGCTGACGCAAATCTCAGTAATGCGGCGGCGGCTCGTTCGCAGGACCCGGCGCGTTGCTTTCGGCTTCCCGAAGGCGCTCCTTCAGTTCAGCGACCTGGCGCGTCAGCCTGTCGATCTCAACCCACTGCGCGGTGATCGTCTGGTTCAGTGTCTCGATGGTCACATCCTGATAGGTCAGCCGCATTTCCAGCGCGTCGATGCGCTCGCTTAAGTCGCCGGCATCACTCATGGGAGCCATCGTTCGGTCGTCGCTGCCGCAGCCCGTGGCCCAGCGCCACACGTTCGTCGAATACAAAACACTCGCCGCGCCAGCGGCTCTCTTGCTCCGGCACGCCTTCGAGATACCGCAGGATGCCGCCCTTGAGGTGATAGACCTCACCAAACCCCAGCGCCAGCAGATAGGCGCTGGCTTTCTCGCACCGGATACCTCCGGTGCAGAACATCGCGATCCTCTTGTGCTTCGCCGGGTCGAGTTTCTCCGCGGCGAATTCCTTGAACTGCCCAAAACTCTTGATGCCGGGATCCACCGCGCCCTCGAAAGTGCCCATCGCCACCTCGAACGCATTGCGGGTGTCGATGACAAGCGTATCGGGCGCGGCAATCAGTTCGTTCCAGTCCGACGGCTCGACATAGGTCCCGACCTGCCGCGTCGGATCCGCGGTGGTATCTCCGAGCGTGACGATTTCCTTTTTCAGCCGAATCTTCAGCCGCTGGAACGGCATCTCGGTAGCGCTCGAAAACTTGAGTTCGAGATTGTCGAGCCGGCCAGCGAAGAGGGGGCCGTGCTGCAGCTCCCGGACGAACGCGTCGATGCCCTCATCGCCGCCCGCAACGGTGCCATTGATGCCCTCGTGGGCCAGCAGCACGCTACCCTTGATCCCAAGGCCTGCAGCAAGCGCGCGCAGCGGCTCGCGCAGCTCCCGGAAGTCCGGCAGGGCGGCGAATTGGTAGAGGGCGGCGACCTTGAACGGCATGGCGATCGTTTATCAGGCGGGCCGGGCAGGGGAAACCCCGCAAAGCCCTGCGTATTCCGCGTATTGCCACCGCGAGACCTTGGCATGCCAGCCATTGCCCAGTTGGGGATGAATATGCCAAAGAACCGTCTGTAAACTCACCCGATCGTCCCCAGCGGGATGCCCAAGAAATATTGAAGAAACGCTGAAAAGAAAGCACTCGCGATGAGGAATTTCCATTTCGCCGGCCGCTCCACGGTCCATGCCCAGAACGCGATGGTGGCGACGTCGCACCCGGAGGCCGCGCTTGTCGCCATCGACGTGATGCGCGCGGGCGGTACGGCTGCGGACGCCGCGGTTGCGGCCTGCGCGCTGCTCGGCGTCATCGAGCCGCAATCGACCGGCATCGGCGGCGATTGTTTTGCGCTGATCCAGCCGAAGGGCGAGGGCAAGATAACGGCCTATAACGGCTCCGGCCGCGCGCCGATGGCGGCAACGGCCGAATGGTATCTCGAGCGCAAGATCCATTCGGTGCCGCTGACATCGGCCCATGCTGTGAGCATTCCCGGCGCGATCGACGCCTGGGATACGATCCTGCGCGACCATGGCAAGATGGGGCTCGACACGCTGCTGCAGCCCGCGATCAAGGCGGCCGAAGAGGGCTATGTCGTCGCGCCGCGCATCGCCTTCGACTGGAAGAACCAGTTCGAGAAGCTGAAGAACGGCACCAACACCGAACGCTATCTTTTGCCGCACGGCAAGCCGGCGGTCGCCGGCGATGTGATCCATCAGCCGGAACTCGGCAAGACGCTGCGCGCAATCGCCAAGAACGGTCGCGACGCGTTCTATGCCGGCGAGATCGCGGCCGACATGGTGGAGACCTTGCGCGGCATCGGCGGCCTGCACACGCTGGAAGATTTCGCCGCGCATTCGACCGAAACCACGTCGCCGATCGGCACGATGTACAAGGGCCATGATGTCTGGCAGTGCCCGCCAAATGGCCCGGGCATCACCATGCTGGTGATGCTGAATATCCTCTCTCGCTTCGACCTGACGAAGTTCGCGCCGCTCAGCGTCGAGCGCTTCCATCTCGAGGCGGAAGCCGCGCGCATCGCCTACATGATGCGCGAGCAGTACATTGGCGATCCGCAGCAGGTTCATGTCGACGTTGCCGGCATTCTCGCGAAGGAATTCGCCGAGGAGCACATCAAGAATATCAGGATGGATCGGCTGCTGGATCTCCCGAATGTCGCGCCGCCGATGAATCCGTCCACGGTCTACATCACCGTGGTCGACAAGGACCGCAACGTCTGCTCGTTCATCAACTCGATCGCGCATTCCTTCGGCTCGGCGATCGTGTCCGACAAGACCGGCATCCTGCTGCAGAACCGCGCCGGCGGTTTCCGGATCCAGCCCGGCCATCCCAATTGCATCGCGCCGGGCAAGCGGCCGCTGCACACCATTATTCCCTCACTCGCCACCAAGAATGGTCGCGCGTTGATGCCGTTCGGCGTGATGGGCGGACAGTATCAGCCGGTGGGCCAGACCCGGGTGCTGACCAACATGCTCGACTATGGCTGCGACGTGCAGGAAGCCATCGATATGCCGCGCGGCCTGCATTATGAAGGCGTCTACCAGCTCGAGGACAGCGTGCCGGCCGAGATCGTCGAGGGCCTGAAGAAGATCGGCCACAAGACCACCAGCGTGGTCGGCCCGCTCGGCGGCGGCCAGGCGATCTGGATCGACTGGGACAAGGGGACGCTGACCGGCGGTTCCGATCCCCGCAAGGACGGTTGCGCGCTGGGCTATTGAGCGTCTAGAAGCTCCGTCTCTCCAAGAAGAGGTTCAACAGATGCGCTTCTCCCGACGCACGTTCATCCGGACCGCTACTGCCGCCATGGCGGCGGCGGTTGCCACGCCCGTTGCCATCAGGATGGCATCGGCCCAGACCGCAGGAAAACCCATGACCACAGCATCAGGCTTGCAGATCATCGACAGCAAGGTCGGCACCGGCGCGTCGCCGACGACCGGGCAGACCTGCGTCATGCATTATACCGGATGGCTCTACGAGAACGGCCAGAAGGGCAAGAAGTTCGACTCCTCTGTTGATCGTAACGAGCCGTTCGAGTTTCCGATCGGCCAGCGTCAGGTGATCGCCGGCTGGGACGAGGGCGTTGCCTCCATGAAAGTCGGCGGCAAGCGCACGCTGATCATTCCGCCCGCGCTTGGTTATGGTGCACGGGGCGCCGGCGGCGTCATCCCGCCGAATGCGACGTTGATGTTCGACGTCGAATTGCTGGCGGTGAAGTAACGCGCAACGGGGGAGGCGCATCGTGAAGGTCTCGATCCTCGACGATTATTTCGACACGCTGCGCACCCTCGATTGCTTCGGCAAGCTCGCCGGCCACAACGTTACCATCTGGAACGATCACGTCCAGGATATCGATGTGCTGGCGGAACGGCTGCGTGATACCGAAGCGCTGGTGCTGATCCGGGAGCGCACGCAGATTCGCACGCCGCTGCTGGAGCGCCTGCCGAAACTGAAACTGATCAGCCAGCGCAGCGTCTTTCCACATATCGATATCGAGACCTGCACCCGGCTTGGCATCGTCGTGTCGTCGAGCCAGCACGCCGACACGCCGTCTTACGCGACCGCCGAGTTCACCTGGGGCCTGATCCTGGCGGCGATGCGCGCGATCCCGCAGCAGATGGCGGCGCTCAAGGCCGGCAAATGGCAGATTGGCGTCGGCCACACGCTCCGCGGCAAGACGCTCGGCATCCATGGTTACGGGCGGATCGGCGCCGTCGTCGCCGGCTACGGCAAGGCGTTCGGCATGAACGTGCTGGTATGGGCGCGCGAACCGGCCATGGCGAAGGCCCGCGCCGACGGATACGAGACCGCCGCCAGCAAGGCTGATTTCTTCGAACGATGCGACGTGCTTTCGCTGCACATGCGCCTGGTCGATGCCACGCGCGGCATCGTCAAGGCAGAAGACCTCGCGCGCATGAAACCCTCGGCGCTCCTGGTCAATACCAGCCGTGCGCCGCTGATCGCGCCGAACGCGCTGGTCGATGCGCTGCGTGCCGGCCGGCCCGGCATGGCGGCGGTGGATGTGTACGAGAAAGAGCCGCTGCGCGACGTCAACGATCCCTTGCTGACCATGGACAATGTGGTCTGCACGCCGCATCTCGGCTATGTCTCGCGCGACGAGTACGAAATCCAGTTCACGGATATCTTTGACCAGATACTGGCCCATGCCGCGGGCACGCCGACCAATGTCGTCAATCCGGATGTGATGTCCAGACAGCGCTGATGCGCGGCAAGCGCGAGGGGGCGTGGATAGGCGAGGGACGTGCCCGGCCATGACGAAAACCGGGGCGCCCATGCGCCGCAGGCTCCCTTAATCTTCTGGTTTGCGGCCCTACTTTTCGATACCGTTCGGACCAACGATATTTCGAGAAGGCGCACAATGACCGGCACGCACGACCACAGCCATTCCCACGATCACGATCATTCGCACGGCGATACTGAGCGCTGGAAGCATGACGGCGTCCGCGTCATCCCCGGCAACCAGCTCGATCCCAACGTGCCGTCAACCGCGGGCATGGACCGCAAGGCGGCGATCAACTTCGCCCGCGTCGGCGCGCAGAAATTATGGGCGGGCACCGTGACCATCAGGCCCGACGCCAAGACCGGCGCGCATCATCACGGCCATCTCGAAAGCATCATCTATGTCGTGAAGGGCAAGGCGCGGATGCGCTGGGGCGAGCATTTGCAGTTCACCGCGGAAGCCGGCCCCGGCGATTTCATCTTCGTGCCGCCCTACGTGCCGCATCAGGAGATCAATGCCAGCCGTGACGAGGTGCTGGAATGCGTGCTGGTGCGCAGCGACGGTGAGGCGGTGGCCATCAACCTCGACATCGAGCCGGTGGAAAAGCCGGAGACCGTGCTGTGGATCGATCCGGTGCACCGCGATCCCGCCGAGAAGAAGTAAAAACAACAACCGCCGCCGCCGTGCGGATGTCGCGGGGGGAATCCTATGAAGCTTGTTCGCTACGAGAGCGCGGGCCACGTCGCCACCATCACCATGGATCGCGCTTCGGCGCACAACGCGCTCAATAATGCGTTGTGTGACGAACTGCGCGAGGCCTGGCTCCGCTTTCACGAAAGCGACGACCGCGTTGCGGTGCTCGCTTCGTCCGAAGAAAAATATTTCTCGGTCGGCGCCGATGTCAGGGATCTTCCCGTCAACATGTGGCACGCGGTGCCTGGATTGGGCGTCGAACTCGACAAGCCGGTCATCGCCGCGACATCCGGATGGGTGGTCGGCGGCGCCTTCGTGCTGGTGCAGATGGCGGACATGTGCGTGGCGTCGGAGACGACGCGCTTCATCTACCCCGAGGGCAAGATCGGCACCACCGCCGGCGGCATCTCCTCGGTGATGGCGCGTATGCCGCATAAGATCGCCATGGAGTTTTTGCTGGTCGGCGAGGAAATGTCGGCGGAGCGTGCCTGGCAGATCGGCTTCGTGAACAAGGTCGCACCGAAGGGGCAGCATGTCGCACTCGCCCAGGAGATGGCGGCCAAAATCGCCGCCAACGCGCCGCTGGTGGTCCGGGCGCTGAAGAAACTCGCCCGCGACGCCATGCCCAGGGGGCCGCTGGAAGGGGTCGCCGAGGTGCGCCGGCTGCTCGATGTCATCAGGGACAGCGAAGACCTGAAGGAAGGCGTCAAGGCGTTCGCCGAAAAGCGCAAGCCCGACTTCAAGGGCAGATAGCGGCCATTCGCCGCCGGATGCGACGGCACGCCGTTTCGTCGCCTGAAAAAAATTGAAAAAGGATGTCGGATCCGTCTCCGCGGGTTCGTCCTTGGCTTGAGCCCTTCAAAAAAAGGAACCGATTATGGCCAAAATGATCTTCGTCAACCTGCCGGTTAGCGATCTCGCCCGTTCCACCGCCTTCTATCAGGCGATCGGCGGCGAAAAGAACCCGCAATTCTCCGATGACACAGCGTCCTGCATGGTGTTTTCCGACACCATCCACGTCATGCTGCTGACCCACGACAAGTATCGGCAGTTCACCTCGAAGAAGATCGCCGACGCCAAGGCCACTAGCCAGGTCCTGATCTGCCTTTCCGCCGACAGCCGCGACGCCGTGGATGATGTGATTGGAAAGGCGCAAGGCGCGGGCGGCGGTGCAGATCCGGGTCCGAAGCAGGATTACGGCTTCATGTATGGCCGCAGCTTCGAAGATCCGGATGGTCACCACTGGGAAGTGATGTGGATGGATGTCGCTGCCGCGCAATCCGCCATGGCCCAAGCCTGATCAGTTCAAACCTGTGACACCCCGGAGTTCTCCCGATGTCCAAGATTTCCCCCTGCCTGTGGTTCAGTAGCTAGGCCGAGGAGGCCGCAAACCTGTACGTCTCACTGCTGCCCGATTCCCGGATCGAGAGAGTCCAAAAGAACACCGTTGATAGTCCTGCCGGCAAGGCCGGTTCGGTGCTGGTGGTCGAATTCACGCTGGCCGGCCAGCGGTTCATGGCGCTGAACGGCAACAAGCCATTCGACTTCACCCACGCCGTCTCGTTCAAGATCGACTGCGCCGATCAAGCCGAGGTCGATCGGCTCTGGGACGCACTGCTGGCGGACGGCGGCAAGGAAGTGCAATGCGGCTGGCTGAAGGATCGCTACGGCGTGTCGTGGCAGATCGTGCCGACCGCGGCGATGAAATATATCGGCGGTTCCGATACCGCTGGGGCCCAGCGCGCGATGCAGGCGATGATGGGCATGGTCAAGCTCGATGTCGAAGGACTGAAGTGGGCGTATGAGGGGAAGGCCGCGGCGTAGATCAGGCGCGGAATTCGTGGGGTGGGCAAAGCCACCGGGTCGCGCGGATGCGCGCCCAGCGACGAGCGCAATTGCGCTCGCACAGTGATGACAGGCTCCGCGTGCCCACCATTCACGACAACGATGCCGAGAGATGGTGGGCACGGCGCTCGCGCCTTTGCCCACCCTACATTTTCTTAATAACTGATCCGCAAACCCACGCCGCCATGAAGCGTGTTGCCGACCGGCTGCGGGCCGGCGGTGCCGTTGAGGAAGAGGTCGGCGACCCAGCCCTTGGTGATGCGGAAGCCGAGCCGGCCGCCATATTCGAACCAGCCCTGGTTGCCGATTGTGGGCACGATAGTGCCGTCGCCGGTCACGCTGGCGACGATGCCGGATCGCGACCCGAAGGATTGCACCCATCCGCCGTTGATGTTGGCCTCGACGCTTGTGCCGAACAGGTGCGTCCACTGTCCGCCGACCTTGACGAGGTTGGTACGGTCGGTGCCATCGGCGATCGAGGCGTCGAACGGATTAAAGGCCGCGGCGGGGTCCGTGTAGCCCTTCACCCGCTGCCATAGCTGCCAGACCTCGACGGAAGCCGCCACCTCATCGCGCGGCGACAGCCGACTCATCCAGCCGGCGCGGCCATAGACGGCGTAATTCTCGCTCGAGGTCGAACTTTCGAGCGATACCGCGCCGAGGCTCGTCGTGTAGCTGCGCGAGTAGCGCACCTTCTGGAATGGCGACAGGATGGTGCCGATATCGAAAAACGGCCGCGACGATCCCCAGTCAACGAAATCGTAGCGCAGCGCGAACGCGCCGATCGGCGAACTGGTGACGCGGTAGCCGCCTTCACTGTACTGGGCATAGGCGATGCCGGCGAGCAGCGACAGATTCGGCGTCAGGTTCTTGCGGCCGTGAATGCCGGCCGAAAACGAACCCGCCGAACCGAACGCGCTGATGCAATCGTTGCAATTGACCTGCTCGTTGACCCCCAGCAGCACGTTGCCGAGCACGCGGTTGGTGATCATCTGGTTGAAGCGCTGCCCGGCCAGGTCGTTGATCGACCCGGCGCCCGAACCGGTCACAGCCGCCGGCGGCGCGTTGGTGCGTGGCGTTGACGTCGGAGTCGGCGAAGCCGAGGGCATGGGGCTTGGCGTCGGCGACGGCGAAGCCGAAGGCGTCGGGGATGGGCTTGGCGTCGGCGTCGGCGGATAGCACTCGACACATTCTTCTACCGGTGTCGGCGAGGGCGACTGCGCCCACGCCGACGACTGCAGCAGCGAAAGCGATGCCATGGCTGCGAGCACGGCCGATAGAGCGAGGCTGCGCACGTGTCTTGCCATGGTCAGCGCCCGCACAGCATGCCGGTGGGGTCGCTGCCATCATCGACGATGACGGGGGCCGCGTCCGCATATTGCGTCTTGCTGCAAAGCCCTGCCGCGGCGCTGCAGGTCGCGGCAAACGTCCATGGCGGATTGTTGGTCTTCTTGATCGTCGAGCGGCCGCCGCCACCGCCTGAGGTGATGATGGCGGTGTCGCCGGGCCGGGTGAGCTGGATGCATTCAAAGCTGACCGTGCAGACCGAGGCCGCGCCGTCCTGCAGGTTGACGATGGTCTGGCCGCGCTGTGACAGGATATCGAGCGTGGTGCCGCGCACGCCGATGGTCGCCAGCGGCGTCGTGATCTTGTAGGTGGCCTTGTCCGAATGGCCGGTGACGAAACGAAACGCGCCCGACGTCATGCGCACCGCGACTTCGCGATAATGATGCTCATCGTCGAAAACGGTGCGGTCGAGCTTGAGCGTCGCGTTGGGTCCGAGCGAGAGGTTGGTGCTGTCGGCCATCACCAGACGCGTTGCGCTGTCGATCCCGGTGCGCACGGTTTCGTCACGAACCAGTCCATCGCCGACCTTGATCTGAATGGTCGAAGGTCCGGCAACGCGGAGTACTTCATTCTTGACGACAGCCGCTTCGCCGACGCGCGTTTGCGCACACGCGGGAGCAGCCAACGCAGTTACCAGGCCAGCAGTTACCAAGCCAATGGCAAATAGCAAACGAAAGCATTTACAGAAATTCATTTCAAAGCCGATCGATTTATCCCGACATCGCACCGGATCGCGCGCGTGCGATGTGGCAGAATTATCACTTGCGTGGCCTACTCGCCGGTCGGTTAGTGATTGCGGAATCGAAATGCGTTCAATGCGATGGACATAAAAATCTGGAGCCATCACACTCAATTTTGCCGCAATGTCATTTTGTCCCTGATTCAGTGTCAGATTGTCCGTGAAGCAAGCAACTCCATTACATTCTGTTCTGCCCGCTTCGATGATGCGCACGGGTGTCATCGCGGCAGTCATTTTTGTTCTCGCGCATTTCGCGATGCTGATCGGCGTCACCACGCCGGAGAAATTCTATTTCGACGAGGTGCATTACGTGCCGGCTGCGCGGCAGATGCTCGAGCCGGTGATGCCACAGCCGATGCTCAACCCGATGCATCCGCCGCTCGCCAAGCAGTTCATCGCGCTATCGATCCACTCGCTCGGCGACGGGCCGCTGGGCTGGCGCTATCCGGGTGTCCTGTTCGGATCGCTCGCGATCGTCGCGGTGTATCTGTGCGGCCTGGCGCTGTTCGCGGCGCAAGGGCCGGCCATCGCCGCGAGCCTGCTCGCCTTTTTCAACCAGATGCTGTTCGTGCAATCGCGGATCGCGATGCTGGATATTTTCGCGCTCACCTTCAGCCTGTTCGCGATCGCGGCGTTCATCCATGGCTTTCGAAAGCAGCGGCCGCATCTGTGGTTCGCGCTTGCCGGCATCGGCTTCGGCCTGTCAACCGCTTGCAAATGGAGCGGGCTGTTCGTGCTCGCGGTCTGCATCGTCATCGTCGCCGTGATCCGCCTGATGCAGAGCTGGCGTACTCAATTCGCCGACGCCCGGCCCGATGACTGGTACCGGCCCGATCTTTGGCCTGGCTTCAAGGCCTGGCATTTCACCGCGTGCTTCATTTTGATTCCGGCCGCCGTCTATCTCGCGACATTCATTCCGCTGTACGGATTTTCCGTCCCGGATATTCTGGAAGCGCAACGGCGGATCTTTGGCGATAACACCACGACCGCGATCGCGGGCCACACCTATATGAGTTCATGGCCGTCCTGGCCGTTCCTGGTGCGCCCGGTCTGGTATCTCTTCGACAAGATCGGCGACGACCGGATCGCCGCCGTGGTCTTCCTCGGCAGTCCGCTGATCCTGTGGCCGGCGCTGATTGCGGTCGCGATCTGCCTGCGCGACTGGATCGTGACGCGGCGCCTGGATGCATTCCTGGTGCTGGCGTTCTACTTCGGTCCTTATCTCGCCTGGGCGCTGCTGCCGCGAACGTTAGGGTTTATTTACTATTACCTGCCGGCCGCGACGTCGGCGAGCTTTGCGCTGGTGTATGCCTTGAAACGCGGCAGCATGCCGGGATGGCTGCTATGGGCCTATGTTGCGATCGGTTTTGCCGGTTTTGTCGTAATGTTGCCGATATCGGCCGCGTTCATAGGTACCTCGATGGCGACGTTCAGCCGCCTGATGATCTTCCAGAATTGGATCTGAGACCGCCCAAGACGCTTAACGAGTAGTTACCCGGCAAGTCTACTTGTACGGGTCATTGGCTCGCCGTAGATTCGTCGTTGCGTTGAGTCTTGTCGGATTCCCGCTCAAAGGAACGACTGGCATGTGGGCCTTCTTCGAACGTCTGCTCGATTCATCGATGTTCGCACCGCACGGAATATGCCTGCTGTGGGAACCGCAACTGATCTGGCTGCACGTCGCGTCGGATGTTGTCATTGCTTCTGCCTATTTTTCCATTCCCGTGGCGCTGTCGATCTTCGTCTCGAAACGCCGCGACGTCGATTTCGGATGGGTGTTCTGGGCGTTCGCGCTCTTCATCATGGCGTGCGGCGTCGGACACGTGATGTCGATCGTCACGCTTTGGTATCCGGTCTACGGCATCGAAGGCATCGTCAAGGCGATGACGGCCGCGGCGTCGATCGTGACGGCGGCGATGCTGTGGCCGCTGTTGCCGAAGGTGCTGGCGTTGCCCTCGCCGTCGCAGCTTCGTGCCGCTGAAGTGGCCCTGGCGCAGGAAGGCATGTACCGCGAAGCTGAAGACATGCTTCGGCAGTCGCAGAAGATGGAAGCGATCGGACAATTGACCGGCGGCGTGGCGCACGATTTCAACAATCTGCTCACGATCATCAGCGGCAATCTCGAGATCGCCGATCGCTGCCTGCAGACATGGAGCGAGGCCGCGCGCGAGCGGTTGATGCGGGTGATCGCCAACGCCGCGAACGGCGCGCAGCGCGCGGCGATGCTGACGCAGCGCTTGCTGGCGTTTGCGCGGAGGCAGCCGCTCGTTCCCAAACTGACCAATGTCGGTCAATTGATCGGCGGCATGTCGGATTTCTTCAGGCGTACGCTGGGCGAGAACGTCGATCTCGAGGTCGTGGAGGGAGCCGGCCTATGGCAGATCGAGGTCGACCCTAGCCAGTTGGAAGCGGCGATTCTCAATCTTGTCGTCAACGCCAAGGACGCCATGAACGCCAGTAATGCCAAAATCTCGGGCGCGATGGCCAACAGCGGCAAGCTGAAGATCGAAACCAGCAACGTTTCCGTCGACGAGGGCTATCGGCAACAGAACGCAGGCGTGCCGGCCGGGCAATATGTATTGATCGTGGTGAGCGATACCGGTTCTGGAATGCCGCGGGAAGTCCAGGAGAAAGCGTTCGATCCGTTTTTCACGACCAAGCAACCGGGGCAGGGCACCGGCCTCGGATTGAGCCAGGTCTATGGCTTCGTCAAGCAATCCGGCGGCGAGATCAAGATATACAGCAAGGTCGGGCACGGAACCACAATCAGGATCTACCTGCCGCGCGCCGCTACCGCTCCCGAGACCGTCGGACAGAGCGAGGCGCCTCTGGTCGGCAGTTCGGGGAGCGAGACCGTCCTGGTCGTCGAGGACGAATACGATGTGAGGTCGTATCTGGTCGAGACGCTAAAGGACCTGAACTACCGGGTTCGCGAGGCGGCGAACGGGGCCGCCGCGCTGACACAGTTCGACGCCAATCCGTTCCGGATCGATCTGTTGCTGACCGACATCGTGATGCCTGGCCTGAACGGCCGCGAGCTGGCCGATCAACTGCATCATCGCCAATCCGGCCTGAGGGTCTTGTTCATGACCGGGTATTCGCGGGATGCGATCGTGCATCAGGGCCGGCTGGATGCCGGCGTGTCACTGCTGCAGAAGCCCGTTACCCAGGCCTTGCTGGCGGCAAGGATCCGGGAAATTCTCGACAAGTCGTAGATTGCCACGGACGGCGGGCCGTCATGTCGTGTATCGCGATCGCGGCAAATGAAAATCCGCCTGCCGCAAGCGGCAGGCGGATTGGCCATCAAGACCTCACTTGGACGCGGTCTTGGTGTCCATGTTGACGACCTGAACGCGGCGGTTGGCCGGGTCCATCGGCGCATTCGCATCCTTCGGCTTGGTCTTGCCGTAACCGACAGTTACGAGATTGGAGCCGGTGATGCCGTACCTCTCGGTCAGGTACTTCTTGATCGTGTCGGCGCGGCGCTCGGACAGATCCTGGTTATACGCCTCGCCGCCGATCGCGTCGGTATGACCGGCAACCACGAAGGTCGAACCCTTCAGGCTCGCATCGGAGAGCGCCTTGCCGAGTTCCTGCACGGCGCTCACCGAGCCCTTGCTGATGTCGGCCGAGTTGTAGTCGAACTGGATTTCGAGATCGATCTTCGGCTTGCTCGCGGCAAGTTCCGCAATCTCCTGGCGCTCGCCGAGCGACAGCGACCGCGTCTTGCGGTTGCGCAGCGTGTTGACGAAGGTCGTTTCCTTAGCCTGTACGGCGGCGTCCACCGGCTGCTGCGGGCCGGTCGAAAGGCCGCGGGTTACGCCCGGCTTCGGCTTCAGGGCGTCCAGGATTTTATCGGCCGAGACGGTGTCGCCGGCGACAGCGAGGCCCGCTGTCATCGACAGCGCGGCGCTGATAGTCATGATCGAAAGGTAGCGGGTCATTGTCTTAATCCTCACTGTTAACGCCTTGCAAAGCTGGCGTGCATGACGTTTTGATGCTGCGAAGATAGGACGGGTTCAAAATGGGCAATGTGATTCAAGTCACATTGATAACGCCAGCTTTCTGACTAGGGCTGGCTTTGAGCCGGCATCGCAGGGTGTTTGACGCCGATACGCCGTCATTTTACGTCTCGCGGCATCTTCGGCAGACCAATCATCCAATCTTGCTTGCGTGATTTGAATCTCGATCAGCGACCGGAAGCAGGTCCGCCTCTCCCGCAGGCCTACCCAGGCCGGAACCGTCTTAGCCTCAACCGCAACCCGCTGCCGCGATGCGCCGCCTGGCCGGCCTCCAATTTCGAGATCAGGGCTTTCGGCAAGTTCGGTGGAGGCAACTCGCGCTGCGTTGCGCGGCGATCTCAATGTCGCGCAGCACAACGCACTGCAGTGGCAGGACGGTGCGGGCTGGCATCCGGAGTTTTGCGGGACAAGCGACCGCTGCATCACTTCCCGCAGCTCGCTTCAGAAAAGAAAAACTGTGTGCCGTCGCGCCAGCGCCGATCTGTGGACAACAAATCGGCAAGATGCGCGTCTAGCAGATTCGCTCGCAAAGAAATCTGAAGAAGAATTGGTTCAGGGCAACCAAACGGGCGGGGCGGGTGTTACAGTCAGTCAAACGTCAGCGTGAGTACCAAGGTTATCGTACCAGCGCATCGGAGCCAGCCGGTTCCGGAAGTTCAATGCCAACACTGATCGGCGCGGCGATGATCGCCGCTGCAATTTTGTTGTCGACGCTGATCAACGCGCTCGGCAGCCGCTACGCCGGGTTCGAAAGCCCGACGGAGGAGAGCGCGTGGCTGGTCGATCGTCTGACCGGCACCGTCTACAAATGCAGTGCGCCCCAGCCCGGCCGCGCCTCTTGTGAGGCCGAGATCGCAACCGGCAGTGTCGGGGAACGCCCGAAGCGGTGAGGTGAATTCGCGCCGCGAGCCGGCGACCATGGAACCGGGACTCCCCCTGCGCGCGAATCCCGCTACATTGCCGCGCAATGCCCCGCGCGACTGAACCCCGACCCCTGACCAAGACCGAGGCCCGGCGAATCTGGCTGCAGGCCCAGCGGCTCGATACGATCGGGCCGTTCGGCGCCGGGCCGCAGGCGGTTGCGGCGGCGGTGGACCATCTCGGCTATGTGCAGATCGACACCATTCACGTCATCGAGCGCTGCCATCACCACATTCTCTATAGCCGCATCCCGGCCTACGCCCGCGCCGACCTGCGCCAGGCGCAGAGCGTCGACAAGAGCGTGTTCGAATACTGGACGCATGCGCTGTCCTATGTGCCGGCGAAGGATTTTCGTTTCTTCGTCCCGGCGATGCGGGAACACCGGCGCGAGGGCCACCGATGGTTCGCTTCCGTCAAGCCGGAGGACACCCGCAAGGTGATGCGGCTGTTGCGGCGTGACGGCGCGCTGACGATCCGCGACATCGAGGATGACGTTCTGACCGAGAAGGAACATCTCTGGCAGAGCCGCAAACCCTCGAAGCGGGCGCTGCAGCTTGCCTTCTACACCGGCGAGGTGACGATCTCCGAACGAACCGGCATGCTCAAGACCTATGAGCTGATGACGCGGCATTTCGGCTGGGACAAGCCGCCGAAGCCGGCTCCCTCGGCGGAAATCACCGCCTACCTGCTCGACCGCGCGTTACGTTCGCAAGGCGTCGTCAGCCTCGATTCCATCTGCCATCTCGACGCGCCGAGCAAGGGGGCGGTGCGGCGATTGATCGACGCGCGGGTGCGGCGCGGGGAATTGGCGCCGGTCGCGCTTGAAGGTGCCGGCAAGCAGGAGCATTGGGTCCAGCCGGAAGTACTGGAGGCGAATGGGGCGGTGCCGGGTGGCGAGGGCGATGGCCTGGTGCACATCCTCTCGCCGTTCGATCCGCTTGTTATCCAGCGCAAGCGCACCGAATTGTTCTTCGATTACGGCCACCGCTTCGAGGCCTATGTGCCGAAGGAAAAACGCCTGTTCGGCTATTTCGCGCTCCCGGTTCTGGTCGGCGAAGATATCGTCGCCGCCATCGACCTGAAGACCGATCGCCAGAACAAGAAGTTGCTGATGCAGAAATGGAGCTGGGTCGGCAAGGGCGCGGCGCGGAGCGCGCGCAAGGATTACAAGCGCCGCATCGAGGAAGAACTTGATCGTTTCGAGCGGTTTCAGCTGGCGGAGTAGGGTATCCGTTCGGGAACCCGGCCCCGGCTGGTTCAAGCTGCCGCGCGGCCTGCCTGCCATAGCGCGAGCACCTCTTCGCGCGCGATGCCGCGGGTAATGAACACGATGCGCGAGCGGCGGTCGGCGTCGGGCCATTCGGGGAGTGCCACCGGCGGATGGAAGACATGGTGGACGCCGTGGATCACTATTGGCGTCGGCTCCCCGCGGAGATTGAGAATGCCCTTGACCCGTAGCAGGTCCTCGCCGCGCATGCTGCGAAGATACGCGAGCCAATGCGAAACGGCCATCCAGTCGAGCGGTTCGTCGAACGCGAGCACGAAGCTGGTGATCCCTGTATCGTGGCTGTGATGGGCGTGATGGCCACGATTGGCGTGGTCGTGGTGCTCGTGCGCCGGCTCGCAGGATCCTGCGAACGCCTGCTCGTTGAGCCAGCGCCCAACGTCGATCGCTTTTTTCTCGGGATCGACCAGGCCGGCACCGAATAACCCCGCCGGATCGATCTCGCCATGCATCACGCTCTCGATCCTGGCACCGGGGTTGAGCCGACGGAGACGCGACTCCAATGCGACAATGTTGCTGACCAAATCACGCTTGGTGATCAACAGCCGATCGGCAAGCGCCACCTGCTTCACCGCTTCATATTGATGGTCGAGCTGATGAACTGCATTGGCGGCATCCACCGTCGTCACGACGGTATCGAGCCGCAGGAAATGCGAGACCAATGGATTGTTCAGCAGGAGCTGCACGATCGGCGCAGGATCTGCCAGACCCGTGGTCTCGACGAGAATACGACGAAATGGCGGCACCTCGCCGCGATCACGTTTCACCAGGAGCGTGCGCAGCGTCTCCTCGAGGTCGCTGCGGATTGTGCAGCAAATACAACCGCTCGCGAGTACAGCCACCTCGCCATCGACGCGCTCGACGAGGAGATGGTCGAGACTGACTTCCCCGTATTCGTTGATAACGACAGCGCTGTCCCTCATGGCGTCGTGGCGCAGCAAGCGATTGAGCAGCGTGGTCTTGCCGCTGCCGAGAAAGCCGGTGATCAACGATACCGGCAGCCGGTCGGCTGACTTGTCGTTCTCGAAGAGGCTCATCGGCGCCCTCACTTCAATCGTCTTATTTTTGTCGCTGGACAGCAGCCTAGCGGAGGAGGAGCATGCCGAAAATAATTTTTTAAGCCCAGCGTCTGGGCACAACCCTGGGAGGGAACGATGGACGACGAAGTCAGGGACGAAGAGCAGAAAGGCGGGATGGCGGCAACCGATCGCCGGACGTTGCTTCGCACAGCCGGCCTGGCCGGTGCTGCGGGGGCGGCGCTCGCGGGCGCGATGCATGGCAAGTTCTCGCTCGCGCCGGTTACCACAGCGCAGGCGCAGTCCACCGCCGCCATGCCCAAGGGTGTCGACAAGCCATGGTGGCCCTCGAAATGGGGCAAGGACGACGAGGCCGGCGCATCCAACCACATCACGCCGGCGAAGGTCCTCGACGCGGCGAAATGGATCAAAGACGGCAAGATCTACAAGATCGGACGCGTTTACGAGCAGGGCATGCCGCTGTTTGGCGCGCGTGCGTTCTCGCTGCGCATTCCCGGTGGTCCGACCGGCGGCCCGTTCGGCGACAACAAGCTTGTGTATCATGACGATTTTCTTGCCACTGAGATCAGCCAGACCGGCACGCAATTCGACGGCCTCGGTCATATCGGCATCCAGATGGGCAAGGACGGCGACAAGAGCGAGATGCGGTTCTACAACGGCTTCACCGCCGCAGAGATCAGCGACGCATACGGTCTCAAGAAGCTCGGCGCCGAGAAGCTGAAGCCGCTCTTCACCCGCGCTCATCTGATCGACATGGTCGCGCTCAAGGGCGGGATGATGGACGCCGGTCAGGAGATTACTACAGCCGACATCAAGGCGGCGCTGCAGAAGCAGAACATCCCCGAGAGCGACATCAAGGCCGGGGACGCGATCATGTTCCATACGGGCTGGGGCTCGCTGTGGATGAAAAACAATGATCGCTTTAACAGCGGAGAGCCGGGCATCGGCCTCGACGCTGCCCGATGGGTGATCGAAAAGGACCTCGCGCTCACCGCGGCCGACACCTGGGCGGTCGAGGTGGTCCCGAATCCCGACAAGTCGCTCGCCTTCGCGGTCCATGCCGAGCTGCAGACGAAGCACGGCATCCTCAACCACGAGAACCTGATATTCGACGAGCTCGTTGCCGAGAAGAAGTACCAGTTCGTCTATTGCTTCACCCCGGCTCCAATCAAGGGCGCCACGGGAAGCAACGGCTCTCCGATCGCGATCACGTGACCAGGGCGCATCTGCGCGTGGGCGGACTTCCCGCCCACGCCGGCACTACGGGCTTCGGCGTCGAAGCGGCCGCCCAATGAGTGTTGCCCGGACGGGGCTCAACACCAGAACGAGTTGCTGCCGGGCAGCGTTCTCCGTTGCGAATGGCAGCCTGGGCAATAGCCGACTCCATGTCCCAAGGCGACGATGTCAGATAAGATCGTTGCCAGATCGAGCGAACTCGCAAAAAACGGTCAGGGAGAAACGTCATGTCTAGGTGGAAAATATTAGCAGCGACGACGGCATTGGCTGCGATGGTGCTCGCCACGACAGTGTCGCTACCAGCCTGCGCACGCGAACTCCAGCCTCTCGCCACGGCAACGCCTGAACAGGTGGGGATGTCGCCCGAGCGCCTTGGGCGCATTACCTCAATGCTAAAGAAGGAGATTGCCGACGGTAAGTTGCCAGGGGCGGTAGTCATGGTCGCCCGCAAGGGGAAGATCGTCTATTCGGACGCCATCGGCTTCCAGGACAAGGGCGCGAATACGCCGATGAAGCCCGACTCGATTTTCCGCATTTACTCAATGACGAAGCCGCTTGTTTCGGTGGCGGCAATGATGCTGGTCGAAGATGGCGTCATCCAGCTGACCGATCCCATCTCCAAATTCCTGCCAGCCTTCAAGGACATGCAAGTGAGTGTGGCAACCCCCGGACCCGATGGTAAGGCCACCTACACCAACGTTCCGGCTGCGAGGCCGATCATCGTGCAGGACCTTCTGCGGCACAGCGCGGGTCTCGCCTATGCGGAGATTACCAAGAACGAGCCCGTGAAGACGGCCTACGTCGAGGCTAAGTTCTCCCAGCCGGGCGTCCACGAGTACGACTCCCGCGGCATGACACCGGCCGAGCAAGTCGAGCGCATCGCCAAGGTGCCCTTGATTCACCAGCCCGGCACGATGTGGGAATACAGCATGGCTGTCGATATTCTCGGCCGTGTCGTCGAGGCTGCGTCGGGCAAGCGGCTTGCCGTCTTTTTGGATGAGCGGATGTTCACGCCGCTCAAGATGGTAGACACGAGTTTTTGGCTTCCTGCGTCAAAGATGCCGCGCCTCGCGCAACCATTGCCGGTCGACCCGGCGTCGGGCCAGAAAGTAAGCGTAATCGATGTGTCTGCGGAGCCGGGGAACGATTCCGGCGGCGCCGGAGGTCTTTCAACCGCCAATGATTATTTGCGGTTCGGACAGATGCTAATGAATGGTGGCGAGCTCGACGGTGTGCGCGTGATGAGCCGCTCCACCATCAAACTGATGACCTCAGACCATCTCGGCACGCGCGTCGCAGCACCATTGCAGCCGGGTGAGCTTCTGCTGGGTACGCCGGGCTATACATTCGGCCTGGGCTTTGCAGTGCGCCAGAATGACGGGATTGCTGGCGTGTCCGGCTCCGCGGGCGAGTTCATGTGGGCTGGTTACGCCGGCACTTACTTCTGGGTAGATCCCAAGGAAGAGATCGTCGGTGTATACATGACACAGGCACCGAGCCCGATACGCGCGTACTACCGCAAGATGTTCAAGTCGCTCGTCTATCAGGCACTCGTCGACTGAAGTCGTCACCCTATCCCCCGTCGGACTCCGAATAGCGAGGCAGCGGCTTCTCGCTGCCTCGCTATTCAATATCCGAGCAGATGTGAGCCCGGCTTCGACCGCCGAGGCTTGAGCACCGCTCTTACCACGACATGAACTCTGACCCGCGACGGGTCAAGGTATTGAATACCAAAGCTCCGAAGGCGAGCAGGCCGGATTCATTTTAGATTCTGCCCTCGGGCAAGATACGCCACACCAGCTGCGGCCCCTTAGCATGATGCACATTTGGAGACGCTGCTGCGACCGGTCTGCACATCCTGACCTGTCCCGCTTGGGAATTCGCAGGACATTCGCTTGTGGCGGCACTTTTCGGACCTCACGCGATGTCCGACTTGCGCCCGGAATACGCACCAAAGCGGAGGTCCGCCGACCAGTCTGAATTTATGGGTTTGCGCCCTCGTTCGCCCGGCCCGCCTGATACTGGTGGCGCATCGAGGCTTTCCACAACAAGCCCCTCGTCCACGGAATGCCCCGCATCATCTCGGCCGCGATGGCGATGGTGAGCGGCGAGTTGAGCTTTTACGTGCTGCGTTTCCTGCTCGGCGTCGCGGAGGCCGGTTTCTTTCCCGGTATCATTCTTTATCTGACCTATTGGTACCCGGCTGAATATCGCGCACGGTTCCTCGCCGCCTTCGCCATCGCCGTTCCCGTCTCCACCGTGATCGGCGCGCCGGTCTCGGGGCTGCTGCTTGGGCTCGACGGCGTGATGGGCCTGAAGGGATGGCAATGGCTGTTTATCCTCGAAGGCATCCCCTCGGTGCTGCTCGGCATCGTCACCTGGTTCTATCTGACCGACCGGCCCGAAAAGGCGGACTGGCTCACAAAAGAGCAGAAGGCATGGCTCGCGGCGAAGCTGCAGGCAGAGATCGCGGCCAAACAGGCGGCAAAACACCTGACGCTCGGGGAGGCGCTGTCCTCGCCGAAAGTGATCACGTTGAGCCTGATCTATTTCGGCTTCGTCGGCGCGCTCTACGGCATGCAATTCTGGCTGCCGCAGATCGTAAAGGCTTTTGGCCTCACCAACGCGCAGACCGGCTTCGTCACGGCGATCCCCTATCTGTTCGGCACCATCGCCATGATCCTGTGGGCGCGGCACTCCGATGCCACGCGCGAGCGCGTCGCCCATGTCGGCGGGCCGCTATTGCTCACCGCCGTTGCGCTTGGTGTCTCCAGCTACATTACCGATCCCGCCATCACCATGATCGTGCTGACGGTCGCCGCTATCGGGATCTTCTGCACCTTTGCAGTGTTCTGGACCCTGCCGACAGCATGGCTGTCCGGCACGGCCGCGGCCGGCGGGATCGCGCTGATCAATTCGATCGGCAACCTCGCGGGTTTCGGCGGGCCGTACCTGATCGGCTGGGTGAAGGAAGCGACCGGCAACACCTCGACGGGATTGCTGTTGCTGTCGCTATTGCCGCTCGCGGCGGGCCTGCTCGTCTTCCTTGGTGGCCACGAGACGAAGACGGAGTTCGCCGGCGTGGGGAAGGCGCGATAGCGCACTCTCTATCCGTCGCCCCCGCGGACGCGGGAGCCCACAGGCCGCGGCCCTGGGAATGGGCACGCGGGCGGATATTCTTTTCTTTGTCGGCATCGGGTCGGTCCCGCGTTCGCGGGAGCGACGATTTCAGGGAAAGCAATTACCTCTTAACCCCATTTTCCATCACGAAATGATGACCACTGACGAATGTTGACATTCGTCAGTGAGCATTCAATACTCCTCATCAGATCCTGCGATGGAGAGTCCAATGTTCGCCCGGTCCATTTTCTCTAGCTATTACAGGCTCTTGACGGGAGCGTCGTTAGCATTTGCGGTGTTCGCGCTGGCCGGCTGCAATGAAAAGGCGGCGGAAACGGCGGCCCCGGGGCGGCCCGTGTTGGTCGCTACCGTGCATTATGGGGCCGAGACGCCGGAACGCAGTTTCGTCGGCACTATCCGGCCCCGGATCGAGACCGATATGGGCTTCCGGGTTCCCGGCAAGGTCGCGAGGCGCCTGGTCGAGGTTGGCCAGACCGTCGATATCGGCCAGCCGCTCGCCACTCTCGACGAGGTTGATCTGAAACTGCAGGCCGAGCAGGCGGAGGCCGAATTCCGCGCCGCCACCGGCGTGCTGGCGCAGGCTGGCGCCGCCGAGCAGCGCGCCAAGGATCTGCGCGCCAAGGGCTGGACCACCGACGCCCAGATGGATCAGAGCCGCGCCGCCGCCGACGAAGCGCGGGCGCGCCTCAATCGCGCCGAGCGGCAGGTCGAACTCACCAAGAACTCTCTCTCTTATGCGACGCTGCTGGCCGACAGCCGCGGCGTCGTCACCGCCACCCTGATCGATCCGGGTCAGGTAGTGGCCTCCGGCCAGACCGCGATCCGCGTCGCGCGCTTTGCCGAAAAGGAGGCCGTGGTCGCGATTCCCGAGACGCTGGTCGGGCGCGCCAAGTCCGGCACCGCGAGCGTGACGCTGTGGTCGGATTCGGAAAAGAAATATACCGCGAAGCTGCGCGAGATCGCGCCCTCGGCCGATCCGGCGACGCGCACCTATCTTGCAAAATTCTCGTTGCCGGAAGCCGACGACAAGGTTTCGCTCGGCATGACGGCGACGCTGACGCTGGCGGATGCCGCCACCCAGCGCGTGGCAAAGCTGCCGCTATCGGCGCTGTTCAGCCAGGGCAGCAATCCCTCGCTCTATATCGTCGACGATTCCGGGGCGGTGATGCTCAAGCCGGTGATTGTGAAGTCCTACGAGAGCAATTCCGTCGTGATCTCCGGCGGCGTCAATGAGGGCGCCAAGGTGGTCGCGCTCGGCGTGCAGAAGATCGATCCGGCCCAGAAGGTCCGGGTGGTCTCGTCGCTGTCGTTTTAGTTCGTCGTTGCCTGCGACAAACGCGAAGCGTTTGCGCAAGGGAGCGAAGCGACGAAGCAATCCATACTTTCTTTCCGTGGTCGGATGGATTGCTTCGCTTCGCTCGCAATGACGGTGGAAATGCAAACAGATTCTGGATCTGGAGAGTGACATGAAGCGCTTCAATCTCTCGGGCTGGGCGGTGAGCCATCCGACCCTGATCCTGTTCCTGATGATCATGCTGGGCGCTGCCGGTTTCTTCTCCTACCAGCGGCTTGGCCGCGCCGAGGATCCGTTCTTCACGGTGAAGGTGGTGAACGTCTCCGCGATCTGGCCGGGCGCGACCGCGCAGGAAATGCAGACCCAGGTCGCCGACCCCATCGAGAAGAAGCTGCAGGAACTGCCGTTCTTCGAGAAGGTGCAGACCTATTCAAAACCGTCGTTCACGGCGATGCAGGTTACGTTCAAGGATTCGACCCCGCCAAAGGACGTGCCTTATCTGTTCTATCTGTTGCGCAAGAAGCTCGCCGACGTGCAGGGCCAGTTGCCCGCAGGCCTGCTCGGCCCGAACGTCAACGACGAATTCTCCGACGTCGATTCCATTCTCTACATGATGACCGGCGACGGCGCCGACTACGCGCAGTTGAAGAAGACCGCCGAAGGCATGCGCCAGCGGCTCTTGAAGGTGCCTGGCGTCACCAAGGTCAATCTCTACGGCGCCCAGGACGAGCGCATCTTCGTCGAGTTCTCGCACGCCAAGCTGGCGACGCTCGGCATCACGCCGCAGGCGCTGTTCGATTCGCTGGCCAAGCAGAATAACGTCACGCCCGCCGGCACGGTGGAAACCTCCTCGCAGCGCGTGCCGCTGCGTGTCACCGGCGCGCTTGACGGCGCCAAGGCGGTGGCCGAGACCCCGGTCGAAAGCAACGGCCGCGTGTTCCGGCTCGGCGATATCGCGACCGTCACGCATGGTTTCGTCGATCCGCCGACCTTCGTCGCCCGCCAGGAAGGCAAGCCTGCGCTAGGCATCGGCGTGGTCACCACCAAGGGCGCCAACATCCTCGAACTCGGCAAGGAGGTCGAGAAGGCGACCAACGATTTCATGAAGGCGGTGCCGCAGGGTATCGAGGTCGAACAGATCGCCGACCAGCCGAAGGTGGTCGAGCGCGCCGTCGGCGAGTTCGTGCATTCCTTCATCGAGGCGCTCGCGATCGTGCTGTTCGTCTCCTTCGTGGCGCTCGGCTGGCGCACGGGCATCGTGGTCGCGACGTCGGTGCCGCTGGTGCTCGCCATCGTCTTCATCGTCATGAACGCGATGTCGATCGACCTGCACCGCATCACGCTCGGCGCGCTGATCATCGCGCTCGGCCTTCTGGTCGACGACGCCATCATCGCCGTCGAGATGATGGTGGTGAAAATGGAGCAGGGCTGGGACCGCGTTCGCGCGGCCGCCTTTGCCTGGGAATCAACTGCGTTTCCGATGCTCACGGGAACGCTGGTCACGGCCGCTGGCTTCCTCCCCATCGGCTTTGCCAATTCGGCGGTCGGCGAATATGCCGGCGGCATCTTCTGGATCGTGGCGATCGCGCTGGTCGCCTCCTGGTTCGTCGCGGTGATCTTCACGCCCTATATCGGTGTCAAGCTGCTGCCGAACATCAAGGTCCACCACAACCACGATCCGCACGCGGTCTATGAGACGCGGATGTATCGCGTCCTGCGCAGCATGGTTCAGTGGTGCGTCGACCACCGGGTCAAGGTGGTGGTGGCGACCGTCGGCGTGTTCGTGCTCTCGATCGTCGGCTTCGGCAACGTGCAGCAGCAGTTCTTCCCGCTGTCGGAGCGGCCCGAACTGTTCCTGCAGTTGCGCCTGCCGGAAGGCACCGCCTTCAACGTCACCGAGAACTCCGTGAAGAAGGCAGAGGCGCTGCTGAAGGACGACAAGGATATCGCGACCTATACCGCCTATGTCGGCCAGGGCTCGCCGCGGTTCTGGCTCGGCCTCAATCCGCAACTGCCGAACGAGGCCTTTGCCGAGATCGTGATCGTTTCCAAGGACGTCGAAGCCCGCGAGCGGATCAAGGCGCGGCTGGAGAAGGCGGTCGCCGAAGGCGATCTGTCTGAAGCACGCGTGCGCATCGACCGCTTCAATTTCGGCCCGCCCGTCGGCTTCCCGGTGCAGTTCCGTGTGATCGGCCCCGACGCCAACACCGTGCGCGACATCTCCTACAAGGTGCGCGACGTCATGAAGCAGAATCCCAACGTCGTGGAGCCGCAGCTCGACTGGAACGAGCAGTCGCCTTACCTGAAACTCGTGGTCGACCAGGATCGCGCCCGCGCGCTCGGCCTGACCCCGCAGGACGTCTCGCAGGCGCTGGCCATGCTGATCTCGGGCGCGCAGGTCACGACCATCCGTGACGGCATCGAGAAGGTCGGCGTGGTCGCGCGCGCAGTCCCGTCCGAACGGCTCGATCTCAAGAGCGTCGGTGACCTCACTGTGACGTCACGCAACGGCGTCGCCGTGCCGCTGCAGCAGATTGCCAAGATCGAGTATTCCCACGAGGAGCCGATCATGTGGCGGCGCAACCGCGACATGGCGATCACGGTGCGCACCGACGTCGTCGACGGCGTCCAGGCGCCCGACGTCACCAGCCAGATCTGGCCCAAGCTGAAGGAAATCCGCGACCATCTCGAACCGGCCTACCGGATCGAGCCGGGCGGCGCATTCGAGGAATCCGAGAAGGGCAACGCTTCGATCGCCCTGCTGTTTCCGCTGATGGCGCTGGTGATGCTTACCCTGCTGATGATCCAGTTGCAGAGCTTCTCGCGCCTGATCCTGGTGTTCCTGACCGCGCCGCTCGGCATCGTCGGCGCCTCGCTCGGCCTCAATGTCGCCAACCAGCCGTTCGGCTTCGTGGCGCTGCTCGGCCTGATCGCGCTGGCCGGCATGATCATGCGCAACGCGGTGATCCTGGTCGACCAGATCGAGGCCGACGTTTCCCAGGGCCTGACGCGCAAGGAGGCCATCGTCGAGGCCACTGTCCGGCGTGCCCGCCCGGTGGTGCTGACCGCGCTGGCGGCGATCCTGGCCATGATTCCGCTGTCACGCTCCGCCTTCTGGGGCCCGATGGCGATCACCATCATGGGCGGTTTGTTCGTTGCAACCTTCCTGACCTTGCTGTACCTGCCGGGTCTTTACGCCCTGTGGTTCAGGAAGAGCCTGGACGAAAGCGGCCAGGCCGGGCAGCCTGATCTCGCGCCGCAACATCAGAGCAAGGGCCCGCACGCAATTCCGCTTGCCGACGCGGCAGAATAATTGAACATTGAGAGCTGACATGACGCTGATTTCGGAGCACATCGAGACTGACACCCGGGAAAGGATTCTCGTGGTGGCGGAGCGTCTGTTCCGGCAGATCGGCTACCAGAAGACCACGGTCGCCGACATCGCCAAGGAGCTCAAAATGAGCCCCGCCAACGTCTATCGCTTCTTCGATTCGAAGAAGTCGATTCACGAGGGCGTGGCGCGAACCTTGATGGGCGAGGTCGAGGTCGAGGCGCGACGGATCGCGCAGGCGCCTGGGCCGGCGAAACCTCGCCTGCGCGAGCTGCTCAAGACCATCAATCGGATGAATACCGAGCGTTATGTCGGCGATTCCAAGCTGCACGAGATGGTCGAGATCGCGATGGAGGAGGATTGGGACGTCTGCGTTGCCCATATCGAATGCTGCACCGGCATCATCGGCGAGGTGATCGCGCAGGGCGTGGCGTCCGGCGAGTTCGAGGCCCCGGACCTGCCGTTGGCGGCGCTCTGTACCTGCACCGGCATGATCCGCTTTTTCCACCCGCAGATGATCGCGCAGGCCGTCAACAAGCCCAGCGCAACGATCGACCAGATGATCGATTTCCTTTTCAAGGCCCTTGAGCCGCGTAAGGCGAATTGACGCGTTCGTCAGTTGACCGATTATCCCGAACTTCGTAGCCCGGATGGAGCCCGGTGGCTCCATCCGGGCTACGAAGAACAAGGATAATGCCAGCGTGACCGAAAAAGACCTGCATTTCTACGAGCCGAAAAACGGCCACGGCCTCAAGCACGACCCCTTCAACGCCATCATCGCCCCGCGGCCGATCGGGTGGATTTCCTCGCGCGACGGCAAGTGCAACATCAATCTGGCGCCCTACAGCTTCTTCAATGCCTTCTGCTATCACCCGCCGATCATCGGCTTCTCCTCGACCAACTGGAAAGACAGCGCGGGTAATATCCAGGATACCGGCGAGTTCGTCTGGAATCTCGCCACCATGGATCTGGCGAAGCAGATGAACGCGACAGCAGCGCACGTTGCACGTTGCCCGCGATGTCGATGAGTTCAAGATCGCAGGGCTGACAGCTGCGCCCTGCAAGCTCGTCAACGTGCCCCGCGTCGCGGAAAGCCCGGTCGCCTTCGAATGCAAGCTGACGCAGATCGTCCAGTTGCAGGGTGCCAATGGCGACAAGGCGCAGGCTTGGCTGACGCTGGGCGAGGTCGTCGCCGTGCACATCGACAAGGCCTTCATCCAGGACGGCGTCTACCAGACCGGGCTCGCCCATCCGATCGTCCGCGCCGGCCGCCGCGGCGACTATTTTGAGATCAAGCCGGAAAACATGTTCGAGATGATCCGGCCGGATTGAGCGGCCGGCCGGTCTACCTCAAGGAACTCCGGCCCGTCCAAATCTTTATCAGACAGTGTTTTGGAGATTTCCCGATGGGCCGCTTGTTTGCTGGGCTGATGCTGCTGGTCTGTCTCTCCCCTCCAGCCTTCGCGGGCCTTGATGCGGCGGCGATCAACAACGCCGAACTCAAAGGCAAGCTGCCGGCCGACGACAAGATCAATCCCGCAATCGTCAAGGCGCAGGTGCTGCTCGCCCGCGCCAGCTTTTCGCCCGGTGAGATCGACGGCAAGCTGGGCGAGAACGCCGAAAAAGCCCTGAGGGCGTTCGCCGAATCCAAAGGCCTGGCCGTGAGCAAACAGCCGCTGACGTCCGAAGTCTGGGGTGCCTTGCTGGCTACCGGATCGGACCCGATCGTCGTCGACTACAAGATCACGGAGAAGGACGTCAAAGGGCCGTTTCTGAAGAAACTGCCGGCGAAGATGGAAGACTTGAAGGGTCTCAAATCGCTCGACTACACCAGCCCGCGCGAGGCCATCGCCGAAAGGTTTCACATGAGCGAGGCCTTGCTCGCGGCTCTCAACCCCGGCAAGAAATTCGACGAGGCCGGTCAAACGATCGCGGTGATGAACGTCGCGATCAAGGAGAGCAAGTCAGCCGTGACGCGTGTCGAGGTCGACAAGATGTCCCAAACCGTCAAGGTCTTCGCGAATTCCGAACTGATCGCGTTCTTTCCCGCGACCGTGGGAAGCGAGGAGAAGCCGAGCCCCGGCGGCGTTCTCAAGGTAATCTCGATCGATGCAAATCCGTATTATCGCTACAACCCGGATTACAAGTTCAAGGGAGTCAAATCCAAACGAGCCTTCAAGATCAAGCCCGGCCCCAACAATCCCGTAGGCTCCCAATGGATCGGACTTTCAGCGGAAGGATATGGCATTCACGGCACTCCCAACCCGTCGAAAGTCAGCAAGTCGGAGTCGAATGGCTGCGTGCGCCTCACCAACTGGGACGCCGACCGGCTGGCAAGGCTCCTGAAGAAGGGCGTAGAGGTCGCCTTTATCGAGCGCGAGGCGGCCAACAAGAAGTGATATCCTGGTTGACGCGGCAGTCTGAAATGAAATCGTCATCATCGACACGAAGCATCATTTGCAATGATCTGTGTGAACGGTGAAAATGACGCTTATGTCATTTGCTTCCATCCAGAAGAATGTCCGGCGCCTCTACGAGGGCGCTACGACGCAGGGCGTCCGATTTCGCTATGCACTGCTGGTGTTCGATATCGTCACTGTCCTCTTCATCATTGCGACGTCGTTTCTTCCTTCCAACGACGTCACCGAAGCGCTCGATGTGCTGTTTGGCGTCGTGATCCTCGCTGATTTTTCCGCGCGGCTGCTCGTCAGCCGGCATCGGCTGCTTGAGTTTACCCGCTTCTCGACCTGGACCGATATCGTCGCGATCATTTCATTCCTGGCGCCGCTCGCGGGAGAAGCTGGCGGGTTTCTTCGTATCTTGCGAACATTGCGGCTGCTCCGCGACTACCAGATGCTGGCGCGGATGCGCGAAGACAGCACGTTCTTCCGGCGCAATGAGGAAGTCATTTTCGCCGTCACCAACCTTGCGGTATTCATCTTCGTGATGACCGCGATCGTTTACGAAACGCAGAAGTTTCGCAATCCTCTGATCGCGAATTATGCGGACGCACTGTATTTCACCGTGACGGCGCTGACGACGACCGGCTTCGGCGACATCACCCTGTCGGGAACGACCGGCCGCCTCATCACGGTCGTCATCATGATTTTCGGCGTCACCCTGTTCTTCAATCTCGCCCGCGCGCTGCTCTCGCCCAACAAGGTGCGGTTTGCGTGCCCGACCTGCGGACTGCAGCGCCATGACAGCGATGCGGTTCACTGCAAGGCGTGTGGCACGGTGTTGAATATTCCCGACGAAGGTTTGATGTAAGCGCTGCCGGCCTATTCCGGTGGGCAAGCGCCCAAGCCACTCGCCGGCCGCGCGTGGCAGAGCCTCCCGATGGACATGAGTTGGACGAGGTAACGCCATCTTGCATTGCAAGCCTCACGCGCGGAAAAAAATGTAAAGCAGCTCTCGCCACCGGCGACGGAGCAGAATAACCTTGAGTTGCCAGGCCGGGATCAACGGTCGGCGTACACATTGGGAGGATGCGATGACACGCCAAGAGCGCCGCGATCCACAACGGCTGCGCGATCCAGACGTCTCGATATCACGACGAACGCTTGTCCACGGCCTGGCCGCCTGTGCCGGCGCCACCGTGGCCGGGGTCAGCGGCGCGCTGGCCCAAGGCAGCCCTCAAGGGCCAGTGGCGCCGCCGTCGACGATCACCAGCCCACCGCGCGATTTCAGTCCGCGCGGCGCCCCGACCACCTATTTCTGGGACCCCGACATCATCGCGGTCGATCCGTCCTTCAATGACCTCGCCCAGCCCAACACGGCGATCAAGCGCCTCCACACCGGGCTGTTGTGGGCCGAAGGCCCGGCCTGGAGCGCGCAGGGGCGCTACCTGCTGTGGAGCGACATTCCCAACAACAGGCAGATGCGATGGTCGGAAGATGATGGTCACATCAGCGTCTTCCGCACGCCATCCAACAACTCAAACGGCAACTCGTTTGATTTCCAGGGCCGCCAGCTTTCCTGCGAACATCTCACCCGCCGCGTGGTGCGCTATGAACACGACGGCACCGCGACGGTGCTGGCCGATTCCTATAACGGCAAGAAGCTCAACTCACCCAACGACGTCGTCGCCCATCCGGACGGCAGCTACTGGTTCACCGATCCGCCCTATGGCGGGCAGCTCTATGAGGGTGAGCCTGACGTCGCGGGCGGCCCGAGCAATTCCGGCGGCAAGCTCAATCCGCGGATCGGACAGCCGGCCGGCTTCGTGCCGGGCAAGCGCGAACTGCCGACCAATTGCTATCGCATCGATCCCTCCGGCCGCATTGACCTCGTGGTGACCGAGGAGCAGGTGCCCGATCCCAACGGCCTCTGCTTCTCGCCCGACTACAAGAAGCTGTATGTCGCCTCTACCGGCAAGGGGCCGGGCGATACCGGTCTGGGCGGCAAGGGCGACATGTTCGTGTTCGATGTCGGCACCGACAACAAGCTCACCAACCACAAGCGGTTCAGCGATTTCATGGTCGACGGTGTGAAATGCGGTCCCGATGGCGTGCGCTGCGACGTCAGCGGCAACGTCTGGTGTTCGAGCAACGCCGGGCGTGCGGTGGGTTATAGCGGCGTGACGGTGTGGTCGCCGGAAGGCAAACTGATCGGCCGCATCCGCCTGCCTGAAGTGTGCGGCAATATCTGCTTCGGCGGCCCCAAGCGTAACCGCCTGTTCATGGCCGCCAGCCAGTCGCTCTACGCCGTGTATACGGCAACGCAGGGCGCAGGACCGGGTTGACGACTGGCTCTGCAGATTGCTCGATACGGCGATCAGGCGTCGGCGCAACCCGCCGGCGCCTGATCATTTTGGAGCCGCTCGTCCGCAGCCTGAAGCCGAGGAATCATCAGCTCCAGCCTGCCGGCATAGCGGTGTTTCGATACCGCAAGCCTTTCTGTTCTCCAGCTGCGTGCTTTTCCGGCGCAAAACGAGGCTCGGCGCTTGCTCCTTCGCTAAACTCAAGCAGACTGGTTCGGTCGGTCGATGGAGTCTTAGGGGGCAGAAATTTGTTTGACGTTCGAAAGCTCGAGGATGCCGGCAAACGCCTCGGCGATGCCGTCCTGGACCCATTGGTCTGGACCGAACTGATGGAGGACATATGCCAGGCCGCCGATGCCAAGGGCGCGGCCATGCTCCAAGGCGACGTGCGAACCGAAGACATTCCAAGGACCGAAGCCATCTCCGAATATATCGACAACTACTTTCACCATAAATTCCACGTGGCCGACGTAAGGGCCGCGCGAGGTGTTCCGCTTCTTCAGGCAGGCGCTGACGTGGTTACGGATGCCGATTTGTTCAAATCGGAAGCCGAGATGCTGCGCGATCCGCTTTACGCAAATCTCGCTGGATATGGATTGAAGTGGTTTGCCGCGGTTGGTTTCAGGGCTGGTCCGGCCCTATGGGGACTATCTCTTCAGCGCACCCCTCAAGAAGGAATGTTCGAGCGCGACGAGGTGAAAGCGCTGTCGCAGCTTTCGCGCCGGCTTACAGAAGTCGCCACGCTTTCCAACGCGGTTGGCCGGGCCGCAATCCTGAACGTGACGAACGCCCTTGATCTTGTGCAACGACCTGCACTGGCGATTGATCGCCATGGAGGATTGCTTGGCTTGAACCGGCGGATGGAGGCCTATGCCGGCCACGAAATCCTTGTTCGAAACAATCGGCTGGTGCTTCACGACAGCCGCGCCAATTCCGAATTGTCCGAAGTGGTCGATCGGCTTAAAGAGACGTCGGACCTGCAGGCTTGTCGGTTCGATCCGATCATCGTAAGGCGAGAAAGCAAACGGCCTCTGGTGCTGAAGGCGCTACCCGTTCCGCCGGCGGCGCGAAGTCCGTTTCTTGGTGCGCGCGCCGTGCTCGTACTGAACGATCTCGAAGGCGCTGCGACCGTCAATCCGGATATGCTTGGGAAAGTCTTTGAGCTCACGCCGGCACAAGCCAATTTGGCGGGAAAGCTAGCGACAGGCAGTTCTATGGAGACGGCTGCGGCCGAACTGGGTGTCACGGTGGAAACAGCCCGAAGTCATCTCAAGTCAATTTTCAACAGAACCGGCACGCATCGCCAGGGCGAACTCGTGGCGCTCCTTAACAGGCTGTCTCGTTAATCAATTTTTCAATCTGATTTTTCGCCAGCTTTGGCGGGGCTCGACACGAATTTCCGTGAGACACCGATCTCCACGGTCGTCCGCGGCGGTTCTTTAAAATTCGTCACAATCTGGCAATCCGCAGCCAACCGTTTGGGCAAAAGCTGGGCACGTCTAAACCCGGCTTTTATGGCGCGTGGCGCACCCTCCATTTCCAGAAAGGGAGAGCCTGTGCACCAATGCCCGTATTCAAATATTTTGCCGTCGTAGGATCGACGCTGTTCGTTTTTCTATTTATTTCGAATGCTTATCTTACCGATGACGAGAGCAATTTGCGGTTTGACGGATCGCTGTACGCCAGCGCGCTCTACGCGCCTCGCGTGGAGGAAACCCGGACAACCGCGGAGCTTCGCTTTACCCGCGATGTCACGCCTGCCGTTCGCATCAAGGAAGTGTTTGCCGTGTTCGTCCCCAACGAGCGACGGCGCAACAAGCGTGATTCATAGCGCTGGTGTGCCCGCGGCTGAGACCGGCGGGCACGCCAGACGGCAACCATCCGGTAACGTCGCCAATTTCTAAAGGCTGGATAATGCGGTCATATTGGAACGGGTCCGGGACCTCCGCCGTTATCTCCTGGTTTATCAATTTCGCTTCATTCCCGGCGCGAAACGTCCCCCAATCCCGTGCTTTCAGCTAGAATGAGCCGTCGTTTGGCACAGGTGGGGCGCGACCTAGCGCCGTAGACCAGGAGGGTTCGCCATGAGCTTCCGCCGCGATTTCATCAGCAAGCCGATCTTCGCTTTCGCGCGTGGCGCCATGCCCGCGATGTCCGACACCGAGCGCGAGGCGCTCGAGGCGGGCGATGTCTGGTGGGACGCGGATCTCTTCACCGGCAATCCCGACTGGTCGAAGTTGCTGGCTGTTGCGCCGGCCACTTTGACTGAAGAAGAAAAGGCCTTTCTCAACGGCCCCGTCGACGAGCTCTGCGCCATGCTCGACGAGTGGAAGATCAATTGGGAATGGCGCGATCTGCCGCCCGAGGCGTGGGCCTTCATCAAGCGCCACAAATTCTTCGGCATGATCATCCCCAAGGAATTTGGCGGGCTCGGTTTCTCGCCCTATGCGCATTCGGAAGTGGTGCGAAAACTTTCCTCGCGCTCGCTGACCGCGGCTGTCACCGTGATGGTGCCAAACTCGCTTGGGCCCGGCGAACTGTTGATGCGTTTCGGCACCAAGGAGCAACAGGATAGATGGCTGCCGCGGTTGGCCGAAGGCGCCGACATTCCCTGCTTCGGCCTGACCAGCCCGGAAGCGGGCTCAGATGCGGCGTCGATGGTCGATACCGGCATCATCTGCAAGGGCAATTTCGAAGGGCGGGAGGTGCTGGGCTTAAGGCTGAACTGGCACAAGCGCTACATCACGCTGGGGCCGGTCGCGACGCTGCTCGGTCTCGCCTTCAAGGCCTATGACCCCGATCATCTCGTGGGAGATCAGGAAGAGCTCGGCATTACCGTGGCCCTGATCCCGACCCATCTGCCCGGTGTCGAGATCGGCCGCAGGCATCTGCCGGCGATGCAGGTGTTTCAGAACGGCCCGAACTGGGGGCGCGACGTGTTCATCCCGATGGACTACATCGTCGGCGGACAAGAACGCCTCGGGCAGGGCTGGAAGATGCTGATGACGGCGCTCGCCGCCGGCCGCGGCATCTCGCTGCCGTCGCTCTCCGCCGCAGGTGCTGCCTATGCGGCGCGCACCAGCGGCGCCTATGCCCGCATCCGCGAGCAATTCGGCATTTCCATCGGCAAGTTCGAAGGCATCGAGGAGCCGCTCGCCCGCATCGCCGGCACCGCCTATCTGCTCGACGCCGCGCGTCGGTTGACCTGTGCGGCGCTCAATCAGGGGCACCATCCCGCCGTCATCTCCGGCATCATGAAGCTGCACGCCACCGAGCGGATGCGGATTGCGATCGATGACGCCATGGACATCCATGGCGGCAAGGCCGTGATCGACGGGCCGCAAAACTATCTCGGCAATCTCTATCGCTCGGTGCCGGTCGGCATCACCGTCGAAGGCGCCAATATCCTGACGCGCAATCTGATCGTGTTCGGGCAGGGCGCAATCCGCGCGCATCCCTATCTCCTCGACGAGATGAACGCGCTCGGCGAAGCCGATCGCGCCAACGGGCTCGACGCTTTTGACAAGGCCTTCTGGAACCATGTCGGCCACAGTTTTAAAACCATGTTCCGCGCCTGGGGCCGAAGCTGGACCTTTGGCCTGTTCGCACCGGCGCCCCATGCCGGCGATGCAACGCGGTTCTATCGCCAGCTTTCGCGCTACTCCTCGGCGTTCGCGCTATGCGCCGACATGGCGCTGCTGACGCTCGGCGGCGCGCTCAAGCGCAAGGAAATGCTCTCGGCCCGGTTCGGCGACATCCTGTCCGAACTCTATCTGTTGTCGGCGGCGCTGAAACGCTGGCAGGACGAGGGACGGCAGCAAGCCGATTTCGCGGCGCTCGAATGGTGCATGGCGAGCGGCTTCAAGACCATCGAGAACCGCTTTGCCGAAATCCTCGCCAACCTGCCGAACCGGTTCGTGGCAATCATCCTGAAATTCCTGATCCAGCCGTTCGGTGCGCGCGTGACCGGCCCGTCCGACCGCGTCGTGCATCGATGCGCGCAGCTCGTGCTGGAGCCGTCGGCGGCGCGCGACCGGTTGACATCAGATCTTTCCGCGGTCGACGACGATGGCGGCATCGCCCGGCTGGAGAAGGCGTTCCTTCTGGTCACGGCGGCAGAAGAAGCTTCCAAACAGATGCGCGCCGCGCGCCTGCATGACTGGAAAGAGGCGGTCAAGAAGGGCGTCATCACGCAGGCCGACGGCGAGAAGCTGCAGGCTGCGCATGAAGCCGTTGCGAAGGTGATCGAGGTCGACGATTTCGCAGCCGAAGCGCTGTCGCCGATTTACAGGAAGGGCGCCGACGTGCATCAGTTCTTTCAGGAACTGGGTGAACAGAGGGCGGCGAGCTGATGGCAGGACCGGTCTTTATTGTCGACGGCAGCCGGACGCCGTTCCTGAAAGCGCGTTCCGGTCCCGGCCCGTTCACGCCGGTCGATCTCGCCGTGCAATGCGGCCGGCCGCTATTGGCGCGGCAGCCGTTCGCGCCCAGCGCTTTCGATCAGGTCATTCTCGGCTGCGTCAACGTCATCGCCGACGAGATGAATCCGGCCCGCGTCGCCGCGCTGCGGCTTGGGATGGGCGAGAAGATGGTCGCCTTCACCGTGCAGATCAATTGCGGTTCCGGCATGCAGTCGATCGACACGGCTTACCGCTATATCCGGGAGGGCGTCTCTGACCTGATCCTGGCCGGCGGCGCGGAAGCGCTGAGCCACGCGCCGCTGGTGTGGCCGCAACAGGGCGTGCGCTGGTTCGCAGGCCTTGCCGGTGCCAAGGGCATCGGCGCAAAAATCATGGCTGCGCTGAAGGTGAAGCCGAGCTATTTCAAGCCGATCATCGGGCTGGAACGGGGGCTCACCGATCCCGTCACCGAACTCAACATGGGCCAGACCGCCGAAGTGGTCGGCCATCTCTTCGGCGTCACGCGCGCGCAGTCGGATGCCTATGCCGCCGAAAGCCACAAGCGGCTGGCAAGAGCGCAATCGCAAGGCTGGCTCAAGGGCGAGGTCGAAACCGCGTTCGCGCGCGATGGCAAATTCTACGACCATGACGATGGCGTGCGGCCGGACTCGACGGCGGAGAGCTTGGCGAAACTGAATCCGGTGTTCGAGCGTCCCTGGGGCAAGGTCACCGCCGGCAATTCCTCGCAGATCACCGACGGCGCGTCCTGGGTGATCCTCGCTTCCGAAGAGGCCGTCGCAAAACACGGCCTGACGCCGAAGGCAGTCATTCTCGACAGCCAGTGGTCGGCGCTCGATCCAGGCATCATGGGCCTGGGCCCGGTGCTGTCGGCGACGGAGCTGTTGAAGCGCAACGAGCTGACGCTGTCGGATATCGAGACCTGGGAATTGAACGAGGCGTTTGCGACGCAGGTGCTGGGCTGCCTCGCCGCCTGGAACGACGAAAAATTCTGTAAAGAAATTCTCGGACTCGATGGCGCGGCCGGCGAACTCGACCAGAGCAAGTTGAATGTCGACGGCGGCGCGATCAGCCTCGGCCATCCCGTGGGCTGCAGCGGCAACCGCATCGTGCTGCACCTCGTCAACGCCATGAAGCGATTGGGCACACGGCGCGGCATCGCCACCGAATGTATCGGCGGCGGGCAGGGTGGCGCGATGCTGATAGAGACGGTGTGATCATGGATTCACAGATCATGAACGTTCTCGGCGATCGCGTGCTCGAACTCGGGCCGAAGCCCGATGCTGAAGGGCCGTACAAGAACTTCAAATTGACCCGCGATGCCGACGGCGTCGCCTGGCTGTTGTTCGACCGCGAAGGCACCAGCGCCAATACGCTTTCGGCGGACCTGATCGAGGAACTCGACAAGGTGCTGGCGGAGCTGGAAGGCCAGCGTCCCACCGGCCTCGTTATTCGTTCCGCCAAAAAATCCGGCTTCATTGCCGGCGCCGACGTTAATGCGTTTCGCGGCGCGACCGATGTGGCGGCCGTCGAGACCGAGATCGGCCGTGCGCATGCGGTGATCGACCGGCTAGAGGCTCTGCGGGTTCCGAGCGTGGCTGTGATCCATGGCTTCTGCCTCGGCGGCGGCCTCGAAGTGGCGCTGGCCTGCCAGATGCGGATTGCGATCGAGGACGCGCGGTTTGGTTTCCCCGAGGTGATGCTCGGCCTGCATCCCGGCCTCGGCGGCACCGTGCGGTTCACGCAGCTCGTCAATCCGATGCAGTCGATGCCGCTGATGCTGACCGGCAAGACCATCGATGCGCGCAAGGCAAAATCGCTCGGGCTGGTCGACGCCGTGACGCAGGAGCGGCATGTTCGCAACGCCGTGAAAGACGCCGTGTCCGGCCGCTTGAAACGCTCGCGGCCCGGGATGCTCAACAATGTTCTCAGCCTCGTTCCCTTCAGAGGGTTCCTCGCCGGCCGCATGCGCAGTGAGGCCGCCAAGGCCGCGCCGGAAGCGCATTATCCCGCGCCTTACGCGCTGATCGATCTCTGGGAGAAGCATGGCGGCGACCGCCGGGCGATGTTGAGCGCAGAGAAGACGTCCTTTGCCAGGCTGATGGTGACGCCGACCGCACAAAACCTGATCCGCGTATTCTTCCTGCGCGAGCAGATGAAGAAGCTCGCAGGCAGCGGCAACAAGATCGAGCACGTTCACGTCATCGGCGCGGGCGCGATGGGTGGTGACATCGCCGCCTGGTGCGCCGGCCAGGATTTTCGGGTGACGCTCGCCGACATGAAGCCGGCGCCGATCGCGGGCGCGATCAAGCGCGCCGCCGATCTGTACGGAAAAATCCTGCGCAAGCGTACCGCCGTGCGCGATGCGCTCGACCGGCTGATGCCGGACATGCAGGCCGAGGGCGTCCGCAACGCCGACCTCATCATCGAGGCGGTGCCGGAAAAGCTGGAGCTGAAGCAGAACGTCTATGCCGGCCTCGAGCCTGTCATGAAGCCGGGCGCGATCCTCGCCACCAACACCTCGAGCATTCCGCTGCAGGACCTGCGCACCACGCTCTCGAGGCCCGAGCGGCTGCTCGGCCTGCACTTCTTTAATCCGGTATCGCGGCTGCAACTCGTCGAGGTCGTCAGCCATGACGGTACGGATGCGCAATTGCTGAAAGAGGCGCTGGCCTTTGTCGGCGCCATCGACCGCCTGCCGCTGCCCGTAAAATCGTCGCCCGGCTTTCTCGTCAACCGCGCGCTGACGCCGTACATGCTGGAGGCGATGGTGATGCTGGACGAGAAGATCGACAAGACCGTCATCGACGCCGCCGCAAAAAAGTTCGGCATGCCGATGGGGCCCATTGAATTGGCCGACCAGGTCGGTCTCGATATCTGCCTCGATGTCGGCGACATGCTGCGCTCGAAGTTCGGCGACATGCTGCCGCCGACGCCGGCCTGGCTGCGCGAAAAGGTCGCCAAGGGCGAACTCGGCCGCAAGACCGGCAAGGGTTTTTACACCTGGAAGGACGGCAAGGCCGACACCGGCGGCATGTCCGCGATCTCGGAACCATCAGCGGAAATGATCGACCGGCTGATGCTGCCGATGTCGAATGTCTGCGTAGCCTGCCTGCGCGAGGGGATCGTCGACAATGCCGACGTGGTCGACGGCGCTGTCATCTTCGGCACCGGCTACGCGCCGTTCCGTGGCGGTCCTCTGAACTACGCGCGAACCCGTGGTGTGGACAATGTCGTCTCGACGCTGGATGCCCTGACCGACAAGTTCGGCAGCAGGTTCACGCCGGATGCGGGCTGGGAGAATTTCAAGTGATGGAGACGCATGTGCACGCGCCGCCCACGACCGAAACCGAGCCGCGCGGCGATCTCTGCATCCGCACGCTGGCGATGCCGGCCGATACCAACGCCAATGGCGATATCTTCGGCGGCTGGCTATTGAGCCAGATGGATGTCGGCGGCGGCGTGTTCGCCTCCAAGATCGCGAAATCCCGCACCGTGACGGTCGCTATCGAGGCGATGAACTTTCGCAAAGCCGTCTATGTCGGCGATCTCGTCTCCGTCTACGGCCATCTGGTGCGGGTCGGACGCACCTCGATCACGGTCCATCTCGAGGCCTGGGTCGTGCGCCGCAAAGAGTTGCAGTCGATCCTGGTGACCGATGGCAACTTGTCGGCCGTGAAAAATTTCCCAAGCCGTTGAGAGGGAGTCGATTTTCCTGGCTCGGCGGCTTTTGAGATTGCCAGCTTTTGGGGCTTGATAGCGGGAAAGCTTGCAATTTTGTTTTTTTGGTTTCCCTCGAATCGGGGGTCGTGATTCTCTTGGTGGCATCGGAGGGGACGATGCGGCCAAAGGAACGACGAGAGACGGGACAGAGCGACCTTCTGCGCTCGCGGCTGGACGCGATCATCGATATGGGCCACCCGCTGGTGAAGCTGGCGCGGACGATCGACTGGCCCTTCCTCGAGCAGAAATTCGGAGCGGTCTACGAGGACAAGCCCGGCCGGCCGGCATTGCCGACGCGGCTGATGGCGGGGCTTGCGATCCTCAAGCACACCTACGACCTCTCCGATGAAGTGCTGTGCGAGCGCTGGGTGGAGAACCCCTATTACCAGTTCTTCTGCGGCGAGGAGTTCTTCCAGCACCGCCTGATGTTCGACCGCTCCTCGCTGACGCGCTGGCGGCAACGCATGGGCGAGGAGAAGTTGCAGGCCTTGCTGCAGGAGAGCCTTGCGGTGGCCAGCAAGACCGAGGCGATCAAACCGGCCGATCTTAATCGGGTCATCATCGACACGACGGTGCAGCCCAAGAACGTGATGTTCCCGACCGATGCCAGGCTGCTGAACCGCGCCCGCGAGATCCTGGTCCGGCTGGCGAAACGATATGGTGTCAAGCTGCGCCAATCCTATGCCAGAGTGGGCAAGTTCGCGCTGATCAAGCACCAGCGTTATGCCCACGCCAAGCAGTTCAAGCGCGCCAACAAAGCCTTGAAGAAGCTCAAAACCTATCTCGGCCGTATCATCCGCGACATCGGCCGCAAACTTGGTGGCAACGCCGACTTGCTCGGTGGGATCGTGTTGGAGCGCATGCTGGCACGGGCGCGACGCGTGCTTGAGCAGAAGCAGCACCAGCGTGGACCGAAGGTCTACTCGCTGCACGCGCCGGAGGTGGAATGCATCGGCAAGGGCAAGGCGCACCGACCTTACGAGTTCGGCGTCAAGGTCTCGGTCGCCACCACGCTGGCGCACGCCAAGGGTGGGCAGTTCGTGACCCATGTGAAGGCGCTGCCCGGCAACCCCTATGACGGCCATACACTTGCAACCGTCATCCCCGAGATGGAGGAGCTGATCGGCAACACCATCGAGCGCGCGCTCCTCGACAAGGGCTATCGCGGCCACAACGCCCCGCCCGATTACAAGTTCAGGGTGTTCATCTCAGGACAGAAGCGGCGGGTGACACCACAGATCAAGCGCGAGCTCCGACGGCGTTCCGCCGTCGAGCCGGTCATCGGCCATCTCAAATCCGAGCACCGCATGGGCCGCAATTACCTCTGGCATCGCCAGGGCGATGCCACCAATGCCGTCATGGCCGCCGTCGGCTACAACTTCCGCCGCCTCATCCGGTGGCTGAGCTTTCTGCTGTTCGAAATCCTCTCTCGGCTCAGCCTCAAATTGCGGCTCAGCCCAGCCTGAAATCCCGATTCTTCACGGACGACCAACTTCACCTACGTCTCGATCGACGATGACGGCCGGCCGCAGGCGGTGCGGCCGGATGGTGCCATACAGACCTGAACCTTACGGGCAGGGACGCTCGTAGCCGTCACGGCCGATGAACGTGCCACGGCGCGGATTATAGCTCGAATAGCGCATGCAGCGCGGCGTGTCGTCATAATACCGGGGCGGCGGCGGTGCGTATTGCGCCTGGACACCACAATAGCGCGGCGAAACTTCCTGCCAGCCGCCTGGCTGCTCCACGTAGCAGCCGCCTTGATAGTAGCGATAACCGCCAGGCCGCGGCTCGCCCTGGGCGCCGATTGCCGCGCCCGTGCCTGCGCCGACGATGGCGCCGATCGCAGCCCCGCGGCCGCCGCCGAGCGCGCCGCCGACAATGGCGCCCGCGGCGCCGCCGAACAGCGCGCCCCCGAGCGTGCTTTCCTGCGCCGCAGCCTCCTGGAGCGGCGCGCAAACCGCAAGGGCAACCAGCATCGAGAGCGCGAATTTCGGCATCATGTCAGTTCTCCGGCCATTTGAACGATTCGCTCGCTATTCCGCGACCAGCTTTGACATAATTTGGCCTCACGGCGCAACGGTGGAGGCGGAACAATTCTCCGTGCAACCCGTTGTAAGCCCGGAAGAAATCAGAGGCTGGGCCATGTCGGACACCTTTATCATCGAAGTCGGCTCGCAGCCGGCCGGGATCATTGTGCGCTGTCCGGACGGCTATCGGTTCTTCGCCGCCTCGCACCGTTTCGACCGGCTGGAAGGGCAGCTATTCCGCAACCCACGCGAGGCCGAGCGTGCGGCCCGGCGGCTTGCCAGTGGGATGCCGCTGGCGGCGTAACCGCCAGCGACCGTCTTTCAAAGGTCAGAGCTTGGTGGCCGCCCGAGACAGCAGTTTCCAGTCCGAGCCCTGCTTCTGCCAGTTCATCAGGATGTGCAGGTTCTGCGGCGTCTTCTTGCCGTCGTTGAACTCCTGCTCGCCGACGAAGTTGAAGCGCACGATGGCGGTCGGGCCGACGACGCGGATCGTGGGATCCTTGTATTCGAGCGACGTCCATTTGTAGTTGGCCTTGGCGATGCCATCGAGAAGCGCCGCCTTGGTGTCGACCTTGGCGTTCGAGTGGCTGTAGCTGAGTTCCTCGGCGCAGAGCGAGGCGATCGCCTCGGCATTGCCGGCTGCCTGCCCCGCACGGAAGGCTTCGACGTTCTTCGCAATGGCATCCTCGTCCGCACCGGCAAAAGCCGGGACGACGCTCATGAGCCCAATCCCAAGCCCAAGTGCGAGTACGGGCAAGGCGAGCTGGCGACGATCGATGTTCATGGTTTCCTCCATTCGTTTCTGGTTGTGTTTACAGTGTTGCAGCGACAAATTGCCTTGTCGAGCGGCCGCGCATGGTGCGGCTCGCACGGCTTCGGGGGTGGTTGCCTTAACCAGGATTCGTTGTTTCGCCCTGCCAAACGCCCCTGCGGCCAATCTCCCTCGTTGACCGCAGCCCCAATCAGCCGCACCATAACGGCAACTTTGTGCCCCAGGCCCATATCTCAAGTCCATATCTCAAGGGTGCCGCCGTGGCCGGACTGTCCCATCGTCAGACTGAAATCCTCAACATCGCTCGTGCCTTTGGCCGGGTGATGGTGGAGGACCTCGCCAAGCGTTTCGAGGTTTCGGCGCAGACCATCCGCAAGGATCTCAACGACCTCTGCGACCAGCGCTCGCTGACCCGCATTCACGGTGGCGCCATCATCGCGTCCGGCGTCGAGAACCTGGCCTATGAGGCGCGGCGCTTCGTGGCGGCGGAGGAGAAGCGGGCCATCGGTATCGCCGCCGCGTCGCGGATCCCGAACGGCTGCTCGCTGTTCATCAACATCGGCACCACGACGGAAGAAGTCGCGAGCGCACTGACCTCGCATGAGGACCTGCTCGTCATCACCAACAACCTCAACGTCGCGATGCTGTTGTATCGGCACCCGCGCATCGAGGTGATCGTGGCGGGTGGCGCGGTGCGCCGTGCTGATGGTGCGGTGATCGGTTCGACCGCGATCAGCCTGATCGGCCAGTTCAAGGTCGATTACGCCATCATCGGCGCGTCCGCGATCGACGAGGAGGGCGCGCTGCTCGACTTCGACTATCGCGAGGTGCAGGCGGCGCAGGCGATCATCGCCAATGCGCGCAGCGTCATGCTGGTCGCGGATTCGACCAAACTTCGCCGCAGCGCCCCGGTGCGCATCGCCCATCTCAGCCAGATCCAGACCTTTGTGACCGATGCCCCGCTGCCGGCAGGCCTCGCCAGCATCTGCAGCCATCGCGGCATCGAGGTGGTCGAGGCGATGGACAAGCCGGCGGCGGATATCGACGAGCCGGGCGGCGAAGCGGCTTCGACGGTGGTGCGGTTGAAGTAGTGCGGTCGGCGTCGTCACGGGACCACATGATTCGAGACGCCGCGGAGCCTGTCATCGGGCCGCGCTACGCGCGGACCCGGTGGCAGCTCCTCACCATGAGGGGTCTGACACTTTGATCCGCGAATAGTCAGGAGACCTCGTCCTGCGGAGGCGCGTTGGCGCCGGCTCGAGGGATGTAGCCCCGACTCTATCCGGCCCGATCGAAGCCGATTCCCATGCCCTGCTTTCGTTTCGCTTTCGACTTGCTTTCGTTTTTCCTTGTGATTAACTCCCATTCGAAAGTAAAATCGCCGAAGTGAAGAGGCGATTGCCGGGGAAGCGTTTCGTTGGACAGGGTATTCGATCTCGCCATCATCGGAGGCGGTATCAACGGCTGCGGCATCGCGCGCGATGCGGTGGGCCGGGGCAATTCCGTTTTCCTATGTGAAATGAATGACTTGGCGAGCGGGACGTCGTCCTGGTCGACCAAGCTGGTGCATGGCGGATTGCGCTATCTCGAATATTATGAGTTCCGGCTGGTCCGCGAGGCGCTGATCGAGCGCGAGATCCTCTGGCAGATTGCGCCCCACATTATCCGTCCGCTGCGTTTCGTTTTGCCGCACCACTCCGGCTTGCGCCCAGCCTGGCTGCTCAGGCTGGGGCTGTTTCTGTACGACCATATCGGCGGCCGACATCTGCTGCCGCCGACGCGCTCGGTCGATCTCGTCCATGACGAGGTGGGCAAGCCTCTGATTGCCAACCGCTACACCAGGGGCTTTGAATATTCCGATTGCTTTGTCGATGACGCGCGCCTCGTCGTGCTGACCGCGCGCGACGCTGCCGATCGAGGCGCCGAAATCCACACCCGCTCGCGCGCGGTCGAGATCCGGCAGGTCGACGGCATCTGGCAGGTCACCGTCGAGAATACGATCAGTGGAGAGCGCACGACCATCCAGGCGCGCGCGCTGGTCAACGCCGGAGGGCCGTGGGTCGAACAGGTGCTGTCCGCGGGCTCCGGCGTCAATGCGCGCGCAAAAGTGCGGCTGGTGCAGGGCTCGCACATCGTGGTGCGCAAGCTCTATGAGCATGACCGCGCCTACATGTTCCAGAACGCCGACGGCCGCATCATCTTCGTCATTCCCTATCAGGACGACTTTACGCTGATCGGCACCACCGATCGCGATTACGACGGCGATCCGGCCAAGGTGAAGGCCTCACCTGAGGAGATTCAATACCTCTGTGCGTCGGCCAGTGAGTACCTGAAAAAGCCGGTGCTGCCTGCGGACGTGGTCTGGACTTATTCCGGCGTGCGGCCGCTCTATGATGACGGCGCCAGCGAAGCGAAAGCTGCGACGCGCGACTACGTGTTCGAACTCGATACGCCCGGCGGTGCGCCGCTGCTGTCAATCTATGGCGGCAAGATCACGACCTATCGGCGCCTGGCGGAAGAAGCGCTGGAGCGGCTCGCGCCCTATTTGCGCAGCGCCAAAGCGAAAGAAGGCTGGACCGGCAAGTCGCCGCTGCCCGGCGGCGACATGGATGTTTCGGCGGTCGCCGCGCTGACGGCGGAACTGACGCGGAAATATCCGTTCCTTAGCCATGCGCATGCCAACCGGCTCGCGCATGCCTATGGCACGCGTGCGACAAAATTGCTCGGCAGCGCGAAATCTTTTGCCGACCTCGGCCAGTCGTTCAGCGCTACCCTGACGGAAAGCGAAGTCAGGTATCTGATGTCGAACGAATGGGCCTGCACCGCCGATGACGTGGTATGGCGAAGGTCCAAGCTCGGATTGCGGCTATCGCCGGATGAAATAGCCGCACTCGACGAGTGGATCAAAGCCCATCGCGCCTCCGGCGAACGTCCCTTGCGTGAAGCGGGAGGGCGGACATGAGCGTCACGCTCGAACATGTCACGCGAGCCGTCGACGGCATGGCGACCATTCGCGATGTCTCGCTGACGCTTGAGCGCGGCACGCTGAGCGTGCTGCTCGGACCGACGCTGTCAGGCAAGACCTCGATCATGCGGCTGCTTGCCGGCCTCGATCGGCCGACGACCGGCCGCGTGCTTGTCGAGGGCAAGGATGTCACCGGGTTCGACGTGCGGCAGCGCTCGGTCGCGATGGTCTATCAGCAGTTCATCAATTATCCCTCGCTGACGGTCTACGAGAACATTGCCTCGCCCCTGCGGGTGCAGGGCAGGCCGCGCGAGGAGATCGACCGGCGCGTCCAGGAAGCCGCGAAGCTGCTGCGGCTCGAGCCCTATCTGAGGCGCACGCCGCTGCAGCTTTCCGGCGGCCAGCAGCAGCGCACCGCGATCGCGCGTGCACTGGTCAAGGGCGCCGATCTGGTTCTGCTGGACGAGCCGCTCGCCAACCTCGATTACAAACTGCGCGAGGAACTGCGCACCGAACTGCCGCGCATCTTCGAGGCGTCGGGCGCGATCTTCGTCTATGCGACGACCGAGCCTTCGGAGGCGCTGCTGCTCGGCGGCAACACCGTTTGCATGTGGGAAGGCAAGGTTCTGCAGGCCGGCGACACGTCAAAAGTCTATCGCCAGCCCGATACGCTGCGGGTGGCGCAGGTGTTCTCCGATCCGCCGCTCAACATTGTCGGCATCGAGAAGAAGAACGGTTCTGTGCAATATGCCGGCGGCAGCCAGGCGCCGGCCACCGGGCTCTATGCGTCGCTCGCCGACGGCCCCTATCGCGTCGGTTTCCGCGCCCATCAGCTCGAAGTGGCGAATGGCGTCACCGGCCGCCACGCGTTTCACGCCACCGTCACCGTGACCGAGATCACCGGTTCTGAAAGTTTTGTGCATCTCAACCGCGGTGCCTCCAACTGGGTTGCAGTGCTGCCGGGCGTGCATGAATACGAGCCCGGCCATTTGCTCGATGCCGTGCTCGATCCCGACAATGTTTTCGTGTTCGACGCCGCCGACCGTCTGGTCGCCGCGCCGGAAATAGCGTTTTCAAGCGAAGTGCGTAGCGGTTCGCGTGAAGAAAACGCGTCAAAAAATAAAAGCAATTGAGGGAGATGCAGCATGGCTCGCATTGACCTCGTCGATCTCGCGCACTCCTACGGCGGCAATGACGCTGCCCTCGAATCCTTTGCGCTGAAGCCGGTGACCATGACCTGGCGGCAGGGCGGCGCCTATGCGCTGCTGGGGCCGTCCGGCTGCGGCAAGACCACGCTGCTCAACCTGATTTCCGGCATCGTCACGCCGTCGCGCGGCAAAATCCTGTTTGACGGCGCCGATATCACACCGCTGTCAACCCAGAAGCGCAACATCGCGCAGGTGTTCCAGTTTCCGGTGATCTACGACACCATGACGGTCGGGCAGAATCTCGCATTCCCGCTGCAGAACCGCGGCGTGCCGAAGGCCGAGGTCGAGGCGCGGGTGAGGCAGATCGCCGATCTGCTCGACCTCACGTTCTATCTCGACCGCAAGGCGACGCGCCTGACCGCGGACGCCAAGCAGAAGATTTCGCTTGGCCGCGGCTTGGTCCGTTCCGACGTCGCGGCTGTTCTATTCGACGAGCCGCTGACGGTGATCGATCCCGAACTGAAATGGCAGTTGCGCTCGAAACTGAAGGCGCTGCACCGCGAACTCGATCTCACGATGATCTACGTCACCCACGACCAGACCGAAGCGCTGACCTTTGCCGACACCGTCGTCGTCATGCATGACGGCCGCGTGGTGCAGAGCGGCACGCCGGCCGAACTGTTCGACAAGCCGGCCCATACCTTCGTCGGCTATTTCATCGGCTCGCCCGGCATGAACATCGTGCCGGCCCTCGTGAGCGGGCATGAGGCGCGCATCGATGGCCATGTCATCGGCCTGCATCGCAATTACGGCGTACTGCCGGCGGGTGCGAAGATCGAGATCGGCGTGCGGCCGGAATTCGTCAATATCGCCGCTCCCGCATCGGGCCTGCTGTTGACCAATATCGAGCGCATCGATGACCTCGGCAGGGCGCGTTTTGCCCGCGTGCGGATCGGCGATGCCAAATTCGCCGCGCGCGTGCCGCCGGGATTCTCGGTGTCCGACAACTCGGTCGGGCTCGTGTTCGATCCCGCTCATGTTCACGTCTATGCCGACAGCCGTCTGGTCGAGGGGGTTGCCTGATGGACAAGACCATCAACCAGAAGGCCTGGTTCCTGGTGCTGCCGGTATTCCTGGTGGTCGCGTTCTCCGCGGTCTTGCCGCTGATGACGGTCGTGAACTATTCGATGCAGGACACGTTCGGCAACAACCAGTTCTTCTGGAACGGCGTCGGCTGGTTCAAGGAGCTGCTCGATCCCTCGACCGATCTCGGCGGGCGCTTCCTGGCCTCGCTCGGCCGCAATCTGTTGTTCTCGGCCATCATTCTTGCAATCGAGGTGCCGCTCGGGATCGTGGTAGCGCTGTCGATGCCGCGCCAGGGCTGGACCGTCGCCGTATGCCTCGTGATCCTGGCGCTGCCGCTGCTGATTCCGTGGAACGTGGTCGGGACGATCTGGCAGATTTTCGGCCGGCCCGATATCGGCCTGCTCGGCTATACGCTCAACAGCCTCGGCATCGACTATAATTACGTCTCCAACGAGTTCGATGCCTGGGCCACCGTCATCGTGATGGACGTGTGGCACTGGACCAGCCTCGTGGCGCTGTTGTGCTACGCCGGGCTGAAGTCGATCCCCGATGCCTATTACCAGGCGGCGCAGATCGACGGCGCCTCGCGCTGGGCGGTCTTCAAGGCGATACAACTGCCGAAGATGAACCGCGTGCTCTTGATCGCCGTGCTGCTGCGGTTCATGGACAGCTTCATGATCTACACCGAGCCGTTCGTGGTGACCGGTGGCGGGCCGGGCAACTCGACCACCTTCGTTTCGATCGAGCTGGTCAAGATCGCGCTCGGGCAGTTCGACCTCGGCAAGGCCGCAGCACTTTCGCTGGTCTACAATCTGATCATCCTGATCGTGTGCTGGATCTTCTACACCGTCATGACCAACGCCGGGACTGAGCGCCCCGCCAAGAAGGAGGGCGCGTGATGCATTCGATTCCCGGCCGGCGCCTCATCATCTCGCTGTTCCTGATCTTCCTGCTGTTGCCGATCTACTGGCTCGTCAACATGAGCTTCAAGACCAATACCGAGATCGTCACTACCATGACGCTGTGGCCGCACCAGCCTACGCTGGAGAACTACAAGCGCATCTTCACCGACGAGAGCTGGTATTCCGGCTACATCAACTCGCTGACCTATGTGCTGATCAACACCGTGATATCGATCGCGGTAGCGTTGCCGGCGGCCTACGGCTTCTCGCGCTACCGCTTCCTCGGCGACAAGCACCTGTTCTTCTGGCTGCTGTCGAACCGCATGGCGCCGGCGGCGGTCTTTGCGCTGCCGTTCTTCAATCTCTATTCGGCGATCAACCTGTTCGATACGCCATGGGCGGTCGCGCTCGCGCATTGCATCTTTAATGTGCCGCTGGCAGTCTGGATTCTCGAAGGTTTCGTCTCGGGCGTGCCGCGCGAGATCGACGAGACCGCGTTCCTCGACGGCTATTCGTTCCCGCGCTTCTTCGTCAAGATCCTGGTGCCGCTGATCGCAAGCGGCATCGGCGTCGCCGCGTTCTTCTGCTTCATGTTCTCCTGGGTCGAACTGCTGCTGGCACGCACGTTGACCTCGGTGAACGCCAAGCCGATATCGGCGATCATGACCCGCACGGTCTCGGCCGCCGGCATGGATTGGGGCCTGCTGGCTGCGGCCGGCGTGCTCACCATCATCCCCGGCGCCCTGGTGATCTGGTTCGTCCGCAACTACATCGCGCGCGGTTTCGCGCTGGGACGGGTGTAGCCATGGAACACATCGCATGGATGGCCTGGACACTGCCAACCGCGATCTTCTTCGTGATGCTGGCGCTGACGCTCGGGGTGATGACCTGGTTAGCGGTCGCCTATCCCGAAGCCGAACGCGTCGGCGTGCTGCGCATTCCGACCACGCGCGGCGACCGCCTGTTCATTTCGCTGGTACTCGCCGCCGTCATCCATTTGCTGTGGATTGCCTTTGTCGGCATCGATCCGCTTCTGACGCTTCCGATCGGAGAGGGTGTTGAAATATCGAGCCTGTGGCTCGCAACCGTGATTTCGCTCGTCTCGGCCGTTGCGATTTTTCGCACCGTCTGAACAGCGGAAAAAGACAGATCCGGGATCAACCCGGGCCTGAGTTTGTGTTTGTCGCTGCAACCGGAGGATCCAACATGCGACGCTTGAGAGGAAGAAACGGTCCCTTGACCAAGGAGAGCTTTCTGACGATGACCAGCGCGGCTGCGCTGATCGCGGCTTCCGTCACCATCGCCGCACCCGCTCGTGCGGACGACGCCGTCAATCAAAGGTGGATCGACAGCGAATTCCAGCCCTCGACGCTGTCGAAGGCCGACCAGTTGAAGGAGCTGCAGTGGTTCGAAAAGGCCGCCGCACCCTTCAAGGGCATGGAAATCAACGTCGTCTCGGAAACGATCACGACGCATGAATACGAATCGCGGACGCTGGCGAAGGCCTTCACCGAGATTACCGGCATCAAGGTCAAGCACGACCTGATCCAGGAAGGCGACGTGGTCGAAAAGCTGCAGACCCAGATGCAGTCCGGCAAGAACGTCTATGACGGCTGGATCAATGACTCCGACCTGATCGGAACGCACTTCCGCTACGGCCAGACCGTGATCCTGTCGGATTACATGACCGGCGAAGGCAAGGACGTCACCAACCCGCAGCTCGACGTCAACGACTTCATCGGCAAGTCCTTCACCACGGGTCCGGACGGCAAGCTCTATCAGCTTCCCGACCAGCAGTTCGCGAACCTCTATTGGTTCCGCTACGACTGGTTCTCCAATCCGGACTACAAAGCCAAGTTCAAGGCCAAGTACGGTTACGAGCTCGGCGTTCCCGTGAACTGGTCGGCCTATGAAGATATCGCCGAATTCTTCACCAACGACATCAAGGAGATCAACGGCGTCAAGGTCTATGGCCACATGGACTACGGCAAGAAGGATCCCTCGCTCGGCTGGCGTTTCACCGACGCCTGGCTGTCGATGGCCGGCAACGGCGACAAGGGCATCCCGAACGGCAAGCCAGTCGACGAATGGGGCATCCGCATGGAAGGCTGCCGTCCCGTCGGTTCGTCCGTCGAGCGCGGCGGCGACACCAACGGCCCGGCGGCGGTCTATTCGATCGTCAAATATCTCGACTGGATGAAGAAGTATGCCCCGCCGCAGGCGCTGGGCATGACCTTCTCCGAGTCGGGACCGGTGCCGGCACAAGGTGCGATCGCGCAGCAGATCTTCTGGTACACCGCCTTCACCGCCGACATGGTGAAGCCCGGTATCCCGGTCGTGAATGCGGACGGCACGCCGAAGTGGCGCATGGCGCCGTCGCCGCACGGCTCGTACTGGAAAGAGGGCATGAAGCTCGGCTACCAGGACGCCGGCTCCTCGACGCTCCTGAAGTCGACCCCGCCCGATCGCCGCAAGGCGGCCTGGCTCTATCTGCAGTTCATCAACTCCAAGACTGTCAGCTTGAAGAAGAGCCATGTCGGTCTCACCTTTGTTCGTGAATCCGACATCTGGGACAAGTCCTTTACTGAACGTGCGCCGAAGCTCGGCGGCCTGATCGAGTTCTACCGTTCGCCCGCGCGCGTGCAGTGGACCCCGACCGGCAACAACGTGCCTGACTATCCGAAGCTCGCGCAATTGTGGTGGCAGAACATCGGCGATGCGTCGTCCGGTGCGAAGACCCCGCAGGCGGCGATGGATGCGCTGGCCGCAGCCCAGGACTCGGTGCTCGAACGTCTGGAGAAATCCGGAGTGCAGAAGGAGTGCGGGCCGAAGCTGAACAAGAAGGAGACGGCCGAGTTCTGGTTCGCCAAGTCCGAAAAGGACGGCAACATCGCTCCCCAGCGCAAGCTGGCGAACGAAAAGCCGAAGGGCGAAACCGTCGACTACGACACGCTGGTGAAGTCATGGCCGGCAACGCCTCCGAAGCGGGCCGAGGCGAAGTAAGCTTCGCACGTTACGAGTGATGCAAACAGGCGAAAGGCCGGGAGCGATCCCGGCCTTTTTTCTTTCTTACCTCGCCCCGCCTGCGGGGAGAGGGAGGAGATCACTCCGCCGCCTGCGCAGCCCCGAGCGTCGGGTAGTCCGTATACCCCTTGGCGCCGCCGCCGTAGAACGTCGCCTTGTCGAACGGGTTCAGCGGCGCGCCCTTCTTCAGGCGCTCGACCAGGTCCGGGTTCGAGATGAACGGTTTTCCGAACGCGATCAGGTCGGCCGCGTTGGCTTCGAGCACCTTGGTCGCGAGATCGAAATCGTAGCCGTTGTTGGCGATATAGGCGCCGGCAAAGCGCTTGCGCAAGCTTGCATAGTCGAACGGCGCGATATCGCGCGGGCCGCCGGTGGCGCCTTCGATGACGTGGATATAGGTCAGCTTCAGGGCGTTGAGGCCGTCCACGATATAATCGAACAGCGGCTGCGGATTGCTATCGGAGACGTCGTTGGAGGGCGTCACCGGCGAGATGCGGATGCCGGTGCGCTCGGGGCCGGCGACGGCCGCCACCATCTTGGAAACTTCCAGCATCAGCTTCGCGCGGTTCTCGATCGATCCGCCATAGGCATCGGTGCGCTTGTTGGTGCCGTCTTTCGCGAACTGATCCAGCAGATAGCCGTTGGCCCCATGGATTTCGATGCCATCGAATCCCGCCGCCAATGCATTCTCGGTGCCGCGCTTGAAATCCTCGATGATCCCTGGAATTTCCGACAGCTCCAGCGCGCGCGGCTCGGAGATGTCGGTGAAGGTGCCGTTCACAAACGTCTTGCCCTTGGCGCGGATCGCCGACGGCGCCACCGGCTTGCCGCCGCCGGGCTGCAGCGTCGTGTGCGAGATGCGGCCGACATGCCAGACTTGGATGAAGATGCGCCCGCCCTTTTCGTGCACGCGGTCGGTGACCTTGCGCCAACCTGCGACCTGCTCCTTCGAGTAGATACCGGGCGTATCCTGATAGCCCTGGCCCTGCTGCGAAACCTGGCTGGCTTCGGTGATCAGGAGGCCTGCGGAGGCGCGCTGCCCGTAATAGTCGATCGCCAGCGGGCTCGGCACCATGCCGGGCGGCACCGCGCGGTTGCGGGTCAGCGGCGCCATTGCGAGGCGGTTCGGCAGCGTGATCGGGCCAAGCTTGAAGGGCTCGAACAGTCTGGTCTGGCTCATGTCTGATATGTCCGGGTGGATGATAATAGGGAACAGTTGGGCATTGCGGGCAATTCTCACAATCCCGGAAGCCATTCGGCTTGCGCAGACGAGCTGCGCCCGATCCTAGCCGTGCGGCCGGCGCCGGGAAACGGCGTATGCGCATAGCGTAGCAGGATTCACTCGAAACCACGAACCGCACAGCGCGGGCCGCCTCCATGCCCGCGCCCTGGTGGTCGAACGGCGCTGTCGGCGCATGATCGAGCCGCCCCCGGCCGGCGCCGCGGTCGATCGGGGATCGATGAGGCGGGGCGCGATCACATTGCCGCGAATGCTTTTTTTCATCGCCACGCCTGCCGGCGCGCCACAGGCTATTCCGCTGCAAATCCCATTCGCCTGTGGTCCAATTCCGCGATGGGGCCTGCGGAATCGACCTGCAGCAGTTCGAATGTCAGGCATTCGCAGCCGATGGCGCGGAGCACCTGGCTGGCGGCCTTCTGCGCGCTGTTGCTGAAGCTCTGGTGGTCCAATTGAATTTCGAGGTGGGGTTTTCGGCTGCACACCGCCTTCACCACCGATTGCAGCCGGATCGATACCTCGTCCCGGTAGTTTTGCGTGCTTTCGAAAGCTACTCTGGGATCGACGATTTGCGCCCGGACGACATAGACGAGGTTGATTGCAATCCGGTCCGCGGAAACGGCGCCTTGCGCAAATCGAAACACCTCGGGGCGTCGGTCGATCCGCGCCAGTTGGCGGCTGCCGGCGCGGATCCGGTGCCGGCCGGGCGGCAGCGCCTTTTCAAAACGGCCGTTCCGGTAGAGCAGGACGGTTTCAAACTGTTGCACACAGACCCGGTCGAAGCCGAGCAGCGCCATGGCCCCCTTCCTGAACAGCGTCGAAATCCAGGCCCACGCGCCGGCGATCACGGCGATGACGATCAAGGAGAATGCTATTGACCCCAGAAGTTCACCCACGTTCCCCTGCCATGTTTTTTATCTCGTCGGCAACACCGCGATATTAGTCATTGTCTTGGCTTTTCGTACGTCGAAATTAAGTCATCCGCATTCAACCAGAACGGGTAAAAAAATCGGCGCCATCAGGCCGTTTGCATTTTTAATAGAGTCATTGTGATGCCCGATTGTTCTCCTTTGCCCAAGGCTTTTGCAGGGCGGGCGGTCTCCGGCCGGGGTGTTCATTGGCATCCCCCGCCGTGGCCGGGTTGTCCGGGTTACGGAGCCAGCACCGTTCCCTCCACGTCATTGCGAGCGCAGCGAAGCAATCCATGGCACGGCAGGCGGAGACATGGATTGCTTCGTCGCTTCGCTCCCTTGCGCAAACGCTTCGCGTTTGTCGCAGGCAATGACGGTGGATACAGTTTCGCCTTCTCGCGGCGCTGATCGCCCGAGGTTTGCATCTTCGTTTGCCCTCCTCGAAATCAGGGGGCGCAGGGGAAGACCGGGTGCACGCTGCACCCGCGGTCTCGTGTGCAATTGCGCACAAGGAACGCGCACACGAGCATACAGGTACAGGCGCCCGTCGTGTTGCTTTGTCGCAGGCACTTGAGCGAGATTGCCCTTGCGCGCGAGGCAAATCAGTCCGCAGAGCGCAGGGTGGGCAAAGGCGCGTTAGCGCCGTGCCCACCGACTCACGCTGTGCTCGTGATGGTGGGCACGCTTCCGCCTTCGCTCTTCGAGCGACGGCGAGACAAGTCCGCTTTGCCCAGCCTACGCTCTGCCCGACCTAGCTGTGCGCGGGAATGTCGACGCCGTCAGTCGCATACTGCCGGATCTTGTTCCGCATCGTGCGCACCGAAAGTCCGAGCACGCGGGCTGCGTGGGTGCGATTGCCGTGGCAGCGCGCCAGCGTCTGCAGCACGAGCTCGCGCTCGATTGCCTCGACCGTGGAGCCGATCAGCATCGGCACGATCTGGTGGGGTGAAAGGCCTTGAGAATCCGACAGCGGAATCTCTGGCACGAGAACACAGTCCGCGCCAAGGTACAGGTCGCCAAGGTAGTCCCGGGGCATCAACACCTCCCGATCAACGCTAGCTCCGAAACGCGGAGCTGAAGCATCAGGAATCAACGGCCCCCAAGCCGTAGACGGAGGGTGGGCGCGTTTGGTTAATGAAAGGTTAATCGGCACGTAAAGATTTTGACGACGATTTGTCACACCCGGAGGTATATGCTCAACAGCGGGCAGATGGACGTATCAGCGCGGCGCAGACTGTAGGGCGGGCAACGGCGCGAAGCGCAGTGCCCACCAACTCACGTCGCGCTCATGATGGTGGGCACGCTGTCGCTTTGCCCGCCCTACGCTCGGCGCTCTCAGGCATAGGCCTCCGCGATCGCGGCAGTGTCGGTGTATTCCCGAAACCTGACGATCCGGCCGGCTCGCACCTCGTGCACCTGCACCCAGTCGACCGCCCATTCCTGCGCTTCACCAGGAAGTGCTCATTGCCGAACACGGCGACCGTATCGCTGTCGGCGATCATGCGCGCCACCTTGAACTCCTTCACCTCGACCGTAGAGCGTATCCGCTCGAAGAACTCCCGGGCGCCGCCGCGGCCGATCCATCGTCCCGCGAACGGGATTTCTGGCGGGCCGGTGAACTCCCAAATCGCGTCATCGCCGATGACGTCAAGCGCAGCATTCAGATCGCGCCGCACCAGCGCGTCGTAGTGCGCCTTCACTGTGTCGATGGCCGGCATTGTCCTTGTTCGGAGGAGGTGGGGAAGCTCACGGCCGTAGCGGGGCGACACGTACTCGGATGTTGCTACGCTCAACGCTCGCTGTCGCTTTGCCCACCCTAGGGTTCTCGGTGAAAGCAGGAAAGGGCAATGAAAAGTACCCAAATGGCGGAAAGGGGCTTGACCACTCGGGAAAACCAAAACATCATAAGATCGCTCTTAGGTAGAAATATTGTATTATTTTCCTTCGTCAAACGTGTTCGAGATTTGACGTGAACAGGATCTTTCTCGCTTTTTCATTTCGGCCTGAAAACGATCGACTGGTCAGAGATATTGACCGAGTCATTCGTAGCCATGGGTTGGTGCCCGTGACGGGTGAGATCCTTGGCGGCCAGGGCTTGTCGCAGGAAGTCCAAGCACGCATTCGACAATGCGATGCCCTTGTTGCGGTCTTCACACGGGAGTTGCAGATTCAAGGGCAGGACACTTGGTTGCCGACGCAGTGGGTGTCTGACGAGTACGCGTCGGCGCGGGCAAGAAATCAACTGGCCATCGCCATTGTTGAGGATGGCGTTCAGACGAATGGCGCGTTTGCGCAGCATGAACGTATCAATCTCAATCGGCCGGCCGCGCCCGAAGCATTTATTCGCCTTTCCGAGACGCTCGGCTATTGGCGAGCAGAAGCCGGGCGCTCGCTTGAGATTCGGCTTCTGCCCCAGGAGGCCGCGACCTTCGCATCCAGCGAAAACGCGCGATGTGAATATAGATTGGTCCCACCTAATGGAGGAGTGCCGAGCGAGTGGACGAAAGCGAGGCCGGCACGCAAGCCTGGCGGCGTTTTTCTGATTGTCCAAGGAGTCAAGACTGACCAATCCATCGAGGTCAAACTCCTGGAAGGGAATAATCCAAAATGGACTTCCTTGGAATCTCCGCAATGGGTTCACGTTGAACTTGCGAGCGTGCAATGACCATACAGATTGCACAGGACGCGAGACAGACGAATATGACGCATTGGCGTTGGTCCGTCTGGCTTGATGCATCCGCGGAAGAACTCGACAGAGTCGAAGAGGTTGTCTGGAAACTTCATCCCAGCTTCTCGCCGTCTGAGGTGCGAGTGGACAATCGATCGACCTCCTTCCGCTTGAAGAGCAGCGGATGGGGTGAATTCGAGATTCAGGCAGAAGTTCGCTTGAAGAATGGGGAGAAAGTTACTCTTCGTCACTGGCTTAGGTTCAAGCAGAAGGCGCCGAGAAAGGGCCGATCTTCTGCCGGTGAGGTAGAAGGTGGTTCGTCGGCGGCTGTGGCAGTCGGCTCTCGTCAGCCCAAGGTATTCCTGTCCTATACGAGCTCGGATGCTCGACTGGCGGGCGCGTTGGTGGAGGAGCTCAAGCGCAAGCACAACATCGATGTATTTGTTGATGTTGATATCCCAATTGGTCAAAATCTCAGGGACTGGGCCTCAGAAAAAATCAGGCTGAGCGATGCGGCCGTGTTTCTGCTTCCCAAGGAGGAATTTGCCCCGCTGAGTCACAGTTTTACAGGCTACGAACTGGGGCTGGCGCAGCAGACCGGCACGCCGATTATCCCGATCTTGCGATCGGAGACCGATGTGCCGGACCAGTTTAGGGAAACCAAGGCGATCCGGATATCTGGCAGCCAGCCTTCCGAACTGGAAGCACAAAGTATTGCGCGCTCCATCACCGATATTGTTCGCTGACTTCTCCGGACCACGCTTGCTGCACCGACCCGCAAACGAGATCGCCAGCGGGTCGGAAATTCCAGATCGCCGCATCGGCGATAACATTGAGCGCAGCGCTGAGGCCACGTCGCACCAGCGCGTCGTAGTGCGCCTTCACTGTGTCTATTGGCCGGCATTGTCCTTCCTTGATCGGAGGAGGGGGGAAGCTCACGGCCGTAGCCCGCATGAACGTAGTGATACGCGGGGGTGATTTGAACTCGGATATCGCTTCCGCCTACGCTCCTTAGAGCTACGGCGGACAAGTCGCTCATCCGTCCTACACTAAGGTGCCTTCGTGTAGTTCAGTCTGTCGAATTCCGACGGCGGCGCAGCGCTCGCGGCGGCGGCCTGAACGGAGAAGGTGCTGTGCCCAACGGCAGTTTTCTGCGGTACGACGACGGAGCCCACCATCGTATACGAGTAACCGGCGTCTTCGGCCCAGCCCTTCGGCAGCAGATAGTAAACCTTGCCGGCCTCGACCGCGAACTTCGCGGGATGAGGTACCCCCGATATCGCCCGGGTCCATGCCTCATTGGGCGAGCCGACGCTGTGCGGACCGGGCGCCAGCTCGACAGCCGTATACTGCCCGGGCGGGAGCGACATCAGCGGCTTGTCGTCGACTTGAATGGGAAGCGCGAATACGCTCGTGTGGAAGGTGTACGGGCGCCCAATATACACCGTTGCGTAGCCGGCCTTGGGCGGGACCGGGACAAAAAGTCCGCCTGCCGCAACTGTTTGATTGTGAATTGACGAACAGGCGGTGAGGAAATGGAGCGCCAGGCCGACAGCAAGCAAACGCGCGGATAAAGCCGACGCAACATTGAGAAATTTCACAAACGCCCCTCGTCCCCGAGAAACCGCACGGGGAGTGCGGCTCTACGGCCGGTATTTGCGCGAGCGGTGCCTGCAAGTCAAGGTAATCGGTGAGCGGACTTACACGCCTTGCAGTTGTTTGAAGGAAAGAGCGGCTAATCCAGATTAGCGACGTGCCCGCTGTCCTGCGGCTTTCAGCGCCGTGACACGCTCGATCTCGATCAGCATCATCGGATTGGGCAGACTTGAACGCCGGATGTCGCTGCGCTTACCCGGGCGACGCTTGCTTACACGCACGGATGCTATCAATTCGCCAATTCAAGACTAGCTTGATGGATCAGTCTTGGATTCCTTGCCTCCCGAAACACGGACCGCCCTGGCCATTTCTTTCTCATAAATCCCGTCAGTGCAGTGTCCTGTCAAAAGGTCGAGTCTGAACGGCGCCCAGGCGTCGCTGACCGGCGTGTACGCTTCACCAAAAAGCTCCGTGTGGCGCACGTCGATATTGCGAAAACCGTCCCATGAAATTCGCGGGCTGCGCCATCCGGAATTGTCTGCTCTGACAGCCGTGAAGTCGGTGAATCCGCGAAATATGACGGACCCAAGCGAGGGAAGGGAAATAACCTCCTCGATGTCCCCACCAAACTGTCGCGAACAGAGCGATTCTCCAGGTCGACAACGCTGGCCTCGCCTCCCGCGACGACGATGACGTCAGTTCCGTTCGGGTGATCCAAGACCGCATTGCAAGCTATGCTGTCCCCAAAGAAGTTGCCTACCCACGACTCCGATACTTTCGGGTAGAAGCGGACAACCAACCCTTCACGATGCTCGCGATCGCCATGGATACTGAAGGATATGGCTACCGGACCATACGGCGGTAGGCCGGGGAGGATTTCAAACCGCATAAGTCGTCGCTCGCGTTGAGCCGAGGGCAGGGACCATTTTGTGTGAGAAGGCAAGAGCCCGCAGCTTTTAGTTGCTCAATGATTAGTTTTTACCCAGTTACGTTGCAACAGCTAGAACGACGGCGTTCACGGACGCGAGGGCTTAAGGCAGCGGAAAGCCGGGCCTTCGCCCCGCCTTCACTATCGGATGGATGCCCGAGTCAAGCCCGAGCATGACGAGGAGGGAGCGGTGCCTCACAACACCCGATTACTCTCCTTCACCTTCTCCGCATCCAGGTACACCTGCCCACCCATCTCCTTGAACTTCTGGCTCATCTTGGCCATGCCATCCTCGATGGTCCCGCTCACCGACATCCCCACGCTCGCCGGATCGTTCAGCGTCGCCGCGTAATCCCGCACGTCCTGGGTGATCTTCATCGAGCAGAACTTCGGCCCGCACATCGAGCAGAAGTGGGCGACCTTGTGGGCTTCCTTCGGCAGGGTTTCGTCGTGGAAGCTCTTTGCGGTGTCCGGATCGAGGCCGAGGTTGAACTGGTCAGTCCAGCGGAAGTCGAACCTCGCACGGGAGAGGGCGTCGTCGCGGAGTTGCGCGGCGGGGTGGCCCTTGGCGAGATCTGAGGCGTGGGCGGCGATCTTGTAGGTGATGACGCCGACCTTGACGTCGTTGCGGTCGGGTAGGCCGAGATGCTCCTTCGGCGTGACGTAGCAGAGCATGGCGCAGCCGAACCAGCCGATCATGGCCGCACCAATGCCTGAGGTGATGTGGTCGTAACCCGGCGCGATGTCCGTCGTCAGCGGTCCAAGCGTGTAGAACGGGGCTTCGCCGCACTCCTTGAGCTGCTTGTCCATGTTGATCTTGATCTTGTGCATCGGCACATGGCCGGGGCCTTCGATCATCACCTGGCAGCCTTTTTCCCACGCGATCTTCGTCAACTCGCCGAGCGTCTCCAGTTCGGCGAACTGCGCGCGGTCGTTGGCGTCCGCGATCGAGCCGGGGCGCAGGCCGTCGCCGAGCGAGAACGAGACGTCATACTTGCGCATGAGGTCGCAGATCTCGTCGAAATGGGTGTAGAGGAAGCTTTCCTTGTGATGCGCCAGGCACCACTTCGCCATGATCGAGCCGCCGCGCGAAACGATGCCGGTGACGCGGTTGGCGGTTAAGTGGATGTAGGGCAGGCGCACGCCGGCGTGGATGGTAAAGTAGTCGACGCCCTGTTCGCACTGCTCGATCAGCGTGTCCTTGTAGAGCTCCCAGGTCAGTTTTACCGGATCGCCTTCGCACTTCTCCAGCGCCTGGTAGATCGGCACGGTGCCGATCGGGATCGGCGCGTTGCGCAGAATCCATTCGCGCGTGGTGTGGATGTTGCGGCCGGTGGAGAGGTCCATCACGGTGTCGGCGCCCCAGCGGATCGCCCACACCATCTTGTCGACTTCCTCTTCCACCGAGGAGGTGACGGCGGAGTTGCCGATATTGGCGTTGATCTTGGTCAGGAAGTTTCGGCCGATGATCATCGGCTCGAGTTCGGCGTGATTGATGTTGCAGGGGATGATGGCGCGGCCGCGCGCGATCTCGCTGCGGACGAACTCCGGCGTGATGAAGGCGGGGACCTCGGCGCCAAAGCTTTCGCCGTCGGCGAGGGCTGCTTCGGCGCGTTCGAGCTGCTGCTTGCGGCCGAGGTTTTCGCGCTCGGCGACATAGATCATCTCTTTCGTAATGATGCCGGCGCGGGCGAATTCGAGCTGGGTGATCTTGTGGCCGTCGAGGCCGCGCAGCGGCTTGTGGTGCGCGGTGAAGGCCTTTGCGGCGTGCGACGCGCCGACATTGCCATTGTCTTCCGGCTTGATCTCGCGGCCCTGATATTCCTCGACGCCGCCGCGGTCTTTCACCCAGGCAAGACGGCTGCGGGCCAGGCCGGCGTTGACGTCGATGGTGACCGTCGGATCGGTGTAGGGGCCCGAGGTGTCGTACACCGGCAGGTTCGGCTCGCCGGCGCCTTCGCTGAGGATGATCTCGCGCAAGGGCACGCGGAGGTCGGGCGCGGCATCGGGGGTGGCGAAGATCTTGCGTGACGAGGGAAGGGGCCCGGTGGTGACGGCGGGTAGTGTGGTGTCGGGATTGGAGCGGATGTTCATACTGTATCCTCCTGGGATTTCTCGTTAGTTGTTCGTCATTGCCTGCGACAAACGCGAAGCGTTTGCGCAAGGGAGCGAAGCGACGAAGCAATCCACTGCCACCGAATTCGCGGTGCCAATGGATTGCTTCGCTTCGCTCGCAATGACGGTTGATGGGTTTGAAATCATCTCACGCGGCCTCCGCGCTCTGGCCCAGCCACTGCCGCACCCTTGCGTCGGGATCGGCGTTCTGGGTGACGTCGCTGACGACGGCGATGGAATCCGCGCCGGCCGCAAAAATTTCGGCTGATTGTTCGAACTTGATGCCGCCGATCGCGACCAGCGGGATGTCGCCGATGCGCTTCTTCCATTCGGTGATCTTTGGAATGCCCTGCGGGGCGAAGCGCATGGATTTCAGCGTGGTCGGGAAAATCGGGCCGAGCGCGATATAGTCCGGCTTCGCTGCCAGCGCGATCGCCAGCTCTTCGTCGTCATGGGTGGAGATGCCGAGCGTCAGTCCGGCTTTGCGGATTTCGCCGAGGTCGGCGTCCGCGAGGTCTTCCTGGCCGAGATGCAGGTGTTTTGCGCCGGCGACGATCGCCGCGCGCCAGTAGTCGTTGACCACGAGCTTGACCTCGGTGCTCTTGATGGCGTCGAGCGCGTCGGTCACGATCTGCAGCGCCTGGGATTCATTGAGGTCCTTGGCGCGCAACTGAATGGTGCCGGCGCCGAGCAGCGCCAGCCGCGTCACCCAGGCGACGTTGTGAACCACGGGATAGAATTTATCAGGATACGGCATGCCAGAACGGGGTCCCGATCACAGGGGTTGAGGGGGAGGCAAAGTCGCGGGCTTCCATCAGGCCGGCCTCGTATGCGGTGCGGCCGGCTTCCACGCCGAGGCGGAACGCGTTGGCCATCGCAACGGGATCGGCGGCCTTTGCGATCGCCGTGTTGAGCAGCACGGCGTCGTAGCCGAGTTCGAGGGCGTGAGCCGCATGCGACGGCGCCCCGAGGCCGGCGTCGACCACCAGCGTGATGTCGGGCAGGCGCTCGCGCATCAGTTTCAGCGCGTCACGGTTGGTGATGCCTTTTGCACTTCCTATTGGCGCGGCCCAGGGCATCACGACCTTGCACCCCGCATCGACCAGCCGCATCGCGACCGAAAGGTCTTCGGTGCAGTAGGGGAATACTTCAAAACCGTCCTTGATCAGGATGGCGGCGGCTTCGACCAGGCCGACCACGTCGGGCTGCAGCGTGTCGTTGTCGGCGATCACCTCCAGCTTGATCCATGGCGTGGAGAACAATTCACGCGCCAGCTTTGCCGTGGTCACCGCCTCGCGCACGCTGCGGCACCCGGCGGTGTTCGGCAGCACCGTGACATCAAGCTCGCGGATCAGCGACCAGAATGCGTCGCCCGTCTTGCCGCCGGCGGCCTCGCGCCGCAGCGACACGGTGACGATGTTGGCCCCCGACGCGCGGATCGCGTCCTGCATGATCGCCGGCGAGGGGTAGAGCGCGCTGCCGATCAGGAGGCGGGAGGGGAAGGTTTTGCCGTAGAAGTTGACCACTATGCGTCTCCGCGATTCCGGTTTGCTCCCTCGCCCCGCGCTTGCGGGGAGAGGGTTGGGGTGAGGGGCTCTCTCCGCGATTGTGATCTATTGATGGACCTGTACCCCCTCACCCGGATCGCAAACGCGATCCGACCTCTCCCCGCAAGCGGGGCGAGGTTAAGAAGGAGGGAGCGCGCGCCCATCCTCACCCTCCCTGCCGCGGCGTGATGATCTCGATCTCGTCACCACTCTTGAGCGTCGTCTCGGCCCAGCGGCTTTTCGGCAGCACGTCGTAATTCAGCGCAATCGCGAAATGCGTGCCCTCGTATTCGAGCTCTGAGAGCAGGGCGTCGACGCGGGAAGAAGCGATCTCCCGCTCTTCGCCGTTGACGGTCACACGCATCGCATCACCTCATTGTCGATTGCGCCGCGCTGCACATAGCCGAGCGTCAGCTCGGCGAGCGCAGGGGCCAGCAGGAAGCCGTGGCGATAGAGCCCGTTCACCGCAATCTTCTTGTCGACCGTGATGCGCGGCAGATTATCCGGGTAGGCCGGACGAAGGCCCGAGCCGAACTCGACGATGCGCGCTTCGGCGAAGGCCGGATGCACCGCATAGGCGGCGCCGAGCAGCTCCAGCGCCGAGCGCACGCTGACGCCGGTGTCCTCGGCCTCGATCGAGGTCGCGCCCAGCATGAACTTGTTGTCGCCCCGCGGGATCACGTAGAGCGGCCAGCGCGGATGGATCAGCCGCACAGGGCGCGACAGTTCGACCTCGCTCGTCTCAATGATGATCATCTCGCCCTTGACGCCGCGCAGCTCGGGCTGCTCGTCGCGCGCCGACAGCCCGCGGCAGTCGATCACGATGCCGTCGAGGTCGTCGGCATCGGCATCGCAGTCGAACTTGATGGTGCCGCCGGCGGCTTCGATGCGGGCATGCAGTTCGGGGAGCACGCGGCGCGGCTCGACATGGCCCTCGCCGGCATAGAACAGGCCGTCGCGGAAACGGCCGTCCAGCGACGGTTCGAGGTCGCGTAAACCGCCCGCGTCGAGCCTGACATGGCCGGTGGTCAGCTTCGCAAACCGTTCGAAATCTGCGCGATCGCGCGCATGCGCCACGACCAGCGAACCGTTGAAGGGGGTATTGGGAAAATGCTCGCGCCACAGATCGAGCGAGCGGATGCCGAGCCGGCCGATCACGGGCTCGGAGGTCTCGGCCTCGCACCAGGGGGCCAGCATGCCGCCGGCCCAGTGGCTGGTGGAAAGCGTCATATCGGCGTCACTGCGCTCATACAAGGTGACGGCATGGCCGGCTTGGGCGAACAGCAGCGCCTGCCATGCGCCGGCAATGCCCGCGCCGATGATGGAAACGGGAGAATCCCCCCGCGGATCTGACTTCTGGTACATCCCTGTCCCTTCGCCGGCATGACCCGGATCAGGTTCAAAGGGTCACCGCGGTCCTGGGCGCCTCTGCCTTGAAGGAGAGCTGCCCAAGCTTGCGGTATCTCAGCTCCTCATCGGAGCACCCCTCGGAACAGGGCTAATGTAGGCAGTTGGGCGGAGGTGTCAACGCGGCTTTGCGGGAACTGCACCGCTGCCGTGCCCCGGACGCGGCGCAGCCTGGCCCAAAATCGCGCTACTGGGAGGTCTGCATTGCGTTCGCCTCAGCGGGCGTTTTCGCCGTTTCGACGGGCTTGGCGACGATTTTCGGCGGCGCACCACTCGCGAGCACCGGCGCGGTGAGCTTCGGCTGCTCGAGCCGCTGGCGCTTTGCAGCGTAGTAATAGCCGCCCGCATAATAACGCACGGCTCGGCTGTGATCGCCGTTGGCGGCGCGGTAGGCGCCGGCCAGATATTTGATGCCCCAGGCGAGATTGGTGTCGGGATCGCGCAGGCCCGCGGCGTCGCCGGTGTAGCCGAGGCCGCGCGCGGTCGGGAGCTTGATCTGCATCAGCCCGATGGTGCCGCCGCGCCCGACGAGGCTTGGATGATACTTGCTCTCGCGCACGATCACCCGGTGCACCAGCGCTTCCGGCACGTTGTTGGCGCGCGCATGGCTTGCGACCATGCTCTCATACTGCGCGCGGCTCTGCGCCATCGCATCGGGTGAGGCCACAAGCGCCGCTATGGCGGCGAGCGCGAACTTCGGCAAACTTTTCATAAAAACAAATCTCGGCGGAGAGGGGCGCGTTAACGATCGGCTTTTTCGGTAGTTCCATTACCGGGCACAGATGTGGCGAAAAACCGACGATATCGCGGCGGGATGTCCGTAGCTGGCGCACGCGTTAACGGACCCGGGCGATCGTGACGCCGAAATTGTCAGTGCGATGCATCGCTTCTGTTACGCGAATCTGCGTCATGCGGACGCGCATGATTGTCGTGCAAATAATGCGATGAAAGTGTACAAGCGGTGCCGCCAGAATGTTCAATTTCGACAGCAATCCTGTCTCATTCAACGACATAACCAATCATTGATTAAGCAAAACGTCGTCAGCAAGACGTCGAAAGCAAGACGTCAAAAGGGAGATGCGTCATGGCTCGACTCGATTCCAGCTATCTGCCTCGCGGCAATCCCTGCGCCCAGTGCGGCAAGCCGATCGCAAGACCCGATTGGGTCGAGAGCAGTCCGGGTCGCACATCCTTCCTCTGGTTCTGCCGCGCCTGCGACTATCGCTTCGAGGCGATCGCAATCTACGAGGAAGCGGATCCCGACGCGCTCGCAGCCTGAAGCAATGATCTAGGCCGCAGCGCGGCCGCTGTTCTGGTGAATCGGCAATCGCATCCGAACCACCAGTCCACGCGGCTGCCGGTCATGCAGCGACAGCGTGCCGCCATGCGCCGTTGCGATGGCGTTGGTGATCGATAGACCAAGGCCGAAGCCCGCCGCTTCGTCCATATTGCGGGCCTCGTCGCCGCGCACGAACGGCTCCAGCACATTCTGCTTTTGCGCATCCGAAATGCCGGGGCCGTCGTCTTCGACGTCGATGGTGAGCTGATCCGCCGAGACGCGAGGGCGGATCACCGCTTCGGCGCCGAATCTCACGGCATTCTCCACCAGATTGGTGACGGCGCGGTGCAGGTCGTCGGGCCGCACCGTGGCCATGGCATGCGCGGGGCCGTCATAGGCGACCTTGCGGCCCATGTCGGCGAACTGGTCGGTGATGAGCTGCAGCGTGCTGGCGATGTCGGCCAGCGTCATGGCCTCTAACCTGCGGCCGTTGCGCAGGAACGACAGCACGGACTCAAGCATCGAGCGCATCTGGTCGAGATCGTCGAGCATGCGGCTGCGATGGGTCTCGTCCTCGATGAACTCGGAGCGCAGACGCATTCTCGTAATCGGCGTGCGCAGATCGTGGCTGATCGCGGCGAGCATTTTTGTGCGGTCGTCGATCAGGCCGGTGATGCGCTGGCGCATGCGATTGAGCGCGCGCGCGACCGAGCGGATTTCCTCCGGCCCGCGTTCGGGCAGCGGCGCCGCGGCGCCGTTGAGGCTGAAGTTCTCGGCCGCCTTTGCGAATGACGACAACGGCGCGGTCAATGCGCGCGCCGCCCACAGCCCCAGTGACGCTGATGACGGCAAACAGCAGCGTCATCATCCAGGGGCCGCCGAGAAACGGCGGCCGCGGCCGATCCGGCAGGAGGCTGGCCGAAATCATCATGCCGTCAGGCACGCCGATGCCGACCTTGCGGGTACCATCGCTCGCAAGCTGGAAGACGCGATAATCGCGGCCAAGGCGCCGCTGCAGACCGTGCGGATTGAATCCGTCCGGCTCGCTCGCCAAAGGCACTGGCCCCGGCGGCAGAATCTCGATGCCGAGCTGCGGAAAGGCGCGCGCGATGTCGGCGGAGAGCCGCGGCCGTTCCGATGCGGGCGCTGCACCGAGCAACTGCACGGCTGAGGCAAGCTGGCCGTGGCCGCGGTCAGACGACGGCTCCGGCCGGTCGGGCCGCTGCAGCAGGAAACTCGCGGTGATGATCAGATGAAGCGCTGCGATCGAGACGACGACGAGGGCTGCGATCTGGCCGCTGATGCCGCGCAGGTTCAACAGGCCCTTCATGATCAGTGACCGTCGGCGGTCACCGCCTCGACGCTGATGGGTTCAACGCGCGGGGTAAACATGTAGCCGCCGGAGCGCACCGTCTTGATCAGGGTGGCGGCTTGCGGATCGGGTTCGATCTTGCGGCGAATGCGGCTGACCAGGCTGTCGCGCGACAGTACGCGGCCGGGCCGCTCGCAGAATGTTCGGAGCAGGTCGAACTCGGCGCTGGTCATCGCCACGTGCGCACCCTCGGGATTGCGCAATTCGCGCAGCCGGACATCGATCCGCCAGCCGGCAAACGCCAGCACGGTCGCGCCCTCAGTGGCGCTGGCGGTGTAGGCGGCGGCCTGCCGGCGCAGCACCGCGTTGATCCGGGCCAGCAATTCGCGCGGGTTGAACGGTTTTGCCAGATAGTCGTCGGCGCCCATTTCGAGGCCGAGGATGCGATCGATGTCCTCGCCGCGCGCGGTCAGCATGATGATCGGGGTCTGCGATTGCGCGCGCACCTTGCGGCAGAGGGTGAGGCCGTCCTCGCCGGGCAGCATGACGTCGAGGATGCAGGGCATGTTCAAGGCCGCCTTCGCCAACGGCCCTGGCGGGGCTGGCGGTCCCGGCGGCGCCGGCGGTCCCCCTCCCGGCGGTCCGCCGCCTACGGATGGCGCGTCCTCCAGCGACGACTCTTCCTCGTCGAGCACGACTTCGATCGACGACATTCTCAAGCAGTTCCTGCAATCGCTGCAGGAATCGCTGTCGGCTTCGGCGTCGACGAGCTACGGCGCGACCGGCACTTCGAGCAGCAGCAGCGCGTCGTTCTCGGCGCTGCTGATCGACTATCAGAGCTGATTTTCCCTGCGCAGCTCCGTACCTTGCAACCATCCTTTCCGACAGGGAAGGATGGTTGTCCCTTTTTGCGGCTGGAACCGCGCGGTTGCTGCGGCGTTGATTCACCTGTTCATTTGTGGAGGGTGCGATGGCAATCGACGTCATGGCCATGCCGCATCAGTTGATCGCGAGCGACCGTGTCGAGGGGACCGCGGTGCGCCGGCCGAACGGGGACATGATCGGCCATATCGAACGGCTGATGATCGACAAGGTCACCGGTAAAGTATCCTATGCAATTCTGAGTTTCGGCGGCTTTCTCGGCATCGGCGCCAATCTGATTCCGTTGCCGTGGGGACGGCTTCGCTACAACATGAAGTTCGAAGCCTATGAACTCGACATCGACGATGAAGAGCTGAAGCGCGCGCCGTCGTTCCGTGCCGACAAGGATTTCGACTGGGGCGATCGCGCAAAGGAAGCCGAGCTGCATCGCTATTACGGCATGCCGCCTTATTGGGGCGGCTTCTGACCGCAGTGCGGCGCACGTTTCCGTGCGAAATGCGTGGAACACTTGTTGAAGTGACGGGTTCTTCCAGAGCGTTTCTGAAATGAGGAGATGAGGAGAACCGATATGTTAACCAAAACTGCCGTTGCCGGCCTCGCGGCTTCCGCGCTGCTGGCAAGTGTCGCGTTCGCGCAACAAAGTCCTTCGGCAACGACTGACAGCGCCACCACCGCCGCGCCTGCGGCTGCGTCCGATACCTCGTCGTTCAAGGGCAACTGGCGTACGTCGAAGATGGTCGGCCTGAATGTGTACAACGACAGCAACGAAAGCCTCGGGTCGATCAACGATCTTTTGGCCGACAAGAGCGGCGACATCAAAGCCGTGGTGATCGGCGTCGGCGGGTTCCTCGGGGTCGGCGAGCATCTGGTTGCGGTACCGATCGACAAGGTGAAGTTCGTCGATGAGCCGATTGCCTATACCGGCACGGCCGGCGCGCCTGCCACCGGTGGCGCAAGGCCTGGGACGACAGGCACGAGTACGACGACGGGTGCCGCTCCGCCCGCGCCTGCCGCCGCGCCCAAGAAGAATCCGTGGTATCCGGACCACGCCGTGTTCAGCGCGACCAAGGATCAGCTGAAGTCGATGCCGGAGTTCAAGTACTCGACCGAGTGAGGCGTCGGTCGCGCAGCAATGACTTTCACAAATGGCCGGACGGCATAAGCCGCCCGGCCATTGTGTTTATGGGCGTGTGTTTTATGGGCGCATGCTGGCGTAAACGCTCGCAATGGTGCAGCGCATCCTATTCACGATGCGCGTCCCGATGTTAGGTTGTATCTGGCAGGAGCACCTGCGTCCTGCCTTGCATAGACCCTGGCATCAACGGGAGGACGACATGGCTGATAGCGTCTACAAGGTCATCGAGCTGATCGGCACCAGCACGGAATCCTGGGAGAAGGCCGCCGCCACCGCGGTCAGTCGCGCTGGAGAGTCGCTGCGCGATCTGCGCGTCGCCGAGGTCATGAAGCTCGATCTGCAACTGGACGCCAGCGGCAAGGTCGAAGCCTACCGTGCCAAGCTGAGCCTTTCGTTCAAGTTCGAGGGGTCGTAGCGGCGGCGTGAAACGTAGGGTGGGCAAAGGCGCGCACGCGCCGTGCCCACCATCTTCATGAGAAAGAAACGTTGGGCACGCTTCGCTTTGCCCACCCTACGGATCTCATCACAGCCCCGGCAGTGCGCTCACGTAGACGTTGATCGCGCCTTCGGCTTCCGCGATCACGCGCAGCGTTTTGGAATCGAAGGCGATGTCGGCGAGGCGCAGCTTGCTGATCTCGGCCGAGACCCGCAGGCCCTCCTCGTTCTTCTGGAAATCGGCGATCACGGCCGCAATCTTTTTCTGGGCGTTGGCGGCAAACGGCTTGAGGTCGACAGTCGCCTTTTCCGCCAGCGTCTTTTGCAGGTGCGGGATGGCCGCGCGCGCCGCGGCGCCCAATAGCCCGAAGGCGGCCTCCGACTCGACGGCGAGTTCGATATCGGTCAGCCGCAGCGTCTGCTCGGCGTGATCGAGCACCGGCCTTCCCCAGATATGCACATTGGCCTCGCCGCCCAGCCCCAGGAAGCTCTTCTTTTCCCTGGCGCTCACCAGCAGAGAAATCAGCAGGCGATTGCCCGACGCCGCGACGCTGGCGCGCTTGACGGTGACGTCGACCGAGCCCGAACCATCTTCCGGAAAAGTCTTTCCGGCGAACTGCGCTTCCACGATTCTGTTGAGCTCGGTGAAGGGCATGTCGGTGGGAACGCCGATCGCGACCCGTCCCGGCGTCGGCGGCACGATGACGATCTCGGCGGGGAACGGGCAGGAGGGCTTGGTCTCACCCGGCGTGATGCGGGTCTCCGCCTCGATGCCGAGCGTCAGCGTAAGGTTCGAAGCGTCGATGCGCGGCTGCGCTGCAATCGCCCGTGTGGGGCGCAATTCCAGCCACAGCGTCGGCATCGTCGAGCCGGCCGTCGTGCCCTGCAGCGGGATCGAGCGGCAGGCCTTGGCCCACTGCACGCGCGCGTTCTGTTCGAAGGTCGGATCGTTGCGCATGCGCGCCTGCACCAGCGCGATCTGCTCGGCGACATTTTTGTCGATCAACGGCTTCACCTGCGCGGGCACGTTGACGCGCGCGCTGGCCACGCTGAGGCTGGTGTCGCCGAGATTGACCTGTGCCGCCAAATTTGGATCGATGCGCCAGTTCGCGGCGATCTTCGGTCGCGCTGATATGACGACGTTGCCCTTGATCTCGGCGCTGGCGTTGAGGTTCTTGATGTTCACGCTGCCGATTTGTTTCGCGACATTGCCGCCGAGCAGGCCGCCGAGCGCGTCGCCGACCGCACCGGTCGCCTTCGCCGACAGCGAGCCGGTTACGTTCAATGTGCCGGTCAGCGGCGTCGTCAGCGACAGCACGTCCTGCGCGCCGGTCGCTGCGATCGGCCCGCGCGAGGCGGTCCAGCCGATATCGGCGTTCTGCAGGATCTGCGATATCGGATTGTCGGCCTTGCCGGTGAACGATCGCGGCGCGCCGCGATCGGCGGCGTCGCGGATCGCCGACAGCGTCACCGCAATCGGCGCCATCACGGTGGATGCGCGCGGCGCTGGCGGCAGCGGCGGCAACTCGGCGAGCGGCGGCGGCCGGTTCGTGGCGCGCGGCGCGACGAAGTCCATCACCTTCAGCGCTGGCCACAAACGAGACGATGACAACCGCGAGCGCAATCGAAATCGTCTTGAGATGCATCGGCAGACGCATCGTCCCCCCGGATCCCACTGAATCGCCCCGAAAGCATTTTACAGTGAACGGTGGAGGTACGCTAGTGCAGGAGCTTATGTCCTTAGAGACGCCATACTTCGTCTCGGCACGATAATCCCAACACCGCTTCGCCGGCCAATGAATCGCGAGGAATTATTGTTCGGGCACTCCGGCCATGCCCATGCCCTCGCAAAGGCGCCTGCGCCTAGCGAGAAAAACTTGATTATCGCTCGATGCGTTGAGACGGAAGCGGCGGACTGTGAAGGTCGGCTCGAGCGCCAGCCCTGCCTGCGCGGCGGCCCGCGCCTGGTCCAGTTGACCGGTCAGTGCGAGAGCGGCAGCGAGATGGAAATGAGCCAGAGGGTAACTGCGATTGGTCTCGATGCTGCGACGTAGCCATGTGATTCCTTCGCCATCGGCACCAAGCTGCAGCTTGGCGAGAGCACGGAAGTACAGCCACCGAAAGCTGAAAGTATCCCGCGGCGAGAGCCGCAGTGCCTCGTTGATGTGAGCCTCGGTTTCCTCGCTGCGGCCGATATAGACCTTCGCCAAGCCGATCATTCCATGGGCGTCGGCCAGGTTTCGATCCAGCGCCAATGCCCGCTCGCATTCGGCAATGCCTTGAGCTGCGCGATTGGTCAGGTTTTGTACGACCCCAAGCAACATATGCGCCCGCGCATGCTGAGGAGCCATGTTCAATACCTTGATCAAGCCATGCTCGGCAGCCTCAAGGTATCCGGTTCGATCATCAGTAAAAAAGGAAGCGCCGATCGCAATATTGGCCTGCGCCAAGCCCGCCATCGCCTCGATATTGCCGGGGTCAAGCGTCAGCGCACGATCGAAGAACCCGCAGGCTTGCGCCATATATTCGGGAGTTATCCCTTTGTTGACATGAACCCTGCCCTGGAAATACAGGTCCATCGCATCGGGATGCTGCGAACGTTCTGCTCGTCGCGCCTCAGCTTCAATGAATTGGGCATTTAATGTATTGGCGAGCCGGGACACGATTTCGTCCTGCATGTCGAACAGATCAGTGATGGTTTTATCGAACCGTTCGGCCCAAAGATGGTTACCGGTTTCAACGTCTATAAGTTGCACATTTATTCGCAGCCGGTTGTCGCCACGTTGCACGGAGCCCTCGAGGACATAGCGAACGTTCAGTTCAGTACCGAGCTTGCGTACATCGATAGTTTTCGCTTTGAATGTGAAGGCCGTATTGCGAGCAATCACGAATGAGCCGGCGATCCGCGACAAGTCCGTGGTGAGGCTCTCGGTGATACCATCGACGAAATAATCCTGTTCCAGTCCACCGCCGAGATTGATGAACGGAAGCACCACGATGGAAAGGCGCTCCGGTGAGTTCATGGCGATTGGCGCGTTATCGGGCAGTGCAGGAGCGGGTTCGGACGGTTCTATCCTGTCGTTTGCTGATGCGGCGGATTCGGACGTCTGCGCTTCCAGCACTCGTCCGACGAAACGAAAGCCTTTGCGCGGCAGCGTCTTAATAAGACGCTGTTCTGAGCCGGAATCGCCGATCGTGCTCCGGGCGGCATTCAGGCGGGTCGTCACTGCCACCTCAGACACGGCACGCCCGTTCCAAATAGCCTTGACCAGTTCATCTTTGCTGACGACACGCTCCCTGTTGCGGATCAGGTAATCGAGAAGGTCGAATACCTGTGGCGCGACGGAGAGGATCTCCGCCCCGCGATACAACTCGCGCCGGTCAGTATCGAATGCGAACTCCTCGAAGAGGTAACGCAAGCTGCCACTCCCTTCGCTGGCCTAAGATCATCGGGGCTCCAGCGTCGTTGCAGCGAAGAATAGGCCGCCGGTAAGGAAAATGTAAGCCGACCGTAAAGCGTGTCGGCCAATGTTCTGGCACTCTCGCGTGGGTGGAAGTGCTGTTCTCAGGGTGGTGGCGCAATGAACCCCCCGGGAGCGACAAAGGAGGTGATCATGCGGCTGCTGCGAGCGACACTATTCTCGATCATTCTTGCTGGTGCGCCGGTGACCACCGGATCTGCGGCCGACGGGAACGGAGCTTGGCCGGTTCGTCCCGTACGGATCATCGTCCCGATTGGCGCCGGCTCGGCGCCGGATGCAGTCGCGCGGCTCGTCGGCGATGGTCTTCGCCAGCGATGGGGCCAGCCGGTCGTCATCGAGAACCGCGCAGGTGCTGATGCGAGTGTGGGCACAGGAGCGTTTGCCAACGCCAACGACGATCATACGTTGCTCTATGGGTTCGCTTCCGCGCTCACCGTCAACCCGCTGATCCAGGAGAAGGTGCCTTTCGATCCCGCGCGCGATTTTGTCTCCATTTCTCCCGTAGCCAACACCGTCATTGCCGTGGCCGTACATCGCGACCTCCCCGTTTACTCCCTTGCCGATCTCGCGCGGGTTGCGCAGGACATGCCAGGAAAAATTCTATGGGGGTTCCGGTCCCAGCCTGCCGCGCTTCATCTTTGCCGCGTTTCTGAAGCGGCGGAAGCTTGAGATGCTATACGTCCCGTATCGGGACGTGGCGGCCCCGCCAATCGATCTGGCCGAAGGCCGGATACAGGTGCTCGTCACTTCTCTGCAGGCGACCATTGGGCCCGTGCAGTCCGGCAAAGCCCGTGTCATCGCAATTACGAACACGCGCCGGGCCGCGACGCTGCCCGATGTGCCGATCGCCTCCGAGGCCGGCCATCCGGAGATGTCGATCGACGGTCTTGCCGGGTTCTTTGGCTGGCGCGGCATGCCAACGAAGCTGCGCGACAGGATTTCAGCCGACATTGCGGAGGTCCTTAGAGACCCAGAGATACGTGCGCGGATTGAGGCTTCAGGACAGCTTGTGCTTGGCGGCACACCAGAGGAATTCGCCGCTGCGATCGAACAGCAACGCGCCCGAATCGCCGAAATTGCAGCGCTCATCGATCTCAAGGACGTGAAGTGAGCATGATCTGCGCCGCTGCTCGCGCCAACGGGCCGAAAGCTTCAGAACTCCGATTTTCTCTGCTTCGAACCTTGTTGGAGGTGTTCCAGATGACACGATACCGGAAGCTTGGTTACGTCGAGTTGAACGTTGAGAGCATCGCGCGGTCGGCAACTTTCTACAGGGATGTTGCAGGGCTTCAGCATGTGCGGCAGCGACAGGATGGCTCCGTTCTCTTGCGCTGTGACATGGACGCTTATTCCGTCGTTCTTCATGAGAAGGCTCCAGCAGGGCTCAAGTGCGTCGGATTGATGCTCGAAGATGCTTCGCAATTCGAGGCCCTTCACGTTCAGCTTCGTGAGCACGGGACGGCTTATAAGGAACTCTCGGCATCGGAGTGCAAATTGCGGCAAATCGCGCGAGCCACGCGCATCACCGAACCGAACACGCAGGCCACCCTCGAGTTCTATATCCCCGCCGATGATGCGTCCGATCGGACCTTCCAACCGACCCACACCAGGATTCAGCGGCTCGGCCACATCGTTCTCGGCACGCAGCGCAGCAGCGAAGCGGTTGTCTTCTTCCGTGACGTGCTGAACTTCCGCGTTTCCGACAGTATTGGTGAAACGGTGACGTTCATGCGTCCGTATCCCAATCCGTTTCATCACGGCATCGGGGTGGTACGTAGTGGGCATCCAATGCTCCATCACGTCAACTTCATGGTCACGGAAATTGATGACATCGGCCGCGCTTTGCACCGGCTCCGGGCACAGGGCGCTGCGATCGTCCACGGGCCGGGAAGGCACCCGACATCTGGCAGCGTCTTCCTTTATTTCCTCGACCCGGATGGGATTACGCTTGAATACAGCTTCGGTATGGAGGAGTTCCTCGAAATCCACGCGCGCGAGCCGCGCGTGCTTCCCGCCGCACCCGAATCGATCGACAGCTGGGGCGCCACGCGTGACCCCAGAATGGGGAGCGTCGGCGAGATCGAGGTCGCCACGATTGCATGAAGCAAACGATGGGTTGTTTTCCCGGCTCACAATCCCACCGCCTTGTCAGAAGCCTGTGGAACGCGCAGACAATCGTCGCGTTGACCATCGACGAGAACGTCCGCCATTGTCAGATCAATATTGGCTCAGCAAAGTCAATTCCTAGCCCCGATACCATGGCCGATTGCAAAAACGGCCCCGGCGAATGCCGGGGCCGCGTTCCGCGTTCGAAACCTTGTCGGCTTACCGGATGGTGCCGCCGAGATCGGCGCGGCGATCCGTCATCGGCAGCACGATCACCTTGGTTCCGACGCTGACCCGCGAATAGAGATCGCTGACGTCTTCGTTGGTGAGGCGGAGGCAGCCTGAGGAAACACGGGTGCCGATCGTCTCCGGCGCGTTGGTGCCGTGGATGCGATAGATGGTGCCGCCGAGATACATCGCGCGGGCGCCGAGCGGGTTGCCGGGGCCGCCGGCCATGTGGCGCGGCAGATAGGGCTGGCGGGCGATCATTTGCGGGGGCGGGGTCCAGGCCGGCCACTCGGCCTTGCGGCTGATCGTTTGCGTGCCGGACCAGGTGAACCCGTCGCGGCCGATGCCGATGCCATAGCGCATCGCCTGGCCGTTACCGAGCACGAGGTAGAGATAGGTGTTCGGGGTATCGATGATAACAGTGCCCGGCGCCTCGCGGGTCGGGTAGCTCACGACCTGGCGACGCAGGCGCGCCGGCAGTTCGACCGAGCGGTCTTCTTCGTCCCGGGGCGCAGCCTGCACCGGCGGCGGGGCCGCTTCGATCTGCGGCAGGAAAAACGGAAACAGCGGCAGCGGAGCCGCGGCGGCGGGTGCGGAAAATCCGGTCGCGCCGATCGCCAGAGCGCCAAAAATGGCGGCAGCAAAGCGGGTATTGAGGCTAAATGAATTAAACATTGGTCGTCCCCTGTTCTACGCCCAGTCGCGCCGTTTTCGGCGCGTCGTTGAGGAAACGTGTACAGGTGAACCGTTTCAGGACATTTGCACAAAATCGCCAAAATGGTTTCGTCGCGTTAGGGAATTGTTTCATTAAGGTTTCGTTGACGGCCGCGGCCCTCTTCTTGAGCCCAGCGCAGCCGGCTCTTGGGGATCGGTGCCTCAAAGCAGCGGCGAGATGGGTGAGGGGTTTTTCCGCGGAGAAAGAACTCTCGTTCGCCCGCGAATCGATCGACTGCCTGTCTCCGGCAGGCATAGCCCTTGCCCAGGCTTTCATCGCTTGACCAACGGCGCATTGACCAGCGCGCTAGCTCTTGGTCTGCCGTTGTCGCCGCTCGAGGCGAATTCTTTGCGCTCTCATGCGTTTGATGTCCTCTTCGAGCGCTTCCATCTCCGCGTTGCGCCGCTCGTCTTTTGACTCCGGATCGGCGAAGCGGATTTCTTCAGAGCCTTCTCGACGGAGAGTTTGGTTGTTTCAGCCATGGCGATCCTCTCGACCCCAGAACATGCAGAGCGGGAACCTGTCAAATTCATGGGTGCTGACCAAGGCGCTTCCTTGATTTGAGTCAATGTCCATAAAGAGACAGTGGCCTTACGCTCTTCCACGTCACGGATAACGGTTCGTCGATCTGATGCTGCTGGTCCGGTCGACGGAGTACTCACCACCAGTGTGGAGGGCAGGAGGCATGAAATGTCTGACCGCGGTGCTCGCGGCAATGCTCTTGCTTGCGCGAGCGGAAGCAAGCCATGCGCTGGTTCGAATTACCGATGACCGGGGCGGTCAGATCGGCCGCTACGTAGATCGATATGAAAAATTGCGAGCGTCAGGACACGCGATCGTCATCGATGGCCTTTGCGCCTCCGCCTGCACAATTGTCCTCGGCACGATCCCCTACAACAAGATCTGTGTAACTCCGAATGCCGAGTTCGCCTTCCACGCCGCCTGGGATCTCGGAAGGCGCGGACGGGTTATTCCGAACCCGGAAGCAACCAGAGAGCTCTTTTCAATGTATCCATCGCAGGTCCAGCGCTGGATCGCCAGTCGCGGCGGCTTGTCTGCGCGCACGATCTTTCTGCGAGGCAGGCAGCTCGCAGCGATGTATCCTGCCTGCTACGGGGGCACGCAAGCTGCTACGACGCGGCGCATCGAGGGTTCTGTCTTAGGAAACCCCGGCCGACGGGAGCGGCCGGGATTGTTTGCAAGGGTTCACCAGCGGCAATAGTGGCGAACCCGGTACATCCCATAACCGCCGCCCCAATACGGGCGATAGCCCGCATAGTAGCGCCTGGAGGGTCGACAATATCCGTAAGCCGGGGGGTCCTGCGGCGTAGCCATGATAGGGGCAGGAGTAGCCGTAAGGCCTAGCTAGCGCGCATTCGCGGCGTCCCGGCAACGCCGGTCTGCAGCACCGCGCGGCGGTCTGCGACCGCATGGTGGAATTGCTCGAGCGTCAGCGCGATCACCGACAGATCGCTTTCCTCCACGGTGCCGTCGTCATAGCAATCCAGCGTCTCGCGCAACATGCCGTCGGCCGCGGTTTGCATTTCGGCCAGTTCTTCCGGCGTTTCGGCCTTCCTCACTCTGGAAATCAGCTCGAGCAAATGATCGCGATGGGCGATGTACTGCTCGCGCTCGTCCCTGTTCCAGTAATGCCTCAGCCAGGCGCCGGCCGACCCCAGGCCCGAGAGCGCCAGGACCACAAACCAGATGTAGTCGGTGTATTTTTCGAGGAACGTTCGCTCGTTGCCGTCGATATAGGCGGCCGCTCCCGCATGCGCCGGCAACGCGGCATCCTTGTCGGTATCAGGCTTTTCGATCTGCGAGGCGGTCGGCAATTCACGCGCGAGCTGCTGGCGGTTGGTGAAGAGCTGGCGGGCGAAGGCGGCGACCGCCGTGTCCGACAACGTCTTCGGCGCGATGATCAGATGGTTGACGGCAACCGTATCGACCTTGTCTTCCGGCCGCTGCGGCGATGAGCCGAAGATGCTGGCGGGAATTTCCTCGGATTCGTAGATCGGGTTCTTCTTCGCGATGGCATCGGCGACGTCGATCGGCAGGAACTTCGGCTCGCCGCGGGCCGCAGCCGTCAACGCGATGGCGTCGACCGTGATCTTGCTCTTGAGCGGGCCGACGGCCATGAACGCGTCGATCGTCTGGTCGCGCGCCATTTCGCCGATCTTGTCAGTGGCGAACTGGCTGATCGTGACCTTGTCGGGATTGATGCCGGACTCTTTCAGGACATTACGCAGCAGCGTGACATTGGCCTGCGTCCGCCCGATCACGCCGACGCGGTGGCCGGCGAGTTCATCGAGACTCTTGATCTTGGGTGTCGGCTGCTTCTTCGAGCCCTTGGCGGGAAGGCCGGAAGGCGCCCACAGCACCACGACATTCTTGCGCAGGATGGCGACCGACTCGGCATTCTCCGGCAGGTTGAGGTCGCCGCGGGCGACCGCGAGATCGGCCTTGCCGGCCGTGAACAACGCGATGCTTTCCGCCGCCCCTTCTGTCGTGACCAGCGACAGCCGCACCGAGCTGCCCTCGCGCGCGAACGTCTGCGCCATCAGCTGGACCAGTTTCTGGTCCTCGCTGCCGCCAGGTCCCACCGCGATCCGCAGCGTCGTCGGCCGCAGCACGTAATACAGCGCGCCGGCGGCAACGCCGAAGGCGAGCATGCCGGCCGCAAGGATCAGAAGCGCGTAGCTCCGCCGCTGTCGCCGGCGGCGGGATCGTGCTGGATTGTCGTTCGGGTCTGACATCATTCTGTCACGTTACATGAAAAGCGTGGAGTTGGGTTTAAAAAACAACCTTACAGAACGATGACGTCATACGCTTGAAATATCCATGTCCCAACGTCGGATTTGAGAATCAATAATCTCGGGTCCGGGACATGAAGATACTGATCGCGACCGACGCATGGCATCCGCAGGTGAACGGCGTCGTGCGCACACTGACGTCGCTTAAGCGCAGCGCCTCAGCGCTTGGCGCCGACATCAGCTTTCTCACGCCTGACGGGTTTCCGTCGATGCCCCTGCCGACCTATCCCGGCTTGCGCATCGCGCTGCCGAACCGCCGCGAGATCGCGCGCCGGATCGAGGAAGCCGTGCCGGACGCCATCCATATCGCGACCGAAGGACCAATCGGCTGGGCGGCGCGCGCCTACTGCCGCCGCCGCAAGCTTGCGTTTACCACGTCCTATACGACGCGCTTTCCCGAATATGTCGCCGTCCGCACCGGACTCCCGCTCAGTGTCGGCTATGCTGTGATGCGGCACTTTCATGCCGCATCCTCCACAGTGATGGTCGCGACCGATTCGCTGCGGCAGGAACTTTCCGCGCGAGGCTTTCGCAAGCTCGGCTTCTGGACGCGTGGCGTCGACACCGAGCTGTTCAACCCGCATACGCCGGCAACGCTAGATCTGCCGCGACCGATCTTCATGACCATGGGCCGCGTCGCGGTCGAAAAGAATCTCGAAGCGTTCCTGTCGCTCGATTTGCCGGGATCGAAAGTGGTCGTCGGCGACGGACCGCAGAAGGCGCAGCTCGCGAAACAATACGCCGGCGCGATTTTCCTCGGCGAGAAGGAGGGCGCGGACCTGACCGCGCATCTTGCCGCCGCCGACGTCTTCGTGTTTCCGAGCCTCACCGATACGTTCGGCGTCGTGCAGCTGGAGGCGCTGGCGTGTGGCACGCCAGTCGCGGCGTTCCCGGTCACCGGCCCGAAGGATGTCATCGCCGATCATCCGATTGGCGCGATCGACACCGATCTGCGCAGCGCGTGCCTGCGCGCGCTGACGATGTCGCGCGAGGCCTGCCGGAATTTTGCGCTTTCGCGTTCCTGGGAAAACAGCGCGCGGCAGTTCATCGGCAATTTGACGGCGCTGCAGCCAAGCCGCGCGCTGCGGCCGGTGCGCCGGGCGCCCGCCGCGAGCGCCGTGCAGGGTTGAATATCAAACCAGTCATACGAGTGAGACGAGAAGGCAGGACCACCATGGCAGACATCATCAAGCTTGACGGTACGAGGCAGCTCGATTTTGACCGCGAAACGGTCGAGCAGGCCTATGATCGCTGGGCGCCGGTTTACGACCTTGTGTTCGGCGGCGTGTTCAGCAAGGGCCGCAAGGCGGCGATCCAGGCGACCAACAAGATCGGTGGCCGCGTGCTCGAGGTCGGCGTCGGTACCGGCATTTCGCTGCCGCTATACGCGCCGCATCTGCGCATCTTCGGCACCGACATTTCGGAGGCGATGCTGCAGAAGGCGAAGAAGCGCGTCGACGAGTTCGGCCTGAAGAACGTCGAGGGGCTTGCGGTGATGGACGCCGAAAACCTCGAATTCCCCGACGATTCGTTCGACGTAGTGATGGCGCAGTATGTCGTCACCGCGGTACCGAACCCGGAAAAGGCGCTCGACGAATTCGCTCGCGTGCTGCGGCCGGGCGGCGAACTCATCATCCTGACCCGCGTCAGCGCCGACGCCGGCATGCGCCGCTTCATCGAGCAGCGGCTGCAGCCGGTGGTGCGTCCGCTCGGTTTCCGCACGGCTGAATTCGCCTGGTCGCGCTATGCGCAATGGCTGGCCGGCGCGGGCGGCATCGAACTGGCGGAGCGGCGCCTGGTGCCGCCGCTCGGCCATTTCTCCCTGGTGCGTTTTCGCAAAGTCGACGTCGCTGCGGCAGCCTGACGCGTAGCGGCTGCTGTTGCGTCATCGCGTCGCTGCAAGCCGTCACATGTCAACATGATGATGTCACATGCCGGACATCGAATCTCAGTAGACACAAACCCGAAAGCATTTGGGGGTAGAGAATGATCAAGAACTTCCTGCAGGAACTGCGAACCCAGCGCTGGGACGACCATCGCTACTATCACCACAGCCGCATCAACCAGTCGCTGCACTTCGTCAGCGCCGCGAGCTTCCTGTTCGCCTATGCGATGCTGTTCTTCGATCCCGTGGTGTCGGCGCTGGTCGGCTGGCTGGTCTCTATGACGACGCGGCAGGCTGGTCACTTCTTCTTCGAGCCGCGCGGTTACGACCACGTCAACCACGCGACCCACGAGCACAAGGAAGAGATCAAGGTCGGCTACAATTTGCAGCGCAAGGTCGTGCTGATGGCGATCTGGGCGCTGTCGCCGCTGGTGCTGTATCTCGACCCGACGCTGTTCGGCCTGTTCACACCCTGGACCTCGACGGCGGACTTCATGCGCCAGGTGGCGAAGATCTGGCTCGCGGTCGGCATCGGCGGGCTGCTGTTCCGCACCGTGCACCTGTTCTTCATCCGCGACGTCGAGACCGGTCTGGTCTGGATGACGAAGATTCTCACCGACCCCTTCAGCGATCTCAAGCTGTACTATAAGGCGCCGCTGGCGCTGATGAAGGGCGAACTGATTGATCCGGGCCTGGAGAAGCACGTCAAGCACGCGTGAGTGTTGGGCAAGCGAAGAAGCCGACATGCCCGGCCTTGTGCCGGGCATCCACGTTTTTGGGCACCAGTTGTGAAGCCGTCATTGCGAGCGAAGCGAAGCAACCCACCTCTCCGCGCGGGAATAGATGGATTGCTTCGTAGCTTCGCCCCTTTGCGCAAACGCTTCGCGTTTGTCGCGGGCAATGACGAAGCGGGCAGTACGACCGTGATGGTTATCGAAAGTGCGCCCTTAGCGCCCGAACCTCTTGGCGAGCAGCTCTTTCAAAATCTGCCGCTTGATGTTCTTGTTGGTCAGCGCGACATCGTGCCACCACCAGCCGTCGCGCTTCATCTTCTCGGCGGCCGCGACAAAGCGGTCGGCGACTTCAGTGAAATCCGCGTCCGTGTAGTTGAGGCTGAAGATCAGCCGGCCGGTGCCGACCCAGCTCAGCGCCAGCCCTTCGGCGCGCAGATAATATTGAAGCATCCAGTTGTAGCGGGACGGCTCGGTATATTGCACCATCCAGATCGAGGAGATGTTGCTGACGCGGACGGGCAGATCGTTTGCCGCCAGCCGCGCGTTCAGCGCTTCGGCGCGGCCGTTCCAGGTCTCGTCGAGGCCCTGATAGACGGCGTTGAAATTGGGGCTGGCGAGGCGGCTGAGGAATTCATCCATCGCCGTCATCACGTAGGGGTGCGAGTTGAAGGTGCCGCGGGCGAAGCAGACGTCGGCGGGGCGGTCATCGCGAAAACGCCGCATCAGCTCCTTACGGCCGCAGACGACGCCGACCGGAAGTCCGCCGGCAAGGCTCTTGCCGTAAGTGACCATGTCGGCGCGGACGCCGAAATATTCCTGGGCGCCTTTGGCGGCGAGGCGGAAGCCGACGAAGACTTCGTCGAAGATCAGCACGATGCCGCGCTGGTTACAGACCTCGCGCAGCTTCTTCAGCCATTCGGTGTAGGCCGCGCGATCGAAATTGCCTTTTCGCGAACTGTCGACCAGCGCGGAGTCGCCGGGCGCGTTGGCGTTCGGATGCAGTGCCTGCAGCGGATTGACCAGCACGCAGGCGATGTCCTTGCGCGTGCGCAGCACATGCAGCGTTCGCTCCGACATGTCGGCCAGCGTATAGGTCTCGTGCGGCGAAACCGGATTGCCGACGCCGGGCTGCACGTCGCCCCACCAGCCGTGATAGGCGCCGGCGAAGCGCACCAGGTGCGTGCGGCGGGTGTGGTAGCGCGCCAGCCGCACCGCCTGCATGACGGCTTCGGTGCCGGACATGTGGAACGAGACTTCGTCGAGTCCGGAAATCTCGCACAGCCGGCGGACGTTGTCGGTGATGACGGGGTGATAGGGACCGAGCACGGGCCCAAGCGCGCCGGCGCGCTTTTCGGCTTCCGTGATGCACTCCTTGTAGAAGTCATTGCCAAAGATGTTGACTCCGTAGGAGCCGGTCAGGTCGTAGGACACATTGCCGTCGACATCGGTGACGGTGACGCCGGCGGAAGACTGCATGAAGGCGCCGGTGCCGAGATTTTCCCGGACCAGGCGGCTGTACTGGAACGGCACCCGGTAGCTTTCGGTGAACTGCAGATCGGAGATGTGCGCAGCCGCCTCGGTCGTCATCTGCCGGCCCTTGGCGTAGCGCTCCTGATAGAGGCGGGCGAGGCGGAAGAAGGCGTCCTGGCGCTGCGTGGCGACGTTGCCGGGCGCGCCGTCGGAACAAAAGAAGCCGTCGATATCGAACTCGTAGTGCGGCAGCAGCCGCGCGACCATTTTGGACATTTTGGAATGTCCGGTCAGCGAACGGTGCTTGGCGCGCGACAGCGCCAGCCGCGCCTGCAATTTGGGGAAGACTGCCGCGGTAACAGCGACCGCAGCGGCGGACAGCGAAAGAATCGGAAGGGACGAATCCATGCCTGAAGCGCTAGCCAATCCTGCTGACAGATTGATGACAATAAGGGGCCTGATCGCCCGCTTCACCCAGCAGGAGGATCTGAATTTCCTCCTGACCAACCGCATCCCGAGGGCGGCGCTGACGCGGTTCATGGGCTGGTTCAGCAAGATCGAGAACCCGTTCGTGCGCGATGCCTCGATCGCGTGCTGGCGGCTGTTTTCAGATCTCGATCTGTCGGAAGCCAAGAAGACCGAGTTCAAGAGCCTGCACGATTGTTTTACGCGCGAACTCCGTCCCGGCCTGCGGCCGGCCAATCCTGACCCCGCCGTCGTGGTCAGCCCCTCCGACGGCATCATCGGCGCCTTCGGCAAAATCACGGATACCGAACTGTTCCAGATCAAGGGCGCGCCTTATTCGCTGCTGGATCTGCTCGGCGATCCCGCGCTGGTGGAGAGCCATCGCAACGGCCGCTTCCTGACGCTGCGGCTGACATCGAGCATGTATCACCGCTTTCATGCGCCGTATGACGGCAAGATCGAGCGCGTGACGTTTATCCATGGCGACGTCTGGAACGTCAATCCGATCGCGCTGAAGCGGGTCGAGCGGCTGTTCTGCAAGAACGAGCGGGCAGTGCTCGAGATGCGCCTGCCGTCGGGCGAAGCGCTGACGCTGGTGCCGGTTGCCGCGATTCTAGTGGCCAGCATCCGGCTGCATTTCCTCGACGTCACGCTCAACGCGCAGAGCAAAGGCCCGACCGTGTTTCCCTGCGATGCCAATGTGCGCAAGGGCGACGAACTCGGCTGGTTCGAGCACGGCTCGACCATCATCGTGCTGACGCCGGAACATTTCGAATTCGCCGACAATGTCGTGGAAGGCGGGCGCATTCACGCAGGCGAGCCGCTGCTGCGAAAACCGTAATTCCTGATCTCGATTTTGCGGCCGCTTGCCGCTATATGGTCGCGAGATTCGAAATCGGGAAAAACGGGAAGAGAGATGGCGCGAACGCCCGTGCTGGCGGCGGGAGGCATTGTGCTGCGGCCGGCGGAGACGCCGCTGGTCGCCGTAGTGCGCCTGCGCAAACGCAATGAATGGGTGCTGCCCAAGGGCAAGCTCGACGACGGCGAGACGCCGCGCGCCGCCGCCGAACGCGAGGTGATGGAAGAGACCGGGCACGATGTTTCCGTGCACGAGTTTCTGGGCACGCTGGTCTATGAGACCAGCGGCGGCTCGAAGGTCGTGCACTACTGGCGCATGGAAGCGCGCGGCGGCGCGGTTCATGAGCTGATGCGAGACGTGAAGGCCGTGGACTGGCTGCCGCTTGCGGACGCCGTCGACCGGCTCTCCCGCGATTACGAGCGCGCGTTTCTTGAAAATGTAGGCCCGATTGCACTCTCCGCGGCGGCGCATGCCGCGACCACCCGGAAAGCACGGGCCAAACAACCGGCGCCGGAAAAGCGCCGGACGCGGCGAGCCGACGTCACAGCGCCTCCCGCAGTCACTGCTACGCCTGCTTCGTCCCCAACCGATCAGCCCTTGCCGCAGCTTGCGCAGCAAGAGGATGTGACTGACGTGATCGATGCGACCGCGGGTGCATCCGTCGAGGAAGCGCAGCCGGCCGTCACGCCGTCATTTGCGCCAGAGATAGAGCCGGTGGCCGTCGAACCGGCCGAGATGCAGAGGCGAGAGCAGCCGGGCAGAAACCTGCTTCAGCGCGTACGGGACTGGCTGCGGGGCGCGGCCTGATCCCATCCTCTGCGCACTACCGCAATTCCTTTGGCAGCGGCTTGCCTCGTTGCGGCGCGGTGGCTGGCCACCTCGGCGCGGCGGTCAGTCCCGGGCGCTGTATGGCGGGCGCGCCCTGAACGCCGGGCGCGCGCTGCAGTCCGGGCACGCCGTACCGATTAGGCAGTCCCGGCCGCCCCTGTGGCGCGGATTGCGCAGGCACTGGGGGCTGTTGCGGTTGGCCTGCGCGCGGTGGCAGGTCGGGCTGCGGTGGCAGATCGGATCGTGACGGCTGTCCCGCACGCGGCGGCAGTCCGGGCTGTGCCGGCAGACCGGGGCGTGACGGTTGTCCGGCCCGCGGCGGCACGCCGGGTTGATTGGGTGAGCCTGGCTGCTGTTGTCCCTGGCGGTTCGGCGCGCCTGGCTGTTGCTGATGACCGGGCCGGTTCAATTGACCCGGCTGTTGCGGCTGTCCGGGACGATTGAGCCGATCAGGCTGCTGTCCTTGGTTCTGTCCCTGGTTCTGTCCTTGGCGGTTCGGTACGGCCGGCAGCGGCGGCTGACCGGGTTGCCCCGGCAGGCCGTTCTGTCGCGGCTGGCCGGGACGGTTCAACTGACCGGGCTGTTGTTGTCCGGGCCTGACTTGTCCAGGCAGGCCATTCTGCCGCTGCTGGCCAGGCTGGAATTGCCGGATCGGCCGGTTCGGATTGACGAAGGTGGGATTGGCGCGGCGGAATTCGCGCTGCTGGAACACGACCTGCCGGCCGACATTCTGCATCGAGTGAAGCTGACGCACAAAGCCCTGGTCGCGCAGCATCACCTGCTGCGGGATTACCAGCGACACCGCTGCGAAGCGCACGCCGCCGCTACCTGGCCGGATGGTGAAGCCGCTCGCGCCCTGCGTGAGAAAGCCGAGCCGCGCGCCGGCGCGGTCGTTGACCTCGATGCGGCCGACGCGCCCGTCGGCGTCGGGATAAAGCTTGACCGCGACGTTGTTCGGATTGTTGGCGGCAGCGCCCTCCGGCACTTCGACGAGGCCGGTGGTGCCGCGAATGCCCAGCGTTGCCGTCGGCGTCGTGATCTTCATGTCGCCGGTTTTTGCCACCGAGGCGGCGACGAATGCGGCGGTGCCCTTGGCGACGTCGAAGATCGCCGCGTTGCTCTTGCCGCCGTCCTCATAGACGTAATTGTCGATGGTGATCTTCGTGCTCGCCTTGAGATTAAAGGTGGTGGCGTCGATGAAGGTGATGCCGAGCGCGGAATTCGCTCCAGTCTGCACCACGTCGTTGAGATAGATGTCGTCCTTGACCTTGAGCGGCGTGGTCTTGTCGTTGCGGATCACGCTGGCGCTGCCGGTCACGGTGGCGACGTTGCCGACCGGCTCCTCGGGCGCTTGCGCATCAGTGGCAGGCGTGGTGGCGGGATCGGGCGCGGTCGTCGCCGGTGCGGCCGGCTGCGAAGGCTCGGTCTGTGCCTGCGCCAGTTGCGTCAGCTCGGGCGGGCCTGCGAAAACTTCCGTCGCGCCCACCGTCGTGCCGCAGGCCAGCAGCGCAAGCGCGTAGGAAAGTTGGCGCGACATCGGGATTCCGTTCACGGGGGAGGCAGTAGGCGGGGCTCTGATTTCAGCGCCGTTAGCCTGAATGCGGGATGAACGCCGCGTTTGTTGTCACGGGAGGCCGAAACGAGAAAGCGCCACGTCCGGGATATACCGGGACATGGCGCTGTGACTTTAATAAGGAAATGCTCAGCCGCGCTTGTGCGGCGTCAGGTTGAGCGGCCTGGAGGGCTTTGCCGCGGGCGCGTAGTTCACGGGCGTGGCGGCGGCCGCCGGTGCGTACTGAAAGACGGCCTTGCAGCCATCGCTGAGCTGCGCGCGCTTCTGGACCATTTGTCGTCGCAAGCGCAAAATTGCTTCGTCGCAGGGGGAATTGTTTCGTCGCGGGGGCTCCCGCATGGCTGCCGCTCGAGCGGTTTCCACTACTTTTCCGCAACCTCGCCCAAGGTTGGCAATGTCTGTTCGGCACGGATCGGCTATAATCTGATTCTGGCGCGGCCCATGCCTCCCCCCTCCGTCGGGAAAGCATCATTCATGCGGGGCCATTGCGATCATCGAACCAACTGTTCGAGCACCAAGCATAAGGAGGGGTTGTGATCATTGCTCGCAATAGGAGGTTCTTCGATGAAGCTTTCTGCGCCCCTTTATCACTTGAAGCGTAAGGCCAAACTTCTATCCCGTGCAGAAAATATCCCGCTGCAGGAGGCGCTCGACCGCGTTGCCAGGCAAGAGGGTTTTAGCGGCTGGAGTTTGCTCGCAGCCAAGGTGACTGCCACCGCACCCGCCGAAAAACTGTTTGCGCGGCTGGCTCCCGGCGACCTGGTGCTGGTGGGTGCGCGCCCGGGCCAGGGCAAGACCCTGATGAGCCTTGAACTCGCCGTGCAGGCCGTGAAGTCCGGCAGTCGAGGCGTGTTCTTCACGCTGGAGTACACGGAAAAGGACATGCTGGATCGTTTCCGTGCCATCGGCGTGGCGCGCGAGGATTTTGCCGGCCTGTTTGAATTCGACAGCTCCGACGAAATAAGTTCGGATTACATCGTCAAGCGGTTGGCAGGCGCGCCTCGCGGCACCCTGGTGGTCGTGGACTATCTGCAGCTGCTCGACCAGAAGCGCGAGAATCCGGAATTGATGGTTCAGGTTCGCTCCCTGCAGTCGTTCGCACGCGATCGAGGATTGATCTTCGTCTTTATCTCCCAGATCGATCGCTCATACGATCCGTTGAAGAAACCATGCCCTGATCTGGAAGATGTCAGATTGCCGAATCCGCTGGATCTGAGCCTCTTCACCAAGACATGTTTTCTGAACAACGGCGAGGTTCAGTTCCGGGCGGCAAGCTAGGCCGCGGACTCGTTAGCGCGAAGCCATAGTCGTATCGACGCAAGCTGCATGGCCATGCTCCTCGGCTGAGTTACAGAGCACGAGAAGCATGCGTCAGCGGGCAGGCATTGGAATCAGGTCGGTATTCGGGCCGACTCGGACATGCCTTGATCTAGATCAACCGGGAAATGTGCCACTCCGTTTCCGTACGCCTCAGCATCCGTCAAAGGACCTTACTTAAAAAACGCTCAGCAAGCCATGTCGGCTTCGGCGCGCTAGCAAGTAGAACGAGCAGGAGAGTGGCGGCGCGCATGGTCTAGTCGATCCGACGTTTTCTACTGGACGGAAGGAGAAACCATGAAGACAGCTATGGATTCCAAGTACCGCAGGGAGATTTCCTCCGTACCGTTGCTGGATATGAAGAATCCGCCACGAGTCGAACCCGGCGGCGGCTAGTCGCGGCGGGCGGGTCGAGCGGGGCGTGCGCAGTTGCACGTCCCGCTGTCATTAAAGAAAGGACATCCCATGCACCCAGTAATCATGGCAATTGCGGTAAGCACTCAATTGGCGAGTACTCAATTGTTGACGCCCATTTCCGATGCCATCCCAAAACTCAACGTCGAAGCTACCTGCAGAGGATCGGTAGAAGCCGATAAAGCGATGGGTTTGGCCTTACCTCAAGGTTTCGACAAGTGCATGAGCGATGAGCATTCAGCGCGACAACAATTGGACCCGATTTGGTCTTCGTATTCCCCGGCTGTCAGAGCCCAGTGTGAGGGAGAGGCGACGGTTGCCGGCGAAGCGAGTTATGTCGATCTCTTGACCTGTCTTCAAATGAATGATGGATCAGTGACGACCTCGGCAAGTGCTTTGAAGGGCGCGAGCCGAAAGAAAAGGGCCCCAAACTAACCCGTATTATTGCCGCAACGCCGAAACGCCGGTCTTGTTGGGAGATAGCCGAGCGTGTCGGAGCCTTCAGATCGGCGCCTCCACCAGTAAGTTCGTTGGCAGGGCACTGAACTTGCGGCGCCCCGGCGATCTTGCAGGCCGTCGCCGGCGCAGGCGGTGCGATCGCCGCCGGAGCTGGGGGCGTGCAGTTGCAGAACGCCAACGGCGTCATCCTGCAGCTCAGTGGTGCCCGGATCGGTGCTGAAGTGTCGGCTGCCGTGGCGGGGTGACTATCACAATGCAACAAGAAGCAGGTCCGCCGACTGGAGTCCGAACCTCTGCAAACTTCATGTGCTGGGCGGCCTGGAACATCCAGCGGCGCCGAGCTTTGGGCCGGTGCGCCGGGCAAATCCTTGCATCACATTTGGGAGCTGCAATGATGAAGTGTACCAAATCGACGAAAGAGAAGCGAAACGCTGCCATTAGAAATGGCCTAATCGCACTTGCTGGCATGGGTGCGGTGTTCGGCAGCGGTGCACTGGCGCAGACACCGCCGGTCGCGCCCACCGGCTCGGCAGTACCGGCATTTGGCGCACTGGTTGGCCGGTGGGCGCGAACCGAAGGCCCATATGTAATCAACATCAGTGCGGTTGATGAAAACGGCAAGCTTGACGCCAGTTATGCCAATCCGAGGCCGCTACCTTTTCACACCGCAGAAGTTACCCGCGACGGAAACGCGCTCAAGCTATTCTTTGAATTACGCGCTGGCGGTTACGGCGGCTCAACTTACACACTCAAATATGATGCCGCGAGTGACAGTCTGAGAGGCGTCTACGACCAAGTTGTCGTAAAGCAAAAGTTCGACGTGGTTTTTAATCGTACGAAGTGACGGTACCCGGCGCAATTTGACGATGCGCATAAAGAAGGCCCTGTGGCGAACCACAGGGCCTCAAGTCTCGGGGAGAAGGTAATCAGCTCACGCGCTTCCAGGTCTGGCCGCCGCAGAACATGCCGCCGAAGGCGCAGCCCTGGACCTTGAGCGTATTGCTGCTCTTCAGCGCGATCGTCGAGTCGTAGTTGCGGCCGCTGTCGGGATCATTAATTCGGCCGGTCCACTTGCTGCCCTGCGGCTTCATGTTGATCAGGATCCTTGCGCCGGTGTTGACGGAATAGCCGCACAGATTGGCGCCGCATTCCTCGATGCGCACGTTGCCCTTGTTCTCTTCCGTCGCCCAGATGCCGATCGGCGAGTTTGGATCGGTCGCGGCGGTTGCGGCCACCGGGGCCGGCGCGGGCGCGGGCGCGGTAGCGATCGGCGCGGGCGGCGGAGGCGGAGCGGGCGGTGCAGCTTCGGTCCGTGCCGGTGTCGCGGCCGCAACGGTCGTTGGAGCGGGCGCGGGCGTCACCGCAGTCACGGCGGGAGCGGGGGGCTGCGGCGCGGCGGCCTCGGCCGGAGCGGGTGCTGCCGGTGCGGCCGGCGCGGTCGCCACGGCGTCATCGTCGTCCTTGCGCTTGGAGCCCATGCCCTTGAGATCGACATTGCCGAGCGTGCCGTTATAGCCGGGCGCGGTGATCTTGACGCAGGAGATGGCGTTGCAGTTGCGCGGCGCTTCAACGCGAACGCGCTCGCCGTTGATCTGGAGCGTAATTCCGCCGGCATGCGCCGAGGTGGTGGCCATCAACAATGCGGCGAGTATGTCGAGCTTCTTCATGACAGGCTCCTGAGCGGCTTGTGAGCGCGTGGCGGTGAATGTGCGCGGACCCTACGCGGCGCGAGGGAGGCGTTCTGTGATGTACGTCACAAGACGCCTCGGGAGCGCCACAGCCGGAAGCACCGCGACGGCGCGGCTCGGTGATTCAAATCACATCCGGTCAAGGCTCCCCGCGGCTAGTTTTCCGCGTCACCTGCGGGGAGGCTTCGATGAAACGATTTTGTTTTCTCGCCGTGCTGATCACGCTCAGTTCTTCGGCCTATGCCGCCGGGATTTCATTCAACGTCGGCCGCCATCGGGTGCAGATCGAATCCTCCAGGCATTGCCGTTCGGTCTCGTGTGCCAGGATGTCGATCTCCAGAAACCTCGACTGGCGCCGCAAGCGTGACCGCTACGACGATGAGCGCGACGCGGCCGTACCGGCGAAGCCGGTGCCGTCCGCGCCGCAGACGGTCGCGCCAACTGCGCCGCAGACGATTTCGCCGCCCGCACCGCCGGCGATCACGGCGCCGGCCAAGACCATCGTTGCCGTGCCGCCGCCGGCCGTTTACACGATGGCCGCATCGAGAGGCCAGATCGTCGATGCGCCTCCGCCACCTCCGCCGCCAGCACCGCCACCCGTTCAACAGGGTTCGATTCCGGTGCCGCCGCCCCCGCAGGCCGCGCAACCGGTCGAGACCGCGCAGCCTGCGCCGCAGGTCGAGCGCATCGCGCATCGGGCCGAGGAAGAGCCGTCTGATTCTCCGATCGGCGATTGGCAGACCGAAGGCAAGGGAACGGTGCGGATCGCCAAGTGTGGCAATGCGCTGTGCGGCTTTCTGCTCGGTTCATCGAACGAGAAGGGCGAAGCGATCCTGATCAACATGAAGCCGAAAACGGACCGGCAATGGACCGGCGGCGTCTACAGCCAGGGTTCTGGCGAGACCTATTACGGCACGATATCGATGAAGGGGACCAACACGCTGCGCGTCGAAGCCTGCGCGCTCGGCCGCTTCTACTGCTCCGGCAACAATTGGAGCCGCATCACGCGCCGCGCCGACAGCCTAGTGACGTCATGGCAGACATAGTCCGGGCAGCGCTCTTAGAGCCTTCATCGATTCTTCGCTCTTGACGCTAAGTCAGCTCACGAAAACGCCCGATGACATGGTCACCGGGCGTTCAGGTCCATCTCTGGACGAGAATTCTAGAACACGCCAAGCACAATCGCGCCGACAAAGGCGAGTGCAAGATACGCAGTGACAACGCTAAGTCTGCTCACGAGAGGACTTGCGAAATCCATTGGGGACAGCTCCCTGGGTTCACGTCGTGCCCGCACATAACACTTTAGGCTAGCAAAGCGTTCCCGGCCCAAAAAGTCAGCGTTGCTGTCCCTCCATCGGCTCTCCACGGACGGCAGCTCCCGGAAACATGGTAAAAAATTCGTAAAATCAACATGTTGAAGAGTCTTTAAATAAATTAGTTGAACGTGCGGGCGATGACGCGCGGAGTTCGTTTGTATCTCGTCGGCTCCTTCGTCCTCGTCTCGTTAGCGGGTTGTGGCCGCGGATTTTTTCAGTCCGCCGAGCGCGAACCGTGGCGCGCCGAGGCCGAAGTCGCTTGCCTGAAGTCCGGCGCGGTCAAGGAGAGCCCGGAATTGGTCCGGATCGACCCGATTTCCGGTCCCGGCGTATGCGGCGCGGAATATCCGCTGAAAGTGGCGGCGCTCGGCGAAAACATCACCAGCTTCGGCTTTGCCGACGAAAGCCTGCGGCCTCCCGGCAATATCGGCAACCAGCCGCGCTGGCCGATCACGCGCGCGCCGGCGGCGGCTGCGCCCCAAGGAAACTATCAAGGAAACTATCAAGGAAACTATCAGGGAAGCCATTCGGGAAACTATCCGGCTCCGGCACCGCGGCAGCCGACCTATGTCGCGCCGTCGAACGGTCCGATCTCGCTCTCCGCGCCGGGCGTCGGCCCGCAGGAGGATGACGTCGACCTGCCGCCCGAAGGCACGCCGGCATCGCGCGACAGCGGCTATATGGCGGCGCCGTCCTATCCGCCGCGCGAGCGCTACCCGGCGCCTTCTTCCGCGCCATATCCGCAGCCATCCTATTCGCCACCGCCGGCAACGCCGGCCGCGCCGCGGCTCGGGCCGGCGCAGGGCAATTCCGTCAGCGCCTTCGGGCAGGTCTCGATGAAACCGGCGGCGACGCTGGCGTGCCCGATCGTCTCGGCGCTCGACCGCTGGCTCACCGATTCCGTGCAGCCGGCGGCGATGCGCTGGTTCGGCGCGCGCGTCGTCGAGATCAAGCAGATCTCGGCCTATTCGTGCCGCGGCATGAATGGCAATCCGCACGGGCATATTTCCGAGCACGCCTTCGGCAACGCGCTCGACATCGCGGCCTTCACGCTCGCCGACGGCCGTCGCATCACGGTCAAGGGCGGCTGGCGCGGCATGCCCGAAGAGCAGGGCTTTCTGCGCGACGTGCAGGGGGCCGCCTGTCAGCAGTTCAACACCGTGCTGGCCCCGGGCTCGAATTCCCATCACGAGGATCACATCCACGTCGACCTGATGCGCCGTGCCTCCCGCCGCACCATCTGTCAGCCCGCGGCGGTGTCGGGCGATCAGGTCGCCGCGCGCGCCGGGCAGCGTAACCCTTACGGGTCACGCGATCCCTACTCGACCGGATCGGTCGGAGCCAAGAAGTCGGTGTCGCGCTGGTTCAGGGGCAACAGCAAGGTCAACGAGGAAGACGAGTTCGAGGATCATTGAGGCGTTCGCGGCTTCGTGAGACAGATCAGCAGAAGACGTAATCCGCCGACCTCAATGCCATCGTCCGAAAAGCCTGTCGGTGGGTAGCTGTGGCCGCAACCCTCCGCCCACACGATCATCCAAAAATTGTGGATTAGCTTCTCTAGTCCGTCCTGCTTTGAGCGTGCGCTCATAAATCGGGACGTTCGGATTTGCGATAAAATGTCCGGCTTGTCCCGAATAACGACGCAAGAGCTGACACGCCCGCAGACCAAGGTTTGGGCGAAGAGCGGCTCATGGATGAGCAAGTCTCCAGTTCTGAAATTCTCCCGATTGAATAGACCGCCTCGTAGACCGTCCAGGAGACCTCTCGGCGGCGCTCAACGGTCCGATTAGTTCGTGCGAGGCATTAAGGGAGTGGGCTCTGTCCCAGTCAAAGCCAGCGCATGCGCGCCCGGCACGGTTACAATGTCAGCGAAGCTCTAATGCCGTCAGACAGATCTCGGCGGCTCTGGATCGACTGGGGCCGTCGGCGTAGCCGGTCGGCCCAAAATACCAGCTTGTTGACAATGGTGTTCGACGGTACCGTGGTCACGATTTTTCAGGGACCTAAATGATTTGCCAGAGTTGCCAGCACGAAAACGGCCCGGCGGCGAAGTTCTGCGAACAATGTGCTTCTGTGCTGGCACGCGTTTGCACGAACTGCGGCACTCAAATTGCGCCGACGGCGAGGTTTTGTTCACATTGCGGTCATTCAACGAGCCAGAGCGTCGCAAATCAGAGCGTCGCAAACTACCTGTCTGCGCGCTCTGAGGCGTTGAAGCCACAGACTGCCCAGCCCCTCACAGCGAACATTCTCACCTCCACCGCCGAGCTTGGGGGTGAACGAAAACAGGTGAGCGTGCTGTTCGCAGACATCACGGGCTCACTGGCCCTGATATCCGGCCAGGATCCGGAGAGCGCGCAGGCGATCCTCAATCCTGTGCTCGAGCAGATGATCGATGCCGTCCACCGTTATGAGGGGACCGTCAACAGGATCCTGGGTGACGGCATCATGGCGATCTTTGGCGCGCCGCTCGCCCATGAAGATCACGCCGTGCGCGCCTGTTCCGCCGCCTTGATGATGCAGGACGCCGTGGCCAAACTGGCGGACCGCGCCAATACGCCGCTCAAAATTCGCGTTGGGCTCAACTCGGGCGAAGTTGTCATCTGTGCCATCAGCAGCGAGCTCGACATGGAATACACCGTTGTTGGTGAGGCTGTGCACGTGGCCGCTCGCATGGAGCAGATGGCGGAGCCCGGCTCGATCCTGACGACGAAGAAAACCATTCGGTTGGCCGAGGAATACGTCATGGCGCGATCGCTCGGTCCGCTGCCGGTTAAAGGGCTTGCCGAGCCCGAGGAGGTCTATGAGCTCATCGGTGCGGGGCCCGCGCGCACCCGTTTGCAGGCCGCAACGATTCGCGGCCTGACCCTGTTTGTCGGCCGCGAGGCGGAGCTCGATGAGCTGCGCCGCGTACAGCAGCGGGCCGATACGGGGTCGGGCCAATTGGTGGCGATCATCGGCGAGGCCGGCATCGGCAAGTCACGGCTTGTCTATGAGTTCACGCATACAAGCCGGCTGCCTGGTCTGCTTGGCTGGCTCGTGCTCGAGAGCACGTCGCTCTCGCACGAAAGAGCGACCAGTTACTTGCCCGTGATCGAGCTTCTCAAGAGCTACTTTGGAATCCAGGATCGGGACGAGCTTGATGAGATCCGCCAAAAGGTGGTCCAGAAAACCATCGCGCTCGACGAGCGGCTGGCATCGACGCTTCCCGCGCTATTGGCTTTGCTCGATATCCCCGTCGATGACCAGGGCTGGCACGCGCTCGATCCAGCTCAGCGTCGGCGTCGCAACATCGACGCCGTAAAGGCTTTGTTGCTGCGGGAAGCACGCAAGCAGCCGGTCCTCTTGATCTTCGATGACCTCCATTGGGTGGATAACGAAACGCAGGAATTGCTCGATGCCCTGGTGAGTGCCATGGGGTCGGCATCCCTCATGCTGCTCGTCAGTTACCGCCCGGGCTACCAGCACAACTGGGGGAGCAGGGAGAACTACCATCAGATCCGGCTAAGCGCGTTGCCCAGGCGTGACACCGGCTATCTGCTGGAGGCGCTGCTTGGCGAGGATCCCGGCATTGCTCCACTCAAGCGGTTTCTGATCGCGCGGGGTGGCAACCCTTTTTTTATCGAAGAAACCGTCCGCTCTCTGGTGGAAACCCAATATCTTGTCGGCGAACGCGGTCATTATCGATTGATGAGTCCGACCGCGACCATTCAGGTTCCACCGACTGTCCAGGCCATCTTGGCGGCGCGAATAGATCGGCTTCTTCCCGGTGACAAGAATCTTCTGCAGATCACTTCCGTCGTGGGCCGGGAGATTCCGTTCGCCGTGCTCCGAGCGATGGCCGATCTGACAGAAGGCGCTCTGGATGGCGCGCTCGATCGGTTGCAGGCGGCTGGCTTTCTCCATGAGACCAGGTTTTTTCCGGACGTCGAATACGCGTTCGTACACGCGCTCACCCACGAGGTGACATACGAGGGCTTGCTGCGGACGCGACGGCGCGCGCTGCACGCGCGACTGGTCGACACGATCGAGACTCTGTATCGGGATCGGATCGGCGAACACATTGAGCGTCTCGCGCAACATGCGGTTCGCGGGGAGTTGCCGGACAAGGCTGTTCGATACCTGCGACAGGCCGGACTGAAAGCGCTCTCGCGGTCGGCGCTCGAGAACGGGCGAGGCTGGTTCGAACAGGCGCTCGCCGTCCTTGAGAAGCTGCCCGAAAGCAAAGAAAGTATCGAACTTGCTATCGATATTCGCTTCGATCTGCGAAACGCCCTTCACCCCTTGGGACACCTCGAGAGCTGCCTGGATCACTTGCGGAGGGTGCAGGATCAGGCGACCCGACTCGGCGACAAGCGAAGGCTAGGTCAGGCTTCATCATTCATGTGCCAATACTACCGCTTGCTGGGCGAACTGGGCCCGGCGATCGAGGCCGGTGAACGCGCCATGACCATAGCGGACGAATTGGATGATTTGTCGCTTCGGATGATCGTTAGCGGGCACATAGGAGCAACGTATGCTGCCACAGGCGATCATCATCGCGCGTCACAGGTATTGGGCCCGGCCGTTCACTGCCTTCGCGGCGATCTCGCCGGAGCCAACATGGGTACCCCCGGGGTACTCGGGGTTTTCATGCGCGGATATCTTGCATGCTCGCTGGCCGAGCTCGGTGAGTTTGGTCGCGCACTAGCCTGTGCGGAAGAAGCCGTGGAAATTGCCCGAGCAGCAAACCAAGTCTATAGCTTGGCGTTTTCCTATTACAGCATCGGAACCGTCCTGGTGTTTCAAGGCAAGGTATCCGAAAGCATCGCTGCCCTTGAGCAGGGCCTTGAAATTTGTCACTCATGGATTCTTCCACTGATGCTGCCGCTGATCGGCACCTCGCTCGGACACGCTTATTACCTAGCCGATCGCGTCGACGAATCCATCGCGCTTCTGGAGAAGACCGAAGCTAAGTCGAACGAAATGCATCGCTGGGGCGGATTCGCGATGATTTTGGTCCGCTTGGGCAAAGCGTATCTTCGCGGTCTGCGCATCGCCGATGCCGAGCGATGCGCCCGGCGGGCGCTCAGCCTTTCCCGCAAGCATGGTGAACGGGGCTACGAGGCTTACGCGCTCCGATTGCTTGGTGAGCTTGGTCTGAGAGGCGACCCAGCCTTCTTGAACGAGAGCGAAGCAAATCTTCTCCAAGCTCTCCAAAGGGCCCAAGAGCTCGATCTGCGACCGCTCGTGGCGCAATGTCACCTTGGACTCGGAAAGCACTACCGATTCATCGACCAGCAGGCAAACGCCGAACATCACCTCGACAAGGGGGCCACTCTGTTCCGCGAGCTGGGTATGCGACACTCCCCTGAAGAGCAGACTCTGTGTGGTAGCTGCTCGCCCTGAAGCGCGGTGGCATTGAGGCAATCCCCACCGCGCTTCAATTTGTCGATTGAGCGTGAACTCCCGTCCCGCTTCGGGTTTAGATCATGCTCAACGACGCTAGTCTCGCATCGAGGTCTCAATCTCAATGCCGCTGACCTCAAGCCCGCAAGAGTGGGCTAATGCTCGCAGCTCGAGCTTAAGTGCCTCGAGCTGATGGCTATCGACGTCTCCATCGATCGTGATAGTGGTTACGGTCTGATCCTCGGCTGCGCCACTGCTACTTACTTGCCTTCTTTTTCTTGGCCTTTTTTGCCCTTGCAGCTCTTTCGGCGCGATCCTTTTGTGCGGCTTTGGTCGCTTTCCAATTTTTCTCAAAATCCTTTACTCCGGCCTGAAATTGACGAAGCAACGCTCGCGTTTCCGGGCTCTTAGGTGTGACCGCCACCCGAATATACGTTCGACCCTTGCTTACTCTCTTGAAGACTTGGATGTACGCCATATGCTTTTGCCCCTTTAAATTGCTTTCAAGCGGCCCCGACGAGAGGCTGCCGCTTGCCAAGCGTTCATGATGTTATCTGAGAAATCGGACGCGTGGAAGATGCGCGGCGCTCCGTCGAGGTCTCGCAGCATGTACCAATCCGGTGCGGCGTCGTAGCTGTCCTCGATGTCGACCGGCAGATCTCGCGCCAGACGGACGAAAGTTTTCGCCATGTTGTGTTTTCCAACCAGATCAAAAATATTGGTCGCCGACGAAAACCGGCCCGCGTTGATTTCCGTGATGCAGGGAATGCCGCGCGTATTCTCCTTGAGATCCACGCTGAAGACGCCGGATGCTTTTGCATCGAGCAACCTGATGGCCCGGACGCAGGTGTCGACGATTTTCGGTTCGACGACTGTTTTTGCAAGGGCTGCCACCGAAGAGACTTGCGACGGTTGACTGCCCATCCCGAGATAGGAAAGCCGTTCATACGTCTTGATCAGTACCAGCTCACCATCCTTCCAAAGGCTTTGACAGCCGAAATCGCGGCCTGGCAGGTACTCTGAAAGTACAAACGAAGTCACGGGTATGCCGCGCATTTCTTTCCAGTACCGAATCCAGCCGCGCGCGTGCTCGGGCGTCCGTACCGGCAGGGCGCCAAGCGCGCCGGCTCCGCTTCGAACGCGGCACCAAAGGGGTCGCTTCCCGCCAAGTTGGCGGAAAATCCCGGTGATGTGCCTCATATCCTTCACCGGGTAGCTCGCGGGCGCGTCGATGCCGTTGCTGCGCAGGAGCTCAATGAGACGATACTTGTCCCGGCAGATGTCGACCACGGACGCCCGCGGCAGGAACAGGTACTCACCCAGACGGTTACGCGCGCGCGACAGATCATCTACATCGGAATCAACGGTCGGAATAATGAGATCCAGGCATTCGGTCTCGGCGATCCATTGCAGTGTCTCGGCCCACTCCGGATGGTTCGCGGGCGGAACGAGATAATGTCTGTCCGCGTCGGATTTCTTCAGCGCGAACTGGTCGTCATTGCAGCCGACTATGAAGACAGGCCCGTCACCCGTTCGCAGGCTGCGGGCCAGATTGTTGCTCGGAGCGTTACCAGCGTTCGTAAAAAGCAATCGCGCAGTCAACTCACTTCTCCTGCGTCTGCCAGCGAGAGGTCGCCGACAGGAAGACACTATGGATAATAAGAACAGGAAGACACTATGGAACATAAGACATGAAAAAGACATTCAATTTCCGCCGGCGCTTCGCCGGCGTCATACCGGCGCCTCCCGGCGATCGATGCATCCACTCCCTTATGGTCCTGCGGGGAGCTTAGGTTGGCGCTTATGAGCCCGTGGCCTGGTTACCCGCCAGCCGCTCCAGCAAGTCCTGCACGAGCCCCTTCAGCAGATCGAGTTTATATCCCGTCATCGGCAACGGCTTTGCACCTGATGTCGCGCGTTCTGCGGCAACGGCAATCGCTGCTACATTGGCCGGCTTCCCCTGCAATGCCGCTTCCGCTGCGACGAGCCGCAGCGGCACCGATGCGATGCCGCCGGCGGCGAGGCGGACGAACTGGAACGCGCCGTCCTTGATCACGGCGCGGGCGCAGATCTCGACCAGCGGCCATTCCGCATGGGTGCGGCTGATCGCGCGCTTGTACAGCGCGTGCTCGCCTTGCAGCGGAACGGGAAGCTCGATGCTCTTGATCATCTCGCCCGGCTGCAGCGCGTTGTCGGCGCTGCCGTTGGAGCCGTCGCCGAGGAGGTCGCCGATCGTCAGCGAGCTCCTGCGGTCGGTCGTCACTTTCGCCTCATAGGCCAGCAGCGCCGCCGCCATCGTCGAGGGATGCGGCGCCACGCAGGGACCGAGGTCGAAGGCGACATGATAGAGATGATTGCCGGACCGGGCCGGACAGTCGGACCCGCCTTTCTTCAGGCAGGCGATGTGCGGATTTCGAAAATACCAGCAGCGCGAACGCTGCGCGAGATTGCCGCCGAGGGTGGCGAGGTGGCGGATCTGCGGCGTCGCCAGACCTTGCGCGGATGCGGCAATGCCCGGATACGCCGCGGCGAGGCGCGCGTCCGCAGCGATGGCGGCAATGGTGGTGAAGGCGCCGATGCGCAAACTCCCCTCAGTGCCCCAATGCATCCCGATCGTGTCGGGAGCGGCTGATATGTCGATCAGCGGTCCGGTCGAGACGCCGCTGCGCCGCCGCTCGGAGAGGTCGGTGCCGGCGGCGCGGAATTCGCCTGCTTGCGTGGCGGTCATGGCTGATGGGGTCATGCGGCGGCCCTCCCTTTGAGCGCGGCGACGAGACGGTCGGGACGGATCGGCAGTTCGGTCAGCCGAACGCCGGTCGCATTGTAAATCGCGTTGGCGACCGCGGGCGAGGTCGGTACGGTTGCGACTTCGCCGATGCCGACGCTGCCGCCGAGCACGTGGTCGAAGCCGCTCTGGTCGAAATGCACGTCGATCATTGGCGTGTCCGCGATGCCGGGAATGCGATAATCCTCCATGCCGCCGCTGAGCACATCGCCGGTGCGGGAATCGACTTCGCGTGCTTCATAGAGCGCGTAGCCGATGCCCTGGATGACGGCGCCCGCCGCCTGGCTGTGCGCCAGCGCGGGCGCCGCGATTTTGCCCACCGCAATGCCGGTATGAACGTTGACGACGCGTACATGACCGAGCCAGGTATCGACTTCGACCTCGATCACCTGTACCGAACTCGGCACGCCGGCGCCGATCGCAAGGTTGGAGAAGCGCCGCATCATCCAGCCGAAGATCCAGCCCAGGAAGCCGACCTGTTTGAGCGGCGACTCGATTCCCGGCGCCATCTGCCGGGAGTCTTCCGGGCGTACGCTGGAAGCGGAGAGGTCGGGCGATGCCGCGAGCATGTCGCGCCATGGCGCGTTGGAGCCGGGGACCGGCTGCCGTTTTGCGTGTTGCTGGATCGACGCCTTCAACTGCTCGATCGCCAGCAGCATCGGCGGGATCACCGAAGCGGTGACGCGGCTGCCGCCCGAGCCCGGACCTTCCGGCAGTTTTGAATCGCCGATCCTGACCTCGATCTCGTGCGGCTCCAGCCCGAATTCGCGCGCGACCGTATTGGCGATCACGGTGCGGGTGCCGGTGCCGATATCCTGCGTCGCGGTGCTGGCGACGAGGCGTCCGGCCTTCACCGCCACCTCGACCTTCGAACCGGGCTGCCACAGATAAAGCCAGTAGCCGGTGGCGACGCCGACGCCGCGGCGATAGCGGCCGCTCTGCGCGGCTATCGGTTTCCGGTTGCGCCAGACCTCCAGGCCTGAGGCCCAATCGTACAGCCGCTGCCGGTTGGGATCGGGATCCCAGCGCTTGCGCAGCGCGACCGGATCGATGTTCATGCGCAGCGCCGCTTCGTCGATCGCCTGTTCCAGCGCAAACGCCATCGGCGGCCCGCCGGGTCCGCGGAAGGGAGCGCCGGCCGGCAAATTGCTGATGACGTCGAAATCGGCGAGCTCCTTGCCTTCCGCGGGATAGATCAGGCGGGCAAGTGCCGCGATGGTCGAATTGGTCGCGGCTCCCGTGTCGGCATAAGCGGTCAGCGAAAGGGCTTTCAGTTCGCCTTGCTCGGACGGCAGCAATGCAATTTTCACTTCCGTTGCCGGCCGATAGCCCGTCACCGAAAGCTCCTCATGCCGGTCGTAGGCTACCCTGACCGGCACCTTGGCTTCGCGTGCCAGTTCGATCGCCGTGGTCGTTTCCACGCCGAGTGCTGCCTTCGAACCAAAACCGCCGCCGACATGATCGGCAATCACGCGTACCTTGTCGCGGCCGAGCTTGTAGCGCTTGGCGATCAGCTCCATCACATGAAACACCGCCTGCGTCGAAACATGCACGGTGAGCCGGTCGCCGTCGAAACGCGCCACCGCCGCATGCGGCTCGAGGCAGGCATGCTGTTGCGTGCCGGTGCGGAAGATAGCCTCCACCAGCAGCGGATTATTCGCCGCGCGTGCGCCCTCGACCCAGCTCCGCACCTTCTTCGGCTTTTTGGAAAAAGCTGCCGACGGTCCGCGGATGTTGCCTTTCCAGGAGGCCGGCGCGCCGCCGCCTTCGGAGACGTTGCCGGCCATCTTGCGCGCGGATTTTTCGAATACGACCGGCGCATCGGCCTTGCGCGCTTCGTCGAGCCCGATCGCCGACGGCAGGCGTTCGCTGCCGAGCTTGATGGCGGCGATCGCGGCCAGTGCGGTCTTGCGGTCCTTTGCCGCGACGGCGGCGATCGGTTCGCCGACATAGCGGACGATGCGATCGTCGCGGAGCAGCGAGATCACAGCGCTCACCCCCGGCATCGCGCGCGCCGGCGCCAGGTCGAGTTCGCTGATACGCGCATGCGCGAACGGCGAGCGCAGGATCACGCCTTCGAGCTGGCCGTCATGATGGATGTCGACGGTATACTTCGCCGATCCCGTCACCTTGTCGCGCGCTTCCATGCGCGGTGGCAGGATATCGTTGCCGTCGAAGCGGCCGGCACAGGCATCCGCCACGGCGCGGAAGATGCCGTCATAGGCGCCGCAGCGGCAGAGATGGCCCGACAGCGCCGCGCCGATTTCCTCGCGCGACGGCACGGCTGTCCCCTTTGCCGCCCTCCAGGAATCGTGAAATGCCGCGGCCTCGACGATGAAGCCCGGCGTGCAGAAGCCGCATTGCAGGGCGTCGTGCGCCATGAAGGCCTTCTGCACCGGGTGCAATGCCTTGGCGCAGATGCCCTCGACAGTTGTGATCGACTTGTTCGCAGCCGATCCCGCCGGCATCAGGCAGCTCACGGCGGGCTCGCCATCGACCAGCACGGTGCAGGCGCCGCAGACGCCGGCCCCGCAGACCAGCTTGGTGCCGGTAAGGTCGAGCGCGTCGCGCACGACGTCGACCAGCAGCGCATCGGGATCGTCGGGGAGGGGAGCAAGCTTGCCGTTGATCGTCATCGTGCTCATCTGCGATCTCCAGATTTGCGAGGAGTGGATTTCCTTGCCGGCTTCGGCTTCGCCGCCGGCTTCCGCGGCGCCGGGCTCACCGCGCCAGCCACCAGCGTCCGCAGCATGATCTCCAGATCCCTCAGGAAAGCGCCGGCCGGCTGCAGCGCCGGATAAGCGGATTTGGTGCCGTTAATCGCCATCTCGATGTGCCGTGCAAAATCGCGCGGCGTCGTGGCATTGAGCGTGAGGTCCTGTTTGCGGCAGACGCGCGTGATCGTTTCCGCGAGCTGCTCGGTATAGGCGGTGGTGTATTTCTGGTAGAGGTCGCGGGCCTGCAGCAAATGTTCGGAGAACAGTTCCTCGACATGGGGCGAGCCATCGAGCGAGGCGGCCAGTTGCCCGAGCTTGGCGCTGACCGAAGCGACGAGGATGTCGGCGAGGCTGCCGCCCTCGTTCTCGGCGGCGCTGGCCGCGGCAATCTCGGCGGCAAGGGCCTCCTCATGCAGCCGTTCGATGACGGCGCGGAACAGCGCTTCCTTGGACTCGAAATGATGGTAGAGCGCCTGCCGCGTCAGGCCCGCGGCCTCTGCCGCCTGCTCGATCGACGAGCGCCGGAAACCCTGCCGGCGGAACACCAGCATTGCGGCATCGAGAATGCGGGTGCGCGGACTCATTTGACGATTTTGACAAAAACAGAAGAAGTGTCAAATAACGAGATCGCGAATAGGAGCCGATGCCGCGACGGGAGGCCCGATGTCACTGATCAGACAGCACTTTATCTGTGCGGCAGTCATACGGCCCGTTCCCGTCACGGCCGGCCGCCTTGATGTTGGCGTTGAAGAACTGGCCCATCGAGGGCGCGTTCAGAAACGCATCGAGCGTGTCCTTCGGCAGATCGCAATATTGGTGGTAGGCCGCGTGGCGCTGGACCAGCATGCGACGGCTTTCGGCATCGTAGCAGACCCGGCTGATGATGGTGCTCCGGGTGACGTCCTTACAGTTGAACGGCTTGAGGTCGACCGCTCCCTGATCTTTCACGTCAACAATCTCGGCTTCTTCCCAGGGCGCGGTGAAGAGCAAAGCGAGGATGAAAGCAAGACGGGTCATGGCGTTTGCACCGGCAAGGGCACAGGCAATCTGCGCCTTCAGCGAGGAGGCAGTAAGCGCCTGCGCCCGTCAGGCTACACGAACTTGACGCCGATCACGTCGCCCTTTTTCCAGACGACCTTGCGGCCTGCCGGTTGCGGACAGTTTTGATTGATCCGGGCCTCGGGCAGCATTCGCTCGCCGTGACGTGGAAGGGTTGCGTGCGAATAGCCGTGCATGACGGACGTCGACGATTGCAAGGCTCGCCGTGTTCTCGCATGACGTCATTTGATTAGACCAATACTAATTCTAAATTTCGTCCGGCGGCTGCAAGTCGTCTGCTTGGACAAATACTAATTCTAAACGCGTGATTACACGCCGATTACACATCGTTGTATCCTTCACGCACTTCATCGCAGTGGTCGCGCTTGTTACTGGTCCCGCGCGAAGCGATGAGGACTGGAAATGAATGCAAGTTTGAAGACCGCGGGATGGCTCGGCGCCGCGCTGCCGATGCTCGCCGCGATGATCGACGTGACGCCGGCGCAAGCGCAATCGTCCGCGCGGGAGTTGCCGGCAGTCGTCGTCGACCAGCCCTCACGTCCGCCGGCCGCGCGGTCGCGCCCCGCACCCAGACGGCAATCTGCGTCGGCCGCCAGCCGTCGCGCTGCTCAGCGCGCACAAACGGCGCCTGATGCCGCCGCGACCGCCGGTGCGCGCGCTGAAACGGCGACCGGCCCGGTGCGCGGTTATCTCGCCAACCAGAGCGGCACCGGCACCAAGACCGACACGCCGCTGCGTGAAACCCCGCAATCGATCACGGTGGTCACCGCCGACCGCATCACCGACCAGGGCGCGCTCACCGTGCAGGAATCGCTGCGCTACGTGCCCGGCGTGTTCGCCGACGCCTATGGCCCGGATTCGCGCGGCGATTATCCGCGCGTTCGCGGCCAGGATCCCAACATCTATCTCGACGGCACCCGCATGGTGAACACGTTCCAGTTCAACGAATGGCGGCCCGATCCCTACACGCTCTCGCGCATCGAGGTGCTGCGCGGTCCGGCATCGGTGCTGTATGGCGACACCTCGACGGCCGGCCTGCTGAACCTGATCTCGAAGCGTCCGCAGGCGGAGCCCTTCAACGAGATCGGCGTGCAATTTGGCAGCTTCAACCGCAAGCAGGTGCAACTCGACAGTACCGGCAAGCTGACCAAGGACGGCGAGTGGCTGTATCGCTTCATCGGCGTATTCCGCGACAGCGGCTCGCAGACCGATTACGTCCCTGACGACCGCATCGTGCTGGCGCCGTCGCTGACCTGGCGGCCGACCAACAATACGAGCTGGACCGTGCTCGGCACCTATCAGAAGGACACGACCGGCTCCTCAACCGCATTCCTGCCGCATGAGGGCACGCTGTTTCCGGGACCGAACGGGCTAATTCCGGTGCGGCGTTTCGCCAGCGATCCGAGTTTTGACAAATATCAGACCGAGACCGGCGCGGTCTCCAGCCTGTTCGAGCATAGTTTTGGCGACGGGCTGAAGATACGGCAGAACATGCGCTACGCCCATGTCGAGGGCATCTACCGAACGGTATATCCGGACAATTATTCAAAGCCGGACAATCCATATCTCGATGCCTCGCACCGCACCGTGGCGCGCTATGTCTCGGGCCGGCAAACCACCAAGGACAGCTTCACCTCGGACTCCAACGCCGAGCTGAAATTCGCGACAGGCGCGATCACGCACAAGGCGCTGTTCGGCGTCGACTATCGCGGCCTTGGGGAACGCGCGTCGTCGGGGGCACACGTCGACGGCGGAATGACTCCGACTCCCTTCGACCTCTATGCGCCGGTCTATAATCCGGTCGTCCCGCCAACGCTCTCGCCTGAAGCAGACCTGCGGCAGAGTCAGCTCGGGCTTTATGCGCAAGACCAGATGCGGCTCGGGCCGTGGCTAGCTGTCCTCGGCATCCGCCAGGATTTCGTCAGTAACAATGTACAGGGGGCGCCGGCGGAGGACACCAGGGCGACCACCGGCCGCGCCGGGCTGATGTACGAATTGCCGTTCGGCCTGACACCCTATGTCACTTACGCGCAGTCCTTCACGCCGATCTTCGGCGCCGGCATCTGCGCCGGAGTTTGCAGGGCCCAGCAGGGCGAAATGGTGGAGTTGGGATTCAAGTACAATCCGATGCCGGGCACCGCGATCAACGGCGCGATCTTCGACACCACCGAGAAGAACCGGCTGGCGAGCAGCCCCGATCCCTTAATCTCGGCCCAGACCGGCAAGGTGCGGATCCGCGGTGCCGAGCTCGAGGTGATCAGCCGCGTGACGCCGGACCTCGATCTGATCGGCGCCTATTCCTACCTCAACGCCACGGTGGAAAGCGGCGACAATGCCGGCAAGCGTGTCGAAACCGTCCCCGAACATCAGGCCTCGCTATGGGCGAAGTACCGCCTCACGGCGTTCGGCCTGCAGGGCGTCACGATCGGCGGCGGCGTGCGCTATATCGGCGAATCCTGGGACGGTACCGACACCATCCGCACGCCTGATTACACGTTGTTCGACGCGATGATCCGCTACGAGACCGGCCCGTGGCGGTTTCAGGTCAACGCCAGCAACCTTGCCGACAAGCGTCATGTCACCACCTGCCTCGCGCGCGGCGACTGCTTCTACGGCATCGGCCGCACCGTGCTGGGGAGCGCGACCTACAGGTTTTAGGGCGTGACTGACAAAAGGCGAGGCCGGCCTTACGCCGGCTTCGCCCGGTACGTCTGCAGAAACAGCCGCGTCGCGCTGTCAACCACATGCGCGATGCGTTCCGCCGATGGCGCCGGCTCGGCCTGAAACACGAACGGCAGAAACAGCGTCGCCTGGCACATCTGCATGAACTGCGCGGCGGCGAGGGTGCAATCGTCGATCGCAAGATCGCCCGGCCGGACGTGCGCCTGCAGATAGTCGGCGAGACGGTTGATCGTGTTCGCCAGCACATTCTCATAGAACTGCCGTCCGACCTCCGGCATCCGCTCGGCGATCGCCATCACCGTGCGGATCGACGATCCGCCGCCTGGCCGGCAGATTGATCCGATGTAGGTTCGGCCAAATTCCCGCAGCGTGGTTTCGACATCGCGCCTGGGATCGAGATTGTAGGCGATCTTGCCCCTTTCGAGCGCTTCGTCCTCGACGATGGCTTCGAAAAGGCGGCTCTTGTCGGCGAAGTAGACGTAGAGCGTACCCTTGGAGACGCCGGCGGCGCGCGCGATCTCGTTCATGCTGGCGCCATCAAAGCCCAGATCCATGAACACCTTTCGCGCGCCGTCCAAAATCTGGCGGCGCTTCGAACTGTCTTCCTCGCCAAAGGGATGAATGGTGTTTGATGTGGATGCAACCATTGGTTTATCTTCTCAGGAAAGAATTCAACCCGGGATACAGGCCTGCATCTGTTTTCGCTTTATGGTCTATGCTCTGGATTGATATGTTGACCGAACCGTTCGGTCAATGCTACATTTTGTCCCGGCGGCGCCCGTGCAGCGAGGTTCAGGGCTGGCTGGCGCCGCGACATTGTATGGGGAGGGTGGTCATGGCCGCAGCGAGAGACCAGGCCGCGCGCATCGTTCGCGCCGAATCGGAAAAGGCGCAGGATGAAGCTGCGCCCGAGTCCGCCGCGCAGCTTGCGGAGCAGTTGCGGACTCACGTTGAGGAAACCAGACGTCGCACCGCCGAGGCGCCCGGCACCGAGCGGCCGGCCGGCGTCGCCGAAGCAGCGGCGGCGAAATCGGGCAAGCGCAAATTCATCATGATCGGTGCGCTCGGACTGCTCGCGCTGGCCGCGATTGGCTACGGCGTCCACTTCGTCCTGGTCGGGCGCTTCTATGTCTCGACGGACGATGCTTACGTTCGCGCCAACAACACCACGCTTGGTGCCCGGGTATCGGGCCATGTCGCGGCCATCCTGCCCCGCGACAATTCGATCGTTCGCGCCGGCGACGTGATTTTCAGGATCGATGACGGCGACTATCGCATCGCAGTGGATGCCGCGCGGAGCAAGATCGCGACCCAGCAGGCCACCATCGACCGCATCGGCCGTCAGGTCACGGCGCTCGAAAGCGCCGCGGAGCAGGCCAAGGCGCAGCTCGCTTCCGCGGACGCGGCGCTGAAGCGCGCCGGTCTCGACTTCGATCGCCAGCAGACGCTGAGCACCAAGGGTTTTGCCTCGCGCGCCGCCTTCGAGGTTTCCGAGGCCGGCCGCGACCAGAGCGTTGCTGCGGTGAAGTCGGCGCAGGCCGCCTATGATGCCGCGCGCGACAATGTCGAGGTGACGAAAGCGCAGCAGGCCGAGGCCCGCGCGCAGCTCGCGGAGTTGCAGACCCAGCTTGCCAAGGCGGAGCGCGACCTCGCCTTCACCTCGGTGCGCGCGCCCGTCGACGGCACCTTCTCCAACCGCCTCGTCAATGCCGGCGATTTCATACAGGCCGGGCAGCGGCTCGCCAACGTGGTGCCGCTGAACGACGTCTTCATCGACGCCAATTACAAGGAAACCCAGCTCAAGCGCATCCGTCCCGGCCAGCCCGTGAAGATCTCGGTCGACGCTTACGGCCATCGCAAGTTCGCCGGAATCGTCGACAGCATTTCACCGGCGGCAGGATCGGTATTCACGCTGCTGCCGCCTGATAACGCGACCGGCAATTTCACCAAGATCGTGCAGCGGCTGCCGGTACGCATTCGCGTGCCGAAGGAAGTCGCGAAGCAGAACCTGCTGCGCGCCGGCATGTCGGTCTATATCACCGTCGACACCCGTGAGGGTGCGGCCGACGCCGACAGCGACGCCGACCTCGATGCGCCCGGGGCGGTTCAACCGCAGTAGTTTTCCCCTAGAGCCCCGGGCGCAAGCCCGGCGCCTGTTTCGAGCTGATCATGGCCGACGCCACCGCCGCATCGCCGTCCGCGATGAATGCCGCGACCGACGCCGCCGAGCGCATCCCGCCGCGGCGGCTGTTTGCGTTTCTGATCATGGTGTTCGGGATGTTCATGTCGATCCTGGACATCCAGGTCGTCTCGGCATCGCTGTCGGAGATCCAGGCAGGCCTTTCGGCCAGCTCCAGCGAAGTATCGTGGGTGCAGACCTCCTACCTGATCGCTGAGGTGATCGCGATCCCGCTGTCCGGTTTCCTGTCGCGCGCGTTCGGCACCCGTCTGCTGTTTGCGATTTCCGCTTCCGGCTTCACCGTCGCCAGCTTCTTCTGCGGCTTTGCCTCGACCATCGAGCAGATGATCCTGTGGCGCGCGATCCAGGGGTTTTTGGGCGCCGGCATGATCCCTACTGTGTTCGCGTCCGCCTATACGGTGTTTCCGCGCTCGAAGTTCCACATTGTCGGCCCGATCATCGGTCTGGTCGCGACGCTGGCGCCGACCATCGGGCCGACGGTCGGCGGTTACATCACCGGCATGATGTCCTGGCACTGGCTGTTCTTCATCAACATCGTGCCCGGCATCGGCATCACGATCGGCGTCCTCGCGCTGGTCGACTTCGACCGCCCGAATTTCGCGCTGCTCGAGCATTTCGACTGGTGGGGGCTTCTGTTCATGGCGGGCTTTCTCGGCACCCTCGAATATGTGCTGGAAGAGGGGCCGCAATCTCAATGGCTGGAAGACACCTCCGTGGCCATCTGCGCGGCGATCTGTGTGGTCTCGGCGATCGCCTTCTTCTGGCGTGTGCTCAGCGCGCGGGAGCCGATCGTCGACATCAGGACGTTTACCGACCGGAATTTCGGCGTCGGTTGCCTGATCTCGTTCTGTGTCGGCATCGGGCTGTACGGCCTGACCTATATGTATCCGCGCTATCTGGCCGAAGTGCGAGGCTACAGCGCGTTGATGATCGGCGAGACCATGTTCGTCTCGGGCATTACCATGTTCCTCGCCGCGCCGATCGTCGGCCGGCTGATGACCAAGGTCGACATGCGCTACCTCATTGCCTTCGGTCTCTGCACGTTCGCGCTCGGCTCCTACCAGATGACCTGGATCACGAAAGAGTATGATTTCTTCGAATTGCTGATCCCGCAGATCCTGCGCGGCGTCGGCATGATGTTCGCAATGGTGCCGACCAACACCATCGCGCTCGGAACGCTGGCGCCGGAGCGGGTGAAGAACGCCTCGGGCCTGTTCAACCTGACGCGCAATCTCGGCGGAGCGGTCGGTCTCGCGCTCATCAACCAGGTGCTGAACGAGCGCACCGACCTGCACATCTCGCGTCTGCACGACCGCGTCAATTGGGGCAACGCCACCGCGGTCGAAACACTCAACATGTTCACGCAACGCCTGCAGGGCATGGGCGATGCCGCGCTGATGGCGATGAAGCAATTGTCGCAGATCGTGCACCGCCAGGCCGTGGTGATGGGCTATGGCGACGCCTTCTTTATGCTGGCGGTGTTCTATTTCGGCCTGAGCCTGCTTGTCCTGGTCCTGAAAAAGCCTTCGGCAATGGTGGCCGGGGGCGATGCGCATTAGCCGCGCTTGATGATGCCCATCACGCGGTTGTCATGTTGCAAATCACCCGCGATGCATTTATAAGCAGCGCATTGTCGCTCGAACCGGGGAGATTTGCATGATTTCGATGTATTCGCAGATCGTACCCTCGCGTCCGATGCCCGTGCTGGATTTTCGGTCGCTTCGCTGACCGCGATCACCACCAGCCCTGGTCGGGCCTGACGTCCCGATCACCAAGCTTCCCAACGACTTAACGATATTTTCAACGACGTTCGCGTTCGGCCCGAGGTCGGCTCGCGCGTCAATTCAGATGGAGCCGGCGTGTGCGCCAAGCGCAGCCGGATGACGCCATGACCGCTCTTAAAGATAAACGTCCCGCGGCAATACGCGTGGTGATCCCGTTCGTGTTCCGCCACTGGCTGCAGCAGCCCGGCCGTGCCGCCATCGTTGCCGGCGGCCTGCTCGGCGCGACGGCGGCCGACCTGTTCATGCCGATCTTCTCCGGCCGCCTGGTCGATGCGCTGACCCTGGGCGCCTCGGACGCGGCGGCCCGGCATGCCGCGTTCGCAGCCTTCGGCGGGATCGTGGCGCTCGGCCTGATGTCGATGGTGCTGCGGCTGACCGGCCTGCAGGCGATCGTGCCGTTCACGCTGAAGACCATGTCCGACGTGTCGCGGGACGCGTTCGCGCGCGTGCAGCGTTTCTCGACCGACTGGCACGCCAACTCATTTGCTGGCTCGACCGTGCGCAAGGTTACGCGCGGCATGTGGGCGCTCGACCTGCTCAACGATACCATTCTGATGGCGCTGTTGCCGTCGCTATTGGTGCTGGTGGGCTCGATGATCCTGCTCGGGCTGCACTGGCCGGTGCTGGGTGCGGTGATCGCCGTCGGCACGGTGATCTATGTCTCGATGACGATGGCGTTCTCGGTGAACTTCATTGCGCCGGCCGCGCGCGTCTCCAATGCATGGGACACCAAGGTCGGCGGCACGCTGGCGGATGCCCTGACCTGCAACGCAGTGGTGAAATCCTTTGGCGCGGAAGCGCGCGAAGATGCGCGGCTGGCCGGCGTCATCGGCCGGTGGCGCACGCGCGTGCGGCGGACGTGGTACCGTTACAACTACACCTCGACGGCGCAGCTCGCGGTGTTGTTGTGCTTCCGCGCATCCGTGATCGGCGGCGCGGTCCTGCTGTGGATCGCGGGCCGCGCCACGCCGGGCGACGTCACCTATGTGCTGACCAGCTACTACATCATCCACGCCTACCTGCGCGACGTCGGTATGCACATCAACAATCTGCAGCGTTCGGTCAACGACATGGAGGAGCTGGTCGCGATCCACGCCGAGCCGATCGGCATTGCGGATGCGCCGGACGCAAAACCGATCGACATCCAGGGCGGCCGCATCGTGTTCGACGACGTGACGTTCCATTATGGCGGCCATCGCGCGCCGCTGTATGACGGCCTGTCGGTGGAGATCCGCGCCGGCGAGCGGGTCGGCCTGGTCGGCCGTTCCGGCTCCGGCAAGACGACCTTCGTCAAGCTGGTGCAGCGGCTGTACGACGTCAGTGGCGGAAAAATCCTGATCGACGGTCAGGACATCGCGCAGGCGACGCAGCATTCGCTGCGCAGCCAGATCGCGATCGTGCAGCAGGAGCCGATCCTGTTTCACCGCACGCTGGCCGAGAACATCGCCTATGGCCGGCCGGGCGCCAGCATGGCTGCGATCGAGCAGGCGGCGCGGCTCGCCAACGCGCACGACTTCATCCTGCGGCTGCCGAAAGGCTACGGCACGCTGGTCGGCGAACGCGGCGTCAAGCTGTCGGGCGGCGAGCGGCAGCGCGTCGCGCTGGCGCGCGCGTTCCTGGCGGACGCGCCAGTGCTGATCCTGGACGAGGCGACCTCAAGCCTCGATTCGGAATCGGAAGGCTTGATCCAGCAGGCGATGGAGCGGCTGATGAAAGGGCGCACCTCGATCGTGATCGCGCACCGGCTGTCGACAGTACGCAGCCTCGACCGGATCCTGGTGTTCGACCGCGGTGAAATCGTCGAGCAGGGTAACCATGCCACACTGACGACGCGTCCCGGCGGTGTCTACCGCGGGCTGTTCGAACTGCAGGCCACGGAGTTCGGCCGCATCTCGGCGGCGGAGTGAGGTCGCGCATTGTTGCTAACCCCATCGATGCCGGAATATATTTCTGCCGTCGATGGGGCGTACGCGATGCGCGATCGAGATCGCAGGAAAAATATCCGACGATGTCATGCGTGATGTCGCGGTGAGCCAGATCGTCAGGCTGTGCGTGCAGCTGGATCATCTGAAGACGGCAAGAGTGCTGCTTCGGGCCATTCAATTAGAAAAGATGCGAGCCGAACTGATTGCGGAGCGCCCGGCCCTGATCGATCAGGACGCCGCCAGCTGAGGCGGCTCCCGATCGCGTTGCGGCGGCGCAGGCGCCGCCCTGGCGCGCGTCCGCGTCGAGATCGCGACCGTCACCACGACGGCTGTGGCGAACAGCAGGATTTGCAGCGTGATGGTCTCGTCGTTGAAGAACGCCGCGAGCGCAAAGGTGACGAAGGGTTGCAGCAATTGGATCTGCGACACCCGCGCGATGCCGCCCATTGCGAGGCCGGCGTTCCATGCGAAGAACCCGATCCATTGCGAGAACAGCGCGACATAGAGCAGCCCGAGCCATGGCCTCACGGCGATGTGGGTGATGTCGGCAGGCATGGTCAGCGCGGCCGCCGGGATCGAGAGCGGCAGTGCGATCACCAGCACCCAGCTGATCACCTCCCAGCCCGGCATCTGCAAGGTGAGCCGGCCGGAGAATGCATAGCCGATCGCGGCCACAGTGACGGATGCGAACAGAAACAGGTCGCCCGCCGCGAGCGCACCGCCGCCTTGACGCAAGGCAAACGTGATCACCAGTGCGGCGCCGGCGACGGACGCGATCCAGAACAGCGGCCTCGGCCGCTCATGGGTGATGGCAACCGCAACGAGCGCGGTGGCGATCGGCAGCACGCCCAGCACCACGCCGCCATGCGACGCGTCGACCCGCTGCATCCCGAGCGACATCAGCAGCGGAAACAGGATGGCGACGCAAAGCATGGTGACCACCAGTTGCGGCCACAGCGCGCGCGGCGGCAGCTTGCGGCGCAACACCAGCAGAAGCACGAGCGAGCTTAGCCCGGCGATCACGGTGCGCAGCGAAGTCAGTGCAATCGGATCAATTTCCGCAACCGCAATCCGCGTCGCCGGCAGCGTGCCGCCGAAGATCGCCATGCCGACGAAGCCCAGCAGCAGACCGAGACGCTCGCGCGAAGCATTGGAAGTCATGACGCGATTGGTTAGCTGCTTTGCCGGTCAGCGTACAGCAATCTACTCGGTGCACATGGCGGCCATGCGCCGCTATCTCGGAGCAATGCTGCTCCACACCAATCCCAGTCCGGACAGGAACAGGAGAGCCAGCACGACGTCGTAGAAGTTTCGGTCGTTGAGAGCTCGATAGGTGCGCATGCCGAGGCGGGCGCCGATCAGCGTGCCGGGCATCGCCAGCAACGCCAGCCAGAAGACGTTCAGCTTCACGAAACCGGTGGCGGCTTGCAGGATCAGCGCGGCGCCGAGAATGGTGCCGTTGAAGATCTGGAAAACGCCGCGGCGCTGATCCTTGGTCCAGCCGCGTATGCTGGCCCACAGCGTCGGAAGCGGGCCCGACAGCCCGGCAAGGCCGCCGAGAATGCCGCCGGCGAATCCGACGCCGGCATCCGCGATGCGGCCGCCGAAACGAAAGGCCATCGGCTTGCGGATGAAATAGAGCGCGGCCGGAAACACCAGCAGCATCACGCCGACGCTGAGCTTGAAAGTCTGCGGGTCGGCGCGCGCGACCAATAGCGCCCCGATCGGCATGCCGAGGAGTCCGCCGGCCACAAACGGCAGAGCCAGCTTGAAGTCGAGCAGCTTCCACATCGACGGCAATGTCGAGATCTGCGAGCTGACCGAACAGATCAGGACCAGCGGCACGGCAATCGCTGGCGGCAGGATGTAAAGCCAGATCCCCAGCGCCATCAGCGCCGTGCCGAAACCAGCAAGGCCGGAGACGAAACCACCGGCGAGCGCGCCGGCAAGCAGGATCGCGTAGGTAGCGACGTCCAATCTTCTTTCCCCCCGTCATTCCGGGCGCGAAGCGAACCCGGAATCTCGAGATTCCGGGTCTGTCCTTCGGACCATCCCGGAATGACGATATTGAAATTTGCGGCGACGTTTACACGATGGAACAGACAGGTACTATCGCAATCCAAGCCTTCAACAACATCATCATGGAAACGGCCCGATGAGTACAGCTCCTTCGAAAACCTTTCTCGTCTGTCACGGTGCCTGGTCCGCAGGCTGGGCCTGGAAGAAGATGCACCCGCTGATGCAGGCGGCCGGGCATCGTCTGCTGACGCCGACCTATACGGGTCTCGGCGAGCGTGCGCATCTGGCCGACCCTTCGATCGACCTGGATTCGCATATCGAGGACGTGCTGAACGTCATCAGGTACGAGGACCTGCGTGACATCGTACTGGTCGGCCACAGCTATGGCGGCATGGTTGCTACCGGAGTTGCAGACCGTGCGCGCGACAAGGTCAAGCAGTTGATCTACGTCGATGCCTTTGTGCCCAACGATGGACAGTCGCTGCTCGATTTGTACGAGGCGGACCGGCCGCGGATACAGGAACTGTTGAAGAGTGGCGACGGCTGGCGGGTGCCGCCGAATCCGACGCCGCCGGATACTTCGCCTGCGGACGTCGAATGGCTGACGGCGCGTCGCGTCAACATGCCGATCAAATGTTTCGAGACCAGGCTTAAGCTGCAGGGCGGGCCGCTGACCTTGCCACGTAGCTACATCTACGCCACGCGTATCGCGCCGGCTGACACGTTCGGACCGTTCGCCAGGATGACGAAGAGCGACCCCGCCTGGAGCTATTACGAGATCGACGCCAGCCATTCGCCGAACGTCACCGCGCCGGAAGCGTTGATGGCGCTGTTGCAAGAGATCGCTGCGTAGTTGCGTCGCTCTGTAGCCCGGATGGAGCGCAGCGAAATCCGGGACCGGTGCCAGTTACGGATGCCGTGTCAAGTATGGCCATTGAGCTGGCCGCGCGCTCAGATCCCGGATTGCGCTGCGCTCCATCCGGGCTACGAGGTGTCACCGCCGCCCGCATGCCGATTGACTCTCCGCCATCCGCCCAACAAGCTGGTGGTGGTCGGCGTCGATCGCGGAGGGCAGGGCCATGGCGGCCAGAACGACGGCAGGCATCGAGACGTGGTCGACTGGCTCGGTCGAGCCGGAACGGCGCCTCGACTATTGGATCGGCGCCGTCTGCGAGTGCTTTCTCGAAATGGATATCACGACGCAGATTCGATCGGGCTTCGACTGCTCCGTTCAGCGCGGGCAACTCGACACCATCGGCATCAACCGCGTGCAGGGATCGGCGCAGCATGTCTACCGCCGCAAAGCCAGTGTCGCCCGCAGCGCGGCCAACTACTATTACCTGCTGTGCAAGACCGACAACGACTGGACCGTCATGCAGAACGGTCACGCGTCGCGGATGCGGCCGATGGATCTGGTGCTGCTGGATTCCCGGCGCTGCTATGAATTCAACTTTGCGGTGACCGCGGATACGCTGTCGCTGGAGCTGCCGATCGCCTGGGTCGAATCGTGGATCACCGATCCCGAACGGCGCATCGGGCAGCGCATCGACGGACGCGCCGGCTGGGGCGCGGCGCTCAGCGCATTTGCCTGCCAGCTAACTCCCCAGCTCGCCACGGACCGGCCGCTGCCGGCGCGGGTGCTGACCGACCAGCTCGGCGCACTGCTGGCGCTTGGGTTCGACAGCGAGATTCCGGCCACGCCCGCCGAGCAGCGCGACGCTGCAAGACTTCTGGACCATGTCGGCCGTGCCATAAGGCTGCGCTACGCCGAGCCGGGACTGACGGCGGTGGCCGTCGCGGCGGAGTTGCGTGTCTCGGAGCGGACCTTGCACCGCTGCCTCAACAAAGCGGGCCTGACTTTCAGCGGGCTGCTCAACGATTGCCGGATGGCGGCGGCGCGCAGGATGCTGAGCGAGCCGCGGTTCGATCGCATCAGCGTTGGCGGCATCGGGCTTCGCGTTGGCCTGTCCGACCCATCCCATTTCATCCGCCAATGCCGAAGATATCTCGGCATGACCCCTGGAGCGTTCCGGCGGCAGCGCTAAAGCCTTGTTGTAATCCCCTTGGCGTAAATCGCCGATGACGCTGGCCGGATCCGGCCATCGGGGCCGAGATGCCGTCTCTATCAAGGTTCGATTTTCCGAAATCGAGGGGAGACGCGAATGGCAGACACTTACGTACTGGTTCACGGCGCGTGGCACACCGGCGCCGAAATGGAAGCGGTAGCCGGGCATCTTCGCAAGAGCGGCCACGCCGTGCATTGCCCGACGCTGGCCGGCAACAACAAGGATGACGATCGCGAGACGATCGGGCTCGAGCAGGCGATCTCGTCGGTTGTCACTTACATCGAAGCGAACAATCTGCGCAACATCCGTCTGGTCGGCCATTCCTATGGAGGCATGGTGATTTCGGGCGTCGCCGACCGCCTGACGGACAGGATCAGACGCCTCGTCTATGTCAACGCCTTCGTGCCGCTGGACGGGCAGTGCCTCAACGACATGGTGCCACCGCATTATGTCGGCCTGTTCGACGCGGTGGCCGCCGCCAACAAGGGCGCCGTCATGCTGCCGTTCGAAATCTGGCGCGATACCTTCATCAACGACGCCGACCTCGAACTGGCAAAATCCACCTTCGCCAAACTCAATTTGCATCCGTACAAGACATTCACGGACAAGATCACGCTGAAGCACGCGTTGGCGGAACTGCCGGTCAGAAAATCCTATGTCAATTGCCGGCAGGACATCGCCCTGCCACACAGCCTGCCATGGCATCCGCGGTTGTCGGAACGGCTCGGGCTATTCCGGCTGGTCGAGTGCGACGGCAGCCACGAGATGTTCTTCAGCAATCCGGCGCGGCTGGCGCAGGCGATCGGAGAGGCCGGGCGCGACTGAGTTTGTTGCGCGAATGGCGAGGGGTCCGGCGCGTTACGCCGAACCCCTCATTCTCAAAGCATCAGCCAGCCTGTAAGCCGGGTTCTGTAGGGCACCATTCTTGCGAATGGTACGTGACGGCCATTCCTCTGGGACCATGTTTGCACATGGCCTCGAGCAACCTACCCGGACGGCGAGCCTGACATCGCCCTGCGGAGTTATCACCCGAAAGCGAACTTTCCGCGTTGCCGTCCCTATTCGGTTTTGCTCCCGGTGTGGTTTGCCATGCCGTTTCCGTTGCCGGATACGCGGTGCGCTCTTACCGCACCTTTTCACCCTTGCTCGCCCCCTCCCTTTCGGGTGGGGGAAGCGGTTCATTCTCTGTGGCACTTTCCCTGGGGTTGCCCCCGCCGGACGTTATCCGGCACCGTATGTCGATGGAGCCCGGACTTTCCTCCCCCGCAGCCTTTCGGCCATAGCGGGAGCGGCCGTCCGGCCGACTGACGCCTTACGCATGGGGATTTCGGTGCGCCGCGTCAAGGGAAAGCGATGGTTAATCGGGTTCCAAATGCGCAATTTTGACAGAAGCGGCACGGCGGCATTTGATGCAGCGGATGAGCAGCGGTGAGGCGCGATGAAAATTCCTGCAGGTCTTGGTGAAGCATGGCTGCACAGCGCCTCCGACGCGATCATCGCGACTGATCGGGACGGGCGCATCACGTGAATTACGAAGTCCTCGCTCCCGGCGCGACCGCCCGGCCACCGCCAAAATAAATTTCCGGGACGATGTCGTTTTGCGGAAGGCCCGTTCGACTGGGTGTCGGCGATCCAGCCGATCAAGAGGAGTTTTCGAAATGCAGTATCTGTTGATGATCTATCGGAGCGAGGCCGAGTTTGGCAAAATGGACGCCGCGGCGCGCAAGGCGAAGACGGCGGAATACGGCGCGTTTACCCAGTCCATCATCCAGAGCGGCCATTTCAAGGCCGGTGACGGCTTGCAGCCGACCACGACGGCAACCACCGTGCGCGTCCGCGACGGCAAGACCCTGACGACGGACGGTCCGTTCGCGGAGACCCGCGAACAGCTTGGCGGCTATTATCTGATCGAGGCCAAGGATCTCGACACCGCGCTGGCGATCGCCGCGCGAATTCCCGAGGCCACGATCGGTTCGATCGAGGTGCGGCCGGTCATGGTTTATGATTGACGGCGCATGACGCCCGTCGAAATTGAAAAAGTCTTTCGCGACGAGGCGGGGCGGGCGCTGGCCACGCTGATCCGCCTCGTCGGCGATTTCGATCTGGCGGAAGATGCGTTGCAGGATGCGTTTGCGGTGGCGCTGGCGCGGTGGCCCAACGCCGGCGAACTGCCGTCCAACCCCCGCGCCTGGCTGGTCAATGTCGGCCGCAACAAGGCGGTTGACCGCGTTCGCCGCAATGTTTCGTTTCGCAGCAAACAGCAGCAACTGACACATGAGCTGCTGCTCAACGCGTCCGCGCCATGCGAGGACGCGGACAACGCGCTCGACGACGACATGCTGCGGTTGATCTTCACCTGCTGCCATCCGTCCTTTGCCGCCGAGGTTCAGGTCGCGCTCACGCTGCGTACCGTCTGTGGCCTCACGACTGCGCAGGTCGCGCGCGCGTTCCTCGCAGGCGAAGACGCGATGGCGCAGCGCCTGTTGCGGGCCAAGCAGAAAATCCGTCTCGCCGGCATTCCCTATGAGGTGCCGGAGCGCGACGCGCTGGAGCCGCGGCTGCGCGGCGTGCTCGCCGTGATCTATCTCGTGTTCACCGAAGGCTATGCGGCGACATCAGGCGAAGATCTGATGCGGCCTGATCTGGCGCGCGAAGCCATCCGGCTGGCGCGGCTGCTCGACGCGCTGATGCCGGGACGCGGCGAGATCAAGGGGTTGCTCGCCCTGATGCTGCTGCACGATTCGCGCCGCGCCGGCCGCGAGACCGCGGGCGGCGACATCGTGCTGCTCGAAGAGCAAGACCGTACGTTGTGGGATCGCGGGCAGATATCGGAGGGTTTGCAACTCGTCGAAGAGGCGCTGCGGATGCCGGGGCGGCCGCAATCCTATGCGGTGCAGGCGGCCATCGCCGCGCTGCATGCGCGGGCGGCCAACTATGAGGACACTGACTGGCGGCAGATCGCCGGCCTCTATGAAGTGCTGCTGCGGATCAGCCCGTCGCCGGTGATCGAACTCAACCACGCCGCCGCGGTGTCGATGGTCGACGGGCCGGCGCGGGCGCTCGACCTGATCGATGCGCTGGAGGTGCGCGGCGGGCTGAAGGGTTATGAGCTGCTGCCGGCGGTGCGCGCCGATCTGTTGCGGCGTCTCGACCGGCGCGACGCGGCGCGTGAGGCGTATCAGGCGGCGACCGCAGCGACGCAGCTTGAACCGTTGCGGCGGTTTTATGCGCGGCGGATTGCGGAGATGGGTTAACCTCGCCCCGCTCTTTGCGGGGAGAGGTCGGATTGCGAAGCAATCCGGGTGAGGGGAGTCACCGCATACTCACGTCTTTCGAATCTGCTGAAGCAGCCCCTCACCCCAACCCTCTCCCCGCAAGAGCGGGGCGAGGGAGTGCAACTACCTCGCCGCGACCACCGTCGTCATTGCCTCCGGTGGCAAACTCGCCAGCAGCGCGTGCAGCGTGCTGATGGTCGAGTGATCGGCGATCCCGTCGACGCGCTCGGGACGGAAGTGGCGCTGAAATGCGGTGACCACTTCCATGGTCGGGCCGTCAAACTTGCCGTGGGTCGGGATCTTGTAGCCGTATTTGGCAAGCGCCGCCTGTAGCCCGGCGACGTCGTCGCTGATGCTGCCGAGCTTGAGCGTTTCGCTGCGCACGATCGGCGCCGGCTGCACCCAATGGCCGACGCCGGAATTGGCCAGCGAATGCCACGGAAACTTTTCGCCGGGATCTCTTTTGCGCGCCGGGGCGACATCGGAATGCGCGAGCACGCGATGCGATTGTATCTTGCGGCGGAGCATGATGCCGCGGCACAGCGCGATCACGGCGGCGATCTGGCGCAGCGGGAAATCCGGATAGCCCCAGTCGTGACCGCGATTGATGATCTCGATCCCGATCGAGCAGGAATTGATGTCTTCCTCGCCGGCCCAGGAGGATACCCCGGCGTGCCAGGCGCGCTTGGCTTCCGGCACGCATTGCACGATGCGGCCGTCCTCCAGCACGATGTAATGGGCAGACACGTCGGTGCCGGGGGTGCAGAGCTGGGCGATCGCGCCCTCCACATCCGGCATGCCGGTATAGTGCAGCAGGATCATGTCGGCGAGGCGGCCCTTGTTGCGGTCGCCATGGTTCGGGGACGGAATGACGTCGGATGCGATCGAGGAATCCGGGGTAAAGGTCTTCATGTCGGCGTTGGCCCTGGGCACGGGAAGGGCGCGTTGACGCTTCGAATCAATACCAGCAGATGCGAACGAACCAGAAGCCATTTTTTAAACTCAAACCGGGCAAGGGAATGGCAACATGATGTCTTAAGCGACAATGCCATTTACTATTCCTTTATCTTGCGCCCGCGCAATGCGATGGCCGGGTTCCATCTCGCATTTTGCGCGAGTGTGTGCAGCGCGCATCACCGATATTCAAGTGTATAGAGCTTCGGTTCTGATTGAATCAGAACCGAAGCTCTAAATTCTCGTTTTGACGCGTTTTCTTCACGCGAACCGGTACCCACTTCGCTCGAAAACGCTATAGAAGCGCACAAAACTCGCAGCCGATCATCAACGCTTTCTTAACGCTAAGTGCCGTTACTAAGTGGTGAAGAGCCGAACCGGGTTGGGGACGGCCGAGGCCCTCTTTCGCGCTCGAAATGCCATGGCAACCCAGCAAATTCCGTCCGGAAATGAGGGGAAGCGAGGCCGGGCTCGATGCGGCAATCGTGCCTGTTCGCGGCTTTTTGGCCGGAAAAGCCCGGCGAAGCGCAAAGATTTGAGGCGCAATGGGCCCGTTCGCGTCCATCTTCCATTTTGCAGGCTGGAATACGCTGGAGGACGGCGCATGAGCCCGGCTGCGCCACGCCATATCTCCGTTCTCGGCCACGAGGCGGTCGAAATGCTCGCTCCGCGTGACGGCGGCATCTATGTCGACGCGACCTTCGGCGCCGGCGGCTACAGCCGCGCGATCCTCGCTGTCGCGGGAACCCGGGTCATCGGCATCGACCGCGACCGGTCGGCAGTTACCGGCGGATTCGATCTGGTCGACCAATCGGCCGGCCGGCTGACCTTGGTCGAGGACCGATTCTCCAACCTTGCGGACATCTGCACGGCGCAAGGCATAGCCGAAGTGGACGGCGTCGTGATGGACGTCGGCGTTTCCTCGATGCAGCTCGACCAGGCCGAGCGTGGCTTCTCGTTCCGGCTCGGCGGCCCGCTCGACATGCGGATGGGCCATGACGGGCCGACGGCGGCGGATGTCGTTGCGAAGGCCTCCGAGGCCGATCTCGCCAACATCATCTATATCTTCGGCGAAGAGCGCCATTCCCGCGCCGTGGCGCGCGCCATCGTGGCGGCGCGGAAGGAAGCGCCGATCACGACCACGCAAGCGCTGGCCGATATCGTCGGCAAGGTGGTGCGCAGCAAGCCGAACGAAATTCATCCGGCGACGCGCACGTTCCAGGGCTTGAGAATTTTCGTCAACGCGGAACTCGACGAACTGCATCTGGCGCTCGTGGCAGCCGAGCGCGTGCTGAAGCCCGGCGGGCGGCTGGTGGTCGTGTCGTTTCATTCGCTGGAAGACCGCATCGTCAAGGATTTTTTCAACGCGCGCGGCAAGACCGGCGGCGGATCGCGGCATTTGCCCGAACTGGCGCAGGCCGCACCGAGTTTTCAGATTCTGACCAAGCGTCCCATTACGCCCGGCGAAGCCGAAGTGTCTGCCAATCCACGCGCGCGTTCCGCAAAACTGCGCGCCGCCGAGCGCACCACAGCGCCCGCTCATGCGGCAGACCGCCTGCCAGCCTGGCCCGTTCTTACTGATGTGATGAGGGGAGGCTGACCATGCGGATCATCCACCTCTTCGTCATCGGCGTGCTGGTGTTCGCGGCGGCCTATGTCTATCGGATCAAGATGGAATCGACCTCGCGCGTCGAGCGCGTGCTGCGGCTCAACGCAGAGATCCGCGAGCAGCGCGACGCCATCGCGGCGCTGCGCGCGGAATGGGCCAAGCTCGATGCGCCGCTGCGGCTGCAAGGGCTCGCCGAGCGCCATCTCGGCCTGAAGCCGCTCAACGCCACGCAATATGATCAGTTGAAGAATTTGCCGGAACGGCCGCCGGCCTTTGCAAGGCCCGGTGCGCCCGATCCGATCGGCGCGATGATCAATACCATCGAGGCCACCGCCGATGCGCCGCCCACAACCGGGTCGGTGCCCGCGCCGGGAGATCGGCAATGACCGGCCGGGCGCTCACCAACATCAAGCGGCCCGCGGAGCCGTGGCGGCAGCGGCTGATCCGCAGCCTGCTCTACGGGCGCAATGTCGATCGCGCCGTCAAGGCGCGGGCCCGGGTAGGATTGGCCATCCTGCTGTTCGCGGCGATCTATGCGGTGCTGGCCGGACGTCTGGTGATGTTCGCGGTCGGCGCCGACAGCCACGGCGCGCGCCGCGCCGGCTCGCAGGACGCGATTGCGACCGCGCGGCCTGATATCGTCGACCGCAATGGCGAGGTGCTCGCCACCGACGTCAAGGCGCCGAGCCTGTTCGGTGAGCCCAGGCGCATCATCGACAAGGACGAGGCGATCGAACTTCTGACCGCGGCGCTGCCGGACCTGGATACAATAGAGGCGCGCACACGCCTGTCGTCGCGCAAGGGTTTTGTGTGGCTGAAGCGCGAGATCACGCCGAAGCAGCAGCACGACATTCACAAGCTCGGTATTCCCGGCATCGGCTTCCTGCGCGAGAACAAGCGGGTCTATCCGACCGGTGCCGCGGTCGCGCATCTGATCGGGCTCGTCAACATCGACAACGCGGGCATCGCCGGGATGGAGAAGTGGCTCGACAATAACGGTCTGGCCGATCTGCACCGCGCCGGCTTTGCCACCGACCGCCTGCAGCGCCCGGTGGAGCTGTCGATCGACCTGCGCGTCGAGCACGCGCTGCGCGACGAATTGCTGAAGGCGAAGGAAAAATACAAGGCCAAGGCAGCGTCCGGCCTCGTCTCCAACGTCCGGACCGGCGAGATCGTGGCGCTGGTGTCGCTGCCGGATTTCGATCCCAACAATCCGAAAGAGGCGCACGACCCCGAGCGCATCAACCGCCTGACCACGGGCGTGTTCGAAATGGGCTCGACCTTCAAGGCGCTGACGCTGGCGATGGCGCTGGATTCCGGCAAGGCCAACCTCAACACGCTCTATGACGGGCGCGGGGTGCTGAAGTTCGGCAAGTTCACCATTCACGACACCCACCCCGTAGGCCGCTCGATCACGCTGTCGGAAGTGTTTACGTTTTCCTCGAACGTCGGCGCGGCCAAGATCGCGCTGGCGCAAGGCGTCGAGGCGCACAAGGCGTTCCTGAAGAAGCTCGGCCAGATGGACCGGTTGCGCACCGAACTGCCTGAAAGCGCCTCGCCGATCGTGCCGAAGCGCTGGACCGAACTCAACACCATCACGGCTTCCTTCGGTCACGGCATCGCGGTGGCGCCGCTGCAGGCGGTGATGGGCATCAATGCCTGCATCAATGGCGGCCTCCTGATTCCCCCGACCTTCCTCAAGCGGTCGGAAGAGGAGGCCAGGGCCATGGCCAGGAAGGTGCTCCGAACCGAAACCTCCGACAAGATGCGCTATCTGATGCGGCTGAACGCCGAGATCGGAACCGCCAAGAAGGCCGACGTGAAGGGTTACTATATCGGCGGCAAGACCGGCACCTCGGAAAAGGTGGTCAACGGCCGCTATTCCAAGAAACAGGTGCTGAACTCCTTCACCGCGATCATTCCGGCCGACAATCCGCAGTACCAGCTGCTGGTCATGCTGGACGAGCCGAAGGCGCTGCCGGAAACCCACGGCTTCATCACCTCGGGCTGGAACGCGGTGCCGACCGGCGGCAAGGTGATCGCCCGCATCGGGCCGCTTCTGGGCATCGAGCCGCGCTTCGATCTGCCGCCGTCCGACCGCCTTATTCTTGCGGCATCGAGGACAACCCAGTAAGGCGTAATATCACGCACGCGCGCCTCACTGCGCCGGCCGGACTGGAACACGATGAAACTTCGCGACCTCTTCAGCGATGACGCTGCGATCGAGCCGCAGGCGGAAGCTGTCGATGTGAAAGGCCTTAGCGTCGACAGCCGCGCGGTGAAACCGGGCGACCTGTTCTTTGCCATTGCCGGCAGCAAGACCGACGGTTCGCGCTTCGTCGATTCGGCGATACAGGCGGGTGCGGTCGCGGTAGCCGGTGACCATGCGCCGCCCGGCGGCCTCCGCGTGCCGTTCGTCGTCGCGCCAAATCCGCGCCGCGCGCTAGCGCTGGCGGCGGCGCGATTTTATCCGCGCCAGCCCGCGACAACAGCGGCGGTGACCGGGACCAGCGGCAAGACGTCGGTCGCCGCCTTCACGCGCCAGATCTGGGAACGGCTTGGCCATGCTTCCGCCAGCATCGGCACCATCGGCCTCGTTTCGCCGAAGCGCACGGTCTACGGCTCGCTGACGACCCCGGACCCGATCGCGCTTCACAAGCAGCTCGACGAAATCACGGGCGACGGCGTCACGCATCTGGCCTTCGAGGCATCCTCGCACGGGCTCGACCAGTTCAGGCTCGACGGCGTGCGCATTGCCGCCGGTGGTTTTACCAATCTGACGCGCGACCATATGGATTATCATCCTGACGTCGCGCATTACCTCGCCGCCAAGCTGCGGCTGTTCCGTGAGCTGGTGGCGCCGGACGGTGCAGCCGTTATTTCGGCCGATCATGATTGCTCACTGGAAGTGATCGAAGCGGCGCGGGTTCGGGGCTTGCGGATCATCGCCGTCGGCCGCAGTGCTGATGAGGCACGCGAGGGCATTCGTCTCGTCGATGCCGCGGTCGAAGGTTTTGCGCAAAAGCTCACGCTCGAATATCGGGGGCGCAAGCGTATGATCAAGCTGCCGCTGGTCGGCGAATTCCAGATCGAGAACGCGCTGGTTGCCGCCGGGCTCGCGATTGGCACCGGCAGCGAACCGAACGCTGTGCTGGCTGCGCTCGAACATCTCGAAGGCGCAAAAGGGCGGCTGGAGCGGGTCGGCGAACATAATGGCGCGCCGATCTTCGTCGACTACGCGCACAAGCCAGACGCGCTGGCGAAGGCGCTGCAGGCGCTGCGGCCTTATGCCAAACGCAAGCTCGTCGTGATCTTCGGCGCCGGTGGCGACCGCGATGCCGGCAAGCGCCCGATCATGGGCGCGATTGCGGCCGAGAATGCCGATCAAGTCATCGTCACCGACGACAATCCGCGCAGCGAGAATCCGGAAACAATCCGCGCCGCCATTCTGGCCGCGGCAAAGGGCGCAACAGACATCGGCGATCGCACTGAAGCGATCAGGGCAGGGATAGCGGCGCTGCAGCCCGGCGACGCGCTCCTGATCGCCGGCAAAGGGCACGAGACCGGCCAGATCGTCGGCGACAAGGTTTTGCCGTTCAGCGATCACGAGGCGGTGGCCGCCGCGCTGGCAGCGAGGGTGGCATGAGCGCGACGCCATTGTGGACCATTGCCGAAGTCGCGCGCGCGCTCGGGCTATCGGGGGAATTTGCCGATACGCCGATTGATTTCGTCACGCAGGACAGCCGCCTGGTGAAATCGGGCTGCCTGTTCGTGGCGTTGAGCGGCACGCCAAGCGGCGGCTTTATTTCCAGCTTCGCCAGCGCGCGCGACGGCTGGGAATTCGCCGACAAGGCGGAAGCGGCCGGCGCGGTCGCGATGATCGTTCCGCATCGGATCGACGGCGTCAGCATTCCGCAGTTGATCGTCAAGGATACGCTGATCGATGGCCTGTGGCGGTTGGCGCGCGCCGCGCGGGCGCGGTTTGCCGGACCGGTGATCGGCCTGACCGGCAGCGCCGGCAAGACCAGCACCAAGGAATTCCTTGCCGCGTATCCTGCCGCCTATGCCAGCCCGAGCAGTTTTAACAATTTCTGGGGCGTGCCGCTGACGCTGTGCAATGCCAGCCCCGAGGCGAGCGTGTGGGTCGTCGAAATGGGCATGAACCAGACCGGCGAGATCGCGCGCCTCAGCGAACTGACCCAGCCTACGGTCGCACTGGTCGTGAACGTGCAGCCGGTGCATCTGGAAAAGCTCGGCAGCCTGGAAGCGATCCGGCGCGAGAAGGTAAGCATCGCGCAAGGCTTACTAAGACAAGGCCTGCCAAAGGACGGCGTGCTGGTGCTGCCCGGGGATGTCGAGGCGCCGGAATGGAACGGCAAGGTCGTTCGCTTCGGCGAGGGATCCGGGGTACGGGAACTGAAGCATGCAGCCGAGGGCGAGAGCTGGAACGTCGCCGCAGAGGTGAACGGCAAGCAAGTCGAGTTCGGCTTGACGCCGGGCGCGCCGCACCGTCTGCAGAATGCATTGGCGGCGCTGGCGTCTATTCATGCCGCCGGGCTTAATGTGGCGGCGCTGGCCAAAGAGCTCGGCCATGTCGGCATCATGACCGGCCGCGGCGTCGAACAAACCGCCGATGGCGTCACCGTGATCGACGACAGTTTCAACGGCAATCCGGCCAGCATGGTGGCCGCGCTCGGCAGCCTGAAGGCGCGGCCGGTGAAGGCCGGCCGGCGCATCGCCATTCTCGGCGACATGCTGGAACTGGGCGCCGATGCGCCTGCCTATCACGAGAAGCTCGCCGGCGACCTCCCGGGCATCGACGGCATTTACTGCGTCGGTCCGCTGATGCGCCATTTATATGGTCTGGTGCCGGCGGAGCGGGCGCTCGGCTGGCATGAAGACCCGGCCACGCTCGATCCCCAGGAAATCGCCGCCTTGCTGCGGGACGGGGATGTGGTGGTCGTCAAGGGCAGCAAAAAGATGTTCTGGGTGAACAAGTTTGTGCCGAGGCTGCTGGCCGCCCTGCAGGCAAAGGCGTAAACTGGCCGTATTTGGCGGGTGCGTTGTTTCCGCGTGGCATGATTCGTCAATACCCCATGCATGACCAAGATTTGCTTGGTTTGACGATGAAAACGATTATCAAGGCGTTCCCGGAACGAAGGCGTTCCCGGAGCGCTTCCCGCCAAAGACGGCGTAACCAAGCCGCGTGATAGGGCCGACCTGAATGTTTTACTGGCTGATCGAGCTTTCCAACACCGTCCCGGGTTTTGGCATCTTCCGCGGCTTCTTCAACGTGTTTCGCTACATCACCTTCCGCACCGGCGGGGCGATGGTGACGGGCGCGCTGTTCGTATTCCTGTTCGGGCCCTGGATCATCGATCATCTGCGGCTCCGGCAGGGCAAGGGCCAGCCGATCCGCACCGACGGCCCGCAATCGCATCTGATCACCAAGAAGGGCACGCCGACGATGGGCGGGCTGATGATCCTCTCGGGCCTCGTGGTCTCGACGTTGCTGTGGGCCAATCCGCTCAACCCCTACGTCTGGATCGTGCTGGCGGTGACGCTCGGCTTCGGCTTCGTCGGTTTCTACGACGACTATCTGAAGGTGACGAAACAGAGCCATAGTGGCTTCGCCGGCAGGCTGCGGCTGTTGATCGAAGCGGTGATCGCGATCGCGGCCTGCTACGCGCTGGTACGGCTCGGCCGCGATGCGACCTCGACCTCGCTTGCGGTACCCTTCCTGAAAGACGTGGTGATCAATTTCGGCTGGTTCTTCGTGATCTTCGGCGCGTTCGTCATCGTCGGCGCCGGCAACGCGGTGAACCTGACCGACGGCCTCGACGGGCTTGCGATCGTGCCGGTCATGATCGCCGCCGCGAGCTTCGGCATGATCTCGTATCTGACCGGCAACGCGGTCTTCTCGGACTACCTGCAGATCAGATATGTGGCCGGCACCGGCGAGCTCGCGGTGCTGTGCGGCGCGGTGCTTGGCGCCGGCCTCGGATTCCTCTGGTTCAATGCGCCGCCGGCTTCGATCTTCATGGGCGACACCGGCTCGCTGGCGCTCGGCGGCATGCTTGGTGCGACGGCGGTTGCGGTCAAGCACGAGATCGTGCTGGCCGTGATCGGCGGATTGTTCGTGCTGGAAGCCGTCTCCGTGATCGTGCAGGTGGCCTCGTTCAAGCTGACGGGAAAACGCGTGTTCCGGATGGCGCCGCTGCATCATCATTTCGAGCAGAAGGGGTGGACCGAGCCGCAGATCGTGATCCGGTTCTGGATCATCTCGGTGATGCTGGCGCTGGCTGGCCTCTCCACGTTGAAGCTGCGGTGAGCCGCGCGCGATGATCTCCGTCACCTCTTTTGCGGGCAAGGCGGTCGCCGTCTTCGGCCTCGGCGGTTCCGGCCTTGCGAGCTGCCGCGCGCTGAAGGCCGGCGGCGCGGAAGTGATCGCGGGCGACGACTCTGCCGACAATGTCGCCAAAGCGGCGCAGGCCGGTTTCACCACCGCCGATCTGCGCACGGTGTCGTGGTCGAATTTTGCGGCGCTGATTTTGACGCCCGGCGCGCCGCTCACCCATCCGGCGCCGCATTGGTCGGTGCTGATGGCGCGGCAGGCCGGCTGTGAGGTGATCGGCGACATCGAATTGTTTTGCCGCGAGCGCCGCCGTCACGCGCCGGACGCGCCGTTCGTTGCCATCACCGGCACCAACGGCAAGTCGACCACAACAGCGCTGATTGCGCATCTGATGAAGGTCGCCGGCTACGACAGCCAGATGGGCGGCAATATCGGCACCGCGATCCTGTCGCTGGAGCCGCCGCGCATGGGGCGGGTGCATGTGGTCGAGATGTCGTCGTACCAGATCGATCTGGCGCCTTCGCTCGATCCGTCGGTGGGGATTCTCCTCAATGTCAGCGAAGACCATATCGACCGCCACGGCACGCTGGAGCATTACGCCGCCGTGAAGGCGCGGCTGGTTGCTGGCGTGCAGCCGAAGGGTACCTCCATCGTCGGCGTCGATGACGGCTGGTGCCGCAACATCGCCGACCGGCTCGATCAATCAGGCAAGCGCGTGGTGCGGATCTCCGTAAAGAACCCGCTGCCCGACGGCGTCTACGTCGAGCGCGAAACCATCGTGCAGGCCTCCGGCGGCGCGCGTCGCGAGATCGCAAGGCTGGGCGGCATCGGTTCGTTGCGCGGTCTGCACAATGCGCAGAACGCGGCCTGCGCGTCGGCCTGCGCGCTGGCGATGGGCATCTCGATCGATATTTTGCAAAACGGCCTGCGCAGCTTTCCAGGGCTGGCACACCGCATGGAGCAGGTGGGACGTCGCGGCAACGTGCTGTTCGTCAACGATTCGAAGGGCACCAACGCCGATGCCGCCGCACACGCGCTGTCGTCTTTCGCCGATATTTTCTGGATCGCCGGCGGCAAACCGAAGCAGGGCGGTATCACCGGTCTCGCCGAATATTTTCCGCGCATCCGCAAGGCCTATCTGATCGGCGAAGCCGCGCAGGAATTCTCCGGCACGCTCGGCGAGCGCGTGCCGCACGAGATTTCCGAAACGCTGGATGTCGCGGTGGCCAATGCCGCACGCGACGCCGAAGCCTCTGGGATCGCCGATCCGGTCGTGCTGCTGTCGCCGGCCTGTGCCTCGTTCGACCAGTACCGCAATTTCGAAATCCGTGGCGCCAGGTTCCGCGATTTGGTGACGGCATTGCCGGGCGTCAAGCCGGTGGTGTGAGGATGCGGATCGCGTAGATGGGTAGAGCGCAGCGATACCCATCGCTGCGGTGCTGGATTGATGGGTTTCGCTGCGCTCTACCCATCCTACATCCTGCTCCTTCGAGGGCGTCGTAAATGGCAATTCATGCTCCCTCACGTAACCTTGTTCGTTTCGCGGTTGCGGTGCTTTCGGCGACCGTTGCGCTTCATGCCGTCGCAGGTACGGCTTCGCTGGCGTCTGATGGCGTGTCGCTCAGCGAGTCGACGATTTCGTGGAGCACTGTCAAATACGCGACCTCTGCGGAGAACGGATTCGTCGGCGGGTCGCTCGACAAGAAGACCATCGTCGATCGCACGTTCAAGACCCACGTGCTCGAGAATCGTTATCTGAAGGTAACGCTCGTGCCCGAATTCGGCGGTCGCATTCTTTCCATCGTCTACAAGCCGACCGGCCACGAACAACTTTATCGCAACGAGGTCGGCGTCCCCTATGGCATGACAGCCGGCGTCTTTTATTACGACTGGCTGATGGTGTATGGCGGCATCTTCCCAACCTTCCCGGATCCCGAGCACGGCAGGACGTGGCTGAAGCCGTGGGATTTCAAGGTCGTGAAGGAGAGCGCCGGCGAAGTGACGGTGTCGATGTCGATTAAAGATGATTTCGCGTATCCCGCAGCGCCGGCGCAGTTTTTCAAGGAGGTGACGGGTATCGAAGCGACTTACTACGTCACGCTCAAAGCCGACCGCGCCGCGCTCGATGCGCGCGTGGTGCTGAGAAATCCGCAAGCCCGGACGATCGACTACGAGTACTGGACGTGCACGACGCTCGCGCCGGGATCGGACCCGAACAACCCCAAGACGACCGGCGGCGCCGAGATCATCGCGCCGATCCAGGCCTACAGCACGCCCCGCTGGTCGGCCAATCTGTCCGAAGGCGACGAGAGTGCAGGCGCGGGCAGGAGCCGTTTCGAAAAACTGCGCCACTTCAGGAACTGGCCGACGATGGGCATCGCATACGCGGCGCCCGATATGCAGGGCGGGAATTTCTGGGGTGTGATCAACCACGATAACGAAGAGGGGATCATCCGCATCGCCGACAACACGGTCACACCGGGCCTGAAGATGTGGACGTGGGGATTTCCGTCGTTCACGAACGAAACGGATGCACGCAAGGACCCGAACGAAGTGCGGCCTTACGTCGAATTGTGGGCCGGCGTGTCGGACCAGTTTTTCCACCGCGCCCAGCTGCCCGCGCAGGGAGAGGTATCTATCCCGGAGACCTACAGCCCGACCGTCGGCATGAGCAATGTGACGGCCGCGAACGAGAATATCCTGATCAATCTCTCGGCTGAGGCAGCGAGCGTGAATCTTCAGTTCTTCAGTATCGAACCGGCCATGCTGTTGCGCGTCAGGTTGAGACGCGGCGATGCGATATTGTTCAACGACGCCGTGACAGCCGACCCGAAAAACGGAAATCGCATTTCCGTAGGGGTTCCCGCCGGCGGCAGCGGCGAGCAGGTGCGGCTGACGATCACGACCCCGGAAGGCAAAGAGCTGATCGCGGCCGAGACAAAGATAAAGTGAATGGTTGCCAACCGGAAATCGGGCGTTTCGGTGCCGTTGCGAAACCGATCACCTCATAAACGCCAATTGATAGGTTCGCTCGCTCCGTCCAAAGAGCTGTCGTCACCCGCGAAGGCGGGTGATCCAGTATTCCAGAGGCGTCAGCGATAGAACCGAAATGCCGCGGCGTACTGGATACCCGCCTTCGCGGGTATGACGACTACTCGTGAGGAGCCACTACGCTGTCATAAATGATAATGGTCTCATTAACGCTTTCTCGACGCTGGCCATTTCTCAACCAAACTTGATGGGTATCGCTTTCGCTCCACCCATCCTACGCACCGTCGCCCGATCCCTCAAAAGTTACCGTCCCCATTAACCCCCCGTAAACCATCCTGCTCCACCAATGGGCGTTACCTCTGCCATTTTGGGGACGCCCATGCTCGCCCGTGACCAACGCACGCCGTTTTCGGACTGGTGGTGGACCGTGGATAAGCTGCTGCTCGGCGCGATCATGGCGCTGATGCTGGGTGGCGTCATCCTGTCGCTGGCGGCGAGCCCGCCGGTGGCGACGCGGATCGGGCTCGATCCCTTCCATTTCTTCGGCCGGCACGTGCTGTTTCTGCTTCCGTCCTTGATGGTGCTGATCGGGGTGTCGTTCCTGTCGCCGAAGCACATCCGCCGCCTGGCGCTGCTGGTATTCGTGGTCTCGATCCTGCTGATCGTGGCGACGCTTGTCTTCGGCGCAGAGGTGAAGGGATCGCGGCGCTGGATCACGCTGCTTGGCGTCAACATCCAGGCTTCCGAGTCCGCAAAGCCCGCTTTCGTTGTCATGGCGGCGTGGCTGTTTGCGGAATCGACCAAGCGGCCGGAAATGCCGGCGACGTCGATGGCGATCGTGCTGCTGCTGACGCTGGTGGCGCTGCTGGTGATGGAACCGGATTTCGGCCAGACCATGCTGATCCTGATGGTGTGGGGCGCGCTGTTCTTCATCGCGGGCATGCGGATGATCTGGGTGGCCGGCCTTGCCGGCGTCGCGGCGGCCGGATTGTTCGGCGCCTATCTTCTGGTCCCGCACGTCGCGGGCCGCATCAAGCGCTTCATCAATCCGGCCTCCGGCGACACTTTCCAGGTCGACATGGCGATGGAAGCCTTCTGGAACGGCGGCTGGTTCGGGCTCGGACCGGGCGAGGGGATTGCAAAACGCAGCCTGCCGGACAGTCATACCGACTTCGTGTTCGCGGTGGCCGCCGAAGAGTTCGGCATCATTCTCTGTCTGGCGCTGGTTTCGCTGTTTGCCTTCGTCGTGATCCGGACGCTGACACGCGCCTATTCGAGCGAGGACATGTTCGCGCGCTTTGCGGCGTCGGGGCTTGCGATCCTGTTCGGCGTGCAGGCCGCGATCAACATGGCGGTCAATCTGCAACTGATTCCCGCCAAAGGCATGACGCTGCCCTTCATCTCCTATGGCGGCTCGTCGATCATCTCGCTGGCTTACGGCGTCGGCATGATGCTGGCGCTGACACGGCAACGCCCGCGTACCGAGGTGGAATCGATGAACGCGGCCGGCGTGTCGCGCGGTTACGCGTAGAACCTTATCGATTCTGAAAACGCTATGGGGCGTGACTAGCCTCGCCGCGTCGGCTATTTGAAGCCATGGACAACGCACCTCTCATTCTACTCGCCGCCGGCGGCACCGGCGGTCATCTGTTTCCCGCCGAAGCGCTCGGCGTCGAACTCATCAAGCGCGGCCTGCGGGTGCGTCTGGCAACCGACGACCGCGCGCTGCGCTACAGCGGCCTGTTCACCCGGGATAATATCGATGTGGTGCCGAGCGAGACCGTGCGCGGCCGCTCGCTGGTGGCGCTGGCGCGCACCGTCTACACGCTTGGTTACGGCACGCTGGTTGCTGCCAGGCTGGTGCGGCGGCTGAAACCTGCCGCCGTGGTCGGCTTCGGCGGCTATCCGACGCTGCCGCCGCTGATGGCGGCAAGGCTGCTCGGCGTGCCCGGCATCATTCACGACGCCAATGCCGTGCTCGGCCGCGCCAACCGCTTTCTCGCCCGCCGCGTCAACGCCATTGCCACCTCGCTGCCGGGCGTGCTCGATCGCGATCCTGATCTCGCGGGCAAGACGGTGACCGTCGGCACGCCGATGCGGCCCGCGATCCTCACGGCCGCCGCCGTGCCGTTTGCCTCTCCCGAACCGAACGGGCCGCTGCGCCTGCTGGTGGTAGGCGGCAGTCAGGGCGCGCGGGTCATGAGCGATATCGTGCCGGGCGCCATCGAAAAGCTGGAGCCGATGCTGTGGAGCCGCCTGGTTCTCACTCAGCAGGTGCGCAAGGAAGACATGGGGCGGGTGCGCGCGATCTATGAGCGACGCAGGGTCAATGCCGAGCTCGCGCCGTTCTTTTCCGACCTGCCGGCGCGGCTGGCGTCCAGCCACCTCGTGATCTCGCGCTCCGGCGCCGGCACGGTGGCGGAACTCGCCGCGATCGGCCGGCCTTCGATTCTGGTGCCGCTGCCCGGCGCGATCGACCAGGACCAGTTCGCCAACGCCGGCGTGCTGGCCCAGGTGGACGGCGCGCTGCGAATTCCGCAAGCAGAGTTCACGCCGGACCGGCTGGCCGCGGAAATCTCCGCCTTCGCCGCCGAACCCGCTCGGCTGACCGCGATGGCATCAGCCGCACGCAGTGTCGGCAGGCTGGATGCTGCCGAGCGGTTGGCCGATCTGGTGATGAAAGTGGCCGGAATCTAGGCCGTTGCGTGCAAAATTGCCCCTTGTCATGCCACGCGAAAGCGGGGCATCCAGTACCCTGCGGTGCCTGATTTGAGCCTCGGCTTCGCGGGATACTGGATCATCCGCTCCCGCGCGCAATTGCGCACAAGGCGGATGATGACGATAGGGGATACTCCATGAGACTGCCGCGCGAGATCGGACCCATTCACTTCGTCGGGATCGGCGGCATCGGCATGAGCGGCATCGCCGAGGTCTTGAGCAATCTCGGCTATACCGTGCAGGGCTCGGACGCCTCCGAGAGCGGCAATGTCGCGCGGCTGCGGGAGAAGGGGATTACGGTTTCGGTCGGCCACAAGGCCGAGAATGTCGACGGCGCCGACGTGGTGGTGGTCTCGACCGCGATCAAGCGCGACAATCCCGAATTGATGGCGGCCCGCGCCCAGCGCATTCCGGTGGTGCGCCGGGCCGAAATGCTCGCCGAACTGATGCGGCTGAAAAGCTGCGTCGCGATTGCCGGCACCCATGGCAAGACCACGACGACGACGATGGTGGCGACACTGCTCGATGCCGGCGGTCTCGATCCGACCGTGATCAACGGCGGTATCATCAATGCCTATGGCTCCAACGCGCGGCTGGGCGCGGGCGACTGGATGGTGGTCGAGGCCGACGAGAGCGACGGCACGTTCCTGAAGCTGCCGTCCGATGTCGTGATCGTCACCAACATCGATCCCGAACATCTCGATCACTTCAAGACTTTCGAGGCGATCCAGGACGCATTCCGCAATTTCGTCGAGAACGTCCCGTTCTACGGCTTTGCCGTGATGTGCACCGATCATCCCGTGGTGCAGAGCCTCGTCGGCAAGATCGAGGACCGCCGCATCATCACCTATGGCGAGAATCCGCAGGCCGACGCGCGGCTGGTCGACCTGACGCCGACCGGCGGCGGCTCGACATTCAAGGTCGTGTTCCGCAACCGCAAGACCGACGCCACCCATGAGATATCAGACCTCATGCTGCCGATGCCGGGGCGGCATAACGCCTCGAATGCCACGGCGGCGATCGCGGTGGCGCATGAGCTCGGCATGTCCGACGAGGCGATCCGCAAGGCAATGGCAGGTTTTGGCGGCGTCAAGCGGCGCTTTACCCGGACCGGGGAGTGGAACGGCGTCACCGTGATCGACGATTACGGCCATCACCCCGTCGAGATATCAGCCGTCCTTAAAGCGGCGCGTGAATCCACCAACGGCAAGGTCATCGCCGTGGTGCAGCCGCATCGCTTCACCCGCCTGCAATCGCTGTTTGAGGAATTCTGTACCTGCTTCAACGACGCCGATGCGGTCGTGGTCGCCGAGGTCTATCCGGCCGGCGAGGCGCCGATCGAGGGCATCGATCGCGATCATTTCGTGCTCGGTCTGCGCGCCCACGGCCATCGCGAGGTGATCCCGCTGCCGAATGCGGGCGAACTCGCCAAGGTGGTTCACGGTCTCGCCGGCACCGGCGACCTCGTCGTCTGCCTGGGCGCCGGCAACATCACCCAATGGGCCTACGCCCTGCCGGGCGAGCTGAAGGCGTTGGGGTGATGGCCGGTCTGTCAGACAACCGATAATGCCTGGTGCGCGCCGGCATCGACGATCGATTTCAGCGTATTCAGTGCTTGGTCGAGCCGAATGATTGACTCGGCGGCGCCCAAGCATATCCGGACGCCGTTGATAGGATGATGGCCGACGATGACAGCCTCGGTGGGCGTGATCGTAATTCCGTGACGCTTCGCCGCTGCCACGAACTCGGAAGCTCGCCACCGCTCCGGCAAATCGAGCCAGACATGATAGGTCGCCTTCGGCAAAGCGAATATGTTCTTTCCGAACAGCTTGCGCACGAGAGCCACCCGCGCGATGGCTTCCTGCCTTTTTGCCTCGATGAGCGAGTCGGCCGTGCCGTCCTCGATCCACCGGCTGATGATTTCCGCCATCACGGGCGTCGCCATCCATGCGGTCGCCCTTACGCCTGACACCATACGATCCATGTATTGAGGGGGTGGCGACACGAAGCCGATGCGTAAACCCGGCGCCAGGCTCTTCGAGAAGCTCCCGACGTAGAAGGTCCGCTCCCGGGCGTATTCGGCGATCGGATCCAAGCGCTTGTTCAAGAGGAAATCGTACACGTCTCCTTCGATCAGGTGGAGCGCATGCCGCTCCATGATGTCCGCTATCGCTCGCCTGCGGGATTCCGGCAAAACCGTCGCCGACGGATTCTGCAAATTCGGAATGAGATACAACACGCGGGCGCGCGTCTTCTGGACAAGTTCCTCCAGCTTCTCGGGAATGACACCATCACGATCCAGCGGCGCGCCGACCAGACGCAATTGTGCGAAGTTAGCCAAAGCCTTAATCCCGGCATAGCTCATTGACTCGCATATGACGGTATCGCCGGGTTTGGTCAGCGCGGCGATGGCCAAGGCCATTGCGTGTTGTGCGCCCTGCGTCAGAACCAGACAATCCGGGTCAACGTGACTGCCCTTCCACCATTTGGCGATTGCCTGCCTATGTCTCGCGAGCCCGCTGTGAGGCAGATACTGCATGAGCTGGGAAAGATCGTCCGTCTTCGACAAATCGGAAAGCGCCTTCTTCAAGGCGGCCTCGGACCGACCTGTCGGCGGCAGGTTAAGGCTAAGATCGATTGATCCAAGATCGCCGCGCCCATCCCCGTAGAAGCGAGCGTCCGACTTGTCGGGTGTCCGTACAAAACTACCGCGACCGACTTCGCCAGAAATGAGACCACGCTTCTGCGCAGTCTGATAAGCGCGAGTAACGGTCCCAACGCTGATTCCGAGCTGATACGCGAGTTCGCGCATTGGCAAAAGCCGCATACCGGGCTCCGCGCGACCGGTCTGGATGTCCCGCTCCAGCGCATTAACGAGAGCTTCATACCGCGGCCCCTGGGAAGAGATCTGCTTAGGGATCCAAATTGCCATAAGATAATGTCTCTGTTGTCTCGCTAATACAATGTTGCCGGCCCTTGCTGCGCTTTTCAACGGGCGTTGCGCCGGCCACGGTGTTCGCGGTCGAAGCCGAAGCAGCGAGTCCCCGCGCCCCATCGCACGAGATTCATCCTGAGCGCTTCACCATGACCGACGTTGATTCGGGATGCGCCCGTCCGCAGACCGCGCGGGCCGCCGAAATCCAAAACCGTGAATCGTGCGATGCGAACAGGAAGCGGTGCGGTGCGCAGATTGTCCTAGCGCAATGTAACAATTGAATCAAGAAGCAATATGAGCATAGTTCGTGAAGTTCTTTCAGAGAGGGAATTCGAGCATGAATGCACCACAGGCGGACCGGCTGAAATTGCAAATTCAAACCGGCCAATATGGCGGCGTCCAAAAAACCCATCCGAGGACCAATTCGAGGCCCGGCGACCAACTTCCCCCGCTTGAACTGTGCTCGACCGCCGGGAACACGGTTCACCTCGATCAGCAAGCGCGAAGCAGTCACCTGGTTCTGTTCTTCTATCCAGGGGACCTCGAGGGCCTTCGGTATCAGGAGATGTCGGGATGTACGCCCGAGGCCTGCAGCTTCCGCGACAGCGTGACTGATCTGCGCAAACTTGGTGCGGAAATTTTCGGCGTCAACTTCCACGCCACGTCACGCCAAAAAAGTTTTGTTGCAAGAGAGCATCTCAACTTTCCATTGCTGTCGGACGAAGCCGAGCAGTTGACGGTGGCACTGGGGATTCCTGTGTGGACTACGGAACACGGCGAGCGCTTCGTTACGCGGACCACCGTGATCGTGAGGAAGGGAGGCACGATCGCAGAAATCTTCGACGACGTGCGACCAGACGGGCACGTTGCGGCTGTGTTGGCCGCCGTCGAGAAACTCTCGACTGATGGAGCCTGACTCCATGGACGACTCAGCCGTCGAGCGCGTCTTGATTCTGGGGGCGGGGCCCGCCGGCTACACCGCCGCGGTTTACGCCACCCGCGCAAACCTCAGTCCGCTGTTGCTGACGGGTAGTCAGCCCGGTGGTCAGCTGACTACGACAACCGAAGTTGAGAACTGGCCATCGGAAGTCTCCATCTCGGGTCCTGAACTGGTAGAGCGGATGTACAAGCAGGTGGAGCATCTCGGCGCCCGCATTGTCGTGGATTCCGTGACTTCGGTCGACCTGACCCGGCGTCCTTTCATCTGCGTGGGGGAAAGCGGAACGAACTACCGAAGTGACGCGCTGATCATCGCGACGGGCGCGCGGGCCAGGCTGCTCGGGTTGCCAAGTGAGAGCGAATTTTTCGGGTACGGCGTATCCGCATGCGCCACTTGCGACGGCTTCTTTTACCGAGGCAGGCGTGTCGTAGTGATAGGCGGCGGAAGCGCAGCGGTCGAAGAAGCTCTCTATCTCACCAAACATGCCTCGAAGGTGATCCTCGTCCACCGCCGCGGGACGCTGCGAGCGGAAAAGGTGCTGCAGGCGCGGCTGTTCAACCACCCGCAGATCGAGGTCATCTGGAATAGCGTCGTGGAGGAAGTGATTGGCAGGAAGAGTCCTAGTGCCGTCACCCATGTTAGGCTTCGCAATGTCGATACCCAGGCGCGACAGGATATCGCGACGGATGGAGTGTTTGTCGCCATCGGCCACGATCCGGCCACCGACCTGTTTGCAGGCCAACTCGCCCGCGATGACCACGGTTATCTCATCACCAAGCCGGACTCGACTGCAACCGCAATCCCCGGTGTCTTCGCTGCGGGTGATGTCAAGGACAGGATATTCCGACAAGCCGTAACTGCCGCCGGAATGGGATGCATGGCGGCGATCGAAGCCGACCGCTTTTTGTCGGTGGAACGGGAAAGCCGTGATGCGAACTCCGGAAGTGTCGGGTCGCAGTACTGCTTCGTCTGACCACACGGAACGATTTGGATTATCCAACATCTCAACGGAGGCGCGCATGACTGACACGAAAGCAATTGAAGTTCGAGTATCGCCTGTTGGCAAAGCTGAAGATGGCCGGTGGTCCATCTTCGAGCGCGCGCCCGGTCTGTTGAACGGGCTTCGCTCGCTGTCAGGCGACCTGACGATCGGGACTATCGGGCAGGGACTTGTTGCGGGAATATTCGGAACTGCCGTTTCACTCGTTATCCTCAATGGCGCGACCAAGGCTGGTCTCGGTCCAACAGAAGCGACGTCATGGATTTTCGGCGTCTACTTCATCGGAGGACTCGTAACCATTCTCGTTGCGTTGATCTACAGGCAGCCGATTTCCTTCTCGTGGAGTATTCCCGGGACAGCGCTCGTCGTTGCGGCCCTGAAGGACTATTCGTTCGCTCAGCTTATAGGGGCGTATTTGATCGTGGCGGCCCTTGTCACGACGATTGCCTTGACGGGCGTTGTAGGAAGAATCGTCAAATACCTTCCGTTTCCGATCGTCGTGGCCATGATCGGTGGTATCCTCCTGCAATTCGCCATCGGCGTCGTCGGCGCCAGCCAAGCGCAGCCCGTAATCGTTGGTGCTGCGATCATTGGCTATTTTCTGACGGCGAAGGTCCTAAAGAAGGTGCCCGGCGTGCTCGGCGCTCTCGTCTTCGGAGCCGTTGCTGCATTCCTCGCAGGGAAGCTCAATTTCGGATCGATCGAGCTGCATCTCGTGATGCCAACTGCTACTGCTCCGGACTGGTCGTCATCGGTGATTCTCTCAGTTGCCGTTCCTCTCGCGCTTCTTATCATCTGCGCCGAAAACACGAAGGGCGTCGGTATCCTGTTGTCGGCCGGATATGTGCCTCCGACCAACAGCATGCTTTTCGCCAGCGGGATCGGAACGCTTTTCAGCGGAATGTTCGGGGGACATAATCTCAACGTTGCGGGTCCGATGACGGCGATCTGCTCGAGCCCGCAAGCCGGAAACATCGGCACGCGATATGCTGCGTCGGTGGTTCAAGGTGTCATTTACGTCGCGTTCGGACTGGTTGCGAGCATGGCAGTGAGTACCGTCCGGGCGTTGCCTTCAGAACTCGTCGGGGCAGTCGCTGGGCTGGCGATGATCACACCGCTGGTTGTCGCCTTAAATGCTGCATTTGCCGCCGGAAAATTCCAGGTTGGCGCTCTCGTTTCGCTGGTGGTCGCGAGTACAAGCTTGACGATTTTCGGGATTGGATCTCCCTTATGGGCGCTCGCAATCGGGACGCTGGCTTCGTGGATTGTCGAGCCGGAGTCGTTCCGAGCCGAAACTTAGGTTTGTTGCCCGTCGGAGCGGAAGCCCGAGACGCTCGCGCAAGCCATTGAAATCTCGTTTCGATGCGTTCCCTGCCGTAAGGCCGCCATCCTTTGTGGATGGCGGCCAATTTTTGTCGCGCAGAATTTTGACCGTCATCCGTTATTGTCAGGTGCACATCGGTTCGTCACAAAGCGTTATTGTGCTGGAACAGGAGTTCGCTTAAAAAAATCGCGAAAATGGCTCTTCTAAATAGTTGGTGTCGGTGAAGAAATGGGGTCTGAATTTGAGCCGCTACAATGCACCCGGCCTGCAAAGGAAGGGAACGAAGTGGACAGGCCCGGCGGTGACCAAATTGGTAGGCCGCGACATACCGAGGACGTTTAGTTGACCTTCCCCGACATCACACCCGATCTCAAGACCGCGATGCCGCAACTGCGCGGGCGGTTGCTGGCGAACCAGTCGCTGGCGGAGCTGACGTGGTTTCGCGTCGGCGGGCCGGCGCAGGTGCTGTTTACGCCGGCGGATGAAGACGATCTCGCGTACTTCTTAAAGCTGCTTCCGAAGGCATTGCCGGTCTATGTCGTCGGCGTCGGCTCCAACCTGATCGTGCGCGACGGTGGCATGGCGGGGGTGGTGATCCGGCTGTCGCCGCGGGCGTTCGGCGAGACATCTGCGTCGGGCGATATCGTCAGCGCGGGCACGGCCGCGCTCGACAAGCGCGTGGCGGAGACCGCGGCTGCCGCCAACATCGGCGGCATGGAATTTTTCTTCGGCATTCCCGGCACCATCGGCGGCGCGTTGCGGATGAATGCCGGCGCCAATGGCAGCGAGACCAAGGACGTTCTGATCGAAGCTGTCGGCATCGGCCGCGACGGCACCAGGCATGTCTTCAGCAATGCCGACATGAAGTTCGTCTATCGCAACAGCGGCGTCGATCCTTCCGTGATTTTCACCTCTGCGCGTTTCCGCGGCGCCATCACGGACGCTGAAGCCATTCGCGCGCGGATGAACGAGGTGCAGACCCATCGCGAAACCGCTCAGCCGATTCGCGAAAAGACCGGAGGATCGACCTTCAAGAACCCGCCCGGCAACAGCGCCTGGAAACTGATCGACGCCGCCGGCTGCCGGGGCTTGCGCGTCGGCGGGGCGCAGGTCTCGGAAATGCACTGCAATTTCCTCATCAACACCGGTAATGCTACCGGGCATGATATTGAAACGCTGGGTGAAACCGTGCGCGAGCGGGTTAAAGCGAATTCTGGAATCGAGCTACACTGGGAAATCAAGCGGATCGGAATCGAGCGAGGCTGATGCGGACGACCGTTCTCTTTGGCGGCACCAACAAGGAGCGGCTGGTCTCGGTCGCGAGTGGCCAGGCGCTGCATCGGGCGTTGCCGGAAGCCGATCTATGGTTCTGGGACGTTGCTGATACCGTGCATGAGGTCGCGTCGCAGAAACTGCTCTCTCACGCGCGTCCGTTTGAGGATGAATTCAAACCCGGCAACCGCGGCCTGTCGCTCGAAGCCGCGCTCGACAAGGCGAAATCCGAGGATCGCGTGCTGGTGCTCGGCCTGCACGGCGGCCGGGCCGAGAACGGCGAATTGCAGGCAATGTGCGAACTGCGCGGGATTCCCTTCACCGGCTCCGGCTCGGCGTCGTCGAATCTCGCTTTTGACAAGGTGGCGGCAAAACGCTTTGCGGCCTATGCGGGCGTCGCAGCGCCGGCCGGCGTCGCCCTGGAAAACCTCGACGCGGCGTTTGCGGAATACGGCAGGCTGATCGCAAAGCCGGCGCGGGACGGATCGAGCTATGGCCTGATCTTCGTCAATGCGAAGCAGGATCTCGTCGCCGTGCGCAACGCCGCCAAAACAGAGGAATATCTGATCGAGCCGTTCGTGTCGGGCGTGGAGGCGACCTGCGGCGTGCTGGAGCGGCCCGACGGCTCGGTGCTTTCACTGCCGCCGATCGAAATTGTTCCGGCGGAAGGCGCGTTCGACTACACGGCGAAGTACCTGCTCAAATCTACCCAGGAGATCTGTCCGGGACGATTTTCGCCCGAGATCAGCACAGCCCTCATGGACCAGGCGCTGCGGGCGCACCGGGCGCTGTCGTGCAGCGGCTATTCCCGGACCGACTTCATCGTCTCGGCGAAGGGGCTGGTTTACCTGGAAACCAACACGCTGCCGGGCCTGACCGCCGCATCGCTCTACCCGAAGGCGCTGAAGGCGCAGGGGATCGAATTCCCGGATTTTCTGCGCGACCAGATCGCGCTGGCCGAACGGCGCAACCGGGAACGGGTTTGACCGGCCGACCGGCCAGTTAACAGGCCGTTAACCCGGAACTAACCTCGCCACGAGAATTGTTGCTAAAATCCTAAGAATTACCCGGCAAACCACTCAAAAGACGCGTCAAAACGCGTCACCGGTGCCCCGAATTTACACTTTGTTTACCAGGAAGTCCGAAGGTTAACGCTGGCGGCGCATGTGGCGCTTGGCTGCCGGGGCGTGCGCTGTTCCGACTTCAGATCAGCACCAAGTCCGGCAAAACCGAGGCGTCACATGGGCCGGAACCCGCAAAAACGCTTGCGGGAACAACACTTGGACAGGCTCGTGCAATGGATGGTGCAGGACGCCTCGCTCGGTCGCTGAGATCGCTGGGGCCCCAAGCTGACCTGAAAGCGGCTGCTATTGGAGCGGCCGTGCTGCTGCGCGAGCGGATGGGCCTTCGTGCCCGCGTCCCGGCAAGGCCCGTGATCGATCGTGAGCCGTCGAATCGCCTGGTCCTGCTGGTCGAACGTTACCTTCCGAACCGCGCAGGCGTCGCCTTGACCGTGCTGATGCTGCTCGGCAGCGCAGGCCTGGGCATCGTCAAGGGCGGCCATGTCGACGACTTCATGGTGGCGCTTGACGATACCCGCAATGCGCTGGCCAATTCGGCCGGATTCCGCATCACCACGGTTGCCATCAATGGCCGCAAGCAATTGAGCCAGGACGAGGTGCTCGCGATCGGCGGCGTCAACGGCCGTTCCTCGCTGTTGTTTCTCGACGCCGTCACCGTGCGCGACAGGCTCAAGGCCAATCCGTGGATCGCTGATGCGACCATCCTGAAGCTTTATCCCGGTCAGCTGCAGATCGACATCGTCGAGCGTACGGCGTTCGCGCTGTGGCAGCAGGAGGGCCGGCTGTCCGTGATATCGGAGGACGGCGTGGTGCTGGAGCCCTACGTGTCGCGCCGCTTCGTGACGCTGCCGCTGGTGGTGGGCAAGGGCGCCGACGTCAAGGCCCGCGATTTCCTCGCGCTGCTCGACCGTTATCCGCAGGTTCGCATCGCGACCAAGGCTGCGATCCTCGTCGGCGAACGGCGCTGGAATCTGCGGCTGAAGGACGGCCTCGACATCCGCCTGCCGGAGAACGACGTCGGCAATGCGCTTGCCGTGCTGAGCAAGCTGGACAAGGACGACCGGCTGTTCTCGCGCGACATCGTCGCGGTCGACATGCGCCTGCCGGACCGCTTGACGGTGCAATTGTCTGATGACGCGGCCAAGGCCCGCGAAGAATTGTTCAAGGACAAGAAACCCAAGAAGAAGGCCGGTGACGCATGACCGGCCTCGATCGCAACCAGACCCCGAAGACGCGCCCCGTCGATCATAAGCGCACCGCGCTGGTGGCGTCGCTCGATGTCGGCACCAGCAAGATCGCCTGCATGATCGCGCGGCTGAAGCCGTCGCCGGCGAACGACGCGCTGCGCGGCCGTACCCATGCGGTGGAATTGATCGGCTACAGCCAGATCCAGTCGCGCGGCGTCAAGGCCGGCGCCGTGGTCGATCTCGCCGAATGCGAACAGGCGGTGCGGCAGGCGGTGGCGCTGGCCGAGCGCATGGCCAAGGTCCGCGTTGAGTCAGTATTGCTGTCGGTTTCCGGCGGCCGGCTGCAGGGCCAGCTGGTCGAGGCCGCCGCCGATATCAGGGGCGGCGCCGTTACTGCCGATGACGTCACCCGGGTGACCTCCACCGGCATGCGCCACGCCACCGGCGAGGGCCGCACCGTGCTGCACGCGCTGCCGGTCGGCTACGCGCTGGATGGCGTCAAGGGCATCCGCGACCCCCGCGGCATGGTGGCCCGGCAGTTCGGCGTCGACATGAACGTGGTGACGGCGGATGCCACCGTTGCCCGCAATCTGATGCTGGTGGTCGAGCGCTGCCATCTCAATGTCGAAGCCATGTCGGCGAGTCCTTATGTCGCAGGCCTTTCCGTGTTGACCGACGACGAGGCCGATCTCGGCGCCGCCGTGGTCGAAATGGGCGCCGGATCGACCACGATTGCGACCTATTCGGCCGGCCGCTTCGTTCATGCATCAGGATTTGCGCTCGGCGGACAGCACGTGACCATGGATCTTGCACGCGGCGTCGGCGCATGCATTGCAGATGCCGAGCGAATCAAGACTTTATACGGGACCGTGCTGACCGGCGGGTCCGACGCGCGCGAGTTGATGTCTGTTCCGACTGCAGGTGAGGAACACGATGCACCGCAGATCGTCTCGCGCGCCACGATCGCGAACATCGTCCGGCATCGCGCCGAGGAGATTTTTGAAATGGTCCGGGACCGGCTCGCGGATTCCCCCTTTGCGGCAGAGCCGCGTGCGCGGGTTGTCTTGAGCGGCGGCGCGTCCCAGCTCACCGGCACCGTCGAACTCGCCACCCGCATTCTCAACCGGCCGGTCCGGATCGGCCGGCCGCTCGGTTTCGGCCGGCTGCCCAGCGAGGCCAAGAGCGCCTCGTTCGCGGTGCCGACCGGCCTCCTGGTCTATCCGCAATACGCTCATCTGGAACACGTCGAACCGCGGCATACGCGGCAGCTCAGGACAGGGACTGACGGCTATTTCGGAAAGGTCGGACGATGGCTTCGCGAGGGCTTCTGATGACCGATCCAGTGACCAAACGATTTTCACCAAATGCCGCGGCCGCCGGCCGGGGCGAACCAAAGCGCGCGTCGTAAGAGAGGCAACCATGGCACTCAATCTGACCCCCCCTGACATCAGCGAGCTGAAACCGCGGATTACCGTCTTCGGCGTCGGTGGAGCAGGCGGCAATGCCGTCAATAACATGATCACTGCCGGGTTGCAGGGCGTCGATTTCGTCGTCGCCAACACCGACGCGCAGGCGCTGACCATGTCGAAGGCGCAGCGCATCGTGCAGATGGGCACACAGGTGACGCAGGGCCTCGGCGCGGGGTCCCAGCCTGATGTCGGCGCGGCGGCCGCGCAGGAGGTCATCGACGAACTTCGCGACCACCTCTCGGGCGCCAACATGGTGTTCGTCACCGCCGGCATGGGCGGCGGCACCGGCACCGGCGCAGCCCCCGTCATCGCCAAGACCGCGCGCGAAATGGGCATCCTCACCGTCGGCGTGGTGACCAAGCCGTTCCACTTCGAAGGCATGCGCCGCATGCGAACCGCCGAGTCCGGCATCGCCGAACTGCACAAGGTGGTCGATACGCTCTTGATCATCCCGAACCAGAACCTGTTCCGGGTCGCCAACGAAAAGACCACCTTCGCCGACGCCTTCGCGATGGCCGATCAGGTGCTCTATTCGGGCGTTGCCTGCATCACCGACCTGATGGTCAAGGAAGGCCTGATCAACCTCGACTTCGCCGACGTGAGGGCGGTGATGAAGGAGATGGGCAAGGCGATGATGGGCACCGGCGAAGCTACCGGCGAGAAGCGCGCGCTGACCGCGGCCGAAGCTGCGATCGCCAACCCGCTGATCGACGACTCATCGATGAAGGGGGCCCGCGGGCTGCTGATCTCGATCACCGGCGGCAAGGACCTCACCCTGTTCGAAGTCGACGAAGCCGCCACCCGGATTCGCGAGGAAGTCGACCAGGACGCCAACATCATCGTCGGCGCCACCTTCGACGAGACGCTCGACGGCATCATCCGCGTCTCCGTCGTCGCCACCGGCATCGAGCAGGCGCAGATCGCGCGCAATGCCGCCGCCGCCCCGGCGGCCGCGACCACTGCCACTGCCGGCGCCACGTCCTCGCCCGACAACCGTCTGGCCGAACTGACCGCTCGCCTGCGCGCCGACAATGCGCGGCTGGCCGAACGCGCCCAGAAGCTCGAGCCGGCGCCCGCGTCGCAGGGCATTGCTCCGGCTCCCGCGCAGGCCTCTGCCGTCGCGTCGGCGCAACGTCAGGCCAACAACGTCGAGCGTGCAGCGCTTGCTGCGATCGCAGCTGCGGTTGATACGCCGCAACAGGCTCCGATCCAGCCGGCTTCCTATGGCGACGTCACGGTCCGCCCGATCGCGCAGAAGCCGACCCTGTTCCCGGATCATAACGAGGCCGCCCGCATCGAGCCCGAGCAGCCTGCGACCCCCGAAACCTTCATCCCGCAGGCGGCCGAACGAGCGCCGGCCCGCTCGCCGCGGATGCCGAAATTCGAGGATCTGCCGATGCCGGCGCAGGCCGAAATCCGGCAGGCCCGCGGTGAGGCCGAGGAGGAGCACCCGCAGAAGTCCAAGCTCTCGCTGTTGCAGCGGCTCGCCAATGTCGGGCTCGGCCGCCGCGACGAAGAGGCCGAGCCGCCGATCGCGGCCCGCGCCTCCGGTCCGGCGATGGCGCCGCTGCCGCCGCTGCCCGATCGCAAGCCGCAGCGGACCGTCGCCCAGCAAATGGCGGCGAATCATGAACCGGTATCGGAGTACGCAAAACGCCCGGCGCCGCAAGGTTTGGACGTCCATGGCCGCCCGGCACCTGTTGCCTCAACGCCACAGGGCGACGATCATCTTGATATCCCGGCCTTCCTCCGACGCCAGGCCAACTAAGCTTTTGTAACAATTAAGGCGACCCAAGGGGCCCCGGCTGACCCAGCCGGGGCCCCTCTCTTTGGCTGGGTGCCGAGGCGCGGTTGACCAGTCAAGCAACTGATTTTAAATGATTAATTATTCATTCCGTGATCAGCTATTGCAGCTGAAACGGCCTTCGGCCGTGCCGGAATTTGGTTAACCCTTGGCGCGATTGCGGCAGAGATAGGGTAACAATCCGTAAAGAAGCGTGAGTTGGCGCGCTTTGGGAAATAGTTATGGTCTGCCGTGACTTGGGGATGCCTAGAACGCGAATCGCCACTTACGCGCGGTTCCCGTCTTTGGGTTAAGTCAGGGTAGTGGGCAGTTATCGATGAAATTCAGCCGGCAAACCACGCTTCGGTCGCAAGCCACCGTAACGGGCGTTGGCGTTCATTCCGGTTTACCTGTCAGCCTGACGCTTGGACCTGCTCCTGTGGATACGGGTTTTATTTTTGTCCGTACCGGCCTTGATGAGGCCGACCGCGAAGTTCCCGCCATCGCCGAATCCGTAACCGCCACCGATCTTGCAACCGTTCTCGGCGACCGCGAAGGCCCGCTGGTTTCCACTGCGGAACATGTCCTCGCTGCCTTGCGCGGCATGGGCGTCGACAACGCCATCATCGAAGTCGATGGTCCCGAAGTTCCGATCATGGACGGCAGCGCGGCGGCCTTCGTCGCCGCCATCGATCAGGCCGGCATTGTCACCCAGTCGGCCTCCCGCCGCTTCATTCAGGTGCTGAAGCCGGTGCAGGTTGCGATCGGCGACAGCTTCGGCGAGTTGAGGCCGCATGCAGGCGGGTTCCGCGTCGAGATCGAGATCGACTTCGCCAATCCCGTGATCGGCCGCCAGAATTTCTCGCTCGATCTCAATCCTGAAAGCTTCCGCCGCGAGGTGTCCCGGGCCCGGACCTTCGGCTTCATGAACGATGTCGCGCGGCTCTGGAGCGCCGGTTTTGCGCGCGGCGCCTCGTTTGAAAATACAGTGGTGCTCGACGACGCCCGTCTGCTCAACACCGAAGGCCTGCGCTTTTCCGATGAATGCGCCCGCCACAAGGCGCTGGACGCGGTTGGCGATCTGACCCTGGCCGGCTTGCCGCTGCTCGGCGCCTATCGCTCGGTGCGTGGTGGCCACAAGCTGAACCACGCCGTACTGACGGCCCTGTTGGCCGATCCCAGCGCCTGGCGGGTGGTCGAGGCCGAACCGGCACGCCGTACCCGCGGCCATGTTGAGGCCGGCGCAGGCATGGTGGGCGGTTTGATCGCCCCGGCCTATGGTCCGGATGTGTCCTGACTTTCGCTTTGCGAAATGTCCTGACTTTCGCTTGTGAAATCCACTGACCTCGGCTTGCGAAAGGCCGGGCTTTTTGTGCCGTACACAGACGCGTTTTCCGTAGTAACCACAATTGGTAACGATGCCCGTTCCGCCGCCTTAATCCGGGCGAATTGGCTGCGTATTCGGTTGGTTGAGGACCATTTTTCGGCTACAGAGGCTCGCGGTTGCACGACAAGCGCTACGGGCCTCTGAGGAATTACGCATTGGGCACGGGAAATATGGCTTCCATGACCGCGGTTCATGGGCAGGCGGGCTCCAGTCATCAACCGCATCAAAGGCGTCAGGTCACAGATTCAATGTCGGCACAGCGTATGACGCTTGAACCACGCAAATCACTACGGTTGCTGCGGCTGGCGGCGGGCCTGATTGCGCTCACCATTCCCTTAAGCGGATGCGGCACCGGCGCGCTCTGGGACAAGTTCACCGCCAAGGACGACACCTTCAACGAGGAACCGGCGGACAAGCTCTACAATGAGGGCTTGTACCTGATGAACCAGCGCAAGGATAACAAGGCGGCCTCGAAGAAATTCGAGGAAGTCGATCGCCAGCATCCCTATTCGGACTGGGCGCGCAAATCGCTGCTGATGTCGGCCTATTCCTTCTACAATTCCGGCGACTACGACAGCTGCATTGGTGCTGCGACCCGTTACGTCACGCTGCATCCCGGCAGCCCGGATGCGGCTTATGCGCAATATCTGATCGCGGCCTCGCATTACGACCAGATCCCGGACATCTCCCGCGACCAGGGCCGCACCGAAAAGGCGATCGCGGCGCTGGAAGAGGTGATTCGCAAATATCCGACCTCGGAATACGCCAACTCCGCCAAGGCCAAGCTCGAAGGCGCGCGCGACCAGCTCGCCGGCAAGGAATTGGATGTCGGCCGCTATTATTTGGATAAGCGCGACTTCACTCCGGCGATCAACCGTTTCAAGACCGTGGTCACGCGCTATCAGACCACCCGCCACGTCGAGGAAGCGCTCTACCGCCTCACCGAGGCCTATATGGCGATCGGCATCGTCGGCGAGGCGCAGACGGCGGCGGCCGTACTTGGGCACAACTTTCCTGACAGCCGGTGGTACAAGGACGCCTATAATCTTGTAAAGTCGGGCGGTCTCGAGCCGAGCGAGAACAAGGGTTCCTATATTTCCAGGGCCTTCAAGAAGATGGGTCTCGGCTAGGAATTTACTTCGCATGCTGGCGCGTCTGTCGATCCGTGACATCGTCCTGATCGAACGGCTCGATATCGAATTCTCCCGTGGCCTCGCGGTGCTGACCGGTGAAACCGGCGCGGGCAAATCCATCCTGCTCGATGCCTTCGCGCTGGCGCTTGGCGGCCGCGGCGATTCGGGCCTGGTCCGCCACGGCGCGGAGCAGGGCCAGGTGACGGCCACTTTCGACGTCCCCAAGGACCATCCGGCGGCAAAGATTCTGTCCGAGAACGGCCTCGACGATGCGAGTTCTGAAGAATCCTGCGAAATGATTCTGCGCCGTGTGCAGCTCGCCGACGGCCGCACCCGCGCCTTCATCAACGACCAGTCGATCAGCGTGCAGACCCTGAAAGCGGTCGGCGCTGTCCTGGTCGAGATCCATGGCCAGCATGACGAGCGCGCGCTGGTTGACGCCTCGACGCACCGGCAGTTGCTCGATGCCTTTGCCGGGCTGGAGAAAGAGGTCGCGGCGCTGGAAACGCTATGGGAGGCGCGGCGCACTGCGAATCAAGCGCTCGACGCGCATCGCGCCAGCATGGAACGCGCCGCGCGCGAGGCGGACTATCTGCGCCACGCCGCCGACGAGCTGAAGACGTTGAAGCCGAAGGAGGGCGAGGAGACCGCGCTCGCCGGACGCCGCACCACCATGATGCAGGGCGAGAAGATCGCAAGCGACCTGCGCGAGGCGCAGGAGGCGGTCGGCGGCCCCCATTCGCCGGTGCCGGCGCTGGCCGCCGCAGTACGCCGTCTCGAACGCCGCGCCGCCAATTCGCCCGCGCTGGTCGAGCCGGCGGTGAAGGCGATCGATATCGCGATCAACGCGCTGGAAGAGGCCGACCAGCATCTCAGCGCAGCCTTGGTCGCGGCCGATTTCGATCCCGCCGAGCTGGAGCGCATCGAGGAGCGGCTGTTTGCGCTTCGTGCCGCCTCGCGCAAATATTCGACGCCGGTCGATGGGCTGGCGGCGCTTGCCGCCAAATTCGTCGCCGACGTGGCACTGATCGATGCCGGCGCGGATCAGTTGAAGAAGCTGGAAGCCGCCGCTGATGAAGCCGACCAGCGCTACGGCGCGGCGGCGACCAAGCTGTCTGCTGCCCGCAATAAGTCCGCCGAGAAGCTCAACAAGGCGGTTAACGCCGAACTCGCGCCGCTGAAACTCGAGCGCGCAAAATTCACGACGCAGGTTGAAACCGACGCGAATTCGCCGGGGCCGCAGGGCATCGACCGGGTCGAGTTCTGGGTGCAGACCAATCCGGGGACCAAACCGGGGCCGCTGATGAAGGTCGCCTCCGGCGGCGAGCTGTCGCGGTTCCTGCTGGCGCTCAAGGTGGTGCTGTCCGACCGCGGCTCGGCGCCCACGCTGGTGTTCGACGAAATCGATACCGGTGTCGGCGGCGCGGTGGCGGACGCGATCGGCGCGCGGCTTTCGCGGCTGGCCGGCCAGGTCCAGGTGATGGCGGTGACGCATGCGCCGCAGGTCGCCGCACGGGCCAGCACGCACCTGCTCATTTCCAAGGATGCGCTCGACAAGGGCAAGCGCGTCGCCACCCGCGTCAACGCGCTCGCCGCCGACCACCGCCGCGAGGAAATCGCCCGCATGCTGGCCGGCGCCGAGATCACGGCGGAAGCGAGGGCGGCGGCGGAGCGGCTGTTGCGCGCGGCGAGCTAGGCTTTCATGGCCAAGACAGCAAAAACAAAAACCCTGACCGACGTTGCCAAGCTCACCAAGGCGCAGGCCAAGGTCGAGCACATGCGGCTCGCGCTGGAGCTCGAAGGGCACGACAAGCGCTATTATCAGGAGGACGCTCCCAGCGTCAGCGACGCCGAATATGACGCCCTGCGGCAGCGCTACAATGCCATCGAGAAGCGGTTTCCCGAATTCGTCACGGCGGAATCGCCGTCGCAGAAGGTCGGCGCGGCGCCGTCGGGGCGTTTCAAAAAAGTTCGCCATGCGGTGCCGATGCTGTCGCTCGACAACGCGTTCGCCGAACAGGACGTGCTCGACTTCGTCGGCCGAATCGAGCGCTTTCTCAAGCTCAGTGACGACAAGATCAACTTCTCCGCCGAGCCGAAGATCGACGGTCTGTCGATGTCGCTGCGCTATGAGGGCGGTGAACTCGTCACCGCCGCCACCCGCGGCGACGGCGCAGAAGGCGAGGATGTCACCGCCAATATCCGCACGCTCGAAGATGTGCCCGAGAGGCTGAAAGGACGCAGCGTCCCGGACGTCTGCGAGGTGCGCGGCGAGGTCTACATGACCAAGAAGGCCTTTCTCGCACTGAACGAACGCCAGAAGGCCGCGGGCGATACCATCTTCGCCAACCCGCGAAATTCCGCCGCGGGCTCGCTGCGCCAGAAGGACCCTTCCATCACCGCGTCGCGGCCGCTCGGCTTCTTCGCCTATTCCTGGGGTCAGATGAGCGCGATGCCGGAGGGCACGCAAACCGGCATGATCCACTGGTTCGAGCGCTGCGGCTTCAAGACCAACCCGCTGACGAAGCTTTGCCACTCCGTCGAGCATCTGATCGCATTCCATCGCAAGATCGAGGAGCAGCGCGCCGAGCTCGATTACGACATCGACGGGGTCGTCTACAAGATCGACCGGATCGACTGGCAGGAGCGGCTCGGCTTCGTCTCGCGCACGCCGCGATGGGCCATTGCGCACAAATTCCCGGCCGAGCGCGCCATGACGGTGCTCAAGGACATCGAAATCCAGGTCGGCCGCACCGGATCGTTCACGCCGGTCGGCAAGCTGGAGCCGGTCGGCGTCGGCGGCGTCATCGTGCAGAACGTCACGCTGCACAATGAGGATTACATCAAGGGCATCGGCAACAAGGGCGAAGTGCTGCGCGAGGGGCGCGACATCAGGCTTGGCGATACCGTCGTGATCCAGCGCGCCGGCGACGTGATTCCGCAGGTCGTCGACGTCGTGATCGACAAGCGGCCGAAGGGCGCGAAGGAGTTTCACTTCCCGAAGAAATGCCCGTGCCCGCTGCACACCGACGTCGTGCGCGAGGAAACGGCAACCGGCGAGGAAGGCTCGCGCGCCCGCTGTACCGGCGAGTTCGCCTGTCCGTTCCAGAAGATCGAGCACTTAAAGCTGTTCGTGTCGCGCCGCGCCTTCGACATCGACGGACTCGGCGAGAAGCAGCTCCAGTACTTCTTCGATCGCGAATGGGTGCGGGAGCCCGCCGATATCTTCACGCTGCCGAAACGTAACGCCAAGCTGAAGCTCGAAGAGATCGAGGGCTATGGCGAAACTTCGGTGCGCAACCTGTTCGCCGCGATCGAGAACCGCCGCCGCATTTCGTTGGAGCGCTTCATCTATGCGCTCGGCATGCGCCATGTCGGCGAGACCACGGCGCTGGCGCTGGCGCGCGGCTACGGCTCGTGGGATGCCTTCCACGATGCCTGCCTCAAGGTCGCCAAGGGTGACGAGGACACCATCGCCGAGATGGATGCGCTCGACCAGATCGGCGACACCGTAATCAAGAGCGTCGCTGCCTATTTCGGCGAAAGCCATAACCGCGGCATCGTCGAGCGGCTGGTCAAGGAGCTCAACGAGATCATCGACGCGGAAAAGCCCAAGAGCAATTCGGCCGTCGCCGGCAAGACCGTGGTGTTCACCGGCTCGCTGGAAAAGATGACGCGCGACGAAGCCAAGGCGACGGCCGAACGGCTGGGCGCCAAGGCAGCGGGTTCAGTCTCGAAGAAGACGGATTACGTCGTTGCGGGACCGGGCGCCGGTTCCAAGCTCGCCGAAGCGAAGAAACACGGCGTTGCCGTGCTGACCGAGGATGAGTGGCTGAAACTGATCGGGGAGTGAGGCGGGCGCCGCATATTCCGTTGTCGTCACCCGCGAAGGCGGGTGACCCAGTATTCCAGAGGCGGAAGTGGCAGATCGAGAAGCCGCGGCGTACTGGATCGCCCGCCTTCGCGGGCGATGACAGCAGACAATGAGGCGCTGACGTCGTGGATTGCTCTCTCAGCATCCCGACTCTTCCTCCTCCGTCTGCTCGATCAATTCCTCACAAGTGTTCAGCCGTCAGTTGAATTCGAGCTGCTGATATTTCTCCCACGATCGGAAGGGCGAGACCACACGTCCCCTGCGGTCGATGCGTCCCCATTGTCCGCCCACGTACCAGCTACGCTCGCCTTCAGTGACAGTGCGGTCATATTCAATAGTGCAAGCCGTGCAGACAACAGCAACTCCATCCCTGAATGGATAGGCTCCGTCATACCTCGCCGGGATCACGAGATTGAGTTTGCGGTCGATGTATCCAATCTTGCCGCCGACCCGCGACCGCGCGAGACCATCCTCGAAATAGTCCGGGCCGTTGTCCATTGATTCAACCGGCACTGGGATGACGCCACGTCGAACGTAGAACCATTGGGCTTTTCGTTTGTCAGTCCCACCGAACAACAAGACCGAAGCCAGCCCATCACGGTCATATCGAAGTCGAGCCAAATAGGATCGCTTCAAGCGCGGCCGCCCGTCGGGGCCGGTTGCCGCACATTGCTTGAACGTGCGCTCCGGCTCCCAGCAATCGAAGACGCCTGGCGCAACCGTGCCTTGATCCATTGCCACGACCGGTTTTGACGAGAGTGTGAGCAGCGCGCTCAGCGCAAGAATCTTGAGAAAATCAGGCATGATGCATGCGTTCGTTCCAACCGTCATTGCGAGCGTAGCGAAGCAGTCCATTGCGGCGTAACAAAGTATGATTGATTTCCCTTGTGCGGCGAGGTGGATTGCTTCGCTTCGCGCGCAATGACGGGGGCGGCAACTTCGCGCATCTCACAACATTCCCGATTCTTCCTCCTCCGCCTTCTTCACCAGCTCCTCGCTGACCACGACACTTCGCCGCGGCACGATGAAGAACATCACCGAGATGCAGGCGATCGACAGCGCGAAGATCGCCGCCGTCAGCGGCAGCGTCGTGGTGGAGTGGCCGCCGAGATAGGCGCCGAATTGCGAGACCAGCGCGCCGATGCCCTGTTGCAGAAAGCCCATCGCTCCGGAGGCGGTGCCGGCGGCCTCGGGACGCGCGCTGATGGCGCCGGCCGCGGCGTTGTTCATCACGAAGGCGTTGGCGACCATCACGATCATCTGGGTGCCGAACAGCCAGAGCGGCGCCTGGTTGATCCCGGCAATGCTCAAGACGAGGTTCAAGAGGGCGCCGCCGAATTGCACCGCGAGTCCGAACCAGATCAGCTTCTCCAGCGAATGCCGCGGCGCGAAACGGACGCAGAACACATTGCCGATCAGATAGGCAAATCCCGTCGTCGCGAACCACGCGCCATATTCGGCCGTGGTTCGGCCCATCTGCGTCACCACAATGTAAGGTCCGCCGCCGGCAAACATGAAAATAATCTGGGAAGCCAGGACCTGGCACAGCACATAGCCGATGAAGGCGCGGTTGCGGATCAGCTTGCCGACGTCGCCGCGGAAGCTGCTGCTCTCGCTGCGTTCGCCGCGCGTCTCGGGCAGCGCCAGCGCGATCAGGACCGCGACGCTGAGCGAAGCCGCCGTGATGAAATAGAAGATGGCGCGCCAGCCGAACGCGGTCTCCAGGAGGCCGCCGACCAGCGCGCTGAGCATCTGCGCCATCATCATGACGGCAATCACGAGGCTGATCATGGAGCTGATGCGGTCGCGGCTGTAGAGGTCGCGGATGATGGCGCGGCTCACCACCATGCCGGTCGCGCCACCCAGCGCCTGCAGGAAACGCGCGGCAATCAGTTGCGGCAGTGTCTGCGCCAGCGAGCAGCCAACGCTCGCCGCCACCATCAGGGCAAGGCCTGCGAGCAGCACCGGGCGGCGTCCGAACTTGTCCGACAGCGGCCCCATGATGAGCTGCGAGCAGGCGATGCCGACCATGTAGAGCGACACCGTCATCTGCGCGACGGAAATGTCACCACCGAACGTCGTCGCCAGCACGGGAAGCGCCGGCACCAGCATATAGAGCGAGATCGGCGCGACGCCGGTCATCGCCACCAGCATCAGCAGCATGATCTTGGAGGTCGCGACGGCGCTCGCCGCCGCGTCGGGCGGCTTGCCCACGACGCCGTGCATTCAGTTCAGATCCTGTTTTGCTTGGATTGGACTTTTAACCAGATGGTTCAGCACGAACAGGGACGTTTTGGCATGCGGCCATGCTGAATTGGGGAGGCGGGTACGAGACTGGGCCGCTGGATTCTACTTTGCATGGGGTTGTTTTCGCGGTTTTTGTGTCCGGCGCCCGCGCCGTATCGCTCTAGCGGTACCGGATCCTCCGCCGTCGCCGGGGCGACTGGTGGAAAGTAGGATGGGTGGAGCCAACGGGTCGCGCGAATGCGCGCCCGATGACAGGCTCCGCGATACCCATCGTCTCACCACGCGCACCGGCATTGATGGGTATCGCTGCGCTCGACCCATCCTACGGCTTTAGTCAACGATTAAAGCGGCAGCATCGCCGCCGTCGCCTCATCGAGCCACAGCTTCGTGGCGTTGTCGTCGAGATGCGGGCGCACCGCGCGATTGACGCGCTCATGGTAATCGTTCAGCCATTTCAGCTCTGTCGGGCTGAGCATGTTCACATCGATCAGGCGGCGGTCGATCGGCGCCAGCGTCAGCGTCTCGAACGCATTCACCGGCTTGTCGGCACCTGGCACGTCGGTGCCGATGACGAGTTCGAGGTTCTCGATCCGGATGCCAAAGGCGTCGGTCTTGTAATAGCCGGGCTCGTTGGAAAGGATCATGCCGCGCTTGAGCGGCGTGGTGCCGAGTTTTGAAATCCGCGCCGGGCCTTCGTGCACCGAAAGATAGCTGCCGACACCATGGCCGGTGCCGTGCTCGAAATCGAGGCCGGCCTGCCACAAAAATTGCCGTGCAAAGGAATCGATCTGCGCGCCGGTGGTGCCGTCGGGAAAGATCGCGCGTGCGATCGCGATGTGTCCGCGCAGCACGCGGGTGAAGCGGTCGCGCATTTCGTCGGTGGGATTGCCGATCGCGATCGTGCGGGTGACGTCGGTGGTGCCGTCTTCATATTGCGCGCCGGAATCGATCAGCAGGAGATCGCCGGGCGAAATCCGCCGGTTGCTCTTGCGGGTGACGCGGTAATGCACGATCGCGCCGTTCGGCCCGGTCCCGGCGATGGTCGGAAACGAAACATCCTTCAGCGCGCAGGTCTGGCGCCGAAAGGTTTCCAGCGCCTCGACGGTGTCGATCTCCGTCAGCGCGCCGGATGGCGCCTCGCGGTCGATCCAGGCGAGGAAGCGTGTCAGCGCCACCGCGTCGCGCTGGTGCGCGGTCCGCGTGCCCTCGATTTCGGTGCTGTTCTTCACCGCCTTCAGCAGGCTCACCGGATCGTTGCCGCTCACCGGTTTTCCGCCGGCGCCCGCGATCAGGCGGCTGAGCGCATCGGCGGCCGTGGCGCTGTCGAGGGCGATCGCGGCGCCGCTGCGCGCGAGTTCGGTCAGATCGGGCACCAGCGCATCGGGATCCCGGACGTCGGCTGATTGTTCGAGATGGTCGCGCGTCAGGTTGGAAAGCTTGCGGTGGTCGATGAAGATGGTGGGGCGGCCGTCCTTCGGCACCAGCGCGTAGGACAAAGGCAGCGGCGTGTGCGAGACGTCGGCGCCGCGGATGTTGAAGGTCCAGGCCACCGCGTGGCTATCAGACAGAACCAGCGCCTCGGCCCCGAGCTTGCTGATCTCAAGCCGGATCCGCCTGAGTTTTTCGGCTTCGATCTCGCCGGAAAACTGCACGCCATGAACGGAAACGGGGCCGAGCGGCGGCGCCGGGCGTTCGGTCCACACCTGGTCCAGCGGGTTGCTGTCGACCGCGATCAGCTCCGCGCCCGCCTTGGTACAGGCAGCGGCCAGACGCTCGGCTGCCGCGGAAGTGTGCAGCCACGGGTCAAAACCGAGGCGGTCGCCGGCCGCAAGGTGCTTGGCCAGCCAATGTTCCGGCGGCGGATCGGCCAGCGGCGCGATATGCCAGGCCTTGCGGTCGACCTGTTTGGCGGCCTGCAGCGTATAGCGGCCGTCGACGAAAACGGCGGCCTCGCGCGTCAGGACGATCGCCATGCCGGCCGAACCGGTGAAGCCGCTCAGCCAGGCCAGCCGCTCTTCGGAGGCTGCGACATACTCGTTTTGCTGCTGATCGGCGCGGGGAATGACGAATCCCGTCAACTTCCGCCGTGCCAGCTCCTCGCGAAAGCGGGCCAGCCGTGCGGTCAGCGCCACGCCGCCTTCGGGTTCTTCGAATGTCTGGAAATGGGCTTCGAACATCGCCTTGTCACTTTAGGGTTCGGTGGAGCGGTCCGCAATGCAGCGCGGCTGGCCACAATTTGGCATAATCCGTGCTTCATTATATCCGTCCGTGTTAGTCGGATGGAACGGTTTTGCGGTGCTGTTCGGCTCAGGATACCGGGAGGCCCGAGGAGTGTTTCAACTCAACGAAGAGGGGATACACCATGCCTGCTTTCACGTTTGAGAAGATTTCGCCGCCGGCCGACCGCGGCCCGGTTCCGCCGGTGGCTAACAAGAAACAGCGCGGCGTCATCGTCCAGATGCTGGACCGGTTCGCGGAAGCGCGGGTCAAACGGACGTTGAAGGCAGAGAAGGGCGTGATCGCCCGCAACCCGCGTCCCAAACCACCCGAGTAGAGTTTTCAATTCACCTTGCGCAGCAAGAGGCTGCTCCAGCCCTCGATGCGAAGGTGCCGCACCGGCACCAGCCCGCGGGCGCGGTAGGCGGCGATGACCGCGGGCGCCTGAGGCGTCAGCAGGCCCGACAGTATGACCAGCGCCGATGGCGCCAGATGTCGCGTCATGGGCGCTGCCAGTTGCCGCAACGGATTGGCAAGAATATTCGCCAGCACCAGGTCGAACGGCGCGGCATCAGCAAATTGCGGCGCCGCGAAGCCGGTGGCGCGGATCGCCTGCACCAGATGCCCTGACACGTTCAGCCGCGCATTTTCGCGGGCGACCTGCACCGAGGGCGGATCGATATCGCTCGCCAGCACCTTGTCATGCAGCGCCTTGGCGGCGGCGATCGCCAGCACGCCGGTGCCAGTGCCGAGATCGAGCACGCGGCGTGGACGCCAGGCTTTCAGGACATGGTCGAGCAGCAGCAGGCAGCCGCGCGTGGTGCCGTGGTGGCCGGTGCCGAACGCCAGCGCCGCCTCGATTTCGATGCCGATCTTGTTGGGTGCGATCCGCTCGCGATCATGCTGGCCGTGGACGATGAAGCGTCCGGCCGGCACGGGAACGAGGTCTTCGAGGCTGGCCTTGACCCAATCCTTGGCCTCGACCGTGTCGAAGGCGATGCCCTCGGCGATATCAGCGCCTGCGGCATTGGCCACGAGTTCGCGCACCAGCGGCTGATCGGGCGGCTCGGCGAAATGCACCGTGACGTCCCATCGGCCATCCGGCCGCTCGAACGCGGCGATCGCGGCCTGGCCCTCAAAAAAAACTTCGGTCAGGGCATCGACGACGCTCTTGGCTGCGTGCTCGTCACCGATGGCAAAGCTGACGCGGTGCGTAGGGGCGATGGAAGTCATTGAAGAACCTGGAGAAAGTGGAGCGAGGCGAACGAGAAGGAAATGACGCTTGATTCAAATTTGAGCAAATTTCATGTCGTACTACTCGTAAAAGCTGCACCATTACCATTAGGACAACCTTAGATTCATCTTCGTAGGTTCCCGGACGGGAACTGCAGAGGCATCCTCAGTTCCAGGAACACAAACCCAGGTCGGAACCAGCCAATGTCGATCATTAGGTCATTTCTTAGGGACGAATCCGGAGCCACCGCCATCGAGTATGGCCTGATTGCAGCCGGGATTGCGATCGCAATCATTACCGCCGTGCAGGGTGTCGGTAGCAAGCTCAGCAGCAACTTCAACGACATCAGCACGTCGCTGAAATAACCGCCCTCAGTGGGGCATTCTGGGGACCAGGCGCGCCAAGCGCCTGGTCCTTTTTTTGGGCGGATTGGTCTGCGCGTAATTTGCACCGGCCATCCACAGGCGAACGGGAGTGTTGCCAACCCGGTTATTCGCGGAAGCACATGGTGTCTTCCACAGCCGCTGCGGCGAGTTTTCGACAACTAGTCCACGGGCTTTTCCCGTCGTTGCCCACCGGCTTTACACACATTGTCCACACCCGGCGCGCGCACGAGTGCCCAATGCGAGCGGGAGGGAGCTGGTTAAGATGACGTGAGCAGCGTCATGCTGGCGTTGCGCCTTTGCTCTCAGCCTATCCAAATAGCGCGCGGTGATCGCCCAGGATTGTCCGCGCGGCGTTGTGGCCGGGGGCGCCGGTGACGCCGCCGCCGGGGTGGGCGCCTGAGCCGCAATGGTAGAGGCCCTTCAGCGGCCCGCGATAGTCGGCATGGCCCAGCATCGGCCGCGCCGAGAACAATTGGTTGAGCGTCAAGGCGCCATGGAAGATGTCGCCGCCGAGCAGGCCGAACTGCCGCTCGAGATCGAGCGGCGACAGCACCTGGCGGCCGATTACGCTTATCCCAAAGCCCGGCGCGAATTTATCCACCGTCGCGATCATGAGGTCGGCGACCTCCTCGCGATGGTCGTCCCACGATTTTCCATCCGGCAATTCCGGCGCGACATGCTGGCAGAACAGGCTCGCGACATGCCGGCCTTCCGGCGCGAGCGAGGAGTCGAGTGTCGAGGGGATCAGCACTTCCACCACGGGCTCGCGGCTCCAGCCGTAGCTGCGCGCATCCTGCCAGGCGCGATCCATGTAGCCTAAGCTCGGCGCGAGGATGATGCCGGCGGTGAGATGGTCGCCGGCGCCCGGCAATGCGGTGAAGGAGGGCAGGGCGCTCAACGCGACGTTCATCCGAAAAGTACCGGAGGCGTTGCGCCAGCGCGAGATCCGTTCGAGGAATTCCGGCGCCAGCGCGCCCGACGGCACGAGCCGCGTATAAAGCAATTTCGGATTGACGCCGGAGACGACGTATTTCGCGCGGATCGTCTCGCCATTGTCGAGGATGACGCCCGCGGCGCGGTCGCCTTCGACGATCACCTCGCGCACGCCGGCCTCGGTTTCGATTTCGGCGCCATGCCCGCGCGCCGCGCGCGCCATCGCTTGCGTGATCGCGCCCATGCCGCCGATCGCGTGGCCCCACACGCCCTTCTTGCCGTTCACCTCGCCAAACGCATGGTGCAGCATGACGTAGGCCGAGCCGGCGGCGTAGGGGCTGGCGTAATTGCCGACGATGGCGTCGAAGCCGAACAGCGCCTTCACCAGGTCGTTCTCGAAACGCTCGTCCAGCATCTCGCCGGCCGAGCGCGTGAACAGGTCGAGCAGATTGCGCTGCTGCTCCAGTGAAAGCTTGCGCAGGATGCCGGCGGTGCCTACCGCATTGAAGGCTTCGCGGATCGCGCCGATCCCAAATCCCTCGACGATGTTCGGCGGCGCGCGCAGCACGAACTGCCGCAGCACGTCGGCGATGGCCTCCAGCTCGCGCGAGAAGGCATCAATAGCGGCCGCATCGTGCTGGCTGAGTTTCTCGACCGATTGCGTTGTGCGGCCCTCGCCGGTCAGGAGATAGCTACCGTCGGGCGCGGGCAGGAAATTTTGCGCACGGCGCTCGACGATGCGCAGGCCGTGATCGGCGAGCTTCAGGTCGGCCATGATCTGCGGGTTGAGCAGGCTGACAGTGTAGGCGGCCACCGAGTTGCGGAAGCCGGGGTGGAATTCCTCGGTCACCGCGGCGCCGCCGACCGCCTTGCGGCGCTCGACCACCTTTACGCGAAGGCCGGCCATCGCGAGATAGGCGGCGCAGGTGAGGCCGTTATGCCCCGCCCCAATGATGACAACGTCGGTCTCGTTCATGCCAGCTTCAGCTTCAAAAAGGTTTGATCGGGATGGGCGCGGCGCGCCCTATCCGTGCTTTCTTATCCCGCATTGCTCGCCGTGTCGCCCTATGCTCCATTGCGGCCCTCCGGCGGCCCTGCCGGGCATCCCGCCACCGGCGCCCGCCGGTTTCCAGCCGGAGTTTTGATGACTTCTCCCGATCTGTTCGTTTCAGCGGACCAGCCTTCCGAAAGCCGGAACCGGCTGGTCCTGGTCGTCTACACCGCCGCGATCTTCGTCAGCGCGCTGCTGCTGTTTTCGGTGCAGCCATTATTCACCAAGATGGTGCTGCCGCGGCTCGGCGGCTCGCCGGCGGTGTGGTCGGTGGCGATGGTGTTCTTCCAGTCGCTGCTTCTCGGCGGCTATGGCTATGCGCATTTTCTGATGCAGGTCCGCAACCGCACGATTCCCGTGGCGGTCCATCTGCTGCTGCTCGCTTGTGCGATGCTGACGCTGCCGCTGTCGATTTCGAGCGGATGGGGCGATCCGCCGACGTCAGGCTATGCGCCTTGGCTGCTCGGCCTGTTTGCGGTGTCGATCGGGTTGCCGTTCTTTGCGCTCGCGGCCAACAATCCGCTGCTGCAGGCCTGGTTCGTCCGCACCGGCCACCCCAACGGCCCCGACCCGTACTTCCTCTACGCTTCCTCGAATATCGGCAGCTTCCTGGCGCTGTTGTCCTATCCGGTGCTGCTGGAGCCGATGTTCACGCTGCGCACGCAAAACCTGATCTGGACCGGCGGCTATGGCCTGCTGATCTTGCTGATCGCAAGCTGTGGCGTGCTGCTGCTGCGCTCGCCGGCGAAGGCGGCAGAGCTGAACATGCCGGCCGACGATGCCAACGCGCCAGCACCGTCATGGATGCTGCGCGCCCGCTGGATATTCCTCGCCGCCGTTCCGTCAGGTCTGCTGATCGCGGTGACCGCGCATATTTCCACCGACGTCGCCGCTGCGCCCTTACTTTGGGTGCTGCCGCTGTCGCTCTATCTCCTGACATGGGTGCTGGTGTTCCAGTCGCGGCCATTGCTCCCTCATAAATGGATGCTGCTGGCGCAACCGCTGGCAATTGCGGGTGTCGTGGTGCTGCTTGCGTTTGGCGGCGAACAGAACCTGCTGCTGACGCTCGGCGGGCATCAGCTGTGCTTCTTCGTCATCGCGATGGCTTGCCACGGCGAACTGGCGCGCACCCGTCCGGCGGCGACGTATCTCACCGGTTTCTATGTCGCGCTGTCGTTCGGCGGCATGGTCGGCGGATTGTTCGCCGGCCTGATCGCGCCGTTCACATTCTCATGGGTCGCGGAATATCCGATCCTGCTGGCGCTGGCTGCGCTGTGCCGTCCGACCGGCAACGAGCGGTTACCGCGCTGGAGCCACTGGTACTGGCCGTTCCTCGCCGCGTTGGCGGTGGCGCTGATCGCACCGACCTGGTCGACCGGCAAACTGTTCACTTGGCTCGACACCAACAGGGTCTGGGTGATCGGCGCGGTCGGCGTGCTCTCGGCGCTACTGGCGCTTGCGCTCAACGCCAACCGCTGGAAGATATTTGCGACCGTCGCTGTGGCGCTGGTGCTGCTGCGCGCCTACCCCTCCGACGAAGGACGGGTGGAGACCGTGCGCAGCTTCTTCGGCGTCCACAAGATCGTGGTGACGCCGAACGGCCAGTATCACGTGCTGATGCACGGCACCACGATTCATGGCGCCGAGAAATTCAAGAACGACGACGGCACGCCGGTCACCGGCCAGCCGGAGCCGATCACCTACTACCACAAGGACGGCGGCATCGGTCAGGCGATCGCCGCGATCCGCGAGCGCAAGGGCGCGCCGCTGCGGGTGGCGGTGATCGGGCTCGGCTCCGGCACGCTTGTGTGTGCTTCGGAGCCCGGCGAGGACTGGAAGTTCTTTGAGATCGACCAATCGATGGTCGATACGGCGCGCGACCCGAAATACTTCACCTACATCGACGTCTGTGAGCCGAATCTCGAACCCGTGATCGGCGATGCGCGGCTGACTTTCGCGCGCGAGCCCGATGGCGTCTACGATCTGATCATCGTCGACGCCTATTCCTCGGATGCGATCCCGATTCATCTGGCGACCGAAGAGGCGATGGAAATCTACAAGTCCAAGCTGGCGCCGCAGGGGGCTGTGGTGATGCATGTCTCCAACCGGCATCTGGAACTGTCGAGCGTCGTCGTCGGCATCGCCGACGCCAACGACTTGAAGAGCTGGGTCTACAGCGAAGATTCCGGCCGCGACAATGAATACATCTTCTCGACCTCGGTCGTGGTCTCGGCGCGCGAAGAGGCCGACGTCGGCAAGCTGGCGTCGTCGGATAAATGGACGCTGACCGAGGCGGAGGATCACCAGCGGGTCTGGACCGACGATTATTCCAACGTGCTGGGCGCGGTATGGCGACGGCTCAGGAATGGCGAGGAATAGACGGGTTGCGGTCAGGCAAGGCGCGCCTATGATTGAGCGCGCCCAACGAATGGAAATCCGTCATGGCTAATTTCACTCCCGTATCGGCCGCGATCGGCGGTGTGCTGATCGGGCTTTCCGCTGTCCTGCTGATGTTGTCGACCGGCCGGATCGCAGGGATCAGCGGCATCTTCAGTGGCCTGTTGAATTTGCGCGGCGAGGACAAGGGCTGGCGCATCGTCTTCGTCGCCGGGCTCATTCTCGCGCCCATCCTCGCCGGCCTGATTGGTTACGGCATGGCGCAGCCGAAATTGCCATCGAGTTGGGCCGTCATTATCGCAGCAGGACTGCTGGTCGGATTCGGCACCCGGCTTGGCGGCGGCTGCACCTCCGGCCACGGCATTTGCGGAGTAGCCCGGCTGTCGCCGCGCTCCATCGCGGCCACCGTCGTCTTCATGGTGACGGCGGTCATTACGGTCGCGGTCACCCACCATGTGTTGGGAGGTTGAGCCATGTGGATCATCGCTCCCCTGTTGTGCGGCCTGATCTTCGGCGCGGGCCTGCTGATTTCAGGCATGGTGCAGCCGACCAAGGTTTTGGGCTTTCTGGATATCTTCGGCGCGTGGGATCCGAGCCTCGCGGTGGTGATGGCCGCGGCGCTCGCGGTATCGGTGCCGGGCTTTATGCTGGCTGATCGCGGTGCGCGGCCCTGGTTTGCCGGAGAGTATTTCCGGCCGGGCAAGTCGGGGATCGATCTGCCGCTGGTGGCGGGCGCCGCACTGTTCGGAATCGGGTGGGGTCTTGTCGGCTTGTGCCCGGGACCGGCGCTGGAAAGCCTTGCGACCCTGTCGCCCGGGATCATCGTCTTTGTCGTCGCAATGGCCGCCGGGATGATTGCGCACGACGCCTGGCAACAGGCGCGGCTGACGGCGCACCGCGACCGCATGCTGGCGAGCGCGACGGACGGTTAGAATCGCGGCCGCGGACAACGCCGCGGCCGCGAAAAATTCGCCCAGCTATTCCTGATAGGTGAACAGCCCGCGCGGCTGATACGACTGCCGCGGCTGATAGTAGTAGCCCTGCGGCGCCGGCGCATAGCCGCGGTTGCCGTAATATTGCTGCTGTTGCTGATAGGCCTCGGTGTCGTAAGCGCGGCGGCCGGGCGCGGGGTAGCGGGCTTCGTTGGAAGAGCCGTCGGCGGGATAGATATAACCATCGTCGGCTCGCGCCTGCGCCTGCGGTGCCACGCGCTGCTGCGGCGGCGTGATCACGACGGGATCGCCGGCGGAGTCGTATTGCTGCTGCTCATATTGCGGCAGTGGCGCGCGGCGAGCGACGGCGGTATTGGCGCGCCGCGGATTGCGCGCCAGCGCCACCTGGGAGGAGCCGGTCAGCGTCACCGTGGTATTGAGCACACCTTCCTGCTTCACCAGATCCCAGAGCTTTGAGGCATTCTCGCGCGACAGTCGCACGCAGCCATGCGAGGCCGGGCTGCCGAGACGGTTGACGGAATCGGTGCCGTGAATGGCGTGGCCGATCTTCGTGAAGAAGATCGAATGCGGCATCGGTGCGTCGTCGAATTCCTTGGAGTAGTGGTCTTCTTCCATCCGGAAGGCGCGGAAGCTGCCGTTCGGCGTCTCATAGGAGGGAATACCTGACGATACCGGCCAGCGGTAGCGTTCGACGCCGTCGACGGCGACGGTCATCTGCTGGTTATCCTTGTCGACGGTGATGGCGACTTTGGCTTGGGCGGCGCCCGAGGCAAACAGCGTCAGCGCGGCGACGGCAATGAGGAAGGAACGCATTTTACCTTTGGCCTCCAGGCCCCTGTACTAAACGCCGGCTCTCCGTCTCCCGGCACCCAATATGCCCGGAAACCGGCACTGGTTCCAGTGGCCTGCGCCCGCAATCGTTAACGTCCGCCGCGGCGCAAACAAGGCGACGGGACGGCGCAGACCTGCTGTGGCGCTGACTTTTTCGCGAGCGGGAAACGGAGGTGCTTATTGATCGGCCGTCATTCCGGGATGGTCCGTTAGGACCAGACCTCAGGTGCGCAATTGCGCACCGGGGAATCTCGAGATTCTCAGGCGCGCAATTGCGCGCCATAGTTCGGCTCTGCGAGCCGCCCCGGAATGACCTTCCCGTCAATTCTTCAGCCGGTAACCGGTCCGGAAAATCCACCACACCAGGGCCATGCAGATGGCGAGGAAGCCGAGCGTCATGCCAAGGCTCAAAGCTACGCTGACGTCGGCGATCTCGTAGAAACTCCAGCGGAAGCCCGAGATCAGATAGACCACGGGATTGAGCAGCGTGATGGTGCGCCAGCCCGAGGGCAGCATGTTCACCGAGTAGAAGCTGCCGCCGAGGAAGGTCAGCGGCGTCACCACCAGCATCGGGATCATCTGTAGTTTCTCGAAACCGTCGGCCCAGATGCCGATGATGAAGCCGAACAGGCTGAAGGTCACCGCCGTCAGCACCAGGAAGGTCAGCATCCACCAGGGATGCATGATGTGCAGCGGCACGAACAGCGCCGCGGTGGCGAGAATAATCAGGCCGAGGATGATCGATTTGGTCGCCGCCGCCCCGACATAGCCGATCACGATCTCGATATACGAAACCGGCGCCGACAATATTTCATAGATGGTGCCGACGAATTTAGGAAAATAGATCCCGAACGAGGCGTTGGCGATGCTCTGCGTCAGGACCGACAGCATCACCAGCCCCGGTACGATGAAGGTGCCGTAGCTGACGCCCTCGACCTCGGTGATGCGCGAGCCGATCGCAGCGCCGAACACCACGAAATAGAGCGAGGTGGAAACCACCGGCGAGACGATGCTCTGCAGCAGCGTGCGCCAGGTGCGGGCCATTTCGAACAAATAGATGGCGCGGATCGCACGATAATTCATGGCGCCCTCACCAGGCTGACGAAGATGTCTTCCAGCGACGACTGTCTTGTGTCGAGGTCCGAGATCCGGATACCCGCGCTGCGGAGGTCGCCGAGCAGGCTGGTGATGCCGGTGCGGTCGCCCTTGGTGTCGTAGTCATAGATCACGGCGTGGCCGTCGTCGCACAGTTCGAGATTGTAGGCGGCGAGCGAGGCGGGGATCGCATCGATCTTGCCTTGCAAATGCACTTTCAATTCCTTCTTGCCGAGCTTCTGCATCAGCCCGGCCTTGTCCTCGACCAGGATGATCTCGCCCTTGTTGATGACGCCGATGCGGTCGGCCATCTCCTCGGCTTCCTGGATGTAATGCGTGGTCAGGATGATGGTGACTCCGGAGGCTTGGAGCGCGCGCACCACATCCCACATGCCTTTGCGCAGTTCGACGTCGACGCCCGCGGTCGGCTCGTCCAGGAACAGAATCTGCGGCTCGTGCGACAGCGCTTTTGCGATCATCACGCGGCGCTTCATGCCGCCGGACAGCGTGATGATCTTGGAATCCTTCTTGTCCCACAGCGACAGGTCCTTCAGCACCTTTTCGATATGGGCCGGGTTCTTCGGCTTGCCGAACAGGCCGCGGCTGAAGCTGACGGTCGCCCATACGGTTTCAAAGGAATCGGTATGCAGTTCCTGCGGCACCAGCCCGATCAGCGACCGCGCTGCGCGATAATCCCGGTTGATGTCATGCCCGCCGACGGTGACGCTGCCCTCGCTCAGATTGGCGATGCCGCAAACGATGCTGATCAGCGTCGTCTTGCCGGCGCCGTTCGGCCCGAGCAGCGCAAAAATCTCGCCGCGTTTGATGTCGAGATTGATGCCGTTCAGCGCCTTGAAACCGGAGCTGTAGGTCTTTGAAAGATTTGAGACGGATATGATGGGGGGCATCGCGAGCATGGCAGTCTGAAACGGAAATGGGCGAACGACACAGCGGCGCTTCGGCTGGAATCGACGCGGGGAAGGGGTGGGAACCGGGAGATAGGGACGAACGTCTCATTCCGCAATAGTAGAATCTACTTTGCGGAAACGAAGCCTTCGCAATGCATTTATTCTCGGCCAACCTCGAAACGTCGACGGTCTCCAAACCGCATGTTCTTATGACGCGGGCAACAGCCATTTGCCTTGTGCGGCTTGCACAACAGGCAGCCGGCCCGGGCGGACTTCGGGCGTTTGCGCTTGTGGTTCATGGGGTGATTTACACCCGCTCGACGAAACTATCGACCACCTTCTTCTCGCCGGCCTTCTCGAACGCAATGGTCAGCTTGTTGCCGTCGATTTTCACCACGTTGCCGTAGCCGAATTTCTGGTGAAACACGCGGTCGTCGAGTGTGAACTCCGAAACCGTGCCGGTGGATTTTGCGACCAGCTCGCCTTCGATCACCATCGGGCCGCGCTTGTTGCGCGAAAAGCCGCCGCCCGAGAAGGTATCGCTGCGCGAACCTGAGGTATCGCCGCGCGGGCCTGAAAATGGCGACTGGTTTTCCTCAAAACCGCCGCGGGCCTGTCCGCGACCGCCCTGGCTACGGTTGCGATTGGCCTGCGCGCGCTGCCAGCCCGGGGTGCTGTAGCTGGAGCCGAAGGATTCGACATTGTCGAAGCGCGACGGGCCGTAGCCGCTGCTGCCGCCCCAGCCGGAGCCGCCCTTGGATTCCGTGATCTCGACATTGGCCGCCGGCAATTCATCGAGGAAGCGCGACGGGATCGTGGTCGACCACGTGCCGTGGATGCGCCGGTTGGTGGCGAAATAGAGCTTGGCGCGGCGGCGCGCGCGGGTCAGGCCGACATGAGCGAGGCGCCGTTCTTCTTCGAGGCCGGCGCGGCCCTGTTCGTCGAGCGTGCGCTGGCTCGGAAACAGGCCTTCTTCCCAGCCGGGCAGGAACACGTTGTCGAATTCCAGTCCCTTGGCCGAATGCAGTGTCATCAGCGACGCGGCTTCATCCTCGGCGCCGCCGTCGCGGTCCATCACCAGCGAGATGTGTTCGAGGAACCCTTGCAGGTTCTCGAACTCTTCCATCGAGCGCACCAGTTCCTTCAAGTTATCCAGCCGGCCCGCGGCGTCGGCGGAGCGGTCCTTTTGCCACATCTCGGTGTAGCCGCTCTCGTCGAGCACGATTTCGGCCAACTCCGTATGCGAGGTGACCTCGCGCTGGGCGCGCCAGCGGTCGAATTGTGCGACCAGCTCGCGCAGGCTCCCGCGCGCCTTCGGTTTCAGCTCGTCGGTCTCGACCACGGCGCGTGCCGCCTCGAACAGCGGAATGCGGCGCTTGCGGGCGTGGTCGTGCAGCATCTGCACGGTGGCGTCGCCAAGGCCGCGCTTCGGCACGTTGATGATGCGCTCAAAGGCGAGATCGTCGGCGGGCGAATTGATCGTGCGCAGATAGGCCAGCGCGTCGCGGATTTCGGCCCGCTCATAGAATCGCGGACCGCCGATCACGCGATAGGGCAGGCCGAGGGTGACGAAACGATCTTCGAACTCGCGCATCTGGAATGAGGCCCGCACCAGGATCGCGACCTCGTTGAGGTTTTCGCCCGCGCGCTGCAGCTCCTCGATCTCCTCGCCGATGGCGCGGGCTTCCTCTTCCGAATCCCAGGAGCCGGTGACGGTGACTTTCTCGCCGTCGACATCCTCGGTGCGCAGCGTCTTGCCGAGCCGGCCCTCATTGTGCGCGATGAGATGCGAGGCGGCGGCGAGGATATGGCCGGTGGAACGGTAATTGCGTTCGAGGCGGATGACTTTTGCGCCGGGAAAGTCGTGCTCGAAGCGCAGGATGTTGTCGACCTCCGCGCCGCGCCAGCCATAGATCGACTGGTCGTCGTCGCCGACGCAGCAGATATTTTTGAAGGGGGCGGCGGGCGCCGCGGCCGCGCTCGCCGTCATTCCGGGATGCGCTGAAAGCGCAGACCCGGAATCTCGAAGTGAGTCTTCGCCTGCTCGAGATTCCGGGTTCACGCCTTCGGCGTGCCCCGGAATGACAGGAGAATCGGTGCGCCCCGGAATGACGGAGGGCTCCGTCGCTCCCGGAATGATCGCCGAGAGCGGCGCCCCCGGGCGTGACGGCGCCTGCGACAGCAGCCGCAGCCAGAGATACTGCGCGACGTTGGTGTCCTGGTATTCGTCGACCAGAATGAACTTGAACCGGTTCTGGTACTGCCGCAGCACATCGGGGTTTTCGCGGAACAGCCGGATGTTCTCCAGCAGGAGATCGCCGAAATCGGCGGCGTTGAGGATCTTCAGCCGCTCCTGATAGCTGGCGTAGAGTTTGCCGCCCTTGCCGTTGCCGAACATCGCGGCCTCGCCCGCCGGCACCTGGCCAGGCGTCAGGCCGCGGTTCTTCCAGCCATCGATCAGTCCGGCCAGCATGCGCGCCGGCCAGCGCTTGTCGTCGATGTTCTCGGCCTGCAGCAATTGCTTCAAGAGCCGCACCTGATCGTCGACATCGAGCACGGTGAAATTGGATTTGAGCTGCACCAGTTCGGCGTGGATGCGCAGGATGCGGCCGCCGATCGAGTGGAAGGTGCCAAGCCACGGCATGCCTTCCACGGCCTGGCCGAGCATCTGGCCGAGCCGCAGCTTCATCTCGCGCGCGGCCTTGTTGGTGAAGGTCACCGACAGGATTTCATGCGGCCGCGCCCGGCCCTGACTGAGGATGTGGGCAATCCGCGTGGTCAGCACCCGCGTCTTGCCGGTGCCGGCGCCGGCCAGCACCAGAACCGGCCCGTCCAGCGTCACGACCGCGTCGCGCTGTTCGGGATTGAGGCCGTTGAGATATTGCGGACCGGCCGCGGCCCGCGCACGCGCGGCGATGCCGCCAGCCGCAGGCTGGTGCTCGGGGACGCCGTGATGGGGCAGTTTGCTCGGCTCGGTCATGCTCGAATCGCGTTGGCCCCACGATGGCACCGTGAGGCGGTAAAGGGGAGCCTTCTTAGCAGGGATTGAGGGGCATATAGGGCCCGTCCGGTCGTTTTGACAGGTTTTATCTGGTCGCGTTTTCAGGCCCTGATCTCAGGGCTTTGCGGCGATTTTGTTCCGCTTAAATCGTCAAATTTCGGGGTTTTGCGGCCCGGAACCATCATTCCCGGCCCGGATTGGTCCCGCAGGCGATGCGCGACGCGTCAGCCGCTGCCATCGCGAGAGCAACAGCCAATCGAGGTCGTGTCATGCTGAGCTGGGTCGTTACGTTTCTGATCATTGCGTTGATCGCGGGTGTTCTGGGCTTCGGCGGCATCGCCGGCGCCTCCGTCGAGATCGCCAAGGCGATCTTCTTTATCGCCGTGATCCTGTTCCTGATCTCGGCCGTGGTCGGACTGGTGCGCGGACGCAGCAACGTCTAGCGACCCGGAATGGGCTATCCTGAAGGCATCGCGACCTTGCGGCCGACGCCTTCGGGCCGCGGCACGGCTGCATGCGAATCCACCACCGCCTGGATGCGGGCGCGAATGTCCGGCGGGAAAGGCGCAACTTTCCGCGCATTCAAATCCATGTGGAGCGTCATGTTTTCCGAGGTGGCGGAGAGCCAGCCTTCGGTCGCGTGGCGCAGTTCCTCGAACGTATGCAGCCGCTTCTCATCATGACCTAACAGATAAACCGAAATCTGAACGGGATCGCCGAGGTGAATCTCGCGTATGTAGCGTACATGGCATTCGGCGGTGAAGGTCGAGCTGTGGCGCTCCCTCATGTAGGCCGGCCCGATCCCGAGTTGCAGCCACATCTCGTCGATCGCGCGGTCCATCATCACGTTGTAATAGGCCATGTTGAGATGGCCGTTATAGTCGATCCATTGCGGCTCGATCTGCATCACCGAGGACAGGAACGGAGCCGGCGGCAGCGGCATATTCTTCAGGCGGTCGCCGGCGGCGGCAGCGGTCGTCATCATCCATCCCTTTGTTTTTGCGGGTCTCTTGACCCCCCTTATATCCTTTGCCACGGTCCGCTCAAATCCGGAGGAATTTGGCGTGGCGATGACGATAACAGGTAGTGTGAAGCGGCCGGAGCCGGAGGCGCTGGCAAGCGCGGTCGAGGCGCTGGCGGCGCGATTCGGCAACCGGCTGATTACCTCGCAGGCGGTGCGCGAGCAGCACGCCCATACCACCACATGGCTTCCGACGCAGCCGCCCGACGCGGTGGTGATGGCGCAGGAAACGTCTGATATCCAGGACGTGGTGCGGATCTGTGCCAAGCACGGCGTTCCCGTGATCGCGTTCGGTACGGGTACGTCGCTGGAGGGCCAGGTCAACGCGCCGGCCGGCGGCGTCTGCATCGATTTGCGCGACATGAACCGGATTCTCGAAGTTCATGCCGAGGATCTGGATTGCGTGATCCAGCCGGGCGTCACCCGCAAGGCGCTGAACGAGCATCTGCGCGACCAGGGATTGTTCTTCCCGATCGATCCCGGCGCCGACGCCTCGCTCGGCGGCATGGCTTCGACGCGGGCCTCAGGGACCAATGCGGTGCGTTACGGCACCATCCGCGACAACGTGCTGGCGCTCAAAGTGGTGCGCGGCGACGGCGAGATCATCACGACCGGCACGCGGGCGAAAAAATCAGCGGCCGGTTACGACCTGACGCATCTGTTCGTCGGCGCCGAGGGTACACTCGGCATCATCTCCGAACTCACCATCAAGCTGCGCGGCATCCCCGAGACGATCGCCGCCGCTGCCTGTTCGTTCGAGACCGTGCGCGGCGCCTGTCAGGCCACGATCCTCGCCATCCAGACCGGGATTCCGCTCGCGCGGATCGAACTGCTCAACGCCGAGCAGGTTCGCGCCTGCAATGCCTATTCGAAGCTGACCTTGCCGGAGACGCCGCTGCTGCTGCTGGAATTCCATGGCAGCGAGGTCGAGGTGGCCGAGCAGTCGAGGAATTTCAGCGAGATCGCCAAGGAATGCGGCGGCGGCGATTTCACCTGGACCACCAAGCCGGAGGACCGCACCAAGCTGTGGCAGGCGCGGCATGACGCCTATTGGTCGGTGAAGGCGCTGCGTCCCGGCGCGGGCGTGGTGGCGACCGATGTCTGCGTGCCGATCTCGAGGCTTGCCGATTGTGTCACCGAGACCGAGGACGATCTGAAGCGGCTCAATCTGCTGTCGCCGATCGTCGGCCATGTCGGCGACGGCAACTTCCACTGCTCGCTGGTCTGCGACATCGACAATTCGGAGGAAATGGCCCGCGGTGAGGACTTCATGCATCGCCTGGTCGAGCGCGCGCAGGCGATGGGCGGCACATGCACCGGCGAACACGGCATCGGGCAGGGCAAGCAGAAATACCTCGAGGCCGAGCTCGGCCCCGAGGCGATCGACGCCATGCGCGCGCTGAAGCTGGCGCTCGATCCGCAGAACATTTTCAATCCCGGCAAGATCGTGCCGGTGAACTAGATTCTCGTTTTGACGCGTTTTCTTTACGCGAACCGGTATCCACTTCGCTCGAAAACGCGATAGCCGCGCCTGGGGCCCACCACCTTCTCGTTGAAACCGCAGGTGGCGGGCGAACACTCGCAACGACGTTCTTCACTCAAAGGTTGTACATTGTGGCGGCCGTCGCAGTTTGGTTCCAAACATAGCCTCGTTTCAACACAGCGCCGCCCGACTTAAACATCGTCGCGCCCGAAGTTCCCTCTTCAGCTTGGTTCCGCAACATGTGTTGCGTGTGCGTGCGTGATGAGGTGCGTTGATGCGTTTTCTTTCCTCGGGGATTGTTGCCGCTTGTGGCTTTTTACTGGCAGGTCCGGCGGCGAAGGCTGCCGAAATCCGTATTCCGGACCTGCCTTCGCCTCAATACAACTGGACCGGGTTCTATGCGGGCGTTTACGGCGGTGGCGCGTATGCCGCGTGGGCGGCCGATTACTGCCGAAATGGTGCTTGTCGTCATGCGGAGGGGCAGGCCGGCGGCTTCGCCGTCGGCGTCTATGGCGGCTACAACTATCAATTCGCCAACCGCTTTGTGATCGGCGGCGAACTCGATTGGGGCAAGTCCACGTCGTCACGGGACGAGCACGTCTTTGGCGACAGCGCGTTGCTGTCGAGCTTCGGCGCATTCGGCTCCGCCCGCCTGCGCGCAGGCTACGCGTTCGACCGCCTGCTGGCGTTTGGTGCAGTCGGTGTCGGCGTGGCCAGCATCGGCAACGGCTACCGCTACACCGTTCAGAAGGGGTGTGACACCATAGAGCAGGTTATCTGGGATGAACAGGTCAAGGCCGGGCTGATCGCGGGCGGCGGCTTCGAGTATGCTTTCACCAAGCATTTCGTCGGGCGCGGTGAATATCTCTACGCTAATTATGGCAGCGTCACGCTGTCCAGCCGGGACCGCACCCGCACTGAATTCCGCAACGAGATGCATCTCGTGCGCGTCGGCGCCAGCTACCGGTTCTGATACTCCGCTTGGGCTTGAACGTGATCCGTCACCCCGGGATGAACGCAATTGCGTTCACCCTGAGGTGGCCGCGCGCAGTGCGGCCCTCGAAGGGCGACGGCCACAGCTCGGGCCGCTCATCCTTCGAGGCTCGCTTCGCTCGCGCCTCCAGCGACAACGGCGAAGCCGTTGCGCGGGGATGACGGAGATAGTGAGAACGCATTACCTCGATCTAATAGCGCGTTGACGCAGAAACAAAATTTGGTCGAGCGCATTTTTCTGTATGAGCAGAGATTGGTTCAATATCTTCGCTTTGACAGTCGGGGCGCTGCTGCCCATTGCGCTCGTTGTTGTCGTGTTCGCTCTACGTTAGGGCCTGACAAATCATTTCCGACGCCGCATGAGCTATGCAGGTGCCTCCACAAATCAATCAGTAGTGCTGACCAGTCGACGACGTCTGAGAAGCCGCGCGCGGCATGTCATGCTGGTAACATTTTGTCTCAGTAGCTTTCGAACCGTCTTCTCGAACTCATTTAAGGACTTCCAATCATCCAGGATCTCCAGTCATCGACAAGGGAGGTCAACCATGAAGATCGTCGTGATCGGCGGCACCGGCCTGATCGGCTCGAAGACCGTCGCCATTCTGCGCCAAGGTGGCCACGAAGTCCTCGCCGCCTCGCCCAACGGCGGCGTCAACACCATCACCGGCGAGGGGCTCAAAGAGGCCCTGGCCGGCGCGCAGGTCGTGATCGACCTGGCCAATTCGCCCTCATTTGAAGACAAGGCGGTGCTGGAGTTCTTCGAGACCTCCGGCCGCAACCTTCTCGCGGCGGAGGCCGCAGCCGGAGTCCGACACCATGTCGCGCTCTCCATCGTCGCAATCGACCGAACAGACAATGGCTATTTCCGCGCCAAGGTCGCCCAAGAGAAACTGATCGAGACCTCCGGCATCCCATACACCATCGTCCGCTCAACCCAGTTCCTGGAATTCCTCCGCGGCGTCGCCGATTCAAGTGCGGACGGAAGCCTGGTCAGGCTCCCGCCCATCCTGTTCCAGCCGATCGCGGCAGACGACGTTGCTGCCATCGTTGCCGATGTGGCACTCGCGACGCCGCGAAGCGGCATCGTGGAGATCGCCGGCCCGGAACGAGCGCCGTTCAACGAAATCGTCGCCCGTTATCTGAAGGCGGTTGGCGACCCGCGTGAGGTAGTGAGCGATCCCGAGGCCCGATACTGGGGCGGCCGGGTCGAGGAGCACTCGCTCGTGCCGATGGGCGAAGCACGCCTCGGCCGCATCGGTTTCGACGAATGGTTCCGCCGCTCACAGGCAGCAACCTGACCCCGATCGGAGGTACGCCCTGTCCGTCACGAGCGTGTCCCGGGCAACGAACGAAGGAGGCGACCATGACGATCAAACTCGTTGCGTTGGTTCTTCTGTGCCTCATGACGGGCACGGCGGCGGCACAGGAGCCCAAGGTCACGTCACTCATGTCTAAGGATTTTCCGGAGAATCCCGGCAGGGAAGCTCTGATGATCACAGTCGAGCATGCGCCCGGCGGGTCGAGCGCTATCCACCGACACAATGCACATGCGTTTGTTTATGTGCTGGAGGGCTCCGTCGTGATGCAGCTGAAGGGTGGACAACAGGTGACACTGACACCAGGACAGTCCTTCTATGAAGGCCCTGACGATGTTCATGTCGTCGACCGGAACGCAAGCGGCACCCAGCCGGCGAAATTCCTGGTGCTCTTGATCAAGGACAAGGGCGCCCCGGCACTCGTGCCCGCACAGTGACTGTTACGGCAACCCAAGTACACGAAAGGTAAGGCAATCAGCAGGGACGGACCCGAACTTGAACTTGCCGCGGGCCGGGCGGTTGGCCCTGCGACTGGAGGCCGCCGGCATCGATTTTTCGTCCGTGACCGACGTGGCGCTTACCCGCTAATGAGTTCACGCCCTAACTAAATCATCGCGCTTTAGTCGTTCGACCGCGGCGCCGTGATTGCCTTGCGGATCGTTGCGAGCGGCGCGGCGTCGTCGAATTCGAGATCCTCGCCAACCCGCTTCAATCCGAGGTCGCGCCACAGCGCAGCAAGGTCTGGCGTCACCGGCTTCGGTCCCATCTCGTTGTGGAGCCGGGTCAGCACGTCGACGCCGACGGCCTTGTCGGCGGCTGCGAGAATGCGCTCGATCGACCAGTCCTGCTCATGACTACCGCCGGCGGCAAGCACGCCGCGCATCGCGTCCTGTAGCCCGCGGCGATTATTCGTCGCTTTGCGGATTTCGATATCGGCCAGCAGGCAGAACATCGCGCCGCCCCAGTATCTGCGCCCCCAGGTGGGCGTGTTGTCGAGGCCCTGGTCGCCGGCCTGCGGCAAACCTTTCGGCATGTCGCGCATCATCGCCTGCCAGATTTCCCGCTCGTTAAGGTCTCCGGCCTGCACCCGCGCGACCGGCTCGACATAGACGGCCAGTCCCTCCGACAGCCATGCGTAGCGATCGGGCATGTCGGGCAGGGCGGTATGCACCATCTCGTGCACCATTACCCAGTCGCGCTGCAAGACATCCTCGGTGGAATCGCGGCCGAGCGGAATGCGAATGGCGGCGCCGCGATAGCCCCATGTCGTGCCGCCGCGGATACGCGCGCCATCGACGGGCACCAATAATAGCCGCAGCGAGGCGACGGGAAACCGCCCGTAATAGGTCGTGACGGCCCGTGCCGACATCCTGATCCAGCCGAGCAGTTTTTCCCTGGGGAGTGCGATGTCGCCCGGCGCGAACACGACATGGATGGTGCCGCCAGGCACTTCAAGATCGGTCCTGGGCAGCCGGTCGAACGCATCGTAGGGCATGCGGTCGCCGCGCATATATTCCGATTGCGCGTCGGCGCGGAACGATAGGGCGCTTGCCAGCATTGCGGCGAGAACAGCGGCGGCAACGGTCCAGCGAAAGGCGCCGGCGGCTTTCATCGCAGCACGCTTTGCACTACGGCCGGTCGGTGCTGCTCGGTGCCTTGCGCGATGAAGGCAGCGGCCTGTTCGTGGAGATCGTCAAGCATGGCGGCGAGCAAGGCTTCGCCCTTGGCCAATGTCGCCCGCGTCGGATCGCCATAGCTGCCGGAGCGGCTGTAGTTCGGTGAATTCGGGTCCGACGGTGTCAATGCGCCCGGCGTCCCCTGTTTCAGCTCAGGGCTGGCTTCGGCGCGCGTCATGTCGACCACGTGCGGCGCCAACGCCAGCATCAGCGACGTTTCCAGTTCGTCGGCATGGCTGCCGTGGCTCTGCTCGGCCAATTGCCTGGCCACGCGGGGATAGCGCGGACCTTCGTGGATCCACAAATGCTTGACCCGCTCGCTGGCGAGGCGCGCCAGGGCGCGGTCGACCGGCGCCAGCGTGCTGATCCCGGTATTGAGCACGAGCAGCTTTGGGCATGCGCTGCCGAGAATCTGCCCCGCCACCTCGCGCACGAGCGCCTCGAAGGTCGAAATCGAAAGGCTGCTGCTGCCGGCATATTCGACGAAGGCGGGGTAATGGCCATAGGTCAGCGTCGGCCAGATCAGCGCGTCGATTTTTTCCGCCATCCGGCCGGCGAGCCATTCGGCCTGAATGCGGTCGGTATTGAGGGGGAGGTGGAAGCCGTGCTGCTTGGCCGCGGCGCCGATCGGCAATATGGCCACCGCGCCATCATTGATGCGCTGCGCGACTTCGTCCCAATGCATGCGCTCGATGAAATGGCGATCGGTGTCTATTCCCATTCGCCGGGCGCCCCTCTTTATGAACCGACGGAAACATCCGTCAAAAGTCCTGCCGTGATCCAGCCGTGCAGATAGCCCGCGCCGCGGCCCGCCGCGCTGTCGGGATCGTCATAGGTAGCTAGCATTTCGCAGAGCACGCCGAACGGAATGCCGTTCGCGGCCTCGTCCCACATCATCGCTTCCTCCGCCGAAAGTTCGCGGAACATCGGCGTGACGTCCTGGCGCCAGATCAGGAGATGCGCGGGCTGCTCCAGCCCGGTCGCGTCCGGCGGCGCCTCGTCGTTTTTGAGCGCAAGCCAGATCGCAGCCGCATTGGTCGCGACGTCGAGCCGGAATGCAGTGGGATGCGGCCGGAATCGGAGGCCCGACCATGCTTCGGGCGCAAAGCCCGCCATGTCGGTCAACGCGACGATCTTGCCTTCCGCGGCGTCGAAGGCGTCGTTGAGCGCCTTTTCGAGGGCTGCGAGATCGGACAGCTCGGGATGGTCGGCGTAGGGGGCGGTCGATTTGAGGAACGCCGGCAGGCCTTGCGAGAACCAGCGCATGTTCGGATGCCCGGACGGGCGCGCCTTGACGTAAGCGTGGCCCATCTCATCGAACATCTCGTCGCCGAGATAAAGATGCAGCAGCTCATGGTCGTTGCGCATGGCCTCGACCAGCCGCGAGCCATAGGCATAGCGATAGACGCCGAACAGCACCTCGCGCTTCTCCCGCGGGCTGTCCAGAATTTCAGCCAGCACCTTTTCGTCGCCATCAAGGATGCCGCGCTGAAACTCGGCCTGCTGTCGCGCGAAGTCGCTCATCCCGTCTGCTTGCCTGCCGGCAGAATTTTTTCGGCCATCTCGCGGGTCCTGGCAATCTCGATCAGCAGTTCGTCGAGCGGCGGAATGTTGTCGTCGCGCTCGATCATGGTCGAGACCCGGCCAAAGCGTTTCAGGGCTGCGGCATAGAGCTCCCAGACATCCTCGCACACCGGGTGGTCGTGGGTGTCGATGATATGGGTGCCCATGTGGCTGTGGCCGGCCATGTGAAACTGCACCACGCGATCCGCCGGAATTCCATTGAGGAAGGTCATGGGATCGTAGCCGTGGTTGAAGGCGCTGACATAGACGTTGTTGACGTCGAACAACAGCCAGCATCCGGCGCGTCGCGACAACTCGGACAGGAATTCCCACTCCGTCATTTCGGAATTGTTGAACTGAACGTAGGTCGAGACATTCTCCAGCACGATGGCGCGGCCGAGGAAGTCCTGCACCAGCTGGACGCGGCTGACGACGTGATCGAGCGCTTCCTTCGTGTAAGGAATCGGCAAGAGATCATGCAGGTTCTTGCCGTGGACGCCGGTCCAGCACAGATGGTCCGACACCCATTTCGGTTCGACGCGCTTGGCGAGATCCTTCAAGGCTTGCAGATATTCGAAATTCGGCGGCGCGGTGGAGGCGATCGACATCGACACGCCGTGCATCACCACGGGATAGCGTTCGCAAATGCGATCGAGCGTGCGCAGCGGTTGGCCGCCGGGCAGCATGTAATTTTCGCTGATGACCTCGAACCAGTCGATCGGCGGATTGCCGCCCAGGATTTCGTCGTAATGCTGGTGGCGCAGGCCGAGCCCGAAACCGAGGAAGGGCGGCTTGGCCGATGTCGCCGGACGGTCTGCAAGCGCGGCCGCCGAAGTGTCTGGCAATCTGCTCGCGACGTTCATCTCGTCTCCGCTCGAACGGCACCGCCATACAATGCGTGTCCCAAACTGTGCCGTCAACCTAGCATGGATGCGAGGCCCGGCCTACACCGGGCCCCGATGGGACCGCCGCTAGGACGGCATGAACTTGCCCTTGGCGGCGTCGCACTTTTCCTTGGTCATGGCCGAGAAGCCCTGGCCCTTGCAGGCGTTCTGGCCCTTGCAGGCATTTGCCCCGCCCTTGCATGCGCTCTGGCCCTTGCAGGCGTTGGCGCCGACGCACTTGCCTTCGCCGGCTGCGTAGGTAGGGCTCGACATGGTGGCGCCCGCCAGGAACAGGGTGGCTGCGGCGGCGGCAATGGCGGTGCCGGACTTGGATGTCATCTTCATGGGTATCCTCCAAAAGAAGTGAGAGGGTGCATCGCCCGCAAGCCGCGACAGTTCCAGCCGACAAACGGCACCCGAAGGTAGTTACGCGGTGGATCTGGCCCTGGTTACGCGCGGGGCCGAATTTATTTCAGCCGCCGGGTCGAAACAACGAGGGCCCGGCAGCAGCGCCGAGCCCTCCCTCGCACCTGGTGCGCCGATCAACCCTTGACGAACTTGGCACCCTTGGCGGCGCACTCCTTTTCGGAGGCCATCGAGAAGCCGGTGCCCTTGCAGGCGTTCTGGCCCTTGCAGGCATTGGCCCCGCCCTTGCAAGCGCTCTGGCCCTTGCAGGCGTTGCCGGCCATGCACTTGCCCGCGGCGGCGTTCGCTGATGTCGACACTGTCGACACCACCGAGCCGGCGAGGAACAGGGTGGCAGCGGCAGCGGCAAGCGTCGCACCGGACTTGGAATTCAACTTCATGACGATCTCCTCGATGATTGTTTGAAGACAATACGCCGTGCACACCCGTTGATCTCTCGATCACGGACCCCACAACGCAAGCGATGTGACGGATGGCAATCGGGTCGCGGAGGCCTGCCGTAAACGGTGGGTCTCCGTGACCTTGGTGCTCATCCAGAGCCAGCTACGGGGCATCGGGCGATTTGGTTACAAAGTTTCAAAAGAAAATTTTCTTTTTTTCATTTGGACATCCCGCCCATATCTAACCCCGGCGGTTCCAAAGTATTTCGTTGCGCATGACAGAGACCTTCGCGGCACGTGCGCCGTGCGGAAAGCGCAGCGCTTCAACGGATTAGCCGGGATGCGGCGGTCGGTTGCATTGCACAACGAGATTCAATCAAGCTATCCACGCACAGGTTTCAGCCTTGCCATCTGCGCAACCGTGGCCCGCAACTCCTCGGCATTGAAGGAGGGAAACGAACAGATGCGGTTGCTGCAGGCGAACGCCGCGGGTTCGCCAAGGTCGGGATATTCGACGTCGGAGTTGGGCAGCTTGCCCTCGCGCAGATCGAGCCACTCCAGCCGCTTGTAGCGGGCCGGCAGCGCGCGGGCGAGTGCGTGCAAGCTTTTCGCGCGGGGGTCGTCCTTGTGTCCGACGATTGTCATGTGGGTGGGCTCGACCGCGAGCTCTTCGTCGGCGAGCAGGACGCCGGGTACGGGACGCATCATTCCGGCCGCGGCGCTGGCGAGATAGCGCATCGCGTGCGCGGCCTGCTCGCGATAGAACTCATTGCCGAAGTAGCGGTTGAGCAGGTTCATGAACCTTGCGACCTGCACCTGGTCGTCGATCAGCTTGGCGGGTTTTGCGAGCACGCCGGTCTTGCCTTCCGCGGTCTTCGAGGTCACGAAGCCGCCGGCCTCATCCCGGAAGGTCGCGACGAAATCGCCGGCCTTGGCGGCGGCGGTGAGCCAGTCGCGGTTTCCTGTGGCGGCATAGAGATCGAGGAAGGCCTGCCCCATCAAGAGCGTATCGCCCAGAAATGGTCCACCGCGATCCTTCCCGCCATGACGGAAACCGCCATCCGGCAGCGCGCGGTTGTCGATCACCCATTTCGCAGCGCGTTCCGCGACCGCCAGCACCTTGGGATCATTGGTGACGTTGTAGTACGCGGCAAGTCCTGAAATGGCCCAGCCATTTTCGCGCGCGTATAAATTCTTGTCGATGCGCGGCATGCCCAGTTTGCGGCGCTCGCCGTCCGGCAGCGCGTAATATTTGTGCCCATCGGTATCGTGATCGAGATCGGCGTCCTGGCTGACATAGAATGCACCGTCAGGGCTCGTCAGAAACGCCGCGAGATAGCGTTCGATGTTGCGTGCGGCGGCCAGATATTTCGGATCCTTCCACAGCGCATAGGCCTGGCTATACTGCCGGAGATATTGCGCCTGGAACGACATGATCTTTTCGAAATGCGCGCGGGTCCAGGAGCCGCCTTCGGAATACTGGTACACGCCGCCCCACACCGGATCGATCAGCGCAATAGCGGCATCCAGGGTCTGCCGGACGCGCTTGATTGCCACGGCGTCGCCGGCCTCGGCGCGGGTGATCGCAAGATCCATGCTGTCGGCGTCGATGAATTTCTGGTTCTCGCCCCAGCCGCCGAGTTTTTCCTCGTAGGATTCGTCGACATTCTTCGTCAACGCGGCGCGCTGCGCCTTGTCGAGGAAGGCCGAGGTCGACGGCTTCACCTCAAAGGCTTCGCCGACCGACGGTCCGGGTGAGGGATCGTCGATGATCGCCTTGAGAAGCGCCTGCATCCGCTCCGGCTCGATATAGCCCCTGATCTTGGCGATCTCGGTGCCGTCGGGGCCGAACACGATGGTCGCCGGCCAGCCCCAGTCACCATAGCGGCTCGACAGATCCGGGTTGGCGTCCTGATCGACCTGCACCGGCAGATATTTCGCGGCGAGCAATTCCCTGACCTCGGGATTGGCGTAGGTCGTCTTCTCCATGACATGGCACCAGTGGCACCACACCGCCTCGAGATCGAGGATGACGAAGCGCTGCTCGGCCTGCGCGCGGGCGAACAGATCGTCGCTCCATTCACTCCATTTCGGCCCGTCCGAAGCGAACGACGGAGACGCGGCAAAGGCTGCGAGGGCGAAGGCGGCAAGGCGGACGAGTTTCATGACGGCTCCCGGAAACGCTGGCGTTTCGCCAGCTACGCGGCAGGCGAAATCCGGGCTCAGCTTTTCGGGCGCTGTCACAGCATTGTGAGATCAGGTCGATTTCTCACTGCGGCCGGCCGCATTCACCAGCAGCCGGTCCAGTGACACGGCGCCGGGACCGCAGATCGCCAACCACATGAAGCCGGCGAAGTAGACTGCCTCCTCGAAGCCGAGCAGCGTCTCCAGCGAATCGACGTCGCCCCATTTCGCCGCCTTGATGGCAACGACCATGACCACCGCCAGCATCGCGGCCGGGATTCGCGTGAACAGGCCGAGGATCAGCATGGTGCCGCCGAAGAATTCGACGCCGGCTACGAAGGGGGTGAGGATGTTCGGGAATGGAATGCCCCAGCCGACAAAATTCTCGGTCACCTGCTCAAGATGGGTGAGCTTGCCCCAGCCGGACAGCATGAAAGTGTAGCCGACGATGATCCGCATGATCAGCGGCCCGGCCCAGGAAAAATACGATGCGATTTGCGCGGGCAGCAGGATGAGCAGATTGACGATGAAATACATGCGAACCCCCCTTTGATTATTGGCGATGCCGCAACCTGCGGCTTCTTTCAATCCAGTGCGCGCAAAAAGCCACGGCCGCGAGTGCCGCGATCTGGTCCTGACAGGAATTTCGTAATGGCCCGGCCGCTTGTTACGGCGTCTAACCGAAATTTTGCAGTGCGGGGAAAGTCTCCAGCAGCCAGATGCTGATGCTGGTGACGGAACCGGTCAGGAAGCCGATGCCGGTGATCACCATCAGGATGCCCATGGCATGCTCGACCTTGCCGAGGTGCCGCTTCATCCGCGCGAACAGCGAGGAGAACTGCTCGATCATGAAGGCTGCCAGCAGGAACGGAATTCCGAGCCCGGCGGAATAGACCGCGAGCAGGCCGGCGCCCTTGGTGACGGTGGCCTCAGCGGCTGCGATCGACAGGATCGCTGCCAGAATGGGGCCGATGCAGGGCGTCCAGCCGAAGGCGAAGGCGAGGCCCATGGCATAGGCGCCCCACAGGCCGACCGGCTTCGGCATCGTCATCCGTCCCTCGCGCATCAACAGCCCGATCCGGGTCAGGCCGAGGAAATGCAGGCCCATGATGATGATCACGATGCCGGCCAGGATCGAGAGTTCTGCCGACCAGGCGCGGATCAGGCCGCCGATCAGGGAAGCGCTGGCGCCGAGCGCCACGAAGACGGTGGAAAAGCCCAGCACGAACATCAGCGCCGAAGCCATGACCGCCCGCCTGGAGGTCTTCGCGGTCTCCTCATTGGCGACATGTTCGATGGTCGCGCCGGTGAGATAGATCAGATAGGGCGGCACCAGCGGCAGCACGCAGGGGGACAGGAAGCTGACGAGACCGGCAATCAGGGCCGCCGGGATGGAAACATCGTGCATTGCATGACCTTCGAGAATTGCCATAAGGCATAGCGCCGTACTGGCTGGTACGGAACAGACAATCGATAAGTTTCGTCGCCATTACGGCTCACGTTCGGTCACAGAGGCGTGTCCGGGGTGCCGAAATTGCCTCGCGGCTGAAACAGACGCTGGTATTGTCGCGTAAGGCCCATAACGGCCCCGCGAAACAGGACCCTGCATGCGCCTCGGCATCCGCACCGCCATTTCCGCCCTCGTGCTGACGTCCATCGTCGTCAGCGCGGTGGGCGTGCATCTGTTGTGGTGGCGCACCGCCCATCAGGTGAGCCAGACGCTGGCCAACACCATCAACGACCAGATCGTTTCGGCAGTGGGTGACGAACTGCAATCGGTCACGACGGAGGCGCGCTCGTCGATGATGGCGGTGCGAACGCTACTCGCCGAAAAAGTGTTCGATCCGCGCGATGCCCGAAAACGCGAAGTCGTTTTCCGGTCGCAATTGCTGTCGCAGCCGACCATCTCCTGGGTGGCGTTCGGATGGCCGGATGGATCGTTCTTTGCCGGCCACAAGGCCGGCGACGGTGTGATCGAAATGCTGGAGATCGCGCCCGACCGCAACATGCGCATCAATCGCTACGAATTCGTCGGCAACGATCTTCGGCTCAAGGCCGGCTGGTTCGAAGAAACCGACTATTCCGTGACAGAGCAAGAATGGTTTCGGGTCGCCAAAGAGACCAACGATGAATACTGGTCGACGCTGACGACGCATCCGCGCGGCGAACGGCTGGCAGCGGCTTTTTCGGCCCCTCTCGACATCGATAAGAAGCCGGCCGGCGTCATCGCCATCATCATCGAACTGACGCGGGTGTCGAATTTCCTGTCGCAGCTCACGGTCGGGAAATCCGCCGGCGCCTTCATCCTCGAGCGGAACGGCAAGGTGGTGGCCTCACCCGATCCGAACGCCAACGAGGCGGTGGCGCTGAAAACCGATCATCCGCTGTTTCCCATCGCGGTCGAGGCGATACAGAACGCCAGTGCTTACGAACCGGGTGAAGGGCAGCCGTTCAACACCAAGGTGGTTCGCGACGGCAAGGCCTATCAGGCGGTGCTGACGCCGATTTCGTTTCCGGGCTGGTCGCTGGTGACGGTGGTGCCGGAATCGGAATTTCTCGGACCGGTGCAGATGACGATCCGGAATTTGCTGATCGGGCTGGCGGTGTTGATCGTTTTCGCCGGGCTCTTGTCGGCATGGCTCGCCCAGCGCCTGATCGCCGCGCCGCTGATCAAGGTGGTCAACGAGATCAGGCATGTCGAGCGTTTTGATCTCGACAAGGTGCAGCGGCATCCGTCGCGGCTGACCGAGATCGGGAATCTTTCAGGCGCCATCGGCGACATGGCGCAGGGGCTTGCCGCGTTCCGTAAATACATTCCGGCCGACCTGGTGAGGCGGCTGATCAGCGACGGCAATGGTGCGCGCCTCGGTGGTGCGATACGGCCGATGAGCGTGATGTTCATCGATCTCGCCGGCTTTACTGGCATGTCGGAGCGTCTCGGCGACCGCATCATTCCGCTGCTGTCGCGCTATTTCGACAGCGTCTCGGTGCAGATTCAAAACCAGAACGGCACCATCGACAAATTCATCGGCGATGCCGTGATGGCGTTCTGGGGCGCGCCGGCGCCCAATCCCGATCATGCCGTCGATTGCTGCCGGGCGGCCCTGGCATGCCGGCACGCGGTGGAAGAGGCCGGCCTCGTCGACGACCACGGCGAGAGCGTCAAGATTCGCATCGGCATCAATTCCGGCGACATGCTGGTCGGCAATATCGGATCGGAAGTCCGGCTGAATTACACCGTGATCGGCGATGCCGTGAATATTGCGAGCCGGCTGGAGAGCACCAACAAGGCGTACGGCTCCACGATCATCATCGGCCCCGAAACGCGCCGGCTGGCGGGGAAAAGCATCGTGGTTCGCGAACTCGACCGGCTGGCGGTCTATGGCCGCGCCGGCGGACTGCAGATCTATGAATTATTGGGCATGGCCGGTGAGTTCGGCGGCGCCCCCGACTGGGTGGCCTCGTATGAATCCGGCCTCGCCGCCTTCCGCGCGCGTGATTTCAAGGCCGCGATCGCTGCGTTCGAGAGCGTGCTGGAAATCCGTAACGATGCTGCGTCATCGGCGATGATCGAACGCTGCCGGCAGCAGCTCGAAAATCCCGCCGGTGAAGATTGGGACGGTACGACGGTCGCCCGATCCAAGTAGCCCGACGCGGCCGCCGCAGCCTTGCGCGAGGCGGCGGCTTTGCCATAGATGTGCCGGCCGTGACGCCACATGTCATGGCGATCGACAGGGAAGCCGCCAGCGTTGAAAATCCTGCTGACCCATACGCCCCAGTCTCGCGCCCAGTATTATGGCGAGCGCAGCCTCGAGGGGCTGCAAGCCATCGCACAGGTGAAGCTGCATGAATCGAACGACGCGCTCGACGCCACCGGGCTGATCGAGGCCGCACGCGAGGTCGATATCATCGTGGCCGACCGGCTCACGGCGGGGCCACGCGAGATATTTCCGGCGCTACCAAACTTGCGCGCTTTCGTTCGCTGCGCGGTCGATATCCGCAATATCGATGTCGAAGCCGCGTCCGCGGCGGGCGTGCTGGTGACGCGGGCCGGGCCGGGCTTCGTCCAATCGGTCGCCGAACTCGCGGTCGGCTTCATGGTCGATCTGTCGCGCGGTGTCTCGCGCGCGACCGCCGACTACCATTCGGAGCGCAAGCCCGAGATCATCATGGGCCGGCAACTGGCCGGCAGCCGCCTCGGCATCATCGGCTACGGCAGCATCGGCCGTTACCTGGCTGACATCGCGAAGGTGCTGAGGATGGAGGTGCTGGTCGCTGATCCCTTTGCAACCGTGAGCGATGCCACGATCCGGCATGTGCCGCTCGACGATCTGCTGGCGCGCGCTGACTTTGTCGTCTGTCTCGCGGTCGCCAACGAGCAAACCGAAAACCTGATCGGGCAGGCGGCGCTGGCGCGCATGCAGAGCCATGCCTTCTTCATCAACCTGTCGCGCGGCAATCTCGTCGACGAGGCCGCGTTGTCAGCGGCGTTGCGCGAAAACCGCATCGCCGGTGCCGCGATGGATGTCGGCCGCGCGCTGGACCAGATGCCGTCGCCTGAGCTGGCAAAACTGCCGAACGTCATCGCGACGCCGCATATCGGCGGACTGACGCCGCCGGCGATCGAGAGCCAGTCGCTGGAGACGGTAAGGCAGGTGGAGGCCATCGTTGCGGGCGAGGTCCCGGCCGGCGCGGTCAATGCCGACCGTTGGACGCGGCGTACCTGACTTAAGCGCGGGCGATCGCGTCTTCGGCATTTCGCGCCGCGATTAATACTACGGCCACCGCCGCCAGCGATGCGTTGGAGGTGATCCAATTCTGCCTGCGCCGATGCGCTGGTCCGGCGCTGGTATTGTTAGGGGCGGGCAGGAGTCATGAGTTCCGGCAAACGTTTTTAGAGCGGCGCGGTCGCTCGGCAGTCCCGAACTCATCCATTCCGCAATCAGTCGTGTAATCCGTGGCGCAGCTACGCTCGTTCCATCCATTGCTACGACCGAACCGGTCCGAGTGCCAGCCGCGAGAACGCCGTGCAGTGCAACGGAATCGTCCGCTACGGCAGCGGCGTCCGGGCCGGTTCGTGGAGGGAGGGCCATAGTCGGTGTTGCAACGGGCCCGGCACCGGAATAGCGGCTAGGGCGGCAATCGCTGCGCCGGAATCCGCCGATCACGATGGCGCGCTGTCCGGTGCCGAGCGCGTTGATGGTGCCTCTTCTGCGAATGGAACTGAGGCCTGCATCCTCCTCCTGCGGCCGCCCGGCCAGATCAAACCGCTGGTAAAGATCGTCATCGAATCGCGATTGCCGCCCCCAGAGTGGGTATCCGAATGGCGTGTCGCCGCGTTGCACCCATGCATCGACCGGACAAGCACTTCCCAGGTTATGGATTTCAACGCGCCAAGTGCCTGAAGGCGCGGTGGGAACGCCTGCGGTCATAGTCGTGGTCGGCGCCAGCGCCAACTTAATGTACGGCCGCTCTCCGGCAACGTCTACCGAACGCAGCCGGAAGCGGACGTTCGGCGGACCTATCGGAGGCCAGGCGCTGCCGGGATGAACCAAGTTGGACGTCTCACCGTTCGGCGCTACGAGGCGGACGGCGATTTGCGGGCGAGTTCCATCCGGTGCTCGCAGCGGCAGCCAAATATGCATGAAACTGTCGGCCTTGTTGTCCGGTTGGACGCGCCAGCGCAGTATTTCGTCCGGAGTGTTCGGTGACGTCGCCGGAGGCAGGTCGAAACGTGAATGACATCGCGCGAGGTAGTGATTGCCGGCGGGCAGAACGACGCGCAATGGAGTCGTGCGAGTCGCGATCAATTGGTCAATCGCACGTTCAAGAGGCGCTGTGCCGTCATGCGGTCCGGCGATGAAGCCATAGCTTAGATTGATGACCACCGGAAGGTGGCCAGCGCGATTCAAAATGTAGTGGATCGCATAAATCGCTGTCGCGGTAAGCAGAGCGCCAGAAGTTTCCTCAGTCACCCACTTCGGCAATTGAACGCCAATAAGAACGGGGACATCGGGACCTGCTTGCTGCGGATCGAGCCCGCAGGCAATGTCCATGACATGAGTACCGTGCTTGGCGCGGCGAGCGACCAAATTCTGTCCGGTCCGCCGATAGAACCGATCTTCATCCACGATATTTGAGTGCGTGCATTGCCCGAGCAACAGGTTGATCCGGCTCTCGGTCAGTTCGATCCCTGGCCCGAGCACGAAAAATGCAGGGTCATCCTGGTTCAAAAAATACTTGAATCGGGTATTACCATTGCTGAAGCGAAACCGTTCGTGTGCAAATGCCAGGCCGTCGTCGATCACACCGACGACAACCTTTTGCGTGGTCACCTTGGATTCTTCCACGGGTTCGGCTTCGATCTCCCTGTACGAACCTTCTTTCGCCAAGGACATCTCAATAGGCGTGCCTAGTTCGATGGTTTTGATCAGAGCCGCGAGCCGGGTCAACTTCGCAATGACCGTAGGATCAAATGCTGCCCCGGATGACAAGCGCAGTTTGCCCTCCGTGACAAGCAGTTCGAGTGTATCCCGATTCACAATGGCCATGCAGAATGTGATGTCGCTCGGTTTGAAGCCGTTCGGCGGCCTCTCAAAGACACGTGGGATGATGAACAGGTCCTGAGCCTCCAGATCCCGGACGGCCGACACAAAGGAAACGACCGATTCCTCCACTTCCAAAAGCACCCGAAACCACTGCCCGCGGAGGTAGGCGAATTGCGTGGCGACCGCCCATTCGAGTTCAGGAGCAATCAAGCTTGCGTTTCCGAGCATTGACGAACCCCAAAGTCTGTGGAGTAACCGGCCGAGCCGCGTAAAATTACTTCCACTCGGTCTTGGCCTCATCCCAGAGCCAGCCGAGGACGTCCGATCGCTCCGGCCATTGTGAATCTATCGGATCGACAAATGGCGGGACGATGCCGGGATGAGGTCTCTCTGTATCCATCGCCGGTGTAAAGTGATGGAAATCGAAATCGAGGCGGTCGGGATAGCGCTCGCCGTCGAAACGCCACGCGTCGAAAGGGGGCGATCCGCTTCCTGTTCCTGTGGCCCGTTGAATAAAGTAGCGGCCCAGCGTAAGTCCAAGCACTTGTCCAGCCGCGGTGTCGACCGGGAAGTGAACGCCCGCCACGGTACGATTGACAGAGATTCTCGCAGCTTCTCGCATCAGTTGCTCGCCAAGGTCCGCTCCTTTGCCGAGCAGTTCCCAGAGAACGCGCGCGACCATGTGGCACTCGGTCGCGTGTCCGCTCGGAAACGCGCCATGCCCGGGCGTGAGAATAATCGGCTGTACTTGAGACGACAGCTCGTTCGGTCGGCGGCACGCGAACGCATGCTTGATACGCATTTCGACGAAGTTGGCGAGCCTTAGCGCTGCGTCAATTAGTTCGATCGTCCTTTTCGTACGGTCAGGATGAAGATTGACGACCGAACTCCAGAATGCATATGGCGCTCCAAGCTCGGACAGGATTTCCGAGGCGCGATCCTCGCGCAGGTCCGAATACTGATCGAGAAAATCAAGCTGCTTGGTGAAGGTTGAGTCCGTGGGACGGATGAAGGTGGCAACCCTGCTAGAAGTGGCGGTGGGAGCCGCGGTTGACGCAAAGTGAAGGTGCCAAATCGTCATTGCATCATTCGACGTCTTCGTGACGGTTTGACCGTTATCCTGATAACTGAAATTTTCCGTGTGCCGGCTGAAATACAAATGCGACAACAAGTCGAAATCAATGATGGCTGCCCGTACCCACGGCTCCCAGGCATAAAGATTGGTTTTATCGTCAAGGTAGCGCGGAGGAGGGGTAATCGTTTGCCCCAACCAGTTTCCGACAATGCCGTCACGCTGCTTGATGAGGGCATCGGAGACAATTAGTGAGCCATAGCCGCCGTATGAGGCGCCGCCGGCTCCACCAGCACCGCCGGCACCACCAGCACCACCAGCACCACCAGCGCCGCCCGCACCGCCAGCCCCACCCAACAGACCCGCGCCGCCTGCTCCGCCTTCAGGACCCATCGTAGCCATCGACCGCCCTCCTGTTTATGCTATTGCGGCACGCCCGCTCCTTGTAGTGCGTTTGACCAAATCTTGCCGGTCTCGAACCCGCTGCTGGGATGGCGTTCCCGATATCCCGAGATCGTAAGACTCGGGTCAAGCCGCAGCAGTTCGCTCACCGTCTTGCGCGCATCGTCGTGCAATCCAAGCTGCCATTGCGAAATCGCGAGCGCACGAAACGTGGAGGTGTGGGTGCGATTTGCGCGCAGCGATCGCTTGGCAAGCTCGATTGCCCGTTTGTATTGCCCGGCGGAAAGAGCGGCCGTTGCGGCGAGTGAATCATAGAAGTATCGATGCGGGTCCAGCGGCGAGAGCCTTAACGCGCGTTGCGTGTGGTCAGTCGCGATCTTTCCTTCACCCTTGAATGCGTGAAGAGTGCCCTTCAACAGCCATGCCATTGAATCATTCGGATTTACTCGCAGCGCAAGGTCATACTGTTCTTCGGCGATATCAAACCGCCTCAAAAGGTTGGTATGCACAAAGCCCGAGATGGCCAGCGCGAGCGAGCATTGCGGGTCTGCATCGAGTGCCCGTCGCCCGCAGTCCAGAGCCAGTTGGGTATCCACTGCCGGCTCGTTGGACCAACCTTGCTGGATCCGCAAGACGTACCATTTGGCCAACCACGCCCACGGTATCGCCTGTCGAGGAACGCGTTCGGTCAGCGCCTGCAGCATTTGCCGGGACCGATCGAAATCCTGCGGCGAAAGCCGATGCATCAGGGCGATCGCGCCCATGAGCAGCGTATAGCTTTCCAGAGTGGGCAACGGCTGAGATTGGGCGCGCTGGAGTTCGCGAGTCATCACAGCCATGCTGACGCCGCTAACGATGCTTTCAACGACGCCGTCTTTGCCGCTGATGAGAGCAAGCGCATTGCCGTCCAGGCTTTCGGACCAAACGATGGTGCCGGGCTCGGATGCCGTCAGCTCGACATTTAGCCGTAACTTGTTTCCCAGTTTCCGATAGGCGCCAGACAAGACATAATTGGCGCTCAAATACCGGCTGACTTCGTCAAGAGATGTTTCGCGCTCGCGAAATACGGTTGTTGAGAGGCGAGAGATGACATTCAGTTCCGACGAGCGCGACAAGGCTGAAATGATTTCGTCGGCAAGAACTTCGCCTACGACCGAATGCTCTGGCTGATCAGCGCGTTCGGCAAACGGGATCACCGCGATGGTCGGGCGGAGCTGCGGCATCGATGTTGCGTGAGGTTCAATCACCGGCCGTGGTCCTGGTGGGCCAACGCGGTATGCGCGCACCGGCTGATGAAGATGCTTCAGGTAGCACGAACCCAAATCTTCGATGTCCGCGTCGAGCACGGGCGTAAGCTGGTCGCGCACATCCGCAGAAACAACGATCTCGCCCGGTCCGGCCAACCCAGTGAGCCGAGCGGCAAGGTTTACCCCGGACCCGTAGACGTCGTGATCGTCCGCCAGCAGATGACCGAAGTGCACTCCTATGCGAAGCAAGATTTGCTGGTTGGGCGGCACCCCTTCGTTGGCGCTCGCACCAGCACGCTGTAGCGCAAAGGCCGCTTTCACCGCGGGCGGTACAACTGGGAATTCGAGTAACAGGCCGTCGCCGTGGCTCTTGACGAGACGACCCCGATGGGAGGGCAAGATATCTCTTTCCACGGTCCCTACGAGTTGTCGCCATCGTCGTACCGAGTCATTTTCGTTTTCCTCCATGAGTCGAACAGACTCGACCACGTCGACGAACATTAGGGTCCGTACAACCCATTCAGGATCGTCCAAAGCACTGGTGAGATCGTTTCGAACCATCTGCCGTGCGGGTCTTTCGAGGAAGCGCTACTATTTTCGGACACGGCCTTGTCGATAGCAAGGCCGAACGTTTCCAATTGCGCCAACAAATCAGACCACCCCGGCCGAGGCTCAGGGCGATCTCGGGCCTCGGTTTCCAAAACATGCTGCCTTTCTTTTCCTCGATCAGATATGAAGTGCTTCACATTTAATGCGTTTTAGGCGTTTCCGGGCTTTGCCCGCGAACCAGCTCGAACAGAAACAGACCTTTCGGCCAAGGCTGCCGGTATTCGGAGCCACACAAGAAGGTACCCAATGCGTCTTCCCTTCTTCTACGGCTGGCTGATTGTCGTCGTGACGTTCGTCACCATGGCGATCGGCGTCAATGCGCGGACGGCGTTCTCGCTGTTCTTTCCGCCGATCATTTCCGAGTTCGGATGGGAGCGCGGCGTCACGGCCGGCGCCTTCTCCTTCGGCTTCGTGGTGTCGGGTGCCGTCAGTCCGCTGATCGGGCGCATGATGGATCGCTTCGGGCCGCGCGCGGTGATGGAGCTCGGCGTCGCGCTGATGGGCGGCGGGCTGTTGCTCGCGCCGCTGACGACGCAGCCATGGCATCTCTATCTCACGATCGGCGTGCTGGTCGGCGCGGGCAGTGTGTGCCTCGGCTATTCCGGCCAATCGCTGTTTCTGCCGAACTGGTTCATTCGCCGCCGCGGGCTCGCCATGGGGCTCGCCTTTGCCGGCGTCGGCATCGGCTCGGTAACGTTGCTGCCGTGGGTGCAGCATTTGATCGAGCAGACCAGCTGGCGCACCGCCTGTACAGCGATGGGCATCCTGGTGCTCGCCGTGCTCGCGCCGATCAATTTCTTGCTGCGCAAGCGCCCCGAGGATATCGGCTTGCTGCCGGATGGCGATGCGGCGCCGTCGGCGACATCGGCCGCGCCTCGCTCGAACGTCGTCGATCCCATGTGGGCCGGCACTGACTGGACGCTTGGCCGCGCGCTGCGCACCGCTCGGTTCTGGTGGATTGCGATCGGTTACTTCTGTGGCCTGTACATCTGGTACGCGGTGCAGGTGCACCAGACCAAATTTCTGCTCGACATCGGCTTCAGCGCAAACGTCGCGGTGTGGGCGCTCGGCGTCGTCAGCCTGCTCGGCATTCCCGGCCAGATCTGGCTCGGGCATCTTTCCGACCGGATCGGGCGCGAATGGATCTGGGCTATCAGCTGCGCCGGCTTTGCGATCTGTTTCGCCGCGCTGATCGCCTTGAAATTCGCGCCGGTGTTGCCGCTGGTCTATCTCATGATCTTCACGCAAGGCGCACTCGGCTACGGACTGACGTCGATCATGGGCGCGGTGGTGCTGGAAATCTTTCAGGGCAAGCAATATGGCAGCATCTTCGGCACCATTATGCTGGCGGCGCTGGCCGGCGGCGCCGCGGGCCCGTGGGCGACCGGGGTGCTGTACGATCTTTCGGGCAGCTACACGTCAGCCTTTGCGATCGGCATCGCCGTCAGCATCCTGTCGGCGGTTGCGATCTGGCGGGCGTCGCCGGGCAAGGTGAGGGCGGTCGCGGGACAAATGCACAAGGCGCACATCAGAAGCGACGCGGGTTAGCTGCCGTTGTTGCAAGGCTCGCGATCGCCGCTCATCGGGCGCGCGCTTCAATGTCGAACGTCTTTCGCAGCACTTCCGCACCGTCTCCGATCACGAGGCGGATATTTTCGTCTCAGGTCGATGAAATTCCCATCGTCCTCTGCAGGTCGCCGATGGCGCGAAAAAAGCTGTCGGGTGGCGTGGTCTCGGGGTCGATCAGGCGGTGCAGGCGGAAGCCGTCCTCCAGCGCCAGCACCAGCGCGCCGGCCCATGTCGGGTTGAGAATGGTCGTCCTGCCGCTGTTCCTGGCCGTGGTCTCGATAATGTCGGTGACCAGCTTTCGCCGGGCGCGCAGCCGCTTGGCGAGTTCAGGCCGGCGCTTTTCGGCGCGCGCCACGAACAGGATCATTTCCATGTGCAAGAGGGGAGAGCGGCCGAGCGGATCCTGCTGGCTGCGGTTCATGGTCTTCAGCGCATCGATGAAATCCGCAAGGTTCCTGTGCTTCTCGAGCAGGTCGCGGATGCGCCCGATGGATTGCTCGACGTGATCCTCGAGCATGGCGATGATCAGTTCGTCCTTGCTCCTGAAGTTCGAATAGAACGCCCCGCGCGTGAAGCCGGCCGCCGCCGCGATCGCCTCGATGCTGGCGCCGCCGATTCCCTGTTCCTCGAACACGCGCGCCGCCGCTTCGAACAGCTTTTCGCGGGTGTCGTCCCTGGTGGGTCTCGTTCGCACTCTTGACATCTGCCCAGTTTAGGCGAGAATGCAACTCAATACAACAATGTATCGAGTTTCGATCGCTCGACCCGGGGGAAACGCGCTGTACTGCGCATAGCAACCAGTTGAGGTCACCATGAACGAGCACGTTCAGCCTGCCAGTAGCGCGCCGCTGTTCAATCCGCTGTCCCCCGATTTCATTCGCGATCCCTATCCGCATTACGAGCGGATGCGCACCACCGATCCGGTGCACCTGACGCCGCTCGGCGTGTATGTCTGCAGCCGCCACGCCGAGGCCAGCCTCGTGGTGCGCGACAAGCGGTTCGGCAAGGACTATGTCGAGCGCACCATTCGCCGCTACGGTCCCAAGATCATGGACGAGCCGGTGTTCCGCAGCATGAGCCACTGGATGCTGCAGCAGGATCCGCCGGACCATACCCGCCTGCGCGGGCTGGTGGTGAAGGCCTTCACCGCGCGCCGGGTCGAGGACATGCGGCCGCGCATCCAGCAGATCGTCGATGAGACGCTCGACCGCATCATCCCGCAGGGCAAGATGGACCTGATCGAGGATTTCGCGTTCCGCCTGCCGGTCACCATCATCTGCGACATGCTCGGAATCCCCGAAGAGCATCGCGAGGTGTTTTATACCGGTTCGCGCGATGGCGGACGCCTGCTCGATCCGGTGCCGCTGACGCCGGACGAGATCAAGCAGGGCAACGCCGGCAATGTGATGGCGGCGATGTATTTCCAGCAGATGTTCGAGCTGCGGCGGAAGACCCCCGGTGACGACCTGATCACGCAGCTGGTGCAAGCCGAGGAAGACGGCAGCAAGCTCTCCAACGAGGAACTGACCGCCAATATCATTCTGTTATTCGGCGCGGGCCACGAGACCACGGTCAACCTGATCGGCAACGGCCTGCTGGCGCTGTATCGCAATCCCGACCAGCTTGCGCTGCTCAAGGCCAGGCCCGAGCTCATCACCAACGCCATCGAGGAGTTCCTGCGCTACGATTCCTCGGTGCAACTGACCGGCCGGGTGGCGCTGGAAGACATCGACGATCTCGGGGGAAAACGTATCCCGAAGGGCGAGAGCGTGCTGTGCCTGCTGGGCTCGGCCAACCATGACCCGGCGGTCTATCCCGACCATCCGGAACGCCTCGATATCGCCCGGCCCAATGTAAGGCCGCTGTCCTTTGGCGGCGGCATCCATTTCTGCCTCGGCGCCCAGTTGGCGCGGATCGAGGCCGAGGTCGCGATTTCGACCCTGCTTCGGCGGATCCCGGACCTGCGGCTGGATGACGCCGTCAATCCGGAATGGCGGCCGACCTTCGTGCTGCGCGGCCTGAAACGCCTGCCGGCGAGCTGGTAACGCCCTGGCGGGGCGTTTTTAACCCTCGGCTCCGGTGCTTGGAGCCGGTTGGGGCGTCTGTCAGTATGCCGCTGTGACATCGCCGCACTTGCCTCTATATTCCGGGCTGCTCCGGGGCCGGGTTCGGCGTAGCGCGGCCTGCGCGCCGGGGCGGTTCAAGGGGAGATACCGTGCAGACGACGCTGCTCGGCCTGGCAATCGCCTTCATCATTGCGTTGATTGCCGCGCTCGTCGGGCCATATTTCATTGACTGGAACCAGTTCCGGCCGCAATTCGAGGCTGAGGCGACGCGAATCGTTGGCGCGCCGGTCCGGGTCGGCGGCAAGCTCGACGCACGGCTGTTGCCGGCGCCGTCCCTGCAACTGCGCTCGGTCGTGGTCGGCGGCGCCAACGATCTCGGCAAGGTTCGCGCCGACAAGCTCGACGTGGAATTCAGCCTGGGCTCGCTGATGCGCGGCGAGGTGCGCGCCACCGAACTGACGATCAACGGCATGTCGCTCGATCTCGGGCTCGACGCCAAGGGACGCATCGATTGGCCGGCATCGACCGGGACGGTCAATCTGGGTTCGCTGGCGATCGACCGGCTCAATCTCACCGGGCGCATCGCCCTCCATGACGCGGCCAGCCGCAGCACGCTCGAACTGAACGATATCGCTTTCAGTGGCGACGTGCGCTCGCTGGCCGGCTCGGTCCGCGGCGACGGCAACTTCATGCTGTCGGGCACGCGCTATCCGTTCCGCGTCTCCTCGGGGCAGGGTCCTGACGGCAATGGCACCCGCATTCATCTCAATATCGACCCGGGCCGGCGCCTGCTCCTGGCAGATCTCGACGGCGTGCTGAACTTCGATTCCCGCAGCCCCCGCTTCGAAGGCGCGATCACGCTGGCCGCTCCTCCCGGCCAGAAAGGCAAGGGTAACGACCCACCGTGGCGCATTGCCGCGAAGGTCAAGGCCGATTATTCGGCGGCGCGACTCGATCAAATCGAGGTGACCTATGGCGCCGAGGAGCGCGCGCTGAAACTTTCAGGCAATGGCGACATCCGTTTCGGGGTGGCGCCGCTGTTGCGCGCGGCGCTATCGGCGCGTCAGCTCGACGCCGACAGGTTCGTCGCCAAGGACAATGTCAAGGATAATGCCACTGAGCCGGTTCGCGCGTTACCGGCGCTGCGGGCGCTCACATCAGTCATTCCGCATCTGCCGATCCCCGCGCAGGTCGAACTCGCTTCCGAGCAGGTCATGCTGGGCGGACGCCCATTGCAGGACATCGCTGCCGAGCTGCATGGTGACGACAAATTCTGGCATCTGCGAAGACTGGAGTTCCGCGCACCCGGCGCCACCAGGGTTTCGCTCAGCGAGGCCAGTGCGACGGTCGCTGCGCCGGACCGCTTCAAGGCCGCGCTCAGCGTCGAATCCTCCGATCCCGAGGCGCTGCTGACCTGGCTGCAGGGCCGCGGCGAGATCGCCTATCGCAGCCAGAAGCCGCTTCGGCTGCGCGGCGATGTGACCGTTGCGCCTGAGGGCTTTGCCATCGACGCCATGAAAGCCGACATCGAGGGCGGCACGGTGGAGGGGCGGGTGGTGGTGTCGCACCGGCAAGCCATTCACGGCTCCCGGGTCGATGCGGAACTGAAGGCGGAGCGTCTCGATCTCGATGCCGCCACGGCCTTTGCGCGGTCGCTGGCGGGGCCGCAAGGCGAGTGGCCGGATGAGGGAAAGCTTTCGCTCGACATCGGCCGCGCCACCTCCGCCGGCCAGGAGCTTAGTCCGCTGCTCGCCAGACTGGCCTACTCGCCGGCGAAGATATCGCTCGAGCAGTTGAAGATCGGCCAGCTTGAAAGCGTGACGCTGGACGGTGCGGGTAATTTCGACCGCGTCAGCGCGACCGGATGGTTCGCGCTCAATTCGAGCGCCGCCTCGCTCAGTCGGTTGACCAGCCTGATCGTCCCCTTTTCACCGGCGCTGGCCGCGCGGCTCAATGCGATGGCGCCCGGCACGGGCCCGGCGCGCCTGAAACTGGCGCTCGATCTCACCAGGATTGCCGGACAGTCCGATCGCGTCCAGGCGCGCGCCACGGCCGACCTTGACTCGGCGCTGCTCAAGGGCGTCACCACGATCACCGCAAGGCCAACTGTGGCGGCCATCCAGGGTATCGATCTCACCGCGCTCCGGCAGAGTGATGTCGGGATCGAATCGAAATTGTCGTCCGAGCAAGGCCGCGCTCTGCTTGTCCTGCTCGGCCTCGATCGCGCGGTGGCGGCGGGCGACGGCCCGGCGCAATTCGAGGGCAGTGCGACAGGCACGTGGGGCGGGCCGTTGCGGCTCAAGGCAAAGATCTCGGGAACGGGACTTGAAGCCGAAGCGGAAGGCTCCGCCGAACCATGGGCGCAGGAGGCCAACGGCAGTCTCTCCTTGAGGATTCGCCGCGCCGATTTCGGGCCGCTGCTCGATCTCAAGCCGGCGGATACGCTGGCGCAGAACATCGGCCTGTCTTCGCGCGTGCAGCTCACCGGCAACAGGTTGACCTTCGACGACCTCGACAGCAGCCTCGGCGGTTCGCGCCTGCGCGGCAGCCTCGCCGTGACGCTCGGCGAGGAGAAGGAGATCGAGGGCGAAATCGGCGCCGAGCAGCTCGCGCTGGCGCCGGCCTTTGCCCTGGCGCTCGGCGCCGCCGGACACGATGCCGCCGAGCCGCTCAGCACCGGGCTCGCGAAGGGCTGGCGCGGCAGGATCGCGTTTCAGGCGTTGCGCGGCCTGCTGCCGGGCGGAAGCGAATTGCAGCCGGTGAGCGGCGTGGTCAAGAGCGACGGCCAGTCGCTGACCTTCGATGCCATCAAGGGGAAGATCGGCGGCGGCGAGGTCACCGCCAGTGTGGATGCGAAGCCGGGCGCGAACGGCATTGCGTTGAACGGGAGCGTCCAGTTCTCCGGTGTCGACGGCACGGCGCTGCGTTATCGCAACCTCACGATGCCTGCCGGCCGCGCGTCGATGCAGATGACGCTGACGAGCCAGGGCCGCAGCGCCTCGGCGCTGGCGGGCGCGCTGTCCGGCAGCGGAACGCTGACGCTGGAGGCGGCGCGGATCTCAGGCCTCGATCCGCGCGCCTTCGAAGTAGCGGTCCGCGCCAATGACAGCGGTCAGGCAAAGGACGACGTTCGATTGAAGCAGATCGTCGAAGCCGCCCTTCCGGCCGGCGCGCTCGCGGTTCCTTCCGCGCAGATCCCGTTCACCGTCAGGGACGGCCGGCTTCGCGTGGGCGCCACGACGCTGGACGGCAATGGCGTGCGGGCCACCGTCTCCGGCGGATACGATATCGCCGCCGATCAGGCTGATATCCGCGCCGCGCTTTCCCTGACGATGACGACCGGGCGTCCGGAGATTCAACTGCTTGCCGTGGGCACGCCCGACGCGCTCAGCCGCAGTGTCGACGTTGCCCCTTTGTCGTCATGGCTGGCGGTCCGCGCGATCGATCACGAAACCCGAAGGCTCGATGCCATCGAACGTGGCGAACCGCCGCCGCCGGCGCCGGCGCCGATCGTACTGCCGCCCGTGGATGGACAATTGCCGATCCCGGAAGCGACGCTGCCGCCCGCACTGGTGACGCCAAAGGGTCGCGACCCACGGCGGCCTCCGGCGAAGAAGGCGACGGCGCCGCGTCCACCCGTGGTCAATGCGCCGCCCGCGCCCGTCGCGGGCCAGCCGCAGGTTGCGCCGCTGCCGCCGCCGATCGACGTGAGGCCCGCGCCGGGCGCCGCCAAGCCGAGGCCGCCGCGTCCGCCGCTTGCGCTGACGCCGCAGGTCGCCAATCCGCCACCGCGCTCGAACTAGCCGAGCACGATCTCGCGGCTAATCCCGATCGCCTTCAGAAATGCCTCGTCGTGGCTGACGGCGATCAGCGCGCCATCGAATCCTTGCAGCGCATTTTCCAGTTCCTCGATGGAAGCGAGATCGAGATGGTTGGTCGGCTCGTCCAGCAGCAGGAGGAACGGCGGTTGCGGGCGCGCGAATACGCAGGCGAGGCCCGCGCGCAGCCGCTCGCCGCCTGAGAGCGTGGCCGCGGTCTGCAGCGCCGCCCGGTTGCGGAACGCAAACCGCGCCAGCGCGGCGTGGGCCGCGTTGGCCGAGAGCTCCGGATTCAGGCGGCGCAGATTGTCGAGAATGCTCAGCCCGGGGTCGAGCAGGCCGATATGCTGATCGAGCACGGCAACGCGGTCGGTGTGACGGCGGACATCGCCGCGCGCGGGTTTCAGCTCGCCAGTGATCAGCCGGAACAGGGTGGTCTTGCCACTCCCGTTGGCGCCGCGTATAGCGATCCGCTCGGGTCCGCGCACATCGAACGACAGCGGTCCGAACAGATGGCGCTCGCCGAAGGCCATCGCCACGTCCTTGAAGGCGATAAGTTCGCGCCCACCGGGCAGATCGGTGCGCGGCAGATCGATCGAAAGCGGCGTCAGGATCTCGACTTGCGCCCTGGCTTTTTCCAGCGCCTCGGTGCGCTCGTCGATCAGGCGGCCGGCAAGCTGGCTTTCGCGCGCGGCGCTGTTCTCGGCGCGCTCCTTCTCGCGGTCCATGAACATCTTGTCCTCGATGCCCTTGGCGCGCCAGGCGCGGCCGGCCTTGTCGCGGCGCGCCTTCTTTTCCCGCGCCTTCTGCAGCGTGCGCTCGGTATTGCGCAGGGCATCCGAGGCGCGGTCGAGGTCGTCAGCGGCGCGGGCGCGGGCCGCCTCGCGCGCTTCGGCAAAGGCGGACCACGCGCCGCCGAATATGCTGATGCCGACCGGCGTCAGTTCGACGATGCGGTCGACGCGTTCCAGCAGCGCGCGGTCATGGCTGGCGACGAGGACGCCGCCCCGCCAGCGTTCGAGCAACTGCGCCACGGCCTGCCGGCCGTCGGTATCGAGATTGTTGGTGGGCTCGTCCAGCAGTAAGAGATCCGGCGCCTCGATCAGGAGGCGCGCCAGCGCGAGGCGCGTTCGCTCGCCGCCGCTCAAGGAGACGATCGGGCGATGCAGCGGCAGTGACGGCAGTCCGGCTTCGACCAGCGCCGCCTGCATCCTCGCTTCCAGCGTCCAGTCCGCTTCGGTTGCGTCATCAAGCGATTCTTGAAGCGATCCTTGGCCGCGTTCGAGCCGGCGCAGGCGGGCAAGATCGCCGGCGACGCCGAGCGCCTCGTCGACCGTCAGCCGTTCATCGGTCAGCTGCGCGAGCATGCCGATCGAGCCGATGCGTTGCAGCGATCCGCCCGCAGGTTCGATCTCGCCCGCGATCAGGCGAAGCAATGTGGATTTGCCGCAGCCGTTGCGGCCGACAAGGCCGGTGCGCTCGCGCCCGATGGCAAGCGTCAATCCATCGAACAGCGGGCGTCCGTCAGGCGTGGCCAGCGAGATGGAATCCAGAACGAGAAAGGCAGGCATGGAGAGCTTCCGAAAATGGACTGAGGTCGCGAGGCGCGGTCAGCTTTGCGATGTCCATTTCTCTCTCCAGGGTTTCTCTGTGACGGGTCTTCTTCCGTCGGTCGTCTTCCGTCGGTCGTCGGGTTCCGCCCGCCAGTTAGGCAGGGAACCGCAACGGCCAATCAATTAGATACATTGCCGTCATTCGTCCAGCCTGCCGCAACGCGCAGCGCCTCTGCGCGGCAGGCGGAATACTTGCCGCCCGGCGGGGTCTGTACCTGCGGCTGGACCATGGATTCGCTCACGCAGGAAACCGGAGGGTTCGCGGATGAAATCAGCAATCAAGCTCGCAACGCTGGCACTGTTTTCGGTGGCTCTGATCGCATCGCCGCCATCCGTTCCGGCCTTTGCCGCGGGGGGCGGAGGCGGCGGAGGCGGCGGCGGTGATCCGCCTTCGGCCAGCCCGCCGCCGCCGGACACCAGGTCCGCTCCCAGGTCGAGCTCCAAATCCAGGAAGAAGCCTACTAAACAGTCGAGCGCCGACGATGCCGCCTTCCGACAGGGATACCGTGCGGCTCACGCGACGATCTACGAGCGCAACGATTATGCTGCCGCCATCGATCAGCTCAAGGCGCTCGGCCACGACGATAACGCCGGCGTCGCCAACCTGATCGGCTATTCCTATCGCAAGCTCGGCGATTACAAGCTGTCGCAGACCTGGTACGAGCGCGCGCTGAAGGCGGACCCGAACCACGTGCTGACCTGGCAGTATTACGGCCTGTGGCAGATCGAGCAGGGCAATCGCGACCAGGCGTCGTATCATCTGAGCCGGATCGCAGCGATTTGCGGCACGGGCTGCGACGAATATCGGTCGTTGGCTGCGGCGCTCGAAAAGCCGCCCGGCACCGGACTCGTTTATTGAGCGTTGCTCTATTGAACGCGCAATGGAGCAGGGCGGGCGCGCTTGCGGCGCGCTCGCGCTGATCGAAGCCTTAAGCCTGCGGCCGCGGCGCGTCCGGCGCGGCAGCCGGCATGGCGCGGGTGCGGAAATAGTCGAGCACGAAGAGACGGATCGCCGAGGACAGATTGCCCTGTTGGCGATTGCTGTCGATCTCGCCGACCAGTTCGGACAGCGTCATGTTCCGCAGGCTCGAGATTTCCTTCATGCCGTTCCAGAAAGCCTCTTCGAGGCTGACGCTGGTCTTGTGGCCGGCGACCACGATCGAGCGCTTGACGACGGGTGACTTCATGATGCGTCTCCGTCATCGAGCTTGTGCTGGTCCAGGAGCTTGTGCTGATCCAAGAGATCGCCGGCGCGATCCTTGCGACGTTCATCGAGAGCGCGTTCGGCCTTGGTGCGGCCGAACCGTGCGCGGTTGGCATCGGCTCGCTTTGCCGATTGTTCCCGCTCGCTGCGCTTCTTGAACCGCTTCAGGTTGATCAGGTCTGCCATGTGCGCTTCCATCATCCGGCGACTCGAAGGCATGATGATCGATGACTTAAGCAAATATTTTCGCGCGGCGCGCAAGCAAACTCGACCGTCATTCAGAATCCTCGTATGGTACCCTGTGATAGCACCAAAAAATATATTTCGCTCTGCGAAAACCGAACAATGCTTGCTCCTACCATGCGTCAACGCAACCGCGATAGATGATCAACCTCATTCTTCAGCAATGATCCATAATTTTATATCTCTCACCCCGTAGTTTCCCGGGGGGCGCCGCCGCGGCGATCAGCCCGGGTGTGTCATTTTGTCCGGCTGCACCAGGCGTTCGAATTCGGCGTCGTTGACAAGACCGAGGCGCACAGCCTCTTCCTTCAATGTTGTTCCGCGCGCATGCGCCGATTTGGCGACCTTCGCCGCGTTGTCGTATCCGATCTTGGGAGCCAGCGCGGTGACCAGCATCAGCGAGCGCTCCATCAATTCGCGAATTCGCTTTTCGTCGGCGCGTATGCCCACCACGCAGTGTTCGGTGAACGAACGCGTCGCGTCCGACAACAGTTGAATGGAATTCATCATACAATATGCCAATACGGGCTTGTAAACATTCAATTCGAAATGCCCCTGGCTCCCGGCAACGGTGACGGTCGTCTGGTTACCGAACACCTGACAGCAGACCATGGTCATCGCTTCGCACTGGGTCGGGTTGACCTTGCCGGGCATGATCGACGAGCCCGGTTCGTTTTCCGGCAGGATCAATTCGCCGAGACCGGAACGCGGGCCCGAGCCCAGCAGGCGAATGTCGTTGGCGATCTTGAACAGGCCGGTCGCCACCGAATTGATTGCGCCATGCACCGAGACATAAGCGTCGTTGGAAGCCAGTGCCTCGAACTTGTTGGGCGCGCTGGTGAACGGCAGTTGTGTAATTTCCGCGACGTGCCCGGCGAACAGTTTCGCAAATCTCGGTTTCGAGTTGAGGCCGGTGCCGACAGCCGTTCCGCCCTGCGCCAGCGGGAACAAATCCTTCACCGCGATGCGCAGCCGCGCCATGCCGCTTTCGACCTGCGCGGCGTAGCCCGAGAATTCCTGTCCCAGCGTCAATGGCGTTGCGTCCTGGGTGTGGGTTCGCCCGATCTTGACGATTTTTGCGAAGGCCTTTTCCTTCTTGCGCAATTCGCGATGCAATTCGTCGAGCGCCGGAATCAGGTCGGCGATGATGCGTCCGGCGGCAGCGATATGCATCGCCGTCGGAAATGAATCGTTCGACGACTGACTCATATTGACGTGATCGTTGGGATGAACCGGTTTCTTTGCGCCGAGTTCGCCGCCCAGCATCTGGTTGGCGCGGTTGGCGATCACCTCGTTCAGGTTCATGTTGGTTTGGGTGCCGGAGCCGGTCTGCCAGACGACCAGAGGAAAGTGATCGTCAAGCTTGCCTTCGATCACCTCGCGTGCGGCACGGATGATGGCGCCGGCGCGGCGCGCATCGAGCAATCCGAGTTCCCGGTTGGTTTGGGCGGCGGCGAGTTTGACGATGCCGAGCGCATGGACGATCGCGATCGGCATGCGGTCCTGGCCGATCTTGAAATTCTGTCGCGAGCGCTCGGTTTGCGCGCCCCAATAGCGATCGGCGGGAACGTCGATCGGACCGAAGCTGTCGGTCTCACTGCGGGTGGATTTGTTTCCAGATGTTTCTGTGCGGGCCATGCGTCATGTCCGTTGCGCCGTGAAGTGGCGGAACGTTTACACTACAGCGTAGCCTATTTCTCGCGCTTAGATTATTTCTTGCGGAAACGATCCAGCCGAACCACTTCAGCGCCTTCGCTCGTCTTCGCCGGCTCGTCCTTGCTTTCCGCGGCGGGCTCCGGCGCGGCGACGGGCAGGGCGGACGGAGCGGGGACAGCCGGCAGCTTCGCCGCCGGTGCCTCAGCCGCCGTCTCCGACGGCTCGAACTGCAGGCCGAACTGCACCGAAGGATCGAGGAAGCTCTTGATCGCCGCGAACGGAACCACCAGCCGCTCGGGGATGCCGCCGAACGACAGGCCGACCTCGAAACGATCCTCCGTCACCACCAGGTCCCAGAACTGATGCTGCAGGATGATCGTCATTTCTTCCGGATATTGAGCGAGCAGCCGCGGCGACAGCTTCACGCCGTCGGCGGTGGACAGGAAGGTGATGAAGAAATGGTGCTCGCCCGGCAGGCCGTGTTCGGCGGCGTCGGTGAGCACGCGGCGCAGGACCCCGCGCAGCGCGTCGCGCGCCAGCACGTCATAACGGATGTGATCGGTCGCCATGGTCGTCCTGTATGGTCGTCCTGTTACGTTGGATGGCCGCCGGTCCCCCGACTCGCCCCTTTGCGCCATGCTACCCCGGGGGGAGCCGCAGGTCAGCAGGCGTGACGGAGCGAATTTGCGGCAGAACGGCGTCGTCGGCCGGAAATAAAAAGAATAAAGTGGAGGCTTCTGTTGCCAGGTGCCTCCGAACCCCGCCTAGCGGAGCTTAACCCACTAGGACTTTAGACTTGGTCTTTCAAACTGCGTTACGCAGCCTGAGCAACCGGAGCATAGTTGTCGTTTGCAACTATTGCATAGCCCGATAACGGCGGAACTATACCGGGAAAAAACTCGCCCTTTACGCCCTCGTCGATCCTGGTTCGCCCCCGCCGAAACCCATGCTGCAAGGTGGGCAAGGGTGGGCTTGGGTGGAGGCGCCGGGTACTGCCCCCGGGTCCGAATGGTTTATTGCGACGGTCATTTATTTCCATAGCCGGCGAACCGGCACCCCCAATATAGGGCGCAATTTTGGAGAAAAACAGGGGCCGAAGGCGCTGAACAAGAGGGGAACACGAGGTAATACTTTCGGTTTGATGTCGCTCAGTTGCGGTTTCGCCACGAATTCGACCGTTCCTGAAGTGCGACGGGTGCGGATCGGGTCCCGGCGCTGCATGAATTTTCGCCAGCAGGCCGTGCGGATCGCGCGGCCGATCGCCAATCGTTCGGGGGCTGCGACGCACCAATCGAAGGTTGCGATCTGCGGCCCCGTTGCTGGGCCTGATTGCAGCTTTGCATTTCATTTGCCATTCGGCTCGGAAGCGTTTTGGGTTTTGCTGGCGTTGTCTGAGGAAACTCGCTAGCAAGTTTCCGGGACAAGCATCCAGGTTATCCAAGCAACGGGCTCGAAGCCCGCTTTGGGGAGGAGTATCCATGAACGCCACGCCGGGCCATACGCCGGTTGAATCTATCTTGCCGAAATGGGTCCGCGGCCCGCAGGATTTTATCGGCGGCCTTGCGCTGATGGCCATCGCCCTGTTCGCCCTTTGGGCGTCGAGCGACCTGCAGGGCATGCGCGGATTTTCGTTCGGTGCCGGCACGGCGCCCCGGATGTTCGGATTTCTGCTGCTGGGCCTGGGCGCTGCCATCGCCCTCGTCGGCGTTTTCACCGAAGGCGCTCACCTCGCGAAATACCACTGGCGGGGTCCTCTGTTTGTGTCGCTGGCGATCCTGTCGTTTGCCTTCACGATCCGGCCGATGGGAATGATCTTCGCGGCCATGGCAAGCTTCGTCATCGCGGCATGCGGAACACCGGAGACACGGTGGGTGGAAACACTGATCGTCGGCGCCTGCCTGACGGCGTTCTGCAGCCTTTTGTTTCCTTACGCGCTCGGTCTGCCTTTGCAGCTCCTGCCGACTTTCTTGATCCGTTGAGGGCGTGATGGGAGATATTTTCTCAAACCTTGGACTCGGCTTCGGTGTCGTTTTCAACCTCGTGCAGTGGACGCCGGCCTTTCTTGGCGGGACCTCCATTCCGATCCCCGTCAACATTCTGCTGTGCCTGATCGGCGCGCTGGTCGGCACGCTGGTGGGCGTACTGCCGGGCATCGGCACCATCGCCACCGTGGCCATGCTGCTTCCGATCACGTTCGGCCTGCCGCCGGTCGGCGCGCTGATCATGCTCGCCGGCATCTATTATGGGGCGCAGTATGGCGGCTCGACCACGTCGATCCTGGTCAACATTCCCGGTGAGGCCGGCTCGGTGGTCACCGCGCTCGATGGCTTCCAGATGGCCAAACAAGGTCGCGCCGGTCCGGCACTGGCGATCGCGGCGATCGGATCGTTCTTCGCCGGCTGCGTCGCGACCGTTCTGATTGCCGTGCTGGGCGCGCCGCTCACCAAGCTCGCGCTGGCATTCGGGCCTGCCGAATATTTCTCGCTGATGGTGCTCGGCCTGATCTTCGCGGTCGTGCTCGCAAAGGGCTCGGTGCTGAAGGCGATCGCGATGATCGTGCTCGGACTGCTGCTGTCGATGGTGGGATCCGACATCGAAACCGGCGCATCGCGCATGGCTTTCAACATTCCCGAACTGGCTGACGGTCTCGGCTTCGCCACGGTGGCGATGGGACTGTTCGGGTTTGCGGAGATCATCCGCAATCTCGATGCCGGCGGTGAAAGCGATCGCCAGTTGGTTCAGCAAAAGGTCTCGGGCCTGATGCCGACGGCAAAGGATCTCAAGGATGCGGCGCCCGCGATCGGGCGCGGCACCGTGCTTGGATCGATCCTCGGCATTCTGCCGGGCGGCGGCGCCGTGATCGCATCGTTCGCGGCCTACACGCTCGAAAAGAAGATTTCGAAAACGCCCCAGAAGTTCGGCCGCGGCGCGATCCAGGGCGTTGCGGCGCCCGAAAGCGCCAACAATGCCGCCGCCCAGACCTCGTTCATCCCGCTCTTGACGCTCGGCATTCCGCCGAACGCGGTGATGGCGCTGATGGTCGGCGCGATGACCATTCACGGCATCGTGCCCGGTCCTCAGGTGATGCAGAAGCAGCCGGAACTCGTCTGGGGCATGATCGCCTCGATGTGGGTCGGCAATTTGATGCTGCTCATCATCAACCTGCCGCTGGTCGGCATCTGGGTGCGGCTGCTGCGGGTGCCGTATCGCCTGATGTTCCCGTCCATCGTGATCTTCTGTTCCATCGGCATCTACTCGGTGAACAACGCCCCGGTCGACGTCATGCTTGCCGGTGCATTCGGGCTGGTCGGCTACTGGCTGATCAAGCACGATTTCGAGCCGGCGCCGCTGCTGCTCGGCATGGTGCTCGGGCCGCTGATGGAAGAGAACCTGCGGCGGGCGCTTCTGATCTCGCGCGGTGACTGGTCAGTGTTCCTGACCCGCCCGTTGTCGGCGGTGCTGATGGCGATCGCCGCTGCCCTGCTGGTGCTTGCGGTACTGCCTTCGCTGCGCAAGAAGCGCGATGAGGTGTTTGTGGAGTCGGAAAACTGACCTGCGTCGGTGCGTCGCAGCTCGAAGTCTGGGCGACTTCGGGCTAACTGATGTGAGAAGCGAATGCCGGCTCGGGAGCGCCAGCATTTACGAATATCTCGGGAGGAAATCAAAATGAACTGGTATGGTCGCTCGCTTGCGAGCGGTTGCCTGGCTGTGCTTGCCGGACTGGCTGCGTTTACTGCGCAGGCGCAGGCTCAAGCCTATCCGACACGCAGCATCACCATGATCGTGCCGTTTGCGGCTGGCGGTCCGACCGATGTCATCTCGCGCATCGTCACCGGCCATATGGCGCAGACGCTCGGTCAAACCATCATCATCGAGAACGTGGTCGGCGCCGGCGGCACCACCGCCACCACACGCGCCTCGAAGGCAGCCAATGACGGCTATACGCTGATCACCGGGCATATGGGGACGCATGCGGCCTCCGTACCGCTTTATCCCAAGCTGGCCTATCATCCAGAGAAGGATTTCGAGCCTGTCGGCCTGCTCGCCGGCACGCCGATCCTGATCCTGGCGCGAAAGGATTTCCCGCCGAAGGACCTCAAGGAATTCATCACCTATGTGAAAGCGAATGAATCCAAGGTCAACGCGGCGCATGCCGGCGTCGGTTCGGTCTCGAACGTATCGTGCGAATTGTTGAACTCGATCCTGGGGGTCAAGCCGATCGGCGTTCCCTTCAACGGCACCGGGCCTGCGATGAACGCGCTGGTGGGCGGGCAGGTCGATTACATGTGCGACCAGATCGTCAACGCGGTGCCGCAGATTAACGGTGGCACGATCAAGGCCTATGCCGTGGCGACGGCGGAGCGCAATCCGTCCCTGCCTGATGTTCCGACCACCACCGAGGCCGGTCTGCCGGCCTTCCAGGCTCAGGCGTGGAACGCGATTTTTGCGCCCAAGGGAACGCCAGCGGACGTCGTTGCCAAGTTGAACGCCGCGATCGTCAAGGCGCTGGAGGACGAGGGCGTGCGCAAGCGCCTGCTCGATCTCGGCAGCGTTATCCCGGCTGCCGCGGATCGCACCCCGGCTGCGTTGGGAACCCTGGTGAAGAACGAAGTCGCGAAGTGGACGCCGGTGCTCAAGCCGGTGAATTAACCCATACAATCAAGACAATGAGCGAGGGGCGGGACGCAGGTTCCGCCCCTTGTCGTTTGCGCGCGGGATGATCATTTTTCCGGGTATAATCGGTGTGCGAAGCCGAATCGGCGTGTCGATCGGATGTCCCGGCCGCTAAATTCGCCGTTCTGACAAAGGCCTGAAGCACCTGCCATGAACCAGTACCACGATCTGCTCGAACGGATTCTCTCAGACGGCGCGGAGAAGCACGACCGCACCGGCACCGGCACGCTGTCGATCTTCGGTCACCAGATGCGGTTCAACCTGTCTGTCGGGTTTCCGATGTTGACCACCAAGCGGTTGCCGCTGAAGGCGATCGTGCACGAATTGCTGTGGTTCCTCGCCGGCGACACCAACATCAAATATCTCAAGGACAATGGCGTTTCGATCTGGGATGAATGGGCCGACGCCAACGGCGATCTGGGTCCGGTCTACGGATCGCAGTGGCGCTCCTGGCCGGCGCCGGACGGGCGCAGCATCGACCAGATTTCCAACGTCATCGACATGATCAAGCGCAACCCGGATTCGCGGCGGCTGATCGTGAGTGCGTGGAATCCGGCCGACGTCGACAAGATGGCGCTGCCGCCCTGTCATTGCCTGTTTCAGTTCTATGTCGCCAACGGCAAGCTGTCCTGCCAACTCTATCAGCGCTCGGCCGACGTGTTCCTCGGCGTCCCCTTCAACATCGCGTCCTATTCGCTGCTGACCATGATGGTCGCGCAGGTGACGGGATTGAAGCCCGGCGATTTCGTGCACTCGTTCGGCGATACGCATCTCTACTCCAACCACCTCGAGCAGGCGCGGCTGCAACTGACGCGGCCGACGCGTCAATTGCCGGTCATGAAGATCAATCCGGACGTGAAGGATATCTTTGCATTCCGGTACGAGGATTTTGCTCTCGAGGGCTACGATCCGCACCCGCACATCAAGGCCGAAGTCGCCGTATGAGCAGCAGCGGTGTGAGCATCTGATGTCCCTTCTGATCCGCCGCGCGCGGCCGGGCGAAGCGGGACTCGTGCTGTCCTTTGTTCGCGAACTCGCCGAATACGAAAAGCTGCTTCACGAAATGGAGGCGACGGAGGCCGACATCGATGCGGCGCTGTTCGGCGCCGATCCGCGATTGTTCTGCGAGATCGCCGAATGGGACGGGATGCCTGCCGGCTTCGCGGTCTGGTTCGTCAATTTCTCGACCTTCAGCGGCCGCTCCGGGATCTATCTGGAAGACCTGTTCGTTCGCCCCGCACTGCGCGGCAAGGGTATCGGCAAGGCGCTGCTGGTGCATCTCGCAAGGGAATGCGTGGCAAACGGCTGGTCGCGTTTGCAATGGTCGGTGCTCGACTGGAACACGCCGTCGATCGAATTCTACAAATCGCTCGGCGCCGAACTGATGGACGAGTGGACGATTTGCCGGGTCGGCGGCCCTGATCTGACGGCGCTGGCGCAAGGGACGCGGTAATGGAAATCGTTCTCATCGTGGCAGTCGCCGAGAACGGCGTGATCGGGGCCAGCGGCGCCATGCCGTGGCGGCTGAAGTCCGACATGGCGCGCTTCAAGGCGCTGACAACGGGAAGGCCCGTGGTGATGGGGCGCAAGACCTTCGTTACGATCGGCCGGCCGCTTCCCGGACGGACCAATATCGTCGTCACCCGCGACGTGGGCTTTCGCGCCGGCGGCGTTGTGGTCGCCAACTCCTTCGCGAATGCGAGGGCGATCGCCACCGGCGATGCGCTGCGACGTTTCGCCACTGAGATCGCTGTGATCGGCGGCGCGGAAATCTATGCCCAGTGGATGGAGGACGCCGATCGCCTCGAGATTACCGAGGTGCACGCCCGGCCCGATGGCGACACGCGTTTCCCACCCGTCGATCCAACCGCATGGGAAGAGGTGGCGCGCGTGCGGAATCCGGCCGGGCCGCACGACAGTGCCGATTTCTCCTATGTGACATTTCGCCGGCGCGGGAAGCGCTAATCGTCGCGTTAACCTCGCTAACCAATGTTTGCATTGACAATTATGGCGTCAGGCATAGCTGCTTCGAGCAGTAAGCTTGCGTTGTAAGGGACCTAGCGGTCCCCTATAAAGCCGGGCGGATATGCGAGGCTTTAAGGCATCCTGCCCCACAGGCGGACCCGGCCACCCGCAGAGGAGAGTTTATATGCCGTGGAAGAATCAAGGCGGGGGCCCCTGGGGCCAGGGTCCCAAAGGACCATGGGGCGGCGGTCCGCAATCGGTCGGGCCAAGGCCCCCCGATCTGGAGGACCTCCTGCGGCGCGGCCAGGACAAGCTGCAGCAGCTTCTGCCCGGCGGGCATTTCAGCGGCATGGGCATCGCGCTGGTGCTGGTTGGCGCGCTGGCGATCTGGGGGTTGTCCGGATTCTTCCGCGTGCAGTCGGAAGAACTCGGCGTCGTGCTGCGGTTCGGCAAGCACGTGCGCACCGTGCAGCCCGGCCTGAACTATCATCTGCCCTATCCGATTGAGGCCGTGCTGCTTCCGAAGGCGTTGCGCGTCTCCACCCTCTCGATCGGCATGTCGCTGATCGACGATCCGGCACGGCGCGGCCGCACCATGCGGGACGTGCCGGAAGAAAGCCTTATGCTGACCGGCGACGAAAACATCGTCGACGTCGACTTTACCGTGTTGTGGCGGATCAAGCCCGACGGCGTCGGCAATTTCCTGTTCAACATCCAAAACCCCGAAGGCACCGTGAAGGCAGTGGCCGAAAGCGCGATGCGCGAGGTGATCGGGCGTTCGCAGATCCAGCCGATCCTCACCGGCGCCCGCAACACGACCGAGCAGGCGGTCCAGGAACTGATGCAGAAGACGCTGGATACCTATGGCTCCGGCGTGCAGATCACGCAGGTGCAGATGCAGAAGGTCGACCCGCCTGCGCAGGTCATCGACGCGTTCCGCGACGTGCAGGCCGCGCGTGCCGACTTCGAGCGGCTGCAGAACGAGGCGCAGAGCTATGCCAACCGCGTCGTTCCCGACGCGCGCGGACGCGCCGCGCAGATCCTGCAGGTCGCCGAAGGTTACAAGGAACAGGCGGTCGCCGAGGCCAAGGGCCAGAGCGCGCGCTTCACGAAAGTCTACGACGAATACAAGAAGGCGCCTGACGTGACGCGGCAGCGAATTTACCTGGAGACGATGGAGCGGATTCTCGGCGGGTCCGAGAAGCTGGTCTATGACGGCGGCAACTCCGGACAAGGCCAAGGCCTCGTGCCGTATCTGCCGCTCAGCGAATTGACGCCGCGCCGTCCGGCGCCGACGGCTGGCCAGCAGCAGACCGGAGGCACCCGATGAGGTCTCCCGTTGCAGGTATTGTCACCCTGATCCTGCTGTTTCTCGCGGCGATCGTGGGCTACAGCTCGATCTTCACGGTGTCGCAGACCGAACAGGCGCTCGTGGTTCGGCTCGGCCGGCCGGTCGACGTCGTGTCGGAGCCGGGCCTTAACTTCAAGGCGCCGTTCATCGACACCGTCATCAGCATCGACAAGCGCATCCTCGATCTGGAAAATCCGTCGCAGGAAGTCATCGCTTCCGACCAGAAGCGGCTCGTCGTCGACGCCTTCGCCCGCTACCGGATCAAGAACCCGTTGCGCTTCTATCAGAGCATCGGCTCGATCCAGGCCGCCAACATCCAGCTCACCACGCTCTTGAACGCGGCGCTGCGCCGCGTGCTGGGCGAGGTCACCTTCATCAATGTGGTGCGCGACGAGCGCGAGGGCCTGATGACGCGCATCCGCGAGCAGCTCGACCGGGAGGCCGATCAGTACGGCATCCAGGTGGTCGACGTGCGTATCCGCCGCGCCGATCTGCCGGAACAGAACAGCCAGGCGGTCTACAAGCGCATGCAGACCGAACGTGAGCGCGAGGCCCAGGAATTCCGCGCCCAGGGCGGCCAGAAATCGCAGGAGATCCGCTCCAAGGCCGATCGCGAGGCGACCGTCATCGTTGCGGAGGCCAATTCGACCGCCGAGCAGACCCGCGGTGTCGGCGACGCCGAACGCAACCGTCTGTTCGCCGAGGCCTATGGCAGGGATCCGGATTTCTTCGCCTTCTACCGTTCGATGTCGGCCTACGAGACCGGGCTCCGTTCCAACGACACCCGCTTCCTGCTGCGGCCGGATTCCGAGTTCTTCCGCTTCTTCGCCAATCCGTCGGGCCATCCGCCGGCGGCTGCGGCACCGAAGCCTTAAGAACGTCCGGCCGGATACACGCGTTACGGCGAAGCGGGTCCGCTTCGCCGGCATAAAAGCAAAAGACGCTGAATAGCGGGGGGTTGTTTTCCGATGAGGTCCATAGCGTTCACCGACTTCCTCATCGGTGTGGGTATCCTCTTTGTGCTCGAAGGCCTGATGTTCGCCGCCAGTCCGGCCTGGATGCGCCGGGCGATGAAGAGCGCGCTGGCAACGCCGGACAATGTCCTGCGGATCGTCGGCATCGTCTCGGCGGTCGTGGGTCTGGTGCTGATCTGGTTTGTGCGGCGGTAGATATTCACCGTCATTCCGGGATGGTCCGAAGGACCAGAGCTCAGCTGTGCAAGTGCACCGGGGAACCCAAAGATTCTAAGATGTGCAATTGCGCATCTTAGTTTGACTTCGCGCCCCGGAATGACGGCAATAAACGGCCCGCAACTAGCTGTGGCGCCAACGCAATCGTGAGCCGGTTTTTCGCCGGAATATCAGGCGCAGATGCTTGCGCCTCGGACCCGTTCGGGCGCACTGTAGGCCCGAATTCACCCCCTTGGAGACAAGCCGACATGACCGGTGCCAGACCCGCCTTGAGCCGCCGCCTGTGCCTGATGGGGATTGCGATCTCGCTCAGTGCCGCCAGCTTGCTGGCGTCGGTGCCGGCTAGCGCGCGCGGGCCGGACGGCATCGCCGACATTGCCGAAAAGGTGATCGATTCCGTCGTCAATATCTCGACCTCGCAGAACGTCGAGGCCAAAGGCGGCGGCAACAACAGGGAAGCGATGCCGCAATTGCCGCCGGGCTCGCCGTTCGAAGAGTTCTTCGACGATTTCTTCAAGAACCGTCGCGGCGGCGCCCCCAAGGACGGCGACAAGAGCGGTGAGTTGCAGCGCCGCAAGACCAATTCGCTCGGCTCCGGTTTCATCATCGACGCCGCAGGCGTCGTCGTCACCAACAATCACGTCATCGCGGATGCCGACGAGATCAACGTGATCATGAATGATGGCACCAAGATCAAGGCCGAACTGGTCGGCGTCGACAAGAAGACCGACATTGCGGTGCTGAAGTTCAAGCCGGTGAAGCCGGTGAACGCGGTGAAGTTCGGCGATTCCGACAAGCTGCGGCTCGGCGAGTGGGTGATCGCGATCGGCAATCCGTTCAGCCTCGGCGGCTCGGTCACGGCCGGCATCGTGTCGGCGCGCAACCGCGACATCAGCCAGGGACCGTATGACAGCTACATCCAGACCGATGCATCGATCAATCGCGGCAATTCCGGCGGGCCGCTGTTCAACCTCGAAGGCGAGGTGGTCGGCGTCAACACGCTGATCATTTCACCGACCGGCGGTTCGATCGGCCTCGGCTTCGCGGTGCCGTCGAAGACGGTGGCAGGCGTGGTCGATCAGCTCCGGCAGTTCGGCGAACTGCGCCGCGGCTGGCTCGGCGTGCGGATCCAGCAGGTCACCGAGGAGATCGCCGAAAGCCTCAACATCAAGCCTGCGCGCGGCGCGCTGGTTGCCGGCGTCGACGACAAGGGGCCGGCCAAGCCGGCCGGCATCGAGCCCGGCGACGTCGTCGTCAAGTTCGACGGCAAGGACGTCAAGGACCCGAAGGATCTGTCGCGCGTCGTCGCCGACACCGCGGTCGGCAAGGAAGTCGACGTGGTGATCATCCGCAAGGGCAAGGAGGAAAGCCGCAAGGTCATGCTCGGGCGCCTCGAGGATACTGAAAAGGTGCAGCAAGCCGCCGCCAAGACCAAGGAAGACCCCGTCGAAAAGCCGGTGACGCAGAAGGCGCTCGGCCTCGATCTCGCCGCGCTGAGCAAGGACCTGCGCACCAGGTACAAGATCAAGGACAGCGTGAAGGGCGTGATCGTCACCGGCGTCGACAACGGTTCCGATGCCGCCGAAAAGCGGCTGTCGGCCGGCGACGTCATCGTCGAGGTGGCGCAGGAAGCGGTCAGCAACGCGGCCGACATCAAGAAGCGCGTCGATCAGCTCAAGAAGGACGGCAAGAAGTCGGTGCTGCTGCTGGTCTCGAACGGCGAAGGCGAATTGAGGTTCGTGGCGCTGAGCGTGCAGTAGGGGGCGCGCCGCCACGCGCTAGCTGTCATACTCCGCGAAGGCGGAGTATCCAGTACGCCGCGGCCCTTCGGTTCTATCGCTGACGTCTCTGGAATACTGGATCACCCGCCTTCGCGGGTGATGACAGTTGGGCACTACCTCCCACCCTGCGAACTCCTCGCGCCGATACCTTGCAACGCGGTGAGATCGCCGTCGATCCGCGCGCCCGCGGCCAGCGTCACCGCGAACTCTTCGGTAGTAATGCGCGAATGCCTCAGGTGAGCGAGACGACGGCCAGAAAGTGGATTGGTTCAAGGCGAAGCTTCGATCGCTTGACTTCAGGTATCTTGCTGTAGTGCTGCAGCCATAGTTCAAGAAAGCGGTCGAGGTCGACCAGTTCGATGTGAACGGCGCCGTGGCCTGCTTCGCGACGCGCCTCCCGTGAGAAGCCGCCGGAAGAAACAAACAGGCCGATTTCCCGGTCGCCCCGAATGATGCCTCGAAGTGCCGCGACATCTTCACGCGAAGCTGTCTGGTCTCGATGCTTTACTTGAACGCGGATATGCGGCGTCTGCGCGCCCAGCGGATCGATATAGGCAAGGATATCCGTCCCTCCATCCGAGCCTGGTTTTGAAACGGTGCTGGTGGCGTATCCCATCCCTTCAAGCAAGGCCGCCACGAGGTTCTGAAATTCGTAGCCCGAGAGGGTGTCGAGATAGGTGTCGATTTCTTCGCGCGCCTTCTCCTTGGCATCTTCGAACAAAACCGAAGTGTCGAGTGGCGCCGTTTCGTCGCGGGATCGCATCAGCCGCTTGAGTTCGTAATCCGGCAGCGTCACGAACTTCTGGCCTTCGTCGGTCACCCGCCATCGTCCGTCCGACTTGACGAGCAATACAGCCTTCGTCGCAGCGACAGAGTGGAAATGGAGGGCGGCTCGCCACCGCGGCAGCCCCGACCCCTTCATCGTCTCCTTGTCGAAATCATCCAAAGGCAGCTTTGATTCGATCTCCGCGTAGATGTCGCGTGGGCGCATGCCGTCCGGGTGAGCCCTTAGAAGTCCAAGCACGAATTTGATGAATGAAACGCCACGATCAACCGTCTTAGGTTGGCTCATTGCGACCCCTTAAGATGCTCATTCGTAGCAAGCTACTTAAGGTTGCTCATCGTCGCAATAGGTTCACGTTGCTGGCGTGAGCAACGAACCGATTTCAATTAGTCCGCGAACTCCTCGCGCCGATACCCCTGCGCATACAACAACGCGGTGAGGTCGCCGTAGTCGATCCGCGCGGCGGCGGCAGCCGCGACTGCCGGCTTGGCGTGATAGGCGACGCCGAGCCCCGCCGCCTGGATCATGCCGAGATCGTTGGCGCCGTCGCCGGTCACCAGCGTGTCGATCTCGTCGAGGTCGAAGGACTCGCGAAGCTCGATCAGCGTGGCCAGCTTGGCGGCGCGGCCGAGGATCGGCTCGGCGACTTCGCCGCTGAACTTGCCGTCGCGTACCATCAACGCGTTGGCGCGGTTCTCCTGGAAGCCGATCTTGGCGGCGACCGCATGGGTGAACAGCGTGAAGCCGCCCGAGATCAGGCAGGTGTAAGCGCCGCTGGCGCGCATGGTCATCACCAGCTCGCGGCCGCCCGGCGTCGGCGTGATGCGTTTTGCCAAGACCTCGTCGACCACGCCGACAGGCAGATCTTTCAAGAGCGCAACGCGCTCGCGCAGCGCCGGCTCGAATTCGATTTCGCCGCGCATCGCCCGTTCGGTGATCCCGGCGACATGCGCCTTCAGCCCGGCGAAATCGGCGAGCTCGTCGATGCATTCCTGGCCGATCATGGTGGAATCCATGTCGGCCAGAAAAAGCTTCTTGCGCCTGAAAGCTACAGGCTGCACGACAATGTCGATCGGCAGGTCGCCGCGCGCCTGTTGCAGGCGGGCTTCGATCGCCTTGATGTCATCAGGGCTCTTGACCCGATAGTCGAAGGGAATGTCGACTGCCACCTCGTCGAACAGCCATTGCGCCGTTCCCGGCGAGGGGAGAACGGCCAGCGCGCCGTCGACGATGGTGGTGTCGAGCGCGGGATTGGCCGGGTTGCAGATAAGGGTGGCGACGAGGGACATGCAGGCGAATTCGCTAATGTTGAGCAAGGCCGTGCTTATCGCAGGGCCGACCGCCAGCGGCAAGTCGGCCCTGGCGCTCGAATTGGCGCAAAAGGCCGGCGGTATCATCATCAACACCGATTCCATGCAGGTCTATCGCGATCTCCGCATCATCACGGCGCGGCCGACGGTGGAGGAGGAGGCCCGCGCGCCGCACCGGCTCTATGGCCATGTCGACGCGTCAGTCAATTTCTCGGCCGGCGCCTGGGTCGCGGACGCTGCCAAAGTGCTAGCGGAGGCGCGGGCGGAAAAGCGCTTGGCCGTCTTCATCGGGGGCTCCGGCCTGTACTTCAAGGCGTTGACGCGCGGTCTTTCCGCGGTGCCGCCGATCCCGGCCGAGGTGCGCGAGGCTGTTCGCGCCCGGCTGGAACGTGACGGTGTCGAAGCGCTGCATGCAGACCTGGCGCGGCGCGATTCCGTCTCGGCCGAGCGCCTGAAGCCGCGCGACCGCACACGGATTGCGCGCGCGCTGGAGGTCGTGGAGGCCACTGGCCGTACGCTGCCGGACTGGCATCGCGAAGGCCTGCCGCCGCTACTGCCTCGGAGCGAATTCACCGCCCTGTTCCTCGCGCCCGAACGGGACCAGCTTTATGCGCGGATCGATGCGCGGTTTGGCACGATGCTGGACGCCGGCGCGCTGGAGGAAGTCGCGGCGCTTGCCGCGCGAAAGCTCGATCCCCTGCTGCCAGCAATGAAGGCCCACGGCGTGCCCGCGCTGATCCGCTTCCTCCGCGGCGAAATCACGCGCGAACAGGCCGCCGAAATCGGCCGCGCCGACACCCGCCATTACGCCAAGCGCCAATTCACCTGGTTCAGGCATCAACTGCCGGAGTTCGAGTGGGTGAAGCCGGAGACGGCGAGGGAGTGGGTGGAAAGCCATCTGCCGTAGATCCTATGGGGTGGCAGGTGGTCAGGGGTAAGCTGAGTTTGCGAGCACCCAACCACCCGGAGGATCAACGATGCGCACTGATCACACTGACACACCCGCCGGCTGCGAGTATGGCACGGTTTACATTGCTTTCGAACTGAGCAAGGCGAAATGGCAGCTGGGCATAATGATGCCTGGCGGCGAGAAGATGAGCCGTTACCGGATTGATGGGGGCGACCTGGCGGCGCTGTCGGGTTTGCTGGTCAAGGCTCGGGCGAAAGCGGCGCAGGCGGGGAAGCCGGTTCGTATTCTGTCCTGCTATGAAGCGGGTCTCGACGGTCATTGGCTGCACCGCTGGCTGGCCGACAACGAGGTACTCAATTACGAGATCGATGCGTCGAGCATCGAGGTGAACCGGCGGGCCCGGCGTGCCAAGACCGATCGGATCGACCTGGCGCAGTTGATGCGCTCGTTTCTGGCGTACCTGCGGGGCGAACCGCGGGTTTGCAGCATGGTTCGGGTTCCCACGCCTGAGGATGAGGATCGCAAACGGCGTACGCGCGAGCGCGAGCGGCTGCTGAAGGAGCGCACCGGACACAGCAACCGGATCAAGGGGCTGCTGCATGGCCAGGGCATCCGCGATGTCATGCCCCTGAAGCCGGGCTTCTTGTCGGGTCTGGACGAGATGCGTACCGGCGATGGGCGCGTTCTGCCGCCACGGCTGAAGGATGAGATCCGCCGCGAGCATGAGCGGCTGGTATTGGTGCACACGCAGATCAGGGCGCTCGAGGCGGCGAATGCGGCCGCGCATCGGGCACCGGCAAAGGACTCGGTCGAGGCGAAGGCGGTTCAGCTTGCCCAACTCAAGGCGATCGGCCCGCACATCGCCCAGCTCCTGGCCAACGAGGTCTTCTACCGTGACTTTAAGAACCGGCGTCAGGTCGGCAGTTGCGTCGGACTGACCGACATGCCCTACGACAGCGGCGCCCGCCGTCGACAACAGGGCATCAGCAAGGCGGGCAATCGCCGGGCGCGAACGACCGCAATCGAGCTCGCCTGGCTGTGGCTGAGCCATCAGCCCGACAGCGAGCTGAGCCGCTGGTTCCGCGCGCGGGTTGGCAACCTCAAGGGCCGCATCCGCAAGATCGCCATCGTAGCGCTGGCGCGCAAGCTGATGGTGGCACTGTGGCGCTATCTGGAAACCGGCCTCGTGCCAACCGGCGCGGCGCTGCGCCCAAGCCTCTAACGAACGCCGGTGCGCCAATGACGGCCGACGTGACCCAGGACAGACGTGTGACCGAACCCGGGTTTGGGTCTTCGGATTCCGCTTTCGTAGATGGGTCCCGTCTCTTCTGGGCCTTACCTTCACCCGTGCATGAAAGATCAGGGTCCGGGTCACCACACCCGACCGGATACAAGTTGATGCGGTGTCTGCCGCATAACAACGTCACGGCCCAGTCCAGGATGTCGCGTCAACCCGCTCACCGCGCGCACCAAAACGTTCCGATCCGAAAGCTTCGCGCCAGCCTTGCCGCCGTCAAGGTCGCTACGCGCCGCCTCCGGCGGTGGCCTGCGGCCAACCTTGACCGCGGCCGCGCCTGGCGCAGCGATCAACCATCGGAACGAAACAGCCACTGCGAGCGCAGCGCGCTCCACGACAACGACCGGGAGCAACACATGCCCTGATCAATCATTCCCCTTGACAACCACAACCCCATACAAGCCCGGATGGAGCGCAGCGCAATCCGGGATTCGCTCAGCAACCACCGGCCCCGGATTACGCTGCGCTCCAATCCAGGCTACGAGCCTCCCCGCATGGCTGCACGCATAAAAATCCCACTCGCCGAACCGCCGGAACACAGTTACACTGCCTAAATCGCGCAAATGGCGTCCTTCCCTTGACTTCCGGGGACTGGGCGGTATAACCGCGCAACCTTTGGGAAGTCCGAGCCGCCGAATGCGCAATATTATTACCAAACTCCTTATCGTAGTCGTACCCAGGCGCACCGCCGGGGGTGGCTGAGGCCATCCCAAATTCAGGCGGTGTGCATGGGGCCTCTCGGGCCCTTTTTTTATTCCCTAGAGCATGATCCGGAAAAGTGGGAACCGGTTTTCCGAAAAGATCATGCTCAAACAAGAAGATAGAGCGAGATGAAGTTTCGAAGAAGCGTCATCTCGCTCTAGACCTCGAAACCGAAAAAGCCGCTGGCAGCAGTGCACCGGAGCAGACCATGACCGACAAGAGCCACGATCCGAACCAGATGACCGGCGCTGCGATGATCGTGCGCGCGCTCATCGATCATGGTGTCGAGCACCTGTTCGGCTATCCCGGCGGCGCGGTGCTTCCGATCTATGACGAGATTTTCCAGCAGAGCGACGTCGAGCACATCCTGGTGCGGCACGAGCAGGGCGCCGGCCATGCGGCCGAGGGCTATGCGCGCTCGACCGGCAAGCCCGGCGTGGTGTTGGTGACGTCGGGCCCCGGCGCCACCAACATGGTGACGCCGCTGACGGACGCCCTGATGGATTCGATTCCCCTGGTCTGCATCACCGGGCAGGTGCCGACGCATCTGATCGGCAACGACGCGTTCCAGGAGTGCGACACCGTCGGCATCACGCGTCCCTGCACCAAGCACAACTGGCTGGTGCGTGACGTCAACGATCTCGCCAAGGTGCTGCACGAGGCGTTCTACGTCGCGACCACGGGCCGTCCCGGACCCGTGCTGGTCGACGTGCCCAAGGACGTGCAGTTTGCAACCGGTACCTATCATCCGCCGCGCAGGGACGACGTGCACGTTTCCTACACGCCGCGCGTGAAGGGCGATGCGACGCAGATTCGCAAAGCCGTCGCGCTGCTGGCTTCGGCCAGGCGGCCGGTGATCTACTCCGGCGGCGGCGTCATCAATGCCGGGCCTGAGGCGTCAAAGCTGTTGCGCGAGCTGGTCGAGGTCACGGGATTCCCGATCACTTCGACCCTGATGGGCCTCGGCGCCTATCCCGCGACCGGCAAGAACTGGCTGGGCATGCTCGGCATGCACGGCACCTACGAGTCCAACATGGCGATGCATGGTTGCGACGTCATGCTGTGCGTCGGCGCGCGCTTCGACGACCGCATCACCGGCCGCGTCGATGCGTTCTCGCCGGGCTCCAAGAAGATCCACATCGATATCGATCCGTCCTCGATCAACAAGAACATCCATGTCGACGTGCCGATCATCGGCGACGCCGGCAATGTGCTCGGCGATTTGCTGCAGGTGTTCAAGGCGGAAGCGAAGAAGCCCGACATCAAGAGTTGGTGGCAGGAGATTGCCACCTGGCGCGCGCGTAATTCGCTCGCCTACAAGAAGAGCAACGACGTCATCCTGCCGCAGTATGCCATCCAGAAGCTGTTCGAGGCGACGCGCGGGCACGACACCTACATCACGACCGAAGTCGGCCAGCACCAGATGTGGGCGGCGCAGTTCTTCGGGTTCGAGGAGCCGCACCGCTGGATGACGTCGGGTGGTCTCGGCACCATGGGCTACGGCCTGCCGGCAGCACTTGGCGTGCAGGTCGCGCATCGCGACAGCCTCGTGATTGATATCGCAGGCGACGCCTCGGTGCAGATGACGATGCAGGAGATGTCGACGGCCGTTCAGTTTGAATTGCCGATCAAGATCTTCATCCTGAACAACCAGTACATGGGCATGGTGCGGCAGTGGCAGCAGCTCCTGCATGGCAACCGGCTGTCGCATTCTTACTCCGAGGCGCTGCCGGATTTCGTCAAGCTCGCGGACGCGTTCGGCTGCGTCGGTTTGCAGGCGATCAAGCCCGGCGATCTCGACGGCGCGCTCAAGGAGATGATCAAGGTCAAGCGCCCGGTGCTGTTCGATTGCCGCGTCGCTGCGCTGGAAAACTGCTTCCCGATGATTCCGTCCGGCAAGGCGCATAACGAAATGCTGCTGCCGGCGGAAGCCACCGACGAAACCACCGCCGCGGCGTTCGCCGGCGGCAAGGCGCTGGTGTGAGGTGAGACCGCAAAATGTTTGACCTCGAGGAGCTCGAACGCGCGCACGAAATCGTGGGGCAGGCGGTGCCGCCGACGCCGGCGCACACGTGGCCGTTGCTTAGCGAGCGGCTCGGCGCTGATGTCGTGGTCAAGCATGAGAACCACACGCCGATCGGCGCCTTCAAGGTGCGCGGCGGGCTGGTCTATCTCGACCGGCTGAAGCGGGAGCGGCCGAATACGCCCGGGATCATTTCCGCCACGCGCGGCAATCACGGGCAGAGCCTCGCCTTCGCGGCCGGCCGCCACGGCGTTCCGGCCGTGATTTATGTGCCGCGCGGCAATTCGGTGGAGAAGAACCGCGCCATGCGCGCGTTCGGTGCCGAACTGGTCGAACATGGCGAGGACTTTCAGGCGGCAGCCGAAGAAGCCGCGCGCCATGCCCAGTTCGCCGGCCTTCACATGGTGCCGTCATTCCATCCCGACCTCGTGCTCGGCGTCGCGACCTATGCGCTCGAATTGCTGCGCGCGGCGCCCGCCCTCGACGTGCTCTACGTGCCGATCGGGCAGGGTTCTGGCATCTGCGGCTGCATCATGGCGCGCGATCTGCTCGGGCGCAAAACCGAGATCGTCGGCGTGCAGTCGACCGAAGCGCCATCCTATGCGCTGTCGTTTGCGGCCGGCACGGTCGTGACGACTGAGTCCAGCAACACGCTGGCCGACGGCATGGCCACCCGCGTTCCCGTGGCCGAAGCGCTTGCGGTCATCCGCAAGGGTGCCTCGCGCATCGTGCAGGTCACGGACGATGAGGTCGCCGCGGCGGTGCGCGCCTACTGGACCGACACGCACAATCTCGCCGAGGGCGCGGGCGCGGCTGCGCTCGCAGCGGCGCTGCAGGAGAAGGCCAAGCTCGCCGGCAAGCGCGTCGGCCTGATCCTGAGCGGTGGCAATATCGATTTCGATCTGTTCCAAAAATGGATCGGGACAGACATCACTGCTACCGCCCAACGGGCGATGGTGTGACGAGAGGACATTTGAGGGGACGATAATGAACCAGCCCGCATCCGCCTACTTCCTGGAAGAGCGCCACGATCCCAACGAGACGCACACGCTCTCGGTCCTGGTGCAGAACGAGCCGGGGGTGCTCGCGCGCGTGATCGGGCTGTTCTCCGGCCGCGGCTACAACATCGAGAGCCTCACGGTCTCTGAAACCGAAAGCCAGAAACATCTCTCGCGCATCACCATCGTCACGACGGGTACGCCGATGGTGATCGAGCAGATCAAGCACCAGCTCGACCGCATGGTGCCGGTCTATCGCGTCGTCGACATGACGATCACCGGCCGCTCGATCGAACGGGAGCTCGCCATGGTGAAGGTGCGTGGCGGTGGCGACCACCGGGTCGAGGCGCTGCGGCTGGCGGATGCGTTCCGCGCCCGCGTGATCGACGCCACCACCGAGAGTTTTGTGTTCGAGATCACAGGCAATTCTTCCAAAATCAGTCAATTCATCGACCTGATGCGCCCGCTCGGCCTTGTCGAAGTGTCGCGCACCGGTGTTGCCGCGATCGGGCGCGGGCCTGAGGGGATGTGAAACATGCTGGCGCGGGACTGGTATTACAATCAAAGGCGGCAGCTCGGGCTCGATTCCGCGGTCGCCTCGATCTACGACCGGCATGACGACAGCGACCTCCGCGCCCGCGCGGCGCTGACCATGCTCGGCGTGCAGAAGGGCTGGCGGGTGGCCGATATCGGCTGCGGCAACGGCGTACTGGCCTGCGAGGCGGCGCTGCTGGGCGCCGAAGTCGACGCGATCGACATTTCGCCGGCGATGCTGGCGCTCGCCAACATCCAGGCCCGCGACCGCAAGGTGGCGATCCGCACCCAGCCGGCCGGCATGCTGAGCTTCGCCTACCAGCCGAATTCCTATGACCTGATCGTCAGCGAATTCACGCTGCACCATTTGCCGGATTTCTGGAAGGCGGTGTCGCTGGCAAGAATCTATGCGGCGCTGAAGCCCGGCGCCAATTTCTACCTGCGCGACATCGTGTTCGTCAGCACGCCGGACGGCACCGAACGCGATGTCGAGCAGTGGGCCGATTTCACCATCAAGAACCACGACTTCCAGCGCGAGGGCGTGGTCACCCATATGCGCGACGAGTACTCGACCTTCGGCTGGGTGATCGAGCGCATGCTGACCGATGTCGGCTTCACGCTGGAATCGGTCGACTATCACGCGCCGCTGCACGGCACCTATCTCCTGCGCAAACCGAAGCCGGACCAACAGAGCTAAGAAGACCAACAGAGCCAAGAACCAACAGAGCCAAGAAGAATGAAACCGGCCGATGTCTGCATCGCCGTCCTGGTGGCGGTGATCTGGGGGCTTGCCTTTGTCGCGAGCCGGATCGCGCTCAACGAATTTTCGCCGGAACTGATGACGACGCTGCGCTTCGCCATCGCCGCCTTGCCCTGCCTGTTCGTGGCGCGGCCGAAGGTTTCATGGACGGTGCTGGCCTCGATCAGCTTCACTTTGTTCCTCGGCCAGTTTCTGGCGCAAGCCTTTGCCATCGCGTATGGCGTTCCCGTCGGTCTTTCCAGCGTGATCGTGCAGAGCCAGGCGCTGTTCACCATCGGCTTTGCCGCGCTGCTGTTCCGCGAGCGGCCGGGCGCATGGCAGACCGTCGGCATCGGTGTTGCCACCATTGGCCTGCTGATGATCTGCGGCACCGTCGGTTACGATTTCAGCGTCGGTGCGTTTGCCGTTCTGATGATCTCGCCGCTCAGCTTCGCGGCCGGCAATCTGTTGCTCCGGCGCGCGCCTGATGTGCCGATGTTCGACCTGTTCGCGTGGCTGTGTCTGGTCGCGGCGGTCCCGCTGCTTGCGCTGACGCTGGTCAGCAATGGCCCGCAGCCGACCTGGCATGCGCTGACCCATATGTCGCTGACCGGCCTGATGTGCATGATCGGTCTCGGCGGGGTCTCCACCAGCATCGCCTACTGGCTGTGGGGGAGGCTGCTGCGCGACTACCCGGCGGCGCAGGTGGTGCCGTTCGCGCTGCTGGTGCCGTTCGTCGGTTCCGCCGCCTCGAGCGTGGTGTTCGGCGAAACCTTTGGACCGCTGCGGCTCGCCGGCATGGTCACGGTGGTGGGTGGCATTGCCGTCATGCTGCTGTCGAAGCGTCCCAAGACTTCAGAAGATTCGGCCTTAGAAAAACAAGTTCTGCCAAAGATCGCGTGAGGCCCCATGTCGCATTCGCTCCTGATCGCCTTCGTCATGTTCGCCACGGTGATGTTCTTCACACCGGGGCCGAACAACATCATGCTGCTGTCGTCGGGGCTGACCTACGGCTTCCGTCCCACCATCCCCCACATCATGGGCATTACGGTCGGCTTTGCCTTCATGGTCGGCGCGGTTGGCCTCGGGCTCGGGACCATCTTCATCGCCTATCCGATTTTGCAGACCATCCTGAAATATGCCGGGGTGGCCTACCTGGTCTACCTGGCCTGGGCGATCGCGATCTCCGAGCCGCCCTCGGCGGAGCAGGACAAGGCCCGCGGCCGCCCGATGACATTCTGGGGCGCGGCCATGTTCCAGTGGGTCAACGCCAAGGGCTGGGTCATGGTGATCGGCACCATCACCGCCTATGCGGCGATCGCCGCTTACCCCTGGAACATCGTGATCCAGGTCGGGCTGAGCCTGCTCCTGGGTATCCTGTCCTGCACCACCTGGGCCCTGTTCGGCACGGCGCTGCGGCCGGTCCTGACCTCCCCGCGGGCGGTGCGGGCCTTCAACATCGTCATGGCGGTGCTGCTGCTGGCCTCGCTCTATCCGGTCTTCATGGACGCATGATGCCGCACCGCGCCATGCAGAAACGGGTTTCCCCTCAAGCGGAAAATGCTCTAGACAACGCCGGAAATTCGCGGGCGACCGGCGGTCTTACCCACCCAAATGCCTGATTAACCGGCCGATTTGGCCATCGATTAAGGAAACGACCCATGCGTGTTTATTACGATCGCGACGCCGACCTGAACCTGATCAAGGGCAAGAAGGTCGTCATCGTCGGCTACGGCAGCCAGGGCCACGCCCATGCGCTGAACCTGAAGGATTCCGGCGTCAAGGAAGTCGCGATTGCGCTACGCAAGGGCTCGGCCTCGGCCAAGAAGGCGGAAGCCGCCGGCTTCAAGGTGATGGAAGTCGCCGAAGCCGCCAAATGGGCCGACCTCGTCATGATGCTCACCCCCGACGAGCTGCAGGGCGACATCTACCGCGAGCACCTGCACGACAACATGAAGAAGGGCGCCGCGCTCGTGTTCGCCCACGGCCTCAACGTCCATTTCAACCTGCTCGATCCGCGCGCCGACCTCGACGTGCTGATGATCGCGCCGAAGGGCCCCGGCCACACCGTGCGCTCGGAATACCAGCGCGGCGGCGGCGTGCCCTGCCTGATCGCGATCGCCAAGGACATCTCGGGCAACGCCCATGACCTCGGCCTCAGCTACGCCTCGGCAATCGGCGGTGGCCGCGCCGGCATCATCGAGACCACCTTTAAGGAAGAGTGCGAGACCGACCTGTTCGGCGAGCAGGTGGTGCTCTGCGGCGGCCTGGTCGAGCTGATCAAGGGCGGCTACGAGACGCTGGTCGAAGCCGGCTACGCGCCCGAGATGGCCTATTTCGAGTGCCTGCACGAGGTGAAGCTGATCGTCGACCTGATCTATGAAGGCGGCATCGCCAACATGAACTACTCGATCTCCAACACCGCCGAGTACGGCGAATACGTCACCGGCCCGCGCATCGTGACCGCGGAGACCAAGGCCGAGATGAAGCGCGTCCTCGCCGACATCCAGGGTGGCAAGTTCGCCCGCGACTGGATGCTGGAGAACAAGGTCAACCAGACCTCGTTCAAGGCGACCCGCGCCAAGCTCGCCGAGCACCCGATCGAGGAAGTCGGCGCCAAACTCCGCGACATGATGCCGTGGATCAAGAAGGGCGCGCTGGTCGACAAGACGAAGAATTGATGGTGTCGTTCCCCGGATGCAGCGCAGCACGCTCCCGGCGATGCGAAGCATCGTCCGGTGTGATGCGCTGCTGGTCCGGGGTCCCTCTCGCGAAGCGGTTCCGGCTCTGCGGCGCATCGCTAACGCGCTGCACGCTTCCAGGACGCGAGAGTATCCAGTGGCCGGTTCGAACGATGCACTACCGGCATACCAAATCTTAAACCTTGGTCGGCATTATCCGGCGAGATCGCGAATGCGGTCTCGCCGTTTCTTCGAAGAATTGTTGGCTCGACTATATTCTTGAAGGCGTCGCACCGAGTGTGCCGCCCGAGCCGAAACGAAGAGCTGACGCTTCATGCACATTCTTGGTGCGAAGCAATTCAACAAATACATTAGCGACGGAAAAGTCAGCGTTTACCGAGTCAAAGCGCAGTTACTTAATCTGCGCTCTCATTCGTGAAACGAGATCGACGGCGCGTTGAACAGCGAGACCGGTATCCGTTTCCTCGCTCCGAACGTCTCACGTGTTGGATCAGCAGCGAACCCGGCCTCGACCTTGAGTCTCTGCAGAGTGATGCGCGTTCCGTCGTCGGAACGTGCGACAGTCTCCAGCATTGCGTGGCATTTATTGGGCCGGGAAGTCGCCTCTGTCGCGGACTAGGATTTGGATTTCGCGACTGTGGCCGTGTCCCCGGGAATCACAATCCAGTAGTTTCTGCCGTTGTATCGGGGATCGGTGTTGTCGCTGGACGAGAACATAATGCCGAAATCTTTCCAGTGGGCATATCGGCCCAGACCAATGTCCTCGATGGTGTGGTGTGCGCTGTAGGCCGGTCCTAGCGCCTTGTCGTTCTCGTAGAGAATAACCGGAGACCTCTGGTTTTGTGGATCGCTGTCTTCCAGCGCCCGCAAGCCCGGCGGCCCCCTGTAGAGGAACATATGTTTGGTCCTGTCGCTGCCGAAAAGTGTCGCACCACTTACCAGCAGCGCGCCGGGCTTCGGCGGGTGCGGAGCGGAGAGGGCCGTCCAAAGCGCGACAGGCAAATAGGCTGCAAAGACAGCCAACGCCATGCCAGTCACCTTTGCCGTTTGAAGACGCTCGATCATGTGTCTGGCGGGAAAAAGTACCGCATGGTGAAGCGAGCCGCGAGCAGCAGCACCACGAGGGTGACCGTCGCGCAAATGAGAAGTTCCAGTTTCATTCGGTTATTGCAGCCCCCTGCACCACGAGTCGGATCATAGCATTCCAACCAAACCGCGAACAACCTTAAATAGTTGCTCGGATGCCTCACCCGGAGCACAGCCCGGCTCGGGCGACGCCGCAACGATCGCGTCGAAGTTACAGGCCAAGCCCGCGAATCCAAACGGCCGGCGACGATTTCAGGGTGGCAGTGACGTTCTTGCGGGCCTTGGCGGCGCCGACTTTTATCGATGGCGGTGCGGGTGCCGATACGGCAGGTTCATTCCGGGCTGGACGGCCAAGACGAAATCATCATGATCAATGGAGCCGCCGCCGGCAGCATCCATGCCAGTGATGATCAGTTCCCGGCATCGTGCTCATTCGAACGGAAATGCCGGGCCCGGGGCGGCGTGCTCAACTCGCCCGAATGATCGGTTCCTTCTCGATCTTGTTGTGAAGCTGCCAGAAGCGGACGGTGCGCTGCGCCGTCTCCATCGACAGCTTGCGGAAATCACGTTGCGCGATCTCCAGGGTCTGTTCGCTGATCGGAGGCTTTACCGGCCGGTTGCGCAGGATCGACTCGACCGTCGGCCAGTTCAGGCGTGCCGAGCGGCAGGGGATGAGGATCAGGTCGGCGCGGGGGCCTTCCATCAACCTGGCTGTCATTTCGACCGGCATGTCGTTGAGGACGGCAAGCGCCACGGTGACCTCGTCGAACTTGTTCGATTCGGCGAACTTGTAGACCGCCGCGTCGTCCAGCTCGTTCAGTCCCTTCATCAGCTTCACGTATTCCTCGGCAACGCCGAAGCTGCGGCTCGAAGGCGGTGCCTCGCGGGCGATCTCGTTCAGGACCCGTTTGATCTCTTCCTGGACTGTGGGCGGCGCGATGGCCAAAAGCCGGGCGCGGACCGCGTCCTTGGCGCGGCGCAACAGGTCAGCAATGAACTTTGCCGGGAAATCGGCGCGCAGGCCGAGGATTTCCACCAGTTCGTCGTCCGCGCCGGCGCGGGCGACGATCGTGGAAAAGCCCTGGTCGGAGAACTTGGCGCCGGCGTTGTTGGCGAGTTTTCGGATCACCTGGTCTTCGCCGCGGCCGACGATGACGTCGGTCACGGCCGCAGGCAGTTCGGCACGGCTGGAAATGGCGAGCAGGTGGTCCTGCCCCTTGCTGCTGGCGATCTCGACCAGCACCTCGGTCCCGAGCCGGCTGGAATTGGCAAGCACATTGCCGGCGACCTCGATCTCGTCGTCCCAGGCCAAATGCTGGATCACCTCGAACGGCGCGTAGTCGAGCGGCGCCAGCCGCCTGGAAAGTTCGGCCTTCGCCCGCGTTTCGACGCGCGCGATCAGGAGGCAGAGCACGTCGTCGAAGACCTTGACCTGGTCGTCGCTGAGGCGTTCCCCGTCATTGAGGAACAGATCGGTGACCTGCCGCAGGGTTTCCACCCGTCGGGCAGACGAGCCGCCTCTGACGGCATCTTCAAGTTCGGCAATGATTGAGTGCGCCGGCTGTTGCACCATTGTGGGCAGCCTGTCTGGTTGTTGAAGGGTTGGCGCGCACAATGACAAGCCGAGCCTTACGCCCGCGTTAAAGGCGCGACCCGGTAGAAATACAGATCGACTGCGCCTGAAATGGGCAATCGGTTGGCGGCGGCGTAACAAGCGCGTCGGCGTCGAAGCAGGCCGCGCATTGCCAACACCGCGTTTCGAATTGCTTTACCAACGTGATTGGGACGTATGCGGCGATTTCACGCGATAAATCGCCGATGTCGAACCGGATCTGGCATGTGCCGCCGCTTCCGGTATCTTGGTCCGGCTGCTATCCTCTCCAAACCGTTCCCGGGAAAGATCGAATAGCAACGGGCCGAACAAGACGCCGTCAAGGCTGGCCGCACCCGCGGAGGAAGCTCACCAAGCCGGTGCTTAAGCATTCCTTCACGACGAACTTCATTAAACCTCTCACAAGGGCTTAAGGTCATGAGATCTGTTGTCATCACCGGGGCGTCCACCGGCATTGGCTGGGCCAGCGCCAAGATGTTGCTCGACCGCGGTTTCCGCGTGTTCGGCAGCGTGCGCAAGCAGGCCGACGCCGACCGTCTCAAGGGCGAGTTTGGAGCAAACTTCACGCCATTGATCTTCGACGTCACCGATGAGGCTGCCGTGCTGGCCGCCGCGCGCGAGGTCCGTGGCGCCCTCAATGGCGAAACGCTCGCCGGCCTCGTCAACAATGCCGGCATTGCGGTCACCGGCCCGGTGCTCGAACTCGCCGCCGACGAATTCCGCCGCCAGATGGAGGTCAATTTCATCGGGCCGATCATCGCAACCCAGGCTTTCGGACCGCTGCTCGGCTCCGATCCGTCCCTGAAGGGACCGAAGGGACGGATCGTGATGATCTCCTCGGTCTCCGGCAAGAGCGGCAGCCCGATGACGGCAGCCTATGCCGCCTCGAAGCATGCGATCGAGGGGCTGTCAGAGAGCCTGCGCCGCGAACTGATGCTGTTCGGGATCGACGTCATCATCATTGCGCCGGGCGCGGTGAAGACGCCGATCTGGAGCAAGGCCGAGGAGGTCGATATCTCTCCTTACAAGAACTCGCCGTATTTTCCGGCGCTGGAGAAAATCCGCGCCTTCATGCTCGGCCTTGGTGCCACCGGATTGCCGGCGGAGACAATTGCCGAGAAGGTGTTCGGGGCATTGACGTTGCCGAACCCCAAGGTGCGCTACATGATCGCGCCGGATCCGATTCAGCAGTTCATGGCGGCGGTGCTGCCCAAGCGCACCCTCGACCGGATCATCGCCAAGCGCCTCGGGCTGACGCCGCAGGGATGAAGTCGGCCGTGATGACGCGCATTGGCAAGACCCACGCCGAGTTGACCCTGCTCGCCAACGCAGCGCTTCGCGCTCAACCCGGGTGCGAAACAGCTTCCGTTCCGGCGCTGTCGGCATTGCCCGTCCGCGAGGGGCGAAACTGGGAAATCCCCAACGTCGTGCTCGGCGACAGCCTGATCAGCGATGTCGATCGGGCTGTCATCACGGTGCACCATCAACTCGGCCGTAAGTTTTTCTTGCTGGCGAACAACTAGATCAACCGGCCTGAACGGTCCGCTTGGCCCGCGGTGCCATCGCGATCATGCGCAGCGCGAACACGGCAACCAGCGGAATCAGGAACAGCGCGTAGAGCGGCATGTCGGGAATCCGCTTGCCGAACGACACCATGAACTGGAACAGCAGGTAATAGCCGCCGGCGAGATGCAGCCGGCGCCAGGCGCGCGCGCCGATCGCGGCCGCGGTGCGGTCGAACGAGGTTGCGGTCATCGCGATGATGAAGGCATAGCCGATGCCGCCGAAGATGTAGGACGCGGTCGAGGTTGCTGCGGCATATCCTATGGGATCCATCATGGCGAAGGCTAAGATGGCGACCGCGTGGATGGCGTGCGAGGCCGCAAAGCTGACGCCGAGATAGCGGCGGTTGCGGCGCTGCCATCGCGTCCATGCGTTGGGCCACAGCCGGGCCAGTGCGGCACCTGCGAAGGCGACGCAGAACAGCACCAACGAGGTCCGCGCGGTGAAGCGGATCACCATCCGCACGCCGTCGACCTCAAAACCCCGCATGCCGGCGATCCAGATGCTAAGTGCGAGCAGTGTCAGCGACAGCAGGGCGAACAGCCGCCAGCCATCGAACCAGTTCTGACGCGTCGGCATGTTTCGCCCCATTGTTTGCGCCGTCATTGCGAGCGAAGCGAAGCAATCCATTCTTTCTTGACGTGGCGAGATGGATTGCTTCGCTGCGCTCGCAATGACGCGGATGGTGATGTAATCACCAGTTACATGTCCATGGCCTGTTTGGTCAATCCGTGTAATCGGTGCTTACATTCACAAGGCGGTGATGGTAGGAGAGGGCATGCGTCCTGCCGCCAAATCTCCTGCAGCGAAAGCGCCCACGGCCAAACCGCGCCGCCGCATTTCGCGAGCGCCCGCGCCAAAGCCGTATCACCACGGCGATCTCCGGCGGGTCCTGATCGACGCCGCGCTGCAATTGGTCGGCGAAGGCGGGGCGGAGGCGGTCAGCGTCCGCGAGGCCGCCCGCCGCGCCGGCGTCTCGCCGGGAGCGCCGTTCCGGCATTTTCCGAGCCGCGACGCCCTGATGCAGGCGGTGGCGGAGGAGGCGCAGCGGCGGTTCCGCGCCGAGATCGAGGCGGCGCTGGCCGAAGCGCCGGCTGGCGATCCCCTGGCGCGGTTTCGCTGCCTGGGTCTGGCCTATCTGCGCTGGGCAATGCGAAACCCGACGCATTTCGAGGTCATCTCCAGCCGCCGGCTGTTCGATCACGACAAGGCGGCTGGCGTCTCACGTAACAATGCCGAGTTGATCGAACTCACCGAGCGCACGCTCGAGGAGGCCTTTGCGGCGGGCCAGCTCCGGTCGGCGGACCTCAGGCAGGTCCAGATCGCCGGCCGGGCGCTGGTCTATGGATTTGCCCGAATGAATATCGACGGCCATTTCCCGCGCTGGGGCGTCGCCGGCCCCGAGGCCGAGCAGACCGCCGAGGCGATCCTCGACCTCTTCATCGAGGGCATTGCCAAGCGGCCCTAACAACTGGTGTCATTCCGGGGCGATGCGAAGCATCGAACCCGGAATCTCGAGATTCCGGGTTCGCTTCGCGCCCCGGAATGACGGTGACCAAGCCGGGCTACTTCGCGCCCCGGAATGACACTAATTGTCCCCCGTATTTACCCTGCGGGGCAAATTCATTGCGCGTTCATGACGAAACCACTACGTTTTTATGACACGACACAGGTTCCGGATGGGTCGTGCGTCTCCTGGTCGTCACCAGCCAAGGCTTTGCATTGCGCCGGGTCATGTTGCGTATTCACCCATGGCGCCCGCGCCAAATCCAGGGCCCTCCGCCACTACCCTCGTTGCCGGTCTTGCCGCCATCGGGTTCTGGCGGCTTTCGGCTGTCGCTGCACCGCACATGGCCGCGCTGGGGGTCATGCTGGAGACCGAAGCCGATTTCGGCGGCCGCATGGGTTTTGCGCTGGCCTGGGGCATCCTGAACTTCTGCTTTATCGCGCTGCTGCGGCGCCCGGCGCTGTCGGGCGCGCTGTCGCTGACGATGGTCGTGCTGCTGGTGCTGCTGTCCCGGCTCAAGCACGACGTCGTGCAGATGACCGCGAATTTCGTCGACCTGATGGTGATCGACCGCGACACCGCGGCCTACCTGTTCACGATCTTTCCGAACTTGCGCTGGAGCGTGGTCGGCGCTGCGCTGGTCATCCTGCCGCTGATGTACGCGCTGTGGTGGCTCGATCCGTTCCGCATCCGCCGCCTGCCGGCAGCCGCCGGCCTGCTGGCCTGTCTTGCCGCGCTGACCGGGCAGGCCATGACCTGGCCGGACGAAGCCTGGCGCGGCTACTACGACGACGGCTATCTCTCCAAATTCGCCCGCTCGGGCGTGACAGCGGTTTCCGACTTCGCCACTTACGGCTTCATGGAATCGGAGGCCGTGACGGCCGAGCGGTTGAAGATGCCGCTGGTCGATTCCTGTCATGTCGCCGGCCGCCGCCCGCACATCATCATGATCCATGACGAGTCGAGCTTCGACATCCGTCAGGCCAACGGCGTCAAGGTGCCGCCGGGCTATGGCAGCCACTTCAAATCCTTTGACGGCCGCGAGCGCAAGTTCATGGCCGAAAGCAGCGGCGGCGCAAGCTGGATGGCCGAGTACAACGTACTGGCGGGCCTGTCGTCGCGCTCGTTCGGCCGCTTCTCCTATTTCGTCACCCGCATCGCGTCGGGGCGGGTCGAGCGCGGGTTGCCGCTGGCGCTGCGCCGCTGCGGCTACAACACCCTCTCGCTCTATCCGGCCTACGGTGCCTTCATGGGCGCGCGCGGCTTCCAGAGTTCCACGGGCATCCAGCACTTCTACGACGCGCGCGATCTCGGCGCGAAGGGCATCGAGCCGGACAGCTTCTTCTACGACAAGGCCGTGAAGCTGATCGCCGAGCAGCCGGCCAATACGCCGCTGTTCACCTTCGTCTATCTCGCCGCCAATCATTTCCCCTGGGAAACCAAATTCCGCCCCGACCTGCTGCCGGCCTGGAGCAAGCCCGGCAACGCGCCGGTGGTCGACGAATATCTGCGCCGCCAGACCATGAGCGCCGGCGACTATGCGGGCTTCGTCGCCAGCCTGAAGAAGAAATTCCCGGCACAGCCGTTCCTGATCGTTCGCTATGGCGACCATCAGCCGGAGTTTTCGTCGAACCTGCTGGATCCCGGTCTGGACGAAGCCCGGGTCGCCCGCAAGTTCGACACCTACGACCCGCGCTACTTCACTACCTATTACGCGATCGACGCCATCAACTTCGAGCCGGTGAAGAGTTCCGCCGTGATGGACAGGATCGACGCGCCCTATCTGCCGTTGGTAATCCAGGAAGCCGCCGGCATTCCGCTCGACCCGTCCTTCGAGGAGCAAAAGAACATCATGCTCCGTTGCAAGGGTGTATTCTACGCCTGCAAGGACGGCGCCGAGGCGCGCAGGTTCAACCGGTTATTGATCGAGGCAGGTTTCATCAAGGGGCTTTAGGACGCCGATATGTCTGCGATTGCTGAACCTGGAATGAGCGAAAGCACCGTCGCGGAATCGCGCGGTATCAGGTTCTTTGCTCTCGCTGGCCTGATCGTTGCTGTCCATCTCGCGGGGCTGGCGGTTCTCTCGACCACCGAATACGGCCCGTTTGCGATCACGTTGTCCGTGCTGGCGTGGGTGTTCCTGAACTGCTTCCTGCTGGTCGTGCTGCAGCGGCCCGGAATCTGCGCCGCGCTGGCGCTGGCTTTCATCGTGATCCTGATCGCGCTGTCGCACTTCAAGTTCGGAATTCTGCAGTTAACGCTGACGTTCCTCGACTTCCTGATCATCGACCGCGATACGTTTTCGTTTCTGCTCTCGGTGTTCCCGCGCTTGCAGATGCAGTTGATCGCGGCGGGCCTCGTTGCGGTTCCGCTGTTGTGGCTGATCTGGCGTTTCGATCCGTTCCGCGTGCGCCGCCGCCTTGCACTGACGGGAGTGGGGGCGAGCGCTGCGCTGATCGCGGCGATGTCGGTCGCCTCGCCCGAGCAGGCATGGGAGCCATTCCAGGGCGTCAATCATATTTCCAGTCTGGCGCGCTCCGGCGTGGTGGCGGTGTCGCGGCTGGCTTCGACCGGATGGATCGAAGCCGATCCGCCGGCGAACGGTCCGCTCAGCCTCGCGCGGGACGCTCGCGCCGCCGGCCTTTCGGCGCTGCCGCCTGACGCTGCCTGCGATGCCAACGCAAAGCGGCCGCACATCATCATGCTGCTCGACGAGTCGAGTTTCGACGTCACGTCCGCGCCCGGCATCAAGGTGCCGGCGGGGTACACCGACCACTTCAAGTCCATCGACGGCAAGCAGCGCACCATGATCGCGGAGTCGACCGGCGGTCCGACATGGTACACCGAATTCAATGTGCTGACCGGCCTGTCGGCGCGCTCGTTCGGCGATCTCAAGTTCTACGTGACGAGGATAACCGCAGGTCGCGTGACGCGTGGACTGCCACAGGCGCTACGGAACTGCGGGTACAAGACGTTCTCGCTCTACCCGACCTATGGCAACTTCCTTGGCGCGCGAACCTTCCAGAAGGGAGCCGGCGTCGGCCATTTCGTCGACATGGCGGATATGGGCGTGAACCAGGACATGCAGCCCGACAAGTTCTATTTCGATCAGGCGCTAAAGGTGTTTGCGCGCGAGCAGGCCCAGCAAGCGCCGGTCTTCATGTTCGTCTACCTCACCGCCAACCATTTTCCCTGGACCGACGTCTACCGGCCCGATCTGACGCCGCCGGGCTGGACGCCGCCGGGAAACACGGCGGAGGTCGATGAATACATTCGCCGCCAGACCATGACGGCGAATGACTATCGCGAATTCACCGCGCGGCTGAAGCACGACTATCCGGATCAGTCGTTCCTGGTGCTGCGTTTCGGCGATCACCAGCCAGCCATTTCGCAAAAGATGCTGGAGCCGGGGATTGATCAGGCGACGCTGGCGAAACGGGTGATGGTCGCCGATCCACGCTACTTTTCCACCTACTATGCCATCGACGGCATCAACTACTCACCCTCCAGCCTGTCGTCGGCGCTCGAGACGCTCGATGCGGCATATATTCCACTCGTCCTCCAGGAAGCCGCCGGCATTCCGCTCGACCCGTCGTTCGCCGAACAGAAGCGCATCATGCTCCGCTGCAAGGGCACGTTCTACGCCTGCAGGAAAGGCGCGGAAGCGCGCAGGTTCAACCGGCTGCTGATTGATGCCGGCATGATCAAGGGGCTTTGACGCGCCGTCATTGCGAGATCTCGTAGGGTGGGCAAAGGCGCACTTGCGCCGTGCCCACCGTCTTCCAAATGTCGAAGGCTCTGCGCTACAGTGCGTCATGTCACGTTATGTCAGGGCAAACATCAAGGGTAGCATTTTCTTTTTTACGGTCGTTCTGGCGCAACGACCAAGTAAGCTGTTGTTCAAGGAAATCGGTCGCCTCCGGCGCATTTATCAAGCCGTCCGACAAGAACGCCCGTTTGAAACCATAGCCATCTGCATCTTGCCCGATCACATTCATGCAGTCTGGAGATTGCCAGAAGACGACGCGGATTTCTCTACCCGCTGGAGCTTGATCAAGAGCGGCTTTTCGCGCGGCCTCGACGCGCAAGAGCGATCGGCAAGCAAGGTTATCAAGCGGGAAAAAGGCATCTGGCAACGTCGTTATTGGGAGAATGCCATTCGAGACGATGCCAATCTCGAGCGACACGTCGATTATATTCACTTCAATCCGGTGAAGCACGGGTATGTCACGCGTGTGGCTGATTGGCCTCACAGCAGTTTCCACCACTACGTTGAACGTGGACTTCTTGCCGCAGATTGGGGAGGAGATTTAGTCGGCCGTGAAAAATTTCCCAAGCCGTTGAGAGGGAGTCGATTTTCCTGGCTCGGCGGCTTTTGAGATTGCCAGCTTTTGGGGCTTGATAGCGGGAAAGCTTGCAATTTTGTTTTTTTGGTTTCCCTCGAATCGGGGGTCGTGATTCTCTTGGTGGCATCGGAGGGGACGATGCGGCCAAAGGAACGACGAGAGACGGGACAGAGCGACCTTCTGCGCTCGCGGCTGGACGCGATCATCGATATGGGCCACCCGCTGGTGAAGCTGGCGCGGACGATCGACTGGCCCTTCCTCGAGCAGAAATTCGGAGCGGTCTACGAGGACAAGCCCGGCCGGCCGGCATTGCCGACGCGGCTGATGGCGGGGCTTGCGATCCTCAAGCACACCTACGACCTCTCCGATGAAGTGCTGTGCGAGCGCTGGGTGGAGAACCCCTATTACCAGTTCTTCTGCGGCGAGGAGTTCTTCCAGCACCGCCTGATGTTCGACCGCTCCTCGCTGACGCGCTGGCGGCAACGCATGGGCGAGGAGAAGTTGCAGGCCTTGCTGCAGGAGAGCCTTGCGGTGGCCAGCAAGACCGAGGCGATCAAACCGGCCGATCTTAATCGGGTCATCATCGACACGACGGTGCAGCCCAAGAACGTGATGTTCCCGACCGATGCCAGGCTGCTGAACCGCGCCCGCGAGATCCTGGTCCGGCTGGCGAAACGATATGGTGTCAAGCTGCGCCAATCCTATGCCAGAGTGGGCAAGTTCGCGCTGATCAAGCACCAGCGTTATGCCCACGCCAAGCAGTTCAAGCGCGCCAACAAAGCCTTGAAGAAGCTCAAAACCTATCTCGGCCGTATCATCCGCGACATCGGCCGCAAACTTGGTGGCAACGCCGACTTGCTCGGTGGGATCGTGTTGGAGCGCATGCTGGCACGGGCGCGACGCGTGCTTGAGCAGAAGCAGCACCAGCGTGGACCGAAGGTCTACTCGCTGCACGCGCCGGAGGTGGAATGCATCGGCAAGGGCAAGGCGCACCGACCTTACGAGTTCGGCGTCAAGGTCTCGGTCGCCACCACGCTGGCGCACGCCAAGGGTGGGCAGTTCGTGACCCATGTGAAGGCGCTGCCCGGCAACCCCTATGACGGCCATACACTTGCAACCGTCATCCCCGAGATGGAGGAGCTGATCGGCAACACCATCGAGCGCGCGCTCCTCGACAAGGGCTATCGCGGCCACAACGCCCCGCCCGATTACAAGTTCAGGGTGTTCATCTCAGGACAGAAGCGGCGGGTGACACCACAGATCAAGCGCGAGCTCCGACGGCGTTCCGCCGTCGAGCCGGTCATCGGCCATCTCAAATCCGAGCACCGCATGGGCCGCAATTACCTCTGGCATCGCCAGGGCGATGCCACCAATGCCGTCATGGCCGCCGTCGGCTACAACTTCCGCCGCCTCATCCGGTGGCTGAGCTTTCTGCTGTTCGAAATCCTCTCTCGGCTCAGCCTCAAATTGCGGCTCAGCCCAGCCTGAAATCCCGATTCTTCACGGACGACGATTTACGGGAAATTCCTGGTTCGTTTGGCGAATGATGGTGGGCACGGCGCAAGTGCGCCTTTGCCCACCCTACGAAGTCTGCGCTCCTGGCAATAACGGGGATGGGCCATGGCAGACAATGGCCTACTTCTTCCCCACCTTCTCCCACAGCCACTGCGCCACGGCGTCCGGCGAACTCGCGGCATCGTTGCCGGCGGCGCGCAGATTGGCCTCGCGCATCGTGGCGATGTCGATCTTGCCGAGCAGCGGGGTCAGCGCCTTGCGCAATGCCTCGTCATCGGCGCGCTTCGGCGCCAGCAGCACCATTGCATCATAGGGCGGGATCGCGCGCTTGACGTCGCCCAGAACAACCAGATCATATTTCGCGATCAGCCCGTCGCTGGTGTAGCCGGCGATGACGTCGACCTCGCCGGAGGCGACGGCTGCATACATGAAGTCCGGCTGCATCTGCCGCTGGCCGCGGAACGACAGGCCGTAGGCCTTGCGCAGCGCGGTCCATTCGGGGCGCGAGAAGAATTCATAGTCGCCGGCAATCGACATGTTGGCCGCGCGCGAGGCGAGGTCGGCGATGGTGCGGATGCCCAATTGCTCGGCGCGCTTGCGCGGCATCACCAGCGCATAGGCGTTCTCGAAGCCGAGCTCGCCGAGCAGCGTGATGTTCTGCTTCGCCAGCATCGTCTTCAGTTCGGCCAGCAGCACCTCTCGCGGCCTGATGTCGTTGCGCTGGAACTGGTTGGCCCACAGCGTGCCGGAATAGTCGACATAGACGTCGATGTCGTTTGCCGCCAGCGCCCCGAAGATCACGTTGGAGCCGAGGCCCTCTCGCGTCGTCGCAGGAAGCCCCGCGGCTTTCAGCCGCTGCGCCATCAATGCCGACAGCACATATTGTTCGGTGAAGGTTTTTGCGCCGACGACGTAGTTCGTCTGCGACCGCATGATGGTCGGCACCAGCGTGGCCGCGACCAGCGCCGCGATGCCGGCGCCGCCGAGGACCGCGCGAAAACGGCTGCGGTTGCGCAGGCCACCTTCGATTAGCGCCAGCAGTTGATCGACCAGCAGCGCCAGCGCCGCGGCGGCAACGCAGCCGAACAGCACGAACACCCAGTTCTGGGTCTGTAGCCCCGCAAAGATGTAATTGCCGAGGCTGGTCTGGCCGATCGGCGTCGACAGCGTCGCGGTGCCGATCACCCAGACCGCCGCGGTGCGGATGCCCGCCATCATGACCGGCAGCGCCAGCGGCAATTCCACGGTGAACAGCGATTGCCGCGGCGTCATGCCGACGCCCTGGGCTGCTTCCAGTATCGCAGGCTCCACGCCCTGCAGGCCCGTAATGGTGTTGCGCAACACCGGCAGCATTGAATAGAGCGCCAGCGCCAGCACCGCGGGCAAAAATCCGAACGCGGAGAAGCCGATGCCGAACCACGACAGCGACAGTGCCGCGAGCGCCAGCAGCAGCGGATAGAACAGTGCCAGCAGCGCCAGTCCCGGCACCGTCTGCACGATGCTGGCGAGCCCGAGCAGCGCGCCGCGCGCTACTCGACGATTGCGTACCGCAATCGCGAGGGGCAGGCTGACCAGGAGGCCCAGCGCCAGCGCGGTGACGCTGACGCGGACATGGCTGCCGAGATAATCGGGTAGATGACTGAATGCCTCGCTCCAGCGCGGATCGGCGAAGATGCTCATGCCGCACCGTCCCGCGGCAGCAGGGCGCCGAGTCGCTCGGCCTGCCGGCGCGGCGTGCGCAGCAGTTCGCCGACATAAGCATCGTCACTTTCGGAAAGCTCTGGCGGCGTGCCCTGCGCCAGCAGCCGGCCGCCGCCCATCACCGCGATCCGGTCGGCGAGCAGAATGGCTTCCGTCATGTCATGGGTGATCATGACCGTGGTCAGGCCGAGCGTGCGATGCAGCTCGCGAAAATCGTCGCCGAGCGCATCGCGGGTGAGCGGATCGAGCGCGCCGAACGGCTCGTCCATCAGCACGATGCGCGGCTTTGCGGCAAGCGCGCGCGCCACGCCGACGCGCTGACGCTGGCCGCCGGAGAGTTCGTGCGGCAGCCGGTCGCGGTATTCCGCCCGGTCGAGCCTGACAAGGTCGAGCAGTTCATCCACCCGCGCGGAAATCTCCGCAGGCGGAGTGCCCGTCAGCTTCGGCGTAATGCCGATATTGTCGGTGACGGTCAGATGCGGAAAAAGTCCGCCGCTTTGAAAGACATAGCCGATCCGCCGCCGCAGCAGGATCGGATCGACGCTGCGCACGTCTTCGCCCTCGACCGTGATCGAGCCGGAATCCGTCTCGATCAGCCGGTTGGCGAGCCGCAACAGCGTGGTCTTGCCCGAGCCGGAGCCGCCGACGATGGCCAAAAATTCACCCTCGGCGACCTCGAGCGAGACGTCGTCGACAGCCACCACGCGGCCGCCGTCAAAGGTCTTGCCGACTTGGGTATAGGCGATCAGGGGAGCGGCCATGCGATCTCGACTCTCACCCTCCCCTGGAGGGGGAGGTTCGACGCGACTGAAAGGAGCGGCGGGGTGGGGTGACGGTCTCTCCCCTCGAACAGTGTCCGAGTTGAGAGATCACCCCACCCCGTCTCGCATCTTGCGATGCGAGGCCGACCCTCCCCCTCCAGGGGAGGGTGGAGATCAACTACCACGTCACGCCGCCGCGTTGAACTTATCCTTGGTAACCGCTAAGGCATCTCTCCAACCTTTGGGGAGAAACATGGCGGATTCGGCTCAGCCAACGGCGGTCGCACTCGACAATGCGACCGTGGCATTTCGCGTTGCCGGGGATCGCGTCTACACAGCCGTGGAGCGGGCCAGCCTGTCCGTCGCCCATGGCGAGTTCGTCGCCATTGTGGGCCCGACCGGGTGCGGGAAATCGACGCTGCTCAATGTCGCAGCCGGCCTCCTGAAGCCCGCCGCGGGGTCGGTGAAGATTTTCGGCAAGCCGCTGACGGGGTTGAACCGCGATGCCGGCTATCTGTTCCAGGCCGATGCGCTGTTTCCCTGGAAGACCGCGATCGACAATGTCGCCATTGGCCTCGACATCAAGGGCGCGCCGCGCGAGCAGGCGCTGCAGCGCGCGCAGGGCTGGCTCACCTCCGTCGGGCTCGGCGCCTTCGCCAACCGCTATCCGCACATGCTGTCGGGCGGGCAGCGCAAGCGTGTCGGCCTTGCGCAGGTTTTGATCCGCGATCCAAAAATCCTTTTGATGGACGAGCCGTTCGGCCCGCTCGATGCCCAGACCCGGCAGATCATGGGCAATCTGCTGCTGGAACTGTGGAACGCCGACCGCAAGGCCGTGCTGTTCGTCACCCACGATCTCGAAGAGGCGATCGCGCTCGCCGACCGCGTCGTGATCATGTCGGCAGGTCCCTCGGCGCGCATCATCGGCGACTGGCGCGTGCCGTTGCCGCGCCCGCGCGACATCTCCGAAGTGCGGATGGAAAAGCAATTCCACGAACTGCACCGCGAAATCTGGAGCGTGCTGAAGGACGAAGTGATGAAGGGTTATGCGCAGTCGACGCTAAGTGCGGAGGTCGGCTGATGTCGCGCCTGACACTGCTGTTCTGGCAATTGATGGTGGCCGTGGTCGCACTCTCGCTGTGGCAGTTCCTCGCCACCGTGCCGGTGTTCGGCCGCATCCTGCTGCCGCCGTTCTTCTTCTCCAACCCGGTCGATGTCGGCAGCCAGATCGTCAAATGGTTCACGTCCGGCGTGATCTGGAAGCATCTGATGATCACGCTGTGGGAGTCGGTGCTGGCTTTCGTGATCGGCTCGGTCGGCGGCGTGCTGGTCGGCTTCTGGTTCGCGCGCCAGCCCCGCGTCGCCGCGGTGTTCGATCCCTACGTCAAGATGGTCAACGCGCTGCCGCGCGTGGTGCTGGCGCCGATCTTCACGCTGTGGCTCGGCTTAGGCATCTGGTCCAAGGTCGCGCTCGGCGTGACGCTGGTGTTCTTCATCGTGTTCTTCAACGTCTATCAGGGCGTCAAGGAGGTCAGCCAAACCGTGCTGGACAACGGCCGCATGCTCGGCATGAGCGAGCGGCAATTGACGCGGCATGTGTACTGGCCCTCGGCGTTGTCGTGGATGTTTTCGTCGCTGCACACTGCGGTCGGCTTTGCCGTGGTCGGTGCTGTCGTCGGCGAATATCTGGGATCGGCGGCCGGTCTCGGCTACCTGATCCAGCAGGCCGAAGGCGTGTTCGACGTCGCCGCCGTGTTCGCCGGGATGTTCGTGCTGTCAGCCTTCGTCATCCTGATCGACATGGTGGTGACGCTGGTCGAGCGCCGGCTTTTGATCTGGCGGCCGGTCGCGGCGGAGGGCAGGGGGTAGCCGCCTCCGGCATTGCAAGGCGCAGGCCTATGCCCAGAGTGCACTACAAGCTGTTTGACATAGGTGTGTAATGTTATAACGTTACGCAAACCTTTGCTCCTTCAGGCTGTGTCGACAATGACTGTTGTTTTCTTCCCAAGGTCGCCGCGCCACCAATGGAACGTAGTGCGCGAATTGAAAGAGCATGCCCGGACAGCCATCAACGCCGATGATGAAACAATAATCACCGTAAGCGAACGCGGTGATCCCGGTTGCGGCGGCGCCCGAACCATCGTGCTCATCATGCACCCGAGACGGCCAACCGAGGCCATCACGATCGACAAGCCGCTCGAGCAGATCACGCAGACAGACCTTGCGGATGCGCTGGCGCCGTTGGCCGCAGCAGCCGGCCTGCCCGAATCTCCATCGAAACGGAATGACCATCGCTTACCCGCGGATCGACGCTAGCCGGCGCAGACCAGTTGCAGCATCAGCAAAGGACAATCCCATGCAGATGGCTTTGAACCGGACTCCGGTCACGGTGATTACCGGCTATCTCGGGGCCGGAAAGACCATGCCGCTTACCGTATCCTCACGGAGACGCACGGCAGGCGCTACGCCGTCGTCGTCAATGAATTCGGCGAGGTCGGAATCGACAATGACCTCATCGTCAACGCCGAAGAAGAGAACTTCGAAATGAACAACGGATTTGAGTCCTGCCGCGTTTGATCGTCGATGCATTGGCGAACTGCACGCGGCATTTTTCGAGCATGCGCCAATCATCTCAGGCTCGTGCGGAAAGCGGCACGATTCATCTGCTACCGTTTCAATTTGATTGTGGCGTCACGACCGGTTGATCGTGGTCGGTATGGCAGCAGATGATTTTTTCCGGCCATATCAGTTCATCGTGCGATTCAAGAACCTCCCGGCCAGTCGTGAAAATGATCCACAATGCAACGGCTCCTGCGATGATTGGATCGAAGATTGGATAACCCGTCACTAGAAGCAGTAAGCCCGCGGCCACCGGGGCAAGGGATACCCATACGTCGCCAAGATTGTGGATATACGCGAGCCGGATTGCAGCGTTGTTTCGGCTTGGCTCCAGGAGCAAGCGGGCCACGCTCCAATTGGCGGCAGCGGCAGCCAGACCGACGATCATCGGAACGACGCCCTGAACCGGCACCGGATTGAACAGACGCTCGCCGGCCTGCCACAAAAGCAGCCCGCTGACCGCAATCAGCCCGACTGAGTTAAAGAGATTTCCGGCTCGCAACAGCCGCTGCGAAGGACCTCTGGTGACGAGGAATGCTGCATACAGGCAGACCAGAGCCAACTCGTCCGACAGGTTATGTGCGCTGTCCATCAGGAGGCTCAGGCTCGATGCCTGATAGCCAGCAACACCCTCCACCAGAAAGATTGCAGTGTTTATCGCCACTGCAGCGGCGACGGCTTTTTGATGATGAGCCACTTTGCATCCCCAATTTCCGCGGCTTGGCAAATATGTGCACTAGAATGCGCTTCGAGGTGCTGAACACGACCTACTTCGTTCGCGCGGTTGCGATATCGTCGCAGGCGTCATCGGCCGGCGTCTCCAGCGCCGCCAGGGTTTGATCACCATCGCCCTCAGGCTAATTGCACGGGCCCGTGATCATCGCAATGATCACCGTGCGGATGGTGCAGCCGGCCGTCTACAAGATAGTCGACATGGTCACCATGCGGCACCGCTTCATGTCCGCAGTTTGGACCGTGCGTGTGCTCGCAATGGACTTGAGGCGTGCATTGCACGGGATTTGTGGCATTTACCGTGATGGCATGTTCGTCCACGTGATCCTCGTGCATATGGTGAAGATGGCCGTCGTGAAGATAATCCACATGTCCGTCATGACGAACCGCGGTGTGCCCGCAATCCGGGCCATGCTTATGAGTGTGGTTGGCATGGTGTTTCTCGGTACATGTGATCATTGGCAATACTCCTTGCGCTTGTTTGCCATCGGTACCCCGTCATCGCAGACAATAGTGGAATGGTTGCGGAAGCCAACGATGCCTGAGGTGCCGGCACCCTGATTTAGTTACCGATAGCCAATGTTTTAACGTTCAGGTGGGAACGAAGGTTGCGAGCCGAGCACCAATCTACGGGTTCAGATATCCGTGACTGTTACATGGATTCAGAATCGTAGGGTGGGCAAAGCGAAGCGTGCCCACCATCAAGCTCGCGATGCGGATGGATGGTGGGCACAGCGCGAAGAGCGCGCCTTTGCCCACCCCACGGCGTTTGCGCCTAGATGGCGACATCGGATGCCAGCTGAAATTGCGGATCCAATGTCACGTCAGCGGTGATCGAGTTGGAAATGAAGCAGTTTTCCTTAACCTTAGCCATGATCGTTTGGGCGGCGGCGATATCAGCCTCGCTTCTCAGGACCAGGGTTGGCCGAACGCTGACTTCAACAATTCGATATTTGCCGTCGACGTTTTCCAGCACGCCTTCCGCGGCGCTTTCATAGGCGACAAACTCGAGCCGCTTGCTTTGCGCGAACGATACAAACGTCAGCATCATGCAAGCATTCAGCGCGGCGACCAGCATTTCTTCGGGAGCCCAGACGCCCGCCTCTCCCTTGAATTCGGGAGGACTGCCGATCTCGATGTCGGGTTTGCCGGGCGCCGACGTTCGGCCGCGGCGAGCGGTGTCCCAGACCAGGTTGTTGCTGTACCGAAAGGACTTGTATGTTTTGCCTGTTGCCACGTGATCCTCCAGGAATCGTAGGTGGGCAAAGCGACCTGTCCGCCGTAGCTCAACGAGCGAAGGCGGAAGCGTGCCCACCATCACGACCACAGCAAGAACATGGTGGGCACGGCGCGAAGAGCGCCTTTGCCCACCCTACGAAGCTGCGACGTGCAGCGTCAATTCAACATCTTCGTATCGTCAGGCGCCTGCGGCGGCGTCTTGATCGCGATCGCCTTGAGGGTGCGGCCGTCCGGCTTGGTGCCGCCATGCGCGGTGCCCTTGGGGATCACGACCAGATCGCCCGGCTTTACCCGCACTTCCTTGTCGCCCAGCCAGATCGTGCCGGTGCCGTCGAGGATGTACTGGATCTCGTTGGTGTTGGGATGCATGTGCTTGCCGACATTGCCGTCCTGGATCGAGATGGTCATGCCGTCGGCGGCGACGAACAGTTTGGAGCGCATGCCGGTGCCCGAGGGCATGCCGAGCGCATCGCCTTCGAGTTCGCCGGTGTGGATGACCTGCGCGGCGATGTTCTCGGCGGCAATCGCCGGCCGTAGCAGATGGGTGACGCTGCAACCGGCGGCGAAGGCGGCGGCGAGCGATAGCGTGATGGCCAGGCGATTCATGGCAGTCTCCCCCTGTGTTGATTATTGTAGAGGCGATGCTATGCCGCTCTTTCGCGCTTGGCCAGCGGTCGGAAAGTCGCCTTCTCAACGTCCACGCGCTGCTCTATCTTGCCCGCCAACGAATGGAGGAACCCATGAAGAAACTGTTCGGCCGGCTGGCCGGGGTGCTGCTGGCGATGGTGCTGACGACAGGTCTTGCCGCAGCGCAAAGCAAGGTCACGGTCGCGATCGGCGGCGGCTCCTGCCTGTGCTATCTGCCCACCGTGCTGGCCAAGCAGCTTGGCGAATACGAAAAGGCCGGCCTTGCCGTCGAGCTGGTCGACCTGAAGGGCGGTTCGGACGCGCTGAAGGCCGTGCTCGGCGGCAGCGCCGACGTGGTGTCGGGCTATTTCGACCACTGCGTCAATCTGGCCGCCAAGAAGCAGGAATTGCAGTCCTTCGTGATCTATGACCGCTACCCCGGCCTGGTGCTTGTCGTATCGCCCGCCCATACCAATGAGATCAAGTCGATCAAGGATCTGGCCGGCAAGAAGGTCGGCGTCAGCGCGCCGGGCTCCTCGACCGACTTTTTCCTGAAGTATCTGTTGAAGAAGAACGGCCTCGATCCGACCAGCGCCGCGGTGATTGGTGTCGGCCTCGGCGCGACCGCCGTGGCGGCGATGCAGCAGGGGCAGATCGACGCAGCGGTGATGCTCGATCCCTCCGTCACCGTTTTGCAGGGCAGCTATCCCGATTTGAAGATACTCGCCGACACCCGCACGCAAAAAGACACGCTCGCGCTGTTCGGCGGCGAGTATCCGGGCGGGGCGCTCTACACCACCACGGCGTGGATCAAGTCGCACGAAAAGGAAGTGCAGGCGCTGACCAATGCGATCGTCAACACGCTGGCCTGGATCCACTCGCATTCGCCGGAAGAGATCATGGCGAAGATGCCCGATGAAATCGTCGGCAAGAACAAGGAGCTCTATCTCGCCGCGCTGAAGAACACGATCCCGATGTATTCGGAGACCGGCAAGATGGACCCCAAGGGCGCCGACGCGGTGCTCGCCGTGTTCAGCGAAGGTTCGCCCGAGGTCGCGAAAGCCAATATCGACGTGACCAAGACCTGGACCAACAAATATGTCGAGCAGGTCAAGAAGACCACCGGCACGAGCGCGAAATAAGGGCAGGGCGGGATCGGCGTGAAATCAAGCGAAGTCAGGCGATGAGTGACACGAAACCCTTGGTCATTCATCGCGTCAGCGCGCTCGACCTCGTTGTCGAAGCGTGGACGTGGCCGTTTGCCGAAACGCGCCGCGCGGAGATAGCGGCGCATTTCGCCGACAAGCAGCGTGAAAAGCCCGCGCTGTGGAACGGTCGCGTCCTGCTCGGGCGCAATCCGGTGTTTGCCGGCGACCGCTTCAGCGCCAGCTATTTCGAAACCGATTTCGCAAGTTTTCTGGCGTGGCGCGACTGGGGCTTTCCTGACCCAAGCGTGTTCAACGGGTTCGGCATGGGCGCGCTCTGCTGCGCCGACGGCGCCTTCGTGCTCGGCGAGATGGGCCAGCACACGTCGAATGCCGGGCGCATCTATTTTCCTTCCGGAACACCCGATCTCGACGACATCAGGGACGGCACGGTCGACATATCGGGCAGCGTCACGCGCGAACTCGAGGAAGAGACGGGCCTTGCGCCCGGCGAATACGAGAGCGAGCCGGATTGGCACTGCATCTATACCGGACCTGCGGTTGCGATGATCCGCATGTTGCGGGTCGATATGTCGGGTGACGTCGTGCGCGACCGGATCGTGGCCAATCTCGCCTTGCAGCGTCAGCCTGAATTAGCCGCCATCCACCTCGTGCGCGGCGCCGACGATCTCACCTCCGCAATGCCGCGTTTTGTCACGGCGTTCATCGAGGCGCAGCTCGCTTCCGGGTCCTGACGCCAGCAATACGCTTGACATCTGGTCGCGCTACCAATGTGATAGGCGGCAACAAGAACAAGAAAAAACGCAGTGCACAAAAAATAATCCAGGGAGGATTCCATGCCGGGGCGCAAAGCTGCACGCCTTCTCGTTGGGCTGTCTGCCGCAATCGCGGTGCTGGGCATGGCGGTTACTGCCGAAGCCCAGGAAAAGAAAATCAAGATCGGCGTGATCTACGACCTGACCGGTCCGCTCGCCGGCGGCGGTTCGGAACTGCAATATATCGGCGCCAAGATCATGCTCGACCAGTACGCCAAGACCGGCGTCGAGGGTTACAAGGTCGAGGCGGTTTATGCCGACGCCCAGAGCAAGCCTGATGTTGCGATCAACGAGGCGGTGCGGCTGATCGAGCAGGAAAAGGTCAACATGCTGCTCGGCTTCTTCTCGTCGGCGCAATGCGTGCCGGTGGCCGCGCGCGTCGAGCAACTGAAGAATTTCATGTGGATCACCACCTGTATCTCTTCGGCGGTGCTCGCCGACAAGAACTTCAAATACGTGTTCCGCCCGCAGGCTTCCGGCGACCAGTTCGGCATGATGACGATGGATTTCATCGCGCAGAACTCGAAAGAGAAGTTCGGCAAGGAGCCGAAGGATCTGCGCGTCGCCATCATCCACGAGGACGGCGCCTACGGCGTCGACGTGTCGAAGGGCAATGAGGCCGGCGCCAGGAAGGCCGGCTTCAACATCGTGATGAAGGAAGGTTATTCGGCCACCGCGCCAGATCTTTCCGCGCTCGTCACCAAGCTGAAGCGCGCGCGGCCTGACGTACTCTTCCACACCGGCTACAACCCGGACATCACCTTGTTCGGGCGGCAGGCGCGCGAGCAGGGCCTGAAATTCGCAGCGCTGGTCGGCCACGGCGCGGGCTATGGCGTCTACGAGAATGCTGAAGGAAGGCTTGGGCGCTGACGTCAACTACGTCTTCAACACCGATCCGATCTCGATCTGGCTCGCCAACCAGAAATCGATGGATCCGAAGCTGCCGCCGGTCATCAAGATGGTCGGCGAGGAATTCGACAAGGCCAAGCCCGGCGTTGCGATCCGTTCCGCCCATGTCGGCATGGCGGCGTCGAACACCTACCTCTTCCTCACCGACGTGCTGCCGCGCGCCATCAAGAAATATGGCGGCGTCGATCCCGATGCGTTGCGCAAGGCCGCGCTCGAAGTCGACATTCCCGAGGGTGGCACCATGCTGGGCTTCGGCGTCAAGTTCCACGGCGAGGGCACGCAGATGGCCGGCCAGAACGAGCGCTCGTTCCCGGTGGTCATCCAGTACATTGACGACAAGTCCTACGTGGTGTGGCCGAAGAGCCAGGCGCAGCGCGAGGCCGTGCTGCCGCTGCCGAAGGGAACCACGTTCAGCAACCAGTAAAGCCAGCAAACGAGTAAGCGGAGGTTCTGGCGTGCTGACGGTAGAAGGGTTGGTGAAGCGTTTCGGCGGCTTCACCGCTGTCAACAACGTGTCGTTTCGGGTCGAGCAGGGCGAGATTCTCGGCCTGATCGGTCCCAACGGCTCCGGCAAGAGCACGATCTTCAACATGCTGTCGGGCACGCTGGTGCCGACGGCGGGATCGATCCTGTTCGACGGCGCGGAGATCGCGGGCGTGGCCCCGCATCGTATCATCAACAGCGGCATCGGCCGCACCTTCCAGATCCCGCGGCCGTTTCATCGGCTCAGCATTTTTGAGAACGTGGCGCTGGCTGGCTATTACGGCCAGGGCCGCCACAGCCGCGTCAAGGCGGATGAGGCGGCCGAACGGGCGCTCGGGATGGTCGGCCTGCCGACGGACCGGCACGCCAGCGTCGATGGACTCGGCGCCGCCGGATTGAAGAAGCTCGAACTCGCCAAGGCGCTCGCGACGGGGCCGAAACTGCTGCTCGCCGACGAAAGCCTCGGCGGGCTCGATGAGCACGAGATGGATCAGGCGGCCGACATGCTGCGCAAGATCCGCGACGAGCTCGGCATCACCATCATCTGGGTCGAGCACATCATGGGCGTCCTGATGCGCGTGGTCGACCGCGTGATGGTGCTCGATCACGGCGAGAAGATTTCGGAAGGGCTACCGAGCGCGGTGGCCGGCGATCCCAGGGTGATCGAGGTCTATCTCGGCACGGACGCGGATTCGAGCCAGGCTGCGGCGGCGGAAGCGCGCCGCAAGGCGGGGGTCTGACGCATGCTCGAATTGAAATCGGTCGACGCGGGCTACGGCAGCTTCCAGGCATTGTTCGGCATCAATCTCGAGGTCAGGGCGGGCGAGGCGGTCGGCGTCATCGGCCCCAACGGCGCCGGCAAGACCACGCTGATGCGCGTGATCTCGGGCCTGATCCGCCCCACCAGGGGCGCGATCTCGATGGAAGGCCACGACGTGCTAGCGACGCCGGCGCATCGCATCGTCGAGCTCGGCATCGCGCATGTGCCGGAGAACCGCCGGCTGTTTCCGCGCCTCACCGTCGACGACAACCTGAAGATGGGCGCCTACATGCCGGGCGCGCGCGCCAAATATGCCGAGCGGCTGGAATTCGTGTTCGATCTGTTTCCGCGCATGAAGGAGCGGCGCAGCCAGATGGCCGGCACCATGTCCGGCGGTGAGCAGCAGATGTGCGCGATCGGCCGCGCGCTGATGTCGGACCCGAAACTCCTGCTGCTCGACGAGCCGTCGGCGGGGCTGGCGCCGGTGGTGGTGCAGCAGGTGTTCGAACTGGTCAAACGCATCCGCGCCAGCGGGCTGACGGTTTTGATCGTCGAGCAGAACGTACAGCAGGTGCTGAAGGTGGTCGACCGCGCCTATCTGCTGGAGGCCGGCTCCATCCGCGCCTCCGGCACGTCGGAAGAGATGCTGTCGACCGATACGATCAAGCAGGCCTATCTCGGGGTTTAGTGATGCAGGCATTCCTCGATATCTTCGACATCTATCTGCTGGAGGCCGTGGTCAACGGCATCCTGCTCGGCGGCGTGCTGGCGCTCTTGGCGCTCGGGCTGAACTTGATCTTCGGCGTCATCGACGTCACCTGGATCTGCTACGCCGAACTGGTGATGATCGGCATGTACGGCATGTACTACATGGTCCAGGTATTCGGCATGCCGTACTGGGTTGCCGCGCCGTTTGCGATCCTGCTGGTCGCAGCCCTTGGCGCTGCGCTGCATTACATCGTGATCGCGCCGCTGCTCACCGCGCCGCCGATCAACCAGTTGCTGGCGACCGGCGGCGTGCTGTTCATCCTGCAAAGCTTTGCCACCGTCGCCTTCGGCATCGATTTCCGCAATCTCGGCATCCGCCTGCCGGTGCTGGCGATCGGTGAGATGCATTTCAGCTATTCGCGGCTCTTGGCCTTCGCCGCCGCCCTGATCGGCATGCTGGCGATCTACTTCTTCATGAAGCGCACCTATACGGGGACTGCGATCCGCGCCGTCGCGCAGGACCGCCAGATCATGTCGCTGATGGGGGTCGATACCAGGCGCATCTATCTCATCACCTCGGCGCTGGGCGGCGCGCTCGCCGGCCTCGCCGCCTGCCTGCTGGTGCTGCAGTACGACGTGCACCCCTTTGTCGGGCTGTCGTTCGGGCCGATCACCTTCCTGATCTGCGTGCTCGGGGGCCTTGGCAATTTCGTCGGCGGCTTCATCGCGGCGTTCGTGTTTGCCCAGATCATTTCGCTGGGCGGCCTGTTCTCCGACCTCGAATGGGGTTACGTGCTGGCCTTCGCCTTCTTCATCGTCATGATGTTCATCCGGCCCGCGGGCCTGTTTGCGAGGCGCTCGTGAATCTCCGTCATGCCGCCTGGGGCGTTGGCCTCGCCGCACTGATCGCGCTGCCCTTTGTCTATCGCGAGCCCTATCACCTGCATATTCTGGTGCTGATCCTGATCTGGTCGTTCGCCTACACCGCGTGGTCCATCATGGGCCGCTTCGGTCTGGTATCGCTCGGCCATGGCGGCTTCATGGGCGTCGGCGCCTATGTCACCGCGCTGTTGTGGAACCATCTCGACGTCTCGCCGTGGATCGGCATTCCCATCAGCATGGTGGCGGCGGGAATCCTGGCGCTGATCGTCGCCTATCCCTGTTTCCGCTTCCGCATCACCGGGCATTATTTCGTGCTGGTGACGCTGGCGCTGTCAGGCATCGTGCTGCAGGTCATCACCGCCACCCGCGACTACACCGGCGGCTCGCTCGGCTACACGCCGAACCGCGCCCGCAGCGGCTCTGGATGGATGGCGCTGCAGTTTGACGACAAGATCACCTGGTACCTGATCGCGCTGTTCGTCTGGGTCGTGGGCCTGTTGATCTGGCGCTGGGTCGACCGCAGCATGAGCCGCTACGCCATGGAGGCGATCTCGGAAGACGAGGACGCAGCGGCTGCGGCCGGCGTCAACGTCACGGCCGAGAAGCTCAAGATCACACTGATCTCGGCGCTGATGACCGCGCTTGCCGGCGCGCTCTACTGCCAGTACCAGATGTTCATCTCACCCGACACCGTCAGCGGCATCGCGGTGTCGCTGCAGATGGTGTTTGCCGTCATCGTCGGCGGCCTCTACGTCTCGCTTGGGCCGACCGTCGGCGCCATCATCACCATCATGCTGGCGGAAGTCTTGCGCATCCGCTTCGGCACCGGCGCGGTTGGCTGGGACAACCTCGTCTACGGCGTGCTGCTGGTCGTCTTCATCATATTCCTTCCCAAGGGCATTCTTGGTAGCGTTCTCGACAGATTGAAGACGCGACCCAAGCCCTCCGGGACGAAATGAGCAAAAAACCTTCGCAACCACTGGCGAACGAGCTGAAACCCTATGTCGCCCCGTTCCGCTACGACGGCTCGGGCGAATTTCACCTGAAGTCGCACAAGACCAATGAGAAGGGTGGCCTCGACAAGGAAAAAGCGACCAAAATCATCGAGTCCAATCGCGAGCGTTTGTCCGATTTTCAGGAAAAACTCTACGCGCAGGACCGCTGGTCGATGCTGCTGATCTTCCAGGGCATGGACGCCGCCGGCAAGGATTCTGCGATCAAGAGCGTGTTCGAGGGCGTCAACCCGCAGGGCTGCGAAGTCACCGCGTTCAAGCAGCCGTCGACGAAGGAGCTCGACCACGATTTCCTGTGGCGCAGCATGATCGCGCTGCCCGAGCGCGGCCGGATCGGCATCTTCAACCGCTCCCATTACGAGGAATGCCTGGTGGTGCGGGTCCACCCGGAAATTCTCGCCAAACAAAAGATACCGCCGAAGCTCGTCACCAAGGACATCTGGCGCGACCGCTTCGAGGACATCTCCGCGATGGAGCGCTACATCGCGCGCAACGGCACCGTGATCCTGAAATTCTTCCTCAACGTCTCCAGGGAGGAGCAGCGCGAGCGCTTCCTCGAGCGGCTGGAGGATCCGGCCAAGAACTGGAAGTTCTCGCTGGCCGATATCGGCGAGCGCAAGCTGTGGGACAAATATCAGGCCGCCTACCAGGACCTGATCCGCCACACTTCGTCGCAGGCGGCGCCCTGGATCGTGGTCCCCGCCGACCACAAATGGTTCGCCCGCGTCGTGATCGGCTCGACCATCGTGGCCGCGCTGGACAGTCTCGACCTGCATTTCCCGAAAGTCGACAAAGCCGACCGCAGCGAGTTCACAAAGGTGCGCGAGGCGCTGCTGGCGGAAGAGAAGGCGATGAAGAAGTAGGGTGGGCAAAGGCGCGCTTGCGCCGTGCCCACCATTGTCTCGAATACCCCGGGGTGGAACGGTGGGCACGCTGCGCTTTGCCCACCCTACAGGCCGGTCGGCCAAATACGTGTGACGACAGCATCAGCCAAGTGCGGAAAGATGGCGTAGCGCCCGCAGTTCCTTTGCTGCCGCTTTCATGAGCGGCCTTGCCTGCTCATCCTCGCGGCCAACGATAATGCCTGAAACAAAGGCGCGGGCACGTCTGTTTTGCGGCGGGGCCTGTAGCGCGGCCTCTGCCGCCATCTTTCGGTCCGCAATGAAGTCGTTGAGCGAACCCAGGGCATCCTGGATCTTCTTCGCATGTTTCGATAGACGCGCGAGCGCCTTTCGATCGCGTTTGGCGCGGAAAAGGCTTTCGAAGAACTCTACCGCGTACCTGATCTTCTTCATCCTGATCCGGAATTTGTGCCGCTCGGGCGCCGTCATCTCCTGCAGCTTCCCTGCGTCCCTTTGCGCTTTCCTGATGCGCCGATCCAGGAGCTTCCCGGCGAACTCGCCAAGTTCGGTATTTGCGGTGTCCGTCCGGCCCTGCTGCGCCTCGATCCACTCGAGCACATCGACGAGCAGCACGCGGCATCGCGGCGAATCGACAGCCTTCCTGGCCCGCTCGAGCGCCTCGGCGCGTTTATCGGCAAATTGCTTCGCAATGGCTTTGCCGCCCCGCCGCGGTGTTATTTCGCGAGCGACAGGGCCAATCTTCTCCTCCAGGAAGACGTGGAGCTCGCGCGCGTGGGCAAGCTCGCTTGTCAGCCACCTCAGCTCTGCCTTGATCTCTTCGGTTTTCGCAGCCGCCAATGCCTCCGAGAACAGCGAGATGGCCGCACGCAAGCGGCGCAAGCCTACGCGCATCTGATGCACGCCTTCCGGATCAAGCTTGCGGACGGCATCGGCGTTTCCGGAAAAATGGCGAAGGGCGGAGCGGGCGATCACCTGGAAACCCTCAATGGCGCTCATTCGCTTCTTAAGTTCGATCGGTTCGGCAAACACAGCCTGAGCGCGCTTTCCGTTGACAAGATCGTAGCCAACGTCTGCCTTCGCTCTCAAACAAAGCTCGGCCGCGAGCTTTCGCTCCAGCGCCTTCGCGACGCGAAACAGATCCCTTGCTGGACCTTTTTTCAATTCGAGTTCAACCTCCTCGATGCGGCTCGTCCGCCCCGCCGCATTGATCTTGCCGTGATCAATGGCAAGCTCCAGCTCGCTCCGTCTGGTGCGGACCGGCAGGGTGATGCGATGCACCGAGGTCTCGAAGATCGGCTTCAACTTGCGCCGCAGCTTGTTCGAGGCCAGCCGCTGAAGCGGCGTGCCGTTCGCTTGGTCGAGATCGGGAGCGCGACCTCCTATTTCTGTTTCCCATTCGCCGCGACCGAACTGCGCGCCGGACGTCTTCTTGATCGTTTGTACGTGCTTGCCGTCTGTTTGCCTGACCCGGAGCAGAAATCCGCGCCGCTTCAGCTTGTGTTTCCGCGTGTCGAAATAGGTCGACAGCAGATCGCTCTCCGCGCGCTCGCCGATTTTGCAGCCGGGCACCGTCAACTTGTAAGAGGACCCGAGATTGCGCTTGGGCATGCGGAACTTGATTTCGGTCTCAACGCCCATCTGATGCTCGTCTGAAAGACTAGGCTGATAACGCCGGAAGGCGCTTCCAAGTGCCGGCCAGCAAACAGAACCGTCATTCCGGGGCGATGCGGAGCATCGAACCCGGAATCTCGAGATTCCCCGATGCGCAATTGCGCATCTGAGGTCTGGTGCTGCGCACCATCCCGGAATGACTCTCCTTCGAAAGGTCACCCGTCCTGACCATCTTTTGGCATTGCGGCCGGCCATAATTCTCGTCTAGAACGACCTCCGGACGTATTCCCGGCAACGAACCGTCAATGGTTTTGGCTGAGGATTTGGCCGTCCAAAGGGTCTGGCAATGCTGATTCGCAGCAAAAAGTACGGAGTTCGGGGTGGAGCGGCCAAGGCTGCCCTCGCGCGTCCGGCTGCGTCCGCGCCCACCCTCCTTCTTGGCGGGCTTCTGCTTCTTATCGGCCCCTGAGGGCCGTCTGGGCGGTTTGCGCCTGGGCACTCAGGGGTTCGCGCGAGATCACCAGACCCTTCAGCGCCTGGAAAAAAGGCGCTACCACCCAAAAGGAACTTCAGAAATGACCACCGCCAACAAGTCCGAAAAGGACCGCGTCATCGTATTCGACACCACCCTGCGTGACGGCGAGCAGTGCCCGGGCGCGACCATGACGTTCGAGGAAAAGCTCGAGATCGCCGAAATGCTCGACGACATGGGCGTCGACGTCATCGAGGCCGGCTTCCCGATCACCTCGGAAGGTGACTTCCAGGCCGTCAGCGAGATCGCCCGCCGCTCCAAGAATTCGGTCATCGCCGGCCTGTCGCGCGCCAACCCCAAGGACATCGACCGTTGCGCCGAAGCGGTGAAGTTCGCAAAACGCGGCCGCGTCCACACCGTGATCGCGACCTCACCGCTGCACATGCGCGTCAAGCTGAACATGACGCCGGAGCAGGTGATGGAGCTCTCGATCGCCAATGTCACCCGCGCGCGCAACCAGATCGACGACGTCGAATGGTCGGCCGAAGACGGCACCCGCAGCGAAATGGATTATCTCTGCCGCATCGTCGAAGCAGTGATCAAGGCCGGCGCCACCACGGTCAACATTCCCGACACGGTCGGCTACACCGTGCCGGAGGAATACACCAACTTCATGCGTACGCTGATCGAGCGTGTGCCGAATTCCGACAAGGCGATCTTCTCGGTGCACTGCCATAACGACCTCGGCATGGCGGTGGCGAATTCGCTGGCCGGCATCGCCGGCGGCGCGCGGCAGATCGAATGCACCGTCAACGGCATCGGCGAGCGGGCGGGCAATGCCGCGCTGGAAGAAGTCGTGATGGCGATCAACGTCCGCAACGACGTGTTTCCGTGGTGGAACAAGATCGACACCACCATGCTGACCCGGGCCTCGAAGCTGGTATCGGCGGCGACCTCGTTCCCGGTGCAGTACAACAAGGCGATCGTCGGCCGCAACGCGTTCGCCCATGAAAGCGGCATCCATCAGGACGGCGTGCTGAAGGACGCATCGACCTACGAGATCATGCGGCCCGAAATGATCGGCCTGAAGAAGTCGTCGCTGGTGCTCGGCAAGCACTCCGGCCGCCACGCCTTCGTGCACAAGCTGGAGGAGATGGGCTACAAGCTCGGCGCCAACCAGCTGGAAGACGCCTTCGTGCGGATGAAGGCGCTGGCCGATCGCAAGAAGGACATTTACGACGAGGACATCGAGGCGCTGGTCGATCAGGAGATCGCGGCCTCGCATGACCGGATCAAGCTGGTCTCGCTGACGGTCATCGCCGGCACCCATGGTCCGCAGCGCGCGACCATGAAGCTCGACGTAGAAGGCCAGACCAGAATCGAGGAAGCCGAAGGCAACGGCCCGGTCGATGCGGTCTTCAACTGCATCAAGGCGCTGGTGCCGCACGAGGCCAAGCTGGAGCTCTATCAGGTCCACGCCGTCACCGAAGGCACTGACGCGCAAGCCGAAGTGTCGGTGCGGCTCGCCCATGAAGGCCGCTCGATGACCTCAAAGGGGTCCGATCCGGATACGCTGGTGGCGTCAGCGAAAGCCTATCTCGGTGCGCTGAACAAGATCGTCATGAAGCACCAGCGCGACATGCCGGCACAAGCAGCAAGCTGATCGCGGCGCATGACAAGCCAACCCGTGAAACGCGGCGCCTTGGCGCCGCGTTTTTCTTTGGCGGCCGTCTTCTTTTACCTGTGTAAGCCGTTCCCCGAACGATGATTGTTCGAGCCGGCTGCGTCCCGCCGATGCTCCGCGTGCGGCGTTATCGATCCCTGCGCGATCTCCTGCAATGCGCGACGGCCAGCGGCCTCCAGGCCGCCGAGCGTCGTGTTGCCTCTCTTCGCGGCTTGAACCAGTTTCTGCGCAACGTATTTCCGCGTTGCGTGATCGCCTCCGCTGTTCGGCAGCCCGCGACAGACATTCTCGAGCGCAGCATCCATCTTGGCGATGGTGCGCTCATCCAGCTTTGTCATGGCAATGGCTCCAAAATACCGTTTACTTAATAGATCCGGCCGACCGTTCCGTTCATGTGAAGGAAGGATAGCCGGGCAGTACGCGTGCTATGATTTGGCCAAGTGGCGCAATTGACTGTCCACTGCCCGACATTATTTCCATTTTTTCGCGAACTGAGCCCGGACCGGCGAGGGAAAGCGCGTCCAATGCGATCGGAGGCTTGGCGGGTAGCAGAACAATCTGTCCGCTAGAGCGGGATGACTTTTCTTCGAATCGTCATCCCACTCTATCTCTTTGATTTACGCATGATCTTTTCGGAAAACCGGTACCCACTTTTCCGGATCATGCTCTAGGCATTCTTTGATCGCAACCGAGGGCCGCTAAAGCGGACGCTTCGCTTTGCCCGCCTGCGACATACCGGCACGACGGGCAAAGTACTTCTGATTTTCCGAAATCGTGTCAACCCCAGGAATCAAAAATATTCTGCTTTCGTTCTCACCCAAATCACCCGCATAACTCCGCTTGTCTCACCCAATTGAGGGGCGTTGGCCATCGTCACGAACGTGCGGTGAGATGCGATGGACGCAAGAGCTGCGACTGACGTGTGTGGCTTGAGCGTACGGCGAAGTCGTGTGGTTCTGACGCCGCGGTGCTGGCGCTAAGTTGGCGGTTGCGCATCGATCCTATTGGATCGAGCGCGGTGTCCCGCCGGCGATGGTGGCAAGAAAGCCGTTCACCAGGAAGAGCACGAAGTAAGCCGTAAAGCCAATGCGCAGGGAAGGCCGGAATGCTCCCGCTGCCCTGTATGCTCGTGTGCAGTTTTGTTTGCGCAAATCGCACGCGAGACCGCGGGTGCAGCAAGCACCCGGTCTTCCCTGCGCCCTCTAATTTTCGAGGAGGGCAAACGAAGATGCAAACCTCGGACGCAATGCGCCGCGAGAAGGCGAAACTATAGGCCGCAGCGTACCGGCTCGCCTACCCGACGAAATGGAATATTGCATTTTTGCGGTGCAGCAAAGCTCGCGAGGGCACCCTGCTAACGGGCAATGGCAATTCGGCTGGCTTGTCTGTATTGGTGCAACTGGCATGCAAGCTTCGGAACCTGCGTTCGCGCGCTCCGGGGAAATAACGGGAGGATACATGCGCAAGCTGATTTTGGCCGCGGCATCGATCGCGGCACTCGCTGTGGTCGGCCCCGCCGCGGCGCAATCGCCGATCGTGATCAAGTTCAGCCACGTGGTGGCGACCAATACGCCGAAGGGGCTGGCGGCCGAGAAGTTCAAGGAACTGGCCGAGAAATACACCGCCGGCAAGGTCAAGGTCGAAGTCTATCCGAACTCGCAGCTCTACAAGGACAAGGAAGAGCTGGAAGCGCTCCAGCTCGGCGCGGTGCAGATGCTGGCGCCTTCGAACTCGAAGTTCGGCCCGATCGGGGTCAAGGAATTCGAGGTGTTCGATCTGCCCTACATCCTTCCCGACCTGAAGACGTTGCGCAAAGTCACCGACGGCCCGCTCGGCACCAGGCTGTTGAAGCTCCTGGATTCGAAGGGCATGACCGGCCTTGCCTACTGGGATAACGGCTTCAAGCAGATGAGCGCCAACAGGAAGCTGGTGACGCCGGCCGACTACAAGGGGCTAAAATTCCGCATCCAGTCTTCCAAGGTGCTGGAAGCCCAGTTCCGTTCGCTCGGCGTGATTCCGCAGGTGATGGCGTTCTCCGAAGTCTATCAGGCGCTGCAGACCGGCGTGGTCGACGGCCAGGAAAACACCTGGTCGAACATCTACACCCAGAAAATGCATGAAGTGCAGAAGTACATCACCGAAACCAATCACGGCTACATCGGCTACGTCGTGGTCACCAACAAGAAGTTCTGGGATGGCCTGCCGGCGGACGTCCGCGCGCAGTGCGAGAAGGCGATGAAGGAAGCCACCGAATACGGCAACGGCCAGTCGGCGAAGGAAAATGACGACGCGCTCGCCGAAATCAAGAAAACCGGCAAGAGCGAAATCATCAAGCTGACGCCTGAACAGGACGCCGCCATGCGCAAGGCGGTAGAGCCGGTCTACAAGGACGTCGCCAGCCGCGTCGGCCAGCCGCTGATCGACGAATTCCTCAAGGAGACAAGGGGCGCGACGAACTAAAGTGGGGTTGCAGGGCTTCCGTGCGGCGGCACGGAAGCCCTTTGACTGTCTGAAATATGCTATGACCGAGTGGGGACTGCGGGCCGCAACCGGTGCCGCTGGCATAGCGCAGGGTCCGGCCGCAAGGCCGATCCTTCAGGGGGAAGTTGATGCTGCTTCGGATCCTCGATCGGCTTGAGGAGATACTGATCGCGACGCTGATGGCGTTGGCGACGACGATCATCTTTATCGCGGTGATGCACCGTTATCTCGTCGGCGTTCCATTCCTGTATCCCATCCTGTTTCCGATCAACCTGTCCTGGGCGCAGGAACTCTGCATCTACATGTTCGTGTGGGTTGCCAAGTTCGGCGCCGCCTATGGCGTGCGCACCGGCATCCATGTCGGCGTCGACGTCGTCGTGAACCAGCTCAGATCGCCCTGGCGCAATGCGGTGGTGCTGTTCGGGCTGTTCTGCGGGGCGTTCTTCACTGCCGTGATCGGGACGATGGGCGCAAAATTCGTCTGGGGCCTGATGCACACCGACCAAGTCTCGCCTGACCTGGAGATCCCGAGCTGGTTCGTCTACCTCTGCATTCCCTTGGGCTCGTACCTGATGTGCTTCCGCTTCCTGCAGGTCGCCTACGGCTATTGGCGCACCGGCGAGCTGCCGCACCATGATCACGCGCATGTCGAGGGCGTCGAGATCGAAGAGCCCGGCGTCGGCGCGGCGGGAGTCACCCGATGAGCGCCCTGATCATTTTCACCCTGCTGATCGCGTTGATGCTGACGGGCATGCCGATCTCGATCGCGCTCGGCATGACGGTTCTGACCTTCATCTTCACCATGACCAACGTGCCGACCGAGTCGGTGGCGCTGAAGCTTTTCACCGGCATCGACAATTTCGAGATCATGGCGATCCCGTTCTTCATTCTCGCCGGAAATTTCCTGACCCATGGCGGCGTCGCGCGCCGCATGATCAATTTCGCGACCTCCATGGTCGGGCACTGGTACGGCGGCCTCGGGCTTGCCGGCGTGATGGCCTGCGCCCTGTTTGCCGCGGTGTCCGGTTCGTCGCCGGCGACCGTGATCGCGATCGGCGCCATCATGTTGCCGGCGATGGTACGCCAAGGATTCCCGAAGCGCTTCGGGGCCGGCGTCATCACCACCTCTGGCGCGCTCGGCATTCTGATTCCGCCTTCGATCGTGATGGTGATCTATTGCGTGGCGACCGGCGGCAGCATTGCGCTGGATCCCGCCGGGCAACGTGTTTCGTCGGCATCCGTCGGTCAGATGTTCATGGCGGGCGTCATCCCGGGCCTGATGCTGGCGACGCTGCTGGGGGTCACGACCTTCTATCGGGCGTACAAGTATGATTATCCGCGACTGCCGAAGGCGAGCTGGACCGAACGTTTCGTGGCGTTCCGCAAGTGCATGTGGGGATTGCTGCTGATCCTGATCGTGCTCGGCGGCATCTATGCAGGTCTGTTCACGCCGACGGAGGCCGCCGCCATCAGCGCGGTTTACGCCTTCGTCATCGCGGTATTCGTCTATCGCGACATGTCGCTGAGGGATGTGCCGAAGGTGCTGCTCGGCTCCGCCAATATGAGCGCGATGATCCTCTACATCATCACCAACGCGGTGCTGTTCTCGTTCCTGATGGCGAATGAAAACATTCCCCAGCAGATCGCGGCGTGGATCACCTCGGTCGGCGTCGACTGGATCATCTTCCTCCTGATCGTCAACCTGCTGCTGCTGATCGCAGGCAATGTGATGGAACCGTCTTCGATCGTCCTGATCATGGCGCCGATCCTGTTTCCGGTGGCGGTCAAGCTCGGCATCCATCCGGTGCATCTCGGCATCCTGATGGTGGTCAACATGGAAGTCGGCATGTGCCATCCGCCGGTCGGGCTGAACCTCTATGTAGCCTCCGGCATCGCCAAGATGGGTATCACCGAGCTGACGATCGCGGTGTGGCCGTGGCTTCTGACCATGCTGATCTTCCTCGGCGTCATCACCTATGTGCCGGAAATCTCGCTGTGGCTGCCGCGCGCGCTGGGGATGCTCTAGCCTCGCGCGCATTGCGGTGGATCAAGCGGCGTCACATTACATCTTGGTAAGGGATGCCTCTCTTGCCAACCTTTAAGTTGAACGCCGGTTGAGGCGAGGCCATCTTCAAGCAACCTTTCACAGGAGGTTCGCATGAGGAAGTTCGCCATCGCAGCGGTCGCGGTTCTTGCCATTGCCGGCTCGACCGCCGTCTATGCCCAGCATCGTCATTGGGGCTACGGCCATTCGCGGATGAGCCCGGAGGACCGGTCGGCCTATGCGGATGCCCGGATCGCGGCCGTTCATGCCGGCCTCAAGCTGACGGCGGACCAGGAAAAGCTGTGGCCGCCGGTTGAGGCCGCGGTCAGGGAGTTCGCCAAGCTCAGAATCGATCGCGCCAACGCGCGGATGAACCCGCCGAAGGACGATTCCAGCCAGCAGAAGCCGGATGATCCGGTGGCGCGGCTGCGTGACCGGGCCGAGAATATGGCAGCTACCGCGGCGGCCATGAAGAAGATCGCGGAAGCCGCCGACCCGCTCTACAAGACGCTCGATGACGGCCAGAAGCGCCGGCTCGCCGTTCTGACCCGGTTTGGGGGCAGGGAAGGCTGGCGCCATCACCGGTTCGAGCGCGAAATGGGCAGGGACCGCGACTTTGACCGCGACCGCGGCTACGGCCGAAATCGCGATGACCGGGACCATGGACCGGCCCGGGGCGGCCCCGAACGGCTCTGACGCGCCCCCTCAATCGGGGCCCGATCGAAACATCGGCGGAAGCCGCTGAAATCCAGCGGTTTTTTGCCGTTCTGCCGGTCAGCCAAAGCCCGGGAAAACTCGCTTCGGCTTGCTGGACATCCCCGGGTCGCTTTGCTAAACGACGCCCTCTCGCGAGAGCTTTCCGGAAGCTAAGCATCCGGGCGCATAGCTCAGTTGGTAGAGCAGCTGACTCTTAATCAGCGGGTCCCAGGTTCGAGCCCTGGTGCGCCCACCAAGCCTTTCAAGGGGCTTGGGACCTCTCGTGAGAAGCATTCCGACAAGCGGTCAGCGGCTATTCCGACAAGCCGGCTGTTTTTTAGTCGCTCCTCGCGTCGCTATGTCGGTCCGCGGCGCGCAACTCCGCATCTGCGAGATCGCTGTCGGCGCCTTCGTAAACCAGCCGTGATGGAATGAGGTGAAGGAAAGCTCGTTACGAATTTCCAGCTTTGGCAAACTGAGAAATCTGCTTTGAGCCGGCGCGCGCACCATCCTTCAGTTCGTGGCTCGCAAACAGTGCCAGGCCCGTTCATACAGCCGCTGCGTCTTGCGCCCACCAGTTCTACGTACAGCTTGAAAAGCTCTTCAGACAGATCTTTGTTAGCTCCAAATTTCAACAGCACTGATTTTGGAATCTTCCAAAGCGAGCGTTTGGAAACTTTCCAAACACGGTGTCAGCTGACTCGAGTCGTCGATGATCGAGACATTCTAAGTCGCAGCGCACGCATTTGCGTTGTGGTCACCATAGCGCCTCTCTAAAGACGCGGTGCAGCTCGCTCGCGATCGGACTTTGCCGATAAGGCACAGGCAACCAACCCGAAGTGCGAGTCTGCGGGGCATCTGATTCACAGAGCCATAAGTGTCGGGCCGAGCTCAGACGCGGAGAGCGGATCTTCGATCCATGGTCGTTGCAGGTCGAGCGTAGAACCATTTCACGTTGTGCGGCGTGCTATTGAGGGGGACTTTCGGGAAATGCGACGTGCAGGTGGGGTTGGAACGGCAGCTCGCTTTGGTGCGACACTGCTGGGTGGAGTGGCGTTGTTTGCGTGGTTCGAATCGCCCGCTCGATCCCAAACATCGCAAGGCGGCAACTCCCTTCCACCCGTTACTGTCGATGCTCCGTCGCAACAGTCGGTCCGCCGCGCGCCAACCAAACGAAGTGACGCCCGGGTCCGATCGACTTCACGGCGCACCACGGTGCCTGCCGCCCCGCAAGCGGAAACCGTCGCGGTGCAATCGCAGCCGTCGCAGCCGGGTGTCGTGCCCGCCTTTGCCGGCGGCCAAGTCGCTCAAGGCGCGCGGCTGGGAATGCTCGGCAACACCAACACAATGAAGTCACCGTTCAACGTGACGAGCTACACGGACAAGTTCATCCGGGATCAGCAGGCGGCAACCGGTGCGGATGCCTTGATCCTGGATCCTTCCGTGCGCAGTTCCCACCCAACGGGCGGCGTGGTCGATTCCTTCAACATTCGCGGCTTCCCAATCAACGAAGGCAACAATGGTGAGTTTGCCTTTGAGGGCCTCTACGGGATCGCGCCGAGCTACCGCATCTTCACGGATTACGTCGAGCGCATCGAGGTGCTCAAGGGTCCCTCAGCCGCGCTCTCGGGCATCGCACCCAATGGCGGCGTCGGCGGCGTCATCAATGTCGTGCCCAAGCGTGCGGGAGAGGATTTGACCCGCCTCACCGCGAGTTACAGTTCGGCCGCACGGTTCGGCGGTCACTGGGACGTCGCGAAGCGCTACGGCGACAGCAAGGAATGGGGCGTGCGCGCTAGCGGCAGCCTGCGCGGCGGCGACACGCCCATCGACCGCCAGTCCGAAACGACGGGCGTCGGAGCGCTGGCCCTCGACTATCAGGGCGAACGGTACAGGTCCTGGCTCTATTTCCTCGCGCAGACCGATCGGTTCACCGCGCCGTCACGCCCGTTCCTCATGACTGCGGGCCTGCCGGTGCCAAAGGCGCCGGACGGCCGGCTGAACGTGATGCAGCCCTGGGAATGGTCGCGCATCAACGATCAATCCGCCCTGTGGCGCAACGAATACGATCTAACCGATCAGGTGACGCTGTTCGCCGATGTCGGCGGATCGCACACCAATGTCGAGCGGTTCTTCGGTCTGCCGACGATCACGAGTGCGAGCGGCAACACCACCTCGACGCCGCAATTCTTCGGGCTCAGCATCGATCGATACACCTACGATGCCGGCGTCCGCGCCCGTTTCGACACCGGCTTCGTTCGCCATGCCGTCACCTTCCAGGCGTCGGTCTATCATGACGCGCTGTATCGGCGGCTCACCAATGGCAGTCAAGTCACGTCGAATATCTATAATCCGACCGTGGCGCCAACTCAGTTCGCGAACGAGATCCCCGGACGCCCTCGGCTCTCGGACAGTGAGCTCACGGGGCTCTCGATTGCTGACACCATGTCCGTGCTCGATGAGCGTGTCCTGTTGACCTTGGGTGTCCGGCGCCAGGGCGTCGAGGGGAATAACTACGGAACGCTGACGACGTCCTACGACAAGACCGCGACCACGCCCGTGGTCGGCCTCGTCGTCCGGCCCCGGGATAACGTCTCTTTGTATGCGAACTACATCGAAGGTCTGAGCCGGGGCGAAGTCGCGCCGCAGGGCACTTCCAATTTCGGCGAAGTGCTCGCGCCCTACATCGCCAAGCAGTACGAGGCCGGCATCAAGGTGGACTTCGGGCGGGTCGCAACCACCTTCAGCGCCTTCGAGATATCGAAGGCGAGCGGTGAGCGGTTGGCCAACCGCTTCTCGGCGACCGCCGAAACGCAGGTACGTGGGCTCGAGTTCAACGTCTACGGCGAACTCATGCCCGATGTTCGTGTCCTCGGAGGCGTTTCGCTGCTGGATGGCACCCTGACGAAGACAGCCATCGCGGCGAACGTGGGCAATACGCCCATCGGCGTTCCGAACGTACAGGCCAATATCGGCGCCGAGTGGGATCTGCCGTGGGTGAGAGGGCTCACCTTGAATGGGGCCGTCATCTACACGGGCAGGCAGTTCGTCGATGCGGACAACAAGCAGCCGATCCCGGATTGGACGCGGCTCGATCTCGGCGCCCGCTACACGACGGCGATCAACGGCAGGAAGACGATTTTCCGCGCGAACGTTCAGAATGTGACCGGTGAGAATTACTGGTCCAGCGTGGCCTCATTCGGAACGTTCTTCCTGGGAGCACCGCGCACGTATCTCCTGTCAATGACCGTGGACATGTAATCGCTGCATATGTTGTCGGGCACAAACCTTTGGCGCATGCTGCGGGAAGAGGCCGAGGCAGTTTTCGACGCGCTCAGGCCGCGCATGTTGTCGGACGCGTTCTGGCGGGAAGAACGCAAGGCCTTTCTCGAGAAACCCTGGCCGAGCTGCTCGGTGCTACGGGTACGTCTGGAGCGTTATCGCGACTATCGGGTTGCCAAATCCAGTGGCGGGAGCGGAATGACAAATGCTTCCACCGCGCTTCGCGGCTTCGGACCTGTTTACCAGAAAGATCACGCAGGTCGCGATAGATGCGCATCCCGTATCTCGATCGACGCAATGTGGCTTGTGGTATTTGCGAGCGCCAAGCTTGGCGTAGTTGTGACAATTAAGTGTCATGTCGGGGCAGGCACGACGAACAGACTCAGCAAAGTCGAGTGCGCTCAGGATGGAGCACTGCATTCATCTTACAATTTTTGCGTTAGCATTGTTGCAATTCATAATCTCGCCAGATTGGGATACCAGTTGTTTATCGACAAGAACCAGTTATTCGGCGACGAAAGAGGCCAACTTGCGAAGGCCGTAGTCTCTGGCTGTTCAACTGTCATGCGGTGGGTCGGCTGTTTGTCAGGGGAGAAGCCATGTGGTCGCGCAGCCTGTTGGTCCAGAATCTGTTGGTCCTGAAAAAGGCCAAGCCGCAAGACAACGATGCCGACAGTGCCAATGCGATCGCCGAACGACCGGTCTCCCCTGAGATGCAGATTGTGCCGGCGCTGAGCGGCAACTTTGAGCACGCGCTCGTCAATGGTGCCCTCTCCGGTGACGCAGGGGCAGCGAGCAGGTTTCTCGAACACGTCTCGACGACATTATGGTCGATCGTCGTGAAGCTGGTAGGCGAAGGAGCGGACGCGGAGGCTGCGTTCCTTCACATCGTCGCATCACTGAAGGCTGACGATTATGCGCGGCTGCGGAGGTTCGATGGGCGCTCGCGGCTTACGACGTATTTGTCGCTGGTCGCCCGTGATGTTCTCGCCGACGAACTGGCGGGACAATTCAGTAAAACGCCGCACGAAGCGTGGGAGAGATTCTCGCGTTACTTCGAGACCGACATTCGCAGCCGGATCGCCAGACAATTGCCGCGTAACCTTGGTAGAGCCGGTCGCGAGGATACATATCAAGAAGTATGCCTCAAGCTGATCGAGAATGATTTCCGTCGTATCCGCTTATACGGAGGCCGCGGCAGCTTCACGGGCTATATTCTGACCGTGGTCGATCGCATCTTGATCGATCTCGTGCGGCGTGAGGCGCCCCGACGGCGTTTGCCGGTGGCGATTTCTCGTTCGACGCCGCTTGACCAGGCGATTTATGCAGCCGTGGTGTGGGAGGGTTGTCCGCTGGACACCGATCGCCTCGCTGCTGCACTGCGCGGCAGGCTGGCGCAAGATCCGACAGCCGCTGATGTCGCCGAGTCGGTCGCGCGCGTTGCCGGCATGGCGAAGCTGGAACGCACGCCGCCTGCGACCGAGGCCATCTCGCTCGACGCGCTGCTTGGCGAAGGTGGAGGTATTTCCATCGCGGATTCGTCGCCGACGCCAGAGGACCGTTTGCTGCTCTTTGAGGAGGAAGAGCGCCGCGCTACTCTCGTCGCTGCCGTCAATGCGGCTGCGGAGAAGCTTCCCGCCGATGAACGGTTGTACCTTCAGATTGTATTTTCGGCCAATGAGCCGTTGCCAGCACGTGACATCGCTAGGCTGATGGGTTGCCCGGTCGAGGACGTCTATCGTTTCAAGCAGCGAACCCAGAAATGGTTGAAAGAAATTGCGGTGCAATTGGAAAAGAATTCCGATATGTCCGTCTGAACATGGGTATTGGAATTCTGCCCGATGATCGAACGCCCTAGTCAGGAACCGGCGTCTGTGCCCGCCGAGGACGATGACCGCTCCGACCGGCTGCAAACCTATGAGCTGCTTCGCGCGCAATTGTCGCGGACCATTTCCGAGGGTTTGGAGCAGGGTTCCCTTGCAGCAGGTCAATGGGACGAGATTGACAACGCTCAGATCGCTGCGTTTCTCGACTGTTCCCTGCCGCGGGCAGAGTGGGATGCTGTCGCCGCGAGACTTGCGAACGACCCGGTGGCCCGCGCGGAGTTAACTTCCGCGGCGGCATTGCTGGACGAAATCCACGTGCGGCCTGCGACGGCCCCAGCGGGTCTGGTGGTGCGGGCGGCTGGTGTTCTTGCTGCGTCGGAACAGAGCCGAACGCAGGTTTCGGCAATGGCGGTCAGTCCAGTTGCTCGGTACCGGCGCTCGATTGCGTGGTCCGGCTTCGCTCTCGCCGCCTTGGCCGTGATCGCGATCCCGACCGCTGTGAAGATGGTTGGGGACGGTGCAGCCATCGCGGTCAAGCAGGACGACGCAGGTGATGCGATCGGCCGCGGAATCGTGGCGACCCCGTCCGGTCCAACGAAGAAGAAAGATGCTCACTCGTGCAGCGACGCGAACGAACAAGCCAGGAAATCGACACCCGGCAACATGGGAAGCGATCGCGGTACTGGACCGGGGGCGACCGCGGGGGTGACCGAACATCCAGGCAAGGCAGCGCCCACCGATGATAACGATCCATGCGGGCCAAGGCCGGCAGGGGGCCGTAGGCATGAGCGCCCCGCTTCCGCAGGACCGAACTGACCTAAACTCGACGCTTAAGTCGTCCGGGCCGCATCTCGGTTGCGGGAGGTGCGTTGTGCTCCATCACGAGGATGGGTCTAACGAGACATCGCGATGGCTGGCGACAGACCAAAAATGAGAGCCTGTCCGTCTGCTCCAATGTTGCCATCCAACAAAGGAGCAAGAGATAATGCGTTATACAACGACGAAGGCTGCGATCGGATCACGCTTGAGCATGCGCAGAGCGTTGCTGCTCTTGCATTTGGCGGGTGCCGCTTTGCTCGCGATTGCCGTAGCCGGGCCTGCACGTGCGCAGAGCACCGGCATCGCCGCTTGCGACGACTTTCTGCAAAAATATGATAGTTGCGTTACGTCGAAGCTTCCGGAGGCGCAGCGCGCGACCTACAAGGCACAGCTCGACCAGACGCGCAAGATGTGGGTTGATATGGCCAAGAGTCCATCAGCGAAGTCAACCATGGAAGGGACGTGTAAGCAGACGATGGACGCGATCAAGACTTCGCTGCAAAGCTTCGGCTGCTCGTTCTGATGTAGCCGCGCGGGCAGGAAGGCTGGGGTGCTCATCTGATCGCCGCAGCCTTCTGAGTACGGCGCGTCCAGGCGAAGAACCTGGAGTTCACCCTGCCAGAGCGTGATCCGGAGAAACATGCCCTCAGGCCGATGGTGGGACAGCGGTTTTCCCTTGAGCCTAACAAAGGCGACGCGTTTGCGCGGAGATGATGCTCAAGCAAAGAGCCAGAGCATGATCTGGCTTTCCGAAAAGACCATGCTCAAAACAAGCGCCGATGGCGATGTTTCCTGAACTCGTCCCGCTTTAGGTTCAAGATGAGACCGCCGCTTGTCGTGGGGGTCTCGAAAGCGATGTGACTACCTCGCCTATCGCGATTTAATCTCCCGGCAGCGGGCCGCGCGCAGTCCCGTTAAAGCGTCGCGCTGCAGCAGTGTCGGGCAGGCATTGCCAAGGTAGTAGCTGTCGCCAGTCTCGCGGGCGACCTGCGCCACTACCGCAGGGCCGAGTGTGCTCCAGCAGGCTTCCGTGAGCGCCTTCGACGCCTTGGCTTCATCCCAGTCGGGAGGCCGGCTGAGCGCGGCAATGACAGCGTTGGTGAGATCTGGATCCGTACAGACTGCCGCATTCGTTTCGGCCGGCGCCTCGATCGCGATGGCGAAAAACGGCGCGGCGGCCGAGCGGTTGAGCTTGCGTCCGACGAGACGGGCGGCGTCACGCGCGAGGTCCGCGCGCGCCGTACCGACGCTCTTGGGCGTTGTGCGCACGAAGCTCTCCAGTCCCCGGCGGCAATCGGCTGTCCCGTAAGCCTGCTCAAGGCAGTCGCCGAACGCGGACAGGCCGATCGACGCGCGCAGGGCCAGGAATTCCGGGTTGTCGTTCAGGATCGGAAAGGTCGTGGCATAGCGCTCGAGCGCCGCAAGCCGATCGCCAAACGGATGAGGCGACGTTGCAAGTGGAGTTAATTCGCCGATCGCGGCTTGTTCGGCCAACGAAGCCCAGTGTGCGTCGCGCGCCGTCGGCCTCACCGTTGTCAGGTGGCCGCGGAGCTCGCTCCAGCTCTTTGCGGCCGCCAGCGCGTCGAGCTCGGCGATCACAGGATCGGCCGAAGGAGCCAGCACGGCCTCGGCGGCGCGCTTGTCGACGTCGGAGAGCAGGGCCGCGGTTTGTGGTGGCGGCGGGTCGGCGGGCGTGGTGCGTCCGCTTGAGTTGAGTACGATCTCGCCGACGACCTGATCGTAGTAGGCTGGCGTTTGCTCGAGGCCGACGCTCGCCGCCAATTGCCGGACCTCGATTTGCAAGCGCTTGGCAATCTGCACCAGTGTTAGGTCCGGCTCCGCCAGCCGGCGGACGAGGTTTCGTGTGAACACGGAGTTCGAGGCGCGCTCGGTGCTGGACAGCCGGTCGAGCGCGGTCTGCTTGGCGCCAGCGGAGAACATGATGAATACGCCCTCGGCAGGCGTCATCGCGGCGAGGCCGCCGCTGCCCTTGAGCCCGCGCCCGCCCGGCCGTTCGAACGGATTGTTACGGCAGGCGTCGAGCATGAGCACCGCCGTGCGGGCGCCGCGCGCCTGCAGCCGGTCGATGATCCGGTCGGCTGGAAACGCGGAATCGCGGATCAGCTCTTCCTGTCCTTCGCGGACCTCCGGGATGTCTGTCGGCAACAGGTAGTTCTGGCCGCGGATCTCGAAGCCGTGTCCAGCGAAGAAGAACAGCGCGATGTCGCCCGGCTCGATCATTTTGTCGAAAGCGAGCATGGCCTCGCTCATGGCACGGCGCGGCTGGTTCTCGACGACCATCACCGAGAAGCCGAGCCGGCGCAGGGCGGTGCCGACCGCGCGCGCGTCGTTGACGGCGGTCTGCAGCCGCGGAATGTTCTCATAGGCGTTATTGCCGACCAGCAGGGCGACGCGCTTCTCCGCGCGTGCGGTCGTGGCGAAGCTTATCGCGACACTCAGCGCGAGGATCGCCAGGCACGAGTTTGCTTTCAACATGGATGCTCTCGTCGATGCTCTAGCGGGCTCATGGAGCGGCTGTCTCATCCGGTTGGCCAAACTGTTCGGCGGGTGAGCGCCATTATCCGTCAACTCATTGTTTGTCAGCTCTGTGGCCGGATAATGTGCATGCTGTGGGTCGGCAGGTTGGCTGCGAACTTCATCATGGGCGGGTAGCCGACGATGAGCGGGCCGGCAAATAATGAAAATAGTCCAGATTGCTGATGACGATCGAGACGCGCCGGCGGCAGGCAGACAATCCTGGAGCATATTCCAGTTCGTTCGCCACGGGATTTCGTCACGCCCAAGTTGACTTTTCAGCAACCTGCTGGGGGGCGCGATGCGTTCAAGATGAAGCGTCATCGCGCTTTGGCTTTTTGTTGAGTATGAACTTTTCGGGAAAATCGGTGCTCCCATCGGGTCGTGGCCCGATGGGCGTGATTTTCCGGACCATGCCCTAGATACGATAGAGAAACGTAGCGACGATCGTCCATAGGCCGAGGACGATCGCGGCATAACCGAGCACCGTCTGATAGGGGACAATGGCAGCGCGAATCTGCTCGCCACGCTGAGCCGCTTGAGCGTTGTGGCTGAAAATGAACTTCGTCAGCAGCGCATAGCCGAGCAGCAGGCCGAGTGATGCAATTAGCACGCCGGTCGCGAGGTAGGTCAGCCACCAGACCGGCACGTAGCCGAACCAGTTCAGGTTGATGATCGCATTGATGATGGTCCAGGCGCCCCACAGGCAGGTTATGAATCCGAACCATCCCTGGTAAGGTACCATCAGTTCGATATACGCCTTCGCGTCCGGACGCCTCGCAACGATGCTCGAAGCGGCCGCCAGGGCGCCGAGCGCGAGCAAAACCAGCCCAGTAATAAGACCCGACATTGGATTCCTCTCTTTCTTGACAACAATGCACCATATTGCGGTGACATTTCGAGACGGCCCGCGGCCGTCGCCACCACGTCAAGATAGAGAGACGGACCGGTGAACATTTTTCTCCGCGCCGGCTGCTGTAAATTCGTGCCCGGATAAAGATCCAGCTACATCACCGATCGCAGACTTGAGGCGCGCCGAGGACGGCCGGCCTGCGATCGCCTCCTTGGCTTCGACCTCCACGATCAGGGTGTCGCCCGCCAGCCTGACGTCGACCCGGTCGGCGTCGCGGATGACGACGCGCTGCAGTTTCGCAGCGATGATCTCGCGTGCGATCGGTGAGGTGAGCATCTCGGCCAGGGCTGTTCCTGTGACGGCGATGGCGTCTGCCATGGCGGACCACGCGGCCGAGTCAGCGGAAAGGCGCGGTGCGTCGAGCGAGATTTTGAGCGCCGGGGCGCCCGCGCGCCCAAGCCTGCGCCCGAGCGACTCGGCCTCGGTCTCCGCCTGCTCTTTCGTTGCGTTCTTGACGACGAGTGGCTCGGCTTCCTGGTCGTGATACGCGTCAGCCGAACCGCCCGACAATTTGTCGCTGAATACAAGGACGCGGCCCGTTTCGTAGATCCGAAGAACCGAGACGCCGTCATCGCGCTTGAGCGTCATCGAATCGTAAGGAGCCGGCTCGGCAGTCAAGGCCAGGATTTCGGCGGAGCCGTCGAAGCGCAGCTTGATCGGCGTTCCCATGCGGTCGATCACAAAGCCGATCAATCCGCTGCCGGTGCTGTAATGCCCGATGCGAAGCCGCGAGCCCCTCTCCGCGGCGAGGGCGCCATGGCCGGCGATCAAGGCGAGGGCGGCGCCGACGACGGTCGCTCGGAAACGTCCGGACATGGCAGACCTCACAGCATCACGACAATCCGCAGGATGCGGTACCGCTGATGAGCGCAGCGAGAGATGAGAAACAAATACGGAGTTTTTGCGGCCGATACCTACGTTGAACGCGGTGCATTCATGATTCAAATGTTTCAATCAAGATGCACCGCTCCAGATGCTGCGATGACACGGTGCTGCGATGACGCGGGAAAATCACCGCCGCTGTCCGTCTATCCCCAAGTCCGCCGCAGTGGCCGGACGCCGTGCCCACACGGGATGCGCGCATGAACATCTAAATTGGAGTTGTCCGCTATGATTATCCGTGCCGGTGTCGCCGTCGTCGCGCTCTCGATCTTCTCCTCGGTCGCGCTTGCGCAATCGCTGAAGGACAAGGAGTATTTCGCGGAACAGGAAAAGTATCTCGCGGCAGAGGTCACCTCCACCAACGAGCGGTGCGGCAACAGTCTCACGGCGAAGTTTAACTGGTTGAAGCCGCCGACGCCGGAGGATCGGAAGACCTACAGCGCCTACGGTTACTGCAAGGTAGCTCTCGAAGCCATGTGGCGCGTCTGTGGCTCCGAGGCCGGCAAGGAAGCCGTCAAACAGAAGATCAAAAGCCTGACTTGTAGTTTTGGACCGCAGCGCACGGTTGTGCTCAAGGACGGCACGATCGACTACGAGGTCAATTTCAATTCGAGCAACGACGTCGACTACGTGTTCGAATATTTGCAGAACAATTTGTGAGGTGCAACGGCGTCAGAACGCATTGGTCTTTGAACAAGGATGCACCAGTCTCTCGCTCGGTACAGCGCACCGGCATCATTCGTTCACGCGCCATCCTTGGTGGACTTCACCACCACCTACGCCTGTGCTTAGGTTTTCGGTACACACAACAGGCTTCTGACGCATGATCGCTCGTCGACCGTGATCCCGACTGGCGGACTGAGCCCGTGCTCTGGGTAGTGCACGGGAATCCGCCAGGCGGGGTGCCCCATTCGCGGAGGCGGGTTATTGCCCATTTTATGAGTTTATGCTCATATTGGGCATGAGAAAATTACGATGATCCGGCCCGATCTCATCATTTTCGACTGCGACGGCGTATTGGTCGACAGCGAGGTGCTGAGCTGTCGCTGCCTCTCTGACACGTTGGCGGGATACGGCATCAGCCTTGACATCGATCAGGCGCTTGATCTGTTCCTTGGGCGAAGCGTGACGGCGGTCTTCGAGCATTATGAAGCGTTGGGACGCTTGAACCCCGAGAAATTTTCGGCCGAGCTGAGGGCAGGGGTTCGAGCGGCGTTTCTCTCGTCACTTTGCCCAATCGAAGGGGTGAACTCGGTACTGGAGGACTTGCAAATCCCCCGTTGCGTCGCCTCGTCCAGCGACGTCGATAGGGTGTCTTTCTCCCTTTCTCTGACCGGCCTCGCGCCGCATTTCGGCACGCGTCTCTATACTTCCCAGATGGTGGAGCGCGGCAAGCCGGCGCCCGACCTCTTTCTCTACGCGGCCGAAAAGATGCGGGTAGATCCGCGTCGCACCCTCGTGATCGAGGATAGTGTCAGCGGCGTCAAGGCGGGCAAGGCTGCCGGCATGACCGTTTGGGGCTTTGTCGGAGGCAGTCACTATCAATCGCGTGACGGGAAGGCCATTCTCCGCGAAGCGGGAGCCGATCGCGTATTCGCACGGATGGCGGATTTCTGGCAGACGGATCGGCAAGGAACCTGATGGCAGCATCCGATAACGAGAAGTCGCGCCTGGACGAAGCCGCGCGGGCCGGCTGGCTCTACTTCATTGCCGGTCACACCCAGGATGAAATCGCCAAGATGCTGCAGGTTTCGCGCGCGTCGGCACAGCGCCTCGTCTCGCTGTGCCTCGCCGAGCGCCTGATCACTTTCCGCCTGGAGCATCCGATCGCTGCATGCATGGAATTAGCAGCGCGGTTGAAGGATTTGTTCCATCTCGCCTATTGCGAAGTCGTGCCGACCGATCCCGCCGCGCCGCTGTCGGCCGCTGGAATCGCCGAGCGCGCCGCCAACATCCTTGAATCGACGTTGCGGACCGAGAAGCCGACCATCGTGGCGCTTGGCACCGGGAGAGCAGTGCGGGCTGCCGTCGAGCGCGTGTCGCCGATCGACTGTCCGAACCACCAGATCGTGTCGCTGGTCGGAAACATTTCGGCCGACGGCTCGGCCAGCTTCTTCGACACTGTCGGCCGTCTCGCCGACCGGACCAAGGCGCGCCACTATCCGATGCCGCTGCCGTTTCTGATGTCGTCCGAGCGCGAGCGCGACCAGATGCTGAAAATAGATCCGATCGCCAGGGTGAGAGCGGTCGCCGCCAAGGCCGACCTGCGGCTTGTCGGGGTCGGGCAGATGGATCGGCAGGCGCAAGTTCACGTTGACGGTTTCGTCTCGCGCGAAGAACTGCTCGAGATGATGCGGCTGGGCGCCGTTGGCGAACTGACCGGCTGGGCGTTCAACGAGGAGGGGCACCTCATCAAAGGCGGGACAAACCTTCGTCTCACCAGCATTCCGCCGCGGGTACCTGCCGAGACCCTGACCATCGGAGCGGCGGTCGGTCGTGCCAAGGTTCCGGCCATCAGGGCGGCGCTGAAGGGGCGGCTTCTCAACGGGTTGATCACCGACGAGGCGACGGCAGGCGCAATCCTCAAGCCGTAGCGAACTGGCCGGTCTTCGGCCTCGGCGTGCGCGGGTTTCCCGCCAGCCGATCCTGGCATGCGATCCCATTAAACCATGTCCTCCCGCCCAGCGAGTCCAGTGCGGAAGCGCGATCCGATCCTTGACAACGCTTCGGCCCGGTGTGAACATAAATGCAAGGCGTGGGCATATGCTCAACGCCGTAAGGGAGGTTATCGTGAAACACGTCCTCAGCGCCCTGCTGGGCGCGGCTACCTTGTTGGGCGCAGCTCCTTCCGTCGCACAGACATCCCTGACCATCGCCACCGTGAACAACGGCGACATGATTCGGATGCAGGCGCTGACCAACGAATTCACCGCCAAGAATCCTGACATCACCGTCAAATGGGTGACACTCGAAGAGAACGTCCTGCGCCAGCGCGTCACCACCGACATCGCGACCAAGGGCGGACAGTTCGACGTGCTGACCATCGGCACCTATGAGGTTCCGATCTGGGCCAAGAAGAACTGGCTCATTCCGCTTGACAATCTCGGACCCGACTACGACGCCGCGGACCTGCTTCCGAAGATCCGGGATGCCGTGTCGGTTTCGGGCAAGCTGTACGCCGCGCCGTTCTATGGCGAGAGTTCGATGGTGATGTATCGCACCGACCTGTTCCAGAAGGCCGGCCTGACCATGCCGGAAAAGCCGACCTGGGATTTCGTGATCGATGCGGCGAAAAAGCTCACCGACAAATCCGGCGGCGTCTTCGGCATCTGCCTGAGGGGCAAGGCGGGCTGGGGCGAGAACATGGCGTTCCTGACCGCGATGTCCAACTCGTTCGGCGCGCGCTGGTTTGATGAGAAATGGCAGCCGCAATTCGACAAGCCGGAATGGAAGAAGACACTTTCGACCTATGTCGATCTGATGAAGGCCGCAGGCCCTCCCGGCGCCAGCTCGAACGGCTTCAATGAAAACCTCGCGCTGTTCAACTCCGGCAAATGCGGGATGTGGATCGATGCCACGGTGGCTGCGTCCTTTGTCACCAACCCGAAGGATTCCAAGGTTGCCGACAAGGTCGGCTTCGCGCTTGCGCCGAATGCGGGGCTCGGCAAGAACGCCAACTGGCTGTGGGCGTGGAATCTCGCCATCCCTGCGGGCTCGAAGAAGACCGCAGCCGCCGAGAAGTTCATCGCCTGGGCGACCAGCAAGGATTACACCAGGCTCGTCGCCTCGAAGGAAGGATGGGCCAATGTCCCGCCCGGCACCCGCACCTCGCTCTATCAGAATCCGGAATATCTGAAGGTTGCGCCGTTTGCCGGGCTGACGCTGGCATCGATCGATGCCGCCGATCCGAATAAGCCGACCGTGCAGTCGGTGCCTTACGTCGGCGTGCAGTACGCGGCGATTCCGGAATTCCAGGGCATCGGAACTAGCGTCGGCCAGCAATTCTCGGCGGCGTTGGCCGGGTCATCGACAGTGGACGCTGCGCTCGCAGCCGCGCAAACAGCCACCGAACGCGAAATGAAGCGCGCCGGCTACATCAAGTAGTGCGACACGCAATTCTGGCTGCCGTCAGGCCCCCGGGCAGGGACGGCAGCCCCATCTCCTTTCCCAGATAACAGGAGGCGGCGATGGCAACGCAGCAAACCCAGGTCCTCGGAAGGGCCCTGCTGACGCCGGCCGTCGCATTGCTGTTCATCTGGATGATCGTCCCGCTGGCAATGACGGTCTACTTCTCGACGTTGCACTACAGCCTACTCGATGCGGAAACCTGGAGCTTCGTCGGGCTGGAGAATTTTCGATATTTTCTCACCGATCCCGCTTTTCTGACCGCACTACGGAACACGCTGGTGCTGGTCGGATCGGTGCTCGCAATCACCATCCTGCTCGGCACGCCACTGGCGCTGCTGCTCGATCAGCAGGTGGTCGGGCGCAGCATCATCCGCCTGATGGTGATCGCGCCGTTCTTCGTGATGCCGACCGTCAGCGCCCTGGTCTGGAAGAACCTCTTGATGCATCCGGTGTCCGGACTGTTCGCCTGGGTCGCGACACTCGTGGGCGCAACGCCGATCGACTGGTTCAACGATGTGCCTTTGTTCGCGGTGATCCTGATCGTGGCCTGGCAATGGCTGCCGTTCGCCACCCTTATTCTGCTCACGGCGCTGCAATCCCAGGACGAGGAGCAAAAGGAAGCGGCCGAGATGGACGGGGCGAGCGCACTTTCGACCTTCATCTATCTCACTTTGCCGCATCTGGCGCGGCCGATCACCGTAGTCATCCTGATCGAAACGATCTTCCTGCTGACCGTGTTCGCCGAGATCTTTGTTACGACCGGCGGCGGCCCGGGCCTCGCGACCACCAATATCGCGTTCCTGATCTATACGCAGGCGCTGGTCCAGTACGATGTCGGCAACGCGTCAGCCGGCGGACTGGTCGCGGTCGTGATCGCCAATATCGTCGCGTTCTTCCTGGTGCGGATCGTCGGACGGAATCTGGAGGCGTAGGCGATGGCACGCAAGGTCACAGCAAGGCGCGTCTGGGTGTCCACCGCTGCGGCGTGGCTGTTCGGATTTCTGATTTTCCTGCCCATCCTGTGGATGGTGCTGACGAGCTTCAAAACCGAGCTCGAGGCATTCTCGATGCCACCAAAATTCCTGTTGTTTCACTGGACCACTGAGAACTACGCGACAGTGCAGGAGCGCAGTGACTATTTTCATCATGCGCTCAATTCGATCATCATTGCCGGCGGGTCGACGCTGATTGCGATGATCATTGCCATTCCGGCGGCCTGGTCGATGGCGTTCGCGCCGACGAAACGCACCAAGGATGTTCTGCTCTGGATGCTCTCGACCAAGATGATGCCATCGGTCGGCGTGCTGGTTCCGATTTACCTGATCTACCGGGATTTCGGGCTGCTCGACAGGCGCGCCGGTCTCGTCATGATCCTTTGTCTCGGCAATCTGCCGATCGTGATCTGGATGCTCTTCACCTATTTCAAGGAAATCCCGAAGGATATTCTGGAGGCGGCGCGGATGGATGGTGCGACCATCGGACGTGAACTCGTTTATGTTCTGACGCCGATGGCCATCCCGGGCCTTGCCTCGACGCTTCTTCTCAATTTCATTCTGGCGTGGAACGAGGCGTTCTGGACACTGAATCTTTCGACCCTGGACGCAGCACCGCTCACAACATTCATCGCGTCCTATTCAAGTCCCGAGGGCCTGTTCTGGGCAAAACTGTCGGCCGCCTCAACGCTCGCCATTGCCCCGATCATCATTCTCGGATGGTTCACGCAGCGGCAGCTTGTCCGTGGACTGACCTTCGGCGCCGTCAAATAGCAAGGGGACCAGAGATCATGGGCCAGATAACGCTGCAGGGAGTCAGAAAATCATTCGGGCCGGTCAACATCATCAAGGATGCCAATTTGGATATCGAAGACGGCTCCTTCGTGGTGTTCGTCGGGCCGTCCGGCTGCGGGAAGACGACGCTGTTGCGCCTGATCGCCGGGCTCGAGGATGTCACCGGTGGGAAAATCCTGATTGACGGCAAGAATGTGGTGGACGTGCCGCCGGCCAAGCGGGGCCTGTCGATGGTGTTCCAATCCTATGCGCTCTATCCGCATATGAGCGTCCGCGGCAACATCGCGTTCGGCCTGAAGATGGCCGGCCTGCCGCGGCCGGATATCGACCGCAAGGTGGAGGCCGCGGCCGCCACGCTGAATCTCACGCCCTATCTGGACCGCAAGCCACGCGAGCTATCCGGTGGACAGCGCCAGCGCGTGGCGATCGGACGCGCGATCGTGCGCGAGCCCAAGGCGTTTCTGTTCGACGAGCCCTTGTCGAATCTCGATGCAGCGCTGCGGGTCCAGATGCGCCTGGAAGTCACCAAATTGCAGAAGCAACTTGCGACCACCGCCATCTATGTCACCCATGACCAGGTGGAGGCCATGACGATGGCCGACAAGATCGTCGTGCTCAACGCCGGCCGTATCGAACAATATGGCTCGCCGTTGGAACTCTATGAGCATCCGGCGAATCTCTTCGTCGCCGGCTTCATCGGATCGCCAAAGATGAATTTTGTATCCGGCGAGGCGGCAGGCCAACCCGGCGTCGCCACGCTCGGCGTCAGGCCCGAACACCTGAGGATCGGCAAGGAGGGAGAGGGTTGGCCCGGCACCGTGTCGGTCGCAGAGCATCTGGGCAGCGACACCTTCCTCTATGTCGACGCCGGCAAGCTCGGTCTGCTGACGGCGCGTTGCATCGGAGAATTCAATCTCAAGGCCGGCGACCGCCTCTGGCTTTCGCCCGATCCAACCCGGCTGCACCGCTTCGACAAGGACGGCGCGGTGATAGCAGCATGAGCGGACGGCACGCTGCGCCGCGATAGGAAAACAGGAATAACAAGAAGATGTATCTGGAAAAATTCAAACTGGACCGAAAAACGGCGGTTGTTACAGGCGCCGGCCAGGGAATCGGCCTTGCCTGCGCGGAGGCCTTGGCGGAGGCCGGAGCGAAGGTCGTGATCGCCGATCGCGACCCCCAACTTGCCGATGCCGGGTGCGCGAGCCTGAAGGCGAAAGGCCTGGATGCCGAGATCGTCATCATGGACGTAACGGACTCGAAGCGCGTTACCGAGGTCGCCGACCAATTGGCAGCCCGCTACGGCGGCATCGATATCCTTGTCAACAATGCCGGCATTGCGCGAAGCGAGACGCCGGCCGAAGAGGTTGCCGACGAACACTGGAACAATGTCATCGACGTCAATCTCAACGGCACGTTCTGGTGCTGTCGCGCCTTCGGCAAGCACATGCTTGACGCAAAGTCCGGTTCCATCGTGAACATCGGGTCGATGTCGGGCTTCATTGTCAACAAACCGCAGGAGCAGTGCTACTATAACGCTTCCAAGGCCGCGGTGCACCATCTCACCAAATCGCTCGCGGCCGAGTGGGGGGCACGCGGCGTCCGTGTCAACGCCGTGGCGCCGACTTACGTCACCACGCCTCTCAATGCTTTCGTCAAAAGCAACCCGAAGATGTACGATGCCTGGATCGGTGGTACGCCGATGGCCCGAATGGGGGAGGTCGACGAGATCGCATCGGTCGTCCTGTTTCTGGCGTCTGACGCCGCCAGCCTGATGACCGGGAGTGTTGTCCTCGTTGACGGAGGCTATACGTGCTGGTGAGCTGGCGCTGAACTGAAGCGGGGTTGCAATGCAGCAGGCCTTCATCGGTATCGACGTCGGAACGTCGAGTGCCCGCGCCGGAGTGTTTGACGAGAAAGGAACCTTGCTGGCGACCGCCCGGCATCCGATCACGCTATGGCACGAAGCGGGCGGTGTCGTCGAACAGTCGTCGTCCGAGATATGGTCAGCATGCGCCGCGTCGGTTCGTGCCGCGATGGGAGAGGCAGCCATTCCGCCTTCCACGGTCAAGGGCCTGGGTTTTGACGCGACCTGCTCGCTCGTGGTGCTCGATGCCGGCGGCCATCCGCTGACCGTAAGTGGGTCCGGCGACGACCGAAGAAACGTTATCGTCTGGATGGATCATCGCGCTATGGCCGAAGCGCGCGAGGTGAACGAGACGCAGGACGAGGTCCTGCGCTATGTCGGCGGCTCGATCTCACCGGAAATGGAAATTCCAAAACTGCTTTGGCTTAAACGGCACCTGCCGTCGACCTATCGGTCCGCGGGCCATTTCTTCGACCTTGCCGACTATCTTTCGTTTCACGCCACCGGATCAACGGCCCGGTCGATATGCACGGTCGTCTGCAAATGGAATTATCTTGCCCAGGATCAGCGCTGGAGCCGCGGCTATTTCGAGCGCGTTGGTCTTGGCGATCTTGCCTCGGACGAATATGCGCGAATCGGAAGGGAGATCGTCGCACCCGGCACGTCGCTGGGTGCCGGCCTGACGAAGTCCGCGGCACGGGATTTGGGACTTCTCGAAGGCACGCCGGTCGCCGCATCGCTGATCGACGCGCACGCCGGCGGCGTGGGCACGATCGGTGGGCGCGGGAAGTCGGGTGAGCCGGTCGATGTGTGTCGTCGCCTTGCCTACATTATGGGGACCTCGGCTTGCATCATGGCAACGACGCGTGAGCCGTGCTTCGTCCCCGGCGTCTGGGGTCCTTACTATTCGGGAATGGTGCCCGGCTTCTGGCTCAACGAGGGCGGACAGTCCGCAGCCGGTGCCGCCATCGATCATCTCGTCAGGTCTCATCCCGCTTACAGCGAGGCCGTCGCGACTGCGCACTCCGCCGGCATGGAAGTTCTGGAATTTCTCGAACGGCGCATCGTCTCGGGCGTCGCGAGCCTGGGTGGGGCGGCGTTGCTGGCCCGTGACATCCACGTTCTGCCCGAGTTTCTCGGCAACCGGTCGCCCTTTGCCGATCCCTATTCCCGCGCGGTCGTTGCAGGCATGGATCTCGACGTCGACATCGGCTCGATGGAGCGGCTGTTCGTGGCCGGGCTGTGCGGGCTTGCGTATGGACTTGCCGATGTCGTCGAAGCTTTTCGAGCGCACGGCGTGGACAGCGATATGATGGTGATCAGCGGTGGCGCAGGACGAAGTCCGCTGGTTCGCCAGATCATGGCGGATACAACCGGCCTGACCGTTGCGGTCCCCGAAACGCAGGAGCCCGTGCTGCTCGGCGCCGCCATGCTGGGCGCGGTTGCGGCGAAGTCTTGCGGGTCAATCGGTGAGGCGATGGCCTCAATGTCCGCGATCGGCCGGCTGAGCGAACAGACACCGCCGGGACTAGCCGATTTCCACCGGACAAAGCGGCGGGTTCACGGGCTGATGCGAAAGCTGGAGCAAGACAGCCGTCATGCGATGCAGGGGATCGCATCGATCGCCAGACGTGATACGAAGAACTAGAGCCATGCTGCTGAGTTGCGGAGATGCCCTGGTCGATTTCCTGCCGGTCAAGTCCGTGGATGGACGCGACGCGACTGTGCCAGTTGTCGGAGGATCCTGTCTCAACATCGCCGTCGGCATGGCGCGTCTCGGCGCGCCGGCGGGGTTTGTGGGCGGCATCTCCACCGATCTCTTCGGCCGCATGATTGCCGATCATGCGTCGGCCTCGCAGGTCGACCTTCGCTACGTGACGCGCAGCGATTGCCAGACGACCCTTGCCTTCGTCCGCACTATCGCGGGCGAGCCGCAATATGCGTTCTATGACGAGGCGACGGCGTCCCGAAACTGGACCTATCGGCAGGGCTCCATCCCCTTCGACGAGATCGAAGCGATTCATGTCGGATCGACCACGCTTGCCAACGACAACGGGGCAGCCCAGGCGCTGGCGATGATCGAAGACGCAGCCGGCTCGATCACCATCTCCTTCGATCCAAATTGCCGGCCCAATCTGGTCAGGCATAAGGCGCACTACGTCGATCAGATGAATGCTTTTGCGGCCGCTGCAGACATCGTGCGAATGTCGGATGTCGATTTTGAATTTCTATACGGCGGCAACGACTATGCGGGAAAGGCCAGGTCGCTCATCGAGGCGGGCGCCGGCCTGGTTGTTGTCACCCGTGGGATCAAGGGAGCGCAGGCGTGGCATGGAAGTGCAGGCGCAGTTGAGGTTCAGGCCCCCGCCGTAGATGTGGTGGACAGCATTGGGGCTGGCGACAGTTTTCAAGCGGCGCTCCTATTCGCTTTGCGTGCGATCGGAAGGATCAAAACCCGCCCCCTGTCGCAGATGAATTCCGATGAGCTTTGTCGAGTGCTGTCGTTTGCCTCGATTTGCGCGGCCTTCACATGCGGGCGGGCCGGGGCCGATCCGCCGCGCCAATCGGATGTCGGCGCCGCCTTATCTCGTCTTTTGTCGGATGGGCTCGGCTGAGAAATTGCGCCCGCCAGGTGCGTGTCATGGCAATGTATTGGCGCAAAGTGCTCATCGCCGAGAAACTTTATTGTAGTTCGACGGCCTCCGGCCGACGATCACATCGCATTGGCGGTCAGTCATTCCCGCCCACCCCGTTTGACTTGTCGTTCTGCTTGCGGGGCGAGCGCTTTCGTGGCCGGCCAGCCCGCAGGAGTTGCCTCAGGCGGCTTTTGAACTGCGCAATAAGATCGTCGTTATAAAGTTCCGAGCTTGTGTCGCTATCTTGTTTCTCTGGCTCGGAATCCGGGACCTCAGGTAGCTTTTGCATCGAGGCTGGCTCCTGCGGGAGGCCTATGCGTGTGAGTTCACGGTCGAGATTTGCGGTTCTCCAGCCGTTGGGAACTCCGACGGAACCAGCGTGGAGCGCTCGTGCGCAGGCAGAGGAGTCTCGGCTTTATCTTCAGAGGTTCGTATTCCGCACTCGACGGCAGACTGGTTGATCTGCGCGATCATAAGGGCGGCGGTCTTGAAGGAGACATCGATAGCCCGGCTGAGCTGAAATGGCTTGATAGGTTCCGTGCCGCACCCGGTCAGGAAGAGAGCCTTCAGCCATTTGTGAAATGGGACGTGGCTGCACTCGAACATTGTGCCTGTTCGCACCGAGAACAGCTTTCGGCAGCCATAACACTTGCGCGTGCCAGTCTTAGTACTGGATCCTCTTAGGAGACTAGTTCGGCTATTTTCGCCGCAATGTGGACACACAACCCCGTTCGGCCAGATGCAGGCCTCGACAAGTTCGAGCGCAGCACACTCATCTTTGAAGCAGCGAGAGAGGTCGGTACGCATACGGGGCCTCGTTTACGTCCAAAACGTCGTCGAGACGTTCCACTCCCCCGATTTCATTCTCAGAAATGTTTACGCGCGCTTACGGCATGCGAGAACCGTACCAGTTCACGAATGAAGCTAGGTGCGGATCGCAAATGCGGATTGCAGACCAGGCTTCAGTTCAGTTTCGAGCTGATTTGGATCGGTTTCTCTCGGAATAAAAATTTCTGATACAGCGTGTACGTGATCACTCTACCGCGAATGCGCCAGCTCCCGAGCGTGAGATCGATGGCGGTGCGTGCACACTGAGCGATCAATATGCACAAGCATCGCGCATTAGTGGGTTAGAATAATCAAGTTGCGATGCACCAATAGTTACGCATTAATTAACAACAATAGTTGCGCACTTATTAGCGATGCGGGCTGACCGAGAGATTTGTTCCCGGTACTGCCGATTAAGCGAGACCAACTAGCGAGACCCAGTCGTGACCGCGGCGCGAGCCGCGGAATGAGGACGGCTTGCGTGAAGGTCCCTCATTGGAGCTTAAGCTAATGCAGTTGTATCAGTTGCCGAAGAGTGCGACCACAGAAGTCGGCCTGCTCATCGACAGGCGCATCAAGCAGAGATCGGCAAGGTATCCGATCGGGGGCGTACCGAAACGGTTACTTGATATTCTCGTTTCTTCGTCAGCGCTGCTGGCCTTCGCGCCGCTCCTTCTCCTCATTGCATTGCTTCTGAAGGTCATGGATCGCGGTAACATTCTTTACCGGCAACCACGCGTCGGCTTTCGTTCTTCCACTTTCGGCTGTCTGAAGTTCAGGACAATGGCAATGGATGGCGACGCGGTGCTGGCGCGGCATCTTCGTGATTATCCCGAGGCTGCGAGGGAGTGGGCCGAAACGCGCAAGCTAAAGTGCGATCCGCGCGTGACTGCGGTTGGCCTGGTGTTGCGTCAAACCAGTCTGGATGAATTGCCACAGCTCTGGAATGTTCTTCGAGGCGACATGAGCATCGTGGGTCCGCGGCCGGTGGTCGTCGAAGAGATCACAATGTACGGACCGAGCGCGGGGCACTATCTGCTGACGCGTCCTGGTCTAACCGGCGCGTGGCAGGTCAGCGGACGCAACGATGTTTCCTACGAGCGCCGCGTTTCCATCGATCGGGACTATGTCGAGAACTGGTCGTTCTGGAATGACATAAAGATCATCGCGAAGACTGTGCCGGTGCTGATTACGGCCAAGGGCACATACTGATGCGGGTCGCAATAGTCCACTATTGGCTTGTCGGGATGCGCGGCGGCGAGAAGGTCCTCGAAGCCATCTGCGAACTCTATCCATCGGCCGACATCTTCACGCATGTAGTGGTGCCGGAGTCCATCTCCCCGGCGATTGCCAACCATCGAATCGTCACGTCGTTCATCGCCAAGCTGCCGCGGGCAAAGTTATGGTACAAGAAGTATCTGCCGCTAATGCCGCTTGCGCTCGAGCAGATCGACCTTCGCGGCTACGACTTGATCATCAGCAGCGAGTCCGGTCCCGCGAAGGGCATCATTCCTCCCGCGCATGCGGTGCATGTCTGCTATTGCCATTCCCCGATGCGGTACATCTGGAACATGTACCACGATTACAGGTCCGCGTCCGGCCTGCTGACGCGCGCCGCGATGACGCTGTTCTCTCACTACCTGCGCAACTGGGATCAGGGGTCATCTGCTCGGGTCGACTTGTTCGTTGCCAACTCCCACAATGTTTCATCGCGTATCCGGAAATACTTTCGCCGCGAATCCGATGTTGTCTTTCCACCAGTCGATGTCGACGCCTTCGAGCAGGTTACGGCTTCTGATGTCGGCGACTACTATCTGATGGTGGGGGAACTGGTTGCCTATAAGCGGGCCGACCTGGTCGTTGACGCCTTCAACGCGTCTGGCAAGAGGCTCATCGTTATAGGCGGCGGTGAGATGCTGGATACTCTCAAGCGGCACGCGCGGCCCAACGTCACGATTATGGGACCGCAGCCATTTGCAGTCCTTCGGCATCACTATGCGCGTTGCCTTGCTTTGATTTTCCCCGGTGAAGAGGACTTTGGCATCGTTCCGGTCGAAGCGATGGCGAGCGGCCGGCCCGTCATCGCATTCGGCCGCGGCGGCGCCACCGAAACAGTTATCGACGGCGTTACTGGCGTGCTGTTCTCGGAGCAGACCACGGAGGCGCTTGGGAAGGCGATCACGCGCGCCGAGACGATCAGCTTCTCCGCCACCGACATCGTTCGGCATGCAGCCGGCTTCAGTAAGGAGCGCTTCAAGCGCCAAATGAGGCGTTCGGTTGAACGGGCATTGCGCGAAAACGCGACAGTTGCTGGCGGCCACCAGATTCAGAATCTGTCCGGCGCCGGAGCGCGAGTTGTCCATGCGAGCAGGTTCTGGGGCGGATGAATCGCATTCTGTTACAATGTTGAGTGGTAGTATCATGAAGGTTGTCACCTTCAACGTTAAGTACAGCCCCAACCTCGGTGATGGGGTGATTGCCGAATGCCTCGAAGCCGGGCTTGGGCGGCGACTACCCGATGTCGGCATTGAAGCTCTGGATCTTGCCGGACGCACCGATCGCGACAGTTCGGCGAGATCAGGCCGTCGTGTCCTTGCCTTGAAGGCACTGCAGATGATGCCCGCCTTGCTGCGCGATGTTTTGGTAGAGGCAATCCTTCGCCTTCAGATGAGGAGGAAATGCCGACCGGTCTGGCGCGAAGCGTTACGCGATGCCGATCTCGCGATTGTCGGTGGCGGCCAGCTAATCCAGGACGGCGACCTCAACTTCCCGGTCAAGCTGTCGATTGTGGCGGCAGAGTGCAAGCGCAGCAATGTTCCGATCGCCTTGTTTGGGCTAGGTGTCGCCGAAAGCCGGTCTGGACGAGGTGCAGCACTGATCTCGTCACTGTTGCATGCGGACCAGCTGGTGTTCGCAGGCGTGCGCGACAGCGATTCTGCGAGACGGCTACGCCAGCGTCGCGTGAAGGGCGTCGTCGTGACGCCGGATCCCGGCCTGATGGCGTCTCAGGTGTGGCCATCAAGTGCGCGGCGACAGCGCAAGCGCCCTGTTATTGGCGTCGGGATGACCCATCCGGTCATTCTGCAACATCACGGGGAGGGAAAGTCTGATGATACGACCGTTATGGGTCTCTATCGAAGCTTGATCAGGCGACTGCTGGCATCGGGATACGACGTAACCTGCTTCTCGAACGGAGCTCGGGAAGACCAGACTTGCCTGGACCGTGTCGTTGGTTCGTTCTGTGGTGACGATGGGCTGGCGCGCGCGCCAGACTGCAGGACACCCCGGGAACTCGCGGAGCTGGTGGGAAGCTTCGATGCGGTCATCGCGCACCGGCTGCACGCATGCATCCTGGCATACTCCTACCGCATAGCGCACGTCGGATTGAGTTGGGACCCAAAGCTCGCGGCGTTCTTTGCGAATGTCGGACGGAGCCGGTACCTGGTGGAGTTCAGCGATGACGCTGTGCAGATAATGCCAGAGCTCCTGGCCGCTGCGCGGGCCGAGACGATCTGCGAGGTCCAGCATAAGCGTGTACTCACATTAACGGGGGCATCGATCGATGGTCTGGTGGGGCTGCTCAAGGGGGAGACGCGGCCAAAGCTGATCGAACATTCCGAACGGGCCTTGAACCCAATGCGTCTCAGCAAGGTTCGCGCATGACCATCGAGATTATCGGCATTGGCACAATTTTGGCGGGCCTCTGGGTGCTGTGGCAGGGCCCAATCGCGGCGTTCTGGGTGATGGCCCTGGCTGCCCTGCTGGGGGCAGCGGCTGCGTTCAAGGTTCCGGCGCTGGGCGACGCAAGCGTCCCACCGGTCGTGGTAGTCGCCATCTTTCTTGCGATGACGGTCGCACTGCGGCCGCGTCTGCGCACGGCAGCGCTCGAGAGTCTTGCGCCGGCGGGGCCCGGTTTCTGGGTTCTGCTGTTCACGATCTACGCCGTTGCAACCGCATTTTTCATGCCGCGGCTGTTTCAAGGCCTGACCTACGCCTACTCGCTCGCGCGAAACGACGCCGACATTGGTATCGTCAGTCTTCCGTTGAAGCCTCGGGCCGCCAATGCGACGCAGGCCTTCTATCTCATCGCGGATCTCGGATGCTTCATGAGCACCTGGGCGCTTATGGTCCGGGACCAGGCGAGGGGCATCACAAATGCGTTGATCGTGTGTGCGGTGGTCTTGCTCGCCTCGGCCGTGGCCGACGTCGCCACACATTATACCGACACGGGATTCTTGCTCTCCTGGCTCCGCAATGCCAACTACCGGATGCTCGAGTCCGGTGAAATCGGCGGATTCAAACGCATCGTCGGCACATTCACCGAAGCCGGCGCCTTCGGCTATGCGGCGCTGGGCTTCCACGCATTTACCCTGAGCCTTTGGCTGTACGGGTTCCGCACTCGCATCACCGGATCGCTCGCGCTGCTTCTCGCGGTATCGCTGTTGTTATCGACTTCGACGACGGCCTATGGATCCTTGGCGATGTTCTCGTCGCTCATGCTGGTCAGTGCGCTTGTGAAGCTCGCCAACGGACAGGCCACCGGCAGGGACTGCAGTTATCTTTTTATCGTCTCGATGATCCCGTTCCTGCTTTTAGTGGTCATCTTGTTCGTGCCTTCGATCTGGTCGGCTGTGACGGGCCTGTACGATGCAGCCGTCTTCAACAAGCTGGCAAGCCAGTCCGGGATTGAGCGCATGCGCTGGAATTACTTCGCGCTGCAGAACTTTTGGGACACTTCGGGCTTCGGCGCCGGGCTCGGGAGTGTCCGGGCGTCCAGCTTTGTGGTCGGCTTGCTCGCCAATACGGGCGTTCTCGGCTTGCTCCTGTTCGTCGTGACGCTGGCCTCGGTGTTCACTATGGGAAGGCCGATTTCTTTTGAGGATGTTGTCGCGCGTGCAGGCCTGCATGCATGCCTCGCTCTCTTTGGCTCAGCCTGCATATCGGCTGGTAGCGTCGATCTTGGATTTCTCTTTTTCATCTTCTTTGCGCTTGCCGCTAGCGGGCGACATTTGCGTGAGCTTGCGGCTCCGGCGTTGGTGAAAAGCAATCCATTGATCGCCGTGGGGATGTAGTTCATGAGACAGCCGCACTATCCGAAATCGAATGACAAGGTGTTCGGCGTCTGGGACATTGCCGCCTTTCTCCTGGAGAACCGCAAGACGATTGCTGCTTTCATCGCAGCGACCGTTTCTGCCGCTGTGGTCTATCTTCTGCTGGCGACGCCGATATTCGTGGCTACGACCAGTGTCATCATTGACCCCAACCGGGGAGCGGAACTGTTCAATGCAGCGCCAATGCCTCCGACGATGACGTCGGATCAGTCGCGCGTTGAGAGCCAGATGGAGGTAATCAAGTCGGACCGGGTCGCCAATTCGGTTATCTCACGGCTGAAACTTGAGCAGCGGACGGAGTTCGCGACCGGACCTTCGCTTTTCCAAACTGTCCTGGCCCGGCTTACTCCAACTTCGACGGCTTCCGCAGCAGGAGAGGCCGGTCCTCCAGATACGACGGAATTTCGTGAGGTTGCGTCACGCTTTGCTGGCAAACTGTCAACGAAACGTATCGGACAGTCTTTAGTCATTGAGATTGCCTTCTCGTCCGCCGATCCGAACTCGTCCGCAGAGATCGCCAATGAAATCGCCGAATCTTTTATCAGAACGATAGTCGAGGCCAAGTCCAAACTCGCAGAGGAGCAGGGCAAGTGGCTCTCGGAGCGATTGGAGACCCTGCAGCAGCAGGCGTTCGAGGCGGCGCGCAGGGTTAACCGCTTCCGCTCCGTCGGCGACTCCCTTTCCAGCCAGGACGCTCGAGCAAAGCTCGAAGAACTCGAGAGCATCGCGACCAGTTATCGCAAGATGTACGATGATTTCCAGCGCCAATATAACGAGACGCTCCAGCGCATCAGCTATCCGGACGCTGATGTAAGAATCATTTCCCGGGCGTCGGCCCCGCTGGGAAAGAGCAGCCCACGCACCTCGCTCGTTCTTGCATTCGCGGTTGTTCTGGGAGGACTGAGTGGAACGGCGTTTGCGGCGGTACGCCTCACTGGCGATCGCGCCGTTCGCTCCCTGGCGCAGCTGAGCACGAATGTCGGAATAGCCCCCCTTGGTGCGATCAATGATCTTTCAGAGGCGAGCATCTGGCGGGAAGGGAAGCTGCGGTGGTTCAGCAGGAGCGCGACGGCCCGAGACGCTGCGGGTACCTTGAGCAGGATTGCGGCCGGCCGCCTGAGCGCTTCGGTGAAGACCGATCTTCGAAGGCTAAGAACGACTATCGCGTCGCTAACGGCGAATCCGGATGTCTTGTGCATCGGCGTGATCGCCTGTTGCGAAGGTGAGGGATCGACGACGGTTGCGGCATGCCTCGCCAATGAATACGCGCGAAGCGGCGCACGGACCATTCTCGTCGATAGCTGCGCTGACAGCCGGACACTAAGTCAGGAGCTGGCCACCGGAACGACGACAAAGTCGCAGCCGGATGGACGACAGGAGTCCGAGCGAGCGGTCGGGCCTGGTGCTCTTGCATTGGCATTGTTGCCGTCTGCCGAAAGTTACCTCGAGCCGGGCGAAACCAATCGGCTCCTGATGGAACGGACGACGGAAGTACTCACGCAATCCCGGCTGGAGTTCGAACGGATCATCGTCGATCTGCCAGCGCTGCTGTCGTCGGATCATTGGAAGCTGCTCAGTTCCCACATTGACCAGGTGATCATCGTGGTCGACTTCGGGAAAACGACAGTCGACCAGGCAAGAGACGGCGTGATCGAACTCAATCTTGCAGGCCGCAAGGTGCTCGGTGCCGTTCTCAATCGCGTTCCTGCAATTGCTCGGAAGACCTGGTCATGACGATTGCCGGGCAGAGAGAGGTAGTGATGACCACTAGCGCGTTTGCCGAACCTTCAGCAACTCCTGTGTTGTCAGCCATTCGAAGTCGTCCCCGACTCAAGGCAGCGATGAAAAGGTACCTCGAAGCGATTGGCTATGACACGACCGACTGGGTGCGTGTGGCGATGTATCGGCATGCGTTCGAGTTCATCACGCGGTTGGGACCGGAGCGACTTCGTGTTTTGGAGGTGTCGGCCGGCTCGCAATGGAAAAGCAGGTTTGCCTTCGAGTCATTCATGGGGACGAGCTATCCGACTTTCGATATCTGCAAGGATGTCTTGCCGGATCAGTTTGATCTGGTCATCGCCGACCAGGTCTTTGAGCATTTGAAGTGGCCGACACGTGCTGCCCGCAATGTATATGAGATGGTGCGGCCAGGCGGCCACTTCCTCATCGCTACGCCGTTTCTGGTTCGCTATCACCCATCGCCGATAGACTGTAACCGGTGGACGTCCGAGGGGCTTTCCTGCCTCTTGCAGGAGGCAGGGTTTCCCGAAGCTGGGATTCAGACCTTCGCCTGGGGCAATCGTCCGTGCCTTAAGGCTAACCTGTCAGCATGGCGCAAGCGCGGTTTCTTCGGCTCGCTGCGCAACGAGCCGGATGTCCCCATCATGGTGTGGGCGTACGCCAGAAAGCCGCTCGGACCCGCGGAGGCAGCTGGATGAGCGGCACAAGCTCGAATTGGTCCGAAGAACGCGTGCACCATCCGCCGCTCAGGATTGTTGTAGGTATTGCAACGTCGGGTCGCCCGCTCATACTTGCGCGCGTGCTGGAACGCTTGCGCTTGCAGACGCGCATTGCTGACGCGGCCATTGTTTGCGGCGCATCGCCAGCCGATGTATCAGGGATCGATTCAGGACATCCGGGACTTCGCTGCATCACAAGTGATCGGGGCCTGACGATACAGCGTAATGCGATCCTCAGGGCGGGCGCGGCCTTCGACCTCGTCGTCTTCCTCGACGACGATTTCGTGCCTTGTCCCGGTTATCTTCAGGCTGTCGAACGGACCTTTATGACAAGGCCCGATGTCGTCGTTGGCACCGGACATGTTGTCGCCGACGGCATTCGTGGTCCCGGACTCGCCTTCGAGGATGCGCTCAAGACGCTGCAGCAAGACGGTCAGGCGGAGCCGACGCAGGAGATCGAGAACGTCTATAGCGCCTACGGCTGCAACATGGCGGTACGCATCGACGTGGTGCGTGCGAGGGGGCTGGAGTTTGATGAGACCCTGCCACTCTACGGCTGGCTGGAGGACGTCGACTTCAGCCGTCGCATGGCGGCATATGGCCGGATTGTGAAGATCGATGCCGCGCGCGGCGTCCACCTCGGCGTGAAGTCCAGCCGTCAATCGGGTCGCCGGCTCGGCTACTCGCAGGTTTCCAACCCGCTCTATCTGGTTCGCAAGGGCACCTGCTCGAGCAGCAAGGCGCTGAAGCTGATGAGCCGCAACGTCGTGGCCAACGTCGCCAAGGCGTTTCGCCCGGAGCCTTACATCGATCGCGCCGGTCGACTGAAAGGAAACGTTCGTGCGTTGCTCGACTTGCTGGCCGGCCGCCTGTCACCGAAACGCGTTTTGAGTTTGTGAGATTCATGTATGTTGCAGGTGATTGACCAAATTCGTCCGGCATCCGGGTCGCAACAAGCGCGGCTGGCGCCGGATCGTGTCGTCATCATCAACGATGTATCCCAAGTGCGTGGAGGCGCCACGAATGTGGCGTTGCATTCCGCGGCATTGTTGGGTGACAGCGGCATTCCGGTTACTTATTTCACCGGCGACCATGGCTTGCACTCCGAGCCCCGGCTGCGCAATGCAGATGTCGTGGCCGTCGGCGGTGAACATATCCTCCGAACGGCATTGCCGCGCGCGGCACTGGACGGGCTCTACAACGTGTCGGCCGAACAGAGGTTGGCCGCCTGGATTGCCGCCAACGATACGCCGGGCACGATCTATCATCTGCATGGCTGGTCGAAGATACTATCACCTTCGGTCTTCCGTGCGCTGCGTCCAGTCGCAAAGCGCCTGATCGTCAATGCTCATGACTTTTTCCTGGTTTGTCCGAACGGCGGCTATTTCAACTTCCGCAGCGAAAGTCCCTGCGAGCTGCGGCCGATGAGCGCGTCGTGCCTGCTCAGCTCGTGCGACCGGCGCAACTATGCCCACAAGCTCTGGCGATCGGCCCGCCAGGAAATTCGTCGCGCAGTCTTCGATTTTGCGTCGGGCGCCAGGGTTCTGGCGGTTCATGAAGGCATGCTGCCGCATCTCGAACGCGGCGGAATTCCGCGGGCGAGGCTTGCGACCCTGCGCAACCCGGTTACGCCGTGGTGCCCACGACGCATCGAAGCCGAACGAAACAAGGTGTTCCTGTTCGTTGGCAGACTCGAGGAGGACAAGGGTGTCGACCTTCTTCTTGCGGCAGCCCGCGATGCGAACGTGCGCGTTCGTGTGATAGGTAGCGGTCCGATCGAGGGCAAGCTTGCCGGGATCTACCCCGAGGTGGAGTTCACCGGATGGAAGAGCGCAAATGACATGCCCGCACTCGTCCGCGATGCCAGGGCCCTGGTCATGCCGAGCCGCTACCGTGAGCCGTTCGGCCTGGTGGCGTTCGAGGCGCTCGCCAGCGGCCTGCCGGTCGTCGTCTCCAGTTTTGCGATGATCGCCGACGAGCTATCGGAGGTCGGAGCAGGCATATCCTGCGATCCTTACGATCGGGATGCATTCAGCAAAGCCCTGTCGATTCTGGCATCCAACGACGAACTGACCGCTTTGATGAGCGATCTGGCGTACGCCAATGCCGCTCGCTTCTCGCTGACCCCGAGCGAGTGGGCGCAGCGGCTTGTTTCGTACTATAGCGACGCCCTGCAGGAGGCCGTAGCGTGATGAACAGGCTTGCTGCGATCCAGATTCTGCGTGCCGTTGCGGCGCTCCTGGTCGTTGTTTCTCATGCAATCTTGCGGCAAGCCGAATGGGCTCCGACCGATCCGTTGACCAGTCAGATCGCGATACATATCGGCCTCCTTGGCGTCTGGATCTTCTTCATCATCAGCGGCTTCATCATGTCGTACACTTACTACGACAACTTTGCTGTTCCCGGCGCCGCGGGGCAGTTCATCGCCAGCCGCATCATCCGGATCGTTCCGATCTATTGGTTGGCCACCGCGCTTGAAGTTGTGCTGCGCCTTCATCACGGCGCCGGGCTGGACGTCCACAAGCTGATCTGCTCGCTGTTCTTCATTCCGGTTGCGGTCGAACCAGGCCCGATGGCGGCGATGCGTCCGACGCTCGGCGTAGGCTGGACGTTGAACTACGAGATGATGTTCTACGCGGCTTTTGCGTCGGTGCTGTTGCTGTCGCGCAGGAAAGGACTGACGGTGCTGATTGCTCTGATGGCAGGAGTTGTCCTGACGGGAACGGTGTTCAAGCCGATTGCCGATACGCGCGCTCCCACGAGCCTGATCACGTTCTATTCCGATCCCATCATCCTGCTGTTCGGTGTCGGCGTCTTGCTCGGAGCTGCCGCCCGCTGGCTCAAGAGCGCGCATGCCGTTCGCAGCAACGCTTTCCTTTTGATCGCGCTGGCCATGTTTCTCGTTGTTGATGTCATGTTGTTTGCAGCCTTCGTTGGCACTCATCCAGTTGACGTCGAGTGGATCGCTACCTTCTGGGTCATCAGTGCGATTTGTGTCGTCCTTTGTGTCACGGTGCGGATAGACGAGACGCGATGGCTCACCCAAAGGCTCGTGCAGTTGGGGGACGCATCCTACAGCCTCTATCTGTTCCATTTCTTTGCGATCATTGCCGCGGAGAAGCTTTGGTGGTGGTTCTTTGGGAAAAGCGAATCATGGATGTTTGTCCTCCTCTCTGCCGTCGTGGCCATCCTGGCAACCATCGCGATCCACAATTTCGTCGAGCAACCGATCGGCAGGCAATTGCGACGCTTCAGTGCGTTGTTCAATAAGTGTCGATTTGTTCGAACCGAAACCGTCCGAATTCCGATGAGCGGGATGCCTGGTGATGTAACTGTGACCTGGAACGGAGTTGCATCGCCTTTGGAGCCATCGCGTTCAGAGGTGTCATCCGGCGCGCCCTTCCGCGCCGACATGGTCCACAGGAGACGCTAGTCATGCAGCACGCAACGTGGAACGCCATCGAGTCCTCCTCGGTCGCGATGAGCGTTTACCGCTCCTATCGGAGGCTGCTTCCGTCATCAGCCCGAGCCCTGCTACGCTGGCTTGCGATGCCCCGCTGGAATGCGGCTGCGGCCCTAGTCCGTCATCGCGCTGCTGACACAGTACTCTCCGGCCCGTTTAGGGGAATGCATCTGAGCTTGACCCCGGTCTCCAGCCGAAATCTGCTCGGTTATCTTCTCGGCACGCAGGAGATCGAGCTGCATGACGTTGTGCGTCGGGTGATTGCGCGCGGCTATCCGCGCATCATCAATGTCGGTGCGGCTGATGGGTACTACGCCATCGGATTCTTGCGGCAAATGCCACGGACGAAGGTTACAGCCTTCGAGGGGGAGCTGGAGCATCATGCCGGCCTGCTGCGGGCGGCTGTTCTGAACGGCGTTTGCGCCCGGTTTACGCTCAGGGGCTTCTGCCATCCGGATGACCTCGGGGCCGAACTCGCCGAACTCCCCGGTCCGACCCTGGTGCTCGCAGATATCGAAGGCGGAGAGCTTGATATGCTCGACCTCACCAAGGTCCCACGCTTGTCCTGCGCCGACATCCTGGTGGAAACGCATGACGCCTTCGTGCCCAACTGTACCGAAAAGTTGAAGGCGCGATTTTCGGAAACGCACAATGTTGAGCAGATTGTCGCGCGGCCGCGTTCCCTTGCAGACTTCCCCGCGGCGATTATCCCCGAACTTTCGAAGTTCATGCCGCGCACCGCTGTCGAACTCATGAACGAGCGACGGACTGGAACGCAGATGTGGCTCTATCTCACCGCAAAACGGCAGCCGGAAGTCGAGACTGTTGGAATTGTAGAGAAATCAAATTCGGACAGAGGCAGTTTGTGAGTATTCTACTAGCCAGTGGCACGTCATACCTTCCCCACGTCGTCGGTGGTCTGGAAGTCAATACGCATGAACTCGCGCTCGAACTGAACCGCCGCGGAGTCAAGACCTCCGTGTTGTCGCGGTTGCCGCTACGGCGAGTGGATGGAGCGTTGCGAGCTGCCGCCAACTTTCTTCGTGGGACCGACGTATGCGTGGACCGGCAGCTTGGCTACGATGTCTACCGATCGCGCAAGCCGTGGGACAGTCTAGACGGGCTGCCTCTGCCTCGTCTGGTCGTGGTTCAGAACGGGAAGATGGTTGAGATCGCCAAGGCGTTCGTCCGCCGCGGCGTGCCGGCGATCGCCTATCTGCACGGGCTGGAGTTTGAAATCGGCCGCAGGCGTTGGACCGGCTCCAGCGGAGGTCTTCCTTTTCACGCCTATATAGCCAACTCGGAGTTTACTGCGGGAAGGTTCCGCGAACGGTTCGGGATTCATGCCTGCGTCATTCCGCCTGTGTTCCGGGCCGAGCGCTATCGCCTGGCCGGTGATCGTCGTTATGTCACTTTCATCAATCCGGTGGCCGAAAAGGGCGTCGATGTCGCCCTCGCGATTGCCGAGCAATGTCCGGACATTCCGTTCCGCTTCGTGAAGGGGTGGCCCCTGAGAATGCGCCAGGCCGCACTGCTGAAGGGGCGCATCCACAGGCTGGCCAATGTCGAACTTGTCGAGCGCAGCGACGACATGTCGCCGATCTATGCCTCGACACGTGTATTGCTGGTACCGAGTCAATGGGAGGCGGAGACCTGGGGCCGCGTCGTCTCAGAGGCACAGTTCAGCGGAATTCCCGTGCTGGCGAGCGATCGTGGCGCATTGCCGGAGACGGTCGGTGCAGGCGGGGCCATCATCAAGTATGACGCGCCTGCCTGCACCTGGGCCACCGAGTTGAGGCGGATGTGGTCCGACGATCTGTATTACCGGCATCTGCGGCAGGCAGCGCTGGCGCATTCGCGCCGCCCGGAACTCGACTTCAAGCAGCAGATCGACGCCTTTCTGGCAGTTGCCACGAGGATTGCGGCATGACTGCCTCAGCGCTTCTGCCACGCCCGGACATAGTCGACATACATGTAGGACGGGCTCGGTGCCTCGTCGATCGGCCATCCGGCGCCAAGCCCGAGATCGATCAGCATGTACATCGGCTGATGATGTTCGGCGGCCGTCGGCACGCTCCCGACCTCACGACGATCGAAATAGAATCGCGTCCACTCGCCGTCGATCTTTACACCATAGGTGTGGAAGTCTGCGTAGAGGGAGTTGGGCGGCACCGCGACGAACTTGTGCGTCGTGCGCGATTTTTTCGGCTCCTTGCGATCCCACACGTGAACCGAAGCGGTGTAACGCGCGGGAATATGGCCGTAGTGCTCGACCACGTCGACCTCGGACGTATGAGTAGACCGATCGAGACCGATCAGCCAGAAGGCGGGCCAAAGGCCCTTGCCCGCTGGAAACCTGGCTCGCATTTCAAAGTACCCGAACTGCTGCGCAAAGCCCTTGCCTTCCCGATCGACGGACGCCAGAAGCCCGCCGCGCCACTTCCCATCTGCGCCTTTGGCGGCTTCGATGCGGAGCTGGCCGTTCTGCGTAGTGAATGGAAAGCCCGGCTTCGGATCCGCGAAGGCCGCGCTCCCAAAGTCGCCGTTCCACGGCGTGTGAGCGATCCAGCGCGTTCCCGGTCCCCACGCGGACACGTCCAACGCGTCAAAATCCTCGCTGAAGGTTTGTATGAGATCCGAAAGATTGAGTTCGTCGCCGGTGTCGGCGCGCCCGAGCGTCGGAAATCCAGCCAGTACAAGAAGGAGCAAAAGAACTCGTGTAACCATGTCAACGCCTCATACCCTAAAGGGGAAGGCCTCCGACCCGAAAGAACCATAGCGATGCTTGATGACGATGTCATGCATCGCAAGTATCGGTGGCTCGACAGGTCTGGACCTATTATGCAGTGGCCGTCGGCATGCAAGCTGGAAGTCCAAAAGGGCGCACTGCATGTCTAGGTTCGTGAAGAACTCGATGCTTGGCGCGCTGGCGGGAGGTGCAATTGCGCTTGCGAGCTTCCTCAGCAGCATTGCCGTGGCTCGTACACTTGGCGTGAACGAGACGGGATCGGTCGCCTATGTTATCTGGCTTGTTTGGATGGCCGCGCCCTTCGTCGATCTGGGTCTATCGTCCGCTGTTGGACGGTTCCTGCCGTTCCTGCACGGGAGCGGACAGTCCAGCGTGGCGGCACATCTGGACAGAAACCTCTCGCGACGGCTCGTGATTGCGGCGCTTATCGCGGCCATCTGTTCTGGCACGATGGTGTGGATGTATGGTCAGCGATCCGTTGCAGAGTTCCTCAGTGGCGATGCGGCGAAGGGCGCATCAATGCCGCTGGTCGTCCTCATGATCCTGCTTGTCGTCGGCCAGGCGTTGACCACTTACACCTATGCTCGCTTGAGGGGACGGCAAGAATTTTTAATGGCGGCGCGCATCGCTGGCGTTTCGCTGTTGCTTCAGGTCTTCGCCGTGATCGGCGGTTCACTGTTGTTCGGGATCACGGGCGCATTGGCTGGTTACGCTGCGGGGATGCTGGTTCCTTCAGTGGTGTGCCTGTCAGCGATGTTCGGGCCGGCGTCAATCGATCGCACGCTGAGCCGGCGCGTGACCTCGTTTGCCCTCTACTGTTGGGGCGCCAATGTCACCAGTGCCATTGTCTGGTCGCGGATCGAGCTGTTCTTCCTTGAACGCTACTGGGGAATGGATTCGGTGGCGATGTTCGCGGTTGCCCTGGCGCTGACCCAGCTCGCCGTTCAGGGCCCCATGTTGCTGACAAGCGCAGTGCTCGCGTCGCTTGCCGAGAAACGCGGGCGCGACGATCTGGATGGCATGAGAGGGCAGTTCGCTGCCGCGGTCCGGCTTCTGGCGGCACTCGTATTTCCGATATGTTTTGGCACCGCTGCCATTATTCCAGAGCTGCTGCCGGCTCTCTATGGCGACAAGTTCGTCGCTGCCGTGCCGGCGGCAATGGTCCTTGTTTCCGTTGCAGCGCTGAGCGTGTTGTCGACAATCGCCACCAGCTTGGTGCAGGCGCTCGAGCGAAGCGACTTCGTATTCGTAAGCTCCCTCTGTGGTGCCGCATGTGCGCTGGCCGCTGGTTTTCTGCTGATCCCCGAATTCGGCGTGATAGGCGCCGCTTCCGCGCGGGTGGCAATTCAGATCTTGATGATCGGCCTGGGTTGCTGGTTCGTAGTGCAGCGGCTCGGGTTCACCATTCCGGTGGTTGCGGTGCTGAAGCTCTGTGCAGTTGCACTCGCCAGCGCTGCGGCGGCATCCGTCGGCATCAGGGTTGTCGGCCATCCTTCAAGCATACCGTTGGCGATTGCCGCAGGAGCGGCGGTCTACGTGGTTGGGCTGCGCGTAGTGAACGCGGTCGAGCCTGGTGATGTAGCTTTCCTGACTAATCTTACGCGATCGCTGCCGCCGGCTCTCGCGGAGATCGCTGCTCGTCTTGCAGCTTTCGTAAGTGCAACGAAGCGGAATGAAAGAATGCTGCCGCCATGAGATCAGAAGAGGACCACCGTATGCCGATGGAGACATGGACTACGGCTTCGACCTGGAGCCATCGCGTCGCGCCGCCGAGGATCGGCGCATCGCTTGCGGCTCTTTGCGTGCTTCAACTTCTCGCCGCACCGGCTTTCAGCGCTGAATATCTTCTTGGCCCTCAGGACAAACTGCGCCTGAAGGTCGTCGAATGGCGCGCCGGCAAGGCCGAATACTACGAGTGGACACCGCTTGGCGCGGAATACACCGTAAATCCTGCTGGTCGCGTCTCTTTGCCGATGATCGGCGAAATCGCCGCGGAAGGGCGGACCAGCGACCAACTCGCTCGTGCGATCACGGCAGAACTGTACAAGCGCACCGGCTTTATGGGCGCGCAGGAAGCGGCGGTCGAGATAGTCCAGTATCGCCCGTTCTACGTGCTTGGCGATGTGGAGCGCCCCGGTGAATTCAGCTTTCGTCCCGGCTTAAGCGTCTTGCAGGCAGTCGGCGTAGCTGGCGGCTTGCATCGGCCAAGCGAAGCCGGGATGCGGGAGCAGATCAACGCGGCAGGAAACGTCGAAGCTGCACGTCTGGAACTGTGGCGGACCTACATCCGCCGCGCTCGGCTCGAAGCTGAGCTTGCCGAGCAGAACACAATCACTCTCCCGCCCGAGCTCGCTAACAAGAAGGATATCGGAAGTCTCCTGGCAGAGGAGGCAACGATCCTGATAACCCGGCGCGACGCGCAGCAATCGCAGCTCGCGGCCTTGTCGGAACTGCGATCGCTGTATGAGAAGGAGATTACCTCGCTGCAGAGCAAGCTGGCGACACAGGAGAAGCAGGTCGCCCTGGCCCAGCGCGAGCTGAGTACCGTTGGCGCGCTTGTCGATAAGGGGCTTGCAGTCACGTCGCGGCAGTTCGCGCTGGAGCGCACGACCGCAGATATTCAAAGCGGAATGCTTGATGTGCAAACCGCGTTAGTGCGGGCGCAGCAGGAAGTGCGGAAGACGGAGCGCGATGCGACCGATCTGGTCAAAGACGGCAAGGCGAAAGCCTCGTCCGAACTGCGGGAGGCCAAGGCCAGCATCGAGCAGCTGATCAATCGAATGAGTACGTCTGAAACGCTTGTCGCCGAGACAGCGACGTCGCCGCGGACGGCTCAAAATGAGGGCGGCGGGAAGTCGCTTTCCTACTGGATACAGCGGCGCAAGGACGGCGCGATGGCAACATTCCCGGCTGACGACGGAGCGCTTGTGGAACCTGGCGACGTTGTTCGCGTCGAGGTCAATCGCGCGCCGGGTGCTGCAGCGTCAGTCTCACGCAAGGGTGTCGCGACAACGGCATTCAACGCGGGGAACTACGCCACCATCGTTTCGCAATCGGGTGAGCAGTAGAGCGGAGCATGCAATCAAACGGGCTTCAGCTTGTGGAATGGTCGGTCTTGCTCGCGCGCGCGACATGCAGAATCGCATGCAGCCGGGCAAATCCGGGCGAACGAGCCTTCAGCTTTATGAGACATATTCGTGCGACGACGGCTCCCACGTATCCGACTTGCAGAAAAAGCAGCGCCAACAGCAACTCGATGGCAAGCACGTTCCAGGAGGCGTTGGCCAAGCCGAGCAGCAGTGCGTATCCGGCAATGAGTGCCGCGACGCCGATTGCAAAAGCGCCGAGTCGAAAAACGACGCCGCAGGCAAAGCCTGCGGCCGTGAACAACATGCCCGCGAGCATTCTGAGCTACCTTTGCGGTCGGTCGCGTCGGCGATCCAATCGGAACGCGCCCCGATCTCTGTCGATAAGCTGCGTTCTATCCGACAAATATTAGCGTCAAGATGCATGAACAAATCAATAAGTCGCGCCTAAAAAATGGGCAGGAGGCCACCTTCGAGAGCTCGAGGAACAGAATGGGATCCGGGGCAGGAGCAGAGCGATTGCCGGTTCCACCGGGAAACGAAGAGGTCGTAATGAAGATCGCAAGAGACTTTGCATGCGACACGTGCGGCTCTGCCTCTATCGCGCCTCCACCAAGGCTGGGCGATAGCGACGAGGTCAGGTGCCAGCACTGCAAGAAAGTTCTGATGACCTGGAAAGTCTACAGGCTCCTCGGCGCCGACGATGCAGGCGAAATCGCCATCGGCCCTGCTTGTTGGGAAGATTGAAGACCAGTTCTGCTCAGGAAGGGACGAGAGGGGCGTGTGACCACCCGTTTTACGGCCGCGGCCAGGATCAGCACGGACAGAAGGTGAATGACGATGCAGGACTTCCGGGCGACGCGATTGATGAATGGCAGCAGCGTGCTGGTCACCGGCGGAGCAGGCTACATTGGAAGCCACGCGGTCCTGGCCCTGCTGGATGCGGGCGAGCGAGCCGTCGTAATCGACGATCTATCCACGGGTCTGCAGGCCGCCGTCCCGGAAGGCGTGCCCTTCTATCGTGCAAGCTGCGGCGACACTGCGATGGTCGCCAAGATCCTGCAGGACCATGCTGTCGATACGATCATGCATTTTGCCGGCAGCATATCGGTCGCTGAGTCCGTTCGTGATCCCGGAAAATACTATTTGAACAATACCGTGAACACGCATGCGCTGATCTCCCAGGCTGAGCGCGCTGGCGTTTTACACTTCATATTTTCGTCGACGGCCGCTGTTTACGGAGAGCCGCGAACGATCCCAATTGAAGAGGAAAACGCGACGCTCCCAATCAACCCATACGGCCGTTCGAAGCTTGCCATCGAATGGATGCTACGGGATGCAGCAGCATCAACCTCGCTCAGGTATTGTGCGCTGCGCTACTTCAATGTCGCAGGGGCCGATCCGGCGGGGCGTTCGGGGCAGTCCACGCGAGAGGCATTTCATCTCATACACGTCGCGGTGCAGGCGGCGCTGGGTCGGCGGCAGGGCATGGACGTGTTTGGCAGCGATTATCCAACCGCGGATGGATCCTGCATTCGGGACTATGTGCACGTCACCGATCTCGCGCAGGCGCACGTCGATGCGCTGACGTATCTGCGAAGCGGGGGAGAGTCCCTGACCTGCAATGTGGGGTATGGCCGCGGCTACTCGGTCCTGGATGTGATCGATGTCGTCAAGCGCGTGTGCCGCGTCGATTTCGACGTGAGGACGCGCGAACGCAGGCCCGGCGATCCGGCTATCCTCGTGGCATCCAACGCAAAGGCGAAGTCCATCCTGCGGTGGAGATCGTGTCACGACCATCTCGAGCAGATCGTGCAGCACGCACTGAGCTGGGAGCGGCAGCTGAAATTCGGCGTTCCGGCATGATCAGACTTACTTACGGTGTTGGTTTTAAGACACATTACGAAGGACCGCCGAGGTCGGGACGGAAAAGGGGGTTACTTGATGCGCGCGTCCTATCGTCTGACCAAGGAAGGGGCGGAATGTCCCGAAGGGGGGTCGCAGTCAGCCGTGCACCGGGAGACCAAAGAAAGTTTGGCGACAACCAACGAAAACTGCGGGTCACGTTAGTCGCGGGCGGAGGCGAACAGCGAAGCGTCGCGCGCCAGATGTTGGCCGGCTCCCTTGCGGCCGACCAGGGTGCCATTCGCGACGACGACCTCACCGCGTACCAGTGTGGTCATCGGCCAGCCGGTGACACGAAAACCCTCATAGGGTGTGTAATCGGGGCCGTGATGCAGGATGTCCTGGCTGATCGTAACCTCACGCGCCGGATCCCAGATCGCAATGTCTGCGTCCGAGCCGATTGCGATCGTGCCCTTGCGCGGATAGAGGCCGTACGTCTTGGCATGGTTGGTCGCCGATAGGGCAACGAACCGGTTCAGATCGATACGACCCTTGACCACACCTTCCGAAAACAGGATCGGCAGGCGCGTCTCGACGCCGGGAATGCCGTTCGGCACCCAACGAAAACTGGTACGGCCTTTCGGGGCGAGCTTTCCGGTCGTGTCGTAACGGAACGCGCAATGATCGGAGGAGAAAACGCTGAAGGTGCCTTGCTGCAATCCTTCCCAGCAGGCGACCTGGCTTGGGACATCGCGTGGCGGTGGGCTACAGACGTATTTGGTTCCCTCCATGTTGAGCCCTTCCATGTCCTTCTCGGTCAAGACAAGATATTGCGGGCAGGTTTCGCCAAACACCTTCAGGCCGCGCTGCTGCGCGCGGCGGATTTCCTCCATCGCCTGCCGGTTGGAGACGTGGACGATCATCACCGGGACGTCGATGAGTTCTGCAAGCGCAATGGCGCGGTGGGTGGCTTCCCGTTCGACGGCAATCGGCCGGGATGCCCCGTGAAAATGCGGTGCGGTATGGCCAGCTTGCTTGAGGCGATCCGTGAGGAAGCGGATGGCGTCGAAATTCTCGGCATGGACCATGACCAGCGCACCGGTTTCGCGGGCGACTGCCATCACCTCAAGGATCTGGCGATCGCTCAGCGCCAGGTCTTCATAGGTCATGAACACCTTGAACGAGGTGTAGCCATCCTTGATCAGTGCCGGGAGATCCTGGCCGAGAACCTGCTCGGTTGGATCGGAGATGATCAAATGGAAGCTGACGTCGATGTAGCAGTTGCCGTCAGCCTTGGCGTGATAGTCCCGCACCGCCTGACGCAGGCTCTGTCCGCGTTCCTGCAGGCAGAACGGCAGCACCGTGGTGTTGCCGCCAAAGGCGGCGGCGCGTGTGCCGCTTTCGAAATCATCGGCCATGACGATGCCCGGTCCGCTCGGCTGGGAAAAGTGGACATGGCTGTCGATGCCGCCGGGCAGGACCAGCCGGCCGGTAGCATCGATGGTCTGTCCCGCATCGCCGAGGTCGTGGCCGAGTGCTGCAATCCGACCGCCTGATATTCCGACGTCGCAGGCAAAGGTGTCGGACGCCGTCGCGACTGTGCCGCCGCGGATGATGGTGTCGAATGTCATGTCGCGCTCCCGTCGGGTCGGTTTGCGAATGGCCGCGGCGCTTGCCGTCAGTTGGTTGGACCGTCGCCGCGAATGACGAAAGTGGTGGCTTTCAGCTTGGTCATGCCGAACTTGTCGAACAGTTTGTCATAGGTACCGTCGGTGCGGATGGCCGTCAGAGCATCCGCCGTCGCCTGCGCCAGCAGCTTGTCGCGGAAGGCGAAGGTAATGTCGGTGCCGGCAATGTCCCTGACCCAGATCTTGGCGATGCCACGCTGTTCGAGCGAGTTGGCGGTCTCGTTGATGTTGAGCGCCGCTTCGAGCTGTCCGGCGCGCAAGGCCGCCGAGGTCGCGGTAACGGTCGTGAACGTGCGCAACTCGACTTCCTTGAGTCCTTTCGCCACCATCGCGGCGCTGAATTCGCGCGCCTTGCGCTCGGTATAGGTTGCCGACTCAACGCCGACGACACGGCCGGCGAGATCTTCGAACTTCTCCAGCTTCAGGGAGGAAGCGGGATCGGTGTAGATGCTGATCGCCTGCTGCGCGTAGGGCACGAGGTACAGCATCTTCGAGCGCTCCTCGGTCCAGAACAGGCCGGTATTGATGGTGTCGAAGCGGCCGGAGCGCAAACCCGGGATCATCGGCGGGAAGTCCATCCGCAGGAACACCGGCTCGATGCAGATCCGTTTGGCGATTTCGCGGGCCAATTCGACATTGAGCCCCTGCAGTTCGCCCTTGTCGTCGATGAATTGCTGCGGCGGCAGGGTCGGGTTGATCGACATCTGCCATTTGCCGGCTTCGATCAGGCTGGATGCCGGCACTTTCGGCGTGCAGCTCTGCGCGTGAGCTGTTGGGACGAGGCCGATCAGGACGGCCAGGGCGGAGAAGATATTGAGAAGTCGCATGACGTAAACCCCTGTGTAAAAGTGAATGGGTAAGGCGGCGTTCCCGGGTCTGGTCGTCTTTTCGTTGTCTCGTTATGTCACGTCCGGCATACTGGATGCGCGATCCGGTTGGCGGGTCAGGATCAGCGAAGTATGGCGGGCTTCCGTAACTACCTCGTCGCGCTGGTTGATCAGGTCGAGTGCTTCGATGACGACGCCGCGTGCGGGGTTGCGGGTCGGCCGCTTCTCGACGAAGCGAAAGCGCACGCGGAGCCGGTCGCCAGCGACGACCGGCGCCTTGAAGCGCACTCCGTCCCAGCCGAGCGAGGCGACCGAAGTCTCTTCATAGAGCTTCAATTCCGACTTCAGCCCTTCCATCAGTGACAGGCCATACAGCCCGTGCGCGATCACTGCCGGGAAGCCGCGGGATTTTGCGTAAGTAGCATCGACATGCAGCGGATGATGATCGCGCGTGACGTCGGCGAAGGCCTCGATATCGGCCGGTGTTACGGTATGCGTCGCGCTTTCGAACTGCGTGCCGGGTTCGATGTCCTCGTAGCGGAGATTGATCGACGCGGTGGCCGTGGTTTCCATGGCGTGTCCTCAGGCGACCTTGCGCGGGCGAGCCGGCAGCTCAACGAAGCTCTGTCCGATTCCCATCGGCCCGGGCCGGAAGATGCGCGGGTCCATATCCCGGAGGTCGGGGCTGATGCGCGGCCGGAAACCCATATGCGCCAGCACGTCCTGCTCCAGGCGTACGCCCGGGGCGATCTCGGTTAGCGTGATGCCGCCATTCTCCAGTTGGAACACGGCGCGTTCGGTGACGTAGGACACTTCCTGACCGCGCTGCGCGGCCAGCGCTGCGCTGAAGCTGATCTGGCCGACCTGAGGCACGAATTTTCGGAAGGCGCCGTCGCGACGGATCGCCAGCCGGCCGTTCTCAACGGCGATGTCGAACTTGCCGCCGGTCATGGTGCCGCTGAAGATCAGCCGTTTGGCGTTCTGGGTGATGTCGATGAAGCCGCCCGAGCCGTCGCGACGGTCGCCGAAACGGGTGACATTGACATTGCCCGCCTCATCGACCTCCGCAAACGAGAGGAAGGCGCAGGAAAGGCCGCCGCCGTCGTAGAAATCGAACTGGTAGGCTTGATCGAGGATGGCGCGGGGATTGATGGCGGTGCCGAACTCGCGCGCATGGCCGGGCACGCCGCCGACCACGCCGGATTCAACCGTCAGCGTGATCAGATCCGAGATGCCTTCCTCGGCCGCGACGTTGGGGATCATCGCGGAGATGCCGACGCCGAGATTGACCACGTCGCGCGGGCGCAGCTCGAAAGTAGCGCGGCGCGCGATCACTCGCCGTTCGGTGAGCGGGTCGGGCGTGATCATTGCGACCGGTACGCGGGTCTCGCCGCAGCGGGCGGGATCGTGGACCGTGCCGTAGGTCTGCATCTGGTCGGGTTCGAGCACCACATGGTCGATCAGGAAGCCGGGAATCTTGACCATCTGCGGATGGATCGAGCCGCGCTTGACGATCCGTTTCACCTGGCAAACCACCGTGCCGCCGGCATTGTGCACGGCCTGCGCGATCGAGAGATCCTCGCGCGTCGTGCCTTCGTGCTCCATGCTGATATAGCCGTCTTCGTCGGCCGAGGTGCCGCGGATGATGGCGACGTTCGGAGGCGCAGGCGCGCGGTAGAGCAGCCATGGCTGGCCCTGCAGCTCGACGAGGTCGACCAGCGGAAGGGTGGTGCGCGCGTTCATGCGCCCGCCGTCCTGGCGCGGATCCATATAGGTGTTGAGGCCGACATGGGTCAGCACGCCGGGATGCTTCGCGGCCATGGCGCGGCAGAGCTGGCTCATCACGCCTTGAGGGAAATTATAGGCGTCGATCAGTTCGTCGCGCACCAGGCGCATGAACGGCACCTGCAGCCCGAAATTGCCGCCGACCACCCGCGCAATCAGGCCCTCATGGGCAAGATGGCATAGACCCTTCTCGGTCACGGCGCCGACGCCTGTGATGTTGATCAGCGTTAACCCGTGCGGCCCACCGCCGCCGAGGAAACGCTGCTCCAGCGCATCGAGAATGGCTTCCGCCACGCCGGTACCGCCATTGCCGCCGACGATCAGCGTATCGGCATCGCGAACCAGGTTCGCGGCCTGCGCCGCGGTGATGATGCTCAGCACGGTTGCACGCTCCAATTCATGCGGCTTCCTTTTCGACCTGGCGGGCGATGATGAGGCGCTGGATCTGGTTGGTGCCCTCATAAATCTGCGCGAGGCGCACGTCGCGGAACAGCCGCTCGATGCGGTAGTCGCGTGAATAGCCGTTGCCGCCATGGATCTGCAGCGCGTTGGAGACGTGCTTCATCGCCATGTCGGTGGTGAACAGCTTTGCCTGTGCGGCTTCCTTGGCGATCGGCTCGCGGGCGTCGTGCAGGCGCGCGGCGTGGTGGATCAGAAGGCGGGCGGCGGCGATGTCGGTGGCCATGTCGGCCAGCATGAACTGAATCGCCTGAAAACCGATGATCGGCTGGCCGAACTGCTTGCGGTCCTTTGCGTAGGCGGTGGCATCCTCGAACGCGGCCTGTGCCATGCCGAGCGCCATCGACGCCATCATCAGGCGGCTGAAATTGAAGTTGCTCATGGCCATCTTGAAGGCCTGGTTCTCGGGTCCCATCACGCTGTCGGCCGGCAGACGCACGCCAGAGAAGGTGATCTGGCAATCCTCCAGGCCGTGCATGCCCAGAAGCTCCTCGTTCTTGCCGCGCGCGATGCCCGGCAACGTGCCATCGACGAGCAGGCAGGAGATGGCGCGGTGTCCACCCTCCGCGCCGGTTCGGGCGAACACCATGATGCGGTCGGCGACGCCGCCGAGCGTCACCCAGGCCTTGGTGCCGTCGAGCAGCCAGCCGTTGCCGTCGCGCACCGCGGTCGTCTTGATGCCGGCGACATCAGAGCCGTGGTCGGGTTCGGAGACGGCGGTGGCGGGGATAATCTTGCCGCTCAGGATCTGCGGGATCAGTGCCTTGTGCGTCTCGGTGCCGTGCTGGTCGAAAAACAGCACCGCCTCGACGGGGATGGCGAAAGCGTTGGCCACCGCGCCCGAACAACGTGCCAGCTCTTCCATGGCGATGCAGGCCGCGACCGCGTCGAGCCCTGCGCCGCCCGCGCCTTCGCGCAAGCAGATGCCGAACAGGCCGAGGTCAGCCATGCCCTTGTAAAGCGAACGGTCGAAGCGGTCGTCGCGATCGATCGCGGCCGCGCGCGGCAGGATCTCGGCTTGTGCGAAGCGCCGCGCCGTGTCTCGCAGCGCCTTCTGGTCCTCGGTGTAGAAACGGTCCATGGCGTGACGCTTCCCTCAGTCGCTGGCGAGTTTGGAATCGTGGGCGACCTCGTCCTTCTCCCGGTCGAGGAAGTATGTGGCGACATCAGTGCCCGGCACGCCATAGGCGCTGCAGACGCTGCGCGTCAGCGCGGCCGCGGCGGCGCGGCGCTCGGCCTCGCTGCGGCGGAACGCGTGCACCTTGAGCAGGATACGCTGGCTGGTGCCTTGCGGTCCCATCTCGCCGGCATGGGCGTAGTCGCCGGGAGCGATTGGCAGGAAATAGAGGGTGATCGTCTGCGCACCGACGCCGAAGGCCGACATCAGACCGTCGGTGATGGACTTTGCCAACGAGGCCTTGCTTTGCGGTGGGGCAGGCGGCGCAAGAATTTCGACATAGGGCATCGGTCAGGCCTTCGATCTGGACAATTTGGTTGCAGAAGATCCGCGCGCGGACGGATCGAACGGGCGGCAGGAATAGCGGATCACCAGCCGGGCGCCGACGCGATATTCGCGTACGCTATCGGCGCCAGTCCCCTTGGCGTCCATACGGTGCAGCAGCCGGTCGACCGCGAGATTGGCAAGGTCGCGCGCGCCGTTATCGACGATGCTGATGGCCGGGCGATGCCATTCGAACCAGGGCGAATGCTCGTAACAGAGTAACGACAGATCGTCGGGAATCGACAGGCCACGCTCCGCCGTCACGCGCAGGACGCCGAGCGTCGCTTCGTGGTTGGCGACGAAGATCGCACTGGGGGGTTCGGTGAGATCCAGCAGCTTGCGACAGGAGGCGGCGCCGGTTTCCGGCTCGAAATGGCCAGCATGGATCAACGTATCGTCCACGGGTATCGACGCCTCGCGCAATGCGCGGACATATCCCGACAGTCGTTCGCGTCCCGAAGTCGTATCTGGACGGCCGACAATAAGGCCGATCCGCCGGTGCCCGAGCCCGGTCAGGTACCGCGTGCCCACAAAGGCGCCTTCCGAATCGTCGGCGAGTACGGTCTCGAGGTCTGTCCCGTCGTCGCGGCGCACCAGGCAGACGATCGGGATTTCATTTGCCAGAGCGGTGAGGCGGGCGCCGTTCTTGCCCGTGGGCACAACGATCAGTCCGTCGACACGATGGTCGGCAAGTGTCGTCAGCGTGTCGCTTTCGAGCTGCGGATCATCGCCGGCGATGCACAGCAGCATCTGGTAGCCGAGCGCCTTCAGCCGCGCCTGCACCACCTCGGCCATCACCTGGAACGACGCGTTGGCGAGGTTGTGGACCAACAGCCCCACCAGCCGCGACTGTCCGGTCTTGAGTCCGCGCGCGATCGGGTTGGGACGGTAACCGAGCTCGCGCGCAATGCGCGTCAAGCGCTGCTGGGTGCGCTCGCTCGTCAATCCGCTGCCGCCCAGCGCGCGCGAGGCTGTGCTGATCGAAACGCGGGCCGCCAGTGCCACATCTTTGAGCGTGACGCTCATCAATCTCGCCGCTAAAATGGAAACGATTGCAAAACAGTATTGGCGGAAATTTACGTGTGCAAGCCTAAATTAGAGATGGGTTCTGCCCAAATCAGCGTCAATCCTGCAATCGATTGCAGCGCCGTCGAGGTCCGCGATAGGCCGCTGCCCGAGTTCACCTGAGCAACTGGAAGTTCTTCGATGAAGACATTTCGCGGTACCTACACGGTCATGATCACGCCGTTCACGCCGGCCGGTGAGGTTGATGCCGAGGCGTTGCGGGGGTTTGTCGATTGGCAGATCGGGCAGGGCATCCACGGGCTGATTCCGCTCGGCTCGACCGGCGAGTTCCTCTCGCTCAACGATGACGAGAAGGTTCTGGTGGCTGAGACGGTCATCACCCAGGCGGCGGGGCGCGTGCCTGTGCTGATTGGGACCGGCGCGGAGGATACGCGGGAAGTGGTGCGCCTCAGCCGCCGTGCCGAAAAATTGGGCGCCGACGGCGTGATGATTATCCCGCCGTTCTATTCGACGCCGACCGACGACGAGGTCGTCCATCACTACAAGACAGTGGCCGATGCGATCTCACTGCCCATCATGGTCTACAACAATCCCGCGACCGCTAATGTCGATCTCAAGCCGGCACTGGTGGCGCGACTCGCCGAGATCGATAACTGTCTTTACATCAAGGAGTCGACGCTCGAAGTAACGCGCGTGCGCGACATCATCCGGCTGTGCGGTGACCGGATGACCGTGTTCGGCGGCATCCTCGGTTTCGAATCTTTCGTGGAGGGTGCGCAGGGTTGGGTGGCGGTTGCCTCCAACGTCGTACCTCAGGCCATGGCGCGCATCTTCAGCCTCGTCGCGGATGAAGGCGGGATCAATGCGGCGCGCAAGCTTTATCTCGACTATTTGCCGGTGATCGAATTCGTCGGTGGCCAGGCTTACGTTGCCGGCACCAAGGCGTTGCTCGGTCACATGGGCTTTTCCGCGGGCGTGCCGCGTCCGCCCCGTCTGCCCTTGCCGGGCCCGCAGGATGCAGCCGCGCGCGCACTGGTGGCGAAGTTCGGTCTGGTGTGGCCGGGCGTGACCGCGGCATCAAGGCAGAACGCCGGATGAGGAAAGGGCGCAGCATGATCGCATCCGTTCTTCGTGGTCGTACAGTTCGTACAGTTCGGCGGCGCAAACCGTCATGAGCGATCTGATGAAAAAACTCGATCTGCGCGGCGTCACCGTCGCCACCGTGCTGCCGTTCAAGGACGACCTGTCGATTGACTGGGACGGCTATGCCCGGCTGCTGGATTATTGTGCCTGTCCCGACGGCATCGCGGCTGTCTTCGTCAACGGGCATGCGGGCGAGGGCGCCTCGCTGTCGGACGAAGAGCGTCAGGCGGTCATCGCGCGGACCCGGGCCCATATCGGCGGCAAGCCGCTGCTTGCCGGCATCATCGCGCACTCGACCGCAGAGGCCATCCGGCAGGCCCGGCTCGCCGAGGCCGCCGGTGCGGCCTGCGCGGTCCTGTTTCCGCCTGCTGCCATTGGTGGCGGTGCATCGGCCACACCGCGCGCGCCGGTCGCCTTCGTGCTGGCGGTTAGCGAGGCAATCGCAATCCCGGTGTCTATCTTCCAGTATCCGGTGGCGTCCGGCTTCGGCTATTCGACGCAGACGCTCGCAGAAATAGCGGCCATCGACCGCGTCATCGCCGTCAAGGAGGGTAGCGACACGATGCTCGCCTATGACGAGAACCGACGGGCCGTGAAAGAAGCCGATCCGGAGGTCGCGGTCTTACCGTCGAATTACAACTGGTTTTTGCCGCAGCTCGCTGTCGGTGGCGACGGTATCCTGTCCGGGCTCGTCAGCCTGGCTCCGCATCTGTTTATCGAACTCTGGCAGGCGTCGGTCGCTGACGACCTCAAGGCGATGCGCGTCGTGAACGAGCGGCTCCACCCGATCGTCCGGGCGATTTACGGCCCGGCGCCGATCGTCGACATGCATACGCGCATGAAGGTGGGCCTCAAGGCATTGGGGCTGATCCGCAATGCGAATCCGCGGCCGCCGTTGTTGCCGGTTCTGCCTGATCTTTGCGACGCCATCGCAACGACGCTCGGTGCGGCGCGCTGCGCCGGCGACATTCACCTGACTTGAGGGCGCCGTCATGTCCGACGAAGCCTTCATTCCTATCGTTCGGCAGGTCGGACCGACGGAATTGATAGCGACATGCTTGGGTTCGAGGAGCGCTCGAAGCTGATGTACATGGTGGCTCATGCTGTGCGGGCGATCTCGATTTTCGTCGCTCCCGACGGCGGCATGAAAATTGCTGCCGAATACCACACGGAGATGAGCCGATGACCCATTTCAATCTGGCGGCCAGCGTCGACTACTTTTTCAATTTCTTCCTGATGAAGGGGGTACTCGTCACCATCGGCTTGACGGTTGCCGGAGTCGTTGGCGGGCTTATTCTGGGGATGGGCATTGCGCTGATGCGCATGTCATCCAATCCTGTGCTCAGCGGCTTCGCCCGGTTCTACATCTGGTTCTTTCGCGGCACGCCGCTCCTGATCCAGCTCGTGGTGATCTACAGCGGCCTGCCGCAGCTGGGCATCAAGTTCGACGTGATCACCTGCGCCCTGGTCGGATTGATCCTCAATGAAGCTGCGTATCTTGCTGAAATCGTTCGCAGCGGTTTCATGGCCGTATCTGCCGGGCAACGGGAGGCCGCCTGGGCGCTAAGTCTGTCGAGATGGGTGACGTTCCGGCGCATCACGCTTCCGCAAGCCTTTCGCCTGATGATCCCACCGCTCGGCAACTCCATCAATTCGCTCCTGAAGGCGACGTCGCTCGCCTCCGTCATCTCGGTCGAGGAAATCATGCGCCGGAGCGACATGCTGATGCAGGAGCATTTTCAGATCCTCGAAGTCTATGCGGCCGCCACCGCCTATTACCTGATCCTCACCTCGGTCTGGGATGTGATCCAGCGCCGCCTTGAAAAACACTTTGGCCGGTCGAACGCGACAGGATCGCGAAGAACCACCGCAACGGCGTCGTCGCCGCAAGCCGGCCTCGAGGCCAGGGCATGAAAGTGCCGAGGGAAGATTTTGTTGCGAGGAACGAAGCTGCGACCGCGAGGCGCAGCTTCGGTGTGCGCGCCACTAAGGAACGGATCGATGGCAGCCGATATTGAAGGTGAACAGGGCCAGCCGCGCATGCGCGAGGTCGCCGCGGTTCAAATGGAGGCGGTCTACAAATATTACGGCGATTTTACCGCCTTGAACGAGATCGATCTCAAGGTGGCCAGGGGTGAGAAGATCGTCATCTGCGGTCCGTCCGGTTCGGGGAAGTCGACCCTGATCCGCTGCATCAATCATATCGAAAAGCACGACCAGGGGCTGATCTACGTCAACGGCACCGAGCTGGATGATCAGCGGAAGAACATCGATGCCATCCGGCGGGACACCGGTATGGTTTTCCAGAGCTTCAACCTGTTTCCGCACATGACTACCCTGGAGAACTGTATCCTGGCGCCGATGACGGTGAACGGAATGGCGAAGGAGAAGGCGAAGGATCTCGCCATGCACTTCCTGACCAAGGTCCGGATCCCGGAGCAGGCCGAAAAGTTTCCGGGGCAGTTGTCAGGCGGACAGCAGCAGCGCGTCGCCATTGCGCGCGCGCTCTGCATGCAGCCGAAGATCATGCTGTTCGACGAGCCGACGTCGGCGCTCGATCCGGAAATGGTCAAGGAAGTGCTTGAGACGATGAAGAAGCTGGCGGAAGAGGGCATGACCATGCTCTGCGTCACCCACGAGATGGGCTTCGCCCGCGAGGTCGCGGACCGGATCGTATTCATGAATGAGGGAAAAATCGTCGAGCAAGCAGCTCCAGAGGACTTCTTCAATCATCCGGCGTCCGAGCGGGCAAGGACATTCCTCGACCAGATCCTTCATTAGTTCGTGGCTCTCGCTCACGAACCGGAAAGACTGACCGGCGCCGCATGAATCCGTGGTTGCACCAATTCTACGTCAGCGCGACGATTGTACACTGGCACGATCCTGCAACGCAGGCGGCCGCACTCTACTTCAACCAGTCGGCGGATCGGTTCGGCGCAGCACAGTCGCACCAAATCCAATTGAGGGATGTGTGCAGTGATAATTCAGATATGACGATTTCGTGCAGGTTGAAGTGATCGTCCGGTACTAGCTAGAAGGTGTTCTCCGGCCGCCGCAGGCCGAGATGATCGCGCAGCGTCGTCCCCTCATAGTCGGCGCGGAACAGGCCGCGCTCCTGCAGGATCGGTACCACGAGCTGCACGAAATCCTCAAAACCTTCATGGAAATATGGCGGCATCACGTTGAAGCCGTCGGCGGCATATTCATCGAACCAGTGCTGCAGGGTGTCGGCGATGCTGATCGCCGAGCCGCACAGCACCCAATGGCCGCGCGCGGCGGCGGTGAGATTATAGAGGTCGCGCAACGTCATGTTCTCGCGGCGCGCCTTGGCGAGCATGACACTGGCGAAGCTGTGATAGCTGTCGGACGGCTCGATGTCGGGAACCGGTCCATCCAGATCGTAGGCTGACATGTCGCGGCCGAAGCGATCGGAGAGAATGGCGATTGCGTTGGTGCCGCTGACGAAGCTCTGCAGCACGTTGAGCTTTTCGAAAGCCTCCTTGTCGGTGCGGCCGACGATCGGCATGACGCGGCAGCATCGTCACATCCTCTGCGCTGCGGCCGAGGGCCGGCAGGCGGCTTTTCAGCGACGCATAGCCGGCCTTGGCCTCGTCTATGTCCTGCACAACAGAGAATACGATGTCCGCGGTGCGTGCGGCGAGTGCCTGGCCTGCCTCGGAGCCGCCGGCCTGCAGCACCACCGGATGGCCTTGCGGGCTACGGCCGATATTGAGCGGGCCCTTCACCTTGAAGAAGGCGCCGTCATGGTCGATCGAGCGCAACTTCGCCGGATCGATATAGAGCCCGCTCGCGCGGTCGGCAACGATGGCGTCATCAGCCCAGCTGTCCCAGAGGCCCTTCACGACGTCGAGGAATTCGCCGGCCATCTCGTAGCGGCGGGCGTGGTCGGGATGGGTGGTGCCGAAATTGGCTGCGGTCGCGGGATTTGCTGTCGTCACCGCATTCCACGCGGCGCGGCCGTTGCTGATGTGATCGAGCGAGGCGAACACGCGCGCCACCGTGAACGGGTCACTGTAGGTGGTGGAAACGGTGGCACCTAATCCAATATGGCTGGTCGAGGTGGAAAGCGCAGCCAGCATCGTAAGCGGTTCGAGCCGCAGCGTGTAGGAGGGATGGGCGGTAGCATCCGCGTAGAGGTTGTCGCCCATGAATATCAGGTCGAATTTGCCGCGCTCGGCGATGCGGCCGATCTCTTGAATCGCGGGAAAGTTCTGGAAGCTGTCCACCGTACCAGGGTAGCGCCAGCCGGCAACATGGCTGCCGGTCCCCAGGATGAACAGCCCAAGATGCATCTGTCGTTTCATCGCATCATTTCCAAAACAGGATTTTGCGTTCGAGAAAGCCGATCAGGCCGAAGAAGCTCAGGCTCGCCGCCGAGGCAACGAAGATCGCCGACCAGACCTGCACGAAGTCGATCTGCAGCACTGCCTGGTAGATCACCCAGCCGAGCCCTCCATAGGCGCCAAGCATTTCGGTGATGATCGCCACGATGACGCTGCGGACGGTGGAGACGCGCATCCCGGCAAGCAGCAGCGGCAAGGCGGTCGGCAGGCGCAGGCGCCACAGGATGCTCAGCCGCCCCGCACCGAAGCTGCGCATGAGATCGATGGCGCGGCGATCGACGCGGTCGAGCCCGGCGAGCGTCGACAGGAAGACGGTGAAGCTCACCGCCATGGCCACCATCACCATCTTCGACGCAACGCCGATGCCAAACCAGAGCAGGATCAACGGCGAATAGGCGACCACTGGCACCGAGTTGATGGCGGTGGCTGCCGGCAGGATCACGGCGTGGAGCGCCGGGAGCATGGTGAGGGCGACCGCAAGGCCAATGCCGATGAGACAGCCTTGCCCGTAGCCCACCACCGCTTCGAGCACGGTGTAGCCCGCAGCCTCACCCAGTAGCGCGCGCTTGGACCAGACGCCGGCCAAAATCTCGCTGACGGCGGGAAGAACGTAGGACGGCAGATGCAGTCCGCGCGCGAGCCCTTCCCAGCACACCACCAGTAGAACCGCGCCGAGGATGCCCCGTTGCACGGCAAGCGGAGAAGAGGCGAGGGGCGATCCGCTCATTGCTCCGCGCTCCAGAATACCAGCCGCCGTTCGGCCGCGGCGACGACGGCGTAGAAGCCGGTGCCAAGCAGCGCCGCGGCCAGCAGCGCGCCCCAGATCGCGACCACGTTCTCGGTGAACATGGCCTGCAGCAGCAATACGCCAAGACCCGTGGTGTCGCCGAACCATTCGCCGACGATCGCGCCGACGAGCCTAAGCGACGAAGCAAGCCGCAGCGCCACGAATATCTGCGGCAGCGCGGTGGTCTCCAAGACTCACGGCAAGGCACCACTACCCACGCCCGAATGGGCGTAACCGATATCATGTCAACCATCCGAACGTTTGCGATCCGAATTGACGACTCGGCTTTTGGCTTGCCGCGGTGACATTCTTTCTCGAGTTCGGGAGCGTCCGTCCAGTCGGCGCGAAGCGATTTCGGTAGGGCAGCAGCCATGGGTGTTCGGAGTGTATCGGACGGCGCTCACCTCGGCATCAAGTATCCGCTCGGGTACGATGCATCAGGCTCGTGGTGGCTTTCCGCGGATTCGTGGCCAAACTTCCCGACCCACACGGGAGATAACAGCGCCGGCAATGGCGGCAATGGCTATTTTGCCGGGAGCCTGATCCATAGCAGCTACGCTGGTTTCGAGCCGCTCAACGTGGCGTGGCCGGGCGTCCATGCGACAGCTCTCGCCCATCAGACGAACATCGCCTATTTTGATCAGTCCGCAAGCCAGATCGCGGGAGTTGGCGGTGATGGCGGCAATTGGAACGCAGCATCGGGCGGAAGCGTCGGCGGCCTCGGGCCTGCCGGCCTTGGCGTGATTGCCACCGGCGGCAACAGTGCCGGCAACGGTGGCGATGGTTACTTCTCCGGAGCACTGGTGCATGCTCCTGTCGCGGTCTATAACCCGATCAATATTGCGGTGGCGGGTCCGCATGCGACGGCCGACGCTCATCAGACGAACAACGTGGTGTTCGATCAATCCGCGACCCAGATCGCGGGAGTTGGCGGCGATGGCGGCAACGGAAATGCCGCATCGGGTGGAAATGTCAGTGCGATCGGGTCCACCGGCTCTGACGCGCCCGGTACCGGCGACAACAGCGCCGGCAATGGTGGCGACGGATACGCCTACGGGGGCATCGTTCACGCGACCTTTGCGCTCTACTATCCGATCAACATCGCGGTGGCCGGATACAATTCCACCGCCAACGCCGAACAGACAAACAATGTGGTGTTCGATCAATCCGCTTTTCAGATGGCCGGCGTGGGGGGTGACGGCGGGAACGGTAATCACGCGGTTGGCGGAACTGCAGACATTTTCTCTTCCATCTTCGAGTTAATTGGCTCTGACGTAATTGCGACCGGCAACAACAGCGCCGGCAACGGCGGCAACGGCCACTTCTCGGGAAGCATGGTCGACATCGACGTGGCGATCTACGCCCCGATCAACATTGCGGTCGCCGGCTACAATTCAACAGCCGATGCTCATCAGAGCAACAATGTCGTGTTCGATCAGAGCGCGATCCAGATTTCCGGAATCGGTGGTGACGGCGGCCACGGCAACACTGCGCTGGGCGGCGATTTCGCCATGCACCTGTTGTCGGACCTTCACTTGCTGGATCATGCCTAGCTAGAGCCTTTTCCGTTCCGATAGAATCGAAACGGAGCTCTCGATTTTTCATTTGACGCAGTTTCTTGACGCGGACCGGTCTCTACCCACAGATCAAGTCCCAGGGCACGCTTCGCTCGAAAACGCTCCAGCGGCATTGAAGCTCGCCGGATCTCGGCGGCGAGACCGTAGCATTTCGGGTGTACACCGTTGCACAGGGTGGCATCAGCTTTGGCGGCTAGACCGATCCGGTGTCCAAATCCAAGATCGTTGCTGTCCACATTGGGACGCACAGTGTGCAAACCACATCAGGGAGACTCACATGGCAAAGGCATCATTTCCTTCAGACACGATCATGTTCAAGGCATCGACCGGCGGCAACAGCGCAGGTAACGGTGGAGACGGTTACAACGAGGGCAATATCATCAGCAACCCGAGTATCAAGTTCGAGCCGACCAACAAGGCGGAAGGCGCCGACGTCCACGTCAAGAACGGCGATGACGTTTACCAGAAGGCATACTGGGACGCCGGGGGCGCGAATGCGAAGGCGGAGAAGTATTCCAAGGCTGAGGGCGGAAAGGCCGTCTCGAATGGCGACCAGGAATCTGAGAGCGGCCATAACAAATCCGACGTGGACGCCAACACGACGGCCTATCAGGAAAACTGGCTTGCTGCGGATCAGAGTCAGACGGTGATGGCCGGCGTCGGCGGCGACGGCGGAAACAACAATAAGGCGGAAGGCGGAGATGTTTACTTCAAGGCCAGCATCGAATCCGTGAACCTGAACGACGTGCTTAACGATTCCGAGCACTTCCATATCGACGATTCAGGCATGTTCAGCTGATCGATGCCTGTGAGGGGTGAGACCGGCGGCTGAACGCCGCCGGTCTCAATTCGTCCCAAAGTCGACGAATAATGGGGCGGAAGGTTCGGACTTCAGATCTCTGGCGGGACCGCAATGCTGATGCCACCGCTCCGGCTGCAAACGATGTCACCACCGCGGACGCCGTTGAAGACGGCCTTGCGGGCCTGCGTAGGGTCGCTTGGACTCGTTTTCGCGTATAGCTGCAGCTATAATCTCCTTCTTCTCGCGCCTTCCATCTATCTGCTTCAGATCTATGATCGCGTTCTGTCGAGCCGCAGCAGCGATACGCTCCTGATGCTGACGCTGATCGTTGCGTTTACCGTCGTAGTTGGCGGAGTGCTTGACGCACTGCGCCGCGCTGCATTGGGCCGGATGGGCGAGTGGCTTGAGGAAGAACTCCATCCGGTTACGCTCGTCGCATGCTTCAAATGCGCCCATGCCGATCGGGCGCGGGCATCGGAGGCATATCGCGATCTTGCGATCCTGCGTCAGTTCGCTCAGTCCGGAGCCTGCTCGACCTTGTTTGACGCGCTCTGGACGCCGCTCTTCCTCGGCGTTCTCTTCCTCGTGCATCCCTTGCTCGGAATGATAGGCGCGCTCAGCGTGCTTTTCCTGCTGGGTCTGGGGCTTGTCGAAGACTGGCTCACGGAAGCACCGCTGGCGCGGTCAGCCGGCGCGCTGACGAGGAGCCAGGGATGGTTCGGCATGGCCGTCGGAAACCTCCACGTGATCAGGGCGATGGGAATGCTCGACGGCGCCGCGCGCCTGATCCACCAGGCTGCGCAGGATGCCAGGAGCGAGCAAGAGGTGGTCCAACGCCGCCACGAAACTATCACGCTGATCTCCAAACCCGCGCGGGCGTTGGCGCAGGTACTGATCATGGGCACTGCCGCCTGGCTCGTCCTGGAACAAAGCAGAAGTCCCGCTATCATATTTGCCACGACCCTGTTGTTCGGACGCGCGCTCGCGCCCGTTGAAGGGGCGGTTGCAGGCTGGAAGGCATTCGCGATGGCCTTGGCCGCCTACCGCCGGCTCAACGACATCATGTCCGCTGTCACCACGGTTGCAAACGTCAGGGCTCTCCCGGAAAGCCCGAAGGGCGGCCTCATCGTCAACAATGTTGGCGTCGCCGTGCCGGGATCGGACCATTGGATGCTGAAGGATGTGTCATTCGGTCTCGCACCCGGTGAATGCCTGGGCATCATTGGTCCATCAGGCTCCGGCAAATCCACGCTCGGCAGGATCATCACTGGAATCTCCGCACCGACGGCAGGCTCGGTCCTGCTCGATGGCATCGACATTCTAGCCCTGCACGATTCGGGCGGTGGCGGGCGCCTCGGATATCTGCCGCAGGATATCGATCTCGTCGGAGAAACGGTAAGGGACATCATTGCACGGCTGGACGACGCCGATCTGCAGAAGGTCATTGAAGCAGCGAAGCTGGCCGGCCTTCACGAGACGATCATCCGGCTGCCGCAGGCGTACGATACCGTCGTCAATGCTGGAGCGGCCAATCTCCCACGCGGGTTTCGCCAGCGCCTCGGCCTTGCACGGGCGTTTTTTGGCGACCCGCACCTCGTGGTCCTCGACGAGCCGAACTCCAGCCTGGACGCTCTCGGCGAGCGGATGCTCTTCGATGCCATTGAACGGATGAAGGCGGCCAATACAACTGTCATCATCATCACCCACCGGATAGGGATCCTCGGCGCAACTAACAAGCTTGCCATCATGCAGGGCGGCGCGGTCAGCGCATTCGGTGACAGCAGGGAAGTTTTCGAAAGGTGTGTGGCAAGACCCCAAGTTACTTCGCGCGAACCTGTCTCATGAAGATTTCATTCGCTCACGTTGACGTTCAGAAGGTTGCGCGGTGGCTGAGATCGGCGCCGCCGGCGTTTCGCGATCGGCTTCGCGGTGTCACCTGGATCCGCATCAGACGTCTTCAGCGTCTCTTTGCCCGACGGGGATGGGATCGCTTGAAAATTGCATTCGCTCACGTTGAGATCTGGGAGGTCCCACGGTGGTTGAGATCGGCGCCGCCGGCGCTCCGCGACCGACTTCGCGGCGTAACCTGGACCGGAAACTTGCTGGTTTGGGGTTTTGTCGTTGGTCTCGGCACCTGGTCAACCTATGCCCCCCTTGAGAGCGCCGCGATTGCGATCGGCACCGTCGAATCCGAGTCGAGCCGCAAGACGATTCAGCACCTCGAGGGTGGCATCATCAGGGAAATTCTGGTCGCGGACGGCGACGTTGTCCGCGCCGGACAAACGCTGATCTCGCTGGAGGACACCAAGGCGCGCGCCGAAGCGCAGGGCCTCCAAGGCCAGTTGTGGGAGGCGACGGCGCGAGAAGCACGGCTGCAGGCGGAACAGCATGGAGAGGAACAAGTGTTGTTTTCGGCCAGCTTGGAGATGGCGCAGTATGCTAGTTCGTCGGTCGCAGATGTCCTTGCGGGGCAGCAAGCCATCTTCGAAACGCGTCGGCAGGTCTTTCAATCGCAAGCGGCCGTAAATCGGGAGAAAAGGTCGCAGGTGGAGAAAGAGATCGAGGGCCTCAGGGCGCAGGAAAGCGCGGCCTCAAGGCGCATCGAAATCGTCCGCGAGGAGGCGGCGACCGTCGCGATGCTCGTTAACAAGGGACTTGAGCGGCGTCCGCGCCTTCTGAACCTCGAGCGGGAGATGGCTGACATCGAGGGGCGGCGGGGTGAGATTGTCGCGCAGATATCGCGCGCCGGGCAGGTTATCAACGAATCGCAGGCGACTCTTCTCAAGCTCGAGAACGACCGTCAGAACGAGATCGCGCAGTCGCTGCGCGAGGTGCAAAACCAGATTTTTCAAATACGCGAGCGACTGCAGGCGGCGGACGACCAACTGTCACGAACGGCGGTCAAGGCGCCCCAGGACGGCGTGGTAACCGACCTGAAGGTCCATACGCCAGGTGGCGTCATTGGCGCCGGCGCACCTCTCATGGACCTGGTTCCCCGGCAAGATCGGCTCATCGTGATTGCGCGCGTCAGGCCCGAGGACATCGATGTGGTCCGTCCCGGATTGAGCGCCGACGTGAATCTGTTGCCCTACAATCAGCGCCGCGTACCACGGCTCCATGGGACTGTGACGCACGTTTCTGCCGACCGTCTGGTCGACAAGCGCACGGATCAACCGTACTACGCAACGAAGATTCGGGTGCAGGATCCGACGAGCGCCGGGATCGATGGTGTCCAGATTATTCCGGGAATGCCGGCCCAGGTGTTCATCAAGACGGGACGCGGCACCGTGGCGCTCTACGCTCTCAGGCCTCTGCTCGACAGCTTCCACGGCGCGTTCCGCGAAGATTAAGCTGCGACCGGAACGGCGAGCGCAGGCAGCCCTCAGGATGACCGCACGCGTGAGGGCTGCGCATGGCCGTTGGCTCGCCGGCTCCAGCGAACGACCGCCTCGGTGCGGTTATGCGCGGAGCATTTTCGCATGATGCGTTGAATATGCATTTTTACGGTGTTTTCCGAAAGGTTGAGCCTGACGGCAATCAACTTGTTGGGAAGACCGAGCTGCAGCGCCTCGAGCACATGTTGTTCGCGTGGCGTAAGGTCGACCATCGCCTTCTCCGGCACAATCCTGGTGGCGCCGTTACCCTCGTTAGCTCCGAATAGCTCGGGCGCGTCGGGACATTCCGATATCGCCTTGAGGCTCGACGCTCCATTTTGCCCAACGATCGGTAACGGTCGGTAGACCCCACCGGCAAGGACAAGCCGTAATCCGGCAACAGCGACTTCGACCGGGATCGATGTCGGAAAAAAGCCGCGCACTCCCCGTTGCATCGCAGCTGAAGCCGTCGCATCGTCGTTGCGATTTGACAACACGGCAACAGACGCTTTCGGGCAGGATTCTGCGAGGAGGGCAAGGCTTTCCTCGATCGAAGGGTCGGTGATCTGCTTGTCCCCGATATTCAGCGCAATCAAGCGGATATCTCTGCCGGATAATGAGTTCAGGCCACTCGTCGTTGCCATCTCGACGATCTCGAATCCAGTGAGTTCTCTCTTGAGGATATTGAGGATGCACGTACGCGCCAGGACATGTTGCTCGATGATCACGAGCACCGGCGGTGACCCCTGGGTTAGTTCGGCGAGATTAATGAGATCGTCCATGATATCCTCGAGTTCAGAGAAACGCTGAGTACTCCACCAGTTTTGATTTCCATTTTCCATGGAGCAAGTCTGCCCCACACACTCTGCAGCGAATTGCTGCTGATCGCGACGTGCTTCCGACTTTCAAGTTCGTCAGGAACGTCGTCAGGGACCTTCTGGTCCGTTGCAACAGATCTTGGCAGCGGTTCCGTTGTTCCGGGCTAGCTGCTGCAAATATTGCGATACGCGCTCGCCGCCGCCGAATTCGCGGGACCATCGACGACGTATGCTTCATCTTCCGTCACGAGATATAGAAACGGCCTATCTCCAGTATCTTCGCCCGACGCTTTCTTTCCTTTGACACGGCCGCAAATGGTGTCGACGGATTTTCCGAGCGTATTTTTGCGGATGGCCCGTTTCATCTCACCGAACTCGGCAGATGTCGGGTCCTCCAACTTCGCGGCAATCGTGGTCTTCGCCTTGCTAATGACCGGATCGGACGTCTCAGCGGGTCGACCAGATGCCGGAGCCTCGACTTTCGCTTCGATCATGGAGGACTTCGCCTTTTTCTCAGCGGGTTGGGGCCTGTCGCGGACGTCGGCAATCGACGGCTTTTCCGTCTTCGTCGCGATCGTGGACTTGACTTTTGTTGTCGCGGAATTGGTCCTGGATGACGCTGGCGCCGGTTCAATCGACCGACTGACCGCCATCCCGTTGAGACAGCCGGACCCGCTCGCGTCCATGCACGCGTCCATGCTCGCTTGCGGCGGTAAAAGGCAGCTACAGCCAACCAGGGTCGCAGCCAGAACACCAATGAGAAGCGTTCTCATGCTAATCCCTCATGAGGGGCCTGAGTTCTGCTCGCACTTCTTGCGACGATCTAATGTTGCGCTGGTTGTCTATCATTTGCGCAAAAGTATTAACTGCTCCTTAAACGCCGGTCCTTCGCCGCAGCAAGCTCTTGCATCGGTATGCCGGCGCATCACAGTTCACGGTAGGTGAGCACTTTTCGTGGCGGATCGGGCCACGCTGCTCAGCAGGTCGATATCTAACGCCACCGTCAGCGATATCATCACGGCCTTGCTGGACATCATTGCGACTGCCACCCCGCGAATGGCGCACGATAGCGTTCGCTCGCGATCACTGAGACATCTGGGAGCGCGTCGCTGGCAAGAACTCTGTGATCGCAGGGGGTGATCGAGTTCGGCTGTTGCTCGCCAGCCGCCATATGTCGCTGTCGGTGAACTGCGGCCCGCCTACCTTTCGCAATTCGCTGCGGCTGCGCTCTATGCTGGCGCGTGGGAACGCGCACCATCGCTCCGACCGAAAACGCAACTGCATTTTGCTGCTAACCGGAAGTCAGCAATCTTCTTGCGTTCATGGTGAGGGGCGGCCGGAATCGGCCTGCTCACTCCATCTGTCGTGACGATGCTTCCAGGATTTTGGCTCGTTCTCTCTAGGCGCCGGACGCAGACGGATCAAAAATTGAGCTGGATCAGTCCGAATGCACCACGCGCGACCTTTCCCGTCCCGCCGACGCTCACCGGGTAGTCCCAGTTGGCTGAATATTCGACGGCCGTCTTCAGCCCGTCCATCACCCACTCGCCTCCGGTAAGGAAAAGCCGGTGTTGCGGGACGAATCCGATCCGGGTTGGTATGCCGTTTCTGGAGGAGGGTGCTTGCGCCGTATCTCAGGTCCAGGCTTGCTTAAGGGAACTTGGTCGCGCTCCAGCGCGGTCACGTTATAAAGGCCGGATTCACCGTAGATTAGGTCCGCCGCGTGGCGAGCCTTCTTGAGTGCACCGATTGAGCGGGGTGTCAGGTTTGTATTTATGAGAGACGTAACTCGGCTGGATCGGAACTTTCAGTGAATGTCGGTATCGGTGGTTGCGCCTCCGGGATTTGAAGTGCATCAGGAGAAGCTCATGATGTCTAGCGGATGAAAGTTCTGCCGAGGTACGTCTTAGCCAGACGCCTCGTAGCGAGTCTTGGGTCCGAACCGGTAACGGCAGGACCAAGCGTAGACAGCAAGCGTGCAGGGTGTGTATTGGGCCACGTAATGGGATCGTCGCGGTCGCCGAGGCTGCTTCAAAAGTCGAAGGCAACACCGGGATCTGCGCTAAAGGCGAGCAGGTTCTGGGCCGCCGGGGTCGGAGGCCACATCACGCGCGCACAGAACAAGTGGATTTCAGGATTTGCGGGGGCTTCATTGCGTTGATCGTCCCCGATGACTTCCATTCTCGCGAGCCTTTGCCATGGCGCCGCGCACCGCCTCGGCAATGCGCTCGCCTGTCGTGTCGGCGTCAAAACCGCGCACAAAATTGCCTTCAGGGTCCATCAGGTAGAGATAGGTGCTGTGGTCCATGACGTAGTCATCGGCGCCTGGCCCGTTCTGACGGGCTGTGTAGTAGACCCCATAATCGTGGGCAACGGCAGCGATCTGTTGCGGCGTGCCGGTGAGTCCGACGATTCTCGAATCAAATGACTGAGTGTAGTTCCCCATTACGGCCGCCGTATCGCGCAGCGGATCGACCGTAATGAACAGCGGTTGTAGCTTGTCGGCGTGGGGGCCGAGCCTTGTGAGCGCGGCGGCAATCTCAAGGAGCGCCGTGGGGCAGGCATCGGGACAAGAGGTATAGCCGAAAAACACCAGCAGCCATTTGCCACGGTAGGTCTGCTCGGTGACTGACGTGCCGTCAGGTGAGGTGAGTGTGAACGGACCGCCGATCGTCACCGGCGAGTTGGCTGCGCGCACGAGCGGTTGGCTCAATACCAACGCGGCCGCGACAGCAATGCCGAAAGGGATTGCCCGTCCGAGTTCCGAAAATATGGGACGGCGACGCATCAAATGCCTCCCCGCGGCGGCGGTGCTTAGCCGCCACAAACTTCCCTCTTGTTTCAGCGGGTATTTCTTAGACGATTTTTGCCCTTGAGCTTCATAAGCTTTGCTTAAGGTCTCGCAAAGCAGTTCTGATTTTCCTAGTCCCTACAAATGGCGGTTAGCTCTCGACGAATTTTCCTGCGTACATCAAGGATCAAGAGAGAGAGCTGTGATGACGGGCTTAGCCATGAAGTGGCTGATCGGGGTGTCGTCGGTGCTCGCGGCGGTGGCAACGCCGCTCCCGGCGCCAGCCTACGAAGCGAGCGCGGTCGCGGGCGGCGGATCGATCACCGGCAAGGTCGTGTTCAACGGACCCCCCGGCACCCGCAAGGTCATTCCGACCAAGGACATCGAGGTGTGCGGCGGTCCCTACGAGGAGACGCTCATTCAAGTCGGGCCGGACAAGAGCGTGCAGAACGCCGTCGTGTATCTGGCCGATATCACGAAAGGAAAGGCCTGGCCGGCGGAAGCAAAGAAGCCGGAGATCAACAACAACAAGTGCAAATTCGAACCCAACATTCAGGTGATACGCGTGGGGGGACTGGACGTCGTCAATAGCGATCCGATGCTCCACAACACGCACGGCTATTACGGCAAGCGCACCGTGTTCAACCTCGCTCTTCCCAACCAGGGTCAGCGAATTCCCGTCGAGTTGCCGCGGCCGGGCGAGGTGCGCATCGATTGTGACGCACATGGCTGGATGGAAGCGTTTATCTATGTCGCCGACAATCCCTACTTTGCCGTCACCGGCGCCGACGGCAAATTCACCATCCCCGACGTTCCGGCCGGAAACTACAAGCTGGTCGCGTACCACCCCTTCACCGGTCCGAACGAGCAGGCGGTGACCGTTGCGGCGGGGAAGCCGAGCGATCTGAATATCGAACTGAAGAAGGGCGCCTCTTCAGTGCAAGGCGGCTCCGGGAAGTAACGACGTCTTCGGCTCGACACGCGACAATCGTGCCAAAGAAAAGAATGTAGCGAGGTCGCGAAGAGCCGGACTCGCATCGCGTTAGAGGAGTGACGTCTTGTTACGACCTATCGCAAGGGAGGAAACTCATGTCCGAGCTTGAGCGCGATCGGCGTGAAGTAGCCGCGGTGCTCCAACAGCCCGGGGTGCGTCCTGACCCCTCGCTGCGGATTACCCGACGTACCTTCGTGCACAGATCATGTGTGGTCGGGGCGGCGACCGTAGCCGAGACCTTCGCCTGGTGGCCGCTGCTCAACACCCTCGACATCGCTTATGCGGCCGAGGCGCCATTCAAGTTTGCCTGGATTTCCGACACCCATCTCTATCCGAAGTCCCTCAATACGCGCTTCGTCGAGAAGACGGTGCGTGCCGCCAAGGAGGTGCAGGCCATGAGTCCGCCGGCCGACTTCCTGATTTTCGGCGGCGACCTGGCCCAGCTTGGCAAGGTCGAAGAACTTGAGCTCGGTGTGGAGATCTTGAAAGAGGTCAACATCCGCAAGGTCTACATTCCGGGCGAGCACGATTGGTACCTCGACATGGGTAAGAAGTGGGGCGAACTGTTCGGTCAGCCCAACTGGACATTCGACCATAAGGGCGTGCGCTTTGTCGGGCTCGACACCGTCAGTCGCGGTCCGGACTATTGGACGGCGAAGAAGATGAGTCCCGAGGAGCGGATGGGTCACATGGCCACGCTCGACGGCACCGTCGCTGGGCCGTGGGCGGGCGTCGGCCGCGATCAGCTCGACTGGCTGCAGAAAACGCTTGCCAATTGGGATCGGAACCGGCCGGTCGTCATCTTCAGCCACAATCCGCTGTACGAGTACTATCCGCCATGGAACTTCTGGGTGCGCGACTGGCGCGAGGTAAACGAGGTGCTCAAGCCCTACACCAAAGTCACCAACATTCACGGTCACACGCATCAGGTGCTCTACAACGAGATCGGCACCATGCGCTCGATCGGCATGCTGGCAACCTCATGGCCTTGGCCTTACGCGCCGGAGGGGGTGCCGAAGCTTACAAAGCCGATGATCCGGGTTGACCCCGGTGATCACTTTGACGGGGTAGGTTGGGCCAAGATCGACGTCAGCGCCCAGGACAAAGTCGAAGCCGAATACATCATGTGGCGCAAGCAAGTGTACGCGCAGTCTCCAGATGACTATGCGAAGAGCATTCCCGAGGTTTTGCGACCCCGGATCGCTGACGGTATCTGGCCATATTAGGAGGAATGGGCATGACCGCGTCGATAACATGCCGTTTCATTCTGTTCCGCGCTGCCCCGGCAGTAGCGCTTGCCGTCCTGGTCGGCCCTGCGGGTGCGCACAAGGATCCGGTGACGCCGCAGCTGCTGAACTCCTACCAGCAAGTGTTCATGGAGCAGGTCCGCAAGGGCGACCTGCTGTTCCACGGTGATGCAGCAACCGAGGAGGCGATGGGTGTCGTGTTGTCCAAGACGGGAATGGCCTGCGCTATGTGCCATCCCATGACGGCCGATACCCACCCCGCCACGTTCCCGAAGTACCAAGCGCAGATGGCCAAGTTCGCGACGCTGCGCGACATGATCAATTGGTGCATCGAGAAGCCCAACCAGGGCGAAAAGATCGCCGATGACTCGGACGCGATGAAGGCGCTGGAAGCGTACATCTATTGGTCGCAGAGCGGCTCGGTGTTGAACCCGGGCAAGTTCTGATTTCGATGCTGCGAAGCGGAGGCTTCTAGCGCGGGTCATTGCTGTCGAAGCTGCGTCTATCCGGGAACAGGAGAGAACGCATTAGCGGACAAGAAGGGGGAATGCTCCATGGCGGAGGTGTTTCCTGCAGAAAGACTGCGCGGCAGGTTCAGCGGCATCAACTTGGATGATCTGGTCGATTGGCGCGTGGTCCGAATCTGGCTTTATTGGGGCATGTTCTGGCTCCTCGTCATGCCATCGGTCGGCGTGGCGATCTCGGGTCTCTTCAACTATCCGGATTATCTTGGGACCAGTAATCTAGGGCTGACTTTTGGCCGGCTGCGGCCGGTGCATGTCAATGGCGTCATCTTCGGCGCCTTTTCCGCCCTCTTCATTGGCGAATGTCACTATCTAGTCCCCGCGCCTCTGCGGCGTGCGGGTACCATGGGCACAATGGGGCGAACCGCTGGCATGGCTGTACAACATCAGCCTGGCGGCGGGGCTGATCTCGCTGCCTTTTGCGCAGAACCATGGCCTGGAGGCAGGCGAGCTCCCGCTCTTCGCCGAGATTCCCATCTTCATCGTCATCGCGGCGACGACGGCACAGTTCCTTCTCACCATCGCACAACGCCTCGAGGCGCCGCTCTATGTGGCGCTCTGGTATCTCATAGGGGCCTTCGTGTGGACGACGATGAATCTCTTGCTGGGTAGCTTCATCCTTCCCTACACGATTCCAGGCATTAATAGCGCCGCATTCCATGGCCTCTACATCCACTACATCGTCGGACTGTGGCTCACGCCCGCAGGCTACGTGCTCATCTACTATTTCCTACCGGTCGCTGTGCGCAATCCGCTTTACGCACACCAGCTATCGTTGGTGGGTTTCTGGTCGCTCGCGCTGTTCTATCCCTTCGTTGGCATCCACCATTATCTGTATAGCCCGATCGCCGACTGGACCGAGACTCTCGCGATCATCACCTCCATGTTGCTGATAATTCCCGTGTGGACCGTGCTGGTGAACTTCTTCGGTACAGTGAAGGGGCGCTGGGATGGATTCGGGAAGAATCTCCCCGCGAAGTTCCTGATCATGGGCTCGCTGATGTATCTGGTGGGTTGCTTCCAGGGCTCGACCGAGGCGTTGCGCTCGATCCAGCAGCCCACCCATTTCACCGACTTCGTCATCTCACACTCGCACCTCACCGTTTTCGGCACGTTCGTGGTCTGGGCGATGGGCGGTCTGATTTACGTGTGGCCGCGCGCGGTCAAACGCGAGCTTTGGTCATGGACCCTTGGCAACTGGTCGTTCTGGCTGATCACCGTCGGAATTACGACCATGGGTCTGGTGCTGACTGCCGGAGGTCTGCAGCAAGGCTTCGAATGGATGAATGGCACCGAGTGGCTCGACACGGTGGTCCGGATGAAAGCCTATTGGCTCGTGCGTACGCTCAGCGGCATCACGATGGACATCGGGATGTCCTTGCTCGTCTTCAATCTTATGATGACCGCGCTTAGTCGCCCGGCCGAGGAAAGAGAGCCCGTTCCAGTCCCAGGTGCTGCGCCAATTCCCGCTGGAGGGCCAGCCGAATGAGTGCGCGCTTTGTCGCTCTGGTGGCCGGGGTCTTCTTCTTCTTCCTCGCCGTCGTCACCCAGGGCATCCTACCCTTTATTGAACCGACGGCGCGGACGACCGACGTGACCGCCGTGGTCCGGACCGATTTTGGTCAGCTCAAATGGATGGTGACCGAGGCCACCGATTATACGCCGCTGCAGCAGCTCGGCCGCCAGGTATATCTGCGCGAGGGGTGTTGGTACTGCCATTCGCAATACGTGCGTCCGGTGACCGGCGAGACGCGCCGTTGGGGTCCGGTCTCCGAGGCCGGCGAATACGCCTTCGATGTGCCGCACCTGTGGGGCACCCGGCGTATCGGGCCGGATCTGACGCGGGTCGGGCTCAAGTTCAGCGACGAATGGCATCTCGCGCATTTCTGGAATCCCCGAATGCTCTCGCCGGATTCGAATATGGCGCCTTTTCGGGGACTGTTCGAGACGTCCGCGGAACGAGTCAAGATTGTCGATGACGGAGCTGGTAATCGTAGCCTGGAACGAACGCCAGCTACTGAGAAGCTCTTCGCATTCGAAAGCAAGGAGCAGGTTAAGCTCACGCCGAACGCCGATGGACTTCTGTTTGTGCCCATGGCGGCGCGCGGCAAAGCTCCGATCGTTTGGACACCGAACAAGGAATATACAGGCGACACCGTCAACGTCGCCGCCGAGACAGAAGCGCTGCAGGGGCTCATCGCTTATCTCCAAAAACTTGGCATGAATCGCGGCAAGTGGCGGGACCTGTTTGAGCCGCAAAAGCTCGAAGTTACGGATGCCACGGTGCCACGATCGAGCGAATGGATCGCCTACGGCAAAGAGGTCTATCAGCGGCGATGCCTCGGCTGCCACGGGGACAGCGGCGACGGCAATGGACCGGCTGCAACCTTCATGTACAAGCAGCGCCCGAGGAGCTTCGCGGCGGCCGTTTTCAAGTTCAGGCTGACCAAGGAGCCGTTGCCAACCGATGGCGACCTTCTGCGCACCATTACACGCGGCGTTCGGGGCACGGCGATGCCGGCCTGGCACGAGCTGCAGATAATCGACCGCCTCGCCGTCATTCAGTACATCAAGTACGAGCTGGCGGTCGACCGTTCCGATCCGGCAAAGCCCTATGCCTATTTCAAGGAAGAACCGCCAGGTCCGCCCCTGTACATCGGGCGGCCGCCTGTTCCGTCTGAGCAGATGCTCACTCGCGCCAAGGATGTGTGGGAGGGTGCGAAGTGTTGGGAATGCCATGGTCGAACCGGGAAGGGTGATGGCGAAAAGGCTCCCGGGCTGAAGGACGATCTGGGCTTTCCAAGCCCGCCAGCGGACCTTACCGCCGGCCAATTCAAGTCAGGTCCTACCGTCGAGGACATCTTCCGCACTATGACGACCGGGTTGAGCGGCACGCCCATGCCATCCTACCGGGATCCGCTGTCGACAGAGGACCGCTGGGCGCTCTCCTACTACGTGCTTGCGCTGTCGGCCTACAAGGATCCGCTGTCGGGTGAACCGCTGCCGATCGCCCCCAGTGATCGCAGGGCGCTCAACGATCCCGCACTCGAGGCCGGTACGCCCGACAAAGCCTACGTTCCAAGCGGCCGTGCCGCGAGCCGCGCCAGCGTCCTTGCCGGTCGCAGCAGGAATGGTGCGGCCGAACAACGGGCCGCCAAGGAGTAATGAGCGATGACCATCTATTTCGAGATCGTCGGCCCCTACATTGCAGCATTGATGATGAGTCTCGGTGCACTCTGCGTCTTCATTTGGGGCGTGCTCTCAGGCGCCTTCAGCGGCGCCAACGATGCATCCATACGTTTCCTGCAGAGGGAGATCGGCGATGACGGATCCGACGCGAACGCCAAACACGACGGCGAATAACAGCTCACCCGCCGATACGGAGGAGATGGAGGAGTATGCCGGCGGCACTATTCAGTCCCGCCACGGCTACATTCCCATGTGGCTGCTGGTTGTCTATGCCGTCCTCTTCATCTGGGCGCTGTATTATCTCGTCGTCTATTGGGGTGGGCTGGGACCGGGACGTGTCTAGCGATCCCGACCCACGTGCAAGCTGGTGACTGACTGATTCCGATTCGAAATAAAGGAGCAGGAATTGCCGGTTCTGAAGGAGCAGAAGGTGCTGGTAGCCAGGATCATTCTCGCCCTCGTGGCCTTGAATCTGCTGTTCCTGTTCATCGAGTTAGCCATAAACGTAGTCCGTGTCTATTTCGGCTGACCAGGAGGGCGCGCATGATCGAGAATCCGGTTTTTTCGCTCGCCGATGCGAGTGCGATCCAGATCATCGCGTTAGTCGGCTTCGCGATAGCCACCGTCGCCTTCTTCGTTTGGGTCGCCTATCTCGTGCGTGGGTAGCGGCGGCGAAGTGGTGCCGTCGCTGCACAAGCGTTGGATGGGCAGGGCAATGTGCCGATGGCCGCCTATCTCGTGATCTTTGTCGCAGGGTTCGCAGGGAGCTTTCACTGCATCGGTATGTGCGGCGGGTTCGCTTGTGCGCTGGGCCGCGATCCGCAGGGACGCGGCGCGACAGTTCTGCGCCATCTGCTGTACAATACCGGTCGATTGACGACCTACTGCTTTCTCGGCGGACTAGCGGGCGCCTTCGGCCGGGTCATATGCACGACGCAGGGAACGACAGTCCCGCTGCTGAGCGGTCCGCTTGACACCGGTCAGCGGATTCTCGCGATCCTCGCCGGACTGCTGATGATCGCCATGGCGCTGCAGTTCTTTGGCCTGCTGCCGCGCCTGCATCGCATCACGACAGGCTCCGGCACCAGCACCCTCGCGGCATCCCTGCGCAGCCTGTTGACGGCGCCGGGACATGCCGCCCCGCTCGCGTTTGGCGTATTCAATGGCTTCCTGCCTTGTCCGCTGGTCTACGCCTTTGCCGCGCAGGCGGCGAGCACGGCCGGAGCGTTGCCGGGCTGTCTCACCATGGCAGCGTTCGGGTTTGGGACCTTCCCCGCAATGCTTCTGATGGGTGGCGTCGGCCGAGCGCTGGCGCCGGCGTGGCGGCAACGGGGCGTATGGCTAGCGGGCAGCTGCATCCTGCTGCTCGGTCTCGTTACCGTCGGCCGCGGCATCCTGCCCTTCGCCGTGCACTTCGCGCATGGCTGGACAGAACCAGCATGACGGCCCAGGATCATGCACTGTGCAGCCACTGCCTGTTACCCATCGGGCGGCGGGCGATGCGACTCACGGTGAACGGTGAGGCTTGCGCATTCTGCTGCTACGGCTGCTGTATCGCCTACCAGGTCAAGCACGGCAAAACCGAGGAATGGGAGGCCGCTTGGCTGCTGATTCGGCTCGGTGTCGGCGGCTTTCTCTCTATGAACATCATGCTGTTCAGCCTGCTCCTGTACAGCGACGCCTTCAGCGGCGCGGATGCCGAGATGCTTCCCTGGATTCATCTTCTGCTCTGGCTGTTCGCAACACCCGCGGTGATCATTCTCGGCGGACCGTTTCTCCGCGAGGCGTGGCTCCACGGCATGGAGGGGCGCCTGACCTCCTCGGCACTCATCGTGCTCGGCGTCGGCGCCGCCTACTTTTATTCCGCTTTTGCCACCATCGAGGGCAGCCCGCAGGTTTACTTCGATACGGCCACCATGGTGCTGATGCTGTTCACCGCGGGCTACTATCTCGACGCCGCCGGGCGTGCACGGGCGGCGCGTGACCTGCAGCCGCTCTTGGCCGCGGAAAGTGAGTGGGCCACCGTCGTCATTGGCGACGGAGAGTACCGCCGGCCGGCGCGCGAGGTTGACGCAGGTGTGCTGGTTCGAGTTCGGCCGGGCGAACGCATTCCCGTCGACGGCGTGATCATGGAGGGCGAATCGCACACTGACGAGGCCCTGGTCACAGGCGAAAGCCGGCAGATCGCCAAGGGCGTCGGCTCGCATGTGATCGCCGGCAGCATCAATCTTGACGGGCCGCTCCTGATCCAAAGCTGCGGCGTGGCAAACGCGACCCGCTGGGCGCAGATTTGTCGATCGGTACGGGATGCATTGATCCGCCGCAGCCCGAGCCAGCGTCTCGCCGACAACATTGTAGGCGTCTTCGTGCCGATTATTCTCGTGCTGGGCATTGGAGCGTCGGTGTACTGGGCGCAGCACTTACCGCTCGACCGTGCGCTATTGATCGGGCTTGCGGTACTGGTGGTGGCCTGTCCCTGCGCAGTCGGGCTGGCGGCACCGATGGCCACCTCGCTCGGCATCGGACGGCTGGCCCGACACGGCTGCCTGGTGCGCGACCCGGCCGCGCTTGAGGCGCTGGCGCGCATCCGGCTGATCGCCTTTGACAAGACCGGCACGCTCACCTCGGGTCAGGCGCGCGTTGTCGCTATCGACAGCGATGGAACCAGCGCCGATGCGGTGCTCGCGCATGCCGCCGGACTGGAGCGTCATTCCGAGCACGGCTTGGCCCGCGCCATAGCTGCAGCGGCAGCTGCGCGCGGGCTCGAGCCAGTCGCCATCCACGACGTTCGAGTCGTGCCGGGGCGTGGCATCCGTGGCAAATCGGACGGTCGGATCGTAGCGGCAGGCAGCGCCGCATTGATGCGGGAGTTGGGTTGGTCGCTGACGCCAAATCTGGCTGAGTACGGGAGACGGCGTGAAGCGAGCAGCCATTCCGTGATCTATGTCGGCTGGGGCGAGCAGGCATATGCTGTGCTTTCACTTGACGATACGCCGCTGCCGGAGGCGCGCTCGACCGTCGAAGCGCTGCTCCGACGTGGGGTGCGCGTAACGCTGTTGACCGGCGATCTTCCGGCAGCCGCAGTGCGGATTGCCGCTGCGGTTGGAATTGAGAGCGGCGATATCGAGGCGGGCCTCACACCCGAGGCCAAACGCGCGGCGCTGGAACGCCTCCGGCATGACCATGGCATGGTAGCGATGGTAGGCGACGGCCTCAATGACGCACCGGTGTTGGCCGGAGCCGATGTCGGGATCGCCGTCGGTTCGGCGACGGACCTCGCTCGCGAGGCCGCAGCGGTCGTGCTCCCACCCGAGGGGCTACGGACGCTGCCGTGGGTGATCGACGTCGCTCGCGCAGTTCGCGCGACCATTCTCACCAACCTGGCATGGGCGTTCGGCTATAATCTCATCGCCATTGGGCTGGCGATGGTCGGAGTCCTCCAGCCAGTGCTGGCGGCGGCAGTGATGGCCGGCTCAAGCATCGTCGTCGTCCTGAATTCGCTGCGGCTGGAGCGGCTGCCCGAACCAGTTCCATCCGCCGCGGCGGAGAGCGCTCCTGCACCTCGCAGCACGGCCACTTCAAATCAGAAAGCGGCATAGCCGAACGTGTCACGCGTAAAGGCAGTGTACCAGCTTTGCGCCTCGCGTGCGGTCCGGTGGCGAGTTTCGGCGCTTTCCTGCACCTGACTGACGAAAGTGTCGACGATCTTGATCGTTCCGGCCACGGGCTTGAAGCTGACAGCATTACTCACCGCATCGTCGGGACTAAGATGGGTATAGCAAGTGTTGAACAAATGAGGCGGAACGCGCTCGGACCCGGTCAGCGCCGCGGCTATGGCAAAAGCGCAGGCCTTGGCCTGGCTATTCGCAACGAACGCCGATTTCGGCATATCGCCGGCAGTGCTCGCATCGCCCACCACATGGATTCCCGGCTGTAGCTTCGACTCGAACGTTATGGGATCGATCGGGCACCAGCCAGATTGATCCACGAGGCCGTTTTGCTGCGCGAACTGGCCGGCCATTTGCGGGGGTATGACATTTGCGACCGCGGCCTTGAATGTCTCGCTCGCGGTCTTGACAGAACGCTCCTTCACATCGATGGCCTTTATCCCACCGGTGAATTGGGCGGGTAGCCATTCGATCATACCCCTATAGTGGCGTTCCCAAGCATCCAGAAATAGATCCTGCGCGTTGAAGCTATCTTTCGCATCGAGGATCAGGATCCTCGAGCGCGGCTTATGCTGTTTGAAATAATAAGCAACCAGAGAGGCACGTTCGTATGGGGCGGGCGGACAGCGGAACGGGTTAGGGGGCGCGACGAGCACAAAGACGCCGCCATCCTCCATGCTTTCGAGTTGCCGTCGCAGCAGCTGCGTCTGCGGGCCCGCGTTCCAGGCGTGCGGAATGACCTGCGTTGCCGCCTCGTCATAGCCGGCGATGGCGTCGTAATTGAAAGTGATGCCAGGGGCAACGACCACGCGGTCGTAAGGTAATTTTGGACCACTCTTGAGCCCGACGGTTTTTGCGACCGGATCAACCGCTGTCACGGAGTCATGAATAACATTGATGCCATGTCGTTGCGCCAGCGTCTCATAGCCATGCGTAAGCGCCTCGAGCGAGCATAGCCCGGCGAGATAAAGGTTGCTGAAAAAGCAGGTCGTATAGTTCGGCTTTGGCTCAACCAGCGTGATCTCGATCGTTGGCGCGCTGACGGCCAAGTATTTGGCGGCCGTGGCACCGCCGATGCCGCCGCCGACGACGACAACCCTCGCCTTGGATTCGCTTGCAGCCAATCGAGGACCGAGCCCTGCAAGGACCATTGCTCCTGTCGAGCGGCCGAACTCTCGACGCGTCCAGGACTTCATGGCCTGACCTGCCTGTTCAGTGTTGCGAGATAGCGCGCCACCGTCGCGAGTTCTTCATCACTGAGCGACAGGGCGATGCCACGCATGATATGGCTCGGGCGCTCACGGGATTTGTACGCAAGCATTGCGCGGGTGAGCATCTCCGGACTAATGCCGAGGATCGTCGGAATACCACCATCGCCGCCATCCAGACGATGGCAGGACGCGCACATCGCGGCGAGTTGGGCTCCACCATCGCGATCCGCTGTCTGGCTGGGATCGACGAAAGTAATGACCGAACCTGCAGCGATGGAAGCGGCGATGATTTTGCGCATGCTGAGTCCGGCTCCATCCCCGTGTCTGCGATCGCCGATCCCTTTGCTCATGGCGTGAAAAGGAGCATGGCAACATCACTACAGCATCATTAGGCGACAGTGAGCTGGTGCTCCAACACATGGATGCCGCCGCCATCCTCTTCCCAAATGAACTCGAGCCGGCCGCTCTCTGTCGCGCGCAAGTAGAACTCGATAAAAGGATTCGTCGCCATCGCTTCGTGGAGATCGACGCTGAACACCACGACGTCATTGTGGCGGCAAATAAACTTGTTGACGATCTTGCGCGGGATGACGTTGCCTTGGTCATCGTGCCGCAGCCCGGTCTCCATCGGATGGCTGATCAGGGTTTTGACCAAAAACACTTCACCGCTCGCGGCGGTGCTTGGCACTTGTACACGGGGTGTCGGAGCGAACATTCCGCACCTCCTTCCGGGACGTCATTTGCATCCGTTGGTGGCGACCTCGACCCAGGTCTCGGTCATCAGCAACGTGCCGTCGTTCATCTCCGCCACCGCCAGAACATATTGCGGTTCGGCAAGGCGAATGCGCGTCGACACGCGCGGCTCGCTGCGTTGCGGGACGAAATGAAACGTGGCGACCTCAATTAGCGGGTTTCGTGGCGCCAGCACAGAAACGTGCCTGACGTGATCGGCTTCCGTCATGGGACTATCGATCGCGAGCGTAAGCGGCACCGTGTATCCATTCGGAAAGGTCCGCGGCATCACCAGATGCACACGATCGGATGCGGTCGGGGTTTTTCCGGTCAGCTGCGTGACGAGATCCACCGCGTAATCGTCCAGGGGCGGTGATAGGGCGAGAGCGGCGCTTGCAAAGCCGGTGCTCCCCGCAACGGCGGCGGTCAAGACGGTTCGGCGCGTAACGCCAATTGGTTTTATCTTCAACGCGAGATCCTCGCTATCGACAGGCGGAACTCTCCAAGCGGGCGCTCGATGTTTCTAACGTTAAAATCTTACCATGGGTGCTCTCACAAGACGGCTCCTCCTTCTCGCGGGGGCTGCGACCGTCGGCGCGGCCGAGGGGGGCGTGTGCGCGATCGCGATCGGCTCAGAATTCCATGTCGCCGCGATGGTGGTCGTGGTCATGGCCCGGCAAAGGTGGAGGCGGCGGCGTCGGCAGCTCGGCAACCATGGCCTCAGTGGTGATGAGTAGGCCGGCGACTGAGATCGCGTCCTGCAGCGCGGTTCGCACCACCTTGGTTGGATCGATGATGCCCCTGGAGACCAGGTCGCCGTACTCGCCGGTTTGGGCATCATAACCCCAGTTGTACTGCTCCTTCTCCAGGATCTTGCCGATCACCACCGAGGCGTCGGCGCCGGCGTTTAGTGCTATCTGGCGCGCTGGCCAGCTGATTGCCTTCTTGACGATGTCAACGCCATGCTTCTGGTCCTCGTTGGCAGGCTTCACCCGGTCGAGCACCTTGGCGGCGCGGAGCAGCGCCACCCCGCCGCCCGGCAAAATGCCTTCTTCGACCGCGGCACGGGTGGCATGCATCGCGTCGTCGACACGATCCTTGCGTTCCCTCGCGTCGATCTCGGTGGCTCCCCCGACATGGATCACTGCCACCCCGCCGGCGAGCTTGGCAAGCCGCTCCTCTAGCTTCTCGCGGTCATAGTCGGAGGTGGTCTCCGCGATGTACTGCTTAATTTCGTTGATGCGGGCCTCGATGTCCGCCTTCTTGCCGGCGCCGCCGACGATCATGGTGCTCTCCTTGTCGATCACTGCCGTTCTGGCGCGGCCGAGCATGTCGAGCGTGGCGTTCTCAAGCTTCATGCCGAGATCTTCCAAGATGGCGGTACCACCGGTAAGGATGGCGATGTCTTGCAGCATCGCCTTGCGGCGATCGCCAAAGCCGGGCGCTTTCACCGCCGCGACCTTGAGGCCGCCGCGCAGCTTGTTGACCACGAGGGTGGCGAGTGCATCGCCTTCGACCTCTTCGGCGATAATGAGCAGCGGCTTACCCGTCTGCGCCAGCGCTTCCAACAGTGGCAGCAGTTCCCGCAAGTCCGAGAGCTTCTTCTCATACGCAAGGACGTAGGGATTCTCCATATCGACCCGCATCTTGTCGGCATTGGTGATGAAGTAGGGCGAGAGATAACCCCGATCGAACTGCATGCCCTCGACTACGTCGAGCTCCGTCTCAAGCGACTTCGCTTCTTCGGCCGTGATCACGCCCTCATTGCCTACCTTTTTCATGGCCTCGGCGAGCAACTTGCCGATTTCGGCATCGCCATTGGCGGAGATGGTGCCGACCTGCGCGATCTCGTCGTTGGACGTTATCTTCTTCGCGTTCCTCTTGAGATCCTCGACGACCGCCTCGGCCGCAAGGTCGAGGCCGCGCTTCAGGTCCATCGGATTCATGCCGGCGACGACCGCCTTGGTGCCTTCGCGAACGAGGGAAGCCGCCAGCACGATTGCAGTGGTTGTGCCGTCACCGGCGGCATAGGAGGTCTTGCTCGCGACCTCGCGCACGAGCCGCGCCCCCATGTTCTCGAATTTGTTCTCGAGCTCGATATCTCCGGCGACCGTCACACCGTCCTTGGTAATGCGGGGTGCCCCAAACGACTTTTCCATTACGACGTTGCGGCCCTTGGGCCCGAGCGTCACCTGCACCGCGTTGGCGAGAATGTCGATACCGCGCAGCATGCTTTCACGGGCCCTGCCGGAAAATGCGATTTGCTTGCCTACCATGGATGGCTCCCGATTTGATCAGGTGACCTCGCGGGCGCCGAGGGCGTCTAAGTCCGAATTTGCGGTTCTCCCTTTGATTGTCCGCACAACAGCGTCCCTCGGAGCGTGCACCTGCGGCGCGCTTGCGCTGGTGATTTCAACCCATACGATTTCAAGCCGTTCAGTGTTTTAAGCTGGCGGCCAAAAAGCCAATCAATTTGCTTTGCCGCGGCATTAAGAATATCTTATCGGGGTGATCACGACCCGGCAGCTATGTTATCTTGATGCGCTTGCCCGTCATCAACATTTCGGACGAGCCGCGGCGGAGTGTTGTGTCAGCCAGCCCGCCCTTTCAATGCAGATCCACGAACTGGAAGGGCTTCTCGGCATAGAGTTGATCGAGCGGCGCCCGGGCGCGCCGATGTTCACCGAACTTGGCATCGAGATCGCGCAACGCGCCGGAGTGGTCCTTGGTGCAGTGCGCGACCTGACAGACCTGGCTCAACACAGAGCCAAGGTGCTGAGCGGAACGTTGCGCCTTGGCGTCATCCCGACGCTGGCGCCGTATTTATTGCCGCGGTTGCTGCCCCAACTGGAACTCGGGTATCCCGATCTGCGCCTTGATTTGGTGGAAGCACAGACCAAGGTGCTGCTCGCGGATCTCGAGCGTGGCGCTCTTGAAGTATTGTTGTTGGCGTTGCCGCTCAAGGCGGCTGCGGTTGAAGTTTTCTATCTCATGAGAGACCGCTTCCTCTTTGCTGTTCCCGCCGACGACCCTCTTCCGGAAACGGCGCGCGTGACGCCCGGCGAGGTGAAGAAGCGTAAGCTCATTCTGCTGGAAGAAGGCCATTGTCTGCGGGATCAGGCGCTCGACTATTGTGCCAAGGGGCGTTGGACTGTGGCCTCGAGCCTCAGTGCAACGAGCCTTGCAACGGTCATGCAGATGGTGGCGAGCGGATATGGCGCCACGCTGGTGCCAGAAGTCGCGGCCGATGTCGAGCTGCGCGACGACCGAGTGAAGCTCCTGCGTTTTGTCGAACCGCAGCCCGGCCGCCGTATCGGGCTTGCGTGGCGCCGGACGTCTCCACGCAAGGTGGACTTCCTGGCGCTTGGTCAGGTGGTGAAGAACGCGCTGAACGCACCCGTCCGGCCGCAATGTATCCGCCACGAGCGCACCGGCCTGCGAACGGAAATCTAGTGGTGCCGCGCGGGACCTGCAGAACGGTATAGCGGCCGAAAAGAAGCTCTGTGAAAACCGCGATTTCGCGTCGCCGACGACCCCTGCTTCTGACGGGAGCAATCAAACGTTGAACTACGAATCTGATCGGTCGGCGTTCGAATCTCTTTGGGCGCGCCAAAATGCACGATATTCCGCGATATTTTGCGATGGGAGTCGATCGGGAGTGCCGGCCTCTCGATCGACTGATCTTGCAAGCTGTGGTGGGCAGGAATCTTGCCCCTGGCTCGGTGACTGTTTGCCAGTTCGCGGAGTTTGTTAGACGCCTGTCGACTGCAAACGCGATTTGTCCATCTTCCGGCGTCCATTCGTCGCCGCACACGCTCTGCTCATTCCCGCTCCATCATGTCGGCGATCGCCTTGATGCGGCTTCTGGCGTATTTCGGCAGGCCGGCGCTTAGCGAATCGCCGCTGTTGAAGGAGCTGTTGCCCATGAGCAGTTGCGCGGGCACGAGGTTTCGCAGCATGGGTGTATTGCTGTATTCCTTTTGCTTGTTCAGCACGTCGTTCCTGACCGCAATCAGGATGTAGACCGTCGCGATGGCGGCTTCCCGCTCGGTCGGATGCTGTTGCAGAACCGCAAGCAGCTTGCCGAACTGGATGACCTGGTTGACCCAAAAGATGTTCTGCTCGAGCCCGCCGGTAACCGTGGAGTCGAGCCCTGTCAGGCTCGGCAGCTCGGCAAGGTGCGGCTGCATGACCAACATCATCTCACTCTGGAACTCGATGAAATCCGGAATGGGCTTTTTGCTCTCCTCGCGCAGCTTGTTGGCAAGCTGAATGCCCGCCGGAATTTTCCCTTCGAACATGTAGCGGGACTGCACGCAGATCGCCTTCACGTCCTCGCACCAGCGGCGATTCGGCGCACGGTTGTGCGCGGCGCCCGCGTCCTTGTTGGGAACAACATCGCCCGCCGTAATCGGCCGGTGCTTGACTGCCGGATCGATCTGCTCGAGGAACGCGACATTCGCATACCGCGATAGATCCAATGCCGCTGCCGGTCTTGGAAGTCGAAACCGCGCCTCCGCCTGGTAGACCGAGAGCTTCAGCTTGGTTTGTTGGTTGAGCGTGGGCTCAACGAAGCTCGGGAAGAGCGAGAGGAAGCGCCGCTGAACCGGACGTGAGCGGGCCCAATCGTCGAAAGGAATGAGCCCGGTCGAGGAATCGGCGAGTTTGTCGTTGCGTTGGTCGGCGAAGATGACCGTGCGCGGTTTGATCTGTGCGATCGGAACGCTGGCGGCTGCGGGCACGTCCTCCAGCTGGAATTCCTGCGCGGCCGCGCCCGTGCAAGTGGCCACGCAGGCGGCGATGAGGGCAGCGGCACGGTGGATTCTCATGGCGTCAATCTCAATTCAGCCGCCGCCAGAAATAATCGGGATCGACTCGGAGCGGCGGTCGCGGGAGGCGGTCCTCGTCATCGGGATATCCGCGCCAGGAGGGATATTCGCGCGGACCAAGACGCCAGCTCGGGAATGGAAAGGGCAGCCGGTTATCGCCGTAAAGGCGCTTGTCGTGGGACCACTGCTGGAATGGCCCGTCGTCTTCGTCATAAACGCCTCGATAGGCGTAGCTTTCTGCACGCGAGACGATCCGAAATTGCGTGTCATCGATTCTGCCCGACGGATCCCTCTTGAGGTACTCGGTGAAAGCGCGCCCGGAGCCGGCCGGTGCAGGATCGCCGGTATAGGGATCGATCGACAGAGCAACGAGCTGATGCATGGCTTCGCGCGAAGGGCCGTTCAACGCCGTCTTGGGAGCGTGCAGCTCCCAGGCTGCCTGCACGATCGGCTCGAACATCGGCAGCGCGACTTTCCCTCCGGTCTGGCCGCGCCCAAGGGTGCGGCGCCCGCCGTCGCTGTTGTCGTAGCCGACCCAGATGGCGACGGTGACGTCATTTGTGAAACCGACGAACCAGGCATCGGCCGAATTATCAGTGGTACCGGTCTTGCCGCCGACATAGGGCGAGAGATGCTTCACCGCGCGCGCGGTTCCGCGCGCGAGCACGCCCTGCAGCATTGATTTCAACTGGTAAAACGATGCGCGGTCGGCGAAGCCGATCCAGGACACCGCATGCGGATCGTGCTGGTAGATTGGGCGGCCGTCCTGTTCGATCGTTTCGATCGCATGGGGCTGGGGTCGTGCGCCTTCGTTGGCGATCGCTGCATAGAACGCCGCAAGGTCGATGAGCCGCACAGTTTGGGCACCGAGCACGAACGGGTAGTAGCGCATGCATTCTTTGTAGAGCTGCGCTTCCATCGCGATCTCGCAGACCCGGTCGAGGCCTCGCTCGGCGCTGTCGTCGAGACCGGTCGCGAGCAGTTGCGCGGTGGCGAGATTCCGGGAGTTTTCCAGCGCGCGCCGCAGTGTAATGGCGCCCGAAGCGCCGCCCTCGTAGTTCTTCGGCGACCAGAAACCACGCTGCCGCGCGGAGACCGTCGCGCCGATCGGTGCCAGCGTAATGGGTTCGTCCATCACCAGCGTGTTGGGCTGCAATCCCTTCCGAAGGGCGGCGAGGTAGGTCAGCGGCTTGAAGGTGGAGCCGGGTTGTCGCAGGCTCTGGACCACGCGGTTGAGCTGGCTTGCCGGATACGAAAAGCCGCCGGCCATCGCGAGAATGCGGCCGGTTTCGTTCCCGAGTACGAGCGCCGCTCCCTGCACGGTCGGTCGAATGCGCAGATCGGCACGCGCCGCTTGCTTACCGTTGGCTTTGCGCACCTGCACGTAGACCACGTCGTACGGCTTGAGACCGCGCCGGATCGCGACGCTCCAGGTGTTCAGCGGCAGGATGCTTCCGTCGGTCAGACCGACGTTGATCGCATCGCCGCGCTTGCCATGCGTATTCTCCAGGACGACTGCCGATTCCCAGTGAACGTCATAGAGAGGGAGCCGCGTCGTCTTCAACGCCACGAGCCAGGCCGGCTCCGTGGCCTTCAGATCAGCCGCTCTCAGACGGACAGCATCGGAAATGTTCGCCTCGGGTCCCTCAAATTTGTAACGATTGGTGTTCAGCTCGTACCGCGCGAGACCCTCCTGCAATGTCGCTTCGACTATGCGCTGCAAGGCCGAATTGACGGTCGAGTGCACCGTGTAGGAGGAATTGGTGAGAGTATCGAGGCCCGCGAGCACCTTCGCCTCGCGGGCGATGTGATCGACGAAGTGAAAGCCGAAGTCCCGTCGCGTCGGAAGGTACTCGACGAACTGCGGCAATACTGCTTGCGCCGCGGCGGCGTCGATCATAGCGTCGTCCTGCATGCGGCCCAGCACGTAGGCAAGGCGCTCGCGCGCGCGCTCAGGGTGGTGGTCGGGATTGAAGTAGTTGGGCCCCTTGGCGAGCCCGGCGAGCAGCGCACCCTCGACTGCGGAGAGCGCCTTGGCTGGTTTGCCGAAATAGCTGCGCGCCGCCATCTCGATGCCCCAAGCTCCGCGACCGAGATAAATCGAGTTGAGATAGAGCTCGAGGATTTCCGCCTTGGTCAGAGCCCGCTCCATCCGCGAGGCAACGATCATTTCGCGCAGTTTTCTTTCGTAAGTGATATCGTTGCCCACCAGCAGGTTCTTGGCGACCTGCTGCGTAATGGTCGAGCCGCCCCGCGGCCGGCCCGGCTGCGCGAAGTTGCCGATGAAGGCGCGGACCAGTCCGCGCTCGTCAATGCCGGTGTGTTGGAAGAAGCGCTTGTCCTCGGCGGCGATGAACGCGTTGCGCACCGCTTCCGGGATATCCGCAAGCCTGACCCAGATGCGGCGATTGTTCGGCGCGTAAATCTCGGCAACACGCTGGCTCTTGTTATCGAGGATTACGCTGGTGCCCGGAAGCCTGAGGTGCTTGAGCTGCTCGGCGTCGGGCAGATCCTTGACCGCGCTGTTGTAGAAAGCGATGACCTGACCAAGATCAACCGGAGATCCTTCCACGTTTTCGACTTTGCAGAACTGCCTGTAGGCCACGTGGAGGTCGGCCAGATTCAGTCCTTTGAGCGCCTTGATCTCGCTGCTCAACGCTTCCTTGTCGTCCATGGCAGTGGCAATCAGATCGTCCAGGTTGATGTCCTCGATGTCGAAAGCCTTGCGCATGTGGGCGCAGCCGGCACCCAAAAGCTGCGCCACCTCGAAGCGGTCGCGCGCCGCATCGAATTCCGTCTTGACCTCATCCGGACGGGTAGTGACCTGGCTGAAGGCAAGCGCCGTGGCGAAGATCTTGATGAGAATCGAGTCCATGACCTGCCGACGGTCGAAAACCGCCTCCGTAAGGTCCCTTTTTGTAGAACAATGTTAGACAAGGCTGTTTTGGGGAAAAAGTTCCCGCTAGCTCGCTTTGGCCGCGGTGGGATGCCGGTCATTCAGGGGGAAAGACAGTGGGGACCGGTGCCGCCGGTGCACGGCGATGCGCATGTCGAGATTAGACCCTCGAGCTACCAAAAAACGCCGTTGTCCTGGGCGCTGGGTCCCTGGATTCAGGTGTGCTGCACACACCGTTCGTTCCTCGACTCAGGAGATTCGACCGGTTGCGGCGGCCGACGTCACTCGGTCAACGAGCTCCGGGCCTTCAGCACCGCTCCGACCTGGCCGGGCCATGGAACCAACGCTGCGGCAGAGCGTTTTAGAAACACCGCATTGGCAGTGCACTCATGAATGCCACTCTTCCGGTCGTGCTTGCTGCGGCGCTCCTCAGCGCCGCCATCGCCACGATGCCTGCGGACGCTGCTCCTCGAAAAAAGAAGACCCGGGCTCTTGCCGCGGTCCCCCCTGCAGCTAGCGTCGCTCAGCCACCCACGGACAGATTTTTGGCCTGCGACGTTCGGGTGCGAGACTATCTCCGCGAAGGCGGAGCCGCGATACGGGTCACCAAGATTGAAGTGGATGATGCCCGACTGCAGTTGAACATTCATCATGAGTACGGAGAGGCGGGAAAGTCGTCTCGAAAATACCTGCGCGGGGACAGCGAAGAAGAAATGCGCAAAAATCTGCGCGGAATATTGGATGAGTTCGCGGCGGCTGCGAAGGCCGCAGCGGCTGGTCGCGCTTGGTATGTGATCGCTGCTCGCAAGGTCATGCCGGAGCTCCGCGATGGTTCGGGCGAGAACACGAGTCCGTGGACGGCCATTGTCCTCGCGGATTTCGAGGGAAAATGCAGACCCATCACGTTCTATCAGTCTGTCGATCGGAACAAGCTCAATCCTGAATTGAGCAAGAAATTGGATGAGTGAAGTTTTGCGCTTGAAGTGATTTGCAGTCGTAGCGACCGCACCCGGACGCCATGAGAGGCGCGGCGAGGATGCTTAACTCAAGATAGCGCCAAGTTGGCAGTTTTGTGTGTCGCCGAGGCCTTGTCAGCGCTGTTCATGGAGCCCGGCGCTACGCCGGCAGCTTCAACCACGACAGAGGAGAGGCCCGGTTCGGTCTTGACGGTTCGGCTCGGCCGAGGCCTCACGTCGCATCACGCAATTGACCGACCAGCCGCCATGGATGGCAACTCATGGTACTCGGCATACGGAAGATTGCCGCTCAACACGCGTAGCGCAGGATCGGCGGCCGTCGCAGATTATCCAGTGGCGGCGCTTGCCCGGGCCGACGCATCATAGCGCCACAGCGAAACAATAGTGCCCATCTTCGCGGCGTGCACGAATACCTCTTCCATCCACTGCTCAAGCAACCGACGCCAAGGCACTGACGCCGAATTTATCTTTGATACAGGCCGACGAGGGTTGCTTCCGCGATCGTATGGTTACGTGCTTCCCGCTCGACGTCCCTGCAAGGCGTATTGCTGTGCACTCGCAGGTGCTCCGCGGAGAGGGCGAGAAGCCGGAAGTGATAGCGGTGAGGTCCGTGGCCATGAGGGGGACAAGGGCCGCCATAGCCCAGCTTCCGAAAATCGTTGACCGCCTGTTTCATTTTTGTGTCCTGCGCGGCCCCGACCGCAAGTTCCACCACGGTCGGTGGAATATCGTAGGCCGCCCAATGGTGCCATGTGCCGGAGGGCGCATCGGGATCGTCACAGAGCACGACGAAACTCCGCGTTCCGGCTGGCGCGCCGGACCATTGCAAAGGCGGGGAAAGGTTGTCCCCATCGCAGGTAAAGCGTCGCGGAATGACCGAACCATCGGCGAACGCACTTGATGCGAGTTCCATATGTTTTCTCCTTCAGGCCGCAGGAGACATCGCCTCGGGCTTGACGAGCTCTTGAGGATGGCTCCGCCAGCGGATCAGCATCGTCTTGCGCACGCGATCGCGCAACCGAACGATGGATCGAAAATCGGTACCCGCCCGCGCCGGCGTTGTGTAGTATGCTGATTTGGCGTCGCAAGAGAGCGGCAATATTGACGCCATTCGCGAAGATGCGCGGAAGGTTCGCTGCGGGAAGACTGCTTGCCATGCGGCCGCTTCTCCATCCCAGCCTGGTTAACGGACGCTACGGCGACCCGACGGTCTATGTTGAGACGTTGTTCGAAAAGCGCGGTCTGCTGTTCGATATCGGGGAAATCGCCTCGCTATCGCCGCGGAAGATACAACGTGTCGACCAAATCTTTGTCTCGCATGCGCATATCGATCATTTCGTTGGATTCGACCATCTGCTCCGTTTGCTGGTGGGGCGCGAGAAATCTGTGCACCTCTACGGCCCGTCCGGATTCGCCGAGCGCGTCCATCACAAACTTCAGGGCTATCATTGGAACCTGGTTGACAGCTATCGCTGCGATCTCGTTTTCATCGTGAGTGAGCTCGCGACGCCGCATTCCGTCTCCACCACGCAGTTCCGGCTGAAAAGGGCTTTTGTCGCAGAGCAATTGGTCGCGAACGCCACGTTTGACGGCATACTGTACAGGGAGCCGACCTATCACGTATCGGCCGCCATCCTGGAGCATCGCGTGCCTTGCCTCGGCTTTGCGCTGCAGGAGGCAGCGCATGTCAACGTTTGGAAGAACCGATTAGCCGACCGCGGGCTGCCTGTCGGCCCGTGGCTGCGGGCGCTCAAGAATGCCATTGTCGAAGGCCGTCCTGACGATCATTTGATCCATATCGATGGATCGGCGACATCGGACAGTCGGCTCGTTCGGCTTGGTAGCCTGCGCGATCTCTTGACTGTCGTTGCCGGCCAGAAGATTGCCTATATCACCGATGTCGCCGACACGGTCGCCAACCGTGCCGCGATCGTTGCTCTCGTTCAGGATGCAGACGTGCTCTTCATTGAGGCGGCTTTTGCAGGGACGGATGCCGCATTGGCGAAGCAGCGCGCGCATCTGACGACCACTGCGGCAGGACAGATTGCGCGAGACGCCAACGTGCGCCGCGTCGAGCCGTTTCATTTCTCGCCGCGTTATGCGGGGGAGGAGGGGCGGATGTTGGCCGAAGTGATGGCGGCGTTCGGGAGGCCCTGCGCCTGATCGGAAGGAGTGACACGCCATTGCTGATGCTCTGGCCTGCTGAGGCGGCATTTCATGCGTGACGAACCGCAGGTGCAGACCACTCAGCCACAGCGGCATTCGCTGCGGCTCTTTTTGTGCGGAGATGTCATGTGCGGACGCGGCATCGATCAGGTGCTGGCGTACCCCTGTAGCCCAGAACTGTACGAGAATTACATGCGATCGGCGGAGGATTATGTGCTGATCGCCGAGCAGGTGAACGGCCGCATTCCGCGGCGCAACGGGCCGTCTTACGTCTGGGGCGTTGCACTGGACGAATTCAAGCGCATGCAACCGGACGCTCGCATCATCAATCTCGAAACGGCCGTGACCCGCGGCGACGATCGCGCGCACAGGGGGATCAATTACCGCATGAGCCCCGAGAATGCAGCATGTCTCGCGGCCGCGAGGATCGACTGTTGTGCATTGGCCAATAACCATACGCTCGATTGGGGACGGGCCGGCTTGCTGGAGACGCTGGCGACCCTGCAAAAGATGAACGTCAAGACAGCGGGTGCGGGGCACAATGATCACGAAGCCTGCGCACCAGCAACGCTGAAGTTTTCGACGGCGCGGCTTCTGTTTTTTTCGTTCGGCACCGTTTCGAGCGGCATTCCTCCCGACTGGGCGGCAACAGCCCATACACCCGGTATCAATTTGTTGTCCGGGGTGTCCGAACAGGACGCTTCGAGGGTTGCCAATCAAATCGCCGCGCTCAAGCGCCCGGACGATCTTGTCGTCGTTTCAATTCATTGGGGATCCAATTGGGGATATCATGTTCCAGATGAACAGATGGCTTTCGCTCGAACTCTCATCGACGAAGCAGGGGTATCTGTGGTTCACGGACATTCTTCGCATCACCCAAGAGCCATCGAAATCTATCGCAATCGTCTCATTCTCTATGGCTGCGGCGATTTTCTGAACGATTATGAGGGCATTCGTGGCTACGAGCAGTACCGGGACGATCTGGCGCTGATGTATTTTGCGGACCTGCAGCGGACCAGCGGAAGCCTCCAAGCACTGAATCTGGTTCCCCTGCAGATCAGGAACTTTCGATTATCCTATCCGTCGCGCCAGGACGTGGAATGGCTACAACAGACGCTGGATCGGCAATGTCAGCGGTTCAGAACAAGGGTTATGTTCGATTCTGACAGACAGCTTGTGGTGACCCACTCGACGCCAGCGACCTGACCCTCCAGAAAGATCAAAGCCGGCGAACAAATGACGACCGGCCGAAGGTCTTCTGTGAAAGCAAGGCAGCGCGGTCGGCACGCCACACGGCTAACCGCCTTCAACTGATCCAGATGAAACGCCACGCCCGCCTCAAGGAGGCGGGGTTCCGTCCTTCCGCAAGGTGCGGCCATGGTCGTGGCAACAAGTCTCCGAGCTTTCATTGCCCGGAATAATGAGCGATAATCAATAAGCTGGTCGCTGCGGGTGCCCAGCGGGACGCAATCGGTGCACGGAGATGATAGAGGCCGATGCCTGAGCGGATGTACAGTCCAGACAGCGATATCGATGCCACAAGAGCAAGCGCTCGTTTGCCCGGCCTCGACATCGACATCATTCACCGGCAATCGCCGAATGGTGATTGGGAGCAGATGTCAATCAACCTGCGGGCAACACCGTCCTTTGAAGCGCTCGGATCCTCGTTCGAGGCAGCTAACCCTTTTTCGTTTTGGGTGCAGGCCACACGACTGATGTGGACGCCGTGGCTGCTCACGGCGCAGACGATGATGCTGCCAGCAGGCCGGCCGCGAACGCTCCCGAGCGCCGTCCATCCTGAGCAAGAGGCGCCGACGGCTAACGGTTAGCGAGCCAAAGGATCAGGGAAAGGATCACGCTGACCAGCAGCGATGTTGCGAGCGGGATATAAACGCGGAAGTTGTCGCGCTCGATGACGATGTCGCCGGGCAGGCGGCCCAAACCGATCTTGCTGATCACTGGCCATAGCAGCCCAAGCACAACGAGCGACAAGCCGAAGATGATGAGCAGACGCGAGATCGACATTGCGCCGAGCCTACGATCACAGTGGGCGAGCCGATTGAGGGAGAGCAAAGCGGGATTCGGCGTGCTGCTGTGACCGCGGTCCGCCATACGGCTCGGATGGGTCAGTATAGCGTTTTCGAGTGAAGTGGACACACGCACTTGCGTAAGCTGACACCATGATTGCACTGTTCACGGATTTTGGGTTGCACGGCCCCTATACGGGTCAGATGAAGGCGGTGCTGCATCAGATGGCGCCGGGCATACCCATTATTGACCTGTTCGCCGATGCGCCAGTCGGCAATCCCAAGGCGTCGGCGTATCTGTTGGCGGCCTATGCTGCATGGTTTCCGGTGCGAACCGTCTTTCTCTGCGTTGTCGATCCCGGCGTCGGCGGGAATCGGCCATCCATTTTTCTCGAGGCCGACGGCCGCTGGTATATCGGCCCCGGCAACGGCTTGTTTGAGCTGATCCAGCGCAGAGCCCGAGAGACGCGCAACTGGGACATCGACTGGAAGCCGAAGCATCTCTCGGCCAGTTTTCACGGGCGCGACCTCTTCGCCCCGGTGGCGGCCATGCTGGCGCGCGGTGATCCGCCGCCCGGCCGACCTCGTCACGATGGCGCAGATCGTCGGGCAGACTGGCCGGATGACCTGTGCGAGATCGTTTACATCGACCACTACGGCAATGCGATGACCGGGGTGAGGGCGGCTATGCTGCCGCCCGGCGCAAGGCTGACCGTCGTGGATCGGGTTCTGGACCGCGCGAGGACCTTCAGTGATCTGCCGTCAGGCGCGGCTTTCTGGTATGAGAATTCCAACGGGCTTGCCGAAATTGCCGTCAATCAGGGGCGGGCGGACCGCGATCTCGGTCTTGCCATCGGCGGCCCGGTCGAGATCGTCGCATGAACAAAGGTCTGTCGCTTTGACCCGAAGGCAGCATTCGACTAAACAGCGCCCTCATCCGCATCGGCCGAAGCCGCCGGAGCGCCGCGACGAGCCGCAGGCGAGCACTAACAGGCGCCTTGCGGAGCAGACCCGCAAGATCATGCGCAAGCACTACATGAGCAAATACCGGTTGCAGTGAAATCGTGAAGACTGAACTTTGAAGCAAGCCTCCGATGGTCGCTGGAGACATCTCGCGTGTAGCTTGACTGTGCGTGTGTCGCGAAGGTGGAAGTGCTCCGCGACGTGGCTGCCGAGCGCGGACCGGGAAAGATGCAAGCTCTTGAATTCGCCGCTGGCTGCGCGATAATCTGCTGCTGGACGGCGCGTCGCTCCGCAGTCCGCGCGAGGATGCCGGAGGCATCCAGTACAGGCCTTAATTGCCGTCCCGATCCGCTCGGCCAGGGCCTCACGCCCCAACCTCATGCGGCTGCTGCGCTTCAGCCCTGTCCGAATGCAAGGACTCATTGTGATGTTGCAGCTTGGCACGCCGGCCGCAGCGTCGGCGGCCTCCGCTTGGTGACCGTCGCGGCTACCGACCACCAGACGGTCCCCGACACTTTAGGGCGAGCGGTGGATTTGAGAAGTCAGCCCATTGGTCGAGGGAGGATGTGCTATGAGAGCCTCGCCAGACTATTCGCGTCGTCGCTTCCTTCATGCCGGCGCAGCAGCAACCGTTGTCGCCGCGGCGACAACGCCCGTTCGTGCGGCCGCCGAGGCGGGTACGCAATCGCCACCCTCGACGGCGACGGCGCCGCGGATTCTGCGCAAGCCACCGCTGCCTGAATTGGAGCGCATCGCCAAATCCTACAACTTGGCTCTCAGCCGCGACGATCTGACGTCGTTCCGCAACCTCATGGACGGCGTGCTCGCGTCGTACCGTCGCCTGGACCAGTTCGCGGAGCCGACATTGGCGGTGAAGTACCCGCGGGACGCGGGGTTTCGACCAGGTGTCTCGGACAATCGGCTCAACGCCTGGTACTGGAGGTGCTCGATCAAAGGCGCAACGTCGGGGCCTCTCGCGGGCAAGAAAATCGCCATCAAAGACAATGTGTGCGTTGCCGGCATCCCGATGATGAACGGTTCCAACGTGCTGGAGGGCTATGTCCCCGACGTGGACGCAACCATTGTGACCCGCATCCTCGATGCCGGTGGAGAGATCGTCGGCAAGGCCGTGTGCGAGCATCTTTGCTTCTCGGGCGGTAGCCATACCTCCGATACTGGGCCCGTACTCAATCCGCACGATCCGAAGCGATCTGCCGGAGGCTCCTCCAGCGGCAGCGCGGCACTCGTCGTCGCCGGCGAGTGCGACATGGCCATCGGGGGCGACCAGGGAGGGTCGATCCGAATTCCCAGCTCTTTCTGCGGAGCGGTTGGCCACAAGCCAACCCACGGGCTTGTGCCCTACACAGGTGTCTTCCCGATTGAATTAACACTTGATCATACCGGACCCATTGCCCGTACCGCCGGCGATGCCGCCCGGCTTCTCGAGGTGCTCGCCGGAGCCGATGGCCTCGACCCGCGCCAACCGGCGGGACTGCGTACCGAAGCGTATACCAAGCAGCTCACCGGAGACGCCCGCGGCCTGCGGATCGGGATCGTTAAGGAAGGGTTTGGCTGGCCCAATTCCGAGCCCGATGTCGACGCCATGGTGCGCGAGGCGGCACAGCGCTTGACGCGAGCGGGAGGAACCGTGAGCGAGGTATCGATCCCCCTCCACCGCGACGGCATCCATATCTGGAACGCCATCGCCGTCGAGGGCGCCACGGCGCTGATGGTCGCGGGCAACAGCATGGGAACCAACTGGAAAGGGCACTACACGACTTCGCTGCTGGACTTCTACGGTCGGAGCCGGCGGGTGCGCGCCAACGACCTTTCGGAGACCGTCAAGCTCGTTGTCCTGCTCGGCCAGTACATGCAGGACAATTACCAGGGCCGCTACTACGCGAAGGCCCAAAACCTCGCGCGCGTGCTACGCGCCGCCTACGATGAGCAACTCAAAGGCGTCGATCTCCTGCTCATGCCGACGTTACCTTTGAAGGCCACGTTACTCCCACCGCCGGACGCGAGCCGCGAGGACTACGTTGCGCGGGCACTCGAGATGATTTCCAACACTTGCCCGTTCGACGTCACTGGCCATCCTGCCGCGACGGTTCCGGTAGGCATGTCGACAGGGCTCCCCGTCGGCATGATGCTGGTCGGACGCCACTGGGAGGACGGCACCGTGTTGCGTGCGGCTGACGCGTTTCAGATTGTCGGGTAGACGGCAGGCAGCGAATTGCCGGCTAACGGCACCGCCGAGATTCAAGGTTCGGAAACAGGAGGCCCGCGAGCCGACGAGCGACGCGGGCTGCCCTGACATCGATACCAGGCTCGTCTGCCGACGCGGAGTCGGGGCCTCGTGCCGGGATCATGAGGAGGTCAGGCCATGGAGATCGAACGCACGACATTCGGCACCATCACCATTGACGGGAAGACCTATGAACACGACGTGATCATTCGGCTGTCCGGCGAAGTGGCAAAGCGGAAGAAGAAGCTGTCGAAGAAGTACTACGGCACCTCGCATGTCCTCTCGAAGGACGAAGCGAAGTTCGTCTTTGAGGACGGATGCGAGCAGCTAATTCTTGGCTCGGGCCAGATGGGCAATGTGCATCTATCGCCGGAAGCTGAGGCGTATTTTGCGAGAAAGGGCTGCACGGTTCTGCTGCAGCCGACGCCTGAGGCGATCCATACGTTCAACAACTCGCGCGCGAAGAAGATCGGCCTTTTTCACGTTACCTGTTGAATCGGTGAATTACGGTCTGCATCCTCGAAGACCTGCTACTGCAAGTAGAGCCAAGCTAACCCACCGTCGGTCGCCCGCTTTCTCATTTATACCAACTGATTACCCACTAACGGGCTCGGGTCGGTCAAGCCGGGACTTGTAGGACTTTCGATCCGTTGTAATGTGAGGGACGCATGCGGAATCCGTATGGCTGCTTCCCGAAGGGCGCAGCCTCACAATAAGCAGGCGCGAACCAACGTGCCGGTTTTGGATAGAGACCGACATGGCCGTTGGTGGATCGTTTGACACGTTCCCCAAGCTGCTGGCGCGAAATGCCGTGCAGTTTAGCAGCCGTCCTGCGTTTCGGCACAAGGATCTCGGCATCTGGCAGACGTGGACCTGGGCCCAGGTCGCAGAGATCGTGCGCGCTTACGCTGCGGGCTTGCATCGACTTGGACTACAGCCAGGAGACACGATCGCCATCGTTGGCTCCAACCGGCCGAAGCTCTATTGGACGCTGATGGCAGCGCAAGTGCTGCGCGCGATTCCGGTTCCGGTCTATGCGGATGCAGTGGCCGACGAGCTTGCTTATGTTCTCGCTCACGCCGACGTGAAGTTTGTTGCGGCGCAAGATCAGGAGCAGGTCGACAAGGTCTTTTCTATATCCGACCGGGTGCCGCACCTCCATAAGGTCGTCTATGACGAGCCGCGTGGCCTCGATGACTACGGCCACGACCGATTGATCGCAATCGGCGATGTCATCGAAGACGGCCGCGCCGCGCTTGCGGCCAGCGCGGCGCTCGGCAGGCAGATCGATGGGTTCACCCGGCAGGGCGAAGGTTCTGACATCTCGATCATCCTCTACACCTCGGGAACAACCGGCGCGTCGAAGGGCGTCATGCTGTCGGCGCGAGGCTGCATCGACGCTGCGACTGATACCGTCAGGTTCGACAGCCTGACCGACAAGGACGTGGCACTCGCCTACCTGCCGCTCGCCTGGGTTGGAGATCATTACCTCAACTATGCACAGGGCATTGTCGCTGGATTCTGCATGGCGTGTCCCGAGAGCGGTGAGACGATCGAGCAGGATCGGCGCGAGATCGGACCAACCTTCTATTTCGCCCCGCCGCGTGGTTTCGAGGCCATGCTGACGCGGGTGATGATCCGCATGGAGGACGCTGCAGCCATCAAGCGGCGCATGTTCAACTACTTCCTTGGCATTGCGCGGCGGTATGGCGAGTCGATTTTGACCGGAAAGCCGGTACCGCTGTTTGGCCGGTTGCTCTATGCGCTCGGGCACTTGATGGTCTACGAGCCCCTCAAGAACGTTCTTGGCCTGTCTCGCGTGCGCGTCGCCTATACTGCGGGCGAGGCCATCGGTCCGGATCTGTTCGCGTTCTACCGCTCGATCGGATTGAACCTGAAGCAACTGTACGGTCAGACCGAAGCGTTCCTTTACGTTACCTGCCAGCCTGACGGTGAGATCTACTCCGATACGGTCGGCCCGGCTGCACCGAACGTCGACATCCGCATTGCGGAAACAGGCGAGGTGCAGTTCCGATCACCCGGCATGTTCGTCGGATACTTCAAGGATCAGGCGAAAACCGTGGAGGCCATGACGTCCGACGGCTACGTCAAGACCGGCGACGCCGGTTTCTTCGACGAGAGGACCGGGCACCTCAAGATCATCGATCGCGCGAAGGACGTTGGTCGGCTGGCTGACGGCACGATGTTTGCGCCGAAGTATCTTGAGAACAAGTTGAAGTTCTTTCCCAACATCAAGGAAGCAGTCGTTTACGGCGACTCCAGGGATTTCGTTTGCGCCTTTCTTAATATCGACCCGGTCGCTGTAGCAAACTGGGCCGAACGTAACAACCTCGCATACGGTTCCTATCAGGAGCTGGCGGGCCATCCGCTGGTCTACGACATGGTGGCAAAAGATGTTGCCGAGGTGAACCGCTCTCTCGCGGAGGGAACGGTGCTGGCGGGCGCGCAGATTCGCCGCTTTCTCATTCTGCATAAGGAACTCGACGCAGACGATGGCGAATTGACCCGCACCCAGAAAGTTCGCCGCGGGTTCATCGCCGAGCGCTATGCGCCACTGGTCACGGCGCTCTACGACGGTTCGCATGAGGCGGACATTTCCACCGAGGTCACCTTTGAGGATGGCCGCAAGGGCGTGATCGCGGCTCGGGTCAAGATCCGCGACCTGCAAACAATTGGTGCGACAGAACCTTTGGGGAAAGCCGCATGAGGATGCCGGATACGAGCGAAATCTTGCTTCTGGTCCAGGGGGTATCGCTGGCGTTTGGCGGCGTGAAAGCGCTGAAGGACGTTTCGTTTGACATCAGGAAAGGCGAAATTCGCGCCATCATCGGGCCGAACGGCGCCGGAAAAACCTCGATGCTCAACGTCATCAACGGCTTCTATCATCCGAACCATGGCGCCATCACCTTCAAAGGACGGACCCGCGCCCAGATGCAGCCGTTCGAGGCGTCCCGTGGCGGCATCGCGCGCACCTTTCAAAACGTCGCGCTGTTCAAGGGAATGAGCGCGCTCGACAATATTATGGCTGGCCGCACATTGAGGATGCGCCGGGGCCTTTTTTGGCAGATGCTGCGCTACGGCCCTGCGCTGGCGGAGGAGATCGAGCATCGGCACCGGGTCGAGGAGATCATCGATTTTCTGGAGATTGAGGCGATCCGCAAGGTGCCTGTTGCGCGTTTGCCATATGGCCTGCAGAAACGCGTCGAACTCGGCCGCGCCCTTGCGATGGAGCCTGATCTTCTTCTCCTCGACGAGCCGATGGCAGGCATGAACCTCGAGGAGAAGGAGGACATGTCGCGGTTCATCATCGACGTGAACAATCATTACGGCACGACTATTGCGCTGATCGAGCACGACATGGCTGTGGTGATGGATCTCTCCCATCGCGTGGCGGTGCTCGATCACGGCGTGAAGATCGCTGACGGCACCCCGGATGAGGTCAAGAGGAATCAGGGCGTGATCGACGCCTATCTCGGCGTCGCGCATTAAGGAGCGTTGCGTGATCGCGTTGGGTCAATTTCTTGAAGTGCTGATCGGCGGATTGATGTCCGGCGTGCTGTATTCGCTGGTCGCGCTCGGCTTCGTGTTGATCTTCAAGGCATCCGGCGTCTTTAACTTTGCGCAAGGCGCAATGGTGTTGCTCGCCGGGCTTGCACTGGTTCGCTCGCTCGACCTGCTGGTGGCCAACGGCTTCTCGCTTTGGGCTGCGATCATCCTAGGCATTGGCTTCGCTGCCGTAATCATGGCGATAACGGCCTGGCTGATCGAGCGATTCGTGATCGGACCGCTTGTCAACCAGGACGCCCTTACGCTGTTCATGTCCACCATCGGCGTGACATTCATCCTTGAGGGTGCGGCGCAGATGATCTTCGGTTCCGATGCTTACCCTTTGCGGCTGTTTCCGACGGACGCCTGGTTCCTGCTTGAAAATCTCTTTCCTGGTGGAATTCTGGTCAACAAGCTGGATGTCTGGGGCGGCTTTATCGCCGGCATTCTGGTCGCGGGCCTCGCGATATTCTTCCAGCGCACCAAGACCGGTCGCGCACTCAGGGCAGTTGCCGACGACCACTTGGCCGCTCAGTCGGTCGGGATTCCAATCAGCTGGATCTGGTTCGTGGTCTGGCTTGCTGCCGGTCTCGTTGCGCTGGTTGCGGCGACCGTGTGGGGTACCAAGCTGGGCGTACAGTTCTCCATCACCTTTCTCGCGCTGAAGGCCTTGCCGGTTCTCATCATCGGGGGCTTGACCTCCATTCCGGGAGCCATCGTCGGCGGGCTCATTGTGGGGGCGGGCGAGAAGATCGCCGAGGTGTTCCTGGGGGCGCATATAGGTGGCGGCATCGAATATTGGTTCGCCTATGTGCTGGCGTTGGCGGTGCTGCTCGTGCGGCCGCAGGGGCTGTTCGGCGAGCGGATCATCGAACGTATCTGAGACGAGGAGTTCGTTGTGCTTTATCGTGAGGCTGGCCAATTCAAGACGACCTACGCGGAGGACATGGCGATCTTCCCGATCCGCCAGGACCGTATGGCGCTTGCCATCTTGCTCGGTATCGCCTTCATCGGGGTGCCGCTGCTGGCCGACTTCGACATTTGGCCGTTCGGCAGCGACTATCTGCTCCGCGCCATTCTGCTGCCCTTCCTGATCCTCGCGCTCGCCGCTATCGGCGTAAACATCCTTGTCGGCTATTGCGGCCAGATCTCGCTCGGCAGCGGCGCGTTCATGGCCATCGGCGCCTACTCTGCCTACAAGTTGGGGACCGGCGTTCATATTCCGCTTGCCTGGCTTGGTTTCGCGATTTCGATTCCGCCGTTGCCCGTACTGTTATCTATTTTGCTCGGCGGGCTCGCGGCGGCGGTTGTCGGCATCCTCTTCGGTATTCCCAGTCTGCGGATCAAGGGCCTCTATCTGGCGGTTGCAACACTGGCAGCGCAGTTCTTCTTTGACTGGGTGTTCCTGCGGGTGTCGTGGTTCACCAATTATGCGCCGTCCGGGTCGGTCAATGCACCGACACTGGATTTCTTCGGTCTGAACGTAGGCACGCCGATCGAGCGCTATATGCTGTGCCTGATCTTCGTAACCGTGTTCGCGGTGCTGGCGAAGAACCTCGTTCGCGGCAATCTCGGCAGACAGTGGATGGCAATCCGCGACATGGACATAGCCGCCGAGCTGATCGGCATCCGGCCACTCTACGCAAAGCTAACGGCTTTTGCGGTCTCTTCATTTATCATCGGCGTGGCGGGCGCACTCTGGGCGTTCGTCTATCTGGGCTCGTGGGAGCCGCTCGCTTTCTCGATCGACCGTTCGCTGCAGCTTCTGTTCATGGTGATCATCGGCGGGTTGGGATCGATCATGGGTTCGTTCGTCGGTGCGGCCTTTATCCTCATTCTGCCGATCATGCTGAACCTGATTCCAACCCAGCTCGGTGTGCCGCTGTCGACAGAGACGATTACTCATCTGGAATTCATCATCTTTGGATCGTTGATCTGCTATCTTCTCATCAAGGAGCCGCATGGGTTTGCCCGGCTCATATCGATCGGCAAGGAGAAGCTCAGACTTTGGCCGTTTCCCTACTGAAGGGGCGGGCAGTGCGACGGAAGCCGAAGATCGCAACGCGGAGCGGCGGTCGTTGGCAAAAGGAGGAAGGAAGCCCGCGATAACAAGACCCGGTACGGCAAAAAACCGGGCTGAACGAGGAGGACACCAATATGGTACGCAACAAGCTGATGCTGGCGGCAGCCATACTTTCAGGCGGGGCGTTTGCCTCTCCCGCTGCAGCGCAGAACGAGCAGTTCATCCCAATATTATCCTACCGGACGGGCGCGTACGCCGTGAATGGCGTGCCGTACGCAAACGGCGTGGCCGACTATTACAACCTTGTCAACGAGCGCGACGGCGGCATCAACGGCGTCAAGCTCTTGGTCGAGGAATGCGAAACCGGCTACGCCACCGACAAGGGCGTTGAATGTTACGAGCGTCTCAAAGGGAAGGGCCCGACCGGCGCGGCCTTCATCAATCCGCTGTCGACCGGCATTACATTCGCCCTCACCGAAAAGACCGCGACTGACAAGATCCCGATTATCACGATGGGCTACGGCCGCGCCGATTCCAAGAACGGAGCCGTGTTCGCGTACAATTTCCCGCTGCTCGGCACGTACTGGTCGGCGGCCGATATCGCGATTCAGCACATCGCCAAGGAGGTCGGCGGCGTCGACAAGCTGAAAGGCAAGAAGATTTCGCTGCTCTATCACGACAGCCCTTACGGCAAGGAGCCGATCCCGATGCTGCAGGTGCTGGCAAAGAAGCACGGCTTTGAGTTTGCGCCGATCCCGGTCACGCATCCCGGTGTCGAACAGAAGTCGCAATGGCTGGCGATCCGCCAGAACCGGCCGGACTATGTTTTGCTCTGGGGCTGGGGCGTCATGAACGGCACGGCAGTCAAGGAAGCGGCGGCTGTTGCCTATCCGCGCGACAGGATGATCGGTGTTTGGTGGTCGGGCGCCGAGCCGGATGTGACGCCCGCAGGCGATCAAGCCGCTGGCTACAAGGCGCTGATGCTTCAGCATGGCGCAGGCAAATTCTCCGTACATGCCGACATCGAGAAGCACGTCTATGCAAAGGGCAAAGGGTTGTCGGAGCCTGGCAAGGTCGGCGAAGTTCTCTATAACCGCGGCATGACGAACGCCATGCTCGGCGTGGAGGCGATCCGCAAGGCGCAGGAAAAGTTCGGCAAGAAGCCGCTTACGGGCGAGCAGGTGCGCTGGGGGCTGGAGAACCTCAACCTCTCTGATGCACGTCTCAAGGAACTCGGCTTCGAGGGCATGTTGAAGCCGATCAAGATTTCCTGCTCCGACCACGAGGGCGCGCGGGAGGGGCGGGTACAGCAGTGGGACGGCAAGGGCTGGAAGGTCATCTCCGACTGGTACACCGCCAACCAATCCAACACCGAGCCGCTCGTCGACGAAATTTCCGCGAAGTATGCCGCGGAGAAGAACGTCCAGCCGCGCGACTGCTCGAAAGAAAGCTGAACGCTTCCCAGCGATCCGGGAGGAGCGTTCGCCTCCTCTCGGATCTTTCGAAAGCTGCAACCGTTTGGAGAGGACCGCGTGTCAATCCCTGGGGCCTCTATGGCGACAGAACCGGCAGCGCCCTTTCTGTCGGTCAACAATATCGAGGTTGTCTACAGTCACGTCATCCTCGTGTTGAAGGGTGTATCGCTGGATGTGCCGCGGGGCGGAATTGTCGCGCTTCTCGGCGCCAATGGTGCGGGCAAGACAACGACGCTGAAGGCGGTCTCCAATCTGCTGCATGCGGAGCGCGGCGAGGTCACCAAGGGCTCGATCCTGTTCGACGGCGTCGAAGTGCAGTCCCTGTCGCCAAACGAGGTGGTGCGGCGCGGCTGCATTCAGGTGATGGAGGGACGGCGTTGCTTCGCTCATCTCACGGTCGAAGAGAATCTCCTGACCGGCGCCTTCACGCGCAGGGACGGCAAGGCCGCGATCGCGCAGGATCTGGAGCGAGTTTATGCCTATTTCCCCCGTCTCGGAGAGCGTCGCGGTTCGACAGCCGGCTATACGTCGGGCGGCGAGCAGCAGATGTGCGTGATCGGCCGTGCGCTGATGTCGCGCCCGAAGATGATCCTGCTCGACGAGCCTTCGATGGGCCTCGCGCCGCAGATCGTCGAAGAGATCTTCGAGATCATGAAGGATCTGAACGTCAAGGAAGGCGTCTCGTTTCTTCTCGCCGAGCAGAACACCAATATGGCACTCAAATATGCCAACTACGGATATATCCTCGAAAATGGCCGCGTGGTGATGGATGGCGAGGCGAGGGCGCTCGCTGCGAATGAGGACGTCAAGGAATTCTATCTTGGCGTCGCCGGGGAGAAGCGAAAATCATTCCGCGATGTGAAGCACTACAGGCGGCGCAAACGCTGGCTCATTTAGGCAACGGCGCCAAGCGATCGGCGCGCGTTGAGTGGACTCGCCGCGCGAGGCGTGGCGCAAGACCAGACCGTGGTTTATCTCACACCGATATCCGATCAGTGCGACATCAATGTGGGTTGGTTATCGAGACAAGCATACCACGTGTCGTCCCGCCAAGAATAAATTCCCGCAGCCGGGAATGCTCGTACCCGCCCATCACAATGAGATCGGCACCTGCATCGGCTGCATATGACAGGATTGCATTTGAAACATCGATCTTGCTGACGGGAATGCGCTCAATCGTGGCGTTTACTCCGTGACGGGTCAGATGGGTCGCGATATCCGTACCCGGAAGGTCTACGCTTTTGGCGCTCTGAGTGTCCGCAACAACAATACTCGTCTTGCCGGAGCGGGTAAGAAACGGCATAGCATCGGCGATCGCTCGCGTGGCTGCCCGGCTGCCGTCCCAGCACACCATGACATGATCGAGTTTGAGGCGATCCTTCTGAATAAAAGGTACGATGAGCACCGGTCTTCCGGATTCGAACAGCGCTGCCTCAAGGACGATATTCGTGGTTCGATGATCTGGGTCCCTTTCAAGTTGGCCAATGACGGAAAGATCGAATCGTCTTGCGATATGCGCAAACTGGGTTGGTACGTCGCCAGTGCCAGCTTCAATCCTGCGTGTGTCGGCTGAAACGCCGGCGCGACGCGTCGCCTCGTCAAACGCGGTGGCCACGGACTCTGCGTGTTCTCGGGCTTCAGCTTGCTGGGCTCGAATAAAGTTAGCCGACAGGTCGACGCTGTTGAAGTCGAAGGAGATCGCTGATTCATTTCCCTTAGTAGGTGGAGATTTGAATCGATGATGGCTCCTCGGCAGGTCGATCAGGCGGCGCTGTTTTACGAGTTCTCTCTTGAGCGACATGTTCCGGCCGGCCACTTGCTGAGGTCGATTGATCGCTTTGTCGATTTGTCAGAGGTTCGGGGCCATCTAGCGCCATTTTATAGCTCGACCGGCCGGCCTTCGATTGATCCCGAACTGCTCGTCCGGATGTTGCTGGTTGGCTACTGCTACGGCATTCGCTCCGAACGGGGTTCTGCCGGCTCGGCCTCGATGGCGAGGTGCCGGACCACTCGACCTTCTCCAAGAATAGGCATGGCCGCTTCCGCGATTGCGATCTGCTGCGCAAGCTGTTCGAAACCGTGGTCCGACGCTGCATGGCAGAAGGGTTGGTTGATGGGACGGCCTTTGCTGTCGATGCCAGCCTGATCGCTGCCGATGCCAACAAGCAGCGTTCTTCTGCCGGGTCTGATGATGTCGACTGGGAGGCCGTCGCCAGGACGCGCCGATCCGTCCGGGAATATCTCGATACCCTGGATGAGGCTGCCTGGGGCGCAGCCAGCGAGACGGTACCGAAGTTCATCTCCAGATCGGATCCGGCCGCGCAGGCGGACCGGGGCTCACAAAGGGCATGCCTTCTTTGCCTACGCCGACAACTACCTGATCGACCTGAAGGCGGCGATTATCGTCGATGTTGAGGCGACGCGAGCTATCCGGCAGGCCGAGGTCGGTGCGGCGCGCACAATGATTGAGCGCACCGAAGATTGCCTCGGGCTCTGTCCCGAGCGCCTGGCCGCCGACAGTACCTACGGGTCAGTCGAGATGTTGGGGTGGTTGGTCAACGAGCGCGCGATCGAGCCGCAAATTCCGGTGTTCGACAAGTCCGCCCGCGCCGATGGGACGTTCTCGCGCGGAGACCTCAACTATAATCAGGAAGCCGATATCTACGTCTGTCCAGCCGGCAGGATGCTGACTTCTACCGGCACTCTGGTGAACGACCGAGCAACACTGCTGTATCGCGCCAGCAAATATGACTGCGACGCCTGCGAGCTTAAGCCGCGTTGCTGTCCAAAGATGCCTGCCCGCAAGGTTCCGCGTTCAATTTACGAGAACGCCCGAGACGTGGCGCGCGATATCGCCAAGACCGAGACCTACGTGACGTCGCGGCGTGAACGTAAGAAGATCGAGATGCTGTTAGCACATCTCAAGCGCATCCTGCGCCTAGACAGGCTGAGGCTGAGAGGCCCGTCCGGTGCTCAAGACGAGTTCCTCCTCGCTGCCACGGTCCAGAACCTTCGAAAGATGGCAAAGCTGATCCCGCTGCCCGCCCCAATGCCGGCCTGAGAGCAAACAAGCTCACGCGCGCCTGATTCCTTGCAATCCCCAATCAGTTGGGCGGCCGACTTCTTCAACACAATCGGCGCAAAGCGGTCATTCGGCCAAACGCCGATGTCGGCTAAATGCCAACGAACTAAACCGCTCGCGCGGTAGGTCACTGCGGCTGGCGACACAGCCAAGAGGATAGCGCAACGGGGCGTCCTGTCTTGAGATCGAGGGGTTTCGACAACCTCACTCAAGACAGGAGCATCCCCATGACCGACGAGGCCATGAGCCCATTGCGGCGGCGCATGATCGAAGACATGACGATCGGCAAGTTAGCGCCAAAGACCCAAGAACTAAACCGCTCGCGCGGTAGGTCACTGCGGCTGGCGACACAGCCAAGAGGATAGCGCAACGGGGCGTCCTGTCTTGAGATCGAGGGGTTTCGACAACCTCACTCAAGACAGGAGCATCCCCATGACCGACGAGGCCATGAGCCCATTGCGGCGGCGCATGATCGAAGACATGACGATCCGCAAGTTAGCGCCAAAGACCCAACAAGGCTACATCCGCACCATCAAGGATTTTGCTATCTTCCTTGGCCGGTCGCCCGACACGGCGAGCTTCGAGGACGTCCGACGTTTTCAATTGCATCTGGCGGCGAGCGGCGCGCATATCCCGATTCTCAATCATACCGTAGCTGCGTTGCGGTTCTTCTTCAGGATCACGCTCAGGCGCTCCGATATCATCGAGCACACCACATTCCTCCACGAGCCCCGCAAGCTGCCGGTCGTGCTCAGCCCGGAGGAGGTGGCGCGGCTCTTGGATGCCGCGCCGGGCCTCAAGTACAAGGCGGCGCTGAGTGTGGCTTACGGCGCAGGTTTGCGCGCCGCCGAGGTGATCTCGCTCAAGATCGGCGACATCGACAGCAAGCGCATGGTGATCCGCGTCGAACAAGGCAAAGGGCGCAAAGACCGCTACGTGATGCTGTCTCCGCATCTGCTCGAGTTGCTGCGTGCCTGGTGGAAGACAGCACGACCGCAGGGCTGGTTGTTTCCTGGCCGCGACCGCGTGCAGCCGATGACGACGCGCCAGCTCAATCGCGCCTGCCATGCCGCAGCCGAGAGGGCCGAGATCGACAAGCGCGTGTCGCTCCACACCTTGCGACACAGCTTCGCCAGCCACCTGCTCGAGCAGAACATCGATATCCGGGTGATCCAGGTGCTGCTCGGGCACGCCAAGCTCGACACCACGGCGCTCTATACCCGCGTCGCCACCAAGACGATCCAACGTGTTATGAGCCCGCTGGAGCATATCGCCCGCAAGATCGAAAGGGTCGAGCCACCTGCCTAAAGCGCGGCTCGCGTGCCGCGTCCGGCACAGGAGGTCGCCGATATCTTCCGCGATCATGGACCGGCATGGCGCAGCGCCAACGCCGGCCATCTGAGCCTTGGCCAGTTGAAGGTAATGTCGGCGATCGAGAACTGCCGCACGGCGGCGCTCGGCGGCCATGTCGCGCGCTGCGAGAAGTGCGCGCACACCAAGATCTCGTACAACTCTTGCCGCAACCGGCATTGCCCGAAGTGCCAGGGCGCGGCGGCAAAGGACTGGCTGGCCGCGCGCGAGGCCGATCTGCTGCCGGTGCCGTACTATCATGTGGTGTTCACGCTGCCGGCGCAGATCGCTGACATCGCCTACCAGAACAAGGCGGTGATCTATGACATCCTGTTCAAGGCCTCGGCCGAGACGCTGACCACGATCGCCGCCGACCCCAAGCACCTCGGCGCTCGGGTCGGCGTGACTTCCGTCCTGCACACCTGGGGCTCAGCCATGACCCACCACCCGCACGTCCACATGATCGTGCCGGGCGGCGGCATCTCGCTCGACGGCAAAAGCTGGATATCTTGCCGATCTGGCTTCTTCCTCCCCGTCCGCGTGCTCTCGCGCCTGTTCCGGCGGCTGTTCCTGGAGAAGCTGATCGCGGCCCACAACGCCGGCCACCTGCAGTTCTTCGGCAATCATGCAGCTCTTGCCGATGCGCAGGCATTCGCGGCGTATCTGGCAGCGCTACGCCGCGCCGAATGGGTGGTCTATGCCAAGCGCCCGTTCGGCGGGCTACAGGCCGTGCTGGCCTATCTGTCGCGCTATACCCATCGCGTCGCCATCGCCAACAGCCGACTGATCGCCTGCGATCGCACCAGTGTCACCTTCCGGTGGAAAGACTATCGTGCCGATGGTCGCGATCGCCAGAAGCTCATGACACTCTCAACCGGCGAGTTTATCCGCCGCTTCCTCATCCACGTCCTGCCGCACGGCTTCCACCGCATCCGCCACTACGGCCTGCTCGCCAGCGGCACGCGCGCCGACAACATCGCCCGAGCGCGTGAGTTGCTCGCCGTTTCAAACTCCCAGGCCGAGCCCACCGCTGCCGCCGTCGATCCCGGCAAGCCGGCTTGTCCATGCTGCGGCGGTCCCATGATCATCATCGAGCTCTTCGGGCGCGGTGCAACGCCACGGCATCAGCCGACACCTCCACCGATCGTCATCAGGGTCGACACCTCATGACCGCACCACAATCCCGCAAATTTGCGCGTCTCGCTCGCCGGCTCTCGACCGGCCACGGCAGAGCGCGCTCAGACATCCAGCCGTCGTCTCAAACCGTCCGACAATTCACCGCGATCGACGCGACCCGCCGCTCATCCAGCAGCCGTTTCACCGTCCACCGGCGTGCTGGAGCGCCTCGACCCCAATCACACACCTCATCCGCGGCACTCAAATCCCCATAGCGCACGCCGCACCACCCACGTATCCCTTCCCGCGGTTTCCTCCCTTGGAGGTTTGCGGACGCCGGCCCCGTGCCCGCGGCGCTACCGTCATGGGGCCGGCGTCCGAAAACCTTCACAACTTCGGACATGTCGCTGCACCGCACTAACTGACGCGATGTGCCAAATGCAGTTATTCGTACGGTGGTCTGCTGACCCATCTTGAAAGATAATGCCGGCTCGCCAATCAAGTTTCCGGTAGCCCTGCCTTGCGCATGCCTTCGGCGATCCGCGCACGCTGTGCGAGACAGGTCGGATTGTCCGTTGGCGAACTTGCGTGGAAATGCGCGAGAGTGAAATTGGGATCGATGGCCAGTCCCGTCTGTATCGAAGCCCGCGCTTCCTCAATCCTCCCGAGATGAGCCAACGCCGGGGCGAGATAGATGTGAACGAACGCGGCGACATTCCGATTGGTCTCGATGGCCCGCTTGAACCAGAAGACAGCAGCTTCATCGGCCGCAAGATATGACTGCTCGACGCCTACGTTGATCATCCAGGTGAACGCCCTGTTGTCGCGGGGAGAAAGCCGAAATGCCTGCATGATGTAGTCTTCGGTTTCCTCGGCTCGACCCAGATAACATTTGCCAAGCCCAATCCACGCGTAAGCCGTGGCCAAAAAAGTCCGCGAACTGGCAATTTGGGATCGGACAATGCGACCGGCGCACGGGTGCTTGGTTGTGCCTAAGCGGGCTGGAGCGCAGGGATCGGGATCAGCTTTGCGAGTTTCCGGCCGAGCTGGCAGAACCAGCGATAAGCGAGGTTCAGGTGCACCTCCTCGCACAGCCGCCGTTCGGAACGAACGCCGATCTTCCGCCGTTCTTCCACGTATTCGAGGACCCTGCTCGACGAGGTGCTTGTGGACGGGCACGCGGCGCAGCCGCTTGCCCTTGGTGACCTCGGGCCTGAGCACGAAGCACCAATGCCCGATGATCAGCTGGACGTCGGAAGTGAAATCGCGTTATGACCCAAGCCGAACAACGCTTGAGCCATAGTTATCTCCGCTCTAACTAGCGGGCCGAATCTCCGTTTGCGGGTCGCCGCGACGGCGGCCGGGAGCGGGGTGCGAACCAAGGACGTGGTCTCCAGGAGATGCACGACGGTTGCCAGAACTTTTCGTCTCCCGCCGGACACCCCGCCTTCTTCCTGCGGCGCACACAATTCTTCGCGGGCGCCGCTTCGATTGACGAATTTGCCACGCCCATCAGTCGAGCGATTTCTCGAGCTTTTGTGCCGCCCGAAAGTCATCCATGTGATGTAGGTTCGGGCTGTATGCGGCCTCCTTCGTCAGGAGGTGATAGATCCTTCCTACCACCATCTGGAGATGCCTCAGCCGTCCGACGGGCATCGCCCGAGCCTTGCAAATGGCTCGGACGTCATGGCTCGGAAATAGTGAAAAGCGTCCGACATGCGGATCCAACGTCCGTCGGGGATTTTGGTTCGTCCGGCCGCCCCTCCAGGAACCCCTCGGAGATCACCTGGTTGAAAAGGCATGACAAGAATTCTCTACGAAAGCGCCAACGGTGACGTCTGGCGGCTGGTCCGTGATCCGCAGTCGGGTGTCGCGATGGTGGAGCACAAGCCGAATGCCAGCTCCGGGGGACGTACGTCCCTGATCGAAATCGGAAAATTCCTTGGAGCTGGCGCCAACGGTCCCGAACACCAGGCTCTACTCCAGTTGATCGGCACCCTGGTCAACGACTGACGAGCGTCAGGAAGGCCGACTGCATTGGCGGTCTGCGCGCGAGGGTCGAGTTCGACACCATGCGATCGAGGATTTTGATGCCGTGACGCGGGCGTGGTTTCTATTCGTACTCGCGATGGACAGTCTGTGCCGCGCCATCGGCACCTCGGACATGTACCCATTCGTGTTGACGCGCCCGGTGATCGGCAAGCTGGCGTTTATTCAATAGCTGGTTCAACGCGAGCGGTCGGCGTTACCGCCGGCTCCGGCGGCGGGGTAGGGGGACAAGTCGCCCAGGTGACGTTCCCTTGAAACAAAGCCGGTCTAATCGCATTGTAGCACATCACCAGCAATGGTCAGCCAAAGACGCGGGTGGAGATAGTGTGTGCTCCCGATATGATACAGGAGGTGCGCATGTGCGATTTGTGCCGCGAGCTGGACTATAAGATCGAAGCGTGTCGGAGATTAGAAAACTCAACCAATGACAAGCTAACGCGCGAAGCTCTCGCTGACCTCATCAGGGAATACGAGGAGGACAAAGCCAGGCTCCATCCACACCAGTCGGAGGAGGCATGGCGAAGTTAAGTTGCTTCGCAGTGTTCAATCCTGCGCAAGCCTTATGCTCGACCGATTGAGCGGCGGGTTGCAAAAGATGGCTCTGCGCTAACTCACCGGAACGCCGTCCGTAATGTCAGTATTGAACGTAGCCGATGGCCGGTAGAGTCCCTTCGCTTCAGACACGGGCCCGGATCGAGCGGCATACAAAGACTTTGGATCGCTAAAGCTGCGGGAGTTCAAGGGTCGCTCCGAACAAGGGCGGCTGCTTTTTACGCCTGGTGGGTGACGGGAACCAAAGCATGGATAGCGCTTTTACTGGATAGCGCACAGCCGCCCTTGCGCGTTGCAGGGGATGCGTCCCGGGATTGTTCATGAACAAGGTCAAGGATAAGAGACTAGCCCGGGCGGCGGCAAGCCTTCGGCGTGCTACCGTGCTGGAAGGTAAGCCCTTTCCGCTTGGAGCCACCTGGGATGGCCTTGGCGTTAATTTCGCACTGTTTTCGGCTCATGCCACCAAGGTCGAGCTCTGCCTCTTCGATGACAGCGGAAAGAAAGAGATCGAACGCATCGAGCTGCCCGAATACACCGATGAAGTCTGGCACGGTTATATACCGACCGCACGTCCGGGTACAGTCTACGCCTACCGGGTCCACGGCCCTTACGAGCCAGATGCGGGACACCGTTTCAATCCCAACAAGCTCGTGATTGATCCTTATGCTAAGCAGCTTGTGGGCGCGCTGCGTTGGGGACCAGAATTATTCGGCTATGAGCTCGGTCACTCGGACAAGGACAAGTCCTTCGATTCACGCGACAGCGCGCATCTTATGCAAAAATGCCGCGTGATAGACCCCGCCTTCACCTGGGGCCGTGCGGCAAAGCCCGAGGTGTCCTGGGACCGCACCATCTTTTACGAGATGCACGTCAAAGGTTTTACCCGAAGCCATCCGCTTGTACCGGAAGGCGACCGCGGTACCTTCGCCGGACTTTGCCATCCGCATATCCCTCCTTATCTTCGCGCGCTTGGGATCACGAGCGCTGAATTTCTACCCATCCATGCATTTGTGGACGATAGTTATCTTACGGAGAAGGGCCTGCGTAACTATTGGGGCTATAACTCGCTTGCGTTTTTCGCGCCCGAGCCGCGCTATCTCAAGACGCTTTTTGCGAATGAGTTCAAGGAAGCCGTCAACCAGTTCCACGCCCATGGTATCGAGGTGATTCTCGACGTCGTCTATAATCATACTGCCGAAGGGAACGAACTCGGGCCAACACTTTCCTTCAAGGGCATCGATAATGCGAGCTATTATCGCCTGCTTCCGGACCAGAAGCGCTACTACATCAATGATACCGGTACCGGCAATACCGTAAACTTGTCGCATCCGCGCGTGCTCCAGATGGTCGCGGACAGCCTGCGCTACTGGGCGACCGAAATGCGCGTGGATGGTTTCCGCTTCGACCTTGCGACCATTCTTGCGAGGGAGCCCTACGGTTTCGATGAAGGCGGCGGCTTTCTGGATGCCTGTCGGCAGGATCCGATCCTTTCGTCTGTCAAGCTGATCGCCGAGCCTTGGGATGTAGGCCCGGGCGGCTATCAGGTCGGCCAATTTCCCCCTGGATGGGCGGAATGGAATGATAAATTCAGGGATGACGTGCGGCGCTTTTGGAAAGGGGATGAAGGCATGACACCCGAATTTGCGCGGCGCATCACCGCATCGGGCGACCTCTTCAACAAGCGTGGTCGCAGGCCATGGTCGTCCGTCAATTTCGTTACGGCGCATGACGGCTTCACACTGAACGACGTCGTTTCCTACAATGATAAACACAACGAGGCCAATGGCGAAGACAACCGCGACGGACACTCGGACAATCATTCGTGGAATCACGGCGCTGAAGGGCCGACTGATGATCCAGAGATCATCGAGCTTCGCGAGCAGCAAAAGCGCAATCTCCTAGCGACGGCGCTGCTGTCGCACGGGACGCCTATGATTCTCGCGGGTGACGAGTTTGGCCATACCCAGGGTGGCAACAACAACGCCTATGCTCAGGACAATGACACGACATGGCTCAACTGGCTCGGTATCTCCGCCGAAGGCCGCGCGTTGCGGGAATTCGTCCGCAAGCTAATCGCGACACGGCAGGCCTTTCCCATCCTGCATCGCTCAAGGTTCGTCATCGGCAACGTCAATGAAGAACTAGACGTGAAGGACGTAAGCTGGCTCGCTCCGAACGGCCTGGAGATGACAACGGCGGATTGGGACAATCCGGCCACGCGATGTTTCGGTATGCTGCTTGACGGACGGGCCCAGGACACTGGCGTCAAACGGCAAGGCTCGGATGCGACGCTGCTGCTTATTTATAACGCGCATCATGATTTCGTCGAATTCGTCTTGCCCGAAGTGGCGCAGGGCCGCGCCTGGGCCGGGCTCATTGATACGCATGTACCGGATGTGACGGTGACGGTTTATCCTTTTGGCCATCGCTTAAAGGCCGCTGGTCGATCAATGCTGGCGCTCGGCCTCGCGACGGAAGAGACCATGACGCGACGGCTCCGCCAGGGTCTTGGTGCCATCATGGATATTGCCGAATTTCCACTTCAGGTCTAGGCCACGCCTCCTTCTTCGAGAACGCGCAGGACGCCTTGCAATGGCACGGAAATCCAAGCCGGCCGGTAGGAAAGCTCGTATTCGACCTCATAGAGCGCTTTTTCGAGCAGAAAGAAATTCAACATCGCTTTCGTATCGTCGGCGCGGTCGGGCCACAAAACCGAGGCGCCTATCACATCCTGATAAGCGCTCAGAAAGCCATCTGTGGACTGTTGGCGCCATGAGAATAAGGCTCGCGACGTCGGGGTGTTGAGCTTTTCTAACTTCTGCCTCTGCTGCCTCGATGCCATGGCGGCGTAGTCTAGTGAGCGCAAGACACCTGCGACGTCGCGCGCAGCAGGAGCCTTGCGCCTCCGGTCTGCCAAGGGTCGGCTGGGCTCGCCCTCGAAGTCAATAATGACTGCGTCCTCATTGGCTACAAGCACCTGGCCCAAATGCAAATCGCCGTGATGGCGTATCTTGCAGCGGCCAAGCGAAGGACGGATGAGGTTAGCTGCGTAATCATACAGTCGGGGTTTGACCCGAAACAAGCGCTCCATGAGGGGGCGGTCGTTCACATCCAGCGGCGATTCCTCCAACCTCTTGAAGATACGAGCAGCGCGCTCCATAACGTCGCCGATCCAGAAATCGAGATCGCCTTCGTCGATCGCCTCAGGCTTGAACGCCCCTATGTCATCGCGGCTCGCCAATGAGCGATGCATCTCCGCCACACGGCATCCAAGACGCCGCACCCACTGGAGATAATCCCGTCGTGCGGTGATCGCTTTGTCGCGTTCTTCAGAGCCTTTCGCGATTGAATCGAGATAAATGCTGAGGCGGTCGGCCGACCAGGTCCAGGCATCACCGCGGTTCGGCACAAATGCGTGGACGATACCAAGGGCATAACTCGCCGAAGCATGAGCAGCCTTGAGGTGGCCAAGCAGCGCGGGCGTATACGCAAAATTCGCGGCCTCGGTCAGAAAGTGTCCCATCTCAACTTCGGGGTTTTGGCCGGGCTCGATTTGGCGATACAGCTTGACGACATAGTCCTGATCAACCAGCGCCGTACTGTTGGATTGTTCGCCTTGAATGGCGCGGATTCGGGATGGAGTATTCGGTGGTTGGCTCCCGAGTTTGCTCGTGGGCTTGAAGTCTAGCCGCCAACCCGAGCCGGCAATGGAGGCCTCCCGTCGAAGGTGCTCAAGGATTCGTCGGATGAAAGCCGGATCAGCAGCGACGTCGCACAGCAATCCTTCACGCTCACCCTGGTGCAAACGGGCCACGATGGATTTATCCAGTTCGGGAGCCGCATCAACGGACCAGTCGACCCGCAAGGGCAGGAGATAGCGCGCGTGATGGTTGGTTTCGATAATGACAAAAGTGGTTGAGTCCGCGGTGAAAGGAAGGCGTGCAATGATCTTTGGCTTAATTCGCGTTTCAGAGTTACCAGGGAACCACCGGGCTTTGGCGAGATAGGACGGAAGAAAATGTCTTTCGAGAGCTGCGGTCACCTCTCTGTTCGCAACCCATGAAGAACCTTCCGGTATGTCCAAGAACGCAAGGTTTTCACCGGCGGTGCCCATGTTCGTTAACCCAAGCATCGGAAAATAAGCACGGGATCGTGTATGGGATCGATCCAAAGCCGCATCCCGCCATAGGCGACGGGCGAGGTCGGACCGGATTTGAGATTTTCGAGCGCGGTCACGGGCTTCAAGTCGCCATGGCCTGGCCGCACTTGCACATCACCGAGCGGGAGCCAGAATTCCCGGAAACCACCCGTTAACGCGATGACGGTCACGACTACGTTTGTCTGATCGGCAGAATGTTTGACGTAGGCTATGACCGAGTTGTCCTCCACGGGCAGAAACCGGATCGCGGAGGTCTGTTGCAGTGCCGGGTTTTCGCGCCGGATACGATTGATCTGGGCGATATAAGGCTTGATGTTTCCGGGCTTGTCCCAATCGCGGGATTTCAATTCGTATTTTTCGGAATTGAGATACTCCTCGCGGCCGGGTATCGGCTCATGCTCGAGAAGTTCAAAACCGTTATAGATGCCGTAGTTGCTTGATAACGTTGCAGCCAGCGCAAGCCGCGTCTTGAACGTCCATGGCTCGCCGCGCTGAAGGTGGAACGGCAGGATGTCGGGCGTGCTAACAAAGAAATTAGGACGATAAAATTCGCGCTCGGGGTAGCCCGCGAGCTCGTTCACATATTGCTCGATCTCCCATCTTTCCGTGCGCCACGTGAAGTACGTGTAAGACTGCGTGAAGCCGAGCTTGGCAAGCCCCTTCATGACTTTGGGTCTGGTGAATGCCTCCGAAAGGAAAAGCACGTCAGGATCGCGCGCTTGTACCTCCTTGATCAGCCATTCCCAAAAGCGAAACGGCTTCGTGTGTGGGTTGTCGACACGAAAGATTTTGACGCCTTGCGAGACCCAGAACAGGACGACATCGCGCAACGCTCGGTATAACCCCTCAGCATCGTCCGACTCGAAATCAACATTCACGATGTCTTCGTATTTCTTTGGGGGGTTCTCCGCGTATTTCATCGAGCCGTCTGGACGGCGTTTGAACCATTCCGGATGCTGCTTGAGCCAGGGGTGATCCGGTGAACATTGAATAGCGAAGTCGAGCGCGACCTCCATGCCGGCGGCAGCGCATGCCGCAACAAACCGCCGAAATTCATCCAGGGTTCCAAGCTGAGGATGGATGGCATCATGTCCACCCTCATGTGAGCCAATCGCGTAAAAGCTGCCCGGATCACCGTCGACCGCCCTGAGAGCATTGTTGCCTCCCTTGCGGTTCGTGCGTCCAATCGGGTGGATGGGCGTCAAATACACGACATCGAAGCCCATGGCCTGGATGTCGGGAAGACGATCAATGCAATCGTTCCACGTGCCGTGCTGTCCCGGGTGAGGACTCTGGCTGCGCGGCACCATCTCGTACCAGGAGCTGTAGCGAGCCTGGGGCCGATCCACCATGAGTGTAAGCGGCTTCGATCGGGTGAGATCCGTACGCTCTTGCCCTTCAGCCATCGCCTTTTTGAGGTCATCGGAGAGCAGGACCTCGCACTTGCCCGACTGTAAGAAGGTTTCGCATGCACGTGCAATCTTCGCTGTAGCTTCCTGACCGCCGCTCACGGCGCGGGTAAGCAGGGAAGCTCCCTCCATGGCGTCAAGCTCGGTCGCCACATTGGCTTTGCGTTTTTGCTCAAAGCCATGTCGCCACGTCGCGAATTCGTCAGTCCACGCCTCAATCGCGTAGCTGCAGAGGCCGGTCTTCTCAGGCACGAAGGATCCCACCCAGCGGTCATTGCCGTGGTGAATCATGGCGGTCCGCTGCCAATCGGATTCGGGCTCGCGGCGCCATATCAAGTCGGCGGCAACGACATCGTGGCCGTGGCGATAGATATCTGCCCAGACCTCGACGGCCTCGCCCACGATCCGTTTGACCGCAAAGCGGCCACAGTCAATTGAGGGGAAGATCTCCTCGATATGAAAAGCCTGTTTTACAGGAGCGCTCATGGCATGATGGGGACGCGGCAGCACAGAGACTTATGTACGAATGCCGGATGTGCCGGATTGGTTCCTGAGTGCTGCCGGCGCCTCGGGAAGGAACTGTTTGGGCATCACGCGGTTAGACTTTCTGGACCATTTATCTTGGTCTTCGGCGACGCATTGAGCTACCAAGAGGTACTCGAATATTTCGAGCTGCCGCTACGAATCAGTGCTTATCTTCTTGCCACCACTCGTTCGAAACGGACTGGTTGCTAAACGTGCCGCGGCCAAGAGTGCGCGGCGGCGCGCATTATCATGAGCCCGAAAACGGAGCCAATCGGCAACATGAAATAAGACCCGGATGACGCGCAGGCATAGTATCGACGAACAAGCCGACAATGAAACGCATCTTCATCCCAAATCGTCGAAGTCTTCCGGCGCAAGCTTGAGGGCGGCCGCAAGCACATTATCCTCTAGGTGATCAATGGATCGAGTGCCGGGGATTGGCAGCATAACAGGTGATTTGGCGAGCAGCCACGCAAGGGATAAGGCTGCGTGCGTGAGACCGCGACGCGAGGCGACTTGCTTTATCTTGAGTGCCCTTAGGCCGCGTTTGCCGCCCAGAGGATACCACGGCAGAAAAGCAATTCTAAGACGCTCGCACGCGGCGAGTACGTCTTCGCTGGTTCGGTTTCGCAGATTGTACATGTTCTGAACCGACACGATTGGCGTGATGGAGCGCGCCACTTCGAGCTGCGCAACCGTGACGTTCGAAATGCCAATATGGCGAATTTTGCCTGAGCGCTGTAAATCAAGCAATGCTCCAACCGACTCTATAAATGGCATATTGGGATCAGGCGCATGGAATTGATACAAATCGATGCGCTCTAGCCGCAAGCGCTGTAAGCTACCTTCAACCGCGCGTCGTAAATGGTCGGGGCGACCGTCTGGGACCCAAGATCGGCGATTTGGTCGCACCAAGCCACCTTTCGTGGCAATGACCAAACCCGGGAGGGTAAGGATACAGCGCCTGTGTCCGATTATCGAGCTGGACCAGAAGTGGCTCGGACCTCATTAAAGCAACGCGATTGACCCATCTGCGACATTGGGCAGCACTCCAGAAAGTGCACGATCTCACTTGATCGGCGGAATGGTTCGCCCAGGCGGCGATGTCCTGAGCCTACGCGCTTATGTTCAACTGCCGCAGCACGTCATCGATGAGTTGCTTCACGTCCTGATGGCCACCGTTGTTGAAGGTGATGCGCGTGCCTTGTCCGTCGGGCAGTGGTGTGGCGGTCACGATCCTATCCGTGTTGATGACGATGGGCTGATCGTCCGGTTGCGTGAACTGCACGAATGCCATGAAGGATCGATCCTGCCTGTTGGGCGCGCGAGCCGCGCGCGGCGCCCCGAAACCTGCGACGCGCGGGCGTCAAGGTCAAGCCTGTGTACCGAAAACGTAAAGGCGAGGCTTCAAATGGCTCGCGGCGTTGTGCCCGCTCCACCCGACGCGCCGCCTCGCTTCCCGGTGAGGGCAGCACTCATCTGCGCGGTTGCGGAATGACCGCTGTTGGCGCAATGCGGTCGCTCGGCACTTCAACTAGTCGGTGGATCGGTTCGGCGCAGCGTCGTTACCCAGATGACACGTGCTACCTGCTGCGTCGGGTTGTCGAACATATGTGGCACGATGCTCGGGAAGCGGAAACTATCGCCGGCCTCCAGGATATGGGCCTCGTGGTCGAGCCACAGACGCAGGCTGCCCGACAGTATGTAGCCCGCCTTTTCACCGGTGTGCTGGAAGAAGTCGGTGCCCGACGAGCCGCCAGGATTGAGCGTGAGTTCGTAGAGTTCGAGTTCGCCCTTCTCGGCCGGGGTGAGCGCTTCCTTGACGACGCCGCTGGCGGTGAGCCGAAGAAGCCGCCGATCGTTCTTCCGCACGATGTAGCGCTGGGGTTCGCCCGCGTCGCTTGCTCCGAAGAAATAGGAGATCGGCACGTCGAGAGCGATGCTGAGCAGACGCAACGTGCGCACGGACGGCATAGCGAGCGCGCGTTCGAGCTGGCTGATCATACCGGTGGACAGGCCCGTACGCTTGGCGACGTCCTGGATCGAGAAGCCGGCGCGCTGGCGCAGAAGCCGTACGGTCTCACCGAGACGCCGCTGGTCGACCGCGTCATCGCTTTCGATCGTTGGGGCGTTCTTCGGAACGGTCACGCTGCCGCGGCTACCCATGTCGCTCTCCCGTGCATCGTCTCGTAGCCTAACCGTTTCGCACCCACCACCGAACGGCGATCAATTCTATTGAACAATCGGATCATACCATCAATGGCATTGACTCGTTTATTTAGCTGTGATGAAATTTGGATGCAAATAATTAGACCTACTGAAGCTCAGTTAACCTTTGCGTTGCCGGGTTTTCGAGATCGGGGCGCGGGGAATCGGTGCCGCGCGCGAAAACGGAGACGGTCATGGCGGACGAAACGGGCAAATTCGACGTTCCGGCGTTAGACAACCTGACCCCGGGCATACCGAGCCGCCGCCAGTTCATGCTGCTCGGGGCCAGCGCTGCGGCGGGACTGACCGTTCCAGCTTCCGCGTTTGCTCAGACGGAACGTCCGACCAATCCGCCCGACAAGCCACGCGGGCAGGTGATCGCGGCGCTGTCGCAGGAGCCGACCGTCTTTCATCCCCTGATGCCCGGCATAGAGGTCGATCAGGGTGTCTGGTGGCAGATCTTCTCGCCGCTTTGGTTCATCGACCCTGATGGTAACTTCGTTCCTGACCTCGCCCGCGAGGTCCCGACCATCCAGAATGGCGGGCTGTCGGCCGACGGGCTGACCTGGAAGATCAAGCTGCGCAGTAACGCGAAGTGGCATGACGGTACAGCGTTTACGGCGGACGACGTGAAGTTCTCCCTCGAGCTGATCAACAACCCCGATTTCCGCGTGCGCAACCGCGTCGGCCACAGCCTGGTCAAGGACATCAAGGTCGTTAGCCTCGACGAAATTCATTGGCGCATGGAGGCGCCGTATTCGCCCTACATGTCTATCCTGTCGCTTACCTTCATGGTGCCGAAGCACATCCTGGAGAAGGTAACTGAACCGAACAGTTCGCCGTTCCACAACGCGCCGGTCGGGACCGGACCGTTCCGCTGGGGCGAGCGGGTGCCTGGCGACCACATTCTGTTGAATGCCCATACCGGCTACCACGGCAAAGGACCTTATCTGGAGCGCGTGGTCTTCAAATACATCCCGGATCTGACCGTCCTTTACACCCAGTTCCGAACCGGTCAGGTCGACTATACGGGTCTGCAAGGCATCCTGCCGAATTTTGTGCAGGAGGCGAAAACACTGCGCGGTCGGAAAATCTTCGTGTCCTCGACGGCCTCGGTGGAGCATGTCGCGCCGAACCTGGAATTCGGTCCATTTGCCGACCGCACGGTGCGCGAGGCGCTTTATCTCGCGATCAACAAGAAGGCGATCATCGATGCGCTCAACTACGGTCTGCCGACGCAGACCGAGAGCTTCGTGCCGCAGCAGGCCTGGTCGTTCCAGCAGGGACTGCCGCAGCACAGCTATGATCCTGCGAAGGCAAATGGTCTGCTCGATGCGGCGGGATGGGTCCGCGGCGCCGGCGGCGTCCGCGAGAAGGGTGGCGTAAAGCTCGAATTCACCAATTCGACCACGACCGGCAATGCCGTCCGCGAGCAGACGCAGCAACTGCTGATTCAGGATTGGCGCGCGATCGGCGCCGCGATGCGTGTGAACAACATGCCGGCTGCGGTTATTTGGGGCGACTTCTGGCAGCAGTCGAAGTTCAACTCGGTCCTGGTGTCGGTGAACTTCTTGCTGGGCAGCGATCCGGACGTGACGCCACGCTTCGGCTCCGGTGCCATTCCTGCCAAGGGTGGACGTGGCTTCAACACCTATCAGTACCAGAGCCCGGAAGTTGACCGGCTGCTCGCCGAGGGCGCCAAGCAGTTCGATCTTGCGCAGCGCAAGGTGCTCTACGGCGACCTTCAGAAGCTCGTCCGCAACGACCTCGCCATGCTGCCGCTGTTCCAGGGCTTCATCGCGGAAGGCGTCAAGGACGGCTTGCTGGGCTTCCGGCACAATATCAACACCTCGTCCAACTGTTGGAACATCCGCGAATGGTACTGGGCCTGACCCGTCCGGCCAGGAGGGCTGCCTGAGATGGCCCGTTACGTCGCCAATCGCCTGATGCAGGCGATGCTGCTGCTGGTGATCGTCTCTGCGCTCGGCTTCGCGATCCTCCATCTGGCGCCTGGCGGCCCGCTCTCGCAATTCGCGGTCTCGTCGCAAATGTCGCAGGAAGACCTCGTTCGCGTCACCAGGCAGCTGGGCCTCGATCGTCCGCTTCCGATCCAATATCTCGACTGGTTCGGCCGCATGCTCCGAGGTGACTGGGGTCGCTCTTATCGGGACGGAGAGGCCGTATTGTCCGTCATCGGCTCTCATCTCGGCGCCACGCTCGAACTGATGACGACCGCGACCGTCATCGCGGTTCTGCTCGGCTGCTGGATCGGCGTGCTTGGCGCCGTGCGCCGCTATTCATTGTTCGATTCGTTGGCAACTGTCGGCGCCATGATCGCGCTCTCCATTCCGACTTTCTGGTTCGGACTCGTCACGATCTATCTCTTTTCGGTCAACCTCGGCTGGTTGCCGTCCGGCAACCGGCAGACGATCGGTGACGGCTCACTGCTCGATCTTCTGCATCATCTGATCGCACCAGCCATGGTGCTGGCACTTGTCGAGACTGCCATCTGGGGACGCTTCATGCGCTCCTCCATGCTCGAGGTCATCAACCAGGATTACATCCGCACGGCGCGCGCCAAGGGGATGCCGGAGTGGCGCATCCTGACGGTGCATGCTTTGCGCAACGCCCTGCTGCCGATGATCACTGTTGCGGGCCTTCAGTTTCCTACACTGCTCGGAGGCGCGCTGGTCACCGAGACCGTGTTCACCTGGCCCGGCATGGGCCGGTTGTTCCTCGATTCCATCGGTTATCGCGATTATCCAGTGGTGATGGGCATCCTGATGTTTTCGGCCATGATGGTGCTGATCGGTTCGCTTCTCGCCGACATCCTTTATGCCGTCGTCGATCCTCGGATCCGGGTGGGATAGGCGATGAGTACCGCGGCCTTGCAGACCGTCCAACTTGCTCCCGCTCAAGCCGCCTGGCAGCGCTTCCGCCGTCACCGGCTCGCTTTGGCGGGTGCTGTGACGATCGTCGTCCTTGTCCTGGGCGCGGCGTTCGGCCCTTATCTTTTGCCATTCGACGACACCTTTATCGATATCATGAAGCGGTTCGCTCCGCCGTTGTCGGGCGCTCACATACTTGGCACCGACGAGCTCGGCCGCGACGTGCTGGCACGGTTGATGATGGGAGGGCGCGTGTCGCTCTCCATCGGCATCGTCGCCATGACCATCGCCATGGCGGTCGGCATCCTCGTCGGCGCTTTCGCGGGCTTCTACGGCGGCATCCTTGGCGCGGTGCTGATGCGGCTTGTCGATGCCGTGTTGTGCTTCCCGGCGATCTTTCTGCTGCTGGCGCTCGCGGCGCTCACCGAGCCGGGCCTGACAACCACCACCTTGCTGATCGCTGCCACTGCGTGGATGAGCGTCGCCCGCGTTGTGGAAGCGCAGGTCCGTTCGCTTCGCGAGCGCGAGTTCGCGATCGCCGCCGTCGCCTTCGGTTCGTCGAATCTGCGGATCATGTTCCGTGAACTCGTGCCCAATGCGATGGCGCCTATCGTAGTTGCGGCCACGCTCAACGTCGCCAAGGCGATCCTGCTCGAATCCTATGTCAGCTACCTCGGCTTCGGCATTCAACCGCCGGCCGCGAGCTGGGGCAACATGCTCAACAATGCCCAAATCTACCTGACCAGTGCGCCTTGGCTCGCGATTGCGCCGGGCATTGCCATCACGCTTGCCGTGACCAGCTTCAACTTTCTCGGCGACGGACTGCGCGACGCGCTCGATCCGCGCATGAACATCCCATGAAGCGCCAACGGGCTTCGGTCAACTTTATCGTCAGGAGAGTCTCATGTCCCCGCCACTCAGCCGTATAACAAGCGACGAGCGCTTGCCGGCGCAAGCCGATGTTGTCGTCATCGGCGGTGGGGTCATCGGCGTCTCTGCGGCCTATCATCTGGCGAAGAAAGGACACTCCGTCGCGCTGATCGAGAAGGGGCATGTCGGCGCGGAGCAGTCGAGCCGCAACTGGGGCTGGTGCCGCCAGCAGGGCCGCGCGCGCGCCGAGATCCCGCTTGCCCGCGAGGCGCTGCGGCTGTGGGAGGACATGCAGAACGACGCCGGCGTCGATGCCGGCTTTCGGCGTACCGGCGTCTTGTTCCTGACCAAGAACCCGGAGGAGCTGGCCGCATGGGAGAAATGGGCCGAGATCGCGCGCGAGCAACAGGTTCATTCGACGGTCTTGTCGCCCGCCGAGGTCGCCGAGCGCATGCCCGGCAATGCCGATACCTGGGTCGGCGGTTTGCACACGCCGAGTGACGGGCGCGCCGAGCCTTCCATGGCCGTGCCAGCGCTCGCGGCCGCCGCGCGCAAGCACGGCGTGACCATTCATCAAGGCTGCGCCGCGCGCGGACTCGAGACCCAGGGCGGACAGGTGAGTGCGGTCGTCACCGAGAAGGGGACCATCCGCGCGCAGTCCGTGCTGCTTGCGGGAGGTGCGTGGTCGTCGCTGTTCTGCCGGCGCCACGGCATCGAGCTGCCGATCGGCCTCGTCAACGCAACCGCATGCCGCACCACACCGGCGCCGGAAATCACGATGGGCGCTCTCGGCACCGACTTCTATTGCATCCGCCGCCGCCTCGATGGCGGCTTCACGCTCGCGCTGCGAAACCGTGGCACGGTGGAATTGTCGCCGGATCTGTTTCGCTATGCCCGGAGCTTCTGGCCGACCTACAAGCACCGCCGGAAGGGGCTGAAACTGTCGTTCGGAAAGTCGTTTTTCGATCAGATCATGCGAGGCACGAACTGGAGCCTCGATAAGCCTTCGCCGTTCGAGGCTGAGCGCGTGCGCGATCCCGCGCCGGACATGTCGCTGGTCAATTCGGCGCTCGTCGCGCTGATCGAGTCAAATCCCGAGTTGAAGGGCATCGAAGTCGCGGAGGCCTGGGGAGGCACCATCGACACCACGCCCGACACCATTCCGGTGATTTCTTCCGTCGATACCCTGCCGGGCTTTTTTCTCGCGACCGGCTTCAGCGGTCATGGATTCGGCATTGGGCCGGCGGCCGGCAAGCTCGCCGCCGACATCGTGACGGGTGATGCACCGCTGGTCGACCCGGCGGCGTACAGCCATTTGCGCCTGATCGACGGCCGGCCACTTGCGCCGGTCACCCTGTTCTAGCGGTGTTGGATCGGGGCAGCTCGCATGACATTCCTCTACAAGGCAAACGCGACCCGCGGCATGGAATGGGCTCGCTTTTTTGCGGCGCGGGCCCCCGACCTGCCGTTCCGGCTTTGGCCCGATATCGGCGACCCCGCGCAGGTACGCTACCTGGCGGTGTGGACGCCGCCGGAGAACATCGCAGTGACCTTCCGCAATCTCGAGCTCGTCTTCTCGGTCGGAGCAGGTGTCGATCAATTCGATTTCTCGCAGCTCCCGCCCCACGTTCCGCTGATCCGTATGCTGGAGCCTGGCATCGCGGAGAGCATGGTTGAATATGTCACCATGGCCGTGCTCGCGCTGCACCGTGATCTCCTGCACTTCATCGCCCAGCAGCGGGAGCAGACCTGGCGCGAGATCCGAATCACGCAAGCCGCGAAACGGCGCGTTGGCGTCATGGGCCTCGGCTTGCTCGGACAGGCGGTGCTTGAGCGGCTCAAAGCATTCGGCTTCCCGCTTGCGGGTTGGAACCGTTCGCCGCGCACCATTCAGGATGTCAGCTGTTACGGGGGCAGGCAGGCATTGCCGGAGTTCCTCGCGCAGACCGACATCCTTGTCTGCTTGCTGCCGCTGACCGATGAGACTCGCGGCATCCTGAATTCAAGTCTGTTCGAGGTACTGCCGCGTGGTGCTCAACTCGTCAATGTCGGCCGGGGCGGGCACCTGGTCGAGGCCGACCTGATCGAGGCACTGGAGCGCGGCCTGTTGTCAGCCGCCGTTCTCGATGTCGCCGAACAGGAGCCGTTGCCTGCAGGTCATCCGTTCTGGAGCCATCCGCGCATCCTCCTCACGCCACATATCGCAAGCATGACGACGCCGGAAACGGCGGTCGAATTCGTACTCGACACCATCGGTCGGCACCGCCGCGGCGAAACCTTGCCGGGTCGTGTCGATCGTGAACGCGGCTACTGAAACCGTGCTTTGAAAGCTTCAGGATGAGTATTGGCCCAAGCGTACCTGACCAACTCGCCACCGGCGCGAAGCCGCCCCGGGCAGCGAGTTCGTTCGGAGAAGCGCCAACCTCGGTCCTGTCGATCTCGGGTCTGACCACGTCGTTCATGCGCGAGGGGCAATGGATCCCCGTCGTCCGCAACGTGTCGTTCGACGTTGCCGCAAAGGAGACGGTGGCGATCGTCGGTGAGTCAGGCTCGGGCAAGAGCGTGACCGCTCTCTCCATCATGCGGCTCATTCCGCAAGAGAGCGGCCGCATTCAGGGCAGCATCAAGCTCGCGGGCCGCGACCCTCCTGACGCTGCCCGACCGGACGATGGAAGATGTGCGTGGCAACGAAGTGGCCATGATCTTCCAGGAGCCGATGACCAGCCTCAACCCGGTGCTGACCATCGGCTTCCAGATCGCCGAGGCGCTGATCTACCATCGGGGCATGTCGCGCGCAGCGGCCGAGGCTGAGACCATTCGACTGCTCGAGAGAGTCCGCATCCCGGCGGCGAAGTCGCGTTTCCACGAACATCCTCATCGCTTCTCCGGCGGCATGCGCCAGCGTGTGATGATCGCCATGGCGCTGGCCTGCAGGCCGAAGCTGCTCATCGCCGACGAGCCGACGACCGCGCTCGACGTCACGATCCAGGCGCAGGTCCTGGAGCTCCTCAAGGTTCTGCAGGAGGAAGAGGATATGTCGATCCTCTTCATCACACACGACATGGGAGTCGTTGCCGAGATCGCGGACCGAACCGTGGTCATGTATGACGGACAGGCGGTCGAAACCGACAGCACCGCACGGATATTCGCCGCGCCTTCGCATCCCTATACTCGTGCGCTTCTCTCAGCCGTGCCGCGTCTCGGCTCCATGGAGGGGCGGGCGCGGCCGGTGCGATTTCCGATTGTCGACAAGGTGACAGGAAAGTCGGACGAACCGACGGAGACGCCCGATACGGTCGCCACCGCCGAACGACCGGTGCTCGACGTCACTAACCTGACCACGCGCTTTGCGATCCGTTCCGGCCTGTTCGGCAAGGTCTCGGGCCGCGTCCATGCGGTGGAGAACATATCTTTCAGCCTGCACGCCGGGGAAACGTTGGCGCTGGTCGGCGAATCGGGTTGCGGCAAGTCGACAACAGGCCGATCCATTCTCAAGCTGATCAAGCCGGACAGCGGCGCCATTCTGGTCGATGGCGCGGATGTTCTCGGTATGGGTACTCGTGCCCTGCGCGAGTTGCGCAAGCGCATGCAGATCGTCTTCCAGGATCCGTTCGCGAGCCTCAATCCGCGCATGTCGGTCGGCTCGGCGATCGCCGCGCCGCTCTATGCCCACGGGCTCGCTTCCTCTTCGCAAGCGCGCGACAAGGTTGCCGATCTGCTGGTTCGTGTCGGGCTGACGGCAGACATGGCGTCGCGCTTTCCGCACGAGTTCTCCGGCGGTCAACGCCAGCGCATCTGCATCGCCCGCGCGCTTGCGCTCGGGCCCAAGCTGATCATTGCCGACGAGGCGGTCTCGGCTCTCGACGTCTCGGTCAAGGCACAGGTGGTCAATCTGATGCTCGACCTTCAGGCGAGCATGGGCCTTGCCTATCTCTTCATCTCCCATGACATCGCGGTCGTCGAGCGGATGAGCCATCGCGTCGCAGTGATGTATCTCGGCGAAATTGTCGAGATCGGTCCCCGCGCGGCGGTCTTTGGCAATCCGCAGCATCCCTATACCAAGAAGCTCATGGCGGCTGTACCGATCCCCGATCCTGCGCGCCGCGCCGAGAAGCGCGGCGTATCGAACGACGAAATCATGAGTCCCGTGCGCGCCCCCGATTACCAACCGCCGGTCCGCCAGTACCGCGAGGTCACGCCCGGCCACGTCGTGCAGCTCTGGGGCGAAGAATGGCCAGGTTGCTGATCAGCAGGATGTCATCGTGATCGTCGACAACGCGGGCAGCGGGGGCTGACGCCGCGGTCAGGCGGTCGATGTCTCGAGAGCGTGTTGACTTTGTTCGGCGAGTGGAACTGGCGCGGCCGATCTCTAATGAGAGCTTTTGGCGCAAAGCGGACGGACGCCAATGCGTTTACGTAAGCTAAGTGCCAACAAGCGATATCGTGTGGCTTTCGGCATTCGCTTCAAAGCCAATTATTTCGGCCATTCGGAATTTGGTGTTGAAACATCGCGCGTCGGGTCAGCTGGAAGCCAAGCTGCCGGTTGATGTTGTAGTGTCCCCGGCGGGTGTCCTCAGTTGTTGGCTTCCGGCCTCAGTCAGGTACGCCCCTATAATCTTAGGTACGCTCTGCGCGCCCGGTGTCAGGGCGCCCGCACCTTGATGCCGCCGAGGGCGTTAGCGGCTTTGGCGAAATTCATATCAAAGCTGATAAATGCATCACAGCCTTCCGCCTTGGCGAGATGCAGGCCATCCGCAAAGTCCATGCCCTGCCGCATCCAGCCCAACGCCTTCGCCGCGGCGGTAGCATCTTCCAGACTCGCGCGCGGCAGCCCCGCGAAATCGGAGAGGGCCTTGGCGCACTGGGCAGCGGAAAATCCATAGACGCTCCGCAGCACCCACTCGGTCTCTAGCAGGACTGTGGTGCAGACGAAGACGTCATTGTTGTCGATCAGCCTGCGCGCCCGGGCAGCCTGTCCGGGATCGTCGCCCACGAGATAGCGGACGATGAGATTAGTATCGATTGCGAGCATGCCGCCGTTTCGCCTCGGCGGCGATCCCTGCCTCCATATCCGCGGTCGACTTTGCCGGCCCCTTGTAGGGTAGGGAGCCGAATACGTCTTTCGGCCGGGTGGGCGCAAAGGCGGGTTTCGCTTTCAGCAATACGCCCTCGGGGGTATCCTCCACCATCAGTTCCGTTCCGGCAGGCCAGTGGCGCTGTTCCCGGATCGCCTTGGGCAATATCACCTGGCCCTTGGTCGAGACGGTGGTGGTCAGTTTCTGCTTGGCGGACATGGCGGCTTCATCCGGTAAGACAAAAGTAAGATAGTGTGGCTTGGGCCGAATGGCAAGGTCTATCTATGTCGGGACCTCGATGTGCAATGCAGGCGGTGTTCGACCCACCCACTGATCGACCTCTCGGCGGTCAATGGGCGACCGGACACGCCGATCTGGAAGCTGGAGGCATCGCTGCGACCGGTACTGCACGGAAGCGGCACCCAGTTGCCGGTGGAAGCCGGCGGCGAACATCGTCAGGGTGCGCCGAGAGAAGACGCTCGCCGTGGCCTGGCTGGGTTCGAGGGCTAGAGCTCGATTTGCTCGGCAATTTGTAGAGCATCGTCTACCTCGATCCCGAGATAACGGACGGTGCTCTCCAGTTTAGTATGGCCGAGCAGCACCTGGATGACGCGGACGTCGATGTTCTGCTCGAGCAGGTGGGTGGCAAAGCTGTGCCGCAAGGTGTGCAGCGAGACGCGCTTGTGGATCTCCGCCATTTGGGCCGCGGCGTGGCAGGCGCGATTGAGTTGGCGCGTGGTCATCGGCTGGGCCGGATCGCGGCCGGGGAACAGCCAGCCCTGCGGACGCGCCGCCTTCCACCAGTTCCGCAGCAGATCGAGCAGGCTTGGCGACAGCATGACATTCCGGTCCTTGCCGCCCTTGCCCTGTTCGACGCGGATGATCATGCGCTTGCTGTCGATGTCGCAGACCTTGAGCGAGACGACTTCGGTGGCGCGCAGGCCGGCGCCATAGGCCACGCTCAGCGCCGCCTTGTACTTCAGCCCCGGCGCGGCATCGAGCAGCCTTGCCACCTCCTCGACGCTGAGCACCACCGGCAGCTTGCGCGGCTCGTGAATGACATGGGTATGCTCGACGCTCTCGTGGCGCCTGAGCGTGACCCGGAAGAAGAACCGCAGGGTCGAGACGGTCTGATTGAGCGTCGGCACGCCAACGCCGCTCGCTGCCAGATGCAGCTGGTAGCGGCGCACGTCCTCGAAGGTCGCCGTATCGGGCGATCGCCCGAGAAATACAGCGAAGTTTTTGATCCTTTGCACGTGGTCATGTTGGGTCTTCGGCGCTAACTTGCGGATCGTCATGTCTTCGATCATGCGTCGGCGCAACGGGCTCATCGCCTCGTCGATCATTGGGAGCTCCTGCCTTGAGTGAGGTTGTCGAAACCCCTCAATCTCAAGGCAGGACGCCCTATTGCGCTATCGTCTGGGCTCCGCTGCCAGCCGTCGTTCCCTACCGCGCGAGCGGTTTAGTCGTGTGCTGGGCATGCTCAGTAGCTTGGAGGTGAAAGTCCTCTACCCAACCTGATGGAGGTGAAGGGTTAGCGACAACGCAAGGGCTATCGTCGCGAGGCGAGGTCTGAAGGAAGCGTACAGCAAACGTGCGAGTCGATGGACAAACATCGGGTACAAGGCGCGAGCGTCGGACGAGCGGGCGACTTACCGCGAAGTCCATATCCATCAAGGATGCGAAGCGTAGACCCGGCGACGGTGCACGGAAGGCGACTGAGCTTACCCCAGGAGATCTGCTCTGTGTCGTTTCGACGACTGAGAGCGCCGTGAGGCGGTCTGATCGCAGGGCAGAAGTCAGCAGAGGGCGTATTAGGCCATGCTGTCGGCAAGGCTAGTGAGGCACTCCGTCGCCGAAAGGTGGAGTCAACAGATAGGCCGAACCGGAAACGATGGCTGAAGGCCCGAACGAGAGGAGAGGCAAGTAGGACATGAATCTCGAAAGCGACAAGCGGCTGAACATCCAGTTGAGATTGGACTTCTCATCGGCGTCGACGGGTGAAGCCCGGCAGGCGGGATGGGAAGACATCGAATCGCTTTCGGTGGTGAATGAGCCCGAACGCCCAGCCAACACGTATCGAATCATGGAGGAAGTATGTGAGCGAGCAAACCTGAAGGAAGCATTGCGGCAGGTGAAGAGCAACAAAGGTAGTGCGGGCGTCGACAGGATGACTGTCGACCAATTCGGCGATTATCTGAAGCAGCACTGGCCGGCTATTCGGGAGAAACTGCTGATCGGGACCTACGAACCGAAACCGGTGAGGCGGGTGGACATCCCGAAGCCGGATGGAGGAGGGGTGCGAAAGCTTGGCATCCCTACCGTGCTGGACCGCTTTGTCCAGCAAGCGGTGATGCAGGTGCTGCAAAAGCGGTGGAACCCTACGTTCTCCCAACACAGCTATGGGTTCCGACCGCGCCGATCGGCACATCACGCCGTGGCTCAAGCGCAGCAATATATCGCTGCAGGCTACAGCTGGGTGATTGATCTCGATTTGGAAAAGTTCTTCGATTGAGTCAATCATGACAAACTGATGGGCCAGATCGCCAAACGCGTCGAGGACAAGCGGTTGCTGAAGCTCATCCGGGCATTCCTCAATGCCGGGGTGATGGAGAACGGACTGGTCAGCCCGAGCGTGGAAGGGACTCCGCAAGGAGGACCGCTTTCGCCACTGCTCAGTAACCTCGTGCTCGACGAACTCGACCGCGAGCTGGAGTACCGGGGACACCGCTTCGTTCGTTATGCGGACGACTGCAACATCTACGTTTGCAGCGAACGCGCGGGTCAGCGGGTGATGGAAAGCATCACGCGCTTCATCACACGAAAGCTCAAGCTCAAGGTAAACGAGGCAAAGAGTGCGGTGGCACGACCGCAGGAACGGAAGTTCCTCGGGTTCAGCTTCTCGGCTGGTCCGGAGATCAAGCGTACGATCGCGCCGAAATCTCTGGAACGGTTCAAGCGGCGAATCCGGGAGATCACGCGAAGGGCCAAGGGCGTCAGCATCAAGACGACAATGGAAGAGTTGGCCACGTATATGCGGGGCTGGCGCGGCTATTTCGGCTTCTGCGAAACGCCCGAGGTACTGATCGCTCTCACTCGCTGGGTCCGGTTGCGACTGCGGGCCGCTCTATGGCGTCAGTGGAAAACACCACGGCGTTGCCGAGCGGCACTCATCGCGCTGGGAGTCGCGGGGGAGTTGCGCAATACGGCCGGCAGCGGCCGTGGCACCTGGCATCTCGCCCGGAGTAAAGCCCTCTCTATCGGGCTCTCCAATGCCTACTTCAAATCGCTCGGTCTCCCGACCTTGATCGAAGCGCGTTAGCGTAACTTCTCGAACCGCCGTATACGGAGCCGTACGTACGGTGGTGTGGGAGGGGTGGAGCCGCGAGGCTTCCCCCTATCCCGATCTGTGGCACAAAGCCGGTATGCCCGCCGGCGCTGCCGATGTCCGCTTTCGGGAGCAGCTCTGACTGATCGACACCAGGCGGCGGCAGCTGTGGGTTTTGCCCTGCACCTCGCGCGCGAAAATTTCCTTGGGTACCGTCGCGAATTTCTGCCAGCGCGAGGATTGATTTTGAGAAATGTCCACATCGGAAAGCCCTGTGCCCATCGAGGCGTTTTTTGGCCGCCCGTCGCGTTTGGCAGCGGTCTGTTCGCAGCCGATGCAACCCGGGCAGCGGCGTTTGGTGCTTTATATATCAAACACTCGACTAATCCGTAAAAACGATCACGCATGTTCACCGCCGTTCCGCTTCCAGGTCACATCCACATCGTTCCCGAGGAGCGTTGCGCCAGGCAATTCTTGCATGCCCTTGGCTGCGGTACAGGGGGCTGGATTGAGCCAACGCGGTTTTCTCGCCGGAGCGCGCACACAAGAGAGCTCCTCTGGTTTGCGATGTTATGAAAACTGAACCGTTTGGAAAGCCAGCAGTTTGGATGCACCAATTTTGGTGGTAGCTGTTGGCGCCGCTGTCAGAACCGATCCTTGACGCGGTTGTAAGCCGGATACGTTGTTTTAGCGTTCGGGCGGTTCAGGCCCGTGGCTAGGGAGCAATCCCTATCCCGATCCCGATCCCGATAATCGCCAGCGATATGGCGATCACCAGCACGTCAATCGTCAGCCATGTGGGTAGCGTTTCGCAGGTTGGGTCATAGCGTGTGCCCTCCGCGCCTACGTTATGTACCGGATGACGCAAATGGCTATGAACGAGTTCACATGCCTTGGCGACGCGCCTCAAAGGTGCCGTACAGGCTTTCGAGCGACCGTGCTGACAGACGCTCTTCGCAGGGCAGGGCTGCCGGAAAAACAGTAGCAGCTACTGCATTTGTCTGGACTCGTCGGCTTCTGGCACAATGAGACATGGCCGCCTATCCAGAGAATGTCCGTTCACCGGGGTAGACCGGAAGTCGCCGTGGTCCGGCCGAACCGAGACGAATGACCCAACTGAGACATTGGCGCGGCGCTTCTGTCCCGCGTTTTGCGTTTAGGACCACGGCGGCTCTTCGCTCGCCCCGGCTGCCTCGTGGTGGATCGTGACACCCGCCGAACGCAACCCGGTCAGCAATACAGTTCTTACAGAGGCAGGATCAAATCCAATATCCTTGGCGTTTGGTGGATGTGCCTCGCTGTCCTTCAATCGGAGCGCCAAGTGCAATTGCTCGCAAAGGTGCTGAACGACGAGATTGACCTGATCGTCAGTCATGATCGGCTTCTCCTGACCATCTTGCTACCGAACTAGGTAGCACACATGAAAATTGGGCGGTACGCGATTGGACCGCCCCAGGGATCAACCTCACGCGATTGCCCATGGGCGGGCCCCCGATCGTCCGTCAATCGGAGCAGACCGGAAGCGACTAGCGGCGACTAGAACGACGCTTTTGACCAAAAGCGACATGCCCCGTTTGAGCACAAAAAGCACGGCGCTAAGGCCAGGATGCGCTCCAAAGCGACATAGACTAGTCGCTCTGCGACAGCGCCAGCTTTTTGCATCTGGTAGTTCTTCCTCGCCGGAACAATGAGCGGGCAGCTTCGGACGTGCATGACATTATGACTCGTTTTTCTTCGCTATATTCATCAGCCATGAAACTTGTTTTTCTCTATGGCGCGTGCCTTCATTGCCGGATCGCGGTATGTTTTTTGGATTATGCTTCATGACGAGCACGTCGGCGAACGCAGGACCTCTACCCGATCGCGTCGAAAAGGCCGCGCAGGAACGGATTGCGGCGGGCGCCTACCCGACGCTGGTGTTCGGCGTCGTGGATGGTGACAAGAGCGAGGTTGTGGCCTTCGGCAAGCTCCATGATGGCAAGGCGCCCGATGGCGAGACGGTTTATGAAATTGGTTCGATAACAAAGACCTTCACAGCCACACTCTTGGCACAGGCAGTACTCTCAGGACGCTTGATGCTCGACACGCCGGTGGCGCAACTTCTGGCGGACTTCAAAATCCCGTCCGGCGGTGACAACGAAATTACGCTCGGCGATCTTGCCACGCATCACTCCGGCTTGCCGCGGATGCCGTCGAACTTCACGCCCAAGGACCCAGCCAATCCCTATGCCGACTACGATGAGGCGAAGCTGAAGGTGTTTCTTGCGGGATACCAACTGCCGCGCGATCCTGGGGCCTCCTACGAATACTCCAATCTGGGGTTCGGGCTCCTGGGCCACGCGCTTGCGCAATTTGTGCCCACGACCTATGGCACCCTAACCAACGACGAAATTCTGAAGCCGCTCGGCATGACGATGAGCGGTACGGCGTTCACCGACGCAATGCGCGCCCATCTCGCTCCCGGTCACGACGACACAGGCAAAGCGGCGAAGAACTGGGACCTCGACGCATTAGCAGGCGCGGGCGCCCTCCGATCCACGGCTAATGACATGCTGCGCTATCTGAAGGCCAACATGGGCATCGGTCAGTCGCCATTGGCCGCCGCGATGAACTTCGCGCAACGGCCGCGCAGCGACATGGCAAAAACTATACGCGTCGGCCTGGCCTGGGTGACGACCGATAAAGGGATCGTCTGGCACAACGGCGGGACTGGTGGGTACAGAAGCTTTCTCGGTTTCACAGCTAATCGGGAACGAGGCGTTATCATCCTCACTAACACGTCCGCGGACCCTGATGATCTGGGTTTCGCCACGCTCGACGCGAATGCGCCGCTTGCGCCTGCAAATAAGGCGACTGTTCTGCCCAGTGCTTCGCTTGATGAATATGTGGGAATCTACAAGCTTGCCGACAATTTCCCGCTGAAGGTGTTCCGGATGAACGACAGGCTTTATACCCAGGCGATCGGACAAGATGCGATCCCCATTTTCCCGTCCGCGCCCAACGAGTTTTTCGCCAGGGTCGCTGGAATCAGCATGACGTTTAAGCGTAATCCTGAGGGCGCGGTGGATGGACTTGTACTACACCAGAATGGCGACCACGCCGCGCCGAAACGGATGGAGACGAAAGAAGCCGAACGTCACAGCATCTCGGACCTAGCCTCGGGACTATTGAGCGAAGTACGGCTCCTGAATGACAACTACACTCCGATGGAGTTCGTGGCTTACGTATTGGAGTGGGTATTTGGTAAGGACCGCGAGACCGCCACTCGGATCATGCTTGAGATCCATAATGAGGGTGTCGGTGCGTGCGGTATCTATCCCCACCACGTCGCTGACGCGAAGGTGACAGAAGTACTTGACCTGGCATGCCAGCATAAGCATCCACTGCAATGCGTGCGCGAGCGAATCACGTCCGCCTGTTAGTTTTCGCAAGCTCCGATATAGGCTGCTACACTGCCAGCGGCTTGGTTCTACGACGGTAAGCATCACTTCTGCTGTTGGCACTTTTCGGGCCTGATAGGCCCGGCTGAATAATGTTTGTTCTTGAGGATAGAGCGGACTGCCGAGTTGCGTGCCCAGACCTCCGAATTTGACCCAAAGCCGTCCTGCGCCGCATGTTGCGCTTGCGATCACCATTCGCACCTGCAGTGGGTGCGATCGCCATTTCCCCACTGCCGTCTTGTCTGGCCGAAGATGCGGTATTCGGACTTCCCTTTACTGATGTGGCCGCCGAATCGTGGCGCCTTCCTTTCCTGCGATACAAGCCTCGGGGCTAACGGGGCCCTTCTCGGCTGACATGTCGATCGACTGCACCCAGCGGCTTGCAATGATCACGATGGCGCAGACCGCATAAGAGCACACCCCCAGCGCATAGGTCTTGGCGATGCCGAACTGGATCGACAAGGCCATGCCCAGCACCGACGCCAGCATCGACGTAATTCCGCTGGTGCTCCAGAAGAACGGCAGCAGTTCACGATGACGGCGCCAGACACCGAGACCGAGCGGAAACATCATCCCCATGCAGAATGCAGGAGGAGCCAGCAGCAGAACCGACACCAGAATACGCATGTCGGTTGATAGCGCCCGCGCCCAGGTGGTGGCCAGGGGCGTCAGCAACCCTCCCAGCACGAGCGTGGTGAGGAGGGCGGCAATCCTGAAGACGGTGACGCGCGATCGGGAGGAAGTATCCGCACCGACCGTGGCGCTGCCAATCCCGCTAAAGAGAAGAATTGTGAATAGCACGACGCTCAGCCCGTAAACGGGATGTCCGAGAAAGACCATCAGGCGCTGCATCTGCGATATCTCGATTAGCATGAAGCCCATCCCGATCGCGCTGAAATAGGCCACGGGTGGCGTCAGTGTCGCCATTGGCATCCGCGTCGCAAGACGGAGGAGGGGCAGCACGATGTAATATCCGCAAGCACAAAGCGCTACGATGATGAGCAAGCCGGTGATGCCGATCGCGACATTGTTGCTCATGATGTCCCAACTATGGATGCTCACGAAATCGCTGAAGCGCGACGTATAGAAGAAGAACGGATTGTCGTCCGTCGAAGCAGCGATGTTTTCCGGCAGCGAATCGAAGAAAGCCTGATCTGCCTTGTCGGACAGCAATGTCGAGGTGACGGCATCGAAGGTGAAGTCCGGCCCCAACAATATCTTGAAGCCCTGCGCCTGAAGTCTCTCGCGCGCGCCTTGCCATTCTGCGTCGCTGAACGCGTCAGGCCGGGTAATCACCGTCACGATGTTGCCGACGTTGACCGCGACGACGTGATGCCGCAGTTCTCCGGCCGAAACTCCCTCGCGCTGCAGCGCGCTCGCGGCAATCGCGATCAGCCTGTATAGCTCGCCACGGTGCTTCTCGGGACCGTACCAGCGTGATACCGACAACAGCCCGCCAGGCTTGAGCGCCCGGTAAAAATCATCCCACGCCTCCACGGTATAGAGACGATTTTCGGTGAGCGTCAGGCCACCGGCCACCGTCGCCGCCCAGGTGTCGATGAGCGAAATCTGCACCAGGTCGTACCGCTCGGACGAGTGGTTGATGTAGCTTCGCGCTTCGGCATTGACCAAGGATACGCCGGGCTGGCGATCGAGATGGCCGGAGAAATCGGCGAATTTTTCGGTGAGCACTTCGAAGATCGCCGGGTTGATCTCAATTGCGCGAAGCCGGCTGGCGCCGAAGAGCAGGCCGGAAAGGATGTCGCGACCGCCGCCGACGCCAACGACAGCGACGTCGGCCGCCGGCTGCACGAGGTAGGCTGCATTGATGACATCATCCTTCAGGTAGGCGAGCTTTCCGATGTCGCCATCATACCTGGTGATGACCGTGCCTGCATCGGCATCGATGTCGAGGTGGTGTTGGTCGACCCGGGTATCAGGAGTGCGGACCAGACCCCAGCCAATCGGGACCTTCTCGGCCAATTCGCGCACCCTTACCCGCGAATAGGTATTCCAGCGTTCGAACAGCGTGCCGGTCTGCTCAGCGCCCTTGGCCCAGAACACACCGAGATGGCTTCGACCGGTCAGGTCAAGGCCGGAGTGCACGGTGGCTGCGACGGCCAGCGTTAGCGCGACAGCCCCGCTCAAACGCACACTACGGACGTCATCGCTGGTTCGCACGACGATCCAGCCAACGCCGGCAGCAGAGGCTCCGATCCATAGCGTGGCGCTTACGGGGTCAATCACCAGCAGAATGAAGATCACCCCGAGACATCCAACTGCGGCGCCCAGGAGATCGGCCGCATAGAGCCACCCGCCGCGATAGGGCAAGCGCGTGAGCAACAGCGTGATGCAAACCCCGCCTTCCGTGAACGGAGCCACGAAGGCGATGGTCGCCAGGGCCAGAGCGAGAGGCACATCTGCAGATACGACGAGCGGCACGCACAGGAAGACGATCATTGCGCCAACGCTGCTGAGTGCGAACCATGACGCGTGGCGGGCGAATTCGATTCCGACCCGTTCGGCGGCATAACGGGCAGGCTTGCCGTAGACCTGCATCGCTCCGCGGGTGAGCCCCAGCATGGCAAGTGAAATGGCCGCGAATGCGAAATGATAATGGAGCATAACGCTGAAGAAGCGCGTTATCAGGATCTGGTAAGAAAGCGTCGCAAACGCCAGCACAAAGATTGCCAGATAATAGCGACCGGGAATCTTGGATATGGATTGCAATACGCTGCCCTCTTGGTGGAGCCCTGATGGGGCTCTATTGGGTGCGCTTTGACCACTCGCGCTTCACGCGATCGCCGGATAACTTCCTACTAACTCGTTGATACGCCCGCACAGACTAAGTTCATATTCAGGCTCCGATTGTAGCGGGCGGCTACCCGGGCCTGCAGGAGTGGGTTCCACCGTCAGACGCAACACCATCTGTCACATGAGCATTATACCGTCAGAGGAGCTCGAGCGCATCAAGCAAACCATGCGAGATTGGTGGGTCGTGGATCTGTGATTGCCGCTTCGACTTCCTTATAAGCATATCTGCGCGACTCTCGGTCAGCCACACGGATATTTCGGCCGGCTTATGGCACGTTTGACGTGCCGACGTACCCTGCGAATGCCCGCAGATCGGGGTGGTCCGGAAGTGGCTGGCCGACCGTCAAAACGACGCGATTGACCCGAAGCGAACATTCGATCTGAAAAATCTATGGTGGACACGCAGTGTGAAACTGGGGTCGCTGTTCAAGCATGTGATCGCGAGTATTTGTAGCGATCAACCAATCCAAATTCTACGAGCAAACAAAGCGGTGTTCATGAACAAGGACGCGTCGAAGAGCCCTATCACTCCTGCCAACAGCCACTTTGCTCGCAATCCTAAGCCAGCCAACGTCACAAACAGGGGAAATGAAACGAGATTAAATCGACTCATTGAGACGAAGCCTGCTGGCCCGCTGAGTGTTAGATATGGCAGCAACAGGACAGCCATGGCGAACAGCGTCCAGCTTGCGCGCAGTCGAGACGAGCCCAAAACAATCAGGATAATGAACAATAGTGTAAACCAGCTCGCTTGTCCCCAAGGATTCCAATGAGTATCATTCGTGTGAACGGCTCAAGCTTTAGTGCCGCAATCAATCTTGTCGCTAGCGTCGTTCCTTGATGGAAAGCCGCCTGCCCATCCGCAAAAGCAAACGGAGTTCCGAAAGCGCTCCAGAGGTAGATCATGAATAGCCAGATGCCCGACGTCGCAAGAAGGACGCATGGCAGGAGGGCAAGAAGGAACTTTGTCTGATCGCGATGGGTCCACATCTCCCAAAGAAGGACAGGCAATAGGACAATGCCCGTCGATCGAGTAGAGACTGCCAAGCCTGCAAGCAGTGCTGCCGACAAGTAGTATTTTCGTTTCAAAACAAGAAAAAACGAGACGATTAGCAGCAGTGCCAAGGGCTCGGTATACCCGGCCGATAGCAAGACCGAAGCGGGAAAAAAGCTGAGCAGCGCGGTTGTGGCGAGAGCCAGTTGATCACTAAATTCCTCGCGAACCAGCTTGAAAAGGGCGACGATTGCGAGCAATCCCGCGACGTTCGATACCAACAGCAATGCATCCGCAGGCGTGAGACCGCTAATCGTCGCCAGGCCCCGTGCGAGCATCGGATACAGCGGGTAAAATACGATGTTCTGTTGAACAGTCGGATCGCCGTTATACTGATAGCCACCTGTGACGATCTTGAAATACCATTCCGAATCCCATTGCAGCAATTGGTGGTACCAGAGCGGTCCCGCAGACCAGACATCGGGCCCGGAGGACAAATATTTTTGAGAGAATACCAGTCCGAGTGCGACCACCACCACCCGCGAACAAAGAAATATGAGGATGGCCATGCAATAGGGAAGCCAAGAAGGATCTTTTCCAAGTCGGATAGCGCATCTCCATTCCATACTGTCGCTCGGTAAGAGCCCAAGATCAATTGCCCCCGGGGGTATCGGCCTCGACCAGGCAAGTCGGCGCACGCGATGAGATAGCTGTCACATAAACGATATAAAGGACGCTGTCGCTTGTACCACTGCCGGCAACGATCTAGGCATGTCGACGAAAAGTCGCCGGCTATCGATCGGGCGGGCCAGACGAGCATTGGTACGGGTATTGGCCGATAAAAGCAGCGCTATGCAGGCAATTGCATCATATGTCGCTAAGGCAAGCGGAGCCCGTTCAGTTTCTTGCCCGAGTGATGGTCGCGTCGCAGTGTTTCTACGTCTGGGACGGCGTTTGGCGCGATATGGAAGCGCGATCGGATCGAGCAATGACCGGAGAAATCGAAAATTCCTTGTGGTGGCATATGCGGCATTGCTGACGGCTGGCATCTACGCCGCCGAGGCAGAGGATCGCCAGGTCGCCAAAGCGGCTGAACGGATCGCATTCAGTATCCCGCGCCAACCGCTCGCCGGCGCTTTGCAGGCCTACGGGCAGGCGACCGGCATTCAAGTGCTCTACGAGAGCAACTCTGCCGTTGGCCGTCGAAGGAACGTTCACCGCCGATGCCGCACTCAACCTGCTCCTGGCAGAAACCGATCTGAAGGTTCGCTACATCCGCCCCGACGCGATTACACTCGCCCTTCCATGTGCAGAGGGTGTCAGCTATACGCCGCCGGCAATCCCGCTGGGATCGTCAAGCCTGTCCTTGGGAACGTTGCGGTACGGGGGACGAACGACGACGCCGCCGGGCTGCAGGATTTTCAGCCAAAGGCTGCAGATGGATATTCAGAACGCCCTTCGAAAAAATCCAGTCTCCTGAGCGGTTTTTTGCGGGCGAACCACGAACCGGTGATCCGTGGGGATATCGCCTGAATTTCGCAACGAAATGATACGCCTCTTAAATCAGTGGGTCCCAGGTTCGAGCCCTGGTGCGCCCACCAAGCCTCGTTAGAAATCAGCAACTTAGCAATGTGCGGGATGCCGTGGCGGCGTTCCGTCGTGTCCTGGATTGGGCGCGGCAGGGCGAGCGCGGAGCATTTGGCTGCGCGCTTCGATTGCCAAGGCGATGCTTGGACGCTAATGCCATCCCGCATGTATGGAGAAGGTCCCGCCGTGGCATTTGAACTGTTCGACCTGGCCGGCAAACGAGCGCTCGTCACAGGATCTTCCCAGGGAATCGGGTTCGCTATTGCGCGAGGGCTCGCCGAGCATGGAGCCTCCGTCGTGCTCAATGGACGCGAGCGCAACAAGCTTGAGGCTGCCGCCGCGAGCTTGACCGCTGCCGGGCACAAGGTTGCGGTGGCGGGATTCGACGTGACGGCCGCGGAGGACGTTTGCGAAGGCATTGCTACGATCGAACGGACGGTGGGGGCGATCGATATTCTCGTCAACAACGCCGGGATGCAGTTCCGCGCGCCGCTGGAGGATTTTCCGGTCGAGAAGTGGGAGCAATTGCTCAGGACCAATGTTTCAAGCGCCTTTTACGTCGGCCAGGCCGTCGCGCGCCACATGATCCCGCGCGGCAAGGGTAAGATCATCAACATCGCGTCGGTTCAGAGCGAGTTGGCTCGTCCCGGTATTGCGCCCTACACCGCGACCAAGGGAGCGATCAAGAATTTGACCCGCGGCATGTGCGCCGATTGGGCGAAGCACGGCCTGCAGATCAATGCGATCGCACCGGGCTACTTCAAGACTCCCCTGAATCAGGCGCTGGTGGACGATCCGACCTTTTCGGCATGGCTCGAAAAGCGGACGCCAGCGTCCCGCTGGGGCAATGTGGACGAACTGATCGGCGCCGCCGTCTTCCTGTCAGGCGATGCCTCATCCTTCGTCAACGGGCATACGCTTTACGTCGACGGCGGCATCACGACCTGCCTGTAACCCCGGCTTTCCAACGCCTGAGATTGTCGCCCGCGCAGCCGCCGGACCGCCGGCGCCGAGCGGAGACGTGAAGCGTTTCGACCATCACGAGATTTGCACTGATTGCCTGGATTTCGTAGTCGCCGAACCTGCGGCGAGGCCGGCAAAGAAGAAAGCCGTTCCGCAACCGGTCCAGGCGGGAATACGCTTCCATTCCATGGTTTGAAAAAGCAAATCGCTTCCATTGCCCCATCGGCTGGAAACGACGACATTTGCCTTGCAAATCAAGAGATTGGTCGCGCAATGGAACGCTTGAGATACGAGCCGTTTGGCGAGCGCCTGGTGCCCGGAGGGGAAGCTGGGCCGCGTTCGCGCGCGTCCAAATATCTGTTGTGGGCCGGCACCGGTCTGTTCTGGTCGCTGGTTGGGGCCATCGTGATCGCCCGCGCCGTCTTCTTCGAGCCGGGCGTCTTTGACGATTTCAGCCGCGTTGCGGCGCTCGTCAAGGCCGCGATTTTCTAAGCCATCTCCGCAACGCGCTTGTCCTGCCAGATCATCCGCTCGAACGCGGTCGCCGCAGGGATTTCTATTCGCCCGGGTACCTTCAATTGCCACAGCGTGCGCTCGATCTGCAGGTCGCGCATCGGCACGACCTTGAGCCTGCCAAGCGTGACCTGATCGGAAATCGTGGCGCTGGAGACGATGGCGACGCCGAGGCCGGCGGCTACCGCCTGCTTGATCGCCTCGGTGCTGCCGATCTCCAGCGTGCGCCTGGGTTCAATGCCCTCGGCAGCCAGCGCCTGCGACACCACCTCGCGCGATCCGGAACCGGGCTCTCGCACAATCAGGACTTCATCGCAAAGCGCCGCGCCGTCGATGGCGCGCTCGGCCGCCGCGAAGCGGTGCCGCGCATCGACGATCAGGCTCATCACGTCGGTGCGCCAGGCATGGCTCTCGAGCTCGTCATCTTCGACCGGACCTTCGACCAGCGCGATTTCGATATCATGCGCCAGCATGAGATCGGCGATGTCCCTGGTATTCGCGATAATGAGATGCAGGTCGATCCCGGGATATTTTCGGTGAAACGTTCCGAGATAGTCCGATATCATGTAGGTCGCGATCGTGGTGGATGCGCCGATGCGCAGCGATCCGCTGTCGAGATTGCGCAGCGACAATAATTCGTCCTCGGCTGCGCGCTCGGCCGCAAACAGCGCCTCCGCATGCCGCACCAGCGCCTTTCCCTCCCGCGTCGGCCGCACGCCCTTTGGGGTCCGGTCGAGCAGGCGACAGCCGACCTGAAGCTCGAAATCCCGCACCCCCTTCGAGATCGCCGGCTGGCTGATATGGAGGGCGTCGGCTGCGCGCGAGAAACTCCCGGTTCTCACCACCGTCGTGAACAGGCGCAGCAAATGCAGGTTTAAGGACATAACTTCCCTTTATCGGGCCAGATCGAAAATATATTACCCGACTATCCCGTTCTGGCGCATAGATTTTTCTCCCCGGGAGAAATTAGTGCCGCAGGACGAGGAATTTTCCGCCCCAGGAAATGGGCCGGCCAACAGCGTCAGCCGTCTTGCAGCGCTCATTCCCGGCGTTCTCCTTTGCATCGTCGTCGCCGGCGTCTCGGCCGCCCTCGAAGCCGCGGAACGGAGTTTGTTTGCGCACCCCTATGTGGAGGCGCTGGTACTGGCGATCCTGCTCGGCATGGCCGTGCGCAGTTTCTGGAATCCGCCCGAGCGCTGGCAGGCCGGCATCGCCTTCAGCGCCAAGCAGCTGCTCGAGGTGGCCGTGATGCTGCTCGGCGCCTCCATCAGCTTTGCCGCGATCGCGGCGTCCGGCATTGCCTTGCTCGGCGCGATAGCCGCGACTGTGATTGTGACCCTGGGCCTCAGCTTCGGCGTCGGCCGTATGCTCGGCCTGTCGACGCGGCTCTCGATCCTGATCGCCTGCGGCAACTCCATCTGCGGCAATTCGGCGATTGCAGCGGTCGCGCCGGTCATCGGAGCCGATGGCGACGAAATCGCATCCTCGATCTCCTTCACCGCGATACTCGGCGTGATGATGGTGCTGGGGCTGCCGCTGCTCATTCCGCTTTTGCAATTGTCCGCGACGCAATACGGAATTCTCGCCGGCCTCACGGTCTACGCCGTCCCGCAAGTGCTCGCCGCAACCGTGCCGGCGGGGCTCGTGAGCACGCAGATCGGCACGCTGGTAAAATTGATGCGCGTATTGATGCTGGGGCCGATCGTGGTGGGACTTTCGCTGCTCGCCCCGCGCCTGCATGGTGGCATGCGCGGCAAGGCTGCGGTCGGCTTCTTCCGGCTGGTGCCCTGGTTCATCCTCGGCTTTCTCGCGCTCTCCGTTCTGCGCTCGCTCGATATCGTACCCGCAACAGTGATCGGTCCGCTGACGGCGATCACCGGCTTTCTCACGGTCGTGTCGATGGCGGCACTCGGCCTCGGCGTCGACGTTCGCGTCCTCGCCACCGTCGGCGGCAGGGTGACGGCGGCCGTGACGCTGTCGCTGATGCTTCTGCTTGCGATCAGCCTCGGCTTGATTCATCTGTTCAACTAATGCCGCGCTGGGTGGCCGCGTTCGAACCGATCAGTCCAGCCTGAAGCCGATGCGCCTCACATAGGCGCCGAAGTCCGCGCGCTCGGGGTGCGCATATTGGCGCGCTTTATCCTCCGACCAGCCATAGGTTTCGGCTACGCCGAACTCTCTGACATAGCGTTGAGCCGCATAAGGCTGGGCCGCCTCGCGCCGCCGATCATATGCCTCGATGGCGTCATCGAGCCCCTCTTCCAGAAATGTGTTGTGATGCACCGTCACGGACAGTGGAAGCCGCATGCTGAGCTGCGGCGCTTCGGCAGGATATCCGACGGCGAGGCCCGCTACCGGGAAAACATGGTCGGGAAGTTTCAGGAGCTGTGACAGCGCGTCCGAGTGAATGCGGATCGCGCTGATCGGACAGACCCCCAGGCCTTCGGCCTCGGCCGCGATCACGAACGCGGACAGGGCTATTGCCGCATCGACCGCGGCATTGAAGAAGGCATCGAGGTGGTCGTTGGCGAAATGTCTGTCGCGCAACGTGTGGATTCGACGCTGCCTTCGATTGTTGCCGCAGAAGATGAGAAGGTTAGGGACGTTGGCGAGCCATTTCTGGCCCAGCGGTCCGTCTGCCAGCAGCGCACCGATCCGGGATTTCAGGGACGGCGCGTCGATGATGATGATGTCGCGCTGCTGGAGATCGCTTTTGGTCGGCGCGCATAGCGCCAGGGCACATAGCCGCCGCAAGGCCAGGTACGGAACGGTGTCGGGCCGGAATTTTCGTACCGAGCCGCGAGCGGCCAACTGGCTAAGGAGAGACGGGGCGTCGCCGCCGAATTCCACGTCCGCAGCGTCAGGACCGAAGCGATCGACAAACGGGGTTCTCGAATTGGACATCTTTGAGGTCTCCTGGGGCGCTGCACATTTACGTCAGGTCCGAGCGAGATAAGCAAGGCTGCGAGGAGTGGCACGCCGGATCGGCGTCAAGACGAGACACGAATTATTCGTTTGCCTTTTGTGGCGCTTCGGAGCCGAATGATTGAAAAGGTTGTACCGTTTCCGGGGAGAAGATGCCGGCGGCTATGCGTTGCCGCGCAATCTGCAAGTCGGCGATGATCCAAACCCATCAGATAAGCTGCCTCACGATCCAGACGATGAGAAATAGCCAGCCGGCCATGCCGATCGCGACAGCGATCAAGTAGTTTATTTTCATCCACGTGTGGCGCACTGGCGATCCAAAGAACGAAGCCGCCAAGCGGAGTATATTCGCCTGGCGGCTTCGCCGGTGTGGGCCCGGACGCTTGGGGGAAATTGTCCGGCACTCAATCAATAGCCCAGCTCGAGGACGCTGCAACTGAACTCGCGACTTAACCTAACCAGTCAACCTTACTGATCGACAAGTCTTGCTGATCGGCAAGTCTTGGATCGCCGGCGGCAGCAGCTATTGGATCCTGAACTCATCGAGCTTCCTTCCAGCCGCAATCAGTTTGGCTAGCCAGCGCGGGGCTTTGCCTCGCCCCGACCACGTCTCTGACGGGTTGTCCGGGTTTCGATACTTCGCCTCTACCTTCGGGTACGGTCGGCGCTCGGGACCTGGCGGCGATAATTCCGCAACCCTGCGGGCTAGTTGATCGAGCTGCTGTTCAAGTTTCTTCTTCTCACTCTCAATCTTGTCACTCAGGATCGCGCCGATTCTTTCGTGCAGATCCCAGAGGTCGTCGAGCGACATTTGCTTTAGTTTGTTGTCTTTCATGTCGACCCCAGCAAGGAGCGTGAAGAATCAATTCGTGACCAAACCAGCGTTTCAAAAGAAAAGCCGCCCTAAGGCGGCCCTTCAACAAGAAACCAGGCAGCCAGGGCTCAGGCTGCCGCGACGGCAAGCCTGGATCGGCGGTGACGATATGCGAAGCCAATACCGGCGAAGCCCAGCAGCATCATGGCCCAGGTCGACGGCTCCGGCACGGGTCCAACATTGCCGTAGGAGATGTTGTCGAATTCGAATGAATTGCTCGACGATGCGAGAACGATCTTATCGAAGCTCAGGCCGGTGAACGTGACATAAGCGTTCGTCAGGGCGCTCGACTGGTCGCCGTTAAATCCAAGCGCAGGCACCGCGTTGAGGTTGTTTCCAAAAAGCGTCAGGAACGGCGTGGCGCTGCTTCCCAGATAGAATGCGACGCTGTTGTAGGAATCGATCGATCCCCAAAACAGACCGAACTTGTTCTGGGTTCCCGAGAACGTCAGCGTCTCGGATTTGCCACCCAGAATGGACATGTAGTTTGTGGTGTCTCCCGCCGGCGTCGCCGAGATACCCGCCGCCGTTCCCGCGGCATTCCTGGCGACGATAGCCGTACCCGAGAAGGCGATGCCGCCAAGCGAAGCCGGCGCAGCGCCCCACTGGATGCTGGTGCCGGCAAACGTGTTCGGCGTGGAGAGGCTGTCGAACGTAATGTCGTTGTTGGTGTTGCTATTGCCGGCGCTGAACGGGCCGCTGGAAGCCGTGACGACCACGGCACTGGCGTGATCGCTCAAGGCAACAAGGGCAGCGAGCGCGCAGAGCGGGGCAAGCAATTTTCGCATTATCGGGCTTCCAAAATTAATAGTTAATATTATCGCCGGTAATTTAAATTCGCGAATTAAATAAAGCAAGGCCAATTAAAAGGAAGGATATCAATACTAATAGCAATTCCGTCGCCCGACCCGGATGCTCGCCGCGTCGTGGGCCTCTTGCCGCGGCCTTATCAGCTTCGGCCTGGTTTCTCCCTTTCATGGACGAATATTCAAATCCTAACGAATCCGTTGGGCGGGAATTATTCATGTCCCGGGAGGCGCAACGCCCTTCGCGCGCAAAAGAGCCATATGGATAAAACTGTAACGGTCGGTTTGAGCGGCGGGCAATAGTCCTCCCGCCAAATGCCCCAGAGTCCGCGAGAGGCTCCTGGGGGTGTTTGATGTTTTCACGTGACCTGGCCGGCCCGACAAGCAGGGATGCGATTGACGGCTTCGATGCGATCGCGAATGCGCTCGATCAGGGCTTCGATCCCACCCACAGCAGGAGCTCAAGGCTGGGCGACTTCCTGGCCATCGCGGCAGGCTGGCTCGTTCTCGGGGCGATTATTTTTTACCCCGGTCTCCAACTCGCTGCGATCGTGGTCTGCGCGGCTTTCCTCGCAACGCGTTCGTTCGCGCGTCTCATCCTCGGCCCAAGCCCATCCGCTGGGCAGCAGCGCGAAGGCCAGCCTCTGCTGGCCGCCTAGTCTAGCTGTTCCCCGCGGCTCCCGCGCCATCGGCGGCCACCACCGTTCGCGGCAGGGTGAGGTCGCCCATGTGAACCGGGTAGGAGTGGGACGTCTTGTCCCAAACGAGTGCGGTGCCGGATATCCGGTGGCTGAGATAGATCCGCACGGCGCGCCACGTTGCGAAGAAGTTGACGAAATTGCCGACGACAAGTCTCGGCGCGGCCATCAGGGCGTGACGCACATTGTAGATCATGCCTGTGAACGTCATTCGGTTGAACAGGCGCCAGACCAAAAACAGGAAGTTTGCGAAAAACATCCAGACCGCCCAGTTCTGATTCAGCAGGGTATAAACAAACTGCTTTTCGGGATCGAAAACCACCCGATAGAATTCGAACACGGTCAGATTGGCCAGCGCAAAATAGGCGAGCATGACCGCAGGGCTGGTGATCACGCCCTTTCTATCTCGCGCCAGAAAGTACTTGGTCCCGAGAGAGCCTTTCCAGCCTTGCTCCTGGGAGCCCTGGAACACGATGCCGAGCAGCCAGCGCGCGCGCTGGCGATAGGCGGCCTCGAGGCCTGACGGAAAGAACTCGCGGGTCGCCACCGGAAGGGTCCGGTGGAGAATGCCTGGGTTACCGCTGTCGATGTCGATGTCGATCGCATAGTTGGCCGGATAGGCGACAAACGCGGACTTGAACCCGAGCTCCGAGACGCGAAACGCGATGTCATAGTCTTCCGTGAACGATGACGTGCGGAAAGCCTCGCCGTGGTTCTGGTCGTTGAGATGCTGGATTGCCTCCCGGCTGAAGCATGCGGAGACGCCGGCGCAGGGAATGACGCCGCTGATCCGCTGCCGGACCTCGAGGTCCTTGGTGTGCATCTCGGCGAACTCATCCATGTAGAGGCCCGCGATCATCGAAGTGATCGGCCGGGAGAACGAGTAAACCGGCAACTGAATGAAGTCGTAGATGTCGACCAGCTTGTTGAAGAGCTTGAGCTCCAGCGGATGAATGAGGTCCTCGGAATCGTGCATCACGATTCCCGCAAACTGGATGTTTTGCTCGGCCTCGAACATGAAGATGTCGGAAATGGTCTGGTTCAGGCAGTCGGCCTTGCTGGTCGGGCCGTCATGCGGGACCAGCACCATATGGATGTTCTTGTACAGCCCCTGCGCCTTGCGCACCTCGGCCTGGGTCAGGGGATCGTTCAGATAGACGCCGACGAAGTAGTGCGCGTGCGCGTAGCGCACGAGCCGGGAGTTCGATGAGAGCATCGAAAAAATGACGTCGTGCTCCTTCCAGCACGGCACCATGATGGCGATGGGGCGCTCGGGCAGTTGCTCGAGAATCTCCACGCTCGGCAATTCCCTGGACTTGCTGTCCGCCGTGCCCATCAGCCTGCTGCTCCAGTACAGCAGGTCGACCACGAGGTCGTCGATGCTGGAGATCGCGATGATCACACCGGCGATCAACATCAGAATCTCGACGACATAGAGATATTGAAAGAGGAAGGAGGGGGCTTGTGTCATGAGTTACGACGCGTGGTGAAGCTGAATGATTTCGGCGGGGCGCATTTGCGGCGGCAGGACGTATCGCCGATAGAGAGCTTCGACGATCCGCTTGCTGGCGTGACCATCGCCATAGGGAAAGACCGGCCGGGCCATGCGGGCATATTTGGCGCGGTTCTTGTGCAACTCGAACAAGGCGCCGAATACCGCCTCGCGGGAGGTCCCGATCAACTCGACAACCCCAGACGCCACCGCCTCGGGCCGCTCGGTCACGTCGCGTAACACCAGAACGGGCTTGCCGAGCGCAGGCGCCTCTTCCTGAAGGCCGCCGCTGTCGGTCACCACGCACCAGGCATTCTGTATCGCGGCGACGACGTCGCGGTAGCTCAGCGGATCGACCAGCTTGATCCGGGGGTGTCCCGAAAGAATTTCGATGGCCGTTTCGCGCGCATTTGGATTGGGATGAACCGGAAAATACACCGCGACGTCGGGGGTGAGATCGACGAAGGCCCTGATCGCGGTAAACGCATCCCGCAGCGGCGCGCCGAAATTCTCGCGCCGATGCGCTGTGAGCAGGATGGTCCGCAGCCTGGGAAACTCGGCGGGCCGTGCCGGTTTCGAGGCCGCGACTTCGAGCAGCGAGTCGATCACCGTGTTTCCCGAAACGATAATCTTCTCCCGCGAAATGTTCTCGCGTGTCAGGTTCTGCGCAGCGGCCGATGTCGGGGCGCAGTGAAGGGACGTGGATACGGCGATCGAACGGCGGTGGAATTCCTCGGGGAAGGGCGCGTCAAGGCTTGGCGTGCGCAGCCCGGCCTCCACATGCACGAAGGCGATCTTGCGGTAGAATGCCGCGATCGACGATGCATAGGCGGTCGTCGTGTCCCCCTGGGCCAGAACGCAATCCGGCCGAACCTCCCCGAAATATTTGTCGAGACGGCGAACGAGCAGGCTGGCGAGAACCGCAGGCGTCCGACAATTGCTTCGATGCGGGATGGAGAAGTCCGGGCGGAGGTCGAATTCGGCAAGGGTGCTGTCGAGGAGATCGCTCTGCTGGCCGGACGTTACGATCCGAACGGTCGCCCATTCGGCTTCGCGCAGGCGGCGGATGATGGGGGCCACCTTGATGACTTCAGGCCGGGTCCCAATCACAAAGACAAAAGTGCGGACAGGCGTTGAGTGGCTGAAATGCTCTCTGCGAGGGTGATGCATGCCTTGCTTTCAAAAATAACCGCATCGTCCCCCACGACACGAAATAGAAATCGAATTCCCGTCCCATCGTCCCTGCCCAGACGGCACGGTTACAAATCACCGATAATTTAGCCCGCAGCCCTAAATCAGACAATTGATTTAAATGGATTTTTCCGAGATTGCCGTGGAAATCGATGGAGACTTGGATGCATGGTAAATGCGGTGCCCGTATTTATGCGGGCATCATAAATCTTGATCATTAACGCGGTCGCCGGAAATCGATTTGCGATGTGGATTGGTCGCCGGCGAGCTACGGGCTTTCATGACCCCGGTGTAGCGAGAACGGTTCGGCGGACGCGCGAAAGAAATCCTGAGAGCGAGCTCCGCCCTTCGAATCTCTTCGCGAAGCAGCTGAATCTCGAAATAGGCTTTCGCAATATCGACCGGCATAAATGAGATCTCGATCAAGGGGTTTCCAAAGTGAACCACAAACCCCATCGCCTGGTTGGGTCACGATGTAACAATGGAGCCGGCAACGGCATCCAAGAGCAATGCCATACAAATGGGCTTGCTTCGTGCCTGGTTTTCGCCCCGCGCGCTATGGAAGGCTCAATGCTTGCGGGCTTCGCTCGTCTACCGCAGGACGCCGCGCTTTACCGCAAAAACAAAGTGATTGACGAATGTCTCCAGGCCGTCGCCCCGATTAGCCTCGAGATTTGCCGCGGCCGAACGAAGCAAAGGATGCGGCCGTTGTTCAATGGCATCCAGATCCGCCGAAACCGCCTCAAGGGCGTATCGCAACCGTCTCAAATCGGAGCTGAGTTTGGTATCCACGGCCGCCACCGCAAAACGCTTAAATTAACCAATTAAAGGTAAAACATATGTGATAATTTTGCGGCGGTCAACGCGGGTGATTAAAAAATATTCCAATGATTTTATTTACTTAGTCCGGCGGCCTTGGCGCGGTCTTCAGGTGGCAGTTTTCTGCTTTTCCTTAATTGTGGGCTGAAGATGATTGCAATCAAGAGATACGATCGCACAAAATTGCCTTGTGCGCGGCTGCGTTTTCTCGGGCACAAGCGTTGGTGGTAGGCACGACAAGCCCGCTTCCATGTCCTCATAGAGTCGATGGCGTGACGCACTGAAGTTGATGCCCGCTTTTGTGTCTAAAGCGACGTACTTGCCGCGCAGCAGGGTCCAGCACGGTACAAAAAAGAAGCCGCCCTGCGGCGGCTTCTCAGTCCAATCGGAAGCGCTGATCAGGCCGCGAGCGTTGCGCCGTTGCGACGGCGGTAAGCTATAAAACCTACACCAACGAAGCCAAGGATCAGCATCGCCCAGGTTGAGGGTTCCGGAACGGGCGTCAGCACGTCGAGCGATACGTTGTCGAAGTACTGCGAGGTAACGCCACCGCCGGGTGCGAAGACACGCGTGGCCTGTAGCTGGATGGTATGCTGCCCAGCCGTAAGGTTGGTGGTGAAGTCCAGCGTGTTGTGCAGTGTCGTCGACGTGCCAGGGCCGATGAAGTCAAAGCTGTCCAACACCACACCATCCAGCAGGACGCTCATCAATCCGAACGCCGTGGGACCATTCACGCGGGTAAATGCCGCAACATCGGCCGAGAATGTCGCCATGCCACCCGACGTCGTGAACGTCTGCGAGACGCCACCACCTTCCCCGGGAGCGGAGCCATAGGGAGGATTGATCTTGCCTGCGTTCAGGGACAACGCGTTCGAAGCGCCGGAACCCGTCACGTCGAAAGAGACGACCGAGGCGTTCTGCGGCTGCGGAGCACCTGGCAAGCTCGGAGTGGCCGCGATCGTTCCGTTCGCGGTGGTGTACGAGGTCCATCCCGTCAGACCCGATTGAAAGTCGCCGTTCGTGATCACCTCGACAGCTTTGGCTGGCACAGCGGATACAAGAAGAACAGCGCAAGACAGTTTAGCGATAGTACCAACCATTTAATTATGCTCCCGTTGAGAACCAGCGCCGAACACTGAATGTTCCCGCCAGGCTCCGGTCGATGACTGCGTCCCAAGGCTGGCCCAAGTGTTTATTTAAAGTTCGCCAGCTCCAATGTTATCTAATGTCGTATTATGACGCGTGAATGATACTTTTACTGTGTTGATCGCTTATGCTTCAGGCAAGCAGGTCCTCTGCTCGCGCAGCACGCCCGTCACGCAAAGGTCTTGTCACTTTCGAGCTGTTCGCATTTTTTTTAAGGGGCGACCTTCCACTGTAAATTGTGGCTGCGGAGTCGCTACGGCGCCAGCGCAGCCGTCTGATCACCGTGATCGACGGCAACGATCACGGCGGCATTCGGAGCGGCCGTTTTCGCGGCTCGCAAACGCGCCGCATGATGGGCGTTAGGATGTGGGGTGTGGCGGACGCAGCCGAGCGTGGCTTAAGAGACGGTATCCCGCCACACGCTGGCTTCGTAGCCATCGATGACTTGGGTGGTGTGGGTAAATTCCTCAAGCTGACGCAACGGCTCGATGATCTTGCGTGCCACCAGCACGGTATTCGGCTCGGCGTTCTTCTGCATGTGCCCGGCGACGTCGATGACGCGATCCGAGATCGTCTCGAGCGGAGTTGTGTCGTCGAAGTAGACCAGGCCCGCGTTGACGCCGCAGCGAACGGCGAAATCGGCCTTGGACAGTTTCACATCGCGGTTGAACACCTTGAGACTCTTGATGACGTCCTTGCCCGACTGGCAAGCGTCCTCCACATGGGCGAAGCATGCCATCACGCCGTCGGGCGTCCATGCCGTCTTCAACACGCCCCTGGCGCGAAAGATGCGCTCGACGAGCTTTCGATACTCCTCGAAGTCATATTGAATTGAAGCGTGATCCTCGCCGTGCTTCATCCCCGCCGAGCCGACCACGTCGACGGCAAGGAAGGCCACTTCACGGCCGAACGTGTCCAGCTTCTTCTTGGTTTCGGCAAATACCCGCAACAACTCCTGACGGTTCACGGTCTTGCCGCTTTCCGCCATTCGCAGCGTGGTCTCCAGTTCGGCGTCGAGCTTGGAGCCCGGCTTCACGCCCTCCTTGCGGCGCCATGCCTGGGCCGACTTTCGCAGAAGCCGCCGGTTCTGGGCGGTTTGCGAGCGCTGGGCGATCGAGCCGGAGAAAATAGTGACGACGATGGCGAGGCCAATGAGGATCCAGTCGGAACGATCGCTGCCGGCAATGTTGGTCGGCACATATCGATGCAGCACCGGCGCGGATTTACCGAGAATGTATTCGCGCGCCTCGAACAGCTTGGCCGGGATCGTTGCGTTCTTTGGATTGTCGAACAGGACAAACAGCTTCGGGCCTACCAGAACAATTATCAGAGCGAACGTTGCGACGCCCAGCAGTTTCCTCAGTCCAAAAAGCGCGTGAACCAGGATCGATTTAGGAGCTTCACGATGAACCACTTTGATTGTCCCCAGGCAGAGCGGGCGAGACGATCAGGCGACCGCCCGACCGGCTTATAGCTTGCCATCCGCTTGAGTGGCAAATCACCCCGTCCGATCAGGCGCATATAGGGGGCAGTAACATCGGCGGCGCTTGCGCTCAGGCCGACGGTGGCTGTCCGTCCGCATTGCCTATGACCGGCCCCAGGGCAGACATCGCCGCAGCTTTCAGGCGGATCGGATCGCGCTCGCCGTCGCCGGCCACCTTCAAGATTTTGGCTGCGATCAATCGAAGCTGCTGGTCCGATGCCGGCTCGGGCAGGGAAGCCTCGGCACCTTCCAGCGCCGTTGACATCAACTCGATCGTTTGCGGACCGAAGGAGGGACCGCCAAATTGAGCATGGTCCAACTCCTCGATAATCCGGCGGGCCTTGCGGTGCTGTACGGTCTCCTCGGCCTCGAGACTTGTCGCAACATTCTGCGACGCCTCAGCCTTCGGATCGGACGCAGAACCCCCGCCTGGATGCATGAGCTTTTCAGGCACAAACAGCTCAAGAGCAAATTTCAAGGTGTCTCGAAATCTCATCTTGCTTCTGTCCGGTAGTCACCTCGGCATATGCTTGGCAAACCTATACGCTTGCACGGTCGTTACTATCGCAGAAAATCCGAATCATCTGGGAATCCAGCCTTTCGTTTTTTCAAAAAAATGCAACGTTGTTGATCGGGCAGTGGTTCGATAGGCTGTACAAAACTTTTCTTTCCCAACGGTGGTCCAGCGATCTGCCGGTCCAGCGAAGCAGTGCAGCGAAGACCGGTCTGCCCAAGGAGACTCGATATGGCACGAGCTTTCAAGGTTCGTTCCGCGGAGCGCGATGCCCAGACTGACAGCGAACGGCTCGGCTCAATTTCGGCCGCCGTTGAGGCCGCAGTCGCGTCGATCCAGAGAGAGAGGGACGCCCTGCGTGCGCGGGTCGACGCGGCGCGCGATCAGGCCGCCTTTGCCACCGGCACTGACTATGACGAATACCTGACGCGCGACGCCAAGGACGCGGCCAGGATCAAGGAATATGAGCAGCAAATGGCAAGCGGCGAAAAACGCACGCAGGAGCTCGAGCGTCAGCTTGGCGGTCTGGGTGCCATTCAGGAAGTCTTCAGCCGGTATTTCGCCGACAAAGTGCGGTAGGGACCGCTAGCCGCGGAAATTTTCGAATAATCCGCGTTTAAATCGTATTCCCGGGATTATACCCGCTCTGAGTGCCGAATATTGAGCCGGGATCGCAAGTGCAAATAAGCCGGCCGGGTCATTAGCCCCAGGAAATAGCCTGCCTGAACGGCGATGATTGGAAGTGCCAGGACGGCTAGGCTGTCCAGCAAGCCCTGGCCGTTGGACCAGGCCGAGACAACGTATGCCCCGGCGCCCAGTACAGAGAGCGGGAGCAGCGCCAAAATATTGAAGTGAAGGCCCACATAGATGCCGGCACCGCAGGCGAGGATGGGCAGCATGCGTCTACTCACTCCTTAATATGATTAAAAGCGCATTCAAACTGATTAAATGTTGCGTTGCACCCCCGCCCGAGTGTATGGTCACGGGTATTAACGAAGAGTTACTTAGGCCTTTGATGGTCTGTCGGATTTATGGTCTCTGGCCAATAATCAGACAGTTGTATCAGTGATATTGCGCGGGCATTTTTCATGTCGATCGGAGCGGATATTGGCAACAAGGTAGGCCAGCTCGACAATTCCGCTGGCGGTCCTCCTGCACGTTTCTCCAGCAACGCGGTCCCCTATTTATTATCGACCGCAGATGCCTTCGTGATCCTGTTGTCCAGCGTGGCGGGGGGCATCGGCTATCAGCTGTCCGTCGGCAACGACGTGCCGAATATTCTCCCGCATTGCGCAGTCGGCTTATTGGCCAGCTTCATTCACATCCTGCGCATGAGCGGCAGCGGTTATTACGATTTTCCTGACAGCGCCAAACCGCGCGTCGAGATTGGCGAAATACTGATTTGCTGGTTCACGACAGGGTTGCTGCTCGCCTTCTTTGCGTTTCTGCTCAAGATCGGCGTCGATTATTCGCGTGGCGCCTTTGTGGTTTTTTATTTTGCTGCGCCGGTGGGATTGCTCGCCGTCAGGAAGGGTACCAAGGTGGCCCTGGCGGCTGCCGTTTCGCGCGGCGTGATCGGCCGGCGGGACATCGTGCTGATCGGCGATTTCCACGAGATCGCCGCGCTGGAGCCCCGGGATCTCCTGGTTTTCTTCGGTACTTCCGAAGTCAGCCGCTTCACGCTCAGTTCGGAAGACGATCCCGTGAAGCGCGACGCGATCGACGTCAGCGTCATCAACTCAGCCGCAAACTTTGTCAGGCGCAACAATTGCAGGGAAGTCTTGCTTGCGATGCCCTGGGAGGATGCACCCCGGCTGGAGTTCATCCGCGAGCACGTCAAATCGCTTCCGGTGGCGGTGCGACTCTTGCCCGACATGCGGGTTCGGACGTTGACGAATTATGCGTCATCGGCGCGTCAGCGCGTCCTCGCCATCGAAATTCAACGCGCGCCGCTCAGTGCCGCGGAACGCCTCGTCAAGCGCGTGATGGACGTTGTCATCGCATCCCTGGCGCTGGTGTTCTTTCTGCCGATCATGGCGCTCACGGCTTTCGCCATCAAGCTTGACAGTCCCGGGCCGGTTATTTTCCGGCAGTTCCGCAAGGGATTTAATGGCAAGCAGTTCATGATGTTCAAATTCCGCACCATGACCGTCCAGGAAAACGGGCCCGCTGTCGTGCAGGCTACGCGCGACGATCCGCGGGTAACGTCCATTGGCCATCTGTTGCGATCGGCAAGTATCGATGAATTGCCTCAGCTGCTGAATGTCGTCAGGGGAGATATGTCCCTGATTGGTCCGCGTCCGCATGCGCTGGCTCACGACAACTATTTCGAGACGGTGCTGAGCGAGTATGCGTTCCGGCATCACGTCAAGCCCGGCATGACCGGTTGGGCGCAATGCAATGGAGCGCGCGGGGGCACACCCACGATCGAGCACATCTCCGAACGCGTCAAACTCGACCTCTGGTACATAAACAACTGGAGCCTGTGGCTGGACATCCAGATCCTGATCAAGACCTTTTTCGAGGTGCTGCGCAGGCGCAACGCTTACTGATCGGGCGACGACATCGCGACGCTCGTGATCAGCCGGATGCCGGATTCTTTCAACCCGTGGGTGTGGGGAACCGTGCCATTTGCGGTGGATTGACACCTGCCCGGCCGCACAATCTTGAGCGGGCCTCCGGAAATATCCCGGGTCGATCATGATTTGAGAGATATTTGAACCACTTAGGTTTAGTGCTCGGCAAACTCGCGGTTTGCGGAGATTTGTTGCCAAATCTACAATTTTGCTGGAAAGGCTCGCCGCCGGACTTATAGTTTGTTGCGAATCGTGATGGTCACAGGCGGGATGAACAAGAAGCCAAATTTCGATGGAATGTCTGTAGACGAGTTATGGCAGCTCCATGAGGAGCTCAGTCAGATCTTGTCGGTTCGATTGACGTCGGAAAAGCGTGAGCTCGAGAAGCGGTTGGCGCAACTTCGGCGCGAGAAGGAGATGCGCCAATCGGAATCCGCGGATGTCCGAAGTGCGCCGCGCGAGCGCCGGAAGTACCCGCGCGTATTTCCAAAATATCGAAATCCCGAGGAGCCTTCCGAAACCTGGTCGGGTCGTGGAAAGCAGCCTCGCTGGCTCACAGCCGCGCTAAAGACCGGTCACAAGATCGAAGAGTTCGTGATTGGCAAGCCGGAAGCCAGCGGCGAAGGTTCTCGCCGCCGCCGTGCATAGGCGTCTTGCAGCCGCAAAGGCTGTGTAATCGGAGGTCTCCATGAAGCTCGCGCTCTGTGCAGCGTTGTCCCTGCTGCTGATTGGAACCGCCGCGGCAGGTCAAGGCAACGTCTCGATCGGCAAGTTGCGGTTGGCAGATGCCGCCAGCGACGCCTGCTTTGCCAACTGCGCCAGCCAGAACGATACCTGCAAGCGCATATGCCCGACCACGCTCGGCGCACCCTGCCAGATCGCATGTGACAGCCAGGCCCAAACGTGCAGGGAAGGCTGTCGGAGATAGCGCAGACCGGTCGCGACGCCATGTATCGGGCTGACGCGACGGTCCGCAATTATTTTGCGGCCTGCTGATAGAAGTTGGCTTCGGCATCCCAGGCCGATGGCTCGCTCCAGCCGAATTCCGCCCCGTCAATCCGGTCGGTGTTGATCCGGACCATCGGCTCGGTGAAGTCCTCCTGCTGCAGCAGCGTGACGGGACAGGCAACGCCAAGGCGGGATGACATTTCCGCGGCGAAGCGTTGTGCAAACGCACCCTGGCTCTCGACATAGAAGCTCGGATTGAACTTCGTCATGCCCTTCTGCAAGGGCACTCTCTCAGCAAAGGTTGCATAGGTTGCGGCGAGGAGATCGACATGAATGTTGTCCCGTACGTAGAGAGGTGTCCGTACCGCCGGAACTTCGCCCTTGAACCAGGTGCGTATCAAATAGTTGCAAAACCGCGGCTCTTCGAAAGGCCCAATCGGATTCGCGATCACGAACTTCCCAACATTGAAGTTCATGGTTTCACTCAGGAAGCGGTAATATTGCCAGGTGAGGCCTTTCGATAGTCCGTAGGGGGAAAAAGCTCTGAGCGGCGCTTCACCGGCACCTTCGTCCTGTTCGAATGCCGATCCGGTCAGCACGACGCCTGCCAGGCCGCGCGCCATCATCGCCTTCAGGACTGCGACGGCATTCTTCGTATTGTCGGCGACGGCGCCAATGACATCGAAGTCCGGATTGCGGTAGTCGCCGGTTTGGGCCGCATGCTGACACAACAGATCCCATGAGCCCGTCCCGGCGAGATCGAGAAAGCGGGCCGAGCCAAACGGGCAATCTTCGACGACTTCAGCCACACGACGGAGCTCGGCAACCCGACTGCCGCGCAAGTCCGAATAATCGCTGCCCCTGAGGGGGGCGACGACGGTATGGCCTCTCGCGGCAAGGCTGCGCGCAAACCAAAGACCGGTAAACGAACTGCCGCCGGTCAGAAGGATTCTCACGTCAGGCCTCGCAGGGATTCGATGCCATGGAAGACAGGGTCGAAATCCGGCCAACTGCTGTCCTTGGGCGAAACTTCAACGGGAGCCCGCGGCCACTCAATCCCAAATCGTGGATCGTCGAAGCGCAAGCCGCGCTCCTGCTCGGGGGCGTAGAACGCATTCACCAGATAGAACGCTTCGGTGTCGTCGGTGAGCGTCATGATGCCGTGCGCAAAACCCTGCGGAACGAAAATCATCCGTCGGTTTTCTGCGGTGAGTTCGACGCCGAACCACTTGCCGAAGGTCGGAGAGTCCGGTCGCAGATCGACGATGGCGTCATAGAGGGCTCCGCGAATGCAGCGCACCACCTTGATTTCGGCGGCCGGGGCCAGTTGATAATGCATCCCGCGCAGGGTGCCGGCCTTCGCACTCAGGGAGTTGTTTATCTGAACGACCGACATCGGCACGCCGGCCGCTTCGAATTCCTTCTGGCAAAAGAAACGCGCGAAAAAGCCCCGGTCGTCACCGCGCTTTTCGAGTTCGATCGTGTAGGCGCCATCAAGCGGCGTTGGGTGAAACTTCACGATTGTCGGCCTTCCAAGATTATTGCCAACGGAGGTCGGCAGACAGCCGACCCACCGCAATGTGGTCCTTGAGCGTCTTGAGCCGCATCAGGGAGGATGTGCGAAATTCCTTGTCCGAGAATCCCATTCCGTTCAGTCCGGCTGAGAGGTTTCGGACGGACTGAGCGAGCGGGACCGCCGGGAGATGCGTAGGCGCCAGTTCGGCAAAAAGCGAGAAATCAACCTGATAGGAGCGCAGGTCCGGCGGCGCCGCCGTATTGATGCTCACCTGGGTTCCGGGCAGTTCAGCGGCCACAACCTGGGCCAGATCGCGGACTTGATAATTTCCTGCGTTGCTGCCGGCATTCACCACAAGAACCCGTCCGCCTCGGTCGGTATCGCGTCCGATGGCCCATTCAATGGCCCGGGCCATATCTGATACGTCGATCAACGGCCGCCACGGCGTCCCGTCGCTGAGCACGGTAATCTCGCCTGTGGCCAGCGCACTCGCGACAAAGTCGTTCAAGACCAGATCGAGCCGCAGGCGATCCGACATGCCGCAAGCGGTCGCAAACCTCAGGCACGTGACCGTCATTTCACCGGCGTTGCTCGCGCGGAGCGCGTTTTCCATCGCGACCTTGGAGCGTGCATAGGCGGTGAGGGGATTGAGCTGGTCGCTCTCGCGCTTGGGGTGACCTTCGGCGGCGCCGTAAATGCTGCAACTCGAAGCGAATACGAAGCGGCCGACGCCACGCTGCTCTGCCATCTGTGCGAGCGCAACGCTGGCCTTTTCGTTGATCGCTTCGGTGACGCCCTCGAATTCCTTTCCCATCGGGTCGTTGGAGATCGCCGCCAGATGGACGACGACGTCGACGCCATCGAGCAGCTCCGGCGGAAAGTTTCTGATATCGCCGAAATGCATGCGATCCAGCAGCGACTCGGGCAACCTGGCCGCTCCGGTAAGATTGTGGGCAAAAAATGCGGTATCGAAGCCGATCAATTCGGCGTCTGGAAATTTCTGCCGGAGGTGACGCGTAAGAATGGGACCGACATAGCCCATCGAACCGGTAATAAGAATACGCATGGAATCTTTCTTCTTTACCATTTTTTCCAGGGAGCCTTGTTGCTTGACCAAAGATCTTCCAAATATCGCTTGTCCCGCAACGTATCCATCGGGTGCCAGAAGCCGTCGTGGAGGAACACGCTGAGCTGGCCATCGGTTGCCAGATTCGTCATCGGTTCTTTTTCCCACACGGTGGCGTCGCCTTCGATGTAGTCGCCGACCTTGGGGGAAAGCACGAAGAAGCCGCCATTGATCCAGTTGCCGTCGCCGCGCGGCTTTTCCTGAAAGCCGGTGACGCGGGGGCCCTGATGGTTGATGGCGCCGAAGCGGCCGGGCGGCTGTGTGCCGGTTACGGTCGCCAGACGGCCCTCGCGGCGATGGAAGGCGATACTTTCGGTGATGTCGATATCGGCCACGCCATCGCCATAGGTCAGGCAGAAGGCGTCGTCATCGCCGATATAGGGGAGGATGCGCTTGATGCGCCCGCCGATCATGGTTTCTTCGCCGGTGTCGATCAGCGTCACCCGCCACGGCTCGGCGTGCTTCTGCAGAACCTCCATCCTGTTTTCGCGAAGGTCGAAGGTGACGTTCGATTGATGCAGGAAGTAGTTGGAAAAATACTCCTTGATCACGTAGCCCTTGTAGCCAAGGCAGATGATGAAGTCGTTGATGCCGTGGCTAGAGTAGATCTTCATGATGTGCCAAAGGATCGGCTTGCCGCCGATCTCGATCATCGGCTTGGGACGAACATCGGTTTCCTCGGCGAACCGAGTTCCCAGGCCACCCGCCAGCAATACTGCGCGCATTTAATTTGCCACTCAATACGTTGAGATTAATAGGTTTACCGCTAATCACTACATGAAATGGCGCTGCCGCGCGAGGCCGTGCCATCATTTCGTGACAGAATGGTTTATTTGATTTCGCCCGTCAATTTACGGGTTCCGTTGCCGGGAACGATGCGCGAAATCCAGCAGGGTTCATTGCATGCCGCACGTTGAGATTGAATGCGGCCAAGTAAGGTTGACGGGTTAGCTTAATCAACGGCTTTGATTGAGCCCTTCATCGGCGAAGCTATGATGAAGCATGAAGCGAAATCGCCCGCATCGGAAAGTTGTCACCAAGCGTAAATTGCGGGCTCGGCCCGGAGACCTCGCGCAAAGATATCGGGAAGTGTGCGAACTCCGGCGCAAACTCGAATGCGTTACGGCCAAGATGGCTTCCCTTCGTCCCAGACAGCATTGAGGTGTGAACGCGCCATCATTTATTTCGGCGTGATTTGCCTTCAATGCCGGAGTTCAGTCCGATGAGCCGATACAACCTGTTTCAAATCCCGTCGTTCAATCCCGAGCGGACGTGGGCGGACACCTGGCATCTCTGGACGGTCATGGTGCCGAGGCGCTCCATTACGGGGCGGCTGCTGTGGGGCAAGGTATGGCGCCGGCACGACGGCAGGCGCTGGATCTACAAGAAGTTCGTCGAATACGAGCCCGACGACCTCGTTTGATGGCGACCTCGTTTGATGGATTGGCTGCCTCGCTCAGGCATTGCGGGACACGCCATTGCGGCGTTCTGAGCGAAATGCCAGAGCAACGCCGACGGCGATGACGGCCATCGTTGCCAGCAGACTGGCCGGAGTGGTGCAGTTGATGCACGTCCCAACGACCGAGAAGGTCTCGCTCACGGGAGCTGCGACAAGGTTCATCATACCGTCATCCTGATATTCAGGCCCGAGAAGGCGGGTCCGAAATTAAATGTAGCAGCTTCGTCCCGATTCAGCCAGCCGCAGCACTCGTTGCAGTGAGACCGATAACGCGGCCCATCGGCTGGATTTTTCAGGTCTATATTTATTGGTCCGAAACGGACCTATCACCTCCCGATTATCTTCATTGCATACTCTTCCCGAGGGATGCATGGCTCCCGCGCGCCCCACAGGCCCGGCCGATTTACTGTCGATTAACTATGATGTTTTACCAAATATTTACGCGCCAAAAATCGTCCACGGCGCGAAGCCGTTGGGGGTTTTACCTTTGTTGCCTTCTCGTAGCCTTGCGACGAGGTTAGCCGCCTGCTGGGCGGCAATACTTGTTGTATCGGGCTGCACGACTACCCCCATCGCGACGCCCCTGACCACGGTGTCACAACCCAGATTGGCTTCGGGACAGCCGGTTTCCCTGGAGCAATCCTATGCGCATGACGGCGGCCCTACGGGCGCCGTGCCGCTTCCGTCCCCCTCATCGCCGGCCGTTGCCGTCATGGATGGCGGCAGCGGCAGCATGATCGGCGGGACGTATTCGAAGCGGAAGGCCGCCGGCGCTGACGGGAACGTGGTTCTCAATCTGGCGAGTGTTCCCCTGCAGCAGGCCGCCAAGACCGTTCTCGGCGACATGATCGGCGTGAACTACGTCGTCGACCCCCGCGTCGACGGCGTCATTTCGGTGCAAACCACGCGTCCGGTCAGCAAGGCCGAGGCGATGGAGATGTTCCAGACCGCGCTGGTGCCGATCGGCGCGGTGCTGGTGCAAAGCCGCGGCACTTACCGGATTGCGCCGGCCGACCAGGCCGCCACCGGCGTGATTGCGACCGGCGATGGTCCGGCCGAGAGCGCGATCGCCGGCAACGGCATTCGCGTGATTTCCCTGAAATATGTTTCCGCCACCGAAGTCGCCCGCGTGCTGGAGCCGATGGTGCCGAAGGGCGCCATCGTCCAGGCCGACGATGCGCGCAACATTCTCGCGCTCAAGGGCTCGCCGGCGGAAATCGAAAGCATGCTCGACTCGATTTCGGTGTTCGATGTCGATGTCATGAAGGGCATGTCGTTTGCCGTCGTTCCGGTGAAAACGCCCCAGCCGGAGAAAATGGTCGACGAATTAAAGGCGATATTCGCGGCCGAGAAAGAGGGGCCGCTCAAGGGCCGTGTCAGGTTCATCGCAAACACGCGGCTTGGCGCCATTCTGGTCGTGACCTCGCAGCCGAGCTATTTGCCGAGGGCGCAGACCTGGATCAGACGGCTCGACGCCAAGGCGGCCGGCTCCGAGCGTCAGCTTCATGTCTATCAGGTGCAGAACCGGCCCGTGGCGGAGCTCGCAAGCGTACTACAGTCGATGTTTGCGAACGAGATGAAAGTGATGAAACCGCCGACGCGCAGCGTTTCGCCGCGATCGAAGCAGGCAAGCTTCTCCGGTAGCTCGGCAAAGTCGCTCGGCCCCGGTGGCGCGACGCCAGATATCGATCAGGGCGCGGGGATCGGGCTTCGCGGTGTAAGTCCCGGCAACGATCTGCAAAGCCTGCAGCGCGCGCTGAACAACGAGCCGGAAGCATTGACGCCGGATTCGATGGAGCCGTCTTCGTCGTCTTCGTCGTCCAACGGGGTGGGCGGTGAACCACCGCTCAAGATCGTTGCCGACGAGACGAAAAACTCGCTCCTCATCATGGCCAATGACCGCGACTACCAGCGCGTGCTTCGCGTCATCCAGGGGCTCGATGTCGTCGCAAGCCAGGTCCTGATTGAAGCCGTCATCGCGGAGGTGACGCTTAACGACAAGCTGCAATACGGCGTGCAGTGGCAGCTTTCGAAGAAGGGCACGCCGACCGCCTCATTCTCGAACGCCCTGACCGGCGGCGTTGCTTCCGTCTTTCCCGGGTTCAACTATGCCGTCAACGCAGCCAGCATAGCGTCGACGCTCAGCGCATTGAACGCGATTACACGCGTCAACGTCATTTCGACACCTTCGCTGATGGTGCTCGACAACAAGACGGCCAGGCTGCAGATCGGCGATCAGGTGCCGATCACCACGCAGACCGCCACCAGCACCGTGACGGCCCAAACGGCGATCGTCAATTCGATCACCATGCAGGACACCGGTGTGATCCTTTCTGTAACGCCGCGCATCAACGAAAGCGGCAGGGTGCAGCTAGAGATCGAGCAGGAAGTCAGCGCCGTGGTGAAAACCACCTCATCCGGGATCGACTCGCCGACCATCCAGCAGCGGCGCGTGAAGACCACCGTCGTCGTCAACGACGGCGAGGTGCTGGCGCTCGGCGGCATGATCCAGGAGCAGGCCCACAAGACCAGCAACCAGATTCCGCTGCTCGGCGACATACCCGGGCTTGGCGCGGCGTTCTCCAACCGGGGCGACCAGGTTCAGAAGACCGAGCTCGTCATCCTGATCACGCCCAAGGTTGTCCGCGACGGCACGGAGAGCCGTCTCGTCACGGAAGAGTACCGGCGCAAGATGCATGTCTACATGCCACACACGACGTCGCGCGAGCGTACGCCGGCCAACACCATGCAGCGGATCATTTCACAGTGAAGCGCCGAGCGGCCATAAGAAATTTCTGGCTGTTGTCGAGCATGGCCTGCTCGCTGGCGGGCTGCGTGACCTATGCCTATCCGATCGAACCGCCGCCGCCCTATGCCGTCCTGCCGGTCGATGAGTCGATGAGTTGCAACGGCATCGCGGCGTCCTTCCGCTACGCGGCGCGGCGCGCGGCCCGGCTGGAGTATTGGCTGGCGGTGGGGCCGCTGGCGGGCTACGGCTATGAACGATATCCGCTGGATGCGCCCAAGCAGCTCATCGATGAACGCAGGCGGCTCGACGCGCTGGCGGATCTGCAGCGCTACAAGGGCTGCACCGTGATGGAGCCAGGCCCCGCCGTTGTCGAGGAGCGTTTGAAGCTCGAAGGCTCGGTCCGTCCGCCACCTCCGCCACCGCCGGTCGTGCTCAACTCAAAAGGCTAGGACGCGGACTCATTAGCGCGCAGCCATAGCCTGATCGATGCGAGTTGACGAAGGCAAGGTAGTTGAGGGTGCTGATGCGCGCGAACAATAGACGTGTCGATCATTTGCACGGCGGCATCATGGGCGGCGGCCAGGGCGCGCCGGGGCGGTCTGGAAGATCCGAGACGTAAGGTGTCAATGTACGGACTGCGGCTGTAGTTCGTCATTGCAGCTTTCCGAGCCACAGCGCAGCGAGCGTCGAGCGATTTCGTACGCCGAACTTGCCGTAGATCGACTTGACGTGGAAGTGCGTGGTGTTCGGACTTTGATCGAGCCTCTGTGCGATCTCCTTTTCCATGTGCCCATCGAGCAGTGCGAGCAACACCCGGCGTTCAGCGGGTGTCAGGGGCGCGTTGGCGATGAGCAGACCATGGCTGAGCAATTGTTGACGGTGAAACCATCTCAACCCGCGCATCACGAGGCCCAGACGCTGGCCGTCCTGCGCCGAGAAGCGGGGTGCCTGCGCATCGCGAAATACGAAAAAGCGAATCCTCACGTCTTGATTGAGCGCAACGCGTACGGAAATGCTGTCGGCGAAGCCGACGTCCAAATAGTGCCGCCGATAGTGCTCGCCGTCGAACCATTCCGGCGGCAGCGTTTCGAACAGCAGGCGGACACGGAACGGCTCATCTCCCGACATGGAAAGGATCTGAGACAGGTCGACGTGGTCAGACCAGAGCGTATCGTACTGCTTTTGCACCGATGCTGCCACCGCCGGTATCGGATCCAGCACCCGGACGAGGCGCGGACGCCAGCCGAGCAAGGGATCGGCTCGCTTCGGCGAAGGCAATCGCACGACCACACCCCATAGTACATTGCGTGCCGACAACATGGTGCGCAGCGCGGACATCAGGTGTGTCAGCGCGGCGTCGGCGTCGCCGACTGAGAAGTCGGCCATTTGATCCCAGAGTGCGTAGATTTCTTGTTTTTGCGGATCGGTAGGATCCGTGGAGAGATGCATGTCATTTCCCAACCGTGTGCAGGTCGCCGACCTGCGCAGGCATACATAAAGGACGTCGAACCACCTTTCTAGGTAGTTTTCAGACTCATCAAGTGGCGCGATTGTTCGGCACGGTTGCTGGGATATTTTTCAGGGGAAGCTGCAATGAAGAACTTCGGATTGTCCACGATTCCAGCATTGGCGCTGGGTATCGCAATGACTTTGGCGGGCGTGACCGAAGGAAGGGCAAGCACAATCACGCAAATTGTTGATTTGACGCGCACCAGTTACCGAGCCCCTAATCCTAATGGTGTCGGTAGCACGGCGTTTTCTCAGTTTGATTCGGCTCTCGGAACGCTGACCAGCGTAACATTCGGACTTCCGGTGGACGGTTGGTATCCTTCATCGGGCGGTTGGCTTCCTTATCTATCTTTCATTTACAAAGGCCCCACTGTCGCCGGTAGCAGCGTCGATCCGCGCTATAATTTGTATTCGGGAGACTTCCAGATAGTGGGAACTCCCTACAATCCAATTCCACAGTCCACCAACTCCGGAACCACAACGAGTTTTAATTTCAAAAATACTTCTGACAGCGATCTGGCTTACTATATCGGACTGGGGACGCTGACACTCACCTACTCCGACAACCGCGAGACTGTCGCGGACTTTTGGAATATCAACGTATTTTGCCCTTTGCAGAACTGCACAACTGCCCCCTCTCATCCGGAGATGGCGATTACGTACACCTATACGGAGGCAGTCGCCGCCGTCCCCGAAACGTCCACTTGGGCCATGATGATCCTGGGTTTTGCTGGCGTCGGCTTCATGAGGTATCGCTGGAAGAGCCTGCCTTCGTTTCGAGTAGTCTGATTCCAGCCTTTTCAGGGCCCCAAGAGGCCGCCTCAGTGGGCGGCCTCTTTCATTTGTCGATGTCGTTCCATGTCGCCTTCTGGCCCGAACCAGACCAAGCCGGCCAGCCTGTCGATGTCCGTTGATCGGGGTTGACCGGAAGTCGCTGTGGTCCGGTCAAACCGACGCGAATGATGTGGTGGACGACGCCCGCTCCCGGCATCGAATGTGCCAAAGGGTGATTGTTCAACAACGAATCACCGGAGGGGGGTCGTCCACATGCAGGTTAGCACCATCGGCGTTGATCTCGCCAAGAACGTGTTCCAAATGCACGGCGTGGATAGTGCGGGCAAGGTCGTCATCACTCGTCAGTTGCGGCGCAAGCAGGTCATCATTCTTTAGCAAGATTCCCCCTTGCCTGGTCGGCATGGAAGCCTGCGGAACCGCTCATCATTGGGCGCGTGAAGTCTCTAAGCTCGGTCACACCGTGCGCCTGATGCCGTCGAGCTACGTGAAGGGCTATGTCAAACGGTCGAAAAACGATGCTGCCGACGCAGCCGCCATCTGTGAGGCCGTGACACGCCCATCGATGCGGTTCGTGCCGATCAAGTCGGCCGATCAGCAAGCCTTGCTGATGTTGCATCGAACGCGGGATCTTTTAATCCGTCAGCGCACGCAGCTGATCAATGCGCTCCGAGCCCATCTTGCCGAGTTCGGCCTCGTTGCGGCGACGGGACGCGAAGGTCTCGCGCAGCTTGCCGCGATCATCACGGACGAGATTAATCGCGAAGCTCTTCCATCTGCGATGAAACAGGCATTGCAGGCCCTTGTCGATCAACTCGCTGCTCTGGAATTGCAGATCGGGACCCTGGATCGCGCCATTCACGCCCATCATCGTGCCAATGATATGAGCTGTCGCCTCGAGACCGTGCCCGGGATAGGCGTGATCGGGGCCACGGCCATCGCTTCCACTGTCACAGACCCGAGTGACTTCAAATCCGGTCGGGATTTTGCAGCATGGATCGGACTTGTTCCGCGGCAGCACTCGACGGGGGGCAAGGAGCGGCTCGGCGGCATCTCCAAGCAGGGAGATCGCTATCTCCGACGGTTGCTCGTCATCGGTGCAACAGCCGTTGTTCGACACGCCCGGCAGCAGCCGCAAAAGCACCCCTGGATCATCAGGCTGCTGGCCAAGAAGCCGGCCAAGCTCGTCGCCGTTGCCGTTGCCAACAAGATGGCGCGCATCGCTTGGGCGATCATGGCCAAGGGAGGATACTATCGAGCGCCGGAGCTTGCTGCAGCCGCCTGAAGAGGCTTGGCAATGGGAGCCAGAGGCGACGGCGGAGCAAGACAACCGAATTGCGAGGGTGATGATGGCGTGATGCGAAACGGTCGAGCCGTCGATTGGGACAACCCGCTTCTGGGTCATGGGCGTCAAAGCCCGTGCGAATGATTGGGACCCGATCCGCGGACTACATCAGGGCCAGCGGTCATGGTGCCGCGCAAACAGGCCGGACACATGACTTGTACCCGACCGCAAGCCGAACGTCAGATTCTTCTTGCAACGCGGGCGTCGTCCACACATGACCCAGAGCCGACATGGAGCAACCCGCGCACCTGATACCTCCGCACGCAGGCACGATAAAAAGATCTGACGGCGGGGGTGAAGCGGGCAAAAGAAGTTTTTCTCATGAATGTGCGGTCATACGCGTCAGCAGCAAAAAGGCCCGGCACACATTACGTTGCCGAGCCATTCCTTTTGCCTCGAAGACAGAGCTTACTTCTTCTTGGTCGTCGTGGAAGAACCGGTCGTTGTCTGATGGCCCGGCGCGTATTCAGAGGCGCCCGGTCCGGTAGATTTCGCTCCGGTCTTCTTGGCGGCCTTCATCTTGTGGCCCGGTGTATATTCCGAAGCGCCCGGACCCGTGGAGGGCTTGCCGGTTTCCTGTGCTTTCTGCATCTGCTGGCCGGGAGCGCTCTTCGTGGTCGGCGACTGCGCGAACGCAGACGAAGCGAACAGTATGGTGCCGGCGACGATCAAGAATTTCTTTAACATGTGATTCCTCCTCCATTGGTGGATGAGCGCAGTCAACGTTTCAAGAACTCCACACGTTCCAGTAAAAGGGGAATAGTTTCCTGAACAGCCGTTCAGGTAGGCGTCGAAGCCATATGCGAGAACCGGTTGGGCGCGCCGGCGCGATGGTACGCGACAAGTAATGATTGCCGCCGCCAGTCATCCACGCCATCGCGGCGGTCGTATCGAGCCTGGATGGAGCGGCAGTAGCGACAAAGACGTGATTGACTAGCGCGCCCAACTTCCGATCTTGGCCCAAGGACTAAACCGCTCGCGCGGTAGGCCGCTTCCTCATCCACGTCCTGCCGCACGGCTTCCACCGCATCCGCCACTACGCCTGTTGGCCAGCGGCACGCGCGCCGACAACATCGCCCGAGCGCGTGAGTTGCTCGCCGTTTCAAACTCCCAGGCCGAGCCCACCGCTGCCGCCGCCGAACCCGGCAAGCCGATTTGTCCATGCTGCGGCGGTCGCATGATCATCATCGAGGTCTTCGCGTGCGGTGCAACGCCACGGCATCGGCCGACAGCTCCAACGAACCGCATCAGGATCGACACCTCATGACCGCGTCACACCCCCGCAAATCTGATCGTCGCACTAGCTGCCTCTCGACCGGCCACGGTAGAACGCGCTCAAATATCCAGTCGTCATCTCAAATCGTCCGACACTTCACTGCGGTCGACGCGACCCGCCGCTCATCCCACAGCCGTTTCACCGTCCACCGGCTTGCTGGAGCGCCTCGACTCCATTCACACACCTCATCCGCGGCACTCAAATTCCCATAGTTCTCGCCGCGCTACCCACGTGCCCCTCCCGCGGTTTCCTCCCTTGGAGGTTTGCGGACGCCGGCCCCGTGCCCGCAGCACCACCGTCATGGGGCCGGCATCCGAAAACCTTCACATAAGCCGACATGGGTCGAATCGAGCTGAGCTCAGCCCGAGACTGCGCGTCAGCCGACTACCATGGTCTTCAGACAAGGGACGCGAGATCCGGTGCGGTGCCGCCCCTTTGAAACATCAAAAGGTCCAGCGAAGGGGGTTCGGTGCCGGTGACGATTGAAAGACACGCGTGGCAGTGCCCGCGATGATGAGTCTGGTGGTTGAACAAGTGCGATAGGATGTCGGCAAGGATTTGCTCCTGCGGCGAGCCTGACGTCGTTCGATAGGCGACCTTTGCGGCAAGTTGCGCATTGTTGTATTGCTCAACGACCGAGATCAGCCGCGCATCTTCGGCCAGCCGCGCTTTGGTTAGATCCGCCCGATTGTCGTAGAGGATTGCGTTGAGTTGATTCGGATGCTCGCCCTGGCCGGTCAACCGCTTCAGCCAGATTCGATCCGTCAGTAGCAAGTGGTTAAGTGTGCCATGCAGGCTATCGAAGAAAACGCCCGTCGGCCGCCGATAGGCCTCCTCCGACAATCCGAGCGCGGCAGCGTAAAGGCGGGCGTTGGCCCAACGATTGTAGGCGGCGAGTTGTTGAAAATGACCTTTCATCATAATTTCTGTCATCGCATTGATCTCCGGTGGGGTCCAATAGCAACACGGGCTGTGATGAATCGTTCAAGCATCGGTTATCAGGAACAGGTGACAAGCACGGAGCGCCTTGGAGCGAGATGAGGTCCGTTGTGGGTCATTCGCGTCGGTTTGGCCGGACCACGGCGACTTCCGGTCTACCCCGGTGAACGGACATTCTCAGGATAGGCGGGCATGTCTCAAAGGTGCCATAAGCAAGCGTGCATGACTTATGCTTAAGAGCAAACGTTAGGCTCGAGGCTCCAACTGATCCGCATTGAAAATATGCAGCATCCCCGCGAATTCTGGATGATCAGCTTCGACCACATAGCGCACTGCACCAGCTTGGGTCGTGAAAACTGAAACTATAACACCCGGATAGGCGTAACCCGTCCGCTTCTTCACCAAATCGCCGACCTTTAATGACTGGGACATTTATTCCTCGTATAGCCGCGAATAGCAGTAGCGATAATCTCCGTCTAAGACGCAAATAGCACATCGTGCAATGAGTACGAGCATCAAAAGTCCGCGTTGGGTCGTTCGCGTCGATTTTGGCATGTCCCCAGCGTGTCCGGTTAGGGGTTAATCTCGGAAATGCCGATTGTCCGATTTTGCCAGGTGAAGGCATCGGTTCGGACGTGATTCAAGCGCTCAAATCGGGGCCTCGAATCATGCGGTATGAACTGACGGACTTTGAATGGGTTGTCATCAGGCCGCTCCTTCCGAACAGGCCGCGTGGCATTCCCCGTGTTGACGGCCGGCGCCTCGCATCAATCCGAATTCGGTTGCGCGCTAATGGGTCCGCGCCCTGGTTGCAGCTTCATCGTCGATGCGGAAGGTCAGCTTGCCGCCGCGTCGCGAACGCGCAGGCACGCGCGCCCCGTACCCTGGGAGCGTTCCTGCCGCGGGCTTGATGAATCGATATCTCCGCGCCGCCATTCGCGGACCACGAAGGGGCGTCCATTTCCACCCTCCAGCGAGACCAGCGCCTCCCGTATGAAGCGCGTGCCATCCGTGGCGCTGATATCCGCGCGGATGGTGATGCTGCCGCCCAAGGGCATTCCCCGCCTGGAGGCCACCTGCTTCGGCTGGACATTGAGCAATCGAAGCATGGCGGGAGAGGCAGCTTCCATGTCCGGCTCCGGCCGCCCCGAGCGAACCGTGACGTGGCGAAGCGCTGCCCGAAACAACCGGGGCGACATGCCGTCGAGCTGGTCCAGTTGCATCACGGTGGTGAAGCGTGCCTCCGCGGGCCCTGCGGCTGGTGTGCTCTGTGCCTTGGGTTTGCGGAATTCGATGATCTGCGCGGCGATGCGGGTGCCTGTCGACTGATCGCCCGTGAGCGCGGTGAAGAAACGCGTCAACGCGGTTGGGCTCGCCGTGTTCAGGTCGATTTTTCCGGTCTCTTCCTCGAGCGTGATCGTGGCGCGTTCGCCGCCGGGCAATCGGCACCGTAACGGAAAATTAACGGCTTGGTCGGGCGCTGCAGTCAGCGCCGTGGCAATCGCCAGGTTGATGGCGCTCTCTGCCGCCATCTCGGCTGCGGTCACCGAGGCGTAGTTCGAGGATGTCTTGGTGCGGTAACGCGCACCGACGATGACAGCCATTCCAAGCAGCGTAATCAGGCCCAAAGTCCAGATCACGGCGACCAATGCGAAGCCCGATTGTCTGGCGCTGGAGCGGGGCAAAGAAGGGCAGTCCGGCCGGTCGGGGACGGGAAATCGGTTCGATCGAGCCTTTGGCCGGTTTGCCACGTCAGGAAGCCTTGCTGGGCCGACCAGGCGGCCTGACCTCGCGTCTCCCCAATATTTACGCAGGAATGGCAAACAAAGCGTCAAACAGCTTGTGTTAATCAAAACCCCCTAGAATCGTGCCGACGCAGACCCCGCGAGACCGCCGAGCGCGCGAATGTCATTCGATATCCAGCAATTGTTGCGCCCGGCCGCGCTACCAAGCCGGGGAACGGAATTGCCGAGGCCAAGGGACGCCGGCTTCGCGCAGGCGTTTTCCGACCTTCTGATCGGCAAGGACCTGGTCGATCCCGCCGCCGTCGGCCGGGCCCGGCGGGCCGCCGAAGCGGCTTCCGAGCGTTTCGATCTCGTGCTGGTCAAGCTCGGCCTGATTTCCGAGGCCGACCTCTGTCTGGCCTACGCGACCTATTGCGGTCTGCCGCTGATCGAACCTGTGGATCTCCCGGCCCGGCCCGTTCTGGCGGATCGGTTGCAGTTCTCTTTCCTCAAGACCAATCGGATCCTGCCGATCTCGTTCGACGGCAGGCGCCTGCTGATCGCAACCGCGGATCCCTTTGTTGACGAGTCCGTAAAAGCCATCAGCTACATGCTCGATGTGCGCGTCGATCTCGCCGTGATTGCTCCGGCGGAAATCGAGCGCGCCTTGCGGACGCTGTATCAGGACGCGGCGTCCGAGACGCAACCCGAGGAAACCGACGACCTCGCGATATCAGGCAATGACGGCAGCGAATTCGACGTCGAGCGCCTGCGCGATATCGCCAACGAAGCGCCGGTCATCCGGCTGGTGAATCAGATCATTGCGAGAGCCGTCGAGCGTGGCGCGTCCGACGTGCACATCGAACCCGGACGCGATGCCGTCGCCGTTCGTTTCCGCGTCGACGGATTTTTGCAGCAGGAGCGCCTCGTGCCCGCGACGCTGCGGGCAGCACTGACCACGCGCGTGAAGATCATGGCCAAGCTCGACATCGCCGAGCGGCGGTTGCCACAGGACGGCCGCATCAAGACCGTGGTGCGCGGCGTCGAGATCGACATCCGTGTCTCGACCTTGCCGACGGTGTTCGGCGAAAGCGTCGTGATGAGAATCCTCGACCGGACCCGGGTGGAGCTGGACTTCACCAAGCTTGGGCTCGACGGCAAAACGCAAGCATGCCTCCAGCGCCTGATGGCGCTTCCGAACGGCATCATCCTGGTCACCGGCCCGACCGGCAGCGGCAAGACGACGACGCTCTACACTGCTTTGAAGGATCTCAATCGACCCGAACTGAAGCTGTTCACCGTGGAAGATCCGATCGAATATCAGCTCTCCGGGATCAACCAGATCCAGGTCCAGCCGCAGATCGGCCTCGACTTCCCCACGGCGCTTCGCTCGATCCTGCGCCAGGACCCGGATATCGTCATGATCGGCGAAATCCGCGACCTCGAAACTGCGCGCATCGCCATCCAGGCGGCGCTGACCGGCCATCTGGTGTTCTCGACCTTGCACACCAACAGCGCGATTGCCGCGATCACGCGCCTGATCGACATCGGGCTGGAACGTTACCTTCTCGCCTCGACGATCGCGGGCGTGATGGCACAGCGTCTGGTCAGAAAGCTTTGTCCCGCCTGCGCGCGACCGCACAGCAACGATGAGCGGGCGCATGGCAAGCTCAAGATGGCGATCGCAGGCAATCCGCGAATGGATTGGTCGCACAGCCGGGAGCCGGTTGGCTGCGAGGCGTGTGGCAACACCGGCTATAGCGGCCGCACCACGATATCAGAGCTGCTGGTCATCGATGACAGCGTCCGCGAGGCAATCGGACGAAGAAGCCAGGACCAGCGCACGGTCGAGCAGCTTGCGCGCGAAGCAGGCTTTCACACACTCTACGAGGATGGCCTGATGAAAGTCGGGGCCGGCGAGACTTCTCTCGAAGAAGTCCTTCGCGTCACCCGCGCGTCCTAAAGCGAGCACCGAGCCCTTGGCAATTTTTCACTACAAGGCATACACGGAACGAGGCGCGGTCACCGTAGGGACGATCGTTGCCGAAGGTCTCGACGCGGCCGTCGACGCGCTCTACGGCTCGGGGCTGACGCCGTTCGAAACCTACGGCGTGGCCGACCGGACGGCGGAACGCTCGGGCCAGCCATCCGCTCCGGCGCGCGAAGCGGAAACGTCAGTCTGGAAACGCGAGCTCGTTCAATCGAACCGCTTCAGCCTGAAGGAACTGATGGCCTTCACGGTTGAGCTGGCTTCGCTGACCAATTCCGGGCTGACGCTCGATACCGCGTTCCGGATCATCGCTGGTCCAGGCGCCGCGCCGAAAACCGCGCGTCTCGCCAACGGCCTTCTCAAGGACGTGCTGGCCGGACTGCAGCTTTCGGAAGCGATGGCGCAACGACCGGACGTGTTTCCATCGGACTACCGGGCCATTCTGGCTGCCGGCGAAGCCGGAGGGGTGACCGGGCAGGTTCTCAAGCAGATCGCCGAATTGCTGGCGCGCCGGCTCGAGATTCGCAACAAGATTGCGTCGGCGCTCGTCTATCCCATGATCCTGATCCTCATGTCGCTGGTATCGGTCGTGGTCATTGTGTTCGTGCTGATACCCAGCATCTCGCCGATCTTCGTCGATGCCGGCCTTCCGCTTCCGGGCATCCTGCATTTCTTCGAGGAGGTTCAGGACAATTGGCTGATGGTCCTGTTGGGGGTCGCTCTTTGCGGCGCAGCGGTTTTCCTGTTGTGGGGCAAGGCGAAGCAAAATCCGGAAGTTATGCTCGGTGCCGATCGTTTGAAATGCTCGGCGCCGGTGATTGGCGGGCTCATTCGTAGCCGCGAAGCCGGCGGCTTTGCGCGGGCACTCGGCACGCTGCTGGTCGCAAGGGTGCCGTTGATGTCTGCGATGCAAACCGCGCGGGCGCTCGTCACCAACCGGCACCTGAATGCGCTCTATGAGGGTGCCATCAAGCGTGTTCCCGAAGGCACGCCGCTGCACCGCGCCTTTGAAGGGGACGGCCTGTTGCCGCCGGCATCGCTTCGTCTTGTGGCCGTCGGAGAGGAATCCGGTCAGCTCGGTCCCATGCTCATTCAGGTGGCCAGCGTGATCGAGGCCGACCTGCAGCGGCGCATCGAGCGCATGGTCGGCCTGCTGACGCCGGCTTTGACGCTTATCATCGGCGGAAGCATCGGTGGGCTCATCATGCACGTGATGAGCGCCGTGCTGTCGATCAACAATCTCGCGTTTCAATGAAACGCCCCGCACGATCATCAGCCGGGTTCACGCTGGCCGAACTGCTGGTGGTCATCGGGATCATCGGGCTTGTCCTTGCCGGCACGCTGTCCGCCAAACCGAAGGCGGTGGCCACGCGTGTCGCCGTCACGGTCCGTTCCGTCACGGCGACGCTTCAGCTCGCTCGTGCGCAGGCGATGTCGAGCAATGCCGAAACGCTGTTCCGGATCGACGTCGAGAAAGGCCGGTTCGGCTTGCCGAATTCCATGCACGCGCTGCCGCGTGGAATGACGGCTGCGGTGGTTATTGCCGAGACCGAGCGCGCCGGCGATTTGGGCGGAATTCGATTCTATCCGGACGGCCAGTCTTCCGGAGGCGAGATCGCGCTGACGCTGGAGGGGCGGTCGGCGCGCATCGCCGTCAACTGGCTGACCGGCGAACCACGGCTGATCCAATGATGGGCGCGCGATCCAGGCGAGTGACTATCAGGTGCGATGGCGAGCGCGGTTTTGCGCTGCTCGAAATCCTCGTTGCCTTCGTCATCTTGGCGCTGGGGCTCGGCGCGATATCGACGGGCGTGGTGGTGGCGATGCGTTCCGATGCGCGCACGCAGGTCAATCGCACCGCGCTCAGGGTCGCGCAGTCGCGTCTCGAAGCCGCCGGCATTTCCGAGGCGCTTGCGCCGGGCTACCGGGAAGGCTTGATCGCGAATAAATTCCGATGGCGGCAGACCGTCACGGAACTTCGTCTCGCCAACGACACACGCCAGCCGCAGGGTGGCCGGCCGGCGCCTTCGAGTGGCGCCTTGAAGTCGTTCTGGGTTGAAATAGCCGTCGAGGCGCCGGACGGCACCGGCATCAAGCTCGCGGCGTTGAAGCTTGCGACGGAGGCGAAGCAATGACGCGCGCAGTCCGCAACCGGCTGATCGCCCGCGTTGCTGCGCGTCGGAGGGGCGAGCAGGGGCTGACGCTGATCGAGCTGCTCTTGTCGCTCGCCATCCTGGCGATCCTGACGGGCTTTCTGGCCGGCGGATTGTCGATGAGCCGGCGGGCATTTGCCGCCGATCGCGCAAGCGAGATCGGGAGTGAGACCAGTGCCGCGATCCAGACCGTCGCCGCGCTGGTGGGGTCGGCGCTCCCGGTCCGATTTGACGGGGCGGGCCCAAAAGACGCCATTGGATTCGACGGTCGCGGCGAGGCGATCGCCTTCGTGGGGTTGAGCGAGGGTCGGTCGCTGCGAGGCGGGCCGCACAGAATCGTCTTGCGGCGGAGTGGCGGCGATATCGTCGCTGATTTCGTGCCGCTCAACGGGGCGCGCTCGAAGGAGAATCCCGAACCAGCCGTAACCCGGGTCGTGGTGCTTAGCGGCGTACGTGAAATCCGTATTGGGTATTTCGGCACCGTCGATGCCAAGGTCAAGCCGGCTTGGCGCGCCGATTGGGTTCGCGCCGAGCGGCTGCCGGATCTGGTCTCGATCCGGATCGAATTTGAGGACGAGCGGCGTAACGAGCCCGCCACCGTGGTGGCGCTGCGCCAGGGCTAGCGCATGATGAGATCAGGTTGGGCCGTGACGACAGACCATCTCGGCCCCGGATGCAAGCGGCCTCGGTGCTGCGAGCCGGGGACCATTCTACTTTGCATGGGGTTGTTTTCGCGATTTTGTATCTGGGGCCTGCCGTGTACCGCCGAAGTTTCGGATAATCGCGTCCAAACAAGACGGTAAACGAGTGATCAAACCCGGTTAAAGCACGGACTGAGGGCCGCCGGGCACTTCACGCAGCTGGTGAACGGCGGCTCGTTACTCTTGTTAAAGAATTAGTAAATAGGCTTTCCCTCGTTCGAATCGAACGCCTCGATCCGCAAGTGACGATCATGCCTGTCGCCGATCTTCCAGCCCGCGCCGGTGGCCTCCACGTCCTCATGGCGTGGGGCAAGGGCTTTGCGCAATGGTGGCTGTCGGGCCTGCGCGAGGCCGCTCCTGCACGCTGGCGCAAATGGGCCGAGGGCGAGGCGAGGCCGCAGGTCACGCTTTGGCGGGATGGCGACAGCGTCACATGCCGCCTGGTGTCTGCCACGGGTCCAGCGGAAATCCGGATTCCATTTTCTCACTTCAACGCGGCCGCACTCGAACAGTGGCTCACCGAGCAGGGCGTGTCGCGGGAAGCGACGACCGTGGCGCCGGTGATTTCGCGCGAGCTTTTCTTTCTGCGCGAGTTGAGCGTGCCCAGGGCGGCCTTTGGCGCCCTGCCCAAGATTCTTGACCAGGACATATTGCGGCGAACGCCCTTCCAGCTTTCGGATATCTGGCATGCCGCTACCGCTATGGGCCAGGAATCGGACGGCGTCGTGCCGATGTGTCACTGGATCGTCCGGCGTGATCGTGCAGAGGCGGCTTTATCGGAGCTCGGTCTGGCGTCGCGGGATGTCGACTGTTTGGCGGTGGCAGACGCCGGCGGCGAGGCGGTGCCCGTCATCATTTTCCGCGCCGCCAGTGACGAAGATCCGGCGTGGGCGTTACGGGCGGTTCGGCTGCTGGCAGCCGCTGCGCTCGGCGCCGTCCTGCTTGGCCTGGTCGTGTTCGAATGGCGCCAGTCAAGCGTTGCCGCCGCGCTGGAGACGGCAGTTGCTGAGGCCCGGCTATCAGCTCAAAGCGGTCGGGACGGTCTGGATCCCGCGGCGCGTCTGTTCGCGATGAAGGCCGACACCGGCATCCTTGCCGTGTGGGATGAGCTGTCGCGTATTCTGCCCGAACATACTTTTCTGACAGAGACCCGCATCGCCGACGGCACGATAACGCTATCGGGGTTTTCGGCGGATGCCGCGCGCCTGGTTCGCATCATCGACCAGTCTGCGCTGTTTTCGGGCGCGACCCTGACTTCGGCGATTACGCCGGATGCGAACGAGCGCAAGGATCGCTTCAGCATCGTGTTCAAGCTGCGTGGCGCGCGTGCGGCGACCGCAAGATCCCGGGCCGCGCCATGATTCAGAATCTGAAATTGGCGCGCGGGACGCCTTTCCTGGCCTTCAATGCTGCCGCGATACTCTTTGTCGTCATCTTCTTGCTTGCACCGATCATGGCGCATTTTGCCGCGAGGGGCGAAGACATTTCGGACAATGCAGCGCAGCTTGCGCATTTCCAGAATGTCATGCGCACGGCAAAGAAGTCGGCCGGCAGCCTCGGGAGGTCCGGCGATCCTTTCCTTCCCGGCAGTGAAGAGCGCGTCGCCAGCGCCGACCTGCAGGCCAGCCTGAAGTCGATGGCGGCGAATGCCGGCGTCAACCTGCTCGCTATTCGCGGGTTGCAGGGCGGGCGGTCCCAGCCATTGCACATGATTGCCGTCAGCGTAGAGCTCGAAGGGCCGCTGAAGGCCATCAGGGACATGGTCTTTGCGATCGAGAACCAGACGCCGCTGTTGTTCGTCCCCTCGGCCTCGTTCCGCAGCCTGGCGGACGGGGAGGACGGTCCGATCAGGGCGGAGCTCAGGGTTCAGGGAGCTATCCGCAACGGTCCGCAGCCTTCCGGAAGGGAGGCGGCCATGGGCGGCGGGCAAGCTGGATCGGCCCCGGCGGAGCGGATGCCATGACGTCATTGGCGCAAATTGTCCAGCTTCGGCTGTCGGGCATGGCCGGTTCACCGCGGCAATTCGTAGCCGCCAGGCTTGCCGCCATGCTCGGGCGGACCGACCTGCCCAGCCGGAGCGAATTGGCGGCGCTGCGGCCTGCGACACGCGTTCTCATCCTGGGCTTTGCGGCCTGGATCGGGCTGGTCGGCGCGATGACACTAAGCGCGGTGATTTCGCTTGAGCTTTCGACGGTCACGGCCCCGGCCTGGTTTGGCAGCCGCGGCCCGGTCGCCAAGGCCTCCGAAGCGCGCGCTGCCGCGGGCTTTGAGAATATCGTGCAGCGTCCGCTGTTCTCACGTAACCGGCACGGTTTTGTTGCGGCCGAGCCGGTCGCTGCGCCGCCCCCGACGATGGCGACGTTGGATTCGGGAATAACCCTCAAAGGGGTGTTCATGAGTGACGGGGTGGCGAAAGCGTTCCTGATCACGACTCAAAGTCCGCTGGGCGTATGGGTTCAGGTCAATGGGCAAATCGACGGCTGGCGCGTCGCCGCGGTGACCCCCGAGCACGTGGTGTTGGAGGGGCAGGGCGAAAAGCTGACCGTTCCCCTTCATGCAAGCGGGAGATGATGCGCTCGCTCCGCAAGACCGGTGACCGTACCGGCCGCTTTTTCAGCGAAGCGCTGGCATGGCGCTCGCCAGGGCAGCCATACGTTGTTGTGGCGTGGGCCTTGATAGCCGGCGCGGTCTGGTTCGCAATCGGCCTTGCAGGCGATCCCGGCTGGGCGCTGCCCGCCATTGCAGGCTGCTACCTCGTCGTCCTGTTGGCCGCTGTTTGCGCCATTGACGGCCGCTACGGGATCATTCCGGACAGCATGGTCCTGGCGCTGGCCGCCGGCGGAGCGTTACTGGCCTATCTGTGGGCCCCGGCGGACTTCTGGTGGCGCGGATTTGAGGCTGCCCTGGTCTTTGCTGCCGCGTCCCTGTTCCGCGCCGGCTATCGCTGGCTGCGGGGCTATGACGGCCTGGGTTTCGGCGACGTCAAGTTCGTCGCGGCGGGCACCCTTTGGATCGGCGCGGAAGGAATTCCCGGCCTGCTGTTGATCGCTGTGGTCTCCGCCCTGGTCAGTCTGCTGATACTGAGAGCGCAAGGACATGACCTGCACGGCAAGCAGGCGATCTCATTTGGGCCGCACCTTGCCGTTGGCCTTTGGTGGGTCTGGGTTTTGGGGCCGCAGGTGGTTTAGAGTCGGGCAACAGAAAGCCGCCCGAAGGCGGCCTTTCGCTTCATTGGTGAAGATGGAGTCAGACAGCTGGCACGGCCGGCCTTGATTTCCGGCGATAGGCCATGAAGCCGATACCGCCGAAGCCAAGAATCAACATCGCCCAGGTCGACGGCTCGGGCACGGCGTTGACCTGGATCGACACGTCGCCGAGTTGCCGGTCGTCCGAGCCGAAGAGCTTGAGATCGAAAGTGTAGATGCCGGAGGCGTTGGGATTGAAATTGATCGGGCCTCCCAGAAAAGCGAAAGCGAGATTTTCGCTGTTCTGATAGAGCGGGCCGCCGATCGGGGTATTGTCTAGTATTAGCTGCGGATTGAACGCCAATACCCCTCCGGGCCCGGTAATCGTCAGTAACGAGTGGGTGCCCAGCAGCGAACCGGGATTGACCGAGAACTCGAAATTCCACAACGCCTTGCCGGATGAGTTGCCCGCCGGCGCGATGTAAAGATTTCCGGTCGGCGTGATCGGTCCGCCCCCGGGCCCTCGAATAGAGGCACGCAATCCGAGTTCGACCCCGTCAGCCTCAGTGTCGACCGCGAAATGGCCGTTGCTCGTGCCGGTCCCTTGGGTCCAGCCCGAGGCTAGATCCTGATTAAGCGTGACGACGGCCGACGCACTACTGACAAAGGAGGTCAGCGCAAGCGCGGTCCCCAGACCGATTAAACCCAGCGATGAAAACCGCATGATTCCTCCCCCATTTATTATTGGTTGTATTTTCTTTAAACACGCTCCTTTAATTCGAGTCAATCTTCGATTGGGGATAACTGCGCGTTACGTGAACCCGATGAGCCACCCCATCGCTCGTTTGGAGTTGGGACTTTGAAATCGAGTACGCCGAATCCGACGGGCGTGCGGCATCGAGCGAGCTCATATTCCCTAACAATTTGCCGAATAACATTACTGCTTTGCATTGCAGCATATTGAAATACGGAACACTCGCGCTTTTAAATCACTGTTCGTCAAACGAAGATGGCAGCTAGAATCAGGTCATGATTGGGGGCCGTCATGAAGCTGGGCGAACTTGAGCGAATGTCCGTCGACGATCTGTGGAAGCTGCATCTGGCGGTTGGCGAGGCCTTGGCCGTAAAAATGGCGGCAGAGAAAGATGTTCTTGAAGGGCGTTTGAAGCGGCTCAAAGCCAAGCCGAATCTTGAAAGACGAATTGCCAAGTCGGAGCGCCGGGGGTACCCGCCCGTCTTCCCGAAATATCGCAATCCCGATGATCCTTCGGAAACGTGGGCTGGACGCGGCAGGCAGCCACGGTGGCTTGCGGAGCAACTAAGGTCGGGGAAGAAGGTGGACGATTTTAGGATTGAGATGGCCGCGGAATAGCTTCGTCGCAGGGCCACCTGCCCACTAACCAAGGGCCGCCCGGAGACGGCCTTTGGTGGGATGTCTGAAAACCTGGGCCATGCGCTGGACAGGCCCCGCCTGCTTTCCGACGGTAAGCCAAGAAGCCGACGCCAGCGAAGCCCAAGATCATCGTGGCCGTCAGAGATTCTCGCGTTTCGAAGTTTTAGCGGATTTGTTAGCCTAACGGGCCGATATCTTCTCTACGATCATACGAGGCTGAAATGAGATTCATGATTGCGGCGCTCGCCTTATTGTCGATGGACGGAGTCACGTTGGCCGATAACAACTCCAGTCGATTTAAGATCGACAATGGCCGGGTTATTCTTGCGCAGAGCTATTGCCGAATTTGTTCTGATAGCGCCACGGCTTGTCGCCTCGCCTGCAACGGCGCGGGGACATGCATTCAAGCATGCGATGACAGGCTGAGAGAGTGTCGTGAGAAAAATTGCGGATTACGGTATAGGTAGGACGCGACGAAGTATCCCGCGGGCGAAGACATCGACTGGCGTCACTTTTGCGAGAATTGGTCAGCGCTGATTCTTCTTCTCTCTCTGAAGTACTGGACTGTCCTGGCGAACATGATTCCAGCGGCTCCACCGACAATCTTCTCCAGCGCATCGATCAATGTGCCATGTCGGTCCGGCGTCATGGTCTGCAAGATCTCCAGTAGCGCCGCGGCACCGAACACGATGCAGCAAACAAGAATCAGACGTCGCGGATAGGCGAAGCCAAAGAGGGCACCGAGGACCGCAAACGCGATGACGTGTTCAAAATGAGCGTAGGTCTGCATGGCCGGCTGCATCAGAAACGGCGAGAGCTTGAAATAGATCGAATAAACAAAGCCGACATGCGTCAGCGTGGCATAGGCGATCGCGATGACCGCGATCCATGCCGCAGCAATGGCAAGATGGGTGATACGTCTCTTCATCTTGGGGTTTTGCACTGGTCCAGAACTTCTTTCGAGGCAATAGGATCCTTAACCTTACCTCAGACCCGACATGGCAGGGGACTTGTCGGGCATTCCCCGCAAGCGCCGGGGGTAAACTTTCCAATAAGGGAAACTATCGATTGCGGGCCGATCGCTTAGGCGAAGTCCAACGGATTTTCGATAAGATTGCCGAAAGACAAAATCAAGCAGGCAAAAATCAACCAGGGATGGGTGGGTCGGGTGTTTGCGGATCGGCGAAAGAGCGAACGTCGCTCCTGTCACGGGGCGGCCAAGATTCAGTTTGGGGCCGGCTCTCTGCCGCGCGATTGCACGATCACGGACATATCTGATGGCGGTGTGCGGATTATCGCTGAAAATCTCGATGTGCCCGAGGAGTTCACGCTGATTCTTGCAGGCGGTCGCCCGCGCCTGTGCCGGCTGGCATGGCGCATCGGATGCGAGTTCGGCGCCCAGTTCATCGACCATCTGGCCACGGCTCCGTCGCAGCATTCCAGTCCGCGGGGCAGCGCGAGGACACCGGAATATGCGTAAGGCACATTCAGCGCTGTTGGCGCTTTCCCTGGCGCTTGTGATCGTCCCTGAGATCGCAGCGGCAGGCGGCGCGTTTGTCGTTGCTCCGGGATTTCGCGGGTTTGCCTATGCGGGCGGGTATGGTTACGCGCGCCTCTACGGTCATCCATTTGACGATGGCTATGATTTTCCGTTCGGCTATGGCGAGTATGCCGAGTACGGTCCATGGGCTTACCGCCGCGATGCCGCCTGCTATGCGCTGCGTCGGGTATGGACCGGCAGGGGCTGGCGGCAAAGAGCGGTCAGGATTTGCGATTGAGCGCAGGATGTGATCGGGCGGCGATGCCGCCCGTCTGCGGGCGCCCAGACTAGAAGTCAAACGCCCAGGCGAGGCTATGCAGAAGCAGCCACGACCAGCCGACCATGGCTGCGGCAATGGCAAACAGGTAGGTGAACCTGGCAACGCGTGAACGCATGATGTTACTTCGAGACGAGCCGGTTGACAGCGACCGGCGCCCGTAGCGCGGCCTGGGTCCGGAAGACGGCCTGGCGCAGCCTCACCACTTCCGCGTAACGGTGGCTCAGTGACTTCTCGGTCGGCAATTCCCTGATATTTTTTGGTTTGTTCAAGCGCTGGCGTTTCACGTAATACCCCCGCAGTCCATACAATCAATTTGGCCGAATACGGTAACTCAAAAACAACCATAGTTTCCTACGCGCCGTTCGCAACGCAACTCGCGCGTTAAGCTTGATACCCGCGCAAAACGTTAAATCAGGAACTTCGCTCTGGCGCTTGCGTGATGCTCTGCCAATCCCGGATGGCTGAACCGTCGCCGCCGGCTCGCAGAAGGCAGTAGGATCGCTGAACGGATGCTGAACGATCAACCCTAGAGCCTTTTCCGTTCCGATAGAATCGGAACGGGGCTCTAGATTTTTGTTTTGACGCGTTTTCTTAACGCGAACCGGTTTCCACTTCGCTGGAAAACGCTCTAACGCGCGGCGCATTCCAAACTGCTTATCTGGACGATGCCGCCGGTGCCCCGCCGGCGCTCTTGTGCCATGGCCAGGTCGAAAGGATGCGCTCGGCGTCGGCTTCGAGAAGCTTTCGCTTCGCGATAACTTCTTCCTTCACAAGCCGGAGTGTCTTCGTCCTGATAGAAGAAATCGGAGCAGCGTGAATTGTAGTCATTTGCAAGTGTGTTAAAGGCGCGGATGTCTTCGGGCCCCCGGACCTGTTGCTTGACCACGCGCAGCCGCTCTCCCTGAAAATGACAATAACGAACATATTCTCGCGAAAAGCGTTGGCCGTTGCCGACCGGGGGAAGCAGCTCGGGCTCCGTTTTCGGCTGAGGCGGATTAGGTGCCGAGGCGACGGAGGACGCCGCTCCAAAGTCGAAGGTCCAATACGCCCCCAGAAGGCCAAGCATGGCCAGCAGCGCGGCAGCCGCGAGCATGCCCTTTTTGACGTGACGGAAGCGGCTGCTTCCTTCGGGTACCGTGAGATCCCGGTCTGGTTCGATAGCCTTCGACGCGGCGCGCTGCATATCGCGCAGTATTTCTCCGACTTCGGCGAGCCGCGCGGCCGTATCCGGAATTGATCCGAAAGCGTCGAGCGCGTGATCCAGGACCTGCTGCGCCCTGAGGTAATGGTGCTGGTTGCTCAGATCGCCGAGCAGGCCAAATATGCGATCGGGGGCGACGTTCATCTCCGGATTGCTGACCCCCTCCTGCGCGTCCAGCACTAGCAGGGGTTCGCAGAGGAAGGCCCAGCGATGCAGCGCGTCGGCTAATTCCTCAATCGAGGATGGATCGTCCGGTCGTTGTTTCAGCGATTGGCAGGCATCCTCGACCTGCTGTTCAGCTTTGGAGCGCACCTCCCCAATGGCGCGCCGGTAGACTGCCAGCAGGAGAGAATGCGTTTGGATGAGCGGCCGGTCACGCGTTGCGAGGATCTGGTGAGTGGATTCCAGCAGCGGCTCTGCGGCGCTTCCAACCGGATCGTAGGCCTCGATCACGGCCACGCAATGGGCGTTAAGCAGATCGTTCAAGCCATCCCTTACGCTCGCCAAAGAGGGCGGGGGCCAACCGGCTCGTTGCCGGAGCGCCTGCAGGGCCCGATAGATTTCCATGACGTCGATGGAATTGTGCGCGTCAATCAAGGCCAGGAGCAGTTCGCTCGACGCGCCGCGGCGAGCTGCGTAACGTGCAATGAAATTGGTCTTCGAGGTCGGTGCAAGCTGAACCGACGCTTGCAGTATGTCTTCGTCGGAAGCGTCGGCAGATAGTTCGGTGAAAAAGAGTTCGACGCGATCGGGCGTGCCGTCGAGGGGATAGGAGAGCTCGCTGGGCAGGCGCCGGACCGGGTCCAGGAGATTTGCACGGGCCTCCGCCAGGCTCGTCTCCGGCGCGATCCGCCTCTCTTGTGCGCGCGCGAGCGCGGCATCCATCTCCGAGGCCGTTGCGCCAGGATCGATTCCCAGCAGGCGGAATGGCTGGGCTAACGGATCAAGTCCGGAAGGCGAGGCATTGTTGGCTGAGTTGATTGCCATATCCTGGATACCGACGTGCTCTCCGCGGACCTCCCTTAGAACAGAGTGCCTATGTCGAACCGTTTGTCGAGATGGTTGATCGATCAGCCACGTCGAAGTCGTTACGGAGCCGCACACCGATGTCATGCACCCGGGAACACCAAAGCTCCCGATCAATGCGGGGACCGGCTTCCGGCCGTATCGTCAGCATGGCGTTCCACGGATTTGACCCGTAGACCGTAACGACAAATCCGCGATTGGGGCAACCGTCGATGATGCGTAGCGACTTCATGATGAGGCCTGCGATTTCATCCGGCTTACGGACCTGTTTGCTGCCCGTACCGGTAGGCAGGGCTGGCTGAATGTCCGGATCGGGCTGCTTGCCGGCTGGAAGCGGGGGAGGCAGGCTGTCGCTGCCGGTCCTGGATGCGGCGGACGAAACCGCGGGGGCGGCCTCTGCAGACGATTCGGCAGAAGGGCCCTCTTCAGCAATTCTTTTCGGTATCGCCGCAATCTTCTGAGCAAATTCTACCAGGCTTCGATCAATCGCTTCGTCGGTGGACATAAATAATCCCGGAGCGGGTTTGAAAATCAGGAGGTCAAGGCCGGATTCTTGACGTCGGTCACCTTAAAGCCCTTCAAAAATACGCTGTGCCGAATTGAATCGGAAAGGTGCTGCGGAGGTGTGGTGTCTTCCTTTCCGGTAAGAAGAACCCGCAATCGCCAAAGCGAGAGGCCCGCGATTCTGCAAATGTCGACCATGGCGGCGTAGAACGCGCCATAGTTCTTCAGGAAGTGCCGCCTGCGCGCTTCCAGGAGATAGGATGGCAACCGCTTCGGCTTGCTGTTCACGCCGGTCGACTGACCGACGAGGTGGACCACGCGGCTTGCCGGAACGTACCAGGTCGGCCATCCCCGCTTTTTGGCGTTGAAGCAATAGTCGATGTCGTCGAAATAGGTGAAATAGCCTTCGTCGAGCAATCCCGTCGCTTCCACCGTCTCACGCCGGATGATCATGCTGGCGCCGGAAACCCAATCCGTCTCGAAGGCATGATCGACCACGGGCGGGGCCACCACCCAGCGGCTCAGCAGCTTGCTGACCAATCCAAGTTTCAGGCTGCCCTCGAATTCTCCCAGCGGCGATTGAAAGCGGAACGCGGATCGTTGCGGCGTGCCGTCGGGCTCTTCGAGCCGGCTGCCGGCGATGCCGACTTTCGGATTGTTGTCCATGAAGTCGACGAGGGCCTTGAATGCGTTCGGCCGGACGATCGTATCGGAATTGAGCAACAGAAAATATTCGGGCTTGTCAGTCGATTCCAGAGCGGGCCGCAGGATCGCATTATTGCCGCCGGTAAAACCGAGATTTACGTCGAGCGCCTTGAGCGTACACCAGGATGACCAGCCATTGTCGTCGATCGCTCGCCGGATAACTTCGGTGGAACCATCTCCGGACCCGTTCTCGCAGATCGCGACATGGATGCCGGGGACGCTGGCGATCTCCTTTGCGACCGAATGCAGGCAATCAATCGCAAGATCGGTGACGCGGTAATTAACGATAACGACGAGCAATTTCACGGCATGAGACCAGTTGGTGCAAACAATTGGGGATCATTAGTCTTGCGGATCAGAAAAGAAAAGGCGTCTTTGGGGCCCTTGTTTAATGCATTGGGATAAACGTTTGTGGTTACAGACCTTGGCGGCAAGCGCTCGAAGCCGGTGCGCCCTAATAAGCAAATTGCGCGTTAACCATCCGAGGGGATTGGCGGGGGTGGAGAGGTGGGGTAGGGTCCGGAACCATGAGCGCAACGCTTAGATTGAAGTCGGCCCTCGTCGCCTCGCCCTTCGAAGGCGTCGCGAAATCGCTCCAATGGGCGGCCGGCCTCCGATTCCGCTCCTCACATCCCGAACTGGCCGAACTGTTTCTCGAAGAAAAGCGCCTGCCTGAAGTCCTCCGACGCCTGCTCACCAAGTCCTCCAACGTCCTTGATATCGGCTGCCACCTGGGATCGTTCTTGAGCCTCGCGAGGCGGGTTGCACCCGCCGGACATCACATCGCGATCGAGGCGTCTCCGACGAAAGCTGCGTGGCTAGCGCGCAAATTCCCTGACGTTCAGGTCAAACAGGTTGCTGTTTCGGATCACACCGGAAAAGCAACGTTTGAGGAGAACATCAGAAACCCTGGCTTCAGTCGCCTCCAGGATAGTCACCCCTCCACTGATCCGGTTAATCGCTACGAGGTCACCGTAACGACTCTGGACGCCCTCGATATTCAGCATCGCGTTGACTTCGTGAAGATTGATATTGAAGGCGCCGAGCTGGCGGCGTTCCGGGGCGGGGCAGCTTTCATCGCAGCCAACCGACCGAAGATCCTGTTCGAATGCGGCGCCGATGCCAACGCCGGCCTTGATCGTAGAGCCCTGTTCGATCATGTCACAGAAGAGATGGCTTACGATATCTTCACATTCGGTGACTTCCTGCACAACAAAGGCCCGCTCGGTTTCGATGAATTCCGAAAATGCGGGGTTTACCCGTTCCGAGCCTTCAATTTTGTGGCTTTGCCCAGGATCTAATTACGGCGTCGCCGTCAGTCGCTTCCGGCGCAGGCGCTGGTTAAACAGCAACATCGCGTCTAACTGTGGGCTCGGCGCGGAGTACAGATAATCGTACTTGTTCCACTGATTGGATGGCCCGAACAGAAGTAATTCTGACGGGAACTCGCCCACAGCGGCGCACCGTTGGAAAGCCTCGCGTACCGTACAAGATGCCTTCGGCCGCCTTCGCCGCATTTTGGAACTGGTTCAAAATTTGCGAACCAGTGTTTCCATACCCGTCGTAGATGATACCGTTTGTCACCGAAGTACCATAGCCGAAGGTGCCAGAACCGCGCTCGTCAAGGCTCCGAAGCCGGTTGAGTCCACGTCGATCGTGAGCGTGGTGCTGGTGACGGAAAGGTGGCGCGGTCTCCGCGGCGTCAAATCCCGTTGCGAACTGGGGCTCGGTGAGCAGCCAACCCCTTCATATCGGGAGTCCGCCTATCGCAATGCTGACGGAGACGATGCCGATATCGGCGCAAGCGCGCCGCGGGACCCCAGTTTGCGGCGCAGCCGGTCGATCAGGAGATAGATCACCGGCGTCGTGTAGAGCGTCAGGATCTGCGAAACGAACAATCCGCCGATGATGGTGATGCCGAGCGGCCGGCGCAGTTCGGTGCCGGGGCCGGTGGCAATGACCAGCGGAATGCCGGCAAACAAGGCGGCCATCGTCGTCATCAGGATCGGCCGGAAGCGGGCGCGGCACGCCTCGAAGATCGCATCCGCCGACGACAGGCCGCGGTGGCGTTCGGCGTCGAGCGCGAAATCGACCATCATGATGCCGTTCTTCTTGACGATGCCGATCAACAGGATGATGCCGACAAAGGCGATCACCGTCAGCGGCGTGTTGGTCACCTGCAGCGCCAGCAGCGCGCCGAGCCCTGCGGACGGCAGCGTCGAAATGATCGTGAGCGGATGGGCGAGACTCTCATAGAGCACGCCGAGCACGATATACATCGCCACCAGCGCGCCCAGGATCAGCAGCGGCTGCCGGCCGCTGGTCCTGTTGAAATCGCCGGCATTGCCGTCGAAACTGCCGCGGATGCCTTCCGGCATGTGCAGTTCCTCGACGGCGCGCTGGATGTTCGAGATCGCGGCCTCCAGCGGCACATTGGGAACGAGGTTGAACGACACTGTGGCCGATGGGATCGACTGGGTGTGATTGATCGCCAGCGATGCCAAACCGCGGTCATAGCGAACAACAGCCGATAGCGGCACCTGGGCGTCGTTGGCGCCGGCCACGAAGATACGCTCGAGGTTGGAAGGGTCGCTCTGGAATTTCGGGTCGATTTCCAGCACCACCATGTACTGGTTGCGCTGGGTATAGATGATCGAGATCTGCCGCTGCGCGAACGCATTGTTCAAGGCGTCGTCGATGTCCTTGACGCGGACGCCAAGTGTGGCGGCGGCCTTGCGGTCGATCATCAGCGTGAGCTGCAGCCCGGCGGCATCGCGGTCGGTGGAAATGTCGGTGATGCCCTCGACCGTCTCCATGCGCTTGGCGACCACAGGGGCCCATTTCTTCAGCAGGTCGACGTCGACACTGGAAACCGTGTATTGGTAAACGGAGTTACTTTGACGCCCGCCGGCACGAACATCCTGGGCGGCAAACATGTAGAGCCGTACGCCCGGCATTGTTTCGAGCTTCTTACGCAAGCGGTCGATTACGAGCTGGGTGGTCAGTCCAGCTCTCTCTTGCGGCGGCTTGAGGCTGATGAAGAAGAGCCCCCGGTTTGCCGTCATGCTGCCAAGGATCGATCCGACCCCGGCGACGGCGTCGTCCGATTCAATGGCGTCCTCGAGCTGTTGCTGAAATCTGGTCATGGACTGGAACGAAGTGTCCGATGAACTTTGCGAAGCACCGACGATGAGGCCGCTGTCGTCGATCGGAAAATAGCCTTTCGGGATCTTGATATAGAGCACCACCGTCAGCGCGATGGTGGCAAAGAACACGAGCAGGGTCAGGAACGGAAAGCCCAGCACCGCCCGCAGCGTCCAGGTATAGAAAGAAACGATGCGCGACAGCGTGCCCTCGACCAGGCGATCGAACCAGGTCGCGCGATCCGACGTCGCCTCCTTGATGTAATGCGCACAGATCATCGGCGTGATCGTGAGCGAGACCACAGTCGACACCACGATCGCAAAGGTCAGCGTCAGCGAGAATTCGCGCAACAGCCGGCCGACGATCCCGTCCATGAAGATCAGCGGCGTAAACGCCGCGATCAGGGACAGGCTGATCGATAGCACGGTAAAGCCGATTTGCTTGGCGCCCTCCAGCGCTGCCGGGTAAGGCGCCATGCCGTGTTCGAGGTTGCGGTGCATGTTCTCGATCATGACGATGGCGTCGTCGACCACGAAGCCGACGGAGATCGCAAGCGCCATCAGCGACAAATTGTCGATCGAGAAGCCGGCGAGCCACATGCCGGCGCAGGTGCCGGCCAGCGCCAGCGGCACCGAGACGCCGGCCGCAATGGTCGGCGTCAGCCGGCGCAGGAAGAAGAACACCACCATCATGACCAGAAAGGCGGTCGCCAGCAGCGTGTACTGCATGTCGAGCACGCTGGCGCGGATGGTGTTGGTGCGGTCGACCAGCGTCGAAATCTCGAGGCCGGCGGGCAGCCATCGTTTGAGTTCCGGCAGCAAGGCCTTCACGCGATCGACGGTCTCGATCACGTTGGCGTCGCCCTGCTTGGTGATCTGGATCAGCACCGCCGGTTGCTTGTTGAACCAGGCGATCGAGCGGTGGTTGCGGACGGAGTCCTCGACCTCGGCGACGTCGGCGAGGCGGACGAAATTGCCGGCTGAGCTCTTGATGATGATGTCGCGGAATTCGGCCGCGGTGCGCATCTGCTTGTTGGTCGAAATGGTCTCGCTCTGGCGACCGCCGTCGAAGATGCCGACCGGGCCCAGCGGATTGGCGTTGATGATGGCGAGCCGCACGTCGTCGGTGGCGATCCCCGCATTCGACAGGCCCACCGGGTTCAGCGCGATCCGCACCGCCGGCTGATCGGCGCCGGAGACGGAAACCTCGCCGACGCCCGGCACCTGCGAGATGCGCTGCGCGATCACGGTGTCGGCGACGTCGTACATCGCACTGGTCGTCAGCGTCTTCGACGTCAGCGCCAGCACGAACATCGGCGTCGCCGAGGGATTGGTCTTGCGGAATCGTGGCAGCGACGGCAGGTCGCTCGGCAGGTCCGCCAGCGACGCGTTGATCGCAGCCTGCACGTCGCGCGCGGCGCGGTCGATGTTGCGCCCGATCGCAAATTGCAACTGGATGCTGGTGCTGCCGAGCGAACTGGTCGAGGTGATCTGCTCGATGCCCGCGATCTGGCCGAGCCGGCGCTCCAAAGGCGCTGCGACCGTTGCCGCCATCACGGCGGGATCCGCACCGGGGCGGGTGGCGAACACCCGGATCATCGGGAAGTCGACATTGGGCACCGCCGAGACCGGCAGGAACACATAGGCGACCATGCCGACCAGAAAGAGCCCGACCGCCAGCAGCGTGGTGCCGACCGGCCGGCGGATGAACGGCTCGGAAATCGAGGCCACAGCTGCTTTCCTGCTCTATTCTTCTAGGAGAAGAATGCATCGCTCGGAGAAGCACACCTTAGCTAGCAATCATCGACCGTCGAAATTTCACGATCCCCGAGCAAGATTGAGAATGCCCAACGGATGCCCATCGGTCGAGAGCAATTTGCGCGTCGCGACGCGACTAAATTGCTGTTCTGGTCGGTGAAGACGAGGTTGTTAGTTATCGTGGACGCTCTCGCGCTCGAAAATTCCTGGCCGTTGGGGACCAGCGGCAAGCTTGGTCAGTAACATTCCGGAGTACAAGCAGCCGGGACAAGCCGTACCAAAGAGGCGCTGTCGGCTCGATGCTACTTACGACATCGCTCGGGTGATCAGCCTGTTTATGCGAGTTGGCTGGAGGCGGAGCTGGTGGCTTTGGTCGAGGCTTGTTCTCGCGAGGATCGAAAAACCGCTGTCCATATACATTAGTGCTTGGCAGCGCTGCATGAGATCCAGTTCCACGAACATGTCGAGCGTAATCTGCTCTGGCACGGTCCCGCCGCGTATGCCGTCCTGCATGGCTTGATCAGCTGCCTTGGCATCAAACTGATGAAGGGGACCGTCGCCCTTCTCTGGCAGTAGCTTCGGCCGGACAACGAGGTTCGGCAGGAACTGGCGTAGGGTTTCGATAATCTGTCTCGAATCGCAGAATAAAAACGGTACCGCGTTGGTAATATTGAGCTCTCGAGCAAAGGCACGGAAATCTGCTGCAACCTTGCGGCAGAACCTCCTTTCTGCCGCTGCCTGGTTCGACGTCCCTACGAGCGAGGCAGGCATATTGTCTGAAAACCGACCGAACAGCCCTGGTCGGTGGACATCATTACGAGCGTTCAATGATAACTGGCGCATCAATGCAATGGGTCCAAGCCAGTAGGCGGCGCGTGCCCCCACGTTCTCGCCGTTGCCGTGACGGATGTGGATACCCACAGCGAACGCAGAGCCGATCTGCTGATCCCAAAACTGCTGCGCCTCGGCTTGTATGGGGGTGGCGAGGCGGAGATCGGCCAAAAGCAATCTTACCATTTCGGGCGGAGGAGGAGGCTCAACCCATTGGTTCAAAACAATGGTCGGTTCGGTCGGGCGTTTATCGGACGCTACCAGGTCGTTTACCGCGGCCACCTCGTCAGCGCTGTGCTTCAGGTGATTTGAGGTTGCGAGGCTGGCCGGCGTCCACTTTATTGGCCATATCGGCGTCGAGTATTGCAGGCTTCCGACGGTATCGTCGGCGATAACCGGAACGCCCGCCAATGTCTGCCGAGGCTCAAAATAGCGGAAAAAGCAGTTGCTGCTCATGGTCGGGTCCGCGTTGAATCGGGATCCTCGCCAGTCCACAATCAGTGTTCGACCGGTACGTCGCGCGAGCCACCAGGCACCGATCAAACACGACAGATGATCGCCGATCCCGCCAAAGCAGTGTCTTGCGACCACCAGGTTTCGGTCGATCTGTGTGACAGCGCTAGCCAAGAGCTGCTGCTCCCTTATGGTATGTCTGGGTCGGTGGACGTTGGGAGCAAGCCGCGCTGCCAGCGCGCAGCGAACCAACGCCCGTTGTGGATTGTCTTACGTCGAATAATTCGTTAAAGAATTGCTGCAGCCGCGAAGCACTTGCCGGACGTTTACGAATTTGGAGTGACTTTTTCGCGCCTCCGAACGGGACGACGTGCAATTCCATCGGTTTTACCTCAGACTGCCATTTTTATCTTTGCTTGCAGGAAGCTCACAGTCCAAGAATCACACAAACATGTGGATTTGCCCATCCCGGGCACGCGGTTTTTGCCCTGGATGGTTAAATCGAATAATATGCGGCTGATATCTTGGGGTTGCTGATACTCGAATTAAATACATTAATTAATTCAGGATCTGACGAAAGGCGCCGTCAGTCTCGAATCTCGTCCAGGCTATAATTTCGTGCGTACAAGCCTGTTTTTTAGGCCAATGAGAGCATCGATGCGGAAGGGACGCCCCATGCTGTCCAATCGGTTTTCTCTGGAATCTCGGGGTGTTGCCAAAGCCGGACACGCCAAGATTTAAGTTGGCTCCAGGTTAATTATCTGTTGACTCTCGGCGGACGGGGCAGTATTTCATTAAATGAGTTTTAATTTGCAATGAAGAGGGGTTGTTATGAAGCCATCGAGCATTTTCGGGATCGTCGTATCCGCGGTCATTTTGTCGTCCAGCGCGGCGAGCGCGGCTATCATTAATAATGGCAGTTTTGAAACTGGATTCACCGGCTGGACCGTAAGTTCGGGGACCGATCCGCAGTACGCCCCGGTCGTGATTGCCTACGGACAGGCTAGCCCGTATCCGACGGGAGCCTTTGGTGAAATTATTCCTGCGGCGCCCGGCGGCGGTCTGTCCGGCCTGTACTTCGTTTCGGATTTCGCCACACAGTCGATTTCGCAGTCGATCGCTCTGGCCGCCGGCACGACTTACGCGGTGAGCTTCAATATCTACTCTCCGATCAACGGAACGCAGAATCCGTTCGACGCCCTGCTTCAATCGGTGTCGGACGGCAGCCTTTCCCCGGTCTTTCAGTCCAAGTCCCTGGGTGCCGGATGGACAAACTATTCGGGTGGCTTCGTTGCCGGCGGGGGACCGTATTCGTTCAGTCTCAACTTCGGTCCTCTCGGGTCAGGGGCTGCAAACGCGGCTGCGGATTTCGTGGTCGACAACATCGACATCAGCGTCGCCGTCCCGGAGCCTGCGACCTGGGCGATGATGATCATGGGCTTCATGGGCATCGGCTTCCTGGCCTACCGCCGAAGGGCGACGCCGACGAGCTTCCGTCTGGCTTGATTGCCCGTCCAGTAATGTGGAATAGGCCGCCGAAAGGCGGCCTATTTTTTTGCCGGTGACGGATTTTCAACCCGCTTGAATGGCCCGCGAACCGCTCGGCAAATGCAAGCCTCGGCAACTTCATCCCCTCGACATCGAGATCTGCGCCCGCAGACGACCGGTTTGATGTTCATGGTACCCAGATGCGTTCAGGCACGGCTCGTTCCAACCGGGCGGCGAATCACATTTCGTCGTTGACTGACCGAAGCGAAATAGCAGGTGGTTCTTTGGGCAGTCCTGCCGGCGCACAATCAGCCGTGTGGGCATCGCCACAAAGGCCTCCATTCCATCATCTCGTTCAAGCCTGCTACGCTAGCCCGGCGGAAGCTCAGGCGAGGCCACTGGCAAGCCGAAGGCTGCTTCCGGCTGTGTGGCCGCGCAGCCGCCCAACGCCATCCTTGATCCCCGTACGTGACCGCAGTCGTGCATTTAGCAGCGAGCGCAGTAAGCCGCCGCCCCTCGCGGAGGGCTCGTTGTTCTCGGACAGCTGTCTGAACGCGTGATGCGCCTGGCTGGGGTTGCGAGATGCCCAATAACGCCCGTGGATTTACGGATAGAGCTGCGATGTTCGTGGCTGGTAAAAATAGAGTTGACGATAATACACGGTCCGAACTGACGCTCAGCGCGCAATGTTTCGACAGAATGCCCGCCGGCTGCCGTCGAACGTAGCTTCTGGCTTGATGGACTGAGCGCAATTTTTTCCCGCTGATTTACTTCAAATTGACCCTTGCCTGAGCTGTTCCACTTCGTGAACCTTTTAGTGACCGTGGACCCGCAGGATTGCTCGCGAGATCCGTAGGAAACGGACGCGGGGCGCAACCACCATGTTTATGACTATGAAAAATCGACAAGCCAGGCTTCTCGGCGGTGGCCGAATGGAGCGCTATCGAAGGCGGAATGACGCCGGCTATACGCTGCTCGAACTGCTCGTCGTGATGGGTATTCTGGCGGTTCTGACCGCGATCGCGACGCCGCAGCTGATGGGTTATTTCGGCAAGGCCAAGACCCAGTCGGTGCAGCTGCAGATCGAGAATATCGGCACGGCGCTCGAGCTCTATTATATGGAAAACGGCGCCTATCCGAGCCCGAGCGCTGGGCTGAAGGCCCTGGTCGAGGCGCCGCCCGAGGCGCCGCGCTGGAACGGCCCGTATCTGAAGAAGGCGAAGAACCTGCTCGATCCCTGGGGCCGGCCCTATCAATACGCCATCGCCGACGGCCAATACGAGGTCTATTCGCTGGGGCCGACCGGCAAGGCCAAGTCCGCGAGCGCGGGCACGGCCGCGGCGTTCCGCGGTGGTTAACGGACGAATTAAATGGTTTCCGAAGAAGTGACTGACTAGCGTGGATGACGCGGCCTGCGGTAGAATCAACTCGGTCGCGTAATCAATCGTCTTCGAATTTATCCCTTAACGATGATTGGACCAGACTATGACCTCGCAAATGAACCGTAGAACCTTTCTGCAAGGCGTGAGCGTAGCTTCCCTGACGTCGATGCTGCCGGCGGCGGCAATTGCCGCACCGCTGGCGGCACCGAGCAGGACGGCTTCATCTTCGTCGGCGGCGGCCAAGTTCAACGGCGGTCGGTCGCAGGTGAATTTGAGCTTTTTGCAGATTGGCGGGGATTTTCCGTTTCTGAATTGCTTGAAGACAGCCCAAGCCTGGACGCTGATCGATAACAGTGGCTCTCCCGAGCCGAACACACTCGATAGCGATGGCTATCCTACGTCAATCTCTCACGGCGGAGTCTACACCGTCTTCTTTGTGCCTTCGCAGGCAGCACGCCCGGGAAACTACGTTATCACCTGGAGCGGCAATGGCACGGTCTATTGCGGCATGAGCAACACGCCGGTCAGTGGTAGCAAGATCAGCACTAATGGCAGCGGCCGTTACGTGTTTTCCACGACGGATACGCGGTTCGCCGTCGGCATTCGGGATATCGGAACCCCGCGCATTACGAACTTGCAGGTTTTCCACGTCAACGATGAAGCTGCTCTCAACGCCGGGCAGGTGTTCGGCACCCGCTTCAAGCAAAGGCTCGCCGAAGCAAACTTTGGCGTCATTCGCTTCCTCAATTGGCAGAATGGCAACACTACGAACGTCACGACGTGGGCGACGAGAAAGCCAACGACATATGTGTTCTATTCCGGAACGGAGTATCGAAGCAGCCTCTATGCTGGCCTAACCACGAATGTCGGCACTGCCTATTCGGCTCAACTCGCGGGCTTCAAGCTTGCGGACAAAGCAATAGTTATGGTGAAGTTCAATGTTAGCAACATGGCAGCGAGTACGTTGGATGTTAACGGTACGGGCGCAATTCGAATCCTGAATTCTTATTCCAATCCGCTCTCGGCCGGGAGCAACTCGTATCCTGTAGCCGACCGTATTGCTACGCTCGTTTATGATGCAACGTTGAATGCGTGGATTAAGCAGGGTGGCGACGTCGCACTGGGTAATGCGGGTCTTGGCAACGGTTGCCCTCCTGAATTGATGGTTCGGCTATGTGCTGAGATTGGCGCGCATCCCTATTTTGTCACTCCGCCCTTTGCGATCGACCCGGCGACAGACTACATGCCAAGTCTTGCGGCCTATTGTCGTGCAAATGCTCCGTCTTGGATGATCCCGCGGTTCGAAGGCCCGAACGAGCTCTGGAACAATACCGGTGGTTTCTTCCAGACCGGATACGCTAATGCGAAGGCGACGGCCTATGGCTGGGGAGCGGATTTCCACAATTGGTACGGCAAGGCGATGTCGGTGCTGGGCCAGGCAATTAGCATCGCCTATGGTGGGGATCGAACCAAGTATCAGGTCTTGTGCGGGGTTCAAACCGGAACAGGTAACAGCGTCTTAGGAACGTCCGGCAGTAATGCGAGACTTGCGTCGACTAAGTATTTGGCGCAAGCGGAGGCTCCTCAAGCGCCCTATACCAAGAGCCCAGCTTCGAATTGGGTCACACATATCTGCTGTGCGCAGTACTTCTCGCCGTCGGAATACGGCACCCTCCAGGAGACAGCTGACGCCGCTGCCTATGCCGCGGCAGCTGGGAATCCAACGTTGCAGCTCGAGATCGCGACGGCTTATGCGAACACTTCAAACAGTGGCACAGGACCTTTTACACTCTTCAAGTGCGCGATTTTGTATGCGAACTGGAAGGCGTGGGCACAGAAATTTGGCATACAGAAAATGTGCGGCTACGAGGGAGGTTATTCGCCGGACTATACGGGGGGCGGAAAATCTCAAGTCGACATTCTTAGGGCCGCGTCTAAACAGGCTCCATCCTTAAACGGATTCCTGACTACCAACTACAATAACTTCGTGAGCCTGACGGCAGGAGATTTCACGGCCGAGTTCCCATCCTGTTTTCAACTTTCCGGATGGTCGACTTCAAATAATGTATGGTCAGTTCTAGAGGATATTCACCAGACCCAATCGCCGCCCCAATGGATGGCGATCGTGGCATTCAACGGTATAAAATAAACCGCCGATACTGCCAACATTAAGCTGCGTCTCCCGTAAAGGATGTGACGTCAGGAACAGGGCATGCCATACTAGTAGAGCACTGGGCTCGCCCGCCTGATCTCCACTGTGTGGTGTCACCCTGCACCTGAGGACACTATCTAAGAATTGCGAGACGCGATGACCGGGAACTGGTTTGCGACGTTTGCCATCTTTTCGTGGCCGATCGTTGCAATTTCTCTATTTTTCCTTCTTCCATTTTCAGTCGCAACCGTATCAAACATTCTTGGTGCGTTGTTGCTGCTGCCCTCCGGTGTCGCGACGAAGTTCGAGATGATACCGGCGTTCGACAAAGTTTCTATCCCGAATCTTTGCGCAGTCCTCGGCTGTATATTGTTCGCCCGCCGAGCGAAGCAATTTGCTTCCGGAGTGGGATTCGTTGAGGTTCTGGCATTTGCTTACATCACCAGTCCCTTGATCACTTCTCTGTTGAACAGCGATCCGGTTGCCATTGGAGACAGGATCTTGCCTGGCGTTGGCTATTACGACGGGATTTCTGCGCTCCTAAGTCAGACGATCTACTTTCTGCCTTTTTTCATTGCGCGCCGTTACCTCACGCGTTCGTCTGATGTGGAGATCGTCCTGGGTGCACTGGTTGTGGCGGGACTGTTCTATTCGCTTCCCATATTGATCGAAATCCGCATGAGTCCACAATTGTCCAACTGGATTTATGGTTATTCGCCATCGGCGTTCGTTCACAATTTCCGGTATGGTGGATATCGTCCTCAGGTATTTTTGACGAATAGCCTAGCTACTTCGTTCCTCGTTGCCACGGCCTTCTTAGCGGCACTGGCGATCTGGCGTGCGAGGATTGTCGTGAAATCAATATCTCTCCCTGCTGTCGCAGGCTATTTGGCTGTAATCGTCATCTTGTGCAAATCGGCCGGCGCTCTAGTGTATTCCATCACCATTGGCGCTTGCATAGCGCTCTTGAAGCCTAGAACACAAATGCGCATCGCTGCGGCGATGGTGTCGATTGGGTTACTCTACCCGCTTCTTCGTTCCGTCGATCTATTCCCTACGAACTCGTTTGTCGGCATTGCCGCAATCTTCAATGAAGAGCGCGCTGCGTCGTTGAAGTTTCGATTTGATCAAGAGCACAACCTCCTCGCTCATGCCAACGAGCGCGCTTTTTTTGGTTGGGGACGATATGGTCGTAGTCGGGTTTATTCCGACGCTGGGGACGACATAAGCGCAACCGACGGTCTGTGGATCGTCACACTTGGTCAGGCTGGCCTGATCGGATTCTTAGCCCAATTTGGACTTCTCGTATTGCCGGTGTTTAGGGCGTTCGCTTCATTTCAGTTCGTCAAGTCGAAACGCGAGCAGTTACTAATGGCGGCCCTTGCAGTCATCCTCGCTGTGACCGTAATTGAGCAAATACCTAACGCGTCGATTAGTCCTTGGTCGTGGCTGCTTGCGGGAGCGCTCCTTGCTAGGGCGGAGGCAGTTCGCGCTTTCGTTGGCCAGGCTGCGTCAATGCATCCACTTTCGAAAAGAATTACTAGTGACGCTTGAGATGTCAGCTTCCAATAGATTCACTCTCACACAAAGGGTAGTGCGAGCTGGCGCGTGGAGCTTAACAAGCTACGTGGTCAGCTTTGCTCTTCGCTTTGGCAGTAATCTATTCATGACGCGACAGCTCGTTCCTGAGATGTTTGGCGTCATGGCAATTGCCATGATGGTGCTCGTAGGGTTGGCGCTGTTTTCTGACGTTGGTTTGAAACCCAGCATTATACAGAGTAAGCGAGGACACGAGCCCAGCTTTCTCAATATGGCTTGGGTCGTGCAGATCTTGCGAGGCGTAGCCCTCTGGTGCTTTGCCCTGCTGATATGCTTGTTGGTGCTGCTTGCATCACATTTTGAGTTGTTTCCAAAGGACAGCGTCTACGAACATCCTAGCTTGCCGTACGTATTGGCCGCTTTGTCTCTGACCACGGTTATCGTGGGCTTCGAGTCGACAAAGTTGATCGAGGCGAGCCGCAATCTTCTGCTGGGAAGCGTAACGCGCATCGAAATCGCGGCCCAAGTCGTCGGATTGATCGCCATGATTGCGTGGGTATTGATCGATCGATCGATTTGGGCGCTGGTTGCAGGTAGCATAGCATCAGCGATGGTGAGGACGATTCTGAGCCATATCTGGCTTTCGGGTACTCCGAACCACTGGCGGTTCGACCGCGAAGCCTTTTATGAGATCATGAACTTTGGAAAGTGGATATTCTTTTCTTCCGTGCTGTATTTCTTGGTGAGTAATGGCGATCGGATGACTCTAGGATGGTACACTGACGCTGGCACGTTAGGTGCCTACGCGATTGCGTTTCTAATCTTCAGTTCTATTGATCAAGTATTGGCCAAGATTATCGTCGACATATCGTTTCCAGCCTTGAGCGAGGTTGCGCGGGAGCGCCCGGCAAAACTAACAGAGGCTTATTACCGCTTTCACGGTTTCCTAGCGGCGGCTGCCTACTTTTGCTGTGGTCTAATGGCCGTTTCGGGCCAAGCCATCATCAGCGTGTTATACGATCGTCGGTATGAGCAGGCTGGCTGGATGTTACAAATTCTAGCTCTGGCTCTGGCGATCATTCCACTACGATTGGCCACGCAGTGCTTTCTCGTGCTCGGATTGGCGAGAGTCTACTTCCACCTCAATACAATTCGTATGCTGGCTCTCTTTGTTGCTCTTCCGCTCGGATTTCACTTGGCCGGGGTGCACGGCGCGCTGTGGGGTATTGTGTTTTCCTATTTTTCTAGCGCGCCTCTTGTAATTTATTATGCGAGTTCGCATGGCCTGTTCAATCCCAGAAGAGAGCTCTTGGCGCTGTCCGGCTTGCTTGTTGGGATCGTGTCTGGAGAAGCGCTCAATGCGGTTATCGCTTTCATAGTTCGTTTCGTGTCGATCAGCTAGGGGCGATGCTTGGGCGGCATTTACCTTACCCGGCGCGCACTGTACCCAATCCAATTGATATATGGGAGAAGAGCGTGAAGATGCCCGACAAGCGACCCACGGATGGCGCTTTCGAGGGGCCGCGCTAGTGCGGTGTAGGTTAACCGATTAGGTAGACGATGCGCATTACGTTTTTAATACCGGACCTCGGATTCGCCGGAGGTAATCGGGTTGTGGCGATCTATGCCGAGCGGCTGAAGCGTCGGGGCCACGAGGTAACGGTCGTTTCGGGCGCGCCCCGGAAGGTTGGTTTGCCTGAGAAGATCAAGTCAGCATTAAAGGGACGCGGCTGGCCCGTGGGAATTGGCACGGCACAACCTTACTTTGACGAGTTGGGCATCACCGTAAAGGTGTTGGATTCGAAACGTCCTATCGTTGACGACGATGTTCCGGATGCCGATGTCGTTGTTGCAACATGGTGGGAAACTGCCGAATGGGTAGCCGCCTTGAGCCCGCAGAAGGGTGCAAAGGTTCACTTTGTGCAGCACCACGAAGTCTTCCCGTATCTTCCAATTGAGCGTGTCCGCGCCGTCTATCGGTTGCCCATGGCGAAGATAGTAATTTCGCAATGGCTCGCGCAGACGATGTCCACTTCTTATGGAGTTGATCATTGCTTTTTGATCTACAACAGCGTCGATACAAGTCAGTTCTTCGCGCAGCCCCGCGATAGGCAGGCTGTTCCGACAGTCGGATTCTTATACTCGACAACAAATTTCAAATCTCCCGAAACGCATTTGGCCGCGCTTTATGAACTGAAGAAGATGCTACCTCAAACAAGGGCCGTGGCGTTCGGTTCGCAGCGCATATCCAAGGAGTTTCCACTCCCGGAATGGGTGGAATTCCATTGTCGACCCGCGCAACACGACATCAGACTGATTTATGCCAAGTGCGATTTGTGGCTGTGCGGCAGTAAGAGTGAAGGATTCCATCTTCCTCCGATTGAGGCGATGGCTTGTCGGTGTCCAGTCGTTTCAACAAAGGTCGGCGGGCCCATCGATATCATCGACGAAGGTGTAAACGGTTTCCTTGTTGACGTTGGTGATGCAACCGGCCTCGCGCGCAAAGCACTCGACGTGCTTAGTCAGAGTAACGAGAATTGGAGACGCATGTCGGCGGCTGCGACGGCAACGGCCTTGCGATATTCTTGGGATGACGCGGCTGAACTATTTGAGCGAGCAATATCAGAGATTGCCGCTAGTAATGAAGAGCTAGTTGCTGATTAATAAAATTCCGCCGAGGATGCCGGATAGTACGAGAGAGTAGGCTAAGATGGCCAGCGTCCTCCCGACAAGTGGCGAGTAAAAATCGTTTCGGCGTATCATGACGGTTCGGTCGATCACCAAATATGCCGTGCTCGCTATCATAACTGCTAAAGCAAAGGACGCTAGGCCGACGAATGGCTGAGTTAGCCAATCGAGGCGTTTCGCGATCGCGTTAACCGCGAACGCGCCCATCCAGTGATTGAGATACATGGGGTAGGAAATGGCTCCTGCAAACACGCCCGTCGACCCTCGCAGTCCTGGCCGGGCGCACAGCAGTACGATGCTGATAGCGAAAAAGGGGGCTCCGAAATTGTAGAAGCTGGCAGTGAGCATCAACAGCGACGACAATGCGCTGCCAACGAGCGCGGCGATAAACCACGGCCGAAGGTGGATGTTTCCGTAGGAATGCTGCAGTGTCGCGGCAAAAACGCCCAGACTGATTGACGCGAAATCCACGAGTTGAGCGCACCACAGCGCTATCGAAATCAAAGCCCACGATATCGGATTGCGTCCGAACCTGCTGACAACGATTATCAGGGGGGCGACGAGGTAGAATTGCTCCTCGACCGAAATACTCCAGAAGCCATGCCCGGTCCCTTTCAGCGGCATCTGGGCAAGTGCAACGGCCGCACCCGGCCACAGCGTGAACCAGTTATGAGTAAAAGTTACATCGTAGTACAGAAACTCAAGCCATTTGGGGGTGATTGGCTCTCGTGCTGCGCTCACGAGGTACAGTGCAGCGACGGCGAAGAAGTAAGGTATCCAGATGCGCGTGGCCCGGTTAAAGAAAAATCGTGGCATCTGGTCGATGCGGGAGCTCAATAGGATCCCCCCAATTAGCCACCCGCTCAGCGAAAAGAATACCTGAACCGCCAGGTTTCCGGCGACGTCGCTATGAAAGATCAGGCCGACGTGGCCCAGAGCAACAACAGACGCGAGCACAAATCGGAGCCAATCGAAGATTGGATATTCGATCGATCGTAGTGCTGCAGCCTCCTTTGAGTCAGGATCCTGTTTGGAAATACTGTGCAAGTAGCGTTCCTATACAAAATATCGATTAGACAGTTTTCTCAATATGCTTCGGTGCAGCTGATTTGTTTGGGCGGTTTGCCAAGTGCGCGTCGAGCCGCTTAGCCAGAAGCATGCTGGGTCGTTCGACGAGTCTCCACAGCAGTGTTGCGGCCGCAACGCAGGCCGCCAAAGACACTAGCCACCATCCCGCTTCGGAATAAATGCTGCGTTCCGTGAGTAAAAAGCCTACGCGAAACACCGCCCCCGTGATCGGATTGTGAATGAGATAGAGTGAGTAAGAGATCATTCCCAGGTATTGCAGCCAACGCCAGTTCAGTAGGTCGGTTTGACGGTTGGCAAGGGAAACGATCAGGAGGCTGATGCCGGTGATGCAGCACGCCAAAGCGAAATAATCTAAACGATACAATGCAGCGGCAGAAATGATTGCTGCATACCCCAGAAACCAAGGACGAGCAGACAAATTTGTCCAAGCGAGATATGCGCCTGCTCCGAGCAAGAAAGCAAACCAGAAGCCTACGAATACGCCTGGCCATCCGTCGTGAAGGCCGAGCGGCCAGATCAAACTTGCAACGAAGGCTGCGTATAGGATCGGCGTGTAGCGCGTGAGTCGAAGCAGCGCATAAGCAAGGTAGAGCTGTATCTCGAGGCACAACGTCCAGAATATGGGATTGATGTTCTTATAGCCGAGAATGCCCTGCATATAGAAAAGGTGACTGACAATTTGCGGAGTTGAAAATGTATTCGCGGGCCGGCCGGCGACCACCAGCGAAGCGAGCAGCGCAAATATGATCGCAATGGCAATTCCCACCCAGTACGGGGGATCAAGCCTCAATGACCGCTTTAGGGCGAAACGCAGGGCACCCGCTGGAGTCAGTTCCGCTCGAAGCGAATGCGCAATGACGAAACCACTCAACACAAAGAATATTGCGACGCCCAAGTCTCCATGCCGCAAGATGACCTGAATCCAGGCGGGAAACGTATTGAATAGCGTTGTTATGTGCTCACCTTCGACGGCATGGAATAGCACCACGATCGACGCAGCGACGCCGCGTAAGCCGTCCACATAGGCGAACCGAATTTTTTCCATTATTCGAGGCTGAGCTAAGGTAAATCTCTGAATATTAATTGTCGCGAGGATTTTCTTCAGACAGATTAGATATTTGTCCCTGAGGTGTATATAGTTAGGCCACTTGAAATCCTTTATAAAGCTTAATAGGGACGGCAGTCGTCGGTATCTGAATTGGGCATTCGAATATTTTACGCAGCCGGCCCGGGTGGCTTAGTCGATTCGCATGACTATTGGCGCAAAGGCGCTGCAGACCCTAGGCTGACGGCTTTGACATATTCCGGTCAATTCGCCGACTTCTGCGAGTCGGTCGCTGCGAACGTGTATATGATGAGTCATGCAAGCCCGCCGAGAGACTGTAGCGAGGGAAGGTTTCGGGTAAGGCAAAGGCCGAAGCCGCAGTTAGGGGGCGGCGGATTAGGCTATCATCTTGGGCAGGTAGTGTACGGCGCGTGGCTATTTCTGGAGGCTGTAAAGTTTAGAGCGGATTTCGCGGTTATTCATTCCAGCTCAACCCACTTTTTTGTCCTCTCGATGTTTCGGCTAGTTGGCATAAAGGTCATTCCGGTTCTTCATAACACGCTTTGGCCCGCTGGATATCCCAAAGCTGGCTTAGTGAAGAGATTCATTCGTCGCCTGGACGGAGCCTTCTTTCGAAATTGCGCGCACGCGACGCTAGGAGTTTCGCCAGAATGCTTGCGGCAGGTCCGTACCTTGGCAGGACAGATTCCATCGGAGCGTTTGATTGAGATGAGAGGGCAATTCTCTCGCTCTTATTTTGATGCAATCGCGGCTGCGCCCTCTCAAACGACGCCGTTCCGGATACTGTTTGCAGGGAGGATCACTGAAAACAAAGGTGTATTCGATTTGATTGATATCGCGAGAAGAGTCGAAGATCGGGCGCCTGGGCTGGTAAAATGGGATGTTTGCGGAGCCGGACCTGATTTCGATGAACTTCGGCTTCGGCGCGATGCTGCTAGTTTACAAGGAGTCGTCGAACTTCACGGCCACGTGCTGCCGCCCCAAATGAGCGAAATTATCGCAAGAAATCACGCATCCATTGTCCCGACCAAAAGTACGTTCGAGGAGGGAATGGCGCTCTCTGCGATCGAGCCTGTGCTTGCCAACCGACCGGTCATTACAAGCTCCGTCGTTCCAGCTTGGGAAGTGCTCGGAGAAGCCTGCCTTAAAGCGGAAGTCGACGACGTTGAAAATTATGTCGCGCAAGTGCTTAGGCTGGCCAAATCTCCGGAAGTTTATCAGGCGGCGGCAAATGCGTGCACGCAGGTTAAGGAGCCTTTCCTCGATGGGAAATTGGGTTTCGCCGCTGGCTTGAGGCGTGCATTAGCGCTCAAATGACTAACTAAAATTGGCTGGATCAATGATTTCGTTCGATGGATGCAGCCACAGAAAATCTGCGTGGGTACTTTCTGTCAATGGTTGATCGATGAGCTGAAGCTTGCGGCGCGACCGGATTGCTAACATGTAAGGTCGATAATGTCGATCTCGCAAAAATGTCGAGATTTCCGCTAACGAAGTCTCGGCATTGCGCGCCAATTGACCACTCATTTCCAAGATAAGCCCTGGTCTGTGTTGCTTTAGAGTCTCGCTGAGGCCATTCAGAACGTTAAACTCAAATCCCTCGACATCAATCTTGATCAGACGAGGAGCTTCGGCTCGCAGCATTCCATCCGCAACCTTCAACTGACATTCGACCTTGTTCAGGTCGTTGGACGAATAGTTGCTTTTCGCGAATGAGGCCTCTCCGGAGTTTCCCTTTGGTACTTTGAGCGTAAGAACCTCCTCACGACTTCCCAATCCAAACGAGAAAACATGGATGTTCTCTATGCCGTTTCTTTCGATGGCCGACGTAAAGATAGCTCGTGGAACGGGATTTGGCTCGAACGCAAGGACCCTCCCATGATCGCCAACCAAGCGCGAGGCGAGCAGAGAAATCATTCCTTCGTTTGCACCGATATCAACAAACGTATCGCTGGGTCGGAGGGATGATAGGAGTACGAGTTGGGTTGGAAGATCGTAGAAACGTCCAAGAAAATAGGTTTGTCTGTTGGACCAGTTGCTTAGATCGAGGGACATCTCATAGCCGTGAAGCTTTCCGCGCATCCATACACGATCCAGACCTTGCCAGTCATGGTCGGCTTCGTAACCGCCAACAAACAGGCGATGTAGCCTTCCCCAGCCGGGCAATTCTTTGTAAATGTAGGGACGGAGCAGTTTTGCCAAGGCATGTTTCACGGCATGGGACATGCGTTGAACTCCTTCATCTCGTCGCCTCCAGCCACGGCTCCAACGCCACGCCGATCCCTTCATCAACCATGCGCTGCCGATCAGACGCCGGCTTCCAGCCCAGTTCGGTGCGCGTGCGGGTGCAATCGAAATAGGCCTTCTGCGTTCGCGATTCCCAGTCGGCGTAGCTCGGTTTGCGGATGCGGTCGGGGTGTTTCACCAGAACCTTCACCGCCCATTTCGCGAGATCGGCGAGGTAGAACTTCCAGATCGGCTGATAGATGACGGATAACTTCAGGTCGCCGCGCTGCTGCAGGTCCTGCAGATATTCACGCGCCGTCAGCAGTGGGGCATCGATCAGATTATAGCTCTTGCCCTCGATGCCGGGAACCTCGATGGCCCGCACCAGCGCCGCGGCCACGTCAGATACCAGCACGAACGGCAGCTTGTTGCGTCCGTCGCCCCACACCTCGCAGACGTTTTCGGAAAACCGGCCGACGCCCCAGTGAAACGGACCGCCGCCGCGGCCGATCACGATCCCGGGCCGCAGAATGACGAGCGGCAATTGCCGGCTCCGGCTCATGTCGGTCAGGATGTCCTCGGCCGCAGCCTTGGCGCGCGCGTAGTAGTTGCGCCGCCTTATATCCGGATCGAGCGCCGTTGCCTCCGTGACGGTGCCTGCCTTGGCGCCGGCATAATAGGAATCGATCGTGCCGGTGTAGACCAGCCGCTTGACGTTCGCCGCGAGGCAAACCTCGGCCACCAGCCGTGTCGGCTCGACGTCGTTGGCCAGATATTCTTCCCACGTCTTACATTGCGCATGGGCAAGGTGATAGACGAACGCTATACCCGCCATCGCCCGGTCGAGGTCGGCGCGGTTACCGATGTCGCCGCGAACCACCTCCAGGCGGTCGGACGTGAGTTCGTCAAGCGGCAATGCCGAGCCGCGCACCACGGCGCGGACGCCATAGCCGGCAGCAAGAAGCTGGCGTATCAGCTCCTTGCCGATGAAGCCGGCGCCGCCGAGGACGAGAACAGTGGGCGGGGCGGCGAGGGCGGGACGATCGGCGGCAGCGCGGGCCGCCATGGTGACTGACGTATCAATGGCGGACGCCTCGATGATCCCGACGCAATGCTCGATCACATCGCGGCCGGTGCGGCCGGCAACGCGGACATCGAGCGGCTGTCCGTTGCGGATCGCCGCGTAGAAGGCGGCGGTCGAGTCCTGGATCGAGTTCTGGTACGGGTTGCCGCGCCGCACGAGCTTCAGCTTGCCAAGCCCGTACCGCGCCAGCACCGCGAGCGCCTGCCTGCGCATCTGGCTTGCGAGCCCGCGGCTGCGCTTGAAGCGGTCGAAATCCATATCGAGCGGCGTCCGCTGGTCGATCACGCAGGTGTCGGCGTCAAAATCAAGCAGTGCCGATCCGAACAGTCCGCGAACGTAGATCGTTCGCTGCGGGAAGCCGGGCGCGAAGTTGATGTTGAGGTCGATGGCGGTGCGGCCCACGGTCGTCTGCACGCGCCAGCGCCGATAGATGTCGGCGCCGTTCGGCAAGGTCACCTTGCGGTCGGCCGTCACCGAAAGGATTTCGGGCGCGCCGGCAAGATCGAGCAGCGCGGACACCAGATGGGGGCCGGTTTCGAGGATGACGTTGCCGGGATTGCGCAGCATCCAGTTGTCGAACGGGCCAAAGCGGATCTGGCCCAGCTCATAGAAATGATTGAAGGTGATGTGATCGATCGGTCCGAGCGCTTTCGAATGCACCGCTTCGCGCAGGCGCTGGAACGCCGCCGAGAACAGGAAGTTGTGGCTGACACCGAGCTGGAGGCCGCGCTCCGCCGCGAGGGCGACCAGCTCGTCCGCTTCCGCGGTGGAAGTACACATCGGCTTTTCCAGGAAGACGTGAACGCCGGCCTCCAGTGCTTCCTTGGCCAGGGAAAAATGCAGATCGGGCGGCGTCAGGATGTGGACGCAATCGATCTGGGCTTCTTCAAGCATCTTCGGCAGCGAGTCGAAGGCGCGCGGAATATTCCAGGCGCCGGCGAAGGCCTTCGCCCGCCCGAGATTGGCGTCGCATGTCGCGATCAGCTCAACGCCTGCAACTTCGCGGATCGAACGCGCGTGAAACTCCGCGATGTAACCGGTTCCGACAATGGCAGTGCGAATGGGGGCCGCGGCGCTGATGGCCGCGCGCCGGTTGATTGAACTATCGGTCATGTATTCCTGCTCGTTGGAATCTGCTTGTGTTCGATGAGTTGAGGTCGGCGATGCAACAGCCGGTCGCGCCAGAACATCGCCAGGCCAAGCCCTTCCGGGAAACGGGCCAGAAGCTGAAAGACCGCGAGGCGTGCGCGGTCCGAAAACGGGCCCGGGTTGTTGATGCCCAGCCGGGCAAGCTGCATCGGATAGATCAGCCAGGCGATCCACCCGAAACGCGGCAGCGCGATTGTCGCGATGACGGCGGTGAAGGGGAGCAGGAGGCCCCAAACCAGGGCGCGCCGCGTCTCGCGCACAAAATGCCGCTCGGGCGGTGCGCCGTGCAGATACGCGCCTTGCGCAAAGGCGTATCCCGCCCGCTGCGCCCTTCGCCACCATTGGGTGAAATGCAGCATCGCCGCATCGTGCAGCGCCATCTCGTCGGGAAGCCGCCAAATCCGCCAGTTCGCTTGGCGAAGCCGGACACACAGCTCGTCTTCCTCGGCGGCAATCACCTCCTCACGATAGCCACCGACGCCCTTCAGCGCCGCGGCGCGCAGCATCACGTTGCCGGCAAAGGCGCGAACCTCGCCGGTGGGGCGATCCCACTCGCGGTCGCAAAGCCAGTTGTAGACGGATCGATCGGGATATCGCTCGTGGAGCCTGCCGCATACGGCCGCGGCATCCGCCTGACGATCGAGGAAGGCTGCGGCGGCGTTGGGCCATCCGGCGGCAAGCTCGCAGTCGCCGTCCACGAACTGAACGTAAGGCAGATCGGGGATGACCGTCAGCAGGCGCGCAAAGCCGGCGTTGCGTGCGCGGGCCGCGGTGAAGGGAATGCTGAGATCGAGCTCGACGACCTCGGAGCCCAGCTCGCGTGCCACCTGCACCGATCCGTCCGTCGAGTTGGAATCGACGTAAACCACTGCCGCCGCCGTAGACACCGAGCGCAGACAGGTGACGAGCCGCTGGCCCTCATTGCGTCCGATGACGACAACGCCGAACCTTGCAGGCTCCATGCCGGGTTTTTGGTTAATGCTCTCGCTCGTCTGCAAAGTGGAATCTCTTAACATTTCAATTCCGCGGCGGCCTGGGAGGCCGGTAAACTTCGTCAAATTCGATCTGGAAACGCGACGGCAGCGGCAATTTTGTTTTGCCGAGCAGCCTCAGTGATGCGGCAGATCGACAGGGGCCTAGGTATCACGAACCGGACGGAGTGAAGGCACTATTGCTGAGCGTGGTGAATTCCTCCGGGATATCCCGTCGCCACCCCGTATGGCTCGACGTCGGCAATCACGACGGCGTTCGCCCCGATCCGTGCATGTGCGCCGATTTTGACCGGCCCAAGGATCTTGGCGCCGGCGCCGATGTCGACATGGCCGGCAATTTCGGGAACCCCGCCGCGGCCACGGCTGCCAAGCGTGACCTGGTGGAAAATCAGGCAGTTCACGCCGATTTTGGCGTCCGGATGAATGACGATGCCATTGGGATGGGGGATCAGCAGCCCACCGCCGATCTGGCAGGTGAGCGGTATCTCCGTCCCCGTCACCACGCTCCAGAAGCGGTGGCGCAGCGCGATGAACTTGCAGCACAGCGTACCGAAAAGGCCGCCGCGTGCCTGCCAGAACTGGTAACGCCGAACCGTCAGCAGCAGCTTGCGGCCGGGGTCCCAGAACTGCCGGGGACATTCCCGGGTCCAGTCGGGAATATCGGCGCTGATCTGTTCGGTAGCCTGATCCACCTGCGTGCACCTGTCCTGGAATTAGACCCAATAGCGGACGGCTCGGTTCGTTGGAAGCGCCCGGTTCTCAGTGCGCGCAACCATCTCCATCGGCTGTTGATCCACCGACGGCCCGCGATCTCCGGGGGCGCGCCCGCCCGAGCTATCCCCTTGGAATTGGCATTTCATTCAGAGACGCGCTATTAATCACGTATATTAAATCGATTTCACTAAGCAAGATTTTCGTAGTAGATCGCTTACTATTCGTTAATCATATGATGGCCCACCCGCGGTGCGCCGGGCGAAAATTTGAAATTCGTGGAGCTTTTATGTTGAAGACGTTGCGCACCGCTCCGGCCTCGTCCGACTTTGCCGAGCGATCTGCGGAGCCGCGATCGGCATGCGCCTCTCCGGACGACCTTTCCCGCAACGTATTTGGCCTTCTCGGTATTCCGGTGGACGCGCTCGATTTTCCCTTGCTGCTGCAGTCGATGGAGCTTGCAACGAATGCCGGCTCGCCGTTTCTGATTTCGACACCCAACGTCAATTTTCTCGTCAAGAGCCAGATCAACGGCACGTTCCGGGAGTCCATGCTGCTGAGCGATCTGTGTCTTGCCGATGGCATGCCGCTGATCTGGCTCGCCAAGCTGCTGCGCATTCCGATCCATGAGAGAATTGCCGGCAGCGACCTGTTCGGGCGGCTCAAATCGGCCAACGGGACGGGCCGGCGGCTACGGGTCTTCCTGCTGGGCGGGGCCGAGGGGCTGGCGGCCGCGGTCGGCGCCAGACTGAACGCCGAGCGGGGCGGCCTGGAATGCGTCGGCGTGCTTAATCCCGGTTTTGGCACCATCGAAGAGATGAGCTCGCCGAATATAATCGATGAAATAAATGCCAGCGATGCGGATTTAATTGCGGTGTTTTTTGGCGCGGAGAAGGCCCAGGCCTGGCTGCTGCACAACCATTGGCGGCTGCGCCCGCCCGTTCGCGCCCAGTTCGGGGCCACGATCAATTTCGAAGCCGGAACCGTCCGGCGGGCGCCGCCGATGCTGCGCAGCACCGGGTTCGAGTGGCTGTGGCGCATCAAGGAAGAGCCTTATCTTTGGCGGCGTTACTGGAGTGACGGCAAGGCCTTGCTCGCGATGCTGGTCACCTCCGTGCTGCCTTTGATACTGAGTGAGCGGCGCGCGCGAGACCTGAAAAAGCTGTCGATCGCGAGACGCGAAGATCATGGTTCCGTGATCATTGCCCTGTCCGGGGCCGCGGTGGCCGCACATGTCGACAGCGCGATCGAACAGCTTCGGGACGCGCTCGACAGCGGCAAGCGGTTGATCGTCGACGTTTCGAATACGCAGTATATCGACGCAAGGTTCTTCGGGTTGTTCCTGATGGTTCGAAAACAATTGGCCGGCCGGGGACAGAAACTGCTGTTCATGGGCGCGTCCGCCGGCCTGCGACGAATATTCCGCCTGAATAGATTCGAATTCCTCCTGTCACAGGAAGTGTGATAGCGGAGGCTACAGACGAATATCCGGCCGGGTTCGGCCATGTGCCACTAATCCAGGGCCAGAGATGAAGCAGCCAGTTGGTCAGACTTTTCAAGTTCGCCGCGGACTTGCGCTCCTGCTCGTGACGTTCGTCGCGGGCTGCGGATCGCCTGAAGAACGCGCGCAAGGCTACTATGAGAGCGGAATGGCTCTCATCGAAAAGAAGGACGACCTCGAGGCGCGGAAAGAACTCCTGAAGGCCGTCAAGTACAAGAGCGACAAGGTCGAAGTCTGGCGGGCGCTCGCCGGCGTCGACGAGAGGACAAAGTCGAGCTCGCTCTTTCTGGATCTGCGCCGTATCGTCGAACTGGATCCGAACGATCTGAATGCGAGATTGAGGCTTGCGCGGATTATGGTGGGCGGCGGGGCCGCAGAGGCCGCGCTTCGGGTCGTCGATGCCTCAAACGAGGGCGACAAGCCGAATGCGGAACTCCATGCTTTGCGGGCGATCATTCTCCTGCGAACAAACGACAATGCCGGCGCGATCCGCGAAGCCCAGCGGGCATATGAGATCGATCCGGCCAACGTCGATGCAATCTCGTTGATTGCGTCGAAAAAAGCCGCAGATGGCGACCTGGATGGTGCACTGAAGCTTCTGAATTCGGTTCCTGCCGGTTCTAAGGACGAAACGCGCATCACGCTGCAGACGATCGACGTGTATGCACGCAAGAAGGATTTGGTGAAGGCGGAAGAGTTGTTTCGCAAGCTGATTGCGCAGAATCCTCAGGAGGGTGCGTATCGTGCCCAGCTTCTGCAGTTCCTGATCGCGCAGCGAAAGTTCGCCGAGGCCGAAAAGGAGTTCCGGGCGAGGGCCGAAGCCAACCCGACCGATAGCAAGATCGGGCTCGACCTTGTTCGCTTTTTGGCTGCCACGAAGGGCGCGGATGTTGCCAGAGCGGAGCTGGAAGCGCGGATCAAGGCAGGCGGCGATGACTTCGATTACCAGATCGCATTGGCCGAACTGAATCAGGGGCAGAACCGAACGGCCGATGCCGTGGAGGCTTTGCAGAAGCTGGCCAACACGGCAGCTACCCCCGACAAGAAGCTCGCCGCCCAGGTCAAGCTTGCAGAGATTTATATTGCGAAGAACGACAGGGCGGCTGCCGAGCCCTTGATCGCCGACATCCTCTCGAAGGATCGCCGAAACGCCGGCGCGCTGCGGCTGCGGGCAGCCCTGAGCATCGACAAGGGCCAGTTCGACAGCGCCATTTCCGACTTGCGCGAGGCGCTCAACGATCAGCCAAAGTCGGTTGAGCTGCTGTCGTTGATGGCAGTGGCGTATGAACGCAGCGGGAAGGGCGAGTTGGCCGATCGTCAGTATGCCGACGCGCTGAAATCATCCAACGCCAATCCCGATGTCGTTCTTCGATACGTCGCGTTCCTGCAGCGCAAGGGCGACGCGGCTCGCGCCGAAGAGATTCTGACGGAAGCCGCCAGTCGCAATTCCGGCAATCTCCAGATCTGGTCGTCGCTCGCGCAGGTCAAGTTGAGCCGGCAGAACTGGTCGGGAGCCTTGGCGATCGCGGACGCCATCGGACGCGTCGATGAGGGCCGCGTGACTGCTGAGCAGATCCGCGCGGCAGCGTTCGCGGGCCAGAACAAGATCGAGGAAAGCATCGCGGCGCTGGAGGCTGCGCACAAAGCGGGACCGGACGCACCACAGCCGGCGCTTGCACTTGCCTCCGCCTATGTGAAACAGGGCAAGCCAGACAAGGCTTCAGCGCTGCTGCAGACGATGAGCAGCAAGTTCCCGGGCAATGCTCAGCTTCTCGTGTTTCTGGGGCAGGCCAAACTGGGGGAAAAGAAGAACGATGAGGCGCTGCAAAGCTTCAAGAAGGCAGTCGAGCAGCAGCCGAAAGAGCCGGCGGGATACACTGCGCTGACCGAGCTCTATCTTCAAAGCAAGGACTATGATGCGGCCGACAAGGTGCTCAAGGCTGGACTTGCAGAGTTGCCCGGCAATGTCGCTTTCCGTCTCTCCCTGGCTGGATTGCAGATCATGCGGGGGAACAACGACGCCGCAATATCTCAGTACGAAGCGATTCTGCAGGACCAGCCGAATTCCTCGGTTGCGATCAACAATCTCGTCAGCTTGCTACTGGACAATCGGAGCGACAAGCCAAGTCTCGATCGTGCGTTTGAGCTGTCGGAAAAGCTCAAGAGCTCCAACGTGCCGCAGTTTCAGGATACGTGGGGATGGGCCCAGTACAAGCGCGGCGATGTCAAGGGTGCGATCGCCACGCTCGAGGCCGCTGCGGCGGCGAACCTTGCGGCGGTCCACTATCACCTCGGCATGAGCTACGCGGCTGCGGGGCAAGCCGAAAAGGCGGCCGAACGGTTCAAGACCGCATTTTCGCTGGAGCCGGACGGGACACCGCTCAAGGACAGCATCCGTTCCGCGATGAAATGAACGCCGGCGGGAGCATGATCAGGAAGCGCGGATAACGGATTCCGCCTGGGCCAAACGCGAAGCGTTTGCCCGGGAGATCATGTTCAGCTCAAAGAGATGGAGCGGGACGGCGATCCAAAGGAAAGCTCGGCACGCTCTAGTTGCCCGACGGCAGCACAGTCCAGTTGTGCGTCACGACGAACATCAAGCTGTGGGAGTCCGCAGGCCCGGTGCCGGAAACGGTTGGCGTGCCGGTAATCGGATCGAAAATGGCGCTGCCGGTGCTCGCGAACCGATGCAGGTATCGGTAGGTGGCCGACGCCCCCCATTCCCGGGTCAGATTGTAGCTGTAGGTCGCCGACGCCGAAGCGTAATCCGTTGTTGTGGTCGATATCTGCCGGTTGCCGCTTGCTGAAAACGAGAGGGTGGAGCGTGAATTGATGCTGTGGCTCAGCGATGCCGTGATCGAATCGCGCTTGAACAGAGAACCGACGACGCTCGGTCCAACCGACTGGCTGGCGATGACGGACAAGGTCGTGCTCTTGAGCATTCGATAGGTGAGGACAGCATCTCCGATCCAGTCGTGCACCGTGCTCGATACCGGTGTGGCCGACGTGGTACCCCCGAATGCAGAACTCGAAACCCCTCGATCGGTCACCAGATAGGCGACGCCGGCATTGGCGCGAAAGGAAAGCACCGCCGACGATGTGGCGTCGAACCCGGCTTGCTCACGAAAAATCTGGACCTGGGTATTAAATGCGTTGCCATATTCGAGAAGTTCATATTCGGAGGACAGGTTGATCGCCGTGACTGAACTCAGCGAGCGTTGCCAATTGCCGCGCGCAAGTGTGTCCGTAAACGGCGTGCCGCCGCTCGACGGCTCGTAGCTCGTGCGAGTGGACGTGGCGAACAGAGACACTGTGTCAATTGCGGTGATCGAACGATCGATTCCACCAGTTGCCGTAAGGCGATCGATGAAGCCTGAAGCCGGCGTGGAAACGCCGAGATCGTTCAGGAGTGCGAGAGCGGTACTTTGCTGTCTCCAGCTTGCCTCAACATACTCCCGATCGAATCTGGTCTTTTCCCGAACCTCGTAGCGCGCCTTGAATCCATAGTCCAAAAACTCCGATGCGGTTCCGGCAGCGCCCGGACCCCAATACTTCCTGTAGGTGCCGTCGCCGATGAAATTGAATCTGGTTGTCGGCGTGCGCGCCTCTGCGTCAGCGTTGAGCGTGGTGTAGGAGCCCACCGATCCCGCGGGGGAGTTGCGCAAGAACTGATTGCTGTTCAGTTCGACGGTTTCGCTCTCGCTGGCCTTTATCGACCAGTCGAACGCAAATGCCACGGACGGCGCCATGCCAAAGCATATCGAGACTGCTATGGCAGCTCTCTTCACGTTGCTTCTCGCCCCCGCCGATCGTCAAGCCTCACTCAAACAAGCGTCGTTCTGGAACCATGATGACGTCGCCGGCCCGCAAGGTGATGTTACCCTCCAGGTCGTTACCGGCTTCGTAAGCGCGATAGTTGAACATGAAAATTGTTTCGTCGCCGCTGGGGCCCTTGCGCCTTACCTGGATGCGGTTCTTCGCAGCAAACGGTCCGACGCCGCCAGCAAGGGCGATAGCCTGCATCAACGTCGTCTTCTGCCTGACGACATAGGAGCCCGGCTTGATGATCTCGCCGGTGATGAAAATCTTCGGCTTCAGGTCGTCCTCGGGGATCTCCTTGGGAGCGTTTATAACGGCGACCGTAACGTCCAGATTCTCGTCCTTGTAGTTGTTCTTCAGCTTGTTCTTGAGAATGTTTTCGAGCGCCAACGGTGTGAGCCCGCGTGCCCGTATATGGCCGGCGAGGGGAAACGCGATTTCGCCGGAGGGGTCGATGACAACGTTCCGATCGAGCTTGGGGTCTTGCAGGACCGTAATACTCAGGCTGTCGCCCGATTTCAGCGTTTGCGCTTTTGCCGCCCCCGGGGCCAGGAAGGCAGCGCACAGCAGTGCTAACAAGATTCGCATGTCATAACCCCCAAAAGGTCGGCAAAAAGCCCGCAAACAAAGACATTTGGGCCAACATGTGGGCATTTTTTCCCAACCACGCAGCCGCTGTTTAACCGTGGGGGAAGCTAATAGGATACAAGGACTTAGGGAACCCGAGAGAACTTCTTTACCGGAAAAATGCTGTACTGTTGCTTATCAGCAATAACATCCCGAACAATATTGTCCGAAATCACCCGCTGGTCGTTGGCAAAGCCATAGACCAGCGCCGTGTCACATAAGACGTTAATCATTCGGGGTATCCCCCCGCTCGCGGAGGCGATCAGCGAGCAGGCTTCCTGGGTGAACAGGGGGCGGCGGGCACCCACCGCCTGGAGCCGGAACGCGATATAATTGGCCACCTCCCGGTCGTCGAGGGGACGAAGGTGGAAGTCGGAGGAAATCCGCTGCGCGAACTGATGCAGCTTCGGCGCCAGGAGCAGGTCGCGCAGCTGGGGCTGGCCGACTAGAATCAGCTGCAAAATCTGGAACTTGTCAGCGTTAATATTGGAGATCATGCGCAAATGTTCGAGCGCCTCCGGCTCGAGATTCTGCGCCTCGTCGATAATCAATATGGTCCGTCTTCCATTGGCGAATTGACCGTACAGAAAATCCTGTAACTTCTTGAAAAGGTTTGGATAATCCCCATCGAACGATTGCCCGAGCGACATCAGGATCCATTGCAGCAATTCCTGCCGGCCCTGCGGGGAGTTCGAGATCAGGCCGATGGTGATCGCCGGGCTGACCTTCTTGAGCAGATGCCGGACCAGGGTTGTCTTACCGGAACCTATTTCACCTGTAATGACGGTAAAGCCAGCGTTATTCATGACGCCGAACTCCAGCATCGTGAACGCCATGGAATGCATTTTGCCCCAGTAAATCAGGTCGGGGTCGGGGAGAATTGAAAAAGGTTTCTCCCGGAGCTGATAAAATGCCTCGTACATTGAACTTCCTTAGCCCGGCTACAGACCCTTATAGCGTAATTCGGGAAAATACCCTGCCTCCCTCCACCCATTTCTCTGATCTACGTAAATTTGCCAAAGCGGTTTGCCGATGGAACCACCATTAAGATTGAAATTTGAAACTCTTGGTGATGAGCAACTATTCATTAAATCCCTGCAAGATCGATGATAGATTGCAGCCCGGAGCGAAGCGCCACCGATCATTTCGCGGTATCATTAGCCTAGCAGGCTCGCAAACAGACGCTCGGACGATATATGCTGCAGAAAGTTGAATTTGAGGACGATTTCCAGGCGCAGCAAGAGGACCGCAGTCACCTATTGCAGTTCTCTTTCTATTGGGAACTGTTCAAGCGGCGCTGGGCCTATTTCGCGCTGCCGTTCGTCATCATCCTGGCTGCGGGCGCCGCGGCAGCCTTGCTGTGGCCGCCCACCTATCGCTCCGAAGGACGCATCCTCGTTCAATCGCAGCAGATTCCATCCGAGCTGGTCCGGCCTACGGTTACCAGCGCTGCCCAGGAGCGTATTCAGGTCATTCAGCAGCGGACGATGACGCGAGACAATCTCATCGCGATCGCCGACAAATTGAAACTGTTCCCGGACAAGCGCGCGCTGATGTCGCCGACCGAACTGGTCGAGGCGGTCAAGAAGAACACGAAAATCGCGCCGGTCGACCTTCAACTGGACTTCAAGCAGCGGACGCGCGCCGCGATGGAAAATCCCACGATCGTTTTCTCGGTCGGATTCGAATACGGCAATCCTGCGGTGGCTGCGCAGGTCGCCAACGAATTGATGACGAGGATCCTGAACGAGGACCTTCGAGATCGGACCAGCCGCGCCACGGACACGACGAAATTCCTGGCGCGAGAGGTGCAGAGACTTCAGGCGGAGAACTCGGCGCTTGACGCCAAGATCGCCCAGTTGCGGCTCACACAGGGCAAACCGGCATCGTCCGGTGGCTCCGATCAGCCGACGGCAACCCTTACGCAGCTTAAGTCCGAACTGATCCAGAAGGGCGCGCTGTACTCAGAGCGGCACCCATTGATCCAGTCCCTGAAGAAGCAGATCGAAGCCCTGGAAAAGGTGGCCGCTGCGCCGGCGCCCACTAGTGACCCGGCAGCGGCTGCCAGTATCGAGGTGATGGTTGCCCAGCAGGAGAGCCTGCAAAAGAACCTCGATGCCGCCTCGGCAAAATTGGCCGCCGCACGGCTCGGCGAAAACCTTGAAAAGGACCAGCAGTCAGAGAAGCTCGAAATCATCGAGCAGCCCACGGTTCCGCAGGAGCCGGTCAAGCCCAATCGGCTGAAAGTTCTTGCGATGGCCTTCGCGGCCGCGCTGTTTGGCGGAGCAGGGCTGACAGTCCTGATGGAAATTCTGGATAAGGGAATCCGCAGAAGCAATGACCTTCTGTCGGTGGTCGATGGCCAGTTGATCGTTTCAATTCCCTACATCACGACAGCAGCCGAGCTGCGTGCGAGGCGGCGACGGATATTTGTTTTTCTGGGGGCGTTCGCGCTGGTTGTGATCGGGCTGTTGACAGTTGCCTACCTGTTCCTTCCACCGCTTGACCTGATGATTGCCAAGGCCAGGGTCGGGCTGTTTCGATAATTCGCGGAGTCACGCAGTGGATTCAATAAAGCAGGCTGTCGAACTCGCGCGAGCTGCGGAGGCGGTACACCGTCCGGCGGGGTTGGGCGGATCTCCCCTGGCTGCCGAAGGACCGCTGCAGCGCTCTGCCGACTCGCCGTTCAAGGAAGTGCGCCTCAGCGCGGATCATCTCGAAGCCAATCGCATAGTGGCCCATGGCACTTCCAGTCAGAACGGCCGCTACTACGACATGCTGCGCACGCAGGTGCTGCAGGAGATGGACAAGAAGAGCTGGCAGTTTCTGGCCGTGACTTCGCCGACCGCAGGATGCGGAAAAACGGTAACGGCTTGCAATCTTGCGCTGAGTATTTCCCGCCTGCCGGAGCGGTCGGTGCTGCTGGTCGATCTTGATTTGCGCCGGCCAGCGGTTGGAAATTATCTGGGCATCGGCGGCAATGGTGGTGTTCTCAGCGTGCTCGAAGGACGCGCCCCACTTTCGTCGGCGGTCGTGCAGGCAAGCATCGGTCCGAACGGCATGCTGGTGCTGCCCGGATCGGTCTCGTCCAACTCTTCGGAATGGATGGGCTCCCAGACGATGGGGGCGCTGCTCCAGACCATGAAGCGAGACTTCCGCTCGCGCATCGTCATCTTCGATCTTCCGCCGATGCTGCTTGGCGATGATGTGATTTCAATCCTGCCCCGAATAGATGCGGCGTTGCTTGTTGCAGGGATTGGAAGCACGACGGTTTCTGACATCAAGGAATGCCAGCGGCATTTGAAACGAACGCCGGTTATCCGCGTGGTTGTGAACAAATCGACCGAGAAGGCTAGTTCGTACTACGGCTACTACTGATTTCAAATCCGACCGTGATTCCGAAGCGGCGAGATTCGATTGCGCGTTTTCCGGAATGGCTATTATCGTCCGTCACTCAGGAAAGCCTGATAGGCGAGCCTGATGCCATCCTCGAGCGAGGTAGAGGCCCGCCAGCCGAGCCTGGCCAGCCGGCTGACGTCGAGCAGCTTGCGCGGCGTGCCGTCCGGGCGCGAGGTGTCGAAACCGATCTCGCCAGTGTAGCCGACGGTCGCTGCGACCACCCGGGCGAATTCGGCGATGGTGATGTCCTCGCCGGTGCCGATATTGACCAGCTCATCGCCGGAATAGGTCTTCATCAAATGGATGCAGGCGTCCGCGAGATCGTCGACATAGAGGAATTCGCGCCGCGGCGTGCCGGTGCCCCAGACCATGACTTCCCTGGCGCCGGACATCTTCGCCTCGTGGAAGCGGCGGATCAGGGCGGCGACCACGTGGCTGTATTCGGGATGATAATTGTCGCCGCTGCCGTAGAGATTGGTCGGCATCACATTGATGAAGTCGGCGCCATATTGGCTGCGATAGGCCTCCACCATCTTGATCCCGGCGATCTTGGCAATCGCATAGGGCTCGTTGGTCGACTCCAGCGGCCCCGTCAGCATGGCATCCTCACGCAACGGCTGCGGCGCCAGCTTCGGATAGATGCAGGACGAACCGAGGAACATCAGTTTCTCGGCGCCATGGACATGCGCCGCATGGATCACGTTCGCCGCAATCGCCAGATTGTCGTAGAGGAATTCGGCGCGCAGCGTGTTGTTGGCGACGATGCCGCCGACCTTGGCGGCCGCCAGAAACACCACCTGCGGACGCTTTGCGGCGAACCAGCGGTTGACCGCGGCCTGATCGCGCAGATCGGCCTCGCCGCGGCTCGCCGTCAGCAGTTCGACATTTTCCGGCGCCAGCCGGCGCACCAGCGCCGAGCCGACCATGCCGCGGTGGCCGGCGACGTAGACCGTCTTGTCCTCCAGCTCAAACGGCAGGCTTGCCATTGGCCACCTCCCGCCGCGCCTCTGCAAGGTCGCCCGCGACCATTTCCTTGACCAGCTGGGCGAACGAGGTCTTGGGCTTCCAGCCGAGTTTCTCGCGCGCCTTGCTGGCATCGCCGACCAGAAGATCGACTTCGGTCGGCCGGAAATAGACCGGATCGATCCTGACCAGGGTCTTGCCGGACTTGCCGTCGACGCCGGTTTCATCGACGCCCTTGCCGCGCCATTCGATGGTGCGGCCGACTTCGGCAAACGCCAGCTCGACGAATTCGCGCACCGAACGGGTCTCGCCGGTCGCCAGCACGAAATCGTCGGGGGCATCCGCCTGCAATATCCTGTGCATGCCCTCGACATAATCCCGCGCGTGCCCCCAGTCGCGCTTGGCTTCGAGATTGCCGAGATAGAGCGCCTCTTCCAGACCAGTCTCGATGCGGGCAACGCTGCGCGTGATCTTGCGCGTCACAAACGTCTCGCCGCGGATCGGGCTCTCATGGTTGAACAGGATGCCGTTACTGGCAAACATGCCGTAGGCCTCACGGTAATTGACCGTGATCCAGTAGCCGTACAGCTTGGCGACGCCGTAAGGAGAGCGTGGATAAAATGGCGTGCTCTCCTTCTGCGGCACCTCTTGCACCAGGCCGTAGAGTTCCGAGGTCGAGGCCTGATAAAACCGCGTCTCCTTCTCCATGCCGAGGATCCGGATCGCTTCGAGTAGCCGCAGCACGCCGATGGCGTCGGCATTGGCGGTATATTCCGGGCTCTCAAAACTGACGCCGACATGGCTCTGGGCGGCGAGGTTGTAGATCTCGGTCGGCTTGATCTGCTGCATCAGCCGGATCAAATTGGTCGAGTCGGTCATGTCGCCGTAATGCAGCAGGAACGGCACGTTGCGGGAATGCGGGTCCTGGTAGAGGTGATCGATGCGGGCGGTGTTGAACGAGGACGACCGCCGCTTGACGCCGTGGACGGTGTAGCCGAGGCCGAGCAGATATTCGGCCAGATAGGCGCCGTCCTGGCCGGTGACGCCGGTGATCAGCGCCACGCGCCGCTGTGAATGTTCATTCGTCATGCCAGCTCCAATACTTCTTTCGGCGCACCAAAGGTGCCAAATTTATTGAACGCCGGCGCCGTGATTTGTCTCAATGTGCGGGTGATAAATCGGCAGAGCCGAGGGAGCCGACTAGCTAGAGCTGCAAATGGGCGGGCAAGAAGGCCGCAATCTCTGAGGCCGGTACAAAGTATTTGGCAATATCACGCGCTTCCGTCTTTCTGGTATCAGGTCGATAATATGGTTGCGATATTTTTCGGCTCATGATGCCGAGCAGGCATTTGCGTTTGACATCAAACACCCCTGATCCTGAATTGCCGGTACGGGCCACGTCGGCGATGACCGTGCTGAACCGGCTGCGGGTTCCGATCGGCAGCCGATCGGGCGCCAGGATGTGGGAGCGCACGGCAGATCCCGGCACAATGGTCACAACGTCTTGTCCCGGCTTGGGCGGTTCGGTGCAGATCGAGTTTCGCCGAAGTCGCAAGCGCGCCGGAAGCAGCGCTTCCTCGATCGATAGCAGCGTGAGATCCGTTCCCTCAAAACTGCCTTCCTTGACGACACGCGTCGGATATTCCGAGCCGGCAATCGCGATCTTGGGCCGCGTCAGCCAGGTCCGGCCTGCGACATGCGCTGCCGTGATGAACAGGCCTTTTCCGAGATAGATGCCGGATCCCGGTCCCCAGCTCTGCATCGGCGTCTGATGGATGTGCACCGCATATGGCAACAGCGTATCGTCAGCGTCTTGCGCGCATGCTGGCTGCCACAGGACTGCCAGAAGAAGCACGCCCCGGAGAAATGGTGCGCGCAGCAACTTTGCGGTGGATCGAGCGAATGCCAAGATTACCTGCCGGGTTTGCACGCTCGTTTGTTAGCGATCTTCAGCTCGCGCCGGTAAAGAATTTGAGTTCCTGAGGCGGAATAGCGGCAAGCAGATCGCGGATAAATTGGTCCTGCAGTTTGAAGGATACATCCTTCGGCAGACCGATTGTGGAGACCCTGATCAGTGCGCCATCGGGAATGATGCCGCGCAGGCCATATTTCAATCGGCTGAGCTGATGATCGACGACGCCATTGGCGATGTCATTGCCGATCCGCAGCCAGTAGGTGACCGGCTCGAAGCGCGACTCCCTTGCCGCAATCAATCGCGTCATCTTGATGGGTTGCGTGCCGTTGCGATAGTTGATCGCGGCGTCCGCCTTTTCTGAAATCCGGAAGCCATTGGCCGTGTAGCAAATCTCCGGGCGGTGGGACTTTAGTCGATAGTTCTGCACCGGACCGTACGCGACCATCAGCATGACGATGTTGCCATGCCCGTCCGTATAGCCTCGACCCACCTCCTGACTGTAAATCTTTCCTGCAAGCGGGTCCGGCTGGACGTACGCGTCCGGATCCGCCGGGCGGACCGGGCTGACTTCCGGAACCAGCGTCCAAGTTCCGAACTGACGGGGTATGACGGTTTCAAGGCTGGGGGAGGCCGATGTACGGGCCATCAGTTGGCGCGGCGCCAGGACAGTCGCAAGTACGGCGCATCCCACGATTGTGATACACGCCAGTATGATCTGAATACGAGGGTATTTCATTGAGACCACGCACAATCTTCGAGAGTTAATTGGATCAGCCGTTTCGGGCGAGGATATACTCCAACCGGCCTGTTTGCAGTCAAAAGAAAGAGATAATCGGCCCACTTAACGAAATTAACATAAACAACGGAAATTGCAGCGAAAAAGCGTTATGGGCTCGACCCGGAGCATTGGGCTGGTTAGTCATACCAGGATCAAGGCACGGCCGGACTGTTGTATATACCTCTCGGCCCAATTGGATGCACGGAGTTCCTGGATGAAGGGTATATCCATCAAGATCGCCCGGCTTGCCGTTTTGCTGGCCTGTGGTGCGGTCGTCTTGGCCGGGTGCGGCAAGAAAGATCAGCCGGCTGCTTCCAAAAGCCAGGTCGTTGCGCGTGTCGGCGAGGAAGTCGTAACCGTCCAGGATATCGAGAACGAGTTCCGCTGGGCGAACGTTTCGCCGGACAAGCAGAAGGAGCCGGAGATCGTCAAACGCGTGCTGGGTGATTTGGTCGTGCGCAAATATTTGCTCCGCCAGGCCATGGCTGCGAAGCTCGATCGCGAACCAAGCGTGCTGCTGGATCTTCTGAGATCGCGCGAACAGATCCTCGAGACCGCGTATCTGCAGCGAACGGCAGCGGCCAAGGCGCCGAGCAAGGCAGATGTCGACAGGTACATGGCCAATAACCCGGCGAAATTCGCCGGCAGAAAGCTGCTCAGCGTTGAACAGATTGCATTTCCACTAGGGCCGAACACTCAGTCCTTCGTCGAAGCGAACAAGGATGCCAAATCTCTCGACGAAATCGACCAGAAGCTTACCGCAGCCGGCATCCCCCACGGCCGACAAATGGGCGCGCTGAACAGCGGCGATCTGCCACCGGAGTTTTACGGGGTGATCGAGGCCAAAAAAGCGGACGATGTGTTCTTCGTTCGCGCTGGCCAGAACGGCATGTTCTTCAAGATCAAGGGTGAAGAGCGGCGCCCGCTCGAAGGAGACGCTGCGGCCACTCTTGCGCGGCAATTGATGCGCGCGGACGCGGTTAAAGCCGAGCTGGGGATTGCGGCCTACTCTGCGAATCTCGAAGCGAAATATGAAGGCGAATACGCAAAGATCATGCAGCCGGGAGATGGCAAGAAGAACTGAGCGCGGGATGTAATGGCGCTGCCGTAAAGTGTTTCCTCAAGGCGATATCGACGTGAAATGACAACGTTTTTTGATGTGTTGACCGTTACCTGTTTCGCGGCGCTGGTGATCGCGTTCTTCCAGTTCACCGGGCGGGACAATCGAACGTTGCTGCACTTCATGCTGGCTGGCATCGTATTCGCCGTCGCTAACCAAGTCGGAAATGCCGGTTCGTTCTATCTTGCGCTGATCTTGATTCTTGCTGGCGCCGGTTACGCGGTTTTGATAGCCCGGAGATGAGCGGCTTGTTACTTTTAATGCTATCAGTAGACCAAATTTCGGAATCTGTTGGTATATTGGAATGACATATTCGCAAGTAATACCATCGGCAAAGGCAGGTTTTCTCGGCCCTTTTCTATGGCCGGCGCTGCTTGGCGCCTCGGTGATCGCTGCCTATGCCCAAACCGTTCTCAGTTTGATCGATGGGCCTTGGCAGACGGAGCAGGAGGGGCATGGTCCGCTCATCATTGCCGCCTCGCTCTGGCTGGTCTGGCAATCGCGCGAGAAGTTGAGGGCCGTTGAAATTTCTCCGGCTCCCGTCATGGGGTGGGTTGCTCTCCTCGGCGGCCTGGTCCTCCTCTATCTGGCCCGAATCCAGCAGGGGCTGGTCACCTTCGAAACCTTTTCCTTGATCCCCGTCATCGTCGGGTGCGTCCTGATTTCAGCGGGATGGCCGGCGTTGCGGGTACTCGCGTTTCCGATCGGATTCTTGATCTTCGCGGTGCCGATGCCCGACTGGCTGGTCGATGCCGCCACGGTTCCGCTGAAGGTCTTTATTTCGAACGTCGTTACCAACGTGCTTTATGCGACGGGTTTTCCGGTCGCCCAGAACGGCGTCATGATCATGATCGGGACCTATCAGCTCCTGGTAAAGGACGCCTGTTCCGGAATGAATTCGATTTTTGCATTGTCCGCGATCGGCGTTTTTTACGCCTATGCCTTTCGCTGGCAGGAAAAAATTCGCAGCCTGTTCCTTCTCGCGGCGATTATACCCATTACCATCATTGCAAATTTCTTTCGCGTTTTCGCGTTGGTCCTGATCGCTTATTACCTGGGGCCTGACATGCTCGAGGGAATTCTGCACGATCTCACTGGCATCGGCCTTTTCGTCGTCGCGGTTATTCTGCTGTTCCTGTTCGATGCCTTTCTCGGCCTTTGTTTTGCGCTCGTGCGCCGTGTCCGCAACCGCGCCGCAGCGGCGACGCCCGCCTAGAGCATTATCGGTTCTGATTGAATCAGAACCGAAGCTCTAGATTCTTATTTTGACGCGTTTTCTTCACGCGAACCGGTACCCACTTCGCTCGAAAACGCTATAGCTTCGAACATCATCGCTGCGTCTCATGAAATCGTCCGTTGAGGCGCCTTGCTCTTGCATGCGCTTTCTGCGAGGTGGTTTGTTCGCGGCGAGCTTGCTAAGCTCTTTCCACTTCAAGACCGGTTCTTGACGAAGGTTGCCGTGAGCCGAACGTACGCCATACCCGACCTTCATGGCCGGCTGGACCTCCTGGATCGCGCCATTGACGCGGTCGCCCGGCATGCGGAGGGGATGGCCTCCACGATCATAACCCTGGGCGACTACGTCGACCGTGGACCGCAGAGCAGACAGGTCATCGAGCGTCTCATGGACTGGAGACCGGATGAATCGAAGGTCATCAATCTGAAGGGCAACCATGAAGCCATGATGTGCGCGGTCTGCGAGAATAGGGCCGAGCTCGACTGGTGGATCAAGAATGGGGGAGGCGCAACGCTGGCATCGTATGGCCAAAGCGCAACGCTCCCCGATCTGCGCGCAATCCCGGCCCACCATCTGGACTGGATCGCCAATCTTCCACTGATGCATGTCGATCGGCACAGAATATTCGTTCACGCCGCCGTCGATCCGAAAGCTCCGCTCGATCAGCAGAACGAGGAAACGTTGCTCTGGAAGCGCTATCCCGGCGGTGCCGATGTCGGGCATGGACAGCGGCATGTCGTACACGGCCACCACGCTGATGCGCGCGCGCCGATTGCAGGCAAGCACAAGACCAATCTGGATGGGCTGGCCTGGAAGACGGGGCGATTGGTCATCGGGGTTTTCGAGGATGACCGGCCAGGCGGCGCTTCCGAATATCTGGAAGTGTTCGGTCACGAAATGTAGGGACCGGCCCGTCGTCGGCGTGAAGATGCTCTCCTGGCCGTCCCACCAGCGGCAAGTCGTATATTTCCCGGCCCTGGCATCTTGCGGGCGGGGATGAGGCGTCGAATATTGAATAAAGTTCGTGTGGCGTTGGCCGCTTCAATCCCCAATTAAAGTTTAATTCCTTTTCGGTGCTCGCCCGTTTCCGCTATTATTCAGCGACGAATCAGTGCCGCGTTCGTTTTCACACAAAAATTTCGGGAATTTTGATGTTCACGAAGATGAACTCGGCTGCCTTCGGGGCGGCGCTGATATTGTTTGCAGGCACGGTCAACGCAGACGCCGGCTTGGTCACTTACGCTGACTTCTCTTCGTGGAGCGCGGCCGTACCTGGCTATACCTCTGTCCCAATTCCCAATCCGACAGGTTCTGAAGGATATGACGATTTTGGAAGCGGTACGGCCTCCGTCAGCTATGAGGGTGTACTGTTCGCGACGGACGCAGGCCTAGGCAACGGAGTTTTCTACAACGTTGGACCGGAGTATTGGGGGTCTAACGGTTTTTTTCCGGTTTTGTCCTCGCAGCAACAGACCATCGGCCTTACAAACATTTTGATCACGCTTGCCGCACCTGTAACGGCAGTCGCCTTGAATTTCGATACGTTCTTCGGGACTGACGTGACGTTCACACTTTCCAACGGCGAAACGCTGACGCTGACTAGCGCAGGAAATGCTTACGATCTCGGGAGCTTTTTCGGTGTAACCGACGACACACCTTTCAAGACGATTCTGCTCACCTCGTCAGACCCCGTGTTAAATCTCAATGCGCTGAATTTTGGCGCAGCGGTGTCTCCCATTCCGGAGCCGGCTACCTGGGTCATGCTGCTGCTTGGCTTCGTCGGGATCGGTCTTTTCGGCGCCCGGCTGCCCGCGCGCCGCGCGCCGGTGCTGCTAATCGACAAGGCACAGTCATAACGCGATCTGCGCTGCGACGAAAATCGGCGATTGTGACCCGGTGCTGTTGGCCAGGCCCAGTACGGATCAATCTACTTATTTATTGTGATTTCCCGCCTGAGCGAAATTAAGTCGAGGCGGGCGGCGGAGCGGGGATTTAAATGCTTTGTTTAAGAGCGAACACACTCACGGCTTTGGTGCTTGCGGTCGGATTGTTGATTGGTTTCAGTTCGTTGAATCCGGCAAAGGCGGTTGTTGTTTCGGCTGCGGATTTTGCAGTCATCTAGACCGTCGGTCCAGGCAACACGGGCTATTACACCGTCATCAACAGTTCTATTTCCGAATATATCTACGGATTTTCGGTCACGAACCCGCTCGCCTCGAGCGTCAACGGCTGGACGACGGAGCCGGGCTGGATCGCAGGCAAGACGCCCGTGCTTGGTTATCCCAAGACCGGCTTCGGCTATCTGACCGCCCCTGGGTATTGGACATTTCCGAGGGGACGTCCGGTTTTTGCACGTCAGTTCTCTGACCATTGGTCCGGACGAGAGCTCGAGCAATTTCTTTTTCGGAACGTCAGAGATGGCGACGCTGCTACTGGCCGACGCGAAGGGAAGTTTCTCGTCGATCAGCTTCGATGCCACGCAAGCCGCCCCGGCCGTACCGGAGGCTTCGACCTGGGCGATGATGATTTTGGGCTTTGCCGGCATCGGCGTGCTGGCCTATCGCCGGCGCCGGAATGGCATTGCGACGACCTGAACCGGTCTGGATCTGCTTACGCCAAGGCTGACGCCAAGACCGCCTACGGGCGGTCTTTTGCTGTCTGCCAAACGCGATGAATTCACAAGGACCGCCGGCACATTGTTCTAAAAACAGCGCCGCCCCTGGCTGTCATGGAGCACGTAATCCGTTCCGGGCGGCGGATAATGAAGTTGCCCGCAAGAGCCGGAATTGACTGGATAGCCCAAAATATCGAGCTTTCTGTCCAGCGCGTTTGGCGAGGCGGTCTGGTCGCTGCTCCCGCGCCCATAATACTGTCCGCTGTATTGTCCGCTAAATTGCCCGCCATACTGGCCACCGTACTGTCCGCCATATCGGCCGCTGTACTGCATGTTGACCTGACCGACGGCCGGCGGCATCGAGCCGATGACAGTCACAACCGCCAACAGGGAAAGCAGTATCCTCATCTCACTTCCTGGAAGCATGAGGTATCGCCCAACCGGGGCGACCGACAATTGTCGGTCCAACTGCCCGGTCTAGGCTTCAATCAGTTCGACCAGCTTAGCCGCTTCCTTGTCCACATCATGGCGTTGCAGGACCCGTTGACGGGCACTTTCTCCCATTTTCGTGATCGCTTCCGGCGCCGTGCTGAGACATTCCTCCATTGCCGCGGCCAAGCTCTCGAGGTCGCCGGCAGGAACCAGCCAGCCGTGCTCGCCATGCTGAATAAGTTCAGGGATTCCAGCGACGAACGTGCTAATGACCGGCCTTCTTAACGCCATGGCTTCCATGATGACGACCGGTAGTCCTTCGGCGAAGCTCGGCAACACCAGCGCCCGGGCTGCGAGAATTTCGGCCCGAACCTCGTCGCTGCTGATCCATCCTGTTATTCGAACGACACCCGTCAGCTTGTACTTTGCGACGAGCGCCTCGATCTCGCCGCGCATTTCGCCATCGCCGGCGAGCACCAGTTCGAACTTCGTTCCGCGTTCCGCCAGCAGCCGCGCCGCCTCGATCAGCAGCAACTGTCCCTTCTGCTCACACAGGCGGCCGACGCAAACCAATCGTCGTTCGCCGCCCGCCGCCGTGGTGGCATCGGTTTGATAGAAGGCTGGTTCAAGCCCGCAATGGACCACCTTTATCTTGGGCCAATAAGAATGGGGGACATTGCGAAAGAGTTGGCTCCGCCCGAATGAACTGACCGCCACGACAAAGCGGGCCCGCCGGATTTTCTCAGGCAGCGCGATGAACTTCGGCTTGTCGAACTCTTCGGGGCCGTGGGCGGTAAAGCTCCAGGGTGGCCCTCCCAGTTCGCCGACCAGCATCGCGACTTCCGCAGAATTGGTGCCGAAATGGACGTGCAGGTGCTGCGCCTTTTCGCTGCGCAGCCACAGGGCCACCTGACACGCCTCGAACAGATAAATCAAATGAACGGGGAGGGGACGCTCCGCCCGCAGACCGATTTTCAATGTCAAGACGATCGCGCGAAACAGGCCGACGGGGTTGGTTGCCAGAATGCGCAAGAATGAAACGAGTAGCGGCGCGGCGCCGCCGCGCAGGACGTAACGCGTGCGGGCCTGCTCGAGCTGATCTTCGGCGCCGCGCTGCGCGTCGGCCCAACCCCGGATCGATATTCGCAGGATCTCGTGACCCAGCCGTTCGAGCGCCAGTATTTCGCGCCGAATAAAACTGTGGCTGATCGCCGGATAATGGTTAACCAGATAGGCGATTTTCATAAAGGGTGCTCTGCCTGACACTTATCCGAAAGTAGGCCCGATAAAATACGGGTCCCGCGTCCTATTTATCTATTTGGGGAATATAGTAGTAATCGAGAGGGAAACAGGATATTTATACCTGACTTCCATACTCACTTTTTTACAAAAGCGTTAAGTCAAACGTTTCGAGATCGGTTTTTGTGATGTTGATCTTGGCCGCTCTGGCTGGATTGCTCAGCGTTCCCGTGGCTGTCCTGCTGGTTGAAGTCATTGCAGCTCTCAAGGCGCCAAAGCTGGAGCCTTTCGAGGCCAAAGAATTAAATATTGAGAAGCGCGTTGCAGTCGTTGTTCCTGCGCACAATGAAAGCTTGGGACTTATTCCAACGCTGCAGGATATCAAGGCGCAGCTTGGCGCTGGAGACCGCCTTATCGTCGTTGCCGATAATTGCACCGACGACACCGCGGTGGTTGCGACCGAAGCGGGGGCCGAGGTCATAGTCCGCAACGACCCCAAAAGAATTGGCAAGGGATTTGCGATGGGGTGGGGCATAACCCACCTTAGCCAGAACCCGCCTGATTTCGTTCTCTTTGTCGATGCCGATTGCCGTCTCGAGGCCGACTTGATCGACGGGCTCAAGCGAACCTGTCACGGCGTTCAGCGGCCGGTACAAGCGCTGTTCATGATGCAAAGCGCTGACAATTCGCCCGTCAATCACAGCTTTGCAGAGTTCGCCTGGATTCTCAGAAACTGGATTCGGCCGCTTGGACTGAGAAACCTTCATTGCCCTGTTCAGCTGATGGGGACAGGAATGATGTTTCCCTGGAATGCGATCAACTCTGTTCCACTGGCGAGCAGTCATCTGGTGGAGGATTTGAAGCTAGGGCTCGATCTGGCGAAAACCGGCCAAGCCCCGTATTTCTTTCCGTTTGTGAAAGTTACCAGCGTATTTCCGACAAGCGCCAAGGGGACCGAGAGTCAGCGTCAGCGCTGGGTGCAGGGTCATCTCGCCACCATCGGAAAATTCGTTCCGCGATTTCTCGTGACCGGTTTAATGCGCAGGGACGTAAACGTCCTTGCGCTGGCGCTGGATCTTCTGGTGCCGCCACTCTCTCTCCTTGCGCTATTGATCATCGGGACAATGGTCCTGACTTCGTCTGTTGCGCTGCTGGGAGGGCCGTGGCTGCCCGCCGTGATCGCGGGCGGCAATCTCGTTGGATTTTTCTTATGTGTCGTTCTGGCTTGGTCTAGATTTGGGCGCCAGGTTTTCCCTGCGCATGAGGCATTATCGTTCGGCTCTTTTGCATTGAAAAAAATCCGACTCTACGGCCGGATGTTGATAGGCGGCACCGCGTCCCAATGGATACGGACCGACCGGTCAACCCCCAACTAGCCGCCACGCCGCGGGTTTTTTTCCACGACTTCCCCCAAATGGGTCACGCAAGCGTTATCGAACTTCAATAAGAACGCGCCAGACAAAGGTTGGTCTGGTGTTCCGGTCGCATCACCCTGTTTTGACTGGCACATCGTTTGCTTGAGTTTTCTCAGGCAGTAGGAGGGGGCTACCTATGAAAGCGCACAGTCGCACGACCGTGGATGTTCTGCCGAAATCAAAGAAGCCGAAGAAGGCTTTGAAAAAGCTCACAGCTGTCAGCATTACGGAGCGGTATCTGGAATTGCGACGCCTTCGCGAGCGCCTGTCCGAGGCGGAAGCTTTGCGAAGTTCACAGTGAAGAAGTTACGTCAGGGGTTAGCTCCGCCGCTCTATCTGGCGGCAATCGGGATCGCCATGGTTGGCTGGCTGTGGGCGATAGTTGCGGGTGTGGGATGGCTTTTGGGGGCTTAGCTGGCGCTCCCCCGGGTGTCCTCGGTCGGCGTGCAGCGCTAACCGACCATACTCTGTCTCCTGCATGGTAGGTCAGCGCAAAGCGGCTCCCGGATTAGTTCCGGTAGCTGGAACTATTTGGTCACCTAGCTGGGAAAAGGTATTGCCAAGCCGCATAGCCGGCTTGCGAATCGCTGCGCAGTCGGGCTCCCATCTTGATTAGTGTCGATGAGCGCCTTGGGGTAGGTGCTGCGCGCTTTCTTCAGGCCTGTGACCGCCGGGGCTGCCGGACGGCACGAGGGGATGGGACCCATGCCGGATAGGCTGACGAGCGCGCTGCTTGCGGCGCTGAATGAATCGACCGAGATAAAAGAAAGCGATTGGCTGCAGATCGAAAGGGCATTGCGCGGTCAATCGGACGGGGTTGATAGCAGGCCAGGGGCCGAACCGAAAACAGCTTCAGAAAACAGGTTCGCCGCTACGGTATGCTCGGGGATGGCCAAGGTCCGAGCGAATTTCTGAGCCAGCCGGCCGCGACCTGATACCAGTTCGGATAGCTGAACAAGGCTGACCCGTCGGCTGCATTGAGTAGCTCTTATTTATTTTGCTTATTCGGTCGGCGGACCGCTTGACCTGCGAACGCGCGCGGCCTTGTTGGCGCGCCGGCCATGGAAAGGCGTCACGCGCTCGCGGGGGCTCGGCTGCGGCTGGAGTTGGCAAGGCGGTCCCCGTTCTCCTGAAGACATCGAGAAACGTTTCGCCGCGCGGCGAAATGGCGCCCGGTCGTCCATAGACGTGGCAGGCAATTGATCGCCGCGAATTCCGAAACGAGATTGGCGGCCTGGCGATCGCTCCGGTCAGCCCGGCTTTGGTCGCTGAAGGGCGCGCAAAGGGATCGATTTAAATCTACAGGCGAGCAATATTTAATCCTCCGGCGATCGAGAAAGCTTGACCCTCTTGGGCGAGGGGCTTAAATTTTTCTTAATATTATCGAGTCGTTGCTATTGGGGGTGCCAAATGTCTTTCAAGAAGATTGGTTTCGTGGCCGTCGCATTTGCGGGCCTTACCGCGTTTTCGGCGACTGGGCATGCTGCCGTTATTGTGGATGGCAATTTTGCCGGCGCGCCCGACCCGTATCAGACGATCGGTACCGGTTCTACTTTCGGCGCAAACAATGCATGGACCGTCGTTTCAGGCACGGTCGACTGGATCGGCAACTATTGGACGCCTCCGAGCCCCGGCGGCGGTTCGGTAGATCTCGATGGTCTGAGCGTCGGTGCAATCAGCCAGACCTTGCTTAATCTGGCGGTTGGAACCTACAAGGTGACGTTTGCGCTTTCCGGAAATCCGGACGGCCCCCCGCCCATCAAGGCCCTTGAGGTCAGCGTCACAGGGTCGGCCGCGCAGGACTATTCCTATCCTGTGATCGGCGACAAGGTGAACATGAACTACGCCTATTATTCGTACATGTTCAATTGGGCCGGCGGCGATGCCACGCTGAAGTTTGCGAGCCTGACTGGGCCTCAGGACAATCCATTTTATGGCCCTGTGATTGGTGACGTCTCGATCTCAGCCGTGCCCGAACCCTCGACCTGGGCAATGCTGATCCTCGGCTTCCTCGGTGTCGGCTTTGTTGCCTACCGCCGCAAGTCGGGAGCCGCCGTGCGGGTTGCCTGATCACCCGGCAGGACAAGCTAAAAAGCCGCCGTTCGGGCGGCTTTTTTGTTGTATGAAAATGGTGTCACTCTCGTTGTCGGGATGCCATGTGGAAGTTTCTGCTCGTGTTGCCCGCTTTGGCTTTAGACGCAGAGGCGCTTGCACAGGAGAGCGGCCGCATCAGGCGACCGCCGCCTTCTGCCGCTGAGGCGGAGCGGATCGTCTCGGAAATGGCCATGAACGACAGCCTGCTTCAGAAGGGCGACATTGTCGTCACCGACCGCGGCTTCTTCGTTTTTCGCGGGCCGGCTCCGGATGGTGTGACCAACGAGTTCACAAGGGTGCCCGATCCCGGCCTTGCCGGCAAACCAGCCCGGTAGTCCTGGGGCAAAGTCCCGCCTTGACGGTAGGCGGCAGAACCAGTCCGTGGCCGGGCAATCGTTTGCGATTCGGCGACAGGGTTGGGAAGGCGGCAATTAAATGTGATTAATTAATAAAAGGGGGCATTAAAGACCGAATCAATCCTGCCCGATGGTTATCACGGCTTTTGAGTAATTACCTCTCTTCGGTATTGAGAAGGCACGCCGGATGGCGTCAGCCAAACCAAATAGAGCCAGATTTTGTCGAAAAGAGCTTAAATACAACCGATGCACGCAACGGGTGGTCTTTTGCAACAACCTGCGCGATCAGGCCGTTAACGATAAACGCTGCCGCGGAAGATGCGGCTTTGCACTAGTTATTCCCCGTGGTAATAAGTTGGTAACAATAAACAATGGTGTTCGATTTATTTGATCGCCTCTTGAGGAATTTAATATGTCGCTGCGGTCTCGTTTGCTCATTGCTCTATCAACCACCGTGCTGGGTTCCACGGCTGCATCGGCCGGCCTGGTTACCGTCACCAGTTACGAGATGAACAACGGCAACGGGCTGATTCAAAACGGCAACTACAACTATTTCGATTCGACCTATTCTGTTCAAGCCAATGCCAATACCAACGGCTCTTCATTGGTCGTGCCATCAAATGGGGCTCCCAAGGAAGCCTTGCTGACAGGCGGTACCGGCAAACTGACCGACACTGTCATTCCAACGCAGAATTATTCGTTCGGGCCCCAAAACTACGTCGGCTGGAAATATCAGGATCCCACCATCATTTTTAACCTTGAGGCAGGCAAGAGCGTTAGTACGATTACGTTGTATGTAGCGAGCTCGTACGCCGGTTCGCTCGGCTTCATGGGCCTCGTTGGACAGCCGGCGTCGGTGGGTGTGTCGATCACCACAGCTAACAATACGATCTTAACGCCGAGCTACACTACTACGTTCACGGACTATCTGGGTAACCCGTACACCGGAACTGAAGTCATTACCTTGGCTTTTTCTACGCCCATTCTTTCCAGTGACACTTTCAGCTTGACCCTGAATAGGGGGCCTTTGCTGCTGGATGGCATCAACTACTACAACAATCATGTTGCCCAAGAAGGTTGCGATGCCGCCGGTTGCTTTCTCGATAATGTCAATGACTTCAAGAATAGCGCATACACTCCAAATCTTGAGCCGTGGATACTGCTGAGCGAAGTGCAGTTCACCACCGCCGTGCCTGAACCGTCCACTTGGATCATGATGCTCCTTGGTTTTGCAGGCGTGGGTTTTGGCATGTATCGGCGCAATGTCCGCCCCGTGCCAGCAGTGGCATGATCTGACCTCTGCGCAACGGCCGAAAAGATGAAACCACCGAAAGGTGGCTTTTGTTTTAGATAGCAGAGCTGGCTGAATTGTTCGGTCTCATCCAAGCGTTTCACACCCACCAAGCAATGAGACGCTCAGCCACCACCATTTTGATTGGTCGAGGCGGTAGCATCAAGCGGGTGCAGATGTGCACGGCTTTCAATAATTGATCGACGTCTGCGCGAAAATACCCTGAGCCCGCTGATCACCCGCGAGGCGCCAGCGATACTGCAGCGTCAGCTCCCAGTACGAGGGCGGCGCCATGTATTTTGTCTCGCCGAACCAGTAGCGTAGTGAACCACCTGCGCCGGCCGAGTAGGCGGAACGGTTTGCGAATGAATCGTCGTAGTTTGCGGCAAGCACGGCGTGCGGGAAGAATACCAGTTTGCTGCTGATGGGATCGAGCCGGAAGCTTCGTCCGAAGCGGCCTTCCATGATCGCGACCAGCTGTCGCTTCTCGAGGAAGCGATCCACCTCCGCGTAGACATACCAGGTCGGCCAATTCGGATCCAAAACACGCAGATCCGTGCCGACCGTGTAGGAGTAGAGCGCGCGCAACAGCGTGTCATCGCGCGCCGCATCGCCAAGCGCAATCAGCTTGTCGACTTCAAGGACCAGGTTGGCGTTCGAGAACGGCTTCCAGCGGGCGCCTATCATGCCCTGTGTCGTGCGCCCGCCCGTCGGCCCACCGGACTGATCATAGAGGGTTTCGAAAAGGCGACCGAACAGCTCGAATATCGCGCCATTCCTGTATCCGAACCCTTCCGGGCGATAATAGAGCTCGGTTCCCAGTTGCGACGTGTAACTGCTGGGCGCCGTTATCGTCAGGAACGGATTGGGCGCCGAACCAACTTTGCCGTATGTAACCGAACTGTTGATGCCCCATACGCGGGCGAGGTCTGAAACCGTCCGTCGCGTCTCGAACAGCTTTTGATCGTCAATATTGATCCGTCCGTCTGCCTTGGCGTCGATCCCTTCCATCAGATAGGCGATGGCCTTTGGATTTTCGAAGCGACGCATAGCGGTATATCCCGCATCGATCGTGGCCCGAGCCGGCAATTGTCCATGGGCATGCGCACGATCGAAGCGCGCCAGCGCGACCTCATCATTGCCGACCGCAACGGCCAGGTAGCCAACATCGGCGTCCCGGATGGACGTCAATTTGCCATGGGCTATCGCGTGATCGAACAGCACACGCGCTTCTGGTTTGCGGTCCAGCTCGACCAACGTGTTGATCTGCGCCCGCAACGCGCCGTCTCTCTGGACAGCGGTGGCTGCCAGCCGTTCAGCGGTCCTGAACTCGGGAAGCGATTCTTCCTTTCGGCCGAGCGCCTGCAGCGCATAGGCCTTGCGGATTGCCGTGTCATAGCTGACGGCCAATTTCTGCAACGCGCGCAATGCCCGCAGGGGCTCGTTGGAAGTCAAGGCGGCATCGGCGAGCGAAAGCCTGATGTTGCGAGCTTGACCGGAAGGAAGGCCCTGCTTCAGGGCGGTTTCCCAGTCTGACATCGCACCGTTGAAATTCTTGAGCTTGCTCCTCGCATATCCGCGTTGCGCGTAGATTTCAGCGCTCGCATGCCCCGCATTGATTGCCTTGGTGGCCTCTGTCTCGGCCTCCCCGGGGCGGCCAGCAGCCATCAGGATGTTGACAAGCAGAAGCCGGCTCGCAACGGCATCGGGCTCAAGCTCCACGGCTTTGCGCGCCTCAGCGACCGCTAACTTGTAGTCCTTGTCTCGTTCGGCCCGATAGGCGCGTTCTTTCGCCTCATAGAGTTCTGCTGCAGCTTTCTCTTCAGCGGATGCAACGGGAGTCAGAATACTCGAAACCAGAGGTGCCTCGAGCTCGCAGCGAACGCCACTGGTATTGGCTAAACAATTCTGTATCGGCGCCGGCACGCTGCTGCCGTTGCTCTGCAGCACCCCGATGCGCTGGCGTGCGCCTTCGGCGTCGGTCAGTCGGGTGATGACCTTGGGATCGGTTCGCGAATAGCTACCTAACAACTCTATCGCGGCGTTGAAGTCCCCCGATGCAAGAGCCGCATCCGCGGCGATCAGGCGGATATTCTTTTGCTGAGCCTCGGTCAGGCCCGGGATCGCGAGAGCGGCGCTAAAGTCAGAAACGGCGTCGGCGCGCTTTCCCAATCGCTGGTTGATGTGGCCGCGCCACACCAGGGGGACATAGTCTGCCCGATCGAGCGCTATGGCTTCGGTGGCAGTCGTCAGTGCGCCGGGCAAATCATTGTCCGCGAGCTGGGCGCTCAGCAACAACAGGCGATAGGACATCGAATCCGGGGCATATTCGACCGCGCTGCGCGCCGCCCGGATCGCCGCCTTGGCATCGCCCTTCTCAAGCGCCTTGTAGCCTTCACCGGCCGGCCGCTGGGCGAGGCGCTGGCGAATATTGGCTTGCCGCCCTTCGAGCTCCTGGTTGCCCGCAAACGCCGCCGATGCGGTCTTTGTTGCCTGCTCGGCCCGGGTGAGGTCGCCTGTAGCGACTAGGGAATCGATCAGCAGAAGGTGCAGCCGCAGGAGATCAGGACGGAGCGCCACAGCCTCTGCGGCGCTTGTTGCGGAGGCCTTGTAGTCGCCCTGGCCGAACGCCTTGTAGGCGGTTTCCGCCGCTGTATAGGCGTCGCCCTCCAGCGGAGGACCGTTATCAGCGACCTGGGCACTGGCGCCCACGCACAAAACCACGGCGAGCAAAAGCGCCCCCAGCGCCGCCCGAAATGCCGTCTGGTTCAGGTATTTTCCGCCCCAATTGCCCATGCAACCAGCGCTACGCCAATCCCGTTAAATTTTGACGCTAAACTGTAGCCCGGGCGGTGATTCAGCGGAACGGAGATTCAGCTTTTTAATGGTGCAGCAGGCCTTGATGTCATTCATTTTTCTCACTTTTTTAGGGGCTGTGACGTTTTTGCTGCGCAATGTCCGAGCAACACATCACGCTGCTCGGGTTAACCATTTTTCTCGTTGCGCAGGGCCAGCACAGCTCCGTTCCAGCCGCCAGACCGATAAGGCTTTGGGCGCACAATTCCCCGACAGCGTCAGGCTATTTTGAAGCTGCGATCGTGCCCTGGCTTCAGCGGCACATAGCAGCGCGGACCGCTCGACAAGCTGCTATGCCATCACCGGCCCCTGTTAGGGTTAAATGCGTTCAGCCGTTGCAGAACCCAGCGGGAATCTGGATTTGTCAGGCTCTGGGCAGCGCACGGGCCGGCTCTCGACCTGTTTGATTTTTAACCGTGCATTATTTCAGATTGATGCATTACCGATGGGTGGATTCGATATGGGTGTTGAAGCGCACGTCACCCAGATGGACAGGCAAACCTTCAAGCTGGTTTGCGAACAATGCGGCAGCCTGACGGTTGCGTTGCCGATCGAGGCCCAGCCGGACCCGTGTTCGATTCTGAAATGTGGGCGGTGCGGCTCTCCGCGAGGAACGCTTCAGTCGCTGCGCGACACGTCAATTCAGGCGGGCATTCGGCATCCGGTTTAGTGGAAATGGCCGGCGACGGGTTTGACTTGCGCTCTGTTTTCAGCGGCGGGATCGGCCTTGCCGGAAGCCTGATAGCCCGATGTGATTGTCGGCTGTTGATGGCATGGCGGCTGAACTCGCGAACGCAAATTTGTCGCGCGAACCCCGGATAATCGCGGAAAAATACGCGTGGAAGGCCCTAGTCAGCATCCGGTCAAGCGGGGTAGGCTCGATTGGGCAGGCTCCGGTTTGGCCGTCCATGGGCTGGGTACGTCGTTCCCAAGGAGCCGGCCGCAACCCGATGAGGCGGAGGTCACCACCGGCGGTTAGCCTTCGGTCTTGTATTTTCGAGTATCTGTATTTTCGAAAGCAGCTAGTAAATTCGCGCGAGGGAAGAAACATGCGAACGATCTTTGCGTCCGTGCTGGTGGCCGGCCTTTTGATTGCTACCCATGTCGATGCGGCGCCGCTTCTGAGCCATAGCCAGCCTGCCCCGGATTCGTTGATCACGGCCGCGAAGGTCATCTGTGACGAGGCGGGAAACTGCTATCGACCGAATGTGCGACGGCCCGTCGCCAGGTGGGTCTATGGCGACAAGAATTTCTATGGACCGTACGCCGGACCTGGCAACTACGGTAATCCGCGGTATCGTTACAGCTGGTGGCCCTGGTAACTGATCTTATCTGCCGGACATCGTTGCGGCGTGGGTCCGTTAGCCTGCCGAAAGCCAATGCAGGAATGTGGCGCAGCCGCAAATGAGCTGCGAGGCCAGCAGGAAAACGGCCCATGAAACGAACAGAATACGAATAACCATCCTCGCGCACGCGACCGGCTGCAGACCGCTGATTGGTCGGGCACAACGCACCAGATTCGAAATCGTTCATCATCGTCGACGCACGTGAAGCGCGGCCTCGGAGCTTCGTTTGTTGAACCTCCTAAGCCGAGCGTCACCATCAAACGATTAATGCAAGCGGCTTAAATCGCGATCAAGGCCGGTGAACTAAGCCCGGTCGACGCTGGGTAAGCGCGGACGTCTGGCAGATTTGCTGCAGGCCGCGATTATATCTCCACAGGCGGGTTTGTGTGGAACCCAAATTAAGCCTGTTTCGCCCTACAAACGGTATCAAATCGCTGCTATAGAATTGCGATAAGTCGCCGATATTGGTCCGCCAGTATTGGTTTTAAAGATAATCACGCTGTTCAATTGTCATGGTTATTAAAATGAATGATGCAGCCCCGTGGCCTCTGCGTCCTCGCGAGGTCGGGCCAAGCGATCCCGATCAGGAATTCGATGGCATCGATTGGTCGGCAGCTGCACCGAGCTGGCGTTCAATGTTTACAGGGCTGTTTTTGCCGCTGCTTGCCCTCGCGTTGCTGGTGGTTTCCATTGATCTCGCTTTAGGCTGGTCGTTTGGAAGATGGATCGACCCTTCATCGAGCATGTCGCCTTTGCTGCTCGCCGCGATCATGTTTCCGCCGGCGCTGATAAGCGCTTTTTGCTGCTGTAAGTTTTTCCTGCACTTGAAAGACAGGGGGCGATGAGGGCGGCTGCTCGATCCCGCGATTGAGAGCATTGTCTTAGCGGATCGAGTATGCATCTTCTGACGGATTCAAAGCCCGTATGAAGTTGCGGCCGAGGCCGACTCGCCCGTTTTGATGTCTGCGACGGCGGTCCGGACCCGGCCAGAAAAACGGACGAGGACCGCCTCTATCCTGCACGAATTCAAACCTGAAACGCCGGACGCATGACGTCCGGCGGGTTTATGATTACAAGCAGCTACGCCTTCATGCGCGCTGGCCAAGCCCGGGCAACAAACGCCGTTTGACCGCCCTCTTGACACCGCGGCTGCCGCCACGCCTGCCGACGACGGTTCAAACTCAACGCCGACTGGGTGGTGCTTTCAGCCTGCAACACGGCCGGCGGTGATGCATCGAATTCGGAGGCATTCTCCGGCCTTGCGAGAGCGTTCTTCTTTGCAGGCGCACGTGCGCTGTTGGTCTCACACTGGCCTGTTCGCTCAGACGCCGCTGTTGCCATCACGACCGGCGCAATCGATGCGATGCTGTCTCATCCCGATATCGGCCGCGCTGAAGGGCTTCGCCGCTCGCTCTCGGCCTTGATCGCCAGGGGTGGCGATTATGCGCACCCGAGCGCATGGGCGCCATTTGTGCTCGTGGAAAATGGTAGCCCGTAGCGTGCCACACTTCCCTTGATATCGGCCTCGCGTGCGACGATGATTTCCGCCTGTGAAATCCGTCCCGGCAGCTCCGGCTGGGCTTGAAAAGGTCTTTTTCATGCGCGCTGAAATCAAACCCTATCGCATTTCGATCGCCGACGACGTGCTTGACGATCTCAAATCGCGACTGCGCAACACGCGCTGGCCGGAAGCCGAACTGGTCGAGGACTGGAGCCAGGGAGCGCCACTGAAATGGATCAAGGACATCTGCCGCTATTGGGCGGAAGAGTACGATTGGCGCGGGCGCGAGGCGCGGCTCAATCGCTTTGCGCAGTTCACCACCGAAATCGACGGGCTCGACATTCATTTCCTGCACGTCCGTTCGCCGCACCCGGAAGCGATGCCACTGGTCATCACGCATGGCTGGCCGGGTTCGGTGGTCGAGTTTCACAAGGTGATCGAGCCCTTGACCGATCCGACCGCGCATGGCGGCAACGCGGCCGACGCGTTTCACGTCGTTTGTCCCTCACTGCCGGGCTTCGGCTTTTCGGCCAAGCCGACGGCCACCGGCTGGGGCGTCGGTCGCATCGCGTCAAGCTGGGCGGTGTTGATGGATCGCCTTGGATATCAGCGCTATGGCGCGCAGGGCGGCGACTGGGGATCGGCGATCACGACCGCGATCGGCGCGCAGGACACCGAACATTGCGCCGGCATTCACATCACGCTGGCGATGTCGACGCGGCCCAACGTGGAAGGGCAGCCGACGCCCGAGGAAGCGCGGGCGCTGAACGGCATTCAGCATTACGCCGATTGGGATACCGGATATTCCAAGCAGCAATCGACCCGGCCACAGACACTCGGTTACGCCTTGACGGATTCGCCGAGCGGGCAGGCCGCGTGGATTCTGGAAAAGTTCTGGGCCTGGACCGATTGCGACGGCCACCCGGAGAACATCCTTGGCCGCGATGAGCTGCTCGACAACGTGATGCTCTATTGGGTGACGGCGACCGCCGCCTCGTCAGCTCGCCTGTACTGGGAGAGTTTCGGGCCTAAGCGCCGCGCGCCGTTTAAGGTGACGATACCGACGGGCGTGGCCGTCTTCCCCAAGGAGATTGTCACGCCGGTGCGAAAGTGGATGGAAGCGAGCTACACGAATATCCAGCACTGGAGTGAAATGCCGAAGGGCGGTCACTTCGCGGCATTCGAGCAGCCCGATCTGTTCGTGCGGGAGGTGCGGGACTATTTCAGGACACTGCGGGAGCCGCCTGTTTCCTGACCAGTTGAACGGCGGTTCAGAGATACCAGGCGAGTACGGCCTTGAGCAGCGCGTTTTCGATCACGGGAAGAACAACGATCTGGTTCATGCCGGCCGCGCGGGCGAGCTGCGCCGCGATCGATTCATCGACCTTCAGATGTTCGTTGATGGCCGGCATGCCTGTCGCCCAGGCGCCGCCAATGCTGCCTTCGCCCTTGCGGATCGTCTTTGAGGCATAAAGCGAGGTCAGGTCGGCATTCTTGCTGCAATCGCCGGAATGAAACACCAGTTCCGTTCGCGCCGGGTTCGGCACCCAGATCTCAAAGCGTCTGGCGATCGGCGTTGCCTGCGCAGACAGGAACGTCGTGACCCAGGTTTGATCCGGCGGCGTCACGTAGGGAATGCCGACGCCGCAATTGATCCCGATTTCGCTCGCTTCCTCCCAGCGCAGAAAACTCTTGGCGTTGTGCAAATCCTTGATGATGAGCGGCATGCCGGCTTTCCAGGCGCGGCCGGGCAGGCCGAATCCGCGCGGGAACTTGGTGTGCCGCGAATTGAATTCGAACATGTCGGCGGTGCCATAATAGCCGTCGACCAGGCCCATCTCGTGGGATTTCTCCGGATCGTTGTGCCAGAGTTCGATGGCGCCGACGTGCTTTTCGTCATCGCCGCAGAACAGCACCATCACGGCCATCAGGAATTCGCCGGCGAAGACCGGCAGCGCAACGCCGCAGGTCAATCCGGCTTCGATCGCCTCGTCGGTGCGCTTGAAGTAGGAGTTTGCGAATTCCGTGAGAATGACGGGATGGCCGGAGGCCCAGGCCTTGCCGGGCAGCCCTTCGTCATAGGCGAACAGGGCGTTTTCGCTGACGGCCTTGAACTCCGCGTACTCTTCGCTGCAAAGACAGCCGCCGAACTCCAGGCGCGTGCGGGTTCGGTCGGGCACCCATAGTTCAACCACGCGAATGAATGTCTTCATCGGACGCACCTGTCGCTACGCCTGATATCAGCATCGGCGATTTCGCGGCGATATGTGCGATCAAATTACAGGCAGGCTGCGCTCAAAGTTCGTGCGGAGTTCCGGCGCACCCAGCAGCGGCTCAGTCAGTCTCGATAAGACGGATCAGCCCGATCGAGCTTGCGCAGCAGGGCCGGCCAGGCAAGGTTGCCGTTACGGGTGCTACGCTCGGGTTTCGGTTGCATCCGCTCATAGGTGTCCTCGAGGATGCTCTGCGGCGGATAGATCAGCTTGGTATTGCAGGACAACGCCATGACCTGCACCTGGCAGGCGCGTTCGAGACGGAACAGCACATTGAACGCTGCCGGCACGGTGCGGCCGACGACGAGCAGGCCGTGGTTGCGCAGGATCATGGCTTCATGGTCGCCGAGGTCCCTCACCAGCCGCTCGCGCTCGTCGACATTGTCGGCGATACCCTCGAAATCGTGATAGGCGATGTGGAGAAACCGCATCGAGGTCTGCGCCAGCGGCAGCAAGCCGCATTCCATCGCCGAGACCGCCATTCCGGCCGGCGTGTGGGTATGCGCCACGCAATCCATGTCGTGCTTGGCCATGTGGATGGCGCTGTGAATCACGAAGCCGGCGACGTTGACGTCATAGTCGGAGGCGTTGAGCAGCGTGTTGCCATCGACATCGATCTTGATCAGGCTGGAAGCGTCGATTTCCTCGTAGAGCATGCCGTAAGCATTGATCAGGAACTGGTCGGTCGTCCCCGGCACCCGGCAGGAGATATGGTTGGCGACCATCTCGGTCATCCCGTACATCGCGGTGAGACGGTAGCAGGCCGCAAGATCGACCCGCGCCTGCCACTCCTCCGCGCTCACCTGTTCGCGAACCGATTTCACGACCTTGATGGCGGGCGAATTAACGGGAGGGTTCATGGCGTTTCTCCACGGTTGAATTATTGGGCAGGGCGGGCCGGGTCATTGGCGATCAGAATAGCGGTAAATTTCGCTGCGCCGCAAGGCGAGCACCGCAGGCGTTATTGCAGGTCTGGCGGGTGAAATTCGAATGCGGGCGGGACGTCGATCTCACGGGGTAACTTTCCCTATGATAGCGGGGTATACCCGCCTGACTTGCTGCGAGACGAACAATGAATGCCATGACCGAAGGACGCTACCGGCTGATCGGCTCGACCGCGTCGCCTTACGCCATCAAGCTGCGCGCGCTGTTGCGCTACCGGAGAATTCCGTTCGATTGGGTCATCATGACCAAGGCGCTGCGCAAGGCGACCGAGCATTTGCGGCCCAATCTGATTCCGGTGCTGCAGTATCCTGACGGGACCTACCGCGGCGAGACTACGACGCTCGCTTATGATCAGAGCCGTCACAAGGCACGCTCCGTCATTCCCGATGACAAGGCGGTCGCGTTTGTCTGCGATCTCCTGGAAGACCTCGCCGACGAATGGGCGGTGAAGCCGCTGTTTCTCTATCGCTGGTGGGATCCGGAAGATCAGGCCTATGTCGCGCGCTGGGCCGGCGAGGAGTGGTCGGTGTCGGAGGCCGAGACCGGCAGTCCGGAAGAGATCGAGCAATTCCGCCAGCGGCAGATTTCGCGCATGGTCATTCTCGGCGCGACGGCGGAAAACAAGCCGCTGCTGGAAGAGAGCTACTTGCGGATGCTGACGGCATTCGAGCCGCATGTCGGCATGTCCAATTATCTGTTCGGAAGCCGGCCGTCGCTCGCCGACTTCGCCTGGTTCGGCCAGCTCAGCGAGATGGCGACCGACCCGACGCCGATGCAGATCATGCGTGCGAAGGCGCCGTTCACCGATCACTGGGTGCGGCGGCTGGACGATGCCTCCGGCGTCGAGGGCGATTGGCATTCGCGCGAGCAGGCGTTCGGCGGCATGGCCGAGGCGCTATTGCGAATTGCCGGCGAGCTCTATCTGCCGTTCCTGGTCGCCAACGCCGAAGCGTTTGCCAAAGGCCTTGAGCGGCTGGAGATGAATGTTTGGGGCATGCCTTATGCGCTGGCGCCATTCAAATATCAGGTGAAGTGCCTGCAACAACTTCGTGACAAGTTAGCCGCCCTCGATGCTGAGAGCCGGGCTGCGTTGCGGCCGGTGCTGGAGCGCACCGGGTGCTGGCCGCATTTGGCCGTCGGCTAGGTGTTCAGCGTTTCGGAAATTTTTTACTTGCGATGACGGCCGCCCAGCGCCGTCGCGACCGACTCCGGGTTCCTGATGCGCTCGATCAACATGTCGATGCGATCGCCGCCCCAGAACAATTCGCTGTTGAAGACCATGGTCGGCACGCCGAACACGCCGAGCGCTTCCGCTTCATCGATGATGCGGTCGTGTTCGGCCCGCGCCGGGCCGTGGACGTAAGCCTCGAACGCCTCGGCCGAGCCGCCGATCGATGCGATCACGCCCGAAATGTCCGACAGCTCGTCGATTTCGAGATCATGGCTCCAGAAGCGACGGAATACCGTGTCGTGATAGGGCCGGAACAAGCCATGGCGCTGTGCGAACAGCATGCCGGCGCTGGAACAGAAGCCGTCGTAAATGCGCCGCGGCCCCTTCATGGTGAGGCCCTGCGCATTGGCATAGCGGCGCGCGTCCATATAGGCGTAGCGCACCTTGCGCCAGAAATGCGGCGTGCGCTCTTCCACCGTGCCCATGAATTCTGGAATGCGCAGCGTGTAGGGCAGCCATTCGAGTTCGACGCCATGAGCGTCCTCGAGTTCAAACAGCCGCTTGTTGGCGACGAACGCATAGGGGCTCTTGTAGTCGGTGTAGATTCGTACGCGCGGCTTATCCATGGTGTATCCTTGTTCGATCGGATCAGTATTCCCGATCCGAACAGAGCATGGAACCATGCGGCGCGGTTTTGATATTCCAAAGGTTTTGATATTCCAAAAACGAATGGGCCCCGGTGCATGAAAGCATCGCGGGGCCCGACATCTTCGTTTTAGGCGAAGGATTTCTGGTAGACACCAGTATGATCTCAGGATCCGGCAGCGCGTGGCCTTTGCGCTCCAGTCCCGCGGATATGTCGTTCGAATTGTTGAAGGCGCAACGAGGCTGGCAGCTGCTTATGACCTCGACCGCACCCTGACCTTGCGATGAGCAAGGTCACCAGTCTGATCCGGTGGCGTCATGCTCCTCCTCAAGAGTTGGCCGACGGACTTTCGTCCGCTTCCGCTGCGTGTCGTCTCGATCATCTCACCGAAGCGCCAATGCCTGCGAAGTGGGGAGCCACCCCGCTCCGTGACTCCAACAGGTGCAGCATCGAAATGCTGCGGCAGATGCCGGCCGGTGTCAAGCCATCCCAAAGTCAACTCGTGCGCGACTGGTTCCCGGGAACTGGTTCAAGCCTTTGTCTGGCGGTAGTCCCGTAGGTCGGGGTCGTGGGTCATCGCCCAGTAATCCACGAACCGCCATGGCATCGCCGAAAACACTCGACCTTGGCTGTTGCGGTAATACGTCGTCATGCCTGGGTGAGTCCAGATCAATTGCTCATGCTCGGCATCAACTTGTCTGATGTACTGATCGTGCGCCTCGGGACGAACATCGACCGCAGCGATGCCTTGCTCGATCATCTCAACGAGGCAAGCGGAGATGTACCGGCTTTGGCATTCCGACTGGAAGATCACGCTGCCGCCATGCGCGGGGCCTGAATTGGGACCGAGCATCACGAAGAAGTTCGGAAAGTCCGGCACGGTGAGACCGAGATAGGCTGTCGGGTTGTCGTTGGCCCACGCCGTCCTGAGATTCCTGCCGTCACGCCCGCTGATGTTGAGACGTGCCGCCATCTCCGTGACCTTGAATCCTGTCGAAATCACGATGACATCGGCCGGCCGCAATTTGCCGTCCGAAGCAACGATGCCTTCCTTTGCGAAATGATCGATCTTGTCGGTAACTAGTTCGACATTCGGCTTCGTCAGCGTCTTGAACCAATTGTTGTCGAGCAGGATGCGCTTGCCGTAGGGCGGATAGGTCGGCACGCATTTCTCGATGAGATCAGGGCGGTCCTTCAATTCGGACAGAATGAAGTCCGTCAGTTCCTCGCGATGCCGGTCATTGCCCTTGTTCACGGCGCGCTCGGGATGTGGCCATTCCGGGTCCTTGCGCAGGAACGGCAACAGACCGTCGCCGTAGCGCCAGAACATGTTGAAACGATACCACTGCACGTAAAACGGCAAATTCGCGAGCAGCCACCGTGCACCTTCGGTGATGGGATCGGAATAGCCTGCCACGGGGCGCGCCCATTGCGCGGTGCGTTGGTAGACGGTGACCGACGCGACGCGGTCGGCGATCGAGGGCACCAGCTGCATGGCGGTTGCACCGGTGCCGATGACGGCGACATGTTTGCCGTCGAGCTTGATGTCATCGGTCCACAAGGCTGAGTGCAGCATCTCACCCTTGAAATCCTCCTCGCCCTTGAAGTGCGCAGGTGAGGGGTCGTTGAGTTGGCCGATCGCGCTGACCAGCGTGGTCGACTCAAAGGTCTCCTCGCCATCGGCGGACTTTAACGTGGAGATCCAGCGCCGCTTGTTCTCGTCCCAGTGCGACGATTTCAGCTCGGTGTTGAGGCGGAGATGTTTGCGGATGTCGTATTCGAGCGCGACCTTCTTGAGGTAGTCGAGCAATTCCTGGCGCTGGGCGAAATAACGCGTCCACGGGTTGCGCGCGCCGAACGAGAAGGAATAGGAATGGTTCGGCGTATCGACGCCGCAACCGGGATAGCGGTTAACGTACCAGGTGCCGCCGAGTTCGTCGTTCTTCTCGACGATGGTGTAGGGGATGCCGAGGCGGCCAAGGGCGACGCCCAGCGCGATGGCGCAGACGCCGGCGCCGACGATCAGCACGTGCTGCTGTGCAAGCTTTTCGCTGGACGGTGATTTAGTCCAGCGTGCCTCTCGGGGAATGAAACCCATTTCCTCGCGCATCAATGGCGCATATTCCGGCGTGACGTTCTCGCCGAGTGTCGCGCGCATCATCTTCAGCATCAGCTCGTCGCCGGGGTCAGTAATGACGGGCTTCGGTTCGCCGTTTTCGAACAACTTCAGCACGGCGGCGCGGATTTCGGCCTGGATTTCCGGCGGGACGCCGGCTTGCGGATCCGGAATCAGCCGCACGTCGCGCTTCGGCTTGTAGGGTGGTTCCAGCCAGCGCTCATCTCCGGTCATGTGCACCAGAACCATCAGCAACACGCGGATGTCACCCTCCGCGATGGCCGACGACAGATCGAGCTTCTTGCGCGATACTTCGATGTTCATGCTCATTTCCTCATTACGCGTTCGGCGCTTCCCGCAGGCCGCCATAGGCGGCCCAGGTGGTGCCTGCGATATATCCGGCGTCTACGGGCAGATTTATTCCGGTGACGCCGCTGCTCATCGGCGAGAGCAGCCACGCGATGGCCTGTGCGACCTCGATCGGCTCGACCAGCCGGTTCATCGCGGTCGGACTTTCCAGCCATTTCTTGTTCAGCGCGCCGGAGGCGATGCCCGCTTCCAGCATGGCGGTGCGCGTAAAGCCCGGCGAGACAGCATTGACGCGCACGCCACTGCGGCCCCATTCGGCGGCCAACGTCTGCGTGATCTGAATGACGCCGGCTTTCGCGGCCGTGTAGGCATGGATCGGTCCTGACGTCATGCCGGCAACGGAGGCGACATTGACGATTGCGCCCTGCCGGCGCGCGGCCATCTTTACGCCGACGCTGCGGGCGACCAGAAACGTGCCGCGCAGATCGATATTGACCTCGCGGTCCCATTGATCCATTCGCACGCGCTCAATCGGGTGCATCTTGCCGAAGACGCCGGCGGCGTTGACCAGCCCCGCAATTGGTCCGTGCGCGGCCTCGATGTCGGCGATGCCGCTGACGACGGCGCTTTCGTTGGCGACGTCGAATGGTGCCGGCCACATGACGACTTGCGTTTCAGCCAATGGTTCTGGTGCGATGTCCGATATCACCACGCGCCGGCCCTGTTCGGCCAGCAGCGTCGCAGTGGCGGCGCCGATGCCGCGGCTGCCGCCGGTGACGAGGACGATACCCTCAGCGGTCATGGTTGTTGCCTTTTTCCGGTGTGAACAGGCCGCGCGTAACCAGCTTTCGGTAGGCGGAGATGACATGCCCGGGCGCTGCCGTGACGCTGCCGCCAACGTAGGAGTAGCGGCGGCTCAGATAGCCGCGCGCGCCCATCAAGATGTGAACGATGGCTTCGAACTCCTCGTCGCTATAGTCGATGATCGCGCCGGCCTGACGCGCGCGCCGGAGGATGCGGACATAGGCGGTGGCGATATTGTCGAGATGTTTCTGGTAGCCGATCGGCGCGAAATATTCGGCTTCGTTGAGGATGCGCAGGAACTCTGGCACCTCGCGGATGAAATCGAAGAAGGCGCTGAAGCGTTCGATTTCCTGCCTTGCCGCATGTGCGCTTGCGGTGCGCTCGCGGATGAAGTGAACCATATCGGTGCCGACCTTCGGCAGCAATTGATCGAGCAGTTCCTGGCGGTTCTCGAAGTGATTGTAGAACGTTCCCTGCGCGACACCGGCCTCCTCGGTAATGCGGGCAACCGAAGCCTCGGCGTAACCCACTTTGCCGACGACCTTGGTGGCGGCGTCGAATATCTTGCGCTTGGTCCAGGCGTTGCGCTCGGCCCGGTTGAGTTTTGTCACCTTGCCCGGTGCGGCTTGCGATGATTGCGTCATGCGTGGGATTCCAGTTCGGCGCGCAGCACGCGCTTGAGGACTTTTCCGGAAGGGTTGCGCGGCAGGCTTTCGCGGATGATGAGTTGCTTCGGCACCTTGAAACTTGCGAGGCGCGCGCGGCAGTGATCGGCGAGATCCGGCAATTCCAGCGTGGCGCCGTCGCCCAGCACCACGACCGCCACCGGCTTTTCGCCCCAGCGCTCGTCGGATAGGCCTATGACGGCGACTTCGCGCACCTGCGGCAGTTCGTAGATGACACGCTCCACCTCGGAGGAGGCGATGTTCTCTCCGCCGGAAATGATCATGTCCTTCTTGCGGTCGGTCAAATAGAGAAAGCCGTCCTCATCGAGATAGCCGACGTCACCGGTGCGAAACCAGTCGCCGAAGAACGCCGCCGCGGTTTTCTCGGGATCCTTCCAGTAGCCCTGCGTGATCTTCGGTCCGCGCAGGCAGATTTCGCCGTTCTCGCCGGCCGGCAGTCGATTGCCGGCATCGTCACGGATTTCGATTTCGACATGGGCAATGGCGCGGCCGGTCGAGCCGATCTTCTCGATCTCGCGGCCGGCTTCCATGAAGGTGTCGCCGCCGCATGTCTCGGTCAGGCCGTAGGCGTCGATGTAGCGGGCGTTCTTGAAGTAGTCGGAGAAAGCGCGGATGCGCACTTCCGGGGTTTTCTCGCCACCGCCGATCGTCCATCGCAGGCTCGATACATCGTAACGGTCGCGGCTCGGGCAGGTGAGGATCGCGGTCGTCATCACGGGTGCGAACCAGGCGGCGTTGAGTTTCTCCGTCTCGATCGCGGCGAGCGCCTGCTCGGGCTCGAAGTTGCGGTGGATGGAAAGCATGCCGCCGTGCCAGAGCACCGCGATCCCCGGCAGATCGAGCGCGCCGACATGATAGAGCGGACCGACCACCAGTAATCGCGTGTCGGCGTTCAACCCGAGTACGAGCGTCTGGTCGGCCGACTTCCAGTAGAGGTTTTCGTAAGTGAGCATCACGCCCTTGGGGCGATCCGTCGTGCCTGACGTGTACATCAGCCGCATCAGGTCGCGCGGTTGGCGGACGTGCATCGGGGCGGCGGCAATATCAGGCGCAAGGCGCGTCGCGTCGGACTGTGCGGCTTCGTCCAGCAGCACCACCGGCGCGCCGCCTGCAGCGATGTCCGCGAGCTCGTCATCCGCGATCAGGATGCGCGCACCGGAATTACCGACGATGTAGCCGACTTCGTCGGCGGACAGACGGTAGTTGATGGGCAGAAACACCGCGCCGATATGGCTGGTCGCAAACACGAACTCGAGGAACGCCGTGCTGTTCTTCATCAGCACCGCGACGACGTCGCCGGGGCCGACGCCGCGTGCGGCGAGCCATCCGCCAACCCGACGTATGCGGGCGTCGAACTCGGCATAGGAGACGTCCTCGCCGCGGTATTTCAGCGCACAGCGATCCGGCGTCCGCCGGGCGTGAAACGCGATGAAGCTGGATAGATTGATCATTATCCGCCCAAAAGCCCGGTTTCCGGGTCCGTTTTCTCCCTAGATGAATTATGAGTCGTAATTCACCTTTGGCTTGACGTCACCCCCCTTGCTCTGAAATCCTTGTGGGTACGGAGGCGACGCGATCTCCGGCAGGGATTTGGGAACGCAAACCCCACAGGGAGGAAGCAATGACGAGAACCCGCAAACCGGGCGTAAGCCGCCGCGCGACATTGGCGATGATGGGCGCCGGGGCCGTAACATTTGCGACACCCTGGGTGGCGCGCGCGCAGGCCAAGACCATCAAGGTCGGCATGCCGACCATTCTCTCCGGACGCGTGGCGCAGCTCGGAACGTCGTCGCGTAACGGGGTGATGCTGGAAGTCGAAAAAGTCAATGCTGCCGGCGGGCTGGCCGGACGTCAGGTCGAAATGGTGATCCGCGATTCCAAGGGACAGCCGCAGGAAGCCGCCCGCGTCGCCCGCGAACTCGTCAATACCGATGGATGTGAATTGCTGATCGACGCGGAAGCGTCATCGGGTGCATTCGCGGTGCATGAAGTGGCGCGCGATCTCGGCGTGCTCTGCCTTCACACCAACTCGGAAACCTCGGCGCTGACGGCCGATCCCAAGCAGCACATTCCCAACGCGTTCCGCACCGCGCGCCAAGGCGTGCATGACTCGATCGTCGGCGGCAGCTACGCAGCGGCGATCGCCAAGGCCAAGGGTCTGAAGAAATGGGCGACCTGTTCGCCCGACTATGCCTATGGCCGCGACACCACCGGCGAATACGTGACGTATCTCAAGCGCTTCGCGCCCGACGTTGAGATCATTAGCGAGTCCTGGCCCAAGCTTTTCCAGCCCGATTACACCGAGGTGGTGACGAAAATCCTGCAGGCGAAGCCGCAGGCGTTGTATTCCTGCCTGTGGGGCGGCGACCTCACGTCCTACATCGACCAGGCTAATATCTACGCGCTGTTCAGCCAGATGGAGGTGTTTGCGGTCAATATGGCCGACTACACCGCGCTGACGGTGGTGAAGAACCTGCCGAAGGGCATTCACTCCGGCAACCGCTACATCAAGACCTATCCCGCAACCCCTGAGAACGCCGCTTGGGGTGACGCTTACAAGGCGAAGTACAACGAATATCCCACCAACTGGTCATGGGAGAATGCGACCGCGATCATGCTGTTGGCGGAAGCTTCGAAGAAGGCGAATTCAGTCGACGGCAAGAAGATTGCGGAGGCGTTGCGTGGGTTGAAGATCAAGTCGCCGTTCGGCGCCGACGGCACCGTCACCATGCGCGCCGAGGACCAGACGCTGGTTGGCTATGCGATCGGCTGGGGAACGACGATCCCGCAAGAGCCTTACGTGCCGCAAGTTCAGGCCGGCGACTGGAAGACGATCTTCGAACTCGAAGCCGAGTGGAAGAAGACCAAGGGCTACACCTGATCGATTGGCGAAGAGCGGAGGCGGTGTAGCCGCCTCTGCTTGCTGCCGAGTGTTTCTCGCGCGCCCCGGTTGGCACGCTGCAATGGATGTTTCCCTTGGATATTGACGCGCTTACCGGCTGTCTCGCCAGTTCTGCCTGCCTGGTGACGCAAACCACCAGCGGCTTCATCATCGGCATGTTGCTGTTCCTGGTCGCCGTCGGGCTGACGCTGATCTTCGGCGTGCTCAAGGTGGTGAATTTCAGCCACGGTGCCTTCTATATGTTCGGCGCCTATTTCGCGATGACGGCCTACCAATACACTGGCAGCTTTGCGCTGGCGATGTTGTGCGGGGCGGCCGGCACGGCCTTGCTTGGCCTGATCTTCGAGCGCGTGTTCATGAGCCGCGTCTACGGCTCCGACGTGCTGATGCAGTTGCTCGTCTGCTACGCCTTTGTGCTGATCTTCGATGACGTGGTGCGGATGATCTGGGGGCCGGAATTCAAGTCGATGGGTATGCCGGCGGCATTCCAGGTGGCGCCGCTGTTCATCGCCGGCGGCGTGGTGCCGCCGTATTATTTGCTCCTGATCGGCGTTGCGCTGGTCGCTGCCGTGATCCTCGGGCTCGGCCTTGCCCGCACGCGAATTGGCAAGGTGATCCGGGCGGCCGCGCATAATCCGGGCATGGTGTCTGCGCTCGGCATCAACACCGGCCTGATTTATGGCGGGGTGTTTGCGTTGGGCGGCATGCTGGCAGGCCTTGCTGGCGCGCTCGCCGCACCCGTGCGTTCGCTGACGCCGGGCATGGGATTTTCCGTCCTGATCGAATCCTTCATCGTCACTGTGATCGGCGGCATGGGCTCGATCCTGGGGGCGCTGATCGGCGCGATCCTGATCGGCATGATCCGCTCGTTCGGATCGCTCGGCTTTCCCTTGTTCACGGAAGGCCTGATGTACCTGTTCATGGTGATCGTGCTGGTGTCCCGGCCCACCGGCCTGTTCGGCAAGGAGGTCGCATGACCGAGCTGCAGGCCGAACAGGGGGCGCCGGCACTCGATGTCCCCCACACCGAAGCAAAGCCGCGCCGTAATCGGGATGCCCTGATTGCACTTGCGGTCTTTGTCGTGCTTGCGCTGTTGCCGATGGTCTTCAGCAGTAAACTGCTGCTCGACTTCGTGATCCGCTGCGCGGCCTATGGGCTGTTCGCGACGTCGCTCAACCTTCTGGTCGGTTACACCGGCCTGACATCGTTCGGCCATGGCATGTTCTTTGGCCTTGGCGCCTACGGCTTCGGGTTGATGATGCAGAAGACCGGTGTTCCCATCCCTGTGGCTTTCGTCGCAACGTTGGCGATCACGTTTGTCGTCGCCCTCGTCATTGGCGCCATCTGCGTGCGACTGAAGGAAATCTATTTCGCCTTCGTGACGCTGGCGTTCCAGATGCTGATCCACTCGACCATCCTGTCCTGGGTATCGCTGACCGGCGGCGATCAGGGATTGCGCGGTGGCATTCCGCGTCCGGCCTTTTTCGGTATCGATTTGTCGAACCATGTGCATTTGTACATCACAAGCTGCGCACTGCTGGTGATCGGGCTTCTACTGATGCGTCAGATCGCGCAATCGCCGTTCGGCTATACCTTGCGGATGATCCGCGATAACGCCAGCCGCGCCAGCTTCGTCGGCATCGATGTCTGGCGCGCAAAACTCACGATCTTCGTGCTGGGGGCGCTGTTTGCCTCTACCGGCGGCGTCATCATGGCGCTGTTCGTCTCCGGAGCCTATCCGGAATTCGCCTATTGGACCATTTCGGGCGAGGGCATCTTCATCAACATGCTCGGCGGTGTGACTACATTTCTGGGGCCGATGGTCGGCACCGTGCTGCTCCTGATTCTCAACGATACCGTTACTCGTTGGACCGACTATCACGGCATCGTGCTCGGGATCGTGATCCTGTTCTTCGCCATCGGCCTGCGGAAAGGCTTGATGGATTTTGTTGTCGAGTGGTATGCGCGACGCCGCGAAGGTTCGGGGAAGTAGCCATGCTGGAGATACGCTCCCTTTCGAAATCGTTCGGCGGCGTCAAGGCGACCGACAATGTGACGCTCGATTTTGCCGACGGTTCGCTCACCGCCGTGATCGGCCCCAATGGCGCCGGCAAGAGCACGTTCTTCAACCTGATCACCGGCGCGCTGAGGCCCGACTCCGGACAGATCCTGCTCAACGGCGTCGACATGGCCGGGCGATCGCCGCCCGAGATCGTGCGTCACGGTATCGGCCGGGCGTTTCAGGTAGCCAGCATTTTTCCGTCGCTGACGGTGCAGGAGACCATGCTCGCCGCCGTCTGCGCCGATCAACGGCGCGCCAGCGTGCTGCACCGGCGCTTCCCGTTGGCCGAAACCCGCGACCGCGCCGAACAAGCGATGGAATTATTGGGGCTGACCGGCAAGCGCAATCGCACCGCGGCGACGCTGTCGCATGGCGATCAGAAGCTGCTCGATATCGCACTGGCGCTGGTGCTCGATCCCAAGGTGCTGCTGCTCGACGAGCCGACCGCCGGCATGGGCACTGAGGAGCGCTGGCGGATGATCGACAAGGTGAGGGAGCTCTGGGAGACGCAGAAGATCACGGTGGTGTTCATCGAGCATGATATGGATATCGTGTTCAAGATCGCGCCCGAGATCGTCGTGCTCTGCTATGGCCGCATTCTCGCAACTGGCACGCCGGATGCGATCCGCCGCAACGAGGCTGTGATCGAGGCCTATCTCGGCACCGAACATCACGCCGGAGCAGCGGTATGAGCGCGCAGCCGGTCGTGCAGGTCGAAGACCTCGACGTCTATTACGGCACCAGCCAGATCCTGTTCGGCGTCGCCCTCGCGGTGCGGCAGGGCGAGACCATGGCGCTGCTCGGCCGCAACGGCGCCGGCAAGTCCACCACCATGAAGGCGATCATGGGGCTAGCTCCCGCACGCCGCGGCAAAGTCACTTTGCGCGGCAAAGTGGTGTCCGGGCTGAAGCCACACCACATCGCGCGCGCCGGTCTCGGCTTCGTGCCGGAGGATCGCCAGATCTTTCCCGAGCACACGGTCGAGGACAATCTGGTCATCGGCGCCAAGAAGGGGCCTGATGGCGAGGACGAGTGGCCGATCCGGCGCGTTTACGACGTGTTTCCGCTGCTGGAGCCGCTGCGGCACCGGATCGCGGGAAGGCTGTCGGGTGGCGAACAGCAGATGCTGGCGATTGCGCGCACGCTGATGGGTAATCCGGCGCTGTTGCTGCTGGACGAGCCGAGCGAAGGACTGGCGCCGATCATCGTGCAACGGATCGGAGAATTGCTGCGGCAGCTTCGCAGCACCGGCGCCACGGTGCTGATCGCCGAGCAGAACATGCATTTTTGCCTTGGCCTTGCGAGCCACGCGACGGTTATCGATAAGGGCCAGATCGTCTACACATCCGGGATCGAAGAGCTGAAAGCCAACGACAACATTCGTCAGCGCTACCTCGCGCTGTAGCTTTCGGCCGATCCGGGAGAAGAAATGACCATCGAACGCAAGCTATCGCCGACGCATGAGGCGCCGTATGCCGGCCTGCGCGTGCTGGATTTCGGGCAGGGCATCGCCTCGCCCTATTGCGCGATGCTGCTCGGCGTCTACGGGGCCGACGTCATCAAGGTTGAGCCGCCGCAGGGCGATTGGTCGCGTTTCCTCGGAACGACCTATGGAAGCCATACCACGCTGTCGGCGGTCTATAACCGCGATCGCCTGGAATGCGTAGACCCCGGTGACGACGTCGGAGATCGTGGTGCCGACCCGATGCGGGGTGCCGTCGTTGCCGACATTGATCGACACCAGGCCGGAGAACGCCGCAACGACGCTGTTCGCGCGCGCAACCGTCGGCGCCGGGCGCTGGATCGACGTCAATCTTTGCCAATCGACTTCCGCCCTGCTTGGTCACAAGGTCGCCGAACATATTCTGGAGGCGGCGGGCCACGTGCGCTTAACGTCCCGGCGGGCTTGTATCAGACTGCCGACGGCTGGATGATGGTCACGTTGGTGAACGAGCCGCAATACAAGCGACTGTGCGCAGCCATCGGCCGTGACGACCTCGCCAGCGATCCGCGCTTCGCCGATTTCGTCCGGCGCGCGGACGCCGTGGATGCGCTGATCCCGCAGTTGCGCGAGGTGTTTCTGACCCAGCCGACGGATGCCTGGCTTGCGCGCCTGCATGCCGCCGATCTCATCGCCGAACGGATCCTCAATCCCGGAGAATGGCTGCGCAACGCCCATGTCGAGGCGACCAGGGCAGCGGTCTGCCAGCAGACGCCGGGCGTCGGGCCGGTGTACTCACCGCGGACGCCGGGCATTGCGAGCTTTTCGGAGGATGACTTGCGCCCCGCGCCTGATATAGGCCGGGACAGTTACGAGGTGCTGCTGGAAGCGGGCTTCGAGCGTGGCGCCATCGACGATCTGGTCAAGGCCGGCGCGGTCCGCCAGGCCAAGGGAGGCACGGTATGAGCACCGATCTCGTTCGTTATTCCGTCTCGGGCAATATTGCCGAGATCATGCTCGATCGCGGGCCAGTCAATGCGCTCAGCATGGACCTGATCGATGCGCTGCTGGCGGCGCTTTCGAAGGCGAGGGACGACGAAGCGGCGCGCGCCGTCGTCATCGGAAGCGCACACGATGCCGAGATCGACCGCGCCAAGGCCGAACATTAGATCGCCGGAAGTCAGATTTCCGGCTTTTGCGCCGCAGACTTGCCGTAATTGTCTTACCAGACTACCTTAGGTATAACCTCTCAAATCGCAGTAACTCCCTTAACGCAGCCGTCGCTCTGCAGGCCCCTGCATCCGGCCGACGGATTTGAGTTATAACGCGAGGTAATGAGTAATGAAGATTCTTGTTTCGGTCATTATGCTTGCCATGTCGGTCTCGACGCCGCCGCATATGGGAATCGTCACGGGTGGTGCGGCTGGCACCTACATCAAGATTGGCGAGGACATCAGGAAGATCGTCGAACCGAGCGGCGTCTACTTGCAGGTTCTTGAATCGGCCGGCTCTATCCAGAACGTGTTCGACGTTCGCAAGAAGCGCGGTGTGCAACTCGGTATCGTGCAGTCGGACGTGCTCGAATATATCCGCGACATTTCTGACGACCAGGAACTGAAAGTTATCGCCACCAAGCTTGCTGCCGTTTATCCGCTTTACAAGGAGGAGGTCCACGTTCTCGGTGATCTTTCCTTGAAAACGCTGCAGGACTTGCAAGGCAAACGTGTTGCGATAGGTCCTCAAAGAAGCGGCACTTACCTGACTGCAAAGACGATTTTCTTCCAGACGGGAATCACGCCCTCGAAAGAGGTATTTCTCGGCGGCAAGGAAGCGCTGGATTCGCTGCGCAAGGGCGAAATCGATGCCATGTTCTATGTGGCCGGCGCGCCGGCGACGCTGTTTTCGGAGAACACAACAGTCGATGATAAATTCCAGCTCATCGGGTTGGACGACAAAGCCCTCGACAGCTATCTCACGGCAGTCATCCCGGCCGGCACATACAAATGGCAGGAAACCGAGGTGAGAACGGTAGCGGTCAAAGCCGTTCTGATGACGTTCAACTACGCTGGCGAACAGTGCCAGAATGTGGCCAAGGTGGCCAAAATTATCCGCGAGAACAAGGCTTGGTTGGATGTCAACGGACACCCGAAATGGCGCGAAGTGAATCTCGACGAGAAATTGCCGAAGTGGCCGCAATATGAATGTGTGGTGGCAATGCAGGAGCGCGCGCTGCCCAAGCCAAAGGGCCCGGATATCAAAATCGTGCGCTAGTTTTTTGGCCTGCGCCTCGGTCAGCGGACCTGGTATGCAATTGAAGCGCCCTCAATTTGAATCGCATTTCTCATTGCGGCGCGGATCTTCAGTCCCGGCGAATGGCTGCACAACGCCCATATCGAGGCGACCAGGGCAGCGGTCTGCCAGCAGACGCCGGGCGTCGGGCCGGTGTACTCACCGCGGACGCCGGGCATTGCGAGCTTCTCGGAGGATGACTTGCGCCCCGCGCCTGATATAGGCCGGGACAGTTACGAGGTGCTGCTGGAAGCGGGCTTCGAGCGTGGCGCCATCGACGATCTGGTCAAGGCCGGCGCGGTGCGCCAGGCCAAGGGAGGCACGGTATGAGCACCGATCTCGTTCGTTATTCCGTCTTGGGCAATATTGCCGAGATCATGCTCGATCGCGGGCCAGTCAATGCGCTCAGCATGGACCTGATCGATGCGCTGCTGGCGGCGCTTTCGAAGGCAAGGGACGATGAAGCGGTGCGCGCCGTCATCATCGGCAGCGCCCACAAGGTGTTTTGCGCCGGGCTTGATCTGGACATCGTCCGTGGCAAGCCCGGAATCGAGACCAAGAAATTCCTCGAACGGCTGTATTTCGCGCTCAACGATACCCAGTATCGCATGGGCAAGCCGACCATCGCCGCCGTCGACGGCGCGGTGCGCGCCGGCGGCATGACGATTGCGATCTCCTGCGACATGATCATCGCCGGCGACGCCTGTACCTTCGGCTATCCCGAGATCGATGTAGGCCTGATCCCCGCCATTCACTTCGTGCAATTGCCGCGCTTGGTCGGCAAGCACCAGGCTTTTGGTCCGCTGTTCCTCGGCGAACCCTTTGACGCCGCGACAGCCTTTCGCATGGGATTGCTCAGCGAAGTGGTGCCGAAGGGGACCGCGCTTGAGCGCGCGCGAGAGGTCGCAGGCAAGTTCGCCGCCAAATCCTCCATCGTCATGAAGATCGGGCGCGATGCCTTCGTGCGGGCGGTCGACGCCGACTTCCGCCGCTCGGTCGAAAACGCCGCCGAAAGCTTTGCGCTTGTCGCAACGACCGAGGACTGTCAGGAAGGCTTGAATGCGTTCGTTGAGAAGCGCACACCGAACTACAGGGGACGCTGATGGCTGGATTGTATTTCGAGGAATTCGAGGTCGGCCGGGAATTCCACCACGAGTTCAGCCGCACCGTAACTGAAATGGACAACACGCTGTTCAGCCTGCTGACCATGAATCCGCAACCGCTGCATATCGATGCGCATTTTGCCGAAAGCACCGAATTCGGCCAGCGGCTGTTCAACAGCCTCTATACGCTCGGCATCATGATCGGCATGAGCGTCTACGATACGACGCTCGGCACCACGATCGGCAACCTCGGCATGACCGACGTCAAGTTTCCAAAGCCGGTGTTTCACGGCGATACGCTCAAGGCCCACACCAAGATCATCTCGAAGCGCGAAAGCAAGTCACGCCCGAACCAGGGTATCGTCGAGTTCGAGCACACCATGACCAATCAGCGCGGCGAGGTGGTGGCAAGCTGCCGCCGCACCGGCCTGATGCACTGCAAACCGAAGGCATAGGCTGATGCGATCGTTCCTGTTCGTTCCCGGCGACAGCCTGCGCAAGTTCGAGAGCGCCAAGAAGACCGCGGCTGACGCGCTGATCCTCGACATCGAGGATTCGATTGCGCCGGAAGAAAAGGCCGGTGCGCGGCGAACGGTGCGCGAGATGCTCGACGCCCGCAATCCGAGCCAGAAGACATATGTTCGCGTCAATGCGCTCGACACGGACATGACTCTTGGCGACCTCGCGGCCGTCATGCCGGGCCGGCCCGACGGCATCGTGCTGCCGAAATGCGCCGGCGCCGCCGACGTCAACCGCCTGTCGCTGTATCTCGATGCCTTCGAGGCGGCCGCCGGGATCGAGCATGGCTCTACGAGAATAGTGACGGTGGCGACGGAAACGGCGAGGGCGGTCCTCAAGCTGCTCGACTTCGAGAACATGAGCCCGCGGTTGTGGGGCATGATGTGGGGCGCCGAGGATCTTGCGGCCTCGCTCGGCGCGTCGCGGAACCGGACAGCAGGACGCTTCCACGGGCCGTTTCTGCTGGCGCGCGATCTCTGCCTGATCAGCGCGGCGGCCGCCGGCGTGGTTGCCATCGACACCATTGCGACCGACATCAACGACCTCGATGCGCTTCGGGAAGAGTCCATCGCTGCGCGTCAGGATGGTTTCCTTGCCAAGGCGGTGATCCATCCCAAGCATGTGGACGTCGTCAATGCCGCCTTCATGCCGACGGACGAGGAAATCGCCTGGTCGGAGAAGGTCGTGAAGGCGTTCAACGAGAATCCGACTTCAGGCGTGGTGAAGATCGACGGCAAGATGATCGACAAGCCGCATCTGCGCGCTGCGGAGAAAATCCTGGCGCTGCGGGGGCGGTAGCCGAAATCATTTAGCCGGGATGGAGCGCAGCGAAATCCGGAATCCATCCGATATCCGGCCCCGGATTTCGCTGCGCTCCATCCGGGCTACAAATCGGCCTTGATCGGATTGACAGTGTAACACGATCGGCAGCAAATGCAGCCAATCAACAAGAAGGAAAACACCATGGTTGACGCGCTGATCATCGACGCATGCAGGACGCCGCGGGGCGTCGGCAAGGCCGGCAAGGGCGCCCTGTCGGGCATTCATCCGCAGCAGCTCGGCTCCACGGTTTTGCGTGCGCTGGCTGATCGCACCGGCATCAATACCGCTGATGTCGATGACATCATCTGGGGTACCAGCTCGCAACGCGGCCAGCAGAGCGGCGATCTCGGTCGGATGTCGGCGCTCGATGCCGGCTACGACGTGCGCGCCAGCGCGGTGACGCTGGACCGGTTTTGCGGATCCGGCATTACCAGCGTCAACATGGCGGCCAACTCGATCATGTCGGGCTCGGAGGACCTCGTGATCGCCGGGGGCACCGAGATGATGTCGATGGAAGGCCGCCGCGGCGAGGGGCCGTTCATGATGGACAACGGCAATCTTCGCCTGCGCGCCCGGCACCCGCAATCGCATCAGGGCGTCTGCGCCGACGCGGTGGCGACGCTCGAGGGCATCACGCGGCAGGACGTCGATGGACTCGGCCTCGAAAGCCAGAAGCGGGCGGCGGCCGCTATCAAGGGCGGACATTTCGACAAGAGCCTCGTGCCGGTCTACCGCGAAGACGGCAGCCTCGCGCTCGACCGCGAGGAATACCCGCGGCCGCAGACCACGCTCGAAGGGCTGGCCGGCTTGAAGCCGGCGTTTCCTGCGATTGCTGACTATGCGCTTGACGACAAGGGGACAACCTACCGCAAGCTCATCCTCGACAAATATCCCGACCTCGACATCAATTTTATGCATCACGCCGGTAATTCCTCCGGTGTCGTGGACGGCTCGGCGGCCATCTTGCTGGCGTCGCCGAGTTACGCAAAAGCCCATGGCCTGAAGCCGCGCGCCCGCGTCGTCGCGATGGCGAATATGGGGGACTCGCCGACGTTAATGCTGAACGCGCCGGTGCCTGCCGCCCGCAAGGTGCTGGCCAAAGCCGGCCTCACGCTCGACGATATCGATCTTTTCGAAATCAACGAGGCGTTTGCGGTCGTCGCCGAAAAGTTCATCCGCGACCTCAAGCTCGACCGCGAGAAGGTCAACGTCAATGGCGGCTCGATCGCGCTCGGCCATCCCATCGGTGCAACCGGATCGATCCTGATCGGCACGGTGCTCGACGAGCTGGAGCGGCGCGATCTCAAGCGGGGGCTGGTAACGATGTGCGCGGCCGGCGGCATGGCGCCGGCGATCATCATCGAACGGGTCTGAGCGACTGCTCGATCTAGGCAGCCGGGAACAGGAGCTCAAACGCAACGCCTTGATCGGACGGCAGTAGCCGTATCGATCCGGCGTGGCTGGTCATAACGGCCTGGACGATGGCCAGCCCCATTCCCGTGCCGCCTGTGTCGCGGCGTGTCGTGAAGAAGGCATCGAAGATCTTTTCCCGATTCGCTTCGGATATCGGATCGCCATCATTGCTGACCGTCATTCTGACGGATCCATCTTTCTCGATCGCTTCCAGCCGCACAGTCTTCGCGTTGTGACGGATGGCGTTGTCGGTGAGGTGCGACAGCACGATCAGCGCTTTTTCGCTGGACATGCCGATTGGACGCTCGAGGCAGCCGGTTGCCTCGATCGCTCGCGTCGGGAAGCGGCTCTTCAATCCTCCGACCACCTGTGACAGTTCGGTTTGCTCGTTCTGCGGCGCGGCCTCGGCGCGCGCCAGTTCGCGCAGCCGCTGGGTCATGGCTTCGAGGCGCCCGGTGTCGCCCAGAATGTTCGATATGAAATTCTTCTGCTCCATCCGGGTAAGATTGTCGGACTTGCTTTGCAGCGAATCCAGCAGCAGTTCGGCGGCGCCCTTGATCGATGTCAGGGGCGACTTCAGTTCATGGGTGAGGTGCGCCGAAAACGTCGCGATGTAGTCCGACCGCCGCGCCAACTGCTCGGCCATGTCGAGGAAGCTGTGCGACAATTGGGCGAACTCGCGCGTGCCGTAATGGGCGAGCGGTTGAAATGCGTCGCGATCGCCGCGGCTGATGCGCGCGGCGCGATCGACCAGCTCGCGCATCGGGCGGGTGATGGTTCGGGAGAAAACCAGGCCGATGGCGATGGTGGCCAAAATGACCGTCAGTCCCGCCAGAATGAACTTGCGGCGCTCCTGATAGAGATGATCGAAGATGTTGCTCGGCGTTCGCGAGGTATAGATGACACCCGCCACGTGGTTGTTGGCGATCACGGGCATCGCCGAAAACACGTGCACGCCGACGCCGCGGCTGATCGAGTAGATCGGAGGCGGCGGCTTGTCCGGTTTGCGAATCCGCAAGGCTGCCCGGTATTGTCCTTGCAGTGCCGTGGCCACTTCCTCGATATGGGCGAGCGATTGGCCGACCTCGTCGCGTCCGGCGATCACGACGCCGCGGGGATCGAGGATGCGGAATCCGGCCAGCGTGACTTTCTGCGTTTCCAGGATGATCGGCATCAGGCTTGTGCCGATCTCGACATAGGCAGCCGAGGCAGGCGCGTTCGCGGGAAGGGCGTTCGGCCGCCGGCGGAGTAGATCGCCGCCGGCGGCAAGATCGAGCGCGGGCCGGATCGGCGTCAACTGGTCTTCGCGATCGGGGCGCGCCTGGGGTGGAATTTCGGCGCCGAGGGCAATTCCGCCCCCGAGACGGGCTTCCACTTCCCGCGCATAAACTGCGGCCAGCACCCGGCTTTGTGCGATCAGCTCCGCTTGGGTCTGATGAATGAGCTGGTTGTCGTAGAGGCGAAAGAAGAACAGTCCGACCAAAGGCAGCATCGCCGCAGCGGCAAGCGCAGTAAAAATGACCTGCCCCACCGACGGTCGCCATTTTTCGCGTGTGCGGGGTATCATGCCAGCGGCTCGCATCGGCCGAGCTTGAAGCCGACGCCGTGAATGGTTTCGATGACGTTGTCGCAGTTCACGGCAGACAGTTTGGCGCGGATATTGCGGATGTGGCTGTCGATGGTGCGGTCCGACACCTGGATGTTGAGCTGATAGGCGGCGCTCATGATCTGCTCGCGGCTGAAGACAAGCGTCGGCCGTGTCAGAAATGCCCTGAGGATTCCGAACTCGATGGCCGTCAGCCGAAGCGGGGTTCCGGCAAACTCGGCGAGATGCTGTTCGGGGTCGACGGAAAGCCGGCCTTGCGACAGCGCGGCCATGGACGCCTTGGCATCCTGCCCGCGCGAAGCCATGCGACGCAGGATGACGTTCACCCTTGCTACCAGTTCGCGCGGGCTGAAAGGCTTGGTGACATAGTCGTCACCACCGATCTCCAGGCCCAGGACGCGATCGATCTCGTCGTCGCGGGCGGAGAGAAAAAGGATCGGAACGTCCGAGGACTTTCTGATTTCCCGGCAGACGTCCAGGCCGTCGAATTCCGGCATGCCGATATCCAGAATGATCAGATCCGGCCTGTCGGCGGCGAAGCGGGTTAACGCCTCCTTGCCGTCGCGCGCCTCGAAGACAGTCATCCCGGCCTTCTTCAGTGCAACACGGATGACCTCGCGGATGTGCAGGTCATCGTCGACGATAAGAATGCGGTGCGTCAAAGGTCTCTCCGGGAAGTCGTACTAGCCTGTGGTCGAACTCTTTGGGGCGTCCAGGATGCGCTGCAGCCGCCAACTTCGGAGGCCCCAGCTGCGCCAGGATACCACCTCTCTTCGTTGCTGTTCTACAAGGCTACCACGGCGGGAAACAAGGGTGGGATCGAGCCCGCGAAAGGCAATGGCCCGGTCGATCGCCGGCAATGCCTGCGGTCCGAGGGAAAACAGATAGTTCATGTCGATCCACACGCCCTTGCCGGCGGCTTCGCGGCTATGGCTGACATTGTAGTCGGCGATGATGGCGGCGAAATTGACCAGCGAGCAGATGTAGAGCGTTGCCGTCAGGGTGAGGAGGTTGGCGCGGATCAGCCAGCCATTCGAGCGGTTCAGAACGATGCGGGCAACGATAAGCACGAGTCCGAACGCGACCAGTACCATCCAGATGAAGGCCGCGACGCGCCACCAGGTCAGCAGATAGATTTGAACATAGAGGTCGAGGCGCAGGATCGATGACAGCACCAGCAGGACATTTTGCGCCACCCATAGATAGACCAGCGGCCGGATTACCCCTGATTGCTCGGCCGGCCCACCGGGCCGCATGGCGGCCAGAACGAAGCCGGCCGCCAATAGCGCCGTGACAATGAGGGGATAGGCTCCCCGGTGCGCATATGAAGCGTAGCTGATATCAGCCGGCAGGGTCGCGTTGCCCCAGAGATAGGCGACGTCGAGAACGGTTTGAACGGCGAACAGCAAATTGAACAGGATCAGCGAACGGAGGATCGTCGCAACACCGAAGAAGTCATTTTGGCCCGATGGTATTCCCTGCGCCAGTGCCGCAGCTTCGGCTAAACCTGTCGGCATCTTGCGCTTGCCGCTCCACCGGACGTGGATGAAGGGCCATACGATCGACAGCGCCACAGTCCAAAACAGTACTCGTCCGAGGCTCACGTAAGAAGCCGTGTTACCCGGGTTCAGCAAGCCGATCCACTTCTCGAGCAATGGATTGGCCGATACCAGCAGAAATACGAAGATGCCGCCGAAAACGATCGGAACGAACCAGACGGCAAACCCGGTCCTCAGTGCCGGCAGATTGAACGCGCCGATGGCGTCGCGGAAAAATCTGAAGGGGCCGACCAGATAAAGATCGCATAACGCCGCGGCTCGTTCGGGCAGACGATGCCGATCGCGATTGGTCGTCAGCAGCAGGCCTACGCCGAGAGCCAGCACCATGAAGGTCAGAGACGCGACGTTGAATTCCTCGATAGCGGGGACAAGGGCGGCCAGCAGGAGAGCGCCCGCCGGCAGTGCCTGGCTTCGGTTCAAGATTGCGAGGTTGGCGAGTAGCGAGCCGCAGGCCACGGCGACTGCAAAGATGGCGGCCGATATTCCAATGCCGTGCCCGTAGAACAGCCAGTCGGCCAGCGCTGCCAGCGCGAGAACAATGGCTGCTTTGACGGGAAAGGTGCCTTCCTGAACGGAGCCGGCATTGGACGCCGGCGCGATGAAATCAGCCATTATTGCGCTACCTGTCTGGAGAGGAAAATTGCAAACCAGCGCCGTCGTGGGCCGCTCGCAAAGCCACCACCCGTCGTTGGCTAATCTCGTGGGAACAGGCATTCGATCAATCGCCCCTGGCTTGCAGTTCGGACTATCCGATGCGGTTGTGCAGTTGCTTGGAGCATCCTCTGCAAGAGTTCAGGATTCTTATGCAGTTTCCGTGCAGGCGCGCTTATGCGCTCGCGCATGCCGGGTAAGTTTGATACGGGCAATCGTCTCGCCCCGTCTCCGCAAAGCCCCCAAACTTTTTCATGCAAATCCTCAAGCGTATCGGCATCATCCTCGTTTGGCTCGCCGGACCAGTCTTCGTTTTCGCAGCTGTCAACAAGAACGACCCCTACCTGATTGCGCTGCGGGGGCCAGGAAACATTGTTCTGGCGGCAGCGAGCATCATTGCCGTGGTGGTCCTCATCCGTCGCGGCTATTGGAGGCGAGGCGTCGCCGGACGGTTGCTTATTCTGCTGTGGTGCCTGCCATCGCTGTCGATGCTCGGCGCGCATACTTCGTTTGAATGGCGCAAGCGGAGCGTCTTGCAAATCGGCGCTGCACAGGCGCGAAGCCTTGGGCGACACTTCATCGTGGGATACTCGTCATTCCCTGAGGTGGCCGTTCTTGCCGAGAAGGGCCTGATCTCCGGTGTCTACATCACCAGGCACAATATCGCGGGATCGACGGCGGCGCGTCTGAAAGAAGAAATCTCCGCGCTGCAAGAAAAGCGGCGTGCTGCCGGCCTGCCGCCTCTGATCGTCGCCGCCGACCAGGAAGGCGGCATCGTATCGCATCTGGCGCCGCCCTTGACCAAGTTGCCGGCGCTATCGACCCTTGCGAGCCTGGCGGTGGATGTTCGCGCCGAGAGGGCGGAGGCGTTCGGGCGTACGCACGGGCAGGAGTTGGCGGCGCTCGGCGTCAACATGAACCTCGCGCCGGTCCTGGATTTGCGCCCCGAGATGAAGCGCAACCGGCTCGATTTCAACACGCTGATTCGCTACCGCGCGATTTCCGATGACCCGGCCATCGTCGCCGATATCGCGCGAGCTTACGTCAACGGGCTGGAAGCGTCAGGCGTTGGCGCGACGGTCAAGCATTTTCCGGGGCTCGGACGCGTACGAACCGACACCCATCACTTCAGCGCCGATCTGGATACGCCTCTGGAAGAACTCGAAGCGTCGGACTGGCTTCCCTTCAGGAAGGTGCTGGCCGGCTCGAAAGCGCAACTGATGATCGGGCATGTCACGCTGACATCCGTTGATCCGGATCGCGCGGCGTCGCACTCCAAACGGGTCGTCGACGGCATCGTTCGCAAGAAATGGAATTATCAAGGCGTCGTCATGACCGACGACCTCGTGATGGGGGCGATCTATCAACGCAACGTCTGTACGGCGGTGGTCGAGGCGCTCAATGCCGGTGTCGATCTGCTGCTGGTCGCCTTCGACGGAGCGCAGTTCTATCGCATCTTTACCTGCGCCGTGGCGGCGTCGGCCGAGGGAAGGCTCGACGCCGCCATGTTGGGCGACAGTGATATGCGGTTGAAAGGGGTATTCCCCAGGGAGCGCCAAGGCCCACGGTATTCTACGACATCGAACACTGCTGCTCCGGGAGTACTAGCCCGCCCGATGACTGATTGATCGCGCGGGCCGCTTGGCTTTTCGCGCCATGTGGGTCTTGCCAATTTACATATGATTGCGTGAGGCCTCGCCGGTGCTGCCAATGATGGATTGAAGCAAAAGTGAAATTCTCTTTCCCGAGCAGGCTCTGATCACCCAATGAGGGCTAGCGCAGCGAGAACGCATTTTTCAACTGCACCAGGAATGTCACTACCCAGGCGCACGCAAACATGCCCGCGAGACCAAGCGCCGTTCTGCGATCGATCAAAGACAGGCTTGTCCACCACCATACCCGGTAAAGCCATATTCCCGTCGTGGCCACGCCAAGCAGGCAGACCAGCATCTTGAGAAAGGATGAGTTCGCGACACCTAAAGCACCGAACAAGAGCGTTGCTGGAACGAGAAACATCGTGCAGGCGGATATCAAAGTCTCGTTCATGGGTCCTCAAGACATCAACGAATCGCAGGCTACATATGCAGTTTGCAGCAACCATTGCCCTTCCGGAAGGGACATCGATGCGCAATTCCGCCGGCGGCTCGACGGCGCGGCCGTTCGTGGCCGGGCTGCGCTGGCTTGCTGATGTAGTCGAAGCTTTTCGATCGCGCTGCGTGGACAGCGATATGATGTGATCAGCGGTGGTGCAGGAAGCCCGGCGCGAATTATTTGGCGAACCGGCCTTCCTCAGGTAGCCCCGTCATTGCCTGGGTCCGGAATGCTGGCTTGTGATCCTGCCGTTTGGACCACGACACGTAGTAGGCCACGCCCGTCATGATCAAAATTCCGGCAAAGCTAACCAGGATGTGCATCGCGAGCGAATCCGGGCCCGTGATCAGGACAAGGTGTCCGGCAAACGAAAGAAACACGCCGGCGCAAAACACCGCCAGCCACTCCTGGCCGCATTTGATGGCCGGCTGCAGCATCTGCCATCGGAAACCGGACCAGTCGCGCGGCACCATGTAGGCAAACAGAAAAGCCAAAGCGAGAAAGTGAAGTACCCTGTGAGGGGCGAGGTTTTCCTTGTCGTTGGGAAGAAAAGCATCGCGCAGGAGATCCGGGACGATGTCGGCTTGGGGAAATTTCCCTGCCACCGTTACCACCAGAGCAAAGAGCAGGTACAGCCACGCCGCACCGCGCAGCACTGTGAGATCCTGAAGCTTGTGTACGGCGCGGATTTGATTGGCGCCGCTCAATGCAAGCCAAGCGCCGAGCACAAACAGGAGTTGCCAGCAGAACGGGTTGAGATACCACCGTCCGTCCGGAAACGCAGAAAAATTCCAGTCGAATTGGCGGGCTGCGAAGTAGAAACCAATCGACCCAGCCATGGTGACATTCGGTCGGCGCACCATGCCGAACAGAACGAACGGCAAGACCGCCATCAATACAATGAACAGTTGCAGCACTTCGAGGTTCAGCGGCTTGGCCCGAAGCAGCAGGCCATGAATCAACGTCCGGACCGTATGGTCGACGATTCCCGTGACGTTGAATTCGCCGATAAGTGCGGGCGCCGCGGATTGGCGCGCGACATATCCGATCAGATTGATGTAAATCACGAATAGGACGATATAGGCGGCGTATAGCTGCCACAGCCGCTTGAAGATACGGGTTGCCGTCACGACGAAGCCGCGCTCCAGCATCATCTTTCCATAGAGGATGGCGGCAGTGTAGCCGCCGACGAATACGAACAGGTCGGTGGCGCCGCTGAATCCGAAGTTGCGCATGGTCAGCAGGCTGACCGCATTGTGCGGAACGTGATCCAGAAAGAGAAACCAGGCCGCGAAACCAAGCAGGAGACAGAGTCGAAGATCGCCGTCGCGCGCGGCGAGCTCAGCCTTCATTGACGGATACATTCTGGGTTAAGAACTTTGCAAGTCGGAGGAATTGAATCGCGAATCTAGCGCGATTGTCCGCACCGTCGGAATAGACTTTGCGTGAAGAATAATTAAGCAAGTTGTCGGCGATTCAAGCCTGCCCAACAATCACAATGTTTTGAGGGAATAGCGCGGCGCGGTCGAACATGGGTCACACCCGCTCGTGTTTGCGCAAGTCGCGGATGTGATCGAACTGGCTGGCTTGCAGATCGGCGCCGGCCGGGCCGATGTCGGGCAGGGCCGCTTCGCTGAGAATCTCGGCGGTGATGTCCTCGACCGAGCAATCCGCGATTTCATGGATGAAGCTGATGTTCCTGTATTCACCCGAGGCGATCCGGGAGATGACCTCGCGCCTTGTGATTTCGGGATCGACGATGGCCTCGCGACCGCGGCGGCCGTAGTCGATCATCACGACGAAATACTGCATGCTGGCGATCTGACCCTCATCCCGTGCATCGGAATCGACGATGGCATTATTTCTGAAAAACGGAAATTAGTCAAGTAATAATTCGGAAAAACAGAAATGCTACCGTGAAGAAGGACAGGCGGTCGCGGGCATCGGCAGAATCAGTCGATTCGGCAATTGCGACGGCGATCGCTATTTGTCCGGCGTGCGGCCACCCGCTGCCCTTGTCGCCTTGCGCGACCGGGCCGCCGCCTTGTTGCGCAATCGCTCGATCTGGCCCCTCGGCAAGGTGACGCAGATCTCGCCGATCCATTCCAGCTTTACGCCGGTGATCGGCTTGGCATTGAAACTCGTGAGGTTGACCGAGGTCGATGATTTCCCCCGCTCGATCGTCTTCAGATAGCGCTCGCCGGTCTTCAGGCGGACAGCAGCCTCCTCGCCGTAGAAGCTCGACAGCGGGTGACGTTGCTCGCGATAGACTACGATAATATCGCCATTCTCGTACTTTGGCAGCATGGAATCGCCGGCCACCTCGAAGGCGATGGTCTCTTCGGCGATCGGGAAGGGCAGTTCAACCTCGCCGAGGCCTTCCGGCGGCACCTGCTCATGCTCCGGCTCGATCGAGGCGCCGGCGCCGACGCGGCCCATGATCGGCACCGAGCTCAGTTCGAGATATTCGATGATCGGCGCGATCTCAGACGCCTTGATCAGGCGTAGCCCGGACAGGATTTCGGAAACCGCGCCAGGGCGAACGCCCATCGCGGCGGCCAATCCGCCCTTGGTCTTGCCCGGCTTTTCCAGCCCCCGTTCGATCAACCTGATGTCCAGCATGGCCAAACCTTTTCGAATTTCAGAAATGATAGCAATTCCGATTATCAGAAATCAAGCTTGACTTTCATTTCGGAATATCAGAAATTGATTATCGGCGTCGGGCGGCGTTGACAAGAGTAAGGACAACAAATGGAACTGTCGAACTGGGCGCCCGAGCACTCGGACGCGCTGCGGGAATTTATTGCCAAAGGCATGACCTTTTCGGAAGCCGCGCGAGCCATCAATTCACGATTCAATACGTCCTACTCCCGCAGTGCTGCGCTCGGACGCGCCCGGCGCCTGGGGCTGGGACCGGACGATCGCCAGCAACCGTCGATGCCGACCAAGCCTGCTGAGTTGCACGAGATCGCTGAACCCCGTCCCAGCGATTTCAGGACGCTTGCGCTTCCCTGGCCGACGCCGGTGTTCAAAGAGATCAGGCCGGTCAAGCTGCGTTGTGTGGCGATCGAACCGCGGCATCTCTCCCTGATCGAACTGGAGCGCGGCGACTGCCGCTATCCCTACGGCGGCGATGAAGAGGGCGAAGCCATTACTTTCTGCGGTCATCCGCGCCGCCCGGGTTCGAGCTATTGCACTCCCCATTTTCATCTGAGCCGCGATCCGATCGTGCCCGCCGAACGTGCTGTGAGCACTATTTCATTGCTCGTGGTGGAGGTGGCATGAAGAACACTGCTGTCACAGGCGTGGCCGAGAGGCTGAAACGGCTGCCGCGCTGCCATCGGATCGCTCATCTGCGCGTGCTGATCGGACTTCAGCCGGTGGGCTGCGGCCGTAGGGACGAATTATCCGAACTGCTACGTGACGAGATATCGAGCGCATCAAGCGAATAGATCTTCTGGTCGAAGCCGAATTCCACAGTTTTCGAGGAGTCCATCAGATGCCGAGAGCCAAACGCCGAAAGCCGTACAATCCCGCCAAGGCACATGACCGAAGGTCCCGCGACCTGCTAAGCAACGCTGAAGTCGCAACCGTCGAGGTCGATAATCCCCTGGCGTTGGAGCCGGGCGAGAAGATCATTGCGCTGCGGTCGATCCGCAACGATCCGCTCGCTCGGCTGCATTCCCATCGCCAGATCGACGAGGCGCAGTATCAGGCGGGGCGTGCGTTCCAGAGCGACTGGGAGAAGGCCGAACGCGGGCCGCGCGCGGTCGACCCGACCCGGGAATATGTCGATGGCGGGCAGAGCCGCGAACCGATCACCGAGGGCCAGCGCAAGGCCGTGCTGCGGTTGAACCGGGCCGAGCGCGAACTCGGCGCGGACGGCTCGGCGCTGGTGCATGACGTCCTGGTCCAGGGCCTGACCATGGAGCAGATCGGCCAGCGGAGGGGCCTGTGTACCAAACGCTGGAGCGACTATTTTTCAAGACGATTCCGCGAATGCCTCGACCGGCTGGCGCTGTTGTATGGATTCGCGACGGAGCATCCTGTCCCCGTCAAAACCCTCCCGCGCTGAATCGCAGCGGCTGTACTACGTCGTAGGCAGCCTTGCTCAGCGGTATGGCGTAGTCGACGGTCAAGGCGCCGAACGGCGAGGCCCAGGTCAGGCCTGCGCCGACCGACGAGCGCACGACATTCTTGTTGGCGACCTGAAGTCCTGCCGTCGATCCGCTATAGCGGAATACGCTGCCGGCATCGACAAAGGCCGTGGCCCTGAGGCCGTATTCATTGGGCACGCCGGGGATTGCACTCTGCAGTTCGGCGGTCGTTGCCCAATACGCGCTGCCGCCGACATTATCCATCGTGGTGCCCGCCGTCAGGTCGCGCGGGCCGAATCCATTGGGGGAAAATCCACGCACCATGGTCGGGCCGCCGAAGAAATTGTTCATCAGCGGCACCTGCTGGCCGCCCCAACCAGTCACGTAGCCGCCCTGGGCGCGAACCATGCCAACGAGGTCGCTGTTGATTGATTTGTAGTAGCGCACGTCTTCCGTCGTCTTCAGAAATTTCACATCACCACCAAGTCCCGCCAGGTCCTGGCTGAGCTGCGACCTGATTCCGCTGGTCGGGCTCTTTGTGTTGTCCAGCGTGCTGTAGGTCGTTGTGCTGCCGGGCGCAGAGACCCAGGTCGGCCCGGCGGCCGCCGCCTGCTGGACGGCCAGCGAAGGTGTCAGGCCCGAGCTGTTCGGCGAGAGCGTGATGTTCTGATTGTAGATCGAGTAGCGCCACTGCACGCCGAGTTGCTCGTTGATCGGCGTCCCCAGCTGCAGCCTCGCGCCGTAGGTGGTGGTGCCGTAGGATTGGTAGCTGGTGGCGTCGCTTTGGCGGCCGAAGAGTTCGATCCCCGCCGCGACCTTGGTGCCGAGGAAATAGGGTTCGGACGCGGCCAGATTGACCCCGCGCGCATATTGGCCGTAGGTGAAGGCGGCCTGGACGTTCTTGCCCGTGCCGTAGAAATTCCGGTCGCCGACTTTGACCTCGACGAGCGCGCCGTCGGTGGTCGAGTAACCGCCGGCGACGTTGAAATCGCCGGTCGCCTGGTCAACCGCCTCGACATCGACGATGACATGGTCCGGGGCCGAGCCCGGCCTGTTCGATATCTTCACCGTTTTGAAGTAGTTCAAATTCTTCAAGCGCCGCTCGGCCCGGTCTATCAACGTCTTGTTGTAAGCGTCGCCTTCCGCGATATCGAATTCGCGCCGGATCACGTAATCGCGGGTGCGCGTGTTGCCGTGGATCTCGATCCGTTCGACATAGGTGCGAGGCCCCTGTTCGATCACGAAGGCGACGTCGATGCGTTGTGCGTCGGCATCGCGGGTGAGGTGAGGAGTCGCCTGGGCAAAGGGATAGCCAAGCTTTGCCATTTCGATCGCCAGCAGTTCGGTGGTCCTGTCCAGGGCGTTGCCGTCGAACACCGCGCCCGGCTGCGCGGTGGGGAGCGCACGAAGCTTGTCGCAATCCATGCCCGGGACGTTGCAGGCGACGCTGACTTCCCGGAAGCGATAGAGCGGACCCTCATCGATTGCGAAGCTCAGCGCAAAACCCTTCGTCGCCGGATCATACTCGGCCTTTGCCGATGAGACGCTGACGTCGGCGTAACCCTTGCTGCGGTAGTAAAGCCGCAGCTGTTCCTGGTCTTGCGCGATCCGGTCGGGATCGTAGGCGTCACCGCCGGTCAGGAAACTCAGCATGTGGGTGGCGGAGGTCTTGATCACGGCACTGAGCTGCCGCTTGCCGAAGGCCTTGTTGCCGGTGAAGTCGATCTGCCGTACCGGAGTTTTTGCCCCCTCCGTTATGGCGTAGATGAGGTCGACCCGGCCATTGCTGCGGTCGATGATTTGCGGATCAACGCGGACCTCGGAGCGGCCGGCACGCCGGTATGCCTCGATGATGCGGCCGACGTCGGCTTGCACGGTGGCGCGTTGCAGTGAGCCGCGCGGCTTCGCTTCGACGGCGACGGCAAGGTCGGCGTCCTTGACCTTCTTGTTGCCTTCGAATGCGACGCGGTCGAGCACGGGCGCTTCGGACACATGCACCACAAGCCGCTCGCCGGCGCGTTCGATGGAAATCTTGTCAAACAGGCCCGTTGCAATCAGCGCTTTCAACGCAGCGTCACGCGCGGCTTCGTCGAAATGTCCGTCAGGGCCTGCACGAAAGTGGGAGCGCACCGTCTCGGCGTCGACGCGGCGATTGCCTTCGACGATGACAGATGCTTGCGACGGCGAGGCGGTTTCTGCGACGACGGGTGTCGCGAAAATCAATCCGAGGGCGCCGGCAAGCCGAAAAGCGGTCCGGCTGCGTTGCGTGATGCGTCTAATCTCTGTGATCCCCACGTCCCGCGGGGCTCCTATTGATCGGCTGAGATCGAATTGCCCGCGCGGGGCAAAAAAATGTCTGGGATAAGGTGAATTGCGGGCGATGCGCCACAATTTGACCGCTCTTTCTTAATCCGGACTTTCTCAGAATTGTCGCAATGCCCGCTTCATGCTTCGCCATCGAGAGAGCCAGGGACGCTCGCGTACGGAACCGCGCATGCGTCTACGCTCACAGGAGCATCACATGCGTTATGCAGCTTTCCTTGCCGCCGCGCTCATGCTGATTCAACCCGCGCATGCAGAGAAGACGCCGGAGGTCGATCCGCGCGCTTCGCTCGGCGTGGTTCAGCAATGGATCTATAATTACAGGGCCAAGCCGGACTATGCCCACGTCCCGGCAGCCGTGCGCGTGCTGTTTCATTCGCAGACGTTCAAGGAACCGGAGAATGCCGGAATCTATCTCGGCTTTATCGCGGGTGCGATCGGCTCAAACCCTGCCAAGGCCGAGCAACTCATCGCCGGTTTCTTTCCTGTCCGACCGGAAGACGAATGGGTGATCGTCCGTGCCATCGCCTATTCGGGGCTGCCCGACTGGAGAAACGTTCTGCGCCGGGTCGCGCCACGGATGCCGGGCCGGCGGGTCATGATCGACGCCTACTTGGCGGGCAAGCTGCCGACCTTGACCGATATCCCGCTGGAGGAGATGAAGCCTGGTGTGATGGACAAGTTGCGTGGGGCATTCACCAAGAATCCCTTCGCCAAGGACGAGCGGAAGCTGAACACGACGCTCACGTTTGCGAGCAATCAGGATTTGCTGGATACGCTGTGGGGCTACTATTTTGCGACCGGCTCGCATGCGCCTATCCAGCGCATCATCCAGATGCTGCCGTGGAGCAAGAGCCGCGACACGGTCGACAAGCTGACGGTCGGAAGCATGGCGCGATACACACTGGCAAGCTATGCGATCCGCGATGCCGGTTTGCGCGAATATCTCCGCAGCGAACTTGCCAGACAGCCCGCGGCGGTCAAGGCGCCGCTCGCCGAAGTGGTCGAGGCGGCGGACACGGTGCAAATCGCAGCGCTCCGCAAGGACGCGCTCGCCGCCGTGGATGAACTCAAGATCAAGGGTTCTGATAGCCGCCGCGACCTTAGCTTCTGGGGTCAGGTCGGTGTCGGCGCGGTCGCTCTCGGTTGCGTCTCTGCGGCTGCGCTGGGGCAGGTCGCAGTCGGCATCCCCTGTGTGATCGGCGGTTCGGCCTCGCAGGGGTTGCTGTCGTTCTGGGAAAAGCAGCAGTAGTTCAAGGCTCGTCGCCGCAGCTCATTCCAGCCCGGCGCGGCGAAAGCCTTCGAGATAGTGCTCGCGATCGGCGTCGTGCTTCCAGGGTAACTGCGTCGCGATCCAGGAGAGCGAAATATTGGGCTGGGTCCGGCGCAACTCGTGAAGTGCGGTCCGGGCGAGTTCAATCTGGCCGGTCATGCCGGCCGCGACCGTCAGCACCCGATAGGCGCCGGTGAGGTCGCCGCGCTGACGGGTCGCCTCGCGCGCCAGTGCAATCGCTTCCTGATAGTTCCTTCCGACGAACTGGGCGTAGGCCGCAACGCCGTAATAGATTGCTGAAGAGGGATCGCGCGGGCTCTGGCGGATGGCGCGTTGCGTCGCCGCATAGGCATCCGTCCACCGCCCGCTATAGGACAGCGCCAGCGCGTAGTACCCCTGCGCCAGCGAGAAATTCGGGTTGAGCTGGAGCGCCAGTTCGAACTCGGCCAGCGAATGGTCGAGCCGGCGCGTGGAGAAATACACGCTGCCGAGGGCCGTATGCGCCCAGGCATCCTCGCTATCGGCGGCAATTGCCGACAATGCCGCTTGCTCGGCGACAGGCGCTGCAGTTGCAAGATCAGTCCAGCCCAGATGCACGCCGAACATATGGTTGGTCGCGAACAGGGCCAGCGCCTGGCCGTAGTTCGGATCGATCGCAATCGCGCGTTCCAGCAGCGCCTGCGCGGCGAGGCTGTCGGGACGCGTCACCCGCCAGTGATGCGACAGCGCCCGCATCACCAGATCCCACGCGTCCACGCTGTTGGGCGGCTTGCGCCGGCTGCGAAAGTTCTCCGCGGCGTAAATCTGCGGCTCGATCGCAGCGACGATGGCGTCGGTGATCTCGTCCTGCACGACGAAAACGTCGGTGAGGTCGCGGTCGAAACGCTCCGCCCAGATATGACTGCCCGTTGCGGTATCGTTGAGCTGCGCAGTGATGCGTACACGATCGCCGCTCCTTCTCACACTGCCTTCGAGCACGTAACGCACCCCGAGCTCGGCAGCGATCTGCTTCATCTGGACCGCCTTGCCCTTGTAGGTGAACGACGAGTTGCGCGCGATCACGAAGAACCAGCGCAGTTTCGACAGCGCGGTGATGATGTCCTCGCTGATTCCGTCGGAAAAATACTCCTGCTCGCGGTCGCCGCTCATATTGTCGAACGGCAGCACGGCTATTGCCGGCCGGTCGGGCAGCGCTAACCCCGAACGCGGTTGTTCTGTTTCCAGCGCCGAAGCGGCCTGTGCATTGCACGACCCATTCACGGCGCCGACGAAGCGAAGCCCCTTGCGCGGAATGGTGCGAATGAGCCGCTGTTCCTTGCCGTTGTCGCCGATCGCGTTTCGGGCGGCGTTGATCCGGCTGTCCAGCGTCGAGTCCGAGACGATCCGTCCTCCCCACACCAGCGCAATGAGATCGTCCCGGCTCACCACATGATCGCGGTGTTTCAACAGGTGAACCAGCAAGTCGAACACTTGCGGCTGCATCGCTACCAGTTCGCCGCCGTGGCGCAGCTCGCGACGATCGGTGTCCAGGACGTGATTATCGAAGTTGAATTTCACGTGCGCTACCGCACCTTTCTCAAGAAACAATCAAGTCCGCCTCATGAAGAGATCAAGCGTCAGGCAAAGTCCTAGGGCCATTCTCCGTGCATCCTGCCAAATTGGGGGTTGCAATCCCATTGTCTGCAGCGGAGCCAATTTCATGACGGAAACCCAAGCCATCAGCCCGGCGATGCCGGGTAATCGAATCCTAAAATTCACTGCATTTCTTTTCGGAGGTGTGGCCTATCTCACATTTCTGATCACGATTCTGTACGCCATCGGGTTCGTATCGGGGCTCGCCGTGCCGAAGGCGATCGATAGCGGCGCGAGTTCGGGGATATTCGAGGCAATTATCGTCAATCTCGGTCTGATGTCCTTATTTGCCATTCAACATAGCGTCATGGCGCGTAAATCTTTCAAACACTGGTGGACGCAGTTTATTCCAAAGTCGGTCGAGCGCAGCACCTATGTTTTGTGTGCAAGCCTGACGCTTCTGTTGCTGTTCTGGCAATGGCGTCCAATGCCGGCCGTGATCTGGAACGTCCAGGAGCCGGAAATAGCCATGGTGATCGCCACACTGTCGTTCATTGGCTGGGTGATCGTGTTCACGAGCACCTTCCTGATCAATCATTTCGAACTGTTCGGACTGCATCAGGTCGCCAACAATCTCGTGCGACGCGAGATGCCGGCGCCCGTCTTCCGGACGCCGTTCTTCTACCGTTTTGTCCGGCACCCGATCTATCTCGGTTTCATCATCGCCTTCTGGGCCGCCCCGACGATGAGCGCCGGGCATCTATTGTTTGCGGCGGTGACCACGGCCTACATCTTCGTCGGCATCATGCTCGAAGAGCGCGATCTCGTCGGCATGTTCGGCGACGAATATCGCCGTTATCGGGAGCGCGTTTCCATGCTATTCCCGTGGCGCAGGCCGGCGTGATCACTTCTCAATCAAGGAGACAGAAATGATGAAGCATACCGGAAGCTGTTTTTGCGGTGCGGTCGAGGTCCAGGTCACGGGTGCGCCGGAAGGAATGGGTTATTGCCATTGCCGTTCCTGCCGTTCGTGGTCCGGCGGACCGGTGAACGCGTTCACCCTGTGGAAGCCGGAAGCGGTGCGGATCACGGCGGGGGCGCAACATGTCGCGACGTTCGAGAAGACTCCGATGAGCCAGCGCAAGTACTGCGCGGAGTGCGGCGGTCACCTGATGACCAATCATCCGACGCTCGGGCTGGTCGATGTCTTCGCGGCAATTCTGCCGACACTCCCCTTCACGCCTGGCGTTCACGTCAATTACGCCGAGACGGTGCTGCCGATGCGGGATGGGCTGCCCAAACTGAAGGATTTCCCCGCCGAGCTTGGCGGGTCCGGTGAGATGATCGCCGAGTAGGAAAACGGGCATGTAAAGGCGCCGCGAACGCTGTTCGCAGCGTCTGCGCATCGATAAGGCGTCGCTCGACTCCCGGACCTGACCGGGGGCGGACGACGTCTTTTTGGGGTACCAGCCTTGGAGGCGAGGGCAATGCCGCGCCCCGCGCGCCGTCATGAGAGCTATGTCAGCGGCAGGTCCCGCCCTGCAAAATCGGGGTTTGGCGTTACCCGTCTGGTTCCGGTAAGAAAGCCTTGAAGTCGCGGCGAAAACCTTCGTTTCGCCAGACAGAATAACAAGGGGAAATGCCGGAGATGACTGCCAAGCCGCAATTGCCGGAGCGAACGCCGCGCGTAAAGGGCGAGCCGACTGCGCTGGATGGTCTGCTGGTCGTCGACTTCACCCGGGTCGTTGCCGGTCCTGCCTGCACGCAGACGCTGGCCGATTTCGGCGCCGAAGTGATCAAGATCGAAAACCCTGACGGGGGTGATGATACCCGCCATTATGAACATGCGGAAATCGGCGGCGAGAGCGCGGCCTTCCTCAGCCTCAATCGCAACAAGCGCGGCGTCGCGCTCGATTTCAACAATCTTGCGGCACTCGAAGTCGCCCGCGAACTGATCGCGAAAGCGGATGTCGTTGTGGAGAATTTCTCCGGCGGCATCATGAAGAAGTTCGGTCTCGACTATGCCTCCGTCGCGCCGACCAATCCGAAGCTGATCTATTGCTCGATCTCGGCCTATGGCCGCAAGGGCGAGTTCGCCTTGCGGCCGGGGTTCGATCCGATCACGCAGGCCGAAAGCGGCTTCATGTCGTTGAACGGATTTCCGGATGGGGAGCCGGTGCGGACCGGCCCGCCGATCGTCGACATGGCGACGGGCATGTCGGCATGCAACGCCATCCTGCTGGCGCTGATAGCTCGCGACCGGCTCGGCCGCGGCCAGCAGGTCGAGGTCGCGCTGATCGACACCGCCGTGGCGATGACCGGTTTCTACGGCATGGCCTATCTGATCAGCGGCGCGAACCCGGGCCGCTTCGGAAATTCGCCGAACGGCTCGCCCACTGTCGGCGTCTATCAGGCATCCGATGGGCCGCTTTACATGGCCTGCGCCAACGACCGCCTGTACCGCCGGCTCGTGGTAGATGTGCTCGATCGGCCGGACCTCGTCACCGATCCCGAGTTCGCCCACAGGAAAAACCGAACCGCCAACAAGGAAAAGTTGCGCGCCATCATCGCCGGTATCTTTGCCAGCGACAGGCTTGAGCACTGGATGGCCAAGATGAAGAAGGCCAACATACCGGTCGGTTATCTGCGCACCGTAGAGGAAGGTTTCAACGCGCCGGAAGTACGCGACCGCCATCGTCTCAGCCGGATTCCGCATCCGACCGCGGGCGCCATCCCCAATATTGAAACGCCGCTGCAGATGAGCTTGACGCCAACCGTCGATCCCGTGGCGGCGCCGCTGCTCGGCGAGCATACCAGGGAGGTGCTCCGAAAGACCCTAGGCTACGATGAGCGACGTATCGCTGATCTGGCCGAGGCCGGGGCTTTCGGGAAGCCGGGCAATACGGCCTGAGCGGCACCGATCAGGTTTGATGCATCTCGCAAACGAATAACATCCCTGCGTTTGCACGACGCCTAACTCGTTCAAAGCGGTAGCTTTTCCCGTTTGTCTGCGGTTAATGTGCCGGCAAAATGGGAGAGAAGCACCATGAACGACGGGACGCCCAGCCGGCCGGCGAGGAATGTCGAACTCGGCGCCAGCGGCGAAGAATTCCAGAATCTCCACGAATTCGTCCGCAAAGCCCGCGCCCGACTCAACCAGAACGCATGGGACTATATCGTCGGCGCCTCGGAGACGGAGACCACCATGCGCCGCAACCGCATGGCGCTCGACGAGATTGCATTCCGGCCCCGGGTGCTGCGCAATGTTGCTGAGGTAGACGGGTCGACCGAGGTATTCGGCCGCCGCTTGCGCCTGCCGGTCATGATTGCGCCGGTCGGCGCACTCGAGATTTTCGATCCCGATTCAGGCGCGGCCGTCGCGCGGGGAGCCGGTCGGTTCGGCGCGGCCCACATGCTGAGTTCGGTGTCCGAACCAGGACTTGAGGCGACCGCCAAAGCTGCGCCCGACGCGCTGCGCATTTACCAACTCTATGTCCGCGGTGATGACGCCTTCGTCGAGGACGTTGTCAGTCGAACGATTGATAATGGCTATGCCGCGTTCTGCCTGACCGTCGACACGGCGCATTACAGCCGGCGCGAGCGCGATATCGCCAAGCGGTACGTCCGCGAAAGCCGCATCCGCGCTACCGGCGGCGACTTCCAGAAGGGGCTGGATTGGCGCACGGTGAAGCTGATCAAGGACAAGTATAAAATTCCGCTGGTGATCAAGGGCATTGCGACTGCGGAAGACGCCGCCATCGCGCTCGATCATGGCGTGGATTGGATCTATGTGTCGAACCACGGCGGCCGCCAGCTCGACCATGGACGAGGGTCCATGCACGTCCTGCCGGAAATCGTCGACGCCGTTGCCGGCCGCGCCAAGATCATGGTCGACGGTTCGTTCTGCCGCGGCACCGACATCGTAAAGGCGATCGCCTCCGGGGCTGATCTGGTTGGCATCGGCCGGCTGCAATGCTGGGCGCTCGCAGCCGCGGGCGAAGCCGGCATCGTGCGGATGCTTGAGCTGCTGGAAGATGAGGTTATCCGCTGTCTCGGGCTGCTCGGCGTCACCAGCTTGACCGAACTCGACAAGTCTTGTCTGTATGCGGCGACCGCGACGAATCTTCCGAGCGTGTTCAGCGCCTTTCCATTGCTGGATATCGAGCCCTACCGCTATTGAGAAGGGCGGCCGCGCCGGGTTTTTTCGGCTGAAACCACCCCTGTCATTTCCCGAGTTGGTGGCTCGTCAGGGAACCTGGCGGGGCATCTCCGCATTATCAGCTGCGCCGAGAACGGCGCCGCCAAACACGAGTCTGATCTCCCATGGCCAAGTAGTCGCAAGCGAATGGCAGAAAATCCTTTCGCTCAATTCAGCCTCGAGAAGGCTATCGGCCTTCGTTGGACGTTGCGGGATATTCAGGCCCGCCGGCTGAAAATGTCGCCGGTCAGCGAGGAAGATTTAAGGACATTGACGGGCCTCGGCCTGGTCGAAGTGCGCGACGAAGGTCTCGTGCTGACGTCGGCCGGAACGGCCGTGCTGAACGGGTCGTAGTCAGCGCGCCTTCAGGAAGCTTTCGCCGGAGTCGCAAGGCGTGCAGCGGTAGGTCAGGACGTCGTAATTCTGGTCGCGCGGCTCGATCATGGTCAGCCGCATCTGTGCGCCGCATTTCATGCAAGGCATTTCTATGCTGGTTTGAAAGCGCGTGCAGGTAGGCGTCGGTCGAAGCGTTTGCAGCATTTTATCCCCATGTCCCAAGAGAGACTTAAAAACCAGAGACGCAACGCCACCGACAGTCGATCCCTTAACCCGAATCACTATGCCACACTGTTGCCACCATTGGAATCCGGCGCCGCATCCGTATGGCTAGGGTCGCGAGGAAAGGAAATCATTCCTTTGGCCCCATTCGTTGGGATTGGGCCGGCCGGATGCCGGACAGCCGGGCCTGTGCCCTGGCGGAGCTCGATCCAATACGACGCAGACGCAGCCGGGAATTGTGCTAACCTGCCAAAGTCGACATTGGAGAAGCGACCATGACTGAACCGAAACTCGAAGTCCCGGCCGAGCTGCGCGATCTGGCCGAGAAAACCATCGATCAGGCGGAAAAGGCGTTCGGCATGTTCTTCGATGCCGCCGGAAAGTCCATGACGTCGATGCCCGGTGCGGGTACGGAAATTTCCAGGCAGGCGCTATCGTTCACCGAGCAGAATATGAAGGCAGCCTTCGAGCATGCCCGCAAACTCGTTCACGCGACCGACCTCCAGGAAGCGATGCGGATCCAGTCTGAATTCCTGCGCAGCCAGTTCACCAACGCCGGCGAACATATGCGTCAGATCACGGGCGGCGTCGTATCGGCCACAAAAGATTCGACGAAAGGCAAGTTCTGAGGAGGCGCGCTAGCGGCGGCGTCCGATCGCGACACCGAACAGAAAAGCGACGAACAGGCTGGTCAGCGGCGCTTCGCGGGTAATCGCACTGATGGTCGATAGCGGCATTCCCGGTTGCCGTGCCGCCGTGATCGTGTCGCTGAGACGGCCGACCGCAGCCTGCAGCGCAGCAGACACTTCCGTGAGCGTGCGCGATACGTCGGTCGCCGTGTCGATGGCGCGTTCGGCCATGCCGGGTTGCGATGGATCTGAGGTTTCGTTTTTCACGTTCTGCAACTCACTCGATCGCTTGCCGGGGTGGCGGCTGACGTCCTGTCAATACACGGCCAGGACAATTGTTCCCCGCCAGTTATCGCCGCTTTGCCGGGTCAATGGAGGAACCTTCGTCGTCGCCGGGATTTGATTTCGTCAGAGGAAATCAACACGGATTTTCGGATGGCGGAAGATCGTTTGAATCGACATGGTGGCGCGCCGCTGAAGGTTGCGATTGCGGTCGCGGTTTTCGGCGTGCTCGGCATGCTGATCGTCACCCACGGGCTATGGAATAAGCCGAAGGTACAGCCGGCCGTGATCGCGAATTACAGTTCCACCGGCGAGGCCGCCCGGGCAGCCGGCGCACAGGTCATGCCGACCGAGCCGAAGCTGCAGGTGGAGCCTGAGCCACTCGTACCGAAGCCCGTTCACCCGGTTAATCCGGCGGCGCCTCGGTAGAGCGCGACGTTGACACGTCGGGCAAATCACCGGCATAACGGCATCATCACAGAAATTCGCGGGCTTCGAACGAGCGCGTCAGCGCACGCTGACGAATGCGCCCCAGCAAGCGGCCAACGCGGCAGCGACCAGCAAGAGGAACGAATTGTCGCAGAACGGGCTGCCGTATTGGCACATGGCTACACCCAGCGAGCCAATCTCGTGACGGCCCGCCGCGTAAAACAAGCCCGACAAAATCGCGAGCATGGCAGCAACGAAAAACATCTGACGGCCTCCTTGCGCTCGGTTGGGCCGCAGGTTGCGCCATCCACGGCCTAACGATTTCGTTTCGATGTCGTTGTGCTGGCTTGAATCTGGTTTGCTTCGGCCACTTGACGCGTCGGGCAAATCAGGGGCACATTGGCATCATCGCAGAGATCGTACAGCCCGCGCCTGAAACGGTGGCGGGCTTTTCATTTCTCACTACAATCGGCCGAGGCCGTTTCAATTTGTCGAAACCGTTTCGTCGATTTTTCTGCAATTCGTTGACCATTCGAAAACGATTTGACATGTCGGGCAAATCACCGGCATAACGCCACCATCGCAAAAATTGCAAAGCCCGCGCGGAGAAATCCGCCGCGGGCTTTTTGCTTTTAATTCTCGAATCGGACGGCGGCCGCACATCGACGCCGCAACTCCCAACGCCCCCCGCCCGGGCGTCGCGAGCGCGCCGCCGTCCGAGCCTTCCACCGCCACCCAATTGGCCGGCATGCGCGAACATGCCGGCCCGCGGCGCGAAATCGTCACGCGCCGCATGCGGCCCCCCGACGGGGATAAGGTTCGCGCCCCAAATGATCTGCGCCTGCACCCCGCGATCATGCCGCACGTTTCTTTCCGGAGAGAAGCCGATGACCGCCTATCTGATCTCGCTCGCGCTCGTCGGTCTTGTCGTCATCGCCGTATCGGAGGAATTCTCGTGAGCGCCGACTTCACTCAATTCATCCCGCGTCCGAAACGCGGTGACATGCAGACGGACTTTCCGGCAATTGCGTTCCGCTCAGCTCGGCAGGATCCTGTCACCGATCCCGTCGATGCTGCGCCGGACAAGCACACCGGGCCGGCCAGCCGGGAAGCGTAATGGGTAAGGCCAAGGCCCTTCTTGAAATTCGCTCCCTCGCACGGAGCCACACCAGAACCGCGATCCGCGTTCTCGTCGGCATCATGCGGTGCAAGGATGCGACGCCCGCTGCCCGAGTCTCGGCCGCCAACGCCATTCTCGATCGCGGCTGGGGCAAGGCCACGCAACCGTTGGAGAACGGTGGTGATGGGGCGCTCGAACTGATCCATAGAATCGAGCGCGTCATTGTCCATCCTGATGGGAGCGCGGAGAGTGATTGAGACGCGATCGTCTCCTTCAGCGCGTTTGCTTTGATCTTCTGCTTCAAGTGGCCGACAGAAGTGAGCACAAGACAAGCTGACACTTAAGGGCAATGCGCTCCGGCGCATCTGCACAAAAAATCCTGAAACTATTGGATGCTACCAGAAGGATGATGCACGAGAAATCCTCATACGATCGATAGGGTTATCTTCTCAATGGATTGGTTGAACCCCTGCATCATGAATGGCTCCCAAAATGGCTGATCAGAACGTTATAACCTCACTAGTCCGTTCGATGACTTTCTCGCTGGTCACAGCCTCATTGCTGATTGTCCAAGCCTCGCCCACCCGCGCCGATCCCGTCCTCTGCCTGGAAAAAGCAAAGTCCTATTTCGCTGAGATCGGTCAGTTGCTGTCGAAAGAAAAAAACTGGATCATGCCGTTCGTCGAACTCAATGAGCGATACTCTCCTCTTGAGGATTGTGACACTGATCTCCTGCTGCAGGAAGCCACCCAATGGCGGTTTATCCAGCCAATAATCTACAATCCGCACGCGAAGTATTACATTGTTCGTTTCTGGAGCAATGACGTCAAGGTTGAGTTCGCGTATAGCGCCTTGACGAAAAAGTCCGACACTCACAGCGCTGGGTGGGTGAAAAAGTAGTGACGCGATCTTCTCTACGTTTCGGACCGAATGATGCTTGCTGCGTCCGGGCGCGGTTTCGTTGCAGCGATTCCGTCGAGCCTCGATAGTCGCATCGACGTCGACTGATTGGCAGCCGATGGATCATCGCGGCGTCTTTGCCAAGACCCGTAGCCGATCGATAATCGTGACTTAACATCCGCGCTACCTCCACTCTAGCGGTGGGACGACGAACCATGGATCGTTGCGGTGAGTCTAGCGGAGTTGGCGCCACACAGCATTCACCAAAGGAGTAGCGAGATATTCAATGCGTGAAAGAATTTTTCTCACTTGCACCAATGCGTCCGCGGTGCCTTATCACGGAGCGGTCTTAGGACATCATGTCGTGTTGAACTACATCGACTCCAATGGAGTTCATCATACACTCGAGGGGGTGCCAGAACGGAAGATCAATCGCAATGCCGAAAAATTGGTCGCATATCTTGACGAGGAATGGTTTTCAGATGGCATAAGGAATACAGATTCGCGGTTTCGACGATTGAGAGCGCAGGAAGGCAAAGGTATTGGCTTCGCCGCGTTAGACAAGCTGCGTACGATGATTGCCAATGGTCATGATCTCAGTTCGCAATGGGATCAAATGAAAAAATTCGGTGCCGGCGTTAACGCCACTGGTTACGAGTATCGTCCAACGTCCCAAAACAGCAATTCCTTTGCAGCCGGAGCCTTGAAGCAGGCAGGCTTTCTCGGGCCGGGTACTGTGCTTCCTGAAATCTTTGACCGGCTCATCGCAGCCGACCCGGCAAATGGCAGAGCGCATGCCGTCAGTGTTCCGGGCTTCGACCAGCGCCTGACAAATCCGCTCAACATGGCCGTGCCTCCCCTTGATGCAGTGCCATTCGTGCCAACCAATTCGTCTCCAGCAGACGAGCGACATGCCTCGTTCGACAAGCGGTTCGAGAACTCTGATCCTTCGCCTCAACGCGCGGAAAACGGCGGTCGATCTGCTTGGCTGCCGCCGATTGGAACTCGCGGCGTCACTGGCGCTAAGCCCGAGCGATATCTAGCTCGCCGCGTTGCAGGCCAACCCGAAATATCAGCATTCGACGCGGGTGCTCCAGCGGTGCCCTTCATTCCGTCCGATGAGAATTCCTCATCTCCTCGTTCCAATGCACTTCCTGACCGCTTCGGAAACTGGACTTCCTCACCTCCGGTCAGTGCGCCGAGACCGACATATTCGCTTGCGCCGGCACCAGCGGAAACACCGCCCGGTATCGTCCCCGGCAAGCCGGAGCCCGATTTGCTCTTCCCGCTGCCGATCTTGAGTTCTTCGAAGAGTCCATCGGCGCGCGAGGAAACGATGGACGACTTTCTTTTCGGCTTGCTCCGCTTCAGAAGATAAGGCGTTTGCGGCAATCAGACTCCTGGCATCGAGATATTGACCTGATAGCAAACTTGAAATCATTGAATAGGTCGCGCCGTTGTCTGTCCTGAAAATCCCCACAGCCAAAGTCTTCGAACCCCTCCTGGAGCCCGCACGCTACAAAGGGGTGTACGGCGGCCGCGGCTCTGGTAAATCCCATTTCTTCGGCGAGTTGCTGGTCGAGACCTGCCAGGCCGAGCGCGGCACGCTTGCGGTTTGTATCCGCGAGGCGCAGCGGACGCTGGCGCAATCCTCGAAGCGGTTGATCGAAAGCAAGATCGCCTCGCTCGGTGTCGGCAGCGGCTTCAAGCTCTACAGCGACAAGATCGAGACGCCGGGGGGCGGTCTCATCATCTTCCGGGGGCTTCAGGACCACACGGCTGAATCGATAAAGCTGTTGATCTGGGACAAGGTTCTTGGCCTTGGCACGACCGATCCGCTCGCGGGATTCGCGGCGATCACCTCGAATCTCGTGGTGTCGTTCTATTTCGCCAAACGAGGCTTTGAGAACGTAGCGCGGATTATCAAACGATGACCGGGGAGCAAGCTGCGGATGTCAGGGCCATCGTCGTCGAGACCTTGGCCGAACAGCAGAGGATTCGTCACGACGATATCGATGCAGTGGTTCTCAAAGCGATCGCGACGACACTGACCTCGTTCGGAATTGATGAAGAGGATCGCAAAGAGTTGCGCGCGGATTTTCAGCACCTTCGACGCTGGCGCAGAAGCGTCGAGCAGGCACAGAGCTACACCTTCAAGGCAGTCATCACGGTGATTGTGACGGGATTCGTCGGGGCCGTGTGGCTCGGCATCAAGGCGACGCTCGGCAAATGATCTGCGGACGTACCGAAACATGGCGATGGGCTCGAATTCAGGTGCGACGGATGTATCGGATTCGTGAGGTTGACGGGAATGACGATGATATTGCGGACACGCTCGGGGAACTTCATCAGTTGACGTTCCTTGACGCCGCCCCCGTTCCCGAATTTGATCAAGGGCACTGGTGGCTTGCCTTTCGTGGAACCGAGCCGGTCGCGTTCGCCGGTATCATTTCATCCACCCACGTTTTCAATGCGGGCTATTTTTGCCGCGTTGGTGTGCTGGGGGAGCATTGCGGGCATCGGCTTCAGTTGCGCCTGATGCGAGCCATGGAGGCGCGTGCGCGTCTGAATGGGTGGTGTTCGATCATCTCTGACACCACAGATAATATGCACTCAGCCAACAACTTCATCCGCGCGGGCTATCGCCTGTTCAATCCCAAGGCTCCCTGGGCCTGGCCGCATACGCTTTATTGGCGCAAGGACGTGAAATAGCGGCTCGTCCGTTGTGTACCGCAAATTGCTCTACTCGCCCGGTGGCCTTGCAGCCACCGGGCGTTTTTGCGTTTTAGGGGCCAGCGCCTTGTGGCGGAGTAGCCATGCTTCCTGTACGCCTTGATCATTGGCGGTCAGGCGGTAGACTGGCAAGGCTCGGGCGGCGCACACCAACGGAGCAGGCGAGGAAAAAGCATGGCGGGAGGCGGCGGAAAGCCGGATGCAGGTTCGTCCGCGGGGCCGGGTGCGGACAGCTATGTCGCCATGGTTGCGCGTGCCAAGGCCCTGATTCCGGAATTGCGCGAGCGTGCTTCAAAGACGGAAGAGCTTCGGCGCCTGCCGCCGGAGACCGAGCGCGATTTGCATGATACCGGCCTGTTCCGAATCGTGCAACCCAAACGCGTTGGAGGTGCCGAGCTTGACTATGTCGCTCTGGTCGATTGCGCCGACGCGCTGGGGCAGGCGGACGCTTCCGTGGCCTGGAATTTCGCCAATCTCGCCAGCCATCACTGGATGCTGGGCATGTTTGACCGGCAGGCGCAGGACGCTGTCTGGAGCAGGAATGCCGATACGTTGATCGCGTCGTCCTTCATCTTTCCAGCCGGCCGCGCGAGAAAGGCGGATGGAGGATATGTCCTACGTGGTCATTGGCCGTTCTCCTCCGGTGTCGAGTCTTGCGATTGGAACATGCTTTCCGGTGTGGTGGCTTCGGACGATGAGGCTGACGGCATCGAATACCGGATATTCCTGCTCAACAGGAGCGATTACAAAATCAACGACACCTGGAATGCGACCGGGCTGTGCGGTACCGGCTCGAACGACGTATGGGTCGAGGATGCCTTTGTTGCGGAAAACATGACCGTCGCGGTCAGTGATCTGACCGGCGGACCGACGCCGGGAAGCATGGTCAACCCAAACGCGCTGTATGCGCTGCCGGTATTCTCTCTCTTTCCTTACGTGTTGTCGGGTGTCGGCTTGGGTAATGCGCAAGCCTGTCTGAATGACTACGTCGAATTGGCGCGGCATCGGGCCTCGACCTACAATCGCGCCAAACTTAGCGACCTGCAGACGACCCAAATCAAGATCGCAGAGGCCTCCGCCAAGATCGACGCTGCCCGCCTCGTCATGCGCACGAACTGCATCGATGCGATGGATGACGCAAGGCGTGGCCACGTCCCGGATCTTGCGGACAAGACGCGACTTCGGCGGGATGGCGCTTTTTCGGTGAACCTCTGCACCGAAGCGGTCTCGCTGTTGTTCGCGGCAAGCGGTGCGCGCAGTCTGTTCACGTCAGGCGCGCTGCAGCGGCAATTCCGCGACGCCCACGCAGTGAATTCGCACCTCGCATTCAATTTTGATGCGGCGGGAACCAACTATGGACGCGTGGCGCTTGGCCTGCCGTCCGAAAATCTGACGCTCTGAGGCTGGCGGATGTCTGACGCACCCAAACATCCGGCCGATCCGGCCAATGAATTTGCCAGCGACAACTCGGCGATCGATCCCCGGGACTTCCGCAATGCACTTGGCACGTTCGCCACAGGCGTCACCATCGTCACGGCGATGGCGGCGGATGGAAGGCCCTATGGCGTGACCTGCAACTCGTTTGCCTCGGTGTCGCTCAATCCGCCGCTGGTGTTGTGGAGTCTGGGGATGTTTTCCCAAGGACTCACGATTTTCCAGAATGCCAGCCATTTCACGATCAATGTTCTCGGAGCTTCCCAGCAAGCACTGGCGTCACAGTTTGCAAAATCGTCGGACGACAAGTTCGCTGGGGTGAGCTGGACGCCGGGGCTTGGCAACGCTCCGGTATTGACCGACAGCGTCGCCAATTTCCAATGCCGTGCGGCCAATCGGTATTACGGCGGCGACCACATCATCTTCCTGGGCGCCGTCGAAGCTTACACCTATAATCGGCAGGAACCCCTGCTGTTCGCACGCGGCAGCTTCGGCCGTTTTATTGCCGGGGACGGCAAGGCGTCCTCGTGAACGGACCGCCGAAGCTTGCGGTCCTGTGGTAGAGCCGCAATTTTAATTCTTTGCCATCTCTGCGCGATACCAGTCGCCAATCTCGCTGGCCGTCATCAGTGCCACCCCGTCGTGACCGAGGACGTAGTCAAGCAGCGCCTCCAGATATTTGATGCGATGCGGCACGCCGGTGATGTAGGGGTGAATCGATATTGCCATGATCCGCGCGTTCGACGCGCCTTCGAGATATAGCCGGTCGAACTGATCGGTGCAGCGTTTCAGGAATTGCTCGGAAGGCAGATGCTGCAGCGCATGGATGACGATGTCGTTGGTTTCGACCGAATAGGGAATTGTGGAGATAGTGCCGTGAGGCGTGGCGATATCCTGCGGCAAATCGTCGATCACCCAATCAGCGACATACTCGATGCCGTTGAGGCGAAGCAGATCAAGGGTTTCCTCGGTCTCCGTGAGGCCCGGGCTTTCCCATGACCGCGGTGGCTTCCCCGCAAATTTGGAAATTGTCTCGACCGAGCGCTTGATGGCATCCGCCTGGTTCTCGACCTTGTGCATCGGCCCCTGCACGAAACCGTGACCCATGAATTCGAATCCGGCGTCGAGGGCAGCAGACGCGACACGCGGGTAGGCGTTGCAGACATTGGCATTGAGCGCCAACGTCACCGGCATTTTGCGATCGGTCAGCGCCTTGAACTGTCGCCAGAAGCCGGCGCGCATCCCGTATTCATGCCATGACCAGTTCGGCACGTCGGGCAATAGCGGCTGACCCATCGGCGGGCTCAGCACCGTGCGAGGCATGGCGTTCTCGATCCGCCATTCTTCGACATTGAGGATAACCCATACCGCAAGCCTCTTGCCGCCGGGGAGCGTCAGCTTCGGTCGGTCGACTTGCGCTTGATAGGGGATGCGGTCGTTCAAGGCCACGGCAAGCTTTCCTGATCTCGGTGGACTATTCGGCCGCCCTGGAGCCACTGGATGTACCGGCATTGACTCGTGGCATGACCTTTTCGGCCATCAGGATCATTGACTGGCGTCCGAGTTTGCTATCCTTCCAATCCTTGCCGGCATAGAGCAGTGTGCCAAAAGGCCCGGTCTCCTCCTGAAACGCCAGCAGTCGATCTGCCACGCTCTCCGGCGTGCCATGAATGATCAGCTTCTCGCAAATCGACTCCAGCGTCACCTCGTCGTCGGGCTGATCGCGGCGCGTCTTGAACAATTCGAGGCGGCCACCGCGCTTCAGCTTGGTGAACAGCGAGCGATAGTAATAAACATAGGGCCCATTTGGATCAGTGGCGTAGGCCTTCGCCATTGCTGCGTCCTTGGCGACGAACACGCTCTTGGCAACGCGCCAATTTGCCATATCCGCAGGGCGGCCGGCGCGTTCGCACCCCTCGACGTATTTCGGCCAGTGGCTTTTCACCCAGGCCGGCATCAGGAAGTTTGCCGAGATCGGCTCCCAGCCGCGCGCGGCGGCTTCCGTGACACCCTTTGAGAACGGCGCCACCGCAGTGACCACGATCGGCGGGTGCGGCCTTTGCAGCGGGCGCGGAATGAAGCCCTGGCCGATGTCTTCGATCAGGGTTTTCTCAACCGATATGTTCCAGAACTGGCCTTGCAGATTATAGGGCGGCTCGCTGGCCCAGATCTGGAGCACCTGATTGATCGCCTCCAGGAACATGGCATTCCTGTCCGCTTCGAGATTGCCGAACACTTCGGCGTCCGATAGCAGGCCACCGGGGCTGATGCCGAAGATCAGGCGGCCGTCGAGAATATGATCGAGCATCGCGATCGAGGCTGCAATCGCCGCCGGGTGAGCGTTCGGCATGTTGACGGTGCCGGTGCCAAGCTTGATCTGCCTGGTCGCCGCCGCGAGCCACGCAATGAAAGCTATGCAGGAAGTGATATTCTCGGCCCTGTCGGTGACGTGCTCGCCGACATAGGCTTCGGTGAAGCCGAGTTCATCGGCCAGCAGGAAAGCCTCGCGGTCCTCCTTGAGCGAAAGCCGCCAATCCTTGTCGACAGGATGGACTGGCATCGTAAAGAACCCAAGCTTCATGGTCTGCTCTTCCCCAAAGGCAGGCTTTTTAATCGGCACAGAACGTGCTTCGTTCGTCGCTCGAAAACAAGCTCAAAGTCGAAATATTCACCCGATAACAAACTTGACCTTTGTTGATCCCAGCCCTCTAATCCTGCAAAAATACAGATAATTGGCCGGGGAGGTCACGCCAAAAATGAAAGCCTCGGCTTTCGCTTACGCCCGCGCAACCAGCGTCGCAAATGCGCTGGATTTGCTGACCGTGCATGGCGAAAAGGCCAGGGTGCTGTCCGGCGGCCAGAGCCTGTTGCCGGCGATGAATCTGCGTCTGATCACGCCCGAACTCATTATCGATATCGGCGAATTGGCCGAGTTGCGTGGGGTCGTGGTGAAGGGAGACATCCTCACCATCGGCGCGCTGACACGCCACGCCGATCTCTTGAAATCTCCGGAAATAGCAGCCCATGCTCCCTTGCTGGCGGATGCGGTGGCCCATGTTGCCCATCCTGCGATTCGCAACCGCGGCACCATCGGGGGAAGTCTTGCGCATGCAGACCCGGCTTCTGAACTGCCTGCCTGCATGCTCACGCTCGGTGCCACCATCATTGCTCGCGGGCCAAGCGGCGAGCGGCGGATTGCGGCAAGCGAGTTCTTCGCCGGTATCTACGAAACTACGCTTACGCCGCAGGAACTTCTGGTCGCCGTTGAACTACCGGTGCCCCTGATAAATTCGACGCATTTCTTTCATGAGTTCGCCCGCCGACATGGCGACTACGCGATCGTCGGTCTCGCGGCGCAGGCCTTCGTCAGGGATGGGCGGTTTGCTGATCTTCGCCTTGGTTTCTTTGCCGTCGGCGATCGCCCGATGCTAGCCGCGTCTGCCGGCAAACTGGTCGATATCGCCATCACGCCAGCAGTATTATCCGAGGCGTTTTCTGCATTGGATGAAGAACTCGACCCTCTGGAGGATCATCAGGCGACACCTGCCATGCGCCGGCATCTGGCGAAGGTTCTGTTGGCGCGTTGCGTATCCTCGCTGCTCGATCGCCCCGATCTCCGCACGGGAGCTTCGGCGTGACGAATGCGGTTGCGATTTCGCTTGTCGTCAATGGTGAGCGTGTTGAAGCGAATGTGCTGCCGCGCCTGAATTTGGCGGATTTTCTTCGCGAGCATCTTGAACTGACCGGAACGCATGTCGGTTGCGAACACGGGGTGTGCGGTGCATGCACGGTCCGCGTCAACGGCGATATCGTCCGTTCCTGCCTGTTGCTTGCGGTACAGACGCACAATGCGATGGTTGAGACGATCGAGGGGGTCTCCGACAGCGGCGAGATTGCCGACTTGCAATCTGCATTCCGGGAACGTAACGCGCTGCAATGCGGCTTCTGTACGCCGGGAATGTTGATGGCGGCGCAGGATCTGCTGAAGCAATCGCCGTGTCCGGATCGAGAACAGATTCGCGAACATCTTTCCGGAAACTATTGCCGCTGTACGGGCTACCAGGCCATCGTCGACGCCATCGAGACCACAGCGCGGGCGCGCGCCGGACGCTTGCCATGACATCAGCACAGGAAAAATCTGAAACGCTTTCCGCGCTGGACCGTCCGAACTCCTATATCGGCAGGACAGTACCGCGGCCGAATCTCGACCGGCTGATGCAGGGGCGGGGGCTCTATGTCAGCGATATCGAGTTGCCGCGCATGGTGCATGTCGTGTTCCTGCGCTCGCCGCACGCGCACGCGAAGATCAATGGCATCGACGCCTCAGTGGCCAAGCAGATGCCGGGGGTGATCGCCGTCGTCTCAGGCAACGAACTCTCGACCGTTATCACGCCGTGGGTTGGCGTACTCTCGCATTTGAAGGGCCTCAAATCCGCTCCGCAAAGCGCCATCGCCGTTGACCGCGTGTGCTGGCAGGGCGAAGCGGTCGCGGCCGTGGTGGCGAGCAGTCGTGCTCAGGCGGAGGACGCCGCGGAGCTTGTCTCGGTCGATTATAAGGAGCTCGATGCCGTAACGGACATGCGCACCGCGCTCGATCCAGCGACAGCCGTGATTCATGCTTCGCTGGGCGACAACCTGGCTTTTGAGCGCAATCACGATGCGGGTGCCGTCGATCAGGCCTTTGCCGAATCCGACGAGGTGGTGGAGGCGGAGTTTGTTTTCGGGAGGCACACCGGCGTGACACTCGAACCGCGCGCGGTGGTGGCGGACTGGAACGCCGCGGAAGCCAAGCTGACTATCTATCAAGGCACGCAGGCGCCGCATATGGTACAAAATATTGCGGCGCTTCATCTCGGGTTGAAGGAATCGCAAGTCCGCGTGGTCTGCAAGGACGTCGGTGGCTCCTTCGGCATCAAGGTTCACATTTATGCCGACGAGATGGCGACTTATGCGCTGTCCAAGCTGCTGCGGCGTCCGGTCAAATTCGTTGCCGACCGGGTCGAGAGCTTCAATACCGACATTCATGCCCGGGACCATCGCTGCAAGGGAAAGATCGGCGTCAAGCGCGATGGCACCATTACGGCATTCGAGATCGACGATCTCACGGGCATCGGGCCCTATTCGATGTACCCGCGCACGAGCGCGATCGAGGCCAATCAAGTCGTCAATCTCGTCGGGGGTCCCTATGTGACGAGGAATTATCGCGCGCGGACCCGCGTCGTGTTCCAGAACAAGAACGTGATGTGCCAGTACCGCGCCGTCGGCCATCCGATCGCCTGCTCGGTGACGGAGGGCCTGGTCGATCTGGCGGCCATGAAGATCGGCATGGATCCGATCGAGATCCGCCGTCGCAATCTGATTGCCGATGACGCTTATCCCGGTGCTTCGCCGTCAGGTTTGCGCTTGGAGCAATTGTCGCACCATGCAGCGCTCGCCAAGCTCGTCAAAATGATGGACTACGACGCGTTGCGCGCCGAGCAGGTCGTTCTGCGGGCGAAAAATATCCATCGTGGCATAGGTATCGCCAGCTTCATCGAGGTTACGAATCCCAGTGCGGCGTTTTATGGCGTCGGCGGTGCGAAGATATCCTCGCAAGATGGCGTCGCGGTGCGGCTCGACGCGCAGGGGTCGGTGATCTGCCAGACAAGTATCACAGAGCAGGGACAGGGGTCGGAATCGCTTACCGCACAGATCGTCGGAAGTGTGCTTGGCGTTTCGATGGATCGGGTCCGCGTGATCCTGGGCGATACCGACAATACGCCGTACGGCGGAGGCACCTGGGCCTCGCGCGGCGCTGGTATCGGTGGAGAGGCCGCGCTTCAAGCCACCAAGGTGCTGCGCAAGAACATCCTCGACGTAGCGGCCGCCGTCCTGCAATCGACGCCAGGGGAGCTCGACATTGTCAACAATGGTGTCGTGAATGCCATCGATGGTACGCCGCGGATCGATTTGAGCGAGCTTGCTCGCATTGTCTATTTCCGTCCCGATACGCTGCCGCCGGGCATTCAGCCCGAGTTTATGGCTAGCAGGCACTTTGTCCCGCGCGAATACCCCTTCGCCTTCACCAATGGCATTCAGGCCTCGTGGCTGGAGGTCGATACCGATACCGGCTTTGTGAAGCTGCTGAAGCACTGGGTGGTCGAGGATTGCGGCACCATCATCAATCCCCAGCTGGTCGATGAGCAGATCAGGGGTGGCGTGGTGCAGGGTCTCGGCGCCGCGCTGTTCGAGAAATGCGTGTATGACGAACGCGGCCAGCTAACCAACGCCAATATGGCCGATTACCTGGTTCCGATGTCCGGTGAAATGCCTGACATCGATGTCGGGCATGTGGTTTCACCGACTATGGAATCCGAGCTGGGCGCGAAGGGTGCGGGTGAGGCTGGCACGGCAGGTGCGGCAGCGGCGGTAACCAATGCGGTCAATGACGCACTTAGGCCGTTTGGGACAATTATCACGGAGATTCCTCTGACGCCTCAGGTTGTCCTGACCGCCTTGGGGCGAATTTAGTACGAAGTTCGAAGGGCGGCGACTGCCGCCCGTTCGCGCTATTCGGCCGCCGCGTCCGCGATCGCGCCCGCCTGCCGGTTGGTCACAACGACCTTGATCGCATCTTCGACGCGCTCGCGGGCATAACGCAACGCGGTCGGCAGGTCGGCCAGAGGAAACGTGTGGGTGTGGATCTTCGTCGCATCGAAGCGCTTTTCCGCCATCAGCGCCATGGCGCGGCGGGTGGCGCTGCGGCCTTCGCCACGAATTCCGAAAGTATAGATATTGTTCTTCACGAGATGCGCGAGATCCATCGTGACTGGATCGTGCGGAAACGCGGCGAGGCAGATTTTTCCGCCGCGGTTGGTCATGTGAATGGCCTGGTTGATCGTCGCCTCGGTGCCGGCGCACTCGACCACATAGTCCGCGCCGATGCCGCCGGTGAGTTGTTTGACCACCTCAACCGCGTCCTCGTCGTTGATATTGACGACGCGGTCGGCGCCGAGCTCCCGGCCGATTGCCAGCCGCCTGTTGCGTGTCCCGGTCAGGATGACCGGGCTGGCGCCGAGCGCTTTGGCAACGGCGACCGCGAGTAGCCCGATCGGTCCCGGGCCGATCACCACGACGCTCTCGCCGGCCACCAACCCTCCCAACTCCGTAAGCCCATACATCGAGGTACCCGCGGTAACGACCAGCGTCGCCTCCGCGTCACTCATGGTGTCGGGCACCCGCGCCAGCGTGTTGATGTGATTGACGGCGTATTCGGCAAAGCCGCCGTCCGTCGTGAAGCCGTTCGCGCGATGGCCCTTCTCCGGCTTTCCGTAATTCAGACATGAGGTATACATGCCCTGGCGGCAGCGCTTGCACTGGCCGCAGCCGGCGTGGATCTCCACGCTGATCCGCTCGCCGATCTTGAATTCGTCGACATCGGGTCCGAGCGCGGCGACCGTGCCCATATACTCGTGGCCCGGCGTGAAATTCTTGTTGAAGGGCAGGCCGCCTTCAATGCTGGCCGGCGATCCCGAATGAATGATTTCGAGATCGGTGGCGCAGATCGCAACGGCATCGATCCGGATCAGGACTTCGGCGCGTGAAGGCACAGGTACTGGCTTCTCCTGCAGCAGGAGCTGATCCGGATCGCCCAGCACCCAGGCTCTCATCCGGTCAGGAATTAGAAGATCGGGCGAGGTCTTCACGCCTGGAGGTTGGTACATGAGTCTCTCCTCTAGCGCCGGATGCTACCGGAAATCGCCGGCCAGCGAAATTGCCGGATGCCGCTGGCGTCGTGCAGGTTTGCTGCATAGCAAAAACGCCTTGTCGCAAAACCTTCATACGCGGCCTATCGCTCGGTGCATCGCCGTGGCGTCGCTTCCGCGACGTGATCGTGCCCAACGCGGCGCCGGGGATATTGGCGGGCAGCCTGATGGTGGTGACGTTGTCGCTCGGTGAATTCAACCTGACCTGGATGCTGCATACGCCGCTCACCAAGACGCTGCCGATCGGACTGGCCGACAGCTATGCCTCGATGCGGCTGGAGGTGGCGTCGGCCTATACGCTGATCTTCTTCGTGATGATCATCCCGCTGCTGGTTGCCATGCAATTGTTTGCCGAGAAGGAACAGAAGAGATGAGTGCGCAGGCCGGACATGGCGCCTCAGTGCATATCGAGGCCTGCGGCAAGACGTTTGCCGACGGAACCCGAGCGCTCGAACCTGCGACGCTCGACATCGCGCGTGGCGAAACGCTGGTGCTGCTCGGCCCCTCTGGCTGCGGCAAAACCACCATGCTGCGCATCATCGCGGGGCTCGAAGCGCCCGATGCCGGCGGCATGGTGCTGTTCGACGGCAAGGACATGACGGCGGTGCCGATCGAGCGGCGCAACGTCGGCATGGTGTTCCAGTCTTACGCGCTTTTCCCCAACATGACCGTATCGGACAATATCGGCTATGGTCTAAAGATCCGCGGGATACCGGCCAGGGAGCGGGCAGCACGCGTCGCCGAACTGGTGGCGTTGACCAACATCTCCGGGCTTGAGAACCGCCGCATCGACCAGCTTTCCGGCGGGCAGCGTCAACGCGTCGCTCTGGCGCGTGCGGTTGCGATCCGGCCGGGCATCCTGTTGCTCGACGAGCCGCTGACCGCGCTCGACGCCGCGTTGCGCGATCGGCTGCGCGGCGAACTGAACCGCCTGCTGCGCGCGCTGGGCATCACCACGATTTATGTGACCCACGATCAGTCCGAGGCCATGGAGCTCGGCGATCGCGTCGTCGTCATGCAAAAGGGAGCGATTGCCCAGATCGGCACGCCGCGCGAGATCTACTTCACGCCGCGAAGTCGCTTTGTCGCCGAATTCATTGGCGCCGCGAATATCGTCGAAGCGGCCATCGAGGGCGGCCATCTCGTGTTGCCGGGCGGACGGCAGCCAATTCGCTGCGATGTGGACATGCCGGCGGCGGTCGCGATGATCCGCCCCGAAACCATTCGCGTGACGTCAGCCGGAAGCGCGTCGCTTTCGGGTATCATCGACAGCGTCAGCTTCATAGGCGACAGGCAACGGCTGGTCGTCAGCAACGCGTCCAACAGGTTGCTCACCGTCGACGCGCCGAATACGGTTCAAGCCAAGGCAGGCGAGCGCATCGGGTTGTCGATTTCGCCGGACGCCGTCCGCCTGTTGCCGCCTGAAAATTGAGAAGGCCGATGTCGCCAAAACCGGTTCATATTGCGCAGATTTCCGACCTGCATATCAAGCCGCCGGGATCGCTTGCCTACGGCAAGGTCGACACAGCGAAGGCGCTCGAACGCTGCATTGCAGCACTGAACGCATTCGACCCTGCGCCGGATTTTGTGGTGATCTCCGGCGATCTCGCCGACACGCCGACAGCTGAGGAATATCAATATCTCAAGCGGCTGCTGGCGCCACTCAAGCTTCCGTTCGCAGGTATTCCCGGCAATCATGATTCGCGCGAGTTGATGCGCGCCGCGTTTCCTTCCGCTTCGTATGCCTTCGTATCAGGGCCGCTCAATCAGAAGATCGAGGTCGCCGGGCTCGATCTGCTGTTGCTGGATTCAAGCGTACATCGAAAGCCGCATGGCGAACTCGAAGAGCCTACGCTGCAATGGCTTGATACTACTCTGGCTTCGTCGCCCGACCGGCCGGCACTGCTGTTTTTGCACCATCCCCCGTTCAAGGCGGGCATTTGGCACATGGACCGCCAGAATCTCCTCAACGCAAGCGAACTCGCGCCTATCGTGCGCCATCATCCCCGCGTGCAGTTGATCGCAACCGGGCATGTCCATCGCGCGACACTGACCATGTTTGCGGGCGTGCCGACCACGATCTGTCCGGCCCCAAACCATGCCGTCGATCTCGATCTGGCCGAACTGCGCGAACCCTCCTTCAAGGTCGAGCCGCCGGCCTTCCATCTCCATAGCTGGCTTCCGGGGGAGGGATTCGGCACGGTTGTGACCCATCAAGTCCCCATCGGTACCTTCGACGGGCCGCATCCGTTTTTTGGACCGGATGGCAAGCTCCTTTAGTCACCGCGCGCATTCGGTACCCGGGCCAGTCCAATTTCCGGACCGATTGCAAAGCGGAGAGTTCGAGCGCAATCTTTCCTCAACAGAGGCGGCTGCGATTGAGCAAGCTTGCCCGATCAGGGGGAAATGTATGCGTCTGGTCCATTTGCTGATTCCGGCGCTAGCGCTGTTCTCAAGCCACCAAGCGATTGCCCAGGGGAGTTATCCCGACCGGCCGATCAAGATGATTGTGCCGCTGGCCGCGGCAAGTGCGGTCGATGTCGCTGCGCGGATCGTCACCCAGAAGATGGCCGACAATATGGGCCAGCAAATCGTGATCCTGAACCAGCCGGGCGCGTCGGGGCTGATCGGGGCCGAGGCCGTCGCTCGCGCCGAACCGGACGGTTACACGATTGGCGGATTCAACGACAGCATCATGACGATGGTGCCGAACCTGCAGTCGAAGATGCGCTGGGACATCCTCAGGGATTTCGAGCCGGTGTCGCTGGTCGCGACGGTGGAGTGGGGGCTGATTGCTAACAATCAGGCGAGCTTCAGGAGCGCAGCAGATCTGATCGCGGCCGCGAAGGCGGCACCCGGCAAGATCGATTATGGCTCCGGCGGGCCAGGAAGCCCGCAGCATCTGGCGATGGCGATGTTCGCGTCGGCTGCCGGCATATCGCTGACGCATGTGCCCTACAAGGGCGCCACCCAAGCCGCAACCGACATTGCCGCCGGCCAGATTCCTGTCGGTTTCCAGGGCCTGGGCACGGTCGCAACGCTCGTGCGCGGCGGTCAACTCAGGCTGATCGGGGTGACCACCGAGAAGAGATTGTCGCAATTCCCTGATGTGCCGACCGTCTCGGAGTCCGGCCTGCCCGGCTTTTTCTTCAACTCGTGGTTTGCAATTCTGGCTCCTGCCGGCACCCCGAAGGACATCATTGCCCGTTTGAATGCCGAGGTGTTGAAGGCGGTCGGCGATCCCGACGTGCGCCGCAAACTTGAAGAGCTGGGCTTCGCGGTCCGCGGCAGTTCGGCGGCGGAGTTGCGCGCCATGACGCGCGATCAACTCGCCAAGTATGAGCGCGTGATCAGGGAAACGGGAATCGCCAAGGAATAGCCAAGGAATAGCCGCCGGGCGGATGACGCCGCGGACGCCGGTGGCCTGTCGGGTCTGTGCGCGGCCTGATGTTCAACGGATGGTTCGAGCCGTTAGTGCGATCGTGCGAGGAAAGGTTCACCGAGGGGGATGGCGCAATATGCGACATGGCTGGGCCGTCTTACCCCCTGGTTGGAGTGGCGTTTTCCGGAAGATCGATCGCAGGCCTTTTTACCCATGCCGAAGGAGTTGTCTCTGCGGCATCCGGCTATTTCTACGCGACGGGCTTGGTTTACGGGCTTATGGCGCATTTGTGATACTGTTTTCCGCGTATCAGCGATGGGGACAGGCGACGACCCCGCTGCTTGTCAGCCTGCTGAGGGTAGCTATTGTGCTGGCTGGCGGATGGATGCTGCTGCAGCAAGCGCCTCGGGTCGATTGGCTGTACTATCTTGTCGTAGGTTCCACGGTTATTGGAGCGTTAACGCTGGGCATCGTTTTCGCATTCCGGCCGCCAAATCGACGCGTTTTGATGCTTTCCGGTTGAAAAGCTGACCGGCGTTGATTACGGAAGGGCTGCATCCCCTGCAGCTTTCTCTGGAGTTTGACTGACGTGCCTCAACAAAGGACGGGTGAAGCTCACGGGTTCTCGAGCGGCAAACTGTCGGTCTTGCGCAAGCACCCGATTTTTGCCGACCTCGAGCCAGAGGCGTTCGAGCAGCTCTGCCGTTACGCCAAGCACTCCTCGCTGAAGCGGGGGACCACGCTGTTTTCCAAAGGGGACCCCGGCCACAGCCTGTACGCGGTCATTTCGGGTACGGTGAAGATGAGTATTTCCTCGCCGGATGGCCGCAACGCAATCCTGAACATCGTTGGGCCGGGGGAAATTTTCGGCGAGATCGCGCTGCTCGACGGACAAGCCCGCTCGACCGATGCCATCGCAAACAGCAATTGCGAACTCTTCGTTATCGACCGGCGCGAATTCATCCCCTTTGTGAAGGCTCAACCGGCGTTGGCAATGAAATTTATCGAATTGCTCTGCGAGCGGTTGCGGTCGACCAGCGATCAGGTCGAGCAGATTATCCTGCAGAATCTGCCGGGACGGCTGGCCAGTGCGCTGCTTCGCCTATCCGAAAAGCACACCTCTGCCGCGCAGGGCCGAACCATCGCGATCACGCAGCAGGAGATCAGCGAGATGGTTGGCATGACCCGGGAGAGCATCAACAAGCAGTTGCGCGCCTGGGCAGGCCGCGATTGGGTGCGTCTCGAGCACGGTGCCATCGTTGTGCTGAATGCCGAGATGCTGCGCGAGATGGCGGAAGCGGGGTCCGGGCACGATGGCGAATGACCGGCGATGCCCGTCACGAAGCCGGCCAGTGAAGTCCGGACGCTCAGGGCTCATTGACTGGCGGTTACGGGATTGGCGCCACGTTCAATCGTGAATTCCACGTCAATCAGCCCACGCGAGTGATTCAGGTCCGATTGCGACATCAGCAAGGTCAGATCTTTGCCCTTGAGGGATGCAAGCACCTCCGACAGCCGTTCCGACAGCGCTGGCGCAATGCCTTCGAACGGCTCGTCGAGCAGCAGGCATCTGGTGCCAATGGCAAGCGCCCGGCCGAGCGCGACCAGCTTTTGCTGTCCGCCGCTCAGCAATAGCGCCTTGCGCTGGCGCATCTCGGTGAGTTCGCCGATCACCTCATAGACGAAGTCGAGCCGGGCCTTGCGGTCGAGATGCTGCGCGACCCACAACGGCAACATGATGTTTTCCTCGACCGTCAACTGCGGCACCAGGCAGCGATCTTCCGGCATATAGCCGATCCCGAGCGCCGCGCGCGCATGGCGCGGACGGGACGTCAGGTCGCTGCCTTCGAACCGCACCATGCCCCTGGCCGGCGTGAGGTGCCCCATGATCGAACGCATCAGCGTCGTCTTGCCCGCGCCGTTGCGGCCCACCAGGCTGACCATGGCACCTTTCGCGACGTGCATCGTAAAGCCGCGCAATGCAGGCATCGACTGGATCTCGACGACAAGATTGTCGATTGCGAGCAATGGCGTCGCGTCGCTCATCGCACGCCTCCGGTGACGTAGCGGCGGACTTCCTGATTATTCAGGACCTCGGCGGGCACCCCGTCGGCCAGAATCCGACCCTGATAGAACGCCACGACGCGATCGGCATAGCGGCTGACGATTTCCATGTCGTGCTCGACGAATACGATGGTCGCGGCGTCAGGCGCGACGGCGTGAATAACGCGATCCATGGTCGTGAACTTTTCTTCCGCCGATACTCCGGAGGTCGGCTCATCCAGCAGCAGCAGTTTTGGGCGACGCACCAATGCCATGGCGATGTCGATCAGTTTGCGCACGCCGCCCGCAAGCTCCGAGATCGGGCGATCGGCCAGATCGGCAAGGCCAAAGCGTTCCAGCAACTCGACGGCCTTGTCGCGGCGACCTTGGGCCTCTGCCGGCGCTCCGAGTGACATCCGAGTGCCGATGCCGGAAATCGCCACAGCGAGATTTTCGGCAGCGGTGAGCTCGACAAACAATTGCGGAATCTGGAATGAACGGGAGATGCCAAGCCGGGCTACGCTGCGTGGCGAGTGTTTGCCTATGTCCAATCCATCGAGCAGGATCGTCCCGCTGTCGGGTCTGAGATAGCCGGTGACCATGTTGACGAAGGTCGTCTTACCTGCGCCGTTAGCGCCGATCAGGCTGATCTTCTGACCGACCGGAACATCAAGGGTAAGCGCATCGGCCGCAACCACTGCGCCAAAGCGCTTCTCGAGCTGGCGCACCGAAAGAACCGGGTTCACGGTGCGGCTCCTCGTTCGGCGGTGAAGGGCGCCGTTGCCGGGATGCGCCGCTTGCGCCGGTCCCTGATCCAGAGCGAACCGATGCCACGCGGCAGAAACAGAATGACGCCCAGGAGGAAGACGCCGAGCACGAGCTGCCAGGTATTGGGCAAATAGAGGTTCGAGAACGAACGGACCAGCTCCAGCGCCATTGAGGCGACGAAAACGGCGGCCACGCTCTGGTTGCCGGCAAGCACCGCCACGAAGACGAATTCGCCCGATGTGGTCCAGTATGCGAATTGCGGATCGATATGCCGTTGCGCCATCAGGGCAAAGGCGCCGCTGGCGCCGGCGAAGATGGCGGCGATCAGGAAATTGATCGATATGATCCGATTGGCCGAGAGTCCGAGATATTCGACTCGTAGATTGTTTTCGCGCACCGCCAGGCTGGCAAGCCCGAATTCGGATCGGAACAGGATGGTCGCGGCGATACCGGCGCATCCGGTCACGATGACCGAGACGGCATACAGCATGAAGTCGGCCTCGCGCGGATCGGTGAAGCTCATGCCAAACAGGCTCGGCCGCCCGACATTAAACCCGTCGGAGCCGCCAAGCGCGGTCGATTTCACCAGTGCGCCGTAAAACACCATCGATAGCGCCAAAGTCAGCATGCCAAAGAAAATCCCGCTGTAGCGCGCGATCAGCGGCCCGATGACCAGGCCGAGCAGGCCGCCGCAAGCCGCGCCGACGATTACCTGTGCCACCGCGTCGGTGAGACCCCAGGCATTGGCGATCAACGCCACGCCATAGCCGCCGGCGGCAAAGAACAGGCCCTGGCCGAATGACACGTTGCCGGTGCGCGCCAGCACGACGATGCCAAGGGCGATCAGCGCATTGGAGGCGGCAATCGTCGCCAGCGACAAAGTCCAGGTCGGCAGCGCGCGGCCGGCCAGCGTCACCGCAGCGACAAGGCCGATCATGACCAGGGGATGCAGGCCTTTCCTCATCAAATCCGCCTTGCCGTCTCGCGCTTGAACAGGCCCTCAGGGCGAAACATCAGCACTGCCGCCATGATCAAATAGATCATGAACAGTTCGGCTTGCGGCATGAGATGCACCGAAGCGGCGCGCGCCAGCCCGACCAGAATCGCGCCGACTGCCGCGCCCTCGACGCTGCCCAGCCCTCCGATCACCACGATAGCGAAGCTCAGGATGATGACGTCCGAACTGAGGCCCGGCTGCATCGATATTTTCGGCGCGGTCAGGGCGCCGGCGAGCGCGGCGAGCAGGACGCCGAACGCAAAGGCAATCGCATAGACGCGGTTGACGCGTACGCCCATGCTTACGCTCATTTCCTCGTTATGTATGACGGCGAGCACGATCTTGCCGATCACGGTGCGATTGAGGCCGAACCAGATTGCAAAGCCGACCACGGCCGAGATCGGTATCAGCACCAAATCGTAGCCGACGTAATAGAGTCCGGCGAATTCGAGATTGCCGAACAGCTCATATGGCTGCGTCGCATAGATCGGATTAACGCCCCAGATCAGCTTGGTGACGTCTTCCAGGATCAGAAACACGGCATAGGTCACCAGCAGCAGCACTACTTCGTCGCGACCGTAGAACATTTTCAGGAGGCCGCGTTCCAGCAGAAGTCCGACGGCGGACGCGATCAGCGCCACCGAGAGCAGCATGGCGACGAAACCAACGCTTGGGGGAAGGCCGCGCGCGGCCACCATGGTTACCGCTGTTGCCGCGACATAGGCGCCCAGGGCGTAGAAGCTGCCATGGGCGATGTTGAGGATCTTCAATACGCCGAATACCAGCGTCAGGCCGAGGGCGACGATGAACAGCCACGAGGCCTGAATCAGGCCATCGAGAACGATCGTCAAAAAGAAATTCATGGCGGTGGAGTCACGCGGGTTGTCGGTAGGCAGAAAAAGGCGGCGCGGAGCTTAATGACGCGCCGCCATATGTGCTCATTGGATACCAGTGCGGCCTAATTGCACTTGGCGCCCTGCATGCCGCCTTTGATCCAGTCGATCGACTTCACGCCCGGGGGCGGGTTGACGCATTCGGCGGCGAAGTACTGGATATCCACTAGATCGACCCGCTTGAGATCTGGATTGTATTTGGTGCGGCTGATCGCGATCGGCTGGATCGCCTGATGGCCGTCGGCGAGCTTCATCTGAATGAGTCCGCCGGGCGACGGCCACTCCAGACCGGTCATTGCCGCGACCATTTCATCGGTCGAGGGCTTCTTTCCGCCGTTCTTGCTCATGGCCTTTTCGACCGCGGCCTTCAATCCAAGAATCGATTGCGTAATACGATAGGCGGCCTGGACCGGATAGACGCCGTTTGCGGCCTCGTATCCCTTGAACAGCCAATCGTTCAGAGGGGATTTCTGCGACATCAGGCCATAGGCGCCGCGCGCGCCGATGATCGTGCCGTCGGGCATTTTGTCGCCAAGCGGCGGCAACACATGATCGGCGGCGCTGAACACCAGTTGGCTGCGTTTCGGCAATCCGCGGGGAGCCGACTGCAGGATGAAGGCCTGCAGATCGCCGCCCCACAAGCTCGAATAGACCACATCGGAGCCGGCGCCCACCAGCGCAGAGATTTCGGTGCCGTACTGACCCGCGCCGAACTTGGGCAGCAGGTCCGTCTGAACCTTGACGTTCGGATACAGTTGTTGGGCGGCTGCGACGAAGTCAGCCCGGCTATCCTGGCCCCAGGCATAGTCCTGGTTGATCGCCGACAGCGTTTCCATCTTGATGTTCTTGGCCTTCATATACCTGATCAGGCCGACGTTATCCATCGTCGCATGGGCGGCGGTGCGGAACACATAATTGTATTTGGATTCCTCGAAGATGCGCGGCGTTCCGCAATCCATCAGCACCAGCATCTTCTTCAACTCTTCGGCGATCGGCGCCACGGCAAGACAGTCGCCAGAGCCGATATAGCCGAGCACGACGTCGACATTGTCGCGCTGGTAGAGGTTGCGTAATTCCTGCACCTGCTTGGTGGCGCCACCATTCTCGTCGATGATGATGGGCTCGATCTTGATGCCGCCGAATCCGACCTTCTCATAAGGCGAGGGCACTGAACCCTTGTTCAGCTGATCAATGACGAACTGCGCGCCATTGCGGGCAGGAACGCCAAAACTATCCGCCGCCGGCCCCGACAGGAACGTCACGATGCCAAGCTTGAAGGTTTCCTGAGCAGACGCGGGTACCGCCAGCCCCAGCGACGTCGCAGCGACTGATGCAAATAGGATAGCGCGATTAGTCCGCCGACGACGGTCCATGTTTTCCTCCCCTGATTCGACGGGTGTTCCCGCCCGATTATCCGCGCCGCTTTGCCCCGGCATCGGCCATTATTGGGATGAGTTTAGGCAAGCTTTCACGGCACGTCCATACGCGCCTCGTCCGAAACGGAAGGTCGGGGTGAGCGGCTGGATGCCGCCTTTGTCGAAGACGTTACGTCGGTTCGGCGCTTCGCCTGCTTCACATGTCGAACACTGCAACGGCGCGGATCGGCGAAGCCGTCCCGCCGCGCCACTTCATCGGCAGGCCGATGAAGGTGAACCGGCCACGGCCAAGCAGCGCTTCGAGATTGCACAGGCTCTCGATATGGGTGATGTCGAGGTCGAGGCAGGCCTTGTGGACGAGGGCATTCACCTTGCCCTCGGGGCCCGGCCGCATCGAATCGATACCGAAATGCACGACGCCCTGCTGCGCCAGCCACTCGGTGGCGGCGACGTTCACGCCGGAATTGTCGCTCGAATATTCCTTGCGGGGGAATGTCCGCTCGTGGTGACCGGTGCAGAGCAGCACGGTGCCGCCCCTCGGCACCGGCACACCGGCCTTGGTCACCGCCGCCTCGAGATCGGCAGGCGTAATCTCGGCGCGCAGCGCAATGTGGCGCAAGTCGACACAGATGCCCGGCACAATGCATTTTTCGAGCGGATACTCGTCGATGGAGATGCCGCTCTTGCCGAAATGCCTGGGCGCGTCGATGTGGGTACCGGCATGGTCCACCATGGAGATGAACATCGACGCCAGCCCGTGCACATTGCCGGACTCGGCAAAGGATTCTTCGTGGGTCTTCCAGACGCCGTGCATGACCGGCGGATGGCCGGGATAGCTCGGCGTGCGGTGATAGAGCTCTCGGCTGAGGTCGACGATCTTCACGCAAAAGTCTCCCCGCCGCGAACTGCGGCGTCTGTTCTAGAACCCGAACGCCCTCGGTAGCGCCAGCGACAGCCAGGGCACGTAGGTCACGATCATCAGCACCGTAAACATCACGTAATAGAATGGCCAGATGCCGCGCATCACCTCATCGACCGAAACCTTGCCGATGGCGCAGCCGACGAACAGCGTCGTCCCTACCGGCGGCGTCAGCAGGCCGATGCCGAGATTGAGCAGCATGACGATGCCGAAATGCACGGGATCGATGCCGAAGCTCTTCACGACAGGTAGCAGGATCGGCGTACAGATCAGCAACAGGGGAGCGAGATCGAGCGCCGTTCCAAGAACCAGCAGCATGATGTTCAGCCACATCAGCAGCACGTATTTGTTGCTCGATATGGCGACAAAGAACTCGGTCATCTTGGCCGGCATCTGCATCAGGGCGGCGACGTAGCCGAAGCACGACGCGGTGGCCACCAGCGTCAGTACCATCGCCACAGTCTGCAGCGTCTTGTAGACCAGTAGCGGCAGTTCGGACCATTTGTAGTCGCGATAGATGAACATCGTGACGAAGAATGCCCAGACGCAGGCGACCGCACCCGCCTCGATCGGCGTGAATACGCCGGTGAGGATGCCGCCGAGAACGATCACCAGCGTCACGATCCCCCATACGGCGTCACCGAGCATCCTCACAGCCTGCCGGATCGGCACCGGCTCCCCCTTGGGATGCTTGTCGCGATAGGCGTAGAACAGGCAGAGCACCATCAGCGAAAAGCCGAGCAGCAGGCCGGGGAGCACGCCGGCCAGGAACAGGCTGGTGATCGACACCACGCCGCCGGTCGCCAGCGAATAGATCACTGAATTATGGCTCGGCGGAATGATGATGGCCTGCAGTGAGGCGCTGATGGTCACATTGGTTGCGAACACCCGCGGATAGCCCTTGGCGGCCATCTGCGGGATCATCACCGAACCGATCGCAGACGTGTCGGCGACCGACGAGCCCGAGATGCCGCTCATGATCGTGGTCGCGAGGATGTTGACCTGCGAGAGGCCGCCCCGCATGCGTGTGAACCCGACAACGACGGCCGCGAAGTCCACCAGCCGCCTGGCCATGCCGCCCTCGGCCATGATGGCGCCCGCCAGCACGAAGAACGGAATGGTAAGCATCGAGACCTTGCCGACGCCGCTGGCGAATTGCTGCATGACCGCGCCGACCGGCAAGTCGATCCAGAGCGCGCCGACCAGCGAGGACAGCGCCAGCGCATAGGCGATCGGCATGCCGATCGCGAAGAAGAAGCACATGCTGAGAAGCAGAACCGCGATATCCATGGCAATTACTCGACCGGTACGTGGGCGTCGCTGCCGTCACGCGGCGGCGGGCCGATGGTCAGGCGTTCGACGACGAACAGAAGCATCATGGCGCCGCTGACCACGATCGGAAGATAGGTGATGCCGACCGACAGCCACGGAAATTCGTCCACCGAATTATCCCAGGTGGTGTGAACGAGCCGCAGCCCCCACACCACCATGAAGATCGCAATCACGCCCATCAATACTTCGCTGAGGAACAGCGAGGCGCGTCGCAGCAGCGGCGGCAGCAAGTCGGTGCCAACCGTCATGTTCATGTGGATGCGCTGGCGATAGCAGTTGGCCGAGCCGATGAAGGTGATGCCGACAGTCAGCAGCACGGCCATCGGCTCGGGCCATGACGCAGCGCTGTTCAGGACGTATCGGGTATAGACGGCCCACGGAATGACCGCCGAGACCAGCACGAGCGCCACGCAGGCGATCACGGCGCCGGTCCAGTAAACCGCATCGGTCACACGCCGGAGAGTTCCGGCCGCAGAATTGGACATTTTGACCTCGGAGAATAACGGCGCTTCAAATCGCTTCGGCGGCGCGGAGAGGCGGTGGCCGGAACGGACGTCGTCCGGCCACCCGCCAATCGCGAGCCGGGCGCTAGTTCACCGCCTCGATGCGCTTGACCATCGCCGCGTATTTCGCGCCGTATTTGTCCCAGACCGGTTTGACGGCATCCTGGAACGGCTTCTTGTCGATGTCGGTGATGATCTCGGTGCCTGCCGCCTTCATTTTTTCGATGGCGACGTTCTCCGCTTCATACCAGAGCACACGCTGCTCGGCCTGCGCTTCCTTCGAAAGCTTCTTGATCAGCGCCTGATCTTCCGGCGACAGCTTTTGCCAGGAGATGCGCGAGAAGACCAAAAGCTCCGGAATGATCAGGTGTTCGGTCATCGTGAAATACTTGGCCACCTGATAATGGTTCTGCGCGATGAAGGAGGGCGGATTGTTTTCCGCGCCGTCGACCACGCCGGTTTGCATCGAGCTGAAGACCTGATCGAAGCCGAGGGCCACGCCATTGCCGCCCAGCGCGTTCATCGTGTCGACGAACAGCGGATTACCCATCATGCGGACCTTGAGGCCCTTGAGGTCGGCGATGGTCCGGATCGGCCGCTTGTTGTTGTAGACGTTGCGCGAGCCGGCGTTCATCCAGCACAGCGCGATCAGGCCGGTCTTTTCGGTCGCGGAAATCTTCGCCAGCAATTCGTCGCCGATCTCGCCGTCGATGACTTTCTCCATGTGCTTGGAGTTGCGGAAGACGAACGGCATGTTGAAGACGTTGACGTCGTCCACGACGGGGCCGACGGCGCCGACCGAAATACGGGCGATCTGCAGCGCGCCGAGCTGGGCCTGCTCGATCATTTCCTTTTCGCCGCCGAGTTGCATCGACGGGAACATCTGGATCGTCAGCCGGCCGTTGGTGGCGGCTTCCAGCTTCTTGCCCATTCGGACGACGGCTTCGACCGTCGGATAGCCCAGCGGATGAACGTCCGATGCCTTCAGCACCATTTTCGTTTGAGCAAATGCGGATGATAGCGGCGTCGTGGCCGCCATCGTGGCCCCGAGCCCTGCGCTCAGCTTGATGAAGTCGCGGCGTTTCATGGTGTTCCTCCCTGATGTTGTTTATCGTTTTATGGACGTCTGAACTCTAGGATCGCTCGTCGAAGTACTCCGGATTGATGTGTTGAGTGGCCGAGATGTTCTCGAGAAGGCTTTCGAGGTGGACTTCCATCGCCCGTCTTGCGCCCTCTGCATCATGCGCCTCGATCGCGGTCAGCACGGCCTCGTGTTCGACGATCACCTTTGCGATCCGCCCGCGCTGCGGCAGGGTTAGCCGGCGGTAGCGATCGACGTGGACCTTCACCTGCTGGATATATTTCCAGATTCCGGGATAGCCTGCGACATCGGCGACTGTAGCATGAAACATCTCGTCGGCCTGATGGAACGTATCGCTGTCACCGGCGGCGCTGGCCTCACGCTGGCGTTCCAGGATCGACTGCAGTGCCAGAATCTGGCTCGATGTGGCGCGCTCTGCGGCGAGCCGTGCGGTGGTTTCTTCCAGCGCCTTGCGGATGATGATGGCCTCGGGGAGCGCCGCCACCGGAATGCGCGAGACGAAGATGCCGGACTGGGGATAGATCTCCAGCAGGCCCTCATCCGATAATTTGAGGATGGCCTCACGAACGGGGGTGCGGCTCACCCCGTAGGAGAGCGCGATTTGCGCTTCCGAGATGGCTTCTCCGGGTCGGCGCTGCAGCGACACCAGTTCGACCCGAAGATCGGAATAGATCTTCGACGCCGCCGTCGCCGCGCGAGGCCTGCCGCTGCGGCGAGTGCCGGCGGCCATTCGGCGAACCGTTGGATCCGTCTTTTTCGATGCGCGGGCGGGCATGACTGCTCTTTCGATTGATATATTAGTATATGAATTGGCTTTGACAATCGAAAATCGAGCCGCGCAGTGGTTTTGTGCCGTGCGCGCCCGCAGGGGCTCATCCACCTATGAGCGCCTAGCCCCGGCCGCCGATGAAGCCAGCGCGTTTCCGCTGTTCGTGTTGCCCGGCGCCGGTCAACAAGTCGATCAGATCCTGGGCTTGTTGCGGGTGAGCAGCGGCGATGGGGATGCCCGCCGTATACATGGTTGCAAGTTCGCAGCCCTGCGGCAGTGAACCGGACAGGGTTACGCCTTTGGTGCTGATGATCTCAGTCGATTGCGTACACCCGATCGGACGCCGCGCCTCTGACGCCCCCAGTTCGCGCATCGCTGTCGCGCCGTTCGGGAAAATCCTGAGGCGGGTGGCGACCCTTTCCGCGATGCCAAGCTGATCAAGGACTTTTGCGACGTGAATTCCAGCCGTCGAGGTTTTGGTATCCGGCACGAAGATCGCGTCCGACGCCAGCAAAGCCTCGCGCAAGCCAGCGGCATCCTTGACCGCGGCCGGGGGATCGCCGGCGCGGACGGCGAGGGCGGTTTCGACCAGGCCGACATCGGACATCGAGGTGGCAATCACCAGCTTCTCCTCCACCAGTTTGGCGACGAGCGCAGCCGTCAGGATGATGATGTCAGCCGGCGTGCCCTTGCGCAATTTGTCGGCCATGGCGCCGACCGCGCCAAACTCGCCTGCGACATCGAAACCGGTCTGGGCCTTGAAGGCCGGCGTCAGGCTTGCGACCAGGCCCTGTGCCGCGCCGCCGCTCAGGATGTTCAGGGTGTTCATGAACTCAATTCCATCGCGGCAATGATTCTGTCGCGCGTAATCGGCAGATCGCGCACCCGCACGCCGAGCGCGTCAAACACGGCGTTGCCGATGGCTGCCGTAACCGGGCCATGGGCAGCCTCGCCGGCGCCGACCGGATCGATGTCCGGACGCCGGATAACCTCAACCTCGACGTCGGGCACTTCGCTGAAACGCAGGATCGGATATTCCGTCCAGCTCGTGCTGGTGATGCGTTGCCGGTCGAAGCGGAGGCGTTCCTTCAGCACCCAGCTCGTGGCCTGAATGGCGCCACCCTCGATCTGGTTGATGACGCCGTCGGGATTGATCGCTTCACCGACATCGACTGCGAGCGTCAACTTTCTGACGCGGATATCCTCGGCGCTCTCGATCTCGGCGATCGCAGCGCAATAGGCGCCGGTGTTCTTGTAGCGGGCAAAGGCGATGCCATGACCGACGCCGGGCTGCTTCTGGGGTTTCCACTTGGCGCGAGCGGCAACGGCGCGGATGACATCCTTGGCCCGCTCATCCCGCAAGTGGCGCAGCCGGAACGCGACCGGATCCTCGCCGCGCTCGGCGGCGATTTCATCGAGGATGGATTCGATCGCAAACACATTGCCCTGCCCACCAAGCGTTCGCAGCGCCGAAGTGCGGATTGGCATCGTCGTCAGGCGATGGCTTTCGATGCGCCAGGATGGAAAATCATAGAGCGGGATCGAGTTGCGATCGCCGCCGCCGCCGTTGGCCTGCGGCGGATTGGTCGAGATCATGCGCGGAAACGGATTCGCCAGTTCGAACCCCGCCAGCAAGGCAGGCTGTGCCGCGCGCCCCGGACGCGCCGCGTGACCGTTGCTCCAGATCGAGTGCCGCCAGTCGACGATTTCTCCCTGCGCATCCAGATCGGCCTCGATCTCGATCGCCATCGCCGCCCCAAAAGGTGCATCCGACATCTCGCCCTGGCGCGACCACTGCACCCGTACCGGCCGGCCGCCGGCTTCCTTGGCGAGCAGCACGGCATCGAGCGCGACATCGTCGGCGGCGTTATGCCCATAACAGCCGGCGCCTTCCATATGCTCAACGGTGATGTTCTCGACCGGTAGTTTGAGAACCAGCGCCAGATCGGCGCGCAGGAGATAGACGCCCTGGCTGTGGGTCCAGACATGGACGCGGTCGCCGTGCCACTGCGCCATCGCGCAGGACGGTGCGATCGACGCGTGCGCAATATAGGGGCGGGTATATTGCCGCCGGATGGTGCGCGCTGTCGTGCCGGGCGATGCGGCCGTTTTCTTGTCGATGATCGTCGATTCCGACGGCTGAGCCTTCAGGAATGAAGCCAGATCGTTTTCGTCGGGCAGGGGCTCGCCGTCGGACCAGGACGCGCCTTTGCGTAGCGAATTGAGGGCCGCCTCCGCGCCATGTTCGGTCTCGCTGACGACACCGGCAAAACTGCCGTCGCGCACGATCGCAACAAGACCGGCCACCGCGCGCGCGCCATCCTCCTTCAATTCGGTAAGTTTCGCGCGCGCGTTGTCCGGCCGCAGTACGCGGCCATGCAGCATCCCCGCCAGCGCCTGATCGTGGATGAATCGCGGCCGGCCCAAAACCTTGTCCGGAATGTCGATCCGCTGAATTGAATTCCCGGCCAGTGCCCGGCGAGAGGCGATCTTTGGCGTTACTCCGGGCGTGGCATCGCGATCGAGCGAGACTTCCTCGGTAAGCTCCCAATAGCTGGTCCTGACATTGCCGGGGCCCGAAATGGTGCCGTCCTTGATGTCGAGCGTATCGATTTCGACCCCGAGCCGTTCCGCCGCCTGCTGAAGAAAGATCCGGCGAACTTCCGCGCAGGCGTGGCGCAGCGCGCGGCCCGACTGCTGGATGGAGAGACTGCCCGACGTGACGCCCTCGTTGGGGCTACTGGCGGTCGACGCGCGGATCATCTGCACGCGTGACAGATCGATATCGAGTTCGTCGGCGGCGATCTGCGCCAGCGCTGTCACGATGCCTTGCCCGATCTCCACCTTGCCCGGCGAAACCGTCACTTGTCCGTCGCTTGAGAATTTCAGCCACGACGACAGCTTCGGGTTTGCCGCAAGGCTTACCGGCAGTGCGGGCGGGGAGGGAGCGGGCGCCGGCTGGTTCATCCTGCCGTCATTTCTTCCGCCGCGCGCAGCACGGCGCGCACCATGCGATTATGCGATCCGCAGCGGCAGAGATTGCGGTCGAGCGCTTCCTTCACCTCCCGGCCTGTCGGTGATGGATTTCGCTTCAACAGCGCGGCGGCGCTCATCAGGATGCCGGAGACGCAATAGCCGCATTGCAGCGCCTGCTCGGCGATGAAGGCCCGCTGCAGCGGATGCGCCCGCTCGCTCGTTCCCAGTCCTTCGATGGTCGTGACGTCCTTGCCTGCCACCGACCACAGCGGCGTGTCGCAGGCAGATACCGCGCGGTCGCCGACGATCACATTGCAGGCGCCACACTCGCCTGCGCCACAGCCGAAATGCGGCCCGATCATGCCGATCTGGCCGCGCAGAATATCCAGCAATGACCGGTCGGGATCAGCGTCAATCTCGGTCTCGGCGCCGTTGAGGCGAAATCGAACGCTCGGCATCGAGGGCGAACCTTCTCTTGTGACTTCTTATTGCGGCGGCCTGTCGAATTTCCTGACGACTTCCCCCCACTTCACAATATCCCCGCGCAGGAATTTGTCGAATCCCTCCGGTGTCATCGACATAGGAACCGCGCCTTGCTGGGTCCAGAGCTTGACGATATCGGGTCGTTTCACGATCGCGTTCACGGCCGCATTGAGTTTGTCGATGATCGGCTTTGGCGTGCCCGCGGGCGCCATCAGGCCGAGCCAGATGGTGGCCTCATAGCCGGGAATGCCCGCCTCGATCACCGTCGGCGCATTGGGCAGGACAGTCGAGCGCGTTTTGCCCGTGGTGGCCAGCGCGCGCACCTGATTTTCGGCGACGTTGGGGGCCATCGCCGGAACCGCGTCGATCATCATCTGCACCTGGCCGCCGATCACGCCGCTGCGCGCCTCGCCGCTGTTGCGGTAGGGCACGTGCAAGACGTCGATGCTGGCCATGGCTTTGAACAGCTCGCCCGCCATGTGGTACGGCGTGCCCTGGCCTGATGAGGCGTAGTTCAGTTTCCCGGGCTGCGATTTGGCGAGCGCGATGAACTCCTGCAGCGTCTTCGCCTGCACGGAGGGATGAACCACGATGACAAGGTCGGAGTAATTGACCGGCGCAATCGGCGCGAGATCGCGCATCAGTTCGTATTTGCGCTGTGGAACCAGCGATTCATTCGCAGTCTGGGTGTTCGACATCATCAGCAGCGTATAGCCGTCGGGCGGCGACTTGACGGCATCCTGCGTGCCGATCACACCGCCGGCGCCGGTACGGTTTTCGACCACGAAGGGCTGGCCAAAACTCTCCTGCAGAATGTTCCCGATCTGGCGGGCGGTAACGTCGGCCGGGCCCCCCGGCGCCGAATGGAACAATCACCTTCACCGGCCGCGACGGATAGTCCTGTGCCAGACCGGGCGTCGCCAGAACAGGTGGCGCCGCAACAATTGCCGCCAGCGCGAGCGCCGTTCTCAAGCGCATCATGTCAACCTCCCGAACTGACTCTTTTTCTGCAAGGGCCCGTTTACCGGCCTCGTGCCAAGTCTAGTGCCAAGTCTAGCTATCCGCGCACTGACTGCTAGTCCCAGAATCAGATATTCGTCAGCGCATGTAATTCAGTGGATCGCCACAAGGAGCATGACATGAGGATATCACCCAGTCTGGCCGCCGTTGCGATCATGCTCTGCAGCTGTGCCGTGGCCAACGCCCAGACGCTTCCAGCCTATATGGCGCCGATATCCGGCAAGACCGCCGGAACGTCGTCGGATGTCGCGACCAGGGATATGCTGGCGCTCAACACCGGCATGTTCGAGCTCTATGGCGATGCAGCAAAGATTTTCCAGAAGAACATCCTGGGCAAGCATCCGGTGATCCTGGGTTTGTTCTCAGGCGCTGGCGGCCGGATGATCCTCTATCGACCGGGTATGGCGCCGATCGACGCGCCGCAGGTGCCGATCGTATATCAATTGCTCAAGTCCGTCGGCCACAGCACGATGGCGTTGGCCCAGGTCGTCGGTCCCTACATCGATAATGGCGATGACAAGTCCTGGCGCGGCTCGATGCTGGCCTATCGCAGCCGCATGCAGTCGGCGCTCGACGGCCTCGATGCGACACCGATGGAGCCGGGCTGGCGCGACAACAACCGCACCATCCTGCAGAACAACATCGCCTTCATGGACGAATGCGTTGCCAGAGGCGTCATTCCATTCGCTGCACTCGAAGCTTTCGGCAAGAAGCAGGCGCCATATCTGGCGAAGAACGTTGCCTGGGCGGCCCAGACGCAGGTCGCACACTGGATGACGGTGCTGGCCGAATGGAAGAAGCAGCTCGGGGCCGACTGGGACAAGACCTATGCCGCCAGCAACACGATCTACGTCGCGCGCCAGAACAACGTGCTGTTCAGCGTGCTGGCGCAATTCTTCGGCCCCGACGCCATCAATAACCGCCTGTTATTGATCGAGACGATTTCCTTCACGACCACGCCGGCCGACATGCTGGAATCGCTGACCCGCATCATCGCCGACCGCTCCGTCGGGGCGCTGTTCTTCGGCAATTACCATCTGATGGATTACGAACTGATGGGCGGCGATGCGCGTGCGGCGATCATCGCCGAGACCGGCAAGCGCGGCATGACACCGTTCCTGCCGCCCGTCGTTCCCTTTGGCTCGAAGCAGTGGCCGACACTGGTCACGCCGGGGCCGGGACCTGCGACCATCGCCGATCTGAAATAGTTCGGGCAAAAGGTTGAGAGCATGCGGCCTTCGCGACGCGAGTTTTTGAATTGGGTATCGGCGGGCGGCATCGCGCTCAGCCTGTCGCGTTTGGGATCAGCGGACGCGGCCTCCTTGCCCCCCGCGCGCGTCGCTTCCGGGGCGCTCGAACTGGAACCCGGCCGCCGATGGCGCGGGGCGGGTCGATGGCACGGCCAAGGTAACCGGCGCGAAGCTCTACGCATCCGACTTCCGCGCCGCCGATCTTCCGGGCTGGCCGGCCAATACCTCGCACGCGATGCTGATCCGCGCGCCGGATGCGACACACGTCTATCTCGGAATGGATCTCGCGCGGCTTGGCGGCGCGATGAAACCGTCGGTCGTGGTGACATCAGCCGATCTCGACAAGATCGGCGCCCGCGTTCCCGAATTTTATACCGGCGACCTGTTCTGTCCGCTGGGCAAGACACCGCTCTATCTGGGGCAGCCCGTCGGGCTGTTGATATTCGAGACGTTCGACGCCTTCGATCAGGCGCGCCTCGCATTGCGCGATGGAAAGTTCGTGAGGCTCGGCGAGGAGACCGGCCCCGTCGCTATGCCGGCCTATGGCGCCTATCGGTTCACGCGCGTGGCGGGCCCGACACCGGAAGCGCCCGACGTCTATTCGCCGATCATGGCCGGCTGGGTCAGCCCGGGACGCTCCCAGAACGTGCCGCTTCCGATATGGTCACCGGCCGCGAAGGACACCGAGGCTTCCTACGCCAAGGCCGCGATCCATGGCGAACGGATCCGCGCTGAACTCGCGGCTGAAAATCCGAATCTTTTGGTGCTCGATCGCGAATTCGAGACGCAATCGGTCGATCCGATGTTTCTCGAACCGGAGACTGGCCTCGCGTGGTACAGCAGGAACGGCGCAAGCCTTGAGCTCGTGCTTGGCGTGCAGTCGCCCTATGAGGCGGCGGAGTCGATCGCGCATATGCTTGGCGAGGCCCGCGCTCCCTTCAAGCCGGCGCGGATCAATACCCAGTTCACCTATATGGGCGGCGGCTTCGGCGGCCGCGATCACACGCCGTTTGTGCTGTATGTGGCGCTGGCGGCGATGTTCTTCCCCGGTCATCCCGTGCGGCTGGCGCATGACCGGTATCAGCAGTTTCAGGGCGGCATCAAGCGCCACGCCTTCAAGATGCGGTCGCGGATCGGCGTTGACCGGGGAAGCGGAAAAATTCAGGCTTTCGCTGCGGACCACGTTCTCGATGGCGGCGGCCTGGCCAATTTCTCGGTCAATGTCGCAACCTGCGGCGCGACCGCCGCGATCGGCATCTATGATGTGCCGAAGGTCGACGTGACTACGGTCGCCGTTCATTCACGCGGCGTGACTGCGGGATCGATGCGCGGTTACGGCACGCTGCAGACGATGACGGCGCTGGAGGCGCTGATCGACGAAGTGGCGGCTGCCTTGCCGCTTGATCCGATCGAGTTCCGGCGGCGCAATGCGCTCGCGCCCAAGGGCCGGACCATGACCGGCAATCCCTACGGCGTTTCGGTCCGCACCATTGAAGTCCTGGATAAGCTCGAGAAGCATCCGATCTGGCAGCAGCGCGCGCAGCAGAAATCCGCCGCGGCGCAGGGCATGCTCGTCGGTACCGGTGTTGCGTGTGTGACCAAGGACTATGGCACCGGCGCTGATTGTTCGCTGGGGCGTGTCGAGCTGTCTCCCGACGGCAAGATCACGATCTATGGCGATCATACCGAGATGGGCAACGGCATCGGCACCGCGCTTGGCAACCGGGTCGCGATCCATCTCGGTGTGGTCGCTGACGAAGTCTCGGTGGCGCGTGTCGACACCTATGACGCCCTCGGATTGGTCACATCGGGTGATCCCTACACGATGGACCAGAAGACACAGGACGCTGCGGAGAAAAATCCGCGCTGGGTGCCCGCCATCAGCTCGGCGACCAGTGCCTCGATCGGCGCGCATGTCGGTACCCACTCGGTCGCCGAAGCCGCGCGCGTCATCTTCCGTTTCGGCCTGTGGCCGGCGGCGCTGGAACTATGGCGCATCGCGCCGAATGATCCGCGCGCAAAGGATTGGGCGAAGGCGCAATGGAAGGACGGGCATCTCGTCGTGCCCGGTCTTGCGCCATTGCCGCTGCCGACCCTCGCCGCAAGAGCGCATGCGCGCAACCTCGTGACCGGCGCCGTGGCCCACAGCTTTTCCCGCTGGGCATGGTCGCGCGCGCGTTTTCTCCTTTTTGGCGAACAATATCGCGCCGATATCGACGCGCTGGCCTTGCGCAGGGGCAACGGCAAGTTCGAGCGCATCAACCGCGTCAGCGTCAAATTCCCACCGACCGACAACAACCGGATCGGCACCAGCTATACCTCGATGTGCGGCACGCTGGTTCGTATCGAGATCGAGCGCGCGACCGGCGCGCTGCGCATCGTCAAGGCCTATAGCGTATTCGAATGCGGCCAGGCGCTCGTGCCTGAGGTGGTGATGGGGCAGGCGCAAGGCGGCTTCGCGATGGGTGTCGGCTATGCCTTGCTGGAGACGCTGCCGCCCTTTGAAGGCGGCCCCGGCAACGGCCGGTGGAATCTCGGGCAATACCTCGTCGCGCGCGGATCGGACCTGCCGCTGCATGACCTCGAAATCGAAATGCTGCCGCCACTGACCCCGGATGAGCCGCCGAAGGGCATGGCGGAAGTCGTCATGGTTCCGGTGGTGCCCGCCATCCTGAATGCGATTTTCGACGCGACCGGCCGCCGGTTTCAGTCCCTGCCGGTGACGGCAAACCTGCTCAAGGGAGTTTTGGCGTGACTAAATTGAGCCTCACAATCAACGGCCGGGCGCACGGACCAGTGGAGGTGCGCGACGAACTTTCGATGAACGATTTTTTGCGCGAGTATCTCGGCATGACTGGCACCAAGTTCGGCTGTGGTGCCGCGCAGTGCCTGAGTTGCGCCGTGATCGTCGACGATCCCGATGGCACGAGCTACACCAGCCCGACCTGTGTCGCCTCGGCGGCAAGTTTTGACGGCAAGACCATCCGCACCGTCGAAGGACATGCGAAGGGCGACGAACTAACGGCGCTGCAAAAGGCCTTCATCCGGCACTTCGCCTTCCAGTGCGGCTATTGCACCGCGGGCTTCCTCAATGAGGGCCAGGTTCTGCTGGAGCGCCTGGCCAAGGCGCCCGTGAAGCGCGCTGATCTCGAAAACACGATCGCCGAAGCGCTCGATGGCCATATCTGCCGCTGCACCGGCTACATCAAATACCACGAAGCCGTGCGGGATGTGATCCTCGCAGATTCTAGGCGCTATCTCGTGGCCAACCAGTAAGCGAACGCCAGGGGCAATCGATATGAAATCGGAATTGCGGTTTCAGCTTGCGGTCGCCGTGCTTGCGGTCGCGGCGAGCATGTTTACCGGTTACGCCATTTCCCAAACCGCACCGCAATCGCTTGCAAGCCCGGAAAGCTTCGCGTCGATATCGGATACGGATGCGCGATCGGCGGCCATGTTTACCGAACTGGGCAAGGTGCTGACCCATCCGCGCTGCACGAATTGCCATCCCGCAACCGATCGGCCGCGGCAAGGCGACGAGGGCCGGCTGCACCAACCGCCGGTCACGCGCGGCGCGGACGGTCATGGCCTTCCGGCGATGCGCTGCTCAAGTTGTCACAAGCATGCGAACTTCGAACCCGGCCGCATGCCGGGCCATCCGGAATGGCATCTCGCGCCGCGCGAAATGGCGTGGGAGGGCAAGACGGTTGCCGAAATCTGCGCGCAGCTCAAGGACCCCGCACGCAACGGCGGACGCAAGGTCGAGGAACTCATCCATCATATCGGCGAAGACACGCTGGTTGGTTGGGCCTGGGTCCCCGGCGGAGGCCGCAGCCCCGCGCCGGGGACGCAAAAGCAGGCCGGTGCCCTGGTCGAAGCCTGGGTGAAGACCGGCGCGGGCTGCCCCGCGCAGTAGCATTTAGGCTTAGCGGCGATCGCCAGACGCTGCCGGCGATGGACAGCCGGCCATCCATAGGAATAATGCGGGGGATCAGGGGTATCTAACTTCGCCGACAGCGCGGGGATTCGAAAACATGAAACACCCAGGGATTTCACGCCGCCATGTGCTGGCCGGCGCCGGTGCTGCTCTCGCAGGCGCAGCATTCTCCACGCGCGTCGTGGCGGCTGCACCGCCATCGGAAACGGTGACCCCGGCGCTGATCGACGCGGCGAAGAAGGAAGGCAAGGTCATCTATTACACCTCGACCGATTTGCCGGTCGCGGAGAAGCTGGCCAAGGCGTTCGAGGCGAAATACCCGGGCATCGCCGTCCGCGTCGAGCGCACCGGCGCGGAGCGCGTGTTCCAGCGCATCGGCCAGGAATATTCCAGCAACATCCATGCCGTCGATATCGTGAACTCGTCCGATGCCGCGCATTTCATCGTCTGGAAACGCGACGGCATTTTGGCGCCTTACGTGCCGGAGGAGGTCGCAAAATATTATCCGGCCGAGCACAAGGACCCGGACGGCCAGTTTGCCAGCTTCCGCGTCTGGCTCAGCATCATTGCCTACAACACCAATCTGGTGAAAGCGGAGGACGCGCCGAAGAGCTTTGCCGATCTGCTCGACCCCAAATGGAAGGGCAAGATCGTCAAGGCACATCCCGGCTATAGCGGCACCATCATGACCGCGACCTACCAGATGCAACGCGATCTCGGCTGGAGCTTCTTCGAACAGCTTGCCAAGCAGAACATCATGCAGGTGCAGTCGTCGGCCGATCCGCCGAAGAAGCTCGATCTCGGCGAGCGCGCGGTGATGGCGGACGGCAACGAATACAACATCTTCCAGATGAAGGAGGCCGGCCGTCCGGTCGAGCCAGTATATGCCACGGAAGGGTCGCCGCTGATCATCGGACCGAACGGCGTCTTCAAGGATGCGCCCAATCCGAACGCGGCAAGGCTGTTTCAGTCGTTCAGTCTCAGCCGGGAGGCCCAGCAGCTGATCATCGATGTCGGCGGCCTCCGCTCGGTGCATTCTCAAACCGTCGAGAAGGCGGGGCGCAAGTCGCTCAAGGACATCAAGACCATGAAGGACGACGCCGCGGCGGTGGAGAAGGAGAGCGAGTCGATCAAGGCGCGCTACACAAAAATCTTCCGCATTTGACCGCTATGGCCTCCGGACTGCCTGAGACTTCGGTCGCCGAAGCGCTGGCCGAAAAGATCGTCGCACTGCAAGGCGGCGCATTGCCGGCCGCAACCGTGCGCAAATGCGAGGAGCTGCTGATCGACGTGGTCGGGCTATGTGTCACCGCGCGCAACGAGGCCTACGTCAGAAGCGCGTTGGCGGGTTACGACGATGATGGTCCCTGCACGGCGATCGGGCACAAGCGCACCCTGAATGCGGCAGGCGCCGCCTTCGTCAACGGCACGGCCGCGCATGGCGAGGATTTCGACGACACTTTTGAGGGAGGCCCGGTGCATGCCGGCGCCGTGATCGTGCCGGCGGTGCTCGCCGCCTGCGAGCGGCATAATCCTGACGGTCGCATGGCGCTGGTCGGGATCGCCGTCGGCACCGAAGTGCTGTGCCGGTTGAGCCTCGTGGTGCCGAAAGCCGTCCATAAGGCCGGCTTTCATCCGACGGCAATCTTCGGCGCGATGGGCGCGGCCGCCGGTGTCGGTGCGTCGCTCGGCCTCAATGCCAGGCAGATCGTCGATGCGCTCGGCGTCGCCGGCAGCATGGCCGGCGGCATTATCGAATACCTCGCGGAAGGTGCCTGGACCAAACGTCTGCATGCCGGATGGGCGGCGCAGTCGGGGATCCGCGCGGCGCTGTTGGCACGGGCAGGGTTCGTTGGCCCGCGCACGGTGTTCGAGGGCGTGCACGGGCTGTTCCACGGCTTCGCGCACACCACGGAGGGCGATTATGACGCGCTGACCGGCGATTTTGGCACGCGCTGGGTGACGGATACGCTGGCGTTCAAGCCTTATCCATGCGGGACCATGGCGCAGCCCTATATCGATTGCGCGCGCCGGCTCGCCGCGCGCGGCATCAAGCCCGAGGACGTTGCCGGGATCGTCTGCGAGGTGGCGGAGGGGACGGTGCACCGGCTATGGGAGCCGCTGGCCGACAAGCAACGTCCGCGCAACGGCTATGCCGCCAAATTCGCGGTGCCTTATCTGCTGGCTACCGGCTTCGTGCATGGCGGCGTCGGGCTTGGCGCGTTCACCGAAAATGCGATCCGCGATCCGCGCGTGCTGGCGCTCGCCGCCAAGGTGAAATTCGTGATCGATCGACACAACCCCTATCCGAACAATTACACCGGCCACATCCGCGCCACCCTCAGGGATGGCAGCGTGGTGGAAGAGCGGCAACCATATTTGCGGGGCGGCGCGCAGGAGCCACTGACGCGGCAGGACGTGACCGACAAGTTTTTGCTCAACGCCGAGCACGGTGGCTGGAGCGCTGCACAAAGCGATGCAGCGTTGAAACTGATGGCGGGGCTATATAATGGCCGTATCGATCTTTCCTCATTGCGCGGGTAGCGACTCATGACCCAGGAACTCGCCGGCAAGGTCGCTGTCGTCACAGGCGCGGGCCGCAACATCGGCCGCGCGATCGCCCTGACCCTGGCGGAAGGCGGTGCGTCCATCGTGGTCAATGCACGCAGCAATCGCGCCGAGGCGGACGCGGTTGGGCGCGAGGTCGAGGCCGCCGGTGGCAAGGCGCTGGTTCATATCGGCGACGTCGCCGACGCCACGGCAGTGCAGGCCATGGCGGATGCCGCCGTGAAGCAATTCGGCCGTATCGATATCCTTGTCAACAACGCGGCGCTGCGGCGCGAAAAACCCTTCGCCGAGATGGACTACGCGGCGTGGCGCGAAATCCTCGATGTCACCCTCGATGGAACGTTTCACTGCGTAAAGGCCTGCCTGCCGGTGCTGCGCAAGTCAGGTGAGGGGACCATCGTCAATATCGGCGGCCTCAGCGCGCATACGGGCGCGAAGAACCGCGCGCATGTGGTGACGGCGAAGGCGGGCATCATTGGCCTGACGCGGGCGCTGGCCCACGATCTTGCCGATGACGGCATCACCGTGAACTGCGTGGTTCCCGGGCTGATCGGCACGCCACGGCCCAAGGACAGACCGGAGCCGGCGCATCATTTGATCCATCAGACCATCACCGGCAATCGGGGCCTGCCGGAAGACGTCGCCGCAACCGTGCGTTTTCTGTGCGGGCCCGGCGCGCGCTACATCAACGGGCAGGCCATCCACACCAATGGCGGCGCCTATTTGGGCGCCTGATGCATGGCTAAAGGCCGTTTTTGCAGGTGTACTGCCTGACAAACCCTCTCGGCGACCGCGGCGTTTGATGTTACCTAGAAACGCATGAACCAGCATGCCAAGGTCGCTATCCGCCACTCCACCTGTCCGCACGATTGTCCGTCGGCCTGTGCGCTCGACATCGAAGTGATCGAAGGCCGTTCGATCGGCCGGGTTCGGGGCTCCAAGCTGCAGACCTATACCGCCGGTGTCGTCTGCGCGAAGGTCGCGCGCTACGCCGAGCGCATTCATCATCCCGACCGGCTGCTCTACCCGATGCGCCGCACTGGACCCAAAGGCTCCGGCCAGTTCGCGCGAATTTCCTGGGATGAAGCGCTGGACGAAATCGCCGCGCGTTTCAATCAGGCCGAGCGTGAATTCGGCGCTGAGTCTGTCTGGCCCTATTACTACGCCGGCACCATGGGGCTCGTCATGCGCGACGGCATCAATCGCCTCGCGCATGTGAAGAAGTATTCCCGTTTCTACGGCACCATCTGTGCGACCATCGCGCGCATCGGGTTTGCTATCGGCACTGGCAAGATCGCTGGCGTCGACCCGCGCGAGATGGGGGTCTCCGATCTCGTTGTGATCTGGGGCACCAACCCGGTGAATACCCAGGTCAACGTGATGACCCACGCCTCGCGCGCCCGCAAGGAGCGCGGCGCGAAGATCGCGGCGATCGATGTCTACAACAACGACACGATGAAGCAGGCCGATATCAAGATACTGCTCCGGCCGGGCACCGATGGCGCCTTCGCTTGCGGCGTCATGAACGTGTTGTTCCGCGAGGGTTACGCGGATCGCGCCTATATGGATCGCTACACCGATTGTCCTGACGAACTCGAGGCGCACCTTAAGACCCGCACGCCGGAATGGGCTTCAGCGATCTCGGGCGTGCCGGTGGAAGAAATCGAGGCGTTCGCGCGCGTTGTCGGCCAAACCAAACGTTCGTTCTTCCGCCTCGGCTACGGCTTCACGCGCAGCCGCAACGGAGCGGCGCAGATGCATGCAGCGTTGTGCATCCCGGCGGTGACTGGCGCCTGGCAGTATGAAGGTGGCGGCGCCTTCTTCAACAATGCTTCGATCTGGAAGTTCGACGAATCCATCATCGAGGGGCATGACGCAATCGACCGCACGACCCGCTGGCTCGATCAGTCCCTGATCGGGCGTATCCTGACCGGCGACGCCGAAGCCTTGAAGGGTGGACCGCCGGTCAAGGCGATGCTGATCCAGAATACCAACCCGGTGACGGTGGCGCCCGAACAGGCACTCGTGCGTCAGGGCTTCGCGCGCGAGGATTTGTTCGTCGCGGTGCATGAGCAGTTTATGACCGAGACGGCCGCCATGGCCGACATCGTGCTTCCGGCCACGATGTTCATGGAACACGACGACGTCTATTACGGTGGCGGGCACCAGCATATTTCGGTCGGCGCCAAGCTGATCGATCCGCCCGGTGAGTGCCGTTCCAACCATGAGGTGCTGCAAGGCCTCGGCCGTCGCCTCAACGCCGTGCACCCGGGCTTTGAGATGTCACCGCGCGAACTAATCGATGCGACGCTGAAAAAGAGCGGCCACGGCGATATCGAAGCGCTGGAAGCGGATCTATGGCGCGATATCCAGCCGGATTTTCGCACCTCGCATTATCTCGACGGCTTCGCGCACGCTGACAAGAAGTTCCACTTCAAGGCCGACTGGGCGCACCCGCCCGTCGGCAATCCGGGCCTGGGTCCCTGGGCCGAGATGCCCTCGTTGCCCGATCACTGGACGATCATCGAGGAGGCGGATGTGAAACATCCGTTCCGCCTCGCCACTTCGCCGTCGCGCAGCTATCTCAACACCAGTTTCAACGAGACGCCGGGATCGCAGGCTCGCGAGGGTGCGCCGACAGTGATGATGCACCCCGAAGACGCCTCAAGCCTTTCGATTGCCGATGGCGATGCCGTGACGCTCGGCAACATGCGGGGCGAAACCACGCTGACCGTGAAGGTATTTGACGGTGTACGCCGCGGCGTGCTGATCGCCGAATCCATCCATCCGAACAAGGCGCATATCGGCGGCCGCGGCATCAACATGCTGACCGGAGCTGAGGCTGTTGCTCCCGTCGGTGGGGCGGCATTCCATGACAACAAGGTCTGGGTGAAGAAGGCTGGGCCCGCCGGCTAATTCCCGCTTGCGGTCCGCTGCCATCCTGCCGCAAATGCTTGCCGTGCAACGGCAAACTAGGCGAGCAGGACAATGACCGACACGAGCAGCGTGATACGCGAAAAGCGCGGACAGGCGTTCTGGATTACCATCAACCGGCCCGACAAGCGCAACGCCATCAATGCCGATGTGGTCGCCGGCATCGCCCGCGGCTATCGCGAAGCGCATGAAGACAAGGAGGTCCGCGTTATCGTGCTGACGGGCGCGGGCGACAAGGCGTTTTGCGCGGGTGCCGATCTGCAGCACAGCGGCGCTGCCTTCGCGATGGATTATTCCCGGCCGAATGTCGACTACGCCGATCTGCTGCGGCTGTCGCAGAACGCCACCAAGCCCGCGATCGCCCGCGTGGGCGGCGTCTGTATGGCCGGCGGCATGGGACTGTTGTGCATGACCGACATGGCGGTCGCCGCCGATCATGTGATTTTTGGTCTACCCGAAGTGAAGGTCGGCGTGTTCCCGATGCAGGTGCTGAGCCTGTTGCAGTCGATCGCACCGAAGCGGCTGGTCAGCGAGTGGTCGCTGACCGGCGAACCGTTCGACGCGCATACCGCGCAGGCGGCTGGACTCCTGAACTACGTGGTGCCCTCGGCTGAACTGGACGCCAAGGTCGATTGGCTGATCAGCCGCATCGTCGACAAGTCGCCGACCGCGATCCGGCGCGGCAAATACGCCATGCGGGCGATCGCCTCGATGTCGTTCGACGAGAGCATCGCCTATACCGAAAGCCAGATCGCGCTGCTGGCGATGACGGAAGACGCCAAGGAGGGCCTCAAGGCGTTCGGCGAAAAGCGCAAGCCATCATGGCCGGGCAAATAGCTCGATAGGACGGTTCCATAGCCTACGGACACGACCGAGGCAGCTCTTATGCGCGGTTATTCCTCGACTTCGCGCGTTCGGCGGCCTCGCGCCACCGTCGAACAATTTCGGCCGTGATGATGTATGCGCCAACAATCAGCAAAATGGCTTCGATCATGACTTGTCCCCGCCAAGGAAGCGCCGCCGATAAACTACAATACGCATGTGTAGTTGCCAAGTCGGCTTTCTACATCCGAAACGAGTTCCAATGACGAGGTTCCCGAAGGGGCGTCCGTTCTTATCTTGAATTGGAGGAGGGCAAATACGAGCAACGTCCTCGGCGCTGCGCGGCTGGCGGCCTTGTATATCGAGGAAACCAACGTGGGGACAGATCCCGGCCGCGATCGAGATCTGACACGGCCCGAGGTGGAGACACTGCTCGACCGCTGGTTCTTGCCATCAACGCACGAGGCGGTCAGCCAAGATCAATCGGGGGCGTAGACGACGTTTACCCCACATTCGCTTTCAGTCCGGCGGCTTCGATGCCAGCGACCGCGCAAGCCTCGTCATTGTCGGACGTGTCGCCGCTGACGCCGACGGCGCCGAGCAGGCCTCCATCGCCCTGGATCAGCACGCCGCCGGGCACTGGCACAAGGCGGCCTTGGGCCATCGTGTTCACCGCACTGACGAAGTAGGCCTGCTCCTGGGCGCGCTGGAACAACGCCCGCGATCCCATGCCCATCGCGAGCGCGCCATAAGCCTTGCCGTGCGCGATCTCGGCCCGCATCAGGCTGGTGCCATCCTGCGCCGCCGTGACCTTCACGCAGCCGCGGGCATCAAGGATGGTGATGACCAGCGGCTTCAGTTTCGTCTCGACGCCCTTGGCAAGGGCGGCATCGAGAATCTTGCGGGCGACGTCGAGGGTAAGTTCGGCCATGAATAAGTTCCTTTGCGATTGAGTGGGGATTACTGGTTGGGCCGCGCGCTGTCGAGGCTCATCGCGAGCACCCGGGCGACGTGCAGCGCTGCACGGTTCGTGCCATCCTTGATCTGGTGCCGGCAGGAGGTGCCGTCGGCGACGATCAGCGTGGACACGTCGGCTTGGCGTACCGCCGGCAGCAGCGACAGCTCGGCCATCTCCATCGAGGCTTGATAGGTGTCGGCGGCGTAGCCGAACGCGCCGGCCATGCCGCAACAACTGGATTCGATGGTTTCGACACTGAGATCGGGAATGAGGCGAAGTATTTTTTCGACCGGCTTGAACGCGCCGAATGATTTTTGATGGCAGTGGCCGTGAACCAGCGCTTTCGCCGGCATGGCGCCGAGCGGCAGTTTCAGGCGGCCGGCTTCCGCCTCGCCAACCAGAAACTCCTCGAACAGCAATGCGTGTGCGCTGACGATCTTTGCGTCTTTGTCCGAGCGCAGCGAGAGCAGCTCGTCGCGAAGCGTCAGCAGACAGCTCGGCTCCAGCCCTACGATCGGCACGCCGCGCGCGGCGAATGGGGCGTAAGTCGCCACCAGACGATCCAGTTCGCTGCGCGCCTGTTCGACCAGGCCGGCTGAGAGGAACGTCCGCCCGCAACACAGCGGACGGGCGCGGTCGACAGGTCTTGGCATATGCACGCGATATCCGCCTTCAATCAAAACACGCAACGCGGCGTCGAGATTCTCGCGCTCATAGGCGCGGTTGAACGTATCGGCGAACAGCACAACCTCATGGCCATCCGCGGCGCCGAAGACCTCAGCGCCGGCCTTGAACACGTCGCGGCGGAATGCGGGCAGGACGCGCTTCGCGCTGATGCCGGCAAACTTCTCGAACAGCGCACGCAGCAACGGACTGTTGTTGCGCCAGTTGGCGAGGGGAGCGAAGCGGGAGGCGAGATCCGCATAGCGCGGCAGATAGCCGACTAACCGGTCGCGCAGCGAAAGGCCGTGCTTCTCTGCGCGGGCGGCCAGCACCTCGATCTTCATCTTGGCCATGTCGACGCCGGTCGGGCATTCATGACGGCAAGCCTTGCAGGACACGCAGAGTTTGAGCGTATCCATCATCTCGTCGGAGGACAGAGCATCCGGCCCGAGCTGGCCCGAGATCGCCAGCCGCAGCGTATTGGCGCGGCCTCGCGTAACATCCTTCTCGTTGCGGGTCGCGCGGTAGGACGGGCACATCACGCCGCCCTCGAGCTTCCGGCAGGCGCCGTTGTTGTTGCACATCTCGACGGCGCCCTGAAAGCCGCCGCCGGCGCCGGGATAGGCCGACCAGTCGAGCACGGTCTTCAGCTCGCCTATGCGATAGTCCGGCGAAAAGCGAAACAGCGAACGATCGTCCATTTTGGGCGGATCGACGATCTTGCCGGGATTGAGCAGATTGTCCGGATCGAAGCGCTGCTTGACCTCCCGGAAATCGGCAACGATGCGGGAGCCGAACATCGCCTCGTGAAATTCGGAACGAACCAGCCCGTCGCCATGCTCGCCGGAGTGCGAGCCCTTGTATTCGCGCACCATCTCGAACGTTTCTTGGGCGATGGCCCGCATCGCCTTGACGTCCTTTTCGAGCTTCAAATTGAGGACAGGGCGCACATGCAGGCAGCCTTCAGACGCATGCGCATACATGGTGCCGCGCGTGCCGTGCCTGGCGAAGATGGCGTTGAGCCGTTCGGTATAGTCCGCGAGATGCGGCAGCGGAACCGCGCAATCCTCGACAAAGGAGACCGGCTTGCCTTCCTGCTTCATCGACATCATGACGTTAAGGCCGGAGGTGCGGAAATCCGCGATTGCCGTCTGCGTCGCGGGTTCTATGACGTCGACCACACCACCCCATTTGCGCTGCGGATGGTTCCAGCCGAAGCCAAGGTCTGCCATCAATTCGGAAAGCCGCTTTAGCTTTTGCAGATTGTCGAGCTGATCCTCTTCCGCAAATTCGACGATCAGCAGCGCATCCGGATCGCCGCGCACGGTCGCCTCGATTACGGGCCGGAACAGCGCGATGTCACGCCCGAGCGCGATCATGGTGCGATCAACCAGTTCCACCGCGATCGGACGCAGCTTCACCAGATGTTGTGCCGCATCCATCGCTTCGTAAAAACTGCCGAAATGGCAGACACCCAGCACCTTGTTGCGGATCACAGGCCACAGCTTGAGTTCGACCTGCGTGGTGAAGGCCAGCGTCCCCTCGGAGCCGACCAGCAGATGCGCCATGTTGTTCGGCGCGTTGCGCGGCACCAGCGCATCGAGATTGTAGCCGCCGACGCGGCGCTGCACCTTTGGAAACCGCTCCGATATCTCGGCGGCCTCGCGCTCGCCGAGATCGAGCATGTCACGGAATAGCGCAAGCCCGCTCTGGGACGAGTTCACCCGCGCCAGATCCCGCGGGACCTCGCCGAAATGCAGAAGCGTGCCGTCGGCCAGCGCCGCATCCATCGATAGCGTGTTGTCGCGCATGGTGCCGTAGCGCAGCGAACGGCCGCCGCAGGAATTGTTGCCGGCCATGCCGCCGATGGTGGCGCGCGAGGCGGTGGAGACGTCGACCGGAAACCAGAGCCCGTGCTTTTTGAGCTGGCGATTGAGGTCGTCGAGCACGATGCCGGGCTCGACCACGCAGGTACGGTTCTCGACATCTAGCGAGAGGATGCGGTTCAGGTGCTTGGAGAAGTCGACGACAATCCCGCCGTTGACCGTCTGGCCGCACTGCGAAGTGCCGCCGCCGCGCGGGGTGACCATCAGGCCGTCATCGCGGGTGATCGCAAGCGCGCGCAGCGCCTCATCGATGGTACGGGGGATCACGACCCCGAGTGGCATGATCTGGTAAAACGACGCGTCGGTGGCGTAGCGGCCGCGGTCGATGGCGTCGAAAAGGACGTCGCCGGTCAGATCTGACCGCAGGCGTCGCTCGAGCATTGAGGCGTTTTTCATCCCAAATCCAAAGCGATCCAAGAGGGCTGTTGTAACCCCTCAACGGGATTATGCACTTTTTACAGGACGAATTACATTATGAATTCATAATCGGCAAGCTAGCTGCCCGCAGTCGCGGCTGCGGTGGCATCCCGTGCCACGGCCAGATGTTCAATGGCTGCGGCTCGCTTGTTGCGCAAGTGCTGGAACAGGATGTCGCTCAGCTCGCTTGCGGCGCGACGACGCAGCGCATCCAGGATCGCTTCGTGCTCGCGCATCGCTTCGCCCCAGCGCTGCCGCTTGCGCGCGAAATTGGCAGAATAGCGGACGCGGCGGATCCGGCCGGCAAAACTGGCGTAGGCCGCGCGCAGGGTCTCGTTGCGGGCGGCAGCAACGATACTCTCATGGATGCGCTGGTTGACCTGAAAATAGCCGGGCATGTCGCTATTGAGGTAGTGGCCGTACATCTCATAGTGCAGCCGCTCGATCGCGACGATTTCCTCGTTTGTGATGGCTTCGCAGGCAAGGCGTCCGGCGAGGCTTTCCAGGCCAGCCATCACGTCGAAAAGCTCCTCCAGATCCCGCTCGCTAAGCTGGCGCACGCGTGCGCCGCGGTTGGGAAGGAGTTCGATCAGGCCCTCCGCGGCCAGGACCTTGAGCGCCTCGCGCAGCGGCGTCCTGGAGATTCCAAGCATCTCGCAGAGCTGCCGTTCCGGAACACGTGCACCCTCTGGAATGTTGCCTTCGACGACGTAATCGCGAAGCCGCAGCAGGATTTCGCCGTGAAGCGAGGCCTCCTGGCGGTCGGACTGGGCGATCGGCACCCCGGCTTCGGGAATCGTGGATTTCATTTGCATAACAGTAGTTTGCGGAATCTGCGGCGTCGACGATCCAAATCGAATACCAAAATTAGATTGAAAAGACAAAAAATGAATGCAAAATGAGCTGCCCGTTGATCGAAACGGGCTTCCTGGGAGGTTATCATGCGGCAAGGACGGCATTTTCTGCAGATTCCAGGGCCGAGTCCGGTCCCGGACCGGGTTCTTCGCGCGATGGACATGCCCGTGATCGATCACCGCAGCGCCCAATTCGCCGAACTCGGGCGGGCGGTGCTGGAGGGTAGCCAGCGGATTTTCCAGACCGCTGGACCGGTGATGATCTTCCCGTCGTCAGGGACCGGCGCCTGGGAGGCCGCGATCGTCAATACGCTTTCGCCGGGCGACAAGGTCCTGATGGCGGAGACCGGCCACTTTGCGACCCTGTGGTGCCAGATGGCGGGCCGCTTCGGGATCGAGGTCGATTTCATTGCCGGGGATTGGCGTCGCGGCGCCGACCCCGCCCAGATCGAGGCGAGACTCACAGATGACGCCGAACACGCGATCAAGGCGGTGATGGTCGTCCATAACGAGACGTCGACCGGCGCCACAAGTCGTATCGCCAACATACGCGCCGCGATCGACCGGACCGGACATCCCGCTTTGTTGATGGTCGACACCATCTCCTCGCTCGGGTCGGTCGACTACCGGCATGACGAATGGAAGGTCGATGTCAGCGTCAGTTGTTCGCAAAAGGGTTTCATGCTGCCGCCCGGCCTCGGCTTCAACGCGATCTCGGAGAAGGCCCGCGCCGCTGCCAGGACCAACCGGATGCCGCGCTCCTATTTCGACTGGGAGGAAATGCTGAAGCCGAACGCGAAGGGCTTCTTCCCGTACACGCCGGCGACAAACCTGCTTTACGGGCTGCGCGAGGCGATTGCGATGCTGCTCGAAGAGGGGCTCGATAATGTGTTTGCGCGTCACCAGCGGCTCGCCGCAGCGACGCGAGCGGCGGTCAATCATTGGGGGCTGGAGGTGTTGTGCCAAGAGCCCCAGGAATATTCGCCTGTACTGACCGCCGTGCTGATGCCGCCGGGGCATGACGCCGATCAATTCCGTCAGGTCGTTCTCGACAACTACAACATGTCGCTCGGCTCAGGCCTGTCGAAGGTCGCAGGCAAGGTGTTTCGCATCGGCCATCTCGGTGAATGCAACGAGCTCACGCTGCTCGGTGCGTTGACCGGTGTGGAGATGGGCTTGTCGGTCGCAGGCGTACCGCACCGCTCCGGAGGCGTCGATGCCGCGATGAAGTATCTGGAGCGGCGTCCGCAAGGCAATTCCCCGGCGCATCTCAAGGTCGTCGGCAGCTAGCCGGCAGCTCGCGCCTGCCCGGGTGGGCGCCGCTCCAGCCCTGCTCCTTATGCATTGACGTGCTGCGTCCGGCGGGCGACAAGCCCGCCAAATGGTGATATTCGAGCGGCTCGAAACGCCAAGGTAATACCGGGAAGGACGCCCATGACCGTGCATACTGGAAGGCATTTTCTGCAGATTCCGGGACCGACCAACGTGCCGGACCGGGTGCTGCGGGCCATGGATATGCCGACCATGGACCATCGGGGTCCCGAGTTCGCCGAGGTCGGCCACGCCGTGCTGGCGGCCATGCAGCGGGTGTTTCGCACCAGGCAGCCGGTGATCATCTACCCGTCGTCCGGCACTGGCGCCTGGGAGGCGGCCCTCGTCAATACGCTGCAGCCCGGCGACAAGGTTCTGATGGCGGAGACCGGGCAGTTTGCCGTGCTGTGGCGCGGTATCGCCGAGAAGTTCAAGGTCGATGTCGATTTCCTGCCCGGTGACTGGCGTCACGGCGCCGACCTCGAGCAGATCGAGGCGCGGCTGTCGGCCGACAAGGCGCACAAGATCAAGGCCGTGTGCGTGGTTCACAACGAGACCTCGACCGGCTGCGTCACCCATCCGCAGGAAGTTCGCAAGATTCTCGATCGCGTCAATCATCCGGCGCTGCTGATGGTCGACACCATCTCCGGCCTCGGATCGCTGGAATATGAGCACGATGCCTGGGGCATCGACGTGTCGGTCGCGGGATCGCAGAAGGGCCTGATGCTGCCGCCGGGTCTCGGCTTCAACGCCATCTCGGAAAAGGCGCTCGCCGTGGCGAAGGCAAACCCCGCCATGCGCTCCTACTGGGACTGGCAGGAGGTCATCGCGATCAACAAGGCGGGCACCTGGCCCTACACGCCCGCGACCAACCTGCTGTTCGGGTTGCGCGAGGCGGTCAACATGCTCGAGGAAGAGGGCCTGGAGAACGTCTTCGCCCGGCACAAGCGCCACAGCGCCGCGACGCGCGCCGCCGCCAAGGTGTGGGGCCTCGAAACGCAATGCCAGGAGCAGGGCGCGCACTCGCCTGCGCTGACCGGCGTCGTCATGCCGGAAGGCCATGACGCCGATAATTTCCGCAAGGTCGTGCTGGAAAACTTCGACATGTCGCTCGGCACCGGCCTGAACAAGATCAAGGGCAAGGTGTTCCGGATCGGCCATATCGGGCACTTCAACGATCTGATGTTGATGGGCACGCTGTCGGGCGTCGAGATGGGCCTCGATCTCGCCAAGGTGCCGCACCGCGGCGGCGGCGTGCTGGCGGCGATGGAAGTGCTCAAGGGACGCGACGTCGTATCGATGCCGAAGGCCGCCGTCGCCTGAGACCATTTGACCGAAACAAAAACAGAGAGAGCTGCGATGAACGCTCCGGTAGCTGCGACCGAAGACCTGATTTATTCCGTCGAGGACGGTATCGCCCGGCTGACGTTCAACCGTCCGCAGGCGCGCAATGCGCTGACCTTTGCCATGTACGAACAGATGGCGGCGATCTGCGAAACCGTCAACAATGATCGCTCGATCAAGGCGATGATCCTGACCGGCGCCGGCGACAAGGCGTTCGCGTCGGGCACCGACATCTCGCAGTTCCGCGCCTTCAAGACCGCGCAGGATGCGCTCGACTACGAGGCGCGGATCGATCGTGTGCTCGGTGCATTGGAAGCATGCCGGGTGCCGACGATCGCGGCCATTGCCGGCGCCTGCACCGGCGGCGGCGCCGGGATCGCGGCGTGCTGCGACATTCGCATCGGCACCGAGGCGACGCGCATCGGCTTTCCGATTGCGCGCACGCTCGGCAATTGCCTGTCGATGTCGAATATTTCCAGGCTGGTTTCGCTGGTCGGCCCGGCGCGGACCAAGGACCTGATCTTCAAGGCGCGGCTGGTCGAGGCGCCGGAAGCGCTAGCGCTCGGGCTGCTCAATGAGGTGGTGCCTGATGTCGCGACGCTGCAGCGCCGCGCCGATGAAACCGCGAAGCTCGTCGCCAGCCATGCGCCGATCACGCTCGAAGTCACCAAGGAAGCGGTGCGCCGCATCCGGCGGACGCTGACGCGCGACGAAGGCGAAGACCTGATCCTGCGCGCCTATATGAGCGAGGATTTCCGCGAAGGAATGGACGCGTTCCTCAACAAGCGCACGCCGAACTGGAAGGGCAAGTAGCCGAACGGGGCGACAAGCGGTCAGAACCGCTCACTATGGTCTGGCAGCCTTTTTTGCCAGTTCCATGCCCAGGTCGAGCGCCGCGATACCTATTCTGTCTGAAGGGGTTGTGAGGCAACGTTGATCCATCCACGCAATGATCGCGTCGAAGTCGCCGCCACCAACCATGTCCCGTTCGCCGCTGATGTTCAGGCCGCTGATGAATCCAACCAGCCAGGATTCAAAGCTTCCTTTGACGACCGCATTCTTTTTGCGGTTGGTCCACGCCGTGCAGGTTTGAGAACCCGCGCCGATGATTGAAGAACCGGCGTCCGCGGCGGTGGCAAGACAGGCCAGGAGCAAACCAATCGCGAACGCCTTCATGCTTCCTCGCCGGCGCGTCATTCGTCGGTTCGCAGCATGGCAGGACGGCTACGGCTTCTTGAGGCAAAGACCGACGGCCGGACCGGTGCCGCACTTAGCGCCATCGGGTGCACCGCCAGACGGGCAGAACACCGACACCAGGTTTTCATTTGCATCGCAACTGACCTCGCCGCTCGCCTGAACCGATCTGATGGAAGCGCTAGCCGGTCCGGGATCGCCTTTTGCGCCGGGGGCGCCCTGCGGTCCTTGTGGCCCTTGGGGACCCTGTGGCCCTTGAGCGCCCTGTTGTCCTTGAGGGCCCGGCACGCCTTGCAAGCCCTGCGCGCCCTGCGGCCCGGCTGGTCCTTGAGGGCCGGCATCCCCCTTCGGTCCCGGATCCCGTCCGCACCCGGCGAGGGCTATCGTCGCGCCCACGAGGACGGTTATCAAAATCCTTCTCATTCAGCTTCTCCCCCTGATTTACCTTGTAGCGTGCATTAAATGGGCCCACTCACAGCCATGCAACGGAAAAGCGGCGAGATTGAATCGGCTGTACGTAGCTACGAACCTCCTGCGGGAAAGGTTTGCGCCTCATGCGAAAGTCATAGGGCGGTACATTGCGGTGCAGCTTGAACTCTCGTCGGTTCGCTCGCAAGATGTGGCAAGCAACCAGCCAAGTCTGATTTTACAAAGTCTTGCAAATACATAGGGAAGAAACCTCGTGGGACAGATGCTGAAAGCCGCGGCCGCCTTGACGGCCATGATCGCAAGTACCCCGGCGCTTGCCGCCTGGGAGCCGACCAAGCCGGTTGAAATCGTGGTCGCGGCCGGCGCGGGCGGTGCGTCCGACCAGATGGCGCGGATGATGCAGGCGGCCATCCAGAAGAACAACCTGATGAAGCAGCCGATGGTTGTATCGCTCAAGGGCGGGGCGTCGGGCGCCGAGGCGCTGATGTACATGAAGTCGAGCGACGGCGATCCCAACAAGGTCCTGATCGCCTATTCGCTGATCTACATGCTGCCGCTGTCGGCGAAGATCCCCTTCAACTGGCGAGACCTGACGCCGGTGTCGGTCGTTGCGATGGATCAATTCGTGCTGTGGGACAATGCCGAGGGACCGAAGACGGTGAAGGACTTCATCGCGGCCGCCAAGGCGGCAGGCTCGCCGTTCAAGATGGGCGGCACCGGCTCCAAGCGCGAGGACCACGTGCTCACCGTGTTCATGGAGCAGAAGACCGGCGCGAAATTCTCCTATCTGCCGTACAAGTCGGGCGGCGAGGCGGCGACGCAACTTGTCGGCAAGCACACCGAGGCCAACGTCAACAATCCATCCGAAAATCTCGAGGTCTGGCGCGCCGGCCAGGTCCGCGCGCTGTGCGTGTTCGACAAGGAGCGCATCGCCTACAAGACCAAAGTCACCGAGACGCAATCCTGGAACGACGTCCCGACCTGCAAGGAGGAGGGGCTCGACGTGCAATATCTGATGCTGCGCGCGATGTTTCTGCCCGGCAAGGTGACGCCGGAGCAGCAGGCGTTCTACGTCGACCTGTTCCAGAAGGTGACGCAGACGGCGGAGTACAAGGAGTATATGGAGAAGCAGGCGCTCAAGCCGATCTTCCTCACCGGCAAGGACATGCTGAAGTTCCTTGAGGAGGACGACAAGCTCAACACAGCGCTGATGAACGAAGCGGGCTTCGTCGCGAAATAGGCCGATCGTTATTTGTCGGCAGGACCGTATCCCGCGATCCTGCCGAGAACGTTTTCGATCTCGGCCTTCGGCAGCAGGCGCGGTGTTCCGATCTGCAGGCAGCCGTGATATTGCCGGGCCAGCGTTTCGACTTCGACGGCAAGCCACATCGCTTTCGAAAGCGATGCGCCGACCGCAATCATGCCATGGTGTTCCAGCAGGCAGGCCAGCCGGCCTTCCAGCGCGCGCACGGCGTGCTCCGAAAGTTCCTGCGTGCCGAAGGTCGCATAGGGCGCGACGCGGATGGTGTCGCCGCCGGCACACGCGATCATGTAGTGGATCGGTGGAATTTCCAGGCCCATGATGGCGAGGATCGTCGAATAGATCGGGTGGGCATGGACTACCGCATTGATTTCTGGCCGGGCTCTCAGGATGTCGAGGTGAAATCGCCACTCGCTCGACGGCCGCTGGGCGGCATCGTGCGAGCCATCCAGGCCCATGAATACGATCTGCTCGGGCTGCATCGCCTCGTAGGGCGTGCTGGTCGGCGTGATCAGCAGGCCCTCGCCATGGCGCAGGCTGATATTCCCTGATGTCCCCTGGTTGATGCCGAGCGCATTCATGCTGCGGCAGGCATCGATGATCGACTGGCGTTTTTCCCGGTCCTTCATGGTCGGCATTTGAAGACCCCTTGCAACCGCGCGACAATGCTTGATTATTGCGCCGCAGTATAGTCGAACATCTTGCGTGAAATCCTGACTGGGAGAAGTCATGACGCGTGCCGTGCTTGGCATCATCGGCGGATCCGGCATCTACGACCTGCCGGGGCTGGAGGACGTCCGCGAGGAGACCATCAAGAGCCCCTGGGGCGAGCCGTCCGCAGCGCTGACGCGCGGCGTGATCGGAGGCTTGCCGATCGTGTTCCTGCCGCGGCACGGCAAGGGGCACGTGCTGTCGCCCTCCGACATCAACTACCGCGCCAATATCGACGTGCTGAAGCGGGCGGGAGTTACCGACCTGGTTTCGCTGTCGGCCTGCGGCTCGTTCAGGGAGGAACTGCCGCCCGGCACATTTGTCCTCGTCGATCAGTTCGTCGACCGCACCTACCGGCGCGAGAGTTCGTTTTTCGGCAGGGGCTGTGTTGCCCATGTCTCGATGGCGCATCCGGTGTCGCCACGGCTGCATGTGCATCTGGCGGCGGCCGCCAAGGCCGAAGGTATCGCCGCGGTGCAGGGCGGCACCTATGTGTGCATGGAAGGCCCGCAGTTCTCCAGCCTCGCCGAGAGCCTGACCTACAAGGCGCAAGGCTATTCGGTGATCGGCATGACCAACATGCCCGAGGCCAAACTCGCCCGCGAGGCCGAGATCTGTTACGCCAGCGTGGCGATGGTCACCGATTTCGATTGCTGGCATCCCGATCACGACGCCGTCACCGTGCAGGATATCATTCGCGTGCTGAACTCGAATGCCAGCAAGGCCAAGGGGCTCGTCGCGCGTCTCGCCAGGGATTTTCCGCGCGAGCATGAGCCGTGTCCTGTTGGATCGGACAAGGCGCTCGACACCGCCTTGATCACGGCGCCGGAAGCGCGCGATCCGCGGCTACTCGCCAGGCTCGATGCGGTGGCGGGGAGGGTGTTGAACTCATGAAGGTCGACGGCCGACATTTTCGCAGCATCTGGCTCGAGGACGACGGCTGGACGGTCGGCGCGATCGACCAGCGGCGATTGCCGCATGAATTCGTGGTGGCGCGCATCGCAAGCGCGGAGGACGCGACCGAGGCCATCCGTTCCATGCTGGTGCGTGGCGCGCCGCTGATCGGCGCTACGGCGGCTTACGGCATGGCGCTCGCCATGCGTACCGACGCTTCCGATGCGGCGCTAGACCGCGCCCATGCCATGCTGCTGGCGGCGCGGCCGACGGCGATCAACCTGAGATGGGCGCTGGATGGGATGGCGCGCATGCTCCGGCCATTGCCGACGTCCGAGCGGGTCGCGGCGGCCTACGGGCGCGCTGTCGAAATCGCCGAGGAGGATGTCGCAATCAACCAGGAGATCGGCCGGCACGGTTTGGCGCTGATCGAGCAGATCACGGCGACGAAGCGGCCCGGCGAGCCCGTCAACGTCCTGACCCATTGCAACGCCGGCTGGCTTGCGACGGTCGACTGGGGCACGGCGACGGCACCGATTTATCTGGCGCATGATCGCGGCCTGAAGGTTCATGTCTGGGTCGACGAGACCCGGCCGCGCAATCAGGGCGCTTCGCTGACCGCCTGGGAACTCGGCCACCACGGCGTGCCGCATACGGTGATCCCGGACAACACCGGCGGCCATCTGATGCAGCACCGCATGGTCGATCTCGCGATCGTTGGCACCGACCGGGTGGCCGCCAATGGCGATGTCTGCAACAAGATCGGGACCTACCTGAAGGCGCTCGCCGCGCGCGACAATGGCGTGCCGTTCTATGTTGCACTGCCATCGCCCACCATCGACTTTAGTATCGATGACGGCATCAGGCAGATTCCGATTGAGCAGCGCAGCGCCGACGAAGTGGCGAACATGACCGGCCGCACCGCCGATGGGCGCGTCGAGACCGTGCGCGTGGTTCCCGAAGGCTCGCCTGTGGCCAACTACGCCTTCGACGTCACGCCGGCACGGCTGGTGACGGGATTGATCACCGAACGCGGCCTGCTGCGCCCGGAGCGTGCTGCACTTGCGAGCGCATTCCCGGAGCGCAGCGCGGGACATTGACGCCGGCGACGTCGGCACGTATCCCCGTTCGGGTCTGTCGTATCGGGGGTCACCGTCGCCATGTCCAATACCGACATCGAAATCGTCGTCGAGGATCCGACCGCACCCGAAGCCGACTCGCCTGCGGTGACGAGCGTTCGCGCGGCCGACGTCGTCATCTGCCTCCTGTTGCTCGCGCTCGCAACGACACTCGGGTACGACAACTGGCGGACGGGAGCCGGTTGGGAATCGACCGGCCCGCAGTCCGGCTACTTTCCGTTTTATCTCTCGATCATCCTCGCCGGCGCCAGCCTCTATGGTCTGGTCGCCGCGTTCCTGTCGCGCAGGGAGGCTTCCGAGGTCTTCGTGACGCGGGCGCAGCTTCGCCGCGTGATGGCGGTGTTCGTGCCTACGGTGCTGTTCTGCCTCGCCATGCAGTTCCTCGGGCTCTATGTCGCGAGCTTCCTCCTGATCGCCGGCTTCATGCGGATGGTCGGCAAGATCGCGCTGTGGAAATCGTTGCTCACCGCCTTCGTGTTCACCGCCGTGATGTTCGTCACCTTCGACATCGCCTTCGACGTCATCATGCCAAAGGGTCCGCTCGAAGCGGCGCTCGGCCGCTAACGGGTCGGTAGGACGCATCTGATGGAAGCCTTGTAATGGAAGCCTTGTAATGGAAGCCTTGTAATGGAAGCCTTGGGCCTCTTGATGCATGGCTTCGCCGTGCTGCTGACCTGGAAAACACTGCTGCTGATGATGCTCGGCCTCGTGCTCGGCATTTTCGTCGGCGTGCTGCCCGGCCTCGGCGGCCCGAACGGCGTGGCGATCCTGCTGCCGCTGACATTCACGATGGATCCGACGTCGGCGATCGTGATGCTGTCCTGCATCTATTGGGGCGCGCTGTTCGGCGGCGCCATTACCTCGATCCTGTTCAACATCCCCGGCGAGGCCTGGTCGGTCGCGACCACCTTCGACGGCTATCCGATGGCGCAGCAGGGCAGGGCGGCGGAAGCGCTGACCGCGGCCTTCACCTCGTCGTTCATCGGCTCGCTGGTCGCGGTGATGCTGATCACGTTCCTGGCGCCGATGATTTCCTCCTTCGCGCTGAAATTCGGGCCGCCTGAATTCTTCGCGGTGTATCTGCTCACCTTCTGCTCTTTCGTCGGCCTCGGCCGCGAAGCCAAGCACAAGACTGTGATTTCGATGTCGCTTGGCCTCTTGCTCGCCGGCATCGGCATGGACACCGTGTCCGGGCAGTTGCGCATGACCTTTGGTTCGGCGGAGCTCTTGCGCGGCGTCAACTTCCTGGTCGCCGTCATCGGCCTGTTCGGCATCAGCGAAATCCTGCTCACCATGGAGGAGCGCCTCGCGCTGCGCGGCCACGCCGCCGGCATCTCCCTGCGCGTGGTGCTGTCGGTGTGGAAGGATTTGCCGAAATACTGGGTGACGCTGTTTCGTTCTTCCTTCATCGGCTGCTGGCTCGGCATCACCCCGGGTGGCGCGATTGCCGCGTCCTTCATGGGCTACAACCTCGCCAAGCGCTTCTCCAAGGACCAGGACAGCTTTGGCAAGGGCCGCATCGAAGGCGTGTTCGCGCCGGAAACCGCGGCCCATGCTTCGGGCACCGCGGCGCTGCTGCCGATGCTCGCGCTCGGTATTCCCGGCTCCGGCACCGCGGCGATCCTGCTCGGTGGGTTGATGGTGTGGGGTCTCAATCCGGGTCCGTTGCTGTTCGTCGAGCACAAGGATTTCGTCTGGGGCCTGATTGCGTCGATGTATCTCGGCAATGTCGTCGGTCTCGTGCTGGTGCTGACGACGGTGCCGATCTTCGCCTCGATCCTGCGCGTGCCGTTCGCAGCGGTCGCACCGATGATCGTGGTGTCCTGCGCGATCGGCGCCTACGCGATCCAGAACGCGATGTTCGATATCTGGCTGATGCTGGGCTTCGGCGTCGTCGGCTACGTATTCAAAAAAATCGGCATTCCTCTGGCGCCGTTCACGCTGGCGCTGGTGCTCGGCAACCGCGCCGAGGATGCGTTCCGCCTGTCGATGATCGGCTCCGGCGGCGACATGAAGGTGTTCTGGTCGAACGGTCTCGTCGGTTCGATCACGACACTGGCGATCGTGCTGCTGTTCTGGCCCGTCATCGATTGGGCGTTCGGCAGCGTCACGCGCATGTTGCGGCCGGCGAAGGCGTAGCGGTCCGGACGGACATTTCGCCGTCATTGCGAGCGAAGGGAAGCAATCCATAGCGCCGCGTGGGATAGATGGATTGCTTCGCTGCGCTCGCAATGACGTGGATACAGTTTCGCGTTCTCGCGGCGCGATGCGCCCGGAGTTTTGCATCTCGGTTAGCCCTCCTGAACTTAGAGGGCGCAGGGAAGACCGGGGGCACGCTGCGCCCGCGGTCTCGCGTGCAATTGCGCACAGAGAACGCGCACACGGGCATACAGGTTCAGCGGAAACACTCCGGCCTTCCGTGCGCAGTGGCTTTACGGCTTATAGCGAGCTCCCCGGTGAACGGCTCTTTCGCTACCGTCGCCCGCGAGAGGCGTGCCTCTCGCGAACTTGACGCACGGCAAAAGCCAAGCTTCTCAAGGTCCAGCGCATCGACAAAAGCGTCTCGACAAAAGCGTCAATGGCCCGAACCGGATTGTCGCGATCCACGTAGTCTTCAACACGCGCAGGAAGAAGGCTCGGCTGGTTCCGGTCAACACCGGTCTTGAAGGTATGATTCGTCATCAGTCGAATCGTACACTCGTTTGCCCAGCCGGCCGGGATTCTTGCCCAGTCTCGAAGCGAAACCCATCAATTATTGCGCGGAGGCGTGATGGGTTTCGCTGCGCTCTACCCATCCTACGCACGGTCCATTTGTGACAATGCGATGACATCACGATTCATCTGACAGAAAGACGAATCTATGATGTCTGGGGTAACCACTGACACTCGACACCCGCCGGACATGGTTTCATCCAAGCATATGAATCGTCACATTCCATTTTCATCTCATCGCGAATACCGGTTTTACCAGGGCCTGTTGGCCATCGGTGTCGCCAACGGTATTCAGGCCCTAAATTTTCTCGGTGATCGATTCCTGAGAAAATCTCACGCATCGGGTGGGATCGACGAGTTGTACAGGCACTCGGTCAACAGTGCCTTTTCTCCCAAAGAAGCCTTTCTGGTCACGGGGGCGCCGCACGCCTCCGCCTATTATCCTCGGGATTTTGCCTGGTTTTATCCCGATGTTCTCGATCCCGAGACCATCATGGGTTCCGAGGATGCCGTCCGCCGGGTTCGCTTGCTCGAAAAAGGCGTCCGGCTGCTGGTGGAGGCTGTCCGCGCCAATGTCGTCACGACGACCATCGTTCCCGCGGGAGGCGACCGGTACATCGGCGTCAATTACTTCTCGCTGCCGTCGGACACGCTGTTGGGCATCCTCGCAGGCCTGGAACAAATCGTGCGTGCGGACCAAAGGGCATCGCCGTTTTTGGCGATGTCACAGGGCGCTCATGCCGGCCGCTTGTTGCTTGCCGAATATCGCGAGGATCTGAAGAACGCGATATTTCAACTCGCGGAAGCGTTGGAGCCGTTCGAGGACGGCGGCGTCGCGGCTTTGCTGTGCGACGTCACCGCACCGCGTTCCGCGGCAACCGATACCCGTGCCGAACGCAGGCGCTTTGTCACCAATGCATGCGTCTACGCGACCTTTGTGCGCGGCATACGGTTGGGGGTGATCGACCGGATCGAGCTGGAAGGGCTGCTCGGACGCGAGCTTTCGCAATACAAGACGGAGCTGCTCGGGTTGTTCGGCAAGCCTGGCTATGTCAGGCATGCTCTGGACTTAAGGAGCGAACCGGCGGCGTCTTGCATTGCGCTGGATTTCGTCAATGTGCATCAGGGATTTTGGGATCTGAGCGAAGCGGGCGAACGCGCGCTGTTCGCAGCCACGACGGATCTGATACTTGGCGAGCCGCGGTTTCGAATCCCGGATACATCTCACTTCCTGGTATCGGTGGATAATCCGCAGAACAAGATGATCCACAAGATTGCGGCTCCGGCCTACCAGGGGCGTTCTTGCTGGCCGACATTCAACGTCGAATTTGCCGATCGCATGCTGGACTACGATGAATGTTCTGGCACCGACAAGTACCGGTCCTGTGCCCGCGATATATTGAGGGACATTCGTAGCGCGACCGAAACGCACGGCGGGTATCAGGAACTGCTGTCGGAAAAGGGACAAAAATATCGCACTTGGGCCTATCAGAGCGCAGACGCCCACTCCTGGTTTCCGCGTTTTCTGTCGGTCTGGCGGCGGGCATTCGGGACGTCGCTACTTGACGGGAGCTAGACCGCCTCATTTCTTGTCGAGATTTGCGCCGCGCGCCAGCGAGGCCGCAGTCTCAAGCCCGACGTGGCGCACGAGCGGGTCGGCATGGCGATGAACCAGCCACCATTGCCCGCCTTGCCTGCGATAGACTTGCGTCACACGAAGGGACCAATCCTGGTCTGGCAAACCGCCGACCTCGCCGTGTTGACGCTCAATCATCGCAAGAACGACCAGATCGTCCGACGTATAGGACTGGACAAGTTCGAGCTTGGCGTCGCCGTTCCCAAAGTAGCTGGCGAGCCGCGCCAGCCGCTCGGGACTCATGTCGAAGCCCCGGCTGGCTTCACCGCCAAATGGCTGCATCAGTGTAAAATCTCCTGCGATGCGCACCAGACCGGACCATTTGTCCATGTCGCCACGCATGAAAGCCGAAGCCTGGGCTTCGGTCTTCCTGACCAGATCGACAAGTTCCTGCTCCGAACCTGCCGACGTCGGCTCCTGCGCGGCGCTGGCCGACAGCGGCATTGCGAGTGCGGCCTTCAGCGCCAAGCGCCTCCAGCAGTTCAGTTTGAACATTCGGTATCTTTCCATTCGGGTTGGGCCGGCAACCGGCCGGCGGTGCTGCCCAAATCCCATTTCAATGATACTGAATCCAGTGATATGATTTCAGCATTATGCTGAACCAGACTGACCTTTCCCGGATCGATCTCAACCTGCTCGTGCTGTTCGAGATCGTCTTTCAGGAGCGGCATGTCGGCCGATCGGCTGAGCGGCTGCATCTTTCGCCGTCCGCCATCAGCCATGGACTCGGCCGCCTGCGCGCGCTGCTTGGCGATCCCTTGTTTCTCAAGACTCCGAAGGGCGTTGTTCCAACGGAGCGTGCCTCCCAGCTCGCCGCGTCGGTGGCTGAAATTCTCGCGCGTGTCCGCGGGGTCGTCTCGACAGCTACGCCGTTTGATCAGCGGCATTCGACGCGCCGTTTCGTCATCGGCGCGCCGGATGGAATTTCGTCGGTCATCCTGCCTTCGCTGTTGGAGACGTTGCGGGAGGTGGCGCCGGGCGTCGACGTGGGTATCCGGCAGCTATTACCGACGCAAGGCTTCACCGCGCTTCATCTGGCGTGGAGGGATGCGTTGAAGGAGCTCGAAGACCGGACGATGGATATCGCGATCATTCCGTTCGACGATATTCCGGTCCGTTTCCATAAGCAGAAGCTCTACGAGGAGGAGTTCGTCATCGCCGTCAGAAAGGGGCATTCGTTCCAGCGAAATCCGACCCTCAAGCGCTACTGCGAGATGGAGCATCTCGTCGTTTCGCATACCGGTGATGTTACCGGATTCGTGGATGTTGAACTCGCCAAGAAAAGCCTGACGCGGCGCGTCGCCCTGACCGTGCCAAACTTCATTTTCGCGCTTTCGGTGCTGGCCGAAACCGAGATGGTCTCCGCGCTGCCGCGACGGTTTATCGAGATCCATGGCGCCCGGTTCAATGTCTTCGCCGTCAAGGCGCCGCTGCCGCTGCCGCGTTTCTCGATCAATGTCGTCCTTCCGAAAGTGGCGATGATGGATGCGGGCCTTGCGTGGCTGGTCCAGTTGTTGGGACAGGTGCGAACGGGAAATGACAGGTCGTTCGTTCTTCGGTCGGGCAAGCGCAATCGCAGCATGCACAGCTAATGGGCAACTGCTCGCTAGTGGTGCGTTCGATAAAGGCGTGCCGTGATCCGCATCGGCGAATAACGGGCTGACAATACGACTGATTTTCTGCAGACCGATCGCCAGCCGGCATTGTACACAATGGCACGCGCCTTGCTTGACTTCTCTTTAAGAGTTCTCTCGTTCGGGGCGCGTACGTCATGGCGAACTCAGCAAAGCTCAGAGCGGAGCCGGGACCGATCGAGCTCGACTGGGCGGCGACCGCGCTTCTCATCATCGACATGCAGCGCGATTTCATGGAGCCGGGCGGCTTCGGCGAGACGCTCGGCAATGACGTCAGCCAGCTCGCGCGGGCGGTGCAGCCGATCGCAGCGGTGCTGGCTGCGGCGCGCGCGGCCGGCATGTTGGTCGTTCATACCCGCGAGGGCCATCTGCCCGATCTGTCGGACGCGCCGCCGGTCAAGGTCGAGCGCGGCCCGCCGTCCTTGCGTATCGGCGATCCCGGGCCGATGGGGCGCATTCTCATTCGCGGCGAGGCCGGCCACGACATCATTCCCGAATTGTATCCGCTCGACAGCGAGATCGTGATCGACAAGCCGGGCAAGGGCGCGTTCTACGCCACCGAGCTCGGCGAGGTGCTGCAGCGCTACGGCATCGAGAATTTGCTGGTCTGCGGCGTCACGACAGAGGTCTGCGTCAACACCACCGTGCGCGAAGCCAACGACCGCGGCTATCGCTGCGTGGTGCTGGCGGATGGTTGCGCATCCTACTTTCCTGAGTTTCACGAGATGGGCCTGAAAATGATCAAGGCCCAGGGCGGCATTTTTGGCTGGGTCTCCGACTCGGCCGCGGTGCTGGAGGCGCTTTCACTGGAGATTCCAAGAACGGCAGCAGCGGGGGCATAACGATGAGCACGAGTGCGACAGGAACATCAGGCACATCCACTTTCAAGCCGGTATTGTGGACACCCGGCGACTGGAACGCGCTGTTCGGCTTCGGCACCAACATTCTCGTCAACATGCTGGTGCTGACCGGGCTGTTGCGCTTCGTACTGAAGATGCCTGACTCGATCGTCTTCGGCCGCATCCTGCCGGCGCTCGGCCTGATGATGTGCCTCTCGACGTTCTATTACGCGTATCTCGCCTACAAACTGGCGCAGAAGACCGGCCGCAGCGACGTCTGCGCGCTGCCATCAGGCGTCAGCGTCCCGCACATGTTCATCGTCACCTTCGTGATCATGCTGCCGATCACGCTGAAGACCGGCGATCCCGTCAAGGGGTGGTCGGCCGGCCTGGTCTGGGTGTTCTTCCAGAGCTTTATCCTGATGATCGGCGGCTTCATCGCGCCCTATATCAGAAAGATCACCCCGCGCGCGGCGCTGCTCGGCACGCTCGCGGGTGTCTCAGTCACCTTCATCTCGATGCGCCCGGCGCTCGAAATGTACATGACGCCGCAGATCGGGCTGGTGTGTTTTGCCATCATCCTGGTGAGCTGGTTCGGCGGCGTGAAATACTGGAGGGGTATGCCGGCCGGCCTCGTCGCCATTGCGGTGGGTATGATCATCGCCTGGGGTTCGAATCTGTTCGGTCTCGGCCTCGGCAGTTTGAGCCTGAAGGGCGTCGGCGATGCCTTTGCGAACTTCGGCTTCTCGGTGCCGTTGCCGGCCATCGGCCACGTCTTCTCCGGCTTCGAATTCCTCGGCATCGTCCTGGTCACGGCAATTCCGTTCGGCATCTATGACCTCGTCGAAGCCATGGATAATGTCGAAAGCGCGGAAGCGGCCGGCGACGAATATCCGACCACGCGCGTGCTCACTGCCGACGGCGTTGTCAGCCTGATCGGCTGCCTGATGGGTAATCCCTTCATCAACGCGGTCTATATCGGCCATCCCGGCTGGAAGGCGATGGGCGGGCGGATCGGCTATTCGGCGGCGACCGGCCTGATGGTGGTGCTGCTGTCGTGGTTCGGTATCATCTCGGTCTTGCTGGCGCTGGTGCCCGTGGTCGCGATCTCGCCGATCCTGCTCTATATCGGCATGCTGATCGGCGCGCAGGCGTTCCAGACCACGCCGGTCAAGCATGCGCCGGCGATCGTGCTGGCGCTGACGCCGCATCTCGCTGCCTGGGCGAAACTGCAGATCGACACCATGCTCGGCTCGACGATCACGGCGGCGCAGGCGGTCGGCGGTCTCGCTGCCGACAAGGTCGACGCGGTCAAGTCCGCCGCAATATCAGCGCTGCCGCAGCAGGGCGTGCTCTATCACGGCCTCGAAGTGATGGGCGGCGGCTCGATCCTCGCCGGCCTGGTGCTCGGCGCGATCGGCGTGTTCGTGATCGAGCGTGATTTTCTTAAAGCATCCGCGTTTGCGCTGGCCGGTGCGGTCATGACCTATTTCGGTTTCATGCACGGCGAAGCCATCGGCATCGGCGGCGGCCTCGGCGTCACGCCGGGCGTCGCGCTGGCCTATGCGGTCATGGCGGCAGGTCTGTTCGCGCTGGCGAAGACCAGTCCAGGTGTCGACTACTCGCATGCGGAGGTCGCAGCAGCCCCGGCCGAATGAGGCGTGGTGGGCGGCCTCGTAAAGATACGCGCACCATATGGTCTGACATGAGACCTGGTCTCGAGGCGCGCCAGCGTGCGTTTCGAAGGCCGCAACAATGCGGTTGCAATCTCATCCAAATAATGTACGATTTGTACATTAAAGGTTGCGCCGGTTACGCGCGCCGACAAGGGTGACGATATGGCGACCAGCGGTGATTATCAGGTCTTCCACGCCGGAGACGTTTTGCTGCAGTCGGGCGTCGTATTCCCCTCGTTGCGTCTTGCCTACAAGACCTATGGCACGCTGAACGCGCGGAAGGACAACGTGATTGTGTATCCGACGTCCTTCAGCGCGCAGCACACCGACACGGAATGGCTGGTGCAGCGCGGCGGCATCCTGGATCCGGAACGCTTCTTCATCGTCATTCCAAACCTGTTCGGCAACGGCCTGTCCTCGTCGCCATCCAATTCGGAAGTGACGCCGTTTCCAGCCATCAGCTATCACGACGCGGTGGCGGTCCAGCGCCGCCTTCTGGTCGAGCAGTTCGGGATTTCGACGATCGCGCTGGTCTACGGCTGGTCCATGGGCGGCATGCAGGCGTACCATTGGGCGGCGTGCCATCCCGACATGGTGGAGCGGGCGGCCATTGTGTGCGGCAGCGCCAGATGCTCGCCCTATAATCACGTATTCCTCGAGGGCGTGAAGGCCGCGCTCACCGCCGATCCCGCGTTCAGGGACAGTCGTTTCGTCGCCAGGCCTGCCGCTGGCCTGCGCGCTATGGGGCGCGTCTATGCCGGATGGGCGATGTCGCACGCCTATTACCGGGACGAGGTGTGGCGCGATTACGGCTTCAGCTCGCTGGAAGATTACCTGGCGCGTTCCTGGGATGAAGCCTTCTCGCGCCGTGATGCCAACGATCTGCTGGCGCAGATCGGCATCTGGCAGCGCGGTGATATCAGCCAATGTCCGGAATTCGGCGGCGACATGGTCCGTGCGCTCGCGGCGATCAAGGCACGGGTTCTGCTGATGCCGGGGCAGACGGACCGCTACTTCGATGTCAGCGACAACGAGGAAGAGATCGGCCGGCTCGTCAACGCGAGGTCAGCCGAACTGCATCCGATTCCCTCGATCCACGGACACCGCGCCGGAAATCCTGTCAACAATCCCGCGGATCGCGGGTTCATCACTGCCGAAATATCGACGCTGCTGCAGAGTTGAAATCCTGGGAGGCGATTGCGACCATGAGCACTGCCATCACTGCAACGGGAGAGAAGCCGCTGAATTCGGCCGCGCTCCGCGAGCTATCGGCGCGATCCGACCTTCAAGGTATCGTTCGCGCGGTCAGCCACTACGGCGCCATCGGCATTTTCGGTACGCTGATCTGGCTGGTGTCCTCGACCTACGGCCTGGCCTGGGCGTTGCCGCTCATCGTCGTGCAAGGTTATTTCGTCGCCTTCCTGTTCATGGTCGTGCACGAGACCGCCCACAAGACGGCGTTTCGGAGCCGCGCGCTCAATCTCGCATTCGGTCATCTGTCTTCATTCGCGATCGGACTGCCTTACGAATATTATTGCCTGTTCCACTGGGACCACCATCGCTACACGCAGGATCCGGATCGGGATCCGGAACTGCTTGTTGGCCCGATCCCCGCCTCGGATACGCAACTCGCAGTCGCCTATACCGGTCTTCGACAGGTCGCTTTCCGGGTAGGGCTGATGCTTCACCATGCCTTTACCGGCAAGGCCTCCGCTCCCTGGATCCCGGAAGGCAAGCGCCACATCGTCGTGAAGGAAGCGCGCCTCTATGTCGCCTTCTATGTCGTGCTGCTGCTCGCGTCGCTCACGCTGCATACGGCGCTTCTGCTCTGGGTGTGGATCGTCCCGCTGATCGTCGGCCAGCTATTCCTGCGACCTTATCTCTACGCCGAGCACACCGGATGTGAACGGACGCGCAGCGCCTTTCAGAACACCCGCACCACCTACACCGGCATGCTCATGAGATGGTTTGCGTGGAACATGCCCTATCACGTCGAGCACCACGCTTATCCTTCGATCCCGTTTCATGCGCTGCCGAAGCTGAACCGGATCGTCGATGATCAGATCGTTTTCCGGGGGCAGGGCTATCGGGCCGTGACGCGGGAGACGTGGGCGTGGTTCCGCCGCGCGCGAGCTGACGCGGCCGGCGGCGTCAGCGGTTCTTGATCATCAGCAGGGTGTCGACGAGATTGCGGGCATGTGCCGGCGAGATCGGCTTGATTCCGAAGATGTAGCGGTAGAACAGGCTGCCATAGATCGCGTCGTACAGGTCCTCCGGCGTCCCGGTCGCGCCAATGCTTCTGTCCTGCTGGCCGGCGGCGATCAATTCGACCAGGGCGGTTCTTCGATACCCGAGATAGCGCTCGTAGAAAATCTCCGCGGACCCTGTGTTCGAGATGCATTCGGAGATCACCGCGAGCTGTACCCTGCCGAACTCGCCCAGCAGCGCCTTCGCATAAGCCGCGGCGTGGCTTCTCAGGCGTTCCGCCGGCGCGCCGGTGGCCGGCAGCGGCAGCATCAGCGAGGCATGGTTCAGGAACGCATCTATCAGCAAGGCCTCTCGCGATGGCCACCATTTGTAGATGGTCATCTTCGAGACGTTGGAATGCCGCGCAACAGCATCGATACTGGTGGCGGCGAGACCCGTAGTCGCCATCAGCGTGTAGGCGCTTTGCAGAATGGCGTTGGTGGTCTCGGCAGAACGGGGGCGACCACGGCGGGTTGCCGCCGTATCGCTGTCTGCTTCGCTTCTGCCCTTCGCCATGTTCCGGCTTCCCCGATGCAGCACGACTGGCGCTGCCGGCTACGCCGCGACAAACGCCAGCATCGTGCCGTTGCCCTCGGCTGGTGGCACCACAATGCCGCCTGCGCTTTTCACGCCGGCTGTACCCAGCGCCTTCTCCGCCGCGGCGACATCGGCCACGATCACAAGGCCTGCGCCGCCGCGTTCCGGCAGGCCGGCCAGCGAAACGCCGGGATAGCGCTTGCCGAGCTGACCTTTCGTCAGAAATACGAAGTCCGCGCGGTCGCCACCCGAGGGCACCGCGATCGCGCCATCGGACTCGTTGCGTACCTCGCGGTCGATCAGCTTCGACAGATGAGCGGCCTCCTTGGCCGGCTCCGGCGCAACCATCAGCACCTGCTTCAAGCGCTTCGCGCCGTTGGCATGCTTCATCAGTTCAGGAATCCAGACCGTCTCGCGCGTCTTGTGCTGGCAGGCAAAGATACGCACGCCGCCCGGCGCTTCCACCGTCGGCCATTGAAAGGTCCGGAACCTGGCTTCGGATTCCGTGCCATCAGGCAGCGTCACCGGCCGCTCGAAATCCGTCGGGCCAACGGGGACATAACCACGCGCGAGAATTTCTTCCGCGCCCCGCGCCGAATCCACGGCGGTGAAGGCGATACGCTCGATGCCTTCGCCGTTCTTCTCGATGAACGCCCGCGCCGGCTCATTATGTTCCGTCGGCCGGAGCACGCCGAGCAATTCCATATAATCAGGGTCGAACATGATGGTGTAGTTGCCCGATCCCATATGCGCGCTGTGGGTGCCGCGCGGTGACACGGTGAAGCCCAGCCGCTTGTAGTTCTCGGCTGATTTGTCGAGGTCCTTCACCATGACCACGGCGTGATCGATTCCGATGACGTTTTTGAGTGCCACTTCTTGTTTCCTTGAGCTTGATTAGCTGACTTAAACTAAGCAGAACGATCAGTTGCCTGCAAGAAAGGATCTTCCTCCAAGAGCGGGCCTCGCTCGTCTCGACCCTGCGAAGAGCGGGGATGCGGAGCTGCTACACCGCCGCCGTCTCGTGCTCCCTTGCAAACTCCCCGCCCGGGATGGAGTCGAGCAGCGCCCGCGTGTATGCGTGCTGCGGATTGCCAAACACTTCGCCCGCCAGCCCGTGTTCCACCACTTCACCATCCTTCATGACGGCCACGAGGTCGCAGATTTGCGCGGCAACACGCAGGTCGTGCGTGATGAAGACGATCGACAGCCCGAGCCGTGCGCGCAATTCCGCAAGCAGCTTCAGCACCTGCGCCTGCACGGAGACATCGAGCGCCGAGACCGGCTCGTCGGCGACCAGTACGTCCGGCTTCAGCGCCAGTGCCCGCGCAAGGCCGATGCGCTGGCGCTGGCCGCCGGAGAATTCATGCGGATAACGGTCGGCGGAGGAAGGATCTAGTCCGACGAGCGCGAACAGTTCCTTCGCATCCGCAATCGCCTGCGCGCGCGGCGCGCCGTGCACGATCGGGCCCTGCGCCACCAGCTCGGCCGCCTTGCGGCGCGGATTGAGGGAGGCGAACGGGTCCTGAAACACCATCTGTATATGGCGCGTCTCGCGGCGGACTTTTTCACGCGGCATCTTCGCCCAGTCGCTGCCATCGAGCACGATCGACCCGGCATCTGGATCGATCAGCCGCACGATGCAGCGCGCCAGCGTCGATTTGCCCGAGCCGGATTCGCCGACGATGCCGAGCGTGGCGCCGCGCGGCAGCTTGAGCGATACGTTCTTCACGGCCGGCGTCACCCGCGTGCCGCGCCCGAGAAAGCCGCCGGTGCGATAGGTCTTCGAGACATCCGTGATCGTCAGGATGTTGTCGGCGGCCAGCGGGCGCGGCGGCGGCGCCTTCAGCGGCGGAACGGCGGCGATGAGCTGTTTGGTGTAGGCGTGCCGCGGGCGGTGCAGCACGTCCGCCGTCGTGCCCTGTTCGACGATGACGCCGTGCTGCATCACCACGACGCGGTCGGCGATCTCGGCGACGACCCCGAAATCATGGGTGATGAACATGACCGCGGTTTTTCGGCGCTGCTGCAGGTCGCGGATCAGTTTTAGAATTTGCGCCTGCGTCGTGACATCGAGGGCAGTCGTAGGCTCGTCGGCAATCAGCAGCTTCGGATCGAGCGCCAGCGCCATCGCGATCATGGCACGCTGGCGTTGGCCTCCCGACAGCTCATGCGGATAGGCCTTTGCCGCCACCTTGGGATCGGGAATGCGGACGTCGGCGAGCAGGGCGAGTACCTTGGCGCCGATCTCCGCCTTCGACAGTTCGGTGTGAATCGAAAACATTTCCGCGATCTGGTCGCCGATGGTGCGCAGCGGATTGAGCGCCGTCATCGGCTCCTGAAAAATCATCGCAATGCCGGCGCCGCGCACCTCACGCATGTCGGCAATTGTTGCCGCGCAGAGGTCGCGGCCCTCGAACATCACCCGGCCGCCGTCGATCGTCACCTCGTTGGGCAACAGCCGCATGACGGCGTTGGCCATCATCGACTTGCCGGAGCCGGATTCGCCGACCACGCAGAGGATCTCGTTCGATGCGATCTCCAGCGACACGTCCCTGAGCGCATGTGTCCGGTCCGCGCCGCGGGGCAGGCGGACGCTCAGGCGATCCAGCGAGAGGATGGCTTCGGTCCCGCTCATCGGCCCTTCAGCCTCGGATTAAGCGCATCGTTGAGCCCCTGGCCGACCAGCGACACCGCGAGCACGGTGACGAGGATGGCGATGCCGGGGATCGCCGAGACATACCATTGCACCCGCAGCACGTCGCGGCCGAGGCCGATCAGGTTGCCCCATGACGCCACATTGGGGTCGGACAGCCGCAGGAAGGCCAGCGCGCTTTCGAGGAGTATCGCGACCGCCATCACCACGCTGGCGTAGACGATGACCGGAGGCAGAGCATTGGGCAGGATTTCGCCAAAGATGAGCTGGATGTTTTTCATGCCGAGCGTTCGTCCGGCCTGGACGAATTCGCGGTTGCGCAAGGACAAAAATTCCGCGCGGGTCAGCCGCGCCGGCGCCGGCCACGACACCACGCCGACTGCGATGGTGACGGTGGTGAGCGTCGAGCCGAACACGGCGACCAGCACCAGCAGCAGCACGAAGTTCGGTAGCGTCTGGAACGCCTCGGTAACCCGCATCAGTACATTGTCGACCCAGCCGCCGTAATAGCCGGCGAAGGCGCCGACCAGGATGCCGATCAGGATCGCAATCGCGGTAGCGACGCCGCCGATCAAAAGCGATATCCGCGCGCCGTAGAAAATTTGCGCGGCGATATCGCGCCCCGAATTATCGGTGCCGAGCAGGAAGCGCGGATTGGCGAACGGCCAGATCAGCGGGCGGCCGGCGAGCGCGAGCGGATCGCGCGGATAGAGAAAGCCGGCGGAGATCGCCATGGCGATCACGATTAACAGCAGGATCAGGCCGGCGACGGCGGCGGGGCTTCGGAAATAGCGCTTGACCGCATCCATCGCTTCAACCCGCCGTAATGCGCGGATCGAGCCGCGCATAAATGAGGTCGACGACGAAGTTCACGATGATGACGAGCAGCGCGGAGACGAACACGATTCCGAGCAGTGTATTGAGGTCGCGCTGCACCACCGATTCATAGGCGAGGCGCCCGAGACCCGGCAGTGAGAACACGCTTTCGACCACTACCGATCCGCCCAGCATGGTGCCCGCCTGCAGCCCGATCAGCGTCACCATCGGCAACAGCGCATTGCGCAGCACGTGCCGCGTCACCACGCGCGTCTCGTCGAGGCCCTTTGCACGTGCGGTCCGGACATAATCGAGGTTGAGCACTTCCAGCATCGAGGCGCGCATGATGCGCAGGTAAATCGCCAGAAAGATCAGCCCCAGCGTCAGCGTTGGCAGCACCAGATGGCTGGCGATATCGAAGACGCGCCAGATCCCGGTCCGCACCGTGCCGATGTCCTCGAAACCGCCCGGCGGCAGCCATTGCAGGTAGACCGAGAACACGACAATGGCCATCAATCCAAACCAGAACGAGGGCGTGGCGTAGAAGATCAGGCCGAGCGTCGAGATCAGCGTATCCGGCCAGCGGTTGACGCCGCGGGCGGCGATCACGCCGAACACGAGCCCGAAGAAGAACGCGAACGACAGCGACGCCGTCATCAAGAGGATCGTCGGCGGCAGCCGTTCCAGAATGACCGAGGCCACCGGCTTGCCGTAGATCGAGGAGAAGCCGAGATCGAGCCGCACCAGCCGCCACAGATAATTGCCGAGCTGGGCCGGGATCGAGAGGTCGAGCCCATAGAATTTTCGCAGCTCCTTGGCGGTCGCGGCGTCGCCGCCGCCCATCTGCGCCATCATGGCGTCGACGGTATCGCCCGGCGCGAACTGCAGCAGCAGAAACACGCCGATCAGGATCAGTATTAGGGTCGGGATCGAGGCGGCCAGCCGCCGCCCCGCAAGGCCAAGGATGCGCATACACCTATCTTGTCGGATATCGGGTTAAGCCGAAAGCCAAAGATCGTGCCAGCTCGTCGAGCCCCAGCGCGGGGTGTTGGAGTGGTTGCGTGCCTTCGCCGTAATCGTGGTGACGAAGATCTGCTCGATCGGCATCCAGACCGGGAGCTCCGTATTCACTTCCTTGACGAACTGGGCGTAGAGCGCCTTGCGCTTGGCCGGATCGACTTCGGTCGCGGCGTCGTCGATGGTCTTGTCGACCGCCTTGTCTTCCCAGCCCCACTGGTTGGTCCAGGGCGCGCCCTTGGGCTGGCCCGAGCGATACCAGACCGTGGTCGAGACGGCGGGATCGTTGCGGTACTGGTGCCAGCCGGTGGCGAGATCGAAGGCATGTTCGTCATAGACCTGCTTGAGGAAGCCGCCGCCGTCGTTGCGCACGATATCGACGGGGATGCCGATTTCACCCAGTGACTGCTGGATGAAGGTCGACCACAGCGAGATGTCCTCACCCCATGGCGCGGGAAGCAGTTTGACTGAGAAGCGCGTGCCGCCACGGGCTGCCTTGAAGCCGGCTTCGTCCAGCAGCGCTGCGGCCTTGGCCTTGTCGTACGGGTATTGCGGCGTGTTCGCACCCGGATAGAAGTCGGCCGAGGTCGAGGGGATCGGCCCGGTGCCGAGCTTGGCGAAATCGCCGAGAAAATTGTCGATGAAGAACGGCACGTTGATCGCATGCGCGATCGCGCGGCGAACCCGGATGTCGGACATTTCCTTGCGGCGGAAGTTGAACTCGAGTGTATTGGTGCGCGCGTTGCCTTCATTGCCCTTGGTGGAGACGATGAAGCGCTTGTCCTTGCCGAGCCGCGCGAGATCCGAGATCGTCAGCCCGGAGAACGGCGAGTAATGCAGTTCGCCGGCCTCCATCTGTGCCGCAGCCGCAGCGCGATCGGTGATCACGCGCCAGACGATCCGGTCGAGATAGGGCGCATTGGGGCGCCAATAGTCCGGGTTACGGTCGGCGATGACATATTGCCCGCGCTCATATTTGACGAACTTGAACGGGCCGGTGCCGACGGGAGCGAGGTTGGTCGGGTTCTGGCGGATATCGCCGCTCTCATAAAGGTGCTTGGCCGAGATGTAGCCGAGGTCGGGCAGGGCGCGGAGCAGCAGGTTCAGCGGCATCGGCCGCTCATACCTGAAGATCGCGGTCTCGGCGTCCGGCGTTTCGACCGCGGTCAGGAAGAGCTGCAGCGTCGATCCGTAATTGAGGATCTTCTTCCACATGTTCATGGCGGTGAATTCGACGTCGGCCGAGGTGAACGGCTTGCCGTCGTGCCAAGTGATGCCCTTGCGCAGCTTGAACGTCACCGTCTTGCCGTCGGGCGAGGCCTCCCAGCTTTCCGCGAGCACGCCGACCGGCTGGCCGTTGGCGTCGAGATCGACGAGGTTTTCCTGGATCTTGCCGCCAATGATGTAGACGCCGGTGGAAGCCTGGATGCTCGGATTGAGCTGGCGCTGCTCGGCGCCGTAATGGACGTTGAACACGCCGCCCTTGCGCGGGGTTTCCTGGGCAAAGGCCCGCATCGGATTGATCACGTTGGCCGCGATGGCCGCCGACGTCAGCAGCGCGGTGCGGCGATTGATCTCAAGGCGCGTCAAATCCATGCGAAGTCTCCAGACACACTATTGATGGCGAACCGTTCACGCGTCCGCCTTGCGAGGGATGTTACGATGGAACGGGAACGCGAGTCATTTTCTAATCGCGATGTGAAGCGGAAAATCCTTCCTGAAAACAACGTGCTCAGCGCGTCATCGGCCTGCTCGTTTTCTCGCTAGGGTGCGAAATCAAGGCCCGTCAGAATAGAGGCACGGGCTGCCCGGCAGTCTGAGATTGTCCGGAAAGGGGCCCTCAGGAGTGGCGGAATCCCCCTAAAATAAGGCTCCGCACGGCTTCGGAGGCCTAAAAACCAGCCAAAATTGGACGAATCAGTGCAACTCGATTAGCGAGATAGTTGTGCAGAATGTCGGAAACCCTGTTTTTTAGGCGGTTTCCGCCATATCGTCGCCTGTGCCAGAATCAATGGAGCAACCATGGCTACCCAAATGTCTAAGTCGCAGCTGATCGAGAAGATCGCGACCACCACCGAAGTTTCGAAGAAAGAGGTCAAGGGCGTGATGGAAGCGCTCGTTGACGTCGGCCACAAGGAGCTCAAGAAGAACGGGGTATTCCTCGTCCCCGGCTTCGCAAAGTTCGTCGTGGTCAAGAAGCCCGCGACCAAGGCTCGGAAGGGCACCAACCCCTTCACGGGCGAGGAAATGATGTTCAAGGCCAAGCCGGCCCGCAAGATCGTCCGGGCCCGCCCGGTCAAGGCCGCCAAGGACGCGGTTTAAGAATCTCTCTCTCCCCGTTCTTCACGGGGTCGAGACGAGCGAAAGCTCGCTCTTAGAGGGTTGGGGTGAGGGGCTGCCTCCGCAACTTCGCTAGCAGAGGTGCTCGCGGAGAGTCCCCCTCACCCGAAATTCGCTAGCGCGAATTCGACCTCTCCCCGCACGCGGGGCGAGGTAACCTCAGTGTGCCGCGCCGTTTGCGCCCGGTCCCGCTACACCACCGGCGAACGGCCGCCATCGACATTGATGGCCGTGCCGGTGATGAACGATCCCTGCTCGGAGGCGAGGAAGCAGGCCAAATTGGCGAATTCCTCCGCCGTGCCGATGCGCCCCAGCGGGATACCCTTGGCGAGGTTTTTGGCGAACACCTCAAAATCCATGTCGGCGCCTGCGCCGCGTGCCGCTTCACCCACTGATCGCTCATGATCAGGCCGACCAGCATGGCATTGACCAGGATGTTGTGCTCGCCGCCTTCGCCAGCCATCACCTTGGTCAGCGCCATGCCGGCCGCCCGCGATACCGAGGTAGGCGCCGAGGATGCCACCGGCGCCTTGGCGTAGGTGTTGAGCACGTTGATGATGCGGCCCCATTTGCGCGCCTTCATGCCCGGCCAGACCAGCCTGGAGAAACGGATCGCAGCAAACAGTTTGAGGTCGAGGTCTTCCTGCCAGGCTTCGTCAGAGATGTTTTCGAACGCCATCGTCCGCGCCGTGCCGGCGTTGTTGACGAGAATATCGACCGGGCCGAGATCGGTTGTGATCTTCTCATGCGCCTTGGCAATATCTGATGCCTTCGAGACATCGCAGATATAGTCGCGAACCGCGAGGCCTTCCTTGGCCAGCAATTCCCGCGCGGCTTTCAGGTCCTGCGCGCCGCGCGCCAGCATCGCGACCTTGGCGCCCGAGGCGGCGAACTGCCGTGCGACGGCGAGCCCGATTCCCTTGCTGCCACCGGTGACGACGGCGACGCGATCTTTCATCGTGACTTGCATGGTGTTCTCCCGGTCGCGGTCTTCCCTGCCGCTGGTTGAGCCGACGCCGATGATCGGCCGATAATGCCATCTTGGTTCCGCGGGCCGGCATGATCAAGCGGCCTGCGGGTGAGGGCAGGTTCGCGCTTCACGCATCGAAGGGCCGGATCGCGCCGCTCGCGGGCGATGACGAGCCCGTGAGTGCCGGAAATACCATCCGGTTCGGAAGGCGTCTTGAAAAAGGATTTTTCCCGTTTGCCACCGCCGGGAATGGCATCGTTGCTATTTTCGGAAACGTCTTGCGGGCCGAGGTGGCCGGGCCGAGATCAAACAGAACAAACAATGGAGTCCAGGAGACCACCATGGGCCTGCAACAAGCAAAACTCGAATCGCTTCCCTTCGTCACCGCCGAGCTGAACTATCTCGCGCCGACCCCGGGAAAGCCCCGCACGTACGCCTTCGATCCGCCGCCGGGCGAACCCAAATCCACCGCGCTGCCTGAACCGCATAACGTCCCGATCTTCGATGCTCGCCTGATCGCCGGCAACCTCTCCTTGGACCGCGAAGGCTTTGCGTTGGTGCGCCATCCCACCATCGTCAAGGATTTCTACGACGACAAGGAAGTGAGGAGCGTCTACTACCCCGCCGTGGAGGCCTTCCTGAAGGCGACGCTCAAAGCCGACCGCGTCTTCATCTTCGACCACACCGTGCGCAAGCGCGTCGATGGCGCCGCCGATATCAGGGGCGCCGGACCGCGGCAGCCGGCCACGCGGGTCCATGTCGACCAGACCGACATCTCGGGTGCCAACCGCGTTCGCGAGCACCTTCCCGACGAGGCCGACGAACTCCTGAAGGGGCGCGTGCAGGTCATCAATGTCTGGCGGCCGATCCGCGGTCCCTTGCGCGATACGCCGCTTGCGATGTGCGACGGCCAGACGGTGGAGGCGGGCGATCTCATAGCCTCCGACCTGATCTATCCGAACCGCAGCGGCGAAACCTATTCCGTAAAATACAACCCGAACCATCGCTGGTACTACATCCCGGAAATGAGGACCGACGAGGCGTTGCTGCTGAAGTGCTACGATTCCGCAACCGACGGCCGCACGCGGTTCGGGCCGCATACCGCTTTCACCGATCCGACCACGCCCGCCGACGCGGCCCCCCGCGAGAGCATCGAGCTGCGGACACTGGTGTTCCACAAGAGTTGATCGGGCAGTCTCGCCGGATTCGCGTTCCCACCCTGTTGGTGATACCTCGCGCCCCCAAGACAATTTTGGGCGAGACGGCTTATGGACGGCAAGGCCGATGACGCGGATAGCAACATCCGCGCGCTGATTCGGCGGTGGCGATGGCGGTATCGCGCTGGTCCCGAAACAGCCGGCGGCGCCTGCCGACCCGTCTTCGCGGCCTGATCGCGCTGTCGCTGGTGTCGCTCGCGGCCTCGCTGGTGCTGCGGGGATTGTGGGGCGGCCCATGGCTGATGGAGATCAAGGCGCTCAGTCGCATCGAGGCGGGCAATATGCTCGGCCCGTTTACGCTCGCGCTGATCGCAGGCCCCGTGCTGACGGGGATTCTCGATCGCTGCATCGGCCATCGCCGTGAAGTGTTGGCCGCCACGCATTGCCTTGCCGCGTTGCTGCTCGCGCTGATGGCCGCCGGCGCGCCCCATTATCCGCTGTCCGAACTGCTCGGCGTGAAGGCCGTGCCGGTACAAATCGACGGCGCGCTGTTCGTCCTGATCGGCATCGCCATCTCGACGCAACCCTTGCTCTACGGCATGACGCGGCAACTCGTGGACGCGCAGAATGCCGGCAAGGCCTTGTCTGCGATCAATCTCGCCTTCTTCCTCGGCGCCGCGCTGATGCAATCGACGATCGGCATTGTTGCGAGGATCTTCGGGCTCCCCGCCGTGCTGCTATTCATGGCCGCGACCTTGATCGTCGGAACGATCGTGTTTCTGATATATACTAGGACGGGTAGAGCCAACGGGTCGCGCGAATGCGCGCCCCGTTGGCTCTACTCGTCCTGCCGGCTATGGGTCTGCCCCAACATTTGAGTTCAACAACCGGATTTTGCGCGCTATCATCACTTCCGCTGGGTTGGCGTCACAAGCTTCCGCGAGCTTGGCTTTCGAGGCCATGTCGATGCAAACAACAACAAAAGCCAGACGTATTGTATCGTTTCTCGCCGCCGCGCTGGTATGGGCTTCAGCGGCCACGCAGCCGGTCCACGGCGCTGGCGTTACCGACACCGAAATCCGCATCGGCAACATCATGCCCTATACCGGGCCGCTGGCCGCTTTCGCTTCGATCGGAAGGGCGGAGGCCGCCTATTTCGACATGATCAATGAGCGCGGCGGCATCAATGGGCGCAAGATCAGGTTCATCTCCCGCGACGACAGCTCAAATCCGAGAACGGCGGTCGAGCACACCAGTGAACTGGTCGAGCAGGAGCGCGTGCACCTGATGTTCGGATCGTTCGGCACGCCGAGCAACCTGGCGACGCGAACCTATCTCAACGAGCGGAGCATCCCGCAGCTCTTTGTCGCTTCCGGCGACGAAGAGTGGGCGCACCCGAAGCGATTTCCGTGGACGATGGGCTGGCAGCCGACCTTTCGGGCCGAGGGGCGGATTTATGCCAATTACATCCAGGCCGCCTATCCAAGCAAGAAGATCGCCGTGCTGTGGCAGAACGATCAGTTCGGCCGCGATCTGTTCCGGGGATTGCAGGAGGGGCTCGGCCTCACCGCCAACATGATCGTGGCCGACATCGCCATTGATGCGGACATGTCAATCGATAGCCAGGTTGACATCCTCAAGAACTCCGGGGCCGACGTGCTTGTGCTCAATTGCGCGCCGCCGATCTCGGCGCGTGCCATCCGCAGAGCGGCCGAGCTGGATTGGCATCCCGTCCTACTGCTGGTCAATGCGGCAGCTTCGATCGCCAACGCGCTGCGACCGGCGGGGCTTCAGAACGCCGTCGGCGTAATCTCCACCTCGTTTCTGAAGGATGCCAGCGACACCGCCTGGAAGGAAGATCCCGCCATCAAGGGGTGGCTCGCGTTCATGGACAAATATTATCCCGACGGCGACAAGGAGGATAGCTACGCCATCTTCGGCTACGCGGCGGCCGAAACCCTGGTCCAGGTGTTGACCCAGTGCGGCGACGACCTGTCGCGCGAGAACATCATGCGGCAGGCGGCGTCGCTGAGGAATTACCAGAGTCCGGTCGTGCTTCCGGGAATTGTGATCAACACCGGTCCGGCCGACTTCCACCCGATCAAGCAGATGCGGCTGGTGCAGTTCGACGGCAACACCTGGCAGCCGATCGGCGACGTGATCGAGAGCGCGTTCGCGAGCGCGCCGAATGATAACTGAGCGCGGGCATCGTTCCTTCCCAGCCCTGAGAGCGTAGGGTAGGCAAAGGCGCGTTTGCGCCGTGCCCACCATCTATCCACACGCGTTGCCGGGAATGGTGGGCACGCTTCGCTTTGCCCACCCTACGAAGTCTGAGCGCGCGCCTACTTCTTCTGCCCGTAATTCAGCAGCCCACCCTGGCTCTTCGGCGGATGGGCGCGCAGGCCTTCCTCGTTGGGTTCGGTGCCCCAGCCCGGGCGGTCCGGCATGATGAGATGGCCGTCGACGATCTCAGGCACGTGCGTGAACAGCTCGTGGTCCCACGCGAGCCGGTCGATGTCGGTTTCCATGATGCGCAAGTTCGGCACGGCGGCCGAGAAATGTGCGTTCATCATGGTGCAGAGATGGCCGTAGAAATTATGCGGGGCGACGTTGACCTCAAAGTGCTCGGCGGCGGCGGCGATCTTCATCGATTGCCAGACCCCGTTCCAGGGCGTGTCGATGATGGCGACGTCCATTGCCTGTTCGTTGAAGTAGGGCAGGAACTCGCGCAGGCCCAGCAGCGTCTCGCAGGATGATATGGGGTGCGGGCTCTGGCGGCGGATGTAGCCGAGCGCCTGCGGGTTGAAGGTGTCGATCTCCACCCAGAACATATCCATGTCCTTGATGGTGCGCAGGATCTTCAGATAACCCTCGGTCCTGGCGTTGAAGTTGAGGTCGAGCAGCAAATCGACATCGGGCCCGGCGCCGTCGCGGATCGCTTCCAGATGCATGCAGAGGTTTCGCAGCACCGTGCGATCGACGTTGATCTCGGGCTCGAACGGCGAGCCGAAGCCCGGCCGCCAGCCCTGCGGCTTGCCGTCGGTGTAGACGAAGATGTTGGTCTTCATCGCCGTAAAGCCTTTTTCGCGCACCTCGTTGCCGATGGATTTGACGCCGTCGAGATCGGTAATCGCAGGCTTGAACCAATCGGGATGATTGATGCGCCAGGTCGCGCAATGCGACCAGTAGACCCGGATGCGGTCGCGGATCTTGCCGCCGAGCAGCTCGTAGCAGGGCACGCCCAGCGCCTTGGCCTTGACGTCGAGCAGCGCGTTCTCGATCGCCCCTAACGCCAGCGCCACCACGCCGCCGGCGGCCGGCCGCGTCGCGGCAAACAGTTCCGCGTAAATCCGCTCGTGCTGGAAGGCGTTCTTGCCGACCACGCGCGCCCCGAGACGCTCGATCGCCGCGGTCACGCCCGGCGCGCCAAAGCCCTCGTCGTACTCGCTCCAGCCGACGATGCCGTCCTCGGTCAGGATCTTGACGAAGTGATAGTTGCGCCAGCCGGCGTCGCAGGCGAGCGTTTCGACGCTTCTTATGGTGGTGGCCTTTTTCATGTTTCCTGCCCTAGGCTTGTTGTTGTCGTTGGCCGATAACAACAATGATTGGCGGGGCCCGTCAATCGCAGGACAGCGCATAAGGCAGAGCATGGCCTGCATGGTTCGAGACGCGCGGCGTTGCCGCGCTCCTCACCATGAGGGTTTAACCTTCCGCCCAGTCCCAGACCTCATCCTGAGGAGCGGCGCTTGCGCCGCGTCTCGAAGGATGAAGCCACCGACGGTGCAGGAGGCTAAGCCGCCGGCGGAAACAACGTGGGCTTCCGCCGCTCGAACACCTGCCGCCCGTTCTTGAAGCCCATCAGCATGTCGGGCAGTTCCGCAATCGCGTTTGCGCCGCTGTCCGTATCGAGAATGATCAGGTCCGCCGGGTTGCCCGGCCCGATGCCGTAATCCCGCAAGTTCATCAGCCGCGCCGGCAGCTCGGTGACGAGGTCGAGGCAGGCGTCGAATTCGCTGATACCGGCATGTGCGACATTGGCGTAGAAATTCGCCATCCGCAGCAGCGAGGCGTCGCCGAACGGCGTGAACGGATTGAGCACATTGTTGGTCGCGACCGAACACAGCACGCCACTTTCGACGAGCTTGTGCGCTACCGTCAGCCCGCGTGGCGCATTATGCGTGGCGTCGCGGCCCATCAGATAGAGATCGGTCGCGGGCAGCACGGTGACGGCGACCCCCGATTTGACCAGCCGCACAGCGGCGGCCTTCAGGCGCTCCGGCGGCAGCGCCGACAATTTGGTGGCGTGACCGATCGCTACGCGGCCCTGGTAATTGCGCCGTTCGGTCAGCCGGCAGACCTCTTCGAGATGCCACCACGACGGATCGAGATCGAAGTCGAGATGCAAATCGATATCGACGTCGAACTCCTGCGCCAGACCGAAGATTTTTTCGAGATGCGCGTTCGGATCGGTGTCCATATAGGGACAGCCGCCGATCGCCTCGCCGCCGTCGCGCAAGGCCGCAATCAACAGCGCTTCGGCGCCGGGATCGTTGGTCAGCCCTTCCTGTGGAAACACGCAGACCGAGAGATCGAGCGCCCAGGCATAGTCGCGCTTCAGCGCCTTCACCGCCTCGAAGCCGCGCAAGCCGATGCGCGGATCGATCTCGACATGGGTGCGCATCCGGGTGGTGCCGTGCACGATGGCGCGCTCGATCACTTTTGCGCCGCGTGCGTAGACGTCCTCGACCGTGAATTCGCGCTTCATGGCCGCGACCGCGGCGATGGCCTCAGCCACGCTGCCATGGTCGTGGCCGCAGCGGCCGAGCAGGCAGGCTTTATCCAGATGGATATGGGTATCGACGAAGCCGGGCAGGGTGAGCTTGCCGCCGACCTCGATCTCGGCCGCTTCGCAGGCGAGCCGGGGTTCGATGGCGGCGATCCGCCCGCCGGCCACGCCGATATCGACCGGGGTGGCCGAAAACCGGGTCCTGGCGTTGCGGAAGATCAGATCAAAGGCGGTTTTTGTGTTCATCGCGCAGCGGGGTTGGAGGATTCCTCACCCTAACGGAAGGGCGTTCCCGAGGCAGCTCCAGATTGTGTGCAGTTTTGAGGCCGTATTGTTCAAAATATATGCATGCAATTTAGAGGCTCGATTGTAGAGTCCGGCCGTCAGGAGAGATCGCCATGTCCATTGCCGCCAAAGCCGACCCCAAGAACGACGTCAAGGAAATGTCTGATGCCGAGGTGGTCGAGGCCTATCTCACGGCGTCGATGATCCCGGACCCCGAGGCGGCCGCCGCCTACATGAAGCCCGGCACGATCATCACCTTCACCGGCGGACGCGCGTTCGATCATCCGCGCGGGCCGACCGGCTTCAACGCGCGGCGCTATCGCTGGGTCAAGAAGCAGATGGACCGTTTCGACGTCTGCCCCGGCGCGGACGAGACGATCGTCTACAGCATCGGCACGCTCTATGGCGAGTGGCTTGACGGCACGCCGTTCGAAGGCAACCGCTACGTCGACCGCTTCGTGGTCAAGGGCGGCCAGATCGTGAAGATGGACGTCTGGAACGACAGCGCCGAGCGCATTCTGGTGCAGATGGGGATCGAGGCGTGAGGCTTGCCATCGGGGCTTTCATCCTTCGAGACGCGCGCTATGCGCGCTCCTCAGGATGAGGTTTTGGATCCTCATGGTGAGGAGCGCGGCAACGCCGCGCGTCTCGAACCACGAGGCCACCGGCGTTGCCACAGGGAAATGCTACCTCGCCCTGACCACCTTCGGCATCTTCACCACGCGACCACCGTCGCCTTCCTCCGCATAAGGCGCCAGAATATCCAGCAGATCGCGGCCGCGCTGCGGGGCAGGGGCTACCAGTGCGCGATTGGCCACCGAATCCAGGTGGCTGTGCATCAGGCTCATCACCTTGGCTTCGTCGCCCTTGACGAGTGCGGCGATGATCGCGCGGTGCTCGTTGATCGCGCACTCCGATGAATGCGGGCGGCTGTAGAGCGACAGCGTCAGGCAGCAGCGGTAGGCGACCTCGCTGACGTAACGCACCAGGATCGGGCTGTTCGTCATATTGGCGAGCAGGATGTGAAATTCCGTCGCGAGCCTGATCGATACCGCGTCCGAACCGTCGCGGGCGCGGTCCTCGGCGTCGACATGGGCGTTCAATTCGGCGACCTGGCTCTTGGTCAGCTTGCCGGCGAGCTGGCGCACGACGAGGCGCTCGAGCTCGATCCGGATGTCAAAAGCATCGCGCGCTTCCTGCCAGCTCGGCGTCGCCACCACGGCAATCCGGTTGCGGCGAAGCTCGACGAGGCCTTCCGCCGCCAGTTGTCCCAGCGCATGGCGGGCGATGGTGCGGCTGACGCCGAAGCGTTCGCCAAGCGAATCCTCGGGCAGCTTCGCGCCGGGCTCCAGCGCCTGCTCGATGATGGCGCGGCGAAGCGCGCGGCAGATCATGCCGACCTTGTCGGACGGTACGGCTGACTTGCTGGCGGAGCGAGGCGCCATCGGCGAATCCCTGAGACGTGCTTCGAATGGCGCTCTCTTATCACAATTGTGTAGCAATTGAGCGCCTCAATTGCATGCAGTTTGAGGGCGAATTGCACAAAAGGAATCCGGCAGTTTCGGCAGTCATTCGCGGGATCCTTGATTTCAAAGGCAAGTTTTGCTGGCATCCGGCTTGCATGCACTTCCAGCCATGATGCGCATGCAACCAGATTCCGAGTTTCAGGGGTCGCCGGTCCCGGCTTCCGCCGCACCCGTCGCCATCGAGCTGTCCGAGGCCTCGGTCACCTTCGGCCGCGGCGCCCGCGCGGTGCCGGCCCTTGCCACGACAACGCTGCGGATGGCGGACGGCGAGTTCGTCGCCCTCGTTGGACCATCCGGATGCGGCAAGTCCACCATCCTGCGGCTCGTGAGCGGGCTGGTGCAGCCATCCACCGGTGTCGTCATCGTCGGCGGCCGGGAAGTCGCGGCGCGTGCCTTGCGGGTCGGCATGGCGTTCCAGAACCCGACCATGCTGCCGTGGATGACGATTGAGCGGAACATCATGCTGCCGCTCAAGATCGTCGAGCCGTTCCGCTCGCAATTCCGCAAGCTGCGCAAGACCGAATTCCGTGACAAGGCCAATGCGCTGCTGGAACAGGTCGGCCTCAAGGGTTTTGGCAACCGCTATCCCTGGCAACTCTCCGGCGGCATGCTTCAGCGCGCCAATCTCTGCCGGGCGCTGATCCATGAGCCGCGCATGCTGCTGCTCGACGAGCCCTTCGGCGCGCTCGACCAGTTCACGCGGGAAGAGCTGTGGTCGATCCTGCAGGACCTCTGGATCGCCCACAAGCCGACCGTGCTCCTGGTGACGCATGACCTGCGCGAGGCGGCGTTCCTCGGCAGCCGCATCTGCGTGATGAGCGCGCGCCCCGGCCGCATCCTCGACGACAGCCGCGTCACCTTCGCCCGCCCGCGCACGGTCGCGATGACCTTCGAGCCTGACTTCGTCGCGCTCAATCAAAAACTGCGCGCGTTTATCGAGGATGCCAGAACAGCATCCAAAGACGCCTCGGCAGCACAGGGAGCGGCCTGACCATGCCCGATCTCGATTATCGCCAGAAGGCCTGGTCGGCCGCATTGATCGTGCTGTTCTTTGTCGCCTGGGAATTGTTCTGCCTGATGACGGGAATGTCCGACCTGGTGTTGCCGCGCCCGTCGCAGGTGTTCGCCACCCTGTTTGAGAAGTTCCCGATCCTTTGGCCACATATCCTGCAGACGCTGGCGACCACGATGATCGGCTTCGTGCTCGGCGTTGGCCTTGGCGTCGTGCTGGGCGCTGTCATCGGCGTCTCGAAGACAGCCTATGACACCGCCTATCCGCTGCTGGTCGGCTTCTCGTCGATTCCAAAGGTCGCGGTGGTGCCGATCTTCGTGCTGTGGTTCGGCTCCGGCTCGGTGCCGGCGGTGCTGACCGCGCTCTCGATCTGCTTCTTCCCGATCGTGGTCAACATCGCGACGGGCCTCGCCACCACCGAGCCCGAACTCGAAGACGTGCTGAAGGCGCTCGGCGCCAGCAAGCTCGACATTCTCTGGAATGTCGGGTTGCCCCGCACCATGCCGTTCTTCTTTGCGTCATTGAAGGTCGCGATTTCTTACGCCTTTGTCGGCGCGGTGCTGTCGGAAACCGTCGCCTCGAACCGCGGCATCGGCAACGTCATGATGACCGCGTCCTCCAACTTCAACGTGCCGCTGGTGTTCGCCGGCCTGTTCGTGCTCGCCGGCCTCGGCGTCGCGCTCTACGTGATCTTCTCGGCGATCGAGGGACGCGTCACCGGCTGGGCCACCCGCAAGAACGACGTGATCGCGACATGAAGAGATTTTTCGCCGACGCCATCCAACCCTTGATCCAGGAGACCATGATGTTAGCCAGAGTGAGCGCCGCGCTGTTGGGAGTTGCCTTGTTCGCCGGCACCGCCAACGCCCAGGAAACGACGATCAAGTTCACCCTCGGCTGGAAGACGCAAGGCAGCGATGCCGCGTTCTTCTATGCCAAGGACCACGGCTTCTTCAAAGCGGAAGGCCTCAATGTCGTGATCGACCAGGGCGAGGGCTCCGGCGCCACGGTGACGCGCATCATGTCGGGTGCCTATGACGCCGGCTTCGGCGACGTCAACGCCATCATCCAGAACGCCTCGACCAAGCCGCAGGATGCCCCGGTCATGGTCTACATGATCTGGAACCAGCCGCCGTTTGCGATCGTGACCAAGAAGACCAGCGGCATCAACACCATCAAGGATTTCGAGGGCCATACGCTCGGCGGCGCGCAGGGCACGCCGACCACGCGGCTGCTGCCGGTGTTTGCGCAGAAGAACAAGCTCGAAGGCGAGAAGATCAAGATCTCCAACATGGCGCCGAACCTGCAGGAGCCGATGCTGATCAAGGGCGATATCGACGCCGCCCTGGTGTTCAACATCACGAGCTACTTCAACCTTGTGCTGAACCGCCAGGATCCCGACAAGGACTACAAATGGTTCCAGTTCGGCGATTATGGCCTCGACCTTTATTCCAACGGCGTGATGGTCTCGCGCAAGCTGCTCGCGTCCAATCCGAACGCCGTCGCCGGCCTCGTCCGCGCCGTCAACAAGGGCATGATCGCGATCGCCAAGGATCAAAATGCCGGGATGAAAGCCGCTGTCAATTACGACAATCTGATCAATGTCGACGTCGAAAAGCGCCGCCTGCAATATTCCTTCGACAAGCTGATCGTCTCGCCCGAGATGAAGGAAATCGGCGTCGGCGACGTCAAGGACGACCGCATGGCCCGCGCCATCGGCATCATCGTCGAGGGTTATCAGCTCGCCCGCACGCCGACGCCCGCGGAAATCTTCTCGCGCGAATTTTTGCCGCCGCGCGCGGAGCGGGAGCTGGTCTATACGGCGAACTAAAGGGCAGATACCCTTGCCGTCATTGCGAGCGAAGCGAAGCAATCCATACCTCTGCACGGGGAAAGATGGATTGCTTCGTCGCTTCGCTCCCTTGCGCAAACGCTTCGCGTTTGTCGCAGGCAATGACGGAGTGCTATCGTGACCACGGAAGTTGCCGCACGCAGCCTGTTCTCCGGCCCTGACCGCGGCCTGCTCGAAAACGTCGTGCTGCAGTACGACAATGGAATCATCACCGATATCTCCACCGGAGCGCCTTCCGCCACAAGCCCGCGCTCCCTCGTGCTTCCGGCCTTCGTCAATGCCCACGACCATGCGCGGCCGACCGCGTCCTCGTTCGGCGCGGTCGGCATGCCGCTGGAAAGCTGGATCCTGCGCTCCGCGCTCGGCACGCCGGTCGATCCCTATCTGACCGCAGCCTCTGCCCTGGCGCGTTCGGCGCGGGCCGGCTGCGCGGCGATGATGATCCATTACACCCGCCCGAGCGGCACGATGGCGCTGGTGGAAGAGGCCGGCGCGATTGCGCGCGCAGCGTCCGACGTTGGCATCCGCATCGCGTTCGCGCTTGCGGTGCGCGATCAGAATCCTGTCGTGTATGGCGATGAAGAACCGGTTCTCTCCAACCTTTCCAAAGACGATCGCAGCACGATCGAGCAAATGTTCGTCCGCGCGCCGATGTCGCCGCAAGCCTATATAGAGCTGACGGATGCGATTGCCGCGGCCATCGCAGGGCCGAAGGTGGATGTGCAGCTCGGCCCGGCCGGCGTGCAGTGGTGCTCAAAACCGCTGCTGGAGGCGGTGGCGGAGAACTCCGCGCAGACCGGACGCCGTATCCATATGCATCTGTTGGAGACCATCTATCAGCGCGCCTGGGCGGACCGGCATTTTCCTGACGGTATCGTTCGCTACCTCCGCGACATCGGCTTCCTGTCGGACCGGCTGACGCTGGCGCATTGCATCCATGCCCGCCCCGACGAGATCGAGATGATCGCGGCCTCCGGCGCGCGCATCGTCACCAATTTCTCCTCCAATCTCCATTTGCGCTCCGGCCTCGCGCCGATCGCCGCCGCGCACAAATGCGGTTGCGCCATCGCGGTCGGCGTCGACGGGCTGGCGCTCGACGAGGACGACGACGTGCTGCGCGAGATGCGGCTGGTGCAGATGATGCACGGCGGCTTGGGCTTCCAGCGGACCTGGACCACTCCCCAATTCCTCGGCCTCGCGATCGCCAATGGCCGCAAGGCGACGGGCGCGCCCGGAACCGGCGCGCTGGTCGCCGGCGCGCCGGCCGATTTCGCCACCATCGATCTGGATCGGCTCGACCGCGACCAGATCATGCCGGTCGATCCGATCGACCTCCTGTTCGCCCGCGGCAATGCGTCGTTGCTCCGCGACGTGGTCGTGGACGGTCGGCGAATCGTCAACGAAGGTCGCTGCACCGGCGTCGATCTTCCGGCGATCGAGCACGAGTTGCGCGGAATCTACCGCGCCAACGCAAGGCATCTCACGCCCTTCCAGTGGGTCTGGCCGCCGCTGTCGGCGTCGCTGCAGAACTGGTTCGAAGCCCAGCTCGATTGCCGGTAACGCGCTAAGCACCTCATCCTGCTGTGTGAATTCCGTGATGTGGAACGAAATTCCACTTGCACAGAATCCCGGCAAAGGTTTCATGTTCAGCAACAAGAAATTGAACCGCGGCCGTATCGTGCTGCCGTTGGTGTATGGGGAAGCACGCGGGGGCGAGGTGAGCCGGTTACCCGTTCATTTCGCGCCGGTGCCTGAACGGAAACGTCGATGTCCTTCCACAAGCTGCTGATCGCCAACCGCGGCGAGATCGCCATCCGCATCGCCCGCGCGGCGGGCGACGCCGGCCTTGCTACCGTAGCGATCCATTCCGCCGACGATGCGCAATCGCTGCATGTCCGCGCCGCCGACGCGGCCTGCGAAATCCCCGGCCGCGGCGCGCGGGCCTATCTCGACATCGAGGCCGTGATATCGGCCGCCAAGGCGACCGGATGCGAGGCGGTGCACCCAGGCTATGGCTTCCTCAGCGAGAACGCCGCGCTCGCCCGGCGCTGCATCGAGGAAAGCATCGTCTTTGTCGGGCCGTCGCCGGAGGCGCTCGACCTGTTTGGCGACAAGGCGCAGGCGAAGGCGCTGGCCAAACAATGCGGCGTGCCCATCATCGAGGGCACCAGCGGGCCGACCAGCCTGGAAGAGGCAAGGGCCTTCCTGGAATCTTTAGGGCCCGGCGGCGCCGTCATGATCAAGGCGATCGCCGGCGGCGGCGGCCGCGGCATGCGCATCGTCGACGACACGGGCAAGCTGGAGGAGGCCTATGCGCGCTGCCAGTCCGAGGCGATGGCGGCCTTCGGCAGCGACGGCGTCTATGTCGAGCGCCTGATCCGCAACGCCCGCCACATCGAGGTGCAGATCATCTGCGACCACTACGGCGCCATCAGCCATCTCTGGGAGCGTGAATGCACCATCCAGCGCCGCAACCAGAAACTCATCGAGGTCGCGCCGAGCCCGTCGCTCAACGACGCCTTGCGCGGGCGCATCATCGATGCCGCCAAGGAACTCGCCGCCGCCGCCAACTACGACAATCTCGGCACCTTCGAATTCCTCGTCGATAACGACGCCAAAACCAGCGACCAGGCGTTCGCCTTCATCGAGGCCAATCCGCGGCTCCAGGTCGAGCATACCGTCACCGAGGAAGTGCTCGGCCTCGATCTCGTGCAGTCGCAGCTCGCGGTCGCGGCCGGCGCTACGCTGGGTTCGCTCGGTCTGGCGCAGGCCTATATCCCAAAGCCGCGCGGCTTTGCGATGCAGCTCCGCGTCAACATGGAGGTGATGGACGAGACCGGCGGGACAAAGCCCACCGGCGGGACGCTGGCGCTGTTCGACCTGCCGTCCGGCCCCGGCGTTCGCGTCGATACGTTTGGCTATTCCGGCTACCGGACCAGCACCGCCTTCGACTCGCTGCTCGCCAAGGTCATCGTGCATTCGCCGGGTGGCAACTGGACCGACGTCGTGCACAAGGCGACGCGGACGCTGCGCGAGTTCCGCATCGGCGGCGTTGCCACCAACATCCCCTTCCTGGCGGCGATTTTGGCGCATCCGGATTTTGTCGAGAACCGCGTCAGCACCGGCTTCATCGAGGCCCATGTCGCTGATCTCGTCGGCGAAGCCAGAGCGACCGCCGAGACGGCGCTGATCGAATCCGGCGTCGCGGCCGACGACAGCGCGCCCATATCGGAAGCCGCGGCTGCCGGATCGGGGCCGGCAGGCTCAGAGCCCGTTCCCGCGCCGCTGCAGGGCACGATCGTGGCGGTTGACGTCAGGGAAGGGGACCTCGTCCGGCCCGGGCAGCAAATCGCCGTACTCGAATCCATGAAGATGGAGCATCTGGTGACGGCGCCGCATGGCGGCAGGGTGACGAAGGTCGCGGCGGAAGCCGGCGTGACGCTGATGCAGGACGAGGCGATCCTCTATCTGGAGCCTGCCGAGATCGACGCCCACGATGTGGCAGAGGAAGAGGACGTCGATCTCGATCACATCCGGCCCGATCTCGCCGAACTGATCGAGCGCCACGCCATTACACTGGATGAAAACCGCCCCGCCTCGGTCGAGCGCCGCCGCAAGACCAACCAGCGCACCGCGCGCGAGAACATCGCCCAGCTCGTCGATGAAGGATCCTTCGTCGAATACGGCTCGCTCGCCATCGCTGCCCAGCGCCGGCGCCGCACGGTCGACGATCTCATCCGCAACACGCCGGCCGACGGCCTGATCTCCGGCGTCGCCACCGTGAACGCAGAAAAATTCGGCGCGGACGCTGCCCGCTGCATGGTGATCGCCTACGACTACACCGTGCTGGCCGGCACGCAAGGGCATATGAACCACAAGAAGATCGACCGCATGCTGGGCCTTGCCGAGCAATGGCGGATGCCGCTGGTGTTTTACGCCGAAGGTGGCGGCGGCCGCCCCGGCGATACCGACCGGCTCGGCATGACCGGCCTCGACGGGCCGTCTTTCGTGCAGTTCGCAAAGCTCTCAGGCCTGGTGCCCGTCATCGGCGTTGTGTCCGGCTATTGCTTCGCCGGCAACGCCGCGATGCTCGGCTGTTGCGATGTCATCATCGCGACGATGAACGCATCGATCGGCATGGGCGGCCCCGCGATGATCGAGGGCGGCGGCCTCGGCGTCTATCACCCGGCTGAAGTGGGGCCCGTGTCGTTCCAGTCGCCGAACGGTGTCATCGATATCCTGGTCGAGGACGAGGCGGAAGCGACAGCTGCTGCGCAAAAGTATCTGTCGTACTTCCAGGGCGCGGTTACCGACTGGAAGGCGCCGGACCAGCGCCTGTTGCGGCGGGCGATCCCGGAAAACCGCCTGCGGGTCTATGATATCAGGACCGTCATCGATCTTCTTGCGGACGAAGGTTCGGTGCTGGAAATCCGCCGGGATTTTGGCGTCGGCATGATCACCGCCTTCATCCGCATCGAAGGAAAGCCGTTCGGCCTGATCGCCAACAATCCAAAGCATCTCGGCGGCGCGATCGATGCGCCGGCCGGCGACAAGGCCGCGCGCTTCATGCAGCTCTGCGATGCCTTCGACATTCCAATACTATCGCTGTGCGATACGCCGGGCTTCATGGTCGGTCCCGAAGCCGAGAAGACCGCGATCGTGCGCCATGTCGCGCGCATGTTCGTGACCGGCGCGAGCCTCACCGTGCCGCTGTTCGGCATCGTGCTGCGCAAGGGCTATGGCCTTGGCGCGCAATCCATGATCGGCGGCGGCTTCCACGCCTCGTTCTTCACGGTGGCCTGGCCGACCGGCGAGTTCGGCGGCATGGGGCTGGAAGGCTATGTCCGGCTCGGCTTCCGCAAGGAGATGGAAGCGATCGAAGACCCCGTCGAGCGCGAGGAATACTACCAGGCCAAGGTCGACGAGCTCTACGCCAACGGCAAGGCGGTCTCGATCGCCTCCGTGCTGGAGATCGACGAAGTGATCGATCCCGCCGACACGCGGCAGTGGATCATGGCCGGCCTGCGCTCGGTGCCGAAGCCGGAAGTGCGTACGACCAAGAAGCGGCCGTGCATTGATGCGTGGTAGCGGAGCGCCGTAGGGTGGGCAAAGGCGCGTCAGCGCCGTGCCCACCATCTATCCGCAGTAATCCCTGTGAATGGTGGGCACGCTTCGCTTTGCCCACCCCACGGATTCTCGGCGTCATTGCTGTCGATGTTCACTAATTCGCTGATTGGATCGCGGTGGCCTTGGTAGCGGCGAAGGCCTTGGGAGTTTGCCCTGCCAAGGCCTGATGGGGCCTGTGGTTGTTGTAGTAGATCAGGTACTCGAACAGTTCGTTGGCGAAGTGGTCGAGATTGTCGAAGGTGGCGCCCTCGATGACGTCCTCATCGAGCGTGCGCCAGAAGCGTTCGACCTTGCCGTTGGTCTGCGGCCGATAGGGCCTGGTGTAGCGGTGTTTGATGCCGAGCTCGAGCAGCATGGCCTCGAACGGATGCTCGTCCGGCTTGGTGCGGGCGGCGAACTCGGCGCCGTTGTCGGACAGGATTTCGGTAAAGACGAGCCCGTAGGTGACGTTGAGGGTGTTGATCATTTTCAGGGTCTTGAACATGACCGGCAGCGCCTTCTTGGAGGTCAGGACCTCGGCCCAGGCCAGCCGCGAGCAACTGTCGATCAGGCTGACGATGTAGGCCGTGGCCGGGGGTGGCGCGAGAAACATATCGCGCGGCAATTGATGCAGATCGACGTGGCCGAGCTCTCCGAGCTTGTCCTTGATAATGCGGCGTTTCTCCTCGCGCATCGCCGGCGTGCGGCGGTTCAGCCCATAGCGTGTCAGCACCCGATAGATGGTCGAGGGCGAGGGTATCGTGTCGCGCCGCTCGCGCAAGACGGCATGGATCTCGTAGCGGTTCATACCCTTCTGCCGGCATGCAACGATCTCCGCCTCGATGCCCTCTGGCTCGCGCCGTTCCCGCCATTTGGGTCCACGGCGGCGCGGCAACAAATCTGCCTCATCGCCGCTCTGCAGATAGCGGTTGTAATACTTGCGGAACGTCTGCGAGCAGGTTCCGTGGTGGCGGTAGAAATCCCCAACCCGCTTGAACAGCTTCGACCGGCCCGCCTTTACCGCCTCGTACTCCGGGATCAGGAACCGCCACTTCTGCAGGTAATTGCGTTCAATCGTCCGGTCATAGCTGTTATCGCGCATTGGATCGTCCTCCAGAGGAGCGATCCAATCAGCGAATTAGTGAACATGCACAATTGCGAGCGAAGCGAAGCAATCCACGTTTCCACTTGCGGCACTATGGATTGCTTCGCTGCGCGCGCAATGACGGTGGACGGCTGCAAGGCCGTCATCCCCGCAGCCGTCATCGTCCGCCTTGTGCGCAATTGCGCACTGGGGCGGACGATCCAGCATTCCAGAGACGGCAGTGATAGAACCGATAAGCCGCGGCGTATTGAATACCCCGCCTTCGCGGGTATGACAGGGCGTTGGACGGCTAGGCCGCGCGCGTCAACCGCTACCCCAGCCGCAACTCATCATACCCCTTCGCCGCCACCTCGTCGCACCTTGCGCGATACGCCGGCGCGCTGCCGCTGTAGCGGGCGACGATGCGCGTCTGCTTGCCTTCGACGTTGGAATTTATGCCGGTCATCCAGGAGTTGACCTCGTTGGACAACAGCCCGACGCCGAGCGCTTTCACATGATCGGTCCAGGAGGCAACACCCTCCGGCGTCGCCTCCAGCCGCGTCAGCTTCCTTTCCATCGCGAAACGAATGAGCCCCGTCACCCAGTCGACGCTGTATTCAATGCTGCGTGGAATGTTGCCCAGCGCAGTGTGCGGCCCCATCAGCATCAGCATGTTCGGAAATTCATGGACCATGATGCCGAGATACGTCTCCGGCCCTTGTCTCCATTTGTCCTTCAGTCGCGCGCCGCCAGCGCCCCGAAAATCGATCTTGTCGAAGCTGCCGGTGATGGCGTCGAAGCCGGTGGCATAAATGACGATGTCGAATTCGTATTCCCTCTCGCTGGTCCTGATGCCCACAGGCGTAATGCGCTCGATCGGCGTTTCCGTGATGTCGACAAGCTCGACATTGTCCTGATTATAGACCTCATAATAAAAAGTCTCGAGCGGCAGCCGCCGGGTGCCAAAGCCGTGATTCCTGGGGATCAGTTTTTCGGCGACTGCCTGATTCTTCACCCGTTGCCGGATCTTGCGCGCGACAAAATCGGAGATCGTCGCGTTCGCCTTGCGGTCGATCAGGATGTCGCGGAAATTGCCCTGCCAGATGCCGAAGCCGCGCTCGCCGTAAAGCTTTTCATAAAACGCCTCGCGCTCCTCGTCCGACACCTCGAACGCGCCGCGCGGGTCCGGCGTATGCAGGAAGCAGGCAAAGGTCTCCTGGCACCGGGCGAACATCTCCGGATAGCCTGCCTTGATCTTCGCTTGCGTCTCGGCGTCGATCTTGCCGTTGTGCAGCGGCGCACACCAGTTCGGCGTGCGCTGGAACACGGTGAGATGGCCGACTTGGCTCGCAATGGTCTGGATGGTCTGCACGCCGGTCGCGCCGGTGCCGATCACGGCGACGCGCTTGCCGGTGAAATCGACGGGCTCCTTCGGCCATCGCGCGGTGTGAAACGACGCGCCCTTGAAATCGTCGCGTCCCTCGATCCGCGGCAATGTAGGGGTCGACAGCGGGCCGATCGCCGTGATCAGGAACCGGGTGTTGAAGCGGCTGCCGTCTTCGAGCGTAACGCTCCAGCTTCGCGAGCCCTCATCGTAAACCGCTGCCGTCACCCGGCTGCGAAACTGGATATCGCGGCGCAGGTCGAACTTGTCGGCGACATAATTGAGATAGCGCAGCGTCTCCGGCTGGCCGGCGAAATGCTCCGACCACTCCCATTCGGCCAGCAACTCCCGGGAGAACGAATAGCCGTAGGAGTAGCTTTCGGAATCGAAGCGCGCGCCGGGATAGCGGTTCCAGTACCAGGTGCCGCCGACGTCGGTCCCCGCCTCGAACACGCGCACGCGAAAACCCTGTTCGCGCAGCCGGTAGAGCTGGTACAGGCCCGACATGCCCGCGCCGATGATGATGGCGTCGTAGTCCGAAATCGGCGTCGCTCCTGTGCTCATGGTTTGGTGCAAGGCTATCCCGTCTTGCCGCCGCGAACAAACCGGTATCGAGGCGCGGCAGGGTTGCAGGTTTGTCCGACTAAGCCCGCCTCACGCAGCTTTACTGCCGGCCGCATCTGCCCCTATCGTGAAGCCGAGATCGCCCTTAGGCGACGTAGTTCAGGGAGCGAAGCGAACCACAATGAATGATCCCGTTGACGTCCTGATCATCGGCGCCGGCGCATCCGGCGCGGCGGTGGCATGGAGCCTGGCCGACACCAAGATGCACATTCTCTGCCTCGACCAGGGGGGCTGGATGAACCCGTCGGAATATCCGAGCACGGGGCGCGACTGGGAAGCAAAATTCTACGGCGATTGGTCGAGCAGCCCGAACATCCGCGGCCGGCCCGAGGACTATCCTGTTAACGACGACAACTCGCCGATCAAGGTCGTGAACTTCAACGGCGTCGGCGGCTCGACGGTGATGTACACCGCGCATTGGCCGCGGCTACACCCTTCCGATTTCAAGGTGAAGACGCTCGATGGCGTCGCTGATGACTGGCCGATCGATTACGACGCACTCACCCCGTTCTTCGAAGAGAACGACCGGATGATGGGCGTCTCGGGGCTATCAGGCGATCCGCTTTCGCCGCTGACGCACCCGCCGATGCCGCCGCAGCCGCTCGGGCTTTCCGGCCCACTGATCGGCAAGGCGATGAACAAGCTCGGCTGGCACTGGTGGCCGTCGGACACCACGGTCGCGACGATGGATTACGAGGGAAGGGCGCGCTGCATCAATCTCGGCCATTGCACGCCGGCCTGCGCGCAAGGCGCAAAGGCCTCCACCGACATCACCTATTGGCCGCACGCGATCCGCGCCGGCGTCGAGCTCAAGACCCATTGCCGCGTGCGCGAGATCCTGACCAACGAGCACGGCATGGCCTCCGGCGTCGTCTACTACGACAAGGATGGTGTTGAGCAGTTCCAGCCGGCCGAGGTCGTCATCATCGCTTGCAACGGCGTTGGCACGCCGCGGCTGCTCTTGAACTCGGTCTCCGGCCGCTTCCCGAATGGGCTCGGCAATTCATCCGGCCTGGTCGGCAAGAACCTGATGTTTCATCCCTATGCGCAGATCTACGGTTTTGTGAAGGAGCCGACCGACAGTAACCGCGCGCCGCCGACGTGCCTGTGGAGCAAGGAGTTTTACGACACCGACCTGTCGCGCGGCTTCGTCCGCGGCTACGGCATCCAGTTCGGCCGCGGCGCAGGGCCCGTGTTCGAAGCGGTGGCGAGCGAGCAGAAAGGCATTTTGCCGTGGGGCGCGGATCATCACCGCGTGTTCCGCAGGCTCAACGGCCATCGGCTTGCGGTCTCCGCGATCTGCGAGGATCTGCCCGAGGAGCATAACCGCGTCACGCTCGATCCCGTGCTGAAGGACAGCCACGGCATTCCCGCGCCGAAGATCGACTACACGATCAGCGAGAACAGCCGGAAGATGATGGAGCATGGACTGGCGCGCGGCCGCGAGATTCTCGAAACCGCCGGCGCCACCGATATCTGCATCAACAACCCGATTCCGTGGGGCGGCTGGCATCTGCTCGGCACCGCGCGGATGGGCACTGATCCCGCGCGCTCCGTGGTCAACGAATGGGGCCGCTCGCACGATGTGAAGAATCTCTTCATCGTCGATGGCAGCGTGTTCGTGACATCAGGCGGCGTGAACCCGACCTCGACCATCCAGGCGATCGCGCTCTATGTCGCCGACCAGATGAAGCAACGCCTTGCCAACCTCTTCGATTGAGACCGCCATGTCCGCAGCAAACATGTCCCCAGCAAATCAACTGACCCCGGCCCAACGCGATGATCTCCGCACCGTCGCTGCGATGATCGTTCCCGCCAGCGACGAGTACAAGGTGCCCGGCGCGGACGATCCCGCGATCCAGGCCGACATGCTGGCGACGCTCGGCCGCGACACCGCGCGGGTCAAGCAGGCGCTCGATCATCTCGCGCGTCTCGCCGGCCAGCCCCTGGCCGAACTCGATACGGCCAGGCGCGAGGCGATAGCGAACGAGTTCCGCGCCACCGGAGGCGCCGCGGCAGCGACGCTCGTCCGCGTCGTGCTGCAATGCTATTACCGTGACGACCGGGTGTTGCGCTCGCTCGGGTTGGAGCTTCGCGCACCATTCCCCAAGGGCTACACGCTGGAGGAGGGTGACTGGGCGCTGCTCGATCCGGTCAGGGCAAGGTCGGGGACGCTCAGGCGGGCGCCGTAGCAGGCCAGCCTTGCGGCGAACGCGGACATCTTGCGCATACGGTTCCCGGCCACCATCTGATGAGCCGAAGGAATCTCGCCATGTTGGATTTTACCTCAGATATCGCCGATGACGGGCCGTCATCGCGAACGGCCGAGCCTGCCCGGGACAATGACCGGGTCTTGCTCGATGCCTATTCCAATGCCGTGATCGACGTGACCGAGCGCGTCGGCCCAGCCGTCGTGCGCGTCGAGACGGGGCCGAAAGTGCGCAGCGTGCGTGAGCGTGGCGGACTTGGCTCCGGCATCGTGATCTCGCCCGATGGTCTCGTGCTGACTAACAGCCATGTGGTCGGGTCATCGAAAGAGATCAGGCTGCGCGACATCGAAGGCTTTGTCACCGACGCGCATGTGTTGGGTGTCGATCCCGATACCGACCTCGCGCTGCTGCGGGCCGATGGCGCGCGCGATCTGCGCTACGCCTCGCTGGGCAATTCCAAGAGCCTGCGCCGCGGCCAACTCGTGGTCGCGATCGGCAATCCGCTCGGATTCGAATCGACGGTGACAGCCGGCGTGGTGTCGGCGCTCGGCCGATCCATCCGCTCGGTGAGCGGACGTACCATCGAGGACGTGATCCAGACCGACGCCGCGCTCAATCCCGGCAATTCCGGCGGGCCGCTGGTGTCGTCGGCATCTGAGGTGATCGGCATCAATACTGCGATCATCAACGGCGCGCAGGGCATCTGCTTTGCGGTCGCCAGCAACACCGCGCAGTTCGTGCTGTCCGAGATCATCCGTCACGGCTACGTCCGCCGCGCCTATATCGGCGTCGCCGGACAGACCGCGCCGATCCCGCGGCGTCACGCGGTGGTCGCCGGCGTCGACAACAAGATGGGCGCGCTGCTGGCGCAGATCGAGCCGGATAGTCCGGCGGAGAAGGCGGGGCTGCTGCCCGGCGATGTCGTTGTCAGGTTGGACGGCATCGAAATCAACGGCGTCGACGATCTGATCCGCGCCCTCGACCGCGACCGCATCGGCCGCACGCTCGCGATGGACGTGCTGCGAATGGGAAGGTTGCGCGCGATCGACGTCCATCCGGTGGAGCGCAAGCCGGCGGGGAGGTAGTAAGGACTATATCAGCTGGCGCTGCTTCCCCTCTCCCCTTGTGGGAGAGGGTGGCGCCGAACGAAGTTCGGCGACGGGTGAGGGGTCTCTCTCCGCGGATAGAGACCCCTCATCCGGCGCTGCGCGCCACCTTCTCCCACAAGGGGAGAAGGAAAGAAGCGAGACTACTATTGACGCAACGCCGCCAGCAACTCGTCCGGCGCTTCGGCCATGATCATGTGGCCAGCCCCTGGAACGACAACGGTGCGCGAATTCGGCGTCGCTGCCGCGAGAGTCTTGCCGGCCTTCGCGGGCGTCATCATGTCACGCTCGCCGAGAATGAAGGTGGCGGGCACCTTCACCTGCGCGGCGGCGGCGAGCGCGTTCTGATACGAGTTGCAGGCATTGAGATCGTTGTACAGCACGCCCGGCCGCGTTTGCTGCAGCACGCGCTGCGTGCCCTGGTGCATCCACAGTCCCGGCGCGAGGCTGCCACCGAGTTCGGCCTTGAAGCCGAGACCCCAGATCGAGACCATGTCGATGGCATCGGGATTGTTGAACTCCGCGGCCTTGAGCAGATCGGGCCCCACCGTCATCGCGGCGGCGGTGCCGATCAGGCTGAGGCCGGATACCTTCTCCGGATGCCGCGCGGAAGTCTCGAGTGCGATCAGCGAGCCCATCGAATGCCCGACCAGCTTGGCCTTCGGCGCGCCGGCCGAGTCGAGCAGCGCCGCGGTCCAGTCGGCCATGTCGGCGATGGTCGGCAACGGCGCGCCGGAAGAACGGCCGTGGGCCGGCAAGTCCGGCGCCAGCACTGAATAGCCGTGATGCGCGAACCAGCGGCTGTGCAGCGCCCAGGTCGAATGATCAAAACCCGCACCATGCAGCATCATCACCGCAGGCAGCGACGGATCGAACGGACGGCCGCCGGTGGCAACGAAGACATCAGCACCATTGACGGAAAGCTGCATGGTTCAAACCTTCTGCGATGCGCGAAGCGCCTGGCCGAGATCGTCGATGATATCGGAAACGGTTTCGATTCCGACCGACAGCCGCACCAGCTCCTCGCCGACGCCTGCGGCCTTCAACTGGGCTGCGTCCATCTGCTGATGCGTGGTGCTGGCGGGGTGGATGACCAGCGTCTTGGCGTCGCCGACATTGGCAAGGTGGCTGATCATCCGCAACGATTCGATGAATCTCTTGCCCGCCGCCCGACCGCCCTTGATGCCGAAAGAGACGATCGATCCGGCGCCCCGCGGCAGCAGTCGCTTCGCGAGCTGATGGTCGGGATGATTCTCAAGCGCGGGATGCAGCACCCAGTCGACGGCCTTGTTGGCGGTCAGCGCTTCGAGCACCGCGAGCGTATTGCTCATGTGGCGCTCCATGCGGATGCCCAGCGTCTCGACGCCCTGCAACAACTGGAACGCATTGGTCGGCGACAGGCAGGCGCCAAAATCGCGCAAACCTTCCGTGCGCGCGCGCATGATGAAGGCGGCCTGGCCGAACTGCTCGTCGAAAACGATGCCGTGATAGCCGGCATAGGGTTCGGTGAGCTGGGGGAATTTGCCCGAGGCGTGCCAGTCGAACCGGCCGCCATCGACGATGACGCCGCCGATCGCGATGCCGTGGCCGCCGATCCATTTGGTCGCCGAGTTCATCACGATATCGGCGCCGAGCTCGATCGGGCGGCTAAGAAACGGCGTCGCAAAGGTGTTGTCGATCAGCAGCGGAATTTTGGCGTCATGCGCGATCTGGGCGACATCGGGAATATCCAGTACCTCCAACCCGGGATTGCCGATGGTCTCGCCGATCACGAGCCGCGTATTCGACTTTATCGCCGTGCGGAATTCATCGAGGGCACGCGGCTTGACGAAGGTGGTGGTGATGCCGAAGCGTGGCAGCGTGTGGGCGAGCAGGTTGATGGTGCCGCCGTAGAGCGAGGAGGAGGCGACGATGTGATCGCCGGCATTGAGCAGCGTCGCGATCGCCAGATGCATTGCGGCCATGCCGCTCGCCGTGCAGATCGCGCCGACGCCGGCTTCGAGCGCGGCGAGGCGCTCCTCGAGCACCGCCGTCGTGGGATTGGAAATGCGCGTGTAGATGTGGCCGGCGCGCTCGAGGTTGAACAGCGCGGCGGCATGGTCGGAATCCTGGAACACGTAGGAAGTCGTCTGATAGATCGGCACCGCACGGGCGCCGGTTGCGGGGTCCGGGCGCTGGCCGGCGTGCAGGCTCAGGGTTTCGAAAGCAGGCGGCTTGGGTGCGGGCATGCGGGGCTCGTCAAGTCGATAGGTGGCTGGAAATTGATATTTGTGGGTTCAGACGTGCACGGGAGTGCGGACGCGGCCGGCATTCCCGAACACGCGCAGATAACGCTCGACCTCGGACGCGGAGCCGGTCGCCTTCTCGGGATTGTCGGACAGCTTGACCGCCGGCCGTCCATCGACCGAGGTCACCTTGCAGACCAGCGAGATTGGATCGAGATCGGCGGAACCATCGGGCGCGCAGCCGACGAAATCATTGGTCAGGTTGGTGCCCCAGCCGAACGAGATACGGACGCGTCCCGCGAAATGGCGATAGGTCTCCTCGATCGAGTCGACGTCCATGCCGTCGGAGAAAACCAGCAGCTTCTCCCTGGGATCGCGGCCCTTCTGCTTCCACCACTTGATGATCTCCTCGCCGGCCGTGATCGGCGGCGCGCTGTCCGGGCGAAAGCCGGTCCAGTCGGCGAGCCAGTCCGGCGCGTCGCGCAAAAACACCTTGGTGCCGAAGGCGTCGGGCAGCGCAATCAAAAGATTGCCGCCATAGGTGTGTCGCCACTGATCGAGGATACGATAGGGCGCCCAGCGCAATTCCTCGTCGGAATTGGCGAGCGCGGCTGCGACCATCGGCAATTCATGCGCGTTGGTTCCGATCGCTTCGAGATCGTTGTCCATCGCCAGCAGCACGTTCGAGGTGCCGGTGAACGAAGGTCCGAGTCCCTCCTTGACCGCCTCGACGCACCAGCGCTGCCAGAGGTGGCCGTGGCGGCGGCGGGTGCCGAAGTCCGACAGCCGCAAGCCTTCGAGCTTGCGCAGCCGTTCGACCTTGGACCACAGCTTGGCCTTGGCGCGGGCATAGAGCACGTCGAGCACGAAGCGTCCCTGTCCCTTGGTCGCCTGTCGCGAACGCAGCTCGTTCATGATCGCAAGCGCCGGGATCTCCCACATCGTGGTGTGGGTCCACGGCCCATGGAAGTGCAGTTCGTACTGGCCGTCGACCTTGTTCAATTCGTATTCAGGCAGGCGAAAGCTGGCGAGCCAGTTGATGAAGTCGGGCGAGAACATCTGGGTCTTGCCGTAGAACGTATTACCCGCGAGCCAGATCAGTTCCTTCTTGGTGAAGCGGATGGTGCGGGCATGATCGAGCTGCGCGCGCAGTTCGCCCTCGTCGATGATCTCGGCAAGGCGGACCTGCTTCGTGCGGTTGATGACCGAAAAGGTAACGCGCTGATCCGGATAGAATTCGCGGATCATCTGCAGCATCAAAAGCTTGTAAAAATCGGTGTCGAGCAGGCTGCGCACGATCGGGTCGAGCCGCCAGCCATGGTTATAGGTTCGGGACGCAATGTCGGTAACTGCCATGGCGGAACTCTACCGTGCCAGGGGCCGCCCAACCAGTGGGTTTTGGCGGCGGCATGGCAGCTCAGCGCGCTATTCCTGCCGAATCCGTCCGACCGCCGCCTGGATACCGGTCCAGGCAGGCTTGTCCGGGGCGAATTGCCGCCGCAGATAAGCGGCCAGTTCCGCGACCTGGCCGTCGGTCAGGCTGTCCTTGAAGGCCGGCATATAGCCGAGGTCGGTTGCGGCCGGCTTCGCGATGCCATGCAGGATGAGCTGGATCAGATTATCAGGCACGGCGCTCTGCAGATTGCTGTTCAGCGCCAGCGACGGCCGGCTGCCGAACAGCGGCGCGCCGCCGACTTCGTGGCACACCGCGCAGGCGCCCTGATAGAGCCGGGCGCCGGTGCTGGAGGCTGCCGACGCGCGCGTGCCGGTCGAGGATTCCAGTCTCGCGGCGAGCGCTTGCTGCGCCGCGGGATCCATGGAGGTCTCATTGAACGAAGCGAGATAGACCGACATGGCGCGGATATCCGAATCCGGAAGTGCTGTGAGCTCCTTTACGACGGGCGCCATCGGCCCGGCGGCGACGCCGTGAAGCCGCGACTCGCCGGTTCGCAGGTAAGCGTAAAGCTCACCCTCACTCCACGGGATCGGCGCCTGCGACAGCGACGTCAGCGCAGGAGCTTCCCAGCCTTCCGCAAATCCGCCGGCGAGATAGGCGTTCGCCCTCTCCGCGCCCAGTGCATTGCGCGGCGAATGGCAGGCGCTGCAATGGCCGAGGCCTTCGACGAGATAGGCCCCGCGATTCCATATCTCGGATTTCGTCGGGTCGGCCTGGAATAGAGTCGGTTTGTGGAACAGCGCGTTCCACCCCGCCATCAGCGGACGAACGTTGAACGGAAACGCCAGTGCATTCTGCGGCGCCTCCGCGCGCACCGCAGGCTGCGCCATCAGATAGGCGTAGAGCGCCTGCATGTCGGCGTCAGTGGTCCTGGCGAAATGCGTGTAGGGAAATGCCGGATAGAGATGCCGGCCGTCGCGATGGATTCCCTCCCGCATCGCGCGCTCGAAGGCGGGATAGGACCACGCGCCGATTCCGGTTTCGACATCGGGCGTAATGTTGGTCGAATAGATCGTACCGAAAGGCGTAGGCAACGGCTTGCCACCGGCGTTGAGGATACCGTTCGCCGAGGTGTGGCAGACCGCGCAGTCACCGAGGGCGGCGAGTTGCTGGCCGCGGGCGATGGTCGCGGCCGAATAGACCGAGGCATCGGGCCGCACGATCGGCGCGATCGCGCGCCACGGCAAAACGGCGGCGCCGATACCGATCGCGGCGGCGCACAGGGCTGCGGCTGTCGCGAACACGCCGCGGCGTCCGGCAAAAGGATTTTGCCACCTGTTCAGGTCGGGCTGCGGCGCGGATGTCGGCGACGGCAACGCTTCCGGTGCATGCTGTTCCTCGCCGTGCAATCCCCGCAAGATACGTTCCGGCGTGAACGGCAATTCGCGAAAGCGCACACCCGTCGCATCAAAGATGGCGTTGGCGATGGCAGCCGCGCTGGGGACGGAGGCGGACTCACCGACGCCGAGCGGCGGCTGGTCCTGCCGCGGCAGCATCAGCACGTCGATCTCGGGCACCTCCGGGAATTTGATGATGGGGTAGGCGCCCCATTCTCGCGCCGTCACCGACGTGCGATCGAACGACACTTCCTCCATCAGCGCGCGGCTGGTCGACTGGATGACGTTGCCGTGGATCTGGTGGCGCACGCCTTCCGGGTTGATCATCAGGCCGGAGTCCTGTCCCGCCACGACGCGCGTCACGCTGACATCGCCGGTCGCCTTGTTGACGGCGACATCGGCGATCCACGCCGACCACGCCGCGCCATAGCCCGGAAACTTGCTGTGCACATAGAGAGCGTAGGCAAAGCCGCGCCCACGAACGATGTCGCCTTCGGCTTCCGGTTCCCGCCGTACCGGCCGTGGCTTCCAGCCGGCGCGCTCGGCGACCGCATTGACGAGATCGATCGCGCGCGGGTCCTTCAGATAGCGCAGGCGGTACTCGATCGGGTCGACGCCGGCTTCATCGGCGCATTCGTCGATCCAGGACTCATGCGCAAAGGTGTTCGGCAGCGCCGAGACGCCGCGCAGCCAGGAGGCGCGCACGATGGGCGGCATGTCGTTCGCTATTACGCGCAGGTTCTCGTAGTCGTAGGGCGGGATCGCGGTGCGGTCGCCCATCTCGAAAATTACTGGTGTGTGCGGGATGGTGCCGGTCAGCAGCAATGCCAGCGTCGGCGCACCGTTCGATGGATAGCGCGTGGCAAAATCATAACCGGCGACGCTGCCGTCGGCGTTCAACCCGCCATTGACATCCATCAACTGTGCGGTGCCCTTTGGCTCCCACGCATGTTCCTGCTCACGCGTCAATTGCACGCGAACGGGCCGGCCGACGGCGCGCGACAGCAGCACCGCGTCGGCGGAAACGTCATCGGCGCAGTTGCGCCCGTAGCAGCCTGCGGCCTCCATCCGGATCACCTCGATCTCGGCTTCGCGGCGATGGATCAGCCGTGCCAGCTCGGTGCGCAGATGGTGCGGGTTCTGCGTGCCGGACCAGACCCGCGTCAGATCCTCCTGATAATCGGCAACCGCGCAGGAAGGGCCGATCGAAGCGTGCATCTGGTACGGCCAGATGTAGGTTCGCGGCATCGGCTTCGCCGCACCGGCAATCGCCGCGTCGACATTGCCCTTGTCGATCAGCGTCCGCGGCGTCGACGGATTGGCACGCAGCGCGGTCTCGATGTCCTGCAGGTCGGGCAGCGTCGGCACCGGCTTCCAGGAAACCTTCAACTGCGCTGCGGCCTTGATCGCATTTTCCTCGCGCTCGGCGACGACGCCGACGAAGTCGCCGATCCTCACAACGGCGACAAGTCCGGGGATGTCGCGCACGGAGGACTCGTCGACCGCGATCAGGCTGTTGCCGATGAAATCACCGACATCGACGCCGGCATAGGGCGGACGAACGACGCGGCCATGCAGCATGCCGGGCACGCGCATGTCGTGAACGTAGACCAATTCGCCGGTTGCCTTCGCCGGCAGATCGACGCGTGGCACGGATTGGCCGACAATGGTGTAGGCATCGACAGACTTCACGGGAACATCATCGGCCAGTTCAAGCTGGATGGTCTCGCCCACAATCAGTTCGCCATAGCTGACGCTGCGGTTGTCCTTGCCGCGGACCAGGCCGTCCTCGATGACGAGTCCTTCGACCGGAAGCTCCAGCCGCTCCGCCGCACGTGCGATCAGGAACTGCCGTGCCTGCGCAGCGGCCTTGCGCAGCGGCACGGCGGTGATCTGGATCGTTTCGCTCGCGATCGTCGCGCCTTGATTGGGCACCAGCGACGTATCGCCCAGCACGACGACGACGCGCGCAAAGGACACGTCGAGTTCCTCCGCGACGATCTGTCCGAGCGCGGTGCGAATGCCGGTGCCGAGATCGACATGGCCGTTATAGGCGGTGACCGATCCGTCGGCGGTGATCCTGATGAAGGTCTCGAACTTGACGGCTTCGACGGGGGAGGCGGGACGAACGACGGACAGCGTGCCCTGCAGACGTTCGCGATCCTCGGTCGTGTCGGGAGCCGTCATCACGCCTGCGCCTCAACGGCACGGCCTGCGGCCCGCATCGCCGCACGCATGATCTCGACATGCGCGCCGCAGCGGCAGAGATGATGGCGCAGCGCTTCCAGCACTTCATCGTCCGACGGGTGAGGGGAACGCAACAACAAGGCCTTGGTCGCTATGATCATGCCGTTGAGGCAGTAGCCGCATTGCGCGGCCTGTTCGCGGATGAAGGCCTGCTGCACGGGATCGGGATGCTCGCGCGTGCCGAGACCTTCGAGCGTCACGATGTCGCGCCCGGTGCAGCCCTCGATCGGGATCACGCAGGAGCGCGCGACGACGCCGTCGATCAGCACCGCGCAGGCGCCGCATTCGCCGAGACCGCAGCCGTATTTCGGTCCGTTCAAGGCGAGGTCGTTGCGCAGGACGTAAAGCAATGCGGTGTCGGGCGCGGCGTCGACATCCCAGGTCTTGCCGTTGACGGTGAGGCGCATCGTGCTCTGCGTCATGCTCTCCTAAGCCTTCGTTGCGCTGCAAACTACGCGCTGGACGCTGCCGAAAGATACCGTTTGTGTACAAACGTGCAAGCCGCACGATCCGCGCTGCAGTGCGCTGCTCGCTTTATGATCAGAGCGGCGAGGCAAATGAGGTATTATGCGGCAAGTCGGGCCTTTCGCGGCAGGGGCCGCTTGACAGCGTTTCCGTCCGCGCGCAACATCATTCGTATACGAACAAAGTGATCGGGCCGCGAGGAAGCGGCTCCGATCGGCGCCTTCTCGACTGCAGGCTTGTTCATGACCGATGCGACCGTCGCCAGTGGCGACAAGATCCGCTGCGATGCCTGTCCGGTGATGTGCTACATCAAACCGGGCGCGGCCGGCGCGTGCGATCGCTATGCCAATCACAACGGTGAACTGGTGCGCGTCGATCCGCATATCGTGCTGGAACAGACGGTATCGCATGGCGGACGGTTGGTGCCGTTCCAGGCCGGCGGCGGCGATTGGGATGGCAAGATCGTCCACGAACCGAACGTGTTCGTGACCGCCATCGGCGCCGGCACCACATACCCGGATTACAAGCCCGCGCCCTTTATCGTGTCCTCGGAGATCGATGGCGTCGACATGGTCACCGTCGTGACCGAGGGCATCTTCAGCTATTGCGGCGTCAAGGTGAAGATCGACACTGACCGCTATCTCGGCCCGGAGACGGCGACCGTCCGCGCGGAAGGCGAGGCGATCGGCCATGTGACGACCAGCGAATACGGCTCGCAGATGCTCTCCCTCGGTGGCGTGCATCATCTGACCGGCGGCTCCAAGAAGGAAGGCCGTGTCACCTGCGACGCGCTAATGGACCTCTCCAACTGCAAGCCGGTGGAACTGACGATCGATGGCGGCGCTACCGTCGTGGTGCAGGCCGGTTATCCCCCCATCGTCAATGGGGTTGCCGAAGAGCGCATGCGGGTGGGCTGCGGCTCGGCGACGATCGGCATGTTCGCCAAGCAATGGCATGGCAAGGTCGATGAAGTCGTGGTTGTGGACGATCACATCACCGGCGTTCTCTCGGAACACCAGGCCGGCAAGCTGCTCGATATTCCCGATACCGGGATCAAGATGAAGGGGCGGCGCTCGACGCCGGGCCGTTATTTCCAGGTCGCCGATCCCGGCACCGGCTGGGGCGGCACCAATATTTCCGATCCGCTGTCAGTGCTGGGGCCGTTCAATCCAAAGGAAGCGCGGCCCGGCCTCACCATGCTGATGGTCTCGACCACGGGCGAGCACGCGGCCTATTACGAGCTTGATGAAGCGCTGCGTCCGATCGAAAAGCAGATGCCGCCCGACCTTCGGTTCTCGGTCGAGCGTATCCAGGAAAATTGCGAGCCGGCGCTATGCACGGTGCTGTTCATGGGCGGCGCCGGCGGCTCGCTGCGTGCTGGCGTCACCGACAATCCGGTGCGGCTGACGCGCTCGGTCAAGGATGCACTGACGCGGGTCACCAGCGGTGGCGCACCGGTCTATGTCTGGCCCGGTGGCGGCATCACCTTCATGGTCGACGTCACGCAGATGCCGGCGGGTGCGTTCGGCTATGTGCCGACGCCGGCGCTGGTGGCGCCGATCGAGTTCACGCTGCGGCTCTCGGATTACGCCGCGCTTGGCGGGCACATGGATCACGTGCGCCCGCTGGCGTCGTTGCGGGATAACACCGAGCTCCGTCCGATGCCTTACATCCCGGGACGGCGCACATGAAACGGCTGCGGCAAATCGCGCTTCTTCCTGACGGCAAGCGGCTGCATTTGCAGGACGGTCCGATCGATCTGGTCATCAAGGCGAAGGGCAGGGAAGGCGATGTGCGCGCTGCGTATGAGGCGGCGGCGCGGCGCTTTACCGGCCTGCTGGATGAACTCTGCGAGGAGTTGGTTGAGCTCCGAATGGCCGCCGATCCGATTCGATGCCCACTGAAGGGCGTCGTCGCGCGCCGCATGCATGCGGCTGTCGTGCCGTTTGCGACCGAAGAGTTCATCACGCCGATGGCAGCGGTGGCGGGGAGCGTCGCGGAGGAGATTCTCGGCGCGATGCTTGCCGCCGCACGGCTCGACCGCGCCTACGTCAACAATGGCGGTGACATCGCGCTGCATCTCGCCGGCGGCGAGCAGTTTACCGTGGGCCTGATGGATCGGCCCGACCGGCATGGCCTGATGCGAACGATTGACATCGACGCCGACGATCCGGTGCGGGGCGTCGCGACCAGCGGGCGGCACGGCCGCAGTTTTTCGCTGGGGATCGCGGATGCCGTCACCGTGCTGGCGAAAACGGCATCTCAGGCAGATGCCGCCGCCACGATCATCGCCAACACGGTCGATCTGCCCGACCATCCCGCGATCATCCGTTGCCCGGCGAACGAACTGCAGCCCGATAGCGATCTCGGCGCGCGTCTTGTTACCCGCGATGTCGGCGTGCTCGGGGAGAGCGAAATCGACGACGCATTGAGGGCAGGGGTGAGCCGGGCACAGCAATTGCTTGCGGCGGGATTGATCGAAGGTGCGGCCTTGCGTCTACTAGGCGAGACGGCCGTGGTGGGTGCAACAGGGATCAAGGCAGGCGCGCCGGCGTTTCATGGAAGCACACTGGAAGGAACAGCGCATGTTTGATCGGGAGCGAGGCTGACAATGGGTGCGATCATTCGCAAAATCGTCACGGTGGTCGAGGAGACCCATCTCGAGATGGGTCAGAAGGTTGCGCCGCCGACCCGGCGCGCAGCGGCGATCGCCGTGATTGAGAATCCCTTTGCAGGCCGCTACGTCGAGGATCTCTCGCCGTTGATCGAAATCGGTGAGGAGCTCGGCGATCTACTTTCCAAAAGAGCGGTGGCGGCGCTCGGCATCGACGGCGCCATGGCGCACAGCTACGGCAAGGCCGCAGCCGTCGGCGAAAACGGCGAACTGGAACACGCGGCCGCGATCCTGCATCCGAAGATGGGCGCGCCGGTGCGGAAAGTTTTGAGCAAGGGCGCAGCGCTGATCCCGTCGTCGAAGAAGCGCAGCGGTCCCGGAACGACGCTGGATATTCCGCTCGGTCACAAGGACGCAGCCTTCGTGCGCAGCCATTTCGACGGCATGGAGGTGCAGATCAACGATGCGCCGCGCGCCAACGAGATCATGGTGGCGGTTGCGGTTACCGACAGCGGCAGGCCGTTGCCTCGCGTCGGTGGACTGACGGTTTCGGAAGTCAAAGGCGAAGACGGTTTAAGATAGTTTCACAGTACATTGGAGGTAGGGATGCGACGTAGACACGTACTTGGAGCAGGTTTGGCGATCGCGGTTGCCGGCATGGCCGGCAGCGCCATGGCACAGAGCGAGATCAAGATCGGCGAGATCAACAGCTATTCGCTGTTGCCTGCCTTCACCGAGCCCTATCGCAAGGGCTGGCAGCTCGCGGTCGAGGAGGTCAACGCCGCGGGCGGCATTAACGGCAAGAAGCTCGTCGTCATCTCCAAGGATGACGGCGGCAAGCCGGCAGACGCGCAGACCGCGGCCAACGAACTGGCCTCGAGCGAGAACGTGGCGATGCTGACCGGCACGTTTCTCTCCAACATCGGTCTGGCCGTCAGCGATTTCGCCAACCAGAAGAAAGTATTCTTCCTGGCGGCAGAACCTTTGACCGACGCCATCACCTGGTCCAAGGGCAATCGCTACACATTCCGGCTTCGTCCTTCCAACTACATGCAGGCGGCGATGCTGGTGGAAGAAGCCGCCAAACTGCCGGCCAAGCGCTGGGCGACGATTGCGCCGAACTATGAATACGGCCAGTCGGCGGTGGCGGTATTCAAGAAGCTGATGTCGGAAAAACGTCCCGACATCCAGTGGGTCGACGAGCAGTGGCCGCCGCAGGGCAAGATCGACGCCGGTCCGGTGGTGCAGGCGGTTGCCGCAGCCAACCCTGAGGCGATCTTAAATGTCACCTTCGGCGCCGATCTGGTCAAGCTCGTGCGCGAGGGCAACACGCGCGGCCTGTTCAAGGGGCGCTCGGTGGTCTCCTTCCTCACCGGCGAGCCGGAATATCTTGATCCGCTGAAGGACGAGACGCCGGAGGGATGGATCGTCACGGGTTATCCCTGGTACGACATCAAGACGCCGGACCATGACAAGTTCCTGAAGGCCTATCAGGCCAAGTACAGCGATTATCCGCGGTTGGGTTCGATCGTCGGCTACCAGACCATCAAGGCGGCCGCGGCAATCCTTGCGAAAGCCAATTCGATCGATCCGGAGAAGCTGATTGCAGCGACCGAAGGTCTGTCGATGCCGTCGCCGTTCGGCGAAATCACCTTCCGCAAGATCGATCACCAGTCGACGCTTGGCGCCTATGTCGGCAAGACCGCGCTGAAGGACGGCAAGGGCGTGATGGTGGACTCGGTTTACCGCAAGGGGGCGGATTATCTCCCTGGTGATGCGGAGGTTGCCAAGCTGCGCCCGAAGGATTGAACTTCTCTCTCCCTCTCCCCGCCCTTCGCGGGGTCGAGACGAGCGAAGCTCGCTCTTAGAGGGTTGGGGTGAGGGGCTCTCTCCGCGAGTCCTATGCAAGTCGATAGACCTGTACCCCCTCACCCGGATCGCAGGAGCGATCCGACCTCTCCTCGCAAGCGGGGCGAGGTAAAGCGACCACCAACCCGGACCGCCCATGGCCTTTTACTTCGTTCAGTTCCTGACCGGTCTCGCCAGCGCGGCGTCGTTGTTTCTGGTCGCGTCGGGGCTGTCGATCATCTTCGGCGTGACGCGGATCGTGAATTTCGCCCATGGCGCGTTCTACATGCTCGGCGCCTATGTCGCGTTCACGCTGACCGAACGTTTCTCCGGCGCGCTCGGTTTTTGGGGCAGCATCGTCGTTGCGGCGCTAGTCGTGGCCGTCGTCGGCGTGCTAGTCGAGATGGTACTGCTGCGGCGGATCTATCATGCGCCGGAACTGTTCCAGTTGCTCGCGACCTTCGGCCTGACCTTGATGGTCCAGGATATCGTGGTGCTGATCTGGGGACCCGACGATCTGCTCGGCCGCCGCGCGCCCGGCTTCAAGGGCGCGGTCGATTTCTTCGGACAGAATATCCCGAGCTACGATCTGTTCCTGATCGGGCTCAGTCCGGTCGTGCTCGGCGTGCTCTGGTTGTTGTTCCAGCGCACGCGCTGGGGCGTGCTGGTGCGCGCGGCAACGCAGGACCGCGACATGGTGGCGGCGCTCGGCGTCAATCAGAAATGGCTGTTCACCAGCGTGTTTGCGCTCGGTGTCTTTCTCGCAGCCCTCGGCGGCGCGCTGCAGATTCCGCGCGATGCCGTGCATCACGCGCTGGACCTGCGCATCATCGTCGACGTGTTCGTGGTGGTGGTGATCGGCGGGCTCGGCAGCATCATCGGCGCCTTCGTCGCCGCCGTGCTGGTGTCCGAACTGAACGCCTTCGGCATTCTCATATTCCCGAAAATCTCCATCATCCTGGTATTCCTGGTGATGGCGGTCGTGCTGATCGTGCGGCCATGGGGCCTGTTCGGCAAGCCGGAGGCCGCCGCACGCCGCACGCCGGGGCTGACCGTCAATCCGTGGCGACCGCTGACCTCGGGCGAGCGGCTGATGTCGATCGGCGCGCTGGTCCTTGCGGCCATGCTGCCGCTGTTCGCAGGAAATTACGCGCTGACCGTCGGCTCGGAGATTGCGATCTTCGTGATCTTTGCCGCGAGCCTGCATTTCCTGATGTCGGTCGGAGGGCTCGCCTCGTTTGGACATGCGGCCTATTTCGGCCTTGGCGCCTATGGCGTTGCGTTCCTCGCCAAGGCGGCGGGACTGCCGATGATCGTATCGCTGCTGCTGGGCCCCTTGCTGGGCTTGCTCGGTGCAGCCGTGTTCGGCTTCTTCGCCGTGCAACTATCCGGCGTCTATTTCGCGATGCTGACGTTGGCCTTTGCGCAGATCGTCTGGTCGATCGCGTTCCAGTGGGTCACGGTAACCGGCGGCGACAACGGCATTTTGGGCGTCTGGCCGGACAAGTGGGCCGCGGGCCCGGCCAGTTTTTACTGGCTGTCGCTTGCGATCGCCGCGCTCGCGGTGACGGTGTTGCGGGTGATCGTATTCTCGCCGTTCGGTTTCGCGCTGCGCGCGACACGGGACTCGCCGCTGCGTAGCGAGGCAATCGGCATCAACGGCAAGCGCGTGCAATGGACGGCCTTCGTCATATCAGGCACGGTCGCAGGGATCGGCGGCGCGCTGTTCGCCTATCTGAAGGGAAGCGTCTTTCCGGACAGCCTCGGCATCTCGCTGTCGGTGGACGCGCTGGTCATGGTGCTGCTCGGCGGCGTCGAGACGGTTTCCGGCGCGGTCATCGGCGCCATCGTGTTCAAGGCGGCGAACATCTGGCTGGTCAGCCCAGACCGATCTCTCCAAGCTGGTGCTGGGTGGCTTCATCGTGCTGATGGTGGTGGCGTTCCCCAAGGGAATCGTCGGCACGCTGGAGGCGATCTGGAATCGCCGGCGATCCTCCGACGACAAGAAATCTGCACTCGCCACCTCCCGGGTAGAGGTTGCCGAATGAGCATGGTCCCCACACTGCTGTCGGTTCAAAATCTCAGCAAGTCCTATGGCGGCGTCCATGCCGTGCGCAGCGTTTCGTTCGAACTGCGCGCGGGCGAAATCCTCGCGCTGATCGGCCCCAACGGCGCCGGCAAGAGCACGTGTTTCGACATGCTCAACGGACAGAACACACCGGACAGCGGCCGGATCACGCTGCTCGGCGAGGAGACGGTCGGCCGGAAGCCGCGCGCGATCTGGCGGCTCGGAGTCGGGCGTACGTTCCAGATCACCGCGACGTTCCCGACCATGACCGTGCGCGAGAACGTGCAGGTCGCGCTGGTGTCGTATGGACGGCAATTGTTCAATCTCTGGGGCTCGACCGCGAGTTACGCGCGCGAGGAGGCCGGCCGGCTGCTCGATCTCGTCGGCATGGGCGCCTATGCCGGGCGTCCGTGCGGCGAGCTGGCCTATGGCGATCTGAAGCGGCTGGAGCTTGCCATCGCGCTCGCCAACCAGCCGAAATTATTGCTGATGGACGAACCGACCGCGGGCATGGCGCCGCGCGAGCGGATCGAGTTGATGCGGCTGACCGCGCGCATCGCCTGCGAAAAATCGATCGGCGTGCTCTTCACCGAGCACGACATGGACGTGGTGTTCGAACATGCCGACCGCATCCTGGTGCTGAACCGCGGTAGCCTGATCGCCGAAGGCTCGCCGGAAGAGGTCCGCGGCAACCCGCAGGTGCGCGCCATCTATCTCGGCGAAGGCCTGGTCTACGACGCACGTCACCGCGAGGGAGCCGGCGCATGAAGCTGCAGGTCGCCGATCTCAACAGTTTTTATGGCCCGGCGCATATCCTGTTCGATATCGCGCTCGAAGTCGGCGAGGGCGAGGTGGTGGCGCTGCTCGGGCGCAACGGCGCCGGCAAGTCGACCACGTTCCGCTCTATCGTCGGCCTGGTCGAGAATCGTTCAGGGCGGATTGTCTTCGAAGGCAAGGACGTCTCGCGCGAGCCGACGCATGCGATCGTGCGCGGCGGGCTCGGTTATGTGCCGGAGGAGCGGCGCATTTTCACCGACCTGACGGTCGAGGAAAACCTCGAAGTCGGCCGCCAGCCGAAACGGCCGAACGCGCCGCAGTGGACGCGCGAGAAATTGTTCACGCTGTTTCCAAATCTCGGCGAAATGCGCAACCGCCCGGGCGGACGCATGAGCGGCGGCGAACAGCAGATGTTGACCATCGCACGGACGCTGATGGGCAATCCGTCGCTGGTGCTGCTCGACGAGCCGTCGGAAGGGCTGTCGCCAAAAATCGTCGAGCAGATGGTAGAGGCCATCCTCGCGATGAAGCGAGAAGGCGTCAGCATCGTGGTCTCGGAGCAGAACCTGCATTTCGCGCGGCTGATCTCCGACCGCGCCTACATTATCGAGCGTGGCAAGATCTGCTTTGGCGGCACGATGGCAGAACTCGACGCGCGGCCGGACGTCCGGGACGCGCATCTGTCGCTGTAGCTGGTAGCAAGGGAAGGGGCGGCAAAATGGGGAGGAGTGTTTCGCCGAAACGAGCGGTCAAGCCTGCGCGGCCGTCTTACATTCTCGACGAGCAGATCGGTTTCATCCTGCGCCAGGTCTGGCAGCGCCACGCCACCATCTTCGCCCGCGAGATCGGCATCAACTTGACGTCGGCGCAATGGGCGGCGCTTGCAAAACTGACCGAGACCGGACCGTGCTCGCAGAACCTGCTCGGACGGCTGACGGCGATGGATGTTGCGACCATCAAGGGCGTGATCGACCGCCTCACCGCGCGCGGCCTGACCGAGACCAGCCCGGACCCTGAGGACGGCCGCCGCCTGCTGGTGAGTCTCACCCGCGCCGGCCAGCAACTCGCCGAAAAAGCCGCGCCGAACGCGCTCGCGATCTCGCGGGAGACGCTGGCCCCGCTGGATGCCAAGGAGCGCGAGACACTGATCGCGCTGCTCGAGAAGCTGCGTTGAAGGCTCTCGGCCGGCGCTAGATTACGCTGAACAGCAGCGCAATAGCGCCCACCAGGATGAGGCTGACGGCCCAGGTCGTATCCAGATTGAACCAGCTCTGCGATATGAATTTGAGACCGAGATAGCGGTAGGCGAGCCACGCGCAGCACCCGCCGGCGGCGATCATCGCGGCAGCGTGGACAATGGCAACCAGAACGGCCATGCCGAGATTGGCGTTAATGAGAGTACCGGCGGCCTGGTGGCCGCTGTCGAGTTCCGTTTCCCGGCAGAGCCCGAGATAGATCGGCACCAGCATCAGCGCCGCGCCGTGGGCGAGTGCCACGGCGAACGACCAAAGCCCCAATTGCGCCGGCGATATCCGCGCCAGGACTCTCGGATGGCGCCGGTTGGCAAGCCGGTAAAGACCGAAGGCGATGACGAGGAGGCTGGCGCCGATCTGTATCGTGCGCTGCCATTCGACGACGGCAACGAGCAGCGCGAAGGGCAGGATCACCAGCAGCATCGCGAGCAGGTGGCCGGCCGTGAGCGGCCAAAGCGCGGCCACTAGCGCCCGCGGACTCTTCTCCATCAACCCGGCCGAAACGGCGAGCGGCCACCCCATGCCCGGGTTGACGCCATGGTAGAGGCCGCTCGCGATGACAGCCAGCCAGAGCCACGCAGGTGTCCAGTCGGCTGCACTCAAATTCAAACCGACGGATAGCAGAATGAATCCGTCGAACAGTCACCACCGTCGAGCCGAACCTGGTGTGACCGGTATCCGTCGGGGAAATTGACCCAGTAATCCCTAGCCAGGTCGAGACCACCGTCCGGCTTCGCATTGGCCATCACCATGGCGCCCGGGACACCATCGGGATAGAACTGGTTGTCCCACGTCGAGTACAGCGAGTTGGTCCAGTACACCCGCTTGCCGTCGCGGCTGATCTCGACCATCTGCGGACCGCCTCCAAAGGCCTTGCCGTTCGGATGCGGCGTGCGGCGCGTGATGCCGCCAATGTGTACCGAGCCGGCAAGCTTTGGCTTTCGCGGGTCTCTGACATCGTATTGACGCATCTCGCCGGTGCCCCAGCAGGCGACGTAGAGGAATTTGTCATCCATCGACAGGTCGATGTCCGTCACCAGCGGCGGCACTGCGCCAAAGCCCTGCAGCAGCGGCGGCAATTGCTCCTTCGGCGCTGCCTCGGGCGGGATCGTCGCCGTCTTCTCGACGTGAAACTTGCCGCCCTCGCGCCACCAGGTCCAGATCGAGCCTTCGAGATTTGTGGTGTCGACCACGGTGCCCAGAAAGCCGTACTCGCGAACCGGATCATGCGCGGGACGCACTTCCAGCCCCATCTGATGATTGGCCCCGAGATCGATCGTCTGCACGTTTCGCCGGGCCCGTAGATCCCAGAAGTGAATATGGTGACCGTACTTGTTCGAGAGCAGATCCTCCGGCACGATTCCGTTCTCGAACTGCGGCGGCAACCCCCACTCGCTCGTCACCATGTAGTCGCGTGGCAGGTTCCACCAGAAATCATAGTGCATTGTCTGGGAGCCGCGATCGATCTCCCACCGTCCGAGCACCTCGAATGTCTCGCAATCCATGATGAAAACGCCGGGCGGTCCGTCGGTACCGTTCTTGCCACCGCCGCCGAGCGTAGAGACATAGATGCCTTCCGGCCCGCAATGAACGGTGTGGGGCCGCGAGTATCCGGTCTTTTTGAAGATTTCCTCCGGCTCGATGATCTTGTGGATCGCCGCCTTGGTGGGATCCGGCTTCGTATCGACGATGTAGATGCGGGAAGACCGCATGCCCGGGATGATCAGATAGCGGCGCTCGAGGAAGGCGTGTCCGGTGAGCGGCGATAGTGACGACGAGCAGGCGTTCCAGCCGAAATGGTGAAACTCGTCGCCCTTGTTCGGCATCGTCACGGTGTGAACGACCTGACTGTAGCTCTGGGAATTCGGATTGACGTCGATGACTGCGAGTGCGTCCGGCTTTGAAGAGTCCGGGCTGAGCAGCACGGTGTAGGCGAAGCTCTCCGGCGGAGCTTCCATGGCAAGCTTTGGCGAAGCGTGAAACGTGGGGTCGGGCCGAATGTTCATCGTACTGCCTCCCTGTTTGCCTCGATGAATGGCAACACGGCTCAGCGGCATGCAGCAGCCAGAAATACCCGGCGCGTTAAGTTCCTCTCGCGAGTGCCGCCGGCCGGGTTTGCGCAATCGACCATACACCCCAATACGGCAGGCGAAAATAACGATGGTGCGACCGATCCGCGCCGCGTCAGCGCGGCTTCGATCATCGCCATTCCGCTCGCGACCATTTTGCAGGACGACGCCCTGCGTCGTCCGCGCTCCTTCCCCCGCGCAATCGATCGAGCGTTGACTTGATGTGCGCCGCCATATTGGCGCGCCTTGTAAAATCATTGTTACTATTGACGTCACAGCAGCTGATTTGATAACACTGTTATCATGAGCAAACCCGCAACCGCCGCAAAGGACTGGTCGGACGTCGTGAGGGGGGCGAAGCGCGAGCTTCTGCTGCGCGCCGCGCGCGACGAATTCGCCGAGCAGGGGCTCGAAGGCGCCACCATGCGCGGCATCGCGGTTCGCGCCGGCTGCACGACGGGCGCGATCTATCCGCTGTTCGACAGCAAGGAGGCGATCTATGCCGAACTGCTGAATCAGTCGCTGGCGGCGCTCGATGCCTGCGTCGCCCAGGCCGTGGCTAAAGCGCGGACGCCGGAAGCGCAGGTCGAGGCGGCCTGCGGCGCCTTCCTGAACTACTACCTCGATCATCGCTTCGAGATAAATCTGGGCCTCTATGCGTTCCGCGGCCTCAAGCGGCTCGGCGTCGGCAAGCCGTCGGATGAGGAACTCAACCAGGCGCTTTGGAAGGTGCTGGAACGCATCGCGGTGCCGCTGACCGAAGTGCGCGGCCTCAAGCCTTCAGAGGTTCGGCCGTGGGTGGCGCTGCTGACCAGCCAGATGATCGGGGCGCTCGTGCTGCAGATCGCGGGCCGGCTGGATTTTCTGCAAACCGGCGCGCAAACGTTGCTTCGCATGATGCTGGCGCAATGCCTTGCGTCTGCGGCGCCGAAGAACGCGAAGGCCGCACGCAAATCAAAACAGTAAGGGAGTAAGCGAAATGGTCCGGATCGAAAAGCAGGGCGCGGTGTGGACCGTCATCCACAGCCGGTTTGCGGAAGCGCGTAACGCGATGGATCCCGCCAGCGCGGACGCGCTGGCGCAGGCCTTCAGAGAATTTGACGCCGACGGCTCCGCCAGCGTCGCCGTGTTGTGGGGCGAGGGTGGTGCATTCTGCGCCGGCTGGGATCTCAAATTTGCCAGCACGCTGTCCGATCGCGAGGCCTTTCAGCGCCATGTCGCCGATGGCCTGGCGTTCCCGACCGGCGCTAACCCTGCGCCGCGCGGTCCGCTAGGACCGACGCGGCTGGAATTGTCGAAGCCCGTGATCGCCGCGGTGGAGGGGCCGGCCGTGGCCGGCGGCATGGAGCTCGCGCTGTGGTGCGATATCCGCGTGATGGCCGAGAGCGCCTATTTCGGCGTCTATTGCCGCCGCTGGGGAATCCCGCTGCTGGACGGCGGCAGCGTGCGTCTGGCACGCCTGGTCGGCCAAGGCCGCGCGATGGAAATCATTTTGACAGGACGCAAGGTGCCGGCGGACGAAGCGCTGCGCATCGGCATGTGCGAGCAGGTGGTCGAGAGCGGTGGCGCCCGCGCCGCGGCGGAAGCGATGGCGCGCGAGATCGCGCGGTTTCCGCAAGCGGCGGTGCGGGCTGATCGGCGCTCCGTGGTCGAGACGTATGGTTTGTCAGTTCGCGAAGCCTTGCGTCAGGAATGGACCAACGGCGTCGAAGCCATCTTCAAGGAAGGCGCCAGCGGCGCCGCGCGCTTTGCAGCCGGCAAGGGCCGCCACGGCGACTTTGCCAAGATCTGATCTTTTTCCTGGGGAGCCGCACATGGCCAAAGTCCTCTACGAGCGCGACGGTCGCATCGCCCGCATCACGCTGAACCGGCCGGAAGTCATGAATGCGATCGACGACGAGTTGCCGGACGCGCTGGCGGACGCGGTCGCGCGCGCCGACAACGATCCGGGCGCGCATGTGATCGTGCTTGCGGGGGCGGGCCGAGCGTTCTGCGCCGGATATGACCTGACGGCCTACGCCTCCGGCGACAAGGCCAATCGCTATACGCAGGAAATGCCGTGGGATCCGATGAAGGATTACGCTGCCATGTCCGACAATACCAACAAGTTCATGAGCCTGTTCCGTTCCAAGCGGCCGGTGATCTGCAAGGTGCACGGTTTTGCGGTGGCCGGCGGCTCCGATATCGCACTCTGCTCCGACTTGATCGTGATGGCGGAGGATGCGCGCATCGGCTATCCGCCGGTTCGGGTCTGGGGCTGTCCGACCACCGCCATGTGGGTCTATCGGCTCGGCGCCGAAAAGGCCAAGCGGATGCTGTTCACCGGCGACAAGATCACCGGGGTCGAAGCGGCGGCGCTCGGCCTCGTGCTGAAAGCCGTTCCGGCCGACAGGCTCGACGACGAGGTCGACGCGCTCGCGCACCGGATGGCGACGGTGCCGCAGAACCAGCTCATGATGCAGAAGCTGATGGTCAACCAGGCGCTCTACAACATGGGGCTGATGGGGACGCAAATGATCGCGACCATGTTCGACGGCATTACCCGGCATTCCCCCGAGGGGCTGAACTTCAAGCGGCGGTCGGAGGAGATGGGCTGGAAGCGCGCCGTCGACGAGCGCGACCAAGGTACCTTCGACTGGACCACCAATCAGCCGATCACGCAAAACAGGTAATTCGAAGCGCAGCGATGCGCGATGCAAGTCGGCGGAGAGTTCTGCCCTATTTGACCGTGATGGTAATTTTCTGCGAGACCACCGGAGGAACGTGCGGGTAGTGTTCGGCATCGCCGAGCACGAGCTGAAGCGTGTACTTGCCGGGTGGAAGTTCGATCCGGGCTTCGGTCTGACCCGCCCCAAAATGAAGATGTGACTTGTCTTGCGGGATCGGCTCGTTCGGATTGAGCGGCTCGTTCACATTGACCAGAAGATGATGATGGCCGCTGTTTGGATAATTATCGCCGGCGTGGGTCACGCCCATGTTGCGCAGACCAAAGCGGCACCAAAATCCACCTTTGATGGACGCGCCGTTCTGCGGCCAAACGAAATAGAGAAGGGCATCCTTCGCTGCGGGCTTTCCCTGAGCGCACGCAGCGAACGGCAGGCCAGTGAGCGCTGCTGACAGAGCGATCCACTGCATCACCTTCATGACTGCCTCTCACGCTCCTTAGGGGGATAGTGCGACACGGAACCCGTGGGTGGGATATCGCACGTTGGTGTCATAGCTGCCGCGGCTTGACGTCCGAGCATAGTCTGAGTCTTTCCTCCATGAGCCGGAACGGATCACGTGCGAGGGACATGCATTCTCGACCCACGCTGATCCGTCCGCCGGAGCGCCTTGATAATTTCTGTGCCAGCAGTCTTCGACCCATTGATCGACGCCGCCGCCCATATCGAATAGCCCAAACGGATTTGGCTTCAGGCTGCCGACCTTGACCGGCTGATCGACGGCTGGAATGTCGCTGCAGTTCTTGCAATTGACCATGCCGGGCTGAAGCTGATCGCCCCACCAAAACTTGGTCTGCGTGCCGCCGCGCGCTGCATATTCCCATTCGGCTTCGCTCGGCAGCCGATACGGCTTGCGGGTGGTTTCCGCAAGCCACGCGACATATTGCTTGGCGTCGCTCCAACTCACGTTTGCAACCGGCGCATCGTCCTTTCCGCTCGCCGTGAATCCGCATGCCTTTGCAGCGGCGCATGCGTTCCACTCCCGCACGGAGACGGGAAATTTCCCCATCGCAAACGGCTTGACCGTCACCTGACGGACCGGCTTTTCCGAAGGATCTTCGTTGCTGCCCATCGTGAAGCTGCCACCCCTAAGTGAAACCATCTCGGGCTCTCGAACCGAGGCGGCTGCCTGCGTCGTCGGTGGGGTCTGGGGAGCGGCGGGAGATGCCGACGGCGCTGGCGGCGCCGCCTGTTGTTGAGCTGGCGCAACGGAAGGCGAGGGTTGCGGCGTCGCTCGTTGTTTTGCGGCAGGCGCAGGCGCCTTCGGCGCTTCCGCCGGAGATGAAACAGGAGCCGACGCCTGTTCTGTCGCCTTGCGAGGCTGCCCCAGCATGTACCAGAGAGTGCCGCCCGCAATGATCAGTAATGCAAGAACGAGCAGAAGGGCCAGGATCCTTTCGCGTCGCCTCCGATTCTCGTGCAGTGCGGCTGGGTCGGGAAGCACGCGATAGACCCGCACCGGGTCGGTGATGTTCTTGACATGGCGATCACCGAGCGACTCGTATCCGCAAACCAGCTTGTGCTTTATCTGCTCGTAGATGCCGCCGGAGATATAGACTTCGCCGGGCTGGGCTATGCCTTCAAGCCGCGTGGCGATATTGACGCCGTCGCCGTAAACGTCGTCGGTTTCGATGATGACATCGCCAAGATTGACGCCAATTCGATACTCGATCCAATGATGCTTCGGCAGTGCCGCGTTGCGTCCCACCAGATTTTGTTGAATCACGATGCTGCAGCGGACGGCTTCGACAGGACTATCGAAAATCGCGATGAACCCGTCGCCGGTGGTTTTAACGAGTCTGCCGTGATGTTCCAGGATGCTGGGTTCGATGAGATCGCGCTCGATGCGCTTGACACGGTTGTGCGTGCCTTCTTCGTCGATCTGCATGAGGCGGCTGTAGCCGGAGATATCGCCTGCCACGATGGCCGCAAGGCGGCGCGGCATTGGTTCGCGCGGTGGCGCGCCAAATCGACCTGACTTGATGTCACGAATCTGGGCCATGGCTCGGATTGTTCCAAGAGCTGTAAATGACAGCGTGAGGCAAACAATCTTTCCAGCGGCCAATAGGGTAGCATATTGAGGGTATGTCGCAAGCGAGCGCGCGACGGCCACGAATGCGTGGAACCGTCACTGATAGCGGTCGGACTGATTTCGACCAACCACCGGTATGTATCGATCGGATACTGTGGCACGCTTACCCGCATCGAACGAGCGGGTTTCATTCAACGCTAGCGTGCGTAGCTCAATCCCGTCCCGGCCATTTGGCGCGATAGCGGATTTCGCTGCCGTCGCCGTTGGCTCGCCATGGTCCAAGCTCCGAAGCGTGCGGCGCCTTGGCCGACAGGCCGATGAGGTAAAGCCGGTCGGGCTGGTCTTTGACCTTGATCTCCAATTGCCGGTGCGCGGTGCGGAACGCCAGTTCGACGTCGCCCGCGATCACCGGCCTGTCGCCGTCGCTACGGAACTGGTTGAAGCGGGGCTCACCCGGCATGCGGTTAATGTTGGTCTGCAGTTCGATCGCCATCTCACGGGCGGAGTTCGGCAATGCCGCTCCGGCGGGGAGGCGCACCTCGAAGACGAGAAGCGGATTGGCTGCATTCGGATTAAGCCAGGGCGTCGCCGTCGTGACGGCGTAAACATAGTAGGACGTGCCGGCTGCGATGCAGAGCGCGACGACAACGGCAAGTGCCTTCAGGCTGTTACGGAGAAGTGTGCCGGTATTTTCTCCGCCGCGCAGCCGCGTCGCCAGCGCCGTGCCGAGGACGAGACCCGCGATCGCGCCAAGGGGCGCGAGCAGCAGCAGCGCCAGAATACCCGACGTGATGGGGTCGGCGCGGTTTCCGAAGCCGACCAGCTCCAGGATCAGCAGTGTGGCGATAAAGCCTGCGACCGCACCGACGACCCCGCCGGCGACTTGCAGCGAATTCTTCACGTATCCCTCGATGACCAGAGCCAATAGACTGCCATTAAGGCAGCCCGGCTTTGTCGGGGCTGGCCGGCAATTCGTTCATCACTTTCGAGGCTTAACGTAACTTTTTCAGATACGCCCTGTGCACATCAATGCCCGATGATAATCTCCGGCACCTTTCCGGCCGGCGGCGTATTGCGGCTGCGCTGGGTGCGGACGATGCCGTCGATGATGGTCATGCCGATGCCGGGGAGGTCGCCGAGCTGAACGCTCTCGAGAATATTCTTGCCGGGCGAATGCTGCGCCTTGTCCATCAGGACGAAATCTGCGGAACGTCCGACCTCGATGATGCCGCAATCCAGCTCCCGCATGCGCGCGGTGTTGCCGGTCGCAAGGCAGAAGGCGAGTTCGGCGGGCAGGTCGCCAAGCGAGGACAGCATCGACACCATCCGCAAGATGCCGAGCGGCTGCACGCCGGAGCCGGCCGGTGCGTCGGTGCCGAGAATGACGCGATGCAGGTCACCCATCTCGCGCGCGATGCGCAGCGTGAACAGCGCCGAGCGCTCGTTGCCGTTGTGAACCAGCTCCAGCCCGCGCTTGCAGCCCTCGCAGATGCAGCGGATCTGGTCGTCGGGCAGGGCCGTGTGGCCACCATTGATATGGCCGACTACGTCGGTGTCGGCCTCCAGCACCACGTCCTTGTCGATCAGGCCGGAGCCGGGAATTGACGGCCCGCCGGTGTGGATCGTGCTCTGGATGCCGTATTTGCGCGCCCAGCCGACCATTTTGCGCGCGGTCGGGCCGTCCTTGACGCCGCCCAGGCCCACCTCGCCGAGCAGCTTGACGCCGGCCGCGGCCAACTCCTTGAAGTCGTCTTCCACCATCTCGCATTCGATGACCGGCGCGCCGGCATGAACCTTCACGCCGCCTGGGCGCAGCGTCCAGAATGCGCGCTGCGCAAAAATCGCCATCGCCTTCAGGCCCACGACATCGCGGGGACGGCCGGGCATGTGCACCTCGCCTGCCGAGATCATGGTGGTGACGCCGCCATGGAGATAGCTGTCGATCCAGTTGGTCTGGTTCTGCCGCGGCGTCCAGTCGCCGGCGACGGGATGAACGTGGCTGTCGATCAGGCCGGGCGCGACGGTGGTGCCGTTGGCATCGACCACGGTGGTGGCGCCCTCGGTGTTGACGTCCTTGAAGCGGCCGATCGCGGTGATCTTGCCGTTCTCGGCTACGATCGTGTCGCCGTCCAGGATCGGCTTCTCCAGGGCCCCCGACAGCAGCAGCCCGATATTGCGGATCACCAGCTTGCCCGGGCCGGTCGCCTGGGGTGCATCGTGGGCCATGGTTTTTCCTTTTGGTTCAATGCCTTCGCCGGACATTCTGCCCGGCTTGACGATCGGATCAAGCTGGATTATTCATTCGTATACGAATGATCGTATACAAATGATTTGAGCATCGCAATCGGCCTCCAGCGACGGGATCGGCAAGATGAGCAATTTCAACCAGGAAAGCGTGCTGAGCGTCCATCACTGGACCGACACGCTGTTCAGCTTCACCACCACGCGCGATCCCTCGTTCCGTTTCCGTAACGGCGAGTTCACCATGATCGGATTGAAGGTCGGGGAGAAGCCGTTGCTCCGCGCCTACTCGGTCGCCAGCGCCAATTACGAGGACCGGCTCGAATTCTTCTCGATCAAGGTGCCGGACGGCCCGCTGACCTCACGCCTCCAGCACTTAAAGCAGGGCGACGAGATCATCGTCAGCCGCAAGGCCACCGGCACGCTGGTCATCGACAACCTCAAAGACGGCCGCAACCTCTATTTGATCGGCACCGGCACGGGCTTGGCCCCGTTCCTTTCCGTGATCAAGGATCCCGAGACCTATGAGCGCTTCGAGAAGGTGGTGCTGCTGCACGGCTGTCGCCGCGTCGCCGAACTCGCCTATGGCGAGATGATCACCGAAAAGCTGCCGAACGACGAGTTGATCGGCGAATACATCCGCAACCAGCTGCTCTATTACCCGACCGTGACGCGCGACCCCTTCCGCAACCGCGGCCGTATCACCGATCTCATCAACTCGGGCAAGCTGTTCGCTGACATTGGCCTCGCCTCGCTCGATCCCGCGCATGACCGCGTCATGATCTGCGGCAGCCCGGCGCTGGTGACGGATACGCGTGCGCTATTGACGGGCAGGGGCTTCGTCGAAGGCAATCACGGCGAGGCCGCGCAGTTCGTGGTCGAGAAGGCGTTCGCGGAGCGCTAAGCGCTGACCGCTTGCAAAGTTACGGTCGCACTGCCGGCGTTTCCATCGGCATGCCCCGCGCGCGCGACATCAAGTACAATTCCAACTCGACCAGTTCCGGTGCGCCGTAATCATAGGCCTGCGCCCGGATGCCGGTGATGCAGGCGCGCAGGCGCCGCTGCAGCGATCCCAGCGACTGCCATTCCAGCCGGTAGAGCGGGTAGCCGGTCGGGTGTCCTTGCGTGATTGCGGAACCCGCGAGCCGCTTGTCCCAGTTATCGTCATGGCAATTGGCGCAGCCGAGATTGAGCTGGCCCTGCCGCTGCATGTAGAGCTCGCGTCCTTTGGCTATGAACGGCGCGAGCTGTGGGTCGGTGCCGGTTTCGATTCGCACGCCTTGCGACTGCCGTGCGATGAAGGCCGTGAGCGCCAGCAGCTCGCGGCTCTCGAAAGGCAACGGCGTCGCCTGCTGCTGGCTGGTGCGGCACGAATTGATACGCTGCTCCAGATCGACAGGGCGGCCAGTTGCCTTGTCGAGGGCTGGATAGCGGGCGGCCACGCCCTTCATGCTGGTGCGGGCATCGTCGTGGCAATCGGCGCAGGCCTTGTTGGCAGTGCCAGCCTTGCGCTTCCAAAGCGCCTCGCCGTCGAGCACCCAGAGCATGCCGGGATTGGCGGTATCCTCGTCCTGCATCGCTTTGGTGTCCGGCTTCATGAAGTCGTAGCCGGAGCGGCGTTCGGCTTGCGGGATTTCGGCGGCGGCAACGGCGCCCGCCATCAATAGGGCGGCGGCTATGGCGCCGACACGCCTCATTCGACGGATATCGAGGCGGAAGCGGTTTCGGAAAACCCCTGGTCGCCGGTCCATTCGAACTCGAACTTGCCGCTCTCCGTCGCGGTGGTGAAGAAGGTAATGAAGGGGTTGGCGGCGATTGCCGGAAACAGGTCGGTGCGGAAAATCTCGTTGCCGTTGAAGCGGCACGTAAAGCTCGTGATGATGTTGCGCGGCACGACTTCGCCTGAAGCTTTATGGCGATAGCCGGTTTCCATGATGTGCGACATCAGCGTCTTGATCTCGATAATGTCGCCGCGTTTGGCTTTCGCTGGAACGTTGATCAGTGCCGAGGTCATCAGATCACCTCCTCGGTGCAGGCCGCCAGCGTCACCACGACGTCAACGCTGGCCGACCAGAACGACCCGTCCGAGAGCTTTGCGATCGCCACGATCTTCTGGCTGTCGGCGAGACGGATGCGGGTCGAAACCTGCGCGCGGCCGTTATGCGGACTGAGATGGAAATTGGCGATGTTCGGCTGCGGATTCTTTTCGTTGAAGACATGGATGCTCCGGACATGATCCTCCGGGGCCATCGGGTGCGCGACGGTGACCGTCATCGGTACGGTGTTGCCGTTCTCGACCAGCGGCGGGATGTCGAGCTTGACCTTGCCGGACTGCACCGCCGCGCCGCCGGTGACGTTCTGGATCGCCGACGCCAGCATCGCGGGCGTCGCCTCGGCGGGACGGACAATCACGACCGGGAGCGCGCCGAGCACGGCCGCGCCACCGGCGAGGCCGAGGAACTGGCGGCGTGATGAATTTGGTAGTTGCTGCATCATTGCTTCCTATTCGCGCAAGCTTACGAGATACGCCACGATATCCTCGATCTGTTCGGCCGACAGGATCGGCTTGCCGCGCCACAGCGTCCCGAGGCGATCGAGGCCGTCCACGCGGTAATAGGACGGCATGATGGTCGCGGCATTGAGACGGGACGCGTCCACCAGCCGGAGCCGAAGCTGACCCTCGGACGCGCGGCTGCCGGAACCGGAAAGATCAGGCGCCAGGTCGCCCTGGAATTTCTGTTCGGGAAATGGGCCGCTGTGGCAGAGGATGCAAGTGCTGGAACGTTCGACGACGAGGGCCCGCCCGCGCGCTGCATCGCCGGCCGCGCCCGTAAGTGAAAGCGGAATGGCATCGCCGACGACCGCGTAGCTGCGAAGTTCCTGCGCGGCGGTACCGCCGGGCAGGGCAAGGAGCGCTCCAGCGAGGATCGGAGCCGTCATGCGATGCGTGCGTCTAGCCAAAGACTTCCGCCGTTACGGTCGAAAACCAGGATTGCGCATAGTCGGCCTCGCGCGCGCGGAACTCGCGTGGCGCATCCGCCGGGCTGACGCCGCCGGCACCCTCGACGTCGGCCAGCAGCCCGTTCTTCGGCTGGTAGACGCCGGCGATCGAGATGCCATAGTCCGGGGCCGCCAGGCTGTAGCAGGTATTGATCAGCTTTGGCGTGGCGGGCGATCCGCCTGATAGCAGCGTGGCAATCGCGCGAGCGCAGGCCTTGGCCTGCGCATTGGCCGAGAATGCGGATTTAGGCATGCCGCCGGCGAGGCAGGCATCGCCGACGACATGGATGTTCGGCGCCGATTTGGACTCGAAGGTAACGGGATCGATCGCGCACCAGCCGGTGTTATCGGTCGCGCCGGCGATTGTGGCGATGCGGCCGGCCCGCTGCGGCGGAATGACGTTGGCCACCTGGGCAGTGTGGTTGCCGAAATCGGTGATCAGGGTATTGGTCGCTGGATCCACCGCGTTCACCTTGCCGCCCTGCGACAGCGATACCCATTCTATCATTCCCGGATAGAGCTCCTTCCAGGCATTCTGGAACAGACGCTGTTTGGAGAAGGTGTCCTTGGCGTCGAGGATGAGCAGTTTCGAGCGCGGCTTTTTGCTCTTCAAATAATGCGCAATCAAACAGGCGCGCTCATAAGGCCCCGGCGGGCAGCGAAAGGGATTGGCGGGAGCTGCGATCACCACCAGGCCGCCATCGTCCATGGCCTCAAGCTGCTTGCGCAGCAACAGCGTTTGTTCGCCGGCTTTCCAGGCATGCGGCATCTTCGCGGTGGCGGCTTCGTCATAACCCTGCAGCGCGTCGAAACGCAGATCGACGCCGGGAGACAGCACCAGCCGGTCATAGGTGAGCGAGGTACCGTCGGCGAGCCCGACGGTCCGGGCCGCTGCATTGACGGCCGTTGCCGCCTGCGCCACCACGGTCAAGCCGCTGGCGGCGATCTTGTCATAGCCGAATTGCTGCGCCTCGAGTGAACGCAGTCCGGCAATGACATTGTTGCTGAACGGGCAGGCGGTGAAGGTCCGGTTCGGCTCGACCAGCGTGACCTGTAATTTCGGCTCAATCTGTTTCAGCGCCCGCGCACAGCTCGCGCCGCCAAAGCCGCCGCCGATCACGACCACGCGTGCCGTCGATTGCGCGAACGTCGGCGGCGGAAACGCCGCCGTCGCTGCGGCGCCCGCACCGACGCGGCAGAACTCCCGGCGGCTGATGCGATGCGTGATCTCCATGCCGGCAGCCCTCATTTCTGTGCCGCGAGCCACGCCGCAATCGCGCGCGACTCCTCGTCGGTGAAACCCTTGGCGATCCGGTTCATGACCGTGGCGGGAAGCGAGCCGTCGCGAAATTTGGTCATCGCCGTTGCGATATCGCCGGCGTCGCGGCCATACAGCCGCGAAATCGACGAGGCGGTTGCTCCCGTGGAATGGCAGCCGGAGCAGGACGCCGCGCCGGGCGGCGGGTCGGAAGCCGCAAGCAACGGCTCATACCACGCCGCGACCGTGGCAAGCGCGATGGCGACACGCAACGCTTTCATCGGCAATCTCTCGATGGGGAAAACGGCGGCCCCGGGGGCGAGGCCGCCGTCCGTTATTGTCAGGCGAACGTGATGTTCTGGTCCCGCAGCGGCACCGAACGGATGCGTTTGCCGGTGGCCGCGAAATAGGCGTTGAGCACCGCGGGTGCAGCGACACCGATGGTCGGCTCGCCGACGCCGCCCCAGAAGCCGCCGCTCGGCACCATCACGCATTCCACCTTCGGCATCTCCGCAATCCGCATCGAGTTGTAGGTGTCGAAGTTGGTTTGCTCGATCTTGCCGTCCTTCACCGTGCAGCCGCCATAGAACAGGGCGGACAGGCCATAGACAAAGGAGCCCGCGATCTGCCGCTCGACCTGCGCCGGGTTGACGACGTAGCCCGGATCGGTCGAGGCGACGATGCGATGCACCTTGATCTTGCTGCCTTCGGTGACGGAGATTTCGGCGGCGCCCGCGACATAGCTGCCATAGCCCATCACCTGCGCAATCCCGCGATAGACGCCTTGCGGCGCGGGCTTGCCCCAGCCGATCTTCTCGGCCACGGCGTTGAGCACGGCAAGGTGCTTCGGATGCTTGCTCATCAGCTTGCGACGGAATTCCACCGGATCCTGGCCGACCGACTGCGCCAGCTCATCCATGAAGCATTCCATATAGATCGCGTTCTGGTTCACGTTCACGCCGCGCCAGAAACCGGGCGGGACGTGGGGATTGCGCATGGAATGCTCAACCAGCAGATTCGGCACGGAGTAGCCGATCGCCGCGTCGCCGGAAGGACTCAGGCCCTGGAATGCGGCCGTATCCATGCCGTTTACCAGCGCCGCCGGACGCACCGTGTACAGGATCGATTGACCGGACAATCTGACGTGCAGCGCCGTGAGATTGTTGTCGGCATCGAAGGCCCCGGTCATTTTGCATTGCGTGACCGGATGAAACTTGCCTTGCGCCATGTCCTCTTCGCGCGACCACAGCAGCTTGACGGGTGTGCCCGGCATCTGCTTGGCGATCAGAACTGCCTGCCGGACGTAATCGGTCATGCCGCGCCGGCCAAAGCCACCGCCGAGGATGAGCTTGTGCACCTCGCACTTTTCGGCCGGCAACCCCGACGCTTCCAGCGTGGCGGCAAATGCCGCTTCGCCGTTCTGCGTACCGCACCAGACCTCGCATTTGTCCGGCGTATAGAGCGCCGTGGCGTTCATCGGCTCCATGGTCGCATGGTTCTGGTAGGGATAGTTGTAGACCGCCTCGACTTTCTTGACGGCGCCGGCAATCGCGGCCTTGGCGTCGCCGTTCTGGTTGCCGATATAGGCCGGCTGGGAATTATCGAGGCCTTCGGCCAGCCATTTGGCGATCGACTCGCTGGAGACTTTGGCGTTCTCGCCTTCGTCCCAGACGATAGGTAGCGCGTCGAGCGCGGTCTTGGCGTGCCACCAGGTATCGGCAACGACGGCGACACTGCTGTCGCTGACGCGCACGACCTTCTTGACGCCCTTCATGCCCATGACTTTGGCTTCGTCAAAACTCTTCAGCTTGCCGCCGAAGACGGGACAATCCTTGATCGCAGCATTGAGCATGCCGGGCAGCTTGACGTCGGCGCCGTAGATCATCGCACCCGTCGTCTTGTCGACGGTGTCGAGCCGCTTGACGCCCTTGCCAATGATCTTCCAGTCCTTCGGATCCTTCAGCTTCACCTCGGCCGGCGGCTCGAGCTTCGCGGCGGCTTCAACCACCTTGCCGTAGGTCGTGGTCTTGCCGGACGGCGTGTGGGTGATGACGCTGTTGGCCGCGGTGCAGTCCGAGGCCGGCACCTTCCACTCGTTGGCGGCGGCCTGCACCAGCATCATCCGCGCGGTGGCGCCGCCCTTGCGGACATAGTCCTGGCTGGAGCGGATGCCGCGGCTGCCGCCGGTCGAGAAGTCGCCCCAGGCGCGCTTGCGTGCGACACTTTGACCCGGCGTCGGATATTCGGTGACGACCTTCGACCAGTCGCATTCGAGTTCTTCAGCGACGAGCTGAGCGAGGCCGGTGAGGGAGCCCTGTCCCATCTCCGAGCGGGCGATGCGAATCACGGTGGTATCGTCGGGGCGGATCACCACCCAGACATTGACTTCCGGCGAGCCGTCGGCGGCGCGAACCACGGTCGGTCCGCCGAAGGGAATATCGAGGCCGATCGCGAGGCCGGCGCCGGCGGCAGCCGTGCCGATCACAAAGCCGCGGCGAGTGAGTTTGGGCATGACGTGCTTGTTCATGGTGTCCCCCTCAAGCGTTCGCGGCGGCGTGGATCGCCTCGCGGACCTGTTGGAAGGTCCCGCATCGGCAGATATTGGTGATGGCCTCGTTGATGTCCTCGTCGGTCGGCTTCGGCTTCTCCTTGAGAAGGGCGGCAACCGCCATGATCATGCCGCTCTGGCAATAGCCGCATTGCGGCACGTCGTTCGCCACCCAGGCCTGCTGCACTTTGTGCAGGGCGCCGTTGCTGGCGAGCCCTTCTATCGTGGTGATCTGCTTTCCGGCTGCTTCGCTGACCGTCATGCCGCAGGAGCGCATCGCGACTCCATCTACATGCACGGTGCAGGCACCGCATAGTGCGATGCCGCACCCGTATTTGGTGCCGGTCAGTCCAACATTTTCCCTGATCGCCCAAAGCAGTGGCGTGTCGTCTTCGACGTCCACATTGATTGTTTTGCCGTTAATTGTGAGGTTTGCCATCGCGTATCCCCTGTTCGTCTGACCCATCGGTCGAGACTCGGCGCAATCTGGCCTGCAACCTGGAATCGTTCAAATCAAGAAAATGCGTGGTTACGGTAGGGAAGAAAGCCGATCCGCCGGTGTTGCGTGTGCTCGTCGCATGGCTGTCATGTCCATTCTGCATCCACGGCCAGACGCAGGAAACCCATCAGGCTCCCAAGCGCGGCAAATCCCCGCACCGAGCATCAGCGCCACCGTCGCGCCGTCGTGACCGGCGATGGCAAAGCAACAGGGCCGTGAGCGCTGCACCGCAATCTCGAAATCGCTGGCGCCGTCGTCCAAACCGCTATGGTTTGCCGCCCTTGAAGGCGTCGAGAATCTCGGCGCAGACGGCCCCCGACCGGGTGCACCAGGCACGCTGCGCCGCCGCCGCTCCCGTTCGCAGCGCTTCAATGATCAACGGCTCGGGATTTGAATCGATCGTGACGCCGTTCTGGCGCATGCGTTGATAGTTCTCATCCAGCCGGGTCGACAAAGCGAGCCACAATTCGCTCTCGGTTTGACGGCTGGCGGCATCGACCGCGGCTCGCATGTCCGGGCTCAAACCGTCATAGGCCGCCTGATTGACGCTCGCGATCGAAAGCGGCAGCGAATAGGTGATTTTGCTGAAACGGGGCAGATATTCCCAAAGCTTGCGGCCAGCGCCGCCGTCTCCCGACGACAACACCGCATTGATGCTGCCATCGACCAGTTTCGGCATCGTGTCCGCGAAACTGATCGATGCGGCCTTGGCGCCGACGTTTAGGAATACTTCGGTTGAGGTCCTGTCATAGGTGCGAATGGCAAGCTCCGCGAGGTCGGGCGGTGACGTCAGCGCCGTCTTCGACCAAATGCCTGAGGGCGGCCAGGGCGTCAGATAAAGCAGCCGCAGGCCTTTCTTCTGCAGCGCCGCCGCAAGATGCGGCCGCGCGATGTCGGCAAGGCGCTTGGCGTCGGCGGTCGACGTCACCAGAAACGGCAGCGAGGGTAGCGCAAAGATCGGGTCTTCGGCCTCGAGCGCGCCGGCGAACGCATCGCCGGCCTGCACCCGGCCTTCCGCAATCGCGGCGAGCATGCCGGCCGATTTGATGCCGGCCTTGGCATCGAAGCTCGGCCTGATCTCGAGTTTGCCTGCGCTGGATTCGGCGACCTATTTTGTGAAGGCCGTCAGGCCAACGCCCGGCATCGCGTTTTGCGGGTATTCCGTTGGCATGTCCCAGACGGTCTGGGCTTGAAGGGCGGCCGGAAACAGCAAGAGACACGCGCCGGCCAGCATACTGAGAAGTCGCAACTCGTCCCCAAACCCATCGCGTCGGCCCGATCGCCGGGCGATGACGGTCATGTACTATGCGGAGCACCCACGGCCAAACGCAGGAAACTCATCACGCTGCCGAGTGCAGCAAACCCGGCGCCGAGTGCCAATGCAAGCGTCGCGCCATCATGGCCGGCGAGGGCAAAGCACAGGGCCGCGAGCGCAGCGCCCAGGGTTTGTCCGGTCAGGCGTGCGGTGGCGACAATGCCGCTCGCGCTTCCACTGCGGTGTGGCGGCGCGCTCGACATCAGTGCTCGCAAATTGGGCGTTTGGAAGAATCCGAATCCGATCCCGCAAATCACGGTGCGCCAGACGATGTTGGCAATGCCGGGATCCGGTGGCAGCGTTGCGAGCAGCGCCATGCCAATGCCGAGCAGCACCAGCCCGATGCCGCCGAGGATGCCGACGGGATAGCGGTCCGACAGCCGGCCTCCGATCGGCGCCATGATCGCCACCACCAGCGGCCAGGGCGTCATGAAGAAGCCGGTCTCAACCTGGGACCGGTGCAGCACGTCCTCGAAGTAGAAGGGCAGCGAGACGAAGGCCAATCCCTGTACCGCGAACGTACAGACCGAAGTGGCCGCCGACAGCGCGAACATAGGTCGTCGAAACAGATCAATCGGCAACATCGGTGCCGGATGGTTCGCATCTCTGCGGGTCATCATCCATCCGAGCAGCAATGCAGCGCCAAGCTCCAGTCCGACCAGGGCGGGATGGGCCTGATGCGCCGCGCTGCCGATGCCGATAATGAAGAGCCCGAGGCAGCTTGCGGTCAGCGCCGCGCTCGCAAAATCGAACGCGTGCTTCGCGCGCGGTGTTTTCGGCAAGGTCTTCAGGCCGATCCAGATCGCGATCACGCCGAAGGGGATGTTGATGGCAAACAGCCACGGCCATGTTCCGATCGCAAGGATTGCGGAGGCAATGGTCGGCCCGAACGTGAACGCCGTTCCGACCACCAGCGCGTTGTGGCCGAAGCCGCGGCCGAGCATATGGGTCGGGTAGACGAAGCGGACCAGCGCCGCATTTACGCTCATGATGCCGCTGGCGCCTAACCCCTGCAGCGCGCGTGCCGCCGTCAGGCCGGGCAACGACCACGCGAAGGCGCAACCGAGCGAGGCCAGCGTGAACAGCAATAGGCCGCCGAGATAGACCCGCCGATGGCCGACGATTTCGCCGAGCGCGCCGAGCGGCAGCAGCGTCGCAACCAGGGCGATCTGATAGATGTTGACCACCCAGACCACGTCGGCCGGGCTGACATGGAGGTCGGCCGCGATGGCGGGAAGGGCCACGTTGGCGATCGCCGTATCCAGCGAGGCCATCGCCAGCGCAGTAAAGATCGCCGCGACCGCCCAACGCCGGAGTTTCGGGGGCAGGCCGTCGATTGGCGCGGGGGCGGGCGGCTTTGCGGTCGTATCCAGTGACATCAGGTCGGGCTCTCCACGCCGGGGGGCGGTCGCGCCCGCTGCGGCGTGTACTACGGACGCGGCACAAGCCACAGGCACACCGCTGCATGATGCGTATGCGAAGCGATGGCGGATCTGAAAAAAGGTCCTCCGCGCCATATCCGCGCGCCGACTTTCGGATACCTTTCCGCGCGCCGCGCGATCGACTAGGCTTCCCGCGCATCGCGACCGCAATTCCATAAAAAGACGGTCGGCGGCGAGGGGAAAACGCGTTGAACGGACAGACGAGCCGGCGCAGCGAAGTCATGCATAGCGCCAGTGAGGGGCAACGCGCGTGGGCCGGCTTGTGGGTCACGCTCCTGCTGGCGATCCTCGGCTTTCTGGTTATCTATCCGATCCTGATGCTGCTGCTCGGCGCGCTCACCGACACCAATCCGGTGGTCGAGGGCATCTCGCTCGGTCACCTCTCGGTCATCAACTTCCTCACCGTGCTTGCGAACCCGAATGTCGCGGAGGCGTTGGCGAATACGTTGATCGCTTGCGGCGGCGGCACCCTGATCGCGGTTGTGATCGGATTGTTGTTTTCCTGGATCGTCGTTCGCACCAATACGCCGTTCAAGGGGGTTATCGCGGCAGCGAGCATCCTGCCGTTGTTCGCGCCGCCGCTGGTCGCGGGCGTCGCATGGGCGATCCTCGGTTCGCCAAAGACCGGCCTGATCAACACCATGTTCAAATGGATCGGGCTCGACTGGCGTGTCGATTTCTATTCGATGTGGGGCCTGGTGTTCGTGTTCGGCATCTACTACGCGCCCTATGTCTACATGTTCACCGCTTCGGCGCTGCGCAACATGGACCCCAGCCTGGAAGAGGCCGCCGAGATTTCCGGCGCTAGCGCGTTTGCGACACTGTTCACGGTGACGTTTCCGCTGATCATGCCGGCGATCGTCTCGGGAATGCTGCTGTCGTTCATCGTCATGCTCGGCATCTACGGCATCCCCGCGGTGCTGGGCGCGCCGACCAACCTTGCCGTGCTGACCACCTACATATTCAAGCTCACCAACTGGTCGCCGCCGCTCTACAATACGGCCGCCGCGGTTGCGATCATTTTGATGGTCGTCACCGGCCTGCTCGTGTTCCTGCAGCAGAAAGTGCTGAGCGGCCGCAGCTACACCACCGTCGCCGGCAAGGCATTCCGTCCGCGCAGCCTGGATCTCGGGCGCTGGCGCTGGTTCACCTTCGGCCTCGGCATCGTCTATCTCCTGATCGTGGTCGTGCTGCCGTCGCTCGCGCTGATAGTCGCAGCGTTCCGCAAATTCATGTTCATCCGCGACGTCGCCAGCCTGTTCGATGCCAGGCAGTATTCCCTGATGCATTTTCAGAGCATCTTCGACAATCCGCTGACCATGCGCTCGATCTATAACTCGGTCGAGGTCGGCATCATCACCGCCGTGGTCGGCGGCGCGCTCGCCTTCGCCATCGGCTACACCATTCACCGCACCCAGGTGACGGGCCGGCGCTGGATCGACGTGATATCGACCCTGCCGGTCGCGATTCCCGGCCTCGTGGTCGGCGTCGCCTATCTCTGGGCATGGATCGGCATTCCGGGCGGGCTCTACGGCACGATCTGGATCCTGGCGCTAGCGTTCATCGCGCGCTTCATGCCGGACACGGTCAAGGCGTTGTCGACCTCATTCCTGCAGATTCATCGCGAGCTCGAGGAAGCCGCCTGGGTCTGCGGCAAGGGCATGCTCGGCACCATCAGGACGATCGTGCTGCCGCTGGCGCGGCCGGGCGTGGTCGCCTCGATGACGCTGTTGTTCGTGCTGGCGATCCGCGAACTCGGCTCGTCGCTGTTCCTCTACACCAGCAACACCATGGTGATGTCGGTGCTGTTGCTCGACTATTACGAAGGCGGAAACCTTGGAAAGACCGCCGCGTTCAGCCTGGTGCAAACCGTTCTGCTCGGCGTTCTCATCGGCGGCGCCAACTGGCTGTCGCGCGGTGCGGCGCAGGGCAGTGTCGCCCGAACCGGATAACAAGACGAAGGGGAGGATTGGCTATGACTGGAAGGATTTTCACCAACCTTGCCGCAATCGCCGGCATCACCGGTCTTGCGCTGACTTGGAGCGCTGCGGCACAGGCGCAGGAGTTCGGCTCGCCCGAATTGATTGCCGCCGCGAAGGCCGAGGGCAAGCTGGTGTTCTACACCGCGAATTTCGCCGAAGTGGAACAGCAGGTCATCAAGGCGTTCAACAAGCGCTTCCCCGAGATCAAGGTCGAGATGGTACGCGCGCCGGGCGGACAGCTCATCACGCGCGTGAAGACCGAGGCCGCGGCCGGCAAATTGATCGCCGACGTGGTCGATCACTCGGACCGCGCGCTGATGCAGCCGATGGCGGACATGTTCCAGGATTACGCACCACCGAACGCGGCCGACTACAATCCCGACGCGCAGATCGCGCCCCAGCTCTGGCCGCGCGCTACGCTGGTATGGTCGATCGCCTACAACACCGAACTGGTCAAGAACCCGCCCAAGGCCTGGATGGACCTCACCAAGCCCGAATACAACAAATTGACCGGGCAGGTGATTGCGCCATCAGGCGGCACCACATGGACGCGGGTGATGTTCGAACGGCAAGTGCTCGGCGAAGATTATTGGGCCAAGCAAGCGGCAACCCGTCCGGTGCTGTATCCATCGGGCGCGCCGATGTCGGATTCGCTGGTTCGCGGCGAAATCGCCATGGGGCCTTTGCTCTACAACGCGATCTATCCAAAGCAGAAGGACGGCGCGCCGATCCAGATCTTCTTTCCGCCGGAAGGCGCGCCGGTCAATCCTTATGCCACGGGCATTCCGAAGACGGCCGCGCATCCCAATGCTGCAAAACTGTTTCTGAACTGGTGCCTGTCGAAGGAGGGGCAGACGTTCATGATCAAGGAACTCGGCAACCTCACATCGCTGAAGGTGCCGCCGGCCTATCCGGAAGGCTTTGATCCCAAAGTCGTCAAGGTGTGGTTTCCCAAATTCGACGAGTATGTGAAGCTCCACACGGCCTGGGTGGCCGAGTGGAATAAGACCTACGGTTACGGGCAATGATCGTCGCATCAGGGAAATCATTGAACCGATGACGGCAACCCTCGAAGTCACCGACCTGCGCAAGCAGTTTTCGATCGGCCGGCCGGCGATCGACGGCGTCAGTTTTGCCGTGCCGGCCGGCGAGATCGTGGTCCTGCTCGGCCCCTCCGGCTGCGGCAAGACCACGACGCTGCGCTGTGTTGCGGGGCTTGAGCATCCGACATCGGGCGAGATCAGCATCGCCGGCAAGGTCGTATCGTCGCCCGAACGCGGCATTCTGGTTCCGCCGCGTTTGCGCGAGCTCGGCATGGTGTTTCAGTCCTATGCAGTATGGCCGCATATGACTGTGCGGCAGAACGTGGTCTATCCGCTCAAGCACCGAAAGTTTTCGCGCGCCGACGCCCGCCGCAAGGTCAACGAGGCGCTCGAACTGGTCGGGCTGTCGGAATATGCCGAACGGCCGGCGGTCGCATTATCAGGCGGCCAGATGCAGCGCGTGGCGCTGGCGCGCAGCATCGTCTACCGGCCGCAATTGCTGCTGCTCGACGAGCCCTTGTCGAACCTCGATGCCAAGCTGCGCCTGCGGCTGCGCGACGATCTTCGCGTCATCCTCAAGCAGACCGGGATGACGGCGCTGTATGTCACCCATGACCAGGCCGAAGCGGTCGTGCTGGGTGACCGCATCGGCGTGATGCGCGACGGCAAGCTGTTGCAGATGGATACGCCTGACGCGATCTATAACCGTCCAGCGGACTTGTTCGTCGCCAATTTCACCGGCGCGACCAACGAACTGGCGGGTACGCTGGTGTCGCGCAACGGCGCGTTCGGCACGGTCGATTTTGGCGAGGGACGACGGGGCGAGGTGGCTTTGCTGCATGCACTCGGCCCAGATGAGAAGGTGCGTATCGCGCTGCGACCGGAAAACATCACCATCGGCCAGCATAACGGCGCCAATATCTTTCCCGCCCGCGTCCTCGACCGCCGTTATCAGGGCACGCAGACGGCCTATGGCATCGAGCTGTTCGGCCGGCGGCTGGAGGTGGTTGAACTCGGCACCGCGGCCCGGCATCAGGTGGGCGTCGAGACCCAGGTTTCACTGCCGAAGGAGAGTTGCTGGGCCTATCGCGATACCGGACCTGTGGCGTATGAGTAACGGGCTCAAGCGCTAGGGCTCAATCCCAGGCTCGCATAAATCCGTCGCGCATAGGCGCCGAATTCATCCGTGGTCTTGATCGGCAACGCGCGCGGGAACGGCAGCTCGATCGGGAAATATTCCGCCATCCGCGCCGGGCCTGCGGTGAGCACAGCGCAATGCGAGGCGAGGAATACGGCTTCCTGGATCGAGTGCGTCACGAACAGGATGGTCTTGCCGCTCTCGCGCCAGATCCGCAGCATTTCGAGGTTCATCTGTTCGCGGGTGAGCGCGTCGAGCGCACCGAACGGCTCGTCCATCAGGATCAGTTTTGGGTCATGGATGAAAGCGCGCGCAATCGCTGTGCGCTGCTGCATGCCGCCGGACAATTGTTGCGGGTATTTGTCCTCGTAGCCGGCGAGGCCGACCAGGTTGAGCAGATCGCGGGCGCGGGCCCGCGCGGCCTTCATGGGCAGGCCGACGATCTCGGCCGGCAGCAGCACGTTGTCCAAGATGGTACGCCATTTCAGCAGCAGCGCCTGCTGGAACACCATGCCAATGTCGCGGGCCGGGTCGAACGGAGTCTTCGAATTGCCGATCTTGATCGTGCCGCCGTCGGCGTCATGCAGCCCGGCCAGGATCTTCAGCACGGTGGTCTTGCCGCAGCCGGAGGGGCCGACCAGCGAAACCAGCTCGCCTTCCTGCACGTCCATGGTGACGTCGGAGACGGCGAGGAACTCCGCGCCCTTGGAACGATAGACCTTGCGGACGTTCTGCAGGCTGATGAAAGGCTCGTCGGCGCTCATGCCAGCCATTTCTGCAAATTGTCTTTTACGAAGGCGTCGTCGGAGAGATCGGCATGCTCGCGGCAGACGCGGTCGATCTCCTGCATCTGGCCCGGGCTAAGCCCCTCCGCGGGATCGAGACACCAGAGGCCCTGCATCAATCCTTGCCGCCGCAGGATTTCATGGCAACCGGCGATGCAGCCGTGAAAATTGTTGGCGACGTCGAAGAACGCGCCGTTGCAATCGGTCACACGTGCATCGAGCGCCAGCAGGTCCGCCGGCACGCTGTCCTTGCCGCGCGCCGCCTTGCACATCTCGAACTGCTTGATTGCACTCGCGGTCCACACCGACCAGTGCCCGAGCAAGCCGCCCTTGAAATAGGCGCGGGTGGTGACGCCCTTGTCGCGCAGGTCGAAGGGCAGCATGAGGTCGAGCAGGATGTGATCGTCATTACCGGTATAGAGCGCGACGCGGTCAAGCGCGCCGGCGGCCGTCACGCCGCGCAGCACGTCGAGCGTCCGGTAGCGGTTGAAGGGCGCGATCTTGATGGCGATGACATTGTCGATGGAAGCGAAGCGGCGCCAGAAATCAGCGCTGAGGATGACGCCGCCGACGGCCGGCTGCAGGTAGAACCCGACCAGCGGAATCTCGCGGGCCACTGCCTCGCAATGGGAGATGATCTTGTCCTCGGATGCCGATTTCATCGCGGCAAGGCTGAGCAGCCCCGCGTGATAGCCGATGCCAACAGCGGTTTGCGCCTCGGTGATGGCCTGCTGGGTCGGGCCGGCGAGGCCTGCAACCATTGCGACCGGCCGCTTGGTCCATGAGGCCGCGGTCTCGGCCGCCAGCTCCAGCACCGGCCGATACAGGCCGACGTCGCGGATGGCAAACTGCGTGGTGTGGACGCCGACAGCCAATCCTCCGGCGCCGGCATCGAGATAATAGCGCGTCAAGGCGAGTTGATGCCGGACGTCGAGTGCGCGGTTGGCATCGAGCGCGAGCGGATGCGCCGGCAACACAGTGCCGTCGGCGATCAACTTCCGAACGTCGGCTTTGATTTCGCTATGATGCATCGCTGCTATTCCTATCCAAATTCCGGTCCCGCGACGGCGAACGGCAATTCCGCCGACAGCATGGTGGCGCGGCCGAAGCGCATGCGTTGAAACGGCCGTTCGATGTTCCAGCCCGAGCGGACGAGGCCGTCCAGAAATTCGTCCTGGGAGTGAGCGGCATCGATCAGCCATGGGCCGGCCTCGGAGCTAACGATGGCATCTATCAACGCCAGCGCTTGATCGGTCCGATCGGCCAGCAGTGGCCCGATATGCCGCGCGGTGCGTCCATCCCGGATCAGGGCCATCGCCTGGGTACGGGACACAACGCAGGAGCCAGACCGCACGGCGAATTCCGACAGCAATGTGCTGCGGTCGAATCCCATGGCGCTGGCATCACGCACTATCAATGCCTCGAGGTCGCCGGCCGAAAGCTGCTCTGTCGCTTTGGCTTCGCGGGGCCTTGCCAGCCGCAGCCGCCGCAATTGCAGCGTCGGTGTGAAGCCGAGAGGACCGTAGACGGCGGCACCGGCCGGCGTCGCGTCCAGCCAGGCCGTCAGGCCGCGCCGTTTCGCCACATCGAGGCAGGCATCGACGAGCCTCGTCGCAATGCCGCGGCGGCGAAAGTCCGCGGTCACCAGCACCATGCTGATCCAGGCATTGCCCGCCGAGTAGGGCAGCAGCGCTGCAGTCGCCACCAACCGCGCGCCGTCGCGCATACCGAACACAACGCCCTTGCTCAGGAAAAACCGCCAGTCGGCCTCGTTCTGGTTCCAGCCCGCTTCGGTCGACAGCGCCAGCCCGGCCTGTGCGTCGCCGACACCGAGCTCGACGATGTCGAGTGGCTCAATAGCGGCCATCGCGCACCTCGTATTTGGTGGGCTTGCCGAGGCTCGGCATCGATCGCGATACCCAGTCGGCGGTCCAACTGATGAGTTGCTCGGTATCGACGATCGGCAGGCCGAACAGTTTTACGGCCTGTGACGTATCGGTGAGCCAGGCCGTGGGCTCTTCGTTGCCGACAATGATGGGAGCGCGGCCAAAGCGTTGGCCGAACTTCGCGGCAAGATCGCGCACGGCAAGTATTTCGTGGCCGCTGACATTGATCGGCGAGGTCGGCGTATCGCAATGCGCCAGACACCGCAGCGCCTGTGCGGAAGCGTCGCCCTGCCAGATGAAATTGACATGGCCGAGGCTGACGTCGATCGGCCTGCCCTGCAGCACCTTGCTGGCGATATCGTGCAGCACGCCGTAGCGCATGTCGATCGCGTAGTTCAGCCGGAACAGCCGTCCGGGCGTCGAATACTTCTTCGAGAAATACTCGAACATGCGCTCGCGCCCGACGCAGGATTGCGCGTACTCGCCGGGCGGATTGGGCGCCATGTCCTCGTCCGAGCCCTTGCCGCTGACTGGCACGAACGGATAGACGCAGCCGGTGGAGAACGCGACGATGCGCGAACTCGCAAAGGCTTGCGCGACCAGGGCAGGGACGTGCGAATTCATCGCCCAGGTCAGCGAGAGATCGCCCTCGGCGCCGAATTTTCGCCCGGCCATGAAGACGATATTCGGAGCCTTCGGCAGCGCCTTGATGGCGGCCTCATCGAGCAGATCGCAATTGATTGTCTCGACGCCGCGCGCCTGCAGCCACTCCTTGACGGCGGGATCGCTGAAGCGGGCGACACCGATCACGCGACGATCCGGCACTGCGGCTTTCGCGAGACCCGCCAGCGTCGGCCCCATCTTGCCGGCGACACCCAAAACCATAATGTCGCCGTCGACCTTGCGGAGATCATCAATCAGTGCCTGGCTCGGGCGGCACAGCAGTTTGTCAAGCGCGGCGATATCGGCAATCGTTGCGGGCAGGGTGTCGCGCGTCAGCAGCATGTTTCTTCCTTTGTTACTGCAGCCGGATGTCACGGACGACGAACATCCGCTCCAGGCCGAGCACGAGCCCGTACAGCGCCACGCCCAGCAATGTCAGAAGCACGACAGCCATTACCATCGCGGGCGTATCGAGCGAGGACTGCACCTGGATCATGAGATAGCCGAGCCCGCGCTCGGAGGCGATGAATTCGCCGACGATCGCACCGGCCACCGCCAGGATCGCGCCGACCTTCATTCCCGAAAACACGTAAGGCAGCGCCCCCGGCAACTGGATCTTCCGGAACAGCGTCCACCGCGAGCCGCGCAGCGATTTCACGAGATCAAGCAAATCGGGCTCGACCTCGCTCAAGCCGCGCGCGGTCGTGAGCAAAATCGGAAAGAAGCAGATCGAAAACGCGATCAGGATGTTCGGGAATATCCCGTAGGAGAACCATACGATGAACAGGGGACCGAGCGCCACTTTCGGAATCATGTTCAACGTCACGAACAGCGGCAGCAGCAACAGGCTGATCAGCGGCGACCAGGTGAACATCACGGCCAGCATGATGCCGACCAGCGCACCAAGGCAGAACCCGCCGAGAATTTCGATGGCCGTCACCGCGAGGTTGGAAAGCCACGCATAGCTGGGCGAGCCGAGCGTCGCGACGGTCGCGAGCGGCGAGGGCAGGATGAATTTCGGCACCTGGAAGGCGTCGACCAATACCTGCCACAACACGATCACAGCCAGATGCACGATCAGGATGATCGCGAAAGACCGTGCCGATCCGCCGTCACCGCTGAACACCGTGCACTCCCTTTAGACGCGCAGCCGGTTCCCGGCCGCGTGGCGGCAATCTATCGCGGCCTTTCCCGGTAATCAACCATCTGGTTGATTAGGGCCGCAGCGAATGCATCACCAGATCCACCACATGCTTGCGGCGGGCCTGCCGGGCGGCCCGGCTCGACAGGTCCTTGCCGAAGATCGCCGACAGCGTCGGCGTGTTCGAAAAGTAGAAATAGCTGAGCCCGGCAATCGAGATATAGAGGTGCACCGGGTTGATACCCTTGCGGAATATGCCGGCCCTCACGCCCTCGCCGAGAATAGTCGAAACCAGGCTGACCAGCGGTGAATGCATCGCTTCGAGCTTTTGGGAGCCGCGCACGTGCCGGGCGCCGCCGCGGTTTTCGTCGTTCAGCAGCACGATGAAGTCAGGGTGTGCCGCGAGGTGATCAAAGGAACTCTCGATCAGCTTCTTGATGGCCTGTTCGGGCGGCAAACCCTCGAGGTTGAGCTTGCGCTCCTGGGCGCGGATCTCCTCGTAGACCCATTCGAGGACCGCCAGATAAAGCGCGTCCTTGTCGCCGAAGTAGTGATAGACGAGCTGCTTGTTGACACCCGCCCGTGCGGCGATCTCGTCGACCCGGGCCCCGGCAAGGCCGCTGTTGGCGAACTCGCGTCGCGCCGCAGTAAGCAATTTTTTGCGGGTTGCGGCCGGATCGCGCCGCTGCGGCTTGGTGTCGTCGATACGTTTTTTGGGCATTTCCAACCAAATAGTTGACAAGTCGTCTGGTCCCTTGTTGCATTGGTAGCGTCACGGGAACGCGGCGACAAGATCGGGTTGCAGAACGAGGAGGGTGCAATGAAGGCTTTGCGAATTGCGGGACTGGCGCTTGCGCTGGCTCTACCGGCCGTGCCCTGCGCCGCGGCCGAATCCGTCAACCTGATCCTGAACTGGACGCCGACGGCGGATCATTCGCCTTTTTACTACGCCAAGTCGCAAGGCTGGTACGAGAAGGCCGGCATCGACCTCACGATCGAGGTCGGCAAGGGATCCGGCGTTTTCCTCGCTGAAGGTCGGCTCCGGCGGCTCGCCGTTCGGCATCGCCGATCTCGCCACCATGCTGGTGGCGAAGAGCAAGGGCGCCGATGTGGTGGCGCTGATGAGCATCTACGCCAACACCGGGCAGACCTTCTACTGGCTGAAGAGCTATGGCGTGAACGGGCCGAAGGATTTTCCGAACCACAAGATCGGCAATCCGCCGGGCGACGCCTCGCGGGTGATGTGGCCGGCCTTTGCCAAGGCCGCCGGTATCGCGCCTGACTCGGTGAGCTTCGTCAATGTCGGCCCGACCGCAAAGATCGCGGCGCTGAAGAGCCACACTGTGGATATCATCAGCGACTTCTACAATGAGCACGATCTGAAGGTGATCGAGTTCGGTGCCGATCTCGGTTACGTCAACTGGAAGGATATCGGGCTGAACCCCTACGGCAATTCGCTGATCGTCAACGGCGCTTATTTCGCGAAGAACCCGAAACTGGTCGAGGAGTTCGTCAAGATCAGCCAGAAGGCCTACGCCGCCTGCGTCGCCGACGTCGCGCCCTGCCTCAAGGCACTGCTCGACCAGGCCTCCGGCCTCGACAGGGAAAACCAGCAGCGCCAATGGGAGCGCATTAAGTTCCTGATGACGGACGATTTCACCACGACCAAAGCGCTGGGCTGGATCGACGCCGAGCGGATGAAGAAGGACTACGAGCTGGTGCAGACCTATCTCGGCATGGAAAAGCCGTTCGATGTGAACACCGCATTCTCGGTCAAGATGCTCGATACGTCGATCAAGATGGATGCCAGCAAGGTCAAGAAGTGAAAGGTGGATGGGATCTCCGCCGTCATTGCGAGCGAAGCGAAGCAATCCATCGAGCAGCGCAGGCAGTGTGGATTGCTTCCGCCTTCGCCCTGCGAGCTACGGCGGACAAGTCGTCGCCGAGCCTGTCATCGGGCGCGCATTCGCGCGACCCGTTGACTCCTCGCAATGACGTTGAGGTGCGACGATCATTGACGGCTCAGCCGTTGTCGTCGTGGCCCTTGCCCAATTCCTGATCGAGCCGTTCGCATAATGTTGCGAGAAGGCGGCGGGTCTTCGCGAACTCCTCGGCGCTGATTCCCCTGGCCAGGGCATTTGCCCATGGCGCCTGTAACCGGCTCGCGGAACCAAAGGCATCTGCTCCCCGTTTCGTCAGCGCAACGAGATGCGCGCGGCGATGGTGCGGGTTGGGGCGCAGCTCAACGAGGCCATCTTGCCGCATCTCGTTGACGATGCGCTGAACGCCTTGGCGATTGAGTCCCATGTTCCGCGCCAGCCACGCCACCGGTTGCGGGCTCGGCGCCAAAGCGATGGCGCCCAGCACCTGCCAGCGTGCGCTGGTAAGGCCGAGATCGGACACAAGGCGGTCGCCAGCCGTGAGCAGGCGCCCGTTGAGCCGGAACACCGCAAGGACCAGGCCGGTCAGGGCGTCGCCGCCGGGCGTGTGTCGTTTGGCTATCATTGACAAATAGTAGTCAAGATGACAATATATTGTCAATATGTAATGTGGAGTGAGTCATGTTTGTGGGACAGCTTGCGACGATTGTCGCCGCCGCGTTCGCCGGGGCTGCGTTTTACGTCAATTTCGCCGAGCAGCCGGCGCGTCTCGGTCTCGATGACCGAGCCCTCTTGAAGCAGTGGAAGCTAAGCTACGACCGCGGCCTTCAGATGCAGGCGAGTGGCGCGGTCATTTCAGGCGTGCTCGGGCTGATCGCCGCCTGGCTGACGCAGGATTGGCGCTGGATTGTCGGCGCTGTGCTCATTCTCGCAAACTGGCCCTATACGCTGTTGGGCATCATGCCGACCAACCGCGCGTTGAAGGCGATTGTCGAGGAGGACGCCGGCTCCCAATCACGCGCGCTGATCGTGACGTGGGGAGGCCTGCACGCAGTCAGAACGGCGCTCGGGATCGCGGCGACGCTGGCCTACCTCTGGGCACTCAATTAGCGACAGGATCGGCGGTGCCTGCCAACCCGTGTCACTGCAGCGCCATGCCCGAGGTCGCGATCACTTTCGTCAGCTTCTCGTGGTCCGCCTTCATCAGCGTGGCCAGATCGGTAAGCGGCATCGGCTTGCCCGGGATGTTGGCGACCGCCAGCTGACGCTGCACCTCCGGATTCTGCAGCGCCTTGTTGATGCCGTCGTTGATCTTGCCAACGATGGCATCGGGCGTTCCCGCCTGAACATAGATGCCGTACCAAGGTACATAGGTGGCTTCCGGAAATCCCGCTTCCGCGATCGTCGGCACGTCAGGCAGGTCGGTGACACGCTTGTCCGTCATGACGGCCAGCGGCTTCACGCTCCTGCCTTGATGTGCGGCAATGCCAGTTCGAGCGAGACGATCTCGAAATGCATCAGGTTCGTCATCAGGTCGATCAGGGCCTGCGGCTGGCCCTTGTAGCCGACATTGGTCAGCTTGATGTTGGCGGCCTGGAACAGTTTTTGCGCGCTCAGGTCGATGGAGGAACCAGTTCCGGGATTACCGAAATTGAGTTCGCCCGGCTTCCTGCGCGCGATCTCGACGAATTCCTTGATGGTGCTCGCCGGCATCGATGGGTGGACCAGCGCCACGCTCTGATTCCAGGCGGCGAGGCCAACGCATTTGAGGTCCTTCAGCGCGTCCCAGCCGGCGTCCTTGTAGAGCGTCGGGTTGACCAGCGCCGCCGGGCCGGTGACGAGCCAAGTGTAACCATCAGGTTCGCTGCGCGCCACCGAGGCCGTGCCGATATTGCTGTTGCCGCCCGGCCTTGCCTCGACGACGACCGTCTGTTTCCAGTCGCGGCCGACCTGTTCAGTCACGGTGCGCGCGACGATGTCGACGATGCCGCCGGCGGGGTAGGGCACGATGATGCGGATCGGGCGGTTCGGATAATTGCTCTGCGCCTGTGCGGCATTGGCGAGCAGCATGGCAGAACCCACGGCGAAGCCCAGCACGGTTTTGATCCGGCGCATTCTTCCCTCCCCATATTTTACGCATCGTTCGAGCGATGCGCTTGCCCCTCTGGCGGGGGTATTCAGTCGTTGGCCACCAGCGAGCGGATGCTGCGCGCCAGGCCCAGCATGCGGGGGCCGCATTCGCGCTCGATCTGTTCGGCGTTAAAACGAAACGAGGGAATGCCGCAATTGACGGAAAGGCAGTCGCCCGACGGCGTGCGGTACAGCGGCGCGGCGACGCCGAAGATTTCGCGCCGCCATTCGCCGAGCGAGATCGCAAAGCCGCGCTCCTTGCAGAGCTCGACATCCGGCAGCGTCAGTGCCTGCACATAGTCAGCTTCTTCCGGCCGCTCGGCCTTCACGTTCGCCACATAGGCGTCGAGCTCTTCCTTGGTGAACAGCGACAGCAAGGCGCGGCCGACGGCGGTAGGCGCCAGCGAACTGGCAAAGCCGACATCCGGCAAATGCGTCACGGCGTCGGTGGTGCGCAGCGTCTCGACATAGATGAAGTCGAGGCCGAACGGCATCGCGATGGAAACCGTGCCCCCGGTGTAGGCGGCGAAATCGCGCATTAGGGGCCGCGCTAGTTGCCGCACCTTCAGCGCCGACAGCACGGGATAGGCGGCGGCGAGAATGCCAAGCCCGAGCTGGAAGCGTCCTTTGGCATCGCGCTTGAGATAGCCGAGTTGCGCCAGCGTGTAGGTCAGCCGCGACACCGTCGGCCGCGACAGGCCGGTATGCAGCGCGAGGTCGGCGTTCGACAGCGAGCCGCTACGGTTGCGGAACGCCGCCAGCACGTCGAGCCCATGCGCCAGCGTAGTCGCGAAGGAGGGATCTGCCTGGTCCTCCGGCATCCGGGACCTTGGGGGATCAATACTGGAAATCGCTGCCATGGTCGAAATTTGGTCATGGTTCCCTAATTCTGTCAATATATCGAAATGAATTTGCATATCGTGTCGATATACGCTTAGGTTTCGCCTCAAAAGGACGGGAGGCGACATGGATTTCGATCTTTCCGGTCGATCGGAGGCATGGCTTAAGAAGCTGCAGGCGTTCTTCGACCACGAAGTTCTGCCGCGCCACCGCGCCTGGCTTGCTCACGTCGCCAAGGGCGAGGCCGCGCCCTTCATGGGCGACCTTCAACGCAAGGCGCGGGCGGCAGGGCTGTGGAATCTCGGCCTTCCCGAACTGTCCGACGATGAGCCCGGCACCCGGCTTTCCAATCTCGAATATGCGCCGCTGGCGGAAATCATGGGCCGGCTGTTCTGGGCGCCTGAAGTCTTCAACTGTCAGGCGCCCGACGTGCCCAACATGATCGCGCTGCAGAGTTGCGCCACTTCCAAGCAGAAGGCGCGCTGGCTGCAGCCGCTGCTGGAAGCCAAAACCCGCTCGGCCTTCGGCATGACGGAACCTGACGTGGCTTCATCCGATGCCACCAACATCGCCACGCGGATGGTCCGCGACGGCGATGACTACGTCATCAACGGACGCAAATGGTTCATCACCGGTGCGGCGCATCCGAAATGCAGCTTCCTGATCGTGATGGGCGTGACCGATTCCGGTGCCGACCGCACCGGTCGCCATTCCTGCATCATCGTGCCGATGGATACGCCGGGCGTCCGCCTGGTGCGGCGGCTGCGCTGGATGGGATGTGAGGATCATGTCGCCCCGATCGGAGAGCTTGCCTTCGATAACGTTCGCGTACCCCGCGCCAACCTGCTCGGCGCCGAGGGCGAAGGCTTCAAGGTCGCGCAAATTCGGCTGGGGCCGGCCCGCATCCATCATTGCATGCGTTCGATCGGGCTCTGCGAGCTTTTGATCGAACTGATGATGGTGCGTTCATCGGAGCGCTCGGCCTTCGGACGCGCTGTGATCCAGTACGACACCGTGCAGCGTTGGATCGCGGAGTCCCGCGTCGAACTCGAACAGGCGCGGCTACTCGCCTATCGCTGCGCGTGGCGGCTCGATCAGGCCGGCCACCAGGACGCCTGGCGCGACGTGTCGCTGATCAAAGTCGCAGTGCCTGCGATGCTGCAGCGGATCGCCGACCGCGCCATGCAGGTGTTCGGCGCGATGGGCGGTTCGGATGACACGCCAATCCATCAGGCGCTGGCCTGGGGGCGTCTGCTGCGCATCGGCGACGGCCCCGATGAAGTCCATCTGCGCCAGATCTTTCGCATGGAGCCGATGCCGTCATGGTCGATTGCAAACTCGCCCTATCTGTCCGCACATCCGTCCTGAGCGGGTGGTAAGACAGAAACGTTTCGCAATTTTTGAAAGGCGTCTTCGGATGACGATCACAGATCAACCCCGGGCCGCGCAGAACGCTTCGATCGACAAGGAACGACTGCGCCAAAAGTATCTGGAAGAGCGCAACAAGCGACTCCGCGCCGACGGCAACGACCAGTATCTCCGCGTCGCGGGGCAGCTAGCGCATTATCTCGACGACCCCTATACGCCCGTCACCCCGCGCGATCCGAAGACCGACCATGTCACCTTTGCCTTTATCGGCGGCGGCTTTGCCGGGCTCGCCACCGCCGCGCGCATGTCGGAAGCCGGCATCAAGGATGTCAGGATCATCGAAAAGGGCGGCGACTTCGGCGGCACCTGGTATTGGAACAGGTATCCGGGCGCGCAATGCGATACCGCATCGATGGTGTATATGCCGCTGCTCGAAGAAACCGGCCACATGCCGTCGGAGAAATATGCGCATGCGCCGGAAATCCTCGCGCACTGCCAGCGCATCGGCAGGCAATACGGCCTCTACGAACACGCGCTGTTTCACACCGAGGTCGTAAGCCTCGATTGGGACGAGGCAAAATCGCGCTGGACCATCCGCACCAATCGCGGCGATGCCTTCACCGCGCAGTTCGTCGGCATGGGTACCGGGCCGCTGCACGTGCCGAAACTTCCCGGCATCGAAGGCATCGAGTCCTTCAAGGGGCACTCGTTCCACACCAGCCGCTGGGATTACGATTACACCGGCGGCGACCCCAAGGGCGCGCTGATGGAAAAACTGGCCGACAAGCGCGTCGGCATCATCGGCACCGGCGCCACCTCCGTGCAGTGCGTGCCGCATCTCGCGCGCGCCTGCAAGGAGCTCTATGTGTTCCAGCGCACGCCGTCCTCCGTCGACGTCAGAGCCAATGCGCCGATCGATCCGAAATGGTTTTCGCAGATCGCGACGTCAGGCTGGCAGCAGCGCTGGCTGGAGAACTTTACCGCCAACCAGGCCGGCGGCTCCGCGGAAGAAGATCTGGTGCAGGACGGCTGGACTGATTTGTCGCGGCGTATTCGCGCCAGGGTCATGGACCTGCCGCGTGAGCAGCGCACCCCGGCAAACATGCTGGCGGCGTTCGAGGATTCCGATTTCGAGAAGATGGAGGAAATCCGCGCGCGGGTCGACGCCATCGTCGGCGACCGCGAGACGGCCGCAAAACTCAAGGCCTGGTATCGCCAGCTCTGCAAGCGGCCGTGTTTCCATGATTCGTATCTGCAGGCCTTCAACACGCCGGGCACGTATCTGGTCGATACCGACGGCAAGGGCGTCGAGCGCATCACCGAGAACGGCGTCGTGGTTGCGGGCAGAGAATACAAGCTCGACTGCATCATCTACGCTTCGGGATTTGAGGTCGGCACCGAATACAAGCGGCGTGCCGGCTTCGACCTGACCGGTCGCGGCGGAGTGAAGCTGTCGGACCACTGGGCGTCGGGCATGCGTACCAAGCACGGCATCCACGTCCATGGTTTTCCGAATGCATTCTTCGTCCAGCCGACGCAGGGCGCCAATCTCATCTCCAACGTGCCGCATAATCTGACCGAGGCGGCGAAGACGATTGCGCTGATGATCCGGCATGCACAGGCGAACGGTTTTAAGGAGATCGAAGTCACCAGGGAAGCCGAGGACCGATGGGTTGAACTGCTGCTGACCGGCGCCGGCCTCATGATCGGCTCACCCGATTGCACGCCGGGCTACTACAACAATGAAGGGCGCGAGCCCGTTCCGGCGGCCAAGCTCAATGTCGGCCATCCGGCGGGGGCCATGGCCTATTTCAAATATATCGACGGATGGCGCAACAGCGGCCAGTTCGAGGGGCTGCAGTTCCGCTGACGTCGTTTTCGATTTTTGTTTGCGCAAGGGAGTACACAACAATGAGCCAACCAGCTGCGATTGAAATGCCCAAGGAATCCCCGAAGGAGGCGTCCGCCTCCGTCATCGCCCAGCATGCGGCGACGCTGAAGGCGCTGCCGTTCTCCGACGTCAGGGATTTCGACGACGCCGCGCGCGGCTTCCTCGGCACGGTGGAGAACGCCAAGATCACATCGCCGCAGGGCAGGGTGGTCTGGACTCTGGAGCCCTACGGCTTCCTCTCTGCGGAACAAGCCCCGCCGACCGTCGATCCCAGCCTATGGCGGCAGTCTCGGCTCAACATGCATCACGGCCTGTTCGAAGTGGTGCCCGGCGTCTATCAGGTGCGTGGGCTCGACATCGCCAACATGACGCTGATCGAGGGCGACAGCGGCGTCATCGTGGTGGATACGCTGACCTCGATCGAGGGCGCGCGCGCCGCGATGGAGCTGTACTTCCAGCACCGTGGCAAGCGGCCGGTCGCCGCCGTCATCTTCACCCACACCCACACCGACCATTGGGGCGGTGCACGCGGCGTGCTCGACGACGAAACGCTGGCCGGCGGCGAGGTCCCGATCATCGCGCCCAATCTATTCATGGAGCACGCGGTCTCCGAGAACATCATCGCGGGGCCGGCGATGCTGCGTCGCGCGATGTACCAGTTCGGGCCGCTGCTGGCGAAGGGCGTACGCGGGCAGGTCGATTGCGGGCTCGGCAAGACCATGGCGGCTGGCGCTGTCGCGCTGCTGCGCCCCACCGATCTGATCATCGCGACCGGCGACAAGCGAACCATCGACGGCGTGGAATTCGAATTCCAGATGGCGCCGAACAGCGAAGCGCCGGCGGAAATGCATTTCTTCATCCCGCGTTATAAGCTTTTGAACCTCGCGGAGAACTGCACGCACAATTTCCACAATCTGCTCCCGTTCCGCGGCGCCGATGTGCGCGACGCACTGGCGTGGTCAAAATACCTCGGCGAAGCGCTGCAGATGTGGGGCGGCAAGGCGGATGCGATGTGCGGCCAGCATCACTGGCCGGTCTGGGGTCACGAGCGGATCGACACCATGATCCGCCAGCAGCGCGACCTCTACAAATTCGCGCATGACCAGACCATCCGGCTGATGAACCATGGGCTGACGGCGAGCGAAATCGCGGAGACCATCCGCTTGCCGGCGAGCCTCGAGGGCGCCTGGCACGGCCGCGGCTACTACGGGCATATCAGGCACAATGTGAAGGCTATCTACCAGAAATATCTCGGCTGGTACGACGCCAATCCGGTCAATCTCGATCCGCTGCCGCCGGTCGAGTCCGGCAGGAAATATGTCGAGTATATGGGTGGCGCGGATGCGATCCTGGCGCGCGCGGCCAAGGATTTTGCCAACGGCGAATTCCGCTTCGTCGCGCAAGCCGTGAGCCATCTGGTATTCGCTGATCCCGACAACCAGGCGGCGCGCGCGATGCTGGCCGACACCTTCGAGCAGCTCGGCTATGCCTCGGAAAGTTCGACCTGGCGCAACGCCTATCTGTTCGGCGCGCAGGAATTGCGGCAGGGCATGCCGAAAGTGCCGCCGCGTTCATCGATGCCGCGCGAAACGCTGGCCGCGCTCCGCACCGAACAGCTCTGGGACGTGCTCGGCGTGCGCCTCAACGGCCCCAAGGCTGAAGGCACGCGCATCGTGCTGAACTGGAATTTCACCGACACCAACGAGAGCTTCGTTCTCAATCTGGAGAATTGCGCGCTGACCTATGCCTCCGGCGCGCGAGCCGCCGCTGCCGACGCCAGCTTCACGCTGTCGCGCGGCGTGCTCGACGAAGTGATCGCCAAGCTGACGACGTTCCCGGAAGCGGTCGGCTCCGGCAAGATCAAGGTCGTCGGCGATCCGGCGCGACTCGGCGAACTGATGATGCTGATGGACGAATTCCCGCGGATGTTCGAGATCGTCGAGCCGAAACGGACGGCGGTGAGTTGACGGCGGCGTAGGGTGGGGCAAAGCGAAGCGTGCCCACCATTCATCGGCAAACTGCCTCGAAATGGTGGGCACGGCGCAAGTGCGCCTTTGCCCGCCCTACGGTCGTGCAATGACGGCGATCTTTGTCACGCTACTCCGCGCTGCTGACCAGCTTGATCCGCGGCTCGGCTTCCTCCATCAGGCCGCGATAGGCGGCGAGATAGTCGAGCGCCATGCGGCGCGCGGTGAAGCGGACCTCGAACTGCTTGCGGATGGCGGTGCGGTCCAGCGCGGCAAGACGGTCGACCACGGCAACCGCGCTGGTCTCGTCTTCCACGACGAAGCCGGTGAGACCGGGGTCGATGATCTCCGGCACCGATCCGCGGTTATAGGCAATCACCGGCGTGCCGCAGGCCATGGCTTCGATCATCACGAGGCCGAACGGCTCCGGCCAATCGATCGGGACAAGGAGGCCGATCGCGCCGCTGAGGAAATCGGATTTCTCGCGGTCTGAGATCTCGCCGATATATTCGACCAGCGGGTTGGCCTTGATGAGCGGGGAGATCAACTCATCGTAATAATCCTGGTCGGCGCGATCGACCTTGGCAGCGATCTTGAGCGGAATGCCGCATCGGGTCGCAATGCGGATGGCACGATCCACGCCCTTTTCCGGCGCGATCCGGCCGAGCACCGCCAGATAGGACGGCTGCACCGGCTGCGGCGTCAGCAAATTCTCCGGCAGCCCATGGTGAATGGTGCGCACCCAATTGGCCTGCGGCACCGGCCGGCGCTGCGCGTTGGAGATCGAGATCACCGGAACCTTGGAGAAGGTGCTGAATACCGGCTGATGCTCCGGCAGGTCGAGCCTGCCGTGCAGGGTGGTCAGGAATGGCGTCGGCTGCCGGTAGAACAGCGAGAATGGATAATAGTCGAGATGAAAGTGGAGAAAATCGAACTCTTCATCGTCGCATTTTTGCCGCACACGCTCCAGCATCACCATATGCAGTGCGTTGGGGTCCCGGACCGAGCCGTCGAGGCGCAGCGCCTTCGGCCACGTGGCGTCGAGTTTCGCCGAGGTGCGGGAATCGCCGCTGGCAAACAGTGTGACCTCGTGTCCCAATGCCACAAGTTCCTCGGTCAGCCAGTGCACCACCCGCTCGGTGCCGCCGTACAATTTGGGGGGGACAGCCTCCGTCAGCGGGGCGACCTGCGCGATGCGCATGTTTGCGTCTCCTGTTTGGAATGGTGGTTGAACAAAGCCCTCAGCCCACGATCGACACCGGCGTGTCATTAGCGGGAACGTTCCCGCATCTGCGAAGTTCCCTTACTCAGCACATCTTGCTTCCTCCACACGACTGTCTTGCTGATGCCATTTGACACAAACACAGTTAGGACTGTCTCGATGCTGCAGAATTGTTGCGCAGTGATGGCCATGCGCACGGAAACCCGAAGCGGCATTCTTCACGTCGTCGTGTGCGACACGCGTTAGGGATTCTCGTTCACTCTCAACAGGTTTGCGGAACTCATGGACAATCTTTCAGGATATGTGCGACGGCCGTTTCCATTCGTGCTGCGCTATCTGCGCCAGCGTCGCGCGGCCCATGTGGTCATCGTGTCTGCCGTTGTTGCAGCAGTTGCCTGCTCGGTGGGCACGCAGTATGGCGTGAAGAATCTGGTCGACAGCCTGACGGCCGGTTCGGCGCACGCGAACAGCGTATGGCTGGCATTCGGTTTTCTCATGTCGCTGATCGCGGCAGATAATTTGCTGTGGCGGGTCGCAAGCTGGACGGCGAGCTTCACCTTCGTCGGCGTCACCGGCGATCTCCGCCGCGACATGTTCCGCCATCTGACCGGTCACGCCCCCAGCTACTTCTCCGACCGGCTGCCGGGCATGCTGACGAGCCGTATCACCGCGACGTCCAACGCCGTCTTCACCGTTGAAAACATGTTCGTCTGGAACGTGTTGCCGCCGTGCATCGCGACCGTCTCGGCGATACTCCTGATCGGAACCGTCAGCCTGGCGATGTCCGCGGGGCTGATCGTCATCGCGGGTATCATGTTGATGGCGATGTTCCACCTCGCCGCGGCGGGCAAGCCGCTGCATGACGACTTCGCTGACAAGGCGGCCGCGGTGGACGGCGAGATGGTCGACGTCATCAGCAACCTGCCGCTGGTCCGCGCCTTCTGCGGCCTCAGCTACGAACACGATCGCTTCGACGCCACCGTCGAGCGGGAACTCGACGCCCGTGGCCGCAGCCTTCGCTATCTCGAGAAGCTGCGGCTGCTTCACGCCGTCGTGACAATCGCGTTGACGATCGCGCTGCTGGCGTGGGTCATCACGCTCTGGCAGCAGGGCGCAGCGACCACCGGCGATGTCGTGCTGGTCTGCACGCTCGGGATTTCGATCCTGAGCGCGACGCGCGACCTTGCGGTGGCGCTGGTCGACGTGACCCAGCACGTCGCCCGCCTGACCGAAGCGATCGCGACCCTGTTGCTGCCGCACGAGTTGAAGGATCATCCCGAGGCCGAGCCGCTGGTCCGCAGCGGCGCCGCCGTCGCCTTCAACAACGTCGCGTTCCACTATCCCGGCGGCGTCCAGGTGTTCGAAAAGTTCAACCTGCGCATTCAACCGGGCCAGCGGGTCGGACTGGTCGGTCATTCCGGTGGCGGAAAATCCAGCCTGTTCGCGCTGCTGCAGCGGTTCTACGACATCCAGCGCGGCAACGTCACGATCGACGGCCAGGACATTTCGCGGGTGACGCAGCAAAGCCTGCGCGAGGCGATCTCGGTGGTGCCGCAGGACATCTCGCTGTTCCACCGCTCGATCATGGAAAACATCCGCTACGGACGGCCGAACGCGACCGACGACGAGGTGCTGCGTGCGGCGATCGCGGCGCGTTGCGATTTCATCGAGAATCTCCCCGAGGGCATGTCGACCATGGTCGGCGATCGAGGAATCAAGGTCTCCGGCGGGCAGCGGCAGCGCATCGCCATCGCGCGTGCCTTCCTGAAGGACGCGCCGATCCTGTTGCTGGATGAAGCGACCGCTTCGCTGGACAGCGAATCCGAAGAGGCGATCCGCGAGGCGTTGTCGCGGCTGATGCGTGGGCGTACCGTGATTGCCATCGCCCATCGTCTCGCCACCTTGCGCAATTTCGACCGCGTGGTGGTGCTACAGGGCGGGCGGATCATCGAAGACGGACCGCCGGATATTCTCGTGCAGGGAAGGGGCCCCTACCGCGAATTGGTCGCGCGCGAACTGGGTCGCCTCGCCAGCCATGCGGCCTGATCTGCGGCAGTAGCGTTTGCGTCCCGATTGCGTCCATCGCCACGCACGAAAATCGCTTGAGGTGCAAATGACGGCCGAAGTCACTCAACTGATCGCCATCGAGGCTGCCGAACACGTCGCGGAATCGTCGTTCTACATTCCGATGACGGGCCCGGCGACGCGGCCGCGCTGCTCGCTCAAGCACGACGACACCTTCATCGTACTGGACAGCCATGGCGATATCGGCGCCTCTGCCGGCGGGCCCGATGGCCTGTTCAACGCCGATACGCGTTATCTCGCCCGGCTGGAGATGGTGCTCGACGAAGTCCAGCCGCTGTTGCTCGGCTCCAATCTGCGCGACGACAATTCGGCGCTGACCGTCGACCTCACCAATTCCGACGTGTACCGCAACGGCAGGCTGGCGCTGCAGAAGGATACGCTGCACATCGTGCGCTCGATTTTCCTGTGGCGCGGCACGGCCTACCAGCGCATCGCCCTGCAAAATCACGGCGACCGGCAGGCAAGCTTCGATCTAACGTTATTGTTCGACAATGATTTCGCCGATTTGTTCGAGGTGCGCGGCGAGCGCCGGCCGCGCCGGGGAGTGGGCTCCAGCCGGTTGCTCGGCCCCGCCGATGTCGTGCTGGAATATAGCGGGCTCGACGGCCAGGTCCGCATTACCGCCCTGCATTTCGAGCCGCGCCCGACACGGCTCGCCGTCCACTCGGCGACCTTTCATTTCGAGCTGGAGCCGAAGGAAGCGACCGCATTGTTCGTTGCGGTATCCTGCAACAAGCCGATCATGCACAAGCCGGCGCCGTTCTTCCGCGGCCTGTTGGCGCACCGTCGTGAGATGCGGCGCTCGACATCGGGCGCGGCCAGCATCGAGACGTCGAACGATATCTTCAACGAGGTGCTGTGCCAGGCAATGGCCGACCTCAACATGCTGATGACCGAAACGCCGCAGGGGCGGTACCCCTATGCGGGCATTCCCTGGTATTCGACCACGTTCGGCCGCGACGGATTGATCACCGCGCTGCAAATGCTGTGGGTCGATCCGCGCATTGCCCAGGGCGTGCTGCGGCGGCTTGCCTTCTTCCAGGCCAAGACCACAGATCCGCTCGCCGACGCCGAGCCCGGCAAGATCCTGCACGAGATGCGCGGCGGCGAGATGGCCGCGCTGCGCGAGGTGCCGTTCGCGCAGTATTACGGCAGCGTCGATTCCACCTCGCTGTTCGTTCTGCTGGCCGGCCTTTACGTCGAACGCACCGGCGACGACGAAACGCTGGCCGAACTGTGGCCGGCAATCGAGGCGGCGTTGCAATGGATCGACGGCCCCGGCGATCCCGACAAGGACGGATTCATCGAGTACCAGCGCGCGACCGAACAGGGGCTTGCCAACCAGGGCTGGAAGGATTCCTTCGACGCGATCTTTCATGCCGATGGGCAACTCGCCGAAGGCTATATCGCGCTGGCGGAGGTTCAGGGATATGTCTTTGCCGGCAAGCGGCTGGCGGCGCGCTGTGCCCGGCGCCTGGGAATGATCGATCGGGCGGCGCAGCTCGAATCCGCGGCGCTTCTCCTTGCCGAGCGCTTCGAGGCGGCGTTCTGGTGCGAGGAACTCGGCACCTACGCCGTGGCGCTCGACGGGGCCAAGCGGCCGTGCAAGGTGCGAACGTCGAATGCCGGCCAGCTTCTCTTCACCGGCATCGTCCGGCCCGAGCGTGCGCGGCGGGTCGCGGCCGATCTGATGAGCCAGAAATTCTTTTCGGGATGGGGCATCCGCACCGTGGCGCGCGGCGAAGCCCGTTACAACCCGATGTCCTATCACGACGGATCGGTCTGGCCGCATGACAATGCGCTGATCGCGCTCGGCTTCGCGCGCTATGGCCTGAAGCATTGCGTGGCGCATCTGTTCAAGGGCCTGTTCGATGCCGCGAGCTACATGGACCTGCGGCGGCTGCCGGAATTGTTCTGCGGATTCCCGCGCGAGCGGCGGCGCGGACCGGTGCTCTATCCCGTCGCCTGCGCGCCGCAGGCCTGGGCCAGCGCGACGCCTTTCAGCCTGCTGGAAGCGGCGCTCGGCCTCGAATTCGATGCCGCGCGCGGCGAAATCCGTCTGCGCGATCCACGGTTGCCGGAATTCCTCAACGAAGTGCTGTTGCGCGATCTGCGGCTCGGACCTTCCAGCGTCGATCTGAGGGTTCGCCGTCACGGCGATGAAGTGTCGCTCGAGGTGGTGCGGACACGCGGCCAGATCCAGGTGTCGATCGTATTGACGCATTAGAAGCCATGCGCGGGTCGTGCATCTAGGAGTCAGGAGGCCACATGCGCATTGGTATTCTCATTCTGTGTTTAATCGCTGGATTAGCCGGCGGTCCGCCAGCTTCTGCGGCGGAGGACACCGGCGCGCCGCAAGGTAGCCGCACTGCGCCACAGGACGCAGCGAAGCCGCCGGACGCCGCAAAGGAGCTCGTGCCTCCGCCGTCGGTCACCGTGATTGGCGCCAGGGATGCCCACGGCATTCTCGGCCGCGAAGTTCGCAGCGCGGCGAACGAAGATATGGGGCGCATCGTCGATGTGATCGTGGATCGTGAAGGCAACGTGCGCGCGGCCGTGATCGATTTCGGCGGTTTTCTCGGCGTCGGCAGCCGGAAGATCGTCGTCGACTGGGGCGTGCTGCGTTTCGGCCGCGTTGCCAACAAGCGTGACAGCATCTCGCTCGAGCTGACCAAGGCGCAGGTCGCGGCGGCGCCCGAATACAAGGAGGACGCACCGGTCATCGTTCTCGGTGCAGCCGGCCGTCTGCAGCCATGGGATTTCGATCACTAGCGCATGATCCGGAAAAGTGGATACCGGTTTTCCGGGAAGATCATGCGCAAATGAGAAGGAGACGTGACCTGTTCGCGCGTCCATCCCAATCGATTGAGCGGATTGACGACGATCGCCATGGGCGATCCGCCGGTGGGGGCAATGTTGTGCCGCTGCCGCCTGCGCCCGGCGGCAGGCCAAAGCCGTCGCGCGAAAGCCAGCGCGGCCTCGACTGGTTCATCTTCTTTCTCGCCGACGTTCAGACCGGCTTCGGCCCGTTCATTGCGGTCTATCTGACTACGCAGAAATGGACGCAGGTCGAGATCGGCTTTGTGCTGTCGATCGGCGGCATCATCGGCCTGCTCGGGCAGATGCCCGGCGGCGCTATCGTCGATTACGCGCGTTCCGAGCGGCTGGTGGCGGGCCTGGCGGTCGCCACCATCGGCTGCGCCGCGCTGGCCTATGCGTTGTGGCCGATCTTTCCGGTGGTGACGGCGGCGGCCATTCTGCATGCGCTGGCGAGTTGCGTGCTGGGTCCGGCGATCGCGGCGATCAGCCTCGGTCTGGTCGGGCCGTTCGCCATCGGGGAGCGGCTTGGGCGCAATGCCCGCTTTGCATCGCTGGGCAACGGCTCGGCGGCGGCGCTGATGGGCGCGACCGGTTACCTGTTGTCGAGCCAGGCAGTGTTTCTCGTGACCTTCATGCTCGCGATTCCGACATTGCTGGCGCTCTCGCGCATCCGCGAGCAGGAGATCGACGTCGCTCAAAGCCACGGCGCCGTCGTGCGGGAGGTTCCCGATAAAGAGGCCACCAGCGTTTTCCATCTGCTGCGTCAGCGTCCGCTGCTGATCTTTGCCGGCGGCGTGCTGCTGTTTCAGCTCGCGAACGCCGCCATGCTGCCGCTGATGGCCGGCGTCGTCACCATGCGGTCCAGCCAATGGGCGCCGGTGCTGATCGCAGCCTGCATCATCGTGCCGCAGGCCATCGTCGCGCTGGCTTCGCCCTCGGTCGGCCGCAAGGCGCAGGCGTGGGGCAGGCGGCCGCTGCTATTGTTGGCGTTCGGCGCGCTGGCGATCCGTGGCCTGCTGTTTGCGGTTGTCAGCGATCCTTATCTATTGGTTGCCGTGCAGGTGTTCGACGGCATCACCGCGGCCGTACTTAGCGTGATGGTGCCGCTGATCGTGGCCGATGTCGCCTTCGGAAGCGGCCACTTCAATCTGGCGCTAGGCATCGTCGGCACCGCGACCGGCATCGGCGCGTCATTGAGCACGGTGCTGGCGGGCTATATCAGCGACACGTTTGGTAGCAGCATCGCGTTCACCGGGTTGGCCGGGATCGCAGCCTCGGGCCTGACAGTGATCTGGCTGTTCATGCCGGAGACCCGGCGGGTTGAGTGAGCGTGAGGCGCGCGGTCAATAGCGCCGCGATGGCTAGCGACGCGCCGACGCCGGCGACGCAGGCGGTCCATCCGAAACGGTCAAACAATTGGCCCAGCACGGCACTGCCGACGAGGCCGCCGAGAAAATAACAGGCAAGATAGGTTCCGCTGGCAATGCCGCGGTTGTCGCGGGCCGCTTGGCCGACGAAGCCGGTGGCGCAGGCCTGTGCGAAGAACGTGCCGACGCCGACCAGTACCATGCCGGTCAGGACCGCGGGCAGATGCCAAGACAGCAACAGCGGCAGGCCCAATGCAGCGACCGCAAGCGCGCCCCAGATCGCCGGCCGCGTACCGAAGCGCGCCACCGCCCTGCCGGCGAACAGCGTGGTGACGACGGACGGCGCGAACACGAAATAGACGAAGCCGAGATCCATTCGCCCGAGCGACAGCGGCGCGCGCACCAGCACGAAATTCACGAAGGTGAAGGTGCCGATAAAGGCGAACAGGATGCAGAAGCCGATGGCAAAGGCCGAGCGCAGCGCCGGGTTGCGCCAATGCTCGAGCGTCGCAGCGAACGGCGATTGCACTGTCGGCATCGCGTGCATCGGTTTGACGCGCTGGATGGTGAAGTAGACCAGCATCGCGCCGGCGAGATTGAGCAGCGCGAAGAAATAGAAATTCGAGGCCAGCCCGAGCGTATCGACGACGGCGGCCGACACCAGCCGCCCGATCAGGTTGCTGGCGACATTGCCGGTGATATAGGCTGCGAACGCGCCGCCCGCATCCATCTGACTGCATTGCTCGCCTAGATAGGCCAGCGTCAGTGCAAAGGCCGAGGCCATGCAGAGGCCCTGCGCGACGCGAAGGACCGTGAACACGGTGAGGTCGGGCGCGCTGGCCAGCAGCAGCGTGGGGATCGCGAGCAGGACCAGGCTTGCGAGAATGCCGAAGCGGCGGTCGATATGCGGGCTCAGGACCCCGACCACGAGCCCCGCGACCGCCATGCCCATGGTGCTCGCGTTGACCGCAAAGCCCATTGCGGCGGGGCTCACGTTGTAATGCCGGGTCAGTGAGGGAAGGATCGCCTGCGTGGCGAACAGGTCGACCACGGTCAGGAACGCCGTGAGGCCGATGACGAGGGACCGCAGCACCACGCCAGGCGAATGACCCTGCATTTCCATCGCTTGAGGTTTCATCCGCGCGGAAATACCGGTCATGGCGCTTCTCACTACTACGCTTGAAAAAGAAGGATGTGACGGCTGGGGGTGTGGGGCGACACGCGGGATCCCAGGCCGTCACATCCGTTAACGAACGTCGGGTGGCGCTCGTTACAGCTCCTTACATGTTGTGGTCGTGCGGATCCTTGCGGACGTCGCCGACATAGAGAATGACGGTCTCCTTGCCGAGGTTCTTCCACCAATGCGAGGTGCCGGCGACTTCCGGCCTGATCTCGCCGGCCTTGTGCACGATCGGATCGGCGCAGTTGCTGGCGTATTCGACGATCTCGCCCTGCTGGACGTAGATCAGCGCGGGACGGTCATCATGGCTGTGCCAGGGCACGATGCCGCCCGGCTCGATCGTCAGCTTGCGGAAGCGCAGCTCGCGATCCCTGATATTGGCCGGCTGCTTCTCGAGGTTGATCGCGCCAAGCGTAACGTCGGTGACGCCGACCGGCTTGTGGTCGACCATCGGACGAACGTTGGGCTGCATCTTGCCGACCGGGCACTCGCCCGCAATGGCAGTCGAGCTGGTCGCAACCGAACCAGCAATCATTCCAGCGAGTGCGAGGCCTTGCCAGATTGTGCGTGACGCGACGTTGGATGTGGACATGCTGTGCTCCTCTGTTTTCTGTCTTGCCTTGAGATTCGCCTTGGCCTCGAACGATCTGGCCGGCTACGTCATCACCATCAGGGAAACCGCGCACGAGAGGAAATGCCGGTTGGCTCTTGACTCCATAGCGCCGCGCTATGCGGCTAACCGTGGCCGAGCATGTGCTTGATGTCGGAGGAGAACGTCGGATAGGCGTAAACATTTTCCCGGATCTGGCTAGCTGTGATGCCGAAGCGCATCGCCAGTCCGAAAATATTCACGAGCTCCTGGCCAGAATGCCCGACGAAATGCGCGCCGAGAATGTGGTCGGTCGATTGATCGACGATCACCTTCGACCACGCGACAGTCTCGGCATAGGTTTTGGCGGAGAACCAGTCGAGCATTTCGTTGGTGTGAACGTCGATGGAAAAGCCTTTCTGCCTGGCTGCAACCTCCGTCAGGCCGACGGAAGCGAGCGGCGGCACGGTGTAGACGGACGTTGCCATGCTGGCGTAGTCCGGGCTGTATTTCGGGCCTTCGACGATGTTGCGCCCGACGATGTCGCCCTCATAGGTCGCGATCGGCGACAGTTGCGGCGAGGTTGGCACCGCGTCGCCGCAGATATGGACGTTCGGGTTGGAGATCGAGCGCAAATGGCTATCGATCGCGACGCGGCCATTGGCGTGCTCGACCTGGCCCGCAGCGAGATCAAGCGTATCGACGTTGGCGACGCGGCCCGCGCCGTTGACGACGCGTTCGGCCTCGGCGGCGTGCTCGGTGCCGTTATAACAGAAGACAACGCGCAGGCGGCCGTTCGCCTTTTCAATTCGCTTGACGCTGACGGCGGTCCTGAAGCGGATGCCGATCCGCTCGCTTTCGGTCTGCAGGCGTGCGACCGCATCGGCGTCCATGGCCGGCAATAGCTGAGGCAATGCTTCGAGAATCGTCACTTGCGCGCCGGCGCGCGCATAGACGTGGCCGAATTCCAGCGCGATCACGCCGCCGCCGACGAAAATCACCGAGTCGGGTAGTTCTCGTTCGCTCAGCATCTCGTCGGAAGTGATCATCAGTTCGGCCCCCGGAATCGACAGCGGTCGCGGCTTCGATCCTGTCGCGATCACGATGTGTTTCGCCTCAAGCCTGCGTCCTCCGACGCGGACGCTGTTCGGACCAGCAAACGCGCCGTGGCCCTTGATGACCTCGACATTGCGCCTGGCCATCGAGCGGGCGAGGTTGGCCGGAATGTCCTTGATCATGTCTTTCTCACGGTCGATCAGCGCCGCCCAGTCGAGCTTCGGCTTGCCGATGGCAATGTGATGGATGGAGGCGCGTTCGATTTCGTGCAGCGCGTGGCCGGCGGCGACCAGCACCTTCTTCGGCGTGCAGCCCCGGTTCGGGCAGGTGCCGCCGAGAAGATCGGCCTCGATCATCGCGACCGACATTCCGGCGCGCCGGACCGGTCCGGTCACGCCGATGCCGGCGTTTCCCCCACCCAGAATGACCACGTCGAATTTTTCCGGCGTCATCGAATGTACCCCTCTGCTGGCAGCATTGATGCGATCAGGCCGCGCCCGCTGGCGCAACCTGATGAGGTTTACGGGAGGCGAGCCGACGCTGTTACCTGGTCGTAATGGTCGAGGTGATCGAGCCCACCACCTTGGTCGCCATCTCGAATTGGGCTGTGCGATCCCGGATGTTGTGGCGCCTGGCGATCCATTCGAAATCGGTCCATACCGCCCAGACATCGCCATGGTCGTCCTGCGTCAGCAGCAGGCGGACCGGCCAGTCGAGTCCGGCATTCGGATTCGAGGTGATGAACTGCGTCCCGAGTGGGGGATTGCCGAACACCAAAAGCGTCGAGGGACGCAGCTTGATGCCGGCGTCGGCCGCGAGCTTCGACTGATCGATCTGCGTGAAGAACTTGATGCCCTTGGCAGCGATGTCGGCCTTGATGCGGGTGATCGCTTCGGCCATCGGCACCGCGCTCTTGACGCGGACGACACCATCGTCGCTGTCGGCCCGCGCGGTGGAAGTGACCGAAAGGACGAGGAATATCAGGAGCAGCGAGGTGCAGAAATTCGCAACGCGGGTGGTCAAGCGACGGGTCATGGAAAGCCTCCTGTTTGCGCATGCCCTCCGCAGGCTTTCCAGCACAGGATGAGCGCCGGCGCCGGCAATAGGAAATGCGCAACTGCTCTCAAGTCGATAGCGCTCGGCTATTGGTGCCGCTCAATACGCGGCGGCTATCGAACCGATTGTGCAACGGTATTTCAAATCCGGGGCAGGGCGGCCTCTGATGGGTCAGCGCCCGATTGGCGGGCGTCATCATCCATTCAGAGGAACCGCCATGAAAACCCTTTCCAAGACCCTGATTGCCGCTGCGGCGTTTGCCGCCATCGCCACCACGGCCTTCTCGCAAGTTCCCTGGGAATTCAATCCGGGCATGGCCTACATGTATGCCGGCCCAGGCAAGATGTCGGCGATGGCCATGGCGGCGACGCCGAAGAACCACGATGCGATGATGAAGAACGCGAAGAAGGTGCCGAGCAACACCGTGTTCTTCATGGACAAGGGACAGCTCTATTCGGCCTCGGGCATGCTCGACCCGACCGGCAATTTCTATCTGCCTTGAGAAAGGCCTGAAACGCTTGGGCCGCCCTTGCGGGGCGGCCCGAACCGGAAAATAATACTGAGATGCCGGAGCACGCCATGACGACAACGTTATCGCCCGCCAACGCCGAACGTCTCAAGGAGGCATTCCAGCGATGCCGCGACATGGAAGGCACGTTGCGCGAGCAGCTCGAAGCCTACGCCGCGGCGGGTCAGGACATCTTTCCGGCCTATGGCGAAGCGGTCGACCGGCTTGTGGCGCGGCTCAATGAGAACGGCGGCGGCGAAAACGCGCCGCGGCCGGGCGAAGTGATGCCGCCGTTCCTGCTGCCGGACGAGACCGGCCGGCTGGTCAGCCTGAAATCACTGACCGACCGCGGTCCGGTCGCGGTGATGTTTTATCGCGGGCATTGGTGTCCATATTGCCGGCTGAATGTGCGGGCGGTGATCCAGGCCCAGGACCGGATCAAGGCCCTGGGCGCGCAAACGGTTGCGATCATGCCGGAGACCCAGGCCTATGCCGAGAAATTCAAGTCCGAGGCGGAAGCGCCGTTTCCGGTCTTGACCGATCTCGACAACGGCTACGCGCTGTCGCTCAACCTTGCGATCTGGCTCGGCAGCGAAATCCAGCGGCTGCTGTCATACCAGGATATGGCGAGCTTCCAGGGCAATGACGGCTGGGTGTTGCCGATCCCGGCGACCTTCGTGGTCGGCCGCGACGGATTGGTGAAGGCCCGCTTCGTCGATCCCGATTTCCGCAAGCGCATGGAAATCGACGATCTCGTCGCTGCGCTGAAGAGTGCGAGCGAAGAACGGTAGCGCGGGCGACTTGGCTTTGTGGTGCGCCGTCAAGCGTGGCTCAATCGTAGTTCACCTTTGGAAAGAAATCGCCTCGGCCTTCAGGTGTCATGTCGAGAAGACCCCAGAGCGGATCGGCGAGATCACCAGCACGATGGTGCTGGTTGGGAGCGGGTGGGGCAAAGCTCATCTCAGAGCCCCAGAAGTGCCTTATCGCGCCGTTTTTCTTTCTGAATACGTTGAAGATTGTTTCGTCCCAGTTGTCGCCGTCCGGAACGCGATGTTGCGTGCGCATTCCCTTGGAAAATTTTGACGTGTCGCCAAAGTAGTCCGCGTCATAGCTGTTGCCTGCGGTCGAAAGTAGCGAGAGGTGTTCCCAGCCTCTTTCGTGTGCCCAGGCGGCGAGACGCGCGATTGGCGACTTGGCGACGATGTGGAGCGCAGCGCGTTCGCCTATGTGTCGCGCGGCGCCCTCTATCCCATCGAGCAAATGGGTGCAGCCTGGACACGGCAATTCGCGTTCGGGGCCGTACATGAAGCTGTACAAAATGAGCGTGTCGTGTGGACCGAACAGCTCGGACATCCTCACTTTCTCCGGCATGCTCGTCTTGCCAATCCACTCAAAGACGTAGTCCTCGGGTACCTCACCGCCGGGCGGCAGCGCGCGACGCTTCGCCGCAACGGCCTCAATCTGCGCCCGAAGGGCAATCTCGTCATCCAGAAGCGCGTTTCGGGCGGCTCGGTATTCGGCGCTTTCATTGGGGTATTGGATATGCTCCATGGCTCTGCTCTCGGACGCTGAGGGTTCGATATTAAACTCGCCCCGGCAACCAGAGTTCCCCCCATCGCGCCGCCTGCTATGCTGACGTCAGCTTTTGCGGTCACCAGGAGGCACGAAACAAGATTTGCAGCAAACGGCCGCGAAGGACTTGATCCGATGCCGGCCGGACCGCCGCACGGAAAAATTGTCCCTTTAGAAATCACCTAATCAAACGGTGGGCCCGTTGCCGCGCGATATGACGCTTTGCTAGCTTCGCGGCATGACCTTCGTTGGAATTGCTTTAGCAAATTTGAGGGCGGCCAAGACGCGCAATCTCCTGCTGGCTGTTGCGTTCTTCTTTGCCTTTTGCCTTTTCGGCGTCCTGACTGCATTTGAGCAAGCCTTCAATGCGGAAGCCACTACCGATGCAGGTCGATTGATAACCGTCAACAAGCTAAGCTTCATGCAGCCTCTACCGGCGACACATTTTGGCCGACTGCTGGGTATCTCGGGTATTGGTGAAGCGACTTTCGCGAGCTGGTTCGGCGGTTACCACCGCGAGCCCAAGAATTCGCTCCATGCATTCGCAGTCGATCCAGCGACCTACTTGGAAGTCTATCGCTCAGACATCCTGCTTTCCGAGTCTGAAAAGACGAGATTCAAACAGGATCGTCTGGCGCTTCTCGTCGGTGAAGCTATGGCTGCGAAATGGGGCTGGAGGGTCGGAGATACAATTCCGGTTCTGAGCCGTTCCATTGTTCAAAAGAATGGCTCTCGTTCTTGGCAGTTCACGATTTCAGGTATCTTCAAGGGCGGATCAGCCCAAGTCGATACCAACTTTATGTTTCTACGCCATGATTATTTCAATGATGCTCGCGCCATTAGCCAAGACACAATTGGCTGGATTGTGCTCCGCCCGCTTCCCGGTGTTGACAGCCAGTCGCTCAGCAATGCGATCGATCGAGAATTTCTCGTTGATCCTGCCTCGACCGCAACGGACACCGAGCGCAGCTTTAACAGAAGCTTTGCCGCACAGCTTGGCAATGTCGCGCTGATGACGTCACTTGTAGTTGGCGCTTCTCTGCTCACCTTGCTGATGATCGTTGTCAACACGGTCATGATTTCGGTGCGCGAGCGTCGCAAGGACATAGCCGTATTGAAGGTGTTGGGATTTTCGCCGGCGCGGATTGTCTCAATCTATTTTGCTGAAGTGTTGATTGTCGCAACCTTTGGAGGGATTGCCGGAATGGTCGCGGCCTTCGGAGCCATAAAATCGCTCGGCCCGATGCTGACTCAGATCGCTCCGGGAATGGCTCTCTCGGTTGAGGTATTGACGATTGCATCTCTGCTGATTGCCGTAACCTCCTTGCTGGCAGTCACGGCTCCTGCGGTCTTTGTTTTGCGACTGCCCGCGCTCTCATCGTTGCAACGCTCTTAAATGGCCTGACCGACGGGGGTGTATTCGCCGGCGTCCTTCAGCGTGACGCAGCCTATGACGAGGTCCTAGCGGATTGAAAACCCTGGACGCCCGCGGCCTTGCCGATGAATTGCTGCCAGTCGGCGCCACGCAGCATGCGCATCACGGCGGACGCCACCGCCGTCCGCTCACGCCCGGCAACGCCGTAGAGGTTCACGGTCCGCCGCGCATCCAGTCCCTCGACATTGGCACGCTTGAGCGTCGGCGGGATCGAGGCGGTGTCAGGCACCACGGCGACGCCGATATCGGCTTCCAGCAGTTCGATCAAATCGCGTTCGGAGGCGATCTCATGGCTGCGATCCACATCGAGCCCATGTTCGCGAAGCGAGCTGTTTACTCGCGCGCCATGTTCGCAATAGTTACGCGACAGCAATTGTTCGGTGCGAAGATCGACGAAGTCGATTTTCTCGCGCGCCGCCAGCGGGTGGTTTTTGTTGACGACGAGCTGAAAGTTTTCCGTGAACAGCGGCCAGGTGTCGAGCCGGTCCCACTCCTCGCTGATCTCGGCGGCAATGCCGAGCTCGGCTTCACCCTTCTTGAGAAACTCAGCGACTTCGCGGGCGTTGCCGCGCAGAAAGCGGAACTCCAGACGATTGAACATCCGCTTGATCTCGTCGAGATGCGGAATCAGCAGCGACAGGTCGACGGAATGGGTCAGCGCAATCCGGAGCGCACCGACTTCGCCGCTCTTGAAGGACGAGGCAAGTTCGCGCGCCCCTGTCGCCGCCTCGTAGCATTGCTTGAGCAGCGGATGCATGCGCTGGCCGAGTTCGGTCAATTGCGCGGCGGGGCGCTCGCGGCGAAACAGGTCGCCGCCGAGTTCGGCTTCCAGTTGCTTGATGGCCCGCGTCAGCGACGGTTGCGTGACGTTGCACTCATCGGCGGCGCGCGTGAAGTTGAGCACACGCGCGACCGCAAGGAAGTAGCGAACCTGATGCATCTCCATGGCCGTGTCCCGGTCTGTCGTGGATCAAAGCTACTCGATTGCGCCCCCTTATGACTACCCAAACCGCGATAGCGTCCGCGTATGGTTTTGGAAGCCAAACGGCATTTCCTCAGACGAAGGCTGCCGGGCAGGGTGAGGCGGAGATGGTCAGCGTAAGGCGCTGAATCCCCACCCGAAAGGACGGCCATGAATATTCAGCTCAAAACGCCAGGTGTGGCGGCTCTGCGGCCGCTGACAGGCAAGGTCTCACTGGTCACGGGTTCGACCAGTGGTATCGGGCTCGGGATTGCCCGCGCGTTGGCGGAAGCCGGCTCGGCGGTGGCGCTGAACGGTTTTGGCATCGCGGCCGAGATCGCCCGGACCAAAGACCAGTTGGCCGCCGATTTCGGCGTCGAGGTCAGCTATTCCGCCGCCGACATGACGAGCCCGGAGGCGATCGCCGAGATGATCGCGGCTACCGTCGCCAGTCATGGCCGGCTGGATATTCTGGTCAACAATGCCGGCATCCAGTACGTCGCGCCGCTCGACCAGTTTCCGGTCGAGAAATGGAATGCGATCCTGGCGATCAACCTGTCGTCGGCGTTTCACACCACGCGGCTGGCGCTGCCGGCGATGCGTCAGAACAAGTTCGGGCGGATCATCAACATCGCCTCCGCGCATGGATTGGTCGGCTCGCCCTTCAAGGCGGCCTATGTCGCAGCCAAGCATGGCATCGTCGGCCTGACCAAGGTGACTGCGCTGGAGACCGCCGAGGATGGCATCACCTGCAATGCGATCTGCCCGGGTTATGTCTATACGCCGCTGGTCGAAGCACAGATCGACAGTCAGGCCAGGGCGCACGGCATTTCCCGCGAGAAGGTCATTCACGACGTGTTGCTGGCACAGCAGCCCAACAAGCATTTTGCGAGCGTCGAGGAACTGGGCGCGCTGACGGTCTTTCTCGCCAGCGAGGCAGCAGCCTCGATCACGGGCACGGCGTTGCCGGTCGATGGCGGCTGGACTGCACACTAAAGTCCGAGGGAGCGTGACATGAAAGACGTTCAGGACATCGGTTCTTCGCCGAACTTGCGATCGCTGGCCAGGTCCGAGCCGGGTCAGGTCGTGCTGGTGCTGCAGGGTGGCGGCGCGCTCGGCTCCTATCAGGCCGGCGTCTACCAGGCGCTGCATGAGGTCGGCATCGAGCCGGACTGGATCATCGGCACCTCGATCGGCGCCATCAACGCCAGCCTGATCGCCGGCAATGCGCCGCAGAACCGGCTGCCGCGCCTGCGCGAATTCTGGAAGAAGATGGAGCAGAATCCGATATGGAGCTTTCGTGACATCTTTCCGGGCTTCAACGAAAAGCTTTCTTACTGGTCGACGGTGACCAACGGCATTCCCGGTTTCTTCCGGCCCAACCCGCTGGCCCATGCCGGCGACAGCTATCCGCTCGGCGCCGACAATGCCGGCTATTATTCGACCTCGCCGCTGGAGCGGACGCTGACGGAGTTGGTGGATTTCAATCTGGTCAATCAATGCACGCCGCGCCTGACGGTCGGGGCCGCCCATGTCCGTACCAGCCAGATGCGCTATTTCGACAGCCGCGATGGCGAACTTGGCGTCAGGCACATCATGGCCTCGGGCGCGCTGCCGCCGGCCTTCCCGGCGGTGCGCATCGACGGCGAACTCTATTGGGACGGCGGGATTCTATCGAACACGCCGACGGAGGCGGTGTTCGACGACAATCCGCGCAAGAACTCGCTGATCTTCGCCGTGCATCTTTGGAATCCGTCCGGCGCCGAGCCGACCACGATGGCGGAGGTGCTGAACCGCCACAAGGACGTGCAGTATTCGAGCCGTATCGCCAGCCACATTGCGCGGCAGCAGCAGGCGCATCGGCTGCGCCATGTCATCAACCAGCTCGCCGCGCGGTTGCCTGAGTCTGAACGCAACAGCGAAGCGGTGAGGGAGCTCACCGGTTATGGGTGCCCGACCCGGATGCATGTAGTGCGGCTGCTGGCCCCGCAGCTCAGCCGCGAGGACCACACCAAGGATATCGATTTCAGCCCGTCCGGAATCATGCAGCGGTGGGATGCCGGTTACCGCCACACCAGGTCGGTGCTCGAAAAGAAGCCCTGGGTCGGCGAGTTCGATCCACTCTCCGGCGTCATCCTCCACGAGCAGATGGAAGTCATGCCGGAAGCGGCGGAGTAGGCGACATCACGCGATGATGGAAGGCGCGATCGTCTTGCGATAGAGTGCGCTGTAAAGCGCGGCCGACAGATCCCAGCTAAAGGATCGCGCCATCGCGCTGCGCCGCATCGCGTCGAGGCGGTCCTTGGCGCGGAAGGCGTCGAACGCGCGCCTGACGCCGCCGAGGAAAGATTCCGCCGATGGTTGCGGAAACAGGAATCCGGTTTCGCCGTCCTTGATGGTCTCCGCCAGCCCGCCGGTCTGGTGACCGATCGGCAGCGATCCGAACCGTTGCGCATACATCTGGCTCAGCCCGCACGGTTCGAACCGCGACGGCATCAGGGTGAAATCGCTGCCGGCAAAAATCCGCCGCGCCTGCGCATCGTTGAAGCCGATGGTGACGCCGATCGCATCCGGCCGGCGGCGGTGTGCGTTGACCAGTGCCTGTTCGATCTGGGCCTCGCCGCTGCCGGTCACCACGATCTGTCCGCCGGCCTCGATGATTTCGTCGGCCGCGGACAGGACGAGATCGACGCCCTTCTGGTGCACCAGGCGGGCAACCAGGCCAAACAGCGGGCCGCGCGACAGCGCCATGCCAAACTGCTTGCGGACGTAGTCGGCATTCGCCTGCTTGCCTTCCCAATCGCCGGGGGCGAAGGTCTGCGCCAGATGCGCGCAGGCGCTGGGATCCCAGCTTTCGTCGATGCCGTTCAAGATGCCGGTCAGTTGCGCGGCGTTCGAGCGGCGCTGCAGCAGACCTTCCAGCCCGCAGCCGAGTTCGCGCGTCGTGATCTCCTTCGCATAGGTGGCGCTGACGGTGGTCAGATGCGAGGCATAGACGAGGCCGCCCTTGAGGAACGAGACGTGGTCGTAGAACTCGAGCCCGTCGATGTGGAAGGAGCTTTCGGGCGCGCCGATCCGGCGCAGCGAGTCCGGCGGGAACAACCCCTGATAGGCGAGGTTGTGGATGGTCAGGATCGAGGGGACCTTTGAGCCTCGCCATGCCAGATAGGCCGGCGCCAGCGCGGCCTGCCAGTCGTTGGCATGGATCAGGTCTGCTGCCCAATTCTTGTCCAGGCTGCCCGCGGCAAGTTCCGCGGCGGCGGATGCGAAGCGGCCGAACCTGATGTCGTTGTCCGGCCAGTCGCGCCCCGATTCGTCGCCATAGGGATTGCCCGGCCGGTCATAAAGCTGCGGGCAGAGCAGGACGTAGACCGGCAGACCATCCTTGGTCGCTGCCCGCCCGAGCGAGCAGGCTGGCATCGCCGCCAGAGCGGGGCATTCTCCAACGATTTCAATGTGGGTGAACTGTTCGATGATGTCCCGATAACCGGGCAGCATGACCCGGACGTCACTCCAGCGGCGCAGCGCCCGGGGTAGCGCCGCGGATACGGCAGCAAGCCCGCCCACCCGGACAAAGTCATCCATTTCAGTGGTGACGAACAAGACCTTCAAGACAAGCGTCCTCGTACCAGCCGCAATGATACTCCAGCCTCAATGAGACTGATGCAAGAATGGGTCCAACTTCCATGCATGTTTACAACGCGCGCTGCAGGCCATCGTTCCTGGCGAACTACTTTCCTGTCGACGCTGCACAATTTAGGGTCTCGGCCGCCAACCAAAACGAATGGCCGCAAAAGGCCTAAGGAGTTTCACGCGATGACCATAGCCGGCAATGATCAGAGGAATTTGACAGGCAGCTTCACAGGCCTGCGGGTCCTCGATTTCTCCACCACGATTGCCGGCCCCCATTGTACACGAATGCTCGCCGATATGGGAGCGGAGGTTATCAAGATCGAGACCGAGGAAGGCGAGACGATGCGGACCCGCCCGCCAGTGCGGAATAATTGCTCGACCGCCTTCGGCCAGCTCAATGTCGGCAAGAACAGCCTGGTGCTGGATTTGAAGTCGCCCGAGGGATCGGAGGCGGTCCGCCGGCTGGTTGCGACCGCGGATGTGCTGGTGGAAAATTTCCGTCCAGGCGTGATGCGGCGATTGAAGCTCGACCATGCCTCGCTGCATGGGCTCAACCCGAAGCTGGTCTATTGCTCGATCTCGGGATACGGCCAGACCGGGCCGTCGGCCGAGCTGCCGGCCTATGCGCCGGTGATTCACGCTGCCTCGGGCTATGAGATGGCGCATCTGGCCTACCAGCCCGGACGAAGCCGGCCGGACTATTGTGGCATCTATCATGCCGACGTGCTCACCGGCGTCTACGCGTTCGGCGCCATCTCGGCGGCGCTGTATCAGCGCAACACAACCGGGCAGGGCCAGCATATCGACGTCTCGATGCTGGAATCCATGCTGAGCCTGACGCTGAACGAACTGCAGTGGTCGCAATTCGAGGTGAAGCCGACGCAGCGGCCGATGTTCGGCCCGATCGAGACGACGGACGGCTACGTGATGATGGCGATCGCCAGCGAGAAAACTTTTCAGAGCCTGATGCAGGTGATCGGCCATCCGGAGTGGGTGAGCGATCCGCGCTTTGCGAAATATTCCGACCGCCGGGAAAACTGGACGAGCCTGATCGAAGGCGTCGAGGCATGGTCGGGCGCGGTGACGACCGGGCAGTGCCTCGCGGCGCTCAACGCGCACGGCGTTCCCTCATCGGCCTATCGCACCGTTGCTGAAGCGCTGCGCGATCCGCAGATTGCCCATCGCGGCGCACTGGCCGAGGTCGAGGACGGCGGCGGCACCTTCAAGGTGCTCAACCTGCCGTTCCGCATGTCGGGCGCCAACGTGTCGGCGGCGCGACGCATGTCGACGCTCGGCGAGCACACGCGTGTCTACCTGAAGGAGACCGGTCTGTCGGAGGATGAAATCGCAGCCTTTGCCGCAAAAGCGCAGGTAGCCGCGCGCGTCTGACGGCGCGCTCCGCATAGCGAAACATGAACCTGCGGCGTTTCATCCGCGGGTCGCGAACGGCCTTGCCCGCGACGGAAATTCCAGACAATCTTGCCGCAGCGATCACGATCCGGAATGCCGGACGGATGACACATCGGAGGGAACATCAATGAAAGCGGCGATCCGTTCGAGCGCGCTCGCGCGAATATTTCTTGTGGCGGGATTTGGCGTGGCGTTGTCGGCAATGCCCGCCACCGCACAGAAAGCGGGCGGCAGCATCACCGTCGGCCTCGAAGTCGATATCCCCGGTTTCGATCCACTGAAGGTCGGCGTGTACGACACGGCGGTGGAAACCGCGGCGGCTGCGATTTTCGACACGCTCGTTGCGCTCGATGACAATGGCAAGCCGGTGCCAAAGCTGGCGTTGTCCTGGACGCATTCGGACGACTACAAGACCTGGACCTTCAAGCTACGGCCCGGTGTCAAATTCCACGACGGCACGCCGTTCAATGCGCAAGCGGTCAAGGAGAACTTTGATCGGCAGAAGGATCCGGCCAACAAGTGCCGCTGCGCCTTCTATATCGCCTACGTCAACAATGTGCAGGCTCCCGACGAACTGACGGTGGTCTATAATCTGAATGATCCGCAGGTGAACCAGCCTGCACTGATGACCATTCAGAGTTCGAACAACGTAGTCCACTCGCCGACGGCGTGGAAGACCAAGGGCGACGACTACAATCGCAACCCGGTCGGCACCGGTCCCTTTATTCTGAAGTCATGGACCGCGGGCGACCGCATGGTGCTGGAAAAGAATCCGGACTACTGGAACAAGGGCCATCCCTACCTCGACCGGATCATCTTGAAGCCATTGCCGGATGCGCAGTCGCGCTTCGCCAGTCTGCAGTCGGGCGAAGCCGACATCGTCTGGGATGACGAATACGACGCTGACAACATCATGAAGGCGCAAAAAGACCCGAAGATGAAGGTGCACACCTACGCCGGCTCCGGCGCGCAGGTTTACGCCATCAACACCAAGGCGCCACCTCTCGATGATGTCCGCGTGCGCCAGGCATTGGTGATGGCACTCGACCGCAAGAAGATGTCGCAGGCGATCACCAATGGCCTCGCGAAGCCCGCGAGCAACCCCTATGGCGACGGTTCCTGGGTCAAGTGCAAGGACGATGGTGCGCTCCCTGAAGACCTCGAGAAGGCGAAGGCGCTGATCAAGGACTACGGCAAGCCGGTCGAGTTCAAATTGATCGTCACCGCGACGCCGCGCGGCCGCACCATCGGTCAGGTATTGCAGCAGTTCTGGAAACGGGCGGGCGTCAATGCGGAGATTGAGCAGATCGATCAGGCATCGTTCCCGCCACGCGCCTTCATGCGCCAGTTCCAGGTGATAGGGTGGCGGATCGTCGATCTCGCCGATCCCGATCCGCAGATGTTCGCCAATTTCCGCACCGGCAGCCCGGTCGCGCTCGCCAATTTTTCCGATCCGGAACTCGACCGGTTGCTGGACCATGCACGGGTCACGGCCGATCCCGAAAAGCGGATCGAAGATTATTGCGCCGTCAGCCGCATCGTGAACAAGGAAGCGATCTGGTTCTGGACTTTCCAGAACACCTACTATGCAATTTCCACGTCCAAGCTGAAAGGCTTGCCAAAAATCTATCACGGAGTGATCGACGTATCGGACACCTGGCTGGAATAATCTTCCATGCTGTTCTTTGTCGCGCGCAGACTTCTGTACCTCATCCCGGTCCTGATCGCCGTATCGCTGTTGACGTTCTTCATCGCGTCGCTGCTGCCGGGCGATCTCGCCTATGTGATCCTCGGCGATCAGGCGACGCCGGAGAATGTCGCGGCGCTGCGCAAGGACATGGGGCTCGATCAGCCGGTCTGGATCCGTTACTTCAGCTGGCTCGGCAACATCCTGCAGGGCGATTTCGGCCGATCGTTCCGCACCGGGCAGGCCGTGCTGCAGGCCGTGACCGAGCGGCTTCCGGTGTCGTTCGAGCTGATGATTCTGGCCGAGATCATGGGCCTCGTCATCGGCGTTCCCCTGGCGATCGTCTGCGCCGCCCGCAGCGGTAGCGCGTTCGACCGCTTCATGACCGGCAGCGCCTTCGCCATGCTTTCGGTGCCGGCCTTCCTGTCGGCGATCCTGCTGATTTACCTGTTTGCGGTGGAGCTGCGCTGGTTGCCGGCGACGGGCTACGTGCCGTTTGCGGAAGACCCGGCTGCAAACCTGCGCTTCATGGTGCTGCCCGCGCTGACGCTCGCGCTTGCCGAATGGCCCGGCATCATGCGTGTGCTGCGATCGGACATGATCGCAACGCTGCAGGAAGATTATATCGCGCTGGCGAAAGCCAAGGGACTGAAAGCCTCACGCATTCTGTTCGTGCATGCGCTGAAACCATCGTCGCTGACGCTCGTTACGATAACCGGCATCAATATCGGGCGATTGATCGGCGGTACCGTTATCGTGGAGACGATCTTCGCGCTGCCGGGGATCGGTCGGTTGCTGGTTGGCGCGATCTATACTCGCGATCTCATCATCCTGCAGGGGGTCGTGCTGATCGTTGCCGCCGGCTTCGTGATCATGAACTTCATCGTCGATTTGCTCTACGCCGTCCTCGATCCCAGGATTCGTCATGGCCACGCTTGAACTCACCATCGACGAAGGCGTCGCGGCGCAACCGGCAAAGCGCGGACGCCGATTGGGGCTGCTGTTCTGGATGGCGATCGGCTGGATGATCTTTATGTTCACGGTCGCGATCCTTGCGCCAGTGTTGCCGCTGCCGAGCCCGACCGACATGGACATGCTGGAACGGCGAGCTCCGTTCTCTATGGAGCACTGGCTCGGAACCGACGGTCTTGGCCGCGACGAACTCTCAAGGCTCGTCTACGGCGCGCGGATTTCGCTCGTGGTCGGGCTGTGCGCGCCGATGATCGGGCTCACCATCGGCGGCGCGCTCGGCATGCTGGCGGGCTACTTCCGTGGCCGGTTCGAGTCCGTCGTGGTCGGCAGCATGGACGTGCTGCTGGCGTTTCCGCCCCTGATCCTGGCGCTGGCTGTGACCGCCTTTCTCGGGCAGTCGATCCTCAACCTCACCTTCATTCTCGGTGTGCTCGGCATTCCCGCCTTCATGCGGGTGGCGCGGGCGGCGACGCTGACGCTGGCACGTCGTGAATTCGTCATCGCGGCACAGGCGTTGGGAGCGACGCATGCACGCATCCTGTTGCGCGAACTATTGCCGAACGTCATCCTGCCACTGTTTGCCTTCTTCCTGCTCGGCGTCGCCGTTACCATCGTGGTCGAGGGCGCCTTGTCGTTCCTCGGCCTCGGTGTGCCGCCGCCTATTTCGAGCTGGGGCAGCATGATCGGGGAGGGGCGCGAAAGCCTGGAGGTCGCGCCGAGGCTCGCCTTCCTTCCGGCAATCGCGATGTTCCTGACCGTGCTCTCCTTCAATCTCATCGGCGATACGCTGCGTGCGCTCACCGATCCACGTCAGGGCGTGCTGTGACCGGAAATACCCTGCTTTCCGTCGAGGACGTCCTGGTCGACCTGCCAACTCCGCGCGGCAATCTGCGCGCGGTGGATCATGTCGATCTCACCGTTGGCGCTGGCCAGACGCTCGGCGTCGTCGGCGAATCCGGCTGCGGCAAGACCATGCTGTCGCGGGCGATCCTGCAATTGCTGCCGAAGAAGGCAAAGCTCTCTGGCCGCGTGATGTTCGACGGGCAGGACCTGCTGCAGCTCTCACCGGAGAAACTGCGCAAGCTGCGCGGGCGCTCGCTGGCGGTCGTGTTCCAGGATCCGATGACCTCGCTCAACCCAGTGCTCACGATCGGCACCCAGTTGATCGAGACGCTGCAGGAGCATCTCGAACTTGACGACGCCGCCGCCACCAGGCGCAGCGTCGAATTGCTCGCGGCGGTCGGAATCCCCGCGCCCGAGCAGCGACTGGCGCAATATCCGCACCAGCTTTCCGGCGGTATGCGACAACGCGTGGCGATTGCGATCGCGCTGTCGTGCGAACCGAAACTTCTAATCGCCGACGAGCCGACCACCGCGCTCGACGTGACGATCCAGGCGCAAATTCTCGACCTCTTGGCGCGCGAGCAGCGCCGCCGGCACATGGCGATGATCCTGATCACCCACGACCTCGGCGTCGTCGCCGGCCGCACTGATGAAGTCGCCGTCATGTATGCCGGCCGCGTGGTCGAGCGTGCGCCGACGCCTGCGTTGTTCAAGAAAATGCGGATGCCCTATACCGAAGCGCTGCTCGCGGCGCTTCCCAGGCTCGATGCCGCGCCCCACACGCCGTTGCCGGCTATATCGGGGCGTCCGCCCGATCCGACCCGTCCGCTGCAGGGGTGCTCGTTCTCGCCGCGCTGCCGCTATGCGGTGGCGCGCTGCCGGATCGAGAAGCCGCCGCTCGAGGCGGCGGAGACGAGCGCGCACCAGTTCGCCTGCTTCCACCCGATCGAGATCCATGCGGAGGCGGGCGCATGATGCAGCAAGCCGTGTCGGCCGTTTCAAATGAGCCGCTGCTCGCCGTCAACGATCTGGTCGTGGAATATCCCGTCGGCGCCAAGATCGTTCATGCCGTGTCCGGAGTATCCTTGCAGATCGCCCGCGGCGAGACGCTGGGTCTGGTCGGCGAATCCGGTTGCGGAAAATCGACGCTCGGCCGGGCGGTGCTGCAGTTGCGCCGGCCGACCGCGGGGCGCGTGCTGTTCGACGGTCACGATCTCACGACGATGCAGGGCGATGCCCTGCGGCTGATGCGCCGGCGCGTGCAGTTGATCTTCCAGGACCCTATCGCCTCGCTGAACCCACGCCGCAGGATCGGCGACATCGTCGCCGAGCCGCTGGTGATCGCAGGCGTCAAGGACCCGGAGGAGCGCGAGCGGCTCGTTCACGAGGTGCTGACCGCCGTCGGGCTTGATCCGACCCTGGTGGTGGGACGGCTGCCGCATGAATTCTCCGGCGGGCAGTGCCAGCGCATCTGCATCGCGCGCGCGCTCATTCTCAACCCGGAGTTCATCGTCTGCGACGAGCCGGTCTCCGCGCTCGACGTGTCCATCCGCGCCCAGATCCTCAATCTGCTGGAGGAGATGAAGGGCCGGTTCGGCCTGACGCTGTTGTTCATCGCGCACGATCTCGCGGTGGTGAAGGCGGTCAGCGACCGCGTGGCAGTGATGTATCTCGGCCGGCTGTGCGAGGTCGGCCTCTCCGAACAGCTCTTCGCCCGGCCGGCGCATCCCTATACCGCGCTCTTGATCGAGGCGATCCCGGTGCCGGATCCGGACGTCCGCCCCACCGAAACCGTGCCGGTGGGCGAGCCGCCATCGCCGATCGCGCCGCCGTCCGGCTGCCGGTTCCGTACCCGCTGTCCGCGTGCGGATCAGCGATGCAGCGACGAGATGCCGGAACTGCGCGCCGTCGCGCCGGGCCAGTTCGTGGCTTGCCATCATCCGCTGATCTGACTGCCGCCCGCGTTTGTCTCGATTGGGTAGACGTGGCAATGTTCGCCCGCGAGAAATGCCTGTGCCAAGAACAAGAATGACGGGAGAAAAGCCATGAAGAGTTTTCAGGTCGCCGAGTTCAACGCACCGCTGAGAGAGGTGGATCAGGAGACGCCGCAGCCGACGGGCACGCAGGTGCTGATCAAGGTGAAGGCGGCCGGCGTCTGCCACAGCGACCTTCACATCTGGGAAGGCGGCTATGATCTCGGCCATGGCCGCAAGCCGCTGTCGCTGAAGGACCGCGGCGTGTCGCTGCCGCGCACGATGGGGCACGAGACGGTCGGCGAGGTCGTGGCGTTCGGGCCCGACGTCACCGCCGCCGACAAGGGCGACCTCAAGGTCGGCGATATCGCGCTGGTCTATCCCTGGCTCGGTTGCGGCAAGTGCGCGACCTGTGTGGGCGGCGACGAGAACATGTGCGTCGTCAAGCCGAACTCACTCGGCGTCTATTGCGACGGCGGCTATGCCGATCACATGACGGTGCCGAACCCGAAGTACCTCTTAAACCTGAAGGGGCTCGACCCCGTTACCGCGGCGCCCTATGCGTGTTCGGGTGTGACGACCTATAGCGCGCTGAAGAAAGTCGAGTTCGCCTTCAATTCGCCGATCGTCATCTTCGGCGCCGGCGGACTTGGCCTGATGGCGCTGTCGCTGCTGAAGGCGATGGGCGGCAAGGGCGCCATCGTCGTCGACATCGATGCGCGCAAGCGCGAAGCCGCTGAAGCGGCCGGTGCGCTCGCCACCGTCGACGGCAAGGCGCCGGATGCGCTGGAGCAACTGGCGAAGGCGGCCGGCGGACCCATTCGCGCCGTGATCGATCTCGTCGGCAACGCGCAGACTACCCAGCTCGGCTTCGACTGCCTGACCAAGGGCGGCAAGCTCGTCATCGTCGGCCTGTTCGGCGGCGGCGCGCCTTGGGCGCTGCCGCTGATCCCGATCAAGGCGATCACGATCCAGGGCAGCTATGTCGGCAATTTGCGCGAGACCGAGGAATTGCTCGAACTCGTTCGCAACAAGATGATCGCGCCCATTCCCGTCACGACGATGCCGCTCGCGAAAGCCAACGAAGCATTGACCGATTTGCAGAAAGGCAAACTGGTCGGCCGCGCCGTGCTGACGCCGTAGCCTCCGTCATTCCGGGGCGATGCGAAGCATCGAGCCCGCAATCTCGAGATTCCCCGATGCGCAATTGCGCATCTGCGGTCTGGTCCTTCGGACCATCCCGGAATGACTACTCAACTAAGGAACTCCCATGTCCGCAAACAACGCGCTCCACATCGCCGTGCTCGGCGGCGATGGCATCGGCCCTGAAGTGATGGCGCCGGCGCTGGAAGTCCTGCGCAGGATCGAGGCGACATCGGACCTCAAATTCCGCTTCACCGATGCCCCGGCCGGCGCCAACAATTATCTGGCGACCGGCAAATCGATGCCGGACAGCACCGTGCGGCTGTGCGAGGAAGCGGACGCCATCCTGCTCGGCGCCTGCGGCCTGCCTTCGGTGCGCTACCCTGACAATACCGAGATCGCCCCGCAGATCGAACTGCGCTTCCATTTCGACCTCTATGCCGGCGTGCGCCCGGCGCGGCTCGTTCCGGGCGTGCCGAGCCCGATCGTCGGCGCCGACCAGCGCGGCATCGACCTCGTGCTGATCCGGGAATCGACAGAAGGCCTGTTTGCCTCGATGGGCAAGGGCGTGGTGACGGATACCGAGGCGCGTGAGACGCTCGTGATTACGCGCAAGACCTCGGAGCGCTTGTTCGAGTTTTCGTTCCGCCTCGCCGAACGCCGCAAGGCGCGCGGCAAGGCCAACGGCGGCTTGACATGCGTCGACAAGGCAAACGTGTTCAGGGCGTTCGCGTTCTTTCGCGAGATGTTTGATGACGCCGCCAAACGCCATCCCGGCGTCAAGGCCGATCGGCTCTATGTCGACGCCTGTTCGCTCATGCTGGTGAGGCGACCTTGGGACTTCGACGTCATGGTGACGGAGAACATGTTCGGCGACATTCTCTCCGACCTCGCCGCCGGCCTGATCGGAGGTCTGGGCATGGCCCCCTCAGCGGATATCGGCGACCGCTACGCCGTGTTCCAGCCCTGCCACGGCACCGCGCCCGATATCATGGGGCAGGGCAAGGCCAATCCCACCGCGATGATCCTGTCGACCGCGATGATGCTGGACTGGCTCGCCGACAAGCATGGCCTCGAAAGCGCCGCTGAAGCCGGCGAGCGCATCGAGCGCGCGGTGGACAAAGCCTATGCCGGCGGAATCAAGCCGATGGAATTCGGCGGCAGCAACGGCACGGCGGATATTACGAGGGCGGTATTGGCGGCGTTGTAGCCGGGCTACGGGATGACCGATCTCACTTCCCCTTGAACTGCGGCTTGCGCTTTTCCATGAACGCCGTGCGCCCTTCACGAAAATCCTCGCTATCCATGCAAGCCATGCCGATCTTCTTGATCGCGTCCATGTCGCGCTTGCTTTCGTCCTTCAACACTTCGGCAATCGTGATCTTGGCGGCCTTGATCGCCAGCGGCGCGTTGCCGGAGATGGTGCGCGCGATTTCCATGGTGGCGTCCCATAGTTCCGCATCCGGCAGCACGCGGTCGACCAATCCGATCCGCAAGGCTTCCGCAGCCTCGATCCGCATGCCCGTATACATGATCAGCCGCGCCCAGGATGGCCCGACCAGCGAGACCAGATGCTTGAGGCCGTCATAGCCATAGGCGATGCCGAGCCTGGCGGCGGGAATGCCGAACTGGCTGTTGTCGGAGGCGATACGGATGTCGGTGAGCATGGCGACCTGCATGCCGCCGCCGAGGCAGAAACCGCGGATGCAGGCAATCGTCGGCTTGGGATAACTCGCGAGCAGGGCGCGCTGCGCCTCGCTCCGTTTCGAATATTCCTCCGAGGCCGCCGCATTGTGGCGGGTCTTTTCAAACTGGCTGATGTCGGCGCCCGAGACGAAGGCCTTGTCGCCGGCGCCGACCAGAATTATGACGCGGACGTCGGGATTGTCGCGCAGTTCGACCAGCGCTTGGCCCAGGCCCTCCCACATCTCGAGCGACATCGCGTTGCGCTTGTCGGGATTATTGAAGGTGATGATTCCGACGCCATCGCGGATACTTTGCAGGATCTTGCCGTCGGCATGGGGTGTTTCGGCGTTCTTTGGGGTGTCTAGCATCGAAGTGTCCAGTCCATTTCAGGAATCAACAAAGGGGGCCGAAATTCGCCTGGGCGCAGGCTGGCCGCGCCTGCAGTCTAGTCCACCGCGCCGCGACGCGTGGGTGTTTCTTTCGATCACCTCATGCAGTGGCTTGCCGTTGTGAATCAGGGTCGGGATAACGCCGAGCGGATTGATCTTCAGATATTCCGGCGAATGATGTTCCATCCTGGCCATGTCGACCTCATGGCCTTCATAGGCGAGGCCCTTCTCCGCGAGGCACGCTGGACGCGGCGCGAAGCGCTCAAGCGCCAGCCGTGGTGAAGGATCGTCATGGTTGCCTCCCGGACCGGAACAGCCGATGGCTGATCATGCAATCCGGAACAAGCTAATGGCAGTTTCGGCGGAGCCGTCGACACCGGATGGCCTCGCGGCTTACATCAAGACCGGGATCGAGTGCTGGGCAATGATAAAAAAATCGGGCGCCACGTTCGAATAGCAGAAAATCTTTTCAACGGCCCGCGCCCGCGAGGCCTGAGATTCAGGGTTCTAGGTATCAGACGACCGAATTCCGCCAAAGATGATGGCGTTGCGCTGATCTTTTCCGGCCAGATCAAGATCTCTTCCGGCCAGATCAGCATGTGGCCTAGCGCAGCAACAGGCTACCCGGCGATTTCTCGCGTTGATTAATCGGGTCCGCGGTGCTGCGATCCAGGCGCGATAATGCCTAGCCCTCGTTGGCGGCGATCGATTCCATCAAGGACACCAACTGACGTTGTACGGTCTGGTCCTTGATCTTGCTGTAGGCACGCAACAGCCTCAGGCTGAACGCGCTGTCCAGGAACAGCAGGCTCTCGACTTCCCGCGCCTTGCCGTCGCCGTCGTAGAAGAACGTCACGGGCACGTCGAGCGCGGTAGCGATTTGCTGAAGACGAGCTGCGCCGACACGATTGACGCCCTTCTCGTACTTCTGGACCTGCTGGAAGCTCACGCCGAGCTTGTCGCCGAGCTCCGCTTGAGAGATTTTCTGTTCCACGCGCCGCAGGCGAATCCGCTTGCCCAACTCGATATCGGGTTTGCCGGCGCTGCGCTGTTTCATCTTCTTCGCTGCTGATCTGTTCATTCTGGTTTTACCGTCCTTCAATCGGGAAACCCTGGCAAAAGTAGGTCAGAGGTTCATCCGCATTTGCCGTGTTTAAAGTCAGTCCAAACCGTGAGGTTGTAAAGTGAACCACGGGAATCCTGAGATATTACTGGATGGTAGCCAAACGCATGCGCGTATTGGAAGCATCCTGATACCGGCGCCGCCACCCACTTAAAGCTGTCGGCACCCGGGGCGAATTTGGCGAAAAGCCCCGCCCTCTACATTTGACAAAATATTCGACAAACCACAACCACCGCGAGTTCAAAGGACACAGATTTTGGCCGGCATACTTACTGCGTAGCGCTTAAGCACCGGATTTTTACGGGGTTTGCCGGCCAAAAAGGCGATCGCTCACAGCGCGTGCCGGCTCCACATCGGCGTGCAACGCGTGAAATGCCAGCGGCAAGTGATGCCTGACAGAACGCAGCAACGTTCAGTTCCGGTTTTCGGATCAAGCGTGACGGGAAATTGCGGCAAGCCGCGTGCTTGCACGTCATCCGCGCCTCTGACGGAGCGGGCCAGACCCGACATCGCGCAACATTTGCGGCATGTCGGTTGCCTGCGCAATGAACATCGCCGTCGGCGTCAGATGGAATCGCGAGATGTTGCCTCGGCAACTATTATGCCGGGATCGTGACGCGTGCTTGCGGCTATTTGCGGATGGGACACCGGCTCGGCCCGCGCCTCCGAGGCGGGATTTGCCGAATGATTGCAATCATCGGCCCGGCGTCTGCGGCCTATTGGCCTTGGGTACTGCTTAAATTGGCTTCCACAGCCGCGCTGTTTTGCATACGCTTTGCGGTAGTGGCCGCGTCGTCGGCCAGGCCAAAGTCCCGCTTACAAGGGATGGGCATTACAGGGGAGGAACGCCATGAAGCGAAGAACCGTACTTGCGGGCCTTGGTGCGACGGCGGCTGCCGGCGTCTTGGGCATGCCGTCGATCCTGCGGGCGCAAGCGCCCGTCACGCTCAACGGAGCCGTGCAGTTCAACGACGACCACGCCTTCACCAAGGCGCTGACCCGGTTTGAAGAACTGGTGAAGAAGTATTACGGCAAGCCCGTCAACTTCACGCTGCACAAGAATTCATCGCTTGGTCTCGAGAAGCAGTATTTCGAGTACATGTCGCAGGGCAAGGCGGTCGATTACGGCATCGTCTCGCCGGCCCACATGTCGACCTTCGCCAAGGCGGCGCCGTTTATCGATGCGCCCTTTGTGTTCAAGGGCATCGAGCACATGAACAAGGTCGTCGAGAAGAATATCCTGGCGCCAGTCGCCGATGAAATCGCTGTTAAGGCCGAGGTGGTGCTGATCGGCTATGCCGGCGGCGGCATCCGCAACATCTTCGCCAACAAGCCGCTGAAGAACCTCGCCGATCTCAGGGGTCTCAAGGTGCGCGTGCAGGGCGCGCCGATCTGGTCGAAGACGTTTGCCGCCGTCGGCATGAGCCCGACCGTGATCGCCTACAACGAAGTCTACAACGCCATCCAGAACGGCGTGATCTCGGCCGGCGAAAACGAGGCGGCCGGTGTCGAGGCGATGAAGTTCTACGAAGTAGCACCGCACCTCAGCCTGACGCAGCACGCGGTATCGATCCGGCCGATCTGCTTCTCGGTGAAGACGCTGAAGACCCTGCCGAAGGATCTGCAGGACGCGATCATGAAGGCCGGCAAGGAGGCCGGCGACTACGGCCGTCAACTGGAGTCGAGCGAGGAAGTCGTCAAGCTCGACACGCTGGAGAAGGCCGGTAAGCTCAAGCGCGTTTCGTTCGAGGAGCGCGACGCCATGAAGAAGCTCGCCGATCCCGTGATGGCCACCTACGCCAAGGAAATCGGCGCCGAGGGCATCTTCGAGAAGATCAACGTCGCCTGAGAATTGTCGCCGCCCGCGCGGCAGGAAGTCGGGGCAAGCCAGATCGGCTTGCCCCATTCTGTGATCGCTATCCCTCCGGAGCCATGATGACTGAAATACCAATGCCGCCGAACCCGTCGCTATGGCGTCGAGCGACGGCGGCCTATGCAAAATTGCTGGAAGTCCTGCTCGCCGCCTGTGTCGGCATTCTGGTCATTCCGGTCACGTTGCAGATCATCTCGCGCTACACGCCGTTCATTCCGTCCTACATCTGGACCGAGGAGATGGCGCGGTTCATGTTCGTCTGGACCATCATGATCGGCGCCATGGTCGGCATCAGAGAGTCGCAGCATTTCGAGGTCGACGTCTGGCCTGACCTGTCGCGACGAGGCGAGGCCATGGTGCGGATTCTCGCGCGGCTGGGCGTGCTGGCGATGGCGGTGGTGTTCGTGTGGGCCGGGCTCGAATTCACGCGGTTCGCCTGGAACCGAACGTCGGAACTGGCGGACCTGCCGCTCTGGATGATCCATGTCGCATGGCCTGTGGCCGGGGTGACGTGGATCGTATTTGCGGGTGAGCAGATACTTGATGAAGCGCGGGTTGTGCTTGGGGCAAGACGATGAGCGGCAATGTTCTTTCTGCCGGACAGGCCGCCATGGTCCTGTTCGGGGTCTTCGTCGGCCTGCTCATCATTCGCGTGCCGGTCGCCTTTGCGCTCGGCCTTGCCTGCGTGCCGATCCTTTTGACCGAGCCTCGCCTGTCGATCATGACGCTCGCGCAGGAAACCTTCAACGCCTACAATTCGTTCATCCTGCTGGCGGTGCCGTTCTTCCTGCTCACCGCCAACCTGATGAGCATCGGCGGCATCACCGACCGCCTGGTCGCGTTGTCGCGCTCGATGGTCGGGCACTGGCCGGGGTCGCTGGCGCAGATCAACGTCGTGCTGTCGGTGTTCTTTGCCGGCATCTCCGGCTCCTCCACCGCGGACGCGGCGAGCCAGTCCAAGATCTTCATCGACGCCCAGACCAAGGAGGGGTACGACCTCTCGTTCTCGATCGCCATCACCGCGGTCTCCGCCGTGCTCGCCGTCATCATCCCGCCCTCGATCCTGATGATCGTGTGGGGCGGGCTGATCTCGACCTCGATCGCCGCGATGTACCTCGCCGGTATCGTGCCGGGATTGCTGATCGCCGGCGCGCAGATGGCGACGGTGCATGTCTATGCCGTGCGCCGCGGCTATCCGACCTATCCGAAGGATAGCTGGCGGGACATGTGGTGGGCGATTCTGCGGTCGATACCGGCGCTGACGACGCCGTTCATCATCGTCGGCGGCATTTTGCTGGGATGGTTTACCGCGACCGAATCCGCCTGCGTCGCGGTGCTCTATTCCGTTGCGCTGTCGACGTTCTTCTACCGTGAAACCGGCGCGCGCCAACTCTACAAGGCGTTGCTGGACACCGGACGTCTCGCCGGCGTCGCGCTGTTCTGCATCGGTACCGCGAGCGCCTTCGGCTGGCTATTGGCCTATTACAGGATTCCGCAGGAACTGCTGGCCAACGTCTCGACCTGGGGCATGGGCGCGATCGGGGCCGGCTTCTTCATCTCCTTCTGCTTTCTGGTGGTGGGCTGTTTCCTCGACGCTATTCCGGCGATCATCATCGTCGGTACCGTTCTCGAACCGCTGGCGAAATCGGTCGACCTCCACCCCGTCCAGTTCGCGATCATCTCGATCGTCTCGCTGGCCTTCGGGCTGGTGACGCCGCCCTATGGCCTGTGCCTGATGATCGCCTGCTCGATCGCGGGCGTGCGGCTGCGCTATGCGCTAAAGGACACGGTGATCATGCTGATACCGATGATGCTGGTGCTGGCTGCATTGATCATCTGGCCGAGCGTCTCGCTGTTCCTGCCGCGGCTGATCGTGCCGGAGATGCTTAAGTAGCTATTCTTCCCGGTCGAGCGCGCAAGTCACGGTGTAGATGACGCCGCGCGGCAGGAAGTCGACGGTCGCTTCGCCGCCGAGCTGGTCGCGCGCGCTGCGCTCGATCAGCCGCGAGCCGAAGCCGCGCTGCACCGGCGCCGTGACGGGCGGGCCGCCTGCCTCGGTCCAGATCAGCCGCAGCTTGCGCCCATCGCTCTCCTCGAGGATCTCCCAGTCCACCGCGACGGTGCCGGTGTCGTTCGACAGCGCGCCGTATTTGGCGGCGTTGGTTGCGATCTCGTGCACGATCATCGACAGCACCACGGCGAGCCGCGGCGATAGTGGAACCTGCGGTCCGAACATCCGCGCCCGTTCCGGATTGTTGAGCAGATAGGGCTGCAGCACCCGCGCAATCACTTCCCGCAGCTCCGCGCCCTGCCATTTTTCCTGGCTCAGCAGATTGTGCGCCTCCGCCAGCGCGCCGAGCCTTCCCTCGAACTTCTCGCGCTCCGCCCGACTCGCGCTGCGGAACGTCTGGGTGGCGATCGACTGCAGGACCGCGAGCGTATTCTTGACGCGGTGGTTGAGTTCCTCGATCAGGAGATTGTGAAGCATCTCGCCGCGGGCGATCTGGGTCGCCATCCGCACCGCAAAGGCGAGGCCGACCATCAGCAGGACAGCGCCCATCACGCTTGTTATCGCCAGGTTGCGCCAGAGCGGCGCGATCAGCGAGCTTTCGGCCACGCCCGCGGCAACCGTCCAGCCGGTGAGCGAGGAACGGGCAAAGCTCGTAATCAGCGGCACGCCCTCGAGCGATACCGTCGGCACGGTGGTTTCGGGGTTGTGGGACATTTCCGCATAGAGCGAGGGCGATGCACGCTTGCCGACGGTCTCCTGCGGGTTCGGCACGCGTGCGAAATTGGTGCCTTCGCTGTCGAAGATCGAGATGGTCCAGTCCTTGCTCGGCCGCTGCTGCTCGATCATGGCCTGAAAAATTTCGATCGGCGGACTGAAGGAGATGTCATAAAGTACCTGGTCATTCTGGATGACAGGTACTTCGACCGTCACGATCAGCCGTTGCTTCACCGACCCGAAGAACAGGTTGGAATAGACCGGCTTCCTTTCCGCGAACACCTTTTCGACCATGGCAAGGTTGTTGCGTAATGGCAGGTTTGCCGTGTCCAGGGTGAGCGAGGAGAACACCTGGCGGCCTTCGCGGTTCGCCACCAGCACGATGCCGCCTTCGCCATACTGGTCGAGGAAGCCCTGGCAGATGCGGCGGAATCCTTCGATATCTCCGTCGCGCAGTTCGTTTGTCAGCGACAACATATGGAGCGCGCCGGTGATCCGCTGCATCTCCGCGTCGAGTACGAGGCGAACGCTGCGCACGGTTTCGAGCACCCGCTGGGTCGCGTTATTCCGGTCCTGCTTGTAATTGTTGTAGACGATGCCGGCCGCGAAAATGATCAGCGGCAGCGTGGTTCCCGCGACCAGCAGGGCGAGACGCACTGGCAATGAAGGTTTCGGCAACGCAAGCCCCGGGTCGGCGCCAATCGGCCGAAGCATAGGAGAAGCCGCTGAATTTCGCCAAGGATATTAGAGGTATGTAAATCCGCTCGACAGGGCGCCGAAGTTCCGTGGCGGTCGCCTTGGCCGCGGAACCCTGGAATGACCGTGTGTCTCAGAGATTGCTGTCGGTGATGGCGGCATACACCATGGTGCGCAGTTCGCGCCGCAACGGATAGGCGCTCGACGGCAGCACCTGCGTCATGAAGATCATGATCAGTTCTTCCACGGGGTCGATGAAGAACGAGGTCGTCGCCGCGCCGCCCCAATTATATTCGCCGGGGCTGCCGGCAATGAGTGTCTGCGAGGGGTTCATGGTGACGGCGAAGCCCAGACCGAAGCCGATGCCATTATAGGCAGCTTCGGAGAATAGCGAACGCGACATCGCCGGCAGGTCGGCGCCGCCGGGCAAATGGTTCGACGTCATCAACTTCAAGGTCTTCGGACCGAGCAGGCGGACGCCGCCCAGCTCGCCGCCATTGAGCAGTGCCCGGCAGAAGGTGAGGTAGTCGGCTGCGGTCGAGCACAGGCCACCGCCACCGGAAATGAACGAGGGCGGCGACAGAAACGAACTTGTGGCCGGGTCGTCCTGCAGCGTCAATTTGGCCTCGCCGGCAGTCATGCCGATCTGCACGCCGGCCGAATAACACGCCGCGAAGCGATGCGCCTTGTCCTTTGGCACGAAGAAATCGGTGTCGTTCATCCCGAGCGGATCGAGGATACGTTCCTTGAGGAACTGTTCGAACGGCTTGCCGCTGATCAGGCCGATGAGATAGCCGACCACGTCGGTGGCGACGGAGTAGTTCCAGGCTTCGCCCGGTGAAAACTCCAGCGGGATCTTTGCGAGGTCGTCGATCATGGTTTGCAGCGTGCCGGCCTTGACCACTTCGCCGATCTTGGTCTCGCGATAGGCGGCATCGACATTGCTGCGCTGCTGGAAGCCATAGGTAAGCCCCGAGGTGTGGCGCAGCAGGTCCACGATCAGCATCGGCCGCGCCGGCGGGCGGGTCAGGAACGCCGGGTGGGTGCCGGCCACGAACACGCCGAGGTTCTTCCATTCCGGAATGTATTTGTGGACGGGCTCGTCCAGCGCGACGCGGCCTTCCTCCACCAGCATCATGAAGGCTACGCTCGTGAGCGGCTTGGTCATCGAATAGATGCGGAAGATCGTGTCGTCCTTGACCGGCGCCTTGCGCTCGAGGTCGGCAAAGCCCTGCACGGTCGAATGCACGATCTTGCCGCGGCGGTAGACCAGGAGCTGCGTCCCCGGGAAGCGCCCGCCGTCGACATAGCGCTGCTTCAGGTGATTTTCGAGGCGATCGAACGCCGCTTTCGACATTCCGGCTTGCTCGGGCGAGGCAGGAGTGGGGGCTAACATCGGGACGAGTCTCCGGCTGGCTATTGGCAGCCTTGATAGCCGAAAAGTGTGCTCCGTTCCAACCAGCCGCGCTTACCCGGCGTGGGACGCTGGTATAGGCTGACGCCAACCCTCGTTTATTCCGCAGGACAGCAAAAATGCGCCAATTCAGCGAAACCGAACTGACCGCCGCCGTAATCCGCAGTTTCGACGATACCCCGGATCCGCGCGCCAAATTCCTGCTGCAGGAACTGGTGAAATCGTTGCACGACTATGTCCGCAGGACCGATCTCACCTTCGAGGAGTGGGAATATGCAATCGACTATCTGACCCGGACCGGCCAGAAGTGCACCCCGATCCGGCAGGAGTTCATCCTGCTCTCCGATGTGCTTGGCGTGTCGATGCTGGTCGATGCCGTCAACCACCGGGAGCGCGAGGGCGCCACCGAGACCACGGTGCTCGGCCCGTTCTATGTCGGCGAGCACAAGGTGAAGCCGCATGGCACCGACATCTCGGCCAATCTCCCGGGCGAGCGGATGTTCGTGCAGAGCCGCGTCACCGACCTCGAAGGCAAGCCGCTGGCCGGCGTGCCGGTGGACGTCTGGCATGCCGATGATGACGGCTTCTATGATTCCCAGAAGGCTTCCTACGCGACGGAGGGGCCGTCCTCGCGGGCGCGCTTCATCACCGATGCCGACGGACGGTTCTTCTTCCGAACCATCCTGCCATGCAGCTATCCGATCCCAACCGACGGTCCGGTCGGCGAGATGATCGTGCAGACCCGCCGCCACGCGATGCGGCCGGCCCATGTGCATTTCCTGGTCGACGCGCCCGGCTACCAGCCGCTGATCACGCATGTCTTCATGGATGGCGACAAATATCTCGATTCCGACGTGGTGTTCGGGGTCAAGGACGAGCTGGTCGCCAAAATCGAAAAGCGGACCGATCCGACGATGCCGGACGGCAAGCCGGCGGGCACCCCGTGGCACCTCATGACCTACGAATTCCGGATGAAGCCGGGCGGGGGAAGTGCGCCGAAACCGATGATGGCGAAGGCCACCGAGGACGCTTAAGGCAGCCAGTATGCAGCCTGCCCAATTCTTGTGCGGCGCACAAGAATTGGGCGAATCGCAAATTTAGAATGCGAATAACGGTTCCGGACATGGCGCGATATTCCGCCGCATCCGACGCGTACTTAATTGATAAAACTAGATTTTTTGCGATGCAAAAGGCTTGGCACGAAGCTTGAATAGCTTGTGTCGACGCCATTGAAGCCGTCCCTCGAGACCACTCATCCGAATTGTGTCGCCACCATTCCGGGGCCTTCCTGGAACGCGCCCTTCTGCGCCTAGCGCGGTGACCCCAATCGGACGGCCCCGTTCACGCACTGACGCAAAAGGACAATGATGCCCATGACGAAACCCACCAATCCGACCTCACGCCGTGGTCTCAGCCGCCGCCAGCTCCTGAAGGCGGCCGGCGGTACAGCGGCCCTGCTCGCCGCCGCCAGGCTGAATTTCCCCGCCGGCGCGTTCGCGCAAGGTGCGGGTCCGGAAGTCACCAAGGCGACGCTTGGGTTCATCGCGTTGAGCGATGCCGGACCGCTGTTCGTCGCCAAGGACAAGGGCTTCTTCGCTAAGCACGGCATGCCCGATGTCGAGGTCGCCAAGCAGGCATCTTGGGGTACGACCCGCGACAACCTCGTCCTCGGCTCGGAAGGCAACGGTATCGATGGCGCGCATATCTTGACGCCGATGCCCTACCTGATCTCGGCCGGCAAAGTGACGCAGAACAACGTTCCGACGCCGATGTACCTCCTGTCGCGTCTCAATCTCGATGCGCAGTGCATCTCGATTGCCAAGGAATATGCCAACCTCAAGATCGGTACCGACTCCTCGCCGCTGAAGGCGGTGTTCGAGCAGAAGAAGGCTGCTGGCAAGGCGGCCAAGATCGCGATGACCTTCCCGGGCGGCACGCACGATCTCTGGATTCGTTACTGGCTCGCTGCCGGTGGCATCGACCCCGACAAGGACGTCGAGACCATCGTGGTGCCGCCGCCGCAGATGGTTGCCAACATGAAGGTCGGCACCATGGATGCGTTCTGTGTCGGCGAGCCCTGGAATCTGCAGCTCATCAACCAGGGGATCGGCTACACCGCTGTAAACACCGGCGAGCTCTGGAACAAGCATCCGGAGAAGTCGCTCGGCATGCGCGCTGCTTGGGTCGACAAATATCCGAAGGCGGCCAAGGCGATCCTGATGGCTGTCATGGAGGCGCAGCAATGGGCCGACAAGGCCGAGAACAAGAAGGAACTCGCCACCATCATGGGCAAGCGGCAGTGGATGAACTGCCCCGTCGAAGACGTCTACGACCGCTCCGCCGGCAAGTTCGACTACGGCATCCCCGGCAAGGTGGTCGAGAACTCGCCGCACATCATGAAGTACTGGCGCGACCATGCCTCCTATCCGTTCCAGAGCCACGATCTCTGGTTCATGACCGAAGACATCCGCTGGGGCAAATATGAAGCGGGCTTCGACAGCAAGGCGCTGGTGGCGAAAGTCAACCGCGAGGATATGTGGCGCGATGCGGCTAAGTCGCTCGGCGTTGCCGCGTCCGAGATCCCGACCTCCACCTCGCGCGGCAAGGAGACCTTCTTCGACGGCAAGGTGTTCGATCCGGAAAACCCGTCTGCGTATCTGAAGTCCCTGTCGATCAAGCGTGTTGATGTCTGATCAAGCCCGGGCCGCGCGCTGGATGCGGGCGGCCCGCTCATTGAAACACGGAGATACAATTTCAATGTCGATGCCCGCGATCAAAGCCGAAGCCGCCGCGGTGGCCATTCCGACTACCTCGAGCACCTCGCCGAACACGGCGGCGCCAGTGGTTACGATGACGCCGAAGCAGGCGCCCCGTGCCGAGAAGTACATCAAGATGGCGAAAGAGGCCGCGGTGCGCGTCGTGCCGCCGCTGGTCGTGATTGCGCTGTTGATGCTGTTCTGGGAGCTGGTCTGCCGCCGCACCGGCTCGACGCTCCCGCCGCCATCGAAAGTCTTCAAGGACACCAAGGAACTGATCCTCGATCCGTTCTTCGATAATGGCGGCATTGACAAGGGCCTGTTCTGGCACCTGTCCGCCTCGCTTCAGCGCGTCGCGTATGGTTACTCGATTGCCGCCATCGTCGGTATCGCGCTCGGCACGCTGGTCGGCCAGTCGGTGTGGGCGATGCGCGGGCTCGATCCGCTGTTCCAGGTGCTGCGTACCATCCCGCCGCTGGCATGGCTGCCGCTGTCGCTCGCCGCGTTCCGTGACGGCCAGCCCTCGGCGATCTTCGTCATCTTCATCACCTCGGTGTGGCCGATCATCATCAACACCGCGGTCGGCATCCGCAACATCCCGCAGGATTATCGCAACGTCGCAGCGGTGGTGCAGCTCAACCCGCTGGAGTTCTTCTCCAAGATCATGATCCCGGCGGCGGCGCCCTACATCTTCACGGGTCTTCGCATCGGCATCGGCCTGTCCTGGCTTGCCATCGTCGCGGCTGAAATGCTGATCGGCGGCGTCGGCATCGGCTTCTTCATCTGGGACGCCTGGAACTCCTCGCATATCAGCGAGATCATCCTGGCGCTGTTCTATGTCGGCATCATCGGCTTCGTGCTCGACCGCCTGATTGCGGGAATGGCGAAGATCGTGACCCGCGGCACCGCACTGAGCTGAAGGAAACATATCATGCAGGCCTATCTGAAGCTCGACCACATCGACAAGACCTTCACCCGCGGCAACGCCACCACCGAGGTGCTGAAGGACATCAACCTGACGATCGAGAAGGGCGAATACGTCTCGATCATCGGCCATTCCGGCTGCGGCAAGTCCACGCTGCTCAACATCGTCGCCGGCCTCACCGACACCACCCAGGGCTGCGTGCTGCTGGAGAACCGCGAGGTCAATTCGCCGGGGCCGGACCGCGCGGTGGTGTTCCAGAACCACAGCCTGCTGCCATGGCTGACGGTCTATGAGAACGTCCGGCTCGGCGTCGACAAGGTGTTTGCCTCGACCAAGACCCGCGCCGAGCGCGACGCCTGGGTGATGCACAATCTCAATCTGGTGCAGATGGCCCACGCCAAGGACAAGCGTCCGTCCGAAGTGTCCGGCGGCATGAAGCAGCGCGTCGGCATCGCCCGCGCGCTCGCGATGGAGCCGAAGGTGCTTTTGCTCGACGAGCCCTTTGGCGCGCTCGACGCGCTGACCCGCGCGCATCTGCAGGATTCGGTGATGGCGCTGCACCAGAAGCTCGGCAACACCATCCTGATGATCACCCATGACGTCGACGAGGCCGTGCTGCTGTCGGACCGCATCGTGATGATGACCAACGGTCCGAGCGCACGGATCGGCGAAGTGCTGGAAGTGCCGCTGGCGCGTCCGCGCAAGCGGCTCGAGCTCGCGACCAACCCCGGCTACCTCAAGTGCCGGCAGCGCGTGCTCGAATTCCTCTACGAGCGGCATCGCTTCGTCGAAGCGGCGTAGCTGCGTTATTCGCGTGTTGGCGGTGAACTAATGTTCTCGCCGCACGACCAACTGGATTGCCCTTAACACGCGAGGAGAGTTTCGGTGAATCCAACACAAATCAACCTGGTTCAGGAGAGCTTCGCCAAAGTCGCTCCGATTTCGGAGCAGGCGGCCGTCATATTCTACGATCGTCTGTTCGAAGTCGCGCCAACGGTGAAGGCGATGTTTCCCACCGACATGAAAGAGCAGCGCAAGAAGCTGATGGCGACGCTGGCGGTGGTGGTGAACGGGTTGAGCAATCTTGAATCCGTGTTGCCGGCCGCGAGCGCATTGGCAAAGCGTCACGTCAGCTATGGCGCCAAGCCGGAGCACTATTCCGTCGTTGGCGGCGCGCTGTTGTGGACGCTGGAAAAAGGGCTCGGCGAAGCCTGGACGTCCGAAGTCGCCGACGCCTGGACCGCGGCCTACGGCACGCTGTCCGGTTACATGATCTCCGAAGCCTACGGCGGTGCCCAAGCCGCCGAATGAGGATGCACCATGAGCGAACCGCTTGTCATCGTCGGCAACGGCATGGCCGCTGCCCGCCTTGTCGACGAATTGGCCAAGGTAGCCCTTGGCCGCTACGCCATAGCGGTGATCGGCGACGAGCCACGGCTCGCCTATAATCGCGTGCTGTTGTCGTCGGTGCTGGCCGGCGAGACCACCTCGCAGGACATCGAGCTGCGGCCGGCCTCCTGGTGGCGCGACCGCGGCGTCACCCTGAAATATGGCTGCACGGCCACCGGGGTCGATGTCGGCCGCCGCGAACTCAAGATCGAGAATGACGAGAGCGTTCCGTTTTCGAAACTGGTGCTGACCACGGGCTCGTCGCCGCTGCGGCTCAACGTGCCGGGCGCCGACCTTGCCGGCGTGCATACGTTCCGCGACAGCCGCGACGTCGATTTGTTGCTGACGCTGGCTGCGCAGAAGAAGCGCGTGGTGGTGGTCGGCGGCGGGTTGCTGGGCCTCGAAGCGGCTTATGGGCTTGCCAAGGCCGGCGCGCCGGTGACGCTGGTGCATCTGATGGACCGCCTGATGGAGCGCCAGCTCGATGCGCCCGCGGCCGAACTTCTGAAATCCCTCGTCGAGCGCAAGGGGATCGAAGTCCTCCTCAACGCCAACACCGCGCGGATCCATGGCGTGACGCGCGTCGAAGGTGTCGAACTGGTGGATGGCCGCCTGATTCCGGCTGACGCCGTGATCTTCGCGGCCGGCATCCGGCCGAATATCGCCCTGGCAAAGGAAGCGGGGATATCAGTCAACCGCGGCATCGTGGTCGACGACCATCTGCAGACCGGCGCACCCGATGTATTTGCGATCGGCGAATGCGCCGAGCATCGCGGCATCTGCTACGGGCTGGTCGAGCCGGCCTATGAGCAGGCGAGGGTGCTGGCGCGGCATCTCGCCGGGCGCGAGGCTTCCTATGCCGGCAGCATCGTTGCGACCAATTTGAAAGTCTCCGGGGTCAGCGTGTTCTCCGCCGGCGATTTCATCGGCGGCGACGGCAGCGAGAGCATCGTGCTCTCCGATATCAATCACGGCACGTACAAGAAGCTGGTGATATCAGGCGGGCGATTGACCGGTGCGGTCCTGATCGGCGATGTCGGCGACGCGCTCTGGTATCTCGAACTGATCCGCACGCGGCAGCCGACGCAAAGAATTCGCGCTGACATGATGTTCGGCCGCTCGCTCGCGATCCGTTCGGAAGCTGCATAATCCGGTTGCCGCCATGACCGCCATCGATCCCGATCTACGCACCATCAGCACCACCTGCGCCTATTGCGGCGTCGGCTGCGGTATTCTGGCGACGCCGGACGGGCGGGGCGGGGCGGCGATATCGGGCGATCCCGCGCATCCCGCCAATTTCGGCCGGCTGTGCTCGAAGGGATCCGCGCTCGGCGAGACGCTCGGCCTGACCAACCGGCTGCTCTATCCGATGATCCGCTGCGGCAAGGGGATCATGGAGCGGGTGGCCTGGAGCGACGCGCTCGACCATGTCGCCCACAGATTCCAGCACATCATCGCGCGCGACGGCCCCGGTGCGGTTGCGTTCTATCTCTCCGGTCAGTTGCTGACCGAGGACTACTACGTCGCCAACAAGCTGATGAAGGGCTTCATCGGCAGCGCCAATGTCGACACCAATTCGCGGCTCTGCATGGCCTCATCCGTTGCCGGCCACCGCCGCGCCTTTGGCGCCGACACGGTGCCGGGCTGCTATGAAGATCTCGACGAGGCGGACCTCTTGGTGCTGGTCGGCTCGAACGCGGCTTGGTGTCATCCGGTGCTGTACCAGCGCATGCTCGTCAACAAGCAGCAGCGCGGCGCGCGGATGATCGTGATCGATCCGCGCCGGACCGATACCGTCGGCGATGACGATTTGTTCCTGGGGTTGAAGCCGGGCACCGATACCGCGCTGTTCAGCGGGTTGCTCGTTTACCTCGCCGACAACGGTGCGCTCGATCGGGATTACATCGAGCGCTACACTTTTGGCTTCGACGACGCGATCGCCCGCGCGCGCAGCATGGCCGGCAGCGTCAGTGCCACCGCGCTGGCGACCGGCCTCTCCGAGCAGGACGTCGCGGCATTCTTCCAGATGTTTGCGAGCACCGAGCGTGTCGTCACGATGTATTCGCAGGGCGTCAACCAGTCGGCGCAGGGCACCGACAAGGTCAACGCCATCGTCAACTGCCATCTCGCGACCGGGCGGATCGGCAAGCCGGGCGCGTCACCGTTCTCGCTCACCGGGCAGCCCAATGCGATGGGCGGCCGCGAGGTCGGTGGGTTAGCCAACCAGCTCGCCGCCCATATGGGATTTACGCCGCCGGATATCGATCGCGTGCGCCGGTTCTGGAAGGCGCCGCGCATCGCCACCCATGAGGGGCTGAAGGCGGTCCAGATGTTCGAGGCCATCGCGCGCGGCGAGATCAAGGCGCTGTGGGTGATGGGTACCAATCCGGCGGTGTCGTTGCCGAACGCCGACGGTGTTCGCGAGGCGCTGAAGAAGCTCGAGCTGTTCGTGGTTTCCGAAAACGTCATCTCCAACGACACGGTCGACGTAGGCGTGCATGTGCTGCTGCCGGCGCAGGCCTGGGGCGAGAAATCCGGCACCGTGACCAATTCGGAACGTTGCATCTCGCGGCAGCGGGCGTTCCTCGGTTCGCCCGGCGAGGCACGGCCCGATTGGTGGATCATGGGCGAAGTGGCCAGACGCCTCGGCTTCGGCGCCGGCTTCGACTTCCATTCAGCGGCCGATATCTTTCGCGAGCACGCCGCGCTCTCGGCTTTCGAGAACGAGGGCGCGCGCGACTTCGACATCGGTGCACTGCAATCGCTGTCGGATAGCGATTTCGACGCCATGGTGCCGGTGCAATGGCCGGTTCGGCAAGGCAACGAGCCGCAGGCGCGCTTCTTCGCCGAGGGCGGATTCTTCACCAACGATTTCAAGGCCCGCTTTGTCGCGCCGGAAATTCCCGCGTTGCGGACCGAGACCACGGCGGCACGGCCGCTGCGGCTGAACACCGGCCGCATCCGTGACCAGTGGCACACGATGACCCGGACCGGCGAAAGCCCGCGGCTCGGCCAGCATTTGCCGGAGCCCTTCGTCGAAGTTCATCCTGACGATGCCGCCAGGCACGGGCTCGCCGACGGCGACTTCGCGCGTGTTACCACCGACTACGGCCAGTGCACGCTTCGCGTCATCGTCAGTGAACGCCAGCAGCGCGGCATGCTGTTCGCGCCGATCCACTGGAGCGAGGCCAACGCGACCGGCGCGCGTGTCGGTTCGCTGGTGGCGCCCATCACCGATCCGTTCTCCGGCCAGCCCGAGAACAAGGCGACGCCGGCATCGATTACGCCTTACGAATATGTCTTTCGCGGCTTCGCGCTGTCGCGCAAGCCGCTGGCTTTGCCTGAGCACGCCTGGAGCGCCCGCGTCGCCGTCAGTGGCGGTCACGGCTACCTGTTTGCCGACAATGCCGATCTGGCGGGCTGGCAATCCTGGCTGAAATCATTCACGACGGACGATCTCGCCGAATACAAGGATTTCGGCGGCGGCGTCTATCGCGCGGCGTGCTTTAGCGGCGACCGCATCGAGACCTGCCTGTTCATCGGGCCCGCGCGGGACGCCGGCGACTGGAACGTCGTGAAAGGGCTGTTTGCCGCAGATACGCTCGGCACCGATCAGCGCCGCATGCTGCTGTCGGGCAAATCGATGGATGGCCTTGCGAATGCCGGCCCGATCGTCTGCGCCTGCTTCGGCGTCGGCCGCAATACCATCTGCGATAGCATCGCGGCCGGCGCGCGTTCGGCGGCGGATATCGGTGCCAGGCTGAAAGCAGGCACCAATTGCGGCTCCTGCATTCCGGAGCTGAAGCGGTTGATTGCGCAGGCGGGGCCGGGCGATCCCGCGCAGCGGAAGCTGGCGACGGCGAATTAGAATTATCCGCCGTCATTGCCTGCGACAAACGCGAAGCGTTTGCGCAAGGGCGCCACCGGGTCGCGCGAACGCGCGCCCGATGACAGGCTCCGCGACGACTTGTCCGCCGAAGCTCAAAGAGCGAAGGCGGAAGCAATCCATGCTTCCCCAGGCGGAGAGGAGGGTTGCTGCGCTGCGCTTGCAATGACGCGTCCCGTCTCCCTCGCCCCGCGCAATCTTCGGGGCTCAGCCACGTCGGAAGATGCCCGCTAACCGGACATCGACAGGCATGCCAAAACCGACGCGAATGACCCAACTCGGACATGGGGCCTAGCCTGACAACGGCTCGACATGCTTTGATGACAATCAGAACCCATGCCTGAAGCCGACTGCGACGTTGATCTTGTCGCCAAGTAATCCACTACCCGTATTTTTCCAAGCGTAACCCACATTGCCATAGACGAAGTTACCTGCGCTCCATTCATAAGTCAGGCCGGTTGCGACCTTGGGAGTGATCCACGTGTAGTCGAACGCGTCACGGTAGCGCACCTCAAACATGTTCCACGTCCATTGCGAATTGAGCTTCAGGTCGCCGGCTAGATACAAAGCATAATAATACGCATTGGCGGTGCTGCTCGTTCCGAGCTCCGTTGCACCTCCGGTATTGCCGATTGCGACAGACGGCTTCAAGGTGAATTTGTCAAAATTGAATCTGTATCCGACCGAGCCCTCAACATAATTTTGGTAAGTATTGTCGTTCTTGACCGTCACCTGAAACAAACCGCCTACAAACCAATTGTTTGCGAAGGCATGGGTGACGCCGAGTTTTACCTCGGTGTCGGCATAACTTCCGGCGGCGTGAGAGCTGTCCGAAAGTGCATAGAATTCCGGACTGGCTTCAATGCCAATCGTCGTCGTCGCCCAAACGCTCGCCGCGCGCGGTGGATTGACAGGGGCAAGATCGGCAGCCGTGGCCGGCCGCGAGACCACGAGCGCGATTACCGCAATCCACAAGTCAGTGCGCGTCCGTATCCGGATCGACGAGCCCTGGTATTGTTTGGTAGCCGTCATGAAGAGCACCTGCATGGTTGCCAACTCCACTCACGACAGGCAGCGCCAGCAAATAGGTCTGCACAGCATACTTAAGGTCCAGATTACAGCTCGCGCCTTGATCTGTGTCAATCTAGCGCTTTGGCTTTGTATTAGGGGATTTCCGTTGTGCATCACTTCCGCAGGAGGGGCTTCTTCCACGAGTTCGACTCGCGGTGAGTCCTAAGCCGCTGGGTGACGTTTGCCTTAATTTATTTGCAAAAGTCTTTTTGGGATGACGAGCGAAGATTTCAGGGACGCCGACGCGCGTGTTGCACGTGACGACGTAAACCTTGCTGTGCGACCAAATTGCCCACGAACATGCCTCAGCATGGATTGAATGCTTTTGTGTCGTTTCATTAAAGGAAGGACATCCCATGCACCCGGCACATGCCCGCCTATCCTGAGAATGTGCGTTCACCGGGGTAGACCGGAAGTCGCCGTGGTCCGGCTAAGCCGACGCGAATGGCCCACAGCAGACCACCCGGCGTGTCCTACTCCTGTTCGACCCGCGAGAACCGAAAATTGCAGCGGCTCGCACCGCCAGCCAGCGTTTGTGTCCGTTCCAAGCGAATGCCACGTGTTGCATAGGCCTCGAAATCTAGCCCGCAAATGTGCGGCAGGATTTCTTTATCACCGTGGCGAGCAGCGAACTTGCAAAAGCCGCAGGCCTTGTAGTCGATGCCGAAGTCAAAGCTGTCGCCGGGGCCGGACTCGACGAAATCGTAGACGAAATCCTCCGGATATTCTTCCGCGTGACTTTTTACCGCCTGCTCGCGCAGCAAGGCTTGGTTCTCTCGAGACATGAACTGACGGCCCGAAGCGAGCCGTTCGGCTTCGGGCACGGTTAGTAGCTGCGCCTTGTAGCTCTCTCGCTCGATGTCGCCGATTACTGGCAGCGCCACGCGGTGTCGCCTGAGCACGCGGCCGATGGCCATAAAGCCCATCAAACGCATGAAGAAATCGCTCATGCGGCTGGCGGCGCCTCCGACATAAGGCATCTGGGTGAGCACAATCTCGTACTCGTCCATTACCTCCCGCCTGATCCTGTCCACGTCAGAGAGTTGCGCTCGGTCGCGCAGCATCGCTTCGGCAATGTCTAGGCGTTGGAGCATCGCGGCTTCCATTGCGCCGCGATGCGCCTCGTAAAAGGAATGAATTTCAGCCATAGGATATCCTCGCCTGATCAGCCCCTGAAGCCCGGTCCGCGTTTCATTCCGCGGCGATCGCCTCGATCTCCAGCAACCATTTTCCGTCGACGGTTTCAGCGATCATCACGGTGGACGCGGGTTCGTTTCCCTCCAGCATCTTGCGGCGAATGGCGCGGTTGGCCACGACCTGGCTTCGGTCGGTCAGGAACGTATTGACCTTGACCAGATGCTCGACGCCGAGGCCGGCGGCGGCGAGCACCTCGATGACGTTGCGCCAGGCTTGCTCGCATTGCGCTTCGAAACCTTCGGGCACGCTGCCGTCAGGTTTTTCCGGCACCTGGCCGCTGACGAACAGCAGCCGGCGATGCTGGCCAAGTTCCAGCCCCATGCTGTAGCCGCTGGAAGGCGCGTGGACGCCTGCGGGATTATGGCGGATGATGTGAGCCATGTCAGATTATCTCCTGTTGGATGAATTCCAGCGCCAGACCATGTGACGCCGCGGGCGGAACGAGCAGCACGGCGCCGGCAACTTCGAAGGCGACGCCATTGTCTTTCAATACCCGCCTGGTCGCATCCAGATCGGTGACCGCCAAACGCGCGGCGCAAAAGCGCGGCGAAGTATTGCTGGCTACGCCCGGCAGACGGCGCGCCATTTCGGCCGGACCGAGCACGGTGATCCGATCGCCGCTTTCGCCGACCGTCAATCGCCCGGGCGCAAGCTCGGCTGCGCTTTCCGTGAAGCGCTCGAAGAAACCGCGATGCTCCGCCGGCTCCGGCGCCGACATCACGACCTCGATCACGCGCAAGGCGCCGTTGGGGTGGCGCTGATAGTCGGGCTTCCAGAACAGTTCCGGCGGGTGACGCTGCTGGCAGGTGAAGAAGGCGATGGCGGGCATGGCGGGATCGGTGGCGAAGGCCAGTGAAAACTCAAGGCGAGCCGTGTCTCCGCCCGGCAGCACCGTGTCACGGCCAAAATCAAACGGCGCATAGGCGCCGATGTTATGGGCCTTGAAGCGCGCCGCATCGGCATGGGCGTCGGCGCTGTGCAAAGCCAGCATCGACATTCCTTCCGCGGTGGCAAGAAAATCCCGGTTATGGGCGGCGAAGCTGAATCTATCAGGCGTGGCCGGCGGCACCGCCGCATCATCGGTGACGGCCAGAAGTTCCAGAAAATTGTTCCCGAACATCGCGAGGCGATTGCTCGTTCCGAACGGATGCACGCCAGTCGGCGTGAGATTGAAACCGAGCGTTTGCCAATCCAGCGCAGCCTGCGCCAGTTCGTGGACACAAATGACGAGATGATCGATTAGGCGTGGCATGGGATCTCCGGATTGCAGGCCGACCGTAACCGGCGGCGGCACCGCGGGGCAAAGCATAGTTGCTGCAGGTGTGCGCAAGAAAATCTATTGCAAGGCCAGCGCTTATCAGTGACAAACTGGACGGCGATGACCTACATCCTTCCCCCACTCAATGCGCTCCGCGCGTTCGAAGCCGCCGCGCGGCATCTCAGCTTCAAGCTGGCCGCGCATGAGTTGCATGTGACGCCTGCCGCCGTGGGGCAGCAGGTGAAGGCGCTGGAAGCGCGCCTGGGCGTCCGCCTGTTCGAACGGCTGCATAAGCAGCTCGTCCTGACCGCAGCCGGCCAGGCCTATCTGCCGGAAATTTCCGACGGCTTTCGCCGGATCGCCGATGCGACCGCGCAATTGAAGCCGGTGGGCGCGGTGCTGCTACAGCTCGGCGTGCACGGCAGCTTCGATCTGCGCCGTCTGGAACTGGAGGCGTTTCGCGCAAGCCACGCGGAAATCGGCTTGCGGGTGCTGCAGCCCGCCGGCCTGCACGAGTTGATCGAAGGCAAGGTCGATGTGCTGATAGCGCGCGGGCTCGGCCACCATCCGGGCTACCGCTGCGACCGCGTGACGGAAGGATCCGGGCTCGGCGATTGGCTGATTGCGCCTGCCGGCACGGCGGACTGTCCCGAGATATCGAGTTTCCGCGATTGGCTGCGCGCTCTCCCGGTCGAGAATTCGCTCGCGCTGCATCGTCGTCGTGTGGTCGGCATCGTCAGAAGTTGAGGTCATCTTGAAACAGAAAAAATTCGGCACAGGCGGCCCCGACGTATCCGTGATCGGGCAGGGCACCTGGTATCTCGACCGCGGCGACCGCAAGGCGGCCGTTGCGGCGCTGCGCCGTGGCATCGACACAGGCATGACGCATATCGACACCGCCGAGATGTATGGCGACGCGGAGCTCGTGATCGCAGACGCGATCGCGGGGCTGCCGCGTGAAAAGCTGTTTGTGGTCTCCAAGGTGCTGCCGAGCAACGCCTCGCGGCGCGGCACCATTACCGCCTGCGAGCGTTCGCTGAAGCGGCTGAAGACCGATCATCTCGATTGCTACCTGCTGCACTGGCGCGGCTCGTATGCATTCGAGGAGACGGTGGCGGCGTTCGACGAACTGGTGAGAAGCGGAAAGATCCGCTCCTGGGGTGTCAGCAATTTCGACGAGGACGATCTCGACGAACTGCTCGATGTCGCGGGCGAGGGCAAAATCGCCTGCAACCAGGTGCTCTACCATCTGCAGGAGCGCGCCATCGAGCACGCGGTGATTCCGTGGTGCGAGCAACACGGTGTCGCCGTCGTCGCCTATTCGCCGTTCGGTCATGATGATTTTCCGTCCGCACGCAGCAAGGGCGGCGAGGTGCTGCAGGCGATCGCCGACGCGCACAAGGCGACCGCGCGTCAGGTAGCGCTGGCGTTTCTCACGCGGGCAGCTTCGGTGCTTGCAATTCCCAAAGCCTCGAGCGCGGAACACGCGGCGGAGAACGCCGCCGCCGGGGATCTGAAACTGAGCGACGCCGAGATCGCCGCACTCGACAAGGCCTTTCCGCGCGGACCCAAGCCGCGCGGCTTGCCGATGCTCTGACGGAACACCGTCCTTAACAAAGTGTTGCAATTGCCCCCTCAGCGCATATCCGCATCCTGTTTTCGGACCTAGTCGCGTCGGGCTATCTGGTGTTTTTTAAATCCTCGCCCGAGTCGATCATTACTGCCTTCGAGAATTGCCGTGACACCGCCCCCCGCCGCAGCCGCGAGGCTGGACAGCGCTCCGTTACCTTTGCCCGAGAAGAAGAAGTCCGCCGCTCCAGCTGCGCCCGCGCGCGCCGACCGCCCGTTCAAGGGCATTGCGCTGGTGCTGGCCTCGACGATCTTTCTCGGCACCTCCGACGTGACGGCAAAGTATCTCTCGGCGACACTGCCCTCGATCGAGATCGCCTGGATCCGCTTCCTGGTGTTCGCGATGATCATGACGCCGGCGATGATGCCGGGTTCGCCATTGTTTGCGCTGCAAACCAACCGGCTCGGCCTGCATCTGATGCGCGGTGCGGCACTGCTGGGCTCGTCGCTGTTCTTCATTTCCGGCCTGCGGTTCCTGCCCATAGCGGAAGCTTCCGCCACCGGTTTCGTCGCGCCGCTGTTCGTCACGGCGCTGTCGATCATCTTTCTCGGCGAAAAGGTGGGCCTGCGCCGCTGGATCGCCACGGCAGTGGGCCTGATCGGCGTGCTCATCATCTTGCGCCCCGGCACCGGCGCGTTTCATCCCGCAGCATTCTTTCCGCTGGTCTCGGCGCTGGCCTGGGCCTGCACGCTGATCATGACGCGGATGATGAGCGGCACCGAGCGCGCCATCACCACCATGACCTATTCGTCGATCGCCGGCCTACTCATTCTCTCCGCGCTGGTCCCGTTCGTCTGGGTGACACCGACCTGGCACGACATCGCCTTCGGCATCCTGATCGGCGTTGCCTCGACCGCGGGGCAGTGGATCGTGGTGCTGGCGTTCCGCTATGCGGATGCGTCCGTGCTGGCGCCGTTCTCCTACACGCAATTGCTGTGGGTCAGCGTGCTCGGTTTCCTGGTGTTCGGCGAAGTCCCTGACGCCTACACCATCACCGGCGCCGCCTTCATCGTCGCTAGCGGCCTCTACACCGCCCATCGCGAGCGGGTCCGGCGCTCGCAGCTTCTGGCTGTCTCGGGCGAGCCGTCGCCGAACGCCTGATATTGCCTCCGCTTATATCGCGCGCCGTGTGACAATCCAGTCATGAAAAACGTGGCGAGAGCGCCACAGTTGCGGCGGAAAACGTCCATTCTTCTGGCCAAATCAATGGATTGTCGCTGCAACCGTAATTCTACGGTGGAACCCGTGCTACCTTAAGTTCAAGACGGCGCCGCAAGAGCGCTGGGGATAATGGGGTTCGGGCGTTGTATCTTCAATTGCTACGGTCGGTGCGAAGCCGAAATTGTCGGCATCTGGCTGCGCGGGCGGCCGGCGTGTCGGCGCTTTTCGTTGGCCTGTGTCTGTCGTCGGCGCCCGCGAACGCGGCATGCGCGCCCGATCCGGCGTCGAGCGGCCAGACCGTCACCTGTGGCGGCAACACCCCGGCGGGCTTCCAGGCCGGCGCCGGCGTCGATAACCTCACCGTCAACGTGCTGTCCGGGGCGATCGTCAGCGACGGCGGCGGTGGCGTGATCATCGGCGTCAACGACTTCAACACGGTCACCAACAGCGGCACGCTCACCGCCGGGCCATCGAGCACCGGCATCTTCGCCGGCGTGAACAACACGATCGTCAACGCCGCCTCCGGCGTCATTACCCTCGGCGACAATGGCGTCGGCATCTTCGCCGCCGGCAACAGCACCGTGACGAACGCAGGCCAAATCACGATCGGCGACGCGGCCGGACTGGTGGCCGCCATCGTTGCCATCAACGACGACAACACCGTCAGCAACCTTGCCGGTGCAACCATCACCGTCGGCCTCAACGCCGACGGCATCCTGATGCAGGGCGATCGCGCCATCGTCAACAATGCGGGCACGATCAACGTGACCGCTTTCGGTGCCGCCATCGACGTGTTCGGCGACGATGCGCTGATCACGAGCAATGGGGTGATCAACGCCGGCGACAACGCGGCCGGCATCTCCGCGCAGGGGGACGGCGCCCTGATCACCCATTTCGGCACCATCAATGGCGGCATCGCAAGCGCCGGCGTTGCCTATAACGGCTCGTCAGGGACGATCAACAACAGCGGCCGCATCCTTCTCGGCGACGATGCCGTCGGCATCATCGTGTTCGGCGATTCCAACACCATCACCAACAGCGGCACCATCACGGTCGGGAACGGCGTCGCCGTCGGCATCGACGTCAGCAGCAGTTTCGCCGGCAGCAATTCCATCATCAACACCGGCACGATTAATGTCGGCGCGGGTGCGACGGGCATCCTCGTCAGCGGCACCGGCACCGTTTTCAATTCAGGCACGATCAACGCCGCGGCCGGTTCCGCGGCGATCGAGTTCTGCGGCGGCTGCGGCATCGCCAACGTGCTGACGCTGGGGCCGGGCAGCGTCATCAACGGCCTCGTGCTCGGCACCGGCATCGACACGTTCCAGCTCGGCGGCACCGGCAAGGATACCTTCAACCTCAGCCTGATCGGTGCCGGCCGGCAATATGACGGTTTCACGACCTTCAACAAGATCGACAGCTCGAACTGGACCGTCACCGGCACCGGCACGCAGGACTGGAACGTCCTTGGCGGCACGCTCTCGGTCAACGGCACCATCAGCGGCCTCGTCACCGTCAATGCCGGCGGCACGCTCGGCGGCACCGGCACGATCAACAATGTTTTCGTCAATGGCGGTGTGCTCGCGCCGGGCAATTCGATCGGCACCCTCAATGTGGCCGGCAGCCTGACATTCTCGGCGGCGTCGAGCTACATGGTCGAGATCTCGGGCACTGGCAGCGATCTGACCCTCGTCACCGGCGTGGCGACCCTTGGCGGCGCTTCCGTCGTGGTCGTTCCGAGCGGCACGGTGGCGAAGCAGTACACGATCCTGACAGCGGGGAGCGTGCCCGACACGTTCAACCCGGTGGTTACTGGCGTTTCGTCCAACCTGAATCCGACGCTGAGCTACGACGCCAACAACGTCTATCTGAATTTCGCGCTGAATTACGGCGGCGGCCTCAACGTCAACCAGCAGAACGTCGCCAATGCGCTGACCAATTTCTTCAATGCCACCGGCGGCATTCCTGCAGGCTTCGCGTCGCTCTCGCCGGCCGGCCTGACGCAGGTCTCCGGCGAACTGGCGACCGGATCGCAGCAGGGCACCTTCGACGCGATGAACCTGTTCCTGTCGCTCATGACCGACCCGTTCGTGGCGGGCCGCAATGACGGCTTCGGTGGCAATGCAGGCGCGATCCCGTTCGCCGAAGAGAGCGCGCCCGGCTATGCCGTGAAGAAGCCGCGCGCGGCGCGCGATGCCTTCGGCAAATTCCCGACCAAAGCGGATGTCGCACGCAACGACCTGTTCGATCAGCGCTGGAGCGTCTGGGGCGCAGCCTTCGGCGGCGGCAGCAACACCTCAGGCAATGCCGCGCTGGGATCGAACGACGCGACCGCCCGCGCATTCGGTTTTGCTGTTGGCGCCGACTATCGCCTCTCGCGCGATACGCTGGCGGGTTTTGCGCTCGCCGGCGGCGGCACCAATTTCAGCGTCAGTGGTTTCGGCTCCGGGCGCTCGGACCTGTTCCAGGCCGGCGCCTTCATTCGCCACAACATCGGCGCGGCTTACATCACCGCCGCGGCGGCCTATGGCTGGCAGGACGTGACGACCGAGCGCACGGTCACGGTGGCCGGCTTCGAGCGCCTGCGTGCCCAGTTCAATGCCAACGCGTATTCCGGCCGCATCGAGGGCGGCTACCGTTATCTGACGCCGTGGATGGGCATCACGCCCTATGCCGCTGGCCAGTTCACCACCTACAGCCTGCCGGCCTATGCCGAGCAAGTGCTGGCGGGCGCCGGCACCTTTGCGCTGAACTATGCCGCCAAGGATGTCACGGCCTCGCGCACCGAACTCGGCGTGCGCGCCGACAAATCCTTTGCCGTGCCGAATGGCATCCTGACCCTGCGCGGCCGCGCCGCCTGGGCGCATGATTTCAACACCGACCGCAACGTCACGGCCTTGTTCCAGACGCTGCCGGGCGCGGCCTTCGTCGTCAACGGCGCGGCGCAGGCGCATGACTCGGCGCTGGTCACGGCGGCTGCCGAGATGAAATGGCTGAGCGGCTGGTCGGCGGCGGCCATCTTCGAAGGCCAGTTCTCCAACGTCACCAATTCTTACGCCGGCAAGGGTGTTGTACGTTACGCGTGGTGATCCCCGATAGCGCTTTCGAGCGAAGTGACCCCGGTTCGCGTTAAGAAAACGCGTCAAAACAAAAATCTAGAGCTTCGGTTCTGATGCAATCAGAACCGAAAATGCTCTAGGGTGAAAGAAAATCACCGGGAGGATCTTTCGTGCGCGCAGCCATTTTCCGCAACGGGGAAATTGTCGTCGACGAGATGCCTGAGCCCAAACCGGGGCCCGGCATGGTGCTGGTGAAGTCGCTGGCCTGCGGCATCTGCGGTTCCGACCTGCACGCGCGCAAGCACGCGCACCGCATGGTGGAACTGGCAAAACACTTTCCCGGCCGCAAGCCGATGGACCTTTCGCGCGACGTCGTGTTCGGCCATGAATTCTGCTGCGAGGTGCTCGACTATGGTCCGGGCACGACGCAGAAGTTCAAGCCCGGCACCAAAGTCTGTTCGCTGCCGGCGCTTTTGACCACGGAAGGCCCACAGGGCATCGGTTATTCCAACGACAATGTCGGCGCCTATGCCGAGCGTATGCTGCTCAGCGAAGCCTTGCTGCTCGAAGTCCCGAACGGCCTCGCCGCCGAGCACGCCGCGCTGACCGAGCCGCTCGCGGTCGGCGTGCACGCGGTAGCAAAAGCCAATATCAAAGGCGGCGAGGTGCCGCTGGTGATCGGCTGCGGCCCGGTCGGGCTTGCGGTCATCGCGGCGCTGAAGATCAGGGGATTGCACCCGATCGTCGCCGCCGACTATTCGCCGGCCCGCCGCGCGCTCGCTGAAAAGCTCGGCGCCGACGTGGTCGTCGACCCTGCGCGCACGCAGCCTTATGCGACGTGGGCCGAACATGCCCAGATGTCGCCGGAAGAAAAGGCCGCGCGCCCGCCGCTGCAGGCGTTGCTGCCGGCGCTGAAGCCCGCGCTGATTTTCGAATGCGTCGGCGTTCCCGGCCTGATCCAGCAAGTGTTCGAAGGTGCGCCGCGCGACGCGCGCATCGTCGTGGTCGGCGTCTGCATGGAAACCGACCGCTCCGAGCCGATGCTCGGCATCCTCAAGGAGCTCAGCGTTCAGTACGTGCTGGGCTACACGCCGGAGGAGTTCGCCTATTCCCTGCGCCTGATCGCGGAAGGGCAGGTCGATGCGGCCTCGATGGTGACCGCCAGCGTCGGCATCGACGGCGTCGCCAAGGCGTTCGCCGATCTCGCCAACCCGGAAGCTCACACCAAGATCATCGTCGAGCCGTGGCGGTGAATATCGTTGGAGTAGCGTAGGGTGGGCAAAGCGAAGCGTGCCCACCATTCAGCCTGCGAACACCAGAGAGATGGTGGGCACGCTGACGCTTTGCCCACCCTACGGGCCACGGGCCGGCCCTCACTGCGTCGCCCGGTGCCTTGGGTACTCTAGCTGCATCGCGACGAAATCGGTGGTGCGCGTTCCGTAGCGGGCGGTAATTTCCTGCAGCGCGTTGTCCAGCGCTTCCGCTGGTTTCCGATCGCCAACAGACGGCAGCAGCCGCTCCGCTGGCCAACTCGTCGCGACCTCATCGGGCAGGATACGAATGCCGTTGCGGCTTTGTTGGGCGCCGGCTGCGCGTGCGAACGTCACCGCCTGCGAGCGATAGGTGCGCGACCACGCGTCCGCAACGAGCGCCAGCGACACTTCGTCTACGCCTTCCTTGAGTTCGATGCCGAACCGCTCGTGCGCCCAGAACGCGGCCGTATTGCCGATCGCCGTCAGCGCGAACGGACGCGTGAAGCGAAACTCGTCGCTTTCATGCCGCGCGTCCCAGTCGGCGAGGCCGATATCGCGACCGACAGCGCGCGCCTTGTCGCGGCCGGCAATGGCCTCGATCAGCGCCAGCGACATCGGCATCGACGCCGTGATGCCGGTCGTCGTCGCCACGCCGTCATCGACCACCAGCCGCCGGTCTTCGACATAGCGCATCGTGGGATGCTTGCCGCGCAATTCCTTGACGGAATACCAGTGGGTGGTCGCCCGCTTGCCATGCAGCAGTCCGGCGTCGCCGACCACCTTGGCGCCGACGCAGACGCCGATGATGATCGCCTTTTTGGCCGACTGATTCCTGATCCATTGCAGCGCCTCGGGATCGTCGTCGCGGCTCATGGCGGGAACGATGACATAGTCGGCGCCGTCGGGATGCCGCGCATCGAACGCCGCTATGGTCGCCTGCGGTTCGATCTTCAACGCCGGAAACAGCGTCATCGGGCCGGGGCGGGTCGCCAGCGTCACGACGTCGGCGACGTCGGCGCGCTTGAGGATGCCGTAGGGCATCAGGTAATCGGTGGTTTCGGTGGCGTCGTTGATGCCGATGATAGCGATCAGCGGGCGCTGCCGCTTCGGCGGCTTCAGCGCCAGGACCGTCGCGTCACGCTCGTCTTGCGTGATCGCCGGCGGGGTTGCGACGGATGGCGCCGCTGGCAGTGAAAGAATCCAGGCTCCGCCGATCACGGCGGCAAGTGCGATTGCGCCTATCGCGCTCCACAATACACGTCGCGAATTCATGGTTTGCTGGCCCGCGTCTCACTCATTTCAATCGACTCCAATTCTACTGCCGCGATGATCTGTCTGAAATGACGTAAATCCGGCGAAAACGGCCATGCATCGCGGAACTGCGGCGACGGGTTCCACGACGCCAGACTTGTTTACGCTCACCATGAACGGCGACCGGGACAGGCGGGATCCTCCCGGTTTGCGGGAATGTCCATCCGGTGCGAAGGCGATTGTCTGATGCCGCGCGACGCCACAGCTTTGCGGGCAAGCATCACGGCCTCTGGACAAGGAGGGTTTCATGCCATCGGACAGACGTATGTTTTTGAGCGCAGGCCTGGGCGTCACAGCCGCGCTCGCCAGCGGGCTCACGACATCGGCGCAAGCGGTCGATCGTCCGCAGCTTTCCGGCAATGTCAGCCTTGACCCGGAGGTTCGCGCCGCAGCGGCCCATGATTTCGGCCGCCTCATTCACCGGCAACCACGCGGCGTACTCAGGCCCGCATCGGCTGCCGACATTGCGAGCCTGATGCGCTGGGCCAAGGGCGAGGGCGTCAAGGTGGCGGCGCGCGGGCAGGGCCATTCGATCTACGGCCGCGCGCTGGTCAGCGATGGCATCGTGGTCGATATGGGCGCGATGAACTCGATCCGCGATATCAAGGCCGATCGCGTCGTGGTCGATGCCGGAGCGTCGTGGAAAGATCTGCTGGATGCGACATTGGCGCAGGGGCTTACGCCGCCGGTGCTGACCAACTATCTCGGCCTCTCGGTCGGCGGAACGATCGCGGTAGGCGGCATCGGCGCGGCGTCATCCAGGCATGGCATGCAAACCGACAACGTCATCGCATTGGATGTGGTGACGGGCGAGGGGAATGAGGTGAGCTGCTCGGCGGCCAAAAATCCCGATCTCTTTGACTCCGTCCGCGCCGGCCTCGGCCAATGCTGCATCATCACGCGGGCGACGCTGCGCCTGGTCCGCGCGCCCGAGCGTATCAGGCGCTTTCAGCTCTTCTACCGCGATTTCCCGTCGCTGGCGGCGGACCAGCGGCGCGTCCTGTCGGAAGGGCACTTCGACCAGTTGCAGGGGGCGGTTCTTTCCGATGGAAGCGGCGGTTGGCGGTATCAACTCGATGGCGCGGTAGCTTATGTGAGCGGTTCGGCGCCCGACGACGGGGCCGTGCTTTCCGGATTGTCCGATGAGCGCGGCGCCGCCGTCATCGCCGACCTGACCTATCACGAGGATGCGCTAGCGTTTGGAAAGTTCGAAGATCTGCTGCGGTCGAAAGGCCAGTGGTCGAACCCGCAGCCCTGGCTGTTGACGTTCCTGCGCGGTAGCAATGCCGAACGGGTCGCCGGCGACATCCTGGCGAGCTTAAAGGGCGACGCGGTCGGTCCGTTCGGGCGGATAACCTTTTACCCCTTGCTCACGCGGGCGTTTCACACGCCGCTGGTTCGCTTGCCGGAGGAAGACATCGTCTTTGTCTTCAATCTCATTCGCATCCCGCCATCGAACGATGCGGCGGCGGCGGAGCGGATGGTCTCGGAAAACCGCACGCTGCACGATCGCATTCGAGAAGCCGGCGGCGTTCAGTATCCGGTTAGCGCCTTTGCCATGTCGCCTTTCGACTGGGAGATTCACTTTGGATCTGGCTGGCCAAAGCTTCGCGAGGCCAAGCAGCGCCATGATCCCGGCCATCTGCTGGCGCCTGGCTATAATGTATTCTGACGCGCAGGCGTTTTGCGGGGGTCCTAAAGCAGATCGGTCTTCAGGCTGCTCGTCAGAAAATCGACGAACCGCTGGACGCGTTCCAGCGGCGCCCGCGTCGGCGGCCAGACGAGCTGGATCGGCATGCCCTCGGTTTCAAATTCCGGCAGCACGATTGCAAGCGCACCCTGCGCGACGAGATCGTTGATTTGCCATAGTGGTAGCAGCGCAAGGCCGGTGCCTTCGCTCGCGGCCGCGCGGATCGAAGCGGCGCTGTTCGAACGAAAGCGACCATGCACCTTGACCGACTGGAGCTGGCCGTCGATGCGAAACGGCCATTTGTCGATTACGTCAGTGGCGGCCCGCAGAATGCAGGCGTGCTGTTCGAGATCGTTTGGGTGCTTCGGCCGGCCGTGTTCGGCGAAATAGGATGGCGCGCCAACGATAACGACGCGCAGTGAATGCAATCGACGCGCAATCAGGGATTCATCCATGGAGTCACCGATGCGCACGGCAATATCGAGGCCGTCGGCAACGAGATCGGCCTGCTCGTCGGAGGCCCGGAGTTCGACATCCACATTGGGATAGAGATTTAGAAATCGGCTGACGATCGGCGCCACATAGGATGACGCAAACAGGATGGGCGCACCGACTTTCAACGGACCAGAAATTTCGCCGCGCAGGTTGGCCGCCTCGGCCCGCGCTTCGATGATCGCTGCAACCGCCGGCTTGATGCGCTCGTAGAACACCCGGCCGGCCTCGGTCGGTTCCGATCGCCGCGTGGTGCGTTTCACGAGTTCGACGCCGAGGGCGCGCTCCAGCGTCATCAGCGACCGGTTGAGGGACTGCAACGGGCGCCGAAGATGCCGTGAGGCCGCCGCCTGGCTGCCCTTCTCGATAACAGCCAGGAAGGCTTCGAGGTCGTCCAACCGTTCCAATTCGATATACCGCGTCTGATATACCGCCCCTCGGGATGGTGGAGCGAGCAAGCAGCAATTGCAAGGTCCCACGATTGCTGCGAACTGATTTGCTTTGCGCGCAAGCACAACTTCGTGCAGCGGTCTGCGACAAACTGGCACGACGGGCAAATCAGTCAAAACCTGTCCAGTCCTCTTTGCAAAAATATTCCGCTTTCGTTCTCACCCAAATCACTCGCATAACTCCGCCCGTCTCACGGCAGATGAGGGGCGCTCGCGATCGTCACGAACGTGCAGTGAGATGCGATGGACGCAGAAGGCGCGCTAGACGTACGCGCCTGATGCGTACGGCGAAGTCGTGTGGTTCGGGCGCCGCGGTGCTGGCGCTAAGTTGGCGGTTGCGCATCGATCCTATTGGATCGAGCGCGGTGTCCCGCCGGCGATGGTGGCAAGAAAGCCGTTCACCAGGAAGAGCACGAAGTAAGCCGTAAAGCCATTGCGCAGGGAAGGCCGGAATGCTCCCGCTGCCCTGTATGCTCGTGTGCAGTTTTGTTTGTGCAAATCGCACGCGAGACCGCGGGTGCAGCAAGCACCCGGTCTTCCCTGCGCCCTCTGACAAAGAGGGCAGGAAGTCGATAGCAAACCTCGGGCGCCATGCGCCGCGAGATCGCGAAACTGTATCAAGGTCATTGCGAGCCAACGGGTCGGCGCGAAGCGCCGCCCGATGACAGGCTCCGCGAAGCAATCCATGCATCCGTTATGCCGTGAAATGGATTGCTTCGCATCGCTCGCAATGGCGTGGAGAGTGTCGTGTCACACCGGCAGCGCGATCGAATACTTCACCTGGCTCAGCGCAAAGCTCGACTCGATCGAGGCAATACCATCCAGCCGTGTCAGCTTGTTTTTCAGAAATGCTTCATAGGAGGAGAGATCGGCGGCGACGACGCGCAGGAGATAGTCGCGGTTGCCGGTCATCAGGTAGCATTCCAGCACCTCGTCCCATTTCGAAATCGCTTTCGCAAACCGGTTGAGGTCCTCTTCCTTCTGCCGCGCCAGCTTGATCGAGATGAAGACGCTGACATGGAGCCCCAACGACTTCTGGTCGACGGTCGCGATGTAGCGCGTGATGACGCCGCGCTCTTCCAGAAGCTTGACCCGGCGATGGCAGGGCGACACGGACAGGCCGACCTTGTCGGCGAGCTCCTGCATGGTCATGCGGCTGTCGGATTGCAGCAGGCCGAGAATCTTGCGGTCGATGGCGTCGAGGGGAGGCATTGGGATGAACTCTTGGCTTGGAGGGCGTTTGTGGGAAATTATCCCAATATTGGGCGGTATGTCGCAGGAAATTGAGAAATTTGGCACCTCGCCGCCCGCTAAAATCGGCGCATACTGATCCTGTCCGGAGCATGGCTATGCCCATCGAGCCCGCACGCCTCGAACTGTTGTCCGCGCTGGCGGCTAAGGTCCTCTGGCTGTCGTCGTGGATGATCCATCACGCCAATCACGTCAGGCCGAATGTCGATGGTCTGAAGGTCGGCGGCCATCAGGCCTCGTCCGCCTCGCTCGCCAATATCATGTCGGCGCTGTATTTCTCGGTGCTCCGTCCGCAGGACCGCGTCGCGGTGAAGCCGCATGCGAGCCCGGTGTTCCACGCCATCCAGTATCTGTTCGGCCATCAGGCCTGCGAGAAGCTGGAGAATTTCCGCGGCTACAAGGGCGCGCAATCCTATCCCTCGCGCACCAAGGATGCCGACGACGTCGATTTCTCCACCGGCTCGGTCGGTCTCGGCGTCGCGCAAACCCTGTTCTCCTCGCTGGTGCAGGACTATGTCACCGCGCATGGCTGGATGAAGGATCGGCCCGAGGGACGGATGATCGCGCTCGTCGGCGATGCCGAGATGGACGAGGGCAACATTTTTGAGGCGCTGCTGGAGGGCTGGAAGCACGGCCTGCGCAACACCTGGTGGGTGGTGGATTACAACCGCCAGAGCCTCGATGCCGTCGTGCGCGAAGGGCTGTGGGCGAAGTTCGAGAGCATGTTCCGAAATTTCGGCTGGGAGGTCGTGATCGTGAAATACGGCCGCCTGATGCAGGCGGCGTTCGCCGAACCCGGCGGCGAAGCTTTGCGGCGTTGGATCGATAATTGCCCGAACCAGATGTATGCGGCGCTGTGCTTCCAGGGTGGTGCCGCCTTCCGCAAGCATTTGCAGGACGACATCGGCGATCAGGGGCAAATATCGCAACTGATCGATCGTCGCAGCGACGACGAACTGCTGGCATTGATGTCCAATCTCGGCGGCCACGACATGGCCAGCATGATCGAGGCCTTTGAAGCCATCGATCACGACCGGCCCGTCTGCTTCATCGCCTACACCATCAAGGGTGTCGGCCTGCCGATGCAGGGCCACAAGGACAATCATGCGGGCCTGATGACGGTCGCGCAGATGGAGAAGTGGCGCGCCGCGCAGAACATCCGTCCTGGCCATGAATGGGACAGGTTCGAAGGCTTGTCGCAGCTGCCGGCCGAGCTCGAAGCATTTCTGACGGCAGCGCCCTTCAACCAGGAAGGCCGCCGCCGTCTCACTGCGCCCGTGATCGACGTTCCGCAACAGCTCGCCTTCAAGCCGGCGGCGCAGATGTCGACCCAACAGGGCTTTGGGCTGGTGCTCAACGAGCTCGCGCGCGGCGACAGCGAACTGGCCGCGCGGATCGTCACCGCGTCGCCCGATGTCACCGTCTCGACCAATCTCGGCGCCTGGGTCAACCGCCGCGGCTTGTTTGCCAAGGCCGAGAACCACGATCTGTTCCGGCAGGAGAAAATCCCGTCGACCTTCAACTGGGATTATTCGCCCAGGGGTCAGCATCTGGAACTCGGCATTGCCGAGATGAACCTGTTCATCATGCTCTCGGCGCTGGGGCTCTCGCATCAGATCAATGGCGAACGGCTGTTGCCGGTCGGCACGCTCTACGATCCCTTCATCGAGCGCGGCCTCGATGCGCTGAACTACGCCTGCTATCAGGACGCCCGCTTCATGGTGGTGGCGACGCCGTCCGGCATTACGCTGGCGCCGGAGGGCGGTGCGCATCAGTCGATCGCCACGCCGCTGATCGGCATGGCGCAGGATGGGCTGGCCTCGTTCGAACCGGCCTTTGTCGATGAACTTGCCGTGATCATGGGATGGGGTTTTCGCCACATGCAGCGCGAAGCCGGCGAGGGCGGTTCCGTGTACTTGCGGCTATCGACCCGCACGCTGGACCAGCCGCAGCGCATCATGGCGCCGGAGCTGCAGAGCGACATCACCGAGGGCGCCTACTGGCTGCGCCAGCCGGGGCCGAACTGCGACATCGTGATCGCCTATACCGGCGCGGTGGCGCCGGAGGCGATCGAGGCGGTGGGCTTCATCGGCGAAAGCCACCGCGACGTCGGTTTACTGGCGGTAACCTCGGCCGACCGGCTGCATGCCGGATGGTCCGCCGCGCGGAATTTGCGGCGCGACCGCCGTGGCATCCAGTATCTCAGCCATGTCGAAAAGCTGCTGGCGCCGTTACCGCGTGATTGCGGCATCGTGACCGTGATCGACGGCCATCCGGCCGCGCTCGGCTGGCTCGGCAGCGTGCGCGGCCACCGCCTCGAGGCGCTCGGCGTCGAGCAGTTCGGCCAGACCGGTACAATTGGCGACCTCTACCGCCACTACGGCATCGACGCCAACGCCATCATCGATGCAGCGGAAAGCCTGACCGTCGGCGCGCCGGTGCGGCACCGCAAGATGGCGGTGTGATCTTGTTTACCCGCCCCTGGAGGGGGCGGGTCGACGAACATCTTGCGAAGCGAGATGTTCGTCGGGGTGGGGTGACGGTCTCTCCACGTCCAACAGTGCCCGCGCGGAGAGACCGTCACCCCACCTCGGTTCGCATTGCATGCGAACCGATCCACGAGCGAGCTTCGCTCGTCTCGGACCCCTTCAGGGGAGGATACGAAGAACGCCGCACCTTGCCACCGTCGCGCCGGTGATCTTATATCCAGCGCCTGCCGCATCGCGGCACCCCGCATATGGCGGGTTCAACTGCCCTGGCTTTCGTGCAAGGATGCCTGCCGAACGCTACCGTTCCCCCTCCATTGCTCCGAGATAAAGAGGTTTCCGATGGTCAATCGCATGCAATTCTACATCGATGGCGCCTGGGTCGATCCGGCCGTCAAGAAGTCCACGCCCGTCGTCAATCCGGCGACCGAAGAAGCGATGTACGAAGTTGCGCTCGGCTCCAAGGCCGACCTCGACAAGGCCGTGGCCGCCGCCAAACGCGCCTTCGTGACCTATTCGCAGACCAGCCGCGAGGAGCGCATCGCGCTGTTCGAGAAGATCATCGAGATCTACAAGACCCGCATGAAGGACATCGGCGCCGCCGTGTCCGACGAGATGGGTGCGCCGCTGCCGATGGCCGAACGCCTGCAGGCCGGTGCCGGACTTGGCCACATCGCCTCCACGCTCGAAGTGCTCAAGAACTATCATTTCGAGGAAAACGTCGGCACTGCCGTCGTGGTGCGTGAGCCGGTCGGCGTCATCGGCATGATCACGCCGTGGAACTGGCCGCTCAACCAGATCGCCTGCAAGGTCGCGCCCGCACTCGCCGCCGGCTGCACCATGATCCTCAAGCCCTCGGAATTCACGCCGACCTCGGCGTTGATCTTCGCCGAAATCCTGCATGAAGCGGGCGTGCCGAAGGGCGTGTTCAACCTGCTCAACGGTCTCGGGCCCGAAGTCGGCGCCGCGATGGCCGAGCATCCTGATATCGACATGATCTCGTTCACCGGCTCGACCCGCGCCGGCGTCGACGTCGCCAAGCGCGCGGCGCCGACGGTGAAGCGCGTCAGCCAGGAACTGGGCGGCAAGTCGCCGAACGTCATCCTCGAAGGCGCCGACCTCACCAAGGCCGTCACCGGCGGCGTGATGCACATGTTCAACAACTCCGGACAGTCGTGCAACGCGCCGTCGCGGATGATCGTGCCGCTGTCGAAGATGAAGGAAGTGGCCGCCATCGCCAAGGGCGTCGCCGACAAGACCAAGGCGGGCGATCCGCGCGCCGAAGGCACCACCATCGGCCCGGTCGTGTCGCGCATCCAGTGGGACAAGATCCAGGCGCTGATCAAGAAGGGTATCGATGAAGGCGCGACCCTCGTCGCCGGCGGTCCCGGTCTACCCGAAGGCGTCAACAAGGGCTTCTATGTGCGCCCGACTATCTTCGCCGACGTCACCAACGACATGACGATTGCCCGCGAAGAAATCTTCGGACCCGTGCTGACCATCATCGGCGCCAAGGATGAAGCCGATGCGGTGAAGATCGCCAATGACACGCCCTATGGTCTCGCCGGTTACGTCTCCGGCGATACGGTGGAAAGCGCGCGCCGCGTGGCCCGCCAGATCCGCGCCGGCAACATCAACCTGCAGGGCGTGCCGAACGACCGCACCGCGCCGTTCGGCGGCTACAAGCAGTCCGGCAACGGCCGCGAGTGGGGCAAGTACGGCCTTGAAGAATATCTCGAGGTGAAGGCGGTCGCCGGCTACAACGCCGCGTAAATTGATGCGGCGCTCGCGCCGATCGTGAAAGATGCCGGCTGCTGAAAAGCGGCCGGCATTTTTTTGACCAGAATCATCGTCAGGCTAAGACACGTCGATGCCGACACGGCGACGATGCAACAAGAAAAGACGGAGGATGCCCGTGAAGAAAATCGTCGTTGCGCTCGTCGCGCTGCTGCCGCTTGCCGGGACAGTGCAGGCCCAGACCGTCAAGGATCTGCTTGAGACGCTCAAGGTAAAGTGGAACACACCAACCGAGCCGTTCAAGATGATCGGCAACGTCTATTATGTCGGAACCGACGGCCTGGCATCCTACGTGATCACGTCGCCGCAGGGCCATATCCTGGTGGATACGGTGATGCCGGAGGCAACGTCGCAGATCAAGGCGAACATCGAGAAACTGGGCTTCAAGATCACCGACATCAAATACCTCGTCAACACCCATGCGCATATCGATCACACCGGCGGCCTTGCCGAATTGAAGCAGGCTAGCGGTGCCCAGATGGTCGCGGGCGAAGCCGACAAGCCGTTGCTCGAAGGCGGCTACTATCCGGGCGCGCAGGAAGATACGGCGCTCAATTTTCCGCCGGTGAAGGTGGATCGCATGGTGCGCGAAGGCGATAGGGTCAAGATAGGTGACGTCACGCTGACCGCCCGCGAAACCCCCGGTCATTCGCCGGGCTGCACGAGCTGGGAATTCTCCGTCAGGGATGGCGACGCAACGCGATCCGTCCTCATTTTCTGCAGCGGCACCGTGGCGCTGAACCGCCTCGTCCCCAACCCGACCTATTCCGGGATCGTCGCCGACTACCGGAAGACGTTTGCACGGGCGAAGGACATGAAGGTGGATGTGCTGCTCGCGCCGCATCCGGAAATGTACAGGATGCAGGACAAGCGTGCCCTGATCTCGGATGGCGCGCCCAATCCATTCGTCAATCCCGGCGAGTTCAACGACTATGCCGCGACGCTGGAGAAGGCGTTTGAAGACGCGCTCGCCAAGCAGACCGCCGACGCACAGGAAAAGAAGGGGTGAGGCGGCGCTGAAGGGCGCGCGGACCTATCCTCCCGGTGCGCCCTGCGTGTTCACGTACAGCGCGTAGATCGACTGGCTCGCGGCCATGAACAGGCGGTTGCGCTTCACGCCGCCGAAGCAGAGGTTGGCGCAGCGTTCGGGTAGCGCGATGCGGCCGATCATCACGCCATCGGGGGCGAACACGACGACGCCGTCGAGTTCGGGATCGCCCATGCCCCAGCCGCACCATAGGTTGCCGTCGATATCTATTCGAAAACCGTCCGGCGTGCCTGGTCCGGCATCGACAAACACGCGCTTGTTGGAAAGCTTGTCGCCGGAAGGCGAGACGTCATAGGCGAGGATCTTGCGGTTCGGCACGCCGCGCGACTCGATGACATAGAGGATTTTTTCGTCGGGCGAGAAGGCGAGCCCGTTGGGCCCGAGAATGCCTTCGGCGACGATGGTGGCCTTTCCGGTCGCGCCGTCGATCCGGTAGACGTTCATGTCGATCTCGGGCTCGGCCTTGTAGCCCTCGTAATTGCCGAGCAGGCCGAATACCGGGTCGGTGAACCAGATCGAGCCGTCGGATTTCACGACCACATCATTGGGCGAATTCAACCGCTTGCCGTCGAAGGAATCCATCAGCACCGTGATCGATCCGTCATATTCGGTGCGGGTGACGCGGCGGCCGCCGTGCTCGCAGGTGACCAGCCGTCCCTGACGGTCGCGGGTGTTGCCATTGGCGAAGTTGGAGGGCTTGCGGAAGATGCTGACCGCGCCGGTCTCCTCTTCCCACTTGAGGATACGCTGGTTCGGAATGTCGCTGCAGAGCAGATACCGCCCGTCGCCGAACCACACCGGCCCCTCGGCCCAGCGCAGGCCGGTGGTCAGCCGCTCCACTGCCGACAGCTTCAGCCAATATTTCTCAAAGCGCGGATCGAATGCATGGATGGCCGGATCGGGATAATAGGTGGCTGGGCGCCAGCCGGCTGAGTGCGATGCTGCATCGGACATTTGCTGTTCTCGTTATTGCGTTCCCTGAGCGTTTGAGTTTGCTATCATTCCCGGCTAATGACCGCAAATCGGTCGAGAGATAAGAGGAACGAAATGCCACGCATATTGATGACCGGCGCCGCCGGCGGGATCGGCACATCCTTGCGCAAGCTGCTGCCGCCGATCTATCCGGACCTGCTGCTGAGCGATCTGAAGGCGCCGGCCGATCTCGGCAAGGACGAGAAATTCAAGGCGGCCGATCTCGCCGACATGTCGCAGGTCGAGGCGATCTGCGAAGGCGTCGACGGCATCCTGCATTTCGGTGGTTATTCGGTCGAAGGGCCCTGGGATTCGATCCTGCAGTCCAACATCATCGGCGGCTACAACCTGTTCGAGGCCGCGCGGAAAAAGGGCGTCAAGCGCGTGGTGTTCGCCTCGTCGAACCACGCAGTCGGCTTCTACCCGCGCCACCACCGCATCGGCACCGACGTCACCGCGCGTCCCGACAGCCGCTATGGCGTCAGCAAGGTGTTCGGCGAAGCGGTCGGTGCGCTCTATGCCGACAAGCACGGGCTTGGTGTCACCTGCATCCGGATCGGCAATTTCGGCGAGATGCCGCTCGATCATCGCCGCCTGTCGATCTGGCTGAAGCCGGAAGATCTGGTGCAACTCTGCCGCATCGGGCTCGATCATCCCGATATTCATTTCGAGATATTCTACGGCGCCTCTCATAACGAGCGCGCCTGGTGGGACAACCATCGCGCCTATGAGCTCGGCTACCGGCCGACCGGCCGCGGAGAGGACTTCCGCGAACACGCCATGGCCGAGCAGGCCAAACTGAAGCCGGATCCGGTCGGCGATTACTACCAGGGCGGCACGTTCTGCAGCATGGAGTTCGACGGCGACAAAGACCGCATCGTGGACTGGAGCAAGCGCTAGCGCTTGCCCTCATCCACTGGCAATGCGGCCGAGATAGTCCGACTTGCTGTACTGCATGTGATCGACGCAGAGCTGCGCCAGTGCCCAGCTGTCGCGGCCCTTCAATAGCTCGATCATCAATTCGTGCTGGCGGCGGGATAGCGCCAGCCCCTCTTTGTCGGCGAGATTCTTGGCGCGCATCGGCAGCGTCAGGTTCATGTAGTCCTGCAGCGAACGCACCAGATACAGGTTGCCGCAGGCGCAAAACAGCGCGACGTGAAAGGCGTCGTTGGCCTCGTGGATGCCGCGCAAATCCTGCGCATCGGCCCTGGCGCAGTATTGCCGCTGCAATTCGTTCAACTGCTCGATCAGGCTGGCGGGAGCGGGCAGGGCGATCATCAGTGCCGCCTGCCGCGCCAGCATTTCACGCACCTCGTAGATCTGGCGCACTTCCTCGGCCGAATAGAACCGCACCGTGGCGCCGATGTTCTTCTCGCGCAGCACGATGCCCTGGCGTTCGAGCTGGAATAGCGCCTGACGGACGAAATGCCGGCTGGCGCCGTAGCGCTGCATCAGCGTATCTTCGACCAACCGCGAACCCGGCGCGAAGCGGCCGAAGATGATGTCCTCTTCCAGCCGGCGGATGACCTCGGCCTGCTCCTCCTCACGCGTCGGCGAGGAAATCTCGGTCAACGATTCCTGGGGCTTCATCGCAAAGCCTCCCAGCCGGACAGCCGATAGCAATCCTCGACCAGCCGCAAGGTCTCGAGATTGTCCTGCGGTGCCGTCTCGAAGGGCGAGGCGTCGCGGAGCGATTTCACGAAATGCGCGATCGTCCGGTTGTAGGACTCCTGGTATTCAGTGGCGAGATCGTAGTTCTGCTCGCCGGGAGATTCGCCCGAGCATGTCAGCGATGGCCCATCGAGTTTGATGGCGCCCTTGTCGCCGAGAATCTCCAGCCGGTCGACCTGCACGGCTGGATGCCCATGGGCGGCGAAGCTTGCAAAGACAACGACGCCCGCGCCGTTGGCGGTTCGAAGCTGGATCACCGCGCCGTCCTCGCCGACGAGTTGCTCACTCGAGCGCGAGAGCTGCGCCGCGGTCACCTGCAGCGGCCCGAGCAGCATGCGCAGCGTATCGAGATGATGGATCAGCACCTCCGCGACCAGCATGCGCCGTTCACCACGCATGAAGGGCTGCCGCTCCAGCGCCGGGCAAAGTCCGTCCGAGCCCGGCAACACGCCCGACGTCAGCAGTGTCAATTGTGCCTGCTTGACGTTGCCGATGCGTCCCTCACGCAGCCATGCCGCGGCATCCCGGTAATAGCCGCGAAAGCGCCAGTTCTCATGCACCATCAGGCGCGTCAGGTCCTCGACCTCTGCGGCGAGGTCGGTTGCCTCCTGCAGGTTGGGCGCGAGCGGCTTTTGGCAAAGTACGGGCAATCGCTTAGCGGCAGCGAGCCGCACCAGCGGCGCGTGCATTTCGCGGGGAGCTGCGATATCGATGGCGTCAAGTTCGGCTGCCGCCAGCATCTCTTCGGCACTGGCGTAGGTCTGCGGGATTTCGAACTCGTTCGCGCGCCGCGTGGCATTTTCGCTGGAGGGATCGGTGACCGCCACGACGCGGGCTTGATCTGATATGCTCGCCCAAGCGATGAGATGATGACGGCTCACCATGCCGGCGCCGATCAGGCCAATGCGCAATGGTTGGTTCATGGACACACGGTTCCGATCATGGCCGGGAAGTCAGCACGCGTTCGCATTATTGTCAATAATATCGCGCTGGATGCGGCAAGAAGCGCCGCATCCGCGCCAAATAATCAAACATTGACAATAATCCGGCGCACTTCTTAAGTGGGCGTTCACGACGACAGGAAGCAAGAAAATGGCCGACGGACTTCGCAAGGGACTGACGAGTTATGGCGATGCTGGCTTCTCGCTGTTCCTGCGCAAGGCCTTCATCAAGGCGATGGGTTATTCGGATGATGCGCTGAACCGGCCGATCGTCGGCATCACCAATACCTACAGCGACTACAATCCCTGTCACGGCAACGTTCCGCAGATCATCGAAGCGGTGAAGCGCGGCGTGATGCTGTCAGGCGCGATGCCGATGGTGTTCCCGACGATTTCCATCGCCGAGAGCTTTGCGTTTCCGACCTCGATGTATCTGCGCAATCTGATGGCGATGGACACCGAGGAGATGATCCGCGCCCAGCCGATGGACGCCGTGGTCGTGATCGGCGGATGCGACAAGACCTTGCCGGCGCAGATCATGGCCGCCGTCAGTGCCGACCTGCCGACCGTCGTTATTCCGGTGGGGCCGATGGTGGTCGGGCATCACAAGGGCGAAGTTCTGGGGGCGTGCACGGATTGCCGGAGGCTGTGGGGAAAATATCGCGCCGGCGAAATTGACGACATTGAAATCGAAGCCGTCAACGGCCGGCTCGCGCCGTCGGTCGGCACCTGCATGGTGATGGGCACCGCCTCGACCATGGCATGCATCACCGAGGCGCTCGGTCTGTCGCTGCCGATGAGCGCGACGATCCCGGCGCCGCATGCCGAGCGTTTTCGCTCGGCGGAGGCGAGCGGCAGGGTAGCGGCCGTGATGGCCAAGGCCAAGGGACCAAAACCCAGCGAATTGCTGACGCAGGCCTCATTCCAGAACGCGCAAGTGGTACTACAGGCGATCGGCGGCTCGACCAACGGGCTCATTCATCTGACGGCGATTGCCAACCGCACCAAACACCGCATCGATCTCGAAGCGTTCGACAAGCTCGGCCGCGAGGTGCCCGTGTTGATCGACCTGAAACCGTCAGGCGAGCATTACATGGAGCATTTTCATCATGCCGGCGGCGTGCCGAAATTGATGGCGCAACTCGGCGATCTCATCGATCTCGATGCCAAAACCATTACGGGGCAGACGCTGCGCGAGGTCGTCGCCGACGCCGAGGAGGTGCCGGGGCAAGACGCCATCCGTCCGCGCGACAATCCGATCAAGAGCGAAGGCGCGATGGCGGTGCTGCATGGCAACCTGGCGCCGCGCGGCGCGGTCATCAAGCAATCGGCGGCAAGCCCGAAACTGCTGCAGCATACCGGGCGTGCGGTGGTGTTCGAATCCGTCGAGGACATGACGCTGCGGGTCGACGATCCCGATCTCGACGTCAACGCCGATGACGTGCTGGTGCTGCGCAATGCCGGCCCCAAGGGTGCGCCCGGAATGCCGGAGGCGGGCTATCTGCCGATCCCGAAGAAACTCGCGCGTGGTGGGACCAAGGACATGGTGCGGATATCCGACGCACGCATGAGCGGCACCGCGTTCGGCACCATCGTGCTGCACATCACGCCGGAATCCGCCGTGGGAGGTCCGCTGGCGCTGGTGAAGAACGGCGACATGATCTGTCTCGATGTCGCGAAACGCAGCATCGATCTGCTGGTCGACGAGGCGGAACTGGCGAAGCGCCGCGCGGCGCTGGCTCCGGCCGTCGCGCCCGATTGGGCCAGGCGCGGCTACGCGCACCTGTTCAACGAGACGATTCTGCAGGCCGACGAGGGCTGCGACTTCGATTTCATGCGCGGGCAGGGGAAGGACTAAGCGATCAGAACCGCCGTCGTCGCTGCGAACGCAGGGACCCATACGCCGCGGCCTCAGTTGCGTTGGGAGACGTCAGCCATCTTGCCTTTATCGATAGGACAACGCGGTATGGGTCCCTCCGTTCGCAGGGACGACGGCGAAGAATGCTAGTTCTCTTCCCCAACGCTCCACGTCGTCTCACTTCGACTTGCTGGTGAACTTCTTCACCGCGACGCGGAAGTCGTCGGTCTGCATGGCGTCGATGATCTTCGCTTCCTCGGCATCGAGTTGCTGCCTGGTCGGTGTAACCGCGGCCTGATAGACCAGCGACTTGGTGCCGGCGATCGCCGCGGGCGGATTCTGCGCCAGCCGTTCGGCGAATTTGCGCGTCTCTGCCTTCAACTCTGCCGCTGGAACGACGCGGGCGACCAGACCCCACTCATAGGCCTGCTGCGCGGTAAAACTGTCTTCGGCCAAAAATATCTGCAACGCGCGGCGGGTGCCGACGGTGCCGACCATGCCGACCGTGCTGCCGCCGTCCGGCGAGACGCCGATCTTGGCATAGGCCGGTGTGAAGCGGGCGTCGTCGGCGGCAATGCAGAGATCAGCGACGAAGGCCAGCCCCATGCCGGCACCGGCGGCGGAGCCGTGGACGCTGGAGAGCACGATCTTCGGCATCCGCCGCACCGTCTCGATAAAGGCGTGGTAGTGCTTCAGCAACTCGCCGACCACGGGCGCGATGGTATCGTTGGCGGCGGCAGCGCCGATGGTCTGCAGATCGCCGCCGGCCGAGAAGGCACGGCCTTCGCCCGCGATGACAAGCACGCGGATATCGTCGTTGCCCTCGACCTCGCGGCCTAGCTGCTCGAGCTTTTGCGCGATCGACAGATTGATGGAATTGAAGGCCGCGGGCCGGTTCAGGGTGATGGTGGCAATCGGACCCTCGATCCGGAGCAGGGCAGGGGCGCTGGCGGCGGTATCATCTGACGTCGGCATGGCTGGGCCTCGGCTCGGAACGGAGGCCAGCATTTAAATAGCAGAAGGTAAGAGGTGACAATCCCCGGCCAAGCCTGCAAAATGCCTGGCAATCCTTCCCCCTGGGCGATGGCGCTCTTGCGTCTGTTCGCGCCATGAGGTCAGATAGGGCCTGTCATCGTTCGGAACGGACACGAGCGCCGCTTCCAAGGGACGAGACAGGCAAGCCAAAATCAGTGGAGAGGAAACGACATGGGTCATTCCCGTGCGCTCGAACGTAGGATGTTCCCATGACGGCAGGACCGGTTGTCATCATTGGCGCGGGCCACGCGGGCTTTCAGCTTGCGATGTCGCTGCGCCAGCACGGCTTTTCCGAACGCATCGCGCTGTTGAACGATGAAGGCCATCTGCCGTACCAGCGGCCGCCGCTATCCAAGGCCTACCTGAAGGGGACCGGCGGACCCGACAGCCTGATGTTCCGCCCGGAAAAATTCTATCATGACCAGACCATCGATCTGATCGCAGGTCGCGCGGTATCGATCGACCGCGCCGCGCGCAAGGTGCGGCTCGCCTCCGGCACTTCGCTCGATTACGGCCATCTCGTGCTGGCGACCGGTGCGCGCAATCGCCTGCTCGACATTCCCAATGCCAATCTCGACAGCGTGCGCTATCTGCGGACGCTCGACGAGAGCCAGTCCCTGCGGGACTACATTGGCCCGGGCCAGCGCGTCGTCGTGATCGGCGCCGGATTTATCGGCCTCGAATTTGCCGCGACCGCGCGGGCCAAGGGCCTCGAAGTCGACGTCATCGAGCTCGCGCCGCGGGTGATGGCGCGCGCGGTGACCGCGGAAATCTCGGAGTACTTTCAATCGCGGCATATCTCGGCCGGTATCCGGATTCATCTCGGCGTACAGGTCACCAGCATCGAGAGCGACGGCAGCAAGGTTACCGGCGTCAGCCTCAGCGACGGGCGGCATATCAAAGCCGATCTGATCGTGGTCGGCGTCGGCGTCCTGCCCAATGTCGAACTGGCGGCGGAGGCAGGGCTGAAGGTCGCGGCCGGCATCGTGGTCGACGAGCATTTGCTGACCTCCGATCCGAACATCTCGGCGATAGGCGATTGTGCGCTGTATGCGAGCCCGCGGTTCGGCGGCTCGCTGCGGCTGGAGTCGGTGCAGAACGCCACCGACCACGCGCGCTGCGTCGCGACCCGGCTCACTGGCGATGCCAAGCCCTATGACGGCTTGCCCTGGTTCTGGAGCGATCAGGGTCCCGACAAGCTGCAGATGGTGGGACTGACCACCGGCTATGATCGCGTGGTGGTGCGCGGCGATCGCGCGCAGGGGGCGTTCTCGGCGTTCTGCTACAAATCCGGGCAACTCGTCGGCATCGAGTCCGTCAATCGCGCCGGCGACCACATGTTCGGCCGGCGCCTGCTTGCCGCCCACGGATCGATCACGCCGGAGCAGGCGGCGGATGCGAGTTTTGATTTGAAGCGCGCGCTGACATAAGTCGGTAAGCGGAGCGCGAGCACGTAGCCCGGATGGAGCGAAGCGAAATCCTCGCTACGGGTGCAGGGCGTCCGCCACCTCGGCCGCTGTCGGCATCGACGGCGCGGCGCCCATTCGCTGCACGCAGATCGATGCGGCGGCATTGGCGTATTCGAGCGCGTCGCGGATCGCCTTTCCATTGGCAAGCTGGGCTGCGAGGGCGCCGACAAAGCAATCGCCAGCGCCGGTGGTGTCCACCGCCTTCACGGCACGCCCCGCAATCAGCGAGGGCTCGCCGCCCCTGAGCGCGAGCACGCCGCGCTTGCCCAGCGTGACGCAAATGGTCTTGTCGGCACCGGTCGGCAGGCGCCGCGCTGCTTCAATGAAACGTTCGGGGGCGTCGGTATCGGCCAGCGCAGTGCCGGCGATAAACCCGAGCTCGGTCTCGTTGAGGATCATGATGTCGACGAGTTCGAGCAATTCCGGCCCGCAGGCCGTCGCCGGCGCCGGGTTGAGGATGGTGGTCGCCCCGGCCGCGCGCGCCCGTTTGAAGAAGGCGCCGATCGTCGCTTGCGGAATTTCGAACTGGCTGACGGCGACGTCGCCTTTGGCCAGCACGGGGGCGGCGACATCCTCGGCACTGACCAGCGCATTGGCGCCGGGCACAACGACGATGGTGTTGTCGGCGTCGGCGATGGTGATGATGGCCGTCCCGCTATGGATCCCGGCGATGTCCTTGACGAGCGCGAGGTCGACGCCTTGCGCGACGAGGAACGTCCGCAATTGCTGCCCGAAGGCATCTCGGCCCAGCCGGCCGATCAGCGCGGTTGTTGCACCCAGCTTCGCCGCGGCGACCGCCTGGTTCGCACCCTTGCCGCCCGGAAAATAATGCACGGCGTTGCCGGCGACGGTCTCGCCGACCTTCGGATGCCGGTCGGCGGTTGCCACCACATCCATGTTGATGCTGCCGGCGACGAAGACGCGTCCCATGCGTTACCCCTGCTTCGCCGGTCAGGCGCTCTGCCGAAACTCCTGCTTGACCGCGTCGATATCGCCGAGCGACGGCAGGCCGGCCTCGTTGCCGAGGCGCTGGATCTTGTAGGTCGAGGCGGCGCGCGCAAACTCGAAATGATCCTGCCAGCTTTTAGCGGGATGGCTGAGATAAGAATAGACATAGGCGCCGTGGAAAACGTCGCCTGCGCCATTGGTGTCGATCACGCGGTCGCGCGGGATCGGCAGCGCGGGCAGGCGGCGGATCGCGCCGGTCTCGTCATACCAGAGCAGGCCTTGCTCGCCCATGGTGACGCCGCCGACCCGGCAGCCGCGGCTCTTGAGATAGTCGAGCATGGCGTCCGGCGTCTTGTCCATCTGCTCGCACAGCCGTTCGGCAACGATGGCGACGTCGATGAATTCCAGCAGCTCGTGGGTGTTGGTGCGCAGGCCGCCGCCATCGAGCGACGTCAGAATGCCGTCCTCGCGGCAAAGTTTGGCATAATGGATTGCGGCGTCCGGCTGGTGGCCGTCGATGTGCAGCGCGCGGCAGCCCTTCAAGTTCAGCATCGGGAAGGGATGGATGTGCTCGTCGTCGCGGCAGCGCACGATGGCGCGTTTGCCGTCTTTCGGCATGATGAACGACAGCGAGGAGGAGTTGACCTTGCGCGGATGGATCGAGATTCCGTATTTCGCGCTCATGTCCTGAAACATGCGGCCGAGCCAGTCGTTCGCCACCGTTGCGATCAGGTCGGGCACGATGCCGAGTTTGGCGCAGCAGAATGCCGCGGTGACGGCGTTGCCGCCAAACGACACCGCATAGGCGGACGCCACATGTTTTTCGTCGCCGGTCGGCATGTGGTCGGTGATGAAGGTAACATCGATATAGGTCTGTCCGATGAAGAGAGCCTGCATTCGTTTTCCGTCATGAGCTGATGGGTGGTCCCGGCCCGGCGCCGCTACATTAGCACCGGTTATCGGATGCATTCGCTGAAATTATTCGCAACCGTGCCGTCTTTGCAGCTTGAGATGGGAGTATGAGGAGACTACGACCGTTCTTAGACTAGTCCTTGGGGCTATCGCCAGCATCCGCCGATAACGGCGAACCGCTGCCTGGGGTTCCTGACGGTGCAACAAAAGGGGGCAAGGATGACCGTTTATTCCGGTCCGGTGTTCGACATGGCTGTTAACCAGTTCGGTGTCATCGCCAACCATCTCGAAATCCCGATGGACGAGCGCGACCGCATCCTGATGCCGAAGCGGGCCATCACAATCTCCTGTCCGATCCACCGCGATGACGGCACGGTCGCGGTATTCGAAGGCTACCGGGTGCAGCACCACCTCACGCTGGGCCCGACCAAGGGCGGCACGCGATTCGCGCCCTCCGTTGACATCGGCGAGGTCGCAGCTCTTGCGATCTGGATGAGCTGGAAATGCGCGCTGGTCGGGTTGCCCTATGGCGGCGCCAAGGGCGGCGTCAATGTCGATCTCTCCACCATCTCCAAGCGCGAGCTGGAGGCGCTGTCGCGGCGCTACATGCAGGAGATGATTCCTTTCGTAGGCCCGCATACCGACGTGATGGCGCCTGACATGGGCACCAATGAGCAGGTGATGGCCTGGTTCATGGACACTTATTCGATGTACCAGGGCCGCACCGTGACCGAGATTGTCACGGGCAAGCCGGTATCGTCGGGCGGCACGCTCGGCCGGCGCGAAGCGACGGGGCGCGGCGTCGCCTATCTTGCCAGGCGCGTGCTGAAGGAGCTGTCGGTCAATCCAGGCACCGCGACCGCTGTCATCCAGGGCTTTGGCAATGTCGGCTCCTATGCGGCGCTGGAGCTGCATCAATACGGGTTGAAGATCATCGCCGTCAGCGATCACACCGGCGCGCTGCACGATCCGGCCGGGCTCGATATTCCCGCGCTGATGCGGCACGCCAGCACGCATGGCAGCATCGCCGGTTTCTCGAACCAGTTGGCCTTCGATCCCGAGCAAATCCTGACGCTGGCCTGCGACGTGCTGGTGCCGGCGGCGATGGAGCGGGTTATCGATGCCAGCGTCGCGGAAAATCTCAAATGCCGCGTGCTGGCCGAAGGCGCCAACGGCCCGACCACGCCGGAGGCCGATCTGGTGCTGGAGAAGCGCCAGGGCGAAGTGTTTTTGATCCCCGACATCCTCTGCAATTCCGGCGGCGTGGTGGTCAGCTACTTCGAATGGGTGCAGGATTTACAACAATTGTTCTGGGAGGAAGAGGAGGTGACGCGGCGCGAATACGCCATCCTCGATCGCGCCTTCGACAGCATGTTGACGCGTGCCAAGGCGGACAATATCCCGCATCGTACAGCGGCGATGGCGATCGGGGTGGAGAAGGTCCGCGCCGCCAAGAACACGCGAGGCCTGTTCCCGTGATTACCGGCCTCGATCACGTCGTCGTTCTCACCGGCGATATCAATGCGGCCTCCACCGCTTACCAGACCTTGTTTGCCCGTGCGCCGGCCTGGCAGAACAGCGGCGAGGGCGCTGACCGTGTCCTGTTTACGCTCGACAACACGACGCTGGAATTGATGGCGCCGAGTGGCGAGGGCGCCAATGCGGAGCGTATTCGCGCTGTGCTGGCTGCGCAGGGCGAGGGGCTCGCAAGCGTCTGCTTTCGAACCAGCGACATCGCCAGGATGCATCGCAGGCTTGAGCGGCTCACTCTGAAGCCGGACGCGATTGCCGACGTCGAAAGCCAGGACGCGATCTCAGGTGCGATGCTGTCATGGAAGCGCACGCGCGCGGCAACGGAGGCCACGCGCGGCGTCCGCCTGTTCTTCCTCGAGCGCGACAAGGAGCGACCGCTGTCGGTGCGAACCACGACCGGATCGATCACGGCGATGGATCATGTCGTGGTCTCGACGTCGGACCCCGAGCGGGCCGCAGCCCTCTATGGCGCGCGGCTCGGCCTCGACATGGCGCTCGATCGTTCGCACCCGGATTGGGGGCGGCTGATGTTCTTTCGCTGCAGCGACTTGATTGTCGAGGTCACCCACCGGCCGGGGAGACAGGCCGATACATCGCAGGACCGGCTGCGCGGCCTGTGCTGGCGCGTCTCCGACATCGACGCCACCCACGCGCGGCTGGCTCAGGCCGGCGTCGACGTCTCGGAAGTCCGCACCGGCCGCAAGCCGGGGACGCGGGTCATGACGGTGCGCAGCGGGACGTGCGGCGTCCCGACGCTGCTGGTGCAGCCGTCCGTGGGGAAGGACGCGTGAGGCGAGGTTCACCCTCCCCTGGAGGGTCCCTCCAGGGGAGGGTGGGGAAACGCGGCGCGATTCGTTCTCAAATCGCGCCATGCGTGCTACAGCAGACATCATGTGTCTACCGGGCGATTGATTTGGCAAAGGCAAAACGCGTTCAGAAATGGCAGCGCGACCCCGAGGGGATGCGGCTTCGCATTCTCGAGGCCGCCAAGCAGGAATTCGCCGCCCACGGCCTGGCCGGCGCACGCGTCGACCGCATCGCGGCCAATGCCGGCGCCAACAAGCGCATGCTGTATTACCACGTCGGCAACAAGGAAAACCTCTACCTCGCGGTGCTCGAAGGCGCCTATGAGAAAATCCGTTCCGAGGAGCGCGGGCTCGATCTCGAACATCTCGATCCGCCCGAGGCGATCGAACGGCTGATCGACTTCACCTGGAACTACTTCCTCCGCAACCCGGAATTTCTGGCGCTGCTCAACACCGAAAATCTCGCCAAGGCGCGCCATCTGAAGCGCTCGACCAAGGTCAAATCGATGCATTCGCCGTTCGTCGAGATGATCCGCACGGTGGTGACGCGCGGCGTCGAAAGCGGCGATTTCCGCGTCGCGGTCGATCCGGTCCAGCTCTACATTTCGATCGCAGCGCTGTGCTTCTTCTACCTCTCCAACAGCGCCACGCTTTCGGTGATCTTCGGCCGCGACCTCCTGAAGAAGGAGGCGAGGGACGAGCGCCTCGCCCACATGGTGGCGCTGGTGCTGGCGGCGCTGACGGGCAAATCGACGGCGGATTTCGGCAAGCCGGCATTGCCCGGCGTGCGAGCACCGGCGCATCAGCCGGTTTAGCTGTCGTTCCTGCGAAAGCAGGAACCCCGAGCGTGAGCGCAATTGCGCTCATCGCGGCGCCGCGGCCCCGCGGCCCCTCGAAGTCAGGCGGTAGTCTTTGATCCTGCAGTAACAATTGACGCCGGTGGCTATGGGTTCCTGCGTTCGCAGGAACGACCGCGGGAGTGCAAATTGCCGCACGAAAACCCGCTTGCCAGTATTTATCCAACGGGTTAATTTCTACCCAGAAAAGACGATCATCAGGGAGCGGGACGTGGCGGAGCTGAAGCGCGAGAGTGGCTTGTCGAAAGCGCTGAACGCGGCGTGGGTGCGGCCGTTTTTGTTCCTGCTATTCATTGTGGTGGCCTGGGATCTGACCATCCGCCTGTTCCGGATTCCCGCCTACCAGATCCCCGCGCCCGGCGATGTCGTGGCCGTGCTGTGGACCGATTGGCCTGAGCTGCTTCGGCAAGCCTGGCCCACGACCTACGCCACCCTCTGTGGCTTCCTGCTGTCGGCGATGTTCGGCATTCCCGTCGCCATGCTGATTGCGGGATCGAAAACGGTGGAAAGCTACGTCTATCCGCTCCTGGTGTTCTCGCAATCCGTGCCGAAGATCGCGATCGCGCCGCTGTTCGTGGTGTGGTTCGGTTTCGGCATTATCCCGAAAGTGATTTCGGCGTTTCTGCTCGGGTTTTTCCCGGTCGTCGTGTCCGCCGTGCAGGGCTTCAAGTCGGTCGACCCTGACATGGTAGATCTCGCGCGCGCGATGCAGGGCAGCCGCTTCCGCGTATTTTGCGCCGTCAACCTGCCGCATGCGATGCCCGCGATCTTCTCCGGGCTGAAGGTCTCCATCACGCTCGCCGTCGTCGGCGCCGTGGTCGGCGAATTTGTCGGCTCCAATTCCGGCATCGGCTATGTGCTGCAGCGCTCGATCGGCACCTTCGACCTGCCGACGATGTTTGCAGCTCTCGTGATTCTCGCGCTGCTCGGCGTGGTCCTGTTCTGGGCCGTCGACCGCATCGAACGCCTCGTGATCCCCTGGCATGTCAGCCAGCGCGAGGACATCATTTTTGCTTCGTAACCCAAACCAGAAAGCGACCCGCCTCAAGGGCCGCACCAACACCACCGGGAGGAAGACCATGATACGAACGATAGCGGCGATCTCCGCCGCCTTGATCTGGACCGCGCTTTCAGTGCTGCCCGCATCGGCCGCCGACAAGGTCGTGCTGATGCTGAACTGGTACGTCTATGGCGAGCACGCGCCGTTCTATTACGGCAAGGCCAAGGGCATCTATGCCGCCGAGGGCATCGACCTCGAAATCCAGGAAGGCCGCGGTTCGGCGGCGACCACGCAGGCCGTGGCGGCCAAGACCGCCAATTTCGGTTATGTCGACGTGCCCACGATGATGCGCGCGGCGGTGAAGGGTGCGCCGATCGTCGCCACCGGCGTGCTGCTGCAGACCAGCCCGATGTCGGCGATGGGCTTTGTCGAAAAGAACATCAAGAAGCCCGAGGACATCAAGGGCAAGACGGTGGCGATCACGCCCGCCGATTCCATGACGCAGATCTGGCCCTTGTTCCTGAAGAAGACCGGCCTGAAGGAAAGCGACTTCCAGACAGTGGCCGGCGATGGCCAGACCAAGCTGAACGCCGTCATCAACGGCCAGGCTGACCTTCTGCTCGGCTATGTCATGGACCAGTCGATGAAGATCAAGGACGCCACCGGCAAGGACGTCAACGCCATCAAGTTCGCCGACTACGGCATCAACATGGTCTGCTCGGGCGTCGTCGCGAATACCGATTTCGTCAAGGCCAACGCCGATCTGGTCAAGCGCTTCATGTCGGCGACCACGAAGGCGGTTGAAGCCGCCGAGAAGGATGCCAAGGGAGCGGCGCAGTCGATCCTCGACGCCAACCCGAAGGGCGGCAAGATCGAGACGCTGACGCAAGGCTTTGAACTGACGATCCCGCTCTACCGCACGGCTGAAACCAAGAACAAGCGGCCGTTCCAGGTGACCGACCAGAACATGACCGACACGGTCAACCTGATGGTCGAATATGGCGGGCTGGATGCCAAGGCCAAGGATAATCCGAAAGCGTTTTACACCAACGACTACCTGCCGCAGGGCGGTTCGTGAGGGGCCTTTGAAGATTCTATCGTCGTCCCCGCGCACGCGGGGACCCATAGCCACCGGCCTGCGTTGTTGCAGAAGGTCTCTTCCCCGTGTCCGAACGAAAGGACACGGCGTTTGGGTCCCTGCGTTCGCAGGGACAACGGGCTGTGGGAGACTCTCCCAAATGGAATCAGCTGAATGAATCCCGCGACCAAACAAACCAACGCCGAGCAGCCAGGCGCGCATCTGCGCCTGGTGTCGGATCGCGCTGGCGGCGCCGCGCCCGGCATCACGCTGTCCGGCGTCTCAAAAACCTATCGCTCGCGCGACGGCGATGTGCCGTCGCTGCGGCCGCTGGATTTCCACATCAACGAGGGCGAGTTCTTCGTCGTGGTCGGTCCATCCGGCTGCGGCAAGTCCACGCTGCTGAAGATGATCTCCGGTCTGCTGGCGCCGTCGACCGGCGAAATCCTGGTCGAAGGCGAGCAAGTCACAAAACCGCACGGCAATGTCGGGATCGTGTTCCAGAACGCGCTGCTGCTGCCCTGGCGCAACATCCTGTCCAACGTGATGTTGCCGATCGACATGAAGAAATTGCCACGCGACGAATATTTGCCGCGGGCAAAGGCGCTGTTGAAACTGGTCGGCCTCGAAGGCTTCGAGAAGAAGCTGCCGTGGCAATTGTCCGGCGGCATGCAGCAACGCGCCTCGATCTGCCGGGCGCTGGTGCATGATCCCAAGATCATGCTGATGGACGAGCCGTTTGGCGCGCTCGACGCCATGACGCGCGAGAAGATGAACGTCGAGCTGATGCGCATCCAGCGCGAAACCGGCAAGACCGTGCTGCTGATCACGCATTCGATCCCCGAAGCCGTGTTCCTCGCCGATCGCGTGCTGGTGATGACCGAACGTCCCGGCGCGATCGCTGCGATCTATGACGTGCCGCTGCCGCGCCCGCGCTCGCTGGATGCGATGGCCGATCCCGCCTTCACCGAACTGGTGCAGCGCATTCGCAAGCATTTTTTCACCCAAAGCGCGCTGGATTGAGAGCTGGCCTGATGTCGTATCGCTTGGCCGTAAAGGACATTGCCTTTTTTGAACGCCCGGTGACCTTTGCCCGGCCGTTCCGGTTCGGTGCAGTCGTCATCAACGCGACGCCGCAGGCTTTTGTGCGCGTCGAGATCGACGTCGAAGACAAGGGCAGGGCCATCGGCGCCAGCGCCGAGCTTTTGGTGCCGAAATGGTTCGATAAGCGGCCTCATCTTGCGCCGGAGGAAACGGTCGCGGAGTTACGCCGCTCGCTGCTGATCGCGCGCGAGCTCTATCTGGCGCATTCCGGCTTCGAGACCGCATTCGGCTTGCACGCAGCCTGCATCGGCGCGCAGGTCGAGGCTTGCGCTGCGGAGGACATCCCGCCATTGGCTGCGGCTTACGGACCGGCTGAAATCGATAAGGCGATCCTGGATGCGTTGCTGCGCTGTGCGGGGGTAAATTTCTTCGATGGCATGGCTGCCAACGTCGCCGGCATCGATGCGCGCCTGTCGCGCGATCTTGGTGACAATGACGTGTCGCAGTTTCTCGGAGGCCGCAGGCGGCTGGAGCGCGTGGCGATCAGGCACACGGTCGGCATGGATGACAAGGTCGAAGGCGAGGGCGGTGTCGCCGACCTCAGAGAAAACGCCGGGGCGCGTTATTTCAAGCTCAAGCTCAACGGCGATCCCCCGCATGACGGGGACCGCCTGAGCCGCATCGGCAGGGAACTTGCCACACTGCCCTATGATCACCGCGTCACGCTTGACGCCAACGAACAATATGCCGATCTGGCTGCCCTGGGCGCATTGGTCGATCGGCTCGAGTGCGACGCCGCGCTGCGGCCGATCGCGCAAAAGCTGCTCTATATCGAGCAGCCGATGCCGCGCGACATCACCCGCCAATCGCCGCTCGGCGCACTGGCGCAGCGTGATTTCATTGTCGACGAGGCCGACGATTCCTATGACGCGTTCCCGGTGGCCCGGGCACTCGGCTATCGCGGCATTTCGTCGAAATCCTGCAAAGGCATCTACAAGTCGGTGATCAACGCCACGCGCGCGGCAAAGTGGAGCGCAGCCGGCGAGAAATGCTTCATTGCCGGTGAGGATCTGACCTGCCAGGCGGGCCTTGCGGTGCAGCAGGATCTCGCGCTCGGCGCGCTGATCGGCGTCATCCATGCCGAACGTAACGGTCACCATTACGTCGACGGCTTTGGCGATACGCCGGCCGCCGAGGCGGAAGCGTTTCTTGCAAGCCATCCCGATCTCTACGCTCGCGACGGCGGCAAAGTTCGTCTCGCTATCCATGACGGCGATCTCCTGACGGGATCGCTGACCACACCGGGCTTCGCCACGGCCACGCATCCGGACTGGTCCGCGATGTCGCCGCTCACGCAGCCCACAGCCAGAATTCCCTTGGAGAAAGCAGTATGACGACCAAACGCCTCGGCCTGATCATGAACGGCGTGACCGGCCGGATGGGGCTCAACCAGCATTTGATCCGCTCCATCATTGCGATCCGCGACCAGGGCGGCGTGGTCCTCGCGAACGGCGACCGCATGCTGCCCGACCCGATCCTGATCGGCCGCGACGCGGATAAGGTGGAGCGGCTCGCCAAGCGCTTCAACGTCGAGCGCTGGTCGACCGATCTCGACAAGGCGCTGGCCGACAAGAGCGATACGATCTTCTTCGATGCTGCCACGACGCAGGCGCGCCCCTCGCTGCTGACCAAGGCGATCAATGCCGGCAAGCACGTCTATTGCGAGAAGCCGATCGCGACCAATCTCGATGAGGCGGTGGCGGTGCTGCGGCTCGCCAACGCCAAGGGCGTCAAGCACGGCACGGTGCAGGACAAGCTGTTTTTGCCGGGCCTGAAGAAGCTCGCTTTCCTGCGCGATTCCGGCTTCTTCGGCCGCATGCTCTCGGTGCGCGGCGAGTTCGGCTATTGGGTGTTCGAGGGCGGCTGGCAGGAGGCGCAGCGGCCGTCGTGGAATTATCGCAGTGAGGACGGCGGCGGCATCATCCTCGACATGGTCTGCCACTGGCGCTACGTGCTGGACAATCTCTTCGGCGAAGTCGAGAGCATCTCCTGTCTCGGCACCACTGATATCCCCGAGCGTTTCGACGAGAAGGGCAAGAAATACACGGCGACCGCCGATGACTCCGCCTATGCTACCTTCCGCCTCAAGGGCGGCGTGATCGCGCACATCAATATGTCCTGGGTGACGCGGGTCTACCGCGACGACCTCGTGACCTTCCAGGTCGACGGCACGCACGGCTCCGCGGTCGCTGGCTTGACCGATTGCGTGATCCAGGCCCGGCAGGCGACGCCGCGCCCGGTCTGGAATCCGGACGAAAAGCGCACCCATGATTTCTATGCCGACTGGCAGAAGGTTCCCGAAAACGTCGCCTACGACAACGGCTTCAAGGAGCAGTGGGAGATGTTCATCCGCCACGTCTGCGAGGACGCGCCCTATAAATACACGCTGCTGGAAGGCGCCAAGGGCGTGCAGCTTGCCGAATGCGCGCTGCAGAGCTGGCGCGAGCGGCGCTGGATCGACGTCGCCCCGATCAAGGTGTGAGGAGGCCCACCCATGAACAAGCCCGTGCTGCCGATGTCGTCGCTGTCACTGAAGCTGCCGACGGCGGATCGCTCGATCGAAACCTATCGCCTGGCGGCGTCGCGGACATTTCCGGCGAAGCTTGAAGGCACGCTCAATCGCGTGGCGTTCTCGGCCGCGCATGTGGTGGCGGATCCGCTGGCCGACAACGATCCGTGGCTGACATCCGCAATCGACTGGGACCGGACCATTGCGTTTCGCGAGCACGTCTGGGATCTCGGCCTCGGCGTTGCCGAGGCGATGGATACCGCGCAGCGCGGCATGGGGCTGGACTGGCCGACCTCGCTGGAACTGATCCAGCGCTCGGTGAAGGCGGCGAAGGCCAAGGGCAATGCGCTGGTGTTTTCCGGCGCCGGGACCGATCACCTCGCCGTGGAGGATGCCAAGTCCATCGATGACGTGATTCGCGCTTACGAGGAGCAGATCGCGGCGGTCGAGAAGGCCGGCGGCCGGATCATCCTGATGGCGTCGCGAGCGCTGGCAAAGCTCGGTCGCAGCGCGGACGACTACGCCAAGGTCTATGACCGCGTGCTCGGCCAGGTTCGCGAACCCGTGATCATCCACTGGCTCGGCGACATGTTCGACCCGGCGTTATCAGGCTATTGGGGCACGGCCGATCTGGACAGGGCGATGGACACGGCGGTTGCCATCATCAACGCCAACGCCGCCAAGGTCGACGGCGTAAAAGTCTCGCTGCTCGACAAGCAGCGCGAGATCGACATGCGCCGGCGGCTGGACAAGAACGTCAAGATGTATACCGGCGACGACTTCAACTACGCCGAACTGATCGCCGGCGACGACAAGGGCTTTTCGCACGCGCTGCTCGGCATCTTCGATGCCATAGCGCCGGCGGCGTCCTATGCGCTGTCGCGGTTGGCAGCCGGCGACGAGGCCGGCTTCCACGACGTGCTGGGGCCGACGGTGCCGCTGTCGCGCCACATCTTCCGGGCGCCGACGCGGTTCTACAAGACCGGCATCGTGTTCATGGCCTGGCTCAACGGCCATCAAGACCATTTCACCATGGTCGGCGGGCAGGAGAGTACGCGCTCGACGCTGCATCTGGCCGAACTGTTTCGGTTGGCCGACAAGGCCGGACTGCTCTCCAACCCTGAAATGGCGACACGGCGCATGAAGACGGTGCTGGCAACCCGCGGCATCGAGCCCTGATGCGCGATTTTTCTGCTGATCATCGCTGGCTCTCGCTGAACACGGCGACGGTCCGCAAGCAGGGCGATCTCACAGCCATTATCGACGCCTGCGCGCGCCATGGCATCCGGGCCATCGATCCCTGGCGCGATCAGGTCGCTTCCGTCGGGCTCGAGCGCGCGGCGCGCGCGGTACGCGACGCCGGGCTCGAGCTGTCGGGCTATTGCCGCGGCGGCATGTTCACGGCGGATGCGGCGCACCGCGTCGAGGCGCGCGACGACAATCGCCGCGCCGTCGACGAAGCCAGGGCGTTGGGCGCGCCTTGCATCGTGCTGGTCGTCGGCGGGCTGCCGCAATATTCGCGCCCGGGAAGCGTTGCCTCGAAAGACATCGTGGCCGCGCGGACGCAGGTCCATGACGCCATTGCGGAGATGCTGGAATACGCGAAGCAGGCCAGCATGCCGCTCGCAATCGAGCCGCTGCATCCGGCCTATGCAGCGGACCGTGCCTGCGTGAATACGACGAAGCAGTCGCTGGATATCTGCGACCAGCTCGATCCGCAGCGCACCGGCGCGCTCGGCGTTGCGCTCGACGTCTATCACATCTGGTGGGATCCGGAATTGATGCCGCAGATCGCGCGCGCGGGAAAGGATCGCCTGCTCGCGTTTCACGTCTGCGACTGGCTGGTGCCGACCAAGGACATCCTCAACGACCGCGGCATGATGGGTGACGGCGTCATCGACATCACATCTGTCCGATCGGCGGTCGAGGCGCAGGGCTTTGCCGGCTATTCCGAGATCGAAATCTTCTCCAACGACTGGTGGGGAAGGCCGATGGACGAGGTTTTGCGGACCTGCATCGAACGACATCGCACGGTCGTTTAGCGAGGGTCGATCGAATCGGCCTGCTCGTTGTCTCAACGGCGGACGGTGTTGTCTCGTATGTGAACTGCCACGCGTCCTCTTTTCTGATAGCGTAGCGCCAGGAGACAGCGCACGGTTCCAGATTTAACCTTTTGCGCGGCTATTTAGATTAACAAAGGGTTACCGTTGCGCCCCCGCGAACTCCGGCGCTAGCTACGCCGCACGGAGAACGTCTCCGCGAGCGATGAGCGACAACATGAAAATCCTTTACGCAATTGCGACCCTCACCCTGCTGTCGACATCGGCGCAGGCCTGGCAGGTCGTGGAACGCTGCACCTACAGCAAGTTCTATGGCCAGATGTGCACAACGTCCTACCTGGACGATCCGCCGCGCAACGCGGCGCAGGATCAGGAAGACGAAAAGGCCAGGCGCGCCAGCATCGAAAAGTGGGAAGCGTTCTGCAAGCCGAAGCGCACCTATGACGATGAAGGCGTCGTCCGCCTGGTTTACGCCCGCAAGGGCTGCGAGTTCGGCCGCAGCGAATAGCGCGCTTTCGCTCCTCGCGACCAGCGATGCGCATTTCCGGGCCTGCCGGCTCGATGAATTCCGGCGCCTTGTCGCGGCGGAAAGACCGCTAAATCTTTATCGACCAAATTGCGGCCCGGTTAGTCACGCCGCTTTACGCCGCCTCAATGCTTGTCGGGCATTCCTGACGTTCGGCATTCAGTTCAAGAGGCAGGGTCCATGCGCGTCTTCATCGCAATCTCGATCGTCGTTGCTTCGGTATCGTCCGCGTCCGCACAATTCGCGATGGATCACGGCCATGCCGCGGACGCCGCCCAGGCCGCTCGCGCGGCGCGGGCTGCCGCGGATGCCAAGGCCGCGGCCATCGCCTCCGGCGCGCCGCTGCTTCCGAGCCAGCAAACCAATTTCTACGTCGGCAGCAGCGGCACCGTGAAGATCGCGCCCCGGACCGGGGAAGAACTGAAAGCTGATGAAGCCGCCCAGGCCGCCTGGAAGGAACGCTGCCGGCCGACCGTGGTCGAAGACCGCGAGGGCTTGCGCCGCGTGAGATATGCCGAACGGGATTGCGATCTCTCCCGCTTCAACACCGCCGGGAACTAGAACTCCCGCGCATTAGGGCAGAATCGTGCGACGTGCTGCGAACCGGCAGTCCGGTTTCGGCTAGGCCCTCCCAGGTCAAAATGCTAGAGCTTCCCCAACAACCGTTGGGGAAGCATGACTTTCACTTCCTGGCAGTTCGGCGTCTTCGTCGCGATCGCATTTGCGGCCTATTACCTGCCGGCCTTGCGAGCGTTTCAAGTCCAGCTGCTGGTCTTCGCCAGCCTGTTCTTTTATGGGTATGGCCAGCCGGAACTGCTGGCGCTGCTGGCGGTCGCGGTTTTCGGAACCTACCTCTTCCTGATCCTGGCGTTGCGAAACCGGCGAGCCTGGCTTCCGGTCGGCATCGCCTTCAATCTCGCGCTGCTCGCGTTCTTCAAATACAAATTGCTGTTCATCGATCCGGCGTCCCCCAGCCTGGTGGACTTCGCGCCGCTTGATTTCCTGCTGAAGCTGCCGCTGCCGATCGGCATTTCATTTTTTGTCTTTCACAACATCAGCCTGCTGGTCGATCTGACCCGGCAGAAGGCCGCGCCGCCGACGCTAACCGGCGTCTTTCTCTACATCATCTTCTTTCCGCAGCTCGTGTCGGGTCCGATCACGCGCGCGGAAATGTTTATGCCGCAGATCAAGCCGAAATATTTCGCGGACATTCCCTTCGTCGAGGCCGCGAAATGGATCCTGACCGGGTTTTTCTTCAAGCTCTACGTGGCGAACAACCTCAATGAAATGACGTCCTTTATGAGCTTCCCGCTCTACGAGACGCTGCAGACCCAGGATCGCTGGTTGCTCGTTTTCCTCTACAGCTATCAGATCTACGCGGACTTCTTCGGCTATTCCGCGATTGCGATCGGGCTTGCTCTCCTGTTCGGTTATCGCCTGCCGATCAACTTCAATCTTCCCTACATTTCGACCTCGTTCTCTGAGTTCTGGACGCGCTGGCACATCTCGCTATCGAACTGGCTGCGGACCTATCTTTACGTTCCGCTCGGCGGCAACCGCCATGGCGTATGGCGGACCTATTTGAACCTGATGATCGTGATGGGATTAGGCGGCCTCTGGCATGGCGCCGGCCTCAGCTATCTGATGTGGGGATTGATGCACGGCCTGCTGCTGGTGCTGGAACGCCCTTTGATGCCGCGACTGGCTTCGATCGACTTTGCGGTGTTTCGGGCGGCCCGGATGACGGTGGTCTTTGTCTGCGTCACCATGCTCTGGATCTTTTTCAAGCTGCCGAACTTCGATCATGCGGTCGGCTACCTCGCGGGCATGTTTACGCCGAGCACGAATCCCAACCCGACGAAGTTGTTCTATAGCCTGGCGCTGCTCTATTCACTGCCGGTCGTGATTCAGCATCTTGGTTTCCGTCTGCTGTTCGAGGGAAGACTTCGCTGGGTGGAGCCATATCTCTATGGTTCGATGGCTGCGCTGATGTATCTGGAGGCCGGTCCCGAAACGTCGTTCATCTATTTTCAGTTCTAGGGACGAAAAAAGCGTGTCTGCGGTTCGATGGTTGGTAAAATGCGGTGCTGCCGCGGCGATTGTCTTGATCGCCTGCGGCTTCGCCACCGTGCGCTTCGGCAGCGGGCTGCAGATGCCGGCGACGACGACGCGGGACGGCACCCTGATCACCCTGAGCCGCTACCTGCGCGAGCCGGTGCCTGACATCGTGCTGGTGGGCAGCTCGATCACGTTCCGCCTCAAGGAAGAATATTTCGCAACGCGCGGCTTGCGGAATCTGGCGCTTGCGGGAGGCTCTCCGGTCACCGGGCTGGAAATCGTTGCGAACCAGCCGCGGCTCCCGCGGTTCATTCTGGTCGAGGTGAATGTTCTCGCTCGCTCCACCGATACCGCTCTGGTCGAACGGTACTCACGCGGCGACACTGAGCCATTTTTCTTTCGCCCGGTCAGGGCCGCGGTGGCGGCGTACGAGCAGCGGCTCCACGCCCCTCGTACGCACGAGCAGGTCGCGCTCGACCTGCGCCGACTGGTTGGGCAGCAGCCGAGCAATTTCGACAACCGGATCTATGTCGATCGCGCGCTGCAGCAGCTCAATGCGGAGGATCCGACGGATGCCGCTCGGTTCAACGTGAAACGAATTGAGGAATTGGTCCAGGTAATGGAACAACGCGGCGCGCGGGTATTCCTGTTCGAGCTAGCTTTTGCCGAGCCGATTGAAGGATCGCGATATGCAGCGACCACGCGGGAAATAATTCACGCCGCCTTTCCGGACTCGAATAGATGGTTGCCGATCGAAGTGAATAGAAGCGAGCTGCGCTGGGCGGACGGCGTTCATCTCGACGAACGCTCTGCGGTAATTGTGGCGCAGGCGATGGAACGCGCTCTGGCATTGGCGCGCACGGTGAGGTAACGGAGCAAGGCTAGTCGCCCTGTCTTCACCGAAAAAGCCGGAGGCTGCGGCGTTATCGTGGTTGAGCTAGGAAGGCGATGATCTTTTTTCTATCGTCGCTCGATGAGAGGCCACCATACGGCTTCATGCTGTTGCCGGGTACGACCTCATCGGGGTTTGCGATGAAGCGATCAAGCTTGTCCTCATCCCAGACGAAGCCTGCCTCTTTCATTGCGCTGGAAAACCCATAGTCCGGCAGCGATCCTGCTTTGCGTCCAATAATTTTGTGCAGGTTGGGACCGAGCCGATTATCGCCCTCTCTCACGATGTGACAAGTTCGACAGGCATTGTTGAACGCCTGTTGCCCTGAGGCGTCCTCCGCTCCTTGTGATGCCTGGGGCAGGGCGGAAGGTGATGCAAGCATGCACGCCATCCCGCTCAATGCGCCTATCAGGAGCATCCGGTTACGGTGCCGCGTAGGTGTATCTGGCCGACTGGACGAAGGCAGGGCGAGAAGCGTGACAAAGTGCCATTTCCTCATTCGATCCTCATAAGGATTGAGTTTCGCTCAGGGGCTTGCGACCTGCGGCAGTGTATTGAAGCGCGCCTTCTGTTCGCTGCTCAACGTGGCATAGAACTTGTCCAATGCGTCCTGTACCCACTCGGCTGCCTCGAGCATGGCCTTGAGCCGCTTCTCCATCGCGTCCAGCCGCCCGACCGGCGTAAGCGGCACGTCGTCCGGGCAGGCAGCTTGCAGCCCTGCAACCGCCTTCTTGGTCACGTCGCTCAAGCGGTCAAGCGCCTCCTTTTGCTCGCCCGCCGGCCGTACGACAGCCTCGATCCGTTCGATCGGCAGCTGGGTGAGGCTGGATTTCGGATCGCCGCAAGCCTCGGCCTGAGCATTTGCCTCCTGCTGCGGCTGCTGTTGCGAACGGTCGCCGACGTTCGGGCCGAGCGCGTTGAAGCGCGCCTTTTGTTCGTCATTCAGCGAATTATAGAACTGCTCGAGTGCCGGCCGCACGATCCTTACCGCCTCGAGCGTTGCGCTGACGCGGTTTGTCATCGCCCGCAAGCGACCGGGTGGCGTCATCGCATAGGAATCGGCGCAGGATTCCTTGAACACATCGGCAGCCTTTGCTGCAGCGGCCTTCAATTCGTCGAGCAGGGCGCGCTGCTCGGGCGTCGGCTGGACCGCGCGCGTGATCTCCGCGATCGGCCAGGCGGTCACGCCCTTATCCGGATCTCCGCACAATTGCCGGAGAGTCTGCGGGCTCACGCTTGCGCGTCCGCGCGCTCGAAAATCGGTGATCGCCGCGCCAGGCTCCGGATATCGGGCGTAGGCGGAATACGGGCTGTCCGTACCCCAGAAAACCGTGTCGACGAAGTCGTCGTAAGCGTAGGCCCAATAGCCGGGGTCATAGGCGTAGGGCCAGAAGGTGTAACTGAAGATGTCGGAATAGGCGTAGGGCCAGAATACCGGGCCGAGCCAGGCCACAAACGCTGCGCGGTGGCCGCGTCGCCAGGCATGGCGGGGAGCCCAGCCGTTCTCGCGGGCCATGAGCGCGGTTCGGGCTTGCAAGGCATCATTGCTGCGGAACTGCGCGGCAAACCGTCCGCGGGCTGCAGCCTGCGCGGCGGCAGTAGCGGCGGATCGTTGTTCAGCCGAAGGCGGTGGTGCCAGCCGCTGCAGCCGCGCCTGATCGGTCTGCTGCAGGCGCTGTTCGCGCTGGAGCACCCGGTTCTGCGTCTGCAACAACCGTTCCTGTGCGCGCTGCGCCCGGAGACCTTCCGGCTTTTGAGACTGCAATTGCTGCACGCGCTGCTGCAGGCGATCGATGCGGTCCTGGCGTGCTGTGCTCTGGCGCGACAGCATGTCACGCTGCCGCTCCTGCACAATTTGCTGTCGCTGCTGGACGCGCTGCTCACGCTGCTGGGCGCGCGTCTCGATCTGCTCCTTTCGCGACGGCCCCGCGCCCGCGGCGGGCGATGTGCGCGGGCCAGATGGTGTGGCGATGCGCGATTCCGGACGTCCCGTCATGGCCGGTCGCTGCGGCGGTGCGGCACGATGGATTTCGGGTCGTGGCGCTGCAACGCGCGGTGCGGCTGGTCGCGGCGGCCCGGCGATCCGCGGGGCTACGTGCGGAGCCATGGCTGGACGCTGCGGCGCGGGAGCCGCACGGAACGCCGGTGCGGCGGGTCGCGCCATGGCTGGAGGCGCTGCAGGACGAGCCATCGCGGGCGGTGCCGCTGGGCGGGCCATCGCCGGCGGTGGTCCCGTTGGACGGGCCATAGCAGGTGGTGCTGCCGGACGGGCTGCCGGCGCAGCCACGCCGCCTGGGCCATGACCTCTTCCTTGTTGGGCGAACGAGCCGGTGCTCACCGCAATCGCGGAGACACCAAGAAAAAATGCTGCAGCGCGAGCGCATGGCGAAAGCATGATCTCAACTCCCTCATGCTTCGTCGCCCGGAAATGCCAACGCGCAAGCGCAGAAATCGTTCTCTTTTGTTTTGATTTGCATTGCGGTGTTGCGACGCAGGTGCAGTTCGTCTGCGGCGCTAGCCGACCGTGCAAGGCACGCTGAGAAAGCCGCGAAAGCGCACCCGGCCGCCACGGACCGGTTCGCCGGCGAGTGCATAATCCGGAAAGCGCGCGAGGAAGCGCGAGATCGCGATGGCGCCCTCGAGCCGCGCCAGCGCCATGCCGGCGCATTGATGCGCGCCGGTGCCGAAGGCCAGATGCCGGTTCGGCGAACGGCCAATGTCGAAACGTTCGGGATCGGCGAATTGCGCGGGATCGCGGTTGGCGGCGCCGATGCACAGCGTCACCGGCGTGCCCGGCGGCATCGCGATGCCGCCGAGTTCGAACGGCTCGACCGTCATGCGGTTGCCGAGCTGGTTGGAGCTTTCGAACCGCAGCATTTCCTCGACCGCGGTCTTGATCAGCGAAGGGTTCTCGATCAGCCGCCGTTTCTCGCTGGCGTGGTTCGACAATGCCACCAGCCCGTTGCCGATCAGATTGGTGGTGGTCTCATGGCCGGCATTGAGCAGGAAGATGCAATTGTGTAGCAGCTCCTTTTCGGTCAGCCGCTCGCCATTGTCTTCGCCCTGGATGAGCCGGGTCAGCACGTCGCGGTCGGGATTGCCGGGCTTGGCCCGCCGCCGGGCCACCAGTCCTTCGAGGTACGACAGGAAGTCTCCCACCGCCTTGTTGCCGCGGGCGAACGCGTCCGGGCCGATCACCGGCTCCAGCGCGCCGAGGATGGCCAGCGACCAGTCGCGCAAGGGCTCGCGCTCGTCTTGCGGGACGTCGAGCAGATTGCCGATAACTTCGATCGGGATCGCGGCGGCGAAATCGTCGATCAGGTCCACCTTGCCCTTGGCGGCAATGGCGTGGAGCAGGCGGTCGATCAAGCGGATCAGATCGGGCTCCATGCCGGCGATCGCGCGCGGCGAGAGCGCACCCATGATCAGGCGGCGGACGCGGGTGTGGGCGGGGGGATCGTTGAAGACGAGGCTCGTGGTGTGGTGCTCGTAGAGCAGGGAGGCGCCGTATTTCGGCGAGAACTCCTTCTTCTTGTCCGATGAGAAAGCTTTGGTGTTCTTGTAGGCCGCAACCAGGTCGTCGTAGCGGGTCAGGAAATACGAGCCGTTCGGCAGCCGCTTGACCGGATCGGTCTCGCGCAGCGCGCGATAGGTCGGGTAGGGGTTGGCATAGAACTCCGGCGTCAGCTTTTCGAGGTCGAAGGTGGCCGCCAGTTCGCGCGCATCCGAATTCATGGCCCGCCATACTCCCTGGGAAGATTAAGTAAGCGACCGCCAAATTAGTCGCATTTGCAACTATCTTAAATGCCGTGCCCAAGGCGTCAAGCCGGAGCGCAGCTTCCGGCCCCGCACCATCAGCGGCGCGTTCGGGTTGCGGCTGATCCGGGATGAACCGGCAAGGTGAGCGCCGGATTCCCGGAAAAACGGTGCTCGAACAAGGCGATGAAGCTGTGTCTTTGACGTCACCCCGCGACAGAATTCGCTTGGTGCGCTGCAATAGATCCTTGACTTCGTCAAGGTGAGTGATTACTCACGCCCGCATGTCTAGCCTGCGTATGACCAGTGACTTGCGGCGCCAATTGATCCTGAGCGCTGCCAAGCGATGCTTTGCCCGTAACGGCTTTGCCGGCACCACGACCAAGAGCGTGGCGGCGGCCGCGGCCATTTCGGAAGGGCTGTTGTTCAAGCACTTCCCTTCCAAGGCCGCGCTCTACGCCGAAATCCTCGCGGAGGAGTGCGAGGCCGATCCGGACTTCGCGCATCTGCTCGACCAGGAGCCTTCAACTGCCACACTGGTCGAACTGGTCAAGGGCATGGTTGGCCATTTCATGGAAGTATCCGACGGTTCGGACCAGGAGGAAGCGCAGCGGCTGCGGCTGATGACGACAAGTCATCTCGACGATGGCGAGTTCGCGCGTCTGCTCTACGACAAGATCGGCGGCCTGATCGGGCCGGTATTTAGAGCATCGATCGAAAGCGCTGTAGCGGCTGGCGATGCGTCGCGGATCGGCAGCGATCCGCTCAACCTGTTCTGGTTCGCCCACCACACCGTGCTGATGGCGGCGCTCTCGCGGCTTCCCGCCGTGCCCTGTCTTTCCTACGGCAACGCCGCCGATCTGGAGCGGCAGCTTTGTCAATTCATCCTGCGCGGCATCGGACTTACCGAAGCCGCAATTGCTTCTCATCTGGACGGCGAGCTGTCACCGAATTCGGGACAATCGGTAACTGCAGAAAGTGCATGACATGAATATCGTGACTGAACCCAAACTTTCGGGCAAGCCGATTAGCGACAAGTCGCACAAGCGGCCGGTCCGGTTGGTGCGCTGGTTCATCGTTGTGGGGACGCTGCTGGCCCTGCTGGTCGGCGGCCTGGTCTGGTTTAACTATTTCCGCGGCAAGATGATCGCGCAGTTTTTCGCGAACAACAAGCCGCCGCCGGTAAGCGTCAACGTCGCCACGGCGAAGTCGGAGACCATTCCGAACCTTCTGACCGCGGTCGGCGATCTCGCCGCCGTGCATCAGGTCAACGTGACTTCCGACGTCAACGGCCGCATCACCGACATTCAGTTCACGGCAGGCGCCAGCGTGAAGGCGGGCACGCCGTTGGTTCAGCTGTTCGACGGTCCGGAGCAGGGCGACCTTGCCAACTTCAAGGCCCAGCAGCGCGTGGCGCAGATCTCGCTGGATCGCGCCAAGCAATTGGCCGAGCGGCAGGTCGGACCGCAGGCGACGGTGGATACGGCGCAGGCTGCGTTCGATCAGGCCAGCGCCGGCATCGCCAAGACGGAAGCCATCATCTCGCAGAAGCTGGTGCGGGCGCCGTTCGATGGCGAACTCGGCGTTCGCAAGGTCGAGGTTGGACAATATCTGACCGCCGGCACGCAGATCGTCTCGCTGACCGATCTGTCGGCGCTGTATGCGAACTTCACCGTGACGGAAAAGGATTCCGGCCAGCTCAAGGTCGGCCAGATCGTTCGTATCGCGGTCGACGCCTATCCGGGCCGCACCTTCGAGGGCAAGATCACCACCATCGAGCCGCAGATCGCCACCGAGACGCGCAACATCCGCGTGCAGGCGACGATCCAGAACCCGGATCGGATCCTCAAGCCCGGCATGTTCGTTACCACCACCGTGGTGCTGCCAAACAAGCCGCCGGTCATCACCGTGCCCGAAACCGCGGTCGACTACACGCTCTATGGCGATTCGGTCTACCTCCTCAGCGAGAAAAAGGAAGAGGACGGCAAGACCAGCCTCACGGTGACGCGTACCTTCGTGCAGACCGGCAACCGCATCGAGGGACGTGCTGAAATCCTGAAAGGGTTGAAGGACGGCGACCGTGTCGTAGCCCTGGGCCAGCTCAAGCTGCAATCGGGATCGGCCGTGACGGTCTCGAACGAGCCGGTGCCGCCGATACCGGCGAAGCCGCCACGCTACTAACTGACGATCGCGCGGCCCGCGGGCCGCGCTGATGACAAGGCGGGCAACGGTCCTTGAGATGAGGCCGTGCCCGGAAAAATGCTGAACTCAGCGGGATAATTTTGCGATGGCCTTAACCGATATTTTCATCAAGCGTCCGGTCCTGTCGGTCGTCGTCAGCCTGCTGATCCTGCTGATTGGTCTGCGGGCCGCCAGCGTATTGCCGATCCGGCAATATCCGAAACTGTCGAACACGGTGGTCAATGTCACCACCGTCTATCCCGGCGCGTCGGCCAACCTGATTCAGGGTTTCATCACCACGCCGATCGAGCAGGCGGTCGCCTCCGCCGAGGGCGTCGACTACATCACCTCCTCGTCCGTGCAGGGCACCAGCACGATCCAGGTCTACGTCAAGCTGAACTTCGATCCGAACCAGGCGCTCACCGAAGTTCTCGCCAAGGTGAACTCGGTCAGATACCTGATCCCGAAGGAATCGAACGACCCGATCGTGACCAAGACGACCGGCCAGACCACGGCCGTGATGTATCTCGGATTCTCCAGCGACGAGCTCTCGGGATCTGCGATCTCGGACTACCTCACGCGCGTCGTCCAGCCCGTATTGTCGACGGTTGACGGCGTGGCGTCGGCCGACATTCTCGGCGGGCAAACGTTTGCGATGCGGCTGTGGCTCGATCCGGTGCGGATGGCAGGCCGCGGCGTGTCGCCAAGCGACGTCTCGGCGGCGATCGCCGCCAACAACTTCCAGGCCGCGGCGGGTCAGTCCAAGGGCTATTTCATTGTCTCGAACATTCAGACCAACACCGACCTGCGGAACCTCGAGCAGTTCAAGAAGATGATCGTCAAGTCCAAGGACGGCGGCTTCGTGCGGATCGAGGATATTGCAACCGTCGAACTTGCCGCCCAAAGCTCGGATGCGAGCGTCGCGTTCAGCGGCGAGCGCGCGATCTTCATCGGCGTGCAGGCGACGCCGCAAGGCAACCCGCTGACGCTGGTCAAGGGCGTGCGCGCGCTGTTTCCGGAGCTCGAACGCAACCTGCCGCCATCGATGAAGATGAAGGTGGCCTACGATTCCACCAAGTTCATTCAGTCATCGATCGACGAGGTGAAGAACACGCTGATCGAGGCCGTGTTGATCGTCGTGGTCGTGATCTTCCTGTTCCTGGCCTCGTTCCGCTCCGTCATCATCCCCGTGGTCACGATTCCGCTGTCGCTGATCGGCGTCTGCAGCCTGATGCTGATGATGGGTTTCACTTTCAACCTGCTGACGTTGCTGGCGATGGTGCTGGCGATCGGGCTCGTGGTCGACGACGCCATCGTGGTGGTGGAGAACATCCATCGCCATCTGGAGGAAGGAAAAACGCCGGTGCAGGCGTCACTGCAGGGCGCGCGCGAAATCGTCGGTCCCGTGATCTCGATGACGATTACACTCGCTGCCGTGTACGCGCCGATCGGCTTCCTCGGCGGCCTGACTGGTTCGCTGTTCCGCGAATTCGCCTTCACGCTGGCGGGCTCGGTGATCGTATCGGGCGTGATCGCGCTGACGCTGTCGCCGATGATGTGCTCGGTCTTATTGAAGAGTGCCGACGAGGGGCGGTTCGCCAGGCTCGTGAACCGCGTGTTCGGCGCGATGACGCGCTGGTACGGCCGTCAGCTCGACCGCTCGCTCGACTATCGTCCGATCACCGGCGTGTTCGCGCTGACGATCCTCGGCCTGGTGGGATTCCTCTATATGAACACGGCCAAGGAACTCGCTCCCGAAGAGGATCAGGGCATCGTGTTCTCGGTGACCAAGGCGCCGAAATACGCCAACATCGACTATGTCGACTTCTACGGCGAGAAGCTCGACAAGGCGTTCGCCAAATTCCCCGAAACCGACCTGCGCTTCGTCCTGAACGGCATCAACGGGCCGCAGGGCGGCATTGCCGGCATGCTGTTGAAGCCGTGGGACGAGCGCGAGCGTTCCTCGATCAAGCTGAAGCCGCTGGTGCAGGCGGAGATCGCCAAGATTGAAGGCGTCCAGGCGTTCGCGTTCAACCTGCCGCCGCTTCCGGGCGGGCCGGGCGGTTTGCCGGTGCAGATGGTGATCAACTCGACCTCCGGCTTCCAGGTTGTCTACGAGGAGATGAACAAGCTGAAGGCTGCTGCACGCAAGAGCGGCTTGTTCATCGTGTCCGACTCTGACCTCGATTTCAATCAGCCGGTGGTGCGCGTCTCCGTCGACCGTTCCAAGGCCAGCGATCTCGGCATCAACATGGCGCAGGTCGGTGCCACGCTGCAGACGCTGCTGGGCGGCAATTACGTCAACCGCTTCAATCTCGAAGGACGGTCCTATCAGGTGATTCCGCAGGTGCCGCGCGGCATGCGGCTGTCGCCGGAATCGCTCGGCGGTTACTACGTCCCGACCAACACCGGGCAGTTGGTGCCGCTGTCGACCATCGTGTCGATCGAGACCGCCACCGATCCGAACTCGCTGACGCATTACAACCAGCTCAATTCCGCGACCTTCCAGGCGGTGCCGATGCCGGGCGTGACCGTCGGGCAGGCGGTAGACTTCCTGGAGGGTGAGGCGAAAAAGTTGCCCGCCGGTTTCGGCCACGATTATCTGGCCGATTCCCGCCAATATGTGCAGGAAGGCAACCAGCTAGCGATCACCTTCGGCTTCGCGCTGATCATCATCTTCCTGGTGCTGGCGGCGCAGTTCGAGAGCTTGTGGGATCCGCTGGTGATCATGATCAGCGTTCCCATGGCGATCGTCGGGGCGCTGATCCCGCTGTTCTTCGGCATGGCCACCATCAACATCTATACTCAGGTCGGGTTGTTGACGCTGGTCGGCCTCATCACCAAGCACGGCATCCTGATGGTCGAGTTCGCCAACGAGCTGCAGCTCAAGGAAGGCCTCGACAAGCGTTCGGCGATCGAGATGGCCGCCCGCATCCGGCTGCGTCCGATCCTGATGACGACGGCAGCGATGGTCACCGGTTTGATTCCGCTATTGACCGCGACCGGCGCAGGTGCGGCGAGCCGCTTCTCGATCGGTCTCGTCGTGGTCTCCGGCATGTCGATCGGTACGCTGTTCACGCTGTTCGTGCTTCCGGCGGTTTATGTCTGGCTCGCTACCGACCACCAGGCCAAGGCCGACTCGGAGCGGACCAAGGAGATTGCCGATTTCGATCTCGGGAAGACGGCGCTCAAGCCGACCTGAGCTCTCAGGCCCGCGAATAATCGCGAGCGGCGGCAGCGGAAATCGCTGCCGCCGCTTTTTTGTGCCGGCAGTCATGCGACCGGCGACGCCGCCGGCCCATGCATGCTAGGAAGAAAGAAACAGGGGAGCCAACATGACGAGCGACTTTGCAGCCGGCAACTACCGCTTCATTCCGGCCGTGTTTCAGTATTCCGGCGGGGTAGCGGCCAATCCCGGCTATGAAATCGAGCGGGTACGGTTCGACAAATGGGTGCCGCTGGCCGAGGGCTTTGCGCAGATCGCAAAATACATTCAGGCGGCGGGAAGGCCGCTGACATCGTTCTGTGCCTGCGAGCTGCGTTCACCGGCCGCCTTCACCGACGAAGGATTCCGCAATTTCAACCTGCACTACGTCAAGACGCTGGCGGAGTGGGGCGTCTATGACGGCAAGACCAATCCGGTAGCGCGCAGCAATGTCTGTCCGGAGATCGATCCGCCGGCCGAGCCGTCGTTTTATGCGTTTTCATTCACGCGGCCGAGCCAAAGCACGACGCCGAGCTTCGTCATCGCAGGCAGTGGCGAGTCGCAGGAAGGCAACGCGAGCTATGCGGAGCGCACGGTGCGTTACCGTGACATCAGCCCCGAGGGCATTGCGGAGAAGGTGCGTTACGTCGCCGGCGTGATGGAGCGGCGCATGGGCGAATTCGGGTTCGGCTGGAACGATGCGACGGCTGTGCAGACCTACACCATCCACGATTTCCACCATGTCTTTTCCGATGCCCTCGTTCGGCGTGGCGCCGCGCGTTCGGGGCTGACCTGGCATTTTGCCCGGCCGCCGGTGATCGATCTTGCGTATGAGATGGATTGCCGAAGGGTGCTGCGGGAAGTGGTGATTTAGCGGTAGTCAGGTAAATTGCCCGTCATTGCGAGGAGCGAAGCGACGAAGCAATCCACCTTCCTTGCGGCGCTATGGATTGCTTCGCTGCGCTCGCAATGACGATCTTCCAGCGGCTACCGCTCCCGCGGATCCAGCGCGTCGCGCAGGCCGTCGCCGACCAGGTTGAACGAGAGCACCACGAGGAAGATCGCAAGCCCCGGCCAGACCGCCATCCAGGGCGCGTTGGTGAGGAAGCGCTGCGCGGCGTTCAGCATGCTGCCCCAGGATGGTGCCGGGGGCTGCTGGCCGAGGCCGAGGAAGGACAGCGCGGCCTCCGCAATGATGGCCGCGGCGATCGACAGTGTCGCCTGCACCAATAGCGCCGGCATGATGTTGGGAAGGATATGAAACAGCGCGATGCGCCACCGCGGGTTACCCATGGCGCGCGCGGCCTCGACATAGTCCTCGACCTTGACGCTCATCACCTGCCCGCGCGTGAGCCGCACGAAGATCGGTGTCGCCGAGATGCCGATCGCGATCATGGCATTGCCGAGGCTCGGCCCCAGAAACGCCGCCAGCGCAATCGCGAGGATCAGGAACGGGCAGGCCAGCATCGCGTCCGTGATGCGGCTGATCAGGGCGTCGATGAAGCCGCCGCGATAACCCGACAACAGGCCGAGCGGCACGCCAATGGAAAGTGCGATCCCGACCGAGATTGCGCCGGCCAGCAGCGAAGCCCGCGCGCCGTAGATCACGCGCGCGAGAATGTCGCGGCCGAGTTCGTCGGTACCGAACCAGTGCAGCGCGGAGGGCGGCTTGCGCACCAGCGACCAGCTCGTCGCGATCGGCTCGTAAGGCGAGATCAGCGGCGCAAACAGCGCGAGCAGGACGATGATTGCGATCACGACAAGGCCCGCCACCGCGCCCTTGCGCTTGAACAGGCGCCGCAGCGCGCGCCGCGCCGGGCTCTCCAGTTCGTCGGAAGCGGTCAGCTTGATCGCGCCGAGGGCAGCGTCGGTCATGGCCTAGGTCCTCAGCCGCGGATTGACGAGGACATAGGCGATGTCGGCTATGAGATTGAGCGTGATGTAGATCGTCGCCGTCGTCAACACGACGCCCTGCACGACCGCATAATCGCGGTTGAACACCGCGTCCACGATCAGCTTGCCAAAGCCCGGAATCGAGAAAATCTGCTCGGTCAGCACCGCGCCCGACAGCAGCGTGCCCAGTTCGAGCGCGCCCAGCGTAATGACGGGCGTCAGCGCGTTGCGCATCGCGTGCTTGAGGATGACCGAGCGTTCGGAAAGGCCCTTGGCGCGGGCGGTGCGGACGTAATCGCTTTCCAGCACCTGCAGCATGGCGCTGCGGGTATGCCGCATCAGGATGGCGGCGATCGCATTGCCCAGCACGAAGGCCGGCATGATGGTGGAGGCGATGCTGGCGCGCCAGTTCTCGGTCAGCGGCACATAGCCTGATGCCGGCAGCCAGCCGAGCTTGATGGAGAACAGGAAGATCAGCATGATGCCGAGCCAGAAGTTGGGCGTCGAGATTCCCCACAGCGCAAAGAAATTCGCGCCATAGTCCCAGGCCGTGCCCTTCTTGACGGCCGATATGATTCCCGCGGGGATGCCGACCAGGAAGGCAATGATGATCGCCATCGACGCCAGTTGCATCGTCACCGGCAGTTTCTGTGCGATCAGCTCGCGCACCGATACCTTGTTGCGCAGCGACTCGCCGAAATCGCCCGATAGCACGCCCTTGACCCAGTAGACATATTGCACCGGCACCGGCTGATCGAGCCGGTATTGCTGACGGATCTGCGCGATGACGTCAGGGTCGCGTTCCTCGCCCGCCATGACAAGCGCCGGATCGCCCGGCAGCAATTGCTGCAGCGAAAAAATCAGGATCGAGACGAAGAACAGCGTCGGGATCAGCTGGACAACGCGCCGTGCGAGAAAATTCAGCATGGCGCGTCCCCGGGCGCAGCAGCGTTCACTTCAGCTTCAGCCCGACCACACGCACCAGCCCGTCCGGCATCTGCTTGTAGCCCTCGAGCTTCGTCGTATGCGCGATCAGGATGCGGCGGTGATAGATATAGAGCAGCGGCTTTTCCTCCAGCACGATCTTCGCCAGTTTTTCATAGATCGCCTTGCGCTGCGCCTGGTCGGTGACAAGACGGCCGTCATCGAGCGCCTTGTCGGCCTCCTTGTTGGACCAGGCGCTGTAGTTCTGCGGCGCGTCGGTCTTCTGGAAGATGTAGGAGTTGCCGTCCGGATCGATCCGGCCGCTCCAGGCCAGCAGATAAGCCTGGTATTCTCCGGCTTCGGCCTGCTTCAAGGAGGTGGCGAACTCAGTGACCCTGAGCTTCATGTCGAAACCGGCCTCCGCCGCCATCGACTGGATCACCTGCGATGCCGCTTCGGTTTCAGCGCCTTTCGACACCATGAAGTCGACGCTGACCGGCGGCGTGACGCCCGCTTCCTTCAACAGCGCCTTGGCCTTGGCGATGTCGCGCTTCGGCACCGGAAAGGCTTTCTGGTAATAGGGATGATCGGGGTTGACCCACTGGTTTCCGGGCTTGAACTCGCCGTTGGACACCACCTGACTGATCGCGTCGCGGTCGAGCGACAGGTCGAGCGCCTGCCGCACCTTGGCGGACTGGCTGAGCGGTCCCTTGGCCTTGTCCTTGCCGACGTTCAACGTCACGCCCTGATAGCCGAGCTCGATCGCGGTGGACAATTTGAGTTTCGGATCGGTCTGCACCTCCTTGAGGTCCGTCGCGAGCACGCGTTCGATCAGGTCAAGGCCGCCGGATTTCAAATTGGCAAGCCGCACTGTCGCATCCACCAGCGGCAGGTAGACGATGCGGTCGATGTGGATACTGTCCTTGTTCCAGTAGTCCGCGAATTTCTCGAACACCATGCGGTCCTGCTGCACGCGCTCGACGAATTTGTAGGGACCGGCGCAAACCGGCCGCAGCCCGAACTTGTCGCCGGCCTCTTTTGCCGCCTTGGGCGATACCATCATTCCGGCGCGATCGGTGAGCTGTGCGACCAGCGGCGAGTAGGGCGCCTTCAATGTCAGCTTGATGGTGAGGGGATCGACGACATCGATACGATCGACGGCCGCCAGTTCCGGCTTTCGGAACGAGCCCGGAAATGTCAGATGCCGTTCCAGCGAAAACTTTGCGGCCTCCGCATTGAAGGCCTCGCCGTCGTGAAACTTGACGCCGGGCCTGAGCTTGATGGTGACTTCCTTGCCGTCGACCGAAGTCTCATGGCTCAGCGCGAGCTGCGGCACGATGTTGAGCTTCTCGTCGATGTCGAACAGCTTGTCGCAGAACGATGCGAACACGATGCGGCCGACATAGGTGCGGGCCATGGTCGGATCGAGGATATCAGGATCCTCGGCGAGCCCGATCCGCAACGTGGTCTGGGCCTGACCGATTGCCGGAAGCGACAGCAGCAGCGATGCCGCGGTGACTGCCAAACGAAAGATTTTCATGCTGCCATCCCCTTATCCACGATTACGCTGTTGGCCGTGTCCCTGATATACCAACCCCGGCGCGGCCTGCACCTTCCGTGCCGCCGCTGAAGGCGGCGACCAATTTTTCCAGCACCGGCGAAAAGCCGCCATCGGCGGGAACGATATTTTCGGGCGCCGGCAATTCTGTGGTGCGGTGACAGGCGGTGGCGTGTCCCGTGCCGTCGGCAAGCAGCGGCGGAATTTCAGTGCGGCAGCGCGCGATGACGTAGGGGCAGCGGGTATGGAAGCGGCAGCCGGCGGGCGGATTGAGCGCGCTCGGCATCTCGCCCTCCAGCACGATGCGGCTGCGTTTGGCCTGCGGCTTGGGCACTGGAATGGCTGACAACAGCGCGCGGCTATAAGGATGCCGGGGCGCTGCGAACAGCGCGTCGGCGGCCGCGGTCTCGACGATGCCGCCGAGATTCATCACGGCGACGCGGTCGGCGATGTGCTTCACGACCGCAAGATCATGTGAGACGAAGATGTAGGCGAGGCCGAGCCGGTCCTGCAGGTCGCGCAGCAAATTGAGGATCTGCGAACGGATCGAGACGTCGAGCGCGGATACCGGCTCGTCGCAGATGACCAGCTTCGGCTCCACCGCCAGCGCCCGCGCGATCGCGATACGCTGGCGCTGGCCGCCGGAAAACTCGTGCGGATAGCGGCGGGCGAAGCGCGGCTCCAGCCCGACCAGCCGCAGCAGCTCCTCGACCCGCTCGCGCCGGCGCGCAGCCGGCACCAGATCGTGCAGCGCCAGCGGCTCGGTGAGGATCTGGCTGACGGTCATGCGCGGGTTGAGCGACGCATAGGGGTCCTGGAAAATGATCTGCGCGTCGCGGCGGAAGGCGCGCAACGCGTTGGCGTCGAGCGCGCCGAGGTCGCGGCCTTCGAAGCGGACGGTTCCAGCATCCGGCTCGATCAGCCGCAGCACCAGCCGGCTCACGGTGGATTTGCCGCAACCGGATTCGCCGACCAGCGCCAGCGTTTTGCCGGCCTCGACGGTGAAGTTGACGCCGTCGACCGCTTTGACATAGGCGGTGGGTGTTCCGAACACAGAACGCGCGGCGACGAAATGCTTCACGAGGCCGTCGACTTCGAGAAGCGCGGTCATGACACCAGCCGCTCCAGCGGTGCACGGATGCAGCGCGAGGCGTGGCCCGTGCTCACGATGGCGAGCGGCGGCGGCGCGGTCACGCAGGTCTCGATAACAAAGGGGCAGCGTGCGGCGAAGCGGCAACCGGATGGCGGGTTCGCCATGTTGGGCACCATGCCTTCGATGGTCGCCAGATGTGCGGCTCGGCGGTCGAGCCGCGGGATCGAGCCGAGCAGGCCGACAGTGTAGGGATGCTGCGGATTGGCGAAAAGCTCATCGACCGGCGCGCGCTCGACGATTTCGCCGGCATACATTACCGCGACCTCGTCGCAGACCTCGGCGACCACGCCGAGATCATGGGTGATCAGGATGATCGCGGCGCCGCTGGCGGCTTTGAGTTCGCGCATCAGATCGAGGATTTGTGCCTGCAAGGTGACGTCAAGCGCGGTGGTCGGCTCGTCGGCGATCAAAAGGCGGGGGTCGCAGGCCAGCGCCATCGCGATCATCACGCGCTGGCGCATGCCGCCGGAGAGCTTGTGCGGATACTCGTCGATCCGCTTGTCGGGCGAGGGGATGTGGACGCGGCGCAGCAGCTCGATGGCGCGCTCGCGCGCCCGTCCCCGCGAACCGCCGCGATGGCGCAGGATCGTCTCGATGATCTGGTCTCCGATGGTGAAGCTCGGATTGAGCGAGGTCATCGGCTCCTGGAAGATCATCGCCAGCCGGTTGCCGCGCAGGTCGCGCAGGGTTTGGTCGGGCACTTCCAGCAGATCGAAGCCGTCGAAGCGGATCGAGCCGGAGACCTCGGCGGAATGTTTCGACAGCAGCCCCATGATGGCGAGCGAGGTTACGCTCTTGCCGCAGCCGGATTCACCGACCAGACCCAGCGTGGCGCCGTTGGCCACGCTGAGATCGACGCTGTCGACCGCGTGCGTGGTGCGGCCGTCGTCGCCGTGGAACACCACGCGCAGGCCCTCGATTTCGATCAGCGGACCTGCCGTCATGTCTTGCCCGCCAACGCCGCTTCGATGGTGGCGTCAATCACGGCGCGGTCGGTGATCCCGGCCGGATTCCTGCGCGTCGGCAGGAACGGGCGGAAATGCACCCAGCGCTCGCGGCTGACCTGTTCCAGCCGCTCGAGTTCGGCAAGCGGATCGGTATGGTCGTCGACGCGCAGGTCGAGATCGGACCATTCTTCTTCGCCCTGGATCACCAGCGCGGCCGATTGCTTGCCGCGCTTGTCGCCCCCGGCGGCTTCGCCGGCCTTCATGGCCACGATCAGCCGCTGCGCAAAGGGCAGGCTGGCATTGGCGATAAAGGCCTGCGCGGTATCGTCGAGCACGGAGGCGCCAGCCAGCATGTTGCCGGCAAGCGAAAAGCCGTCGCCCTGAATATGACCGCACCAGTCGACGCATTCGCTGCCGGTATGCGCGGCGATCCGGCCCTTGATATCCATGACATGAAGCTGCCGGGCCTCGCGGCCGTCGTCGGTGGCAATCAGCGTCTCCACCACCTCGCGGGGCTCGCGCCCTTCGCGCAGCAGTTTTACGCCGTCGATGCCGTAATAGGGATTGACCAGCGCCTGCGTCGCGACGCCGCCGATACCGGATGCGATATGCGGCACGCGCGCGCCCACCGCGAAAAATCTGGTCGCAACCGCAATACCAATTTGGCCGGTGAGCGAATCGCGGGCGATGATCGACCAGGTCATCTTGTCTCTTCTCTAACTATCGTCCGGCCGCGTAGCCCTGCATGCCCCTGGGATTGGCGGCAGCGCGGCGGCGGCGGCCAACTTTGGAAGCTGCAGTGAGGCGACCTTCCGACCAGTCGGGGCCGATCTCGACGACGTGGCCGCGGCCCTTCAGGGTATCGACGGTCGCCTTCGGCACGCGGTTTTCGACCACGAGCACGCCGGGACGTGCGGTGCGCGGCCAGAACGAGATCGGGAAGTGTTCGGAGTGCCAGGCCGGCGCGTCGATCGCTTCCTGCAGGTTCAGTTTGGCGTGGACGTGCCGCAGGAAGAATTGCGTGGTCCACTGATCCTGCTGGTCACCGCCGGGCGATCCCCAGGCCATGTACGGCTCGCCGTCGCGATAGCACATGGTCGGCGAGAGCGTGGTCCGTGGGCGCTTGCCGGGCGCGAGTGCGGCCGGGTGATCTTCCTCCAGCCAGAACATCTGAGCGCGGCTGCCGAGGCAGAAGCCAAGTTCCGGAATGACCGGCGAGGATTGCAGCCAGCCGCCGGACGGCGTTGCTGAAATCATGTTGCCGGCCTGATCGATGATGTCGAAATGCACGGTGTCGCCGCGCACCTCGCCGAAGCGGCCGACGGTCGGCTCGCCCGCGCCCATGGCGCCGACCGCTTCGCGGTCACCTTCGGCGCGGCGCAGCTTTACGACCGAGCCGAAACCTTCGACCGAGCCCGGGATGAAATCGAGCGAGGCCTTGTCCCTTGAGATCAGCTTGCGGCGTTCGTCGTTGTAGGCGTCCGACAGCAACGTCGCGATCGGAATTTCGGTGAATTTCGGGTCGCCATAAAACTTCTCGCGGTCGGCGAAGGCGAGTTTGGCGCATTCGATCTGCAGATGGATGAACTCGGGACCGGCGGGATCCAGCCCGTCGAGCTCAAAGCCCTTCAACAGCGCGAGCTGCTGCAGCATCACGGGGCCCTGGCTCCAGACGCCGGGCTTGCAGACGGTGTAGCGGCCATAGTCATACGTCAGCGGCGCCTCGACGGTCGGCTGCCAGCGCGCCATGTCGTCGGCCGAAAGCACGCCGCGATGCGGCGAGCCGCTGACATCCATCACTTCCTGGGTACGGCAGAACTTGTCGATCGCTTCCGCCACGAAGCCGTGCGACCAGGATTTTCGCGCGCGTTCGATCTGCGCAACGCGGTCGGAGCCGGCGCTTTCGGCCTCCTTCAGAATGCGGGCGTAGGTTTCCGAGAGTTTTTTGTTGGTGAATAACGTGCCGGGCCGCGGCACCTCGTTGTTCGGCAGGTAGACGGCGGCCGACGTCGTCCAGTGATTGCGGAACAATTTCTCGACGACCTGGATAGTCGCGGATGCGCGCTCGACCAGCGGATAGCCGTCGCGCGCATAGGCGATCGCAGGCTCGAGCACGTCGCGCAGCCGCATCGTGCCGTAGTCGCGAAGCAGCAGCATCCAGGATTCGAACGTGCCGGGCACGCAGGCGGCGAGAAGCCCGGTGCCGGGCACCATCTCCAGGCCTTCGCTCTTGTAATGCGCAATTGTTGCCTTCGCAGGCGCGGGGCCCTGGCCGCAGATCACCTCGGTGCGGCCGCGCTTGGTGTCGTGCACGATGATCGGCACGTCGCCGCCGGGACCGTTCAGATGCGGCTCCACCACCTGCAGCGTGAAGGCGGTGGCCACACCGGCGTCGAAGGCGTTGCCGCCTTTTTCCAGGATACCCATGCCGACCGCGGTCGCGATCCAGTGGGTCGAGGTGACCACGCCAAAAGTGCCTTCGATTTCCGGCCTTGTGGTGAACGGATCGGGATTGATGTTGCTCATGGGAGTCCGATGCGGTGCTGGTATCTTGATGCGGGCGCACTTGACCACAGGCGAGGCTGGATGCCAACCGCTGGGATGCCACGCATTGCACCCATCCCCGTGATCATACCAGGGCCGTGGTCTCAACCGGATGGTTGACGGCATGGCAGGCGACGCCGTCGATCAGGGCCGGCGCTTCCTTCCGGCAGAGATCGAACGCCAGCGGGCAGCGCGGGTTGAAGGCGCAGCCGGGCGGCGGATCGATCGGATTGGGGATTTCGCCCTTGACCGGGATCCGCTGGCGGCCGGACATCGCGAGATCCGGGACCGCCCCCAGCAGCATCTTGGTGTAGGGCATCCGGGGATTGGCGAACAGCTCGCGCCCTTCCGCAATCTCGACGATACGGCCGAGATACATCACGCCGATCCGGGTCGCCATATGGCGGACCACGGCGAGGTTGTGGCTGATGAAGAGATAGGTCAGGCCGAACTTGTCCTGCAGGTCGCGCATCAGGTTGAGGATCTGCGCCTGAACGGAAACATCCAGCGCCGAGGTCGGCTCGTCGCAGACGATGAATTCTGCCTCCGACGCCAGCGCGCGTGCGATCGCGATACGCTGGCGCTGGCCGCCAGAGAATTCATGCGGATATTTCAACCCGTCGTCGGGATGCAGGCTGACGACGCTCAACAATTCACCGACGCGCGTTCTGATATCGCGCTCGCCCTGGATCAGGTCGAAGGCGCGGATCGGTTCGGAGACGATGGCATCGACCCGAAAACGCGGATTGAGGCTCGCATAGGGGTCCTGGAAGATCATCTGGATGCGGCGGCGCAGCCGCTGACGCGCCTGTGCCTGCCGCGCATTTGTCATCGACACGCCGTCGATGATCACTTCACCCGAGCTCGGCGGCAGCAATCCCACCACCATCCGCGCCACGGTGGTCTTGCCCGAGCCGGACTCGCCGACGAGCGCAAAAGTTTCGCCCTTTTTGATATCGAAGGTCACGCCGTCGACGGCCTTCAAAAATTCCAGATGGCCGCCCTCGAGGACACGGTTGAGCCACGGTTTCGAGACGTCGAACACGCGGCGCAGATTTCTCACATCGACAAAGGAGGCCGTCATGCCGCGGTCTCCTTTGCGGTTTCGTTCGGCGCGGTATCGAAGAGATGGCAGGCTACGGCGTGCGAGCCGTGCTTGAGCGGTTCCGGCCGATCGACGCGGCAGCGGTCGAACGCGAAGGCGCAGCGCGGATTGAACGAGCAGCCCGGCGGGATCGCCGACAGCCGCGGCATCGAGCCGGGAATTTGCACCAGTCGCTTGTCCTCGCCGGCCAGCGTCGGGATCGCGCCCATCAATCCCTTGGCGTAGGGGTGCAGCGGGTTCTGCACCACGTCCTGCACCGGGCCGATTTCGGCGATCCGCCCCGAATACATCACCGCCACGCGGTCGGAGGTCTCGGCGATCACGCCCATGTCGTGGGTCACCAGCATCACCGCCGTGCCGTGATCGCGCCCGAGGCGTTTGATCAGCGAGATGATTTGCGCCTGCACGGAGACGTCGAGCGCGGTGGTCGGCTCGTCGGCGATGATCAGTTCGGGTTCGGCGCAGATCGCAAGCGCGATCACGACGCGCTGGCGCATGCCGCCGGAGAATTCGTGCGGATAGGCATCGATGCGTTTCTCGGGCGCGGGGATGCCGACCTCGGCCAGCAGGTCGATGGCGCGCTTGCGCGCCGCGGTCTCCGACAGATTCAGGTGGGTCCGGATCGTCTCGACGATCTGGTCGCCGATCCGGTACAGCGGATTGAGGCTGGTCAGCGGATCCTGAAAGATCATCCCGATGCGCTTGCCCCGGATGCGGCGGATTTCTTCCGGTGGCAGATGGTCGATCCGCATTCCCGACAGGTAGATCTCGCCGCCTGCGATGCGGCCGGGCGGATCGATCAGCCCGATGACGGCAAGCCCCGTGACCGATTTGCCGGCGCCGGACTCGCCGACCACGCCGAGCACTTCACCCTTGGCGATGTCGAACGACACCCCGTTGATCGCGCGCAGCGTGCTGCGGCGGGTGAGGAATTCCACCTCCAGGTTACGCACGGAAAGGACAGGAACGGTCATCGGAGCTTTGGATTGAGCGCGTCGCGCAGCCAGTCGCCGAGCAGGTTGATGGAGAGGATCAGTCCCGCCAGCGCTATGCCGGGGAAGGCGACGATCCACCATTCGCCGGCGAACAGATAGTTGTTGCCGATCCGGATCAGGGTGCCGAGCGAGGGCATGGTGTCGGGCATGCCGGCGCCCAGGAACGACAGCGTCGCCTCGGTGATGACGGCGAGCGCGAGGTTGATGGTGGCGATGACAAGGATGGGGCCCATCGTGTTGGGCAGCACATGCCGCAGCATGATCTTGGGCGCGGGCAGGCCGATCAGTTGGGCTGCCGCGACGTAATCCTTGCTCTTCTCGACCATGACCGAGCCGCGCACGGTGCGGGCATATTGCACCCAGAAGCTCAGCCCGATCGCGACCACCAGCACCGCCAGCGTACTCATGGCGTCCAGCCGGTTGCCGAATACGGACTTGGCGACGCCGTTGACGAGTAGCGCGATCAGGATCGCGGGGAAGGTGAGCTGCACGTCGGCGATGCGCATGATCAAGCCGTCGACCGCGCCGCCGACATAGCCCGCGATCAGGCCAAGCGTGATGCCGAGCGTCCCGGCAAAGATGACGCCGAGCACGCCGACCACGAGCGAGATCCGCAACCCGTAGAGAATGGCTGAAAATACGTCGCGGCCCTGTTCGTCGGTGCCGAGCAGGAACGGGCTCTGGCCATCGGCGGTCCACAGCGGCGAGATGCGCGAATTCATCAATTGAAGCTGCGCCGGATCGAACGGGTTCTGCACCGCGAGCTGCGATGCGAAGAGCGCCAGCAGAAAGAACAGGACGGTGACGGCGGCCGCCACCATGGTCATTCGCGAGCGGCGGAACGAATAGAAAATATCGCTGTCGAGCGCGCGCTTGATCCAGCCCGTGCCGGCGCGCGTCCGCTGCGCGCTCGGCTCTACTCGGTGGGGCACCACGGCATCGGACATCTTATGTCTCGCTTTAGGCCGGACGGCTGATGGTCGAGCGCAGGCGCGGATCGACGATGGTGTAGAGGATGTCGACCACCAGATTGATAGTGACGAAGATCAGCGACACCATCAGCAGATAAGCGGCCATAATCGGGATATCGACGTTTTGCACGGCCTGCACGAACAACAATCCCATACCCGGCCACTGAAAGACGGTTTCGGTAATAATGGCAAATGCAATTACCGAGCCAAACTGCAGCCCTGCCACAGTGATGACGGGAACCAGCGTGTTCTTCAGCGCGTGGCCGAAATGGATGGCGCGTGTCGTCAGGCCGCGGGCGCGGGCGAAGCGGATGTAATCGGTGCGGAGCACCTCGAGCATTTCGGCGCGCACCAGCCGCATGATCAGGGTCATCTGGAACAGCCCCAGCGTAACCGATGGCATGATCAGCGCCTTGAGGCCGGAAAAGGTCAGCAGGCCTGTCGTCCACCAGCCGATCCGCACCACGTCGCCGCGCCCGAACGAGGGCAGCCAGCCCAGCGTCACCGAGAACAGATAGATCAGGAGAATGCCGATCAGGAAGGTCGGCAGCGAGATTCCGATCAGTGACACCGCCTGGAAAAATTTTGTGAGAATGGTGTCACGCCGCAGCGCCGAATAGACCCCCATCAGGATCCCGAACACCATGGCGAAAACGGTGGCGCAGGCGGCCAGTTCCAGCGTCGCCGGCATCCGCTCCATCAGCAGGTTCGAAACCGGCTGGCGGAATTGGTAGGAGACGCCGAACTTGAATTGCGCGGCATTGGCGAAGTAGCGGGCGAACTGCACCGGCACGGGATCGTCGAGGCCGAGCGACTTGCGCACCGCCTCGCGCTCGGCCGCCGGCGTATCCAATGAGACGATCTGGTTGACCGGGTCGCCGGCAAAGCGGAACATCGAGAACGCGATGACGCCGACCGCGATCATGACGCCGATGGCCTGGATAGCACGGCGAAGAGTGAAAGCGAGCATGGATTCCTTTCACTGCTCTCTAGAGCATGCTTCAACTGAGTTGAATCATGCTCGTCGATCATCTTATTGTTTGAGCATGATCTTTTCGGAAAACCGGTACCCACTTTTCCGGATCATGCTCTAGGTGCGGCGGCGGACGTCGCGGTCGCCTCGAAAAGAAAAGTCCCGGAAGCCGCCAAGCCGCCGGGACCTGTTGTTGACGCCTGGCTAGTCCTGTTTGGTCGCCCAGTAGAGCAGGACCTGGTTGTCGGCGCGCTGGCTCAGCTTCACTTTCTTCGATACGCCCCACGCCAGCGCCTGCTGGTGCAGCGGGATATATCCAAAGTCCTTGGCGCCGATTTCGTACGCTTGCTTGATCAGGAGATCGCGTTTGGTCATGTCGGACTCCTGGAGCACCTTGTCGGTGAGTTCGTCGAGCTTCTTGTTGCAGTAGCCGCCGAGGTTGGCCTCGCCGCGGCTGGATTTCGGATCGTCACGGCAGCCCATGATGTCGAACAGGACGTTGTGGGAGTCGAGCGTGCCGGGTGTCCAGCCGAGCAGGTAGAACGAGGTCTGGTAGCCGCCGGGCTTCAGCACCTTGGCGAAATACTGCGCCTTGGGCTGTGCCAGCAGAGTTACCTTGACGCCGATGCGGGCCAGCATGCCGACGACCGCCTGACAGATCCCGGCGTCGTTGACGTAGCGGTCATTCGGGCAGTCCATCGTGACTTCGAAGCCATCGGGATAACCAGCTTCGGTCAGAAGCTTCTTGGCGCCGTCGGGATCAAGTTTCGGTCGCGTGAAGTCACCGGACAGCTTGAACAATTGCGGCGCGATCATCAGCGCCGAGGGTGTCGACAGGCCGCGCATGACGCGAGTCTTGATCAGTTCGATATCGACGGCCTTGAAGAAGGCCTCACGCACCTTGACATCCTTGAACGGGTTCTTGCCCTTGACGTTGGAATAGAGCAGCTCGTCGCGTACCTGATCCATGCCGAGGAAGATGGTGCGAAGTTCCGGTCCCTTCAGCACCTGGGCGTTGGCGCTGGAATCCACTCGCGAAATATCCTGGATCGGAACCGGCTCGATGACGTCGACTTCGCCCGAGAGCAGGGCGGCCACGCGTGTGGCGTCCGAGCCGATCGGGGTGAAGATGATTTCCTTGAGGTTATGTTCGGGCTTGCGCCACCAGTTCGGGTTGGCCTTGTAGACGGTCTTGACGCCGGGCTGATGGCTCTCGACGGTGAAAGGACCGGTGCCGTTGGCGTTGAGCGAGGCAAAGCTCGGCGTCGTTGCCGCGGCCGGCGTCGGGTCGACCGAATTGTTCGCCTCGGCCCATTTCTTGCTCATGATGTACCAGGTATCCCATTGCGAGTTGAGAATGGGATTTGGCGAGGTCAGGACGAAGTCCACCGTGTAGTCGTCGACCTTGACGACCTTGGCGTCGGTGGGAATGCGGGTCTGCAGGTTCGAGCCTTTTTTGCGGACGCGATCCGCCGAGAAAACCACATCATCGGCGGTGAAGGGGTCGCCGTTCTGGAATTTTACGTCCTTGCGCAAATGGAACCGCCAGCGGGTCGGCTCCGGCGTTTCCCAGCTCTCCGCCAAAGCGGGGATGATTTTCAAATCCCTGTCGCGGGCCACCAGGCCTTCGAAGACGTGTCCGAGATGCGCGTGGGTCGTGCTCTCGTTCAGCGTGTAGGGGTCGAGCGATTTGAGGTCGCCCTGGTTGGCGTAGCGCAGGGTCTGGGCCGATGCCGGCGCCATTGTGAGCGCGATGATTGAAGCCGTGGCCGCTGCAAACAAACTCCGACGTACCGACATCTGTTCGATTTCCCCGCTTTGATCAGCCATTTCCGCGACTGGCGGCTGATATTGCCGAGCCATGTTGCCAGAGTCCAGCCACCGCGCAAGCATCATTATCCCGCACCGCGTGCCGGTTTGCGCGGCGGTGCAGTATTGACTAGTTTCACCATAAGCCGTGCGCGCAAGCACGTTACATTGAACTTTCGGAGTGCCTGGATGGCGGAACTGAAGGCCGACGTACTCGTCCTGGGTGCGGGCATGGTCGGCGTGAGCGCCGCCTTGCACCTGCAGAAGCGCGGCCGGAACGTGGTTCTGATCGACCGGCACGAGGTTGCCGGCGAGGAAACCAGTCACGGCAATGGCGGATTGATCGAATGCGCCTCGGTCTTTCCTTACATGTTTCCGCGTGATCTCGGCCAGATCCTGCGCTACGCGTTCCTGCGTGCGCCGCAGGTGCGGTACCACTTCAGGGATTTGCCGGCTTTCCTGCCGTGGCTGACACGGTATTTCCTCGCCTCATCACCGGAGCGTGCACTGCACAGTGCGATGGCCGAGCTGCCGCTGATCCAGCGCAGCCTGATCGAGCATGAAGCGCTGATCGCGGAAGCCAATGTGCCGGAACTGTTGCGGCGGACCGGCTGGATCAAGCTGTTTCGCTCCGAGGCGACGCTTGCGGGCGCGGTGGGAGATCTGGAGCGTGCCAGGCAGTATGGGGTCGAGGGCGAGATCCTGGACACGGCGGCGATTATGGCGCGCGAGCCGCATCTGACCGGCGATTTCAGCGGCGCAATCCATTTTCCGGCGCCGGGCTTCGTGCCGGATCCCGGCGGCCTGGCCAAAGCCTATTCGGCGCTGTTCGGCCGCAAGGGCGGGCGATACCTTGTCGGCGACGCACGAACGCTCGAACAATCCGGCGGACGGTGGCGGGTGGCGACGCTGGAAGGCACGATCACCGCGCGCGACGTCGTCGTGGCGATGGGGCCGTGGTCTGATCAGATTTTTGCGCCGCTTGGCTATTCGATCCCGCTTCAGGTCAAGCGTGGTTACCATTTGCACCTCAAGCCGCGCGGCAATGCGGTTTTGAATCACCCCGTGCTGGACACCGATCTCGGCTATCTGCTGGCACCGATGAACCGCGGCATTCGCCTGACCACCGGCGCCGAGTTTGCCCACCGCGACGCGCCGCCGACGCCGGTCCAGGTCGAGCGGGCCCTGCCGCGGGCGCACGGGCTGTTCCCGCTGGGAGAGCCGGTTGACGCCGCGCCGTGGAAGGGCGCGCGCCCCTGTTTGCCCGATATGTTGCCGGTGATCGGCAAGGCCCCCCGCCATAGCGGGCTATGGTTCGATTTCGGCCACCAGCACCACGGCCTGACGCTCGGACCCGCAACCGGCCGCCTGCTGGCCGAAATGATGACCGGCGAGACCCCGTTTGCCGACGCCCGGCCTTTTGCCGTCGAACGTTTTGGTTGACCATACCGGACGATTGACGGGGGTGGAGGCGAGGTCTTGTCCTTGCGCGACGCGGGCCATCGTGGCGATACTGTCACAAGCCAGCAAAAGGAGCGGTCATGAAAGTTAACGTCGAAATCGATTGCACACCGCTGGAGGCCAGACAGTTCTTCGGGTTGCCCGACGTCTCGCCGATGCAGAACGCCGTGATGGACAAGATGCAGCAGCAGGTGATGGCCAATATCGAAAAGGTTTCGCCGGAATCGCTGATCCAGAGCTGGTTCACGTTCGATCCCAAAATCGCCGAGCGGTTCCAGGATATGTTCGTGACCATGGCCGGCCTCGGCGGCATGGGCAAGAAGGACAAGTAACAGTGGCCATCGCGGAAGGCGGCGTAGCGACGGGCGAGCAACGGCTACAGCCGCCGAGCCTCTTTCTGATGCTGGCCGAGGTGAGGGGCCTGTTCGAATTGAATTCGAGCCTCTTGCTGTCGCCGTTATTGTTGCGCGCGCCGAAGGGCGACGGGCATCCGGTGCTGGCGCTGCCGGGCTTTCTCGCCAGCGATCTGTCGATGGCGCCGATGCGGCGCTACCTGAAAGAACTCGGCTACGACACCCATGCGTGGAACATGGGTCGCAATCTCGGCGGCGTCGCTTCCAAGCGCGTTGCGTTGCGCGATCTTCTGCGGCGCATTCACGACCAGACCGGCCGCAAGGTCAGCCTGATCGGCTGGAGTCTCGGCGGCGTCTATGCGCGCGATCTCGCCCTGCAGATGCCGGACATGGTGCGCGCCGTGATCACGCTCGGCAGTCCGTTTGCCAATGACATCAGGGCCACCAATGCCACGCGGCTCTACGAGGCGCTGTCGGGGGAGGCCGTCGACGATAATCTGGAAATCCGCCAGGCGATCGCCGGTGACCTGCCGGTGCCGGCGACCTCGATCTATTCCCGTACCGACGGCATCGTGAACTGGCACACCAGCCTGCTGCGTCCTTCTGAGACCGCCGAAAACATCGAGGTGTACTTCGCCAGCCATATCGGGCTCGGCGTCAACCCCGCAGCATTATGGGCGGTGGCCGACCGTCTGGCGCAGTCCGAGGGGGAGTTTAAGCATTTTGACCGATCAGGGCCATTTGCCATTGCCTACGGCCCACCTGAAAATGCACAATCCTGAGCCAACGCCCTGAGCCAAGGGCATGATCCCGAAAGGTCCCGCCCGGCAATTGATGCAGGATGGTGAGAGGTTTTCGGATATGCTCCAATAACAAAGACATTCTAGACGCCAGAAGCGCCGCCAAGGCGCCGCGTTTTCTACTGCGGGAGGAAAATATGGCGGACGCCAAGAAACTGTCTTCGATGGACGCGTCGTTTCTGTATCTGGAAACGCCCGAGATGCCGATGCATGTCGGGAGCATGGCGATCTTCCGCCTACCGGAGAACTACAACGGCAACTTCTTCGAGGACTTCAAGGCGATGATCGCCTCGCGGCTGCACATCGCGCCGATCCTCAAAGCCCGTCTGGAAAAGGCCCCGCTCGACATCGATCATCCGTCATGGGTCGAGGACGACCAGTTCGATATCGACCGTCACATCTTCCGCGGCAGCCTGCCGGCGCCGTATGACCGCGCGACGCTCGAGCGCATCGTGGGCTGGATGCATGCCAAGCTGCTCAACCGCGCCCGGCCGCTCTGGGAGTTCTATGTCTTCGAGGGCATGAAGGACAACGAGATCGGGCTTTATTCCAAGATGCATCACGCCTGCATCGACGGCGGCGCGGGCGCGGCGCTGACCAACATGATCTACGATGTCACCCCGGTGCCGCGCGTGGTCGAGCAACCGATCCCGCAGGCCAAGGGCGGCAACGAGCCGCGCGACATCGCCGCCAACCTGATCGATTCCTACCAGCAACTCTGGCGCCAGCCCTTCGACGGCTCATCGACGCCGAAGACCCTCGACCTGCCGCGCTCGGGCAAGAGCGATCTCGGATCGATCCTGTTCGACAACGCCATGTTCCAGATCGAGAGCGCGGTGAAATTCGCCGGCAGCATTCCGGCGATGCTCAAGAGCGTCTCCGACGTGGTCGGCAAGATCTCCGATCCGAAGTCGCGCGACAGCATCGCCAGCATGGTTTCGCCGTCGACTATTTTGAACAAGGCGATTTCGTCGGAGCGCAGTTTTGCCGGCACCTCGATCTCGCTGTCGCGGGCCAAGGCGGTCGCCAAGCAATCCGGCGGCAAGCTCAACGATGTGGTGCTGGCGCTGTCTTCGGGTGTGGTCCGCCGCTATCTGTTGGAGCGGGGCGCCTTGCCGGCCAAGTCGATGACCGCAGCTGTGCCGATCTCGCTGCGCGAGGAGGGCAACACCGAGGCCAATAACCAGGTGTTCGGCATGATCTGCTCGATCGCCACCAATATCGAGGACCCGAAGGAACGGCTGGAGGCGATCATCGCGCAATCCACCAAGTCCAAGGAGATGTCGCATCCGTTGCGGGCCTTCATGCCGCAAGTCTCCAACGTCTCGATGCTTGGTGCGCCAATCCTGGTGCAGATTATGGCGCTGCTCTACAGCCGCTCGGACCTGTCGAACGTGTTGCCGCCATCGGCCAACATCACCGTGTCCAACGTACCGGGGCCGCGGCAGACGCTTTATGCAGCGGGCGCGGAATTGCTGCACATCTTCCCGGTATCGATCGCGACGCACGGGATCGCGCTCAACATCACCGTGCAGAGCTACCGCGACCAACTCGATTTCGGCTTCATCGCCGGCGCCAACATCATTCCCCATGTCCAGGTCATGTGCGACATGCTGCCGGTCGAATTTGAAGCGCTGGAGGAGGCGTTCGCACCGCCGCCGAGCATGACCCGCGCGGCTGAATAGGGTCTGGCGATGATTGAAATGCCGCCGCTGCAGTTCGCCCAGGTGAACGGTATTCGCATGGGCTATTACGAGGCGGGACCGAAGTCCGACACGCCGCCGCTCATCCTCTGCCACGGCTGGCCGGAAATCGCGTTCTCGTGGCGTCACCAGATCAAGGCCCTGAGCGAGGCCGGCATCCGCGTGATTGCGCCGGACCAGCGCGGCTACGGCGCGACCGACCGGCCCGAGCCGGTCGAAGACTACGACATAGAGCACCTGACCGACGATCTTGTCGGGCTGCTCGACCATCTCGAGATCCGCAACGCGATCTTCGTCGGTCACGACTGGGGCGGCTTCATCGTCTGGCAGATGCCGCTGAGGCATCTCGATCGCACCGCGGGCGTCGTCGGCGTCAATACCCCTCACATGGACCGCGCGCCGGCGGATCCCATCGAACTGTTCCGCATGCGCTTCGGCGACCAGATGTATATCGTGCAGTTTCAGGACCCGGCGCGCGAACCCGATCGAATATTCGGCAGCCGGGTCGAGCAGACCTTTGATGCCTTCATGCGCAAGCCGGTGCCACGCAGCGACACCGCGCCCGCAGACCAGCCGGTCGCCGGTGTTGGCGCCTCGCCCAGGCTCAACCTGGCGTTTCCGCAAATGATCGCCGGCTACGACGCCAAACATGATCCGCGCACGCCGATCCTGAGCCCGGAGGAAAAGAAGGTATTCGTCGATACCTTCACTAAAACCGGGTTCACCGGCGGCATCAATTGGTACCGCAATATGTCGCGCAACTGGCAGCGTTCGGAGTGGCTTGACCACACCGTGCGGGTACCGTCGCTGATGATCATGGCCGAAAACGATCACGTGCTGCCGCCATCGGCCGCCGACGGCATGGAGAAGCTAATTCCCGATCTGGAAAAATATCTCGTGCGCGACAGCGGCCATTGGACGCAGCAGGAAAAGCCGGATGAGGTCAGCGCCAAGCTGATCGAATGGCGTAGAAAAAGATTTGGGTAGGATGACGTTGTCATAGCGAGCATAGCGTTTCGCGCCGTCATTCCGGGATGCGCGCAGCGCAGACCCGGAATCTCGAGATTCCGGGTGCATCGCCCCGGAATGACAGCGTCAGGAGGTTAGGCAGGGAGACACTTCGAAAATGGCGGCCAGCAATAAACTAAACCCGATCCCGCATCCGCCGAAGAAGCCCGTCGTCGGCAACATGCTGTCGCTGGACCCCAACGCGCCGGTGCAGCATCTGGTGCGGCTCACCAAGGAGCTGGGGCCGATCTTCTGGCTGGACATGATGGGGGCGCCGCTCGTCATTGTCGGCGGCCATGATCTGATCGACGAGCTCTCGGATGAGAAGCGCTTCGACAAGGCGGTGCGCGGTTCGTTGCGCCGGGTCCGCGCTGTCGGCGGCGACGGGTTGTTTACCGCCGACACCAGTGAGCCGAACTGGAGCAAGGCGCACAACATCCTGCTGCAGCCGTTCGGCAACCGCGCGATGACGTCCTATCATCCGAGCATGGTCGATATCGCCGAGCAGCTCGTGAAGAAATGGGAGCGGCTCAACGGCGACGAGGAGATCGACGTCGTCCACGACATGACGGCGCTGACGCTCGATACGATCGGGCTGTGCGGCTTCGACTACCGCTTCAATTCGTTCTACCGCCGCGACTATCACCCGTTCGTGGAATCGCTGGTGCGATCGCTCGAGACCATCATGATGACCCGCGGCCTGCCGCTGGAAGGCCTGTGGCTGCAGAAGCGGCGCAAGACGCTCGCCCAGGACGTCCTCTTCATGAACAAGATGGTCGACGAGATCATTGCCGAGCGCCGCGGCAATGCGGAAGCCACTGATGCCAAGAAGGACATGCTTGGCGCCATGATGACCGGCGTCGACCGTGTCACCGGCGAGCAGCTCGACGACGTCAACATCCGTTACCAGATCAACACATTCCTGATCGCGGGCCACGAGACTACCAGCGGACTTCTGTCGTGCACGATCTATGCGCTGCTCAAGCACCCGGAAGTGCTCAAGAAGGCCTACGAGGAAGTCGACCGGGTGCTCGGTCCGGATATCGATGCGAAGCCGACCTATCAGCAGGTCACGCAGCTCACCTACATCACGCAGATCTTGAAGGAAGCACTGCGGCTGTGGCCGCCGGCGCCGGCCTATGGCATCGCGCCGCTGAACGATGAAACCATCGGCGGCAAATACAAACTGAGGAAGAACACCTTCGTCACCGTCCTGGTGATGGCGCTGCACCGCGATCCCAGCGTCTGGGGTCCGAACCCGGACGCGTTCGATCCCGAAAATTTCAGCCGCGAGGCTGAGGCCAAGCGCCCGGTCAATGCCTGGAAGCCGTTCGGCAACGGCCAGCGTGCCTGCATCGGCCGCGGCTTTGCGATGCATGAGGCGGCGCTCGCCATCGGCATGATCCTGCAGCGCTTCAAGCTGATCGACACCCACCGCTACCAGATGCACCTGAAGGAAACGCTGACGATCAAGCCCGACGGCTTCAAGATCAAGGTGCGGCCGCGCGCCGACAAGGATCGCGGCGCCTTCGCCGGCCGCGCGGCGGTGGCCGCGGCCGCCTCGAACGCGGCGGCGCCGCAGGCACGCGCTCGTCCCGGACACAACACGCCGCTATTGGTGCTCTACGGCTCCAACCTCGGCACCGCGGAAGAACTGGCGACGCGGGTGGCTGACCTCGCCGAGGTCAACGGCTTTGCGACCAAGCTCGGCGCGCTCGACGATTATGTCGGCAAGCTGCCGGAAGAGGGCGGACTGCTGATCTTCTGCGCTTCCTACAACGGCGCAGCGCCTGATAACGCCACGCAGTTCGTCAAGTGGCTGGACAGCGGCCTGCCGAAGGATGCGCTCGCCAAGGTGCGTTACGCCGTGTTCGGTTGCGGCAACAGCGACTGGGCGGCGACCTATCAATCCGTGCCGCGGATGATCGACGAGCAGTTGGCGGCGCATGGCGCGCGCAGCCTGTTTGCTCGCGGCGAAGGCGACGCCCGCAGCGACCTCGACGGCCAGTTCGAGAAATGGTTCGCGAAAGCAGCGCCCGCGGCGATGAAGGAGTTGGGCGTCGATTCCAGTTTCGCCCGCAGCGCCGACGACGCGCCGCTTTATTCGATCGAACCGGTGGCGCCCTCGGCCGTGAACGCGCTCGTTACGCAGGGTGGCGTCGCGCCGATGAAGGTGCTGGTCAATTCCGAGCTGCAAAACAAGACGGGCGCCAATGGTTCCGACCGGTCGACCCGTCATGTCGAGGTGCAATTGCCGCCCGGCATCACCTATCGCGTCGGCGACCATCTCAGCGTCATTCCGCGCAACGACCCCGCGCTGGTCGATTCCGTCGCGCGCCGCTTCGGCTTCCTGCCGGCCGACCAGATCCGGCTGCAGGTGGCGGAAGGCCGCCGCGCGCAATTGCCGGTGGGCGATGCCGTGTCGGTCGGGCGATTGCTGACCGAATTCGTCGAGCTGCAGCAGATCGCGACCCGCAAGCAGATCCAGATCATGACGGAACACACGCGGTGTCCCGTCACCAAGCCAAAACTGCTCGCCTATATCGGCGACGATGACGCGTCTGCGGAGCGCTACCGCTCGGACGTGCTGGCCCGGCGCAAATCGGTGTTCGATCTGCTGGAGGAACATCCGGCCTGCGAATTGCCGTTCCACGCCTATCTGGAAATGCTGTCGCTGCTGGCGCCGCGCTATTATTCGATCTCGTCGTCGCCCTCGGTCGACCCGGCGCGCTGCAGTGTCACCGTCGGCGTCGTGGAAGCGCCCGCCAGTTCGGGGCGCGGCGTCTACAAGGGCGTCTGCTCGAACTATGTCTCCGGCCGCCGCGTCGGCGACAGCGTGCATGCCACTGTGCGCGAGACCAAGGCAGGCTTCCGCTTGCCCGACGATGCTTCCGTGCCCATGATCATGATCGGCCCGGGTACAGGGCTTGCGCCATTCCGCGGCTTCCTGCAGGAGCGCGCGCACCGCAAGGCGCAAGGCGCCAAGTTGGGGCCGGCGATGCTGTTCTTCGGCTGCCGGCATCCCGAACAGGACTTTCTCTATGCGGATGAATTGAAGGCCTTTGCCGCCGACGGCATCACAGAGTTGCACACCGCGTTCTCGCGCGCCGACGGGCCCAAAACCTATGTGCAGCATCAGGTCGCGGCGCAAAAGGATCGCGTCTGGAGCCTGATCGAGCAGGGCGCGATCGTCTATGTCTGCGGCGACGGAAGCAAGATGGAGCCGGACGTCAAGGCCGCGCTGGTTGCGATCTATCGCGAAAAGTCCGGCGACGACGCCGAAGCCGGCCTGCGCTGGATCGACGATCTCGGCACCAAGAACCGTTACGTGCTGGATGTGTGGGCCGGCGGGTAGCTTCTTCATGGGGTGGGCAAGGCGCAGCGTGCCCACCATCTCTCCGAAATCGCCGGCGTCAATGGTGGGCACGCTTTGCTTTGCCCACCCTACGGTTCATCGCTGGCCGCGACATCGTGCAATCATGCTACAAGCTCCGGCATGATTCCCTGGGAAAAGATAGACACCGCGCGCATCCCCGGCACCGACGACGAACTCCGCCTGAAGCGGCGCGGCAAGGAGTTCTCCATCATGCTCGGCACCAACGAGCTGATGAACAGTCGACTCTCGGGCTCGGAGGCGGCGCTGGCGACGCTCGCGGCGAAGAAGATCGAAAAGATTGCAAAGCCGCATGTGCTCATCGGCGGCCTCGGCATGGGCTTCACCCTGCGCGCGGCGCTCGCCGTGCTCGGAAACAAAGCGCAGATCGTGGTGGCCGAACTGGTGCCCGCGGTCGTCGCCTGGGCGCGAGGTCCGATGGCGGAAATTTTTGGCGACAGCCTGAATGATCCGCGCGTGAGCATTCGGGAATCCGACGTCACCGAAATCATCGGCTCGCACCGTTTGAAATTCGACGCCATTCTGCTTGACGTCGACAACGGCCCGGAGGGGCTGACCCGCAAGGCCAATGATGCGCTCTATAGTCCGTCCGGGTTGGATGCGGCGCGCGCGGCGTTGCGGCCGGGGGGCGTGCTGGCGGTCTGGTCGTCCGGGCCCAATCCGGCATTCGCAAAGCGCCTTCGTGGTGCAGGCTTCGACGTCAACGAAGTCAATATCCGCGCCACTGGCAGAGGCGGCGGCGCGCGCCACGTCATCTGGATTGCCAATAAAGCGTAGCCCGGATGGAGCCAACGGGTCGCGCGAATGCGCGCCCGATGACAGGCTTCGCGTAATCCGGGCCAGGCGCGAGCTGATAGAGTTTCCCGGATTGCGCTGCGCTCCATCCGGGCTACGCGGAGCTACGCCGCCTTCGCTGCCGCGCGACGCGCGTGCTCGTCGATCGCGCCGATGATCTGCGGCCACATCGGGATCGGCAGCGCGTGACCCATGCCTTCGATCATCAGCAGCGTTGCGCCAGGGATCGACGCCGCCGTGTCCTTGCCGCCTTCGGGGCGTACCAGGGGATCGACGGTGCCGTGGATGACCAGCGTCGGCACCTTCACCTGACCCAGCCGTTCCTTGCGGCTGCCGGAGGCCAGCACGGCGCGCAATTGGCGTCCGACGCCGGCCGGATTGAGACCGCGCTCATAGGTGCGCGCGGCGCGTGAGGGGTCGAGCGCTTCGTCTTCCGGGAACGAGCCGACGCGCAGCACTTTCCAGGTCTTGGCGAACCGCGCGAAATATTCCTCCTTTGATGTCGGTGGCGGCGCCATCAGCACGGCGGCGGCTTCGCGCGTCGGCGGCGGCACTTTCGGGTTGCCGGTGGTCGACATGATCGAGGTCAGCGAACGCACCCGCTGCGGAAACGACAGCGCGACTTCCTGGGCGATCATGCCGCCCATCGATGCTCCGACGAGGTGTGCCGATTGGATGCCGAGTACATCGATCAGGCCGACCGTGTCCTTCGCCATGTCGATCAATTTGTAGGTCGAGGCGACCGGGATCTTCAGGAACCGCAGCTTGAGCAGCTCGAACGGGGTCAGGCGCTTGCCGCCGGAAAGATGCGAGGATTTGCCGATGTCGCGATTGTCGAAGCGGATGACGCGAAAGCCGCGCGCGGCGAGCTGGCGGCAGAACTCGTCGTCCCAATGGATCATCTGGGCGCCGAGCCCCATGATCAGCAACAGCGGTTCCGCGGCCGGATCGCCAAAAATTTCGTAGCAGATATCGATGCCGTTGGCGCGAGCGATCTGTGGCGGCTGATGAGCGAGCATCGCTGTGTCTTTCCCTCGGGTGGTACCTTGACGGATAAACTGTATGGCACGGTTTCCCGCACCGCAGAAGACCTGTCGCGGACGCCCATCGTCCGGTTGACCGGCCCGCCGCAACGGTGTGGTATGGCTCAACAGAAGCGAAGCGTGGCAAGCGCTCGTAACCTTTTAGGGAGAGGGCGTCTATGGCCGACAAAGGCAACGATCCTGCCGCGATCTGGCAGACCATGCTCGGGGAGATGGAGAAGGGGTTCAACTCCTTCGCCAACCAGGCGATGGCCTCGCCTGAGTTCTCCAAGGCGATGAACCAGGTCGGCGGCGTGTCGGCGGGCGCGCAGAAGCAGCTCGGCGAGCTGATGGAGAAATACCTGCTGGCGATGAACCTGCCGAGCCGGGCGCAGATGGTCGGCATGGCCGAACGGCTGCAGTCGATCGAAGGCCAGCTCAACGAGATCAAGGCGATGCTGCATCAGGTGCATCATAACTCGCTGGCGCAGGACGGCGGCCTTGGCACGCCGCGGCCGCCGCGCACCAAGCGTCCGCCATCGGAGGGAGAGCAGAAATGAACGCTCCGGCGGCTCTCGATCTGGCGTCGATCTCGGAGCGGGTCCAGTCCGAGGTGCAGCGCGCGATCCAGCGCAGCATCAAGGGCGTCGAATATTTTTCCTCGTCCGGTCCATCGCTCGGCTCGACGCCAAAGGACATTCTCGCCGTCCGCGGCACCATGAACCTCTATCACTATCGGCCGGTCGCGGACGAAATCTATCGCATTCCGATCCTGATCGTGATGGCGACCACCAACCGCGGCTACATCCTCGACCTGGTGCCGGGCCAGAGCTTTATCGAGTTTCTGTTGAAGCGCGGCTACGACGTCTACATGCTGGACTGGACCGCGCCGAAGCCGGAGGAAAAATCCCTGCGGATGGAGGACTACGTCCTCGACTTCATCCCGGATTGCGTCCGCCGCGTGCAGCAGGATTCCGGCGAGCATGATGTCAACGTGATCGGCTATTGCTTCGGTGGCGTACTGTCGCTGTTGTACGGCTCGATCTTCAACGACGGGCCGATGAAGAACCTGATCTGCTTCACCACGCCGATCGATTTCCGCGAGATGAAGCTGTTCCAGAATTTTTCTGATCGACGCTATTTCGATGTCGACAAGCTGGTCGACAGCGTCGGCAACGTGCCGCCGGAAATGATCCTGTCCTCGTTCGAAATGTTGCGGCCGGCCTCGCGCACCGTCAGCCAGGTGCAGTTGTGGGAGAACATCTGGAACGACGAATACGTCAAAGCCTACCGGATGATGGATCGCTGGGGCACGGACACCTTGCCGCTGGCCGGCGAGTACTTTCGCGCCATTACCAAGGACCTGATGTGGGACAACAAGCTCTACAACGACACCATGACGGTCGGCGGACGCGCGGCGGATATTTCAAAGATCAAGGTGCCGATCCTGCATGCGGTGGCCGAACACGATCACATCGTGCCCTATGACGCGGCAAAACACCTGATCACCAAGGTCGGCTCCACGGACAAGGAAGAGGTGATGCTGAAGGGCGGTCACGTCAGCCTTGTCGCCGGCGCCAATGCGATCAAGCGGCTGTGGCCGAAACTGGACTCCTGGCTAGGTAAGAGATCAACATGAGCGAAACACGTTCCTATCCGCGCCACGTCAAGACCGACGCCGGCGACATTGAATTCCGCATGATGGCGCGCAGCGACGAAGCCGCCGTGCTGGCCTTCGCGCAAAAGCTCCCGACACACGATCTGCTGTTCCTGCCGCGCAATATCAGTCAACCCAAAGTGCTGTCGGCCTGGGTCAACGAGATCGAACGCGGCGCCATCACGAGCCTGCTGGCAGTGAAGGGTGGGACGGTGGTCGGCTGCGGCACGCTGGTGCGCGACCCGCATTCCTGGTCGCCCCATGTCGGCGAGATCCGGATGGTGGTGTCGCAGGATGTCCGCGGGCAGGGCGTCGGCCGGGCGCTGTCCCAGGAGACCTTTGCGCTGGCCCTGGGCGCCGGCCTGGAAAAGCTGTCGGTACAGATGACGGTCGACCAGCAGGCGGCGATCACGCTGTTCGAAAGCCTTGGCTTCAAGGCCGAGGCCCTGCTGCGGGACCACGTCCGGGACGTCGACGGCAAGAAGCACGACATCGTCGTGCTCGGGCACAATGTGGCGCAGGTTCGGGCACAGATGGAAGCCTACGGGTTGCCGGGGGCGGTCCAGCACTAGAGACGGCTCCAGGGCGCTACATCGCGGAGCCGAGACAAAATAGCGAAAACAACCCCATGCAAAGTAGACGGGGCTCGGACCGGCATTAGCCAAAAGTATGACTTTTGCCGGTTCTCTGAGCAGAACGCTCACGCATCGGGCTTTTCACGGATTCGTGATATCGCGCTGCAACATTGATATTGCGGCGCACCATTAACTATGGCACAACGATCTCGCCCCGGGCCAATCCGGACGGGGTGAGCCCATAGCTCAAACCTGAGGATGGAGAGACCCCAATGACCACCGAAACCAATTCCGTGCTGAACACCGTCAAGGAAGCCTTCGCGCCCGTCACCGAGGCGTTCACCAAGCTTCAGAACCTGGAAGTTCCGGAAGCTGCCCGTGAGTTCGTGAAGAAGCAGGCCGAGACCGCCAAGGAGCGCGCTGCCGACTTTTACGCAGGTTCGGAGAAGGCGACCGCTGCGATCGAGACCGCCGTTGCCGGTTCGGTTTCCGAGGCCGCCAAGATCAGCCGCAACATCCAGCAGGCGTTCTATCAGGACGCGGAAGCGTTCTTCGCCGGCATCGACAAGCTCGCGTCGGCCAAGTCGCTGAGCGAAGCCGCCCAGATCCAGTCGGACCTGGTCCGTGCGCGTGGCGAAGTGCTCGTCTCGCGGGCGAAGGCCAGCACCGAATATCTCGGCAAGCTCGTCACCGAGGGTGCCAAGAACGCGCAGGACAACTTCGCCAAGGTCTATTCCAAGACCGCCTGATCGCGATCCGCCTGACAACTGCATTTTCGAAGGCCCGCTTTTGGCGGGCCTTCTTTTTGTCCTCTCCACGTCATGCCCGGGCAGAAGCGCGAAGCGCGTCTTCGCGCTAGATTGACCCGGGCATCCACGTCTTTCTTGCTTGGGTTGATCAAGACGTGGATGGCCGGGACAAGCCCGGCCATGACGGCAGTGGGGCATCGCGGTAGACTCCAAATCATGACGCTTCCCGCCACCTTCGGCATCGACACTCCCGGCGACGCCGCCCGCGCCGCCGAGTTGCGGCGTGTGAAGTTGCTGGCGACGGGGGTGCTGGCGGCGACGTTTGCGATTTTCCTCGGCGCGAAGGCGTTGCTGCCGGTGCATCCGGTGTTCGGCTTTATCGCGGCCTTTGCCGAGGCCGCCACCATCGGCGGCCTCGCCGACTGGTACGCCGTGGTGGCGCTGTTCAAAAGACCCTTGGGATTGCCGATCCCGCACACCGCGATCATCCAGAGCAACCAGCAGCGCATCGCCGACAAGCTCGGTGAATTCATCGAGGTGCATTTCCTCGAATCTGCCCCGGTCGAAGCAAAACTGCGGCAGATCGATTTCGGCTCGTTCATCGCGGACTGGCTGCGCGACCGCAAGCGCAGCGAGGATCTCGCGCGCTTTGCGCTGCGGCTGTTGCCCGAAGCGGTAGCTGCGACGGAGAATTCCGGGCTGATGACTTTCGTCAGCCGCCGCATCACCGCGCAACTGATGGCGATCGATCTCGCGCCGCTTGCTGCTGGTACGCTGCGCGCATTCGTGAAGGAGGGGCGGCATCAGGGTCTGCTCGACGATCTCCTTCGCGGCGTGCATCAGATGATGACGCAGGCCGAGACCATGGCGATGATCCGCGAGAAGATCCGCGCCGAATTGCCGACGCTTTTAAAACTCTATCGCGCCGACAAGTTTCTGGTGAACAAGATCGTAGCCTCGGCGACCGCGTTCTTCGAGGAAGTCCGCAACGATCCCCAACATCCGTTTCGCGGCGAGTTCGACCGTATGGTGCTGACCTTCGTCGACCGCCTCGGTAGCGATCCGGCTTACGCCGAACGCATCGCCGGCCTGAAGCGCGATCTCTTGGCGCGGCCCGAACTGACCAGCCTGGCGCGTCATATCTGGGAGAATGTGCGCACCTTCTTTGAACGCAGCGCGTCGGGCGAGACGCAGGTGCTGGAGCAATATCTGGTGCGCATGTTCGTGAAAGCGGGCGAGGCGCTGGCCGGCGACGCCGAGTTGCGCACCGAAATCAATCAGGGGCTCGTTGCGGTGATGCGCACCGTCGTCGCCGAACAGAAGAGCGGCGTTTCGACCTTCATCTCGGATCAGGTGAAATCCTGGGACATGGGGCAGTTGATCTCGCTGATCGAAATCAACATCGGCCGCGACCTGCAATACATCCGTTTCAACGGCTCGCTGATTGGCGGGCTTGCAGGGCTGGCGCTCTACACCCTCGAATACCTGCTGCGGCTGCTGTGACTAATTGATCACGTCAACGCTTTTAGTTGTCCCGACTGTGATCTGCCCCGCTTGCAACGGCAAAACCGGTTCCTTAGCTTTTTATGGAACAATGTTGCGTTGCGAACGATTCTACTGCGTTGCGTCTAACTGAACCAGTGGCGTGGCTGCCGAGACGTAAGGGGCCCGCCCGAGAGGAGACATAATGTCCGTTGCTACACAGACGCTTTCGCCGCCGTCCAGAACGCTGATGTTTCTGGAGGGGCGAGCTATTTCAGAACTGGGCGCTTTTCTCGGCGCGCTGCCGCTGCTCAGCCTCGCCCCACGAGGCGATGGTCATCCGGTGCTGGTTTTGCCCGGGCTTGTTGCATCAGACACTTCCACGCGTCCGCTGCGCAGCTTCCTGAAGAGCCGCGGCTACGCGGTCAGCGGCTGGCGCCAGGGCCGCAATCTCGGGCTGCGCCACGGTGTGCAGAACGCGATGGTCGATCTGGTGCACGAGTTGAACGACACCCATGGCCGCAAGGTCTCGCTGGTCGGCTGGAGCCTCGGCGGTCTCTACGCACGCCAGCTCGCCAAGATGATGCCGGAGCGCGTGCGCTCCGTGATCACGCTCGGCAGCCCGTTTGCCGCGGGACCGAAGGCGACCAACGCCTGGCGCGTTTATGAGATGGCAAGCGGCCGACGCGCCGACGAAGAGGATTCGCGTTTTGGCGGCGCGCTGTCGGGGACGCCGCCGGTGCCGACCACCGCGATCTTCAGCCGCACCGATGGCATCTGCGCCTGGCAGGGCTGCATGGAAAAGACGTCAGCGACATCAGAGAGCATCGAGGTCGAGAGCAGCCATTGCGGCATGGGCCATCACCCCGCCGTCGTCTATGCGGTGGCCGATCGCCTGGCGCAGGCGGAAGGTGAATGGTCGCCGTTCGATCGAAGCGGCTGGCGCAGCGTGGTTTATCCGGATCCGCATCGCTGACTGGCGCGGTTATCTTACCTCGCCCCGCTCTTGCGGGGAGAGGTCGGATCGCATCGTCAGATCGATCCGGGTAAGGGGCGCTCTCCGCGTACTCACGTCTATCGAATTTGCGGAGGCAGCCCCTCACCCCAACCCTCTCCCCGTGAAGAACGGGGAGAGGGAGAGGCAGCCACCGTTGTCGCAAATCCAAAAAACGCGGTATGCCTTGACGCATGCCGCCACCGCTTGCCCGCATCATCCAGCAATTGAAGCGAGAACCGTCGCGCACCGGTTCGATCGTCATCACCGTGTTCGGCGATGCCATCGTGCCGCGCGGCGGCTCGGTCTGGCTCGGCACGTTGCTCGAATTCTTCGAACAGCTCGACATCGACGCCAGCGTCGTGCGCACCGCGATGTCCCGGCTGACCGCCGACGGCTGGTTCGAACGCAATAAAGTCGGCCGCAACAGCTTCTACCGTCTGGTGCAGAGTGGGCGGCAAACTTTTGATATCGCAACGAAACACATCTACGGCCCGCCGGCTTCTGACTGGACCGGGCGCTTTGAACTGCTGCTGATCGGCAATGGCGAAGACCGCGACGCCTCGCGCGAGGCGCTGAAGAATGCGGGTTTTGGCAGTCCGCTGCCAGGCGTGTGGGTTGCGCCTTCGGGCGTGCCGGTGCCGGAGGAAGCCTCGGGCGCCATCCGCCTCGAAGTCTCCGCCGAAGACGACAGCGGGCGGCGCTTGCTCAGCGAAAGCTGGCCGCTGCATCGCACCGCCGACGCCTATCAGAAGTTCATGAAAACCTTCGAGCCGCTGCACGGCTGGATCGTCAGCGGCGAGCGGCTGACGAAGGCCGACGCCTTCACCGCGCGGATTCTCCTGATCCACCATTACCGCCGCGTCGTGCTGCGCGATCCCTTGCTGCCGATGGCGTTGCTGCCGGCGGACTGGCCGGGCAGGGCGGCCCGCGCGCTCTGCGGCGAAATCTATCGCGCGCTACTTCCCGCGTCGGAACAATGGCTTGACCGCCATGCGACCAACGAAAATGGGCCTTTGCCAAAGCCCGTCGCGGAACTTTCGAGGCGTTTCGGCGATCCGTAAATATGTTACAGAAATATATTGCGCATCTAAATTTATGTTATATATTTCCTCCCAACGATATCAGGGAGGTCCGCCATGTATACGCAGGCGCTCAATTCGTCCGAGGGCGAAGACCGCCACATTGAGGACGCCGCGCGGGCCGCGCAGTTTCAGGCGCGTATCGACGCCGACGAACGCATCGAGCCCAACGACTGGATGCCGGCGGCCTACCGCAAGACGCTGACGCGGCAGATTTCCCAGCACGCGCATTCCGAAATCGTCGGCATGCTGCCCGAAGGCAACTGGATCACCCGTGCGCCGTCGCTGCGCCGCAAGGCCGCATTGCTCGCCAAGGTGCAGGACGAATGCGGCCACGGGCTCTATCTCTACGCCGCCGCCGAAACGCTCGGCACTTCACGCGAAGAACTGGTCGACCTGATGCTGGCCGGCAAAGCAAAGTATTCCTCGATATTCAACTATCCGACGCTGACCTGGGCCGACATCGGCACGATCGGCTGGCTGGTCGACGGCGCGGCGATCATGAACCAGATCCCGCTGTGCCGCTGCTCCTATGGTCCCTATGCGCGCGCGATGATCCGCGTCTGCAAGGAGGAGTCCTTCCATCAGCGCCAGGGCTTTGAGATCATGCTGATGCTGTGCCGCGGCACCGACGAACAGAAAGCGATGGCGCAGGACGCGCTGAACCGCTGGTGGTGGCCGGTGCTGATGATGTTCGGTCCGCCCGACCAGGCCAGCCAGCACTCGGACACCTCGACCAAGTGGAAGATCAAGCGCTTCTCCAACGACGAGCTGCGCCAGAAATTCGTCGATGCGACCGTGCCGCAGGCGCAGTTCCTGGGACTTACGATTCCAGATCCCGGCATGAAACAGAACGAAGCGGGCAACTGGGAATACAGCGCGATCGATTGGGAAGAGTTCAAGCAGGTGCTGGCCGGCAACGGTCCCTGCAACCGCGATCGCCTCGCGGCGCGGCGGAAGGCGCATGAGGATGGTGCCTGGGTGCGCGAGGCGGCGATGGCCTATGCCGAGAAGCGCCGGCAGCGCGCCGCCTTGCAGGCTGCAGAGTAGGGAGACCCGCGATGGCAACGCCGAACATTCCGCTCTGGGAGGTCTTCATCCGCAGCCGCAACGGGCTGGCGCACAAGCATGTCGGATCGCTGCACGCGACCGACGCGACCCTGGCGCTGCAGGCCGCGCGCGACATCTATACCCGCCGCGGCGAGGGCCTCTCGATCTGGGTGGTGCCCTCGAATGCGATCACTGCGTCCGATCCGTCCGAGAAGGGCATGATGTTCGAACCGGCGGAATCGAAAATCTATCGGCACCCGACGTTTTACGACGTGCCGGATGAAGTCGGGCATATGTGAGACGACTAACCGCAGGTGATTGAAAATGATCGTCGCCAACATCTCTGTCTCCGAGGCCCCGCTGGTGCTCTACACCTTGCGCCGCGCCGACGATGCGCTGATCCTCGGGCACCGGCTGTCGGAATGGTGCGGCCACGCGCCGATGCTGGAAGAGGACATGGCGCTCGCCAATATGGGCCTCGACCTGCTTGGCCAGGCGCGCGAGCTCTATTCCTATGCGGCCAAGGTCGAGGGCAAGGATAACGACGAGGACAAGTTCGCCTATCTCCGCGACGTCAGGCAGTACCGCAATTTGCTGTTGCTGGAACAGCCCAATGGCGATTTCGCGCGTACCATGGTGCGGCAATTCTTCTACGCCACCTTCGCCGATCTCTATTGGCGGGCAATGATGCGCTCCGGCGATCCGACGCTGGCGGCGATCGCGGCGAAGTCGGAAAAGGAAAGCGCCTATCACGTCAGGCACTGTTCGGAATGGATCGTCCGCCTCGGCGACGGCACCGAGGAAAGCCACCGCCGCGCGCAATCTGCGATCGACGAGCTCTGGGCCTTTACCGGTGAGATGTTCGCCGTCGACGACAGCGAGCGCGCGCTGATCGATGCCGGCATCGCGATCGATCCCGCGCCGTTGCGTTCGCAATGGTTGAAGACGATCACGGGCGTCGTGGGCGAGGCGACGCTTGCGTTGCCGAAGAACGACTGGATGCAGCAGGGCGGCCGCAGCGGCCGGCACAGCGAGCATCTCGGCCATCTCCTCAGCGAGCTGCAGTCGATGCAGCGGACCTTTCCGGGGGCGACATGGTAACGGCCATTCTCAACGATAGCGATCTGCGCCGTCGCGCCTGGGAAGCGGCTGCGCAGGTGGTCGATCCCGAGATTCCCGTGCTCACCATCGCCGATCTCGGCGTGCTGCGCGAGGTCGACGTCCATGACGGCCGCGTTGAGGTCGCGATCACGCCGACCTATTCCGGCTGTCCCGCCATGAACATGATCGCTCTGGAGATCGAGCTCGCGCTGGAGCGTGCCGGCATTGCGCGGCCGACCGTCCGCACGGTGCTGTCGCCGGCCTGGACCACGGACTGGATGAGCGAGGACGGCCGCAATAAGCTGCGCGAATACGGCATTGCGCCGCCGCAGGCCTCGAATTCGCGCCGTGCGCTGTTCGGCGAACAGCAGGTGACTTGTCCGCAGTGCGGCTCGCAAAATACCGAGTTGCTGTCCGAATTCGGCTCGACCTCCTGCAAGGCGCTCTGGCGCTGCAAGAGCTGCCGCGAACCGTTCGATTATTTCAAGTGCCATTGAGGCCGTGATCCATGACCGTCATTGCGAGCGAAGCGAAGCAATCCAGAAGCCACGCAAAGAAAGACTGGATTGCTTCGTCGCTTCGCTCCCTTGCGCAAACGCTTTGCGTTTGTCGCAGGCAATGACGCTGAGAGACTATTAGAATGTCCCACGCACCGCGCTTTCACCGTCTTGCCGTCAACGACCTGCGCCGCGAAGCCGCCGACGCGGTGTCGATGACGTTTGCGATCCCGAAAGAGCTGGAAAGCGACTACAGCTTTATGCCAGGGCAATACCTCACCTTGCGCACGACGATGGACGGCGAAGAAGTACGCCGCTCCTATTCGATTTGTTCCGGCCCCGATGACGGCGAATTGCGCATCGCCGTGAAGAAAGTCGACGGCGGCGCGTTCTCCAATTGGGCCGCGGAAGAGTTGAAGAGCGGCGACGAACTCGATGTGATGACGCCGACTGGCCGCTTCGGCATCGCCCATGCGCCTGGCGAGGCGCGGATCTATGTCGGCTTTGCCGCGGGAAGCGGGATCACGCCGATCCTGTCGATCGTCAAGGGCGTGCTGGCGCGCGAACCCGATAGCCGCTTCTTCCTGTTCTATGGCAACCGCACAACATCGAGCATGCTGTTCCTCGAAGAGTTGGAGGAATTGAAGGACCGCTTCATGCAGCAGCTTTCGCTCTTCCATGTCATTTCGGGCGAAGAGCAGGACATCCCGATCCTGCACGGCCGGCTCGACGGCGAAAAGGTGCGCGTGCTGCTGCGCTCGCTGGTGCCGGCTTCAAGCGTCGATCACGTCTTCATCTGCGGCCCGATGGGCATGAGCGAGGACATCGAGGCGACCTGCCGCGACATCGGCATCGCCGAGAATCGCATTCATGTGGAGCGCTTCGTCTCCGAGTTCGGCGGCAAGCCGCGTCCGAAGAAGATGATCGAAGCGTCCGCGCCGCCCAGGGCGATGGCGTCCTTGATCATCGATGGAAAACGACGCGAGGTGCCGGTCGCTGAAGGTGAGGCCATCCTCGACGCGGCGTTGCGCGCCGGCATGGATTTGCCGTTCGCCTGCAAGGGCGGCATGTGCTCGACCTGCCGCGCCAAGCTGGTCGAAGGCAACGCCCAGATGGAAGTCAATTACTCGCTGGAGCCGTGGGAACTAAAGGCAGGCTTCATCCTGACCTGCCAGGCGCGGCCGTGTTCGGATAAGGTCGTGGTGGATTACGACCACGTTTAGGAGTTCGCGGGTCGTTGACACTTCAGGTGCTTCGACCCCAAGGCTGACACACTACGCAGCGAGGCCTGTTCAAACAGGCCCGTGCGCACAGGGAGAGAACGTCGTGGAACCGTCTCGCAGAGCGGGCAACCCGCTATGAACGTCGCGCTTTCGCCCGATGAGATCGCCCGCGCCTGCGCGGATGCGATGTGGAAGGAAGACGACGCCAGCAAGGGCCTCGGCATGAAACTTGTCGAGGTGAAGCCCGGGCAGGCGACGCTGACGATGACGGTGCAGCCGCACATGGTCAACGGCCAGCGCATCGCCCATGGCGGCTTCATCTTCCTGCTGGCGGATTCCACCTTCGCCTTTGCCTGCAACTCCCGTAACGAACGCGCCGTCGCCGCGCAATGCGACATCGCCTTCATCAGGCCGGGCAAGCTCGGCGACGTGCTGGTCGCGGCCGCGCGGGAAGTTTCGCGCAACGGACGGTCCGGGATTTACGACGTTCGCGTCACCGCTGGCGATGTCGTGATCGCCGAATTCCGCGGCCATTCCTGCACCATCGCCGGAACGTGGCTGCCGGTTGCGGACAACGGAGCCACACAAAGCTAGCGAGAAGGGAAACGCCATGGCCATGGCAAGATTGAAATCCAGCGGAAGCGGTTACGGCGCTGAATTGGACGAGGCCGAGCGCGCCTCGCGCGACGAGATCATGGCGCTGCAGACCAGGCGTCTCGCCTGGTCGCTCAAGCACGCCTATGACAACGTCGCGCATTACAAGAAGGCGTTCGATGCGGCGGGCGTGCATCCATCCGATTTCAGGCAGCTCTCCGATCTCGCCAAATTCCCGTTCACGGTGAAGACCGACCTCCGCGACAATTACCCCTTTGGCATGTTCGCGGTGCCGCGCGAAAAGCTGGTCCGCGTCCATGCGTCCTCGGGCACGACAGGCAAGCCGATCGTGGTCGGCTATACGCAAGGAGACATCGACATCTGGTCGGATGTGATGGCGCGCTCGATCCGCGCCGCAGGCGGCCGTACCGGCATGCTGATGCACAACGCCTATGGCTACGGCCTGTTCACCGGCGGCCTCGGCGCGCACTACGGCGCCGAAAAGCTCGGCTGCACGGTGGTGCCGGTTTCCGGCGGCATGACCGAGCGGCAGGTGCAGCTGATCAACGACTTTAAGCCCGACATCATCACGGTGACGCCGAGCTACATGCTGGCGATCTCGGATGAGTTCAAGAAGCAGGGCCTCGACCCGCGCAAATCGTCGCTGAAGTTCGGCATCTTCGGCGCCGAACCCTGGACCAACGCAATGCGCGCCGAGATCGAGCAGACCTTTGACATGGATGCGACGGATATCTACGGCCTTTCGGAAGTGATCGGGCCGGGCGTGGCGCAGGAATGCGTGGAGACTAAGGACGGTCTGCATATCTGGGAGGATCATTTCTATCCCGAGGTGATCGATCCCGAGACCGGCGCCGTGCTGCCTGACGGCGAGAAGGGCGAGTTGGTCTTCACCTCGCTGACCAAGCAGGGCTTTCCGATCATCCGCTACCGTACCCGCGACCTGACGCGGCTGTTGCCCGGCACCGCACGGCCGGGCATGCGGCGCATGGAGAAGGTGACGGGCCGTTCCGACGACATGATCATCCTGCGCGGCGTCAACGTATTCCCGACCCAGATCGAGGAAGCGCTGCTCGCGACCGACTGGTGCGGCGGCCATTTCATCATAGAGCTGACGCGCGAGGGACGCATGGACGAGATGACCGTGCTCGCCGAAGCCCGCCCTGAAAGCTGGGACGGCAGCGGGCTGCCCGCGCATGCCGAAAAGGTCGCGGTTTTCATCAAGAATACCATCGGCATCACCGCACGCATCAAGGCTGTGGCCCCGAACACGCTGGAACGTTCGCTCGGCAAGGCGAAACGTGTTTACGACAAGCGGCCGAAAGGGTAACTCCTGCTGCTCAGAAGCCAGCAGGAATGCCTGATGTCATTTGCCGAGAAGCCCGATCTTCGATCTGCCACGGTCCAGGCGCGCTGTGTTCGCCTGCCGGCAAAGGCCGCTGATGCCGCTTCGCTCGCGCCAGTCGTCGAGACGCAGGCTTTGTCGTGCGGCGAGAATGATCTGCTGATCGAGGTCAAGGCCGCCGCTGTCAACCCATCGGACGTGAAGGCCGCAACCGGGCTGATGCCTTACGCCGTATTTCCGCGCACGCCGGGCCGCGACTATGCGGGCGTCGTGATCGACGGTCCGCAGGGGTGGATCGGGCGCGAGGTGTTCGGCTCGTCCGGCGATCTCGGTATCCGCCGCGACGGCACGCATGCCACGCATCTGGTGGTCGAGGCGGAAGCCGTGGTCGAGAAACCGAAGGGCATTTCATGGGAAGAGGCGGCCGGCATCGGCGTGCCCTTTGTTACCGCGATGGAAGGCTTGCGCCGCGCCGGCATTCCCAAGGCGGGCGAGACCGTGCTGGTGATGGGCGTCAACGGCAAGGTCGGGCAGGCGGCGACACAGATCGCGAGTTGGCACGGCGCGCGCGTGATCGGCGTCGTCCGCAGGAGCGAGCCCTATGAAGGCCACGCCAATTCTCCCGTCGATGTCGTCGATGCCTCCGCGACCGAGGTTGCGGCGCGCGTGCGCGAACTCACTGATGGCAAGGGCGCCGACATCGTGTTCAACACGATCGGCGATCCCTATTTCGAGGCCGCGCACAAATCGCTTGGCTTGCGCGGGCGGCAGATCCTGATCGCCGCGGTGGACCGCATCGTGCAGTTCAACATCCTGGAGTTCTATCGCGGCCAGCACACTTACGTGGGCATCGACACGCTCGGCCTGTCGTCGGTCGCGACCGGCGCGGTGCTGCGGGAACTCGGCCCCGGCTTCGCGGGCGGGCATCTCAAGCCGTTCCCGATCAAGCCGAACGCGATCTATCCGCTGGAACAGGCCAAGGCGGCATTTATCGCCGTGGCCGGTTCGTCGCGCAATCGCGTGATCCTGCGACCCTGGGCCTAGCGGAAATTAATCTCTCCCGCCATGGTCGGCGACAACGGTTTTATTCCCCGATTGCTAGGCCGCGCGAGAGATTAATTCTCTGCATCGGCAGGCCGTGGACGGCCCCATGCTTCCAACGTAATAGCAGCACGGAAATTGCTTCCTATTTAAGCGATGACGGCCGGGCGGCCGCGCGAGAAGACTGGGAAATGCCGGTGCTGGACAGTGCCAATATCGTCATCATCAGCGGATTGCTGATCGGTCTCGTTTATGGATCGGTCGGATTGCTGAGCGGGTTTTGCCTGCTCAGCAGTCTGCGGGGCTTTTGGGCGGAAGGCGATGGCCGGCTGGTGCGGACCTATGCGCTGGCGATCGGCGTAGCCGTCGCAGGGACGCAGTTGCTGACGGCGGCAGGCCTCGCCGATATCGGCAAATCGATCTATCTGCAGCCATCTTTCTCCGCGCCGGTGATGTTCTTCGGCGGCCTCTTGTTCGGCTACGGCATGGTGCTGTCGAACGGCTGCGGTTCACGCGCGCTGGTGCTGCTCGGGCGCGGCAATCTCCGTTCTTTCGTGGTGGTGGTCGTGCTGGCGATCTTCGCCCAGATGACGCTGAAGGGCCTGATCGCGCCGGCGCGCATCGCGATGGTCGGCGCATCGCAGACCAGTGCCACGGCAAACTCGGTGCCCGCGCTGCTTGCGGCGGCAGGCTTGAGCGCAACGGCCGCGCGGATGCTGGCGGCCTCGATCATCTCGGCGGCGTTGATCATCTTCGCCTTTGCGCATCCTGCGTTCCGGCGCTCGCCGGGCCAGATCGCCGCGGGTCTCGCGGTCGGCCTGCTGGTGGCGGCCGGCTGGTTCGCGACCGGCTATCTCGGCGCCGACGATTTCAATCCGACGCCGGTGACCTCGCTTACCTTCATCGCGCCAATCGCAGATGCGCTGCAATACGTCATGCTGTCGACCGGATCGACGCTGAATTTCGGCATCGTTACCGTGTTCGGCGTGCTTGCCGGCAGCCTCGTCACGGCGCTGCTGACCGGCCGCTTTCAGCTTGAGGGCTTTCAATCGCCGCGCCACATGCTGCGATCCGGCGGCGGCGCGGCATTGATGGGCGCGGGCGGTGTGATGGCGTTCGGTTGCTCGATCGGGCAGGGGCTGACGGGATTTTCCACGCTGGCGCTGGCGTCGCTGATTGCCTTTGCCGGTATTTTGGTCGGCTCCGCCGCAGGACTGCGCGGCGCGCTCCGCGTCCGCCCGCTGGCGGCGGCCTAGTCGGCGGCCTTCGTCACGATGCGCACCTCCGACGTCAACGTCCGATGCACCGGACACTTGTCGGCAATCTCCATCAATCGCTTGCGCTGATCGGCGTCGAGCGCGCCTTCGATCGAGATCACGCGGTCGATCTGGTCCAGCATGCCCTCGCGGGTTTCGCATTCGGCGCAATCCTCTGCGTGAACCTTGCTGTGCTTCAGCGTCACGGTGACGCGATCGAGCGGCAGCGACTTGCGGTCGGCATACATCCGCATCGTCATCGAGGTGCAGGCGCCCAGGCCCGCCAGCACGAAATCATAAGGCCCGGGTCCGCTGTCCTGGCCGCCGGCGGCAACCGGTTCATCCGCCAGCATCTGGTGTGGGCCTGTTGTCACGGTCTGCTGGAACTTGCTGTTGCGGGTCTCGCGCACCACGACGTTGCGGGGCGCCTCGCTCGCGGCGGCGGGCTGCGCGGCGGCGGGCTCGATATAGCGCTCAGCCCATGCGGCGATGACGTCGGCGACATAGGCGGCATCGCGCTTGCCGCTCAACAGATGGTCGGCGCCTGACAGCGAAACAAAGCTCTTGGGATGTTTGGCCGCGACGAAGATCTTCGTGGCATTGTCGATCCCGACGGTGTCGTCGGTCGGCGACTGCATGATCAGCAGCGCCTTGTGAAGCTTCGCGACATGTGCCATCAGGCCATGTTCGGCGATATCGTCGAGGAATTCGCGCTTGATGTGGAACGGCCGGCCGGCGAGCTGGACCTCCACCTTGCCGTGCTTGCGGATGTCCTCGATGCGATCTCCAAAGAGATGGGTGACGTGTGCGGGATCGGCGGGCGCGGCGATCGTCACGACCGCCTTCGCATCCGGAATCTTTTCTGCGGCGGCGAGGATCGCGGCGCCGCCGAGGCTGTGTCCAATCAGAATCGCAGGCGTCCCGCGCGTTTCACGCAGATGGTCGGCGGCGCGGACAAGATCGGCGACGTTGGAAGTGAAGGTCGAATTTGCAAATTCGCCCTCGCTGGAGCCGAGCCCGGTAAAGTCGAAACGCAATACCGCAATCCCTTTGGCGGCCAGCGCGGTCGCGATGCGTTTCGCGGCCAGCACGTCCTTGCCGCAGGTGAAGCAATGCGCGAACAGCGCGTAGGCCTGCACCGGACCATCCGGTGTATCCAGCGCAGCGGCAAGCTGATGGCCGCCTTCACCGGTGAATTGGAAGCGTTCAGTCGGCACGGGCGTTCTCCCTAGTCAAATGTTGCGGCTTAGTCTCCGGAATATCTCTGCTCAGCCCAGGGGTCACCGCGGTTGTGATAGCCGCGCACTTCCCAATAGCCCGGCGCATCCTCAGCCAGAAACTCGATGCTCTGCAGCCACTTCGCACTTTTCCAGAAATAGAGATGCGGCACCACCAGCCGCACCGGGCCGCCATGCTCCTGCTCGAGCGGCGCGCCCGACCAGCTATGGACGAGGATGGCGTCCCCGGCGGCGAAATCCTCCAGCGTCAGATTGGTGGTGTAGCCGTCATGCGAATGCAGCACCACGAACCGCGCCTCCTCGCGCGGCCGGCAGGCATCGAGGAGATCGCGGGTTGCCAACCCCTCCCAGTGATTGTCGTAGCGCGACCAGGTGGTGACGCAGTGAATGTCGGATATGAACTTGCTCTGCGGCTGCGCGGAAAATTGCGCGAAATCCCAGAAGATCGGATTCTCGACCGCGCCGTAAACATCGAGCCGCCAGCGCTCGCGTGAAATGTTCGGGGTCAGTCCGAGATCGAGCGTCGGCCAATCCTTCGTCAGATGCTGGCCCGGCGGCAGGCGCGCTTCTTCGGGCCGCGAAATCTTGCCGGTGAGGAATTTTCCCTCGCGCGCCCAGCGCGCCTTGCTGCGCGTCAGCTTGCTTTCCGGCGGCGGCTCGTTCTCGTCGACCATATCGGAACCGGTCACTCGTGGCGATGCATTGCGGAGGCATGCTTGGTGTCGCGCATCGTCGCATAGATGATGAGCGAGAGGAAGATCATGCCGCTGAGATAATAATAGAACCAGTCCTCATGCCCCAGCGTCTTGAAATAGAGCGCGACCGCCGGCGCCGTGCCGCCGAACAGCGATACCGTGATGGCGTAGGGCAGGCCGACGCCGAGCGCGCGGACATTGGTCGGGAATAATTCGGCCTTCACGACGGCGTTGATCGAGGTGTAGCCGGCAACGAAGATCCAGGCGGCGCAGATCAGCAGAAAGGCCGTGAACGGCGACCTGGCCTCCTTCAGCGTGGTCAGGATCGGGACCGTGGCCAGCGTGCCGGCGAGCCCGAAGAAAATCAACAGCGGCTTGCGGCCGATGCGGTCGGAGAGGCCGCCATAGATCGGCTGCAACAGGGTTGCAAAGATCAGCGAGCCGAAGATCACGAACGTGGTCTGGTCCTCGGTGAGTCCGACGGACAGCTTGACGAAGGTCTGCATGTAGGTGGTGAAGGTATAGAACGCCGCGGTACCTCCCGCGGTGAGGCCAACCACCAGCAGCAATTCGCGCGGATACTTCAACAGGCCGCGGATCGATCCCGAGGGCTTGCTGACTTTCTTGGCTTCCTCGAACGCTTCCGTTTCATGCAGATTGCGCCGCATGACGGCGGCGAAGATCGCGAGCAGGGCGCCGATCACGAAGGGGATTCGCCAGCCCCACTCCTTCAGTTCTTCCGGGGTGAGAAACACCTTCTGCAGCAGGAGCAACACCATGATCGCGGTGAGCTGGCCGCCGATCAGGGTGACATACTGAAAGCTTGAATAGAATCCGCGGTGCCTGGGGTCGGCGACTTCGGTCAGGTAGGTCGCGCTGGCGCCGTATTCGCCGCCGAGGCTCAAGCCCTCGATGATGCGCGCCAGCGCCAGGATGGCGGGAGCGGCAATCCCGATCGTGGCATAGGTCGGCGTCACCGCGATGATCAACGAACCGAAGCACATGCAGATCACCGAGAGCGTCAGCGACAATCGCCTCCCATAGCGGTCGGCGATGAAACCGAACAGCCAGCCGCCGAGCGGACGCATCAGGAAGGTTGCAGCGAACAACACTGCGGCGTCGAGCTGCTGCACCACCGGATCGCTGTTCGGAAAGAACGCCGGCGCGAAATACAGCGCGAACGCGGTGTACGCGTAGAAATCATACCATTCGACGAGATTGCCGATCGAGCCGATGAAGATCGCCTTGATCCGCCGTTTCACGTCCTTGATGTCTAAATGATCGTCGGCGGGCTTGATGGCTTGATCCGTCATGGCGATCTCCACGGGCGATTGCGATCCCTTTATTCCGGATCGGTTCGCCTCTTTGACCAGCACTGCTAACGGTCGCGGGCCGCGCCCGGTTCCCTCTGATGGACGCGAGGAGTTGGTGCCCGCGCGCGGCCGATCACGGACCGTTCAAATAATCTTTAATTCGGCGCCCGTGGATCGATCGGTGTCGCGCCACGCACGCCGAGAATATCCTCAAGCACCTTGGCCCCCGCCAGCAACTGCGCCTCACCGCGCGGTGGCGCCACCACCTGCAGCCCGACCGGCAGGCCGGAGGCGGTAAATCCGCACGGCAGCGACAGCGCAGGACAACACACCAGCGTGATCGCATAGACGATGCCGAGCCATTCGACGTAATTGTCGAACTTCTTGCCGGCGCATTCGGCGACGTAGCGGTTCTCGACCGGGAAGGGCGGTACGATCGTGGCGGGCGCGAGCAATAGATCGTATTTGTCGAAAAATTCCAGCGTGCGCGCGGTCATGGCGACGCGCTGTGCTTCGGCGCGTTCGAGCTGCTCGACCGTCAGCTTCAGGCCTTCCTCGATGTTCCAGATCACCTCGGGCTTCAGCAGGTCGCGCTTCGAGCGTAACAGCGCCGCCTTTGACAGCGCAAAATCGAACGCGCGCAACACGTGGAAACATTCATGAGCCTCGCGCAGGTCGGGATGGGCCTCCTCGACGATCGCGCCCGCTTCCGCAAAACGCTGCGCGGCCTTGCGGGTGACGGCCGCGACCTCGGGATCGACCGGCGTGATGCCGAGATCGGGCGAATAGGCGACGCGCTGCGGCTTGCTGCCGGAACGCGCGGCGGACAGAAACGACGTCGGCAGCACGGGCAGCGACAGCGGATCGGCCGGATGTTCGCCGCTCATGGCATCGAGCAGCAGCGCGAGATCCTCGACATTGCGCGCCATCGGGCCCTGGACGCCGAGATTGCGATCGACCGCCGCGGCTATCGTGCGTGCGACGCGGCCGATGCTCGGCCGCATGCCGACGATGCCGCAGAAGCTCGCCGGGCTGCGCAAGCTGCCGCCCATGTCGGAGCCGTGCGCCAGCCATGCCGTGCCGGTGGCGAGCGCCACCGCCGCACCGCCCGAGGAGCCGGCTGCGGAGCGTGACGTGTCCCAGGGATTGCGGGTCGGGCCGAACACTTCGTTGAAGGTGTTGGCGCCGGCGCCGAATTCCGGCGTGTTCGACTTGGCGTAGACCACCCCGCCATTGTTTTCGAGATGCTCGACCAGGATATCCGACTTCGCCGGGATACTATCCTTGTAGATCGGCGAACCCTGCGTGGTCAGGACGCCGGCGACACTGGTCAGGTCCTTGATCGGGATCGGAAGGCCGGCGAGCAGCCCGCGTTCGCTGGCCGGCTTCTTCATCAGCGCGGTGGCGTGCTTGCGGGCGCGGTCGAAGCACAGCGTCGGCAGCGCGTTGACTTTGTCGTCGACTTCGGCGATGCGTTTTTCGAGCACGTCGAGCAGGTCGAGTGGGGTAACTTCGCCCGATTTCAGTTTGCCGACGATGGCACACGCCGTCTCACGCACCAGCCCCTGATCCGCCACTTCGCACTCTCCGTTCGTTTCCGTTTCTTGATTGCAGGTGGTGCTGTAGAACATTTTTTGGCAAAGTGGAAACGCACCAGAGTCGTAGCCGACTGGAGATATCTGCATGACGACATCGTTTTCCGCGCTGGACTGGCGCGCGATGAGCCAGGAGGCGCGCGACCTCGGCCTTAATAATGCCGTCGCCGCGCCCGGCAGCTTGGAGATGGTCGCCGGCTGGGAGCAGCGCTCTGCCGCGATGCGCAAGCGTTTCCCCGGGCATCTCGACCTGCGCTATGGCCCGCGCGAGCGCAACCGGATCGATTTCCTGAAGGCCGCCGACAACGCGCCGACGCTGCTGTTCATTCACGGCGGCTACTGGCAGGCGCGGGCCAAGGAAGTCTTCACCGTCGTTACCGAAGGTCCGATGGCGCATGGCATCAATGTCGCGCTGATCGGCTATACGCTGGCGCCGGAGGCTGCGCTGGACGAAATCGTCGCCGAAATCCACGCAGGCATAGATTTCCTCACCGGGCAATTGCCTGCGCTGGGTGCCGCGGCCGGAGGCATCGTGGTTTCCGGCTGGTCCGCCGGCGGGCATCTTACCTCGATGGTGCTGTCGCATCCGAAGGTGAGGGCAGGCATGGCCATATCAGGCATCTACGACCTCGAGCCGATCCGCCACAGCTACCTCAACGAAAAGCTGAGGGCCGATGAGGCAACCTCTCACCGCAACTCGCCGATGATGCACGAAGGTGGTCCGCCAAAACCGCTGTCGCTGGTGGTCGGCAGCGCCGAGCTGCCGCTATTGCGCAAGCAGACCGCAGACTTCGCCGGCCACCGTGCGAGATACGGCTTGCCGGTGACGTATGAGGAAATTCCGGGTGCGAACCATTTCACCATCATGCACGAAATGATGTCGCCGAGGGGACGGATCACGACGCTGATCCGGCAATTGTTCGAGCGAACGACCGGCCAGAATTAGCCGCACTGACGCCTGTCCGACCCTCATGGCAAGGAATTGCATACTGACAAGGATGGATCAGACAGGACGCTTCACCGTCCAACGCTCCTGGGCAGTGGCATCCGTCCATGCGGTGCCTGGTGGGAGTAGCGTAATCCAGGTCTCGGCGAGCTTGCCGCCCTCGATCCGGTAGCTTTGCATCCCCGCCCGGCTGGGGCGCTCGCCAGTTGTGGGATCAGGCCACACGAACGAGAAGCGAAACCACGCACGGTCATCTGTGAATGAGTGATCGTACACGACGACGCGGGTGCCCGGTCGCTCCTTGTGGATAGCTGCGAGTTCCGCCGCGTAGGCCTCCCGCGTCACCGTCCGGTCGCCCTTTTCGTCATGCCGGATGTAGTGCGATCCGACGCAACTCGGGATCAGATCGTATTGGCCTTCATGCCAAACTCGCTCCCATCGGTCGAACAGGTCGCGTACAGCCTCAGACATGGACTAAACTCTTTGGCGCGGAACTGCCGCAGTTCATTGATGGGCCAAGTGTATTTGGCTATGCTCGAGGAAATTCAATAGCAAACACTGATCCTCAAGGGCGGATGGCCCAGGCCATTTGTGCAGTGGCACCGGCCGCATGTGCAGCCGCGTTGCTGAACGTTTGATCGCGGAGTCTCAAAATGGATGCTGCAACCGCCCAAAAACTTATAGCGTTAGCGATTTCCATAGACAAAACGATTGGGGCTATATTGGATGAGGTCGAAAATATCAGCGACGATCAAGAACGGACGTGCTACAAGCGCGCAATCGAGGATATAATGGGCTTTATTGCGCGGGACCTAATTTTTCCTATTGTTGATCAGCACCCACAGCTAGATCCTGATAAATGAATTACGGGGACGGAACATTAAATCATGTAATTCGTAATTTTGATCTTTTCTCTTTGGGGGTCCGGACTCAATTAAGCTACAGTCGCACGATCGCTTCCCGTGACCGCGGCCTGGCAGACAGGGTCGGCAACCGCTTCTTATTGCCCTGTACTTAAAGCAAGAATTCAGGCCGCTTATTCCTTGCTCTTGCTTTCGTCTTTGCCAACCCCTCCATCAACTTGTCGCAGCGAGTTTCTTTTCGTCCGCCACCCCTATCTCAACGAGAAGCTGCGGGCGGATGAGGCAACCTCGCGCTGCAATTCACCGATGATGCAGGAAGACGGTCCGTTAAAACCGCTGTCGCTGGTGGTCGGCAGCGCCGAGCTGCCGCTGTTGCGCAAGCAGACCGCCGATTTCGCCGGCCACCGCGCCCGATTAGGCTTGCCGGTAACGTATGAGGAAATTTCCGACGAAAACCATTTCACCATCCTGTACGAGATGATGTCGCCGAAGGGACGGATCACGACGCTGATCCGGCAGTTGTTCGAGCGGACGACGGGTTAGGCGTCGCCATTGCGTCTGCCCGACCCTCATGGTGAGGAGGCGCGATAGCGCCGTCTCGAACCATGAGAGCCTGTAGCCCATCCTTCGAGACGCATCGCTTCGCGATGCTCCTCAGGATGAGGCTTGTGGGGCTGCAAGCAGCCTATCCCCACCCCGACGTATGTCCGCCGTCCACGGTAAAGATCACGCCCGACGTATACCCTGACCGGTCGGAAGCGAGAAACGCCATGAGGTCGCCGATCTCGCGCGCATGCGCAGGGCGGCCGAGCGGCATGCCTTTCTGGAATTCCTTGTAGCGGTTCTCGTCGCCGAACTGGTTCTTGGCCCGGGTCTTCAGGAGCGTGACGTGGCGGTCGGTGCCGACAGGGCCGGGATTGATGCCGACCACACGGATATTGTCGGCGAGGCTCTTGCCGCCGAGCGCGCGGGTGAAGGCCATCAGGGCCGCGTTGCCGGCGCTGCCGCAGATGTAGTTGGCGTCGAACTTTTCGCCGGCAGCACCAATGTCGTTGACGATGACGCCGTGCCCACGCGCCTTCATCTGCGCGTAGATCGCGCGGGTGAGGTTGATATAGCCGAACACCTTCAGCTCCCAGGCATGGCGCCAGGTCGCCTCGTCGATCTTGTCGATCGAGCCGCCCGGGATATCGCCGGCATTGTTGACGAGGATGTCGATGTCGGCGGCGTCCTTGACGAGCTTGGCGATGTCGTCGGGCTTGCGCAGGTCTGCGACATGGGCGGTCGCGCCGATCTGGTGCGCCGAGCGCAGCCGCTCCGCGAGGGCCTTCAACTGCTCGCCGTTGCGGGCGGCCAGCATGACGTCGCAGCCTTCTTCGGCAAAGGCTTCGGCCGCGGCCGCGCCAATGCCCTTGGAGGCGCCGGTAATCAGGACGCGCTTGCCGCGCAGGTGCAGATCCATGGGATTTCTCGCTTCGGTGAGGGAGGCAGGAAGAGGGGGCCGCAAATTGTTAGACTTGCGGCGACATGGCGGTCAACATTGCAGTGCAGCGTTGCGCAGGCGGCAGGTTTGGTCCATTGCAAGGCAATCAAATAACCGGCATTAGCCGCCTGACAAGACAACAAGGAAACTCTCGATGAGCGCCAAAAAGCAATATCGGATCGCGGTCATTCCCGGTGACGGTATCGGCAAGGAAGTGGTCCCGGAAGGCCTGCGCGTGCTGGAGGCGGCGGCGAAAAAGCACGGTGTGTCCGTTCATTTCGATCATTTCGACTTCGCGTCCTGGGACTATTACGAAAAGCACGGCGAGATGATGCCGGAGGACTGGAAGGCGAAGATCGGCAAGCACGACGCGATTTATTTCGGCGCGGTCGGCTGGCCCGCCAAAATTCCGGATCACATTTCCCTGTGGGGCTCGCTCATAAAATTCCGGCGTGAATTCGATCAATATGTCAATCTGCGTCCGGTGCGGCTGATGCCCGGCGTGCCGTCGCCGCTCGCCAACCGCAAGCCCGGCGATATCGATTTCTGGGTGGTGCGCGAAAATACCGAGGGCGAGTATTCTTCCGTCGGCGGCCGCATGTTCCCGGACACCGACCGTGAATTCGTGACGCAGCAGACCGTGATGACGCGCGTTGGCGTCGACCGCATCTTGAAATTTGCTTTTGATCTGGCGCAGTCACGCCCGAAGAAGCATCTGACCTCGGCGACCAAGTCCAACGGTATCTCGATCACGATGCCCTATTGGGATGAGCGCGTGGAGGCGATGGCGAAGAACTATCCCAAGGTGAAGTGGGACAAGTACCACATCGACATCCTCACCGCGAACTTCGTGCTGCATCCGGATTGGTTCGACGTCGTGGTCGGCTCCAATTTGTTCGGCGACATCCTCTCGGACCTTGGCCCCGCCTGCACCGGCACTATCGGCATCGCGCCGTCGGGCAATATCAACCCGGAAGGCAATTTCCCGTCGGTGTTCGAGCCGGTGCACGGCTCGGCGCCCGACATCGCAGGCCAGGGCATCGCCAACCCGATCGGCATGATCTGGTCCGGCGCGATGATGCTGGAGCATCTCGGCGAGAAGCAGGCTGCTGCCTCGATCGTCGGTGCGATCGAACGCACGCTGGGCGAACGCACGTTGCGGACGCGGGATCTCGGCGGCAATGCCGACACGGCGGCGTGTGGCAAGGCAGTGGCGGAGATGGTGGACTGAGTTCTTCCTTCTCCCCTTGTGGGAGAAGGTGGCATAGGCGGCCGTTGGCCGCCGTACTAAAATAGGACGCCGATGCTTTGCATCGGCTATGGACGCGCAGCGGCAGCGAGACGGATGAGGGGTCTGTCTCCGCGGAGAGAACCCCTCATTCGCCTGCGCTTCGCTTCGGCACCTTCTCCCACAAGGGGAGAAGGGACAGCGATCGTCTACGTCAAAATTACACGTACGATTTCCGCGACGGATCGAAAATCGGCGGGTAATCATTCTCGTCGAGAAGATCGAGAAACGCGCCGATACCCTCGTTCTTGATCAGCCCGTACTCGCGGTCGGAGATCAGGTTCACGGTCAGTATCTCTATCGCGTCTCCCGCGATCGAAAGCTGCTCCGCGATACGCTGGTCCGGGGTAATGACCGGCGTGAGGAACAGGAATGTCTTGAAGTCCGTGTCCGGCATAGGCGGCTCCGGCATCGGCACCCTGTGTCCGAACCCGAACCAGGTGCTATCGAGGAGCGGCACCGTGGCGAGCCAGCGCAGCGTAGCGCTGACTTCCGGTGTGGCTTCGCGGACGTACCACATCAGCTCGGCGCGAACCTTCGCCTCTGCCTGATCCGGTACGGCCATGCGATGTTCGCTCATGCCATTGGTCAGAAGAACGTAGCCTTCATCCGAACCCTCTTCGCAATCCGGCACGAAATCGCGGCCAAAGGCGTGCACGTCGATGCGGCGATCGCTGGCGTCGCTGAACGTATATTCGCGTTCGCCAAGCTCCTGTTCGTAGATGGCGAGCCGTTGCAGGTGGGAACCAGTGGGGTCTGCAGGCTTGCCGCGATTGAATAACGGTTTCTTGAGCAGTGACAGCATGTGAACCTCATGGGCGGCCGCGGGCCGCGACGCTGTCTGTTGTCGCGAGGCGGCGCCGGTCGGTTCAAACGCGTATCCTCGGTGCTGCTATTTTCCCTTCACGATCCGCCGGCAGTGCTCCCACGCCGCGCGCATCAAATTCTCGCTCGCCTCCGGCGTGCGGAACGCCGAATGCGCCGACAGCGTCACGTTCTCCAGTTTCGTGAGCGGATGATCCGCCGGGAGCGGCTCGATGTTGAAGACATCCAGACCGGCATGGCGGATCTGGCCAGACTTCAACGCATCGATCATCGCCTTTTCATCAACGATTGCGCCGCGCGCGGTATTGACCAGGATGACGCCGGGCTTCATGGCCTCGATGCAGGCGGCCGAGATCAGTCCGCGCGTCTCGTCGTTCAACAGCAGATGGATCGAAACGACGTCGCTCTCGGTCAGTAATTCGTCGAGATCGACGAACTCGACCTTCGGATGCTTCTTCGGCGAACGATTCCAGGCGACGACACGCATGCCTGAGCCGATCGCGATGCGGGCGACCTCGGCGGCGATACCGCCGAAGCCGATCAGGCCCAGCGTCTTGCCCGTCAGCTGCATGCCGTCGTCACGCAGCCAGTTGCCGGCGCGGATCCCGCGGTCCATCTTGGCGAGCCCGCGCGCGCCCTCCCACATCAGCGCGACAGCGCATTCCGCCACGGCGGTATCGCCATAGCCCTTGATCAGATGTACTTCGATCCCGAGCCCGGCGAGCTCTTCCGGGTTCATGTAGCTGCGTGCGCCGGTGCCGAGAAACACGACGTGCTTCAAGCCCGTGCACTTCTTCGCGACATCCGTTGGCAGTGCGGTGTGATCGACGATCGCGATCTCGGCGCCGTCGAGTATCGCAGGATACTGATCCGAGGTGATGTCGGGGTTCCGGTGGATTACGACCTTGGGATCGCCTGATTTCTCCAGCCGCTCGAAGATCACGGCCAGCGATTCATTGGCGTCAACGAAAACTCCACGCATGGCATTTCCCCAAGTTCTATTTATCAGGCTCTATTTATCAGGATGCGACGCCGGCCAGCGCCAGCACGGTATGCATCAGCACATTGGCGCCCGCCGCGCAATCGGCCTGGGTAGCGTCTTCCAGTTCGTTGTGGCTGATGCCGTCCTTGCAGGGCACGAACACCATCGCCGCCGGCATCACGGTGTTGAGGTTGCAGGCATCGTGGCCGGCGCCGGAGGTGATGCGGCGATGGGAAAGCCCCAGCATCTTCGCGGCGTTCTCCACCGCGTCCACCAGTTTGGGATCGAAATGCGTCGGCGGCTTGCGCCAGATCAGATCGAACTGGACCTCGACCTTGCGCCGCGATGCGATTTCGGCAATAGCAGCGCGCAAATCCTTATCCAGCACGTCCATGATGGCGGCATCCGCGCTGCGGCAGTCGACCGTGAAGGCGATCTCGCCGGGAATGACGTTGCGCGAGGGGTTGGCAATCACCGCCTCGCCGACGGTGCCGACGGCCTTGGGGCCGTGCTTCCTGGCAATCGCTTCCATCGCCAGCACGATTTCCGACAGCGTCGCCAGCGCGTCGCGCCGCAGCGGCATCGGCGTTGAGCCGGCATGGCTTTCGAAACCGGTGATCTTGCCGTCATACCAGAGCACGCCCTGGCCGGAATCGACCACGCCGATGGTCTTGTTTTCCGCCTCGAGAATCGGCCCCTGTTCGATGTGCAGTTCGACGAAGCCTGAGAATTTCTGCGTCCCCACCGGGGTCGCGCCGCGGTAACCGATGCTGTCGAGCGCCTGCGCCACCGTGACGCCCTCGGCATCCTTACGCGACAAAATGTCGTCGGTGGTGAAATCGCCGACGTAAGCCGCCGACGCCATCATCGCTGGCGCAAACCGCGAGCCTTCCTCATTGGTCCAGTTGCAGATGCAGATCGGCGTCTCGGTTTCGATCCCGGCATCGTTGAGCGTACGGACCACCTCCAGCGCGGCCAACGTGCCGAGCACGCCGTCATATTTGCCGCCGGTCGGCTGCGTGTCGAGGTGGGAGCCGAGGCCGATCGGAGCCTTCGACATGTCGCGGCCCTTGCGCAGGCCGAACATCGAACCCAGTGCATCGACATGGACTTCCAGCCCCGCGGCCTCGCAACGCGCGCGGAACCAGTCGCGCACCTGCTTGTCCTCAGGCCCCAGCGTCAGCCGCCGCACGCCGCCTTTCGGGGTGGCGCCGAATTTGGCGGTTTCGTGAATCGTGTCCCAAAGGCGGGCGGAATCGATTTGCAGGTTGGAGGCGATTTTTGTCATTGACCGTTCCGAAGTTCAGACGATACGCGAGGCGCGCTTTGTCAATGACGCGCCTCGCGCGGCGCGTCAACAATGACGCCGCCGCGCGCAAGGCTGGCGGCGAGTTCGACCACGCGCTCCACCGCGACCGTGTCGGGGGAGGCGAGCCAGCTTGCCGAGAATGTCAGCGGGGCCAGCTGCAGATTGGTCGACAACAATTGCAACCGCCCGTCCGCCATGTCGCTCTCGACAATCGCGGTAGGTATCAGGGCGATGCCGAGGCCTTCGATCGCCATGTGGATGACGGTTGCGAGCGAGGCGCTGGCATGCAGGCGTATCGGCGGCAGATCAGGGCGGTTGAACAGGGAGCGCACGATCTCGTAGGGCTGGGTCCGGCGCGAAAAGGTGATGATCGGAAATTTCGCCAGATCGTGCAGGGTCAACGCCTGCTTGCCGAGGCCGAGCGACGGGCTCGCCAGAAAGCCCACGGAATAATCGCACAGCGGCCGGTTGTTGACCATCGGAGCCGTCAGCGGCCCGAGCACGAAAGCGAGTTCGATTTCCTGTGCGAGGAGCCGGTTGCGCAGGTTCGAGGTAATGTCGACCTCGATCTCGAGCGAGAGGTTCGGATAGGCGTGATTGACGCTCTTGATGAGCTGCGGCAGCCAGGTATGCACGATGGTCTCGGCGACGCCGAGCCGCAGCACGCCGCGCATCGCCGAGCGGTCGCCGACCACCGCCAGCATTTCCGAGCGCAGCCCGATCAGCTTCTCGGCATAGACCATCAACTGCCGTCCGCTCGGCGTCGGCAGCACCATGCGGCGGTCGCGCTGCAGGAGTTTTACACCCACCTCGCGCTCGAGCTGGGCGATCCGCTGCGAGATCGCGGGCTGGGTGGTGTTGAGCTTCTGCGCCGCGCCGCGGAAGCTGCCGAGCGTGACCACCCACATGAAGGTCTCAATTGCCTTGAAATCAGTCATGCACCCTCTGGTCGCAGGTTGATAATTTTTATTTATCGAACTTGATTAAAAAAGACGATTAGACATTATCATAGCCATATGCGGGAGTAGATGTCGACAAGAATGGAAGCGGGGACAACGATGACCAGCTTGGCGAGGACGGAAACACGCGGTCACGATACGGCGGATTTATCGCCGAGCGTGGCGGCCCGGCATGCCTGCCGCAACGGCATGGCCCATCACACGGCGGGCGTCGCCAACGGCTTCGTCCAGGGCAACCTCGCCGTCCTGCCGGAAAAATTCGCGGGCGCTTTTCATCGCTTCTGCCAGCTCAATCCCAAACCGTGCCCGATCATCGGCATGTCCGACGTCGGTGACCCCCGCATTCCCGCGCTCGGCATCGACCTCGACATCCGCACTGACCTGCCGCGCTATCGCGTGTGGCGCGACGGCGAAATCGTGGAGGAGCCGACCGACATCATGGCGCACTGGCGCGACGATCTCGTCGCCTTCGTGCTCGGCTGCTCGTTCTCCTTCGAGGAGGCGTTGCTGGAGGAAGGTCTGCCGATCCGTCATATCGAGCGCGATGTGCGCGTGCCGATGTTCCGCACCAACATCGCCTGCAGCCCCGCGGGCCCGTTTGCCGGTCCGATGGTGGTGACGATGCGGCCATTCAAGCCAGCGGACGCGATCCGCGCGGTGCAGATCACTTCGCGCTTCCCCTCGGTGCACGGTGCACCGGTTCATATCGGTCTTCCCGGGTCGATCGGCATCGCTGACCTCGCCAAACCCGACTACGGCGATCCGGTGCCGGTCGAGGCGGACGAAATTCCGGTGTTCTGGGCCTGCGGCGTGACCCCGCAATCTGTCATCCAGGCCGCGAAGGTGCCGTTTGCGATTACGCATGCGCCCGGATTGATGCTGGTGACCGATCTCAGGAACAAAGCGCTTGCCGTGCTTTGATGCAGTTCCTGCTGATCATTGAGGCTTTACCGTAACCTTCGCCCGTTTCATCGATAGTCGCCATCCAACAAAGGATATCGCCATGAATATCACGCGCCGAAACGTACTGCTTGGAGCCACTGCTGCCGCAGCGCTCGGCCCGATCGCCGCCCATGCTCAAACTTCCGAAGTGGTGATCGGCGTGATCTATCCGTTCTCCGGCGCCAGCGCCCAGATGGGTGTCGATGCCCAGAAGTCGTACGAGACCGCGCTCGACATCATCAACAAGAATCACGATTTCGATCTGCCGCTGGCAAAGGGCGAAGGCTTGCCCGGCCTCGGCGGCGCCAAGATCCGCCTCGTATTCGCCGACCACCAGGCCGATCCGCAGAAGGGCCGTGCCGAGACCGAGCGCCTGATCACGCAGGAGAAGGTCTGCGCCGTCATCGGCACCTATCAGAGCTCGGTCGCGGTGACCGTCAGCCAGGTCTGCGAGCGCTACCAGATCCCGTTCATCTCGGCCGACAATTCCTCGCCGAGCCTGCACAAGCGCGGTCTCAAGTTCTATTTCCGCGCAGCGCCGCATGACGAAATGTTCTCGGCCGCGATGTTCAATTTCTTCGACGCCATGAAGAAGAAGGGCACCAAGATCGACACGCTGTCGCTGTTCCACGAAGACACCATCTTCGGCACCGATTCCGCCAACACCCAGCTCAAGCTGGCTGGCGATCGCGGCTACAAGATCGTCACGGACATCAAGTATCGCTCCAATTCTCCCTCATTGTCGGCGGAAGTGCAGCAGCTCAAGACGGCGAACGCCGACGTGCTGATGCCCTCGAGCTACACCACCGACGGCATCCTGCTGGTCAAGACCATGGCCGAGCTCGGCTACAAGCCGAACGCGATCGTCGCCCAGAACGCCGGCTTCTCCGAGAAGGCGCTGTATGATGCGGTCGGCGACAAGCTCGAAGGCGTGATCTCGCGCGGCAGCTTCTCGCTCGACCTCGCGGCCAAACGGCCGATGGTCGGCAAGATCAACGCCATGTTCAAGGAAAAGTCGGGCAAGGATTTCAATGACCTGACGTCGCGGCAGTTCATGGGCCTCCTGGTGATGGCGGAAGCCATCAACCGCGCCAAATCGACCGACGGCGAGAAGATCCGCGAAGCGCTGGTCGCGACCGACATCCCGGGCGAACAGACCATCATGCCGTGGAAGCGCGTCAAGTTCGACGAACTGGGCCAGAACAACGACGCCGATCCGGTGCTGCTGCAATATATCGGCGGCAAGTTCGTCACCATCTTCCCGCCGCAGGCCGCGATCGCCGAAGCCGTCTGGCCGATGAAGTAGGCCGTCGCTTTTTGGCGAGACATCACAAACGCAGTGTCGTCCCTGCGAACGCAGGGACCCATACGCCGAGGAGCATCGGTTTCATCGTGGCCTCACGTCCTTCGTTCAAATGCGACTCCAGTGGTTATGGGTCCCTGCGCCCGTGCGCAATGCGCACTAGGCAGGGACGACGTGCGATGGGGGTATCCCGGTGACCGCCGAAACCATCATCCAAAGCCTGGCGAGCGGCCTCCTCATGGGACTGCTCTACGGTCTCATCGCCGTCGGCCTCGCGCTCATCTTCGGCCTGATGGACGTCGTGAACTTCGCCCATGGCGAATTCCTGATGATCGCGATGTACGCGACGTTCTTCCTGTTCGCATTCTTCGCGATCGACCCGTTGCTGTCGGCGCCGCTGGTCGCGGCGGCATTGTTCGTGTTCGGGGCCGTGGTCTATCTATTGATCGTGCGCTTTGCCGTGCGCGCCAAGGCCAACGCCGGCATGGTGCAGATCTTCTCCACCTTCGGCCTCGCCATCGTCATGCGCGGCCTGGCGCAGTACTTTTTCACGCCGGACTATCGCAGCGTTACGCATTCCTGGCTCGGCGGCAAGACCGTCTCGGTCGCCGGCATCTTCCTGCCGGTGCCGCAACTGGTCGGCGCCCTGGTCGCGATCACAGCATTCGGCGCGCTCTATCTCTTCATCAACCGCACTGACTTTGGCCGCGCGCTCGAAGCGACCCGGGAGGACGCCGGCGCCGTGGCGCTGGTCGGCATCGACAAGAACAAGGTGTTCGCGCTGGGTTGGGGCCTGGGGGCGGCGCTGGTGGGACTATCAGGCGCGATCATGGCGATCTTCTTCTACATCTATCCGGATGTCGGCGCTTCATTCGCGCTGATCGCCTATGTGACGGTGGCGCTCGGCGGTTTCGGCAGCGTGTTCGGCGCCTTCGCCGGCGGCATCATCGTCGGCCTCGTCGAGGCCACGACTGCGTTGCTGCTGCCGCCTTCGCTCAAGGCGGTCGGCATCTATGCGGTCTATCTCCTTGTCGTCTTCATCCGGCCGCGCGGCCTGTTCGGATCGATGTGATGGATACCGCTTTCGCAGAACGCCGCCGCCGCGACCTCGTCGTCGCATGTGTTCTCGCCGCGATCGCAGCCGTCGTGCCGCTGTTCGTCAAGGACGTGTACGTCCAGAACATGATGGTGCTGACGCTGATGTGGGGCGCGCTGTCGCAGAGCTGGAACATTCTTTCCGGCTATTGCGGACAGATCTCGCTCGGCCACGCGCTCTATTTCGGGCTTGGCGCCTACACCACCGCGCTGCTGTTTACCAAATTCGGCGTGCTGCCGTGGTTCGGCATGCTCGGCGGCGGCGTGATCTCCGCGCTGATCGCGATGGCGCTTGGCTACCCCTGTTTCCGGCTGCGCGGACATTACTTCGTCATCGCCACCATTGTCATCGCCGAGATCGGGCTATTGCTGTTTCACAACTGGGATTGGGCTGGTGCTGCGATGGGCATCGAGATTCCCGTGCGCGGCGACAGCTGGCTGAAATTCCAGTTCCCGCGCAGCAAGCTGCCATACTTCTACTTCGCGCTGGCGTTGGCTTGCGTCGCCTGGTTCGTTACCTGGTGGCTGGAAAATTCCAAATGGGGTTTTTGGTGGCGCGCAGTAAAGGACAATCCGGAAGCGGCTGAAAGCCTCGGCGTGGTCGTGTTCAATTCCAAGATGGGTGCGGCGGCGGTTTCGGCGTTCCTGGTCGCGGTCGGCGGCAGCTTCTATGCGCAGTTCGTCTCCTATATCGATCCCGAGAGCATCATGGGCTTTCAGCTCTCGCTGCTGATGGCCTTGCCCGCCGTGCTAGGGGGTATCGGTACGCTGTGGGGTCCGATGCTGGGCGCGGTCATCCTGATCCCGCTCACGGAATTGACGCGTTCCTACATGGGCGGCTCCGGCCGTGGTGTCGACCTGATTGTCTATGGCGGCCTGATCATCGCGATTTCGCTGGCGCGGCCACAGGGGCTGATCGGCCTGTTCTCGTTCAAGCGTAAGGAGGCGGCCCGATGACGACGCCTCTTCTAGAAACCCGAGGCGTCTGGCAGCGCTTCGGCGGCCTGATTGCCAACAGCGACGTCTCGATCTCGGTCGGACGCGGCGAGATCGTCGGCCTGATCGGTCCGAACGGAGCCGGCAAGTCGACATTGTTCAACCTGATCGCGGGCGTGTTGCCGCCGACCCAAGGCTCGATCATCTTCGACGGTCAGGACGTCACCGCGTTGCCGGCGGCGGAACGCTGCCAGCGCGGAATCGGCCGCACGTTTCAGGTCGTGAAGAGTTTTGAGACCATGACTGTCATCGACAACGTCATCGTCGGCGCGCTGGTCCGCACCACCGTGATGCGCGATGCCCGCCGCAAGGCGCATGAGGTGCTGGAATTTTGCGGCCTCGGCCCGCGCGCCAATGTGCTGGCCAGCGATCTGGTCCCGTCTGAAAAGCGCCGGCTCGAGGTAGCGCGGGCGCTGGCGACCGAGCCGAAACTGTTGCTGCTGGACGAAGTGCTCACCGGGCTGACGCCGGTCGAAGCCAAGACCGGCGTCGAGCTGGTGCGCAAGGTGCGCGACACCGGCGTCACCGTGCTGATGGTCGAGCACGTCATGGAAATCGTGATGCCGCTGGTCGACCGCGCCATCGTGCTCGATCTCGGCAAGGTGCTGGTCGAGGGCAAGCCTGCCGACGTCGTTCGCGATCCGAAAGTCATCACCGCCTATCTGGGAGACCGTCATGCTGTCAGTGCATGAAGTCACCACCGCCTATCAAGGCCTGGTCGCGATCTCGGCAGTCAGCATCGAAGTGGCAAAAGGCGAGATCGTCTGCGTCGCCGGCGCCAACGGGGCCGGCAAGTCGACGCTGTTGAAATCGATTGCGGGTGCGGAACGCCCGCGCTCCGGCACCGTGTCGTTCGACGGCACCCGGATCGACGGCATGGCGCAGCATATCATCACCTCGCGCGGCATCGCCTACGTGCCGGAAAACCGAAGGCTGTTTCCGCGGCTCTCAGTGCGCGACAATCTCAGGCTCGGCAGCTACCTCTATCGGGGTGAAGCCGATCGCGAAGTGCCGCTCGATCTCGTGTTCAAGCTGTTTCCCCGTCTGCAGGAGCGGCTGGAGCAGCGCGCCGAAACGCTAAGCGGCGGCGAGCAGCAGATGCTGGCCATCGGCCGCGCGCTGATGACGCGGCCGCGCCTTCTGATGCTGGACGAGCCGTCGCAGGGCATCATGCCAAAGCTGGTCGACGAAATCTTTCAGGCGGTGAAGCGGATCCGCGACGCGGGGATGACCGTGCTGATTGTCGAGCAGCGCATGTCGGAATGCCTGGAGATTGCCGACCGCGCCTACATCCTGCAGACGGGGCGCGTGCTGATGCATGGCGGTGCGGCGGAAATCAGCGTCAATCCGGATGTGAGGAAGGCGTATCTGGGGCTGTAGTCGCTTCGGAAAACTCAGGGCTCTCTCCACGTCATTGCGAGCGAAGCGAAGCAATCCAGAAATTTCACGGCAGAGACGGTCTGGATGGGCGTTGTAGCTTATTGCTCCGCGAAATGACGAACACAAATGAGATCGCCGTAAAGGTCCTTCCAACTGGGGTTATGACTCTCAATCAACGCCAGCTTCTTCGCGCGGCTGCCTGCCTTGATTTGTTTTTCGCGGGTAATGGCCTCGATCATGCTGGCAAGGCTGTTTCATCCGATTTCTCTGCCGTCATTGTGGGGGGCGCTAGCGCTGAAGCAATCAGTCTTTCCGTGGCCCTGGATTGCTTCGCTTCGCTCGCAATGACGTGGAGAGTGTTTGGCATATACTCGCTATGTATGCTCGTCATGCTCCGGCAGCGTCAACCCGAACGTCTTGATCAAATCTTCCACCTGCGCCGGCGACAGATACCGTGGGTTCAGTCCGCGCAGCAGCAAATACAATCTCGCCGTTTCTTCCAGTTCCTCGATCGCGAACACCGCAGCTTCCAGCGCGTCCCCAGATACCACCGGCCCGTGATTGGCGAGGAGCACGGAGGAGTATTTTCCGGCCAGCCCCTTGATCGCGTCGGCGACAGCCGGATCGCCGGGACGATAATACGGCACCAGCGCGGTGTGGCCGCATTTCATCAGGTAGTAGGGCGTCATCGGCGGCAGCGCGGCGCGGGGGTCGATCTCCGGCAGCATCGACAATGCCACTGAGTGGGTCGAATGCAGGTGCACGACCGCACGGGCGCCAGTGCGGGTCTGATAAAGCGCGGTGTGCAGCGGAACTTCCTTGGTCGGCGCGTCGCCGGATATCAGCCGTCCGTCGGGGCCGAGCCGCGACATCCGCGCGGGGTCGAGCGAGCCCAGCGAGGCATTGGTCGGCGTCACCAGCCAGCCACCGTCGTCGAGTTTCACGCTGATGTTGCCCGAGGAGCCCGGCGTCAGCCCGCGCTCGAACAGCGAGCGACCGAGGCGGCAGATTTCCTCCCGGATTTTTGTTTCGCTCATGAACCGACCCTGTTTGACGCCTTTTCCCACGCTTTGGCAGCGCGGCCAAGCCGTGATACCCAGAGGCAAAGCCGTCAGGTCTGATGGCGGCCAAAATGAACCATTGAGGGATCGCCGCATGCCAGAATCCGCCAAACCGCGTGTCGCCGTCATCGGGCTGGGCTCGATGGGGTTCGGCATGGCGACCTCGCTGCGCCGCGCCGGGCTCGAAGTGACCGGCTGCGACGTCTCGGCGGACTCCGTGGCGCGGTTCGTGGCTGACGGCGGGAAGGGGGCCGGGACGCCGGCGGAAGCCGCCAAGGCGGCTGACATCGTCGTCAGCGTGGTCGTCAACGCGGCCCAGACCGAGACCATCCTGTTCGGTGCCAATGGCGTCGCCGAAACCCTGGGCAAGGGCGCGGTATTCGTCTCCTCCGCCACCATGGACCCCGACGTCGCGCGGCGGCTCGCCAAACAGTTGGAAGCCACCGGGCGGCACTACCTCGACGCGCCGATATCAGGCGGTGCGCAGCGGGCGGCGCAGGGTGAACTCACCGTTTTGGCCTCAGGCAGCCCGGCCGCCTTTGCCAAAGCCCGACCGGCACTCGATGCGATGGCCGCAAAACTTTACGAACTCGGCGATGATGCCGGCCAGGGCGCCGCGTTCAAGATGATCAACCAGTTGCTCGCCGGCGTCCACATCGCCGCCGCCTCGGAAGCCATCGCATTCGCTGCCAAGCAGGGCCTCGACATAAGAAAGGTCTACGAGGTGATCACGGCATCCGCCGGCAATTCCTGGATGTTCGAGAACCGCATGCCGCATGTGCTCGACGGCGATTATACGCCGCGCAGTGCGGTCGAAATTTTCGTGAAAGACCTCGGCATCATCCAGGACATGGCGCGCTCGCAAAAGTTCCCGGTGCCGGTGGCCGCTGCTGCGCTGCAGATGTTTTTGATGACGGCCGCATCGGGCATGGGCCGCGACGACGACGCCTCGGTGGCGCGGATGTATGCCCGCGTCACCGGCACGCATCTGCCCGGCGAACCGAAATAGCCGCAAGATCAAGAAGGGGACGCTCGATGCCGCATTTTGCCGCCAATCTCTCCATGATGTTCACCGACGTGCCGTTCCTCGACCGCTTCGAGGCGGCGGCGAAAGCGGGCTTCACCGCCGTCGAATTCCTGTTCCCTTACGACCATCCGGCCGAAGCCGTCGGCGACGGCCTGAAGCGCAACGGCCTGACGCAGGCGCTGTTCAATCTGCCGCCGGGCAATTGGGACGCCGGCGAAAAGGGCTTTGCGGCGCTGCCGGAGCGTTTTGACGATCTGAAGCGAAGCCTTGAGACGGCGCTTCCTTACGCGCAGGCGACCGGCGTCAAGCGGCTGCATCTGATGGCCGGCATCGCCAATCGCAGCGAACCGAAAGCCGTCGAGCAGTTTTATAAATCGGTGACGTGGGCCGCGGAGTTCTTCGCAGCCTATGGCCTCGACGTCGTGATAGAGCCGATCAATGCCCGCAACGTGCCGGGCTACTTTCTCAACGATTTTGGCTTCGCGCGCGACCTGATCACCGAACTGAAGATTCCAAATCTAAAACTGCAGTTCGATATCTATCACTGCCAGATCATTCATGGCGACGTCACCATGCGGCTGCGCGAGATGATGCCGATCACAGGCCACGTCCAGATCGCCAGCATTCCCTCGCGCAACGAACCCGACGGCGAGGAACTGAACTATCCTTTCCTGTTCACTGAACTCGACCGGCTCGGCTATGGCGGCTTCGTCGGCTGCGAATACAATCCGCGCGGCAAGACCACCGACGGCCTCGCCTGGTTCAAGCCCTATGCCGGAGTAAAGCCGTGAAATTGTCTCTGGGCTGCATCGCCGACGACTACACCGGCGCCTCCGATCTCGCCAACACGCTGACCCGTCAGGGCCTGCGCACGGTGCAGACCATCGGCGTACCGTCGGACGACCTCGCGCTGCCTGAGGTCGACGCAGTCGTGGTGTCGCTCAAGAGCCGCTCGATCGAGGCTGACGTTGCGGTTGATCGTTCCCGCGCCGCCGAAAAATGGCTGCGCGGCCGCGGCGCCGGCCACGTGCTGTTCAAGATCTGCTCGACCTTCGATTCCACCGACGCCGGCAACATCGGCCCGGTGATGGACGCGCTACGCGCCGATTCCGGCGACGCCATCGTTCTGGTGACGCCGGCCTTTCCGGAAACCGGCCGCACCGTCTATCAGGGCAACCTGTTCGTCGGTTCCGTGCCGCTGAACGAAAGTCCGCTGAAGGACCATCCGCTCAACCCGATGCACGATTCCAATCTGGTGCGCGTGCTGGCGCGCCAGAGCCAAACCAAAGTCGGGCTGGTCAATCTCGCCACGCTTTCGCGCGGCGCGGACGCCGTTCGCGAACGTCTCGCCGATCTGGCGGCGAAGGGCATCGGCGCAGCCATCATCGACGCCGTGTTCGACCGCGATCTGGAAACCATCGGCGACGTCGCGCTGGATCATCGCCTGTCGGTTGGCGCATCCGGCATCGGCCTCGGCCTGGCCCGGGCGCTGGTCGCTTCCGGTAAGGTCAAATCGGCTTCGGCTGGCGCGGCGTCCGGCGCGCCGGTCGGCGGGCCGGCGGCGTGCCTGGCCGGGAGTTGCTCGCAGGCGACGCTGGCCCAGATCGCCAATGCCGAAAAGACCATGGCCGTGCTGCATCTCGATCCCGAACAGATCATCGCCGGACCCGGCGAGGTGCGTCGCGCGCTGGCCTGGGCTGCCGACCGAATCACCGACGGTCCGATCCTGATCGCCAGCAGCTCGACGCCGGACCAAGTTGCAGCTCTGCAATCCCGGCATGGCCGCGATGCAGCCGGACATGCCATCGAGCAGGCGATGGCGGACATCGCGGAAGGTTTGGTGCGCTCAGGCGTGCGCCGGCTGGTGGTCGCCGGTGGTGAAACTTCGGGCGCCGTCGTCGATCGCCTGGGCATTCCCGGATTCCTCGTAGGCGAGGAAATCGCTGCAGGAGTGCCGGTTCTGCGCGCCGTCGGCGCCGATAAGGGCGAAATGCTACTTGCACTGAAATCGGGCAATTTCGGCGGTGCGGAATTTTTCTCCGATGCGCTGAAGCTGATGCGCTGATCGCTGCGCCGGCCTTCACGGGGCCGGTGCGGTCTGGCACCTACGTATTTTTACCCCGACGTCGTTAACTCAACCTGAGGACGTGCCGGGTTTTGTTTCTGTAACGGCATCCTTTTGATTCCCCCAACTTTCTCCGCCTCGTCACGTTTGGCGTCTCCCGTCGCGCCCAAAACCAAGAGATTCCCGCCATGCTCGCCAAATACTCCATCCGCACCAAGATCATCACCGTCGTTGCCTTCCTGCTCGTCGCGATGGCGGGCATGGGTCTGCTGGCGGTCAGGAACATGCGGGCCATTAATGCCAACACGGTAGACATCTCGACGAGCTGGCTGCCCAGCGTCCGCGTGCTGGGCGACCTGCGAGCCGGCGTCATCACCTACCGCAACGTGATCCGCGAGCATATGCTGTCTGAGACGCTGGAAGAAAAGCTGGCGATGGAGAAGACGCTGGCGACTGTTATCGAGTCCAACACCAAGATCCGTGCGGCTTATGAGCCGATGATTACGTCGCCGGAAGAGCGCGCGCTTTACAACGAATGGGCCAGGTTGTGGGAGCGCTACAAGAAGGGCACCGAGGAGGTCATGGCGCTGTCGCGCAAGGCCGCCGGCCAGATGCCGACGGAAGCGCACGACCTGAACACGACCACCGTGAACAAGATCGGGCTCGAGGCCGACGCAGTCCTTAAGAAGGATATCGACCTCAACAACGCGGGCGGCGACAAAGCGGCGCAGGAGGCTGCCGACAATTATACATTCGCTTTCATGATGCTCGCGACCATCCTGGGTGTGGCCATCGTCGCCGGTATCGCCGTCAGCTACTATCTGGTTCGCGACGTCTCCAGCGGCATTTCCTCCATCGTCATGCCGATGCAGGCGCTGGGCAAAGGCGATCTGAGCGCGGACGTGCCGCATCAGGGCGAAAAGACCGAAATCGGCGTCATGGCGGACACCTTGCAGGTATTCAAGCAGGCGCTGATTGCCAAGAAGGCCGCCGACGAAGCCGCGGCGGTCGACGCCGAAGCCAAGATCGAGCGCGGCCGCCGCGTCGACGGCATCACCCGCAATTTTGAAAACGTGATCGGCGAAATCGTGCAGACGGTGTCGTCGGCTTCGACGCAACTCGAGGCCTCCGCCGGCACGCTGTCGGCGACGGCCGAACGGTCGCAGACGCTCACGTCGACGGTGGCGTCGGCTTCCGGGGAAGCGTCTGCCAACGTGCAGTCGGTGGCATCGGCGACCGAAGAGCTTTCCTCCTCGGTCACCGAGATTGGCCGTCAGGTGCAGGAGTCGGCGCGGATGGCAACCGATGCGGTTGGCCAGGCTCGCGTCACAAACGACCGGGTCAGCCAATTGTCCAAGGCGGCGAGCCGTATCGGCGACGTCGTCGAGCTCATCAACACCATCGCCGGCCAGACCAATTTGCTGGCGCTCAACGCCACCATCGAGGCGGCGCGCGCCGGCGACGCCGGCCGCGGGTTTGCCGTCGTGGCGTCGGAAGTGAAGGCGCTCGCGGAGCAGACGGCAAAAGCCACCGGCGAGATCAGCCAGCAGATTGCCGGCATTCAGGGCGCGACCCAGGAGTCGGTCAATGCGATCAAGGATATCAGCGGCACCATTGAACGGCTGGCAGAAATCTCCTCGGCCATCGCGGCTGCCGTGGAAGAGCAGGGCGCGGCGACGCAGGAAATTTCGCGCAACGTGCAGCAGGCCGCCCGCGGAACCCAGCAGGTTTCCTCCAACATCTCCGACGTGCAGCGCGGTGCCAGCGAGACCGGCGCCGCCTCCTCGCAGGTGCTCTCGGCGGCGCAGTCGCTGTCGGGCGACAGCCATCGCCTCAAGCTCGAGGTCGGCAGGTTTCTGGATTCGGTCCGGGCGGCCTGACGGCCGCCGCGCGGCCGGGCCATGAGGCCGGCTTCCGGCGGGGAGCCGGGGCTTGATTCGCGCGATGCGCGAATTTGATCGATCTGCAACCAAAACCAAATTCCGCAAATTCACGCAAGCGGAAATTAACCGGTCCCGGCTACGCTGCCGGTACTTTTGGGGCCGCGCGCGCAAGGCTGGTCCCGTCGCGGCGCAACTTCCGCTTCCCGGAAATGTGCTTCAGAAAATTTGGGGTCGTCGACATGATCAAGCTCAACCGTATCGGAAACAAACTGGGCTTGGCCGGGGCGATCGGCGTCTTGCTGGCGATCGGCATGGTGGCCAACCAGATGGTCACCGAATCGAGAATCGAGGAAGGCAGCGATCGCGCCGCGCGATCGCAGCAGGTGGCGAATAATGCACTCGCCGCGCATATCGACCTGCGCAAGATTCAGCTTGCCGCCGACGATGTCCGCCTGGCGAGAAGTCCCGCTGAAGTCGAGAAGGCCCTTTCCGATCTGCAGCGCCACAAGGCGAGCGCGGCAAAGGAGCTGGAGGCGGCGCTAGCAATAGCCCAGCGGCCGGAAGCCAAGGAACAACTCCAGAAGACCAAGGCGTTGATGGAAGGCTTTGCTGCGGCAGTGGAAGATCTCGCGAAGGCGCAGACGACGCTGCTGGCGCAGATCGAGAAGCGCTCGGTCATTTCCGAGGAATGGAACAAGTCGGTCGATACCCAGATGAAGTTGCCGGCCATGCAAAAGCTGGACAACCGCCTCGAGATCGAGCGTTTGTTGTTTCAGGCCGATGGCAAGGTGAACGCGCTGCGGGCGAATGCCTGGAAGCTCGGCGCTACCGGCGATGCCAAGCTGGTCACGGAGATGGCCAAGACCGAGGCCTCGCTCAAGGACGTTTTCAACAAGCTGCGTGGCGAAGCCGATGACCGGGATTTGCTGGTCGTGGTCAGCAACCTTTCCTCGATCGTCAAGCGCTTCCTGGCCGCCAATGAGGAGGCCGTCAGGACCGAGCAGTCGAAGAGCGAAATCATCGCCAGCCGGACCGTCAAGGCCGCCGCTGACGTCGCCCACCTGATGGAAGCCACCGTCGCTGGCGCGCAAAAGGATGCGAAGGTCTCCAAGGACGAGGTCATGGCCGATACCGAGCGTGCCAACCAGATCAACCTGATCATGGCGATCGTCGTCGTCGTGTCGCTGATCGCCTCGGTGGTGTTTTCCTTCCTCGGCGTCGCACGTCCGATGACGCGCCTGAACGGTGCATTGGGCAAGATGGCGGGCGGCAATCTCGATGTCGAGATTCCCGGCGCCGCCCGCGGCGACGAAATCGGCGACCTCGCCAAGACGGTGACCGTCATCCGCGAGAACGCCGAGCAGAAGGCGCGTGAGGAAGCCGAGGCCAAGATCAAGCAGGACCTGGTCGCGGCGCAGCGGCGCAAGCAAGAAATGATCAAGCTCGCCGATGATTTCGAAGGCGCGGTCGGCAAGATCGTGGAGACGGTGTCGGCGGCTTCGACCGAACTCGAAACCTCCGCGGGCACGCTGACGGCGACCGCCGAACGCGCCCAGGAACTGACCACGATGGTGGCCGCGGCTTCCGAGGAAGCCTCAACCAATGTGCAGTCGGTGGCCTCCTCCACCGAGGAGATGGCCTCGTCCATCACCGAGATCGGCCGTCAGGTCCAGGAATCGGCGCGGATGGCCAATGAGGCCGTCGATCAGGCCCGCACCACCAATGACCGGGTAAGCGAATTGTCGAAGGCGGCCGCCCGCATCGGCGCGGTGGTCGAGCTCATCAACACCATTGCCGAACAGACCAATTTGCTGGCGCTCAACGCCACCATCGAGGCGGCCCGCGCCGGCGACGCCGGCCGCGGTTTTGCCGTCGTGGCGTCCGAGGTGAAGGCGCTGGCGGAACAAACCTCGAAGGCGACCGGCGAGATCGGCCAGCAGATCACCGGCATCCAGGCCGCCACTCAGGAATCGGTCGGGGCGATCCAGACGATCAGCACCACGATCGAGAAGCTGTCCGAGATATCCTCGACCATTGCGGCCGCCGTGGAAGAGCAGGGTGCCGCCACCCAGGAAATCTCCCGCAACGTGCAGCAGGCAGCCCGTGGCACCCAGCAGGTCTCCGCCAACATCACCGACGTACAGCGCGGCGCCGGCGAAACCGGCACGGCCTCGACGCAGGTGCTATCCTCGGCCCAGTCGCTGTCGCAGGACTCCAACCGCCTCAAGGCCGAAGTCGGCAAGTTCCTCGGCTCGGTGCGTGCGGCGTAATCAGCCGATAGACCGCAAACCAAACAGCCCGCCCCTGAACAAGGGGCGGTTTTTTGATGTTCGGAACCCGTGGCAAAGCCGGCTCCGACGTCGTCAGTTCGCATCCTCCCCCTGAATCACCGCCAAACCTCTTGGCGTCGGCCGCGTGGCGCCCGGCTAACGGAAACTCAGTATATCTACTGAGTAGAAATTAACGGGAAGAAAGCCGCTGACATATACGATTCCGTGCGTGAGGGGCGGACGACCCCCGTCGTCGCGTGGAGATCAGACATGTTTGGAATGATACGTCGGGCCAGGATGACGGTTGGCCGAAAGATCTATGCGCTCATCTGCCTCAGCTTCATCGGGCTCCTGGGCGTGACCTTTCTCGAATCGCGTGAACTGGCATCGAGCCTCGACCAGCAGAAGCAGATCGAGCTGCGGCACCTCGGTGACCTCGCGCTCGGCATCATCAAGGAAGAGCATGCCGCGGCGCAGAAGGGCGGCGTTTCAGACGCCGACGCCCAGAAGCGCGCGATGGCGCGGATCGCCGCGCTCCGCTACGGCAACAACGACTATTTCTGGATCAACGACATGCATCCGAAGATGGTGATGCACCCGATCAAGCCGGAAATGAACGGCAACGATCTGTCGGCCTACAAGGATCCGAACGGCAAGCTGTTGTTCGTCGATTTCGTCGATACGGTCAAAAAGAGCGGCTCAGGCTTCGTTCCCTATGAATGGCCCAAGCCGGGCTTCGACAAGCCCCAGCCGAAATTGTCCTACGTGGTCGGCTTCGCGCCGTGGAACTGGCTCGTCGGCACCGGCGTCTACATCGACGACCTGAAGGCGCAGGCCTGGGCTTCGACCCAGCGGTCCCTGATCGTTGCCGGCGTGATCCTGCTGTTTGTGCTCGTGGTGTCGATCTTCGTGGCGCGTAGCGTCACTGGTCCGCTGCAACGGATGACGGTTGCGATGAACGATCTCGCCGGCGGCAACCTTGCCGTCGAGGTGCCCGGCGTCGGACGCGGCGACGAGGTCGGCGAGATGGCCAAGGCAGTCGAGATCTTCAAGAGCAATGCCGTCGCGCGTCAGTCGCTGGAGGCCGAGCAACGCGCGGCCGAGACCCGCGCCGTCGGGAGCCGCAAGGCAGACATGAACAAGATGGCCGACGATTTCGAGACTGCGGTCGGCCGGATCGTCGAGACCGTTTCGTCGGCATCGAGCCAACTCGAAGTATCCGCGGGCACGCTGACTGCGACCGCGGAGCGCGCGCAGGAGCTCACGGGCGCAGTCGCGGCGGCCTCCGAGGAAGCTTCCACCAATGTGCAATCGGTGGCCTCCGCCACCGAGGAGATGGCCTCGTCCGTCACCGAGATCAGCCGCCAGGTGCAGGAATCGGCGCGGATGGCCAATGACGCCGTCGATCAGGCGCGCGTCACCAACGACCGCGTCAGCGAATTGTCGAAGGCGGCAACCCGCATCGGCGATGTCGTCGAACTGATCAATACCATCGCGGGCCAGACCAACCTGCTCGCGCTCAACGCCACCATCGAGGCGGCGCGCGCCGGCGAGGCCGGCCGCGGTTTTGCCGTCGTGGCCTCGGAAGTAAAGGCGCTTGCGGAACAGACCGCGAAAGCCACCGGCGAGATCGGACAACAGATATCAAGCATCCAGGCCGCGACCCAGGAGTCCGTGAACGCGATCCAGGCCATCAGCGGCACGATTGAAAAACTGTCGGAGATTTCGTCGACCATCGCAGCCGCCGTGGAAGAGCAGGGCGCCGCGACGCAGGAAATCTCCCGCAACGTGCAACAGGCGGCGGCGGGTACCCAGCAGGTATCCTCCAATATTGGCGACGTGCAGCGCGGCGCTAGCGAAACCGGATCGGCATCCTCGCAGGTGCTTGCGGCGGCGCAATCGCTGTCGGGCGACAGCAACCGCCTCAAGCTTGAGGTCGGCAGGTTCCTCGACTCGGTGCGGGCGGCCTGATCGCGCTGACTATTCAGTCCGAAGCCGGCGTCTCATGCCGGCTTTGCGATCGCTGACAACGCGAATCAGAAGCGTGAGCTGTCGCAAGCGGAGCGCTTTTCGGCTGCACGAGGAGCGGTAGACATCCCTAGATCGCAAAATTGCGATTGCGGCATGGGTCGACCAATCGCCCTAGGCGAAACTGATGCCGAATGTGGCGAACGGATTTCCGAAATCGGGAAAAACTGGTAATACACAAAGGCATCGTGAAGGTCTGATGCCAGAAGATCCGATGCCAAGTGTTCTGCGTCAATGAAGACGCGCCAGGACTCAAGACGCTTCATCCGGCGGTAGGGGCGCGTCGAGGCGCCCATTCGCCATGGTCAAGTTGCGCACTCGATCCCTCTCAATACCGGCTAGCGCTTTTTTCGTTGTTGCGACGATCGCTACCGACGGCTCGGATGACCGCCGCGTGTCGTTGCTTGATGAACTAGTTGAGTCTGACTTCGTGAAGATCAGCCGGTCTCCGGATTTCGATCATTTCCGGAGCATCGAAGGATTGGGCGAGGCAAACAGCATTCCGCTCGATTACCGGAACTTCGCCGCATCGTTCGCCTCGCTGCGGCTGAAGACCTGCACGATCTATCTGCAGCGGACATTTCCGCGAATCCTTCAGATCCAGTATTCCACGACCGGAGCGATTATCGGTCTGCTGATGGACGATGCGGCTTCGCTGACCCTGAACGGCGTGGAGGGCCGCGCGCCGGCATTGCTGCTGGTCAAGGGCAGCGCGCGATGTGAAATCGTCGAGCAGCAGGCCAATCTGGTCGCCCTCGTGAATTTCGATTCCATCGACGATCGCGGCTGGCCGGGTGAAATCGACCGCGCACAGTTGATCGCAACGGAACCTGCCAAATTCGATGCGCTTCGGGTAACCTTGCGCGATGTCCTGATGCTCGCATCGCATTCGCCCGATACCCTGGTTCAGCCTGGTGTGATCGAGAACATCGAGGAATCGATATTGCAGGCGGCCGATCTGGCGATGGCTGCGGCGACGCCTTCGTCCGAAGCCAAGCGCCTGAGCCTGAGCCACTATTTGGCGCTGGTCCGGAAATTCGACGAGTTCGTCGCCGTCAACGCCGGCAAGACGCTCTACAGCGCCGACGTGGCCCGACAGCTTGGGGTCTCGGTCCGGACGCTGCATAACGCCGTCGTTGCGATTCGCGGCATGAGCATGCATCGTTATATGCGGCTGCGGCGGCTGTGGAGCGTGCGTCAGCAATTGCTGCGGGGTACGTCACCGCAATCGATCAAGGCGGTCGCACTCGTGAATGGCTTCTGGCACATGGGCGAGTTCACAGCACTCTATCGCGAGCTGTTTGGCGAAACGCCGCAGCAGACGTTATCAGCGGCGCGGAAGCAGACGGGTGAGCCGTCTTGATGCCGGCGTTGTGCGCCGCCGTTCCGTAATTCTACCAATTCTCCGACCGTGCTGCCTTAGATGCCGGTTAACCATCGTGTGGAACGCTGGTGCGCATGAGTGCCGCTCTGTGGCCAAGCCGCCGCAGGAGCCCTTCGTCCGCAACGAACCGGCTCGTCCGATTATCCGGCCCGGCGCTTTTTCAACCGTGATCCCGCCGTGCGGGAAAAACCGGCATCGCTGCGATTTCGCTGACGCTTTTTTTCAAGGACGCTACCCATGTCTCGTCTCATTCTGAATCTGTCGATCGGTGCCAAGCTCGGCATCGCCTCGGGCCTTGGTGTCCTGCTCGTCGTCGTGATGGTGGTCAGCCAGATGCGGGCCAACGCGGCGACGCGCGACGCGGATGTGCGCAAGTCGGCGCAGCAGACGATCGCGCGAGATGCGGTGGACGCGAAGGCGTCGATTCGCGGCATGCAGACCGGCGTCCGTGATCTCCGTCTCGCAAACAGTGCGGCAGATCTGCAGAAGGCCAATGATTATCTGGCGGCGCGGCTCAAATCGGTGAACCGTTTTGCCGACGAGATGCTGCAATTGTCGGACCCCGGAGAAACCCGCGCACGCACCGAGAAGCTCAAGGCCAGGGCAGCAGACTATGCGAAAGCAGCCCACCAGATCGCATCGGTTCGCGGTGAAGCCGTAGCTGCGGCGGGCGGGTCCGACGCCGCCACGCGGACTACCAAACTGAATGAAGAAGCGATCCGGATTGCCCGCGAAGTGACGCTGCCGATTGCGGCCGAACTGGAATCTCTCGCCAACCAGATCGCCGAGTCGGCCAAGCAGGGTGTGGATCAGGAAGCGGCCCGGGCCACTCGGGAAATGGCCGCCGCCGAACGGGAGTCCATGGCAGTCGGTCTCTGCACGATCCTCCTCTTGATCGGCACTTCCGTGTTCTCCTTCTTCACCATCGCCCGTCCGATGCGCGCGCTGAGCGTGTCGATGGACGAGCTCGCCGGCGGCAATTTCGCCGTCGTGCTGCCGGGCCTCGGCCGCAAGGACGAACTCGGCGCGGTCGCCGGCGCCGTCGAGAAGTTCAAGGTCGCCTCGGAACAGAAGGCGCGCGACGAGGCCGAAGCCAAGATGAGGCAGGACCAGATCGCGGCGCAGCAGCGCAGGGCCGATATGGTCAGGCTGGCGGATTCCTTTGAGACCGCGGTCGGCGAGATCGTCGAAACCGTGTCGTCGGCGTCTACCGAGCTCGAGGCGTCTGCCGGCACGCTGACGTCGACCGCCGAGCGCGCGCAGCAAGTGACGACCATGGTGGCTGCGGCTTCGGAAGAAGCATCCACCAACGTGCAGTCGGTGGCATCGGCGACGGAGGAGCTGTCCTCCTCGGTTAACGAGATCAGCCGCCAGGTCCAGGAATCGGCGCGGATGGCCGGCGAGGCCGTGGACCAGGCCCGTCACACCAATGACCGCGTCAGCGAATTGTCGAAGGCGGCCGCCCGCATCGGCGACGTGGTCGAACTCATCAACACCATCGCCGGCCAGACCAATCTCCTGGCGCTCAATGCCACCATCGAGGCCGCGCGCGCCGGTGAGGCCGGCCGCGGTTTTGCCGTCGTAGCCTCCGAAGTGAAGGCGCTCGCCGAACAAACCGCAAAGGCCACCGGCGAGATCGGCCAGCAGATTACCAGCATCCAGGGCGCGACCCAGGAGTCGGTGAACGCGATCCAGGCAATCAGCGGGACCATCGAGAGGCTCTCGGAGATCGCATCGACGATAGCGGCGGCAGTGGAGGAGCAGGGCGCGGCGACGCAGGAAATCTCCCGCAACGTGCAGCAGGCCGCTCTGGGCACCCAGCAGGTCTCCTCCAACATCACCGACGTGCAGCGCGGCGCCAGCGAGACCGGCTCCGCGTCCGCGCAGGTGCTCTCCGCGGCGCAGTCGCTGTCGTCAGACTCCAACCGCCTCAAGCTCGAAGTCGGCAAGTTCCTGGATTCCGTGCGGGCGGCTTGACTCGTTCGTCATGGCCGGGCTTAGCCGTCCGAAGGACGGCGTCGCTTCCGCTCGCCTATGTCCCGGCCATCCACGTCTTTGGCGCTACAAGAAAGTATGACGTGGAGTGCCCCGGACATCTAGCGCGAAGACGCGCTTCGCGCTTCTGCCCGGGCATGACGGAGCAAGGTTCTTACCCCGCCCGCCACTCCAGCACACCATCGTCTGCCGTAACGATATCGCCGACCGATCCCACCGGCGTCCGATCCATGTTCAGCAAATGCTTCAGCGTCGCCGTATCATTCGCGGGAATGCGGGCCAGCGCCCGTTGATCGGTTTCCGTGCGCAGCATCACCACGCCGTGCTCGACTTCGCCCTTGCCTTTGTAGATGACGGTGAAGCTTTCGACCTTGCCCTTGCCTGAAGCTTCGGTGACGAAGTCCGGCACCTTGCGGCGGTTGCGATCGGCCTCGGCCTGTACGCTGGTGTCCTGCTGGAGGGCTTGCTTCGGCGCTTCGCGCGACAGCACCAGCCCGTGATGCTTGGTAACGAATCCGCCCTGGCCATAGAGCAGGCCGAGCTTGCCGCGCTCACGCAAGCTTCGCACCATCGCGACGGCGGCATGTGTCATATAGGTGTTGAGCGGGGCGCCGAAAAAGGTGAGTCCGCCGGTCACCGTCGGCTGCACGTCGGGGCCAAGGCCAAGCGTCCGCCGCGCCATCTTGGGCACGCAGGGGAAGCAGCTATACAACTCGATGGCGTCGAATTTTTTGCCGTCGCCCTCGACGAGGTCCATCACGGCCTTCAGCACCGCGTTCTGCGGGTGGCTCTCGAAGAACTGGTCGCGCACGAGGTAATCGCGCGGCTCTTCCGCCGACGCGCCGCCAATCGGATAGATCAGGCGGTCTTCGGGCACGCCGGCCGCGCGCGCTTTCGCCAGCGACGTCAGCAGCACTGCGCCGCCCATGTTCACGGTCGGATTGGCCACCATCAGCTTGGTATAGGGCCAGGCGATCAGGCGGTTTTCCGGCGTCGGTGTGGTGATCTCGTCGGGTGTAAAGCGCTTCTTCAGCCATGAATTTTCATTCTCGGAAGCGACGCGCGCATAGGTCGACCACAGCGCGCCGGATTCGGCGAGCGCCTCGCGCGGCGTCTGGCCCCAATGCGCCGAGGTTGCGGATTCATACAGCGGATAGACCGTGATCGGCCGGAACACGCCGAGCTTCACCGCCATCGGCTTCTGGAACGCCGCGCCGCGCTTCGGCTCCTCGACGTCATGGGCGAACGGCGTCCAGGGCAGCGCGATGCCGCCGCGCTCGGCCTTGGTCGCGGTGGATTGCGCTTCCGCGCCGCAGACCACGGCCACGCTGCACTCACCGCGCGCGATGCGCTTGGCCGCTTCGTGGATGTAGCGGATCGGGCTCTCGCCGCCGACCGGGCCATAATAGCAATGCGCCGGATTGGCGCCGAGCCGCGCCGCAAGCTGCTTTTCGGGATCGCGGTAGCGCCAGCTCAGGAAATTGACGACGTCGAGCGACCCGAGTTCGCCGAGCAGTTTTGCCCCGCTGTCCGCTTCCGCGCGCCGCACCGCCTCCTGGAGTAGCGCCAGCGGCTCGAGGCCGGCGGCGATGTCCTTGGGCCGGTCGACGATCTCGCCAACGCCGACGATGACGGGAATGCGGTCTTCGGGGAGGGAGGTGATTGGCATCTTTTCTTGTTTCGCTTTCTGGAAATTCAGACTCGTAGGGTGGGCAAAGGCGCGCCAGCGCCGTGCCCACCATCTAACGCCTTGCTCGGAAATGGTGGGCACGCTTCGCTTTGCCCACCCTACAAGATTTTCGCAATCACTCCTCCATCAGCATATTCATATGCTCCACCGCATCGGCAAAATCCTCCTTGAATTCCTGCACCACGGCGCCGGCTGATTTCACGCTGTCGATCAGGCCGACGCCCTGGCCGACAAAATACGTCACGAGGTCGCGCGCCTGCGCGTTCCCTGCAGCCGCGGCGCGGTCGATCGAGTTGAAGGCGTCGCGGCTGATGATGCTTTGCAGCGGCATCGGCAGCGCGCCGGGGCTGTCCGGCCCGCGGTCCCACGCGTCGGTCCATACCGAGCGCAACTGCCGCGCCGGCTTTCCGGTGCGGCCCTTGGAGCGCACCGCGTCGCGCGAAGAGGCCGCGATCATCTTCTCGCGGAAGATTTCGGTGGTCTCTGACTCGACGGTGGCGAGCCACACCGAGCCGGTCCAGGCGCCCGCGGCACCCATCGCCATGCACGCCGCCATCTGCCGCCCGGTCATGATGCCGCCGGCGGCCAGCACCGGCACATCGCGGATCGGCTTGATCGCCTTGATCACCTCAGGCACCAGCACCATGGTCGAGACTTCGCCGCAATGGCCGCCGGCCTCGGTGCCCTGCGCCACCAGAATATCGACACCGGCCGCGACCTGTCGCAGCGCGTGCTCCTTGGAGCCGACCAGCGCCGCCACCGGAACGTCGTGCTTCCTTCCCATGTCGATCATCGCCTTCGGCGGCACGCCGAGCGCGTTCGCAATCAGCTTGATCGGGTGGCGGAAAGAGACGTCGAGCACGTCAAGCGCGCGTTGCGCGTCGAACGGCTGCGGCTGGTTGTCGGCGACGTTGGTGGTCGTCAGCTCGACACCGTATTTCTTCAGGAGGTTGCGGGTAAAGTCGCGATGCTGCGGCGAGATCCGCGCCTCCAGGCTTTTCCAGGTGACGTCCTTTTCGCCCGCGGTCGAAATGTTTTCGGGGATCAGCACGTCGAGCCCGTATGGCTTGCCGTCGGTGTGATCGTCGATCCATTTCAGTTCCTGCTCGATCGTCTCCGGCGAGTGCGCAGTCGCGCCCAGCACGCCAAATCCGCCGGCGCGGCTGACGGCGGCGACCACATCACGGCAATGGCTGAAGGCGAGCAGCGGAAACTCTATACCAAGCATGTCGCAGATTGGCGATTTCATGGTTGTTGCTCCCTGTGGCGGCCGCTGGCCAGCCGCTCATTGTTGGTTTGTGTGTTGATCGAACGCTAGCCTATCGGAGGCCGGAAAGCCAAGCGCGTTGGCGAGGCGCTCAGGATGGGGGTGTTGCAATTCCACCTCGCAAAATATGCAAATCAAGCCCGCCGATTTGCGTCTTGCGCTTTGGCGCTACGGGAGGAATGCTGGCAGACAAATCAAAGAACACTCAGGGAGCCCGTCTTCATGTCCGCCATGCCATCCGCCGCCACTCAACCCACCGAATCCTACGACGTCGTCGTGGTCGGCGCAGGCTTTGCCGGCATGTATATGTTGTACCGGTTGCGCGGGCAGGGGATGACGGCGCGGGCTTTTGAGCAGGGCTCGGGCGTTGGCGGCACCTGGTATTGGAACCGCTATCCCGGCGCGCGCTGCGACGTCGAGAGCATGCAATATTCCTATTCATTCTCGGAAGAGCTGCAGCAGGAATGGGACTGGAGCGAGCGCTACGCGCCGCAGCCGGAGATTTTGAAATACGCCAACCACGTCGCCGACCGTTTTAACCTGCGGCCTGACATCCAGTTTAACACCCGCGTCGACAGCGCTGTGTTCGACGAGGCGACTTCGCTGTGGTCGGTCACGACCTCCGACGGCAAGGCCGTCACCGCAAAATTCATCGTTCTCGCCACCGGCTGCCTGTCGAACGCGAGGATACCTGACATCAAGGGCCTCGATCGCTTCAAGGGCAAGGTCTATCACACCGGCCACTGGCCGCATGAAGAGGTCGATTTCACCGGCCAGCGCGTCGCCGTCATCGGCACCGGATCGTCAGGAATTCAGTCAGTGCCGGTCATCGCCGAGCAGGCGAGCCAGCTCACGGTGTTTCAGCGCACCGCGAACTTCTCGATCCCTGCGCGAAATGCGCCGCTGAGCGAAGCGGAGCGGCAAAAATTTCGCGACAATTATCCCGAGATCAGGCGCTTTGCGCGCGAGGTGGCGAAGAACGGCATCTATACCGAGATGCCCGACCGCGGCGCGCTCGACGACGGCGACAACGAACGCCGCGCGAAGTACGAGGCGCGCTGGAACCGCGGCGGGCTCACCTTCATGTCGGTCTACAACAATCTCGGGCTCGACAAGGCGGCCAACGACACCGCCGCGAATTTCGTCCGCGAAAAGATCGCGGAGATTGTGAACGACCCGCAGACCGCAAAACTGCTGCAGCCGAATAACCATCCGATCGGGTCAAAACGCATCTGCATCGACACCGATTATTTCGCGACCTTCAACCGCCCCAACGTGACGCTGGTCGACATCAAGTCCAGCCCGATCGAGGAGATCACGGAGAATGCCGTGCGCGTGGGCGCCAAGGACTACGACGTCGATGCGCTGGTGCTGGCGACCGGTTTTGACGCTATGACGGGGTCGGTCGCGAAGATCGATATCAGAGGACGTAACGGCCAGACGCTGAACCAGAAATGGTCGGCGGGCCCGCGCACCTATCTCGGCCTGATGAGCGCCGGCTTCCCCAATCTCTTCGTCATCACCGGTCCCGGCAGCCCGTCGGTGCTGTCGAACATGATCGTCTCGATCGAGCAGCATGTCGACTGGATCACCGACTGCATGGCCTATATGCGCGACGGTGGCCTCGACACCATGGAGGCGGCCGTCGACGCCGAAGACAAATGGGTCGCCCACGTCAACGAGGTCGCCCACGCCACGCTCTATCCGCAAGCCAATTCCTGGTACATGGGCGCCAATGTCCCCGGCAAGCCGCGCATCTTCATGCCCTATATCGGCGGCGTCGGGCCCTACCGGCAGATCTGCAACGACGTCGCGGCGAAGGGCTATGAGGGATTTGTGATGGAGCGGGCCGAGCAGCCGCGGAAGGTGGCGGCGTCGTAACCGTCATTGCGAGCGAAGCGAAGCAATCCACATCTCACGGCATAAAGAATGGATTGCTTCGTCGCTACGCTCCTCGCAATGACGGGGAGCAATCCAGCGATCTCGTAGGGTGGGCAACGCGTAGCGTGCCCACCATTCGGCTTAACGATCGGGATAGGTGGTGGGCACGGCGCAAGTGCGCCTTTGCCCACCCTACGTGTCAGCCCCGGAGTCGCCTGCCCAAAACCTCAACGAACCGGTCGACATCAGCCTCGTCATTATAGACGTGCGGCGACACGCGCATCCGTCCCAAACGGGGCGCGACGTAGACGCCTTCGCTTGCCATTCCCTCGATCAATCCCGGCGGCATCCCGTCCTTGAAGGCGAGGCTCAATATGTGCGGCGCGCGCAGACGAAGCTCCGGCACGTGGACGCCGATGTCGCGCACGCCCGCCGCGATCCGCTCCGTCAGCATCGTGAGACGTTGCACAATGGCCGGCGCTCCCCATTCGACCATCATCTCCATGCCGATCGAAGCCATCTCCATCGAGATGAAATGATCGCGCTCGCCCATGTCAAAGCGCCGCGCGTCGGGAACGTAACTGAGATCTGTGAAATAGACCGCGTTCTCGGCGCGCACGTTGCGGCGGCCGGACGCGGTCTGCTCGAGCGGGATACCTCCTTGATGGCGTTTTGCAACAAAGAGAAAGGCGCGGCCGTAAGGGCCGAGCAGCCATTTGTAGGTCGGGAAGACCAAAAAATCCGGGTCGAGATGCTTCACGTCGGTCGCGAGGACGCCCGTGCTGTGCGTGGCGTCGACAAGGAAGGCGGCGTCCCGCTGCCGCAGCGTCGCGCCGACCTTGTCGACATCGATCAACCCGCCGTCCGACCAATGCACCGAGGAGATCGAGGCCAGGCTGACCGGCGCTGCGCCGGATTGCTCGATCGCGGCAAGCACCGCCGATGTCCAGTCGTCATCGTCAGGCTGCCGAACCGTCTCGACGGTGAAGCCTTCCGCCTCCGCCCGCGTCTGCCATTCGAGCACCGGCGAGGAATGATCGTTCTCCAGCACGATCACGCGTGTGCCGCGGGCGATCGGCAGCATCTTCGCGGCGGTCGCAGCGCCGTAGCTGATCGAGGAAATCAGCGCGATATCCGAAGCCTCGGCATTGATCAGCCGGGCGGCAGCAAGGCGCGCGCGTTCATGCTGCTGGTTGGCGAAGGAGGCCTCGAGCGTCCACGGCGTACCCTTGCGGAGCACCGCGGCACGGCCGGCCTCCAGCGTTCGAAGCGGCAGCGGGCTGTAAGAGGCGGCGTTCAGGTAGCAGATCTGGCGCGGTATCTCGAATAAAGCGCGCTGTGACGGGAGCATTTGGATGGTCTCGTTGTGGTGACCAATCCATTATGGCCGATCTCGACCACGCCAGCCACAGAAGCATTGCTCCGAGTACACCTGCCTCGTGCAATCAGGGCAAGGGCGCAGCATGGTGCATTCCTCCCCTGACTTTTGTACGCTATTTGTTTGGTTGCGGTGCTGATACGAAACCTTACATGGATTGCGCCGGCCGCTGCGCGACAGATCGTGCAACCGCGGGACGGCCGAAGAAGCTTGGAGCCGAACCAATGACCGACGCCCCCGTCACCGATCCCACAGCTTACGAGCCGCCAAAAGTCTGGATCTGGAACAAGGAGAGCGGTGGCCGCTTTGCCAGCATCAATCGCCCGATCGCAGGCCCCACGCATGAGGCCGAACTGCCGGTCGGCCGCCATCCGTTCCAGCTCTATTCGCTGGCAACGCCGAACGGCGTCAAGGTCACCGTCCTGTTCGAGGAGCTGTTGGCGGCCGGCCACAGCGGCGCGGAATACGACGCCTGGCTGATCAAGATCGACGGCAACCAGTTCGGCAGCGGCTTTGTCGCTGTCAATCCGAACTCGAAAATCCCGGCGCTGATGGACCGCAGCGGACCGACACCGATCCGGGTGTTCGAGTCCGGCGCGATCCTGATGCATCTGGCTGAAAAGTTCGGCGCGTTCCTGCCGAGCGGTGGCGCGGCGCGGGCGGAATGCCTGTCGTGGCTGTTCTGGCAGATGGGCAGCGCGCCGTTTCTCGGCGGCGGTTTTGGCCATTTCTACGCCTACGCGCCGACCAAGATCGAATACGCCATCGATCGCTACGCCATGGAGGTGAAGCGCCAGCTCGACGTGCTCGACCGGCGTCTGGCCGACAACGAATATCTCGCAGGCCACGAATACACGATCGCCGACATGGCGACCTGGCCGTGGTACGGCGCGCTGGCAAAGGGCCTGGTCTACGGCGCCGGCGAATTCCTGTCGGTGCACGAATACAAGAACGTGCAGCGCTGGACCGACGCGATCGCAAAACGCCCGGCGGTGAAGCGCGGCCGCATGGTCAACCGCATCTCGGGCGATCCGGCGAGCCAGTTGCACGAGCGGCATGAGGCCAGCGATTTCGATACCAAGACGCTGGACAAGATCGGCGAGCCGGCGAAAGCGTGATGCGAGGGGGAACGCGATGAGCTTTTTCGAAAAGGGCGTCGTCCGTATCCACTACCAAGAAGCCGGCTCCGGCTTCCCGCTGCTCCTGATCGCCGGCGGCGGATTGAACTCGAACATCTCAGGCATCACCGGCGACTATCCGCCCTTCAACGCCATCAAGGAGTTCGGCGACGAGTACCGCTGCATCGCCTACGACCTGCGCAACGCGCCGCCCGGGCAGTCTTCCGGCCCGCTCGAGATCGACCGTCCCTGGGATTCCCACACCGACGACCAGCTTGCGCTGATGGATCATCTGGGCTTCGACAAATTCATGGTGCTGGGCTTCTGCATCGGCGGCCCGCTGATCTGGAATCTCATCAAGCGCGCCCGGACCGCGTCGTGGCGGGCGTGCTGGCGATGCCATCCGGGTCGCGCCCCGAAATGCGTAATCTGTTCTACGACAACAACATGAAGGGCTGGGCGCCGGAGCTAACAAAGCGCTGGCCCGACATCACGATGGAGCAGGCTGAAAAATTCCTGACTCGAATGTACCGGACCGACCCCGATTTCGTCTTCACTGTGACGCGTGATTTCGTGCGGAGCTGCCAGACGCCGGTGCTGATCCTGCCCGACGACATCCCCGCGCACCCCTATGCGGTTGCCATGGAGAGCGCGATGCTGGCGCCGAATGCGGAAGTGAGTTTATTTCCGTGGAAGGAGCCGAAAGAGCGCGTGCCGCTCGCGGTGCGCCAGATCCGGTCTTTCCTGCGCGCGCATCGGCCGGCGGCGAGTTAACCGCGACTGCGTAGGGTGGGCAAAGCGAAGCGTGCCCACCATCTAACGACGTTCACGGATGAAGATGGTGGGCACGGCGCAAGTGCGCCTTTGCCCACCCTACGAACAGCGCCCGCTTAGGCGCTGGTCTTCGCCCCCTCGGCGGGCGGAAACACTACCCTATCATCCGTCCTGCAATAGCGATCCGCGAACATGCGGCCGATCGGATGGTAGCGCTCCATGTGGACGCGCATCGCGGCGTGGTCCCATAATTCGTCGCGGATGTGGAAGTGAATGCCTTCGCCCATCACCAGCAGCCGGTCGCCGTTGACGTCGATTTCCTTCCAGGTCCTGCATTCCATCGCAAACGGCGCATCCGCCAGCCGCGGTACGGCGATTTTCGTCGATGGCGCCAGTTTGAGATTCAAATAATCCGGCTCGCCGATCTCGGGCGGGAAGTCGCCGCTGCTCTCGTGCATCGCATGCGCCAGCGCCTCGTCGGTCATGTTGACCACGAACTCATTGGTCGCCCGGATATTGATCACGGTATCCTTCACCCGGCCGTCGGGACGCAGATTGGCGGCGAACATGCAGAGCGGTGGATCCTCGCAGAACACGTTGAAGAAACTGAACGGCGCCGCGTTGACCACGCCGGCAGGTCCCATCGACGTCACCCACGCGATCGGCCGCGGTAGCACGAAGGATGTAAGCACCTTGTAGCGCTCGCGGGGTTTCAGGTCGCTGGGGTCGTATTGCATGGGCATTCCCGTTTCGGCGGAGGTCCTTGCCTCGCCCCGCTTGCGGGGAGAGGTCGACGCGCTCGGCAGCGCTCTTGCGCGCCTGAGCGCGGCGGGTGAGGGGGACTCTCTGCGAACTCGCTGCTTATTGCATTTGCGGAGGCAGCCCCTCATCCCGACCCTCTCCCCGTGAAGAACGGGAGAGGGAGATCAGTCACTACGGCATGCTCAGCTCATGCCTTCCGACCACCATCCAGTGCACCTCATCCGGACCGTCCGCGAAGCGCAGGTGCCGCACGTCCTGGTACATCTCGCCGAGCGGGCTCCACTGCGATATGCCGGTGGCGCCGTGCATCTGGATCGCCTGGTCGATGATCTTGCAGGTGCGTTCCGGCACCATGGCCTTGACCATGCTGACCCAGATCCGCGCCTCCTTGTTGCCGAGCACGTCCATCGCCTTTGCAGCCTTCAGCACCATCAGCCGCATCGCCTCGATCTCGCAGCGCGCCTGGGCAATGATCTGCAGATTGCCGCCGAGATGGGCGATCTTCTTGCCGAAGGCTTCGCGGGTGAGCCCGCGCGACACCATCAGGTCGAGCGCCTTTTCGGCCTTGCCGATCGTGCGCATGCAGTGATGGATGCGGCCCGGTCCGAGGCGGACCTGCGAGATTTCAAAGCCGCGGCCTTCGCCGAGCAGCATGTTCTCCTTCGGCACCCGGCAATTGTTGAAGCGCAGGTGCATGTGGCCGCGCGGCGCGTGGTCGTGGCCGAACACGTGCATCGGGCCCAAAATCTCGACGCCGGGCGTGTCTGTTGGTACCAGGATCTGCGACTGCTGCTTGCTCGGCGGCGCATCCGGATTGGTCTTCACCATCACGATCATGATCTTGCAGCGCGGATCGCCAGCGCCGGAGATGTAATATTTCTCGCCGTTGATCACCCATTCGTCGCCGACGAGTTTTGCCGTCGTCGAGATGTTCTTGGCATCCGAGGAGGCGACGTTGGGCTCGGTCATCGCGTAAGCCGAGCGGATTTCGCCGGCCAGCAGCGGCTTCAGCCACTTCTCCTTCTGCGCCTTGGTGCCGACGCGCTCCAGCACTTCCATGTTGCCGGTATCCGGCGCCGAGCAATTCATGGTCTCGGAGGCGAGGGGATTCTTCGCCAGCTCCACCGCGATATAGGCATAGTCGAGGTTCTTCAGGCCCTGGCCGGTCTCGTCATCGGGCAGGAAGAAGTTCCACAGGCCTTCCTCCTTGGCCTTGTCCTTGGCCTTCTGCAGCACCGCGAGCTGTTCCGGCGTAAAGCTCCAGCGATCCTTCTTGTCCTGGCCGAGCCGCACGAACTCGACCGACATCGGGTCGACGGTCTCGCGGATGAACTTCTTGACGTGCTCGTACAGCGGACGGACCTCGTCCGACATCCGCAAATCGTTGAGTTCTTCGCCCGGATTGAGGTTGTAGGTCGTCGTTCGCGGGATGTAGGCGTGTTTCATGGATTATTTCCTCCCATTTGCGCAAGAACGTTCATCTTGCGGGCGCACTCGGCTCGTTGGCCGGCAATGTAGACGGCGGGGAGGGGCTTGCACAAGCGCGGGCGAATGCGCGCGATTTTCCGCCTCATGGCAAGCTGAGGTCTGACACACCGAGATTGGCGAATTACGTTCCTGGTCCCATCATTTGTGCTGGACCTTCTGATCGAAGGCACTGAGAACAGCGAGCGTCATCGCGGTAATCCCGGTCTCGATGGTCGGCTTCGGCACCGGCGCGAACAAGGGCGAGTGGTTGGCCGGCAGCTGCGGACCTTCGCCCTCGCGGGCGGCAGCGACGCGCTCCGGCTCGTAGACGCCGATTCTGAAGAACATCGAGGGCACGCCGGCGTTGATGAACTCCGAATAATCTTCGCTGGGCGTGACGGGCGGTATTGGCCTGAGCTTGTCGCCGAACGCCGCTTTCAGCACTTTTTCTGCCGTGGCAACCACGCCGGGATCATTGATCACGGCCTTGGTGCCCTCGGTGATCGTGATCACCGGCTCCGGCGCATTCGACATGGCGGCGACCGCCTTCGCTGTCCGCTCGATACCAGCGAGCATCTTGGCGCGCACCTCCGGCTTGAAGCTGCGGATGGTGCCTGCCAGCACCACATCGTCGGGAATGATGTTTACCGCGGTGCCGCCGTGGATCGTACCGATGCTGACAACGCCAAATTCGGTCGGATCCTTTTCGCGGCTGACCACACTCTGAACATCGACGACAAAGCGCGCGGCCATCATCACGGGGTCAATGGTTGCCTGCGGCACCGCGCCGTGACCCCCACGGCCGCGGAATTTGATGTAGAGGCCGTCGGCAGTCGAGGAGCCGGCCCCGACGGTATAGAGCACGGTGCCATAGGCGAAGGCGCCATATGCGTGCAAAGCAAAGCCGAAATCGGGCTTCGGAAATCGCGTGAACAGGCCGTCCTCCAGCATGGCCTTGGCGCCCGCCACGATTTCTTCCGCCGGCTGGGCGATGAACATCAGCGTGCCGCGCCAGTGCTCTTTCAGGCCCAGCAGCGTCTTCGCCGTTCCAACCCAGCTCGCCATGTGGATGTCGTGGCCGCAGCTATGGGCGACGAACACCTCCCGACCGTTCCAGCTGGTTTTGTCGCGGCTCGCATAATCGAGGCCGGTCTTCTCTTCCATCGGCAGGCCGTCGAGTTCGGTGCGTACCATGATGGTCGGCCCGTCGCCGTTCTTGTAGATGGCGACCAGCCCGGTCTTGCCGACATTCTCGGTGACCTCGAAGCCGAGCGCGCGCATCTCGGCTGCGAGCCTGGCTGCGGTTTTCACTTCCTGAAACGCAAGTTCGGGATGGGCGTGGAGCTCCTTGTAGAGCGCGTCGAGCTTTGGATAGTCGCTCGCGATCGACGTCTCGATTGCCTTCTTGAGATTGATAACGTCGAGCTCTGCGTAGGCCGGCAGCAGGCTGGCTGCGAACAATGCGGCTGATACCGCCAGGGATCTGACACATGGATTCATGACGTGGGCCCCTTGATTGCGTCGGATGGGTATCGCTTCGCTCCACCCATCCTGCGATTTACGTCGCCATCCGATGCATCGCGCAAATCTTGTTGCCGTCGAGATCGCGCAAATAGGCGAGATAGAGTTTGCCCGCGCTGCCTTCGCGTACGCCAGGCGGATTTTCGCAACTGGTGCCGCCATTGGCGAGGCCGGCTGCATGCCATGCATCGGCCTGCTCAGGAGATTCAGCCGCAAAGCCGATGGTGCCACCGTTCGCCGGCGTCGCCGTCTGGCCGTTGATCGGCTTCGTCACCGAGAACACACCGGTCTTGGTGAAGTAGAAAATGCGGTGGCCATCGACCTTGGCCGGCCGGACGCCGAGCGTGCCGAGCAGGGCGTCGTAGAACGCCTTGGCCTTCTCCAGGTCGTTGGTGCCGATCATCACGTGCGAAAACATTTCTTCAATTCCTCCCCAGTTTTTTCAGGACGAACGGACGCCATTGTCCTGCGCCTTATGCGGGCCGCAAATAGTCCTGCGCGCTGCTCGTTGCCAGTCAATGTAGACGGCGGCGCCGGCGTTGTCCAAGCAGGCCCGCCCGTCCCGGCGGTAAGTCCCGCCAGACCCCCCAAATTACGGATCGTTAATCCCACTCGCGCGTTGGTTCCTCCGCTAACGCGGCGCGACGACGCACCCCGGCATATCTTGAAGGGCTGCCAGGGAAATCACTACCTCTGGGATGCCAGGCCCCGACCTTCGGCCGCGGGCGGCAAGGAGACGACAATGAGCTATTTCAAGACTGCCATTCTTCTGGCCGGTCTCACCGGCCTCTTCATGGGCGTCGGTTATCTGATCGGCGGCGCCAGCGGCGCCGTGATCGCGCTCGTGATCGCGGCTGCGACCAATCTGTTCGCCTACTGGAATTCGGATCGCATGGTGCTGTCGATGTACGGCGCCCATGAGGTCGACCAGCGCACCGCGCCTGATCTTTTCAATCTCGTGGCCGAGCTGGCCGGGCGCGCCGGCCTGCCGATGCCGCGCGTGTTTCTGATGGACGAGCCGCAGCCCAACGCGTTTGCCACCGGCCGCAATCCGCAAAACGCGGCGGTCGCCGTCACCACCGGTCTGGTGCAGTCGGTCAGCCGCGAGGAGCTCGCTGGCGTGATCTCGCACGAGCTCGCGCATATCAGGAATCACGATACGTTGCTGATGACCATAACTGCGACGATTGCCGGCGCCATCTCGATGCTGGCGCAATTCGGCATGTTCTTCGGCGGCAACCGCGACAACAACGGCCCCGGCATCATCGGCTCGATCGCCATGATGATCCTGGCGCCGCTCGGCGCCATGCTGGTGCAGATGGCGATCAGCCGGACCCGCGAATACGCCGCCGACGATCTCGGCGCGCGCATCTGCGGCCAGCCGATGTGGCTGGCGTCGGCGCTGTCCAAGATCGCCAATGCCGCGCATGTGGTGCCGAACCCGGAAGCCGAGCGCAATCCGGCAACCGCGCACATGTTCATCATCAACCCGCTGTCGGGTCACGGCATGGACAATCTGTTCACGACACACCCCTCGACCGAGAACCGCATCGCCGCGCTGCAGCAGCTCGCGGCGGAGATGGGCGCGCACGGCGGCACGCTTTCCGTCAACGCCCGCGGCAATTATCCGCGCCGCAGCCCGTGGGGACGGCCTACGGCCTCGCGCGGACCGTGGGGATGAGCTGACGCGTAGAGGGCAAAGGTCGAGTAGGGTGGGCAAAGGCGCGTCAGCGACGTGCCCACCATCTGTCCGCAGCAATCGCCGTGAATGGTGGGCACGCTGTCGCTTTGCCCACCCTACGCTTCTCCGTCATTGCGAGGAGCGTTAGCGACGATGCAATCCATGTCTCCACACGCCGCGCTATGGATTGTTTCGCTGCGCTCGCAATGACGGGAAGAGAGCTAGCTTCGCCCTTCCTCCTCACCTGAGGAGGCCGCGGAGCGGCCGTCTGGAAGGGCGAGGCCACCGGGCTGCCCCACCCAACCTCAAAACGCCGTATAGCCGCCGTCGATCACAAAACAATCCGCCGTATGATACGACGACGCCTTGCTCATGATGTACACCGCGATGCCGCCGAAATCCGTGGGCTCGCCGAAGCGGCGCACCGGAATCCGCGGCATCACGTTGGCGACAAACTTGTCGTTGGCCATGAGGCCGGAGGTCATGTCGCTCTTGATCCAGCCGGGCAGGATCGCATTCGCGGTGACGCCGTGGCGCGCCAGTTCGACTGCAAGCGCGCGGCACAGCGCGTTCAGCGCCGCTTTGGTGCCGGCATAGTGCTCGTTGCGCGCGGTGCCGAAGAGCGACGCCAGGCTGGAGGTTGCGACCAGCCGGCCGAATTTGTCGCCGGCCTCGGCGCGTTCGGTCATGTGGCGGGCGGCGGCCTGAAACACGTGAAAGACGCCGTCGAGATTGGTCGCGAACATGCGCCGCCATTCCTCCTCGGTACGGTCGATGAAGGCCCGCCGTCCGCCGCCGCCGATGCCGGCATTGGCAAAGCAGCCATCGACCCGGCCGAACGTGTCGAGCGTGGCCCGCATCGCGGCTTTCACCGAAGCAGGATCGGAGACGTCGCAAATCTGCGTATCGACCTTGCCGGGACCGGCCGACATGGTTGCGGCTGCGCTCTTGTTCTTGTCGGCGTTGCGGCCCCAGATCGAAACGTTGCAGCCTTGTGCGTTCAGAGCCTGCGCGATGCCAAGGCCGATGCCGCCATTCCCGCCAGTGATGACCGCCGTGCGGCCGGTAAGGTCAAAGATGCTCATTGGGTGTTCCCATTTTGATTGGAGCAAGTTAGTCGTGCGCCCGGTGGCGGGCAGATGTTCTGCGGCAAGCATGGACAAGCGCGCTCGGAAAATCAAATATGGGTCGAGAACCCCTTCAGATCTTCCGCGCAGCGAAATAGCGCGTAAACACAAGTCATGAGGAAGCAATGCAGTTCAAGCACGTCACGCTCGATTTCGATGGCCCGGTCGCCATTCTCAAGCTTGACCATCAGGAGGTCATGAACGCGGTCTCGATGGACATGCTGGGCGGCCTCGGCGAGGCGCTCGACGCGATCGAGGAGAAGCGGGAAGAGGTGCGCTGCCTCGTGCTGACCGGCGCCGGGCGCGCGTTCTGCACCGGCGCCAATCTGCAGGGCCGCAACAACCAGAAGCCCGGCAAGAGCAACGCCGGGCAATCGCTGGAAATCGGCTTTCATCCGTTCCTGCGGCGGCTGCGCCGGCTGCATTGCCCGATCGTCTCAGCCGTCAACGGCCCCGCTGCCGGCGCCGGGATGAGTTTTGCATTGATGGGCGACATGATCGTGTGCGCGCGCTCCTCCTACTTCCTGCAGGCGTTCCGTCGTATCGGCCTAGTGCCGGATTGCGGCTCGACCTGGCTGCTGCCGCGGATGATCGGCAAGGCACGCTCGGTCGAACTGTCGCTGATGGGCGAGCGGCTGCCGGCGGAGAAGGCGCTGGAGTGGGGCCTCGTCAACCGCGTCTATGACGATGCTGCCTTGATGGAAGAGGCGATGAAGCTCGCGCACGACCTCGCCAATGGGCCGACGATCGCGCTGTCGCTGATCCGAAAGCTCTATTGGGACAGCCCGGAAAACTCCTTCGAGGAACAGCTCAATCTCGAATTCGAATCGCAGCGTATCGCGGGCGCGGCGGAAGACTTCAAGGAAGGCGTCACCGCTTTCCTCGAAAAACGCCCCGCCAAGTTTAGGGGCAAATGATCGAGGACCAACTCGGACGTTGCGTCGCCTCCTGGTATCCGGGAGCGACCGGCGTCATTGGCGCCGCCAAACTTTCCGGCGGCGCCAGCCAGGAGACCTGGACGTTCGACGTCGTGCACGCGGGCGGAACCACCGGCGCCATCCTGCGCCGGGCGCCACCGGGCTATGGCGCGTCGCCGGGACGGGCCGCCGGCCTCGATGCCGAGGCTGTCTTGATGCAGCTCGCGCATGACGCCGGCCTGCCGTCGCCGCGCGTGATGCATGTGCTGAAGCCCGAGGACGAACTCGGTATCGGCTTCATCATGCAGCGCATCGAGGGCGAGACCATCGCGCGCAAGATTCTTCGCGATGAGCAATTCGCCAAGGCGCGGCCGATTTTGGCGCGGCAGCTCGGCAAGGTCATCGCCGGCATTCACGGCTTGCCGTCATCCAAACTGCCGAAGCTGCGCGAGATGAGCGCGACAAAGGAGATTGCCGACCTCGAGCGGGAATACCGCAGTTTCGGCTGGCCACGTCCGGTGTTCGAGTTGGCGCTGCGCTGGCTGCGCGAGCGCGATCCCGGGCCGTCGAAAGAGGTGACGCTGGTGCATGGCGACTTCCGCCATGGCAACCTCATCATCGGTCCCGACGGCGTCCGCGCGGTGCTGGACTGGGAGCTGGCACATTTCGGCGACCCGATGGAAGACTTGGGGTGGATCTGCGTCAACTCCTGGCGCTTCGGCGAGATCGACAAGCCGGTCGGCGGTTTTGGTTCACGCGAAGAATTATTCGCGGGCTATGAGGAAGCCGGCCGCAAGGCCGACCCCGATCGCGTGATGTTCTGGGAAGTGATGGGCACGCTGCGCTGGGGCATCATGTGCTGCGGCATGATGCAGCGCTTTCGCTCCGGCCCCGATCACTCGATGGAGCGCGCCATGATCGGCCGGCGCTCGTCGGAGACGGAAATCGATTTGCTGAGATTGCTCGCTCCGAGAGGGAAGGCATGATCCCGAAAAGTGGGAACCGGTTTTCGGATAAGATCATGCCTAAAAAAGAGAGATTAAGATGCAGGACGAACCGACAGCCACCGAACTGATCAAGGCGGTCGCGGATTTCCTCCGCAACGAGATCACTCCCGTCATCAAGGGCCACAACGCCTTCAAGCTCCGCGTCGGCATCAACGCGCTCGATCTCGTCACGCGGCAGCTGGCGCTGGAGCAGGAGGGCGATGCTGCGGAAGCCGCGCGGCTGAAACAGCTGCTCGGCGCGGACGGTTCGTTGATCGAGCTGAATCGCGCGCTGTCGGAAAAAATTGCAAAAGGGGAGGTCGACCTGCAGACGCCGGGGCTGGCCAAGCATCTCTGGCAGACCACGATGGACAAGCTCGCCGTCGATCAGCCGAACTACGCGTCGTACAAAAGGGAGGTGGAGAATAAGTAGACTGGTCGAGAACCCAACCCCGTCATTGCGAGGAGCGCAGCGACGAAGCAATCCATCTCACAGCAAGCGGATAGATGGATTGCTTCGCTTCGCTCGCAATGACGGGGATAGAGCGTCGGGTGCCTCACCGCCCCAGCCATTTCGGCGGACGCTTCTCCGCAAACGCCTTCGGCCCCTCGATGTAATCCTGCGAGGCCGCCATCGCCTTCACGGCCGGGTACTCGCGCTGCTCGGCGATCGCCTGTTCCAGCGATCCGTCAAGCCCGCGCTGGATCGCCTGCTTGGAGGCACGGATCGACATCGGCGAGTTCTTGCAGATCGTCTCCGCCCAGCGCTCGGCCGCCGCCAGCGCTTCGCCGGCCGGAACCACCTCATTCACAAAACCAAGTTCAAGCCCCTCCTTGGCCGAGACGTGGCGGGCGGTGAGGATCATGCCCATGGCACGCTTCAGCCCGATCTGCCGCGGCAGGCGGTGCACGCCGCCGGCGAGCGCGGCGAGGCCGACGCGCGGTTCGGGCAGCGCAAAGGTGGCATTCTCCGAGGCAATGATGAGGTCGCAGGCCAGCGCGATTTCAAAACCGCCGCCCATCGCCACGCCATTGACGGCGGCGATGATCGGCTTGTCGCAGTCGAACCGCGAGGTGAGGCCGGCAAACCCGCCCTTGTCCCAGCCGCGCTTTCCCCCCGCCGCCTGCCATTTCAGGTCGTTGCCGGCGCAAAAGGCCTTGTCGCCGGCGCCGGTGACGATCGCGACCCATTGCGCAGGGTCCGCGGAGAAATCGTCGAACACCTTGTTGAGTTCGAAATGCGCGTCGATATGCAACGCATTGTACACTTCGGGCCGCGACAGCGTGATGATCGTGATCGGGCCCTTGCGCGTTACCTTGGAGAATTTCAGATCCATGTTTGCTCCCGTTTCGATTTTCTGCGGCGAAGAATATTGACCACGATCATAGCGCCAGCGCGGCGTCTGATACCATTCAATTACGCAACGCCGCCGCGCGTGCCAAGCCTCATTCCGTTGCTTGACTTGGACCGGGTCTTCCAACCTAAATCGATCCGAGCAGGAGCGCTGCATAGCGCCTAAACGCAAATCAAAACAAACGACATTTCCGGGAGAGACTGCCTTGGATTTCAACCTGCCTGCAGACCTTGTCGCCTATCTCGATGAGCTCGACCGCTTCATCGCGCGCGAGATCAAGCCGCTGGAGGAGGCCGACGACAACATCCGCTTCTTCGATCATCGCCGCGAATGGGCGCGCACCGATTTCGAGAACGGCGGCCTGCCGCGGCATGAATGGGAAGCGTTGCTGCGTAAGGCCAAGAACCTTGCCGACGCCGCGGGCCATCTGCGCTTCGCGATTCCGAAGCGCTACGGCGGCAAGGACGGTTCCAACCTCTGGATGGCCGTGATCCGTGAGCATTTTGCCTCGAAAGGCCTCGGCCTGCACAATGATTTGCAGAACGAGCATTCGATCGTCGGCAATTTGCCGATCGTCACCATGCTCGACCGCTACGGCACCGACGATCAGAAGGCGATGATCGACGGCTCGATCACAGGCAAGTATCGCATCACGTTTGGTCTCACCGAGCCCGAGCACGGCTCCGACGCGACGCACATGGAAACTAGGGCCGTTCAAGCGACCCGTGACAACGTCAAGGGCTGGATCATCAACGGCCAGAAGATGTGGACCACGGGCATGCATGTGGCGACGCATTGCGCGCTGTTTGCCCGCACGTCCGGCAATGACGGCGACGCGCGGGGCATTACCTGCCTGCTGGTGCCGGCCAAGAGCCCGGGTGTGAAGGTCGAAGAGTACATGTGGACCTTCAACATGCCGACGGATCACCCGCGCGTCAGCTTCACGGACGTGTTCGTGCCCGACGATGCGCTGTTCGGCGAGGTCGGCCGCGGCCTGTCGCTGGCGCAATGTTTTGTGCACGAGAACCGGATCCGGCAGGCGGCAAGTTCACTCGGCGCAGCCGTCTATTGCATCAACGAAAGCGTCAAATATGCGCGCGAACGAAAGCCGTTCGGCAAGGCGCTGGCCGAGAACCAGGCGATCCAGTGGCCGCTGGTCGAACTGGCGACGCAGGCCGAGATGCTGCGATTGCTGATCCGCAAGACCGCCTGGGAGATGGACCAGCTCACGCAGGCGCAGGTCGAGCACACACTCTCCGATCGGGTCTCGATGTGTAACTTCTGGGCCAACCGCCTGTGCTGCGAAGCCGCCGATCGTGCCATGCAGGTGCATGGCGGTATGGGCTATTCGCGCCACAAGCCGTTCGAACACATCTACCGCCACCACCGCCGCTACCGCATCACCGAGGGCAGCGAGGAAATCCAGAAGCGCAAGGTGGCGGGATTCCTGTTCGGCTACATGGGGGCGGGGAAGCATTGAGCCCTGCCGTCATTGCGAGTGAAGCGAAGCAACCCATATCGCGGCATAACGGATCGATGGATTGCTTCGTCGCTTCGCTCCTCGCAATGACGGAAGAGTCGTAGGGTGGGCAAAGGTGCACTTGCGCCGTGCCCACCATCTACCCAGATCACGACAGCGGATGGTGGGCACGCTTGGCTTTGCCCGCCCTACGAAGCGAGCTTAATTCACCTGCCGATCCTTGCCCGCCCAGTACGGCTCGCGCAAACTCCGCCGCAAAATCTTCCCCGACGGGTTGCGCGGCAGCGCTTCCAGAAAGTCGACCGATTTCGGCGTCTTGAATCCCGCGATGCGCTCGCGGGTGTAGTTGATGATGTCGGTGGCGATCGCATGCTTGCCCGGCTTCATCACCACGATCGCCTTCACCGCTTCGCCCCATTTGTCATCGGGGATGCCGATCACGGCGGCTTCGGCGACGTCAGGATGATCGCAGATCGCGCTTTCGACTTCGGCCGGGTAAATGTTCTCACCACCGGAGATGATCATGTCCTTGATGCGGTCGTGGATATAGAGGTAGCCGTCCTCGTCCATGTAGCCGGCATCGCCGGTGCGCAGCCAGCCGTCGCTGCCGAGCGTCCTCGCGGTTGCCTCGGGCAGGTTCCAGTAGCCGGCCATGTTGGAGCCGGAGCGGGTGGCGATTTCGCCGACCTGGCGCGGCGGCAATCGCTTGCCATCAGGGTCGAGGATCGCAAGCTCGATGCCGGGCAGGGCTTTGCCCGCGGAGCGCATCCGCTCCAGCCCCTCGACGTGGTCCTCGGGCGGAAGGGCTACGATGGTGCCTGTCGTCTCGGTCATGCCGTACAATTGCACGAAGCCGCACTTGAACACCTCGATGCACTCCTTCAAAAGCGCAGCAGGAATCGGCGAGGCGCCGTAGAGCATGTATTTCAGGCGGGAGAAATCGACCTGCCGCGCCCGCGGTTGCCGCACCACGAACTGCATCGCGGCCGGCACCATGAACAGTTTTGTAATTCCGGACTGTTCGAAGAAATCCAAAATTCTGGTCGGATCGAACTCGCGCGCGATCACGCCCTTGGCGCCGTGATAGAGGCCCATGACGCCCCAGCCGGAGCCGCCGATATGGAAGATCGGCATCGCCACCAGCGAGACGTCGTCGCTCGTCCATTTGTTCCACTCGGGCTTCTCGGCCTCGCTGCCGGCGTTCACCAGATTAAGAAAGTTGGCATGCGAAAGCATCGCGCCCTTCGGCTTGCCGGTGGTGCCCGAGGTGTAGAGCTGGATCGCGATGTCCTTCGGGCTGATCGCAACCCTCGGGTCATCGCCGCTGGCAGCATCGCGCCAAGCTGTAAAATCCGACCATTCCGGCGTGCCGCCTTCGGTGGTGATCACGTGACGCACATCTGGCAATTGCGCCTTGATGTTGCGGACCTGGGTGATGAACTCGGGGCCTACAAACAGCACCGGCGCCTTGCAGTCGGCGACGATGAAGGCGACCTCCGGCCCGGCGAGCCGCCAGTTCACCGGCGCCATCACCACCTTGGCCTTCATCGCACCCATCAGGAGCTCGAAATAGAAGTCGCTGTTCTTGCCGAGATAGGCGATGCGCTCGCCCGGCTTGACGCCGAGCGCGATCAGCGCATTCGCAACACGGTTGGTGTTGATGTCGAATTCGGCGAAACTTGTCTGGCGTCCCTCGAACTCATAGGCGATCGCGTCGCCGCGCGTTCTGGCGCGGTCGCGCACCATGTCGGCAAGGTTCGTCAATTGCTGCGAAGCGGACATGTCTCTCCCGTAGGTATTATTATTGTTTACCCGGGAGATGATATTGGCTCGGAGCGTTACAGGCAATCGTCCGTCATTGCGAGCGAAGCGAAGCAATCCACGCTTCCTTCGCGGCGGTATGGATTGCTTCGCTTCGCTCGCAATGACGCGGAGAGATCACCCCCTTGCCGCGCGGTCCTTCTCGTTCTGCGCCTTGATCGAGTCGCGCGCCGTGTTCCAGTCGTCGTCGCTCCAGTCGCGCAACTGATAGAAATTACCCCCCATGGCGAGGGCCTGCGCGCCGTCCATGGCGATGGTTTCGCCGTTGATCCAGTCGCAGCCGCCGGAGATCAGGAACACCGCGAGGTTCTGCAACTCCTCCATGGTGCCGACCCGGCCCATCGGGTTCTGCGCCCGGGTGCGCGCGCCAGCCTCGTCGCCGGGCTTGATGCGCTTGCTCATGCCCTCGGTCGGGATTTCGCCGGGCGCAATGGTGTTGAGGCGGATGCCGTGCTTGCCCCATTCGACCGCCAGCGACATCGTCATGGCGTGGATCGCCGACTTGCTCATCGCCGACGGCACCACATAGGGCGAGCCGTTGCGCACCCAGGTCACGGTGATCGACACCACGTTGCCGGGCAGCTTGGCGGCGATCCAGCGCCGTCCGACCGCGTGCGTCACGTAGAAGGTGCCGTGCATCACGATGTTGGCGACGGCATCGAAGCCGCGCGGCGAGAGTTCTTCCGAGCGCGAGATGAAATTGCCGGCCGCGTTATTGATGAGATCGGTGAGGGCACCTTCGGTCCAGATCTGTTCGATCATTTCGTCGACGGCAAGCGCATTGCGGATGTCGACGCCGTGGCTGACCACGCGCCCGCCATGAAGGTCCATCAATTCGGTCGCGGTCTCGTCGCACACGATTTTGCGGCGGCCGCAGATGTGGACCTCGGCTCCCAGTTGGAGAAACCGCGCGGCCATGGACTTGCCGAGGCCGGTGCCGCCTCCGGTCACGAGAATGCGCCGCCCGGCGAGAAGCTGATCGTTGAACATCGTTTCCACCCACGGGAATTGTCTGTTAATTGGTCGATTGACTAAAACCGGCAACAGCCGTTCTGTAAAGCGCCAAGAAGGAAGTGTGGAGGAGAATTATCATGGAGCAACGCGTTTCGATCTCGATTTCGGACGGCATTGCCGATGTCCGGCTGGTGCGGGCCGACAAGATGAACGCGCTCGACGCCGCGATGTTCGAGGCGCTGGTGGCTGCGACCGAACGGCTTGCCCATGAAAAGGCGGTTAGGGTGGTAGTATTGTCCGGGGAGGGGCGGGCGTTCTGCGCCGGTCTCGATATGGGACGTTTTGCGGCCATGAAAGAGAATGGCGGTAATGGGATCGCCGGTGGCGAGAAACGTGACCTCACTGCACGCACACATGGTGTGGCGAACTTTCCGCAAGCTGCGGTCTGGGGCTGGCGGCAGCTTCCCGTGCCTGTCATCGCCGCGATCCAGGGTGTGGCGTTCGGCGGCGGTTTCCAGCTCGCGCTCGGCGCCGACATGCGCTTCCTCACGCCGGACGCGCGGATGTCGATCATGGAAATCAAATGGGGGCTGGTGCCCGACATGGCCGGCACGCCGATCCTTGCGAGTCTCGTCCGTGACGACATCCTGCGCGACCTGACCTATACCGGGCGCATCTTCTCCGCCCAGGAAGCCATGAGCTACGGCCTCGCGACGCGGATCTGCGACGATCCGCTTGCTGCGGCCTTCGAGGTCGCGCGCGAAATCGCCGGCAAGAGTCCCGATGCGATCCGTGCCGCCAAACGGATGCTGAACAAGCTGTCCGTCGACCCGGCTCCGGCGCTAATGGCTGAATCCGTCGAACAGCAGAAGCTGCTCGGCAGCCCCAACCAGACCGAGGCGGTGCGCGCCAATATGGAAAAACGCGCGCCGCGGTTCGCGGACGCGGGGTAGGTAGTTCCGTCATTCCGGGGCGGCGCGAAGCGACGAACTATGATGTGCAATTGCACATCAGAGAATCTCGAGATTCCGCTATGCGCAATTGTGCATCTGAGGTCTGGTGCTTGCGCACCATCCCGGAATGACGGCCTTTCGTTCCAAACCCGGCAACAGATCGGAAAGCGACAATGTCCACCTCTCTCTTCCACGGCATTATCAGCGGCCCCCGCAAGCGCAGCCACGATGAGGTCGCCGAACGTGCCGACCGCATCGCCGGCGGCTTGCAAAAACTCGGCGTCAAACAGGGCGACAGCGTCGCCATGCTGATGCGCAACGACATCGCCTTCATCGAGGCGGCTTATGCCGCGATGCGGCTCGGCGCCTATGGCGTGCCAGTGAATTGGCACTTCAAGCCGGAAGAGATCAATTATGTGCTGAAGGATTCCGGCACTTCGGTGCTGATCGCGCATGCCGACATGCTGCATCAGCTGCGCGAGGCGATACCGCAAGGCGTCACTTCGCTCAGCGTGCCGACGCCGCCGGAAATTATCACCAACTACAAGATTAATCCCGATCACCTCACCACGCCCGACTTTGCGATCGATTTCGAATCCTGGCTGAAACAGCACCCGCGCTATGACGGGCCGGTGGTGCCGCAGCCGCAAAGCATGATCTACACCTCGGGCACCACAGGCCATCCCAAGGGTGTTCGTCGTTTCGCGCCGACGCAGGAACAGAGTGCCAACGCCGAACGCATGCGCAGCCTGATCTACGGCCTCAAGCCGGGCGCCCGTGCACTGCTGCCGGGGCCGCTTTATCATTCCGCGCCGAACTCGTTCGGCCTGCGCGCCGGCCGACTCGGCGGCGCACTGGCGATCATGCCGCGCTTCGATGCGGAAGAATTTTTGCGGGTGGTCGAGACCGAGAAGATCGACACCATCTTCATGGTACCGACCATGTTCATCCGGCTGATGAAGCTGCCGGAAGAGGTCCGCAGAAAATACGACACGTCCTCGCTGCGCCACATCATCCATGCGGCCGCGCCATGTCCCGCCGACGTCAAACGCGCGATGATAGAATGGTGGGGGCCGATCATTTATGAATTCTATGGCTCGACCGAGTCGGGCGCTGTCACCTTTGCCACTTCCGAGGACGCGCTGAAGAAGCCCGGCACCGTCGGCAAGATCGCCCCGGGAGCGGAACTGCGCTTCATCGGTGACGATGGAAGGGAATTGCCGCAGGGCGAGATCGGCGAAATCTATTCGCGCATCGCGGGCAACCCGGATTTCACCTATCACAACAAGCCCGACAAGCGTTCCGAGATCGATCGCGAGGGGTTCATTACCTCGGGCGACGTCGGCTACATCGACGCGGACGGCTATGTCTTCATCTGCGACCGCAAGCGCGACATGGTGATTTCGGGCGGCGTCAACATCTATCCGGCCGAGATCGAGGCCGCGCTGCATGCGATACCGGGCGCGCATGATTGCGCGGTGTTCGGCATTCCCGACACGGAATTCGGCGAGGCGCTGATGGCCGTGGTGGAGCCGCAGCCGGGAGTGACGCTCGACATCGCCTCCGTCCGCGCGCAGCTCAAGATGTCGCTGGCCGACTACAAGGTGCCAAAACACATCGAGATCCAGTCGAACCTGCCGCGGGAAGATTCCGGCAAGATCTTCAAGCGCCGCCTGCGCGATCCCTACTGGGAGCGGGCGGGGCGGAGGATTTAGGTACGTTCAGCGGGTCATGCCCGGCCTTGTGCCGGGCGAAGAACGTGGATGGCCGGGTCAAGCCCGGCCATGACGGAGTAATCGCAATTCTGGCCGCCCCCATCTTTATCTTGCACTGCGGCAAAAAACTTGCACACTCGGAATGCCGGGCAATTTCTGAGGTAGCCAGCCATGTCTTCCCAGATAGTGTCCTCCCAGACCGTGCCTTCCGAGACCGAGGCCCGGTCCAATCGCAGCGATGACGCGCTGGCGCTGGAGGAAGACGCGCGGCTGCGGACCGATATCCGCCTGCTCGGGCGCATTCTCGGCGATACCGTGCGCGACCAGGAGGGCGCGGATGTGTTCGACCTGGTCGAACGCATCCGGCAGACCTCGATCCGGTTCCACCGCGACGAGGACAAGCTGGCGCGGCGGGAACTCGAGACCATGCTCGACGGCATGTCGACCAGCGACACTCTGCGCATCGTTCGCGCCTTCAGCTATTTCTCGCATCTCGCCAACATAGCCGAGGACCAGAACAACATCCGCCAGATGCGCGGTCGTGGTCCCGGCGGGCCGCGGCCGAGCCTACTGACCCAGACGTTGTCACACGCAAAGGCGGCCGGATTCAGCGCCGCCGACCTGCGCCGCTTCTTTGGGGAGGCCCAGGTCAGCCCGGTGCTGACCGCGCATCCCACCGAAGTTCGCCGCAAGAGCACGATCGACCGCGAGATGGAAATCGCTGGATTGCTCGACCAGCGCGAACGCGTCCAGCTCACGGCGGAGGAAGCCGAAGCCAGCGCCGAACAACTGCGCCGCGCCGTGCTGACGCTGTGGCAGACCAATCTGCTGCGCAGGACCAAGCTGACCGTGCTCGATGAAGTCGCCAACGGTCTCTCGTTCTACGACTACACCTTCCTGCACGAGGTTCCGCGGCTGCATTGCGCGCTGGAAGACCGGCTGAACCAGGAGGAAGGTGGCACGCCCGGCGAACTGGCATCGTTCCTGACCATGGGAAGCTGGATCGGCGGCGATCGCGACGGCAACCCGTTCGTGACGGCCGACGTGATGCGCGGCACGCTGCGCCTGCAGTCGAGCCGGGTGATGAACTTCTATCTGGAGGAGTTGCACGTCCTCGGTTCGGAACTGTCGCTGGCGGCGCATCTTGCCGACGTCTCCGACGAATTGCGCGCGCTGGCCGGACGCTCGCCGGATACCTCGCCGCATCGAAGCGGCGAACCGTATCGGCTGGCGGTGTCCGGCATCTATGCCCGGCTGACGGCGACCGCAGTGCGGCTGGAGGTCGAAACCACGCGCCGGCCGGTGGGAGAGGCCGCGCCTTATGCTAGCGTGAAGGAGTTCAAGGCCGATCTCGATGTGCTCGATCGCTCGCTGATCGCGAACAATTCCGGCGTGATCGCGCGCGGCCGGCTGCGGTCGTTGCGCCGGGCCGTGGATTGTTTCGGCTTCCATCTCGCCCGGCTCGACATCCGGCAGAATTCGGCGGTGCATGAACGCACGGTGGCGGAACTGTTCGACGCGGCGATCCCCGGGATGTCCTATTTGGACCTCAACGAAGAAGCCCGCGTCAATCTGCTGCTGAATGAACTGCGCAGCGCAAGGCCGCTCAGTTCGGCGTTCGTCAAGTACAGCGAGGAGACGCTGGGCGAACTCGCGGTGTTCCGCGCGGCTGCCGAAGCGCATGCCAGGTTTGGCACCGACGTGATCCACCAATGCATCATCTCCATGTGCAAGGGGATGTCGGATATGCTGGAGGTGGCGGTGCTGCTGAAGGAGGTCGGTCTCATCAATCCTTCCGGCCGCAGCGCCATCAACATCGTGCCGCTGTTCGAGACCATCGAGGATTTGCAGGCGTCCTCCGGCATCATGGACCGGATGCTGTCGCTGCATGATTACCGCCGGCTGGTGGACAGCCGCGGCGGCGTTCAGGAAGTGATGCTCGGCTATTCCGACAGCAACAAGGATGGCGGCTTCGTCACCTCGGGCTGGGAGCTCTACAAGGCCGAAATCGAACTGGTCGAGGTGTTCGAACGCCACCATGTGCGGTTGCGGCTATTCCATGGCCGCGGCGGTTCGGTCGGCCGCGGCGGTGGTCCGAGCTATGACGCCATCATTGCGCAGCCCGGCGGCGCGGTGAATGGCCAGATCCGCATCACCGAGCAGGGCGAGATCATCTCGAGCAAGTATTCCAACCCGGAAGTCGGCCGCAGCAATCTGGAAATCCTCGCTGCCGCCACGCTGGAGGCGAGCCTGCTGCATCCGCGGCAGAGCGCGCCGCGCAAGGAATATCTGACCGCAATGGAGCAACTTTCCGCACTGGCCTTCAAGGCGTATCGCGGACTGGTCTACGAGACTGAGGGCTTCGCCGATTATTTCTGGGGCTCCACCGTCATCACCGAAATCTCGACGCTCAACATCGGCAGCCGCCCGGCGTCGCGCAAGAAGACCCGCGAGATCGAGGATCTGCGCGCTATCCCATGGGTGTTCAGCTGGGCGCAATGCCGGCTGATGCTGCCGGGCTGGTACGGCTTCGGCTCGGCGGTCGAGACCTGGATCGCGGAGCATCCGGAGCAGGGCATGCCGTTCCTGCAGGAGCTCTACCGCGAATGGCCGTTCTTCCGCACGCTGCTATCTAACATGGACATGGTGCTGGCCAAGAGCTCGATCGCGATCGCCTCGCGCTATGCCGAACTGGTGCCTGATGTGAAATTGCGCGAGAGCATTTTTGGGCGCATCCGACGCGAATGGCATTCCTCAATCGAGACGCTGCTCGACATCATGGGGCACGAGCGCCTCTTGCAGGGAAACCCGCTGCTGGAACGATCGATCCGCAACCGCTTTCCCTATCTCGATCCACTCAACCACGTGCAGGTGGAATTGCTGAAGGAGCATCGCGCGCAGAACCCGGACGAGCAGGTGCTGCGCGGGATTCAGCTGACGATCAACGGCATTTCGGCGGGGTTGCGGAATAGCGGGTGACGCTGAGCCGCGGCCTCACCGCCGTCATTGCGAGCGCAGCGAAGCAATCCATCTCTCCGCATGCGCGGATGCATGGATTGCTTCGTCGCTCCGCTCCTCGCAATGACGGCGAGGCTTTTCAGCCCGTCACGGCTTCATCGCGCCCTGCGCACTGGTGTAGACCGCATACAGCGATGACGAGCCGCAGATATAAAGTCTATTTCGCTGCTGGCCGCCGAAGCACAAATTGGCGACGGTCTCCGGTATGTGGATCTTGCCGAGCAGATCGCCGTCCGCCGTGTAGCAGCGCACGCCGTCCTCATTCGGATCGCCCCAACCGACCGAGCACCAAAGACGCCCGGCGGTGTCGCAGCGCAGCCCGTCGGTAATGCTGGGCTTCGGCATGTCCGCAAAGACCTTGCTGTTCGAAAGCTTTCCGGCCGCGAGATCCACGTCAAACACGCGGATATGCGACGGATTGTCTGGCCCGTCGGTGAAGCCGGTATCGCAGATATAGAGCTTCTTCTCGTCAGGCGAGAAGCAAAGGCCGTTCGGCTCCACGAAGTCATCGACCACCATCTTGATATCGCCGGATTTCGGATCGACCCGGTAGACGTTTTTCTTGTCCTGCTCGGGCTCGGCCTTGATGCCCTCGTAATAGCCGCCGATACCGTAGGCCGGGTCGCAGAACCAGATCGAACCGTCGGCCGCGACGACCGCATCGTTCGGCGAGTTCAGCTTCTTGCCATTGTACTTGTCGGCGATGATCGTGATCGAGCCATCGAGTTCGGTCCGGGTCACCCGTCGGCCGCTATGTTCGCAGGTGATCAGGCGCCCTTCGCGGTCGATGGTGTTGCCGTTCGAGTTCATCGACGGCTGACGGTAGACGCTGAGGTGACCGTCATCTTCCGAGAAGCGCATGATGCGGTTGTTGGGAATGTCGCTAAACAGAACATATCGCCCAGCCGGAAAGTAGACCGGACCTTCGGCCCAGCGGAATCCGGTTGCGACGCGCTCGACTGCCATGGTGCCGGCGAAGGCCGGAAAGCCTGTCGGCCCGAACGAAACCTTCGGCTTCTTCATCGACTCCAGGCGAGCGTCCGGATAGCGGGCGCCGGGAAGCGGACCGAGTGGCAGGGGCGGCGATGCCGTTGTTGGCGCGCCGGTCTGGCCGAGCGGCGCGACGGAAGCCGCAGAGGCCGTCTTCATCGTTACAGCCGAGGCGGCGAGTGCTGCCGCACCGGTCAATATCTTGCGACGGTCAAAACCGCCGCCGTGCTGTTGGGAATCGGGAAAGGTCAGTGAGCTTGTCATGATTTCCTCCCATGTTTTTTATTGGAAGGAAATCATCAGCCCGCATTCCGGCATAAAGCGGGCGGGTACACTTGAGCAATCGAAGATAGTCGTCCCGGCAACCAGCCGGGACGATCATTTTCATAGAGCCGTCAGATCGGATCCCAGGGGAAGATGTCCGCGGAACGATCGAGCTTGTAGAACGATCCCTTGAGCGCCGGCATGCCGTGCTCGGCAATGGTCTGCGGCGTCCAGCCTTCGCTCCGCTGCACCGAGCGCAGGGGCCGATTCTGGCTGAACAGGAATATCTCGTTCATGCGCACCCCGAAAATCTGCCCGGTCACGTCCTTGGCGGCGTCGCTGAGCAGATAGGCGCAGACCGGCGCGATCTTCTCCGGCCCCATCTGCTGGATTTTCGCCACGCGCGCCTTCTCGGCCTCGGTCTCGGTCGGAATGGCACCGATCATGCGGGTCCAGGCGAAGGGCGAGACGCAGTTCGAGCGCACGTTGAAGCGACCCATGTCGAGCGCGATCGACTTCGACAGGCCGACGATGCCGAGCTTGGCGGCGGCGTAATTGGCCTGGCCGAAATTGCCGATCAGGCCCGAGGTCGAGGTGAAGTGCACGAAGGAGCCGCTCTCCTGTTCGCGGTATATCCGCGCCGCGGCGTGAGAGACGTAGAACGAGCCCATCAGGTGCACCTTGATGACGGCCTCGAACGCTTCCACGCTCATTTTGTGGAAGATCATGTCGCGCAAAATGCCGGCGTTGTTGACCACGCCGTCGAGCCGGCCGAAATGATCGGTCGCCGTCTTCACGATCTTGCTGGCGGGGATCGCCTCCGCCACCGACTCGAAATTGGCGACCGCAGTCCCGCCGCGCTTCTTGATCTCCTCGACCACTTCCTCGGCGGGTGCCGCGCTCGATCCGGCGCCGTCAGCGGCGACGCCGGGATCGTTGACCACGACCTTGGCGCCTTCGGCCGCGCAGAGCAGCGCAATCTCGCGCCCGATGCCACGGCCTGCGCCGGTGACGATGATGACTTTGTCTTGCAGTGATTTTGCCATTGGGGATTCTCCTGTGGTTTCTCCGTCATTCCGGGGCGCGCGCAGCGCGAACCCGGAATCTCGAGATTCCGGGCCTGGTCCTTCGGACCATCCCGGAATGACGAAGAGGGTTACTTCTCGTTCGTAAAGACGATCGTGCCTGATGCCGCGAACATGCCGCCGACGCCGTGACAGACCGAGATTTTCGCGTCCTTGACCTGCGCCGGTGCGATGCCGCGCATCTGGCGCACACTCTCCTGCAACGCGTACATGCCGTACATGCCGGAATGCATATAGCTCAATCCGCCGCCATTGGTGTTGAGCGGCAGCTTGCCGCCGGGGCGGGTGTTGCCGTCGGCAATGAACTTGCCGGTCTCCTCATGCGGCATGAAGCCGAGATCGCCGAGGCCGAAAAGTGGCAGATGCGCAAAGGCGTCGTAGATCATCAGATGATCGACGTCCTTGTGGGTGATGCCGGCTTCCCGGAACGCGGTCGGGCCTGCCACCTTGAAGGCGCGCGAGGAGTTGAACGTCTCCATCTGGCTGACCATCGGCGTTTCGACGCTCTCGCCGGTGCCGAGGATGTAGACCGGCTTGTTCGGAAAGTCCTTGGCGCGATCGGCCGAGGTAAGGATCAGCGCGCCGCCGCCGTCGGTGACGAGGCAGCATTGCAGGATGCGAAATGGGTAGGCGATCATCTTCGAGTTCAGCACGTCCTCGACCGTGATCGGCGCCTTCATGGTCGCGCGCGGATTCTTTGCGGCCCATTCCCGCTGCGCCACGGCGACCATGGCGATCTGCTCATGGGTAATACCGTAGGTCTTCATGTAGCGCAGCACGGGAATCGGGAACATGCTGGGCGGGCCATAGACGCCGAATGGCGACTCGAACTGGCCGTTCAAACTGTCGGGCGGCGTCGAGCGCGGCAGCTTGCCGATCATCGACTTGCCGCTCTCGGCGTGGGTGATCAGCACGGTCTTGCAGAGACCGGCCTCGATCGCGGCCGCGGCATGGCGGACATGCAGCATGAACGAGCAGCCGCCGACGGAAGTGCCGTCGACCCAGGTCGGCGTGATGCCGAGGTAATGGGCGATCTGCTGCGGGGTTTCCACCGCGGTGGCGATGCCGTCGATATCTGACAGTTTCAGTCCGGCATCGGCGATGGCGTTGAGCGCCGCATCGGCGTGGAGCTGGATCTGCGACATGTTGGGGATGACGCCGAGCTCGGTGGTCTCGGCTGCGCCGACGACGGCGACTGCATTTTTGCGCATGGTGCTTAGCCCTTCGCCGGACGGAACAAAGGAAGGGTGATCTTGTCGTCGAGCTTCTCGAACGCGACTTCGAGCTTCATGTCTAGCTCGAGCGCCTCCGGCGTCTGCGGGCAATCGATGATGTTGCTCATCATGCGCGGGCCTTCGTCGAGCTCGACGACGGCGATCGCGTAAGGCGGGGTGAAGCCGGGCGCTGCCGGACGGTGGTTGATGACGTAGCTGTAGAGCGTGCCCTTGCCGCTCGCCTTGAATACGCTGACCTTGCGCGAGGCGCAGGAGGGGCAGAACGGACGCGGCGGGAAATAGACATTGGCGCAGGCGTCGCAGCGCTGCAGGCGCAATTCGCCGGCCTGCGTTCCATCCCAGAAATGTTGCGTTTCAGGGGTGGGTTTTGGTTTTGCGCGCGCAGGCTCCGCCATATCGGCTAATCTCCTTGGAATACGGGCGTCGACCCGCTTGTTGCGGTCTTGATGCGACATTGACCGATCTCCGTCAACGGCCCCAGCAGCGGTGCTGTCGCATGGCCGCATTCCCAGCGCGTGAGAGCGCTTGTATGCCAGCCCGTCATCGGAGATAGTCCGCGCCACGGTAAATCGTACAGGAAGTAATCAAGAACACCATGCCGAACCATCCGACACTCGCCAGCCTGGCCGCCGATCTCGACACTGGGCGTATCACCGCGCGCAAACTGGTCGAGGAATGTCTTGCAAGGATTGCGGATCCCGCCGGCGAGGGCGCACGAGCCTTTATCCATGTCGACAAAGATGCGGCCATTGGCGCCGCCGACGCGATGGATCATCTGCGTAAAGCGCGCGCCGCGCCGTCGCCCTATGCCGGCATTCCCGTGTCGATCAAGGATCTCTACGACATCAAGGGGCAAGTGACCCGTGCAGGATCCCGGGCGCTGGAGGATTCTGCGCCGGCGGAAGCCGATGCACCTGTGGTGGCGCGGCTGCGCCGGGCTGGCTTCATCGTGATCGGCCGCACCAACATGACCGAATTCGCCTATTCCGGCATCGGCATCAATCCGCATTACGGCACGCCGAAGAGCGTGTGGAATCGCAGCGTCGGCCACGTGCCCGGCGGCTCGTCCTCAGGCGCCGCGGTCTCGATCGCCGATCGCATGGCCCACGGCGCGCTCGGCACCGATACCGGCGGCTCGTGCCGGATACCGGCGGCTTATAACGGCATCGTTGGCTACAAGCCGACGCAGGCCCGCGTGCCGCTTGACGGTGGCGTGCCGCTGTCGTTCTCGCTCGATAGTTTCGGCCCGCTCGCGCGCAGTGTCGATTGCTGCGCGGTGCTTGATGCCGTGCTCGCCGATGAAGCCGTGCAACCATTGCAGCCGCGCCCGATCAAGGGCATGCGGCTTGCGGTGCCGACCACGATCGCGCTGGACGATCTCGACGACGAGGTCGCGAAGACATTCGAGCGTGCGCTGACGACGTTGTCGCGGCAGGGCGCGTCGATCGAGCGGATCGAGGTGCCGGAATTTCACGATGTCGGTGTCATGAACAGCAAGGGAGGGTTTGCCGCCGCTGAGAGCTACGCCTGGCACCGCTATCTGCTCACCAGCAAAGGCGAGGTCTACGACCCTCGCGTCCGCGTCCGCATCCTGCGCGGCGAAGGCATCAGCGCGGCGGACTATATCGACATCCTCAAGGCGCGCCGTTCGTTCATTGCGCGAACGGAACAGCGCATCGCGCCCTATGACGCGCTGGTGCTGCCGACGACAGCGAATACGCCGCCCAGGATCGCCGACCTCGCCGACGACCAGGCCTTCGCCACGCAGAATTTGCGCTCGTTGCGCAATTGCACGCTGATCAACATGCTCGACGGCTGCGCGATCTCGCTGCCGGCGCATCGCGAAGGCGAGGTTCCGGTCGGGCTGATGCTCGCCGCCGCAGGCGGATCGGATCGCCGCATCTTCGAATTGGCCGCCGGAATGGAGAATATCATCCGTGTTTGACCTGACCTTCAACGTCGACGACAAGGGTATGTTGACGCCGCTGACGCTTGCGATCGATCAGGCCGTCATCGCCGGCTGGACCGGCCGCGATCCGGTGGCGCGCGACAAGCACATCGCCGAACTCGAAGCGATCGGCATCGCGCGGCCCGCCACGACGCCGATCTACTACCGCTGCTCGGCGCGGCGGATCACGCAGGCCGACCGCATCGAAGTCTCAGGTGGCGATTCCAGCGGCGAGGTCGAGTTCGTGCTGATCGGCTGGCAGGGCCGCATCTTCGTCGGCTGCGGCTCCGACCATACCGACCGCAAGGTGGAAGCCTACAGCGTCACGGTCTCAAAACAGATGTGCGATAAGCCGGTGGCGTCCGTGCTGTGGGAACTGGAGGATGTCATCGCGCACTGGGACCGGCTGATCCTCCGCTCCTGGGCCATCATCGACGGCGCGCGGGTGCTGTACCAGGAAGGTACACTCGATGCGATGCTGCCAGTAAAAGATCTCATCGACCGTGGCTTCGGGGCTAAGGGCCTGCCCGACGGCTGCGCCATGTTCGGCGGCACGTTTGCTGCCAAGGGCGGCATCCGTCCGGCCGATCGCTTCGAGTTCGAACTGGAGGATCCCGTGCTGAAGCGGAAGATCAGTCACGGCTATGATGTGATCGAGATGCCGGTGTTGGGCTGACGCTGCGCTCCAGCGACGGGGATGGAACTCGTCGGAAATCGGGTGGTTTCGCCGTGGCCTGAGTGCGAGATTTACCGCCATGAGAGCAACCGCAAGAAATATCGACCATCCGCCAACCATCGCCGCTCGCGTCGATGCCATCGACTGGGTGCAGGCGACCGCCGATCTCGACGCACAGGGCTGCGCGGTACTGAAGGGATTGCTGACGCCGGAAGAATGCGGCGCCCTGGCCGCACTCTATCCGGATGACGCAAACTTCCGCAGCAAGATCGTGATGGGACGCCATGGCTTCGGCCGTGGCGAATACAAGTATTTCGCCTATCCGCTGCCCGACCTGATTGCGGAATTGCGGCCCACGCTCTATGCGCGGCTCCACCCCGTCGCCAATCGCTGGAATGAGACGATGGGGATCGACATCCGCTATCCTGATCGCCACGAGGCGTTCCTGAAACGCTGCCACGACGCCGGGCAGACCCGGCCGACGCCGCTGCTGCTGCAATATGGTGTCGACGATTACAATTGCCTGCACCAGGACCTCTACGGCGAGCACGTGTTTCCGCTGCAGGTCGCGATCCTGCTGTCGGAACCGGGACGCGATTTCGAAGGCGGCGAGTTCGTGCTGACCGAGCAGCGGCCGCGGATGCAGTCGCGGCCCGAGGTGGTTCCGCTCAGGCAGGGCGACGCGGTTGCCTTTGCTGTGCATCACCGGCCAGTGCAGGGGACGCGCGGGTTCTACCGCGTTAATCTGCGCCATGGCGTCAGCCGGATCCGCTCCGGCCACCGCCACACCGTCGGCGTGATCTTTCACGATGCCAAATGAGTGCGGACTGAGTTGACTGCAGATTTGTTCGAGGCTGTTGCGGATGCGCGTCCGTCACGCGAAGTGATGGCGGAGGGCGCCGTGCTGCTGCGCGGTTTTGCGCGACCGTTCGAAGCCGAGCTGCTTCCGGCGCTGCGCGCGATCGTCAAACAGGCGCCGTTCCGGCATCTGATCGCGCCGGGCGGCCATCGCATGTCGGTCGCGATGACCAATTGCGGCAGCGTCGGCTGGGTGTCGGACAGCACCGGTTATCGCTATGACGCCATCGACCCCGAGTCCAGCCAGCCATGGCCGGCGATGCCGACTGTGCTGCGCAGACTAGCGGCCGACGCTGCGTCGGACGCCGGGTTCAACGGCTTCGAGCCGGAGGCCTGCCTCATCAATCGCTATGTGCCCGGCGCGAAGCTGTCGCTGCATCAGGACAAGGACGAACTGGACTTCGCCGCGCCGATCGTCTCGGTATCGCTGGGCCTGCCGGCGATCTTCCTGTTTGGCGGGCTGAAGCGCGCCGACAAGCCGCGGCGCTACCGGCTGGAGCATGGCGACGTCGTGGTCTGGGGCGGCCCGTCGCGGCTATTCTTTCACGGCGTGGCGCCGCTCGCTGACGGTGAGCACGCGCTGATGGGCCGCCAGCGCATCAACCTGACCTTTCGCAAGGCGCGGTGATCTGCCACCTTCTCCTACAAGGCGAGAAGGGAAGAGGGCGTTCCATCCGTGGTTCCTGTGGTCTATGCTTGATAGGCCGGGGGGCCGACATGACCACATCCGAGGCAACGTTCGAGACCAATACCAGCGCCAACCGCACCGGCGTCTATCTTGCCGTGCTGCAGTTGGTGTTCACGCTGGGCTGGACCACTTACGTCATCTATCTGCCAAAGCTGTGCGCCGAGGTCGGCATCGCGCCGTCATATGTGATTCTGATCCTGATGCTGGATCAGGCGATCTTCACCATCACCGACACGGCTATGGGGATTGCCGCCGACAGGATCGCGCCGTTCGTCGGCAAGCTCGGCGTGTTCGTCGGCGTCCTGACCGCGATCTCCTGTGCGGCCTTTGTCGCGCTGCCGTTCGTGGCGGGCACCGGGCCGGGGGCGCAGGTCTGGTTCATCGGACTGATCCTGATCTGGGTCGTGACGTCATCGGCCCTGCGCGCACCGCCGCTGACGCTACTAGGCAAATACGCCGCACGGCCGGCGATCCCGTTTCTGTCGGCGCTGGCAATGCTCGGCTACGGACTGGCGGGCGCGGTGTCGCCCTATCTCGGTGTGGTCCTGCGCAATCACGATCCGCGGCTCCCCTTCGTGATCTCGGGCGTGGTGCTGCTGATCACGACGCTTGCCTTGTCGAAGGTCGAACGCGATCTGGCGCAGGCACCACCGGTCGCGAAACAACCGGCTGCGCCCGCAAAATCGCTCGGCCAGGTGCCGATGTTCTTCATCGCCTCGATGGTCATCCTGTCGCTCGGCTACCAACTGCATTTCTCCATCAACAGCACGCCGTTCTTCCTGCGCTTCGCCAAGCCGGATGAGCTGCCATGGCTGATGCCGGTGTTCTGGATCGGCTTCAACATCGCGATGTTTCCGGCGAGCGTCGTGGTCAAGCACCGCGGCGGGCTGATCGTGATGGGCGCCGCCGGTCTCCTGGGCGCGCTGGCGGTGCTGGGCGCGGAAATGGCCGGCAATCTCAATGTGCTGATCGCCGCGCAGTTCACCGCTGGTGCTGCGTGGGGCTGCATGCTGATGGCCGCGGTCTCGGCCGCGCTGGCGATCGGGGAGACCGGCGCCGAGGGCAAGGTCGTCGGACTGGTGTTTTCCGCGCTGGCGCTCGCGACCTTTGCACGCATGGCGGCGGTTGCCGGCGGCTTACAAAAACTGCCGGAATATGCACCGCTGCTGCAATGGGCGCCGGTGGCGTGCTGGTCGGTGGCCGGCGCGGGCCTGCTGGTGATTGCGGCCTCGCGGATGCAGCGAAGCATGGCGAGGCAGGTTTAGATATTCTTCGCTGGATGAATGAACGCCCACGGGCTCACTTCCGAATCCGTCGGCACCTCCACCGAGATGACGTAAGGCCCGCCATCGGCCAGCGCCTTTTCCAGTGCGGGGCGGAAATGATCCGGCGAGGTGACGCGCGCCGCGCCAACGCCGAAGGATTCCGCAAGCTTGACGAAATCCGGATTGACCAGGTCTGACGCCACCACGCGTCCGTCAAAGTGCTGGCGCTGGTCGCGGCGCACATTGCCATAGGCGTTGTTGTTGAAGACCAGCGTCACCACGCCGATCTTGAACTGCGCGGCGGTCGATAATTCCTGCACGCCGAACATGAAGCCGCCGTCGCCCGTGATCGCGACCACCGGCCGGTCCGGGTTGGCGACCTTGGCGCCGAGCGCAGTGGGGAAGCCCGAGCCGAGCGTGCCCTGATAGCCCGAGGTAATGAAGGTGCGCGGCTCGTAGATCGGAAAGCCGTACCAGGAGGCGAAGCCGACCTGTGACAGCTCGTCGGTGACGATCGCATTTGCCGGCAGCACCTCGCGCAGGATGTTCAGATACGCCATCTGCGGCTGAACTTTTTGAATTTCCTGCCGCGCCGCCGCCGTGGCCTCGCGGATCTCCGCGCGCCGGACGCTGCTCTTGCTGTAGCCGGCCTTTTTCACCGCCGCCGCCAGATCGGCGGTGCCGGCCTTGGCATCCGCGATCACGGCCGCGTCGGGCACGTAGCGCCGCATCTCCACGGGATCGATATCGATGCGAACCGATTTCAGGCCGTCGGGGCGATAGGGCCAGCGCGACATCGTCGGCAATTCCAGCCGGGTGCCGATCCCGATCATCAGATCGGTGGTCGGCCACAGCCTGTAGGCCGCCGCCATGGTCAGCCCGAGCTCGTGCGCATTGGAGACGATGCCGCGGCCGCTGCGGAACGCCACCACGGGCGCGTCGATCATTTCAGCCAGTTCGAGAATTTCCTCGCGCGCATGGATCGCGCCGCTGCCGACAAAGATCATCGGCCGCTTGCTGTCCTTGATCAATGCCGCCGCGGCCTTGATGCGATCAGGGTCGGGCTGCGGTGCGGGCAGGGTATCGAACACTTTGGCGGGTCCGACTTCGGCGCGCTGCGTAAACACGTCCCACGGCATTTCCAGCGAAACCGGACCACGGCGCCCCGACATCATCTCCTGAAACGCACGCGAAACCATCGCGGGCGCGACATCGGGATATTCGATGCGGTCGGCCCATTTTACAAACGTGCGCAGCGTTGCGAGCTGATCCGGCATCTCGTGCAGATGGCCGCGGCCCTTGCCGAGAAATGCCGTCGGCACCTGGCCGGTGAGGCACAGCACCGGCTCGTTCGAGCCGAACGCGGTGAGCAGCGCCGCACCGGCATTGAGCACGCCGGGGCCGGGCACCACGCTGAACACGCCGGGCCGGCCGCTCGAGCGCGCATAGCCAAAGGCCATGTAGCCGCAGGCCTGCTCATGCCGCGCGCCGATCACCTTCAATTGCGCCTGATGGAAGGCGTCGAACAGCCCGTAGATCTGCGCGCCGGGCAGGCCGAATACGGTATCGACGCCATGCGCGACGAGGCCATTGACGATCGCTTCGCCGCCGGAGGTTGAGGTCATTGCACTATCCACTCGCTTCTCAGGATTGATCAGGCTTCGTCGACGACGCCGTTTTTCAGCACGCCGACACCTTGGGTTTCGACCTCGATGATGTCGCCGGGCTTGAGGTAGCGCGGCGGGTCGAAGCGCGCACCGGCGCCGGTTGGCGTTCCCGTCACGATGACGTCGCCGGGCACCAGCGTTGTAAAGGTCGAGAGGTAGTTGATCAAATAGCGGAAGCCGAAGATCAGTCGCCCCGTGCGGTCGTCCTGCCGGGTCTCGCCATTGACCCGCGTGGTGAGACGGATGTCGGCGATCTGGCTTTCGTTGGTGTAGGGCACGATCCACGGCCCAAGGCTGCCGGTGGAATCGAAATTCTTACCCTGCGTGACGTTGAACTTGGCGTGCCGCACCCAATCGCGGATGGTGCCCTCGTTGCAGAGTGTGACGGCGGCGATGTGGTCCAGCGCGTCGCTCTCCTTGATGTGCCGCCCGGCCTTGCCGATGACCAGCACCAGCTCACCCTCGTAATCGAGCTGCGCGGAGGCGCGCGGGCGGACCAGCGGGGCATTGTGGCCAACGAAGGAGCGCGGCGTCCGCATGAACATGCTCGGATATTTCGGCGCGTCCTGGCCGTCCTTGTATTCGGCGTTGCGGTCCGGGTAGTTGACGCCGATGCAGATGATCTTTTCCGGCGAGGGGATCGGCGGCTGCCAGGTGATCGCATCGAGCGCATGGTCCGGCGCGCGCTTCGCGGCATCTTCGGCGAGTTTCATCAGTGCGCCATCAGCAATGGCTTCGCGCAGCGTCGGAAATTCCGTTCCGAAATGCGCGGAGAGATCGACGATGCCGGAATCGGTCACGGCGCCGTATTTCTGCGAGCCGTTGACAGTGAAAGTCGCGAGGCGGGGAGAGGCCATTTTCTGTTCCGTCAATCCGCAATCGTGACGTCGGCGACGAAGGCGGGTTCGCGCACCGCCTGTCCGGCAAAGGGCGTGCCCTCCTCGAACCAGGAGCGCGGCGCGGGTGCGCCCCACAGTGTCTGCCGGCGCGGGTCCTTCAGCGACCAGCGCAGCGGCTCGTGGTCGTGGTCGCCGGTGAAGTAATCGCTGGTGTAGAGCTCGAGGCGATGGCCGTCGGGATCCCGGACATAGAGGAAGAACGCGTTCGATATGCCGTGACGGCCGGGGCCGCGCTCGATGTTCTTCAGGTAGCCGCTGGATGCCATGACGTCGCAGAGATGCAGGATGTTCATTGCGGTCGGCGTCCAATAGGCCATGTGGTGCAGGCGAGGGCCACGGCCGTTGGTGATGGCGAAATCGTGCACGTTGCCCTTGCGGTGCATCCAGGCCGCCGCGATGCGCCCGTTCGGCCCGTCTTCCTCGCCATATTCGGTCAGCCGGAAGCCGAGCCGGGCGTAGAAATCGACGGTGTTTTGCACTTCAGGCGCGAAGACGTTGAAATGGTCGAGCCGCTGCGGATGGCAGCCCTTGTAGAGGTCGTAGCGCCGCAGCAGATGCGGACGCTTGTCCATCGACGCGTAAAGTTCGAGCTGGAAGCCGGCGGGATCGGTGAATTGCAGCGTGCGGCCCTGGAACGGCTGCTCGACGAAGCCGTAAGTAATGCCGTTCTCGGAAAAGAAGCTGGCCGCCTTGTCGAGATCGCTGTCATTGCCGACCTTGAAGCCGAGCCGGCTGCAGGCGGCGACAGGCGCTTTCCTTAAGACCAGTGAGTGATGCTGATGCTCCTCGCTGCCCCGCAGATACACCGCCATGGCGTCGCTGTCCTCGACATGGAGGCCGACGGTGTTCTCATAGAAGGCGCGGCTCTTGTTGAGGTCAACGACGTCGAGCACGGCATGGCTGCAGCGGATTATGTTGAACGGCGGATCGAAGATATGCGTCGGCACGGGCATGGCGTTTCCTCGGATTCTCTGTCATTCCGGGGCGGTCCGCAGGACCGAACCCGGAATCTCGAGGTTCCGGGTCTGGTCCTTCGGACCATCCCGGAACGACGGTGGTGGTTACACTCCCAGCTTCTGAATCTTGTGCGTGCCTCGCGCCAGCGAGACGTGCTTGGTCTCCATGTAGAAGTCGAACGAGTAGTCGCCGCCGTCGCGGCCGATGCCTGATGATTTCATGCCGCCGAACGGCGTCGGCAGATGGCGGACGTTTTCGGAATTGAGCCAGATCATGCCGGCCTCCAGCGCGTCCGCGACCCGCAGGGCACGGCCCATGTCGCGGGTCCAGACATAGCCGGTCAGGCCGTACTGCACGCCGTTGGCGATCTCGATCGCGTCCTTCTCGTCCTTGAACTGGATCACGGTCAGGAACGGGCCGAACACTTCCTCCTGCGCCACCCGCATTTTCGAATGCGCGCCAGTGACCAGCGTCGGCTGCACGTAATGCCCGCCGCCGGGCCCGTCATGCGGCTTGCCGCCGACCGCGATGGTGGCGCCGTCCTTTTTGGCGACATCGAGATAGCTGCAGACCTTCGCCAGATGCCGCTCATGGATCAGCGGCCCGATTTCGGTGGCGGGGTCGAGCGGATGACCGACCTTCAGCGCCTTCACCCGCGCGGTCAGCTTCTCGATGAATTTTCCGGCGATGCCCTCCTGGACCAGCAGCCGGCTCGACGAGGTGCAGCGCTCGCCATTAAGGGAGTAGATCATGAACACGACCGCATCGAGCGCCCGGTCGAGGTCGGCATCGTCGAACACGATCACGGGGTTCTTGCCGCCGAGCTCGAAATGGACGCGCTTCAGGGTAGGGGCGCCCTGCGCCATGATCGCGGAGCCGGTCGAACTTTCGCCGACGAAGCCGATCGCCTTGATGGCGGGATGCTCGGTCAGCGCCTTGCCGGCTTCCTCGCCCATGCCGTGGACGGTGTTGAGCACGCCGTCGGGGAGGCCGGCCTGTTTCGCCAGCTTCGCCAGCAGGTCCGCCGTTACCGGCGACCATTCCGCTGGCTTGTGCACCACCGTGCAGCCCGCGGCCAGGGCGGGCGCGATCTTCCAGGTCGACAGCATGAACGGCGTGTTCCACGGCGTGATGACGCCGACCGGGCCGATCGGCACCCGGGTCGAGATGTTCCAATGCTCCTCGCTCGGCGTGTTGAGGCCGTCGCGGGCCTCGGCGCATTTGTCGGCGAAGAAGCGAAAATTTTCCGCCGCACGGATCGCGGCCTTGGCCATGAAGCGATGCGCCTGGCCGGTGTCGATGCATTCCAGCACCGCGATGTCGTCGGCGTGGTCCTCGATCGCATCAGCCACCCGATGCAGCAATTTCTTCCGTGCCGCCGCAGACATCTCGCGCCAGGATTTGAAGGCAGCCGCGGCTGCGGTCGCGGCACGGTCGATGTCTTCGGCATGGCCGCGCGCCACCGACGCCAGCACCGCGCCGTCCACCGGAGACTTCGTCTCGAACGTCTGGCCGGAGACCGACGGCACGGTCTTGCCGTCAATCATGTGGCCGATGCCCTCACTCTTTAATTTGGCGAGCAGGGGCGCTGCGCGGTCGCGGTTGGCCTGAAACAGGTCCTTCGGTGTCGCCTTATCCATGGAGAGCCTCCACTTTCAGAGCTTCGTGGATGTTGTTGCGTTTCCAGCTTGTTTCCTTGTCGTTGATCTGCATGTCGAACGACAGCGCGAATTTTTGGTTCACGAACACCGGCTCAAGGTAGGCCGACAAGGCCTTGAATATATGTTCGCCGGCCTTCTTGCGGGTGGCGAGCTCGCGGCCTTCGCCGAGCCGCAGCACCATGTCGAGAAAGCTGTAATCCTGGCGGCCGTCGGCGATCGCATAGTGCTCGCACCTGACGGCGCGGACGCGAATACCTCCGAGCGGGAAGATGCCGGTCTCGACCGCGGCCTTGCGGACCAGTTCCACGACCGCGCCCATGTCGACGTGGCGATCGAGATTGGCTGAATATTCAATCGTGAAGTGCGGCATGTTGCGATGACTCCCGTCTTCCCTAACGCATCAGGCGAAGTAGCAGCTCACGGAACCGTAAGGTCCATAGTCCGCCTGGATCGTGTCGCCCTTGCGGGTCTCGATCGGGCGGATGAATGATCCCGCCAGCACCACCTGTCCGGCTTCCAGCGCCAGCCCGTTCGGCGCGATCTTGTTGGCAAGCCAGGCCACCGATGTCGCGGGATGGTTGAGCACGCCGGCCGCAAGCCCGGTTTCCTCGAGCTGACCGTTGCGGAAGCACAGCGCGCCGATCCAGCGCAGGTCGGCATCCATCGGCCGGATCGGACGGCCGCCGAGTACGATGCCGGCATTCGCGGCGTTGTCAGCGATGGTGTCAAAAATCTTCCGGGTTGACTTGGTCTGCGGATCGACACGTTCAACCCGCGTATCCAGAATCTCCAGCGCCGGCACCACGAAATCGGTGGCGTTGAGCACATCGAACATCGTGCAGTCCGGTCCCGAAAGCCGCGACTTCATCACGAAGGCGAGTTCGGCCTCGATGCGGGTGGCGATGAAACGGTCCGACGGCACGAGCCCGCCATCGGTGAAGAACATGTCGTCGAGCAGGATGCCGGAATCGGGCTCGTCGATGTTAAGCGCGCTCTGCATAGCCTTCGAGGTCAGGCCGATCTTGTGACCCTTCACGACGCGGCCCCCTGCTACTTTCATCTCGACCCAGGCTTTCTGAATAGCGTAGGCGTCTTCGATCGTTATGCCGGGATATTCGAGCGAAAGCTGCCGGATCTGTTTCCGGGTCTTTTCGGCGCGATCGAGCCGTTCGGCGGCATTTCGGATTTCGTCGCTGGAAAGGGCCATCTGCGTCCGGCCTGGCGTTTGGCAAAAAGAGGGTGCTGAAATATGTTTAACATGTTAAGTTATATCCGGCAAACTGATTTGATGCTTGTTGCAGCGCAAAACTTTATCCTTCTCTCGATCAACGATTTCTGATGGCGGACGACTAGAGATGGCAGGCAAGAAATCGCCGAATGGATCGCGTTCGGACCCGGACGGAACGTCGGAGCCTCGCCGCGCGCCGATGCGTGAATTCTCTCGTTCGCTGCCGATGTCGTTGTTGCGCGCCCGTGAAGCGGTCATGCGGCAATTCCGTCCCTCCTTGCGCAACCACGGTTTGACAGAACAGCAATGGCGCATCCTGCGCGCGCTGACGGCGGTCGACACCATCGAGGTGACCGAACTGGCGCGCGTTGCCTTTTTGCTGGGGCCGAGCCTGTCGCGAATCCTGCGCGACCTCGAGGCGCGCGATCTGATCGAGCGGCGGACCGCCAAGGCCGACCTGCGCCGCGGTGAGGTGTCGATCTCGTCCAAGGGATTGAAGCTGATCGAGGCCGTCGCGCCGACGTCGGAAGCAATCTACGCCGAGATCACCAATCGCTATGGTGCGCGCAAACTCGCTGAACTGCAGGACATGCTTGGCGAATTGGAGCGCAGCCTCGCTGCGATGGAAGTGGCCGGCGAGGGCGACGCCGGGCCCGACCAGTAAGCGCAAATTTGCATGATGCTAGTGGCCCGGTGCATAGCGGGCGGCCAAATGATTGCGATCATTTGGCTAATGCGATCGAGGCGAGTAGACATCCGCGCGGTTTTTCGATCAAAGTGCCGGCCAAGCCGGTCATGAAAACCGGTGCGGGAGTTCTCGGGTTTAGCCGCCGACATGCAGGCTTCCCCGATGCAAGGACAGAGCTGAAATCCGGATATGGTCACAATAAAAGTCAACAATCTGATCGATTTCGTTGCAGAGGTTTTTTCCCATTCGGAATCCTCGCCCGAGGAAGCCAGGCGCATCGCGACCTACCTCACGACGGCCAATCTCACCGGACATGACAGCCACGGCGTGATCCGGGTTCCGGTCTACATTCGCTGGAAGAAGACAGGCAACGTCGTTCCCAACCAGACCCCCGAGATTGTCGTCGATACCCCGTCGCTCGCCGTGGTCGACGGCAAGTTCGGCTATGGCCAGACCGTGACGCCGTTCGCGGTGCGGACCGGCATCGAAAAGTGCAAGAAGGCGGGGCTGTCAGCGGTTGCGCTGCGCAATGCCGGGCATATCGGCCGCGTCGGCGACTGGGCCGAAATGGCCGCTGCCGAAGGGCTGGTGTCGGTTCATTTCGTCAACGCCGCGGGCTCGCTGCTGGTGGCGCCGTACGGCGGCGTGCAGAAGCGGCTATCGACTGCGCCCTATTGCGTCGGCATTCCGCGCCGGGGGCAGGACCCGATCGTGCTTGATTTTGCGACCTCGATCGTCGCCGAAGGCAAGGTGCTGGTGGCGAGCCGCGGCGGCAAGAAACTGCCGACTGGCGCACTGGTTGACGCCGACGGCACGCTGAGCGAGGAGCCGTCCGTGCTCTATGGGCCCTACACGCCGGACGGGCCGCGCGACCATACCAAGGGGACGGGCGCGATCCGCGCGTTCGGCGAACACAAGGGCTCGGGTCTCGCCTTCATCTGCGAACTGCTCGGCGGCGCGCTGACCGGTACGGGCGCCACCTCGGGCGGCCGCCAGTTCGCCAATGGCATGCTCGCCTTCTATGTCGATCCCAAGGTGATCGACACCAGCAATTACTTCGACGACGAAATCTCGCGCTATACCGACTTCATCCGGGAGACCAAGCCGATCGCAGGCGTCGATACCGTGCTGGTCCCGGGCGACCCCGAACGCAAGATGCGCGCCGAGCGCACCAGGAACGGCGTACCGCTGCCGGACGATACCTGGGCTGCGATCGTCAACACGGCCCGCGAGGTCGGCGTCAGCGAGGCCAGCATCCAGCGCGCCGCCAGCTAATCAACTCCGCGAACTCCAACTATCGTAACGATCACAAAGGGAAAGCGATCAATGGCAACCAACAACGTCAAGAAAGTATGGGCCTCGGGCAAAGCCGTGGTGAACGCGTGGCTCGCGATTCCGTCCGGCTTCTCGGCTGAAGTGATCGCGCAATGCGGCTTCGACAGTGTCACCGTCGACATGCAGCACGGCGTGCAGGATTACCTCTCGATGGTGCAATGCTTCCAGTCGATGCACGCCCATCCCGTGACCCCGATGGTCCGCGTGCCCTGGAACGAGCCCGGCATCATCGGCAAGGTGCTCGATGGCGGCGCCTACGGCGTGATCTGCCCGATGATCAACACCCCGCAGGAAGCCAGGAACCTGGTCCAGTACGCCAAGTACCCGCCGAAGGGCACGCGCTCGAACGGCCCGATCCGCTCCGGCATGTACGGTTCGGCCGGCTCCTACCAGCAGACGGCCAACGACGAGATCGTGCTGCTGCCGATGATGGAGACCAGGACCGCGGTCGAGAACATGGAAGCGATCCTCGACGTCGAGGGCATCGATGGCGTCTATATCGGCCCGTCCGATCTCGGCTTCTCCTATGGCCTGGTGCCGAAGCTCGACCGCGACGAGCCGGAGATCCTGAAGATCTACGAGAAGATCATCAAGGAATGCGGCACGCGTGGCCTCAATCCCGGCATCCACTGCTCCGGCGCCGAGGGCGCAGTACGCGCCATCAACATGGGCTTCAAGCTCGTGACGCTGTCGAACGAAGTCGGGCTGATGTCGACCTATGCCAAGATGCAGGTGAACCAGACCCGCAAGGATTCGGCCGGGAAGGCGTAAGCGGCGAAGGCACGAAATAGGGAGTGGCGAGGCGCGGATCGTTCAATTCGCCACTCGCTACTCGCCAACCCTGAGGAGGTACCCAAATGACCCCGGCACCCGTCATTCGCCTGCATCCTGACGACGGCGTCCTGATCGCGCGCTCGAGCCTGCCGCCCGGCATGGTGGTGGCCGATGGCGTCACCACGGTCGAGCGGATTCCGGCGGGCCACAAGGTGGCGATCAAGCCGATCGCCGTGGGCGAGCCGGTACGCCGCTACGGCCAGATCATCGGCTTTGCCACCGCGCCGATTGCACCGGGCCAGCATGTGCATACTCAAAACTGCGGCATGGGCGATTTCGCCAAGGACTATGCCTATGGCGTCGACGTCAAGCCGGTGCCGAACTTCGATCTGCCCGCGACCTTCGACGGCATTCGCCGCGCAGACGGGCGGGTGGCGACGCGCAATTATATCGGCATTCTCACCTCGGTGAACTGCAGCGCCCATGTCGCCGGCATCGTCGCCGACATGTTCAAGAAGAATCCATTTACCGGCGATAACCCGCTGGCCGATTTCCCGAATGTCGACGGCGTGGTGGCGCTGACCCACAAGACCGGTTGCGGCATGACGCAGGACGAACCGCTGGCGCTGCTCCGCCGGACGCTCGGCGGCTACGCGCGGCATGTGAACTTTTCTGCCGTCGTGGTGCTGGGGCTGGGCTGCGAGGTCAACCAGATCGGCGGCCTGATGCAGGAACAGAAACTGGCCGGCCGGCTGCGTGCGATGGACATCCAGGAAGTCGGCGGCACTCGCAAGACGGTGGAGGCCGGCATCGCTTTCGTGAAGGAGGCGCTGACCGACGCCAATAAAGTAAAGCGCGAACCCGTGCCGGCCAGCGAATTAACGGTGGCGCTGCAATGCGGCGGCTCCGATGGCTACTCCGGCGTGTCGGCCAATCCGGCACTGGGGGCGGCGAGCGATCTCCTGGTTGCCCACGGCGGCACGGTGATCCTGTCCGAGACGCCGGAAACCTACGGCGCCGAGCATCTCCTGACCCGCCGCGCGGTCAGCCGCGAGGTCGGCGAAAAGCTCGTCGGCCTGATGCGCTGGTGGGAAGAGTACACCAGACGCGAAGGCGCCGAGATGAACGCCAACCCGAGCCCCGGCAACAAGGCCGGCGGCCTCACCACGATCCTTGAGAAATCATTGGGCGCGATGGCCAAGGCCGGCAGCACGAACCTGGTCGACGTGCTCAACTACGCCGAGCCCATCACCAAGAAGGGTTTTGTCTTCATGGACACGCCCGGCTACGACCCGGTCGCCGCGACCGGGCAGGTGGCGGGTGGCGCCAACATGGTCTGCTTCACCACGGGCCGCGGCAGCGTGTTCGGCTGCAAGCCCGCGCCCTCGATCAAGCTCGCCACCAACACGCCGATGTACCAGCGGATGGAAGACGACATGGACGTCAATTGCGGCACCATCCTCGACGGCGAGGAAAGTGTGCAACAATGCGGCCAGCGCATTTTTGAACTGATGCTGAAAACGGCATCCGGCCAGCCGACCAAGAGCGAGAGCTTTGACTTCGGTGGTGCGGAGTTCGCGCCGTGGGTGCTTGGCGCGACGATGTGAGTTCTTGCACTACTCTCGCGTCGCCCCTGCGAACGTGTTCGGTCCCGGGAGATTGGCAAGGGCCTGGATCGGCGCCTGGTAGCCGAGGCATTTTAGGCGGGTTCGATTATAGTCGTGGACGAACTTGCTGAGGAAAGCGTCGCGATCGGCGTGGCAGGTGAAGGTGCGGCGAGCACTGCCGCGTTTGTCCTCGCGACCGATGGCTTCGGCAATGCGCCGGTTGAAGCGTTCGACCAGGCCGTTGGTCTGCGGATGATAAGGCTTGGTCAGGCGATGTTCGATGCCGCGCTGCTGACAGAGGCGATCAAAGGGATGGTTGCCGGAGGGCCGGCCGGGCGGCTTGTTCTTCATGTCGACGGCGAAGCGGTCGGTGAACTCGGCGCCGTTGTCGGTCAGGATGGTATGGACCTCGTGCGGGAAGTGGGCCAGGAAGCGCGCGAGGAAGGCGGCTGCCGTCTTGCCATCCCGCCTGGAATGGACCTCGACATAGACGTAGCGGGTGGCACGATCGATCGCGACAAAGGCATAGCTCTTGTGGCGCTGCAGCGCCGGCAGATGCTTGAGGTCGATATGGATGAAGCCAATACCGGTGGTCTGGAAGACGCCAACTTTTGGCTTGTCAGGTTTAGGGCGTGCGCTGATGCCGTGGCGCTGCAGGCAACGGTGGATGGCGCTGCGCGACAGCTCGGCGTTGACGCATCGCCGCATCACCTCGACGATGTCGTCGAGCGGTAATTGCAGCGATGTCCGCAGTTCGCAGACCAGCCGCTCTTCGATCGCCGACAGACCGGTCTGCAGGGTCTTTGGCGTATGCGGCCGGTCCGCCACGGTGCTGCGGCCGCGCCAACGACGGATCGTGGTCTCGCTGACCCCGAGCTCGGCTGCCAATTCAGCGACCGACCTCTTGCTGCGCTGGATGTAGGCGCGCGTCTTCGGCGTCGTCGCAGCGTTGGCGTGCAGGCTCAGTTCCATGACACGAGGGACTCCCTGACAAAGGCGATGCCTCGTTCTACACCGATTCCATCCAGCCAATCTCCCGGGACCAAACACGTTCGCAGGGGTCCATAACCATCGGCCTTCGTTATTGCGGAAAGTATCGACCAAACTGCCTTCCCGATAGATCACGCGGTATGGGTTCCTGCGTTCGCAGGGACGACTTCCGCACTTCCTGTAGGCACTGGCTGCCCGTTGTTAGTGCTTGATCCTACCCGGAACCAGTGTTCTGCTTAAAAAAGCCGCTGGAGTCTCCGGTCCGTGTCGATCTTCGTCGCACTACACCACGTCACGCACTACAAATACGACCGACCGATCGATCTCGGCCCGCAAACCGTTCGCCTGCGCCCGGCGCCGCATACGCGCACGCCGATCCTGAGCTATTCGCTCAAGGTCACGCCGACAAATCATTTCGTGAACTGGCAGCAGGATCCGCAAGGCAACTGGCTGGCGCGATTCGTGTTTCCGGAGAAGGCGTCCGAGCTGAAGATCGAAGTCGACTTCACCGCGCAGATGGCGGTCGTCAATCCCTTCGACTTCTTTGTCGAGGGTTACGCCACCTCTTTTCCGTTTCAATACACCAACGATCTGAAGACCGAGCTTGCGCCGTATCTCGCGACGTCAGAGCACGGGCCGCTGTTCGCGGCATACGTGAAGGAGCTTCCGCGCGAGGCCGACAGCACCGTCAATTTCCTGGTCGAACTCAACGCGCAACTGCAGAAAAAGATCAGCTATGTCATCCGGATGGAGCCGGGCATTCAGACGCCGGAAGAGACGCTGGCTTCCGGCTCCGGGTCGTGCCGCGACTCGGCGTGGCTGTTGATCCATATCTTCCGCCACCTCGGCCTCGCGGCGCGCTTTGTCTCCGGCTATCTCATGCAGTTGCGGCCCGACATCGATCCGGTCGAAGGCCCGCGCGAGGTCGAAAGCGATTTTACCGACCTGCACGCCTGGGCCGAAGTCTATCTGCCGGGCGCGGGCTGGATCGGGTTCGACGTCACCTCCGGCATGCTGACGGGCGAGGGGCACATTCCCGTCGCCGCCACGCCGCACTACCGATCGGCAGCGCCGATCTCGGGTAGCGCCGGCTTTGCCAATGTCGATTTCGGCTTCGAGATGAGCGTCCGGCGCATCCGCGAGGCGCCGCGGATCACGCGGCCGTTCTCCGACGAATCCTGGGCGCGTCTCGATGCGCTCGGCGAGCAGGTCGATGCCGATCTGAGGGCTGGTGACGTGCGGCTGACAATGGGCGGCGAGCCGACCTTCGTCTCGGTCGACGATCTGGAATCACCGGAATGGAACATCGCCGCCATCGGCCCGACCAAGCAGGCGCTGGCGGACGAACTGATCCGCAAGCTGCAGGCCCGCTTTGCGCCGGGCGGGCTGCTGCATTACGGGCAGGGCAAATGGTATCCGGGCGAAAGTCTGCCGCGCTGGGCCTTCGGCCTCTATTGGCGCAAGGACGGCGTGCCGATCTGGAAGAACGCCGAGCTGATCGCGAAGATCGACAGCCCGCGCAAGGCCGGTATCGCGGATGCTCAAAAACTGATGGAAGGCATCGCCAGGCGGCTCGGCCTCGAACTTGATTACGTGATGCCGGCGTATGAGGACCCCGTGCATTGGCTGCAAAAGGAAGCGGCCTTGCCGGTGAATGTCGATCCCAGCGACTCCAAGCTGGCCGACGCGGAAGAGCGCTCGCGCATGGCGCGGGTGTTCGATGAGGGGCTCAACAAGCCCAAGGGATTCGTGCTCCCGGTTCAGCACGCGGGCGCTGACGGTTCTGGCTGGATGAGCGAGTGCTGGCAGCTGCGCCGCGGTCATCTGTTCCTGATACCCGGCGACTCTCCACTCGGTCTGCGGTTGCCGATGGCATCGTTGCCGCATGTCCCGCCGGAAGAATACCCTTATGTCGTCGAGCAGGATCCGATGGAGCCGCGGCTCGAATTGGCCGTCGAGGACAAGGACGTTGCGGCAGAAGGCGTGCCTTCAAAATTGGCGCCGAAGCCGAAATCGAAGCCCAAGCCGGTGCGCACGGCAACATCAGTCGAAGTCCGCGATGGCGTGTTGTGCGTCTTCATGCCGCCGGTCGAAAAGGTTGAAGACTATTTCGAACTGATTACGGCGGTGGAAGCGACTGCCGAGGAACTGCAAATCCCGGTTCATGTCGAGGGCTACGGGCCACCCTATGACCCGCGCGTCGAGGTGATCAAGGTGACGCCCGATCCCGGCGTCATCGAGATCAACGTTCAGCCGGCGCAGAGCTGGCGCGAGGCGGTCGATATCACTTTCGGCCTGTATGATGACGCCGCAAAAGTCCGGCTCGGCGCCAACCGTTTTCTGGTCGATGGCCGCCACACCGGCACCGGCGGCGGCAATCATGTCGTGGTCGGCGGCTCGACGCCGCAGGATTCGCCGTTCCTGCGCCGCCCTGATTTGCTGAAGAGCCTCGTTCTGTACTGGCAGCGCCATCCGTCGCTGTCCTATCTGTTCTCCGGCATGTTCATCGGCCCGACCAGCCAGGCCCCGCGCATCGACGAGGCCCGGCACGACGGACTCTACGAACTGGAAGTCGCGCTGGCGCATGTGCCGCCGGCCGATATCGAGGCCCCGCTGTGGCTGGTCGACCGGCTGTTCCGGCACATCCTCGTCGATATTACCGGCAATACCCACCGCGCCGAAATCTGCATCGACAAGCTCTATTCGCCGGATGGGCCGACCGGCCGCCTCGGGCTGGTCGAATTCCGCGCGCTCGAAATGCCTCCCGATCCCAGGATGTCGCTGGCGCAGCAATTATTGATCCGCGCGCTGATCGCAAAGCTCTGGCGCGAACCCCAACAAGGCAAGTTCGTGCGCTGGGGCACGGCGCTGCACGATCGCTTCATGCTGCCGCATTTCCTCTGGGAAGATTTTCTCGGCGTGCTCGATGAGCTCCGGCAATCCGGCTACCAGTTCTCGCCGGAATGGTACTCCGCCCAGCTCGAGTTTCGTTTTCCGGCGTTCGGCCGCGTCCATCATGGCGGCGTCGCGCTCGAATTGCGGCAGGCGCTGGAGCCATGGCATGTGCTCGGCGAAGAGGGCTCGGCCGGCGGCACCGTGCGCTATGTCGATTCTTCCGTGGAGCGGCTGCAGGTCAAGGCGACCGGCTTCGTCGAAGGCCGCCATGTCGTGACCTGCAACGGCCGGCGGATGCCGATGACGCCGACGGAACGTTCCGGCGAGGCCGTTGCCGCCGTCCGTTTCAAGGCCTGGCAGCCGGCCTCGGGCCTGCATCCGACCATTCCGGTTCATGCACCGCTGACATTTGACTTAATTGATACCTGGAACGGCCGCTCGCTCGGCGGCTGCGTCTACCACGTCGCCCATCCCGGCGGGCGCAGCTACGATACCAAGCCGGTCAATTCCTATGAGGCGGAAGCCCGGCGGCTGGCCCGGTTTCAGGATCACGGCCACACTCCGGGCAGGATCGAGCCAGCGCCCGAGGAACGCACAAATGAATTCCCTTTGACGCTCGACTTGAGGACGCCGCTCCTGATCTAATCGGGAGCGGCGCTCTCGGGGAATCGGAATGGCAGGCCAAGGCAGCAGTCAAGGCAGCAATCAGGAAAGCAAGGCCCGTCCGGGCCAGCGCCGGATCGCGCAATGGACGCGCGACTATGCGCGGCTGCCCGGCATCCCCGACGAATATATCGGACCGGACGGCGCGCCCCGCGCGGCGTGGACCCGATTCTTCGATGCCTTCGCCGCATTGTCGCCAGCCGATATCGAGCGCCGCTTTGCTTCCGCGGACCGGCATCTGCGCGAGGCCGGCGTCACCTATCGCGCGCCCGGCGAGACCGCCGACCGGCTGTGGCCGCTCAGCCATCTGCCGCTCATCATCGACGAGGCCGATTGGCAGCAACTGACCGCGGGCATCGCCCAACGGGCCCAATTGTTCGAAATGGTGCTGCGCGATCTCTATGGCGAGGGCCGGTTGGTCACCGATGGCGCGGTGCCCGCAGCCGCGATTGCCGGCAGCAACGAATATCTGCGCGCGGTTTGCGGCGTCAAACCGCCCGGTGGCCGCCATCTTCAGCTCTATGCGGCCGATGTCGGCCGCGGCCCCGATGGGCGCTGGTGGGTGTTGAACGACCGCACGCAGGCGCCGTCCGGCGCCGGCTACGCGCTGGAAAATCGCCTGGTGCTGTCGCGCGCCTTTTCCAACCTTTACAAGTCGATGAATGTCGAGCGCGTGGCGCCGTTCTTCGAGGCGTTCCGCGATTCACTTCGCGCCAGCGCCGATCGCGACGAGCCGCGGATCGGATTGCTGACGCCGGGCGCCTTCAGCGAAACCTATTTCGAACATGCGACGCTGGCGCGCTATCTCGGCTTTCTCCTGGTCGAGGGCGACGATCTTGCCGTCAGCGGCGACCGCATCTACATCCGCACCGTCGCCGGCCTGAAGCGGCTCGACGTGCTGCTGCGCCGGGTCGATTCGAATTTTCTCGATCCGCTCGAACTCGATGCGTCGTCGCATCTCGGCGTGCCCGGCCTGATCGACGTGCTGCGCAAGAACGGCGTCGTCGTCGCCAACATGCCGGGCTCCGGCGTATTGGAGGCGAGGGCGCTGCTCGGGTTCCTGCCGAGCTTGTGCCGGCGGCTGCTTGGCGAGAATCCGATCATGCCGCACATCGCGACATGGTGGTGCGGGCAGAAAGCCGCGCGCGAGGAAGTGCTGTCGCGGCTGGAGGATTTTGCGATCGAGGGCGCCTACGGCCGGGCCGTTCCCGGCTTTTCCAGCCATGGGCCGGTACTCGCCGGCGAGTTGCCGCCTGCCGAGCGTGACCGGCTCCGGCAGGCGATCACCGATCGCGGCATCGATTATGTCGGCCAGGAACTGGTGCGGCTGTCGACGACGCCGGTCTGGGAGCAGGGCCGGATCACACCGCGCCCGTTCGTATTGCGGGTGTTCGCCGCGGCAACGCCCCAGGGCTGGACCATTCTGCCCGGCGGTTTCTGCCGGATCGCCGAACAGGCGGATGCGCGCGCGGTGTCGATGGGTGACGGGGCCCGCTCGGCGGACGTCTGGGTGGTGTCCGACAAGGCGGTATCGGCTTCGACGCTGTTGCCGGGTGCCGACAGCGTGCGTATCAGGCGGATCGCGGGCGTCGTGCCCAGCCGCGCCGCGGACAATCTGTTCTGGCTCGGCCGCTATCTCGAGCGCGCCGAGGCGACGCTGCGGCTGATCCGCGCGCTCGGCGCGCCGATGCGCGACCCCGCCAAGGGATCGTCGACCGCGTTGCCCTCGGTCGAGCGCATCCAGCGGCTTCTGGTGACCTGGGGCGCGACCTCGCAGGCGACGCGGACCAACCCCGCGAGGGTCATCGCCGAAGCGCTGCAAAGCGAGGAGAAATTTGGCTCGGCGTTTTCGCTGGTGCGGTCGGTGCAACGGACCGCGACCTCCCTGCGCGAGCGGCTTTCGCCCGACGCCTGGCAGATCATCACCGAGATGGTCGACCGCCTCGCATTGCAGGTCGACGACGACGACAGCATCGTCAGCGCCGCCGAACTGACGTTGCAGGAACTGGCAAGCCTTGCGGGTTTGGCGCAGGAAAACATGAATCGCGCCGCCGGCTGGCGCTTCCTCGACATGGGCCGCCGCGCCGAGCGCGCCATCAACACCGCGCGGTTCGCGCGGCAGTTCGCCTATGACGAAGCCGGCGAGGAAGACCTCGATGTGCTGCTGACGCTGGTGGATTGCCAGATCACCTATCGTTCGCGTTACCTGGTCGGCCCGGCGCTGGCGCCGGTGCGCGATCTCGCGGTGCTCGATCCGTATAACCCGCGCTCGGTCGCGTTTCAGGTGGCGACGCTGAATGATCACATCGCCGCACTCCCGAGCCTGAAGGAGCATGGCCTGATCGAGCGGCCGCAGCGGCTGGCGGTAGCCTTGCAGGCGACGCTGACGACGGCCGAGGCCGCAGCGCTTGACGTCAAAACGCTGTTCGCGCTGGAGCAGGATCTGCTCAATCTCGCCGACGCCATCGGCCTGCATTACTTTCCGCACGGGCCCAATGCGAGCCGGCCGGAGAAGCTGACGGGCCTCGCGTGATCTACGACATCCGTCATGTCACCACATACGCTTACGAAAGCCCGGTGAGTTTTGCGCGGTGCTCGCTGCGGCTGGAGCCGCGCAGCAGCGACGGACAGCAACTGATCTCGCACGCGGTCGAGATCCGGCCGCGGCCGGCCAAACGCGCGGTGCGGCACGATTTTTTCGGAACCCATACCGAGAGCGTGCTGATCGAGGCCGCGCATCGCAACTTGCGGATCGATTCCCGCTCGCGGGTTTCGGTTTCGCGCAAAGCGCCGGCGCGCAAAGCGCCGAGCCCGTCATGGGAAGATATCCGCGATGTGGCTTTCGAGGCCACCAGTCTCGGCCCGGCCTCGCCAATCGGATATGTCTTTGCGAGTTCGTTGGTGCCGGTGCTGGCGCCGCTCACCGGCTATGCCGCGCCAAGCTTCCCGCCGGGCGGCGGCATCCTCTCAGGCGCCGTCGAGCTGATGCACCGGATCCGCAACGACTTCAGGTACGATCCGAAGGCCACGGTAATCTCGACGCCGCTCAGGGAGGTGTTCGAAAAGCGGCACGGCGTCTGCCAGGACTTTGCCCATGTGATGATTGCGGGCCTGCGCGGGCTTGGCCTGCCGGCGGCCTATGTCAGCGGCTACTTGCGCACCATTCCGCCGCCCGGGAAGCCGCGCCTGCAGGGCGCCGACGCCACCCATGCCTGGGTGTCGGTGTGGTGCGGCGCCGAGCTCGGCTGGGTCGGGTTCGATCCGACCAACGACATCATGATCGAGAACGATCACATCATTCTGGCAATCGGGCGCGACTTCTCCGATGTCTCGCCGGTCGACGGCATCATTGTCGGCTCGCGCAAGCAGAGGCTTGGCGTGGCCGTGGACGTGATCCCGGTGGAGTGAGGTTCGATCAGGTCCCGGTCTTGCGCACCTGCTCGGACGAGTCCGCGCGCAGATTGCGGAAGAACTTCTCGACTTCGCGGGAGAGCGTCTCGGCGGTGGCCGTCAGTTCGCTGGATGCGGTGAGGACGGAGGCCGCCGCCGTGCTGGTCGTGCCGATGGCATCGCTCAGCGAACCGATATTGACGACAAGCGTACCGTTACCCTGCGCCGCGAGCTGCGCGTTCTGCGATATTTCGCGGGTCGCCGCGTCCTGCTGCTCGATGGCGCTGGCGATGATCGATGTCACATCGTTGATCTCGCGCACGGCGTTGCCAATTTCGCGGACCGCTTCGACCGAATTCTTGGTCGACGCCTGGATCAGGCTGACGTTCTGGCTGATCTCCGCGGTCGCCTTGGCGGTCTGCTCGGCGAGTGCCTTGACCTCGTGGGCGACGACCGCAAAACCGCGGCCGGCGTCGCCGGCGCGCGCGGCCTCGATCGTCGCGTTGAGCGCCAGGAGATTGGTTTGCTCGGCGATCGCCTGGATCAGGGTGAGCACGCCGTCGATGCGCTGGGTCGCAGCCGCGAGCCCCTCGATCTCGGAGACCGATTTCTCGGTGCGCTGGCCCGCCTGTTCGACGGCGCTAGCCGATTGGCGCACTTGGCGGCCGATTTCCTCGACCGAAGCCGAGAGCTCCTCCGCCGCGCTGGCGACGGCGGAAACGTTGCTGGAAGCCTGCTCGGTCGTGCCGGAAGCCGCCACGGCGCGTCCGTTGGCGTCCGACGAGACGCTGGCGATGGTCTGGGCGGTGCCGCGCATCGAGGCCGCATTGTCAGTGACCGCGCGCAGCACGCCACTGATCGCTTCGCGGAAGGCGTCGACCGAGGCTTCGATGTGACGGGTGCGCTCGTCGCGTGCTTTCGAATCGTCCAGCACCTGCGAATTGAGGTTGCGGTTACCGTCCATCGCTTCCTGGAAGATCTTGATCGCCCGGGCCAGCGCGCCGATCTCGTCGGCGCGGCCGGTATGCGGCACCTCGACGCCCTCGGCGCCGTCGGCGACCTGCTTGATGGTTGCGGTGATGACCGAAAGCGGCCGCGCGATCGAACGGGCTATGATCAGCACGCCGATGACGACCACCACCAGCGCCATGACGCCGAGGCAGGTCAGCACAAAGGCCATCGTGTGGTTGGTATCGGTCTGTTGCGCCAGTCTCTTGCTGCGTTCGGCATAGACCTTGGACAGGGCTTCCAGATCCTTGTTCAGCGCCGTGCGCACTTGGCGGTTGGCGTCGTTGTCACCCCATTCGCGGCCTGCCGCCGCATTGATCTCGACACCGCGGCGAACCAGCTCCTTGCGGAAGTCGACAAACTGTTCGATGCGCTTCCTGAAGGCGGCGAACTGCTGGGCGTCATCAGCCTGGACCAGCGTCTCCCAATTCTTGACGACCTCAAGAATGCGTTCGTTGAACTTGAGCAAGCCGTCGCCGTATTTTTTCACCACCGCCGGATCAGTCGACATGTAGACGCCGCGCGATTCCATCACGACGGCATAGACCAGCGAATTGATGCGCTCGACGTTGAGCGCGGCACGGCTGGCGGTCGAGACCGCTTCGGTAAGTTGGGCATTCTGGCGCGTGTTGTAGTCGGACAAGGCGGTGATGGCGGCGACGAGCAACGCGAACAGCGCGAAGATCGAATACAACTTGGCTGCGAGCGAAAACCGGGATGCCATGGCGTCACCAAAACGAATATGGATTTGACAATTCAGCCGTGCCGGCAGGCTGGAATGGTTTCCAGCGCATGCCGTCGACATACGCAATTGTGCTGAATTTTGATGGAGATTGTCTTAACGCGCGAAAATCTCGCAACTGCAACCAAATAAAATAACCAAGTAATTTCAAATGATTAAGGCGCTCGGGCAAGCTGCATTATCGGGAAAATTCGGAAGCCCACACGACTGCAACGGGTTCTAGTATCTCAGTGCAATTGGAGGTCGCCACTCTAGCGGCCGACGCGGGAGGCGGCGGGAACCTTCTTCCGAAGGGCGGCCAGCGTTGGCGAAACAATTGTGATCGAATCAAGCTAGACAGCGAGCACGAGGACGGAACGTGTCGATTTCGCCTTGCCCGGGCGGCAAGCGCGCAATCCTAAAGGCCATCGCCGGAATCGTCGCGGGGACGCCTGTTGAAGGCGCCACGATGCTTCGATGATGCCTGAGAACGGGGACTTAATGGCTCAAAGTGCTGCCTTGCCGGCCAACGTCGATCTCTATCTTCACGTGCGAGTGCTGATCGGCATCATCCTCGGGCTCAGCGTCACCCGGTTGGTCAGCGGCATCGCGGCATTGGTCGCGCATCCCAGTCGCTACCGGATCTGGCCCGTTCATCTGGGTTGGGTCGCCTGGGCGCTCGTGAACGTGGTCACATTCTGGTGGTGGGAATTTCGGCTGAGCCTGATCCCGCACTGGACGTTTGGCCTTTATTTCTTCGTTTGCGTGTACGCATCGATGTACTACTTCCTGAGCGTCCTGCTTTTCCCCCAGGATCTGGAGGAATATGCAGGTTATCAAGACTACTTTCTCTCGCGTCGCCGCTGGTTCTTTGGGTTTGCGGCCCTTACTGAAGCGCTCGATGTGGTCGACAGTTTGATAAAGGGCGAAGACCACCTGCGATCGCTGGGACTGGAGTATCTCCTGGCGAACGCCGCATTCATACTGGTATGCGGCGTAGCCGCGACAACGCGCAATTTGAGATTCCATATGCTGTTTGCGTTCGGCGCGGCCATCTATGAGATAAGTTTCTTCGCCCGCTATTACGCTACGCTGAACTAGCCCAATTGAAGTCGGGGTTACCTCGATAATCTCGGCTGTAGCGTTGGCTATCCGCCCGGCATAAGGTAGCTCCGCAATGGAGCGCGGGTAGGGGCTGAAGGAAAGTCAGCATGGTCTATCGCCAGATCATCGGTGCCACCTCCTATGTCTTCGGCGATTTGCGCGAGCTGCTCGCCAAGGCGACGCCGCCGCGGTCCGGCGATCGTCTTGCCGGCGTCGCGGCCGAAAGCGCGGAACAAATGATCGCGGCGCGGATGGCGCTCGCCAACCTGCCGCTCAAGCAATTCCTCAACGAGGCGGTGATCCCCTACGAGGACGACGAGGTCACCCGGCTGATCCTCGATAGCCATGCGGCGCAGGCTTTTGCGCCCATTTCCGCGCTGACAGTCGGCGGCTTCCGCGACTGGCTGTTGTCCGATGCCGCAACCAGCGAAACGCTGGCGAAGGTCTCGCGCGGGATCACGCCGGAAATGGCCGCGGGCGTCTCGAAGCTGATGCGCAACCAGGATCTGATCCTGGTCGCGAAGAAATGCGCCGTGACGTCGGCGTTCCGCAACACCATCGGCCTGAAGGGTCGGATGAGCGTGCGGCTGCAGCCCAACCATCCCTTCGACGACGCCAAGGGCATTACCGCTTCGATCCTCGACGGCATCCTCTTGGGATCGGGCGATGCCTGCATCGGCATCAATCCGGCCAGCGACGATCCGGCCGTGATCGGCGAACTGCTGCGGCTGCTCGACGGCATCATCATGCGGCTGCAGATTCCGACGCAGGCCTGCGTGCTCACGCACGTGACCACGACGCTCGGATTGATCGGGCAGGGCGCCCCGGTCGATCTGGTGTTCCAGTCGATCGCGGGAACGGAGGCTGCCAACCGCAGCTTCGGCGTCGATCTCGCGCTGTTGCGCGAGGCGCGTGAGGCCGGGCTGTCGCTCCGCCGCGGCACGGTGGGCGACAATGTGATGTATTTCGAGACCGGGCAGGGCTCGGCGCTGTCGGCCAACGCCCATCACAACGTCGATCAGCAGACCTGCGAAGCGCGGGCCTATGCGGTGGCGCGCGCGTTCGATCCGCTGCTCGTCAACAGCGTGGTCGGCTTCATCGGTCCGGAATATCTGTATGACGGCAAGGAAATCATCCGCGCCGGCCTCGAGGATCATTTCTGCGGCAAGCTGCTCGGCCTGCCGCTTGGCGTCGACGTCTGCTACACCAACCATGCCGAAGCCGACCAGGACGACATGGACAATCTCTTGACGCTGCTGGCCGCCGCCGGCGTCACCTTCATCATGGGTGTGCCGGGCGCCGACGACGTCATGCTGAACTACCAGTCGACCTCGTTCCACGACGCGCTGTATATCCGCGACCTCTTCGGATTGAAGCGGGCGCCGGAGTTCGACGATTGGCTGGTTCGCTCAGGCCTCGCGGACGGCGATTTCCGGCTTGCGGGCGACGCGGGTCTGCCAGAATTTGCAGCGCGGCTGATCGCCTGAGCGCCGGCCGCAGCCCGCTGCTTGCGGATTTTCATGCAACCAATTGAACCCACAGCGAGTTAGGACCCACAATGAGTTAGAATTAACTGTCACAATGTTGAAGAATTTCTGGCCCAACTTTCAATGTCGTGCTTAAATTCATGTCAGCCTTGAGGAAATTTGATGAGAGCTGAAGGCATCGGAACGGTACGGCGTATCCTGTGCGTCTTCCCGCGCTATACCTCCTCTTTTGGTACATTCGAATACGCCTATTCCCTGACCGATGGCGTCCAGGCGTTCATGCCGCCGCAGGGCCTGTTGCTGATCGCGGCCTATCTCCCGGAGAACTGGCCGGTCCGCTTCATCGACGAGAACATTCGCCCCGCCACCAAAGAAGACTTCGAATGGGCCGAGGCGGTGTTCGTCAGCGGCATGCACATCCAGCGCCAGCAGATGAACGACATCTGCCGACGCGCGCATACCTTCGACCTCGCGGTGGCGATCGGCGGACCGTCGGTGAGCGCGTGCCCGGATTACTATCCCTCGTTCGACTATCTCCATGTTGGCGAACTCGGCGACGCCACCAATGAACTCATTGCCCGGCTGGCGCGCGACCCGTCGCGCCCCGAACAGCAGGTAGTGTTGACGACCAAAGACCGCCTGGCGATGACCGAGTTTCCGATTCCGGCCTACGAGCTGGCGGAAGTGAAGAAATATCTGCTCGGCAGCATCCAGTATTCGAGCGGTTGCCCCTATCAGTGCGAATTCTGCGACATCCCCGGCCTTTACGGCCGCAACCCGCGCCTGAAAACGCCTCAGCAGATCATTGCCGAACTGGACAGGCTGCGCGAATGCGGCATGACCGACACGGTTTATTTCGTCGACGACAACTTCATCGGCAACCGCAAGGCCACGCTGGATCTGCTGCCGCATCTGATCGAATGGCAGAAGAGGACAGGCTATGTCGTGCGGCTCGCCTGTGAGGCGACGCTGAATATCGCCAAGCGGCCCGAGATCCTGGAGAAGATGCGCGAAGCGATGTTCGTCACCGTGTTCTGCGGCATCGAGACACCCGATCCCGACGCGTTGCACGCGATGCACAAGGACCACAACATGATGGTCCCGATCCAGGAAGGCATCCACACCATCAATTCCTACGGCATGGAAGTCGTTTCCGGTATCATCATGGGGCTTGATACCGATAAGCCCGGCACCGCCGATGCGCTGCTCAACTTCGTCGACGAATCGCGGATTCCCCTGCTGACGATCAACCTGCTGCAGGCGCTGCCGAAGACGCCGCTGTGGGATCGGCTGGAGCGCGAGGGGCGGCTGGTTGACGACGACGGCCGCGATTCCAATGTCGAATTTCTGATGCCCTACGATCAGGTCATCAATTCCTGGAAGCGATGCATGGAAATCGCCTACCAGCCCGAGAAGCTGTACGCGCGCTACCAGTATCAATGCGACTACACTTATGCACAGCGGATCAAGGTGCCGGTCGCGCCTGAAATGAAGACCTGGCGCAACATCAGGCGCGCGCTGATCATGCTGCGCAATATCTTCTGGCAGATCGGCGTGCTCGGCGACTACAGAAAAGTGTTCTGGAAGTTCGCGCTGGGACGACTCCGTTGCGGCGATATCGAGGGCCTGATTGGCTCGGCGACGATTGCGCATCACCTGATCGAATTTGCGCGCGCTGCCACCAGTGGCCAGCAGAACGCGTCGAATTACTCGATCCGGCTGCGCGAAGCCTCGGTCCCTGCTGAGTAAAGCCCATGAAAACGCCGGCGCCGCCGTCTCGCTCGCTCGACGCCTTGCGGGAGCTGACGCCGGCGCGTGTCGGGCTCGGCCGCTCCGGCGCGAGCCTGCCGACCGATGCCCTGCTTGCCTTCACGCTCGACCACGCGCGGGCGCGCGATGCCGTTCACATAGCTTTCGATGCGCCGCATCTGGTTGCCGGATTGGCCGGTCTGGGCCTGCAGGTCGGCGAGGTTTCCAGCCAGGCGCAGAACCGGCGCGACTATCTGCGCCGTCCCGATCTCGGACGCATGCTGGATGCGGATTCGCGGCGCGCGCTGGAAAAGCAAAGCGGCAGCGCGAGCGAGATTGTGATCGTGATCGGCGACGGGCTGTCGCCGGCGGCCGTCAATGCCCACGCGGTCGAACTGGTTTGCCATCTGGCGCCGCGCCTGACGGAGGCGGGAATCTCGTTGGGCCATGTCGTGGTTGCATCGGGCGCGCGGGTGGCGCTGGGCGACGAGATCGGCGCCGTGCTCGGCGCGCGGATGGTGGTGATGCTGATCGGCGAGCGGCCCGGCCTGTCGGCGCCCGACAGCCTCGGCGCCTATCTGACCTTTGCGCCGCGCATCGGCCTCACCGATGAGAAGCGCAATTGCGTGTCCAATATCCATGGTGCAGGCCTGAGCTACGACGAGGCCGCGTTCAAGATCGCCTGGCTGGTGCGTGAGGGGATCGCGCGGCAGGTCACCGGCGTGGCGCTGAAGGACGAAAGCGGAAACGCGCTCATCTCCGCCAGGCCGATCGATTGAGCCCGAAACGGACCGACGTGCGGCCGCTACGTCGTTCCGGCAAGCGCCGCGTCACTTGCCGGGCGATTTCCTCGCATGCGCCGCTTCCCGAAAAATTGACCGAAGCTGGTCGCGCCGCGCCGTCGCGACTGGCATTGGCGTTAACTGCCGGAACGCCCCCAAGGGCGTGCCGGCGGGTGTGGCAAATCAGAGACTTAACGCGCATTTTCGTCACCTTCGTGTCGATTTCGCCCGCCGCGCGCGCTTGCCGGATGGGGTCCGGCCCTGTAAAACGGCGCCGGTTAATTTACCGCGTGATTTCAATGGCTAGCGCCGATCGGATGGGGGCTGGCAAAGCCGCATTCGCGCCACCAAGCTGCATAAAACCAAGCTGCACAAACAAGCCGACGTGAGAACTGGACAGGGTATGCTCGACAAGAACTCCGAAAGTCACGTCCACGTCGAAGCTATCGAGGAGCCGCCGCCGGGCAAGAGCATCGCCTTCGGGCTCGAGCGCATGGGCCTGATCGCGGTCAAGGCGCCGATCCTGTCCATGATCATTCTCGCCGCGCTGATGGTGGCTGCGCTGTTCGGCATCGAGCGGATCAAGATCGACGACTCGCTGAGCCAGCTGTTCCGCTCCGATTCCAAGGACTACAAGCAATACGAGGCCGTGACCAAGCGCTTCCCGGCGACCGAATTCGACGTGCTGGTCGTGGTCGAGGGCAAGACGCTCTTGGCCCGCGAGAACCTCGAAAAGATCCGCGACATGGTCACCGACCTGCAACTGGTCGAGGGCGTGCGCGGTCTGGTGTCGCTGTTCTCGGCGCGCCAGGCGCCGGAGCCCGGCAAGCTGCCGGCCGCGCTGTTCCCGCCCGAATTGCCGCAAGGCGCCGCCTACGACAAGTTCGTCGAGACCGTCAAAACCAACGAGATCATTCGCGGCAAGCTGTTGTCGGAGGACGGCACGCTGGCCCTGATCGTGCTGTCGCTCGAACCGAAGGTCGTTTCCTCAAACGATCTCGGCAAGGTGGTCGGCGAAATGCGCAAGATCATGGCCGACGATCTGTCGGGCAGCGGTCTTAACGCCCAGCTCTCCGGCGTTCCCGTGATGCAGCTGGAGATCCGCAACGCGGTCAAGCGCGACGGGCTGACCTACAACATCCTCGGCATTCTGGCCGGCTGTATCATCGCGATCATCTTCTTCCGCAAGATATCGTTCATGGTGGTTGCGGCCTTTCCGCCGATCATCGCGATCCTGCTCGCGCTCGGTGGCCTCGGCTGGGCCGGTTTCAATCTCAACATGTTCCTGAACGTGATGACGCCGCTCATCATGGTGATCAGTTTTTCCGACTCGATGCAGCTCACCTTCGCAGCGCGCGACCGCCTGATTGCGGGCCAGGACAAACTGACCGCCTTCACCAACGCCGTGCTGGTGGTGGGCCCGGCTTGCGTGCTGACCCACGGTACCGCCGGCATCTCGTTCATCGCCCTGCAATTCTCCGATTCCGAACTGATCCGAAAATTCGGCGAGGCCGGATTGGCCGCCACCATCATCGCGCTGATCGCGGTGCTTTCGCTGGTGCCGGTGTTCGGCATATTGTTCGTCCGCAACGAGAAGATTTTCGCGGTAAAATTCCAGAGCGCGGATGCCGGCGTGCAGGCGCTGCGCAATTTCTGCTACTGGATCGCGGTGCGCATGGTCGGCCGTCCCGGGCTGTTCAGCCTGCTCGCGTTGCTGCTCGTCGCCGGCCTCGGCTTCATCTACGCCACGCTGGAGCCGCGCTATCGCCTCGCCGATCAGGTGCCGGACAAGCGGCAGGCGGTGGCGGCTTCGAGCCGTCTTGACGCCAAGCTCACCGGCGCCAATCCGATCGACGTGCTGATCGAATTCCCCAAGGGCGCCTCGCTCTATGCGCCGGATACGTTGAAGACGATCGCCGAAGTTCACGCGATGGTCGAGAAATCGGCCGGCGTCGGCAACGTCTGGTCGCTCGAAACCCTGCGCCGCTGGCTCGCTGAAAAGGCCGGCAGCAGCGACGTCGCGACGCTAAAGGAATATGTCAGCGTTATCCCGGAACATCTGGTCCGTCGCTTCATCTCGGCCGATCAGGATGCGGTGGTGGTTTCGGGGCGCGTTCCCGACCTCGATTCCAGCGAAATCCTTCCCGTGATCGACAAGCTCGACAAGTCGCTCGACAAGGTGCGCGCCGAGCATCCCGGCTTCGAAATCGCGGTCACCGGCCTGTCGGCGATTGCAGCGCGCAACAGTGCCAACATGATCTCGAAACTCAATCACGGCCTGACGATCGAGTTCCTGCTGGTTGCGATCTTCATTGGCCTGGCGTTCCGCTCGGTCGTGGTGATGTTCTCCTGCATCCTGCCCGGCATCTTCCCGGTCGTGGCATCGGGCACGGTGCTGTGGATATTGGGCGAGGGGCTGCAATTCGCCAGCGTGGTCGCGCTGACGGTGTCGTTCGGCCTCGGCTTGAGCGCCACCATCCACTTCCTCAACCGGCTGCGGCTGGAGAGCAAGCCCGGCGTTGGCTCGGGGCTGGCGGTCGAGCGCGCCACCGTGCTGGTCGGCCCGGCGCTGATCCTGACCACGGTGGTGCTGGCCTGCGGCCTCGTCGTCACGGTGTTTTCCGACCTGCCGTCGCTGCGGCTGTTCGGCTGGCTCAGCGCGTTCTCGATGATCGCAGCCCTGGTCGCGGATCTCTTCATCCTGCGGCCGACCTCGATGTTCCTGATCAATTTGTCGGAAAAGATTCGCGGCGTCAGTCACGCCAAGCCCACGGAATAGCGGCTTGCCGAACAACAGCCGCTGGTGAACGACAAAAGGCTGCCGGCTAACTAACGGCTGTCGCAGAGAGGCTGAGGAATGACGTCTGCAGGATTAGCCGCGCGCCTTGCGGCCGATGCCGCCGCCTACCGCGCGGTCGAACACATCTATCATTCCTATCTCACCGGGCTGATCCTGATGCTGGCCTCGCGGGCGGGTGCACCGCGCGCGGCCGAGGTGGTGTTTCGAACCTTTCGCCGGCAGCAACTGGCGCGCTTCCTTCCCGGATTGAAGAAGCTCGGCCTCGACCAGCTTCCACATGCGGTGGCGTGCGCCCAATATCATTATCTGTCGAACCAGGTCGGCGGCGTGAAGGTCGAGTATGTCTACGAGAGCGACACCAAGGCCTGGGTGCGCTATCCGCCGCCGCGCTGGATCTGGTCCGGCACCGCGATCTGCGGCATCCCTTCCGAAGTCTCGCGGGCGATGCTGCGCGGATGGCACGCCAATAACGGCGTCGTGCTCGGCAATCCCAGGCTCGGCTTCGTCTGCACGGGGCAGACCGTCGACGGCCAGCCGGGGCTGGAGGGTTACTACAAGGAGTGGGACCGCGATCTCGCGCCCGAGGAGCGGCTGCAGTTTTCGCCCGGCGAGCGCTGTCCGCCGTTCCGGGCCGATCTCGCGCCGCGCCTGCCCGGAAACACATGGCCGGAGGACCGGCTGCAGAAGGTGCTTCGCAATTATGCGATGGAGTACGTTACGTCGATCGTGCCGGAGACGATCCGGGTGCTTGGCCCGGAAGAGGGCGGCCACCTCGCCGGCGCCGCGGCGCGGCTCGTCGGGATGCACACCTTCGACGAGGTAGCTCGGCTGTTGGGCGGCGTGGATTCCGGCGCGGCGGGTTTCGCCAAGGCCTTTGCCCGGCTTGCCCGCGGGCAGGACGACGACGCGGAATTCCAGGTGGAAGGCTTGGGCGCCAGCGTGCGCCAGACGTCGTGGCGCCTGATGGCGGAACGTGAAGCGCTGTCGCCTCAAGTGTTCGATGCCTGGAACGAATTATGGGTGGGAGCAGCGCTTGCGCATGACCGCTTCATACGCGTCGAAGTGACGGAACGCCGCGACCGCGGCGATGCGCACTGGAGCTGGAAATTCGGCTGATCAAAATGAAAAGGCAGCGCTGCGACACTGCCATTCACACTGTTTCAAAGGGCCGCGTCAGGTCCTTGTCATCGTGATCTTGACGCCGCGGATCTCGCCCTTGGAGTCGATCTGCACGCTCTGCTTGTTGCCGGTGGTCCGCAAATTCAGGTTCGCTGCAAATCCGGAGGCCTCGACGAATACTTCGATCTGGCCGCCGCCTGCGGTGCCCTGCAGATTGCCGAAGATATTGCGGCTCTTCTCGCTCCAATTGCCCGAGATGCGCTCACCCTGGCTGGTGACGTCGCTCGACAGGTCGAACTTGTAGCTGTCGCTGGCGCAGTGCAGATTCTGCTTCAGGCCAAGCCCGCTGGCGTTGACCTTGTAGTCGGCCTTGCAGCGGATGTTCTCGGTGGTGCCGTTGGAGAGCGCGACCGTGCCCGTGCCGCTCCAGTTTCCGTCAAAACCGGCAAACGGGCCTCCCGCCTGGGCATGGCTTGCGGTGACCGACAACATGAGCGCGGCGCCGACGCCAGCAGCTGCGAGAGCCTGACCGAACAAGCTGGAACCAAACAGTTTCATCGTAGTTTTCCCATCAAATAGACGTTCTTTGCAAAGATACGTCTCGCCGCATCGAAGATTTAGTGTTCCCGCAGTATCTTAGGTTCAAATGACGGAGCGTTGTTTCCGGCGCTTTCGGCACGAAAAAGTGCGCAATCGGCCGAGTGGAATCGAAACATTCACACCGACTTCGTCAGCGCAGCATCTAGCTTTGCACCGCATTGTCTGCAACAACCAATTGCCGGGAAAGTGTGGCGGAAATACACTTTAGATATCAGTTGGTTATTAAAGGTGCTTAGGTCGCCGTCAAGGTCGCCGTAAATTTGTCCGCATTTACCATGCTTGTCATCTGCTCGTTGCTGCGTTACGCGGCACTGCCATCCAAACAAATCCGTTCCGGCGATGCCGAAAGCGCAAATCGGGGAACAGGGTTTCTTGCTGCCGAAATGAAGGAATACGATGCGTAAATCTCTCTTGGCCCTCACCTTGTTGTCGATCTCGGTCTCATCGCATGCGGCATTCGCGCAGCAACAGCGCAGCGGAACGGCGGAAGAGCAGAAGGCCTGCACCCGTGACGTGCAGAAGTTCTGCCGTCCGGTCATCGATCAGGGCGATTTCACCGTCCTGGCGTGCCTCAAGGAAAATCGCTCCAAGATCAGCGCGGCCTGCAACCAGGTTCTCAAGAACAACGGCCAATAAAAACGCGCTGCGTCCGTTAACCCTCGCGGAAACGGCATTTTCGGCTCTATGACGCGCGTCACGGGCGGGGTTAATCAGCCCATATAGCATTGGTTTTGGCGACGTATTCCCCTATATGGGGCTCGCGATCTCCCGGCATGCGCCGAGCATCGGCGCATGCCGCCAATTCCGATTGATGTAGCCAGTTTCTTAATGACCAGCGCGAGCGACCTGAGATCCGGAAAGACCCACCGCGACGAGAATTTTCCTGTCGCGTCGTGGATCATTCATCCGCGTCACCGGGCGCTGATCCTCGCATTCTACAATTTCGTCAGGACGGCCGACGACATCGCCGATCACGCGACGCTCGGCGCCGACGACAAGCTGCGCTATCTCGACCTGCTCGAAGCCGAGTTGCTGGGCAAGGGCGACACGCAACCGGAGGCGGTCAGCCTGCGCCGCGCTTTTGCAGAGCGTGCGATGGCGCCGCGCCACGCGCTCGACGTGCTGGTCGCGTTCCGGATGGACGTCACCAAGTTGCGCTACGAGAACTGGGACGACGTCATTCACTATTGCCGCTATTCCGCGATGCCGGTAGGGCGCTTCATGCTCGACGTTCATGGCGAGAGCACCTCGACCTGGGCCGCGTCGGACGCGCTGTGCGCGGGGTTGCAGATCAATAACCATCTGCAGGACTGCGCCAAGGACTACAAAAACCTCAACCGCGTCTACCTGCCGCGCGATGCGCTGGCCGCAAGCGGCGCCACCGTTGAGATGCTGGGCGAGGCGAAGTCGCAGCCGGCGCTGCTGCAATGCCTCCATGCGCTCGCGGTGCGGACCGAAGCCCTGCTCAATGAAAGCAGGTCGCTCAGCGCCGAGGTAAAGGATTTCCGGCTCGGGCTCGAAATTGCCGTGATCCAGGCCTTTGCCGACAGGATCGTCGGCATGCTGAAGGTGCGCGACCCGCTTAGCGAGCGCGTGCATTTGAGCAAGCCCGAATTGCTCGTGCAGGGCATCGGCGCCATCACGAGCGAAATGATCAGGCGCGCTGCGGGGCGTCGCCCCCAGACAAAACCGGTGGCCGGCGCATGACGTTGCAGACGGCGGCGGCCAACGCAGATTACGGCACCACTGCGTCGGGCAGTTCGTTCTATGCCGCGATGCGCATCCTGCCGCGCGACCAGCGCGAGGCGATGTTCCAGATCTACAGCTTCTGTCGGCAGGTCGACGACATCGCCGATTCCGATGGGCCGCGGCCCGAGCGGCTGGCAGCGCTGCAGCAATGGCGCGAGGACATCGATGCGCTATATCACAGTCATCCGCCGCCGCGCCTGCAAGATTACGCCGCCTCGGTGAAAACCTTCGGCCTCAAGCGCGAGGATTTTCTCGCTGTGGTCGACGGCATGGAGATGGACGTGCCACAGGACATTCGTGCGCCGGATCTTGCCACGCTCGATCTCTATTGCGATCGCGTTGCCAGCGCCGTCGGGCGTCTGTCGGTGCGGGTGTTCGGCCTGCCCGAGGATGACGGAATCCAGCTCGCCCATCATCTCGGCCGCGCGCTGCAATTGACCAACATCCTGCGCGACATCGACGAGGACGCGGGGCTCGGCCGGCTGTATCTGCCACGCGAAAGCCTGCTGCTTGCCGGCATCACCACCGACGACCCCAATCGGGTGATCGTCGATCGCGCGCTGCCGAAAGTATGCCTGCCGCTGGCCGAGCGCGCGAAAAAGCATTTCGAGAAGGCCGACGAGATCATGAAACGCAATTCGCGCCGCGTGGTGCGCGCGCCGCGGATCATGTCGAAATATTACCGCGCGATCCTGGACCTGTTGCTGGCCCGCGGCTTTGCCGCGCCGCGTGAGCCGGTCCGTGTCCACAAATGGGCGAAGATCGCCATCCTTCTCCGTTACGCGATCATCTGATGCAGAAAAACGCTCATATCATCGGCGCCGGCGTTTCCGGCCTCTCGGCCGCTGTACGGCTCGCTAACGCCAATTACCGGGTGCATGTCCACGAGGCCACGCAGCAGGCCGGCGGCCGCTGCCGGTCCTATTTCGACGCGGCCACCAATCTCACCATCGACAACGGCAATCATTTGCTGTTGTCCGGCAACCGCCATGCGCTGGCCTACGCCAGATCGATCGGCACCGAGGCGGGGCTGGTCGGGCCGAAGCTTGCGCAGTTTCCCTTTGTCGACATCATGACCGGCCAGCGCTGGCAGCTCGACCTCGGCGACGACAAATTGCCGCTATGGGTGTTCGACGAGGCGCGCCGCGTCCCCGATACCAAGCTGTTCGATTATCTCGCATTGGCGCCGTTGATCTGGGCAGGCACTGGAAAGTTGGTCGGCGACACGATCCCCTGCAAAGGCACGCTGTACCAGCGGCTGGTGCAGCCGCTGCTGTTGGCCGCGCTCAACGTCGATCCGCCCGAGGGTTCGGCGGGGCTGGCCGGTGCGATCGTGCGGGAAACGCTGCTGGCGGGCGGGCAGGCCTGCCGGCCGCTGATCGCACGCGACGGCTTGAGCGCGGTGCTGGTCGAGCCGGCGATCAGGCTGTTGCAGGACAAGGGCGCCTCGATCCAGTTTGGTCATGAGCTGCGCGAATTCGCGATGACAGGCAACGCCGTTGGCGAGTTGAAATTCGGCAGCGACGCGATTGCGATCGGCCCCGACGACGTCGTGGTGCTCGCGGTGCCGCCGCGCCCGGCGGCGGCGCTGTTGCCGGGCCTGAAGACGCCGTCGAAATTCCGCGCCATCGTCAATGCGCATTTTCGCTTCGATCCGCCCCGCGATGCCGTGCCCATCCTCGGCGTGGTCGGTGGCCTCGTGGAATGGCTGTTCGCATTTCCGCAACGGCTGTCGGTCACCATCAGCAATGGCGACCGCCTCGTCGACATGCCGCGCGAAGAACTCGCGCTGGCGATCTGGCGGGATGTCTGCAAGGCTGCGGGGCTGCAGGGCGACCTGCCGTTGCCGCCCTGGCAGATCGTGCGCGAGCGTCGCGCGACTTTCGAGGCCACACCGGAGCAGAACGCGCTGCGGCCGGGGGCGGTGACATCATTCAAAAACCTGTTTCTCGCCGGCGACTGGACTGATACGGGATTGCCGGCAACCATCGAAGGATCGATACGGTCGGGCGACCGCGCCGCCGATCTGATCCTGGCGAGGCGTTAAAAGCCCGACGGACGTTGCGTGACCGGGTTCACAGAACCCGGTCGCGAATAGAGGGATGTCTAGCGAATGCTTTCCGTAGACAAAAAAATTGCAGTCGATTCCGTCGCGACCGTCGACCCGGTCGCGCTGGAGAAGAGCATCTCGTCGGCGACCGAAGCGCTGCTCGGCTATCGGCAATCCGACGGACATTTTGTGTTCGAGCTGGAAGCCGACAGCACCATTCCTGCCGAATATATCCTGCTGCGTCACTATCTCGCTGAGCCCGTCGACAGCGCGCTGGAAGCCAAGATCGCGAACTACCTGCGCCGCACGCAAGGCAATCATGGCGGCTGGCCCTTGGTGCAGGACGGCCCTTTCGACATGAGCGCGAGCGTCAAATCCTATTTCGCGCTGAAGATGATCGGCGATTCCGTCGATGCGCCGCACATGGTGCGCGCGCGCGAGGCGATCCGCAGCCACGGCGGCGCGGCCCGCGTCAACGTCTTCACGCGATTCCTGCTGGCTTTCTACGGCGTGCTGAGCTGGCGCGCGGTGCCGGTGTTGCCGATCGAGATCATGCTGCTGCCGATGTGGTCGCCGTTTCATATCAACAAGATTTCCTACTGGGCGCGCACCACGATCGTGCCGTTGATGGTGATGGCGGCGTTGAAGCCCTTGGCGAAAAATCCCAAGGGCGTCGGCGTCGACGAGTTGTTCCTGCAGGATCCCAAGTCGGTCGGAATGACGCCGAAGGCGCCGCATCAAAGCTGGGGCTGGTTCACGCTGTTCAGCACGCTCGACAAGATCCTGCGCGTCGTCGAACCGCTGTTTCCGAAGAAGCTGCGCCAGCGCGCGATCGATGCGGCGCTCGCTTTCACCGAGGAGCGGCTGAACGGCGAAGACGGCATGGGCGCGATCTATCCGCCGATGGCCAACATCGTCATGATGTACGACGCGCTCGGCAAGGGACCGGACTATCCGCCGCGCGCGGTCACCCGCAAGGGCATCGACAAGCTGCTCGTGATCGGTGAGCACGAAGCCTATTGCCAGCCCTGCGTCTCGCCGGTGTGGGATACCGCGCTGACCTGCCACGCGCTGGCGGAGGCCGGCGGCGAAGATACCATCAAGAAGATGGAACAGGGCCTGGATTGGCTGAAGCCGAGGCAGGTGCTTGATCTCAAGGGCGACTGGGCGGTGAAGGCGCCCGATGTCCGTCCGGGCGGCTGGGCGTTCCAGTACAACAATGACTATTATCCCGATCTCGACGACACGGCTGTGGTCGTGATGGCTATGGACCGGGCGCGGCGGGCGTCGGGCAGCAAGGAATACGACGAAGCGATCTCGCGCGGCCGCGAGTGGATCGAGGGCCTGCAGAGCCGCGATGGCGGCTGGGCCGCCTTCGACGTCAACAACCTCGAATATTACCTCAACAACATCCCGTTCTCGGACCATGGCGCGCTGCTCGATCCGCCGACCGAGGACGTCACCGCGCGCTGCATCTCGATGCTGGCGCAGCTCGGCGAGACTGCCGAGACCAGCAAGGCGGTCGCGGACGGGATCGCCTATTTGCGCCGCACCCAGCTCGCGGAAGGGTCATGGTACGGCCGCTGGGGCCTCAACTACGTCTACGGAACCTGGTCGGTGCTGTGTGCGCTCAATGCCGCAGGGGTGAGCCACCAGGACCCGATGATTCGCAAGGCGGCCGATTGGCTGCTTTCGATCCAGAACGAGGACGGTGGCTGGGGGGAAGATGCGGTCAGCTACCGACTCGATTACAAGGGATTTGAGGGCGCGCCGTCGACCTCCTCGCAAACGGCATGGGCCTTGCTTGGACTGATGGCGGCCGGAGAGGTCGAAAACCCGGCCATCGTGCGGGGTGTGGAGTACCTAAAAGCCACACAGACCGAGAAAGGGCTGTGGGACGAGGCGCGTTACACGGCTACAGGCTTTCCGCGGGTGTTTTATTTGCGTTATCATGGCTACTCGAAGTTCTTTCCGCTCTGGGCGCTGGCGCGGTATCGGAATTTGAGAAGCACCAACAGCAGGGTGGTAGGGGTCGGGATGTGACTTTGGGCGTGGGGGCCGCCGCGATCGTGGACAATTCGGTTGATCGCAATTCGAATGATCCGCGGCCAGTTTTGATCGTAACAGGATTGGTGCAGGAGGCCCGCATCGCGGCCGGGCCCGGCATGATCGTCATCTGCAGTTCCAGCGACCCGCAGCAATTGCGCGCGTTGCTGGCGACGCTGGATTCCACCACTTTCAGGGGTGTCATCTCGTTCGGCGTCGCCGGCGGGCTGGATCCGTCGCTGAAATCGGGCGACGTGGTGGTGGCGACCGAGGTTCTGGCGGGCGATACCCGTTTTCTGGCAGGTCTGGCGCTAAACGAGGAAATGATCGCCAGTGCGGCATTGCGTCGCCGCCGCGTAGTCCGTGGTGGCCTGGCCGGCGTGGAACAGGTGATTGCGGCGACCGCCTGCAAGGCCGCGCTGCATTCGGAGACGGGCGCGGCAGCGGTCGATATGGAAAGTCATATTGCCGCGGCCTATGCGGCTAAGGCCGGCTTGCCGTTCGCGGCGCTGCGGGTCATCTCCGATCCCGCCAGCCGGGCGCTTCCAGCGCTGGCCATGAGCGCCATCAAGCCGAACGGCGACATCGACCTCCGCAAGGTGCTGCGCGGGGTGGCGCGCAATCCCACCTCGCTGCGCGCGCTGGTCTCCACGGGAATCGATTTCAACCGCGCGCTGCGCTCCCTGCGTGGTTGCCGCGGCTTCCTGCACGGCGAAGAGGGGCTCGCCACCGCGGCGGTCTGATCCGCGCCGGCTTTTCAGAAAGCACCAAATTAAAGAGAAAGGCTCCGGTTGGTTCGAACCGGGGCCTTTGAAAATAGCTGCCTCGCCCTGAAGCGCGCGCATGGGCGGCCAGCTCCGATGACGTTCCGCATTCCAAGCTTAAATCAACGTGATCCGTCACCCGGGGATGAACGCAAGTGTGTTCACCTAGAGGTTGGCCGCGCGCAGCACGGCCCTCGCAGGGCGGCGGCCAATTCTTGTTAAAAGAACTTGCCGCTCATTCTTCGAGGCTCGCCCAGCCGTGCAAGTGCACCGCAAGGTTCGCACCTCCAGCGACAACGGCGAAGCCGTTGCGTGGGGATGACGGAGATGGTGCGAGCGCGCATGCATCGACCCCAAAATCATCAGGCTTTGGCTCGCCGTATTCAGATGCGGGGCTGGGTAAGCGCGTTCGCGTCCCTGGCGCCTCTGAGCGTGGCGTTGGTTTCAGATGCATTGATCCCGGGCGACACGCCAAAGCCTTCCTCGCAACTGGCGTCGCTTTTCCGACCGCAGGAACCCGCCGGGATACTTGACAAGCGCCGGCATTCGCTCAAGGATGAATTATGATCCTGTATTCATGAATTAAGGTTCACTATGGCAATTGCTGCAGTTCGCCTCAATCAACTCGTTGAAACCAAAGCGCGCATCCTGGATGCCGCACGCGACGCCGTGGCGCTGAGCGGGTGGAAGGATGCCCAGATCGCCCTGATCGCCGCACGGGCGGGGGTGGCTACCGGCAGCGTGTACCGCTACTTCGACTCGAAGGCGGACCTGTACGCGCAAGTGCTCGGGCTGGTTTCCGAGCGCGAGGTGGCCGTGGTCGCCGCGATCGTCGAGGCGGAGGGATCTGCGTCCCAGTGTCTGGTGGACGCGATTTACACCTTCTCGATACGCGCGATGCGCGGCCGCCGTCTGGCCTACGCGCTGATCGCCGAACCATGCGAGCCGGAGATCGACGCGGCGCGCCTGAAATACCGGGCGGCGCTCGCCGATCAGATCGCCGGGCTTGTCCGGCGCGGCATCGCCAGCGGCGAATTCATCCAAATCGACGCGAACGTTGCGGCATCGTGCGTGACCGGCGCTTTCATGGAGGCCCTCGTCGGTCCCCTGGCGCCGGAAGCGGCTCCCGATTCCGAAGCGGCAAAGTCGATCGCACAAGCCATCGCGGGGCTTTCCGCGCGCATGCTGTTTCGGCACGCCACGCCTGAATTGACCCTGGTATCGAAAGTCTCGGCATGAATGCGCGCGTCCAGCCGGTTGCCGTCGCGGAAGCGAAAGCCAGTCCGTTTGCGACCCACGAAGTCCGCAATCAGGCGCGGCCAGCCCTCGGTTTCAACGCGTTCGATGACGATCGGGCGCTGAGCGGCCTGATCGCAAAGATCGTGCCGTGGGCAAGGGAAAAACTTTCTGCGCTCGGCGCCCATGCCGGAAGCGATTCCGTGCAGGAGGCCGCGCGACTTGCCAACGAGCACGAACCGAAACTGCTGACCCATGACCGGTATGGCAACCGGAATGACTGGGTCGAGTTTCATCCGGCATGGCATCAATTGATGGCGCTGGCGTTCCAAAGCGAGGTCCATAGTCTGGCCTGGTCGACGAGCGAACCGAATGGACATTTGGCGCGTGCGGCGCTGAGTTACCTCTGGAATCAGATCGAGAACGGCGTCGGCTGCCCTACCGGGATGGCTTACGCCGCGATCGCGGGGTTTTCCGACAAACCGCAATTTGCGACGTGGCGGGAGCGAACGCTGGTGGCGGACTACGACCCGCGGCGGCTTCCCATCGAAGCCAAGCGTGCGGCGGTCATCGGCTATGCGATGACCGAGAAGCAGGGCGGCTCCGATCTGCGCGAAACCCAGACCACCGCACGATTCATCGAACGCGGTGCGCATGGCGAGATCTATTCGATCACCGGCCACAAATGGTTTTTCTCGGTGCCGGTGGCCGACGGGTTCTACACGCTGGCCCGGACCGAATCCGGCGTAAGTTGTCTGTTCGTGCCGCGCCTGCTGCCCGACGGCAGCGCCAACCGCATCTTCATTCAGCGTTTGAAGGACAAGTGCGGCAACCGTTCAAACGCTTCGAGCGAAATCGAATACCACGACACGTGGTCGATCCTTGTCGGCGAAGAAGGGCGCGGCATCAGGGAAATCCTTTCGCATGCTCATCTGACCCGGCTGGATTTTGCGGCAGGATCCGCCGGGCTGATGCGGCAGGCCTTGAGCCTGGCATTGAACCACGCGCAAACGCGAACGGCGTTTGGCAAGCCCATGTCCGAGCTTCCCATGCAGCGCAATGTGCTCGCCGACCTCGCACTTGAGAGCGAGGCGGCGATGCTTGGCGCACTTCGGGTCGCGCGGGCGACCGACGGCCTGCAGACCAGTGAACACGAACGGCTGCTGGCGCGGGTTGCCACGCCCGTGGTGAAGTTCTGGAATTGTCAGCGGGCACCCTCTTTCAGCTACGAGTGCCTGCAGGTGCACGGCGGCAACGGCTTCATCATGGAGAATGCGATGGCGCGCCTTTACCGCGAGGCGCCGCTGAATTCGATCTGGGAGGGCACCTCGAACATGATGTGCATGGACGTTCTGCGGGCCATGCAACGGGATGCACGCTGCCGGGACGCATTTGTCGACGAACTGCGTGCGAGCAGGGGCCTCAACCGGATCTACGACAGCAGCACGGAAGATCTTGCCGACCGGTTGAGTGCACGATACCCGGATGACGGGCATGCGAGGGCGCTGGTTACCCGGATGGCGCATGCGTTGCAGGCTGCCGAGATGTTGCAGCATGGCGATGCCGATGCCGCCGATCTCTTCGTGAAATCCAGGCTGGGCATGGATGGGATGCACGTATTCGGCGCTCTTCCATCGTCGGAAGGCCTTGCCCAGATCGTGGAGCGTGCCTCCGTCATCCGCCACTAGAAAGGGACCGCGGTTGCGGGCCAGGTAACATGCGTCAAACCGAAGTTCGCTCTGTCAACGATATCCGGGCCACCGTGGGGGAAGAGGAGTGGGCGGCGCGGGTTGATCTCGCGGCGTGCTATCGCCTGGTGGCGCTCTATGGAATGACCGACCTGATCTACAACCACATCAGTGCACAGGTCCCGGGGCATGACGACCAATATCTGATCAATCCGTATGGCATGCTGTACGAGGAAATCACGGCGTCGAGCCTCGTCAAGATCGACATCGAGGGGCAAACTCTGCTGCAGCCCGATCACGGCTACAACGTTAACGTCGCCGGATTCTATCTGCATGCCCCGATCCACCGGGCGCGGCCCGACGTGAAGTGCGTTCTCCATACCCACACCAGGGCTGGCACGGCAGTCAGCACGCTCGCCGAAGGGCTGCTTCCGTTGTCCCAGACGGCGATGCGGTTTCACGGGCGGATCGGCTATCACGACTTCGAGGGACCGGCGATCGATCGGGACGAATGCGACCGGGTCGTCGCCGATCTCGGCCGAAACGACGTACTGGTTTTGCGCAATCATGGTCTGCTGGTCTGTGGCAACACGATTCCACAGGCGTTCAATGCGATCTATTGGCTGGAGCAGGCTTGCCGGATACAAATAGACGCGCTCGGTTGCGGCCGGCCGCTTCACGCGCCGACAGAAATGGCGATCGGCAACACGGTGACCTGCTTCGCGGGCACCGAGATCACGCTGGACAATGAGCGCGACACCAATCCGGTATTGAATGAGGCGGCGCAAAATCTGCAAGCCGGTTACGGGCTGCTGGAATGGCCGGCGCTGCTGCGAAAGCTCGACCGCATCGACGGGAGCTACGCTCAATGAGCATTGAGCTCGCGGCGTTGCGAATCGGCTTCATCGGCGCCGGCCGTGTTGCGCAAACGCTCGCGCTGGCGTTTGACCGCGCGAACCTGAACGTCGCGGCTTTCTACAACCGTGGCTCCGATGCGGCGCAGCGCCTAGGATCCCGGGTACCGTCAGCACGGCCGATGCCGCACGCGCAGCATGTCGTGGACGATTGTGACGTGCTCTTCCTGACGGTGAGCGACGACGCGATCCTGCCGGTCTGCCGCGATTTGCGCTGGGAGCCACGTCACCGCGTCGTCCATTGCAGCGGAGCAACCGAATTGACCGCGCTGGATCACGCGAAATCCAGCGGTGCCGTAACCGGCGGATTCCATCCGATGCAGATGTTTGCAAATCCCGACGTCGCGCTGGAGGGTTTGCGGGGATGCACCGTCGGCATCGAAGCAGACCCCGATTTCAGGCGTGACCTGGAACGGCTCGCCACCAGCATCGGGTGCGAACCGCTGGCGCTGCCGGCCGGCGTGCGGGCGCTTTATCACGCCTCGGCCTACTATGTCGGTCCGTTCCTGATCGCATTGCTCAAGGAAGGCGTCGAACTCTGGAAGAGTTTTGGCGCCAGCGAGGCCGACGCGCTGCGTGCCATGATGCCGCTGCTGAGGGGAACGGTCGCGGCCGTTCTTGACGGCGGACTGGCCAACGGCATGGGTGGCTGCGTGGCGCGCGGGGACGTCGGAACGATCCTCAAGCACCTCGAAGCATTGGATGAGCGCTTTCCTTCCTCGGGCGCGTTGTACCGCGAACTGGCCCTCCGCAATGTGCCGCTCGGAATCGAGCGTGGCACACTCAGTGCTGGGCGCGCGGCAGCGATCGAGAATCTGCTTCTGCGGACTCGGACGAAGTAGCGGTCGTTCCGTGACAGTCTGAGAGACACGCAAAAAAGAAAGGGCCCCGGTTCGCCTGAACCGGGGCCCAAAAATCTTTTGTTGTGTTCCGCTCAGGCGGCGGTGGATGCCTTCTGTTGCTGCTTGGCGGCTGCCGCAGCCGCTTCGTCCTTGCGGATCTCGGACAGGCGCTTCTGCACCTCGGCCGAGAAGATGTATTGCGCCGGACGCTGCTTGGAGAGATCGATCTCGGGCGCCATCGGGCCCGTGGTGCGGACGCCGCGCAGCGCGACCCACATCGCCTTCAGCGGATTGACCAAGGCTGCGTTGGCAGCCGTCGGCTCGTAGCCGCAATGCGCCATGCAGTCGGCGCACTTCTCGTACTTGCCGGTGCCGTAGGTCTCCCAGTCCGTCGTCTCCATCAGCTCCTTGAAGGTCTTGGTGTAGCCTTCGCCGAGCAAATAGCAGGGCTTCTGCCAGCCGAAGATGTTGCGGGCCGGCATGCCCCAGGGCGTGCATTCGTAGCTCTGGTTACCTGCGAGGAAGTCCAGGAACAGGCCGGAATGCATGAAGTTCCACTTCTTGCCCTTGCCGAGCGCGAATACGTCGCGGAACAGCTTCTTGGTCTTGGTGCGGTTGAGGAAGTGCTCCTGGTCGGGCGCGCGCTCATAGGCGTAGCCCGGCGACATCGAGACACCGACGCCAAGTTCGGTGGTGAAGTCGAGGAATTTTGCGATCTCTTCCGCCGGATGGCCATCGAAGATCGTGGCATTGACGTTGACGGTAAAGCCGCGCGCTTTCGCGGCCTTGATCGCCGAGACGGCGCGGTCGAACACGCCCTTCTGCGACACCGCCTTGTCGTGGTGGTCCTTCAACCCGTCGAGATGCACCGAGAAGAACAAATAGGGCGAGGGCTCGAACAGATCGAGCTTCTTCTCCAGCAGCAGCGCGTTGGTGCACAGCGAGACGAACTTCTTGCGCGCCACGAGGCCGCGCACGATCTCGCCGATCTCCTTGTGGATCAGCGGTTCGCCGCCGGGGATCGCCACCATCGGCGCGCCGCATTCGTCGGCCGCATCCCAGCATTCCTGCGCCGACATGCGGCGGTTGAGGATCGCGTCGGGATAGTCGATCTTGCCGCAGCCGACACAAGCGAGGTTGCAGCGGAACAACGGCTCCAGCATCAGCACAAGCGGATAGCGCTTCCGGCCAAGCAGCTTCTGCTTGATCAGATAGCCACCGATACGCATTTCCTTGAAGAACGGTATTGCCATTTGAGAGATTTTCTTTCTGGACTTGAGTCTGGGCCTGGAGCCCAGACTTGGAACTCTTGAAGTGGATCAACCCGCAGTCAGTTCGGCCGGAAGACGGAACTCGATATTTTCTTCCCGGCCGGGAAGTACCGACACCTTGACGGGTCCGATACGCCTCAAAGCCTCGATCACGTCGTCGACCAAAACTTCGGGCGCCGAGGCGCCCGCCGTAATGCCGACGGCTTTCGCATCCTTCAACCAATCGGGATTCAACTCGCTCCCGTCGGCAATGAGATAACTCGCGACCCCGACCTCGGTGCCGATTTCGCGAAGCCTGTTTGAGTTGGAACTATTGGCGGCCCCCACCACCAAAATGACGTCCACCAGTTTACTTAGGTCCCTTACCGCAGATTGGCGGTTCTGTGTCGCATAGCAGATATCCCGGATGTCGGGGCCTTGAATATCTGTAAATTTGGCCTGAAGGGCGGCAATTATGTCCTTTGTGTCGTCCACGCTGAGGGTGGTCTGGGTGATATAGGCCAGCGGGGCGTCGGTCGGCAGCGTCAGCGCCGCCACCTCGTCGACGTTCTGGACCAACAGAACCGGCCCCGGAACCTGACCCATGGTGCCCTCGACCTCGGGATGGCCGGCATGCCCGATCAATACCAGGGTACGGCCCTTGGACATATACCGCTTGCCCTGATTATGGACCTTGGTGACCAGCGGGCAGGTGGCATTGAGGACGGGCAGGCCGCGGGCGGCGGCCTCCTCCTCAACGCTGCGGGCCACGCCGTGGGCGCTGAAGACGGTTACCGCCAGCGGCGGAACCTCCGACAGGTCCTCGACGAAGATCGCGCCCTTGGCTTTAAGGCTTTCGACCACGTATTTGTTGTGCACGATCTCGTGCCGAACATAGACCGGCGGACCGTACTTCTCGAGCGCGCGCTCAACGATTTCGATGGCACGCACGACGCCCGCACAAAATCCGCGGGGCTGCGCTAGATACACTTCCATGGGATGTCCATTACGCTGTTGCACCAGGTACTGAATTCGCAAATTCACCCAAAGGTCTCCGTGCAGCCGGTCACATCCGGATCTGCAATATCCGCACCATGACCGGAACCCGCAGGTAATCCCACCCAAGTAGATGGAAGCGCAGGACTATGTGTCAAAAATTGTGCGGTTGGAAAAGGTGCATCGCGCAATGGTTACCAAGCCGTAGGTAATTAAATACCTAAAAGCGGCTTATGAGAACCGTTGTTCCTTACCGGTTCGTCACTTTATCGCCCTTTCGGACGGGCTATACCGGCCCCCGAACACCGTCCGGTCGGTTTTGGCGGCTTCGCTTGAACCCTTGTGAACCCTTGGGCAAGTAACCAAAACAACATTAGATCGGCTCCGGGAACTCCGCTAGACAGCGGGCGTTTTCGCCCAGCTCTCCTTGAGATTTAGAAAGAAACGAAGTGCTGACCAGTATTGTTGTCGCCATTGTCAGAACCTGTACGCGGTTTGCCACTCTCGTCGTCATCGTCTCGCTGCTTCTGGCGGTCGGGGCGAGCTACTATGCGGCCCGGCATTTCGCCATCAACACCGACATCAACACGCTGATTTCGCCCGACCTCGACTGGCGCAAGCGCGACAATCAGTTCGAGCACGCGTTCGACCGCGAAAAACTGATTCTCGCCGTGGTCGAGGCGCCGACGCCCGAGCTCGCCAGTGCCGCGAGCAAGGCGCTTTTCACAAAGCTCTCCGGGGACACCAAGCATTTCGAATCGGTGCAGCCGCTGGGGTCGGGCGAGTTCTTCGAAAAGAACGGGCTGTTGTTCCTGCCGGTGGAGGAAGTCGGCAAGGTCGCCGGCCAGCTCGAAGCCGCCGCGCCCCTGATCGAGATCATGGCCGGCGATCCCTCGATCCGCGGCCTGACCGGGGCGCTGGAGACCGGGCTTGCCGGCGTCAAGCGCGGGCAGGTCAAGCTCGACAATACCGAACGGCCCTTCAACCTGATCAGCCAGACGGTCGAGGACATCCTGAACAAGGGGACGGCGACATTCTCCTGGCGCGAACTTACCAGCGACAAGCCTTTAACCGATGCCGATCGCCGCGCCTTCATCGAGTTCAAGCCGAAGCTCGACTACAGCGAACTGGAACCCGGCAAGGGTGCGACCGACGCGATCCGGCAGGCCGCGACCGATCTCAATTTTGCAGGCCAATACAGCGCGCGGGTGCGGCTGACCGGCCCGGTTCCGATCGCGAATGAGGAATATTCGACCGTGCAGGACGGCGCGATCGTCAACGGTGTCGTCACGGTGCTCATTGTCCTCGTGATTCTCTGGATGGCGCTGCACTCCTCGAAGATCATCTTCGCGGTGTTCGTGAACCTGTTCATCGGCCTTTCGCTGACGACCGCGGTCGGCCTGATGATGGTGGGGTCGCTGAACCTGCTGTCGATCGCCTTTGCCGTGCTGTTCGTCGGCCTCGGCGTCGATTTCGGCATTCAGTTCAGCGTCCGTTATCGTTCCGAGCGTTTCAAGAACGAAAATCTGGCGCTGGCGCTGGAGAGCGCGGCCAGACGCTGCGCGGTGCCGCTTTCGCTCGCCGCGATGGCGACCGCCGCCGGCTTCCTGTGTTTCCTGCCGACCGACTACAAGGGCATTTCCGAACTCGGCAAGATCGCCGGCGCCGGCATGCTGATCGCGTTCATCACCAGCATCACGTCCCTGCCTGCCATGCTGAAGCTGCTTCACCCGCCCGGCGAAAGCGAGCCGGTCGGTTACGCGTTTCTGGCGCCGGTGGACGAGTTCCTCGAAAAGCATCGCGTCATCATCGTCGTTGGTACGCTGCTCCTCGTCGTGGCCGGCCTGCCGCTGCTCTATTTCATGAAGTTCGACTTCAACCCGATCAACCTGCGCAATCCGAAGGCTGAATCGATCGCGACCTTCCTCGACCTGCGCAAGGACCCCAACACCGGCGCCAACGCCATCAACGTGCTGACCACCTCGGAAGCGGAAGCGAAGAAGATCGAGGCGCGGCTTGGAAAGTTGCCGGAAGTCCTGCGCGTGATGTCGATCGACAGTTTTGTCCCTGAGGATCAGCCGGCGAAGCTGCAACTGATCGCGAAGGCGGCGAGGGTGGTCGGGCCCGCGCTCAATCCCGATTCTGTCGATGCCGCGCCCACCGATGAAGAGAATGTGGAGGCGCTGAAGAGTTCGGTCGACAGCCTGCGCAGGACCGCCGGCGACGGCAAGGGGCCGGGCGCGGTCGCATCGCGGCGGCTGGCGGACGCGCTGTCGAAACTTGCCGGCAGCAACCAGGCGACGCGCGACAAGGCGCAGGGCATTTTCGTCACCCCGCTCAAGATCGTATTCGATCAGCTCAGGAACACGATGCAGGCCGGCCCCGTCACGCTCAAGACGCTGCCGCCGGAACTGCTGAACAGCTGGAAATCCAAGGATGGGTTGATTCGCGTCGAGGCGCTGCCGAAGGGTGATCCCAACGACAACGACAATTTGCGCCGATTTGCCGATGCGGTTTTGGCGGCCGAGCCGAATGCGATCGGCGGGCCGGTGTCGATCCTCAAATCCGGCGACACCATCGTGAAGGCGTTCATCCATGCCGGCATCTGGGCGCTGCTGGTGATCAGCCTGCTGCTCTATTTGACGCTGCGGCGGATCTCCGACGTGCTGATGACGATGGTGCCGCTGCTGGTGGCCGGCGCGGTGACGCTGGAACTCTGCGTGCTGATCGGGCTGCCGCTCAACTTCGCCAACATCGTCGCATTGCCGCTGCTGCTCGGCGTCGGCGTCGCCTTCAAGATCTATTATGTCACGGCCTGGCGCGAGGGCAGAACGAACCTGCTGCAGTCGAGCCTGACGCGCGCGATCTTTTTCTCGGCGCTGACGACCGCGACCGCCTTCGGAAGCCTGTGGCTATCCAGTCATCCCGGCACCGCCAGCATGGGCAAATTGCTGGCGCTGTCGTTCGTCATCACGCTGGCCGCGGTGCTGCTGTTCCAGCCGGCGCTAATGGGCAAACCGCGCGATGTCGGGAAGTAGGCAGATATCGCCGATATCGGCGGGCTGGGCCGCCGTGGCCGCCGCCTGCTTCTGAGCGGGCGCAGCCTTCGGCGCGGGCGCAGGATTCGCCGCAGCGGGTGCCGGATTTACCGCACCCGTGGTCTTCGGCGCCGTCGGCGCAGGTGCTGCGGTTTTGGGCGGCGCGCCGGCTGGTCCCTTCGGCGCACCCTTGGCCATGCTGTTGGCAGGGCTCGAGGGAATCGGCGGTCCGACACGGGTCCAGGTTTCACCGCCGCACAGGAAGCCGAGCACGCAGCCCTGAATCTCGAGCTGGTCGGTGCCGACAGGCTTGATCGTCGAGCTGTAGAGCTGTCCGTCCTTGGCGTTGTAGACTTGGCCTTCCCAGGCATCGACGCCGGGCTTCTTCTTCATTTCGATCAGGATCGGCATGCCCAAGGTCGGCCGGCTCTGCTTGGCGGTATCAGGATTATTCTTGTCCTTGCCGCCCGGCGTCTTTTCCCAGGCGACGACGCCCCACATGTTGCCGCTACATTGGGCGACGCGGATGTTGGCCACACCATCGGCTACTTTCCAGTCACCTGTGGGATCGGCGGCAAGCGCAACGGTAAGACCTGTGGCCAAAAAAACTCCCGAATAAACTATTGTACGCACGATGGTTCTTGGGCAGTGCAACATGGTTCAGACCTGTGTTTAAGTAAGATGATCCAATGCGGGGGTCAAAACGCCGCATTGAGTGTTTTCAGTTGACGAAACGGCCATCAACCGACGTATGTAGCGAATGCCAAGTTCATATCTAGACGTTTCCGGGCTGTTTGAAGAGCGGCAGGCGCAGCGCAGTTCCATGCATGCGCGCCATTTGAACGAGCAGCTCGTCCGGGTGCTGAAGACCATCGGCTACGATGTGGGCTTTCAGAAGGGTCAAGGTCAATACCTGTTCGATCGGGACGGCGCCCGCTATCTTGATCTACTGAGCGGATTTGGCGTTTTTGCGATTGGCCGCAATCATCCGGCGTTGCGTCTGGCGCTGAAAAGCGTGCTCGACAGCGATTTTCCCAATCTGGTTCAACTTGATGTGTCCACGCTCGCGGGCGTGCTGGCGGAACGCCTGCTCGAACATGTGCCATATCTGGACAAGGTGTTCTTCGCCAATTCCGGTGCCGAGACCGTCGAGGCCGCGATCAAGTTCGCGCGCGGCGCGACCGGCCGCCCGGGCATCGTCTCCTGCTCGCATTCCTTCCACGGCCTGTCCTACGGCGCGCTGTCGCTGATGGACGATGCGAACTTCCGCAGCGGATTCGAGCCGCTGCTGCCGGGATGCACGCAAGTGCCGTTCAACGATCTCGCCGCCCTCGAGCAGGCGTTGTCGTCGCGTCAGGTCGCGGCCTTCATCGTCGAGCCGATCCAGGGCAAGGGCGTCAACCTGCCCACGGACGAATTCCTGCCGGGCGCCGCTGCGCTCTGCAAGAAGTACGGCACCATCTTCATCGCCGACGAAATCCAGACCGGTGTCGGCCGTACCGGAAAATTCCTCGCGGTCGAGCACTGGAATGTCGAGCCGGACATGGTGCTGCTGGCGAAGGCGCTGTCGGGCGGTCACGTGCCGGTCGGCGCGCTGCTGACGCGCAAGCACATCTTCGACAAGATATTCAACCAGATGGACCGCGCGGTCGTGCACGGCTCGACCTTTGCGAAGAACGATCTGGCGATGGCCGCCGGTATCGCCACCCTCGACGTGATCAAGAACGAAAAGCTGGTCGAGCAGGCCGCCAAGCGCGGCGCCGAACTTCGCCTCGCGCTGACGCGGATGGTGCCCGGCTATGAATTGCTGAAGGAAGTGCGCGGCAAGGGATTGATGATCGGCATCGAGTTCGGTCCGCCGAAATCGCTGCGGTTGAAGGCATCCTGGAATCTGCTGGAGACCGCCAACAAGGGCCTGTTCTGCCAGCTCATCACGGTGCCGCTGTTCAAGGATCACAAGATCCTGACGCAAGTCTCCGGCCACGGCAGCCACACCATCAAGCTGCTGCCGCCGCTCGTGATCACGGAAGAAGACTGCAGCTGGATCGAAAAGTCTTTCGACGACGTCATCGCCGCCAGCCACAAGGTCCCCGGCGCGATCTGGTCGCTCGGCAAGACGCTGGTCGACAACGCGGTGCGGAAGTCGGCGTAAGCACAGGCCCTGTAGCCCCGTAGCCCGGATGGAGCGCAGCGCAATCCGGGGTGTCTCGCCGGCCGACAGATTTTTCCCGGATTGCGCTGCGCTCCATCCGGTCTACATGCCACCGTCTCTCGAGGAGAAGCGCATGGTCAACATCACCGGCGGCTGTCATTGCGGCGCGATCCGCTATCAGGTCGTGGGCGAACCGATCGTTCATGCGCTGTGTCATTGCGCGGATTGCCGGCGCCACGCCGGCGCGCCGATGGTCGGTTGGTCGATGTATGCGGAGGACGCGCTCAAGGTGACGAAGGGGACACCCAAGGTCTACGAATCCTCCGAACATGGCCGGCGGCAGTTCTGCGCGAACTGCGGCACGGGTCTGTTCTACACCAATGCGAATGTGTTGCCCGGCATCGTCGATATCCAGAGCGCGACCTACGACGATCCCGACGCCGTTCCGGCCATGGTGCACATCCAGACCGCCGAGCGCATTCGCTGGATGGAGCGCGCGCACGAACTGCCCACCTTTGAGCGCTATCCGCCGCAGACATAGCGGCTTGAAGCAAGCCCAGATGCCGTAGCCCGGATGGAGCGCAGCGCAATCCGGGGTGTCTCGCCGGCCGACAGATTTTTCCCCGGATTGCGCTGCGCTCCATTCGGGCTACATCTCCTCAACAGCGAAAAGCGTTGCTGCCGATCGTTTCATTTGTGGACGAATATTCTGCGCATTTTGCGGCCGAGGATATTCCGCACGTTCACGCTGTCGGGCATATTCAAACACGGTTTTTCAAATCGCGGTGAGGGCCGTCGCGCGGCTATCCGCTTTTGCGTTGCGATACCCAATTGGGCGGGGTGACTTCATGACAAAGAGGATCTCCGATGACCAAGTCGATCCCAACACTCGCCGCCGCGCTTCTGATGACCGCGATCACAACGCCTGTATTCGCGCAGGCCGCGATTCAGGAGCCGGGCGCTTTTGCGTTCTATCATCCCAACGCCGACGTGCTCGGGGGCAGGCCGGCCTATCGATCGTTCGATCAATCGAATGCCTATTACAATTCCAACGCCTATTACGGCGAGGCTGTGCCCGCGCCACAACTGCGGCAGAGGCCGGTCGCGCCGCGGCATTATCGCAGGGGGCAATAACGCGAGCGTGTCGTTCGCTCCGTTCAATGAAGCGGGCTACCTCGCTGAATTGGATGGAGCGCGCGCACGAGCTCCCAACCTTCGACTGCTATCCGCCGCAAACATAGCGCGCTGCCGCTTTCCTTCTGTATGGGAGTCGGCGTAAATCAAGAGCGATCCGACGGCGGGGCGGAGACATATGCCATCCATAACCTATTGCGACGACTCGATGATGGCCTATCGGTCGGCGCGAAAGACATTCCAGCCCGGTGAACGTGTCGTCTTCGACGAGGGATACCGGCTTGCGCATCTTCCGCTTGTCAATGCCGGACACGCTGCGGTTATCAGCGAGGTTAAAGGGCGCGATTATCGAAACGGTACCTATGAGAAGACGCGCCATGCGCTGGTGATGCCAATTTCCGCGGACGCTTTTCTCGAATCCGACCAGGTTCAGGCGCTTGAGCTCGCCATGAAGTCATCGCGCTTCGCGCCAAAGATTGCGTGGGAAATCTGCGAACGCCGCCGGTTACAGTTGCATGCAACGCTTGCCAGCGGCATTCCGGAGACCGATCTCGATCGCTATGCTGCGGTGGTCCAGGATCTGCTGGATCAAATCGGCCCGATATCCGTTTGCTTGAAAGGGCCGTTTCTGGGCACCAGGAACACCGGCCGTATCTATTTTCCGGTCTACCCGCAGAAGATCGGAGACGACGATGCGTTTGCGCTGGTGCAAAAGCGCATCGGCGTGTCGCCGACGAAACTCTACCTTGTCGGATATTATCATATGCGCCAAGAACTCGATCTGCTGGAAACAAGGGAGCTGGCCGAACTGATCGATCATTGGCGGGATCGGATTGTCGTCAGGACGACCATTCCTTTCCTGGAATTGTACGCCACCAACGATGATCTTGCGCTTTCAGCGCGCGTGCACGCGAAAATTGGGGCCAAGGACGCGCAGAGGTAATTCGGCAAGGTGCTACCTCGCATCCTCCAGAATCATCACGGCACCTTTCTCCGCGATCATCGCCGTCGGCGTGTTGGTATTGCCCGACGTAATGGTCGGCATCACCGACGCATCGGCGACGCGCAACCCGGCAATCCCGTAGAACCGCAACCGCTCGTCAACCACCGCCATCGAGTCGCTCGCGGTGCCCATCTTCGCCGTCCCCACGGGATGAAAGATCGTGGTGCCGATATCGCCGGCGGCTTTCGCCAGCGAGGCGTCGTCGTCGCCGACGGCGGGGCCCGGCAGGTACTCCTGCGGGCGATAGCGTTCGAGCCGCTTCTGCTTCATCAGCCGCCGCGTGGTGCGGATGGCATCGGCCGCGACCTGGCGGTCGTCGTCGGTCGAGAGATAGTTCGGCGCGATTGAGGGCGCCTCGTCCGGCTTTTCGGAGCGGATGCGCACGGTGCCGCGCGAGGTCGGCTGCAGGTTGCAGGCGCTGACCGTGATGGCGGGAAAACGATGCAGGGGATCGCCGAACTTGTCGAGCGACAGCGGCTGCACGTGGAACTGGATGTTGGCGCGCTCGCGGGTGGAATCGGAGCGCGTGAAGATGCCGAGCTGCGACGGCGCCATGGTCAGCGGCCCGCGGCGGCGGAAGGCATAATCGAGCCCCATCATGCCGCGCCGGATCAGATTGTAATAGGTCTCGTTCAGGGTGCGCACGCCAAAAACCTTGTAGATCGCGCGCTGCTGCAGATGGTCCTGCAGATTGCGCCCGACGCCCTGCTTGTCGAGCGCGACATCGATGCCGAGCGGCGACAGCCAGTCGGCCGGCCCGATGCCGGACCGGTGCAGCACCTGCGTCGATCCGATTGAGCCAGCACACAAAACGACTTCGCCCTTGGTGCGCGCCTCGACCACTTCATTGCCCTGGATGAAGCGCACGCCGACGGCGCGCCCCTGCTCGACAATCAGCCGGTCGACCAGCACATTCTTTTCCAGCCTCAGATTGCTGCGGTTCAGCACTGGCTTGAGGAAGCCGCGCGCAGAAGACCAGCGCCGGCCGCGCTTCTGGTTGACGTGGAAATAGCTGATGCCTTCATTGTCGCCGGTGTTGAAATCGGCAATGCGCTTGATGCCCATTTCCTCGGCGGCGTCGCCGACCGCGTCGAGAACCTCCCAGGACAGTCGGGGCGCTTCGATCCGCCAGCCGCCGCCGGTGCCGTGATGTTCGCTCTCGCCCAGGAAATGATCCTCCAGCCGCTTGAACAGCGGCAGCACGTCGTCATAGCCCCAGCCGGTCATGCCGAGCTGCCGCCAGTGATCGTAATCGGCGGCCTGTCCGCGCATCGAGATCATGGCGTTGATGGCAGAGGAGCCGCCGATCACCTTGCCGCGCGGATAGGCAAGTGCCCTTCCATTGAGCCCGGGCTCCGGCTCGGTTCGAAACATCCAGTCCGAACGGGGATTGCCGATCGCAAAGAGATAGCCGACCGGGATGTGAAACCAGATCCAGTTGTCGTTGCCGCCGGCTTCCAGCAGCAGCACGCGGTTTTTCGGGTCGGCTGAGAGCCGGTTGGCCATGATGCAGCCGGCCGTGCCCGCGCCAACCACGATATAGTCGAAATCGCCTTCAAGCCGTTTCGGCATTTCTCAGTTTCCACCCGTTGACGCCGTCATGCCCGGACAAAAGCGCGAAGCGCGTCTTCGCGCCAGATGTTCCAGGCATCCACGTCTTTTCTTGGTCGTTTATTAGTCAGACGTGGATGGCCGGGACAAGCCCGGCCACGATGGCGAGGCGGGAGGGTGTGCCGTCAGGGTGCGTTGGTTGGACCGCCCCTTGCATGCTACAGGGACAGAAGCGTTCAAATCCGGAAAGCCTGTTATCTCCATGCCCATCGTCAACCGTGTCGCCGAGTTTCAACCCGACATCCAGGCCTGGCGCCGGGATATTCATGAACACCCGGAACTGCTCTACGACGTGCACCGCACTGCGGCATTGGTAGCGGACCGATTGCGGGAGTTCGGCTGCGACGAGGTTATTACCGGTATCGGCCGCACCGGCGTCGTCGGCGTCATCAAGGGCAACCGGCCCGTCGGCAACGGCGACGTGAAGGTCATCGGGCTGCGGGCGGATATGGACGCGCTGCCGATCGAGGAGGCGACCGATCTGCCTTACGCTTCCAGGACGAAGGGCCTGATGCACGCCTGCGGCCATGACGGCCACACCGCCATGCTGTTGGGTGCGGCGCGCTATCTCGCCGAAACCCGCAATTTCGCAGGCGATGCGGTCGTGATCTTCCAGCCGGCCGAAGAGGGCGGCGCGGGCGCGGTTGCGATGATCAAGGACGGGCTGATGGACCGTTTCGGCATCGAGCAGGTCTACGGCATGCATAACGGTCCGGGCATTCCGGTCGGCTCGTTCGCGCTGCGGCCCGGTCCGATCATGGCCGGAGGCGATGCCGTCGTCATCAAGATCGAGGGGCGGGGCGGGCACGCCGCGCATCCGAACAAATGCATCGATTCCGTCCTTGTCGGCGCGCAGTTGATCACGGCGCTGCAGTCGATCGTGTCGCGCAGCGTCGATCCGCTGGAATCGGCCGTCATTTCGATGTGCCAGTTTCACGCCGGCCACGCCCGCAATGTGATCCCGCACACCGCTGAGCTGGCGGGCACCGTCCGTACTCTGAACGGCGACGTGCGGAAGATGGTGGAACGGCGGGTCCGCGAGGTCGTCGCCGGCGTGGCGCAGGTCACCGGCGCCAGGATCGATCTGACCTATGATCGCGGCTATCCGGTAACAGTCAATCATGTCCAGCAGACGGATGTCGCGACGCGGGCAGCCCGCGAAATCGCCGGCTATGCCAATGTACAGGTGATGCCGCCGCTGATGGCGGGCGAAGATTTCGCCTTCATGCTGGAGCAGCGGCCGGGTGCGCTGATCTTCTGCGGCAACGGCGACAGCGCAGGGCTGCATCACCCCGCCTATAATTTCAACGACGAGGCGATCGTGTTCGGCACCTCTTACTGGATCAAGCTGGTCGAGAACACGCTGGCCGCGTGAGGCCGCCCAAGGCCTCGCTGGGCTAAGGGCTTCGCCGGGCTTTCCAGCTCTGGTCGGCCAAGCTTCCGGGTGGAATGGGGGCTCTGCGGCAGCGTGCTGGGTGGACCGCCGCTTGCATGCTACAGAGGCGTTACTGTTCCAACCTGAGGTTCGAGAAAGTCCCATGCCCATCGTCAACCGCGTCGCCGATCTGCAACCCGATATTCAGGCCTGGCGCCGCGATATCCATGAAAATCCTGAATTACTGTACGACGTCCACCGCACTGCAGCATTCGTGGCGGACCGCTTGCGCGAATTCGGCTGCGACGAGGTGACGACGGGCCTCGGCCGCACCGGTGTCGTCGGCGTCATCAAGGGCAAGCAGCCCGGCAAGGGCGAGATCAAGGTGATCGGGCTTCGCGCCGACATGGACGCGTTGCCGATCGAGGAAGCGACCAACCTTCCCCATGCCTCCAAGACGCCGGGCCTGATGCATGCCTGCGGCCATGACGGCCACACGGCGATGCTTTTGGGTGCCGCGCGCTATCTCGCCGAAACCAGGAATTTCGCCGGCGACGCGGTCGTGATCTTCCAGCCGGCCGAGGAGGGCGGTGCGGGCGCCGCCGCCATGATCAAGGACGGTCTGATGGACCGGTTCGGCATCGAGCAGGTCTACGGCATGCATAATGGCCCGGGGATTCCGGTCGGCTCCTTTGCCATCCGCCCCGGTCCTGTCATGGCTGCGACCGACTCGATCGACATCAAGATCGAAGGACTCGGCGGCCACGCCGCGCGCCCGAACAAGTGCATCGATTCCGTGCTGGTCGGTTCGCAGTTGATCACCGCCCTGCAATCGATCGTAGCGCGGACCATCGATCCCCTGGACTCGGCCGTGATCTCGATCTGCGAGTTCCATGCCGGCAACGCGCGCAACGTGATCCCGCAGACCGCCGAACTGCGCGGCACCGTGCGGACGCTGACGCCGGAAGTCCGCGAAACGGTCGAGCGGCGCGTCCGCGAGGTGTGCGAGGGCGTAGCCAAAATGACCGGCGCCAAGGTCGATCTCGTCTACGAGCGCGGCTATCCCGTCACCAAAAACCACGCCGAGCAAACCGACTTCGCTACGCAGGTGGCCAGGGAAGTGGCCGGCGCCCAGAACGTCCACGACATGCCGCCGCTGATGGGCGCGGAAGATTTTTCCTATATGCTGGAAGCGCGGCCGGGCGCCTTCATCTTCTGCGGCAATGGCGACAGCGCAGGGCTCCATCACCCCGCCTATGATTTCAACGACGAGGCGATCGTGTACGGCACCTCGTACTGGATCAAGCTGGTCGAGAACAAGCTGGCCGCGGCGTAAGGGCGCCTCGCTCCTCTCTTGAACTTCCATCGTACGTGAAGTCGAATGCATATCAAAGAAGGCCCGTATCTCCAGTACGGGCCTTCCTTATTTGCCGCTCAGCCGCGACTTGAGATGCCGATAGGGCGCCTCAGGGCCCGGATGAACAAACAAAGACACGGCTAAAATCCCAGCCGTGTCCCGGCGCTACCGTCTACGGTCCGGCGGCACTCAGTAGCGCGCCGGCACGTACATTTCGGGCGGTATCGGTCCGCGGCTATATTCCGGGTTGCGAACCCGCGCCGGCAGAACCACCCGGTCCTGCTTGATTTCCTGGTAGGGAATTTGTTCGAGCAGATGCGCGATGCAGTTCAGCCGTGCCTTCTTCTTGTCGTCTGCCTCGACTAGGTGCCAGGGAGCTTCCGGAATGTGGGTACGCTCCAGCATCGCTTCCTTGGCCTTGGTGTATTGCTCCCAGCGGCTGCGCGATTCCACATCCATCGGGCTGAGCTTCCACTGCTTTAGGGGATCGTGGATCCGCATCGTGAAGCGCAAATGCTGCTGTTCGTCGGTGATGGAAAACCAGTACTTGATGAGGATGATTCCGGAGCGTACGAGCATACGCTCGAATTCCGGCACCGACCGGAAGAATTCTTCGACGTCGTCTTCAGTGCAAAAACCCATCACGCGCTCGACGCCGGCGCGGTTGTACCAGCTGCGGTCGAACAGCACGATCTCGCCGCCGGCCGGCAAATGCGAAACGTAACGCTGGAAATACCATTGCGTGCGCTCCCGCTCGTTCGGCGCCGGAAGCGCCGCGACGCGGCAGACACGCGGATTGAGCCTCTGGGTGATGCGCTTGATGACGCCGCCCTTGCCGGCGGAATCGCGCCCCTCGAAAATCACCACCACCTTCAGCTTGTGGTGCTGCACCCAGGTCTGCAATTTTACCAGTTCACCCTGCAGACGGAATAATTCCTTGAAGTAGACGCGCCGATCGATCGTCTCTTCTTCCGTATGGTCGGCAAATTCATTGGTCAGCGCATCGAGACGATCGTCGTCGATTTCAAGTTCCAGTTCCTCATCGAAACTATCCAGCATTTCCGCCTGAATGCGGTCGTGGATGGTGCCATTCGGGGGCCTTTTGGTCATGGCGGGCTCCAGCTGCAGAACTATTGGGTTCGCATGGTGTGCGAACGTCGGTGTCCTGCCGTATCATCGGTCAGGGCACTTTGCGGAAAGCAAAAGGCCGGAGTTTGGTTCCGGCCTTCCGCTACCTGTCGAGGCTGCCCGCATGACAGCGACCCGATCGCACCGCCGATACTCAGAACAGATTCGAGAACAGCACGTAGAGGCCTGCCGACAGGCAGATCGCGGCCGGCAGCGTCAGCACCCATGCCATCAGCAGGTTGCGGATGGTCGCCATCTGCAGGCCGGAACCGTTGGCTGCCATGGTGCCGGCGACGCCGGACGACAGCACGTGGGTGGTGGAAACCGGCAGGCCGAACACGTCGGCGACGCCGATCGTCGAGGCGGCAACAAGTTCGGCGGACGCGCCTTGCGCGTAGGTCAGATGCGACTTGCCGATCTTCTCGCCGACGGTGATGACGATGCGCTTCCAGCCGATCATGGTGCCCAGCCCGAGCGCGATCGCCACCGCGATCTTGACCCAGAGCGGGATGAACTTGGTGGCTGAGTCGAGCGAGCCCTTGTAGGCCTTGAGGATGTCGACCTCTTGCTTGTTCAGGTCGTTTTCCTTGTCCTTCATCAGGAAGCGGATCGCTTCCGAAGTCAGGTACATGTCGTTACGGGTGTTGCCGACGGCTTCCGCCGGCACCTTGTTCAGCGAACCGTACTTCTGGACCTGGTCGCCGATATCCTTCACCAGCACGGCCAGCGAGGGGTAGGTGCCTTCGCTGATCTTGCGGGCGGCGACGTATTGCGTCACCGCGGGCCGCGGGTCGCCGATGATGCTATGGCCGGCGCCCTTGGCGGCGATCACCTTGGAGGCGGCTTCCGAGGTCTTCTGGAACTGCACCACCTGGGATTCCGGCAGGGCACGGTTCAGAGCGTAGGCGGTCGGCACCGTGCCGATCAGGATCAGCATGATCAGGCCCATGCCCTTCTGGCCGTCGTTGGAGCCGTGCGCGAAGCTGACGCCGGTGCAGGTCGCGATCAGGACGCCGCGGATCCACAGCGGCGGCGGCTTGTTGCCTTCGGGCGCGGCATACAGCGCCGGATTGCGGACGACGAACTTCAGCACCAGCAGCAGGATCGCCGCCATGCAGAAGCCGAACAGCGGCGAGAGCAGCAGCGCGTAACCGATCTCGGTCGCCTTGGTCCAGTCGACACCCGAGGTGCCGTCGCGGCCGCGCATCAGCGCGTTGGCTATGCCGACGCCGATGATCGAGCCGATCAGCGTGTGCGAGGAAGATGCCGGCAGGCCGAAATACCAGGTGCCGAGATTCCAGACGATGGCGGCAATCAACAGCGCGAACACCATCGCAAAACCGGCGCTGCTTCCGACCTGGAGGATCAATTCCACCGGCAGCAGCGAGACGATGCCGAAGGCGACCGCGCCGGAGGAGAGCAGCACGCCGAGGAAATTGAAGAAGCCCGACCACATCACGGCGAATTCCGCCGGCAGCGAATGGGTGTAGATCACGGTCGCGACCGCGTTGGCGGTGTCGTGGAAGCCGTTGACGAATTCGAAGCCGAGCGCGATCAGGAGCGCCACGAACAGCAGGATATAGGGCAGGTAGGCGGTGACCCGCATGCCGGTCGCGTCGATGTCGGCGTAGATGCTGTAGGCGACGTACAGCAGCCCGGCGGCGAGGATGCCGCAGAACAGGATCATGGTCAGCGGATTGAAACCCTTGTCGAGGTTCGGCCGGGAGGCCGGCTGGACGGGCGCCGCGTCGCCCATCGATGGATTGAGAGCAACATCGGTCATTCTGACACCCCGCCGAAATAAACTGACTGAGGGAGCATTTTTGACTGAGGGACTTGAAGGTTGGATGACAGGCAGCGATTGGCTCGGCCTGGGGGCAGACGATGCAAGGCGCGTCGGCGCGGGCGTATGCCTTGGCGCCGGATGCTTCTCCTTGGAATCGTTGGGCCATTGGCGAGGCGGTGCCGCGCGATGGCGCAGTTCCCGTCCTTATCAATGCGGGTTGAAGCAATGCGGATTGAACTATTCCGGTCGCGTGCGGCCGAGGGATTGCGCGCCGCTACCTCTCACCGTTTCCTCATGCCGTCGCCTCTCGTATGGTCGGCTTCGCGGCGGAAGAGTGGGTCGCGCGCTGCACGGCGCCGGGGCTGAAGTGGACCGCGCAGCGCGTCGACCGTATGGGAGCGTCATGGCGTGACCAGACGTCCCACATTCCCTTGAGAATGCGATTGTGTCTTCTATCAATTAATGGTTGCAGATGGAATTGTCAATTTTTCCCGTTATATTTCACCAATAATTGCGGCTGCCGGATTGGCGGAATTCAGGCCGCATGTGCTGATTTTCGCAGCACGTCGGCGGCTATTTTGAGGTCCTGGACGAAGCGCCGGTATTCCCGCGCCTTGGCCTCGGCGTCCGGCAATCGCAACAGATAGGACGGGTGCACCGTCACCAGCGCCCTGGTGCCGTCGTCGAGATCGATCGGGCGGCCGCGGTTCTTGTTGATCGGGGTAATTTTCCCGAACACACTTTGCGCTGCGGTAGCGCCCATTGCCACCACCAACTCGGGTTTGATCGCGGCGAGTTCCCGTTCGTACCATTGCCGGCACGCCTTGATCTCCGGCGTATTCGGCTTCTGGTGCAGTCGGATCTTTCCGCGCGGCACGAACTTGAAATGCTTGACCGCATTGGTGACGTAGACCGTGCGGCGGTCGATCCCGGCCTCTTCCAGCGCGCGGTCGAGCATTTGACCCGCGGGACCTACGAACGGTTTTCCGGCAATATCTTCCTTGTCGCCGGGCTGCTCGCCGACCAGCATGATCCGCGCCGTTTGCCGGCCTTCGCCGAATACGGTCTGCGTCGCATCCTTGTAGAGATGACAGGCGCGGCAATCGGCGGCTTCCTCGCGCAGCATCTCAATATCGTCAGCCTGTTTGCGGGCCATTTCGCTCGCCGTGTCGTTTGCTTTGGGCGGTTTCAGGGGGTTAATCAACGAGGCCTCCGGCAGGTTCCGCCAGTATTTCCGTGGCATCTCCTTACTCGTCGCCTGCACTTTCAGCCGGGCCGGATTGAAAATGCTGGCGTAATAACTCCGCCAGGTTTCCTCCAGCCGATCCGCGGTCGGAGCTTCGCTCTTGGCGACGCCGGGTGTGATCGAGACGGCATGGCCGTCCCAATGCGCGCAGACGTCAGGCGTCAGGATCGACCAGGGCATGTCGGCGAAGCGCCGCGCGAAGAACGGCGCGGCCAGTTCGACGATGTGATGCTCCGGCTCGAACCAGGCGACGAAGTGCGATTTGTGCTCGCGGCCGATTTCGCGGAAGCGGACAAAGGCGTGCATCTTGTGCTCGTCGCGGCGCACGGCCTTTGCCATCGCGGCGACCTCGGCCACGTCAGGATCGGTTGCGAGTTCAAGCACGTCGTGATGAATTCGCAACCGATACAGCAGACGGTAGAGCAGGGCAAACCGCTCAGGGTTGCGGTGCAGGATCGCGACTTCAGCCAGTTCGACGAATTTGGCAGGTACGTTGAACGTGCCATGTGGCGGCTCGAGCGGCGCCGCCGCCGGCTCGAACAGTTCGGGCGCATCGCCCGTCACGCGCCAGCTCACATCGGAGGGTTTCACATCGCCCAGTGCCAGTGCGCGGGCGGCTTTCCGCCAGCCATCGAAATCGGTTTCGCTGTCGAGGGTGATGTGGTGCATTTGCTTACTCCACGTACTTCGCTGTCATCCCCGCGCAACGGCTTTGCCGTTGTCGCTGGAGGAGCCGCGTAAGCGGCGTCTCGAAGGATGGGCCGCGTTCCTGTCATCCTTCGAGGCTCGCAAGTGCTCGGCAGCGCCTTTCTTCTTGGGATGCCGCGTGCGGGGTTGGCATGCGCCAGGATTTCCAGCTTACGTTGTACGGCCATCGTTGAATCCCTTTGATTCCATTCATGAATCGGCTGAGCGTCGATCTCGATTGACTCTGTCGGGCCGGTTAGCTTTATATTAGAACATATCATGAACAAATGAGCCGGCCGCGGGTTCACTAGGAAAAAGCGGTAAAGGCCAAATTTTCTTAAGGAGCGGGGCATGAGCACCGCACGCACAAGCACGCTTACGAATTTGCGCGGGAGCATCGAGCGGATCGAGACGCATGGCGATGCGCATGACCTCAACAAGGTCGCGCTTGGCCATGCGGCCGCGGATGCGACGCTGTGCGGCGGTCTTGCGGTCGCAGCGGTGCATGAAGTGTTCGCCGAGGGCCGCCAGAGCGCGGCGGCCACGGGGTTCATTGCAGGGCTGGCGGGAAGGGTATCGCCGCGCCGGCCGCTGGTTTGGGTGCGGCAGGATTTTTCGGAAATTGAATCCGGCGCGCTGTCGATGAACGGGCTTCGCGAGTTGGGTCTCGATCCGCGGCTGCTCGTGACGGTGCGCGCGCCGGACACCGACGCCGCGTTGCGGACCGCCGCCGACGCGGTGGCCTGCGATGCGCTCGGCGCCGTCGTGCTGGAAGTCTGGGGGCAGGCCCGCCAGCTCGATCTCGTCGCCAGCCGCAAGCTCACGCTGGCGGCGCAGGCCTCCGGCGTCACTGCGCTGCTGCTGCGGGTGGCGGCGGAGCCGCGGCCCTCGACCGCGGAGACAAGATGGATCGTGCGCGCGGCGCATTCGCCGCCTTCTGCTCCATGGACCGCGTGGGGCGCGCCGGTGTTCGACGCGCAACTGGTTCGTAACCGTCATGGCCCGGTCGGCCGCTGGATCATGGAATGGAAATGTGATGAGTGCCTCTTCAGCGAACCGTCGGCGTATCCTCAGCCTGTGGCTGCCACGCCTGCCCATCGACCGCATCAAGCGCAAGCTTTCGGGCAGCGGCGACGCGCTGGATAAAACCCCCAGCGTCGTCGTCGCCAAACAGCATAACGCCATTCTGATTTATGCGCTTGATGAGTTGGCCGTACACGCCGGCCTCTCGATCGGCCTGCCGCTCGCCAACGCTCGCGCGATCTGTCCCGAGCTGACGGTGTTCGACGCCGACGAGGTCGCCGACCGCAAGACGCTCGACGACATCGCCGACTGGTGCGACCGCTTCACGCCGCTGGTGGCGCTCGATCCGCCGCATGGGCTTTATCTCGACATCACCGGCTGCGCCCACCTGTTCGGCGGCGAGCGCGCGTTGCTGCAGACCGTGAGCGGCGCGCTGAGCCGACGCGGCTTTGCCGTCAGCGCCGCGATCGCCTCGACCGCGATCTGCGCCCGGACGCTGACGCGCCAGACTTCCGGAAAGATCGTTGCTGATGGCGAGGAGGCCGAGGCTGTCAGCCCGCTGCCGGTATCCGCACTCGGCGCCGGTGACGCCATCACCGGCGGCCTGCGCCGCGCGGGCCTGAAGACCATCGGCGACGTCGCCTCGCGCGGACGTCACGAGATCACGGCGCGGTTTGGCGCAGGCTTCACCACGCTGCTGGAGCAGGCGCTGGGGCAGGGCGATGCGCCGATCAGTCCCCGAAAGCCGCTGCCGGATTACATCGTCGAAAAACGCTTTCCCGAACCGGTCGCCACCGACACCGTGATCGCGATGAACCTGTCCGCGCTCGCTGCCATGCTGGTCACGGCGATGGACAAGCAAGGCAAGGGCGCGCGGCGGCTGGAAGCAAGTTTTTTCCGCACTGACGGGGCGGTGCGCACGATCCCGGTCGATACCGGCCGTCCGGTGACGAAAGCGGAAGTGATCGACCGCCTGTTTCGCGAGCGGCTCGATGCGCTCAACGATCCCCTCGATCCCGGCTTCGGCTTCGATCTCATCAGGCTTTCCGCCAGCCGCACCGAAATCGTGGTGCAGCAGCAGCGCGACCTCGACGCCAACGTGCATGACAATGACGAACTGGCCGCGCTGATCGACCGCATCGCCGCGCGCATCGGGGGCAAGCGTGTCGTCGTGCACCTGCCGCAGGATACCCACATCCCAGAGCGCGCCGTGTTGGCCGTAACAGCGCAGCATCATCTGGCGGCGGCTGCGCAGGCCGCCTGGCCCGAGCGCATCGAAAGCGAGCCGCCGCTGCGGCCCCTGCGGCTGTTCGACAGGCCGGAGCCCATCAACGTGCCGTTCGCAACCGTGCCCGACGGCCCGCCGCATCAGTTCACCTGGCGGCGCGTGACGCATGCGGTGGTGCGGGTGGAGGGGCCCGAACGCATCTCCATGGAATGGTGGAAGCAAAACGGCGATGGGCCGACGCGGGATTATTTCCGCATCGAGGATGAAGCGGGGCTTCGTTTCTGGATCTTTCGCGACGGGCTCTATGAAAGCGAACTGGCCGACGAAGAGAGCGAACCCGCATCAGTCCGATGGTTCGTGCACGGGCTGTTCGCATGAAACGCCCCGCTGACATTTCCGGCTATGCCGAGATTGGCATCACCACCAATTTCTCGTTCCTGCGCGGCGGCTCCGATCCGCGCGCCTATGTGCATCAGGCAAGCGAGCTCGGCATCCCCGCCATCGGCATCGCCGACCACAACACGCTGGCCGGCGTGGTGCGCGCGTACAAGGAACTCGACAATCCCGAGGTCATGCACAAGCCAAAGCTTCTGATCGGCGCTCGCCTCGTCTTTATCGACGGCACGCCCGATATTCTGGTCTATCCGCGCGACCGCGCCGCCTATGGCCGGCTCTGCCAGTTGCTGACCCGCGGCAAGCGCGGCGACGACATCACGCGGATCGAGAAGGGCGAGTGTCATCTGCGGTTCGATGACCTGCTTGAATTCGCCGAGGGGCAGCTTCTGGTGCTGGCGCTGCCGCATCGCTTCGACGGGGAAAGCGCGCAAGAAATTCTGCAGCGACTGAAGCAGAGTCGGGCGGCCGGCGTGTGGCTTGCCGCAAGCCTGCTCTACCGCGGCGACGACAAGCGCCGGCTGGCGCGGCTGCATCGTCTGGCGCTTGCGGCAAAAGTGCCGCTGCTGGCGACCAACGAGGTGCTGTACCACCATCCCGCCCGCCGTCGCTTACATGACGTGCTCACCTGTATCAGAGAGAAGACCACCATCGACGCCATCGGCAGGCGGCTGGAAGCCAATGCCGAGCGATACCTGAAGCCGGCCCGCGAAATGGTGCGGCTGTTTCGCGACCTGCCCGAGGCCATCGCGGAAACCATGCGCTTTGCGGGGCGCATTTCATTTTCGCTCGATCAGCTCAAGTACCAGTATCCGGACGAGCCGGTGCCGCCGGGCAAGACCGCGCAGCAGCATCTGGAAGATCTGACCTGGGCTGGTGTCGACAAATATTTCGGCGGTGAAATCTCTGACACGCTGCGCGCCACCTTGCGGAAAGAACTCGCGCTGATCGCCGAGCTCAAATACGCGCATTATTTTCTCACCGTGCACGACATCGTCCATTATGCGCGCAGCCAGAACATCCTGTGCCAGGGAAGGGGATCGGCGGCAAACTCCGCCGTCTGCTACGTGCTCGGCATTACCTCGGTCGACCCGACCAAGGTCGATCTGTTGTTCGAGCGCTTCATCTCCAAGGAGCGGCTGGAGCCGCCCGACATCGACGTCGATTTCGAGCATTCGCGGCGCGAGGAGGTGATGCAATATGTCTACCGCCGCTACGGCCGCCACCGCGCCGCGATCATCGCCACCGTCATCCATTATCGTCCACGCAGCGCGATCCGCGACGTCGGCAAGGCGCTGGGGTTGACGGAGGATGTCACCGCGGCGCTCGCCGATACCGTATGGGGAAGCTGGGGCAAGGGCCTCAACGAGATGCAGGTCCGCCAGGCCGGGCTCGACCCACAGAATGCGATGGTCGAACTCGCGGTCGAACTTGCCACCGAACTGATCGAATTCCCTCGCCATCTGTCGCAGCATGTCGGCGGCTATGTGCTGACGCAGGACCGGCTTGACACCTATGTGCCGATCGGCAACGCCGCGATGGATGACCGCACCTTCATCGAATGGGACAAGGACGACGTCGACGCGCTTCATATGATGAAGGTCGACGTGCTGGCGCTGGGCATGCTGACCTGCATCCGCAAATGTTTTGATCTGATCGACGAGCACAAAGGCGAGCGTTGGGAGTTGGCGACCGTCAAGCAGGACGACTCTAAAGTCTACGACATGCTGTGCCGGGGTGAATCGCTCGGCGTATTCCAGGTCGAAAGCCGCGCACAGATGAACATGCTGCCGCGGCTGAAGCCGCGCACCTTCTACGATCTCGTCATCGAGGTCGCGATCGTGCGGCCCGGTCCGATCCAGGGCGACATGGTGCATCCCTATTTGCGGCGGCGGAACGGCCAGGAAAAGGTGAGCTATCCGTCACCGTCGCCCGACCACGGCCCGGCGGATGAACTGTATCGCGTGCTGCACAAGACGCTCGGCGTGCCCCTGTTCCAGGAACAGGCGATGCGGATCGCGATCGAGGCCGCCAGGTTCACCTCCGAAGAGGCCAATGGCCTGCGCCGTTCGATGGCGACCTTTCGCAACCTCGGCACCATCGGCACGTACGAGACCAAGCTGATCGGCAACATGATCGCGCGCGGCTACGATCCCGAATTCGCCAAAGGCTGTTTCGACCAGATCAAGGGCTTTGGTAGTTACGGCTTTCCGGAAAGCCACGCCGCAAGCTTCGCCCAGCTCGTCTATATCTCGTCATGGCTGAAGCATTATCATCCGGACGCCTTCTGCTGCGGCCTGCTCAATTCGCAGCCGATGGGTTTCTACGCGCCCGCGCAGATCGTCGGCGACGCCCGCAAGAACGGCGTCGAGGTGCGTGAGGTCGATGTGTCCTATAGTTTTGCGCAGAACACGCTGGAGGAGGGGGAAGGGAAATACTGCGCGGTTAGACTCGGCTTCCGCCAGATCGACGGGTTTAGCTGGATCGATGAGGATGAGGAGCGGCTGAAGCAACTTCAACTGTCATTCTCCGATGCGCCCTTGCGCATCGTGGGCGCGCGTAGCGCGAATGACAATGTGGGGAAAGAGCAGGACTGGGCCGACCGCATCGTCGCCGCCCGCGCGCGCCGTCCCTTCACCTCGCTCGAAGAATTCGCCCGCGACACCGCACTTCCAAAGCGTGCGCTGATCCTCTTGGCCGATGCCGACGCCTTCCGCTCCATCGGGCTCGACCGCCGCGCGGCGTTGTGGGCGGTGCGGCGGCTGCCCGACGACGTGCCGCTGCCGCTGTTCGAAGCCGCGGTCGCGCGCGAGCAGCCCGACGAGAACGCAAAACCGTTGCCGCTGATGCCGCTGCCGGAGCAGGTGGTCGCCGATTACCAGACGGTACGGCTGTCGCTGAAGGGCCACCCGATGGAATTCCTGCGCGAGAGGTTCACGAAGGAGCGCGTCGTCGCCTGCAAGGACGTCAATCACAAAAACGACAAGCGCCGTATCCGTTGCGCCGGCGTGGTGCTGGTGCGGCAGCGGCCGGGCAGCGCCAAGGGCGTCGTCTTCATGACGCTGGAGGACGAAACCGGCATCGCCAATATCGTGGTGTGGCCCAAGGTGATGGAGCAGTACCGGAAAGAAGTGATGGGCGCCCGCCTGATTCTGGTGGAAGGCTATATCCAGAGCAGCCCGGAACAAGTGACGCACCTGGTGGCGCAGCGGATGTTCGACCGCTCCCAGGACCTGATCGGCCTCGCCAATGATGCGCCGAGCCGCAAGCATCCCGTCCCGGCCGGCCCCGCGCTGATCGAGCCGCTCAACGACGACCGCCGCGATCACGTCGACGCGCCCGCGCAAAAAATCCGCCATCCGCGCGACGTCCGCATCCTGCCGCCGTCACGGGATTTTCATTGAGCCGATTTCTTCTGCTGTGGGCCATCGGAGTAGCGCAAAGCTGACGCTGCTTTCACGATGCACTCGCCCTTTGAGTTCTCGCGGCTGCGGCAGCAAAGATCGCTTCGATGTTGTCAGGTGCAAAAAACTCCGTCGGCGATATCGTCCCTGCATTCAGACGCGCAAAGCCGTCCATGGCGGCCCGGTTGCCGTGAACCGCCTCCAGGATCCGTTGCAGCTCGGGTGGCGGCGGTTCGAGCGTTGCGAGGTCGCAGGTGAAATCGTACATCGGCCCAACTTGCGCATCGCGGGTGCGCTGGTACTCACCCATGGCTTCCTCGAATGGCCGCGCGCCCGACAATGATTGGTCGATTGCCCCGGCGCAGAGTTCGGCGTCCCGGAAGGCATCGAGAATTCCCTGCGCCGTTATGAAGTCCCTGTTATAGCCGGCGTCTCCCACGAGAGCCCAGCCTGCGCCGTAAGGCTTGCGGAAATAGTTCGGCACCGCCGCGCCGGCGAACGGTGCTTCGCGCGTGGCGCTGCGCAGCCTTTTGGCAAAGTCCGGCGCCTGTTCGATAGTCTTCAGGTAGTTGCCCTCGATATCCCTCTTGTTTTCCGCAAACTCCGCGTAGGGCCATCCGGCAATGACGAGCGTCAGATCGTCATGGGTTGGCATTGCCGCAAATGCGCGCCTGTCGCGCACAAAAGTTTCAAAGCGGCCGTCGGTGGGCAGCCCGCGCCAATAGCTGTAGTAACCCGCCAGCAGAGGCGGCTTCTCGCGGTACTGTTCGGGATGAACCGCCTCGCTCAGCATGGAGTGCCTCCCGTCGGCCCCGACGATCACGTCGGCATATTCCGTGACCATGCCGCCTTGCTTCGACCGGCCCTTGATTCCGACGACGCGCGCTCCTTCGATCATGATTTCCTCGACGACAAAACCCTGACGGATCTCCGCGCCGGATTCGGCCGCCGCGTCGACCAGCAGTTTGTCGAGGATGATCCGCCGCGGGCAGTAGGCGACGGCATCCCTGTCGATGCCCGGGGCGCCTGTAATCGTGAAAGCGCCGAAGTCGAAGGAGTAGGTGTGGATTGGCGGGCAGCCGGTTGCCACCAGCCGGTCGAGCAGCCCCCATCGCGATAGCGCATTCACCGCAGGGGGATGCACGAGATGCGTTGACACGGTGTCGCTCGGGAAAGAAGCGCGGTCGACCGCCAGCACCCGGTATCCCTTGCGCGCCAGCAACATCGCGGTTGGCGAACCGGCGCAACGCGCGCCCGTGACGATCACGTCGAATGCCTTGCCCATCGAAACCTCCTTGCAGAGTTGTTCCGTGCCGGTTCACGGCAGCCAGGCTGACGGATCGCGGCGGCCTGACCCATGCATGTGAGTTTAACGGCAAGCCGAAGCCCCAACTTTGCCGAAACTCCGTGGTTCTTTGCAGCCCATGGGGTCCACCTTCGGGAGCCAAGGAAATGGATGCCCTATCGGAAGCTCTCGCGTCGGTACACATGACGGGCGCCATCTTCTACCACGCAGAGTGCACAGCGCCTTGGGGGTTCAGCGTGCCGCATTTGCGAGACGTCGCCCACGTGCTTGCTCCCGGAACCGAGCGCCTGGTCAGCTATCATCTGGTCACGGACGGGAAGGCGATCGTGCGCTTCGCGGGCGAAGACGACATCGCCGTCGCTGCGGGCGATATCCTGATCATCCCCCACGGCGATGCCCATACCGTGTCGAACGGCTCGCCATCGACCTACCTCGATAGTGGAGCTTCGATCGGCGAGTTCCTGGTCGGCCATCTGACCACGATGCGATTGGGCGGCGGAGGCGAGGCGACAAGGTTTGTCTGCGGCTATTTCGGTTGCGAACGTCATGCCGAACGGCTCTTCCTCGCCGGCCTGCCGCTGATGATCAAGATCAACCTGCGCGGAGACCCAGCCGGCGAATGGCTGGAGAGTTCGGTTCGCCATCTGGTCTCCCAGGCTGGATCGGAGCGACCGGGACAATCGATCCTGCTCTCCAAGATGGCGGAAGCGCTCTTCATCGAAACCATCCGCCGCTATATGGAGGCGTTACCGGCGGAACAGACCGGCTGGCTCGCGGGTGCGCGCGATCCGGTCGTCGGCGGTGCACTTGCGCTGCTGCACCGAAGACCCTGTCGTCATTGGACCGTGGAGCAACTTGCCGCTGAGACCGGCGTTTCGCGCTCGGTGCTTGCCGAGAGGTTCTCCCGGTTTCTTGGCGAGCCGCCGCTGACCTATCTTGCGCGCTGGCGATTGCAACTCGCTGCCAGGATGCTGCAAACCACCCGGGAGGCGGTGATACAGGTGGCCTCCGAGGTAGGCTACGACTCGGAGGCGGCGTTCAATCGGGCATTCAAGCGCGAGTTCGGCGTTCCGCCAGGAGAATTCAGGGGCCAATTCAGGCGATCGTGCGCCCGATCGGATCTGGTTGGAGGTAACGGGCCAACTCGCATTCCCGCGGGCACGGCGTGAGAGCAATCAAAAGGTATCCCTGTGGTGTATGCCTTTTCCCACGATCCCCGATCAACTGGTTCCGATCTACCAGTAGATCAATCCCCCTTTCGTCTTTCCGACGCCACTTCCGGCAAATGCTGCTGCGAGCCTTTGCTTTTCGGCGCAATGTGCAGCCAGGGTCTCGTATAGCCTTGCCTCCATGAAGTGGGTGTGTTCGCCGCTGGTGGACGCTGCATCGGCGGTCGCAGATATCAGCGCACTGATTTGGCGTATCAGCAGATCGTCTGTCGATGGCTGCATAACCTTCTCCTTCGATCGCGGTCCGACAAGATCACTCCTGATTTCGGTTCACTGCAAGCCGGCAAATCACAGGAACCGCAGATGCCGACTGCGACAGATTGCGCACGCTTCATCTGGCTTCAGCGAGAAACCTGCGCATCCCCCGTAGTCGAGCCTGGCAGTGTTTTCGATAGAGCAGGCAATATTCCCGGTAAAATATTTCGACGAGGTTCCACATGATCGATTCCATGTCTAATGGATCATGGTACGACGACATTGTTTCGGGATTTCTTCTTGGTCCGAGAAAATGGCTTCGCGCAAGGCGCGGAATATTTCATGCCGTCCGTGGGCGACGAAATACCCTCACGGTGTGGTGACTGTTATGCATCTCAATCCGACCTGGCGTCGCGCTTGCGCTCGTTCTCGCCGTCCTTGAGATCGTCTTCCTTCACCAGCGTCAGCAGCCTCAGCGTCAGGAACGTGAACACCGCCGTCACTGCGACGTCGTAGCTGCCGAGCCCGACGGAAACGCCGATCGCGCCGGTGGGCCCACAGGCTCGCGGCCGTCGCCGTGCCCTGCACGGTCGTTCCCTGCTTGAGGATCGCGCCGCCGCCGATGAAGCCGATGCCGGTGATCAGGCCTTCGATCACCTTCGCCATGCCATCGGGGGAGTGCACCAGCAGGTTTTCGCTGGCCTGCACGAAGCGCAGCTTGCCATCGCGACCAGAGGAAAGGTGCGCAGGCCCGCGCTGCGCGCGCGCTTCTCGCGGTCCTAGCCGATCGGGACGGCGAGCGCGAAGGCCGCGGCCAGCGCCAGAAAATGGGTGCCTATCTGAAACCGGTCCAAAGCCTGCCCTTGTGAAACGAAAAACGCCGCACCTGCGATACATGTGTGTAACGCGGCAATGCGGCGTAAAGTTTCAGCGTGGTGGCTGTTGTGCTACCGGGTGCCGACGACGGTCGTGCTCGACGCTCCGCTTACGATCGCAGCTTCGGTCCGGTACTGCGGCAGATGATTTTCGAGCGCGTAGAACACGCACAGCGCCAGGCTCGACCAGACCGCCAGGCTGAAATAAAGCGACATCCAGGCAATCTCGTCCTTCCACTCGGCAAGGTCGTGCGTCACCACCCAGCGCGTGCTGACGTCACGCAGGCCCTCGCGGGGCGTCAGGCGCTTGTCGCCATCGGCATCGCCGGTCCGCCAGCGGTTCAGGTACATCGGGACGTCGATCGTCATCAGAAAAGCCAGGAAGCCCGCAATGCCTGCGATGGCTATGGCAAGCATCAGGCGAACCGCGCCGTGGAATTCCGGCAGCAGGCGGCAAAGACCTGCACCGATGATAAAGAACGCAACCGCCCACAGCGAATTTTCGATGGCGTTGCCGAGATAGTTCCTGGTCAGCACCGCATACCATGAGAGGCATTCCGCGATCAGGATCAGAGGTACAATCACCCACGCGGCATTCACGGTCGTTTCCGCCCCGGTCATCGTGCCGAGCTGGTGCAGGAGCATCGCCCATTGCACCACAAAACAGATCTCGGCCACGGTCGCCACCGTCCGTCCGACCAGAACGCTCGACCACCAGGTGTCGAACAGGCAGATCCGTTGAACATCGGCGCGCGGCAGAAACGACCTGAAGGCGCAGCCAAAAACATAGGCCGCACAGAACAGCAGCATGACGCCGACGCTGGCGGTGCTGCCGGCAGATTCGGTCGCCAGCACGGGAAGCTCGCCATACAGCACGAACCAGACAGCGATATTGACGCCGCTCACCAGGGTCAGCACGCCCCACCACCAGGACACGGGGTTCGACCAGGCCAGGGAACCTGACCGCGCCTGCCATTCCAAACTCATTCGTCGCTCCGCTGTAATCGAACTGACATTTAACTGTAATAATGCAGTCATGTGTCAAGGCGAATCACGACATAGATATGTCCGCGGAGGGCAGCCGGGCTGGGGCGAGGGGTGTTGCCGGTCGATATCGGCCGCTGGTCCGGCCCTGGTTCAAGTCAGAACCGGCCCGACCGATCTCAGAGTCGAAAATCAGCCGATAGAAGTAGGGCCTTGCTGAGCATTCGTCACGGCCCGGATAAAAGCGCGAAGCGCGTCCTCGCGCTGATGTCCCGAGCATCCAGGCTATCTTTCGAGGCAAGCAGGCAAGGATGCAGATGGCCGGGACATCTTGCGCGAAGTCGCGCTTTAGCCGGCCGTGCCACAAATCAAATCAAGTTCGTGCGGTTTGAAACGCCTGACAGTGCTTGCCGCTTTTTCCGGTCAGGCTTTCAGGACAGGAATTTCACGCCGTAGGTCTTGCCCCGGCGCCAGACCACTTCGCACGACTGGCGCGTCGTATGTTCGGGCACCAGCGCCAATTCAAAGCTGTCTCTGACATCAAGCGCGGTATCGGTCGCGATCTTGGCGCCGCCCGGCGAGACGTCCAGGACGAAGCATTCAAGCTTCGTGATCCCGTTGTCGATCGTCATCCATGTCGGCCGTTTGCGCAGCTCGCGCCGCGGTTCGCGCTGCACCTTTGTCCTTTGCTCGTCGACAATCATCCTGCCCATCCGTCGTTGGACCCAGTCGTCTCGTCTGGGTCTTCGAAACAGGCCGCCAGAATGAAGGTAACTTCGTAAAGTTCCCTTAGTTTATCGTTTCAAATTTACCGGTTTGCTTCGCGAGTTGTAAATCGATCTCTCTCAACCCTGCCATATGCCTCAAAAATTTACGCGGTTCGAGATCGCGCCGTCGACGACGAGGTTCGACCCTGTCGTGAACGAGGAGGCCGGGCTCGCCAGGAACACCGCCGCATTGGCGATCTCCTGCGGCGTTGCCATGCGGCCGGTCGGGTTGCGCGCCAGCGCATCCTGGTAGCGCTTCGGCATGTTCTGCTCGACCATGTTCCAGATGCCGCCCCTGAAATAAACGGTGCCCGGCGACACCACGTTGACGCGAATTTTCTTGCCCGCGTATTGCCGCGCCAGTCCCTTGGCCATGTGGATCAGCGCCGCCTTGATCGGGCCGTAGGAACTGGCGCTATCCGCCTGCGCCGCCGAGATCGATGAAATGATGATGAAGGCCGCGTCACCGGTCTTCTCGCCGCTGGCTTCGAGCGAGGGACGCGCGGCCTCGAACGCGTTGACGGCGCCGAGCACGTCGAGCCGAAAGTTCTGCTCCCATGAAGCGGGATCGCCGCCTTGCGCCATGGCCCCGGCATTGGAAAACAGCATGTCGACGCTGCCCAGCTGCCGTGCAACATCGGCGATCCACGACTTCAATGCGGCGGCGTCGGTGATATCCACGGACGCGCCGGTCGCCTTCACGCCCATCGCCTGCAGTTCGGCAACGCTGCCGGCGACCTGATCGGCGTTGCGGGCGCACACCGCGACGCCTGCGCCTTCGCCCGCCAGCGTGTCCGCAATCGCCCGCCCGATGCCGCGCGTGCCGCCGAGCACGACGGCATTTCTGCCCTTCAAACCCAAGTCCATTCTGTTTTTCCTTATGTGATTCCGCCGCATTGTAGCGGCCAAGTTGACCCGGGAGAAAGCTCAAATCGCTTTACCCGGATTGCGCTGCGCTCCGTCCGGGCTACGTTGCGTGGGATGTTAAGAAAGACGTTAGGAAAGAGACACGCTTATGCAAAGCCCCAGAGAAATCCTCCGCGATATCTGGACCTCCGCCGGCGGTGAAGTCTCCGCGCTCGACGCGCTCACGCTGACCGGCGACGAGCCGCAACTGCCGTCGTCGTTTCGCGTCGCTGCCGCCGCACAGGTCAGCGTCGCTGCAACCGGGCTGGCGGCGGCCGAAATCTGGAAAATGCGCAGCGGCGAGGCGCAAGGCACGGCGGTCGATATGCGTCATGCCGTGGTCGAATGCCGGAGCGAACGTTATCTGCGCGTCGACGGCAATCCCCCGCCACCGGCCTGGGATGCGATCGCCGGTGTCTACAAAACCCGCGACAATGGCTTCGTGCGCCTGCACACCAATTTTCCCCATCACCGCGATGCGGTCTGCAAGGTGCTGCACTGCAAGCCGGAGCGTGACGCGGTTCAGGCCGCGCTGATGCAATGGGACGGCGAAGCGTTCGAGACCGCCGCCTATGCCGGCGGCTGCGTCGTGGCCTTCATGCGCTCGCACGACCATTGGTCGGCAACGCCGCATGCCAAAGCGCTCGCCGGATTGCCGCTGCTCTCGATCACGAAAATCGGCGAGGCTGCGCCGAAGCCGTGGCCTAAAGGCGATCGTCCGCTCGCGGGGCTTCGGGTGCTCGATCTGTCGCGCGTGATCGCGGGTCCGGTGGCGGGCCGGACGCTTGCCGCGCATGGCGCCGACGTGTTGCTGATATCCGGCCCAGAGCTACCGGCCATTCCGTGGCTCACCATCGACACCGGCCGCGGCAAGCTGACGAGTTTTGTCGAACTCAAGAACGAGCAGGGGCGCGGCATGCTGCGCGACCTGTTGGCCGCGGCGGATATTTTTTCGCAGGGCTACCGGCCGCGCGCGATTTCAGGTCTCGGCTTCTCGCCGGAGGATGCCGCGCGCATCAATCCCGGTATCATTTATGTCACGCTGTCGGCCTATGGTGCCGCAGGTCCCTGGGCCGGGCGGCGCGGCTTCGACTCGCTGGTGCAGACCGCGACCGGATTCAACCATGCCGAGGGGCGGGCCGCCGGCGTCGATGGACCGAAGGAATTGCCAGCGCAGATGCTCGACCACGCCACCGGCTACTTCATGGCGTTCGGCGCCATGATGGCCAAAGCGCGCCAGGCGCGTGAAGGCGGCAGCTGGCACGTCCAGGTGTCGCTGGCGCAGACCGGCCGCTGGCTGTGGAATCTCGGGCGGGTGGCCGGCGGCCTCGATACCCGTGATCTTACGGGGGAGGCGGTAACGCCCTTCATCGAGGAGGTGGGCTCAGGCTTCGGTGCGCTGCGGGCGGTCAGGCATTCCGCGATTTTGTCGAAAACCCCGGCGTTTTGGGCCCGTCCGGCGATGCCGCTCGGCAGCCACCCGCCGCAATGGCCGCCACCGGCGTAGGCCGCTTGCCGGCCTTCGGGCCGGCTCTCCAAACTTTAATCGCCCCCGCTAGGGCCATTTTCGTTTTTCATGTTGTTGGAACGTGAATTGGGCACTATTAGCGCAGGGTGAGACAAATCGTCGCTGAATGGTTCCCGGCAGGATGCCCAACGTGTTTACCAAGTCATTGCAGATCGTTACCCGGCAGCGATTGGCCGTGGGCATCGGCGTGTTGGCCTTGGTCGGCGTAGGCGCCTACGGCTTTGCGAAGATAGGCAACACCAAGGCCGGCCATTCGGAAGTCTCGAGCCAGTCCCGCAAGGGATTGCAGCGCTACACGCCGAGCCCTGCCGAATGGGCCAGCCTGACCATTCAGCCCGTCACCGAACGCGGCTTCCGCGCCGAACACGTCACTGAAGGCAAGATCGCGATCGATGAAGATCGCTCGACGCCGGTGTTCTCGCCCTATGCAGGCCGCGTCACCAAGCTGCTGGCCAAGCCGGGCGACAGCGTCGTCAAGGGCCAGCCGCTATTCGTGATCGAGGCCGCCGACAACGTTCAGGCGCAAAACGATTTCATCGGCGCGATGGCCGCCATGAACAAGGCGAAGTCCGCGCTCGATCTGGCGCAATTGCAGGGAACGCGCGCCAAGGACCTGTTCGAGGGCAAGGCCGTTCCGCTGAAAGATTACCAGCAGAGCCAGGCGACCCTGATCCAGGCCGAAAACGACATGCGCTCGTCGCAGACGGCGATGGAGGCGGCGCGCAACAAATTACGCATTCTCGGTCTCACCGATGAGGACATCGCGACCTTCCAGGAAAAGCGCCATATCAATCCCGAGACCACCATCTTCGCGCCGATCGCCGGCACCGTGGTCCAGCGCAAGATCGGCCCCGGCCAGTATGTCAACGCCGGCGCCAGCGACCCCGTCTATGTGATCGGCGATCTCTCCACGGTATGGATGACGGCCTTCGTCCGCGAAAGCGATTGCGCGAACGTCGCGATCGGGCAGGAGGTGACCTTCAACGTTCTCGCGCTGCCGGGCCGTTCGCTGTCGGCGCGGATCAATTACGTCGCCACCGCGATCGATCCGGCGACGCGGCGGCTGCTGGTCCGCGCCACCATCGACAACAAGAACGGTACGCTGAAGCCGGAGATGTTCGCCAACGTCACGATCTATTCGGCGGGCGACCGGCCGGCGGTCGGCGTGCCGAAGCAGGCACTGATCTATGAAGGCGATCAGGTGCGGATCTGGGTTGCGCATCCGGACAAGACGATTGAATTGCGTCAGATCAAGCCTGGCCTCACCAATGGCGATCTCGTCGAGGTGGTCGGCAATCTGAAACCCGGCGAGCAGATCGTCACCAAGGGTGCGCTATTCATCGATCGCGCCGCGTCCGGCAGCTGACCCCCTTATTGAAAGCTCCGGTCTGAATGGATCGCCTGGTCGCCCTAGCCGTCAGCCGCCGTTATTTGATGGTTGGCATGTTCGTCGCCGTGCTGGTCGGCGGCCTGATCGCATTCAAGCAGCTCAACATCGAGGCCTATCCCGATCCGACCCCGCCGATGGTCGACATCGTGACGCAAAGTCCGGGCCTGTCGTCGGAAGAGATCGAACGCTACATCACGATACCGATCGAGACCCAGGTTGCCGGCATCAAGAACCTGCGCACCATCCGCACCATCTCGCTGTACGGATTGTCCGACGTCAAACTGCAGTTCTCGTTCGATTACACCTATGAAGAGGCGCTGCAGCAGGTGTTGAACCGGCTGTCGCAGCTTGCGCCGTTGCCGGGGAATGCGCAGCCGACCATCTCGCCGCTCAGTCCGACCGGCGAGATTTTTCGTTACCGCCTGAAAGGCCCGCCGAATTACAGCGTGCTCGACCTCAAGACGCTGCAGGACTGGGTGTTGCAGCGCCGGTTCCGCGCCGTGCCCGGCGTCGTCGACGTCACGGGCTGGGGCGGCAAGACCAAGACCTACGAGCTGCAGGTCGATTTCAACAAGCTGGTCGCCAACGGGCTGACGTTGCCGCAGGTGCTGCAGGCTGTTTCCAACGCCAACATCAATGTCGGCGGCAACACCGTCAACATCGGCGCGCAATCCGCCGTGGTGCGCGGCGTTGGCCTGATCCGCTCGATCGACGACCTCAACAACACTATGGTGTCGCAGTCGGGCGGCAATCCGGTGCTGGTCCGCGACATCGCGCATGTCACGATCGGCGAAAAGCCGCGGCTCGGCATTGCCGGCCTCGACCAGGATGATGACATCGTGCAGGGTATCGTGCTGATGCGCCGCGGTGAGCAGAGTTCGCCGACCATCGCCCGCGTCGAAAAGCTGGTTCACGAGATCAATCATTCCTCGATCCTGCCGCCCGGCGTGAAGATCGAGCGGATCTACGACCGCAAGGACCTGATCGACATCACTACGCATACGGTGCTGCACAACATGGTGGTCGGGATTATCCTGATCGTGCTGCTGCAGTGGATATTCCTCGGGGACTTGCGAAGCGCGCTGATCGTCGGCGCGACGATTCCCTTCGCGCTATTTTTCGCCGTCATCATTCTCGTCCTGCGCGGCGAATCCGCCAATCTGCTGTCGGTCGGCGCGATCGATTTCGGCCTGATCGTCGACGCCACCGTGATCATGGTCGAGGCGATCTTCCGGCGGCTGACGCAGACCACCGCGCTGTCCGCGGCCGAGCAGAGCCACATCTCCTTCGACACCACGATGGGAATGAAGAGCCACGCGATCATGTCGGCGTCCGCCGACGTGTCGCGCTCGATCTTCTTCGCCGCCGCCATCATCATCGCAGCCTTCCTGCCGCTGTTCACGCTGAGCGGCGTCGAAGGTAACATCTTCGGGCCGATGGCGCGGACCTATGCCTACGCGCTGGCGGGCGGATTGCTCGCGACCTTTACCGTGACACCGGCGCTGAGCGCGATCGTCCTGCCCTCGCATCTGGAAGAGGCCGAAACCTGGGTCGTGAAAAAGCTCGACCGGCTTTATGTGCCGGTGCTGAAATGGGCGGTCGCGAACCGCAGGATCGTGCTCGCCGGCGCTGCCGTGCTCGTCCTGATGACGATTGCGTTCGCACGGCTGCTGGGACTGGAATTCCTGCCCAAGCTGGAAGAGGGCAATCTGTGGATCCGCGCCACGCTGCCGCCGACCATCTCGCTGCAGGAGGGCAACGCCTACGTCAACGAGATGCGCAGGATGATCCGTGCGCGCCCCGAAGTGGAATCGGTGGTGTCGCAGCACGGCCGGCCGGACGACGGTACCGACGCCGCCGGCCTCTTCAACGCCGAGTTCTTCGCGCCCTTAAAGCCCAACAGCGAATGGCCCGGCACCCGCGACAAGGACGAACTGACCGCGCAATTGCTGGGGCAGTTGCAGGACAAATTCCCGGGCGTCGAATTCAACTTCTCGCAATATCTGCAGGACAACGTCTCGGAGGCGGTCTCGGGCGTCAAGGGCGAGAACTCGATCAAGCTGTACGGCAACGATCTGCAGGCGCTGACGGATACGGCCAACAAGATCAAGTCCGTGCTGAGCACCGTGCAGGGCGTCACCGATCTTGCGGTGTTCACCTCGCTCGGCCAGCCGACCATCCAGATCGATATCGACCGCGCCCGTGCCGCCCGCTACGGCCTGTCGCCGGGCGATATCAACGCCACCATCAAGGTCGCGGTCGGCGGCGACAGCGCCGGCGATCTCTATGAACCCGGCAGTGACCGGCATTTCCCGATCATCGTTCGGCTTGCCCCGGAATACCGCAAGAGCGCCGAAGCTATCCATAACCTGCGGATCGGCGTGGCAGGGCAGGGCGGCGCGATCACCCAGATCCCGCTCAGCGAGGTCGCCTCGATCAATCTGATCTCGGGCGCCGCCTACATCTACCGCGAGCAGCAGGAACGCTATCTGCCGATCAAGTTCTCGGTGCGCAACCGCGACCTCGGCAGCGCGATCCAGGAGGCGCAGGAAAAGGTCGCAGCCCAGGTCCAGTTGCCGCCGGGATCGCGGGTCGAATGGGTCGGCGAGTTCGGCAACCTGCAGGACGCCATCAAGCGGCTGTCGATCGTGGTGCCGATCAGCCTCGCGCTGATCGGCGTGCTGCTGTTCTTCAATTTCGGCTCCATCGTCGACACCCTGCTGGCCATGAGCGTGATCCCGATGGCGATCTTCGGCGGCGTGCTCGGTCTGTTGATTACCGGCATCCCCTTCAGCGTGTCGGCCGCGATCGGCTTCATTGCGCTGTTCGGCATTGCGGTCATGGACGGCATCATCATCCTGTCGCAGTACAACCAGCTGATCGACGAAGGCTATGAGCGGATGCGCGCGGTGATCCGCACCGGCGAACTGCAATTGCGGCCGGTGCTGATGACCTGCGTGGTGGCGGGTGTCGGGCTGTTGCCGGCGGCGCTCTCCGAGGGGATCGGTTCGCAGGTGCAAAAGCCGCTGGCGATCGTGGTCGTCACCGGCATGATGCTGGCGCCGATCGTCATCCTGGTGACGCTGCCGGTGCTGATCTCGGTGTTCTCGCGACGGGCGCGGTAGATGCGCTGTGGGCACATGCCCATGTTTCCTGCCCACTCGGTTTGTGGTTGACGCAATCCGGCGGCCGTCCCTTGATACGGCCAAGGACAACCGCAGGAGACAGCCATGCGGATCGAGGGAAGCCAGGGATCGAACGGCGGGCAGAACGGCCACGCGCAGCCGGCGAAATCGGCGCCGACGGCCGAGCAGATTCTCGGCGAGATCCGCGACTTCTGCCGCGAGACGCGCACGGCCGAATCCACCTTCGGGCGGCTGGTGGTCAACGACGGCAAGCTGGTGTCGCGGTTGCGCGACGGCGCCAGGATCACGACGGGCACGCTCGACAAGGTCCGCGCCTATCTCGCCGAGCACCGGTCCGCTTCGAGCGAGGCGACAGGCCAGCCGTCACCGGCCGCCAAGCCGCTGAACGGCGCGGGCGCCGCCAACGCCGTCGCGCCGCCGGGCTTCCGATTCTTCGACAATCGCCAGAAATACCTGCTGTTCGTCTCCACCTGCAGCGAGAAGAGCGAGGTCGGCAACCGCATCTCGCTCGAGCTCGGCAATCTGCAGCCGGCGCCACCGGCGCTTCGCATCTTCGATGCCGGCGTCGGCGATGGCACCGTGCTGTCGCGGGTGATGCGGGCGGTGCATGCGCGTTTCCCCACCATGCCGCTCTATGTCGTGGCGAAAGAGATCAGCTACGAAGACGTCCGCCTGATGCTGGAGAAGATGGCGGACCGCCTGTTCGAGCATCCCGCCACCGTGCTGGTCGTGACCAACCTCTATTACGCCGAGGCGCCATGGCTGACGCCGCGCTCGGTGACGTCGGCGCAAGGCCTGATCTGGAAAGATGTCACGCTGACCGGCAACACCGCGCATGGCTTCGCCGAGCAGATCGGCGAGCTCGAAGGCTTCCTCGCCGAGAACTGGCGCGCGGGCATCAGCCCGACCACGGGCAATCCGGTCTATCAGCGCCCCGTCATCCTGACGCTGCGGCGCGAGGATCATTCCTTCCTGCTCGATCCGATCATGCCGCGGCCCGGCAGGGTGATGGCCGACTATGATCTGGTCATTGCTTCGCAGCCCTATCGGGCGCGGGCGAGCGTAGAATTCAAGGCTTCAAAAGTGTTGACGCCGCTGGTCAAGTCGCTGCGGCCGGGCGGGCGGCTGATCGGCATCCATTCGCACGGCAAGGATCCCGGCATCGAGATCATCGATCAGGTCTGGCCGGGAGATGATCCCTTCAAGACCGATCGCTACGCCATCCTGCGCCAGGTCAAGCACGAGCTCGGCGCGGCGGCCCGGCACTACAATTTCAACGCCTCATCCGATGCGCGCTCGATCTTCCGCTACCGCATGCACACGCTGCCGGACGAAGTCAGCGGACCGATCGGGACATCGACGCTGTTCGCGGCCTGGAACGCGGCGATCTACGTGGCGCAGATCGAGGACAACAGGTTGTCGGAGGTGGTCCGGGACGGCCGCTACCTCGAAGCCACCGACCGCGTGCTGAAGAAGCATGGCGGCTTGTGGTTCAACGACGAAACCTATGTGATCTCGCGCCGCCGCGCGCCGGCATGACCCTGGGAGGCGCCCGTGACCGTCTCCGATCCGTCATCCCCCAGACTAGCCGCGCTGCTGTCATCGGCGTCCGTCGAAATCTCCTCGCGCGGGCATCAGATTGCGGAACTGCGCGATCATTTCGCTGCCGGCACGGATGTCACCATCACGTTCTTGCCCGGCGATCATTATCGCCACAATGTCGAAACCGCCACGGCGCTGCGCCGGGCAGGCTACAACCCGGTGCCCCATATCGCGGCGCGTGAAATGGCTTCGCGGGAGGCGCTCGACGATTTCCTGGCGCGGGCGCGGGACGAGGCCGGTGTGTCGCGCATTGTCCTGATCGCGGGCGACGTCGCCGCTGCAAGGGGCCCGTTCAAATCGACGCGCGATGTCTGCGCCAGCGGATTGATCGAGGCGCACGGCATTGCCTGTGTGAGTGTCGCCGGTCATCCCGAAGGTCATCCATTTCTCGAGTTGCGCGACGCGCTGAACGGGCTCAAGGCGTGGCGCGACTGGGGAGGGCGGACCGGAACACGTGTCGATGTCGTCACGCAATTCTGCTTCGAGAGCACCCCGATCCTGCAATGGATCGCTGAACTCGATCGGGCCGGCATCGATCTTCCCGTGATCATTGGCCTTGCCGGTCCGGCCACGCCGGCGACACTGACAAAATTCGCGCTCCGCTGCGGCATCGGCAATTCCATCCGCGCGCTGCGGGCCCAGATCGGCCGGTTCGGCCGCCTGCTGACGGATACCGGGCCGGACGACGTCGTCAGGGGATTGCGCGGCGCGCCTGCGGCCGCAACGGCTTCGATTGCGGGATTTCACCTGTTCCCGTTCGGCGGCCTGCGCAAGGCCGGCGACTGGCTGCGCACCTGCGACCGCGACCCGCTCGGACTTCAGCGGGCCGCGATGTCGAGCGCTGGATTTCAGAACCCGTAAAGCTGCGCCGGATTGTCGACCAGGATCTTCTTGCGGATCGCCGCATCCGGCGCCCACACCGGAAGCTGGTTCAGGAGTCGCCCGTCGTCGATCTGGAATAGCGGCGTGACGTCGGAGATCTGTTTGCCGGGCGGGGTGACGGAATCCGGATGCGGCCAGTCGGTGCCCCAGACGATGCGGTCGGGGTTGGCGGCGATCAGCGACTGGGCGAGCGGAATGCAATCGGCAAAATCAGGCCCGAGCTTCGAGGCGCGGTAGGCGCCGGAGATCTTCACATAGGCCTTGCCCGATTTCACCAGCTCCATCAGATCGGCAAAACCCGGCTGCTCGATGCCCTGGGCGGCCTGCGCGCCGCCGAAATGATCGAACACGACCGGCACCGGCGAGGCCATGACCAGATCCTTGATCGCGGTGATCATCGCCAGACTCGTGAATAGCTGCACATGCCAGCCGCGCGCCTTCATGCGCTCGACGGCGGCCGTGAAGCGTGGCCTGGCGACACTCGGATCATTGACGCCGCCGGTTGCGAGATTGAGGCGGACGCCGCGAATGCCGGCCTTGCCCATCAGGTCGAGATCGCTCTCCGACGTCTTGTCGTCGATCACGGCGACGCCGCGGGCGGTCAGCCCGCGCGCCGCCATGCCGAACAGCGTGGCCGCGTTGTCGGTGCCGTAGATCGAGGGCGTGACGATCACGACGCGCTCCATGTGCAGCGCCGTGTGCAGGGCGGTCATTTCCTCTGGCGAGGCCAGTTCGGGCGTATAGACGCGGCCGGAGAAGAACGGGAATTTCTCAGGGTCCGGATGGATATGGGTATGGCAGTCGCAGGCGCCTGCGGGCACGTCGAAATTCACCGGCGTCGCGGGCTGCGCCGCTTTGGCGGAGGCGGTTCTGTTGTTCATGGTCACTCCGGCTGCGATGGAGGCAAGCATCATACCGCGTCGCGTCAGCATTGGTGTTCTCCCTGGATAATGTTTGTTGATTGTTGGTGTCCGGACAGGCCGTCATGCCTTCGACTTCAGCGTTCCTCCTCGGCGCCGGGCGTTGCTTCGCCCGTTATGGGGTCGGGAGATTATCGGGAGAAGTGAGGCGCGGGAAGGGCGGCCGTCGTCTGGCTGCATTGGGTTATCGGTTCAGTAACGCTGCCGGCCTATCGAACCGGAAGGCGCTCCGATTTGACTAATCATCCGCCCGCCCGGAATATCTCGCAATCCTCTGGAATCAGTTCATGCGAAAATTTTCACAAAAATTCAAAACCGGCGTGTCCGTTGCCGCCGTGGTCGTCGTGTTGCTGGGTGTTTACAGCTATCGCAAGCTTCAGGCGCTGGCAGCGGATCCCACCGGGGAAAAGGATTGCGGGCCTGCGGTCGGCGGCGAGCAAGCGAAAATCGACCTGGAGCGGATCAAGGCGTTTGCGCCGCTCAAGGACGTGAAATGGTCGCAGCTTGGCGGCAGCATCAATGATGCGAGCTGCCTCAACAAGACCGAAATCTACGGCATGGTCGAGGTGCGCAGCGTCGAGGATATCGCAAAGACCCTTGCCTTTGCGCGCGACAACAAGCTCTCGGTAACAACCGCCGGCGTACGTCACAGCATGGGCGGGCACGCGTTCCGCAAGGGCGGCGTCGTGCTGGACATGCGCGGCTTCAACAAGATCGTGCTCAACGAGAGTTCGCGATCGGTCACGGTGCAGCCGGGCGCGACCTGGCACGATATCCAGAACGTGCTGCACCCGCGCTTTGCGGTCCGCGCCATGCAGTCGACCGATATTTTCAGCGTCGGCGGTTCAATCTCGGTCAATGCCCATGGCATGGACCATCAGGCCGGTGCGCTTGCGAAGTCGATCAAGTCGATGAAGGTGATGTTGGCCGATGGTTCGCTGCGCACGGTATCTGCGACCGAGAACAAGGACCTGTTCAACCTCGTGGTCGGCGGCTACGGCCTGTTCGGCATCATCGTCGAGGCCGAGCTCGATATATCAGACAATCTGGTCTACCAGACCGGGCGCCGCATGATGGACTACAAGGAATTCCCGGCGCTGTTCGCCAAGGAGATCGAAAAGGACGGCAATATCGGGCTGATGTACGGGCACCTCTCGACCGCGCCAAGCTCGTTCCTGAAGGAGTTGCTGCTCTATACCTACACCAAGGTCGACGGCACCGATTTCAAGCGCGAACCGCTCGGCGAGGTCTCAGGCACCAAGCTGCGGCGGCTCACCATCAACCTGTCCAAGCAGGGCCCGCTGTTTCAGGAAATGAAATGGCTGTCGGAAAAGCACATCGAGCACCGGATGGAGACCTGCACGGTGACGCGGGCGCAGGCGATCGGATCGGCGGAAGCCTGCCTCGTCAACCGCAACGACCCGATGCACGATTCCGTGCCTTACTTGCGCAATTCGCTGCCCAACGACACCGACATACTGCACGAATATTTCATACCGCGCAGCCAGTTCGTCTCGTTCGTCGACGGCATGCGCAAGGTGCTGACCGACAACAGGACCAATCTGTTGAATGCGTCGGTGCGCGTCGTGCATCAGGAGAACAATTTCCTGACCTATTCGCCGGAGCCGGCGTTCTCGCTGGTGCTCTACATCAACCAGACCACCGATGACGAGGGCAACCGGCGCATGAAGAAGGCGACGGAAGAGCTGATAGACCTCACCATCGCGCACAAGGGCCGGTTTTTCCTGCCCTACCAGCTCTATTATTCAAAGGATCAGTTGCAGCGGTCATACCCGCAGATCAACGATTTTTTCGCGGCGAAGCGGAAGTATGATCCGAGCGAGCTGTTCACCAATACGTTCTATCAGAAGTACGCGTCGTAACGCGTCAGAGCTGCGCGGTGGATCGCTTAGGCGAGAGGCCGCTGCAGCCGCCGGCCTGTTCGGCGTCCAGGACCAGCAGCGCGCCCGCTGCATAGAGGCGGGCGACAAAACCGGCATCGTCGGAACGCGCGATGGTAAAGTAGTCGTTCGAGACGAGGATGCGTCCGTTGGCCTTGGCGATGGCTGCCAGCGCCTGTGACTGTGGACCGACAATGGCCATCGACTTGCCGGGGGCCGAACCGAAGGTCAATGCAACGACGACCGCGAGCCAGCCAAAGACGACAAGGGCGATGGCGCCGGCAACGCGGCCCAGTGGCAACGTCCGGTGCTGCTGATGCCTGTCAGTAGTCATAGAAGTGCTCAATGCTCGCGCCCCTGGCCTTGAGCTCGCGGTTGATATCCACGAGGCGGTCGATCCTGGCTTTCAGGCCGGCCCTGCGAAACCCGGGGCGGGCATCCAGCTCCTGCGAAAACAGCTCCGTCGTGCCCTTGATGTCGAGTTTTGCAGCATTGGGCGCAACCACCGTGATGAAGATGTCGTGATTGCCCGCGATTTCCGCAAGGCCAAATCCCTGGTCCAGCAGGCTCTGCAGGATCTCGGTGAAAGCCTTGTAGCGCGGCGTCTGCACCAGCTGCCATTGCGGCGTCAACGCGCGGACCGGCTTGATGCGCGGTTCTTTCGCCAACGCGGCAGGCGGCAGCGTTGCCACCGCGAACATGATGTCGCGCGGCTCGTTGTCGCCGCCGGCGTCGAGCGCCTTCTGGATCAGCGCGGCGTAGCCGATCTTGACGAAATATTCCGCGCCGAGCGCGAAGTTGCGCTCCCAGCTGCGCAGATTGCTCGGCGTCGGCGCCGAGATCGCCATCAGGCCGTCGAGCTTTTCGCGGAACGGATATTTGTACCAGGGGACGGTGTAGAGGAAGGCGGCATAATCCTGCAGCACGGCGCGGCCGAACTCGTCCTGTGGCGTGCGCTTCTCGCCCCTGATCCATTCGAACACCCGCCCGATGGTGTTTTCATAAAGTCCCTTGATGGCGTATTCGGCGGAGTAGCTGATGCCGATCACGTAGATCATGGTCTTGACCTCCGTGAGCTGCTCGCCGGTTGCGGGCACCGCGCGGTTGATCGTGCAGAAGCTCTGCCAGAACCCGAAGATGTGACCGAGATAGTTGAAGTGGCTTTCGCTGGAGCGGTCGAGGAAGCGGCCGAAATCCTCGAAGGAATAGACGATGTACCATTCGGGGAAGGTGAAGAAGGTGTTGTTCAGTTTGCGCCGATAGCCTGCCTCATCGATCGCGGGCAAGGTCACGGCCGGTGTACTGGCCGTTGCAGGACGGGAAGAGGGGCGGCACGTCCCCTCGATATAGGCCAGCGGCACAAGCACCGACAGCGCGATCAGAATCGCGATGCCGGCCAGGATGCGCCGCAACCATTTAAGCATGAACAGCGGTCCGCGTCCGCGGCGCGAGCATAAAGCCGATCAGTATCGCCACGCCGCCGAGGCCGAGATGCGGGGCATTGGCGAAAAACCGCGTCGCGAGCGGCAGGTTGAGGACGCCGTTGATCAGGATGCCGAAGTCGAGATAGCCGCTACCGGTAGCCAGCCCGAGCAGGCCATCGGCAAAATAGAACACGCCGAACAATTGGAAGAACAATTCCGAGGCGCGGCGCGAGGTGATCGCCGCCGCCGCAGCCCACAGCGCCGAGACGAGATGCAGCCCGTCGGCGTACCAGGTGCGGCGAAACAGGCCGAAGATCATGTCATTGGCGTCGATGAAGGCCGGGATGTAGCCGGTGAGGATCACGAAGCCGAGCAGGGCGGCATAGCCCCAGGCGCACAGTCTGATGATGTCCATGATGTCTCCGGCGGCGATCTGCAAGACTTGTCGAATCTCTGCCCAGTCTAGAGTTTTCCGAGTGTCTTGAGCAGGGCATCGTTGAACATGCCGGGGTCCTCGATCTGCGGAATGTGGCCGAGCCCCGGCAGCAACGTCAGGTCCGTCTCCGGCGGCAGCAGCGTTCGGAGATCGAGAGCCTGCTCGACGGGGGTGATAGTATCCTTGTCGCCCCACAGGATCGCGACGGGGACTTCCAGCTTCGCATAGGCATTGCGGTCCGCGCTCGCGGCACTGGTGTCGGCGCCGAGGAAATAATACAGCCAGTCGGCGATATCGCTGGTGCTGTCGCGCTGCGTCAGCGGCCTTTGCAGGATCGCGACATATTCCGGCAGCGCGCGTTCCTTCTTCGCGATCATCGATTGCAGCAGCATTTGCGTCGCCATGGGATTGGTGATGGTCAGCGACACCAGGATTTCGCGAATCCATTGCGGCTGGATTACCCAGGGCGCGGCCGATGGCGCAGCCGTCAATCCGAGCGCCGCATCGACCAGCACCAGCGCGCGCGTCCGATCCGGATATCGCATCACGAGCTCTGTCGCCGCACCGGCGCCGAAGGAGTGCCCGACGATGATGGCGGGCTCAGCTTTCAGTGCATCAAGCACATCGTTGATCCGGGCGGCTTGGTCCTGCCGCGTGTAACTGCCGGAACGGTCCGAGAATCCGAACGGCGGCAGATCGAGGGCGATCACATGAAAGCCTGCCGCGGCCAGCGCGTCGCTGGTACGACGCCATAGCTCGCTCCAGGCCGCCGTGCCGTGAAACAGCACCACGGGAACGCCGTCCTCCGGACCCTTCTCCTGCACGAAAACGGCGCCTGAACGCGTCGGCACCAGGTGGCCGGTCTTTGGCGCCAGTTGGGCGCGCACGCCGGTCTCGCGTATCGACGCCGCCATGCGAAATGAGATGATCACAAGGATTACGGACAGGAGCAGGACCAACAAGCCGTTAGCCGACCAGCGCAGAATGTTTGCAACCACGAGGCCTCGCAAAATCGATCGATCAAAACGGGGGACGAAAACGGACGGGGTTTTAGGCCAACGCGAATGGCTGGCGACTGAAAATACCGGACATGATCAGCGTCCGGTTAACACCGGGAGAAAATACAACCTACTGCCCCGACGGCGTCCGCAGGCCGTGCCAGGCGTCGCGCACCTGATGGTAGTGCACTTCCGGCAGATAGTCCGGCGTGTTGAGGCCGAGGTTCTTGACGTCGAGCCGGCCGATTGCGCTCAGCAGCGTATAGGAGGCGATCACGCGGTCGCGCTGCGCGCCGATCAGGCGAGCCTTTGCCAAAATCAGGTCCTGCTGCGCATTCAGCACGTCGACCGTCGTGCGCTGGCCGCCAGCCGCCTCCCGCTGCACGCCCTGTAGCGCAACGGTGGCGGCGCGGACTTCGGCTTCGGATGCCGTGACCGCAATCTTGGCGCCTTCATTGGCGACCCAGGCGCCGACCGCGGCAGTGCGGGCCTGGTTGCGGAATTGATCCAGTACCTGGCGGCTTTGGGCCGCGACTTCCTTGGCCTGCCGGGTCTGCGAGGCCGCCATACCGCCATCGTAGATCGGTTGCGTGAGCTGGCCGGTGACCGAAGCCTGGTCGGTCCCTGAGCTGCTGAGGGTAGGATCGGACTGCCTGCTGCGGCTCGCGCTGCCTTGCAGCGTGATTGTTGGCATCAGGCTGCTTTCGGCGACGCGGATGGAGGTCGAGGCGACGTCAAAGTCATAGCTCGCCGCCATCACCGCGGGGTGCTCCCGGAAGGCAAGGCCGGTGGCGTCATCGCGGCTGCGCGGCAAGAGCCGGTCCACGGTTTCAGCGGGGCGGAGCGAGTTGGGCGCGTTGCCGATCACCTGGGCATAGGTCGCCTGGCTGATGGCGAGGTTGACCTCGGCGGCATTCAGATCGGCGCGGCCCCGGCTCAGGCGCGCCTCGGCCTGCGCGGTGTCGGTCGGAGTGACGTCGCCGGCATTCAGACGTTTCTGGGTGATGCCGAGCGTTTCCTGCAGAAAAGCGACGTTGGCGCGCTGCGCTTCGACCAGCGATTGGTTGGCGAGAACATTCGTATAAACGGTGACCGCGTCGAGCAGCACGCCCTGGCCGACATTGCGCAGGGCCTCGCGACCGGATTGCACCTGCAGCTCGGCCACGCGCACGCTGTTGGCTGTCTTGAAACCGTTGAACAGCGTCTGCGTCACGGTGATGCCGACGGTCCAGGGCTTCAGGTTTGCGGACTGGATGGTGTTGTCGGGCAGCAGGTTCCGTACCGACTGAAGGCCGGCGGAGAGGCCGGCGATGATCTGCGGCCGGTAGGCCGAAAGCGCCTGCGGCACGTTCTCGTCGGTGGCGCGCTGACGCGCCCGTTCCGCATTGAGAGTGGGATTGGTCTGGTAGGCCTTGGCCAGCGCCTCGGGGAGGTTTTCGCCATGCGCGGCCGGCGCTGCAAACGCAAAGCAAGCCGCCGCAAGGCAAATGCCGGATCGAAGCAACCGCCTTTCAACGTGGCCAGCCCTAGCGGCACGCTTAGCCATTTGATCCCGTAGCCAACACAAGAATGTGATAACCCTGCTTCGAGCCATTCCGCTCTATCTGCTTGTTTGGGCATGGTCTTCGTGAACGCCGGTCACCCGTCATTCCGGATCATGCATTGCTTGTCCGCCCCCGCCGACAGCCTCGGCTCGTCTACCTGTTTAGGGGGCGTCGCCGCTACAGGCAAACTGCCGCGCGACATCAGTACATTAATTCGGTGAAAATCAGCGCTTGGCTGTTGCCGGTTCGTCACAGACGAAGTTCGGCGCCAAATACGCTATAGCTTCGCTGGCTGGCGTCCGATTCAGGGCGGTTGGCTCCCCAGCTATGCCCGGGTCCGCAACTCGATGCCAAAACTGTTTTCCGACCCCGAAGCGATCGCGGAGGATATCATCCGCGATGTCGGAACCAACCTCGTGGTCGGCTTGCCGCTCGGGCTTGGCAAGGCCAACCACATCGTCAACGCGCTGTACGCGCGCGCCGCCGCCGACCGCGCGATCAACCTGACGTTCTTTTCGGCGCTGACGCTGGAAAAGCCGCGGCCCTCGAGCCTGCTCGAACGGCGCTTCATCGGCCCGGTGATCGATCGCCTGTTCGGTGGCTATCCCGACCTCGCTTATGCCGGCGCGCTTCATGCAGGCGAATTGCCGCCCAACATAGAGGTGATCGAGTTCTTCTTCCTGGCCGGCAAATGGCTGCACGTGCCGTTCGCGCAAGAGCGTTACATCTCCGCGAACTATACCCATGCCTCGTCCTATCTGCTGACGCGCGGGCTGAATGTCGTCACCCAACTGGTCGCGAAGCGTGTGGTCGATGGCGTGACGCGCTACAGCCTGAGCTGCAACACCGACACCACGCTCGACATCCTGCGCGCCCGCGGGCAGGGCCGGGCATCGTTCAAGCTGATCGGCCAGGTCAATTCCGAGCTGCCGTTCATGCCGGGCGCCGGCGATCTGCGGGGGGACGAGTTTTCCGCTGTTCTCGACAGCCCCGCGACCGACTTCCCGCTGTTCGCGCCGCCGGCCGAGCCGGTCAGCGACACCAAATACGCGATCGGGCTTCATGCAGCCGGCCTCGTGCCCGACGGCGGCACCTTGCAGATCGGCATCGGGCAGGTCGGCGATGCGCTGGCGCAGGGGTTGATCGTTCGCCACCACGACAACGCGCAGTTCCACGCCATCATGAAGCGGCTTGCGCCAGGAGCGGCACCTGCGGAGAGCGCGCCGTTCGCGAGGGGGCTTTATGGGGTCAGCGAAATGCTGATCGAGGCGTTTCTCGGCCTGATCGAGGCCGGAATTCTCAAGCGCGAGGTCGATGGCGTGACGCTGCACGGCGCGTTTTTCTTGGGACCCAAATCGTTCTATCGCGCGTTGCGCGAGATGCCGGCCGAGCAACTCGCGCGCATCCAGATGATGCCGGTATCCTTCACCAACCAGCTCCATGGCGACGAGGATGCCAAGCGCCGGGCGCGCGTCGGCGCCCGCTTTGTCAACACCGCGATGATGGCGACGCTGATGGGGGCCGCGATTTCGGACGGCCTTGAAGACGGCCAGGTCGTGAGCGGCGTCGGCGGCCAGTACAATTTCGTTGCGCAGGCGTTCGCGCTTGAGGGCGCGCGATCGGTCCTCGCGCTGGAAGCGACACGGCAGGCGGGCCGCAAAACGCTTTCCAACATTCGCTGGAATTACGGGCACCAGACCATCCCGCGGCATCTGCGCGACGTGTTCGTCACCGAATACGGCGTTGCCGACGTCAGAGGCAAATCGGACGCCGAGACCATCGCGGCGATGCTGGCGGTCACGGATTCCCGTTTCCAGGATGAACTGGCCGGGATCGCCAAGGATGCCGGCAAGCTGCCGAAGAGTTTTGAAATTCCGCGCAGCCATCGCGAGAATTTTCCGGAGCGGATCGCGCAAGCCTTAAAGCCTGCGCGCGATGCGGGGCTGCTGCCGTCATTCCCGTTCGGCAGCGATTTTACCGAGGTCGAGCAACGGCTGATCCCGGCGCTGCAATTGCTGCGAGAAGCGCAGCGGACACCGCTGCTGTTGCCCGGGTTGCTGTGGCAGGGGATGCGGCATCCGCCGGACGCCTCGAACCGCGAATGCCTGGCGCGGTTGGGTCTCGATCGCCCGACGACGTTTGCCGAGCGCGCCTACCGTGCGCTGGTCAACGCGGCGCTGGCGCGGAGTGGGGCGGGATAGACGCCGGTGCCGTAGGGTGGGCAAAGCGCAGCGTGCCCACCATCGCTTGCACCGAACGTTGGAACGGTGGGCACGGCGCAAGTGCGCCTTTGCCCACCCTACAAAATTCGAGCAAACCCTACCTGTTCTTGTTCACCGGCTTGCGCTTCTCGATGAACGCCGCCATGCCCTCGGAGCGGTCTTCCAGCGCAAAGGTCGAGTGGAACAAATTGCGCTCGACATTCATGCCTTCCGACAGCGGCGTCTCGAACGCGCGGTTGATGGCCTCCTTGGCCATCGCGGCCGCGGGATGCGACATCGAGGCGATCTTTTCGGCAGCCGAGAGCGCCTCTTCCATCAACTTGTCCGCCGGCACGACGCGGCTGACGAGGCCGGAGCGCTCGGCTTCCGCCGCATCCATCATGCGCCCGGTGAGGCACAGATCCATCGCCTTGGATTTGCCGATCGCGCGCGTGAGCCGCTGGGTGCCGCCGATGCCGGGAATGGTGCCGAGCGTGATTTCCGGCTGGCCGAATTTTGCGGTGTCGGATGCGATGATGATGTCGCACATCATGGCGAGTTCGCAGCCGCCGCCGAGCGCATAACCGCTGACCGCCGCGATGGTCGGTTTGCGGCAGGCGGCGACGCGGCCGCCGCCGATCGCGGCGAAATCGCTGGAGAACATGTCGATGAAGCTTTTCGGCTGCATCTCCTTGATGTCGGCGCCGGCGGCGAACGCCTTTTCGCTGCCGGTGAGCAGGATGCAGCCGATCTTGTCGTCGGCCTCGAGGTCGTCGACGGCTGCCGCGATCTCGCGAAATACGCCGAACGACAGCGCGTTGAGCATTTTCGGCCGGTTCAGCGTGATGATGCCGACCGCGCCCTTGCTCTCGACTATGATGTATTCGAACGTCGCCATGATCCACCCCGGTCCTGATCTTGTGGGCAATGTGCCCGCTGCCGGGGTGGGCATCAAGTGGGACGGGAACGGATCCCTGACGCGGTGTGGCCCGCGTCCGGTACGCCGGTAGCTACGCCATGAACATCCGCGCGGCCGACGCCACCGTCAGCAGCGCGCCGAAGGCGATAAAGATCTTTCCGATCAGTGAGGTCTTGTCCAGAGTGGAACTATCGTTATTCGCGGCCTGGCCGGTCTCCGATGCCGGTCTGCTGGTCGAGGCCATCGCAACCGTCTTAGTGGAGGGGACGTCCTGCAACTGCAGCGCCCGATCGGTCTCGTTGAGCTGGTCGGGGGCCGCCACGGCGGGATCGGCCGGCGCCTCCGCGTAAGCCGGCTTGTCCGCCGCCGCCTGCAGGACTGTGTTGGCTTTCTCCGACATGGCCGCCGACATTCCCTTGGCGCTATCCGGGGGCGCATCGGTGGCAGTCATTTGCGCGTTGGCATTGGAGAGCCATTGGGGAAACGTGAGCGCGGTGCCGCCGCCAGCATCGGCGACCTGCTTTTCGTCGGCTTTCTTGTCCTCGGTGGATTTCGATGCCGTGCGCGTGTCTTTGCGATGGGCGTAGCGCTTCTTCAGGTAACGCGAACCCGATTTGACGGACTTGCCCGACGTCGCATTCTCCGACTTCGAGGTCGGGGCGCTATCCGTATCCGTGCCGGCAGCCATCGCCGCCGGCGGTCCTGCGAAACTTACCAAAAGTCCTGCTGCGAGAATCAAGGCCGACCGCGCGCTGGCTTTGATCGTCATGTAGAAATCTCCCCATTGGCGCCCGCCCATCCACGAAAAAAGACCCCACGCCGTGTCCACAGTTCGGCAGAAAAAGGGAATCTTCGGGCAACACCGGGCAAAAGCTGGGCAATGGTGTTGCAGCGAGCATGTGCCGGCGGCATTTTTGCCGGGCCGACCTTCCTCGGCAGGGGCTGCGCTGGATGCGAGCCTGTGCAATCGATGTTATGAGCCTGCCGTCCGCGCAGCCGGCCGTCCCGATTCCCGGATAGGGCGCGGGGCCGGATGGTGCTGGGCCTTCTGCGTCAAGACTTTCGATCACGACTTCGTGATCGGGTCGTCCTGATGTAACAAATTGAAAGATCGATCGAATTGCAGGGTAGGAGCGCTCTTGCGTGAACGGGATGACGAATGGACCGGCCTGATGCGGTCGGCCATTGCGGGCGACAGTGCGGCGTATCATCGCCTGCTCAAGGCCGTCACACCGGTGCTCCGGGCCGCGGCGCGCCGCGGTCTGGCGCGGGCAGGGCAACCGGTCGATCAATCCGAGGACATCGTGCAGGACATTTTGCTGGCGGTCCATCTCAAGCGGCACACCTGGGACGTTACCGCCCCGTTTGCCCCATGGCTGTTTGCGATCGCCCGCAACAAGCTGATCGATGCGTTGCGCCGCCGCGGCCGGCGCATTTTCGTCGACATTGACGATTTCGCCGAGACGCTGCCGGGCGAGGCGCCGGCCGAGACGGCGTCGGCGAGCGAGGTCGCCGCCCAGCTCCAGACGCTGCCGGCGCGGCAGCGCGACGTGTTGCAGTCGATCGCGGTCGACAGCGCCTCGATCAAGGATACGGCGGCGAAATTTTCGATGACGGAGGGCGCGGTGCGGGTGGCGTTGCATCGCGGCCTGACCAGCCTGACGGCGAAGTTACGGGAACAATGAGAATGGATACCGATCGTCTCATTCGAACGCTGGCGGCCGACAACGAGCACCGTGCGCGCCCGGTGGGATACGCGCTGATGCTGGCGCTGCTGGCCGCGGCGCCGGTCTCGCTGCTGATGTTCTTTACCGAACTCGGCGTCAGGCCCGACGTGATGATGGCGATGCGTAACCCGTTCTTCGACCTGAAATTCGCGGTGACGCTGGCGCTGGCGATTGCGGCGATTGCCGTCAGCCTGCATCTGTCGCGGCCCGAGGCCTCGCTGCGCGGATTTGGCTGGCTGCTGCTGGCGCCGGTGGGGATTTTGAGCGCGGCGATCGGCGGCGAGATGATGATGCCGCAGCGGCTTCCGATGATGACGCGGCTGGTCGGCAAGAACTCGTGGGTCTGTCTGACGGCGATCCCGCTGATGTCGCTGCCGCTGCTGGCCGGAGCGCTGCTCGGATTGCGTCATGGTGCCCCGTCGCGGCCGGCGGTCGCCGGCGCCATCGCCGGACTGTTGTCGGCGGGATTGGCGGCAACGCTCTACGCCTCACACTGTACCGATGATTCACCGCTGTTCGTCGCGACCTGGTACACGATCGCGACCGCGCTGGTGACCGCAATCGGCGCGCTCGCCGGAGCGAAGCTGCTCAGATACTAGGCGCCGGCAGCGGAGCGTAATCCGGGACCCTTTCGCTAGGGGCAGGAACCCCGGATTTCGCTGCGCTGCATCGGGGCTACTAAGCTGAATTCACGCCGTAGGCTCAGGTACTAGGCGCTCACGCCACCGGCGCGTTCTGTTGCATGCGGTGGAAGCGCAGCACCTGCTGCGCCGTCGACGGCCGCAACCGCTCATAGGTGTCCTGGCAGGCCATAAGATCGGCCGGCTCCGCGCCGGACAGCTTGTCGCGCATCTTGATGATGGTCTTGACCGTCGGCCACGACAACCCTGCGACCTTCGCCAGGATCATCACGCCTTCGGCCCGGCTTTCGATCATCATGTTCTCGGCGATCGCCACCGGCACGTTGGCGAGCGCCGCGATCGAGGCATTGGCCTCGTCGAATTTCCCGGCATCGGCAAACGACGCCACTTCGGATTCGTCGAGCCGGCCGTCCTCGTACAGGGACTTGACCCAGCGCGTGCGCAATCTCAGTGTCCCTGGTGATCGTCGAGGTCGCCGAGCGCGCGCGCCGCGTTGCCTCCCTGACCACGGTCGGCACCTCGGCTGCCTGCTGCGGGTTGGCGGCCTCCAGCCGCTGCCGCACCGTATCGGAGGCCTTGGCGAGCAGTTTCAGATAGAGATGCCGCGGCACGGACGGACGCAGGCCGATGCAGCTCGTGAGATTGTCGTCGCCTTCGGCGCGGCTGACGAGGCGGGTAAAGCCGCGCTCGGTGAACTCCGCGCCCGGATTGTTCACGGTCGACTGGATCACCTCGTCGTTGCCGCGCTGGACCAGCACGTCGGTGACCGCGCCGCTCAGGGTCCTGCGGGTCGAAATCGCCATCAAATGCGCCTGGCTCTTGCTGCGCGCATTCTCGATCAGGGTCTTGTCGTCGAGCCGCATCGACTGCGACAGCACGGGACCTGCCACCTCGATGACATCATCGAAAGCAAGCGCGCGGATGGTGAGCGGCGGGGCGGTGTCGACCGCGGCGAGACGGTTGGCCAGGAGCATCCTGGCCGAGGTTTCGATGTGGTCGATCAGGCACTGGAAGACGTCGTCGAACAGCCCGACCTGCTCGTCCGAATAGTCCACCGCGCCGTTGATGAAGAGATCGGTTACCCGGCGCAGGGTCTCTACCCGGCGAGCGACGGTTCCGTGCGCGAGCGTCGACTGCAGCTCATCGAGCAGACTTCCGGGAGAAGGGGACTTGGCGGCTTTCGAAATCATGACTCTGTCCTGGAGCAAAAGCTGGCGGCGTATTCTGCGCCGCCGGAGCTGAAATATGTCGGATCAGGCGCGGGTAATGCGGTTGCGTCCCTGCGCCTTGGCTGCGTAAAGCGCGCTGTCGGCGCGCGCGAGAAATAGGTCTGACGTCTCGTTCGGATTAAGCGTTGCAACGCCGGCCGACATCGTCACCTTCATGCCCGGCGAGAACGCGCTCCAGTCGAGATCGGCAATAATGGCGCGCAACCGGTCGAGCGCCCGCATGGCCTGGTCGGCGTCCATGTCGGGCAGCACCAGCAGGAATTCCTCGCCGCCATAGCGGCCGAACCGGTCGACGCTGCGGATGTTGGCGAACATGGTGATCGAGAATGTCCGCAGCACCTCGTCGCCGGTCGGATGGCCGTAGGCGTCGTTGATGCGTTTGAACCAGTCGAGGTCGATCAGCGCGATGGAGCAGGGCGATCCGCTGCGGGTCGCGCGGGCGATCTCCTCCTCCAGCATTCGCATGATGCAGCGCCGGTTGGACGCCCCCGTCAATTCGTCGAGCTCGGCAAGCTCCTCGATCCGCTTGTACGCCGCTTTCAGTTCGAAGCTGCGGTCGTAGAGCATCTTGCGCATGGTGCTGCCATACAGTCCCACGAAGGCGCACTGTCCGATCGTGAGGACAAAGGAAAGCATGGCCGCGACGCGTTCGGTCTGGGTGGTAATCGGCAAGCCGATCGGGGTGCTGCTGAAGAGGAAGATCGGCGCCAGGCCGATCATGGTGAGCGTCCAGGAGGTGATCGCCTGCCGCGAGGTCATTCGCAGCGCGCCGAACCCGAAAATGAGAAATACCACACTCAGGAAGGCAAATCCGATTTCAGGCGCCGCCAGCAGGAAACAGAGCTGAAGCGCGACGTGGCCGGCAACCTGGAAGATCGTCAGATAGTGGTCTTCGAACCGGTCGTTGAAGTTGGCTTCCGACAACACGACAAAGACCGAGACCAAGCCGATGCCGGAAAGGAAATAGGTCGACGGAATGACGATCGAGATGGTGCCGGCGTAGCAATAGGCCAGCAGCACCGAGGTGATGAGCGCATAGCTAACGACCTGGACGGCCAGCATGTGCCGGCGCTGGCCGACCCGGCGCTTCAATACCTCCGGCGGCAGTCGGACCGGCGCGGCCTTACTGTGGGAGCCTTGCCCCTGAAGCAATGAAGCCGCGCTGCTCATGTCCCGTCGCTATTGGAGGATACCCGACGAAACTTTAGGGAATAAAGCCTTTAGGTTTGGTATCTTTTGCAGTCGAATCGGGTCCGTTAAAACCCTGCCATTGCACTGTTTCGTAACGGAAATCTGCCGAATTCCGATAGCGCGAAACCCGCTTGCGCGGGAAACCTTTGTGCGTACGCAGATGCTGCCCCGCCGGCGAAGCCTTGCTAAGGTTGGGGCGGAGCGTCTTTAAGAAAGTTTTTCCGTATTATGGTACCAATTCTAGAGTTCAGCTCGTCTTTGCCGGGAAAATGGCCTGGTAACGTCCGTCTGTGCGGTAGGTCACACATGCGCTCCGGACATTGCCGTAATGTGAAGAATCTCACCTTTCACATCGAACCGCCGGCCTCTCCCGTCAGACCAACTTTGCGAGACGGCCATTGAACGCGGCACAGGCGGCTTCAGACGAAATTCTGATCGCTCGGATCGCTCAAGGCGACCGGCTCGCCATGCAGGTGCTTTACGGAAGGCACCATGTCAGGGTGTTCCGTTTCGGGCTTCGGCTCGTAAGGGATGAACAGATTGCGGAAGACCTCATCAGCGAGGTTTTTCTCGATGTGTGGCGTCAGGCCGGCAAGTTCGAAGGCCGATCCGCCGTTACCACGTGGCTGTTGGCGATTACGCGGTTCAAGGCCCTTTCGGCACTAAGGCGCCGCAAGGACGTTGGACTGGACGACGAGACTGCGAACGCGATCGAGGATACGTCCGACGATCCCGAAGTGGTGGTGCAGAAGAAGGATACGGGTGAAGCGTTGCGCAAGTGCCTGACGGCGCTTTCGCCAGATCATCGGGAGATCGTCGATCTCGTCTACTACCACGAGAAGTCCGTGGAAGAGGTGGCCGAAATCGTCGGAATTCCGGAGAACACCGTCAAGACGCGCCTGTTTTATGCGCGCAAGAAATTGGCCGAGTTGCTGAAGGCAGCCGGCATAGAGCGAGGTTGGCCATGATGGCGGCGAGCAAAAAAATGCTGGATCACGAGCCCAGCGAAATCGAGATGCTGTTGCCGTTCCACGCGGTCGGCACCTTGAGCGCGCGCGATGCACGCCGTGTCGAGGAAGCGCTCGCCGGCGATCCCGAGCTTGCCCGGCAATACGCCGTCATCCGCGAGGAATACGCCGAGACGATCAGCCTCAACGAGAGCCTCGGTGCGCCGTCCACGCGCGCCATGACGAAGCTGTTTGCCGCGATCGACGGAGAGCCCGTGCGCAAGCCATCGCTTTCGGTCAGCCTGTCCGCCCGGATATCTGAATTTTTCGCACGGTTGTCGCCGCGCACGCTGGCCTGGTCGGCGAGCCTCGGCGCCGTGGCGCTGTTGTTGCAGGCCGGCGTGATCGGCGCCGTGCTGATGAAGAACCAGACCGCTTCGTTCCAGACCGCCTCGCTCAGCCTGAACGAGCCGTCGTCAGCGCCCATCACCCGCGATCTTGCAGGTAGCGCCGCGCCGACGCGCGCGCTGGTGCGGTTTACGCCGGAAGCGCGCATCGCCGACATCACCGCGCTGCTCGACAACTACCAGGCCTCGATCGTTGACGGCGCCAAGGGCGGCATGTTCCGGCTGCAGTTCGGCAACAAGGCGATGAGCAAGGACGAAGCCGCCGGCCTGCTCGCCAGACTGCAGCGCGAGAAGATCGTCAGTCTTGCGGTGGCCACGCCGTAAGAATCTGCCGGCGCGCCGCCCCGGGAAGGCCGAGGTTCCATGGTTCACGATGGTCCGAATTGGCTGATGAAGACGCGCCGCGCGGCATTGATTTTGTCGGCGGCGCTTTTGCCATTGATGGCTTTCGCAGCCTCGGCGGTTCATGCGCAGGGCATCATGCGCACGCCCAATCTCAATGTCGGGGTGCGGACGCCTACCATCAATCCAACGATTACGCCGCGGATCAATCCCGGTATCGCGGCCCGGCCGAGTGTGAGCGCCGATCGCGTGGCGCGGACGCCGCCGTCCCGGATCGGCACCATGAGTTCGACTCTGCGAGTCCGCCCGGGGGCCGGCGTGCCGTCTACGCTGCCCCATGCGCGGTTTTCGCCCAATCTCTATCCGGCCTGCCAGAACGCGTTTCGCGGTCCCGACGGCGAATGCTTCGATCGTCCGGTTATGTCGGCCGGCGACGGCAACGGCAGCTCGGCCAAGAAGGGCAAGGGCGGGTCGCGCAATGACAACGCGCAGGTTGCGGTCAATACGCGCGCGGTCCAGAACGAGCTCGTCGCCGAAATCGACGGCGCATTGTCCACCGCCGAGGCGGACGAATTGGCGCGGCGTCATGGCCTGGAGCGCATTTCATCGCAGAGTTTCCCGCTGCTCGGCGGCACCGTCGGCCTGTTCCGCATCATCGATCGCCGTCCGGTGGACACCGTGCGCCGCGAACTCGCCGCCGACGGCAGCGTGCGCTCGGTGCAGCTCAATTTCCGTTACTTCCTGCAGGATCAGAAGAAGCCCGCGATCGAGGGCGACGCCGCGCAGTACGCCGTCGCCCAGCTTCGGCTGCCGCAGGCGCATGCGCTCGTGCGTGGCATGAACGTCACCATCGCGGTGATCGATTCAGGTGTCGACGTCAAACATCCCGAACTCGCCAATTCGGTCGCCGACAGTTTCGACGCGCTCGGCAGCAAGGAAGGTCCGCATGTCCACGGCACCGGCATTGCCGGCGCGATCGTCGCGCATGCTAAACTGATGGGTAGCGCGCCGGAGGCGAGGTTGCTCGCGATCCGCGCATTCGGCATGGGATCGAAGGGCGCGGAGAGCACGTCCTATGTGATCCTGAGGGGATTGGACTACGCGACCGAGCATGGCGCGCAAATCATCAACATGAGCTTTGCCGGCCCGAAGGATCCGCTGATCGAGCGGGGAATCGCCGCCACTGCGGCCCGCGGCATCCTGATGGTGGCTGCGGCCGGCAATGCCGGCGCCAAATCGCCGCCGCTCTATCCAGCGGCCAATCCGAACGTGATCGCGGTGAGCGGAACGGACGCGCAGCAAAAGCTGTTCGCGGCGTCCAACCGGGGTAACCACATCGCGATATCAGCTCCAGGCGCCGATATCTTCCTGCCGGCGCCGGATGAAAAATATCAGATCACGTCGGGCACCTCGTTCTCCGCCGCCTATGTCAGCGGCGTTGCGGCGCTGATGCTGGAACACAATCCTGCATTGAAACCTGGCGATGTTCGCGCGATCCTGACGAGGACCGCCCGCGATCTCGGCGCCCCTGGCCGCGACGATCAGTTCGGGGCAGGCGAGGCCGATGCCTTTGCGGCGGTCACCGCGGCGACCGCCCCGCCGGCAGTTCCGCTTGCCTCGGTTTCCGGCAAGCCTGCGGGAGAAAAAACGCCGGCGCCTGACGCGTCCGCCGATAACGCTTCCGTGAGCCGGGCGCTGAATGACTCTCAGCCATCGATGGCGGCGGACAAATCGGCCGCAAACGCCGCAAAATAGCCCGCTGCGCAGTGATTTTCCGGCAATCTCCCCGAACACAAGGTTAAAAAAATCGTCCGGCGTTTTGAACGTCCGACGAGGGTGCTGCGACTTATCTATGTGGGAGCGGTAATCCCTCCCCATCGGCTGTATTCGGCGCGAGCGCCCATCCACCCCAAGCGCCCCATATGGCTTGACCCGTCCGGTTGTCCCCCCGGACGGGTCTTTCATTTTCGGCACAGGTTTTGTTGGAAGAAGCCGCGTCGCGCGCGGCGCAGTCCCGGCTTTGCAGACCGCAAGCTCTCCGTCTGTTTGCGTGACGCCCTGATAATTCCCCGCGTGGCTTTCAGACGGATGATCGAGCGTACTTCGCAACACGGCCATGCTGCTGCGCAGCTTGACGGTGGATAGAGCTGACAACTCCGTATTTGTGCGGATTTCTTCGATCGCTGCGTGGCTCCGTAGCTCCACGTACTGGACAAGGAGAAAGTTTTCCACAGAATATACCTGTCACGTTTGATTGATTCGTTTCAGGTTGCGTCTTGCGTCCGTCTCTCTTTTACGGGCTGATTTATGGCACATCCTGCAGACGTGGCACGTGGCCGCAACATTGTTGCGCGCTGGTGCAACCTTGCCGAGCAGCGGCTGGAATACCTTACTGAACTGTTCGAGACCGGGCGCTGGCGCCGATATCACACGGAACTCGAATTTCTCGAAAACATCCAGGAAGCCAAGGCTGCTGTCGAAACCTGGCGCGACTTGTTGAACCGCGAAGCCTCGCTGGAAAACACCGCGATCGACCTGACCTGGCTCGGCCGCCGCCGCACGACGCCGCGGCTACTGACGCCGCTGCCGCGCGATGAAGGGTTCCGTCAGCCGGTTGTGCACCTGCAGCCGGCGCCGATTGCCGCAACGCCGCCGCGCGAAATTCCCGCGGATGTTCTGGTCGCGCTGGAAAGCCGGCTCGCCGTGGCGGACGAGGCGCCGTCCGTACCTGACGCGCCGGCGCTGGATGAGGTGCCGTTGCCCCCACTCGATTTCGACACGATGAAGGAACGCTATCCGCTGCTGCGCAACGCGCTGTAAAGCGGCGAGAGGGGCCGGCGCGAACTAGCGCCGCACCGCGTTGCCCCCGACCACCACCTGCGCGTAACGCTGCGCGCCTTCGGCCGACAGGTCGGTCGTGATGGTGCGCGCATGATCGAGGCCGACCACGGCGCCGCGCGGGGTTTCCGAAATCATGTTGTTGTTGACGAGCGCCGTCCCGGCGCCGGGCATTACCGACACGCCGACGCCGACAAAGGCGTTGCGGATCACGTTGCCTGTAATGGCGACGTCGCGCAGATACTTGCCCCAGCCGGCGATGATGCCGAACGAGGGCGCGTTCTCGATCACGTTGCCTGTCACCGTCGAGTCCGCCTCGACATAGATGCCGATTCCGGCATCGTCGTCTGGCGCGGTGCCGATCGGCCGCTTCGGCAGCAGGTTACGGATGATGTTGCCCTGCACGACGGCGATGCGGCCGCCCTCGTTGAAATTGCAGACGGAGACGCCGACGGCGGCGCCATCAACGGTGTTGTTGGCGATCACGGCGCCTTCGAACGCGAACTCCGAATAGAGCGCGACTTCGCGGACATTGCTGACGCTGTTGCCGGTGATCTGGATGTTCGAGGCCGAATTGCCGCGCACCGCAGAGTAGTCGCAATTCTTGATGCGGTTGCCGCGCACGATCACATTGCCGGCGCGGAACGCATTGATGGCGTTGCCATACTGCCCGGAGCCGCCGGGCCCGGCCTTGATGTCCTCGATGCGGTTGTCGAGAACGAGCGTGCCGTCGTCGCCGATCGACGTGCGCAGGATCTCGATGCCGTTGTCGTTGGTATCGATGATGGTGTTGCGCGAGACGACCAGGCCCAGCGCGTCGAACGATACAACTGCTGTTGTCGCGATCTTCCTGAAGATGTTGCCGGAGATGTCGCCGGAGACCTGCTCCAGCCAAATGCCGTTGCCGCCGCTGCCGATGACTTCGCAATCGGCGATGCGGATGTCGCGCCCGCCGAGGCAATGCACGAGCCCGCGCCGCTCCGGCAGCGGAATGCCGCCGCCATCGAAGGTGATGCCGGTCAGGCCGACACTGTTGGCGCCTTCGCCCTGCAGCATCGAAGGGCCGCCGTTGAATATGAGTTTGGTCGCGCCGCGCACGCCGACCAGTTGCGTGCCGCTTTGCAGGCGAAGCATGCCGGTGCGATAGACCCCCGGCGGCAGCGCCAGCGGCGCTTGCGCGCGCGCGGCTTCGTCGATCGCGCGTTGCAGTTTCGCGGTTTGATCGTCGGGGCTGCCGGGACGCACACCATACTGCGTGACGTCGCGCCCGAGCGCCGAGGCGGGCGGCGCCGCGCGCGCTGGCTCCGGCGACATCGCAAGTGCGGCGGCGACACCGGCGGCGGATGCTCCAATGAGATGGCGGCGATTCATATCCATGGTGGCCCTCGCGCAATGCAGATCGCGGCATTTGCATCTTCATAGGTATCGCGAAAATGCGGCCGGGCATGGTGAAGACCGGGAAGAAAGGCGGCGATTGTTCGGGGTAGGGTTAATGTTGGGTACGATGGCGGTCGGTAGGGTGGGCAAAGCGCAGCGTGCCCACCATTTCCATTTGGGGAGCGTAGTGGTGGGCACGCTGCGCTTTGCCCACCCTCATATGAGGCCTTTTGAGTCAAGCATCCCAACCGGGGCTTGGATGTGATTTTTTGCATTCGGCGGAGCGGCGGCGCGCGGAGCCATGCGTAGCGCAGCGTGCCGCCGCGGTCGGTGCGCTCAGGAACTGGCTTCCGGCGATTTATGCAGCAGCTCACTGCATCACCTCATATCCGGTCGGGCGGTTACAGCCCGGTACCCACATTCCGCATGCTTGCGGCGAGGAAGCCACGAGGATGAGACCCATCTACGAAGCGGCCTGTTGATTTGGCCCAAGGGTGGCACGGTCATCATCCATTCCGCGCTGACCGCGGCTGGTGCCGCGACGCTGACGCGTTGCTTGAAACGGTTACGGCTTTGTGGCCTTGAGCAGGGCTCCTTCGGGGACCAGGCCGGTTGTGAGATAGCGCCAGAGCGCCACCATCAGCTTGCGCGCCAAGGCCACGATGGCGATGCGCTTGTTGCGCTTGCTGGCGTTGTTGTGGGTGCGGCTGCGGAACCATCGGGTGAGCGCACTCTCCGGCTGATGCCGCAGCCACAGCCAGGAAAGTTCGATCGCGGCGCAGCGGGCGCGCGGGTTGCCCGCCTTGCTGATGCCCTGGTCGCGGTCGATCCCGCCGCTCTGCCACGGACTGGGCGTCAGCCCGAAATAGCTCGCGACCTCACGCCGGTTGCGGAAGTCCTTGTAGAACACCTCGCTGGCCAGCGTCGTCGCGAACGCCGGGCCGAGGCATTTGAGCCGGAGCAACAGTTCGCTGCGCTCCGCCATCTGCGCCGCCGCAGGTGCCGGATCCGCTTGAGCCTGTGCCTGTGCGAGCCCCTCGAGCTGTTCGCGTACCAGCATCAGCCGCGCGTGCTCGTACTTGATCTCCGCCAGCATCCGTGGCGGCACCGCCTGGCCCTGCCAATCCCGCTGCGTCGCCAGCCAGTTCAGCCAGTCGCGCCGGCGCGGGTTCCCGACCGCCATGCCCAACAGCCGCAGCAGCGCCTTGATCCGGCTGGTGTGCGCGGTCTGTTCCTTGATCAGCCGGCCGCGTTCGCGGCTGGCGCGGCGGGCGTCCTCTTGCTCCGGCGCAGGTACCCGCACGATCCGTACCACCTGCGGCTCACCGCGCAGATACGCCATCAGCGTCCGCAGCATCTTCTCGCCGTCGATCCGGTCGGTCTTCACCCGACGCGCCCGCTGATCCACCGCAATGCTCGCAGGGTCAAACACGTAGTTCGTGATCCCGGCCGCCATCAGAAGCCGGTGCAGCCAGAACCCGTCGTAGCCGGCCTCGTAGCAGCTCACCACCGCCGGAATGGCTCCCAGCGCCCGAGCCGCTCGGTCGCGCTCCCGACCGATCAGTGCCAGCAACTCGGCATGATCTCCTCCCTCCAACTTATGGCGGGACATCTTGCCTTTGTCCGGGCTGTGCAGCGTCACCAGCCAGCTCTTCTGACTCAGTTCGATTGCAACGAAAATTGTGCCACAATGGTCGACGGTGGGCGTGTCTACGGTCGATGCTTGCATCTGACTCTCCGATGGTTCGAGTGTGGAAACCCAAACCTACCGGAAAGGCCACGCTCACCGCCCCATGGAATCTACGAAGCTACGCAGCCCTTCGCGCCAGCCTTACCATTTCCAGCAGCATCGCCTCTCCGGCGTCGACCAGCTCCTCCAGCGTGATGCGCGGAAAACCCTTGCGCCTGACGGCGCCGCCGCGCGCAAGCGGCGGGATGTGGACGAAGGCGGCGAGGCGGGGGCCGTTGTCGGCATTGACGGCCTCGATCGCGCGCCAGCTCAAATAGTTGCAGAGATAGCTGCCGGCATCGCGCGAGGCGCGGGCATCGAGGCCGGTACCCTCAGCGGCACGCAGCAGTTTGGCGGTGTGCGGGCCGAATCTTTGCGCATCGGCGCCATCTGATATCGATCCCTTACGGGCGCGGGTTTGCGCGGCGTCGGGCCACAGCATGGTGATGGCATTGCGGGCGCGGGTCTCGACCCGGAGATATCCGGTGCGGCCGGCGAGGCCGAACATCAATATTGCGTGCGGTTGGTGCTTCTTCAGCGCCAGCGGCAGTTCGCGGTCGACCGCCTGATACGTCACGGGAAAGATGTGGCTGGACAGTTCGACGTTGGTGAAGGCAGGACGGCGCAGCCGAGTCAGACGCGCCACCAGCGGCTGCGTTGGATTGTAGGGCGCACCGGGAAACGGGCCGAAGCCAGTGACGAGAATGCGAAGTTTTTCGCTCACCGCAGCCACTCCGCGATTTGTTCGGCGGCGACCGCCGGCGTGACGCGGCCGTCGGCTACCTCGGCCTCGGTCTTCTTGACCTTGGCGCGGATCGCCGGATCGGCGCGCAGCCGGGCCATCATGCGTTGCTCCAGCATCGACCACATCCATTTCACCTGCTGCTCACGCCGCCGGCCCGCGAACTCGCCGGAGGCATTCATGGCGGTGCGGTGATCGAGAATCTTCTGCCACAACGCGTCCATGCCGGTGCCGGTCAGCGCCGAGTAAGTCAGGACCGGCGGATGCCAATGCTCCGAGCGGGGGCTCAGGATGTGTAGCGCGCCGCGATACTCGGCCGCCGCCAGATTGGCGCGCTTGACGTTGTCGCCGTCGGCCTTGTTGATCGCGATCATGTCGGCGAGTTCGACCAGGCCCTTCTTGATGCCCTGCAACTCATCGCCGGCGCCGGGCAGCATCAGGGCCAGGAAGAAATCGGTCATGTCGCAGACCGCGGTTTCGGACTGGCCGATGCCGACGGTCTCGACCAGCACGACGTCGAAGCCGGCGGCCTCGCAGAGCAGCATCGCCTCGCGAGTTTTCGCGGCGACCCCGCCGAGCGTGCCCGATGAAGGCGAGGGCCGGATGAAGGCGCTTTCGGAATTCGCCAGCCGCGCCATCCGCGTCTTGTCGCCAAGGATCGAGCCGCCGGTGCGGGCCGAGGAGGGGTCCACCGCCAGCACCGCGACCTTGTGGCCGCGCTCGATCAGGAACATGCCGAGCGCGTCGATGGTGGTGGATTTGCCGACGCCGGGCGAGCCGGTGATGCCGACACGGACCGCCTTGCCGGTGTCGGGCAGCAGCGCCTGCACCAGATCGCGGGCGGCAGCCTGATGATCGGAACGCCGGCTTTCGATCAGGGTGATCGCGCGCGCCAAGGCTGCGCGGTGGCCGGCGCGGAGTTCTTTGGCGAGTTTCCCGACATCGGGGGAAGGAATCTTCGGCAGGGTCATGGCTTGGTTTACAACGCCCGCGCCATGCAGGCGAGGGGGCCCTGCGCAGTCCTTCAGCGCGCCGATGCGGCGGGGACGGGCGCCCGTTTGAGCTTCCGCCACACCCAGACCAGTACCGGCCAGATCAGTGCGCCGATCGCCATGGCGGCGAGAATCGCGGCGATCGGCCGCTCGAAGAACGGAAACACGCTGCCGTCGGATTTGATCAGCGAGGTGACGAAACTCTGCTCGATCATGGTGCCCATCACGATGCCGAGCACCATCGCGGCGACCGGATAGCCGTTTTCTTCCATGACGTAGCCGATGATCCCGAAGGTTGCGACGGTGACGACGCCGAACATGTTGTTGCCGATCGCGAACGAGCCGACCGCGCAGCACAGCATGATGACCGGCATCACGGTGGACCGTGGCGCGCGCAGCACGTAGCTCGCCAGCCGGATCATAATGATCCCAAGCGGAATCATGATGATGTTGGCGATGATGAACATCAGGTAGATCGCATACATGCTCGACGCTTTTTCAGTGAACAGCGTCGGACCGGGGTTGAGGCCCTTCATGTAGAGCACGCCGATCGCAATCGCCGCGATGGTGTCGCCGGGAATGCCGAACAGCAACGAGGGCACCCAGCCCGAGGCGATGCTGGCGTTGTTGCTGGCACCGGCCTCGACCAGGCCCTCGACATGACCGGTTCCGAACTTCTCCGGCTCCTTCGAGAAACGCTTGGACATGGCGTAGCTGACCCAGGCGGCCATGTCGGCGCCGGCGCCCGGCAGCACGCCGATGATGATGCCGACGATGTTCCCGCGCGTCATCTGCCAGTTGTACTTCTTGGTGAGCCTCCACTGGCCGGCCATGATGCTTCCGAACTTGCGCCGCGGGATCGGCGGCGGCTCGGGTGTGAGCATCGCGCGCATCACCTGCGCCACGGCGAATACACCCACCAGCGCCGGGATCGGTTCGATGCCGCCGAACAAATTGGTCATGCCGAAGGTGAAGCGCGGCACGCCGCCGGGGTTTTCGATGCCGATGCACGCGACCAGCAGGCCGATGAACATGCTGGCAATCGCCTTGACCGGAGAGGAGCGCGCGACCAGCGTGGCGCACATCAGGCCGAGGAACGCCAGCCAGAAATATTCGAAGGTCGAGAACGACAGCGCGATCTCGGCAAGCGGCGGTGCCAGGATCATCAGCGAGAGCGTGCCGGCGATGCCGCCGACGGCCGAGAACCAGACGCCAGCCCCGAGCGCAAGTTCGGCCTCGCCCTTGCGCGTCATAGCATAGGCTTCGTCCGCATAGGCCGCGGAGGCGGGGGTGCCCGGGATGCGAAGTAACGCGCCGGGGATGTCACCGGCGAATATCGCCATCGTGGACGCCGCCACGATCGTGGCGATCGCGGCGATCGGCGAAAGATAGAAGGTAACCGGGACCAGCAGCGCGGTCGCCATCGTGGCCGACAGGCCAGGCAGCGATCCGATCACGAGGCCATAGACCGATGCCGCCAGCATCGCGACGATGACTTCCCAGGTGGTGATGAGCGCGAAGGCTTGCGTCAGGGTATTGAGCATCGATCACCAGGGCATTGGCAAAACGCCGGGCGGCAGCGGCACGCGCAGCAATTTTGAGAAAATCAGGTGGATGCCGATCGGCGCCAGCACGGCGAGCGGCAGCGCAACCTTCCAGCGCGCTCCGAGCGCGGTTGCAGTCACGTACACGATCAGCGTCGCCGTAAGGATGAAGCCGAGCCGGTCGGCGATCGCCACGTAGAGCAGCAACAGCGCCGGCGGAAGCAGGGCGCGCAGGCCGTAGAGCTTGCCAGTCGGTGGCGGCGGCTGGCCGCCCTCGACCGGAATGAGCTCTTCTTTCTCTTCGAAGTTGTGGCCGATCCCGAACGCGATGGCGAGCCCGCACAGCGCCAGACCCGAGCCGATCACCAACGGGAAGACGTTAGGTCCGACCGGCTGACCAGGGACCGGCGGCAACTGCCATCCGCCATAGGCGGCAGCCGCGCCGAGACCAACGAGAAACAATCCCGTGACGCGATCGGGAAGACGCATGAACGAGCCCTATGGTTTCCGGTGAAGGGGGCCGCCGGAATGGATCAAGCCTTCGATAGTCCGGCGGCCTTCATCGCCACGCCCATCTGGGCGTCGCCCTTGTCCATGAAGGCGGCGAATTCGGACGCGTCACCCCACACCGTTCCGAAGCCGCGATTGCCCATGAAGTCCTTGAACTCCTTGGAGTCGTAAACCTTCTTCAGCGAGGCCGTCAGCTTGGTCGCGACATCGGCCGGCAGGCCTTTGGGACCGGCAATGCCGCGCCACGCACCGGTCGAATAGTCGATGCCTATGGCTTCCTTCAGCGTCGGCACATCGGGGAATGCAGGATTGCGCGCCGTAGCCATGACGGCAAGGCTGCGCGCCTTGCCGGCCTCGATGATCGCGCGGGCTTCCGGCACCGAGCAGGTGGTGAGGTCGAGGCCTCCTGCCGCGAGATCCTGCATCGCGGGCGCGGCGCCGTTCGACGGCACCCAGGCGACATGATTGGGCGCCAGTCCCATCGCCTGCATCCAGCCGACCAGCGCTAAGTGCCAGATGCCGCCCTGGCCGGTGCCGGAGGCCTTGAACTTGCCGGCTGGCGCGGCCTTGATGGCGTCGGCGAGCTCTTTCACGGTCTTGTAGGGCGATGCGGAACTGACCTGGATGCCGGGCGGATCCTCGTTCATCAGCGCCAGCGGCGTATAGCTCTTCGGTGCCAGTTCCGTGAGCCCCTGCCAGTGCATCATCGAGATTTCCACCGTCAGCATGCCGATGGTGTAGCCGTCGGGCTGGGCGGTCGCGATCGCGGAATGGCCGACCACGCCGGAGCCGCCGGTGCGGTTGACGACGTTGAAGGGCTGGCCGAGATCCTTCTCCAGTAGCGCCGCGACGATGCGCGCGGTCGCGTCGGTGCCGCCGCCGGCGCCCCACGGCACGATCACGGTCACGGGACGCGCCGGATAAGCCTGCGCCAAAGCCGGCTTGAAGCCAAAACCGGCGACGGCCGCGGCAGCAGCGGATGAAGCCGCGAAGGCGCGGCGCGTGATCTTTTTGGACATCGGTGGTCCTCCCTGCGGCATCCGTGAGGCCGGACGCTCTTGTGATGAGACATTCTAGGCGGCTTTTGCGTTGTGGTCGCAAGGCATTGGCTCGTGAGAAGGATCGTCGCCGGCGGGCATCTCGCCACATCCAGAAATCGGGTGGCGGCGACCGGGCTACCCGAAATAGGTATCCATATGCGGCTCAGTCATTGGGCCGCGATCGATTGCGGAGAGAACCATGACGACAGCCTATTACAGCACCGTGCTGAACCATCCCCTGGAAACCGTGTGGGACCTGATCCGCGACTTCAACAATTACCCGGCCTATATCGATGGCGTCAGCGAAAGCATGATCGAGGACGACAAGGGCGACGATGAAGTCGGCGCCGTCAGGCGCTTCTGCTACCTCGGCAACTGGATCAGGCAGCGGCTCGCCGGCCATTCCGACGAAGCGCATTCGCTGACCTATGCGGGCATCGAGCCGCTGCCGTTTCCGGCCGAGGCGACGCCGGATGCGCCCGCGCCGACGCGCTATGAGGGGACGATGCATCTGCTGCCGGTCGTCGAGGGCAACCGGACCTTTATCGAATGGAAAGTGCAACTCGATACCGCGCCGCAGGATGCCGATCGCTGGCAGACGCTGTTCCAGTCATGGATTCCGGATTGGACGCATTCGCTCGAGAGAGCGCTGGGCCGTCAGGCTGCTTGATGGTGCGGCTGTTACTGTGGCCGCTCTTCGTCGTCCTTCGGTCGCGCGCCGCCGAAAATTTTGGCGCCTTCCGGCGTCAGATACGGCTTCAACGTCTCCCACGGGACGAAGGCGATATACTCGCCTTCGGCATAGGAGCCGACCGCGTAAGGTGCGTAGCGAAAGGTCAGGCCGGAGCTCTTGCCTTCCTCGGTCGATGGCGCCAGCGAGACCGGCCCGATCTTGAGAAGCTTCGGCTCGATGGCTTCGATGGCGCTGGCATCCGTGTCTTCCGCGCCCCGCTTCTTTTTCTCGGCCCGGAGGGATGCAATGACGCCCTGCCGCATCGCTTTCAGTGTTGGACCGTTGTCGGCTGTTTCGGTGAAGAACGGACGGATGCTGATGCGTTTGCCTGCTGACCTGTCCCACAGGATCGTGTCGGACGAGCTGTTGGGGTGCGCGCCGCCCGTATATTCGTAGTCGCCCCTGACGATGCTGACATAGCGGCCGTCGACCACCGAGCGCGTCTCGTATTTCCGCTCAAACGACCACGCGTTGCGGAACAAATCGGGGTCCTGCTTGCGCTCCTTGTCGGCATCGGTGCGGCTTTTCTCTGTCCACTTCTTTCCCTCAGCCAGGCAGTTTGCCGCCAACGCCGGATCGGCCTTGATCTTCGCGTCAAGGATGACACTGGCCTCGACCCATTTGGTCTTGATGGAAAAGTCCGGCTTGGGCTCGGCAGCCAACACTGGACCGAGCGCCGCAGCGAATGCGATCGCGCCCGCTAAAGCGAATGTCCGGGCGAATGCGATGTTGCGCAAGGGCGATCCTTTGAAAGTAGCTGCGCCCGGCGGAGGTTATTCCGCCGCCTCGCTGCTGTGGCCGAGCCGGGCGTTGAGCTTGTGGATCAGCTCTTCGGCAGCGTCCGAGATCACGGTGCCGGGCGGGAAGATCGCCTCCGCGCCGGCCTTGTACAGCGCGTCATAATCCTGCGGCGGCACCACGCCGCCGATGATGATCATGATGTCCTCGCGGCCGTGCTTCTTCAGAGCGGCCTTGAGCTCCGGTACGGCGGTGAGGTGCGCGGCCGCCAGCGACGACACGCCGAGGATATGCACGTCGTTCTCGACTGCTTGGCGTGCCGCCTCGTCGGCGGTGGCGAACAGCGGTCCGATATCGACGTCGAAGCCGACGTCGGCAAAGGCCGATGCGATCACTTTCTGGCCGCGATCGTGACCGTCCTGGCCGATCTTGGCGACGAGGATGCGGGGGCGGCGACCCTCGGCATTCTCGAACGCGTCGATCAGCTCCTGCACTTTTTCGACCCGGTTGGACATGGCGGACGCCTCCCGCTTGTAGACGCCGGTGATGGATTTGATTTCGGCGCGGTGACGCCCGAACACCTTTTCCATCGCGTCCGAAATTTCGCCGACGGTGGCTTTTGCGCGCGCAGCATCAATCGCCAGCGCCAGCAGATTGCCGTTGCCTTCGCCGGCGCTGCGTGTCAGCGCCGCCAGCGCCTGATCGACTTCCTTCTGGTCGCGCTCGGAGCGCAGCCGCTTCAGCTTGTCGATCTGTAGCCGCCGCACGGTGGAGTTCTCTACCTTGAGCACGTCGATCGCCGCTTCATTGACCGGCTTGTACTTGTTGACGCCGATCACGGCCTGCTTGCCGGCGTCGATCCGAGCCTGCGTCTTGGCGGAAGCTTCCTCGATGCGCAGTTTCGGCACGCCGGCCTCGATGGCCTTGGCCATGCCGCCGAGCGCCTCGACCTCCTGGATATGGCCCCAAGCTTTCGCCGCGAGGTCGCGGGTCAGCCGCTCGACGTAGTAGGAGCCGCCCCAGGGATCGATGATGCGATTGGTGCCGCTTTCCTGCTGCAGGAACAATTGCGTGTTGCGCGCGATGCGGGCCGAAAAATCTGTCGGCAGCGCCAGCGCCTCATCGAGCGCGTTGGTGTGCAGCGACTGGGTGTGGCCTTGCGTCGCCGCCATCGCCTCGATGGTGGTGCGCATCACGTTGTTGAAGACGTCCTGCGCGGTCAGCGACCAGCCGGAGGTCTGGCAATGCGTGCGCAGCGACAGCGAGCGCGGATCCTTCGGATTGAACTGCGTCAGCAGCTTGGCCCACAAAAGCCGCGCGGCGCGCATCTTGGCGACTTCCATGAAGAAGTTCATGCCGATCGCCCAGAAGAACGACAGCCGCGGCGCAAAGCGGTCGACGTCGAGACCTGCGGCAAGCCCGGCGCGCAGATATTCAACACCGTCGGCCAGCGTATAGGCGAGTTCGAGATCCTGCGTAGCTCCAGCTTCCTGCATGTGATAGCCGGAGATCGAGATCGAATTGTACTTCGGCATTTTTTGCGAGGTGTACGCAAAAATGTCGGAGATGATCCGCATCGAAGGCGCCGGCGGATAGATGTAGGTGTTGCGCACCATGAACTCTTTCAGAATGTCGTTCTGAATGGTGCCCGAGAGTTTTTCCGGCGGAACGCCCTGTTCCTCGGCGGCCGCGACGAACAGCGCGAGGATCGGCAGCACCGCGCCGTTCATGGTCATCGACACGCTCATCTGATCGAGCGGTATGCCCGCAAACAGCGTGCGCATGTCGTAGATGGAATCGATCGCGACGCCCGCCATGCCGACGTCGCCGGACACGCGGGGATGATCGGAATCGTAGCCGCGATGGGTGGCGAGGTCGAACGCAACCGAAAGGCCCTTCTGGCCGGCGGCGAGGTTGCGGCGATAGAACGCGTTGGAATCTTCCGCCGTGGAGAAGCCGGCATATTGCCGGATGGTCCAGGGCTGGTTGACATACATGGTGGGGTAGGGGCCACGCAGATAGGGCGCGACACCCGGCCAGGTTTCCAGGAAGTCGATGCCTTCGAGATCGGCCTCGCTGTAACCGGGCTTCACCGGAATGCCCTCGGGCGTCAGCCACGGCTCGGCGCTGCCGGCGGGCTGCGCGGGCGCGGTGGCTTCAAAGGCGATATCTGCGAAGTTCGGTATGCGGCTCATGGTACCCATCATAGCACATGTGAACGTCGGGGATCGTCACCCCTAGTCATGGTCTGGATGCTGGTGGCTGGTGATGGTCGCCATCTTCTCCGGGCCGTAATTCTGCTGTGTGGTCTGGCTCGGCAGGTTGGCGATGCCGACCACCCAGCCGAGCCGGGATTCGGTTCCATATTGCCGCGTCGGCACCACCCGGTCGGGGCGGTCGAACGCGCCGGTCATGATCTCGATCCGGGGGCCGCCGATCAGCCGGTAGGTCAGGGGCGTGCCGCAGGCCGAGCAGAAATCGCGCTCGGCGATGGAAGAGGACTGAAACGTCGCCGGCTTGCCGCGGGTCCAGGTGAAATGTTCATGCTCGATGTCAGCGAGAGACGCGAAGGGCGCTCCGGACGCCTTCTGGCACATCCGGCAATGGCAGATGCTGATCTTGGTCGGTGCCTTCAACATCGCAAAGCGGATGGCGCCGCACTGGCAGCCGCCGGTCAGGACCGTCTTGTGGTTGTTTTCCGTCATGCTCGCTCCATCCGCCGCCAGGCTTCCTGCAGCATCGCCAGCGCATCGCCGCCGGCGAAGATGAAATCGCCGACGCCGGCCGAGCGTAGCGCGGCCTCCTGTTCGCCGGGCCGGCCTGCCAGATAGATATGCTTGGCGCCGGCCGCGTGAAGGGCCTTTGCCGCGGCCACCGCGTGTTCCGCATAGACCTTGTCGGACGAGCACAGGCAAACAATAACCGCGCCGGACGCCTTGAACGCGGTGGCCAGCGCCGCCGGGTCGGCAAAGCCTTGGGTGTCGATCGCCTCGATGCCGCCGGTCTCGAAGAAACTCTTGGCGAAGGCGGCGCGCGCGGTGAAGTCGGCCGCCGTGCCGAGATTGGCCAGGAAGATTTTGGGTCGCGCGCCTGACGTCTTGAGCCTTTCGTCCGATTTGTCGCGCAGCGCCTCGAACGGCGCGGCCAGCCGCATCGGCGGCAGGGGATCGAATTTGAATTTTGCTTCGCCATAGGACGGCAGCACGATCGGCTTCGCATCGAGCACGGTGACATCGGCCTCGTGCAGGTTCGGAAATTCGCTCGCGCCCGTCAGCACGTCCCGGCGTTTGGCGATGTTGGCCTCGCGCACAGCCCGGGTTGCGGCGACCTTGCGCTGGATCAGGCCTTGTTCGAGGCTTGCGAACATGCCGCCGGCCTTTTCGATCTCCTGGAACAGCGACCACGCGGCTTCGCAGAGTTGCCTGGTCAGCGTTTCGATGCCGCCGGAGCCGGCTGCGGGATCGCTGACCTTGGCGAGGTTGGACTCTTCCAGCAGCACCAGTTGTGTATTGCGTGCGGCACGCCTGGCGAACGGATCGGGCAATCCCAGAGCCAGCGTGTGCGGCAAAACGGTGATGGTGTTGGCGCCGCCGAGGCCGGCGGAGAAGGTCGCCATCGTCGCGCGCAGCATGTTCACGTAAGGGTCGCGCTGCGTCAGCATGCGCCAAGCCGTATCGGCCGCAATGAACAGCGGTGTTGGCGTCAGGCCGCAGGCCTGTTCGACCCGCGCCCACAACAGCCGCAGCGCCCGGAATTTCGCCAGCGTCAGGAACTGGTCGGCGTCGGCGGCTAGCCGCGCATACACCATGCCTTGCGCATCTTCGAGCGCAACGCCTGCCTGTTCGATCGCGCGCAGATAGGCTGTGCCGGCGGCCAGCACAAATGCCAATTCCTGGACTTCCGATCCGCCGGCATCATGGATCACGCGCCCATCGGCAGCTGCGAACGGGCCTTTGAAGCTCATCGCGGCGAGGCCTTTGATCGCGCCGGTGACCGCGGGCACGATCTCCTCCCAGCTGTAGGGACTGGAGCCCCACACCACGCAGGACCCGAGCGGGTCCAGTCCGAAGCGGATATCGCAGGCGGCGGGGTCGATACCTCTGCGCTTGATATATTCCGCCATGTGAATGGCCGCCATTCGCGACTGCGGGCCGATCTGAAGCTCGATGCCGATCCCGGCGTCGAGATAGATACCGTCGAGAACCTGCGCGACCGCCTCAGCCGAAGGATCGAGCCCGAAACCATGGGCGCCATTGGCGCCGGCGAATACGAGGGTCAGTCCCGTCGCGCCGTTCTCCAGATCGTGCAGCGCCTGCGCGTTGGCCGCTTTCGCGTCGGGATGATCGATCCGCTGCATGATCTGCCAGGGCGCAGCCGCAGCACGGCCGGCGACCGGCGTGGCCCCTTGGGCGCGGCGGTAAATCGGATCGATTTTCAACCCATCGGACGTCTTGCTGACCAGTTTCTCGAACGGCGCGCCCTTCAGCACCCCGTCGACCAGCTTGCGCCAGTCCTCGTAGGTTGCCTGCGGAAACTCCGCGGCCAATGTCAGCTCGTCAGTCTTGGTCATCCGGGCTATTTATTCCCTGGTCGTCTCTTGATTTGGCCGGAAATTGCCACGGGGCGGCCGCCAAGCCAAACGGTTGTTTTGGGTCCTTACCGGTCAATCCAGGTCGGGTAGCCGCTGGATCCCCTCGGTCGAAAGCAGCGCCAGCGCATCGGCGACGCGACGTCCCGCAATGATACGGTCGGGTGCGATCTCGGCCAGCGGCACCAGCACGAAGGCGCGCTCGAAGGCCCGCGGATGCGGCAGCGTCAGTTCCGGCTTGTCGAGCCTGACGTCATCATAGGCGATCAAATCGAGGTCGAGGGTGCGCGGACCCCAGCGTGTCTCATGGGCACGGTCGCGGCCGAATTTTTTCTCGATCTTGTGCAGCGTGAACAGCAGCGCATGCGGATCGAGGCTGGTTTCGATCTCGATACAGGCGTTGGTGAACGGCGCCTGCTGTTCCTCGCCCCAGGGCGGGGTGGTGTAGTCGGAGGAACGCGCGAGCAGGGCGGCCTGCGTCATGCCGCAAATATTGGAGATGGCTTTCTTGAATGTGGCCCGGACGTCGCCGACATTGCCGCCGAGCGCGATCAGCACGTCCGCCATGTCAGGGCGATTGCCGCTTGCGCGTCAGCACGACGCCGACATCCTCGAAGATCGCGGCGATCGGTGCATGCGGCTTGTGGACGGTGACCTTGACCGCGTCGACGCGCGCAAACGCCGCCAGTATCGCGTCTGCAACGGCGCCGGCGGCGCGCTCCAGGAGCTTGTAATTGGTGTTCTTGAACGCTGCCGTCGCGGTCGAAACCACACTGGCATAGGACACGGTGTCGGACAGGTGATCGGTGTGCGAGGCTTCCGACAGGTTGACGGAGAGTTCGAGGTCGATGACAAAACGCTGCCCGACTTCGGTCTCGTGCTCCATCACGCCGTGGCGGGCATGGATGACGACGCCGGTGATGAAGATAGTATCGCTCATCCCTGTTCCCTGATTGCGGCGGTGACGCGCAGCGCCTGTACGGTCTCGGCGACGTCATGCGCCCGGATGATCCGCGCCCCGTTCTGGGCCGCCAGCAGATGCGCGGCAATCGAGCCACCGAGACGCTGATGCGGCTCCGACGGCGTCACCGTGCTGATGAAACGCTTGCGCGAGGCGCCGACCAACAGTGGAAGTCCGAACGACTGCAACTCACCGAGCCGCGCCAGCGCGGTCATGCTCTGCTCGGGCGTCTTGCCGAAGCCGATGCCGGGATCGAGCACGATCTTGTCAGGCGAAATTCCCGCTTTCGCCGCGATATCGAGCGACCGCGCGAAGAAATCGGCGATGTCCTGCATGATGTCGATGGCGGGATCGGCGCTATCGCGGTTATGCATGATGATGACGGGCGCGCCGCGCTCGGCGACGAGGCCAGCCATGCCGGAATCGCGCTGCAGACCCCAGATGTCGTTGGCGATGGCGGCGCCCTGATGGAGCGCCCAGGCGACGACGGCCGATTTCATGCTGTCGATCGACACGGGAATGCCGAGCGCGACGACGTCAGGTAGCACCGGCTGCAGGCGCTTCAATTCCTCATCCGCCGAGATCGGTTCCGACCCGTAGGGCCGGGTGGATTCCGCGCCGATGTCGATGATGTCGGCGCCCTCGGCGATCATCCGCCGGGCCTGGGCCAGCGCGGGCTCAGGGGCGGCGAATTGCCCGCCGTCCGAGAATGAATCGGGCGTTACATTCAGCACGCCCATCACCGCCGGATAGGGCCTGGACTTTAGCGCAGGCAGCACCGGATGACCGGCCGGACCGGTCGCCGCGGTGGGTCTGGGCTTGGCTGCGATCATGCGGTGGCTTTGCGCGGTCCGCGCCGGGGAGTCAAGGCGTGACAGCCAGGCCCCGCGGGCTGGCCTGACCGGCCTTTAGTAGCTGATCATCGGCGGAAGCTTGCGCGCCTGCTCGATCAGTTGTTCGACCGATCTTTCGGAGGGCAGAACCCGGACCAGTTTGCGCTTGGTATTCACGTCTTTCATATTCTGGGCGAGCCGCGCCGGATTGCGGAGCGCGAGTTCGCGCACGGTGGTGACACCGGCCGCGCGCACCAGGCCTACCTTGGCCTTGCCCATGCCGGGAATTCGCATGTAGTCGGAAAAATTCGCCCATTCGAGCAGTTGCTGTTCGCTGATGCCGGTCTTCGCTGCGAGCGCCTTACGCCCCTTGACCGTGCGGGCGGCTTCCAGCAGCGCTTCCGTGGTGCGAATGCCCTGCGATTTCAGCTTCGAGGCAGAGTAGGCGGTCAAGCCTTCGATCTCGGAGAGGGGATATGTCATGATACTCGATGAAAAAAATATGCTCAGGCCGAATGTGCTCAGAAGAGATGCGCTTTACGCGAACTGGCTGAGGCCCGGCGTCCCTGAAATGATTTCGCCCATTTGATCCGCTCCGATTTTGTCGCGGCCGAACCTGAAAAGTTCACGCGCCACGTTTTGAATCTCGCTCATGCCCAGACCAAGCGCCATCAGTCGGGTGCCCACCGCCATCAAGCCTCCGCCCATCAGCCGCGAGAATCCGCCATTGCTGCTGGAAGCCGCAATCGCAGCCTCGGCACCCGGAATTTGGTCGATCAGGGCCTGAACCTTGTCGGAGGGTCCCTCGTTACGGAGAAAACCGAGAACGATGCCGATGGTTTTTTCAGCGACAGCGCTATCGATGCCGGCCTTGGAGGCCAGCCGTCCAATCAATTCGTCCATATTGTGCCCCGTCCCCAACCGGTTTCACCGGGTCGTCTGCTTGTAAATTGATCTTGAGCGCCTGCGATCTGAAATACAAGCGATCCCCGCACATCAAGACGATGTGGTTCTCGATTCGCGTGGCAAGTGTTGCAGCAATGCAAGAGTGGGTGCCAGATTCATACAGAGTTATTGCGCTGCGCCCTCGATTTTTCTGCCGAAGGTCGGAAAAAAGTATGAGAGGAACGGTCCTTGGTGCGCTGCGACGGTGTGCTGACGGTTTCAATCAGCGGACAGGATGCGATATGATGGAGTGACTTGACACCTAAGAGTCCCCCGATGCGCGATGAGGCGATGTGATGGCGACCTCCGATAACAAGACCGCCGATACCGACGAGAAGATTTTTATCGGGAAGGGCGAACAAACGGCCTGGCTGACGCTAGCGCTTGGCAATCGGCATGGCCTTGTCACCGGAGCGACCGGGACCGGCAAGACCGTGTCGCTGCAGGTGATGGCGGAGGGCTTTGCCCGCGCCGGTGTTCCCGTGTTCGCGGCCGATATCAAGGGTGACCTGTCCGGTATCTCCGAAGTCGGCGAGGCCAAGGACTTCATCCTCAAGCGCGCCGGAGAGATGGGCCTCAAGTTCGAGCCCGATCAGTTCTCGACGGTGTTTTGGGACGTGTTCGGCGAGCAGGGCCATCCGGTTCGCGCCACGGTCACGGAGATGGGGCCGTTATTGCTGTCGCGGATGCTCGATCTGAACGACGTGCAGGAGGGCGTCCTCAATGTCGCATTCCGTGTGGCGGATGAAAACGGCCTGACGCTGATCGACATGAAGGATCTGCGCTCGCTGTTGGATGCGATCGTTCCCGATGGCCGCAAGAAGGGCCCGGATGCCGAGGAAGATCCGTTTGCCGAGATCCGAAAGGTCGCGCAGGGCTATGGCAATGTCAGCAAGGCAACCGTCGGGACCATCCAGCGCCAGCTTCTGGTGCTGGAAAACCAGGGCGGAACGAAATTCTTCGGCGAGCCGGCGCTGGCGCTGAAGGATTTCATGAAGACCGACAGCGATGGTCGCGGGATGGTCAACATTCTGGTTGCCGACAAGCTTATGGAGAGCCCCAGGCTCTACGCCACCTTCCTGTTGTGGTTGCTGTCGGAACTGTTTGAGGAACTGCCGGAAGCCGGCGACTTGCCGAAGCCGAAACTGGTGTTCTTCTTCGACGAGGCGCATCTGTTGTTCAACGATGCGCCGAAGGCGCTGATGGACAAGATCGAGCAGGTGGTCCGCCTGATCCGCTCCAAGGGCGTCGGCGTCTACTTCGTCACACAGAATCCGATCGACGTGCCGGACAAGGTGCTGGCCCAATTGGGCGGTCGCGTGCAGCACGCGCTGCGTGCCTTCACGCCGCGCGACCAGAAGGCGGTGAATGCGGCGGCGCAGACCTTCCGGCCGAATCCGAAGCTCGACACCGCCCGCGTCATCATGGAACTCGGCAAGGGTGAAGCGCTGGTGTCGTTCCTCGAAGGCGGCGGCACGCCGACCATGGTCGAGCGTGTCATGATCCGGCCGCCGACGGCGCGGATCGGGCCGATCACGCCGGAAGAGCGCAAGGCGATCATGAACAAGAGCCCGGTCAAGGGCAAATACGACACCCCGGTCGATGCCGAATCCGCCTATGAGATGCTGCAGAAGCGCGTTGCCGGAACCGCGGCGCCTGCGGATGGAGCAGATGGCGGTGCGGGCGTCGGCGGTGGCGGGATCCTCGGCCAGATCGGTTCGATCGTTGGCACGATCTTCGGCACCAACGTCAAGCGCGGCAGGCTGTCGACCGGCCAAGTGATTGCGCGAGACGTTACGCGATCCGTCACCAACAAGGTGGTCGGCGGCATCGTCGCCGATCTCGGCAAGTCGGTCGGCGGATCGCTTGGCGGTTCGGTCGGGCGCGCGCTGGTGCGCGGCGCGCTCGGCGGCTTGCTGCGGCGGTAAGAGTTTTTCGAGCGAAGTGGCGGTCGGTTCGCGTGAAGAGTTGTGACGTAATCTCCTCTGAATCCGGAACGAGCGCGTGCTGAGATATCCATCGCTACGAAGGCCGCTCGATCTCCTGTTTCTGGTCTGCTGCATCGCGCTGACGGCCGACGTGCTGGTCCCGGAAATCTGGGGCAACGGCAAAACCAAGGACTATCCGCTGTGGTTCTGGGCGGGGCAGCAGGTGCTGCAGGGCAGGAATCTCTACCCCGACAACCCCGCCGCCTATTTCGAATTCATTTATCCGCCGCTGTCGGCGGTGCTGCTCGCGATCCCGAGCTGGTTCGGCAAGATCCCGCTCTATCTCTGCCTGTCGTTCCTCAACATCGTCGCGTGGTGGATGACGGCGCAGTTCTCGCACGCGATGGCGGGATCGGGGCGCAAGCCCGGGCCGTGGCTGGAAGCGCTGCCGGGCTTCGTCACCGTCACCTTCGTGTTCGACATGTTCGACCTCGGCCAGCCGAACTTGGTCTTGCTGGTGCTGATGCTTTACGGATTCTGGCTGCTGCGGGATCAGCGCGGATGGATGGCGGGATGCATGTTTGCGCTTGCTACCGCCATCAAGGTATTCCCGGTGGCGGTGTTGCCTTATCTGGTGTGGCGCAGGCAGTGGGCGGCGGCCGCGAGCATGCTGGTGTTCATCGGCGTGTTTCTGTTCGTGCTGCCGGCGCCGTTTCGCGGCTTCCAGCACAATGTCACGGAGTTGAAGACCTGGTACCAGGGCATGGTGGGGTCGAGTTCGGAGAAGGGGTTCGGACAGCGCGACGAGCAGAACTGGTCGTGGGTCAACCAGTCGATCATCGCGGTGACGCACCGGCTGACGCGGCCGGTGAACTACAATCAGGATGATCCGTCAAAGCCGGTGCGCACGATGAACTTCGCCAATCTCGATTTCAGGACGACGAACTGGATCGTGCTGGCGATCTCGCTGGCGATCGGGCTCGGATATCTCGCCGTCATGCCGCCCGCGTCGCGCCGGACCGAGCGGTCGGATGCCGAGGAACTCGGCATCCTGTTCTGTCTGATGACGGTCGCTTCACCGCTGGCTCGCCAATATTACTTTCTGTGGCTGTTCTTTCCGATCACCGTGCTGGCCCATCGCGCGGCGTATGATCTCAGGCCGACGGTCAAGACCGGCACATGGGTGTTGCTAGCCGTGGCGGGCGGTTTGTTGTGCCTCTCGCTTCCGCTGTTTCCGATCGACCTGCAGGCGTATGGCAATAATCTCGCCGCCACCATCCTGCTGACGGCGGGGCTGGTCTGGCACATATTGCATCCGCCTGCCGCGGATGTCGCCTTGCCTCAGGCCGCGGGCGAGCTACAACTTGAGGTCAACAACAAGGCCCACAGCCAAGGGTAACTTCAAGGGTAACTTCAAGGGTAACTTAAGGGATAGTCAGCCATGTCCAACGCAAAGATCCAGCCGGTCCTCGATCATATCGACGCCGACTTCGACAACAGCCTCGAGCGGTTGTTTGCGCTGCTGCGGATCAAGTCGATCTCGGCCGACCCGGCCTTCGCCGGTGATTGCAAAGTGGCCGCTGATCATCTTGCGAAAGATATCGCGACGCTCGGCTTCAAGGCTGAGGTGAGGCCGACGGCGGGGCATCCCGCGATCGTCGCCAAGGCGAACGGTAGCACCGATGGCCGTCCGCATGTTCTGTTCTATGGGCACTACGATGTGCAGCCGGTGGATCCTTTGAACCTCTGGCACCGCCCGCCGTTCGAGCCTGTGGTCACTGACCACGCTGATGGCCGCAAGATCATCGTTGCACGCGGGGCGGAGGACGACAAAGGACAGCTGATGACCTTCGTCGAGGCCTGCCGCGCCTGGAAGAAGGTGACGGGATCGCTGCCAGTCGACATCACGATCCTGATCGAAGGCGAAGAAGAAGTTGGCTCGAAGAATTTCGTGCCGTTTATGGAGTCGATCAAGGATGAGTTGAAGGCCGACTTCGCCATGGTCTGCGACACCGGCATGTGGGACCCCAACACGCCCGCCATCACAACCTCGCTGCGTGGCTTGATGTATGACGAGGTCTCCATCAAGGCCGCCAACCGCGACCTGCATTCCGGTGTGTTCGGCGGCGGCGCGCGCAACCCGATCCGCGTGCTGACCAGCATCCTCGGCGGCCTGTTTGACGACAACGGCCGCATCACCATTCCCGGCTTCTACGACGGCGTGAAGGATCTGCCGCCGGACATCCTGGCGCAGTGGAAGAACCTCAACCTCACGCCTGAGTCGTTCCTGAAGCCAATCGGCCTCTCGATCCCCGCCGGCGAAAAGGATCGCCTGCTGATCGAGCAAGTATCCTCACGTCCGACCTGCGACATCAACGGCATCATCGGCGGCTATACCGGCGAGGGCTCGAAAACCGTGATCCCGGCGGAAGCTTCCGCAAAGATCTCCTTCCGTCTGGTCGAAGGCCAGGACCCGCAGAAGATCAAGAAGGCGTTCCGCGACTATGTCACCGCGCGGCTTCCGGGCGATTGCAAGGCCGTCTTCACCGAACACTCCAGTGGGGCGGCCATCGCGCTCGACTGGAACATGAAGCCGCTGGCGGCTGCCAAGCGCGCGCTGACCGAGGAATGGGGCAGGGAGGCGCTGCTGGTCGGCTCCGGCGCCTCGATCCCGATCGTCGCCGATTTCAAGCGCACGCTCGGCCTCGACAGCCTGCTGATCGGCTTCGGTCTCGACGACGACAACATCCATTCGCCGAACGAGAAGTACGACCTCAAGAGCTTCCACAAAGGCATCCGCTCCTGGGCGCGGATTTTGGGAGCGTTGGCGGAAGCGAAGTAGCGCGGGATGGGAAGGGTGGGCAAAGCCACCGGGTCGCGCGAATGCGCGCCCGATGACAGGCTCCGCGTGCCCACCATCTACCCGCTGGGCTGGTCTTTGAATGGTGGGCACGCTGCGCTTTGCCCACCCTACGGCACAACTCAAATAAAACGCCGCCCGGGATTGGGCGGCGTTTGATTCTAAACGTGTAGAGGGTGTGTAACTGCTAGTTTAGCGCATCCGCCCGACGCGTCTACCGGATATTTCCGGTTCCTCACTCCACCGGGTAGGGTCCCTCACGAAAATCGCGATCGTGATAGCCCTTGCTGCCGATCTCGCGCGCGAGTGGGCTGTGGATGTCCTCGTCGGCCCGCAGCCGCGCAATCAGCGTGCGGAAATCATGGCGCGGCTGCCAGCCGAGTTCGGCGCGCGCCCGGTCGTTGACGTAGATGCGATCGATGCCCGGAAGCATCGTCCAGCCGCGCCGGGCGAATTCGGCCTCATAGTCCGGCACGCAACGGCGGACCACACGCGGCGCATCGTTGCGCAGTTCCGCCGCGTCGTGGCGCGAGAATGGCGTAGTGGCGCTGATGATGTATTTCGCGAAACCGGCCGATGGCGCGTGATCGATCGCCAGCAGTTGCGCGCTGACCACGTCTTCGATATCGACGCGGCGATAGAGGAACTCGCTGGTCTTGATGTTGGCGTCGGTATAGGCCTCGCGTATCGCGCGATTGTCGTCCTCTTCGGGAAAGAATCGCGAGGTGCGCAGCACGATGACGCCAAGCGAATGATTGCGCGCGAACAGCTGGCACAGATCCTCCGCGGCCGCCTTGGTGACGCCGTAGATATTTTTCGGCACCGCCGTGACGTCTTCGGTGATCCAGGCCGCCGGCTCGCCTGGCGGCGGCACCAGCGCATCGCCGAACACGCTGGTGGTGCTGGTGTAGACAAACGCCGTGACACCGGCTGCGACGGCTTCTTCGAGCAGATTGAGCGTGCCTGAAATGTTGACGTCGACAAAATCCTGGCGGCCGTGTGTTGCCACATGCGGCTTGTGCAGCGTCGCGGCGTGCAGCACAGTGGCGACACCCCTCATGCAACGCCGCACGAAAGCCCGGTCGGCGATCGAGCCGACGTGCTGGGTGAACATGCCGGGCAGAACATCGATGCCGATGGCCTCGCGCCGTTGCGCCTGCAACGTGCGCATCAGCGCCTCGCCGAGATGGCCGGAACTGCCGGTCACCAGTACTTTCACGCCCTGTAACCTTTCGCGCGCCCGTCGGCCTCAGGTCTTGTAGCTGGGATCGATGCGATCCAGTTTCCGCAACAGCGGCGGCCACACCAGATTGGTCGAGCGCCGTTCCGCGAAATCGGCATTGCCAAACAGTTGTTTGTTCTTGTCGATCACGGCCTGTTCGATCGGGTAGGCGGTCGGCCCCAGCATGCGGGTGCGCACCTGCATCGTGCAGGCCCGCTCCAGATGGTACATGCGCTCGAAGGCGGAGGCGACCGAGCGGCCGACCGTCAGCGTGCCGTGATTGCGTAACAGCATGTGGTTCTTGCTGCCGAGGTCCTTCTGCAGCCGCGGGCGCTCGTCATGGTCCAGCGCAACGCCTTCATAGTCATGATAGGCGAGGTCGTGGGTGACGAATTGCGCGGTCTGGTTCATCGGCAGCAAGCCCTCCATGCAACTCGCGACCGCCGTTCCGTCGGGCGTGTGCAAATGAAGTACGCAGCCGGCGTCCTCGCGCACCTCGTGGATTGCCGAATGGATGGTGAAGCCTGCCGGATTGATGCTGTATTCGCTCTCGCTGAGCTGGTTGCCGTGCAGGTCGACCTTCACCAGGCTCGACGCCGTGATTTCCTCGAACATCAATCCGTAGGGGTTGATCAGGAAGTGATGGTCGGGACCCGGCACGCGCGCCGAGATGTGGGTGTCGACCAGGTCGTCCCAGCCATACAGCGCAACGAGGCGATAGCAGGCGGCGAGATTGACGCGCTGGTTCCACTCGGCGTCCGTCATGCCGGTCGGAACCTGCTTCACGCGAGCTTCGGCTGGCGACATGGCGCGCTTTCTCCGGAAAATTGTTGATTTTCGAAAAGCGAGCCTAGCCCTGTGCCGGACGGGCAGCAAGGCGGACGTCCTGCGTGGCAGTCATGCTCTCACGGCGATGCGCCGTTACGGCGCCGGGATTGCCAGCAGCGTCGAGATACCGCGGCCGCGGATATCGTAGACGCGCGCGAACACGACATCGTCACGCTTGATTTCCACCATGACGGGCGCGGTCAGGCCCTTGCAGTAGAACTCGCCCAGCGTCATCGCGAAGTCGGCGGACTGGCTGTCCCAGCCGATCGTGAAGTCGGGGCCGAGCGCCACCTGCGCAGGGCGCTGCGGGCCGCACACTGCGACTTTCCATTTACGTCCCAGCGGCGGCGATTCCTGCCGCTCGACCAGCTCTTCGCGCAGGCCGTCGGACGCCTGCTTCAGTGCCAGCCCCCAGTAATCCAGCATGAACAGGCTGTCGGCGCCGCGAACGGTGCCGACGAGGTGATTGAAGTGCGTATACTCGTACGGATGCAGGCGGATCATCTCGCTGAGCGGCAACAGCAGGCCGAACGAGAACACCGCCAGCGCGGCGGGTTGCCAGCGGCGGTGATTATTCTTGAGCCAGTTCATGCCCCAGGCGAACGATACGCCGGCGAGCACCGCCATCGGGGGGATGACGAAGACGAAATGCCGGATGCCGTTGTAGAGCGCCGGGCGCTTCACCATCGCGATCACCAGCGGCAGGGTGGCCGCCAGCGTCAGCATCAGGAACATGGTCTTGCGGCGGGCCGAGACGTCGCCGCGCGACAGCGACATGAAGCTGCCGACGACACCGGCGACCAGAAGCGCGAGCAATATTTCGGGAAGCTGCAGCGCGAACAGCGTCGGCAGGTAGGACCACGGCATATCAGGCACCGAGACCAGCGCGCCGTCGAACATTTCCTTCCAGGGCTTTTCGAAGAAGTGCGAGAAATAGGTCAGCGCCTTGAAGGGATGGTCCGCCTCCATGATCGACCACGGCCACACCAGGCCCATGATCAGGTATCCGACCACGAGGCCGGGCAGCAGCACGTACACGACATGGGCGAAGCGGCGGATCGCTTCGCGCCCGCCTTGCGTGCGAACGTCATCGATCAGCAGCGGCACGAAGCCCACGATCGCATAGACCAAAGCCAGCCCGCCGAGAATCCGGCAGCCGATGGAGAGACCGGCGCCGAGGCCGACGATCAGGATGGTTCGCGGCGAGGGCGCGGGATATTCCTCGGCGAGGCGCACCAGACCCAGGATCAGGATTACCATCGAGACGGCAAACGGCGCGTCTTTCGGGTTCATGAACATGTGCCCGTAGAAGGTCGGGCACAGCGCCAGCAGCAGCAGCGTCGCGAACCCGGCAAGCGGGCCTCCGACGCGCCGCGCCAGCCGCCAGGTCACGGCCAGGCCGATGACGCCGACGACGGCGCCGAGCAGGCGGCGCGTTTCAAACAGTTCGAGCGGGATGACCTTGTGCAGCAGGGCCGCCGCCATGTCGAAGCCGCCGCCATACATATAGAGATTGGCGAACGACAGCGCGCCGGTGTCCTTGAAGCCGGAACCGTACATCCGCAGCAGTAGATCGGCATATTCGGCGTGCGTGTAGTCGTCCCAGCCGAGCCCGTAGTCACGGAAGGTCAGGCCCGCGACAATGGTGACCACCGCCAGCACGAAAATGGCAAGGTCGTCGCAGGTCCGCTCCACCGAGCGCCGCGCGGGCGTATCGAGGGCAGAAGTCGTGATCGATGACATGGCGATTGGTAACCCAGTCCCCTATGGCCCAGCGTGGATATTCTTGAGCCTCATTCCCCGGGTACCCATATAGCGCAGTTCCATTTCCAAAGTAATTGGGAATTGTGGCCTAAATCCCTGATGCAATGCAACAAAAGGGCAGTAATTGGTAGGTGGTAAAACTACGGTTGGTGGGCTGAATGGTAGCTGAATGGCAATGATCGCACGCGATCGGAATCCTGCAGCCGGACGGCGCTGTTACAGGAACCATGGGCTCAATTGGCGGTTGGCGGTGCACACAATATGACGGTATCGTGGCGTGGGGCGGCTTGCGAGCGTTTCGGGCGCGGCTGAGGGATTAGTTCAATGATGTTCGTTATGTTGGTCGCCGCGATCGGCCTCGTTTTGGCGGGCCTGTTGGCAACCGGCTATGGAATCTCGATCAAGGAATTCAGTACCGGCAACACGCTCATCATCACCGGTGTGATGGCTGTTTGTACCGGCGCGATGATGCTCGCGCTCTGGATGGCGGTCAGGGAACTGAAGACGATCGCGCGGCGGCTCGGTACTGGCGTGCCTGAAGCGCGCGGGGAGGCCCGAGGTGAGGCCATGGTGCGGCCGGGGCTTCCCGCCGCCACGCGGGATTCCGCCCCCGCCAATGGCGGCTTTCCGGCCGCCGAGCAGGCCGGCGGTCCCGGACCCTTCTCTCCACCGGCACCGCCTGCTTTCTCTCCACCGGCACCGCCGCCATGGCAGAACGAGGCTGTCCTGCGCGATCATCCGATTCCGGAACCGATGCACCCCGAACCGCCATCGTCGGCTTCGAAACCGAAGCGCAATTTGCTGTTTTCATCGACGTCGCGAAAAGAGCGCGAGCGTGCCCAGGCGCGGTCTGGCGAGCCGCTGCCGCCGGACCTGTTATCGTCGGACCTTCGCCCCAGGCCGCCCACCGTGCCGCCGGTCGAAACGGCCGAACCACAGCCGGCATCGTTCGACGATGCCTGGCCGAAAGCGGAACGCGCAAAGCCCGGTGAAATTTCGCCGCAGCGGCGCAGCGGCCGCATGCCCCCGACGCACGCAGAAGCCAATGGCGGACCGGTGCGGCGTGAGGATCAGCCGGAGGTGACGGTGCTGAAATCGGGCGTTGTCGATGGCATGGCCTATTCGCTCTATTCCGACGGTTCGATCGAGGCCCAGATGCCGGAAGGGATGATGCGCTTCGCCTCGATCGATGAACTGCGCGCGCATCTCGACCAGCGGTCCTAGGACCGGCAATACTTGCCGCGAAGCCCGCCCTCGAAAATAAAGCGCCGCCGTTCTTGTCAGTTTCCCGGCACTTCGTTCATATTCGCAAGTCGTATGAGATGCCGCTGATGTATAGGCGCGGCTGGATACTGTCCGAACCGTATGGACAGATGCATTCGTGATCCCAAAAGGTTGAGCCATGACCGATTCCGCCAGCAAGACGCCCGTCGAACTGACCGCCAATATCGTATCGGCCTATCTCAGCAACAATCCGACCCAGGCCTCGGAAATCCCGAACCTGATCAGCCAGGTCCATGCCGCGCTGATGCGGGTGTCGAGCGGCCGCCCCGAGACGCCGCTGGAGCCGGCCAAGCCGGCCGTCTCGGTGAAGAAGTCGATGACCCCGGAATATCTGGTCTGCCTCGAGGACGGCAAGCGCTTCAAGTCGCTGAAGCGCCATCTGCGCACGCAGTACAACATGACGCCGGAACAATATCGCGACAAATGGGGCCTGCCGCCGGATTACCCGATGGTGGCGCCGAACTACGCGGTGGCGCGTTCACAGCTCGCCAAGAAAATGGGCCTCGGCCAGCAGGCGCGGAAGCGGAAGTAGTAGCCCGTCATTGCGACCCGTTGGCTCGCAATGACGTTGCCTAGGAAGCCGCGGCCAGCGTCTCGCGCGCGTCGGAGCGGATGCGCTCGACCATGGAGCGCAGGCCGTTGGAACGCTGCGGCGTCAGATGCTCGCGGAATCCGAGTTCGTCGAAGACGGCAACCGCATCCATTGCCAGGATCTGCTGCGGCGTGCGGCCGGAATAAAGCGTCAGCAGGATCGCAATCAGGCCGCGCACGATATGGGCGTCGCTATCGCCCAGATATTTCAGTCGCGGTTCACCGCTGCCGCTGCGGTCGATCTGCCTGGACAGCCAAACCTGGCTGACGCAGCCGTTCACCTTGTTCTCGGCGGAATGCTCGGCCTCCGGCATCGGGTCGAGCGTGCGGCCGAGTTCGATGACGTACCGGTAGCGGTCGTCCCATTCCTCGAGCAGCTCGAAATTGTCCCTGATTTCGTCGATCGTCATCTTGGCCCGCGTCGGTTTCCTTAACGTTCTATATAGGATGCGGATCGAGCGAAAGCGACGGAAATGGAACCGGTTCCGTAGCCTTATTTTGAGGCCAACGGCGTCCGCGGCAGCCGCCATTCGATCGCCATGTCGTCGTCCGTCAGCGCGTCGGCGGGCGACGCGTTCACGACCACGGCCTCGGCGTCGTCGCCGATCGAGCTGGTATGGTCGGGCTTCTTGTCCGGGACGCCGGGATGGTCGGGCTTGGTGATGATCTTATAGAGCTTGCGGGCGCCATCCTGGGCGCGCTGGCCGATCGCGGTCGCGGCCTGACCGCCGACCTCACAGGCCGCCGGCTGGCGCTTGCAGAACTGGCCCATGTCGGAGACGGCCGCGGTCGCAGCCGATACGGCTTCGGAAGCGCCGATCTGCGGCACCTTGTCCGATTCAGGCGTCTTTTCCCTGGGCAACAGCACGAGCACGAGCCCGAGCCAGAATGCCATGCGAAGCAGAAAAAACATCTCGCGACCCCGGTCGTCTCTTATGGTTGTGTTGCGGTTAAACCGCAGCTTTGTTCCTGATTAACAGCCGTCGATAAATCGGAAGTGTTTGCATTGAGGTAAAGTCACCGAAAATTCGTTGAAAGTTTGAATGATTCGATTCGGCGTAAATTTTAGATTTATGACCACTATCGCGCGAAGACTTCGCGCCGCTCGCGCATCCACCATTTCGAAACCATAGATCGATCCCGCTGGAAACCTGTCGTTCACCATCCGGGCCGAATGAGCGTTGTGCGAGGCGTGAAACGCCCGCGAATGCACGATGCTGGTCGGTCGCTCCCGGCGCCTTAGCGTTCGCTTAAGTTCGCTCTGACACGGTGACGCAAAGATTGAGGGGGCGTTCCGGCGCGTCTGTCTGACGATCAAGCCGAAGCGCGAGAGCCGTGACTGTTTTGAGTATCATCCGCGATTGTCTCGATGCCCTGCTGCATCCCTCGGCACGATATGATGCGCTGACGCGTGCGCGTCACCGTGCATTCATGGCGCCGCGGCTGCTCGGCAGCCTGGTGGCGCTTGCGGCTTTTCCGATCTATCTGGCGATGCGCGGGGCGCCCACGGCGCTCGAGGTCGCGGCCTTCGCCTGGCTGATCGCACCGATTCTGTTGTCCTGGTTCCTGTCGCGCACCGGCCGCTACGAAGGCGCGCACATCCTCTCCGCGCTCGCGCTGGCGGGCCTCGTCATGATGGTTGCCATAACCACCGGCGGTATCGAATCATTCGCCGCGGTCTGGCTCATCGTCGTTCCGCTGGAAGCCGCGCTGTCGGCCTCGCGCCGCGTGGTCGCGTTCGCTTCCGCGCTGGCGCTGGCATGCGTCGCCTTGCTGATCGCGCTCGGACATTTTCACTTGCTGCCGGTGCCGGAGTCGAACGCGGCCCTGCGCGGCGTCCTGATGGGGGCGGGCGTGGCTTCCGCGACGCTCTATGCGGCAGGACTGGCCGTCAGCGCGGAATCGCTGGCGCGCACTTCCGTGGCGCTGCTCTATGTCGAGGAAGACCGCTATCGCTTGCTCGCGCGAAACATGAGCGACGTGATTTCGCGTCACAACCGCAACGGCGCCGTGGAATTCATTTCGCCGGCGGCGGAAGCCATGCTCGGCACGTCGGGTGCACGGCTTACCGGCCATGGCCTGTTCGACCGCGTCCATGTTGTCGATCGTCCGGCCTATCTCACGGCGCTGTCGGATGCCGCGCGCGGCAGCGAGCAACGCGTCGAATTCCGTCTCCGCCGCGACGCGGTTCGCGGCCAGAACATTTCTGCCGATTTCATCTGGGTCGAGATGCGTTGCCGGCCGCTCGAGCAGGTTTCGCCCGAGGCCGATGTCGTCGCCGTGATGCGCGACGTCACCGACCGCAAGGTCCAGGAGCAGGCCCTCGAACTGGCGCGCACCGCCGCCGAGCATGCGGATGCCTCCAAGACCCGATTCCTGGCCACCATGAGCCACGAATTGCGCACGCCGCTGAACGCCATCATCGGCTTCTCCGAGATGATCGTGCACGAAGAGGCGATGATGCTCGATGCCGCGCGCCGCAAGGAATACGCGCAGTTGATCAACGATTCCGGCCAGCATCTGTTGTCGGTCGTCAACGGCATCCTCGATATCTCCAAGATGGAAACCGGCAATTTCGAAATTTCGCCGGAGCCGTTCGCGCCGCGTGCGGCGCTCCTGCACTGCTGCAATTTGCTGGCGCTGAAGGCGCGGGACAACGGCGTCGATCTGATCACCCGCGCGGCGGAGGACTTGCCCGTGATGAACGGCGATCCCCGCGCGTTCAAGCAGATCGCGCTGAACCTCGTCGCCAACGCCATCAAGTTCACCGAGCGCGGCGGCAGCGTGACGGTTTCAGCCTCAGTCGAGGGATCGCGGCTGATGCTGAGTGTCACCGATACCGGGGTCGGGATCGACGCCGAGGATCTCGCACGGATCGGCGATCCGTTCTTCCAGGCCGGCAAGACCTATCAGCGCAAGCACGAAGGCACCGGCCTCGGCCTGTCGATCGTGAAGGGCCTGGTCGGATTGCATAATGGCGAGATGAACGTGCAGAGCACGGTCGGCGAGGGTACCACGGTGACTGTTGCCTTGCCGCTTGACTTTGCGCCGCTGTTGACGCCTTCAAATAACATCGCGCCGCTGAAACCGGCGCTGCGATCCGGATCACAGGATCAAGTCCATCAGGTGAAGAAACGTGCCTAGGCGTAGTGACGATAATGACGAGATGCCGCGCCGCCGCCGTCGCGGCGCGAAGGCGGCGGCGATTGAAGTGGAGGAACATCGCGGCCTTGTGATGCGCATCCTCCTGCACAGTCCGAAAGACATGGTCGCGGGCCTGCTCGCCGCTGCCGCGATCTGCGCCATCCTCGCCAATGCGCTGTTCTTGCAGGCCGGCCGCCATCCCTCGCCGATGTTCAGCTCGGTGGTGACGCTGCCGGCGCCGCAAGCCGCCGCCGTGAGCCCGCTGCCGCGCCCGCGCCCGGTCGAACTGACCTCAAGGCCGGCGGAGACAGAGCCGCCGGAAATCAGGCCGGTCGAGGCGAGGAGCGCTGATCCCAAGCACGTCGAGATCAGGAGCGGGGATTCCAGGAGCGATTCCAAAAATCCTGACTCGGTGGTCAAGTCGACCGGTGCGCCTACTGCTGCGCCCGCGAATGTGGCGCGTCCGCCCGCGCCGATTCCAGCCACCGCGCAAAGCGCCGGCGCACGCCGCGTGGCGGCGGTGCAGCGCGCGCTCACCCAATATGGCTACGGCCAGTTGAAGCCGACCGGGGCGGTCGGCGCGGACACGCAGGCCGCGATCACAAAGTTCGAGCGCGACCGCAAGCTCCCGGTCACCGGCCAGATGTCCGATCGGCTGGTGAAGGAACTCACCGCCATGATCGGCCACCCGATCGACTAGCTTCCACCTGATCGCTGGCCTATACGTCGCCACCATGCGATTGAAATCATCCATCTGGGTGGCCGCCTATCTGCGCCGCTGCCAGACTGAGGGAATCTTTGGCGCCGTGCGCAAGCGCGGCGCGGAGGAGGCGGGGGCGGTGTTCGTCAAGGTGGCGCTGCTCGACGGCAACGCCATGCTGTATGCACCGGCGCCGCAGACCGTCTATGACGAGAGCCGTCCGGCCGAGCGGCTGTTCGCGCCGGCCTCGCCGCAGCCGGTGCCGGAGCAATCGGTGGAGGAACGTCTCACCAAGGAACTCCGCTTCGATCCCGACGCCTGGATCGTCGAGACCGAAGACCGGGCAGGGCGGCACTTTCTGGATCTGGCGAAGGCTTAATTAAAACCGCGCGCTAACGCTTCGAGCCGTCGGTGCCAGTGCGAATAGCCGGCGCCGTTCCGGGCTGCACGGCAGGCCGTGTTTGCAATGTCGCCGCACGGGCGCGATGGCGTTCGTCGTCGTAGAGCGCAGCGCGATATTTGGCGCGGGTGACCGCCATGGTCGAGCCGCGCCACGCCGCCAGCATCACCAGCGCGGATCGTTCGCTCAAGCGGTCGTAAAGCCGCGACAAACGATAAACATGATGCACGGATGAGCCGAACTCGGGATTAAGGAACAGCAGCACGCGCTGGAACGCGGCGCTCGGCATGTCCAGCGCGCGCGCGGCGCAGGCCAGCGGCTCGCCGCCGGGATCGTGGACCACCTGTTCGGCAATCCGCTGCGGCAGGATCAAGGCTTCGCCGATTTCGAGCGCGAAGTTTTCGGTGTCTTCGGCGAATGCGGCCATCTCCAGGATATGGAGCGCGCGCGCGGCGCGGGCTGCGGGAATTCGCGCCGAGGCTTTCAGCGGCGTGTCGGCAAGATTGTGCAGGATCAGCGCGCGTTCGCTGGCGCCCGCCGCGAAGAACATGTCGCTGATTTCGGCGGCATCGTTGGGCCGCATCGACAGGGTGGACGCCATCCGCAGTTGCGCTTCCGTCGGCGCCTTCACCACTGGCTCGCTGGCCGGAGCCGCGGCAATCGGGGCTGCGAGCGGCAAGTCCTGGCCGGGGGGCGAACGCCGCAGCCCGAGCTTGTCCATGATCTCGGCCGGGGTCGCCGGATAGATCGCGAGCCGCGCCCGCACCGCGGCGCGGGTCGCGTCATCGACCTGGTCGATCAGGCGGGAGGTCAGTTCGACGAACTGCCGTTCCTCGTCGGCGGAATGGACGCTGGTCTGGACATAGAGGTCGGTCAGCACGCGCAGCAAGGTCGGCCTGATATCGACGCCCTCGCGGCGCGAGAGCGTCATCAGCCCGTCGAATCCTGGAAACAATGGAGCTGCGGTCATGTCAGGTGTGTACGCGACTTCGGTAATCCCTCGCGGCAGCCTACGCACGGCACTTTAAGAGTTGGTTAAGGAAAACAGCCCGTGAAGAAATCCACTAAAATGCCAACTTTCGGCGGGCGCCGGGCCCGGAACCCGTAACTGTACCGCCTGCATAAATTAAGATGCCGTTAACCACGTTCTGTTCTGAATAATGGCATGTCGCTGGCCAGATCGTGTCCGTGCGGCAACCAGAGAGAACGGAACATGGGCACCATCATTGAATTTCCGGCGGATGCGGCTTCGCGACGGCCGGGCTCAACCATGGATGGCGCTCCACGCGATGGCTTGGGAACCGTGCTGATCCTTCCCGTTGTCCGCATCGAACGTGCAGCCGGCGAAACCGGCGACGGGCGCGGGCCGGAAGAGGGGACGGCGCCCGGTCGCCGTCGCCGTCGGCGCCCCTGAACGACGGACGTTTGCAATGCCGGAGCTGTGCCTCCCGATCCGGACCACCGGGCTTCGGTCACTCCCGGCGCTCATGCTGCTCGTGGCAAGCGCTGTGCTCGGCGGCTGCAGCGGCGGCGATTTCGGCCGCACCCGCGCCGATATGCGCAACGACGACATGCACCGCTGGCTGGGCGCCGAGGCTACGGCCAGCGTCGGCCTCAAGCCCTCCCACTTCCAGCTAACCGAAAACGAACGCCAGCTTCGCGATCTCGCCTATCCCCTGATCGAGCCGCCGCACTCGCGGCCCGCCTGGAAGAGCGTGTTCGGCGATTACCAGCCATTGCCTTCGCCATGGCGGCAGAAGGTGGTGTTCGACCGCACCACCTACGGACGCGCTTTGATCGACGAGCCGCACCGTTCGCACACCTCGCGTTATCAGCAGTTGATCGAGGACGTCCGCAACGACATCACGCGGTTCGAGCCGTTCTTTGCCTCCGCCGCGCGCGTCATCGAACTCGACCGCAAGCGCAGCGCCAGCCTCAAAATGGTGTCGGAACTATCGCCGCGCGAACAGGCCGATGCGATCGCCCGCATGGAAGAGAACACGCTGATCGTGCAGTGGGTCCAGCAATGCCTGGAGCGGCGCATTTCGTCGTATCGCTGGGCGCTGGAGCGGTTGGTGATTCAGACGCCCGACACTATTGCGGCCGATGCCGACCGCCTGATCGGTGAACTCGCAGCGCAAACTGCAAACCCGCCGGTCGCTGCCCAGCCCGTGATCGGGCGGGCAGTGACGGTGAAGGGTTAAACTACGGCGTTACTCATAAATCTGAAAAAGAGCCATGTACTTGGCGATGTTCGGATTACGCTCAGAAGCGGACATCTGGGCTGGCCTTCAGCGAGTCTGCAGAAGTTCGCGAGATCGATCCTTCTGGCCCTTATTGCCTGTTCGCCATTCATTTCTGGCGAAGTCCTGCCTTGCGTAGGCCGTCGGCGATGCGAGCTCGCTGCGTAAGACAGGTCGGATTATCCGTTGGCGAACTGGCGTGGAATTGAGCGATACTGAAATCCGGAGCAAGGATGAGCCCCGCCTGCACATAAGCTCGTGATTCCTCGATCTGACGGAGATGAGCCAACGCGGCGGCAAGATAGAAATGGACGAACGGGGCAATGTTCCGGTTGGTCTCGATGGAGCGCTTGAACCAGTGAACAGCCGTCTCATCGGCTCCAAGATATGACTGCGCTACGCCGGCCGTATTCATCCAGGAAGAGGCCTTGTTGTCGCGGGGAGAGAGCCGGAATGCTTCCATGATGTGGGCTTCAGTCTCCTCGGCCCGACCCAGATTGCACTTGCCAAGTCCGATCCATGCATGGGCGGTGGCCAGATTTCGATCCAGCGCCAACGCCCGCTCACATTCGGCAATGCCCTGGGCGGCGCGTTTGGTGAAAATCTGGACGACGCCCATCAGGCAATGCGCCCTCGCGTGATTAGGCGTGTGGGCAAGTATTCCGGCCAAGGACGCCTCGACCACCCGCAGGGGCGCCGTCCGGTCGATCAGCATGGAGGTAGCCCGCATGGCATCGACGTCGGCCATGCCCACCATGGCTTCGACGTTCGCGGCGTCCAGGCGGAGCGCTTGTTCGAAGAATGGGCGCGCCTGCGACAGGCTTGCGGGATCCGTTCCGCGATTCAGATACAACATGCCCTGGAAGTACAGGTCCATCGAATCCGGATGCGGTGCCCGCGCTGCGCGCCGTGCCTCCACCATTACCAGCTCGGTTCCCAGTTGATTGGCAAGACGGGCACCGATCTCGTCCTGCATGTCGAAGAGGCCGGCGACCTGTTTGTCGAAACGTTCGCCCCACAAATGATTGCCGGTCTCGGCATCGATGAGCTGGACGTTGATGCGCATCCGGCCTCCAGCCCGCTGCACCGATCCCTCGAGCACGTAGCGAACGCCGAGCTCGCGGCCGATCTGCGTTAGATCGACATGCTTTCCCTTGTAGGTGAAGGCGGTGTTGCGGCCGATCACGAAGATGCCGGCCATTCGCGACAGATCCGTGGTCAGGCTCTCGGTCACGCCGTCGACGAAATAATCTTGCGCGGGATCGGGGCTCAGATTGGCGAAGGGCAGAACCACGAGCGACGGCTTGCCTGCGGCGGGGCTTGGCGAGCTGATGACCGTCGCTGTTGTCGGGTCGGGTGCCTCGCGAACGGTGGCGACGAATCGGACGCCCTTGCGTGGAAAGGTCTTGATGAGTCGCTGCTCGTCTCCGGAATCGCCGATCGCCTTCCGCACCGCATTGAGCCGCGTGGTCAGAGCGACGTCCGTGACGACGCGGCCTTGCCAGATTGTGCTGATCAGGTCGTCCTTGCTGACGACGCGCTCGCGGTTGCCGATCAGATAGCCGAGCAGGTCGAACACCTGTGGCGCGATGGCGATCACATCCGCTCCGCGGCGCAGCTCACGCCGGTCGGTGTCGAGAGAAAAATTATCAAAGAAATAGCGCAAACCACCTCCCCGCAACCGCGGTCGATCGTTGAAATCCTTCTGTTCAAGAATAAGCTGCCGGTAAGGAAAAAGTAAGCCGGCGACCAAGCCTGTCGGTCCCCGACGTGATACATCCGACGGTAGAACCCGCGCGGAAACATTGGGCTACGTCAGGGAGACAGGCGATGATCACGCGTCGTAACGTGTTGACGGTGTCGGCGGCCGCTGCCGCGTTCTCCGCCGCGCATCTTGTGCCGCGGGCGCTTGCACAGCCGATCGCGAGAACCGTGCATATCCTGATGGGCTTCACGCCCGGGCTACAGGACGCCCTGGCGCGGCTCGTGGCCGGTCAGATGAGCGGCTATGCGCAAACCATCGTGGTCGAGAGCCGGCCGGGCGCAGGCGGTCGCATCGCGGTGGAGGCGGTGAAGAGCGCCGACGCCGACGGAGCGGTCATGCTGTTCGCGCCGCTCGGCTTCATGATGTTTTTTCCGCACGTCTATAAGACGCTGAGATACCAGCCGCGGGATTTCACGCCGGTGTCGACCGTCGCCTCGACCCCGACATTGCTGACGGTCGGCCCGAAGGTGCCGGCCGACGTCAAGACGCTGGCAGATTTCGTTGCTTGGTGCCGCGCCAATCCGAAGCTCGCCACCTTTGGCACGCCGGGCGCTGGAACCACGCTGCATTTTCTCGGTACGATGCTGGGCCGCAGCGCGGGCTTCGATTTTCTTCACGTGCCCTATCAGGGCAATGGCGCGATTCAGGATCTGGTCAAGGGCGTGATTGCAGCGGCTGTCATGCCGATCGGCAGCGCGCTCGGACTCGTCCAATCTGGAGACCTTCGTGCGCTGGCGACCACTGGGCCCCGCCGCTGCCCGTTCGTTCCGGCGGTACCGACGGTGCGGGAAGCTGGATATCCGTCGCTCGAGGACCTCACATGGTTTGCGTTCTTCGTTCCGGCGAAGACGCCGGCGTCGATCGTCGACAAGCTCAATGCCGCGATCCAGGCGGCCTTGCGCACCGACGAGGTCAGGGCCGGTATGGCAAAACTGGCCGTCGAGCCCGACGCGATCGCCATGGGAGACTTCGCCCGGCTGATCGCATCCGAATCCGACCGGTGGAAGGCGATCGTGCAGGCAACGGGGTTCGTCCCGACCGATTGAACCCGGCATTGACAGGAGGCAATACATGAGCCGGCCAGCATCCGTGCATGATCTCGTGCAGTCGCATCGCATCACCGCAGTGATCTATGCGGCGGCGAAGCTCAAGCTCGCCGAGGTCATCGGCGATGAGGTGAAATCGGTGGCCGAACTCGCCCGGCTGGTGTCCGCCGACGAAAGTGCGCTGCGCAGACTGCTCGTTGGCCTGACGACACTTGGCCTATGCAGGCAGGCCGACCGGGACCGGTTTGCCATGACCGATCTCGGCCGGCAGCTCGACGAGACCGCCGATCCATCCTTCAAGGACTGGGTTCTCTTTGAGGGCGAGATGCTCGCGCAATCCTGGAGCGGACTGGTCGACTCGGTTCGCTCTGGGAAGAGCGCGGCCGAGTTGCGCGGCGATGGCGACGATCGCTATGCCGCGACAAGCAATGCGCCGGAATGGACCCGCCAGTTCAACGCTGCGATGGTCAGCCTCACGCGGACCATCGTTCCGAAGGTCGTTGTGGCGCACGACTTCGCGGCCGCGCGCGTTGTCATGGATCTCGGCGGCGGCACAGGCGAATTGATCGGCGGCGTGCTCAAGCACAACCCACATCTTGAGGGCATCGCCTTCGACCTTGCGCGCTGTGAGGCAGAAGCGCATGCGCATTTTGATCGACTTGGCATCGCCGATCGCTGCCGGTTCGTTGCCGGCAGTTTCTTTGAAGGAGTTCCGGGCGGTGCCGACACGATCCTAATGAAGAGCATCCTACACAATTGGAAAGACGATCGTTGCGAGGTCCTTCTGCGCAACTGCCGGGACGCGCTGCCGGCCGGCGGAACGTTGATCGTGATCGAGCGGATCATGCCGGAGCTTGCCACGACCGAGACCCAGGACCGCTCCTGCGCCATGAGCGATCTCAATATGCTGAGGGGACCTGGTGGATGCGAGCGGACGGAAGCCGAGTATCGCAGGCTGGCCGTCTTGGCCGGCTTCGCCTTCGTCAGGACAAGCGGTATCGGCTCGTTCAGCTTAGTCCAATTCAGAAAGGTTGGACACTAATTGTGCCTACCACCGCGCCTCACTGACGTATCCGGATTTTCCTAAGGATAACGGGAACGATTTCCGCCTCGTCCGGATGTCCGCTTTTCCGGAGTGACCAGCGCATGTCTTGTGAGTACACGCCCACAGCTAGCGCCCGGTCTTGCCCGCCGATTTGGCGCGGCCCGCTTTGGGGCGTTGCCGCTGCAGTTTCGCGATAAAGTTCTGCAAGGCTTCTGACGGCGGCCGCGCCGCGCTGTAGGCGAGGCCAACTTCGCGCTTCACATCGACGTCGATCTCGCGCACGGCGACATCGGAATTGGCGCGCGCCACGCCTTCGGGAACGATGGCAATCCCGACACCGGCGGCCACCAGCGCCATCGCCCAGTCTTCCGATTCAGCGATCGCCGCGGGCTGGCGTGACGCCGATGCGGCACGGCCGAAAAACTCGCTCTGCTCGCAATGACAACGATCGACCATGGCGACGCCGGCGAGATCCGCGGTGCGCAGCCGCTCCTTCAGCGTCAGCGGATGCGACGGCGGCAGCGCTGCGACATAGCGCTCGACCCAGAGCGGAACGAAATGCTCGTCGGCGCGCAGAAGGTTTTTGGAGACGATCCGCGCATCCGAAGGCTCATCGACGCCGACGAGGCGGAGCGCGATGTCGGAAGTCGCGGTCAGCGGCTTCAACAAAGCAATGGTTCGCGGCCGATCGAGCGTGCGCATCAGGCCGAGCGTCAATGCGCTCCGCGTCGCAGGTTTCCGGAACAGGTTTTTTGCGGCGTCGGCCTCGTCGATGATGCGGCGGGCCACGACGTGGAATTGTTCGGCCGCTTCCGTCGGCGCCACGCCCTTCTTGTGCCGGATGAACAGCGCCGTGCCGAGTTCGGCTTCCAGATTGGTGATCGCCGCCGAGATCGAGGGCTGCGAGATGAAACAGCGCCTGGCGGCCGCCGTCAGGTTGCGCTCCCTGAACACGGCCGCGAAATAGCGGAGTTCGCGCATATCCATAGTCTGTTCCTATTGATAGTATCAGATATTGATATTTTACCTATGGTGTGCCGAATGGCAAGCAGGGCGCCTGACCTCGAAGGAGACCTTGTCATGCGCGTCCACCATCTCAACACCGGCACCATGTGCCCGATCGGCCGGCGCCTGGTGAACGGCACCGGGAGCATTTTTCAGCGCGCGCGCATGGTGTGTCATTGCCTGCTGATCGAGACCAATGACGGGCTGGCGCTGGTCGATACCGGCATCGGATTGGACGACATCGCCAACCCGCCGCGGCTCGGGCCCAAATGGGTCCGGCAGACGACGCCGCGGCTCGATCCGGCCGAGACCGCCGTGCTGCAGGTCGAGACGCTCGGCTATTCCAGAAGCGATGTGCGGCATCTGTTGCTGACGCATCTCGACCGCGATCATGCCGGCGGCATTCCGGATTTTCCGAATGCGAAGGTGCACGTCCATCGGCGCGAGTACGACATGGCGGTGACCGGCCGGATGTCCGCACCGAAGGGCCGCTACATCACCGATCAGTGGAAGCATGGGCCTCAATGGGCCTTCTATGGGGATGGCGGCGAGGACTGGTTCGGTTTCAAGGGCGTGCGCGCGCTTGCCGATCGCGAGCCTGACGTCCTGATGATCCCGTTGCCGGGCCACACATTAGGCCATTGCGGCATCGCCGTGCGGAGCGGGGACAAATGGCTGCTGCACGCCGGCGATGCCTATTTCTTCCACGGTCAGATGCAGGCTTCGCCAAAAATGCCGCTGGTGCTGGGCATGTTTCAGCGCCGCGCCGACATGGATCGCGCCATGCGCGTCGAAAACCAGGAGCGGCTGCGGGTGCTCAAGGCCAATCACGGCGATGCCGTGACCATCTTCAACAGCCACGATCCCGTGGACTACGAGAATTGCCGCTGCGGCCAGCACCAGGAAGTGCCGGCTCACGCTAGAGCAGGATGTGATTAGGTTGGGCCGTGACGACGGACCATCTCGTGCCGGACGCAAGCGGCGTGAGTGCTGCGAGCCGGGACCCATTCTACTTTGCATGGGGTTGTTTTCGCGATTTTGTGTCTAGGCCCTGCGGTGTACCGCCGAAGAGTATCTGCACTGCGTCCGGGACACGAGATCGTTAGCTTCGCGCTACTGGCGAATCGATTCGACTCCAACCCATCCCGCTCTAGGCAGTGATCAGCGCTTGGACCGTGGCGCAGGGGCCGGGGGAGGCGGCGCCGGTTCGGGTTGCTTGGCCGGTGGCGGCTCGGTCTGCACGGTGCACTGCGACGCCGCGAGCGAAGCCTGCGCCTGCGGCATTAAGCCGGGCTCCGGCGCCAAGGCCTTCAGCACGATCAGGCCGGTCGCGGTGGGGGAGTCGATGATCAGTCGGTCGGCGGCGGTGATTTCCTCATCCTCCGGCAATTCGGAATGCTGCTCTTCCGTCATCAGGTCGAGTTCGATCACCTTGCGGCCGGCCGAGCGGTCGTTGATGGCGTAGTAGGCGACCTCATTGCGCGTATAGAACGACACCGAAGTATAGGCTTGGCTGACCGGCACCGTCAGCTTGATCGGTCCGCCGGTAAGGTCATAGCGGCAGATCGCGACCGCAAAGGCCGGGTCCATGAACGGCATCGGCGCGTTGTTGGGCTCGGCGAGCGGCAGCGCCGTGACGGCGTTCTCTTTGGTCATCGGCGTCAGCCGCGAATAGGCGTCCTGGGTGGCAATGCGCGGCAGCGCCAGCACGCTGACGAGATGCACCACGCCGCCCAGCAGCACGCCCGCGATGATGGTGAATACCAGCCGGATCATGGGCAGCCTACCGTCGTGATGGAAGGCATCGGCGCGTCGCGCTGCGTCCGCGTCGCCACGCCGACCGGCGTATCATAGAGCCGCAACATCAGCGCGTAGCGCTCGATGCCGCCGGTCGGCAGCCAGTTTCCGGCCCGCGACCGCGCCGCCACGCGGATCTCGAACGCGCCGTCGGAGCCACGGACGATTTCCTGGCTGGTGAAGCCATAGCGCTGCAGCGAATTGGCGACCAGATGGCCCTTGCGGTCGAACAGCGTCAGCGTCCAGAACCGGGCCGCCGGCGTCACCCCGCTGACAACCACGTCGCAGCGCCCGTCGAGCGGCTTGTTCTTGTCGTCTGACGTGGCCGAGAAGGCGATGCCGTCACCGGTGCCGATCGGCAGTTCGCCGCTGCGGGCAATCGAGGCGCGCGAATAGGGATCGACCTCGGCGGTGCCGCTCTTGGGCCGCGCGGTCCAGGCGCCGATCGTGAGCGTGCCGAGATCGGTGCCGCGCGTCGCCGTCATGTAGGTCGAGCCGAGACCGACGGCCGTGGCAAGCGCCAACGCCAGCAAGATGATGAAGATCAGCCGCACGGGCCAGTGCTCCGAAATCTCACGACATCAGATTCCGGTTGAACCGGCTTCATCCGAAACCTGAAGCGTTTCTTTTGGTGTGAGCATGTCGGCGCAGACGCCTCGCATCTGCTCCGAGGAAAGCCGGTTAACATTCTGCCGGATCATGCCTTTTAATTCTTCCGCTGCGCCGGTGCAGGCTGGTCGCCAGCGGCTGCGATATAATTCTCGGGGAAGGCCAGCGCGCCTGATGTGACCGGCTTGGCGGGCTGCTTCTGATCGTTCGACGAGGTCTTGCCCGCGGCCTTGCCGGCCTCGTCGAGCAGCTTTTCGACGCGCACCAGAATATCCGCGCCGCGCTTGGTCAATACCGGCGGCGGTCCCGGCTTGGTCTCCAGCACCCGTGCCGCGCTGTTGGCCGCGACGTTGGCAGGCTGGGCGGGCGGCGGCAGTTTCGTGCCCATGCCGATGCCGGGGATTTCCTTCACCTCGACGCCCTGATGGGCGACGAGCATGATGTCGTGCCAGGTTTGCGCGGGCAGCGAACCGCCGGTCATGCGGTTGGTCGGCGAGTAGTCGTCATTGCCGTACCAGACCGCGCAGGTGAAGTTGCCGGTGTAGCCGACGAACCAGGCGTCGCGGTAGGCGTTGGTGGTGCCGGTCTTGCCCGCGGTCGGAATGCCGTCGAGCGCGGCGCGGCGGGCGGTGCCCTCGCTGACGACGTGGCTCATCATCCACGCCATGTCGGCGGCGACGGAGGCGGGAATGGCCTGCACCGGCTTCTTGCCGTCGCGGTCGAAGCGCCAGACCAGATCGCCGGCGCCGGTGCGCACTTCCAGCACCGCGTGAGGCTTTACGGATTTGCCCTTGTTCGGGAACGTCGCATAGGCGACCGCGTGTTCGAGCACGGTGACTTCATCGGAGCCGATCGGCATCGACGGCGTATCCGGCAGGGGGGCTGTGAGGCCGAACTTCCGCGCCACCTCAGTGATCTTGACGCGGCCGGCCTTGGCGGGGTTCGGTGACTTGCCGCCGAGCGCAATCGACAGCTTCACCGGCACGACATTGATCGAGCGGGTGATCGCCTGGGTCAGCGTCACCGAGCCGGAATAGGAGTGGCCATAGTTCTGCGGGCACCAATTGCCGATGCAGACCGGACCGTCGACCACGATCGATGACGGCTTGTAACCGTTCAAGAGCGCTGTGGTGTAGACATAGGGTTTGAACGAGGAGCCCGGCTGCCGGTAGGCGTCGGTCGAACGGTTGAACTGGCTGGCGCCGTAGTCGCGGCCGCCCACCATGGCGCGGACGCCGCCATCGAGATCGGCGACCACGGTGGCGGCCTGCGTGGCGTGATAGTCGCGGCCGAACTGGCGGAGCTGGTTTTCGACCGCGTCCTCGGCGGCGCGCTGCACGTTCATGTCGATCGCGGTGCGGACCACGAAGACGCGCTCGACATAGGATTTCGGGAAGGTGTCGACCAGCTTGCGCATCTCTTCGAAGGCGTAGTCGAGGTAATAGTTCGGTGAATTTTCGTCGCGGCGGTCGACGGCCATCGCCGGATTGCGCCGCGCACCGAACACCTGTCCTTCGGTCATGAAGCCGGCATCGACGAGGTTGTCGAGCACGATGTTGGCGCGGGCGCGGGCGGCGGGCAGGTTGATGTGCGGGGCGTATTTGGTCGGCGCCTTGAACAGGCCGGCCAGCATGGCGGATTCCGCGAGATTGACGTCGCGCGCCGACTTGTTGAAGTAGAAATGCGCCGCGCCGTCGACGCCGAACGTGCCGCCGCCCATATAGGCGCGGTCCAGATAGAGCTTCAGGATCTCGTTCTTGGTCAGCCGCGTCTCCAGCCAGACCGCCAGAAACGCCTCCTTCACCTTGCGCTCGATGGTGCGCTCGTTGCTCAGGAACAGGTTCTTCGCCAATTGCTGCGTGATCGAGGAGCCGCCCTGGCGCACGCCGCCGGCTTGCGCGTTGGTGACGAGGGCGCGCGCGGTGCCGGGGAAGTCGATGCCGAAATGGTCGTAGAAGCGGCGGTCTTCGGTGGCGAGCGTCGCCTTGATCAAATTGTCCGGAAAATCTTCCAGCGGGATCGAGTCATTGTGCTTGATGCCGCGGCTGCCGATCGGATTGCCGTAGCGGTCGAGGAACGATACTGCGAGATCGGATTTCTTCAGCCAGTCGTCATCGGCGGTTTCGCGAAACGCGGGGATCGCGAGCGCCAGCATCACGATCAGCCCGCCGAGGCCGATCGTGGCGGCTTCCGAAAACGGTTCGATGAAGACCCAGCGCTTCCAGCGGCCGACATAGAAGCGGTCCATGAAGGTGGAGTAGCGCTCGTACAACTCGCGCAGGCCCTTGCCCGACGAGAACAGCGTCGAATCGATGCGCGCATCCAGATCCAGAAGGAAGTTCCGGATCTTCTGATTCCACTGCGGAGGTAGGATCTGGCGCACCGGGACCCTTGATCGTTTAAAACGCTCACGCACCCGGCCGGGCGCTGTCGAGACGTCATGCTTTGTTGTTGCGGCAAACCCAAGGCGCTTTTAGGACGCTTGGGGACTCGCAATTGTTCTATCCGAGCGGGGGCTATAAACCAATGCTCTCGCTCACCATTTTGGTGGTCAGCCCTAACGCGTTGCCACCCTTTTTTGTGCCCGTAGTCAGCCGGCTTGCGCCCCTGTCGCCGGACCTCCTAGAAGGGTTGCAACCGAACTCGAGCCGTAAACCAACCGACTTCATGACCGCACCGCCCAAGCGAGCTTCCAGCCAGGAGGGATTCTTCTGGAAAACCAAGACGTTGGAGGAAATGTCCAGCGCCGAATGGGAAAGCCTGTGCGACGGCTGCGCGCGCTGCTGCCTGGAAAAGCTCGAGGACGAGGATACCGGGAAAATCTACTTCACCCATGTTTCCTGCAAGCTGCTGGATTCCGGCCTATGCGCCTGCAAGGACTACCATAACCGTTCCGACAAGGTTCCGGATTGTGTCCGCCTGACGCCCGAGAACGTCCGCACCCTGACCTGGCTGCCGCCGAGCTGCGGCTACAAACTGGTCGCGGAGGGACGCGATCTCTATTGGTGGCACCCGCTGATTTCGGGGGACCCCAACACCGTGCATGAAGCCGGGGTTTCGGTGCGCGGCAGGGTGCTGGGCACCGAGGACGAGATTCCGGACGAAGACCTCGAAGACCATATTGTGCAATGGCCGGCGCTGTTGCCGAACCGGGCGCGGCTGAAGAAGCGGCCCAAAGCTTGAGTGTGGCGGCCGTGAACGGCAGGCGCTGATGCGGTGCGCCGGGCCCTCCGCGGACGACGGACAATTTCGGACGTGCTCGCGCAGGCCGGCTGACCCCGCCTTGATTTGACTTTGCCCGGACGCTACCTTGGCTTGTATTTTCGACAGATTGATTTTCAAGGATGAATTTTGAGGGGGAGCCGACATGCCGCGTGCTCACGCCAAGAAGACCCGGAACCCGACCTACAAGAAGACAGCCAAGAAGAAATCTGCCGTTCCTGTCACGAAATCTGCCATGCGCTTGTGTGCGCTGGCGCCGCGTACGGTTCGCCCCCTCAGCGCCACCGTAATGGCCGATCCGATCCGCGCGCGTTCGATCATGGTCTCGCAATCGAAATGGATGAACGGAACAGTACTGCATTATTGCTTCTTCACGTCGGGGCATTTCGCCGTTCCGAAACGGCAGGCGGCCGCGATCCGCAACGCCTTCGCCCGATGGAAGCGCGTCGGAATCGGGCTGCAGTTCAAGGAGGTGAAGGAACTCGGGGAAGCCGAGGTGCGGATCGGCTATTCGGTAAAGGACGGCGGCTCCTATTCGAGTGTCGGCCGTGAAGTGCTGAACGATCCGCTGACCCAGCCGACGACGGTCTATGGCTGGAGCCTCACCACGAAGGAAGGCCGCTCGACCGCGCTGCACGAGATCGGCCATGTGCTCGGCATGGAGCATGAGCACCAGAATCCATTTGCCGGAATCAAATGGCACGAGGAGGCGGTCTACAAGAATCTCAAAGCGCCGCCCAACGAGTGGACTCGCAAAGAGACGTTTGACAACATTCTGCAGAAACTCTCGCTGGAGCAGGTACAGGGATCGAAATGGGATCCAAAGTCGATCATGGAATATGAATTCGACCCGGGCCTCATCGCCGAGCCCAAGCGGTATGAGACCGAAGGTCTGTTTCCGCCGGGAACGCTGTCGGCGGCCGACAAGAAATGGGTCCGCAAATGGTACCCGCCGCTGAAAAAGTCACCGGACAGGCTGCACGCGTTAAAGCCCCTGGTCGTCTCGCTCGACGCCGGCAAGCAGATCGACTTCGTCATCGAACCGGCGTCGTCCAGGAAGTACACGATCGAGACCAAGGGGGCGTCGGACACGACGCTTGTCTTGTACGAAGTCATCGACGGTATGCCGCGCTATGTCTCGGGCGACGACGATAGCGGCGAAGAGCGAAACGCTGCGATCAGCCACAAGCTCTTCAGAGGCCGTCAGTATGTCGTGCGACTTCGCCTGGTGCACCCCGGTCCAACCGGCGAAGTATCGCTGGTGTACTCCTAGAGGGTCCAGTTTCCTACGAGGACCGTATCGTCCCGTACGATCACGGGATTGCGATGGTGCCTTCGCGGGATGCTCCCATGCGCGCAAGCGTCTGCCGCAAGGGAAATTTACCCTCTAAAGTGCGGGCGTTATGGCGATTCCATCTCGGCGGTTTTGGCCGCGCAGAACAATATTACGTCGGACATGAACAAGCACCAACGGCAGGACCGCGAGTCTGCCGACCAGACGACATTGCCTGACGATATCGGCAGCGAACTATCGCGCATCACGACGGAGGTCATCGATGTCAGCGATGCACCGCCGATTGCGCCACCTGCGCCCTTGAGCCCCGACGAGGTTCGCACCATCCTGATGAGTCTGTTGCTGACGATGTTTCTGGCCGCGCTCGACCAGACCATCGTGGCGACGGCGCTGCCGACCATCGGCCGCCAGTTCAACGACGTCAGCAACCTGTCCTGGGTCATCACGGCCTATCTCCTGGCCTCGACGGCGGTAGCGCCGGTGTTCGGCACGCTGAGCGACATTTACGGCCGCCGCGTGATGATTACCGTTTCGCTTGTCTTGTTCACGGTCGGCTCGATCCTCTGCGCGGTGGCGCCGAACATGCCGGTATTGATCGTCGCGCGTGGCCTGCAGGGGCTCGGCGGCGGTGGCATCATGCCGGTCGTGCAGACCGTGATCTCCGATGTGGTCTCACCGCGCGAGCGCGGCAGGTATCAGGCCTATTTCAGCGGCGTCTGGATGGCTGCAGGCCTGATGGGTCCCGTGCTCGGCGGCGTGTTCGCCGAGCATCTGCACTGGTCGATGATCTTCTGGATCAACGTGCCACTCGCCGTCGGCGCGCTGTTTCTGCTGCTGCCAAAGATGGGCAAGATCCCCGTGTTCCATCGCCGCCGCAAGGTCGACTGGCTCGGCGGCGTGCTGTTGATGGCGTCTGCGGTCGTCGTGATGCTGGTGCTGAGCTGGGGCGGCAACCGGTATGCCTGGCTGTCGCCGGCGATCATGGCGATGATTGGCGCGGCTGTCGCGCTGGCGTTCGCCTTCGTCTGGCACGCGCGCAATGCCGAGGAGCCGTTTCTGCCGCTGCCGCTGCTGGGTGGAACGGTGGTGCCTTACGCGATGGCGGCCGGCGGCTGCGCGCTGGGCGCCATCACCGCGCTCACCGTGCACCTGCCGCTGTATTACGAGGTCGTCTATCATTTGACCGCGAGCGAAGCGGGGCTTGCGCTGATCCCGCTCGCCGCGGTTTCGACCTGCGGTGCGGCGATCGCCGGACGGACCATGGCGCGCGCCAAGCACTACAAGCGCGTGGCGATTGCGGGTACTTCGGCGGCGGCGATCTTCGGTGCGGTGCTGACCGTGACGACGCTGCCACTGTGGGGCTTGCTGATCGTGCTGTCGCTGTTCGCGCTCGGGCTCGGCACCACATTCCCGGTCAGCGTGGTCTCGCTGCAGAACTCGGTGGCGCGCGCCCAGATCGGCACCGTGACGGGTGCGATGAATTTCTTCCGCTCGCTGATGTCGTCGTTCATGGTCGCCGCCTTCAGCGCGATCCTCCTGATGGCGCTGGGCGCGGGCATCTCGCTCGGCGAACACCGGGGACCGGCGAACGCAATTTCTGTAGCCGACATGATCACCGCGTTCCGCTACGTGTTCGGCGCCGCCACCGCGCTGCTGGCCTGTGCCGCGCTCTGCATCATTGCGATGGAGGAACGGCCGCTCGCCGGCCCAACGACGCCGGCGGAGATGGCGGAGTAGGGCTGCTTGGCTATTCAAGCTGCATACGGACACCCTTCGCGCCGTTGAGCAGCCGCTTCAGGTGAAAGTTGGCCAGAGGATCCTCGGCGTGTGAGCCGACAAGTGCAGCAAAGGCCGGCATTGCATTGCGATCACCGGCCTCAAGCTTGGCGAAAGCTTCGCCATACTGCGATGTCGCCGGCGCCCCGAAACTCGCTGCCGATAAGGGCTCGTAAGCGCGCAATGGTTCGCTGCGCCCACGCAGCATGAGATCGCCGACCGGTCGGCCCCTGAAATTCTCTACCGCGTTTGCAATTGTCGCGCTGACGCAGATCCGGGTGCCGAGAAACTTGTTCGCCGCTTCAAGCCTCGCCGCCGTGTTGATGGTGTCGCCGTAAGCCGTGTAGTCAAAGAAGCGGCTGCCCCCGAAATTGCCGACCAGTGCAGGACCGGCATGAACGCCGATGCGGGTGGCGCCGAAATTCACGCCTTTCGCCTTCCACCGTTCGCGAAACGCTTCCGCCCATACGTCAAGCTCCTGCGCGCAGGCGACTGCGCGCGTCGCATAGTCGGGCTGATCGCTGGGCGCATTGAACAGTACCTCGATCGCATCGCCGATCACCTTTGCCACAGTTCCCTCATGCGCGAAGACGACGTCGGTCATTCCGGCCACATATTGGTTGAGCAGTTCCCCAAGGAGTTCGGGCGCGGCAGTCTCCACGAGCGAGGTGAAGCCGGTTATATCGGTGAAGATGACCGCAACGTGGCGCCAAGTTACCTCCGTGCTGTCGCCCACGCTGGACGCAAGCCGCTTGGCGAGCTCGGGCGAGAAATAGCGGGAGAGCGAAGCATGGGCGCGCTCGGCTTCCGCCTGACGGCGACGTGTCTCGCGTAGCATTTCGATGTGCCGCAGGGTCTTGTCGATCGTCGCTTCGAGATCGGCGAAATCGATCGGCTTGGTCAGGAAGTCGAATGCGCCGCGATTCATCGCGGTGCGGATGTTGCTCATGTCGCCGTAGGCCGACACGATAATGGTAGATTTCTTGTCCTCGGATTCTTGCAGCTTGGCGAGCAGCGACAAGCCGTCCATTCGTGGCATGTTGATGTCGGCGACCACCAGGTCGACGTGCGGATGCGCTTCGAGCGACTGCAACGCCTCGAGCCCGTCACGCGCAAACATGAAGCTGACCAAACCCTCGCGAACCTGCCGTCGGAATTTCTGAAGGACCAACGCCTCCAGATCCGGCTCATCGTCGACCACGAGGATTGTTGCGGTCATGCGGCTTGCTCGAGCCTGGCATCGATCTCCTGACGCAGCGTCACGAAGTCGATCGGTTTGGTCAGAAGGTCAGTTGCGCCGTTCTCGAGTGCCTTGCGCCTGGTGTCGGCATCGCCATAGGCCGTGATCATGATGACGGGGACGTCGGGCCGCATTTCCTTGACCCTCGGCAGCATTTCCAGCCCGGTCATGCCGGGCATGTTGATATCGGACAGGATCAGGATCAGCGAATGTTCGGTGGGGGAGCCGACGCGCGCCAGCGCGTCCGACGCGGAACTGGCAAAGTCCATGACGAATCGCTGCGCGCGCAGGTCGCGGCGAAATTGCTGGCGGAACAGCGCTTCCACGTCGGGCTCGTCATCGACAACCAGGACCAGAACACTCACGGTTACCCTCTAGACTTTTCTGCAAAATTGCTTGTTCGCGGCAACACGATGCGGAATTCGGTGAAATGGCCCTGTTCGGTATCCACGTCAATGGTGCCGCCATGTTGCTTCACGATGATGTCGTGGCTCATCGATAGGCCCAACCCAGTGCCTTCGCCAGCCGGCTTGGTGGTGAAGAAGGGGTTGAACATCTTCTCCCTTACCTCGGCTGGAATGCCGGCGCCGTTGTCGCGAATGCGGATTTCGACGGCATCGCCAAGGTCCTTGGTGCTGGCCCGCAGCGTCGGCTCGAAGCCGGAGGCGCCGCTCTCCTTGTCGCGTTTGGTCACGGCATAGAACCCGTTCGAGACCAGATTGAGGAAGACGCGGGTGATCTCCTGCGGGAATAGGTCGATCTGGCCGGCGGCCGGATCGAAATCGCGCTCAAGTGTGACGTTGAAGCCGGGCTTCTCGGCGCGGGCGCCGTGATAGGCGAGGTTGAGGCTCTCGTCGATCAGCGCGTTGATGTCGGACGGCCGGTGCTCGCCGCCGCCCTCGCGGGAATGCAGCAGCATGTTCTTGACGATGGAATCCGCGCGCTTGCCGTGCTGCACAACCTTTTCGAGGTTGTCCTTCAAGAGCCCGGTCAGTTCTTCGACCTCGGCACGGACCTTCTCGGCGAACTCAGTGGGTTTGAGAACGTCATTCAACTCCTCGGTCAACTCGGCCGAAACGGCCGCGAAATTGTTGACGAAGTTGAGCGGGTTCTTGATCTCGTGGGCGATGCCAGCGGTGAGCTGGCCAAGCGAGGCGAGTTTCTCGGTCTGCACCAGGCGGTCCTGCGCGGTGCGCAGGTCTTCAAGCGATTTTGACAGCTCATGCGTTCTCGCCTGCACCTCCTCGAACAGGTGGACATTGCCGATGGCGATCACCGCCTGATCGGCAAAGGTTTGCAGCAGGGCGATCTGCTTGTCGCTGAATGGCTCTACCTCTTGGCGGCGAAGCGTGAGCGCTCCCAGGCTTTCGCCCTCGCGCAGCAGGGGAACGCTCAGTACGGTGCGGACGCCGTCCCCGCCGGTGTGATGCGAGAGTTCCCGGCTGCCGGCGAAGTCGTTCGCTTGCTCCGAAAAAACGTCGGTCACGTGGACTGTGGTTCGATCCAGGAATGCCCGACCGGCTGCCCAGTCGCGGCCAATCGGCCATTTCTCGACATTGATCTCGATCGGGCCATGATGTGCCCTAAAGCGCAGATCATCGCCGTCTCTGAGCTGCACGACCGCATCGCTGGCCGCGCACAGCTCGCAGGCGCTTTCGACGATAGACTGCAACACCGGATCGAGGTCCGTCGGCGAGGAGGCGATCACCTTCAGGATATTGGCGCTGCCGGTCTGGTAGGTGAGGGCTTCGGAGAGGTCGCGCGTCTTGGCCTGCACCTCCTCGAACAGACGAACATTGCCGATCGCAATCACGGCTTGGTCGGCAAAGGTCTGCAACAGGCTGATCTGCTTGTCGCTGAAGGCCACGGGCTCCAGACGGCGAAGCGCGATCGCGCCAATTGCTTCTCCCTCTCGCAACAACGGTACGCTCAGCGTACAGCGGTGACCCTGTTCGAGCGACTGCCGCTGCCCTTCGGGGAATTCGGCCGCGTCCGGAGCCTGGAAATCGGGCACCTGCACCGGTACGCGGTCGACGACCGAACGACCGGTGACCCAATCCCGATTGATCGGGCGGGCTTGCCGGCCCGTCGGAATGGGGCCGTGATGCGCGCTGAAATGCAAGTCGCTGCCGATCTTCAGCAGGATATTGGCATCGTACGCGTCGCAGAATTTGCAGGCGCTCTCAACAATCGCCTGCAGCGCCGGCCCGACCTCGGTCGGCGATGAGGCGATCACCTTAAGCACCTCCGCGGTCGCTGTCTGCTGCTGCAGCGCCTCGCTTAAATCCTCGGTGCGCTGCTGCACCTCATTAAACAGCCCGACATTCTTGATCGCGATCACGGCCTGGTCGGCGAACATCTGCAGCAAGCGGGTATGCTGTTCGCCGAATGGGCCGGGCGCGACGCGGGTGACGGTGATGATGCCGACGGCCTCGCCGTCGTTCATCAGCGGCGCGAACAGCATGCTGCGATAGCCGCGGGCCCGCGCAATGTCACGCGCCGCCGGCTCGCGTTCGGTATCAGGCAATTCCGCCGGCGCGCCGTTGCGCGTCAGCTGGTAGGGCGGAAACTGGTCCAGCGGGACCGGGAACGCAGATTGCAGGACGGCATCGCCGGCCGCGTCGGTCGGTGTAAAGGCGGTCAGATGAATCTTGCCGTCGATGTAGCGGAAGACCGCGGCCGAAAAGCCGCCGATCAACCGGTTGGCGCTGTCAGCAATGGCATCGAACACCGGCTGCACGTCGGAGGGCGAGGAGGCGATGACTTTCAGGATGTCGGCGGTGGCGGTCTGCCGTTCCAGCGCTTCTTTCGTCTCGTTGAACAGCCGCGTGTTCTCGATCGCGATCACGGCCTGGTCGGCGAAGGTCTGCAGCAACTGGACGTGATGCGGCGCGAAGGCGCCGGGCTCGGCGCGGGTGACGCTGATGATACCAACAGGGGTGCCCTGGTTCATCAGCGGGGTGAACAGCACGCTGCGAAAGCCGCGCAGCCGCGCCAACTCCCTGTTGGCGGGGGGCACATCACCAGCCTCGGTGTCCGGGAACTGGATCGTTTTTCCGTTGCGGACCAGTGCAAATACGGGGAGTTCGGCCAACGGCCGCGGGAACGACGATTTCAGCGCCTTATCGGCCTCGGGATCGGTGGGCGTGTAGGCCACAAGGTGAAGCTCTTCCCCGATGAAGCGCAATACCGTGGTGGAGAATGCGCCGAGCAGGGTCTTCGCGCTTGACGCGATGGCCTCGAACACGGGTTGGATGTCCGATGGTGAACTGGCGATGACCTTCAAGATCTCGGCGGTCGCGGTCTGCCGCTCCAGAGCCTCCCGGGTCTCATTGAACAGACGCGTGTTCTCGATGGCGATCACGGCTTGGTCGGCAAAGGTCCTGACCAGTGTCAGCTGCTTCTCGGACAGTCTGAAGCCCGCTTGCGGGGTGGTCAGATTGATGGTCCCAATGCCTTCACCCCGATGGATCAGGGGCACAAATGTCGCGCTTCGGAAGCCACCGGCCGCCGCAACCCGGCGGGTCAACTCGGGCGTACCGGGAGCTTCGATATCGGGAATCTCTATGATCCGGCGCTCCATGATTGCACGGCACGACGGGGAGCGGTCCGGGTCGAATGGGATCGGATAGATGGACTTCGCCTTTTCGTGGTCAAAACTCGGCCCGCTTGCTGCGATGGCGCGCCAATGCAGTTTGCCATCCTGCAGCGTCGTGATCACCGCGGTGTGCGGTGCGAACAGCTCGGCGGCGCTGTTCACGATGACATCCAGGACGGGCTGCACTTCGGAAGGGGAGGAGGCGATGACCTTCAGAATGTCAGCGGTTGCGGTTTGCCGCTCGAGCGCTTCGCGCGTCTCGTCGAACAGCCGCGCATTCTGGATGGCGATCACGGCCTGATCGGCGAAAACGTTCAGCAGGTCGCACTCCCTGTCCGCAAACGGCACCATCGAGGTGCGGCCCACGAAAATCGTGCCGATTGCCTTGTCTTCCCAGAGCATGGGTGCAATGGCCATCGAATAGTTTTGCCCGATCCTGCGAGCGGTCTCGCGCAGGTCGATCGGCACGTCCGAATCGTTCTGGACGTCGGCAGAACGCACCAGCCGCCGCTCGCGAATCGCAAGCTCGCTTGCGGTTCCTTCAATCGGAATTGGAAACCGCTCGCGCGCCGCCTCGGCGTTTGCACCGCGCGCGGCCGCAATTTGTAACAGGCCTTCTTCGCTGGTGAGGAAAATCAGGCTCTCCTCGCCGTCAAAAAGATGCTTGATGCTGGAGAGGATGCTTTCGAATACCGGTTTGGTATCGGCCACCGAACTGCTGATGACACTGAGGATGCCGGCGGAAGCCTTCTGCTGCTCACGCGCGAGGTTCAGTTCCCGACGCAGATTCGCATTCTCGATTTCGAGCTCGACCTGGCGCGCCTTCGCCCCGTCGCGTTCGGCGCGAACGGATTCGAGATGCGACTCCATCTCGGTGATGGCCGATCCCAGCTCATCGATCGCGACCGACATGTCCTCGGGAAGCGTCGCCATTCCAATGATCCATTGCGTCCGGGCGCGGGCAGGGCCAATTAGGCCGTCTTGCCGCGGTTCCAGTCGGATTATTTCATCCCGGAAGCGTTAGAGCCAGCGCTCATGGAGGTCTTAGGGCAGCCTTTTCTCGCGCGGTCGCCCATCTCACGTCACCTTGATCGCGTGAGGAAACGCGTGATCGCGCCTCCGAGCCTGACGTTTTCCAGCGGCTCGGTGAGCGAGGCCTTTGCGGCTGCGACCAGGCCGTCAGGTGCATGGCCTTTGGCCTGCGCCATCTCGCAGCAGGCCAGTGCGTAGCCGACGGAGAATTCCGGGTGTGGCTGCACCGAGAGCGTGGTGCCGCCGGCGTAAAGCAACCCGGCATGCGGCGTGAAATCCGAGGACAGGATGATCCTCGCGCCGACGGGTGGCGAGATGACCTGGTCCTGGTGCGAGGCGGCGAGGGCGGTGCGCTCGCCCTCGATCAGGCCATTATCAGGGGCGACGTCGTAGACGTGTCGCCCGATGCCCCAGCCTTTCTCCGACTTGCGCACCGTGCCGCCCAACGCCTGCGCGATCAGTTGATGACCGAAGCAGACGCCGGCCATCGGCACCTGCTTGTCGTGGGCTGCGCGCACGAAATCCTCGAGCGGCGCGATCCAGTCCAGGGGATCGTAGACGCCCGCCGCGGAGCCGGTGATGAGGATCGCCTCCAGCCCTTCGATATCAGGCAGCGGCTCGCCGGCTGGAATGCTGACGGTATTGAACGTGACGCTGGCGTCGGCGGCGCCGATCATCCGCTCGAACATCTGCGGATACGATCCGTGGAGTTCGCGGTTTTTGGGGCTGACGAGCCCGGTTTCAATGATGGTGACGCTTGACATGAGTGACGGTCTGGTTGCTTCGGGCTCAGGTCCCCGGCCGCGACACCTCGGTCTCCTTGCTGGTGATGAATTCCAGCAGCACCGGGACACCTTCTTTGGTCTTCGCAATGCCGCGCTGGATGGCGGGGATGATGTCTTCCGGCCTCAACACCCGTTCGCCATAGCCGCCGAACGCGCGCGCCATCGCCGCGTAGTCGCCGGAAATGTCGGTGGAGCGGTATTTCTCGGTCGAGATCGGCATCACCTTCAATTCGATAGCCATGGAAAAATTGTTCAAAAGGATCGACATGATCGGGATGCGCTCGCGCACCGCGGTTTCGAAATCCATGCCGGTGAAGCCGATCGCGGCATCGCCCCAGACATTGATGCAGAGCTTGTCGGGTTTTGCCAGCTTGGCGCCCATCGCCAGCCCAAGGCCGTAACCGAGCTGCGTGGTCTTGCCCCAGCCGATATAAGAGAGCGGTTCGACCGATTTCCAGAACGGCGAGAGCTGGTCGCGCGGGCTGCCGGCATCATGGGTGATGATGGTGTTGTTGATGTCGACGGTGTGCTGCAGATCCCACAGCACGCGGTAGGGGTTCAGCGGCGCGTCGTTATGGGTCAGCTTCGGCATCCATTTCGCCAGCCATTCTTTGTGGGAGGCCGCTATCTCGGCTGCGACCGCGGTCGCGTCGCGGTCCGTCGTGACGGTCTTGCCGATCTCTTCCAACAGCGCGTCGAGCACGAGGCCGGCGTCACCGACGAGGCCGATTTTGGCCTCGACGTCCTTGTTGAGATGGTTGGGGTCGAGCGTCGAATGGATGATGGTCTTGCCCTTCGGCATGGCGATGCCGAATGACGTCTCGGTGAACGAGCAGCCGATGCCGAAGATCACGTCGGCTTCGCTTAAGAATTTCGGCACCGCGCGCGGCACGGCGAGGCCGCCCGACCCCAGCGACAGCGGATGCGTCTCCGGAAAGGATGATTTGCCGCCAAGGCTGGTTGTGACGGGGATGGCGAGGCGCTCGGCCAGCCGCCTGAGCTGCGGCCAGGCTTTGGCGTAATGCACGCCCTGGCCGGCATAGATCACCGGGCGCTTCGCCGCGACGAGGAGAGCCGCCGCTTCCTTCACATGCAGGGGATCCGCGCCGTAGCGGGTGCGCAGCACCGGCGTGTAGTTCAGCGGTTCCGGCACTTCCTCGTTCCACATGTCGGCCGGAATTTCGACGATCACCGGCCCGCCGCGGCCGTTCTTCAGTTTGGTGAACGCGCGCCGGAAAATGTTGCAGACCTCAGTGGCGATGTTGATCGGCTCCGACGATTTCGAGAACGCCTTCATCGCCTGGCTGGAGTTGAAGTTCGGGTCGATGTTGGCGAGCCTGCGCGCATAGCCCATCGGCAGCACCAGCACGGGCACCGACTCGCCGTAACATTGCGCCACGCCGCCCATCGCGTTCTCGGCGCCGGGCCCATGCTGCATGCAGAACGCGCCGATCGATTGCCCCGAGGTGACGCGCGAGATCGCGTCCGCCATGTGAACGCCGATGCGTTCCTGGCGCACCATCACCGGGCGGATGTCGGCATTGGCGGCATATTCAATGAGATGATTGACCGGGTAGCCGCAGAGGATTTCGATCCCCTCCCGCTTCATGATTTCCGCAATGGCGGCGCCGAGCTTCATGACGGTCTCTCCTTGGATTGCAGGCCGGTTTGGTCCGGACGATTTGCAACAGTAGGAACAGGATTTTCCGGCCCGGTAAAGCGCTGACGAAGCATGCGTGCGGAAGTGCTGATATGCGTTTTGCCGCCTGACGGGCTCGTTCGGTCAGTTCCGCGCCCAGCGTAACTTCTGAGAACGACTTCCGGACCGGGCCGTTGTGCCCGGTCCCTTATTCAACGCCGCGGCAGCTGCACATCGCGGCCATCGGGCCCGTTTCGCGCTTCTGCGCTGTCATGTGCCTCGCTTCGTAAGACGCCGATCGGGCGACGATGGACGGGCGGCGCGCAATCGATGGTAAATTTTCCGTACCGTATGATTCCGGAGGCGCGGATTTCTTCGACCGCCTTAATCGATCGTTCATTCTGATCGTCAAGGCCTCTTCAACCGTTCCCGTCTAGAGTTTAACGAGTATGGCGCGGGAGAATTCCGGGGAGCGTCGATTGGAGTTTTGTCTATGCGTCGATTACTTGCACGATTTGTCGGCGATGAATGCGGTGCTACCGCCATCGAATATTGCCTCATTGCAGCTGGCATCAGCATCGTAATTGTCACCGCCGTCAACGGCGTTGGCAGCGCGCTCAACACGAAATTCAGCGACGTCAGCTCCTCGCTCAAGTAGCGGGGTTCGGCTGCACCATGCAGGAGCCGCTGCTCGGGCCACTGCCAACGGGGCGGGGGCGGCGATTGAAGCCGGCTAGCCCTCTTTCCCGTCCGCATTGAGCGCCCGCATCATCGCGATGCGTGCGAACATCAGCCAGCCGCCGCCGGTCTCCGCCGCATTGATCAGATTCTCGACTGCGATCTGCCAGTGCGCCTCGTGCTGCACTTTTTCCGGCAATGCCATGACGTAGTCGGCGGCCTGCTGCAGCGTCGCGAGCCTGCCTCCGCCGCGAAGCGCTATCGGGTCATCGAACGAGGTTGACCAGGGCATCGCGCGCTAGAAGATGCTATCGCACTCCTTGCCCAATCATCCGGCCTTCTTGGTACGGGCGGCTGATCGCGCCGGCTTCTCCGCCTTCTTCGGCGCTTCCTTAACGGTTTCCTTGGCCGTCTCCTTGGCGCCGCGTTTGCCGCCGCCGCTGATCGGCAACAGCATCTCGCGCTGGCCGGCGGCGGCCTTCTTCGGCTTCTTGCCCTTGGTCTTTTCTTGACCCTTTTCTTGACCCTTTTCTTGGGCCTTGGCGGCAGGGGTGGCCTGCTTTTCGCTGGCGAGGCTGCGCTTGAGCGCGTCCATCAGGTTGATGACGTTGCCGGTGGCTTTCGGGGCAGCCTTTGCCGTGGTGCTCAGGCCGTTGCGCTTCTGATTGATCAGGTCGATCAGCGCCTGCTCGTAGCGGTCCTCGAATTGTTCAGGCTCGAACGACCCGGACTTCTGCTCGACGATATGCTTAGCGAGATCAAGCATATCCTTGGTGATCTTCACGTCCTGGATATCCTCGAAATATTCCGTCTCGCTGCGGACTTCATAGGGGTAGCGCAGCAGCGTTCCCATCAGCCCCTTGTCGAGCGGCTCCAGCGCGATGATGTGTTCGCGGTTGGTCAGCACCACGCGTCCGATCGCGACTTTGTCCATGTTGCGGATGGTTTCGCGGATCACCGCAAAGGCGTCGTGGCCGACCTTGCCGTCCGGCACGAGGTAGTAGGGGCGAATCACGTAACGGCTGTCAATATCGGCCCTCGGCACGAACTCGTCGATCTCGATGGTGCGGGTCGATTCCAGCGCGAGTTCGTCAAGCTCGTCCTTCGTCACCTCGATGTAGGTGTCGGTGTCGACCTTGTAGCCCTTCATGATGTCGTCGTTGGCGACTTCCTCGCCAGTGTCGGCGTCAACCTTGGCGTATTTGATCCGATGGCCGGTCTTGCGGTTGATCTGGTTGAACGAGACCTTCTCGGTGTCCGACGTCGCCGGATAGAGGGCGACCGGACAGGTCACGAGCGAAAGGCGCAGAAAACCCTTCCAATTGGCGCGGGGGGCCATAGGGATACTCCGAAGACGCGACAGACGACCGGTAAGAATACCATCGGATCGCCGCCTCTCAAACACGGCGGGGCAGGGAATCGCGCAACGGCGTTAATTGCTGCACGGTCCCGTTCTGCGGCGGGCCTGCGGCCTTTTGGATGCTGCTGCCGCGCGGCACGGCCCGAAGGGCCGGAACATCGCTTCCGATCATGCGTTGCTTTAACCGGCGGTGTCGAAGCATTCGCTGGCATTACAGGCACTTACTCGAAGAGGTCCCTATGGCAACGCAACGACATGGCCAGATCGTCGAAACCCCAACCGAGGCGCGCCAGGCCGAGCCCGGCCCGTCGGTGCTCGCGCTCCTGACGGTTTCGACCGGGCTCGCGGTTCTGATCCTGGGCATCGTCTGGTTCGTATTTTTCCGCACGTGAGCGACTGACCGGTGAGGCGATCGGGCTTGCCGGCCCCTCTGCAGGCGGGGAGCGTCCCGCCTTTTCGGTAGTTGTCGACGCAAGCGACCTGGTGGCCCCCTTGGGGCAGTTAATTGGCTGTGCTAGGCGTTCGGCTTGCGGCCATGCCCGGCCGCGGAAAGCCCCATAACGAAAAAGTAACATTACACCGTGCGCCCCGTTCATGGCCCGTTCACGCCGGTTAGCCTCATCTTGAGATCTGATATCGTAGGGCTCACTTTTGGAGGCCAGCTTGCGCCTGCTTGTCGTTGAGGACGATCCGGATCTCAACCGTCAGCTTACGACGGCTTTGACGGATGCCGGTTATGTGGTCGATCGCGCGTTCGATGGTGAGGAGGGGCATTTCCTCGGTGACAGCGAACCTTATGACGCCGTCGTGCTCGACATAGGGCTGCCCAAGATGGACGGCATCTCGGTCCTGGAGGCGTGGCGCCGCGGCGGCCGCGCGATGCCGGTCCTGATCCTTACCGCGCGCGACCGCTGGAGCGACAAGGTGCAGGGATTTGACGCCGGCGCCGACGACTACGTCGCCAAGCCGTTCCACCTGGAAGAGGTGCTGGCGCGGATCCGCGCGCTGCTGCGCCGTTCCGCCGGTCACGCCCAATCCGAGTTGACCTGCGGTCCGGTCTCGCTGGATACCCGTACCAACAAGGTTACCGTCAACGGTAATTCGGTTAAGCTCACCTCGCATGAATATCGTTTGCTCGATTATCTCATGCATCACACCGGGCGCGTAGTGTCGCGTACCGAACTGGTCGAGCATCTCTACGACCAGGACTTCGACCGCGACTCCAACACCATCGAGGTGTTCGTCGGCCGCATCCGCAAGAAACTCGAGGTCGACATCATCCAGACCGTGCGCGGGCTCGGCTATCTGCTGACGCCGCCGTCGTCCGGGACTTGATTTGCTCGTTGTTTAATTCGAGCATGCCCCCATCCGAAGGCTGGTCTCCATCCTTCGGGTCGAGGCCTTAAAGACATGCTTTTCTGGATCGTGCCCTGATGCGCGGAAGCTCGCTCGCCACGCGCTTGTTCCTGTCGGCGACCGCGTGGGTGGTCGTGATCCTGGTCATCACGGGCGTGATCCTGTCGTCGGTCTATCGCAACGCGACCGAGCGCGCCTTCGACCGCCGCCTCAACCTCTATCTCCGCACCCTGATCGCCGAGGTCGCGACCCCGGACGAGCCGCCCGACCACCAGTTCCAGTCGCTCGGCGAGCCGCTGTTCGAATTGCCGCTGTCCGGCTGGTACTGGCAGATCGTCCGTACCGACGAGAAGGCCGAGACGCGGGCGTCGCGTTCGCTGTGGGACAAGAAGCTGCCGAAGCTCGAGGAGATCGGCGCGGAGCTGACCCCCGCCGGCATCCGTCTCGGTTACGTCGACGGGCCCGAGGGTCAGAGCCTGCGGGTCGTCGAGCGGCCGGTCGACCTCGGCGCCGACGGCAAGTTCCTGGTCAGCGTGGCCGGCGACGCATCGGAGATTTTCGACGAAATCCGCGCCTTCGACTATTATCTCGGCGGCACCTTCGCAGCGCTCGGCATCGTGCTGCTCCTGACCACGATCTTCCAGGTCCGCTTCGGGTTGGCGCCGCTCAAGCGCATTTCTGAATCGATCGCCGACATCCGCTCCGGCCGCGCCGAACGGCTGGAAGGCGAGTTTCCCGTCGAGATCGCGCCTCTGGCGCGCGAGACCAACGCGCTGATCGACGCCAACCGCGAGATCGTCGAGCGCGCACGTACCCATGTCGGCAATCTCGCCCACGCCATCAAGACGCCGCTCTCCGTTATCGTCAACGAGGCCTCTGCCCACGCGGTAGATTCCTTTGCCAGCAAGGTCTTGGAGCAGGCCGATGTGATGCGGGATCAAGTGGCGCATCATCTGGAACGGGCGCGCATCGCCGCGCGCGTCACCATCGTCGGCACCGTCACGGAGGTCGCGCCCGCCATCGAGGCGCTGCGGCGGACCATGGAAAAGATCCACCGGGATCGCAGCATCACGATCGCGGTGAAGGCCGACGCGCAAGCCAAGTTCCGCGGCGAGCGCCAGGACCTCGAGGAGATGGCCGGCAATCTGGTCGACAATGCCTGCAAATGGGCGGCCTCGCAGGTTCTCATCGAGGTGAGGGTGGAGCCGCCGTCGGAGCCCCGTGCCGGGCCACGGCTGCGGATCATTGTCGATGACGATGGCCGCGGATTGTCCGCCGCCGAGCGCGCGCAGGTGTCCCGGCGCGGCCAGCGCCTGGACGAGTCCAAGCCGGGTTCCGGGCTCGGGCTTTCGATCGTGGTCGATCTCGCCGGCCTCTATGGCGGCAGCCTTGCCCTGGGCGACGCCCCGATCGGCGGGCTGCGGGCAGAACTGGTGCTGCCGGGGGTCTGAACGCCTCGCCCCGGCTGGTTATCCGGGGTTGAGGGGATTGATCCGGCAAGCCTGAGGTTGATTTCGTTATTCCTAAACGACTTCTTAACGCGCACACTTCTAAGATCGGCGGTGGACGCGTTTTGCCGCCCACATGACACACGCATATCCACACCAGGCGAATGAGCCAGACATCGACCGAGCGGCTGAGGGACTATCTCGCCCAGCTCCCGCCGCAATCGCAGGCGCTGCTGATGCGGGAATTCGAGCGCGCCATTGAGCGCGGGGAGGACATCGCCGTCGCCAATTTCGTGCTCGAGCAGCTTCGCAAGGTCGCGCGCGGAACCGAGGAAGACGACGAGGCGCGTCCGCGGACCGACGATCCGGCGCGCCTGTTGTATGGTCCGCTCAAGCCTTTTCTGGTCGAGAGCAATTTTCCCGTCAGGGCCGGGCAGATCCGGCGTGCATCGCTGCTGCCGGTCTGGCAATGGCTGGGCCGCGACGGGGCGCCCGATGCCGCGCGCGCATTCGAGGCTGCGCTCGCCGAGATCCGGCAGAGCGGCAGCAACGCCGGTCTCGAAGGCGCGACCCGCAAGTTCCAGCTCGCCGCAGCCGACGCGATCATCAAGATCGCCACACCGGTCCCGGGCGACGACAGGCAGCGGACGCTCACCCGTATCGGCCCGCCCAATGTCGTCGAGGACCTGTTGTCGATCGGAGGCGTGCTGCGGGCACGCGAGACGCTGGATACGCTCGGCAGCCGGATGCCGGGCCAGATGCGGGTATTTTCGGAAGCCCAGATAGCCGCGGTGAGTTCGGCGCTCAACGTTCCCTCGTTGCAGACGCCGCAATTGCTGCCGTTCGCGCTGTCGCTGATCATGCAGCGGCTGGCGCAGCCGTGGCAGATCATCCGTCTAGCGATCAAGATGGCGGCATCCGATGACGAGATTCGCGTAGCCGCCACGCCCTACGGCATCGCCGTCACGATCGCGCTGCACGACCTGTCGTTCCTCACGGCCTGTCTGCGCACGGACATCAGGCGCAGCCATTTCGACAATGTCGGCGAGCAACTGAAAGCCCTGCACGATGGCGTGCGCGGGCTGCGCACCGAGCTCGATCTGCGCAACGATTCCGCGTGGGGCCGCCAGCTTACGGCGATCCGCGCCGAAATTTCCAATTCACTGCAGTCGGAGATCGAGAGCGTGCCCGGCCGGGTCCGCCGCATCCTGCGTCAGCGCGCCGACAAGGATATCGCTGCCGCGCCGAAAATCGACGCCCCGGAGATCGAAGAGATCGCCGCCCTGATCGACTTCGTGGCGGTGTGCCGCACCTATGCCAGCGAACTCGCCATCAACGAGGTCACGCTGCGGACCTATTCCGACCTGCAGCATTACGTCGAGCGATCCACCGAGAGCTTGGTGCAGGCGCTGCGCGGCGGCGACACCAGGGCGCGCGCCTACCGCCAGATGCAGGCCCAGGCGGCGATCCGCTTCTGCGAAATCCTGTTCGGCCATGACTATGCGTCGCTGATGAGCCGGGCGGCCGAAAATGCCGTGACCGGCGAGCGCAAAGCGACCAAGGCGAGCTAGGCCCGGTTTCGGCCCTATCACATCACGCTTTGCGTCGATCCTTGGCGTCGCGAAGAAATTCGGCGAAGGCCTTGAGGGTCACATCGGAAACATGATGTTCGATGCCCTCGGCGTCAGCCTCCGCGGCTTCCTGAGGAACGCCCAGCGCCAGCAGGACATCCACCACCAGACGGTGACGGGCACGGACGCGCTTGGCGAGAGTCTCGCCCTTTTCGGTCAGGAACACCCCGCGGTAGGGGCGGGCCGTGACCAGGTCTTCGCGCTTCAACCGCGCGATGGTGTCGATCGCCGTCGGGTGGGATACGCCCAGCCTGCGCGCGATGTCGGTCGGGCGCGCCTCGCCGGTCGTTCCGAGTAGATCCGAAATCAGTTCGACATAGTCTTCCAGAACCGCGGTCGACCGCGCCGATCGCGCCTTGCCAAAGCGGCGCGCCTGCGTCTGTTCCGTAGGCAGCGGCTGCATCGGTTTGGCCCGATCTGTCGAGGGCTTGCGCACCACTGCACCTTCCAGGCGAATCCATCCAGACGAGGCGCGACCATGGCGTGGTGCCGACCACATTGCAAGTTGGCGGCTTGTCGCCGATCTGTAACATTCCGGCGCTGGGCATTTGCGACTCGTTCGCAGCATCTTGACAGTTAACGGTCCAGCATTAACATGTAGCCTTACCTACGTTTTGGTGTCGCGGCTTATCCGGTGGCGTTGCTGAAGCGCGATCGGCTGGGGATGAATATGCGCGCGACGCGAATGGCTCTTGTGGGCACATCGGCACTGGCAGCGGTTTGTTTGAGCCACGCCGCGGCGCTCGCGCAAACGGTACCCCCTGCGCCGTCGGCGCCCCAGGCCGCGCCTCCTGCCGAACCACCGGCTCCCGCACCACCCCCGGCGGCGGGGCAAGCCCCGACCGAGCCGGCTTCCCCGCAGGCCGCGCCGGCCACGGCGGCCGGACCGCAAGCCACGCCGAGCGCGCCGGCGGAAGTTGACATGCCGCAAGTGACCGTCGAGGGGCGTCAGCCTAAACCCGCGCGGCGGGCGGCGCGAAGCGAGCCCGGTCGGCGTTCGACGACGGTGGCGGCACCGTTGCCGGCGCCAACGCCTGCAACCGCGCCGGCGTCGCCGTTCAATCCGCCATTCGCGCCGCTGTCGACGATCGGGAGCAACCAGATCCAGACCGACAGCAACAGCGGTGGATTCGGCAACTTGTTCACCAACATGCCCGGCGCGACTTCGGCGGGGCTTGCCCAGGAATCGTCCCGGCCCGTTCTGCGGGGCTTGTCGGACGCAAAAGTCCGTATTCAGGAGAACGGCGTCGGTGCGGTCGATGTGTCGGATATCGCGCAAGACCACGCGGTGCCGATCGACCCTCTCGCCATCCAGAAGGTTGATATTGTTCGCGGACCGGATGCGCTCCGCTTCGGTTCGCAGGCTATCGGAGGCGTTGTTGACGCCACCAACAATCGGATTCCGACCGCCGCTCCGCCGGGCGGGCTGGCCGCGGAGTTGAAGTCCGGTGTGACCAGCGTCAACAGGGGGTGGGAGAGCGGGCTCTTGCTGGATGCAGGCGGCCGCAACGCCGCCGTTCACGCCGACATCTACGGGCGATCCTCCGGCGATTACAGCGTCCCGAGTTACCCGTATCTCGTACCGCCAATCCCCGCGCCTGCCTTCAACGGCAAGCAACCGAATTCTGCTTCGCAAAGCGCAGGCGCGGCTGTCGGCGGCTCCTGGCTTTTCGACGGTGGTTATGCCGGCATCGCCGTCTCTCGTTTTACGAGCGACTACTACGTCCCCGGTATTGCCACCGCGGCAGCCCGCCAGCACAACGACCTCGAGCAAACCAAGATCAGCTCAAAGGGCGAGTATCGTCCGGACGCGAGCGCGCTGGCGGCCGTCAGGTACTGGACCGGATATTCGGAGTACAGGCACGACGAGACGGTGCTCGCCACCACCGGATTCCAGGAGATTACTGCCACGTTCAAGAACCGGCAGACCGAGGGCAAGCTCGAGTTCGAACTTGCGCCGTTCGCCACGCCAGTGGGTCCGCTGACCAGTATTTTCGGAGCCCAAGGCGCCTACCAGCAACTGGATACGGCAGGGCAGGCGATCTTGCTTCCGGCCCAGACCAGAACGGCGGCGGCGTACTTCCTCAATGAAGTCAGGCACACGGACACGCTGCGCACGCAATTGGCCGGACGCATCGAGGGAGTCAATGTCGCGGGAACGGCGTTCACCTTTCCGCCGAATTTTCTTCCGCCGCCGGACGTGCCGGGCCAGGCAGCCGCCAAGCTCGACTTCATGCCGAAGAGCGTCAGTTTCGGCATCATCAAGGATCTCCCAGCCTCGCTGGTCGGGAGTCTCACGCTGCAACGTATCGAACGCGCGCCACGCGCGCTCGAGCTGTTCGCCCAAGGTCCGGATGGTTCGGAGAAGACCTTCAAGATCGGCAACCCGAATCTCGGGATTGAAACCGCGCAGACGGCGGAAATCGGCCTGAAACGGACGGACGGCGATTTCAGGTTCGCCGCCAATGCCTACTACACGTCGTACAGCAAGTTCATTTTCTCGCGCGCCACCGGCATCTTCTGCCAGGAAACGTTTGCAACATGCGGCGCCGGCACCGATTACATCCAGGTCAACTACGATCAGCGCGACGCAAACTTCCGCGGCGGCGAACTGGCCTGGCAGTGGGATGCTGCAAGGCTCGGCGATGGCACCTTCGGCCTCGATAGCCAATTTGATGTCGTGCGGGCAACGTTCACCGACGGCAGCAACGTACCGCGCATTCCTCCGATGCGTCTCGGCGGCGGTGTCTACTGGCGCAACGACAACTGGTTTGTACGCGCAGGCTGGCTGCATGCATTTGCGCAGAATGACATTCCGCAGTTCGACACCACGACGCCCGGATACGATCTGGTCAAAGTGCAGGTCGAGCACCGGAAGTTCTGGAAGGATTCGCCGTGGGGCGCGGTCGAGGTCGCGACCGGGCTGATCGGCGACAATCTGCTCAACGCCAACATTCGCAACTCCGTTCAATTCCACAAGGACGAGATCCTGCAGCCGGGGCGGGGCTTCAAGCTGTTTCTCAATGTCAAATACGGCGTCGACCGGCCGAGCGGACCTCCAGGCACCTGGATCGGCGCGGCGAGACGGCCCGCCGGCAACGGATTCTACAAGAGTCCTGCGCTCGATGCGGCAGCCTGGAACTGGGCGGGCATCTATGCGGGCGGCAATGTCGGATATCTTAGAGGCGAGGGGGTTACCAACGCGGCGTTCAACGACGCTGCAACCGGTGCGTCACTTTCCGGGGCCCACCTGTCGGCAGCGCACAACACCGGGAGCTTTGGCGTTCAGTCCGGCTACAACTGGACATCGGGCCGGCTCCTGGCCGGCATCGAGGGAGATTTTGAATACCGCAATCAGCGCGGACGCAGCGCCACCGTTTGCCCCGGCAACATCTGCAACGCCGCGCTGGCTCCGCTGGACGCAACCGTGACGGCCGGCCTGGATTATCGTTTGGGGTGGGTCGCGTCGCTTCGCGGGCGCGTTGGAACACTTGTGACGCCGGATCTGCTTGCCTACGCCACGGCAGGCGTACCGTTCGGCAAGATAACAACGGCAACTTCCGTCGCAGGTTTCGATAATGCGGGTGTCGCGACGACGGCGTCTCTGGACCGCCACCTGTATCGATTTGGCTGGGCCGTGGGCGCCGGTCTCGAGACGCGGCTGGCGGACAACTGGACCGCAAAGCTCGAATATCTTCACATGGATTTCGGTTCGGTGCGTTCGACGCCGCCCACGGCCGCCAACGCTGCCGTTGCGTTCGACGCCAATACGCGGGTGACCAGCGATGGGGTCAGGATGGGTGTGAACTACAAATTCGCCGGCGGCGCGATCGTCACGGACTAACGGTCGAACGGACGCTCCGCGACCGGACGACCGGTCAAGTACCGCATGTCGTCCGTATTATTTGACGGTGAAACGGATCGGCTGCTTCACGACAACGAATTCGCCGGGAAACGTTGCGGGCGGCGCAGGGAAGGGTTGTGCGCGCTTGAGGAGTGCGACGGCTTCCTCATCAAGCGCGTTGGAGCCCGAGCTTTGAGTTACGCGCGAGCTGACAACCATTCCCTTGCGATCGAGCGTGAACGACACCTGCGCCGTCCCTTGCTCGCGCCGCGACCGTGCGGCCTCCGGATATCGCTTGTTCCTTTCGACCAAGGCAAGGACCTGGGTTCGCCACGTCACCACGGCCTCCGAATTTTTGTCATTCGGCACACCCTGGTTCGGCGCCACGGCTACCGGTGCGATCCGTTCGTTGACCGCTGGTGGCGCTGAGGTGGTGGCGGCCGCCGCCTGCTGCTGCGGCGTCACGTCAGGCTGTGGTTTGGTCGGCAGCGCCACGGCCGCGTCCGGGCTGGGAGCGGGCGGCAGTTCAGGCGTTTCATCTGGCGGCGTTTCCTCAGGCTTCGCCACCGGCTGCGCTTCCGACATTACCTGTTCCGGACCGGGCGCGATGTCGGTCGGCGTGGTCGAGGGGGCTGCGGCCAGCGGCGCCAGATCGACCACGATCGCGCCCGAAGGTTCAGCGGCCATGGTGTCGTCCGGATGGCGCCAGTTGGCGAGCATGGCGGTCAATCCGGCGTAGGCGCACAGCACCGCAAGGCTGCTGAACATCCACCGTTGCAGGTCGGAACGATCTTCGGCCGCAAGCTGCATCATGGCGACGAGGCTTGCTCCATTCCGACCAGCGCGACCTTGAGGTAGCCGGCGGCGCGCAGCAGATTCATCACCTGCATCACCTCGCCATACGGAACGAGTTTGTCGGCGCGCAGGAAAATGCGGGTATCCTTCTGGCCGCTGGTGCTGGCATCGAGCACGCCGGACAGCGCGCTGCGGCCGACCGTTTCGTTGCCGACGGAGAGCGACAGGTCCGGCTTCACGGTCAGGTAGACCGGCTTATCCGGCCGCGGCTGCGGCTGCGCGTTCGAGGCCGGAAGATCGACGGCGATATCGACGGTCGCAAGCGGGGCTGCGACCATGAAGATGATGAGCAGAACGAGAATGACGTCGATGAACGGCGTCACATTGATCTCATGGACCTCGGACAGATCGCCATTGCCCTGGTTCAGACTGGCGGCCATGGCTGCTACTCCGCCGCCGCGAGATGCCGCCGCACGAGCAGGGCGCCGCTGTCGAGGTCACGCCCAACGAGGCGGGTGATCTCCGCAGATCCGTCGCCAAGCAGCGCGCGGTATGAGGCGATCTGGCGCGCGAACAGATTGTAGATCACGACCGCGGGAATCGCCGCCACCAGCCCGAGCGCCGTCGCCAGCAGCGCCTCGGCTATACCGGGCGCGACCACGGCGAGGTTGGTGGTTTGCGACTTCGAGATGCCGATAAAGCTGTTCATGATTCCCCAGACCGTCCCGAACAGTCCGACGAACGGGCCGGTCGACCCGATGGTCGCAAGCACGCCGGTGCCGAAGGCGATCCGCCTGCTTGCCGCCGCCTCGATCTGCTGCAGCCGGGAAGTGATTCTCACCTTGATCCCGTCCTTGTCCATTCGATCGGTACTCAATCTCAATTCCGCCAGCGCGCCCTCGAGCAATTGGGCGACCACGCCCTGGCGGACCTGCTGCACGGCGTCGTCCACGCTTCGGGCGCTGGCGAGTTCGCGCACGGCGCCTCGCGCATTTTGCCGCGCCTTGATCAGTTCGATGGTCTTCGATAGCCATACGGTCCAGGTGACTGCGGTCGCAAAAACCAGGCCGACCATCACTGCTTTGACGACGATGTCGGCCTGCATGAACATGCCCCAGGGGCTGAGATCCCGGGGTAGCATCGCGGCTGCGACTGCGGTCCGATCTGTTGCATCCTGAGCAGAGGCCGGAAAGCACAGCAACAACAGCGGAAACGAAAGAAGCGGAGTGCCACGGCGAAGTTCGCGTCGGAGTGCTTTCCAGGATCGCATCAGGTTTGCCTCTGGGGAAATTAACGCCTTGGCCTCATTATGTAGCATCACCTACGTCTTGGTGTAAACACCAATGGCTCCCCTCCGTGCATCTTGGTTCCGATGCAATTTGGGCGGTCCCGCGCTTCCCCGCGACGACCTGCGGCGAAGCGGCCCAGACGACGATCGCGGTTTCGCCGTTCTTTCTGCCGCAATTGGCAATTGCCGGGCTTGCCGCCGGTGGTGTAAAGCGGCGTATCGGCGCTCGCCTGGACGCGCCGTTCCGCCCCCGGGAACCGCTTGATGACGTTGTGGTTTGTGTTCGCGCTGATGACGGTCGCGGCGATCTTCGCCGTGCTCTGGCCGTTGAGCCGCGGCTCTTCCGCGTCGGCCGGCGGCAGTGAGGTTGTGGTCTACAGGGATCAGCTCGCCGAGATCGATCGCGATGTAGCTGCGGGTCTGATCGGTGTGTCCGAGGCCGAGGCCGCGCGTGTCGAAATCGGCCGCCGCCTGCTTGCTGCTGCGGACGGCCAGCGCGACCTGCCGGCGCGGTCGAATCTTGGTCTGCGCCGCGCTTCCGCGATCGTGGCGCTGGTAGGGTTGCCGATCGCGGCCGTGACCTTCTACCTCGCGCTCGGTTCGCCGCGTCTCGGTGATTTTCCGCTGGCCTCGCGCACGCGCACGGCGGATGTCAACCAGCCGCTCGACAACATGGTGGCGCAGGTCGAGGCGCATCTCGAAAAAAATCCGTCCGATGGCCGCGGCTGGACCGTGCTGGCGCCGGTGCTGGCGCGTCTCGGCCGTTACGATGATGCGGTCCGCGCCTACCGTAATGTCATCACCTATGCCGGTGACAGCGCGGAGCGTCGCTCTGATCTCGGCGAGGCGCTAGTGATCGTGGCGGGCGGTGTCGTCACGGCGGAGGCCAAGGCCGAATTCCAACGCGCGATGGCGCAGAACCCCGATGAGCCCAGGGCGAATTATTTCCTCGGGCTCGCCGCCGAACAGGACGGCCGCCAGGCCGATGCCGCCGCGATCTGGCGCGGCATGCTCGCCAAGGCGCCGGCCGACGTGCCATGGCGGTCGCTGATCGAGGCGGCGCTGGCCAGGGTCGGCGATCCTGCCGCGCCAGCGCTGTCCAACGATGCGATGGCCGCCGCCAAGGATATGAACGAAGACGACCGCGGCGCCATGATCCGCGGCATGGTCGACCGCCTCGCGACGCGGCTGAAGCAGAACGGCGACGATGTCGAGGGATGGCTGCGGCTGATGCGGGCCTATATGGTGATGGGCGAACGCGACAAGGCGGCGAGCGCGCTGACGGAGGCGCGGCAGGCGGTCGCCAACGATACCGAGCGCTTGCGCCAGCTCAATGAGGGCGTGAAGAATCTCGGGCTTGGTGGGTGAGGCATGATGCCGGAACCCAAAGGCGAGGGCAGAGGATAGAAATGACGCGCAAGCAGCGGCGTTTGACCATGATCGGCGGCTCGCTCGCGGTGCTCGCCATTGCCGCGGCGCTGGTGCTGAACGCGATGCGCGATTCCATCGTGTTCTTTTCCACGCCGACGATGGCGGCCGAGAAGCAGATCCCGCCCGGCAAGCGGTTCCGTCTCGGCGGCCTGGTGCAACCGGGCTCGCTGGTGCGCGGCGACAATCTCGCGGTCAATTTCAGCGTCGCCGACGGCAGCGCCACAGTGCCGGTCGCCTACAAGGGAATTTTGCCGGACCTGTTCCGTGAAGGGCAGGGCGTCGTCACCGAAGGCGCGCTGGATGCCTCCGGCGTCTTCAAGGCCGATACTGTGCTCGCCAAGCATGACGAGACCTATATGCCCAAGGATGTCGCCGACGCCCTGAAGAAGCAGGGGCACTGGAAGGACGATTACGGCGCAAAGCCCGGCGCCGCGGCCGCGGCCGCCCCGGTCCAGGGGGCTTCGAAGTGATCGCGGAAGCCGGGCATTACGCGCTGGTGCTGGCGCTCGGACTGGCGCTGATCCAGTCCGCCGTGCCGTTGCTCGGCGCACGCTGGGGCGATCATGCCCTGATGAATGTCGCGCGCTCCACCGCGCTCGCGCAATTGCTGTTCGTGGCGGCCTCGTTCACGGCGCTGACCATGCTGCACGTCGTCTCGGATTTCTCCGTCGTCAACGTGTTCGAGAATTCGCACTCGATGAAGCCGCTGCTCTACAAGATCACCGGCGTGTGGGGCAATCACGAAGGATCGATGCTGCTGTGGGTGCTGATCCTCGCGCTGTTCGGCGGCCTGGTCGCCGCCTTCGGCAATAATCTGCCGCTGTCGCTGCGCGCGCATGTGCTGGCGGTGCAGGGCTGGATCGCGGCCGCGTTCTATCTGTTCATCCTGGTCACCTCGAATCCATTTTTGCGCATCGCAAGCCCGCCGATCGAGGGCCGCGACCTCAATCCTGTGCTGCAGGACATCGGCCTCGCCGTGCATCCGCCGATGCTCTATCTCGGCTATGTCGGATTTTCGATCTCGTTTTCCTTTGCGGTTGCCGCCCTGATCGAAGGCCGCATCGATGCCGCCTGGGCGCGCTGGGTGCGGCCGTGGACGCTGGTGGCATGGATCTTCCTCACGCTCGGCATCGCCATGGGGTCGTACTGGGCCTATTACGAACTCGGCTGGGGCGGCTGGTGGTTCTGGGACCCGGTCGAGAATGCTTCCCTGATGCCCTGGCTCGCCGGCACCGCGCTGCTGCATTCCGCCGTCGTGATGGAAAAGCGCAACGCGCTGAAGGTCTGGACCATCCTGCTGTCGATCCTGACGTTTTCGCTGTCACTGCTCGGCACCTTCCTGGTGCGCTCGGGCGTCCTGACCTCGGTGCATGCGTTCGCGACCGATCCGACCCGCGGCGTGTTCATTCTCCTGATCCTCTGCATCTTTATCGGCGGCAGCCTGTTGCTGTACGCTTGGCGCGCGTCGGCGCTGAAGCAGGGCGGGCTGTTCGCGCCGATCTCGCGCGAGGGCGCGCTGGTACTCAATAACCTGTTTCTCACCACGGCTTGCGCCACCGTCTTCATCGGAACGCTGTATCCGCTGGCGCTGGAGGTTGTGACCGGCGACAAGATTTCGGTCGGCGCGCCGTTCTTCAATCTCACTTTCGGTCCCTTGTTCGTGCCGCTGATGGCCGCGATGCCGTTCGCGCCGCTATTGGCATGGAAGCGCGGCGATCTGCTCGGCGCGGCGCAGCGGCTGACGGCGGCCGGCATTGCGGCGCTGGTTGCGATTGCGGTGTTGTTTGCGTGGACCCAGGGCGGGGCCACGTTCGCACCGCTCGCCATCGGGCTCGCGGTCTTCGTCATCGGTGGCGCGCTCAGTGATCTGGCCGAACGGACGGCGCTGTTCCGTGCTCCCTTGGCGACTGCGGTGGCCCGCGCGCGGGGATTGCCGCGGGCGACCTGGGGCACGGCGTTCGCCCATGCCGGCGTTGGCATCGCCTTGATCGGGATCGTCTGCGAAACTACCTGGAACAGCGAATATATCGGCTCGATGAAGCCGAACGCAGTCGCCAACGTCGCCGGCTATCAGTTGAAGCTCGATGGCGTAACGCAGCGGCAGGGGCCGAATTTTCGCGAGATGATCGCCCAGTTCACGGTTACGCTCGACGGTGAGGAGTTGCGCGTGATGACACCGTCGAAGCGCAACTTCACCACGCGGGAATCGTCGACCACCGAGGCCGCGCTGCTGACCCGCGGCGCCAGCCAGCTTTACGTTTCGCTCGGCGAAACCAATGCCGAGGGCGCCATCGCGGTGCGCATCTATCACAAGCCGCTGGTGCTGCTGATTTGGTGGGGCCCGGTCTTGATGGCATTCGGCGGCCTGCTGTCGCTCTCGGACCGGCGGCTGCGCGTCGGCGCGCCGAAGCCTGCCAAGAAGCAGGCCAAGGCTGCCCGTGCGCTGCAGCCGGCGGAGTGAGCCGTTGAGGAAGCTTCTCGCCAGCGTATTCGTCGTCGCCATGATGGTCGGATGCCCGGTGGCCTACGCCGTGCAGCCCGACGAGATCATGTCGGATCCTGTGAAGGAAGCCCGCGCGCGCGACCTGTCGCGCGAGCTGCGCTGCATGGTGTGCCAGAACCAGTCGATCGACGATTCCGACGCGCCGCTGGCACGCGACCTGCGGCTTTTGGTGCGCGAGCGGATCGCGACCGGCGACAGCGACAGCCAGGTGATCGATTTCCTGGTGGCGCGCTATGGCGAGTTCGTGCTGCTGAAGCCGCGCTTTACGCCGCATACGCTGCTGCTGTGGCTGCTGCCGCCGCTCGCGTTGATCGGCGGCGGACTGGCGCTTTGGATCTACAGCCGGCGCCGCTCGAATAATTCCGGCAGCCCGACCGATCCCTCGCTCCTGCATTTGACGGAAGAGGAAGAGGCGAGGCTGGATCGCCTGCTCGCGGCCGATGCGCCGGACAAGCAGGCTTAAGCCCGCGCCATTGCAAGCGGGCGGGTTTGCGCTATGACTCCCTCTGTTCAATAACAAATATTGCCCAGGGAGAATGCTGACATGGCCCTTTCACTCTACGACGCCAGCGTGGCGAATTATCTGCAGACCCTTGGTGCCGTCAGCAGCTGCCTCGAGCGCGGCCTCGTCTATTTCCGCGAACAGAACATCGATCCGGAAGCCATGGTCGAAGCGCGGCTGGCGCCGGACATGCTGCCGCTGCGGTTCCAGATCATCTCCGTCGCCCAGCATTCCCGCGGCGCCATCGAGGCCGTGCAGAGCGGAGAATTTCGTCCGCCTTCAGCGAAGACGGCATACGATTATGCAGGATTGCAGGCTCTCGTCGCGCAAACCATCGAGGCCTTGTCGGCATGGACGCCGGAGGCCGTCAATGCGCTCGGCGGCCGCGACGTCGTCTTTCTCCTCGGTGAGCACAAATTGCCGTTCACGGCAGAGGGCTTTCTGATGTCGTTCTCGCTGCCCAACTTCTATTTCCACGCCACCACCGCCTACGACATCCTGCGCACCAACGGCGTGCCGCTCGGCAAGCGGGATTTCATGGGCCGGCTGAAGCTGAAGAAGTGAGCGGGGCGCCCGCTGGCGGCGGAGAAATTCGCGTACCTCCATTCACCCGCGCAGCATGTTCCAGCCCGCCCAGGCGAGAACGCCGACATTGAGGTACATCGTGGCCGCCATGCCGAACGCCCGATAGAGCGGGTGAATCCGGTAGCCGACCCAGAATGCAAATCGAGCGACGATGAACACGATGGTCGCCGCAGCGATGACTTTGATCTGGCTGGCCGGGAGACTGACGCTCAGGGCCAATGTGCCGATCACGAACAGCACATATTGCTGCAGCGTGTTGTCGAGCACGCGTCCGTTGATCAGCGTTGCCTGATCCTCCTTGTGCAGCGTCGGATCGATCGCGTCGCTGAGGAAGCGGTTGTTGGCGACGGTGATAGTGCCGACCAGCAGCGGGATCGCGGCGAGCGCGTTTGCCTTCAGGGTATAGCCAAGCCGGCCGGCGATATCGCTCAGGGCCGGAGTATCCGCAGAGATCAGCGAGATGCCGGCGACTGCGGCCACCATGGTCAGCGCGCCGCTGGCGGCGCCGATCGCAACGGTTTTCTGTTCATGGGTCATGGGGCGTCTCCACTATCAGTGGCCGGACGAAACCGGACCGGCGTGAACCGCAGCGCTGTCCGGCATCCGGGCCGAGATCGCGGCAGCCATTTGCAGCACGACGAACAGGCCATGCAATGCCGTGGTGACGTAACCGACTAGCAGCATGTCGGACACAATGAAGAGCTGCCAGAATACCAGATTGGCGGTCCCGAGCAGCGCATGGATTGCGGCAGCGGCGAGGTGCCAGGCGCGCGCTGGCTGAGCGCGCCACATCAGGATGCCCAGGATGAAGGCCAGTCCGTGCGCTTCGATGAAGCCGATTCCGGAATAGGGGGCTTCGGCCACGATACGGGCGACCGGCCCGAGGCCTAAGAAGATTCCGCGCACGTCGCTTGCAAAGCCGCTTGCGGACGCGGCCAGGAGAAACACTGCATTGGCGCGCAGGATGACGTGTCGCATCGCCTTAGTCATTGGAGACCTCCATTGTGACGGTGCATATGAAGACGAAGACCCGAGGTGATCCGGCAGAGGCGACCCCGGCTTTTCGTCAATGTGCACAGCGTGGGTCACAGCAGCACCACGCCCTGGATTAGATAGACGGTGGACACCGCACCGATCACGTAGCGCGACCAGGCGCGGAATTGCTTCTCGCTGATGGTCTCGAGCACGAACCGCGAGAGATAGCCTCCGGCGATCGCAAGCGACATAGCCGCGATGACGGCGATCGGCGACAGGGTCTCGCCGCCGGCGAGCAGGTGGCCGAAATAGGCGGCCTTCAGGAAGTGTCCTATCACTTGCACGGTGGCCTTGGTGGCGATCAGTTGCCGGCTGTTGAGCTGCGAGCGCACGAAGAACACGTCGAGGATAGGACCGGAAACCCCGGCCAGGAGCTGCAGCAAGGTGCACAGCGCGCCGCAGCCGTGACCATGGCTGGGCTTTCCAATGTCGGGCGCGAGGCGGTCGGGAAGCAGAAGTCCCAAGAACGGGCTTACACCAACGATAATTAGGGCTATCGCCTTGCTAACCTCCAGCGCCATGGCGCCGACCACGGCTGCTGCGGCGCCGGCGCCGGCGGCATAATGGGCGACGATCCGCCAATCGATATGCGCGCGCCACTGCCAGGCGCGCCAACCGTTCGAGGCTATCTGCACCAGGCCGTGCAGAACCATGGCCGGCGCCAGCGGCATGAATATCAGCAGGATACCCATCAGGATCATGCCGCCCGCCATCCCGAAGATACCCGAGATGAAGGAGGTCGATACGATGGCGGCGGCGAATCCGGCTGCGATCGGGAGGCTGAGCATGGGCATCGTCCGGTTAAATCCGATGCCGCTCCATGCGCGTTTGACACGCGCTTCGCAAACGCGTTTAGTTCAGCCATAGGCCAATGAAAAGTTAGTCTAACGAGGCGATCCTATGCGCCGCCTGCCTTCGCTGAACGGTTTGCGCGCCTTCGAGGCCGCGGCGCGTCACGGCAGCTTCGTCGGTGCGAGCCAGGAACTGAATGTCACCCAGGCGGCGGTGAGCCGCATGGTGCGGCTCTTGGAAGCGCGCCTCGGATTTCCGCTGTTCGAGCGGCTTCCCAACGGCCTGGTGTTGACCGCGCAGGCGAGGGCGCTGCAGCCAAATCTCACGGCAGCCTTTGACTCGATCGCGTCGAGCGTCGCGCAGGTTTCGGCGATGCGCACCACGCCGGTTTTGACGATCGGCGTCGGCCCGTCCTTTGCGACACGCTGGATGATTCCGCGCCTCGCGAGCTTTTATCATGCGTATCCCGACATCGAGGTGCGGCTCGCGACCGGCGGCGCCATCAATCCGTTCAAGGACGATTGGACCTGCGGCATCCTACTCGGCGGCGGCGATTGGCCGGAGCTGGCGGCTGAGCCGTTGTTTTCCGCTGACCTCTTTCCCGTATGCGCCGCAACCATCGCCCGGCGGCTCGGCAAGCCATCGGACCTGATGCGCGAGAGCCTGCTGCAGGTGGCTCACTCGCCGGAGGATTGGCCGCTGTGGCTGGCCGCCGCGGGCGTGAAACGGCGTCGTGCCGCACTTGGTCCGAGCTTCGCCAATTACGGGATGGCGCTGCAGGCAGCGCTCGACGGCGTGGGCGTGGCCATCGGCCTGCGCCCCTACGTTGAAGACGACATCGCCATGGGGCGTCTGGTAGCGCCGTTTTCGCTGTCAGTTCCGAAGGGCAGGGCCTGGTACCTGGTGTATCGGCTGTTCCGCGAAACCGATCCTGGCCTGATCGCCTTTCGGGACTGGCTCCGGCAGAATTTCAGGGAAAGGTCGCCGAGTTCATCACCGATGCCGGCGGTTCGGATTCGCTGATCTTCAGTGTCGCCGACGTCACAACGCTTCAGTTCTTGATGTGGTCGGCTTCTTCGATCCGGCCAACACGAATACCCTTGAATTCGTGTTCGACATCGACGGCAACGGCATCCAGATCTGCTAAATTGTGACACCTAAGAAAATGGCGCAGGAGGGGAGCCGCTGCGCCGTTCCTCTTAAGAGGCGGTCGCTGTTATTGGCCCATCAGCGCGTCGCGCTGGGCAATGAGATTCGCGCGGGCGTCGCTGTTGTCCCGGATGTCGCTCGAGATGAAATCCATCATGCTACGTGTAGCCGCCAAAGACTTCTGCTGATCCTCGACTGATGCTGCAATACCTTCTTTCCGGGTCGTCACGGTGCCGTCGCCCCGGAAATTGTACTGGATACCGTCTTTCACGAAGCCATAGGTAACGTTTGGGCCCAGAGGAGGCAGTGTCCGGCCGGCGTCCTTTAGCATCTGCAATGCCTTGGCGGCGTCCGCAGCATTGAGCGTTACTTCGGGAGATATCGGAGAGTTCAGCATCTTGTCGTAAGATTTCTGAAGTCTCCCGATGCCGGCCTTGTTCGTGTCCTGCCTTGCGTCCTGCAAATCGAGCAGAGTGAGCTGGCTGTTGATTTTGGCCAATTCTACCCGGCGATCCATGGCCTGCTTTTGTCCCTGGAAGCGATCCTCGCTTGCTTGCGACCAGGTATCCAGGCCTTGCTGCGCGGCGCCCGGGCCTTGCTTGAATGCGGCCATCAGGCGATCCAGTGCATCCTGCGACAACGACACCTGCGTGGCCGGGCCACGGTCGCTGTCATCAGGCGTCGCGTTCGATGCGGGCTGTTTGGAACGGTCGTCCCCGTCGAGAGCCGTATAGGCGAGGGGATTCAATGTGGCGGCTTGGCTGGAAACGGCGCTGACCATGGTTTTCTTCCTGATCCTTGTCGTTGACGGCGGGATGCAAAATTCGCCTTCGGCGACCCGCAACCTCGCCCTCCTTGTTCGTGCAGAGGTTGTGACACGGATAGGTTTAACGTAAGATTTAGGGGAGCTTCGAGAGTCTGCGCCTTCTCGAAATACGGGCGGCGGAGGGAAGCTGTCTTTCCTCCGAAAGTCGTTTTTTAGTCTACGCTAACCCATTGATTGCCTGCGCTATTCTGCCGCACGCATGAGGCCCGCGCATTACCAAAGTTTAATCCCCTAGCCAGCGCGCGGTAAGGCGGCAGGCCCCATCTTCCGACGTGACAGGTGCCCAGCCCCCGCACCGTGGAAGAATGAAGAATTCACGCTCTGGAGATTTTACAGACATGACCGAACGTCCCATCGATCTTTCCTCGCTACCGTCGCACGGCGCAGCCCGCCGTTCGCTGTTCTCCGCCCGCAAATTCGCGCTGATGGCTTCCGTCGTCGCCGGCCTCGGCGCCGCCGTTTATGGTTTCAGCCCGCAGGGCCCCGTCGATGTCTTCACCAGTGCGGCGCACGCGCAGGTCAACAATGAGGTCCGCAAGGTCGAGCGGCCGATCGGCTTCGCCGACATTGTCGAGCGCGTGAAGCCGTCGGTGATCTCGGTCAAGATCAACATCGCCGACAAGAGTTCCAAGGACGACAGCGCCAACAAGGACGAGGACTCGCCGTTCCAGCCGGGCTCGCCGATGGAGCGCTTCTTCCGCCGCTTCGGCGGACCGGATGGCTTGCCTCCGGGCCTGCGCGGCGGACCGCGTGGCGGTCGTGGCCCGGTGACGGGTCAGGGTTCCGGATTCTTCATCTCGCCTGACGGCTTTGCCGTGACCAACAACCACGTGGTCGACGGCGCCGACAAGGTCGAAGTCACCATGGATGACGGCAAGACCTACACCGCGAAAGTGATCGGCACCGATCCGCGCACGGATTTGGCGCTGATCAAGGTTGCCGGCCGCACCGATTTCCCGTTCGCCAAGCTGTCCGACAGCAAGCCGCGGATCGGCGACTGGGTGCTCGCGGTCGGTAACCCGTTCGGCCTCGGCGGCACCGTGACCGCCGGCATCGTCTCGGCCTCCGGCCGTGACATCGGTAACGGCCCCTATGACGACTTCATCCAGATCGACGCGCCCGTGAACAAGGGCAACTCCGGCGGTCCGGCGTTCGACACCAATGGCGAAGTGATGGGCGTCAACACCGCGATCTATTCGCCGTCCGGCGGCAGCGTCGGCATCGCGTTCTCGATCCCTGCTTCGACGGTCAAGAGCGTGATCGCCCAGCTCAAGGACAAGGGCTCGGTCAGCCGCGGCTGGATCGGCGTCCAGATTCAGCCGGTGACGTCTGACATCGCCGACAGCCTCGGCATGAAGAAGGCGGAAGGCGCGCTGGTAGCGGAACCGCAGGCCAATGGCCCGGCGGCGAAGGCCGGCATCCAGTCGGGTGACGTCATCACCGCCGTCAATGGCGAGCCGGTCAAGGATGCCAAGGAACTCGCCCGCACCATCGGCGGTCTCGCGCCGGGCAATGCGGTCAAGCTCAATGTGCTGCAGAAGGGCCAGGACAAGGTCATCAACCTCACGCTCGGCCAGTTGCCGAACACGATCGAGGCCAAGGCCGACACCGACAAGGAAGACAAGGGCGGCCCGACCAAGGGAACCGGCGTGCCGAAGCTCGGCCTGACGGTTGCCCCCGCCAACAGCGTGGCCGGCGCCGGCAGGGAAGGCGTCGTGGTCACCGAGGTCGACCCGAAGAGCGCGGCGGCCGAACGCGGCTTCAAGGAAGGCGACGTCATTCTCGAGGTCGCCGGCAAGAGCGTTGCGACAGCCGGTGAGGTGCGCGAGGCGATCGACGCAGCGCGGACCGACAACAAGAACAGCGTTCTCATGCGCGTGAAGAGCGGCGGTTCGTCGCGCTTCGTGGCGGTGCCGCTGGCGAAGGGCTAAACGAGGACTAGATATCAGATGGAGGGTTTCGCCGGCATTCGTCGCCCCCGCCGACGTCTCCTTCCGGGGAGCGGGTCCAAAGCTCGCTCCCTTTGGCAACCTTCCAGCGGAATACGCCCCCCTCCGTCGGAAGGGCCTAAGGGCGGTGAGGTCCCCCAGCTTCGCCGCCCGCTTTTTTCACTTGATCGCGAGTATGGCCGGTCGCCTTGCATGTGCAGGGCGGCCGCGCCATGGTGAGAGAAAGCCCATTCCCGTGACCGCAACTGCCCCGCAAATGCGCCTGCTGATCATCGAAGATGACCGCGAGTCCGCCGACTATCTGGTCAAGGCGTTCCGTGAAGTCGGCCATGTCGCCGATCTCGCCAGCGATGGCGAGGAGGGGCTGTCGATGGCCGATGGCGGCGACTACGACGTGCTCGTGGTGGATCGCATGCTGCCCAAGCGCGACGGCCTGTCCGTGATCGGCGCGCTGCGCGAGAAGGGCAATCGCACGCCGGTCCTGATCCTCTCCGCGCTCGGCCAGGTCGACGACCGCATCAAGGGCCTGCGCGCCGGCGGCGACGACTATCTGCCAAAGCCCTATTCGTTCGCTGAGTTGCAGGCGCGCGTCGAAGTGCTGTCGCGCCGCAATGTCGGCCCGGCCGAAGAGACCACCTACCGCGTCGGCGATCTCGAACTCGACCGTCTCTCGCATCGCGTTGCCCGCGGCAAGGACGAGTTGACGCTGCAGCCGCGCGAGTTTCGTCTGCTCGAATATCTGATGAAGCATGCCGGCCAGGTGGTGACCCGCACCATGCTTCTGGAAAACGTCTGGGATTATCATTTCGATCCGCAGACCAATGTCATCGATGTGCATATTTCGCGGCTGCGCTCCAAGATCGACAAGGGCTTTGAGCGGCCCTTGCTGCACACGATCCGCGGCGCCGGATACATGATCCGTGACGGCCTTCGGTAAACTGATCCGCACCACGGCGTTCCGGCTGACGCTGGTCTATCTATTCTTGTTCGCGCTGTTCGCGGCGTCGCTGCTCGGCTATTTCGCCTGGAATACGCGACGGCTGATCAACGAGCAGATCACCGCCACGGTGAACGTCGAGACCGCCGAGATCACCGACATCTACACGCGCCGCGGCCTCCACGGGCTCGCCTACACGCTCGGCAGCCGCGCGCTGCGGCCGGGGGCCAATCTTTATCTCGTCACCACGCCTGAGGGGAAAGCGATCGGCGGTAATGTCGGCGCGCTGGCGCCGGGCGTGATGGGTTCGATCGGCTGGTCGGAGACTGGCTATCGCCGGCTCGACGAACAGGACACGGCGCATCATCGCGCGCTGGTGCGCGTCACCGAACTCACCAACGGTTTCCGCCTGCTGGTCGGCCGCGACCTCGAAGAGCGCCGCCGGCTGTTCGGCATCGTCGCCAAAGCCGCGCAATGGTCGCTGCTGGTCGTCATCGTGCTCGGCATCGGCGGCGGCATCTTCGTGGCGAGGCGGGTGCTGCAGCGGATCGACGCCATGACCGGCACCACAAGACGCATCATGGCCGGCGACCTTTCCGGACGCCTGCCGGTCGGCCGCTCCGGCGACGAGCTCGATCGCCTCGCGGAAAACCTCAACGTCATGCTGGAGCGTATCGAGGCACTGATGATGGGACTGAAGGAAGTCTCCGACAACATCGCCCACGACCTGAAGACACCACTGACGCGCATGCGCAACCGCGCCGAGGAGGCGCTGGCGAGCTCCGGCAGCGAGGCCGAATACCGTGCAGCACTCGAGCGGACCATCGAGGAATCCGACGGCCTGATCCGCACCTTCAACGCGCTGTTGATGATCGCCCGCGCCGAGTCCGGGCAGGCGCGCGGCAACATGGATGATTTCGACGCGGCCGACGTCGCCAAGGGCATCCACGAATTGTACGAACCGCTGGCCGAGGACGACGGCATGACCCTGCGCGTCAAGGCCGCGACTGCGCGGCTGCATGGCAACCGTGAGCTGATCAGCCAGGCACTCGCCAACCTGGTCGAGAACGCCATCAAATACGGCAAGCCGTCGCCGGTGGTGCAGCCGCTGGACCCTGCCGCCGCTGCGCGTACCAGGGAGATCCTGATCGAGGCGCGGCGCGAGGGCGACCATGTGCTGCTCAGTGTCGCCGATCATGGGGCCGGTATTCCCGAAGGGGACCGTAAGCACGCGGTCGAGCGGTTCGTGCGGCTGGAGGCGAGCCGGACGCTGCCGGGTTCCGGGCTTGGCTTGAGTTTGGCGTCCGCGGTGGCGACCCTGCACGGCGGTGAACTCAGGCTCGGCGATTCGCACCCCGGCCTGATCGCGACGCTGGTCATCCCGGCGCTATCTGCCGCGGGTGACAGGCTTGCGGCTCAAACGCCGGATGTGCCACAGAAGGTGGCATGAATTCCTCCGCCTTGGCCGCGCGGTTCGTCAGCGGGCCGTGCATCACTGCCAGCAGCAACGCCGAACAACGCCTGGGAGACTGGCTCGCCGAGCTGGAGCCGCAGCAATCGGCTGAGATCGGCGCGTGGCTGGAGCGTCCGCCGGCCCGGGCCATCCTGCTCGGCATCGCCGAGTTCTCGCCATACCTGTTCGACCTGATCCGCGCCGATGCCGCGCGACTGATCCGCCTTCTGGCATGCGACCCGGAACCGCATCTCACCGCACTGATCGAGAGCACCTCGCGCGACGTGCTCACTGCCGCTAGCGAGGCCGACGTCATGCATCTGCTTCGCCGCATGAAATCGGAGGCCGCGTTGCTGATCGCTTTGTGCGACATCGGTGGGGTCTGGCCGGTGATGCGGGTGACGGCGGCGCTGACCGATCTTGCGGTAACCTCCGTGCAGGCGGGCTTGCGCTTTCTGTTGCGCCAGGAAGTCGCGCGCGGCCGCATGACCGCCTTCAATCATGACCGGCCGGAGGAGGGAAGTGGCCTGATCGTGCTCGCGATGGGCAAGATGGGCGCTGGCGAACTGAACTATTCCAGCGATATCGACCTGATCGTGTTTTTCGATCCCGCCGCGACGTCGCTGGCAGCAGACATCGAGCCGGCGCCGTTCTTCGTGCGCGTGACGCAGGTGCTGGCCCGCCTGCTGCAGCAGCGCTCCGGCGACGGCTACGTGTTCCGCGTCGATCTGCGCCTGCGGCCCGATCCGGCCTCGACGCAGGTCGCGATTTCGACCGAGGCGGCGCTGCATTATTACGAGCGCGAAGGGCGGACCTGGGAGCGCGCCGCGATGATCAAGGCGCGCGTCTGCGCCGGCGACGCCAGGGCAGGCGAGGCGCTGATCGCGGAACTTGCGCCGTTCGTCTGGCGCAAGCACCTGGATTTTGCCGCGCTCGCCGACGTCCACGACATGAAGCGGCAGATGCAGACCTATCGCGGCCAGAGCGAGATCGCGGTCGAAGGCCATAACGTCAAGGTCGGCCGCGGCGGCATCCGCGAGATCGAGTTTTTCGCGCAGACGCAGCAGCTCATTGCCGGCGGTCGTCACCCGCAATTGCGGGTGCGCCCCACGCTGCACGCGTTGCAGGTGTTGGCCACCAGCAACTGGATCACCTTTCAGGCCTTTGACGAACTGACGGCGGCTTATGAATTCCTGCGCCGGGTCGAGCACCGGCTGCAGATGATCGCGGACGAGCAGACCCATGCACTGCCGGAAGACGCCGAGGCCGTCGAGCGCTTTGCGAATTTCTTCGGCTATGAGAGCAGGGCAGCCTTTGCCAAGGATCTGCTCGGGCATCTCAACATCGTGCAGGGCCATTACGGCAAGCTGTTCGAGGGCGATCCGACCGGCACGGTGAAGCTGCCGCAGCTCAACTACGCCGCAGGTCCCGAGGATGCACGCCTGCTCGATCATCTGGCGACGCTCGGCTTCAAGAAGCCGGTCGCGGTGGCTGGCACCCTGCAGCTCTGGATGCAGGGCAATTACCGCGCGCTCCGCAATGAAGCGACCAAGGCAGCCTTCATCGAATTCATGCCCGGCCTGATCGACGGGCTGGCGCATGCCGAAGACCCCGACGACGCCGTGACTGCGTTCGATCGCTTTCTCGGCGCCTTGCAGCGCGGCGGCCGGCTGATTTCACTGTTGAGAGAGAACCGTGAGCTGGTCGCGCTGGTGGCCTTGATCCTCGGTGCGGCGCCGCGGCTCGGCGACATGCTGGCGCGCCAGCCGCAGATCATGGACGGCCTGATCGATCCCCGTTTTTTTGGTGCGATGCCGGACCAGAAAGAATTGTCGGCGCGGCTGGCGGTGACGCTGAAGGACGCGGATTCTTACGAAGATTTTCTCGATCGCCTGCGGTTGTTCGGGCAGGAGAGCCTGTTTCTGATCGGCACGCGCATCCTCTCTGGTACGGTTTCCGCCCAGCAGGCCAGCGTCGCCTTTGCCGACGTCGCCGAGGGCATTGTGCACACCGTGCACGGCCTGGTCAGGGATCAGTTCGCCAGCCAGTACGGCCGCATCAGGGGGCAGGAGACCGCGATCCTCGCGATGGGCCGGCTCGGCAGCCGCGAGATGACGGCATCCTCCGACCTCGACCTGATCCTGCTGTACGATTTCGACTCGGATAATCCCGATTCCGACGGCGAACGATCGCTGCACGGTGCGCAGTATTTCGCGCGGCTGACCCAGCGGCTGATCTCGGCGTTCACCACGCGGACCAATTACGGCGTGCTCTATGACGTCGACATGCGGCTGCGTCCCTCGGGCCGCGCCGGACCGCTGGCGTCGCGGATCGATTCCTTTGCCGACTACCAGGAACGCGAAGCCTGGACCTGGGAGCACATGGCGTTGACGCGGGCGCGGGTGATTTCGGCGTCACCGGCGTTTCGCGCAAAGATCGAGGATATCATCCGCAGCGTGCTGACGCGGCCGCGCGACGCGGCCTCCACCGCCGGCGACGTTGCCGACATGCGCCGGGCGATTGCGCTCGAAAAGGGCGAGGACGACATCTGGGGCCTCAAGCTCGCCGCCGGCGGGCTCGTCGATATCGATTTCATCGCGCAGTATCTGCAGCTCGTGCACGCCTCGGAGAAACCCGAAATCCTTAGCGTCTCCACGCTGCAGGTGCTCGACAACGCAGCCCGCCTCGGCGCGCTGCCGCAATCCGACGTCGAGATATTGCGCCAGGCAGCGCGGCTCTATCACGACCTGACGCAGATCCTCAGGCTTTGCGTCACCGGAAAATTCAATCCGGAAACCTCCGGCGATAATCTCTTGCACGTGATGGCGCGCGCCGGCGACACGCCTGATTTCTCGACGCTGGAAGCACGCGTGCGCGAGACGCAGGCGGACGTGAGGCGGGTGTTCCTGGGATTGGTGGGCGGCGGTTCTTCCGCTTGAAGGGTCCCGGTTCTTTTTGGACCCGGACGATCGGAACTCTTATGGCCGATTTGGGATTGTTGCGGGAACAGGAGGCTGGGATGCATACCGAAATCAACATCTTCGACAAGCCCATTGAGCGTATCAGGAAGACGTGCGAGCTCCTGGGTCTCGGCGCCGATTTCGACCGCAAGCTGCCGGCACTCGAAACATATCTTGAAGGGCTCGTAGCCGAAGGGGAAACCAGTGAGGAGCGGCTGACCGCCAGCGGTCTGACCTTCCTCAAGCAGGTTCCATAGCGATGGCGTGACGGCGTCAGGAAATTTCCTCCGGAAGCTTCCCGGCTGGATCCGGCGAGCAACCCTCTTCCCCGATTTCCTTCACGTGGTAGTGGGCAGGCAGAACCTGTCCACCTGCCTCGTCGGCCACCGGAACATCAGAAATCAGGCGGCAATCGAGAGCTTGCTTCCAGACATCCGCTTCGGTCGGAAAGCCCGACCCGATCTGTCGGTCACCATCGAAAAGCGCGTAAGGCACGAACCTCTCCCAAATTAAAACCCCGCCAGCTATCACAATAACTGACGGGGCTTTTGAGCTGATATTTCGGGTGGATTTCTCCTTTCCTGAACTACCCGCTCATATCTTTAACGTGAGGCAGCCGGTTTCGTTCCCGAATATCTTGATTTCCGCGCGAAAAAGTTGACAGTCGCGCGCGCTTGGACTCGCCCCTTAGCGAGCGCGTATCCAGTACGGAAACGGCCGATGCCGTCGCCGGCCTGAAAACGATAGAGGTATCTGAAGGGCTACCGAGAAGGTGCACAAGCCAGGAACAGGCAAGATGTCAGCGCGTACCGATGCGTTGTTATCGCGGGCAGAAACCGGCAAAATAGCACCGCGTCCATCATCTCCGCTAGGCCGGTTGTCACCCGGCATGTGCGTGCGTCAACGTCCAGCGTTTGCAAAAGTTGCTTGAAGGCCGTCTGGCGATGCATTGCAACGTGGCGTCGAATGGCCTTGTTGGTTGCGCTTTCAGCTTTTCGAAAGAAGATTTCGTTGCGCTTTTGAAGTCCGTCTCAAAAGCGCGGAACTATTGCCATTTTTTCCTGTTCTGACACCTGCGCAACTCAACCGGAATGGATGGTCCATGCGTAAACTACTTTTGGGAATGGCGCTCACAATGCCAATCGCCTTTCTTTCTCCAGCAACAGCGCTGCCTTTGGCTCATCCATCGATGCACGGTGCCCAGGTCAACGCCGATCTGATCGAAGTAAAGGGCGGACGCGGCCACGGGCATGGTTGGGGCCGTGGACACGGCTATCGACCGTTTGGTTGGAGCCGCGGCCGCAAGGTCGGCTGGCGGGGCCGTGGCTGCCCGCCCGGTCACTGGAAGAAGGGTTGGTGCTAAACTAGACTGAACCGGCTGCCGTCACGTACGAGCAGCACGGCTCGGCCATTACAACGCCCGTGCCGCATTGCCCTTGAACAGGATTGGGCCGGTCGGCCGTCCGATGGGTGAGCCGCCTTCAGGTTCCAGCGTGATCTCGAACAGCTGATTTTGCACCGTCTCCGGCAACGACTCCAAATTCAGCTGCAGCGTGCGCGACTGGCCGGTGAGGCCGATCGATTTCGGGCCAACGGCGCGATCCCACAGCGTCCAGACCTGCAGCGTGCGGCCGGCGGGAACCTCGATCGGGCGTAGCGGAATGAGCTCGACGCGGCCGTTCGAAAATGCGTTGACGATGGCTCCGGCCTCTTTGGTCGCGTCATTCACCAGCACGGCGACGTAGACGGGCTTGCTCTGCGCCAGCGCAATCAGGTCGTTGCGAAGGTGACGCGACGTTGTCAACGCGCCGACCATGATCACCGCAAACAGCAGCGCGGCGAGGGTGCCGCCGATACCGAGGCCGCGCCAGAACCTGATGTCGTGCCAAAGCGTGGCGCCACGCAGCGCGGCGCGTGCGGAGGGCAGGGCGTCGATCGGCGCGATTTTGGTTGCATCCGCGATGCGCTGCCAAAGCGCCGCGCCCGGCGGGGTTTCCTCGGCCGTGAGATCGAGGTCCGCAAGCCGTTCCCGCCACGCGCTGACGGCCTGGGCAAACGATTGGTCGGTTGCGATGCGCCGTTCGGCGGCGGCCTGCTCCTCACCGTCCAGCAGGCCCATCACGTAATCGGCGGCCATGGCGTTATCGGCGTCGTGCGGGTTCATCCCATGCACTCCTGCAACGCAAAGAGGCTGCGCCGTACCCAGCTTTTGACCGTGCCGAGCGGAACCTTGAGCCTTCCTGCCAGTTCGCCGTGGCTCATGCCGTGAACATAGGCCAGCACCACCACGTCGCGGCGGGGGCGGTCGATCTGCTCGAGACACCGGCGCAGCGCGCTGGTCTCCGGCATCCGCGACAGGGTGGCCTCGCAGTCGACATCCTGGACGCTTTCATCTGAAGCCTCATAGCGATGCTCGTCGCGATGAATGCTGAGGGCGCGGTTGCGCACCACCGCATAGAGCCAGCCGCGCGCGCTGCCGCGGCGCGGATCGAAGCCGGCCGCGCCGCGCCAGATCCGGATAAAGGCGTCGTGCACCGCCTCTTCCGCAAGGTCCTGCCGAAACAGGATGCGGCGCGCGATGCCGACCATGCGCGGCGCCTCGCTGTCGTAGATCACGCGCAATGCGGTGCGGTCGCCGGCCGCGCAACGCGCGAGCGCCGCGGCAAGCTGCGCCTCGCGCTCCCGATCAAGCAGGTCGGGAGCCTGCAGGCTCGCGGTGATGGTGCCATTTCCGGTCATGTCTATGCCTTTGCATAGCTGTTCTACCTTGAGATGCGGCATTTGGATGCATGTTCCGAAAATTATTTTTGGTGTGCTGCATCCGTTTTGCCGCGCCGCCGGTACCCGCTGTGTTGGTCCCGAGAGGATCATGGCAACACAGGGAGCTCACCGATGAATTATCGTTCTATTTTCGTCACCTCAGTCGCATTATTGCTGTCCTCCGCAGCCGCCAACGCCGCGCAGGTCGCAGCCCTGATCGGCGGCGACAGCATTGCGATGGTCGATACCGCGCAAAAGAAGGCGACCGGGTCCGTCAAGGTCACCGGCATTTCCGGTGCGCTGGTCGGCATCGACGTGCGCCCGGCCGACGGCATGCTCTATGGACTGGTCGATGATGGCACCATCGTGACCATCGCGACGGACGGCAAGGCCACGCTGAAGTCGAAGCTCGACACCATGCTTGCCAAGGGCGTGGCCGCGACGGTGGATTTCAACCCGGTGGCGGACCGCCTGCGCGTGATGGGCGCCGACGGGGCGAACCTGCGGGCGAATGTCGACGACGGCAAGGTGACCAAGGACGGCGACCACAAATATGCCGAGGGCGACATGCACAAGGGCGAGAAGCCGAACATCGTTGCCGGCGCCTATACCAATTCGGTGAAGGGCGCCAAGGAGACGGCCCTGTTCAACATCGATGCAACCATCGGTGGATTGATCAAGCAGGCGCCGCCGAACGACGGCGTGCTCGGCGCGATCGGCAAACTCGGGATCAAGGCGAATAGCGTCGCGTTCGACATCTGGTCCGACGGCGCCGGCAAGAACGAAGCCTGGCTGATGGCGGACGGCACGCTCTACAGCGTCGATCTCGCCACCGGAAAGGCGACCGAGGCCGCAAAGATCAGCGGCGTCAGCGGCACGGTGAAGGACATCGCGATTATGGGAATGTAGGGGATTCCTGAAGCACGCTGAACGTAAGTTGGCGCGAAGCTCACTTCTCCCTCGCCCCCGCTCTTGCGGGGGCGAGACGAGCGAAGCTCGCTCTTGGAGGGGCCCTGACCGGAGGCATACCGTCCAACTCGGCAATGCGGCGGTCAATCTCACTGATCACGCGCTTCGAGAACGGCCCGAGGTGCAGGTACAGCGCCATCAGCATCACGATGTAACGCAGCGCGCCCGGATTGGTCTTGGCGACTTCGACGAAGGTCTTCCAGAACGGCTCGCGAACCTCAGGCAGGGTGCGCATGACCTTGTGTACGCTGTCGATGCCGCCAAGCCTCTTGCGCATATCGCCGTCTGGCAGGTCGCGGCGGCGGTCGGAGCGGTCGAGCATGGCGGCAAGCCGTGACAGTCGTCCCGCGTATGCCGTCGGGCAGAAAACGTGCTCGAGCACGGCCTTGTAATCCACAAGGATGTCGCGAAGCGGACGCTTGGTGTCGAAATTGCATCCGAGCGTACATTGGTCGCCCGCCTGCTCGACATTCATGAGGTCATGGCCGTTGTGCAGGCGGCCTTCCTTGGCCAGCCGCCGCGTCAGCTGCGTGCCAGGCAGCGCATAGAGTAGTCCAACCATGCAGACTGGAATGTTGGTCTCCTCGATGAAGTCGATCATCGCCTGTCCCATCGAAACTTTCTCGGTATCGAACCCGACGATGAAGCCGGCGGTGATGAACATGCCGTAGCCGTAAATCTTGTGGACGCACTCCGCGATGTTGCGCCTGGTGTTCTGCTTCTTCTTCATCTGCACGAGCGCCTCCGGATCCGGGCTCTCGATGCCGACAAAAATAGCGAAAAAGTTTGCGTCCTTCATCGCCTGCAACAGATCGTCGTCGTCCGCGATATTGATCGAGGCTTCGGTCGAGAACTCGAACGGATAATCGCGCTCTTCCAGCCAGGCTTTGAGCCGCGGCAGTAGCGTGCGAAGGTTTTTCTTGTTGCCGATGAAATTGTCGTCGACGAAATCGACATGCCCGCGATAACCGTGATCGTAGAGCGCTTGCAGCTCGGCGAGAATCTGATCGTTGGTCTTGGTGCGCGGCACGCGACCATATAGCTCGATAATATCGCAGAACTCGCAGGTGAATGGGCAGCCACGCGAATATTGCACGCCGATGAAGAGATAGTGATCGAACTTGATCAGATCGTAGCGGGGCATCGGGCTTAGCGTGACGTCGATCTTGAATTTCTCGGCGATGAACACGCCCTTGCGCTCACCTCTTTCCCAGGCGGCGATGAAGTGCTGGATGACTTGCTCGGCCTCGCCGATCACCTGGAAGTCCGCCTCCGCGTAAAGATGCGGGCTGGAGGACACATCAGGTCCACCGACGCATACTGGCTTGCCGTGCAGATGGGCGAGATCGATCAGGTAGATGAAATCAGGCTGCTGGTTGAGCATACCGCCGATCATCACGAGATCGGCCCAGTCGAGGTCCGCGTCCGTCAAAGATTCGGTGTTACGGTTGACGAGACGGACGTCCCAATGCTTCGGCAGCATGGCGGCGACCGTGATCAGGCCGAGTGGCGCGGCCGGATACTTCGCGCCAACCAGTTCGCAGGCTTCCGTATAGTTCCAGAACGAGTTCGGAATGAACTTCGGATAGACCATCAGGACACGGCAGAGAATCGTCATGTGCCTCCCCGTAGGTTTGCTAGTGGATGCACACATCTTTGGAGCTCTTGCAGCCAGCGGCGTGCGCGACGAAAAAACACGAGTCATTTCAATGCTGGCGCAGTGCCGATGGCTCATTCGCTTATGAAATCGACCGCCAGCTAAGTGCTTGTTTCTGAGTCGATTTCAGAGATGTGTGCATCCACTAGCGTAGGTTTGGAGGCAGGGTGTCACGCAGTTTGTCGGGACTCAAGGGGGCGATTCTTCCGAAGAGTTCCATTGCCGGAAGTGATTGGCCGACCTATTCGATCACCTCGACGCGTGTCAGCAAGGTCGGTGAAATGTCGAGTCGGCGTCCTTCAGCCGGCTGTCTGTGCGCGCCCCCAGGCTGCCCGCTCGAAGTCGATCATGGAATCGCGCGTGATCGGCACCGCATCACGTTTGGTCGACAGCAGAATTTGAAACACCATGTGAGAGCCATGCAGGAATTCGAGTTCGATGGCGGCGAGATAGAATTCCCACATGGGGCGGCAAGCGGTTACTGGCTGGTTAATAGCCGATTGCAGCCGGCTTGTTGCCGGATTCCGGAACCGGTTGCGTTCGTCAGGCGAGGGGCGTCTTGACGAGCGCTTTCGCGGATTCGATCGTCTTTTTCAGAACAGACGGGGCACCAGCATCGCCACCTTTTCGCGATAGCGACGGTATTCACTGCCGAACAACGCCACCAGGTCGCGCTCTTCGAGATAGATGCCGACGAAGATGTAGGCCGTCGTCACCGCGGCGAACAGCAGATGGCCGAGCGTCATCGTCGGCGTCGACCAGAAGGCAATGATGAAGCCGAGATAGATCGGGTGCCGGATCAGGCGATACAGGCCCGGCGTCTTGAACTTCATGGGCTCAGCCACGCGCCCGGCAAAATGCGTCACCACCTGGGTCAATCCGAACAGCTCGAAATGGCTGATCAGGAAGGTGCTGTAGAGCACGATGAGCCAGCCCAGGAATCCGCCCGCGGTCGCGAGGCCGGCGAGTGCGGGATTTTCGATGTTCCAGACCACCGCCGGCATCGGCTGCCACTGCCAGTACAGCAATATCAGCGTCAGGCTTGCCAGCAGCACATAGGTCGAGCGTTCGATCGCGGGCGAGGCGAAGCGCGTGAACAGTCTCTTGAAGCCCTGCCGTGCCATGCCGCTGTGCTGCACGGCGAAGATCGACATCACCACCAGATTGATCAGCAAGGCCGTCGTCAGCGAGGACGTCGATCCGGTATCGACGGTCTTATCGACGGTCTTGGGGACGACATATCCCGAGACGAAGCCGACCGCGTAGAGAAACGTGCCGAAGAAAATCAGATAGGCGAGGCCGCCGTAGCAGAGGGTGAGCAATCTCATGGCAAGGGAGCTGACGGCCGTACGCGCTGCATTCGGGCCGGTGTGCATCGTAATCGACATCTTAAATCTCCTTGGTTTGGAATATTGACGTCGGGACTTGTCTTGAAATTGTCTTGGGGCAATTGTCTTGCTCAGGACTGCTTGAGGCGTCTCCGCTTGCGCAGCCGCGCGGCTCTTTCGAGGGCGTCATCGAGCGGGCCGCGGTAGATGCGCTTGTTGTGCAGGCCGCGATTGCCAGCCTGGTGCAACGTGAGCAAAGCAGCCTGCCGTTCGCGGTAGGCGATGGCGGCGGCCATCCAGCCGTTGAGAAGGCGCTTGAGGCGCGCGGGCGGGATGAGAGGGCTGGCGACGGGGCTTGGGCGGATCCTCGCGCTGGGCTGCATGGCAGCCTCGTGCGGCAACAAGCCTTGCGAAACATCCGCCTTGGTGGGATTGAGCAACAGGCCGGTCATGGCCATCTCCTACGATTGTACGATGATGGACCCGGCTGTAGATTGAGATGCCTGTTCCAGCTTGGCGGATTCCTTGAGAAGACCTTTGTTTTTCCTCCGGAAGCGACTGTTTTTACTTAGTTTGTAGCTTGAACCGCCCGATAGGGGCGGAGCCTCGTACCGGATCAGCAGAAGTGGTATTAAAATACCGATTTGCCGAGTTCGAGATCGACCTCAGCCAGCACGAGCTGCGCCGGCTTGGGGAAGCCGTACATATTGAGCCGCAGGTATTCGATCTCATCGTTCATCTGGTGCGCAACCACGACCGGATTGTCAGCAAGGATGAGCTGATCGAGACGATCTGGAACGGCCGGATTATCTCCGAGGCGGCGCTCTCCAGCCGCATCAATGGCGCCCGGCGTGCGCTTGGCGACAACGGAAACGACCAGGCCCTCATTCGGACGCTGCACAAGCGTGGCTTCCGCTTCGTCGGTGATGTTCAGGCCATCGACGCGCCGAAAACGGATGCAGAGGCGGCGCGACTTGTTCCCGACGCGCCGGGCAGCATTCCGGGCCGCGTCTCGGTTTCTTCCGAAGTGTCCCGCCTCGATGATGTCGTCTCGGAATCCGTGAAGGCGGAGGCCGTCACGCGATCGTCCATTGCGGTGATACCGTTTGGAAACATGTCGGATGACCCCGAGAACGACTACTTCAGCTACGGGTTGACCGAGGACATTATTCGCCTTCTCGCCCGTAACCGGTGGCTTTCGGTCATCTCGCGACACTCGACCATTGCGTTCCAGGGACGCGTGGTGGATGCCCGCGAAATCGGTGAGTTGCTGGGCGTCAGGTATGTGATGGTCGGCAGTGTTCGCAAGAACCGCGATGCCGTGCGGATAACGGCGGAACTCGTCCGCGCAGCGGATGGAAAGCAATTGTGGGCCGATAAATACGACCTGCAGCTGGAATATATCTTCGATATCCAGGAGGAGATGGCTCGCCAGATCGCCGCAACGATCGAGCCCGAGCTGTCGAAGGTCGAGCAGCAGCTCGCCGCCCGCAAGGCGCCGGAAAGCCTGGACGCCTGGGATTGTTATCAACGTGGTCTATGGAATTTTTGGCGCTTCACCACGCCGGGATTTGACACGGCCGAACGTTATTTTCAGCGGGCGATTGCGGCCGATCCGAATTTCGCGCGCGGCCATGGCGCGCTCAGCTACGTCAATGTGCAACGCGCCTTCATTGACGAACCGAAAGATCGCGCGGCGCGGCTGGAAACCGCGTTGCGCCAGGGGCGCCATGCGGTAGCGCTCGACGAGCTCGATTGTTTCTGCCACTGCGCGCTCGGACGCGCTTTGTGCCTTACCCATCAGAACGACGAGGCGCTGGCGGCGCTCGACGTATCGCTGGAGCTCAATCCAAGCTTTGCGCAGGCCTATTTCGCCCAAGGGTTCAACTTACTCTGGTATGGGCGAGAGATTGAAGCGGAAACGCTGCTCGATCGCGCGATCATGCTCAGCCCGCGCGACAGCCATATTTCTGCTTTCCACCATGTCCGCTCCTGGGCGCACTTCTCCCTTGGCGAGTATGACATAGCGGTCGAATTCGCGAGGCGGGCGACACGGCAGTCCAATGCCACCTATCAGACGTTTGCGACACTTGCGGCGTCGCTCGGACTTCTCGGGGATCGGGCGCAGGCGGCAACGGCGGCCGCGGAACTGCTGCAACGCAAGTCAAACTACAACGTTGAAACGGCGCGACAGGAGTTCTTCTTCTGCAATGATGTGGGCTTCATCAATCGGTTCGTCGAAGGGTTGCGTGTAGCCGGTATTGCAAACGCCTAGATAGCGCCTTTTCCGTTCCGATGGAATCGGAACGGGGCTCCAGGGTCAGGACCCATTAAATTTCGGGGTAACGTGACCGGTTAGAGCGCATAGAGCCGCTGGCTGCTGCGTCCGGTGCAGCATACTGATCCGAGACACCAGATTTCAATCGGGGAGAGCGACTGATGGAGGCTGCCGTAAGGAAGCTATTTGAGCGATACGAAAGTTTTTTTAACAGGTCCCTCGGCGATGGCGTGGATATGGATAAGGTCGCATCGCTGTATGCTTCGGATTTCATCGCGGCCTCGCCGGCCGGTGTCATGACCGGGAAAAACGACGATCAACTCAAGCAGGTCATGGAGCAAGGATACGCCCGCTATCGGGCAATAGGGACCAAGGAGATGCGGATACGCGATGTTCGCATCTCCCCGATAGATCAACACCATTGTTTGGCCCATGTCGCCTGGACGGCGACCTATGCTCGCGAGGATCAACCGGACACGGCTATAGACTTCGAGGTTCACTACCTCGTGCAGAAGCTGGATGACGAGGCGAAAGTTTTCGGCTGGGTGTCAGGCGATGAGCAGGCGCTTCTTAAGAAGCATGGCATCGGCTAGCGGCGACTTCGTCCACAGATCAGCCGTTTGCCTCGGCCGGATTCCATGGCGAAGGTCTCGTGATCACGGCTGCGGGCCGGACAAGTTCATTTCACGCTCGGCCCTGAAAACATTGCTGTGCAGGTTTGCGATCCATTGACGTCCACTTGAGGTGACATTGAGATAGCGTATGGCGGTCTGGATCTGCGGCGCGACGTTGTTCCAGTAGAACTGCGGATATCTGTAGACAACGTCTGCCGGCGTGTCGTAGCCGAGCGTTTTGTTCATGCCGACTTCTTCGAATTCGTAGAACAGGGCATTCGCTTTTTTCAGGTAGTTGGGGTCGCCGAGTTGTCCGATAAGGTCGGCCGCGCGCAGTAGCAGGCCCTCTTCCTCGTTCAGTTCGTCGTTTGACGATGAAGCAACATAGGGAAATCGCGTATACTCGATTGCCCTGGCGATCCGGCTCGCATCGACTTCTTCAAAAGAGTCGAACCGCTCGAAGACGAACAGTTTCGAGCGGTCCACATGGTAGGGCCCCAGCGCGGCATCGGATGAACCGCGTGGCAGGCGAATGGTACGGCCGCCGAGATCTGCGACATAGGAGTCCCCGTCATCGCCCTGGACGATTCCGCGAACGTATCCGATGTCGTGGGTGAGGCACGCCAGGATGAAATTGGTGTAGTCGGCCGGTGTCGTTGTCCGCAGCATCGTCCGGCCCATGAGGATGTCGTGGCCGGCGAGGGTCACGAGCAGGGTGTGTTCGATGTTGTGATACAGGGCGTCGCTGTTGCCGATGCATTCCAGTGTAAGCCTGGCTGCATAGGGGAGATACTCAGCGAGCCGGGCTTGGGAGGAGCCAAACCTGCTCCTGGTATCCGACGCCAGAAACGATCCCAAGGCTTGCGCGACCAGTTCCGGGATTGTGATCATGAGGCCTCTCCCAACTCGGTTGTGCGACGCCGCCGGTATCAATGTAGCACGTCGTTGGGCCAGACCGGGTGTCGCTCGCGCCGCGCAGGTGGGCGCAACGCAGATTTGACGGTTGGTCAGTCGCCGTGACGTATCTTGGCGCGACGCCGCGGGCAGTGGCCGGACACAGCCACCAAGCCAAAATCAAGATTATCTTTAGATTATCTGCATACGGGCTCTAAGCGCGGCAAGCCGGTCCGGGCCATATTGGCCGGCATGGATCGACGAGATTTCATTGCGTTTCTGGGGGCGGCGATGGCGTGGCCGGCCGCCGCACTCGCGCAGGATTCGACAAAAGTTTATCGCATTTTTTGGGTATCCACCGACTCCCAGCCCGACCCGTTCCTGGCCGGGTTTCGCGAGGGATTGCGGGCGCGCGGCTACGTCGAGGGAAAGAACGTTACCTTCGAGCTGCACTATGCGCCCGGCAATCCGCAGGCGCTCCGCGAGGTCGTATCCGAACTGAGGCGAGGGAACATCGACCTGGCCGTGTCGAGCGGCCCGGCGACGCGCGCGATGACGGCGGTAACGGACGTTCCGGTACTGTTTGCGTTGAGTGGCGACCCGGTGGAGTTGGGCCTCGTCAGGAGCCTCGGAGAGCCGGGCGGCAATTTCACGGGTTCGACCTTCCTTTCGCTTGAGCTGGCGGGGAAGCGGGTTGAGCTGCTGAAGGAAGCCGTGCCGGCTGTGCGCAGGCTTGCCGTGTTTTCGAACAGCCTTCATCCGGGAGAACAATCGGAGTGGCGCGCGACCAGGGAAGCCGCCAAGGCGCTGGGCATCGAGATCGTCTACGTTCCCTTTGCCGGCAAAAACGAACTGGACAAGGGACTGGCGGCGGCGGGAGACGCGCGTGCCGACGCATTGCTCGTCTTCCCGGATGTCCTCACGCTGGTGCATCGGGACAAGATTGCCCGGTTCGCCATCGCGCATCGGCTGCCTTCGATGTTCGGTTGGAGCGAATATTGCGACGCTGGCGGACTTCTGAGTTATGGCGCGAACCAGCGCGCGACCTATTTCTGGCTTGCGACCTACGCCGACCGGATCCTGCGTGGCGAAAAACCCGCCATCCTTCCCGTCGTGCAGCCCACGAAGTTCGAGCTGGTCGTGAATCTCAGGACGGCTGAACTGCTCGGCATTGACCTGGACAAATCGTCCGTCCTGTTTCGCGCCAACAGGGTGATCGAATGATCCCGGCGCGTCTGAATCTGGTTCGAAACTCCGTCTATAGAATGCCCGTTCGGTGACCCGTCCGCGCCGTTCCCTGTTCGTCAAGTACTTCGTCACGCTGTTTGTCGCAGTGGTGGTGCCGCTGACGCTTGGTTCGGCGACCGAAGCCTGGTTTGCCTTTCGTGATAATCGGCTTGATCTCGATGAAATTCTTCAGGTCGAGGCGCGCTCGGCGGCCGACCGGATACAGGCCTTCACCGACGGAATACGCGATCAGCTCGGTTGGGTCGTGCAGTTTCCCTGGACGGCGGGCGAGGACGACCAGCGCAGGGTCGACGGGTTGCGTTTACTGCAGCAGGTGCCGGCGATCGTCTCGCTCTCGCTGGTCGACCCGACCGGCACCGAACGCGTTTTCGTATCCCGCGTGAGCATGAACAGAACCGGCCGCGGCGCGGACATGTCGGCGGATCCTGCGGTTGTCGGCGCGCGCGCCAACCGGGTCTGGTATGGCCCGGTGCACTATCAGCGCGATTCCGAGCCTTACATGCGGATCGCGGTTGCGGGAAACCGTGCGGCCGCCGGCATCGTCGTTGCCGACATCAACCTCAAACTGATCTGGGATATCATCGCGGCGATCAGGATCGGCGACACCGGACATGCCCTTGTCGTCGACGACTCCGGGCGTCTGATCGCCCACCCGGACATCAGCCTTGTGCTGCGCAGCGGTGCCGGGGCAGGGGAGTTCGACCGCCTCAAGTCCGTCGTCAGCGCCGCGAATGGATCGGCGGTCGCCACGACCGGCGAGGACGGCAAGCCCGTCGTTGCGCTCTCGGTGCGTGCCCCCAACGTGGGCTGGACGGTGATCGCGGAGCAGCCGGTCCTGGAGGCGTTCGAATCCATCCGTGCCGCGCTGCGGCGCTCCCTGATGCTCATCGGTTTCGGAATCGTTTTCGCGCTTGTCCTGGCCTATTGGCGAGCATGCCGCATGTGGGGACCGATCAGGCAACTCGAGGATGGCGTCGAACGGATCGGGATGGGGCAGTTCGACCATCGCATCACGATCAAGAGCCACGACGAACTGGAGCAATTGGCGATCCGGTTCAACCAGATGGCGGGAGAACTTGCCACTTCGCAGCAGAAGTCCGAGCGGATCAATCGTCTGAAGCAATTCCTTGCGCCTCAAGTGGCTGAACTGGTCGAACACTCCGATCAGGGGGTGCTGGACGGACAACGACGCGAGGTGGTCGCGATTTTTGGCGATCTGCGCGGCTTCACCGCGTTTTCCGCGCGCGCCGAGCCTGACGTCATTATCGCCGTGCTGAGGGAGTATTATGAGGCGATCGGCGCCGTCACGGCCCGCCATGCCGCCACCCTGATCCGCTTCGCCGGTGACGGCGTGATGGTCCTCGTCAACGCGCCGGTCGCTTGCGAAAATCCCGCGCAGCGCGGTATCCGGCTTGCGATCGACATGCAGGCTGCGGTGCAATCCCTTGCGAACTACTGGAACGCCCGTGACTGCGCCATTGGTTTCGGCGTGGGTATCGCGATGGGACCTGCGACCGTCGGAACGCTCGGCTGGCACGGACGCCTCGACTACACGGCCATCGGAAACGTCGTCAATCTGGCATCGCGGCTTTGCGATTTGGCGGAGGACGCGCAGATATTGGTGGATCCGGTTGTCACCGGGCATGTCAAGGATAGCACCGCCCTTGCATCCATTGGAGAGCGGGCCATCAAGGGCTACGACCGTGCTCTGGAGGTTTTTGCGGTGGTTCGCAACGCCGGACCGCTGCCGCATCCCGGCTGTCGGCTCCGGCCTGCTGACGTTCGACCCGTTGAAGCAGGATTTGGCAGACTAGCGCCGGAGCTTTCTCCGACAGACGCTGGCTGAATGACGGAAAAAAGTCCTGTAGCCGGGATGAGCGCAGCGATTTCCGGGACGCTGTTGATGTCCGGGACGGTGTTGGCGTGGCCCCGGATTTCGCGGAGCCCATCCGGCTACAAGAAATCCTCAATGACGGACTGATAAGATTGAAAAATGAGGCGATATGAGAACCGAATTGCCCCTGAAATCGAGCCCTCCGGACGCCGCTTTTGACGTATTGATGGCCGCCGGTCCGTGCTATTTCTGGCCACCGGGCGACCGCCTTTGCCACCACATTTCCTGGGACCATCTCCTTGATCGACAAGCTTGAACTGCTGCTGGCGCTCGCAAAGGAGCGGCATTTCGGACGGGCCGCGGAGGCCTGCGGCGTCACCCAGCCGACCATGTCGACCAGCCTCAAGCAGCTCGAGGAAATCCTCGGCGTGATGCTGGTGCAGCGCGGGTCGCGGTTCCAGGGATTTACGCCGGAGGGCGAACGCACCCTCGACTGGGCGCGGCGCATTGTCGGCGACACCCGCGCGATGCGGCAGGAGATCAACAGCCTCAAGGACAAGCTCTCCGGCGAGATCCGGATCGCCGCGATCCCGACCGTGCTCGGCATGGTGGCGTCGCTGACGACGCCGTTCCGCGCGCGCTACCCCGAAGTGCGCTTTCGCATCCAGTCCTGCACGTCGGCCGATGTGCTGGGCTTGCTGGAAAATCTCGAGGTCGATGCCGGGCTCACCTATATCGAGAACGAACCGATCGGCAAGGTGCGCACCATTCCGCTCTACAACGAGAGCTATCGCCTGCTGACGGCGCCCGATGCCATGTTCGGCGATCGCAAGCAGGTCACCTGGAAGGAGGTCGGCCAGGTTCCGCTGTGCCTCTTGACGCCCGACATGCAGAACCGCCGCATCATCGATCGCGCGCTGGCATCGGTCGGGGCCGAAGCCACGCCGACGCTGACCTCGAACTCGCTTGTGGTCCTCTACACGCATGTGAAGACCGGGCGCTGGGCGAGCGTGATGCCGGCAAAGCTCGCGGAGACCCTGGGCTTGGCCGACACCATCCGCAGCATTCCGATTGTCGATCCCGTCGTCGATTACAGCGTCGGGCTGGTGATCCCGCAGCGCGATCCGATGACGCCCCTGATCGCGGCGCTGGTGCAGGTCGCGCGTGAAGTGGCGCCGACGCTGGAGTAGATCGCGCCAGTTCCTAATAGCTCGCAGGCATCAGCCGTAATCGCGGGTAGAGCCGGTCGATGGCGGCCATGTCGCTGCGCATCTGCTCGATGATCCAGTCGCGGATCTCGCCGACGACGGGGCGGATCGACCGGTCATGCGGGTGCACCAGTTCGCAAAGCCGCTGTGTCGTGCTGAGCGTTTCCGAGGCCGGGACCAGCGCGCCGGTCAGCAGCCAATGGGCTGCGACCGTGAGCCAGCCGAGCGCAATGCCCTGGCCGAGCAGCGCCGCCTGCACCACCACCGCATAGTCGGAAAAACTCAATGACTTGGCGGGCCCGGACCGTTTGGTGAGAAAGGCCGGATATTCCGCAGCCCAATCGCCGGGGGTATCGGCGAGGCGGATGATGGTGTTGGGCTCGATCGGCCCGTCCGCGCTATCAGCGTCGCGATAGGCCGGGCTGCAGATCGGCAGCATGACTTCCTTCATGACCAGCGCGCCGTTCCGCTCGGGATCGTATCGGTCGCGAAACCGCATGCCGAGATCGACATTGTCGACCGGGCCACGCAGCGGCCCGGAAATAAGCTGGAAGCGGAGATCGACGGTCGGAAACTGGCGCTGCAGCTTGTCGATGCGCGGCATCAGCCAATGCGTGGTGAACGCCGAGGAGACTGAGAGCGTGACCGTCTCGGTGCCCTTGCGGCGGCGGTCGATCTCGATCAGGCCGCCCTCGATGCTGCGGAATCCATCAGATACGTGGCGATAGAGGATCTCGCCGTCTTCCGTCAGGGCCGCGCGGCCATTAGTCCGGTCGAACAGCCGAACGCCCAGATAATCCTCGAACTGTCCGAGCATTCGGCTGACCGCGGGCTGGGTGACGTTCAGTTCGGCCGCCGCTGCCGTGAAACTGCCGTTGCGCGCCGCGGCGTCAAAGACGAACAGCGCGTGGCTTGATGGCAGCTTCCGGCGGAGGTCAGGCATAACCTGATGTTATGCCGCCGGTGAGAATTTGGCAATTGCCCCTGCCGGGCAACTCTGGTTGGCTTGCCCGATCGCCCGCCAGTACGGGCAAGATTGAAAATCCGGCGCGGCGGGGACGGCCTTGGGAGCCGCCCTGAAGTGCCCGGTCTATAAGACGAGATCATGCCGGTTTCAACCGTCGCTTGCGCCATCGCAGGTGACGTCGATGGCGCGCATCGGTGCACGCCCTCGGTAACGCAACGGGGTCGATCATTTGGACCAGGGCGGAGAGAGCGTCGACATCAGGGCCGCGAGCAAGAACTATGACGCCGTCCGCGCGCTGGACAACGTCACCCTCAACGTCGCGCCGCGCGAGTTTGTCTCCCTGCTCGGGCCGTCCGGATCCGGCAAGACCACGCTGCTCGGCATCCTCGGCGGCTTCATTCAACCCTCGTCGGGCTCGATCCATTTCGGCGACCGCGACGTCACGTTCGTGCCGCCGCACAAACGCGACATCGGCGTGGTGTTCCAGAACTACGCGCTGTTTCCACACATGAGCGTCGGCGAGAACGTCGCCTTTCCGCTGCGCGCGCGACGGATTGCAAAGGCGGATTGGGCTGCGAGAGTACGCGCCGCGCTCGCGATGGTCGGGCTGTCGGGCTACGAGGCGCGCGGCATCGCCCAGCTCTCCGGCGGCCAGCGCCAGCGCGTGGCGCTGGCACGCGCCATGATCTTCGAGCCGCGCCTGATCCTGATGGACGAGCCGCTGTCGGCGCTCGACAAGCAGTTACGGGAAGCGATGCAGATCGAACTGCGCGAGCTGCACAAGCGGATCGGCGCCACGATCATCTACGTCACCCACGACCAGCGCGAGGCGCTGACGATGAGTGATCGCGTTGCCATCCTCAAGGACGGGCGGCTGGTCCAGATCGATCGCCCGGAGCGGCTGCACGATTATCCCGCCGACTCCTTCGTGGCGAGCTTCATCGGCGAGGCGAGCCTGTTGCCGGTCCGGCGCATCGACGCCTGCAGCGTGGCGCTCGGGCCGGCCGTCCTGAAAAGCGCGCGTGCGATTCCGAGCGGCGAGGCGCTGATGCTTGCGGTGCACAGCGAGAAGCTCCTGATTGCGGACGGCGTAGCGGATACCGCGCTTAACCGTTTGACCGGCAAGGTCACCGACATCGTCTATCAGGGCGAAAGCCTTCGCGTGTTCCTGCAACTGGCCGACGGTACGTCCTTAAGCCTGCGTCAGCCCAGCCACTACCACGCTTCGCGCCTGTTACCTCCGGTTGGCGGCGACATCACCGTCACGCTCCACCCTGAAGACACCATCGTCGTGCCCAAAGCGCAAGAAAAGGCGCGGGAATGAGCGTCGATCACAAACCCCGAGTGCAACACCAGACCAACCAAAACAAGAGATGAAAATGTCCTATGATAGCTTCAAGGTTCTCACCTTCGACGTCGTCGGTACCTTGATCGATTTCGAAGCCGGCGTGCTCGATGCCGTGCGCAAGATCTCCGGCCGAAAGGCGGCCGAGCTCAGCGACGATCAGATCTTCGCGTCCTACAAGCGCGGCCGCGACGCCCATCCGGAGCGGTCGAGCGAAGTGATGTTCCATGTCTACCGCTACCTCGCCAAGGAGCTGGGACTGCCGGCCGACGATGCCGCCTGCGATTCCTTCCAGCTCGCCGTGTTGCGCTGGCAGCCGTTTTCGGACTCGGTCGAGGCGCTGAAGCGCCTGCGCACCAAATTTCGATTGGTCGCCATGACCAACGCGGATCGCGTCGCGCTGTCATGCTATGCCCACGCGCTCGACAATCCCTTCCACGATACGATCTGCGCCGACGATACCGGGGTTGCGAAACCCAATCCGGAATTCTTCGCCTACAACAAGGGCCGGCAGTCGGCGTTCGGATACAAGCAGTCCGAAATCCTGCACGTGGCGCAGAGCCAGCATCACGACATCGGTATCGCCCGCAAGCTTGGCTACAAGGTCTGCTGGATCGAGCGGCGCCAGGGCATGAAAGGTTTTGGTGGCACGCCTGAGGTGCCGGAGCTCACAAAGCCCGATTTCCATTTTGCCACGATGAAGGCATTCGCCGACGCCGCGGTTGGAAGCTGAGACGGGCAGGGCGGCTGATATGGCAGAGGTCTGGACCCCCATAGCACCGGCCGCCTCGCTCTGGGCGGATACGGCGGAGCCGTTGCCTGCCTTTCCGAAGCTTGCCGGCGAAGTGAAGGCCGATGTCGTCATCATCGGCGCGGGTTACACGGGATTGTCGGCAGCGCATCATATCGCGAAGAGCGGTCTTTCGCCGGTCGTACTTGAAGCCAATCATCCCGGCTGGGGTGCGAGCGGCCGCAATGGGGGCGTCATCACCGCCAAATTCCGCCTCTCGTTTCGCGACATAGACGCCGCCCACGGCCGTGCCATGGCCAGGCGCATGTACGAGATCGCGCATGACTCCGTCGAGATGGTCGATGAGCTGGTCTCCGAATTCGGCATCGAGAGCGCGCGGCTGACACGCAGCGGACAAGTCAAGGCCGCGCATAACGATGCGACGCTGCGGACCGCGATCGACGAAGCCGCCTGGATGACGCGCGAGATGCGCGACACCGAGGTCAGGATCCTCGATCCGCACCAGGTGCGCGACGAGACCGGCTCGCGGGGCTTTGTCGGCGGGATTCTCAATCCCGGCTCCGGCGGTATCCATCCGCTGAACTATCTGCGGGGCCTCGCCAAAGGCGTGGCGCAACGCGGCGTGCCGGTCTTTCAGGAAAGTCCGGTGCTCGCGCTGCGTCGCGATCGTGACGGTGTCGTGGCGGAAACGCCTGACGGTGTCGTGCGGGCGCGCCAGGCGATCATCGCCACCAACAGCTATTCCGATTTGACGTCGGCCACCGCGCGCGTGCAGCGGACGCTGGTGCCGTTCCGCAGCGCTCTCATCGCCACCGAAAAATTGTCGCCGAACCTCGCCGGCAGCCTGATGCCGACGGGGCGCACCTACACCGAGACCAAGCGCATGATGCGCTGGTTCCGCAAGGTCGACGACCGCGTCATCTTTGGCGGACGCGGCGCCTTCGGCAAGCAGGATTCCGAAAGCGCCTTCGATGCGCTGCGCAAGGCAATGGTCGGCATCTTCCCGGAGCTTGCGGATATTCCGCTCGCGTTCAAATGGTCGGGCCTTGTCGCGATGACGCTCGATTCCGTGCCGCATGTCGGCCGGCTCGATGATCGCACCCTTTATTCGGTCGGCTACAACGGCGCCGGCGTCGCGATGTCGAGCCTGATGGGCCGCTACCTCGCGGCCCTCGTGCGCGGGGAGAAGGTCGATCTCGGCCTGCTCGATGCTGGCCGTCTCAAGACCATTCCATTCTATGCGTTCCGCGAACCGGCCGTCCGCGCGGTGGCCGGCTGGTACCAGTTTCTGGATGCGATCGGGCGTTAAGAGTCCTAACGCCTGATCATAACAAGAGGGGTTGAACATGATGATTACATCTTGCGGCCGGCATGCACTGTTCGGCGTGTCCCTTGGCGCTTTGGCGACGCTGTCGGCACTTCCGGCCAATGCGGACCAGATCACCTTCGTTTCCCAGGGCGGCGCCTACCAGAAGGCGCAGACGATCGCGATCCTCGATCCCTCCGCCAAGAAGCTTGGCATCACCATCAATCAGGACAGCATCCCCGACGCCTGGCCCGCGATCAAATCGCAGGTCGCCAGCGGCAAGCCGACCTGGGATGTGGTCGACGTGCCGACCGGCTATTGCCTGCGCGGCGGCGAGCAGGGGCTGCTCGAAAAACTCGATTTCTCGAAATTGCCAAACGGCGCCGCGATGCCCGATGCCTATCGTTCTCCTTACTCGGTGGCCTACGAGTTTTATTCGAGCGTGCTGGCCTACAGCCAAAAGAAATACACGGCCGAGGCGGCGCCCAATAGCTGGGCCGATTTCTGGGACGTGAAGAAGTTCCCGGGCCGGCGCGCGCTGCGCAATCACCCGATCGCCACGCTCGAGGCGGCGCTGATGGCCGACGGTGTTGCGCCCGACAAGCTCTATCCGCTCGATGTCGACCGCGCCTTCAAAAAGCTCGAGGAGATCAAGCCCAACATCACGGTGTGGTGGACCTCGGGCGCGCAATCGGCGCAGCTTCTCAATGACGGGGAAGTCGATATGGTGATGGCCTGGAACGGCCGCGTCAGCGCGCTGACCAAGGAAGGCGCCAAGGTCGCTTATACCTACAATCAGGGCATCCTGCAGAGCACCTCGCTCTGCATTCTCAAGGATGCGCCCAATCTCGCGACCGCAGTCCGCTTCCTCAACGAGGCGGTCGATCCCGTCCACCAGGCCAATTTGCCGCTGCATATCGACTACGGCCCGGCCAACCCGAAGGCCTTCGATACCGGCGTCATCAAGCCGGAGCGGGTCGCGCAACTGCCGAGCGCGCCCGAAAACGCGGCGAAGCAGGCGCTGATGTCCTACGCCTGGTGGTCGTCGCCGGCAGGGGAGGCTGCGGAAAAACGCTGGGTCGGCTTCATGCAGAAATAGTTCCATCAACCCGGCGCGGCGTGCGTCGGCACGCCGCGCCATCGCAGGATCATCATGAGCAGCCCCGTGCAGGACCTCTCGGTACTCCACCAACGTCGCGAGCAGCGCCTGATGCTGGCGCTGGCGCTGCCGGCGCTGCTCGTGATCCTGCTGTTGGTCGTGCTGCCGGTCGGCTGGCTCGCCTGGCAGTCGGTCTATCACAACGGTTTTACGCTCGAGAATTACCGCCGGATCTGGAGCGAGGGCATTTACTGGCGCAGCTTTGCGCTGACGTTTGAAATCAGCCTGCTGGTGACGCTGCTGGCGCTGCTGCTCGGTTATCCCATTGCCTATGCGGCGAGCATTGCGCCAAAACGGTGGGGCATTATCATGCTGGCGCTGGTGGTGCTGCCGTTCTGGACCAGCGTGCTGGTCCGCGCCTATGCCTGGCTCGCGCTGTTGCAACGGACCGGCGTCATCAATCAATTGCTGCGCCAGCTCGGTCTGATCGACGAGCCGCTGGCGCTGGTTCACAATACTTTCGGCACCGTCGTTGCGACGCTGCATATCCTGCTGCCGTTCATGGTGCTGCCGCTCTACGCCACCATGCAGCAGATCCCGCGCGATCTGATGCAGGCCGGCGCCAGCCTGGGCGCCGGTCCCATGCTCACCTTCTGGCGGATATTTTTGCCGCTGTCGCTACCCGGGGTGCTGGCCGGCAGCACGCTGGTCTTCGTGCTTGCCCTCGGCTTCTACATCACGCCGGAACTGCTCGGGGGCGGCCGCACCATCATGATATCGATGCTGGTCAGCCGCAATGTCGAACTTTACGACCAGTGGGGCGCCGCGAGCGCCGTCGGCGTGGTGCTGCTGGTCGCGGTCGGCGCGATCTTCTTCGCCGTCAGCCGCTTCATTCCGCTCGATCGCGTGTTGGGGCAAAAATGACGATGTCCCGCCCATTCCGCATTGCGCTGGTCGTGACCTGCGCGCTGGTGCTGCTCTATCTCATCGTGCCGATCCTGATCATCGCGCCAATGTCGTTCTCGGCCGCGCGCTACCTGAGCTTTCCGCCGCCGTCGCTGTCGCTGCGCTGGTATCAGGAATATGTCGGCAATCCGGCCTGGATGCAGGCGACCCGCGTGACGCTGACGGTCGCCGTGCTCACCGTCGTCATCGCGACGCCGCTCGGCGTTGCGGCGGCCTATGCGATCAGCCAGTCGAAATGGCGCATCATGCGGCTGATCCACATGACCCTGCTGCTGCCGCTGGTGGTGCCGATCATCATCACCGCGGTCGGCATCTTCTTCGTCTATGCCAAGGTCGGCTTGGCCGCGACCATGACCGGCCTCGTGCTCGCCAACGTCATGCTCGGTCTGCCCTACGTCGTCATCTCGGTTGCTGCGGGGCTGCAGAGTTTTGACGCCACGCAGGAGATGGTGGCGCGCAGCCTCGGCATGAACCGCTTGCGCAGCTTCTTCGTGGTGACGCTGCCACAGATCAAGCCCAGCGTGATCGCGGGCGGCATCTTCGCGTTCATCTCGGCGATGGACGAGACCATCGTCGCGCTGTTCATTTCCGGCGGCCAGTATCAGCCGCTGACCAAGCGGATGTTCACCGCGCTTCGCGACGAGATCGACCCGACGATTGCCGCCATCAGCACGCTGATGACCGCGGTCTCGTTCATGCTGGTGCTGGTTGCAACCAGCCGGTCGAAGAAGGGCGCGTGAGCGGCAGGTCAGGCGGCGACCTGGTTCTTCGGCTCGGTTGAACGCATGTCGCGCGGCAGCGTGATGCGCACCACGGTGCCGGTGCCGAGCTTCGAGCGCAGCCGCATCGTTCCGCCATGCAGGCTGGTCAGCGACCGCGCGATGGCCAGGCCAAGGCCCGAGCCCTGGTAGGTCTTGGTGAGCTGGCTCTCGACCTGTTCGAACGGCTTGCCCAGCCGACGCAGCGAGGCGGGCGCGATGCCGATGCCGGTATCGGCGATCATCAGCACGATCGAGTTGGGCAGCACGTGGCTGCGCACGGTTATCTTGCCGTCGTCGGGGGTGAACTTGACGGCATTGGACAACAGGTTGACGAAGATCTGCTTGACCGCGCGGCGGTCGGCCGTCACGGAAATGGTGCTTTCGATATCGGCATCCAGCGTCAAATGCTTGTCCTCGGCGCGCCCCGAGACCACGCGCACCGACTCCGCCAGCAGTTTCGACAGGTCGAGCCGCTCCATGTCGAGCTTCATGCGGCCGGCTTCGATCTTCGACATGTCGAGGATGTCGTTGATGACTTCGAGCAGGTATTTCCCTGATGTGAGGATGTCGTGGCAGTACTCCTGATACTTGTCGGAGCCGAGCACGCCGAACATGCCGCTGCCCATGATCTCGGAGAAGCCGATGATGGCGTTCAGCGGCGTGCGCAGTTCGTGGCTCATATTGGCGAGGAATTTGGATTTCGCCTGGTTGGCTTCCTCGGCGCGGTTCTTTTCCTGCGAGTATTTTTCCGCGAGGTCGGCAAGCTCGGCTTGCGAGCGCTTGAGGTCGATCACGTTGGCGCGCAGGCGGGCGTCGTTTTCGATCAGCTTCTGCTCGTGCTCCTTGATGCGGGTGATGTCGGTGCCGACCGAGACGTACCCGCCGTCCTTGGTGCGGCGCTCGGAGATGTGCAGCCAGCTGCCGTCGTCGAGCTGCGCTTCGAAGGTGCGGGCTCCCGGCGTTTGCGCGCCGGTCTCCTGCAGCCTGGTGCGCACTTCCGGCATGCTGCCGACCTCGATCACGGTCTCATACGACGTGCCGGGGGTCACCGCCGTATCCGGCAGCTTGTGCAGGCGCTGGAAATGCGAATTGCAGAGCACGAGACGGTCTTCCGCGTCCCACAGCACGAAGGCTTCCGGGATGGTCTCGATCGCGTCGCGCAGCCGCAGATCAGCCTCCACGGTCTTCTCGGCGAGGCTCTTCTGTTCGGTGATGTCGACCGCGATACCGATCAGGTGCAAGCCGCCGTCGGCGGAGTCCTGGCTGAGCTCGCAGCGCACCCGCAGCCAGATCCAGTGGCCGTCGGTGTGCTGCATGCGGAAGGTCTGGTCGATGTGGTCGATCTTGCCGGCGATCATCTGGTCGGCGATCTCAAACAGGTCGATGTCGTCGGATTTCACCAGCGCATTGACTTCGCCGAAGGTGAGGAGGTCGTTGCGGGAGTCTAGCCCGAGCATCGTGAACATCGATGCTGACCAGAAGATCCTGCCGCGCGAGAGGTCCCAGTCCCACAATCCGCAGCGGCCGCGGTTGAGTGCGGTGTCGATCCGGCCGCGCACGGCGTCGTTGATGAGGTCGCCCTCGCGGGCGCGGGTCGACTGCCAGTGGAAGGCGAAGCCGAGGATCAGCACGACGAAGCCGGTGGTGGCCGACAGCGTCACCGACAATGCGGCGTCCGAACCCCACAGCGGCTCGTTCTTTTCCTGGATGACGATGACCTGGCCCGGCAGCGATTTGACCAGCCGCGAGATCGCCATCGCGCCGTTGCCGTTCGGCAGCGTCATGTCGCTGATGACGCCCTGCTGACCGGGGGCGGCGAGCAGTTGCGCCGTGCTGATGACGTCGAGGATGCGATCGCTGTCGCCAAGACTGCCCTCGACGGGGACGCGGGCCAGAATCCGGTGATCGGAGCCGGTGATGATGACGTGGCGGCCGGCGGCGGCGCCCCAGGCCGGAATCAGGTCGGGCAGCAGGCTCTGCAGCCGTTCGATGCTGGCGGCGCGGTCCTGCCGGACCGAGCCAAGGCGGTCGAGGCGTTCGGCCAAGAGGTCGGTGAGCGCGGAGAGGTCGCGCTTCATGGCGGCGCGTTTTTGCCGGCTCTGGTCGATCACCTGCACGAAGGCGCCGAGGCAGATGGTGATGAGGAAGGCAATGATGAGCGTCGGCACGGCGCGACGAAGCGCCGGCTCTGCGATGAGCAGCCGGTGGTAGGCAGGTTTTGCGATCGACTGCGCCAATCCCTTGATCGAATCGGATTGGACACATGCGTTCGCCGCATGCGCGCGCGCCATGCTTTAGACCCCCGCCGAAGGCTCTTTTGCACATTGTCCGGAAGGAACCCCACGTCATTCCGAATCACCGCGATTTGAATCCAGTTTTTCCGGGCTGTCGAGTGTCAACGATTCGTTAATTCGAAATAAATGTTGTCCAACGCGAATTAAGGCGCCCTCAGGGTGAGTCCGAAACGGGAACGGGTCCGCCAAAATTACGCACGGGGCGGTTCGGCATGACTGATCACGCGCTTGATGGTCGGAAACGCGCGGCGCAGCGCGCGCTCGATCTCGTCGACGTTCTCGTGCACCTTGACGACGCTCATCGACGGCGCGGCGCGGCAATGGAAATTAACGATTTCGCCCGCGTCAGTGTCGCGCACCCGCACATTGTGAATGTCATGGATCGCGCCGTTGCCGGCAAAGCGCGTCAGCGCGGCCTTGATGGTCTCGATGCGCTCGGGGGCGGCGTCGGTGCCGTGCGGCAGTTCCGGATCGAGCGGCTCGATGTGGGTGTCGACCTCGACATCCTCGCCGAAGTCTTCGCGGATGTTGCGCTCCAGCACGCGGGTCACCTCGTGGGCCGCCGCAAGCTCCATGTCGCCGTCGACTTCGAGGTCGATGCCGACGATCAGCTTCTCGCCGAGATCGTGCACGGTGACATGGTGGATGGCGAGGCCGGAATTGCGGGCGATTACCATGATGCGCTCGCGCACGCTCTCATTGTCGCGCGCGACCGGCATCGCGGTGAAGGTGAGGTCGGCGTCGCCGAGCGCTTCGCTGACGGCTTTCTGCGCGGTCTTCTTGATCGCCTCGACGCGATCGATCGGGTAGGTGCGCGGCACCTTGGCGATGGCATCAATGAAATGCGTCGGCCCGACCATGCGAGCGCGCAGGCGCTCGACGCCGACCACGCCCGGCACCGCGCGGATGGCGGCGGCGGCCTTTTCCGCCACGCCCTCCGGCGCGCGATCGAGCAGCGTTTCGATGGTGGAGCGCCCGAGCCGCAGGCCGAGGATCGATATCATCACGGCAACCGCAATGGCGGCGACCGAATCGCCCCAGGCATAGCCGAGACCGGTCAGCACCAGCCCGATGATGACGGCGATGGAGCCGAGCACGTCGGAGGCGAAATGCAGCGCGTCCGCCGCCAGCGCCTGGCTCCGGGTCTCGCGCGCCGTGCGATGCAGCGCCCGCGCGCGCCAGAAATTCACGGCAATGTCGATCACCAGCACCACGAAGGGGACAGCCGAGAGCGTCGGCGGCGCTGCGCCCTCGCGCAGGCGGCTCCAGGACTCGACCAGGATGCCGCCGGCGAGCACGTAGAGCAGCGCGATGACAAAGAGCGCCGACAGGCTCTCGAACTTGCCATGGCCGTAATGATGCTCTTCGTCGGCCGGCTGGTCGGACACCCGCACCACCAGCCAGGTGATGACGGTCGCGACCACGTCGACGGAGGAGTGCAGGGCCTCCGAGATCAGCGCCAGCGAGCCGATCGCAATGCCGACCGCGAATTTCGCCGCAGCCATGCCGGCGCTGGCGAAAATCGAGATCGCCGCGACATTGGTCTTGATGGTGGGGGTGTGACTCATGGGCGGCGGTTTAGCAGGGCGTCAGGTAAGATTAAAGCCGACAATCGGAAGCGCAATCGCCACTCACTCGCAGGAGCGATTTGTTGCGAATTGTTCTGAGTTGAAGGGCCGTCATTATGGGCTAACCGCTCGTCATTGCTGTCGATGTTCACTAATTCGCTGATTGGATCGCGGTGGCCTTGGTAGCGGCGAAGGCCTTGGGAGTTTGCCCTGCCAAGGCCTGATGGGGCCTGTGGTTGTTGTAGTAGATCAGGTACTCGAACAGTTCGTTGGCGAAGTGGTCGAGATTGTCGAAGGTGGCGCCCTCGATGACGTCCTCATCGAGCGTGCGCCAGAAGCGTTCGACCTTGCCGTTGGTCTGCGGCCGATAGGGCCTGGTGTAGCGGTGTTTGATGCCGAGCTCGAGCAGCATGGCCTCGAACGGATGCTCGTCCGGCTTGGTGCGGGCGGCGAACTCGGCGCCGTTGTCGGACAGGATTTCGGTAAAGACGAGCCCGTAGGTGACGTTGAGGGTGTTGATCATTTTCAGGGTCTTGAACATGACCGGCAGCGCCTTCTTGGAGGTCAGGACCTCGGCCCAGGCCAGCCGCGAGCAACTGTCGATCAGGCTGACGATGTAGGCCGTGGCCGGGGGTGGCGCGAGAAACATATCGCGCGGCAATTGATGCAGATCGACGTGGCCGAGCTCTCCGAGCTTGTCCTTGATAATGCGGCGTTTCTCCTCGCGCATCGCCGGCGTGCGGCGGTTCAGCCCATAGCGTGTCAGCACCCGATAGATGGTCGAGGGCGAGGGTATCGTGTCGCGCCGCTCGCGCAAGACGGCATGGATCTCGTAGCGGTTCATACCCTTCTGCCGGCATGCAACGATCTCCGCCTCGATGCCCTCTGGCTCGCGCCGTTCCCGCCATTTGGGTCCACGGCGGCGCGGCAACAAATCTGCCTCATCGCCGCTCTGCAGATAGCGGTTGTAATACTTGCGGAACGTCTGCGAGCAGGTTCCGTGGTGGCGGTAGAAATCCCCAACCCGCTTGAACAGCTTCGACCGGCCCGCCTTTACCGCCTCGTACTCCGGGATCAGGAACCGCCACTTCTGCAGGTAATTGCGTTCAATCGTCCGGTCATAGCTGTTATCGCGCATTGGATCGTCCTCCAGAGGAGCGATCCAATCAGCGAATTAGTGAACATGCACAATTGCGAGCGAAGCGAAGCAATCCATCTTTCTGTGGGGGAGGTGACAATGGATTGCTTCGCTTCGCTCGCAATGACGTGGATACAGTTTCGCATTCTCGCGGCACCTTGCGCCCGAGGTTTGCATGAATCTTGTCCCTCAAAGAAGAAGAGGGCGCAGGGAATGCCGGGTGCTTGCTGCACCCGCGGTCTCGTGTGCAACGTGCACAAGAAAGTGCGCACACGAGCATACAGGTACAGCCGGAGCAGCCCGGCATTCCCTGCGCAGTGGTTTGACGGCTTATACCGCGCTCTCCCCGGAGACGAATTCCTCTTGCCTCCGTCGCCGGCGGATTAAAGGATTGCCGAACCCGGTTGGGTCGACTTTTCCTCCGCCGGCTTGACACCAGCAACGGGTGCCAGGACCACACGGCTTTGCCGTACGCTTCAGCGCCAGTCGTCCGCACGTTGTGTTCGCTCACGGACCAAGGCCCGCCCTGCCAACACCACCACGCGCCCAACGCTGCCGCGTCCACCGCAACCCGCCCCAACGTTCGTGACGATGGCCAACGCCCCTCTACCGGGACGGGATGGCGGGATTTGTAAGGGTGATTTGGGTCTGCGGCGAAGCAGTATATTTTTAATGCGACGACTGGACGGGGCAAATCACGTTGAAGTTGCTAGAGAAATTGCCTATTCGAGAAAAATCGATTTTCGCAACGCGCCGCACGGCCGTTTGCCTAACTCCTAAACCATTAGACCAAAGCGGCGAACTGAAGGAGCCCGCAGGGGGCGCGCTGACTTCAAATGCTGCTGCATGAGTTAGTAGCTGGTCCATACCGGATGTCAGCCTTGACCATTATGTCAGCTTTGACCATTGCGGACCTTCATCTTCGGTCGCGCCATCACACCTCGCTATGGACCGGCGCGGCACCTAATGTCCCCATTGGCTCGCGCTGGATCACGGGCGGCCCCGCGTGCAGTACAGCGGTCCGTTCTCGTGAGTTGAGCGGCGGATCCGTCACCTGTATTACAGTCGCCACGTGACCGCAGCGAGAGACCGTGTAGCATGTGGCCCGACTACCTAGATAATCCGCAAGCGATCCGCAGCGCTTTCCCTAACACGGTTCCGGAGCTGAACGGCCTGCGGCCCGGAAGGCTCGTTATCGACTTCGCCGGAAACATATGGCTTGGACTCGAGGTGCAACCGCTGCCGGATGGCGGCCCGTCCCGTTGGCGCGAGCAAGGGAATGACGGCCTCGAATACAGATTTATGTTTTACGATACGTCCGATCTGTCGATCTTCGGGATGACGCAGCATCAACCGAGCGTCACGCTTGAACTGGATAACGGAGCCGCGAGTTTGTTTTCGCAGGACCGCGCTTTCAGGGCCGCTTTCAAGTTCCGCGGTGTGCGGATCTCTCTCCGTGCGTTCTCGGGGGGGGCGCCGTGTTGATCAGCAGGATTTTTGGCCACCTTCGTGGAATCGTTAGCGCGCCCACTTGCGGCCGGAACGCTCAACGGATCTCATCATTGCTTCTTCCCAGAATTGGACATAGCCGACTTCCCCCTGCGCGAACGCCGCCAATCACCCGCGCTATTGTGGCTTCAACTGACCGATGACGGCAGCTCCCTCTGCTGCGTCGATTTGATAGAGGGCGGCGCCGGAAAAGCCGGCCATGAGCGCGGACGTCGGCCGCATTTGCTCTCCGCTGCTGCCGGCAAGAGCCTGATTGAGAAGATTTTGACCGGGTGCTGCCACCTGCGGCGTACCGATGCCGAAATAGTAGGTTTTTCCAGCCTCAATTTCTATTTCGGCTTCATAATCCATCATGATCGGATTGACGCAGGCTATCCGGTATCTTCCCGGCGGTTTTTCTGAAAAGAAATAGAACCCCTTGGTTACCGAACCGACCGGCTTGCCATCGACCTTGATTCCCACCTCAGCGCCGGGAAGTCCCTTCTCGCGCAGAAAATATAATCTCGCGAGCCGGGCATCCCGCGGTTTGGTTTGAGGCGGAGGTTCAAGCGCCACTTCGGAAACCGTCGATGATTTGCACCCACCGAACGAAGCTACAAGGCCGAACACCAAAGCCCACACCACAAGACGCCGCATAACAAGCCTGACCCTCATTGACCATGGACAAAAACCACAAGTTGTAAGTTGGCGCAATTGTAATTGCGCCACATCTGCGGTCAGCCGTTCAAGTCGTTATCCGCTTCCGGCCACAGCGGATGTTGCTGGACGCATTGCAGCGCGGCATTCTTGCCATCTGGACACGGGCCGGCCGCATTGTCCAAAATCGCCGGCAAAAGAGCGGAGGCGACGATGCCCATCATCGATTCCCAGGTCCATGCCTACGAGGCGAACAGTCCGAAGCGGCCCTGGCACAGTGTGCCGAACTGGCCCGATCACGTCACGGGTGACGAGATGGTGGCGGCAATGGACAACGTCGGCGTCGACGGCGCGATCTTCATCTCCGCCTTTTCGTTGTACCGCTACGACGCCAGCTATGCCGTGGAAGTGCAGCGGGCCCATCCCGGTCGGCTCGCCATCGTAAAGCCGGTCGACCCTGACGACCCTGATGTGGCCGACGTCGTCGCGGAGTGGAAGAAGACGCCGGGCGCGGTCGGCATCCGCGTCATGCTGAGGAAGGAGGAGAAGCGCGCGACCGATGATCCCGGCCTCGACCGGATTGCGCGCGCGGCCGTTCGTTACGATTTTCCACTCAACATTCTGTGCTGGGACAATCTGGACGCGGGCAGGGCGCTGATCGATCGCCATCCTGACACGCGGTTCATCATCGACCATCTGGGCATCCTGCAGCCGCGCGTGCCGCCGGCGCCGTCCGAGCCTTTTGAGCCCTGGGCCGACCTTCCGAAGGTGCTCGAACTCGCCAAGCGTCCAAACGCCGTGATCAAGGTCAGCGGCGCCTGCACGCTGTCGCGCGAGCCGTATCCCTTCGCTGATATTTGGGACCCGCTCGCCCGCGTGTTCGATGCCTGGGGCTTCGATCGCTGCTTGTGGGGCACGGACTGGACGCGGGCGTTTGCCGTCGTCAACTACGAGCAGGCCGTCGAGCCCTTCCGCAAGACCAGCCGCCTGAGCGACGCCGAGCGGGCCATGCTGATGGGCGGTGCCTCCGTCAAGGCTTATGGCTGGTCGCCGAAGAAAGAATAGCGCTATTGCGGTAACACGCCAGCACGGTCACCGTAATTCGGAAGACATCTACTTGGAGTGCGTAGGGCGGATTGGCCGAAGGCGTAATCCGCCGCTGCGTCTCAAAGAAGATGGCGGATTGCGCTGCGCTAATCCGCCCTACGCAAGTCATCGTAATTCGAAGGACATCTGCTCGGAGTGAGTTCTTCTGAGTTTGACCCCATAGCAAACCTGCATTCCATCCTAGGGATGCTCGCTTTCCATCGAAGTCAACGTCGTCTGACCGGCAATCTCGTCAGCTCGCCAACAGCGGACCGAGTGTCCGTCGGGACGCGTTTCAAGCGATGGCCCAGGCTCACGATGACACACGGCTTCGGCGTAACGACAGCGCGGACTGAACGCACATCCGTCTGGCGGACTTAGCGGATTGGGAGGCTCGCCCTTTGTCGTCGCGAGCGGTGCGCGGCGTAGCGGATCGGGAATGGCGGCGATAAGGGTTTGCGTATACGGGTGCGCCGGTCGTTCGAAGATTTCGCGCCAGTCGCCTGTCTCCACAATGCGGCCGAGATACATCACGGCGACCCTGTCGCTCATGTGCTCGACAACACCGAGGTCGTGGCTGATCATGATGTAGGAGAGGCCGAGAGTTTCCTTCAATTCCAACAGCAGATTGATGATCTGGGCACGGATGGAGACATCCAGCGCCGATACAGGTTCGTCACAGATGACAATTTTGGGATTGAGGATCAGCGCGCGAGCAATGCCGATGCGCTGACGCTGGCCGCCCGAGAATTCATGCGGGTAGCGGCCGGCCTGTTCGGGCCGGAGGCCCACATGCCTGAGCATCGCCGCAACGCGCCCGTCGATCTCGCTTTTGGCCGTCACGCCATGCAGGCGTAGCGGGGCTTCAAGCGTGCGACGAACGGTCTGGCGTGGATTGAGCGAGGCGTAGGGGTCCTGAAACACCATTTGTACGATGCGGGCCAATGCCTTTCGATCGCCCGATTGCCGGCCCGTCACGATCTGCCCGTCCAGCACGATGCGGCCCCGCGTCGGCATCTGCAGGCCAAGTATCGAAAGCGCGACGGTCGACTTGCCGCAACCGGATTCGCCGACCAGACCGAGGCATTCACCGCGCTTCAGTTCGAGATCGATGCCGTCGACCGCACGCAACAGCCGCCGGCCGCCACCCAGCAAGCCGCCGCCAACCGGAAAATGGACCGCGAGATCCTTCACGCTGAGGATGACATCGTCGCCAGGTCTCTGCGCAGATTCATGCATGGTGATGGCACCTGACTAGTCCGCCTGCACCGAGCAATGTCGTCTCCGGCGCGATGGCCCGGCAAATGTCGGTCGCCCGCGCGCAACGCGGATTGAACCGGCAACCGTCCGGGAAATCCGCGATCGCCGGTACGACGCCCGCGATCTCCCTGAGCCGCGTCCGGCCAAGAGCTGCGCGACTCCCCAGCCGCGGCAGCGAGTCGACCAGGCCTTGCGTATAGGGATGCGCGCATACGCGGAAGATATCGGCCGAGCCGCGCTCCTCGACAATGCGACCGGCATACATGACGGCGACGCGGCGGCAGACGTTGGCGACCAGGCCCAGATCGTGGCTGATCATCAAAATCGCCGTACCTCGCTCGGCGCATAAATTCCGCATCAGCTCGATGATCTCCGCCTGCACCGTCACGTCGAGCGCGGTTGTCGGCTCGTCGGCGATCAGAAGATCCGGCCCGCATGCGAGTGCGATGGCGATCATCACGCGTTGACGCATGCCGCCCGAAAGCTGGTGCGGGTAATCCTTCACCCGTCGCTCGGGTGCGGGGACGCGGACGCTCGCCAGCGCCTCGACGGCCAGTTGGTTGGCTTCCCGCCAGTTCTTGCCCTTGTGCAGCACGAACATCTCCGCGATCTGCCGGCCAACAGGGGAAACCGGATTAAGCGCCGTCATCGGCTCCTGGAAGATCATGGCGATGCGATTGCCGCGCAACGCGCGTTGCTCGGCCGCGGCAAGTCTCTGGATCTCCCGGCCGTCAAATCGTATGGCACCGGCACCGATCGAAAGCGGCTGGCGCAACAGGCCGATCAGAGCGAGAGCTGTAATACTCTTGCCGCAGCCGGATTCGCCGACAAGGCCGAACGTCTCGCCACGATCGATGCGGAATGAAACGCCCTCGACCGCCGCGACATGGCCGGATCGGTCGTTGAGATCGATGCGTAAATCCTCGACTTCGAGCAGAGGAGGGCTCGTCATGTGCGCCGGCTCCGCGACTGTGGATCGAGAACGTCACGCAAGCCATCGCCGAGCAGATTCAGGCCGAGCACCGTCAAGAATATGGCGAGGCCGGGGAAAATCGAGAGCCACGGCGCCGTTGTGATCTGGTCGCGGGCCTCTGACAGCATGCTGCCCCAGCTTGGATAGGGCGGGCGGATTCCGAGGCCAAGGAACGAAAGCGCGGCTTCGGCCAATACCGCGCCGCCCATGCCCAGTGTGCCGATGACAATGATCGGTCCCAGCATGTTCGGCAGCAGCTGCGTGATCATGATGCGCAGATCGCCGTAGCCGAGCACCCTTGCCGCCTGGACATAGCCCTGGCTCTTGAGCGACAGCGTCGACGCCCGTGCTATCCGGCAAGTGAACGACCAGTTGGTCAACCCGAGCGCGATGAGCAGGCTGGTCAGGCCGGGTCCAAGGACCGCCATGATGGCAAGCGCGAAGATCAGCGAGGGGATCGCGAGCATCAGATTGGTCAGGCCATTGACGACGTCGTCCCACCAGCCGCCCCAATAGCCTGCGGTCACGCCCAGTGTCACACCGATGACGCTGTTGACCAACTGCGAGACGATGCCGACCGTCAGCGAGATGCGCGCGCCGTGCACGACGCGGGAATAAATGTCGCGGCCCTGCGCGTCGGTGCCGAACCACCAGATCCAGCTCGGTGGCTCTTCCGCATTCAGCAAATTGGCATCCATGACAGGATCGGTATGCGCCAGCCAGGGTGCAAACAGGCCGACGAAGATCGCAAGCGCGAACAACGCCCCGCCGATGATGAGACTGGCTCCGAGCTTCATCGCGGCCGCCCCGCCGGGGCAGGCGATTCAGTCAATCGCGCACAGGCATGATGGAGCCGGCCGGCGCTCATGCGTATCTGATCCTGGGATCGATCACGCCATAGAGCACGTCAATCAACAAATTGATCGCGAGAAAGAACAGCACCACAACGAAAATAGAGCCCTGGACAGCGGGAATGTCACGCTGCAGCACACTGTCGACGAGCAGCGAGCCGATGCCCGGCCAGGAGAACAATTTCTCGACCACGACCGCCTGTCCCATCAACGCGCCGAATTGCAGGCCGATCGTCGTGAGAATGATGACGAGAGCATTGCGCATCACATGCCACTTCACGACCCGGGTCTCGCTCATGCCCTTCGAGCGCGCCGTCCGGACAAAATCCGCGGTCATGATCTCGAGAACCGCCGCGCGCGTCGTCCGTGCCAGCAGCGCCATTGGCGAGACACCGAGCGTCACCGCAGGCAGGATCAGATATTTGAGCCCTCCATCGCCATAGCCAAAACTCGGCAGCCAGCCGAGTTTCAACGCAAACAGGTACATCAGCAGCAGCCCGAGCCAGAATTTAGCCATTGAAAGGCCGGAGACCGCCACGACCATTGAGATCGTGTCGACGATGCCGCCCGGCTGGAGCGCTGCGATGAACCCGAGCGGTACGCCGATCACAATCGCAAACATCATGGCGGCAAATATCAATTGCAACGTTGGCCACATTCGTTTGGCGATCATGGTCGTGACCGGCTCGCGCGTCCGGAACGACGTCCCCAAATCGCCTGTCGCGAGCCTGGCAATGTAGGCGCCGAAGCGGACGTAGACGGGATCGTCGAGGCCGAGCTGCTTTTTCATGCGCTCCGCGACCTGCGGGTCCGCCGCACCCCGGCCGTCATCGCTCATGCTCGATACGATACTGCCCGGAACGACGCTGAACAGCACAAAGATCACCAGCACGACAGCCAGCACGGTCGGAACGGTTTGCAGGATTCGACGGATCAGGAAGGCGAGCATTGCAACTATTTCTCCCTTCCTCCATCGTTGCTTGCGATGGAGGGAGGGTGAGCGCGCGTGTCACTTCGCGGGCGAGGTTTCGTCGACCCAGAGGTCTTCGACGTTTTGATGGGTCAGTTCCGTCGCGTTCAACTGAATCCCCTTGAGCCACGGCTGCACCGCCATGACCGCCTTGTTATAGTTGAAGAACCAGACCGGCGCTTCGTCATAGAGCAGGGCATTGGCCTTTTGCAGCAGCTGGACGCGCTTGGCGGCGTCGTCGGTCTGACCGGCCTCATCGATCATCTTGTCGAAGTCCGCGTTCTTGAAGGTCGTGTAGTTGCAGGCTGATTGCGGTGTCGATGAGTAGAAGCATTTCAGCGCTGCCTGGGGATCCGGGCCGGTCGCCATGGAATAGACATAGGCCTGGAAGTCGCCCTTGCGAAGGACCTCCGCCAGCACCGCGGTCTCGACCTGCTTGACCTTCACCTTGATGCCCACTCTGTCCAACATCGGAATAATGGCCTCGACGATCGGCAGGCCCCAGCTTTCATTCTGGCTCGTCGTCCATTCGAATTCAAAGCCGGTGGGATAGCCGGCGTCCGCAAGCAACTGCTTCGCCTTCGCGGGATCGAAGGCGTAGGGCTTCATCGTCTTGTCGTAGAGCGGCGAGGTCGAGGTCAGGGGCAGCCAGCTTGTCGCGCGATAGGCCTTGCCTTTGACCAGCTTGCTGATGATCAGGTCGGTGTCGATCGCATGGTTGATCGCCTGCCGGACCCGCTTGTCGGCAAACGGTTTGAATCCCGGATTCATCCCCATGTGACGCGTGAAGACCTCGGCGACTTCAGCGATAGTGCCCTTAAGGTTGGGGTCGGCCTGATAGGCGACGTATTGCGCAGGTCCCAGCACAGAGGTGTCGATTTCCTTGTTGCGGAAGGCGACGTCGCGCGCCGCGGCTTCGCCCATGGTCGAGACGATGAGCTTGTCGGCATACGGCTTGCCGGGCTTGTAGAACCTGTCCCACCGCTCCAGAACGACGCGCGATCCCGGCACATGCTCGACGAATTTGAACGGCCCAAGACCGATCGGCTTCTGGATGAAGCCCTCCTTCGCGCCTTCGTCGGCGGGATAGATCGAAGTTATCGCGGTGAAGAAGTAGAAGCCTGGATCGACCTTCTCGGTCAGCTTCATTTCAAGCGTGAAGTCGTCGATTTTCTTCAGGCCGGAGATTTCCTTGGCCTGGCCCTTCTCGACCTCGGCCGCGCCCTCGATCACGCGGACAAAACGCGCCCCGGGATAGGCCTTGGAGCCGTCCATGATGCGATTGAAGCTCCAGATGACGTCATCCGCCGTCATCTTGCGGCCGTGATGGAAATAGGCGTCGTCGCGCAGCTTGAAGGTGTAAACGAGACCTCCGCCCGAGACGGTGACCTCCTTGGCAAGCTCCGGAACCGGCTTGCCCTCAGCGGAATCCCAGAAGTAGAGCGAGCGATGCAGGCCTTTGGCGAATATCTCGTCCTGGGCGCGCTGTGTCGTATGGATGTCCATGCTGGAGAAACTGGAGCCATAGGGCGCCGTCATACGAATGGTTCCGCCCTTGCGCGGTGTCTGGGCCTCCGCCGTGGCGGCGAGTGCCAGTCCCAAACCAGCCACGATCGCAATCTTCTTGAACATCACGGTTTTCTCCGACAGTGCAGGAGTATTCCGATCAGCGAGTTGACCACTCGCAGCGTATCAGGCGCAAGCTCCCCATTATGGCGATCGGGACCAATACTTGTGCAGCGTCAGCGCGAGGGGTGGGACGACCATAGAACGGAAGCACGTGGTGCGCCATCTGGACGGCGGCAAATATCAAGGTTGAGTAACGGCATTCGACATTGCATAATCTTCGGTCAGTCGGAGCGCGTAGGGCGGATTAGCCGAAGGCGTAATCGCCGCTGCAGCTCAAATGAGATGGCGGATTACGCTGCGCCAATCCGCGCTGCGCGCCGTCAGCGACCGCAAACGCATGGCGCCGTTGCTCTGGACACGAGCCTGCCGCATTGTCCAAAATCTCCCGGTACAGAGCGGAGGCGCCGATGCCGATCATCGATTCCCAGGTTCATGCCTATGAGGCGAACAGTCCGACGCGGCCCTGGCACAGTGTGCCGAACTGGCCCGATCACGTCACGGGTGACGAGATGGTGGCGGCGATGGACAAGGTTGGCGTCGACGGCGCGATCTTTATCTCCGCCTTTTCGTTGTACCGCTACGATGCCAGCTATGCCGTGGAAGTGCAGCGGGCCCATCCCGGCCGGCTCGCCATCGTCAAGCCGCTCGACCCCGACGACCCTGATGTAGCCGACGTCGTCGCGGAGTGGAAGAAGACGCCGGGGGCGGTCGGAATCCGCATCATGCTGAGGAAGGAGGAGAAGCGCGCGACCGATGATCCCGGCCTCGACCGGATTGCGCGCGCGGCCGTTCGTTACGATTTTCCACTCAACCTCCTGTGCTGGGACAATCTGGACGCGGGCAGGGCGCTGATCGATCGCCATCCTGACACGCGGTTCATCATCGACCATCTGGGCATCCTGCAGCCGCGCGTGCCGCCGGCGCCGTCCGAGCCTTTTGAGCCCTGGGCCGACCTTCCGAAGGTGCTCGAACTCGCCAAGCGTCCGAACGCCGTGATCAAGGTCAGCGGCGCCTGCACGCTGTCCCGCGAGCCGTATCCTTTCCCTGATATTTGGGATCCGCTCGCCCGCGTGTTCGATGCCTGGGGCTTCGATCGCTGCTTGTGGGGCACGGACTGGACGCGGGCGTTTGCAGTCGTCAACTACGAGCAGGCCGTCGAGCCCTTCCTCAAGACCAGCCGCCTTGATGACGCCGAGCGGGCCATGCTGATGGGTGGCGCCTGCATCAAGGCCTATGGCTGGTCGCCGAAGAAAGGTTAGCGCGCCCGAGGGGAACCCCGCTAACCCCCCGCCGCAGTCCTTGACGTTCCCCCAATTCGTGTCCATATGTCGGATAATCGACACTTGGCCGAACTGCTGGGCGCTTTGCCTTGCCACTGACAGGCACGCACGTTTCAGACCCTTCCCCAAAAATCGATCAACCGACGAAGGTGCCGATCCGTCGGTGTCTCGATCCTACGTGCACCGTCAGAAGGAAATATCTCTTTGCATAAGACAGCTGTGCAGTGCTCTACCACGCAAGAGGGCGCTGGCTTCATTCAACCTGCCTCCATTCATCCTCCTGATGGCGGCGAGGACGTCCTCAAGGCCCGGCGCTGGCAGCGCATCTTGAGCAACTACAGCACCCCAAGTCGGCTGCGCAGCATTGCCGAACTGGCGATCACGGCCCTGCCGCTGGTGATGCTGTGGGCCGCGGCCTGGTTCACGTTCTCCCTCGGCCATGCCTGGGCGTCATTACTTATCGCTATTCCGGCGGCCGGCTTTCTCGTGCGCCTGTTCATGATCCAGCACGACTGCGGTCACGGCACCTTTTTTGCCGGCCGTCTGGCGAATGACTGGGTCGGCCGCGTCATTGGCGTGCTCACGCTCACGCCCTACGACTGCTGGCGCCGCTCGCATGCGATTCATCATGCCACCACCGGCAACCTCGATCGCCGCGGTATCGGCGATCTCGATACGCTGACCGTGCGCGAATACCGGGCGCTTCCCTGGTGGGGCCGTCTGAAATACCGCCTTTACCGCCACCCGCTGATCATGTTCGGGGTCGGGCCGGCCTATCTGTTTCTTTTGCAACAGAGGCTCCCGGTCGGCCTCATGCGCAATGGTTGGCAGCCCTGGGCCAGTACAATGGCAACCAATCTCGCGATTGCCGTGATCGTCGCCGTGCTCACATGGTTTATCGGCATCAAGGCGTTCCTGCTCGTGCACCTTCCGATTACGCTCCTGGCCGGCACGGCCGGCGTATGGCTGTTCTACGTGCAGCATCAGTTTGAGCACACGATGTGGGACCGCGACGACAGCTGGGACCTGCGTCAAGCCGCGCTGCACGGCAGCTCACATTATGAACTGCCGGCGCTGCTACGCTGGTTCACGGCCAACATCGGCATTCACCACGTGCATCACCTCAGCAGTCGTATTCCCTATTACCGGCTGCCGCGCGTGCTGCACGACCATCCTGAGCTGCGCGACGTCGGTCGCATCACGCTCCTGCAGAGCTTTCAGTGTGTACGGCTTGTATTATGGGACGAGGCGCAGCGCCGCCTGGTGTCGTTCCGGGAAATCTGAGTCCCGGGAATTTTCAGGAAGCCGCGCGTAGGGCGGAGGGCGGATTTAGCCCAACGGGTCCGCGCAAAAGCGCGGCCCGCCATGAGTGCAATTGCGCTCGCGCAGTGATGACAGGCTCCGGCGTAATCCGCCGCCAAGTCTCAAGTAAGATGGCGGATTACGCTGCGCTAATCCGGCCTACACGCCGCCATCAAAGCCATCGAGCGCGCTTGAAACGCACGTAGAGCACCGTGCAAAGCAGGACGATAATGCCGACGATGATAAAGTAGCCGTATTGCGTCTTCAACTCGGGCATATTTTCAAAATTCATGCCGTAAATCCCGGCGATCGCGGTGGGTACGGCCAGTATCGCGGCCCAAGCGGCCAGCTGCCGCGTGATCACGCCCTGACGCTGCTGCTCCAGCAGATTGCTCACTTCAAAAACCGAAGTCAGAACGTCTCGCAAGGAGTTCACCATCGCATCGACGCGTCGCACGTGGTCCAGGACGTCCTGGAAATAGGGACGAGCGTTAGCATCGAGGCACGGTGTATCAAGGTGGACAAGCCGGCCGCAAACCTCCGTCATGGGGCCGATGATCCTCTTAAACCGGATCAGTTCCTGGCGTAGCCCGAAGATCCGCTTGACCTCTGCACGGCTGAGGAAGTTGTCGAGAGCGCTTTGTTCCATGGCTAGGACGCGTTCCTCGATCGTTTCGACAATCGGGAGATAGCCATCAACGATAAAGTCGAGGATGGCGTGGAGAACATAGTCTGGGCCTTGGCCCAGCAGGCTAGGCGCCGCTTCGAGTTGCGCGCGGAGTTCGCTATGCGCCCGTGCCGAGCCATGCCGAACCGAAATGATGAAATTTTTCCCGGCAAAAATTGCGGTTTCGCCATAGGCGATGTGGTCGCGCTCAAGATGAGCGGTGCGTGTCATTACAAACAGTTGATCGCCGTAAACATCAACCTTCGGTATTTGGTTGGCTTTGAATGCGTCCTCAATCGCAAGAGGATGGAGTCCATAGTTTTTCTCAAGTTGCTCAAGTTCTCGTTCCGAAGGCTCGAATAAGCCGATCCAGACAAACTCGGATTTTCCCTTGCAATCGATAGGCTCGTCCAAGGAAACGACTTTTACATTCTTGCCATTACGATACAGGTGGGCTGCCACGACGCTCACAACGAGCTTCCTCCGAACTTATTGAGCGGGGTGCACCATCCAATCAATTGAGCCGCTTGGCTACATTTGTTGCAGTCCCTGCAGCGCTCGCGCCCGCGGATTCAACCGGCGGGCCGGGCGTCGGCTCTCCCCCGTGCATGTTGACGGTCAAGCACCAGGGCCAAGACACGCACAACGATGCTGACCAGCGTATCTGGTGCCGAAGGGCGTTCGTCCGGGTCGAATGCTAGTCCAATGACGGCATTCGGGCCTTCGGCCGTCTTCACAGGCCAAAAGTCAAACCGCGAGGCCAGGTTCGGGTAGACGTCGCTGCGCATGACAGTCCCGGTTGCCAGCGACGATCGCGCCGCCTCCAATTCGGCCTCCTGGGGTTCTACGTCGCCGACTCTCTCTAGGGAAACCACTCTGTCGCCCTCCGTAACGAGCATCACGACGGCAGGAACCTGGAAGAGCGCGGCAAGGGCTTGCGAAGTGATCGAGACGATCGCCTTCGTATTGCCGGCCGCGACGACGTCACGGCTGTAGCCTTGCAGCATAGCCGTCTGTCTTCTTAGCAGTGCCGCCTCGGTCGCCCTCTGGCGGGAGGTGAAGGCAACGCCGCTCACGATGAGACCGACGACAAGCAGCAGTCCAATCGCCCAGATGTTCGCCGCGTCGTCGACGGCCAGCGAGTAGCGAGGCTCGGTCAGGAAAAAATTGAAGGCCAAGGCGCCAAGGATCGCCGAACAGAGTGACGGGCCCAGGCCGAGGCTGACGCCCGCGATGATCACCGGAACGACAAACACCAGGGACAGGTTTGGAATGCTCACCCTGGTGTCGACACCGACAGCCACGACCGTCGCGACGGCGGTCATTGCAATGGAAGCAAGGTAGCGCATCACTTCCGATGTGACAGGGCCAAAAAGGGGAACGGCATCGGGCGCCGGGGTCATGTCCTGCAGCTTCGATTCAACGTCGGTCACCGCTTCAACTCCTGGCTTTAACTCCTGCCTGGCACCTGGACGACAACGCGTTGGCCGAAGAGCAAACCGGCCAAAGCCCTGATAAGCTGACCCGAGTATATCCCAACTTCACCGGCGCGTGAGCCGCATGAAACTTGAGTTCCATATGTCATCCAGACCACGGCGACATCTGGAACGCAGGAAACGGGCTTATGGCCTGCTGCCGTCGGCGAGGATGATCATCGCGTTGACCGCGATGCTGACGGCCAGAAGGCCGCCGAGCAGCACGGCCAGGCGCATGGACTTTTTCGACATCCATTCCGCCAAAAGGGCGCGCCATTCCCAAACAACGGCTTGCGCAGACATGGCTCATTCTCCATTCCGTTCGGTCGTGATTTTCGACCGCACGCGAGAGATCGGTCTGCCGGCATATAAAATCGAGAGGACGAGCCGGCCGGCGGTATAGGAACGTCATAAAGGTTCCATGCCCGCTGACTGCGCGGAGGGCGGATTAGCCCAATGGGTCCCGCGCAAAAGCACGGCCCGATGACAGGCTTCGGCGTAATCCGCCGCTGCATCCCAAATAAGATGGCGGATTACGCTGCGCTTGATTCGCCTTGTGGTGCTCCCCGCCGCACCTTCCGATCATCGGTTCAAACGCGCTACGACGAGGTGATCGAACCGGACCTCTGTTTACTGCGGGGGCCTTCAGTTTAACGCGGTGTATGGGGCTCAACCGGCAATTTTCGGACCTCAGCCTTGGATCCCAGCCTTGGACCTCAGCCTTGGACCTCAGCCTTCCTGGGCGGCTCGGGGCTCATTTTTCTTTGGCTTGGTTCGAACGGTGGCCGGAGCTGCGATCTTGTCCCTCATTTCAGCACAGGTCTTGCGTACCTCCGCCATCACCAGCGAATAGGTCTCAATCTGGAGGAAGACGCGCTTGGCCTCCTGGCGGTATCGCTCCGCGGTTTCCTTGAGCTCATCGATCACGACGAGCGTCTCGCGGCTCATGGCCTCGCATTGCTTGACGTGCTCGACCAGCTCAACGCCGAGGGCCTCGATGTCTTTCGCCACAGCTTCGTATTCGCGGACAACAGCCTCCGCCGACAGCTTGCCGATCTCGGTGGCCCCGTCGCGATGCTCGACATAGTCGGGCAGCGCGAGATCCGGCGCGCGTACCGAAGGCGGCGCGAAATCGCTCGGCTGGGATTCGCGATCCTGCGGCAGCTTTCGAAATTCTTCCTCGATCTCGCGTTCAAGATCGATCGCATCAAAGATCGGCGGTTTGGTCGACTGCGCCATGACAATGCTCCTTGAATGAAAATGTGAGCGGGCAGGCAAAAATGCTGCTAAAGGGTTAGCTGCTCGGGAAAACCAAGCAACAGAAGCCCTTTGGTAAGCTTATTAGTTAAGCTTTATGTCCGCGCTGCGGGTTAATTCTGGAACCGCAAACGCTCCCAATAGGGATGGCGGATTACGCTGCGCGTGCGCCGTACGCGCTGAAAGCGGAAGACGTAATCAGACTCGGTCGCCTTGGGCTGCAGCTAGTTCACGGGTCCCTGGCCGCCCATCGTCTCCATCTCCGGCTCCTCGGGTCTGACGCCCTGGGCGCGGTTGACCAGCATCGTGATCACCCAGAGCACGACGCCGATGGCGATCAAGACCCCGGCGACGTGGTACTGAACGATCGCCCGTCCGGTCCATGGCCCGGCCAGGAATGCGCAGGTGATTGCGCCCAGCACCGGCAGGATCGTCGGCGTGCGAAAATGGTCGTGCGCAACGCTATCCTTGCGCAGCGCCAACACCGCGATATTGACCACCGCAAACACACAGAGCAGCAGCAGCGCGGTCGTTCCGCCGAGCGCAGGCACTTCGCCGACGATGGTGATCAGTCCGAACGCCAGCAGCGTGGTGAAGCCGATCGCGATATAGGGCGTACGCCGGCTCGCATGCACCTTGCCAAGCAACGGCGGCAGCACATGTTCGCGGCTCATGCCGTAGACGAGCCGGCTCGCCATCAGCATGTTGATCAGGGCGGAGTTGGCGACCGCAAACATGGTGATGAAGCCGAAGATCCAGACCGGAAAGTTCGGCGCGCCGGCCTGCACCACTTTCAACAGCGGCGTCTCTCCTTCGCCGAGCTGCGCCGGCGGAACCAGCGTAATCGCCGAGACAGAGACCAGCACGTAGATTGCGCCGGTGATGAACAGGCCGGCGAGCAGCACTTTTGGGAAATCCCGTGTCGGCTCCTTGCATTCCTCGGCCATGTTGACGGAATCTTCGAAGCCGACCATGGCGAAGAAAGCGAGCGTGGTCGCGGCGATTATCGGCCAGATCAGACCGGCATCGCCTGCCTTGAACTGCATGACGCGCGAGACGTCACCCTGACCCAGGCTGATCGCCCACAGGCCGATGACGATGATGATCAGCAGGCCGGTTAGTTCGACGCAAGTCAGAACAACGTTCGCTTTCACGCTTTCGCCGACGCCGCGGAAGTTGACCGCGGCAACGATCGCCATGAAGACGAGACCCGTCATGGTGATGCCGAACCCCGACAAGCCCAGGCCAAGCGCGCTCGACATGTTTGCAGAGAAAGCTCGCGAAGCCGTGGAAGCGGAGGTAATTCCCGAGCACATCACCGCAAACGCAATGATGAACGTGATAAAGTGGATGCCGAACGCCTTGTGGGTGTAGAGCGCGGCGCCTGCGGCCTTTGGATATTTGGTGACGAGTTCGAGATAGCTCAGCGCAGTGATCAGCGCCACGACAAAGGCGACAAGGAACGGCAGCCAGACGACGCCGCCCACCTGGTTGGCCACCTGGCCGGTGAGTGCATAGATGCCGGTGCCGAGAATGTCACCGACGATGAACAGCAGGAGGAGCCACGGGCCCATGACACGATTCAGGCTCGGCTCGGCATCAGTGGTGGCAGGTGATACAGGTGTCGCGGCTTTCAAGGAGAGATCGGTCATCGCACAGCCTCTCAACTGATCTTGCACGCGCATTCTTGTCGCAAAGCTGATACCGCCTGTTGCGACTCACGCGTGCGTCTGGCGTCGTTGCCAGCACACAGCGTATTGGCTTTCACGCCGCCGCCAAGACTTATTTGCGGTGATGATCGAACTGCGATGTGGAAAGCGCGGTGCGGGTGCGAAATGGAACCCGCACCGCGCCCGTCTCGAAGCCGTTCAGTGGCGGGTGATTGGGATGGTAGTCGCGCAAGCCGAAGAAGAATTGAGTAAAGTTTTCCCACTTCCACTTTTGTGGGCGCCGATCATCACGGCGGCAAATATCCAGGTTGAGTAACGGCCGTTCGACCTTGCATACTCTCTCTAACCATTCGGAGGAAAAGCGATGCAATTGCGGGTCTTTGGGCGCACGGGAATGCGGCTTTCGGTGCTGGGCTTCGGTTGCGGCGCGGTGGGCGGATTGATGGTGCGCGGCGATGCTGCCGACCAGGAGCGAACCATCGCGCGGGCGATTGCCGCCGGCGTCAACTATTTCGACACCGCCGTGCAGTACGGCGACGGCGAATCGGAGAAGAACCTTGGCCGCGTTTTGCAAAAGCTGAAGCCGGCCAACGTCGTCGTCGGCACCAAGGTCCGATTGCCGGCTAGCGAGACCGGCCGCATTGATGATGCGGTCGGAGCATCACTCGAAGGCAGCCTGACGCGGCTGCGTCTTGAACAGGTCGACATCCTTCATCTTCACAATCCGATCACCGAGAACGGCGGCGGATCGGCGCTCAGCGTCCGGCAGGTGCTCGACGGTGTGGTCCCGGCGTTCGAACGCCTGCGCCAGCAGGGCAAGATTCGCTTCCTCGGGATGACGGCGCTCGGCGACACGGCGGCGCTGCATCAGATGATTGGTGCGCGCGTCTTCGACAGCGCGCAGGTCGTCTACAACATGCTCAATCCATCCGCGGCCTGCGAATTGCCGGCGCGCTATCCGGCGCAGGACTATGCGCGATTGTTCGATGCGACCCAGGCTGCCGGCGTTGGGGTCGTGGGCATCCGCGTGCTGGCCGGCGGCGCGCTGTCGGGTTCGGCCGAGCGTCATCCGATTGCGGGGCCGGCGCCTGAGCCGATCGGCTCGGCGGTGAGCTACGATGCCGATATCGATCGCGCGCGCCGCCTCATGCCGCTGATAGAGGAGGAGTTCGCCACCAGCCTGACCGAAGCCGCCACGCGGTTTGCCCTGTCTCATCCGGCGATGGGTACGATCCTGGTCGGCATGGCGACGCCGCAACAATTCGAGGACGCGCTCGCTGCTGCCGAAAAAGGTCCGCTGCCGCAAGCTGCGCTCGACCGGCTTTCGGCGCTGCGGCAGGCCTTTTCAGGCGAACCGCGATAAGCATTGATGGTGGGCACGGCGTGAAGAACGCCTTTGCCCGCCCTGCAAAGCTGCGTCGATCTTGCTGTCCGAATTCTGCAGCGCGGGCGCCAGCGTGGCGTCGGGCTGCGGTGTGATCACCGGCAGGGTCGGGCGCTTATACGGATGCGGATCCTTTCGTCGAACGCCAAAATGGCAAATGACAGTGTCGATGCTTTCATCTGGCCTTCGCAATCTTCGTCCATGCTGCGCCAGCCAGGCCTGTATCCTTGCGATCGAAGCCCGGCCGACCCCGCTGATCTCCGAAAGCTCACGCCTTGTGTGCAGGGATATGATCTCGGGAAGGAAAACGGCGCGATCGGCAGCGCACCGCACGACGAATGATGCGTATGGCGCATTCGTCATCAACTGGATGATCCTGTCCGGCAGATCCGCGCCGGAAGTGACGGCAACCTTGTTTGCTCTCGTCATATGAAGCAGCTTGATCCTGAATACGATAGGTGGGGTGAACCTGAATCATCCTAAGGTTGCTCGCAATCATGCATGACCGCGTCAAATTATCACGCGCCATGAATTGATGTGCTCAACGCAGTCAGCACTTTAGAATTAGAACAATTAGAAACTACTGCGCTCAACTCGGGCAATCGACTTGCAACGTTGCCCGGTTGTCACAGACGCAAATCGTCGTGCACGCACACCATCATCTTAGATGACTTCTACTCGCCCATTCGACTTGGGAAGTTAGAACGACTTCGTGAGAGTTGGGGTGAAAGTATGACGTATGCGATTGCGACCGGAAATGTTGTGCGTGTTATTTCGTTGGGGGCGGTGAGCTATCTTGCTCTTTCGCTGGATTTTGCAAGTGGTCAGAAAGCATTCGCGCAATCGAATTTGCCGCCGGTCACCGTCGATGCTCCAGGGCAGCAACGTGCGCGGCCCGCAGCACAGAGATCGCAGACATCCACCTCGCGTGTGCAACGGCGTGTTGCTGCACCGGCGCCTCGCCGCGTCGAACCGGTCCCATATGTGACGCCTTCGACCGGAACGCTCGGCGCACCGCCGGCTCCCTATGCTGGCGGACAGGTGGCGACGGGCGGCAGCCTCGGATTGCTCGGCAACCGCGGCGTGATGAATACGCCGTTCAACCAGACCAGTTACACGGCAGAACTGATTGCAAACCAGCAGGCACGCACCGTCGGCGATGTCCTGTTCAACGATCCGTCGGTCCGGATGAAGACGCCCGCCGGCAACGGCATCGACGGCCTCTACATCAGAGGTTTCTACCACGACAGCGGCGACTTCTTGATGAACGGCCTCTATGGAATGGCACCGTTTTATGCATCATCGGCGAATTTCCTCGATCGTGTCGAGGTTCTGAAGGGGCCGGGTGTGCTGCTCACCGGCATGCCGCCCGCAGGTGGCATCGGAGGCAGCATTAACCTGGTGACGAAGAGCGCGCCCGACTTCGACATCACGCAGTTGACCACGAGATATATATCCAAATCCCAAGTCGGAGCGCTGGTCGATGTGGCACGGCGCTACGGCGAGCACAAGGAATGGGGAATCCGGTTCAATGGTGGGGGAGGAGGCGGACGGACCGCGTTCGACCGGCAGACCGATCAGATCGGCAACGCCGTACTCAATATGGACTACCGCGGCGAGCGTGTGCGCTTCTCCGCGGATCTCGGTTACCAGGCCGAAAATCTTTCGCCGCCGCTGCGGTTCCTGACGTTCACCACCAGCCCTCCTTTTGCGACCACCATTCCGGTTCCAGCCTTACCGAAGCCCGGCGCCAATTACATGCCGGACTGGGCGTCGTGGAAGCCGAGGGACACGTTCGCAATGGCGCGCGGCGAAGTCGATCTGACCGAGTCGGTCACAGCATATGGCGCGTTGGGATACCACAAGAGCGAGATCGACTACATCTATCCGTCGCCGCGCATTACGAACGCCAACGGCAACTGGACGGCCGCTCCCTTCAATGGACGCGACGTCTATGACAATTATGCGGGTGAGGTCGGCGTTCGCGCTTCGGTTGACACCGGCCCCGTCAACCACCTCCTGACCGTCAACTACTCGGCCTTCGATCGGGACTACAGTTCGTTCGGTAAGGCCGGCGCGGCCGTCAATTCAAACCTGTACAACCCGGTCGCGATCCCTTACCCGAACTTCGCCACCGTCGTCCAAAATCTGGAGACCCGGACGAAGCTTTCGAGTGTCGGCATCGCGGACACGATGTCGATGTTCGACAACAGGCTTCAGTTCGTCGTTGGGGCCAGACGGCAGACGGTGGGTGTGGACAGTGTAAATCTCCTGAGCGGCGCCAAATCGAGTATCGATGTTCCGATCTGGAGCCCCGGCTATGCAGTAATCGTTAAGCCGGTGGAGAACGTCTCGCTCTACGCGAACTACATCGAGGGTCTCAAGGTGCCGGAAGTTGTCACCGGAGCCACGACGTACTCGAACGTCGGAGAAATCATTCCGCCTGCTCAGACCAAGCAGAAGGAAGCCGGCTTCAAGATCGATATGGGCCGCATCACCTTCACGGCGAGCGTGTTCGATATCACCAGCCCGAACACGATGTCGGTCCCTGTGCCGGGAGTAGTACTACCCGCAAAGCGACTTGCCGGCGAGCAGCGCAATCGTGGCCTCGAGCTGTATACCTTCGGCGAACTGACGCCGACGTTCCGAGTCCTGGGCGGCGTGACTTTCATCAACGGCGAAGTGGTCAAGCAAGCGGTCTCGGTTGGACCGATCATTATCAGCTACAACGGCAATACACCCGTGGGTGTATCGGCGACAAACCTCAATCTTGGCGCCGAATGGGACACTCCGTTCATGCGTGGGCTCACGCTGACGGGTAGGGTCATCTATACCAGCGAGAGTTACGCCAACGATGCGAATACGCAGGAGCTGCCGGCGTGGACGCGAGTCGACCTCGGTGCGCGCTACACCTTCACGTCACCCTGGAACGGCAAGCCGATTGTCGTTCGCGCCAGTGTCGAGAACGTCTTCAACGAGGCGTACTGGAACTCCTATCGCACGGTTAGCAGCGCCGTATCCCTCGGCGCTCCCCGAACCTATCTGCTGTCGACGACGTTCAATTTCTGAGGTGAGGAGAGGCAACTTGGCGGCTGCGAACTCCAGCACTGCGGAACCCGGCCGCCTGCATCCCTGGCTGCGCGCGTTGCTGGCCGGACCCTGCGCCGTGGGGCTCACGGTTCTCATCATCGCCGTGATGCCGTTCTGGGTGCCCAAAGGGAGCGGCGGAGTTGACCACATCGCGTTGCCGTTGTTCTTCATGCCGGCGATCTGGGGCTTGATCTTCTTCTATGCCTTGCTCGACCGGAGCCTCGGCCGCATCGTGATCATCATGACGGGCATCGCCGTCATTCACCTGATCGCGTTAAGAGCTATTCTGTTCGGCTGAGACGATCCTTCGACCCCGCGGAGAAGCCGTGATTAACCTGAAAGCACGCGAAACCAAGACGCTGGTGGCGGTCCACGGCTGGGCCGGCGCATTGCTGGGCCTGTTGCTGTACGCCGTCATCGTAACCGGCACGGCCGCCGTGTTCGCGAACGAAATCAAGGCCTGGTCGGGCGGGCTGCTCGGAACGAGCGAGCCGCTGAGCCAGCCGCTCCATGCCGTGCTCGCGCGGCTGGAGGCGGAAACGCCCGCTCAGTTCCGCGAGGACCTCTCCTTGCGGGCGACGCCCGCCGGCAATGTGTGGGTGTTCTTCCACACCGACGAGACGATCAACGGCGCGCGCCGCGAGCGCGGAATCCTCACCACGATCGGGCCGGAGGGCCGGATCGTCTCGCGCGCCGAAGGTTTTGGCAACGAACTCGCGGCCAACGATCCGTTCACGGCGCTCGGGCGCTTTTACGTCGACCTGCATGTGCGGCTGCACCTGTCGAATCCGTGGGGGCTGATCCTCACGGGCATTCTCGGTCTCGCCATGCTGGTGGCGGCGGTCTCGGGCATCCTGATGCACCGGCACTTGTTCAGGGACATCTTTATCCTGCGCGGACGTGACCGGCTGGTCGGCCTGCGCGACCTGCACTCCGTCGCAGGCACCTGGACGCTGCCGCATGCCTTCGTGCTCGCGTTCACCGGCGCCTATCTCAGCTTCACCATCGCGGTCGCCTTGCCGATGCTGGCGAAGATCGCGTTCAAGGGCGATGTGCGCGCGATGGTCACGACGCTCAACGGGATGCCCATGGTCGATCCGCGTCCTGCCGCATCCGCCAATCTCGACGACATCCTGTCCGATGCGCGCAGGCGCTCCGACGCGCCGCTGTTGTTTGCCGCGTGGGAAAACCGCGGCCGCGCCGACGCGCGCATTACCGTATTTCCGGCGCCCAGGCGCGGCGATCTGTCGGCGTCGCGCCTGATCTACAATGGGGCGACCGGCGAACTCATTCGTGAGCGGCCGATCGTCGGCACAAAACCGTCGCTCGGGGCATCCTTGCTCGGTCTGATCGGCCCGGTTCACTTCGGCAATTTCGCTGGATGGTGGTCGCGCGCCGTGTGGTTTGCGCTTGGCGCGGCCAGCGCCTACGTGGCCTGGAGCGGATTGAATCTCTGGGTCCGGCGACGCGCCGACCAGCGCGGCTGGCGCGTGATCGGGCGCGTGACCGCGTGGGTGGGAGGCGGCCTGCCTTTTGCGATGGCAGCGGCAGCCGCGGCCTATTTCATCAGCCTGCCGTCGCTGGCATCCGTGTTCTGGACGCCGGCGGCCTTTCTGATCGCTGCCGCACTCGCCGTTGTCCCGGCACTGCGGATGCGATCGATCGAGCGGGTCCCGCCGCTGCTGTTCGGCGCGACCGGCGTGTTGCTGATGGCGCTTCCGCTGCTGCGTGCCGCGGCCGGCGGCCCAAATTGGCGCGCAGCGCTTGCGACCGGGCAGAGTGCGGTGCCGGTGATGGATGTCCTGGTCGCGCTCGGCGGCGTCGCATGCGTGTTGTCCGCCACCATGGCATTGCGAACCCGCGAGCCGGCCGCATTCGAGGCGGGCTCCTTCGTGCAGTCCGCCGAATGATGCTGCTCGGCTGGCTCGGCCTGTCCGGCGCGCTGGCCAGCGCCGCCTGCATCGCGCTCCTTGCGGCGGTCGATCCGAAGCGTCGCGGCGCAGCTCCCGCGCGGCCCGGCTTACGCGGGTTGCTCTTGCTTGCGACATTCATGCCCGGCCTCGCCCTTGGCGTCGCCGGCCGCTGGAGCGATTTCCTGATCTGGGTCGGCGCGGCCGCCATCTCCGGATGGGCGATCGCGGCGCTGGCCAACAGGCGCCGCAAGCCGCGTCAGTAGCGGCGGATTCCGCTGCGCTACTAATCCATCCTACTAGCTAAACCCGACTTCATTTAGAGACTTGGCCAAAGGTCCATCCTTCTTCGCCAAAAGGGCCCAGCCCGGTTTGGCCCCATCCTTCATCACTGCAACCAATTTCCTCTGTATCAATATGCGCGCCAAACACGCGCCATCTTCGCAAGACCAATCTATATCGATGTCAGCGGAGGAGTTAGGAAATCGAAACTCCGAGGAGCTTCGGACGTAGTCCAATGGATTTGCGAAGGGCGCACCACTTGGATCATGCCACTCGGGCACGTCCGGAGCAGGACAACGGTTGTAAAGCCACACGTCGCCGCAGATATCGCCCCGGGAATCCAGAAGGTACGCATATCCGACCCGTCCATCGTCCTCAATCACGAGGGCACACTTGCCGTCACTCGCGGTGAACCTGACCGTCTCGCCAATCACAATTGATCTCTCCATAGATGCTATGCCGAGGCCACGCTAATCTCCTGCTATCTCATTCCAGCGCCCGAAATCCCGCCGCATCTCAAACAAGATGGCGGATTGCGCTGCGCCAATCCGCCCGACGATCGCAAGTACGCATCGCAGCGTCATCGGCTACAGCGTCACCACGATCTTGCCGAGGTGCTTGTTGGCTTCCATGTGCTCGAACGCTCTTCCGATCTCGGCGAAGGGATAGACCTTGTCGATCGGCAGTTGCAGTTTTCGCGATTCCACCGCGCCCCAGATGTCCTTGCGGACTTCGTCGAAAATCTCGCGGATTTCCTCGATGGTGCGGGTGCGGAAGGTGACGCCGATATAGTTGATGCGGCGGGCGGCGTGGAGGTCGAAATTGAAGTCGGCGTGGGTGCCGCCGAGCCGGCCGACATTGACGATGCGGCCCTTGACCTTGGTTGCCGCGAGATTCTGGTTCGCAACCTTGCCGGAAACCTGGTCGACGATCAGGTCGACGCCTTCGCCATTGGTGGCTTTCAGCACCTCGTCGACCCAGCCGGGATCGCTGGAATCGATCGCCAGATCGGCGCCGAACTCCTTCAGCCGGCCGCGGCGCATCGCATCCGTCGAGGAGCCGATGACGAGTTTTGCGCCCTTGAATTTTGCGATCTGCATCGCCATCAAGCCGACGCCGGAACTGGCGCCCTGGATCAGGACCGTCTGGCCTTTCTGCAGCGCGCCGTTGGTCACGACCGCGTTGTGCATGGTGGCGAGCGCGACCGGGAGGGTGGCGGCCTCCTCGAAATTCATGTTTGAGGGCGCGCGGAACAGCCGGCCATGGTCAGCCAGCGTATACTCGGCAAACGCCGCACCGCCCGAGCCCATGATCTTGTCGCCGACCTTGACGCCCTTTGCATCAGGGCCGAGCTCGGCGACTTCGCCGGCCCATTCCATGCCGAGCACGGTGCCGACGCCGCCGGCCGCGCCATGCACATGGCCCTTGGTCATGCCGAGATCGGCGCGGTTGAGGCCGCAGGCATGGACCTTGACCAGCACCTGCGTGCCCTTCGGCGAAGGTTTTGCAATTTCGGTGATTTCAGCGCCGTTGGCGCCGTAGACATAGGCTTTCATGGGCTCTTCTCTTTAGTTGGCCACGCAGGGGCCGCTTGCTCGGCGGCCTGTCTTTTTTACTTGCGTCAAGCCGCCTATTCGGCCGCCTGCCGCTGGGCGCCCGACATCATGCCTTCGAGCCGGCTGCGGATGATCGCTTCCGCATCGCGCATGATGCGCGACACCAGTTCGGCGCAGGTCGGAATGTCGTGGATCAGGCCCTAGACCTGGCCGGCCGACCAGATGCCTTCATCGGCATCGCCTGTCGCGTAGACCATCTTGCCGCGGGCGCCGGCGACCAGTTCGCGCACGTCCTCGAATTTTGCGCCTTCCTTCTCCATTGCAACGACCTTGGTCGAAATCGTGTTCCTGGCGACACGCGAGGTGTTGCGCATGGTGCGGAAGATCAATTCGGTCTCGCGCTCGTCATTGGCGACGATGCGCTCCTTCACGAGCTGATGGATCGGGCTTTCCTTGGTGCACATGAAGCGCGTGCCCATGTTGATGCCCTCGGCGCCGAGCGCGAGTGCGGCGACCAGGCCGCGGCCGTCGCCGAACCCGCCCGAGGCGATCATCGGGATCTTGATCTTGTCGGCGGCGGCCGGGATCAGGATCAGGCCGGGGGTGTCGTCCTCGCCGGGATGTCCGGCGCATTCAAAGCCGTCGATCGAGAGCGCATCGACGCCCATCCGCTCCGCCGACAGCCCGTGACGGACGCTGGTGCATTTGTGGATGATCTTGATGCCGTGCTTCTTGAACTCGGTGACGTGTTCCTGCGGCTTGTTGCCGGCGGTCTCGACGATCTTGATGCCGGCCTCGATGATCGCCTGGCGATACTCGGCATAGGGCGGCGGCTTGATCGCGGGAAGAATGGTCAGGTTGACGCCGAACGGCTTGTCGGTCATGTCGCGGCAGCGCGCGATTTCCTTGGTGAGATCCTCCGGCGTCGGCTGCGTCAGCGCCGTGATCAGCCCGAGCGCGCCGGCATTGGCGACGGCCGCGACCAGCTCGGCGCGGCCGACCCACTGCATGCCGCCCTGGACGATCGGATGCTCAACGCCAACGAGTTCGGTAAATCGCGTCTTCATGTCTGCCCTCTGTGTTTCCATAAGCATTTTCCAATTGGAAAATGCGTTTCCTATAATTTTATGTCCGCGGGAGGCCGCGCACGTCATCTTGTGAGATTTCGGAGAACAGGATGCCGTCACCCCCCACAAAAGTCTACGGGGAGCGGGCGTAGGTCAGGGCAACGCCATCATGCAAAAGCGAGGACTTGTTCCGCAGTGCGAACAATTGCGCATGGAGTCCGGCATTTCCTGAGAACACCTCGCTAATCGGATATGCTGCGGACACGCCAAAATCGACTTTTTTGACCTGGACCGGACATGGGCTGAACGGGCATTGCGACGCAACACATTGCTGCTTTGGTTTTCATCCAGGGTGCTGCGCACGATGCATCCAGGGACTTGCCGATCTTAAGCGCCATGAACGATCCTCGCAAAGTCGACATCTACTCAGCCGAGCACAAGCGCGACCCGTTTCCGTTCTATGCGTTTCTTCGCAGCGAGGCGCCGGCTTTCGAAGTTGGCGTACCCGTCCTGAAGCGGGCGTGGCTGATTACGCGTTACGATGACGTGGCCCTGTGCCTCCAGGACAGCGCCAGGTTCGTCAAAGACGCGGGCAATGCCGGCTTGCGCTCGCCCAAGTCCATGCCGTGGTGGACACCGGCGAGCCTCAGGACACTCTCGGAGAACATGCTGGACCTGGACGATCCCGCACATCGAAGGCTGCGGGCCCTCATCAACAAGGCGTTCGGCCGTGCACGCATCGAGCAGTTGCGAAACCGCACCGAAGTCCTGGCTGAGGGTCTCGTCGATCGGTTGCGCGCCAAGTCGAAGCCCGACCTTATCGAGGATTTCGCGCTTCCGCTGCCGTTGACCGTGATCTCGGAGCTGCTGGGCCTGCCCGAAGAGGCCCGGACGCGCTTTCGGAAGTGGACCAATGTTTTTCTCGGAGCGCGATCGGAATTTCGCATGGCGCTCTTGCTGCCCTCGATCTTTGCATTGATGCGATATTTGCGGCGCCTCGTTGCCACGCGCCGGCGCGCCCCGAAGGATGATCTCATCTCCGCGCTGATCGCCGTGGAGGAGGGGGGCGATCGGCTGAGCGAGAGCGAGCTCATTGCCATGCTGGTGCTCCTGATCATCGCCGGCCACGAGACGACCGTGAACCTGATCGGGTCCGGAATGCTGGCGCTGATGGAGAATCCGCGCGAAAAAAAGCGGCTCCTCGGAGATTTCTCGCTCCTTGGATCTGCAGTCGAGGAGTTGTTACGCTTCACGGCACCCGTCGAGACCGCAACGGAGCGATATGCGGCACAGGACATCGACCTGCACGGCACCACGATCAGGCGCGGCGATGTTATCTTCCCCGTCATTGCCTCCGCCAACCGGGATGCGAAGAAATTCGCGGAGCCCGATCGGCTGGACTTGGCCCGCAAGCCCAATCCGCATCTTGCGTTTGGAGATGGCGTTCACTTTTGCGTCGGCTCGCATCTGGCGAAGATGGAGGCCGAGATCGCGTTCGGTTGCCTGCTGCGACGCCTGCCTGAGTTGACGCCTGCCTGTCCTGCTCACGAACTGCAGTGGCGCGCCGCGCCGGTCGTTCGTGGCCTCAAGTCGTTGCCGGTCATCGCGTAGTCGTTGTTGCGCCGGAAGACCCGTCGGGCTTTCACCGCCAAGAACCCCGCACGGTTGCCCAACAGCGGACCAAATTCGAACTGGCGATATCCGAGTCAGGGGCGTCTCGGTGCCCGAAGTGCGTACAGTCTTTGGTAGATCATCGAGTCCGGTATCCAATCAAGCAAGGTGTGTCCAAGTGGCAGCTTGATCAGGCCAGCGATAATTCTGGATGAAGGCGGATACCAATAAACCGACAGGTTATAAAATTTAAGCGGAGTGAACCCCAAAGTCGTAAACTCGTGCATCAATCGCTTATGACTGAAGTGCCTTCTGTAATCCACAATTGGACCCGAGAGCAGAAGTATTTTGTCAGGGTGTTCTTTGGCAACTTTCTCCAGGAACGCTCCCTGCTCTTGAAAGGACAGATAGTAGACGCATTCGAGGGCCGCAATCACATCGTAACCCTCGAATGAAGCTTGTAAAAAATCAGCGCATTCAAATCGGGCATTTGGCAGGTTCAGCGATTTAGCGCGAGCAATCGCTACATCGCTTATGTCGATGCCAACCACGGATCGTGCTTTGTTAAAAATTGTTTGGGTCAGGTGACCTTCACCACAACCCAGTTCAAGAACGGATTTGCCGCGGATGAACGGCTTCAGGCGTCGGCGCAAGACCTTATCCCTGAACTGCGCGTGGGAAATATGCCAGGGGTCAGGAGTTGCGTAATAGAGATTGAAATCTGCGGCCGTTCGCATTGCTGGTTTCCGCATTACGCCTGGTTAGAAAACAAGAGTTCTTCGCGAGTTCCCCAAAACTGATTGTCGGTGCTGCACAGGCGCGATCCCGGCGCTTAGCGACTTTCCTTTGGGGCAACGCCTATTGCATTTTCACCCTTTCGCGCCATCGCGCTTCGAAACTGTCAGAACCTTCCAGTGCTCGGGCTTGCGCATCTAACGGATCGCCAGGCTTCTCTGTGACAACGCTTTGAACTTCTTCTCTGTCGGAAACGGGTTGCGCGAATGCCCCCTTGGGCCATTCCAACAACGATTTTGAAAGCATGGGCTTGCCTTCGTACCAGCACTTTCGTCCATCGATCAGACGATAGGACCACCAACGCCCGTGCGGATTTGATGGTGCTGCGGCGCTGCATTGTTGTTTGGCCTGCGCGGCGGTTGGCGTCCCAACTGGTAGGAGCGTAGCAACCCAGGCGGCCAAGGCGATTGCTGGCAGTTTCCTCATTTGCGCACTGAGAGATTGCTCTGCTGCTGCAAGCGACTTACAGCAACTACCAAATCGGGGCGTTCGAGAACTTCCACGAGCTTGTCGAGGATAAGCTCATTGTTTTGCGGCCGGGGCCGAAGGTATTCTTCCAGTATGAGTTGCGCTTCGTTAATCGCCTGAAGAGCCAATTGCTGATCAGTCATCTCTTCTTCCTCCCCATCAAAGAAATGCCGTCCGACCGGGAAAAAGAGGCAAGAAATCAAGCCTCCTTTTGGGAGATATCCCCGCTTTTTCTGGATTATCCGATCAATTTTTATTTCAACGCGGGAGGCGTTTTCTGGTTCCACACGCTTCCGAAGTTCCTTGGCACCTTCGAACGGCGCGCCGCGCCTGAGCCGGAGCGTTTTGTGAAGTTCCGCTCTGGCGGCGCTGTTCGGAAGTGGGGCGGTCTCCGACCTATCCGCAAATGACCGTCGAAACGCGAAGGAAGATCTTCGATCGCGCGGTTGCCGACAAGCTCACCATTTCGGGTACTCGCTGGTTGATGCCGACCGTCGGCACGCTGGCCAAGGATGGCAGCAGCTACGTATTCGCAGCCGAAGGGTAATCGTTGCGAGAGTGGCACCTTCGTTTCCACGAAGGGCGCTCGACGTGCTTGCTGACATGCCAAAATCGACGCTTTAACCCGAAGCGGGACACCCGGGCTCTTGCTTGAACTGACGACACCGCACTTCACGGTAAACTGAGACCCCACCACCGGGCGCCTCGTGCTAATCTGGCTAAGGCAGGTTCTGCGTGTGTGCGGTCCAGCATGCCAAACGGACCAAAAGGGCGATGCATCTTCTTCACCGAGCGTGGTCGGCTGATTGCGCTAGCCGTCGCGGTGGGCTTGGTGTTCGGCCTGGCCGGACCTACCTCTGCACAGTTTTTTAATTTCGGCGAATATCAGCAGCGACCGCAACCGCAACGTGGCGGCGGCTGGTTTGGTAACGAACAACGCGGTGGAGGCTGGTCCGGTAACGAACAACGTGGTGGAGGCTGGTTCGGCAACGACACGTTTGCGCCGTACCAGCAGCAGTACGCGCCGCCACCTCGTTCGCATGGGCGGCAAGCGCCCCCGGCGGTGCGCGAGGATTTTTCAAAGGCCCCGCCGCCCGAGAAGCGCAACACTGTACCCGAGCGCCACATTCTTGTGCTCGGTGACGCCATGGCGGACTGGCTCGCCTATGGGCTTGAGGACGTCTATGCCGATCAGCCTGAGATGGGCGTGATCCGCAAACACAAGTCAGCCTCCGGCCTGATCAAGTATCAGCCGAAGGGCGATCCAGCCGATTGGGCCGCCGCCGCCAAAGGCATTCTCGCCGTCGAAAAAGCGGACGCCATTGTCGTCATGCTCGGGCTTGACGACCGCGTCGCAATCCGCGAGCCGACACCCGAAAAATCCGACAGTAAGCCGGGGGACAAGAAGGACGCCAAGGCCAAACCTGATGGCAAGCCCTCGGTCGCAAAACCCGCGGTGAAGCCCGATGGTGCAACCAAGGTGACGGATACCGAATTGTCGCCAGACGATGCCGCCGACAACAATGACGCGCGACCGGTCACTGGACCGGAGAAGAGCGCGGGCTCGCCGAACGGCCTCCATGAGTTTCGCGAGAAGCGCTGGGTCGAACTCTACAGGGAAAAGATCGACGAGATGATCGGCGTACTCAAGTCCAAGGGTGTGCCAGTGCTGTGGGTGGGTCTGCCGGCGGTACGCGGCCCCAAGGCGACCGCCGACACGGCGTTCCTGGATACGCTCTATCGCGATGCGGCCGGCAAGGCCGGCATCACCTATATCGACGTCTGGGACGGATTTGTCGATGAAGCCGGCCGCTTTTCACAGCAAGGCCCCGATTTCGAAGGGCAGATCCGCCGGCTGCGCTCCTCCGATGGCGTGTACTTCACCAAGGCCGGCGCGCTCAAGCTCGCGCATTATGCCGAGCGTGAAATCAACCGGCTGCTGGCTGCGCGTTCCGCGCCGATTGTGCTGCCCACCGAACCGGCAACGCCCGACGCCAGTGCTCGGCCGGATCAGCCGGCGCCGCGTCCGCTGGCCGGGCCGATCGTTCCCTTGGTGGGCTCTTCTGTCGGCACGGATCAACTACTCGGCGCTCCCGGGGCGCGGCCGATGGCGATCGATGCGCAAGCCGCCCGGGTCTTGATCACAGGTGAGCCCTTGTCGGCACCAGCCGGTCGCGCCGACGATTTTGCCTGGCCGCGACGCGAAATTGGACGCGAAGGGGCCAAGGGTGACACGCCAGTGGCGTCAACATCGCTCGATGCCAATGCGCGAGCGCCGGCGGCGTCGCTAAAGCCGAAAAAGCAGCGCCGCTAGAGCCCGATCGCTTTTGGCGCTCCCGAAAATCCGGTGTCCCACTTCGCTTGAGGGGTTACCACCTGCCGCCCTATGATGCGCGGTTGAGAAAGATCGGCTGCCCGCGCTTATTGGTGTAGATGGGACGGTAGCGGTCCGTGTTGTACGTGCTGGCGACGTCCAGCTTGCGCGGCCCGAGCCTGACATCAGGGATGGGCACGAGGTCGTAGCGGCCCTCCACCAGCGCCGACATGAGGCCGGTCTTGCCTTCGAGGACGGCATCGTACGCCATATTGCCGAAAGTCAGGGCCACGAGCTTGTCCATGAAGTCAGGATTGCCCGATCGCAGGTCGTATGTGAGATCGGAGGTGATCGTCTCCTCGCCGACGCGTCGCTTGATCTCGTCGGCGAACGATTCCGCCACACTCGCCTTCTTGCGATGACCGTAAGCATCAGGCTCACCGTATTCCTGCACTTCGTAGCCCTCCCACGCGGCGCCCTCGCTGAGCACGACGAGCGCATAGTTGCTTGGGTTGGCGCGCTTCTCCTCGACGAGCAACTGGATCAGTTTGTCGAGATCGACCTTGTACTCCGGTATGACGCACCGTATCGAGGTGGCGTACGCGGTGTAGAGCGCCGTAAATCCGGCATCGCGGCCAAAGACGCGGAAAATACCGATTCGCTCGTGCGATCCGACAGTGGTGCGCTGCCGCTGGATGGCGTCGCTGGCGCGGGTGATCGCGGTCGAGAAGCCGATGCAGTACTCGGTGTTGCGGACGTCGTTGTCCATCGTCTTCGGGATGGCGATGATCTTGACGCCGAGGTCGTTGAGCTTGGCTGCGTAACTGAGCGTGTCGTCGCCGCCGATGGCGATCAGATGTTCGATGCCGAGCCCCGAGAGGTTAGCCAGCACCTGGCCGGTGACGTCCCACGTCCTGGTTGCGATGCCGCCCTTCGTGCTGAGCGAGGCCGGAAAGTCGTGGCCTGCGAGATGATCTGGCAGCTTCTTCATCCTGGACGGATTGGTGCGGCTCGAGTGCAGCACAGTGCCGCCGCTCCGGTCTATAGTGCGCGTGTTGTCACGGTTCAGCGGGATGATGTAGTGGGACCTGGAGGCCGGGTCCTCGAGGTTCACGTGCGTGAGGGCCTCCCAACCACGGCGGAGGCCGACGACCTCGATGTCGTTCTCGCTGCCGCGATATGTCACGCTCTTGATGACTGCGTTGAGACCGGGAACGTCGCCGCCGCCCGTGAGAATGCCGATACGCCTTTTTGCCATACCCACCTCGCAGGCAGTCCCTTACTCGGCCGCTTCCGGCTTGCGCTCCTCGCGCACCTGAAAGCGCTTCAGCAGTGAGGACACGGTGTCGCGGAAGCCACCATACTCCAGCTCGGAATAGGGCAGCATCGCGGCACCTGACCAGCCCTGGCTGCGCATCTCGATTGCCTTGCGCTGGGCGCGCCTGCGGACCTCGTCCCACGCCGGATTGTCGAAGAAATCGGTAAAGGACTCTGAAAAACGGCCGTCCTTGTCGATCGAAAAGCCGGTGCAGGAAACGATCGGCAGGCAGTACATGCCCGTCACCGGAGTGTTAAGTGGCACCGGCATGAGCGGCATCACGTGCGAGCCGCGCGCATCGCCGCCTACGAAGTGCGCCTTCGCGAACGGTGAAACGATTTCTTCGGGTGCCGGGAAAATCCCCTGGTTCCTGACGATCGCGACCGGATCGTCCTTGCCGGTGTACTTGCCTGCGATCGCGTGAAGACGCTGCGCCGAAACGGCGACGGCGACCTCGCCATGGGTCCGGGAAACAATGCGATCAATGCCAAAGCGCTCGTTGTCGCGGAGCAGCGCGGCAATGTGGTAGCCATCCGCGGGCGCGTCGAGTTCGATCACGCTGTCGCCGGCCGTGTGATCCATGTCGATGACATGAAAACGGAATCCCTTGATCATCGGGGGCAGCATCAGCCCGGCGCAATACATGGGATCGGCGAAGGCGAGGTAGAGCGGCAGGTTGTAGGCGCCGGGGCCGCATTTGTCGGCGGCGAACACCATGAAGGACTCCGCAGGTCTCGTGCCCGAGAGGCTGTGGTCGAAGCTGAGCTCGGCGACGCCCGGTCCGGCGCCGCGAACGTTTCCGGAAGGTGCGTCGACGAGAAGATCCTGGCCGGCGCCATAAAGCCCGGAGGTTTTCGCGACCGAGGTGGCCGCGAGGAACGCCTTCCAGGCAAGTTGATGCACCTCGGAGCTCCCTTCGCCCCGTGTGTGTGTCATGATGATCGCAATGTCGTCGCCGGTGTGGCAGACGAAAGCGTCGATCAGCAGGCCATCGCAGATCGCCTTCGCGACCTCGCCCTCGACGGCCGCCATCATGCGTGTAGACGGTTTCGTGTGGCCGCCGACGGAGCCTATGTCAGCCTTGATGACCGAAAGGGTGAGTCTCATGAGCGTTCCCTCCGCCAGCGCAGCGCACCGCCTCGGCGTCTGCGCTTGCTGCGCCGGGGCGACGGCGCTGCTCATTTCCGCGAAAAAGAACGTCTGAGGTTCCGTTACGTTCCACAAATGCCGTTCTCGAAATGCGGGCTCATCCGGTAGCCGGGAGTTGGTTTTTTCGCGGGAATCGAATTCAGGTCATTGCCGGGCGACCATGGCGTTCCACCACGGACAAACGCCGCTTAGCCTCTGGTAGTTGCCGTCCATCACCTGGAGCGGGGCACGGCGTCCTTCGGGCGGCGCCGGCAGGCGCACGAGCAGCAGATCATCAAGGTTCATTTCGGCCGCTCGCCCCGAAAGCGCCAGCAACGCGGCAATGCCGGCCAAACAGGCGAATTTTCGAAGACGCGGCTTCTGATCGCGCATCGAATTTGCGCAGCGCGGCAACAAGTTTGCACTGCCATCAGGCCGACAATTGTGCTCTCTTTGGCTGCGCGACCTCTCGCTGATCATTTCAACCGCAGCCCCATGGTGGCTCGAGAGCGAGCGCCGCCCCGGCGTTGATTCGAGCCGGTCGCCTTGTTCATGAGTTCACCTGGAGTGACAGCCATGGTGCAGAACCTAGTAGCCGGATTGGTCGTGATGGCCTTGATTATCATGGGCGTGCTTGCCTACGCCCAGAAACATGAGGGGTGCTTGCACGGGCGCTCGCTCCAAACCTTCAAGCCCTGCGGATCAGTTAGCGTTGACCTGTAGCGCTGGCGCGACGCCGCGGCCAACCTTGCGCGATTTGGTGCCCATGATCCCAGGCAAATCCCGGTTCGCCTATTTCCGTCTGTATGGGCCGAGCCGTTCTTCAATCGAACGTGGGTTCTTGACAAACTGAGCGACTGATCAGGCGACGCTTTGGGCTCGCTTCCGTTGGTGGTCTGTTGAAGTCTGTTCTTGGCCCCAGCGGATATGCCGACCCTTCCGACTGGTCTCTGCTTCCGTGGGGAAGACCGGACATGGCGAAGTAATCGCCGCTTCCGCCAATTGACCACAACCGGAAATTTTCGAACCCAACCGGCGGCGCCGGCGTTCGAAAATTGCTGGCATGCAAAAATTCCGCACCTCTTGAACATAAAACATTTGACGCGCTGAATTTTCTCTGCGCTTAGATCATGACATTCGTCCTGGGTGAGATTGCCTGCACTCTTGAGGACCGTAATGCGCAACGCACGACACATCGCAGAGACTACCGCCCGCGTCCGGCCGCTTAATTGGCTGGCCGATTGGTCGTGCATGTCCGTGATGACACGGGGTCCGAATTTTCAGCTCCAAGCGGGGCTGATCCGCAAGGCAAGAGTGTAACTCTCGGCGCAGGGCCGCTCCCTCCGCCGAACCGGCAGGAGGGCAAGATGAGCGCCCGCAACGACGTCAAGAGACCATCCGATCATGGCTTGGATGCGAGGCTTGTGCTGGCCGCGGCTCGACTGCGATTTGCCACGCGGGTTGATTTTCTCGTGGCTCGCTGGCTCGAGCGCTGCGCCACGAACGTCGAGGCCGCACAATTGTTGTTCAAGACTGATCGGAAGCCCACACGTGAGGTCGGGATGGGCGTGAGCCTTGTTTCATCTCCACGTTGGGATGACTCCCCATGACGGGGTCAGCCGGGGTGGAAATAGCATCAAGGTAGAAAGAGGCTGCCTACATGGCAGCCTCCCACTCCATTGCAGATCACCAGTGTTGAATTGGTGGATCCTCAAAAGCGAGGCTCTTCCTCGAACGCGCGGCCTTCGATGTCGACTCTTCTCGAACCGGACTTGACCGACTGATCTGACGATGTCTGCGTACGCGGGCAAAGCAGATCTCGCCGTTGCACCTCCGGACTTCCGAGTTTGACCCTGGCTGTGTGACCCACAACGGACATGCGCGGCGCGCCTTTGAGCTTAAGTACTATAAACTCAGCGAACCAAATGGTATCTGCCAAGGCCAATTGCAAAAGCAACGGAAACACGCACATGCAAGACCTTATCGGACGAACAGCCTTCGTCACCGGAGCAGCATCAGGCATCGGATTAGGGATCGCCACGGCGCTGTCGCGGGCGGGGGTGAAGGTCATGCTATGCGACATCGAGGAAGAGGCGTTAGCAACGGCGGTAGAGAAATTGAAACTTACCAACGCCGACGTTGACGGCGTGAGAGCGGATGTATCGCTCAAAGCAGAACTCCAAGCCGCAGCGGACGCCACCGTGGCGCGGTACGGCAGGGTCCATATTCTCGTCAACAATGCGGGGGTCGGCGGCGGCCGGGGTTACGGTCATTGGACAGATGCAGGTTGGAATTGGGTTCTCGGCGTCAATCTGATGTCGGTGATTTGGGGCATCGAGATTTTCGGTCCGCTGATCGAGGCGCATGGCGAAGGAGGGCAGATTGTTTCCACGGCGTCCGTCTCCGGACTGATTGCGGGACCAAATCCTGGGTACGATGTGAGCAAATATGGAGTAGTGGCTTTGTCCGAAGGACTGCGGACGGTGCTCGCGCCGCGGAAAATCGGGGTATCCGTTCTGTGTCCGGGCGTCATCCGCACTCAGATCATGAATTCTCGGCGCAATGTGCCGCAGCGGTTCGCCGGGAAGATCGGCAGCCCGCCGCCGACGGAAGGACCGCTCGCCGAGTTCATCAAGGCGCTTCAGGAACGGATCAACAATGGCATCGATCCGCTCTATGTCGGCGAACTGGTTCGCGAGGCAATCGAAAATGACTGGCCCTACATCTTCACCGACACCGAGCACGAACCCTTCATCGACAAACGCTTCGCCGCTATCAAGCAGGGCTTCGATCGCATACGTGGAAGGACGCCGCGGCGCTAGCTATCGCATCTGTGATTCAATCAGAACCGAAAGGGCTCTACGTCACAGCGACTGGAGCACCTCGCGGTGCGCCGGACGCGTTCGCCGTGATGCTCTCATTGAGTTTCTGATTGACGATCTGGACCGTACGGTCGATTTCGGCATTGGGTGCGCCAAGCTGATGCGAAATCAGCTTCACCAGCAGGTCGACGCGTTCGATGGAAGGCGCGCCACCAGCGACCGCTCGGGCTGCTGACGAGGGCCTGAGAAGGCTTTCCGCCGCTTTGGCATATTTCTCGAAAGGTACCTGATCCGTGGGATCGGCGCCCAAACGCTGGGCGATGGCATCGACGTGGTCATAGATCGATTGCGAGAGGTTGATATCGCCGTGCACCGCGTCGCGGATCGATTGCGGCTCTTGCGGCGTGATGCAGCGGTAATTCCCGGTCAACAGCATCGACCATTTGGCCAGAGGGACGAACATCGAATCGAACACTTTGAGCTTCACCGGAACGTCCTGGCCATCCAGCTTCACCCCATCGATGTCGGCTTCCAGCTCTCGAAGCAGCAAATTGTGCTTCTCGTCCGCAAATGACGCGGCCTTGAAGTTTGTCGGCAAGCCGACGTGAAGAACATTCGCCGCTTCCTCTGGGGGACGGAAGGCCTGCGGATCCGGAGAGCAGAGCGACACCAGGCCTGGCTCAAACCGATCCCATACCGCAGCGTTGGTATAGGCCTTCTCCAACTCCATTTCCGCAAGGGCCGGGATGCGCTTGAGATAGGGCAGAGGGGGCATGTTCATGATCGAAAGGCAAGGCAGCTTCGCTTCGGCGATTTTGATCATCAGAAGCCGCATCGCGGGAGCAGCGTATTGCGGTTCCTGCATCGCAAGACCAACCAGATCATAACGGGAAGGATCGACGTCGGCGGGCTCGACTGCGTCCAAGATGCCAGGCAGGTCGCGCGAGAAGATCGGCCGGTGGGCCGCCTCGTCGCGCAGCTTGATGCGAACTTCGGTGCCGTCGCGATTGATGAGTTCTGCCGTCTGCTTCCGGCAAACCAGGGTCACGTTGTGACCCGCCATCAAAAGCTTTGTCGCCAGCAACGAGCCATACGAGGCCCCGAGGATCAGAATGTTACGCGCCATGCGCCCTCCCACAGATGATGTTTTCCGGCGCCACTACTCCGGCGCAGATTTGCGAGCGCCTGCTTTGCGACAGGAGTTAAGCCGACTATTGCGGTGCGATACCGTCTTCCCTGGGAGTGCAGCCCAAAAAATGCCGGCGCAGTTCGAAGCGACGGTCAGGCCGATGCGGCGAGCTTAAAGGGCGTTGCTTCGTCGTCGAACGCGTTGAAGATATCGCGAATGCTGATGACGCCGATCAGGCTGTAATTGTCGATCACCGGCACGTGGCGGATGTGATGCTTGCTCATGAGGTGGCGGACATGCTCGAGCGTATCCGTCGACGTGCAGGAAACGAGCTGTTGCACCGAAATGAATTGCGAAACGCGCATGTTCACGCCGGCTGCGCCGTGTGCGGCAATCGCGCGAACGACGTCGCGCTCGGTGAACATGCCGACCGCCGTGTTGCCTTCGGTGCGGACGACATCCTTGACGACCAGCGCGCTGATATTGCTGGAGCGCATCAGTTGGGCTGCGATGGCGACGGTCTCGTTCATGCGAACCGTTGCGACACGGGCGGCTTTGTTGCGCAGGATATCTCCGACTTGCATGGCAACCTCCTTGGGGTGAAATATTGATCTAAGTCTGGTATACATAATGCCAATTGTCAACACGTTTGGCCGTGGAAATCTCTCGCCGGGATGAAGATAAATAGGCAGCATTACTGACGTTATTGAAGCGCTCCATTCCGACCCGAGGAGAGGGAGACGTCCCTGGAGCGTGCCGAAAGGCGATCTGGTATACCAGAGGCCGCCCAGGCAAAAGAAAAACGCGCCCATCCCGGAGGATGAGCGCGCTTGTTTCGAATAACCGTACCGGTTTGGATCAGGCCGTCAGCTGCGATTTGGCAACCACCGACTTGCGCCAGGGCTTGAGCAAGGCGATCGCCAGCACCGAGGCCAGGATGTTCGCACCGGCCGCGACGATGAACACGGTGTCCCAGGTGCCCGAAGATTGCTGCATGTAGTTCGCGACAGGCACCAGCAGCGCCGCGGTGCCCTTTGCCGTGTAGAGCAGGCCGGCATTGGTAGTCGCGAATTTCGCGCCGAAGGTGTCGGTGCAGGTCGACGGGAAGAGGGAATAGATCTCACCCCAGGCAAAGAACACGAAGCCCGACAGCAGCACGAACCACACCGGATCGTGGCCCAGCATGTACAGGCCCCAGATGCCGATGCCTTCCATGCCGAACGCGATGAACATGGTGTTCTCGCGCCCGATCATGTCCGAGATCCAGCCGAAGAAGGGACGGGTGAGGCCGTTGAGGACGCGGTCGATGGTGGCCGCGAACGTCACTGCCGTCATCGTCACCGCCATCAGTGTGACGGGTACGCTGTCGACCTTCCAGTCGACGGCGATCGGCTTGAGGTTGGCGGTGACCATCAATCCGCCGGCGCCGACGATCACGAACATGAAGTACATCAGCCAGAAGATCGGCTGACGGATCACCTCGGTCGGCTGATAATTGCGCCGGGTCTGGATGATGTTGGCATTCTGCGTCACCGCAGGCACCTGTCCGACTTTGGGCGCGAACATCAAGAAGGCGAGGATCACGATGATGATGCCTTGTCCGAGACCGAAATAAAGGAAGGTGGTCTGGAAGCCGGAGTCCTTGATCATCGCCTGGATCGGCGCGACCGTCAGCGCCGAGCCCGCGCCGAATCCGGCGGCGGTGATACCGGCAGCAAGGCCGCGCTTGTCCGGAAACCATTTCAGCGCGTTGCCGACACAGGTGCCGTACACGCCGCCGGCGCCGATGCCTGCGATGATCATGCCAAGATAGAAGCCGTTGAGGGTGGTCGCCTGGGCGTTGATCGCCCATCCGATGGCGCAGAGGATGCCGCCGACCAGGACGACGAGGCGCGGGCCGTATTTATCGACGAACCATCCTTCGACCGGGACCAGCCAGGTCTCGAACAGCACGAACAGCGTAAATGCCCACTGGATCGAAGCGCGATCCCATCCGAATTTCTTCTGGATGTCGGGGACGAAGAAAGTCCAACCATATTGATAATTGGCGATCATGACCATTGCGGCGACGCCGATGGCTAACTGGGTCCAGCGATAAGCATCGCTGACTCGGGCCGCCGCGACGGGGGCCGCTCCGTGCACTGTGTCCGTCATCTTCCCTCCATAGGCTGTTCTATCGATACCCGACAGCTCAAGGGAAGAGTTTGGTATATGTTATGCCAGTAGACAAGAGAAATCTTGCCAGTTTGTCGCATTTCCTGTTGCTACTGAACACGCGTCATTAGAACAGCGGTGATCAGGCCGCACGTTAAAATACTGAAACAAAAAAGAAATTAGTAGATGAGCGCTGCTGGCTGCATTCGTTATGAGATCTTGCACTTTCTCGCGCCTGATATCCCAGCGCCCAAAAAAACGATGATGGCCGGGACAGTGCCCGGCCATCGTGACCCGTTTCAGGTGGTTAAATGAAGCCTGACTACGCTCCTCGTAGTCAGACTTCAGGGAAGGATTTTGTTCGCTCTGGCGATGGCGCCTTGCTCCCTTCAGGCAACGGCGCCGCGCAAGCGGGTATAGCCTTGCTGGATCACCGACCAGAACAGCGCAACCAATCCCAGGATCATGATCGTGCTGACCAGCGTGTTGGAAAAGAATATGCCGAGCGAGCCCTGGGATCCCAGCAACGACTGCCGGAATGCCTCTTCCGCCTTGTCGCCGAGCACGATGGCCAGCACCAGCGGGGCGAGGGGATAGTTGCACTTCTTGAGCAGGTAGCCGATCACGCCGAACACCAGCATCAACACCACGTCGAACGTGCTGCTGTGAACCGAGTAGGCGCCGATCGCGCACAGCACCAGGATGAGTGGCGCGATGATGCTGAAGGGGACGCGCAGGATGGCCGCGAAGACAGGCACGCAGGTCAACACAACGATCAGGCCGACGAGATTGCCGAGATACATCGAGGCGATCAGGCCCCAGACGAATTCCTTCTGTTCGACAAACAGCATCGGCCCGGGCTGCAGGCCCCAGATCAGGAGGCCGCCGAGCAACACGGCGGCTGTTGGCGAACCCGGAACGCCAAGCGAAAGCATCGGCAGCAACGCCGCGGTGCCCGCAGCGTGCGCCGCGGTCTCCGGCGCGACCACGCCTTCGATTTCTCCTTTGCCGAAATTGGCGCCTTTCTTCGACACCCGCTTGGCGATGCCGTAGCTCATGAAGGATGCCGGCGTTGCGCCGGCCGGCGTGATGCCCATCCAGCAGCCGATCACGCAGGAGCGCAGCGACGTCACCCAGTAGGCCGGCAACTCTTTCCAGGTCTGCAGCACCACCCGCAAATTGATCTTGGCGCTGCCGCCGCGGAAGGCGAGCCCTTCCTCCATCGTCAGCAGGATCTCGCCGATGCCGAACAGCCCGATGACGGCGATCAGGAAGTCGAACCCGTTGAGCAGATGGGTAACGCCGAATGTCAGCCGTAGCTGTCCGGTGATGGAATCGAGGCCGACAGCGGCAAGCGCAAATCCAATCATCATCGCCGCGATGGTCTTGAACGGTGGTTCCTTGCTCAAGCCGACGAAACTGCAGAACGCCAGAAAATAAACCGCGAATTTCTCGGCTGGTCCGAATTGCAACGCAAAGCTTGCGACCAGTGGCGCGACCAGCGTGATCATGATGACGGCGAACAGGGCGCCCACGAACGACGAGGTGAAGGCCGCCGTCAAAGCTTCGCCGGCCTTGCCCTTCTGCGCCATCGGGTAGCCGTCGAACGTCGTCGCGACCGACCATGGTTCGCCGGGTATGTTGAAGAGAATCGAGGTGATCGCTCCGCCGAACAATGCGCCCCAATAAATACAGGACAGCATGATGATGGCCGACGTCGGCGGCATCGAGAATGTCAGCGGCAACAGGATCGCAACGCCATTGGCGCCGCCCAATCCCGGAAGCACGCCGATGATGACGCCGAGCACGATGCCGAGGACCATCACCATGATGTTGAAAGGCTGCAGCGCGACCGCAAAGCCATGAAACAGATTGACGAGTTCTTCCATCCCGATAATCCTGACTGTGCGTCGATGTTACAGACCGAGCCACTCTTCGATCGGCCCCTTGGGAAGCGGGACCAGAAAGTAGCGCTCGAAAATGAAATAGGTGACAATGGGCATGCCAAGCGCGACGGCCAGCACGGTAATCCAAGGGTACTTGCCCAGCCATCGCATGAACCATGCGATGAAGACGATCGAGGCGAGATAAAGCCCGGTGAACGGCATGGCGCCGACATAGATCGCGGTTGGAATGACGACGCTCATAACCTGGCGAAGCTGTCCCCATTCCGCGAACAGCTCGTCATTGTCGTCGCGCAGTCCGTTCCACAGGTTTATCCCGCTGGATGCGACGATGAAGATTCCGATGTAGAATGGAAAGAAGCCGGCGCGCGGACCTTCCGCGCCCCAGTTAATGCCGGCCTTCAGGCTGCCGACGATAACGATGACGCCGAAGAGGGCGATCAGCAACGTGATCCCAGCCTCCACCAGCTTGTGGGTGGGGCCTGTCTTGCTCGAGCTGCCTGTTGTCATCAAAACTCCATGCGCGGCCGGGCCCGAGGCCCGGCGCCTGCGTTATGATCCCGGTTGCGGGCGATGCGTCGATCAGTTGCCAGGTGCGGCAAGGAAACCGGCATCCTTCATCAGGACCTCGTGGCGCTTTTCCTCGACCTCGACCCATTTGGCATATTCTGCCCCGGTCAGGGAGGTCGTGTTGAACGCGCCGCTCTTCATGAAATCCTGCCACTCGGGCGTGGCGCGAACCTTCTTGAACAGCTCGACGTAATATTCGATCTGATCCTTGGTGGCCCGTGGCGACATGAAGATGCCGCGCAGCATCAGATATTCCATATCGAGACCCTGCGACTTGCAGGTCGGAATATCCTTCCAGCTCTTGCCGTCCGCGACCTGTTCGTCATAGCCCATCGGCTGCGCGTCGAACACGCAAAGCGGACGCAGCTTGCCACCACGCCATTGCGCGACGGCCTCAATCGGATTGTTGACAGTGGAGTCGACATGGTTGCCGACGAGCTGAACCGCGACTTCGCCGCCGCCCTTGTAGGGAATGTAGGTGAACTTGCTGCCGGTGGCTTTCTCGACCGCGACCGTAATGATCTGGTCTTCCTGCTTCGAACCGGTGCCGCCCATCTTCATAGTACCGGCGGGAGCGGCCTTCACGGCATCAATATACTCTTTCGTCGTCTTGTACGGTTTTTCGGCGTTCACCCACAGCACGAACTCATCGAGCGCCAGCATCGTTACCGGCGTGAGATCCTTCCAGTTGAACGGGATGCCGGTGGCAAGAGGGGTGGTGAAGAGGTTGGAGAGCGTGATGATGATCTTGTGCGGATTGCCGCCCGATGTCTTGAGGTCGAGGAAGCCTTCGCCGCCGGCGCCGCCCGCCTTGTTGATGACGACCATCGGCTGCTTCATCAGGCTGTGCTTGGTGACGATGCCCTGGATCGTCCGCGCCATCTGATCGGCGCCGCCGCCGGTGCCGGCAGGAACGATGAACTCGACTGGCCGTACCGGTTCCCATGCGGCGGTCGCAGGAACAGAAATCCCAATCGCGCATAAGGCGGCGATTGCGCCCAACGCCGTTTGTGCAGTGTGCTTCATTTTGTTTCTCTCCCGTCGAACTGTGGTTACGTCGGTCTTTGCCGGCTTTCTAGTTCTGTCCCCGACCATTCGATCGGGTTGTTCTCGCACTCATGACTGTTACACCGCAACGGTTGTCCCCGTGCGATGACTGCAGGCTCGAATTGTAAGAGGGACCTTTCGGTGCGGCATCCGCTCCTTTCGGCCAATTGTGTATTTGCATAACGCCGAAGAGGGCAGGTGAGATGCACCGCCGGCTTCGCGCCAGATCGCCTTGGCTGTCCTCGTGGACCGCACGACCTTATCCCCCCAAAATGCGCCCTTCTTTTCGGTGCGGGCGCCCTTGATGTATCTTTGTATGCGATATGCCAGGACGCAAACGGTTATTGCGGCGAATTGGCATTCGGGCTGATTTGTCGCAGATGTTGGTAAAAGTCGGCGGCCCGCTGCAAACGAAAAATGGCCCCGGAAGCCGGGGCCATTGCTACAGAGAGATCATGCGGAGGACCGTTCGCCTGGAGAAGACCTTCGATCGCAAATCGCTTATTTTATAGGCTCAGAGACCGAAACGGGGGAGGTCGCCGTTGCGGATGGCGATACGGCTGCTCGCGGTCAGCAGGCGGTCGATGGAAGCCATCAGACGGCTGAACAGGGTGCTGGAGGGCAGGAGGCCCACGGATGCAGTCTTGGACATGTTTGTCCCCTTTTCTTGGAGCGGAACCATTCCGCTTGGTAATCTCGAGACAATTTATGTATACCAGATGCCAGCCACAACGGGCCTGTTTGCATAGCAGCAATTAGCTGTTTGCATTGCAGCAAAATTAACGAAAGTGGCATTCCAGACGGAACATCCCAGACAGAAAAAGGCCGCCGGAAACCGGCGGCCTTGGCATTTTGTGTTCTCTTAAGAGTTGGCTTATTCGGCCGCCTGCTTCCGCGGCGGATCGAGCGCGCCGGAGTCGTGGATCTCGGCGACCTGGTGATCGGAGAAGCCGAGAACCTGGCGCAGGATCTCGTCGGTGTGCTCGCCGAGCAGCGGCGAACGCGTCACCTCGCTCGGTGAGTCCGACAGCTTGATCGGGTTGCCGACCGAAATGTACTTGCCGCGGGTCGGATGATCGACCTCGACCACGGTGCCGGTCGCGCGCAGCGACTGGTCTTCGGCGATCTCCTTCATCGACAGGATCGGACCGCAGGGGATGTCGTCCCTGTTGAGGATTTCCATCGCCTCGAACTTGGTCTTGGTCATCGTCCACTGCTCGATGCGCGCGAAGATCTCGTTCAGCCGCGACAGGCGGGCAGGCGGCTTGGCGTAGTTCGCATCGGTCTTCCAGCTAGGCTCACCGATCACGTCACAGATCTTCTCCCACACCGGCGCCTGGGTGATGAAATAGATGTAGGCGTTGGGATCGGTCTCCCAGCCCTTGCACTTCAGGATGCGGCCGGGCTGGCCGCCACCAGAATCGTTGCCGGCGCGCGGCACCGCGTCGCCGAACGGAATGCCTTCGCCGAACTGGCTGTATTCCTTCAGCGGACCATGGGCGAGGCGCTGCTGGTCGCGCAGTTTGACGCGCGCGAGGTTGAGCACGCCGTCCTGCATCGCAGCCGTAACCTTCTGGCCCTGGCCGGTCATGGTGCGCTGGTAGAGCGCGGTGACGATGCCGAGCGCGAGATGCAACCCGGTGCCGCTGTCGCCGATCTGCGCGCCGGTGACGAGCGGCAGCCCGTCGCGGAAGCCGGTGGTCGAAGCGGCGCCGCCGGTGCACTGGGCGACGTTCTCATACACCTTGCAGTCTTCGTAAGGCCCGGGACCAAAGCCCTTGATCGAGGCCACGATCATCTTCGGGTTGATGGCGTGGATCTTCTCCCAGGGGAAGCCCATGCGATCGAGCACGCCGGGGCCGAAATTTTCCACCAGCACGTCGCAGCTCTTGATCAGGGCGGTGAGGACTTCCTTGCCCTTCGGGTTCTTGGTGTCGAGCGTGATCGAGCGCTTGTTGTGGTTGAGCATGGTGAAATACAGGCTGTCCACATTGGGAATGTCCTGCAACTGGCCACGCGTGATGTCGCCGACGCCGGGGCGTTCGACCTTGATCACGTCGGCGCCGAACCAGGCCAGCAATTGCGTGCAGGTCGGACCCGACTGAACGTGGGTGAAATCAAGAATACGAACGCCCTTGAGCGCCTTTGTCATCGTCTTTGCTCCGTACTGTGTCTGTCTGCGCCTTGCGCGTGCAGGATGAAATGGGTTGAAGTCGGTTATTTCTTTTTCAGAACGCTTTGCGGATTGAGGTTGCCGATGCGGCCGCTCTCGGAACCGGCCGCCGGATCGATCACCGCGTTGATGAGCGTCGGCTTGCCGGAATCCATCGCTGCGTTGACAGCGCGCTTGAGTTCGTCGGGCGAGGTGGCATTGATGCCGACGCCGCCGAACGCTTCCATCATCTTGTCGTAGCGCGAGCCCTTGACGAACACCGTCGTCGCCGGATCGGAGCCGCCCGCATTGACGTCGGTGCCGCGATAGATGCCGTCATTGTTGAAGATGACGATGCAGACCGGAAGCTGGTAGCGGCAGATGGTCTCGATCTCCATGCCGGAGAAACCGAAGGCCGAGTCGCCCTCGATCGCGAGCACCGGCTTGCCGGTCTCGACGGCGGCGGCGATCGAATAGCCCATGCCGATACCCATGACGCCCCAGGTGCCGACGTCGAGGCGCTTGCGAGGCTTGTACATGTCGATGACGCCGCGGGCGAGGTCGAGCGTATTGGCGCCTTCGTTGACCAGGATGGCGTCGGGCCGCTCCTTGATGATGGTGCGCAGTGCGCCGAGTGCGCCGTGATAATCCATCGGCGAAGCGTTGCTCATCAGCTTCGGCGCCATCTTGGCGACGTTGTCGTCACGCTTCTTGTTAACGGTCGAGACCCAGTCGGCGGGTGCAGCCGGCCAGCTGCCGCCCATGCCCTCGAGCAGCGCGGAGACGCAGGAGCCGATATCGCCGACCACCGGGGCCACGATCTCGACGTTGGAGTCCATTTCCTTCGGCTCGATGTCGATCTGGATGAATTTCTTCGGCGCGTCGCCCCAGGTCTTGCCCTTGCCGTGCGACAGCAGCCAGTTGAGGCGGGCTCCGATCAGCATGACGACATCGGCGTCCTTCAGCACGGTCGAGCGTGCCGCACCGGCCGACTGCGCATGCGTGTCGGGCAGCAGGCCCTTGGCCATGCTCATCTGCAGGAACGGCGCGCCGGTCTTTTCGACGAAGGCGCGGATCTCGTCGTCGGCTTGCGCATAGGCCGCGCCCTTGCCGAGAATGATGAGGGGGCGTTTCGCCCCCTTGAGCACGTCGAGCGCGCGCTTGACGGCGGATGGGGCAGGGATCTGGGCCGGCGCAGCGTCGATCACCTTCACCAGCGACTTCGCGCCGGCAGCCGCGTCCATCACTTGGCCGAAAAGCTTTGCCGGCAGGTCGAGATAAACGCCGCCCGGGCGACCCGAGACGGCGGCACGGATCGCGCGCGCCAGGCCGATGCCGATGTCAGCCGCATGTAGGACGCGGAAGGCGGCCTTGCAGAGCGGCTTGGCGACCGCAAGCTGGTCCATCTCTTCATAGTCGCCCTGCTGCAGGTCGACGATCTCGCGCTCGGAGGAGCCCGAGATCAGGATCATCGGGAAGCAGTTGGTGGTGGCGTGGGCGAGCGCGGTGAGGCCGTTGAGGAAGCCGGGCGCCGAGACGGTGAGGCAGACGCCCGGTTTCTTGGTCAGGTAGCCGGCGATCGAGGCGGCGTAGCCGGCGTTCTGCTCGTGGCGGAACGACAGCACGCGAATACCCTCGGCCTGCATCATGCGGCCGAGGTCCGTGATCGGGATGCCCGGCACACCATAGATGGTGTTGATGCCGTTGAGCTTGAGCGCGTCGATGACGAGATGAAAGCCATCCGTCAGCTCTTGCTCGGTGCCCGGTGCTTCGGACTTGGTCGCGGTATTCAGCATGGGCTTCATCTCCCTGATCGTTTTGGTTCGGACGATTTTTCGTCGTCTTCTGGTGCGAAGTTGCGTCTAGGTAAATAGTTCCTGGCCGTGCGCCTCGACGTAGGCGGCAAGGCCCAGCGTGTGGTCGCGTGCGCGTTTCTCGGCGAGTTCGGTGTCGCGTGCTTCCAGCGCTTCGATGATGCCGAGATGCTCGGGCAGGGAGGTCGCGGTGCGATCCTTCCGCCCGATGGTCAATTGCCGGTAGCCGCGCACATGCAGCAGGAGGTCGTTGGTCAAATCGACCAGCACCGGCGATTCGGAAAGCGAGATTAGAGCCTGATGGAACGCGATGTTGGCTTTGGAGTATTCCTCGACATGATCCTGCGGCAGGCGATCTTTGCCAAAATCCTTGAAGAAATCGCGCAGCGCCGTGATGTCCTTCTTGCGCGCGGTGGTCGTGATCAGGCGCGCGGCCATGCTTTCGAGCGCAGCCCAGGCGCGGATCATGTCGACGATCTCGGTCTTGGTGCGGCGAACCACGACGATGCCGCGGCGCGGAACGGTTTTGACGAAGCCATCTTGTTCAAGCATCGCGATGGCTTCGCGAATAGGGGTGCGGCTGACGCCGAGGCGTTCGGACAGCGCGCGCTCGTCGAGCATCACCTGCTCGGGCGTCGCGTAGATGTCCATCTTGAGAATAGCTTCCTTCAAGGCCTCGTAGGCCTTGTTCTTGAAGCTCGTCTCGGGAGCAATCCGGACGATTGCAATATCTGCCTCAGCCATGACAGGCGGCGCCTTGGTTTGTTTTGGTGCGGGCACGACTCGTCTCCTCCCTGTGTTGGAGACGTCTTCTTAGCAGAAGAAACACTCGAATATTTTTGGCATACCAAATACCAGTATGTCAAGATGCCCGTGTTTTCGCTGTTTCTGCGCGATAGTTTGTCTTGACAATCGGATCTCTGGCATACCAAATGCCATAAAATTAGCCCCAGGAGGAAGCCAATGTCAAATTCTGCAGATGCGGCCCGCAAGATCGCCGAGCCCAGCGCCCACCAGGCTGTCCGCCGGGTGCTCGATGCGGTGAAAGCCGACAAGCGCACCAGCCTCACCGCGCCGGAAGGCAAGCTGGTGTGCGACGCCTACGGCATCCCGGTTCCGAAGGAAGGCGTGGCCAAGTCTGCCGCCGAGGCCGCCAAGCTCGCAACGGGCATGGGTTTCCCGGTGGTGATGAAGATCGTCTCGCCGGACATTCTCCACAAGACCGAAGCCGGCGGCGTCGTGGTCGGCGTCAAGACCGCGGCGGATGCGGAAAAGACCTACGAGACCATCCTTGCCAATGCCAAGAAGTATAAGGCTGACGCCAAGATCGAGGGCATCCAGGTCCAGCAGATGCTGGCCGGCGGCACCGAGGTCATCGTCGGCTCCATCACCGACGGCTCGTTCGGCAAGCTGGTGGCGTTCGGCCTCGGCGGCGTGCTGGTCGAAGTGCTGAAGGACATCACCTTCCGTCTCGCACCCGCGACCAGGGACGATGCGCTGTCGATGCTCGACGGCATCCAGGCCCATGACATGCTCAAGGGCGTGCGCGGCGGCGATCCGGTCTCTCGCGAGGCGCTGGCTGATGTCATTGTCAAAGTGTCGCAGCTCGTCAGCGACTTCCCCGAAATCGTCGAACTCGATCTCAACCCGGTGTTCGCCACCAAGAAGGACGCGATTGCCGCCGACGTGCGCATCGTCGTCGACTTCGACTACAAGCCGCGCCCGGCGCCGCGCCCGACCGAAGAAATCGTCACGGCGATGAACCGCATCATGCAGCCGAAGGGCGTTGCCGTGATCGGCGCCTCCGCCGAAGACGGCAAGATCGGCAACTCCGTGATGAAGAACCTGATCAACGGCGGCTACAAGGGCGAGATCTATCCGATCCACCCGAAGGCCGCGGAGATCCTGGGCTACAAGGCCTACAAGAGCGTCAAGGACGTCCCCGGCGTGATCGACACGGCGGTGTTTGCGATCCCCGCGAAGTTCGTCGCCGGTGCGCTGGCCGAATGCGGCGAGAAGAAAATTCCAGGTGCGGTTCTGATTCCGTCGGGCTTTGCCGAAGCGGGCGCGCCTGAATTGCAGGCCGAGATCGTCGAAGTCGGCAAGAAGTACAACATCCGCCTGATGGGGCCGAACATCTACGGCTTCTATTATACGCCGGCCAATCTCTGCGCCACGTTCTGCACCGCCTATGACGTCAAGGGCTCGGCGGCGCTGTCGTCGCAGTCCGGCGGCATCGGCATGGCGATCATCGGCTTCTCGCGCTCGGCCAAGATGGGCGTCTCCGCGATCGTCGGCCTCGGCAACAAGTCCGACATCGACGAGGACGATCTGCTCGCCTTCTTCGAGCAGGATCCGAACACCGCGATCATCGCGCAGCATTGCGAAGACCTGAAGGACGGCCGCGCCTTTGCGGAAGCCGCCAAGCGCGTCTCCAAGAAGAAGCCGGTAGTGGTGCTGAAGGCGGGCCGCACGTCGGCCGGTGCAAAGGCGGCCTCGTCGCATACCGGCGCGCTCGCCGGCAACGACAAGATCTACGAGGACGTGTTCGCCCAGTCCGGCGTGATCCGCGCCCGGTCTTTAAGGCAATTGCTCGAATTCGCGCGCGGCGTGCCGGTGTTGCCGACGCCGAAGGGCGAGAACATCCTGATCATCACCGGCGCCGGCGGCTCGGGCGTGCTGCTGTCGGACTCGGTTGTGGATAACGGCCTGTCGCTGATGACGATGCCGCCGGACCTCGACGCCGCATTCCGCAAATTCATTCCGCCGTTCGGCGCGGCCGGAAATCCCGTGGATATCACCGGCGGCGAGCCGCCGATCACCTACGTCAACACCGTGAAGCTCGGCCTGTCGGACGAGCGGATCCATTCGCTGATCCTTGGCTACTGGCATACGATCGTCACCCCGCCGATGGTGTTCGCCCGCAACATGGTCGAGGTGAAGAAGGAGATGGAGGCCAAGGGCTTCGTGAAGCCGATCGTCGCCTCGCTCGCCGGCGACGTCGAGGTCGAGGAGGCCGCCGAATATCTCTACCAGAACGGCATCCCGGCCTATGCCTATTCGACCGAACTGCCGGTCGAGGTGCTCGGCGCCAAGTACAAGTGGGCGCGCGGCGCGGGCCTGCTCTAACGACGGGTGGGTGAGGGGAGTCTCAGCGTATTCACGTCTTTCGAATTCGCGGAGGCAGCCCCTCACCCCGACCCTCTCCCCGTGAAGAACGGGGAGAGGGAGAACCGGCTAATCACGCGCTAGCACTCTGACTGATTGATGGATGCAGGTCGCGATGAAGCGAAACGTGATCCGGCGCAAACCGGTCGAGCCGAAATCCGGCGCCGACAATGATGCCGATTCCCGGGATGGCGGCGTCCAGTCGGTCGACCGCGCGCTCTCCATCATCGAAGTGCTGGCCGAAGACGACGAGGGCTATCGGCTGACTGATCTCGCGGTTCGCACGGGGTTGTCGACCTCGACCGTGCACCGCCTGCTGGCGACGCTGGAGAAGCGCCGCTTCGTTCAGTTCGACCGCACCGAATCGAAATGGCATGTCGGCGCGCAAAGCTTTGCGGTGGGCGCGACCTTCACCCGCCGCCGCAATTTTACGGCGCAGGCGATGCCGTATTTGCGCAAGCTGCGCGACCTGACCCGCGAAACTGCCAATCTCGCCGTGGTCGACGATGAATCCATCATCGTCCTGACCCGTATGGAGAGCCGCGAGATCATGCGCTCGCTGACCAAGGTCGGGGGACGTGTCGCCATGGTCGCTTCCGGCGTCGGCAAGGCGGTGCTCGCTACCTATTCCGATGCCGACGTCAACGCGATCATTTGCCGCCAGGGTATGCCGCGCCTGACGGAGAAGTCGATCGTCCGGCCCGGCGAGCTGTTCCGGGAGCTTGAGGTGATCCGGCGCCAGGGCTATGCGGTCGACGATGAGGAGGCACGCATGGGGCTGCGCTGTGTTGCCGCCGTCGTCTACAGCGACTGCAGCGAGCCGCTGGCGGCGATTTCCGTCTCCGGCATGACCTCGCGCGTCACCGAAGAGCGTGTGCCCGAGCTCGGAAAAATCGTGCGCGACGTTGCGGCGGAGCTGACGGTCGCGCTCGGTGGCGTGATGCCGGGGGCAAAGTCCGTCTGAGCCGCGTTTGCGGCCACTCGTGCCCGCTGAAAGAAATTTAGGTCTGGTGGCGAGAGCCCGGGCACCGGTATTATCCAGCTATCGCTCGTTCATGCAGCGGCTTCGAGGGGGCGACGTCCTCCGGCTTAACCGCCTGCCGGCGGCCTCGCCGTCTTCCGGGTTCCATTTCCTGTTTTGGGGAAAGTCATGCCTTCCGAACTCCGCTCGCCCCGTCTCGCCGTTCTGATCGATGCCGACAATGCGTCCGCAAAGATTGCGGACGGATTGTTCGAGGAGATTGCCAAGATCGGCGAGGCCAGCGTCCGCCGCATCTACGGCGACTTCTCCAATGCAAGGTCCAAGGGCTGGGCCGACATTCTGTCGAAGCATGCCATCATACCCCAGCAGCAGTTCGCCTATACGACTGGAAAGAATGCGTCCGACATAACCCTGGTCATTGACGCAATGGACCTGCTTCACAGCGGCCGGTTCGACGGATTCTGCCTGGTGTCATCAGACAGCGATTTTACGCGGCTTGCCGCCCGCATCCGGGAGCACGGCGTCGATGTGTTTGGGTTCGGCGCGCAGAAGACGCCGGAAAGCTTCAGGCAGGCCTGCCGAAGATTCTTCTATACCGAGAACCTGCTTGGCGGCACGGCGAACACCCAGGATGCCGCCTCGAAGTCGAATCCGCTCCAATCCCCTGATGAAGCCACCTCTATCATCAAGAAGGTGATCGCCCAGATGGAAAGCGAAGACGGGTGGGTCGATCTTGGGGAAGTCGGAACACGGATTACCAACCTGGCCCCCGATTTCGATTCGAGGACCTTCGGCGCCCGCAAGCTGAGCGACCTCGTGCGAAAGACAAACTCTTTCGAGATCGATCAGCCCAAGGGTGGATCGATGCGAATTCGGATCAAGTCCACCGCCGAATCACTTCCGAAGACGCGAACCGCTCGAAAACCTGCGGGAGGTGAGTAACCGAGGGTTGTTTGAGCCACCGCAACGAGCGCGATCACAAGTCATCCATGATTAACCGCATGGCACGGGCCCCGCTTTTGTGGAAAGTGGACATTAGGCGAGTTGGCGATGTCCACTAGCGGTCATCCTGGCCGACTGCTGCCGATCACTGCGAACGAACGTGCTCAACCGCCAGTTGCGCAGATGACCTAAAAAGGGCTAGCTTCGCCGAATTTAGGAGAGCGCAATGACGCAACCGATTCCAGAAGCGATCCGGGCTGAGCGTCTCACCGCGGCACTCCGCCGAACTGGCGTGCTTGGCGAGGCTCACGTCAGCGATGTCACGGTCGAAAGCTCCCGCGATACCATCCTCTCTCGAATTATTCGGGTACGCTTGACGTACAGTGCACCGACCGACGACGCCCCCCGCTCCCTCATCTTCAAGACTTGTCACCCTGATCGCGTCGGAGATGCGCTGCACGCAGGCCGTCAGGAGGTCGCATTTTATGATCAGATTGCGCCACTGATGGTGACCAACATAGTGCCTCGCTGTTTCGAGGCGTATCACGATGCAGAGACGAGCGCGTGGCATCTCCTCCTTGAGGACCTCACAGAAACCCACGCCGTTCCGACCCAGTGGCCGCTGCCGCCCACAAGGCAGCAATGTGGAGCAATCGTTCGAGCGCACGCTCGCCTCCATGCTTCTTGGTGGGACAGCCCGCGACTCGGTGTCTCCGTAGGGACGTGGCTCGATCCCGAGGCCATGGATCGGCAGATGCAACTTGTCGCGAGCGACTTCCAACGTTTTGCTGATCGCGCGGGTGACCTACTGTCACGCGAGCGGCGCCGGCTCTATGAACAATTGCTCGGCTCTGCACCTCGTCTGCTTCAGCGCTATCACTCACATCGAAACTTTACGATCACCCAAGGCGACGCGCATGTTTGGAATACGTTTTTGCCGCGAGACCATCAGTCCGACGATGCTCGACTGTTCGACTGGGACAGCTGGCGCCTCGATGTCGCATCGCGGGACCTTGCCTACATGATCGCGATGCACTGGTATCCTGACCGTCGACAAGCGATGGAACGTTCACTTCTCGACGAATACCACGAGACGCTGGTTGCTCATGGGATCCAGGGCTACGATCGACATGTGCTCGAAGCCGATTATCGATTGTCGGTGCTTTGGCAAATTACGACGCCCGTGTGGCAAGCTGTAAACAATATCCCCGCCGTGATCTGGTGGAATGGTCTTGAACGCATCATGCTTGCCGTCGATGATCTCGATTGCAGATCGCTACTTACCTGAACCCAAAGTCCGAATTGGGTCAGAAGCTCACCTCTTGGGAATGACCGCATTTTGGTGGCGGGTTGGCAGGGCCTCTCGATCCGCTAGACTGTCCTGCAACGGATGAGCGGACGCGGTTGCGTCGTCTGCCGCAAAAAAATGCAGGGTGGAATCATGGGCCGGAAGATCGCGATCGTCGGAGCGGGCGCTGTCGGCGGGTATGCCGGCGCCCATATGGCGCAGGCGGGCGAGGACGCTACGTTCATCGATCCCTGGCCCGAGCATGTCGAACACATGAGGAAGTACGGGCTGCGCGTCACCCACGCCATGGATGTTGGGGAATTCTCGGTGCCGGTGCGCGCGCTCCACGTCACCGACGCGCAGCAGCTCGCCAAGGAGAAGCCGGTCGAAATCGCCTTCGTCTGCATGAAATCCTACGACACCGCCTGGGCCACCATGCTGATCCGGCAATATCTGGCGCCGGACGGCTATGTCGTGTCGCTGCAGAACTGCATGAACGAGGAGACGATTGCCGGGATCGTCGGCTGGAGCAAGACGCTGGGCTGCATTGCCAGCAGCATCACGGTCAACCTGCCGGAGCCCGGCCATATCCACCGCGGCGCCGGCAAGGGCGGGGCGGCGCACACGGTGTTTCGCGCCGGCGAAGTCCACGGCCGTATCACGCCGCGGGCGGAGGAAATCTGCCGCCTGGTCGGCTACTCCGACAGCGCCAAGGTGACGGACAATCTCTGGGGCGAGCGCTGGTCGAAACTGGTCGCCAACGTCATGGGCAATGGGCTCTCCGCCTGCACCGGGCTGCCGGGCGCGGAAATTCTGCAAAGCGAGCCGCTTCGCCGTTTCTCCACGCGGCTCGGCAGCGAAGCGATCCGCGTTGGCCAGGCGCAGGGCTATCAACTGGAAGAGATTTTGCATCTTGCGCCCGACACGATCGCCCGTGCCGGCGAGGGCGACGAGGCGGCGATGCGCGCCTGCGACGAGCAGCGTTTCAAGGACGGCAAACAGACTTCCTCGCAGCAGCGCTCCTCGATGGGGCAGGACATGCAGAAGGGCCGGCGCACGGAGATCGAATTCCTCAACGGCCTTGTGGTGCGCGAGGGCGAGAAGATCGGCATTTCCTGCGCCGCGAATGCCGCGCTGACCGATATCGTCAAGCGCGTGGAGCGCGGTGAACTGAGCCCGGATCCGCGGCACATTATGGAACTGCGGCTGAACTGAGCTGGTTTGCGTCGTTGCGAGCCACCGGGTCGCGCGAATGCGCGCCCGACGGTGGGGTAATTTGAATATGGCAGCCATCCATACTGGAAACGGGTGAGCGGGAGCGCATATTTCCGAAATGGCGACCATTGTCAGATGTAACAATTGCGGCGCCGAGTATCATCGCACTGACGAGAAGTGCCGCAAACCGGTCACGCATCCTGTACGATCTGCGGTGACACGCTGGAGTATTGGGGTGGAAACCACCCATGTCGCCATGCTCGAGTTGATCGCACGTTCAGACGGAAGCCCTGACACTTCCCAAACGCCCTAGGGACCAACCAACTCGCCAAGTCGGGGCGTGCTCTGACATCGATGCCAGGTGGGTCTGCCGACGCGGAGTCAGGGCTCGTGCCGAGATCATGAAGGGAACAAGCCATGGAGATCAAACGCACTGCATTCGGCGCCATCACGATTGACGGAAAGATCTATGAACACGACGTAATCATTCGTCTCTCGGGCGAAGTGGCTAGGCGCAAGAAAAAGCTGTCGAAGAAGTATTACGGCACCTCGCATGTCCTCTCGAAAGACGAAGCGAAGTTCATCTATGAGGACGGATGCGAGCAGCTAATTCTTGGCTCGGGCCAGATGGGCAATGTGCACCTGTCGCCGGAAGCTCAGACGTATCTTGCGAAAAAGGGTTGCACGGTCCTGTTGCAGCCGACTCCCAAGGCGATTCATACGTTCAACAACTCACATGCGAAGAAGATCGGCCTATTTCACGTTACCTGCTGAACCGGGCCAGGGCAGGGCGCGCTGCGGCGTTACAGCATTCCTTGCCGGACGAGGCGCTAACTATCGTCGCACGCGGGCTTTGGCCGTGAATTCGGCGAGCCGATCGCTCTGCCGAACGGGCGCGATGCCCCCCATGACTTAGGCAGCGCCGCCAATGCGTTTTGAGTTGCGCCGACCGTTAGCCACCGGACCGAAGCAAAAACGGATCTACGGACTGAGCTAAAAGCGTCGCCAATTGGGCGGCGGGAGGCGTGGACTGCTTTTCGGGCGGCAGCGAGCCGACGATCGCCAGTCCAGTACCAGCGGCAACGATCGCAATCGCAGCAAGATATTCAATCCTCATGGTGATGGTTCCTCCATCGGCCCTACGAACCAACCGGATACTCTCTGAAATGGTTCCAGAGCGCTGTTTGACTCTAGCCTTGAACGCCTGCTTGCGCGCCGTTCGGAAGGCATCTCGTCGAGCCCCGATCTGTTCCGCGCAGCAAGTTCCTCAATGCACCGGCTCGGCGCTCCAATTGTTTCCTCTTTCCATACGAACGGCGTCACGATCAGAACTCAGGGAACGAAAGCTCCGGTCAAGACATTAGACGCACGAGACCGTCGCTCGCCGTTAACTACACGGCGCATGTCGCGGATAGCCAAAGGTTCCTACTGCTGGGCCCGCTGTTCTCAAAAACTAGCGCTCGCGCAGATAGCCAAAAGCGGCGGTCTCCAGTTCCGTTCAGAAATTGCCAGCTGTGCTCGCAAGCGGGAGACCTGCGGGAGGGGTGGGCGCCAATGCTGGCGCTTTCTTTACCCGAACGAGGCTTCGTTATGCGAAACCGCATTGAGTTAGACCCCAAACACAGCCGAGCAATCGTTGAAGAGATCGGGGAGAGACTACGCGCGTTCCTGAAAGAAGAGCCGGAACTCCCGGAGAGCCTTAGAACGCAAATCGACCGGCTGCGCGAATTGGAAGAGCAGTCACCATCAATCATTCCGGCGGCTGAGCCTTGGGACAAGCGTCGCCGTTGAGCCGCTTGGGATAGCACAGACGGCTCGGCCGAACATGGACGGGCAATGCCATTGTGAACCGCCGTGCGTCAAAGATTTTGAATGAGTACGGTGCGGCGCGAGCCGAATTGATCGGCAAAACCGTCGTGCTTACCAACGGAAAGGCAGGCAGGGTCGAGAACGTTTGGCTGGATGAATTGCACGGGCTTCGGATTTCCATCGAAGGTCATGATGGCAAATGGCCAGTCTCAACCATCAAACTTGCGGAGTCCTAGACCTCGCATCAGCTGCGCGTTGCCCGGATCGAGCGCTCCTTTCAAAGCATTCCAATCAAAATGAAAAGCCCGACCTCGGTCAAGAAAGTGACGCTCATGATCGCGACCGTAAGGAGCACATCGCTCGCCGAGAAAGGGTTCATGAATGCCTCGCATGTTGCGAAGCCCCGGGAGTAAATCATTCAGCCTAGAAAATGTTTCGGTTCCAAACGCAGACGAAAGCCGTCACTCGATGCCGTATTTGCGCCATGCAGTCTGCCACAGCCGGGCGGATGGCCAGCGCTGTCGCGATATCGGCCTCGCTTCCCGCAATGTCACCCTTCCGCCGTTTGACGAGCGCGCGCGCATACAGCGAGAGGGCTTTTCTTGCGTTGATACGAAGCGCGGCATCATAGTCGGCGAGGGAGTCGTCGAGCGATCCCTTCCTGAGATAGGCGAGCGCGCGGCTATCGAGAAGGCTGGGATCGCGAGGTCATATCTGTAATGTCTCATTGCAATCGGCGAGGGCGCTGTCGAATGCGCCATCCCATTTCCCAGAAGTCGGCTTCGAGCCTCGTGGCTTCCTTGAAGATCGCGATCAGCTCTGCCTCGCGGGCCGGCGTGGCGTAGAGATCGGCGAGACCTTCCAGATGCGCCCGGGCTTTTGCCGCGACTTCCTGATAGGGGCCCCCAGCATACTCGGCGATCCAGACGCTATACGGGTTTGTTGCAGCGAGCGCATTGGGCCGCGCGGCAAGCCGCGTCGCGATCTCGGCGTAGCCGATCACGCAAGGAGCGAGCGCCACCTTCAGCGCCAGCAGGTCGCCGCGCATTCCCGCGTCGAGCACGTAGCGGGTATAGGCCAGCATCTCGACCGCCGGAGGGGCTTGTTCGAGATCGGTGGCCGACAGGCCCCAGCCGGCGCAGAGTTTTACGTGCAGGTTCATCTCGACGTCGAGAATGGCCGAGAGGCCGGACGCCGCTTCGCGCATGTCGGCGAGCGTGGGCGACTTGTAGACGGCGAGCGCGTAGGCGCGGGCAAACTCGATCAGGAACAGGTAATCCTGGACGAGATAGTGACGAAACGCCGCCTCGGTAAGCGAACCGTCTGCCAGCCCCTCCGTGAAGGGGTGCTCGGTATAGGCCCGCCACTCGGCTGATGCCGCTGTCTTCAGTCGCTCGAAGAAACCCATGATCTTTCGCCGGCCTTTCGTTTCAAGGGAGTGCCTTGGCGCACCCCAGAGGAAGGCTATCGCGTTTTTGGGCGAAGTGGATAGCGTGCAGTCTGGAAAATGCCGGGGAATGGACACTGGATCGGATCTGGAGCTTTGGCCTCGCCAAGCCGCGCGTTCGTTGTTTACGATCCAATGAGTCGTATCCGATGAAATTTGGGCATGGGAAATTGCCATGGGGATAAAAAGCCATACCGCTGCGCCCACGGCAGCGCTTGCTCTCGGACTCTGCGCGGTCGCGTCGCTGGTCGCGGCCGTCATCGGCAATCTCGGCTTGATGTCGCCTGCAATGGGCGAGCCGGCCGCACTCACGAAAAAGCAATCGGAGGCGCTCGATACATACAATAATTCACGAAACCACTTTGAGGCGATCCTGGGCCAGCGGCGCACGCAGATCAATTCCAGGCAACCGCTACCGAACCTGCCGGGACAGGCGCTCTACCTTGCACGCAACAGCATGATGAGCGCGTACAAAGACCTCACCGACGCGCTTCCGTCCAAAATTGGCGGGCCCAATAAATATGGAATCCCTCCGGCGTACTTTAGCGCCGACAATGAACCGCTGCTCGACGAGTACAGGAGACTTTTCGACCTGATGCAGGCGCCGCCCGTCAACGCGCAAAACTCAGATACCCCATTCAAGGACGTTGTCGATCTGGGCACGGCCATTGCGCGAGTCAGGGGCCTTGATGCGGCCAATGCCGAAGCGGCAGGACGCATCAGCCTGGGGCTGTTCTTTGCCGAGACAAATGGCAATCAAAACATCGGGAATGCGCGCTCGAATAAATACAAGGGAAGTCTGCAAACAGGCGTACCCGAAGATCAAAATGGGCGAAAGAAATGGGCGGCGATAAAAAAGTCGATAGCAGCCCTTGATCCCGCACTCAGCCTTCGCGACGACAAGGAAGAGGCACGGGTCGGCAACCTGGATCACCGGTACAACCACTGGACCGCCGTGCGCGATGGCCTGATGAACGCGCACGCGGATATTTTCCCGCAAGTCCCGTCGATCGTGAAAACACTACCGGATCCGATCGATCAGATGAAGCTGTTTGAACTGATCCAGATTATTCCGAGTCCAACGAAGTCCGCACTCAAGTCAAGCAACCTGCTCAACTATAGAATTTCTGACCCGACAATCATGGGATACCTGCGAAACAACAGCGTTTTCACCTTTGGACAGGTTGACAGAGCCAGAACATCTGCAACCTTCCGCGAAATTCTCGATGCGATGTGGCTCTTCAACGACAAGTTTGAACGAGCGCTTGCCGAATTCGACAAGATCAAGGCGCGGTCAAAAGGTTGAAGCCGGCAGGCCGGGTTCGGATGCGAGGCGGGCCGCCACCCCGCCATCAGAGCGGACCGAGGATGCCCCATCGCGGCTCGCAGAATTCCTTCACCGCCGCTGTGACGCCGCTGCTGATGATGTCCCGGCGTTCAGGTGAACTCATCTTGAGCTCTTCGTCCCGGTTGATGATCGAGCCCGCCTCCAGCAGGGCCGCAGCCATCTGCGTCTTTCTCAGCACGATGAGCTCATCGTAGCGGTAGACGCCGGTTTCCTTGTTCAGCAGCGGACGCTGGTAGCGGCCCATGATGGCTTGCGTGTATTGCTTGGCATACTCAAGGCCCTGGGCCTTCATTTCCTTGCCGATCAGTTCGGCGAAGGCGAAGCTTGTCTTGAAGTCCGGATTCCTGCGGGAGACGAAGACGGAATATCCGCTGAAGCGGTCGCTGAAACGGCTTTTCTTTCCCTCGAACTCCCAGTCCTCGAGGAACTTGTTGGGCACGGAGTCATGGTGGATCGACAGGAAGAGATCCGCGGCCAGATTGTTGGCGGCGGCGACGCGTTTGACCAGGCTGCGCCTGGCCTTGCCCTCGGTCAGAAGCAATCTGGTCTCGGCAAAACCTTCGGCCTTCAACTTCTCCTCAATCTGCCTCGCAAGGCGCAGATTGAAGGCAAACTCGGAGACGTTGCGGGCGCTGATCGCGCCTTCCGATTCGGCGGTATGTCCCACGTCCAGAACGATCCGGAACTTTGCGGGATCGCAACGGGTCGCGACCGGTTTCAAAGCGGCAGGGGGCAAGCCGATCGGCCCCAGGGCGGCAAGCTTTACGTTGCGGGGCTTTGGCGAGACGGCACGCCTAGCCAAAGCGGCAGGCTTGCGTGAGGTGACGTGCTTTGGCGATTTGGCTTGTCTTGGCGATTTGGCCTGCTTTGACGAGCCTTTGAAGATATCCGACAGCCAGCCGGCATCGCTGACCTCGATCGGCAGAAGCACCATTGCGGCCATCGTGACGGTGATGGTGCGGCGGCGGGGCCAAAATCCCGAAGCGACACTACCGAGAACACAAATGAACCCGCGGCGCTTCATGCTCGCCCCCCTCCCGAAGGCTCACTATAGCAGCTCAGGTCGGGATACCGGAAGGGGTCGGTGACACGAGCTGCGGGCACAGCTCGGGCGCATCGTGTCGCGAGATCGCGACGTCGTACTCAGCCGTCCGCATGTGCGGAGTATGAGGATCTGTCGGCGGGTGCCCGTCAGTTCATCGGCGAAACCCGGCAATTGAATTGTTTCATTGAACGGGTGCCCCAACCATCTGATTTGACGTGCTTTTTCAGCGGTCATTCCACATCGCGGGAAACAAAATCGAGTCCGTTGAGGTCGCTGACAGCAGCCGTGATGATCGCATCAGAGCAACACGGTCAAGCGAGGTTCGAAATGGCGAAGATGCGAGCGATCGATGCAGCCGTACGGATCCTAGAAAAGGAGGGCGTGACCATCGCCTTCGGGGTTCCCGGAGCGGCGATCAATCCGTTGTATTCCGCGCTGAAGAAGCGCGGTTCGATCGGGCACATCCTGGCGCGCCATGTCGAGGGCGCCTCCCACATGGCCGAGGGCTATACCCGTGCCGAGGCGGGCAATATCGGCGTCTGCATCGGCACATCGGGCCCGGCCGGCACCGACATGATCACCGGACTCTATTCGGCGATCGCGGACTCCATTCCGATCCTCTGTATCACCGGGCAGGCGCCGCGCGCACGTCTCTACAAGGAAGACTTTCAGGCCATCGACATCGAATCCATCGCGAAACCCGTGACGAAATGGGCGGTCACCGTGCGCGAGCCGGCGCTGGTGCCGCGTGTGTTCAGCCAGGCGTTTCATATCATGCGCTCCGGGCGCCCGGGCCCGGTCCTGATCGACCTGCCGCTCGACGTGCAGCTTGCGGAAATCGAATTCGACGACGAGACCTATGAGCCGCTGCCGGTCTACAAGCCTGCGGCGACGCGCAAGCAGATCGAAAAGGCGCTCGAGATGCTCAACGCGGCGGAGCGACCGCTGATCGTCGCGGGCGGCGGCGTCATCAATGCCGACGCATCGGAGTTGCTCGTGGCGTTCGCCGAGACCGTCAATGTTCCGGTGGTACCGACGCTGATGGGGTGGGGCGCCATTCCCGATGATCACGTGCTGATGGCGGGCATGGTCGGCCTGCAGACCAGCCACCGCTACGGCAACGCCACCATGCTGCAATCCGACTTCGTGCTTGGGATCGGCAACCGCTGGGCCAACCGGCACACCGGTTCGATCGAGACCTACACCAAGGGTCGGACGTTCGTGCATGTCGATATCGAGCCGACGCAGATCGGGCGCGTCTTCAATCCCGATTTCGGCATCGTGTCCGACGCCAAGGCGGCGCTGGAATTGTTCGTCGCGGTTGCCAGGGAGTGGCGGAAGGCCGGCAAGCTGCGGGAGAGGCAGGCGTGGCCGGCGGCGTGCCAGGACCGCAAGCGCACGATGCTGCGCAAGAGCCATTTCGACGACATGCCGATCAAGCCGCAGCGCGTCTATGAAGAGATGAGCAAGGCGTTCGGACGCGACACCTGCTATGTCAGCGTGATCGGCCTGTCGCAGATCGCCGGCGCGCAGTTCCTCGGCGTCTACGGCCCGCGCAACTGGATCAATGCGGGGCAGGCCGGTCCGCTCGGCTGGACGCTGCCGGCGGCACTTGGCGTGCGCGCGGCCGATCCAAGCCGCAACATCGTCGCGCTATCAGGGGACTACGATTTCCAGTTCCTGATCGAGGAGCTCGCGGTCGGCGCGCAGTTCAAGCTGCCTTACATCCACGTCGTCGTGAACAACTCCTATCTCGGACTGATCCGCCAGGCGCAGCGCGGCTTCGACATGGACTACCATGTCCAGCTTTCCTTCGAGAACATCAACGCGCCCGAGCTCGGGGTCTATGGCGTGGACCACGTCACGGTCGCCGAGGGGCTGGGCTGCAAGGCGATCCGCGTCACCGACCCGAACCATGCGCAGGCGGCGTTCGCGACCGCTCGGGAATGGATGGCGGAGTTCAAGGTGCCTGTTGTGGTCGAGTTCATTCTCGAACGGGTGACCAACATCTCGATGGGCACCGAGATCGACAACATCGTCGAATTCGAGGAGGTGCTCGATCTGCCGCTGGACGACACGCCGGCCAAGTCGAGCGCGCCGCAATCCGGCAAGCTGCTGCCGGCATAAATCGAGGAGAGTAGATCGTGCCAAAATTTGCCGCCAATCTCACCATGCTGTTCGGCGAGTTGCCGTTTCTCGATCGCTTTGCCGCCGCCAAGGCTGCAGGCTTCGGCGGGGTGGAATATCTATTCCCGTATGATTTCGACAAGGCCGAGCTGCGCGAGCAATTGCACCAGCACGGGCTGACCCAGGTGCTGCACAATCTTCCGGCCGGCAACTGGGCGGCGGGCGAGCGCGGCATCGCGATCCTGCCCGACAGGGTCGAGGAGTTTCGCGACGGCGTCGCGCGCGCCATCGATTACGCCAAGGCGCTCGATTGCCGTCAGCTCAACTGCCTGGTCGGTATCGCGCCTGACGGTGTGGACAGGATCGATTTGAACGAGGTGCTGGTGGGGAATCTGCGTTTCGCAGCGGATGCGCTCGCGAGGGAAGGGATCAAGCTTCTGATCGAGCCGATCAACACGATCGACATCCCCGGCTTCTTTCTGAACCGGACCGAGCAGGCGCTTCAGCTCATTGCGGACGTACGTTCGAGCAATCTGTTCGTGCAGTACGACATCTACCACATGCAGGTGATGGAGGGCGACATTGCGCGCACCTTGCAAAAGCACTTGGCCCGCATCGCCCATGTCCAGCTCGCTGATAATCCCGGCCGCAATGAGCCGGGCACCGGCGAGATCAACTATCCTTTCCTGTTCCGCCATCTCGACGCTATTGGTTATCGCGGCTGGGTCGGGTGCGAATACAAGCCGAGGACGACCACAGTCGAGGGCCTCGGTTGGCACGCCGCGCTGACGGCCGATACTTGAACAAGAAGCAAGAAAAGAGGGGAGTTTGAAATGATCGATATCGGCTTTATCGGCCTCGGCACCATGGGGCGCCCGATGGCGGGCCATCTCCAGGCCGCTGACCACCGCCTATTTCTGCACGATGTAGGGCCGATTGCGCCGGATCTGGTCGCGGCGGGCGGCGTGGTCTGCAAGTCCGGCAAGGAAGTCGCCGAGAGGGCCGACGCCGTCATCATCATGGTGCCGGATACGCCGCATGTGGAAGCGGTGTTGTTCGGGCAGGACGGCGTCGCGCCCGGGCTCTCCAAGGGGCAGATCGTCGTCGACATGAGTTCGATCTCGCCGCTGGCCACCAAGGAGTTTGCAAAGAAAATAGAGGCGCTCGGCGCCGATTATCTCGATGCACCGGTTTCGGGCGGCGAGGTCGGCGCCAAGGCGGCGAGCCTGACCATCATGGTGGGAGGGCCGGAGCGCGCGTTCAACACCATGAAGCCGGTGTTCGACAAGATGGGCAAGAACGTCACCCTCGTCGGCGGCAATGGCGACGGGCAGACGACCAAGGTCGCCAACCAGATCATCGTCGCGCTGACGATCGAGGCGGTCGGCGAGGCGCTGCTGTTCGCGTCGAAGGCCGGCGCGGATCCGGCGCTGGTGCGGCAGGCGCTGATGGGCGGCTTTGCGTCGTCGCGGATTCTCGAAGTGCATGGCGAGCGCATGGTGAAGCGCAATTTTGAACCGGGCTTCCGTATCGAACTGCACCAGAAGGATCTCAATCTGGCGCTGGAGGGCGCGCGTGCGCTCGGCATTTCCTTGCCCAGCACGGCGGTGGCTCAGCAATTGTTCAGTTCCTGTACCGCCCATGGCGGCAAGGCGTGGGACCATTCGGGCATGGTGCGTGCACTGGAGATGATGGCGAACCATCAGGTCGCAAAAGGCTGAATCCTTTAGGACTGGAACTCCCCTGTGACTGGAACCGCGTCGAAATTTCGGCGCGGCTCTTTTTTGCTGCCGTATTGGATCCGGAACCTTCTCACGCTTCCAGTGGTTGAGACGCATCGTCAATTTCGCTGGAGGAATGCGATGAATAATCGTTTGGCTGTTTCACTGATTGCCGCCGCGCTGCTGGCGCCTAGCGCAGCTTTTGCTCAGTCGACCACCGCCCAAGGTGCGGCGGAGGGCGCCGCGAGGGGTGGTGAAGCCGCTGGTCCGGTCGGCGCCATCGTCGGTGGTACCGTGGGCGCTGCGGTCGGTGCAGCCGTTGAAATTCCGAACGCCGTGATCACGTCGATCCCGCGCGATCGTTCTGTCGTGGTTCGTGAGGAAGTGGTGGTGGGTCAGCCGCTGCCGCCGACCGTCGCACTGCGTACGGTGCCGCGGCACACTGAATACCGCTATGCGGTCGTCAATGATCGCCGTGTGATCGTGGAGCCGCGCACGCGCAGGGTCGTCAGGATCCTCGACTAACGAAGACCGCGTTTCCAGGATTAATCCTCGCGGGGCGTTGTCCCGCGAGGATTTTTTGTGCGAGGATTTTTTGCGACGGGGGCTAGGGCAGCGATCGCTGGGTTCGCCTGATCGTCCAGTCGAGAGCCGCAGCAGCCACAAGGCCGAGCGATGCCGCCAGCGCGTCGACCACAAAATCTTCCAGGCGTGCGTGCCGGCCGGGCGCCAGGAACTGCAGCACTTCGATCAGACCTGTGAAGGCGATGACGAGAGCGGCCGTGCGCGATGGAGCGCGCGTGTAGGCCAGTCCGAAAGCCAGTCCCAGCAACACGAAGGCAAGCGCGTGCTCTCCGTTTTGTCCCAGGTTTGAATGGGGCCGCTGTTCCGCCGGCCCGAGGGTGGCGAACGCGATGGCTGCGGCAAGGCCCCAGGCGAATAATCGAAGGATGATCGTCATCGGGACCGCATAGCACGAATTATGTGCCGGATATTCCCGCGCATGCGAATTGGCGATGCCTGTGGTTAATTCGCCTCAGAGCGGCTCCCGTACGCCCATACCGTGCATGAAGCGTTCCCGGATCTGCACGGGATCGCGGCGGGTGGTGCCTGTGCCCGGCTTGTCGTCGATGCGCACGCCGATCAGCGTCGGGCCTGCGGCCGACATGGATTGTTCGATCAGCCGCTCGAAATCGTCTTCATCCGCCGCCCAGCTGGAGTGGGTGAGCCCGCTCGCGGTGGCGATGGCGACGATGTCGGCAACAGTGGCGCCTGGCGTCGGTTGCGCGCCGGTGATCTGATAGATGCCATTGTCCATCACCACCATGGTGAGGTTTTTCGGCGCCAACGTCGCAATGGTCGAGAGCGAACCCAGTTGCATCAACAGCGAGCCGTCGCCCTCGAGGGCAAATATGCGCCGATCCGGCTGCGCCAGCGCTACGCCGAGCGCGATCGGGAAGGCGAGGCCCATGCTGCCGAGCATGTAGAAATTCTGCGGCCGGTGGCCGGCGGCCCACAGGTCGAAATTGGTGTTGCCGATGCCACCGATCACGGCTTCCTCGTTCTTCAACTTCGCGATCAGCCGCGAGGTGAGATCGAAGCGGTTCATGACCTTGGTATTGCGGGCGGAGGTGTCGCTGTTCATGGGATCGCTCACTTGTCGAAGACCTTGCCGCCGGTCAGAAGCGGCGAGAGGATCAGCGCCACCGGCGCCTGCGTGGTGATGGCCTGCTTGATCGAGCGGTCGACGATGAATTCGAACTCGTCGAGACGTGTAGCGGTGTGGTGCTCCATCGCGAGCGAATCCAGCACGGGGCGCATGGTGCGGCACACCAGCGACTGGCCGTAATTGAACTCGCCGAGCGTGCCGCGCTCGGACACGAACATGATCAGCGGGATCTGATAGGGGATCGCCAGCGACGCCAGCACGTTCGCGAGCGTGGCAAACCCGGACGTCTGCATCAGCACCGCGCCGCGCATGCCGCCCATCCAGGCGCCGGAGACGATGCCGACCGCTTCCTCCTCGCGCGCGGTGGGGAAGGTCGTGAAAAAGGGATCGGCGTGCAGGTTCCTGATCAGCGTGGTCAGGACGCGGTCGGGCACGTAGGGGACCAGGCGGATATCGTTGCGCTTGAGGCTTTGCAGCACGATGCCATGCCAGCTCTCAGAGATTTCGGGCGAGGTTTTTTCCTCCACAACCGCCATTTTGGTCTCCCTCATCCGCGCCGATTATTCGTCGGCTTTCATTCTTGGAGCGGCGAAACTTGACGCCATCGGCGAGATTGTCAACATGTTCCGATCGTATCCTGCTCTGCGCCGCGCGCCCCTACATCGGGTATGCGGCGATATGAGATAAGCAAGATATGAGATAAGCAAGAAGAGATGCCGGGAGGGGCAATGGCTGGATATATCCGAAATGCTGCCAACGCGGCTGCTGCGCTGCGGGCGCTTCCACTGAGACTTGTTACCTGACCATGGCCGCCAGCGGCCCTCCCGCCAAACCAGTCAAGCCCTACGCTCTTCGAACTGAAAGTTGCCAAGAAAAATGACCGTCAACAACAAGCGCGTGTTCTACGTCAAATATCTCGCTCACGAGATCTACATCGACATCCTGAAAGCGCGCGCCGACGTGCGGCTGGACCGGCTGGAAAACGAAAGCCCCGATACGATTGCAGCGCCAATTTTAGCGGCGGCGCATGCCTATCAGGTCGGAGCGGCGCGCGACGAGATCGCAAAACATTTCCATGTCGGTCGGGATTTGCTGAAGCGGGCGCCGAACCTCCTGATCGTGTCCTCGAACGGCGCGGGCTTCGACCCCGTCGACGTCGATGCCTGCACGGCGGCGGGGGTGCTGGTCGTCAATCAATCCGGCGGCAACGCCAACTCGGTCGCCGAGCATGCGCTCGGCATGCTGCTGACGCTGTCCAAGCGCATTCTCGAGTCCGACCGCGCGCTGCGCCGAGAGGCCAACGTCAATCGCAACGCGCTGATCGGCAACGAGGCGCAGGGCAAGACCATCGGCATCGTCGGCATCGGCAACGTCGGCCGCCGCATCGCGGAGCTGTGCAATGGCCTGCTGCATATGAAGGTGATCGCCTACGATCCCTTTCTGACCGCGGAAGAAATCGCCGCGCGGGGCGGCGAGAAGGTCGAGCTTCACGATCTGATGCGCCGCTCGGATTTCGTCTCGATTTCCTGTCCGCTGACCAAGGACAATCGCCGCATGATCGGCGCCCGCGAATTCGCGCTGATGCAGCCGCACGCCTTTTTCATCACCACGGCGCGCGGCTTCATTCACGATGAGGAAGCGCTGTACGAGGCGTTGCGCGACAAGCGGATTGCGGGCGCAGGCCTCGACGTCTGGGACAAGGAGCCGCCGCCGCCGGAGCATCCGCTGCTGCAGTTCGACAATGTGCTGGCGAGCCCGCATACGGCAGGCGTCACCAAGGAAGCGCGCATGAACATGGGCAAGATCGCTGCCGAGCAGATTCTCGATGCGCTGGATGGCAAGCGGCCGCCGCGCATCGTCAATCCCGAGGTGTGGCCCGACTACGTCAAGCGCTTCGAGCGCGCGTTCGGATTTGCGCCGAAATAGGCCATCACCTCCACGAGAGACGATCCCACGATGGCCGAGCCGGCAGATCGCTTTTATGAGTCCCAGGGTCTGCGGTTGCACTATGTCGACTGGGGTAACGAGACAACGCCGCCGCTGATCCTGATCCACGGCGGGCTCGACCATTGCCGCAACTGGGATGCGATCGCGCGCGAATTGCAGCCGCATTTCCATGTTATCGCGCCGGATCTGCGCGGGCACGGCGATTCCGATTGGGCGAAAGGAAGCAGCTACAGCCTGACCGACAATGTCTATGACCTCACCCGGCTGATGCGTTTTGCGGCGCTGCAGGATGCCGCAATTGTCGGCCACTCGATGGGCGGCATGGTCGCGCTGGCCTATGCCGGGACCTATCCGGAGAGGGTATCGCGCCTTGTCGTGCTGGATGGCGCCTTCCTGTCGGGCTCGCAGCCCGCGCCGATCGCCGAGCAGATGTCGCGCTGGATCGACCAGCTCGACCGTATCTCGGCGTATCAACCGAGCGCGTTCCGGACGATCGACGAGGCGGCGCGACGGCTTTCGGCTCGCAACAAAAGGCTGACACCAGCGCTGGCGCTTCATCTTGCCCGGCACGGCGTTCGCCAGGGCTCCGACGGTCTCTATCGCTGGAAGTTCGACCATTATCAGCGGGCGAGGGCGCCGTATCGGCTGTCATCGGACGAATATGTCGCCTTGTGGTCGCGCATTACCTGTCCAACCCTGCTGATGTGGGGCGATGAAAGCTTTCTGCCCGATCCCGAGGCCGCCGGCCTGCTCGCGCATTTTAAGCAAGCTGAACTGCAGAAGATCGCGGGCGCCGGACACTGGCTTCATCATGACCGGCTCGATGAAGTCCTGGCGTCGTTGCGGCGATTTCTCGGCGCGCCGCAGCCCGCTCACGCAAGGTGAGCACCGGGCTATGAGCCAAAATCCGGGGGAAGAATTTTGTCGCCGGCGGGTCGACCGGGGCAATAATTCCACTGCCGATCAGCCTCCGGACGAAGCGCGCATTGCTATTTTCCCTGACGTCTCGACTAGTTGGCGGCCTGAGACCATTTTCCCTATGCGCCCCGTTCCACCGGCGCCCATGGAAGATGTCAGATGCGACAGGTTCGTTCATTTCTGCGCAGCGCCCCGTCCCGGATCGGGCGCCGGCTGGCCCAGATCGTCGCCATCGCCGCCGCCAGCCTGCCGGCCGCCGGCGCGTAAAAGCGCGCGCCCTTTACTCCCCCGACATCATAGTTGCTTCCGCCAGCGTCTGGTCGAGCGTCTCGACAAGCAGGTCGGCATGCTCGGTGCCGAACACCAGCGGTGGACGGATCTTGAGCACGTTGCCGTGCGGTCCGGCGGAACTGATCAGCACGTGCCGTTCACGCAGGATGTTCACGACACGCGCGGCCTCCGCCGTGGCCGGCGTTCCCGTTTGTCCACCGAGTCGGAGTTCGACGCCGACGAATAGCCCGGCACCGCGGATTTCCGTGATCAATGGATGTTGCGCCCGTAGCTGCCCGAGCAATTTGACCAGGTAGCCACCGGTGTGTTGCGCGTTCTGCATCAATCCTTCGGATTCGATCACGTCGAGCACTGCAATGCCGGCGGCGGCGGAAACCGGGTTGCCGCCGAAGGTGTTGAAGTAGCGCGACCGCCGGCCAAACTCTGCCAGCAGCTCAGGGCGCGCTGCCATCCCGGCAACCGGATGGCCGTTGCCCATCGGCTTACCCATGGTGACGAGATCGGGGACGAGACCGTGGCGGGCAAAGCCCCACATCTGTCCGCCGCAGCGGCCGAAGCCGGGTTGCACCTCGTCGGCGATGAATAGCGCGCCTTCTGCCCGCACGGCTTCGACCGCCCGTCGCAGAAAGCCGGGCGGGTCTGCGAACACGCCGTCACTGGAAAAAATGGTATCGACCAGAAGCGCGGCCGGACGGATGCCGCTCTTCTTCATGTCGTCCAATGCGGCTCGAACGTGATGCGCAAAGACATCACCGGCATCGGCGGCCGAGGAGGGCGCCGGCACGAGGCGCACGTGGCTTCCTTCCGGAAGCGGAAGTCCGAGCGAGGGAGACAGCTCAGCCAGCGCGCTGGTGACGCCGTGATAGGCGTTTGCGGTGACGATGAAGCCGGTGCCGCCGGTGCAGGTTCGCGCCACCCGCAAAGCGAGGTCGTTGGCCTCGCTGCCGGTGCAGGTGAACATCACGTGACCGATCTCGGCCGGAAACGTCGCGAGCAGTTTTTCCGCGAAGTCGAGCACGGTCTCATGCAGGTAGCGCGTATGGGTGTTGAGCAGAGCGGCCTGCCGTGCGATCGCCTGCACGACATGCGGGTGACAGTGCCCGACGGATGCGACGTTGTTGTAGGCGTCCAGATAGCGATGTCCGGCGGCGTCATGGAGCCAGACGCCTTCGCCGCGGACGAACTGGACCGGCTGCTCGTAGAACAGGCGATACGCCGGGCCCAGCAGCCGGTTTCGCCGCGCGATCAGGTCTTGTGCCGAAACGGCCTCATCGGCGGCGGACATCTCTCTACCCCACATGGCATGCGCGTTGGATCTGAAGTGTGGCCTGGTCTCGCGACAGTGTCGCCACGCGCCGCAGCCGCGTCCAGGCCGCGGCATTGTTGCGCAGAATGTAGTTCCGGTGAGCAGGATAACGGGCGGCTCGCCAACTGCTGATCACGATCGTCATGGCCATGCGCGTGGCGATCAGGTCGAACAGCACGCTGAATTCGGCCGGTTCGAGCGGCAGCACGGCATGGTAGGCCGCGATCATCTCGCAAGCCGGCGCAAGGGGATCGTCGTCATCGGCAACCTGATATGCCGCCGTGATCGCAAGGTCGTTGACCCGCGCCGTGCAGGTGAGGTCGCCGAAATCGATGATCCCGGCAACGACGGCATGGGTTTCGGGGTCGACGACGACGTTGTGCGGGTTGAGGTCGTTATGGACGGGCTGGTTCGGCAATTGCGGAAGCATCGGCAGCGCGCAGGTCTCGAAGCCGCCGAGAACGTCCTCGACCAGGCTGCGCCGCTCGCCAGGGACGGCGTCGATCAGCGGCCGGAGTTCGGCGGCATGCTGAAGGTCCCAGAGCAGTTTGTGATTGGCGGCGCTGTGGCTGAAATCGGAAAGACCCCGTGCGAGCCTTGCGGCGCAGCGACCGAGATCGCGCCGCAGCACCGTCGACCCCGCGGCCGCATGCATCGGGGTTCCCGCCAGATACGACAACAGGCGCACGACCCGGCTCGAGCCGTCGTCGAAGGCAACATCAAGCTCCGTCATGCCGTTCCGCGCCGGAAAGATGCGCGGGATCGGCAGGCCGGGGTCCGCGGCAGCGAGGTGGAGCAGCGCCTCTGTCTGCCGGTTGGTCACCGCGCGGTCTTCTGCAGGGTTCGCAATCTTCAGGACATACTCGCGGCCGCTCAGCGAGCGTAGCCGAAAGTTCTGGTCGCGCTCACTGTCGAGCCGGTGCACGGCGGCGATCAGGCCGTAGTGCTCGGCCGCCAGCCTTTGGGCCAGCGCTTCCGGGACGGCGGATGCGGCGCGGAGGGTATCGATCGGGTGAGCGGCAACAGTCGCAGGCGACGGGTCCGGTACGAGAATGTCCATGGCTGTCGCTCAGTAGCCGCGTTCGCGGTCGATGGAGTGCGGTGGTCGCCGGCCGGCGCGTATCGCTTCTGCGGTGGCGCGAAACGTCGCCCCGATCGCTTCCATGCTGACTTCGCAGGCATCATGCGGCGTGACGACGATGTTGGGGTGTCGCCAGAACGGATGCCGCGGCGGCAATGGTTCGGTCGAGAACACATCGAGCGCGGCGCCGGCAAGCTGGCCGTCCTCCAGGGCAGCGAGCAGATCCGCTTCGACCAGATGCTCGCCGCGGCCGACCTGGATCAGGTAGCCGCCGCGATACATTCGGGCAAATGTTCTTTGACTGAGAATACCCTTTGTCTCCGGCGTCAGCGGCAGCAGGTTCACGAGGACCTCGGTCTGGCCGAGCATGGCATCGAGACCTGCGGCGCCGTCGAAGCCGGTGATGCCTTGCGGTGTCGGCTTTGCGGTCCGGCTCCACGCCATCACCGGGAAACCAAGCAACGCCAGATCGGCGGCGACCTTGCGGCCAATCTCGCCAAAGCCGAGAATCCCGACCGGCACATCCTGCGCCCGGCGCAGAGCGAGACGCTGCCAGCGTTCCTCGCGCTGCTGCGCCTGATAGGTCGCAAAGCGCCGCTGATGCCCGATGACGTGCCAGGCAACGAAGCCCGACATCATCTGCGCCTGCGCGGGGTCGACGACACGGATCACGTCGACATCGGGGCGCAGGCTGGGGCACGCCAAAATGTTGTCGACACCGGCGCCGATCGAGCAGACCGCCTGCAGATTTGGATAGCGCTCAAATGCGTCATCCGGCGGATGCCAGGCCACCGCCAGCCGGACGTCCATTGCCGGCCCCTCGTGCGGATGGCTGATGATTTCGATACGGTCGGCGGCGCGCATGAATTGCGGGCCGAGATAGCCGCGAAGATCGAGGCTTTTGCTAACCAGGACACAGCGCATCGTTCGTGGTCCCGTTCATGCCGCCTTGGACGATGACGTCTGACCAGGCACCGCCGAGAGCAATTCGCGCGTGTAGGCATGCTCGGGAGCGGCGAACAGCAGCGACGCGGATTTGAGTTCGACGATCGCGCCATGCTGCATCACAGCGATGCGGTCGCAAATCTGCGCGGCCACGCGCAAATCGTGGGTGATGAACAGCATCGACAAGCCCAGCCGGGCCTTCAGATCCTCCAGCAGGTCGAGCACCTGTGCCTGAACCGACACGTCGAGCGCGGAGACCGCTTCGTCGGCGACCAGGATTTCCGGGTCGAGCGCCAGCGCGCGGGCTATCCCGATGCGCTGCCGCTGTCCGCCGGAGAATTCATGCGGAAAGCGTTCCATCGCGCCGGCATTGAGACCGACGAGGCTAAGCAGCTCGCCGGCGCGCTTTCGCGCCGCCGCCGGATCGACGCCATGCGCAATCGGGCCATCCGTGATGATGTTGCCGACCTTCCGGCGCGGATTGAGCGAGGCGAACGGGTCCTGGAACACCATCTGAATGCGGCGGCGCTGTTCGCGCAGCGCCTTTCCGCTGATCCGGGTGAGATCGACGTCGCCGATACGGACGGTGCCGGCGTCAGGCTCGATCAGCCGCATGACGAGGCGTGCGACAGACGATTTCCCCGAACCGGATTCGCCAACCAGACCGAGCGTCTCGCCGCGGAAAATGTCGAAGCTGACTTCCTTGGCCGCCTCTACGCGCCGTTCGGCGCGAAACCATCCGCCGCCGCTGATGTAGGTCTTGCCGAGGCCGATCACCTCCACCGCCTTGCTGCGGTCGAGCAGGGAAGTCCGCGGCGGTGGCTGCAGGGTGGGGACGGCGGCAAGCAAGGCGCGGGTATAGGGATGCTGTGCGCGCAACAGCACGTCGTCGGCGGTGCCCTGCTCGACCACCTTGCCGTGCTGAAGCACGACCACGCGATCGGCAATCTCGGCGACGACGCCGAAATCATGGGTGATGAACATGACGGCCATGTTGCGGCGGCGTTGCAGGTCGCGGATCAGCTTGAGGATCTGCGCCTGCGTCGTGACATCGAGCGCCGTTGTCGGTTCGTCGGCCACCAGCACGGCGGGGTTCGAGCGCCAGCGCCATGGCGATCATGGCGCGCTGGCGCTGGCCGCCGGATAATTGATGGGGGTAGGCGCGAACGATCCGCTCGGGGTCGGGCAGGCCGACTTCGCCGATCAAGGCGAGGGCCTTTTGACGACGCTCCTTCGGCGTCAAAAGATCATGCGCCTCGAACATTTCGGCGATCTGGTCGCCGATCCGCATCAGCGGATTGAGCGCCGTCATCGGCTCCTGGAAAACCATGGCGATGCGACGGCCCCGCAGCGCGAACCATTCCGTCGGGCTGAGCGTCAGCAGGTTCTTCCCGTCGAAGAGAATCTCGCCGGACTCCGACTTCACCGTATCAGGCAGCAGGCCCATCAGCGCGTGGGCGCACATCGACTTGCCGGACCCGGATTCACCGACCACGCAGAGGATCTTGCCGGCGGCGAGATCGAACGAAACATCGTCCACCGCATGCGCGCGGTCGCCGCCGGGCGGCAACGCCAGCTTCAGGTTCTTGATGACGACGGTCATGTTCAGCGTCCCCCCTTGGCGACGCGGGGGTTGAGCGCGTCGTTGAGGCCTTCACCGATCAGGTTCAGCGCCAGCACCGAAACAAGGATGGCGATGCCGGGGAATACCGTGATCCACCAGGCCTGGCGAATGACGGTGCGGCCCGCGCCGACCATGTAGCCCCACGACATCAGGTTGGGATCGCCGAGGCCCAGGAAGGAGAGCGAGGATTCCAGCAGGATCGCGGTCGCGACCATCAGCGAGGCCAGCACGATGACCGGCGACAGCGCGTTGGGCAGGATCTCGCGCCAGATGATCCACCAGTTGGTCTGGCCGGTCACGATGGCCGCCTGGACATATTCGCGCGTGCGCAGCGACAGCACTTCGCCGCGCACCAGCCGTGCCACCGGTGGCCAGCTCACGATCGCAATGGCGGCCACGATCGAACCGATGGAGGGTTGCATGATCGCGACGAGCACGATCGCCAGCGCAAAACTCGGGACGGTCTGGAAGAATTCAGTGAACCGCATTAGCGCATCGTCGATCTTGCCGCCGAAATATCCGGCCGCGGCGCCGAGCGGGATGCCGACCGCCAGCGAGGCCAGCGTCGAGATCAGGCCGACCAGCAGAGAAACCCGCGCGCCGTAGATGATGCCCGCCATCACGTCGCGGCCGAGCGCATCGGTGCCGAGCGGCAGGTTGGCCATCGTGAACGGCGGCAGGAACGGCCGCTGCACCATGCGCCAGGGCGAAGTCGGAAACAGCAGCGGACCAAACAGCGCAACCGCGATCGCAATCGTCAGGATCGCGACGCCGATCATGCCGCCGGGATTGCGCAACAGCATTCGCCAGACCTGTCTCATGAGGCGAACTCGATGCGGGGATCGACGGAGCGGTAGACGAGGTCCGTGATCAGGTTGAAGGCCAGTACCATCGCCGAGCAGACGACGAAGACGCCGAGCAGCAGATTGTAGTCGCGCTGCAGCAGGGCCTCGTACATCAGGCGGCCGATGCCGGGCCATGCGAACACGGTCTCGGTCAGAACAGCGCCGCCGACCAGCGTGCCGGCCTGCAGTCCGGCGAGCGTCACCACCGGCAGCAGGGCGTTGCGCAGCACGTGGCGGCGCTGGATCACAGAGTCGGATAAGCCCTTGGCGCGCGCGGTCTTGACGAAATCAAGTCTGCTGACCTCAAGCATCGAGGCGCGGGTCATGCGGGCATAGGTGGCCATGAAGAACAGGCCGATGGTCGTCGCCGGCAGGACCAGATGGGCGGCGACGTCGAGCACGTGCGCCAGCCCGGTATAGTTTGCGCCGACCGTCTCGTAGCCGAAGCTCGGCAGCCAATCCATCGTGACCGAAAACAGCAGGATCGCCATCAGCGCGACCCAGAACAGGGGCGTGGCATAGAAGACCAGCGCCAGCACCGTGATCGCGGTGTCGGCCCAGGTGCCGGCAAAGCGCGCCGCCAGCGCGCCGAACAGGATGCCGAACGCCAGCGAGATCGCAAACGCGGTCCCCGTCAGCAACAGCGTCGCCGGCAGCCGCTGCAGGATCAGGGTTGCGACCGGCATCTGCTGGCGAAACGAGAATCCGAGATCGAGGCTGAGAATGCCTTTGACGTAGAGAAACAGTTGCACCGGCAGCGGCTGGTCGAGACCGAACTTCTCGCGCAATTGCGCCAGGAAAACCTGATCGCCCGCGCCGGCTTCGCCCGCCATCACCAGCGCCGGGTCGCCCGGCGCCATCCGGATCAGGAAAAAGTTGAGAACGACGAGCGCAAGAAGGACGACGATGGCCTTCGCGATCCGCTGGGCGATGAAGGAAATCATGTTCTATCGATTGCGTTGGAGGCGCGGTATCCGGACGTCAGACCTGAGGCCTGACGCCCGACGTGGTCAGCGATTACTTCTCGATCCATGCGTCACGGAAACCGTCGTTCACGCCGATGCCGGTCGTGATCAGGTTCTTGACGCTGCAGCGGGTGATGGTCGGGAATTGCAGCTCGAGCATCCACGCGACCGGCACGTCCTCGACGAGGATCTTCTGGGCCCTGGCGTAGATCTCCGCGCGCGCCGCATCGGGGAAGGCGACCGCGCCATCGGCGAACAGCTTGTCGATCTCGGGATTCGAATAGCCTTCGGCATTGTTGAACGGCGAGCCCTTGGCGATCTGGCTGGAGATATAGTTGCGACCGACGCCGAGTGCGGGATCGCCGTACTGATAGAGATAGGTAAAGGCGATGTCGTAGTCCCACTCGCTGACTTTTTGGTTCCAGCCGGGGACGTCGGTCGCGACCATCTCGACGTTGATCCCGACGTCCTGCAGGTTCTGGCGAACCATTTCGGCCCAGCGCTGCCACGTCTCGCCATAGGGCAAGGGCAGCAAGCGAAGCTTCTCGCCGGTGTAGCCGGCTTCCTTGAGCAGCGCCTTTGCCTTGGCCGGATCGTAATCGTATTTCGGCACGGCGCTTGTGTAGTACTTGATCGCCGAACCCGACGGGCCGGTTGCGACCTTGCCGAGGCCGTTCCAGACCACGTCCTTGGCCATGTTGCGATCGATTGCAAACATCAGCGCCTGGCGGAACTTCTTGTTCGCGGTCGGTCCGGAGCGATTGTTGAGCCAGAGCCAGGAATGCGGGCTGAAGAACTCCCAGCCCGCACCGGTGACGCAGGTGTTCTTGAGCTTGCTCAGGCGCGGCACGTCGAAATTTTCCACCGAGCCGCCGGGCAGCACGTCGACCTTGCCGGTTTCGTAGGCCACCGAACGCGCGGCCGCGTCGGGAATCACGTGCCAATAGATCTCATCGATATTGGGTTTGCCCTTGACGTGGTAGTTCGGATTCTTGACCAGGCGGATGAACGAGCCCTTCTGCCATTCCTTGAACATGAAGGGGCCGGTACCAACAGGCGTGTTGTTGGCCGGGTTGGTTTTGAAATCGGTGCCTTCATAGATGTGCTTCGGAATCATCGGCAGCGAGCCGACCTCGAAGATGCCGATGAAGGGGCCGAACGGCTGCTTCAGCGTGAAGACGACCGTCGAGTCATCCGGCGCCTCGACCTTGTCGAGCTGCACCAGATTGCCGCGGGCGCGCGCGTGGGTCTGCTTGAGGAATTCGATCGAGAACAGGACGTCTGCTGCCGTGAACGGCTTGCCGTCATGCCAGGTCACGCCCTTCACCAGTTTGAACGTGTAGGTCTTGCCGTCCTCGCTGACCGTCCAGCTCTCGGCGAGGCCGGGCAGGGGATCCAGCTTGGAACTGTAGCGCAGCAGGCCTTCATAGATGTTGCCGGCCACCATCTGCGTCGGGCCGTTCTGGACCAGGCCGACCATGAGGCTCGGCGGCTCCGGTTGAATCACGGCATTGACAACGCCGCCTGCCTTCGGTCCCTCGGCCACTGCTGCGGTGCTCAGCATGCAAAGGGCGGCAAAGCTCATCAATAATTTTCGTTTGGACATTACTTTACCTCGTTCAAAAAAGCTGGCCGGTGCGCTACCGGGTTGAGCGTTGCGTTTGTCAGTTCGCAAAATCCGGATCGGTACGTTCAAGCATCCGCTTGAAGGCGGCCCATTCGCTGTCGGGCACGCCATTGGTTTCGATTGCGTCGTAGAAGCTGGCGTATTGGCCGGCCGTCTTGCGGGCCACTGCAGCCGACAGCTCGATGATCTCGGCGCCGGACGACTGCACGGCGAGCTGGGCGCGGCAGGAGCGTTCCAGATTGTGCATCAGCTTGAAGGCCTCGGCGACGGAGCGCCCGCAGGTCAGCATGCCGTGGTTGCGCAGCACCATCACGAACTTGTCGCCGAGATCGGCGACAAGGCGCGAACGCTCATCGAGATCGAGCGCGATGCCTTCGTAGTCGTGATAGGCGAGGCAGTCGGTAAATTGCAGCGACCATTGATTGAGCGGCAGCAGGCCCCGCTTCTGGCTGGCAACGGCGATGCCGGCCACTGTGTGCGTGTGCAGGACGCAGATCGCGTCATGCCGCGCGGCATGGATCGCGCTGTGAATCGTGAAGCCGGCCGGGTTGATGCCGAGGCCCATGGGGTCATCGATGACGTTGCCGTCGAGGTCGACCGTCACCAGGTTGGACGCCGTGACTTCCTCGAAGCGAAGGCCGTAGGGGTTGATGAGAAAGCGGTCTTGCCGGCCCGGAAGCCGGGCCGAGATGTGGGTGTAGATGCTGTCGTCGAGACCAAGCCGGTGGATCAGCCGGTAGGCCGCCGCGAGGTCGATCCGGATTTGGAGGGTTTGGTCTTCCACCGCCGCCGGCCATGCCTTTGCGGTGTTTTGCGCTGCACTTGTCATTTCTGCCTTCTGCCCACGTTCAACGTTTTCAGCTTGCGTGGGGTATGACATTAGGGCAAGACTAAACTGTCGACAATCGACGACTAAAAAATATACACAGACTGACGCGGGTTTAGCCAATGCGACCTATGTCTCTTCCTGTTGGATTACCGGCAGTTGCGGACAGCGATCTGGTCGGCCAGGTGGCTCGCATCCTGACCCAGGCCGTCGTTCAGGGCCGCCTGCCGCCCGGTTCAAAAGTGGTGGAAGCGGGCATTGCCCGCGAATTAGGCATCAGCCGCGCGCCGGTACGGGAAGCGGCGCGGCTATTGGAGAAGCAGGGGCTGCTGGTGGCGAAGCCGCGCCACGGCTTTTTCGTGCGCAAGCTCGAAATCAAAAACATCGACGAGATCTATGATCTGCGGCTTTGCATTGAGCGCCACGCCGGCGTGCTGGCGGCGCGGAATCTGACGAACGACGCGCGCGACGCCTTGCGGCGGCAACTCGATATTCTGCACAAGACCGCCGATCTCGACGACCCGGCACGCCAGGTGGAAGAGGATTATCGCTTTCACCGGCTGATCTTCGAAATCGCGGACAACAGTCGCCTGCTACGGCTGTTCGATGATCTCGCGGCGGAGCTGCGCATGGTGATCGGGCTGATCGGCCGCCTGTACGACGATCCGCATGAGATCGCGCGGACGCACGAGCCGCTGCTTGCGGCCATCGAAGCCGGACACCCCGAACGCATCACCGCGCATGTCGATCACCATATCGGTCACGCCTGGCGCGAGGTCGGCAAACTGGTGCGGGAGCTTACGCCGGCCGCCGGCAATGCTGCATCCCCGAGCGGGATTCTAATTCCAACCAACGGAGTAACCGTGTGAAGGCCGTCTATACCGAACTGCATCGCAGCCACGATCCGCAATTCTTCCTGGTGCGCGGCGTGGTCCAGCGCACCACCGAGCAGCCGGAGCGGGCCGATCGTTTGCTGGCCGGATTAAAAGCCGGCAAGCACGATTTGATCGCGCCGACTGTTTTCGGTCAGGGACCTCGAGCGCGAGTACATAGTCCCGAATATCTTCGTTTCCTCGAGGAAGCATGGGATGCTTGGAGCGCGCTCGGCGATTCAGGCCCTGAGATGATTGCCAATGTGCATCCGGTCCGCAATGCCGCCACTTACCCGACGCATATTGTCGGCCGCCTTGGCTGGCACGCGGCCGACACGGCGTGCCCGATCGGTCCCGGCACCTGGGCTGCGGCCTGTGCGGCGACCGATGTTGCCACCACGGCTGCCCAGTTCGTGATGGACGGTGAAGGCGCGGCCTACGCGCTCTGCCGGCCGCCCGGTCATCATGCCTACAGCGATCTCGCGGGCGGATTCTGCTTTCTTAACAACAGTGCAGTCGCGGCGGCTCAACTTAAACTGAAGCACGAGCGAGTCGCGATTCTCGATGTCGATGTGCATCATGGCAACGGCACGCAAGGCATCTTCTACGAACGCCCCGACGTGCTCACGGTTTCGATCCATGCCGATCCCGTCTTCTTCTATCCCTATGTGTGGGGATATGCGCATGAGCGCGGCGCCGGCCCCGGCCTCGGCGCCAATATGAACATTCCGCTGCCGAGGGGCACCGGGGACGACGACTACATAAAGGCGATGGGCGAGGCGGAAAAAACCATCCGCGCGTTTGCGCCCGGCGCCCTCGTGGTGGCGCTCGGTCTCGATGCCTCCGAGCACGATCCGCTCGCCGGCCTTGCGGTGACGACGGCCGGCTTCCGGCGCATCGGCGCCGCGATCGCCCGATTGGGCCTTCCGACTGTTTTCGTCCAGGAGGGCGGTTATCTCTCGGATATCCTCGGCGCCAATCTTACCGCGGCACTCGGCGGCTTCGAAGAGGCCCGTTAGCTCGACATTGGTCAAGGGCCAGACTACGCTGCCTGAGCACGACGCAAGAAAAGAGGTCGCAATGCTCTATGCCTTGCTGGCGCTCATGGCACCGCTCTGGGATCGGACAGCCGCGCAAGGCGAGGCAACTGATACATCGGCCGCGCGATTTCTTGTGGTCGTCGCCACGGCTCTTTTCGCGATCCTGGCGATTCTCGTTGTCGATCTGCACCGCGATGAACTGCACGCGCTTGGGCTTGTCAGCGGCGCCGAGCAGATCAGTGCGATCTTTATGAGCCCATGAGTCGCCGGGCCGCCTCTATTCGATGACGATGCGCGGCGGCGGCCGGTGCGCCGCGCCGGTGACGATCGTGGTCCAGATCTCGCGTGCCATGCCGATATAGTGCTTCGCATGGACGCCGTCGGGCTCAACGGCGACGATCGGACGGCCATCGTCGGAGGTCTGGCGGATCTGGATATCGAGCGGGATCTCGCCGAGATAGGGAATGCCGCGGTTTTCGGCTTCCGTCCGCGCGCCGCCGTGGCCGAAGATCGGTGTGACGTGGTTGCAGGTCGGGCAGCAGAAGCTCGACATGTTTTCGATCAGGCCCAGGATCGGAATGCTGACCTTCTGAAACATCGCGATGCCGCGCCGCGCGTCGATCAGGGCGATGTCCTGCGGCGTCGAGACGATGATCGCGCCGGCCAGCGGCGCCTGCTGCGCCATGGTGAGCTGCGCGTCGCCGGTGCCGGGCGGCAGGTCGACGACGAGAATATCGAGGTCATCCCATGCCACCTCGCGGAGCATCTGTGTGATCGCCGAGATCACCATCGGTCCGCGCCAGATCATGGCGTTGTCTTCCTCGACCAGAAAGCCGATCGACATCACCTTGACGCCAAAACGCTCCATCGGTTCCAGCATGCGCGGGCCGAGCTGCCGCGGTTTGCCGCGCAGTCCGAACAGTTTTTGTTGCGACGGGCCATAAATGTCGGCGTCGAGGATACCGGTCTTCAGTCCCAGCGCAGCAAAGCCGAGCGCGAGGTTGCAGGAGGTGGTGGATTTGCCGACGCCGCCCTTGCCGGAGGCGACCGCGATGACGTGCTTGACGCCGGGAATGCCGGCAGTTTTCGAGGTCGCGCGGGCCTTGAGATCTGGAGAAGTGGCGGACACGGGCTGCTCACGATCCAAGCGGATCGTCCTTCTTCACATTGCGTGCGCGCAGATAATCTTCCGTCGACATCACCGGCGGGCGTTGCGGCGCGGCATGCGGGTCGAAACTTTCGTTCACCACGGCTTCGACGCGGCAATCCGCGCACATCTTGATGACGTCGAGCCGCCTGGCATTGGCGCCCTGGAACATCCAGTGTTTTTCGCCGAGTTTTGCGAGCACGCGGTCGATCGAACTCTTGGTGCCGAACGGTTTGCCGCAGGCGATGCAGTTGAACGGTTCTTCTTCCTTCAGCACGCGCAGCGGCGCATTCCAGGCCTGGAAGTCGAGGCGCGGTTCGATGCTGATGACCTTCTCGGGGCAGGTGGATTCGCAGAGCCCGCATTGCACGCAGAGGCTTTCGGTGAACCGCAGCATCGCGCGGTCAGGGTTGTCGGATAGCGCGCCCGTCGGGCAGGCGGTGACGCAGGCATGGCACAGCGTGCAGCCGTCGACATCCAGCTTCACGGTGCCGAAGGGCGCGCCCGGCGCCAGCGGTACGACATCGACCGGCGTGGGCGCGGCGAGATGAAGCTCGCGAAACGTTGTTTCGAGCACGCCGCGTTTCGCGCCCCGCGGCATGAAGCCGGCCGGCTTTTGTGTGGCGACCCCGCGAGGGGCGGCATCCAGCATGGCGCGCAGTTGGTCCGGATCGTCGGTTTCGATGATCTGAATGATGTTGGTGCCGAAACCCAGCGCGCCAACGATTCGATCCGAAGTCTCGACCGCGCGGCGGAGTGCCGTGATGTCGTGCCGGGGTTTTGCACGCGTGAGCAGCGCGACGCCGCTGCCGCCATAGGCAAAGACGGACGCGAGGAGTTCCGGACCGACCTGGGTTACTTCGTTGACGCGCAGCGGCAGTACATTGGCCGGCAAGCCTTCGCCGAACCGCGCCAGGGCATCAATGATGTCCTCGCCGTGCTCGCCGTCGTGGAACAATACCACGGCGTCGCTTCCGCCAGCCTTGCGGTAAGTCTGCAGCAGCGTCCGCAGCCGGCGCATCAGGGCGTCCGCGCTTGGTAGCGCGTAGGAGGCCGCGCCGGTCGGGCATACGGATGCGCAAGAGCCGCAGCCTGCGCACACATTGGCATCGATCGCGACTGCGTTCCCGTTCGGCGTGATCGCGCCGGTCGGACACAGATCGAGACAGCGTGTGCATCCGGTGATGGACGAGCGCGAATGCGCGCACAGCGACGGCTCAAAATTGACAAAGCGCGGCTTGTCGAAGGTTCCGACCAGGCCGCCGGCATCCGCGATCGCGCGCGCGACGGCGGCTTTGTCGCGCGGATCGGCGCGCAGATAGCCGGGGCGCAGTTCATGCGCGGGAAACAGCGGTGTGCCGCCCGAGAGATCGAGGATGAGATCGCAGGTGGAAGTGGCGCCGTTGCGCGAAGGCCCGAATACGAGCTTTGCGCGCGAAGAGGGAGAGGGCAGCGCGTAATCGTCGATCGCAAGCTCGAAATGCCCGAGATGTCCGCTTGCATTGCGGATCGTGCCCTTGAGCACGGGAAATTCGTTCGTGCGGCGCGGGACGACGTCGCCGGGCCTGGTCAGAAGCACGGTGATGTCCAAGCGGTCGGCGAGACGCTGCGCCGCCTCGATGGCAATCTCGTCGCGGCCATAGATCAGTGCAACGCCGCTGCTCTCGAGCGTCACCAGCGAGATCGGCGGCATGTCTTCGCCCGCGGCAGCAATCAGTGCGGCTGCTTTCGGACCGGCTGCCGCGGCATCCTTCGACCAACCGCCGGTCTCGCGGATGTTGACGAAGGTAAGCTCGGCCTGCGGCGAGTTCTCCGCCACTTCCCGGAACAGCGGGGCTTCCTGGGTGCAGGCAACCGTGATCGGCGCGCCATCGGCGAGCGCTTCCTTGAAGCGGTCGAGGTCGAGGCCGCAGAGCTGGTTAGCCTGCGTGACCTTGGCCGTGCAGCCACGACCGATCGCTGCCGCATCGAGCGGCATGGTCTTCTCGCAACTGCAAATCAGGAGGCGAGACGCCGCCGCACTCATTTTGAAATACCTTGGACCCGGAGCATCAACGGGTTGTTGCTTCATCCTACGGTTCTGCGGTAACCGCTCGGACGGATATCTGCAAGATACAAAGGCCGCTCGCGTGGCCAACCTGCGCGTAATAGCATACACCCGCGGCTCGTGGAGCAATTAGGGATTAGCCGCTCGTGATCGTTCGTCCAACAGATATGGAACAGACGCTCGATTTGCCACCCGGTTATACTTTGGTCGCGTTGCGCGAGCTCGGCGACGCCTTCGCCCATGCTCGCGAGATCGCGGCCGAGGCGGGGGCTGGAACGCTGGTATGGGTGCGCCGCTACGATCTGGTCGAGTTCGCGGTGGTGCTCGAACCCGACGAACCGCTCCGCTCGGCGCGGCGGGCGTTCTTTGCCGGCATGAACGCGCTGGGGGACGCGATTGCCGCCCATTGTCCGCCGGAGCGGGAGGTTACGTTCGACTGGCCTGACGCCATCAGGTTCGACGCGGGGCTGCTCGGTGGCGCAAGGCTGGGCTGGCCGGCCGAATGCACCGAAGACGACATACCCGCATGGCTCGTTTTCGGCGTGATCCTGCGCGCGGCCGACATGGCGCATGTCCCGGAGGTGCAGGCGGCCTCGGGCGTGTCCTTGCTGAGCGAAGGTTTCGAGATGGTCGATACCGATGCGATCATCGAGAGCTTCAGCCGCCACCTGATGACCGCCTTCGACCGCTGGAAAGAGCGCGGCTTCGAGGCGATTGCGCGGGACTATCTGGAACGGCTTCCCAAGCGCAAGGCCGGCGAGCGCCGGGGCATCGACGTCAACGGCGATCTTCTGGTCAGCATGCCGGCCGGTAGCGGAACGCCGGAACGGAGCAGTCTTAAGGATGCGCTTGGACGCGCGGCTTGGTATGATCCGCAGGCGCGCGGTCCGAAATTCGGATGAGGCGGACATGTTGAAATTTCCGCGAACCATCAGGCTGGACCCATCGGATACGTTCGTCTTCGAGCGGGCAGCCGAACCCGGCGAATGGGCGGTTTCCGGCGCGTTCGTGTTCTGGAACCGGGATCCGACGACGCTCGGCCAGAAGCAGCGCGTGGCGCTGCGTTCGGGGTTTCTAGGGATCGACAGTCTCGGTTGGTCGACGCTTGCCATCGTCACCGAAGCCACCGAAGCGGAGCGGGAGGCGATGATCGAGCGGCTCGCAGGGCAGTTGATGGAGAAATTCGGGGCGCCAGACGTCGAGGCAGCGCGCCTTGCCGCCGAGGAGGAGATCGCGTTCGCAGGCTCGCTGTGCGAACATCCGCCGCAGACACTGCTCGCCGTGCAGCGCAGCGTCGAAAACGGCGAAATCCGCGAACGCTTTCGTACCCTCAAGCCGCGCCCGGTTGCCGCAGATGCCGACCGGTTGCACGCGCATGCCAGCGCCTTTACCTTTCATGAGGTCGAAGGCGATCTCGAACCTGCCGAAGAAGTTGATCTTCTCGGGCTGATCAGGACCGACGCCAGGACGACGGATCGCACATGAGAGAATTCTGGGTCGCCTCGGGCCATCACCTCACGCGCCGCGCCGATCACGGCGGGCTGGTGGCGACGCCTGAACTCATCATGGCCTATCTGGCGCGGCCCGAATTGATGCCGCCGGCGGATGCCTGCGAGGCCGAGCGCGATCTGCATGCGAGCCTGATGGCCGATCCGCTGCGCCCGGTGTCGGGCACGGACATCTCCCGGCTTGCCGATGCCGACGCGCGCGAAAACTGGTCCTTCATGATGAATTTCCGCGACCGGCTGATGGCGGCGCCGTCGCTGGAGGCGGTTTATGTCGCGCTGGCCCGAAAAGGGGCCGGCGACCTGCCGCCGATCTTTCTGTCGCAACTGTGCCACCTGATCCTGCGCAACGCACTCGAAGGCTGCGAGGATCCTTATATATTGCGCGCAGCGGAGCTGTTCTATCGCAGCCAACTGGCCGCCGTTCACGACGGCACGCTGCTGCTGGCCGATGCGGAGGTGATCGAGGCGGAGCAGCATGCCCAGCACGACCTGCATTCATCGCCGCTCACGGCCATGCTGCAACAGCCGAAGTCCTTTGGCGAGATGGACGTGATGGACGACGAAAACGCCTGGACCTACTGGTCGCGATCGGACGCGCACGCGATGGCCATGAATCTCGGCGGCAATGCCAAGGCGCGCGCCGGGCTGTGCCGGGTCATCGAGCGATGGATCGGCCACTTGCTCGGCATTACCGTCAGCGTCGAAACCATCGCCTCGATCGAGGATCGCGACTGGCGCTGGTTCGTCGGCCTCGACAGCGACGCGACGCGGATCGGCAATGCGCTGTGGCGCGGCGAGCGGCTGGAGGGCGGCGTTGCCGAGCGGATCGTGGCCTTGATGCGCCTGGGCTTCGAAGATGCGCGGCTGGTGGATGAGCGCGTTGGCGACAAGCCGGTCTATCTCATCCTCGCCATGGGCGCGGACAAGGTGGTGAGATTAAAGCCGCAAAATCTGGTTGCGGGGTTGCCGCTTGCGGCGGCCGCGAATGTCACATGATCCACCGAAGGGAGGATCGGGAATAGCAATGACTGAAGCATCCCGCGAGGTCGGCGTGGTGGTGCGACGCCGTTCGATCGACAATCCCTGGATCGACCAGTTGTGGTCGCCGGCGATGATTTTGGACGAGGTGCCGTCAACGGCGCCGTGGACTGCGCTATCCACCGAGGCCGATGCGACGACCTATTACGCGGGCTCGGCGAGCGTCGATCTGTTCAGCGCGGAAACGGCGAATTATCGCGATAACCTTGCCGATGGCGCGCCGCGCATCTGGGTGGCATTGCGCCGTCAGGACGGCGGCGCCGAGCTAGAGCTGACCAAAGTAACGGCCGACCCGACCGAAGGGGAGGCGATGTTCGAAAGCGGCTGCGACGTGATCGGTACCGTGCCGATGCCGCCCGAGATCGCGTCGTGGATTGCCGCCTTTGTCGATCGGTTCCATGTCGAGCGCGTGTTCCACAAGCGCAAGCGGGATCGCGCGAGCGGCGATCGGCCGCGCGTGCCGGGCGGCCGGCCGGATGAGGGAACGGGACGCACATGAGTGGTCCGGACGAAGCCGATCGTGACAAGGGCTTTCTGGCGCGATGGTCGCAGCGCAAGCAGGAGGCAAAACAGCCGGAGCCGCAGCCGGACGCGCCGGCTGCCGAAAGCGTCGAATCGTCAGGCTCGCCCGCACCGCAAGGCGAAGACGTCACGCCGGAATTCGATCTCTCAACCTTGCCAAAGCTCGAGGACCTGACTGCCAGCACCGACATGTCAGCATTTCTTCGCAAAGGCGTTCCCGAACATTTGCGGAATGCGGCTTTGCAAAAATCCTGGGCGCTGGATCCCGCGATTCGCAATTACGTCAATCCAGCACTCGAATACGCCTATGACTGGAATACCCCGGGCGGGGTGCCCGGCGGCGGCGAACTCGGCGCAGGTGTCGATGTGGCGCGGCTGGTGTCGCAGATCATGGGCGAATCCGCTGCCGAACCGATAAATTTTGACGTAAATTCCGGCGATGAGACGGCACGCTCGCCGGTAGAGCCGGCCGAACGCGATCTGTCGGCAAAAGCGCAGGAAGATCTTGCGGCGCAGCCTCTCGGACGGTCCGATGAGCCGGCGGCGGAAACGGAAGCCGTTTCAAAGGCCGAAGGCGGTACCGCGGAACCCACGCAGACCGACGGGTTCCAACCGGCAAAGCCTGCTGCACCGCAGCAGCCCGTGCGACGTCATGGCACCGCGAAACCGATTGTTTAGACAAAAGTATTTGCGGAAATAGGCAAAGCCTATGATACAGATTCCCAGCTTGGAATAATTCCAGTTCTAAGTTTGTACGCCCGAGGGACACGGGTGGGGCGCGAGTGGGCGGGGGAGAAATCGGTAGCACCATGCGTGACACCGGTCTGGAACTAGCAATCAGGGCAGCGGGTGGCGTTGCATCGCTGGCGCGAGGGATAGGCATTGCGCAGCCCTCCGTCTCGGCGTGGTCGCGCATTCCCGCCGAGCGGGTTCTCGCCGTCGAAGCGCTGACGCGGATCAATCGATTCGTTCTTCGTCCCGATCTCTATGGACAGTCCGAGGACCAGGTGACGTCGAAGCCCGAAATCGACGAGATCGATCAACTGCGCGCCGCGGAATACGGCCTGCTGTCGCTGCTGCTCGGCAAGGCGCCCGATGCCGAGACGCTCAAGCGCGTTGCAACGCTGAAGGGCGACGGTTCCGAACTCGGCATGGCGCATGTGGAACTCGCCGCCGCTGCTGCCGCGACAGACGACCGTGCCGTCAGCAAGGAGTTCTTCGATCTCTTCATCGGGCTCGGCCGCGGCGAACTGCTTCCCTATGCCTCCTACTATCTGACCGGCTTTCTTCACGAGCGTCCACTGGCGCGGGTGCGCGAGGATCTGCGCGAGCTCGGGATCGAGCGCGCGGGCACCTCGCGCGAGCCGGAAGATCACATCGCTATTTTGCTCGAAGTCATGGCCGGCCTCGCACGCGGCGACTTCGAGGCTGAGTTCGCCGAACAGGCGCGCTTTTTCGAACGGCATCTCAAGCCGTGGGCGGCGCGGATGTTCGCCGATCTGGAAATGTCGCAATCGGCGCGCTTCTACCGCGCCGTCGGCCGCGTCGGCCGTGTCTTCATGGAATTGGAATCGGAGGCCTTCACGCTGTCCGAGTGACGGCGATAGGCAACGCGAAAACGGGAGATCGCAATGAGCAAACCATCTGACAGCAAGGGCAAGTCTCGGGCCACCGGGGTGGATCGGCGCAGCCTGTTTCTGATGGGCGGTTCGGCGGTCGCAGCAGCAGCCATTGTGCCGTTGACTGGCGGCGAGGCTGTGGCGGACGAGTCGCAGGCCGAGCGCGTCAAGGCGCGCTACAAGGAAACCGATCACGTCAAGAATTTCTATCGCGTCAACCGCTATTGATGGGACCACGCACATGTTGATGAAGCGAAAAGACGGATCCGCGGGCAGGGCGCGTTTGCAGGGTATCGCCGCCGGCCTCGCGTCAGGCGTTCTCGACCGCCGTACGTTCCTGCGGCGGTCCGGTCTGGCGGCGGGTGCAGGTGCTGCGATCGGCCTGATGCCGCTCGGCTCAGTGCGCAAGGCGCAGGCCGGGCCTGAGAAGGTCGGCGCACCGACGGAAATCAGGAAGAATATCTGCACGCATTGTTCGGTCGGCTGCACCGTGATTGCCGAAGTGCAAAACGGCGTCTGGGTCGGCCAGGAGCCGGCCTGGGACAGCCCGATCAATCGCGGCTCGCATTGCGCCAAGGGCGCTGCGGTGCGTGAACTGGTCCATGGCGACCGCCGGCTGAAATATCCGATGAAGCTGGTCAATGGCGAGTGGCAGAAGATCTCGTGGGATCAGGCGATCAACGAGATCGGCGACAAGATGATGGAAATCCGCGCCAAGTCAGGCGCCGATTCCGTCTATCTGCTCGGCTCCGCGAAATTCTCCAACGAGGGCGGATATCTGTTCCGCAAGTTCGCGGCATTCTGGGGCACCAATTCGATCGATCACCAGGCCCGCATCTGCCATTCCACCACCGTCGCCGGCGTCGCCAATACCTGGGGCTACGGCGCGATGACGAATTCCTACAATGACATGCGCAACTCGAAGACCATCGTCTTCATGGGATCGAACGCCGCCGAGGCGCACCCGGTTTCGCTGCAGCACATCCTCTCCGGCAAGGAGCTCAATCGTGCCAACGTGTTCGTGCTGGACCCGCGCTTCACCCGCACCGCGGCGCATGCCACCGAATATGTGAGGTTCCGTGGCGGCACCGATATCGCCGTCATCTGGGGCATGCTGCACCACATCTTCAACAATGGCTGGGAAGACAAGGAATTCATTAAGCAACGCGTCTACGGCATGGACCAGATCCGCGCCGAAGTCGCGAAGTGGACCCCCGAAGAGGTCGAGCGTGTTACCGGAATTCCCGGCGAGCAGTTGAAGAAGGTCGCCGAGACTTTTGCCAAGCAGAAGCCAGCGGCCTTTGTCTGGTGCATGGGCGGCACCCAGCACACTGTCGGCACCGCAAACGTCCGCGCCTATTGCAACTTATTGCTGGCGACGGGCAACGTTGGCTCCTTCGGCAATGGCGCTAACATCTTCCGTGGCCATTGCAACGTGCAGGGCGCGACCGATATCGGCCTCGATATCGTGACGCTGCCGCTCTATTACGGCCTGGTCGAAGGCGCCTGGAAGCATTGGGCGCGCGTCTGGGAAGTCGAATACGATTATCTGCAGTCGCGCTTCGACGAAGTCCCGGCGAAGGCGGGCCGTCCGGCGCGCACCCGCAAGCAGAACATGGAACTGCCGGGCATCCCGTGGACCCGCTGGTTCGATGCGACGCTTGCCAACCCTGATGACGTCGACCAGCGCGATGCCGTCAAGGGCGTGGTCATCATGGGGCACGGCGGCAATACCGTGCCGCGCATGACGGAGATGGTGAAGGGCCTCGAAAAGCTCGAGCTGCTCGTGGTTGCCGATCCGCATCCGACCACGTTCGCCGCGATCTCGGACCGCAAGAACGGCACCTACCTGTTGCCCGCCTGCACCCAGTTCGAAACCTCCGGCTCGCGCACGGCCTCCAACCGCTCGCTGCAGTGGGGTGAGCAGATCGTCAAGCCGATCTTCGAATCGAAGGACGACTATGAGATCATCTACCGGCTGTCGACGAAGCTCGGCTTCGCCGACAGGATGTTCAAGAACATTAAGGTCGAAAACAACCGTCCGTCGCCGGAAGACTTGCTGCGGGAAATCAATCGCGGCGGCTTCTCGACCGGCTATTCCGGCCAGTCGCCGGAACGGCTGAAGGCGCACATGAAGAACCAGGGCAAGTTCGATCTGGTGACGCTACGCGCCAAGGCCGACGAGCCCGAGATCGGCGGCGACTATTATGGCCTGCCGTGGCCGTGCTGGGGCACGCCGCAGATCAAGCATCCGGGAACGCACACGCTCTACAACACCAACCTTCATGTGAAGGATGGCGGCGGCACGTTCCGCGCCCGCTTCGGCGTGGTCTACGAAGAGAAGCAGCCGGACGGTTCGGTGAAGAACGTCAATCTTTTGGCCGAAGGCTCCTACAGCAAGGGTTCGGAGCTGACCGACGGCTATCCTGAGTTCACCTACGGCGTGCTCAAGAAGCTCGGTTGGGACAAGGATCTCACCGCGGACGAACTGGCCACCATCAACAAGATCGGCGGCAACAATCCCGATGGCGTCGGTTGGGCCGTCGATCTGTCCGGCGGCATCATCCGCGTCACGCTGGAGCGTGGCGTGATGGCGTATGGCAACGGCAAGGCCCGCGCGGTCGCGTGGAATCTGCCTGATCCGGTGCCGGTGCATCGCGAGCCGATCTACACGGCGCGGCCCGATCTCGTCGCGAAGTATCCGACGCGTCCGGACGGGCGCCAGTTCCGCATGCCCAATCTCGGCTTCTCCGTTCAGAAGGCGGCGGTGGACAAGGGGCTGGCCAAGCAATTCCCGATCATCCTGACCTCGGGACGCCTCGTGGAATACGAAGGCGGCGGCGAGGAAACCCGATCGAACAAATGGCTTGCCGAATTGCAGCAGGACATGTTCGTCGAGGTCAACACATCGGATGCCGCCGAGCGCGGCATCAAGGACGGCGGCTGGGTCTGGGTGTTCGGTCCGGAAAACAGCTCGAAGGCCCGCGTCAAGGCGCTCGTCACCGACCGCGTCGGCAAGGGAGTGGCATTCATGCCGTTCCACTTCTCCGGCTGGTTCCAGGGCGTCGACCAGCGCGGCAAGTATCCGAAGGGATCAGACCCGATCGTGCTGGGCGAAAGCGTCAACACGATCACGTCCTACGGCTACGACCCGGTCACCGGCATGCACGAGGGCAAGGTGACCCTGTGCCAGATCCAATCGGCGTGAGAGGAGAATAGACATGGCTCGCGTCAAATTTCTTTGTGATGCTGACCGTTGCATTGAGTGCAACGCCTGCGTGACCGCCTGCAAGAACGAACATGAAGTGCCGTGGGGCATCAATCGCCGCCGCGTCGTCACCATCAATGACGGCAAGCCCGGCGAACGCTCGGTCTCGATGGCCTGCATGCACTGCACCGATGCGCCGTGCGCCGCGGTCTGCCCGGTGTCGTGCTTCTACACCACCGCCGACGGCGTGGTGCTGCACTCCAAGGATCTCTGCATCGGCTGCGGTTACTGCTTCTACGCCTGTCCGTTCGGCGCGCCGCAATATCCGAAAGTCGGCAACTTCGGATCGCGCGGCAAGATGGACAAGTGCACCTATTGCGCGGGCGGGCCGGAAGCCGACTCCACGCCGGCCGAATACGCCAAATACGGCGCCAATCGTCTGGCCGAAGGCAAGCTGCCGATCTGCGCCGAGATGTGCTCGACCAAGTCGCTGCTCGCCGGCGACGGCGCGATCATTGCCGAGATCTACAAGGAGCGGGTGATGAAGCGCGGTTACGGTTCCGGCATGTGGGGCTGGAAGACCGCCTACAGCGATTCACCGACCGGCTGATAGAACGGCTGTCGCGCTCCGGCGCGGCGGCATCAGCGTAATTCCGATAACCGAAAGGGCGTTGTGCAAATGCCAGGCTCACTTTCAATTCTAAAACTCGCCGGCTTCAGGCCTTTGTTCGCCGCGTTCGCGCTGCTGTTCGTCCTTACCTATCCCGCCGCCGCGCAGCTTTCCTTCAGGCCGACGGCCGAAGCCGTCCAGGAAGACCAACTCCTGAATGAGCTGCAGAGGGGCGACAAGATCACCGGCCGGATCACCATTCCGGATGCGAGGGCTGCCAGCCTTATTCAGCCCGCCGGGCGCGACTGGCGCGATTTCCAGCGCAGCAGGTTGCCGATCATTGGCGGCGTCGCCATCATCGGGATGGTAGCCCTGCTGGCGATTTTCCTGATGGTGCGCGGGCGAATCCGCGTCGAGCATGGTTTCTCCGGGGCGAAGATACTGCGCTTCGCCGGCCTCGAGCGCTTCGTCCACTGGCTGACGGCAAGCTGCTTCATTGTGCTGGCGCTATCGGGCCTGAACATCAGCTTCGGCCGCATGCTCATTCTGCCGTTGTTCGGTCCCGAAGTCTTCGCCACCATGTCGACTTACGCAAAATTCGCCCATAACTATCTCGCGTTCCCGTTCATGCTCGGCCTCGTCATCATGTTCCTGATCTGGATCAAGGATAACATTCCAGGCAAGCTCGATCTGGAATGGTTCAAGCAGGGTGGCGGCATCCTGTCGGCCGGCAAGCATCCGCCGGCGAAGCGCTTTAACGCCGGGCAGAAGGGTATTTTCTGGATCGTGATCATCGGCGGCGCGCTGATGTCGGTATCCGGCTGGTTCCTGATATTCCCCTACCTTGCGGCCACTGTGACGGCGCTTCAGTTCTGGACCGTGATCCACGCCGTGATCGCCATGCTCTTCATTGCTGTCATGCTGGCGCATATCTATATCGGCTCCATCGGAATGGAGGGGGCTTTCGACGCCATGGGGACTGGCGAGGTCGATCTCAACTGGGCCAAGGAGCATCACTCGCTCTGGGTCGAGGAAGAACAGAAAAAGGCTGGCGCGCCGTCCGACCGCACGCCGCATGCAGTGCCGGCCGAATAGTCCGGCTCAAGTCAAATGTGAGGAAGTGCCATGAAGGTGTTTATTGCGGCTGTGGCTTTTGCTGTGGTTGCCGCCGTCGGCGTCGCGATGGTGCTTAACTCCATCCAGGAGCCAAGCTCCGTCGCCTTTACGACGAGCGGCGCCAGGGTAAGCGATCCCGGCCACAATTTGGTCGGTTCGAGCTGACGCCGGCGGTGCGCGCGCCTGACGTCACGCTGGCGTGGCCGGTCGAAATTCGCCTGCCGAAGGATCGCCGGACGTTGAGCGTTGCTTTTGACGACGGCCGTACCTTCGATCTCCCCGCCGAGTTGCTCCGGGTAACCAGCCCGTCCGCCGAAGTGCAGGGGCATTCCGAAGCCGAGCGCAAGACGGTCGGCGGCAAACGTAATGTGACCATTCTTTCCGTCGATCCTGTCGGCAATTATGCCATCAGAATCGGGTTCGACGACATGCACTCGACCGGTATCTACTCCTGGGCGTTCCTGCGCGACCTCGGCGTGAATGCCGAACGGCGCTTTCAGGACTACCTCGACGACCTCCAGGCCAAGGGGCTCGACCGCGACAGGCCAGGCGTGCGTTGAGGGCCGACGGGAATGGTACGCAGGGTCTTGGCACAAACTCCACGTCGCAATAGAGGCAGATCGGCGCTCCTGGCCGTGTTGATCGCTCTGCCGATCGGAGCCACCTCAGCCTTCGCGCAACTGCGCGGGCATGGCGGGCCGGTGCGGGCGCTGGCGATATCGGCCGACGGGCAAGTCGCGATCTCCGGCAGCTTCGATGCGACGGCCATCCGCTGGTCGCTGACGCGCAATGCGGCCGAGCAGGTGCTTCGGTTCCATTCCGACGCCGTCAATGCAGTCGCGCTGCTCGGCGAGGGGCGCGCGGCGACCGCCGGCGCCGATGGCCGCATCGCAATCTGGACTTTGGGCAAGACCGAGCCCGACATCGTGCTGGAAGGCCACACGGCGCCGATCGTCGCGCTGGCGGCATCGCCCGATGGCGCTACGCTCGCGTCCGCCTCATGGGACCACACGGTGCGACTCTGGCCGCTCGCAGGCGGCGCGCCGCGCGTGCTCGATGAGCACACGCAGAACGTCAACGGCGTGGCGTTTACCGCCGATGGCCGCGCCCTGGTCAGCGTCAGCTACGACCTCAGCGTTCGCATCTGGCCGCTGTCGGGAGCGCAAACGCCGACGGTCGTTCCGATGCCGACCCCGCTCAACGCCGTAGCCACCGGCACCGATGGTGAAATCGCGGTCGGCGGCGCGGACGGCAAGGTCTACTTCCTGACCGCTGGCGGGGCGCGTGCCGGCGAGGTTGCGGCAGGGCCAAGGCCGGTGATCTCGATTGCGATCTCGCCTGACGGTGCGCTGGTTGCCGCGGCGGGCATCGGTGGATCGGTGGGCGTAATCGATCGCAAGACGCGCACGCTGGCGCGCACTCTGGTCGGTCCGGGCCTGCCGGTCTGGTCAGTGGCATTCCTGCCCGACAGCCGCGCGTTGCTCACGGGCGGCGCGGACAATATCATCCGGCGCTGGAACGCGGCGACGGGTGAGCCGATCGATCCGATTCTGCTGGAGACGGCGGGAGATCCGCTCGCCGCCTATGCCGGCGATCGCGGCGCGGAAATCTTTCGTGCCTGTGTCGCCTGCCATACGCTTGGCTCGGACCAAGCCAACAGGGCAGGCCCGACGCTCGCCGGCATCTTCGGCCGGCGCATCGCCACGGCACCGGGCTACAATTTTTCCGAAGCGCTCAAGCACCTCGATATCGTCTGGACACCGGAGACGGTTTCCAAACTGTTCGAGATCGGGCCGCAGGCCTACACGCCCGGCACCAAGATGCCGGAGCAGCGCATCGGTTCGGAGCAGGACCGCGCCGCGCTCGTGCAATTTCTCGAGCGGGCTACCAAGCGATAGGGCCGATCCTCGGCGGCGACTATCCCGGCTTCGTCAATGCTTCGCTGGAGCCGAAAAGACCAGCGACATATCTTCGAAGTCCTCGATCGGAAGTCTGGTTACGCCCGCGGCGGCCGGAGATTTCTTCGACAACGCCACGCCTGTGGTCACGGTGGGGCGCTCGGCGGAAATGATTGAATGCGAACGAAATGTGGTGGCGACAGCGAGCAGGGCGACTGCCACGAATCCGGAAATCAACAGACGCTTCATGGAAAACTCCGTTGGTTCGATATGCAGTGTGGCTTGCACCATCCGCATTACGGCCAACGGCCACGCGCGAATGTGGCCTGCGTCACCTATCACGATCTTGTTTTCGGCAATGTGAGCCGGTTCCACACGAACGCATAAGGGGCGGCGCCACCACTATAAGTTGAATTGAATCTCTACGCGTTCACTGCGTGCCGCCACTTGATACGTCTGCGTTGTCCGCGCGAATTGCGCGTGAAATTGATTCTGCCTACGGGGTGGGATGGCGGCCAGTCCGTGGATTGAGCGGACCCGTCGGCCGGCGCCTCAGCGCTTCCGGCAGAAACTCCTCGTCCGACGCGGGAAGGGCGCTGGAGCGGACGTCTGCCGCGGACTGGGCGCGTTCGTGGGGCGTCTGGTTGTCGTTGAATCTTCGCTTCACGTCGACGCCATCAACGGGATCGTTGACGCCGTGCTGAATGTCCCTGAAATCGCCCATGAAAATTTTCTCCGACGTTCATTGATCGGCACGCTCGAAAAACGCGAGTTGGCGACCAGGGTTCCCTCTCGGTTCGGCCAGCAGAGCAGCTAAATTGAAGCATCGAGTGGAACCGCAGGTGCCATGCCCGATTGATTCCAGACGAAGATAGCTACCGCATCCTTGAGCCATTTGCGGATGTGGAGGCAATCGCCGACTGTGCAAGCGGATGGCCACGACGAAATGAAACCGTAGTCAGGCACACTAGATGAGTATGGGAGAATGCGATGGGACTCGAAGCCCTGTATTTCCTCGGAGCGCTGGTACTTCTTATCGCGCTCATCTATGGCACCCTGAGCTATCATTATCGCAACAGGGCTGCGACGCGGGCCGGAGGTGAAATCGTTCGTGAACGGTATAGACAGAATCAGGGCTGAGGCGCCGAAAATCCGATACCCTGTTCGACGATTAGTGCACCCGGTAGCTCCGTGAATCGGGTGCAAGAACAAATTCAACCCTGAAACCGAATTCCTGAAAGGCAATCCTGAAACCGCAACGGCGATGCAAGCCGCGTTCGACGAAATCTGCGAGCGCATCGCGCCGAGCCGATTTCAGCACGCAGGTTTGTAGCCCCGCGGCGCGCGTATTGCGTATCACGGCACGCTTTGGGAATCCTTGGCGCCGAGCGCGGTCTTGTTGCCGGCGTCGCGACCGGGGACGCTGACATGGACCTCGTGGCCCTGGCGGATCGCCAGCGACGCAGCCGCGACGGCCGCTTCGAACGCCGCTTCCTTTGTGTCGTAGTTGTGCGGCGCAGTCCCGTCGTGGAGAACCGTCCAGCCTTCCGGCTTGGAAACGATCATGTATTCGGCCAATCCCATCGTTGCCTCCTTGCTATCGGGGGAGAGCAACGTTGAAACACGTTTCCCGGTTCCGATGGTTCACCCGGCGGCGGACGCTTGCGTGCGGCTACGCGCGCGGCTGTGCCCGCAACAATCCTGTTCGAAGGATTGGATCAGGTTTTCGGTGGACGTCCACGTTTGGCGAAGAGCAATCCCTGCATGTCAGCGGCGTTCTGAAGAATACCCGCGCGCTTCAGCGCTTCGCTTCGCGCACGACCGTGAGGCATGGCCCGCGCTTGCTCCAGCGCCGCCAGCGCCTCGATTTGCAGATCCTGCTTGGACCGAATCTCGGATTTCTTCTTGTCCATTCGAAAACACTAGGAGCGGGAACATCAGCCGTCTGTTCGGTGCCGGACGTTGGAACCAAAGTTAAGTGGATATCCAATCCTGGATGGCAGCCTGGTCCAGTCGAGGGGTCGATTCGGCAGGAACCAAATCGCGGGCTCATCGCTTCCAATTCTGGAGGTGCCCCATGAGCAAGGAAAAGCCCACCGATGACCCGCGTGACCGGACGGACTGGGGATCGCACAAGCAGACCGACAAGCCGTGGAAAGGCAATCCGGAGAAGGAGCAACGGCCGGGACCGTCAAAGCCCGATCTGGAAAAGTGGCATGAGACCAACACCCATTAGCCGCGGCGCGATGGATGGAGATATCGCGGATGCTTGAAGAGAAACTGAAGGAGGCGATCGTCGCAGAGCTGAAAAGGCAGGCGGCGAATGATCCGCAGTCGCTTAGTATCGACGACTCCGAAGACCTCATCGTCAAGGGCAAGATCGATTTGGACGATCTGACGATGGTGATCGCAGGCGCCGTTGCAGGAGGACCGTGAAGTTTTCCACGGGGTGTGCCTTCGGCCAACAGGCCGAATCAGGAACAGAGATTGCCGCCGGACGTTCTCCCAAAAATGGTTGGACGTAGACATGACGGAACCGCTACCGCTGCTGATAGAGAGTTCGATTGAGATCGCCTGGGACTATCTCGCGCGTACGGGGGAGTTGGGCGATGCGATGGTGGCCGGCCGTTTCCTCAGCGACACGATAGAGTTGATGGTGCGCCGCGGCGAGCGGCGGCGGTTGATGCTGGCCAACAAGGCAATCTCGGCCTATCAGCAATTCAGGCGGCAGCAGTCCCATCAGCCGGTGCTCGCCTCGGCGTGATGGCCGTTCAGCTGTTTGCGTCGGAACCCTTTGCGTGAACGCTGGTTGAAGAATCGCTTCAATCAAAGGAGTTCCCCTATGAAGAAAACTATCCTGGCTTGCGCATGCGCTCTGTTACTGTCGACTGGGAGCGTGTTCGCACAAGCTCAGCCGGCCCCTGGTGCGTCAAGCGATCAAAAGGTCGGCCAAGGCCAAGGCGCGACCAAGAGCACGACCAAGCACACGAACATGAAAAAGGGAACGACGACGGGGACGGCTACCGGCAAAATGAAGTCCAGTAGCAGTCCTTCCAGCATGGGTAATGTCGGACCCGGTACCAACAACAATGCTGGACCGCAACCGGGCGGTCGTTAAGCGCTTAGCGAATGCCGTTTGCTTGCGGGAGCAACGGCATTCGCCTGTTACGCGCAGCGACGCGGCAGTGCCGTCTCGATGTGAGGTGCCGGCCAGCTAGCTTCGATGCGTCAGGCCTTGGTGTTGCTCCGCGGCTTTCCGCCAAAGTTTCTTCGATCATATGCTGGCGCCCGGACGCGTCGCAGAGACGCTTGAGTTCCTTCCTCTGCTCTTCCGTCATCGGATCGGTATGCGCGTTCAGGACCATAGTGACCTCCGTCGTTCGAACCAACGCGGATGAGGAGGGCGCGTTCCGGTTTATGGATGGCGGCGCTGGTCCTTGCCATGAGCAACAAAATGACAGGGACCAAAGTCTGACCAGCGACGTTTAAAGTCCATGAAGACGAGTGGCGAGACCGTGCACATATGCGACGTCGAGATCATTGCCCACAACAAGGGCAAGCTGGTCAGCGTAAGCTACGAACAGCACAGGCGCGACGGCGAGCAGCAACGTCGCAAGCGCGAGATTTACGACAACGGCAACTCGGCCGTCGTTCTTCCCTATGATTCCGAACGCAGAACCGTGCTGCTCACCAGGCAATTGCGCTTGCCGGTATTTTTGCAGGATGGCATCGAGCGAACCGTGGAGGCGTGCGCCGGCAAGCTCGACGGCGAAGAAGCCGAGCAGCGCATTGTGAAGGAGATGCAGGAGGAGCTTGGTTACCGCATCACGAATGTGCAGCGATTGTTCGAGCTCTATGTGAGTCCCGCCGCCATCATGGAAAAGATTTCCTTCTTTACGTGCGCCTATTCGCCGGCCGACAGGGTTTCCGGTGGTGGCGGGCTGAAGGAGGAGGGGGAAGATATCGACGTGGTCGAGACCACGTTGGAGGAAGCTGCCGCGATGATCGCGAACGGCGAAATTGTTGACGCAAAGACGGTGGTTCTCATTCAGTATTTGAGCAGTCGCATGCAGGCTGCGGCTCGTGGCTAACCCCAACCAGCACCGGCTGTGCTGTGTTCGGCGGGCCTTTGTCCGCTACAGGAACGGCTTTCCGCCGGTAACCGCGATTGTCGCGCCGGATACGCAGGATGGGATTGGGCGCATCCGAATTGATCGATGCGGTATTTATGATGCAGCTTCCAGGCTTCATGTGAGCTACGGCGGCCTTGGTGAGATAGAACATCGCGTGAATATTGACCTTGAAAGTCAGTTCCCATTCCTCGTCGCTGATGTCATCGATCGACTTGAAGCTGGCTTGATGCGCCGCGTTGTTGACGAGGATATCGATGCCGCCGAACTCCGATACGGCTTTGGCAATGACGGCCCGGCAATGATCAGGGCGCTGGATGTCGCCCGAAACCAGAACCGCCTTTCTGCAGGTTTCCGTCACCAGCCGTTCGGTCTCCCGCGCGTCGTCGTGCTCCTCGAGATAGGAGATCAGGACGTCGGCTCCCTCCCTGGCGAACGCAATGGCGACCGCGCGGCCGATACCGCTATCCCCTCCTGTGATGACCGCCTTCTTGCCGTTGAGCCGGCCGCTGCCCTTGTAAGAAGTTTCGATTTGAAGTCCATGGTTTCGGGCGGCGAGTTGAAAATGGCGCTGCCGACTGAGCTCGATAGCTCGCACCAGAGCAAGATCGACAAGTTGAAGTCGCTGAAGGGCGCCGACTTCAGCTCCCGCTATAACATCAATCAGGTCAGCGATCACAAGGACGCAATATCGCTGTTCGAGCGTTACGCCAAGGGCGGCGACCATCCGAAACTGAAGGAGTGGGCGGACAAAATGCTTCCGATGCTGCGCCACCATCTCGAGATGGCGCAGGATCTGGCGGCGGGGAAGACGATCGGAAGGCACTAGAAGGCGCGGCCTTGGCGGCGAGTCTGACACGAATCGCGCGGGAGTGCTGGCGGCGCCGTGCCGGCGCGAACGCTTGAACGCTGAGGAGCGGTAAGATGGCGAAGAAAGCAAAGAAGCGCAGATATTCAAAGGGTGCGGCGAAGAAGGTCGGCCGCGCCATGAAGAAGCGCAAGTCAGGCACGCTGAAGAGTGGCCGATCCGGCAAGAAGGTAAAAAGCAGAAAGCAGGCGATCGCGATCGGCCTGTCCGAAGCCCGAAAGAAGGGCGCCAAGGTGCCCAAGAAGCGTTCGAGGAAGAAATCCTGAAGGGCTCAGTCCGACCGGGTCAGATCGGCGGCCGGATAGCCCACCATCCAGTCGTCAAGTAGTTCATCTCCGAAATCATCGAGCGCGCGAAATCGATAGCGCTCGGAATTTCGGGACGGGAAGATTTTGTGGTTTCGAGGGAACGTGCGTTTGGGTGCCATCGGTCTTCACCGCTCCGTCGGCGTCCCCTGTCCGCATGATGAGCATTAGAACGGCGAGCGGCTGAACGATGTTCCTGGGACCTCGTGAAAAAAGCGTAGGAGGCGTCGCTACGCCAGCGGCGGCTGACCGTTGGAAGCAGAAACGCCGCCGTCCACGGCTACATTTGCCCCCGTGACGAAGCTTGCGTCATCGCTGGCGAGAAACGCAATGACGGCGGCGACTTCATGCGGCTCGCAAACCCGCCCGAGCGGAATCCGCTCCCGGAACTTCGCGAGCAGTTCCTCGTCCTGCATCATATCGGCCGTCAGGCCGGTCCGGGTCAGGCTGGGACAGACGGAATTTACCCGAACGCCTTTCTTGCCGAGGTCCAGCGCCAGCGACCGCGTCAGGTTCACGACGGCGCCCTTGGCGGCGTTGTAGGGGCTGGTCGCCCAGTCGCCGCCGGTTCCGGATACCGAGGCCGTATTGACGATCGAGCCTGACGTCTTCTCAAGATGGGGGAGGGCCGCGCGGCAACCGAAGAAGACGCCGTCAAGATCGGTCGCCATCACCTTGCGCCACTGCTCGTTGGTGATTTCAGCCAAGTCGCCGCCCTCATAGACGCCGGCATTGTTGACCAGGACGTCCAGCCGCCCAAATCGCTTCACCACCGTCGTCACCATGGCGTCGACGGCTTCGCTATCCGAGACGTCGGCGAGGTGAGACAGGGTGAACTGCGCCGGCAGATCTTTCGAGACATCGGCCAGCGGCAATTCGTTGCGATCCACCAGCGCGACGCATGCGCCTTCGGACGAAAAGCGCCGCGCGGTGGCTTCGCCAATGCCGGAGGCCGCCCCGGTTACGATGACGACCTTTCCCTCAAAGCGCTTCATGCTCGCTCATGTCACAACAGGGGCATTGCACAGATCAAACTTGTGTATGCTGCCCGCCAGGCCGTGAAATTTCACTCAATGCCGCGCCCGTGCCATTGCCGCTCTGGACCAGCGCGATGTCGCCCAGCGCAATGATGCCGACGAGCCGCTTGTTGCGATTGAGCACTGGCAGGCGGCGGACCTGGATGTCGCCCATGTTCGCGCTCACCTCGTCAAGGTCCTGATCCTCGTAGCAATATTTGACGTCGGCGGTCATCACGTCGCCGACCCGTCCCTCCGGGCCTCGGCCCATGCCGATCCCGCGGATCGCGATATCGCGGTCGGAGATCATGCCGACCAGGCGCTCGTTATCGGTCACCGGCAGCAACCCGACGCCGAGCGCCGCCATCGCCTGCGCGGCGTCCTTTAACGTGTCATCGGGAGTGCAGAGCTGTACTTCAGGTGTCATCGCATCGGAAACTTTCATAGGAGCCTCTCCTTTTGCTTTGTCCGTTGCTTCATCCGCTAACAGGCGCCGCCGCCCGCCGTTCCTGAAAGGAAAATGAAATATTTCCGACGCGGGCGGAGAGACTTCAGACTGAGCTGAAGTCTCTCACCGACCCGTTTCTCTTCGTCCGCCTACCAGCGATCGTTGTCGACGCCGACGCCCACGCTTACGCCAGGTGCGCGAATGCCGACGCCGGCTCGCGGCCCATCATCCCAGTCACGGTAGCGTCGATGCTCGATATATCGCTCGCGCGGCGCATAAGCGTATGAATCGCGGACGACCGTGCGGCTGCTGCCGCGGGTGCGATAGCAGCGTCCGTTATCGTCACAGACCATACGAACCTGCTGTATCAGGTCGGAGTTGCTATATTCGCTGCTGGTGTAGATGTCAGACGCATTTGCGCTGCCGGCCAGGAGCGCGCCCGCGCCGGCCAGCAGGCCGATTGCGATCTTCCTCATAAGTTCCTCCTTGCTCGAATGCTGCCCTCGGCCCTCAAAGCATCGCACCCGCTTTGGTTCCGTCGCGGGGAAGCAATGAGACCGGAGTTCCATTCGTGCGCGCGGGAGCAGGCGGTGTTGAGGTGCGGATCATGGTCGGTGACCGGGGCGCCGTCGTCGCAGAGGCAACCACGCGGCTACTCATGCGTTGGCCCACATGGAGGCATCAAGTAATGACAAATGAGTCTACCCCGGTCATCTCCCACAATGCACTCGTTCTGATCGGCGACGGCCAGAAGGCTCTCTTTCTGCGCAACAAAGGCACCGCGCAGCAGGTCAAGCTCGAAGTCGAGCATATCCTGGAGCAGGATAATCCGGCAACGCGCGAGCAGGGCACCGATCGTCCGGGGCGCTCCGTTTCGAGCGTCGGTACGGCGCGAAGCGCGGTAGAGGAGGTCGACTGGCACCACATCGCAAAGGAGCGGTTCGCCGGAGAGATCGCGGAAGCGCTCTACCGTCATGCCCACGACAATCGTTTCGACAAGCTCATCGTCATCGCGCCGGCGAAGATTCTCGGCAATTTGCGCAAGGCATTTCGTGCCGAGGTGACGGACAAGATCGTGGGCGAGATTCCAAAGGAATTGACGTCGCATCCGATCCCGCAGATCGAAAGGTTGGTCGCGGCCTAGCCACGTATCGGCTGGGCCGTGGCGCTTGCAGCCCATTCCGACGATGGGGCGCCGAGCCGTCGTTATGTCACCGGGCCCGGATTGAACAGCGCAAGCGAGTTGGTGAGATTCCAGTGTTCGGCCCAGGTCTCGCGGCCGCTTGCCACGTCAAGCATGAGACGGAAGAGTTCCCAGCCGACATCCTCGATCGTTGCGTCACCGGTCGCGATACTGCCGGCGTCAACGTCGATCAAATCGTGCCAGCGTTGCTTCAACTCACTGCGCGTCGAGACCTTGATGACCGGCACGGCGGCAAGCCCGTAGGGCGTGCCGCGGCCGGTGGTGAAGACATGCAGCGTCATGCCCGAGGCCAGTTGCAGTGTACCGCAGACAAAATCGCTGGCTGGCGTGGCCGCAAAAATCAGCCCTTTTTGGCTGACCCGCTCACCCGGCGCGAGCACGCCCGCGATCGGGCTGGTGCCGGATTTGATCACAGAGCCCATCGCCTTCTCGACGATGTTGGAGAGGCCGCCCTTCTTGTTGCCCGGCGTCGTGTTGGCGCTGCGGTCGGCCTCGCCGCCGGCGAGATAGCGGTCATACCAGGCCATCTCGCGCACCAGGGCGTCCGCAACGTCCTGGTTCGCCGCGCGCGGCGTCAGCAAATGGATGGCGTCGCGCACCTCGGTGACTTCGGAAAACATCACGGTGGCGCCGGCGCGCACCAGAAGATCCGCGGCAAAACCCAGCGCCGGATTGGCGGTCACACCCGAGAACGCATCGCTGCCGCCGCATTGCATGCCGACCACCAACGCCGACGCCGGGCAGGTTTCGCGGCGGCGCCGGTTCAATATCTGCAGGCGCGCATCGGCCATCTGCACGATGTCCTCGACAATTTCGCCGAAGCCGGTGAGGCCTTCGTCCTGCATGCGCATGATGTCGTCGTCGGCGCTCATGCCATCAGGCAGCAACAGCTCGGGCTGCAGCTTCTCGCAACCCAGCCCAACGATCATCACCTCGCCGCCGAAATTGGGATTGCGGGCGAGGTTCTGCAGCGTGCGGATCGGGACCGCAGCACCCGGCGCGTTGATCGCGACTCCGCAGCCATAGGCATGCGTGACCGCCACCACGTCGTCGACGTTGGGATATTTCGGCAACAGCTCCTTGCGAATCCGGTCCAGCGCGAACTCGACCGTGCCGGCGACGCATTGCACGCTGGTCGAGATCGCGAGGATGTTGCGGGTGCCGACCGAACCGTCGGCATTGCGATAGCCTTCGAACGTGTAGCCTTCCAGCGGCGGCAGCTTGATCGCGCCGCCGTTCGGCTGCGGCAGATTGTCGAACGACGGCGCGTCGGGCATCTGCACCAGCGATTCCTTGACCCAGCTGCCGCGGGCGATCGGCGCTGCGGCACGGCCGATGACCTCGCCGTAGCGGCGAATGGCGTCGCCTTCTACAATGTCGGCGAGGGCAACCTTGTGGCCCTGCGGAATCTGCTCGACCAACCGCAAGCCGCACGCGAACTCAGCGCCCGGGTGCAGGCCTCCGCGGTTCGCGACGATCGCAACGTTATCGTCCGCGTGCATGCGGATGTAGAGCGGTTTCGCGGTGACGGGCTGCATGTCGAATCCTTGTTCACGGGCGGCATCAGGCAACGCGTAGCTGCGCGGCATGATCGAGGCAATCAAGGTCAAACCGCGGGTGTGAGGCGTCTAGAGAACTCAATAGTCAAATAATATTACTAGTCAGGGCCGATCTTCCGTGAAATATTGCCCGCGCTGCCGTCAATGGACAGCTTAAACGGTGCCGTGATACCGAATTCGGGCATGCACCCTGAACAACATTTGGGAGAATGCGCCTCATGACCTCCAAAGCCCTCCTTGCGGCCACCGCGCTGGTCGCCATTACCCTCGCGCTTCCGGCAACAGCCGCTGAGCTTACCGTCGGCTTTTCCCAGATCGGATCCGAATCCGGCTGGCGGGCGGCGGAAACCTCTGTCTCAAAAACCGAGGCCACCAAGCGCAAAGTCACGCTCAAGATCGCCGACGCCCAGCAGAAGCAGGAAAACCAGATCAAGGCGATCCGTTCCTTCATCGCCCAGGGCGTTGACGCCATCTTCCTCGCGCCTGTCGTGTCGAGCGGTTGGGACGCGGTGTTGAAGGAGGCCAAGGAAGCCAAGATTCCGGTTGTGCTGCTCGATCGCGACATCGATCCGTCGGGCAAGGAGCTTTATCTCACCGCCGTCACCTCGGACAGCGTGCACGAAGGTGCCGTCGCCGGCGAATGGCTGGCAAAGACCGTGGGCGGGAAGGCATGCAACGTCGTCGAGTTGCAGGGCACGGTCGGCGCGAGCGTCGCCACCAACCGCAAGAAGGGCTTTGACAGCGTCGTCGCCAAGAACGCCAATCTCAAGGTGGTGCGCAGCCAGACCGGCGACTTCACCCGCGCCAAGGGCAAGGAAGTGATGGAAAGCTTCATCAAGGCCGAAGGCGGCGGCAAGACGATTTGCGCCGTCTATGCCCACAACGACGACATGATGGTCGGTGCGATCCAGGCGATGAAGGAGGCCGGCCTCAAGCCGGGCAAGGACGTCCTGACGGTGTCGATCGATGCAGTGCCTGATATCTTCAAGGCAATCGCGGCCGGCGAGGCCAACGCCACCGTGGAGCTGACGCCGAACATGGCGGGTCCGGCGCTGGACGCCGTCATGGCCTTCAAGGCAAAGGGAACGGTGCCGCCGAAGTGGATCCAGACGGAGTCGAAGCTCTACACGGCTGCCGATGATCCGCAAAAGATCTATGACAGCAAGAAGGGCCTCGGCTACTGATCGGCCGGCGCTACGCCGCCGGGCTCAAGCCAGCCCCGGCCCGGCGGCAAAAGCTTTCTCGACGAATCCGCCGCATGAGGCGAACATGCCGGGCGTTCGCGTTGACGCGAGCGTCGGTGGGAGTGATGCCGGCATGACTGCAAGTTCCGATCATGGCTCGGCCCTGCTGGAAGTGCGGGCCTTAAGCAAAAGCTTTGGCACGCTGCGCGCCCTGCAGGAGGTGGATTTCACCTTGCGGGCCGGCGAAATTCACGCGCTGCTCGGCGAGAACGGCGCGGGCAAGTCCACTTTGATCAAGGCCGTGACCGGCGTGTTCCCGCGCGATGCTGGCATCGTCAGGCTCGGCGGAGTGGAGGTTGCGCCGCGCTCGGCCAAGGCAGCGGTCGATGCGGGGATCGCGACCGTCTACCAGGAGGTCAATCTGCTGCTGAACTTGTCGGTGGCGCAAAACCTCTATCTCGGCAGGCAGCCGACGCGGTTCGGCCTGGTGCGCGAGGGCGAGATGCGGCGCCGCGCCACCGAACTGCTTGCGGAGTTCGACCTGCATATCGATGTCGCCGAGCCGCTCGGAAATTATTCGGTCGCGGTGCAGCATATCGCCGCCATCGCGCGCGCCGTCGACCAGTCGGCGCGCGTGCTGATCCTCGACGAGCCGACCGCGAGCCTCGATCGCCATGAGGTCGAGATCCTCTTCGCGGTCATGCGCAAGCTCGCGCGGCGCGGCATCGGGGTCGTCTTCGTCACGCACTTTCTCGATCAGGTCTATGAGATCTGCGACCGCATCACGGTCCTGCGCAATGGCCGGCTGATCGGTGAGCGGACGACTACCGAACTGCCGCGGATCGAATTGATCCGCATGATGCTCGGCCGCGAACTCGCCGAGACGACCAGTGAACGCGCGGCGACGCAGGCGCGGCAAATGGGGGAGGTCTGCGCGCGCTTCGAGGGTTATGGCAAGGCCGGCTATGTCGCGCCGTTCAATCTCGCGCTTCGCCGCGGCGAGGTGGTTGGCCTCGCCGGCCTGCTCGGATCGGGGCGCACCGAAACCGCGCGGCTGGTGTTCGGCGCCGAGCGGGCCGATAGCGGCAGCGCCACCGTCGAAGGCAAGCCGGTCCGGCTGCAATCGCCGCGCGACGCGGTCGCCCATGGCTTCGGCTATTGCCCCGAAGAGCGCAAGACCGAAGGCATCATTGCTGACCTGACCGTGCGCGAAAACATCGTGCTGGCGCTGCAGGCCAAGCGCGGTCTCGCAAAACCGCTGTCGCGCGCCGAGCAGGACGAGATTGCGATGCGGTTCATCAGGCTGCTCGACATCCGCCCGCCGGAACCGGAGCGGCCGATCGGATTGTTGTCCGGCGGTAACCAGCAGAAGGTGCTGCTCGCCCGCTGGCTCGCCACCGCGCCGCGCGTTCTGGTGCTCGACGAGCCGACCCGCGGCATCGATGTCGGCGCCCACGCGGAGATCATTCGCCTGATCCGCGAATTGTGCGATGACGGCCTGGCGCTGCTGGTGATTTCGTCCGAGCTCGATGAGATCGTGACCTATTCGGACCGGGTGATCGTGCTGCGCGACCGCGCCCATGTCGATGAGCTGGAAGGGGAAGCCATCGACGTCTCCAATATTCTGGCAGCGATCGCTGTCGCCGGCACTGCCGGTGCGGAAGCCGGGCAGCCATGATGCCAAGACTTCTACAAAGACTGCTGCAAAGCCGTGGCCTCGCCCAGATCATCGCCTTGCTGGTGATCCTTGCGGTCGACCGCGCCGTCTCACCGCAATTCTTCGATCTGCGGATGCAGGACGGCCGGCTGTTCGGCAGCCTGATCGACGTCCTGAACCGCGGCGCGCCGGTCGCGCTGCTTGCTTTGGGCATGGTGCTGGTTATCGCGACGCGGGGCATTGATCTATCGGTGGGCGCGGTGATGGCGATATCAGGTGCCATTGCCGCGAGCCTTGCCGATGCCCACGGCCTGCCGCTGGCGCTTGCCGCTGCCCTCGGCGCCGGGCTGCTGTGCGGGCTGTGGAACGGCTTTCTCGTTGCCGTGCTCGGCATCCAGCCGATCGTCGCCACCTTGATCCTGATGGTGGCCGGCCGGGGCGTTGCGCAGCTCATTACCGAGGGCCGCATCGTCACCTTCACCGCGCCCGATCTGGTCTGGCTCGGCAACGGCGCCGTGCTCGGCGTGCCGGCGCCGGTGGTGGTCGTGCTCGGCATGCTGATCGTCACCGGCGCGGTGGTCCGTGGCTCGGCGCTCGGCCTGTTGATCGAGGCGACCGGCGGCAATGCAAAGGCGAGCGAACTGGCCGGGATCGGCACGCGCGGCATGATCCTCGCGGTCTATGTCTGGTGCGGCCTGTGCGCGGCGCTCGCCGGCGTCATCGCCGCCGCCGACATCATGGGCGCGGACGCCAACAATGCCGGGCTCTGGCTCGAACTCGACGCTATCCTTGCGGTGGTGATCGGCGGCACCTCGCTGTTCGGCGGGCGCTTCAGTTTGGTGCTGGCGATGGTCGGCGCGCTGATCATCCAGGCCATGAACACCGGCATCCTGCTGTCGGGCTATCCGCCGGAGTTCAATCTGGTGGTGAAAGCGGCCGTGGTGCTGATCGTCCTGCTGCTGCAGTCGCCGCGCTTCGCCAACGCCGGGGCCGTGCTGGGGAGGGCCCGCCAATGAGGGGTCTGCCGCCGGTGGCGATCACGGCGATGGTTTTCGTCGTCGGATTTGCGCTCTGCACGGTGCAATTTCCCAATTTCGCGTCCACCCGCGTGGCCGCCAATCTGCTGACCGACAACGCCTTCCTCGGCATCGTCGCCGCCGGTATGACCTTTGTGATCATTTCCGGCGGGATCGACCTGTCGGTCGGGTCGGTGATCGGCTTCACCACCGTGTTCGTCGCGCTGGCGATCGAGCGGCTCGGCGTGCCGCCGCTCGTCGCCTTCGCCGCGATCCTGCTATTGTGCGCCGCCTTTGGCGCGGCCATGGGCGCCATCATCCACTTCTTCGATATGCCGCCGTTCATCGTCACGCTGGCGGGCATGTTCCTCGCCCGCGGCGCCAGCTTCCTGATGTCGACGGAATCGACGCCGATATCAGCGCCGCTCTATTCGACGGTGTCGGATTTTGCGTTGCGGCTGCCCGGGGGCGGCCGGCTCACGGCCATCGCCCTCATCATGCTGGCGGTGGTCGCGGCGGGCGCCGTGCTGCTGCATTTCACCCGCTTCGGGGCCAACGTCTATGCGCTCGGCGGCAGCCGCGCGACCACGGCCCTGATGGGCATTCCGGTCGGGTCCATGACGGTGCGCATCTACATGCTGTCGAGCGTCCTTGCCGGGCTCGCCGGCATTGTGTTCTCCTTCTACACCGCAGCGGGCTATTCCCTGTCGGCCGTCGGCGTCGAACTGGATTCCATCGCGGCTGTGGTGATCGGCGGTACCTTGCTGACCGGCGGCCAGGGGTCGGTGGTCGGCACGTTGCTCGGCGTGCTGATCCAGGGCCTGATCCAGACCTACATCAATTTCGATGGAACCTTGTCGAGCTGGTGGACCAAGATCGTGACCGGTGTTCTTCTTTTCGCGTTCATCGCCCTGCAGCAGGCCATGCTGGGCATCGCCCGCCGCGCCGGCCCTCGTAAGGCAGGAGTCCTCAAATCATGACGTCCCGGCTTGTCGTCATCCCGACGCGGCGCGCGCATTCCAACCACGCCGAGGTTGCCCGCAGCATCGGCGTCGACATCATCGCCGGCCGTTACGCCGAAGGTGGCCGCCTGCCGGGCGATGTCGAACTCACGGCGATGTTCGGCGTATCGCGGCCGGTGTTGCGCGAGAGCGTGAAAACGTTGGTCGCCAAGGGGCTGCTCACCACCAAGGCGCGGGTCGGCACCGTCGTGCGCGAGCGCGGCGCCTGGAACATGTTCGACGCCGATGTGCTGGCCTGGCATCTCGATGCTGGCATCGACCGCCGCTTTCTCAACGATCTCGCCGAGATTAGGCTCGCCGTCGAGCCGCGCGCCGCCGCGCTCGCGGCTGGCCGCCGCTCGGAGGCCGACATCGCCGAATTGCACCGGAGCATGGCGCGGATGCGGCGCGAGGCTTCCGACTCGGTGGGTTTTGCCGACGGCGATCTTGCCCTGCACCTGGCCGTGGCCAACGCCTCCGGCAATTTGTTCATGCGCTCGATCGGCAACGTCATCGAGGCGGCGTTGCGCGCCTCGTTTCTGCTCAGCGCGCCGGTCGAAACGCAGGACCGCGAGACGGTGCTGTTGTGGCACCAGCGCATTGTCGATGCGATCGAGAGCGGCGATGCCGAGGCAGCCACGGCCGCTATGATCGAGGTGATCCATAATGGATTGCGTCGGCATGAGGGTGGTCCGGCATCGTCCGGAGCCGCACCTGCGACATCAGCGGCAGTCGAGTCCGGAGAGCAATCATGAACCCGCTTCGCGTCGCCATCGTCGGCTTCGGCAAGATCGCACGCGACCAGCACGTGCCGGCGATTGCCGCGGCTGACGGCGTGGAAGTCGTTGCAGTCGCCAGCCGCAACGCCTCGCTTCCCGGCGTACCGCATGCGGCGACGCTCGATGAATTGTTGCGCGACGGTCCGCCGATCGACGCGGTGGCGCTGTGTACCCCGCCGCAGGTTCGCCACGCGCAGGCGGCGATGGCGCTTGCCGCCGGCAAGCATGTGATGCTGGAAAAGCCGCCGGGGGCAACAGTCGCTGAAATCACTCCGCTCGTGACCGCCGCAAGGGCAGCACAACGCACGCTGTTCGCCACGTGGCACTCGCGCTTCGCGCCGGCGGTCGAGCCGGCGCGGCAGTTGCTGGCCCGCCGGAAGGCCACATCAGTCAAAATTACCTGGAAGGAAGACGTGCGGGTCTGGCATCCGGGGCAGGTCTGGATCTTTGAGCCGGGCGGGCTCGGTGTGTTCGACCCCGGCATCAACGCGCTTTCGATCCTGACGCGCATTCTGCCGCAGCCCTTGTTCGTGACGTCGGCCGATCTCGCATTCCCCGCCAATCGCGACGCGCCGATCGCCGCCACGCTCGCGCTCAGCGATGCGCAGGGACTGAAGATCACAGCCGAGTTCGACTTCCTGCAGACCGGCCCGCAGAGCTGGGACATTGATCTCGACACCGACGGCGGCCCGGTCACCCTGTCCATGGGTGGGGCGAGGTTGCGGGCAGGGGGCAAGCAACTCGTCGATGCCGCCGAAGCCGAATATGTCGGGCTCTACCGCCGCTTCCGCGAACTCGCCGCCACCGGCGAGTCCGATGTCGATCTCGCGCCGCTCCAGCTCGTTGCCGACGCGTTCCTGCTGGGGCGACGCCGCACGGTCGAGCCCTTCGAGGAGGCGACATGAACGTGTCTTCGAATCCTCACGTCGCGCGTTCCACCTTCGGGCTGCTGCCCGACGGCACCGAAGTCGAACGCGTTACGCTGCAAGCGGCTGACGGACTGGAAGCGCGCATCATGACCTATGGCGCATCGCTGCAGGCATTGTTGGTGCCGGATACCGCCGGTCGCCGCGACGACATCGTGCTCGGTCATGACACGTTCGAGGGATATCTCGCCCGGCGGCAGTTCTTCGGCGCAACCGTCGGACGCTATGCCAATCGCATCGCCGGCGCGCGCTTCAGGCTCGACGGCGCCAAGGTGCAACTCGCGGCAAATAACGGTGCCAATGCGTTACATGGCGGGCTGGAGGGCTTCGATCGCCGCAACTGGCGGATTGTCGCGATCGAAGATGGAGATCATCCGGCCGTGACGCTTGCCTACACCAGCGCTCATGGCGAGGAAGGATATCCCGGCGCGCTGGAAGTGGAGGTGACCTGGCGTCTTGCCGGGCCGATGGACCTTATGCTCGACATGACGGCGCGGACCGATCGCCCCACCGTGGTCAATCTCACCAATCACAGCTTTTTCAATCTGGCCGGTGCGCGGTCGGGCCGGAATATTCTCGATCATCGCCTCACCGTGGCGGCAGATCATTTCCTCGCCATTGATGCCGGCGCGATCCCGCTGCCGCAGCCGCCCAGTGCGGTAACGGATACGCCGTTCGACTTCCGGGCAGGCGTCGAGGTTGGCGCGCGGATCCGCAACGACCATCCGCAACTGCGAGTGGGCCGCGGCTATGACCATAATTTCTGCCTCGCGCCGGCCAACGGCGAGCCTCGCTTCGCTGCGCGGCTCGCGGAGCCCGCGTCCGGCCGCGTGCTCGAACTGTTCACCAACCAGCCCGGGCTGCAGGTCTATTCCGGAAACTTTCTCGACGGCTCCACCGCCGGAAAGGGCGGCCGCCTCTATCGGCAGTCGGACGCCATGTGCCTTGAGCCGCACGCCTGGCCCGATACGCCGAACCGGCCCGACTTCCCGACCGCACGGCTTTCGCCGGGCGAGGTCTATCGCCACACCACGCTGTACCGCTTCACGCATGCAAACGGGGGCGCAATCGGGACACAATCCGAGGTAGAGTTGCCTGGAGGGGGCGGGCAATGATCGGCGATCGCACGATGGAAGAGGTGCCGACGACCGTTCTCTGTAGCGAGCGGTGCCATCTTGGCGAGGGACCGACCTACGACGCCGCCACCGATACGGCCTGGTGGTTCGACATCGTCGAATGCCGGCTGTTCGAGGCGCGGCTCGATACCGGCCGGATCACGATCCATTCGCTCGACGTGATGGGCAGTGCGCTTGGGCGGATCGATGCGCACCGCCAGCTCCTCGTTGCCGATGACGGCCTCTATGTCCGCGATGCGGCCGATGGTCGGATGACGCTGTACTGTCCGCTGGAAGCCGACAATGCGGCGACGCGTTCGAACGATGCGCGGGTTCATCCGTCCGGCACCTTCTGGATCGGCACCATGGGGCGCCAGGCCGAGCGGGAACTGGGCGCCATCTATGCGCTGCATCGCGGCGAGCTGTCGTGTCTCTATGAGAGCATCACGATCCCGAACGCGATCTGCTTCTCGCCGGACGGGACGATCGGCTATTTCGCCGACACCGGGAAGAACATGCTGCTCCGCGTCGACCTCGATGCGGCGACCGGCCTGCCGCGCGGCGCGCCGGTCGCGCTGATCACCCGGCGAGGTGGCGGCGGCATCGACGGCGCGGTGGTCGATGCCGACGGGCTGATCTGGAATGCGCGCTGGGGCGGCGGCTGCATCGATGTCTACAGCCCGCAAGGCGAGCATCTGCGCACGCTCCGCGTTCCGGCGCGGCAGTCGAGTTGTCCTGCCTTTGTCGGGCCAGATTTCTCACGCCTGCTCGTTACCTCGGCCTGGCAGGGGATGGCGGAGGACGCGAAGCGCGCCGATCCCGATCATGGCCGCACCTTCGTGCTCGATGTAGCAGCGCGTGGCCGCCCTGAACCGGACGTAAAACTTGCAACAGGTTGATGGAGGAAGACGAGGCGCACACAAATGCGCGAGAACGACTGAGTTTCAAGAACCGCATTCAGCGGTCCGACAATCCAGGAACCATAGATCCTCGATATCAAGGGAGTGAAGCATGACTAGTCTGAAGACGACATTGTCGGCCCTGGCGCTGGCAGCAACCGTGGCCGCAACGGCGGTGACCGGCGCTTTCGCCCAGAGCAAGGGAACGGTCGGCATCGCCATGCCGACAAAATCCTCGGCACGCTGGATCGACGATGGCAACAACATCGTGAAAATCCTGAAGGAGCGCGGCTACGGCACCGATTTGCAATACGCCGAGGACGACATTCCGAACCAGCTCTCTCAGGTCGAGAACATGGTGACCAAGGGCGCCAAGGTGCTGGTGATCGCGGCGATCGACGGCACCACGCTGTCGGACGTGCTGAAGCAGGCCAAGGCCAAGGGGATCACGGTTATCGCCTATGATCGGTTGATCCGCGACACGCCCAACGTCGATTACTACGCCACGTTCGACAATTTCCAGGTCGGCGTGCTGCAGGCGCAGTCGATCGAGCAGGGGCTCGGGCTGAAGGAAGGCAAGGGGCCCTTCAACATCGAATTGTTCGGCGGCTCGCCGGACGATAACAACGCCTACTTCTTCTACAACGGCTCGATGTCGGTGCTGCAACCCTATATCGACAGCGGCAAGCTGGTGATCGGCAGCGGCCAGAAGGGCATGGACAAGGTCTCGACCTTGCGCTGGGACGGCGCCACCGCCCAGGCCCGCATGGACAACCTCCTGAGCGCGTTCTATGGCCGCAAGCGGGTCGATGCCGTGCTCTCTCCCTATGATGGCCTGTCCATCGGCATTCTCTCTTCGCTGAAGGGCGTCGGCTATGGCAGCGGCAACATGCCGATGCCTGTCGTCAGCGGCCAGGATGCCGAGGTGCCGTCGATCAAGTCGATGCAGCGCGGCGAGCAGTATTCGACCATCTTCAAGGACACCCGCGATCTCGCCCGCGTCACCGCCGACATGGTGGACGCCTCGCTCAGCGGCAAGGAAGTGACCGTCAACGACACCAAGACCTACAACAACGGTGTCAAGGTGGTACCGTCCTATCTCCTGAAGCCTGTCGTCGTCGACAAGAGCAACTGGGAGAAGGTGCTGATCGACGGCGGCTACTACAAGCGTGCGCAGTTCGACTGAGCGGGACGGCGGCGCCGGCGATTACCGGCGCCGCCACCTGCCTGTGTGCGACCGCAGCGAGATAAACAGATAATGGACGTGATGGCGCGATGACCGCAATTCTCGAAATGCGCGGCGTGAGCAAGAGCTTTTCCGGCGTTCAGGCCCTGCGCGACGTCAACTTCACGGTTGAGGCGGGCCAGATCCATGCGCTGGTCGGCGAGAACGGCGCCGGCAAGTCGACCCTGATGAAGGTTCTCAGCGGCGTCTACCCCCATGGCGATTATGAAGGCAGCATCATCTTCGACGGCGAGGAGCGGCGCTTTCGTGACGTCAATGATTCCGAAGCGCTCGGCATCATCATCATCCACCAGGAGCTGGCGCTGATTCCGCTGATGTCGATTGCGGAGAACATCTTCCTGTCGCATCCGCCGTCCCGTCTTGGCGTGATCGACCGCGACACGGTCTATCGCCGGACCCAGGAACTGCTCGCCCAGGTCGGCCTCACCGAGATGCCCGATACGCTGGTGACGGACCTTGGCGTCGGCAAGCAGCAACTGGTCGAAATCGCCAAGGCCTTGTCCAAGCGGGTGCGACTATTGATCCTCGACGAGCCGACCGCCAGCCTGAATGAGAACGACAGCGCGGCGCTATTGGATCGTCTGCTTGCGTTCCGCGCGCAGGGCATCGCCTCGATCCTGATCTCGCACAAATTGTCGGAGGTCGCCCGCGTCGCCGACCGGATCACGGTGCTACGCGATGGCCGCACCGTCGACAGCATCGATTGCCGGGCCGAGCCGGTGGAAGAGGACCGTATCATCCGCAGCATGGTCGATCGCGACCTGGCCCATCGCTTTCCGCAACGCACGGCCGCGATCGGCGAACCGGTCTTCGCCGTGCAGGACTGGACGGTGTACCACCCACAACACCGCGAACGCCGGGTGATCAAGGAAGTCGATTTCGAGGTCCGGCGCGGCGAGGTGGTCGGGATCGCCGGATTGATGGGCGCCGGCCGCACCGAATTCGCCATGAGCCTGTTCGGCCGCGCCTGGGGAGATCGCATCAGCGGCCGCGTCTGGCTCGATGGCAGGGAAGTCAACCTGTCGAGCGTGGCGGCGGCGATCGATGCCGGGCTTGCTTACGTCACCGAGGACCGCAAGCAACTCGGCCTGATCCTGGACAGCGACGTCCGCAAAAACATCACGCTGGCAAGCCTCGACCGCGTGGCGCGGCAAGGCATGATCGATGACATGTCCGAATTGCGCGTTGCGAGCGAATACCGCAACCGGATGCGGATCAGGTGTTCCGATGTCTATCAGGAGACCGGCCAGCTCTCCGGTGGCAATCAGCAGAAAGTCGTGCTGTCGAAATGGCTGATGACCGATCCGAAAGTATTGATCCTCGACGAGCCTACGCGCGGCATCGATGTCGGGGCAAAGTACGAAATCTATTGTATCATCAACGAGCTTGCCGAGGCCGGCAAGGGGGTGGTGATGATCTCGTCGGAGATGCCGGAACTGCTCGGGGTTTGCGACCGCATCTGCGTGATGAATGACGGCGCCTTTGTCGGCGAATTCGCGGCCGCCGAGGCCACCCAGGAAAGGATCATGCGGGCCATCATGCGCAACAAGGAAATACACAAGAAGGTACTTCAGGGAGATTTGCGGCCATGACCGACAAGGCGGTTGCGCTGCCCGGGCACACCGGCTTCATCAAGAACAATCTGCGCAACTACGGCATGCTGCTGTCGCTGTTTGCGATCATGCTGTTCTTCCAGGTCATGACCGACGGCACGCTGCTGCAGCCGCTGAACCTGACCAATCTGGTGCTGCAGAACAGCTACATCGTGATCATGGCGCTCGGCATGCTGCTGATCATCGTCACCGGGCATATCGACCTGTCGGTGGGCTCGGTCGCGGGCTTCGTCGGCGCCGTCGCCGCGGTGCTGATGGTGCGCTATCACGTGGCCTATCCGCTGGCCTTCCTTGCCTGCCTGCTCGTCGGCGCGGCGATCGGCGCTGCACAGGGCTATTGGGTTGCCTATTTCAAGATCCCGTCCTTTATCGTCACGCTGGCCGGCATGCTGGTGTTCAAGGGCCTTGCGCTCGCGATCCTGGCGGGCCAGTCGGTCGGGCCGTTTCCGCCGACCTTCCAGAAGCTGTCCTCAGGCTTCATCCCCGAACTGTTTCCCGGCGCCGGCACGCTTTATCCGACCTCGCTGTTGATCGGTGCGATATTGGCGGTGGCCCTGGTTTACACCAGCGCCAAGAGCCGGGCGCGGCAGGCGTCGCACGGTATCGACGTGGAACCCTTTGGCTTCTTCGTCGCCAAGAGCGCGGTGCTGTTCGCCGTGATCGTGTTCTTCGCCGGCCTGATCGCCTCGCATCGCGGCCTGCCCAACGTGCTGGTGATCATGACGGCGCTGATCGGGCTCTACGCTTTCGTCACCACGCGCACCGTGATTGGCCGTCATATCTATGCCATCGGCGGCAACGCCAGGGCCGCGAGCCTGTCCGGCATCAAGACCGAACGGCTGACGTTTCTGACGTTCGTCAACATGGGAGTGCTGGCCGCATTGGCCGGACTGGTGTTCGCCGCGCGGCTCAATACGGCGACGCCGAAGGCGGGAGCCGGCTTCGAGCTCGACGTCATCGCGGCCTGCTTTATCGGCGGCGCGTCCGCCTATGGCGGCGTCGGCCGGGTCGGCGGCGCGGTGATCGGGGCCATGATCATGGGGGTCATGAACAACGGCATGTCCATCCTCGGCATCGGCATCGACTACCAGCAGGTGATCAAGGGGCTGGTGCTGCTCGGCGCCGTGTGCCTCGACGTCTACAACCAAAGGCGATAGGGCAGGATGAGCTCAGGTTGGGCCGTGAAGACGGGCCATTTGGTGCTCCAATCCTACCTTGCATGGGGTTGTTTTCGATATTTTGATTCTGGTACGCTGGCCCGTCATTCCTGCAATGGCCAGCGGCCAATGACCCGAAACCGCGCGTTCGGAGTTTCCTGGCGGCACAGGGCAATCGCGTCGATCGCGAGCGGCCCGATGCCCGTTGCCGCAAACCTCTCGCGCAGCATTGCCACAACATGCTCGCGCCGTTCTGCGGGAAGCCGTCCCGTCAGCGTCATATGGAATCGAAATTCCTCGAAGACGTAGGGGTAGCCCCAGCGGTCGAGATAATCGCGCTGGCGCGGCGTCAGCTTGTCGGGCTTTCGCCGCGCACGGTCTTCCGGGCTGAGGGGAGCCCGGAACGGATCGAATGCCTTCGTCGCTTCGGCGGCGAGCAGTTCGAGCTCTGCCGACGGTTCGGCCGGAATCACCGCGATGAAACCGCTGATCGAATCGACCACCGGTTGGATCACCGGTACGGGCCGGGCCAGATCGGCGAATAATTCGCATGCCGCGGCAAGCCGTGCCTCGGCCTTGCCGTCGGCCAGCGCCATCGGCGCCTTCAGCGTGGCGTGAAAGCCGTATTTGCGGGGATCCTGCGTCAGGTCTCGCCAGTCCAATGGGAGCCCATCCGGAAAGGGCAGTTCGTCGCCGCCATGGGCGTCGTAACCGAGCAGCGACGCACCGAACCGGTCGAGCACGCTGCCTTGCGCTGAGGTGTAATAGATCGCGTAACGGGGATAATTTGCCATCGCGCCAGAATAAGGCCGTCTTACGCGGCTGCAACTGCCTTGCGGGAAGCGACGGACGAGCGGACGAGACGGTTTGCCTCTGTCAGATGCACCAGGCGCCCCGCGGCAACGACCGCGACGATTCGTGGCCGCAGCGGCGCCGTGTCGTCGACCAGAACGATGTCGGCGCGCTGTCCCGCGGCGAGCATGCCGCGATCGGCGAGGCCGGCGGCGCGCGCCGGTGCTGATGAGATCAGTTGCCATGCCGCGGCCAGCGGCAGCACACCGTCGGCCGCAAGCCGGAATGCCGCCAGCAGCGGCGCCGGGTAGTAATAATCCGACGCCAGCACCGAACACAGACCCTTGGCGACCATGTCGGAGGCCTTGGTCCAGCCGGTGTGGCTGCCGCCGCGCACGACATTGGGCGCGCCGAACACGATGAAGTCAGAGGCTGCGGCAGCGTCGCGGGCGGTTTCCTCGTTGACCGGAAATTCGGCGATGGCAACGCCCTGCGCACGATAGGCTTGCCGCATCGCCGGGCTTTCATCGTCATGCGAGAGCATCCGGACATCAGCCGCGCGGGCGGCCTGCGCCAGCCGGGCGATCGAAGCCGGCACGTCGTGGCCGCGGGTGACCACGCTTTGCACCAGGCGGTCGAACGCCTCATTGGTGAGCCCCGTGCGCTCAACCATCCGGCTGCGCTTCAGCGGCTTGGCGAGGCTGGCGACGGTCGAGTCCATGTGGTCGTTGAATGCGAACAGGTCGACGCGGCCTTCCGACAGCCAGTCGATGATTTCGCTTTCCGCGTCGAGATTGTAGGTCTCGTGGCGCAAATGGAAGCGGGTGTCGGCGGCGAGCTGCGGCCGCATCTGCTCGATCGCCTCCAGTAACTTTCGCGCATTGTCCGCGCTGCGCAGGCCAGGCTCCCACGACCAGGTCGTGGCGTGATAGACGGTCGTGATGCCGTTGCCGACCGCCTGCCGGTCGCTGTCGATCAGTGCGACGTCGATCGGAAAATCGACGCCTGGCCGCGGCATCATCTGCCGCTCGAAGGCATCGCCATGCAGATCGACGATGCCCGGCAGCACCAGCAAGCCGCCGGCATCGATGCCGGGCGAGCTGTGGCTGTTGTCCGTGCCCACGGCGACGATCTCGCGGCCGGCAATCCGCAACGTGGTTTCTGATATCTCATGGCCGAGCAGCGCCCGGCCACCTTCAATGAACAGTTCGGTCACGATGCGGCACTCTGGTTGAATTGCTGACGGACGGATGCTTCGGCCGATTCGTACTTGTCGAGAAAGGCCTCGACATCGAGCTCGCGGAAATCGGGCAGGGCGCCGGCCATCGGTGTGGGTCCATCAGCAATCGAGGAAAGGATCATTGGCGCCGCCCGTCTTCGATGCGCTTGATGACGGGATCATGACGGATACGTGACGCTGGCCGGGGCTGTGGACGAACGTCGCACCGCAGTAGCCGTGTCACACAACTGTAAGATCGAGCCGTTAGCGATGCTTCACGATCGGAACTCTGGAGCAGCGCATGCTGGTGGTGGAAGGTTTGACGTGTCGGTTCGGCACCAAAGCCGCGGTGGACAACGCGTCATTTTCGATTCAGCCCGGCAGCTTCGTCGGTGTGATCGGCCGCTCCGGCGCCGGCAAGTCGACGCTGCTCCGGATGATCAACCGCCTCGCGGAACCTTCCGAAGGGCGCATCCTCTTCGAAGGCGTCGACGTGACCGCGCTGCGCGGCAAGGATCTGCGGCAGTGGCGTGCGCGCTCCGCGATGATCTTTCAACAATTCAATCTGGTCGGACGGCTCGACGTTCTGACCAACGTGCTGATGGGCCGGCTGGCCGAAATTCCGTCATGGCGCTCGCTGACGCAGCTTTGGCCCGAAGAGGACAGGGCACTGGCGATGTCGGCGCTGGAGCAGTTCGATATGGCTGGTATCGCCGCCCAGCGCGCCGACCAGCTTTCCGGCGGCCAGCAGCAGCGCGTCGCGATCGCACGCGCGCTGGTGCAGGAGCCCGACATTATCCTTGCCGACGAGCCGATTGCTTCGCTCGACCCGCGCAACACGCGGATCGTGATGGACGCACTGCTGCGCATCAACAAGCATTTCGGCATCACCGTGATCTGCAACCTGCATTCACTCGACCTGGCGCGAAGCTATTGCGACCGCCTGATCGGCATGTCGGCCGGGCGCGTGGTGTTCGACGGCGCGCCTGAGACGCTGACCGATCGTATCGCTCGCGAACTGTACGATCTCGAAGCCGATGACGTCATGGGTGCCGCGCCCGCGCAGGCACCCGACGGTGCGGCGATGCCTGAACTGGGCACGGCCGCCGCAGCCTGAGTTTCACTTCGGTACAGGGTAGCCGGTTGCAAACCTGCAACCGGCGAAGAGGCGTAACCACAACAAGAGGGCTCACCATGATCACTCGTCGTATCGTTCTTGCAGGCGCGGTCGCGCTGGCGTTTACCGCTTCCGCCGCGGCGCAGGACTGGAAGAGCAAATATCCGGAACTGACTTTTGCGGTGGTGCCGGCCGAAAACGCTTCGGGCGTGACCGAGCGTTGGACGCCTTTCGTGGCCTATTTGTCGAAGGAGCTCGGCATCAAGGTCACACTGCGCATCGCCAATGACTACGCCGCCGTGATCGAAGGCCAGCGCGCCGGCAACATCCATATCGCAAGCTACGGCTCGGCGTCGTTCGCCCGCGCCCGGCTGACCGGCGTCAAGACCGATGCCTTCGCCAACGACATCAATGCCGACGGTTCGACCGGCTATTATTCCGTGTTCTTCGTCAAGGCGTCGAGCTCTTACAAGAATATCGATCAGTTGAAGGGCAAGAACCTCGGCCTGGTCGATCCGAATTCGACGTCGGGCAACAACGTGCCGCGCTTCGAGCTCGACAAGCTCGGCATTTCCGACGCCGATGGCTATTTCGGCAAGGTCGTGTTCACCGGCAGCCACGAGAACGCCATGCTGGCGCTGTCGCAGGGCACCGTCGAGGTCGCCGCCAACCAGTGGACCAACGACGAGGATTCGACGCTCTCCCAGATGCTGCACAAGGGCATGCTGAAGAATGCCGACGGCTCGCCGGTGAAGAAGGACGATTTCCGGATCATCCACAAATCGGCTCCGATCATCAACGGACCCTATGCCTATAATTCGGATTTACCCGCCGATCTGAAGGCCGCGATTGCCAAGGCGTTCACCGAAGCGCCGACCAAAGACAAGGCGGCGTTCGACCGCCTGTCCGACGGCCAGAAGAAAGGTTTCAATCCGGCCACCACCAAGGATTGGGATGGCACTATCGAATTGATCAAGTTCGTCGATGCGTTGCGTAAAAAGAAGGCGTCCTGATCAATAGACCTAGACGAGCTTGGCCGGGTCCAAGCGACCCGGCCTTTTTTGTCTGACACCCGTTCTGTTTAACACTCGTTGGCACAGTGATCCCGATGGCGAATGCCATATCCATCCTTCCAGACCAGCAACTTGCGGTGCTCAACGATACCTATCGCAAGGCGGTCGCGCGCAAGCGTTTGAAGGTGACTTTGGCGGCGGTGGCATTCTTCGCCGCGTTGATTATCGCAGCGATCGGCGCGGAAGTGAATCTGCGCACGCTCTTCAGCTATTTCGGCAACTTCGTCAGCTATTTCGACCGCATTCTTACCCTGGAAGACGGCACGCGGGTATGGACCAATTTCGGTGAATGGTTCTGGGGCTGGCAGAAGTGGCTCAAGATGCTCGGCGAGACCATTCTCATCAGCTATGTCGGCACCCTGACCGGCGCGGTCATTGCCTTTGCGCTGAATTTCTTCGCCGCGCAAAACACGTCGCCTGCGCCATGGCTGCGGTTCGTCCTCCGGCGTCTCCTCGAATTAGCGCGCACCGTCCCCGGCATCGTATTCGCGCTCATTTTCGTCATCGCCTTCGGCCTCGGGCCGATGGCGGGCGTACTTGCAATCGCCGTACATTCCGCCGGTGCGCTCGGAAAGTTGTTCTCCGAGATCGTCGAGAACGCCGACATGAAACCGGTCGAGGGTGTGCGTTCGACCGGTGCAAGCTGGCTCTCCTGCATGCGCTTTGCGGTGTTGCCGCAGGTTACGGCCGGCTATGCCAGCTACGCGCTGTTGCGCTTTGAGATCAATGTCCGAGAGGCCTCGGTGATGGGTTTTGTCGGCGCCGGCGGCATCGGGCAGGAGCTCGTCGTCGCGATCCGCAAGTTCTATTACTCCGACGTCAGCGCGATCCTCGTCACCATCATCGTCACCGTCTGCGTCATCGATATCACGACCGGCTGGCTGCGCGGAAAACTGTTCGGCAAGGAGGCGCGCGCATGAGCCAGTTGCCGAAACCGGATACAGATGCGCTCCGGACCAAATATCCTGACGTCTTCGACCGGCCCGCATCCGCGCGCCTCGCCATGCCGGCGATGATTTTGGCTGTGTTCGCGATCTTCGTATTCGGGTTGGTCGATCTCGGCTTCTCGCCGGCCAAATTGGTGTCGGGCCTGAGCCAGCTCGGCTGGATCACGGTGATGATGATTCCACCCGATCCCGGCTCCTCGCTGCCCGCCTACCTCGCAGCCCTCGGTGAGACGCTGTCGATCGCGCTGCTTGGTACGACCTTGGCCGCCGTTGCAGCGCTGCCGGTCAGCCTGCTGGCGGCGCGGAACATCATTCCGTCGAACCTGCTTCGCTTCCCGGTGCGCCGGTTCCTCGATTCCGTCCGCGGTGTCGATACGCTGATCTGGGCGCTGGTGTGGATCAACGTCGTTGGCCTCGGCCCGTTTGCCGGTGTGCTGGCGATCGCGCTGTCCGACTTCGGCGCGTTCGGCAAATTGTTTTCCGAAGCCATCGAGGCCGCCGACAGGAAGCAGGTCGAGGGCATCAGGGCTTCCGGCGGCAACGCGCTGCATGAAATACGCTTCGGCCTGATGCCGCAGGTGCTGCCTGTTATAGCGGGGCAGGTGCTCTATTTCATTGAATCGAATACCCGCTCGGCCACCATCATCGGTATCGTCGGCGCGGGTGGCATCGGCTTGCAGCTGGCCGAGCAGATCCGGGTGCTGGAGTGGCAGAAGGTCTCGTTCCTGATCCTGATGATTTTGGTCGCGGTCGCCGCGATCGACTGGATCTCGGGCAAATTGCGCTTTGCCATCATCGGACAGCGGGCAATCGCGTGATGAATCCGTAACTCAGTGGGGTGGGCAAAGCGAAGCGTGCCCACCATCTTTCCGAATCTTTGGCATAAAGGGTGGGCACGCTTCGCTTTGCCCACCCTACGAGCTGTCAACTATTCTCCACCAAAAACTCGACGCGTTCCGCAGCAAAGCGCGAACGCTTGGTCGTCAGCGGCTCGCCGCCGGTATCGACGTCGGTGCTGTCGACCACGAGCACGGGACGTCCGAGCGCGAGGTCCAACCGCGCGGCGTCGGTCGCGTCAACGATACCGGCGGTGATCCGGGTCGACGCACGGCGAAAATCCCGGATACCGTAATGCGCCACTAGCTTGGTCATCGAACGCACATTGGCAAACACCTTCCCGGCGTTGGGAAAGCGTTCGGCCGAAAGCCAGGTGGTGCTGACGCAGATCGGCGCGCGGTCGGCTAGCCGCACCGATTCGATCCGGATCAGGGGTGCCCCGGTCTTCAGTCCGAGTTCCCGCGCCAGCTCGCGCGTAGCGGCTTCCTCGGTCGCGTCGATGAATTGGCCGCGCGGCTCGCGGCCGCCGGCGCCGACGATTTCGGAAAACCGCGTTCGCGAGTGCAGGGGGTAGGCGAGGCGCCGGGTCTCGACATAGGTCCCGCTGCCGCGCTCGGCGCGCACCAGGCCGCGTTCAGCGAGCGTGGCGAGCGCTCGGCGAACGGTGTGGCGGTTGACCCGATAGGTTTCGGCGATCTCCATCTCGCCCGGCAGCTTTTCGCCGCCAACAAAGCGGCCGTCGGCGATGCCGCGTTCGATGCCGTCGGCGACCTGCCGCCACAGCGCGACGCCGGAGGGCGTATCCTGGATGCTCATGGCGTAAAGCGGGCCATCTGGAAAAATCACCTCATTGTCACGAAATCGTCATGGCGCTTCGTTATCAAGTTGTCTAGTATCATAGACAACTTGATTCCGGCAAGGCCGATATGATGGTGAGCGACGAAAGTATGGAAAACAAGGGTGGCGGGCAGGCGCGGCGCAGGGCCGTGATGGCGGTGCTGGCTCATTCTGCAACGGCCGACATAGAAGGGCGTCTCGGAATGGTCGCGTTGCCCGCGCACGAAGACCTGCGCGCGCCCGAGAATGGGCTCGTCATGGTGCGCGGCCGCGTCGGCGGCGACGGCGCGCCGTTCAATCTCGGCGAAGCGACAGTATCGCGTGCCGCGGTGCGGCTGTCGACCGGCGAGGTCGGTTTTGGCTACACGCTCGGCCGCGATCGGGAGAAGGCCCGGCTGATCGCGCTTTGCGACGCCATGGTGCAGTCGGCTGAGCTTGCTGGCGCGATCGAAACCCAGGTCGTTGCACCGCTGCGTGCGGCGATGATCGAAAAACGAAACCGCAAGGTCGCAGAGGCCGCGGCAACACGGGTCGATTTCTACACACTGGTGCGGGGTGAGGGCTGACATGACGAGCGTTGCCGAACTGCCCGCAGGATTTGCCGACAAGGTGTTGTCGGCGCAATCGGTCTTCCGTTCCGTGATGGATGCGATGGCGTGTCCGGGCAGCGTCCAGCGCGTCCAGCTTGCAGCGGGCGGGCCTGATACGATGATGCGTGGCGCCGCCGCCATCGCGCTGACCTTGTTCGACCACGATACGCCGGTCTGGCTCGACGGCCGGATGTCGGCCGCAGCTGATGTCGCCAAGTGGCTCAAGTTCCACACCAGCGCGCTGGTCGTTGTGGATTCGTCGATCGCCAGTTTTGCATTGATAGGCGATCCGCAGAGCCTGCCGGCGCTCGATCGCTTCGCGTTCGGCAGCAATGAATATCCGGACCGTTCGACAACGCTGATCCTGCAGGTCGAGAGCCTGACGGATGGCCCCGTGGTCGAGCTGCAGGGCCCCGGCATCGACGGCTCGGCAGCGCTTCGCGCTTCAATCCAGCCGCGTGATCTGTTCGAGCGGTTGGCCATAAACGCCGCACTGTTTCCGCGCGGCATCGATGTCGTGCTGGTTCATGACGATTCCATCGTCGCCATACCGCGCACGACGCGGCTCGTGAGGGGAGGCTGACCATGTACGTTGCCGTCAAGGGAGGCGAGCGCGCCATCGAGAATGCCCACCGTCTGCTGGCGCATGAGCGGCGCGGCGACCGTGATGTTCCCGAACTGTCGCTGGCTCAGATATCCGAGCAGCTTTCGCTTGGCGTCGACCGCGTCATGACGGAGGGCTCGCTCTACGACCGCGAATTGGCGGCGCTCGCCATCAAGCAGGCGCGCGGCGACTTGATCGAGGCAATTTTCCTGGTGCGCGCGTTCCGCGCCACGTTGCCTCGCTTTGGCGCGACCGAGCCGGTCGACACCAGCGCGATGCAGGTGCGGCGACGGATTTCGTCGACGTTCAAGGATATTCCGGGTGGACAGATTCTTGGTCCCACCTTCGATTACACCCATCGCCTGCTCGACCCCCAGCTCGCCGATGGCTTCTCACCCGAGGTGCCCGCGATCGGAGAGGCGTCCACTGCTGCGACCCCGCGCGTCACCGACATTCTCGGCCGCGATGGATTGATCGAGCCGTCGCCGGCGGCAGATGCCGATGCACCGGTTGGTGATCTCACGCGCGAGCCGCTCAATTTCCCGGCGGATCGCGATCTGCGCCTGCAAAACCTGGCGCGTGCCGACGAGGGCTTTCTGCTGGCGCTCGGATATTCCTCGCAGCGCGGCTATGGCCGCAATCACCCCTTTGCCGGCGAGATTCGCTTCGGCGAGGTGGAGGTTGAATTCATGGCCGAGGATGCCGGCTTTGCCGTTCCGCTCGGTTCGGTCGCGCTGACCGAATGCCAGATGGTCAATCAATTCAAGGGATCGGCGACCGAAGCGCCATGTTTTACACGCGGCTATGGCCTGGCGTTCGGGCAGAGCGAGCGCAAGACCATGTCGATGGCGCTGGTCGATCGCAGCCTGCGCGCTCGTGAGCTCGGCGAGGAAGTGATCGCGCCCGGCCAGGACGAGGAATTCGTGATGTCGCACTCGGACAATGTGCAGGCGACCGGCTTCGTCGAGCATCTCAAGCTGCCGCATTACGTCGATTTCCAGTCCGAACTCGGCCTGCTGCGCAAACTGCGCAAGGAATTCGCCGAGGCGAACGAGGCCCCGCAAGTGCAGGATGCCGCCGAATGAATGCGCCAGCTTACAATTTCGCCTATCTCGATGAGCAGACGAAGCGGATGATCCGCCGCGCGATCCTCAAAGCGATCGCGATTCCCGGCTATCAGGTGCCGTTCGCCAGCCGCGAGATGCCGATGCCCTATGGCTGGGGCACCGGCGGCGTGCAGGTGACGGCGGCGATCCTTGGGCCTGATGACGTGCTCAAGGTGATCGACCAGGGTTCGGACGACACCACCAACGCGATCTCGATCCGAAAATTCTTCGGCAAGACGGCTGGCGTCGCGACCACCACGTCGACGGCGGATGCCACCGTGATCCAAACCCGGCATCGCATTCCCGAAGCGCCGCTGCATGCGGGACAGGTGCTGGTCTATCAGGTGCCGATCCCCGAGCCGCTGCGGTTCCTGGAGCCGCGCGAGACCGAGACGCGGCGCATGCATGCGCTCGGAGAGTATGGCCTGATGCACGTCAAGCTGTACGAGGACATTGCACGCTTTGGTCATATCGCGACCTCCTACGCTTATCCGGTGAAAGTGAATGCGCGCTATGTGATGGACCCGTCGCCGACGCCGAAATTCGATAATCCGAAGATGGACAATTGTCCGGCGCTGCAACTGTTCGGCGCAGGGCGCGAAAAGCGCATCTATGCGATCCCGCCGCACACCGATGTGGTATCGCTCGATTTCGAGGATCACCCGTTCACGCGCTACCGCTTCGACGCGCCCTGCGCGCTGTGCGGCGCCGGCGATTCCTATCTCGATGAAATCGTCACTGACGACAAGGGCGGCCGAATGTTCGTCTGTTCCGACACTGATTATTGCGAGTCTCGCCAGTTGGCCGGTCATCGCGGCAGCGAGACCGCCGCGCCGCACAAGGAGAGGGCGCATGGCTGAGCTGCAAGACGTTGTGCAGGACGATGAGCCGCTGTTGGTCGCCGAACACCTCGGCAAGAACTACGGCCGGCTGACTGCCTGCCGCGATGTATCCTTTGCGCTCTACCCCGGTGAAGTGCTGGCCATCGTCGGCGAGTCCGGGTCGGGGAAGTCGACGCTCTTGCAGTTATTGTCGGCGCAACTCGCGCCGAGCGCCGGGCGGGTGTCCTATCGGATGCGCGATGGCGTGTTGCGCGATCTGGCCGCGTTAGGTGAAGCAGAGCGCCGTTTTCTGTTCCGCACCGACTGGGGCTATGTGCATCAGGACCCCGCGCTGGGTCTGCGGATGGCGGTTTCGGCCGGCGCCAATGTCGGCGAGCGGCTGATGGCAGCAGGCTGGAATCACTACGGCCGCATCCGCGATACCGCCTCGTCCTGGCTGGAGCGAGTCGAGATCGATACCGCGCGCATCGATGACGCGCCGCGGACCTATTCGGGCGGCATGCGGCAGCGGCTGCAGATCGCGCGCAATCTGGTGACAGAACCGCGCCTGGTGTTCATGGACGAGCCGACCGGCGGGCTCGACGTATCGGTGCAGGCGCGGCTGCTCGATCTGATGCGCAATCTCGTCAGTGAGCTCGGCCTTGCCGCCATCGTCGTCACCCATGACCTCGCCGTGGCGCGGCTGCTGTCGCATCGCGTGATGGTGATGAAGGGCGGTCGCGTCATCGAGACCGGCCTGACCGACCAGGTGCTTGACGACCCCCGCGAGCCTTACACCCAATTGCTCGTTTCCTCGATTTTGCCGGCATGAGCGCGCCAATGACAGCGATGATCGACATTACCAACGCCGAAAAGACCTTTACGATGCACCTGCAAAGCGGCGTCGAGCTGCCCGTGGTGCGCGGCGTCTCGTTCCATGTCGAGCCGGGGGAATGCGTGGTGCTGTCGGGTCCTTCAGGCGCCGGCAAATCCTCGATCCTGAAAATGATTTTTGGCAATTACCGCTGCGATGGCGGCCGGATCGGCATCCGCCATCAGGGCGCGGTGATCGATCTTGCCACGGCCGAGCCGCGGCAGGTGCTCAGTGTGCGCCGTTCGACCATCGGATATGTCAGTCAGTTCCTGCGTGCGGTGCCGCGGGTCGCCACCATCGACGTGGTGGCGGAGCCCTTGATCACGAACGGATTCGCGCGCGCGGAAGCCCGCGAGAAGGCGGGCTCGCTGCTGCGCCGCCTCAACATTCCCGAGCGGCTGTGGGCGCTGCCGCCGTCGACGTTCTCCGGCGGCGAACAGCAGCGGGTCAACATCGCGCATGGCTTCATCTCCGACCTGCCGATTTTGTTGCTGGATGAACCCACGGCCTCGCTCGACGCGGCCAATCGCGCGGTCGTGGTGGAGTTGATTGGAGAGAAGAAGCGTCAGGGGGTCGCAATGGTGGCGATCGTCCATGACGATGAAATACGCCATCTGATCGCCGACCGGATCGTTGACGTGACGTCATTTGCCGCTGCGGCATGAAGGAAGAATGTGAGATGACTTCGAAGCACGAAACCATCCTCGGTAACGCCCGCATCGTGCTGGCCGATCGCGTGATAGAGCGCGGCTGGGTTGCTTTCGCCGACGGCCGCATCGCCGAGTTTGGCGAGGGAAGCGCGCCGTCAGGTAGCGAGAACGCCGGCGGCGACCTGATCATGCCTGGCCTGATCGAGCTGCACACCGACCATCTGGAAATGCACTATGTGCCACGCCCAAAGGTATTCTGGAATCCGATCGCGGCGGTGGTCTCCTATGACGGACAGTTGGCCACTTCGGGCATCACCACCGTGCTGGATTCGCTGCGGGTCTGGCGCGAGGATGGCGCCGAGGAGGTTGACGGCAGGGCGGGAGTGCTGGCGGAGGCGATCACATCCGCCCGCGATGCGAACCTGCTCCGTGCCGATCACTTCCTGCACCTGCGCTGCGAAATTCCGATGCCGAGCGTGGTCGAGGAAGCCAGGGAGCTGATCGACCGGCCCGACGTGCGGCTGATGTCGCTGATGGACCATACGCCGGGGCAGCGCCAGTTCCGCGATGAGGTCAAGCTGCGCGACTATTATCGCGGCAAGGGGGGCGGCAAAACCGACGCCGAACTCGATGCGCTGTTCGAGAAGCGCTTCCACTATCAGAAGACCTATGCCGCGAGCAACATGCGCGAAATCGTGGCCCTCGCGCATCAGTATAAAATCCCGCTTGCCAGCCACGATGATACGACCGAAGAAAATGTCGCCGACGCGATACAGGATCGCGTTGCGGTGGCGGAATTCCCGACCACAATGGAAGCCGCGCGCGGGCTGCATCAGGCCGGCATCGGCATTCTGATGGGGGCGCCGAACGTGGTCCGGGGCGGCTCGCATTCCGGCAACATCGCCGCCGTCGATCTCGCCCGCGAGGGGTTTTTGGATATCCTGTCGTCCGACTACATCCCCTCGAGCCTGCTGATGGCTGCACTGCAACTGCCGCGACACGTGCCCGAGATCGATCTGGCATCGGCCGTTCGCACGGTGACAAAAACGCCGGCCGAAGCCGTGGGCCTTGCGGACCGTGGCGAGATCGCACCCGGCAAGCGCGCCGATCTGATCCGGGTGCACGTCGCCCGCGACATTCCGGTGGTGCGCAGCGTCTGGCGGGAAGGGACGCGGGTCGCATGACGGAGACGCTGACACCCACAACCGAAGACAAGACCGCTGCAATCGGGCCGGGCCGCCTGGTGCTCGTGGTCGGCCCAAGCGGCGCGGGCAAGGATACGCTACTCGGCCTTGCCAGGGCAGCCTGTGCCGATGCTGGCAACATCGTGTTTCCGCGCCGCGTGATTACGCGTGAAGCCTCGGCATCGGAGGAAAACGAAGAGGTCAGTGCCGGAACGTTTCAGGAGGCGCTGACGCGTGGCGAATATGCCATGCATTGGGAAGCCCACGGTCATTGCTACGCGCTGTCGCGCGCGATCGATGACGAAATCCGCGCCGGACGCACCATCGTCGCCAACGTATCGCGCACGGTGATCGGTGCGATGCGCCGCGCCTATGCCGACGTGGTGGTGATTTCGATCACCGCGCCGCCAGACGTTCTGGCCGAACGGATTGCGATGCGGGCACGAAGCAGCGACGGCAGGGTCGAAAACCGTCTGCGCCGCACGGTGGAAGACGCCTCGGCAGCGCCCGACGCGACCATCGTCAACACCGGCAGCGCCGAATATCATTCCCGCCAGCTCGTCCGCGTCATCAAGGGCGAGAAATGGGACGATTGAAAGGAGACTGGAAATGACCGTCGTCGCGACCATCGAGCAGCTCGAGGCCATCTACGGCTTTCCCAACGATGCCTCGACGGTCAAGGTCGCGGACAGGGTCACGCCGGCCTATCGGGTGTTGATGGACAAGTCGCCGTTCGCGGCGCTGGCAACCTGCGGGCCGGAGGGACTGGATTGTTCGCCGCGCGGCGACCTGGCGGGCTTCGTTCGCGTCCACGACGAGAAGACGCTGATGATGCCGGACCGCCGCGGCAACAACCGCTGCGATTCGCTGCGCAATATCGTGCGCGATCCGAGGGTCGCGCTCCTGTTTCTCATCCCGGGCTCCGGCAGCACGCTGCGCATCAACGGCCGCGCGCATGTCTCGATCGATCCGGAACTGCTCGCGTCATTCAAGATGGAGGGCAAGGCGCCGCGCACCGTCATCGTCATGACGGTGGAGGAGGTTTACTTCCAGTGCGCGCGCGCCATCGTGCGCGCCGATCTCTGGAATCCCGACAAGCGCGTCGATCCCCGAAGCTTGCCGACGCCGGGCCAGATCCTTGCCGAGATGAGCGATAACACCGTTGGCGGCGAGAAATACGATCGGGAATGGCCGGAGCGCGCGCGGCAGACGATGTGGTGATGTGCTGTCAGGCGTAGCGGATCACCTTTTCCGCGCATTTGAGAAAATTCCGGACCAGCGGATTGAGAGAATCCCTCCGCCAGCAAACCGCGACGTCGATGGCATCGTCGGCGTCGAGGAAAGGCCTGAACACGACGCCGGTCGGGCATCCGAGCTGGGCGCAGGCGGGAAGGATCGCCATGCCCTCTCCGGCAAGGACGAGGCTGAGCGCCGAATGCACCGTCTCGACCCGGTTCGCGACCGGCATGCTGACCTGATGCCGCCGCAGCAGCGACGTGACAACGGAGGTCGACGGATCCTCGGCAGCCCCGGGCAAGCTTATCAGCGGGCGGCCCTGCAGCTTTCTCACCGGCACGGCCGCTGAGCGCGCCAGCTGCGAGCCGGCCGGCATGGCCAGCATCAATCGTTGCTTTCCGATCGTGGAAATCTCGATCTCGCTGTGGCGAATGGCGGGCATGCACAGCGCGACAGTCACGCTGTGATCCAGCAGCCGCGCCTCACGCGTCGATGCGCTCAGTTCGATGAACTCCAGATCGACCTTTGGAAGGGACCGTCGAAGTTCCGGAACGAGCCTCGGCAACACGGCGTGGGCCAACGCGAACATGTAACCGACCGACAATCTTCCCCGGCGTCCCGCCGCCACCGCGCGGGCTGCCTCAAAGCCTTCGGCCGTCAGGGCCAGCGCTTCACGCGCACGCGACAGCAAGGCGCGACCGGCCGCTGTCAGCTCCATTCCCCGCGTGCCGCGGCGAAACAGCGGTGTTCCTACTTCCGATTCCAGCTTGCGGATCTGGACCGACAGTGGCGGCTGCGCCATGCGCAGGCGTACGGCCGCCCGGCCAACGCTGCGTTCTTCTGCGACGGCAACGAAATACCGGAGACGCCGGAGATCCATTTTTGCCATACCAAAATCGTATGGGTCAGTTGTGCGATGGTATTGGACCTGAAGTCAATGTGAATGTCATCCTTGCGTCATTCGACCCTGGGGACTTTAGCGCGATGAGCGATGAACTGTGCTTTCTGCCTGCGACCGAACTCCGCGCGCGGATCGTCCGCAGGGATGTTTCACCGGTCGAAATTACGCGTGCCGTTCTTGCGCGCGCCGAGCGGATGCAGCCCGAGTTGAACTGCTTCATCACGCTGTGTGGGGATGAAGCCATGGCCGAGGCGAGGAACGCAGAGCGCGAGGTGGTGGCCGGGGGGCGGCTCGGCCTTCTTCACGGCATTCCGTTCACCGTGAAAGATCTGGTCAACACCAAGGGAGTGCGAACGACCTTCGGTGCGGTCCCCTACAAGGACAACGTGCCTGACCATGATGCGGTCGCCGTGGCGCGAATGCGGGCAGAGGGTGCCATTCTCGTGGGCAAGACCACGACGCCGGAGTTCGGCACCAAGTGCCTGACGGATTCGCCGTTGTTCGGCCGCACGCGCAATGCCTGGAGTGGCGCACGCTCGAGCGGTGGTTCAAGCGGGGGAGCGGCGGTTGCGGTTGCCAGCGGCATCGCGCCGCTTGCCATCGCGACGGATGGCGGCGGCTCGACGCGGATTCCGGCGGCCTGCAACGGCGTCGTCGGGCTGAAGCAAAGCAACGGCGTTATTCCGCACAGCCAGGTGCAGGACGCGTTCGGCAACCAGACCTATGTGACGCCTACGACGCGCACCGTCGCAGATACCGCCCTGATGATGCAGACGATGTCGGGAGAAGACGCTTCCGATCCGTGGTCGATCGGATTGCCGCCTTGGAATTTTGTCGAGGGATCGGCGCCAAACGGCGATCTGCGCGGGCGCAGGATTGCATTCTGCCTCGCGCCGCTCGGTCGACCGGTTGCGGCCGATGTCGTCGCTGCATTCAAGGTCGCGCTTGCCAGGCTGGAGGCCCTCGGGGCCGAGGTTGAGGAAATGTCCGCCGACGGATTTGAGGTTGAGCCGATCTGGCGCGCCATCAATCACACCGCGTGGCGCGCGCGGTTCGAGAAGCTTGCGGCCGACCATGGCGACGTGCTGAGCGAGACTTTCATGAAGCAACTGGCGCTGGCCACGAAGGTTAGCGGTGTTGACTATCAGCGGGCGATGTTTGACCGTACGGCTCTGTTTCGGCGGGTTCAGACATTGTTGCAAAGGGTCGACATTCTCGCGATGCCAACCATCACCCGAACCGCACTTCCGATCGACCAGGACCTGTTCGGCACGATCGAAATCGACGGCCGGGTCTTCAGCGACGTGCGGCCGAGCTGGTTTCCCTGGACGATGCCGTTCAACATGACCGGTCATCCCGCCGTCAGTCTGCCCTGCGGCTTTGATGCGGACGGCCTGCCGATCGGCATCCAGTTGGTCGGGCAATTCCGTGGAGACGTCGAATTGCTGCGCGTCAGCGCGCTGTTTGAGGCCTCGCAAGATCTTCTCGGCCGGTGGCCGAATCTAGCCGGCTAAACGAAAATGCGGCTGCCACCACACCTGATCGCTAACAAGGGATTGGCCGCTAACAAGGGAATCGGGACTTGAGCGTCTTCATTTTCCGCCGCTTTCTGACGCTGATAGCGACGCTGGTCGGCGCGTCGCTGATTATCTTTCTGGTTCTGGATGCCTTGCCCGGCAACGCCGCGCAGATGCTGATGGGCGCAGATGCTTCGCCCGATGCTGTCCGGGCGCTGACGATCAAGCTCGGGCTGGATCAACCGTTGCACTATCGGTATGTCCATTGGATCGCGGGGATGCTGACGGGTGATCTCGGCAACAGCTATGCCTATGGCACGCCTGTTGCAGGATTGATCGCCGAGCGTCTCACGCTGACAATTCCATTGGCGATCATGTCCATGTCCATGACGGTTGTGCTGGCCCTGTCCGCCGGCATCTATACGGCGGCAAATCACAACAAGCTCGGCGATGTGGGCGTGATGTCGCTGACGCAGTTCGGCATAGCGCTTCCCAACTTCTGGTTCGCCATCCTGCTTATTCTGTTGTTCTCGGTGAAGCTGCAATGGCTTTCGGCCGGCGGATTTGCGGGCTGGGACGAAAGCATCATTGCCGGGATCAAGTCGCTGCTGTTGCCTGCGATCTCGTTATCGGTGGTGCAGGCGGCGATCCTCGCTCGCGTCACGCGCTCCGCGGTGCTCGAGGTGCTGCGCGAGGATTTTGTGCGCACCGCGCGCGCCAAGGGCTTGAGCAAGCGCGACGTATTGTGGCGGCACGTGCTGCGCAATGCGATGATCCCTGTCATGACGGTGATGGGCCTGCAGTTCGCCAACCTGCTGGCGGGCACGATCGTGATCGAGAACGTGTTCTATCTGCCGGGTCTTGGCCGGCTGATCTTCCAGTCGATCGCCAATCGCGACCTGATCGTGGTGCGCAACTGCGTGATGCTGCTGGCAGCCGTGGTCGTCATCGTGAACTTCGTGGTCGATGTGCTCTATGCCTTCATCGATCCGCGCATCAAGGTACACAACCTATGAGCACCCCGCTGAGCGCCTCAGTCGAGGTTGCGGCCACCACTGCGCGTCCGCGGCTTGCGAACGGCTTCTGGCGCCGCGCGCTGCGCCATCGCAGCTTCGTTGCGGGCGGCACGCTCAGCCTGATGGTGCTCTGCGCCGCCTTGCTGTCGCTGGTCTGGACGCCGTGGTCGGCCTATGAAATCGACGTGGCCTCCAAGCTGCGGCCACCGTCGGCGGCGCACTGGCTCGGCACCGATGTGCTTGGCCGCGATATCGTGTCGTTACTGCTGGTCGGCGCCCGCTCCACCATCATGGTCGGCATCATCGCGGTCGGGATCGGCCTCACCTTCGGGGTGTGTCTCGGGCTGATCGCCGCCGCGCGCAAGGGCTGGACCGAAGAGCTCATCATGCGGATGAGCGATTTCACCTTCGCGTTTCCCGCGGTGCTCTCGGCCATCATGCTGGCAGCCGTCGCCGGCCCGGGCATGGTGACCTCGATCATCGCCATCGGCATCTTCCAGATTCCAACCCTGGTCCGGCTGACCCGTGGATCGGCCAATGCGATCTGGGCGCGGGAGTTCGTGCTGGCCGCGCGCGCCTCCGGCAAGGGTGGCTTCCGCATCACCATCGAGCACGTGCTGCCGAACGTCCTGCCGATCCTGATCGTGCAGGGGACGATCCAATTCGCACTCGCGATCCTGGCCGAAGCGGCGCTATCCTATCTCGGGCTCGGCACGCAGCCGCCGCAGCCGTCCTGGGGCCGCATGCTGAACGATGCACAGACGCTGTTGTTCCAGTCGCCGATGCTCGCGGTCTATCCGGGCGCTGCGATCGCCGTCGCCGTGCTTGGTCTCAATCTGCTCGGCGACGGGTTGCGCGATCTGCTCGATCCCCGGCTGGCGCGGGAGCGTTGAATATGAGCAAGTCCGCCAACGCACCTCTGATCGAAGTCCGGGATCTCGGCGTCCGGCTCAACACAAGCCGCGGGCCCGCGCAGGCCGTTCGTGGCGTCAGCTTCGCGCTGAAGCGTGGCGAGACCTTGGGCCTCGTCGGCGAATCCGGCTGCGGCAAGTCCGTCACCGCGCTCGCGCTGATGGGCCTGCTGCCCGACAGCGCCGTCGTCAGCGGCAGCATCCGGCTCGATGGCAGCGAGCTGGTGGGCCTGTCGGATACGAATTACTGCAAGCTGCGCGGCAATCGCATCAGCATGATCTTCCAGGAGCCGATGACCGCGCTCAATCCGATGCACACGATCGGCCGTCAGGTGGCCGAGCCGTTGCGGCGCCACACCAATTGCTCGGCGGCAGAGGCCCGCAAGGAAGCCATCGCCTTGCTCGATCGTGTCGGGCTTCCCGATGCGGCGAAACGCGTCGATGCCTATCCGCACCAGTTCTCCGGCGGACAGCGGCAGCGCGTCACTATTGCCATGGCGCTGGCCTGCCAGCCCGACGTGCTGATCGCCGATGAGCCGACCACCGCGCTCGACGTCACCATCCAGGGACAGATCCTCGACCTGATCGCAGACCTCGTTGCCGAGCGCGGCATGTCGATGGTTCTGATCTCGCACGATCTTGGCGTCATCGCCGAGAATGTACAGCGTATGATGGTGATGTATGGCGGCACCGTCGTTGAGAGCGGCGCGACGAATGCCGTGTTCACGCGCATGGGGCATCCCTATACGCAGGGCCTGTTTCGCGCTCGCCCGCGCCTCGGTGCGCGGAAGGGGACCCGGCTGCAGACCATTGCCGGCACCGTGCCCGAGCTTGCCGATCTGCCCTCGGGATGCACCTTCGCGGACCGTTGCGCGATCGTCGAAGACCGTTGCCGCGTGGCGTTGCCGGCGGCGGTTGATGTCGGCGCCGGCCACGGCGTGCGCTGCCTCAGGACGGATGTTTCGATGGCTGAGGCGGCCGGAGTTTTGAGTGCATGACCATGCTGGACCAGGCGTCACCGTCCGCCGAACCGCCGCTGCTCGAGGTCAAGGATCTGGCCCAGCGCTATACACTGCCGCGCGAAAGCGTGTTCAAGCCGGCCGGGCAGGTGCATGCGCTCAACGGCGTCACCGCGCAGGTGATGGCGGGCCGAAGCCTCGGCGTGGTTGGCGAGTCCGGATCGGGCAAGTCGACCTTCGCGCGGCTGGTGATGGCGCTGGAACAGCCGTCGTCGGGATCGGTGTCGCTGATGGGCCGTGACCTGCACCGGATGCCGGCTGCCGAGTTGCGCCGCGCCCGGCGCGATTTCCAGATGGTGTTTCAGGATCCCTATGGCTCGCTGGACCCACGACAGACCATTGCGCGTATCGTCGCGGAGCCTTTGACCGCGCTCGGGCGCATGGATCGCGCCGCGCTGCGTCAGCGCGTTGCCGGCGTGCTGCGCCAGGTCGGCCTGCGCGACGCCGACATGGACAAGTTCCCGCATGAATTCTCCGGCGGCCAGCGCCAGCGCATCGCGATCGCGCGTGCGCTGATCACCCAGCCAAAACTGATTGTCGCCGACGAGCCGGTCAGCGCACTCGATGTCTCCGTGCAGGCGCAGGTGCTCAATCTCCTGCAAGACCTGCAGGATGAGTTTGGGTTGAGCTACATCCTGATCAGCCACGATCTGGCGGTGGTGGATTATCTCTGCGACGAGATCGCGGTGATGTATCTCGGCCGGATCGTCGAGCAGGGCCGGCCGGAAGATCTGTTCGCGCACTGCGCCCATCCTTATACGCGAGCGCTGCTTGAGGCCGTGCCGCGCGCCCGCGCGGGTGGGCTACGCCGCCGCCGCGGCGCCCAGTCGATCGCCTCCCAGTCGACCGGCGCGACAGGATGCGCCTACGCATCGCGCTGTCCACTGGCTGACCAGCATTGCCGCGACACCGCACCGGCGCTGAGCAATTTCGGCATAGCGCACCTTGCGGCATGCCATCACGCGGAGGCCGTGATGGCATTGCCTCCAGTGTCGTCGGAGGAGAGTTAGTCTTTTGTGCGGGACTGGCTTAGTCTGGTCACGCGATATGTCAGGGGAGCAAGCGAATGTTCAGGAAGCTAGCCGTTTTTGCACTTATCGCCGCGTTCGCCGCAACGCCGCTGCCGAGCCTGGCGCAGGGCAAGAAGGACAGCGTCGTCATGGGCATGGGGCTGGAGCCGCCGGGGCTCGATCCCACCAACGCGGCGGCGGCGGCGATTGCCGAGGTCACGCTCTATAACCTCTATGAGACGTTGACCAAGATCAACGAGGACGGTTCGGTATCGCCGTTACTCGCCGAGAGCTGGCAGGCGTCGGCCGACCTGAAGACCTATACGTTCAAGCTTCGCAAGGGCGTCAAATTCCATAACGGCGAGCCGTTCGATTCCGCGGCGGTAAAGTTCTCCTATGATCGCAACGCGGTGCCGACCAGCACCAACAAGGACAAGAGCCTCTACCAGGCGTTTGAGCAGGTCACCGCGCCCGATGCGGAGACGATCGTGGTCGCGCTCAAATATTCCGAACCGAACCTGCCGTTCCTGCTCGGTCAGGCGGGCGGCTCGATCGTCGAGCCGAAGAGCGCGCCGACCAATGCGACGCAGCCGGTCGGCACCGGACCCTATACGCTCGGCGCCTGGGCCAAGGGATCGTCGATCACCCTGAGCAAATGGCCGGATTATCGCAACGCCGCCGCGATCAAGCTTTCCAAGGTGACCATCCGCTTCATCAGCGATCCCTCAGCGCAGGTCGCGGCGCTGCTGTCGGGCGACATCGACGCATTTCCGCGCGCCGCAGTGGCGCGCAGCGTGGCGCAGTTCAAGGCCGATCCGCGCTTCAATGTGTTGATCGGCGGCTCCAAGGCCAAGACCATCGTCGGCATCAACGAACGGAAGAAGCCGCTCGATGACGTGCGGGTTCGCCGCGCCATTCTCGCCGCCATCGATCGCAAGGCGATGATCGACGGCGCCGTCGATGGCTTTGGCACGCCGATCGGCAGCTTCTATACGCCGGGATCGCTAGGCTATGTCGACACGACAGGCATCAATCCCTACGACCCCGAAAAGGCCAAGAAGCTGCTGGCGGAAGCCGGCGTGAAGACGCCGCTTGAGCTCAGCCTCAAGCTGCCGCCGCCGCCCTACGCGCGGCAGGGCGGCGAAGTCCTCGCAGCCCAGCTCGCCAAGGTCGGCATCATCGCCAAGATCGAGAACGTCGAATGGGCGCAGTGGCTGTCGCAGGTGTTTGCCGGCAACGGTCCGCATAACTTCGATCTCACCATCGTCTCGCATGTCGAGCCGTTCGATCTCGTGAAGATAACCGAGTCCGATTACTATCTCGGCTATAACAACGAGGCCTTCAACGCGCTTTACCAGCAGATCAGGGCAACACCGGCCGAGGCCGAGCGCGCCAAACTGCTCGGCGACGCACAGCGCATGCTGGCGACCGACGCGGTCGCCGGCTTCCTGTTCCAGCCGCAATGGATCACCATCGCGAACAAGAAGCTGAAGGGCGTGTGGAAGGAAGTCCCGCAATTCGAGAACGACTTCTCCGCCTGGTCCTGGGATTAGCCGCCTGGGATTAACCGCGGCGGGCACGAGCCCGCCGCCGCTTTGGCTTCCATCGCACGGCTGATGCCGTGCGGCTGAACCGTGGCACTGCTTGAGTTCAGTCGGTCGGTGTCGCCGTGTCGCGGACAGCGCGACGGCGCTGGATCACATTGCGCAGCCGTGGCGTTGCACCGTCGTCGCCGATCATCCCGACGGAACATGCGGGCAGGTGCTGGATCGTGGCCTGGTCCCGCGCTTGTCGATCGGCACGTTGCAATTGTCGATCCGTTGCTCGTCCATCCACTTCTTGCCCATGCGCTCTTTTCCGGTCAGTGACAGCCCGTTGACGGGATCAGCGGTCTCGGCCTTTGGTGCGGTTTGGTCAGGCTGCCTGTCCTGCGCAAAGGCCCCCGACGCAAAGCACACCGCGAAAAGAAAACTGATCAACCCTCGGTGAATCGGTTCCATCGGCTGTCCTCACCAAAAACCCGGACGTCAGATTAAACATGCCGCGATTCGCGTAGCCACCCGGAACCTGCAGGCAGCGGGTCGGTTGCCTCTCATCATGTCGTGCGTACTTCACGAGAACAGGAGTGAGACAGATGAAAATGAAACAGCTCATGATTGCTGGTTGCTCCGTCCTGGTTTTGAGCACCGGCGCAGCATTGGCTGGTCCCTGTGATACGAGCCGTGCCGCCAACTTGAAGGATGCAGGCTCCGGACCGGCCAAGATGGGCGACAGCCAGACGACGGGTATGGCCAGCAGCACCGATCGACATCCGCCGACCGAAACGATGAATCAAAAGACCGGAGACGTTGCGGCGTCTTCGCAGGATACGCAGCGGCAGATGCAGGGCGAACCAACGGCGGCACAGCAGGCCGAAGGCGCCAAAGCGGACAGCAAGACCGCAGACGCAGACAAGGATTGCTGAGGCGTGTAGCTGAGGCGGTGTCGGATTGTCGGCGCTTCGGCCGGCGCTCCGACATCCCCGAAGTGTCCGACTGCAACAGACAGTTTTTGTCAAGCGAACCGAATTCGCCAATCGTGACCGACGCGACGTATACGTCGATTCGTCGCTTTCGCTCGTTCGCCTTGTCCAAGAGCGAAGTGGCTTTGCCCAAGAGGGAAGTTTCCGGCGTCAGATGCGCCGGGATGCCGTCAATGTCTGATGTTCCGAGCTTGCGCTACGTTCGAGGTCAACCTAGTTTTGGTGCCGGCACGAATGTCGTGCCAGCACTGCTTGGGAGAAACCCTGATGAGTTGGAAAACTCCGAAGATTGTGGAAGTGCCGGTGGGCATGGAAATCAACATGTACGCCTGCGCGGCGCGTCAATAGACGCGTCGAAACGGTCTGCCCGGCTCCGACAACAGCTTGTTGCTGCGGGCCGGGCAAGCTGTACGATCCCAAGCTGTACGACCCAGGGAAGTTCTCCACTGCCTGCAGCAAGAGCAGGGCGCGGATCCTGCAAGGTGGACAGGACCCCCCTGTAGACGGCCGCCGGAAGGCGATCCGGTCCTGATTCCTCTCTCCCACATGTTCGCATGGCTCGCCCACGGTCCCCGCACCATGCTAGGGTATGTTCTCGGCTGACGCCGCCGGAGTTACCCGTTTCAACCCCATGACCTGCTGAATGCGAATATCTACGCGTGCAAAGACCTTCCAGGCGGCGGTCGTGTCTCTTGCTGCGCTGCTGCCGGTCTGCGTCCATGCCGAGGGCATCGATACCGAGCATCTGTTCGGCTTCATGATCGGTACCGATGTCGGCAATGTCGGCGAACGAGAGTTTCAAAGCGAGACGACCGGCCGCTTCGGCAGGAACGGCGGGCGTTATCGGGCCGTCGGCCAGGAGTTCGAGCTTGAGTTTGTGCCGGTCCAGAATTTTCGAATCGAGATCGGGAGCGCGTTTGCGTCACATCTGATCAATGGCGTACCAGGTCTTGACGACCAGCGCCGGACGTCGTGGCAGGGCGGGTCCGTCGATTTGCGCTACCGCTTTCTCGATCGGGAAACGGCCCCATTCGGGCTCACTTTCGCGACGGAAGCGCATGCTCATCGGATTGATGAGACAACGGCAGAAAGGGTCCGGAGTTTCGGGACGGAATTCAGGCTGGCGTTCGACCGGGAGCTCGTGCCGAACCGCGTCGTCGCGGCGTTCAACCTGATCTACGAACCGGAGTGGACGCGCCTTGTCGGCAGTGGTGTGATGGAGCGGGAATCCACCGCAGGTGCGGCGCTTGGGCTAATGGCGCAATTGCATCCCGCTTTCCTGTTGGGCGGCGAAGCGCGTTACCTGCGGAAATATGAGGGGATCGGCCTGGAGGAACTGGCAGGACAGGCATTGTTTGTCGGTCCGACCGCTTATTTCCAATTGTCGAAACACTCGCGGCTGACCGCAAGCTGGAGCGTTCAGGCGTGGGGGCGTCCGGCCGGGTCAATTGCCAGCCTTGATCTCGTCAATTTCGAACGCCATCAGGCACGGCTGGTATTTGGCGTTAACTTTTAGGGTTGACGCGCGGCCGGGTTCCGACTTTTCACGGGGTAGTGAAACTTTACGCCGCCCGTTACCGTAGCTTTTGCGTTATCTATTCGGGAGCAATTCAAGGGATATCGAGCATGACCCCTATAGATTTGATCGTGACCGTCTGTGCGGTGCTCTCGCCGGCCACCTGCGAGGAAACCCATCTGGTGTTTTCTTCAGATGTTTCGTTGCGGCAATGTGCCATGGCCGCGCAGCCCTATATCGCCCAGTGGGTGGGCGAACATCCGAAATGGACCGCGGTCAAATGGCGTTGCGAATACCCCCGCAACAACCAAAAGGCTTCTGGAGAGGCCGTGTGGTCTCTCGGCTGAATATTCGTCCGGTCGTAGCGGCTACTTGTTGCAGTCTTTCAAATCCTTGTCTGCGACCGAAAACACGGCGTCAGCCTTGATATCAATGTCGCGAACGAAGCAGTGCTTTGCGCCGCGATAGCCGACCTTGGCGTCATAGCGTCCCGGCTGTACCCCCGTGATGCGCAGGCGCTCGTCGTGATCAACTTCCTTGTCCTTGTCGTTCAGGGTCTGGTTGGGGCCCCAGTCGCTCTTTCCGGCCGGGGAAAGCTGAAACTCCGAAATAGTCGCGGTGGTCAGATTCCACAATCGGATGCCTTTTCCTTGCGCGGCCAGTTCATTGACGCTCGCTGACAACAGCGCCACCAAAGCCAGGATCCATCGCATCGGGCAGTCCTTCATCAGGGAATGTCTAGAGCAGTCATTGCTTTATCAGGCGCTCTCGATTTTTTGCTTTATCGAAGTTTTTCGCCCGGTCGAGGCCGATTGGGGCGATCAACCTGGCTGAATCGAGATCGGCACCATCGAAATCGGTATCGATGACGGTGATGCCGGTCAAGTCGGCTCCCCCGAGCTGGGTTCCCTTGAGAGAGGCGCCCGTGAGGTCGCTACCCTTCAGCGCGGCAAATTCGAGGTCGACGCGGGACAGGTCGGCGCCGCGCGCATTCAGCCGTTCCAGATTGGCGGATTTCAGTATTGCGCGCATCAGGCCCATCGACTGGTTACGCATGTCGGCGCCCAAATTCGCGCCCGCGATCGAGGCTCCGACGAGGCTCGCGCCGGTGAGATCGGCGGCGATGCGCGAGCCTGAGAGATCGGCGCCGTCGAGGCGGGCGCGAGGCATCTGCGAGGCGAACAGGTTTGCGCCCTTCAGGCTTGCGCCGGTCAGGTCCGCCTCCAGCAGCCATGCCTGGTCGAGGATGGCACGGTCGAGCCTGGCGCCGGCGAGCCTTGTCTTGTTGAGCCGTGCCGCGCGGAAAATTGCGCCGGACAAATTGAGCCCGGAGAGGTCGAGGCCGGATAATCTCTTTCCCGTGAAATCGGCGGGCGCGACGGTGGTCGCCGCAGCGAGCGCTGCCTCGACCTCGGCGCGGGTCATTTCGGCAGAGACCATGTCGGGCGACGACAGGTCCACATGACGCATCATGTCCTGCGCCGTTGCCGTTATGGTCAGAAGCGCGAGACCGAGCGTTGCGATTCCGATCGAGCGTTTCATCTCCAACCCCGTCGGTGCTGCATGTTAGCACTGGTCTCTGGCAATGCCTATGAGGCATCCCGCTCGGCGGGAGCGCCGTTGATCCGCCGCATGACGTCCAACTTGATCGCGGCGATCTCGGCGTCGCCGCGCTTGCTGCGCGGTGTGCGGATAGGCAGCTGGGCGAGAATCCGAGCCGGTCGCGGCGAGAGCAGGAACAGGCGGTCGCCCAGACGAACCGCGTCGTCCACGTCATGGGTGACCAGCAGCGTTATCATGGAACGGCCGTCCATCAACATGGCAATCTCATCGCGCAGACGGGCGGCGAGGGCGGCATCGAGCGAGGCCAGTGGTTCGTCGAGAATGAGGAACTCCGGCTCGACGGCGAACGCACGGGCGAGCGCAACGCGCCGGGCTAGACCTAGCGATAGTTCGCCGGGAAAGTGATTACGATGCGCTTTCAGTTCGAGAGTTTCGAAGAGGGCTGAAAGCTTCGCTTCATCGGCCAGGGGCGCAGCAAGCCGCACATTTTCTTCGACCGACCGCCAGGGCAGCAGCCGTGGCTCCTGAAAGACGAAGCCTACTCGTGCGCCAGCGGGGCGCGAGACGCGCCCTTGAAATTCGTGGTCGAGGCCGGCGAGAATCCTGAGCATCGTACTCTTGCCGCAGCCGGATGGACCGACAAGGACGCCTACCTCTCCGGCATCAAGCGCGAAGGCCACGCCGGCGATCACGTCGTGCTGCTCGCCCGCCGCGTTCTTGAACGTCTTGCTGGCGATATCGACCTCAAGCCGCACGGGGACGCCACCGGGATAACCGGGCCTCAAACGGCTGCACCAACACGGTTTCAATGAGGAGCACGACCACAGCGAAGCTCAGTGAATAGGCCAGCAATAGCGGAATGTCGAACAGCTGGAACGCCACGCCAATCTCGAAACCAACCCCGTTCGGACGTCCGAGTAACTCCGCAACAAGGACGATCTTCCAGACCAGGGAAAGTCCTGATCGTGCGGCGGCTGCAATGTAGGGCGATAGTTGCGGCAAAATAACGTGCCGGAATTTCTTCCAGCGCGACAACGCAAATACGGTCGCCATTTCGTCGAGCGCCGCATCGAGGGCGCGCGCCCCCTCGCGCAGCGTAACGACGGCGGTCGGGAGCTTGTTGATGGCGATTGCCGCAATTGCGGCGACTTCAGTCAATCCAGCCCAGATGTAGGCGAGCACGATGACCACGAGCGCCGGCAGATTGAGCAGCAGGATCAGCCAGGGGTCGCCCAGCCGGTCGGCAAGCCGTACCCGGCCCATCAAATATCCAATCGCGGCGCCCAACGACATCGCCAGCGTGAAGGCGAGCGCAACGCGCGCCAATGTCACGCCGAGATGGAAGAACAAATTACCCGATCTTGCTTCCGCAATCATGACCGCGAGCACGGTGGGGGGAGGTGGCAGTTTCGCATCACCGGCAAGCAGCGAGCCGATCCACCAGGTTGCGAGGAGCACGGCGAATGACAGCAGGCGCGGCACCTCAGCCTCCCGGGATCGCGTGATAGAATGTTCCGGAATCGAGCTCAGGCGCCGGCCCGACAAGTTCGCGGCCGCCGATCTCAGCCAGCACGCGGTAGAGAATGCGTGCGTCGGCTTCTTCGTCGGCGACCGGGCGACGCGGAATTCCTTCCCGATAGCGATCGCGATAGGCGCGCAACGTTGTGGCGTCGGGAGCACCGGTTAGGGGCACAATTTTCTCCCATTCCGCATCCGAGGTCGACAGGATCTCTTTCGCCGCGCGGGTGATGGCGATGAAGCGGGCAAGCTTGTCCTGGTTTGCGTTCGCCCATTTTTCGTCGAAGACGTAGCCGATCATCGCGGTGCGGCCTTTGGCGCCGAGTTTCGGCAGCAGATCTTCAATGCCGGCGACGCGGCGGAAGCCCTTTGCTTCCAGTGCGGCGCAGAAATTCCAGTAGTTCAGGGTCGCATCCATTTCGCCGCTGAGCGTCTTCGCAGCCAGCAGCGGTGGCGCGCCGTAGGCGATTGTCGCCTCCGACTTCAGGTCGATTCCCCCTTGCTTCAACCACGCCAGCAGCAGCAGCCAGCTCTTGTCGATCGGGCCACCAGCGACGGCGAGCTTGCGGCCCTTGAGATCGGCCAGGGTCTGGATCGGTGATGGGGCAGGTACCATCACGGCGCCGAGCGCGCTCGAATAAGGATAGAATGTCAGCTTGGCGCCAAGCCCGCGTTCGCGCGATACCCAAAGCCAATCGGTGACCACAATGTCGGCGTTTCCGGCGCGAAGCGCGATCTTGCCCGCCTCGGGGCTCGCCAGTTCGAGAACCTCGACCGAAAGGTTGGCCCGCTTGTCGAGCCCGTGCGCACGGATGACAGCGAGTTCCCAGGCGAATGTTCCGGTCTTCTGCACCGCAACGCGCAAAACCTCGGCGCTGCAGCACGTGCCGAGCGAGACTGAAACAATCGCAGCGAGCAGCATGCGAACAAAAAACTTCATGGTGCCTTGAGCCGTTTCCTCGAACATCCGCTTTTCTGTGGGACAGTCATAGCATAGCTTCCACAATTACTAGCGGGAGGAAGACGATGACGCTTGTCGGATTGGTACGACCTATTGTCGCCGTGTCGACGGCGCTGTTGACGATGACAGCGGTCACGCGCGCCCAGGACTTCAACGATTATCCGACGTCGACGCGCGTCGAATACGCGTTTGGCTGTTTGAAAGCGAACGGCGAGAGCCGGCAGTCGATCGAGCAATGCTCCTGTTCGATCGACGTTATCGCTTCGCTCGTGCCCTATGATCGCTATGTCACGGCCGAAACCGTGCTCAGCCTGTCGCAGGTGCGGGGCGATATGGGCGGCCCGTTCCGCACGTCGGAGCAGGCGGCAAATGCGCTCAACGAGCTCAGGCGGGCCCAGGCCGAAGCGGAAGTGCGCTGTTTCTGAGGCGCTGCACGCGGCCCTGCGTCACATCCCGGAATCGTCGATCTTCCATTCGCGCTGGAAGACATGTCCCTCGGTATCCTTGGCCTCGGCGCGGAAGCGCTTCGCGCCATTCGAGACATAGGTGAACCTGATATTGGGATCCTCCGAAATTGAAATGCCGCCTTCCATCGTCAACACCAGGCTGTCGTCCTGCCAGAGACGCAGTTCGTTGACGAAGAATGCCGGCACATACAATTGCGTGACCTGGTCCATCTGCAGGCCGGAATTGTTGGGATGCCCGATCATGATCTGGGCCTCGCGCGCGCCGCTGGCGGGGCCTTCGCCGGTTTTTGCGAACTGCCGGTAGCGCATCTGGCCGAGCCTGCCTTTGGCTTCATCGGCGTTCTTGGCGGCAGGCGCCGAGCAGCCGCCGGATGCCTTTACATAGGTCTTGGTCATGTACAGTTTGCCGTCGCTGAGTTCGGCCACCGCATGAACATCGGTGTAATTGTTAACGCGGACGCGGGTGGAGATCTCAGACACCTTGGCGTCCGGCCCGAGCTGGAATTTGGCCGCCATCGGCGCAGGGTTCTGGTCGATGACCAGCGTAATGCTCAGCACCTGCCTGCTGTCGCCGGGCGACAGCTTCGTTCGCAAGGTCACCGGGACGATTGCAGCATCCTCGGCACGGGTGGGCATTTCGATGCCGATCACGTCGTTGCCGTCGTTCATCGGGCGGTTGTTGAAGATGTCTTGCGCCAGGCCGGGCCAAGGGTCATTCGCCTCGGCCGCGAGCGCCAGCGGCGCGCCAAACAGCAGCAGGCCAGCGACACCGAACAGGCGGAAGAGAGATCCGGGCATGCACCACCTTCACAGGGATGAAAGCAACGAAAGGGCAATATAGGGCAATGCGCCTGCTATTCCCATTCAATTTCCGAAAATGCTGCGGTTGCGTTGCGGGTGTTGAAGTCGTCGAACAATTCCCATCGGGATCGCTCGGAGCCCGCTGCCGTGCCTGCCGCCGCAATCGGCTCGCCGCGAGCGACGAGCCCGCGTATGTCTGCGGCCAGTGTTTGGAGATAGCGGCGCTCGTCGGCGAGGGCGGCCGGCCATCCGCTCACAGGGCCGTGACCGGGAACCACGCGTAGCGCGGGCAGGGCGCCGAGTTCGCCGAGTACGCCCAGCCAGCCGCGGATGCTGCCGTCCAGCACGGGCGTGTGGGCCAGAAACACCAGATCGCCCGCAAACAGGGTTCCGGATTTTTCATCGAGCACCGTGAGATCGCAATCGCTATGCGCAGCAGGCCACGCCCGCAGGACGAGGGTTCGTGCGCCAAGATCCAGATTCAGCGTGCCGCTGACGAGCAACGTTGGCGGCACGATCCGTATCTCGTCGATCAGCTCGTCGCCCATGGTACGGCGAAATGCATCGAGATAGAATTGTCCGCGCGTGGCCAGGGCGCGTGGCAGGTTCGCGTGGCCGACAAAGGTCGTTTCGTTCTGCACGAAAGCGCCATTGCCGAAAAAATGATCGGGGTGGCCATGCGTATTGATAACGTACCGGATCGGCTTGTCGGTCCGGGCACGAATAGCTGCCATCAATCGTCGTCCCTCGCGGACGCTGCCGCCGGTATCGATCACCGCGACTGCATCCTCTCCGACGATGAAACCGACATTGGCGATCGCACCGTCGTTCTCACGTGTCATCTGCGCGGTTCGGCCGTTGTGAACGAATACGCCATCCGCAATGGAGTTGACGGGCAACTCCTGTTGCTGCGCGCGCGAAGTTGTCATCGTAGCGAGCATCGCGAGCGCAGTCAGGATCCATGCGGCATGAGCCATATTTGGGCCTCGGCAATTCCATGTTTCATCGCAGCGACGTTTGCGTCGCAGCACAGGCGGCGAGTCCGCTACGGGGATTATTCCTGTTGCGCGCTCCAATTGACAAGCATAGCATTTTGCTCATCTGCGGCTTCAACGGAACTTGGTTCGTCGAGGTTGCCGATATTTTCTGAAGCAACCATGGTGGACCGGAAGTGCAGCAACTTTCGATGACATATGCCGGACAAAGGCGCTGGCTGGCGATCGCAATATTGGCGGTCCTCGCCATACTCGTCGGGCGCGACTGCGCGCGTGCGCAGATCAAGGAAACCGGCGATCTGTCGATCGAGCTCGTCGATCCCAAGGTGTTGCGCGTCTGCGCCGACCCGCACAATCTGCCGTTCTCCAACGACAAGGGCGAGGGATTCGAGAACAAGCTCGCCGAGCTGTTCGCCGAGAAGCTGAACAAGAAGCTGGACTACATGTACTTCCCGCAGGCGACCGGATTCGTCCGGATGACGCTTGGGGCCCATCGTTGCGACGTCATCATGGGCTTTCCGCAAGGCGACGACCTGGTCCAGGGTACCAATCCCTACTACCGCACCGCCTATGCACTGGTCGCCAAGAAGGGCAGCGGCCTCGAGGACGTTGCGACGCTGGAAGACGAGCGCCTGAAAGGCAAGCATATCGGCATCGTGGCCGGCACGCCGCCTGGCACGAACATGGCAGTCAACGGCCTGATGGCGAATGCCAAACCCTATCAGTTGATGGTCGACACGCGTATCGACTCGTCAGCGGAGGCCATGATCGGCGACCTGATGGCGGGCAAGATTGACGCCGGCATCCTGTGGGGGCCGATGGCGGGCTTCCATGCGAAGAATGCGAACCCGCCGCTCCATGTCACGCCGCTCGTGAAGGAAAAGACCGGCCCGCGACTGGCCTTCCGCATCGGCTTGGGGGTGCGGGCGGCTGACCAGAACTGGAAGCGGCAGCTCAACCGCCTGATCCAGGAGAACCAGCCCGCCATCAACAAGATATTGCTGGACTACGGCGTTCCCTTGCTCGACGACAACGACCGGCCGATCGGCGCAGAGACCGCAACGAAAGCGCCATGAAGGAAGCGCTCGCGGGCCTGATCCTTGCGGCACTCACATTCATCGTTTCGACATCAGCGCAGGAAAAACCTCCCGAGCCCGACGGGTATCGCATGGAAGACTATCGTGCGCCGGTTCCCGCGACCCTTGCCGGCGCGCGTGTTCTAGCGACAGCTGAGGCCGAGGCGATCTGGCGAACCAAGGCGGGCGTATTCATCGACGTCATGCCGCGCGCGCCGAAACCGCCAAACCTTCCTGAAGGAACGGTCTGGCGCGACCAGCCGCGGCTCAACATTCCTGGCAGCGTGTGGCTGCCCGATACCGGCTACGGAAAGCTGGCGGCTGTGACGGAAGACTACCTGCAGCGCGGGCTTGTCCGCGCGACGGCAGGCAACAAGACCGCGCTGGTGGTGGTTTACTGCCTGGCCGATTGCTGGATGTCCTGGAACGCGGCAAAGCGAATCCTGACCTTCGGCTACTCCAACGTTGCGTGGTACCCCGAAGGAACGGATGGTTGGGAGCGGGCCGGCCTGGCTCTGACGGAGTCGCAACCGGAACCGCGGGCAGGTGGGGCGACGCCGTCGCCGCACTAGAGCGGAACACAAAATCGCGAAAACAACCCCATGCAAAGTAGAATGGCCCCGGGGGGCGCGGCCCTCAAGCCGCTTGGGTCGGGGGCACGAGAGGGTCCGTCACGGCCCAGCCCAATCTCATCCTGCTGGCGATTATTCGATTTCCTGCTGAATCGTTCGTCCGAGCGCGAACAGCCGCTGATCGATCGCCGTCGGCACCTCGCAGACGAATTTGATGACGCGCTGCCGGTCCTCGAAGATGCGCGTCTGCCAAACAAGCTGATTGCCGAGGTCGTCGACCTTGGCCTGGTCGGGCGGCGTTTCGCCCTGCAACGCATGCAAGGCAAGCGTGTCGCTGCGGATTTTCTCCGCCGCCTCGCGCTGCTTGCGGGTGACGCGTTCCAGCCCGTTCAGAACCTGGGAGCGTTGAGCATTGAGGGAGTCGAACAGGCCGGCAAACAGCAGCTTTCCGCTTCCGGTCTTGTCGGCCGCACCGTTCAGATATTCCGCAATCGCCTTCTGTGCTTCCTCGAGCGGGGTCCGCCGTGCCGCCAGCTTCGCGACCAGCGCGCTGACCTTGGCATCGTCCTTCCATTTGCCGGAAACGTCGTCGAGCGGCGGGCCTGTCCACACCGCTGCGAGAGAAATCTCCGGTACCTTGGCCTGGGTACACGGCCAGTCCGGATAGCGCGGATCGGCATGGGCGACGCCGATCGTCGCCGTAACGGCAAGCCATGCTGCTATCGCGGTCCGATATTTCATGTCTCGCCTCCGGCCGGCCCGCGGCGGATCAGGCCGCGCGATGGATCGTAGGCGAGGATTGCGCCGACCATGAAGGCGATCGTGCAGCCCCCTACGACCGCGAGCGCAATCCAGTTGATCTGTCCGTACAGCGCAAAACGTATCAGCTCCACGGCATGCGTGAACGGATTGAACAGGCAGACATAATAGAGCATCGGGCTGCTCTCCAGGATACGCCACAGCGGATAGAGCGCTGAAGAAGCGAAGAACATCGGAAAGATGACAAAGTTCATCACGCCCGCAAAATTCTCAAGCTGCTTGATGCCGGAGGAGATCAGCATCCCCAGCGCGCCGAGCATCAGGCCTGATAGCACCAGCGCCGGCAGCACCGTCAGATAGCCGGCCGGCGGCGGCGCGATATCCCAGAACCAGGCAATCAGCAGGAAGGCATACACCTGGAGCAGCGAGACCGCGGTTCCCGCCAGAAGTTTGCAGGACAGGAGAAACCATCGCGGCAGCGGGCTCACCAGCAAGGTGCGCATATTGCCCATCTCGCGGTCGTAGACCATGGAGAGCGAGGACTGCATGCCGTTGAAGAGCTGGATCATCGCCATCAGGCCGGGCGCGATGTAGACCTCGTACAGGATGTAGGTTTCGTATGGCGGGATGATGGAGAGGCCGAGCACCTGACGGAAGCCGGCGGCGAAGATGAACAGCCATACCAAAGGCCGCACCAGCGCCGAGATGAAGCGTTCGCGCTGATGGAGGAAGCGAAGCGCCTCGCGCCAAACGATGCCGTTGAGGCAGGTGAGATACTCGGCGAGCGAGAAGCCGCTCCTGACTGGCCTTATGGTTGCGGAAGTCATGATGTCGGGCTCCCGCTCTGCGCGGTGGAGCCGGTCAGCCGCATGAACGCCGTGTTGATATCGCTGCCACCGGCATCGGCGATGACCTGCGCGACTTTGCCCTTGGCCAGTACCCGGCCCTGATGCAGGACAACGAGATCATCGTTCGAACCGATCTCGTCGAACAGATGGGTTGCCCACAGCACGCTTATTCCCTGTTCGGTAACGAGCTGGCGGACGTGGTTGAGGATGTCGGCGCGGGCCTTGACGTCGAGGCCGACGGTTGCCTCGTCGAGCAGCAGCAGGCGCGGGCGGTGCAGCAGCGCCCGCGCGATTTCCAATCGCCGCATCTGGCCGCCGGATAGGTCGCGTACCTTGCTGCCGGCGCGATCGGCAAGGCCGATGCGCGCCAGCACCTCGCGGCTTCGTTCGCGGGCATCGCGCCTGGCGATGCCGTGCAAGGCTGCGTGATAGAGCAGGTTCTGCGTCACCGAGAGGTCGAGATCGAGCGTGCGGGGCTGAAACACCACGCCGAGCAGCCGCAATGCTTCGCCGGGCGCTTGTGCGACGTCATGGCCGAAAATGCCGATATGTCCGCGCTGGATTCCGAACAGCCGCGTGATCAACGAGAACAGGGTGCTCTTGCCGGCGCCGTTCAGGCCGAGCAGCGCGGTGAAGCTTGCCGGTGCGACGGTGAAGCCAATGTCGATCAGTGCCTGCCGCGCGCCATAGGAATGGCTGACGCCGTCGATCGACAACGCAGGAATCTCCGCGGCGTCCAGCCGGGAAGGGATGTCCCGCTTATCGTGACCGGCGGAAAGTGCGTCAGTGGCCATCATGGCTGTGCAATCGTGATACCCCAGGGCAACTCGCCGACCTGGATCGTCTTGATGACTTTTTGCGCGGCAACGTCAATCACCGAGACGTCGTTCGACACGCCATTGGTAACCATCAGATATTTCTCGTCCGGGGTGAATGCCATGTGCCACACCCGCTGACCCACCAGCAGATACTTCGTGACCTTGTGGCTGGCGGCATCCACAACTGCGATGCGATTGGCAGGGCCGAGCGCGACGAAAGCGGTCTTGCCGTCTTTGGTCATGCCGATGCCGACCGGCTGGATGGCTTCGCTCCGCAGGCCTGGAATGTTGAAGGTGATCTTGTCCGTCACCACCCGCTTGACCGGATCGATGATCGAAACGGTGCCGCCGATCTCCGACGACACCCACACTTCGGAATTGTCACGCTTGAACTCGGCGAAGCGCGGGCGCGCATCGACCAAAACGTTGGCGACGATCTGGCGCGTCGTGGTGTCGATGAAATGCGCCATGTTGGTCGTCTCGGACGTATTGATCAGGATTTTACCGTCCGGACTGATCGCCATGCCCTCCGGCTCGACGCCGACCTGGATTTCGCCGAGACGGGCGCGCTTCTCGACGTCGATGATTGTCACTGTATTGTCGTTTTCGTTGGCGACGTAGAGCATCTTGCCGTCAGCATCGAGGGCGAACAGTTCGGGGTCCGGACCGGAGGGCAGAGTATCGACGACCTCCTGCTTCGCAACGTCGATGACCTGAATGCTGTCGTCGTCGCCGACGGCCACGAATACAAACTTTCCGTCCCTCGTGAACTCAATGCCGCGCGGCCGCTGGCCGACCTTGATGGTCTTGGTAACGGTCCAACTGTCCGTATCGATCACGGTTACGGTGTTGCTCTTCTCGTTCGACACATAGGCGATGAAGGCCGAGGCGGGGGCCGCCGTCGCGAGCAGGAAAGCCATTCCGGAAAGCAGGCAATAACGCCACATACGCAATCTATCCTCCTTCATTGCAGCCTGCATTTGGTTTCGGGCCGATCGCCGCCAAGCGTATCGAGCTCCGACACCTGGTGCAAAAATCCTTCCTGCGGCGAAACCGAAACCACCATGCGTCCATCGACCAGCAGGATTGGCTGACGAAGCTGCAGGTTCCAGTCCCGCAGCGTCAGCCGCCGGCCCTTGAACGCCGCAATGGAAAAGTCGGGCCCTTTAAGGAACGCCGATACCGCCTTTGGGTCGCCAGACTTCGTGCGCGACGCCGCTTCGCCGATCATACGCACGGCCGTCCAAGCCTGCATGTCCAGTGCGGTCATGTGTCGCGAGTTTAATTTTGCAAACCGGTTCTGGATCTGGATCGCGCCCCACTGATCCTGTGCGGCGTGCCAACTGGTTGGAACCAACCCCGCTGAGCCGGCAACCGGCCGCGGATCCCAGGTGCGGTAGGGCAGGTAGGATGCGAACACCTCGCTTTCATCGGAAGCGACGAGGACGTCATAGGCCGGTGCTTGCTGGGTAAATACCGGCATCTGCCGCTGGATCAAGGTGACGCCGCTATCGGTACGACGCGCGCCGCCGGTATCTTCGAAGGTTCGCTCCTGAACGATCTTGGCGCCGAAGCGCGTCGCTGCGCGACGCAATGCGTCGGCGTACAGCCTGTCCTGCTCATGCGAGCCGACAACGAGCAGCCAGCGCTTCCATTGCTTCCATACCAGATACTGGGCGAGCGCATCCGCCAGCATCGAGCGCGTCGGCGCGACGTGAATTACGTTGGTGCGACAGTCCTGCTCGCGCAGCCGGTCGTCGATCGCGCCGGCATTCAATAGCAGCGTACCGCGATCGCGAAGCGCGTCGGCGGCCTTCAACAACTCGTCCGCCGGAAGGTCGGCGATGATGAAGCCGGTGCGCTCGGCGAGTGCTGCTGCGGCCTTCGCGACATCCTCACCATCCTTCAGCCGGACTTCCTCCAGCGTGAAATGCTGGTTGAGGAACTTGCCCGTGGTGTTGTTGTCCTCGATTGAAAGGCGCGCGCCGGCAAAACCGTCGTTTTCCGTCGGCAGTTCGACGAGTGATAATTTCGCTTTGACCCCGGCGCGGCCGAGATAGCCGATGCCGATCTCGATCGGATCGGCCGCGAGCACGGGGTTGGCCGCGACGCTCAAGCCGATCGCAATGACCAACCATCGGAACATGGCTTCTCCCTGACAGGTCTTCTCGAATTCGCCGTATGGCGGACCGTTTGACCTGAACCATGACCGAATTGTTTTGGCTTGCAACCACAATTCTCTGTGGGGCGGCTTCAGCCCTTCAGGCGCTCCGCGTGCCAGCGCAGATGATCGGACATGAACGTGGAGATGAAGTAGTAACTGTGGTCATAGCCGGGCTGCCGGCGCAAGGTGAGGGGGATCCTGGCTTTCTCGCACGCGGCCTGCAGCAGCTCCGGGCGGAGCTGCTCGGTCAGAAACGGATCGGCATCGCCGTAGTCGACCAATAGATCGGACACTCTGGCGCCGTCCTCGATCAACGCAACGGTATCGTGCTTGCGCCATGTCTGCCTGATGTCGCCGAGATAGCCGCCGAGCGCCTTGATGCCCCACGGCACCTGCGAGGGCGCGACGATCGGCGCAAACGCGCTTGCCGCGCGATAGCGCCCGGGATGACGCAGCGCGACCGTCAGTGCGCCGTGACCACCCATGGAGTGGCCGAGGATGGATTGTCGATTGGGATCGACTGGAAAGTTCTCGGCGACCAGTTTCGGCAGCTCTTCCGTGACATAGCTCCACATGCGGTAATTGCGCGCGAACGGCTCCTGCGTCGCATCGACATAGAAGCCGGCGCCTAGCCCAAAGTCGTAGGCATTGGCGCGATCGCCGGGCACGCCTTCGCCGCGCGGGCTGGTGTCGGGCGCAACGAAGATCAGTCCAAGCGCGGCGCAGGCGCTGCGGAATTCACCCTTTTCCGTGACGTTGGCGTGGGTGCAGGTCAGGCCGGAGAGATACCAGACCACCGGCAGCCTGGCGCCGGCGGTGTGCGGCGGGACATAGACCGAGAAAGTCATGTCGGTCCCGGTTTCGCGGCTGGCGTGTCGATAGACGCCCTGCGTTCCGCCGTATGACATGTTGAGCGAAACCGTCTGCATGGTCATGATCTCAAAACTCCTGCGCCGCGCGGCACGCGCTTACGCCACGCCGCTTTCAATTGCCAGCCGTACCAGTTCGGCGGAGGTTCGCACGCCGAGCTTCTGGCGCATGATCGAGGACGTGTTGGCAACCGTCTTGTACGAGGAATGAACCATCCACGCGATCTCGGAAAGGCTCTTGCCGGCGCTGAGCAGGCGCAAGATCTCCATCTCCCGCGAGGTGAGCCTGGAAAGCGGGCTGCGGGCGAATGCAGGACCGGCGAATGCGATGCTCCGGGCGATCGCGGAGGGCAGGTAGACCCCGCCCTTGCCGACTTCACGAATCGCCTCGACCAGATCCTGCGGATCGCCGGTCTTGGCGACATAACCCTTGGCGCCGATGTCGATGGCGCGCGCGGCGAAGACCGGATCGTCGTTCATGCTGAACATGATGATCCGAGCGGAAGCGGCGCGTGCAAGAATGCGCCGCGCCAGTTCGAACCCCGACACGGTCGGCAGGTTGATATCGATCACGCAGATGTCGGGGCGCTCAGTGACGAACACGCGTTCGCCGCTTTCAGCGTCGGCGGCCTCCAGCAGCACGACCTCCGGGTCGTCGGCAAATACGGTACGGCAGCCCGAAGCAACGATGGGATGGTCGTCGACGATCAGAACACGCATTGCATCGATCCCCGAACTGCTTCCGTTCCGTTGCTGTATCACGTCAGGCCATACTGACGCCGGCGCGAGGTCGAATATGCAACACCCGCGAGATTACTGTACGCTTCAATCTGATCGTCGGTTTTTCGACTGTCAACGGTCCTCTCGAGGGAGGAACTGATTGCGACGCGATTGGGGCAAACCTCATGTGGCAGAAATTATCGTTGCGTGGGCGGATCAATTTGCTGCTGGCGTTGGGCCTGACGCTCGGTCTGGCCATCAATATCGCGCGGCTGGTGGTGGAGGCGGCACCCCGCGTGCGGGCCGAGGATCAAAGCGTGATACGGCTGGCGCGCGAATTCGTGGAGACGATCGTTCCCGGTCTCAACGAGGCACCGGACCCGGATGCGCGGCTGAACCAGATCGTTCGCGACCTCAGCCGGCTCCGGCACGTCAGTATCACGCGGCAGGGTGATACCTCCGCAGGCGAGCGCTCCGGTAGCGGCGATGACCAACGCTCGCCGCCGGCCTGGTTCATCGCGCTCGTTCATCCGGAAACGACCGCCGTGAGCGTACCGATCACCATCCATGGAAAGCCGCAGTCGCTCGTGATCACGTCGCATCCGAACGATGAAATGGCCGAGATATGGGACGGAATCATCACCCAGCTTGCGGTCAGTTCCGCCCTCGCCATCGCGCTCTTTCTGGTTACCATGATGGTGGTCGGCCGCGCGTTGGCGCCGCTGCAGGCACTTTCGCAGACCATGGCGAATATCGAGGCCGGGCAATATGCTTCACGCGTCGAGCCCGGCGGCGCGCCCGAACTGGCGGCGCTCTGTGCCAAGCTGAACCACCTTGCGGGCGTCCTCGGCGAGGCGATCGAGGACAAGCGCCGGCTCGCCGAACGCACGGTCTCGCTGCAGGATCTGGAGCGCAAGGAGATTGCGCGCGAGTTGCATGACGAATTCGGGCCCTATCTTTTCACGCTGCGCGCCCATGCCGGCGCCCTGATGCGGCTTTCGGAAGACGGGCGCTCGGTCGCTGCGGATGCACTGCGCAAGCATGGCACCGCCATCATGGAGCAGATCAATGCGCTCCAGCAATTCAATCGCAGGATACTGGAAAAGCTGCGGCCCGTCGGGCTGGCGGAGCTCGGATTGCGCGAGGCGCTCGGCGTGCTCTTGCGTTTGTGGCGTGAGTCGCGTCCCGACGTGACCATCGACGCGAACATTGCATGCGCGCCTGAAGCGACCGGAGAAGTCACCGACTTGACGGTTTACCGCATCGTTCAGGAAGCTCTCACGAATGCCTTCCGCCACGCCGACGCGACCTCCGTCAGCGTCACGGTCGAACAGGCCACGGGAATGCATGGAAATCGCGGCTGCGCCCTGGTGCGCGTCAGCGACAACGGGCGTGGTTTGGCGCCGGATCACAAGCACGGCTTCGGCCTGATCGGCATGCGCGAAAGAATATTGGCGCTGGGCGGAACGCTGAATGTCGTCTCCGACCACGGAGGCGTAACGGTAGAGGCGGTCGTTCCCCATGGGTCGCACCATTGATGGATTCGACGCGCCGTTCGGGAATTTCTCCCGGTCTCTTCCGGGACGAATGCATTTCGGGAACCCGACCTTTTGCGGCTAGCGCGCGTCGTTGCCTTCTCACTAGTATCGTCCGCAACCTGACCGGCGGGACAATGCCGGAACGTAGTGGGTGGGGACAGAGTGGGGGTGGGGTACATGGGCACGCGTTTAGTGTTGGTCGGGACAATCTCGATGTGCCTCGTCCCCGGCTGTGCTCAGGCCCAAACGGTGTCCCGCGATAGCGAAGTCTTACCGGCCATCGAGGTAACTGCCCCAACGACATCAGCCAGACCAGCGACCCGACCAGCCCGCGGCAGTACTGCACCTCGAGCCACCCGAAATGTGCGCAGGGTCTATGTCTATCCGACCGCGCCGACGCCGACGGTCGGCTCTGGAATGGACGTCGACAAGGTGCCGGCAGCGGTCAACGCCGTTGGCGCCGGGCAGATCGCGCGCACGGGCTCGCTGAACATCGCGGACGCACTGCAACAACAGGTACCGGGTATCATCATCAGTGATACTACCGGCAATCCGTTCATGCCGGACATCCAGTTTCGCGGTTTCGTTGCATCGCCGGTCGCCGGTACCCCTCAGGGACTGGCAGTTTACCAGAACGGCGTGCGAATCAATGAGGCGTTCGGCGACACCGTCAACTGGGACTTGATCCCGACCGCGGCGATCAGGTCGGTCACCGTCGTGACCAATAACCCCGCGTTCGGCCTTAATGCGCTGGGCGGCGCCGTCAACGTCCAGATGAAGGATGGATTCAACTATAAAGGTGCCGAAATCAACACGATGGGTGGCTCGTTCGGACGCATCCAGAGTTCGGCGCAGTATGGCAAGCAGATCGACAATTTTTCCGTCTATGGTGCGCTCGAGGGAGTGCGTGACAACGGCTACCGCAATTTTTCGGAATCGGCTATTCGGCGCTTCTATGGCGATGTCGGCTACCGGACCGACAGCAGTGAATTTCACCTCAACGTGGGTGTCGCCAAGAACAATTTCGGCGCCTCTGCAGCGGTTCCGGTCGAATTGCTGCAGAAGTACTGGGGCGCGACCTATACGACGCCGCAGACTACGGACAACCGCGTTGCCTACGGCAATCTGACCGGAAAGGTCGAGGTCACACCGACCTGGACGATCGAAGGCTCGGCGCGAGTCCGCACGTTCCGGCAGAAGACGGTGGACGGAAACCCGACCGAGACGGCGCCATGTGCGGCCGATCCGGGGCTGCTTTGCTTCAACGAAGAAGACACCACGCCGGGAGCGCCGGCGAACGGGCTCAACGGAGTCCAGCTTGCAAATCCGTTCCCCACGGATGCGGTGCTGGGCCAGATCGACCGGACGACCACCCGTTCGACCACGACCGGGGCGACCCTGCAGGCAACCAACACCGACCAGTTGTTCGGACACAACAACCAGTTCATGGTCGGCACCAGTTTCGACTCCGGCGTTACCCGCTTCGGGGCCAGCGCGGAATTGGGCACGATAGGCTCAAATTACGTCGTCAGCGGCAGCGGCATATTCCTCGGCCGGTCCGGCGAACCCGTATCCATCGGCCCGGTCTCGCTTCGTGCCACCAACCGATACACCGGACTCTATGCGCTCGACACGTTCGACGTGACGGATGCGTTTTCAATCTCGGGCGGCGGCCGGTTCAACTATGCAAGCATCGTCCTTCAAGATCTGATCGGCACCGACCTCAACGGCAACCATACGTTCAGCCGCTTCAATCCGATGATCGGCGGCACCTACAAGATCACGCCTGAAATGACGGCCTATGCTGGATACTCCGAAGCCAATCGCGCACCGACCCCGCTGGAACTCGCATGCGCCGACCCTTCGCGCCCCTGTATCGCCGCAGCATTCCTCATCGCCGACCCGCCCCTGAAACAGGTCGTGTCCCGCACCGTGGAAGCCGGTTTCCGCGGAACAAAGGAGCTGAATATCGGCACGCTCGGGTGGAAGGTCGGAGCCTTCAGTGCAACCAACGCTGATGACATCCTGGCGATTCCCAGTCCGGAGGTGCAGGGATTTGGCTATTTCCAGAACGTGGGCAGGACGCGGCGCCAGGGTATCGAGGCGCAGGTGAATCTGACGTCGAAGACGCTGCAACTATACGCCAGCTATGCCCTCGTCGATGCGCGCTTCCTCGATCCCTTACAGCTCAACTCTCGCAGTCCGTTCGCCGATACCGATGGCAATATCCAGGTCCTGCCGGGAAACCGGATTCCGGCGATTCCCCGCAACCGGGTCAAGTTCGGTATCGATTATTCCGTCACGGACGCCTTCAAGGTCGGGGGCGATGCGCTGTTCGTCGGCAGCCAGTATTTTGTCGGCGATGAATCCAACCAGGCCGCGAGGCTACCAGGGTATTCGGTCTTCAACCTGCACGCCTCATATCAGATCAACAAGACGTTTCAGATCTACGGCCGCGTCGACAATATTTTCGACAATCGCTATGCGACCTACGGGACGTTCTTTGATACTGGTGACGTGCCCAATTTCGCCAATGGCGGCGCGGAGTTCACGGACCCGCGCTCTGTCAGCCCGGCGCGGCCGCGGGCGTTCTATGCAGGGCTGAAGGCAACCTTCTAGGCCAGCGAAACGGATTGCAGTTTCCGTTGCCCGATGCAGGGGGAGGCAGCGCTGAGGCGCCGCAAAATATCGGCTTTCCGCAACCGTGACGTTCCGCTTTCAGGAAGCGCTGGGCGACGGATCGGCGCAATGCGCCTTGTGGATCGCCGAGGGTACGAAGCCAAAGTGCTTCCGGAACACGCGGCTGAAGTGCGACGAACTGGAAAAGCCCCACGAAAATGCGACATCCGTGATGGTCTTGCCGTGCTGCGTCTCCAGCTCCTGGCGGCAGTGCAGCAGCCGCGCCCGCCAGATATAATCGCTGACGGTCATGCCCTTGTCGCTGAACAGCATGTGCAGATAGCGCTTGGTGCAGCCCAATGCCGCCGAGATCTGGTCGATGCACAGCTCCGGGTCGCGCAAATGTTCGCGGATGAAGGCTTGCGCCCGGATGTACATCGCCTCGGGACCGACGCGATCGAACATCGTGTCGGCCTCGCGCAGCGGCAACAGCAGCAGATCGATGAGCGAATCAGCGACGCCGATGGCGTTGTAGGGCGACAGCCGGTTCGCTTCGTCGAACGCGGTGTGCACGAAGTCATAGGCGATGCGGCCGGTGCCGTTACGCGCCGAGAGCTTGCACGGCAGCATCTTCGCCGTGCGGAAGCCGCGCTCGTGAAGCAGTGCCTTTGGCACGATCACGACCTCGTGCCGGGTCAATGAGGGGCTGACGATCGTGTGCGGGCAGGAGACGTCATAGGCGAGGCAATCGCCGGGCATGATGTCGATGCGACGGCCGCTTTGTTCGAAATGCGAGATGCCGTAGGTCTGGAACAGTATCTTGACGTAGGGATGTTCGCTCAGTTTTGTGCCTGAAACCGTGTGCGCGATGCGATGCTGGCTCGCCTCGATCTGACACAGTTTCAGCTGCGAGACGGTTGTGTAATTTATCCGCGCCTCGAGCGAAGAACCCTCAAGTGGATCGACATCAAACTGGCCGCAGAGATCGGTCAGCGCATCTGACCAAGTTTGGATCTGCCTCTTCGGCGTTAACCCGGAAGTGCTGAGTGAACGAACTGTATCAGACATTGCCCAGCCACCAATTTGAGAACAGGCTACGACCTCCGCCAAAGCGTCGGTCAGATGGTCGTACCATTTGGCCCCAATTTAGGCAGTCGTCCGGGAAGTTGCGCAGATTCTTCCCAATATCCCTTTGACAATCCTCCAACTTAGTTTCAGCGGCGTCAAGGGAAACCTCGACCGAGGGCCGCGCAGGGAAGGTCGTGGGAACACGCCCACGGAATGATGCTTCGCAGCATCACGGCAGAGCCTGAACGTCGCGCGCCGGTCCGAAATTAAAAAAATGATTAAGTTTCGCTATTGAGCAAACGCGCTTCGCTCTTGGGCAAGTTTCCTATTTCCGAACGGGATAGGAATAGGGACCAAGAATGGAAAATGGGCCGTCTCGGCGGAAACCCAAAACTCTTAATCTGGGAGGAAACCACTATGCGCAAGGTGCTACCCGCAGCCTGTCTCGGCGTCATGGCGGCATTCGCCGTCGGCGTCGCGTATGCCAATGAAGAGCTGAGCAAGATGGCGCAGAACCCGAAAGATTGGGTGATGCCGGCCGGCGACTACGCAAATACACGCTACTCGAAGCTGAACCAGATCACCGCAGCCAATGTCGGCAAGCTCCAGGTTGCCTGGACCTTCTCGACCGGTGTGCTGCGCGGCCATGAAGGCGGGCCGCTCATCATCGGCAACATCATGTACGTCCATACGCCGTTCCCGAACAAGGTCTACGCTCTTGACCTTTCGCAGGAGAACAAGATCGTCTGGAAGTACGAGCCGAAGCAGGATCCGAACGTCATTCCGGTGATGTGCTGCGATACGGTCAATCGCGGCGTGGCCTATGGCGACGGCAAGATATTCCTGCATCAGGCAGACACCACGTTGGTCGCGCTCGATGCCAAGACCGGGCAGGTGGCGTGGAGCGTCAAGAATGGAGATCCGGGCAAGGGCGCCACGGGCACCTCCGCGCCGCTCGTCGTCAAGGACAAGGTCCTGATCGGCATCTCCGGCGGCGAGTTTGGCGTGCAATGTCACGTCACGGCCTACGACCTCAAGAGCGGCAAGCAGGTATGGCGCGCCTTCTCCGAAGGGCCGGACGATCAGATCATGGTCGACCCCGTGAAGACGACCGAACACGGCAAACCGATCGGCAAGGATTCGAGCGTCAAGACCTGGCAGGGCGATCAGTGGAAGATCGGCGGCGGCTGCACATGGGGCTGGTTGTCCTATGACCCCAGTCTGAACATGGTCTATTACGGGTCCGGCAACCCCTCGACCTGGAACCCGAAACAGCGTCCGGGCGACAACAAGTGGTCGATGACCGTCTTCGCGCGCAACGCGGATACCGGCATGGCCCACTGGGTCTACCAGATGACGCCCCATGACGAATGGGACTACGACGGCGTCAACGAAATGATCCTCAGCGACCAGCAGATCAATGGCCAAGAGCGCAAGCTGTTGACCCATTTCGACCGCAACGGTTTAGCTTACACGATGGACCGTACCAACGGCGAACTCCTGGTCGCCGAGAAGTACGATCCGAAGGTGAACTGGACCACCGGCGTCGACATGAACAAGAGCTCGCCGACCTACGGACGTCCCAAGGTTGTCGATCAGTATTCGACCGAAAAGGGCGGCGAAGACAAGAACACGAAGGGTATCTGCCCGGCGGCGCTCGGCACCAAGGACGAGCAGCCGGCAGCCTATTCGCCCGATACGCAACTGTTCTACGTGCCGACCAACCACGTCTGCATGGACTACGAGCCGTTCAAGGTGAGCTACACCGCGGGCCAGCCCTATGTCGGCGCGACGCTCTCGATGTATCCGCCTCAGGGCGAGAGCCACATGGGCAACTTCATCGCCTGGGACAACAAGACCGGCAAGATCGTCTGGTCGAACAAGGAGCAGTTCTCGGTGTGGTCGGGAGCGCTCGCGACAGCCGGCGGCGTGGTGTTCTACGGAACGCTCGAAGGCTATCTGAAGGCAGTCGATGCCAAGACCGGCAAGGAGCTTTACAAGTTCAAGACCCCGTCGGGCATCATCGGCAACGTCACGACCTATGAGCAGGGCGGCAGGCAGTATGTGGCTGTGCTGTCCGGCGTCGGCGGCTGGGCGGGTATCGGCCTTGCCGCAGGTCTGACCGATCCGACGGCAGGACTCGGCGCGGTCGGTGGCTATGCCGCGCTGAGCAACTACACCGCGCTCGGCGGCACGCTCACCGTGTTCGCACTGCCGCAGTAAAGCAGGACCACCTCGTCCGGCGCGTGGCTCGTTCCACGCGCCGGTTGATCTAGATCTGATATCGAGGATGAGCTCTTGCGTAGAATCTGTTTGATTGTAGCCACTCTCATGCTTGTGGCGCCGGGATTGGTTGCCCACGCTGCGGACGATCCGACCGCCATCAAGTCCGAGGATGGCAAGTATCTCGACAAGGAAGGAAACCCGACCTTCAAGGTCGGGGCCGACGGGACGGTCGATTGGTACACCTATTCCGGATACCGCCGCTATCACTCCGAATGCCATGTCTGCCATGGCCCTGACGGGATGGGATCGACCTACGCGCCGGCGCTACAGGAGTCGTTGAAGACGATGAGTTACGGCGATTTCCTCGGTGTGGTCGCCAGCGGTCGCAAGAACGTCAACACCGCGCAAGAGAGCGTCATGCCGGCGTTCGGCGATAACCCGAATGTCGCCTGCTACATGGACGACCTCTACGTCTATCTGCGTGCCCGCGCTTATGACGCCGTCGGGCGCGTGCGGCCTGCCAAGCGTGAAGACAAACCCGAGGCCTACACTGAGGCAGAGAAGTCCTGCATGGGAGCCAAATGATCATGCCGAACATGCGAGGTTTGCGTCTCGGCAGGTCCGTGCAGCGACTTGAAAAGAAAATGTGGAGCTTAAGATGAAGACCCGCGCTGCTGTCGCATTCGAGGCCAAAAAGCCTCTTGAAATCGTTGAGGTCGATCTGGAAGGCCCGAAGGCCGGTGAAGTCCTCGTCGAGATAAAGGCGACCGGAATCTGTCACACCGACGCTTACACGCTCGATGGATTCGACAGCGAAGGAATCTTTCCTTCGATTCTCGGTCATGAAGGCGCAGGCATCGTCCGCGAGGTTGGGCCGGGTGTGACGTCCGTCAAGGCCGGCGATCACGTGATCCCGCTCTACACGCCGGAATGCCGCCAATGCAAAAGCTGCCTGAGCGGCAAGACCAATCTTTGTACCGCCATCCGCGCCACGCAGGGCAAGGGGCTGATGCCGGACGGCACCTCGCGCTTCAGCTATAAGGGCAAGCCGATCTACCACTATATGGGTTGCTCGACCTTCTCGAACTTTACCGTGCTGCCGGAAATCGCGGTGGCAAAGATTCGCGAGGACGCGCCGTTCGACAAGAGCTGCTACATTGGTTGCGGGGTGACGACGGGCGTTGGCGCCGTGGTGAATACCGCCAAGGTGACACCGGGCGCCAACGTCGTCGTATTCGGTCTAGGCGGCATCGGGCTCAACGTCATCCAGGGCGCGAAGATGGTGGGCGCCGACAAGATCGTCGGCGTTGACATCAACGACTCCAAGGAGGATTGGGGTCGCCGTTTCGGCATGACGCATTTCGTCAACCCGACCAAGGTCAGCGATATCGTCCAGCATCTGGTCGGACTTACCGACGGCGGCGCCGATTACACCTTCGACTGCACCGGCAACACCACCGTGATGCGGCAGGCGCTCGAAGCGTGCCATCGCGGCTGGGGCGTCTCGGTCGTTATCGGGGTCGCGGAGTCCGGCAAGGAAATCGCCACCCGGCCGTTCCAACTGGTGACCGGCCGTGTCTGGAAGGGAACGGCATTCGGCGGCGCGCGCGGCCGAACGGATGTGCCGAAAATCGTCGACTGGTACATGAACGGAAAGATCGAAATTGATCCGATGATCACGCACGTCCTCAAGCTGGAGGAGATCAACCACGGCTTCGATCTCATGCACCAGGGCAAGTCGATCCGCTCAGTTGTCGTGTTCTGAAATTAGAGAACCTAAAACACAAGGAGGATAGGCGCATGACTGTTCATATTCATCCAGCGATTGATAGCGGCGTAAAGAAGGGGACCGGCAACTTTGCCGGCGGCACTCTTGTCTGCAAATGCACGGACAGGCCGGTCAAGGTCGCCATCAAGGGCGATGTCGCCCACAACCACGCATGCGGCTGCACCAAGTGCTGGAAGCCCGCGGGGGCGACATTCTCCGTTGTCGCCGTCGTTCCGCGTGACAATGTGAACGTGACCGAGAACGGCGACAAGCTGCAGATTGTCGACGCGTCGGCGGCGATCCAGCGCTATGCGTGCAAGGCCTGCGGCACGCATATGTATGGCCGGATCGAGAACACCGGGCATCCATTCTACGGCCTCGACTTCATCCATCCCGAACTGTTCCAGGAAGGTGGATGGGCAGCCCCTGGGTTCGCCGCATTCGTGTCGTCCGTGCTGGAGTCCGGCGTTCAGCCGGCCGAGATGGACGGAATCAGGGCCCGGCTGAGGGAACTCGGGCTCGAGCCCTATGATTGCCTGTCGCCGCCTTTGATGGATGCGATCTCGAGCCATGTGGCAAAGTCCAAGGCCAAGGCAGCCTGAACAAGGCGGCCTGAACCGGGCGCTGGCCTGATCCTCCGCGATACCGGACTCGCGCTGATGGCGATCGCCATCAGCGGAGCCGGACGCCGGGAGCGCCACGCGGTTGTGCCATTGCTTCGTTGATGTCGGTAGGCGAAGAACGCCTGCCGGCCAACGAAGCCATGCACCCGTCTCGGGCAGGCGGCTCTCCGGCGCGGCCCGTCCGGCGCATAATTCCCTGACATCGATGCCCTCCGAGGTCTTTGCTCAATCGCCATGCAGTCCATGGCGAGGTGCGGCGTGGCCCAATCGGCTGCACTTGACCGATCGTCTGATTTTGCATGCTGCAGCGCGATGAACTTTGTCGTGGCGGCCACAATGCTGCAGGCGGATATCTCCGGGGTGTTGACCCGTCGCGTGGTTCCCTTCTATGGACGATGCTGCCCTGACCGCACAGGCGCTACCTCGCGAGGATTCCCCACGATGCCGATCGTCACAGATGCCGCATTCATTTTACCCGACGATTTCGCCGGCGCCGCGCTGATGGGGCGGATCTGGCGTCCCGATCTTGCCGGCCCGTCGGTGGTTGCGATCCGCCAGGACGGCGTGTTCGACATCACCGAGGATTTCCCGACCGCCAGCCAGCTTGCCGCCGCCGCCGATCCGGCGCGGGCGCTGCGCGCCGCGCGTGGCGAGCGGGTAGGCACGCTGCAGGATCTGTTGAACAACACGCCGCCCGACACCCGCGATCCGACCAGGCCATGGCTGCTCGCCCCGATCGATCTGCAGGTGATCAAGGCTGCCGGCGTCACGTTCGCCGTATCGATGCTGGAGCGGGTGATCGAGGAGCGGGCACGGGGCAATCCGGATTCGGCGCAAGCCATCCGGGCCGAGGTAACACGGATCGTCGGCACCGACCTGTCGCGGCTGAAGCCGGGCTCGGCGGAAGCGCAGCACGTGAAGGACGTGCTGGTTTCCCAGAATGCCTGGAGCCAGTATCTCGAAGTCGGAATCGGGCCGGACGCGGAAGTGTTTACCAAGGCTCCGGTCCTGTCGGCGGTGGGTACATGCGTGGATGCGGGCCTGCATCCGAAATCGACCTGGAACAATCCAGAGCCCGAGGTGGTGCTGGTGGTGACGCACGACGGGCGTATCGTCGGCGCGACGCTTGGCAATGATGTCAATCTGCGTGACTTCGAGGGACGCTCGGCGCTGCTGTTGTCCAAGGCCAAGGACAACAACGCGTCCTGCGCCATCGGGCCGTTCGTGCGGTTCTTCGACGCGGACTTCACGCTCGACGACGTCAGGAAGATGGATATCTCGCTGGAGGTGAAGGGGCCGGAGGGTTTCGTCCTGCATGGCGCATCTTCCCTGACTCAGATCAGCCGCGACCCGGCCGACATCGTCGGGCAGACGATCAACGAGAACCATCAATACCCCGATGGTTTCGTGTTGTTCCTGGGCACCATGTTCGCACCGATCCAGGACCGTGCCGAGAAGGGGCAGGGGTTCACCCATGTGGAAGGCGATCTGGTGACGGTCGCCACGCCGAAACTCGGCCGGCTGACCAACCGCATGCGCCACAGCGGCGATTGCGAACCTTGGAAATTCGGCCTGACCGAGCTCTTCGCCGCGTTGATGCGCCGCAAGGGTGTTGGCCGAAGCGGCAATTAGCCTCTAGCCGCGACAGCCGGGAGGCACTTCGCAATGGCGAAAATCAGGGTCGGCCTGGCGGGGTGCGGCTTCGTGTCCGAGCTGCACATGCATGCCTACCGGCGCGTCTACGGCGTGGATGTCGAAGTCAGGGCCGTTGCGGCGAGGGGCGATCATGTCGTCGAGTTTGCCCGTCGTCACCAGATTCCGACGGCGTATCGCAGCTTTCGCGACTTGGTCGCCGACGCTGATATCGATGTCATCGACATCTGCACGCCGCCCAATTTGCACACGTCGATGATTGTCGACGCGATGCAGGCCGGTAAGCATGTGATCTGCGAAAAGCCGTTCGCAGGCTATTTCGGCCGGGGCGGCGACAAAGCGCCGATCGGCAAGCATGTGTCGAAAGCGTTGATGTATGAGCGCGTGCTGGAGGAAATGGAAAAGACCCGCGCGGCGATCAACCAGACCGGCAGGCTCTTCATGTATGCGGAGGATTGGATCTACGCGCCGGCGGTGACCAAGACCGTGGAGATCCTCAAGGCCACCAAAGACAAGATCCTGTTCATGAAGGGGGAGGAGAGTCACTCCGGCTCGCATGCCGCGCACGCCGCGCAATGGGCGATGACCGGCGGCGGTTCGCTGATCCGGATGGGATGCCATCCGCTCTCGGCGGTACTTTATCTCAAGCAGGTAGAAGCGAAGGCGCGCGGCGAGGCGATCAGTGTCGCGGGCGTGACGTGTGACGTCGGCAACGTCACGGCATGCCTGCGTTCAGATGAACGAGCCGTGCTCAAGGCTAATCCCGTCGATGTCGAGGATTGGGGCATGCTCACGGCCACCTTCTCCGACGGCACCAAGGCCACGGTTTTTTCCGGCGACATGATCCTCGGCGGCGTGCGCAACCTGATCGAAACCTATACCAGCAGCGGCGCGCTATTCGCCAACATCACGCCGAATACGCACATGATGAGCTATCAGACCAGCGAGGAGAAACTCGCAAGCGTCTACATCACCGAAAAGGTCGACCGGAAGACCGGCTGGCAATATGTCTGTATCGAGGAGGAATGGACGCGCGGCTACGTGCAGGAAATCCAGGACTTCATGGAATGCGTCGCGACTGGCCGGCAGCCGCTTTCGGATCTGGCGCTGGCCTTTGAGACCATCAAGGTCAACTACGCCGGCTATTGGGCTGCCGAAGAGGGCCGCCGCGTCACGCTGTGATCGGCACCGGTGCTCGTGTCACCTCGCCCCGCGTGCGGGGAGAGGTCGGATCGCATCGAAGATGCGATCCGGGTGAGGGGGACTCTCCGCGCACTCACGTCTTTCGAATTTGCTGAGACAGCCCCTCACCCCACCCTCTAAGAGCGAGCTTCGCTCGTCTCGACCCCGCAAGACCGGGGCGAGGGAGATCGACAGCAATGGCGGAGCTACGCCGCGTACACCGACGATTTCGGCAGCGGGAACACCGGATCCTGCGTTCTTATGCTGGTCGGCCAAACCACCGAGATATGCTCGCCGGCATTCTGCATCACGACCGGGGTCGAGCGCTCGTTCTGGCCGGAGAGCGGCGTGCCGGGTGGATAGAATTTCACGCCATAGCCCTGAATGGTGCCGCCCGGCGGGATATCCACGTCGAGCGCCGCCTTGCGAACCGCCTCGGGATCGAAGCCGCCGTATTTCTCTTTTGCCACGGGCAGCACATTGTTGAGCAGGATCCAGGTCTGGTTGAATCCCATCGAACAATGCGGCGGCACGTCGGTCGCGCCGGTCTTCTCCTTGTAGCGTGCGACCATAATTTTGGTGAGATCGCCGATCCCGGGAGCGAGTTTCGAAGCATCGAGCAACTGCGCCGGCACCGGATCGATATTGCAGAAATTGTCGATATCGGCGCCGAACGTCGCGCGCAACTTGTCGAGCTGGCTGTAGCCCGCGCCGGCGCCGAACAGCATCTTGAACTTGAGGCCGTTCTCGCGCGCCTGACGCAGGAACAGGGTGATATCAGGATTGTATCCCGCGTGTGAGATCACGTCGGCCTTGGCGCGCTTGAGCTTGGTCACCAGCACCGAGAGGTCGGGCGCGGATGCGGAATAGCCTTCCTTGAGCACGACCTGGAGGCCGCCCTGCTTCGCATAGGCCTCGTCGGCGGCCGCGACGCCGACGCCATAGGGGCCGTCCTCGTGAATCAGTGCGACCTTGACGTCCTTGGGCTCCATGCCGAGTTTGGCTTTAGCGTGCTCGCTGATGAAGCTCGCAAAGGCCTGGCCATACTGGTCGGAATGGATCTGCGCGCGGAACACGTATTGCAGGTTCTTGTCCTTGAACACGGCGGTCGAAACCGCGGTCGTGATCCAGAGGATTTTTTTCTGCTGCTCGACCTTGGCGGCGAGCGGGACCGCGTGCGAACTCGCATAAACGCCGTTGATGATGTCGATCTTCTCCTGGTCGATCAGGCGATTGGCCTCATTGATCGCGACATCAGGCTTGCTCTGGGAATCGGCGGCGATGGGGGAGACCTTGTACTTGCCGCCGATGCCGCCCTTCTCGTTGACGAGGTCGATGGCAATCTGCGCGCCGATCGAGGAGGCGACCGAGCCGCCGGCAGCAAAGGGACCGGTCAAGTCGTAGATCAGGCCGATGCGTACCGTTTCGGCTTGAGCCTGTGCGCGCGTCCAATCGAGGCTGAATGCGGCGGCGGCAGCGGCGGAAGTCTTCAGCAGCGTTCTGCGTGAAGTCGGCATCGTGTCCTCCCACTGAATTATCATTATCGCCGGGACCGGTTTTTCCGGCTTTCAGGCAAGTATTTGGACAATGCGGAAAGAAGTCAACCTACGGACGCGCTCCATAGGGGCGGTCATGGCTGCGGAAACGTGTGGTTACGTGGGCAGGGGCGGCGAGGCTCGGCAAGGCTCACTAACTAAAGTCTGAGAGGGAAAGGCGGAGGCGGCCCGCCGCGGGGAATGGTCCACCGCGAAATGAGCATGAAGCGCGCTGCTTGCTGTCATTGCCAGGCCGACCAGTTTGGCGCTCGATTAGTCGGCATTCGCATATCGCGCTATCGGCGTCCGCTGCGCGCCGACGTCCGGGTGATCCTTATCCTGCCTTGGGTTCGCGGCAGAAATTGCGCGCCGCGTGCGCTGAGGAATTCCAGCATGGCGCGTGCCGGCGGCAGCAGGATCTTGTCCTTGCGGGAAAGGGCGAACCATTGCCTGATGACGGGAAGACCAATCACGTCGAGCGTGACCAGTCGCCGCTCGTCGAGTTCGGTGGCAACCGTGTGTGCCGAAATGAACGCAATTCCGAGACCGGCGATCACAGCCTGCTTGATTGTCTCGTTGCTGTCCATCGCCATGCCGATTTTCGGCCGGATTCGCGCCGTTTCGAACAACTGCTCCATCAGGCCGCGCGTGCCGGAACCGGGTTCGCGCGTCAGGAATGTTTCGTCAGCAAGGTCGCTCAACGGGATGCGGGATTTTCGCACCAGGCGATGGCTGGTCGGCGCGATAATGACATGGGGGTGATCGCCGATCGGGTGGACGTCCATGTCGATGTCCGACGGTGGGCGGCCCATGATCGCGAAATCGAGATCATAGCCGCGTAGCGCCGTGCCGATCTCCTGCCGGTTTCCGATCGAGAGCGCAACATCGATGGTCGGGTGGCGTTTTGAGAATCCGGAGATCATGAACGGCACGAAATATTTTGCGGTGCTGACGGCTCCGATGGAGATGCGGCCCGCGGTCTTTCCCGCCATCATCTCGAGCGAGGTCTCGCAGTCCGCAATCGCCGCTTCGATACGCTCGGACAGCGAGAGCACCTCCCGCCCGGCGTCGGTCAGCAGCATCCCGTCACTGGTGCGCTGAATCAGCGGCAGACCTGCAAGCTCCTGCAGATTGCGGATCTGCAGCGTGACGGCCGGCTGCGTGAGATGCAGGTGTTTGGCGGCGGCGGTAACCGACCGGTCCCGGTGAACGGCTGCGAGCGCGCGCAGCTGGCGAATGGTCAATTCCCGCGGAAACCTGCCTGCCATGGCTCACCCAATATAAGAAAAACTTTGCCAAAGCCAAAGATAAGAAAATTTCACTAATTTTGCAAACTGGGGTGTTGTTAGGCGCGGCGTGCCTGATGGCATGACGCATTGGAGTGGCTCCGAAGAGGGCGCCAATCGGGGAACGGCCATGGACGCACGCATAACCCTATGCTCGCATCTCGATCATGCAGGGTCGGAGACGCCGACCGGTCCCGCCGTGGCCGCCGTGATCGAGACGATTGCCACTGCTGCGATCGGGCTTTCCGATCTCATCGCCGACGGACCGTTGGCCGGCATCACCGGACAAACCCGTGGCGTCAATTCCGATGGCGACCATCAGAAGGATATCGACCTCGTCGCCGACGCGATGATGCGCGCAGCGTTGCGTGCGGCCCCGGTCGCCGCCGTCCTGTCCGAGGAATCGGACCTGCCTGAAGTGCTCAATGCCGAGGCATCTCTCTGCGTCGCCATCGATCCGCTCGACGGATCGGCGAACCTCGAAAACAACATCTCGGTCGGAACCATCTTTTCGATTCGCTCGCGCGGCAACGATATCATCTCCACCTTCTTCGAGCCGGGCACGGCGCAGTGTGCCGCAGGTTTCGTGGTCTACGGCCCTCAAACCACGCTGGTCCTGGCGTTCGACGAGCGCGTCGACATCTTCGTTCTGGACAGGCGTGCCCGGGAATTCCTGCTGATTGCGCGTCGCGTGAGGATTGCGCCCAATACGCCGGAATTCGCCATCAACGCGTCGAACCGGCGGCACTGGCATGGGCCGGTGCGGGCCTATATCGACGAATGCCTCTCGGGTACGAGCGGCAACGGTTCGGTCGATTTCAATATGCGCTGGATCGGCTCGCTGGTTGCAGAGTCGCTTCGCATTCTCGTCCGCGGCGGCGTGTTCCTGTACCCGGCGGATGCGCGGCCGGGATATCGCGACGGACGTCTCCGCCTGCTTTACGAAGCGCATCCGATGGCCCTCGTGATGGAGTGGGCGGGCGGAGCCGCGACCACCGGCCGCCGGCGCATTCTCGAACTTTCGGCGAAAACACCACACCAGCGGGTGCCGCTGATCATGGGCTCGATGCGTGGCGTTCGCGACGTTGCCGCCATTCACGAAGCGATCGAGCCGATGTTCGACAATAGCGATGCGCCGCTGTTTGCGCGTCGCGGCCTGTTTCGCTGACCGGAAAGAGCAGATGTCACGCAGTTATCCCATCATATCGATTACCGGATCATCGGGTGCCGGCACGACCTCGGTGAAGAAGACGTTTGAAAACATCTTCCGCCGCGAGAAGGTCGAAGCCGCCTATGTCGAGGGCGACGCCTTCCACCGCTACAACCGCTTTGAGATGCGCACAAAAATGGCCGAGGAGGCCGAGCGCGGCAACAAGCATTTCAGCCATTTCAGTCCGGAAACAAACCTGTTCGAGGAACTGGAGAAATTGTTCCGCGACTACGGCGAGTCGGGGACAGGAACGACCCGGCACTATGTCCACGACCACGAAGAGGCCAGGCTCTATGGCGCAGATCCGGGCACGTTCACCGAGTGGGAGCCGTTGCCGGAGAAGTCAGATCTGTTGTTCTATGAAGGTCTGCATGGCGCTGTTGTGACCGACAAGGTCAATATCGCGCAGCATGCCGATCTCAAGATCGGGGTCGTTCCCGTCATCAATCTGGAGTGGATCCAGAAGCTGCATCGCGACCGCAGCGACCGCGGCTACACCGCCGAGGCGGTCACCGATACCATCCTGCGGCGGATGCCGGACTACATAAACTACATCTGCCCGCAATTCACCGAGACCGACATCAACTTCCAGCGCGTGCCGACGGTGGACACGTCGAACCCGTTCATTGCGCGCTGGATACCGACGCCCGACGAATCGATGGTGGTGATCCGCCTCAAAAATCCGCGCGGCATCGACTTTCCCTACCTCCTGTCGATGATTCCCAACAGTTTCATGTCGCGCGCCAATTCGATCGTGATCCACGGATCGAAGCTCGATCTCGCGATGCAGCTCATCCTCACCCCGCTGATCCTGCAACTGATGGAACGCAAGAGGCGCATGCTATGACCGATTCCGCTCTGTCCCGTATCGCCGTCCAGCCGGTCGTTTCGCACGCTGAAATGGCGAACGCGATCCGCTTTCTGGCCATCGACGCCGTCGAAAACGCGAAGTCGGGCCATCCCGGCATGCCGATGGGCATGGCCGATGTCGCCACCGTGCTGTTTTCGCGCTTCCTAAAGTTCGACGCTTCCGATCCGGCGTGGCCGGATCGCGACCGGTTCGTATTGTCGGCCGGCCACGGCTCGATGCTGCTGTATGCGTTGCTGCATCTGACTGGTTATGCGGGCGTGACGACGGACGAGTTGAAGGCGTTCAGGCAGTGGGGATCTAAAACCCCCGGCCATCCGGAATACGGGCATACGCCCGGCGTGGAGACGACGACGGGACCGCTGGGGCAGGGGATCGCGGCCGCGGTCGGGATGGCGCTGGCGGAGCGCCTGATGAATGCGCGCTTCGGCGACGATCTTGTCGATCACTACACCTATGTGATCGCCGGCGACGGCTGTCTGATGGAGGGCATCAGTCAGGAAGCGATTTCGCTGGCGGGACACCTCAAGCTCGGCCGGCTGATCGTGCTGTATGACGACAATGAAATCTCGATCGATGGATCGACTTCACTGTCATGCTCGGATGACCAGCTTGCGCGCTTCAAGGCGTCAGGCTGGTCAGCGAGCCGGATCGATGGCCACGACCCCGAGGCGATTGCCGCGGCGATCCGGCACGCCCGGCACGATAGCCGACCGTCCCTGATTGCCTGCCGTACGGTGATTGGCTTCGGCGCACCCAACCGCCAGGGAACAGAGAAGGCGCATGGCGCGCCGCTCGGTGCGGCGGAAGTCGAGAAGACGCGCAGCGCGTTGGACTGGCCGCACGCGCCATTTCAGGTTCCGGGAGCCATAGCCGATGCCTGGCGCGAAACAGGTGCACAGGGACATGCGGCACGGCGGGTATGGATCGAGCGCAGCAGGCGCCAAAGTTCGATGGGACGGTCGCCGTTCCACGACGCACTGAATCGAAAGCTGCCGTGTGGATATGCCGACGTCATGGCGCAGATACGGACTCATTTCGGTACCGAACAGCCGAAAATCGCGACCCGGCAGGCGTCGCAATTGGTGATCGACGTGATCGCGGAAGCGCTGCCCAATCTGCTTGGAGGCTCGGCCGATCTTACCCATTCGAACCTGACGCGCGCGAAGACGCAGCAACCGGTGCGGCCAGATGCTTTCGATGGCAGCTATATCCATTACGGCGTCCGCGAGCATGCCATGGCGGCTGCGATGAACGGCATCGCGCTGCATGGAGGCTTTATCCCATATGGCGGCACGTTTCTGAGCTTTGCCGATTACAGCCGCCCTGCGATCAGGCTGGCTGCGTTGATGGGGATCCGCGTCATCCATGTGATGACGCATGACTCGATCGGGTTGGGTGAAGACGGTCCGACGCATCAGCCGGTCGAGCATCTGGCATCGCTGCGGGCGATACCGAACCTGCTGGTATTCCGCCCAGGCGACGCGGTCGAGACGGCCGAGGCGTGGGACTGCGCGTTGCGGGCAGATATGAATCCGTCGGTGCTGTGCCTGTCGCGGCAGGCGCTCCCCACGTTCCGTGACGTTGCGGGCGAAACCAATCTGGTCACGTTCGGCGCCTACGTCGTTATTGAACCGGAGGAAGGCCGCGACATCACCTTGATCGCAACCGGCTCCGAAGTATCGATCGCGCTCGAAGCGGCAAGACTGCTCGAGAAAGACAACGTCCGCGCCGCGGTCGTCTCGGCGCCGTGCTTCGAGCTGTTCCGCCGGCAATCCCGCGAGTACCGCACCGCCGTTCTCGGACGCGTGCCGAGGGTCGGTGTCGAAGCCGCGATCGAGGGCGACTGGGCGCGCTGGCTTGGCGATGACGGCGAATTCATCGGCATGACCGGCTTCGGCGCCTCGGCGCCGGCGGAAACGCTCTACCGCGAATTCGGCATCACCGCCGATGAGGTGGCGAAGGCCGCGCTGCGCAGCATCGCGCGCTCGCGGATGGCGTTGACCTGCGCATGACACCACGAACGACGATCAACGACACGGAGGCTCAGATGGCGCGAATTACCCTGAGGCAGTTGCTGGACCATGCCGCCGAGCACGGTTACGGCGTGCCGGCATTCAACATCAACAATATGGAGCAGGGACTCGCGATCATGGATGCGGCGGCTTCTGTCGATGCGCCCGTGATCATCCAGGCCTCGCGGGGGGCACGCTCATATGCGAACGACATCATGCTGTCGAAGATGATCGACGCGCTGGAAGAGATGTATCCGCAGATTCCGCTCTGCCTGCATCAGGACCACGGCAACGAGGAATCGACCTGCGCTACCGCTCTGCAACACGGCTTCACCTCCGTGATGATGGACGGTTCGCTGAAGGCCGATGCCAAGACCGCGGCGAGCTATGAATACAACGTCGACATCACCCGCCGCGTGGTCGACATGGCGCACTGGATCGGCGCCTCGGTCGAAGGCGAGTTGGGCGTGCTCGGCTCACTGGAACACGGCGGCGGCGAGCAGGAGGATGGCCATGGCGTCGAAGGCGAGGTCAGCCACGATCAGCTGCTGACCGATCCGGACCAGGCTGTCGATTTCGTTCGCGCCACCAGGGTCGATGCGCTGGCGATTGCGATGGGCACCTCGCATGGCGCGTATAAGTTCTCACGCAAGCCGGATGGCGACATTCTAGCGATGCGGGTGGTGGAGGAAATCCACCGCCGGCTGCCCAATACGCATCTGGTGATGCACGGCTCGTCGTCGGTGCCGCAGCCGCTGCAGGACGCCTTCAACGCATTCGGCGGCGAGATGCCGCAGACCTGGGGGGTGCCGGTCGAGGAAATCGTCCGCGGCGTCAAACATGGCGTCCGCAAGGTCAATATCGACACTGACTGCCGGCTAGCGATGACCGCGGCGTTCCGCAAGGTGGCTGTGCAAAACAGAAACGAGTTCGATCCGCGCAAATTCCTCAAACCGGCGATGGACGCACTGCGCGACCTCTGCCGAGAGCGCTTCGAACAGTTCGGCACCGCAGGCCACGCCTCAGAGATCAAGGTCATTCCGTTGGCCGAGATGGCAAAGCGCTACCGCTCGGGCGCGCTAGATCCACGTATAGGAGGAATGGCCGATGCCGCCGAATGAGCTGATGACCGCCTCGATCCCGACCAGTCGCCGCACACCACCTGAGGAGAGCAACATGAACATGCACTCGATGACCGTTCGCGGCAAGGATCGCTACAAGTCCGGCGTCCTCGAATACAAGAAAATGGGTTATTGGGAGCCCGACTATCAGCCAAAGGACACCGACATCATCGCGCTGTTCCGGGTGACGCCGCAGGACGGCGTCGATCCGGTCGAAGCCTCCGCAGCGGTGGCCGGCGAATCCTCGACCGCGACCTGGACGGTGGTGTGGACCGACCGGCTGACCGCGGCGGAGAAATACCGCGCCAAATGCTTCCGGGTCGACCCCGTGCCGAACTCGCCGGGACAGTATTTCGCCTATATCGCCTATGACCTCGATTTGTTCGAGTCGGGATCGATCGCCAATCTGTCGGCCTCGATCATCGGCAACGTGTTCGGCTTCAAGCCGCTGAAGGCGCTGCGGCTCGAAGACATGCGGTTGCCGGTGGCTTACGTGAAGACCTTCCAGGGACCGGCGACCGGCATCGTGGTCGAGCGCGAGCGGATGGACAAGTTCGGCCGGCCGCTGCTCGGCGCCACCGTGAAGCCGAAGCTTGGCCTCTCGGGGCGCAACTACGGACGCGTGGTCTATGAAGCGCTGAAGGGCGGGCTCGACTTCACCAAGGATGACGAGAATATCAACTCGCAGCCCTTCATGCACTGGCGGGAGCGGTTCCTCTATTGCATGGAGGCCGTCAACAAGGCGCAGGCCGCGTCCGGCGAGATCAAGGGCACCTATCTCAACGTCACCGCGGGCACCATGGAGGACATGTACGAGCGCGCCGAATTCGCCAAGGAACTCGGCTCGGTCATCATCATGATCGATCTCGTGATCGGCTACACCGCGATCCAGTCGATGGCCAAATGGGCCCGCCGCAACGACATGATCCTGCATCTGCACCGGGCAGGGCATTCGACCTATACGAGACAGCGCAGCCACGGCGTCTCGTTCCGCGTCATTGCGAAATGGATGCGGCTTGCGGGCGTCGACCACATCCATGCCGGCACCGTGGTCGGCAAGTTGGAGGGCGATCCCGCGACCACGCGCGGCTATTACGACATCTGCCGCGAGGACTATAACCCGGCGCGGCTGGAGCACGGCGTGTTCTTCGACCAGCATTGGGCGAGCCTCAACAAGCTGATGCCGGTGGCGTCGGGCGGCATCCATGCCGGGCAGATGCACCAATTGCTCGATCATCTCGGCGAAGACGTGATCCTGCAGTTCGGCGGCGGTACCATCGGCCATCCCATGGGCATTCAGGCCGGCGCGACCGCCAACCGCGTGGCGCTGGAAGCGATGATCCTCGCCCGCAATGAGGGCCGCGACTATCTGCACGAAGGCCCGGAGATTCTGGCCAGGGCGGCAGAGACCTGCACGCCGTTGAAAGCGGCGCTCGAGGTCTGGAAGGACGTCACCTTCAACTATGAATCGACCGACATGCCGGACTACGTCCCCACGCCTTCGGTCGCAATGTGAGGAGTGGAAATCATGCGTATTACCCAAGGCTGCTTTTCGTTCCTGCCCGATCTCACCGACGAGCAGATTTCCCGCCAGGTCCAGTATTGCCTGGAGCAGGGCTGGGCGGTGAACATCGAATTCACCGACGACCCGCACCCCCGCAACAATTTCTGGGAAATGTGGGGATTGCCGATGTTCGATCTCCGCGACGCCGCCGGCGTGATGATGGAGCTGAATGAATGCCGCAAGGTGTATGGCGAGCGCTACATACGCCTGTCGGCGTTCGATTCCAGTCACGGCTGGGAATCGGTGCGGCTGTCCTTCATCGTCAACCGGCCAAAGGAGGAGCCCGGCTTCCGCCTCGAGCGGCATGAAATGGCCGGGCGCAATATTCGCTACACGACCAGATCATATGCCGCCGATCGTCCTGAGGGCCGGCGGTACGGTTAGGCACGCGTTCGATCCGGCGGACGAGTTCTCCCTGAACGTGCCTGCGTCTGCCGGATGCACTGCTCCGTCGCCGCGGAAGCGGCGACGGAGTCTTTTCCGAAGCGACGCGTGCAGCGCATTGAGGTTAGCAGATGGACGTGGATACCACCCCAATGACTGATGCGGTTAATCTGCGCGATGAACTCGAGGCCGTCGGCATCGAGGAAATCCTCTCGCAGCTTGACCGCGAACTGATTGGCTTGAAGCCGGTAAAGACGCGTATCCGCGAGATTGCGTCGCTGCTGCTGATTGAACGGATCCGCAAGCGCATGGGACTGGCGTCGGGCGCGCCGACGCTGCACATGTCGTTTACGGGAAATCCCGGAACCGGAAAGACGACGGTGGCGCTGCGGATCGCCAGTATCCTGCACAGGCTCGGTTTCGTGCGCCGCGGCCAGGTGGTGTCGGTCACGCGCGACGAACTGGTCGGACAATATATCGGCCACACCGCGCCGAAGACCAAGGAGATCCTGAAGAAGGCGATGGGCGGCGTGCTGTTCATTGACGAGGCTTATTATCTGCACCGGCCCGACAACGAGCGCGACTACGGCCAGGAGGCGATCGAGATCCTGCTGCAGGTGATGGAAACGCAGCGTGAGGATCTGGTCGTGATTCTCGCCGGCTACGGCGACCGCATGGACAAGTTTTTCGCCAGTAATCCCGGCTTCCGTTCGCGGATCGCGCACCACATCGACTTTCCGGACTATGCCGACGATGAATTGCTCGCCATCGCAGAGCTGATGCTGCGCGACATGAACTATCGCTTCACACAGGATGCGCGCGCGGAATTCGTTCGCTACATCGCATTGCGCAAGAACCAGCCGCTGTTCTCCAACGCGCGCTCGATCCGCAACGCATTGGACCGTTTGCGGCTGCGCCAGGCCAATCGCCTCGTCGCAGATCTCGATCATTTCCTGACGGTGGATGATATCAGGTCGATCGAGGCGTCGGACGTGCTGGCGAGTCGTGTGTTCGGGAAGGGCGGAAAATCCGCCGAGGCGGGTTAGCGTCCGCCTTCTCTGGATGCCGAGTCAACTGCGACAGACGAAGCTAACGCTGTAACGCCGTTTCAGGGATCGCCCTGCGAACCACTTCGCGCATCGCAAAGCTCGAATGGATACGCGCGACGCCGGGCATCCGCGACAGATGCTGCTTGTGGATGCGCTCGAAGTCCGCGATGTCGCGCGCGATCACCTGCAGATGATAGTCATCGCTGCCCGACATCAGGTGACAGGACACCACGTCGGGACAACGGGCGATCGCTGCTTCGAACGCGGCGAGATATTCCTCGCTCTGTTTTTCCAGCGTGATGGTGACGACAACCGTTGTGACGAGCCCGAGCGCAGTCGGTTCGAGATCGGCTCGATAGCCGCGAATGATGCCGGCTTCCTCGAGCTGACGAATGCGACGCGCGCAGGCGGTTGGCGACAGGCCGACCTTTTCGGCGAGTTCGATCTGGCTTGCCCTTGCATCGGAGAGCAATTCAGTCAGAATCCGCAGATCAATACGATCTAGCTCAGTCACGCCGTAATTCCCTAATATTTGCACACAACGCGCAGGATATCTGCGCGAATTCCTTCCGACAAGCCGCAATTCGCAGAGAAGCGCTTCTCGTTCACAGGTAGGTTCCTGGCATCGGACAGCAGCTTCCAATGCAGGAGCAAGGCGATGCGGATCGGTGTGCCCAGGGAGATCAAGGTCGAGGAATATCGCGTCGGCCTGACGCCAGCCTCGGTGCGGGAATATGTGATGCAAGGACATGACGTGATCGTCGAGCAGGGCGCCGGGCTCGGCATTGGCGCCGGCGACGAAATCTACCGTTCGGCTGGCGCTGCGATCGTGGACACGGCAGCGGAAATCTTCGCGACCGCCGACATGGTGGTCAAGGTCAAGGAGCCGCAGCCGACGGAGTGGTGCCAGCTTCGCGAGGATCAAATCCTCTTCACCTATTTGCACCTGGCGCCGGATACGGCGCAGACCAAAGGGCTCCTGGCATCCGGCTGCACCGCGATCGCCTACGAGACGGTGACCGACGCCCATGGCGGACTTCCGCTGCTGGCGCCGATGAGCGAGGTGGCGGGGCGGCTGGCGATCGAGGCGGCGGGCGCCGCGTTGCGAAAGTCGGCGGACGGCATGGGCAAGCTGATCGGCGGGGTGCCCGGTGTTGCGCCGAGCAGGATCGCCGTGATCGGCGGCGGCGTGGTCGGTACGCACGCCGCGCGGATGGCTGCAGGTCTCGGTGCCGACATCGTCATCCTCGACCGCTCGCTGCCGCGCCTTCGTGTCCTCGACGAGATGTTCCTCGGGCGCGTTCGCACACGCTACGCGACGCTGGAAGCGATCGAGGAGGAGGTGACCGGCGCGGACGTCGTCATTGGCGCTGTGCTGGTGCCGGGCGCCAGCGCGCCGAAACTCGTCACCCGCGCGCATCTCGCCCGCATGAAGCGCCGCGCCGTGCTGGTCGATGTCGCGATCGATCAAGGGGGCTGCTTCGAGACGTCGCGGCCGACGACCCATCAGGCGCCGACCTATCTGGTCGACGAGATCGTGCATTATTGTGTTGCCAACATGCCGGGCGCCGTGCCTGTCACGTCGAGCCACGCGCTCAACAATGCCACGCTGCCGTTCGGCCTTGCGCTGGCCGGGAAGGGCATCCGCGCCCTGATCGAGGATCCGCATCTGCGCGCCGGGCTCAACGTGCATCGCGGTCAGATCACCAACCGCGCAGTTGCCGAGAGCCAGAATTTGCCGGCGGCGGTGCCCGAGAAGATTCTGGCGGCGTGACGTCCGCCGGCTGAAAGGCGAGAGCAGGGCCGTGCGAAGCCTCAGGAAGGGCTGATGGCGGCTTGCTGCGGTAGGCCCTCAGCGCTCGTAGCTTGCGGGGTCCGGACTATCCGACGGATGCGCAAATGCGCTGCGCAGTACCGCCGTCATCGGAGTCTTGAAATTGAGACCGTTGGCCGGGACCGGCGATTCGAACCACTTTTTGTAAATCGCCTCGATCTCCGGGCCGCGGTAAAGGTCGGCAGTTACACGGTCTGCCACGGCCTTGAAGGGCGCATCGTCCTTGCGCAGCATGATCCCGTAGGGTTCGGCTTTCGAGAAGGCTTCGTCGCTGATGATGTAGGCAGACGGGTCTTTCGACCTTGCGATCGCGACGGCAAGCTGCACGTCATCGAGGACGTAGGCGGCGGCGCGGCCGGTCTCCAGCATGAGAAAGGCTTCCGCCTGATCCTTTGCCGCCAGCGGCGTGACGCCGAGATTACGCGCGGCGTTGGCCTGGTTGAACTGCACCATGTTGGTCGAGCCCGATATCGCAACGACCGGCTTGCCCTTCAACTGGTCGATCGTGCCGATGTTGTCGGCCTTCCGTGCGGCAAACCGCGTCGCCGACAGAAAATGTGAATTAGTGAACGCCACCTGGCGCTGCCGTTCCGCATTGTTGGTGGTGGAAGAGCAGACGAGATCGACGGTGCCATTCATCATGAGCGGAATGCGGTTGGACGACGTCACCGGCAGCGTTTCAACGGTCACGTTGGAGAGGTTGAGTTCGTGCTTAGCCGCGTCCACGATTTTCATGCAGATGTCGACGGCGTACCCGATTGCCTTCTGGTTGCCGTCCAGATAGCTGAAGGGCACCGAGGCTTCCTGGATGCCGAGGATGATCTTGTTGCTCTCCCTGACTTTCTGGAGTGTCCCGGTCAGTTCGCTTGCATACGCAGGGACGGCAATCAGGGCAACGGCAAGCATGGTCAATGGCAGGCGCATCACGGTGGACCTCATCGGATAGTGAACGGGTTTGCAGCGACCGAGCGGATGGCCGTCGTGCCAATCGATAGCGGGCGACCGTAGTCGATCAGCCGCCATTGCTGAATTAGTGACTGTGAAAACCGGCTATATCAAGTTGCATTGCTGGCGGGCGCTGCAGCGCAGCCGGATTTGGCGTAGGCGTTAACGGGCAACGCATCTACGATGCGTTGGCGACCACAATAGTGTAGGTGTCGAGGACAACGTGCCGCACGGCGGCGTCGTTTGGGTGTTCGCGATCGGTAGGCATTGCGCCAGCTCGGTATTGACCAGAGATCAGAAAACGGGCGGCCGGCGAATCTGCGCCGCCGCCCTTCGTTGCTCGTGGTTTCCGGTGCTGGCGCTACTTGCCTTTGGTCTCGACCTTCTGCTTTTCGTTCTCGTTCATTTTCTTCACGACGGGGTCGCGACTGGCTTCGCCGGTGGTCTGAGTTGTGCTGGCCGGCGGGTTTTCGTTTGGCATGGAGGTTTGCCCCGGCGCTGTCGTCGCCGGCCGTGTTGCGGTTGTGCTCGGTGGCGACATCGTTTGAGCGGTCGCCGCCTGAGCGTTCAATAGAAGCACGCTCGACAGTAGCGACACCGCGAGCGCCGTTACGTTGGGTTTCATCGATCTGAACTCCTCTCAGATCAAGGAAAACGGTCCGCTCGGTCTAGCGTTCCCCTTACGCCTCCAACTGCTTGCCGATCGGCAGTGCGCGGATGCGCTTGCCGGTCGCGGCGAAGATCGCGTTGATCAGCGCCGGCGCAAAGGGCGGCACACCCGGCTCGCCGACGCCGCTCGGCGGCGTGTCGGAGCCGGCGGGTACGATGTAGACGTTCGTGACGGCCGGGGACTCGTCGATCCGGATTACCGGGAAGTCGTCGAAATTGCCCTGTTGCACCTTGCCGTCCTTGAAGGTGATCGCGCCATGTTTGACGAGGCTCATGCCCATGATCGCGGCGCCCTCGATCTGCGACTGGATCCGCTCCGGATTGACGTAGGTTCCGCAATCTATGGCGGTATCGACCCGCGGCACGGTGAGCTTGCCCTTGTCGTCAACGGCCACCTCGACGATCGTCGCGATATAGCTGACGAAGCTGCGGTGCGCGGCAATGCCGAGCCCGTGTCCCTTGGGGACGGACCGGCCCCAGCCGCCCTTGTCCGCGACCAGCTCGACGACCTTGCGAAGACGCGCGGTATCGATCGGATAGCTCTCATAAGGCTCGCCGTAGTTCCAGAGGTCTTTCACCGAATCGAGCTTGACGATCCGGGGCGAACCGATCAGCTCCAGCAGCATGTCCTTGGGATCGCGGTTGGTAGCTTTAGCTATTTCGGCGACCATCGACTGCACCGCGAAGGCGCGCGGAATGTTCGATACCGAGCGGAACCAGCCGATGCGGGTATGCGCCGCCGCTTCCGGATTCTCGCACTGGACGTTGGCGATCTCGAAGGGCATGTCGACAAGCCCCATGCCGAGTTCAAACGGCGCCTGATGCACCGTATTGGCGGCAAAGGTCGAGGCGATGCTCGGCGCGACGCTGCGATGGCGCCAGGCCGTCACCTTGCCGCTCTTGTCGAGGCCGGCCTCGATGCGTTCCACCGAGACGGTATGCAGGAAGCCGTTGCGAACGTCGTCTTCCCGCGTCCATTGCACCTTTACGGGGGCGCCGAGCTCCTTTGAAAGCAGGGCGGCTTCGATGGCGTAATCGCACTTCGACTTGCGCCCGAAACCGCCGCCGAGCAGGGTGACGTTGACGGTGACATTCTCCTCGGGAATGCCAAGCGTTTTGGCGACGTCCTCGCGCGTTCCGCCCGCGCTTTGCACCGGTCCCCAGATCTCCGCCTTGTCGCCTTTGACGTCCGCGACTGCAACCGGCGGCTCCATGGCGACATGGGCGAGATGCGGCAGATAGTATTCACCCACGATCACCTTGTCGGCGCCCTTCAGGGCGGCTTCCACATCACCCTCCTTGCGTACGACCAGGCCGGGCTTCCGTGCGGCTTCCTCCAGTTGGGTCCGGTAGGCGACCGATTCGTATTTGCCGTTGGCGCCGTCGTCCCAGACGATCTTCAGGGCGTCGCGGCCCTTGATCGCCGCGCCGGTGTTGCGTGCGATCACTGCAACGCCGCCGAGCGGCTGGAATTTTGAGGGCCACGGCCAGCCCTTCACTTCCATGACCTTCTCGACGCCGGAAACTTTCATCGCCGCCGCCCCGTCAAACGACGCGACCTTGCCCCCGGTCACCGGCGGCCGTGCAATAACGGCGTATTTCATGCCGGGCAGGCGGACGTCGGCGCCGTAACGCGCGGTGCCTACCGTGATGTCGCGGAGATCGACCATGCTGATCTGGCCTTTGCCCAGATAGCGGAAGTCCTTTGGGTCTTTCAGCTTCAGGCCTTCGACGCTCGGCACCGGCTGCTTGGCGGCATCGGCTGCCAGATCGCCAAAGCCGATGCGGCGTCCGCTGGCACTGTGGACGACCTCGTGATTGACCGCCTTCACCTCCATTGCCGGCACGCCCCAGCGTTTCGCCGCGGCCTGCTCGAGCATCGTGCGGGCCGAAGCGCCGATCTGACGCATCGGCATCAGGTAGTGACGCGTGCTGCGCGATCCATCGGTGTCCTGGTTGCCGAATTTGACCTCGTCGCCATGCGCCTGCTGGATGCGAACGCGCGACCAGTCGGCCTCCATCTCTTCGGCCACGATCATCGGCAGGCTGGTGCGGACGCCGGTTCCCATCTCGGCGCGATGGGCGACGATCGTGACAATGCCGTCCGGTGCGATCGCGACGAACACGCGCGGGTCCACCACGGTGCCGTGCGGCATCTTGTCGGCGCCGGTCTGGTAGGCGGCAAGGCCGGGGCGCGACATTACGGGGGCGGCCAAAACGAAGCCGCCGGCCAGCCCGAGGCCCTTGAGGATGCTGCGGCGTGAAACGTTGTCGACTTTGACGTATCGCTCAAAGCCACGGAGCTTCTTGGGATTGGTGAGAATGTTCATGGTCAGACCCCCGTCGAGGCGAGGTGGACCGCGTTCTCGATGCGCTGGTAACAGCCGCAGCGGCAGATATTGCCCGCCATCGCCTCGCGTATCTGATCGTGCGTCGGTTTCGGGTTTTCGATCAGCAGCGCGGCCGCCTGCATGATCTGGCCGACCTGGCAAAAACCGCATTGCGGGACGTTGAGTTGGCGCCAGGCCTTCTGAACCGCGTGATCGCCCGTCGGATGAAGGCCTTCGATCGTTGTGACCTCCCGATCGACCACGTCGGAAACCGAGGTGATGCAGGCGCGTATTGCCTGCTTGCCGACGATCACGGTGCAGGCGCCGCAAAGCGCCTGGCCACAGCCGTATTTCGTACCGGTCAATCCGGCTTCATCCCGGAGAAACCAGAGCAGTGGAAGATCGGGATCGCCGTCCCAGTTCTTTTGCTGGCCGTTGATCTTCAAAGTAATCATGATCGATTCTCGCTCTTCGTAAGCTGCTGATGGTAGCTCCGACCTGAGCGAAAAACGTTACGGCTGACCGCTCAATGCCGGCGCTTCGAAATTCCTTGCTATCTGGCTGGGATTTCTTTGAGCCATCCTCCTGATCATTATTATTGGCTGTTGTTCAGTAGGTCGCGCTTGGCGGATCGCCGCCGCAAGGTGTTCTCCATTTGCGTCCGCATGTTTGGCGAAAGCGGGGCATCGGCAAAGAATTGCATTTGGTCAGTAACGCTGACGCAGCGACACAGCAAAACAAATTTTCGTTAAACTTGAACATCGTTGTCATGACACACGATGCAGGGATTCGTCTCTTCCACGTCGCCCGGCGCTGCACGGTCTTTACCATTGCACGCCACGGACACCGGCGTTCGCCGAACGCTTCACGACGACTCCTGCAATTCTCGATCTTGACCGCACGCGCGATAACGCACCGCACACTGCGGAAGGCTGAGCTGTTCTGCGAAATATGCATGAGGAGGCAAGCTGCAGTGATGATCGCATGAAATGCAATGGACGCTTACTATTGCTGGCTTTTCCTGGAATCGGCGATGCAACCGGAAGGGGAATTGCGCGAAAGACAAATTTGTCGGTCGCCATTTTTTTGACCGACTCCCTCCATCAGTTTGCGTGATGTGCAAATCCGATCAGCCCACAACATCGATCACAAGCACAGACGCGGAACTCGCGACAGCGATGTGTCAGGATCCGACGCGGCGCGCGCTCATCCTGACGGCTCTCGCCACCGGGGCCTGCCTCGCGTCGCCCAAGTCCTCCATTGCCGAGGAAGATTCGCCGGGCAGCAACGAGCGACCCCAGAAAGCCGACGTTCTGGTTTTCGCCGAAGGGGACCAGGCGGGCGAGGTGATCAAGCCGCAGGATCTGAAAGCCGGTGGACCGCCGGTGCGGGCCTGGCCAAAGGATCCCAAGACATCGGTTGTCCGCAAGGGCTCGCGCCTGAACGAGGTGCTCGTCGTAAGGCTAGACCCGGCCGAGCTGGACGAAGAGACGCGCTCGCGCGCTGCCGGCGGCGTCGTGGCCTATTCGGCAATCTGCGTCCACACGGGCTGTCCGATCACGGCATGGGTGAAGGCGGTAGGCGGCGACAAGGACGTGTTCAAATGCGTTTGCCATAATTCGGAATTTGACCCCAGGCAAAGCGCGCAAGTTGTGTTTGGGCCGGCGCCCCGGCGCCTGCCGGCGCTTCCGCTGGCGGCAGGCGACGGTCCGCTGACGGTGGCCGCAACATTTGTTGGAAAGGTAGGTGCGCAACAAGCCAGGTGACGGCGGGCCGCTGTCGATCCACGACAAGTACAAAAAACAGAATTCGTGAGATGAAAACAAAGGGGAGGTTGCCTTATGGCCTTGAAGCAATGGCTTTTGTCGGGTTTGTTCGCGTCCACATGCCTCGTTTCGATCGCTGCCGCCGGCCCGATCGAGAACTACAGCCCGGTGACGGCCGAGCGACTCAAGAATCCCGAACCCGGCAACTGGATGCATTATCGCCGGACCTATGACGGCCAAGGGTACAGCCCGCTCGACCAGATCAACACCTCGAACGTGAAAAACCTGGTGCCGGTGTGGACGTTCTCGACCGGTGTGGTCGAGGGACACGAGGCGCCACCGATCATCAACAATGGCGTGATGTTCGTCGCAACGCCGATGGGGCAGGCGATCGCGCTCAACGCCAAGACCGGCGACGAGTACTGGCGATACAAACGCCAGCTTCCCGACGACCTCTTCCAATTGCACCCGACCAACCGCGGCGTGGGACTGTGGCAAGATAAACTATATCTGGCTACGACGGACGACCACGTGGTCGCGCTGGATGCCAAGACAGGAAAAGTGGTCTGGGATACCAAAGTCCAGGACTACAAGAAGGGTCAGTATTTGACGCTGATGCCTCTGGTTGTCGACGGGAAGGTGATCGTCGGCGGTTCCGGTGGCGAGTTGGGCGTGCGCGGTTACGTCGTTGCCTTCGATGCCAACACCGGCAAGGAGCTGTGGCGGACCTTCACCATTCCCGGCACGGGTGAGCCAGGTAACGAAACGTGGAAAGGTGACGACTGGAAAACGGGCGGCGGATCTGCCTGGATGACAGGCAACTACGATCCAGACACCAAGACAGTCTATTGGGGCACCGGCAACGCCGCACCCTGGCCGGGCGACACTCACCCCGGCGACAATCTTTACACAAGTTCAGTGCTCGCGCTCGATCCCGATAGCGGCAAGATGAAAACTTACTTCCAGTACCATCAAAACGATTCCTGGGATTGGGACGAAGTGGACGCACCCATGCTGGTCGACCTGCAAAGGGATGGCCGCACCATCAAGAGTCTGATCCATCCGGGACGCAACGCGATTTTCTGGATACTGGAGCGCAAGCCGGACAGCATCAAATATGTGGCCGGCTGGCCTTTTGTTCATACCGACGTCTGGAAAGGCATTGAGCCCGAGAGTGGCAAGCCGATTGTCGACCCGGCTCGCAAGCCGGTTATTGGCAAGCGGGTCGAATTCTGTCCTTCGTTATGGGGCGGCAAGGATTGGCCGTCGGCGGCGTATAGTCAGAAAACCGGATTGGTCTACGTTCCGGCCAACGAGAATTTCTGCGGCGGCTTCACCGGCGAGAAAGTGCCGCTGGTTGCCGGCCAGCTCTGGCTCGGGACCAAGCCCGAGGATATCGGCTTGACGCCTCGTCCCGGCGCTACCCACTTTGGCGAACTGCAGGCGTGGGATCCGGCCACGGGCAAGAAAGCCTGGTCACATAATTTTCCCAAGTCACATCTGTTCGGTTCGGTGACCGCTACCGCGGGCGACCTCATCCTTGTCGGCGGCACCAATGACCGGATGTTCCGCGCCTTCCATGCCAAGACCGGCGAACTGCTGTGGGAGCAAAAGACCAACTCCGGCATCATGGGCATGCCGATCGCCTATGAGGTGGACGGCACGCAGTATGTCGCCGTCCAGTCGGGCTGGGGCGTCGACGCGCAGCGCATCCAGGATGCATTGGTGGGCAAGGTCCCCGGCCTGGAGAATAACGTGCCGCAGGGCGGCGTCGTGTGGGTGTTCGCCGTCAGGAAGTGACCGCGAGAAAGATCCGGCGCCTGGCCGCTGCAGGAAGCGGCCAGGCGTCGCTGCGATCCTGGCAACCCGCGCCGCGGCTGTAATGCAATCTGATCGCTGAAGCAGAGATCGGTCTTCAATACACTCGTCGACACGCGCGCGGCCATTTAGGCATCAACCGCAACCTTCAATGCCTCGGCCCGGATTTCCTCGACGAGCCGTTCCTTCAGCGCGACGAATTCAGGCGCGGTTTTGATCTTGTAGGATCGCGGGTGGGGTAGATCGATCGCGATCTCGGCCTTGATGCGACCGGGGCGGGCGCTCATGACGATGACGCGGCTGCCGAGGAAAATCGCCTCCTCGATATCATGGGTGACGAACAGCACGGTCTTCTGCTCGCGCTCCCAGATGCCGAGCAGCATTTCCTGCATCAGCACGCGGGTTTGATTATCCAGCGCCCCGAACGGTTCGTCGAGCAGCAGGATCTTGGGATCGTTGGCAAGCGCGCGGGCGATCGCCGTGCGTTGCTGCATGCCGCCTGAGAGTTGCTTCGGCCAGTGATTCTCAAAGCCGGACAAGCCGACCCGGTGGATGAATCCATCGGCGATCCTGCCGCGATCCGCCTCAGATATCCCGCGCTCGCGCAGGCCGAACGCGATGTTTTCTCGCACGGTCAACCACGGGAACAGCGTGTAGGATTGAAACACCATGCCGCGATCGGCGCCGGGGCCCGTGACCTCGTGGCCGTCCAGAATGACGCGGCCGCTGGTCGGCCGGTCAAGGCCTGCGATGATCCGTAGCAGCGTGGATTTTCCGCAACCGGACGGGCCGAGGATGGTGACGAAATCGTTGTTGCCGACGCTGAGATTGGTCGGTTCCAGCGCCCGCGTCGGCGCATTGCCCTGTCGCGCGGGGAAAATGCGTGAGACCTGATCGATCTTCAGCGTGGTCACGCTAATCTCCACGGAAACAGCCAGGCGTTGAAGGCCTTGAACAGGAAGTCCGAGACGAGGCCGATCAGGCCGATGACGATGATGCCGAAGATGATCTGGCCGGTGTTGAGCAGCGCCTGGCTGTCGGTGATCATGTGGCCGATGCCCGACGATGAACCGATCAACTCGGCGACGATGACGTAGGTCCACGCCCAGCCGAGGACGAGCCGAAGGATTTCCGCGATCTCGGGGGCAGACGAGGGCAGCAGCACGCGGCGGATGATACCGCTGTCGCCGGCGCCCAGCGTGTAGGCGGCTTCAACGAGGTCGCGCCGCGTATTCCCGACATTCACGGCAATCATCAGGATAATCTGGAACACCGCGCCGATGAAAATGACCAGCAGCTTCTGCAGTTCGCCGATGCCCGCCCACAGGATCAGCAGCGGGATGAAAGCCGAGGCGGGCAGGTAACGGGCGAACGAGACGAACGGCTCGAGGAAGGCCTCGATCGGTTTGTAGGCGCCCATCAGAACGCCGAGCGGCACCGCGATGACGGCCGCCAGCACGAAGCCGCCAATGACCCGCCAGATCGTCATGCCGATGTCGAACAGGAAGCCGTGCTTGGTCAGGAGTTCAAAGCCCTCCTGCAGCATGGTCAGCGGGTTCGCAAGAAACGTTTTCGACACGTAGCCACCAAAAGTTGCCCATGCCCACAGGGCAACGAACAGGACGAAGAACGCAAAGCCATAGGCTGCGCGTTGCTTCGACGTCACGGGATCCAGGGGACGCATCACAGGGCGTGTTCCTCAAAGCGGTGCGCTGATCGCGGACAGCCCCGCATCCACATGTGTGGATGCGGGACCAGCGCGGCGCTGAACGAACCTACTTGATGAAGCTCGTGTCAACGAGGTCGTCGATTTTCGGAATCGATTTGATGATGCCGATCTCGAGCAACAGGTCTGCGGCTTCCTTGGTGAAGGCCTGGAACTCGCCCGCGAAGAACTTCTGGTTTGCGGCCTTGTCCTGCCAGCGCAGATATTTTGCCGAGTTGCCGAACTGCTCGCCGGACTGCTTCACGTCGGAGCCCATGATCTCGTAGGATTTTGCCTGGTCTTTTTCAATCAGGGCAACCGCCTCGAAATAGCTGTCGGCCAGCGCTTGCGCGGCTTTCGGATTTTCGGTCAGGAATTTCGGCGTGCAGCCGAACGTGTCCATGATCATCGGGTAGTCGAGCGTGGTGGCGATGATCTTGCCCTTGTCGGGTGCCGCCCGCACGGTCGAGAGGTAGGGCTCATACGTCATGGCTGCATCGTTCTGACCGGCCACGAATGCCTGCGCGGCTGCAGCCGGCTCCAGGTTCACCACGGTCACGTCCTTGACCGAGAGGCCGTTCTTCTTGAGCATCCAGGCCAGCGTGAAATAGGGTGCGGTGCCGGGCGCGGACGCGGCGACCGTCTTGCCCTTCAGATCCTTGATCGACGCGACATCGTTTCGCGTGGCCATGCCATCGGCGCCGTAGCTCTTGTCGAGCTGGAAGATCTGCTTGGTCGCAACACCGTTGGCATTCCAGGAAATCCAGGTTTCGACCGTGGTCGCCGCGCACTGGATGTCGCCCGATGCAACAGCCAGATGGCGGTCCTTCTGCGGGATCTTCTTGATCGTCACATCGAGGCCGTTCTTCTTGAAGATGCCGGCCTGGCTTGCAAGCGTAAGCGGCGCAAAACCGGTCCATCCCGAAATGCCGATGGCGAGCTTGACGTCTTGTGCGACGGCTGGCGCGGACACCAGCAGAGCGGCGGTTGCGGCGAATACTCTATAACTAAGCATGATTGTCTTCCCTCTGTCGGTTTATGGATTGCGTCCTGTTCGTCCTACTGCTGCATGAACTGTTGCATAAATTGTGCCGGACTTTATTTTGCATTGATATCCCTCTCAGCCGCCCTTGAAGCGGGCAACCAGTTTGTGGGACTCGCCGGGATAGACGAGGCGCACGGCGGTCAGCGTCCGTGCGCTGCGCCAGGTGTGCCGGTCGATCACGAGGCAGGGCGCGCCGATCGCAATGTCCAGCGCCGTTGCGGTCTGCTCGTCAGCCACGATCGCGCTGATCGAATGTTCGGCCTCCGTCCAGGGGACATGGTGGAGCAGCCACGTGCCGGGCGGCTCGATCGCAAAATCCGCCGTGGCGGCTTCGGGCACCGCATCGAGATCGATCAGCCTGTCCTCGATCGCGAACGGCACGCCATCGGCGCTGTGGCGGCACGAGATCGCGATCACCTTGCCGGTTTTCCGTACTCCAAGGCGTTCACGGTCGGTGGCGTTTGCCGCCCGGCGCGAGCTTCGGATCAACTGATAGCCATAGCTGCGGCCGAGCGCGGTAATCTCCGCGCGAATGTCTGGAATCGTCAGGACTGCTGACAGGAATTTGGGACGGCGCACAAACGTACCGGCCCGCCGCCGCCGCTCGATGAGATCGGCTTGCGCCAGTTCTGACAGCGCCTTGCTGACAGTCATTCGCGAGCAGCCATAGCGCGTCATCAGTTGGTGCTCGAACGGGATGCGATGACCCGGCGGCCATTCGCCGGTCAGGATGCGGCGCTCGATGTCGAGCCGGATCTGCTTGTACAGCGTCGGCTTGTCGGCGGTGTCGCGATCGATCGAGAGGCTCATGCTACGAGCCTTCGTACGGTCGAGTTGAATGCGTCGCGCGCTTTCTGGCGGAGCCGGTGGTGTCCACCCTCGACGACCTTGTTTCCGCCCGCCCACACACATGCGACGGCACCCGAGCCCGCTGCAAAAATCCAGCCGTCGAGTACGGTATCCCTGCTGCGCCCGGCGAGCGAGGGATGCGTGGTGTCGAGGGTCACGATATCGGCGCGTGCACCCGGCTGGAGTCCGACGATCGGCTGCGCGAGCGCCTGGGCGCCGCCGGCCATCGCAGCGTCGAATAGCGCCCGACCGGTCGAAATGCCGGGACCGCCGGACAACACATTGCGCTCCCGGTGCTTTAGCCGCTGGCCATATTCGAGCTGACGCAATTCGTCGGCCACGCCGACCAGGACATTGGAGTCTGTGCCGACGCCGAACCGGCCGCCCGCGTCGAGGAATTCACGCGTCGGAAAAATGCCGTCGCCGAGGCTTGCTTCGGTAATCGGGCAGAGGCCTGCGACGGCGCCGCTCCTGGCAAGCGCGGCGATCTCGGTCGCGGTGGTGTGGGTCGCATGGATCAGACACCAGCGCCGATCGACGGGCGCATGTTCGAGCAGCCACTCAACCGGCCGCCGGCCCGACCAGGCGATGCATTCCTCGACTTCCCTGATCTGTTCGGCCGCGTGGATATGAACCGGCCTGCCTTCGGCCGCCGGTATGATTGCCGTCAATTCGTCCGGCGTCACGGCGCGCAGGCTGTGTGGAGCGATACCGACATTGGCCCCGGGTAATTCGCGAACGGCCACCTCCGTCGCGGCAATCAGCTTGGCGAACTGGTCGATCGAGCAGATGAAGCGGCGCTGGCCGGCATGCGGTGCGGCGCCACCAAAGGAGCCGTGCGCGTAGAAACTCGGCAGCAGCGTGAGTCCGATGCCGGTGACCTCGGCGGCTCGCGCAATTCGCGTCGCCATTTCGGCAGGATTGGCATAGGGCGTGCCATCGTGGTCGTGATGGAGATAATGGAATTCCCCGACGCGCGTATAGCCCTGCTCGAGCATCTCGACGTAGAGCAGCGTTGCGACAGCTTCCGTGTCTTCGGGGGTCATTTCCAGCGCGAAACGATACATCGTCTCGCGCCATGTCCAGAACGTATCCGCCGTGTTGCCGCGTGTTTCGGCGAGGCCGGCCATGCCGCGCTGGAACGCGTGACTATGCAGGCTCGCTATTCCCGGGATGGCCAATTGATGGCGCTCATCGTCGGCTCCCGGCGCCGTGCCGGCCGTCACCTGCGTGATGGTTCCATCGGCAACAACCACCTGCACATCGTCAGCCCAGCCGGAGGGGAGTAGTGCTGATCCGAAATGCAGAGTGGACATGTTTCCAAACCGGGTGGACAGAACACTAACACGGGAATATGTATAGACATATTGATGCCCCCGTCAAGTTTCTGCCCTTGAGGGAAATGCTGCATGGCCGAGCGCTTTGATCGAATCTGGCATAATGCCCGGCTCGCCACCGTTCGGGGGGATCTGCCCGACCTCGGCGTAATCGAGCGTGGCGTGATTGCCGCGCGGGATGGCCGTATCGCCTTTGCAGGCAGCCATTCCGACTTTCCATCTGACGTCGACGCGGCTGAACGGATCGATTGCGGCGGGCGGTGGATCACGCCCGGACTGATTGATTGTCATACCCATCTGGTTTTCGGTGGAAACCGCGCCCACGAGTTCGAGCTGCGGCTGCAAGGAGCGAGCTACGAAGAGATCGCACGCGCCGGCGGCGGCATTGTCTCGACGGTCGCAGCGACGCGGGGCTCCAGTGAGGCTGAACTCGTCGCCGGCGCGCTGCTGCGGCTCGACGCCCTGATCGGCGAGGGCGTGACGACGGCCGAGATCAAGTCCGGCTATGGGCTCAACACGGAAACCGAGATGCGGCAGTTGTCAGCCGCGCGCGCGGTGGGCCGCAACCGGCCGGTTGACATCCGGACGACGTTTCTTGGCGCGCATGCGCTGCCGCCAGAAGCCGATGGCGACAAGGATCGATACATCGACCTGGTTTGCCGCGAGATGCTTCCGGCGGTGGCTCAGGCCGGACTTGCAGACGCCGTTGATGCCTTCATGGAAGGCATTGCGTTCTCGGGAGAGCAAACGGCGCGTGTGTTCCGGGCGGCAAGGGCGCTTGGACTGCCGGTCAAATTGCACGCGGATCAGTTGTCGAACCTTGGCGGGGCGGCGCTTGCGTCGGAATTCTCTGCTTTGTCCGCCGATCATCTGGAGCACACGGACGAGGCCGGCGTCGCGGCCATGGCGCGGGCAAGTACGGTGGCCGTGCTTCTGCCGGGCGCGTTCTATTTCATTCGCGAGACGACGAAGCCACCGGTCGAACTGTTCCGTGCCCACGGCGTGAACATGGCGCTCGCTACCGACTGCAATCCCGGCAGTTCGCCGCTGACGTCGCTTCTGCTGGCCATGAATATGGGCGCGACGCTGTTCCGGATGACCGTTGCCGAATGCCTCGCCGGCGTGACGCGGGAAGGCGCGCGAGCGCTGGGCATTCTCGGTGAGACCGGCACGCTCGAGGCCGGCAAATATTGCGATCTCGCGATCTGGGATATCGACCGGCCGGCCGAGCTGATTTACCGGATGGGCTTCAATCCGCTGCACCGCCGGGTGTGGAGGGGACAATGAGCGACCGGGACGCATCCATTGTCGTTTCGCCCGGGAGGGTCAGTCTCGACGATCTGGCGCAGGTGCTTGCCGGCGCTGCCGTCGTGCTCGACTCATCGTTCTGGCCGCGCGTCGAGGCAGCATCGGCCATTGTTGCGAAGGCCGCGGATGCGCATGCGCCGGTCTACGGCATCAATACAGGGTTCGGAAAATTGGCGTCGAAACGCATTCCGCCGGATCAGACGACGCTGCTGCAGCGCAACCTCATTGTGTCGCATTGCTGCGGGGTGGGGCCGCCGACGCCCGAACCGATCGTTCGCCTGATGATGGCGCTCAAGATCGTCTCATTGGGGCGGGGCGCGTCGGGCGTGCGCCGCGAAATCATTGATCAACTCCAGGCCATGCTGGCGCGCGGCGTTTGTCCGCTGGTGCCGCAGCAGGGATCGGTGGGCGCGTCCGGTGATCTGGCGCCGCTTGCGCATATGACCGCCGTCATGATCGGCGAGGGGCAGGCGCTCGTCGACGGCAAAGCTGTGCCGGGTCGCGATGCGCTGGCCGCGGCCAATCTCGTGCCGATTGCCCTCGGGCCGAAGGAAGGCCTCGCCTTGATCAACGGTACGCAGTTCTCGACGGCCTATGCCATTTCCGGACTGCTGCGCGCCCATGGCCTGGCGTGCACGGCGCTGGTGACGGGCGCCTTGTCGGTCGACGCGGCAATGGCATCGACGGCGCCGTTCCGCCCGGAGATCCAGCAGTTGCGGGGGCATGACGGACAAATCGCGGCCGGGGTCGCCTTGATGGCGCTGCTCGAAGGCAGCGACATCCGCATGTCGCATCTCGAAGGCGACGAGCGCGTGCAGGATCCATATTGCCTGCGCTGTCAGCCGCAGGTGGCCGGCGCCGCGCTTGACCTGTTGACGCAAGCCGCCCGCACACTGACGATCGAGGCCAACGCCGTCACGGACAACCCGCTAGTGCTGGTTGAGAGCGGCGAGATCGTCTCGGGTGGAAATTTTCACGCCGAGCCGGTCGCATTTGCTGCGGACCAGGTCGCATTGGCATTGTCCGAGATCGGCGCGATCAGCGAGCGGCGCATCGCCACACTGGTCGATCCCGCGCTGAACTTCGGCCTGCCGCCGTTCCTGACGCCTGATCCCGGCCTCAACTCCGGCTTCATGATTGCGGAGGTGACGGCGGCAGCCCTCTATGCCGAGAACAAGCAGCGCGCCGCGGCCTGCTCGATCGATTCGACGCCGACCAGCGCCAACCAGGAAGATCATGTGTCGATGGCGGCGCACGCGGCGCGCCGTTTGTCCGACATGGCGGACAACCTTGCCGCCATTCTCGGCATCGAGCTGCTTGTTGCGGCGCAAGGCATCGGATTGCGCGCGCCACATACGACCAGCCCTGCGCTTGCGGCGGTCATTGCGGTGTTGCGCGAGCAGGTGCCGGCGCTGGGCGGCGATCGCTACATGGCCGATGATCTTGCAAAGGCAACGGCGCTGGTCGCAGCCGGCACATTGCCGGCCGCCGCAATGTCGGTGCTCAAAAAGAGTCCGTTTCCAATATTTGCCGAGAGAGGTCATCTGTCATGAACCGCCGACTGGACAACGACCGTACGATCCGCGCGCCCCGCGGATCCGAGATCAGCGCCAAGAGCTGGTTGACGGAAGCGCCGCTCCGGATGCTGATGAACAATCTCGATCCTGATGTCGCCGAACGGCCGAGCGAACTTGTCGTCTATGGCGGCATCGGCCGCGCAGCTCGCGACTGGGACAGTTTTGATCGGATCGTTACCTCATTGCGCAAACTCGAGGCCGATCAGACGCTGGTGGTGCAGTCGGGCAAGCCGGTCGGAATTTTCCGCACCCATCCCGATGCGCCGCGCGTGCTGATCGCCAACTCGAACCTGGTGCCGCACTGGGCGACGCTCGATCATTTCAATGAACTCGACAGACTCGGGTTGATGATGTTCGGTCAGATGACGGCCGGATCGTGGATCTACATCGGCAGCCAGGGCATCGTGCAGGGCACCTACGAAACCTTTGTCGAGGTGGGCCGACGTCATTACGGCGGCAGCCTCGCGGGCAAATGGATCTTGACGGCAGGGCTCGGCGGCATGGGCGGCGCCCAGCCCCTTGCAGCGACGATGGCTGGAGCGTCGATGCTTGCGATCGAATGCCAACCGAGCCGTATCGAGATGCGGCTGCGCACCGGTTACCTCGATCGGCAGGCAGGCACGCTTGATGAGGCGCTCGCAATCATGGCGCAGGCGGCAGAGAGCAAGAAACCGGTCTCAGTCGGGCTGCTCGGCAATGCCGCCGATATTTTTCCCGAACTGGTGCGCCGTGGCGTAAAGCCGGACATCGTTACCGACCAGACCAGCGCGCACGATCCGATCAACGGTTACCTGCCGAAGGGATGGACGCTCGCGGAGTGGGAGTTACGACGCAACGCCGATCCGAAAGCGGTTGAAGCGGCGGCCAAGAGCTCCATGGTCGGCCACGTCCAGGCCATGCTGGATTTCCACGCGCAAGGCATTCCCACGCTCGACTATGGCAACAACATCCGCCAGATGGCGAAGGACATGGGATTGAAGAACGCGTTCGATTTCCCCGGCTTCGTTCCGGCCTACATCCGTCCGCTGTTCTGCCGCGGCGTCGGGCCATTCCGTTGGGCGGCGCTCTCAGGGGATCCCGAAGACATTTTCCACACCGACGCCAAGGTCAAGGAGCTGATGCCCAACGACAAGCATCTTCACAACTGGCTCGACATGGCGAAGGCACGGATCAAGTTTCAGGGCCTGCCGGCGCGGATCTGCTGGGTGGGCCTTGGCGATCGCCACCGGCTGGGCCTGGCGTTCAATGAAATGGTGGCGCGCGGCGAACTGAAGGCGCCGATCGTCATTGGCCGCGATCATCTCGACAGCGGCTCGGTGGCGAGCCCGAACCGCGAAACCGAAGCGATGCGCGACGGTTCGGACGCGGTGTCCGACTGGCCGCTCATCAATGCGTTGCTCAACTGCGCTAGTGGGGCCACGTGGGTCTCGCTGCATCACGGCGGCGGCGTCGGGATCGGCTATTCGCAGCACGCCGGCATGGTGATTGTCGCTGATGGAACCCCGGAGGCCGCGCGCCGCATCGAGCGGGTGCTCTGGAACGACCCGGCGACGGGGGTCATGCGTCACGCCGACGCGGGCTACGAATCTGCGATAGAATGCGCCCGTGCCAACGGGCTCGATCTGCCCGGTCTGGCGTCGTAGCGCACCGGAGACTTTGCGCCGCCGATGGTGCGTGCCGGGCTCGATGTTCCCTCAAGACAGCGAGAGCGATCATGGTGAAACCGTTTCCGTCAAAGACCCACATCGGCAACCACGTGCTGCATCCCGAAACGCTGATGCTGAACTACGGCTACGATCCGCAACTGTCGGAAGGAGCCGTCAAACCACCGGTCTTCCTGACCTCGACCTTCGTCTTCAGGACTGCCGAAGACGGGCAGGACTTCTTCGATTACGTTGCGGGCCGGCGCGAGCCGCCCGAGGGGATGGGCGCGGGCCTCGTCTATTCGCGTTTCAATCATCCCAACAGCGAGATCGTTGAGGATAGGCTCGCCGTCTACGAGCGCACAGAGTCCTGTGCGCTGTTCTCATCCGGCATGTCGGCGATTGCGACCACGATTCTCGCATTCGCACGGCCGGGCGACGTGATCCTGCATTCGCAGCCGCTCTATGGCGGCACCGAAACGCTGCTTGCGAAAACGCTTGCCGGCTTCTCGATCAGCGCGGTGGGCTTTGCCGACGGCATCGACGAAGCCGCTGTCGAGCTGGCGGGGCACGACGCCATGCGAAAGGGCCGGGTTGCGATGATTCTCATCGAAACCCCGGCAAATCCCACCAACGGCCTCGTCGATATCGCGATGGTCCGCCGCATCGCCGGCAACATCGGCAAGGCGCAGGGCCACGTGCCGATCGTCGCGTGTGACAATACGTTGCTCGGGCCGGTATTCCAGCGACCGATCGAACATGGCGCGGATCTCTCGCTGTACTCGCTGACCAAATATGTCGGCGGCCATTCCGACCTGATCGCCGGCGCTGCGCTCGGCTCAAAGGCCCTCATGAAAGACATCAAGGCGTTGCGAGGCGCGATCGGCACCCAGCTGGATCCGCATTCCTGCTGGATGCTCGGCCGCTCGCTCGAAACGCTGAGCTTGCGCATGGAAAAGGCCAACCAGAATGCGCGGCTCGTGGCGGATTATTTGCGCGACCACGACAAGGTGGAGAGGGTTCACTACCTCGCTCATCACGAGGAAGCCTCCCAGGCCGGCCGTCTGTTCGCGAGACAATGCCTTGGTGCTGGCTCCACGTTTTCGTTCGATATTGTCGGCGGGCAGGCCGCCGCATTCAAATTCTTGAACTCGCTGCAAATCTTCAAGCTGGCGGTGAGCCTGGGCGGCACGGAGTCGCTTGCCAGCCTGCCGGCAAGCATGACACACTCCGGCGTTCCGGTTGAAATCCGTCAAAAGATAGGCGTTCTCGACTCCACGATCCGATTGTCGATCGGCATCGAGCATCCATCTGACCTAATCGCAGACATTGGGCAGGCTTTGAACGAGGCGTAGCTGCAGCCCGCTTGGGGCCACCGCTGCGTGATATTTCTTTCGATGACCAAATGTGGTTGCAGTTGCTGGACCAGGCAGCGCGAGTTCGTCGACGGTGTGCTGCATGGGTGCCCGGCAAAATAGCTGGGCATGTCTCCGCGGGCGCAATCAATGGCATGGAAATTGCTGAACATTTGGCTACAGTTCGTCGGCCAGCACGCGGAGGTTTTGGAATGCTTGAGGGAGCCGAAGTGCGGCTTGCCGTCGATATCGGAGGCACGTTCACGGATATCGTCCTGGATGTGGGTCAGGATCGCAGAACACGCAAGGTGCTGACGACGCCCACGCGACCGGAGCAAGCGGTGCTGGACGGGATGCGTCTCATTCTGGCCGATGCGCGCGCCCACATATGCGATATCGACGTCTTCATTCACGGCACGACGCTCGCGACCAACGCCATCATTGAGCGCCGCGGCGCGAAGACGGCGCTTGTCGCAACGCAAGGTTTCCGCGACGTGCTCGATATCGGTACCGAGAGCCGCTACGATCAATACGACCTTGCGATCGACAAGCCGAAACCGCTGGCGCCGCGCGCCCTGCGTTTCACGGTCCCCGAGCGCATCGACGCACAGGGCGCCGTGAGGTTGCAGCTCGACGAAGCCGCCGTGCGTGCACTGGTGCCCGAACTGCGCGCGCAGAATGTGGAAAGCGTCGCTTTCGCCTTCCTGCACTCCTATGCCAATCCCGAGCATGAACGGCGCGCCGCCGCGATCCTGAAAGAGGAAATGCCGGGCGTCTGGGTAACGCTGTCGTCGGCGGTGTGCCCTGAAATTCGCGAATACGAGCGGACCTCGACTGCGGTGGCCAATGCCTATGTGCAGCCGTTGATCGACGGTTATCTCGCGCGCATGGCCGAGGGGCTGCAGGCCGAGCAGTTTCGCGGCGCCATCTATCTCGTGACCTCGGGCGGCGGCGTCACTTCGATCGAGACGGCGCGGCGCTTTCCGGTGCGCTTGGTCGAATCGGGACCGGCGGGCGGCGCGATTTTTGCGGCGCAGATCGCGGCGCGTCTCGGCGAGAGCAGGGTGCTGTCCTTCGATATGGGTGGCACCACCGCGAAGATCTGTCTGATCGAAAAGTACCAGCCCGAAACCTCGCGAGTGTTCGAGGTCGATCGCGCCGCCCGCTTCCTGAAAGGGTCGGGCCTGCCGGTGCGTATTCCCGTGATCGAGATGGTCGAGATCGGCGCCGGCGGCGGCTCGATCGCACGGGTCGACGCCTTGAAGCGCGTCACGGTCGGCCCCGAGAGTGCATCATCCGAGCCGGGACCGGCCTGCTACGGCCGCGGCGGTCAACGCCCCGCCGTGACTGATGCGGACGTCGCGCTCGGCAAGATCGATCCGGACGCATTTGCAGGTGGGACGATCAAGCTTGACCCCGAACTGTCCAGACAGGCTTTATTGCGCGACATTGGCGAACCGCTGGGACTGTCGGCGGAAACGTCGGCCTACGCCGTGCATGAGGTCGTGTGCGAGAACATGGCGAGCGCCGCGCGCGTGCATGCGGTCGAGCGTGGCGCCGTCGTCGGCCAGCACACCCTGATCGCCTTCGGCGGCGCCGCGCCGCTGCATGCGGCCCGCGTCGCCGAGAAGATCGGCGTCTCGCGCGTGATCGTACCGTCCAATGCCGGCGTCGGCTCGGCTGTCGGATTTCTTGCCGCGCCCATCGCCTATGAGTTGGTGCGCAGCCGTCATGCCAGGCTCGATGCATTCGATGTCACGGCTGTGTCCGAACTGCTGGATGAGATGGCGACCGAGGCGCGCGCCCTTGTCGAGCCCGGCGCCGCCGGTGCGCCCGTGCGCGAACGCCGCGCCGCCTTCATGCGGTACGTCGGGCAGGGACACGAGATCACGGTCGAGCTGCCGAACCGGCGGTTGACGGCAGCGGATCTCGAAGGCCTGCGCCAGGCCTTCGAGATGGATTATGCGGCGTTATTCGAGCGGTCGATTCCGGGGGCTGCGATCGAGGTGCTGAGCTGGTCGGTGCTCGCGACCACCGAGCCGCGCAATCCGTCGCGCGTTGCCGAGGTGACGCGCAAGCCGGCCGGAAAAGCCGCGGGCAGCCGCAAGTTTTTCGATGGCCGCGCGGGGGTGGTCGTCGAGATTCCGCTGTACCACCGCGACCAGATGGCGCCGGGAGCGACCATCGCAGGACCCGCTGTGATCGCGGAAGATGAGACATCGACATTCGTCTCGACGAACTTTGACGCCCATATCGACGGTGCCGGCAGCATCGTCATGGAACGGAAGGCGGCATGACCATGAATGAGTCAAGCGGCGCGAGCCTGATCGATCTGCAGATCATGTGGCACCGGCTGATCGCCGTGGTCGAAGAGCAGGCACAGGTGCTGCTGCGCACGGCCTTCAGCCCGATCGTGCGCGAATGTGGCGACCTCTCAGCCGGTGTGTTCGACCTCAAGGGGCGCATGCTGGCGCAGGCGGTGACGGGTACGCCGGGCCACGTCAATTCCATGGCCGAGTCGGTCAAGCATTTCATCGCGCATTTCCCGATCGCGACGATGAAGCCGGGCGACGCCTACATCACCAACGATCCCTGGATGGGGACCGGCCACCTCAACGACTTCGTCGTCACCACGCCTTGCTTCAAGGACGGCAAGGCGGTCGCGCTGTTTTCCTGCACCAGCCATTTGATGGATATCGGCGGTATCGGTTTCGGGCCTGATGCCACCGACGTCTTCATGGAGGGGCTCTATATCCCGATGCTGAAGTTGATCGATCAGGGCGTCGTCAATGAAACGTTGATGGCGATGATCCGCAGCAACACGCGTCTGCCGATCGACACCGAGGGCGACACCTATTCGCTGGCCGGCTGCAACGATGTCGGCTGCCAGCGCCTTGTCGAGATGATGCGCGAATTCGAAATCTCTTCGCTCGATACGCTTGGCGATTTCATCTGTGACCGCTCGCGGGAGGCTGTGCTCGCCGAGATCGCCAAGCTGCCGAAGGGCGTCTGGCGCAACAGCATGGTCGTCGACGGCTATGATGCGCCAGTCACGCTCGCGGCGACGCTGACGATATCAGAGCGGGGCATTCACGTCGACTTCGACGGTACCTCGGGCGCCTCGAAGTTCGGCATCAATGTGCCGCTTTCCTATACCACCGCTTACACCGTGTTCGGCCTCGGCTGCGTGGTCGCCTCGCAGATTCCGAACAATGCAGGGTCGCTCTCGTTGCTGACCGTCGCGGCACCCGAGGGCTCGATCCTCAATGCGCCGAAGCCGGCGCCGGTGGCGTCGCGCCATGTCATCGGCCAGATGCTGCCCGACGTGGTGTTCGGCTGCCTGCGTCAGATCATTCCCGAGCGGGTGCCGGCCGAAGGGACATCCTGCCTGTGGAATCTCAATGTGCGCGGACAGACGCGCAGCGGCGCCGGCGGCAATTACGGATTCTCGATGGCGGTGACGAGCAACGGCGGCACCGGCGCGCGTTTTGCCAAGGATGGTTTGTCGGCCACGGCCTATCCCAGCGGCGTACGCGGCACGCCGGTCGAGATCGCGGAGACGCAGACGCCGTTGATCTTCTGGCGCAAGGAGCTGCGTCCGGATTCGGGCGGCGCCGGCCGCACGCGCGGTGGTCTCGGCCAGATCATCGAAGTCGGCAGCGGCGTGGATGCTCCGTTCGACATTCTGGCAGCCTTCGACCGCATCGATCATCCGCCCCGCGGCCGTGATGGCGGCCGTGACGGCGAAGCCGGCTATGTCGGACTGAAGTCGGGACAGAAGCTGCGCGGCAAGGGTTTTCAGACCGTGCCGCCGGACGATCGGCTGGTGGTGATGACGCCCGGCGGCGCCGGGATCGGCGACCCCGGGGAGCGCGCGCCGGAAAGCGTTCGCGACGACATCGAAAGCGGCCTGGTGTCGGGCGCGAATGCGGTTGCGGTTTACGGTTTCGCGGGCTGACGCATCCGGCGACGGCGCAGCACTTCAATTTCAATATGACGGAGAGAACGGATGATTACGCGACGGACTTTCACAGCGGGAGCAGCAACGATGCTCGCCGCCGGCCATCTCTCGACGCGCGCCACGGCGGCAACGGCAAGCTGGGACCTGTCGACGGTGTGGCCCGACGGCAACTTCCACACCCATAACGCCAAGGCTTTCGCCGATGCGGTCAAGAAGCAGACCGACGGCGGCGTCAACATTACGGTGAAGGCCGGCGGCCAGCTCGGCTTCAAGGGGCCTGAACATCTGCGCGCCGTGCGCGATGGTCTGGTTCCGCTCGCCGACGTGCTCAATATCCAGCAGGTTGGCGACGAGCCCTTCATGGGCGTCGAAAGCATTCCGTTTCTCGCCGTCTCCATGGACGAGCTGAAGATCCTGCACAAATATGTGCGACCCGAATACGACAAGGTCGCCGAGCGCAACAATCAGAAGATCCTCTATATCGTGCCCTGGCCGACGCAGTATCTTCACCTCAAGGTGAAGGTGGCGGGCGTCGAGGGGCTGAAGAACATCAAGATTCGCGTGCCCGACAAAAACGCCGTCGACATGCTGAACGCGGTCGGCATGGCGCCGGTCATGATTCCCTGGGGCGAGACCATTCCGGCGCTGGCGTCGGGCGCGGTCGCCGGGGTTTCGACCTCGGCGGTATCCGGCGTCGACGGCAAGTTCTGGGAGTTCATGAAGTACATCTATCCGACCAACCATGTGTGGTCGTCGCAGATGGTGACCGTCAATCTCGATTCCTGGAAGGCTTTGAGCGCGGATCAGCAGAAGCTGGTCGCCGGCATCGCCGCGAAGATGGAGCCGGATTTCTGGGCCAATTCGCTCAAGGCCGACGTCGACAGCCTCAACCGCCTCAAAGAGGGCGGCATGGAGGTGGTGCCGGTGACGGATGCGATGATGACGGATATCCGCGCTCGGACCGCGCCGCTGCTGGAGGCGTTCCTCAAGCGCGTGCCGGCGGCGGACAAGCCGGTGCGGGCCTATCTCGCCGAAATCAAGCGCTAGGAGCGTGGCCGTGGTGAGCGTGCTGCCTGCTCCGCCGGAAAGCCTCAACGCAGCGGCGCCGGCGCCGCTGCGCATCCTGCTCGACGCGATCGATCGCCTCGGCCGGCTCGACGGCTGGATCGGCGGCGGCTGCCTGCTGGCGCTGACGCTGCTGATGCTTGCCGAGGTCGCGACGCGCTTGCTGTCGAATTTCCTGCCGTTCTTTCCTCCGAGCATGTCAATCGCCTGGGAGTATTCCTCCTATCTGATGGCGGCCTCCTTCACCTTCGGCGCGGCCATGACGCTGCGTGTCGGCGGCCATATCCGTGTCGTGCTGCTCTTGAAGAACGTACCGGCGCCGGTCCGGCGTGCGCTGGAGATTCTCTCGGCGTTCGCCGGCTTTGTCTTCATGGCGTTCCTGACCTCGGCGATGGTCAAGTTCGCCTGGGGGTCCTTCACGCGCGGGCAGCTGTCGACGGCAAGCGACACGCCGCTGTGGTTTCCGCAAGCCGTTGTCACCTTCGGGATGCTGCTGCTGACGCTGCAATTTCTGGCGCGCGCCATCCAGGCGGCGCTCGGGCTGCCGCTCGAAGATCATCGCATGAAGGCTTCGCCCGTCGAATGACCACGCGCGCAACGAAGGCCAGCGCCGCCGCTCCCGCCGCCGGAAAGCGAGTTTCATGAGTATCGAAGTCGTCAGCCTGTTCGCCATTCTGTTCGCGCTGCTGGCGGGGGGCCTCTGGATCGGGTTGACCCTTGCACTCACCGCGACCTTGCTGCTTGCGATGTTCCGGTCGATCCCGCTCGACAAGCTGCTACCGCAATACGCCTGGAACATCCTGACCACGCAGGAGCTGCTGGCTCTGCCGCTGTTCATCCTGATGGGCGAGCTGTTGTTCCGCACCAAGTTGTCGCGATCGCTGTTTCAGGGGCTGGCGCCGTGGGCCGGACTGCTGCCGGGACGTCTGTTGCATGTGAACGTGATCGGCTGCACGATCTTCGCGGCGATCTCGGGTTCGTCGGCGGCGACGACGCAAGTGATTGGCCGCATGTCGCTCAACGAACTGCTGCGCCGGGGTTATTCCAGGGATATCGCGATTGGCTCGCTCGCAGGCGCCGGCACGCTCGGCTTTCTGATTCCGCCCTCGAACATCATGATCATCTATGGCGTGCTCGGCGACGTCTCGATCCTGAAGCTGTTCACCGCCGGAGTCCTGCCGGGCCTGCTGCTGGCGGGGACTTTCATGGCCTGGGTGATGCTGCATACCACCCTGAACCGGACGCTGGTGCCGGAGGCCGAGGCGAAGCTTGCGCTGGTCCCCTGGCGTGAACGCTTCGCCGCGCTGAAGGACCTTGCACCGGCTTTGTTTCTGATCGCATGCGTGCTCGGCTCGATGTATGGCGGCCTTGCGACGCCGTCGGAGGCGGCGGCGGTCGGTGTACTCGGCGCCGCGCTGGTTGCCTGGGGCCAGGGATCGTTGTCGCAGCAGGTGATGCGCGATGTGGTCATTGGGTCGGTGGTTACCTGCTCGATGATCGCGCTGATCGTGCTCGGCGCGTCGATCCTGGGGAACGCCGCGGCGTTCCTCGGCATTCCGCAATCCGTGGCCGCGTTTGTGAAAAGCCTTGGCCTGTCGCCCTTCATGCTGATCGTCGTGCTGATCGGCTTTTACCTTGTCCTCGGTTGTTTCCTCGACGGCTTTTCGATGATCGTGATGACGTTGCCGATCGTGCTGCCGATCGTGAAGGCCTCGGGCTTCGATGAGATCTGGTTCGGAATCTTCCTCGTGCTTGCCGTCGAGATGGCGCAGATCACGCCGCCTGTCGGCTTCAACCTGTTCGTTATCCAGGGCCTGACGGATGACGGGCTCGGCTATATCGCGCGCGTGACGTTACCCTACCTGACCATCATGGTCGGCTTCGTGCTGCTGCTGACGCTTTTTCCGGGCATCGTCACGATCCTGCCCAAACTTCTCTACGGATAAACCGCCCCCACGCCGCGGAAGACTGCCGCGACTGACCCCGATTGGCACACCGGCTTTCCAGGGTGAGCACGGCAGAAAGGTGTTCCGCGATTTTAGCCTTGCTTTGCATGGTGGTTTACTTTGGAAAACGCCTGTCTTGCGCTAGAGTTTGGCGATCAAGACAATCGCAGGTCCAGAATGCAGATCCGACCAGGCAACGATGATTTGTTGCTGATTATCGACGTGCAGAACGATTTCTGCCCTGGTGGTGCGCTTGCCGTCGCCGATGGCGATGCCGTGGTGCCAGTCATCAATCGCCTCGCCGAACGCTTCGATCATGTGGTGCTGACCCAGGACTGGCATCCGCCAGGCCACAGCTCTTTCGTCACATCGCATCCGGGAGCGAGCCCCTTCGAAAGTGTCGCTATGCCATATGGTCAGCAAACGCTTTGGCCTGATCATTGCGTCCAGGGCACCGCCGGAGCGGCGTTTCATCCGGAGCTCGCGGTCGACCGGGCAGAGCTGATAATTCGGAAAGGCTTCCGTCCCGAAATCGATTCTTACTCTGCCTTTTTTGAAAACGATCGGCGCACGCCTACCGGTCTGGCGGGTTATTTGCGCGACCGCGGCTTGCGGCGAATCTTCCTCGCCGGGCTCGCCACCGATTTTTGCGTCCACTATTCCGCCGTGGATGCGCGCCGGCTCGGCTTCGACACCGTGCTTGTTGAGGCCGGATGCAGGGCCATCGATCTTGCGGGCTCGCTCGACGCCGCCTGGGCAGGGATGGCTGCCATCGGCGTGCAGCGTGTCAATGATCTTTAGTGCGAGCCGTCGCTTAGGCGACCTCCCGGCTGGCTTCGATCCGGCTGAGCGCGCCGGCAACCCGGACGCGGACGCGCAGTGAATTGCCCGGCAGGTAAGCGATCGGCATATCCTCGATCTCGATTGTCTTCAGGCTGCCGGGATCGGCGCCCGCGTTGATAGCCTTGCGTTCGGCGATTTCCAACGCCGCCGCAATGGCCTCGTCGCGTGCGAGATCGCGGAAGACCTGATCGGCCTCGCCGCTGACGCGGGCAATCGCTGCGCCGACAGCATTGGCGCAATCGCCGAAGGGGACCCGGATGATCTGCGAAACGCCGGCGAGCTTTTTGGGCACCAGGAAGGCGCCGCCGCCTACCGCAATCAGGGGCGCGTCGCCGGCCTCGGTTTTCATGCGGTCGATATTTTCTTCGAGCTGCCGCGTGGCGTCGGCGAGCGCCGCGGCGATCATATCCTTCGAGATCGACGCTGTGCGGGAGCGGTCGCCGACATCGAGCAGTCCGGCGGCGACTGCGATATCGGTCGCGGTCAACTGTTCGCCACCGAAGACAAGCCCGTCCTGCGTCAGACGGTAGCCGACGCTGAGCGGGCCGACCCTCGCCGATGCTGGGTCGATATGGCTGCCGCCACCGAGACCGATCGACAGCAGGTCCGGCATGCGGAACAGCGTGCGCACGCCGCCGATCTCGACGACCGCATTCGCCTCGCGCGGAAATCCATGGCGCAATTGGCCGATATCGCTTGTTGTGCCGCCGACGTCCACGACCAGGGCGTCTTCCAGCCCGGACAGATGCGCCGCGCCGCGCATCGAGTTGGTCGCCCCGGAGGCAAAGCTCATCACGGGAAAGGCGATGGCGGTTTCGGCCTGCATCACCGTGCCGTCGTTCTGGGTGAGGAACAGCGGGGCGTCGATGCCACTTTCGGCGGTCGCCTTGCGGAAGGCGGCCACCGTTTCGACGGCGAGGTCGTGCAGTACCGCATTGAGAAGCGCCGCATTCTCGCGCTCAAGCAGGCCGATCCGTCCAAGATCATGCGACAGTGTAACGGCGACGTCCGGGCAGATCTCCTGCAGGATATCGCGTGCCGCAATTTCGCAGCTCGGATCAAGCGGCGAGAAGATCGACGAGACTGCCACCGAGCGAAGCCCGAGATCGCCGATGCGCCTTGCGGCCGCGCGCATGCCGGCGGTGTCGAAAGGTACGATCGGCCGGCCGTCATAGTCGTGGCCGCCTTCGAGCATGAAAATCTCGCCGCGCACGCCTTCGGCGAGGTCCTGTGGCCAATCGCAGAATGGCGGCAGCGAAGCGCTGGCCGGCATGCCGATCCGGATGGCCGCGACTTTCATCAAATTCCGGCGTTGGACCACGGCATTGATGAAGTGCGTGGTTCCGATCACGACCGCGTCGACCGGCCCCCGCGCGGCGGGATCGGCGCGCAACGCCTTCAGGGCGTCGAGGATGCCTGATGTCACATCCTTCGTGGTGGGACGTTTGACAGCGAAAACCACCTTGTCGCCGTCCAGCAGCACGGCGTCGGTATTGGTGCCGCCGACGTCAATTCCAATGCGTCGCATCAATCTACACTCCAGCGCCAGCGCGCTCTTCGAAAACGGAACAGAAATCCAGGTCGTAGCCAAAGGCTCGGGGCCCGACGAATTCGAGGCCGCGCGGGCTCGTCAGGACGGCGGGAGCGGGCAGGGCCACCACGGTGATACGCTGGCCGTAGCGGACCGTCTCGGTGCCGACCGCATGGCCCGAGACGCTCTCGAGCACGCAGATCAGGTCTGGCGACATCGCAACAGCCTTAGCTTCGCGCCAGGCGACGATCCACTCGTTCTGGAACGAGAGTTCCAGCCGCGAGCCGCGGTCGTCATCAATGCCCTCGATCGCGACAGAGCCGCGCAGAAAGCCTTCCGTCGTCCGGCGGGCGACATCGACCACCTTGCCAGTGAAGAGCCGCTTGCCGCCTTCGCTTTCGAGCAGGGCTGCGATCGGATCGGTATGCAGGCGGTTGGCTTCGCGCACCAGCCGTCCGATCCGGATCGCGGCCGTGGTCGTGAAGTGAATGCCCCAATCCTTCACTTCCCGGCCGGTGCGGGGTGCCTTGCTGGTCGAAGCGATCGAGCCCATCTCGACGCAGATCTTGCGACTGGCCCGCTCCATCCATTTCCAGCTTGGCACTTTCGTGACAATCGCTTCGATGCCGCGCGGATCGTACAGTGTGCAGGGGTAGGGTCGCAGCCCGCCGATCGCCACCGAAGTCATCTGCGCCTCCGGGAACGCGCGCCCCATGCAATCGGCGTCGACGACGGGTATATTGAGATGGGCGGCGGCCATCAGCGCCTGCGTGCCGTTGCCGCCACCGATCTCGACCGACATCACGGCGCGGAATTTGAACCCGCCGAATTCCTCCTGCATCTCAACTGCGCGGGCGATGTTGCGGCTGTCGGCGAGGCGCTCCTGACCGATCAGCGGCGCCCCCATGTTGGAGACAACCGCGACACGATCGTCATCATCGAGATCCAGCGGCGACATCAATTGCACGCGATAGCCTTCCGCGTAGAGCCGGCGCAGGTTGAGCAGGCCCAGATAGGGGCTGCCGCCGCCGCCGGTGCCGAGAATCCAGGCGCCGACGGCGAGGGATTCGATATCCTCAAGCGTGATCTCGGTGAGAACCGGCTCATTCATGCGACCAGCTCCTCGACGGCACGTGCGGCGGCGGCGATGGCGAGGATGACCGGCCCGCCATAGCTCTGGCGTACACGCGCCTTGTTGGCCCGCGTGTAGCTCATGCAATCCATCACGACGAGATCCGGCGACAGGACCGCCATTTTCCGAGCGGCCTCATCGACGGCCCCGGCATCGGAACCCGGCCGCAACGTCACGCCGACAACTTCGACGTCCGGTCGCTGCCATTTTCCGGTGATCAGCGCGGTCTGTTCCGGCAGCGGCGAGAAGATTCCGAGACGTCCCTTCGGAAAAACCGCCTCGACCATATGGTGCAGCACGGCCGAGGGCAGGATCACCAGACCATCCGGCGCAAGATTTGGAAATTTGCCGGTGCAGGCGAGCATGGCGACCTTGACGCCCTCGCGCGCGAAATTCTCGATCTGGATCGCCGCTCGCGCCTCGACCGCCTTCTTGCTGATGGTGACGCTATCGCCATCCGGCAGCAGGGTGAACAGGGCGTCGTGGCCGTCGCTCGGCGGAATCGCGTCTATTTCGGCGCGCGTCATGCCGTCGAGCGCGCCGCGCAGATCGATCTCCAGCCCGGGTGATAGCACCGCTGCGATTTCGTCCACGACGGAAGGCCGCGGGCTCTGGCCGATGACGACCACGCCCATGCGTTGTTGTTGCATGATATCAAATCCCTCAAGATCACGATGTCGGACGGTTTCCAGCGCAGGGCCACGGCAGCGCCGGCTTGAAACAGCTCAAGTGAGCCATTGTTGGGTTGTTGCGCGAGCACGCGCCTGCCGCCGGCCGTCTCGATGCGGTAAAGCACCGAGCCGCCCTGGAAATTAGCGCTCTCGACGACACCATCGAGGCCATGTCCGGTTCGCGCGGACGGGGTGGCCAGACTGATCTTTTCCGGCCGAAGCGCGATTGAAACCGCACCAGTCGCCTCTGGCGGGGCGGCAAGCTCGATCGACAGACCCTTGTCGACCTGCAAGACGGAACCGCCCCCTCCATCGCGGATCACTTCGCCGCGGAACAAGTTGGTGTCACCGATGAAATCAGCGACGAAGCGCGTGCTTGGCCGGTCGTAGATATCGGACGGTGCGCCGATCTGCTCGACCTTGCCGGCATTCATCACGGCGATCCGGTCAGACATCGCGAGCGCTTCTTCCTGGTCGTGGGTGACGAAGACCATGGTCAGGCCGAGTTTGCGCTGCAACTGCTTCAGCTCGAACTGCATCGCTTGCCGCAGCTTCTTGTCGAGCGCACCGAGCGGTTCGTCGCAAAGCAATACCCGCGGCTCGATCACAATGGCGCGGGCCAAAGCGACGCGCTGCTGCTGGCCCCCGGAGAGCTGGCCGGGGCGGCGGTCCTCGTATCCGACGAGCTCGACCTGTGCCAACGCATCCGCGACCTTGCGGGCAATCGTGGTGCGCTCCATGCCGCGCATGCGCAAGCCGAAGGCAACGTTTTCGCCGACCGTGCGATGCGGAAACAGCGCATAGTTCTGGAATACCATCCCCATGTCGCGCTTGTGTGCCGGCACATGGGTGACATCGACCCCACCGACCTCGATGACGCCTTCGGTCGGCGTCTCGAAGCCGGCTATCATTCGGAGAGTCGTCGTCTTGCCGCAGCCGGAGGGCCCGAGCAGCGAGAAGAATTCTCCCTCTCGAATGCTCATATCGACGGCATCGACGGCACGCGTGTTGCCGTCATAGGTCTTGGTGACGGCGACAATGTCGATACGGGCGCTCATGCGCGGAAGATGCGGTTGACGCGGGAATCGATCTCGTCCTTGCGCGCGTTGTACCATTTCCAGTCGGGCTGGATCAGCTTGGCGACCTTCTCCGGCGTGGTCAGAAGTTTTTCATTGTACTTGTCGTCGAGCTTCACCTTGCTGTTGGCAGGCGAATACCAGACCGACTCGGCCAGCGTTTTCTGCACGTTCGGGCGCAGCATGTAGTTCACATAGGCGTTGGCGAGTTCGCGAACCTTGGTGCCCGGCGTGAGCGTGAGGACTTGTTCAAGCGAGAGAACGCCCTCGGACGGCGCGACGAAGGTGGTCGGCTGGTTCTGGCCGTCATAGCGCAGGATGCCGGAATCATGGATCACCGCAAGCCCCACTTCGCCTGAAAGGATCATCTTTTCCATCGTGCCGGTGAAGTCGACGAGCTTGATCGGCTTCAGCTTTTCCAACGCCGCATAGGCGGCGTCGAGATCGGTCATGCCCTTGCCAAAGAGGGCGCCGCTCATCATCAGGAAGGCCTGGCCGAGGCTGTTCACCGGAATGACATAGCCGCCGCGCACGCCGTCATAGGCGCGATCCCAGAGGTCCTTCCAGGACGAGACCTTGCCGTAACCCTTGTCGGTGCGCATGCCGAGGCCGATGGCGCTGGTGAAGATGCAGACGCCGACCATCTTGTCGCTGACGGCGTAGGGATAGACATCGGCGATATTCGGGACCTGCTTGGCGTCGATCTTGGGTTCGACGATTCCCATTTCCCGCGCAGCCCATTGCTCGTTGGAATTGGTGTGCAGCACATCATAGACCGGCGCTGAACGTGGGCTGGCCTGGAGCTTGGGCAGGTATGGAAAGGCCGAGTCCGTCTCGACCTTGCACTTGAACTCCTTCTCGAAGGCGGGGATCAGTTCGCTCGACATGGTCTGTCCCCATTTGCCGCCCCATCCGGTGATGCGCAGCGTTGCCGCATCGGCGCGGGCGATGTGCGGAGCGGCGATCGCGCCGATGCCGGCGGCGGCGCTGGTGGCGAGGAACTGACGTCGGTTCAGCGGCAGGCGGGTCATGGGATGATCCTCTCTCTGGGAATGACAGTCATAGTTTTGCGTAGGATCTGAGCCCGACCGTGCGATCGAGCCCGAAGACGACCAGCACGGCGAGCAGAATCGAGACCACCGAGGCGGCGCCGATCGTTCCGTCCAGATCGAACTTCAGATAGTTGAACAACGTGATCGGCAGCGTTTCGCGGCCCGGGGAGACCAGGAAAAGCGATACCGGAAACTGATCGAAGGAGACGATGAAGGCGAACACGGCTCCCGCCATGACGCCGGGCTTGGTCAACGGCAGCGTCACCTCGAAATAAGTGCGCAAGGGGCCGGCGCCGAGATTACACGCAGCTTCTTCCAGGCGGGTATCGAAGTTCTGCAGAACCGCCAGCGTCGTGCGCACCACGTAGGGAATCGACACCAGCGTATGGCCGAGCACCAGTCCCCAGAGCGGGCGGCCAACATCCAGCAGGACGTAGGACTGGAACAGCGCAAGGCCGGTCAGGATCGCCGGCAGCATGAGCGGAGACAACATGATCGCGGTGATGACGCGCGAGCCGGGCAGTCCGCCGCGCGCCAAGGCGAGGGCGGCGCTGGCGCCGAACAGGGTCGCGGCGATGGTCGTCATCGCGGCGACCTCCAGGCTCAACCACAAAGCATTCATGAAGTCGCGCGAAGCGAAGAATTTTTCGAACCAGCGCAACGAAACGCCAACCGGCGGAAACTGGATATAGGGGGTCGGATTGAGGGCGAATACGAAGACGATGGCGATCGGTGCCAGCAGGAAAACCACCACCGCGACATTGAGGGCCAGGTAGCAGAAGCGGCCGAGGCGAAGGGTAAGGCGAGGGGTGGACGGTGCGGCGATCATCGGCGGCCTCACTGCAGATCGCGCTGGCCGGAGACCAGCCCGAGGATGCGGTTATAGGCAATGACCAGAACCAGCGAGATGGTCAGTAGCACCATGCCAAGCGCCGCGGCAAAGCCGACATTGAAGCTCGAGGAGATCTGCTGGTAGATCAGCATGGGAAGCGTCATGATCTGGAAGCCGCCCATCAGGATCGGGGTGACATAGGCGCTGATGGCCAGCGCAAAGACCAGGAGCGAGCCGGCCAGGATGCCCGGCAGGCTCAGGGGCAGCGTCACTTCGAGGAAAGCGCGGAGCGGCGAGGCGCCAAGATTTTGCGCCGCATGCTCCAGCCGCTCGTCGATCCGCCCGATGACGCCGACCAGGGTCAGAACCATGTAGGGCACGTAGATATGCGTCAGGCCCAGCACGATGCTGAATTCGTTGTACATCAGCGGCAGCGGTTTCGAGATCAGGCCGAGGCCGATCAGGGCCTGGTTGATCGCGCCTTTGTCCGACAACAGCGCCATCCAGGCAAAGGTGCGGACGACAATGCCCGTCAGCATCGGCGTCAATACCGCCATCATCAGCATGGCATAGGCTGTGCGGCCACGAACACGTGCCATCAAATGGGCCAGCGGGTAGCCGATCAGCAAGGCCGCCAGCGTGGTGAGCAGGCCAATCCGCAGCGTGGTCCAGATCACCTCGAAATAATAAGTGTCGTCGAGAATCCTCCGATAATATTTGGTCGTGAAATCGACATTTGCCTGCACGACCGGATTGCCGGTGAGCAGGCTCATCATGGCCATCAGCCCCATCGGTAGGAAGAAGAACAGGGCGAACAGCAGCGCGCTCGGCGCGATCAGCCAGGCGATAGGCGTGATGCCCGCGCGAGCCGCATTCATCTTGCTGCGGCCTTGCGTATGGGTGTGGCGCTATCCAGTGCGAGCCATATCGGATCATCGAAGAGCCGCCCGAGGTCGACCGCCATCGCACGCAAAGCTTGCCAAAGCTTCGCGCGCTCTTCAGCTGAGGTCAGCTGGCTCGGATAGGATACGGCGACCCCGATCGTTTCATTGGTGTCGCGACGGGTGAGTGCGAAACCCAGCGAGCCTACGCCCGGCAAGGATTCATTGCTGGCTTCGGAATAGCCGGTGCGGCGGATTTCGGCGATACGCGCCATCAGCGCCGTCAGATTCCGCGGCGCAGACGGCGAGATGGCCGGCAACGGTTTCGGCATGCGGGCGCGAATATCTGCGTCGCCGAGGCGCGCAAGCATAGCGCGGCCGTTGGACGTCGCGAAGGCCGGCGCGCGTACGCCGGGTGGCGTCACCACCTGAAGCGGATTGGATCCGGGGACGACGCGCAGCACGACCTGTTCGGCGCCGTCGAGCACGGAAATGTAGCCGGTATGGCCGGTCTTGGCGCAGACCGCGCGCAGCCGCTGCTCGGCGAGGGCCACAAAGTCATTTTGCGTCCGATGCAAGCGGCCGAGTTCGAACACTAGCAGGCCCGGCCGGTAGCGGCGGGTCAAGGCGTCCTGCTCCAGCAGCCCACATTCCTTGAGTTGACGCAGCAGCCGTGACGTCGAGCTCTTCGGCTTGCCGGTGAGCCGGATCACGTCGGCATTGCTGATCTCCGGCTGATGCGGCGCGAAGCAGCGCAAGATTTCGATGGCGTTGTCGAGGGCGCTCATGGTCTTGAACGGGCTTTCCGAGTAGTTCCGGAAAATGGAACAGAGTTTTTAATTTTGAGACCTGGAAGGGAGGCCGTCAACGGGTGGATGCGCAGCATTTTTGAACAATCCACGCTCAAAATTCGCGCAACTGACCAAAGATTGCTGTTTGAGTGACGTCGTTGAGTTGGTCCAGTCTCGCCGCGACATTCTTGGTGCGGCGTCGCTATCACCGCGCACGTGATCAAACGCGCATCAGGTAGTCGCTGTGACATGCGCAGCGCAGCTCCTGCGGCATGGACATTGCTTGAGAGACCAACTGCACGCGAGGTGCATTGGCCGTTTCCAAATCCTCCCAGACTCTGCTCACGAACCTGAAAAGGCACCCATGTCCAAATTGAAGGCTTTCTTCCCCGCGATGTTTTCGCTCGCGCTTATCGCGGCTCCAGCGGTTACGCCGGCCTATTCCGGCGGCAATCTTGTCGCGGTGCTGGAAGCGGAAATCGCCACGCTCGATCCGCATTTTACGCCGGCTTATATCTCGCGGACGTTCGGATTCATGGTGTTCGACACCCTGTTCGCAAAGGACGCCAAGGGCGAGGTCAAGCCGCAAATGGTGCAGGACTGGAAGGTTTCGCCTGATGGTTTGATCTACACGTTCACGCTGCGCGACGGCCTGAAATGGCATGATGGCCAGCCGGTTACATCCGCGGACTGCGTCGCGTCGCTGCGACGCTGGGGCCAGCGCAATGCACTCGGCCGGCGAATCTTCGCCATTACCGCGTCGCTCGAACCGAGTGATGCCAAAACTTTCGTGCTGACGCTGAAAGAGCCGTCGGGCCTGGTGATAGACGCGCTCGGCAATCCCGTGAGCCCTGTCGCCTTCATGATGCCCGAGCGCGTCGCCAAGACGCCCGCCGATCAACGCATCACCGAAATCGTTGGCTCCGGACCGTTTGTCTACAGCAAGGCTGATCACCGCACCGGCGATCGCATGATCCTGAAAAAATTCGCCGATTATGTGTCACGCTCCGAACCCGCCGACTTCCTGGCCGGTGGCAAGCGCGTCAATATAGACACGCTGGAAATTCGCGTCATCCCCGACGGTTCCACCGCCGCATCTGCGCTGCAGACCGGCGAGGTGGATTACATGCAGTACGCGCCGTTCGATCTGCTGCCGGTCCTCGAAAAGAATGCCAAGGTGAAGGTCGTGAACTTCACCGGAGGCAACATGTTTGCCGGCGCCTATCGCCTCAACGCCGCGCAGAAGCCGTTCGACGATCCGGCGATCCGGCGCGTGCTGTGGAAGCTGGTCGATCAGCGCGAGGTGTTGGACGGGCTGGGCCTCGATGCCAAATACGCCACGCCTTGCGCAACATTCTTCACCTGCGGCACCACCTATGACAGCAAGGCCGGAACCGACGCCGCAGCGAACCCATCCGTTGAGGCGGCGCGCGCGGCACTCAAGGCGACGAAATACGCCGGCGAGCCGATTATCGTGATGCAGGCCAGCGACCTCGAAGCGCCGCGCATTTCGGCGCAGGTTCTTGCAGAGAAGCTGAAGCAGGCCGGCTTCAACGTCGATTTGCAGGTGATGGATTGGGCCTCGGTGCTTGCCCGTCGCACCAAGAAAGAAGGCTGGAGCGTTTATGGCGTTCACGCCGGCGGCTTCGATCTGGCCTCGCCGCTTACGAACGTCATGGTGGCGTTCAACTGCGTCGACTTCACGGGCTGGCAATGCGACCAGCGCATCACGCCGCTGGTGGATGCCTTTGCCAAGGCGCCCGCCGAGGAGGATCGCAAGAAGATCGCAGCCGAGATCCAGACCGTGATGTACGATCAGGCTCCGGGCATTCCGTGGGGGCAGTTCGCCCAGCCGGCTGCCTATCGCGCCAATCTGCGCGGTTTGATACCGTCGGCGATTCCGATTTTCTGGAACATCGAGAAGTGACGCCATGTATGACGTCATTGTAGTCGGCGGCGGCTCTGCCGGCGCCGCGGTTGCCGCCCGGCTGTCCGAGGACCCCGCCAGGCGCGTGCTGCTGCTGGAAGCCGGCCTCGACTGGCGCGCCGACGAGGCGCCCTGGGAAGTCCGCACGCCGAACCCGATCCCGATCATTCACAAGCGCGAATATCAGGAGAAATGGCAGTGGCCGAATCTTTTGACCCGCCGAGTGGCGGGACAGGAGGCGCGCTTCTATTGGCGCGGCAAGGGCCTCGGCGGCAGTTCGATGATGAACGGCCAGATCGCCATCCGCGGCGTCGCGGACGCGTTCGACGACTGGGCGGCCGGTGGCTGCACCGGCTGGTCGGCAAAAGAGGTGATGCCGCTGTTCTCGGTCATCGAGGATGATTTCGAGTTCGGCGACAGGGCAGGCCATGGCCGTGATGGACCGTTGCCGGTCTATCGCGCGCCGCCGGAGAAGTGGGGCCCGATCGACCGCGGGCTCCGCGACGCCGCGCTGGCATCGGGGTATCCGTGGTGTGCTGACCTCAACGGACCGGATGGCGAGGGTGTCGCCTGTTATCCGATCAACAGCCGCGACAGCCGCCGCATCACCACCAATGAAGCCTATCTGGAGCCGGCGCGCGGCCGCGCCAACCTGGAAATCCGGGGGCATGCGCTGGTCGATCGCCTCTTGATCAGGGATGGCCGGGCCACCGGCGTACTGGTCCACATCGAAGGGCAAGGCAGTTTGGAAATCAGCGCGCGCGAGATCGTGCTGTGCGCCGGCGCCATCCACAGCCCGGCGATATTGCTGCGTTCGGGCATCGGCCCCGCCGACGAGCTGAAGGCGATGGGCATCGCGGTCGAGCGCGACCTGCCGGTCGGCAAGCACTTCTTCGACCACCCGCTGTTTCGCGCCACCATACAGCTGCGCGAGGAATGTCGGCCGAGGGACCCGGATACACGTCATACCAACTGCTGCGTAACGTATTCGTCCGGGCTTGCGAATGGCGGCAAGCGCGACATGATCCTGATCGCCTTCAACCACCGCGGCATCGGCACCCCCGGCGCGATCGGTGCAGGTCTGTTCAACGCCTACTCGCGCGGTCATTTGAAGCTGGCTTCGACCGACGCGTCGATCGACCCGATCGTCGAGGAAAACATGCTTGCCGATGACCGCGACCTGCTGCGCATGGTCGACGCGGTGAAGCGACTAGCCGTGCTCACCACCCGGCCGGCGCTGGCTGAAATCAGCGACTGGATTCGCCTGATTGATACCGACCTGACGCTGCCGCAGGCCGCTTCACTGCCGAATGGGGAGCTCGAAGCGCTGCTCCGCCGCGAAACCGGCGACATTCAGCATGCCGCCGGTTCTTGTCGCATGGCGGGCTTCAACGACGCCAATGGCGTGGTGAACCCGGATGGCACCGTGAAAGGAATCGCTGCGCTGCGCGTGGCGGACGCTTCGATCATGCCGTCCGATTGCCGCGCCAACACCCATTTCACCACGGTGGTGATTGGCGAGGCGATTGCGCGGATGATGATGCGGAAGACGGACGCGTCGAACAACGCTGCCGCCATGGCGCTGTAAGCAACGAGCCCGAGCAGCCTCGGGCCGCGCAACGCTCAAGAGGCACCTTGGTCCAGGGACCGGCTCGCCTGCCGGACTTCATTCAGGAACGCCTTGGCCAGGCGCGATAGCGGCTCCGCCTCGGACCACAGCATATAGGCCACGGCCACGGTCTTGGGCGTGAAAGGCCGAACGATGAGGTCCTGGCTACCGCCCTGGCGCGGTGAAAACGGGTCGACGACCGCCGCGCCCACGCCGGCGGCCGCGAGCACGCAGGCCGTATTGCAGTAGCGCACCTCGACGGTCGGCTGGAACGGCGCGCCGGCCTGCGCAAAGCTCTCGCGGACGGCTTCGCCCAACCGCGTGCCGCGCTCCAGCCCGATGAAGGGCAAGCCGACAAGGTCGGAAGCTGAAATGACCGGCCGTTCGGCCAGCGGATGGTTCGGCGGCAGGACGCAAACCATTTCGCCGGTATGAACCACCTCATGCGCAATGCCGGGATGATGCGACAGCCCGAGCGCGAAGCCGAGTTCGGCGACCCTGCTCGACACGCCGTCGATGATTCCTTCGTAACGCCGCACATCGAAAAAGACGCGCGTCTGCTGACGGCGGCGCAGGAAGTCCGATAAAGCGCGCGGAATAATGCTGTAGGCCAGCGGCGGCGTCGCCACGATCGATAGCAGCCCTGTGCGGCACTCCCTCAAGTCGCGCACGCGATTTTCGAGTTTGGCGTGGAGCGCAAAGATCGCTTCGCTTTCCTTGTAGAGCGCCATCGCCTCTGATGTCGGGAACAGCCGGTTGTTGACCCGCTCGAACAGAGCGAAGCCCGCCTGCGCCTCCATCGTCTTCAGCGCGTTGCTGATCGCCGGTTGCGATAGCGCCAGTTCGTCCGCCGCCGCGACCGTGGTCCGATGGCGGATAACCGCACGCAGGATCTCCAATTGGCGCAGGTTCATATAACTACCGGTTATTGTCTCACTGAAAATATCATAGCACGAGTGATTGCGTTTAGGGCTGCGCTTCCGCGTAATCACCCCGGCATCGGAGCGCTATCGGAGCGGGATCATCCGCCTCTTGAGTAAGCAATCCGCTTAGATTGGAGGCAATGTTGGTTCGAGTTCTCCGCGCCGCCGCCGCTCAGATGGGGCCGACGCAAAAAGCGGACTCGCGGGAGCATACGCTTGGCCGGATGCTGGCGTTGCTGGAGGAGGCGGCTGCGCGCGGCGCAACACTGGTCGTTTTTCCCGAACTGGCGTTCACGACCTTCTTCCCGCGATGGCTTATCGAGGGCGACGCACTCGATCATTACTTCGAGCGTGGCATGCCAAATCCGGCCGTGCAGCCCTTGTTCGACCGCGCCCGGGCGCTCGGCATTGGCTTCTACGTCGGGTATGCCGAACTGACATCGGACGGTCAGCGCTTCAACTGTTCGATCCTGGTCGATCGTGACGGAGAAATTCTCGGGCGCTATCGCAAGGTGCATTTGCCGGGCTCGGTCGAGCCGCGTGCCGGCGCAGCCTATCAGCAGCTTGAAAAGCGCTATTTCGAATATGGCGATCTGGGATTTCCTGCCTTTCGGGCGGGACCGGACTGGAGCCACGCAATCATGGGCATGATGATCTGCAATGATCGCCGCTGGCCGGAAGCCTGGCGCGTGCTGGGCCTGCAGGGCGTCGAACTGGTTTGCGTCGGCTACAACTCCGCCGCTTACGATCCAAACGGCGGTGTCTCCGAAGACGCGGCGCTGCGCACCTTCCATTCCAAGCTCGTAACGCAAGCCAACGCTTACATGAACGCCACCTGGGCGATCGCGGTCGCCAAGGCGGGGAGCGAGGATGGCTCCGGGCTGATCGGTGGCTCCTGCATCGTGGATCCCAACGGCCGGATCGTCGCCGAAGCGCAAACGCTCGTGGACGAAATTGTGGTCGCAGACCTCGACCTCGATCTTTGCCGCCAGGGCAAGGACAAGATGTTCAATTTCGCCGCGCACCGGCGGCCCGAGCAATACGCGGCTATCACGGAGCGTGCAGGCGTCGTCGAACCGGCCGCGTTCGATGCGGTCAAACGTCAAGCGGCCAGTGCGGGCAGAAGGAACTGATATGACACCTCTCTGGTTCTCCGTTGGGTTCGCCGTGCTGGTTGCGGCTGCATCTGCACAGGCCACCGAATTGCCGGAATCGATCAAGCAGGCGGGCACGTTGAGGCTGACAGTCAACTCGACCTACGCCCCCATGGAATATCGTGATCCCACCACAAACCAGCTCGTCGGGCTCGATATCGATCTCGCCAACGAACTCGCCAAGCGGCTGGGCGTGAAGATCGTCTGGAGCGAAACGCCGTTCGCCGAACTCATTCCCTCATTGCAGACCAAGCGCGCGGATTTCATCATCAGCGGCATTTCGGACCGCGGTTCGCGACGCGAGACCGCCGATTTCATCGACTATCTGGCGACAGGTCCGCAGTTCTTCGTCCTGACGGAAAATGCGGCGAAGTCTCCCATCGATCTCTGCGGCGAGAAGGTCGGGACGACGCGCAGCACCAGTTTCCCGGTCGAGATCGAGAAATGGAGCAAGCAGAATTGCGAGGCGAACGGCAAGCCCGCCGTGCAATATGTTCCGGGCGAAAACAGCATCGATGTCCGCAACCAGCTCAAGCAGGGCCGTATCGACGCCGCGGTGCAGGGTAGCGAAACGTTGCCTTACGCCCAAGGGCAGGAGGCCGGCAAATACCGCATTTTGGGTGAACCGTTCTCCACCGGCTATCAGGGCATCATGTTCCGGAAGGACGATGCAGCGCTGCGCGAAGTGGTGACGGAACATCTCGCAGCGATGATGGCTGACGGTTCCTACAAGGCCATTCTCGATAAATATGGATTGGGCGCGAACGCCGTGGCCCAACCGATGATGAATGCGTCCACGCAATGAGAGCAGCACCCACGCTCGCGGAAGGTTTCCCCGATATTTCGGAGATGACGGTCGCGCGTCAGGCTCACTGGGGGCGCTGGCTCGCTGCGGCGGCGATTCTCGTTGTGCTGGCGGCGATCGGTCGCGCTTTCGTCAACGGTCAGATTGAATGGACTTATGTCAGCCGCTTCCTGACAGCGAAGGTGATCCTCGAAGGTATCACCAACACCATGGTGATGGCGGTGCTCGCGATGGCCCTCGGCATCGTGTTGGGCGTCGTCGTCGCAATCATGAGGCTCTCGTCCAATCCGGTGCTGACGTCGGTTGCCGCTGGCTATACGTGGCTGTTCCGCGGCACGCCGTTGATCCTGCAGTTACTGCTGTGGTTCAACCTCGCGCTGGTATTTCCGACGATCGGCATTCCGGGCCTATGGTCGGCCCGGGCGGTCGACGTCATGACGCCGTTTCTGTCCGCACTTCTCGGTCTCGGCATCAATCAGGGCGCCTACACCTCAGAGGTGATGCGGGCGGGCATGCTATCGGTCGACGTCGGACAATATGAGGCCGCGCAGGCGATCGGCATGGGGCGGCTGCGCGCGCTGCGCCGGATCATCCTGCCGCAGGCGATGCGGGTAGTGATCCCGCCGCTCGGCAACGAATTCATCGGCATGGTGAAGGCCACGTCGCTCGCCAGCGTCATTCAGTATCCGGAGGTGCTGCACAACGCCGAGAATATCTACTACGCGAATTCACGCGTGATCGAACTCCTGATCGTCGCCGGCTCCTGGTATCTGCTCGTCGTGTCGATCCTGACTCCTTTGCAGATGCTCCTCGAACGGCGCTTCGCGCGTGGAGCATTGCAGATCACCCGATGACCCAGCCGCTCGTCGCCATCCGTTCGGTCAGCAAGAACTTTGGGGACTTTCAGGCCCTGAATCGTGTCTCGCTCGACGTCAGCGCAGGTGAAGTGCTGTGCCTGATCGGCGCGTCGGGATCGGGCAAGACTACGCTGCTGCGTTGCATCAATCAGCTTTCGTCGATCGATAGCGGCGGCATCTGGCTCGATGGCGAGTTGCTGGGCGTCCGGGAAGAGGGTGGGCGATTGCATCGTCTCACCGAGCGGCAGATTGCACGGCAGCGCCTGAAGACCGGCATGGTGTTTCAGCGCTTCAACCTGTTCCCGCACAAGACCGCGCTTGAAAATATCACCGAAGGTCCAGTGCAGGTGCAGGGCCGCAGTCGCGAGGACGCGCGGGCGGAGGCGATGGAGCTTCTCGGGCGCGTTGGGTTGGCGGCGAAAGCCGATGCCTATCCATCACAGCTTTCCGGCGGACAGCAGCAGCGGGTGGCGATTGCCCGCGCGCTCGCCATGAAGCCGATGCTGATGCTGTTCGACGAGCCGACCAGTGCCCTCGATCCTGAACTGGTCGGAGAGGTGCTTGCCGTCATGAAGGAGCTTGCCCGCAGTGGCATGACGATGATGGTGGTGACGCACGAACTCGGCTTCGCGCGGGAGGTGGCGGATACGGTCGTCTATATGGATCATGGCGTCATCGTCGAGTCCGGGCCTGCGGCGGAGGTTCTGGGCAAGCCCCGTGAAGTGCGTACTCAATCCTTTCTTTCCGCGGTGATCTGATGGAGCGATTGTCATGATGAAATGGTTTCTCGCTGCCGCGCTCACTTGCGCCGCTATGATTTCGGCCATGGCGATCGAACTGCCTCCGGAAATCGCCAAGCAGGGCAGTATCAAGGTCGCCATCGTACCGAATTATCCGCCGATGGAATTCCGCGACCCCGCGACCAACACGCTGACCGGTTTCGACGTCGAGCTTGGCGAGGCGCTCGGCAAGAAGCTCGGCATCAAGATCGACTGGCAGCAAACCAGTTTCGACCAGATGATGCCTGCGATTTCGACGGGGAGGGTGGATGCGATCCTGTCCGGCATGACGGATATGGCGAGCCGGCAGGACACGGCGACCTTTGTCGACTACCTCCGCAACGGACCCCGGTTCTTCGTGCAGCAATCGCGCGCCGCCGAGTTCAACGACACGACGGCATTTTGCGGGAAAAAGGTCGGTGCCAGCCGGCGCACATCGTTTCCAAAGCTGATTGCTGCCTGGAGCGACGCCCATTGCGGCGGCAATCCTATTCAATTCGTCGGCACTGAAGGATCGGCCGATGCCCGGACCCAGCTCAGGCAGGGACGGATCGACGCGGCCGTGCAGGGCGGCGAGACGCTTCCCTACATGATGGACCTCGAGCCGGGCGTCTATCTCCCGGTCGGCGACGTCTTCGCGACCCAGTTCACCGGGCTTGCGTTGGGCGTGAAGGAGAAGGTGCTGCAGCAGGCGGTCGTGGAGGCGCTGGACTCGTTGATCGCGGACGGCACCTACCGTGCCTTGCTGGCGAAGTGGAAATTGACCGACTACGGTGTAGAGAAGGCGACCATCAATGCTGGACAGTAAAGCACTCGCGAGCATTCCGCTCATTCCCGCAAACACCGCGCCGCCGGCTCCGGACTACCCCTGGCCCAAGCCTTACACCTCGGCGATGTTCCTCTCCTTCGACGTGGACGCGGAGAGCGCCTGGACCAGCAAGGATGCGTTACACGCCCAGCGCCTCATCACCATGAGCTACGGCGGCTACGAGGCGCGCGTCGGCACGCCGAAACTTTTGGAGCTGCTCGATCAGCTTGACCTGAAGGCGACGTTCTTCGTCACCGGCTGGTCGGTGGATGCGCATCCCGCGATGGCAGAGGCTATTCTGAAGGCGGGCCACGAGATCGGCCATCATGGCTACCACCATCTGCTGCCGGATCCGGGCGACCCCTGGATCGAGGAGGAGCTGGAGCGGGGGTTTGAGGCGCTGAAGCGAAGGCTTGGCGTCAAGCCGACCGGCTATCGGGCGCCCTACGGCGAATTCACCGAGGAATTGCGTGTGGCGCTGGTGCGCCACGGCATCGTCTACACCTCGTCATTTCGCGACGACGTGCGGCCTTACCGCCATCGCCTTGCGGATGGCAAGCCGGGCACGATCGAGCTTCCGGTGACCGCAAGCTACGACGACTGGATGCACGGACTGTCCGCCCGATTTAGCCCGCGGCCGATCTTTCCCAAGGAGCATGTGCTCTCGATCTGGAAGGATGAGCTCGACGAGGTCAGGGATTGGGGCGCGATGGTTACGACCGTGCTGCATCCGCAATGCAGCGGCCGCCCGATGCGGCTTCGGCTGCTGCGGGAATTTCTCACCTATGCCAAATCCTGCCCCGATCTGTGGATCACGACCGGAGAGGCGATCGCGGCGAATTTCAGCAGTCACGAAGCGGCCACCCTCTGAGAACCGCGCTGATCAAATATTGGAATCCTCGATGCTCGTTTCCCGTCGTTCACTGCTAAAGGCCGCCGCCACGGCGCCGGCGTTGTCGCTGCCAGGGATCCTGCGGGCGCAGTCGCAGACCACGCTGCGCTTTATTCCGGTGATCGACCTGACTTTCATCGATCCGATCTACTCCACGGCGCAGGTTTCCCGAAACCACGGATTCATGGTCTACGATACGCTCTATGGCATGAATTCGGCGCTCGAGGTTTCGCCTCAGATGGTGTCCGGGCATGTCGTTTCCAACGACGAGCGGCAGTGGGACCTGACGCTGCGCGACGGCCTGCTATGGCATGACGGCGAGCGCGTGCTGGCGCGCGATTGCGTCGCGAGCATTCGCCGATGGGCGGCCCGCGACGGCTTCGGCGCCGAGCTGATGGCCGCAACCGACGAACTGTCGGCGCCTGATGACCGCACCATCCGCTTTCGGCTGAGCAGGCCTTTCCCTCTGTTGCCTGCGGCGCTCGGCAAGGCCGCGATCCAGGCGCCGTTCATGATGCCGGAGCGGCTGGCGAGCCAGGATCCGTTCAAACCGCTGGGCGAGGTCGTGGGCAGCGGTCCCTTCCGCTTTGTGGCGGATGAGCGCGTGCAGGGCGCGCGCAACGTATACGCCCGTTTCGATCGCTATCAGCCCCGTCAGGACGGCAAGCCCGATTGGACTGCCGGTCCCAAGATCGTTCATTACGACCGCGTGGTCTGGACGACGATGCCGGATGCCGCGACGGGGGTGGCAGCGCTGCAAACGCGCGAGCAGGATTGGCAGGAGACAACGCCGCATGACCTGTTGCCGGTGCTGAAACGGACCGGTGGCATCACCACCCGGATTCTCGATCCGCGGGGGTACACCTGCATGCTGCGCGTGAACCATCTGCAGCCGCCGTTCGACAATCCCGCCATCCGCAGGGCGCTGCTGGGCGCGATCGACCAGTCCGCCTTCATGACGGCGGTTGCAGGCGACGATCCTGCTTACCAATCCTCACCGATCGGCTTCTTTGCGCCGGGTACGCCGATGGCGAGCGATGTCGGCCTCGATGTGTTCCGCGGGCCGCGCGACATGGCGAAGGTCAAGGCCGACCTGAAAGCGGCTGGTTACAATGGCGAGAAGGTGGTGCTCCTCGTCCCCACCAACTCGCTTGCGCAAAAACCGCTCGGCGACATCGCAGCCGACATGCTGCAGCAGGCCGGCATGAATGTCGAATATGCCGGGCTGGATTTCGGCGTGGTATTGCAGCGGCAGCTGAAAAAGGATCCCATCGCGCAGGGCGGCTGGAGCGCCGGCGTTGGCAACTGGCAAGGCATCGATTGGCTGACCCCGGCCGGCAATTCGAATCTGCGCGGCGACAGCAAGACGGCCGGCTGGTACAAGAGCGAGAAGATGGGGGCACTGCGAAGCCAGTGGCTCGCCGCCGCCAGCCTTGCCGAGCAGCAGCGGATCTGCCGCGATATCCAGGCACTATCGTTCGAGGAGGTTCCCTACTTCCCGAGCGGTCAGTACAAACAACCGACCGCCTACCGCTCGAACATCACCGGCATCCTCGACGGTACGGCCGTATTCTGGAATGTGAAACCGGCATGAGTACGATCGCGATCTTCGGCAGCTATGTGTTGTCGCGCAGGGATGGCGTGCAGGAGGTGCTGCGCGATCACTGGGTGTTACTGGAAGGAAAAAGGATCGCCGCCGTCACGCGCGAGCGGCCGTCCGCCACCGAGGTGTTCGACAAACCGGGCCGCTTCGTGCTGCCCGGCCTCATGAACCTGCACAACCACTGCTTCAGCGAAGCCGTCGCCCGGACACACACTGAGGACGGCAATGGTCGGCGGAACAACCAGAGCATCGTCTATACGGTGTTGCTGCCGCTGACCAAGCGCGGTGCGGACCTGTTGTCGCCGTCGGAGCGGCTCGCGATCGCGCGGCTCGGCATTCTGCAATTGTTGAAGGGCGGCGCCACCACTGTGATGGAGCCGTTCCGCAATACCATTCCGGAGATGTTCGACGCCGCCGAGGAAATGGGAATCCGCTTCTACGGCGCGCCGTATTTGTTTTCGACCTCGGATGCCAAGGCAGGTCCGGACGGCGTGGTGCATTACGCGGGCGATGACGGCCAGGCCGATATGGACACCTGGAACGCGCTGTACGATCGCTGGAATGGACGCGGCGACGGCCGTATTAGCCTTGCGATGAGCCCGCACGCGACCGACACCTGTGGTCCGGATCTGCTGCGGGCGTGTGCCGCCCGCGCGCGCGAACTCGACATTCCCATCACCACCCATCTCGCGCAAAGCCAGGCTGAAGTCGCGACAATCGGAAGCCGTCACGGCGGTCGCACGCCGGCTGAATATCTCGACTGGCTTGGCCTTCTGGCGCCGGATCTTATGGCGGCGCACTGCATCGCGAGCACCGATGGCGATTTGAAGCTGATGGCGGCGAAGGGCGCCACGGTGCTGAACTGCCCGCGCGTGTTTGCGCGCTCGGGCGTTACCGCGGCGTTCAGCCGGTTCGCGGAGCATGGCGTCCGGACGGTGGTCGGAACCGACGGCTACAACATGGACTTGCTCGGCGAACTCAACGCCGCGTCGATGATCTCGAAGATTGCGTCCGCTCGTGCAGATGTCGCCAACGCACCTGACCTGATCGAGTCGGTCACCGCAACCGCGGCGGCGGTCATCAAGCGGCCGGATCTCGGGACGATCACGCCGGGCGCAACCGCCGACCTCACCGTGGTCGACCTGACCCATCCCCATTTACAGCCGCTGTTCGACCCACGGCGCGGGCTCGTCGCGCTCGGGAACCGCGCCAACATCGATCAGGTCATCGTTGACGGGCGTGTACTGATCGATGCGGGCCGGTACATTCACGGCGACGAAGCCGCGATGATTTCGGCCGCGTCAGCGGCGATCGGCAAGATCTGGGATCTGCCGGAAGCCCAGGCGGCCTTCAATGGCTGAACGGCTGGTCGGCACACGCACCGTCAGGAGATTGCAATGCCCATCGATTTGATCCTGCGCGGTGGCCGCGTGATCGACCCCTCCCAGAAGCTCGACGCGGTGACGGATGTCGCCTTCGCGGGTGGCAAAGTGGCCATGGTCGGAAGCGAGCTCAAGGCCGGTCCCGGAACCGATGTGCGGGACGTATCTGACTACATCGTCACCCCCGGTTTGATCGATCTGCACACCCACGTCTATTGGGGCGGCACCTCGCTCGGCATCGACGCCGAGGAGTTCTGCCGTACCTCCGGCGTTACTACGGCAGTCGACACCGGCAGCGCCGGCCCCGGTAATTTCGCCGGCTTCCGCAAGCACGTCATCGAGCCGAGCCAGGTCCGCATTCTGGCCTATCTGCACGTCTCCCACGCCGGCATCTACGGCTTCTCGCACCGGGTCATGGTCGGCGAGAGCGAGGAGATGCGGCTGATGAACCCGATCGACGCCGTCAAGGTGGCAGAGGCCAACCGCGACCTCATCGTCGGCATCAAGGTGCGGGTAGGGCTCCATGCTTCGGGCACCTCGGGGATCGTGCCGCTCGAAATTGCGCTTGAGGTCGCTGAAGAGGTCGGCATGCCGCTGATGGCGCATATCGATCACCCGCCGCCGAGCTATGAGGAGGTGCTTGCCCGGCTGCGTCCAGGCGACGTTCTCACGCACGCGTTCCGGCCGTTTCCCAATACGCCCGCCACAGCCCAGGGCACGGTGAAGAGGGTGGTGCTGGAGGCGCGCGAACGCGGCGTGCTGTTCGACATCGGCCACGGTAAAGGCTCATTCGCCTTCAAGACTGCCCGCGCGATGCTTGCCAACGGCTTCTATCCCGACACGATTTCCTCTGACGTCCATGTCCTGTGCATCGATGGGCCGGCCTTTGATCAGGTGACGACCATGTCCAAGTTCCTGTGCATGGGCATGCCGCTCCCTGATGTGGTCGCGGCTTCGACGGTCAACGCGGCGATGGCGCTGCGGCGTCCCGAACTCGGCAGCCTCAAGCCGGGAAGCGCGGGAGACGCCACCCTCATCTCGGTCGAGCAAGTCCGGTTCGACTATGTCGACGCCGTCGGCGAGCAACTGATCGGCGACCGCAAGATTGTGTCCGAAGGCGTCGTCATTGCCGGCCGTTGGTGGCACCCGAAGCAATCGCCGAAGTTCAAGCAACTCGCAGGTTAGAACCGCAAATGGATATCACCGCGCGAAAATGTGATCGCTTGCAAGGGCTTCTCGTGTGGTCGGCCGGAAGTCGGCGGGCGCGTGAGCTGGCCGTGCTGGCATACCGCTTGCAAGCAAAAGGAGACTGATTGGCATCGGTTTGACTGGCCCGTTTCACCTCGTGCGGCGTCGAACCTTCGGCCACTGAATTGGCCGGAACTGCCATGACAACCCGAGACTGGGAGAGCCCTATGGATCGCAGAACTGTGTTGAAGGGATTGGCCGGGGTAGGAAGCTTGGCGGCGACGGGCGGCCTTTCGATGCCGGCGCATTCCCAAGGCGCTGCGGCGCGCACCTTGCGCTTTGTGCCGCAGGCCAATCTCGCGAATTTCGATCCGATCTGGGGGACCCAGTATGTCGTGCGCAACGCCGCCGCGCTGGTGTGGGACACCCTCTACGGCCTCGACGCCACGCTGCAGCCGCAGCGCCAGATGGTCGAGTCCGAGGAGGTGTCCGATGACGGGCTGGTCTGGACTTTTCGGCTCCGGCCGGGGTTGAAATTTCACGACGGCGAACCGGTGCTGAGCAAGGATGTGGTGGCGAGTCTCGCGCGCTGGTCGGCGCGCGATCCGATGGGCCTGATGCTCAAGGCGATCCAGAACGAGCTGACCGCCGTTGATGACCGAACCTTCAAATGGGCGCTGAAGGCGCCGTATCCGAAGATGCTGCTGGCATTGGGCAAGAACAGCACGCCCTGCGCGTTCATCATGCCGGAGCGTATCGCCCAGACCGACCCGTTCAAGCAGATCCCCGAATATATCGGCTCAGGCCCCATGAAATTCGCAAAGGGCGAATGGGTGCCTGGCGCCAAGGCGGTGTTCGAGAAGTTTGCCGATTACACGCCGCGGCAGGAGAAGACGTCCTGGCTCGCCGGCGGCAAGCAGATGCTGGTTGACCGCATCGAATGGGTGGTGATCCCGGATGCCGCCACGGCGGCGGCAGCACTTCAGAACGGCGAGGTCGATTGGTGGGAGAGCCCCATCACCGATCTCGTGCCGTCGCTCAAGAAGAACCGCAACATCAACGTCGACATCGCCGATCCCCTCGGCAACATCGGCTCATTCCGGATGAACCACCTGCATCCGCCCTTCAACGATGTGAAGGTGCGACGTGCCGTGCTCGCGGCGCTGAGCCAGGAAGACTACATGCGCGCGCTGGTCGGCGACGATACCGCGCTTTGGAAGCCGTTGCCGGGCTTCTTCACGCCGGATACGCCGCTCTACACGGAAGAGGGCGGCGAGATCCTGAAAGGCAAGCGCGATCTCGCAATGGCAAAGAAGCTGCTGGCCGAGAGCGGCTATTCAGGCCAGCCGGTCACCTGCGTGGTGGCGCAGGATCAACCGATCACCAAGGCGCAAGGCGATGTCACCGCCGATCTGCTCAAGCAGATGGGCATGAATGTCGATTTCGTCGCGACCGATTGGGGTACGGTCGGTTCCCGCCGCGCCCAGAAAACGCCGCCGGGCCAAGGCGGCTGGGGGATGTTTCATACCTGGCACGCCGGCGCGGACTGCGTCAATCCGGCCGTCTACAACGCTGTACGTGGCACTGGCGACAAGGCGTGGTTTGGCTGGCCCACTAGCGCGGCCGTGGAAAAGGAAGTCACGGCATGGTTCGATGCCAAAAATCTCGATGAGGAGAAGGCTGCGGTCAAGCGCCTCAACAAGGCGGCGATGGAGGACGTGGTCTATGCGCCGACCGGCTTCTTCCTGAGCTACACGGCGTGGCGCAAGGACGTCTCCGGTATCGCCAAGGGGCCGCTGCCCTTCTTCTGGGGCGTGTCGAAGACCGCATGACGGCGCAGTAAACCCACATGGTCTCGTATATCCTTCGGCGCGTTCTCTCGACCTTGCCCGTGATGGGGATCGTCGCGCTGTTCGTCTTCAGTCTGCTCTACATCGCGCCGGGCGATCCGGCCGCGGTGATTGCAGGCGACCAGGCGAGCCCGGCCGACGTTGAGCGCATACGCCAGGGCCTTGGCCTCGACCGGCCGTTTCTGATCCAGTTCGGGACCTGGCTCTGGCATATCCTGCATGGCGATCTCGGCACCTCGATCTTTACCAACCTGCCGGTCTCCGCGATGATCGCGCAGCGCATCGAGCCGACATTCTCGCTGATGGCGATTACGCTCGTCCTGACCATCCTTGTCGCGGTGCCGCTCGGCGTGGCGGCGGCGTGGAAGGCGGGAAGCTGGATCGACCGCACTATCATGGCATTCGCCGTGTTCGCCTTCTCGCTTCCGGTCTTTGTTGTCGGATACGTCCTTGCCTATGTGTTCGCGCTGCAGTTCGAATGGCTTCCCGTGCAAGGCTACACGCCGCTTGCAAGAGGCTTCTGGCCATGGCTGCAGAACCTCATTCTTCCCGCCCTGGCCCTCGGCACCGTCTACATCGCGCTGATCGCGCGCATTACCCGCGCCTCCATGCTCGAAGTGCTGCAGCAGGATTATGTTCGCACCGCCCGCGCCAAAGGCCTCGGGCAGCGCAACATCCTGTTCGTTCACGCGCTGAAAAACGCAGCCGTTCCGATCGTGACGGTGATCGGTATCGGCATCGCTCTCTTGATCGGCGGCGCGGTGGTGACCGAAAGCGTGTTCGCCATTCCGGGACTTGGCCGGCTCACGATCGACGCGATCCTGCGCCGCGATTATCCGGTCATCCAGGGCATCGTGCTGCTGTTCAGCTTCCTCTATGTGCTCGTCAACCTGATGGTCGACGTCACCTACACCCTGGTCGATCCGAGGATCCGCTATTGAGCATCTCCACGTCAAGCACGGCGCCGGTGCCGCCGGGCCTCGTCATCGCGCCGCAACTGCCGGACCTGCTGCTGCCGGTGGCCATCCGGCGCGGTGTGTTCGGCTTCCTGCGCGGTCATCCAACGGTTGCGATCGGCGGCGCCTTGCTGCTCTGCCTCGTCCTGGTTGGGATCTTCGCGCCCTGGCTTGGGACCGTCGACCCGACCGCGCTCGCGCCCGCCAAGCGCACGCGCCTGCCTTCCGCGGATTTCTGGTTCGGCACCGACCTGCTCGGCCGTGACATCTATTCACGCGTGCTCTACGGGGCACGGGTGTCGCTCACCGTGGGCTTGTCGGTAGCCATACTGTCCTCACTCGCCGGTCTCGCTATTGGCCTGGTTTCGGGGTTCGTGCGATGGGCGGACAGCATCCTGATGCGGTTCATGGACGGGCTGATGTCGATCCCGCCGATTTTGCTGGCCGTCGCACTGATGGCGCTGACACGCGCGAGTGTCGGCAACGTCATCCTGGCCATCACGATTGCCGAAGTCCCGCGCGTCTCGCGGCTGGTGCGCAGTGTCGTGCTGTCGCTGCGCGAGCAGCCCTATGTGGATGCCGCCACGGCCTCGGGCACGCGAACGCCGATGGTCATCCTGCGTCACATCCTGCCCAACACGCTGGCGCCGATGCTGGTCCAGGCAACCTATATCTGCGCCAGCGCCATGATCGTGGAGTCGATCCTCTCCTTCATCGGCGCCGGCACGCCACCCACCATTCCGTCCTGGGGCAACATCATGGCCGAGGGCAGGGCGCTCTGGCAGGTCAAGCCTTACATCGTGTTCTTTCCCGCCGCGTTTCTGTCCGTCACTGTGCTCGCCGTCAACCTGCTCGGCGACGGCCTACGTGATGCGCTCGATCCGCGAATGGCCAAGAGTCTCTGATCCGATGGCATTGCTCGAAGTCGAAAATCTGCAGACTCATTTCCGTACCCCCGAGGGTATCAACCGGGCCGTCGACGGCGTCTCCTTTCATGTCAACGAAGGTGAAACGCTGGCCATCGTCGGCGAATCCGGCTGCGGCAAGTCGGTTACCTCGATGTCGCTGATGCGGCTCATCGCCGAGCCCCCGGGCAAGATCGCAGGTTCTATCCGCTTCCAGGGCAAGGATCTGCTGCAACTCTCCGAACGGGAGATGCGCGCCATTCGCGGCAACGACATTTCGATGATTTTCCAGGAACCGATGACGAGCCTCAATCCGGTGCTGACAGTCGGCCGTCAGATCGGCGAGACGCTGCGGATGCATCAGGGGCTCGACAAGCAGGCGGCAGAGGCCCGCGCCATCGAGATGCTGACATTGGTCGGTATCCCGGAGCCTGTGCGGCGCGTGCGCGAATATCCGCATCAGCTTTCCGGCGGCATGCGGCAGCGCGTGATGATCGCCATGGCGCTCGCCTGCAATCCAAAACTCCTGATCGCCGACGAGCCGACCACGGCGCTTGACGTCACCATCCAGGCGCAGATCCTGCAGCTGATGCTCGACCTCAAGCGCCGCGTTGGCGCGGCGATCGTTCTGATTACACACGATCTCGGTGTGGTCGCTGAAATCGCCGAGCGCGTCATGGTGATGTATGCCGGCCGCAAGGTCGAGGAGGCGCCGGTCGCCGAACTGTTCCGCTCGCCCCGTCATCCCTATACGCAGGGCCTGCTTGGCGCGGTGCCCAAGCTCGGCTCTTCGCTAACAGGCGCGGCGCGGCGGCTCGCCGAAATCCCCGGCCAGGTACCCAGCCTCAAGGGGCGGATCGAGGGCTGCGTCTTTGCCGGGCGATGTTCGCTCGCGACCGATCTTTGCCGGCAGGTCGCCCCGGGTCTCGAAGAGAAAGGGCCCCGCCACATCGCCGCCTGTCATTACGCGCGCAAGGAGGCGGCCGCGGCATGAGCGCCCCATTGCTCCAGGTCAACGACCTCAAGAAGCATTTTCCGGTCCGTGGCGGCCTGTTCAGCCGCAAGTCCAACTGGGTCTATGCCGTGGACGGTGTTTCCTTCGAGGTCGAGCGCGGCGAGACGCTGTCTCTCGTCGGCGAATCCGGTTGCGGCAAGTCGACGGTCGGCCGGGCCATCCTGCGGCTGTTCGACATCACCGGCGGGCAGGTGGTGCTGGATGGCCAGCGGATCGATGATCTTTCCCCCGGCGGCTTGCGCAGCATGCGCCGCCGCGTGCAGGTGGTGTTCCAGGATCCGTTCTCCAGCCTCAACCCGCGCATGCGCGTCCGCGACATCCTGGCCGAGCCGATCCGCAATTTCGGCCTCGCGAAATCTTCCGCCGAACTCGAGGCGAAGGTTGCGGCGCTGATGGACACTGTGCGGCTGCCGCGCGACGCGCTGGGCCGCCGACCTCATGAATTCTCGGGCGGTCAGCGCCAGCGCATCGGCATCGCCCGGGCGCTTGCCGCGGAACCCGAACTGATCGTCTGCGATGAGGCGGTCTCGGCGCTAGACGTCTCCGTCAAGGCGCAAATCGTCAACCTGCTGCAGGATCTGCAACGGGAGTTCGGTCTCGCGCTGCTCTTCATCAGCCACGATCTCGCGATCGTCGAGCACATGACACACCGCGTTGCTGTCATGTATCTCGGCAAGATCGTCGAGATGGCGCCCAGGCAGCAAATCTTCACCGCGTCGAGGCATCCCTATACCAGGGCGCTGCTGTCAGCCGTGCCGGTGCCGGAGCCCGGGGCCATTCGCAACCCGATTATCCTGAAGGGCGACGTGCCGAGCCCGATCAATCCGCCCAGCGGGTGCCGCTTCCACACCAGGTGTCCATTCGTGTTCGATCGCTGCCGGACGGAAGAGCCGGAGCTTCGTTCAGTCGAAGGCGGACAATCGGTGGCGTGTCATCTCAAGGCGTTGCCGGAAGCGCCGGGCTCCGCTCACTGATCCCGTGTTGTGACACCGCCAACCTACTTTGTGCCATAGGCGCGGTCGCCGGCGTCGCCGAGACCCGGCACGATATAGGCGTTGCCGTCCAGCCCCTGGTCGATCGCCGCAAGCCAGATCGGAACGTCCGGATGAATGCCGCGTATGCGCTCGACGCCTTCCGGCGCGCCGATCAGGCAGACCAGTCGAATGTCGTTCGCACCACGCTCTTTCAGCCGATCGACCGCGGCGACGGCGGAGTTCGCCGTTGCCAGCACCGGCGAGATCACGATCACCAGCCGCTCATGCAGATCGCTCGGCGCCTTGAAGAAATACTCTACCGCCGTGAAGGTTTCCGGCTCACGGTAAAGGCCGATATGCGCAATCCGCGCGGTCGGCACCAGATCGAGCATGCCTTCCGCGAAGGTCACGCCGGCACGCAGCACCGGCGCGAACACCAGCTTCTTGCCCGCGATCTGCGGCGACTTCATCTGCGCAAGCGGCGTTTCGATTTCGATATCGGCCAGCGGCAGGTCACGGGTGACTTCGTAACATAGCAGCATCCCGATCTCCTTGAGGAGTTCGCGAAACGACTTGGTTGATCTGTCTTTCTGCCGCAGCAGCGTCAGCTTGTGCTGCACCAGTGGATGCCTAACGATTGTAACGCCGTCCATTTTCTCTGACCTCGGATCTAGAATACCGTACCGTCGCTGATGACTTTTACCGGAGGCGACGCGTCGGGGCGGCGTTCGCGCGCCAGCCGTCGGCCCGCAGCCCACGTGCCGCCCTCCAGAATTTTCGCCAGCGGCATCGACGTGGCATCGCGTCCTAGCCGATGCCGCAGACCATCGGCCACGCGGTCGAGCAGCGCCACCGTCAGCGCCCGCCATTCCACGACCAACTGTGACGATACCTCGTGTTCTTGCTGCGCTGCTGCTGCATCGCGAAATGCGAGCACGCCGGTATCGACGAACAGCCCGCCATTGCGATATTCGGCAAGGCCGGTCAGGCCGTCGATATCGGTCACGCTGATGCCGGATGTCTGCAGCGGTTCGATGAGAGAGTATGCCAGCCACTGCGAGAGCTTGTGCAGCGGCACCAGGCCATTGGTCGCATCCGCGGTCGTCAACGCCGGATGCCGCCAGCAATCGCCGAGCGCGATCCCGCCCAGCGTCAGCCGCGACGGCCAGATCGGCCCGAGTTGTTGCAGCAGTTCAGTTAAAATCGTCGGGGCGGGCAGGTTTCCACCCTCCGCCAGCATCGCAAGCCGGTCGAACAGGCCGCCGGGCCGCGGCATGTCGCGGCTGCCGAATATTTCCGGTTTCGAGGCCACCAGCCGGCCCAGGCGACGCAACAGGTCAGCGCGGCCGTCCATCCCGACCAGCGGATTGGCATCCGAGACTTGCATGCCGCGTTCGAGGTCGGCAACGCCAAGATTCGCGAGCACGCCGGCATCGACGCGCAAGGGCTCAAGCGGGGCTGCCGAGAATGCGCCACCCGTGAACATGGCAAGGCTGGCCAGCCCCAATCCTTCCGAACGGCCGATCGCCGATCCGGTTTTGGGATCACGATAGCGCCACGATGGACCGGCGCCGGCATCCAGGAAGACGCTGACAATGGCCAGATCGAATTCGGCCCGGGCGCGGGCCGCGCGATCGTGCCAGCCGGTCCGGTCGGCGACAGCAGCCCAACGATTATCCCCATCGGTGACGAAGTGCCGCCAGCGCGAATGAAACGGCACGTCGAACGAAGGGTAGGCGTTGCGCGTCGTTTCCAGCACCAGATCGACCGCGCCGTCCATGCGATCGAGGTCGATGCGGAAGTTTGGAAGCCTGTCTTCAAGGCCGATGGCGAGCATGCGGTGCGCGCGCTCGCGGACTGCCGTCGCACTTAGTAGCGTCAAAGCGGCTGACGCCTCCGGATTTGCAAGGGACAAGGCCGCCGCCTCTCTCAATATTTTTCGAGCGAACGGCCGACCGGGTTGTCCGGGTCTTGCTGCGGCTCGGGCGTGTAGTAACCCGCGGCCTTCTTGGCCGCGATTTCCACGTGCGCGTCGGCCGGGATCATGTCATCGGGGATAGGCACACGCTCGACGATTTCGATGCCCTGGCCGGTCAGCGCGTCGTGCTTCATGTCGCTCATGGAAACGAAGCGGTCGATCCGCTTGAGGCCGAGCCAGTGCACCACGTCCGGCATCAGTTGCTGGAAGCGGGCGTCCTGCACGCCGGCGACACATTCGGTACGCTCGAAATACTGCGCGGCGGCGTCGCCGCCTTCCTGCCGCTTGCGGGCGTTATAGACGAGAAATTTTGTCACTTCGCCGAGCGCGCGGCCTTCCTTGCGATTGTAGATGATGATGCCGAGCCCGCCGCTTTGGCCTGCGCGCGCGCATTCCTCGATGCCGTGAATGAGGTAGGGACGGCAGGTGCAGATGTCAGAACCAAACACGTCGGAGCCGTTGCATTCATCATGCACGCGGCAGGTTATCTTGGTGGAGTGGTCCGGCAGTTTGCTGACGTCGCCGAACAGATAGGCTGTGGTGCCGCCGATCGGCGGCAGAAAGACATGCAGATCGGGCCGCGTCACCAGTTCCGGAAACATGCCGGCGGTCTGTTCGAACAGTTGTCGGCGCAGATTGTTCTCGGTGGTTGCGAAGCGCGCCGCCAGGCCGGGCAGATACCAGACCGGGTCGATCGCGATCTTGACCACGGAGACGCTGCCATTCTTGTGCACGACCGTGCCATCCTGCCTGAGCCGTCCAGCCTCGATCGCTGCCTGCAGTTCGGGCAGATCAAGACGGGCACGCGTAATGGCAATACTCGGACGGATGTCGATGCCCTCGGTGATCTCGCTCGCGAAGGTCTCCGCGGCGAGATGTCCCCATGGATCGAGCGAGACGATCCGCTGCGGCTCGGTCCATTGCGGAAACGGCCCGATCGTTTCAGCAGGGTGGGTATTGGTGAGGTCCGGACGTCGGATCGGGTCGAGGGCGCCGGACGAGACGGCGAGCGCGCGATAGACCGAATAGGAGCCGCCGTGGGTGCCGATCACGTTGCGGTCCTGCGGGCGCGACACCGTGCCGATCACCGGTCCGCGTTCGCGCGCGCTGGTTGCGCCCCAGGCGATCGGGAATTTAAGCTTGGCACCCGGTGCCGGGTGCGACGTAATGCGAATATGATCAATCCGATTGGAACGAGTCATCGCCACGAACCCTGAAACGGCGACGGCCCGCCTAAATAGACGGGCCTGGTCACCAACATCAAAATCTCAGCAGCGGCTGCGGCTGAGACAGTAGTATAGTCAGATTTCGACCGAACACAACGGCGATTTGAGTTCGGGTACGTCAGGACATACCAGCCGTTAACCCTTTCGGTGCGGAGGGCTGGGCTGCCGGTTCTTGCGCCCGCGGGTCATCGCGGAAAACGAGATCGAGAAGCGGGACTATTCGTCGTGCGCTTGACGCGCGCGATCAGGTACGGTGCGCGTGGGCCCCCACGACAATCTGTGGCTTGATTGAGTTGGCGACCGTCGGCGCTTCAGAACTGGTGCTCGCGGTGACAAGCAGAAACGCAGAACTGACGTGCGTCACACGGACTGTCTCTGGAATTGACTTCGCGTGAACCAAAACTTTAACTGCCGACGTCGATCGAGCCGGAAAAGATTCCGAGCTCCGCGGACTGCTTCATTTTCATGCAAGCGCCGCCTTAAATGGAAGCATCCAGAAAGTTATCCATGCGCGTCATCAACGTTGCCGCCGCCCAGTTGGGTCCAATCCAGAAAGCCGACAGCCGTGAAGCCGTCGTCAAGCGCATGATCGCGCTGATGGATGAAGCCAAGGCGAAGGGCGCTGATCTGATCGTCTATCCGGAGCTCGCGCTCACCACGTTCTTTCCGCGCTGGTACATGGAGGATCAGGCCGAGGTCGATACCTGGTTCGAACGCGAGATGCCGAATGCGGCGACAAGGCCTTTGTTTGAACGAGCCGCCCACCACGGCATGGTAATGAATTTTGGCTATGCCGAACTGACGCCGGACGGGCATTATTTCAACACCTGCATCCTCACCGACCAATCCGCGAAAATTGTCGGCAAGTACCGCAAGGTTCATCTGCCCGGTCATTCGGAGTTCGATACGAAACGCGCGTTCCAGCATCTGGAGAAGCGCTACTTCGAGCCGGGCGATCTCGGCTTCAACGTCTGGCGCGCGCTCGGCGGCATCTTCGGCATGGCGGTCTGCAACGACCGGCGCTGGCCGGAGACCTATCGCGTGATGGGCCTGCAAGGTGTCGAGATGGTGCTGATCGGCTACAACACGCCCTCGGTCAATGCCGAGAAGATCGAGGAGGGGCCAGAAAAGCGGCTGTTCCACAACCGGCTTTCCGCGCAGGCCGGCGCCTACCAGAACTCGACCTGGGTCGTAAGCGTCGCCAAGGCCGGCGTCGAGGACGGCCACCCCTTGATCGGCGGCAGCCTGATCGTCGATCCGGACGGCGAGATCGTTGTCGAGGCAAGGACCGAAGAGGATGAGCTGCTGGTTCACCCCTGCGATCTCGACGCCACCATCTTCGGCAAGAACACGATCTTCAATTTCGCGCTGCACCGCCGCATTGAGCATTACGGCCTGATCACTAGCCGCACCGGCGCGGTGCCGCCTCCGGAAAACTAGATGTCCGGTATCTCCTTCCGCGAACTTGCCCCCCACGACCGCTACAAGCTGCTGTGTGGGGTCGTGGTGCCGCGGCCGATCGCGCTGGTCACGACGCTCGACGAGAACGGCAGCGTCAACGCGGCTCCGTTCAGCTTCTTCAACGTCTTCTCCGAAGATCCGCCCCTTCTGGTGCTCGGCCTGCAGCACAAACCCGATCTCAGTCCAAAAGACACCACGCGCAACATCCACCGCAGCGGGCAGTTCGTTGTGCATTTGGTGGACGAGACGCTGGCCGCAACCATGAACGACTGCGCGATCGATTTTCCCTCCGGTGACAGCGAAGTGGAGGCGACGGGGCTAAAGACACTGCCGTCGATCGATATCGCGGTGCCGCGATTGGCTGCGGCACCTTTCGCGCTCGAATGCCGGCAGCACGTCGCACTCGCCTTCGGGCCCGGCCGTGAGCTTCTCGTCGGTGAGGTGCTGCGCCTGCACGCGCGTGAGGGCCTGATCGACCAGGAAAAGATGTATGTCGATTTCGATGCCTACCAGCCGATCGGCCGCTTGTTCGGCAATCTCTACGCCGCCCAGCGCGATACCTTTACGCTGGCGCGCGAAAGCCACGCGCAATGGCTCCTGCGCAACGGAGCGGCCGAAACGTCCGACCAAAATCAGTGATGCGAGAACTGCACGGTGCCCAGCGCCATGGTCACGGCCGCCTGGGTCGGGTCGATCACGGGAATCCCGAGCGCCTGCTCCAGCGGCCGGCGATGACGAGCCATGCCGGCACAGCCCATCACGATGGCGCCGGATCCGTCTTCGTCCTTGAGCGCGCGCCCGACCTCGATCATCTTCGCGAGCGTTCCTTCGCCCGACGCTGTCTCCGCCACGCTCATGTTGAGCGGCCGTTCCCTGGTCAGGCGATCCATCAGACCCATCTGCCTGAGGTAACGGACATGGCGGCGGATCGAGCGCTGTGCGATTGCAATGACGCCGAAGGTTTCAGCGCGCGCGAGCGCTGTCAGTACGCCGCATTCGGCGATGCCGAACACGGGCCGGTCGGTGGCTTCGCGGCAGACGTGCAGGCCCGGATCGCTGTAGCAGGCGATGACAAAGGCGGCCGAATGGTTGTCGCCTTCGACGAGGCGGCGCAGCGGCATCGCCACGCCATCGACGTCGGCCTGGCTTTCGATCCCGTAGGGGCCTTCAATCAGCGTCTCGCAGACAATCTCCGGTCCGCCTTCAAAGCCAAGCGGCTTCAAGGCTTGCTCCAGCCCTTGTGTGACGAGCTGGTTGGAGTTGGGATTGATGACGAGAATGCGTGGCCGGGACATGGTATTTTCCTGCGGGATGATGCGTCGGTTGATACCGCGAGACCGGCGCGCAACAAGACGACAATGGAGGCAATGACCATGCCATCCAGTGATGCATGGTCCACTGTCTGCCGCGAAAGTGCAAGGGAGTGTAACGGCACGATCTGTGCTTTCATCCGGCGAATGCAAAACTTAGGATGCAGGACTCAATAGTTGGAGACTTTGCCATGACCGAGCCCGCCTACGACCTTCTCATTCGCGGCGGACGCGTCGCGACCGTGAGTGATGTATTCGAGGCCGACGTCGCCATTTCCGGTGAAACGATCGTCGCCGTCGGCCGCGGGCTGCCGGGCGCGCGGCGGGAGATCGACGCGCGGGGCAAGCTGGTGCTGCCCGGCGGTGTCGACAGCCACGCCCATATCGAGCAGCTCTCCGCTGCAGGCATCGTGAACGCCGATACGTTCGAGAGCGCGACCGTCTCGGCAGCCTTCGGCGGCACCACCACCGTGATTCCGTTTGCGGCCCAGCATGTCGGCATGAAACTGCCCCAGGTGCTGGAGGAGTACCACGCGCTCGCGAGAAAGGGCGCCGTGATCGACTATGCCTTTCACATGATCATCGCCGATCCGACCAAGGAAACGTTGGAAAATGATTTGCCGGCGCTGATCAAGCAAGGCCATGGCTCGATCAAGATCTTCATGACCTATGATCGCCTGAAGATCGACGACGAGCCGCTGCTCGACATTCTGCTTGCGGCGCGCGACGGCGGCGCGATGCTCTGTGCGCATGCCGAGAACCACGGGATCATTTCCTGGATGGTGAAGCGGCTGCTGGCGCGCGGCTACACCGATCCGAAATATCACGCCATCAGCCACGCCCGCGTCTCGGAAGCGGAGGCCTTCAACCGGCTGATCGGAATGGCAGCGCTGATCGATCAGCCGATCATGATCTTTCACGTCTCGACCGCCGAAGGCGCCAAGGTGATCCGCGATGCGCGCGGACAGGGGCTGAAGGTGTTCGCGGAGACCTGCCCGCAATATCTCTTTCTTACCGCCGACGATCTCGACAAGCCCGGCGTCGAAGGCGCCAAATGGATGTGCAGCCCGCCGCCGCGCCGCGCCGCCGACCAGGAAGCGCTGTGGCAGGCGCTTGCCCTTGGCGATCTCCAGACTGTTTCATCCGACCACGCGCCGTACCGGTTCGATGAGACCGGAAAACTGCGCGCCGGCCCCAATCCCAATTTCAAACAAATAGCGAATGGTCTGCCCGGCCTTGAGGTGCGCTTGCCGCTGCTGTTCGACGCCATGGTGTCCGGCGGCCGCCTGGGGCTCGAAAAATTCGTCGAACTGACCGCGACTGCGCCGGCGAAGATCTACAATCTGCATCCGCGCAAGGGCTCGATCGCGGTTGGCGCCGATGCTGACATCGCGATCTGGGACCCGCAGCGAGAGGTCACGCTGAGCGACGCCATGATGCATGATCTGGCGGGCTATACGCCCTTCGCCGGCCGCAAGCTGCGGGGCTGGCCGGTTACGGTGCTGTCGCGCGGGCGCGTCATCGTGGCGGACGGCAAACGGTCGGTCGAAGCAGGCTCGGGCCGCTTCCTTCCGCGCGCAGGAGGCGAGGCGGCGAAGCCGACTGGGCGCCTGATGCCGGACATGGATCCCGAGCAGAATTTCGGCGCGACCCTGCTGTGATCCATCCGCCGCGACGTGTTCGGATTGAGCGATGAGAATCCTTGTCTTCGGCGGCACCGGTTTCGTCGGGCTCAATATCGCTTCGGCACTGCTGTCACGCGGTCACGCGGTGACAGTGTTCGACCGCGCCGGCTTGCCGCCTGACGCAAGAAAGGATCTTACCTCTCACGGCGATCGGCTGGCGGTAATCCAGGGCGATGTCACGAATAGTCAAGCCGTGGAGGGCGTGATCGCCGCGGGTTATGACGCCATCATTCTGGGGGCCGCGATCACCGCCGGACCGGCGCGCGAGGCGAGCGATCCCGAGACCATTTTGCGGGTAAACCTGCTGGCTCAGACGCCGATCCTGATCGCGGCGCGAAGCAGCGGTGTTAAACGCATCATCAATCTGTCGTCCGCGGCAGCTTACGGCGCGAGCGCATTCCGGAACGTGCTGCTCGATGAAGAAACACCCTGCGATCCGGCCTCGCTCTACGCCATCACCAAATTCGCGTCCGAGAAGGTCGCGGCGCGCCTGGCCGGTCTCTGGCAACAGGAGATCATCAGCGTGCGGCTGAGCGCGGTGTTCGGGCCCTGGGAGCGAAGCAACGACGTGCGCGACACGCCGAGCCCGCAAGCGCAGATTCTCGCCGCGATGCAGGAGGGGTATGAGGCCGTTCTATCGCGTCCGGGCGTCAGGGACTGGATCTATGCCGTGGATGTCGCGGAAGCGGTGACGTTGCTGATCGAGGCTGCGAGGCCAAAGCATCAGCTCTACAACATTTCAACCGGCATGGAATGGTCGGCGTTGCAATGGGGCCGGGAGCTTGCCGCGTTACACCCGGGCTTCATTTGTCGGCTGACGGATGCCGGTGAGGTGGCAACGGTCGACCTGCATAGTCCGGCCGACCGGGCGCCGCTGTCGGTCGCGCGCATGGACGAGGAGTTCGGCTGGCGCGCGCGGTTCGACTGCGCTGACTCGGCTGCCGATCTGAGCCGTTGGTGGACCGGGCATCGAGGGGAAACCTGACATGAGACTGGCAGGGCGGACCGCGATTGTGACCGGCGCCGGCTCCGGCATCGGCCGGGCCAGCGCAGTGCTTTTCGCGAACGAAGGCGCCTTTGTTGCGCTGGTCGATCGCGATCGCGCGGGCTTGCAGGAGACGCTGGCGGCGATCGAGGGCGCGAAAGGCGAAGCATCGCTGCATGTCGGCGACGTCGGCGAGGCCGATTTCGCGAAGGATACCGTGGCCGATGTTATGGCGCGGCGTGGCCGGTTGGATGTGCTGATGGCCGCCGCAGGGTTTTCCTGCGGCGGTACGGTGCTGACCACCGACCCCGTCGATTGGGACGCGGTGTTCCGTACCAACGTCGGCGGCACCTGGCTTTGGTCGCGCGCGGCGGTGCCCGAGATGCAGCGGCAAGGCAGCGGCTCGATCATCACGCTCGCATCGCAGCTCGCGATCGCCGGCGGCAAGGGCAACAGCGCCTATATCGCTGCGAAGGGGGCGATCATCAGCCTGACCCGGACGATGGCGCTCGATTTCGCCACGGATGGCATCCGCGTCAATGCGATTGCGCCGGGCGCCATCGACACACCGATGCTGCGGCGCAGTTTTGCCCGTCACGCCGATCCCGAGCCGGTGCGCGAAGCGTCGCGCAACCGCCACGCCATGAAACGGTTTGGCAAGGCGGAGGAGGTGGCCGAGGCCGCGCTTCATCTTGCCAGCGATGCGTCATCCTTTACGACCGGCACCGTGATGGTGGTCGATGGCGGTTGGCTCGCGGCATGAACAGCGCCCTTATCGCTCTCGAAGCCCAGGTTCGCGCCGATCTTGCCAAGACCGCGCATCCGAATGCCGCGTGGCTTACGCCAAAACTCGGGCCGGACGACAGGCCGGCGCTGGACGTGCTCGTGGTGGGCGCCGGACAATCGGGGCTCGCGACGGCGTTCGGGTTGATGCGCTCGCAAGTAAGCAACATCCTCGTGCTCGACAAATCCGCGGAGGGAAACGAAGGGCCGTGGCTGACCTATGCCCGCATGCACACGCTGCGCAGCCCGAAGCATTTCACCGGGCCCGATCTTGATATTCCGAGCCTAACCTACCAGTCCTGGCACGAGGCGCGCTTCGGCGAGGAGGACTGGCGGAATCTCGACCTTATTTCGCGCGAGCTTTGGGCGGAATATCTGCTCTGGTTCCGGCGCGTCTTGAATCTGCCGGTGCGCAATGGTTGCGAGGTCATCGATATCGCGCCGGCGGCCGGTGGATTGCTCGCGGCGAAGGTACAGACCGCTGTTGGCATCGACGTTGTCTTTGCGCGGAAGATCGTGCTGGCGACGGGGCAGGAAGGCATGGGCGACTGGACCGTTCCGGAGCCGCTGCGCCATCTGCCGTCGCAGCTTTGCGCGCACGCGGCGCAGCCGATCGACTTCGCGTCATTGCGCGGCAAGCGGGTTGCGGTGATCGGCGCCGGCGCCTCGGCCTTCGACAATGCCGCCACAGCGCTGGAAGCAGGCGCGGCCGAGGTGGATCTGTTCTGTCGCAGGGCGGAGATCCAGGTGATCCAGCCCTACCGTTGGCTCACCTTCCGTGGCTTCCTTCGGCATTTCTGCGATCTGGATGATGCCTGGCGCTGGCGCTTCATGCGCGCCGTTCTGGAGATGCGCGAGGGTTTCCCGCAGGCAACCTACGATCGTTGTGCCCGCCATCCCAATTTTCGCCTGCAGGAGGGCGCGCCGATCGGCGCCGCCAGGGAAACCGCTCATGGCGTCGAATTGCAGACGCCAAGGGCCGAGTTCGCAGCTGACTTCGTGATCTGCGGCACCGGGATCGACATGAATTTTGCAGGCCGGCCCGAACTGCGAAACTGCGCCGCCAACATCGCGACCTGGGCCGACCGCTACCAGCCGCCGCCAGACGAGTGCAGTCCGCGCCTCGGACGCTTTCCCTATCTCGCTGACGACTACGCGCTGATGGAGCGCGCCGTCGGCGAAACACCCTGGATTGCGGACATTCATGTCTTCGCGATTGCCTCGACCATGAGCTTCGGCGCTTCGGGCTCATCGATCAATGCGATGACCACGGCGGTGCCGAAACTCGTGCATGGGTTGACACGCGGCCTGTTTCGCGCGGACATCGAGCGGCACTGGGCTTCGTTCCAGGCGTATGACGTGCCGCAGGCCGTCGTCGCGCGGCAAGCGCCGGCTATGGGCGAGGAACGGTGAACGGTTTCGCTCATACCTACCATGCTTGTATCTCCGGCGGTGTTCGGTTGGCATATCCCTTGCTTTAAGTTGATGTTCTCATTCAGAAAATAAACTCGGCAAAACAGGGAATAAGTTCGATGAGCGTTACAGGATCCAGGCGTCTGCTTACGGTAGTTGCCTCCATCGCGTTCTCACTGGCGACTGGATCGGTGCAGGCGCAAACACGTTCTGAAACGTTGCGCTACGTGACCGGAGCATCCGTCAATACGCTCGACCCGAATATTCCGGGGTCGACCCGCGAAGCTTTTGCGGTGAGCCTAAGCACCTACGACCGGCTGGTTTCCTTCGGCCGCAAACAACTCAACGGTAAATGGGTGTTTGATCTCGGCAAGATCACAGGCGAGCTTGCGGAATCCTACGAAGTCAGCCCGGACGGGTTGAAGATGACATTTCGCCTGCGCAAGGACGCCAAGTTCCAGGACGGCACGCCGGTGACGGCGGAAGACGTCAAATGGTCGCTTGACCGGGTCGTCACGGCGCCGGTCCTCGGCAAGGCGCAATTGCTCACGGGATCGATGACATCGGCCGACCAGTTCAAGGTGATCGATCCCCTGACCATCGAGGTGACGCTGCCGAAGCCGGACAAGCTTGCGCTTCCCAATCTCGCCACCGTCTATCCCATCATCTTCAACTCGAAGGTCGCCAAGGCCCATGCGACGGCGGACGATCCCTGGGCACTGGCATGGTTGAAGGAGAACACGGCCGGCAGCGGGGCTTACAAGATCGAGACCTTCAAGCCGGGTGAACAGGTCATCATGGCGCGCAACGAGGCCTGGAATCGCGGTACACCCGATAAGTCGGCGTTCTTCAAGCGCGTCATCGTGCAGTCGGTGCCGGAGCCGGCGACACGCGCCAATCTGGTCGAACGCGGTGACGCCGATATCGTCGTCGACCTGCAGGCAAGTGACGTCCAGTCGCTCGAGGCAAAGGGCAAGCTGAAGGTGATCTCGACGCCACAGTACAATTCCGTCACCTTCGTTTCGATGAACAACCAGATCCCGCCCTTCGACAACGTCAATGTGCGTCGCGCCATCGCCTTTGCGTTGCCCTACGACGACATGTTCAAGGCGGCGCTGTTCGGCCGCGGCTCGCCGCTGTTCGGCGCGACCTGGGCGGACGGCAAGCCTACGAGCGGCGCCTATCCGATCCCACAGCCGGTGAAGCTCGACCTCGAGAAGGCCAAGGAATATCTGAAGGCGGCAGGCATGCCTGACGGCTTCTCGACCACGTTCAGCTTCAATGTCGGCCAGGCCTCGACCGCCGAGCCGATGGCTGCCCTGGTGAAGGAATCGCTCGCCAAGATCGGCATCAAGATTGATATCCAGAAGCTGCCGGACGCGCAGATGTCGACGCAGATCAATGAGAAGAAGCTTCCCTTCTTCACCGAGGGCATCGTCGCGTGGCTGCCGTCGACCGACTATTTCTACCGCAACTTCTACACCGGTAATCAGCGTTGGAATTACTCATCAATCAACAATCCGGAACTGGCGGAGATCGCGCAGAAGGCCCGTTTCGAACCCGATGCCGCCAAGTATGAGGAAGACGGTAAAAAGCTGAACGCCATCCATTTCAGCGAAATACCGCAGATACCGCTCTGGCAGCCCAGCCAGGACGCCGTGATGGCGTCCTCGGTCGAAGGCTACACCTACCAGTTCCACCGCCAGGTCGATTACCGCGATCTCAATCGCAAGTAACGGGTAGATCAGATGGCGGCGTTTGGAGCAACGGTGATACGGGCGGGCAGGCGCTTTCTGTCCTCGCTGCCGGCGCTCTTTGGCGTGCTCGTCTTCACCTTCCTCTTGATGCGGGTGCTGCCGGGCGATCCGGCGGTGTTCTTCGCTTCCGGGCCCAATGCCGGCAAGGAGGAGATCGAGGTTATCCGCAAGCAGATGGGGCTCAACAAGCCGGTGCCGGAACAACTGATGCTGTATCTCTATGATGTCGGCAGCGGCAATCTCGGCAGATCGATGATGACCGGGCAATTGGTCACCAAAGATCTCCGCGAGCGGCTGCCGGCCTCGCTGGAACTCACCTTCACGGCGTTGCTGATCGCGCTGCTGTCGGCGGTGCCGCTCGGTGTGCTGGCGGCCCTGAGACCAGGCTCCATCATCGACCACGGCGTGCGGTTTTTCTGCGCGCTTGGCGTCTGCGTGCCGACGTTCGTTTCGGGCCTGTTGCTGATCTATGTCTTCTATTACTTGCTCGGGCTCGCGCCTGACCCGACCGGCCGGGTCGATATCTTTGCGTCACTGCCGCCAAGGCGGACCGGTTTCCTGCTGATCGACTTCCTGCTCGCAGGCGATTTCGATGGATGGTGGGCTGCCTTCAGACAATTGATCCTGCCGGCGCTGAGCATGGCGCTGTTTGTGGTGGCGCCACTGGCGCGCATCACGCGGGCCTCGATGCTGGTCTCGCTGGGCAGCGATTTCGTGCGCACCGCGCGTTCCGTGGGGCTTCCGTGGTGGCGGGTCGTCGTTACCTATGCGTTGCGCAACGCCATCCTGCCGGTCATCACTATCGCAGGCATCGTGTTCTCGACCATGCTCGGCGCCAATGTCCTGGTGGAGAAGGTGTTCTCCTGGCCGGGCGTCGCTTCGTACGCGCTCGACGCGCTGCTTTCTTCCGATTATGCGCCGGTACAGGGGTTTGTGCTGCTGATGGCGACCGTGTTCGTGATCGTCAATCTGCTGGTGGATATTCTTTATGGCATCGCCGATCCGCGGGTGACAATCGGATGACCAGTGCGACGCTTCGCCATGCCGGCTGGATTTTGCGCGGCAACCCGCTCACCGCTGTTGCCGCTACCGGCGTCCTCCTGCTTGCGCTGATCGCGATTTTTGGGCCGTGGATCGTGCCGTACGATCCGATCGTCTCGAACGTGTCGCAGGCCCTGATGCCGCCGAGCGCGGCGCACATCGCCGGCACCGATCAACTCGGCCGCGACGTGTTCAGCCGCCTTATCGTCGCGGCACGGCTCGACCTCGCCATTGCCCTCTCGGCGGTCGGAATCTCCTTTGCCATCGGCGCCGTCATCGGCGCGATCTGCGGCTATACCGGTGGCCGTCTCGATCGCGGCGTCGGTCGCTTCGTCGACGTCGTGATGGCCTTTCCGCTGTTCGTGCTGGCCATGGCGATGGTCGCCGCACTCGGTAATCGGGTCGAGAATATCGTCATCGCGACCGCCATTATCAATCTGCCGTTCTACATCCGCTTTGCGCGGGCGGAGGTGAATGTCCGTCGCAATGTCGGCTGGGTCGAAGCGGCGCGCGCCTGCGGCGACAGCCACCTTTCGGTCGTGCTGCGCTTCCTGCTGCCGAACGTGCTGCCGGCCATGGCGGTACAAATCTCGCTTAATCTGGGCTGGGCGATTCTCAATGCGGCCGGACTTTCCTTTATCGGCCTCGGCGTCAAACCGCCGACGCCGGAATGGGGCATCATGGTTGCGGAAGGCGCGCGCTTCATTTCCACCGGCAAATGGTGGCTGGTCGCCTTTCCAGGCCTGGCGCTGATGCTGACGGTACTGTGTTTCAATCTCCTCGGCGACGGGGTGCGCGATATTCTCGACCCCCGCATGCGAACATGACCCCATCACTGCTGGCATTGAGCGACCTGCACGTCACCTTCTCGACACGGCGTGGCCTTGTCGAGGCGGTACGTGGCGTCACGCTGTCGCTTGGCGAGGGCGAGATGCTCGGCCTCGTCGGCGAGAGCGGCTCGGGCAAATCCGTCACCGGTTTTGCGATCACGCGGCTGCTCGATGCGGCCGGCCGGATCGCGGCAGGCCATATCCGGTTTCGCGGGCAGGACATCACGCGGATATCGGGGAGTGATTTTCGCCATCTGCATGGCGCGGCGATGGCGATGATCTTCCAGAACCCGCGTGCGGCGCTTAATCCGATCCGTGCCGTCGGGGACCAGATAGCCGATGCGATTACGGCCCATAAGCGAATGCCCCGGGATGAAGCGCGCACTCAGGCGCTGGAGCTGCTGCGTGCGGTACAAATTCGCGATCCCGAAAAGCGGATGGCCGCTTACCCGCACGAACTCTCCGGCGGCATGTGCCAGCGCGTGATGATCGCCATGGCGATTTCCTGTAACCCGGCGCTCTTGATCGCCGACGAGCCGACGACCGGCCTCGACGTCACGACACAAAAAGTCGTGATGGACCTTCTGACCGGGATTGCGGCCGAGCGCGGCATGGCGACCATCCTGATCACCCATGACCTCGGTCTCGCCGCCCGCTACTGTCGCCGCGTCGTGGTGATGGAGCAGGGCCGGCTGGTCGAGGAGGCCGAGCCGAAAACTCTCTTTCACGCGCCACAGCACCCTTACACCAAACGTCTGGTGGCGGCTTCGCCCACGGCGAGTTCGCGGATCGCGGACCTGGTGCCGGAAGAGGAGAGGGGGCGGCAGGTTGCGATGCCCGTCGCGCCCAGGCCGCAACCTGCGCCGGGCACGCCGCCGCTGCTGGAAGTGCAGAAACTCGCAAAACGGTTCGATCAGGGGGCCGCGGCGGTGGCAGACTTTTCCATGACGATCAGCGCCGGCGAGAGCGTCGGTCTGGTCGGCGAATCCGGTTCCGGCAAGAGCACGACGTCGCGCATCATCTGCCGGCTGATCGATCCGAGCGAGGGGGAGATTGCGTTCGAGGGACAGTCGATTGGCCATATCCCGGCCCGCGATTTTCACCGGTCACCGTTCCGCAAGGATATCCAGATCGTCTTTCAGGATCCGAACGACAGCCTCAATCCGCGGTTCACTGCCTTTGACTGCATCGCCCATCCGCTGCTGCGGCTCGGCGGCATGCGCGCAGGTGACGCTTTGCGGCAGCGGGTGGAGGAGTGCGCGCAGCGCGTGGGACTGGGAATCGAATTGCTGACGCGCTTCCCGCATCAACTCTCGGGCGGCCAGAAGGCCCGCGTCGGCATCGCCCGCGCCATTGCCTGCCGTCCGCGCCTCTTGGTACTGGACGAGCCGACAGCGGCGTTGGATGTCTCGGTGCAGGCGGTGGTGCTGCAACTGCTCGACCGGTTGCGGCGTGAGGATGACCTGGCCTTCCTCTTTGTCAGCCACGATCTCAACGTCGTTCGCATGATGTGCGATCGCACTATCGTTCTGCAAAACGGCCGCATCGTCGAACAAGGCGAAAGCCGGGCGATGTTCGACAATCCGAAAACCGCCTACACACGCGAGCTGGTCGAAGCCGTGCCGAATATCGAGCCAAAATTAGCTGCGTTCGCAACCTGATATCATTGACGGGCACGACGGCTGCAAGGAGCCGCTTTCGCTCGATCGGTTGCAGTGGCTTTCCGCTGCGTCCAATGGAAGCCGGCGCCAAGTCTCGGATGATTACAAATTATGCAGTCCGAGTTAAAAAGGCGGCAGATGGCACCGTGGTGTTCAATCGAATAGGGCAGTAGCGCTGTCGCGATTGGAGTGCGCCGCGACGATGCGCTGCATCATGTCGACGAATGCGGCTTGCTCCCTTTCACTTAAATTATCGAGCGTGGCGCGGTGCGCGGACCGCGCCGAGGCCTCGATTTTTGCCAGAAGCGCCGCTCCCGCCGGCGTCAATTTACAGAGCCGCGCGCGGCGGTCCTCGTCATCTACGGCTCTCTCGACGAAATTGCGGGCGGCCAGTCGCTTGAGCGCTCCGGTCGTCGTCGTCCTGTCCAGTGCGATATCGGCCGCCAATGTGGTCTGATCGGCGGTTTTTCGGACTGCGAGCGCCGAAAGCAGGCTGTATTGCAGTGGCGTGATCTCGAATTCGCCGCATGCTTCCTGGAACAGTGCGACATGGATCTGATGCAGCCGCCGGATCAGAAATCCCGGCCGTTGTGACAGCGGCCAGGGGCGGTGCTTGGTCTCGCCGCGACGCTTTTTTGCCTTCCGCAATGCACTCTCCCAGCCTCGGAACATCAGCGCGAATAGCTCGATTCGATCGGCTTCGCCACGTCTGGATCATGGCATGAAGTTTGCTCTTGTAAAATACGAAGTATGCTTCGTATTCTGATGCGCGCGGTAACCAACTCCGCCGGCGAGGACAGAGGAGATCTTTCATGGCTATCAGCGCCACCTTCGACCAGCTTCTGCGCGGCGGCCGCGTGATCTGCCCGGCCTCCGGCATCGATGGGATCAGGGACGTCGCCATTCGCAACGGCAAGATCGCCGCCGTGCAACAGGACATCCTGCCGACCAGCGCCAAAGAGGTCATCGACGTGACCGGCAAGCTGGTATTGCCCGGACTCATCGATACGCACGCGCATGTCTATCAATATGTCACCGGCCGCTTCGGCATGAATGCCGACATGGTGGGCGTTCAGTCCGGCGTGACGACGTTGGTCGATCAGGGCGGTCCGTCGTGCATGACGCTGCCCGGTTTCCGGCACTTCGTGGCTGAGCCCGCGAAGTCGCGCGTTTATGCCTTCCTGTCGGCTTACCTGGTGGGCGGGCTAGAGGGCCATTACTATCCGCAACTCTATAGTCCCGAAGGTGTCGATATCGATGCCACGGTGAAGGCAGCGACGGCCAATCTCGACATTGTTCGCGGCATCAAGGCCCATGCGGAGATCGGCGGCTTCGCGCGTTGGGGCATTCGCGTCATCGAAATGGCGGCCGAGATCGGACGCCGCGCCGATCTGCCGGTCTATGTGCATTTCGGTCAACTTTGGGGCCTGCCCGAAAGCGGCACCAATGGCGAAGATGTCGACACTATCCTGGAGCGCGTGATCCCCTTGCTGCGGGAGGGTGACGTGCTGGCGCATCCGTTCACGCGCCATCCCGGCGGCTTCGTCAACCGCGAGGGTGAAGTGCATCCCGTGATTCAGGCGGCGCTCGATCGCGGCCTGAAGGTCGACGTCGGTCACGGCAGCCATTTCTCCTATCGTCTCGCGAAGAAGGCGCTCGCCGCCGGCATCGTTCCCACCACGCTCGGCGCGGACATTCACGGTTACAACACCCACGTGCCTGCGCCCGCCGGCACGCCGGAGCAGCACGAGGACGACGAGAACCATCCCTTCGCCGGCCAGGCCAAGTTCAGCTTGGTTCAGGCCATGAGCTCGATGATGGCGCTCGGGCTCACGCTTGAGCAGGTCGTGCCGATGGTCACATCCAACCCGGCCAAAATGCTCGGCCGTGCTGACGAAATCGGCGCGCTTAAAGTGGGCATGGAAGCCGACGTCTCGGTAGTCGGAGAACGAGCCGGACGATTTGTCCTTCGCGACAACGAGAACAATGAAGTCATCGCCGAGCGTCTGCTGCAGCCCGCGTTCTGTCTGCGCGCCGGAGCGCGATACGACGCGGTGGCGCCGATTCTGCCGCAGGCCGTCGCGGCGTAGGGAGGTCAGCGTCAGTTCGATCGGGGAGAACGTCACCGTGCGCAATGAGCGCGAGTTTCCTTCCGCAGGCGGAGCGGGCGCCGGACAAGGCGTCGGCGCGCGCCTGCCGCGAAAGGAAGACGATCGGCTGATGCGCGGCCGCGGTCAGTTCGTGGCCGATATCCGTCTTGCCGGGCTGCAGGACGTTGCTTTTGTGCGCAGCCCTTTGGCGCATGCGCTGATCCGCGGCATCCACGTGCCGGAGCGCTATCGCGCCAGCGTCTTTACCTCGGCGGACCTGGCCGGCGTCAATCCGATCCGTGCAGTTTCAGGGTTGCCGGGCTTCAAGATTTCCGAGCAGCCGGTGCTTGCCACCGGCAAGGTGCGTCAGGTCGGCGAACTCGTCGCCATGTGCGTGGCGTCGACGCGTGCCGAGGCCGAGGACATTGCGGCGGCGGTGACGCTCGATCTCGAAGAGCTTCCTGCCGTCCATGACATGCTGAGAGCGCGGGAGCCGGGTTCGGCTCTGGTGCACGAGCAGTGGGGAGATAACGTCTTTCTCGAAACCAATTTCGAGGTCGACATCTCCAGGGCGTTCGATGCGCCGATCAAGGTGTCGCGAGAAATATCGACCGCGCGGCAGTGCATGTCGCCGCTAGAGGGGCGCGGTGTGGTCGCGACCTTCGATCACCGTCTCGACCAGCTCACGCTGTATTCATCGGCCCAGATGCCGCACATTACGCGCAGCGGGCTTGCCGAGTGCCTTGGCATGGAGCAGGGCCGAATCCGCATTGTTTCGCCTGATGTCGGCGGCGGCTTCGGACACAAGGGCATCCTGCTGCCGGAAGAAGTCTGCCTTTCCTGGCTGACGATGCGTCGCGGCCATCCGGTGCGCTGGACCGAGGATCGCCGCGAGCATCTCACCGCCAGCTCCAATTGCCGCGAGCACCACTACAAGATCACCGTCTATGCCGATCGCGACGGACGGCTGCGGGGCATCGACTGCGAAGCGACCGTCGATTCCGGCGCCTACTCGTCTTATCCGTTCTCGGCGTGCCTCGAGGCGGCGCAGGTCGCCAGCATTCTGCCGGGACCTTATTTAATGCCGGCCTATCGCTGCCGGACGTTTTCGGTCGCCACCAACAAATGCCCGATCCTGCCTTATCGCGGCGTGGCCCGCACCGGCGTCTGTTTTGCACTTGAACTGATGCTCGATCTGGTCGCGGCGGAAGCCGGGCTGGAGCCGGGCGAGGTCCGCCTGCGCAATCTGGTGCAGCCCGAGCAGATGCCGTTCGACAACATCACCAACAAGCACTTCGACAGCGGCGATTATCCGGAGGCGATGCGACGGGCACTAGCGTCCATCGACGTCGAGGGCGTGCGTGCGCGTCAGCGCAAGGGCGAAGCAGACGGGCGCCGGATCGGCGTCGGCGTCTCGATCTATTGCGAGCAGGCCGCGCATGGCACGTCGGTCTACTCCGGCTGGGGCATTCCGATGGTGCCCGGTCACGAACAGGCCTCCGCACGGCTGACGCCGGACGGCGGCCTTGAACTCCGCGTCGGCGTGCATTCGCACGGGCAGGGCATGGAGACGACGCTGGCGCAGGTCGCCCACGAGATGCTGGGCGTCGACGTCGCCAAGGTGCGCATCATCCTCGGCGACACAGCGATGACGCCGTATTCGACCGGCACCTGGGGCTCGCGCTCGATGGTGATGGCGGGCGGCGCGGTTGCAACAGCATGCCGCGAGTTGGGGGAGCGCGCCAGACGCATCGGTGCCAAGCTGTTGCAGCACGATCCGGCCGCAGTGGTGCTGCAGAACGGCGAAGTGCGCGGCGTCAACGGCAGCGTCACCTTGAAGGAAATCGCGCACACCTGGTATCGCCGGCCGCAGGATCTGCCTGCTGACGTCGATCCCGGTGGGTTAGAGGTCACAGCAGGCTACAAGCCGCAGCGCGATACCGGAACCTTCAGCTATGCCGCGCATGCCGCGGTCGTTGCGGTCGATGCGGATCTCGGAGAGGTCGAAATCCTCGATTACGTTATCGTCGAAGACGGCGGTGTTCTCGTCAATCCGATGGTGGTTGACGGCCAGATCTATGGTGGCCTGGCCCAGGGCATCGGGACCGCGCTGTACGAGGAGATGCCGTTCGATGCGTCCGGCCAGCCGCTGGCGACGACGCTTGCCGACTATCTGCTGCCTGGTCCCACCGAAGTGCCGGCGCCACGTCTCGATCACATGGAGACGCCGTCACCCTATACGCAGTTCGGCGTGAAGGGTATCGGCGAGGGCGGCACCATCGCGCCGCCGGCCGCGATTGCCAACGCCGTCAACGACGCGCTGCGGCCGCTTGGCGTAGAGCTGATGCAGTCGCCGATTACGCCAATTCGCATCGTCGAGGCGGTTCTGGCCGCGCGCGACGCAGAAAGGCCGGCGGCATGAAACCGGCGCCTTTCGGCTACCAACGTCCACGCGACCTGCAGGCGGCGCTTGCCGTGCTCGGCGAGGCCAAAACTTCCGCCAAGATCATGGCCGGCGGCCAGTCGCTTGGTCCGATGCTCAATCTGCGGCTGGTGGAGCCGCAGATGATCGTCGACATCACCGGTCTTGCCGAGCTTAAGCAGGTCGAGCGTCGCGGCGACGAACTGGTGCTCGGGGCCTGTGTTACCCACGCCGATATCGAGGACGGACGCATTCCGGACGTCACGCGCGGCGCCATGCAGCGCGTCGCCGGCAACATCGCCTACCGCGCCGTGCGCAATCGCGGCACGGTTGGCGGATCGCTCAGCCACGCCGATCCCGCGGCAGACTGGGTATCGGCGCTGTCGGCGCTGGGTGCACGATTGACGCTGCGAAGCCGCGCGGGTGCGCGCATGGTGGCGATGGAGGATTTCATCATCGGCGCGCTCGAATCTGCGTTGCACGATGGCGAGGTTGTCGAGACCATTCACGTCCCGGCGATGCCGACATCGGCGCACTGGGGCTATGCCAAGAGCTGCCGCAAGACCGGCGAATTCGCGCATGCGATCGGGGCGATCCTGATCGATCCGAGCGCCGCATCGGCCCGCGTCGTGATCGGCGCGATCGATGCCGCGCCGATCGTCATAACCAGCGCTGCAGAGCTGTTTGGCGGACGCATTGCCGGCGACTACAAGGATCGCTTCGACATGCGTGTAGCTGACGTCCTCCTGGCAAAGGCGGGCGTATCGAGCGCGGCGCATCGGCATATTCATGTGAACGTGCTCAAGCGCGCGGTCAGTGAGGCCGCCGCATGAGCATGATTTCACTCACCGTAAACCGGCGTGCCGTGCAGGTATCGGCGGAGCCGCGCACCAATCTCGCGGATTTTGTCCGTGAAAAACTCGACCTGACCGGTACGCATCTCGGCTGCGAACACGGCGTCTGCGGGGCTTGCACGGTGCTGCTTGACGGCGTCCCGGCGCGCTCATGCATCACCTATGCGGTGGCCTGCGAGGGGGCTGAGGTCACCACGATCGAAGGGCTCGACGACGACAGCGTTACGACGGAACTTCGGGCGGCCTTCACCCGCGAACATGCGTTGCAATGCGGCTATTGCACGCCGGGAATGCTGGTCTCGGCGCGTGATCTTGTGCTGCGCCTGCCGCAAGCCGACGAGCGCCTGATCCGTGTCGGATTGAGCGGCAATCTGTGCCGGTGCACCGGCTATGTCGGTATCGTGCGTGCGGTCAAGTCTGTGATCGAAGCGCGGCGCGCCCGCGATATTGCGCCGATGCCGGACGGAGGGAGAAAGATCCTGGGTCCCGTCGGCTCAGATCGAAGCGACGCGGACCGGACCGAACGCATGCGGCCGGTCGAAAGCGAACCAACGTCGCCAGAGGCGGTCGGTTCGGTCGCCTCGATTCCGGATTTCACCCCCGCCACTGTCCTGGAGCAGCAGTTCACCGTCGCGCACCCGCCCGAGCAGGTGTTTGCGATGTTCGACGACATCGCGGCCGTCGCGGCATGCCTTCCCGGCGCGTCGTTGACGGGGCCGCCGAGGCCGGAGCGCGTCGAGGGCGCCATCCGTGTCAGGATTGGCCCGATCGCCGCGACGTTTCAGGGCGCCGCGCGCGTCGAGCGAAGCCCCACCGATATGTCCGGCCGAATCGTCGGCATCGGTAACGACCGGCGCAGCCGGTCTTCGACGCAGGGCGAAATCCGCTATCGGCTGGTGCCGATCGAGCAGGGGACGCGTGTCGATCTTTCTATCGGGTACACACTGACGGGTATGCTGGCGCAGGTCGGGAGGCCGGGGCTGGTGCGTGACCTCGCGGCGCGATTGATCTCGGAGTTTGCCGGCAATCTCGATCGCCGGCTGTCGGGTACGTCGCCGGGCGACGCCACAGCGGTCGAACTGAATGGAATGGCGCTTGCGTTCGGCCTTTTGCGCGCGCGGCTCGCGGGTTGGGTCGGTCGTTTCTTGTCCAACAAGGGTGGAGCGACGTGATGGATTGGATTTTCCGCGCGATGCGGAAACGACGAAGTTTGAACTGCGGACAGATGAACAGCGTGAGATTGGAGAACCAAATGACACGGACTTTCAGAATTGTTCCGGCGATTGCGCTGGCGGCTGCCTTGCTGGGTGGTGCCGCCGAGGCTCAGACCATCAAGATCGGCGTGAACGAGCCGCTTACGGGCGCGTTCGCCGCTTCCGGTACCTACGTCGTCAACGGCGCCAAGATCGCTGCCGATGAGATCAACGCAAAGGGCGGCATTCTCGGCAAGAAACTCGAACTCGTCATCGAGGACAACAAGAGCAATCCGACGGAGGCGGCCGCCGTCGCCGAAAAGCTGATCACGAGCGACAAGGTGCCGGTCCTGATGGGGGCGTGGGGCTCGAGCCTGACGCTTGCGGTGATGCCCAAGCTGATGGAATACGAAGTCCCGATGGTGGTCGAGACCTCCTCGTCGGGCAAGATCACCACGACCGGCAATCCCTACATCTTCCGTATCTCGCCGCCGTCGGCGATCGAGGCCGCGGCCTTCAAGGGGATCGTCGACAAGCTCGAACTGAAGAAGGTCGATTTCCTCGTCATCAACAATGACTGGGGTCGCGGCACCGCAGAAGACTTCAGCAAGATGATGAAGGAAAAGGGGATCATGGTCGGCGCCGTCGAGACCATGGATCAGGGCGCCCAGGACATGAGCGCACAGCTCTCCAAGCTCAAGGGTACCGATTCCGAAACCATCATCGTGACCACGGCGGTGGACCAGCTGACGCTGATCTTCAAGCAGGCGGCAGCGCTGGGCCTCAAGAAGCGTATCATCACCACCGGGGGCTCGCAGAATCCGGACCAGATCATCGCGCAGGCGGGGGCCGCCGCCAACGGCACCATGCACCTGACGACCTTCCTGCCCTGGTTCCCCGACAAGACGCCGAACCCGGAGGCGACCAACTACTTCATCGCCGAATGGAAGAAGCGCGGCTTCGACTTTGCCGGCTGCACCGAGAGTTTTCGTGGCTATGACGGCATTCGCACCGCGGCAGCCGCGATCGAGAAGGCGGGCAAAGCGGAGCCTGCAGCGATCAAGGCGGCGCTGTGGGATATCAAGATCAAGGGCCTGAACGGCGACATCGTGTTCCGCAAATCCGGTCCCGAAGGCAAGGAGAGCGGTCAGAGCCAGCCCAACGTCTATCTGATCGAAATCACCGACGGCAAGATCGGCATGAAGACGCTCTGACGTCACGTTGCTGACCGGCGAGGGTCGCGGCGAGCCGCGGGTCTCGCCGGCGTCAGGATATCTGGGGGCCACCTTGAGCGAATTTCTGCAACATCTGATCAACATGCTGGTGCTCGGCGGCACCTACGCGCTGCTGGGGATCGGGCTGACCTTGATCTTCGGCATTATGAACGTCGTGAACTTCACGCATGGGGTGCTGTATACGTTCGGCGCCTACATCATGTTCATCGTGGTGCATCAGCTCGGAGTTAACTTCTTTCTGGCGTTGCCGCTCGCCGTTGTCGCCGGCTGGCTACTTGGCGCGGCGATCGAACTGACCTTGCTGCGGCCGCTGCGCGGCTCCGATATCGACACGACCATGCTGGTCATGATCGGCGCCTGGATCGCGATGCAGTCCGGTGCTCTGTGGATCTGGGGCGGCGTGGCGAAATCGGTGACGACGCCGTTCCCCGACGCGCCGCTGGTGCTGGGTCCGGTCTCGGTGTCCTGGTTGCGGCTGTTCGTGCTCGCCGCGGCCGCGATGCTGATCGTCGTCACCTATCTCCTGATCAACAGAACAAAACTCGGCTGCGCGATGCGGGCGACGTTTCAGGATCAGGACACCGCCTCGCTGATGGGCGTCAACGTCGATCTGATCTACACCTCGACGTTTGCGATCGGTTCGAGCCTTGCAGCCGCGGCGGGGGCACTGCTTGGTCCGGTCTACGTCATCTTCCCGCAAATGGGCGATCTCGCCGCCGTCAAGGCATTCGCGATCGTGATCCTCGGCGGGCTCGGCAATATCACCGGCGCGGTCATTGGCGGCTTCATTCTGGCATTGGCGGAGGAACTGGGCGCCGGCTATGTTTCATCTGGATACCGCGACGCCATGGGCTTTTTGATCATTATCGCGGTTCTGATCTTCAAGCCGACCGGACTTTTCGCGCGCTCGGAGCGCGTCGGATGAAGTCAGCGGTCGCCATTCTCACGGTCGTCGCGTTTGCATCGGTGCCGCTGTGGCTGCGCGATCCGTATCTCATGAACGCGCTGATCACGACCGGCATCTTCATCATCGGCGCGATGAGCCTTAATCTTCTGCTTGGGTTCACCGGCCAGCTCAGCCTCGGTCATATCGCGTTCTTCGGCATTGGCGCCTATGTCAGCGCATTGACGTCGCTTGGCTTTGACGTCGGCTTGCCCTTCGGCTTTCGCATCGTTCACGAACCCTGGCCGCCGATCGTCGGTTTTGCGCTGGCAATCGTCATCGCTGGATTGTGCGGATATCTCGTTGGGCTGCTGTCGTTTCGTGTGCGCGGCGCCTATTTCGTGATCGTGACGATTTCCTTCGCCGAAGTGGTCCGCCTGGTGGCGCTGAATTGGGTCGAGCTGACGCAGGGCCCGCTGGCGCTGACCAACATTCCATCGATTACGATCGGATTGCCGGGTCTCGGAGATCTGACGCTGCGCACCAAGCTGCAGAACTACTACCTCGTGCTTGCCGTCGCGGTTGTCACCTATCTCTTGATCTCGCGCCTGGTCCATTCGCATTTCGGCCGCGCCATGCGCGGGTTGATGGAAAACGAAACGCTGGCGGTATCGGTCGGCATCGACGTGACAAAGACGCTCACGCTGGCAGCGGTGATCTCGGCAGGGATCGCAGGCGCGGCCGGCAGTCTCTACGCACACTATATCCGGATCATCGATCCGGAAGTGTTCGCCTTCATCAATACGGTGACGATGGTGATCATGGTCATCACCGGCGGCAAGGGATCGCTGGCCGGGCCTGTTGTCGGCGGCATGATCTTCGGACTGCTGCCGGTCTTCCTGCGCCCGATCATGGCGCCGGAGGCGCAATGGATCGCCTATGGCGGCGTGCTGATCGTCATCCTGTTCGTATTGCCGCGCGGGATCGTGCCATCGCTGGCGCAACGGTTTGCGAAACCGAGGAAACGGATCGAAACGGTTGCCCCGGTTGCTTTCTCCGAACGTGACGCCAAGGAGCATGCCTGATGACAGCTCCAGCGACGGCATTGAGGGTAGAAAAGGTTGCCGTGCACTTCGGGGGGCTCGTTGCGCTCTCGGACATGAACTTCACGGTCGGCGAGGGCGAGATCGTCAGCCTGATCGGGCCTAACGGCGCCGGTAAGACGACGGCATTCAACGTCGTTACCGGCTTCCTGGATCCAACCCATGGCGCCGTGAGCTATCGCGGGACGGCGCTGAATGGATTGAAGCCGCATCAGATCGCTGGCCTGGGACTGATCCGCACCTTCCAGCGCACCAGCGTGTTTCCGAACGACACCGTTTACGACAATCTGCTGGTCGGGCTGCATCGCCAGGGCAGGGTGAGCCTGCTCGAGGCCATTCTGGGCCTGCCGCGCGCCCGGTCGTCGCAGCGGCGTTTGCGCGAACGGGCCAGCGAACTGGTCGAATGGGTCGGCCTCGAACGCCGCGCCCACGATCTTGCGGGATCACTGTCCTACGGCGAGCAGCGGCTTGTCGGCGTGGCACTGGCGCTGGCAGCCGAGCCGTCGATGCTGCTGCTCGACGAGCCGGTCTCCGGCATGAACGCCTCGGAAACGCACACCTTCGTGCAATTGGTCCGCAACATCCGCGACCGCGGCGTCACCATCCTGCTCGTCGAGCACGACATGCCGATGGTGATGAGCGTCTCGGATCGCATAGTGGTGCTGAACTACGGCCGGATCATTGCCGAGGGTTCGCCGGACGTGATCCGGAACGACCCGGCCGTCATCGAGGCCTATCTCGGGCAGGGAGCGACACGTGCTTGAGATCCGCGACATGGTGTGTGGCTATGGCGGCGTCACGGCGTTGCGCGGCATTTCGCTGGAGGTCAAGGCCGGGCAGCTCGTCGCCCTGATCGGCGCCAACGGCGCCGGCAAAAGCACCACGCTGCGCGCGATCTCCGGGCTGGTCGCGCCGCGCTCCGGATCGATGCTGTTCGAGGGCAAGGACATTGCGGGCGCCAAGCCGCCGCGCGTGGTGGCCTCGGGCATCGCGCATTGTCCGGAAGGACGGCGGGTTTTTCCGCACATGACGGTCGAGGAAAATCTCGACATGGGAGCCTATCTGCGCAGCAGTGCCGGCGAGATCGCTGCGGACCGCGCTCGGATCTACGCCGAGTTTCCGCGCCTTGCCGAACGGAGAAAGCAGGCTGCCGGCACCCTGTCGGGCGGTGAGCAGCAAATGCTGGCGATCGGTCGGGCCCTCATGTCGCGCCCTCGCTTGATCATGTTCGACGAGCCTTCCCTCGGGCTCGCACCCAACATCGTCGAGCGGACCTTTGCGATCATCCGCGGCATCCGTGATGCCGGGACGACGGTACTGCTGGTGGAGCAGAACGCGTTTGCTGCGCTCGATATGTGCGACTACGCCTATCTGCTCGAAGGCGGCCGCATCGTTCTGTCCGGGCCGGGCGCCGATATGATTGAGAACGAGCACGTGCGGAAGGCCTATCTTGGCGGATGAGCGGCCCGAAACGGCGGCGTTGTCAGGCGACGGGCAATGGATGCCGGTCTGCGGGCTTAGCCGGCTGATTTCGCAAACGATCGTCTGCGTCCGCGTGACCGGCGTCGATTTGATCCTGGTCTGGAGCGAAGGACGTGTGGTCGCCTGCGAACGGATGTGCCCGCACGAACAGGCGGACCTTAGTCTCGGACACCCGGCGGGAGGACGCTTGTTCTGTCCCCGTCACGCGGCTTCGTTCGATCTCCGTCATGGCCGGATTTCCTACGGTTGGCCGAGCCGGCCGTTGCGGCTATACCCGGTCCGGATCAGGGACGATCAGATCTGGATCGACGCTGCGGCGATCAAGTCGCCGGCGACCTAGAGCGTTTTCCAGCGAAGTGGAGACCGGTTCGCGCCAAGAAAACGCGTCAAATCAAAAATCTAGAGCCCCGTTCCGATTCCATCGGAACGGAAAAGGCTCTAGCCGACGAGCTTCCGGGCGATTTCGACAAGCGCGCCGCCAGGCCGCCGCAGTTCGCTGAGAATGCTGAAATGGTCTGCGCCTTCGATCGGGAAAAGCTTGCCTGGTGCGTGCGCGGCCATGCGCGATTCATGAAACTTGATTGAATCGAAAACCAGCGCCGGAAGTTCGGCCGTACCGTAGGCGATGTCGAGCCGTTTGTGGACGGCGGGCAGGCGAAGCGGCGAAAGTCGTGCGATTTCCTGGTCGGTCAGCTTCAGCGCGTTGTTGAGCCCCGTGTCGCGGATGGGTGCAAGATCATACACGCCGGAAATCGCCAGTCCCGCGGTGACGCGCGGATGATCGAGCGCCATTGCGGCGAGGTGAGCGCCGGCCGACCAGCCCGAGAGCACGACGGGCCCGGACATGCCGTATGACGCGCCGTTTTGGGCCAGCCAATCGAGCGACCGTGATATCTCTGTCACGATCTCCGTCAGTGACGTGTCCGGGGCCAGCGAATATCCGGGAATGGCAACCGACCAGCCATGGGCCGCGACGCCTTCGACCAGCATGGCAAACAACTCGCGCGAATTGCGCTGCCAGTAACCGCCGTGCAGGAACACCAGGCAGGGGGCTGTCTTGTCGGCGGCCGGATAAAGATCGATCTTCGTCTTTTCGCGGTCGCCATACGGCATATCCAGAAATGATTTGCGGCTGGCGCGCAGCGCTTCGGACATCTGGTTTCTTTCCGCGATCAGCGCTGGGCTGTTCTTCACCGCCGCATTGTTGTCATATGCAGCGTCGCGCTCCGCTTGGGAAAGCGTGGCCCAGTTCAGCCGGGGATCGAGCGGTCCATTTTTCGTCGCCGAGATATCAGTCACGCACATCACTCCTGCAGAAACAAAGCGTTCGTTGTCATTCAAGCCAAGCGAAGATCACCAGTCGGTCCCACGATGGATTGAAGCGAGAGTTTAGGTTTTTCAATTAGATAGAAGGCAGCGTGTGCACGATGTGCACCAAGTGATCAAGCAAAATCTCAGTACAGCCAACATGCGCTGGCGCCGGCCTTCGCAGAACCGGCCTGTTTGGCTGGTCGTATGATCGCAGGAAGCCCGACGAGTGATTGGCTGTCGGCCGGACCCCTGGCTCCCTTGCGCAAACGCTTCGCGTTTGTCGCAGGCAATGACGAAGCCTACTTGCCAAACTTCTCGTGCAACAGCGGCCATAGCCGGTCCGGCTTGAACGGGGTTGCCGTGAAGCGGATGCCGGTGGCGTTGGCAATGGCGTTGCCGAGCGCGGCGGCGACCGGGTTGTACGGGCTTTCGCTCATCGATTTGGCGCCCATCGGCCCCAGGGTGTCCGACGTGTCGGCAAAGAACACTTCGGTGCGGGGAATGTCGGCAAAGGATGGCAGATGATAGTCGCGGAATTTGGGATTGATGACGCGGCCGTTGTCGTCGATCACCATTTCCTCGTAGAGCGTCGCACCCAGCGATTGAGCGACCCCGCCCTCGATCTGGCCGCGGCACTGCATCGGATTGGCGACACGGCCGGCATCGGCGGCCTGCACGCTCTTCAGGATCTTGAGTTCGCCGGTGTATTTATTCACGGCGACGCGAAAGCCCTGTACATTGAAGGCGACGGAACGCGGCGTGCCTGACGAATTGCCGCTGGCACTGAGGACCTTGCCACGCGAGTGCGCGGAGGCGGCGAGCTGGACAAAAGGAGTGCGGCGTCCGGCACAGACAGTGGCGTGGCTGTCGAGGGTGCACGTATCAGGGTTTTCGCCCGACAACGACGCCGCGAATTGCTTCAGTTGGCCGGCCAGCGCCTCGGCCGCAACCTGTGTCGCGCGCCCGGCGACGAAGGTCCCGGCGCTGCCATAGGCGCCGGTGTCGTGGCCGCCATGTGCGGTGTCGGATTGCAAGAGACGGATATGATCGACGGTCGTCGCCAGCGCGGACGCGGCGATCTGGCGATGCACGGTGCTGGTGCCATTGCCGAATTCGGCGGTGCCGACCGTGAGGTCGAAGCCGCCGTCATCCCGCAGCGAAATGCTGCAATCGGCGAAATGACCGGCCGGCGGCACGGTGTCGATCATGGTCAGCGCGATGCCGTCTCCGGTCAACCAGTCCGCGGAGAGCGAAGGCGGCGGCGCCTCGGCGGCCATCGCGCGCTCGACCAGATCGAGGCATTGATCGAGGCCGTAGCTGCCATAGAGCACATCGTGATACTCGGATTCCGGCGACGACAACGTGGGATCGCCTGACTTGACGACATTGCGGCGTCGCATCTCGAACGGACTGATGCGGAGCTGCTTTGCCAGTTCGTCGATCGCGGCCTCGACCGCGATCAGGGTTTGCGGCAGGCCATAGCCGCGAAAGGCTCCCGCGGGCACGGTGTTAGTATAGGCGGCGACGCCATCGACCTTCTTGTTCGGGCAGTTATAGACGCCGATGCATTTGCCGACCGAATGAAACAGCACCGGGCCGGCGTGGTTGCCATAGGCCCCGGTGTTCGAGAGGACGTCGAGCTGCAGCGCCGTCAGTTTGCCGTCCTTGTCAGCACCCGCCTTCACGGTGACCTGCATCGGATGCCGGGTCGAGGTCGCGATGAATTGTTCTTCCCGCGTCAGTTCGAATTTGACGAGGCGGCCGGTCTTGAGCGCTGCGAGCGCAAGAATGTCCTCGACGAACATTTCCTGCTTGCCGCCGAACCCGCCGCCGACGCGTTCACAGAACACCCGCACCTTGTCGGGCGGGAGACGGAAGAGGTCGGCCAGCGCACGCCGCGTCAGGAATGGTACCTGCGTGCTGGAGCGGACATTGAGGATTCCATCGGCATCGACCCAGGCAAGGCCGCCATGGGTTTCCAGCGCCGCATGCTGGACCCGCTGGGTCGTGAAAGTACCTTCATAGGTGACGGCGGCCTGCGCCAGTGCGCCCGCGACATCGCCAAATTCGCCATGGATTTCCGCCACGATATTGCGGCCTGCATTCGCGACGCGGTTTACCGGCGTCTTGTCGTCATGAATCGCAGGGGCGCCGGGCGTGATGGCGGCTGTGGGATCGACCACCGCCGGCAGGATTTCGTATGCGACGTCGAGTTGCCGGCAGCCTTCCTCCGCGGCGGCTTCGGTCTCGGCGATCACGGCGGCGACCTTTTGCCCAATAAAGCGGACGACGTTGTCGAGCACACGGGTGTCGTCCGGATCCATCCAATCCCACTCGTGCCGCGCGGTCGAGAACAGGCGGTCCGGCGCGTCTTCAAACGTCAGTATCGTGTGCACGCCGGGGACGCTGAGCGACGCACGCTTGTCGATCGAGATGATTTTTGCGTGCGGATACGGCGAACGCAGCATCTTGATGTGCAGCAGGCCTTCCGGCGCAACATCGAACGTGTAGGACGCCGTGCCGCGGACTACCTGCGGTCCGGCGGGGGCAGGGAGGCTGCGGCCGAATGCGGTGCCCGCGGCGGCGTCTTCGATGTTGTTCTTGCCATTCAGCGCATCCTCGATCGCGCGATAGCCGGTGCAACGACAGATATTGCCTTTCAGCGCGGCGCCGAGGTCCTGCCGCTGCGCCTGGTTCAGCGATGCGCAGGTCAGGATCATGCCTGATGTGCAGAAGCCGCATTGAAAGCCCTGCGCGTCCAGGAACGCCTGTTGCATCGGATGAGTGCCGCCATCCGGCGCAAGACCTTCGATCGTCGTCACGGCGTGACCGTCGGCGCGGAAGGCCGGGATCAGGCAACTATGCACCGGCTCGCCGTCGATCAGCACGGTGCAGGCGCCGCAGTCGCCGGCGTCGCAACCTTTCTTGACGCCGAAATGGCCGAGTTCGCGCAGGAACGTGCGCAGGCATTGGCCGGGTTGCGGCGCTTCGGAAAACTCCCTGTCGTTGATCTGGAACGTCATGCCTATGCCGTGCCCCGCAATTCGACGCGGATCTCTTCCGCGAGCCGCAGCGTCATATGCTTGCGCCATAATGGCTTGCCGTGAACGTCGCTATGGTAGAGGTCGTCGGCAATGTGCTGCAAAATCGTTTCGCGCAATTCCTTGCCGTTCGGGATTCCCGCGAAGGACAATCGAACAGGCCGCTTGGTCGATGCCGTAATCGTCAGCGCCAATCCGCCGTCGCTGGTCACGCTGCCGATCAGCAGCGCCGCCGAGCGGCCGACCGGCGTCAGCGAAATCTGGCGGAACGCCGAACGCCGCCTCAAGGCCGCGAGCGGGATATCGATCTGCCGCAACAGATCACCCGGCGCGAGCACGTTGCGCTGGTCGCCGGTGACGAATTCGGCGACGGGAATTTTCCACTCGCCGCCACCGGCCTGCCAGACCGTGCAGACACCGTCGAGCGCCGAGGTCAGCGAGATCATCGGTCCCGCCGGCAGCGACATGCAGATGTTGCCGCCGATGGTGGCCGTCTTCCAGATCTTGAAGGAAGCGAGAAACGCGCGGCAGCACTGGTTGATCAGCGGCGAGGCGATCCATTCCGGCGGACAGGCCAGCGCATCGAGCTGCGCCACCGTGCAGGTCGCCGCGATTGAAAGCTCGGTCTCGCCGATGGTCAGCGCCGGCCATTTCAGGTCGGTCAGATCGATCAGCCGCTTCAGATGGGTCTGCGGTTCGGAGAACAGCCAGGTTCCGCCGGCGAGCCAGGCATCGCCTGCCGTCCAAACGGGCAATTGATCCCGCGTCGTCGGATGGGCAACCTCGGCAATGGTGTTCAGGTCCATGGATACGGTAACACTTTCAAGTAGATGCATCTCCGACTATGAAGTCTTGCAAGTCCAGCGCCAAATTGCCATTCGGGTTGGGACGGTCCTTGCAAGAGGATGGCACTCGCAACCGCGCCTTCGCAAATCAGGTGGGATTATGGACCAAACGCAGGCGATCTGGATCAGGGATCCCCTCTCCATTCTCGCTGACGGCGCCGAGCGCGGCCTCGTGGTCCGCGGCGGCAAGATCGTCGAACTGGTGCCGCGCGGCCGGGAGCCGGTGACGGCAGATGCCGTCACCTACGACGCCGGTAGCCATGTCGTACTGCCGGGGTTGATCAATACCCACCATCATTTCTACCAGACGCTGACGCGGGCACTTCCGGCGGCGCTAGACCGCGAACTGTTCCCGTGGTTACAGGCACTCTATCCGGTCTGGGCGCGGTTGACGCCGGAATCGCTCGACCTGGGTGTCACCGTAGCGATGTCAGAATTGCTGCTGTCGGGCTGCACCACCACGACCGATCACCATTATGTGTTTCCGGCCGGGCTCGAGGACGCCCTCGACATCGAGGTCGCGGCCGCCCGGCGGCTCGGCATCCGCGTGCTGCTGACGCGCGGCTCGATGAACCGCTCGCAGAGGGATGGCGGTCTGCCGCCCGACAGCGTGGTGCAGGACGAGGATATGATTTTGGCCGACAGCGAACGCGTGGTGGCGAAACACCATCAGCGCGGCGAGGATGCGATGACGCAGATCGCGCTGGCGCCATGCTCGCCGTTTTCAGTGACAACCTCGCTGATGCGCGCGACCGCCACACTTGCTGACAAGCTCGACGTCCGCTTGCATACGCATCTGGCCGAGACCGAGGACGAGAACAAGTTCTGCGAACAGATGCATGGCTGCCGCCCACTGGATTATCTCGAACAATCCGGCTGGCTAAATGCACGAACCTGGCTGGCCCACGGCATCTTCTTCAATTCCGACGAGATGAAGCGGCTCGGCAAGGCCAAGACCGCTATCAGCCATTGCGCATGCAGCAACCAGATCCTGGCGTCGGGTTGCTGCCCGGTCTGCGAGATGGAGGAGGCGGGGGTTTCGATCGGGCTCGGCGTTGACGGCTCGGCGTCGAACGATGAGTCCAACCTGATGCAGGAAGTCCGCGCTGCCTTCCTGCTGCAACGGGCGCGCTACGGCGTCGGCCGTGTCAGCCACAAGGACGCGCTGCGCTGGGCCACCAAGGGCTCGGCGGCCTGCATCGGGCGCCCCGAGCTCGGCGAAATCGCGGTCGGGAAGGCCGCCGATCTCGCGCTGTTCAAGCTCGACGAACTACGCTTCTCCGGCCACGGCGATCCGCTGGCGGCACTCGTTCTATGCGGCGCGCATCGTGCCGACCGGGTAATGGTCGGCGGCAAATGGGTGGTAAAGGATGGCTCGATCCCCGGCCTCGATGTGTCCGACCTGATCCGCCGGCACAGCGCCGCCGCGCGCGCGATGCATCAGGGGTAAGGATTCCCCGGTGTGCCATTGCACATCTGAGGCCTGCCCCAAGAGGCGCATCCGGGAATGACGAGCAGAGATTTGCGATCGTCGATTTCCAACTAGATCTTGCGTTTTCGGATGGAGCGAGGCCCCATTCCTACTTTGCATGGGGTTGTTTTCGCAATTTTTCTGTCCCTCGAAGCGACCCGACCTCTCCCCGCAAAAGGGCGGAGAGAGGTAAGAGCGACGGGCCGTCCTACTTCCCGGGAATCTTCTCGTCGATGCCCTTTACGTAAAAATTCATGCCGAGCACCTGGCTATCGTCGAGATGGGTGCCGCCCTTGCATTCGACTTCCTTGCCGTCCTGGCCGACGATCGGGCACTTGAACGGCTGCAGCTTGCCTTCGATGATGGCAGCTTCGGTCTCCATCGCCAGCTTCTTCACGTCGTCGGGCATGTTGGTGTAGGGCGCCATCACGACGAGCTTGCTCTTCAGGCCGCCCCAGAAATCTTCCGATTTCCAGGTGCCGTCGAGCTCAGCCTTGACGCGCTGGATGTAGTAGGGGCCCCAATTGTTCATGGTCGAGGTGAGCTGCGCCTTCGGCCCGAACTTGATCATTTCAGAATCCTGGCCGAACGCCAGCTTGCCGCGCTCGGCGGCGACCTGCATCGCGGCAGGGCTGTCGGTGTGCTGCATGATGATGTCGGCGCCCTGGTCGATCAGCGCCTTGGCGGCGTCGGCCTCCTTGCCGGGATCGAACCAGGTGTTGGCCCAGATGATCTTGACCTTGATGTTTGGGTTGATCGTCTGTGCGCCGAGCATGGTGGCGTTGATGCCGGAGATGACTTCCGGAATCGGGAACGAGGCGATGTAGCCGAGCACGCCGGACTTCGACATCTTGGCAGCGATGATGCCCTGGATGTAGCGGCCCTCATAGAATCGACCCGAATAGGTCGACATGTTCTTGTCGCGCTTGTAGCCGGTGGCGTGCTCGAAATGCACGTTCGGATATTTCTTGGCGACCTTCAGCGTCGGCTCCATGTAGCCGAACGAGGTGGTGAAGATCAGCTTGTTGCCGGCGCGTGCCAGCTGCTCGATCGAACGCTCGGAGTCCGGGCCTTCGCTGACGTTCTCGAGGAACGTGGTTTCGACCTTGTCGCCGAATTCCTTGACCATCTCGAGGCGGCCGAGGTCGTGCTGGTAGGTCCAGCCGAGATCGCCGACCGGACCGAGATAGATGAAACCGATCTTGAGTTTGTCGGCGGCGGAAGCGCCGAACAGGCCTGCTCCGGTGACGAGCATCGCTGCGGTCGCCGCGATGAGAATCTTTTTCATGGAACTCTCCGTTTACTGACGGGTGGACAGATCTCTCCCATGCGCGGCGCCCCGTCGCGCGCGCTTCGGGCATGTTACCGGTCGGGCACGAACACGGTCCCGAGCGCCGCAGGCGCGGTCGAGCCGCCGGTTCGTGCACGTGAAATCAGGACAAGGACAATGACGGTCGCCAGATACGGCAATGCCGACATGAATTGCGATGGGATACCGACGCCCCAGCCTTGCGCATGCAGCTGCAGGATCGTCACCGCGCCGAACAGATAAGCGCCGATCACCAGGCGCCCCGGCAGCCATGACGCGAACACGACCAGCGCCAGCGCGATCCATCCGCGCCCGGCGGTCATGCCTGGAATGAAGAACGGCGTGTAGGCGAGCGGCAGATAGGCGCCGGCGAGGCCCGCGCAAGCGCCTCCGAACATCACCGCGAACATCCGGATCCTGAGCACGGGATAACCGAGCGCGTGCGCGGAAGCGTGATTGTCGCCTGCGGCCCGCAGGATCAGGCCGGCCCGCGTCCTGTAAAGGAAGAACCAGACGCCGGCGACCAGTGCCAGCGAGAGGTATACGAAGGCGTCCTCGCCGAACAAGATACGCCCGATAAGCGGGATATCGGTGAGGCCGGGAATATAAAGATGCGGCGCCAGCGAAATCTTTTCGCCGACGAAGCGGGAGCCGATCAGGCCGGAAAGGCCGATTCCGAGAATGGTCAGCGCGAGGCCGGTGGCGACCTGGTTGACCGCAAGTCCCAGCGTCATCAGCGCGAAGATCAGTGACATCAGCACGCCAGCGGCGATGCCGCACAGCGCGCCGATGATGACCGAGCCGGAGAGCCAGGCGCCGCCGAAGCCGCATGCCGCGCCGACGATCATCATGCCCTCGACGCCGAGGTTGAGCACGCCGGAGCGTTCGGTCACGAGCTCGCCGGTCGCAGCCAGCAGCAGCGGCGTGGAAGCCGCCAGCACGGCAAGGATGATGGCCTCAATGAGCCCCACTGGACACCTTTGGCGATACGAAAATGAGCTTGAACCGGTAGAGGATGAGGGAATCGCAGGCGAGCACGTAGAACAGCAGAATGCCCTGGAAGACCTTGGTGACGTCCAACGGAATTTTCATTGCGATCTGCGCCTGCTCGCCGCCGATGAAGGTGAGCGCCAGGAAAAGTCCTGCAATTAGTATTCCAGCCGGGTTCAGCCGCCCCAGGAACGCGACGATGATCGCGGTGAATCCGTAGCCGGGCGAGATCCCGGGCTGCAGATGCCCGACGGGGCCTGCGACCTCGATGATCCCGGCAAGGCCTGCCAGCGCGCCCGAAATCGCGAAGGTCAGCAGGATCAACTGGTTGGAGTTGAAACCACCGAAGCGCGCGGCGCGCGGGGCGGCGCCGACGACGCGGATTTCAAATCCCTTGATGGTTTTGCCGAGCAGCACCGCGCCTGCGGCGACCACCACGAGCGCGATGACGCCGCCAAGATGCAGCCGGCCGCCCTCGATCAGCAGCGGCACGGTGGCGACCGGATCGAACTCGGCGGTGGTCGGGAAGTTGAAGCCTTTCGGGTCGCGCCACGGACCGCGCACGAGGTAGTCGAGCAGGAGATCGGCGACATAGACCAGCATCAGGCTGGTGAGGATTTCGCTGGCGCCGAACCTGACCTTGCAGATCGCCGGTATCAGGGCGTACAGCGCGCCGCCGATCGCAGCCAGCAGCATCATCGCCGGCAATACCCACGGGCCGGCGTCGGTGCCCTGCGTCTTCACCGCGAGCCAGCTTCCGGCGACGGCACCGATCAGGAATTGTCCTTCGGCGCCGATGTTCCAGGCGTTGGCGAGGTAGCAGAGCGACAGGCCGATCGCGATCATTACCAGCGGCGTTGCCTTCACTGCGATCTCCTGCAGTGAATAGCTGTCGACGAGGGGATCAATGAAATAGACGCCGAGCGCGGTGATCGGGTTCTTGCCGAGGATCGCAAACAGGATGCTCATGGTCACGAGCGTCAGGCCGATCGCGATCAGCGGCGAAATCAGCGCGATCGTGTTCGACCGTTCGGCGCGTTTTTCAAGCACCAACTGCATGCGCCGCTTCCTTCTGCTCCAGAGTGCTTCCCCCCATCAGCAGGCCCAGTTTCTCGCGGCTCGCGCCGGCGGTTGGCAACGGCTCCGACAGATGGCCATGGAACATCACGGCGATGCGGTCGGTGATTTCAGCGAGTTCATCGAGGTCCTGGCTCGTCACCAACAGCGCGGCGCCGCTGGCGGCGAGATCCAGCAGGGCCTGCCGGATCACGGCGGCGGCGCCCGCGTCGACGCCCCAGGTCGGCTGGCTCACCACGAGCACCACCGGGTTGCGCAGGATTTCGCGGCCGACGATGAATTTCTGCAGATTGCCGCCGGAGAGGCTGGCGGCTTCCGGGTCGCGCTTGGCCTTGCGCACGTCGAAGGTTTCGGTGGCGCGGTCGACAGTCTTCAGGGTCGCGGCGGTATTGACGAAGCCGTGCAGGACCATGCCGCTCGCGGCGTGGCCGGTCAGCAGCGCGTTTTCCGAAAGCTTCATGCGCGGCGCAGTTCCGTGGCCAAGCCGCTCCTCGGGAACGAAGGCCGCCCCAAGCCTGCGGCGCTGCGTGATCGAAAGGTGCCCCGCGGCATGCCCATCTATGACGATTGTGCCGGGGTCCTGTGCCAGCCGCTCACCGGAAAGGGCGGCGAAAAGCTCGTCCTGTCCGTTACCGGCAACGCCGGCGATGCCCAGGATTTCGCCACCCTTGAGCTCGAAGGAGATGTGCCGAAGCCGCACACCGTGCGGATCGTCCGGCTCGAGGCTGAGGTCGTTGACGACTAGCCGCGGTACGGTGGTTTTCCGGTCGGCGGGCGCCCTCACTTCCTTGATCTCGCCGCCGACCATCATCCGCGCGAGCGAAGCCGCAGTCTCCGCCTTGGGATTGCAGGTCGAAACCTTTTTGCCGCCGCGCAGGATGGTGGCGGTGTCGCAAAGCCGCTTCACCTCTTCCAGTTTGTGGCTGATGTAGAGGATCGCGCGGCCCTCGGCCTTGAGGCGATTGAGCACGACGAAGAGTTGGTCGGCTTCCTGCGGCGTCAGCACCGCGGTCGGTTCGTCGAGGATCAGGAATTTCGGATTTTGCATCAGCGCCCGCACGATCTCGATGCGCTGGCGTTCGCCTACGGACAATTGCCAGACCTCGCGTTTGGGATCGAGTGGAAGCCCGTAAACACGGGACACTTGCTCAAGGCGGGCCGACATGTCCTTGAAAGATTCCTTGCCGTCGAGCCCGAGGGCTACGTTTTCCGCCACGGTAAGATTGTCGAACAGCGAGAAGTGCTGGAACACCATGCCGATGCCACGGCTACGGGCTTCCGACGGTCCGGAGAGAACCATCTTTTCACCCTGCCAGCGCATTTCGCCTTCGCTCGGCTGGATCAATCCATAGATGGCCTTCACGAGGGTTGTCTTGCCTGCGCCGTTTTCGCCGAGCAGCGCGTGGATCTGCTGTGGCCAGATATCGATGTCGATCGCCTCATTGGCGAGGAACGCGCCATAGCGCTTGGTCAGGCCAACCGCCTGGAGCAGTGGTCTGGCACCGGTGTGCAGCGCGGCAGGCGTCGAATCCAACATGCGTTGTCACGGTCAAGAGGAACGGATGCCTCAATACTGAGCCAGTTTAGGCGCGTGCGAAAGCAGGGGAAAGCGCCAGCCCTTGCCCAGAGCTACTTATCCCAAACCCCGGCGTGAACCGCCGCGGCCTCGTCCTCGAGCAGCGGACCTACCACCTCGGTCGCGCGTTGCCCGCTGGCGAACACGTCGCGGCAGGGCAGGTTGAGGGTGGGATTTTCCGGATGGTTGCCGGTGAGATCCCGCAGCCGATGTTCGCTCAGGCCGTAGACCACGCGGCCGATGCCGGCCCAGTAGATCGCGCCGGCGCACATCGCGCAGGGCTCGGCGGACGAGTAGAGCGTAGCGCTGCGCAGCGTGCCCGGATCGAGCGTGGTGCAGGCCTGCGTCGCGAGCAGCCGCTCGGCATGCGCCGTGCCGTCATGGGAGGGCATGTAGCCGTTCTCGGCCTCCAGCAGCAAATTGCCTTCCCGGTCGACAAGAACAGCCCCAAAGGGATGGTTGCCGTGGGCCACGGCGCGGCGCGCGACCTCGAACGACAGCCGCAGGAAATGCGCGTCGCGCTCTGACGGGCTGAGTGCTGAAAGGTTCGCCATCAATGGGTTCCTCCGCGACTGCGCACGGCGGTGGTGTTCGGGTTGACGATCAGACGGCACATGAGGCTGGTTCTACACCATTCCCTTGCCCGCGTCCGATCCGTGACGCCGTTGTCGCGCTTGGAGCACAAGAATGACGATCAGGGCCGAAAAGATGACGAGAAAGGATACGGCGCTCGTCAACGTTCCAAGCGCATAGATATCCGGCTTCGTTACGGTCGTCGTCAGGCCTTGCAACTCAAGCGGCAGGGTGTTGACGGACCCGATCGCCTGGCTGGAGCGCGCGAGTTCGTCCCAGGACAAGGTAAAGCCGAACAGACCAATGCCCACGACGGACGGCAATATAATTGGCAGCACCACATGGCGAAATGTCTGCCATGGCGTTGCACCGAGGTCGCGCGCCGCCTCTTCAAGCCGGCCATCGAACCGGTTGAAAATCGCAAACATGATCAAAAGGCCAAACGGCAGGGTCCAGGTAAGGTGCGCACCAAGGCCTGAAGTAAAAAGCCCCATTGCCGTCGTCCAGCCCTCGGCGCCGCTCTTGATGATGAAATCATCAAGCAACCGGAATTCCAGTGCGATGCCGAGCGAAGTGATGATCGACGGCATGATCAGGCTTGCGATGGCGACATAAAACAGGAAGGTCGCGCCGCGGAACGATTTGCGAAAGGCCATGCCCGCCGAAACCGAAAGCACGACCGTCAGGACCATGACGACGAGGCCGAGCTTGAGCGACCGCTTGAAGGCCGCACCGATGTCGACGATGCCGGCCCCGGCGAACACCTTGCCGAACCAGACCAGCGAAACGCCGTTCATTGGAAAGGTCAGGCCGCCGTCGGGGCCCTGGAACGAGAGGATGTAGATCGCAATCATCGGTCCGTAAAGAAACAGCACATAGGCCGCGAAGAACGCTGCCAGAACATAAAAGGATCGCGACCGCTTGTCGCCCATCTCATAGCTCCTTGCGGATATCGACGATCCGCGTCAGCGCCGAAATGATCATGATCGTGATGCCGAGCAGGATGACGGCGTTGGCTGCGGCCGCGGGAAATTGCAACGCATTGAGGCGCGCCTCGATGATCTTGCCTGCGGAAGCGATTTGTTGGCCGCCCATCACGCCGATCGTGACAAAATCACCCATGACGATCGTGATCACGAAAATCGAGCCGATCACGATCCCCGGTTTTGCCAAGGGAATGATGATATTCACGAGGGTCTGCCACCCGGTAGCTCCGGCATCATAGGCGGCCTCGATCAACCGCTTGTCGATCCGGATCATCGAATTGAAGATCGGCACCACCATGAAGAATGTGAAGAGGTGGACGAGGGCCAGCACGACAGAGAACTCGGAGAACAGTAGCCATTCCAGCGGCTGCTGGATCAAACCCGAGCCCTGGAGTCCCTTGTTCACCAGTCCATTGCGGCCAAGAAGCGGAATCCACGCGATCATGCGGATCACATTCGAGGTCCAGAACGGAATCGTGCAAAGCAGGGAGAGTACGATCTGCCAGGTTTTGGATCGGACGTGGAACGCGAGAAAATAGGCAACCGTGAATCCGATCAGCAGCGTCAGAACCCAGGTCAGCAGGCACAATTTCAGGGTCTTCAGGTAGGTTTTCAGGATCGTGCACAGGCCGGGCAGTTCGGCGATGCACCCTTCGAACGTATCGGTGTAACCGCGGAGACTGAAGGCGGGGAGCATTTCATATTCATTATAGTCCCACGCACTGACGATCGTCACAAACACCAGCGGCAACATAAAAAACAGCGCGAAGATCAGCATCATCGGCGCGGCTTGAAGCCACGCGACAAAGGATTTGCGGTCTGGAAGCATTTGGAGGCCGATCTCAATCAAACCGGAGCGGGTCTTGCCGGGCGCGTTGGCCCGGCAACTCCCGGCGCGGCATCAAGCGGCGATGAATTCGTTCCACTTGCGCACCATGTAATCGTTCTCGTCCATGACGGCGTTCCAGCAGGCGACGCCGCCCATGCGGTCGTCGTAGGAGCCCCCGTCACGCTTGGAACCGGCTTTCTCCAGGATGGTGCCGTCGGGCGCCTTGATATCGCCGACAGCCGCCTTGCCCTCCATCCAGTAGCCCCATTCGTCCGCCGTCATATTGGCCTTGGCGGTGGACAGAACGGCCGAATAGTAGCCCTGGCGATTGAGATAGGCGCCAGCCCATCCCGATAGATACCAGTTCACGAATTCATAGGCCCAGTCGAGCTTCGGTCCCGAAACCGCCTTCGACACGCAGAACCCTGACGCCCACGAGCGATAGCCTTCCTTGAGCGGTTGGAACGTGCAGGCGATTCCCATCGAGCGCACCTTGGTGACCGCGGGAGACCACATCGACTGAATGACGGTTTCACCTGCGGCCATCAGGTTGACGGACTCGTTGAAATCCTTCCAGAAGGCGCGGAACTGACCGGCCTTCTTTGCCTCCGTCATGATCTTCATCGTCAGATCGATCTCGGCCTTGGTCATGTTGCCCTTGTCGGCATACTTGTGCTGGCCGGTGGCCTCCACCACCATCGCCGCATCCATGATGCCGATCGACGGGATGTTGAGGATCGACGCCTTGCCCTTGAATTCGGGATTGAGCAGTTCGCTCCAGGATGAAATCGGCCGCTTGATCAGATCCGGCCGGATGCCGAGCGTATCGGCATTGTAGACCGTGGGTATCAGCGTCACGAATTCGGTGGGTGTTGTCGAGAATTTCTTGGAATTGGCTCCCTCGAGGTAAAGCACCTTCCACGGCGCGGTGCCCTGGTCGCCGATCTTCTTGCCGTTGGGCAACTGACCTTTGGTGAACACCGGCGTGATGTTGTCGAATTGCTTGATCTTCTTGGCATCGAGCGCGAAAATATTGCCCGACGGCACCAGCTTCTTCAGCGAGAAATATTCCGTATCGAGCACGTCGAACGAGTTCGGCTGAGTGATGACACGCTTGGTCACATCGTCGGTCGTTACGGTGATGTACTCAATTTTGATGCCGGTATCTGCCAGGCATTTCTTCGATATCTCGTCTCCCGCGTTCACCGCGGTCCCGAGGTAACGCAACACTTTCGGGTCGGCCGAGTGGACATAAGGAAATCCGGTGATGGCGCCCGAACCTGCCGCCAGGCCGACCGCACCGGCCGCGCCCTTCAGCACGGCGCGACGGCTGACGCCACGATTGAATTTCGAAGGTTTGCTCATGATCATCTCCCTAAGATGTCAAGCCGCCTTATCAGGCGGCGGGACGGTTACAGAACGACTGGTCATCAATGGGCTTGCCTGCGCCGGGTCCCAGGTGGCGAGAACACGCTCACCGACGGCGTAGTTGGCTGCGTCGAATTGATCTTCGTTGAGTTGGACCGAGATATCGGTTCCGCCTTCGGCGGCAATCGCGATACGGATATAGGTCCCCTGGTATTCGACCTCGCTGACGGTGCCCGCGATCGACGGACCGTCGAAGGCTCCGCCCGGTCTTCTCAGCTTGAGGCGATCTTCGCGAACCGCAAAAATTTCGTTGCCGATGGCAATGACATTGTGGCTGCCGATGAATTTCGCCGTGAACTCGGTCCGGGGATGGTTGAATATTTCACGCGGCGAACCCTGCTGTTCGATCCGGCCGCCATTCATCAGAACCACGATATCGGCGAGCGCCATCGCCTCGTCCTGACCGTGCGTCACATGAATGAAGGAAATCCCAAGTTCGCGCTGCAGCCTTTTCAGTTCGGTTCGCATCCGCAGCCGCAAAAACGGATCGAGCGCCGAAAGCGGCTCGTCCAGCAGCAGGATCTGAGGCGAGGTGATCAGCGCGCGCGCGAGCGCCGCGCGCTGCTGCTGGCCCCCGGAAAGCTGCGCCGGCAGCCTCGCCGCATAGGCCTGCATATCGACGAGTTCCAGCAGCTTTCTGGCTTCGGCATGGCGCTCCGCCTTGGCAACGCCTTTCATCTTCAAGGCAAAGGCAACGTTGTCGATGACGGAGAGATGTGGGAACAGGGCATAGGACTGGAACATCATCGCCGTGCTTCGGCCGGCGGGCGGCAGGTCCGTCACATTCTTCGGCCCGACAAGGATGTCGCCTGAAGTCGCCGATTCATGGCCAGCCACCATGCGCAAGGTGGATGTCTTGCCGCAGCCGGACGGCCCAAGCAGGCAACAATAGGAGCCGGCGGGAATCTTGAGGTTGATGGCGTCAACGGCGGTGACGCCGCCGTACTTCTTCGTCAATTGCACCAATTCGAGCGCCGCCGTGGTCGTCATCCGCACCATTCCGCATTGTCTTGCCCAGGACCCGGCGACCTTGGCGCCGGGAACGCTATCCGGAATTGGATGCAACAGATGTGCCAAAAATTGCGACAGATGAGACAAAAAGTGGGCAACCGGGAATGTTTATGAAGGCGACCGCGTTTCCCTAGTCCAAGTCAGGGAGGAAGAGTGATCAATTGGAGGCGCCGGTAGCCGTTACGGCTTGCCATATCTTTTCGCCGGCCCGAAGATGTCCAGGGGGAAGAGCATGCGCACAACATCGGTCGACGTCGTTCGCATTGCCACCAAAGGCCCCGGTGATGTCTCCGGCCGCTGGGCTTGATCGAGCAAGGCAAGATCGATCCAAAGTCGATCGTCGCGATACTGGGCAAAACCGAAGGCAATGGCGGCGTCAACGATTTCACGCGGGAATACGCCGTTTCCGCGCTCAGCGCTGCCCTGGCGCCCTTTATTGATCTGCCACCGCACCGCGTGGAGCAGCGGATCGCGTTCGTGATGTCGGGTGGTACGGAAGGCGTGCTTAGTCCGCATATCACCGTCTTCACGCGTGACAGCGCTGCCAATCGCGTTTCCGAAGAAATTTCCGGAAAGCGCCTCAGCATTGGGATGGCGCACACGCGGGATTTTTTGCCCGAGGAGATCGGGCGCAGCGTGCAGATCAGGGAAACGGCAAGGGCGGTGGCCGCGGCCATGGCCGAAGCTGCCATCGTCGATCCGCAGGATGTCCATTTTGTGCAGATCAAGTGTCCGCTCTTGACTAGCGACCGCGTCGAAGCGGCAGCGGCCCGTGGGAATAAGACCGTTACAAACAGTGCATACGGTTCGATGGCGTATTCGCGCGGGGCATCGGCGCTGGGAGTAGCGGTCGCCCTTGGCGAGATCGAGGGCGAGATTGACGACGAGCACGTCCTTCGGCGGTTCGATCTGTTTTCGTCGGTAGCATCCACATCGGCCGGCATCGAGCTGATGCACAATGTGGTCATTGTCCTGGGCAATTCGACATCGTCGGCCGCCCCGTTCGAGATCGGACACGCCGTGATGCGCGACGCAATTGATTCCACAGCCGTGATCAAGGCGTTGAAAAGCGTGGGACTGCACATCGAAGACGGGTCCGGGCCGCCGATGGCGAGCCGCCAACTTGTCAACATCTTCGCCAAGGCGGAAGCCTCGCCAAACGGTAGCATCCGCGGATTTCGTCACATCATGCTGGAGGATACGGACATCAGCTCAACCCGGCACGCCCGCGCTGCTGTCGGCGGATTGATCAGCGGCTTGTCGGGAACCGGCGCCGTCTATGTTTCTGGCGGGGCCGAACATCAGGGTCCGCCTGGCGGCGGACCCGTAGCCGCAATCGCCCGGCTATCAACAAAATAATTCCGACTGAATATTGGGCTTCTCTTGCAGTAAGTAGCGGTCAATTTCGTCTTATTGCTGCTGCAGGGCGAAAGCAACGCCGCGCACGCTTACTTGGTGCCGAACATTCTGTCTCCGGCATCGCCCAAGCCGGGCACGATATAGCCGTGATCATTCAGCCTCTCGTCGACAGCAGCGGTCCAGATCGGGACGTCAGGACACTCAGTCTGAAATCGGGCAATCCCTTCGGGGGCCGCGAGCAAGCAGACGAACCTGATGTCTCGGGCACCTCGCGATTTGAGCAGGCTGACCGCGGCGCAAGCTGAATTTCCCGTCGCAAGCATTGGATCCAACAGAATCACGATGCGATCCGACAGATCCTGTGGCGCCTTGAAGAAGTATTCCACAGCTTGAAGAGTTTTCGGATCCCGGTAGAGGCCGATATGCGCGACGCGCGCTGACGGAACGAGCGCCAGCATGCCGTCGAGAAATCCGACACCCGCCCGCAATATCGGAGCGAGTGTGAGTTTCTTGCCCGCGATTTTTGGCGTCTTCATTGCAGCGAGCGGCGTATCGATGTCGACCATTTCCAAAGGCAATTCCCGGGTGACCTCATAGCAGAGGAGCATGCCTATCTCGTTCAGAAGCTCGCGAAAGCCCTTGGTCGAGAGATCCTTGTCGCGCATCAGCGAGAGCTTGTGCTGGACCAGGGGATGGCTGACGTGGTTTACGGTTTTGGGTGTCATAGGATCGCTTTGTAATTGACCATCGGCCCTGACCGTCAGTGGCCCGCCATGTGTCGCCCGATTTCGGTGAGATTGGCTTCGCTGGCGCGGGCCTCGTGGACAAATTCACCGTGGAACATCACGACCAGACGATCCGACAATTCGAGCAGTTCGTCGAGATCCTCGCTGACCAAAAGCACCGCGGCGCCGCGATTGCGGGCAGCCATGATCTCGGCGTGGATCTGGGCGACGGCGGCGAAATCGAGCCCGAAGCAGGGATTGGCGGCGATCAGCACCTCGACCTCGCCGCCGAGTTCGCGCGCCAATACCGCGCGCTGCACATTGCCGCCCGAGAGTGCCGAGATTGGCGTGTCCGGCGTGCGGGTCTTGATCTTGTATAGCCCGATCTTGCGTTCGGCATCCTTGCGGAAGGCTGACCGGTTCAGCCACCAGCCGCTTTTGGCAAATGGCGCACGGTCGAATTCACGGAACGCGATGTTGTCAGCGACGCTCATGCCGCCGACGCAGGCGTTCTTCAAAGGCTCCTCGGGAAGCAGCGACATCTTGTGCCGGCGCATCTGTTCGCGGCGTGCATGATAGAGATCGCCGCCGACGCGGACCTCGCCGCTTTCGGCCTCGCGCTGGCCGGCCAACACTTCGACAAGCTGCCGCTGGCCGTTGCCGGAGACGCCCGCAATGCCGACGATCTCGCCGCCGCGCACGGTGAGCGATACGCCGTGGACGGCGATGGCCCCGGCATCGTCGAGCGCGGTGAGCTTGCTGAGTTCAAGCCGGGCTTCCCCGACTTCGCCAACCCGTGGCGGCTGGACCGTCAACTGTTCAGCGCCGATCATGGTGCGAGCCATATCGTCAGGCGTGAGTTCGGCGACCTTGCCGTGTCCGGCCAGTTTGCCCCGGCGCAGGATCGTCACGTCGTCGGCAAACGCCATCACCTCACGGAATTTGTGCGTGATCATCAGGATGGTCAAGTCGCCCGCCACGACCATGGCGCGTAACATGCCCAGCACCTCGTCGGCCTCGCCCGGCGTCAGCACGGAGGTCGGCTCGTCCAGGATGAGAAAGCGCCGCTTCAGGTAGAGCTGCTTGAGGATCTCGCACTTTTGGCGCTCACCAGCCGAGATGTCGGACACCTTTGCGTTGAGCGGCACCTTGAACGGCATCCGCGCCAAAAACGCTTCCAGCGCCTTCTTTTCCTTTGACCAGTCGACGACCGCCGGCACGTCGTCGCGCGCCAGCACCAGGTTTTCGGCGACCGTCATCGCCGGCACCAGCGTGAAGTGCTGGTAGACCATGCCGAGTCCGAGCGCATGCGCTTCCTTGGGATTGGCGATCGCCTGTTCGCGGCCGCCGACCAGTACGTCGCCTTCGGTCGCGCGGTAATAGCCCATGATGCATTTCACCAGCGTGCTCTTGCCGGCGCCGTTCTCGCCGAGCAACGCATGGAACGAGCCCGGCCGCACCTTGAGTTCGACGTTATCGAGGGCGACAAAGTCGCCGAACCGCATGGTCATGGCGATGGCGTCGACGCCGAGCGCCCCGCTGGGTAACGGCGTCTCGCCGATGATCATGACAGCGCTCCGATCAGCGCCGTCGAAGTCGCGACCGCGCCGAACACGCCGCCCTGCATCTTGATCATCTTCAGCGCGTGATCGTGGTTGCTCTTGTCGGTCGCGGCACAGCAATCCTCGATCAGGACGCATTCGAAGCCGCGATCATTGGCCTCACGCATCGTGGTGTGGACGCAGACGTCGGTGGTGATGCCGGTCAGCACGATATTCTCGATACCGCGCAGCCGCAGCATCAGCTCGAGGTCGGTGGCGCAGAACGATCCCTTGCCGGGCTTGTCGATGATGGGTTCGCCCGGTAGCGGCGCCAGGTCGGAAATGATCTCCCAGCCGGGCTCGCCGCGCACCAGCACGCGGCCGCATGGGCCGGGATCGCCGATCCCGGCCCCGATCTGCCGCGAGCGCCACTGCTTGTTGGCGGGCAGGTCGGTGAGATCAGGCCGATGTCCTTCGCGGGTATGGATGATGTGAAAACCTTGCCCGCGCATTACCGCGAGCAGTTTCTTGATCGGTTCGATCGGAGCGCGGGTCAGCGACAGGTCGTATCCCATCTTGTCGACATAACCGCCAACGCCGCAAAAGTCGGTCTGCATGTCGATAATGACCAGCGCGGTGTTTTGCGGGCGCAGATCGCCATTATAGGGCCAGGCATAGGGTTCGGATGAGATATAGCGCTCGGGCATGGTTCGCTCCCGCCTATCGGGTGATGGACAGTTCGGCCGGCGCGCCGGTCAGCGTGCCGCTTCGGCGAACAGGTGATGATCATGATCGCCAGCGTCAGGATATAGGGCGCGGCGTTGAACAGATGATAGCCGGAGGTGACGCCGACCGATTGCAGCGCCGGTCCCAGTGCCGCCGCTCCGCCAAAGGCCAATGAGGCCCACAGGCACAGCATCGGGTCCCAGCGCGCGAAGATCACCAGCGCCACCGCCGTGATGCCCTGACCTGAGGAGAGGCCCTCGTTCCAGCTGCCGGGATAGAACAGCGACAGGAACGAGCCGCCAATCCCGGCGAGAAAGCCGCCGACCATGGTGGCGCGCAACCGGATCCAGAGCACGGAATAACCCATCGCGCGTGCGGCATCCGAACTTTCGCCCGCGGTCCGGATCAACAGGCCCCAGCGCGTGGTTCGGAACGCCCAAAACAAAATCGGCGCGATCGCCACCCCGATCAGGAACAGCACATTGATCCGGAGCGCCGCCTGCACCTGGGGGATGTCGCTCCACCAGCCGAAATCTATCGCCGGCAGGCGCGCCGCGGTCGGTTCGATCAGCGGTTTGCCGAGATAGAACGCCAGGCCTGTTCCGAACAGCATCAGCGCGATGCCGACGGCAATGTCGTTCACCCGCGGCAGCGAGCAAATGCCGGCATGAAGTGCGCCGAGCAGGGCGCCCGTGATGCCGGCCGCCAGCACGCCAAGCCAGGGCGAGCCCGAGAGATAGGAGATGCCGTAGGCGCTCATCGCACCCATGATCAGCGTGCCTTCGAGGCCGAGATTGATGCGCCCCGAGCGCTCGGTGATGCATTCGCCCAGGCTGACGAACAAAAATGGCGTCGAGACGCGGATGGCGCCGCCGAACACGGCCAAGGGAACGGTCCAGAGTCCGATCGATCCGTCCGCCATGTCAAGGTTTTCCCTTCAGGAAGCCGATCCGCCCGTACAGCGCGTCGCTGGCCAGAACAAAGACGAAGATGATCCCCTGCAGCACCAGCACGGAGGCGTCCGGTAGGCCCAGTCGCCGTTGCAGCAGCCCACCGCTGGCGCTGATTCCGCCGAGCAGGATCGCGACGGGAATGACGGCCAGCGGATTTTGCCGCGCCAGAAAAGCGACGAGGATGCCGGTGAAGCCATAGCCCGCAGCGAGGTTGGCGTTGGTGCGGCCCTGCACGGCCGCGACCTCGATCATGCCCGCAAGGCCGGCTGCGCCGCCTGCAAGGAAGCAAATCGTCAGGATCAGTTTGCTGACGCCGAGGCCGACAATTTTGGCCGCACGGATGTTGCCGCCGGCGACCCGCGCAGCGAAGCCGAACACGGTGTGATAGATCAGGATATAGGACGCCAGGGCCGCGACCAGGCCGAACGCCAGCCCCCAATGCACGTCAGTGCCGGGAATGCTGCCGATCATGTTGGCGGCGCCGATTTCGCGGGTCGAGGGCTTGTTGAGACTGGACGGATCGCGCATCACGCTCTCGACCAGATGGTTGAGGACAGCAAGGCCGATATAGACCAGCAGCAGGCTCGAGATCGTCTCGTTGACGCCGCGGTATTGCCGGAGCGCACCAGCAAGCGTGATCCAGAGCCCGCCGCCCGCGACGCCGGCGCAAACCATCGCAATTTGTACCACCAGCGGCGGTGCCCACGGCATGGCCAGAGCGATTGAGGTCGCAGACAAGGCGCCGATCAGCAGCGCGCCCTCGCCGCCGATGATGACCATGCCGAGCTGTGCGGGCAGGGCGGTGCATAGCGCCGTCAGGATCAGGGGTGCGGCGCGCGTCAGCGTGTTCTGCCAGGAGAACCAGGTGCCGAACGCACCCTGGTACATGTAGAAATACAGATCGAGCGGGTTCTTGCCGAACAGGGCCACGAATATGCCGAATACGGCGAGCGCGCCGACCAGCGCCGCGCCCGGGATCAGGATGTATTCGATGGTTGTGCCGTAGCGTTGCAGGAAGCCGGGATCGGCGGCCGGAGCAACTCCGACCGCCTCCACCGGATCCGCCGCGTCGGTGGTCACGAAGTCGCTCCGAGCACGCCCTCGACCAGATAGTTCATCTTCTCAAGCTCAGGATCCTTCTGGCCGCGATCAGTGCCGGCGGTGATCACAGCCTTGCCCTTGTTGTCCATGATCGGACCCTTGAAGATGGTGTAGCCTTCGGCGGACAAGAACTTGGCCTTGATGTCGTCGGCGTGCTTGCGCGCTTCCGCCGAGACCGCCTCGCCATAGGGCGAGCATTTCACGATCTCTTCCTTCAAGCCGCCGCGATAGAAATTCGGGATAGCTTCGCCCGCGGCGATCATCTTGACGAACTTCGGATACAGCGCCTCCCAGTTCCACTCCGCGCCGGTGAGATAGGCCTTCGGCGCCAGCGGCGACTGGTTGACGTGATAGCCGCAGACCATCGCGCCGCGGCGGGCGGCGTTCTCGACCATGGTCTTCGGACCATCGACGTGACAGGTGAGGACATCGACGCCCTGGTCGATCAGACTGTTGGTGGCTTCAGCTTCCTTGACCGGCATCGACCAGTCGCCGGTGAAGATCACCTGCGTGGTCGCCTTCGGGTTGGCAAGCCTGGCTCCTAGCGTGAAGGCGTTGATATTGCGCAGCACCTGCGGGATCGGTTTTGCGGCGACGAAGCCGAGTTTGCCGCTCTTGGTCGAATAGCCGGCGACAATGCCCGAAATGTACTGGGCTTCGTCGATATAGCCAAAATAGCTGCCGGCGTTCGTGGGATCCTTGTCGCTCCACAACCCGCCGCAATGTTCGAAGCGCAGTTTTGGAAACTTCTTGGCCATCTTGATCATGTGCGGGTTGTAATATCCGAACGAGGTCGGAAACAGCAGCGTCGCACCGTCGAGATTGATCATCGACTCAATGGTCTTTTCGACCGCGTCGGTTTCCGGGACTTTCTCTTCCTCGACCACCTTGAGGCCGGGCATCTTCTTCAGCGCCGCAGCACCTTGCGCATGCGCCTGGTTGTAGCCGTAGTCGTCGCGCGACCCGACATAGATGAAGCCGATGGTGGTGTCGGCCGCCAGCGCCGAGCGCGCACCAAATGCCGAACCCAGCGTCAGCGCCGCGCCGCCTTGCAACAAATGCCGTCGTGAAATCCTGCCAAAATCCATTGCCTGCTCCCTCTGGGCGAGCGGGTCGCCCTTCATTGCGCAGCCGCGCCGAAACGGCGGAGCTCAGGAGAGGTGTCGCAATGTTCGTGCCAGAGATTTCTCGATGAGCATTTGGTCGTAACCATTTGAAAATAACCGGATATGACCGCTCGACTGAATCTTGTGCAGCAGGTTACATGCCTAAATTTACAGCATAATTCGCATGTTGTATGCAACGTAGCTGAGCAATCGCAACTCGATCCGGTTGCCGGTTGGCCGCGCTCAAAGCTAAGTCCTTCGTCTATGGAAAAGTCCCGTTCCCAAAAGAAGCGCGTGTCGATCGCCGGCGTGCATATCGATCGTGCGTCAGCGGTTCCGATTTATCTGCAGATCGCGGCGCATCTCCGGAACGGAATTCTGCAGGGGGCGCTTCCGGCCGGCACGCAGTTTCTCGGTTCGCGGGAGATCGCGCGCGAACTGGGCTGTTCACGAACGGTGATTCTGACCGCGTGGGATTTGCTTTATGCAGAGGGTTACCTGGAATCGACACCGCGCGGAGGTGTCACCGTGGCGTCGGTCAAGCGGGCGCAGGTGAACCCGGCGCCTGCTGCGTTCGTCTCGGAGGCTGCTTCAACGGCGATCGAGATTGGCCCCGTCTCCGATCGCTGGCGGTCCCTGCTGGCGTTCGAATACGACACCAACTGGAAGTCTGAATTCAGCCCCGGTGCGCCAGACGTCTCCAGCTTTCCGTTCAAGGAGTGGGCGAGGCTGCTGCGGCAGGCCTGGCAGAATCCCAGGAATTCCGACTGTCTGGATCTTCCGCCTGAGGGGCATCCGGTGCTGCGGAGCGAAATCGCCAATTTTCTCGGATCGGTTCGCGGTCTCGTCTGTGCGCCGGGCAATGTGGCCGTGACGTCAGGCACATCAGGTGCGCTGGATTTTTGCAGCCGGATGATCCTCGATCCGGGCGACGAGGTCTGGGTCGAGGAGCCGGGGTTCGTCGAAGCCCGATGGACGCTGACGGCGGCCGGCGCAAAACTCATTCCGGTGCCTGTCGACGACAAGGGGCTCTGCGTCTCCGAGGGGATTCGGCTGGCGCCGAATGCGAAGCTCGTGGTCGTGACGCCGTCGCATCAATATCCAATCGGCGTCAGCATGGGGCTCGAGCGGCGGCTCGAGCTTTTGGACTGGGCGAACAGGAATGATGCCCGGATCATCGAAGACGATTACAATTCGGAGTTCAGGCATCAAGACAGCATGATCGCCTCGCTGCGGTCGCTCGATCGCGACGGACGCGTGATCTATCTCGGGACATTCTCGAAGCTGGTGATGCCTAGCCTGCGTATCGGCTACATGATCGCCGATGAACGCCTGATCAGGGCGTTCTCAAAAGGTCGGGCCCGGATCGATGTCCACACATCTGGGATCGGGCAAGTCGCGCTGGCGGAATTCATGCGGGAAGGACACCTGCTGAGGCACCTGCGGCGAATGCGGAAGGTTTACGCCGAGAGGCGGGCTGCCCTGATTGACGCGATCGCCACGTTGATGCCGGACGACTTGACCGTGTCATCCGCAGCGACCGGGCTGCATCTGGTCGCCTTCTTTACCGAGCGAATGCGGGCGCGGCTGAGCGACACCCAGGCGGCAAAGCTCCTGCTGAAGACGGGTATTCATGTGCAGCCGCTGTCGCAGAACTATCTCGGCGAGCCAACGCGGCAGGGATTGGTGTTCGGGTATGGGCGGCTGCAGACAGAGGATGCGCACCGGCTCATTTCCAAAATGGCCGAATCCTTGAGTGGCCGGACTTCATAGCTGCAATCGGTGGTTTGGTGTACGGGCGATGCTGCTACTTTCGCAGGCAACGCAGCACCGAAAAGTGCAGAAGTCCCTTGCAGGAGTGAGGCGGCGATTTCGGGTGGCTGGCCTACCTGTTTGCGGCAACTCTGGCTCTATACGGTGCCTCGACCGGTCTGTCACAAATTCGCGCGGGTGGCCTTCACAGGGGAAACAGGGTGATGATGACGGATCGTGGAGTCTCGTTGAAGCTGTTGATCGGCGTAGCCTGTCTTTTGTCGGCGCCGGTCGTTGCGCAGGCGCAGACGCGCGCCGAGACGCTTCGTCAGGTGACCGGCAACAACATCAACACCCTGGATCCTTCGACGCCCGGAGCCACGCGGGAGGCGTTCGGCGTGTCGACCAGCACCTACGATCGCCTCGTGGCATTCGATCGCAAGCGCGAAGCCGGCGTCTGGGTGTTCGATCGTACGAAAATCCGCGGCGAGCTTGCCGAGAGTTACGAAGTCAGCCCGGACGGTCTCAAGATCACTTTCAAGCTGAGAGATGCGAAGTGGCACGACGGCACTCCCATTACCGCCGACGATGTCAAATGGTCGCTTGACCGGGCCGTGAGTGCGAAGTCCCTTTCAAAAGGCCAGCTGGGGACCGGTTCGCTGACCACGCCCGAACAGTTTGTCGTCGTCGACGCGCGCACCATTGCGGTCACGCTGCCGAAGCCGGACCGGCTTGCGCTTTCCAACCTTGCCACGCCGCTAGCGCCGATCTTCAACAGCAAACTGGCCAGGCAGCACGCGACATCAGAAGATCCCTGGGCGCAGGAATGGCTGAAGACCAATACGGCCGGCGGCGGCGCCTACACGATCGAGATCTTCAAGCCGGGCGAGCAAGTGGTGCTGCGGCGGAACGATGACTGGAAGAGCGGTCGCGGCGGCCAGTTGCCGTTCTTCAAGCGGGTCATCGAACAGACCGTTCCGGAACCCGCGACCCGCGCCAATCTGATCGAAAAGGGCGATGCCGATATTGCCACCGATCTCCAGGCCAGTGACGTGCTGGCGCTGCAGTCTCGCGGCAAGCTCAGGGTGGATTCGACGCCGCAAAGCAACGGCTTCACGATGGTCGCGTTCAATACCCGGATGGCACCGTTCGACAATGTCAAGGTGAGGCAGGCCATCGCCGCGGCGCTGCCTTATGACTCCATGTTGGAGGCGGCGATTTTCAAGCGAGGCTTTGCCCTGTTCGGCACATCCTGGACGGAGCCTCCGACCGGAGATTTTCCGCAAGCCATGCCGACCAGGACCGATCTGGTCAAGGCCAAGCAACTGCTTACCGAGGCGGGTGTCGCCGCCGGCTTCAAGACCACGTTCACGATCAACGTCGGCTCGGCGGCGATCACCGAACCTATGGCCGCGCTTATCAAGGAATCGCTGGCGAAGATCGGTATCGAAGTGGACATTCAAAAGCTGCCCGACGCACAGATGAGCACCGCCATCACCGACAAGCGGCTGCCGTTCTTTACCGAAGGGTCGACGGCATGGCTTCCGACCACCGACTATTTCTTCCGTAACTTCTTTACCGGCGATCAGCGCTGGAACTACAGTTCGTGGAACAATGCTGGTGTGACCGAACTGGGGGCCAAGGCGCGCTTTGAACTTGATCCGGCCAAATACGAAGAGATGAGCAAGCAGATGATCGCCGAATACGTCAAGGAGATGCCGCTGGTTCTGCTCTGGCAAGCGAACCAGGATGCCGTGATGGCACCCAACCTCGACGGCTATACCTACTGGTTTCATCGCCAGCTCGACTTTCGCGACCTGAGCCGCAAGCAATAATGTGGCCTTCGTCGTCGCGCCCTGCCTTGTTCGATACGCTGTGAAAGAAGGCAATGCCTGAACAAGGAATGAAATGAACAGCTCGGACAGGGAATGGGAAGTCGGAACCGATATCGGGGGCACGTTCACGGATATCATTGCCATCCGTCGTGATCCCGCCGAAACCCGGATTGCCAAGGTTGCGTCGCGTCCGCATGCGCCGGTCGATGCGATGCTCGAAGCCATCGAGGCCGTCGGGCTGCAGAAAGATCAGGTCAAGCGTTTCGTCCATGGCACCACGCGGGTGACCAATGCGATCGTCGAGGAGCGTCTGCCGAAGGTCGCGCTGATCGCCACCGCGGGATTCGAGGATGTGCTCGATATCGCCCGCTACCGGCGCCGTGATCTTTACCGCCTCGACATCCCGCCAAAATCTCCATCATTGGTGCCGCGCGAGCTTTGCTTTGGTCTGGTCGAGCGGCTTGATCACGAAGGAAACGTGCTGAAGCCGTTGGAGGATTGCGAGATCGATCGTCTGGTGATCTGGCTCAAGCAAACGGGTGTGCAAAGCGTGGCGGTGGCCCTGCTGCATGCCTACGCTAATCCGGTGCATGAGAGGATGCTGGCTGAGCGCCTGAAGGCGATCGTGCCGCATGTCTCGCTGTCACATGAGGTCAATCCCGAGGCGCGAGAATATGAGCGCACGTCGTCGACGGTGTTCAATGCGGCGGCGATGCCGATTGCCGTCGAATATTTGAGTGAGCTGGAGCAGCGCTTGCCGATTGGGCCCGGCCTGCAGGTGTTCCATTCCGCCGGAGCCATGGTTCCGATTGCCACGGTCAAGCGGCGCCCCCTGGTGATGGCGATGTCCGGGCCGGCGGCTGGTGTATCGGCGTCGGTCAGCATTGCGCGCCAGCTCGGCACATCGAGAATGCTCACCTTCGACATGGGTGGTACCACCACCGACGTCTGCCTGATCATCGATGGACAGGCGGAGATGGCGGACGGCCGGATGCTCGGGGATCGACCGCTGCGTCAGCCGATGCTGGCGGTTCACTCGATCGGTGCGGGAGGTGGTTCGATCGTGCGCAATGGGCCGGGCGGCTTGACCGTGGGACCCCAGAGCGCGGGGTCGGAACCCGGCCCGGCCTGCTATGGCCGCGGTGGCACTGCGCCGACGATCACCGATGCCAACGCCGTGCTCGGCTATCTCAATCCTGAGACGCGGCTCGGGGACCGTATCAGTCTCGACATCGAGGCTGCCCGGCGCACCATTGCGCCCATTGCACAGGCGCTGAATCTGAGTCTTGAGGAAACTGCACTCGGCATCGTCAAGGTCGCCAACGCCACCATGGCGCGGGCGCTGCGCCGGGTGACGGTGGAACGCGGCATCGATGGGCGCGACTGTACGCTCCTTGCCTTTGGCGGTGGCGGTCCGATGCATGCAGCGGGATTGGCGGATCTCTACGGCATCGGCTCGATCGTGGTGCCCAACGCATCGAGCGCCTTTTCCGCGCTTGGCTGCCTGACCGCCGATTTCAGTTTTCTGCAGCAGCAGACCTTCCGCGTCGCACTGGATGGCATCGATCTCGATCGGGTGTTGAAGCGGATCGAGATACTGATCGGGCAGGCGTCGGAGCCGTTGATTGCCAACGGAGTTACGCGCGCAGCGATCGATGTCGATCTGATCGCATTGATGCGCTATGCCGCGCAGAACGACGCCATTGCGGTCCCATTCTCTCTGCCGCTGGACGCTACGCGGCTGCGGGAAGATTTTCTCGCCCGTCACCACGAACTGTTCGGCTATGCGACGGCCGAGAGTTGCGTCATCGAATCGGTGCGCGTGCAGGCGCGGCGGCCATCGACCACCATCGTCGATCGCCCCACGACCGCTATCCGAAAACTGCGCGCGACCTCACGCCGATGCTCGTTCGATGGTGTTCATGACGTGGCGACTGAGATCGTAGACCGTGCTTCCATGAAGGAAGCGGTCCTTGGGCCTGCGATCATTGAAGATGCGTGGTCCACGGTTGTGATCCCGCCAAGCTGGCAGGCCAAACCGGACGCAATCGGTCATCTCTTTCTGACGAAGGTGACGCCATGAGGCTCGATCCGTTTACCGTCGAGGTGATCCGGCATGGCCTGTCGGCGGCGGCCGAGGAGATGAGCCTGGTGATGACGCGTTCGGCGCGTTCGCCACTGCTGCGCGAAGCCGGCGACCTGTCGTCGGCGATCACCGATGCCAGGGGCGATCTGGTCGGCCAGGGCAGGGATATTCCGATCCATCTCGGGGCGATGGCTTACACCGTTCCGGAACTGCTGAAAGTCCTGCCTGTCAGCGGCCTGAACGACGGCGACGTTCTGATCTATAATCTTGGTGCGCTCGGCGGCAACCATCTGAACGACGTCAAGGTGGTTCGGCCGGTCTTCGTCGACGGCGATATCGTCGCATTCGCCATTAGCCTCGCGCATTGGCCCGATATCGGCGGGACATGGCCCGGCAGCTACTTCGCCAAGGCCATCGACACCTTTCAGGAGGCGATGCGCATTCCCCCCGTTCTGATTGCGACAGCGGCAGGCGTGAATACGCCGATCATGCAGCTTCTGAAGGCCAATGTGCGAGATCCCGAAGCGTGCGAGGGCGATCTGCTTGGACAGATCGCGGCAACCAAGGCTGGCGAAAGGCGCATCGTCGAGCTTTGCCGGCAACACGGCAAGGATGTTTTCAGCGTGGCGCTGGCGCGTCTGCACGATCTGTCGGAGATCGAGATGCGCGAGGCGATCCGTGAATTGCCCGACGGCGTCTATGAAGGCGAGGACTACCTGGACGATGGCGGCGCGGGCGGCGAACCCGCCCGCATTCACGTCAAGATCACCATCGCCGGAGACGAAGCAACCTTTGATCTGTCTGATAGCGCCGACCGGGCCTCGAATTTCTGCAACACCACGCCGTTCATTGCGCGTTCCGCGGTGGCTTATTCGGCGCGCATCATGAGCGGGCGCGAGATGCAGCAAAACGCAGGCGCCTTGCGGCCGCTCACGATCGTCACGCGTCAGGGCTCGATTCTGGAGCCCGGGTGGACGGCGGCCGTCGCGGCTGGAAATCACGAAACCTCAATGCGCATCGTCGATGCAATCTTCCGCGCGATGCAGGACGCAATTCCGGAGCGCCTGTCTGCAGGCGGGACAACGACCGCCAGTGTACTCTTCTTTGCCGAGCCACGGTCGGATGGCTCCTGGAAGATGCTGTACGAGGTCCATGGCGGCGGCGAGGGCGCACGCCATGATCGCGACGGCGTTTCGGCGACCCGCGTACACCTTGCCAATACGTCCAATACGCCGGCCGAAGTAATCGAGGCCAACTACAAGATCCGGGTCGAACAGCAAACCATTCGCCGCGAGTCCGGCGGCGCCGGAAAATACCGCGGCGGGGACGGCGTGGTGCGTTCTTATCGGATTCTCGCGCCGTCCATGCACCTGACCACCTGTATCGAGCGGATGGTGATCCCGCCATTCGGTATGCAGGGCGGTCAACCCGGCGAGACCTGCCGGGTATCGCTGATCAGAAACGGCGCGAATGTCGAAATCGATGGCAAGTCGAATCTGGTGCTGCAGCAAGACGATCTCGTCACCATCGAAAGCTGCGGTGGCGGCGGTTATGGAATGGCGAAAGAGATTTCTCGATGAGTAAACTTTTGCGGACCGGCCTGAATGCGGGTGACAGCGCACCGCTTACCGTTGTCGGGGGCGAGGGTGTCTATTTCCATCTCGAGGATGGCCGGCGCCTAATCGACGGAAGCAATACCGGCGGCGGCCTGGGCCATCGCCATCCGGCGATGGTAGAAGCGATCCGTCGTGCTGCGGACACGCCCGTCGTGAACGAAGGCTGGACCTGGATCGGGCGCGAGCAAGCCGCCGACGACCTGATCCGGGTAGCGTTCGAGGGTGAAGAGGATTGGGTCGGTGCCGTCCGCTTCTGCATCAGCGGAAGCGAGGCGAACGATATGGCGCTCTCGCTCTGTCAGGCACTGACGCAGCGCACGGCGCTGGCCACCCGCGAGCGCGCCTATCATGGCCTGGTCGGTCTGTCCCGCAGCATGACCGTGCAGCCGCAATGGCATGGCGGCCTGGCGGTGCATGCCGGTGGCTCGCAGCTCCCTGCCGCCATGGCGCCGGTTCGTATTCTGCCCGCGCCGGATGGCGCGATCTATGGTGCGCCTCCGAACAATCCGTCGGCGAAACAATATCTTGCCGACGCCGCAAGCACGCTGGCAGATACCGCCGCAACGATTATCGACTATACGCAAGGCGGTATTTACTACGACGCCGAATATCAGGACCAACTGGCGCTGCGGGCCCGCGAGGCTGGATCGATCTGGATCGCCGACGAAGTGGTGACCGGCGCGGGGCGGGCGGGGCGATGGTTCGCGTTTCAAGGTGCCGAAAGCCGCCCGGATATCGTGACGCTCGGCAAATCGCTGGGGGGCGGCGCTGCAGCGGTCGCGGCGGTCGTGGTGTCGAAAGCCATCGTCGAGCAACTCAGGGGCAAGAGTTGGCAGAACTACGGAACGTTGCGTGGTCACCCGATCAGCATGGCCGCCATCAGCGCCTACCTCCGCGTAGTCGCGAGCGAAAATATCCTCTCCCGGGTGCGGCAGCTCGAAGGGTTGTTCGCCCAGCGTTTGCTCGAGATCGCCCGGCGGCATCCGAGCGTAAAACGCGTGGCGGGGCAGGGCCTGCATTGGACCATCGAGCTGCATGGACCGGATTGGCGGACGTGGCGCGCCGATACCCTTGAGGATCCCGTCGCCTCCCGCGTGGCGTTGCGTGCATTGGAGGCGGGTGCCGTCATTGGAACCAGCGGCGAACAGACCTCGTTGTTCCTTGCGCCGCCCCTGGTGATCTCCGCCGATGAATCCCATCAACTGCTCGATGCGCTCGATCACGGCCTGCTGATTGCGGACGAGGAGCACGACCGGAATGCCGCGTCGAGCCACGGCCGATAGGAGGTTGAGCTAAAGTCGTCGATGGGCAGCCAATGAACAACGTGTCTCCACTCTGGCCGGTTGGCGAACCTTGGCAGCTGCCGATGCCTGACGGCACGCTCTACCATGCGCTGGCGCGCGCTGCGCAGCAGCGCCCCCGTCATCCGGCGACCGCCTTCTATGGAGCGACGCTGAGCTATGCCGAATTGCGCCAGCGCATCGACGCGATGGCGGGCTTTCTGCAGCATATGTGCGGCGTCAAACGTGGCGATCGCGTCTTGGTCGCGCTGCAGAACTCACCGCAATATGTGATTGCGTATTACGCACTGATGCGGGCGGACGCGGTGATCGTGCCGGTCAATCCGATGACCAAGACCGAGGAAATCGCCTATCTCGTCGCCGACAGCGGGGCGACGGTGGCGATTGTCGGCAGCGAGTTGTGCGAAATATTCGCACCGCTGCTGGGAACGGTGCTCTCGCAGGCCGTGGTCGCTCACTATCGCGACGAGGTGCCCACGGACACACCCTACGCCTTGCCAGCCTGCGTGACGCAATCGAACGAGCAGCCGAGTTCACCGGGATGGTTCCGCTGGCATGAGGCGATCGCTCAGGCGCAATCACCGACGCCAATGACCGCAGCGCCGGACGAGCTGGAGCTGGGACTGGCGCTGTTGCGACCCGCTGCGGTAAGGGCTGAGGAGGAGCGGTTGCGCGAAGAGGTGAGGGGGATCCTGACGCGGTTTGGCGAGCGTCTCCTGCCGCGCATCGATCCCGGCCTATAGCCTGTCCTACGCCAATCGCCGCCGTGTCGAGATCGCGCGCGCGCTGGCGCTCAAGCCGCGTCTGTTGCTGCTCGACGAGCCTACGGCCGGCATGAACCCGACCGAGACCACCGAAATGCAAGGGCTGGTCGCCGAACTGAAAGCCGAGGGACTGACGATTCTGCTGATCGAACACAAGCTCGACATGGTCATGCGCCTCTCCGACCGCGTCGTCGTCATGGACGAAGGCAAAAAGATTGCCGAAGGCGCCGGCGAGGATGTACGGAACGACGCCAAGGTCATCGAGGCCTATCTCGGCCACGGATTGTCGCAGCGGGCGGCCGACGCGCGGGAGACAGCGGCATGAATGCCACAGCACATTCCGCCGGCCCGCTCTTGCGGCTGTCCAGCATCAATACCTTCTACGGTCAGGCACAGGTGCATTTCGACCTCTCGATCGATGTGCAGCGTGGTCATATCGTGTGTCTGTTGGGCGGCAATGCCAGCGGCAAATCGACGACGATGAAGATCATTCTCGGCCTGGTGAGACCGCGCTCGGGCGAATTGACTTTCGACGGTGCCTCGACGCTCGGTCTGACCACGCCGCAGATCGTTCGGCGCGGCATCGCGTCCGTGCCGGAGGCGCGCCGGCTGTTCGCGGACATGAGCGTGAGGGAAAACATCCTGATGGGCGCCTTCGTGCGCAACGACAGCGCCGAAGTCGCAAACGATCTCGAACGGATGCTGGCGCTATTTCCCAAACTCGGGCAACGGCTTTCACAACGCGCCGGCTCGCTCTCGGGCGGCGAGCAGCAGATGGTCGCCATGGCCCGCGCCCTGATGAGCCGGCCGCGGATGATCGTGATGGACGAGCCGACCATGGGCCTTTCTCCGCTCTTCGTCGATCGCGTCCTGGACTTGATCAGAACCATCAACAAGGAGGGCGTATCGATCTTCATGGTCGAACAGAATGCCAGCCTGGCATTGGAAATCGCCCATGAGGCCTATGTTCTGCAGACCGGCCGTATCGTTCTTTCCGGTTCGGCCCGCGCGCTGAAGGACGATCCCCGGGTGCGCGACGCCTATCTTGGCGGCGCGGAGGTCGCTTGAATATCTCCAGTCCTTGCGGGCCGTTCAGCTTCGTTCGGATTCAGGCACGAAGAAGCGTGTGCCGGCAAGTTCGGGCTCATTGTAAGCTTCGACCTTGCGGCGCATGTGATCGATATCTTCGCGGAAGAGCGAGGTCACGATAGCACTGGCGACCCGCTCGGCCGCGATATTGACGCCGGGGATATCGCTGGCGATGCCGGCATGGCTTGCATGGGCGCCGAAATTGACCAGATGGATCTGGCTGAGGGTTGGCTCGCTGCCCGGTGCCTTCTCGGTCAATTCGAAACCGGGACCCAGATAGGGAAACTGCTCCAGATCGCGGCGGCGGAGATCAGGAGCGGGCTGATAGCGATCGTACCAGGTGGCGATGTTGGAGGCGTAGCTGGCGAGTTCCGGAATCAGCGCCGGGTCGACATTGAAGCCAGTGCCCACGATCAGAAAATCATGCGTCCTGGTTTCATCCCGGCCCGCGATCTTCATCGCCACTTTCCCATCCGCACGGGAGGCCGTTTCGATGCCTGTGCGAAAATGGATATGGAAGTTGCTCAGCCTGGTGGTGCGGTTGACGGTTTCGTGTGGCACCGGCGCCTGAAGATCGTTCAGATAGACCATCGTCGCCCAGCGTTCGGCATCGGGCAGGGACGACCAGCCGTGCAGAAAGCCGGGAAAAGCCGAGCCACGCCCCTTGTTGACCTGCGGCAAGTAAGGGCGGCGCACATACATGTCGACGCGCGCAGCACCCCGTTCAAGGGCGGTTGCTGCATTGTCCCAGGCGGAGGCGCCGCCGCCGAGGACGGCGACGGATTTGCCGCGAAGCGCTGCGAAATCGATGTCATCATTGGTATGGGCGGCAAGATCGGGCACCAGTCCCCGATCGATGAAATCCGGCCAGAAAACGCCACCGGCTCCGGCACGGCCGGTCGCCAGAACGACCCGTCGCGCCAATAAATTTCGACGTACCCCGTCTTCATTCAGCATGGCTCGCACGAAGGGTCCTGCAGGCTCGAGGGCTTCCAGCGCAGCCCCATGCCTGACCGGCAACGCCAGCACTTTCTGCAACCAGGACAGATACTCAACCCAGGTCCGATTATGAATCTTGTAAAGGGTTTCCCAGGCATTGAGGCCGTATTTCGCCTCATACCAGGCACGAAAGGTGAGGGAGGGAACGCCGAGGGCGGGGCCCGTCAACGTTTTGGGCGAGCGCAGCGTGTCCATCCGCGCGAAGGTCAGCCAAGGCCCTTCCTGCCCCGGTCTTGAGCGCTCGACCACAGCGATATTGCGTATTCCTTTGAACATCAAGCTGCCGGCCGCGGCGATGCCGTTCATGCCGGCGCCGACAACCAGGACATCCAGGACCGGTTGGCCGGTGGCATCCTCGATTTTGGCCGGCCAATTCGCCGCCGGTACACCCAGAATTTCCAGGTCTCGCGCGACGGCACGCTCGTGCAGTGCGATCCCCGCCAAATCGATGCGATCAACCTTGCCCAAATGTCTGGCCCCATAGTCCGCGGTTCGAACGAAGTTCAGGACTTTCTATCCGCAAGAAGCGGATTTTTTCGTTCGGCTGTCTTCAGAAACACGCCGGAAATGTACCCGATGATTCCGGAAGGTGCTTGGCTAAATTCGCGGTGGAATCGCAGTTTCATCGCATAAATATGCTCATTTGCACACCGATCTTGGAATGGCCGCGACGGACTTGCTGAGCTCTTCAAGTGGGGTAAATGGAGGCATGCGCGGAGGAGTTCGATGTGGCTTGCCAGCGGTGTCAGGCACCAACCGCAACCACGGCTTTGCCGACGATACAATGCTTTAGCCCAAAGCGAAGGCAGACTGCGGCAGGAAGTGGCAATGCAGGGCGCAAATTTCACCGGCGCTTGCGGCTCAGCGCACGTCGTTCTGCAAAAATATGCACTGCCCACGTCCGAGGGGTCCACCTTACACTTCTCCCGACACAGAGGAGTGGAGTGGTCATGAAATTTAAATCCGGTTTGTTGCTGTTGTTGGCTCTCGCCGCGCCGTTCCCTTCCGCGGTGCTTGCCAAGGATACCGTGAAGCTCGCGTTCATCGGCCCGTTGTCGGGCGGCAATTCCGCACCAGGCCTCGGAGGCCGTAATTCCGCGCAGCTTGCGGTTCAGCTGCGCAATGCCGATCCGGCGGCGAAATACACCTATGAACTCGTTACGTTTGACGATGAGTACAAGCCCAATGTCGGCATTCAGGTCGCAACCAAGGCGGCTTCCGACAACTCCATCATCGCCGGTATCACGCATTACTGTTCCGCCGTCGGTATTGCCACCGTCGATACTTATTCGCGTTTCGGTCTTCCTGTCGTGGTGTGGGGTGCGATCCTGCCCGAAATCACCTACGGCAACGATTACCGCGAAATCCATCGCGTCAACGGCACCATGATCAACGAGGGAAGGCTGGCCGCGGATTTCCTCACCAAGCAGGGCTACAAGAAATTTGTCGTCGTCCATGACACCACGGACTACGGCAAGGGCCAGAACAAGTATTTCACTGAATATCTCAAGCCGACCGGCGGCGAGATCGTTGCGACATTCCCGGTCAGTCCTGACCAGCACGACTTTACGGCGGAGCTTACCAGGATCAAGGAGCTCAAACCTGACCTCATTCTGATCGGCGGATTGACGCCGCTCGGCGTTCGCCTGCGTGCGCAGATGGATCGCGTCGGCGTCACGGCCCAGCTTGCCGGTGTGTCCGGCATCATGACGGCCGGTTTCCTCGAGGGCGCAGGCGCGGCCGGCGAGGGCACGATCTCGTTCCACAACGGCGCACCGATCAGCAAATATCCGCAAGGCCAGGCCTTTCTCGACGCCTACGCCAAGGCCGGCTTCCGCGAGGACCCCGACGCCTACGGCCCGTTCGCCTATTCCGCCACCAATCTGGTGATGGACGCGATCGAAAAGACCGGCCCCGATCGCAAGAAGATGAAGGAGGTGCTCAACGGCACCAAGGGCTACAAGGCGCTGGTCGGCGAGATCAACTTCGATGATCACCGCCAGAACATCGTCAACGCCAATGTCTACGTGGCCCAGGACGGAAAGTGGGTCTATTGGCCGGATAGCGACTATGCCGCCGGCAAGAAGAGGCTGGCCAGGAACTAGCTCCATCGCGGCGAGCTTCGGCTCGCCGCTCCCTTCGCTCTTCGAATTTCTTTGCCACCAGGACTCCGCGATGGATATCGGCATTCTTGCCCAGCAGCTTTTCAACGGCCTGATGCTGGGCGTGATCTATGCGATGATCGCGGTCGGCTTCTCGCTGTTCTTCGGCGTGCTCGACGTCATCAAGTTCTCGCACGGCGATGTCGTCACCGTCGGCGCATTCTCCAGCCTCGGCGCGGCCGGGATTGCGGGAGGTCCGGTTGCGCTGCCGCCCGTGCTGGCGCTGGCCTCGGGAATAGCTGCGGCGGTGGCGATAGGCGCGCTGGCCGGCGTCATCATCGGGCGCGTTCTTGTGCTGCCGTTGCGCCATGCACCCGGCGTCAACGTGCTGCTGGCCACCTTGATGGCGGGCACCGTGCTACGCGAAGCCATCAGGCTCGGCGTGCCCAACGGTGGCAATCCAAAACCGTTTCCGGCACTGCTGCCGGGCGGCGCCATCAAAGCCGGTTCGTTCAGTGTCGGCATCGACAGCGTGATGATCCTCGCCTCCGGCCTGCTGCTGGTGCTGGGGACGCACCTTCTGATCACCCGCACGCGATTCGGTCTCGCCATTCGCGCGGTGGCCCAGGATGGCGAGGTGGCAAGGCTTTCGGGGATCGATTTCCACGCGGTGGTTCTGGGGACGTTTGCGCTGGGCTCCGCGCTCGCGGCGTTCGCGGGCTGCATGCTCGGGCTGTACTACCGCGAGATCAATTTCAACATGGGCGTCCTTCTCGGCATTATCGGCTTCGCTTCGGCTGTCGTCGGCGGGCTCGGCAGCATGCTCGGTCCGATCATTGGTGGTTTCCTGTTTGCCGGAGTACAGACCCTGGTCGTAGTCGCGCTGCCGATTTCGAGCGCGTACAAGGACGTGATCGCTTTCGCGGTGATCATCATCCTGATCGCGATCTTCCCAACCGGCCTGATCGCCGAGCGCCGAAGCGAGCGGGTGTAATGAGCAGCATTCCTTCCCCGATCCCCGTCTTGTCGCCGCTTCGGATGCAGCGTCATCCGCGCGCCGTGGTCGTGCTTACGGTGGCTTTGCTGTTTGCAGGCGGTGGCCTGATGATGCATGCGGAGTCGCAGATTCAGGTGCTCGGCCTGCTCGCGGCCTTTCTGGCGGTGTTTGCGATCGCCGATCGCACGCCGCTCGGTCAGGACGTCTCCGCCATCTGCAGCGACTACAGCGGATTCGCCAACGCCGTCGCTTTCGTCTGCGCACTGGGCCTGATCGTCGTCTTTCACGGCGAGCACTACACGCTCTTGATGATGGCGACCGTGGCGCTGTTTTCCACGGCCTGTATCGCGCTAAACCTTCAACTGGCGTTCGCAGGAATTGCCAATTTCGCCGGCGCGGCATTCTTTGTACTCGGTTCGTATACGGCTGCCGTAATGACGGCGTATGCCGGGATTCCGCATCTGATGATCCTCGTTGTCAGCGGCATCGTGACCGGCGCGATCGGAGTTATTCTGTTGCTGCCGGTGCTGAGGACCCGCGGGCACTATGCAGCACTTGTGACCATCGCATTCGGCCTGCTGCTGCGCAGCCTGCTGGAGGTGAACGACACACTCGGCGGCCCGCAGGGCATGAAGATCAGGGGTTTTTCGATCTTCGGCCTCGACTTCAACCGGATATCGTCGATCGGTCCGTGGGACGTGTCATTCTATCTGCCCTATGCAGTGCTTTCGATCTGCATTTTCGCGGTGGCCTTCACGCTGATCCGCCGCATCGAGCGGTCCTGGATCGGGATCGCGCTGGACACCGTGCGCAGCGATGAAACCGCGGCCTCGGTGTTCGGCCTGTCGATCGCCCGCTGGAAGGTCGTAGCCTTCCTGATCGGCAACGCAGTGATCGGTGTTGCCGGGGCGGTCTACGGCATGATGAACGGGTTCGTGACGCCGAACGGGTCCGGGCTCGGCGACTCCCTGTTGATGTTGTCGATCATCGTGCTCGGCGGGCTCGGCAATTTCTGGGGTGCTGTGGTCGCCGCCATGGTGATCCTCGTCATCCCCGAAAAACTGCAGGCTATTCAGGAATTCCGGCTGCTGATCTTTGCGTTGCTGGTGCTGGGTATCCTGCTGTTCCGCCCGTCGGGCATTTTACCGCGTCCGATCCGCGATCTGTCGCGCTTCATCGGGCGGCCGGGAGCAGACGCATGAACGCTCCCTTGCTGGCCTGCGGCGGCCTCACGATGCGCTTCGACGGTCTGGTCGCGCTTGATGGTCTCGATATCGAGATCGACAAGGGCGAAACTGTCGGGTTGGTCGGTCCCAACGGATCGGGCAAGACCACGTTTCTTCAATGTGGTGACCGGGCTTTACAAGCCATCGGCCGGATCGGTGCGCCTGGATGCGCGCGATCTGTTCGCCAAGCCGCCGCAAATGATCGGCAGGGCAGGCGTCGCGCGAACCTTCCAGCGCTCGCGGCTGATGTTGGACCAAAGCGTCTTTGACAATATCGCGGTCGGCGCCCTGTGCAGGCTCGATCTGGGGCTGTTTACCAACCTGTTTCGCCGCCGCCGCTGGCGCGGCGAGCTGAGCGGGATGGTCGAGCACGCCCGCGCGCTGGCGCATCGCTTTAATCCCGTCATTGCTGACCGGCTGTTTCAGCCTGCCGGCTCGTTCACGATGATCGACCGCCGGCGGGTCGAAATCTGCCGCGCACTGATCGGTGCGCCACGGCTTCTGTTGCTGGATGAACCGTCGGCGGGCATGACGCAGGAAGAGACGCGCCAGTTGATGGACGATCTGCTGACGTCTCGCCAGGAGATGCCGGATCTGGCAGTGATCCTGGTTGAGCACGAAATGGATGTGATCCGCCGCGTCTCGGACCGCTGCGTTGTGCTGAATTTCGGCCGCAAGATTTTTGAAGGCACGTTCGATGCGCTGATCGCCAATCCCGATGTCCAAACTGCGTATCTGGGAGTAAGTCAATGATCGCCGGCGCTACCGCAACGCGCAGGCTCTCGGCCATCGGCGTCACCGCCGGTTACGACCGCGCGGATGTGCTAAAGGGTGTCACGGTGGAGGTGAAGCCGGGCACGGTGACGTGTATCCTCGGCGCCAACGGCGCCGGGAAGAGCACGCTGATCCGCACCATTCTCGGCCTCAACCGCGTCCGCAAAGGCGAGGTGTATTTCGGCGGCGCTGCGATCGCAAATATGCCGACCCACAAGATCGCAGCGCTGGGTATCGCCACGGTGCCCGAGGGCAACCGTGTACTGCCGCGCATGACCGTGCTCGACAATCTGAAAGTCGGCGGTCTCCTGATGCGGGACTCCAGGCGTGTGGCCGCGCGCATGGAAGAACTGTTCGAGACATTTCCGCGGCTGAGGGAGCGGCGAAGTCAGTTGGCCGGCACGCTCTCCGGCGGCGAGCGGTCAATGCTGTCGATTGCACGCGGGCTGATGACCGATCCCGAGCTGGTGGTATTCGACGAGCCGTCGCTTGGGTTGTCGCCGCTGTTCGTCTCCGAGGTTTTCGGAATTGTACGGCGCCTGAAGACGGCCGGGCTGTCGATCCTGCTGGTCGAACAGAATGTGCGGCAGACGCTCGACGTCGCCGACTACGGCTATGTGCTGGTGCAGGGCCAGGTCGTGGCGGAGGGGGATGCGGAGTCGCTGAAGCAGAATGCCGAACTCCACAAGGCATACTTCGGCGTTCACTAACAAAGAAAGTAAGGGGAGCGAAATGGGACTTCAGGTTTTCGATCGCGTCAATCCGCTGCGCAAGCCAAAGGGCTTTGAACCGGTGGTGCAACGATGGTCCGCCGGCTTTACCAACAAGTGCGAGACGCTGTGCGTGGCGTTTCACGGCATTCAGGGGCGTGACGCCGAGAGCGTCTACGCGTCGCCGTTTTTTCCCTGGATCGAAAAAGCGACCAGTCTGCCGAGCGGGCCGACGGTGCACGACCATGCCTGGTTCATTGACCAGAACGGCCTCTATACCCACATCGTCGCGGCTTACTGGGTAGATCGAGAGCGCCGCGATGACTGGCTGGCCGATCCGCACCTGACGGCCTGGTGGACCGACGCGGCACGTCTTGCCGAGCCGAACGGCTATTTCCGTGAAAGCGTCACCGTGCCGGTGGAGCGGCAGGAAACGCTGTACTGGAAGGATTATCCGGCCGCGCTGAGCCGATCGCCTGAAGTGGCGGTCTATCCGACGCCCTATTGCGGCTATTACGGCGCCATGCGAGATCGGATTCCGCTGGCCGCGGTGGATGCGCTGGCGCCTGCCATGAATGAGTTGCCGACGCCGATTGCCCGCGACACCCGGTCGGCGCGTTGGCGCATCGTCACGCCGCAAAACTTCACCGTTATTCGCTCTGCCGCGTATTGGGGCCGTTGCGATCCGGCGCAGACCGAAGATTATATGCGCGATCTGCGCGCGCCGCTGGAGCGCGGCATGGCCTATTTGCGGGAGAGTCCCCAGGCGACCGGCTGCTGCTCGCTGCGCTTTCAGCAGACCTGCGATGCCAAAGGCAGACCGGAACTCGAAACCCACGCGCTCGGCTATTTCCTGTCCCTGGAGCACATGGAGAACTGGGCCGAGCGCCATGCGTCGCACGAGGCGATCTTCACCGCCGCGATCGCGCGTTATCGCAAGTTCGGCAAGGCCAATCAGCTCCGTACCTGGCACGAGGTGTTCGTGCTGCCGGAGCAAGGCCAGATCTTCGAGTACGTCAACTGTGCGCCCGGCACCGGGTTGTCGGGCTATTTCGTGGGCGAACGCCTGTGATCGCACAGCGGATATGCCTGCAGGGCACCGAAGCCGGCATGGCAGCGAGCGGCTGCAATCATAAGAAGGGTTCGTGATAATGACGTCATCCGTGAAAGTTGCTGCCGTCCATGCAGCGCCGGTGTTTCTCGATCGCGCGGCGACGGCGGCGAAGGCGATTTCGATCATCCGGGAGGCGGCCCGTGGCGGCGCGCAGCTGATCGCGTTTCCGGAGACCTATATTCCGGCATTTCCGGTCTGGGCGGCGCTGTGGGCGCCGATCGAGAACCACGACCTGTTCGTGCTGATGGCCGAGCAGTCCGTCGCCATCGCGGGACCGGAAATCGCGGCGTTGCGGCGTGAAGCCAGGTCCCTCGGCGTCACGATCTCGATGGGCATCAGCGAGAGCTCGCCGACCAGTGTCGGGCTGATCTGGAACAGCAATGTCCTGATCGGCCCTGATGGCGCCATTCTCAACCATCACCGCAAGCTGGTGCCTACTTTCTACGAGAAGCTGATCTGGGCCGCGGGCGATGGCGCCGGGCTCCGCGTCGTCGACACGCCGGCCGGCCGTGTCGGAAACCTGATCTGCGGCGAGAACACCAATCCGCTGGCGCGCTATGCGCTGATGGCGCAGGCCGAGCAGATCCACATCTCGAGCTGGCCGCCAATGTGGCCGACGCGGCGGCCGAGCGCAGGCGGCAATTTCAACAATGTTGCTGCCAACCGCATCCGCGCCAGCGCGCATTCGTTCGAAGCCAAGGCGTTTGGCATCATCACCGCTGGCTTCATGGATGCGGCGATGCGCGAATTCCTGATCGCGCGCGAACCATCGGTCATCGACGTGATCGACCGCACGCAGCGGGCGGCGAGCTTCTTCGTCGATCCCACGGGAGAAGCATTCGGAGACGTCCTGCAGGATCAGGAAGGCATCGCCTACGCGGAATGCGACCTGCAGCGCTGCGTCGAACCAAAACAGTTCCACGACGTGGTCGGCTATTACAACCGCTTCGATGTGTTCGATCTCAAGGTCAATCGCAAGCGGCTGGTTCCCGCGACATTCATCGACGCTGTTTCGACCGATATCGCACCCGTGCTGGCCGAGCAGGGCGCGACGGCTGAGGCCATCTCATTCCACAACGGCGGCAATCTGGATTCCTGACCCGATCCGAAGATAATTCAAACCGAGAGAAGGCGCGCCAGCAGGTCATCACCGGCCGTTACACGAGTCTGCCACAACCGCCCAAACGGGCGACGAGTGCCGGATGGTGCCGGTCTCCGTCGTGCCCATGGCGCGATGCACAACTGCGTCATCGTCGGACTGGCGTTCCGAGCGCCAATCTCGCAAGATGGGCCGCGCAAGTCCATTGGTTGCCAAGTTGGTTGCTCAATCCTGTCAGGACTACTCGTGTTCGATTGGAACGATCTGGTTTATTTTCTTGAACTGGCACGCCAAAGCCGCCTCATGCCAGCCGCACGGCGGCTGAAGGTCGACCATACTACCGTCAGCCGGCGTATTGCCGAGCTGGAGAAGAGCCTCTCGGTCAAGCTGTTTGATCGCAAGCCGGACGGCTTTGTCCTGACCGAACACGGCCATCGCCTGTTCGCGATCGCCGAACGTATAGAACAGGAAGCGTCTTCCGTTCAACAGGCGTTGGGCTCGGACGCGAGCACCGCCACGGGGCGGGTGCGCGTTGCGACCATGGAGGGGATCGCCGCCTTTTTTCTCGCGGAACGCTTCACGGAGCTGGCGGTGGGGAGCCCGGGAATAACGGTCGAACTTGTGACCGAGCGGCATCTGATCAGCCTGACCAAGCGCGAGGCGGACGTCTTTATCAGTTTCGTGCATCCCGACGGGCAGCGGCTCGTTGTCAAGAAGGTCGGATCGTTTCGTCTCGCTCTGTATGCGAGCCACGCCTATCTCGCCCTTCGCGGGATGCCGGCCAATCGTGCCGAACTCGCGTCTCATACCTTCGTCGACTATGTCGAGGACCTCATCGCTATCCAGCCGGTGCATTGGCTGCTGGATGTGCTTGAGCCGACTAACGTCGCCTTCCGCTCGTCGAGCATGCATGCGCAGCAGAACGCCGTGGCTGCGGGTGCAGGCATCGCGCTGCTGCCGCTGTTCTCTGCCAAGGCGAACCCGATGCTCGTTCCCGTGCTCCCCGATGAGGTCAAGGTCTATCGCGACGTTTTCCTGTCGGTACACCAAGACATCGAATTCATGGCTCGGGTCCGTTCAGTGAGCCGGCATATCGCCCACGTCTTCGACCGCGACAAGGCTTACCTGAACGAATTCTGAGAGGCAGCCGCATCGCCGGATCATTCACTGATCCGACAATGAAATGATGCAACAGGCTTGTTCGCACCAAGGTGGGCCGGTCCCCGACGCCAACGGGGCGTTCGGACAGGATGTCGGATCCGGCTCGCGGGAAGCCTGGGACCGTGTGTACACCCAGAAGTCAAAATGGGATCATTGAAGGTCGTTGTCAGCTTTCGTGGTCGCGTTGCAAGTGCAACGCGTGATGGCGCGGTTCGCGCGAGGCCGGTCGCTCGGACGGGTCGCGGCCAAGCTTGGACTTCAAATCCAGGAGGTCGATGAAAGCGTCGGCCTGACGCCGAAGTTCATCGGCGATCATCGGAGGATGGCTGGCAATGGTTGAGACGACGGTGACGTGAACCCCTCGACGTTGCATCGCCTCCACCAGCCGGCGGAAGTCGCCGTCGCCCGAGAAAAGAATCATCTGATCGATATGTTTGGCAAGCTCCATGGCATCAACAGCGAGTTCGATGTCCATGCTGCCCTTCAGCTTGCGATGGCCGCTGGCGTCGGTGAATTCCTTGGCCGCCTTGGTGACCACGGTATAGCCGTTGTAGTCGAGCCAATCGATCAAGGGCCGGATCGACGAATATTCCTGATCCTCGATGATCGCGGTGTAGTAGAACGCGCGAAGTATTGTGCCGCGACTTTGGAACTCCTTGAGCAGTCGCTTGTAATCCACATCGAAACCAAGCGCCTTGCTGGTCGCATGAAGATTGGCGCCGTCGATAAGGAGTGCGATTCTGCTACAGCTCGATGACATTCAGTCAATGACTCCCAAATCGGACGGCAAGGAATTAGAGACATCAGTTCACGTCGTGCGTTTGCGCCGCCACGAAAAGCGGGCCGGAGCAGCATCGCGAGTAGACTTGCCCATCAAATCATAGAATGGGACGGGGTCTCGTTGTGGTGCGGAGCGACGCCCGCCGGGCGCGGAGAACGTCCGCTTGAGCTTGTTGATGGCGCGAACGGCGAAGCCTAGTCCGAACGGTATGGTCTGGCGGAAGAAGGCGATCTTCTTCACGTAGTTCTCGACATGCCATTTGACGTGCGCACCGTCGCGGAACAATATCACGTCGCCCACGCCATAGCGCTTCGGTAGTTCGCCCTCGCTCTCGAGTACGATCGATCCTTCGAGAATCATGATGGTCTCGTCGACGTCGTAGTACCAGTTGAACTTGCCCTCGGTGCAGGACCAGATCAGGGTCGTGGCAGTGCCGCATGCGCTGCTCGACAGTACGTGCGAGCGGGCTTCAGGATTGCCCTCAAGGATCCAGGATGGCTCGATCGGCGACGGCTTGAGATCTACATTGCAATGGCCAGTTTCAATAAGCGCAAGCGGCATCGATGACCTCGACGGTTTGAATAAGCATGCACGGCTTCAAAGCATCCCGGCGGCGCTAGTAGCGGCTGTCGTTCTTCCGGGAGCCGCATATTATCCCAAAAAAACTGAAGGGGCCACTTTGGCGCAAGTAGCTCTGCGGTGCGCCCAACGGGTTGCTGAACGGGGGTTACCTCCAAAGAGGCACCTCAGGCCGTGTCCAAACTTGAGATGAAGCTACAATGCGAGCTACCCTCTGATCCCTGCCGATTGGCGCCGGGGATGCGGTGCCGCGCAGGCGCCTTATAGGTCTGATCGCGCCGTCATCTTCGTTGCTTCACTCTTGAAAATGCAGACCATCAGATCACCCTGAGGCATCAGCCAGCCGCCGCAGCGAGGGAGCGATTGATGGTTTGGCGTACGTCAGATCGAACTTCGATCACGACGGGGCCGTTGGCCGACATTGCTTCCGCGACGACTTCGGCCACCTGGGCTGCGTTCGTGATCGTATAGCCCTGCGCGCCGAAGGCGCGGGCAAGAGCCGCAAAATCGGGATTGGATAGATCCGTACCCCAAGGGCGGTTCGGAAATGCTCTTTCCTGATGTGAACGGATGGTGCCGTACGATTGGTTATTGGAGATCACGATCGTTATATTAAGCCGGCGGGCAACGGCGGTTGCCAACTCGTTCCCGGTCATCAGGAAGCCGCCGTCGCCGCAAAACGCGATCACCTGACGATCCGGATAACGAAGGCCCGCGCTCAATGCAGAAGGAACACCACTGCCCATCGCGCCGCAGGCGGAGCCGAGCAGTCGAGCTGACGGCTTGAAGCGGAATATCCGGTGTACCCAGGCGGCGAAGTCGCCGGAGTCGGTCGTCACGATACCATCTGCTTTGAAATGTTTGGCGAAGGCCGCAACCGCATGGCCAAGGACATCAGCGCTGGGGATACGCTGCTCGGGCCATGCGTGCACTGCTTCCCGAGCTTTCGCCGCGGCTTCGATCCACCCATCGCGCTCGCGTACGGCGACCGGCAGGTCGAGCCAGGATCTCAAGAAGGGGTGCGCCGACGAGACGATCGCAACATTCGTATGGAAGCGAGTCCCGATGGCATTCGGATCGGGGTAGACGTGAACCAGAGGCTGAGACGTCGGCGATTGTCGCGGAAATCGAAATCCGAGAGAAGACAAGTCGCCGAGCCGGGTTCCGATAGCAACGATCAGATCCGCTCGCTCAAAGAGTCGAACATGAGCTGGCGAGGTGAAGAAGCCAAGGTGCCCAATCCAGAGCCGGTGATCGTTCGGGAATTGATCTTGCATCTTGGTGGTGACTGCCACCGGAATATTCCAGCGCTCGCTCAGTGCGATCAGATCCTTGCGAAATTCCGCCGTCCGACACTCTCCTCCGACCAGCAGAATCGGCCTCTCCGCCTTTCCAAGCAAGGCGGCGGCCTGCTCGACGGCGGCTTGACTGGGCTCGGCTCGCGCGACGCCGTGAACCCTGGCGGTGAGCAGGCCGGCCTCCATCTCGAGAACATCTTGAGGGAGCTCGATCACAACCGGCCCTGGCGTGCCGCTAAGTGCCACGGAAAATGCGCGCGCCACCATCTCGGGTGCCTGGGCCGCTGAATCGATTCTGGTGGACCATTTAATAAGGCCACTGAAGGCCCGCCCGGTGTCGATCTCCTGCACTGCGTCGCGTTTCAGATTCGGCGTGTCGACCTGACCAACCAGCAGTATGAGGGGTATGGCCTCCTGCGAAGCTACATGGAGACCAAGCGCCGCGTTGGATGCGCCCGGTCCGCGGCTCGCCATCACCACACCCGGGCGGCCGGTGAGCTTGGCGTCGGCGACTGCGGCAAGACTGGCGCTTCCCTCGTGGCGGCAAGTCACGAGATCGATCTCGTCGCGTTTGTACAAAGCGTCAAGGAGCGCAAGAAAGCTTTCGCCGGGTACGCCAAATGCCCGGTCGACGCCGTGCGCGATCAGAGAATCAACGATTAGATCGGCAACCCGAGAAGCCATGCCACACCATCTCAATTTACGAACCGCTCCATCTCACGCCGCAAGCTTTGCCGTGTGCGCGAAATCCCAATACAGCTTCCGCGCACGTGCATAGAGGGGGCCGGGCGTGAGCTGCCGGTCGTCGATACGGATGACCGGCGCGACCTTGGCGAAATTGCCGGTCGAAAAGATCTCGTCAGCGGCGAGGAAATCGACATAGCGAAGCGTGGCCTCTATCACGGTGACGCCTTCGCCACGCAATAGTTCGATCACCCGCTGCCGGGTGATGCCGTTCAGGAAGGTGCCATTCGGAGCAGGCGTGTAGACAGCCCCATCTTTCGCCATGAACACGTTGGAATTGCCGAACTCCGCGACGTTGCCGAGCATGTCCAGCATCAGGCAGTTCTGGAAGCCGCGAGAGGCGGCCTCGATCAGCGCACGCGAACAGTTCGGATAGAGACAGGAGGCCTTGGCGCCGACCGGCGCGCATTCGGCCGTGGGTCTGCGGAACGGCGACAGCGTGATCGCGCTGCCGACAGGCTTCGGGATCGGCGCTTCGTAGATGCACAGGCACCAGTCGGTCGTTTCCGGATCGAACAGCACTCCGCCCCCGACGCCGTTCTGCGGCCAATACATCGGTCGGATGTAGAGCTCGGCACCGGCCGGGAAGCGGGCGATGCCTTCGTGCGCCAGACCCAGCCAGGTATCGAGATCGACGATGGGCTTGAGTCCGAAGTAGACCGCGGATTGATTGACGCGCGCGCAATGGCGGTCCAGGTCAGGCGTAACGCCTTCGAAAGCGCGTGCACCATCGAACACGGTCGAGCCGAGCCAGAGCCCATGGGTGCGTGGCCCCATGATCGGCACATTGCCCTCGTGCCACTGGCCTTTGAAGAACGTCCATGTCCGCGAATGGCTGACGGACTTGCTGCTCGGAATCATGACGGTCCTCCTAGGCGACTGAGTTACGGTCCATAGATCACCAGTTCGGTATCCGACAGATCGGCAAGCCGGGGGCACTGCGGACCCTTGAAGTATTTCCGGCCGCGCCGCTCGCGATAAACGCCGACCAGGTCCTTCATGCCGCCATTGGCGTCGAGAGCGACCGAGATCCGGCCGCGCCGGAGCAGGAAGCGGCCGATAGCGCCGGCGCAGGCGACATAGTCGGCCACATCGTGGCAATAGATCAGCTGCATCGCCGGCAGCGCGATCCGGCGCTTACGCATCGGCTGCAGGACGAAGGGAAAGCCGCGGCCATCGGCCGCGCGGCAGGCCAGGCTGAGGCAGCCGTAGGCCGCGTGCCGTGCAAGCAGCGCGACGTCGGCTTTGGACAAGCCGCCGATCGCCTGCGCGTCCTGTTGCACGACCTCGACGCGCATGCCCTTCGCCGAACGCGACAGCGCGGGAAAGGAAAAGAACAAGCCGCCGCAATACGCGCGGAATCCCTGGGCCTCGATGGTCGGCCAGGTCCAGTGCGCCGGGCTGATGTTGATGTAAGTGACATGCTCGTGGCGTTGCGCGACCTTGGTCAGCATCGACGCGTAGTTGCGAAAGGCGGGTTCCACATACCAGCTGGAAACATTGCAGCGGATGCAGGTCTCGCCGCCGTCGTCCCGTGCGGTGTAGATCAACAGCAGAACACCAACGGGCGTCCCCTCATGGTCGAGCATGTAGCCAAAGCGCGGGAATCCTTCGGGCACCTCGCGCACGGACGTGCGCCGGAGCCCCTCCATCCAGTAGTCGCGCGAGCGGCCCTCAAAGCCGCGCGTCAAGAGATCGGTGACGGCGGCGAGATCGGCTCTTACTATCTCGCGGCATCGGATCATGGTCCGAACTCCGTCATACGATCCGCTCCCGCTTCTTCGTCAGCAGGTCGGCGAGCGGCTCGCGGCCGTCGTCCGGCACGGGAATCTCCGGACGGGCGGCGCCCAGCTTGCGTCTGTGGCGACGAGCCGGAATTCCGGTTACGGAGCGAACTCCCTTCTTGCGCCTCCTACCGTTACCCATGGTGCCCGAATGCGCGGTATCCGCCGCGGTCCTGGACCGGCTTCGTTCGGCTCCTTCCGTTGAGCGCCAGCGGCCTTGAGCGTGCGGCTCGCTGCGACGCCATGTACAGCAGCCAGTTGCGGTAAATGCGCCTGGCCGGCAGATGCCAGGCGTTTCTCAGATTTTTTGCCAAGTGATCGGCCGGGAAATCGGCGAAAAACTCCGGACGTCTGTCCGCAAGGGCTTTTCGCCGGAAGGTGGTCAGGATCTCTTCCGCCTTCGTGCCAAAATAACCTTTCGGTATCGTCGGACAGACTTCGTTCTCTCCCCGGAGGAACCGGCCCATGTCCCTTCTGTATTCGCCCAACAGGCTCTGGGTCTCGTATTCCGGATGGCCCTGGAAATGGACGAAAAGGCTCTTCTTCTGCTGCTTGACGAAGCAATCGATGCCGGCCTCCGCCGACTTTGTGAGAACGGAATATCCGCAGCTCGCGATAGCTTCCTCCTGCACCTCGTTCCACCGGGCGTGCGGAATTCTGAAGATCGCGGGAATGTCGTGCATCAAGGGATGATCTCTCGTCTTCGTTTGAGCGAAGACGCCGATGCATTTGGCAGGCAGCTTGTGGCGTTCCACGCCGTCCATGTGCAGAACGGCCGCATGGACGGCGAGACAGGAATACACCGACGAGATCGTATTCTCCCTGGCCCAGTCCATGACCTGGGCGAGGGTGGTCCAATATGGCTCTTCCGTCAGGCGGGCAGCTCTCGGTTCGGCGCCGGTCACGATTATTCCGTCCAGGCTGCCGATCACCAGATCGTCGGTGCTGCGGTAGTATCGACGCACGTAATCGCGCCCCCATTCCGAACGGGGCGTGCTCTCCATCGTGTAGAAGTGCAGCCTGACGAGGAGCCTTCCGGCCGCCGCGCCGAGCAGGTCAAACAGCTGGCGCTCGGTGGACATCAAGGCAGCGTCCGGCATGTTGTTGATCAGCCCGATATCGAGACATTCCGCCCGGTTTTCCAGTGACGCCTTTGCGGCGGCGCTTCCGCTCGGTGCTCTCGAGAAGAGGTGGTGGTCGTAGGCGTCTATGTCGACTAGGACAGGCATCGGAATGCCTTCATGGCTGTGTGGGTTCAATCCGCGGCATGGAGCGCCTGATCGAGGTCGGCGATGATGTCGTCGACGTGCTCGATTCCGACGCTCAGCCTGATCATCTCGGGCCGCACGCCGGCCTTTTTCTGCTCTTCGGGCGACATTTGCCGGTGCGTGGTCGATGCGGGATGGCAAGCGAGCGATTTCGCGTCGCCAATGTTGACCAGCCGCTTGAATAGTTTGAGCGCGTCGTAGAACCGCTTGCCGGCCTCGAACCCTCCAGCCACGCCGAAGGTCAGCAGCGAACATGCCCGGCCGCCCAAATATTTCTGTGTCAGCGCGTGATAGGGGCTGTCCTGGAAGCCCGCGTAGTTCACCCATCCGACGCGACGATCGTTGCGCAGAAAGCGCGCGACCTTCTCGGCATTCTCGACGTGGCGCTCGATCCGCAACGCGACGGTCTCGATGCCCTGGAGCAACAGGAAGGCGTTGAGCGGCGCCAGGATGGAGCCGGTGTTCCTCAAGGAGACGGCGCGGCAGCGCGCGATGTAGGCGGCCGCCCCGTAGCGTTCGGTGAAGACCAGCCCGTGGTACGATTTCTCAGGCTCGTTCATCATCGCAAAGCGCCGGCCATGCTCCGCCCACGGGAATTTGCCGCCGTCGACGATGATTCCGCCGAGCGTGGTGCCGTGCCCACCCATGAACTTCGTCAGGGACTCCACCACGACGTCCGCGCCGTATTCGATCGGTCTTAGCAGGATCGGGGTGGCCACCGTGTTGTCGACGATCAGCGGCACGCCGTGCCTGTGGGCGACCTCGGCCATCGCTTCGATGTCGCAGACGTTTCCGGCCGGATTTCCGACGCTCTCGCAGAACACCGCCCGCGTCTCGTCGTCGATCAATCTTTCGATGCTCGCCGGACGGTCGTCTTCCGAGAATCGGACCGTGATGCCCTGCCGCGGCAGGATGTGCGCGAACAGCGTATGTGTGGTGCCGTAGAGTTGCGGGACCGAGACGATGTTGGTGCCCATCTCTGCGATGTTGGTCACCGCATAGTTCACCGCGGCCTGGCCACACGCTACGCTGAGCGCCTCGACGCCTCCTTCCATGGCGGCAACGCGCTTCTCCAGCACTGCGTTGGTCGGATTGCCGATCCGGGTGTAGCGGAAGCCATCCACTTCGAGGTTGAAGAGCGCGGCGCCATGGTCGGCGCTGTCAAAGGCGTACGAGGCCGTCTGGTAGATCGGTACGGCGACGGCCTTGGTGGTCGGATCGTTGTCGAAGCCACCGTGGACGGCGAGGGTCTCTCTTTTCATGGAGGTTGGCCCTCTGGCTCTTCGGTCGTGGGCTACCTCGGGATTTCGTTGGAGCATTGCATTTCCTCGAATGCCGAAAATCGTCTAGCGATCGTTCCGCGGGAAGCCGAGCAGGTCCCGCACCGCGGTAGGCCATCTGGCGACGTTGCTGCCGTGTGTGTGGAACATGGCGACGGCGAGGCGGTCCATTCCGAAGGCCACGCAGGCGGTATGGGCCGGCTCCCCGGAGGCATCCGCGATGTCCCAGGCGATGCCGAAATGATCGCGGTGGTAATTGAAGCTCATGCAGGCGGTCGGTTGCTCCTCGGAGCGCAGAGGCACCAACAGCTCGAACTTCAGCGCCTGCTGCTGCTGGCTCACCGCCTTCATCCGTCCGACCCGGCCGAAAAACGGATCGCTGGCGTAGTCGATCCTGAAGGTCAGCCCGAGATCGCTGGCGATCTCCTGTGCAAGCATCATCCAACGCTCCCGGAACTGCGAAACGTGGTCGGGGCTCCCGATGCAGACATATTCGCGCATCCTGAAGGACTGCAGCCGGTCGAGATGGCGCGAGGGCTCGCGACGGAAGCAATCGGCGGCTACGTCGAAAAGCCAGCCATCCGCCGGCACCGGACCGCGGCTTGCCGCGATCGGGTAAACGGGATAGCAGGCGGCCGGCGACAGCACGAGGTCGGCCGGCGACAGCGCGGCAGTCCAGTCTCCCCCGGCATCGAAGCGGCCGACCGCTACGTCGATTTCGCTTTCCGTGCCGTGCAGGCCGCAGACGCAACCCAGCAGGTTCGGGAAGCTCTTTAGATAGCCCGACCGTTCGAGCTGCCCGCGGTTCATGACGGGAGGGAAGCGCATCACCTCGGCGTCTGGTTCGCGATACCGCGTGATCAGCGCCGCAAGCCGCTCCACGATGTCTTCATAGAGTGCGGTGCGGGCATAGATCCCCGGAGAGCCCATCCGGTGGAACAGCACATCGGCGAGATGGTCCAGCGGATCGGCGGGTTCAACCGGTGCGGCGGCAAACATGGCCACGTTCATATCGAGCCCCATTCCTTCGAGGAGAAAATCAATCGCGCAGCGACACCGGGACGGCGCTCATCAGCGTGGCGCTACCCATGCTGGCGAGGATGCGGTCGTTGTTGATCATGATTGGAGCTGAAAGCACGTCGCGGAGGTGGCGGCCAATGCTGACGTCGGTGTCGTTGCGGTAGCCGGACAGGCCGCAGGCGCGCATCGCATGCAGCACGGCCGCGACGGCGAGCTCGGAGGCCTCCACCTTGAGAAGGTTGATCGAGGACTGAAAGTCGATGGACGACAGCGCGCGCTCGTCCTGTTCGCGGGCCGCATAGGACTCGAGATTCGCGGTGATGATGGCGCGCAGTTTCGTCAGCGTCATCTTGGCGGCGGTAAAATGTGACGCGCCGGGAGGCATGTTGCCGCCCGATCCACGGGCGGCCTTGCGGATGAATAGCTGCGCGCGATCCACCGCGGCGGCCGCAATTCCCGCCCAGACCGACGACCAGCACAGGTGGGCGACCGGCGTCATCGTTTGCGCATGGATCCTGTCGTAAGGCACGGGGAATATCTGTTCCGCGGTGCCCTTGAAGTTCAGCTTGAAGCCGGCGCTGCAAGTTCCTCGCATGCCGAGCGTTTCCCATGCGAGAGTGGGCTCCAGCGAATAGTCGTCCCGGGTAATGGCGAGCATCACTTGGTCGGATCCGGCGGCCTCGTCTGCACGGCGGGCGATGGTGACGATGCCGTCTGCCTCGGCGCCGTAGGAAATGACCGTCGCGTCGCGCAGCAGCGAGATCTCGGTACCGGCGCGCTCCACGGCCGCCGAGCTGAAGCGGATGTTCCCGCCGTTCTGGCCTTCCGTGGTCGACGACGCCAGCAGCAGCTGTTCGGTCGCCACGCGGCGCATCAGTTTTTCGTGCCAAGCGCTGCCCCCGCCGTGGCGGACAAGACACGCGACCTTGGTCTGATGCATCGCGAAGATCATCCCGGCCGACGCACAGGCGCGGCCGAGCGCGTAACACATGTCGGTTACGTCAGACATCGATGCGCCGTCTCCGCCGAATTCGATCGGGATCTGGGTGCCCAGAAGCCTCTGCTTGCGCGCCGCGTCGATGGCCTTCCGCGGGAAGCGCGCCTCACGGTCCACCGCTTCGACCTCCGTAGCCGCCGCCTCTGCGACGACAGCCGTCCGCTGCTGGAACGAGGCGCGGTCGGAACTGAATTGTACTCGGCTGGTTTCCGGGGCGAAGTTGCGGAACTGGACTTCCTGCACGTTCATGGCCCAAAGCCTCCCATCTAATGGTCGGACGACCCGCCCCTGATGGTTGGACGACCCGCACCGCGTTGAGATGATTTCCGCGCGAATTCGAGGGCGGCAATCTAACCGACCGTGGCTGCGGAGTCGGCGGCGCAAAGGTGGATATCGATGAGCAATGCGCTTCCGAGCGAGGTACCTCCGAAGTAGAGCTATTGACCTGGGTTGCAGTCAGCTATCTTCGCATCGACGACGATCGTGCCATTTCACGCGATGTATGGGGTTGAAATGCAATACTTAAGCGCCAGCGTTCAAGACCGTGTTCTTTTCGTCGTCAGGAGCGTCCTTGAGCAGAATGCGATCACCGCGGATGTCCACCCGGAGTCGCGGTTGGTAGATATCGGACTGGACTCGATGGATATGGTCGCCCTAATGCTCAAGGTCGAAGCCGAGTTCGATCTCACCCTTCCTCAACCCGAGATTACGCCCGAGAATTTCCAATCGGTGAAGACGCTGGAGCGGCTGATACTCAACCAGCTCGGACCCGGAGCGGGATGAAGCGCTTCGGGAGGCTGTCCGCGCCGACATCGATCAAACTCATCTGCATGGTCAGGTCATGGAAGCAGGGGTGATCCAGCGGGCGACTGGAAGTGGCGCTCCGCGGCGCAGGCCCTCCGTCGCCAAAACCTGGCTGAAGGCCATCGAATTGATCTCGCAGATCGAGGCCGAGCCGCATCGACTGTTCGCTGACGTCGTGGAAGACTGGGCGCAGCGGCAACCCGGGCGCCCCGCTTTGCTCTCGGATGGCCAATCCTTCACGTACGGGGAACTCGCCGCGCGGGTCAACCGATATGCGCGCTGGGCACTGAGCCTCGGCATCCGCACCGGCTGCACCGTCTGCCTTCTGATGCCGAACCGGCCGGACTATCTCGCCTGCTGGCTCGGCATCACCAGGGTCGGCGGCACGGTGGCGCTGATCAACACCAGGCTGGTCGGACCGTCGCTCGCCCACTGCATCGATCTCGCACGCGCCGATCATATCATCCTTGCCGCCGAGTGCGTGGATGCGTTCGAGACCGCACGTCCGCATCTGGATCGTGTGCCGCCAACCTGGAGTCTCGGTGCCGGCGGCGCAGACGCCGATCTGGATGCGGCGCTCGCGGCCGCGGACACCCGCCCGCTGTCCTCCGCCGAACGCGGCCACGTCACGATCGATGGACGCGCGCTTCTCATCTTCACCTCGGGCACCACGGGGCTGCCGAAGGCGGCGAACGTCAGTCATCGCCGCATTCTCAGCTGGGGAGGGTGGTTTGCCGGGCTCACTGACGCTTCCGTGGACGACCGTCTCTACGATTGCCTGCCGCTCCACCATTCCGTGGGCGGTGTCGCCGCGCCCTGCAGCATGCTTCGCGCGGGCGGTTCGGTGGTGATCGCAGAGAAATTCTCCGCGACGAACTTCTGGGACGACATCGTGCGTTTCGACTGCACCGTCTTCCAATATATCGGCGAGCTCTGCCGCTACTTGCTGAAGGCGCCGCCGTCCGGGCTAAGAGCAAGACACAGGCTGCGGCTGGCCGTCGGCAACGGATTGCGCGGCGACATCTGGGAGGCATTTGCCGGGCGGTTTGCGTTTCCTCATATCCTCGAATTCTACGCCGCGACGGACGGCAATTTTTCGCTGTTCAACGTCGAAGGAAAACCCGGCGCGATTGGCCGAATCCCGCCGCTGCTGGCGCATCGCTTTCCCGCCTCGATCGTGAAGCTCGATGCCGACAGCGGCAGCCCGGTCCGCGGCGAGGATGGGCTTTGCATCGCCTGCGCCCACGGCGAGATCGGTGAGGCGGTCGGGCGCATCGGCACAGCAGATCGGGGCGGCGGCCCCTTCGAGGGCTACACCGATCCGGCCGAGACCGAGAAGAAGGTGCTGCGCGACGTCTTTGCCGAAGGCGATGCCTGGTTCCGCACGGGCGATCTCATGCTGTGCGACGAACAGGGCTACTTCCATTTTGTCGACCGGGTCGGCGACACGTTCCGCTGGAAGGGCGAGAACGTCGCGACCAGCGAGGTGAACGACGCGATCAGGGACTGCTGCCCCGGCGTTCTCGATGCCTCGACCTACGGGGTCGCTATTCCAGGTGCCGATGGCCGCGCCGGCATGGTGGCTTTGGTAGTAGACCAAGGGTTCGATTTCAGGATATTCGCGGAACACCTGGCGCGCCGGCTTCCGGTCTATTCGCACCCGGTCTTCGTCAGGTTCTGCCGCGCGCTCGACGCCACCGAGTCCTTCAAACAGAACAAGCAGCGGCTGATCCGCGAGGGATTTGATCCCTCGGTCGTGGGCGATCCGCTGTTCCTGCGTGATCCGGCGACCGGCGACTATTGTCCGATCAACCGCGCCGTCTACGCGCGCATCGTGGAGGGCGGAGTCAGGTTTTAATGTCGGCTCGCAAGCCGTTTTTCTTGAGAGGTGAGGTGTTCCATGTCAGTGAGGTCAAGGATTTTCTCGGCGATGCAGCAGATCGCCGAAGAACAGAAGGTCACGCTCCCGCCGCTGCAGGACGATCTATCGCTTCACGACACCGGCTTCGATTCGCTGGCGTTCGCTATCCTGGTGGCGCGGCTGGAGGACGATCTCGGGATCGATCCGTTCACCATTGCCGAGGATGCCGCCTTCCCATCGACTGTCGGCGAATTCGTCAGAGTGTACGAAAATGTCCCCGCCTGAGACCTTCGCATTGCGCGAATATCTCGGCCCGGAGCTGAAGGGTCGTACGATTTCCGATGCCCGGCACAGCGTATCGCTGACCGACATTCGCGGGCACAGCTGTCTGATCGGCCGGTCCCGCGAGCTATCCGGCCGATCGGTGCTGCTTGCGGCGTCGGGGCAGCTGCAGTCCGCGCTCGCCATGATCGAGCTCGACGGTGTCGCCCGCCGCATGCTTCTGTGCCCGCCCGACCTCGATCCGGATCACATCCAGGCGCTGCTTGCGGATGCCGAGATCGACGCCATCGTCACCGACCGGCCGGACCGATGCGATGCCGGCAAATATTTGGTCGTCGGCGTCGGTCTGCCCGATCCTGCGGTGGTGCCATGGAAGACCGAACGCGCGACAGAATGGCTCATGCTGACCTCGGGCACATCAGGGCCGCCCAAGATCGTTGGACATACGCTCGACGGGCTGGCCGGCGCAATCATTGCCGAAGGGGCTGCGCGCCACCCGAATGCGGCCTGGGCGACGTTCTACGACATCCGCCGCTATGGCGGCCTGCAGATATTCCTGCGCGCCGTGATCGGCGGCGGATCAATGGTGCTGTCGGAGCCCGGAGAAGCCATTGCGGATTACGTGGCACGGCTGCGCGTAGGCGGCGTCACGCACATCTCCGGGACGCCGTCGCACTGGCGCAAGCTCCTGATGAGCGGTGCTGCAGCGAACTTCTCGCCGCGCTATGTCCGTCTGTCAGGCGAGATCGCCGACCAGGCCGTGCTCGACGGCTTGGCCCGTGCGTTTCCGCATGCGTCGATCGGCCATGCCTATGCTTCCACCGAGGCTGGGGTCGGGTTCGCGGTCGACGATGGGCGCGAGGGTTTTCCCGCCGACTTTGTCGGGCGGAACCGCGACGGCGTCGAAATGAAGGTCGTCGACGGATCGCTCCGGATCCGCTCCCATCGCGCGGCGCACGCCTATATCGGCGCCGACGCGCCACCGCTCGCCGATGCCGAGGGCTTCGTCGACACCGGCGACATGATCGAGCTGCGCGGCGATCGTTACCACTTCGTCGGACGGCGCGGCGGCATCATCAACATCGGCGGGCTGAAGGTCCATCCCGAGGAGGTCGAGGCCGTGATCAATGGACACGAGTCGGTGCGGATGTCGCGCGCGCGGTCGCGCAAGAGCCCGATCACCGGCGCCATCGTGGTCGCCGACATCGTCCTCGCCGACGGCGCTGATGCGGGTCGCCAGGAAGCGATCCGCACGGAGATTCTCGGCCGGTGCAAGGACTCGCTGGCGGCATACAAGGTGCCTGCGGTGATCCGGTTCGTCGAACGCCTCGACGTCACCACAGCGGGAAAACTGGCGCGGGCCGATGCGTAACGTTCTCGTCACCGGCGGCAGCCGCGGCATCGGGCTTGCGATTGCGCGCAGGCTCGTCGCATCCGGCGACTACAAGGTGATCGCGGCCGCGCGCCGCGAGAGCGAGGATCTGGAACGGGCCATCCGCGAGGCGGGCGCGGACCGCCTGCACTTCAGGGCGTTCGATCTCGGCCAGACAGACAAGATTCCCGCCTTCGTGAAGGAACTGCGCGACGCCTTCGGCGCGATCTACGGCCTTGTCAACAATGCCGGCATCGGCACCGAAGGACTGCTGGCCAATATGCGCAATTCCGAGATCGAGGCGTTGATCCGTCTGAACGTGCTGTCGCCGATCGTTCTGACCAAATACGTGGTGCGCCATATGATGGCCGACGGCGCCGGGCGCATCGTCAACATCTCCTCCATCATCGCCTCGACCGGCTACAACGGCCTGTCCGTCTACGCCGCGTCCAAGGCCGCGGCCGGCGGCTTTACCCGTTCGCTGGCCCGCGAAGTCGGCAAGCTCGACATCACCGTGAACGCGATCGCGCCCGGCTTCGTCGACACCGAATTGACAAAGTCCCTAGACGACGACGGCCGCCGGCGCATCGCCGGCCGCAGTGCGTTGCGCCGCTTGCCCGAAGCCGATGACGTCGCTTCCATGGTCGAATATCTCCTGGGAGAAGGCGGCCGGAACATCACCGGCACCGTTCTGACCGTGGACGCCGGCAACACCGCCTGACGCCGCGACGGCAGGCATGCGCCTTCGCGGTGCACCGCATTTCGTGCCCCTTTGAATGGAAGCCAGTTATCGAAAACTCGTGCAGCCTCCCGCGCAGCAAAGAATACGGGAATTAGGAAACGACAGGTGGAGTGCACCCCTGCTGTGAGACACAAGAATCAGGGACAGGTTGTGCCCGCCGCTTGTGGCGGCAGGGCGGGTTGAGAGATAGCGGCCGGGCTGCGGGGCTGCTGCGCAGCAGCCCCGCAGCCCGGTAGATTTGCTTCGAACTCGGCGGGAGGCCGGTAAGCCAGCGCCGAGTGCAGCCGTTGGCGGTTGTACACCTCCTCGATGAAGGTGCCGATGGCATTTTTCGCATGCTGCGCATCGCGGTAGGTTTGGCCGTTGACCTCCTCCTGCTTGAGGGTCTTCATGAAGCTCTCGGCTCTGGCATTGTCGTAGGGATTGCCAACCCGGCTCATGCTTGGGGCAATGTCGTGCCGCTGGAGTAGTTCAGTGTAGTCGCCGCAGGCGTATTGGATGCCGCGGTCGGAGTGGTGGATCAGGCTGCCGGGCGTTGGCCGGCGCGCCTCCAGCGCCATGGAGAGTGCGGCGATCGCCAGGCGCGCCTCCAGGTGCGTTTCCAGGGCCCAGCCGACCACGCGCCGGCTGAAGGTATCGAGCACGATGGCGAGATAGGCGAACTCTTCCTGCAGCCGGATGTAGGTGATGTCCGCCACCCAGAGCTGGTCGAGGCCGCTCGGCACCATGCCGCGGGCCAGGTTCGGTACCACGCGCCAGGAGTGGCGCGAGTCTGTCGTAACCGGCACAAACGGCCGCCGCCGCAGGCACAGCAGATTATCCTGCTGCATCAGGCGCAGCACGCGTTTGCGGTTCACCGCAAAGCCTTCACGTCGCAACTGCGCGGCGATCCGGCGATAGCCGTAATGCGTGTACGCAAGCACCAACCGCTGGATCGCGTCCCGCACAGCGGCTTCTTCCACGCGCGGGGCGGAGGCCGCCCAGTGCCGGTAGTAGCCGGCCCGGCTGACGCCAGCCAGCACGCACATCCGCTCAATCGTGAGTTCGCCTTGCAGCAGGGGGATCGTCATCGCCTGGATGACCGCGTAGATCCCGTCACGCCAGGTCCGGCGTTCGGCCGGCGTGCTTCCTTGACCCGCCGCAAGGCTTGCCGAAAAAAATCGAGCTCGATCTGCTGCTGGCCGATCTTGCGCTCAAGTTCGGCAACCCGCTCTGGCGCGGCAATGTCGCCAGCCGCAACCTCGCGCGCCCGCTCCGTCACCTTCGCCGCGACAACGGCAGTGCCCTTCCGCGGTCGACCCAGCGGCCGCAGCGCCTCCGCCCCGCCCGCCCGAAACAGATCGCGCCATGCATAGAGATCCTTGCGCAGCACATTCAGCTCCTGTGAAAGAGCCCTTATGCGCTCGCCCGCCAAAATGCGGCGCACCGCCTCAAGCTTGAATTCTCGGCTGAAAATACGGGGAGATTTCTTGGACATGCGTTCTCCGTTAGAGAACTGTCCCTAATTTCCCGTGTCTCACTTTTGGGGTGCACTCCACAGGTTCAATCGAAAACGTTCCGGATTTTCTCATGCAGGGGGCTACGTCTTACCGTGTGCTTCCAGCCGACCTACGGTGGTTACTGAAGTCAAGCTCTCGATCTGGTTGGCCATCGCGTCGCCTGATGCTGGAAGCCGCTTCCTTGGATGTACCCCTTAAGAGTTTCCCAGCAGCGGGCAAGCGAAGTGCATAAGGTGCGTGATGACGCATTGAAAGGGCCATCTCACCGTGCGGCGGTTGATGGCAGATGGGTCGCCCAATGAAAAACAGGTCAATCCTAGGCAAGGATGACGTAGCTGTCGCCTACGAGATCTCGGGCACGTCGCGCGTCGATTCGGACAGGACGCTATTTGCCCAGAACACAATGATGCGCCTGCAAGTGGAGGGACGAGCGGCGCCCGTGTGGACCGCTGCCGCTGTCGTCGTGATGACGTGGGCGTCCCAACCGCAGGCTTTCCCGGATCAGGCGCGATACGCGGCGGCGGATGAGCAACGCGCGACGAAGGCTCGGATGGCGGCGCTACATCCGTAGCACAGGGCAGTGCCTTCAAAGCTTGGAAAGGAAGGGGCTGATGAACTGGTCTTTTGGTTTAGCTCCGCGACTTTTGCTCATGGCATTGGCCTCGTTGCCCGTAACTATTCAGCCGTTCGCTGCGGACGCCCAGACTCAAAATGCCCGGATGCAAGGCGTTCGCCCGTTGCCTCGCGAGGTGCCGCGGCAAAAGCCGCAAGTGGCGATGAATGCCTGGACGGTCGGTATTGCAGGGGGCCTCCTCGAGGGAGCGCCAATCCGCCTGGCGGCGGAGATCGCCCGGGTCGTCGACGATGGACAGAATCTGCACGTTCTGCCGGTCGTGACGCGCGGCGCTACGGAAAATGTGAATTCACTGCTCTATTTGCGCGGCATCGATGCCGCGATCATCAATTCGGACGTCCTGGAGGAATACAAGAGCCAGGTGCCCGATATTCAGCAGCGGCTTGCCTACATCCTGAATCTATTCCCGTCCGAACTTCATATCTTCGTTCGTCCCGAGATTCAGGGTCTGAACGATCTCGTCGGCAAGAAAGTCAACTTCAATACCCAGGGTACCGCGGCGGCCTATTCGGGCCCATTGATCTTCAGTCGGCTCGGCCTCGAGGTGGAAAAGACGTTCATCCCGCATCAGGTCGCGCTCGAGCAGATGCGTAAGGGCGAGATGGCGGCTGTCGTCTTCATTACCTCGAAGCCGGTCGATGCTTTCGTGCGTGGCCGTTGGGAGCCAGGATTCAAGTTCCTGCCGATTTCCTATGACAGCAAGTTCGAGGACTATTACCTGCCCGCCGCGCTGGATGCCACGGACTATCCCAATCTGATCAAGCCGGGCGAACGTGTAACCACGATTGCCGTTCCGACCGCTCTTGTTGCCTTCAATTTTCCCGCCAAATCGAACCGCTTTCAGCGCATCGCGCGTTTCGTCGATCATCTGTTCTCGCGGATCGGCAAGCTGCAGGAGCCTGGCTTCGATCCGAAGTGGAAATCGATCAATCTCGCGGCGACGGTTCCTGGCCTCGTGCGCTTCCCGGCGGCGCAAGCCTGGCTCGAACGCCAGCAGCGCGCAACGCATGCATCGCAATGAGAGGCGCGGCCATCCCAATTGCAGTTGGAATCGCGCTCACAAGCGGGATTGCCTGGACGCAAGGGGCCGTAGATCCTGCGGCGCAGCTTCGCGACTGCAATTCGATGGAGCGCGCCGAAGGGCCGGAGTGCCCCGCCCAGGTGTCTCGGCCGATTGCTGCTGCGCATCAGGCGGCCTCCCAAGGAGACAACTGGATCGTCAGCCAAACAACCTCGCCAGTTGACTATTCACCGTTGATGACCGCGACGACCGCGTCGGGCAATGGAGCAGCCGAAACTGAAATGAAGCTTTCAATTCGTTGCCGCGGAGGGCGGACCGAATTGGTCGTCGCGGGACCGGGCATCTCCGGCCGCGGCGGCGACTACGCGATTTCCTATCGTGTTAACGATGGTCAGCAGGTGCGTGCCGCGGCAGCGCTGCCGGCGTCCGGAGCCGGGGTCGCGTTCGGAGGTGACGTGATTGGCTTGCTGCAATCCCTTCCAGACGTGGGAAGCCTCAGCGTCCACCTTGTACCTCGCACGGGAGGCGCGCTGGACGGAACGTTTTCGCTCCGCGGGTGGGAGGCGGTGCGCGCGAAGATGACTGTTGCGTGCAAATGGTCACACCCGATCGCGAAGCCGAACAGGTGATGGTGTCCGATGAAGTTTGTACATAGGAGAGCCCGATGAACATGTTTCAACATATTGCAAGCGTAACCACCATAGGAGCCATAACAGTCTTATTCGTCCCGTCGTTCGCTGCGGCGGAGCAGGGCGGACGCTACTGGGTGCCCACAACGACGTATCCCGCTCTGTACCAGACGCGCGTCGCAGAAAGAGCTGCCGCCCCGCGTAAAGCCACCACACGTAGTAAAGCCATCACGCATAAACGGGAACGGTCCGTTCTCGCCGCGAACGCTCGGCTTGCATCCGACTCCAAGGTGCATCGTCTAGTTTTGCAGGTGAACACGAATGACCCCGCCGCGATGAATCTTGCGCTCAACAACGCAACGAACGTTGCGCAATACTACAAGGATCTCAGTGAGAACGTAAAAATCGAGGTGGTCACGTTCGGGCCCGGCCTGCATATGCTGCGTGATGATACTTCGCCGGTAAAGGCCCGTATTGAGGAGATGGCGCTGAGTAGGCCGGAGATATCGTTCAAGGCCTGCGGCAACACCCGGGAAAGAATGCACAAGGCCGAGAACAAGGACATCCCAATTGTTGCTCAGGCCCAGGTGGTGAAATCAGGCGTGGTGCACGTGATGGAGCTGCAGGAAAAAGGATGGTCCTACGTAAAGCCCTGAGCGAGGCGGGGGGCTCGCGATGAATAGCGACCCCCGCGCCCTTTGGGATGAAGAGGGGCGCAAGCTAGCGGGAGCGGAGACGGCCAGGTCGGTTAGCTGGCCGGGGCCGTCTCCAGTTACCCGCAACGCTCATCGATGCTCTATCGTTCCCGCAAAGCCTCCTGCTTGTACCTTGCCAGCGGCGAGAGCAGGTAGCTCATCATGGTGCGCGAGCCGGTCTTGATCTCAACCGTCACGGCCATCCCGGGCCCAAGCTTGACGAGTTTCTCGTCTACCTGCATGGCCGCGCGGTCGAGCGAGACACGAGCAGCATATTCCAGCTCCTGACCTTTCGGCTCGCTGCTGTTCGTTGCCGCGCCCATAGCCCGGTCATTCGAAGTGCCCTGTTGCCTGTCGCGCGTGATGGCATCGGACGAAACGCTGAGCACTTCGCCATGAAGAAGCCCGTAGCGCGTGAAGTTAAATGTATCGACCTTGATCTCCGCTTTTTGTCCCGGATGCACGAATCCGATGTCGCGGTTGGAAAGCATGGCCTCGATCTCGAGCTGGCTCTCGCTCGGAACCACCACGGCGAGCGCCTGAGCAGGCGTTACCACGCCTCCCACGGTATGAACGGCGAGCTGTTGCACGACGCCGTCGACCGGCGCGGCCAAACGCTGGAGTTTCGTGCGCCGCTCCGCCTTGATCACCTCCTGCGCAGCGCTCGCAGTTTTCTGCTCGGCTTTCGCGAGTGCGTCATAGGTCGTACGGCGATACTCCGCGGCCGTCTTTTCCCTCGTTTCCTTCAGTAACGCGATCGCGGCATCGGCTTCGCGCAGCCGGCTCTGCTGCAGCAGGAGGTCCTGCTGAAGGCCGACCAGTTCCTGGTATTCGGAGAGATAGACGACCTTCGAAGCCAGTGCCTTGTCGACCAGATTCTTGCGGATGTCCACGCGTTCCTGCAGCACCGGTATCGTCGCCTGCAGCTTCGCGACGCTCGCTGAAGTGGTCGCCCGCTCTGCTTCCTTCTGGCCCTGCTGGCGTTCGATCTCGGCGAGCTTGGCATTCTGTTCGGCGCGCTGGCTGATCAGGAACTGACGATGCATCTCGATCTCCGCGGCGCTTGCGCTCTGCGGTGGCCGGAAGGCGGCAAGCGGATCCTCTGCGAGCCCGGCGCGCAGCCGGGCGGCTTCGAGTTCGGCCGCCAGGAAATCGCTCTTCTGGCGTTCGTTGTCGGCTTCCGTCATCGTCGGGTCGAGTTCGATAAGAGTGTCGCCAGCTTTTACGGTCTGCCCGTCGCGGACGTGGATGGCACGGACGACGCCCGTCTCGAACGGCTGGATCAGCTTGGTGCGCCCGCCCGGCACGATCTTGCCGGTTGCGGTGGCGACGATATCGACGCTGCCGAATGACGCCCACGCCACCGCGAAGCAGAAGACCGCGATGATGCTCGCGCCGATCGCGCGCCCGATCGGCGACGGCGGCGTTTCAGTGATCTCGAGCGCCGCTGGCAGGAACGCGATTTCCTGCTCGCGGCGGCGAGCCGGAGCCGGGGTTTTCGGAAACGGGACGATGTTTCGGCTAGCGGATGTCATGGATACCGGCCTGCAGATAATGGAGGTTTGCGTAACGCCCGTTCGAGCGGATCAGCTCATCATGGCTGCCGTCCTCGACGATGCGGCCATGCTCGAGCGTGATGATCCGGTTCGCATTGCGCACGGTCGAGAGCCGATGGGCGATGACGAACACGGTCCGGCCGGCGGCAATTCGCTTCATGTTCTGCTGGATGGCACGCTCGCTTTCGTAATCGAGCGCGCTGGTGGCCTCGTCGAGGATGAGGATGCGCGGGTCGGTAATGAGCGCGCGTGCGATCGCGACACGCTGGCGTTGCCCGCCCGACAGGCTGCTGCCGCGTTCCCCGACGACGGTGTCGTAACCCTCGGGCAGTTCCAGGATGAAGTCGTGAGCGCCGGCGAGCGATGCCGCCTCGATGACGCGTTCCATCGACATCGTCGGATCGGCCAGCGCGATGTTCTCGCGAATCGAGCGGTTGAACAGCACGTTCTCCTGAAGGACGACGCCAATCTGGCGCCGCAGCCAGGTCAGATCGACCATCGCGAGGTCGACGCCGTCGACCAGCACGCGTCCGCTCTCCGGCACATAGAGACGCTGGATCAGCTTGGTGATGGTGCTCTTGCCCGAGCCGGACGAGCCGACGATGCCGACGACCTGGCCGGGTTGGACGCTGAATGACACGTTGTGCAGCACCTCGGGGCCGTCGATGCGGTAGCGGAACGTCGCGTGATCGAACGTGATCTGCCCGCGGATCGGCGGCAGTGCGGCGCGGCCGGGACTGAAGCTCGGCTCCGGGATGGTGTTGAGGATGTCACCGAGGCGGTCGACTGACAGACGGGCCTGATGGAAATCCTGCCACATCTGGGCGAGACGCAGCACCGGCGTGCTCACACGTGCGGCCAGCATGTTGAACGCGACGAGCTCGCCGACGGTGAGATCACCACCGATCACAAGTCTCGCGCCGAAGTAAAGCGTTGCCGCGACGACCAGCTTGTTGATCATCTGGACCGCCTGGCTTGCCGTATTGTTCAGGCTAAGCACGCGGAAGCTGGCGCTTACATAGCCGGCGAGCTGCTCCTCCCACCGGCGCTGCATCTGCGGCTCGACCGCCATGGCCTTCAGCGTCTCGACGCCCGTGACGCTCTCGACCAGGAAGGCCTGGTTCTCGGAGCCCCGATTGAACTTCTCATCGAGGCGCCGGCGAAACAGCGGCGCAGCGAACACGGAAATGCCGATGTAGAACGGGAATGACGCCAGAACGATAAGCGTCAATGTCGTCGAGTAGTAGAACATCACTGCAAGGAAGACGACGGTGAACAACAGATCGATGACGAGCGTAAGCGCCGAGCTCGTCAGGAACTGACGGATATTCTCCAGTTCGCGGACGCGCGCGACCGAATCGCCGACCCGGCGGGCCTGGAAATACGCGATCGGTAGCGCCATCAGGTGACGAAACAGCCGGGCGCCGAGTTCGACATCGATGCGGTTCGTGGTGTGCGCGAACAGATAGACGCGCAGCGTTTCGAGAATGGCCTCGAACACGGTCAGCGCGACAAGGCCTATGATCAGAACGTCGAGCGTACTCATGCTTCGATGCACGAGCACCTTGTCGATGACCACCTGGAAAAACAGCGGTGAGATAAGGGCAAAGAACTGAAGGAAGAACGACGCGACCAGCACTTCGCTGAGAAGACGGCGATACTTGTGGACCGCGCCGACAAACCAGCCGATATCGAAGCGGCGGGAGAGATCGGTCAGGGACGCGCGCCGCGTCATCAAGATGATGTCGCCGCCCCAGATTGCCTCAAGCTCGGCCTGCGTCATTGTTTCGGGCCGGGGAGACAATGGGCGCTGAACCATAAGCTTGTCGTCGACGACCTGGCCGAGGATCAGGAAGCCGCCGTCGCGCAGCAGGGCGATGCCCGGCAGCGGTGTGACCGCAAGCCTGCTCCAGTTCGACTTCTGTGCCCGAGCTTTCAGCCCGAATTCCTTGGCGCAGCGCAGAATTTCGGTAACACCCAGCTTGGCCGCGCCCATGCGATGCCGGATCTGTTCAGGATCGGCCGCAATGCCATGGCATCGTAACAGGATTGCCACTGCCACGAGCCCAGACTCGTCCTCGCTCTGAGGCACGATGCTCGCAGCCTCGAAGTCGGTTCTGGCCGCCTGGAGGGCCATATCGCTTCGTTCGCCGAAGCACGCACGCATCAATGAATTGCAGGCCTGCATTACGGTATCGCGAGCGCGTGTTACGGGGGCGACGGCGCGGCGCGCCAGACCACGCACGGTGACACTCATGTCAGCGAGGGCATGGAGCACCCGATTGATGACGTTCTGCGATCCCGTCAGGATCAAGCGGCCGTCCCAGATTTCCTCGAATTCCGCGCGCGTCATCAGCTCCGGACGCGACGCAGTCGGGTGCAGCACGAGCGCCCCGTTGTCGTCGACCTTGCCGAGCAGCAGAAATCCGCCATCACGCAGCGATGCGATTCCAGGCAACTGGATGCTCGCAAGTCGCTTCCAATGCGTTGTTCGTGAACGGACCTTGACTCCAAACTCGCGCGCGCAACGAAGCAGGGCGCGGATACCTATTGTGCTGCTTCCACAGCTATCGCGGAGCTGCTCGGGCTCGGCGTGGACGCCATGAAGGCGCAGGAACAGAGCCAGGGCTCGAAACCCATGGTCTGCGGCGTGGGCATTCCCATTCTGCATCGCCATAATGTTTTAACTCAACCCTTCGCGGCTACCGGCCGCGTGTGATGTTCCTTCTCTGCATTCCCAAACTTTGATGGTGCCGCACCCGGGTGCTGATGCGCCCGGGTGCGGGAGGGGATCAGTGCGGTCTGGTCAGGATCGCGTCCTGCGCCCAACCGGCCGCTTGCGACACGGCTGACACGATCTGCCCGGAGTCGACCCGGCCGGTGTTACCGGCCAGATACTGGTTCAGCAGCGCAAAGCTCTGGCTTGCCAGGGACGCCGTGGTCGTACCCGTCGCGAGCTGAGGATCCGCCACGAACGCCTGCGGCCTACCGGTTGCCAGCGTGCTGGTGAACGACCCCACATGTTGCTGCAGCCGCTCAAAGCCCTGGTTCGCCAGGAACCCTGCGCTCGTCGAGGTCGAAGCCGGAGGACTGGTCACGCTGGTGGTCTGCGGCGACGTCGTGGTCGTCGTGGTCGTTGTCGTCGTGGCCGCAGGCCGCGGATCCGTCACGATGATGGTCTGCGGCGCGGCCGTCGCCACAGCGCCGGTGACCGGGTCCTTCGCGCTTGCCGTCAGCGAGAGCTCTGCGACGGGATGACCTCCGCCCCTGTAGTTCGATGTCAGAGTCAGTCCGCTCTCGACCTGCGCGGCCGTCAGGGTGATGTCCCTTCCCCTGAACGTCTGACCATCGAGCGCGGAGGTGATCGACTCGTACTTCGGCAACCCCCTGATGTTGACGGTCACGTTATCGTTGGGGTCGGTCGTTGTCACGCCGACTCCCAGGTCGACCGTACCACCTCTGCCGTACACCTTGAGCGAATCGTCCGCGACGGTGAGGACCGGCGCGATCGCTGACGGGGCCGTTGGGGTGGTTGGCGTCGTTGGAGTCGTCGGCGTCGTTGGGGACGTCGGAGTGGTTGGGGACGTCGGCGTCGCCGGGGTCGCATCGATCTGAAGACCGGAGAACGTCTCCACCGCGCCCGAAAGGTTCGCCGCGAGCCCGCCTGAATCCTTGATGCTCGCGCCGGTCGGAAGATTGACTCCCGTGATGGCGAGCGCCGAGGTGTCCTGGTCAGTCGACGCAACAGTGTTCTTGAAGATGAGCGAGCTCGTGCCTGAGCCACTGACATAGGTGGCCTTTCCGCCATCGTTAAGCGACAGCGTCGGCGTGCCGGTGACGGTCACGGCCTCGCTGAAGCCGAGCGTCATTGTGATGGTGTCGCCGTTATCTGCGATTCCCGTCCCCGGTGAAGCGGACGCCTGCGTCACCGTCGGCGCCAGGTTTACCGGCGTGGTTGGCGCAGTTGGGGTGGTTGGCGTGGTTGGGGACGTTGGCGTCGTCGGGGTCGCATCGATCTGCAGACCGGTGAACGTCTTCACCGCACCCGAGAGGTTCGCCGCAAGACCGGAAGTATCCTTGATGCTGGCGCCGCTCGCAAGATTGACCCCGGTGATCGCAAGCGCCGACGTGTCCTTGTCAGTCGGTGCGACGGTCGTTTTGAAGGTGAGCGCACTCGTCCCGGACCCGCCCACATAGGTGGCGGTCGCGCCATCGTTGAGCGACAGCGTCGGCGTGCCGGTGACGGTCACGGCCTCGCTGAAGCCGAGCGTCATTGTGATGGTATCACCGTTATCTGCGATTCCCGTCCCCGGTGAAGCGGACGCTTGCGTCACTGTCGGCGCCAGGTTTACCGGCGTGGTTGGTGACGTGGGTGTCGTCGGCGTCGTCGGTGCCGTGCCGCCAGCACCCTGCCAGCCGATCGCCTGCGATCCAGTGACCAGCGTCATGTTGCGAAAATCGACGGCAGTCGTCTCGGGCGCCGTCGACCGATAGATGCCATATTCCCAGTAGGTGCCGTCCCCATAGCCGAGCGGGCCGGAATAATCCACCACCTGTTTGCCGTCGATCGAGACGTCCAAATACCCGCCGCCGCTGTTCGAGACATTGGACTGGATATTGATGTCGTAATATCGGCCCGGCACAATCGGATTCGGATCGGTCCACAGAGTCATCATGTGGAGATCGGAAGACGAATTACTGGGATTCCCACCGGGCAGAACATAGCGGGCGACAATTTGCAGATGGTCGCCGTCCATCTGGACCGCGAACGGCGGTGAGGTCCCCACGCCGCCCGTAACGTCGTCATTGTGCATTTGACCGACGATAAACCAGCCATTCGAGCTGTTCTGAGTGTTAACAAATGACCCATTGGGCCCATTCGCCTCCACCATCAACTGATAGTCGATGCCAATCGGAGTACCGGCCGGCATATATGCACCCCAGCTGGTCTTGACGCCCGTCGAGGCATTTTGAATTTCAGAGCGATCAACGTATGAGCCATCAGCACCCGCTGCCCAATTTTCGCCCTGGCGGAGCTCGAACCGCAGGGTCTGCGGGTCGGGGTTGGTTATACTATAGCTCCTACCCTCCGTCTCAACTTCGTAGGAGTCGCCACCGATAAGAAAGTAGGTTCCAGGCGTGGTCTTGAAATTCGTGATCGTGCCGGTCGTATCCAATTCAGGCCTCCATCGAGAAGTTGTTTCTCGTATCGTTGATGTTGACGAGGGAATTCCACTGCCGCGCATGCGATGACGCGCGACATACTGCATGCTCGCAGCGACTGGCTTCGCGAACACATTTCAACGCATCGCAGCCTCGGACCGCGAGCGGATTTCAATGCATCGCAGTCTGGACCGCGAGCACATTTCAAAGCAGTGGGATTGTGCCCCCCCGACTGCTGGCGTGGGGGTTAATAAGCAAAAGTGGCGAAAAAAATTTCAAAATGTGATTTTATACGCATGTATACCGCGTCGACAGCATAGCGTTGAAAACATGCGCGATTCACCTACCAATCGGAGAAAATTGAATGGGTCAGTGTGGTGCATAAGTTCCGAGCGCGACGAGTGCGTGATCGGCTTTCCGTCTTGGCTCCCATATCAAGACGGCGTCTGCCGGGCGCCAAGGTTCAGCCGGGCCGGCGACGACGCCATGCCGCCACCACCGACAGCGACCACGACGAGCCGATCTATCCCAATCGAACCAAAGATTAGCCCATCAACGGCCCGAACCTGCTTAGGATCTCCGATGTCACCTATGTCGCTGTCGTAGGCGGGGCTCGTGCTTCAGATTGATGGCCTTATCGAGCCTGTGCGCGAAACAGATCGCCGTTCCCCATCTCCGGCTTCTTCTGTCGCATCGCTCCCCTTCACGCAATCAGGACTGCTGATTTGAGGGAATCTTGCAATCTCAAAACCGCAGCGGCGCCAAAAACCGGCTCTCAACTCAACGGCCTGGTGACTTTTTCACGGACGACAAGATTATTGCTTCGACCCCGAGTGATTGGCCTTCGGTGTTCGGACCGCCACTGCTGCCCGTCATCTCCATTTCGTCCATATGCAGGATGTCGGTCTTCCAGTCGCCAACCAACCATCACGATCCGGCTGTTCTTGCCGTTGATCGCCGCCCGCTCCTCATGAGCTCCGGCCACGAGCGAGGCGCTGAGAGCACATTGTCGCGTTCTGCGCGATCGAGGAAGACCGGCGGCCGAAGCCGCCAAACGGCGGCTCATTCACCTCGCTGTGTCCAACGGCTCAACCGCTCACCCGCGCGCTGCAACACAGTCTCTCTAGGAATACGATCGAATGATCGAATGATTAATCGACCATATCTCTAGTAATAGCTCCTTCCCATGTCGCGCGCGCCCTCCTATACGCCACCCTCCGATAAAGGCGGAGATAGGCGTTACACATCGCATCGCGCGAGAATGCGGTTTCAACGCGCCGACGCCCTTCGATACCGAATTGATTAGCAAGCGTACGGTCATTGAGGAGTCTGAGCACACGATCGGTCAGCACCCCAGCGTCGTGGCTCGGCACAAGAAATCCCGTCTGGCCCTCCAGGACCAATTCGGGAGTGCCCCCATCGTTTGTTGCTACGATTGGCTTACCCAATGCCATGCATTCGGTAATTGCGTTGGAAATGCCTTCCCCGTGTACCCGGCTGTTGGTAACGAGAACTCCCACAGTGAAGACATTGACGATACTTTCTACATCTTTCCGCCGACCCAGAAACTTTATCCGCGGCGAATACTCAGGTGGGACGCTGTCGTGCACTTTCCGCATCATTGCACCGTCGCCGACAGCCACAAAAGTAACATCGTCCCTGAGGCGGCAAATGCGGCAGGCCATTTCGACAAAGATTGCATAGTCCTTTTTGGGTGTGACGTTGGCAACCATCCCGACAATGTGGGGAGTCGCGATTCCCAAGCTGCTGCGAAGCTCGACCTCGTCCACCAAGTTAGAAAGTCTTTCAGGATTGAACCCATTATAGATGCATACACCTTTGCGCTCGGGAATATCGTAGGCAGCCAGGCCTGCGCGCGAATTGGCGACAACAATGTCTGAAAACGGAAAGGTCAGCTTGCCCCTTAAGTAGTCCTTATTCCACAGTGTCATATGCGGCGGCGCGTCCCGCACAAAGCCATTGACGAAAGCCGCGCCGCACAATTTCGCAACCGGAGCTGCGTAAATGGAGCATATGGAGCCCCACGAGTGGACGATATCAATTTTCAAATTGGAGGTCAGATCGTACAAACTCTTGAAAAGGCGCAAATCCCTCCTGCCTTTCCGAATGAGCGGAATGTATTGCGCATGTTCGCTGTCAATTTCGTATTGATCATCCTCCTCATAGGTAACTGCGACGAATGACTCTATTTCGCGGTGAGGGACAAGCCCCTCCAAAAGTTCGACGATTTGTCGTTCTTTTCCTCCCCGGCCTATGCATTCAGTAAAGTGTAGTATACGCACGGCATCGATCTCCCGCGGGGACTGCTTCAATCCAAATCGCAACGAGGCGGTTCAGCGCAAAATTCAACGTTCAACCGCGCTCGATGTAAAGCTTCTCATTTGCAGCATTTTGGCCACCGCCGATTGCATGCCGCTCATGCGAACCTCGAACCTGGCCCTCGTGTCGAATGGCCCCCCAACGCCGACGCGAGGAAGTGCAAAATGGTTTGAGTTGCGGTCGGATACTTGCCCATTCTGCGTTGTTACTGCGGTCGAAAAGCCTATTTCCTTCGCGAGATGTGCTTCGCGAGGACCACATGCTCTGGAGTCGCCGTAAGGATAAGCGAAGTGCCGAACCGGAAGCTGCAGCAATTGCTCCAGATAGCAGCGGTTATCCGCCATTTCGGCTCGCGCTGCAGGAGCATCCAGGGACGACAGTGCTGCATGCGAAGCGGTGTGCCCGCCGATTGACGCGAGAGGATGCCGCGAGAGTTTTTGAAGCTCGCGCTCATTCAGGAAATATGCCTCATTCAAAGCCGATAGCGATATACCCGTCTTGTTGAACGTTGAGGCGAGCATTGCAGCCCGGTGATAATCTTGGTGAATCCACTCAATTACCTTGTATAAGCCCGACACCTTTTCGTGAAACTCGGGACAGTGGAACTTCATGTCCATCGCATCGATCGTAACCGTGTCTCCAATGCGAAATACTTCGCGCAAGCCCAGCCACCACGATTGCAGCGTTCGTGTGAGGGCACCAGTGGGAACGTACATCATGAATGGGGCGTTGTTTCGCTCGAGGATTGGAAGCGCAGCCGCGAGGTTGTCGCGATAGCCGTCGTCAAAGGTAAGCACCGCATAGCGGCACGGTCCGGGATCCGTGGCCAATCGCTCGAGACATGTCTCGAAACTGACAATCTCCCACCCTTCTTGCCGCAGCCAATTGAGTGAATATTCGAAAAGAGCAACTGAAGTCCCGGTCATCAATTCCGAGCGAAAATCTTGTTGAATCTCATGGAACATCAGGATAGCTGCCCTACCAGCAAAAATCCTGCGGAAGGTTGGCATTAGCCCGGACCGATGAGCCAATTGGATCATGCTGTCCTTGAGAACCTGCTTCACTCTAACCCCTCATCAGAAAGAAACTAACGTCCCATCAGAAGGACACTGCCGCCTTGGCGAATTGACCTGACATTTCCGATTGCTTTCTGTGCGCGGTCTGTCGCCAATGTTCGTCTTCAGAATGATATTGTGAGCAAAAACTCAAGCAACGCGCTTGCGGAATAAGAAACGATTGAGCCTTTCTGTTTACTCGACGCGATTACCACACGCAATTCTGCGGACCGTTTACTCACTTGTAAGTACCTCCAAATTCGACACCTCCATTGAACAGCTTTCGCCGCATAGTTTTCTTCCTCCAGCCCATCGATCACAGTCTCTGCGTTCAGCCCATAAATGTAGGCGAAGGAGGGGAGTTTGAAGTGGGAAACCGCGTTAGTACAGCGGGAACCATCTCAACCAAGCGTACCAGCGTTGCAGACATTTGTGTCCGACCACTCTCGAAAGTGGAAACATCAACAGAAAGGTGAATCACGCGCGCCCAATCACAGCACCTCACACGCCCGATCACGGATCTCGTCGCGGCGCTCGACGGCGATCGCGAAATAGTTCGTGCTGCGCTGAGGAAGGAGGTGTGCTTCCTGGAACCCCGATAAATCGAGGCCGGGGTCGTTGTGGGCGACGCGGTTCGGCAGCACGACGCAGTAACCGCGCCGCGCCAGCCAATCGAACAGGTCGGCCTTAGGATACATCCCACCCGATCCGCTCTCGAACATGATCGTCGGCCGGCTGCTCGCAATCAGCTTCTCCGCGCCGCGCAGGACGCCTAGCTCCGCGCCTTCCACGTCGATCTTCATCGCATCGACATCCGTGGCCGTGACCACCGTGTCCAGGCGCTGCACCGGGACCTGGATCTCGCGAACGGTCGACCGGCGACCCAGCGTCCTGTCGAGCGACGAATAGCCGGAGCGGTTGAGGTCGATGAAGAACGCCGCCAGTTCCTCGCGCTCGCCCGCCGCGATGGAGTGGACCTCGATCTCGGGGAAGCGACGCCGGAGCGCTGCCGCTTTTTCGGGGATGGCCTCGATCGCGATGATTTTGCGCGGGCTGCTGTGTCGCCGGACGCCGGCCACCACGGAGCCGATATGCGCGCCCACGTCGACGAACACCTTCCCGTCGCCACAGATGCGCTCGATCAGGCGCCTGGCCGTGCTGTCGTTGGAAATGCGCCCAAGCGATTCATCCTGTCGCACGGCTGCTCTGAACAGCTCGACCCGCTCGCGCAGAGACAGTGCGAAACCGCCGACTCGCGTCCCTATGATCGCTTCCTTCAACATCGCAAAAGCTCCCTGTTAAGTTCCGCGCCTCTCACGGGCGGCGCACTTAGCTGTAGACACCGGATTTCTTCTGCACGTTATGCAAGAAGTCTTGCGCTCCGCGCCTGCAGAGGATGTCGGGCAGCGCGCTAGTCTCCCAAGCGGAATTGCTGTCCTGTAAGCTTTCTCGACGTTGGAAGGCTTTGAGTTGACCTCTGGCAATTTGAATTTGCCTTCGAGGATCTTGTAGAGTTCATTCTTCCAGCCGTCGCATTGTCGTCATCCGCTCCGCAGCAAACGCTTGCCCACCGTCCTTGCCCTGAAGTTCGAGAGAACGTCGGCATATACCCCGACGATCTTTTCGACGGTGAGCGCCTGGTCGTACCTCGCCATTGCCGCTCGCCCCCGGAACTCGCTGCTCCGCGACCAGTCAAAAACCTCTCGAAGGTTGCGGGCAATTGTGCCGGCGTCCTGCGGACAGATCCGCGTCCCCGCGATGCCGCTTAACAGCTCGCCAACGTCGCCTACCTCCGTCGCCACTACCGGGCGATTGCACGCGAGAGCTTCCTTGATAGAGGTCGGCGACCCCTCATAATCCGAGCAGAGAAGCAGGGCGTCGGCCGCGCTGTAGCACCACGGCATTTCGCCGTTCGGCACATTGACGACCGTCATCAACTCCGCGTCGACGTCCTCCTGCACGAGTCGCTCGACTGACGCTCTTGCCAGATCGTATCTCTTCTCAGGGCGCGCCGGATCAAATGGAAACAGAACGATATACCTGTCTTTCGGCCACCCCAGCCGCGCTCGTGCTTTGTCGCGATCGTACGGCTTGAATACGCCGAGGTCGACCCCGCAGGGAATTACGACTCCCGGAATCCGTCTCCGCATCCCCTCCGAAACGACTATGACGGCATCGGCGAAATGCGACACAACCCGTGTGCACAGCCTCTCAAAGATATTTTTGCCAAGTACGTCAGTCCCGTGCAGCGTGATGACGAGTGGCGCCTGCGACCGAAACATTGCAGGATATGCCGAATAACCGTAATGCGCATGGACGATGTCGTATGCCCCCGCGCTCGTCATTCGCATGACGTCAAGAGAGCACCTCAGATAGTTCATCTTGGACTGGAATCCGAGAATATTGATAACGTCGACCGTGTGGCCGAACCGGCGCAGCTGCTCTACCTGCTGGCACACGAAGGCTCCGGAGCCCGGTCTGTGCGGACTCGGATACATGTTGGTGACACAGAGGATCCTCACGATAGTGTTCCCTCGACGCTTGGCACGAACTGCCAGCGAGTCACTGGTCTGCGCCGCGAACCTCTTTGAGCCGTCGTCGGATCTCTGCCGGGACGCCCATCACGAGCGCACCGTCGGGCACGTCCTTCGTCACCACCGCACCGGCGCCGACGACGGCGCCAACGCCGATTCTGACGCCTGGCAGTAGGTTGGCTCCCAGGCCGATCGCCGCGCCGCGCGCGATATGGGGCCCGAGCATGGGCGAACCGTCGTAGCCGTTGCGGCCGATCGCATTGTCGTTCGAAGTGCCGACGCAGCCCGAAATGAACACGTCGTCTTCGATCGTCATATTGCCCGCCAGCCAGGTGTGATCCTGCACCCGGACGCGATCGCCGATTCGCGTGTTGTAATTGACCGTGACGTAACGTCCGATGACAGTCTTCGAGCCGATCCGCGATTGTTCACGGATCGAGGCGCCGTCACCAATCAGGGTCCCCGCGCCGACCGAGACGTCGTAGAAGATTACCGCGTGCGGTCCGATAGAACAATCGGCGCCGATATCGACCCATGCCTCGAAACGCGGCGCGCGCGACAACGCGCCGGCCCCCTTGGGCGCCTTGCCGATATAGGCTCCCGGGAAGATTTCGACGTTGTCCCCGATTCTTGCGCCGCTCTCAATCACGACATGCGGGTGAATGACCACCCGGTTGCCAATCGTAACATCAGGCCGCACCACGGCGAACTCGGCGATCGTCACGGCCGCACCGATCGCCTCGGTCTCGACCACCGCCCATGCACTGATTCGATTCATCGCCACTCCTTCCCGGCCTCGGCGCGCAGCGCGGCGGGCGAATACGTTGACTTCCGTCGCAATTTCTTGTGACCGTCCTGCTCGGCCGCAGCGCGCGCAATCGCGGCGATACGGCGCACCTGGTCGCGTGCGAGCTCGGGGAACATGGGCAGGGACAATGATCGAGCGGCCATCGCTTCGCAGTACGGCAAGTCGCCCTGCCTGTAGCCGAGATGGGCGAGGGCAGGCTGTAGGTGGAGCGGCACCGGATAATGGATCCCGGTAGCTACGCCGGCCTGGTCGAGCTTGTTCCGCATTGCGTCCCGCTCGTTGGTCTCGATCACATACAAATGATAGACGTGCGTCGACCCCTTTTGAACGAACGGCGTCTTGATCCCCGACTGCGCCAACTCCACGGCGTACCACTCCGCAGCGCGCCGCCGATTGGCGTTCCATTCATCCAGGCGCCGCAGCTTGATCTGCAGGATTGCCGCCTGGAGAGTATCGAGCCGGCTGTTGAACCCGATCTCGGCGTGGCTGTAGTGGCTGGTTCGACCGTGGTCACGCAGTCGTTCGATCCGCTCGGCGATCGCGGCACTGTTGGTAGTGACCGCTCCGCCGTCGCCATAGGCCCCGAGGTTCTTCGCCGGATAAAACGAGAAACATGCGACATCGCCGAGCGCCCCGGTTCGGACCCCCTGATATTCCGCCCCGTGCGCCTGGGCCGCGTCCTCTAGTACATAGAGGCCGCGCCGCCGTGCGATGTCCTTGATTGGACCCATGTCAGCGGGCTGGCCGTAGAGGTGGACTGCGACGATCGCTCTTGTACGACCCGTTAGAGCGCGCTCGATCATCTTGGGATCGATCGTGTAGGTGTCTGGATCGATATCGACGAACACGGGCCGCGCACCCGTCGCCACGATGGCCGCCGCGGTGGCGATGAAGGTATGAGCGGTTGTAATCACCTCGTCGCCATGACCAATATCCAGGGCCCGCAGCGCCAGATGAAGCGCGTCCGTGCCGCTCGCCACACCGCGCGCGTGGCGCACCTGGCAATACGCGGCGAAATCTCTTTCGAACGAGGCAACCGCCTCGCCGCCGATGAATTGCGCGGAGTCGAGAATGTCCCGAATTGCTTCGGCCATCTCGTCCTTTAGCGTCTCATATTGCGCTTTAAGATCGACGAACGGAATGTGCATTTGTCGAACCTCACGAGAATCCGTCTCTGTCACTGGAGAACCTCATCGGGCACCGTGCCCCCGCAGCACCGCGGGAAGCGTCAGCGCAATCAACTTCAGGTCGGTCCATAAGGTCCAGTTCATTGCATATTCGACATCCATCTCGAGCATTACCTCGGGGCAGACACGACCCCGGCCGCGCACCTGGCAAATTCCGGTGATGCCGGGCTTCACAATGTGACGTTTATGGTGCCAGTCCCGGAAGTATTCGAGTTCATAAGGAATCGCCGGCCGCGGACCGACGATGCTCATTTCGCCCCGCAATACATTGAGAAGTTGCGGCAGCTCGTCGAGGCTGGTTCTCCGCAGCCAACGCCCCACGCGCGTCACGCGAGGGTCGTCTGTCAGCTTGTATGGGGCATCGGGGTCGTTCGAGAGGGGTTCCTTTGCCCAAGCCCGCCGGATCGCATCGCGATGGACGTTTTCATCGGCGTTGTGGCGGAGCGTCCGGAATTTGAAGCAGTTGAACGGTTTCTCGTCTCGCCCGATCCGACGTTGGCGAAAGACCGCTGGTCCGGGACTATCGAGATGGATTGCTATCCACACCACCATGAAGACGGGAGCCAGCACCACGATCGCGAGAACGCCGATCGCGACGTCGAGCGCCCGCTTGCCGAATTCCCGCGGGGTCGCCTTCCGTCGCGTGGCTTCATGCGACGGCAATTTCGGGACCTCCCGCCGGCACGTTCCGCCGCCGAAACATCCGTTGATCCTTACCGTTGTTACGGTGTTTGTGCTTGAACCGTAGACACGCCGATGCCGCCTCGAGCGCTTCGACAACGCGCAGCCCGTGCAGTCCGTCCGCGCGCGGCCGTTCCCCGGTCATGATCGCGTTGACGAAGTCGAGTAACTCGAGTTTCAGCGGTTCGCTGCTGGATATCGCGGGGATATGCACGTCGCCATGATGATAGGCCGATTGGAAGTCGGCGTAGGAGTCGCCGTTAATCTGCGGCCTGAATCGCTTCTGGTAAACGCGCACTTTCTCGGACGGCTGCACGTCGTCGAACACCAGCATCGCATCGCTTCCGACGACCGTGATCTGGCGCACCTTGACCGGGTCCAACCAGGAAACATGCACATGGGCGGTCGCGCCGCTCTTGAAGCCCATCTTGGCGTAAACAACGTCCTCAACGTCAGGCAGAACGTGCGCGGAACCCCAGGCGCCGATGGTTTGCGGCACCTCCTCCAGCAGGCAGAAGATGATCGAGAGGTCGTGCGGCGCCAAGTCCCAAAGGACATTGGCGTCCTGCCGGTAGAGGCCGAGATTCAGGCGTCGCGAATCAATGTAGTAAAGCTCGCCGAGAGAGCCGCTCTGGATCATCTGGCGCATGACACCCACCGCCGGGTGATACTCGAACGTGTGTCCGACCATCAGCACACGCTTGCGCTCTTCGGCGATCGCATTCAACTCGCGGCATTGGGCGCTCGTCATAGCCAACGGCTTCTCAACGAGCGCGTGCTTTCCGGCCTGGAGCACCGCCCGCGCCAATTCAAAGTGCGTCTCCACAGGGGTGGCGACAATGACCCCGTCTATAGAAGGGTTATTCAGCACCGCGCCGATATCACGCGAAACATCGACAGAAGGATATTGTGAACGGACATATTCCAATCTGTCAGGGTGCAGATCAGCGGCCATCGAAAGCCTTGCGTTGCGTATGTCGCAGCTGACACGGATGTGTTTCGCACCCCAGTAGCCGCAACCGATGACGGCGAGCGACGGGCCGCCGTTCGCGGTCCGAATTTCCGCGTTATTCGCCATGTTGGTTCCCTGTTTGAAGGCCTCAGCGTGCGTTCATTCAAGATAACCGATTGAGCGCGCACGCTGCTGAAGAACACGGATTATGATCTACGCTCTTTTGGGGTACACAGGTCGGAATACCCCGCGTCCTTCAGTGGAAACCTGGCGGCCTTTCGTATAGGACTCCTCAAGAGGAGCACAATCTCGAGGTCGCGGACGATCCGCAGGATGCCCGGTGGCCTCGCTGAAGGATGATGCGACAACCCAGGACGGAACGCCGACGCCATGGACACGGGCTCTTCGATCGCGCTCCTGATCCGCAGTGACACTCCATCGTCCGACGATTGCAACCTGGCGGAAATCCTCGATTTTTTCGGAGTTCCATGGACGGCGCTGACAGTCAGTGAAGCGAACGGGGGCAATGTAGCCTCGCTGACGGCAAGTCATCCGCAGTTCTCCATCCTGACTTCCGCGCCCTGTCTTGCTGAAACCCTGCAGCCCTGCAAGGCCGGAACGCTTCCGGCTTGGTTGGCGGCAGCCGCATCCGTGTTCGTCTATGGATTTCAAGCTGTGGATCCCTGCAGGGCTCTGCTGCGCCAGATCACGGGAGACCCGGAGGCGGACATCCGCGGCATGGACGCGTGGCCAATAACCGTGTCCGTCACTGATGCTTTTCCAGAGATGTGCGGCCCAATGTCGGCCCTGCGGATCCAACTGGAGCCCGGCGCCGCGGATGCGGCGCTTGTCATCCGGGATGGTGGCGAATTGCAGAGCATCGTCGGGGCGCCCGAGGGACACCTGTTCGCCGGATTTGCTTATTCCGGCGTGCGCTTTTTTGCCGATGCCTCACTGGCGATGGTGGACATTCGCGAACGCGCTGCGACCTATTTTGATGTGAAGAAGCGTTTCGCCGGTGCGGTGCCAGTCGTGATGTATCTGAAGTGGTCGTTCCGCGACGTCTGCTGGACCGCCTCCGAAACAAACGCGTGCCTGATCATCGACGATCCACCCCTGAGGCCACGGTACGGCTTTCTCGATTTTGGCGAACTACTGCAGTTGGCCAACAAGCAGACGTTCGCGACGACCATCGCCTTCATTCCATGGAACTGGCATCGAACAAATCGCGACACCGTTACCGCCTTTCGAAAAAATAGCGGAAAACTGTCCGTCTGCGTGCACGGCTGCGATCACACCCGTAGTGAATTTGCAGCCCGTTCAGCCGACCTACTCGACAGAAAGCTGAAGACCGCCAAGTGTCGGATGCAGTCCCTTCTCAACGAGACCGCGCTTGATCATGAAAACGTGATGGTTTTCCCGCAAGGGGCATTCTCGCCCGAGGCGGTGTCGGCTCTCAAGCGACATGGCTTCGTCGCGGCAGTGAACACGGAAGTCGCACCAGCCGATGACGCGTCGAACGAAACGACACTTGCGGACCTGTGGAGTGTCGCCATCGTTCGGTATGGGGGATTCTCGATTTACACCCGGCGGTATATTGACCACGGCATTGAAAACTTCGCATTTGACGGAATCCTGGGCAAGCCGTGCTTCGTTGCCGGGCATCACGACCTTTTCCGAGGCCACGGCAGCGAACTAGCGGAGTTCCTCCGACAGCTTGCATCCTTGCGGTGGAAGCTCTGTTGGCGGACTCTCGGGGACGCCGTTTGCCACAGCTACAGCATTCGACCCGACGGCGTAACGATCATAGTAAAGATGTTTGCTGAACAACTCCGCATCGAAAACATGGAGGCGATGACGCGACGGATCCAAGTCGTGAAGCAAGAACCACAGGTCGATTCTTTGAAAGATGTTACAGTCAACCAAGACGTCGTCGCGTACGAATGCATGGACGGATGTATTCGGGTGATCGTCGATATCCCGCCCGGCAGGACGGCGGATATACGCTGCGTTTATCACAAACAGCCGGATGCTTTCGCGCATTCAGAATCGGTCTCATACCGACTTGGGGTGGCGGTTCGGCGATATCTATCCGAACTTCGTGACAATTACGGGTACCTTTTTCGTTTTCGCGTGTAGCCGGGAGGCGGACCGCAACGAGCGTGGTCATGCTGTTTCGGCCCAGGCACGAAGCTCCTAGCATGATGCTCCTGGCAGATCGCTTCCTGCTCCGGCGGGCTCCGACGCCTGACCCGATACGTGGCGTTCAACAGGTCGTCACTCGGCCTCCCGCGCAACCATCCTGTCTTCCCTTCGTCACAACCAGAATAGGTAGCCCAAAAAAGTTGAGGCTCTGCGCGGATGAAAGAATACACTCGGGTAGGGGTGCCGATCGACATATTATCTCTGAATGAAACCGTCGACCTTGCAGACAAACTCATGAGCAGCCGCCGCCGTTGCCAGCACAACGTAATGCGGCTGATGGATTAAGATGAAAATTGCGGTGTTCGGACTTGGTTACGTCGGCATGACGACGGCCGCTTGCCTCACCAGGCAAGGCCACGAAGTCGTCGGTGTCGACGTCAGCGATGAAAAAGTGGCGATCGTCAACGCGGGCAAATCGCCAATCACGGAGCCCGGTCTCGATCAACTTGTAGAGCGTGCTGTCAGGAAAAATTTGCTGAGCGCGACGAAGGATGCCAGCGGACATCTCGACAGTTGCACCATGGCCATAGTCTGTGTGGGAACGCCTAGTGCGCCGGACGGATCTCACAACATGAGCTTTATCGCGGAAGTTTCCCATCAGATCGCGGAGCTGGTCGGTCCCGCCCGCGCGACGACGTTGACGATCGTATTTCGCTCCACGATGCGGCCCGGTACCATCGAGGAACTGGTCCTCCCGATTTTCGAGGACGCATTGAAGGGCAGGACGGACCTCGTCGAGGTTGTCTATAACCCCGAATTCTTGCGCGAATCGGTAGCGATCGAAGACTTCTTCAACCCGCCGAAGATCGTGATTGGGACGAAGGACGGGGAAAGGTGCGCGGCTCTTGACGAGTTGAACGCAAGTATCGCGGTGCCGGTCTTCTACACGAATTATCGCGCGGCAGAGATGACAAAATTCGTCGATAACTCGTTTCACGCAGTAAAGATTGCTTTTGCCAACGAAGTCGGTCGCGTTTGCGATAAGCTCGGTATTAGCGCGACCACTGTTCATAAGATTTTCATCTCTGATACCAAGCTCAACATTTCCCCCTATTATTTGAGGCCGGGTGGCGCATTCGGCGGCTCATGCTTGCCGAAAGACGTTCGTGCGCTCCAACACATCGCAAGCGACGTCGGGGCGCATACTTGGCTCGTGGATTCGGTTCTGAGATCGAATGATGAGCATAAGAATTTCCTGTTTGAGAATTGCCTGAAAGCAGTCCCGGCCGGCGGGCGGGTGCTTATGCTGGGGCTTGCCTTCAAGGAGGACAGCGACGATCTTCGCGAGAGTCCCAATATCGACTTGGCTCGCAAATTCCTTCGGTTGCACATCGGCTTGTCGATCTACGACCCGCACGTCGAGCCGTCGAAATTGTTGGGTCAGAATCTTGGCTATGCGTTCTCCAATTTGCCCGCGCTCCGCAAATTACTAATCCTAAAGTCGGCCGCCGAGTCGGAGCTGTTCGATCTTGTCATCGATACCCGAGGGTGGGCGAAACATATGGCGTTACACGCCAGGCGGATCATTGATGTCAACACTCTTTCATGACGACGGCGTTGCACGCCACGATCAAGCGGGTGTTAGTTCGGTTCGCCGCCGGGTGCTTATCATCGTCGAAAATCTTCCGGTACCGTTCGATGCCAGAGTGTGGTCGGAAGCCAGCACATTGGCGCGGCATGGTTATGAAGTGTCGGTAATTTGTCCCAAGGGACCGGGCGCAACGGCCTCATTTGAAATTATCGAGGGAATCGCGGTCTATCGCCACTGGTTGCCGGGAGAAGGTCGTGGGGTGCTGGGCTATCTCGCCGAGTACAGCGCGGCATTATTTTGGGAGTTCGTGCTGAGTTTGAAAATTCTCACAACGCGCGGGTTTGATGTAGTCCACGCGTGTAATCCGCCGGATCTCATTTTCGTAGTTGGTGCATTTCATAAGTTTCTATTTGGAAAATCTTTCATTTTCGATCACCACGATATCAGCCCGGAGCTTTACGAGGCGAAATTCGGACGTCGTGGCTTGCTCTGGCAGGTTATGGTCCTACTTGAACGCATTACATTCGCATTGTCTGACGTATCGATAGCAACCAACCAATCATATCGTACCATTGCCATTGAACGAGGGCGAATGAACCCTGATCATGTGTTCGTTGTGCGCTCCGCTCCAAACCTTTCGCGCGTTCGCTCATTTCCACCAGACCCGGCCTGGAAGAGGGGACGGAAATTCCTTGTCGGATATGTGGGTGTTATTGCAAGGCAGGAGGGGATCGATCTGTTGCTGGAATCAATCAGGCACATCCGCAGGATACGAAATCGCGATGATGTCCAGTTCGTCATTGTCGGGGGTGGGCGGGAATTGGAGGAGCTCAAGAAGCTTGCATTGGCTTTTGAACTGGACGAATTGGTTACGTTCACTGGCCGTGTTGATGACGCTACACTATTCACAATACTCTCCACGGCAGACGTCTGCGTAAATCCGGACCGCCCCAGCTCGATGAACGACAAATCAACGATGCACAAGATCATGGAGTATATGGCGTTGGGTAAGCCTATTGTTCAATTTGACCTCACTGAAGGCCGTTTTTCGGCTGGAGAGGCATCCTTATATGTACAGAATGCGGATACTGCGGAGTTCGGCGACAAGATATTGGAACTTGTAGATGATCCAGTGCGACGCGATGCTATGGGTGCATTCGGCCAGAAAAGAATCTATGACGAACTCGCTTGGCACCACGAGTCAACAAAGCTCTTGGGTGCCTATGAAAAAGTATTCAAACTAAAAGAGAAATGCGGATAGGTCCTATTCTCTTCGCGTCTCGGCAAGCTTTCGATAACACCCGTCGCAAACAAAATAATAACATAGCGCGGCCGGATTTAACCGCGCTAGCGAGGTCGTGCTGCCAGTGAAGCTGCGCACCGTCAGTCAGGGTCGTCGTGACGAGACAGGTGCTGACGGCCCGATTGTTAGCATCAAATTTCGGTAATGGACGGCAGTCGTTTCAGGCGCCGACGACCGATAGATGCCATATTCCCAATAGGTGCCCTGCCCATAGCCCAAAGGACCCCGATAGTTCACAACCTGCGAACCATTGATCCAGACGTCCAAATACCCGCCGCCGCTGTTGGAAAAATTGGCTTGAGCGCGAATGTCCTTGTAGACGCCAGGAGTAATTGGAGTCGGATCGGTCCAGAGCGTGAGCATACGGAGAGCGGAAGACGAATTACTGGGATTCCCACCGGGCAGAACATAGCGGGCGACAATTTGCAGATGGTCGCCGTCCATCTGGACCGCGAACGGCGGTGAGGTCCCTACACCACTCGCAATGTCGTCATTGTGCATTTGACCGACGACAAACCAGCCGTTCGATCTGTTTTGAGTGTTTACAAATGACCCATTGGGCCCATTGGCCTCCACCATGAACTGATAGTCCATGCCAATCGGAGTACCGGGCGGGATAAATGCACCCCAGCTGGTCGCGACGCCCGTCGACTGATTTTGAATTTCAGAGCGATCACAGTATGAGCCATCACCACCCGCTGCCCAATTGTCGCCCTGATGGACTTCGAAGCGCAGAGTTTGTGGGTCAGGATTGGTCAGGCTATAGCTCTTACCCGCCGTCTCAACTAGGTAGCTGTCGCCACCGATAAGAAAGCGGGTTTGCGGCTTAGCCGAAAACGACGTAATCGACGGAACAACTGTTCTAGTTCTACTTACAGGCTGCGATGCGGCGCTCGTATTGTCTGCCATATTGCTGTGGGTGCCAGCAAAGCTGTGAGTATCGTCGGACAGGCCCTCGGCCAGTAAATTCCACGAACCACCTGCGTCGACTATCCTCGTATCGAGGGATGTCGATCCATTAGAGATGTTCGCGACGCTGCCAGCCAGCGCAAAGATAAGGGGTATCATTATTGTCATTTGCTATCCCCCTTGTCTGTATTCTACTTGTAGTCCGAGCAAGATTACAGCAACGCTCTATCGTGAAATTCGATCAGCGTGCTGCCGCAAAAATGCTTGGCCACTTGTGAAGAGAGCTCATTCAAATCCCGATACAATTTTCGACTGATTCAATCGAAGGAAAATAAGGACTACCACCAGGCATGAGCGCCCGAGGAATGCATCGTGAATTGTATGGCGTTGTACAGAATGCGAGATAACACGTGCGCACCGGGAGCATCACGCCTCGTGGCCGGACCCGAAAGAGCCGCGCCTGCGCGACGAGCGCCACCGTCCGCCGTCGGCGCAGGATCGCTAGCTTGATGCGCTCGAGACGCCGCGACAGCAGCTCCGGCGCACTGCAATGTAGGATGTCCGAATAGGGGATCCGCACGGGCAAAACTTTCCCCAGTCCTCCCAGTCGCCTCGCATTGAGCCGTTGCGTACGGCGCTTTACCACGAGAAAGGCATGATCCGACCCATCGCTGACGGTGAGCTGCAGGCAATCATACGGTGCGTGATCGTCGAAGATCTGTCGTTGCTGGCTAGTCAGCCTCTCGCGGACCGCAGCCGGATCGAAGCTGATGACCAGACGGTTCGGCGCGAACAGCGTCTCGGCCTGGAGCAATGGCGGCATGACGATCCTGTTCGAAGCTAGGGGTGTGAAGCGCTGCGCCAGGAGGGCAGCCCAGGCGGTCGGCTCGGGGTGAACGCCGTGCAGGTGAGGCTCTCGTCCCGCAGCGCCTCGGCGAGCAGGGCCATTCCCCAGCCGCGGTACTTCGCATGCACGGACCAGGAGGAGAGATTACAGACGAGCGCTACTTCCCCGACCATCGCTGTTGCGCCGACGGATAGGGTCGTGGCCAAGCCTTCGATCGACGGCGCCGCCAGAAAGGCCGAGAGGGTAGGGGGATGCCCAGTATAATCCTCGATCTCGAGAAGCAGGGTTCAAACGCTAGCGATTCCGCGCCGAAGCCAAGAAGACTATCGGACCAGGCAACGGGCGCGAGATGCCAAGCACGCGCTCGCAAATCGCCTGGAGCTCCCGCCGCAGCCCGTCACCCTGCGGGATCACCCCGTCGTGGCCTGGCGCCAGCCCCCGTGATGCCCTGATGGCCGGAGACGCCCGAAGAACCGGATGCTTGGCAATGGCATCGAGACATTCCGGGTTCTGCAGCGCATCGCGGTTCTGGACAGGGCGGCCATTCACCGCATCTCGCGCAGCGGTTTCGGACCGCTTGCCGCTAAAGGTCTCAGCAAGCGCCTCGACCTGTGCAATGCACGCCGGCACGAAAGCCGGGAAGCCCGCAGCGCGCGCAAGCTCGGAGCGGATGTGCTTCGCTAGCCTGAGTACCAGACCGTCGCGCAGCACGACCAGGAGAACCATGTGCGTGCCGCCGGTAGAACGTCGCGCTCGAGATCCCCTGCTTGCAGCAGGATAGCAGCGGTCGCCGCACCCGCCTCCTGCTCCCGCAAAATCCCGATGATCTGCTCTTCCGTGAAACGGCTCGGCTTCATGGTCTATCCCTCCCGAGGTGAGGGACTCTACCCAGTCTTGGAGGAGTTTGCGGGGCTCAGACCACACCTCGTAGGTAACCCCTATTATCCGCCAAACGGCTTCGGGATTCCTGAACAGCTGATATGCATTTGGCTATGCTCGTTTTTGATCGGCTACGAGCCTTTGACTTCGCCGGGGGAAAAAATGACGCGCGTCGAGCAAACCGCCACAGCTTTTCTTTTATGCGGCTGATTTATCGCCACTTCTTCAATGTCAGCGACCGGATCAATTACGTCAGCAAGGCCCGGCGAACCATGTGGAAATCGGGGATTCGCCGCAAGGCAGGATTTCTCGCGGCTGCGGGGCTGCTCGTTGGGGGTGCCTGTCATCCTGGTCCGCCACGTGACCACGCAGGAGTTCGAGGACTACCGCCTGGTGTGGCTGGTCGCCGAAACAGAGTTGATCCTCCTTCCTCTGTTCTTGCCGCAGTCTCTATTCTTTTTCCTGCCGCGCGCCGCTCCCGGAACCCGCCCAAAGTTGGTTGGCAACACGTTCGCAAGTCTCTTCGCTCTTGGGGGGCTCGCGATTCTGTTGCTCTTAGGGCTGATTCCACGCGAGGCCGTTGCAGCACAGGAGCTTTATGAGACAGGGCATGAGTACATCCACAAACCTTGAGGAAACGGCTCCCCCGCCCGATGGCGCGCCCAACAGCCAGGGGATCGTGATTCACGCTGGCCGCGCCATCTCGGTCGTCTTGTATGTCACCGTTGCCGCCCGGCTGCTGAGCATCGTCAGCCAGGTGCTGACGGCTTCGGCCTTTGGCGTTGGCCCAACCATGGACGCCTATACGGTGGCGCTGATCGTGCCCACAACCATTTCTGGCATCTTGACCACGGCGGTGGGCGCGGCATTGATTCCGGTCTTTGTGGACTACCGCGAAAACAAAGGCGAGGCGGAGTCCATGCGCCTGCTCCGGGTAGCGATGACGCTGGGCACGCTGATTGCGCTGGTGGTGACAGTGGCGCTGGCCGCGGGCGCACCGCTGGTCGTGACGATCTTCGCCCGGCAGATGGATGCCCCCACGCAGACGCTGGCGGTCATCCTCCTGCGCTTCTTGATGCCCGTGCTCTTGCTGCAAGTGCTGGTGACGCTGGTTGGCTCCGTTCTGAATGCCTATGGGCGGTTTGCGGTGCCATCGCTGGCTCCCGTCACGATTACGCTGAGCACCATCGCGTTTCTGCTGTTTGCGCCTTCTTGGGGCATCTATGCCCTGGGCTGGGGCACGATTGTGGGTTATTCGCTGAATTTCTTGCTGCTCGTCGTTGCCTATCTGCGCATGGGGCTGCGCTTTCATTTCGATTTTTCCTGGCGGCATCCGGGCATTCAGCGCATTGCCGCGCTTTCCACACCCATGCTGATTGGGGCACTGATGGTCAACGGCAACAGTCTGGTCGATCAGTTTATGGCTTCGCTCTTGCCGCCGGGCAGCATTGCCTCGCTCAGCTACGCGATCAAGCTGGTGGATATGCCCTCGGGGATCTTTTATACGGCGCTCTCCACGGCGCTCTTGCCGATCTTCGCGCTACAAGTGGCCCGCCGCGAATTTACGCTCTTAACCACCACCTTCCGCCAGGCGGTCATTTTTTCTGCAATCATCCTCTTGCCCGCTGGCGCGCTGCTGAGTTCGTTGTCGCGCCCGGTGGTGGAGATTTTCTATCACCATGGCAATTTTAGCGCGCAGGCCACCGATGTGGTGGCGTCCGCCGTGATGTTTCTCGCGCCGAATATATTCATCGTCACCTACGGGTTTATCAACGGGCGGATGTATAACGCCCTGCAAGATAATCGCACGCTGCGCAACGTCGCCGTGCTTTCGCTGGTGCTCAACGCCGTCCTGGACTATCTGCTGATGCAAATCTGGGGCGTGGCAGGTATCGCGTTCGCTACCACGCTGACCTATCTGATTGGCGCGCTAACGCTGCTGCTCATTCTTAACAAACGGCTGCAAGGGCTGCGCCTGCCGCAGCTTGGCCTTTCGCTGGGCAAAACCGTCGTGGCGGCGGTGTTCCTGTGGCTGACGTGCGCGCTGCTGGCGAAGCTGCCCCAGATGGCCGCGCTGCCGCCGCTGGTACAGATCGTCTTGCTGAGCGCTGCGGGCCTGGTGATCTATGCTGCGCTGCTGCTGGTCTTGCGCGTGCCAGAGGCGAGCCAGCTCTGGACCATATTGTGCAGTCGGCTGCACTGGGGCCGCGCGTGGGCAAAACCCGCATAGGCCGCAGATGAGCGTATCGATGTTTGCGTACCCTGCGAGGAAGGAAGAACTTTCCATGAGTGTACAAGCGGCTAGCTCCCCATCCAAAAGCCTTAGTCTGGCAGACCTGTTCAGGCAGGCGCGTGGTATGGTCGATGTCATCAGACGAACACGCTCGTGGACCTGCGTGCGCCTCTTCTGGTTGGGCGAGCGCAACCCTCGCCGCGTCCCCGGCGCGTTTCGCTTTCCCTTCGGGCTGGTGCGCTATACGGACGCCGGGGCGATGCTGTCGCTCTATCGTGAGATTTTTCTAGACCGCGGCTATGAGGTCGCCGGATTAGGCGACGCGCCCGTGATCCTTGATTGCGGTGGGAACATTGGCATGAGTGTGATCTGGTTCAAGCAGCGCTATCCGCGTGCCCGCATCACCGTCTTTGAGGCCGACCCGCAAACCGCCGACCTTCTGGAAGAGAATGTGCGCGCGCTGGGCCTCACCTCGGTCACGGTGGTTCGCGCCGCCGTCAGCGATGCCGCTGGCAAGGTATCGTTTGTGCCTGAGGGATCACTGGGCGGCCATGTCGGCGATGGGCCAGGGGTGCTGGTGGACGCGGTGCGTTTAAGTGACCTGATTACCGAGCCGGTGGATTATCTCAAGGTCGATATTGAGGGCAGCGAATTTGGCGTGCTCAAAGACCTGTGCGCCACAGGCAAAATGGAGTTGGTCAGCCATCTTTCGTGCGAATTGCACTGCAATCCTGCTGTGCAAGACCAGGTGGCGGAACTGTGGACGGCGCTTTCGCGAGCGGGCTTCCGCATCACGGTTAGCGATGCGAGGGTGGATGCTGAACTGCCAGGGCCACCCGTGCCCACGCCGTTTTCGTCGGCACCGAGCGCGAAATATCTCGTCTGGCTCTATGCCTGGCGAGTGTAGGGATTCGGACCGCATCTTGCCATGAGCAGAGGAAGAGGACGTCGTTCAGCTTCATCGGAATGGCGGCACGCGACTGCAACCTATCTGGCGAGCTCGCCGAACGGCTCACCCGGCTTCGCTGGTGCTTTGGGCGTTTGGATTCGGTCGGCAGGCCGCGACGATCGGCGCGATATCGCTTTTGCTCTCAATTGCCTTGAGCGTCCTTGTTATTCGGCCTCGCCGGCGCGGTGGCAGGAACCACGTTGTTTGGGAGTGGATCAGACTTTGAAAGTCGCCTTTGTGGTTGCGGTCGGTGTGCTGGTCGCTCACATCGTCTCCTCCGAGCTAGACACATCCGTTCTTCTGCGACTCGTGGCAAAGTCTTCGGCGTTTATGACGACCTTGCTGCTTGGGTTCGTGTTCACAAAGGTCCATCACTCCTTGATATCTTGGTTTCGCGCAGCTGAGGCGACCGCGAGCTAGCCGAGCTGACAACAAAACGTCTCAGCATTGTTTCACCGCTTGAAGGAAAACGCCGCTAGTAACTAAGTCCGCTGGGGTAAGATTCGTAAACCGCCTTGCAAGATGCGGGGCTTCCAGAGTGGACGGTCGGGTTACGGTCTCTTTGCAGAGCGTTCTGAAGCCTTCTTTGTCCAGAAGGCGCATATGAGTCGAAAGCGGCTCGCGATTTAAGTGCCACGATCGCTTTCCACGAATGAGGGCCCATTTCAGATCGGAATAGGACCAATGGCCGTTCCACTCCGCTGCACACCCGTGACACTTGAAGTCGACCACATGGGACATGAAAGCTCCGGGCTTCAACCACCGCCTCATGGCGTTGTATGCTTCGCTCAATGCGTCTACATGCTCTAGCACTGCCTGCGAAAACAGCATGTCAATCGTCCCGTCCTCGATCACGGTCGCGTCCAGCCAAGGTGCCCGTAACTGAACAACCTCCGCCTGCGAGGCGCCGTGCAGCGCCGCCTCGATCTCGCGTATCCAGGTCTCGGATATGTTGACGGCCCTGTTCGTAATTAGCTGCTCGGGGAACCGATAGCTTTTCAGCTTCGGGAACACGTCGGGAAATTCAGCTTCGTCTGGAATATCGGCGCGCTGGCCAAACAACTCAGCTAGTTCATGAAGCACTTGGATATTTCGCTCCGCTGTAACGTGCGAGATGAAGTCAAGCGCATAGTATTTGGAAGCTCCCGACAGGAGTGCTGCAATCCCGGTCCCCAGCGAGTCGCCCGGTCCGAGCTCTGCGATGACCTGAGGTCTCGTATCAAGCCCGCTTTCTGCCGCTTTCACGAGATGCCTTAGCCAGACGCTGTAGCAGTATCGGGCCGAGATTGTGCCGCCCGTTCCTTTGTCCCTGCGAGCAAGATAGTCTCTGACAGCTGGGATAGCTGTCACGCCCGGCGCGAATGTCGCTGCATTGAAAACAATAGATCGCGTGCTGTACATCTTGTCGCCTCCAAGTTCATCGACAAACCACAGAAGCTCCTGACACAGTATCGCGACCAGCGCGTCTGAGCGTCAAGAAAGAATCGCCCGACATATCCGCGATCTGCTGGCCTGGGCTTCTGCTGTGATCGAGAATGGGTAATCCGAAAGGGTCAAGCCGCGGACCGGTTCAAAATACTATGCTGCCAGGTGTGAGTTTGGATGCCATGCGTTTGCAGCCTGCAAGATCTGAAAAGGCGGGCGTCTGCAATGCTGGCTTGCTCAACCAAGCTGCGCTGTCGTCCGGCCCGCGGTAGTTCAGGGTTTGCGTCAGGAGGAGTGGGTAGTGAGTAGCATGGTTCAAGAAGAGGGACAGAGATTCGAGTTTGGGAATAACTGGCACCACTTCATTCAAAAGAATTTCGGACCCGAGAGGGTACGGATTTCCAAGAAGCACCTTCTCGATTTTATCGAACGGGACGATCTGAAGGGGCTAACGTTCCTCGATATTGGATGCGGAAGCGGACTTCACTCCATTGCCGCCCTAGAAGCAGGCGCAGTATCGGTTCGTGGCTTTGACTATGACGCGAATTCAGTCGCTACGAGCCGATGCGTGCAGGCTCAGGTAGGTAATCCCTCTAATTGGACCATCGAGCAAGGCTCCGTTCTTGACGACACATTTGTGAAGAACTTGGGGGCATACGACCTGGTCTATTCATGGGGGGTTCTGCATCACACCGGAGACGTCTGGCATGCAATTCGCAATGCCGCAGCGTGCGTTAGGCCCGGTGGTATGTTTTATATCGCTCTCTATTCAGCGGACGCTCAAGTCAACCCGCCGCCGGAATTCTGGCTCGACGTTAAGCAAAGGTATGTTACGGCGGGATGGCTGAAGAGACGCTACATGGATCTTTGGTACGTCTGGCGCTTTCAGATGCACTATAATCCGCTGCGGCTACCTCTGTTTCTGTGGAGGATGCACGAATACAAAAAGAATCGCGGCATGAATATGTTTACGGATATTCGTGATTGGCTTGGCGGTTGGCCGATGGAATTTGTCTATGACAAAGATGCCGTCTCCTTTTGCAAGGAGCTCGGTTTCAGCTTGCAGAGGATGGCGACCGGTGAGGCGAACACGGAGTTCTTGTTCATAAGGTCGGCCTCGCCTAAGTGAGCGCAAATCATGAGTGGGTGCTCTCACTCGTGTCTTTAGGTAAGGTAAGATCGGCGTTACAGCGGGCGGCATCGGGGAGACTTCGCTCTGTTCGAAGAGGGCGGGTTGGAGGGCAAAGCCTCCAGTGTGATAGGTGGCGTGTTCGGCGGAGAACCACTTCCTTCGCTCGGCGATCCAAAGCTCTCCATGCCGATCGACGTTCCGGCTTAGCGCGCTACCCCATTCCGCGATCTGCTGCTCTGGGCTTCTACTGTGCTTGAGAATAGGTAATCCGAAAGGGTCGAGCCGCGGACCGGTTCAAAATACTATGCTGCTAGCGTGTGAGTTTGGATGCCATGCGTTGACGTCCTCTCATTAGGGAGCTCTTTTCAAGCATGTGCGGAATTTCCGGTATATGGGAGCGTAATGGTTGCAGCCTGCAAGATCTGAAAAGGCGGGCGTCTGCAATGACGCAAACCCTGAGCCACCGCGGGCCGGACGACAGCGGAGTTTGGTTAAGCGAGCAGGCCAGCATTGCCTTCGGGCAGCGTCGCCTGGCAATTATCGACTTGTCCTCGATGGGACATCAACCAATGGTCTCGGCCAACGGCCAATATACAATTACGTTCAACGGTGAAGTGTATAATTTCCGAGAACTGAGGGCCGAACTGGAGCGCTGCGGAGTCCGGTTTCGAGGGCATTCAGATACAGAAGTTATTGTCGAAGGATTCGCCCAATGGGGCGTCAAATCGACCATCGCCCGTTTGAACGGGATGTTCGCAATTGCATCGTGGGACGCCGGAGAGCGTCAACTGTTCCTAGCTCGTGATCGAATGGGCGAAAAGCCGCTTTATTGGGCGATTTTCGATGGACTAGTTTTGTTCGGATCAGAGTTGAAGGCGCTGCGCGCTCATCCCGGTTGGAAGCCAAGTCTCAATCGTGGAGCGATCGCTGCCTTTCTTCGGCATGGTTATGTGCCAGGTCCATTCACGATCTATGAAGGTGTCTACAAACTGCCGCCCGCCGGGTTCGTCAAAATTGCGAGCGGCGGTGGCCCCGAAGTGGGCGCGTACTGGGATCTTGCCAGTGTTGTTTCGCAGGGGCAACGCAATACGCTTCGAGCCGACGAAGAGGGACTGGTCGACGAGCTCGAGGCGTTGCTGCATGATGCAGTATCGCGCCGCATGATAGCGGATGTTCCGCTTGGCGCCTTTCTGTCGGGCGGCTATGACTCATCTACTGTCGTCGCACTGATGCAGAAAGCTTCTCTGAGACCAGTCAGGACGTTTACCATCAGCTTTGAGAACGCGGCATTCGACGAAGCGAAACACGCTGAGGCTGTTGCGCGACATCTTGGGACCGACCATACAACATTTCCCGTTGGCGGCGCTGACGCTCTCGATGTGGTGCCGAAGTTGGCCGAGATGTATGATGAGCCATTCGCCGACCCCTCGCAGATCCCGACCCATATTGTTTCCGCGTTGACGCGAAAACGCGTCAAGGTGGCTCTGTCGGGAGATGGTGGAGACGAATTGTTTTCCGGGTACAACCGGTATCAATGGGCGCAGAACGTTTGGCGACCGAGTGCGAAGATGCCGCTTGCGTTCCGCCGCCTCGCGTCTTCAAGCATTCGCGCTGTGCCGCCTAGCGCCTTCGATAGGATAGCGCGCTATGTACCATACCTTCGGCGCGTGCCACGGGTCGGCCAAAAGGCCCATCGGTTGGCGCAAATTCTTTCATTTCCATCGATCGATTCCATGTACCATCAAATTGTTGCCTCGCATCACCCGAACCCAGACAGTCTTGTAAATGGGGCACAAGAGGTGCGGACGGCCTGCTGGGGTCAAAACCTCGAGGCCCTTTTGCCAGGTCCGGTGGACCGTATGCGCTACCTGGACATGTGCACGTATTTGCCCGATGACATCCTGACTAAGGTTGATCGCGCCTCTATGGCTGTCGCTCTTGAGGTGCGTGTTCCGCTCCTCGACCATCGCCTGGTCGAATGGGTCTGGAAGCTGCCGTCATTTCAGAACGCGCGTGCCCGGCGCCCCAAACATTTGCTCCGGTGTGTTCTTGCCCGCCATGTGCCCGATCGTCTGGTTGAGCGTCCGAAAATGGGGTTCGGGGTTCCGCTCGCAGACTGGTTGCGCGGTCCGTTGCGCGATTGGGCCGAAGACCTGATGAACGAGGCTAGCCTGAGCGCCGATGATATTTTTGACGTCGAGGGCATTCGCTCGCTCTGGGTCGAATTCTTGAGCGGGAATAATGAGCGGTATTTCCTCATTTGGAATGTTCTTATGTTTCAGGCGTGGCATCGTCGGTGGGGCGATGCGTCAGTGGCTGACACCGGAACAAGACGCTTGGCATCCCTTTTGAATTGAAGATATGGCGATGGCGGTCCCACGAAGCTCGGGGTCTCAGATGCGAATTCTCTCGATAGATTTTTCCATTCCCTATCTATTGAAGGATGATAACTATCCGATCGGCGGCTGGGCCGTCCAACTTTCAATATGGCTTCGCGCGCTTGAAAACGCCGGTCACGAAGCCGCTCTCCTTACCTGGAAGGGTGCTTTGGCCCATGTAGGTTCGGGCCAGCAAATCAAACTCATCGAAACCTATGATCCCGAACATGGGGTGCGGGTTGCGAAGTATTTCTACTCATATATTCCAAAAATATTGGCAGCCGCCCGCGCCTATCATCCAGATATCATGATCCAAGGCGTATGTGGGGTCCATACCGCCATCATGGCTTTCGTCGCCGGCCAACTAGGGATTCCGTTCGTTCACCGCGTTGTCAGCGACATGAACGTCGATGAACGATGCAAAGTCGGGCTTCGATTTTATGAATGGTTAGCGTATTCTTGGGCTCGGCATCGAACAGCGGCATTTCTTTGTCAAAATGAATATCAACGCGAAAAATTGGCAGCGCTGTTTCCGGGCACGCCTATACACGTCCTTCATAATGCCGTTGTCGTAGCAGAGGACGCGCCCGCTCCTTTGCTGCGCGCAGAACGCAGATATGTCGCCTGGCTTGGTGTTTTCCGCCATGGAAAGAATTTGCCACTGCTTTTTCGAATCGCCCAGGAATTTCCGGCCGTCAAATTCCGCGTGGGGGGGATGCCAGAGCGACAGGTTGATCAATCGACGCTGGACGCCGTGAATGGCCTGCGCCATCTGCCAAACGTGGAACTGGTTGGCCTTGTCCGGCGGGCAGACGTTCAACAATTTCTATCGGAAGCGACGATGCTTCTCTCCACATCGGATTTCGAAGGCTTCTCGAACGTGTTCCTGGAAGCTTTCGCCGTGGGCACACCTGTCATAACGCGCCGGCAAGTCGATCCGGACTCGATCGTCCTGCGTCATAGCCTTGGCGCATCGGCTGAGGACGAGTTGGCACTTTCCAAATCCGTGAAGATGTTCTGGGACATGGACGCAAATGAATACAACGCGCTCGCTCAACGATGTCAGATCTATGTTAAGGCCAATCACTCGCCGACGGCAAAAGCTCGCGAGTTAATTGCGGCTTTAACGCCTCTCGTCGCTAAGTCAAAACACCCGGGGCAACCACTTTGAAATGGCCCACTCGAACCTTTGTGACAACGCCTGGTTCGATCAAGCAGATGGAGAAGCATGTGATCGCGCGGAGAGCTCCGGCGGTTGGATTGCTCTCGGTACGTTTAGAGTAGATCAACCAAATTCGATAGGTCGATGAGTGCATCTTTAAGCCATAGCGGCCGAGCGCCTTATCATCTCACGTTGCCGCATTCGGTCGCGCAAGCTGGCACCGGCGCCTTTTTCTTTCTGTTGTTCATTTTCATGTGGCCCTTCCAGCGCGTGCCATTTCTGACGGACAATTTGTTCGGCATCCAGGGGTTTAAACCCTTCAACTTATTAGCAGCAATAGTCTTGGCTTATCTGGTGTTCGACACTGCGCTCCTACATGCGAGCGACAAAATCGAACGAACATCCATCAGAATTTTTCTCCTGTACTTCGCAACTCTTGCCATCGCCCACATTCGATCAGTTCCAAATGCGCCCCTTTTGCATAGTCGCTTCCCTGATTCATTTCCAGAGTCCTACTTTGACTTTGTACTATCGGCTTGCATTGTGCCGACCTTTTACACTCTATCCTTCCTGTTTACCCTTAAGCGGATGTGCTCCTTTCAGGAGCTCGAGAGGATCACGACGGTGATCTGCCTTTCGATACTATTGCTATCAATCGCTTTTGTCGCGCTCGTGCTGATGAATCCGTCCGTTCTGCTTTCAGGTCACGCGAGCGGAATAACTGATAGCGACCGGCGCGAAATGGCCCAGTTGTGCACAGCGTATTTGGGGACCCATTACAATGTGATTGGAAGCATGTACATTTCTACTGTACCCTTGTTGCTCTATCGAGCTCTTACGCGCGGCGGTCTCTGGATCGCACCCCTGTGTCTATCGCTCCTGGCGGTTCTTCTCCTCGAGTCACGAGGCGCGCTTGTCACAGTAGCAGCTTCGTGTTCCCTGTTTCTGATCCTGCGGCGCAGGTTTGTCATTTTAGTTCTTGGTGCTGCGGCGGCTGGCGTCACATCGTTGGTGTGGATCGGACCAACCGTTAACGCTCTTCTTTCGATCGGGTTGGGTAGCAGTTCCGGCGTCTCGGCCGATGCCTTGCTGACGGGCCGAGTTGATTACATTTGGCTTCCGCTGCTGGAGGAGTGGACGAGCAATATCGGCCTGTTCCTGTTTGGCGCTGGTCGCTACGGAATGGCGACGAGCCAGCTTTGGGACACAGGAACCCTGATACAGGCCAGCGTAGCGCATAATGCAATTATCGAGTTCTTTCTGGATTGCGGGGTGATTTTAACCGGTGTGCTTCTAATTTTCCTTATCGTTGGAACAGCTACGGCCTGGCGAGTTGGGCGAAGGTTGAATAGTGACCTATATTGGGCTCTGTTCGCGGGCATCTTTGGTTGTGGGATTAGTATGGCGACTGGGCGTGACATCCTTCCAACAATTGAAAACATGTATGCATTTCCGATCATTGCGATGATGATCAACTTGGCGCGGTTGCGGTATCTCGCGAGCCAACCGGCGCCACGTGAATGATTGGCTTGCAGACAACCCCGTTGCGCCGAGCCGTTACCGATACCAAGCGTGGCCGCCGTAACTCTTGACAACGACCCGCTGAAAACCCGATAGTTTGCTGTAATATTGTAAGCGCGTAGCTGACCGTCTCCCTCCGGTGACGGCCGCCTTGTCGGGTTAAGCCGAGTGCTGTGTAACAGTCCTTATGGACAGCAATAAGTGCAGTACTCAGATTGAACGGTTCGAGGTTGTTGAGACTGGTCGTCGCCGAAGGACCATTTCGGCAGCACAGCCGACGTTGCTGACAACGATTGGCAGACCCATTGCTATCATTTCCAATGCGGCGGGGGCGCCGCTTCGTAGAAACTACAGAGGACGCTAACGTCAAAAGGGCTCGTGTAAGGTCGCACGACCTGAGGGAGTTCGGCGAAAACCGCGGCCGCCCTCGCACGAATTGTCCAGAGTGCATTGAAGCCGACCAATGAGTCTCGAGGATAGTATCGCTTTTGCGACCAGGGCATGGGCTGTCGGATTCCAATGAGCATCTCTTGGATACTCAAACCGACCACCGTGAAGCTGAAAATCGGCAAAGAACAGGGGATCCATGTCAATCACTTCGTAGCCCAACGTTTCCGCCGTCTTGCGAAACACAGTCCTCATGACATCAAAGTAGCTTCCTTTACCAGCGTTCGCTGCACCCGGATATCGGAACCCGTCCATCGTAAACGTAATGCGATCTGGTTGGAGGCCAGTATATTTCGGCAGATCCCGAAAGAACGCGTTGATTGCTGCAATAGACGCCTCTATTCGCGCAGGATCCGGACTAGCATCCGTATTACCCGCATAAACTTTTGTGGGACTATCAATAACAACAAAGGCTCGAAGCCATTGCGCATTCGATAGCGTCTCCTTAATTTGTAAATTAAGGAAGAGGTACCGTGCAAGGGCACTCATCTTTAGAACAGACCGAATTGCTCCCACGTGAAACTCGCGCAATTGCAAACGGAGTTGCTCGCTTGTCTCTGGGGCGTAAATCCAGAAACCGGGGACCTGTCGACTATAGCTCAAGTGACTTTCATCATAGTCGTTCGAAACAACGTTTATGATCAGCGCCTTCGCTTTGTATTCTCGAGCTGCATGTGCAGCCCAGACAAGGTATTGACTCAGAGGCGCACCGGAAGCGGCAAAACTGTAAACTCGAAATTTTCCCTTGAGGGATTCAGATAGATGGCCTTGCGCGGTGGTATCGGACGGGACAGCTAGGGCTTCGATGTATGAGTCCCCGATGACACCGATCAGCGGCAGTGGGTCATCTTCTCGATAGTCGAGCTTGTTCACCCATCCGGCGTTATTGGTACGGCCATAATTGACCATGGTTAGGTCCCAGTCCTTGGAGTAGACAAACGAACGGTTAGGCGTGAAGTGAAACACTGGATCGATTCGCGTGACTGGAACGACAAGTGGATTGGCCGCAACAGGAAGGAAGCGAAGAACACATTCCGCTACCGCCAAAAAGCCAATAACAGCAATTGCAACTGTTGTGCCGCCTAGTAGAATCTCTTTGGTTTTCACCGCCCCTCCTTCTATGTCCGATGGATCGTGTGAACTCATGTCCCATTGATAAGCGATCTATCGGCAATCGTACCCCTACGCTGAGGCGAGCGACGATACCCAAGGTGAGGGACGCCCAGCGGCTTGGGTTAACACTTTGGGACTACTCGTTAAGGATGCGCAAGACAGGCGGCGCACCATGCTGAGACGTGTTCGTTGAGCTAGGTGGTAAAACAGCATCGGGCCATTTGCGCAGAACCACGTTTCAAGCCCGGCTCCCAGCGCCGAGGCTGGTCGGCGCGTCCGCTGCCAGAGTGATCGCGGATCAGGTGAAGGAGTGTGATTCCAATCAATCGATGGCCCACGTACGAATACGCTTACCTTTGCCTGCGTCTCGTTCAACAGAGCTGCAGTCTCTGGAGCCGACTGTCCTGCGCCGCCGACGACGTCGCGACCTTTGAACTGACTCAGGGCGCACTACGCTGGCGCGAGACCTCCGCCTCGTGCGATGCGCCGCTCACCGACCTGCAGGCCTTCCGCTACAACATGATCGGCGCGTTCTTCAACCAGACCCTGCCGTCCTCGATCGCCGACGACGCGATGCGTCTCTGGCGGTGAACCGGACCGGCGCTGGTTGGCGCGCGGCGACCCAAGGCCTGCTGTGCCCGAGGTCTGACCATTCGGCGAAACGACCCGGACGGCCGCTATCGCGAAAACCGCATGCCAAAACGGCGCCCAGCCTCAGGGGGTACCCCGTTAGCTTCCTTGCTGTCGCCTCTGGGCCTACGCAACATAGTAGGAACGGACGAGGTTTTCGTGAGTGCGAGGTTTTCGTGAGTGAATGGCTCAGTGACCGCATTCTCAGTGACCGCATTGTCGAGGAAGCTGCTCGTCGGATTTACGAGTCTCAGCAATCAAGGCTTTCGGATCAATCGACCACCGCCGCAAAGCGGGCATGGCGAAGCGAGGACGTGCCGGCGAAGTTTTGGGACAGTTATCTCGAGGACGCACGGTCAGCGCTTTCTTTCGACAGTCGAATGAAGCAGTCAACCCACGAGAACTTTGTCCGGGACGAAGCGGCGCTCCCCGGATCGGACCGGACGTTCGGCCTTGTGATGGCAGCAGCTTTGGCCGTTTTAAGCCTCTTCAACGGCTGGCATCATGGCCGGCTGTGGCCCTGGATGCTGCTGGCCGCCATGCTGTTTGCGGCGGCGGGCTGGCTCAAGCCCTCCTGGCTTCATCCGCTCAATGTTCTGTGGATGATGCTCGGTCTCGTCCTGGCCAAGATCGTCAACCCTATCGTGATGGGACTGTTGTTGTTCGGCACGATCCTGCCCACGGGCCTGATCATGCGCATGCGGGGCAGGGACCTGTTGCGGCTGAAGCGGGAACCGGCTTCCGACACCTACTGGATCGCGCGCCCGCCGGGGCCTCAGCCTGAAACCATGAGGGATCAGTTCTGATGATAGATTTTCTTGCCGAGCTGTGGCGCTTCATGCGCGTGCGAAAGAAATTCTGGCTGCTGCCGATCTTCGTAATGATGGTGGCGTTCGGCGGCCTTATCGTGCTGACCCAGGGCACGGTGTTCGCGCCGTTCATCTACACGGTTTTCTAAGGGTATGCGCACCCTCGGCATCTCCGCATTCTATCACGACAGCGCCGCCGCGCTGGTCGAGGACGGCCGCATCGTCGCGGCCGCGCAGGAGGAACGCTTTACGCGCAAGAAGCACGATGCCTCGTTTCCGCGCAACGCGGTCGGCTATTGCCTGGATGCCGCCGGCGCAAAGCTCTCCGAGATCGAGCACATCGCCTTTTACGACAAGCCGTTCCTGAAATTCGAACGGCTGCTCGAGACCTACATCGCGATGGCGCCAAAGGGGTTTTCTTCCTTCAAGATGGCGATCCCGCTCTGGCTTAAGGAAAAGCTGTTTCAAAAGAGCCTGCTACGCAAGCAATTGAAGCCATTTGACGAAGAAATTTCGTCCGACAAATTGCTTTTCACCGAGCATCATCTGAGCCACGCGGCGTCAGCCTTTTTTCCATCGCCGTTCGAGAAGGCGGTGGTGCTGACCATGGACGGCGTCGGCGAATGGGCGACGACGTCGGCTGCGATTGGCGAGGGCAACAAGCTCGAGATCTTTCAGGAGATTCACTTTCCCCATTCGCTGGGACTGCTCTATTCCGCGCTCACCTATTACACCGGCTTTAAGGTCAATTCCGGCGAGTACAAGGTGATGGGGCTCGCCCCCTATGGCGAGCCGAAATACGCCAAGCTGATTCTGGACCATCTTATTGACCTCAAGCCGGATGGCTCGTTCCGGCTCGACATGTCCTATTTCGACTATTGCACCGGGCTCACCATGACCAATGAGCGGTTCGCAAAGCTGTTTGGCGCGCCGGTGCGCACGCCCGACAAATTGCTGACTCCGTTTCACATGGATGTCGCGGCTTCTATCCAGGCCGTGCTTGATGAGGCGGTGCTGCGCCTGACGCGGAGCCTTGCGAAGAAGACCGGTGCGCGCAATTTGTGTCTTGCCGGCGGCGTGGCGCTGAACTGCGTCGCCAATGGCAAGGTGATGCGCGACGGCAAGTTCGACAAAATCTGGATCCAGCCGGCGGCGGGTGACGCCGGAGGGGCGGTTGGGGCGGCGCTCGCCGCCTATCACCAGTTCAAGGGCAACCCACGCATTCTTGCGTCGTCCGACGGAATGTCGGGCGCGTTCCTCGGGCCTCAATACTCACAAAGCGAAATCGAGCGCAGGCTGAAGGAGGTGGGCGCGCGCTTTGACGTGCTGTCCGAAGATACTGTCATCGAGATCACCGCAAAGGCGCTTGCCAACCAGCTCGCGGTTGGCTGGTTCCAGGGCCGCATGGAATTCGGCCCGCGCTCGCTTGGCGCGCGCTCGATCCTCGGCGATCCCCGCTCACCAACCATGCAGAAGAACCTCAACCTGAAGGTCAAATATCGCGAGAGCTTTCGGCCCTTCGCGCCCGCGGTGTTACGGGAGGACGTCGCGGACTGGTTCGAGCTCGATTCCGACAGTCCCTATATGCTGATCGTCGCCGACGTCCTGAAGGACAAGCGGCGCGCGATTAGCGCGGACGAGCAGGCGCTGTTCGGCATCGACAAGCTCAACGTGTCGCGCTCGGAAATTCCGGCCGTGACCCATATCGACTATTCCGCGCGCATCCAGACGGTGAGCCGCGACACCAATCCCAAGTTCCACCGGCTGCTCACCGAATTCAAATGGCTCACAGGATGCCCGGTGCTAGTCAACACCTCTTTCAACGTACGCGGCGAGCCGATCGTCTGCACACCGGAGGACGCGTTCCGCTGCTTCATGGGCAACGAGCTCGATTTGCTGGTTGTGGGCAATTGCGTGCTTAGGAAGCCGGAGCAAAATCCTGCGCTCAAACAGGACTATAGCTTGGCCCTTGAACTGGACTAGGCGCCCGAGGTGACGGCTGTTCACCTCGCTCGCGCAGGTTCGTGCTGTGCTGGCGACCTGGAAGGACGACTACAACAACGCCCGGCCACACAGTGCCCCGGGCAACCTCACACCGACTGAATGCGCCAATCGCAGCGCTCCTGGGCCGCAACGGGGCGGGACGCTGCGCTATGCCGCGGGCTCAGCTCACCCCACATAGCGGATGATGTTCGATTCAGAGAATCTCCTGGTTGATTTGTCCCAGGATCTCATGTGAGCGAACATATGTCTGACAGTATGCGTCCGCTGAAGGCCGCCTTGTCAGCTGAGGCGCATCCCGAAGATCTGTTTGCCTGTATCGAGGTCGGCGCCCACCGACAAGAACTACAAGATCTATGTCGATGCGCCGTCGAAAGATCGATAGAGGTTCTCTGCCCCCACCTTGTCGGGTGCGAACTGACCGGCAAGATACGAGCCGTCACATACAGTACGGTTTGCATATATGGTTGACCATATGGTTGACGCTTCGAAGCCGCGGGGCCGGGTGGATATCCAGGTCGGTGCGGGACGTCGTCGCCGGTGGAACGACGAGGTCAAGGGGCGGATCGTGGCGGAGTCGTATGCGCCGGGCGCGGTCGTGTCGGAGGTGGCACGCCGGCACGGCATCTCGCTGCAACATCTTTTCGTGTGGCGCAAGACGGCGCGTGCCGGCTGCTCAGCCTGCCGGCCGACGAGGCGCCACTCTTCGTTCCGGTGGTGACGGAGCTGCGTAGCGCTGGGCCGGGCACGGAAGCGGCAGCACGCAGCTCGATAACGATCAGCATCGAGATTGGCGGTGCGGTGGTTCGCGTGGCGGTCGGGGTCGACCCGGCGTGGCTGCGCGATGTGCTGCGGGCCGTGAGGGCGGCCACATGATCGCGGCTTCGGCGGGTGTGAAGGTCATGGTCGCGACGAAGCCGGTGGAGTTCCGTAAAGGTGCTGACGGTCTCGCCGCGCTGGTGCGCGAGCAACTCCGCCATGATCCGTTCTCGGGAACGATTTTTGTCTTCCGTTCGAAGCAAGCGGACCGCTTGAAGATTTTGGCCTGGGACGGGTCCGGCTTGGTGCTGCTGTGGAAACGTCTGGAACATAACGCGTTCCGCTGGCCGCCAATCAGCGATGGTGTGATGCGGCTCTCCGCCTAGCTTAACAAGGCCAAGTACTCACAGTTGAGTAGTCACTACGCCCCGGTTGAATTCGATCGAAGTGCTCTTATAACCCTCTTGCTTATAATCGCGCCAAAGAAGTGCCTTACCCAGCACCATTATAACCGGAGGGTAAGTGATGGGCGAATTTGATCTTCCGGTAGCCGTCATCGGTGCAGGGCCGTTTGGCGTCTCAACCGCGGCCTACTTGCGGTCTCTCGGAGTGGAGTTCCGTATCTTTGGCTCACCAATGAACCGCTGGCGGACACAGATGCCGGCGGGCATGTTCCTCAAGTCTGAAGGATTTGCTTCGAACCTCGCCGATCCGTTCGGGCGTTGTACCCTGCAGCAGTTCTGTAACGAGGCAGCGTTGCCCTACGAGGGTGAACGTGTATCGCTCGAGACATTTACCCGATACGCCATGTCGTTTCAGCAGCGGCTCGTTCCCATGGTTGAAGATGTATCAGTCACCATGCTGGATCGACAGGCCGACAAGTTTCAGATGCGACTGGCCACAGGTGAAGAAGTAAGAGCCAAAAAGGTGGTTGTCGCGACGGGCCTGTCGAACGCCGAATACATCCCCGCTGAGCTGGCGAGATTGCCTGCAGAATTCCTGTCGCACAGCAGCGACCACTACGATCTAGGCAAATTCAAAGGACGCGAGGTGGTCGTCATCGGCAGCGGTCAATCGGCGCTCGAGACGGCGGCTCTCCTGAACGAAAGGCAAGCGACAGTAAGGCTCCTCGTGCGGCGCTCGTCAATCGAGTGGCATGATGGCCCAACATCAGGGCCGCGATCTTTATGGCAACGGGTGCGCCGGCCAGCGTCGCCGATGGGAAGCGGGCTTAAATTGTGGTTCTGCGCGACCGCCCCGATTATGTTCTATCATCTGCCCGAGCAAATACGCGTCGGTGTGGTGCGGACGTACGGACAAGGTCGCCGCACATCTCTAGAGCTGCTTGGCCCGGCAGGTTCGTGGTGGCTCAAAGAGCGGATCGTGGGTCATGTACCGATACTGCTCGGTCACAGCGTGCTGGGAGCCGAAACGAGCGGAAGCAAGGCGGTGCTGCACGTCAAGGGCTCAGATGGCATGCCCCGCCATTTGACCGCAGACCACGTCATTGCTGCGACCGGGTATCGCTTTAATGTTGGATCACTCCCATTTCTGGCTGAGAGGCTAAAATCTGGGTTGCGCTGCGTGCAACAGGCTCCCTCGTTGTCGCCTGGCTTCGAGTCCTCGATCCCGGGCCTCTATTTCGCAGGCATAGCGAGTGCGTATAATTTCGGACCGGTGATGCGGTTCTTATGCGGCACCGACTATGCGGCCCGGTGTATCTCCGACGATATAGCCCGTGAACAACGCCGTTCTCCGTCGTCCGTTTCCGTCGGCCTTGCTTCCGCACGCAACCGAACCGCTTGTTGAGACAAATGGCGAGCGCGAACCTCTTGCCAAGTCAAACGGAGAGCGCGACCGAGGGTTCGTCGCCGTTTCCGGTACTCATCCTGAAGACGGGCCACTATGCCTTGCACCATGGCGGCCTCGGTATCATCCGAAGCCTGGGAAGCCTCGGCGTTCCAGTATTTACAGTTATTGAGGATCGCTTCGCACCAGCGGCCGTTTCCAAATATCTGAAAGGAAAATTCGTCTGGGACACGCGCGATCTGCCAAGATCGCGGCTGCTCGAGGGGCTGGAAAGAATTGGGCGACAGCTGAAACAGCCCACCATCCTCATTCCTACAGATGATGCCGGGGCGATCTTGATCGCAGAAGAGGCGCTCACATTGCGGCAGTGGTTTTTGTTTCCGGAAGTACGATCAGACATTCCCCGGAGCTTGGCCGACAAATCACGCCTGCAGGCTCTGTGCAGGCAGCTCGGGGTACCGTATCCTCGAGCCATATCGCCCAACACGATTTCGGAGATTTATGAATATATCGACGCTGCAGCTTTCCCGGTGGTGGTCAAACCAGCGAAGCCATGGCTTAAGCCAAATGTCAAAACGTCTATCGTCTACTCCCCGAAGGAGCTTCTCGATCTCTACCGCCGGTCAGAAGAACAGGTCCGTTCCAACCTGCTGATCCAGGAACACATTCCTGACGGCGAGGATTGGCTTTTCAACGGATATTGCAGCTCGACCTCGGAGTGTCTAGCTGCCTTCGCAGGCAGGAAATTACGCTCCTTTCCGCCACACTTGGGTTCTGCCACGTTGGCCAGATCTGTCACCAACCCCGCGCTCCTCCGGCAGGCCGAGGCGCTGGTCAAAGCCATTCCTTATGTCGGCATAATGGATGTCGACTATCGATTCGATAAACGAGACGGCCAATACAAGCTTCTGGATTTCAACCCGCGGGTCGGCGCTCAGTTTCGATTGTTCGAGGATGGCGAGGGAATTGATGTCGCGAGGGCGCTTTATCGTGATCTTACGGGTCAGTCCGTGCAGAGGTCTCCGCAGACCGATGGGCGAGTGTTCGTTGTCGAGCCCCATGATTGCCTGACCAGCATCCACCACCTCTTGCGTCGCGAACTATCGGTCAGAGATTGGTGGCGATCATTCAGGGGGACCAAGGAATTTGCCTGGCTCAGATGGAATGATCCTGTTCCCTTCATCATGATTTGGATACGCCTTGCCATGGCAAGCGTCGCAATAGCGGTGCGAGTTCTGCATTTTCCGTTCCGGAAGTCGCAACCCGAGCGCTGCTAAATCCAAAGAACGCATCCTGTTGGATGACGCATCATCTCCCTGTTAGACTTGAGCAAGATTGCGGGCGTTGGCAGCGGACTAGCTAGTGAGGATTCTAGCGGGCCCAAATGAACCCTGTTCTGAAAAAGTAGCCTGTTTTACGGCGCGAGCCGGATTGGGCAACTGCCCGGATTTGGCGCACTCTTCTCTGGTAGAGCGGCCATCATGCTTTTTCACGAAACGCAGCGCTTGCGACCCTGGACGAGTCCTCAGCACGATCTGAATTGGCCGAGGGCCGCGGATCTTGAGAATCTACTTCAATTGCTTGTTCGGCGCGTTGCATATCCGTACGGCACTTTCGGTCATGCCGATTGTTGGTGAGGATGGTAGCCTCATCCCGAACCCGTAAGTCGCACTGTCCTCGCCTTTGCCGATGCTTCAGAATCTTGTCGAATCGCGTCTGCAACAGGTCGCTCGATCCTGTCATCTTGGGCGCTTGGACGAGGTTCCTGCCCGCTGGTGCGGATGCTTTGAGACAGATCGCGCAGCATTCCTATAGCGATTCCAAGAAGCAGCCCTCCAACGGTCGCTATTCCAAGCACGATTCTAGGCTTTGGCGAACTTGCCTTCAAAGGAGGCGACGCCGCGGTAACGAGACTTGCATCAAACACCGGCGAGGATTGTTGTTGCGTCGCTTCTGTCTTGCGCAGCACGTGGCGAAAATTATCATAGGCGCTTTTTGATGATTCCGCAGCAGCTACCAATTTATCGATGGTAGCAGCTGAATCCGCTGGCTCTTTTCGATTCTTACTATAATCCTCCAACGCCTTTTGGGCAGCTAATGCTTGAGTGCTCAAGTCGTTCAGTCGATCCTTAACCCACTTCTCGTCTTGCAAGCCGGCCTTGTCCAATTGATGGGTAATATATTTTTCGGCAACAGCGTTTAGGATCTGCGCCGCTCGATCAGGATCTTTTGAGTCGAAGGTAACCTCGACAAGATACGTAGCGCCGACACGCTTGGCCGAAAGCTTGCGTTCGAAAGGTTCCAAGGCATAGCGCGCGGCGCTAACTTCCGTCTGCGGTTTACTCCAGCCGAGCAGCCGGGATATCATGCCGCTGCCTTGGCCGGTCGCAAATTCCGGGTCTTGAGCAAGGCGGAGTCTGTCGATCACGGCGCTAGCGATGCTCTCAGACTTTATGATTCCGATCTGACTTTGCACGATCGTTGACACCGCCGCAGCGTCCACAAAGGTCGTTTTCGAGTTTACGATGAGCAGCGCCTTGGCGGTGAACGTCGGTACCGCGGTGATGAGGTAAAGTGTAGCAACGCCAAGCGCCGCGAAACATGTCAGCGATATGATCAGTACATGTCGTCGTATAAACGCCAGCACGCCCAGGACTTCTGCCAGGGAGACGACCGGCGCCGGACGAAATTCAGGCGGCATACTGTCCCGATTTTCCCAATTATCCGTTCTATTGGTCTGCAGCATTTTTGTACCGGCGCTGATGGTTGAGGCTGCGCGATGATGCCCAACCGGCCGCTACCGACGCTTGCTGGGGCCGCCCTGTCGCCCTCGACCGAATGTGTCGGAGGCTACGTAGGGGCCGGCAAATTGGTGAAGCACGCATGCTCATGGCACTCTACGACATGGTCGCTCATCTCCGGCCAAATTAGTACATTTCGGGTCACTGGATGGGAACGGCAAAAAGGGGGTAGCTACAATAGTCCATTGAGCCGCGGCGGTGGGGAACTAGAATTGTCGAAAAGCAATCCGCTCGAAGTGCCATCCTGGTTGAAATAGGAACGCGAATGGAGGGAGGTCGGTCGTCAAAGCACCGGCTCCAGCGTCAATGAGGACCAGAACACAAGCTTTGCAGATTGCCCGTTTCGACGGTTGCTCGGAAGCAGCACGTCGGCGGGCTGTTGCGCGGTCAGATGGATCTCACCCGATAACAGCATCCGCACAGGGAATTGCCACTATGCTGAACGCCAAACTGCGCAGTTGGTCCTATATCGATGCCTTTGGCAGTAACATGGGTCGTTGCATCAAATGGGGCTTGGTGGCTGTTGGCCTGACAATTTCCATCACTCAAGCAAAGGCCGAATATCGGGTAAGCATTGGAGATGTCCTGGAGGTCGCGGTGGCAGGCGTGCCGGAGCTACGGCATCGTGCTGCCGTCCAAATGGACGGGAACATTTCGTTGCCGCTGGTCGGGATGCTTCCAGTGGCCGGCCTGCCCTTACCGCAGATCCGAACCAAAATCGGGGCGGCACTGGCCAGCAAGGTGTTTCGACAGAGGACTTCGGATGGCCGCGAGGCCGTCATCGTGATCGACGCGAATGAGATCACGACGACCGTCGTGGAATACAGGCCGATTTACGCAACTGGAGACGTGTCGAAGCCGGGTGAGTACCCTTATCGTCCGTCTATCACTGCAGGCCAGCTCGTCGCCGTGGCAGGCGGCTACGACATCATGCGTATCAGAATGAATAATCCGTATCTCGAGTCAGCGGACTTGAGAAGCGAATACGGATCGCTTTGGACAGAACTCGCCAAAGAACAGGCGCGTATGTGGCGCATCAAGAATGAGCTCGGAGAGGCGACGCAGCTCAATCCAGGCATTCTGACGGACGTACCCGTAGCTCGATCGGCGGTTTCGGAAATCGTCAATGCAGAAAGGGAATATTTGAAAACGAAGCAGAGTGACTATCAGCAGGAAAAGACGTTCCTTCAGCGCGGCGTCCGACAGGGAGAGGATCAGGTCCGCGTGCTCTCCGAGCAGCAGAAAAAAGAGGAAGAGGGATTTCAGTCAGATCTCGAAGAACTGCAGAAAGCGTCCGATCTCTACGGCAAGGGTTCCCTGACCAGCCCTCGCGTTACGGATGCGCGGCGCGCGGTGCTGCTGTCAGCAACTCGGAAGCTGCAGACCTCCGCGCAGCTCCTGCAGGTCAAGAAGCTACAGGACGAGGTCACCAGAAAGCTGGCAAAGCTCGACGACCAGCGGAGGCTTGAACTGCTCCGTGAGCTGCAAGACACCAGCGTAAAGCTCAACCAAATTCGCGAAAAGCTGCAGAGCGTCGGCGAGAAGCTTCAGTACACCGCGATGGTTCGATCACAGCTCGCTCAAGGAGTCGGCAGTAAGCCCGACATCGTCATCATTAGGAAAGGCGAAAAGGGGCCGGAACGGATTATCGCAAGCGAAGATATCGAATTGCAGCCGGGTGATACCGTCGATGCCAGCCTGCGATACCAGGATGGTCCTGACGCGCCTTCCCGAAGGCTAGGCAGCAGTTCTTCAGCTATCCCATTGGGGATGGGGCGGACCGAACCGACCGGGGGCGATTCGCTGCGCGAGATGGCTTCGGAACGGAAGGGCGATTCGTCTGGGAGGTGACTGGCGACGCCGCTGACACAATGCAGTGTCGGCCTATTCATTTCGAACGGAGGGGCCATGTGAACTCCGTTGGTCCTCGGTCCTGCTATGATGAGGGAAAGCCTTGCGCCGAAATGTGAGACATTACACCACCTGAATGCGCAAGCCATGTAGACGCCTCCCGCGAGGTGGTGGCGAAGCGATCAAATCACACCTCAAGGGCAGGCACTAACATGCGCATCGCGATGATCGGAACGGGTTATGTGGGATTGGTGTCCGGTGCCTGCTTTGCCGATTTCGGCCACCAGGTCACCTGCGTGGACAAGGATGCCGGCAAGATCGAAGCCCTGCGCCGAGGTGAAATCCCGATCTTCGAACCCGGGCTTGACGCGCTGGTCGCCTCCAATGTCAAGGCCAGGCGGCTCGACTTCACCACCGACCTTACCGCGCCGGTCGCTGAAGCCGACGCCGTGTTCATCGCAGTTGGCACGCCGTCGCGCCGCGGTGATGGTCACGCCGATCTGAGCCATGTCCACGCTGCCGCCCGCGAGATCGCGGCCGCGCTGACCGGCTTCACCGTGGTCGTCACCAAATCGACCGTGCCGGTCGGCACCGGCGACGAGGTCGAGCGGCTGATCAGCGAAGCCAATCCGTCGGCGGATGTGGTCGTCGCCTCCAATCCGGAATTCCTGCGCGAAGGCGCGGCGATCCGCGACTTCAAGTTCCCCGATCGGATCGTGGTCGGCACGTCGGACGAGCGCGGCCGCAAGGTGCTTGGCGATATCTACCGGCCGCTGTCGCTTAACCAGGCACCCGTGATGTTCACCGCACGGCGCACGGCCGAGTTAATCAAATACGCGGCGAACGCCTTCCTCGCCACCAAGATCACCTTCATCAACGAGATTGCGGATCTCTCCGAAAAGGTCGGCGCCGACGTCCAGGAAGTCGCGCGCGGCATCGGGCTCGACAACCGCATCGGCTCAAAGTTCCTGCATGCCGGCCCGGGCTTCGGCGGCTCCTGCTTCCCGAAGGATACCCGCGCGCTGGTCAAGATCGCGCAAGACCATGACGTGCAACTGCGCATCGTCGAGGCCGTGCTCGGCGTCAACGACATCAGAAAGCGCGCGATGGCGCGCAAGGTGTTGAACGTCGTCGGCGGCCTGCGCGGCAAGACGGTCGCGGTGCTCGGCCTCACCTTCAAGCCCGATACCGACGACATGCGCGAGGCGCCATCGATCCCGCTCGTCATCGGTTTGCTCGATATGGGCGCCAAGGTGCGCGCGCACGATCCGGTCGGCATGGAGCAGGCGCGCAAGGAATTGCCTGACATAGAGTATTGCAAAGATCCTTACGCTTGCGTCCGCGGCGCCGATGCGCTCGTGATTATCACGGAATGGGCGCAGTTCCGCGCACTTGATTTGAAGCGCCTGAAGCGCGAAATGGCGCAACCTGTGATCGTCGATCTGCGCAATATCTATCGACCCGACGATATGGCTGCTCTCGGCTTCCTTTATGAGAGTATTGGGCGGCGCCGAACGAGCCCGATTAACTTGGTGGAGGGCGGCCGAGCTAAATTGGCACCACAAGTCAGGCGACACTCCGTTTGACGTCAATGCTGTTCCGGATGTGTTTGCGACACCCTCCCGCGCGCCCAGCCAATAGCGACTGCTCAGTTCGAGTTGGAGAGGGCGCGCTCAGCCGAAGCAAGTTTCCTCCGCAGAATCTGTGGAGGCGATTTAGCGGAGCTTGAACCGATGGACCGTAAATCAGCTCTCAACGGACTGAAGATGGTCCGGCGGTACTCGAATCGCTTTCAGATACGGCGTGACCGGCTGCTGCGTGAGGCGTTCTCGGCAAACGCGCAGAACGAACCCAATTTCTAAACTGTTAATCGAAGAGAAGGAGCGGGTTGGCGGTTCGCGGAACAAGGTTCGTCGTTCGGCGTGTTGTGTGCCTCCTTAGTGGGCAGGCAGCACCGCATCAGCCTGGCGGTTGTCGTTTCTGACGATGATGATTGCGTCCTTGCGAATGGTAAATCGGGCGCCGAGCAGTTTGGGCACCTTATCGGTGAGGGGCGAGGGGAGGCGATCGTGCCGCCGTCACGGGATCCCCGACGTTAACGGCTGTCGCTCCATAGGACAGGCGGCCGGGCCGCGTCTGATCCGGAATTTTGCTGGTGCACTATGGAACGAGCACTGCAACGTAGAAAATCAGGAGGAATTCCGGAATGTATTTAGCGGCGTTTGGTGCAAGAGGATAAGCCGATGATAGAGGACGCCGCGAAAAAAGGCCGCAACGACAAGTAGGGATCTGGCGCCAACGCCAACAGGGAACCCAGTCGGCCCTACCGACGCGTGCTGGGTATGCCCTGCCGCCATTGACTGAATGTACCGGAAACTGGGTAGAGGCCGGCAAATTGGTAAGGGGGACAGTTCATCGCACGCTGCCTAGTCACTCCGGCTTCATAGCTGAAGCAGTAACGCTCCGGGTCGCAGAATGGGAACTGGCAATAAATGAGTAACTACGATGGTTCATTGAGCCGGGGCAGTGCGGGACTAAAATTCAGGGCCCTCCATGCGAGTAATAGATTCGCATCAGCGGAACGGATAATGACTCATCTCAACAGGCCGCATCGCGATGATGGCGGTGATCGCAAATGGCTCGCCCGGTAATTCTCAACGGTAAAATGAACACTGCCGGTGCCGTCGCACCAGCGTCGCGACACGATTCGGACGAGGCGCCGTTTGCGCGGAAGACCAAGAGACACCTAGTCACGCAGGGACGATCTGCGAACCCGTGGATAGCCGCGGCTGTGCTCGCGATGACATGGGCATCGGAAACCCAGGCGTCCCCTAAACAAGCGCGACACCCGGCTGATGCCCAACACGCGATGGCCGCCCGCAGTTTCGCTTTCGATGGAATGGTAGTCTACGGCGGCTTTGAGGCCTTACCGTCGAGCAGCGACAGAAACGAAAGATCGGTGCAGGTCGCGCAAGCAGCGACCAGCGATGCAGGTCGGCCTCGGGAACGAGAATACCACTGGGCGGAGACACTATCCTGCGAACTCACCATGGCGAGGCGCGATATCGAGTTGCTGCAACGTCTCGAGCTGGAGCACGATCGGGCCGAGTGGCTGGCGCAGGATCTTGCGGCTGCTCGGCGCGAAGTCGAAACCCAGACCGTACTGGCGGCGAAAGCAAGTGAAGAAGCGTCCCGGTTGAAACAGGCAAAGGCGAGTGGCGGGACGGAGTTGGAGACATCTTTGCAGCAGGAGCGCGAGCAGTCCGCGCGGCTGGAGCAGGATCTTGCGGCGGCGCGGCGCGATGTCGAGACCCAGACGGCACTGGCGACAAAAGCAACCGAGGAAGCGTCCCGGCTGAAACAGGCAAGGGGGAGCAGCGAAGCGGAGCTGCAGACGTCTCTGCAGCAGGCGCGCGAGCGGTCCGTGCGGCTGGAGCAGGATCTTGCGGCGGCGCGGCGCGAGGTTGAGAGCCAGACGGCACTGGCGGCGAAAGCAAGCGAGGAAGCGTCCTGGCTGAAACAGGCAAGGGAGAGCAGCGAAGCCGAGCTGAAGAAGTCCCTGCAACAGGCGCGCGAGCGGTCCACGCGGCTGGATCAGGATCTCGCGGCGGCGCTGCGCGACGTCGAGACCCAAACGGCATTGGCGGCGAAAGCAAGCGAGGAAGCTTCCCGGCTGAAACAAGCAAGCGAGAGCAGCGAAGCGGAGCTGCAAGAGCCTCTGCAGCAGGAGCGTGAGCGGTCCGCGCGGCTGGAGCAGGATCTTGCGGCGGCGCGGCGCGACGCCGAAACCCAGACGGCCCTGGCGGCAAAGGTAACCGAGGCAGTTATGCGGGCGAAGGGAGCTGCGGAAGCAGATGCTGCCGAGCTCAGGAAATCGATGCAGAAGGAGCGCGAAAGGGCCGACGCACTTGCGCAAGGCCTCTCGATGACGCGCAGCGCACTCTATGCATATGAGGCCCGCGCCCGCAAACTTGAAGACGAGACGGCCGAACTCAAAGAGGCGGCCGCAAACGGCGCGCCGTCGCTTCGCAAATCCGCACAGGAAGAGCGCGATCGGGCGGCGCGACTGGAGCAGGATCTCATAATCGCACGTCGCGATCTCGATACGCAGGCTGCCTTGGTGGCCAAGGTGAACGAGGAGGTCACGCAAGCGAGGCAGACGGCGGAGCGTGATACCGCCTCGTTGCGCAGCTCACTGCAGCAGGAGCGGGCTCGGGCAGAACAGCTCGAGCGGGATCTCGCGCTTGCAAAGCAGGTTGCGCCCACGGTTGGTTCGAGCGCGCGGGACAAGCCCACGGAAAACGCGAAGTCAGTCGCCGACCGGTCACCAGCGGCTCGCGTTCGGAGTGATGGCCAGCCCAATTTCAAGAACTCCGCAGTGGAGGCAGCGTTGCTTGCGCGCGCGACCGCGCTGCTTGGGCAGGGAGACATAGGCGCGGCGCGGATTGTGCTGGAGCGCGCCGTCGAGATGGGTAGCGTCCAGGCAAGCTTCACGCTCGCAGAAACTTATGATCCCCTGATCCTTGCCAAATGGGGAACTCTTGGAACGCGCGGCGATGCAGTCAGAGCGCAAGACCTCTATGCGAAAGCCGACGCCGCAGGAATCAAGGAGGCGAAAGCGCGGCTTGAGGCGCTGCGCCGGTAGCATCAATTTGAGCGATACGGAAAGTGTCCGATATGATCTTATTAACCGGAGGCGCCGGCTACATTGGTTCCCATGTGTCTGTCGCGTTACTCGATGCCGGCCTCGATGTCGTCGCAGTCGACAATCTCTCCAACAGCAACAACGCCTCTCTCGAAAGGGTGCAATCCATCTGCGGGCGGTCGCTCGCCTTTTGCCACGCCGACATCCGCAATGAAGAGGCGATTTACAAGGTATTACGTGATTGCGAAGTGACGGCGGTTATCCATCTGGCGGGGCTGAAGGCCGTGGGTGAATCCAACGCGGAGCCGATGACCTATTACGAGAACAACGTCCTGGGAACGATGCGGCTTTTGTCAGCCATGAAGAGGGCAAGCGTGAAGACGCTTGTCTTTAGTTCGTCCGCAACTGTCTACGGGATTCCGGCGTACCTGCCGCTCGATGAGAAACATCCCCTCGGACCGACAAATCCATACGGTCGCACGAAGTTCTTTATCGAGGAGATGCTGAGAGATATCTACAGGTCCGACGCCGACTGGCGGGTTGGTATCCTGCGGTACTTCAATCCGGTTGGCGCTCACGAAAGTGGGCTCATCGGAGAAGATCCGGTGGGCATTCCGAACAATCTGTTGCCGCTCGTAGCGCAGGTTGCAGTTGGAAAGCGAGAGAAAGTGCTGATTTGTGGAAACGACTATGACACCCCAGATGGCACCGGCATTCGCGACTTCATTCATGTCGTCGATCTTGCATCCGGTCATCTAAGCGTCTTGAACCACCTGAAACAGTCCGGGGTGCTCACGGTCAACCTTGGAACAGGCAACGGCCACAGCGTTTTGGAAGTGATCCGGACATTTGAGGCGGTGAGCGGGAGGTCCGTTCCGCATCAGATCGGCGAACGCCGGGCGGGCGATGTCGCCGCCTGTTATGCCGACCCGACATTTGCGGAAAAAACGCTGGGTTGGAAATCAGTGCGATCGTTGCCGCAAATGTGCGCGGATCATTGGCGTTGGCAATCGAACAATCCGGACGGCTATCGCGGTACGCAGCTGTTGCAGTACCAGGCGAATAAACTGAAACTCAAGGTCGGGTAGGCCGCCGCTTCGAAATCTCGCTGGCCACTGACCACCACCGCTCGAAAGCATTTCGATTAGCACGCCTCGGTCCGCGCGCTGACGTGAGCGTACGAGTTTGCCGGCGCCTGCTCTGCCTATTTGCCTAGCCGCAGCACTGCGTTAGGCCGTCGGTTGATGTTCTTGCGTATCAGGCTGATACTAGGAACCTCGACGTGACTTGTTTGGTGGTTGATCACTTCCATTCGCTCGGGTCCGTCGATTTGCTTGATGTTTGAGACCATTTCGATCGAATTTGGAAGTTGTTCGCTTGTACTCGAGCCGTCACTTATCGGTCGCACCAGTGAACCGTTGTTCATGCCCCAAATCGCCGCTTGAGTCCGGTTCTGGACCCGGATCTTGCGAAGGATAGCCTTGACGTGGACCTTCACGGTCGCCTCCGCGATATCGATCTTGCGCGCTATGCACTTGTTGGAATCGCCTGCGATCAGGCATTGCATGATTGATTTTTCCCGGGGGGACAGTTGTTGCGTAATGCTGCGCTCCGGCGTGAAGGGGATCGCCCGCGCATTGTCGTTGCGCGGCTCTGCCTTGGCGAAGTGGTCGCTTTCGGAGTGGAGAATGGATGACATGAATGCCGGCGGGAAGATTGTCTCGCCCATCATCACCAGTTCAATGGATTTGATGAATACATCGCACGTCATGACATCTATGAAATAGCCGCTGGCGCCCGCCCGAAATGCCGAAACCATCTCGTCCCGCCGATAGTGATCGGCCACGACTGCGATGCGTGCTTTCGGATGCCGCTCCCGCAAGAGCTCGATTTGTTCAACCGCGGCTTCGAAATCCTCGCCCGCATGGACAATGAGAACCAGCGATGGGTGCGATTGGAGTTTGCCCGGCGACAAATCGTCAGCGCATGACACCGAAGCGAGGGTACGAAAATTTGCCGCGCTTAGAATTCTAGCAATTCCCTCTCTGATTAGAACGCTTTTCCCGACGATGAATGTTGCAAAAGATTGCCGCCTCGGCATTTTACTCTCCCAGCCATTACGCAAATTGACAATATCAACACTTCCGAAGACACCGTAATTTCGAACTTGAATTAGCGCTTTTCCGAGTGATTGAGTCTTTTTCTCCGTCGTCTTGTTTCTTGCAATTTGGCAGCTTCAGTCGGGTAGGATTTTTCTCCTCTCACAACATCGGGTTGGTATATTTTGAGCGCCCAAAACTAATAAGCGTTTGTGAATGTTAGATTCGAATTGCCGCTATCCCTATATACCTTTGGTTATAGTCCCTGCGTACGCGCGGAGGCATGTCGTTCATAGTAGCAATCCGTGTTCGCCACATTCTCTGAGCGAGTTAATAGTACGAAGTCCATCGAGCGTTGCAGAATTTCGATCGAAGCTACCACTTGCCAGAACTTGATCCGCGCGATTGGGGGTGAAAAAGGTCTCTCGCGCTAACCAGTCCCGCAGTTCGCTAACTAATCCCGCAGTTCTACGGGTGCTTTCGTCGTCCAGGAATGTGTAGAATCTTAATGAAGCGCCGGCAAAGGGGGAGCCAACCCCTCTGCCTTCGTCTTTTGCGATGCGGCATTAGCCATGCTGTCCTGATCGATATATTATGTATTGGGGTATCGAGCAGGGGGGTGAACAAAGGCTGGGGGGCGGGGTTTAACATTGGGGACAGGCTGAGGACTGCCCAATGCGTCGTATCACCGTCGTGATTGCGGATCGGCATCCCGTCGTGTTGCAGGGTTTGAGCAATGTGCTTGGGGCCTATTCGGATTTCAACATTGTTGCATCTTGCACCGATGGTGCGGGCTGCATCGAAGCAATTCGGAATCTGGCGCCGGACATAGCTATTCTCGACGGCTCGATGCCTGGCGTGACCGGGCCGGAGATCCTCTCCATCAAAAATGCCGAGAATCCTTCAACGCGGTTCGTCTTTTTCACCGCATCCGAGGTGGAACGTGAGATGGTCACGGTAGCCGCGGCCGACGGTTACAGCTACATCTCAAAGGATGTGGCGCCCGAAATTCTCGTGCAGTCCTTGCGTCAGGTTGCGGGAGGCCGGCGGCTGTTGCCGCTGCCCACAGCCGATCAAGCCGTATGTCGGGAGCAAAGCGTGATTACGGAGAACGCACTGGCTGTGCTGACAGACCGGGAGCGCCAGATCATGCGGTTGGTGTCCGAAGGGCTGTCGAACAAGGAAATTGGCCGACGCCTGAACATTACCGACGGCACCATCAAGGTGCATCTTCATCACATCTTTCAGAAGCTTGAAATCAGCAACCGGACGGTACTCGCGGCCATGGCGATCTCGCAGGATGACGGTGCTGGTATCGTTCCGGAACATGAATCATCGCGCATTCGTCGTGAACGAACGTAGAGCGAAATTGGAATCTCGCAACGCGAATGGGAATTGCCTCGATCACAGGCAGTGTGATCTGCGCTTGTCAGCCAGGATGGGGCACGCCGCGTGGCGCGTTAAAAACGACAGGATCCCGAATCGCTTGATTGCATCGCTGTCAAATCATGAAGAGTCCCGAGCCGGATGCGCGGTTTAAAAATTTGACGCGGCCCGGCTGCATGATTCAATTTTCGCCAGGTCCCTCACGTTCTACCGAGGTTTCCCGGATCAAAGAGAGTCTGGAGACGACCAGCGTGAGCAGCCTGAGCTGAGCGCGCTGCGGTGTCGGCGGTGGGCTGATGTTGAGGTATCGTTCGTTCAGGTCCGATCATCTGCCGCGGAATTGCGGTCGGCGTTTGGCGACGAAGGCGGCGATTCCTTCTTGCGCATCATCCGTGCGGCTGGCCGCGACGATAGAATCTTTTTCGGCAGTGAGTTGATCCGACAGGCAGGTTTCGAATGACTGTCTCAGCATGCGGCGGACGGCGCCGAAGGCGCGCGTCGGACCCGCGGCAAGTGTCGCGGCGCGGTTGAGCAGCAAGAGCTCTTGTGTGCGTCGCATTCCGACCATGCGCGGCGGGAACCAGATATTGCCGCCATCGGCCGTCAGGCCGAGCGCCCCATAACCCAGCGCAAACCGCGTATCGTCGGCTGCCACCACAATGTCGGCGGTGTAAAGCAGTCCCAATCCACCGCCACCGGCACCGCCGCGCACCGCGGCGATCACAGGCGCGTCGATGCTGGTTAGCCGCTCGATCGCCAGATGATAGCTGTGCGGCAGGTTCAACTTGGAAGGACCCGTAGGCTCGACAGATTTTCCCTTAAGCCTAGCCAGAGTTCCATCGACGAATTCTGGAAAACGTCAAATCGCAGAAACGAATGGGCCGATACATCCGCGTTATGGCGAGCAATGCGGGATGGCGCGCCTCGCGCGTTCTCAATCTCTTGGTCGCTTGCGGCGTTGCTTGCGGCTGACATACTCGTTGCACGAAGCCATACTCGTTGCGTGAAATAGATATGTTCTAATTTACAATCTAAGCGTTTGTCGAGTCTGTAAGTATTCTAACGATGCTCCCGGTGTGACCAGAAAACACATCTGGTACTAGCGACGGAGGCGCTGGCACAAGATCGGCGGAGTTGTAAGGGCACTTTGATGCGTCTGTCCGGATATTTGAGGTCGTCGTTTTTCTCCTGTGCGTTGATGAGCGTCGCATGGCCGATCAGTTTCGTAAGCGAGACGCACGCGCAATCCAGCCTCCCACCGGTGACCGTCGATGCCCCTGATGTTCGTCGGCCAGTATCGGTAGCACGCCAGGCCGCAACAACTCGACGCGGCGCTACGGTGCGGCGAGCGCGATCTCCGGCATCTGCTGCAGCAGCCCGGCCCATCGAACAAGGGCCCGGCTCACAGGGCCAGCGTGACGCTGATGGAAGCATCGGTGTTGTCGCAACGCAAAGCAGCGCGGGCACAAAGACGAACACGCCCCTGATTGAGACACCGCAGTCGATATCAGTGATCACGAGAACCCAGCTCGAATCACAGGCGGTAAGAAACGTATCGCAGGCGCTGAACTACACTTCAGGTGTTTTTGGAGAGCCGCGCGGGCAAGTAAACGGATATTTCGAGTTTCCGTACATAAGAGGATTTAGCCCGGCGGGCTTTCTTTACCTTAACGGCCTGCAACTGCTCGGCGCGAGCGCCGGGCTCCAGATTGAGCCCTATGGCCTGCAACGAATCGAGGTGGTCAAAGGACCCTCCTCGATCCTCTATGGCTCCGGTCCGCCGTCGGGCATCGTAAACCTCGTCAGCAAGATGCCAACTGCAAAGCAGTTCGGAGAGATTCAATTGAGTGGTGGCGATTTCGATCGCAAGCAGGTTGCCTTTGACATTGGCGGCCCTGCCGATCCGCAGGGCCAGTTTCTTTATCGGCTAACCGGCCTTGTCCGCGATGCGCAAACGCAAGTCGACTTTACGAGGGATGATCGCTATTTCATCGCGCCGGCCGTGACCTGGCGTCCGAACGAAAACACAAGCTTCACAGTGCTTGCGCAGGCCCAAAAGGCGAACTCGGGCTTCTTCAATTTTCTACCGGCCCAGGGTACATTTTTGCCGAATGTGAATGGCAGGATTTCAACGAGCCTTTACGGCGGTGATCCAAATTTCAACAGGTCAACCATTGAAAGCGCGGCTGTCGGCTACCAGTTCGAGCATCGTTTCAGCGATGTCGTGACGGTGCGTCAGAATTATCGCCACGCGTGGCTGGATGTAAATGCTGACAATATTTTTACCGGCGCATTCCTCCCAAATCAGCAGCGGATCGTGACGCGCACCGCATTTAGCAACAGGGACAGATATGACGCTGACACGCTCGACAATCAGGTGCAGCTGAATTTCAACACGTTTGATCTCAGACACACCGTCCTGGCAGGATACGACTTTCAAAACAGTGTTCAGGACAAAAAAACCGGGAACCGGCCCGCACCATTCTTGGATCTGTTCAACCCGACATATTACGTTCCTGTTACGGCTCCTGCCTTTACGGTAAGTACGACACAGAATTTTCAGCAAAGCGGAATCTATCTTCAGGATCAAATCAAGTTCGGCCGTTTCGTCACGCAGCTTGGCATCAGAAACGACCGCGCCAATACGGATACTCTGGACAACTTCACAAATAAAACAGCCTCCCAGACGGACGAGGCAACGACCAAAAGGGCCGGGCTTCTCTATCTGTTCGACAGCGGCGTAGCGCCTTACGGCAGCTATTCCGAGTCGTTTCAGCCTCAGCCTGGTACTGACTTTTTCGGCGCAGCTTTCAAGCCAACGACCGGAAAACAGTGGGAAGCCGGCGTAAAATATCAACCCACCTTTTTCAATGGGCTTTTCACCGCCGCCGTTTTCGAGATAACAAGACAGAATGTTACGACACCCGATACCGCCCCCGGCCACCAAGGTCGTTCGGTCCAGCTCGGTGAGGTGGTTTCCCGCGGCCTCGAACTTGAAAGCCGCGTCAGCTTGACCAACGAGTTGGATATCCTGGCGGCCTATACGTATCTCGATGCGAAGGTGACGAAAAGTACGAATGCGCTGGGCGACCTCGGCAAGCGTCCCGTAGGAATTCCGACAAATGCGGCTTCACTTTGGGCCGATTACACTTTCCGCAGTGGTGCCTTGAACGGGTTTGGCGTGACTGGAGGCGTTCGTTACACGGGTTCGACGGCAGCCAATGCAGACAATTCGATAGAGGTTCCGTCATACACTTTGTACGATGCTGCAATTCACTATGAACTGGCATACCTTGATCCACGATTGAAGGGGTTCAAGTTGGCCGTGAATGCAACAAACCTGTTTGACCGCGTCTACACCGCATCTTGCCTCTCGGCGACAACTAATCAATGTTTCTACGGCCTGCGACGGACCGTATTGGGCTCGTTGACGTATCGGTGGTAGTATGGTCCACGACAGCGCAGCCCTTTCGGTAAGGATTTGGTGCGGCGTTCACAGGTGGACGAGTCTCATCTGCACGCTTTTCCTTTTGATGCTATGCATCACCGGGCTGCCACTCATCTTCAAGGGAGAGATCGACGATTGGCAGTACGAGAATGCCCAGTCGTCTTCCGCTTCTCATGCGCAACCGCTCTCACTCGATGCGCTTGCTGATATCGCAAGAAAGCGATTTCCCGGTGAGTTTATTCAGTTCCTGTTTTGGCATCCCAATGTTCCGAACGCCGTCAGTTTTGGACTCTCGCCAACACTTCGTGGCACGTCGGCAGCCGGGCTGCACGGTCTCGTAATCGACTCCCTCAATGGCAAGATCATCGAGGAGCCGAAGCCAAGGCGGGGCATCACATTTTATCTCCTGAAGACGCATACCGATATGTTTCTCGGGCTTCCTGGCGGCTTGTTCCTCGGTGCGATGGGGCTAATTCTTCTGGCATCTCTCGTCTCGGGAATCGTGATTTACGGCCCGTTCATGCGCCATCTCGATTTCGGCGAAATCCGTGCCAGACGTCGGCACCGGATTCGCTGGCTCGATCTTCATAATTTGCTGGGCATCATCACGGTGACCTGGCTCTTTGTTGTCGGCCTGGCGGGGGCAATGAACACATTGGCGGCGCCGCTTTTCGATCTATGGCGAGCACGGGAGCTTCCGGTGCTGGTCGGACTTCAGGACGCTGGTGAGCCAGCCAAGACTGAGCCAGCCAAGACATTGACGTCTATCGACGAGGCGGTTGCTGCGGCTCGGCGGGCGAGTCCGGATATGCGGCTCGTTAGCGTCGTCTTTCCCTATTCTCGAATGACCACTCCGCATCACTACATGATTTGGACGAAGGGCACTACCCCGGTGACCGCGCACCTGTTTGCACCTGTGATGATAAACGCTGAGAATGGCGAGTCAGCCGGCGTGTTGAACCTGCCCTGGTACATACGGGTCCTGGAGATGTCGCGTCCTGTCCATTTTGGAAACTATGGCGGCCTTCCCCTCAAGATTTTGTGGGCTTTCCTGGATATCGTAACCATCATCGTGCTTTCGACCGGAGTCTATCTCTGGATTATCAAGTTGCGCGCTTCCCGAAGCGGCATCAAAGCGCGACCATTGGTCGGTGCCTCAACTGTTCTTCAAGAATAATGGCGTAATGCCCAAACCGGGACGCAGCAGGAACCGTACCTTTCTATGGCCCGCCATTGTTGGTGTTGCTACGGCAATTGGACTCATCTCTGCACTGCTTGGCGATGGTGTATGGGACGTATTATCATGGCTAACGCTGGCTCTTCCTGCCGCATTGGCAGCGAAGGGACTTCGGCAAATTCACCGTAAAGGCTTTTGATCCCGCGTCAGGTGAGTCCAACCATGGTCGCTGCAGCGGATGCGCCGAGCAATGAGGCCACGCCTCACTTTTCTTGACTGAATGCTCGGAGAAATTCAACAAGTGGAGGTTACTAGTAGAGCCTCGATCGGTACGCCTCCTCCATCTTGCTCTTTCCAACCAAATTGAGAAGACTTAGCGCGACGCGTGCGAGGCGGGCTTCCTCGGCAGAAACCTCGATGCCGTGCACAGCGGCGGCGTGCGTGATGATTGTGCGGATGAAAGACAAATCGATCGACAAGGTCGCGGCGCCAGCGCTGGCGCGCTTTCTGCCAAACTCAATCAGCCGCTCTCGATTGAGCGCGGGCAGCTTAACACTGCCAAGCTCAGTCTTGAGCGACGCCATTACGGCGGCTTTCGACCGGCGAGGGGGCTTTCCAACTTCGCGCATGTCTTCGTCGTGCAGGTCGATCAGATCGCCAAATGTGCGAACGTTCCGGATTACGCGTGGCTTGGACGATCCGTTGCGGTCGATATTGCGCTCCATCTCGAGCGCCCATTCTTCTCCGTCCTTGCGCCGCCGGAACGTCTCGGCCACATAACGGGTCTTGCGGCGGACCTGGACGCGCCAGTTTCCGGTTGCCACGCGTCTGCACTCCGGCCTTCGTGTGCACTATGTGTGCACCGAGAGGTCAAAACGGGTACAAACGTGTGCAATTTCGTCTAGTTTAGAGTGCACACGGTCGCTGTTCATCCCATTGAGAGAGTAAGATAAACCGTTGAAATATCAAGACTATCGATTTTCCGTTGCACCCATGATGGACTGGACCGACCGGCATTGCCGCGTGTTCCACCGTCTGATGAGCCGCCGCGCACGGCTCTACACGGAGATGCTGACGACCGGCGCCATTATTCGTGGTGACCGCAGGCGGCTGCTTGGCTTCGATCCAAGCGAGCATCCGGTGGCGCTGCAGCTCGGTGGCTCCGATCCGGCCGACCTCGCCACCGCTGCGAAGATCGGCGAGGAATTTGGCTACGATGAAATCAACCTCAATGTCGGCTGTCCGTCCGACCGGGTGAAGGACGGTCGCTTCGGCGCGTGCCTGATGGCGGAGCCGGCGCTGGTGGCGGACGGCGTTGCCGCGATGAAGCGCGCAGTCAAGATTCCGGTCACGGTCAAATGCCGGATCGGCATCGACGACCAGGATCCGGAAGTCGCGCTCGACGTGCTGGCGCGCGGCGTGGTCGCGGCCGGTGCCGACGCGCTGATCGTGCATGCCCGAAAGGCCTGGCTCAACGGATTGTCGCCGAAGGAAAACCGCGACATCCCGCCGCTCGATTACGACAGGGTCTACCGGCTCAAGGCGGCGCTGCCGAATGTGCCCGTCATCATCAATGGCGGGATCGGCAGCGTTGCAGAGGCTGCGCGGCACCTCGATCATGTCGACGGTGTGATGCTGGGGCGGGCGGCCTATCAGGAGCCGTGGCGTTTGCTCGAGGTCGATCCAAAATTGTTCGGCGAGGCGGCGCCATACGCCAGCATGAAGGACGTCTTCGAAGCGATGTTTCCCTATATCGAAGACCAGTTGGGGCAGGGAGCAAAGCTGCATTCGATGACGCGGCATTTCGTCGGCGCGTTTCACGGCGTGCCCGGCGCCCGCGCCTTCCGCCGCCAACTGGCGGAGAAGGGCGTCAAGCCGGGCGCCGGCGTCGGCGTGCTGCGCGATGCGATCGCGCTGGTCGAGGATCGCGCAGCGGCGTTGGCAGCGGCCTAATCTGTCAGGCCGCCTTGGCGGCGTGCGAACAAAAGCCAAAGGCCGCGAGCGAAGCAGCCTGCTCCTTCAATCGGCTTGTGCCTTCGTCGCTTCAAATTTCGCTCGCGCCACCTCAATAGCCGGCCGGTTTCGCTTCGCCCAGGCATGTCTATGTCCTGAACTAGCCGATCGCATTTTCCGGAGCGTCTCCGCGCCAGGCCCGCGCGATCAGTTCGCGGATTGCTTCTCGCTCGATCGGGCGTGGATTCCAGTAGGGGTTCTTCACGGCGAGGTCGGCGGCCTGGTCGATGCCGCTCTCGGGCATGCCGATCTCGCGCAGCGATGCCGGCGCAGCAAGCTTTCGCGCCAGATCGTGGAGGCCGAGCGCGGCGTCGCTCACGCCGAGCGCGGCAGCGATGCGTGTCATCGCGTCAGGTGCAGCAGGCGCATTGTAGGCGAGGGCATGCGGGAGAATGACGGTGTGGGTTTCCGCATGCGGCAGATTGAACGAGCCGCCCAGCGTATGGCAGAGCTTGTGATGCAGGGCCATGCCGACGGCGCCGAGGCAGATGCCAGAGAGCCAGGCGCCATAGAGCGCGTCGGTGCGCGCGGTCTTGTCGTTTGGCTGGGCGCAGATTTTCGGCAGCGCATGCGTCAGCGTGCGGATAGCCTCCTGCGCCATCAGCGATATCACGGGATTGCGGTCGCGCGCGTAGAGCGCCTCGACGGCGTGCGCGATGGCGTTGATGCCCGACGTCGCCGATAGCTTCGGCGGCATCGTCATGGTGAGGTCGACATCATAGATCACGACCTCGGGAAGAATTTTCGGGCTCGACTGCGTGGTCTTGATCCCGCCGCTGGTCTGGCCGACGACCGGCGTCATCTCCGAGCCGGCGTAGCTGGTCGGCAGCACGATCTGCGGCAGGTCGGTTCGCAAGGCGATCGCCTTGCCGAGGCCGGTGGTCGAACCGCCGCCGATCGCCACGAGACAATCGGCCTGCACCTCGCGCACGGTCTCCATCGCCCGTTCCGTCACCTCGACGGGCGTATGCATGACGGCTCCGGTAAAGACGCCGGCGAAGCGCACCCCGATCATCTTTCGGATGCCGGCGATCAGATCTTTCTGGCGCGGCGTCGCCAGCACGAGCGCGCGCGTGACGCCGAGGCGGGACAATTCGTCGGGCAATTGACGCAGCGTGCCGGTGCCGAATACCACCCGCATCGGCGCGCTCTGGTAGACGAAGTCTTGCATGGCTGCTCCTTTGCGGAAGAGGCCGGCCCCGGATCGCTTCCGGAGCCGGACTTTCCGCATTGACGCTCCGCCTCAAGAAGCGGGCTGTGCAACCTTGCGCAAGCCGGCCGTCTCTTCAAGGCTATCAGCAGGTGCGCTCGCCGGCCGCCGCGCCAACAGGATGATGCCTCCGGCCGCGATCGCCGAAATGCCGATCGACAGGAACATCGGTGTCGGGCTCTGGTAATACTGCTGCAGCGCGCCGGCGACGAACGGTCCGAGAATGGCGCCGACGCGCGCGACCCCGAGTTCCATTCCAACCGCGGTGGCGCGCACGCCGGTCTCGTAGGAGGCCGCGGTAAAGTTGTTCAGCACGAACTGCGCGCCGATGATGAAGAAACCGGCGGCCGCTACCGACGTGATGTTGACGATGTGTTCATTCAACACCACGAGCGACAGCACGGCGAGTCCGCCGACTGCCCACCAGGTTGCGATCAGCCCGCGGCTGCTGCCGGACTTGTCGACCAGATGCCCAAGCACGAGAGCGCCGACGAACGACATAATCTGCATCAGCGCGCCGAAGCCGAAGCTGGCCGCAAAGGTTTCGCCACGCTGCATCATCACGGTCGGAATCCATCCTGACAGGCCGAAGATGCAGAACAGGCTGAGGAACGCTGACGCCCAGATCGCGAACGTGGTCCGGCGATATTTGGCGTGAAGCAGCACCGCCACCGAATTGACCGGCTTCTCGGACTCCCCGACGGCAATTTCGGCCGACTGATAGACGCTTGCGCGCTCGGGTCGAAGCTTGCTGAGCATGTCGCGGATTTCACCGGTGCGGCCTTGGAGGGCAAGGAATTTCGGTGACTCCGGCAACGTGTAGTGCATGAAGGGAAGCAGCAGGAACGACAGCGAGCCGATCCAGTACAACGACGTCCAGCCGAACATTGGCGTCGCGAACACGCCAGCGACACCGGCGAGCGTTCCGCCGAGCGCCCAGCCGAGCGCGACTCCCCACAGTGCAAAGGTGTTAGCTACCCGCCGCGGCGCCAGCTCATTGATGTAAGTCGTCGCCAAAGGCAGCAATACGCCGAGCCCGATGCCGGTCAGAAGCCGCAGGATGCAGAACGACAGGAAAGAGTCCGCGGACGTCGCGGTCAGCAGCGTGAAGATGCTGGTGATCCACAGGCCCCCGAGCAGGGTGCCGCGGCGGCCGAGGCGGTCGGCGATGATGCCGTGGATCGCAGCCCCGAGCAGGAATCCAACGAGGCCGCTAGAGATCAGCAGTCCCGCCTGGCCGGCCTGCAGGCCCCATGGCTTTGCGACGTAATGGATGACGTAGGCCGGATTGAACGTGTCATATCCGTCGAACAGCGTGAGCAATCCCATGATGGCGCCGAGGCGCCAGTGAAATTTGCCGACATTTGCCTCGGCTAGTTCCTCGTGAAGATCGATTGCTTTCGCAGTCATCGCCGTATCCCTCCCAGATGGTGATGATGTCGTGTGAGACCGCTTATTCCGCGGCTTGATGGATGCTTTGCCCGGCGACGGTGGTTTCGCCGAGATCGAGCTTGAACAGGTCGATGGCGTTGCGTCGGCCGATCTTCAGGCGATCGTTCTCACTGATGCTGGCGCTGTTGAACCAGTCGGAAGCGTGATCGACGTTTTCGAACGGCCAGTCGACCGAGAACAGGATGCGGTCCGCCCCGATCTCGAGAATGGAATCGATCAGGGTTTGGGTACGGAAATTCCCTGAAGTGGTCAGGAAGAAGTTGGCGTTGAAGTAATCGCAGATCTTCTTCTTCGCCTTGTGCTTCGGCGGCGCCTTGACCCAGCCGTTGCGGTGATCGACGCGCCACATGCTGTAGGGCAGGCCTTCGCCCATGTGGCCGAGGATGATCTTGAGTTTCGGATGGGCATCGAACAGGCCCGATCCCATCAGGCGCAGCGCGTGAACGGCAGTCTCTTGTCCGAACGCCCAGGTCGGGCCCATCAGCCACGGATGTCCTTCATAGATCGCGCAGTCGTCCGGCAGCGGATTGCGCGGGTGCAGGTAGAAGGGCAGGCCGGTCTGCTCGACCGCCGCCCAGAACGGCCAGTATTGCGGCAGGTCATAGTAGACCGGCCGCTTGCCGTCGCCGATCTGCGAAAAGCCGTTGACCAGCGCGCCGCGGAAACCGAGCGTGTTGATGCAGCGCTGGAGCTCCTTGATCGCAAGATCCGGATCCTGCATCGGCAGCGCGGCAAATGCCTGAAATCGCGACGGGCGTTTTGCCACTTGCTCGGCAAGGAAATCATTGGCCCGGGTTGCAATCTCGTTGGCGCTGATGACGTCGGGAATCGCCTGCACCGCGGGCGCGTTCAGCGACAGGATCATCATCTCGACGCCGTGGCGGTCCATCTGCGCCAGCCGCTTGTCCTGGATATCCAGCAGGCGATCCTTCAGCTCCGGCCAATAGGAGTCCGGGACGAAGCCCGCCGAATCCATCAGCGTGTCCGGAATGGCGAAATGCTCCTCAAGTGCGATCTTGCCCTGCATGTTGTCCTCGCTGATGTCTGATGTTGGTTAGTATTGGCCCTTAATATTGACCTTGCGGGGTCAGCCCGAGCGCGAACTGGCCGTACATGGTGCCGACGGCATCCCAGTTCATGCTGATGTGGCGACCGACGGCATTGGCGTCGCGCCAGGCGCGCTGCACCGGGTTGGAGAGATCGAGGCCGAGCCCGCCGGTGGAGGCGTTCAACGCTTCGGTGGCGCGAATGGCTAGTGCGACCGAAAAGGCCTGGCCGCGGCGGCTGACGATGCGATCCTCTATCGAGATCGGCTTGCCGTCGCGGACCGTCGCCGCACGATCCCGGAGATCGCGCAGCAGCACTTCGCGCGCCGCATCGACCGAGGCGGTCGCTTCCGCAACGCGCAACTGGATGGTCGGAAAATCCGCCATGCGGTTGTTGTGGCCGGCCACCGCGCCGCGGGTGATCCGTCGCGATGTCACGGCAAGATAATCCTCCAGCGCGCCGACCGCCGCGCCGACCGCGGCCGAGGCCAGGCAGGAGGGAATGTTCGACAGCATCGGGATCGAGAAGGTGGGGTTATTGGCATAGAGCGCGGCGCCCGGCGTCTTTCCGGACGTGGTGTCGGCGAACGACAGCAGGCGGTGCGCGGGCACGAACACGTCATTCAGTACCAGCGTCTTGCTGCCGGTACCGCTGAGGCCGACGACATTCCAGGTATCGTCGATGACGTAGTCGGCCGCCGGAACCAGCAGGAAGGCCGGCGCAAGCTGGCCGCTCTCGGTCTTCGAGGGCAACAACGCCGCGCACAGCGACCATTGGGCGTTATCGCAGCCGCTGGCAAACGACCAGCGCCCGGTGAGGCGATAGCCGCCGTCGACCTCGATTGCTTTGGCGGCCGGCGCGTAGGAGCCGCAGGCCACCGCGTCGGGATTGCTGGCCCAGACGTCGCACTGCGCGCTTTCCGGAAATCCTGCGATCAGCCATTGATGGGCCGCGAACAGGCCGCCGACCCATGCCGTCGAGGCGCAGCTTTTGGCAAGCTCGATGTTCAATTCGACCAGCACGTCGAAATCATGCTCGTAGCCGCCGAACATCGCCGGCTTGACGATGTCGAAATAGCCGATGTTGCGCAGCGCGATGATGTTCTCTTCGGGAACGCGGCCGGCCTTTTCCGTGGTGTGGGCGCGCGCCTTGATCTGCGGCGCGATCTGCGCCAAGCGGCTGCGCAGCTCGGCAATATCAGGACGAAGCGACGGTGACGCCGGCACGTCCTTCAACTGGGTGACTGATACCATTGGTTTGCTCCGTGTCTTCGATGGGTTGAAAGGCGGTCAGGCGGCTCGCGCGGTTCACGCGGCCTGGCTGTCGTGCGGCACCGAGAAACAGTAGGTCGCATCCTGGTAGATCAGCGGCTCGATCGGATCGCGCACGTTCACGACCTCGGCTTCGCCGATGAAGATCGTGTGCGTGCCGTAGGGCACGGCGGCCGCCTTTTTACAGAAGATGTTGATCTGCGCGTCGGCGAGGTAGGTGACGCCATCGGCCGAGGTCTTCCAGTCGCCGAGCCCGAACCGCTCCTCGGCCGGGAGCGCGCCGCTGAAGGCGGATGAAAGCGGGACTTGATCGCGGCGCAGCACGTTGACGCAAAACCGGCGTGCCAGCAGCATGATGTCATGCAGCAGCGTTGCCTGGTTGATGCAAACGATCAGGGAAGGGGGATCGAGCGACAGCGACGTCACCGCGGTCGCCGTCATCCCGTGCCGGCGATCCTGGTCGGCCGAGGTGATAACCGACACCGCCGCAGGAAATCGCCGCAACGCGCGCTTGAATGTTTCACGCAATTCGTCGGATGCCGAATCCAGCGACATGGTTTCCTCCACTGAGATCCGCTCTTGTTCGGCGGCTTAACTTTCTCAAACAATAATTGCATTTGCAAATATCGGTCAAGGGAAATTTTCAAATGCAACAATTGCCTTGAAAAACGATTCACGTCCGGTTATTGGAAGATCGCAAAAGTTGCACCAAGGCAGGACACAAGACTTTGTACAGGCTGACAAATTCCTTCCCCTACCTTCTCAACCGCGTCGGCGTGCAGATGGGTGAGCTGTTTTCCAGGCGCATTGCCGGCTACGGCGTGACGCTGCCGATGTACCGCGTGATGGCCGCGCTTTGGGAAACCGGCGACCAGCGGCTCGGCGATCTCGCTGCGATGACGACGATCGAGATATCGACGTTGTCGCGGCTGGTCGGTGAGATGAAACGGCGTGGCCTCGTCACGCGCGCGCGGCTGAAGGACAACGGCCGCACCGTTGCGATCAACCTCACGCCGAAGGGGCGGACGCTGGTCGAAGAGCTGATCCCGATCGCGATCCACTTCGAGGAGGTTGCGGTCCGCGATTTCCCGTCGAAGAACATTTCGGACCTGAAGACAATTCTGGCAGAGATCTACGAGAGCCTGAAATCGCTCGAACCTGAGATCGAGGAAGCCAACAAGGCGCGCAAGGCGGCAAAGTCGAAAGGCTGACTTCCAGCAACAACCAGTGAGATGCGAGACCTGGGATCGCGTCGCAATGGCGACGTTAGCTGCGCATCGTGGCCCGGAAGCCCACGAAGCTCAACGCAGCCGCCACGGCGACGGCAATCCAGCTCGCCCAGAACGGCACAGCGACGCCATTCAAGGTGACGGACCAACCCATCACAATCCGGATCAACTGCAGCAACGCGATCAGTGCAAAGATAGCGGCGGCAAACGTGCAAAAGGTTCTCATCGTCATGGCCCATCTCCGATGGCACACGAGGACGTGCTCGTCCCCACAGCCAAAATGGGGATAGAGCGGAGCGGCGGCGACTCCCGCTAAGCAGGGGAGGAGCTTAGCAGAGCCATTCTCGATGTGTCGCACAATCGCCGTTTCGCAACGCCACAAGTCGGGATCACTTGTGGCTGGCGACAGTGGTCTCTCGAAGTATTGCGCTGGCAGCCTGCAGATCTGGTGTCTCAAAGCCCTCAGTGAACTGGCGATGGAGCGGGGCGAGCAGGTCGTGAGCCTCGCCGCGTCGACCCTGTTGTGTCCAAAGTCGTGCAAGGCTTGTCGCCGCGCGCAACTCCCACAGCTTGGCGCCTTGCTGGCGCGCGGCCGCAGCCGCATGCCCGAACCGTGCTTCCATGGCGGTCGGATCGGCCTTCGGAAGCCGCAGCATCAGCTCGCCCATCATCCGATGGAGTTCGGCCTCGAACCACCGCTCGCCGGTTTCTTCCGCTCGGTCCAGCGCTTCGCCAACAAGATCCAAGCCCTCGTTCACTGCGCCGGACCGGCCGTGGAGCTCAGCAAGCAGGCTTCGGAAATAGGGGACCAGGAAGCCCGCTCCGGTGGCCTGCCACATCGCAAGTCCCTCTCGGATCTGCGCGATACCAGCCCCAAAATCCCCAGCCTCGCCCAGCGTCCAGCCGCGAACGACGATGCCGGCTCCGAGGAAGTGTGGGGAGTCCTGCTCGGCTGCAAGCGCGATCAGCGCATTCGCCCGATCTCGGGCCTCGTCGTGGTCCTGGCGGAGCTGCGACAGGATGCAGCCGTAAAGCAGGGCATAGCCGAGGGTGTTGCGGTGGGACAACGCCTTCGCGTCTGTCAGTGCCTCTTCGCTCCTCGCCTGGGCCTGTTCGGGATAGCCGAGGGCGAACAGTCCCCAGGACAGAACGGACAGTCCCGCCACGCTTGGATCCTGCGCGAACAGGAAGGCAAGCGACCGATGGGCGGCCGGATCGTAGAGAGCGAGCGTCCGCTCCAGATGGCCGCGAGCAGCCACTAACTCGCCGCGAAGCAACTCAGCGGTTCCGACGATGCGGTTGCCGATGGTTTCGGCGGCGGCATCGTTCTGTTCCTGGGCCCGGCGGAGTAAATCCTCGCCTGCAGTTCGACCGGCCTCGAGCTCCGCCCTCACGACGTGAAAAACCCACTCCCCGTAGAGAACAGGGAAGAGCCGCGACGTATCGCCGAGGCGCTCGCACAAGTCTCGGGCCCGTGCGTTGGCCCGCCCGACCTCCGGTGCGGCCCAGCCCTTCGCAGCCATCAGGGCGACACCGAGTGCGACTTGCAGTTCGAGCTCCCGCCGCGATCGTGTGGCGTCGTCGGGGAGAGCAGCGATCAGCTCGAGCCCTTTGCTCAGTTGCGTGATCGCCTCTGCGGTGGCCGAGCGCGCGATCTCTGTTTGTCCCGCCCTCAGCCAATAGTCGATCGCCGGTTCGACCAGCCCCGCCTCCATGTAATGGTGGGCCAGAAGCTCGGGCTGCGCCTGCACGGTCTCCGGAAAATGCTGCTCGATCGCGGCGGCGATCCGGGCGTGCAAGCGTTGCCGCTTGGCGCGCACCAGGGTCGCATAGGCGGCGTCCTGCACGAGCGCATGCTTGAAGCTGTAGGTCGCCTGAGGCGGCGTCCCGCGGCGGAACACCAGGCCCGAGCCGACGAGGTCGTCCAACGCCGCCTGCAGGTCGCTCTCCGGCAGCGCCGCGGTCATCGCCAGCAGTTCGTGCGAGAATTCCCGGCCAATCGCGGCCGCCACCTGGGCGACCTCCCGGGCCGGGGCCAGCCGATCGAGCCGCGCCAGCAGCGACTCCTGCAGCGTGGTGGGGATCGCCATCGGCGGCAGCGGCCCCGCGAGCGCGTAGTGGTCGCCCTCATCGCGGAGCAGATTGGCCTCCAGCACGGTGCGCGTCAGCTCCTCGACGAACAGGGGCACGCCGTCCGTCTTGGCGACGATCTGGTCGAGCACCGGAGGTGGCAGTGCTTTGCCGCCGCTCAGCCGCGTGACCATGGCCGCACCCTGCCGGCGGCTCAACCGGCTGAGGGTTAGCGCGGCGACATGGGCATGGCGCGTCCAGGGCGGCTCGAACTCGGGCCGGAAGGTGATGAGAACGAGCACGGGGGCGCCTTGCACCCGGTCGACCAGGAGATCGAGCAGCTCGAGCGAGGTCGGGTCGGCCCAGTGCACGTCCTCGTACAGGGCGAGGACGGGCCGGCGCGTCGCGAGGCCCAGCACCTGATTGACCAGTTCCTCGAGCGTCCGCTCCTTCTGCCGATGCGGGCTCATGTCGAGCGGCCCGTAGCGCGCAGCCGTCTCGAGCGACAGCAATGCCGCGAGCAGCGGGGCCACCGCAGTGACATCATCGCTCGAGAGCGCAAGCAGCGCCTCGAGCTTGTCGAGCCTCGTTGCGGCAGGATCGTCCGCGGCGAAGCCCGCCGCCCGCTCCAAAAGCCCGATCACCGGATAAAGCGGGCTGGTCTGATGGTGCGGTGAGCAGTAGTGGCTCAGGGCGGTATGCGGCTCATCCTCAAGTCGCCCGCGCAGCGCCCGCACGAGGCGCGACTTGCCGATGCCAGGCTCGCCCGCCAGCAGCACCACCTGGCCCTCACCCTCCTTGGCTCGCTCCCAGTGCTCGAGCAGCAGGCCGATCTCATTCTCGCGACCGACCAGCGGCGTCAGGCCGGCGCCGTGCAACGCCTCGAACCGGCTCTCGGCGCTGCCCTCCCCAACCACGCGCCACGGCCGCACCGGAACGGGAAATCCCTTCAAGATCTGCATGCCGAGCTCGGCGAGCTCGAACAGCCCGCCAATGAGCTCCCGGGTGCGGGCGGAGATCACCACCGTGCCCGGCTCGGCCAAGGTTTGCAGCCGCGCCGCGAGGTTCGGCGTGTCGCCGACCACCGTCTGCTCGCGCGCGGCACCTTCGCCGATCAATTCGCCGACAACCACCGGGCCGGTCGCGATGCCGACACGGGCCGCCAGCGCCTCGCCATGCGCCGACCCCAGGCGGCGCACCGCCGCGGCCGCGGCGAGCCCGGCCCGCACCGCGCGCTCGGCCTCATTCTCGTGGGCGCGGGGATAGCCGAAATAGGCCAGCACACCATCTCCCATGTACTTCGCCACGTGCCCTTCGAATCGCGCGATCGCGCCCGCCACTGCGCTCTGGTAGCTCCGCAGGACTTCGGCCATTTCCTCCGGATCGAGCCGCGCCGCGAGCGCGGTCGAGTCGACCAGATCCACAAACATCACGGTGAGCTGGCGACGCTCCGCCTCGGGAGTCTTTCCGGAGACAGTGTCGCGTGCGGCTGCGGCAGGGGTGGTCGCCGAAATTGAGCTGGCGCGCAGGGCGGCAATGGCGGCGAGCAGTTTGCGGCGATGGCCGATCGAGGCGACGCCGAGCCCGATCAGATCCTCAGCCGTAAGGTCCATGAGGACCTCGGCGTCGATGTCGTTCTCCCGGAACGCCTGTTCGTACTGTCCCAGCCCCAGACCACACAGCCAAGCCGCGACGTCCATGGGCGCCTCCCGGCTCACTCAGAGCACCAGGTGCTTAAGCCTACTGCAGAATGGCCGGGACCGCACCGGGAAACACCACGAGCTGATTGCAAGGGAAGAGCAGCTTCTGGCCGATCGCGTTGAATCGGCATGCCTGCGTCGCTTCTTGGATGCTAAGCGGACATCATCAACGTATAAGTGCGCGCCCTAGTTCGCCGCCGCGCGGCGCTTGCTCCTGCCTGCAACGTCGGGATAGCCGTGCAGCATCACCTTGTCGGCCTGCACGCCCCAGCTTTCCAGGCGATCGAGAAAGCTCATGCCGAGCAGGTTGGTCTTCATTTGCCCGCGCGGCACGACCAGCGCCGGAACTGATTTCTCGACGAGCTGACCTACCGCAAGGCGATCGAGCGTCAGCCGTGCCGCCTTGGTGTGACCGCCGGCGGTTTCGACGTCGACATTGTATTCGAGCATCTCGATCGGCAGGCCGATCGCCTTCGCCGTCTCCCAGGTCAGCACCACCGACGTCGCGCCGGTGTCGATCACCATCGGCGCCTTGACGCCGTTGATCTTGGCATGCAGCGCGAATTCGCCGGCCTTGCCGCGCGCGATCTGCACGGCGGGCGCCGGCTCCAGGCTGCGTTGCCGCAGCATCTTCGTGACCGAGTTGCTGGCGCGCGCGATCTGGTTCGGATCGCCATAGGCGACGACGGCGCCGGCGGTGGCGGCGAGCATCGCCAGAACGAGCATGACGCGGATCACAGCGCGCCTCCGCCGGTTGGTCCCAAGATTCGTCCCGGAATCAGCCGCGCTCGGGGCGCGGCGGCATCTGCACGAGGCCGGCTTCCGCCATGCGCGCCGCAAGCCCTTCCATCACGGCTAATCGCTCCGCGCTCTCCATGCGGTGCCAGCGCGCGATCTCCGGCAGCGTTCGTCCGCAGCCGAAGCAGAGTTTGGTTTTGGGGTCCATCATACAGACTGCGATACACGGCGTTTCTTTGCTCATTTATCGATAGTGAAATGGTTTGCGTCACTTGCGCAAGCGCTCCAGCTACAACCCGGTTACAAGCCGGTTCCTGCACTCATGATCGGTTTGTGACGCGTCCGCCGTTTGTCGTCGGCTGTGAAGGTGGGGTCGGGCTGCAGGGGCGGGGCCTCCTCGGCCATCGGCGCCAGCGCACTCATCACGCGCTCCGGCGGGAAGGTGACGATGACTTCGGTGCCGATGCGCAGCTTCGATTTCAGCGTGAAGGTACCGCCATGCATGTCGATCAGGCTCTTTGCGATCGGAAGGCCCAGCCCCGCGCCCTGTTCGGCCGATTTGATCGAGTTGGAGCCCTGGCCGAACGAGGCCAGCACGACCGGAATCTCATCCTCGGCAATGCCGGAGCCGGTGTCCTTGACGCTGAGATATTGCCCGCCGGAAGCGGTCCAGCCGACCTTGAGCCAGATATCGCCCCCCTGCGGGGTGAACTTGATCGAATTGGACAACAAATTGAGCACGACCTGACGCGTGGCGCGTTCGTCGCCCCAGATCCGGGGCATGCCGTGCTCGAACACTTCGTGGATGGTGATGCCGCGGCTGGTCGCGCGCAGCTTCAACAGATGGTGGCAGTCGGCAACGACGTGCACCAGCGACACCGCTTCCTCGTTCAGCTCATAGCGGCCGGCCTCGATCCGTGACAGATCGAGAATCTCGTTGATGAGATTGAGCAGGTGAACGCCCGAATTATGGATGTCGGCGGAATATTCCTTGTACACCGCCACCGTATGCGCGCCAAAGATTTCGCTCTTCATCACTTCGGAGAAGCCGAGGATCGCGTTCAGCGGCGTGCGCAACTCGTGGCTCATCTGGGCCAGAAAGCGCGACTTGGCGACGTTGGCGGATTCGGCGCGGTGCCGCGCTTCGTCCGAGATCGCCTTGGCCTGTTCGAGTTCGCCGATCAGCGCGTCCTTTTCGGCGCGCGCTTCCAGGGTCGCCAGCGTCGTCGAATGGAGCTGATGGGCGAGCAGGGCAAAATAGGCTTCGGCGGCGACCGCAAGCAGCGCGAGCGCGTAATTGTCGAAGGTTCCGCCCATGATGAAATTGAGCGCGATCGCCGCCGTCACCGGCGCGGTCGCGGCCATCGCCGCAATGGGGAGCGTCGCTGCCAGCATGCTCGACACCGCGATCACCAGCAGCATCAGGAACATCATCATCGTGTTCGAGACGACGTCGAGGCCGGCCGGATGCAGCAGGATCGCCGTCCAGCTCAGGCCGTAGAGCAGGTCGAGCAGCACGAACCGGGTTTGCCACCTGCGCGTGGCGGCGAGCGAGGGCTGCTCGCCGAGGAAGCGCCAGCAATTGCGGATAATGGCGGCATGGATGCAGAGCATGCCGACGGTCCAGACCGCGGCCGGCACGACGGCCTTCCAGAGGCCGAACAGCACGCCGGTCGCAACCACCAGCAGCATGACGACAAAGGAGGCCGATACCCGGGTCTGGGCGTATTGCCGGAGCAATTCGGTATCGAAGGCCGGGCGGGTGCCGCTTGATGACGTTAACCGATCCCGCGCCTCGCGCACCCGCTGCGCCGCCACGCGCCGGGTGTTGACCGGCGGTGCCACCGGCGCTTCTGCCGGAAGCTGCACGACCTCGGGCTTTTCTGCGGGGTTACTCATCAAACAACACAAATCCTGCCCGCGAACGCGCGGGCTTTTTGCATTGTCTATCTGTGGCCCTAAATCATTAAGCGATGACTTAAAGAGCTAAAAATTTCCGTTAACGGGAAGTTAAAATTAACCTGTTCCCCATGTGGAACCCCGCTTCTGAGGGGACAAGAAGCGAGGCCTGATATCGGATCTTAACCGGCTTTTTTAACTCACCGCTCCAGCCGGGCCATCAGGCTCGACGTATCCCAGCGCTTGCCGCCCATCTTCTCGACCTCAGCGTAGAACTGATCGACCAAAGCGGTCACCGGCAGGTTGGCGCCGTTGCGGCGGGCCTCGGCGATGCAGATCGAGAGGTCCTTGCGCATCCATTCGACCGCAAAGCCGAAATCGAACTTGCCCTCGTTCATCGCTTTGTAGCGGTTCTCCATCTGCCACGACTGCGCCGCGCCCTTGGAGATGGTCTCGACCACGGCCGCAACGTCGAGCCCCGACTTCTTTGCGAAATGAAGGCCCTCGGACAGGCCCTGGACCAGACCCGCGATGCAGATCTGGTTGACCATCTTGGTGAGCTGGCCGGCTCCGGCGGGCCCGAGAAGTCTGCACATCCTGGCGTAGGAGCCGGCGATGATCGGCTCGGCCGCGGCATAGGCATCTTCCTTGCCTCCGCACATCACCGTCAGCACGCCGTTTTCCGCACCGGCCTGGCCGCCGGATACCGGCGCGTCGATGAACTTGAAGCCGGCCTTGGTGGCGGCGGCGTCGAGCTCGCGGGCAACCTCGGCGGAGGCGGTGGTGTGGTCGACGAAGACAGCGCCCTTTTTCATGCCGGCGAAGGCGCCGTCGGTACCGATCGTGACCGCACGCAGGTCATTGTCGTTGCCGACGCAGCACATCACGAAATCCTGGCCATCGGCCGCGGCCCTCGGCGTCGGCGCGGTGCGCCCGCCGAACTTGTCCGCCCATTCCGCAGCCTTGGCGCCGGTCCGGTTGTACACGGTCACCTCGTGGCCGCCTTTTTTCACCAGATGTCCTGCCATGGGGAAACCCATGACGCCGAGACCGAGAAAAGCGACTTTAGCCATGTGTGTTACCTTGAAGTTTTGCCGGCGACATTGGGCTGGCCGGACGGGTGTTCTTGAGGGAGCCGCACCATACAAGCTGCGCAGGGCAGGGCAACGCCTTCGTTTGGCGGGCGGGGCCGGATTCGTGCTAGGATAGCGGTCTCAAGAACTTCACAAAAAAGGGAGTGACATCGCATGGGCGTCAGCGTGGGCGTGCTCGACCATTTCAACATCCGGACCCGCATCCTTGCCGATACGGTCCGGTTCTATGAGGACATTCTGGGCCTGGAAAAGGGCGCCCGGCCGAACTTTGCTTTCCCCGGGGCGTGGATGTACAGCGAGGGCAAGGCGGTGGTGCACCTCGTTGATATCTCCAGGACCGAGGAACCGCAGAAGCCGGATTCCGGCGTCGTCCACCATGTCGCGTTTGCCAGCTACGGCTTCGACGGCATGAAGCGGCGGCTGGAGCAGAAGGGTATGGCGTACGACTCCCGGCAGGTGCCGGGTGGTGATCTCTGGCAGATCTTCGTCAATGACCCCAACGGCGTCATGATCGAACTGAACTATGAGGCCGCCAAGGAGACGGCCGCAGCCCCTGCCGAGCGGCGGGATGATGTGGGAGCGAGGTAGCCTTTTGCGCTGAACCGCTCTATGGGTCGCATCGGACTAGAGCATGATCCGGAAAAGTGGGGACCGGTTTTCCCTCGCGACAAACGCGGAACGCGTTTGCGCGGAGATCATGCTCAAATCAAAGAGATAGAGCGGGATGATGTTTCGAAGAAATATCATCGCGCTCTGGCGTTTTGGAACGAGGTCCGCTTTTCGGATGTGCTCCGAGGCGGATCGGGTCGCGTCAAGAAAGCGCGTCGATACAAGAGAGTAGAGCCCGGTTCTCACTCAGGACCGAAAGGGCTTCAGGAGATGCGCGAGTGAGCGTTACGCAGCAACAGGTTCTCGATTCCCTTGGCGGGGTGGCGTCGCCGCGCGGCGTGCCCTTGACCAATGCCAATGTGCTGTCGGCGATCTCGGTCACCGACGGCAAGGTGTTCTTCTCCATCAACGTCGACGCCGCGGAGGCCCGCGCCTGGGAAAGCGTGCGCGCGCAGGCCGAGGCCGCCGTGCGCGCGATTCCCGGCGTCACCGCGGCGATGATCGCGCTGACGGCCGAGCGCAAGCCCGGCTCGCCATCTGCAGCACCTGCGCCGCATCGCCATGCGCATTCACATTCTCCCGGCGTGCAACCGGTCGCCGCGCATCGCCCGCCGCAAGGCGCGGCGTCGCCGATGTCGAAGCAGGCGGAGATACCGGGCGTTGCCGCGGTTATCGCGGTGGCCTCGGGCAAGGGCGGCGTCGGAAAGTCGACCACCGCGCTCAACCTGGCGCTGGGTCTACGCGACCTGGGCCTGCGCGTCGGCCTGCTCGATGCCGACATTTACGGCCCGTCGGTGCCGCGGCTGACCGGCATCAATGAGAAGCCGCAACTCGATGACAACAGGAAGATGATTCCGATTTCGCGTTTCGGGCTTTCCATCATGTCGATCGGCTTCCTGGTCGAGGAAAACACCGCGATGATCTGGCGCGGGCCGATGGTGATGTCGGCGATCACCCAGATGCTGCGCGACGTGGCGTGGGGTACGCTCGATATTCTGGTCGTCGACATGCCGCCCGGCACCGGCGATGCGCAATTGACGCTGGCGCAGAATGTGCCGCTGAAAGGAGCGGTGATCATCTCGACCCCGCAGGATCTCTCGCTGATCGACGCGCGCAGAGGGCTCGCGATGTTCAGGAAGGTCAACGTGCCGGTGCTCGGCATCGTCGAGAACATGAGCTATTTCCAGTGCCCCGAATGCGGCACGCGTTCCGACATTTTCGGTCATGGCGGCGCGCGCCATGAAGCGGAACGGCTGGGTGTCCCGTTCCTGGGCGAGATCCCGCTGCACATGTCGATCCGGACCACCTCCGATGACGGTAACCCGGTGGTGGCGAGCGAACCGGACGGCCCGCATGCCGCGATCTACCGGGCGATCGGGACCAGGGTTCGCGACCAGCTTCAGGGCGCTATCGCCGCGGCCTGAAGCCCTTATCCGTCGTCCCTAAGACTTTGGTTTAATCAGTGCAGTCATGCCTTTGTCGCGTTTTCGATAGCGAACTTCCGTGTTAAAGCCGCCCCCGCCAGAGCGCCCCGGATGACGTGGAATTCGCCCGCCGGAGGACAGCTCGAGGAATATGGGAAACGACCCGTCTTAAGGAGACTTGAATGAAGCGTCGTGATTTTTTGAAGGTTTCAGCGGCCGGTGCTGCCGCGACAGCCGTTGCCTCGCCGGCGATCGCGCAATCATCGCCTGAGATCAAATGGCGCCTGACGTCGAGCTTTCCGAAGTCGCTCGACACCATCTATGGCGGCGCTGAGCAGGTGGCGAAGTTCGTCGCCGAGATGACCGACAACAAGTTTCAGATCCAGGTGTTCGCGGCCGGCGAAATCGTCCCCGGCCTGCAGGCGCTAGACGCGACGTCGAACAACACCGTCGAGATGTGTCATACCGTCTCGTACTACTATGTCGGCAAGGACCCGACCTTTGCGATCTATGCCTCGGTCCCGTTCGGCCTCAATGCGCGCCAGCAGAATTCCTGGTGGTACCAAGGCGGCGGTGAGGCGCTCGGCAACGAGTTCTTCAAGAAGTTCGGCGTGATCGGCTTCGCCTGCGGCAATACCGGCGCGCAGATGGGCGGCTGGTTCCGCAAGGAGATCAAGACGGTTGCTGATCTCTCGGGCCTCAAGATGCGCATCGGCGGCATCGCCGGACAGGTCTTTCAGAAGGTCGGCGTGGTGCCGCAGCAGCTCGCCGCCGGCGAGATCTATCCGGCGCTCGAAAAGGGCACCATTGACGCGGCCGAGTGGGTTGGTCCCTACGATGACGAAAAGCTCGGCTTCGCGAAGGTCGCCAAGTACTACTACTACCCGGGCTTCTGGGAAGGCGGTCCGATGGTCCACGCCTTCTGCAATCTCGAGAAGTGGAATTCGTTGCCGAAGAACTACCAGGCGATTCTCACCAATGCCATGGCCCACGCCAACACCTGGATGAATGCACGTTACGACATGCAGAACCCCTCCGCGCTGAAGCGTCTGGTCGCCGGCGGCACGCAGCTACGTCCCTTCACCAACGAAGTGCTGGAAGCCAGTCTGAAGGCCACCAACGAGTTGTGGGCTGAGCTCTCGGGCAAGAACGCCGACTTCAAGAAGTCGATCGACGCGATGCAGGCCTACCGCTCCGACCAGTATCTGTGGTGGCAGGTTGCCGAATACACCTACGACAGCTTCATGATCCGCTCGCGCACCCGCGGCTGATTACGTCTTAAGTCGTAGAAAGCAGCCCGGCCTTCGCAAGGAGGCCGGGCTTTTTTCGTTTTGCCCGTATAGTTCGGGATGGAAATCGGGAACCGATTGTTCCATGCTAGCTGTGAAGGCCTCGCCAAGAGGGCCACGACACGCTCACCAACAGGGATGGATTCAATGAAAAGAAGAGATTTTCTTAAAGTTACAGGCATTGGCGCGGCCGGTCGCCGCAACGCTGGCGGCGCCTGCCATCGCGCAGTCGATGCCGGAGCTCAAATGGCGTTTGACCGCGAGCTGGCCGAAATCGCTCGATACGCTATGGGGCGGTGTCGAGTTGATGACGAAGCTCGTTGCCGAAGCCACCGACAACAGGTTCCAGATTCAGGCCTTTTCGAGCGGCGAAATCGTGCCGGGGCTGCAGGTTCTGGACGCCGTCCAAAACGGCACCGTCGAGATGGGGCATACCGCGTCCTACTACTACTTCGGCAAGGATCCGACTTTTGCTTTTGGTACGGCCGTGCCATTCGGCCCGAACCAGCGTCTCAACCAGGCCTGGTACATGCTGGGCGGCGGCAGGGACCTGCTCAACGAGTTCTACAAGAGCTACAACATCACGTCGTTTCTGGCGGGCAACACGGGCTGCCAAATGGGTGGCTGGTTCCGCAAGGAGATCAACACCGTCGACGACCTGAAGGGGCTCAAGATGCGCATCGGCGGCCTCGCCGGCCGCGTCATGCAGAAACTGGGCGTCGTGCCGCAGCAGCTTGCCGCCGGCGACATCTACCCCGCGCTGGAAAAAGGCACGATCGACGCCGCGGAATGGGTGGGCCCCTATGACGATGAGAAGCTCGGCTTCAACAAGGTCGCGCCGCATTATTATTATCCCGGATGGTGGGAAGGCGGCCCGATGCTGCTCGGGCTCGTCAACCTGGATAAGTGGAATTCGCTGCCGAAGTACTATCGAAGCGCTATCGAGCAGGCGGGCCAGTCCGCCAATAGCTGGATGATGGCCAAATACGATCAGGGTAATCCGCTGGCGCTGAAGAAATTACTCGCCGGCGGCACCAAGCTGCACGCCTACTCGCCGGCGATCATGCAGGCCTGCCTCAAGGCCACCAAGGAAGTATACGCCGAAACGGCGGCGACCAATCCGAACTTCAAGAAGGTCTTGGAGTCGCTGAATGGTTTCACGGGCAACGGATACCAGTGGTTCCAGGTCGCAGAGCTCGGTTACGACAGCTTCATGGCGCGCAATCCGCAGAGCTGATCGCGTCGTAGCAGGTTCGACAAACAAAAAACCCCGGAGCGAAAGCTCCGGGGTTTCTTCTTGGGAGAAGCGAAGGCCGCTATTGTTTCGGCCCGCCGAAATCCAGCATCGGTGGCAGTTCGATCTGCGGCACCTCGATCCTGACCTTGCTGAGATCGACGTCGAGCGGCTTGTCGAGCAGGGCGGTAACCACGACAGGGAAGGCGATCACGATCGCCACCATGACCGCCTGCAGGCCGATCCAGGGCACTGCACCCCAATAGATATCGGAGCTCTTGACCTCCTTGGGCGCAACGCCGCGCAGGTAGAACAGCGCGAAGCCGAAGGGGGGATGCAGGAACGACGTCTGCATGTTGACGCAGAGCATGACGCCGAACCAGATCAGGGCGGCATCCGGGCCGACGACTGGTGTCAGAATCTTCTGCGCGATCGGCGCAACCATGGGCAGGATGATGAAGGCAATCTCGAAGAAGTCGAGGAAGAACGCCAGGAAGAAGATGAAGAGATTGATGAAGATCAGAAAACCCCAGACGCCGCCCGGAATCGAGGTCAGGTGGTGCTCGAGCCAGACGCCGCCGGAGACGCCGAGGAACACCACCGAGAAGCAGGTCGAGCCGATCAGGATGAAGACCACCATGGTGGAGAGGCGCATGGTCGTCGAGTAGCCCTGCTTGATCAGGTCGCGCAGGTCAGGAATGCGGACGGCTTCGAGACAAAGCCATACGATGGCGAGATAGACCACCGCGAAGGTTAGCTTGAACGCGAGCCCCTTGCCGAGGAGAACTCCGATGATCGCGCCGATGCCGGCTGCGACGATGCCGACGATCAGCATCTTTTGGCCCTTGTTGCTCAGGTCCTTGTGATGGATTGCGGCGAGAATGATCGCGCCGATGGCGCCCATCGCGCCGGCTTCGGTCGGCGTCGCCAGACCCAGCATCATGGTGCCCAGCACCACGAAGATCAGCACGGCCGACGGAATGATGCCCATCAGGCATTTGCGCCAGAGCGGCCAGCCTGTCAGCGTTCGCGCTTCCCTGGGCACCGCCGGCACGTGACCGGGCTTGATCAGTCCGAGCATGAACGTGTAGCCGGCGAACAGGGCGATCTGGAGCACCGAGGGGCCCCAGGCGCCGAGATACATGTCGCCGACCGATTTGCCGAGCTGGTCGGCCATCACGATCAGCACCAGCGAGGGCGGCACCAGCTGGGTGATGGTGCCGGATGCAGCCAGCACGCCGGTGATGTAGCGCACGTTGTAACCATAGCGGAGCATCACCGGCATCGAGATCAGCGCCATGGCAATGACTTGCGCCGCCACCGTGCCGGTGATCGCGCCGAGGATGAAGCCGACGATGATGACGGAATAGCCGAGACCGCCGCGGACCGGGCCGAACAACTGGCCCATCGAATCCAGCATGTCTTCAGCGAGGCCGCACCGTTCGAGGACGGAACCCATGAAGGTGAAGAAGGGAATCGCGAGCAGCAACTCGTTGGAAAGCACACCGCCGAAGATGCGTCCGGGAATCGCCTGCAGGAAGTTCATGTCGAAGTAGCCGAGATAGATCGACAGGAAGCCGAAGGACAGCCCGAGCGCGGCCAGCGTGAAGGCCACCGGAAAACCGATCAGCATGGCCAGAATCAAGCCGCCGAACATCAGCGGCGGCATCATCTCCAGCGTGATCATTGGGTCGGCCTCTCGTATTTCGCATCGATCACGACATAACCCTTCAGTGCAGCGATGCGCTTGATCACCTCGGAAACGCCTTGCAGCGCCAGGAAAACGAAGCCTACGGGAACGACGAGCTTGATCGGCCAGCGCAGCAGGCCGCCGGCATTGCTCGACGTCTCGCCGACCTCGTAGGCCTGGAGGAAGAATGGCCAGGACAGATAGCTGAGCAGCAGGCAGGACGGGATCAGGAAGCACAGCGTGCCGATCAGGTCGAGCCAGAGCTGGCCGCGCTCGGACAGCATCAGATAGAGAAGTTCCACGCGAACATGCTCGTTCTTCTTGAACGTGTAGGAGGCGCCGAACATTATGAACAGGGCGAACATGTACCACTGCAGTTCGAGCCAGGCGTTGGAGCTGTAGCCGAACGCGTAGCGGATCATCGCATTGGCGGCGCTCACCACGCAGGCTGCGAGCACGAGCCAGTTGCAGACGCCGCCTAGTTTCTCATTGAGCCAATCGATAGAGTTACTCAGTGCCAACAATGGGCTCATTACGCTCTCCTCGGACGCGTCATCGACGCGTGCCGGATGTCTTCATTGATATTGCGTTGCCATCTCGCGCCGGCCGCCTGGAGCTGCCGCCATGCACCAAACGCGCAAGGCCGCTCCCGCGCTTAAAACGCGCAGGCCCGCAGCTCATTCGCAGATGCGATTGCAACGATAAATCCTCCCCCGTCTCGCGCTACCGCCGTCTTGACTGCAACCCAAGGGATGCAGCGGCCTGTTCCGGCCGTGCTGGCGTGAAGCAGCCGCACCATTTCAGCGCGCTGCGGCGGCGTCAATCGGAAAATGGACAAATTGACGCGGGGACCAATTCGTTGGTTGGCCTGATGAATCCGCGTTGAGGAGGGTGGTAAATTTACGGGCGGTAATCAGCCGCCGGTCACGCTCATGTGGCGCGAGACGCTCGGGCGGTTATGCCGGCGGTCGATGATGAAGTCGTGGCCCTTCGGCTTCAGCCCGATCGCGCGGTCGATGGCGGCCGACAGCAAATCATTGTCGGCGGAGGCGCGCAGCGGTTTGCGTAAATCGGAGGCATCCTCGTGGCCGAGGCAGGTATGCAGCGTGCCGGTGCAGGTGATCCGTACCCGGTTACAGGACTCGCAGAAATTATGGGTCATCGGCGTGATGAAGCCGAGCTTGCCGCCGGTCTCGGCAACGCGGACATAGCGGGCGGGGCCGCCGGTATCGTCGTCGAGGTCGGTCAGCGTGTAGTGCTTGGCGAGGCGGGCGCGCAGGAGCGACAGCGGCACGTACTGATCGATCCGGCCTTCGCCGATGTCGCCCATCGGCATCACTTCGATCAGCGTCAGCGCCATGCCCTTGCCGTGCGCCCATTCCATCAGCGCGGGGATTTCTTCCTCGTTCATGTTCTTCAGCGCCACTGCGTTGATCTTGACCGCAAGGCCTGCGTCGCGCGCGGCTTCGATGCCGGCCAGAACCTTGTCGAGATCGCCCCAGCGCGTGATGGCGCGGAATTTATGCGCATCGAGCGTGTCGAGCGAGACGTTGACGCGGCGAACGCCGCAGTCGCGCAATTCGCCGGCGAAGCGCGCCAGTTGCGAAGCGTTGGTGGACAACGTCAATTCATCGAGCGCGCCGCTTGAAAGATGCCGCGACAGCGAGCGCACCAGCGACATCACGTTGCGCCGGACCAGCGGCTCGCCGCCGGTGAGGCGGATCTTGCGCACGCCCTTGGCGATGAAGGCCGAGCACAGCCGGTCGAGTTCTTCCAGCGTCAGGAGGTCGGCTTTCGGCAGGAAGGTCATGTCCTCGGACATGCAGTAGAAGCAGCGCAGATCGCAGCGATCGGTCACCGACACGCGCAGATACCGGATGGTCCGGCCGAACGGATCGACCATCGGCTGGAACAACTGATCGGGTAACGGGGATCCGCTCATTCAAGCTGCCTTGCAACTGCCTTGTACCGAGGTCTTCACGTGTTGGCTCGCTAGCATAATCTAGGCACGTTGCAAGGCGCCTACAACAAGGCGCCTACAATCAGCAAGCTTGCGGGTGCAGTGCGAGGTGCAGGGGGGCCGTCGGGATTCAGCGGGCCGCGGGCTGCGCGGGGGCCGGGTTCGGCGCCGCGGCAGCCTTGGGCGGCTTCGGCTTCTTCGGCCGCATCGGCTTGCGCGCCTTCGGCGGCGGCTCGGCGGGCCTGAGTTCCGCGAACACGGGGCTAGGTTCGATGATGGTCGTCGGCGGCGAGGCAAAATCACCGGGATTGCGGATCACCTGGACCGGAACCGTGACCGGCTGGAACTTGGGGCCGGCAAAGGTGACAGAGAAGCCGGCGTCAGGCGCGGGCACGTCGATCGAGCAGGGGGTTTTGCAGGCCGGTCCGAGCGAGGTCGTGGCATCCGCTCCCGGTGGTACCGATTCCAGCGCGACCTTCACCAGCGGCGGTGCCGGCTTGAAGGAATCGAGAGAAAGCGACGAGCAGCCGGCGAGGCTCGCTCCGGTGAGGGCAATCGCGATGACACGACGCATGATTGATCACTCTGAACTTGCGGCAATCCGCCACAATCCCCAATGGCGAACCATAGGAGCGCAAGAACAAAGCTACAACCAATCAGGGCAAAATCGTTAAGGGATGGTTAACGTCAAATATTAGCGATTTAAATATGATAGATAAATTATATGGTTATGATCGGGATGGAACTTTGCTGAGGCTTTCCACCGCCGCCGGCAGCTCGCGCATATGGCCGATCAGCCGATCGGGCTTCAGTTCGGCGATCGGCACGTCGGTGTAGCCGAATTCGACGCCGATCACGGGAATGCCGGCCCGCCTCGCCACGCCGACGTCAGGGCCGGCGTCGCCGACCATGATGGTCGCAGCCATGTCGCCGCCCGCCCGCGCCACCGTCTGCTGCAGGATGATGGGGTCGGGCTTCGAGACGCCGAACGTGTCGGCGCCGCAGATGGCAGAAAATCGTCCGCTCAGCCCCAATTGGTCGAGCAGCAGCTTCGACAGCCATTCCAGCTTGTTGGTGCACACCGCGAAGCGGCAGCCCTGTGCCGCAAGCTCATCGAGGGCGGCTTCCAGCCCCTCGAACGGCCGCGAGGCATCGGCAATATGGGCGGCGTAATAGTCGATGAAATCCTTCATGAGGCGATCGACGTCCGCAACGCTCATCATGCGGCCTTCCAGTTCGAGCCCGCGCTCGATCAGCTTGCGGGCGCCGGCGCCGATCATGTTGCGCGCCGATTTCAGCGGCACCGGCGGCACGCCCTCGCGGTCGAGCGCGAAATTGAGCGCGGCGATCAGGTCGGGTGCGGTGTCGACGAGGGTGCCGTCGAGGTCGAAGACAACAATGCGGGGAAGGGTCATGGGAATTCGCTAGCGGCAGGCAAAGCATCATGCAAGTACGGAAGTTCAAATCCACAGGAGGAACCGCCATGCGAGAGTTCGCCGGCAAGACGGCCTTTGTGACCGGCGGAGCCGCAGGCATCGGACTTGCGCTCGGCCGGGCGTTTGCTCAATCCGGCATGACGGTGATGCTGGCGGATATCGAGACGGATGCCCTGCAGGCCGCCGTCAAAAGCCTGCAGGAAATCTCCCCCGACATCAGCGGCACCATCTGCGATGTGGCCGACGCGGAAAGCGTCGAGCGCGCGGCGCGGGCCACATTCGATGCGTTCGGGCGTGTCCATGTCGTGTGCAACAATGCGGGCGTCGCTGCGGGCGGCGGCATCGACCACATCTCGCTGGATAATTGGCGATGGGTCATCGACGTCAACCTGATGGGCGTGCTTCACGGCATCAAAAGCTTCCTGCCGCATATCCGCGCCCATGGCGAAGGCGGCCATATCGTCAACACCGCATCGATGGCGGGGATGCGGGGTGGGTTGGGATTTAGCCCCTATGCGGCGAGCAAGTTTGCGGTCGTCAGCATGTCGGAAGGCCTTGCTCTGCAGCTCAAGCCGCACGGGATCGGCGTAAGCGTGTTATGTCCACACTTTGTGCGCACCGGCATCGGCGAGAGCGGGCGCAACCGGCCGGAGCGCTACGGCCAGTCGCAACCGCTCGATCCCGCCAGTTCGGCGGCGGCGATGGTGGCCGAGATTGCAAGGCAGATCGGGGCGGGGCTCGAGCCTGCGGCGGTCGCCGCGCGCGTGCTCAGCGCGATTCGGGACGATGAACTCTACATTTTCACCCATCCCGGCATGCGTGCCGAGGTCGAGCCCCGTTTCGCGGCCATTTTGGCCGCACTGGACAAGGTGCCGGCCCAATAATCCCGGGCGTGTCGGGCCCTCATGACGCTGTTCCTGCCGGCAAAACGACGCTAGACATGCGCCCGCGGAACGGCGGATTTCGGAAGGCATTCGGCACGTGGATATGGACGGACTTAAGCGGCAGGCGGCGGCACAGGCGCTGGAGCACGTGCAGGACGGCATGAAGCTCGGGCTCGGCACCGGCTCGACCGCCAAGCATTTCGTCGACCTGCTCGGCCAGAGGGTTGCCGGCGGGTTACGCGTGGTGGGCGTACCGACATCGGAAGCGACCCGCGCCCAGGCCGAAGCGTGCAATATTCCGCTGACGACGCTCGATGAAGTCGACCGGCTCGATCTCACCGTCGACGGCGCCGACGAGCTCGATGGCGCGCTGAACCTGATCAAGGGCGGCGGCGGCGCGCTGTTGCGGGAGAAGATCGTGGCGGCGGCCTCCGATCGCATGATCGTGATTGCCGACGATACCAAATGGGTCGATGTTCTCGGCCGTTTCCCCCTACCTGTGGAGGTAATTCCGTTCGGGCTGGCCGCAACCCAGCGGGCCATGGCCACGGCATTTGCTCAAAGCGGCGTTTCCGGGCAAATGGGGCTCCGCAAGGGCAAGGACGGCCACGTTTTTGTCACCGATGGCGGCCACTGGATTGTCGATGCCCATCTCGGGCGCATCACGGATGCGCCGCGTCTGGCGGGCCTCTTGAGCCTGATCCCGGGTGTCGTCGAACACGGGTTGTTCATTGGCTTGGCCAGCACCGCCGTCCTGGCAGGTGCCCAGGGAATTCGCGTAGTTGAGCGGCGGTAACGCCGGTAATCGAGGAGAATTGGAATGAAGAGCCTTTCACGGATTTTGTCGGCGGCCGGCCTCGCAGTCGGACTGGCCCTGACCGCCGTTCCGGCCGACGCGCAGCAGAAAAATGCACCCGCCGCGACGGCGCCACTCAAGCCCGGCTCGCCGGCGGCGCTCGCCGCCGCCAAGGAAATCCTGGCGATGAAGAACGCGAGCGCGATGTATGCCAACGCCGTTCCCAATCTCGTCGAGCAGACCAAGAACGTGCTGATGCAGAGCAATCTGAACTATCAGAAGGACCTCAACGAGGTCGCCGTGATCGTTGCCAAGACTCTCGCCGGCCGCGAGAAGGAAATCGGCGAGGGCATGGCGCAGGTCTACGCCAACGAGTTCACCGAGCAGGAGCTGAAGGACCTCGTCACCTTCTACAAGTCGCCGCTCGGCCAGAAGCTGCTCTCGAGCGAGCCCCGTGCCATCCAGTTCAGCATGTCCTACATGAACCAGTGGGCGCAGCAATTTGCCGAAACCATCAACGGCCAGTTCCGCGCCGAGATGAAGAAGCGCGGCAAGGATATTTGATCTTTAGCGAAGCATGCCCTCGGACTTGATCCGAGGGTGGACTTCCGGTTCGCGTAAAGAAAACGCGTCAAACAAAAAGAGAAACCAGAGGCGACTTCGGGCGGGGTTGAGATGGCTGAGTTCGACGTCGATCTGTTCGTCATCGGCGGTGGTTCGGGCGGCGTTCGCGCCGCCCGCATCGCAGCCAACCATGGCGCCAAGGTCATGGTCGCCGAAGAATACCGGATGGGCGGCACCTGTGTGATCCGCGGCTGCGTGCCGAAAAAGCTGTTCGTGCTCGGCTCGCACGTCCGCCACGAAATCGAGGACGCAGCAGGTTTCGGCTGGACTATATCGGACGTCTCCTTTGACTGGCCGACACTGGTTGCCAACAAGGACAAGGAGATCGCGCGGCTCGAGGGCATCTACGCCGCCAATGTCGAGAAATCGGGCGCGCGCATCGCAAAGACCCGCGCGATGCTGGAAGACGCCCACACGCTGCGGCTGATGACGGGCGAGAAGGTCACTGCGAAATACATCCTGATCGCGACCGGCGGTGCGCCCAACCACGGGCGGGAAATCCCCGGCATCGAGCACGTCATCTCCTCGAACGAGGCGTTTCATCTCACCGAATTGCCGAAGCGTATCGTGATCCAGGGCGGCGGCTATATCGCGCTGGAATTCGCCGGCATTTTTGCCGGCTTCGGCTCCGACGTAACGGTGATCTATCGCGGCGACAACATCCTGCGCGGTTTCGACGAGGACGTCCGCAAGCACGTGCGCGCCGAAATGGAGAAGCAGGGCATCACCATCATCACCGGCTGCACCATCGATAAAGTGGACAGGCACGGCAACGAATTGACGACCCATTTGTCGAGCGGTTCGAGCATTGCGTCCGACAAGGTGATGTTCGCCATCGGCCGGCACCCGAACGTCGCCAATCTCGGGCTCGAGAAGGCCGGCGTCGCCATCAATCCGGCGAATGGTGGCATCGCCGTCGATGAATGGTCCAAAACCTCGGTCGACAACATCTATGCGATCGGCGACGTCACCCATCGCCTCAATCTGACGCCGGTGGCGATCCGCGAGGGCCATGCCTTCGCCGACACCGTGTTCGGCAAGCGTCCCGTCCAGGTTGATCACGCGACTATCCCGACGGCTGTATTCTCGCAGCCCGAGGTCGGCACCGTCGGCCTGACCGAAGCCGAGGCCCGGGCGCAATTCAGTCACGTCGATATCTACAAGGCCGATTTCCGCCCGATCAAGGCGACGATGTCCGGCCGCGACACCCGCGTGCTGATGAAGCTCGTGGTCGACGGCACGACCGACCGCGTGCTCGGCTGTCATATCGTCGGCGACACCGCTGCTGAAATCGTCCAGGCGGTTGCGATCGCGGTGAAGATGAAAGCGACGAAAGCCGATTTCGACGCGACGATCGCGCTGCATCCGACAGCGGCGGAAGAGCTGGTGACGATGCGGACGCCGACGGCAAGGCATGTACGCCAGGCGGCGGAGTAGGCGGGGCCGTAGGATGGGTGGAGCGAAGCGATACCCATCACCTTCCTTGAAGCGCCATTGATGGGTATCGCTTCGCTCCACCCATCCTCCGGATAGCACACTACCGATGGCCGCGGCACTCTGATAACGGTGCAGGCAAGCATTCAATAACGGAGTTTTTCCATGATCGAAACAATCGGCATCGTAGGCGCAGGCACCATGGGCAACGGCATCGCGCAGGTGTGCGCCGCCGCCGGTCTTCCCGTCGTCATGACCGACATCTCGGATGCCGCGCTGACGCGCGGCATGTCGGTCGTGTCCAACAGCCTGGAGCGCCTGGTCAACAAGCAGAAGATGACCGATGCCGACCGGCAGGCCGCGCTGGCGCGGATCACGACGAGCACGGACACCGCGAAATTCTCCACCTGCGATCTCGTCATCGAGGCCGCGACCGAGAACGAGGATTTGAAGGTCAAGATCCTGAAGGATCTCTGCACAAAGCTGCAGCCACGCGCGCTGCTCGCCACCAACACCTCCTCGATCTCGATTACCAAGCTCGCCGCCGCGACCGACCGGCCGGATCGCTTCATCGGCCTGCACTTCTTCAATCCGGTGCCGCTGATGGCGCTGTTGGAGTTGATCCGTGGTTTGCAGACGTCGGACGATACCCATGCCAAGGCGGAAGCCTTTGCAAAACGGATCGGCAAGGTATCCATCACGGCGAAGAACAGCCCGGGCTTTGCGGTCAACCGCATCCTGTGCCCGATGATCAACGAGGCGATCTTTGCGCTTCAGGAAGGCATCGCCACGGCAGAAGATCTCGATGCCGGCATGAAGCTCGGCTGCAACCACCCGATCGGCCCGCTGGCGCTCGCCGATATGATCGGCCTCGACACCATGCTGTCGGTGATGGAAGTCTTCTATGAGGGATTCAACGATCCGAAATATCGCCCCGCGCCGCTGCTGAAGGAAATGGTCGCCGCCGGCCATCTCGGCCGCAAGACCGGGCAGGGGTTTTATAGTTACGGGAAGTAAACGTCGCGGACGGCGTGTAGGATGGGTGTGCGCGGCGAAACCCATCATTTCTTGCGCGGAGAGGTGACGGGTATCGCTCCACCCATCCTGCGAAGCTACTTTGGCTTGGGCTCCGCGAGACCCTCCGCCGGATTCTCCAATTTCCCCGCGCGCGCGAGCTTTACCGCATTACCAAGCGCGCGGGCGACGTTGATCGTCTCTTCCTGAAACTCGCGGTCCTCGTCGAGCGCCTGGTGCGAGGTGGCGTAGGGCTCCATGTAGCCGACATAGCCGTCGGCTTCGCCGGTCCGCCCGGCCGAGATCAGCGCCATGTCGGTCAGCCAGTCCGAAAGCGAGCGGCGCAATGTCTCCGCGCCTGCGCTGTCGCCGTGCACGACGAGCCCGAAATGCCGCCTGGCCAGATGGCGCGGATAGGGCCAGCCTTTCAGCTCCAGCGCCTTGGCCTGGTCGGCGTGCTTGCCGTGCGTCGACGTCGGGTCGGGATTGCCGCCGTCGGCGCACACCAGCCGGTCCATCATCGCCTTCAGCGCGGTCGGAGCGTGATACCAGTTCACCGGCGCGACGATCAGGATGCCGTGCGCGGCGACCCAGAGCGGATAGATCTCGTTCATCCAGTCGTCGGTCTGGCCCAGCGAGTGGTTCGGATAGCAACTGCAGGGCCAGTGACAGAGCGGCATCGCGGTGGAGACGCAGGACTTGCAGGGATGAATCTGCCGGCCGTATTCCGACGTCAGCCGCGACAGGTCAAGGATGTCGACTGCGAATCCCATTCCGGCAAGCACCGGCTCGGCGATCTTCGCCAGCCGCCAGCTCTTCGACATCTCGCCGGGGCAGGTGTGCTCGCTGCGCGCCGAGCCGTTGATGATGAGCATGCGCGGCTGCGCGGCCGCATCGTCGTGCCGCCGCTGCGCTTCAAGAATGGCCTCGCGCGCAGCGAGCCAGTCCACCGAGATTTCGTATTCCGGATCGGCAAAGCCCGGCCCGGCCTTGCGCGTATGTGGGGCTTTTCGCGAATGGCTATAGGCATCCCACGCGGCCGCGACGATAGCGTCGAGTTCGCGCTGCAGCGGCCGGAAGGCCGGATCGACGAAGCGGCTGCGATAGCGCTTTTCGAATTCCTCGCGCGGCAATTTGACGGCCGGCATTCCCTTGCGAATGTCCGGCTCCGCCATAGGTTTAATCCTCTCGTGCGACCACTGCAATAAAGTCAACGTCGGACGAGCAGCCACAGTTCCCACCGCTCCTCAGAGCGGCTAATCCGGATGCCACATCTCGACCAGCTCCTCGGCGCTGACGAGATCGATCTGTTCGTGAAACCTGGTCCTGTACATGGTCATCAGCGCATCATGACCGGTGTCCGAGGAGCTGCACAGGGCGTCCTGCACGATCACCACGCGAAAACCGAGATCGACCGCGCCGAGCGCGGTGGACAGCACGCAGACGTCGGTCTCCGCGCCCGACACCACCACCGTCCCAACGTGCCGCTCGACCAGCAAATGACCGAGCCGCGAGCCGAAGAACGCCGAATAGGCGGGCTTGTCGACGATGAGCGCCGGCGGCGAATAGCGCGCAAGCTCAGGCACAATGTCGAGCGCACGGGGGGCGAGATTGCTGCGTGTCGCGCGCTGCCATTTCGTGAAATAGGTCTGCCATTGACCGCGCCGGTTTTCGGGTTTTTCCGGCGTGATGAAGCGCGTGAACACCGTCCGCTCCCGATACCGCGCGCATATGTTCGAGATGACCGGCAGCACCCGCTCCATCCAGGGCGTCTCCCACACGCCGCCTCTCGCGAAGATGTTCTGCATATCGATGCATAGATGTGCTGCATCGCGAATGGCTTCCATGAACGACCTCTCACCTTGCTGGAAGGGCTAATTCGACAAGCAGGAACTGGTTTCAACGGCGTCTCAAGGCCGCCGTGGCGCTCAATCTGCGGCGGACGAATAGCAGTCATGCCGGAACCATCCCGGATCAATCGCGGTTGGCGGCGCGCTTGTCCTCCAGCCATCAGCGTTTGTGGAGTAACTCATGTTGAAGCCTCTCGCGGCCGCTTCTGTTCTGCTGTTCGTCTTTTCCGTCGAAGCAAATGCGCGTCCCAACCACCGGCATCACGGTCACCGGGCGCACGGCTGGTGCGGTAGTTACCTCAGCAAATATCTCGGAAAACCGGATCGCCGTCTGGCGCTTGCGCGCTCCTGGGCGAGCGAAGGCATGAATGCCGGCGGCCCAGGAATCGGCGTGGTAGTGGTCTGGGCGCATCACGTCGGCATCATTACCGGGCAAACACCTGATGGTCAGTGGATCGTTCATAGCGGCAATGATGGCGGCGCGGTCCGCACGCGAGCCCGATCGCTTGCTCGCGCGATAGCGTTCAGGCGGGTGTAATCCGGAAGTTTCGGCTGCACGATCCAGGCATCGGCGATATTTAGCCGGCAGCATTGCAAAAGCCCGACAGTCGATCCGAACTGTCGGGCGGGAGCAAATATTACTTGAAGAGGAATGAGCCATTGTCGAATTTTGATTCGGCGTGGTCTATCCGGAAAACCACGGCTCTGTTGCAGTTCCGTCAAGAGGAACCGGGCGCCCGTCTTTGCTGTTTCGAAAATTGAATCGGAAGAACTTAGTCTGCCGCCTCGATCCATTCCGCTGCGCCAAGCCATAGCGTGTCGCGATGTTCGGGCCGGAAGAATCCCATATGGCCGATCCTGCTCGCGCCGGTGTCGGCGGGCGTCACCGTGATGATCTCGGGCTTGATCGAGGTAAATCCCGAGCACAGCAATTCGACCGCGGGCCGCGTTGCCCAGGGATCGTCGGACATGCAGAGCGCGCGCAACGCGCCCTGGTAGTTCGGAAAATTCTGCAAGGCTTCGAGCCTCGTATCGTCGAACAGATAGCGCGGGCTCATCACCCAGCCGACCCATTGCAGGAACGCGTCCTTCGGCAGGTCCATGCCGAGGCCGGCCTTGCCGGGCATGTAGCCGAGCGCGCGGGTTAAGGGGGCGCCGACAAAATTCAGCATCGCATAAACGCGGTAGCGCTCCGGCGCCGTCATCAGTTTCCAGTAGCCGGCCTGGGCTGCAATGAACAGCGCGCGCGAAATCTCCGAATTGTTCGGCAACAGGCCGAGCGCCTGGCCGCCGAACGAATGTCCGACATAGGCGAAGGGGAGCGCCTTGTAGCGCTCGCGCATCCAGGCGACCGCCGCCGTAATATCCTGTGCGGCCCAGTCCGACATCGAGGCCTTGAAGCCGACCAGCGATTTCGGCTGGTTGTAGCCGGTCAGCGCCTGCTGCCTGCTGTCGCCGGTGCCGCGGTAGTCGTAGGTCAAAACCGTGCAGCCGCGCGTGGCGAGGTAGCCGGCGAAGCCCCGGTAGAGCTTGCGGGGGACGGCGGTCGCCGAATTGATCAGGACGGCGTGGCGCTTGGTGCCGCGGGGCAGAAACAGAGTCGCGGCAAGGGGATATCCATCCGTCGCGGGCACCGTGATGTCGTCGCTAAATAAGTCGTCTAGCTCCGGCTCGGCCACTGCTTCTTCTCCTCAGGTTGCGAGCGGCCACAGCAAAAGCGAAATCGGCTTTTGCCGCAAGGGCCTGTCAGGATTACCGGAAATCTAACTGGCGGTCGGCTAAAGGCCTGTGTATAAACCGGCCCTTAACAATCGCCATTAAGTTGCGGTTTTTGCTCAGGAGTTAACGTCATGTCCGAGCGGTGGACGCCCGATAGCTGGCGCACCAGGCCGGTGCTGCAGGTGCCCGATTATCCCGATGCCAAGGCATTGGCCGATGTCGAGGCGCAGCTCGCCACGTTTCCGCCGCTGGTGTTCGCCGGTGAGGCCCGCAATCTGAAGAAAGCACTGGCCCGCGTCGCTGCGGGCGAGGCCTTCCTGCTGCAGGGGGGCGATTGCGCCGAGAGCTTTGCCGAGCATGGCGCCAACAACATCCGCGATTTCTTCCGCGTGCTGCTGCAGATGGCCGTGGTGCTGACCTATGCCGGCGCGCTGCCGGTCGTGAAGGTTGGCCGCATCGCCGGACAGTTTGCAAAACCGCGTTCGTCGAACACGGAAAAAATCAACGGTGTCGAGCTGCCGAGCTACCGCGGCGACATCATCAACGACATCGCTTTCACGCCGGAAGCGCGCATCCCCGATCCGCAGCGCCAGCTGATGGCGTACCGGCAATCGGCGGCGACGCTGAATCTGCTTCGCGCCTTCGCGACCGGCGGCTTTGCCAATCTCGGCAGCGTGCATCAGTGGATGCTCGGCTTCCTCAAGGATTCCCCGCAGTCGCGCCGCTACAAGGAACTGGCCGACCGTATCTCGGACGCGCTGAATTTCATGCGCGCCTGTGGGCTCGATCTCGAAAGCCACCCCGAACTGCGCGCCACCGATTTCTACACCAGCCACGAAGCGCTGCTGCTGGGTTACGAGCAGGCTTTCACGCGGGTCGATTCCACGACCGGCGACTGGTACGCGACCTCGGGCCACATGATCTGGATCGGCGACCGCACCCGCCAGCTCGACCACGGTCATGTCGAGTATTTCCGCGGTATCAAGAATCCGATTGGCCTGAAATGCGGTCCCTCGCTGAAGCCGGATGAGCTGTTGAAGCTGATTGACATCCTCAATCCCGACAACGAGCCCGGACGGCTGACGCTGATCAACCGCTTCGGCTCTGACAAGGTCGGCGACCATCTCGCGCCGCTGATCCGCGCGGTGCAGCGGGAAGGGCGCGTCGTGGTGTGGTCCTGCGATCCCATGCACGGCAACACCATCACCTCGACCTCGGGCTACAAGACCCGTCCGTTCGACCGCGTGCTGTCGGAGGTGAAGTCGTTCTTCGCGATCCACGCCGCTGAAGGCACCCATGCCGGCGGCGTCCATCTGGAGATGACCGGGCAGGACGTCACCGAATGCATCGGCGGCGCGCGCGCCATCACCGACGAGGACCTCAACGACCGCTATCACACGGTCTGCGATCCCCGTCTCAACGCCGAACAATCGATCGACATGGCTTTCCTGATCGCTGAACTGCTCAAGCAGGAGCGGGCGGGCAAGGAAAAGCCGATGCCGGCCGCAGCGGGGCTTTGACTTGCTGCGACTCTGGCGGGCCACCATCAACACGCGTAACGGCCTCGCCTTTGCGATCCGATCGGAGCAGGCCGTCCGCGAGGAACTTCTTGCGCTGGCGCTTTCGGTGCCGCTGGCCTGGCTGGTCGGCGCGAGCGTGATGCGCCGGGTTGAACTGGTCGCTGCGGTGGCGTTCGTGCTGGTGGTCGAGATCCTCAATACCGCGATCGAGAAGCTGGCCGACCGGCTCACCACCGACCACGATCCGCAGATCGGGCGGGTCAAGGACATGGGTTCCGCGGCGGTCGGCGTCGCGCTGCTGATGTCCGGGGCGTTCTGGCTGTTTGCCATCGCCGAACGCATAGGCGCGTTCTAGATATGCGGTACTGATCTGGATCAGAACCGCATATCTAAGCTTTTGTATTGACGCGTTTTCTTTATGCGAACCGGTTTCCGCTTCGCTCGAAAACGCGATGAAGCAAGCATTGCAGTTTGCTCTTGTGCAAGGCACCATCGCTACCATGACCGAACCAACCTTCAAGATCACACTGGCGCAGTTGAACCCGACGGTCGGCGACGTCACGGGTAATGCCGCCAAGGCGCACGGCGCGCGCGACAAGGCCAAGGCCGACGGCGCCGATCTGTTGGTGCTGCCCGAATTGTTCATCTGCGGCTATCCGCCGGAAGATCTGGTGCTGAAGCCCGCTTTCCAGGCGGCCTGCCGCGCGGCGATCGAGGAACTGGCGCGCGAGACAGCGGGCGGCGGCCCGGCGGTGCTGATCGGCACGCCCTGGGTCGAGGGCGGCAAGCTCTATAATGCCTGCGCACTGCTCGATGAGGGCCGCATCGCCGCCCTTCGCTTCAAGGCGAACTTGCCGAATTACGGCGTGTTCGACGAAAAACGCCTGTTCGCGCGCGGCCCGGCCGCAGGGCCGGTCACCGTCAAGGGCATCCGCGTCGGCGTTCCCATCTGCGAGGACATCTGGCTCGAAGAATCAGAGGAATACGAAAACATCGTCGAATGCCTCGCCGAGACCGGCGCGGAAATTCTGGTGGTGCCGAACGGCTCACCCTACGCGCGCGACAAGAACGATCTGCGGCTATCGATCGCGGTCGCCCGCGTCACCGAGAGCGGCCTGCCGCTGGTCTATCTCAACCAGATCGGCGGTCAGGATGAACTGGTGTTCGACGGCGCGTCGTTCGCGCTCAACGCCGATCTTTCTGTGGCGGCGCAACTGCCGGCGTTCGAGGAGAGCATCGTCACGCTGAACTGGACCAAGGGCGCCGATGGCTGGCGCTGTTCGGGACCGGTGGTGCCGCTCATCGAGGGCGACAAGGGTGATTACGCGGCCTGCGTGCTGGGCCTGCGTGATTACGTCCGCAAGAACGGATTCCCGGGCGTGCTGCTCGGCGTCTCCGGCGGCATCGATTCCGCGCTGTGTGCGGCGATTGCGGTCGATGCGCTGGGCACCGAGCAGGTTCGCGGCGTGATGCTGCCGTTTCGGTTCACTGCACAGGTGTCGCTCGACGACGCGGCAAAGCTCGCGAAAGCGCTCGGCATCCGCTATGAGGTGCTGCCGATCGCGGATGCCGTGAACGGCTTTGAAAAAATCCTCTCCGGTCCGTTCGCCGGCCTGCCGCGCGATATCACCGAAGAGAATTTGCAGGCGCGCACCCGCGGCACGCTGCTGATGGCGATTTCGAACAAGACCGGCGCGATGGTGGTCACGACCGGCAACAAGTCGGAAATGTCGGTCGGCTACGCCACGCTCTACGGCGACATGAACGGCGGCTTCAATCCGATCAAGGACATCTACAAGACCGAAGTGTTTCGTCTCTCGAGCCTGCGCAACGAATGGAAGCCTGACAGCGCGCTCGGGCCTTCGGGCGAGGTGATCCCGGTCAACATCATCACGCGGCCGCCGACGGCGGAGTTGCGCGAGAACCAGACCGATCAGGATTCGCTGCCGCCCTACGAGATGCTGGACGGCATCCTCGAACGGCTGGTCGAGCGCGAGGAGCCGCTGGCCACGATCATCGCAGCCGGCTTCCCGGCCGAAATGGTGACGCGGATCGACCGGTTGCTCAACATTGCCGAATACAAGCGCCGGCAGGCCGCACCGGGCGTCAAGGTGACGGAAAAGAACTTTGGCCGCGACCGCCGCTATCCCATCACCAATCGCTTCCGCGACAATGGCAAGGCGCTGCCCGCGCCCGACGAGAAGTTGGTCGCGCGCGCCGGCCGCGCCTCGGTGGACGCCTTCGAAGGGTAATTTCGCTAGACTACTGCTTCGGCGGGATGAAGGTCGGGCCGACGGTGCGGATCTTGTCCTTGTCGGCGGCGGTAGCGGTCGTGTCGGCCGGGGCTGCTGTCGCAGCCGGCGCGGCGGCGGTGCCGGCAGGCGCTGCGCCTTTCTTGGGCGGTGGCGTCGCGCCCTTCGGCTGCGCGCGCTGCTGCATGCGCCGCGCGCTCTCCTCGGTAACGATGATGTCGCCTTGTTCGACGCCGGCCCTGTCATCGACTGACTTCAGCGCTTCCGACCAGGTCTGGCCTGCGGCCTTGCAGGCGCAGGACGGGTTGAACTCAGAGCGGAATTTGAACGCGTTCGGCAGCGACGAGTAAGGCTGGCCGTTGATCGAGACCGCCTGATTGATGTCCTCGCCGGGATTGCGGTAGGTGAACAGCGTCGCTTCCGTCGCCGGGCAAAGTGCCTTGCAGGTCCTCTCGTCGTCCTGGAATCGCTGCTGGTAGGTGGCGAACGACACCGGGAAATAACCGCCGTCGCAGGTGCGGACGCAGACGGTGCGGAAGGTGCCGGACGGCGCGCCGAGATCGGCACTCGGCGGCGGGAGCGTCTGGTTGTTGTTGCCGAACAGACTGTCGATGAAGTTGCCGGGACCGCGCGCGGCCGCGGCATATTGCGGGCCGCAATTGTTCTGCGCGAGCGCGGTCAGCACCGAGCGGCGCTGGTTTTCGCGGTCGGCGCCGCCGATACCGCCGCTGCGCAGGCGCTCCAGGCTGGTGGTGATCTGGTCGAGATTGGCGCGCATCTGCTGAATCTGGTTGTTGACCGGACCGCACTGGGCGGACCGACCATTAAACAGCGAGAAGAAGCCCGAGCTTTCGCAGCCCATGCGCTTGGCCTGCAGCGTGACCCGATCGAGTTCGGCCTGCTGCTTGGCCTGGGCTTCCTGATAGCGGCGGACCTGTTCATCCTTGGCGGGGTCGCCGGTGCCGGCGCCGCGGTCTATGGTCGCCAATTGCCCTTCGAGCCGGATGCAGATCGGATTGGCCTGCGCGCCCTGCGGTGGCGGGGCGTCCTGGTTCATCTGCGCCATGGCGTCATCGTTCGACTGCGCCAAAGCGGGTGCGCCCGGGGTGGTGATGCCGAGCAGGATGGCGCAGGTCAAAATCCGAAGGGAGAGGGGCGCGTTGCGAATTTCCAGCATATCCGGCCATTGAGGGCTGATCCGCGCGGCTTGAAAGCCTGATGGCGCGGCCAAGGCAGCATTCTGCGGCCAAGGCCGCATCCAATACCCCCTTCTCAGGGCAGCGTCACGTCGTTTCCGGGGCGCGGATGTGGCAGCCAGCCCTTGATATTCCGCGATAATCGCCTCCATGGCGCTTTTGAGCGAGAGCCTGCTTCGTGCGTGAATCCCGGTTCTGATTCAACCGGAACCGAAAAGGCTCTAGCGCTGGCAGGTGATGGCGACGTATTCGCCGCAACCGTGGCCGGAGCATCTATCGCCGCCGTCTTTCGGAATCGCGCCGGTGACTTCCTCTGGATCGACGCGGCGGTAGGCGGTGGCCTGTGCAAATTCCCGTGACTGACAGTAGGAGCGGGCGGCGTGGGCGCCGCATTTTTCGCCCCTGGCGAGGCATTCATCGACGCCGTAACCATCGGCCTGGTTGGCAACGATGAAAACGCGGCTGTCGGCGGAAGCGGCCGAGGCGGCAAGCAGGAAGGCACCGGCCAGGAAGGCACAGGCAATGAGTGCGGAGGAAAGTCGCATGGATGACACCGGCAGGGATGAGGAACCGCCCTCAGGAATAGGCCCAAAGTGTTAATAATGATTAACCATGAGCCCGCCGGGCGGCAGCGAATGGCGGGGGTTCGCCGCCTGATCAGCCCTAATTTGGGCACGAGCAAGGCTTGACGCCGTCCGCCCGATACCGCAATGGTGGAACCATGAACGGTCTCCTCGCCATCTGCAGCATTTGCCGCGAGATTATTAGCTAGCGATTCGCTGGCTGAGGCCGTCTTTTCTCCCAACCGAGATCACTGGACGCCCGGCCGCAACGGATGGGTATGCCATGGAATTACGTCTCTACGATACGTTGACGAAGGAGAAGCGGCCGTTTGTGCCGCTTAATGCCGATAACGTCGGCATGTATGCCTGCGGACCGACGGTCTATGACTTTGCCCATATCGGCAACGGTCGCGCGGCGATCGTGTTCGACGTGCTGTTCCGCGTGCTGCGCCATCGCTACGGCGCAGAGCACGTGAAGTACGTCCGCAACATCACCGACGTCGACGACAAGATCAACGTGCGCGCCGCACGCGACTATCCCGGCGTGCCCTTGAACGAGGCGATCCGCAAGGTCACCGAACAGACCTATCAGCAGTATCAGGACGACGTCACCGCGCTCGGCTGCCTGGCTCCGACGGTGCAGCCGCGCGCGACCGAGCATATCCCGGAGATGCGGGCGATCATCGAGAAGCTCGTGGCCGGCGGCTTTGCCTATGTCGCGGAAGACCATGTGCTGTTCTCGCCGCAGGCGATGAACGAAGCCAATTCCGTGATGCCGCGCTATGGCGCGCTGTCAAAACGTTCGCTCGACGAGATGATCGCCGGCGCCCGCGTCGACGTTGCGCCGTATAAGCGCGACAGTACCGATTTCGTGTTGTGGAAGCCGTCGAAGCCGGGCGAGCCGTCATGGCCGTCGCCATCGGGCATCAAGGTGGAAGGCCGCCCCGGCTGGCATATCGAGTGCTCGGCGATGGCCTGGAAGCATCTCGGCGAAAAATTCGACATTCATGGCGGCGGCATCGATCTGGTGTTCCCGCACCATGAGAACGAACTCGCGCAGACCTGCTGCGCCTTTCATTCCGACCGCATGGCGAATGTCTGGATGCACAACGGCTTCCTGCAGCTCGAGAGTGAGAAGATGTCGAAGTCGCTCGGCAACTTCTTCACGATCCGCGAGATGCTGGCCGATTGGCCGGGCGAGGTGCTGCGTCTGAGCATGCTCAAGACGCACTACCGCTCGCCGCTCGACTGGACCCTGAGGGGCGCGGAAGAGAGCGCGAAGACGCTCGACGACTGGTATGCGATCGCGGCCGACGCCGAGGGCGGTCAACCGTCGCAGGCCATGGTCGAGGCGCTCTATGACGATCTCAATACGGCGCAGGCCATGGCCGTCCTGCATGGCCTGCGCAATGCGGCCGCGTCCGGCGGCGCGCGCGAACGCGGTGAGTTCGCGGCCTCGCTTCGGCTGCTCGGCTTCCTCTCGATGAGTGCGGCCGCATGGAAGGGACGCAAGCAGCAGGCGAGCGGCATCGACGCGCAGCAGGTCGATCGCCTGATTGCGGATCGAACAGCGGCGCGCGCGCGAAAGGACTTCAAGGAATCCGATCGCATCCGCGACGAACTAGCCGCGATGGGCGTTACCATCAAGGATGGCAAGGATGCCGACGGAAAGCCCGTGACCACATGGGAGATCGCGTGATGACCAGGCCCGATACGCCATTTCTAAAACACTGGCGTTATTACATCTTCATCAAATGGGCGTTAATCGTTGCCGCGGTCGTGCTGGCCTTCAGACTGTTCGGAGTGTTTTGACGCGATGGGACAGGCGCTACCCAAACCTGGTTTGCGGCCGTTTTTGCCGACGGATGTTCCGATGCTGGCGGCGATCTTCGTTGCCGCCATCGAGGGGCTGACCGGCGATGACTACAGCGAGGCGCAGCAGGCAGCCTGGGCTCAAGCTGCCGAGGACGAAGAAGCTTTCGGCAAGAAACTCGCCGGGCAGTTGACGCTGATCGCGACCATACAGAACGCGCCGGTCGGCTTCGCCTCGCTGAAAGGGGCTGACCATATCGACATGCTTTTCGTCCATCCGAGCGTCGCCGGGCAGGGCGTCGCCTCGATGCTGGTCGACGCGCTGGAAAAACTGGCCGGCGCGCGCGGCGCAAAGACCCTGACGGTTGATGCCAGCGACACCGCGGAGCCGCTGTTTCGGAAGCGGGGATATGCCGCCAAACAGCGCAACACCGTCTCGCTCAACGGCGAATGGCTCGCCAACACCACGATGCAGAAGACGCTGGCTGACAATGCCGCGCCGGGAGTTCCGTCATGAGCCGCGAACGCCTTTATCTCTTCGACACCACGCTGCGCGACGGCGCGCAGACCAACGGCGTCGATTTCACGCTGCATGACAAGCAGATCATCGCGCAGATGCTCGATGAACTCGGCATCGACTATGTCGAGGGCGGCTATCCCGGCGCAAATCCGACCGACACCGAATTCTTTGCTGAAAAGCCCAAGTTCGAGAACGCCAAATTCACCGCGTTCGGCATGACGCGCCGTCCGGGCCGCTCGGCCTCGAACGATCCGGGGCTTGCGGGGCTGATCGAGGCCAAGGCCGATGCGATCTGCTTCGTCGCAAAGTCCTCCGCCTATCAGGTGCGGGTGGCGCTGGAGACCACCAACGAGGAAAACCTCGCCTCGATCCGCGACAGCGTCAGCGCGGCAAAGGCTGCGGGCCGCGAGGTGATGGTCGATTGCGAGCACTTCTTCGACGGCTACAAGGAGAACGTCGATTTTGCGCTCGCCTGTGCGATGGCGGCCTATGAATCCGGCGCGCGCTGGGTGGTGCTGTGCGACACCAATGGCGGCACTATGCCGCACGAGATCGAGACCATCGTAGGCGCCGTGGCAAAACATATCCCGGGCAGCCATGTCGGCATCCACGCCCATAACGACACTGAGCAGGCGGTCGCCAATTCGCTGGCCGCGGTGCGCGCCGGTGCGCGGCAGATCCAGGGCACGTTGAACGGGCTCGGCGAGCGCTGCGGCAACGCCAATCTCTGTTCGCTGATCCCGACGCTGCGCCTCAAGAACGAATTCTCCGACGCCTTCGAGATCGGCGTCACCGCGGAGAAAATGACGACGCTGATGAAGGTGTCGCGGACGCTCGACGACATGCTCAACCGCGCGCCGAACCGCCATGCGCCTTACGTCGGCGAAAGCGCCTTCGTCACCAAGGCCGGTATTCACGCCTCGGCGATGATGAAGGACCCGCACAGCTACGAACACATTTTGCCCGAATCGGTCGGCAACCATCGCAAGGTGCTGGTGTCCGACCAGGCCGGCCGCTCCAATGTGATGGCCGAACTGGATCGCGCCGGTATCACCTACGAGAAGAGCGATCCGAAGCTGGCGCGTCTGGTCGAGGAGTTGAAGGAGCGGGAAGCGGCGGGCTACGCCTATGAATCCGCCAACGCCTCGTTCGACCTGCTGGCGCGGCGCACGCTCGGCCGAGTGCCGGAATATTTCAAGGTCGAGCAGTTCGACGTCAATGTAGAGCAGCGCTACAACGCCAACGGCCAGCGCGTCACGGTGGCGCTGGCGGTGGTCAAGGTCGATGTCGCGGGCGAGCGGCTGATCTCGGCGGCGGAAGGCAATGGTCCCGTCAATGCGCTCGACGTCGCGCTGCGCAAGGACCTCGGCAAGTACCAGAAATATATCGAGGGCCTGAAGCTGATCGATTACCGCGTGCGTATCCTCAATGGCGGTACCGAAGCGGTGACGCGGGTCCTGATCGAGAGCGAGGACGAGAACGGCGACAGCTGGATCACGGTCGGCGTCTCACCCAATATCATCGATGCTTCGTTCCAGGCGCTGATGGATTCGGTGGTCTACAAGCTGGTGAAGTCAGGCGCACCGGCGTGAGCCAAGACCGTAGCCCGGATGGAGCCAACGGGTCGCGCGAATGCGCGCCCGATGACAGGCTCCGCGCAATCCGGGATTCTCGCACGTCGCTTGACTGCCCCCGGATTGCGCTGCGCTCCATCCGGTACAAGTGACGGAGGAGCACGAAATGATCGACCACATCTCCGTCGGCGTCAGTGACCTCGAACGCTCCGCGCGCTTCTATGAAGCGACGCTTGCAGCCCTCGGCCTGTCGCGTCTGGTGACACGCCCCGCAACCATCGGCTTCGGCAAAACCTACCCCGAGTTCTGGATCAACCTGCGTGCCGGCATGGCGCCGGTGCCGCCCGAGAGCGGTACGCACGTCTGCCTTCGCGCCAAAGCAACTGGTGATATCGATGCGTTCCATGCGGCGGCGTTGAAGTCCGGCGGCCGCTCCGACGGTGCACCGGGCCTGCGCCCGCATGATCGCGTGAAGTACTATGCGGCGTTCGTGATCGATCCCGACGGCAACCGCATCGAGGCCGCGACGTTTCCAGGCGAGTGAAGCGAGGAGGCTTAAAGCTTCCGCGCCAGCTCCGGCGCCATTTCCTTGCTGCCTTCGGGCGCACGCGCTGCGGCGGCGCGCAGGCGCGGCACGATGTCCTCGACCCGTTCAGCCTTGAGGATGTCGATGTCCAGTGACGGGCGGATGAACTCGGTTTCGCGCATGTGCGCCAAAAGCGCGATCAGCGGCTCCCAGAAGCCGTCGATGTTGGCGAGCAGAACCGGCTTGGAGTGGCGGCCGAGTTGCTGCCAGGTCATCTGCTCGACCAGTTCTTCCAGCGTGCCGACGCCGCCGGGCAGGGCGACGAACGCATCGGAATGTTCGAACATCAGCCGCTTGCGCTCGTGCATGTCGGGCGTGACGATCATTTCCTGAACGTGCGTCAGCATATTTTCGCGGGATCGCAAAAAATCCGGAATGATCCCGGTGACCAGGCCGCCGTGATCCAGCGTGGATTTGGCGACCGCGCCCATCAGGCCGACCGAACCGCCGCCATAGACGAGCCGGATATTATTCTCGGCGAAAGTCTTTCCCAGGGCGTGGGCGGCTTCGACAAAGCGGGGGCTGGAGCCGGCGCCGGAGCCGCAATAGACGCAAACGGTTTTGATTTGTTCGGTTTTGATTTGATCCATGCAGATCATGTGGCACCGCACCCAGGAAAGCTCAAGTCTGGTTGACTTCGCTGATGCAGCAGAAATAGGCCCGAAATCAAACCAAACGGGGGAAAGATTTATCTTTCAAGGCTGTACGGGAGAGTTAAACGCTCTATATGACGAGCATATGCAGACTGCCGAAAACTCCCTGAAGGCGACTGGTGCGCCATCTTGCTCTGGGCGCGACGCCAATGGCTGATCCTGATTCGCACCCGCACGCCGGTGCCGCCACTCCGGCCGACGCTTCTCCTGAAAAAGCGACCCTGATCGGGACGCTGGTGCATCTGTGGCCCTATATCTGGCCGGGCGACCGCGCGGACCTGAAGATGCGCGTGGTCTGGTCGATGGTGCTGCTGCTGGCAGCCAAGCTCGCGACGCTGACGGTGCCGTTCACCTTCAAATGGGCGATAGATGCGCTCAACGGCATGGGCACCGCGCCGGTCGAAGCGTCGAACTGGATGCTGTGGCTGATCGCCTCGCCTTTGTTGATGACCGCGAGCTACGGCGCGATCCGCGTGCTGATGGCGGTGCTGACGCAGTGGCGCGACGGCATCTTCGCCCGCGTCGCCATGCATGCGGTGCGCAAGCTCGCCTACATCACCTTCGTCCACATGCACGAATTGTCGCTGCGCTTCCATCTGGAGCGCAAGACAGGCGGCTTGACGCGCGTACTGGAGCGCGGCCGCACCGGCATCGAGGTGATCGTGCGGATGGTGATCCTGCAGCTGATCCCGACCATCGTCGAGGTGTCGCTGCTGATGGCCGTGCTGCTGTGGCAGTTCGACTGGCGCTACGTGCTGGTCACCGCGATCACGGTCGTGATCTACATGTACTACACTTACATCGCCACCGAATGGCGGATCGAAATCCGCCGCAAGATGAACGATTCCGACACCGAGGCGAACACCAAGGCGATCGACTCGCTGCTCAATTACGAGACGGTGAAATATTTCAGCGCCGAGAGGCGCGAGGCCGAGCGCTACGACCATTCGATGGAGCGCTACGAGCGCAACAGCGTCAAGACCTATACCTCGCTGGCGGTGCTCAATACCGGGCAGGCGGTCATCTTCACCATCGGCCTCACCGCGACCATGCTGATGTGCGCGCTCGGCGTCCGCAACGGCACCAATACGGTCGGCGATTTCGTCATGGTCAACGCCATGATGATCCAGCTTTACCAGCCGCTGAATTTCATGGGCATGGTTTATCGCGAGATCAAGCAGGCGGTCATCGATATCGAGAAGATGTTCAACGTGCTGCAGCGCAATCCCGAGATCAAGGATATCCCGGGCGCTGCGCCACTCGTGGTCAGCTCAGGCAATGTGCGCTTCGACGACGTGCGCTTTGCCTATGATGCAGAACGGCCGATTCTCAAGGGCCTCAGCTTCGAGGTGCCCGCCGGCAAGACGGTTGCGATCGTCGGCCCCTCGGGCGCCGGCAAGTCGACGATTTCGCGATTGCTGTTTCGTCTTTACGACGTCTCCAGCGGAAAAATCCTGATCGACGGTCAGGACATCCGCAACGTCACGCAGGCGAGCCTGCGCGCCTCGATCGGCATGGTGCCGCAGGATACCGTGCTGTTCAACGACACCATCCGCTACAACATCCGCTACGGCCGCTGGGACGCCGGCGATGCCGAGGTCGAAGAGGCGGCGCAACTGGCGCAGATCGACGCTTTCATCCGCATGTCGCCGAAGGGGTACGAAACCCAGGTCGGCGAGCGCGGCCTGAAACTGTCGGGCGGCGAGAAGCAGCGCGTGGCAATTGCGCGCACGGTGCTGAAAGCGCCGCCGATCCTGGTGCTGGATGAGGCGACGTCCGCGCTCGACAGCCACACCGAGCATGAAATCCAGGAAGCGCTGGAGCGCGTCTCGCGTGGCCGCACCTCGCTGGTGATCGCACACCGGCTGTCGACCATCGTCGGCGCCGATGAAATTATCGTGCTGGATCAAGGGCGCATCGCCGAGCGCGGCACCCATGTCAGGCTTTTGGCGTCTGGCGGGCTCTACGCCAGTATGTGGAACAGGCAGCGCGAAGCCGAGGAGGCGCGGGAGAAGCTCGCCCAGATCGACGACGACAACGAAGCGCCGAACCGCGCCCCGCCGCCGGTCGACGATCCGCTCAACGAGCAGCCCAGGGATCCGCCCAAATCCAAAGATCCCTTGTCTAAAGATCCCTTGGCAACCGCCGCGGAATAATCCAAATACGGCGCTACTTCCGAAACGGGAAGTCGGCCAGACAACAGCGAGCCCTAATGTCGATTGCTAATTCCATCCGCGCGCAGATCCCGCCGATCCATCCCGAGGGCTATCCATTCATTGGCGGCTTCGCGCTCGTCAGCCTGATCCTGTTCTGGATCTGGACACCGCTGGGCTGGATCGGCTCGCTTTTGACCGTCTGGTGCGCGCTGTTCTTCCGCGATCCCGTCCGCGTCACACCGGTGCGCGACGGCATCGTGGTGGCGCCGGCCGACGGTCGCGTCTCCATGGTCGCGCAGGTGCTGCCCCCGGCCGAACTCGGCCTCGGCGACCGGCCGCTGCCGCGCATTTCGATCTTCATGAGTGTGTTCAACTGCCACGTGAACCGCAGCCCGGTGGCGGGCCGCATCGATCGCATCGCCTACCGGCCCGGCGCCTTCATCAACGCCGAGCTCGACAAGGCCAGCGAAGACAATGAGCGCAATTCGCTGGTCATCTCGACGACGAACGGACGGATCGGCGTGGTCCAGATCGCCGGCCTGGTGGCGCGGCGGATTGTCTCATTTGTGCGGGAAGGCCAGTCGATCGGCGCCGGCGAGCGGTTCGGCCTGATCCGTTTCGGCTCGCGTCTGGACGTTTATTTGCCCGAAGGCACGCGATCGCTGGTTTCCGAGGGCCAGACGGCCGTGGCCGGCGAGACGATTTTGGCCGATTTCGGGTCGAGCGAGCAGGGGCGGACGTTTCGGGCTGATTAACCACCCTCTGGCCGCCTAAAGGCTAGGCCGCCGCCAATGGTGAACCGGACCGGCGCTTGCTATATAATGGCAAGCCATGACCCCATTTGATCCCAAATACCCTGAACTGCGCCGCCGCCGGTTTCGCCCGATCCCGGTGCGGATGCTGGTGCCCAACGTCATCACCTTGCTCGCGATCTGCGCCGGGCTGACGGCGATCCGCCTGTCGATCGAAGGGCGGATGGAGCTCGCGGTCGCCGCCATCGTATTCGCGGCCGTGCTCGACGGGGTCGATGGCCGTGTTGCGCGCATGATCAAGGGCCAGTCGAAATTCGGCGCCGAACTCGACAGCCTTGCGGATTTCGTCAATTTCGGCGTCGCGCCCGGCCTGATGCTGTACTTCTGGCAGCTGCAGGAATTGAACAATGGCGGCTGGATCGCGGCGATGGTGTTTGCGATCGCGGGCGGCCTGCGGCTGGCGCGTTTCAACGCGAGCATCGACGATCCGAACAAGCCTGCCTTTGCGGCGAATTATTTCACCGGCGTGCCGGCGCCGGCCGGCGCCATCCTTGCGATGCTGCCGTTCTATCTGTCGTTTCTCGGCGTCCCGAAGCCGCCGGCGATGCTGACCGCGGGCTATATACTTCTTATCGCGTTCCTGATGGTGTCGCGGCTGCCGGTCTTTTCCGGCAAGACGGTGCGGATGCGGGTGCCGCCGGAAATGGTGCTGCCGGTCTTCGTTTCGGTGGTGTTCTTCGTCGCCCTGCTGATCGGCTATCCTTGGCACATCCTGTCGATCGGCTCGGTGCTCTATCTTCTGAGCCTGCCCTGGGGGTGGAAGTCCTATCGCGATCATGAGCGCAAGGCGACCGCGGCGCAGCCGTCGGTAGCGACGGAGGCCGCCGGACCGTCAACACCGTCGCCGGCCTTTGCGCCGGCTCCCAGCGACCCTGAGGACGAGCGGCCGGCGCGGCTGAACTGAGCGCGCCCGCCGCCCGGCGGCACGCCGCTCAGGCGGTAAACCCGGCTAATCGCTCAATGAACCAGTACGCAGCCATGATCCCGATCGCATAGGTCGTCGCCAGCCTTGCGTGGCGTTTGACGAAAACCGGAAACTTGATCCATTTGGTCAGTCGCAAGGCGCCCAGAACCGCCGCAATAAAGATCAGTTGTCCGACTTCAACGCCGACATTGAAGGCAAACAACGCAAGCGGAATATCCCCCTGGGGCAAGCCAATCTCCGTCAGCGCGCCGGCAAAGCCAAATCCGTGCAAGAGGCCAAACGAGAAGGCGACGAGCCACGGCCATTGCGCGGTCAGGCTTGGCTGCCCCCGGTCCGATCGGATGATCTCACAGGCGAGGAGCAGAATGCTCAGCGCGATCGTTGCCTCGACCGGCGGTCCGGGGACGTGCACCACGCCCAGCGTTGCAAGGCTTAGGGTGATGGAATGAGCGATGGTGAAGGCAGTGACCGTGATCAGAAGGACGCGGCCGCGGCGCACGATCAGGATCAGGGCCAGCACGAACAACAAATGGTCGTAGCCGAGCAGGATGTGCTCGATGCCGTGCATCAGATAGGCGAAGGCAACCTCCAGCGAGCTGCGCGAGGTTGCGATCTCGATCCACGGTTTTGACGGACGCACCAAGGTGGTGGAATAGGTCCCATCGAGCAACTGCACGCGCACCAGCGCGTCGGTGATTGTTGCCTGCAGCCCGACGATTTCGATGCGCGCGCCGGTGAGCCCCTTGTCCAGTTCGACCAACCTGCGTTCGATCAGCGAATCCGAAAGTTCGCGCAGTGTCGGCTCGGTGACGTTGCGCGCTGTCTCCGGCAATCGGAGCGCTACCGGAAGCCGCATGCCGGATAACAGCGGGGTGCGCCAGACGATCTGATATCGGTGCGGCGCTATCTCGGTCACTTCCATATAGGCCGGACGGGACTCGTGTGCGGACGCGGTACTGAAAAGTCCGAACGTCACGAAAAGAATACCGAGAAATGCCGATCGTAAACTCAAGGTTTTCTCCGCCGGCTAATTTGGCAGCTTCTCCGGCAGCACGATCTGATAGCGTGCTCGCATCGTCTCGTAGGCATTTGCCTTCGCCTGAGCGCGCTGGTCAGCGATCCAGCCTGCCTTGATGTCCGACTCGATTTCTTCGAAGGCGGGTACCCTGCTCGGAGCGGAAGAATCGACAAAAATCAGGTGCCATCCGTATCCGGATTCCACCGGTCCCTGCCACGAGCCAGGCTTGGTGCCTACCAGCACTCGAGCAAAATTCAGCCCGAACAGCTTCGCGATATCATCGAAGGACCGATCGCCGTAGTGATCCTGGTACATGAAGGGGTCACCAAGAGCCGCAACGTCCTTCGCTTCGCCCGATTGGTCTGCGACTTTCTCCAGGGCTTTTGCAGCGGCTTCCCGCGTGCGCTCGCCATGTCGATCGGAAGAAAAATAAAGGTGGCGGAAAGAGACGCGCGGCAAGAGGGCAAATCGCTGCTGATTGTCCTTGAACCAGGTCCTTAGCGTATCGGTCGAAGGGTCGTTATCGATTGCAGCACCCTCGGCCAGAAATTCCATTTTCTGCGCCATGCGCCGCTTGACGATCGTGTCATCCTTGTCCAACCCGAGCGCCTTTGCTTCCCGAAACAGCACTTCCTCCCGAACCTTGAGTTCAATGAGGTTCTGCATTTGCTCCGGAGTCGGCGGTGGCCGGCCCTTCGCCAGCCAGGCCACACTTATCTGAACAAGATCGTCCGGCGTCAGGACAATTCGGTTGGATTCGGATGCGGTCTCTGATTTTGGATTCAAGCCGCTGTAGCCAGCAAACAGGGCCAGGCCGATCAGAACAAAATGAACCAAGGGTTCGCGCAACCATCGTCGCAGCGACGATGGCTGAGCCGGCACGGCTGCGTCCGGATTCTTGCCGGGCGCAGCGCCCACATTAGCTTGACGATCCAACGACACCTCACAATCTCTTGCCGGCAATGCCACTTCACAACGGAGGACGCTCGGCTTGACCCGAGCTGAGATTCTCCAGATTTATCGGTGTCGGAACGATCTCATAATTGGCGTAGCCGTACTCATTGCTGCGCGCGCCGAAGTACTTGTCGCCCACCTTATAGACGGTGACCTCATAAGGCAGGTTTCCGAACGCGGTGACGATCTTGCCATCCTTGATTGAATAGGACGAAGGCGAGCCAAGTTCGCCGCTATGCATGACATCGCCGATCTGCCCCGGCTGCGGCAGCGTCCCGTCGACATTGGTGATCAGGCGCCGGCCAGCCGAGCTCCAGATGACCTGGAAGACGCTGCCCGTCACGTTGTTGCGGATCCACGTCGACTTGCCGACGATCAGATCCTTCAGTTGGTCATCATTCAGCGTGGTCGTACCAGACTGCTGTTGCAGGCTGGCGACGGTGGTGCCCGGTTTTGCGGTCACGCGCGCCTGTTCGGTCGGCGTGTACCAGATCGGCGAGGCCCACGCGCGCTCCTGTACCGTGACCGACACGATCTCGGGCGGATTGATCCCGAGATTCTTGGCCTGAATCGTGGTCCACCGCGGCGTCGGGATTTCGAGTGCCCGGGCGTAATAGAATGCGTTGAGACCAGGGTCGAATTCCGGATCGCTCCATACAGCCTTCAGTTCGACCGCGCCGATCGTGTTCTTGTAGGTCGCTTCCTGAATGTTGACGGTGCTGCCGATCGGCGGGACCTTGCCCGTGACCGGATCGGGCGTGCGTTTGCCCGCCCAAACCACATCAAAGACCTTTTCGAAAGATTGGCCGTCCTTGGTCCATCCCTTGACGATTTGAATGCGGTCAAGATTGCCCGATGTTGGGTCCTTCACCGCCCACACCGCAAAGGACGGTGCCTTCTTGTCGGCCGGCATCGACGGCAGGTCGCCTCCCATCGGCACGCCCTGCGCATAGGCGGTGCGGACCCACAGCCGGTCCTTCAGCCAGTCGGGAACGATGTTCCAGATTTCCCTGTTCTTTACGTCCTTTGCGTCCTGGCTGTAATCCCACCCGCCAAAGAAGCGCAATTGGATACGCGGTCCGCTGGTGGCAAAGGTTTCCTTGCGCTGCATGGCATTGAACAGCGCGGCACGGGTGTTCTCCTCGGCCCACAGGCCAGTGAGGCCGGCGGGATTCTCGAGGCGAACGTCGAGGCCAGCGAAGACGTGACCCGACATGCGCTGCTTTTCATCGCCGTCGTTGCGGGCGTGGCCGCCGTAGAAGTTATCCTGACGATAAGGGACGCCGGTATTGTGCGAGTCGGAGCCGCCGACGATGCCGAATTTGTAGGGGTTGTACCCCTTCGAATCCTGCATCGCGATGCCGGTCTTGTAGGCGTCGCGAATGTAGCTGCCCGGGATGGTCGGGAAGCGTCCCGCGGGATCGCCGAGCAGATAGGTCAGCACCTCGAAATTCGCGAACTCATCGTTGGGCGACAGGCTCGGATGCGTCTCCGACTGCCCCTTTATCTGCTTGATCTCGGACAGCTTCTCATTGCGTTCGCGCGACTCGGCCCAGGCCTTGTCGATCGGCCGTCCCTTGAAATCGACCTCTGTCGGGAACATGATTCCGTCGGAGAGGTTGGCGTTGTGCGAGATCGCTAGCAGCTCGCTGCCGGCCTTGCGCTGGACGTCCATCCAGTCCCACAGGTCTTCGGGAGCCGACGAGTCGATGGCGCTGAACGGCAGCTCCGGCACCTTGGCGCAGTCCTTGAAGAAGACGTTGCGGTGCATGTTCCGGTTGTCGGGCGTCGACGTCCATTCATAGGAACAGAACGCCGTAAATTTACCGGGCTTGTTGAAGCGATCCGCAATCGCATTGTTCTCTTTCCAGATGTTGCCGGCGACTTCCGGGCTGATCAATTCCTTGATCGGCTTCTTGTCGACGATCGTGTAGCCGAGCCAAAGATATATTCTCTGAATATCGGCTGGGCTGCGAACCTTCAGCTTCTCTGCGATCGGCAGCTTGCTTAGGGCTGAGCCGGGAGTATTCGCCAGCTTGACCGTCCCGACGTATTCGGAGTGATCGGTCACGCCCATCCAGTCCAGCGGGGTCGTGATCTTGATCGGATAGCCCATTGGGTGTTGGATGATCTGTCCCGTCGCATATTTGTAGGCTTCCTCCGGCCCGGTCTTGGTGTTGCCGAAGATGTAGGCGTCGAACGACCAGCCGGTATGGACGTGGGTCTCCCCGAAATACGCGTTTCGCTCCGGGGTGGTTTGGGCGAGCGCCGGCGATATGAGGGCTGTGGAAGCTGTAAGGGCGAACAATGCAATCCAGTTGCGGCGGTCGAGACGCTTCATATCCGTGCCCTCCGTTCAGCTAATTCATTCCAGATCGACTCCTGGTACGGCCGCCATCCTTCTCTCAGTATTGGGATGGAGAGCCGGCAATCTTGGAATTTGATTCAATTTTGTGCATGACATCGACTCCTCTTCGCAGAAGTTCGATCGGCGCCCCAGCGCTCTCGCTTCAAGCGAGAGGTCGCAACAAAGACAAGCAATTCTCACTGCAGTTTACGCCGCATGGCGTCTGCAGAATCAAAAACGCGCGCTGGAATTAAAGGTTATGGGCTCGTTATCTTTAAGGTGCTTTGAAAGAAACTGACTTCGGCTACCTCCACGGGAGTTACATTAGCACAACCGGAGAATGACGACCAGCGTCTGCGACGGCGGGCTGCGCGGTTTCGCCGGGTACATGCTATCCGACGCCGCAAGCAGTGACGGCCTGGAATACCAGACTGCCGTTTTTCGATGTCGCCAATGATGCCCCGCACCTCCGACCAATTTCATTGATTTAAGTCAAACCGAGCATTTTCTACCTTCGCGAGAACGTCAGAAGATCATGAGGGTCGCTGGATGATTTTTCGTTGTCGCGTGCGTCAGCGCGCGATAGTCTTCTCCCATCGTCTGGCAGTGACGTGTCCTGGTGCACGGAGTATTCGGTGCAAAGTGGCGGGGAGCAGAACGCGGTCGTCAGCGATCTTCGGCGTGCGGCTTTTTCGCCACGCCGCGCTTCAACACATAATCCAATATTTCATTCCGGTAACTGGTGTGCCGCGCTCCGGCAGCGATCGGAGCCGGCGCAGCGTCGAGTAGAGGAGACCAAACCATGAAGCAGTTGTTTCGAGTGTTTGCCGCAGTCACGACCTGCGCTGTGTTGTCATTTCCCCGCCTGGCCGCTGCTCAGACGCCATCCGGAATCCCTCCGGGGCTCATCACACCCGACCGGGTCGAGACCCGGATCGGTACCCTTGAATCCAAGGACGGCGCACCGACTGTGGAAACCGCAGAGAAGGTGCGCGACACGCTGGACTTCACACGCGCCCTGAACGCGTACAACAACAGCTTCCGTGGCGCATCGGCGTATGCCTTGGGCAAGGGTTTCCAGAGCATCGGTGCTGAAGACAACACCCCGATCATCTTCTCCGATTTGATGGACGCAAAGTCGCTGTTTCTCACCGCCAACGCCGACACCATCTACTACATGGCGGTTGTGAACCTGTCGAAAGGCCCAATGGTGTTGGAGCAGCCGCCGATGGGCCTAGGCACCATCAACGACATGTGGTTTTCGTGGATCGTCGACATCGGCTTCCCGGGGCCGGATCGCGGCGAGGGCGGCAAGTACCTCATCCTACCGCCCGGCTACGAAGGGCCGCTGCCCGAAGGCGGTTTCTACATCGCGCGCTCGAAGACCAACCGCGTACTGTACGCAGCGCGATCGTTCCTGACCAACAATGATCCCAAGCCAACCGTTGAACTGATCAAGAAGCATCTCAAGATCTATGCCTACACACCGGGCGGTGTCGGTACGAGCATCGCGACAGCCCTGGAAGGCAAGGTACGGCTCGCCAAGAACCCACCTGCTCCTGAAACCAGGTTCGTCGAGGCCAGCGGCAAGGCGTTCAACACGATTCCGCCCGGCGATTACGGCTTCTTCGAAATGATCAACGAGAACGTTCAGCAGGAGCCCGCGACCAGTTACGACGTAGAACTCTCCGGGCAACTGGCCGCCATCGGCATCGTGAAAGGCAAGCCGTTCAAGCCTGATGCGCGGATGAAGAAGATCCTCACCGACGCTGCCGCCGTTGGCAACGCGACCGGCCGCGTGCTGAACTGGCGCTCCGCCGTGCCTCATCCGGAATGGGCGTACTACCCCGGCTCGATGTGGGCCAGTATGCTGTGGGAAGGCGGCGCCAACTTCGAGACGCCGCCGCCGGAGTTCACCAAAGAGGGCATGTTCAAGCCGCTGCCGCCGACCGGCGCACGGACTCTGGATTCGCGGACCGCGTTCTACTACGGCTACACGCTGGATTCGCCGGGCATGATCATGCGCATTCCCGACGTCGGCTCGCAGTATCTGATGGGTTTTGTCGATTCCGCCAATAACCCCTTCGACGGCGGCAAAACCTACAAGGTGACGCTGCCCAAGAACATCCCCGCGCGGGCGTTCTGGTCCTTTACGCTCTACGACAACCAGACGCGATCGTTGCTCGACACGCCACAGCGCTTCCCGCGCGCCGGCAGCCAGACCTATCCCTCGCCCGCTGCCGAAGCCAGCGCCGACGGCTCGACGACCATCTATTTCGGTCCGACGCAGCCGCAAGAAGTGCCGCGCGGCAACTGGATCCAGACCATGCCCGGCAAGGGCTGGTTCACGATCCTGCGCCTCTACAGCCCGCTCGAGCCGTTCTTCACCAAGGCGTGGCGGCCGAGCGAGATCGAACTTGCTGCCGCCCCGACCGAAACGATCGGGCGTCAGGACAAGCGCTAGGGGTGTTGCAAACAGGCAGGAAGCTTGGTGCGACTGAGCGCCTTCGGCTCATCGGCGGTGTGTTCGATAGACTGCGTCGGCCCACATGGATGGCAGGCCATTCGAGCGCATCAATTGCTCCCGGCTGCCTGCAGAGGTGAGGAAAAGGCGCGGGCGGGCGCCTTGACCGCATAACGTGCGTCATGCGGGTCCGCCAGTCGTTCGTGCCTCGACCAATGGCAGATGCCGGAGTGCCGTCATGTTCATTATATTGACGCTTTACGTGGTCCTGCTGTGGCTCGTTTTCTCGAAGCTCAAGCTGGTGCGGTGGGGATGGGGCTCCGGCACGGTGGCCGTGCTGATCGGCGCGTCTATCCTCGCGGTATTCCTGGCCATGTTCAATTACCTCACTCCCTCGGGAAGCTTTGTCGTCATTTCCCGCGTCGCGGAGATTACCCCCAATGTTTCCGGTCAGGTGGTCGAGATACCGGCCAAGCCGAATGAGCCGGTGAAAGCCGGAAGCGTCCTGTTCCGCATCGATCCGGCACCGTTCCAGTACAAGGTCAGCCAGCTCGAGGCGTCGCTCGCTCAGTCACGGCAGCAAGTCAAACAACTTGCGGCCAACTACGAGCAAGCAACGGCGAACGCTGAAGGACTCGCCAAGCAGCTCGCCTATCACAGGCAGCGGCTTGCGGATTACAGCAAGCTCGCCGGCGAAGGCGCGCAAACCGAGTTTCGTTTGCAAGACACCCAGGTGCAATACGAGACCGTGGAGTATCAGCTCCAGGCGGCCAAGGCCGCGCAGTTGAACGCACAGCTCGCCATGGAATCGGAGGTCGGCGGCGTCAATACGACGGTTGCCCAAATCCAGGCCCAGCTCGACAATGCCAAATGGGAGCTCGACCAAACGACGATCCGTGCGCCCGCGGACGGCACAGTAACGGTGATGGCGCTCGCCGTCGGCGACCGCGCCGTGCAAGCGCGCTCCGTGATGTCGTTCATCGTCGCCGATGAGATCGTCATCGTCGGCATGTTCTCGCCCAACGGATTTAAGACCATCAAGCCCGGCGCCCGGGTGAAGCTCGTGTTCGACGACGACCCCGGCCGCATTCACGACGCGACGATTACCGAGATCCCGCAGGGCGTGGGGCAGGGCCAGATTGCGGTCTCGGGCACGCTGGCCCGGGTGGGCTCGATCAGCGGCGTCAAGGTCTATCCGGCGGCCATTTCCATACCGAAGGACATCGACCGCAGCCAGCTCAGGCTCGGAATGCCGGGCACTGCCACCGTGTTTGCAGAGAACGCCGGCGTCATCGGCCTGATCATGTCGATCCTGGTCTGGATCAGCTCCTACACGGCCTATCTCTAGTCGCCGGTCGGCTCAGGGAAGGTGAGCCGTGCTTCTACAAGCTCGCCTCCACTGGCACCCCTGATTCAATAATTTTAGAGCGCGATCGGGCGCCAAAAGCCTGTTTCCACTTTTGCTGATCGCGCTCTTCTCGGCTATACGGCTTGTGGATGCACGGCTTTCAGGAACAGCCGGCCCGAAAAAGACCAGGAGAGAACGCCGTGAACAAAGCCGTTACCGCCCCGCTGCCTGCTTCCGTCCTCGAGGCGCTGGCGCGCTATGACACGCCGACGATCTGCAATGCGATGGAAATCGTCGCGCCCGAACGCCGCCTGATAGGCTACACCACCAAGCCGCTGGTCTGCCCCTTCCCCGATTTGCCGCCGATGGTAGGTTATGCCCGCACCGTGACGATCCGCTCGGTGCTCAAATCCACCCTTCCGCCCGACGAGCAGTCGAAGCGCCGCATCGCCTATTACGAATATGTCGGCACCGGCTTCGGTCCGCGCATCACCGTGATCCAGGACATCGACGGCGCCGATGCCGGTTACGGCGCGTTCTGGGGTGAGGTGCAGAGCAACGTGCACAAGGCGCTCGGCTGCCTCGGCGTCATCACTGACGGCTCGATCCGCGACATCCCGCAATGGGCGCCGGGTTTTCAGGCGCTGGCCGGTTCGGTCGGGCCGTCGCACGCCTGGGTCCATGCTGAACACTGGGGCGGCGAAGTGCGCGTCGCCGGCATGACGGTACATTCCGACGATCTGATCCACGCCGACCAGCACGGCGCCATCGTGATCCCGACAGATATCGCGGCGCAGATTCCGGAAGCCGCCGAACTCTGCGGCCGGCGCGAGACGCCGATCCTGGAGATCGCGCGCAGCCCGGACTTCACGCTGGAAAAACTGAAAGAGGCGTTGAAGCGTTCGTCCGAGATCCACTGACAAAAAGTCAGGGTTCAACAAACAGGGGGAAAGCGTCATGAAGAGGTTCTGGACCGCGTTGTCATTCTTGATCCTCTTCGGTGCTGCGGCTGCGCAGGCGCAAACCTATCCCTCCCGCCCGATTACGCTGGTGGTGCCTTTCCCGCCGGGCGGGTCGACCGATGCCGCCGCCCGGATCATGGCCGAGCGGATGCGCGCAACGCTTGGGCAGTCCGTCGTGATCGAAAATGTCGGCGGCGCCGGCGGCAGCATTGGTGTCGGGCGCGTCGCCCGCGCCGCGCCGGATGGCTATACCTTCGACATCGGCCAGTGGGACACCCATGTCGGCAGCATCATCTACAAGCTCGACTACGACCTCGAAAAAGATTTTGAGCCGATCGCGCTTGTTTCCAACAATCCCCAGCTCATGGTCGCCAAGAAAGACCTGCCGGCCAACACGCTTGCCGAACTGGTCGCCTGGATGAAGGAAAACCCGGGCAAGATCAATTTCGTCAACCAGAACGCGGCGGCGAACGTCACCGGCGTGATGTTCGAGAACCTGACCAAGCAGAAGGTGCAGTTCATTCCCTATCGCGGCGCAGGCCCTGCGATGACCGATCTGATCTCCGGTACGGTGGATCTGCTGGTGGTGCAGGGCGCGGTGGCGCTGCCGCAAATCCGCGCCGGCAAGATCAAGGCACTCGCCAACCTCTCGGCGACGCGCTCGGCCTCGATGCCTGACATTCCGACCGCGGATGAGACCGGCGTGCCCGGGCTCTATATGTCGGGCTGGTTCGGCTTCTGGGCGCCAAAGGGCACGCCGAAGGATGTCATCGCAAAACTCAACGCCGCGACGGTGGAGGCACTGGCTGATCCGGCGATCCAGAAGCGCTTTACCGAACTGGGCCTCGACGTCGCGCCCCGTGCGCAGCAAACGCCGGAAGGATTGGCCGCCTTTCCAGAAGGCCGAGATCGAAAAATGGTGGCCGATCATCAAGGCCGCAGGCATCGGCGCGCAGGCACAGTGAGCGCCAAACGCTATGGTTAGTGAATCCTTGAGATGAGCGGGTCGCTGACCCGCAATTCTACGACCGCGCTTTAGGCTTAACCTTTACGCCTCTTTAATGGCGCAGTCGTAGGGTGCCTCCTGCGCAGCTCCGGATGAGCCGCGCGACCGTCCAGGACGGCCGGTAGTTCGCGTGTGCGTTCGGAGTGCAGAATGGATATCACCACGCTCGTTGGCCTGGTCGCCGGCATCATCGTCCTGTCGACGCTGATCCTGATGGGCGGTGACTTCCGGATGTTCTACGACATCCATGCCGTCATCATCATCTTCGGCGGCTCGACGGCGGCGACACTGATCCGTTTCCCGCTCAGCGCGATCCTGCACGGCATGCCGCTGGGTGCGAAATTCGCCTTCACGATGAGCCGTCTGTCGGCGCGTGATCTGGTCGACGAACTGGCGCGGATCGCTGAAATCGCCCGCAAGCAGGGTCCGGTCGGCCTGGAAAAGGTCGAGACGGATGAGCCTTTCCTCGCCAAGGGAATCCGCTACGTCGCCGACGGCTACGATCTCGAATTCATCCGCGACAACATGGAGCGCGATCGCGACAATTTCCTGATGCACCTGAACGAGGGCTCGAAGATCTATCGCGCCATCGGCGACTGCGCGCCGGCGTTCGGCATGATCGGCACGCTGCTCGGCATGGTGCAGATGTTCTCGAACATGTCGGACCCTTCGAAACTCGGCCCCTTCATGGCGGTCGCCCTGCTGGCGACGCTTTACGGCGCGCTTGTCGCAAACCTGATCTGTCTGCCGATCGCCGACAAGCTGCATGGCAAGCTGATCGACGAGGAAACCAACCGCACGCTGATCATCGACGGCATCCTGATGATCCGCGACTCCAAGAGCCCGGCGCTGGTGCGTGAAATGCTGCTGGCCTATCTGCCCGAAAAACATCGCCACGAGGAAGGCGAGCTGGTTCCGGCCTGACCGGCCGTCGGCATCCAGGCGCGGACATAAAGCATGGCTAAGAAAAAACGCGAAGAGGCACATGGCGGTCACGGCTGGTTCGTGACCTTTGCGGATCTGATGGCGTTGCTGCTGTCGTTTTTTGTGATGCTGGTGGCGTTCTCCACGCAGGATTCGGCCAAGCTGAAGATCGTCGCGGGTTCGATGCGCGATGCGTTCGGCGTGCAGACCGAATCCCGATATTCGGGATTCGTCGAAGCCGACGGCCTGCCGACGCGGCCGAAGCTGAAGAATGTCGAGCATATTTCGCCCGAGGATTCCTCCAATACGCCTACGCCGGACGATAAGGACCGTCAGCGCGAATCCGGCGCCCGCCTGAAGGTCGATCGCGAGTTCGCGCTCGCTTCGGCCTCATTGCGCCAGGCGCTGCAGGACATGCCGGAACTGACCGAAATGTCCAAGCACATCATCTTCGAAGAGACCAGCCAAGGCCTCAATCTCGAAATCGTCGACCAGGACGGCCGCTCGATGTTCGCCGACGGCTCCAAGGTCCCCTACGACCGCACCCGCCGGCTGATCCAGAAGCTGGCCGTGCCGTTGAAGGCGACACCGCTGCGGGTCAACATTGTCGGCCACACGTCGGCCGGCTTCGTGCCGGCGCGCAGCGAATATGGCGCATTCGATCTGTCGGCGGATCGCGCCAACGTCGTGCGCCAGATCCTCGAACGCGAGGGGCTGCCGCCATCCCACATCTACGCCGTCGGCGGCAGGGCCGACAGCCAGCCATTGTTTCCAGACGATCCGACATTGCCGGCAAACCGTCGCGTCACCATCACATTGATGCGTGAAAATCCGCCGCTTCCGCCAAACCTGAAGCCGTAAGACGACGGAACTACCATAATACCACCTCTCTATTTCGATCTGCTTTGCGTGAGCTCCGCATCGCCTGCGGTGCTATGCTTGTCCGACGATTGACAGGTAGCGCGGAAGCGTCGATAGCCGCCCGGATCAATTCAACGACGAGAACGTTCCTCTCCATCATGACTGTCAGCGTCACATCTACCGAAGCCCATGAGGGGCACGCAACCTCAGGCTTTTTGGCCCTGACGCTGGGTAGCATCGGCGTCGTGTTCGGCGATATCGGCACCTCGCCGCTGTATGCGTTCCGCGAGGCCGTCACCCACGCCGCGAATGGGGCGCCGGTGTCGCGTACCATCGTTCTCGGCGTGCTCTCGCTGATCCTGTGGTCGTTGTTCATCGTCGTGACCGCCAAATATGTGCTGCTGCTGTTGCGCGCCGACAACAACGGCGAGGGCGGTACGCTGTCGCTGATGGCGCTGGGACAGCGGGCGTTGGGCCGGCGGAGCTGGCCGTTGCTGGCGCTCGGCGTCGTCGGCGCCTCGATGTTCATCGGCGATTCCATGATTACGCCGGCGATTTCGGTGTTGTCTGCGGTTGAAGGTCTCAAGCTAGTCACTCCTGCGCTCGAACATTATGTGGTGCCGCTGACGATCTTCATTCTGGTCGTGCTGTTCTCGGTGCAGAGCAGCGGCACCGCGCGCGTCGCCTCGGCCTTCGGGCCGGTCATGGTGGTCTGGTTCGCGACATTGGCGGTGTTGGGCCTGATCCACATCAGCGACGATCCCACGGTGCTCTACGCGATCAATCCCTGGTACGCGATCCAGTTCATGCTTTCCCATGGCGTCATCGGCCTGGTGACGATGGGCCTGGTGTTTCTGGCCGTGACCGGCGGCGAGGCGCTTTATGCGGATCTCGGCCATTTCGGACGCAAGCCGATCCAGACCGGCTGGTTCTATTTTGTGTTGCCCGCGCTCCTGATCAATTATTTCGGGCAGGGCGCGCTGGTGCTGGCCGACCCGGCGGCGATCGAAAATCCGTTCTACCGGCTGGTCCCCGGCGTCCTCTTGCTGCCGCTGGTGGTGCTGGCGACCGCTGCGACCGTGATCGCAAGCCAGGCGGTGATAACCGGTGCCTTTTCGCTGATCCGCCAGGCCGTGCAGCTTGGCCTGCTGCCGCGCTTCGAGGTTCGCTATACCTCGGAAACCCATGCCGGCCAGATCTATCTGCCGCGCGTCAACCGGCTGCTGCTGATCGGCGTCGTGCTGCTGGTGCTGTTGTTCCGCACCTCGAGCGGTCTGGCTTCGGCCTACGGCATTGCCGTCTCCACGACCATGGTGGTCGATGGCATCATGGGTTTTGTCGTGGTCTGGAAACTGTGGAACTGGCGCGCGGCGACCGCGGCGGCCGTGATCGTGCCCTTTGTGATCATCGACATGAGCTTCTTTGCCGCGAACCTGTTGAAGCTGCTCGAAGGCGCCTGGGTGCCGCTGCTGTTCGGCGTTGCCGTCGCGGTGATGATCTGGACCTGGCGCCGCGGCGCGGCGATTCTGACCGCGAAGACACGGCGCATCGAGGTGCCGCTGGCGGACCTGATCAAGAGCCTGGAAAAGCGGCCGCCGCACATCGTCAAGGGAACGGCGGTGTTCCTGACCTCCGATCCGAGCTTCGTGCCGACTGCGATGATGCACAATCTCAAGCACAACAAGGTGCTGCACGAGCACAATGTGATCCTGACCATCGAAACCGCCCAGACGCCGCGCGTCGATCCGGCCGAGCGCGTCAAGATGGAAACCATCAGCGAGAAGTTCTCTCTCGTGCGGCTGCGGTTCGGCTTCATGGAATCGCCGAACGTGCCCAAGGCGCTGGTGATCGCGCGCAAGCTCGGCTGGCAGTTCGACATCATGGCGACGTCGTTCTTCGTGTCGCGGCGGTCGCTAAAGCCCTCGGCGCAGTCGGGCATGCCGCTATGGCAGGATCATCTGTTCATCGCGATGAGCCGGTCGGCCAATGATGCCACCGACTACTTCCAGATCCCGACGGGGAGGGTGGTGGAGGTCGGAACTCAGGTAACTATCTGACCAACCAACGAGATTCCTCAGGTAAGCCCTCCGATCTATGCGTTGGACGCATAGCAAGGGCCCAGATACAATATAACCTATGCGTTCGCGGTAGGAGTATAGCCCTGCCGTCCTGAATTGTGCGTTGCAATAAGCAATCGAGGCGCAAATCCCATGTCATCTGTAAGTGCGGTCACCGCGGCGGAAACGCCCGCGGCCAACGGTCATGGCGAAACGCATTCCACCGCCGGCTTCAAGGCCCTGATGCTCGGCAGCATCGGTGTCGTCTACGGCGACATCGGCACCAGCCCGCTCTACGCGTTGCGCGAAGCCATCGTCGCGGCCAGCGGGCACGCGGGCACCGCCAGCCCGCAGGCGGTGCTGGGCGTATTGTCGCTGATCCTGTGGGCGCTGATCGTCGTGGTGACGCTGAAATACGTTGTCATCCTGCTGCGCGCCGACAACAACGGCGAGGGCGGGACGCTGGCGCTGATGGCGCTGGCGCAGCGTGCGGTCACCAAGGGCGGCGGTGCGATCGTGCTGCTCGGCATCATCTCTGGTGCGCTGTTCTACGGCGACGCAGTCCTGACGCCGGCGCTATCGGTATTGTCTGCGATCGAGGGCATCAAGCTCGTCACGGTGACCTTCGAACACTATGTCGTACCGCTGACATTGGTCATTCTGGTTGCGCTGTTTGCGGTCCAGTCCCACGGCACCGCGCGCGTTGCCGCATTCTTCGGACCGATCATGTGCGTGTGGTTCGCTGTCATCGCGATCGCTGCCGTGCCGCAGATCATGCTCCATCCCGAGGTGCTGTCGGCATTCAATCCGCTTCACGCGGTTTCCTTCATGCTCCATCACGGCATGATCGGCTTCATCACGCTCGGCGCGGTGTTTTTGGCGGTCACCGGTGCGGAAGCGCTTTATGCCGACCTCGGCCATTTCGGAAAGCGGCCGATCCAGACCGCGTGGCTCTTCATCGTGCTGCCGTCGCTAGCGATAAATTATTTAGGGCAGGGCGCGCTTCTCATTGCCGATCCCAAGGCGATCGAAAATCCGTTCTTCCTGATGTTCCCGGACTGGGCGCTGATCCCGATGGTGGCGCTGGCGACGGCGGCGACCGTAATTGCGAGCCAGGCCGTCATCACCGGCGCCTATTCGCTGACGCGGCAGGCAATCCAGCTCGGCCTGATGCCGCGGTTCGAAATCCGCCATACGTCGGAAGCCCATTCCGGCCAGATCTACATTCCGCGCATCAACATGCTGCTGTTCGCTGCGGTGATGCTGCTGGTGGTCCTGTTCCGGTCGTCGAGCGCGCTGGCTGCGGCCTACGGCATCTCCGTGACCGGGACCATGGTGGTCACGGCCATGATGGGCTTTGTCGTGATCTGGCGGGTCTGGAAATGGTCGCCGCTTGCGGCCGCAGCCCTGATCGCGCCGTTTTTGTTCCTCGACATCACCTTCCTCGCCGCCAATCTGTTGAAGGTGTTCGAGGGCGGCTGGGTGCCGTTGGCGCTCGGCGGCATCGTGATGCTCCTGATGTACACGTGGCGTCGCGGCAGCAAGCTGTTGTTCGAGAAGTCGCGCAAGCTCGAATTCCCGCTGGCCGACCTCGTGGCGATGCTGGAGAAGCGCCCGCCGCAGCGGGTGCCCGGCACGGCGGTGTTCCTGACCTCCGATCCCGAATGCGCGCCGACGGCGCTGATGCACAGCCTGAAGCACTACAAGGTGCTGCATGAGAAGAACGTCATCCTCACCATCGAGACCGCGCCGACGCCGCGGATCGACGATAGTGAGCGGGTGCGGATGGAGCAGCTCAGCGAGACCTTCTCGCGGGTGACGCTGAAGTTCGGCTTCATGGAATCGCCTAACGTGCCGAAGACGCTGGCGATCGCCCGCAAGCTCGGCTGGCAGTTCGACATCATGTCGACGTCGTTCTTCCTGTCCCGCCGCGCGCTGAAGCCGGCCGCGCATTCGGGCATGCCGCGCTGGCAGGATCTGCTGTTCATCCGCCTCAGCCAATCCGCCAACGACGCCACGGATTATTTCCAGATCCCGACCGGGCGGGTGGTGGAAGTGGGAACGCAGGTCACGATCTAGGAGGGGGAGCCCGCAAGTTCCGCCTGATTTTGTCGCCGGATGGCAACAGCTTGATTGTTTTTTTGGGCGGAACAGAACATCTGACTCCACACGCATCCCGGTTTGGATCAGTCTCCTGATGCCGGGGGTCGGCGGATCGGAGTTTTACCCGGCGGGCCGCAGGGCGCGAATGCCTGCGGCATTTCATGCGGACTTTGCTCGGAAGCCTTGAGTGGCAATATTCCGATGCGACGATCTGACATTGTGAGGAGTAGCGCAAATGAGTTTCAGCGCGAACGACCATTCCAACTCCGATAATCCGGAAGATCCGCTGTACTACGCACCGCGCTCGGCGCGCGGCATGGCGAACCCGCGATCCAACGCGGCACCGCAGACGAGATCAGACCATTTGCATCCCACGCCCCCTTTGTCTCGTTATGATGAGATGCGCGAGGAAGCTTTCGCCAAATTCACCCGTCCGCTGGAGTCCCAGTTCGTTTACGAACGCCGTCCACGACGCGGACTGCTCGCCACTGCGGGCGCAATTGCCGCGGCGATCGGCGTTACTGCGATCCTGGCGCTCGTTTTGTTCAACGTGTTTCCAAGGTCAAAAACTGATCCCTCGGAGATCGCCGTCTCCATTTCAACCCCTGCATCGGCGACGCCGGCCCCGGTGACGACCGAAGACTCCCAGGCGCTGCTTCAAGGATTCAAGCAGTTTCAAAGGATACAAGAAGGCCAAGACCCGGCTGTTTCCGAACCAGCCTCCGCTGGAACGGCTAAAGAGGCGCCCGAAAAATCCCAGGCTCTGCTTGAAAAATTCATGCAGTGGCAGCAGAGGAAATAGCGTCAGGCGCAGGGAAGGCCGGCCGGCGCGATCGTCCTGAGACCGCAAATGGACGCCGCCGGACTTAGTCTAGCCATTTCGACAGCCTGGCAGCCGTTTCCGAATAAAGAGGCAGCCGTCGCAGGAAGTATCAGTCTCGCAAAGGTAACGGGCTGCGTGCCGACCGCGGCTCTCGCGGGCCTGAGTCGATCAGAAGATCGATCTAGTCTAGCTCACCGGCGGGTTCCAGTACGCCACGCAACCAAAGCCGGTTCCCATTAATACCGTAGTATCCCTTGTGCATTCCGCAAGTTTCCTGTGTCTATGGCATGTAATTGGCATGACAGGGCGCAAGTTGATCCGTAACCTTCGCGTTGGGCGTGCATCAGGGGGCAGGAACAGGGGTGTTTGTCACTGGCATAAGCTGGACAGCTTTACATAGTCATCGGCCGCGGCGGGATGTCGTCGTCGACCTCACGCCAGGCATTTCACTCGCTTTGGTGCGCTGCGCGCTGCCGATGCAAATGCTGAGGGTTTCCCGGTGCGGCACTACCGTGGAGATTTATTGGCCGTGGGGTGAGGCAGGCGTTTACCTGCGATGCCGTATCGAGCTGAACTCGAAAGATCGGGACCTGTTGCGGCATCGGCGGCTCGCCCATCAGACAGCGAACTATCAATCATCGGCATTGGCGATCCTTGCAATGATGTTGCTGCTCGCGATGTGTGGTTGGATCGTCGGTGGGACCGAGGGCATGCGGCGCGCGTTACAGGGAACCGCCCCCCGCCCCGATGGCACGGTCATCTCGCGCGAGAGCATGTATCGCTGGTTCGGCGCCCGCCTGCTGTCTCACGCCCAGGTGCCGGAGTTGTTCGCCATTCTGACGAGGGTTTGCGGCCGAGCCGGCTTGGCTCGAGTGCCGGAGCTTTATTGTCTACCGGCGCCAAGCGATATGAATGCCTACGCGCTCGGCGGACCGGAACGCAGCGCCATCGTCTTAACTGAAGGGCTGTTGCGCGGCATGACGCGCGAAGAGATTGCCGGGATCTTGGCCCACGAAGTGGCGCATATCCGCAACAATGACACCTGGACGATGAGCTGGGCGACTGCATTGCGTCGTGCGATCGATTGGACCTCGCTCGCCGGTCTCGCCCTGCTGCGAACGCGACATAACCACGGCGCGATGAGGGTAAGCCAGCCATTGGCTGCGCTGCTGAGCGCAGCTCCGACGCTCGGTCAGCTGCTTGGACTGGCGCTGTCGCGCGTCCGCGAACTGGATGCGGATGCAACCGCGCTAGAATTGACCGGCGACTCGCGGGCACTCATCGCCGCACTCGATAAGCTGGAGCGCCATCATACCGGCTCTGCGCCAATGGCTGTGCCTGCATTCGGGCATGATCCCATGCGCTTGCTTCGCAGCCACCCCGCTACCTCCGAGCGGGTCGGTACTCTACTCAACCTCACTTTTTAGCAATCGCGTGAGCCGAAGCAGATGCGCTTCGGCAAGAGGGCTGGCTGACAAGATCCGCGCGTCCTGGAATTTTCATAGAGTTGCCACCAAAATATCGCCGCCTGTCCGCGAAACTATTCGCGCTTGAGCGCGTTCGGGGAAAAATCAGTGATCAATCGCAGAGCGTCTGAGCGGACGTAAGTAGCTGGCCTCCAGGAGATGGCTAGTAAGAAACGACAAACCCGCTCCTGCATCTCTCAACGGCTTTGTTTTGCCGCCTTATGCTTCTCATTCGTTTGTTGCCTTGAGGAAGGCCGTTCGCGTGCCTCAAGGCAGACATGACCTATTGCTGCGATTTGTCCGGCGTTGAGCATTTGAATTTGAAAAATGCAAAGCCGTCACAAACCGGCGTGACGGACTGTGCCACCGAAGGACCTCGCATGCTGAGGCTCTGCAAAGGACTTTGGGCTGAGGGCACCAACCATCGCAAGGAGAACGGCGATGACCTACTTTGATTACCTCGCGCATAATCCGCAGTTCGGACAGTTCGGCCCGCAACAACAAGGGGGATGGGGAGCATTAGGTTCGCAAGGCGGTGTTGGACTCGGACAGGCGGCCTACGGCCAGCAATATGGGCAATACGGCGGTCAGCAGCCCTTCGGCGCATTCGGATATAGCCCCGGCTGGGGCGGGCAACCGACGGGATGGGGCCAGCAGTGGGGCGGCCAACAGCGCCAGCTTTCGCAACAAGACGTGAACGAGGTCGTGCGTCAACTGGTACCGGCGCTGCCTCAAATGCTCGCGCAAGCACAAAATCCGTTCGGCGGAATCGGCTACGCGGCCTACGGCCAAGCGCCGCGGCAGCTGAGCCCGCAGGACGTGAATGAAGTCGTGCGGCAAATCCTGCCCATCGTTCCGCAGATCGTTGGAATGCTGCAGAGCCAGCAGCAACCTCACTATGCGGCCATGCAGGGCGGCCTCGGTCAGGGTCAGTTTGGAGGCCTCGGTCAGCAACTCGGAGGCCTCGGCCAACCCGGTCTCGGCCATCCAGCGCAAGCCTGGGGCACTCAGTTTGGCGCACCTCAGTTCCAGTCAGCGTTCGGCGGTCCCATGGCCTTTGGCCAACAGCGACAACTGACGCAGCAGGATATGGCCGACATTACGCGCCAGCTGATCGGCGTCATTCCTCAGGTCATAGGTAACCTTCAGGCCTATAGCCAACAGCGGATGATCTGAGCGCAATTCGCGGCCAGTCCGCAAGGTAATCAGCGACCGCCGCCCGAAGCGGCGGTTGCGCTCGCTGCCGTTATGCTTCCCTCCGGAGGAGAACATCCATGTCCGATTCCAATCCTTCTGGCGCAACTGCGTCACAGCCACGCCCGGCAGACATTCAGCAGCTCGTCGCGCTGCTCGGCAATTTGATGCCGCTTCTCATGCGCCTTCAGTTTCAACCATTTGAGCAAATGTTCCAAACCATGCCCGGTAGCCTGCCGATACCGAACCCGGTCCTCGATCGTCAGGCTGCGGAGAACATGATCGGCGATATGGTCGCGGAATCGCTGCGCTCGCTTTCCGCCTTTCTCGCAGCCAACGCAGTACAGCATGCCGGCCTGGAGAACTGCGTGCCGATCGTGACCCAAGCCGCGCACAGGTTTGCCGCGCGGGACTATGCGCAGGCCTTCGACCTGATCGGGCAGGCCTATCGCATGATCGAAATCGTCCGCGCAGCTGATCCGCGCGTTCCGCTGGTGCGACAGGCTTCGACCGATCAGACTCAACCCTCAATCCACTAAAGGTGGGAGGCGACACCATGGCAGCAAGCTCAGATGATGCGCGCTCCACGGCGAGCGGCGACCGACGCAAATCATCACGTGACGCGCGCTCGGCGCCGGCCGGTGATCGACGCAAACCGGCCCGCACCAGTCAGTACATGATCGCGCCGGCGGGACCTGGCGTAAGCGGTCAAGAGCTGGCCGAGCAACTCAACCAGTTCGGCAACATCGAGATCCTGCGGACCCGTGAGCGGCGCGACACCACTGTCCCGCCAATTGCGGTCGTGCGCATACCTGACGACGCCGCCACCGCACTGCGCCGCTCCGCGGCCGGCAGCTTGATCATCGAGCCGGACCTCCATTTGCGAGCTGCATCATTCGCTGGCGCGTCATCGGTTCTCCCGACGGCCGCGATGATGACCGCGTTCGGGCCGGATTTGAAGGTGACGATCCGGATCGTGAGCGAAGCCGGCACGCCCGTGGAGCAGGCGGCGGTGCGGCTCATCGGCGAGCAGGTGTCAGTTCAGGGACTGACGGATAGCGACGGCAGATTAGATCTGACGCTGCAAGGCGAGCAGCCGGACACGGTCGCTGCCATATTTGTCAATCCGCGTTCCGGCTTTTGGGGCCTGTGGCAACATCGGCCTCATCTCGACGCCGATGCGGTGAACATCTTCACCCTAAAACCGTTGTCGCTGTCGGAGGCGCTGGATTGGGGGGGCGCAGCCATGCAGCTTGACCGGATCCCGAAGCAATGCCGCGGCGCCGGAGTCAGGATCGCTCTGATCGACAGTGGCGTTGCGACCAGCCACAAGCGATTGACCGGGATCGATCACGGTATCGACATCAGGAGCGCCGAAGCAAAATCCTGGTCGAAGGACGCAATCGGCCACGGCACGCCATGCGCGGGCCTTATCAGTGCCGCGCCTCAGATAGCGCATGGCGTACGGGGTTACGCGCCGGACAGCGAGCTGCATGTCTGCAAGCTTCCGTCCGATGCCTATTGCAGCGATCTGATCGTGGCGCTCGACTATTGCCTGCAGAACGCCATCGACGTGGCGTGTCTGGGATTCGGTTGCGAGCGCGGCTCGGCTCTGGTTGAGCAACGCATCGCTGAGGCAAAACAGCATGGCATGAGCCTCATCGCGGCTGCCGGAAATTCCGCAGGAGCGGTGCCGTTTCCGGCTTGCTCCCCGAACGTCATGGCGGTTGGTGCGGTCGGACAAGCGGGAAGCTTCCCGGAAGACAGTCCGCAGGCGGCGCAAGCGGCGGCAGCCATCGCGCTCGCCGGCGGGTTCTTCGTACCGCCGTTTTCCTGTCGCGGGCCCGAGCTCGACCTCTGCGCGCCTGGCGTTGCGATCATTGCCTGCCAGTCCCCTGACAGTTACGCGGTCTGTGACGGGACCTCGCTCGCGGCTGCCCACGTTACCGCACTCGCAGCCCTGATCCTCGCCGATCACAGTGATTTCAAGGGCAGTTTCGCTGCCAGAGATTTGCAACGCGTCGAACGGCTGTTCCAGATTCTCAAGGATACCGCGCAGCCGATCGGTCATCCCTGGCAGACCGGGGCTGGGCTACCGAACGCGGCGCGTGCGCTTGGCATCTGGTCTGAGCAGCGAGCGACAGTCGTGCCGCTGAATGTCGGATTGGGTCAGATGCGCAGCGCCATTCGGCAGCTCGATCAGATTCAGTTCGGCGCAAGCGACGTGATGCCGTTCGAGCTGCCGCGTGGTCCGGCCAGGGTGAGTAGCCTGCCGCTGAGTTCGGGACCTCTGGCGTTCCAGGCCGACGGCGGCGAGAAAGCAAGCATCCACGAACTCAAGGCAGCAATGGCGTTCGCTGGTTTGGCGGCAGAACGCTAAAGCGCGATGGCTCTAAGTCGAATCGCAATCGCGCTTTAGTCGGTTGCGTCCGTCGCATTTAAAATAGCGTCAGGACCAGGGACGGTCGGACCGCAGCGATCGTTCTGAAACCGCAAACGGACGCCACCAGATCTTACGGCGCGTGAACATCAGCCGCGTCGCGCCGCTTTGATCGCGGCGACGTCGATTTTCTTCATGCCCATCATGGCATCGAATGCGCGCTTTGCTTCAGCGCCGCCGGCCGCCAGCGCCTCTGTCAGCACGCGCGGCGTGATTTGCCAGGAGACGCCCCACTTGTCCTTGCACCAGCCGCACGCACTCTCCTGGCCTCCATTGCCGACAATGGCGTTCCAGTAGCGGTCGGTCTCCTGCTGATCATCGGTGGCGATCTGAAACGAGAAAGCTTCGTTATGCTTGAACGCGGGGCCGTTGAGACCAATACACGGGACGCCGGCGACCGTGAATTCTACCGTCAGCACGTCGCCCTGCTTGCCGGAGGGGTAGTCGCTGGGTGCCCGGTGGACGGCGCCCACGGCGCTGTCGGGAAAGGTTTCGGCGTAGAAGCGGGCCGCAGCTTCCGCGTCCTTCTCGTACCACAGGCAAATCGTGTTCTTGACCATTGCTCGTCCTTTCGCTGGGCTTGCGCGCCGTTCTATCGATGCCGTGCTGTCTCGGCCGCTCTTCATCCTTAGGCTCTCCCAACGCAAGAGGCGAAGTCGGGTTCGATGAGAATCCTCGGCTTTTTGGGAACGGAGGTCACGAGCTACAGCGAGAACTTATAGTAGAGAATGAGCCGCTCACGCCCGCAGAACAGCTAGCGGATACACTCAGGTCAAGGCATAGACCTTGGCCTCCCAGGGAAAGATCGGCTCCCGGTCGACCCATTCGGGCGGCACGTCGCGATTCTGCGTAATCTCGCGCCAGCGCATGCCCGGCGGGGTCATTGGCCAGTTCGGCACGCGGTATTCGGAAGCTGGGGCGAACGGCAGCGCGGTTTCAAAATCCGAAAAATTCGCGACGACGATCACAGGGTGGTCGATGCCCGGCCGGCCCCGCTGCCAGACGAGCACGCGTTTACCCTCCTCGAAATCGACGTGGATGAACTGCGTGTCGTTGACAGCAAGTGCGCCAGACCTCGTGCGAAAACGGACGAGGCGGGCGCAATATTCGAATACGCGCCGGCGCCAAGGGTCCTGCAGGCGATCGAAGTTCACGGGATCGATCTGCTTTTGCGGATGGACGACCGCGAGGTCATGCTGGTCGGCGAACTCTTCGCCTGCGAAAATCATGGGTATGCCGACGGCAGTCATCAGACAGACGAATGCAAGCTTGATCCGTCGCTCCGTATTCCAAACGCCATTGTTGTTGAGAAGATTGTACAGGCGCTCGTTCCTGACGCCCTCAACATCGTGCGAGGTCACGTAGTTGATCGCTTGAGACCCATCGGCGAAGCCAAGCAGACGGCAGTCGATCAGTTTGCGCACCGTCCACTCGAAACTCGGCTCCTTTTCGTCATTTTGTCCGATGATTGCATACCGAACCATCCGCTTGAACTCTTCGTTCCACAGGCCGTCGAGGCGGTTCTGGCGCAGAAGATCAATCGGCACCGCCAGATCCTCTCCGACGACGAGGAAGCGTTCGTCGGCACCCTGTGCCGGCAGGCCCTGCGCCAGCCACCGCGAGCGCCATATGTTTCGGGCAAGATCCTTGTACTCCTGTACGAAGTCCCAGTTCATGATGTTGGGCACGCTGTCCATCCGAATGCCATCGACCCGAAAGTCGAGCATCCAGCGCGCAAGGCAGGTTAGCATGAGGCGACGCGCCGGCACGAGGCGCGCGGGTCCCCCGGTGATCGGGTCGTAGGCGTCGGTCAAGAAGTTATACTTGAAGAGGTCACCGCCAAAGTCGTCCCGGGCGTCCTCCTCCGGATCATCAGTCCCACGGTGGACGTGGAAGTCGAGGAAATTGACGTACCGATAAGCATACCGTGTCGCGAAGGCCATCACGACGTCGGTGAAGAACCGAAGGCGGTGTCGATGGCAGGCGGTAACAAGCGCCGCAAGATCGGCGGACGCCGTCGGCGAGGCATGGCCTCTCGGAAATCCCAAATCAAAATCGGCGGCGAAATAGTTGCTCGTCGCGTAGCCCCACTCGCGGTTGACGAAGCTGTCGGCCGGAGGCAACAGCTCGAGAGCGTTGACGCCGAGGTCTTCGAGATGTGCCTCGCCGGGTGCGAGCGCAGCTACGCCCGCGAAATTGGTCGGTGCCGCGGTCCGCTCCACGAGCGCAAGGACGTCACGGAAAGTCCCGCCGGCGATGCTGACGGTGCCCTCTGTCTCAATCCGGCTCCAGCGCGTTGGCAGCTCGTAGATGACGAGACGGTTGTTGGCGGGGAGGGTGTCGAGCCGCGGGTCGTTCTGCCAGTCCGGTTCGTCGCCGGCGGGATCGCAGGGCACCAGCTCGTTTTCCCGCCACTTCACGACGGCCGCCGGGCCGCGGTCGTCGTCGGTGAACGGGAGCGGCAGTGCCGGTGCGCGCAGTCGCCAATCCACCGTCCAGGCGGTCGGGTCCGTGCACAGGATGCGGGCCGACACCGGCGTCTTCGGGTTCACGTTGGTGACTTCAAACCAATAGTGATAGACGCGGCTGTCCGCCAGCCCGCAGGCTGCGGCCGCTATTTCCCATAGATCGGCCGAGACCGGTGAAACCGCCAAATCGAACCTGTTCAGCGGCTGAAAGCTCGGCGGGTTTCCCTCGATGAACGTGCCGATGACAAGGGCAGGGGGCGGGTTCACGCTCCCTGGGCGCCAGAGCATGAAATGGCTTCGCTTCCTCTGCAGAAGATCAAAGGGCATCGGACTTAGTCCCCCGGATGTCTGCGGCACCGCGCCGCGACGGCATGCGCTTGCCGATCCGCCGTGATCGGGACGCTGGCTGCCGAAATCATCCCGCGCCGGTACGTCGTCCTGATGAACATAACGCGATACCGCCCTACTGCGGAGATCGCAGTTCGATGCCGTAGCGGGCGTAGATCCGCGCGATGGTGCCATCGGCCAGCAGGGCCTCGATCGCCGCATCGACACGCTGCCGCAGCTTGTCGTCGGGGCGAAGCAGCCCGGCCGCAATATTCCAGTTCAGATCCTGGTCGTTGTCGAACGCTGGAATCAGGCGCAGCGGCTTGTCGGCATGTTGCAGGTTGAACCAGCCGACCGTCATCGGTGTGACGGCGGCGGCCTCGATCTCGCGATTGGCCAGTGCTGCAACAATATCGTCCTCGAACACGAACGGAGATGTCGCGGCGCCCCCCTTGGCGAGCGTCATCGAAACCAGCGAGCCGACCGGTACCCCGACCCGCTGATCGGAACCGAGATTGGCCAGCGACGAGGCGTGCGAATCGCTGCGCACCGCGAGCACGACGCCGCTGCGATGGTAGGGACGCGAAATCCGTACACCGCCCGCGGGCGGCGTATCCTTGCGGGCGATGACGTCGAGCACGAGGTCGCAATCGGCGCGGCGATACTGGATCGCACTGACCACCCACTCCCGCGTCAGCTTGACACCGAGTTGCTCGGCAATTTTCTCGCCGAGCTCGATCTGAAACCCCGGGACCGGTCCGGTCTTGCTTGCAAACGGCAGCGCATTGGGGCTGGCGCAGAGCGTCAATGCGCCGCGCTCGATGACGGTTTCCAGCGAGCGGGCATCTGCCGGCGCGTTCCAGAGCATCAGCAGCGAGAGGCTGGCCGCGTATCGGGCGAGCCGATATCGCGGTTTCCACGCCGCGCTAGTCATCGAGCCCCCGAATGTAGGCCAGGATCGCGATGATCTGGCCGTCAGTGAACACCGACCCATAGGCGGGCATGGCGCCGACCTTGCCCTTCTTGATACGCTCGATGAGGTATTCGTCGCTGCGCTCGGACTTCGACAGCTTCGGACCTTTGCCCGCATGGCGGCCGCCATCCTGGTGACAAAAGCCGCAGGTCGTGGCGAACATTTTCCCGCCTTCGATGTCGTCCGGCGAGGCTTCGGCTTGCGGCAGCGGATTTGCAGCGTCCGGCGAGGTGGACTGTTGGGCAAACGAGGCGGTCGACAGCCATGGCCATATGATGGCCAGGGAAACAACAATTACAAACGGTATTCGCATTCCGGCATCCGCATTCATCGCAAGGGCGGCAGGGTCTTGATCGCAAGGGCGGCAAGGAGATCGATCCCCGCCGCCCACGCTATCGTCATTGTCTGAGCGTGAAGACAACCAGGGCACCGGTATTCTTCGGCATGCTCTTGAAGGGCTCGCCAAAGAGCCCGACAAATTCGTCGCCCACCAGGGTGCCCCAGCCCGCCGGTACGGCGATGTACTGCTTGCCACCAGCCATGTAGCTGATGATGCCGGCATTATGCCCGATGCCGTTGTTGCGCGACCAGAGCTCTTCGCCGGTGTCCGCATTGTAGGCGTGCACGATGCCTTCGGCGTCCGGCACGAATACCAGATTGCCCGCAGTGGCGAGAACGCTGGCGAGCGGCGGGTACTTGTAGTTGACCTCCCACTTCTTGGCGCCGGTGACCGGGTCGCGGGCGCTAAGATGACCACGGGCCGGTCCGTCCGGAGGCGCCACAGGCTTGAACGTGGCGCCGAGGTTGAGCTGGGCCATCGGCTCCAGGATCGGCGTGGTCTTCTCGACGGTCAGCTCCATGCACCACTCCTGCCCGATCCGGTAGAAGAGCCCGTTCTTGGGGCTGTAGGCGCCAGAGTTCCAGCTGATGCCGCCCATGATCGCCGGGCACAATGGCGGGTCGACCTTGCCTTCCGAGAGGTCACGGCGGCCGATCAACTCGCCGGTCTTCGGATCGATGCTCTTGACGAAGTTGATATTCTTTACCAGCGGCCAGACGTTCTCGATCTTGGCGTTGGAACGATCATAGACGAAGATGTGTCCGCCCTTGTTGGCGTGCACGACGAGCTTCTTGCCGCCACGCTCGATCATGACGAATTCGCCGACGGAAGAGTCGAAGTCCCAGGCGTCGTGCGGCAGCTCCTGATGGTGGAATTTGAGCTTGCCGCTATCAGGATCGAGCGCGATGACCGATGTCGTGTAGAGATTGTCGCCCGGCCGCGGCCCGCTCTTCTTCCAGTCCGCGCCCGCCCAGTCGTAGAGCGGCGCCGGGTTGGCGGTGCCCCACCACACCGTATTGCTTTCCGGATCGTAGGTTCCGGGCATCCAGCCGCCGCCGCCGCCGGTCCGCCAGGAATCACCACCCCAGGTCTTCATGGCCTCTTCGGTGCCGGCGACCGTGAAGAACTCCCATTTCTTCTGTCCGGTCTTGCCGTCCACGCCGAAGATCGGTCCGCGATGGGGCCATTCGCCGCCCTGGGCACCAATGATCACCTTGTCCTTCACCACCAGCGGCGCGCCGGTGAAGCCGACCGTCATCCTCTTGGAATCCAGCAGCTTGGTGTCCCACACCGGCTTGCCGTCCTTGAGATTGAGCGCGATCAGGCGCCCATCGACCGTGCCGACGTAGAGATTGCCGTGGCCGATGGCGATGCCGCGGTTGTACGGCGAGTGCGTTTGCTTGGCGACCAGTTCCTCGTCGAGCTCCGGCGCGAAGGCCCAGATCGTCTTGCCGGTCGCGCCGTCCAGCGCGTAGACGCGGCTGTAGGAACCCGAATAGTACAGCACGCCGTCAAGGGCCAGCGGCGTTGACTGAATGCCGCGGGTGGCGCGCTCCGGAAAGTGCATCCAGGCGACCTCGAGATTCTTGACGTTGCCGGTATTGATCTGGTCGAGGCCGCTGTAATGGTAGGACTTGTAGGTGCCGTGGTACGTCGGCCAGTCGTTCTGGGCAGCCTCGGCATTCAGCGCCGCGTCTTGAGGCTGCGTCGGCGCTTGAGCGTGCGTTGGCGAGACGGTGACCAAGGCAGCCACCGCCAGCACAGCGCAGCCGGCGAGATATCGTTCATGGAAAGTCATCTGCGTCCTCCCTTTGTAGTTTGTTTGTTGGGCCGAATTTTCGTCCGCGACCCTTGGCAGGATGTCGTGGCGTCAACGCCTCCTAGGGTCGGAAGTTCGAAATAGATGGCATGGGCCGGCGGGGCTGCCATCGCGAAGAAGCGGCAGCACGTCTTGCGGCCCGAGTGAGAAGCGGGCAGAGGATCGGGCGAAGGATTGTCTTCGAAGAGGGCGCCATGTCAGAGCACGGCGGCACATGCGATCACTGCCAGCGCTTGCCTGCCCCATGCTGCCCCCGGCGATGTCGGTGCACTGCACCATGACATGTCCCTCGATGCGCACGCCCATTAGTTGACCGGATTGTTGTTTTTTTGTGGAGCGCCTGTCGGGCGGTGGCAACCTTGAGCTGAAGCCGCAGTCACTCCGGCCACGGCGCAGGAGGACAAGCGATGGCGCCGCGCAAGCGTGTCGAGCACAGCATCACCACCGAGTACCACGGCAGCGGGGTTGTGCTCATTCCGGTAAACCCACCGGTCGCGCCGGTCGCAAATGACGGCGGCGTTTGGACAGTGTGACTGCCGGATTACATCGCTTGCGCCAATCGAGGTTTGAGCATTGAATTCGGCGATGATACGCCACTACCGCAAGTGGCTTTTCAAGTGTGCCTGCGCTCTCGCGGGATGAAGCGATCAAGAGAGTCGCTTGGGCACGAAGCGCGTGTGATGGTTTCATCCGTAGCTAAGCAGAGAGGTACGCCTCGTTATCCTCCTGACTGATCGGGAGTGGCCAAACTCGCACCCTCATGCGCGCACTGACCAGCACAGTCGACGCCAAAAAGGGAGAAGAACAATGAGCACCTGGCTTAGTGAGCGTGAGCAACGTCTCGTCGCGGGCGCGGAAGCGGCATCAGCGGCAACGCCGATTCCCACTCAGATTGTCTCCAACGGCGAGTATCTGCCACCCCGGCAGAGCGCCACGCAAAAGAAGGTCGAGGCGCGGATCAACGAGCTCGCCGACGTCAATGGCAAGCACCTCGGCTTGAGCCGCAGGCAGTTCCTGCACACGAGCTGCGGCATGGCGGCGGCATTCCTCGCCATGAACGACATCTACGGCAATGTCTTCCAGGTCGCGCCTGCCGAGGCCCGCGAGCCCGAGCTGATGCTGGCGCGCGCGCAAGGCCTCGCCGGCCAGTTCATCTTCGACGTCCAGACCCATTTCGTGCGCGACGATTTCGACCACAAGGAGCTCTTGGACCTGGCCGGGTTTGCGAGCCAGCACTGGAATCCGAAGATGAAGGAGGAGGGCGTCTCCTCGCTCGCCCGCTACAAGTTCCAGAATTATGTGAAAGAGATCTACTACGACAGCGACACCAACATGGCGCTCTTGAGCGGCGCGCCGTTCGACGATCCGAGCTGGTGGCTTCTCTCCAACGAGCAGATCGTCAAGGCGCGCGAGCTGATCAACGACTTCGCGGGCTCGCGCCGCCTGCTGGCGCACAGCGTCATTACCCCGAAGCAGCCCGGCTGGATGGAGGAGGTCGACAAGGCAATCGAGGTCTACAAGCCGGATTCCTGGAAGTCCTACACGATCGGCGACCCGCTGGCGCCCTCGAAATTCCCATGGCGGCTCGACGACGAGCAGGTGATGTATCCGTTCTACGAAAAAGCGGTGAAGGCCGGCATCAACACGTTGTGCATCCACAAGGGGCTGCTGCCGCCCGATTACGAGAAGTCGTTCGCCGGCGTGTGGGAATACGCAACCGCGTGGGACATCGGAAAGGCGGCAAAGGACTGGCCGCAGATGAACTTCGTGATCTATCACTCGGCGCTGCGGGCGTTCCTCGAACTGCCGGACAAGGCATGGGCGGAGTTCGAGCAGACCGGCCGCATCCAGTGGGCTACGGATCTTGCGGAAATCCCGCAGAAGTTCGGCGTCACCAATGTCTATGCCGAGCTCGGCACTTCCTTTGCCAACTCGGCGGTGGCGCATCCGAAGTTCTGCGCCGCGCTGGTCGGCACGCTGATCAAGGGCATGGGGGTCGATCACGTCATGTGGGGGACCGATTCGGTCTGGTACGGCTCACCGCAGTGGCAGATCGAAGCGCTGCGCCGCCTCGAAATTCCGGAGGACATGCAGAAGAAATACGGGTTTGCGCCGCTCGGCGATGCCAATAGCGGCGTCAAGCAGCTGATCTTCGGCGGCAACGCCACCAAGTTCTACAAGATCAGGCTGAAAGCGGCTGACAACACCAGAATGCCGGCCTTTTCGGCGGACCGTCTCGCTTCGCTCAAGAACGAGTATGCGCTGGCGGCCGAGGGGCCCTCGAACCTGCGCTACGGCTACGTTCGCGCCGCGTAAATGTCCAACGGCTGCGCCGGCGGAGTGGGCAAGCTTCGCCCGGCGCGGTCGACGCGCGGCTGCGGTGACCAGGATGCAGATCGCCAAATGCAATTTCGGCTTCGAAACCAAAGGACGGTGGGAACTTCCAGGCGACCGCGGGGGCAGGTTTGTAAGGCTCCGCGCGGCAAGGAAACGAAGGGAGCGAAAAAATGGTCGACCCTTATGAATACACCGATAGTATTTTGAAACAATGGGGGCCAGGCGGGACGGCATATCAAGGCGGGCGACAGCTTCCTGCACCTGGCGATCCCAGAAAAGTATTTGTCTCGCACGGCCATGACGACAAAGCCAAAGCGGACGTCACGTCATTCCTTGAGAGCTGCGGTCTCGAGCCGATCGTTCTAGCGGATCAGCCGAGCGGAGGCCGCGCAATTCTTGAAAAGTTTGAAGCCTACAGGGACGTCGGATTTGCGACCGTTCTTCTAACGGCCGACGATCTCGGCCGAGCCAAATCCGATACAGACCTGCAGCCGCGAGCGCGCCAAAATGTTATAATGGAGATGGGCTACTTCATGGCCAAGCTCGGAAGGGGCCGGGTGTGCGTACTGCTACAGGTCGGTGTTGAAATCCCTTCGAACATATTGGGCATCGTCACTATCGGCTATCCCCACGATAGCGAATGGCCAGATGAACTGAGGCGCGAACTGAAGTATGCCGGACTGAAGCTTCGATCCTAGATCGTCATTAGAGGCAGGCCAACCGTCTTGCTTGGTGGACATGGGTACAGCGCAAGATTGGTTGGGTTTCGCGGAGGGATCGTGAGACGACGTGAGTTCATCGCGCTCCTCGGCGGCGCGGCGGCAATCCGGCCATTCGGCGCGCACGCGGAGCGCCCGCCTGCGCGCATCCTCTATTTCACATACTCGGCCGGCTACCGGCATGATGTCATACCGCTTTCCAAGGCTATCCTGACCCGGCTTGGAAGCAATTCGGGTGTCTTTGAAGTCACGGCAACGGAAGACACATCTGAATTTTCCACCGAAAACCTCGAGCGCTACGCCGCGGTGATGTTCTACACGTCAGGAGAGCTTCCGATGAGCGGCGCGCAAAAGGTAGCGCTTCTCAATTTTGTGCGCTCGGGCCGCGGGTTCCTCGGTGTTCATTCGGCGACCGACACATTCTACAATTGGCCGGACTATCTCGATCTGGTCGGCGGCTACTTCAATGGTCATCCCTGGCATCAGGCCGTGACAATCCAGGTTGATCCCAGCGATCCCCTCGTGGCTTTTCTCGGGAATTCGTTGCAAGTCGAGGACGAGATCTACCAGATCAGCGACTTCGACCATCGTGGATCACGCGTGCTGCTGCGCCTCGACCCAGGCTCGGTGGATCTTGGCAAGACCGGCGTGCATCGACGATTCTATGGTTGGCCTCTTGCATGGACGCGATACTACGGCGAGGGACGCGTATTCTATACGGCGCTGGGCCACGAACCGTCAGTCTGGCAGGACGCCCGCTACCAGCGAATCCTGGCGAATGCTGTCCTCTGGTCGATACGAAGGTCGCCCTAGCAGACGCCGTCGCGGCCGCCATTCGTGCGAGGCGGGAACGGCTCTGCTATCCGCGGATCGCCGCATTGGCCTTCGCGGCGGCGTTGGTCATCGCAATCTTCGCTGGATTCGCTCCGGTGACCACTTCATTCACGCCGATCATGAATGCGTCCATGATCGGTCTCGATTGCGGATGGAAAAGGATCGCCTTGGCGCGGTCGACATCGGCATTCTGCAAGTTGGTCAGCGCCGCCTCCGCGGCTTGTGCGCCGAACGCTTTCTTGAAGTCCCCGCTCGACCAGGCCGACACCCGTGTCGTCGCCAGCCCCGCCGCGGCGGTCCGCATCGATGTCGGCTTGCTTGTCGCCCACAGCAGAAACAGGAACGCCGCCCGCTTGTTTCGTGACCTGGAATTGATGCAGGCCTGCCAATGCGACATGAAGGGCACGGACGTGCGACCGGTGGCATGCGGAAAGGCGGCAAACACGGCCTTCCCGGCAACGAGGCTTCTTGCCGGATTGGAGATGTCGGTCGCGAAATTGCTGCTGTCGATCGCCATCGCCGTCCTGCGCTGAAGGAAGTCGTCCAGCACGTGGTACCATTCGTAGCCGCTCACACCGCCAGGCCCGGCTTGACTGAGCAACTTTCCAAACATCTCGATGGCCGCGATTGCTTCGGGGCTTGCGAAAACAGCCTTGTTGTCGCTGACCATGGCCCCGCCATAGGAGAAGACGAAGCTCATGGCCGCCACCGATGAATTGCCGCCGGCTTGAGCCCGCATGGCTATCCCGGACATCTCATCGGTCTTGAGCGCGTTCGCAGTAACAAGCAGCTGCTCGAAAGTCTGCGGAACCGGCAGGTTCTTGGCTGCCAGCGCATCGCCGTTGATGAACAGGGTCACTGCCTCCGAAGTGATCGGCATGGCGTAGCGTTCGCCGTCCCGCCACAACGGAAAGGCCCGGGCTGTCTTGAGAAGGTCGCTCTCGTCATACCAGCCGAGATCGGTCAGCGACTTGTCGGCATAATAGGCGTTCAGCGGCTCGAGCCATCCTGCCGAGATGCCCTGGCCATAGGTCGTCCACATGAAGACGTCGGGGGTGCTGCTGCCACGGTTGAGCTGGATCGGCAGCGCGCCCAGGTACGTCGTCTCCAGCCGGAAGTCGGGAACGACGCTAATACCGGTGAGCTCGGTGAAATCGGGCAAGAGTGGAGTAATCGCGTTCGACCAGGGATGGATCGCGCCCGCGAGCGCGATCGTCTGCCCCGCAAATTGTTTCCAACCTATCGCGGCATTGGCATAGTTCGCCGCGGCATCCTGTACGAAACCCCACCGCGGCAACATGGCAAGGGCCGGCAAAGTTACGCCCGCCGCGCCCAATCCCTTGACGAAACTGCGCCGGCTGGCCGACGCTGGACCGCTCGGCAACTTTCCACGCAACTTTCCACTTGGAGCCATGTGCTCCTCCCGGGGAAGCCGCCTTCACGTGGGCCGGGCCTAACCGTGACGTTCTGGCCCCTTGCGAGGGGCGTAACGGGCCGTTGTAATCTGCGCGTTGAGGGTGCCGGTTCCCGTCTTACCCATGCGACCGTGGCTGCATTTACATTATAATACTGGCAATACTCTGCGTCGGCATTAGAAATCAGCCGCTCACGCGAGCATCGAAGACTTAACGCCAATGTCAGTCCCTCTGAGGCAGTCCTTTCGGTGGTTTGCTCGTCCGCTGGCGCTGGTGGTCGCGGTTCTTCTAACTGTGGTTGTTGCGACCGGGTTTCTCGGTCTCCGATACTTGCAGGAGCGACAAGCGGCAAATCTTGCGCAGGAGCGCAACCGCCAGGTGCTCGAGACGCTGGATCGGCTGAAAGCGGTCATCGCCGACGTGGAGGCCCATAGGCGCGGCTATCTGCTGACTCTCGATCCGCAATACCTCAAGGCCTACGGCGTCTCCGATGAAAGCGTACGGCGGGACGCGCAGGCGCTCCAGGCTCTGGTCGCGGGTGATCCATTGCAGAGCCATCGTGCCGAACATCTGGCGCTGACCGTTGCAGCGAAGCTGCGCGAGATCGATGAAATCGTCAAAACGGTCCGCACCTATTCCGGGCCGGCCGCGCTGGCGATGATCCGCAGCCTGGACGAGATAAGGTCGCAGATCGACCAGATGGTGGACCATGAGCGCTTCCTGCGCGTGGATCAGGAAAGGCGCGCCGAGGCACTCGAACGACGCAAGGCCTGGCTGATCGCGGCCGCGATCGTCATTGTCGCAGTCCTGGCCGGGGTGGCGCTGGCGCTCGCACGGCTCGAAGCAAAAAGGCGGCGTAAGGCGATCGCAGAGAACATCGCGCTCCACGGCGATCTCCTGGCGCGGGACAAGAAGATCCGGCGCCTGGTCGACTCCGACATCGTCGGGATCATCATCTGGGATCTCGAGGGTCGCATATTTGAGGCCAACGATGCGTTTCTCCATATGTTGGGTTACGACCGGGCGGATCTTGCCTCGGGGCGGGTGAACCGGACGGACCTGACGCCGGCGGAATGGCGCGACCGCGACGCACGCACCGTGGACGAGCTGAAGCGGATGGGGACCGTCCAGCCATTCGAGAAAGAGTACTTCCGGAAAGACGGCAGCCGCGTGCCCGTGCTGATGGGCGGAGCAATGTTCGAACAAAGCCAACATCAAGGTGTTGGCTTTGTGCTCGATTTGACCGAGCGCAAGCGGGCGGAAGAGGCGCTGCGGCGGAGCGAGGAGCGCTTTCGCACCCTCGTGCAGTTTTCTTTCGACGTGTACTGGGAGACCGATGCGCAGCATCGCTTCATTCACCAGGAGTTCGCGGAGAACCTTGCCGACGCGCCGGGGTTGGGCTCCGAGATCGGGAAGACACGATGGGAAGTGCCTTACCTGGAGCCTGATGAAGAGGCCTGGCGCAAGCACCGGGAGATGCTCGATGCCCACCTGCCGTTCCGTGATTTTGAGCTCGCACGGCTCGCTCCCGACGGCAGCAAGCGTTACGTCTCCGTCTCCGGGCTGCCGGTGTTTGACGGAAGGGGACGCTTCATCGGCTATCGCGGCGTCGGGCGGCACATCACCGAACGCCGGCGGGCCGAGGAAGCCTTGCGCGCCATGCAGGCGGAACTCGCGCACGTCAATCGCGTCACCACGATGGGACAGCTGGCGGCCTCGATCGCCCATGAGGTCAACCAGCCGATCGCCGCGACGGTTACCAACGCGCAGGCCGCCCTGCGCTGGCTGCGCGCCCAACCGCCCGATCTCGGCGAGGTTCGCGACTCCCTTGCCCGTATCGCCGAGGACGGCAAGCGCGCCGGCAACGTCATCGGCGGTATCAGGGCCCTCATCAACAAGGTGCCGTCGCGGAAAGATCGGTTCGACCTCAACGAAGCCATCCTCGAAATGGTCGCGCTGACCCGAAACGAAGTGCTCAATCAGGGCATCTTGCTGCAGACCGGGCTCGCGCCGGGATTGCCCAGGGTGGATGGCGATCGCACTCAACTGCAGCAGGTGATCCTGAACCTGATCCTCAATGCCATTGAAGCCATGGGCGGCATCGATAAGGGGACGCGCGAGCTACGGATCACCACCGAGAGGGAGGCCGCCGGCGGCGTGCTCGTCACGGTTCGCGATTCCGGCCCGGGCCTGCACCCGGCGGATGTGGAGCGCGTTTTCACGGCCTTCTACACGACGAAGCCCACAGGCATGGGCATGGGCCTCGCGATCTGCCGGTCGATGGTCGAGGCTCACGGGGGACGGATGTGGGCGAGCGCGAATGAACCTCGGGGCGCGGTCTTTCAGTTTACCCTGCCGCTGGAACGAGACGAGAGCGTTCCAGCCCGCGCTTCAGGCGATGGTGATAACGAGGTCCGTGGTGACCGCCCTCAAGCATCAGAAGCAGAACCGTCGGCAACCGACGGCAGATCGGTTCACGCGCGAGACGGCTGCGAATAACCGACTATTAACCATATAAGCGCATGATTTACGCGCTGAATTTGGGAGGGGGCAATCGCACGCGAGTCGTCGCTGCATCGTCCACGCGATGGCTATGCGAGGGAAATCTTGCGACGGGTCTGACACGTAGGGAACGCAGGTGGCCGAAACACCGGATAAGGAAACGCAACAAGACAATCAGCCTGCGACGGCACGGCAGGGGGCTTCGGGCCGGGTACCGGCGATACTGGTGTCTATATCCGCCTTGGCCATCATCGGTGCGGCCACCGCCAATTCTTTGCCGAGTTTCAATGCCTCCTCGTTGCCGAATTTCAATTATCTCTCTTTGCCGAATTTCGATCGCTTCTCTCTGCCAAATATCTCTCTGCCAGATTTCGATGGCTTCTCCTTGCCGAATTTCAATCGCTTCGCCGCACCTGCACATGAGACGGCTTTGGCCCCGTTACCAGATCCCGTCGTCCGCGCGGCACTGAACGATATTCAGTTGTCGCAGCAGCAAAACGCAGCGGTGTTGGTATCGCTCACGCAGACCTCTGCAACTCAACAGGGGGACTTGAAAAGAATATCCCGTCAACTCTCCTCGCTAGCGGCGCAGACGGACGCTCTGCAGAGTGCTGTGACGCCGTTGACGACTTCCAGCATCTCGCATTCAAAACCTCGCGCTCGGGTCGTCCGCACGTCGCGAAAAACAGTCTCCCCACGGCCTAAACCTGTCGGCCCTGTTTCGGTCGGAGGCGCCCCGCTGAGTCCCGCGCCGGCACCGGGTTCGGGTGCATGACAGCTTTGCGGTCCCGGCCTCAAATCTGTGCCGCCGATCGGGCTAACGCAGAAGCGTATCCTGGGCGTTCAGGATTTAAGAGCGCACGCTACGCACTTCGGCCTGGCGGGAGGACGACGACGATCGCGCCCAGCTTCACCCGGTCCACGAGATCGATGATGTCTTCGTTGGTCAAGCGGATGCAGCCGGACGAAATGGCCTGACCGATATATTCCGGCTGGTTGGTGCCGTGGATGCGGTACAGGGTGTCCTTGTTGCCCTCGTAAAGATATAGCGCCCGCGCGCCCAGCGGATTGGCCGGACCTCCGGGAATGCGCTTCGGGTAGGGGCCGAGCCGAGCCTGGATCTCCGCCGTCGGGATCCAGTCCGGCCATTCGGCCGTACGGCCAACCGTGGCGACGCCGGACCAGGCCAGCGCTTCCTCTCCCACCGTCACGCCGTAGCGGATCGCCTTGCCCCCCGGCAGGACGTAATAGAGATAACGCGCGTTGGTATCGACCAGGATCGTGCCCGGCTGCTCTTTGCGCGTGTAGTCGACAATATGTCGGCGATACGTCTCAGGAATGCTCGCCTGCGCATAAGGCGGGTGGGCGAGCAATTGCCGGTCCCTTGGGGTCAAACTGGCGTTCGATGACGGCGCAAGCGTCGCTTGCATGCAGCCGCCGAGCAGCCCTACCAGTAACAACGCGAGCCCACGCCCCATCATCGCGTGTCCTCCAAAGAGTTACATGTTTGCAATTTGTTTGCTCGAAAAGTGCAGAAATCAAGGCGTCGTGCGATTATTGCGTGTCTCGCGACAAGAATATTCGGGGGCGGGCGGTTCGGCGACCGGATCAATCGAGTGCCATTCAATCCCGGTGCGCCGCTTCCCAATCTTTTGCAGCCTTCACCAACTCTTCGAATGCTCCGCCGCTTTCGAGCAGCGCACGTTTGAGCGCGGGCTCGAGCGGCTGTTCGGCGCCGGTATCGTCGAGCGGCATCCTGTCCTCACGCACCGCCGTCATTAGCCGGCTGATCTCGCCTGCCGCGTGGGCCGGTGTGTGCATCAGCACCAGCCGGCGCATCGGCATGGGGTTGTTCGGCATGTGACAGTTATCGCATTGCGCATCGCGCATCCGCAGTGCCAGCGTCCTGTAGGTGAAGTCGAGCTTTGGCAGATAGGGATTGTCCTGCCGGAACAAGCCGTCGAAGAGCGTCACGCGCGGCTGGATGCGTCCCTCCTTGTCCATCCACATCCATTTGCCATCGAACTTGGGCCATATCGGTTGCGCGGAAACAATCCGGCTGTCGCTGCCTCGCTCGGTAAATTGCCCGATGACGATCTTCGCGGTCTTTCGATTGACCCAGAGCAGGACCGCATTCGCAGCCTGATAAACACCCCACTTCGCCTCTTCGTGCCAGAACGGATACGGAAACTGCCCGGGCGGCAACAGGTTGCGAAATCCTGCCCGTAGACGGATCAGGTACAATCGCTCGCGCTCGACGTACTCGGTGCTGTACTCGCCGCTGTACATGAACAGCGGGAGGTAAAGACCGGTAATCACATCGGGCGCAAACTGCGTGAGGTTGGTGTCACTGAGCGCTGCCGCGGCATCCTGGTTCCGGCGACCCCACAGCAGCCTCGGCGCGAGGCTGCGCCGCAGCGCGGAGTCGCCGAACAGGCTGCGCCGGCATCGGTCGAAGGCTGCCTGGTCCGACGGTGAAGCAGGCGGACAGATTTGCTGCAACTCGAATGCGACCTCGGAAGCCATCTGCGCGATCTTGTCAGTAAGGTCGGGCAGATCGTCGTCGACGTCAGCGGCGTCTGCGGCAAGGAAGGTGGCAAGCAGCAGCGCGCCGCCGGTCACCAAGCGCCTTGCGATGGCGCCGAACATGGGCCTACGGCGCCGGCTTCATGTACTTTGCCACGAGATGGTCGGCGATCTTGCGACCCATCGCATCTCCGACCTCCAGCGAATTGCGGAAATGAATGCCGCCCCAGATGCGCACCTCTTTGTGCTCCTGAGCCATCTGCGCAAAGCTGGTGAATTTGCGTGAAAGGCGCGCGTCGGAAGTATCGGTCGCGACGAAGTCTTCCGTCCCGTTGCCGAAAACAGCTTCCAGAACGCCTCGCGCGGCACCCGCGTTGATCGCCGCCTGCGCCGGGTATTCCGGATGCATCGGCGTGGTGTTCAGGGGCTGCCAGCCTGCTTCGCGTTCAGTCGCATCGTTGCCGTCCTGGTCGCCGTTGCGGATCGCGGTGATCGGCCGCCAGAAATGGTATTGGAATTTGGCGTCCCAATCGACGATGAAGCAATTGCCGAGAGCCATGGACATCAGTGCAAACACGCGCGCGCTGTCTGCGACAGGGAGGTTGTGACGCGCGGAAGCCTGCCTGGCGGCCTGGAACCATGCCGGCCCAAGGTTGGCCTGGGTCCAGAAGCGCACGGCGTCAGACTGCGCGTCGGTCCGCTTCGTGCTTTTCACGCCACCCATTTCCCTGGTTTCGTTGTAATCGCGCGCGTAAAGCGCGCTGTTGAGGGCCGGGGGCGGAGCCGGGCGGAACTGACTGGCGCTGTCCAGACCCCACGGCTTGGCCGTCGCATATTGAGGGAAGAGCGGCGGCGTGGTCGGCACCCATACGCCGGGCGTGGTGAGCGGGCGGTATGTGTCGGGCATGTTTGTCGCATCGCTCTGCCGTTCCGTAAAAACGGCGTCCGCAACGCTTTTGCCTAAATCAATACCTGCAGCCCGTGCGGGGTTGTCCGGAATGGTTTTCATCGTCTCCGCGAAGGCTGCATCAATCCGCTCCTTCTGACCGGGATACTGGCGCATGAGAATTTCGCGGGCAGCCGCCGCTGCCGCGGCCTCGGCTGAGGCGTTTGGGTTAGCTGGAAGCTCCGGTATGTAACGTGAATATCGGTTCTGCACCGAATTGACCGCGTCGGACATGGACACGTTCACCAGAGCCATGCTGCGCGTCCACGGATTACCGGCGACGTTGACCGCCTTCATCACGTCCATGGCGGTGTTGTTCCAGTCGCCGATGACGTCCGCGCGAACCGGTGTATGGGCTGAAATCAGGGCCAGGCCGACGATTGCAACTTTCAGCACGTTCATCGTTGCCTCCTTCAAAGTTGCATTTTGCCAATGTGGTGTGACTGACAATGTGGTGTGACTGTACCTCCGTAATTATCTTGTCGTGCGCGCAGCCGCACCCACGCCTAGTCCGCGAAAGCGTCGCCCGGGTCCATTACAATTTTCGCCCGCTAACCGATTGCGGCGGAGCGAAGGTCGAGCCTATCGCTCAGGCGTGTCCGTTTTCGAATCTGACATCGCGGACCAGCGCTCGTCAAAACTCGCAGGCGGGAACTGGTTCGCGTCAACCGTAGTCGCGCCGGTAGAGACCACAATGCCGTCTGTCGAAGTCGAGTGCGACCTCATGTTGGCGGCGGTTGCGGCAACAGCGAGCAGAGCGACAGCCACGAACCCGGTAATCGTTCGATGCCTCGTCATGCGGACCTCCTACTCTGGTCCAAACGCCCCTTAGTGTTGGGTCACGGGAACTTCGCGAAGGTTCAATAGCAAAGCGAGAAGTATGGATTGCGCAAATCCACACACGGACAACGAAGCTGTCCCAAATTCTGAAACCCGCGCACGAGACCGAATTGGATCTGGAAGTGCAAATTACGGCAAGGGCATAAGTTCAGTTGGTAGCGGTCTCTTACCCTGGGGGCAGCCCCGTTCGGCCCTTGAGGGACTGAATCGAAGCTGGAGACTCGTTGGACTGTTTCGGATCAGAAGCCGATGCCTCGGTCGCGCTTATAAATTCGGTCGCGGCAGCGTTCGATGACCATTCCACGTAACTAACAACGGCGAACAGGTGAGAAGCCCGACCGCCACCGTGTTGCCCATTCCCTGCCAATGGATTTGGCTATTGAATAATGGCATCGCTCGTCTCCGGGGCTAGCGACGACCTTAAATCAACTCGCGATATTCAAATGTGAACTGCCTCACGTCTCACGGTCACTTGATGTCGAGACGGAACGACAACGTCTTTCTGCTTGGGGCCGTCGCAAACTGAGCAATCATTTGGACGGACAAGCTTAATGACAATGCGGATCGCTTGTGCGCCAGCCGGCTGATCGAACAGAGCAGGTTGGAGGGCTTTTTCCAAAGCAGCTGATAAACTCGTTTGCAGAACATCCGCTTTGCGCCACTAACGTTCGGCCGCGAACAATCTGACGCTCTCTGTGAGGCCCTTCAGGGAATGACTACCTTCGTCATGAAACCTGATGTTTGATCCTGCGACAAGATCACGGACTGTATTCGACACCAGAACCTGCCCGGGCTTTGCCATCGTCGCGACACGCGATGCAATGTGGACGGCGATACCGCTCAGATCATCATCGGCCATTTCGACCTCGCCGGTATGAAGGCCGGCCCTCACCTGCAGCCCAAGAGCTTCAACGCCTTCGTTGATCGCCAGAGCGCACCGGATTGATCGAGCCGGCCCGTCAAAGGTTGCCAAGAAGCCGTCTCCCATTGTCCTCACCTCATGCCCTCTATGTCGCGAAATCTCCCGCCGCACGAGCGCGTTGTGCCGATCAAGCACATCGTGCCATGCACGATCTCCGATCGTCTCGGCACGCTTAGTCGAGTTCACAATGTCAGTGAACAGAACGGTGGCGAGCACGCGGTCAGATTCGATTGCGGACCGCGAGCCTGTCAGGAACTCTTCAACCTCATCCAATATCCGTTCTGTTTCGCCAGTCCACAACATGTGATCACTGCCGGGCAGTTCGAGATATTTCGCGTTTGGGATTTGCCGGGCCATGAACCGGCCGGCTTCAACGTTGACGCGAACGTCCGCTTGTCGATGAATAATGAACGTCGGCACCCGTATCGACGGAAGGATTGGACGAACATCGATTTCGCTGTTCATTCGCATAAGCGCGACAACTGCAGAGGGACTTGCCCCGAGACGTTCAAAACGGGCCCATGATAGCTTGAATGTCTCATCTGATGCCACACTGGGGGCGAACAAACGGAGGCTCTCGCCGGTCCCCCAATTTTTTTCCATGCGATCCAGGGCGGCTTCGAGCCTGTCCGGGGGCACAACCCACGAACTGAAGTGGCCATAGGTGCCGTACAGGACCAACGCTCGGGTACGCTCTGGGTAGGTGGCCGCGAACAAGACTGACATCGCGCCGCCTTCGGAGATGCCGAACAGGGCGGCCTGTTGCGAGCCCACGGCATCCATGACCGCGCGAACATCGTCCATGCGCTCTTCCAGGGTTGGCGCACCAACCGTTCTGTCGGAAAGCCCGGTGCCGCGCTTGTCGAACATGATCAGGCGGGCGAAGGCCGCCAAGCGGGTCCAAACCCGCGCACGATAGGGCTCCTCCCAAGCGACGTCGAGGTTCGAAATGAAACCAGGAACGAACACGAGGTCGAACGGCCCTTCGCCGACGACCTGATAGGCGATGCGAACATCACCGCTCTTTGCGTACTGGGTTTTCGGAACCATTGCACATCACTTCACGTAAAGTGGCGTGATCGGCTTCGTCGACTTCCCGGTGAGCAGGTTCGATCTGAATCTTATCAGTTTGCCGCGGTACGCGGAAGCCAAAAACCGCGTAGCCGAGCCTCGGCATGCGGTAATCGGCTCTTTCTCAACCAGCTATCACACAAGCCAAAGCAGCCGACTTTTGCAACAAAATCTGCCAGACTCGTGCGGTGCATGGCTCTTAATTCTTGCCTTCCGCCGGTCGTGCAACTGATGTAGCCTGATCATGAGCTGCCGAGCGGGACGTGCCGAAGTCCCTTTTATCTAGCCGCAGCGCTCGTGCCGTCGGCAGGCGTGCATCGAAATTAAACCGACGTCTGCGTGTGCGGCCTCCCGTGCGGCTCCGCAGGGACTCCGCATGCCAGCAGTTTGGGGAGGCCGCAATGAAACTTCCGCGCCGTCAATTCCTGCATCTGGCAGCGGCCGCTGCCACGCTTCCGGCATTATCCCAATTCGCCAGCGCGCAGAATTACCCGACGCGGCCGGTGCACTTGCTCGAAGGCTTTGGCGCGGGCGGTGCACCTGACATCGTCGCGCGATTGATCGGTCAATCGCTGTCGGAGCGACTTGGACAGTCATTTGTTATCGAGAATCGCAGCGGCGCTACCGGCAACATCGCCACTGAGGCAGTCGTGCGGGCATCCCCGGACGGCTACACGCTGCTGTTGGTTACCACGCCAAATGCGATAAATGCGACCCTGCTCAAGCTCGACTTCGACTTCATCCGTGATATCGCGCCGATCGCAGGTATTGTTCGTGTACCCTTGGTCATGGAGGTACACCCATCGGTTCCCGCCAAGACAGTCGCGGAGTTCATCGCCTACGCGAAAGCCAATCCCGGCAAGGTCAATATGGCGTCAGCCGGGATCGGATCTACGACCCATTTGGCCGGCGAAATGTTCAAAACGATGGCCGGCGTCGATCTCTTTCACGTGCCTTACCGGGGCGCGCAGGTATTTCCTGCCCTTCTCACCGGCGAAGCGCATGTCTACTTTGGCCCGCTACTTTCATCGATCGAATATGTCAGGGCCGGCAATTTCCGCGCCTTGGCGGTAACAACGATGGCGCGCTCGCCAATATTGGCGGACGTTCCGGCTCTGGGCGAAACACTGCCCGGTTACGAGGTAAGTGCATGGTTCGGCATCGGCGGTCCAAGGCGCACGCCGGAAGAAGTCATCGAAAAGCTGAACAAGGAAGTCAACGTCAGCATCGCCGATCCGAAACTCCAAGCGAAGCTTGCCAATCTGGGCGGTACGGCTCTTGGCGGGTCGCCCGCCGACTTCGCCAAACTGATCGCCGACGAGGTCAAGAAGTGGAGCAGGGTGATTTTGGCGGCCAATATGAAACGGGAATGAGCAGCAGGGGAGCTGCCGCACTGCGGGATTTCGGCCGGCCTATCTCCGTTCTAGTCCCTCGGAGGTTTGCGGACGCCGGTCCCCCGTGTTCGCCGCGCCACCATCATGGGGCCGGCATCCGAAACCCTTCACAAGAGGCGAAACCCCTGTCCATCTTGTCGATGTCTCCTATTCCATCGAAAGCGGACTGGTCTGCATGTTTCATTTCTCAACAGGCGGATCGATAGCCTCGTTGACACGATTCTTATTTTTACTTTCCTCGCTCGGCCCCGTTGTGCCCTCTGTTGTCAAATTCGCGGGGCCCGGGCTTTTTGTGCTTTTGGTACCGCCTCGATCAACAGAGCGAGCGCCTTGCTGAAGCCTGAAGCGGCGTAGGATTCGCCCCGATAGTGTCCGAGTCGCACGACGACGAGATCGTGCGAAGGAATGATCAGCGTGGTCTGCCAGCCAGCGCCCGCCATGTAATAGGCATCGCGCGGGACTGGATATTGCCCGTCGCCGTTGAGCCAGAAAAAAGCTCCATAGATCGGCCGATTGTCCGCGGCCCAGGCGGGCGCAAGCGTGCTGACGAATGTGGTGTAGCCCTCCGGGAGAATTCGCTCACCGTTCCAAACGCCACCCTGAAGAAAGAGATTGCCAAGCCGCGCCCAATCGCGCCCGGAGCCCACCTCATAACCTTGCCCCAGAAAATTTCCGAACGGATCGGTTTCCATCACCATGGTACGGATGCCGAGCTTGTCGAACAGCACCCGCTGAGGAAATGAGAGATATTCGTCACCGCTTTTTTCGACACCGAGCCGGATCAGATAGTTGATCAGGACCGGATCGGTGTTGCGATAGCGTCCGATCGTGTTGGGAGGCCATTGCAATGGCCGTGTTGCCGCGTAGTGAAAGGAATCGATGCCGCCGGTATAAAGATAGACGTGATCCGGGTAAGGCCCCGTTGGGTCATAATCCGGGTCTTGGGGCGCCCTGATCCGAAGCCCGCTCGACATGTGAAGGAGATCCGCAATGCGTATTTTGGCGCGCGGGTCGCCGGGCGTTTGCCATTCAGGGATCGGTGCCGGCTGGTCCAGATCATAGACGCCGGCTTTGACCAGAACGCCAAGGAGCGCTGCCGTAATGCTCTTGCCCATGGACCAGCTTTCGAGCGGCGTCTGCGCCGTAACACCTTCCGCGTAGCGCTCGGCGATGAGGCGGCCTTTCCACGTCACGACGAACGCCGCGGTCAATGCTTCGGCCGGCTGGAACGCGGCGTTCACGGCAGCTTTGAGTTTCCCGGTGTCGATCTCTGCCGGCAACGGATCCTGCGGCAGCATGTCGCCCATGGGCCACAGTTGGGTCGCGGGATCGGGCAATCGGCTCTTGACAGCGACCGGCTTGAAATTCATGGCGCTCTCGCCGATCGGGAACGTGACGCAACCCTGGCTCCCAAGTTGTTTGGCGGTCCGGGTCACGCCGTTAGGGAGCGTGACGTGGACTTCCTTGTTGGCGCGATCGATGACCGGCTTGCCGAGCTTCTCGCGCTGTCGGTAGGGCGCCGTGAAAAACCCGACATTTTCGGCCGCGAAATCGGGCGCAAGGCCGGTCATGAATACAGCTGAGCACATGACCTTCGCAAATCCGGCGGCATGATGCGTCAAGGGGTCGCCTGGCGGCGGCACATAGGGCGTATCGAGTTCGAATGATTTCGCGCGGGCGATGAGCGCGTCTGGAGCCTGCGCAGTCGCCGCCGTATCGGTGAGAACCGCAAGAATCGTCGCCAGAAGACACTTATTCATGATCGCTCCCGCGAAACGAACAGTAATCGTTTGGTTCAGTTGCTGCGCGTGGAACACAACAATATGCCCTGACGCGTATCTGAGTATGGACCGGCCCTCGCGGCGCAGGATATCAGATCGGCGGCACAATCGCTCCCGAAGCGATCCGCCCATATTTCGGCAGTGTCCCGCACAGCGGGTCCAGCGTCACCTTGCCGGATTTTCCCTGGCCACCGCCGGCCTGGAATTGCCTCATCTGTGGTGCGAGACATCCGAGCGGGGCCTATCGACTTTGCCGCACGTTTGTTGCCAGAGGTGCCAATGGGCACATGGCACGGCTTAGTCTGATATGAAAGAGGCCGCCAACGGAGGTACTCCAAACTAGTTCGGAACGATCAACCGGGTTGCGATAATTTAACTGACCGTTGGCCGCTTGTTTCCGCGTTGCTAGCGGTTGGAATGGCGGCCTCAGCTCAGCCCCTAGCCCCCCGCTGCTGGGGCCGCTTCTCTCCGGCCCCGCGAAATGAAAAAGGCCATCAACTGTCATCTCGCGGATTGAGTGTATCGACCCCGCGAGGCACGAGCGCCCTGATTATCGTCACACGCCAATCCAGCCGGGCGTTCGCGACGTGTGCGGCTCAAGGGCGGAGGCGCGCGATCGGCCAGAGCATCAATTCTTTGCCGCAGATGATCAACCAGGAGTTCGGCGCCGATAGTCAGGCAGCCACGATGTCCCCAAGGCACCTGGATCACTTCGAGTTGAGAGCTGAGATGCCGCCACGCGCGGCCGTCGTGTTCGGCCGCGTAAAATGTCACAGGGACCTCGAGTGGTGCCGGAAGATATTGCGCCATAGCGATTGAGTAAGCGTCCCACAACGGTCGCGGAATCTCGCTCTCGGCGATCGCAATCGGCCCGCTCGTCGACGCCTTGGAGTATCGCTCCAGCTGCGCCATTTGTTCATACGTCCAGCGCAGAAGGTAAGGCGAAACTATTGGCTTCATCAGCCCAATGATCGCCCGGTGCGCCGGACGGGCCGTGACGGTCGGCGGGTCTACCATCGCGACCATATCAACCTCGTGACCGGCTGCCATCAGCAGGCGGGCTGCTTCGAACGCCACCATGGCGCCGTTGCATTTGCCGCCCAAGAGGAAAGGCCCGCTGGTCTGCCTCTCCAAAATAAGCGGCAGGCGGTCAGCGGCCATCTGCTCGATCGACGGCGGAATCGGCTCCCCGTGCAGACCATGGGGATCGATGGAGACGATCGGGTAATCGGGCCCGAAAAGCTCTACCACCCGCCGCATACCGATGTGGCCGCTGACGAGGTCTCCATTGAAGAAATACAGGGGAGGTCGATCGCCATTGGCACTGAACTGGAAGAACGGCGTCGCTGGCGTGCCCGTCTGCATGGCGATTTTTGGAGCAAGTTGCCGGATTGTTTCTGCCCCGAACAGGATCGTTTCCGGTACGGGATGGCCGATGAGCCGCTCGATCTCGATGAGCATTTCCATCGCTAGAAGGGAATCACCACCGCGGGCAAAAAAATCATCGTCGATCGTCACAGCCTCGGACTTGAGCAGCCTACGCCATAGGGTCAGCAATTCAGCTTTCAGATCCAATGGCCCTTTGTTCACAGCAGGCAGCGGCATCGCCCCCTGATGACCCAACAGCCCGTCGAGCTCCTCGCGCAGCCGTCGCCGTTGCACCTTTCCCGTTGCCCCCTTTGGCAGCTGGTCGAGGAACAGAATGTGCCGCGGAATCTTGAAGGAGGCCAACTCGCGTTGCAGGAACTGGCGAAGCTCCGCGGGTGTCGTCTGCGCGCCAGGATGGCGAATGATGGCGGCTGCGACGTCCTCGCCAAGGCGTGGATGTGCGATAGCGAAAGCAGCGGCTTCGGCTATGGCTGGATGGCGTAGTAGCGCGGATTCGATCTCAGCAGGCGCGATCTTCTCACCGCCGCGGTTGATCAGTTCACTCAGGCGGCCGTGCACGGACAGGAAGCCGTCTCCGTCGAGGCTGCCGATATCGCCCGTGCGAAACCAACCCTCTTTGAAAGCAGCTTGATTGAGTTCCGGCGCATCGAGATAGCCAGACGTCACGGTGGGACCACGAACCCAGATCTCACCCCGCTCGCTGGCTTGCAAGGGATGTCCATCCTCGCCAACAATGGCCACGGTATCAGGCCAAGGTTGCCCGCAAGTCCCTGGCCTGTTCGGGCCGGGCGGCGGCAGGTTGGTGGCGATCTGCGCGGCTTCGCTGGAGCCGTAATGCTCCAGCACCGGCACGCCCAAAATGCGCTGCAGGTCGTCCTGCACCTCTTTCAGCAGCGGCGCGCCACCCGATACAACGAACCGCAGAGTGTGCGCCGCTGGCGCATCCTCAAGGCTTTCTGCCTTGTCCAGCACTGCAGCGTGGAGCGTGGGACCTGCCGAGTACCAAGTCGGCCGCAGAACATCGAGCCACTCGTCCAGCGCCACGACGGCACAGTTCGCCGGGACGGCAATGCTGCCGCCCGTCAGGAGCGGTGTGAAGACCGTTACTTTGAGCCCATGGGAATAGTAAGGGGACGAAACGCTCAGGCAACGATCCCAGTGTGTGAGGCCGAACCAGGCCTGAAGCCGTGCGGCCGCCGCCAGCATATTGCTATGACTGAACGGGATGAGCTTCGGCTGCGCGGTCGTGCCCGACGTCTGCAGGATGAAAGCGGGCGAGCCCGGATCAGGCTCAGCGTCGATCGCAGGGACGTTGGAGAGCTGCACTGCGATATTGAGTCCAAGCTGACCGTGTCCGACCGGAGCGGCTTCGATGATGGCGAGCCTTCTCCGCTCGGCGGCCTGGCGAGCTTCAGAGGCACTGCCTTGCGGCACGAGAAGAGCGTTCAGGCGCAGCATGTCGAGACGCTGATCGATCTCCGCCTGGGAGAGCCGCGGATCAAGAGGAACTGCGATGCTACAGCAGGCTACCGCAACGATGGTGAGAACCGCGTCCGCGCCGTTCGGCATGAGTATCCCGATCCGGGCGCTGCAATCGAACCCAGCCAAACGCAACTGTCGGCGGATGCCGTCCAACTGCCGCTGAAGACCGCGGTACGTCAGAGGCGCAAACGTGGCGGAGACGATCGCAGGCTGGTGTGGGAACGAACTTGCAGTCCGACCGATGACTTGGCCCAGTGTTAGTTTGGCTTCAGCCTCTGTGCCATCGCGCATTAGAATGTCCCCCTTTGACTGCTCTATCGGCGCGCAATCAATCTAGCGGGAAAGAGCGGCAAGTGGCGGGGGCAGGACGCCACTAATCCTTAATTTCCATGCCCATAACTGTTTGGCGAAGGCCAAGGAACAATCGGCATGGCTGAGGGTTGCTTCCAGTGCTTCCAGCCGAAAGGCGCCCCCCCGACTGCTGGAAGAAAACCCGTATCGTTCGGGTTGGCGGCCCCCGGTTTGGGGCCGTTTAAACGAATGGCTAGGGTTCCCGTACATCGAACGAACCGGCCTCTGCGTTGGGCCCACTGGTGACAGCCGCCGGGGCCGCCGTCACTGATAACCCGCAGCAAAGATTACACCCGCTTTCCCATTGACCGGGCAATTTCCTCTTCGCTGGAAGGTCGCATCTGGATCATCTTCAGACATTGGCCTAGGCCATTATAGTGCGCATCTCTCAATGGCGGACATTGGCTCGGCAGGTCCGTTTGAGGTGAGGCAGGTGACGATGGATGCCATTTACCGTCGCGCGATGCGCAAGGACGTGAGCCGTCTGCACGACGTGCGGCGGCGATCTATCCTTGAACTCGCGCTTCCAACGATGCCGGTCGCCGAAGCGCAGGCGTGGGCGGCGCAGCTCACGCTGTCCGGCATGGAGCGAAAGCTGCGGGAGCTGGAAGTGTGGGTTGCCGAGCTGGACGGCGTCGTCATCGGATGGGGGGCCATTCGCGGCGACATGCTGGAGGGCTTGTATGCGGTACCTGAATTTGCCGGGAAGGGCGTGGGCGCAGGATTGCTCGCCATGCTCGAGGGGCTGATGCGCGAGCGCCAGTTCCCTTCGGTGCGCCTGGAGGCAAGCTCAAACGCCCGCGGCTTCTACCTTCGTCGCGGCTACCGGGCGACCGGTCCTCAAACGGCGAAAGGCGCCTGGCCCATGGTGAAAGAACATCTCGCCTGAAAACGGCGGCGGGAGCAGAATAACTGCGTTGGGCGGCGGCCTGGTTTTGGCGGTCGTTTAAACCGTTCGCGGCGCTTGATTTTCGCCCCGCGAGGGGCGACTTTGGCGCCCGCTTGGCCGGGCTGATCGGAGCCCTCGCGGCGGGTTGTCAGGAGGATATTGCGTGGCGGACCATCAGGTGCACGATTTGACCGCGGAAGAGGTTTCCGAGGGGATGGCGGAAGGGCGCTATCTTCTGGTCGACGTCCGCGAACCCAACGAGGTCGCGGTGGAAGCCTATCCGGACGGTGTGGTCGTTCCTCTCCAGACCTTCGATCCGGCGGCCATTCCGGACCCGCGGGGAAAGCAGGTGGTTTTCGCCTGCCGTTCGGGCAAGCGCTCGGTGACGGCCTCGCTGGCGGCCCAGGCGGCGGGCCTTCCCTATGACAAGCATCTGGCCGGTGGCATCATCGGCTGGAAGGCCGCAGGCTTGCCGACCAGAACCGGCGGCTGATCTCCATCATGACATCCATGAACAAGGTCTTTGCCGACCTTCCGGTCACCGTGTTCGAGGCGATGTCGCAGGCCGCCCGCGACAACAACGCCATCAATCTCGGCCAGGGCTTTCCCGACGATCCCGGGCCGGAGGACATCCGCCGCGCCGCGGCCGACGCGACGGTGAACGGCTACAACCAATACCCGTCGATGATGGGCATTCCCGAACTGCGGCAGGCGATCGCGGCCCATTATGGACGCTGGCACAAGCTCTCACTCGATCCCATGACCGAGGTGATGGTGACCTCGGGCGGCACCGAGGCGCTGACGGCCTCCATTCTCGCCGTCGTCGAACCCGGCGACGAGGTCGTGGTGTTCCAGCCGGTCTATGACAGCTATTTGCCGATCATCCGCCAGGCCGGCGGTATTCCGCGCCTGTTGCGGCTCGAACCGCCGGGCTGGCGGCTGACGGAAGAGATGCTGGCCAGCGTATTCAATTCCAAGACCAAGGCGGTGCTGTTCAACAACCCGCTCAACCCGGCTGCGGTGGTCTATCCCCGCGAAGACCTCGAATTGCTGGCGCGGTACTGCCAGCAGTTCGACACCATCGCGATCTGTGACGAGGTCTGGGAACACGTCGTCTTCGACGGCCGCGAGCATATCCCGCTGATCACGATCCCGGGCATGCGCGACCGCACCATCAAGGTCGGCAGCGCCGGCAAGATTTTTTCGCTGACGGGATGGAAGGTTGGCTTCGTCTGCGCCGCGCCGCCGCTGCTGCGCGTGGCTGCAAAAGTGCACCAGTTTCTGACCTTCACCACTGCGCCGAACCTGCAGGCCGCGGTCGCCTACGGCCTCGGCAAGCCAGATGAATATTTTTACGACATGCGCAAGGAGCTGGCGCGGAGCAGGGACCGTTTGACGAAGGGACTGGAGAGCATCGGCTTTCCCGTGCTGAAATCGCAGGGCACGTATTTTCTCACCGTCGACCTGTCGCCGCTCGGGCTCAACGAAACCGACGTCGAGTTCTGCAAGCGTATTGTGAGCGATTATAAAGTCGCTGCGATTCCGGTTTCGGCGTTCTACGAGCAGGACGCGGTGACCTCGGTGGTGCGGTTCTGTTTTTCCAAGAAAGACGAAACGCTGGATACCGCACTGGAGCGCCTGTCGGATGCGGTGCGCGGCCGTCGCAAGAGGTAGCAGATGCGCGACCTTCTCCGAAGTTTGCTTCGCCTGACCGGCGTGATGACAGTCGCGCTGTCGCTCTCGCCCACCTGGGCGCAGGAACGCACGGTCAACTTCTACAACTGGTCGAACTATATGGCCCCGGGGGTGCTGGAGGACTTTACCAAGGAGACCGGCATCAAGGTGGTCTACGACACGTTCGACGCCAACGAGACGCTGGAGACGCGGCTCCTGGCAGGGAAGTCGGGCTACGACGTCGTGGTTCCCACCGGCTATTTCCTGCAGCGTCAGATCACGGCAAAGGTTTTTCTCAAGCTCGACAAGTCCAGGCTGCCGAACCTCGCCAACGCCTGGCCTGTCGTGACCGGCCAGCTCGCGACCTACGATCCCGGCAACAATTACGCCGCCAACTACATGTGGGGCACCACGGGCATCGGCTACAATGTCAAGACGATGCAGAAAATCCTCGGGCCGGACGCCAGGATCGATAGCTGGGACATCGTCTTCAAGCCGGAGAACCTCGCCAAGTTCAAAGACTGCGGTATCCACATGCTGGACTCCGCTGACGACATTCTGCCCGCTGCGCTCGGCTATCTCGGGATCGACCCGAACTCGACCAGGCAGGCCGATCTGGAGAAGGCCGCCGAGCTCGTCAGCAAGATCCGGCCTAACGTGCGCAAGTTTCATTCCTCGGAATATCTGGGCGCGCTGGCATCAGGCGAAATCTGCTTCGTGGTGGGGTGGTCCGGCGACATCATGCAGGCGCGCAGCCGCGCGGCGGAAGCCAAGAACGGCATCGAGATCGGCTACACGATTCCAAAAGAGGGCGCGCAGATGTTCTTCGACAATCTCGCGATCCCGGCGGATGCGAAGAACGTCGCGGAGGCCTACGAGCTGATCAACTATCTCTACCGTCCGGACGTCGCGGCGAAGAATTCGGACTTTTTGTCGTATGCCAACGGCAATCTGGCGAGCCAGAAGCTGGTCGATCCAAAGATCCTCAACGACAAAAATATCTATCCGGACGAGGCGACGCAGAAAAAGCTGTTCGTCATCCAGGCCCGCGACCCCGCCACCCAGCGCGTCATCAACCGGCTCTGGACGAGGGTGAAGACGGGGAGGTGATGGGTCTACCGTCATTCCCGGTCTGGTGCTTACGCACCATCCCGGAATGACAGTGTTGATGCTTTTAGTATGTAGCCTTGCCGAAACCCGACGCAGAACCTATAGCTCCCTCCAGGAGCATCACATGACCAACATCCTCACGTTCTTTTCAACGCGCACGCTGCTGCAGATTATCTTTGTCCTGGCATCGACGGTCGCGATGAAGGCATGGAGCCTCGGCCTGCTGTTCGGCGGATAGGCGAGCTACAAGAGAGACGCTAGCGCCACCTTCTGTGCAGCCAGAGCCACTGGTCCGGATATTCCCGCACCCAGCCTTCGATCACTGACGTCACCGCCTGCATCGTGCCCTGGATGTCGATCTGGCCCGAGGCGTCGCGCACCGGCTTGACCTCTTCGGACAGTTCGGCGCGGAAGCGGTGGTTGGGCAGGCGGATGATGCGCACGCCGTGCACGGGGCAATCGACCTGCCGCAACAGCCGCGCCAGTGTCGGGTTGGCCTTGGTCTTGCGGCCGAAGAACGTCACCTCGACGCCGTTGCCCATGTATTGATCGACCAGCATCGCAACGTGCTGGCCTCGCTGCAGGGCCTCGGCGAGCTTGAGCGGCGCCTCGCGGCCGGCCGGCACCAGCGTGCCCATCTTGACGGCGCGGATCCGTTCGATGGCGCGGTCGGCGGACTCGATGTTGGGGCGGCGGAACAGGATCGCGCAGTCCAGCCCATGGGCGACCGCGCCGAGCGCCGGGATCTCCCAATTGCCGAGATGGCTCGCGAAGATGATCGCAGGCTTGCCGTCGTCGCGCAGGTGGTCGAAAATCTGCTTGGTCCGCGCGCCGAACTCGACGCGGCTCGGCTTGTCCGGATGCTCGACGTCGTAGTCCCAGATGTGATCGAGATGGGCGAACTCGGCGCCGATGCGGCCCAGATTGTCCCACACGCCGGCCAAGATCGTTTCGATCTCTTCGGGCGATTTCTCAGGGAAAGCGGCCTTAAGATTCTCACGCCCAATGCGGTCCTCACGCAGCCGTCGTCCGATGAAGCGGGTGGCACGGCCGAAGAAATTCGCGGTCTTGTCCGGATCGAAAAAGCGCGTGGTGCGCAGCAGCACGATCGTCAGCGCGCCGACGGCTAATTCCGCCACAGGCTTTACGGCGTCGCGCAGGCGCGCCTTGGTGCGTAGGAACAGGCGGTTCATGTTTGCGAGGCAGCTAGCCTACTAGACCGGTTCGCGGGTCAGGATCAGCGAGGCGTTTTGCCCGCCGAAACCGAACGAGTTCGACATCACGGCGGTGACCTTGGCGTCGCGCGCGGTATTGCCGACCACATCGAACAGGATCGCCGGATCCGGAATCTCGTAATTGATGGTCGGCGGAATCCGCTGGTGCTCCAGCGTCAGCAGCGAGAACACCGCCTCGACGGCGCCGGCCGCCGAAATCGTATGCCCGACCATCGACTTGTTCGACGACACCGGGATCTTCGGCAGATGCTCGCCGAACACGACCGCGGTCGTGTTGTATTCCATCTTGTCGTTTTCCGGCGTCGCGGTGCCGTGCGCGTTGATGTGGTCGATCTGCTCCGGTTCGAGACCGGCATCCGCCAGCGTCTTGCGCATGCAGCCGATGATCGGCTTGCCGTCCGGGCTGGAGCGGGTGCGGTGGAACGAGTCGGTCAGCTCGCCGCAGCCGGCCACCACGCCGAGAATCTTCGCGCCGCGGGCGATAGCGGACTCGTAGCTTTCCAGCACCATCGCGCCGGCGCCTTCCGCCATGACAAAACCGTCGCGGTTCTTCGAGAACGGCTTTGAGGCGGCCTGCGGCGGATTGTTCTGCGTCGATAGCGCCGACAGCAGCGAGAACCGCACCATCGCTTCCGGATTGACCGAGCCGTCGGTCGCCACGCAGAGCGCCGCGTCCGCATCGCCGCGGCGGATCGCCTCGACGCCGAGCTGGATTGCGGTCGCGCCGGAGGCGCAGGCCGTCGACAGCGAGATCGGCGAGCCCTTGGTGCCGAACGCTTCGGCCAGATGGCTCGCCACCGAGCCGAACATGAAACGGTGATGGTAGGCTGTGAACCGGCCGCCGCCGCTGAGGCGCAGCATGTCGTCATAGCCGAATTCGGTCTTGCCGATCGCGCGTCCGAGTTCGAGCCGCTGCGGCCATTCGACCTCGACCGGCGCTACCGCGAGAAACAGCGGTCCGGGAAAATCGGCCTTGGCGCCGATCGCGGCCTGTTCGAGCGCTTCCTCGGTGGCCATTTCGGCCAGCCGCTCGGTCAATCCCGTCGAGGTGACGGGATCGACGGTGACGAAATCGACCGTGCCCGCCATGGTCGATTTCAACCCGTCGATCGGGAACCGCGTCACGGTGCGGATGCCGGATTCGCCCGCGGTTAGCTTGCGCCAATTGTCCGTCTTGCCGGCGCCGAGCGACGTCACCACACCCATGCCGGTGACGACGACGATCGGCCTGCCGAATTTATCTGATGGTGCTGACATGGTTCCCCCGATGTTGCGCCGTAACTGAAAGCGCTCTCGCGCTAGTTTCTGCTCTCGGCTGTGATCCCGCCGAAAGCGTTCCCGATCGCGCTCTACTTGACGGCCTCGACCAGGGCCATGCCTTCGCCCTGCCAGTGACCGGCCCCCACCACCACAATCTGGTCCGGGGCATCAGCCTTTTCAACCTCAAGCCCGGTCGGATCGTTGGGCGGAAACAGCGCGCCGCGGGAGAGCGAAAGCGCGGCGAGCGCCAGGCCCAGCGGAAACTGGGTCTCCAGCGTGTGGCCGAACATCGTTCCGGTGGCGCGCACCGCGAATCCCGGATGCTGGCGCAGAAACGCCTTTTCTTCCGAGGTCACCGGCTCGGCGCCAGTCGCGCCAGTGATCAGATTGCCGCTGTCGCCGGCGATGCCGAGCTTCGGCCACAGCGCTTCCAGCGATTTGGTCACCGCGCCCGGCTGCTTGCGCTGCGCGAGGTCGGCGACCACCTTGGTCAGTTTTGCATAGGGCTTGGCGCCGCGCGCTTCGGCGTGCTCGCGGGATTCCAGCACCAGGAAACAGCCGGCGGAACCGAGCGCAAAACCGCTTCGGCCTTCGCGCTGCCAGACGGGGGCGTACTTCTCTTTCAGATTGAAGTCGCCGAATTCATAGAGGACCAGCAGATCGGACCGCTCGCCGTTATGCGCGGCGCCGACCAGGGCAATCTCGCTCTGTCCGGATTCGATGCGGGCAAGCGCGATCCGCGCCGCGTCGATGGAGGCGGCTTCCTCGCCCATGAAGGTGCGCGACGTTCCGCACACGCCGTGCACGATGGCGATGTTGCCGGCGAGCAGGTTGGAGAGCTGGGCGAGAAACAGTGTCGGTCGCAAATCGTTCATCAGCCGTTCGTTGAGAAAGCCGGGGCTGGAATTGCCCTTGGCATCGGCGGTCATGATCGCGAGGTCGACCGCAAGGTCGCGCTCGCCGCCGCCGGCGGCGACGATCATGTCCGTCCGCCCCAGGATTTCCTTGTCGCCTTTGATGCCGGCCGAATCCAGCGCCAGCCCTGCGGCATAGGTGCCGATGCGCTGCCACGCTTCCATCTGGCGCTGATCGCCCTTTTTCGGGATCTGGGCGTCAAACGTCACCGGCGCCAGCGGATGCACGATGTAGGGCGCAAACCGCTTGTCGTCGACGTTGATCTTCCTGGCGTTCAGCGCATCCCAATGCGCATCCAGTCCCTCGCCGAGCGAGGAGACGATGCCGATGCCGGTGATCCAGACTTCCTTGGCGCCTGCGGATTTTGGTTCAGTCATGCGTTATCGCCTGCAGTGGGAAGCCGATCTCGTTGGCCTTTGCGTCCATGTGCACGCGCAGGGCCGGGTCGGGGAAGGGGGTGAGACCGAAGGTTAGTTCAGCGCTGCACTTGAGTTCTTTGCCGACGCGTCCCTTGACTTTCGTGACGGCGAAACCGGAACCTTCGTGCTCGAGCTTCGCCTCGATCGTCAGCAACTGACCGGGACTGACGAAACCCCGCATCTTGGCTTCCTTCACGATGGCCAGGAACGGCATGCGCTCGAACTTCAGGACGCCGAGTATCAGCCAGCCGGAGCTCTGCGCCATCGCTTCGGTCAGCAGCACGCCGGGCATGATAGGGAAACCCGGAAAATGCCCTTCGAAGATGGTGTGAACAGCCGGAACCTGGGCCTCGACCGTGATTTTCTTCTCGTCGAGATTGAGGTCGACGATGCGGTCGATGAGCTGAAAGTAATCAAGGTTCATGGCGGGCGACTAAAGCGTTTTCCAGCGAAGTGGAGGCCGGTTCGCGTCAAGAAAACGCGTCAAAACCAAGAATCTAGAGCCCCGTTCCGATTCAATCGGAACGGAAATGGCTCTAGGCGCCCGGGGCTGCATTCTTGGCGGCGACCAGTTCGTCGATGCGATCGGCGAGATTTTGCAGCACGAAATACTGCTCGGTCGTGGCCTTGCCGTCATTGACCTCCTGGGTCCATTTTTCGAGCGGCATCTTGATCCCGAACGCCTTGTCGATGGCAAAGGCGATGTCGAGGAAGTCCAGGCTGTCGATTCCCAGATCGTCGATGGCGTGGCTCTCCGGCTTGATCGTGTCGCGCGGAATGTCGCAGGTCTCCGCGATAATGTTGGCGATCTGATCGAATGTGGAAGACATCATTAAGCCTTTGATATATTGGAGATAATCCGGAACGGCTCGGAGGAGGCGGGTGAACGGCCCCGGAAGCCTTGTTCCCCTCGGCCGGAGTCGAGAGCCCGTATATCGGAGCAGGGGGCTGAGTTCAATGGAAAGGGGCTAGGCGGGCGGGGATGGATTTTGGGCAGAAACGGCCGTTTTGGGGACACGCGCCGGGCATAGGAGAGTCAATTGCATCCACAGGATGGGTAGAGCGACTTGTCCCGCCGTAGCTCAACGAGCGAAGGCGGAAGCGAAACCCATCGCCGCCTTGTCCGCAATTGATGGGTAAAGGGCGTGGCCTTCAGCCAGCGCTTCTGACTGGTTGCCGCAGAATCGTCTTGAGCTTTTCCGGTGGCGTCTTGCGTGCATCGCTCAGATAGATCTCGTGATGTGGCCCTGCAAACGTCACCCCCTTCGCAGGCATAATCTCGTTGTGAAGCCTGGCGAGTGTCGGGCCTTCGTCGTCATAGCTGCCGATATGCAGCGTCTGCAGGCATCGCCCTTCGTCCAATGGCTCAAGGCGCAGCGAAACCGGAGGCTCCCCGAGCCTGTCGCGCGACCTTGCCAGGGCAGCCTCGTACAGGGACCGCTCAACGAAGTCGGGCACCATGATCATCATCGTCCATTGCCACAGATGCTTGCGGCGCCTGACAAAATCGTCGGGATTGTCAGCCCACCAAAGGCCTTCGAGGGGCGGAACGACGTAGTCTTTTCCCGACTTGGTCTTGGTGGCAAATTTCATCGCGTAGCTCACGGAGTACAGCCACTCGATGGCACGCGTGTAGGCTGGATCACGATTGGGATCGCCTTTGCCGTCGATCTTGACGAATTTCATGACCGGCACGTCGACGGTAGCAAAACTGCCATTAGGCGCGCTGTAGAGCGCTGAGAGCTTCTTCTTGAAATCGATCTTGTCCATGCTCGTCTTTAGTACGTAGGATGGATAGAACGTAGTAAACCCATCGCCGTCTCTGGCCGCAAGTGATTGACATCGCTGCGCTCCACGTGTCGAAAGCGCATCATTAGATCATACAACTGTAGCTTGCGCATCGTGGTTTTCCTGTTATGTTGAGTTGAAAACCGATGCACGCACACGCGCTGATGAGAGACGGGCAGGGGCTTTTTTGCGATGCAGCCGGTTGCTGCGGCCGATCCGACGAATCGAACAGCGCATGTAAGTGCCGTGGCGTATCGCCATGTCGATACAGGCCCTTTGCATGCTTGCCCTAGTCAGCCTTGGAGCAGCGCTTCGCGGCATTGGCGGCGTAAACGAAGCAGTTTGGCTGGACCGCCACACGCGCAGAGGGCTGGGCGCGCGATCAAGCTACCGTGCGGTTCGATATCATCGAAATTTGCCGCGTCCTGCGGAGTAACCAGGATGCGCCGGATGAAGTCCCTTGGAGTAGTTGGCGCGATTACTGCAACGATCAGGTCGCACGAGCGAGCCCAGAGGCTCGCATCGTGAAGGGCTTTCTGGTCGCGTTCAGCGGTGCACTGTTGCTGGTGTCGGGATGGATGCTCCAGCGAGCAGACGCGGATGCGCGCAAATACTATCCGCTTCAATTCGCCGATGAGCTTTCGTCGCGATATTACATGATGTACGTGCTGTTCAATCGGTCGATACCCTTGGAAATCCGGCGGCGGTTCGCGGTTTCCTCGGCGCTATCGATGTTGGCTTTCGCGGGCTTCGCCGCGGTGGCCTACCTCGCCGACAATCCCGTCATCGCTGTGCTGTTGCTGCTGATCTGCGGCTTCGGGGTCGCGAACGTCGTTTGGCAGTGGCGCAGCGCGAGGCGGTAGCGGATCTGCGAACCAGATTGGTCAGTTCGGCGGATCAGCCGATGGCATAATCCGCCACGCCACTGCTGCGCCGACGTCGTGAATTCACACCTTTGTCGAAACGGCGGATTACGCTGTCGCTAACGCCGGATCGGCTCCACGGCGGGGTGGCGAGGGAGCAATCGGCTGTGCGCGATCGCGCGATTTTTCGTAACGACTTCAACGTGATTTGCCCCGTCCAGTCTCGGTTGCAAAAATAATCTGCTTTGCCGCGACCCCAAATCACCCCTAAAACTCCGGCCATCCCGTCCTGAAGAAGAGGGGCGTTGGCCATCGTCACGAACGTTGGGACGGGTTGCGGTGGACGCGGCAGCGTCAGGCGCGAGAAGTTGTTCGCAGGGCGGTTATCCGTGAGCGAATACAGCGCGCAGGACGTACGGCGCTGAAGCGTACGGCAAAACCGTGTGGTCCCGACACCCGTGGCTGGTGCCAAGCTGTCGGTGGTGAATTTGATCCAACCGGATCGATCAGCCATCAAGCCGGCAGTGATGGAGGCAAGACGAATTCGTCTCCAGGGAGAGCGCGGCATAAGCCGTCAACCCATTGCGCAGGGAATGCCGGAGTGCTCCGGCTGTACCTGTATGCTCGTGTGCGCCTCCATCTCCATCTTGCACACGAGACCGCGGGTGCAGCAAGCACCCGGCATTCCCTGCTCCCTCTCAGGAGGGACAACGTCATGCAAACCTCGGGCGCTGTGCGCCGCGAGATCGCGAACGCACATTCAGGTGTCGTCACCCGCGAAGGCGGGTGACCCAGCATTCCAGAGACAGTAGTGATTGAATCGAGAGGCCGCGGCGTACTGGATACCCGCCTTCGCGGGTATGACGATCTGATTTGGTGCGACGATCGTGACCAACTACTCCAGCGGCGTCACCGAAATCCGGGCGCAGTCGCGGCGGCCCATCAGCACGCAATCCTGGGTCTTGCGCAGATCGGCGATGCTGACCGCAAGCCAGATGCCGATGGCGGTCAGCGCCACGGTGAAGGCGAGCGCGGCGACATTGGCGAGCATGCGATGACGGAAATCGTCGCCCTCGTCGCGCGGCCGCTCGTAGCGGGACAGATCGTTCGCCGCGGGCGATGTGTTGGTGTTGGTCGTGTTGGTGTTGGGCGTCTTGGTGTTGGGTATCTTGGCCGGATCGGGTTCTTCCCGTCCGCCCGGCGGGTGGGCGGAGGTGCGCGGCCGGAACTTGAGCACGACGTGCTCGTCGTCCGAAATAATGGGCCGCTGGGTTTTCACTGCCGCAGATCCGCGAAAAATCCTGCGCCTTTCTTAGCACAGCGGCAGCGCTTCCAACATCAAATCTTGCAGCATGAAATCGTGCCGGACGCGGGGCAGCCATCCATCCGCGCAACGTCTGATGGAACCGCTGCCGCCGATCGGAAGCCCGTGGCCTTTGGCTTCCGCCAAATCCTGGCATGCCTGCCGCAAACCTCGGGTCGCAGCCATTTGAGGGCCCGCACCATCATGCCATGATAAAAGTTTGCCACAGCGCAGTTTTGCGGGTTCGGGCACGAGGATTGAAGCAGAGGGGCAACCATGGCCAATACGCGCGACCCGATCCTCAAGCCGATCCCGATCCTGTCACTGCGTCCGACCCAGATGACGGTCGGCCTGCGAGAGGTGAAGGAGAAGCGCGAGCGCTGGCGCGAGCACAAGTCGGAAAAGAAACGCGCCGAGCTGCTCGGCAAGCACATGATCCCGGTCGTGCTCGGGCCGGACGAGCACCATTACGTCGTCGACCATCATCATCTGGCGCGTGCTCTGCATGATGAGGGCGTCGAGCATGTTCTGGTCACGGTCATCGGCGATCTCACCATGGTCGAGCGCGAGGCGTTCTGGACCGTGATGGATCACAAGCGATGGGCCTATCCCTACGACGCCAAGGGCGAACGGCGGCACTTCAAGGACCTGCCGAAGTCGGTCACGGGCCTGGCAGACGATCCGTTCCGCAGCCTCGCCGGAGAATTGCGCCGCGTCGGCGGCTTTGCAAAGGACATCACTCCGTTCAGCGAATTTCTGTGGGCGGATTTTCTGCGCCGCAAAATCTCGCGCAAAAGCGTCGAGGTGAATTTCGACAAGGCGATGGAGAAGGCGCTCGGCTTTGCCAGGAGCAGGGACGCGGTCTATCTGCCGGGCTGGTGCGGACCCGCCGATTGAACCGGCAGCTATTTCGATTTGTCCTGCGAAGAGGCCGGAGGCGGTTCCTGTTCGGCCTCGTCCTCGCCGCCAAGCCTCTTGTGCAGCCAGCGTTCCATTCGGCCGCCAACGGTCAAGACCGCGAAGGTGATGACCAATGCGATGAATACCAACCGCCATTGTCCGAGACCGCAGACAATTCCGATACAGGCAGCCAGCCAGGTGCAGGCGGCGCTGGTGAGCCCGCGAACCCCGAATTGACCTCCTGCGTGGACAATGACGCCGGCGCCGAGAAAGCCGATCCCGGTCAGGATTCCCTGTATCACCCGGCTGCCGGCATCCGAGACGATTTTGGCCTCGTCCGAATGGGCCATCACCAGCAGCATGGCCGTTGCAAGGCTGACCAGCCCCAGCGTCTTCAATCCGATCGGCTTGCCGTGCAGATCGCGGTTGAGACCGATCAACCCGCCCGCGAACGTGGCGATGCCGAGACGCAGTATGATTTCGCTCCAGTCCAGCAACGCGGGAAACCTCCGGGGCCCAGGCTAATCCTTGGGCTAAGCCTTGGGCTAATTCTCAGGTCATTTCGGCAGCCGTCCCATCATGTAGAACTCGTCATTCGGGCGCATTGCGGTGACGTTGGCAAGCCGGTTCGACAGCGCAAAGAAGGCTGCGATCGCGGCGATATCCCATATGTCGTCGTCGGAAAAGCCGTGGCCGGCAACTTCCGCAAAATCCCTCTCCGAAACTGTGTTGGCCTGCTGGCTCACCTTCATGGCGAAGTCGAGCATGGCGCGCTGCCGTGGCGTGATGTCGGCCTTGCGGAAGTTGACAGCGATCTGGTCGGCGATGACAGGATTCTTGGCCCGGATGCGCAGGATCGCGCCATGGGCGATCACGCAGTAATGGCACTGGTTGGCGGCGGAGGTCGCCACCACGATCATCTCGCGCTCGGCCTTGGAAAGCCCGCTGTCCTTTTCCATCAACGCGTCGTGATAGGCAAAGAAGGCGCGAAATTCGTCCGGACGGTAAGCCAGCGTCAGGAAGACGTTCGGGACGAAGCCGGATTTCTCCTGCACCGCAAGGATCCGGGTGCGGATGTCCTCCGGCAGCTTGTCGATGGCGGGCGCTTGAAATCGTGTGGTGGCGGGCTTGCTCATGAAAGGGTTCCGACTGAGGCCGCAAGGCGGCGTTGCCGGGACCATATAGCTTTTTGCGGTGAGGTGGATACCGGCCCGCGCGAAGAATCCCGCGCGAACGCTTCCGGCCTCAGCGCAGCGGCTTCTTCAGCAGCGAGAAGCGGTCGGGGTCCAGCCCCATCGAGGGCTGCAGCATCGGCGCTTCCACCGGCGTCATGACGCGGGCGGCGGGCCGGTCGTTGATGCCGGGATCGTTCGGCACGTCGCGGTTCGAGGTGGCGCCGCGCCAGCGATCCAGCACGGCGGAGACGAAATGCATGTCATGGCCGGCGGAGACCGAAGGCACCGACGCGATGGTGGCTTCGCTGCGCGGCAACTGATGGACCGGAACCTCCTTGAAGCGCAGGCGCGTCGGCAGCGCCACGCCTTCGCCGAAGGCCAGCACTTCGCGGGTGCCGAGCGAGGGTACGAACGACAACAGGTTCGCGGCGGCGTCCGAGACCGCCGAGCGCAACAGCGCTTGGTCGCGGTCGTTGGCAAGCCGCATCGCAAACAGCGTGTTGCACTGGGAGATGATGGTGGCGTCGAGTTCTGCCGGACGCTGGGTGACGAGGCCGAGAAAGACGCCGTATTTGCGGCCCTCCTTGGCGATGCGCGAAACGGCTTTCCGGGTCGGGCCGAAACCGATGTTGCGGTCGGCCGAGGCGTAGCGGTGCGCCTCTTCGCAAACGAACAGCAGCGGCGACACGCCGTCGCTCCACAGACCGAAATCGAACGCCATGCGGCACAGCACCGACACGACGGAATCGACGACTTCGGCAGGGAAGCCGGCGAGCTGCATGATGGTCATCGGCCGGCCATTGGCGGGCAGGCGGAACAGATGGCTGATCACCTCCGCCATGGTGTCGCCGCCGACATTGGCGTTGTCGAACATGAAGGTGTAGCGCGGATCGTTGCGCACGGTGTCGATGCGCGACATCAGCTTGTGATAGATGATGCGCGAGGAGCGGTTCTCCAGCTTGCCCATCCGTTCATCGATCAGCGAGATCAGATCGGTCAGCCGGTAGGGCACCGGCGTATCGACGGTGTAGCCGCCGGACTTCGGGTCCAAGCGCTTGAGCCCGAGCCGGTCGGAGTTCTGATACTGGGTGTAGAGACCCTTCGCCATCGGGATGACCTCGGCGAGGACGTCGAGCTCTTCGGGCACGCCCGGGCGGCCGCCGAACAGGACGTCCACAATCTCTTCGAAATTGAACAGCCAGAACGGCAGTTTCAGGTTGCGCGGGTTGAGCACCAGCGCACGGTCACCGAAGCAGCGGCCATACTCGTTGTGGACGTCGAGCAGGAATACCCGCAGGTTCGGCCGGGCTTTAAGAATCTCGTTGAGCAGCAGCGAAACGCTGGTCGATTTGCCGACGCCGGTGGAGCCGAGCACCGCGAAGTGCTTGGAAAGCATCTCCTCGACGTCGACATAGGCGATGACGGAGCGGTCCTGCTGCAGGGTGCCGACATTGATCTGATCCGCCCCGCTCGGCGCATAGACGGTGCGGAGGTCCTCGGCGGTGACGAGGTCGACGGCATCGCCGATGGTCGGATAGTTGGTCACGCCGCGCTGAAACTTGGGACGCTCCCCGCCGGAAATCTCGCCGAGCAGGTCGACCGACGCGGTCGCCATGTATTCATCGGAGCTCGGCTGGTTCTCGCACGACACCTCGGTGATCATTGCAATGATGGTGGTGGCCGTCGCACAGCGAATACTGATGAAGCGGCCGACGGTGGCGCGCGCTTCGGAGACGGGCACCTGGCCCGACGCCAGAAGTCCGACCCGGGCGAGGGAGCCTCGCACGGAAATCACACGTCCGAAGGATGTCACGGTGTTGGATCTCATGAATTGGGGTCTGACCCCCATTATGGGCAGCGCCGGCTAGCGAAACGGTTAAACAGGCGGGGTTTCGTATCGGCTAAATCTGCGGCATCTCGGTCAGGATTCGTTTTTGCGGCACCGTCCCGTCATCGTCGTCGGGTATCAGTTGCGCTGGAAAATAAGGGCTTTCTTGCATTTCCGGCCGCGCGCGACGCAGGCTTCGGATTAATTATTCGTTTACCACCGCGCACGAGTGCAGCCGCCCGCCGGTCACGCCTCGGTAACCTCCGATGCCGGATCGCGGATTGGAGCCAGCGCGTGTGCAAGGTAACCGATTGCTAACCGCAAGTTGTAACGCGCCTTCCATCTGTGTTGCGTAACAGTATCGCAGGGGCGTCGTAGCAGCGTCCGATCGCACGCTAACTTTTCATCTGACGCAGGGCCCGTCGCCAAACCGGGACATCTTGGCGGGGGATGCGCGGGGAGCCATTTCGGGTGGACATCGACAGCGGCCAGCAAATGTCGAGCGATTCTGCCGGCCCTGCGGAAAGGGCCGCGACGATCACGCGGCTTGCGGCATGCTGCGTGCTGCTCGCGGCGGCGGTTGTCGGCGGCATTGCGACCTCGGGATGGAGTCTTCGCGAACGCCTGCTACTGGCGCTCGTCGCCGTTCTGGCCGTGGCCGCCGGACTGCTGCTGCGGCGTGACCGGTTGACCGACCGGCGGCTGGCGGCCGAGCGGCGCCAGCTCTCGATTGCCGTGAACAACATCCCACAAGGCCTTGTTCTTTATGATGCATCCGCGCGGATCATCATTTGCAACCAGCCCTATCTCGACATGTTCGGACTGTCGCCTGACGTGGCCAAGCCCGGCTGCACCATGCAGCGGCTGATCGCCCACCGGAAGCAAACCGGATCATTCGACGGCGACGTCGACGAGTTCTGCAACGCAATCATCAAGACAGTGTCGCTCGGCAAGGCGACGCGTCAGTTGACGGAAGCGCCGGGTGGCCGGGCGATCGAGATCATCAACCGGCCGCTGAAGGGCGGCGGATGGGTCGCGACCATCGAGGACGTCACTTCGCGACGGCGCGCAGAGGAGAAGATCGCGCATCTGGCGCACTACGACGGATTGACCGACCTGCCGAACCGGATCCTGTTCCGCGAACGGTTGGAACAGTCGCTCAAGGCGATACGGCCCGGCGAGCAACTGGCGGTGCTCTATATCGACATCGACGAGTTCAAGAGCGTCAACGACGCGCTCGGCCATCCGATCGGCGATGAACTGCTCAAAGGCGTCGCCGAGCGCCTGCGCGGATGCCTCAAGGAAACCGATGTGGCGGCCCGGCTCGGCGGCGACGAGTTCGCCGTGATTCAGACCGCCATCAAGGACCGGCCGGAAACCACTCAGCTCGTTGATGTAATCCATTCGGCGATCAGGCAGCCGCTGGAATGTTTGGGACATCTGATCACGACCGATGCCAGCATCGGCATAGCGGTGGCCCCCGGCGACGGGGTGGACCTCGACCAGTTGTTGAAGAATGCGGACCTCGCGCTCTACGGCGCCAAGGGCGACGGACGGCGGACCTACCGCTTCTTCGAGACCGGCATGGATCAGCGCGCCAAAGCGCGGCGCAGCCTGGAGCTCGAGCTGCGTCAGGCGATCAACAATGGCGGCCTGGAGACCTACTATCAGCCGGTGGTCAACATCGAGGACGGCAAGATCAGTTCCTGCGAGGCGCTGTTGCGGTGGCGGCATCCCGAACGCGGCATGATCTCGCCGGCGGAATTCATCCCGATCGCGGAAGACAGCGGCCTGATCAATCAGCTCGGCCTGTGGGTGCTCAATACCGCCTGTGCCGAGGCCGTCACCTGGCCGGATCATGTTCGCGTCGCGGTCAACGTCTCGCCGGTGCAGTTCAGGAGCCCGTCGCTGGCGTTGAACGTGGCGGCGGCACTCGCGGCTTGCGGCCTTCCCGCCAGCAGGCTGGAACTCGAGATCACCGAGGCCGTTCTCATTCGCGATGACGAGGCGGCGCTCGACATGCTGCATCAATTGCGCAAGCTGGGCGTTCGGATCGCGCTGGACGATTTCGGCACCGGCTATTCCTCGCTCAGCTACCTGCAGCGTTTCCCGTTCGACAAGATCAAGATCGATCGGTCTTTCATCAAGGATATCGCCGGTCCCGGCGCGTCCTCCTCCATCGTCCAGGCGGTGGTGAACATCGCGGCCGCCAGCGACATGACGACGACGGCGGAGGGTGTCGAAACCGAGCAGCAGCGGAATCTGCTGTACATCCTCGGCTGCGACGAAATGCAGGGCTATCTGTTCAGTCCCGCGATACCGGCCACTGACGTGAGGCGGTTGTTGCTCACGCACCGCGGCAGGGCCATGTCGGCTGCTTGAAGTCGGCGGCTTGAAACGCCGGGCGCGGCTTGCTATCCAGTTCTGCATAACAAGAAACAGAGCAGGGTGGACCGCGATGAACCGCGACAACGCATCTTGAGCGAGCCCGCGCGGCCTTCAGCGCTCGCACCATTCCGTATCAGGAATTATCGTTTTCAGTGGCCGGCCGATCTGCTCACCTCGTGGGCGTTCGAGATGGAGACGCTGATTCTCGGCTGGTACGTGCTGGTCGAGACCGGTTCGGTGCTGTTGCTCACTCTGTTCGCCTCGCTCGGCTATATAGGGACACTGGTAGCGCCGATGTTCGGTGTCGTCGGCGACCGGATCGGTCACCGCGATCTCCTGGCGATGATGCGCGCGACCTACGCGGTGCTGGCGGCCGTGCTGACGACGCTGGTGTTGTCCGGCCAGCTCGCGCCGCTCTATGTCTTCATGGTCGCGGCCGTGATGGGCATCGTCCGCCCATCGGACCTCGGTGTGCGCGGCGCTTTGGTGGCGACCATCATGCCGCATGGCCAGTTGATCGGGGCGATCAGCATCTCGCGCACGACGATGGATACCGCGCGCATTGCCGGCGCGCTGAGCGGCGCCGGATTGTTTGCCGCGCTCGGCATGGGCCCGGCCTATGTGGCGATCGTCTGCCTTTATATTACTGCTACCGCGCTGATGCTGTGCATCGTGGCTCCGGCAAAGCCGCAACTCGCGGGCGCGGCTGCCAGCGAGGCGTTGCAGCGTTCGCCGCTGCGCGACCTCAAGGAGGGAGTGGCCTATGTCTGGACCACGCCGCGGATGCAGGCCGCGCTGTGGGTGGCGTTCCTCGCCAACCTGACGGCCTATCCGCTCTCCAACGGTCTGCTGCCCTACATCGCCAGGGCGATCTACGGCACCAACCAGACCGGGCTTGGCTATCTGTCGGCGAGTTTCGCAATCGGCTCGCTGGCCGGTTCGATCGTGTTGAGTTTGATCCGCGATCTCCGGGTGGCGCGGCTCATGATCGGCGCCACCGTCGTCTGGTACGCGACCTTGCTGATCTTCGTGCAGATGCAGACCGTGCCGACCGCGATTGCGTGCCTGGTGGTGGCCGGCTTTTCGCAAAGCCTCGCCATGATCTCGATCGCCGTCATCCTGATGCGGACCGCGAGCGAGAATTTCCGCGGCCGGGTGATGGGCGTGCGCATGATGGTGATCTATGGCCTGCCGATCGGCCTATTGGCCGCCGGCAGTCTGATCGACGAGATCGGATTTGCGGCGACTGGAACACTCTATGCGGCGGCCGGCCTCGCCTTGATGCTGGCGGTCATGCTGCACTGGCGCGCCGATCTGTGGCACGTGCACGCGCCGGCGAATGCGCGGTGACCGCGCAAAGCCGGCTCGATGACCTCACTGCATCTTGATGTTCGCCTCTTTGAGCACCAGCTCCCATTTCGCGGCCTCGGTGCGCATGAAGGCGTCGAAATCCTTGGGCGAGTTGCCGACCGGCGTGGCGCCCATCTTTTCCAGCGCGGTCAGAACCACCGGATCTTTCAGCGTGGCGGCAAGGTCGGCGTGGATCCTGGCGACCAGGTCAGGCGCCATGCCGGCGGGGCCGAGAAAACCCCACCAGACCGAGGCGTCATAGCCGGGGATGCCTGCCTCCGCGATCGTGGGAACGTCAGGCAATGCCTTCGAGCGCTGCGCCGTCGTCACCGCAAGCGCGCGCACCGCATTGCCTTCGAGTTGGCCGACGACCTCGGGCAGCGGATTGACGCTCATCGGAACCTCGCCTGATATCACGGCGGTGAGGGCAGGGGCGCCGCCCTTGTAGGGGATCGCCTGGATCTTGACCTTGGCCATGTGGTTGAGCAACTCGCCGGCGAGATGGGCCGAGGTGCCGTTGCCGGACATGCCATACGATAATGACTCCGGCTTTTCGCGTGCGGTCGCCAGCAACTCCTGCAAATTCTTCACCGGGCTGTTTTTGGACACCACGATCGCCAGCGGCGAATAGGCGATCTCGCTGATGGCGGTAAAATCCTTGAAGGTGTCGTAGGGCAGTTTTGGATAGAAGAACTGGTTCAGCGGATGGCCGCTTGCCACCAGGATCAGCGTGTAACCGTCCGGCGCCGATTGCGTGAGCGCCTGCGACGCGATAGTCCCGCCGGCGCCCGGACGATTTTCGATGACCGGCTGCTGTCCCCAGGTCTTCGACAGCGATTGCCCGAGCGTGCGCGCCAGCACGTCGACGGCGCCGCCGGCGGCGTAGGGCACCAGGATACGCACGGGTCTGGTCGGGAACGGCTCCGCATAAACGTTGGTGCCGGCCAGCGTAAACAGGGCGGCGACGGCGATGCTGCGGATGATTGTTCTGCGTGATGGCATGAGAAAAGGTCCTTTTTGGCTGGGCGTATCATTTGAGAATTTCATGCGTGCACCTCATTCATGCGCGAAGCTGCAGCGTGGACATCGCTACTCCGCGGCCGAAATCATGGCGCCGCGCAACCCCACGCGCGCGATCGCGGCTCCGACCACGCCTTCCGACTTCACCTCGTTGGTGAACTGGCGGATGAAAGCCATTGCCTGCTCGCGTCCCCTGGGAATGGCGATGGCGTGCCGCTCGATCCCCCAGCGGCCTTCGAGGACTTTCGACCCCGGCAGTTTCTCCGCCATTTCGAACAGCGTGGCCTTGTTGGTCGCGTAGGCATTGATCGCGCCGGCCGACATCATCTCGATCGCGACGTCGAAGGTGGCGGCGCGAACGATCTGGGCATGCTTGAAGTCGCGCGAAAGGGTGGCGTCGGAAGAACTGCCTGCGGTCACGCCAACGCGTAGTCCCGGTGCATCTACCTCCGCCGGCGTCGTCAGCGCGGACCCGCGCGGGATGAGATAGCCGAGCTCGATTTCGAGATAGGGCGGGCCAAAGTCCATATCCCGCGCCCGTACCGGCGTCGCATTGGTGAAGGCGACGTCGACCTCTCCGCTTTTGACAGCGGCGAGCACTTCGGCGTTCTTGGCGAACACGACCGGCTCATAGGGGACGCCAAGCCGGCGCGCGAGTTCCTTGCCGAGATCGTAGCCGACGCCACGCGGCTCACCCGATCCGGCATCCGGCAGGATCGAGGTCGGCGTGCCCGGATAGAGTCCGGCCCGCAATACGCCTGATGGCGCCAGTATCAGGCGTGGATCCGGATCGGCCGCGATGGCAGGGCCGACGCCACGCCAAGCCAGTGCGCCGGCAACGATCAAGAACGCAACGATGATCCGGCGCATCCGGCGGTTCTCCCTTGTTATCCCCGGGGCCAGTCGCGGTGGCTGCTCGCCACCCGGATGTTTGTTGACTAGACCTGCTATTTTGTACAAACGTACAAAACTCGAGAACGGAAAGCAAATGCCATGACGCGAAATCCGAACATGCGGGAAGCCATCCTGAGCGCGGCCGAGCTGCTGTTCTCGACCAAGGGCTTCAATGCCGTGTCGATCCGCGACATCGCGCTGGAGGCGGGCGCCAATCCGGGCAGCATCACCTATCACTTCAAGAGCAAGGACGGCTTGCTGCTCGAAATTTACAAGCGCCATTGCGGGCCGATGAACAAGCGCCGCATCGAGTTGCTGGTGGCGGCACGGCGCGTGCGCGACGTCCAGGACCGGCTGGAAGCGATCGTGCGCGCCTATGTGCAGCCGGCGTTTTCATCGAGCAGCGACCTTGCCGGCGGCGGGGCGCGGTTCACGCGGCTGCGCGCCGTAATGTCGGCCGAAGGCAATGCCGTGGTGGGGCGCATCATCGCCGAGATATTCGACGACACCACCAACGCGTTCATCGAGGCGATCGAGGAAAGCCTGCCGCATCTGCCGCGGACGACGATCGTGTGGCGGTCGCAGTTCCTGCTCGGCGCACTCTATTATACCCTCGTCAGTCCGGAACGGGTCACGCGGCTGTCGCGCGGCGAAGCCGATGGCGCTGATATGGCGGAAGCGATCGAGCAACTCGTCGCGTCGACGGTCGCCTCGTTGCAGGCGTCAGATGTAGATCATCTCGACACAGCCTCACGCCAGACGAAGTCCACCCAGCCGCCCGCAAAGGGCGCTGCTGGAAAGCGGAAAGAAAATTCGACTTCATGAGTATCGAGACGCCATGAAGCGCGACCAAGAAACTGCAGAAGGCACCATGCACAAGCCGACGATTCCCGGACCCGATCCCGATACACGAACGCCGAAGTTCAAGCTCCCGGCGCTGGCGTGTGACGCGCATACCCACATCTTCGGCCCAGGTGATAAATACCCCTATGCGCCGGGACGGCCCTATACGCCGCCCGATGCGCCGCTGGAGGATTTCCGGGCGCTGCACAGGAAGATCGGGATCGGCCGCGCGGTCATCGTCAATGCCAGCGTGCACGGCACCGACAACCGGGTGGCGCTGGATGCCATCGCCGTGAGCGATGGAACCTTTCGCGCCGTCGCCAATATCGACGATAGCATTACCGAGCGCGGCCTTCGCGAGCTGCATGAAGGCGGGTTTCGCGGCTGCCGCTTCAACTTCGTGCGCCATCTCGGTGGGGTGCCTGACATGAGGGTGTTCCATCGCATCGTCGCGATGGTGGCGTCGCTCGGCTGGCACATCGACCTGCATTTCGATGCGATCGACCTGCCTGAATATGCCGAGATGCTGGCAAAATTGCCGGTGCGCTACACCATCGATCACATGGGGCGCGTCAAGGCATCCGATGGCCTCGACCAGCTACCGTTCCGGACCCTGATTGACCTGATGACGCGGGACGAGAAATGCTGGGTCAAGGTATGCGGCTGCGAGCGGGTGTCCTCCGGCGGCCCGCCTTTCCACGACGCGGTTCCGTTCGCGCGGCGTATTATCGAGACCGCGCCCGATCGCGTGATCTGGGGGACCGACTGGCCGCACCCGAACGTCAAGGTGATGCCCAACGACGGTGATCTGGTCGACCTCATTCCCTTGTTTGCGCCGGAGGCCGAGCTGCAGCAGAAGATCCTGGTCGATAATCCGGCGCGGCTGTTCGAGTTTTGAAGGAGGGTTGTGCGATGGCGGACAAGCGCGAGCGATACGCCGTGAGCCGGCGCCGCGCGTCGTTCGCCGGGATGGCTGCGCTGGCCGCGACATTGTTGTTGTCGCAAATCGCCGACGCGCAAAACTATCCGAACCGGCCGGTGCGGCTGATCCTGCCGTTCGGCGCGGGCGGCGTTGCCGACGTCACGGCGCGGCTCGTTACCGAAAAACTCGGCGAAAAGCTCGGCCAGCGCTTCGTCATCGAGAACATGCCGGGCGCCGGCGGCATCAACGCCGCGCGCGCAGTGCTGTCCGCGCCTCCAGACGGCTACACGCTGGCGCTGCTGAGCAACGGCACCGCCATCTCGGTATCGTTGTTCAAGAACCTTGGCTTCAATCCGGTGACTGACTTCGTTCCGGTGTCGAGCATGGGTTATTTTGACTTCATCTTCGTCACCCAGGCCGGCACGCCTTATCCGACGCTGGCTGAATTCATCAAGGCGGCCAAGGCAAAACCCGGCACGCTCAATGTCGGCACCATCAACGTCGGGTCGACCCAGAACCTCGCCGCGCAATTGTTCAAATCGACCGCCGGTGTCGATGTCACCATCGTGCCGTTCCGCAGTTCGCCGGATGTGCTGATCGCGCTTCTGCGCGGCGATATCCAGATGGCGATCGAGAACTACAGCGCGGTGCAGTCGCATGTTGCCGACAAGGCGGCCATTGCCGTGTCGTCTTCGGATACGATCCGCACCGCATTCCTGCCTGATGTTCCGACCGTGAAGGAAGCAGGCGGCGGCGATTTCGAGGCACGGTCCTGGAACGCGATTTTTGCACCCAGGGGCACGCCGCCGGAGGTGATCGCGACGCTGAACGCCGCGTTGCGCGCGGTGCTCGAAATGCCGGAGTTAAAGAAGCGCGCGCTCGATCTCGGCATCGAGGCCAAGGCCAGCTCACCCGAGGAAATCCTCAACCGGCTCAAGGCCGATATCGACAAATGGGCAGTAGTGATCGAGCGGGCAGGAATTGCCAAACAATAGTCACGCGGCCGGTGCGGCCGGCCACGTGCAACAAGCGAAGGAGGAAATCCCGATCATGAGCAATGCTGGCAAAACGGGCCTGGTGGTCACGGCGCATCCCGGCGATTTCGTCTGGCGCGCGGGCGGCGCGATCGCGCTGCATGTGAAGAAAGGTTATCGCGTCAAGATTGCCTGTCTGTCGTTCGGCGAGCGCGGCGAAAGCCAGTTCGCCTGGAAGGAGGCGGGCGCGACGATGGAGAAGGTCAAGGCCGGACGGCGCGACGAGGCGCAGCGCGCGGCGGAGATGCTGGGTGCGGAAATCGAATTCTTCGACGCCGGTGACTATCCGCTGCGGCTGACGGATAAGCATTTCGACCGCATGGTCGACATCTACCGCGAACTCAATCCGTCCTTCGTGCTGACGCACGCGCTGGAGGATCCCTATAATTTCGATCATCCAAACGCGGCGCACTTCGCGCAGGAAACCCGCGTGGTCGCGCAGGCGATGGGTCACAAGCCCGGCGCCAAATATACTTATTCCGCGCCGCCGGTGTTTTTGTTCGAACCGCATCAGCCGGAGATGTGCAATTTCAAGCCGCAGGTGATCCTCAACATCGACGAGGTCTGGGAGATCAAGCGCAAAACGTTCGAAATTCTCGCCGCGCAAAAGCACCTGTGGGCCTATTACGAGCGGGTGGCGCTGCAGCGGGGCGTGCAGGGCGGCCGCAATACGGGCAAGCCGATGACTTATGGCGAGGCCTATCAGCGGCTGTTCCCGATGGCGATGGAGGAGCTGGCATGAAGACGGTCGTCGTCCGCAACATCAAGCGAACCGATGCCGAACTCGTGAAACGACTCGGCGCGCTCGGCGTCGCCACCGCGCACGAGGCCTATGGCCGCTTCGGGCTGATGAAGCCCTATCTGCGCCCGGTCTGGAGCGGGGCCGAGACATCGGGCACCGCCGTGACCGTGCTGGCGCAGCCCGGCGACAACTGGATGATCCATGTCGCGGTCGAGCAGTGCCAGCCCGGCGACATCCTGGTGGTCGGCTGCACCACCGACAACACCGACGGCATGTTCGGCGATCTGCTCGCGACTTCGCTGATGGTGCGCGGCGTCAAGGGACTCGTTATCGACGCCGGCATTCGCGACGCCAAATCGCTTCGTGAAATGGGCTTTCCGGTGTGGTCGAAGGCGATCTCGGCCAAGGGCACGGTCAAGGCGACGCTCGGCGCGGTCAACGTGCCGGTGGTCTGCGCCGGCATCAATGTGGTGCCGGGCGATGCTGTGGTCGCCGATGATGACGGCGTGGTGGTGATCGGGCGCAAGGATGCCGCCGACGTGGTCGCGAGGGGCGAGAAGCGCGTTGCCGACGAAGACGGCAAGCGCAGGCAGCTCGCTTCGGGCGTGCTCGGGCTCGACATGTACAATATGCGCGAGCCGCTGGCGAAGGCCGGGCTCGTCTATGTCGACGAGCTGGAGGACGACTGAGGTGGCGATGCGCCTGCGCACTTTGCTCGGCGACCATCCAGGTACGTCGGCGCTGAAGAGTGGATCGATCGGATCGGATCTGGTCGAGCTCGATTTCGCAGAGTATTCGCCGACCAACAAGGGCTTCAAGCCGATGGTCCGCGAAGGGGCGTTCGACGTCTCGGAGATGGCGATCGTCACTTACCTGATGGCGAAATCGTTCGGCAAGCCGATGGTGCTGCTGCCGGATGTTGTGCTGGCGCGGTTTCAGCACGGGCACGCGCTCTACAATGCAAGAGCGGGAAAGCTCGCGCCGCGTGACCTCAATGGCAAACGCGTCGGCATTCGCTCCTTCACCACTACGACCGGCGCATGGCTGCGCGGCATTCTTGCCAATGATTGTGGCGTCGATCTGGATTCGATCGACTGGGTGACGTTCGAGGACGCCCATGTCGCTGAGTTCGTAGACACGACCAAGCGGGCGGGCGCGGGCAAGCAGATCGTGCAGATGCTGATCGACGGCGAGCTTGATGCTGTGCTGGGCGAAAAATCGGATCATCCCGATTTGAAGCCGCTGTTCGCCGATGTTGCCGCCGAAGAGAAGGCGTGGTTTGGGAAACACAAGGTGGTGCCGATCAACCACATGGTGGTGGTGAGCCGGACCTTATCCGACCAGCACCCGGACGTGGTGCGGGAGGTCCATCGGCTGCTCGCCGAATCTGCCGCCGCGTCATCCGCGGTGCCGCGTTTTGGCCGAAACGAGATGCAGCGTTCGCTGGAACTGATTATCGATTACTCCACACAGCAAAAACTCATTCCGCGCGCGTTCGCGGTGGATGAACTGTTCGACGACGTGACGCGAGCGCTGTAATTGTAGGGTGGGCAAAGGCGCATTGCGCCGTGCCCACCATGTGGTTTGAACTGGTGGGCACGCGGAGCCTGTCATCGGGCGCGCATTCGCGCGACCCGGTGGCTTTGCCCACCCTACGAGAGAGACCGCCAATGACCCCCGAGCCGATTTTCGACCTCGCCCATCTCGGCCACATGGAATTGCTGACGCCGAAGCCAGACGAGAGCCTGAAATTCTTCGTCGACGTTATGGGCATGACGGTCAGCGGCCGGAAGGGCGAGTCGGTCTATCTGCGCGGCTGGGATGATTACGAGCGCTATTCGCTCAAGCTGACGGCCTCGAAGACATCAGGCATGGAGCACATGGCGTTGCGTGCCCGCAGCCCGCAGGCGCTGGAGCGCCGCGTCGCCGCGCTGAAGGGCTCGGGCTTCGACATCGGCTGGGTTGACGGCGACATGGGGCAGGGGCCGGCGTTTCGCTGCCGCGATCCCGATGGCCATATCGTCGAGCTCTATTACGAGACCGAGTGGTATCAGCCGCCGCCCGAGCTCAAGCCAGCGCTGAAGAACCAGGCGCAGCGGTTTCCGGCGCGCGGCGTCAATGTCCGCCGGCTCGATCATCTCAATTGCCTCGCGGTGGACATCAAGGCCAACCGGCTGTTCTTCGAAAACTATCTGGGCCTCCGCACCACCGAGCAGATCGTGCTCAACGACGGCACGGAAGCAGCGATGTGGATGACGATGTCGAACAAGAGCTACGACTTCGCCTATACCCGCGATCATTACGGCAAGGCCGGACGCTTCCACCACGTCACCTACGCGCTCGACAGCCGCGAGGAAATTTTGCGCGCCGCCGACATCTTTCTCGAAAACGGCATCCACATCGAGACCGGCCCGCACAAGCACGCGATCCAGCAGACCTTCTTCCTCTACGTCTATGAGCCCGGCGGCAACCGCGTCGAGGTCGCCAACGCCGGCGCGCGCCTCATCCTCGCGCCCGACTGGAAGCCGATCGTCTGGACCGAGGAAGAACGGAAGAAGGGCCAGGCGTGGGGGCTGAAGACGATCGAGTCGTTTCACACCCACGGTACGCCGCCGGTCACGATCGGCTGAGCCCGATCGGACCGCGTGGTTCTGCGGCCTGATCGATCCGGGTCACATGCCAGCGGTGCCACGCCTGGACATGGTGCGCAACCGGTCGAGGCCTGTCTCGATCGAATTCCGCGTCGAGCGGGGGAATAACCTTGCGCTCAACCACGATATCCGGCCGGCGAATGCTGTCGCGATAATTCCGGACGTCGTTGCCGGCTTGGTGACGGCCGTCTTCGCCAGATGAATCGGCGAAAGCAGATCTCGGGCCGCATCCATCGCCGGCTTCTCGATCCAGCGATAGGTCAGCGCGGCGACGGGGATGACGAGCAGGGTCAGGATGAGCGCCGGCAATACCGCCTGTTCCGGCGTTCCCAGCAGCATCAGCTTCTCCTCATTGTGCCAGCCCACCAGGTTGAGATGGGCCTTTTGCCCGACGAAGGAGACCCCCATCTTCATCACCTGAAACAGGAAGGTGTGGATCATGTAGATCGAATAAGACCACAAGCCGAGCTTTTGCAGAATGGACGAACGCAACACTTTCGAAACGGCGCCCTGATCGTATGAAAAGACGTAAAGGACGATGATCGCAAGCAGCGGAAACGCGTAGTGCGACGGGCCCCATGGTCTGGACGCAGCAAACGCAATGACCAGCACCACGCAGCAGGCCTCCCATAAATTCGGCGCCGTCAGCTTCTCATCCGAACGCGCCCGCAGATGATACGCCAGGCAGCCCGCGAAGAAGCCGAACATGGCGCGCAGGATGCCCCAGTCGGACGAGACAAACAGCGCTTCTGGCGAAACCTGGTAGAGCAGCGCTCCGGCCGCCAGACAGAGCGCAAGGAAGATCGCATAGCGCTGGCGCGGGAAAAGCATGACGACCGTCGCGAACAGGATCGACACGTAGAACTCGACGGCCGCACTCCAGGCGGGACCATTCCATGACAATCCAGCGTGCAGATTGAAAGACTGCAGAAACAGGATGTTCGTGGCGATCTCCCAGAGCGAGCGACCCGGACCAAAGGCCTGGGAATCCAGCGCGAACGCGGTATCGGCGCGGCTGAAGATGAACTTGCCGGTCTCAAGTCCGACGAACAGGGTCAACATCACGATGTGCAACGGCCAAAGGCGGGCAAACCTCATCGCCACGAAACGAATGCTCTCAGCGCGATCGTTGAGACGTTGGCCATAGGCATGACAAAGCACGAAGCCGGACAGGGCGAAGAACATGTCCACGCAAAACTGCAGATTGGCGAATGAGCCGATGTCTTTAAGAGCATGGTAAACGGGGACGTGGAACAAGACCACGAGCAGCGCGCAGACGCCGCGCAGCGCATCGAGTGCCTCGAAACGAGCCGCAATTGCAGATTTTGTTCCCGGCATGATACATCTCGTCCATGGTTCTTTCAGGTTGTATCTCCGTCAGCAAGAGCGGGGCCACAAACCCGGCAAGATCGGGATCGAGCCCGAATGTTCCGTACCCATGGCAGGGTGCCGGTGAGAGACGTCGTATCCCCCGGCCATTGCGCCGATCGTGTTGCGCACCACCTTGATGTATGGGCGTGAAAGACGCCGTGAGGTGTGCCGATGGCAGAGTTCGTGGATTTCACCAGCGAGGCATTTTTTCGTGATCCGCAGGCAGGGGTCGCGAGTTTGCGCGCCGTTGGTCCCGTCGTCGCGACAAAATTTCCGATCGTGGGCCGCGTCTGGGTCACCACGACCTACGAGGCGGCGGCGCGGGTGCTGAAGGACAGCGCGCTCTTCACGCTGCGCAGGGAGGGCGGGGTTCTCGTGGGCCTGCCCTGGTGGATGCCGAAATTCATCGCGACATTCGCCAACAACATGCTCACGATGGACGAGCCGGACCACACGCGGCTGCGAAGTATCGTCGACGAGGCGTTCCGCCGCCGCGCGGTCCTCGACATGGAGCCGCACATCCGCGCCATCGCCGATCGCCTCGCCGATGAGTTGTTTGCTGTGGGCAGCCGCGCCGATCTGGTGCAGCGTTATGCGCGGATGCTGCCGCTTGCGGTGATTTGCGAACTGCTAGGCCTGCCGCCGGCGGACCGGCCGAAATTCATTGCCTGGGCCAATTCGATCGCGAATCTCACCAGCGCGTTGGGCTTTCTGCGGTTGATCAGCGGAATGATGAGGATGCGGCGCTATCTGAAAGCACGTCTGCAGGTCGCCCGGGAACAGGGCGGCGAAGGATTGATTGCCGAGCTTGTGCGGGTCGAGAAGGAAGGTGGGCGCATCACACCGGACGAAATGGTCTCGATGGTGTTTCTCTTGCTGGGGGCGGGCTCCGAGACCACCACCCATCTGATCAGCGGATCGGTGTTCGAACTGCTGAAGGATCCGGTTCGTCGCGATTGGCTCGCGGCGGACTGGAGCCGTGCCGGGTTGGCAGTCGAAGAATTTTTGCGCTTCGTCTCGCCGGTGCAATTCTCAAAGCCGCGCTATGTGCGCCAGGATGTCGATCTCGAGGGCGTCAAATTGAAGAAGGGCGATCGGGTCATGGCGATGATCGTCGCCGCCAACCTGGACAAGGAAGCCAATGAGTGCCCCGAACGGCTCGATCTGGAGCGGCGGCCGAACCGGCATCTATCGTTCGGAACAGGAATTCATTTTTGCCTCGGCCACCAGCTCGCTCGCATCGAAGGAATTTGCGCCCTGCAGGCGCTGTTCACGCGCTGGCCCGCACTCAAGCTGGCGGTTGAGCCGTCGCAAATTCATTGGAGAAGAAGGCCCGGCATTCGCATGATCGCAGAGCTGCCGGTTGTAGCCGGCGTGTGATGAGGGCGGCTAAGGGGAAGGGCCGACAAGTCTGGCTGGGGAACTAGGATTCGAACCTAGACAAACAGAGTCAGAGTCTGTTGTGCTACCGTTACACCATTCCCCAAGAATTGCTCAATGACATCAATATCTTATATGGATGTCCGGGCAATCGGCTGGAGCGGGATTTTGCAAATCACCGCTTTCGCTGGTGCGTCGTTCTACTCGCTCGGTCCGGGCCTTGGCAAGCGCGGAAGGAGGGGCATTTTGGGGGCGAATTGCAGGGGGCGCTGCGGGCGGCATTTGCCGCGGTCCCGGGTCAGCTCCGCGAATGACGTACCTGCTTTTTGCGCCCGCGCGAACGGCGAACGGTCGGCTCCGTCATCTCCGCCTGCAGCAACAGCAGCAGCAGGCAATTCGCCAGCTGCTCTTCCATTTCGCGGTCGTGAATGGATAGCGGACCGGGATCGTTGAGGATGGCGTTGACCAGCGTTCCCAGCACGACCTGGAAGCCGAACGCGATCGCGCGTGTTTTTGCCGCCTTGTTGCCCCGGCCCATGGCGCCAAGCAGGATTGGCGTGGCGTCCGCCACGTTGGCGCGCGCCAATGCCTTGAAGGTCGACCAGCGGTCCGGCCTGGTGTCGTCGTGCTGAAGTGCTGCGCGCAGCACGCCTTCGTGATTTCGGATCCAGCCGATGGTCCCTCGGACGAGGAGGCGGCTGAGCTCGGCGAGATCCGCATCGGCCAGCCGCTCGTCTTCCTTCATCCGGGACAACCTGCTTTCGCCGTCACGCGCAGCAAGCGCCATGAGGGCATTGAAATAGGCCTCCTTGCTCTCGAACCGGCTGTAGAAGGTGCCGACGGTGGCCCCGACCTGCCGGCACAGCGCCTCGATCGACAATTCCGCGAGGCTGTGCGTGCGCAACATCTCCGCGCCGGCCTGGAGCAGCGCGGCCGTGGTCTCGCGGCTGCGCTTCTGCCGCGACGGGGTCACGCCGGGAAGGTCGAGTTCGGCCGATCGCTGCATCCGGAACTTGCGTCTCCGTTCGAAATAACCATAATAATAATTCGGATTATGGTTTTTGGCAATGCCGCAGGGCAGCGTGTTGCCGCGAGCCTCGGCGAACCGGCGGATCAACCGCGATCACATCCAAAAAGCGGAGGAAAGCATGGCGGCAGGCAGCGCAAAACCGTTCGGCGGCATGATCGGCAAGACGGTGGCCGGATCGAAGCCGTGGTGGCCGTGTGCGCCGAAACCGCCGCAAGGCGCACCGAACATTCTGGTCGTGCTGTTCGACGATGTCGGATTCTCCGATTTCGGCTGCTACGGCTCGGCCATCAAAACGCCGACCATCGACAAGCTCGCCGCCGAAGGCCTGCGCTATTCGGGCTTCCACACCACCGCGATGTGTTCGACGACGCGCGCGGCGCTGCTCACCGGGCGCAACCATCATTCGGTCGGTGTCGGCTGCCTCGCCAATTTCGACAGCGGCTACCCCGGATATCGCGGCAAGATCGCGCGCGAGGCGGGCACGCTGGCGGAAATGCTGCGGTCGCACGGCTATCGCAATTACATGGTCGGCAAATGGCACGTCACCCCATTGACCGAAAGCGGCGCCACCGGGCCATTCGACGGCTGGCCGCTCGGCCGCGGTTTTGATCGCTTCTATGGTTTTCTCGATGCCGAAACTGATCAATTCGCACCGGAGCTTGTCTCGGACAACACCCACATCGATGCACCGGGGACGTATGCGGACGGCTATCACCTCACGTCCGACCTGATCGACCAGTCGATCCGCTTCATCGCCGATCACACCGCCGATCGGCCCGATGTCCCATGGCTGACCTGGGTGGCGCTCGGCGCCTGTCACGCGCCGCACCAGGCGCCGATGGACATCATCAAGAGCTATGACGCGATGTTCGCCCATGGCTGGGACGCCGAGCGCGAGCAGCGGATGGCGCGGCAGAAGGTGATGGGGATCGTGCCGCCGGAAACCCGGTTGCCCGCACGCAATGACGGCGTGAAGGCATGGGATGAGCACACCGTCGACGAACAGCGCGTCTTCACGCGGCTGCAGGCGGCTTTCGCCGGCATGCTCGATCACGCCGACCAGCATCTCGCGCGGCTGATCGGCTTTCTCGATACGGCCGGCATTCGCGACAACACGCTGATCCTGGTTTTGTCCGATAATGGCGCAAGCCAGGAGGGCGGTCCGCTTGGCTTCGTCAACGCGATGGGGCCGTACAATTTCCGTCCCGAACCGATCGCGGAAAAGCTGCGCCGAATCGACGACATCGGCGGGCCGGATTCGCACAGCAACTTTCCCCACGGCTGGGCGATGGCGTCGAACACGCCGCTGCGCCGCTACAAGCAGAACACCCATGGCGGCGGCATCCGCGATCCCTTCGTCATGACCTGGCCGAAGAAGATCGCCGCCAAAGGCGAAGTGCGCCATCAATTCGTTCACGCCTGCGACCTGACGCCGACCTTGCTCGACCTGATCGGCATCGCGCCGCCGGCCGAAATCGGCGGCGTCGCCCAGATGCCGATCGAAGGCGAGAGCTTTGCGCGCTCGATCGCCGATCCAGCCACGCCGTCAAAGTCTTCGCCGCAATATTTCGAAATGTTCGGTCATCGCGGGATCTGGCAGGACGGCTGGAAGGCGGTTTCCTTCCATCCCTCGGGCACGCCGTTCGAGAACGACAAATGGGAGCTGTTTCATCTGGCGCGGGATTTTTCGGAAACCAGCGATCTGGCGGCGCAAGAGCCCGAGCGGCTTGAAGCGATGATCAAGCTGTGGTGGCTCGAGGCCGAGAAACACAATGTGCTGCCGCTCGACGACCGGTTCGGCCCGCGCTTTGCGGAAAACGCCGCGCGCTTTCACGGCGCACGCAACAAGTTCACCTTTCACGCCGGCATGGGCCACGTGCCGACCGACGTCGCGCCGGACGTGCGCAGCCGCAGCTACACCATCGAAGCGCATGTGGAGATTGCCGAGGAGGGCGCCGAGGGCGTGCTGATCGCCCACGGCGATGCGACGTCAGGCTACAGCCTCTACATCAAGGACGGCGTGCTGGTGCACGATCTCAATATTGGCGGTGGCCATGAGATCGTGACTTCGAACCGCAAGGTGCCGTCAGGCGTGCGCCGGCTCGGCGTGCATGTCGAGCGTCTGTTGCGCAAGGAGCCGCCGGCCAGGGGCTCCCGCGCCGGCGTGACGGCCTATACGCTCCTCATCGACGGCGAGGCGGCAGGCTCGATCCAGACCCAGTCTGCCTTCAACAATTTCATCTCGTGGTCCGGCCTCGACATCGGCCGCGATCGTTCCAGCCCGGTCTCGCATTACGCGGCGCCGTTCGAATTCACCGGGCAGTTGTTGCGGGTGACGGTCGACATGCACGACGACCAGAAGCTCGACGGCGAGGGGGTGGGGGCCGCGGAGATGGCAAGGCAGTAGGCCTCCGGCAGCAGCCCCGTCATTGCGAGCCACCCGGTCGGCGCGAAGCGCCGCCGGATGACAGGCTCCGCGAAGCAATCCATTCTTTCTTCGGCGGAGATATGGATTGCTTCGTCGCTTCGCTCCCTTGCGCAAACGCTTCGCGTTTGTCGCAGGCAATGACGATCGAGGTCTACTTGATCTTCTCATACGCCGCGGAGAAATCCGCCAGCGGCATCGGGATCGTGATGGTCTCCTTGGCCATGTTCTGGAACGAGACCTTCAACTGCTTGCCGGATTTCAACGTGGCCAGCACGTCAGCCGAGATCTGCAGGTTGGCGTAGCAGCCGCGCGCCTCGCAGGTCTGGATCTGCAGCTCGGACGTCTTGCCGTCGTCGACCTGGAATTTGGCGCCGGCCGGCAGGTTGAGCCCGAGCGGCAACTGCACAAGCGCGATCGGCGCGCGGGTTTCGGCTGATACGCGGATATTGATCAGCACGATCAGCTGGCCGGTCTTGGTCAGGACCGCGCTCTGCTCGATCGCGCATTCGAGCGGCGCGCCGCGGCTTGCGCTGCTGCACCGCGCAATCCAGCCGGGAGGCGCTGGAGTATTCGCTCCCTCGGTCGCAGCGGCGGTAGGGCCTGGCGTCGCCTGCGCCACAGGCGCGGCGTTGTTTTTGGCTTTGGGGGTCTGGGCGTGGCTGTGGCCGCACAAACCTGATATCGCCGCGGCAGCGACCGCAAACTTCATTGAAATTTTCACTGAACCGGCTCCGAAATGAACTACCTTCGGTAGTGCCGGTGGCCGCGCAAAGTCAAGTCATTCGGCCGCTTGCTTGACCGAGCCGTCAGCGTCCAGACGCGCATCATGGTTAGGATTGGACGAATTGCCCCATCGCGCAAACGCGTTCGAAAGCCGGTCGAGATAGAGATAGACCACCGGCGTCGTGAACAGCGTCAGCGCCTGGCTGACGATCAGGCCGCCGACCATCGCATAGCCCAGCGGCTGGCGGATTTCCGATCCCGTCCCGGTACCGAGCATCAGCGGCACGCCGCCGAGCAATGCCGCCATCGTCGTCATCATGATCGGGCGGAAGCGCAATAGCGCCGCCTTGCGGATCGCGGCCTCGGGCTCGAGCCGCTCGTCGCGTTCGGCCGTGATCGCGAAGTCGATCATCATGATGCCGTTCTTCTTCACGATGCCGATCAGCAGCACGATGCCGATCAGGGCGATCAGGCTGAAGTCGAACCCGAACAGCATCAGGATCGCGAGCGCGCCGACGCCGGCGGACGGCAGCGTCGACAGGATCGTGATCGGGTGGATATAGCTTTCGTAGAGAATGCCGAGGATCAGATACACTACGACGAGGGCAGCGAGGATCAACAGCGGCACGGTGCCGAGTGACTGCTGAAACGCCTGCGCGGTGCCCTGGAAGCTCGAATTGAGCGTCGTCGGCGCGCCGAGTTCGACCATCGCCTTCTGCACCGCGTCGGTCGCCTGGCCCAGCGCCACGCCCTGCGCGAGATTGAAGCTGATCGTGATCGCGGGAAACTGGCCCTGATGGCTGATCGACAACGGCCGCACCGGCACGCTGGTCCAGGTGGCAAAGGCCGACAGCGGCACCTGGTCGCCGGTGGCTGGCGATTTCACGTAAATCTTGTTGAGCGTGTCGAGACTGCCCTGCAATTCCGGCAGCACTTCGAGCACCACCTTGTAGGTGTTGAGTTGGGTAAAGAACTGCGTCACCTGGCGCTGGCCGAACGCATCATACAGCGTGTCGTCGATCAGTTGCGGCTGGATGCCGTAGCGCGAGGCGGTATCGCGGTTGATCTTGAGCTCCAGCGTGGTGCCGTTGGTCTGCTGGTCGGTGGCGACATCGCGCAGTTCGGGCAGCGTCTGCATCTTCTGAAGGATCTTCGGCGCCCATTCGTTCAGCTCGGCAAGGTCGGCGTCCTGCAGCGTGAACTCGAACTGGGTTCGCGTCGGCCGCCCGCCGAGCCGCACGTCCTGCGCCGCCTGCATGTAGAGACGGGCGCCCTCGACCTTCTCCAATTGCGGACGGAGGCGGGCGATGATCTGCTGGGCAGACGCCTTGCGCTCGTCGCGCGGCTTCAACGTGATGAACAGATTGCCATTGTTGCCGGCGCGGCCGCTGCCGCCGATCACCATCGCGACCGAGGCCACATCGGGGTCGGCCTGCACGATCTTGCCGAGCTCCTCCTGGCGCCGCTTCATGTCGGCGAAGGAGATGTCCTGGCCGGCCTCCGAAGTAGCCGTGATCAGGCCGTTGTCCTGCTGCGGAAAGAAGCCTTTGGGAATGACGACGAACAGATAGATCGACAGACCGAGCGTTGCGAAGAAAATCATCAGCGTCGTGAACTTCCAGCGCAGCGCGAGGTCGAGACCGCGCTCGTAAGCGCGCAGCATCGCGTCGAAGGCGCGCTCGCTCCATTGATAGAACCGGCCGTGCGTGACCTCGCGATGTGCGCGCAGGAAGCGCGAGGCCATCATCGGCGTCAGCGTCAGCGACACGATCATCGAGACGAAGATGGTCATCGCCAGCGTCACCGCGAACTCGCGGAACAGCCGGCCGATGATGCCGCCCATCAGCAACAGCGGGATCAGCACCGCGACCAGCGAGACACTGATCGACACGATGGTGAAGCCGATTTCACGGGCGCCCCTGAAGGCGGCGGCGAGCGGCTTCTCGCCTTCCTCGATGTAGCGCGTGATGTTCTCCAGCATCACGATGGCGTCGTCGACAACGAAGCCGACGGCGATGGTAAGCGCCATCAGCGACAGATTGTCGAGCGAATAGTCGAATACCCACATCAGCGCGCAGGCGCCGAGCAGCGCCAGCGGCACCGTCACGGCCGGAATCACGGTCGCCCAGAAACTGCGCAGGAAGATGAAGATCACCATGACGACCAGCGCGATGGTGAGCAGCAGGGTGAACTGCACGTCTTCCACCGCAGCGCGGATGGTCTGGGTGCGGTCGCTGATGACTTCGATCTTGATCGCCGATGGGATCGCAGCGACCAGCCGCGGCAACGCCGCCTTGATCTTGTCGACGGTCTCGATGACGTTGGCGCCGGGCTGCTTGTACACGATCAGGAACACGCCGCGCTTGCCATTGGCCCAGGCCGCCTGCTTGGCGTCTTCCGGCCCGGTAACGGCCTGGCCGATATCGCGGATTCGTAAGGGACCGCCGTTGCGAAAGGCGATAACGACGTCGTTCCAGTCCTTTGAGTCCGGCAACTGATCGTTGGCGTAAATAGTGTACGCGCGGCGTTCGCCGTCGATATTGCCTTTGGGACTGTTCACGGTCGTGATTGCGATCTGGTTGCGCACGTCCTCCAGCGACAGGCCCTTGGCGACGAGCTTGGCGGGGTCGATCTGAATGCGGATCGCCGGCTTCTGCTGCCCGCCGATGATGACCTGGGCGACGCCGGAGATCTGGCTGATCTGCTGCGCGAGCTGGGCATCGACGGCGTCGCTGACTGATGTCAGCGGCAGCGTGTCCGACGTCGCTGACAGCAGGAGGATGGGCGAGTCGGCCGGGTTGACCTTGCGATAGGTCGGCGGCGAGGGCAGGTTCTTCGGCAATTGGCCGCTGGCCGCATTGATCGCGGCCTGCACGTCGTTGGCGGCGGCGTCGATCGAGCGGTTGAGATCGAATTGGATATTGATCGCCGCGGTTCCGAGATAGCTGGTCGACGTCATCTGCGCGACGCCCGGAATTTGCGCGAACTGATGTTCCAGCGGCTGCGCCACTGACGAGGCCATGGTTTCCGGACTGCCGCCGGGCAGAGAGGCCGAGACCTGGATGGTCGGAAAGTCGACTTGCGGCAGGGGCGCAACCGGCAGCAAGGGATAGGCGACGAGGCCGACGAACATGATCCCCGCCATCATCAGCGAGGTGCCGATCGGGTAGCGAATGAAGGGGGCGGAGATTCCCCCGCTCATTGGTCGGTCACCTTGGCCTGCGCCTGATCCGAGCTGGCGACGGCCGTCGTCACCAGCGTGCCCGGCTGAACCTTGAACTGGCCCGCCGTGATCACCTGCTCGCCGGGCGACAGCCCTTCGTCGACCACGGAGCGGCCGTCGATCGAGCGCGTCGCCCTGATCTTGCGAAGTTCGGCTTTGTTCTCCTTGTTGACCGTGTAGGCGTAAAGACCATTGGGGCCATGCTGAACGGCATCGTCGGGAACAACGGTAGCGTCTTTCAGCGTCGCTACCAGCAGCCGGGTTGAAACCGACTGGCCCGGCCACAGCGCATGATCCTTGTTGTCGAACACGGCCTTGAGCCTGACGGTGCCGCTCGATGTGTCGACCTGGTTGTTGATCAGCGAAAGCGCGCCCGTGGACAGCACCCGCTTGCCGTCGGTGGAGAGCGCGATCGTCTTGGGAGAACCGGCGGCGAGTGCGGCCTTGATATCCGGCAACTGGTCTTCCGGCGCGGTGAAGATCACCGCGATCGGCTCGATCTGGGCGATGCTGACGATGCCGGTCTGCGTCGCGGCATTGACGATGTTGCCGACGTCGACCTGGCGCAGGCCGGCAATGCCCGAGAACGGCGCCTTGACGGTCGCGTAGTCGAGCTGCGTCTGTGCATTGGCGATTGCTGCATCGTCGCCGGCCACTTGCGCCGTCAGTTGCGCGACCAAAGCCCGCTGGGTGTCCGTTTGCTGGCGGGTCGCGAACTCACCGAGCCGGGTGGAGCGCTGCAGGTCGAGGTTGGCATTGGCGAGATTGGCTTGGTCCTGCGCCTTCTTGGCCTTGGCCTGATCGAGGGCTGCCTGAAACGGCCGCGGATCGATCTCGACCAGCGTGTCGCCTTCCTTGACGAACTGGCCTTCCTGAAACGCGATCCGGTTGATCTGGCCGTCGACACGGGTGCGGACCAGCACCGTGTTGAAGCCTTGCACGGTGCCGAGGCCGGTCAGGTAGACCGGGAAATCGGCCTTTTCGACCGAGGCAATCCGTACGGGAACCGCAACCCGGGCGGTGGCGTGCTTCCGGGTTTCAGCTTGCGCCTGATGATCTTCGCCCTGGAATCGCTGCCAGCCCAGATAACCCAGCGCAGCGATCGCCACGATCAGTAAAGCCCAACGGATGGTGCGCGGCCCCGACATGTTTGCTCATCGATTTAACGAAGTCCCCAATCCTGCCGATATAATGTCCGTGAGCTCACGCTGTACAAACACTAAGGCTTGAGAATCCTAAACAATTGGAAAGGTTTGACGCCGCGATGGGCGCGGTTCGGCGTCGCCGCCAAATCTCTCGCGATCTCCGGCGTGAATTTCGCGCAGGGTTGAATGCGCGATCGATGTCGTCCATATCGCGCGCGTGCAAGCAATCGGGGGTGCAGGATGGATGAACTGAACGGACGCATGATGGCGTGCCAGATTCTGATCACGGGACTGATTGCGCGCGTCGCGAACGATTCGCCCGACCCGTTGCGATTCCTCAGCGACTTTCGCGACGAGATCAAAGCTGTCGTGAAGGGCGTCAACATATCAGGCATGGACAACACCGATCGCGTCCGCCAGGTCGCGCAATCGACAGTCGACGAATTGTTTTCGCTGATGAAGCCGCCGAGCGTTGATTGATGGTGAGAAAGCGGTGATGCAACTAATGCCTGATTTTACGGCGTTTCTTGCATCTCTTTAGACCGCTTACAAAGTTCTTTTAGAACGATTTCAAACTGCAGATTAGAATCGTTGTGAACTGGATGGATTCAACCGCAGTGTTGCCCCGATCGCGTTGACCCCAAAATTTCCGCTCGGTACTGACCGCGCGGGACCATTCGCTGCATGTCGATTTGCCGCGAATTGAAATTGATCAGGGGCACGTGAATGAATGTTGTGAAGGCACCGAGGTCGCTTCGCCTTGAAGCGGCGGTCTACTCACTCGGTCAAACGGTTGAAAACAATTCCGGCAAGAAGGTTTCCGCGGTCGCGGGCCTCATTGCGGTGGCGTCGTTTTCCGGCGCCGAAGCGCAGCAATCCAACCTCCCGCCGGTGACGGTCGATGCCCCGGTCGCTCGCCCGCGCCCCTCGGCGTCAAAACCTTCGCCGGACCAACTCCGCGCCCGCAGCGCGCTGCGTCGCGCCGCCCGCCGCGCACAGCCGGCGCAGGTCGCCCCCGTGCCGTTCCCGAATGCGGGGAGCCTTGCCGCCGATCGCAACCCCTACGCCGATGCCGCGGCGCCCTACAAGGTCGACCGTGTGCAGGCATCCGGCAAGTTTCCGGAGCCGCTGCTCAACACGCCGAAGACCATCACGGTGCTCAGCAAGGAGGTGCTTGCCGACAAGAACATCACCTCGCTGCGCGAGGTCGGCCGCTCCACTGCCGGCGTGACGCTCGGATCGGGCGAGGGCGGCAACGCCTTCGGCGATCGCTTCTTCATCCGCGGTTTCGACGCGCGCAACGACGTCTTCATCGATGGCATCCGCGATCCCGCGGTCAGCATCCGCGAAAACTTCTTCACCGAGCAGATCGAAATCCTGCGTGGCCCGGCCTCGTCCTATGCCGGCCGCGGCACCGCCGGCGGCGCCATCAACATCGTCACCAAGCAGGCCGGCGATCGCAACTTCTACAACGCCGAGACCACGTTCGGCACCGACCACACCAAGCGCGTCACGCTCGACGTCAACCAGGTGATCAGCCCGACTTTCTCGATTCGCACCGGCGGCATGTTCCAGGACGCCAACGTCGCCGGCCGCAACTATGTGACCGATGATCGTTGGGGCGGCTTCATCTCGACCAAGTGGACGCCGACCAACGACATCAAGATCACGACGAACTACGTCCACACCGACCTCAGCGGTCTGCCGGACTTCGGCGTGCCTTGGTACAGGCAGGGCAACACGCCCGTCACCGAGGCCGGTATCCCGCGCCAGAATTGGTACGGCTTTGTCAATCGCGACTTCCAGACCGCGCGGCAGGATTTCGGGACGCTGACGGGCGAATACAAAGTCACCGACAGCATCACGCTGACCAGCCGGACGAGGGCGGAGCACTCGCTGTTGGCCTATATCGGCACGCTGCCTAACTCGCCCGTGACGACAAATCCCGATCCGACAAAATGGACGTTCACCGCGAGCCCGCAGAGCCGCAACCAGTTCGTCGACATCCTGGCGAACCAGGAAGACGCCACGTTCAAATTCGACACCGGATCGGTCAAGCATACGGCCGTCGTTGGGCTCGAGGTCTCCAACGAGCGTGTTGGGATCAACCGCTACACGGGCCTTGCGTCGGAAGCGTTTGGCGGAATTGCGTTCAACCCCAACGGGGCCTTGCAGAACCAATCGATCTACGCGCCAAGCTACACTTTCGTTCCGTTCAACACCATTCCGACGCTGGGCGGCGATCCGACCCGCTACAATGTCGACAGCAAGGCCTTCTACGTTCTCGATACCGCAAATTGGGAAGACAAGATCATCGTGAACGGCGGCATCCGTTATGACGGTTACGACCTGCGATCGTCGACCAGCGCGAGATCGAGCACCGTCAATTCGGATTTCATCAATTACAACGGTGGCATCGTCTTCAAGCCGGTGCCGATCGGAAGCCTCTATGCCGCCTATGCGACCTCGACCAATCCGTTCGGCTCCGAACTCGACGGCACCGCGGCGGATTACGGCGGAGCGGTCCCGGGCGGCGTCGTCCTTGGGCCTGAGCGCAACAAGGCTGCCGAGGTCGGCACCAAGTGGGAGTTGTTCGATCGCCACCTCTTGGTGACGGGCGCGCTGTTCCATACCGAGAAGGACAATGCGCGCGAGACCGTTGGCGGCGTTCTGGCGTCGGGAGCGGCCTACCAGGTCGAGGGTATCGACCTTGAAGTCAGCGGCAACATCACCGATCGCTGGAGCGTTTTCGGTGGTCTGGTGCTGATGAGGTCGAAGGTCACGCAGAGTGCGCTGCCGTCCAACATCGGGCTTCAGATGGCCAACATCGCCCATGAATCCTTCAGCATGTTGAGCAAGTACAAGTTCGACGGCGGCTGGGAACTTGGCGGGCAGGCGGTCTACCGCTCGAAGATCTATGGCGGCACCTTCGGCGCCAACACCGGCACGGAGCTTCCCAGCTATTGGCGCTTCGATGCTTTCGTCGAGAAGAAGATCGACAAGAACTGGACCATGAAGCTCTACGCGCAGAACCTGACCAACAAGCTCTATTACGACACGCTCTACCGCAGTGCGACGCCGTTCGTCGCGGTGGCGCCAGGGCGGGCGTTCTACCTCGTCACCTCGGCGAAGTTCTGATCGTGCTGATATGCGTCCCCGAGGTGCTGAGCAAAGATGATGTGGCGGATTTCCGCCGCATCATGGATGCCTCCGACTGGGAGGATGGCCGCTCCACCGCGGGGGCGCAATCGGCCATGGTCAAGCGCAACGAGCAGCTTCCGCCGGACGGCGAGGTTGCGCGAACGCTCGGCAATCGCGTGCTGTCGGCGCTATCAACCAGTCCGCGATTCATCTCGGCGGCGATCCCGCTGCAGATCTTCCCGCCGCTATTTAATCGCTACGTGGCCTCCGGCGGGCACCATTTCGGCCTCCATGTCGACAACGCGGTGAGGGGAGATCGCCTCACGGGCATGCGGATCCGGACCGACCTGTCGGTGACGCTGTTTCTGTCGGAGCCAGACGAGTATGACGGGGGCGAGCTGGTGGTCGAGGATCTCTATGGTTCCCACGAGATCAAGCTCGCGGCCGGGGACCTCGTGCTTTATCCTGCGTCTAGTTTGCATCTGGTCACCCCGGTCACACGAGGTATGCGTGTGGCATCTTTTTTCTGGCTGCAGAGCATGGTACGGGATGCTCACGCCCGCAGCCTGATCTTCGATCTCGATACCTCGATCCAGGCCCTGGTGGAGCGGCTTGGGCGAGACGACCCTGAAACGGTCAAATTGACCGGCATCTATCACAACCTGATCCGCTACTGGGCCGAAGTATGATGAACATGTCTCTTTCTCGCGTAACGACATTTGCGGTGATCTCGGCGCTGGCGATGCTGTCGCTGGCGGGGCCGTCGTCGGCCCAGCAGGGCACAACCCCTGCGGCGCCGCTAGCACCTCTGGCCCAGCAGGCGCCCGCGGTATCGCAGCCTCCGGCTGCGCTGCCACAGCCGGCGGCTGCGCCTGACGCGGCTGCCACGCCGGCGGAGCGCGAGGGCAAATTGCTGAAGGCGGCAGCTGCAGAACTCAAGGAATTGTCGCCGTGGACGATGTTCAAGTCAGCCGACGTGGTGGTCAAGGCGGTCATGATCGGCCTCGCCTTCGCGTCGCTGGTGACCTGGACCATCTTCATCGCCAAGATGATTGAACTGACCGTGGTTCAGCGCAAGGTGCGCTCGGCGCTGGCCAAGATCGCGGACGCGCGGTCGCTGGCGGAAGCGCAATTCGCGCTCGGCGCCAAGGGCAGCGTGCTGGCGTCCTTCCTGGCAGCCGCGATGCGCGAGGCGCGGCTGTCGGCCGGCATATCGAGCGATGCCGGCATCAAGGAGCGTGCCGCTTCGAGCTTTGGCGAAATCGTGCGCGCCGAGGCACGGCGCATCCGGCTCGGCATGGGCCTTCTGGCAACCATCGGCGCAACGTCGCCCTTCGTCGGACTGTTCGGCACCGTCTGGGGCATCATGAACAGCTTCATCGGCATTTCGAAATCGCAGACCACGAATCTTGCCGTGGTGGCGCCCGGCATCGCCGAGGCGCTGCTCGCCACCGCGATCGGCCTGGTCGCTGCGATCCCCGCCGTCATCATCTACAATCACTTTTCGCGCGTGACCAAGGGCTACATGGAACTGGTCAGCCGTGCGTCAGGCGCAGCGGGGCGGCTGTTGTCGCGCGATCTCGACCGCACCCATGTCAGCGGCTCGCATTCGCGCACGGCGGCGGAGTAGGCGATGGGCGCCTCGATCGCAGAACACGACCACGATGACGACAGCGATTTCGCGGAATCGCATGAGATCAACGTCACGCCGTTCATCGACGTCATTCTCGTTCTCCTGATCATCTTCATGGTCGCGGCGCCGCTGTCGACCGTCGACCTGCCGATCGATCTGCCGACGTCAACCGCGACGCCGCAGAAGAAGCCGGACAAGCCGACTTATGTGAGCATCAAGCCGGATCTCTCGGTTGCGATCGGTGAGAACATGGTTAAGCGCGTCGATCTGGTGCGCTCGCTCGATACGATGCCGGATGCCAGCAAGGAGCGCTACATCTTCCTGCGTGCCGATCGCGCCGTGCCCTATGGCGAATTGATGGACGTGCTCGAAATCCTGCGCGCCGGCGGCTATTCCAAGCTCAAGCTGGTGGCGCTCGAAGGCGTTCCCGATGCAGCGGCGGCGCAAGCTGCGCCGGCAAAACCTTGACCGGCCTCGACCAGCAAAAGCCCTCCCGGCGGCTCTGGATTACAGCCGCGGTGATCGCGCTCGCGCTCCACGTCGGCGGCGCGGCGCTGGCGATCGCGCATTTGCAGACCGAGGAAGCCGATGACGCCCTGGGCGCGACGGCGATCGAGATCGGGCTGGAAATGGCCGCCGTACGCCGCGAAGTGACTGACTTGCCGCCAGGGCCGGATACCGATGCTTCCGCGGCATCGCCCCAGCTCGCCGAGCAGAAGGCGGAAGTGAAAGAGACCGATCTGCCGCAGGACAAGCCGACCGAGCCCGAAGAGGCCGACCGGGTCGTGACCGAGAACGAGTCCAAGAAGCCGAAAGAGGACGACCCGAAGATCGCGGCGGTGCAGACCCAAGCTTCCACCGAGTCGATCGCTTCCGAAGCCACCGCAACTCCGAGTTCAGAGGAAATGCCGGAAGGACAGCGTTCTGTCGCGCCGGTGATCGGCACCGGCGAGAGCGCGCGGCGTGCACGCGCGACCTGGCAGAAGGAGCTGGTCGCGCATCTCGACAAGCACAAGCGGTACCCGAAGGAACGGCAGCAAAAATCCGCCGAGATCCAGATTCGCTTCACGCTCGACCGCATGGGCCACGTGCTCTCGACCGATATCGAAAAGGGCTCGGGCGATACGGCCTTCGACGAGGCCGCGCTGGCGATGGTGCGGCGCTCCGATCCGGTGCCGATGCCTCCGCCTGTCATCGCCGACGAAGGCCTGACTTTCACCCTGCCGGTGATCTTCCGCGTCAAGACCAAGAGCTGACACTACGCTTCTGACTCAATCAGAGACGAAGTTCTAGACCGGATAATGCTGTGGTCCGGTCTGGGTCTCCGCGATCCGGCCTATTTCAATCGCTTCTTCCGTAAGTACCGCGGCGCGTCACCGGGGAGTTATCGCCGGCAGATCCGATTGGAGCATGCGCGTAGCGGCCCTTCCTACGCGGCATGGCCATAAAGCGACGATATCGCGCCGACGGAAGACGCCCGGCGTCAGCGCCAGTAATAGCGGATACTGACATAGACCACGGCGAGGCACGCAAAGATCAGCGCCACTGGAAGCCTTGGTTTTGTCGCCGGGCCGGATGCCGCAGTCTTGGGCCGTGGGGGCGGCCGTCGAAACGCGGTGACGTTGCCGGTATCGGTGGCCGGCTCGCTCGCGCGCGAGGGAATTTCAGGTGGCGTTCCGGAGCCGCCCATCTCGGCATAATAGCTCTTGTATATGAGCTGGACGGTGGCCTCGGATGCGTCCGCCTCGGTCATCCTCGCCAGCAACTGCCGGTAGCCTTCCAGAAAGCTCTGCGCCTCAGCGGGCAGGGCGGAGAATCCATTGAGCTTGGCCATCATTAGCCAGGTTGCAAAATCTGCCCTGGCGCGCGTATCGGCGCGGCGTGCAATCAACATATCGGCAGCTTTTGTCGCCATGGCCCGAGCGGTTCTTCCCTGTCCTTCTTTCTATCGGAAGTTTAGGCGTTGCCGGTGATGAAGAGAAGCGCGCTGATCACATAACCGGTCAGTGTCCGCAGTATCGCCGAAATAACATCAAGATTTAGGCCGAGCTGCGCGCCGATGATGGGAAGCAGGATCAAAAGGCTGATCAGGATCAGCATCCCGTACGGTTCCAGTCGCGAGAGCGGGTATGCCAGCACCCGCGGCAGCAGCCCGACGGCGACTCGGCCGCCGTCCAGCGGCGGGATCGGCAGCATGTTGAAGATCGCCAGCACGATATTGATCAGGAAAGCATTTTTGAGGTTGTCCGCCGTCCATTTGGCGGCGTCTGCCGGCACCAAAGGCAGGGCATGGAAGGCAAACGCCACGATCGTCGCCAGGATGATGTTAGTGGCCGGGCCGGCCAGGGCCACCCAGACCATGTCGAGTCGGGGATGGTTAAGGTTCCGGAAATTCACCGGGACCGGCTTGGCGTAGCCGAACAGGAACGGAGAGTGCGCCAGCAGCAGCACGCCCGGCAGAATCACGGTCCCGAAGGGATCGATATGCTTGAAAGGATTGAAGCTGACCCGGCCGAGCTGCCAGGCGGTATTGTCGCCGAGCTTGTACGCCACAAAGGCGTGCGCGGCCTCGTGGAAGGTGATGGCGATGAGGAGCGGGAGCACCCAGACCGAGATGGCGTACAATGAAATATTCACGTGGTCTCACTCAGTTGAAGGCGATCGGGATGGCGTCGCGGGTTGCGCGCCTCACCGAGATTTCATCAAGATGGTTTGAGATGGTTGAGCGCAGGTGATCCGCGAGTAGCGCGCCCGCTCGTGACAGATTCGCGGTGCGATGCAGGCAAATGTCCGCAGCCGGTAGTCGCGGCATGCCGTCGCGCTCCGACAAAGGGCGCAGCTTCGGCGGAAATGTACCTGCCTTCACGACGGTCACCGCAAGTCCCTGCGCCGCAACCGATTCAACGGCTGCCAGGCTTTGGCTGACGAAAGCCAACCGCCACGGTCGCTTGACCGCATCGAGCGCCTCGATTGCCCATTTTCGGAACAGGCAACCTTGCGGATAAAGCGCAAGCGGCAGCGGGTTCTGCTGCTCGACAGGGTGAAATGCGCCGGTTGCCCAGGCAGCCTGTTCGCGCCGCAGGAATTCACCCTCGCCACTTCCCTCCGGGTGCATCGCAATCACGAGGTCATAGGCATTGCCGAGGCGCGAGGGCATCGAAGAGGTGAGTCCTGTCTCCATCTCGACATGGACCAGCGGATAACAGGCGACGAAGCTCGCCAGCAAGGGCGGGACGATCAAGGTGCCGTAGTCGTCCATCACACCCAGGCGCACGACGCCTTCAATCTTGCGCTCCCGCAGCTTGCCGACGGCCTCGTCGTTCAGCGTCAGGATGCGCCGCGCGTATCCGAGCAGCCCTTCGCCAGCGGAACTCAAGTCGACATTGGCCTTGGTGCGGTTGAACAGCTCCACGCCAAGGCGCTCCTCCAGGCGCTTGATCTGCATGCTTACGGCTGACTGGGTCCGGTGAAGCTGGCTCGCGGCGCGGGTGAAGGAGCGGCTGTCGGCCACCGCCACAAAAGCCTTCAACAGGTCCGGATCGAGGAGGGGCGCACTCATAAGTAAACGTTATTTCTTCTATCACGGAAATGCCATTCCTTGATTACTAGTCCTTCCCTACCTTGCCTGCAAGCTGCAAGGGGGAAATACATGAACGAGGCGTGGGGCGTGCTGGCGGCGGTCCTGTCGAGCGGTCTGGGCGGAACTTCGGTTGCGGCAACCCGCTATCTGGTGAATGCGATCGATCCGCTGGCGATCGGTTCGTTCCGGTTCGGAATCGGGTTTCTGCTGTTGTTGCCGGCGGCGCTTCTGCAGGGCGGCCGGTGGCCACCGCGCCGCGACTGGTCGGGCGTCGCCGGATTGGGTGTACTGTACTTCGCCCTGTTCCCGATCCTGTTCAATGCGTCTCTGATTTTCACGACGGCGGCGCGGGGGGCGCTTGCCTTGTCGACGCTTCCGCTGCTGACGATGGTCGTGGGGGCGCTGCTCGGCAGCGAGGCCCTTACGGCGCGCAAATCGATCGGTGTCGTGATCGCAACGCTTGGAGTTGCCCTGGCTCTTCTGTCGGGTCTTGCTTCCGCGCCGCCGGGAGCCTGGCGCGGCGATCTCCTGATGATCGCGGCAGCCCTCTGCATGGCGCTCTACAGCATCTGGTCCAAGCCGTTCATCGCCCGCTCCGGGCCTATTCCCTTCACGACGGTGTCCATGGGAGTTGGGGCTTTATGCCTTGTCCTGATCTCGTACTGGCGCGGCAGCTTTACGCCCGTTGCGGCTTTCGAGATCCCGCAATGGCTCGCGGCCCTGTATCTCGGCGCCTTCGGCAGCGCGCTGACGTTTTATTTGTGGGCATTCGCGCTGGCGCGCACCACGCCGACCCGCGTCGCGATCTCGGTCACCGTCAATCCGATCACCGCGTCGCTCGTGGGCGCGGCATTGCTGGACGAACCGCTTCGCTGGAATTTGGTTGGCGGCATCGTGACCGTCTTCGCCGGCATCTGGATCGCGACCACCGCAGGCCGGCGTCCTGCGCCGGCCAAGGCATAATCCCGGGCGCCGAATGACCAGAGCAGGATGAGATCAGGGTTGGGCCGCGACGAGCGACCATCTCGTGCCCGCACGCAAGCGGCGTGAGTGCAGGAAACCGGGGCCCATTCTACTTTGCATGGGGTTGTTTTCGCGATTTTGTGTCTGGGCCTTGCGGTGTACCGCCCCAAGCCATCCCGCGCTAGTACGTCGCCCGGCCGCCGGAAATGTCGAACACCGCACCCGTCGAGAATCCGCAATCCTCCGACGCCAGCCACGCCACCATCGCCGCGAGTTCTTCCACCAGCACAAAACGCCCTTTCGGAATCTTCGACAGCATGAAGTCGATGTGCTGCTGCGTCAGCTGGTCGAAGATCGCGGTTTTCGCCGCAGCGGGTGTCACCGCGTTGACCAGGATGTCGTGCTGCGCGAGTTCCTTGCCGAGCGATTTGGTGAGCGCGATCAGGCCGGCCTTCGAGGCCGAATAATGCGCGGCGTTGGGGTTGCCTTCCTTGCCGGCGATCGAGGCGATGTTGACGATGCGGCCGTATTTCTGCTGCAGCATCGCAGGCACCACGGCCTTGCAGCAGATGAAGGGGCCGTCGAGATTGATGCGTAGCACCTTGCGCCATTCGTCGAGGTCGGTCTCCCACACCGTCTTGTTGATGCCGGCGATGCCGGCATTGTTGACGAGGATGTCGATCTTGCCGAGCGCCTTCAACGTTTCGTCGCGGGCCTTCTCGACCGCGGCGAGGTCGGAGACGTCGACCTTGAAGGCCGAGACGGCCGCGCCGATTTCCCTGGCGGTCTTTTCCGCAAACGGCAGGTCGTGATCCCAGATCGCGACCTTCGCGCCGGATGCGACGAAGCGCTCGGTGATCGCGCGGCCAAAACCCTGCGCCCCGCCGGTAACGACGGCGCAACGGCCGTTGAGGTCGATCTTGTTCATGGGGATTTCTCCTGCGTTACAGCGTCCAGCCGCCGTCGATGACGTGCGCGACGCCAGTCGTGAACGCGCTTTCGTCGCTGGCGAGATAGACGGCAAGCGAAGCGATTTCCTCGACCGTGCCGAGCCGTCCCATCGGCTGCCGCGAGATGAACATCTCGCGGCCGTTGGGGCCTGCGGCGGCGGCGCGGTCCAGCATCGAGGGCGTCTCGATGGTGCCAGGGCAGATGCAATTACATCGCACGCCCTTGCCGACGAAGTCGACGGCAACCGAACGCGTCAGCGCGGCGACGGCGGCCTTGGTCGCGCCGTAGACGTAGCGGTTCGGCGCGGCCTTGAACACGCCGGCGGCGGAGGAGATGTTCACGATCGCGCCGCGGCCTTGTTCCAGCATCCCCGGCAGGAATGCGCGGATCGTGCGGTGCATCGACTTGACGTTGAGGTCGAACGAAAAATCCCAGTCCTCGTCGGAGCAATCCAGCACAGTGCCGTGATGCACGAAGCCGGCGGCGTTGAGCAGGATGTCGGTGTTGCCGGCGCGCCTGGCCATGGCAGCGACCGCTGCACTGTCGCGGGCATCGAGCCTGGCCACTTCCGCGATTCCTTCGCCCTTGAGCGCTTCGAGCTTGGCCTCGTCGATGTCGGTGGCGAACACCGTTGCCCCTTCACGCGCAAAGGCCACGGCGCAGGCGCGGCCGATTCCGACGGCGGCGGCGGTGACGAAGGCGCGCTTGCCCTTCAGGCGGTCTGACATTTTTTCTTCTCCTTATCCTTTGGTCATTGCGAGGAGCGAAGCGACGAAGCAATCCATCTATCCCCGCGTGGAGAGGTGGATTGCTTCCGCCTTCGTTCGTTGAGCTACGGCGGACAAGTCGCTGCGCTCGCAATGACGGCGATCAGCTAATGATTATCCCGCGCCACGCCGACCGTGCCCGCAATATTTTGATAGCGGGTGGCGAGCTCCATGCAGGCGCCGGTGGCCTGCTGGCCGACGGTCGAGCGATACACCTCCTGCCACGGCGTCTGGTTGGCTGGGTAGGGGAAGCCGCCCTTGTCCTTCAGCTCGGCGCGACGTTTCTTCAATTCATCGCTCGTGATCAGGATGTTGGCGTCGCCCTTATTGAGGTCGATGCGAACCTTGTCGCCGGTCCGCAAGATCGCGAGCCCGCCATCGGCGGCAGCCTCCGGCGAAGCGTTGAGGATCGACGGTGAACCCGAAGTGCCGGACTGCCTTCCGTCGCCGATGCACGGCAGCGAGAGGATACCGCGTTTGATCAGCGCCGCCGGCGGCTGCATGTTCACCACCTCGGCGCCGCCGGGATAGCCGATCGGCCCGGCGCCGCGGATGAACAGCACACAGTGCTCGTCGATGTTGAGCGAGGGATCGTCGATCCGGTCGTGATAATCCTCAGGCCCCTCGAACACGATGGCGCGGCCTTCGAATGCATTCGGGTCTTTGGGATTGATCAAATAGCGGTCGCGGAATTCCTTCGAGATCACGCTGGTCTTCATGATCGCGGAATCGAACAGATTGCCGCGCAACACCAGGAAGCCGGCGTCCTTCACCAGCGGCTTGTCATAGCTCCAGATCACGTCGCCATCGGGCTTGGCCGCCTCGCGGCAGTTCTCGCCCATGGTGCGGCCGTTGACCGTCACCGCGTCTTCATGGATGCGCTTGTGCGCCATCAATTCGCGCACCACCGCCGGCACGCCGCCGGCGCGATGATATTCCTCGCCGAGATAGAAGCCGGCCGGCTGCATGTTCACCAAGAGCGGAATGTCGTGGCCGTGCTTCTGCCAGTCGTCGATCGAGAGCTCGACGCCGATGTGCCGCGCCAGCGCGTTGATGTGGATCGGAGCATTGGTCGAACCGCCGATCGCCGAATTCACCACGATGCAGTTCTCGAACGCCTTGCGCGTCAGGATGTCGGAGGGTTTGAGATCCTCCCAGACCATTTCGACGATCCGTTTTCCCGTCTCATAGGCGATCTGGCCGCGCTCGCGATAGGGCGCGGGGATCGCCGCGCAGCCCGGCAGCGACATGCCGAGCGCTTCGGCGAGCGAGTTCATGGTCGAGGCGGTGCCCATCGTGTTGCAGTGGCCGACCGAGGGGGCCGAGGACGCCACGATTTCGATGAACTCGTTGTAGTCGATCTCGCCGGCGGCGAGCCGTTCGCGTTGCTTCCAGACAATGGTGCCGGATCCGGTGCGCTCGCCGTTGAACCAGCCGTTCAGCATCGGTCCACCGGAAAGCACGATCGCGGGCAGATTGACAGTCGCCGCTGCCATCAGGCAGGCCGGCGTCGTCTTGTCGCAACCGGTGGTCAGTACAACGCCATCGAGCGGATAGCCGAACAGGATTTCGACCAAGCCGAGATAGGCGAGGTTGCGGTCGAGCGCCGCGGTCGGCCGCTTTCCGGTTTCCTGGATCGGATGCATCGGGAATTCCATCGCGATGCCGCCGGCGGCGCGAATGCCTTCGCGCACCCGGTGCGCCAGTTCGAGATGATGCCGATTGCATGGCGACAGGTCGTTGCCGGTCTGAGCGATGCCGATGATCGGCTTGCCGGATTGCAATTCCTCTCGGGTCAGGCCGTAGTTCAGGTAGCGCTCGAGATAGAGCGCGGTCATGCCCGGATTATGCGGATTGTCGAACCATTCGAGGGAACGTAGCCTCCGGCCTTTGCCATTGGTGGCAGTTTTGTCGTCGTTGTTTTTCACTGGTTCCTCCCGCACTGCAAACTCGTGGACGGCTTAAGTCACGGCAGCGATGCACCATGCCAAGAATTTCATCCGCTGCAACGCGCATGCCTTCTCCCGCCTGAGCCACCCGATCCTAGTTCGGTCCAAAAGATAGCGCTACCATTTTCTGTTTGCGCTCGACCCACGCCGGAGACGGCGATCAAGCGCTTTGCGGTGTCGAACTCTCGCGGACCATCAATTGAAAACCAAGGTCGATAACCGGCTCCCGCGGGCGACGGCCCTCGATCGCGTCGATTACCATCGTGACGGCGTGCCGGCCCATTTCGTAGCGGTTGGTGCGCACGCTGGTAAGCGAGGGGACCGCAGAGGCCGTGAATTCCAGATCGTTGAAGCCGACAATGGCCAAATCGCCGGGAACCGACATCTGCCGGCGCCGGCATTCGAACAGGACGCCGAGCGCGAGGTCGTCGTTGACGCAGAAGACCGCGTCGATGTCGGACGTCCGGGCAAGGAGATCGGCGAACAAAGTTCCGCCGAGCGTGACGGTGGTTGGTACCGACGTGGTGACGATGAGGTTCGGATCGAACAGCGAGGCCCCCTTCATGGCATCACGATACCCTTCGAACCGCCGCTGCACGCGAGGGTCCATTCGCGCGCCGAGAAATCCGATACGGCGGTATCCTTGCTCGAGCATGTGCGAAATTGCCGCAAAAGCCGCGTCGTAATGCGAGAAGCCGACCATCATGTCCACAGGACTGTCGCCGATCTCCATGATCTGCGTGACCGGGCAATTCATGGACTCCAGGATCGTGCGCGATTCCGCAGTCTGGTTGATACCGGTGACGATCAGTCCCGCGGGCTTCTGCGCCCGGAACAGGCGCAGCAGCTTTTCCTCCTGCAGAATGCTGTAGCGGGTATTGGCGAGCTGGATGGTGTAGCGGCTGCCTTCGGAAGAATCGTAGATGCCGCGCAATACGTCGGCGAACACGTTGTTGGTGAGGGAAGGGATGACGACGCCGATGACTTCGGTGCGGTGCGAGGCCAGCGCACGCGCGGCGAGATTGGGCACGTAGCCCAGTTCCTTCACGGCGCTATCGACGCGTTCCCGCTTGCTTAATGACAGCGCTTCTGGATTCCTGAAAAAACGCGATGCCGTGATTGGGCTGACGCCAGCGAGCTTGGCGACCTCGGTGAGGCGGATTTTGCCAGACTTTGTCTGTTTTCGTCCCATCTTGCGCTCATATCACATCAGATTGGACGTTTGAACAATTATTGACAGCGCTACCATCGGATTGCTAAAAACCGCCAAACTGCGGATGATGATGCCCGTTGAATTCGGCTTCCGGCATTAGAGTCGAAAAGACAGCATGGCGCCGCCGCCAACCTGTGGCGCCAGAAAACAGAACATGAGGGAGAGAGTTTGATGTCGTCGGTACAGATTCGCGACGTGCGGAAGTCGTTCGGTAACTTTGAGGTTTTGCACGGCGTATCGATTCCGATCGATGATGGCGAGTTCGTCGTGCTCGTCGGTCCCTCCGGCTGTGGCAAGTCGACCTTGTTGCGGATGCTCGCCGGCCTCGAAAACATCACCTCGGGAACCATTTCGATCGGCGATCGCGTCGTCAACAATGTCCAGCCGAAAGAGCGCGACATTGCGATGGTGTTCCAGAACTACGCGCTCTATCCGCACATGACCGTCGCCGACAACATGGGCTTCTCGCTCAAGCTGCGCGGCGCGAGTGCCGATGAAATCTCGAACGGCGTCAAGCGCGCCGCGGAAATCCTGGCCCTGACGCCGCTGCTCGAGCGCTATCCCCGGCAATTGTCCGGCGGCCAGCGCCAGCGCGTCGCCATGGGCCGCGCCATCGTGCGCGATCCGCAGGTGTTTTTGTTCGACGAGCCGCTTTCCAACCTCGACGCCAAGCTGCGCGTCGCGATGCGCACCGAAATCAAGGAACTGCACCAACGGCTGAAGACCACGACCGTCTACGTCACCCACGACCAGATCGAGGCCATGACCATGGCCGACAAGATCGTGGTGATGCATGACGGCATCGTCGAGCAGATGGGTACCCCGCTCGAACTCTACGACAGCCCGGCCAACCAGTTCGTGGCGGGCTTTATCGGCTCGCCGGCGATGAACTTCCTCAAGGGCCAGGTGAAGTCGAACGGTAGCGCGGGCTTTGAGGGGCCGAATGGCGTCAAGCTGCCGCTGGCGTCGGCACCGGCCAATTCGGAAGGGCGGCCCGCGGTCTACGGCGTCCGTCCCGAACATTTCACCATCGCCGATGACGGCGCCGAAGCCGAGATCGTCGTGGTCGAGCCGACTGGCTCGGAGACGCAAGTGTTTGCCAAGCTTGGCGGCGAGCAGGTCGTCGCCGTATTCCGCGAACGTCATCAATTCAACCCGGGCGACAAGGTCCGGCTGAAGCCAGACCCGGCACTCGTGCATTTGTTCGACGAGCAGACCGGGAAACGACTGAACGCCTAAAAATAAAGTCAAAATTATAAATCAACGGGAGGATGGACCATGCAGGATTTTACCCGCCGCTCTCTGCTTCAGGGCGGCACCGCGCTGGCGGCGGCCGGCGCGCTGACCGGACCGGCATTGCTCGATTTTGCGAAGGCGTGGGCGCAAGCCTCGCCCTGGAAGGCCGAGCCGGGCGCCAAGCTCACCGTGATGCGCTGGAAGCGCTTCGTGCCGGCGGAGGACGAGGCCTTCAACGCCATGGTCGCCGCGTTCAAGACCGCGACCGGCACCGAAATGAACGTGTTCTCGGAGTCGTTCGAGGACGTGCAGCCGAAGGCCTCCGTTGCCGCCAACACCGGCTCGGGTCTCGACCTTGCCTGGGGCCTGCACACGCTGCCGCAACTGTTCCCGGCGCAGGTGCTTCAGCTAAACGACGTCGCCGACTATCTCGGCAAGAAATACGGCGGATGGACCGAAGCGGCTGCGGTGACCTGCAAGCAGGGCAACAACTGGCTCGGCATCCCGGTCGCGACCATCGGCGGCTACATGACCTACCGCAAATCGTCAGTGGAAAAGGCCGGTTTCAAGGATTTCCCGAAAGACTTCCCAGGGTTCCTCGAAATGTGCAAGGCGCTGAAGAAGAACAACACGCCGGCAGGTTTCCCGCTGGGCCATGCCTCGGGCGACGCCAATGCCTGGCTGCACTGGATCCTCTGGGGTCACGGGGCCTACACGGTCGACAAGGACAACAAGGTCATCATCAACTCGCCCGAGACCGTAAAGGCGCTCGAGTACTGCAAGGCGCTCTCCGACACCTTCATTCCCGGCGTCGCGTCGTGGAACGATTCGTCGAACAACAAGGCGTTTCTGTCGGGCGAACTGCATTGCACCGCCAACGGCATCTCGATCTACGTCGCGGCCAAGGACGATCCGACCAAGAAGGAACTCACCGAAGACACATATCATGCGCTGTGGCCGGTCGGCCCGATCGGGAAGCCGACCGAACTGCAGCTCTGCGTTCCGATCCTGGCGTTCAAGTTCACCAAATATCCGAACGCCGCGAAGGCCTTCATCGCCTTCATGCTCGAGAAGGAAAATTACGACAAGTGGCTGATGGGCGCGCGCGGGTATCTCACCCACACGCTCAATGCCTACGATAACTCGCCGGTCTGGACTGCGGATCCGAAGAACCAGGTGTTCAGCCAGGCCAGCAAGCGCGCGTTGCCTGCGTCCGGCATCGGTACGCCAGGCGAGAAGGCGGCAACCGCGATCGCCGACTTCCTGGTGGTCGACATGTTCGCCAACTACGCCACCGGCGCCAAGGATGCCAAGACAGCGATCGCGGAAACCGAGCGTCAGTTGAAGCGCATCTATCGCTAATAAGAACCGGAGCGGATGGCGGGTGACCGCCGTCCGCTCCATTCATTTTCAATCGGGACATCGCCCATGGCTGACATCGCAATCGCGCCACGACGCGCCAAGACGGAGATTCGCGAGGCCAACGCGTGGGACCAGCTCAAGCACAACCGTAACTGGCTGGGCTTCTGGTTCATGGTGCCGGCGCTGGCGTTCCTGATCTTCTTCCTGGCCTATCCGCTGGGCCTCGGCATCTGGCTTTCGTTCACCGACACCCGCATCGGCCGCGTCGGGGCATATGTCGGGACCGAAAACTACGAGTGGCTGTGGGACGACGCGATCTTCTGGCTCTCGGTGTTCAACACGCTATTGTACACGTTCGTCGCGAGCGCCATCAAATTCGGCATCGGACTCTATCTGGCGCTGCTGCTAAACGAGAACATGCCATTCAAGGCGATGCTGCGCGCGCTGGTGCTGATCCCCTTCATCGTACCGACCGTGCTGTCGGCGCTGGCGTTCTGGTGGATCTTCGATTCGCAATTCTCGATCATCTCGTGGTCCTTGAAGCAGATGGGCCTGATCACGCAGAACATCAATTTTCTCGGCGATACCACCTGGGCCCGGATCTGCGTGATCTTCGCCAATATCTGGCGCGGCGTTCCCTTTGTCGCGATCACGCTGCTGGCGGGCCTGCAGACGGTGTCGCCATCGCTTTACGAGGCGGCGATCCTCGATGGCGCGACCAGCTGGCAACGATTCCGGTTCATCACCTATCCGCTGCTGACTCCGATCATCGCTGTCGTGATGACCTTCTCGGTGCTGTTCACCTTCACCGACTTCCAGCTGATCTGGGCGATGACGCGGGGCGGCCCGGTCAATGCCACCCATCTGATGGCGACCTTGTCGTACCAGCGCGCGATCATCGCCGGTCAGTTGGGTGAGGGCGCGGCGATCTCGAGCGCAATGATCCCGTTCCTGCTCGCCGCGATCATGGTCTCCTGGTTCGGGCTGCAACGCCGCAAGTGGCAGCAAGGAGAAAGCAATGACTGATCTCCCCACCTCGCGGATCGATCTCAAGGCCGTGCTGCATAGCTCGGCGCCGACAGTTGCGATGGACGACCACAGCGAGGGCATGAGCTATTTGCAGTCGGTGCCGCGCCGGCTGGTGACGCTCTATCTGCCGCTGTCGATTATCGTGATCGTCCTGCTGTTCCCGTTCTACTGGATGGGGCTGACGGCGATCAAACCGGACGAGCAACTGCTCGACCTCGACAAGTTCAACCCGTTCTGGACCTGGAATCCGACCCTCAAGCACTTTTACAAGCTCCTGTTCGAAAGCCACTATCCGATGTGGCTCTGGAACACGATGTATGTCGCGGTTTGCGCCACCATCCTCTCGATTATCGCCAGCGTGCTTGCGGCCTATGCCATCGTGCGCCTGCGCTACAAGGGCGCCAATCTGGTCGGCGGTCTGATCTTCCTGGCCTATCTGGTGCCGCCGTCGATCCTGTTTATTCCGCTCGCCACCGTCGTGTTCCAGTATGGGTTGTTCGACTCGCCGATGGCGCTGATCCTGACTTATCCGACCATCCTGATCCCGTTCTCGACCTGGCTGTTGATGGGTTACTTCAAGACCATCCCGTTTGAGCTGGAAGAATGCGCGCTGATCGACGGCGCCAGCCGCTGGCAGATCCTGATCAAGATCGTGCTGCCGCTGGCGATCCCCGGCCTGATTTCGGCGTTCATCTTCTGCTTCACGCTGTGCTGGAACGAGTTCATCTATGCGCTCACCTTCCTGCAATCGACCTCCAACAAGACGGTGCCGGTCGCGATCGTCAACGAATTCGTCGACGGTGATATCTATCGATGGGGCTCGCTGATGGCGGGCGCGCTGGCCGGCTCGCTGCCGCTCGTCATCCTTTACGCCTTCTTCGTCGAGCATTATGTGTCGGCCATGACGGGAGCCGTGAAAGAGTGAGCGCTTGAGGCCCGTATCTGATAACAGGGTTCAAAAAGGAGACGGGTCTTGCACATTCTAATTCTTGGTGCCGCCGGCATGGTGGGCCGCAAGCTGACCGAGCGGCTGCTGCGTGACGGCCGCCTCGGCACGCACGACATCACCCGCATGACGTTGCAGGACGTGGTGGCGCCCGCCAAGCCCGCCAACGCCTCGATCCCGATTCAAGTCGTCGCTTCCGATTTTGCCGATCCCGGCGTGGCGGAACCGCTGATCGCCGATCGGCCCGATGTGATCTTTCATCTCGCCGCGATCGTCTCCGGCGAAGCCGAAGCGGAATTCGACAAGGGCTACCGGATCAATCTTGACGGCACGCGCTATCTGATCGACGCCATCCGCCACGCCGGTGGCGGCTACAAGCCGCGGCTGGTGTTCACGTCCTCGATCGCGGTGTTCGGCGCGCCGTTCCCGGAAAAGATCGGTGACGAATTCTTCCATACGCCGCTGACGAGCTACGGCACGCAAAAGTCGATCTGCGAACTCCTGATCAACGACTACACCCGCAAGGGCCTGCTCGACGGCATCTCGATCCGACTGCCGACGATCTGCGTGCGGCCGGGCAAGCCGAACAAGGCCGCTTCCGGCTTCTTCTCCAACATCATCCGCGAGCCGCTGGCGGGCGAGGAGGCCGTGCTGCCGGTCTCCGAGGACGTGCGGCACTGGCACGCCTCGCCGAAATCGGCGGTCGGCTTTCTGGTCCACGCCGGCACCATGGACCTCGATGCGATGGGGCCGCGGCGTAACCTGAGCATGCCCGGCATGTCGGTGACCGTCGGCGAACAGATCGCAGCACTGGATCGCGTCGCCGGTAAGAACGTCACCGCGCGCATCAAGCGGGTACCCGATCCGACCATCATCGGCATCGTCTCTGGCTGGCCGCGCGACTTCGTCGCCGACCGCGCGCTCAAGCTCGGCTTCACCACCGCCGAGAAGACGTTTGACGACATCATCCGGATCCACATCGAGGATGAACTCGGCGGCAAATTCGCGGCGTGAGGTGATCTCGCGCTCATTCGCATGGATGCGGTCATGAGCAAGGTAGCCTGCATCGGCGAGTGCATGGTCGAGTTGAAGCAGGCGGACGGCGGCCTGTTCTCGCGCGGCTATGGCGGCGACACGCTCAATACCGCCGTCTATCTCGCCCGGCTCGGCGTCGGCGCCGATTACATCACCGCACTTGGCGACGACAGCCTTAGCGAGGAAATGGTCGCCGGCTGGGCGGCGGAGGGGGTCGGGACCAGGCGGGTAGTGCGGCTGCCGGGCAAGCTTCCGGGTCTCTACATGATCCAGACCGACGCCAAGGGTGAGCGGCGGTTCTTCCACTGGCGCGACAGCGCAGCGGCGCGCAGCCTGATGGATTTGCCGGAGACGCCGGAGATCCTCGACGCGCTCGCTGGCTATGACGTGGTCTATCTCTCGGCGATCACACTCTCACTGTATGGCGCGGAGGGAAGGGCGCGTCTGTTCGAGGCGCTCAGACGCGCGCGCGAAAATGGCGCACGTTTCGCTTTCGATACCAACTTCCGTGCCCGTGGCTGGCCCGATCTCGACGTTGCGCGCGCCGTTTTTCGGGAGGCCTTCGCCACGGCCGATATCGTGCTGGCTTCCACCGACGATCTGCTGCCGCTCTATCCGGACGTAACCAACGAAGCCTTGCTGGCGCGGGTTCCAGGCGCCGAGGTGGTGTTGAAGCTTTCTGAGCCGGCGAGCATCCTGCGTCTGGGAGGCGTTTCTTATCCGATCAAGGCCAGGCCGGTGGAGGCGCCGGTCGTCGATACCACAGCAGCCGGCGACAGCTTCGCTGCCGCCTACGTGGCCGCGCGCCTCGTGGGCGCGGATCCGCTTGAAGCCGCGCGGGCGGGGCATCGTCTGGCCGGCGTTGTGGTATGTCACCCCGGGGCGATCATCCCGCGCGCGGCGATGCCGTCCGGCCTCGTCCCGAACCACGTCAATTCTCGCAAGGCATCGCCATGACCGCAGCCACCAGGCAGGAACAACTCGCCGCCATCTTCAAGTCCGCCACGGTGATCCCCGTCCTCACCATCGAACGGCTGGAAGATGCCGTGCCGCTGGCCCGCGCGCTGGTTGCAGGTGGTGTGGGCGTGCTGGAAGTCACCCTGCGGACGCCGGTGGCTGTCGAGGCCGCCAAGGCCATGATCGCGGAGGTGCCGGAAGCCATTGTCGGCATCGGCACGATCCTGAACGCCGACGATCTGGCGAGGGCGAGGGCGCTCGGCGCCAACTTCGGCATCAGCCCCGGCGCGACGCCTGAGCTCTTGAAGGCCGCCGCCGCAAGCGACCTGCCGTTCGCCCCGGGGATCGCGACCGCCTCCGAGCTGATGCAGGCGCTGGCGGCCGGCTTCGATCTCGTGAAATTCTTTCCCGCCGAGCAGGCCGGCGGTATCAAGGCACTTCGGGCGCTGGCCGGGCCGTTTCCGAATATCAGGGTCTGCCCGACCGGCGGCATCGGGGAAGCCAATGCAGCGTCCTGGCTGGCCGAGCCGAATGTGGTGGCGGTGGGTGGTTCCTGGCTCTGCCCGGCCGCCGATATCCGGTCCGGCAACTGGGCCGGCATAACCGCCATGTGCACGCGGGCCCTGAAATCCCTGAAACCGGCGTGAAGTCTTTTTCCCAATAGGGTACAAAGGCTTCAGAACCGAAACAGGGAGAACGACCATGACTGCCAGCATCGTCGGATGGGCGCACACGCCATTCGGCAAGTTCGACGCGGAAACCGTCGAGAGCCTCGTGGTGAAGGTTGCGACCGATGCGCTGGCGGATGCCGGCATTTCAGCCGAAGACGTCGACGAGATCGTGCTCGGGCATTTCAATGCCGGCTTCTCGCCGCAGGATTTTACGGCCTCGCTGGTGCTGCAGGCCGACCCCAAATTGCGCTTCAAGCCGACCACGCGGGTCGAAAACGCCTGCGCCACCGGTTCGGCGGCGGTACATCAGGGCATCCGGGCGATCGCTGCGGGCGCGGCCAGGATCGTGCTGGTGGTCGGCGTCGAGCAGATGACGCGGACCCCCTCGGCCGATATCGGGCGCTACCTCCTGAAGGCGTCCTATCTGCCCGAGGATGGCGACACCATCGGCGGCTTTGCCGGCGTGTTCGGCAAGATCGCGCAAAGCTATTTCCAGAAATATGGCGACCAGTCGGACGCATTGGCGATGATCGCGGCCAAGAACCACAAGAATGGCGTCGCCAACCCTTATGCGCAGCTGCGCAAGGATTTTGGCTTTGAATTCTGCCGCGCCGAGAGCGAGAAGAACCCGTACGTCGCAGGTCCCCTGAAGCGCACCGACTGTTCGCTGGTGTCCGACGGCGCGGCGGCGCTGGTACTGACGGATTTGGAAACCGCAAAGACCATGGGCAAGGCGGTGAACTTCCGCGCCACCGCGCACGCGCAGGATTTTCTGCCGATGTCCAAGCGCGACATCCTGCAGTTCGAAGGCTGCACCGTTGCCTGGCAGCGCGCGCTGGCGCAGGCCGGGGTGCAGCTCTCCGACCTCTCTTTTGTCGAAACCCATGACTGCTTCACCGTCGCCGAACTGATCGAATATGAAGCGATGGGCCTGACGCCCCGCGGGCAGGGCGCCCGCGCCATCAAGGAAGGCTGGACCCAGAAGGACGGCAAGCTGCCGGTCAATCCGTCCGGCGGGTTGAAGGCCAAGGGCCATCCGATCGGCGCCACCGGCGTCTCCATGCATGTGATGAGCGCGATGCAGCTCGTCGGTCAGGCGCCCGAGGGCATGCAGCTCAAGAACGCAAAACTCGCCGGCATCTTCAACATGGGCGGCGCGGCGGTGGCAAACTACGTTTCCGTACTGGAGCCTGCGAAGTAGCCGAGAAACGTGCTATCGTAGGGTGGGCAAAGGCGCGCTAGCGCCGTGCCCACCATTAGTGCCGCGCGATGAGGGAGGTGGGCACGTCTCGCTTCGCCACCCTACAATTTCCGGAGCGTGCATCATGAGCAACGAAAGTTCGTTGTCATCGGCAGAACTGAATAACCGGATCAGGATTCTGGAAGACAACATCCGGCAGTTGATCGAACAGGCTGCCGCCGCCTCCGGCGAACGGAACGAAGCGCGTATCGCCGACCGCCTCAGCCAGCAGAATGAAGAGCTGGAGCGCCTGACCCGGGAACGCGACGCCAGATCGAAGAAATAGCCGCCAACACCGCTCTATCGTTGTCCCTGCGTCCGTGCGCAATTGCGCACCAGGCAGGGACGACACCAGCTATTGTTCTCCAGCGCATACGCCCATACGCCGGGCGCGCTTGATCTTCCCAATCCGCTGCCGTTACTTGACCGGAACGACAATCCGGGAGCGAATTGAGCCATGGGACCGTTGGAAGGCATCAAGGTCATCGACATGACGACCGTGCTGATGGGGCCCTATGCGACCCAGATGCTCGGCGATTACGGCGCCGACGTCGTCAAGGTGGAATCGCTCGATGGTGATGTGACGCGGCAAATCGGTCCGACCCGCCATCCCGGCATGGGGCCGGTGTTCCTCAACACCAATCGCAACAAGCGCTCAATTTGTCTCGATTTGAAGAAGCCAGCCGGGCGCGACGCCGTGCTGCGGCTGATCAAATCCGCCGACGTGCTGGTCTATAATGTGCGCCCGCAGGCGATGGCGCGGCTGAATCTCGGTTACGACGTGGTGTCTGAAATCAATCCGCGCCTGGTCTATGCCGGCGTGTTCGGCTTCGGCCAGGATGGGCCCTATGCGGCAAAACCGGCCTATGACGACCTGATCCAGGGCGCGACGGCGTTGCCGGCGCTGATGGCGCAGACCGCCGACGGCGTGCCGCGCTATGTCCCGAATGCGCTGGTCGATCGCATTGTCGGGCTCACAGCCGTGGGCGCGATCTGCGCCAGCCTGGTTGACCGTAACCGCACCGGCCGCGGCCAGCGCGTCGATATCCCGATGTTCGAAACCATGGCCGGTTTCGTGATGGGCGATCACATGGGCGGTCTCACCTATGAGCCGCCGCTCGACAAGGGCGGCTATGCCCGTCACCTGTCGCCGGACCGGCGGCCTTACAAGACCTCGGACGGCTATATCTGCGTGATCGTCTACAACGACAAGCAGTGGCAGAATTTCTTCGACGCAACGGGGCGTGACGATCTTCGCGTCCACCCGAAATTTGCAACCTTCGCCGGCCGCGCCGTCAATATCGACGCGGTTTATGCCGAACTGGCGCGCATCCTCGAGACCAAGACCACCGCCGAGTGGACCGCTATCCTCGAGAAGGCCGATGTGCCGGTCATGCCGATGCACGACCTAGAAAGCCTGCTCGGCGATCCCCACATCGTCGCGACCGATTTCTTCCCGGTCGTCGATCATCCGACCGAGGGCCGCATTCGCAACATGCGACCTTCGGCGCGATTTTCCGAAACGCCGGTTGAGACCAGGTGGCTGGCGCCCCGCCTGAGCGAGCACAGCGCGGAAATCCTCCGCGACGCCGGTTTTTCGCCGGATGAGATCGCAGCCCTGGTGCGCGATGGCGTCACCAGGACCGCGTCAAACACGTAAGGACAGATAGATGGATTTCGCGCTATCCGCCAACCAGGAATCGATCCGCGACGCGGTCGCAAAAATCTGTTCGCGATTTGACGATGCCTATTGGCTGAAGAAGGACAAGGAGGGCGGTTACCCAGCCGACTTCCACCGCGCGCTGGCGGATGCCGGCTGGCTCGGCATCTGTATCCCCGAGGAATATGGCGGGTCAGGGCTCGGCATCACCGACGCCGCGATCATGATGCGGACGATTTCGGAATCCGGCGCGGGCATGTCCGGCGCTTCCGCCGTGCATATGAACGTGTTCGGGCTTAATCCCGTTGTCGTCTTTGGCACCAAGGAACAGTGCACGCGCATGTTGCCGCCGATCATCGATGGCCGCGACAAGTCCTGCTTTGCGGTGACGGAGCCCAATACCGGGCTCAACACCACGCAGTTGAAAACCCGCGCGTTGCGCAAGGGCGACAAATATGTCGTCAACGGCCAGAAGGTCTGGATTTCCACCGCGCAGGTCGCCAACAAGATCCTGCTGCTGGCGCGCACCACGCCGCTGGAAGAGGTGAAGACGCCGACGCAGGGCTTGAGCCTGTTCTACACCGACTTCGACAAGAAGCGCGTTACGGTGCACGAGATTGAGAAGATGGGCCGCAAGCCCGTCGACTCCAACGAATTGTTCTTCGAGAATTTCGAGATCCCGGTCGAGGATCGTCTGGGCGAAGAGGGCCGTGGCTTCGAATATATCCTGCACGGCATGAATCCCGAGCGCATCCTGATTGCGGCGGAAGCGGTGGGCTTGGGCCAGATCGCGCTGTCGCGCGCCGCGGCCTACGCCAAGAACCGCATCGTGTTCAATCGCCCGATCGGTATGAATCAAGGTATCCAGCATCCGCTGGCGAAGAACTGGATGGAGCTGGAAGCCGCGTGGATGATGGTGCTGCGCGCAGGCTGGCAATACGACCAGGGCATGCCATGCGGCCCGGCCGCCAATGCCGCGAAATATCTTGCCGCCGAAGCCGGCTTCCACGCCTGCGAGCAGGCGGTCATGACGCTTGGCGGCTTCGGATACGCCAAGGAGTATCATGTCGAGCGCTATTTGCGGGAATCCCTGATCCCGCGGATTGCGCCGATCAGCCCGCAGCTCATTCTTAGCTTCATTGCCGAGAAGGTGCTGGGTTTGCCGAAGTCGTATTAAGGCGGCACTGCCATGAGCTTCATCACCGGCGTCGGGCTGACGTCCTACGGCAAGCATGAAGGCTCGTCCTCGCTCGATCTGATGAGCAAGGCGGCCGAGTTTGCCATTGCGGATGCCGGGCTGAAGCGATCCGAGATCGACGGCATTCTCTGCGGCTATTCGACGGTGTCGCCACACATTATGCTGGCCACCGTGTTCGCCGAGCACTTTGGCATCCAGCCATCCTATGCGCATGCGGTGCAGGTCGGCGGCGCCACTGGACTTGCCATGACCATGCTGGCGCACCATCTCGTCGACGCCGGCGTGGCAAAGCATGTGCTGGTGGTCGGCGGCGAAAACCGCCTCACCGGACAGAGCCGCGACGCCTCGATCCAGGCGCTGGCGCAGGTCGGTCACCCCGATTACGAGGTGCCGCTGGGACCGACGATCCCCGCTTATTACGGCCTCGTCGCCTCGCGCTACATGCATGAATATGGCGTCACCCAGGAAGACCTCGCCGAATTCGCGGTGCTGATGCGCGCCCACGCTGTGACCCATCCTGGCGCGCAGTTCCACGAACCGATCACCGTCGCCGACGTGATGGCCTCAAAGCCGGTGGCGATGCCGCTCAAGCTCTTGGATTGCTGCCCGGTGTCCGACGGCGGCGCAGCGTTCGTGGTCAGCCGCGAGCCGACCTCCGCGACCGGCATTCGCGTGCGCGGCTGTGCGCAGGCGCACACCCATCAGCACATCACGGCAGCGCCGCGTTTGAGCGAACTCGGCGCCGAGATCGCGATCGCCAAGGCGAAGGCAGCATCCGGCGTTGCGATATCGGATGTGCGTTATGCCGCGGTCTATGACAGCTTCACCATCACGCTCGCTATGCTGCTGGAAGACCTCGGCCTTGCCGGGCGCGGCGAAGCGGCGGCGCGGGTGCGGGCAGGGCATTTCGGCCGCGACGGCGCGCTACCGCTCAACACCCATGGCGGGCTGTTGAGCTACGGGCATTGCGGCGTCGGTGGCGCGATGGCGCATCTGGTCGAGACGCATCTACAGATGACGGAACGTGCCGGTTCCCGGCAGGTCCGCAATGCCTCGGTCGCGCTCTTGCACGGCGATGGCGGCGTGCTGTCGTCGCATGTCAGCATGTTCCTGGAGCGGGTGCGATGAGCGACAAACTGGCCGACTGGACCAAGGGCGCCGAGGCCATCGTCTATCAATCCTGCGGTGCGTGCGGGAACGTGCAATATTTCCACCGCCGTTTCTGCGCCGCCTGCGGTGCGCCGGATCCGGTGGAGAAGCGTGCCAGTGGAACCGCGACGGTCTATGCGACGTCGCTGGTGTGCCGCGCCGCGACGCCGGAGACGCGCGCGCATGTTCCCTACAATATCGTGCTGGTCGATGCGGCGGAGGGCTTTCGCATGATGGCCCACGGCGACAACGATCTGGCGATCGGTGACAACGTCACCGCAAGCTATCGGCCGTTTGCGGGAAGGCTGGTCCCGTATTTCGAGAAGACGGGGTGAATGTCAGGCATCAATGCTCACGCTACGAAGCAACCCAGAACTACGCGGAACAGGTGAAAATCTGAGTGCTTCGACGCGTCAACATTCAATGCCAGTAGAACACGACGCTGGCGATAACGAGCATTGCTGTTACCGCCATCATCTGCGCAAGCGCTTCCGAGGCCGCCTTTTTGGTGGCTTCCTTCATGCCTAACTCCCTAGACTTGGGCATGAGTCATCAATGCCCGCGAAGGCTTGATGGCTCAGTTTGGTTTTACTCGGAACACCCCGCGACGAGTATTCGCTCTTTTGAGTCCCCACTCAGCGAATATCGACAGTCCTGAGAATCGACCAGCATTGAGGCGGCAATTTGGCTCGCTCGTAGCCGGTTTGTGCACGAGAGAGGGAGTTTTTTGGCGCGGCTCGAACGGCTTGGACGCAGGTCCGAACTGGCGTCGGCAGCATTTCGGCGGTTGATCGGCCTTCTGCTGCGGTGCATGATCCCTCTGTCAACAAATCAGAAAATCCCCAAACCCCAAGGTGATCAATGGCCCGCGTCGAATACAGCGATCCCGCCAAGCACAACGAGCGCACCCGCGAATTGCTGGGCAAAAACCGCAATGCCAACATCTTTCGCATGATGGCGCATTCGCCGAGCTACCTCGAACAATACTGCCGGCTGGGTGGGGCCATCAGGCACAAGGGCGAATTGGACCCGATCGTGCGCGAGCTCGCCATCACCCGCACCGGCATCCTGTGCGAGGCACCTTACGAAATCGTCGCCCACAAGCGGATCGGCAAGAACGTCGGCGTCACCGACGAGCAGAACGAGGCGCTGGAGAACTGGGAAGCGGCGACCTGCTTCAACGACGTACAACGCGCGGCGCTCGCCTTCACCGATGAAATCGTCCGGCGTCACAAACCAACGGACGCGACCTTCAACGCGATTGCCTCGAAACTGACGGCGGCCGCACTGGTCGAATTGCAGCTCTCGGTCGGCTTCTACATCATGACGTCGAAGTTTCTGGAAACGTTTGCCATCGATCTGCAGCCGGTGACGGAAGTGGTCGGCTGATCGACGGCTGTTCCGCGAACGACGAATCTCAGTTCGCAGGGCCGTATCGTCGCAGCGCCTCCAGCGTCAATCCCTTGCCGACGGCGCCGAAGATGTCGCCCTCGACGATGCGGGCCGATGGCACGGCTTTGACGATCGTATTGCGAACGTGGGCGAGTTTTACCGAGCCGCCGGTCAGGAACACCGAGTCGATATCGCCGGCGGCCAGGCCTGCCTGGATAAGGCAGTTGTTGATCCGCGCGGCGATGCGATCGGCCAGCTGTTTTGTGTGGCTGACGAGATCGGGGCGGCTGATATCAGCGCCAAGGCCGGGGGTAACCCACTCCAGCGGGATGTCCGCCCGGCGCTGCTCGGACAGGGCAATCTTGGCCTCTTCGACTTCCATCGCCAGCGTATGGCCGCGCTGTTCGTGCACCACGCGTATCAGCCGGTCGAGAAGTTCCGGCTCGCTGGCCTCCTGCCGCACCTGGCGGATATCGGCCATCACGCGCGGATCGTACATGCGGTTGATGCTCGACCAGGTCGCGAGGTCGTGGAAATAGCTCGACGGCACGTCAAGCCCGGGACGCTTCATGGCGCTGCGGAATCCGAACAGCGGCATGATCACGCCGAGGCTGAGCTGACGGTCGAAATCGGTGCCGCCGATGCGCACGCCGTCATTGGCGAGGATATCGGCCGCGCGATCGGCCTTGCCGTGGCGCTCGGGCCCCAGACGCACGATCGAGAAGTCGGAGGTGCCGCCACCGATATCGGCGATGAGTGCGACTTCCTCGGATGTGATCTGTCGCTCATAGTCCAGCGCCGCGGCGATCGGTTCGAACTGAAACGTGACCTCGTCAAAACCGATCCCCCGCGCAATCGTCCGCAGGGTGTCCTCCGCCTTGCGATCGGCGTCCGGCGCGTTGTCGACGAAGTGCACCGGCCGGCCGTGAACAACCTCGCGCAGTTCGCGCGCCGTGGCTTGTTCCGCGCGGCGTTTGACCGCACCGAGGTAATAGGCGATCACGTCGCGAAAGCTGACCCGTGCGCGTCCGAGCCGGGTGGTTTCGTCGATCAGCGAGGTGCCGAGCACCGACTTGAGGCTTCGCATCAGCCGGCCAGGCGCGCCTTCGACATAGGTTTCCACGGCCTTGCGGCCGATCAGAACGCCCCCGTCCACCTCATAGAACATCGCGCTGGGTATAGTGGTTTGTGTGGCCTCCAGGGCCACCAGAACCGGCGCATGGCCCTCGATGGTGCCAAGCGTCGTGTTCGACGTTCCGAAATCAAGGCCACAGATTGACACGGGTACTCCTGGAGGGAGCGTCCGTTTACACATTACAACGCCATCGATCCACCTTTATCTTGTGCCATCGCAACCGGTTGTTCGCACATATTGAATTGTTCGATTAAGGCCATCCACAGATCAATTTGTTTCCCGCAACGCCTTGATGAAATAATCTGCGATGGTCCATAAGCGGCCTCCGGCGGCGGGGGTGATTCACCTGCCGCTCTGGTTTCGGGAAAGATGTGGCCGTGGCAAATATCAATCGACAGATCGCGGAAGAACTCGGCGTTCGCGAGCAGCAGATCTCGGCGACGGTCGAATTGCTCGACGGCGGCGCCACCGTGCCGTTCGTGGCACGCTATCGCAAGGAAATCACCGGCGGGCTCGACGACGCGCAATTGCGCACGCTGGAAGAGCGGCTGACCTATCTGCGCGAACTCGAGGAGCGCCGGACGGCCATTCTCAATTCGGTCCGCGAGCAGGGCAAGCTCGACGCCGCGCTGGAAGCCGCGATCATGGCGGCCGACAGCAAGGGACGTCTGGAAGACATCTACCTGCCGTTCAAGCCGAAGCGCCGCACCAAGGCCGAGATCGCCAAGGAAGCCGGGCTCGAACCATTGTCCGAACTGTTGCTGACGCAGCCGCAGAACGATCCGCAGGTCGTGGCTGCCGGCTACGTCGACGCCGAGAAGCAGGTGCCTGATGTCGCCGCGGCGCTCGAAGGCGCACGCGCGATCCTGGTGGAGCGTTTTGCCGAGGATGCCGATCTGATCGGGCGCTTGCGCGAAGAAATGTGGTCGAACGGGGTGATGACATCCACCGTGCGCAAGGGCAAGAAGACCGAGGGCGAGAAGTTCAAGGACTATTTCGACTACAACGGAGCCCTCCACAAGCTACCGTCGCACCGCATTCTCGCGCTGTTTCGGGGTGAGAAGGAAGAAATCCTCGAGCTGCAGATGATGCCCGAGGCGAATGTTCCGGCGGCCGGCGTCCCCAGCACGTATGAACTGAAGATCATGCAACGCTTTGCGATTACCGATCAGGGCCGCCCGGGCGACCGCTGGCTGATCGAGACCGCGCGCTGGGCCTGGCGCACCAAGATCCAGGTGCATCTCAACATCGACCTGCGGATGCGGCTGTGGACGGCGGCGGAGACCGAGGGCGTGCGGGTGTTCGCCTCGAATTTGCGCGACCTGCTGCTGGCAGCGCCGGCCGGCGCGCGCGTCACCATGGGGCTCGATCCTGGTTACCGCTCCGGCGTCAAGGTCGCCGTCGTCGACGCGACGGGGAAGGTGGTGGCGACCACCGCGGTCTATCCGCACGAGCCCCAAAGGCAATGGGATGCGGCGCTGGCGACGCTGGGCAAGCTCGCGGTCGCGCACCGCGTCGACCTGATTGCGATCGGCAACGGCACCGCTTCGCGCGAGACCGACAAGCTGGCGACCGAGCTGGTCAAGCTGCTGCCGGACCTGAAAATGTCGAAGATCGTGGTGTCCGAAGCGGGCGCGTCGGTCTACTCCGCCTCGGCCTTCGCGTCCGAGGAATTGCCGGAGCTCGACGTCACCTTGCGCGGCGCGGTGTCGATCGCGCGGCGCCTGCAGGATCCGCTGGCCGAACTCGTCAAGATCGACCCGAAGGCGATCGGCGTCGGACAGTACCAGCATGACCTCGGCGAATCCAAATTGGCGCGCTCGCTCGATGCCGTGGTCGAAGACTGCGTCAACGCCGTCGGCGTCGATGCCAACACGGCTTCCGCCCCGCTGCTGGCGCGGGTGTCGGGCATCGGCGCAGGGCTCGCGCAAAGCATCGTGCAGCATCGCGACGCCAATGGCCCGTTCAAATCGCGAAAGGCGCTGAAGGAAGTGCCGCGGCTGGGACCGAAAGCGTTCGAGCAATGCGCCGGATTCCTGCGCATCAACGGCGGTGAAGACCCGCTCGATTCGTCCGGTGTGCATCCGGAAGCCTATCCTGTGGTGCGGCGGATACTCACCGCAGCCAAGAGCGACATCAAGGCGCTGATCGGCAATGCCGAGATCGTGCGCCAGTTGAAGCCGCAGGCCTTTGTCGATGACACGTTTGGTCTGCCCACGGTGACCGACATCCTGCGCGAACTGGAAAAGCCCGGCCGCGACCCGCGTCCGGCATTCAAGGCCGCGGTGTTCAAGGAAGGCGTCGAGGAGATCAAGGACCTCAAGCGCGGCATGATCCTGGAAGGCACGGTGACGAATGTCGCGGCGTTCGGCGCCTTCGTCGATATCGGCGTGCACCAGGACGGACTGGTGCACATCTCGGCGATGTCGAAAACCTTCATCAAGGACCCGCGCGAGGTGGTGAAGCCGGGCGACATCGTCAAGGTCAAGGTGCTGGAGGTCGAGGTCGCTCGCAAGCGCATCGCACTGACGCTGCGGCTCGACGACGAAGTGGGCGAGAAGGGCCCCAAGCTGTCGGAAAGCAAGATGCGCGAGTATTCCAAGGCGTCGATGACGTCGTCCGCGCCGCGCAAGGCACAGGAGCAGGGCGGTGCACTGGCTGATGCCTTGCGGCGTGCCGCCGAAAAGAACGGGCGGGGCAAAGCGGGATAGGCGGGGCGCGTCTCGCCACCAGTGGCTTCATCCTTCGAGACGCGGCCAAGAGGCCGCTCCTTCAGGATGAGGTCTGGCAGTGTCGAAACCGGGATGCAGCTCTTTGACCCTCATAGTGAGGAGCACGGCAACGCCGTGCGTCTCGAACCATGTGGCCCCTGGCAGCAAGTCTAACTCGGTGTCAGCAGATTCACCTTGGCGTTGGCGAGGATCAGGCGGTCGGCGAGTAATTGCGCAAGATTGCGCATGATGCGCTCGCCGGCGCGCGGATGCTGCTTTCGGAAACGTTCGAAATCGCGCAGCGGGACTTCATAAGCCGTCGCGGCCATGTCGGCGAAGACGTCAGCCGAGCGGCGCGGCTCCAATAGCGCCATCTCGCCGAACGGCATTCCCGCCGTCAGCGTCGCCAGGCGGATGCCGTCGGGCAGGGTGACATGCACCACGCCGCTCCTGAGAAAGAACACGGAAGTTGCGGGATCGCCGGCCGCGATGATCTTTTCGCTCGCCTGATAGGTCCGGATCGAAGCGAGCGAGGCGAGATCGGTCAGTTCCTCCTCCGTCAGCCCCGCCAGCAGCGCCTGTTCGGAGAGTTCGGTCGCCTCGAAGAAATCGATCGCGCCGCCGTAGCGGTACACCACCTGGTCTTCCGCCCATTCGATGGCGGCATCGAGCAAATAGTAGTTGCGGATGTTGCTGAGGCCTTCCGTCCATTCCCCGATCATCTTCCATTCCGGCGACGACCGTCTGATGCCGGACAGGATCACGGTGACGTGGTGGGCAGCGAGTTCGCGGAATTCCTCGGCGAGCAGGCGGGTGCCGGCGCGGGTCATGGCCGTCACGCGGCGGAGGTCGAAGATGACGAGCTGCGGCCGCGGCTTGGCCGCGAGCTGGCGCGAGACATAATCGACATTGGAGAACGACAGCGTCCCGACCAGCTCGATCACGCGAACGTCCTGGTGATGCGCGGCGAGGATGTTCTGTTCCTGCGCACGCCGCACGCGCCGCGACGGGCTATTGCCGATGTCGTAGTCGGCAATGATGCTGTTGCGCGCGTCGTCGCTGCGGTTCAGCATATGCAGGTCGTAATGCGATGACAGCGCCTCGCAGACCTTGATGCCGCGCACGCTGTTGCCGTGCTTGTCGAGTTTCGGCGAATAGCTGCCGAGCCCGAGCCGCGCCGGCAGCGCCGCGAGGATGCCGCCGCCGACGCCGCTCTTGGCGGGAATGCCGATCCGGTAGATCCATTCCCCGGCGTAATCATACATGCCGGAGCTCGTCATGACGGAGAGCGCCCGCGAGATGGCATACGGCGTCAGCACCTGTTCGCCGGTCACGGGATTGATGCCGCGGTTGGCCAGCGTCGCAGCCATCACGGCGATATCGCGCGCCGTCACGAGGATGGCGCATTGCCGGAAATACACCTCCAGCACGGCAGCCACGTTGTCTTTGATCACGGCATTGGTGCGCAGCAAATAGCCGATCGCCCGGTTGCGGTCGCCGGTAGCGCTTTCGGAGGCATAGACGGCGTCGTCGACGTCGAGATCGCGCCCGGCAAACCGGCCCAGCGCCTGCCTGATATAGTCGAATGCAGCGTCGCCCTTGGCCTCGTGGATCAGGCCGGAGCAGGCGATCGCGCCGGCATTGACCATGGGATTGAACGGGTGGTTCTCGGCGTTGAGGCGGATCGAGTTGAAGGGATCGCCCGACGGCTCGACGCCAATGACGCTTTCGACCCGAGCCGCACCCAGCGTATCCAGCGCCAGCGCGAACACGAATGGTTTCGACATGGACTGGATGGTGAAGGGGATCTGGGTGTCGCCGACCTCATAGACATGGCCGTCGAGGGTGGCGAGGCTGATGCCGAAATGGGAAGGGTCGGCCTTGCCGAGTTCGGGGATGTAATTGGCGACCGCGCCGCTGCTCTCGGGCGCGAAATCCGCGTGGCAGGCGTTCAGGAACCGCAGCAAGGGCGGTTTCGAGCTGGTCCAGGCAGCGGGGCCGGCGTTAAGCGGAGGAGGCGATTGTTTCATCGCCTCCTCTTGTGCAACGCAATCAGGGTGCGCGCAACTGGCTCGGCGCCAAGGTCTGGCGCCGTACCAGCACCAGCGCGGTGAGAACGGTCGGGATCAGGATCGCCAATCCAAGAGAGGTGACCTGCCATTGCGCGAGCGGCATGATACCGCCGCCAGGCGTGGCGATGACGAAGCCACCGATCACGAGCAATACCCGCAGCGGCCATTCCAGCGCGCCGGCACCCCTTAGGTCGCCGACAAACGCCTGATAGCCCTGGATGCCACCGCAGATGAACAGTGTGCCGAAGCCCGCCAGCGCCATCAGCCCGAGCCCCTCCAGATACGGGCTTGGTCCCTGCAGCACCAGCGCCGGGTTCAGCACGAAGAAGAACGGGATGAAATAGATGATGCTGCCGACCCACATCGACTCCCATCCCGTCTTCATCGCCGGCGAGCCGGCTATGCCGGCTGCGGCAAAGGAGGCGATGGCGACTGGCGGCGTGATCGAGGACAGCATGCCCCAGTAGAAGATGAACATGTGCACGGCCATGCGGTTGAGGCCGAGTTTTTCCAGCGCGGGCGCCACCAGAATGGCGAGGAAGATGTAGCAGGCCGTCGTCGTCAGTCCAAGCCCGAGAACGAGGCTGGTGAAGGCGCACATCACGAGCAGCAGCAATGCATTGTCGCCGGCGATCCGCAGCAGATCGTTGGCGAGGCTGGAAACCACGCCGGTCATCGAAAACGCGCCGATCAGAAGCCCGCAGCCAGCCAGGATGCCGACCAGCTCGACGAAGGTACGTCCGTTGACCTCGAGGAACTTGCTGATAGTCGCAGGCGTCCAGCGCGTATCCTTGGAGAAGATCTGGTTCAGTACCAGCAGCAGCGCCGTCGCGTAGAACGGCGCGTGGCTCTCGCGCTTGAAATACAGCAGCATCACGATCAGGAGCGCGATGACGAAAATATAGTACCAGCCCTCCTTGATGGTGTCCCAGACCTTCGGCAGCTCGGACCGCGGAATGCCCTTCAGCCCGTGGCGCGCGGCATAGGAATCCACCTGCATGAACAGGCCGATGTAATACAGCGCCGCCGGAATGATCGCGGCGAGCGCGACGTCGGCGTAGCTGACGTTGAGGAACTGCGCGATCACGAACGCGGTCGCGCCCATCACCGGCGGCGCCAGCACCGCGCCGGTCGACGCGCAGGCCTCGATCGCGGCGGCATAGGAGGCGCGGAATCCGCTCTTCTTCATCACCGGAATCGTCATGGTGCCCGCGGTCAGCACGTTAGAGATAATCGAACCGGACATCATGCCGAGCAGGCCGGAGGCAAAGATGCAGACCTTCGCGGCGCCGCCGCGGAAGGTGCCGCACAGCGCAAAGGCGATGTTGATGAAGAATTTGCCGGCGCCCGTCATCATCAGCGCGGTGCCGAACACCAGAAAGCCGATCACGGTGTCGGCAAAGGCCTGGATCGGGATGCCGAGCAGGCTTTCGCCCGACAGCACGTGATAGGAGGTCGCCTGTTCGAGCGTCGATTGCGTGCCGCGGAACGGTCCCAGCCACGTGGCGTCGGCGAACAGCGGATAAACCGTAAACGGCATCACGCTCAGCAGCAGGCTCCAGCCGCCTGTGCGCCGCAACGCCTCCATCAGCACCGCCCACATGATGACGCCGGCGACGATGACAGGCGTCGGCGCGCCGCCGAATTCCCAGCCGGCTTCTGCCGCCTTGCGGACGCTGCGCATCAGGAGGATGGCGCAGGCGAAGGTGACGACGAAGAGCAGGATGTCGTACCAGGGAATTCGATCCAGCGGCGAACTCTCGGCTCCCGGAAAGATCAGGAACGTGAACGGCAGCATCAGTGCGATCAGCAGATAGAAATACTCGGTGTTGAGCTGCGTATAGCCGAGGAAGAAGCGTAGCGAGAATTGCTGGTTGATGCACAAAAGGATGGTGACCGCGGTCGCGACCACCAACGCCCAGCGCCACGCCCCTCGCAACGCTCGCACCCGCGTGACCTCGGCTTCCTGCATGTTGGCATGCGGGTCGTCGAACTCAATTCGTTGTGTCGGCGCGATTACGCTATCGCTCGCAGAAGGTGACATTATTTCCCTCGAGACGGTATTCGCTGTCGACCTGATCGCGCGAAGCAGTGTTATTCAAAGCCGTTCGGCATGCTGGCTTTGGTCAGCGCCGCAGCGCGCGCCTTCATCCAGCCATCGAGAAACGCCTTGTCGTCCGATGGCGGACTGGACTTGTTGAAGTCGGTCCATGCCGCCGCCAATACCTGCTGGCGCTTGAGCAACCCCTTGTTATGGGCTTCCTGTTCGTCGCTCCACTGTCCGGCTTCCTTCAGAGCCTTGGCTGCGCCCGGATGAACCGGGACCACCCAGTTCTTGGTCTGGCGGTCGGCGGCAAGGCCGCCCGCGCCCGGCGCGGAATCCTTGTAAGCGTCGTAGCCCGTGATCATCGCCTTGGTGATGGCATAGACCTCGTCGGCGCCCAGCGATCCGTATGACACGAAGATCGGATAGGGGTAGTTGCCGAGCTCGACCGGCTTGTCCTTGGTGATGCCGGCACCGCAGGTCGCGACGTGCGGGAAGAAGAACGAGCCGACCTTTTTCACCCGCTCCCAGCCGGCCTTGTCGCTGGCGGGCAGCGGCGGCCAGATGATGCCGCGCGGCGATGTCTCGAGTTCCTTGGCAGGGCCGGTGATGGTGGTGGCGAAGGCGGCATCGATGTCGTTGTTGACCATGCCCTTCCACATCGCGCCATAGCTCGAGAACTCGACGACCTTGACGTCGCTTTGCTTGAGGTCACCGAACGCCAGGACCGCGAGTGCGTTCTGGTTCAGCGCCGGCGAACCGACCACGAAGCCGACGCGCTTGCCCTTGAGCTGCTTGATCTCGGTCACGCCGCTATCCTTGGCGACCCCGAGCGAAGCGCCGTTGCAATCGACGGTAGACAGCACCAGTTGCAGGGCTTGCGGACCCCATTCCTTGGTGCCGAATTCGAACACGCCTTCCTGGGCGAAATAGCTGCCGGAGCCCATCGCGGACATGGCCGCGCGCTTGGCGCGCAACGGTGCCAGTCGCGCCACGTCGTTGCCGGCGGGCAGCACGCGGACATCGGTGCCGTATTTGTCCTTCATCATCTTGCCGACGCCGACGGCGATGTTGAAGCCCGCCGTTCCGGTGTCATAGGCGGTGACGACCATGGTCGGCGGCAGCTTGACGTCTTGGGAATGGGCCGGCGAGGCGAGCAGCGAGACGCCCGCAAGGGCAATTGGCGCGAACGCCTTCAACCGATGAATCATAATTTTTCCCCTCAGATAGTTTTCGCGAAAGTCACTCGTTAGCGTTGATCATGTCATCGGCTGCTGGCGATGGCAACGTTAGGTGCGCAAACGTCAACAGCAGAGCTGGACAGATTGTCGCGGAATCGTCGCAAGCACGTCTATGCCGTGATCAAGTTAAGCTTCGATGACGGCGACGACCTGTCCTTCAGCGATGACGTCGTCGAGTTTGACCAGGATAGCCTTGATTCTTCCTGCCGTCGTCGACGTGACCGGAATTTCCATCTTCATGGCTTCGACGAAAGCAATCTCGTCGCCGTCGCTGACATTTCCGCCGGTTGTGACGGGAAGCGCGCACACGCGGCCGGCGACTTCAGTGACAATCTTGATGTCTGGCATTTCCGCTCTCCGGGGACCGTCTGACGGACTCGTGTCCTCGCGAACGGCTTTTTGTTGTGACCGCAGATTGCCTGAGGTAGTTTGTTCTGCAAGTGGAATTTTATTCCGCAGGGCGGAATGGAGCCATACCAAATGGGAAGACGCTCGGAACGGCTTAGCAAGCAGGGAATGCTCGCCAGCGATCTCGCAGGCGAGGGTGACGTGATCCAGGTGGTGTCGCGGGCGTTCGACGTCCTGCGCTGCTTCGAGGGTCATGAAGCGAGACTGGGCAATCTGGAAATTTCCAGCCGCTGTGGTCTGCCGCGGTCGACGGTATCGCGGCTCACGCACACGCTGACGCGGATGGGCCAGCTGGTTTATCTGCCGCGCGACCAGAAATACCGGATCGGTCCAAGCGCGGTGGCGATGAGCACCTCGATGATGAAGGGGTTGCAGCTTCGCAATCTTATCCGGCTGCGGTTGCAGGACGTCGCCGATCAATTGCCGGGTACCGTCGGCTTCGTGATTCCGGATCGCTATCATCTGGTCTATCTCGAATTCGCGCGTGCAGCGAATGCGCTCGGTCTGCATGAAGGCACCGGCAGCCGCATCTCGATGACGAGCACCGCGGCCGGCTTTGCCTACACCGCCGCGCTCGATACTGACGTCGGCGACGCCTTGATCGCCGAAATGGAGCGCGAGATTCCGGGAAATGCGGGGCTCTTGAAGTCGCGCATGGAAACCAACCGCCGCCATTTGCGCGAACACGGTTATGTCGTCGGCTGCGGCACCTGGAGCCCGCATATCAACGGTTGCGCGGTGCCGGTGTGGTCGCCGCAATATCAAACCTTCGTCGTCGTGACGATCGGGCTGCTGTCCGCGATGTTTGATGAGAAGCGGCTGCACGGGGAAGTGGCGCCGTTGATGCTCGAACTCAGCGTTGCGATCGGCAGTCTGCTCGAAGGCGCCGAGGGCGATATCTTCGCAAATCGCATGGAAAGAAAGCCGCTTCCGGTACCGGCTCATAATAACAAGATCATCAAGACGGAGGATACGAATGAACTGGAAGCCGGAGCTCGACGAGCTCGCTCGGCGCGAAGCGTTCGCGCGCGAGATGGGAGGCGTTGACAAGGTCAAGCGCCAGCATGACCAGGGCCGGCTCACGGTTCGTGAGCGCATCGACGGACTGATCGACAAGAATTCCTTCCACGAGATCGGCGCGATTTCCGGCATCGCCGAATACGACGACAACAGCGAACTCAAGCACCTGACGCCGGCCAACTGCGTGTTCGGCCGCGGCAAGATCGACGGCCGCACCGTAGTCGTGGTCGGCGACGATTTCACCGTGCGCGGCGGTTCGGCCGACGCCTCGATCTCGGCCAAGCCGCTGATGGCCGAGGAAATGGCGCATGATTTTCGCCTGCCGATCATTCGCGTGATCGAAGGCTCGGGCGGCGGCGGCTCGGTGAAGACGATTGAAACGCGCGGGGCTGCCAATCTGCCCGGCGGGGTCGGCGGCACACGCTGGTACTGGTTCACGATTGCCAACATGGCGCGCGTGCCGGTGGTGGCCCTCGGCCTCGGTTCGGTCGCGGGCCTTGGCGCGGCGCGGCTTGCCGCCAGCCATTATTCCATCATGACCAGGAATTCCGCGATGTTTGTCGCAGGTCCGCCGGTCGTGAAACGCCTCGGCCAGGATCTGACCAAGCAGGAGCTCGGCGGCGCCGAGATCCAGACCCGCGCCGGCGGCGTCGACGATGCCGTGGACACCGAGGAGGAGGCGTTCGAACGCGCCAGGCGCTTTCTGTCCTATCTGCCGTCCTCGGTGTACGACCTGCCGCCGACCACGCCTTTTGCCGACGATCCGGAGCGCGCGGAAGAATCGCTGTTGAAGGCGGTGCCGCGCAATCGCCGCCAGGTCTACAAGATGCGCCCGATCATCGACGCCGTGGTCGACAAGGGCTCGTTCTTCGAGGTCAACGCCAATTTCGGCCGCCCGGTCATTACCGGGCTCGCCCGGCTCGAAGGCCGCGCCGTGCTGCTGCTGGCGAGCGATCCCTTCCACTACGGCGGATCGTGGACGGCGGAGGCGTGCCAGAAGGTGGTGCGCTGGGTCGACTTCGCAGAGACCTTCCATCTGCCGGTGGTTTATCTGATGGATTGCCCCGGCTTCATGATCGGGCTCGAGGCCGAGAAGTCGGCGACCATCCGTCACGGCGTGCGCGCGATGGCGGCGGTCAACCAGTCGACCGTGCCCTGGTGCACTATCATCGTGCGCAACGCATTCGGCGTGGCCGGTGTCGTGCACCAGCCGGCCAACCGCTATTCGATGCGCTACGCCTGGCCGTCGGCCTATTGGGGCTCGCTGCCGCTGGAAGGCGGCATCGAGGCGGCCTACCGCGCCGACATCGATGGTTCAGATGATCCGGCCGCGAAGCTGAAGGAGATCGAGGATCGCCTCAACAAGCTGCGCTCGCCGTTTCGTTCGGCCGAGAAATTCTGGGTCGAGGAGGTGATCGATCCCCGCAAGACGCGTTCGCTGTTGTGCGAATTCGCGCGATTGGCGGAGCCAATCCGAACCGTGGGTCCGCCAACCAATATGTCGACGCGGCCGTAGGTCTCGTAGGGTGGGCAAAGCGCAGCGTGCCCACCATCTCTCCACGCATTGACAGCGAATGGTGGGCTCGCTTCGCTCAGCCCACCCGACAACTCCATCACGCCGCCACCGGCTTCGGCCGCGAGATCGCCAGCACAATCAGCGCCGCCACCACACAGAGCGCACCGGCGACGAAGAAGGCCGGCAGGTAGGTCTGGAGCGCCGTCCGCGACAGGCCGGCGCCGAAGGCCGCAACGCCCGCGCCGAGCTGATGGCCGGCAAAAATCCAGCCGAACACGAGATTGGCGCGCTCAGGCCCGAACCGCTGCGCGGTGAGCCGCACCGTGGGCGGCACGGTCGCGATCCAGTCGAGCCCGTAGAAACATCGCAAACAGCGACAGGCCATAGAACGAGAAGTCGGTGAAGGGCAGGAACAACAGCGACAGGCCGCGCAGCCCGTAATACCAGAACAGGAGCCAGCGATTGTCGTAGCGGTCCGACAGCCAGCCCGAGACGATGGTGCCGACGAAATCGAAAATGCCCATCGCCGCGAGCAGGCTCGCCGCCTGCACCTGCGGAATACCGAAATCAAGGCACATCGGAATCAGGTGAACCTGGACCAGACCGTTGGTCGAGGCGCCGCAGATGAAGAAGGTGGCGAACAGGATCCAGAACACGCCCGACTTCGAGGCGTCGCGCAGGGTGCCGAGCGCTGCCGCCATGATAGGCGTGTTGTTCGGCGGGAGCGCCGGCAGCGGCTCGGTGCCTTCGTCGCCGAACGGCCGCAAGCCGACGTCGCTCGGGCGGTCGCGCATGACCATCAGCACGGCGAAGGCGGCCACGCCCAGCATCACGCAGACCAGCGCCAGCGCGATCCGCCAGCCATAGGTTTCGGTCAGGCTCGCCAAGAGTGGCAGGAAGGCAAGCTGCCCGGTCGCAACGCTCGCGGTGAGGATGCCGACCACAAGCCCGCGCCGCGCCGCAAACCAGCGCGCGGCAATCGTAGCCCCCAGCACCAGCGCCGTCATGCCGGTGCCGAGCCCGATCACCACGCCCCACAGCAGCATCAACTGCCAGACCTGCGTCATCGCCAGCGATGCGACGAGGCCGGATACGACGATCAGCAGCGCCAACAGCGTGACGTTGCGCAGGCCGTAGCGGTTCATCAGCGCGGCGGCGAAGGGCGCCATCAGCCCGAACAGGATGAAGCGGATCGACAGCGCCGAGGAAATCTCCGCCGTGGTCCAGCCGAATTCCTTCTGCAGGGGCACGATGAAGACGCCGGGAGCGCCGACCGTGCCGGCGGAGATCAGGGCGGTGAGAAAGGTCACGGCGACCATCACCCAGCCGTAGTGGATGTTGCGGCGGGCGAGGGCGGCTGACAGCCAGTTCGAGATCATTGGGCCTCAGAGGATTCCAGAGGGAAGATTGGCCTGGTTCGGCTTACGCATTCTGACGTGATGACCGTTTGACTTGAATGTCACACTTCCCTCATTTCAGGACATCACGACACCGCTGCGCCAAGGATCGATCCAGGTGCGGTCAACCCCGGTATTGAATTATTGTTGTAATATTATGCGCTGCAACAAATCGCAACGGACCATCCCATGAAAAATCTCGCCGTTCGCCTGAGAGAAATTGATCGACCGGCGCCTGAGGCTGGGATTGCCCCCTTGCCGGCAGGTCTCATGCGGCCCTCCGTCTATTTCTTGCGGTCGAGAAATCCCTGCATCAGCCGCTGCGGCTCGCCGGTCAGGAAGGACTTTCCGAACACGCCGACGCTTAAGTTGACGGATTCGGTCAGCGGCAGTTCCTCCCACTGGCGCAGCAGCGCCTTCTGTGCGCGCAGCGCTTCCGGGCCGCATTCGAGCAGCGCGTTCACCGTGTGCTCGACGGCGGCATCGATGCCATTTTCCTTCGCGACCACGTCGACCAGGCCCCAGGCGAGCGCGGTGGGCGCGTCGATGTTTTCCGCTGTCATGACCAGCCAGCGGGCGCGGCCCCAGCCGATCAGCCGCGGCAGCAGGGCGGCATGGATTACCGAGGGGATGCCGACACGCACCTCCGGCATGCCGAATTTAGCGTCGTGGGCGGCAATGCGGAAATCGCAGGCGGCGGCGACTTCGAGTCCGCCGCCGAGACACCATCCAGGCAGCCGCGCGATCACGGGCGCCGGAAAGTTGCGCACGGCCTCGCAGAGGTCGCGCAGCCGCGTGATAAAGGCTTCCGCGGATTTCTGGTCGAGACGCGCCATCTCCTTGATGTCGGCGCCGCCGATCATGCTCTTTTCGCTCTGGCCGGCGAGGATGACCGCGCGAATGCTCTTGTCGCCGGCGAGTTTCTCAAACCCTTCACGAACCCCGTTGGTGACGGCGGAGGAGAGGATGTTGAGAGAGCCTGCGTTGCAGATCGAGAGGCGAACGACACCTCGAGCGTCGCGATCGATGCCGCAGTGGGGATTGAGCATTTCCATTTTGTTTTCCGCAACTGGTCGGGACGGTTGACGTCACTTCCAAGGACATTACGGCGGCTTGTCAAGGGGAAGCGGGGAGGGTGTTGCGCGGCGGCACGCGCCGACATAGAATGACGACTATCATTCAATGGAGCTGTTCATGACCTCGACAGAGACCGTCGATCTGTTTTCGTTCGACACGCGCAGGCATCGGGTGGTGGAGTGGCAGGCGCCGGGGCCGGTAGCGAAGGCGGCCTCCGGGATGTCCGGGCTGGAGACGATGTGCGCGATCCGCGACGGCATCCTGCCACCGCCGCCGATGGCCCGATTGATCGGCTTTGAGATGCGTGTCGCCGAACCCGGCCGGATCGTGATGGAACTCGACCCCGATGAAAGCCTGGAAAATACCATCGGACTGCTCCATGGCGCGGTGGCTGCGGCACTGCTGGATACCGCCATGGGTTGCGCCATCGCCACCATGCAGCCGGCCGGGCAGAGCTCGGTGACGCTCGACCTCAAGCTGACGTATTTGCGGCCGCTGTCGGTACGATCAGGCACGGTCTCGGCGGAAGGCAAAGTGGTAAAACTCGGCCGCCAGGCCAGCTATGCCGAAGGCTTCGTCCGCGACGGCGCGGGCAATCTTGCGGTGCACGCGACTGCCACATTCACGATGATCGGCGTTGAAAAAGCGAAATAGATGCAGCTTTTCGCCCGCACAACTGCTATTATATGACTGCAGACATTTAATGGGACGGGTTGATGCGTTATTCAAAAGAGCACAAGCAGGAAACCCACGCGCGGATCGTGAAGAAGGCCTCGGTGCGGCTTCGCGAAAAGGGCGCGCATGGCATCGGCGTCGCCGACCTGATGAAGGAGGCCGGCCTGACTCATGGCGGCTTCTACGCGCATTTCGATTCCCGCGAGGCGCTGGTGATCGAGGCCTTTGCCTATGCGATGGACCGCTCGGTCGCGCATTGGCGCGAGATCGCCGCTGAAACGCCGCCGGAGAAGCGGCTGTCGACGATCATCGATTCCTACGTCTCGACGGTGCATCGCGACGATCCCGGCCGCGGCTGCGCGGTCCCCACGCTCGGCGCCGAGATTGCCCGCGAAAGCGCCAAAACCCGCAAGGCCTTTAGCGCCAAACTCGAACAGTTGATCGATGTGATGGCCGAACAGATTCTGGATGTGCCACGAAAGACGGCGCGCAAGCAGGCCATGGGCACGCTGGCCACGATGATGGGCACGCTCGTGATGTCCCGCGTGGCGGGCAGCGGTGAACTGTCGGACGAAATTCTCGCCTCTGGCCGCGAGGCGGCGCTGGCCCGTGCCGAGGCGACAAAACCGACCGCGAAGAAGGTGCGGGCGAAGGTGAATTGAAATCCAAATCTACGTTCTCGCAATGACGTGGTGAGAGTTCACCGCCCGGCAAACAGCGCGCGTTCGCTCTCCACCGTCTCGTAGATGTAATCGGCAACCGCCCTGATCCGCGCGAGATCCTTGCTGTCGGCGTGCATCAGCATCCAGAAGGTGCGCGAAATCCTGATCTCGTCCGGCAATACCGGCCGTAATTCCGGATGCGCCGTTGCCATGAAGTGGGGCAGCACGGCGATGCCGAAGCCTGCGATGGTGGCATTGAGTTGCGCGATCAGATTGGCGCTGCGGAATTTCGCGGAGATCTTTGGCGAGACCTGCGGCAGGTAGTCCAGTTCGGGCGTGAACAGCAATTCCTCGATGTAGCCGACGAAGCGATGCGCGGCCAGGTCGGCACGGCCAGTGATTTTCGGCGCGCGGTCGAGATAGGCGGGGGCGGCGTAGAGCCCGAGGCTATAGTCGAGCAGCTTGCGGCCGACGATCCGGCCTTCCTTGGGCATCGTCAGGCTGATCGCAATGTCGGCCTCGCGTTTCGACAGGCTGAACAGGCGCGCGGTGGCGACGAGCTGCAGGTCGAGATCGGGATACCGCTCGGTGAACTTCAGAAGCCGCGAGGCCAGGAAATGGCTGCCGAACCCGTCGGGGGCGCCGATCCGGACCGTGCCGGTGAGCTGGGCGCGCGAGCCGCCGACCGCCTCCTGGTTGGCGACGATGGTGGATTCCATCGCTTCCGCGCTGTCGGCGACGCGCTGGCCGGCCTCGGTCAGGAGGTAGCCGGTCTTGCGGCGATCAAACAGTTTTGCCGAGAGATGCCGTTCCAGGCGGTCGACACGCCGGATCACTGTGGCATGATCGACCGATAGCTGCTTGGCGGCAGCGGAAACCGATCCGCCGCGGACGATCGCCAGCACGAAACGGAAGTCATCCCAATCGATCGTCTTGGTGCCTTGATCCAGCATTTCCGCACATCTAAGGTGCAATATATCAGACTTGTATCCTAAGAAATGCAGGTCAAAAAGGGCTCCAAAGCTGATCCAGCGGGACTTCAGGGAGAAAATTCATGCGCTCAATCGGACATTTCATCGGTGGTAAAGAGGTCAAGGGCACGTCCGGCCGGACGGCCGACGTTTTCGAGCCGATGACAGGCGACGTCCAGGCCAAGGTGGCGCTGGCCTCCAAAGCCGAGGTTCGCGCCGCTGTCGAGAACGCCAGGGACGCCCAGGTCGAGTGGGCCAACACCAATCCGCAGCGCCGCGCGCGCGTGATGATGAAGTTCCTCGAACTGGCGCAGCGCGATTACGACAAGCTCGCCGACATGCTGGCGCGCGAGCACGGCAAGACCGTTCCCGACGCCAAGGGCGACATCCAGCGCGGCCTCGAAGTCGTCGAATTCGCCTGCGGCGTTCCGCACCTGATGAAGGGCGAGTACACCGAAGGCGCGGGCCCCGGCATCGACATCTATTCGATGCGGCAGCCGCTCGGCGTCGTCGCCGGCATCACGCCGTTCAATTTCCCGGCGATGATCCCGATGTGGAAATTCGCGCCGGCGATCGCCTGCGGCAACGCCTTCATCCTGAAGCCGTCCGAGCGCGATCCCGGCGTGCCGATGATGCTGGCCGCACTGATGATCGAGGCGGGGCTTCCGCCCGGCGTGCTCAACGTCGTCAACGGAGACAAGGAAGCCGTCGACGCCATCCTCGACGATCCCGATATCAAGGCGGTCGGCTTCGTCGGCTCTTCGCCGATCGCGCAATATATCTATGAGCGTGCCGCCGCCACCGGCAAGCGCGCGCAGTGTTTCGGCGGCGCCAAGAACCATGCCATCGTCATGCCCGATGCCGACATGGACCAGACCGTCGATGCGCTGATCGGCGCCGGCTATGGCTCGGCCGGCGAGCGCTGCATGGCGATTTCGGTCGCCGTGCCCGTCGGCAAGCCCACCGCCGACCGGCTGATGGAAAAGCTGATCCCGCGGGTCGAGAGCCTGAAGATCGGCACCTCGATCGATCCCTCCGCCGACTACGGTCCGCTGGTGACGAAAGAGGCGCTCAACCGCGTCAAGAACTACGTCGAAATCGGCATCAAGGAAGGCGCGACGCTCGCCGTCGACGGCCGCGGCTTCAAGATGCAGGGCTATGAAAACGGCTTCTACATGGGCGGCTGCCTGTTCGACAACGTCACCAAGGACATGCGGATCTACAAGGAAGAGATCTTCGGCCCGGTGCTCTCGGTGGTGCGCGCCCACGACTACAAGGAAGCGCTGGCGCTGCCGTCCGATCACGATTACGGCAACGGCGTTGCGATCTTCACCCGCGACGGCGACGCCGCTCGCGATTTTGCCGCCAAGGTGAATGTCGGCATGGTCGGCATCAACGTGCCGATCCCGGTGCCGATCGCCTATTACACGTTCGGCGGCTGGAAGAAGTCCGGCTTTGGCGATCTCAACCAGCACGGTCCGGATTCGATCCGCTTCTACACCAAGACCAAGACGATCACCTCGCGCTGGCCGTCCGGCGTCAAGGAAGGTGCGGAATTCTCGATCCCGACGATGAACTGATGGTGTAGCCCAGGCCGTCATTGCGAGCCAACGGGTCGGGCGAATGCCCGCCCGATGACAGGCTCCACGAAGCAATCCATAGTGCCGCGAAAAGGAAGAATGGATTGCTTCGTCGCTTCGCTCCTCGCAATGACGACAAGAATGAGCAGCCCAGAATGCATTTCGCTCTCAATGAGGACCAGATTGCGGTTCGCGATATGGCGCGGGAATTTGCCGCGGAAAAAATCGCGCCGCATGCGATCCGCTGGGACGAGGAAAAGCATTTCCCCGTCGACGTGATGCGGGAAGCTGCCAAGCTCGGCATGGGCGGCGTCTACATCAGGGACGACGTCGGCGGCTCGGCGTTGACGCGGTTCGACGCCGCGCTGATCTTCGAGGCCTTGGCGCAGGGCTGTCCGACGGTGTCGGCCTTCATCTCGATCCACAACATGGCTTCGTGGATGATCGATGCCTATGGCAACGACACCCAGCGCCAGAAGTGGTTGCCAAGGCTCTGCACCATGGAGCTGTTGGCGAGCTATTGCCTGACCGAGCCGGGCTCCGGCTCGGATGCCGCGGCGCTCCGCACCCGCGCGGTGCGCGACGGCGACCATTATGTGCTCAACGGCCAGAAGCAGTTCATCTCCGGCGCCGGTGGCGGCGACCTCTATGTCGTGATGGTGCGGACCGGCGCCGACGGCCCCGGCGGCATCTCGACGCTGGTCATTCCGGCCGACACGCCGGGCGTCTCATTCGGCGCCAATGAGCGCAAGATGGGCTGGAACGCGCAACCGACCCGCGCGGTGATTTTTGAGAATGCCCGCGTGCCGGTCGAGAACCGGCTGGGCGAGGAGGGCATCGGCTTCAAGATCGCGATGGCCGGGCTCGACGGTGGCCGCATCAATATCGCGGCGTGTTCGCTCGGCGGCGCGCAAAGCGCGCTGGAGAAGTCGCTGGCCTACATGAAGGAACGAAAAGCGTTTGGAAAACGCCTCGATGAATTCCAGGCGCTGCAGTTTCGGCTTGCCGACATGGCGACCGAACTGGAGGCGGCGCGGACTTTTGTCTGGCGTGCCGCCGCAGCCCTCGACCGCAAGGACGCGGACGCCACCATGCTGTGCGCGATGGCCAAGCGTTTTGGCACCGACGTCGGTTTCGAAGTCGCCAACCAGGCGCTGCAACTGCATGGCGGCTACGGCTATCTCAGCGAATACGGCATCGAGAAGATCGTGCGCGATTTGCGCGTGCACCAGATCCTGGAAGGGACCAACGAAATCATGCGGCTGATCGTGTCGCGCAAGCTGATCGAGGGCGCGCGATGACAGATGCTGCTGTTGCAGAGGGCGACCTGATCGCGCGCAAGGAAGGCTCGGCTGGCATCCTCCGGCTGAACCGGCCGAAGGCCATCAATGCGGTGACGCTGGAGATGTTCCACGACATCGACAAGGCGCTCGATGCCTTCGAGGCCGATCCTTCCGTGGCCGTGATCCTGCTGGAAGGCGCGGGCGAGCGCGGCCTCTGCGCCGGCGGCGACATCCGCGCGCTCTGGGAAAGCTCCAAGGTCAAGGGCGATCTCGGCAAGATCCTGTGGCGCGACGAATACATCCTCAACGCCCGCATCAAGAAATTCCCGAAGCCTTATGTGTCCTTCATGGACGGCATCGTGATGGGCGGCGGTGTCGGGTTATCGGCGCACTCGAGCCACCGTGTCGTGACCGACAAGACGAAATTGGCAATGCCGGAAGTCGGCCTCGGCTTCTTCCCGGATGTGGGCGGCACATGGCTGCTGTCGCATTCGCCGGGAGAGATCGGCACGTATTTCGGCTTGACCGGTCAGACCATGAACGGTCCGGACGCGATCCATGCGGGTTTTGCCGACGCGGTCGTACCGTCAGGCAAACTCGCCGCGTTGCGCGAGGCGCTGACCAAGATTCGGCCCGGTGTGACCCCCGCAGAAGTCAAAGCGCTGATTGCTGGCTTCGCAACCGGTGAGACGGCTGGACCTGTCGCCGCGATGCAGCCGAAGATCGACGCATGGTTCGCCTACGACCGCATGGAAGACATCGTCGCGGCTTTGCAGCGCGACGGCTCGGAGCTGGCGCTCTCGACGCTGAAGACGCTGAAGGAAAAATCGCCGCGCGGCATGGTGGTGACGCTGAAACTGCTGCGGCTGGCGCGGGCATCACGTTCGCTGGAGGAATGCCTGGTGCGGGAGTATCGCGCCGCGCTGGAAGTCTTTGCCAGCGACGATTTCCGCGAGGGCGTGCGCGCCGCGGTGATCGACAAGGACCGCAATCCCAAATGGTCGCCGCCGCGGATTGAGGACGTGACGCCGGCAGTGGTCGCGCCGTATTTCGCCGAGATCGGCGCCGATGAGTTGAAATTTCCCTGATCAAAACAGAAAAGTCTTAGCGGAGGATTCGAGATGGCAAATATCGCATTCATTGGCCTCGGCAATATGGGTGGGCCGATGGCGGCCAATCTGGTCAAGGCTGGCCACAAGGTGACCGCGTTCGATCTCGTGGCAGCCTCGCGCGATCAGGCCAAGGCCGACGGTGCCGCCATCGCCGAGAGTTCGGTGGCCTCGGTCAAGGGCGCTGAAATCATCATCACCATGCTGCCCGCGGGCAAGCATGTGTTGTCGGTCTGGAACGAAGTGATCCCGGCGATGACCAGGGGCACGCTGATCATCGATTGCTCGACCATCGACGTCGAAAGCGCCAAGCAGGCGCATGCGCTGGCCGCCAAGCACGGCGCGCTCTCGGTCGATGCGCCGGTGTCGGGTGGAACCGGCGGCGCCAAGGGCGCGACGCTCACGTTCATGTGCGGCGGCGAGGACAAGGCGTTTGCGGCGGCAAAGCCCGTGCTGGAGAACATGGGCAAGAAGATCGTGCATTGCGGCGGCCCCGGCGCGGGGCAGGCGGCCAAGATCTGCAACAACATGATATTAGGCATTTCCATGATCGGGGTCGGCGAGGCCTTTGCGCTCGCGGAGAAACTCGGGCTGTCGCATCAGGCGCTGTTCGACGTCGCCTCGACCTCCTCGGGGCAATGCTGGGCGCTGACGTCGTATTGCCCGGTGCCGGGCCCGGTGCCGGCGTCGCCCGCGAATAACGGCTACAAGCCCGGCTTCGCCTCGGCGCTGATGGTCAAGGACCTGACGCTGGCGCAGGACGCGGCCAATGCCTCGGGGGCTGTGACGCCGCTGGGCAAACACGCGCAGGAGATCTACAAGGCCTTCGACGCCGCCGGCCATGGCGGGGTGGATTTTTCCGGTATTATCCAGCACGTTAGGAGCCTCGCCGGGAAATAACGGAGACCTGATGACGACCTTCCAGGAAGCGCGCACCTTTCTGCTCAAGCACCGCGCCGATTACGATACGGCCGTGAAGGGATTTCGCTGGCCCGATCCGGTTCCGTTCAACTGGGCGCTGGACTGGTTCGACGCGGAACTCGGCTGCAATGCCGACAGCCGCGACCGCAACGCGCTCTGGATCGTCGATGCCGGTCACAAAGAGACAAAACTTTCCTTTGCGGCGCTCTCGGCCCGTTCCAATCAGGTGGCAAACTTCCTGCGTGCGCAGGGCTTGAGGCGCGGCGACCATCTGTTGCTGTTGCTCGGCAATGTCGTGCCGTTGTGGGAGACCATGCTGGCGGCAATGAAGCTCGGCGTGGTCGTGATCCCCGCCACCACGCTTCTCACGCCCGACGAATTGCGCGACCGGCTCGATCGCGGCCGGGCGAGGGTGGTGGTGGCTTCGCAGGATCAGGTGGCGAAATTCGCAGGCCTCGGCGGCGACAATCTGGTGCGTATCGTGGTCGGCGCGTCCACGACGCATGACGGCTGGCTGCCGTTCGAGCAGGCGGCCGGCGCGCCCGGGACTTTTGCGCCTGATGGTCCGACCAACGCCGACGACCCGATGCTGCTCTATTTCACCTCGGGCACGACGGCAAAACCAAAACTGGTGCGGCACGGCCAGCGCAGCTATCCGGTCGGTGCGCTGTCGACGATGTTCTGGCTCGGGCTGCAACCGGGCGACGTGCATCTGAATATTTCCTCGCCGGGCTGGGCCAAGCATGCCTGGAGCTGCTTCTTCGCGCCATGGAATGCCGGAGCTACCGTGTTCGTGGTCAACCAGCCGCGCTTCGATGCCAAGGCCTTGCTCGCCACCATCGGCCGTTGCGGCGTCACCACGCTGTGCGCGCCGCCGACGGTGTGGCGGCTGTTCATTCAGGAGAGGCTTGCGGATTTCAAGGTGAGCCTGCGCGAGGTCTGCGGCGCCGGCGAGCCGCTCAACCCCGAGGTGATCGATCAGGTGAAGGCGGCGTGGGGCTTGACCATCCGCGACGGCTACGGCCAGACCGAAACCACCGCGCTTGCGGGCAACTCGCCGGGCCAGAAGGTCAAGGTCGGCTCGATGGGCCGCCCGCTGCCGGGCTACCGCGTGCAGATCACCGACAGTGACGGCCACGTCACCAAGGAGGGGGAGGTGACGCTGGTGCTCGGCGCCGATCGGCCCGCGCCGGCCTGATGCAGGGCTATCAGGGTGAAGACGGCAAACTGAGCGGCGCCGACGGCGATCTCTATCGCAGCGGCGACGTGGTGTTTGCCGATGACGAGGGTTATCTGACTTTCGTCGGCCGTTCCGACGACGTTTTCAAATCATCCGACTACCGTATCAGCCCATTCGAGCTGGAAAGTGTGCTGCTGGAGCATGAATCGGTCGCTGAAGCCGCAGTCGTTCCCAGTCCCGATCCGATCCGTCTCGCAATCCCCAAGGCCTACGTGCTGCTGGTGTCGGGCGTGGAGCGAACACCGGAGACAGCGCTGTCGATCTTCCGGCATTTGCACACAAGGCTCGCCCCATTCAAGCGTATCCGCAAGATCGAGCTGGTTACGGAACTGCCGAAGACGATTTCCGGAAAGATCCGCCGCGTGCAGTTGCGGCGGCTCGAACATGATAATAACCGCAGTGATGTGTTGCGCGGCGCCGAGTTCCGCGAGGAAGAGTTCCCGGAGTTGCAAAAGGTGCGGACCGCCGGGCTGGAGAGTTAATCAATGAATGAAGTCTGGAAGAAGCCGCCGGTCTCGTTTGAGGCCTATCAGGCCATGGTGGGCAAGGAGATCGGGGTGTCGTCCTGGCACCTGATCGACCAGAGCCGGATCAACGTCTACGCCGACGTGATCGAGGACCATCAGTTCATCCATGTCGATCCCGAGCGAGCCAGGAAGGAAACCGAGTTCGGCAACACCATCGCCCATGGCTTCCTCACGATGTCGTTGATGAGCATCATGTCCTATGAGGTGATGCCGGTCATCGAAGGCACCGCGATGGGCGTGAATTATGGCTTCGACAAGCTGCGCTTCCTCTCGCCGGTGCGCGCAGGCTCGCGCGTGCGTGGCCGCTTCACGCTGATGGAGGCCAAGCTGCGCAAGCCGAAGGAGCTGCAGTCGCGCACCAATGTCACCGTTGAGATCGAGGGCGAGGAGAAGCCGGCGCTGGTCGCCGACTGGATCGGGCTGATCTATTTCAATTGATATCCGCCCGTCATGGCCGGGCTTGACCCGGCCATCCATCCTTGTTCAAAAGCATCCTTGTTTTGATGGATACCCGGGTCAAGCCCGGGCATGACGACAAAGAACGCAGCGGGAATTCCAATCATGGCAATCAGGTTTGACGGACGCGTCGCTATCGTCACCGGCGCGGGCAATGGTCTGGGACGGGCGCATGCGCTGGGGCTGGCGAGCCGCGGCGCCAAGGTGGTGGTCAACGATTTCGGCGGCGCGCGCGACGGCACCGGCGGGTCGCTGACGCCGGCTGAAACCGTGGTCGAGGAAATCCGCAAAGCGGGCGGCACGGCGATGGCCGATGGCGCGGACGTCTCGAAGTTCGGACAGGTCACGGCGATGGTCGAACGCGCCACCAAGGAGTGGGGCAGCGTCGATCTCCTGTGCGCCAATGCCGGCATTCTCCGCGACAAGTCTTTCGCAAAAATGGACGTCGCCGACTTTGCCAAGGTACTCGATGTTCATCTCGTCGGCACTTTTTACTGCTGCAAGGCGGTGTGGGAAGGCATGCGCGAACGCAACTATGGGCGCATCGTGCTGACCACCTCGTCGTCGGGCCTGTTCGGCAATTTCGGCCAGGCCAATTACGGCGCCGCCAAAGCCGGCATGGTCGGCCTGATGAACGTGCTGGCCGAGGAAGGCCGCAAGAACAATATCCGCGTCAACACCATTTCGCCGACCGCGGCGACCCGGATGACGGAAGAACTGCTGCCGCCGCAGGCGCTGGCCCTGATGCGCCCCGAGGCGATCACGCCGGCGGTGGAATTTCTGCTCAGCGAGGACGCCCCGACCCGCACCATCATGGGCGCCGGCGCGGGCTCGTTCGCGGTGATCAAGATCATAGAGACCGAGGGCGTCAATCTGGCCCAGTCCGACTGGACGCCGGATGCGATTGCGGCGCATTTTGCCGAGATCGACGATGTCTCGAAGGCCAAGGCGCTGCAAGGCGCGTTCGAGCAGACGCAGAAATATGTGGCGCAGGCCGCAGCGCGGGCGGGGATCAAGCTGTAGAGCACGGGCCAATTCGTAGGGTGGGCAAAAGCGCACTTCGCGCCGTGCCCACCACGCATCTCCGATGCCGGTGATGTATGGTGGGCACGCTTCGCTTTGCCCGCCCTACAGACTGTCAATCCGGCTTACACTCCCGCCATGTCATCATCTTCCAAAAACGTCGCTGTCATCGGCGCCGGCCCCGCTGGCCTGATGGCGGCCGAAGTGCTCGCGCAGGGCGGCGCCGAGGTCACCGTCTATGACGCGATGCCGTCGGTTGGCCGCAAATTCCTGATGGCCGGGCGAGGCGGGCTCAACCTCACGCATAGCGAGCCGTTGCCGACATTCCTCGCGCGCTATCGCGAGGCGATGCCGCATCTGAAAGCCGCCATCGAGGCATTCCCGCCGCAGGCGTTGCGTGACTGGAGCGAGGCGCTGGGGCAGGAAACTTTCGTCGGCTCCAGCGGACGCGTTTTTCCAAAAGCCTTCAAGGCTTCGCCCTTGCTGCGGGCCTGGCTGCGACGGCTGGATTCGATGGGCGTACGATTGGAGCTGCGTCATCGCTGGAGCGGCTGGGACGAGCAGGGCCGTCTTCGTTTTCAAACGCCGGATGGACCGCAATTCGTCGAGACGAGCGCGACCGTACTGGCGCTTGGCGGCGCAAGCTGGCCGCGGCTGGGCTCCGATGGCGCATGGGTCGAAACGCTCGTCGCGAAAGGCGTGCAGATATCGTCGCTGCGACCGGCCAATAGCGGCTTCGCCGTCGCATGGTCGGACATCTTTCGTGACCGCTTCGAGGGACAGCCGCTCAAGGGTGTGGCGCTGACATTCGGTGCGCATAGCGTCCGCGGCGAGGCCGTCGTTACCCGAACCGGCATCGAAGGCGGCGCGGTTTATGCGCTGTCGGTCGAGTTGCGCGAAGCCATTATCCGTTCAGGTCAGGTGACGCTGCATGTGGCGTTGCGGCCCGATCTCGACATGAAAGAGCTGATCGCGAAGGTATCGGCGCCGAAAGGCAAACAATCCCTGTCGAATTTCCTGCGGAAGGCCGTCAGCCTCTCACCTGTTGCAATCGGATTGCTGCAGGAGGCAGCCAAGGCATCCGGCACTTCGCTCACGTCGCTGTCGCAGCCCAACCTTGCCAGCCTGATCAACGCCGTCCCGATCGAACTCACCGGCACAGCGCCGATTGCGCGCGCGATTTCGACCGCGGGCGGGATACCGTTCAGCGAGATCGACGGCGATTTCATGCTGCGCCGCCTGCCCGGCGTGTTTGCCGCCGGTGAAATGCTGGACTGGGAAGCATCGACCGGCGGCTATCTGCTGCAAGCCTCGTTCGCGACCGGAGCGGCAGCCGGACGGGGCGCGCTGAAGTGGCTTAGTTCGTAGGATGGGTAGAGCGCAGCGAAACCCATCAACTAGCAACGCGGCAAGTCCCGATGGGTTTCGCTGCGCTCTACCCATCCTACGGGGTACCTACCGCAACTTCCCCCTCGCCGCCACCGGCAGCGTGCCCAAAATCTCCTCGCCGCGCACCATCACCACCTCGTCCATCATGTTGACGACGACGCAGACGTGATTTGGCACGATCCGCACGACGTCGCCGACGACAGGCCGCGTGTTGCTGCGGGCCAGATCGAGAAAGCCATGCTCCTCGGCAAAGCGCGCAATCTTCGCCTCGGGGTGCTCCAGGATCAGCCCGTGGCCTTCAAGCCCGCCGCCGGTATCTGATGTCAGCGTCTTGGAGCCCGCATCCAGAATGCCGCGCTCCGGGCCGGCGCGGCTGACGACGGTGGAATAGATGTTGAGCGCGCAATCGTCCCAACTGGCGACGCCGGCGGCGACCTGCATGCGGTCGTTGTAGATATAGGTGCCGGGACGATGCTCGGTCGCGCCCTGGAGTTTTCCAAGATTCTTCAGGTTCGGCGAGCCGCCGGTCGAAACCATCGTCGCATCGAGCCCGTGCGCACGGACTCCGGCCAGCGCCTCATCGAAGAATTTCTGTGCCTCGGTCCAGCCGGTCTCGGTCGGGTACAGCATGAAGCCCGCAAACTTGAGTCCCTTGCAGCCAGCGATCTCGCGCGCCAGCGCAATCGCTTCGCCCGGCGTCTCGACACCGGCGCGCTTGCGCCCGGTGTCGCATTCCACCACGACCGACAGCGGACGGCCGGAAGCGCTGGCTGCCTGCGGCAGGCCCGCGATCACGGTCGAATTGTCGGCGGCGACCGTCATGTTGGCTTTGGCCTGCAGCGCGGCGAGCCGGGCCATTTTTTCGTCGCCGATCAGATTGTAGCTGATCAGGATGTCGTCGATCCCGGCTTCCGCCATCACCTCGGCCTCGCCGAGTTTTTGGCAGGTGATGCCGCGGGCGCCAGCCGCAACTTGCATGGTCGCTAACAGCGGGCTCTTGTGGGTCTTGATATGCGGCCGGTTGGCGACGCCAGCCGCATCGCAGGCCGCCTGGATCCGAGCGATGTTGCGCTCGACGCGGTCCATGTCGATCACGGCGCAGGGCGTGCCGTATTCACGGGCGATTTTGGCGGCGAGGGGGGTGCTCATCAAGTTGGCTCCAGTTGTGCTTTTTCGTCATTGCGAGCGAAGCGAAGCAATCCATCGAGCGGCATAACGGATGGATGGATTGCTTCGTCGCTTCGCTCCTCGCAATGACGGTAGAAATACCTACGCCTGTTCGATCTCTTCTCGCAAAACTTCCAGCTCCAGCCACCGGTCTTCGGCGGCAGCGAGTTCTTCCTGCGCCTTCGCGATCGCCGCGGAGGCCGCGTCGAATTTCTTGCGATTCTTGGTGTAGAGGTCGGGATCGTCAAGCAGCTTTTGCTGTTTTGCGATCTCGGCCTGCAGCTTCGCCATCGTCTTCGGCAGCGTTTCCAGCGCGTGCTTCTCGTTGAAGTTCAGCCGCCGCTTGGGCGCCGCAGAGGGCGCGGCAGCCTTGGTTTCCTTCTTTTCCTCGACGGCAGTCATATTGGGAGCTTCGCGTGCGAGATCCTCGCCACGCTGCGCCAGCATGTCGGTGTAGCCGCCGGCATATTCGATCCAGCGGCCGTCGCCCTCGGGCACGATCACGGAAGTGACGACGCGGTCGAGGAAGTCGCGGTCATGGCTGATCAGGATCACGGTGCCCTCGTAGTCGCCGAGCATCTCCTCCAGCACGTCGAGGGTTTCGAGATCGAGGTCGTTGGTCGGCTCGTCCAGCACCAGCAGGTTGGAGGGCTTCGCCAGCGCGCGCGCCAGCATCAGCCGTCCGCGCTCGCCGCCGGAGAGCACCTCGAGCGGCGTGCGCATCTGTTCCTGGGCGAACAGAAAGTCCTTCATGTAGCTGACGACATGCTTCGGCCGGCCGCCGACCATGACATGGTCGCCGCGGCCGCCGGTCAGCGCTTCGGCGAGTGTCGATTTCGGATCGAGGCTTTCGCGGTGCTGGTCGAGCGTCGCCATCTCGATATTGGCGCCGAGCCGGATCGTGCCGCTGTCGGGTGGATCGTTGCCGATCAGGAGATGAACCAGCGTCGTCTTGCCGGCGCCGTTCGGTCCGACGATGCCGATGCGGTCGCCGCGCTGGACGCGGATCGAAAAGCCATCGACGATCGTGCGGTCGCCATAGGCCTTGGCGACGTTCTTGGCCTCGATGACGAGCTTGCCTGACTTGTCGGCTTCGGCGGCGGCGAGGCTGGCATTCCCGGTCGCGCCGCGATAATCGCGCCGCTGATCGCGCAGCGCATGCAGATTGCCGAGCCGCTTGACGTTGCGCTTGCGGCGGCCGGAGACACCGTAGCGCAACCAGTGTTCCTCGTTGACGATCTTGCGGTCGAGCTTGTGCTGGTCGCGCTCTTCTTCCGCCAGCACCTCGTCGCGCCAGGATTCGAACGCCGAGAAACCGCGGTCGATCTGCCTGATCTGGCCGCGATCGAGCCAGGCGGTCGCGCGCGACAGATTGGAGAGGAAGCGGCGGTCATGGCTGATGATGACCAGCGCGCAACGTCGGCTTTCCAGCTCGCCCTCCAGCCATTCGATGGTGGGAAGGTCGAGATGGTTGGTCGGCTCGTCCAGCAGCAATATGTCGGGCGAAGGCGCCAGCACCCGCGCCAGCGCCGCGCGGCGGGTCTCGCCGCCGGAGACATGTGCGGGGTCTTCGTCGCCGTGCAGCCCGAGTTGCTCCACCAGATAGCGCGCCTGGTAATGATCGTCGCCGGGGCCGAGGCCAGCCTCGACGTAGGCCAGCGTCGTCTTGTGATCGCCGAAATCAGGCTCCTGCGGCAGATAGCGGATGGTGGCGCCCGGCTGCACGAAGCGGCTGCCGCCGTCGGGCTCGACGGTGCCGGCGGCTATCTTCAGAAGCGTCGATTTGCCGGAGCCGTTGCGGCCGATCAGGCAGACGCGCTCGCCCGCGGACACGGATAGCTCCACGCCCGACAGCAGCGGCGTGCCGCCAAAGGTCAGCCTTATATCTTTCAACTGGATCAGCGGCGGCGCCATCGTTCACTTCAACCCTGATTTGGCGCGGGCTGTTGCGCCCGCTGGCGCTGGATGCGGCGGATGGTCTGGTCGAGCGCCGACAAAAATGCCGAGCGGTCGCGCGGGGAATAGGATTTCGGCCCGCCGGTGACTTCGCCCGATGAGCGCAGGTCGGTCATCAAATTGCGCACGGCCAGCGTCATGCCGATCGATTGTTCGGTGAACGGCTTGCCGTTCGGCGCAATCACCTCGGCGCCCGATTTCACGCAGCGGCTGGCGAGCGGGATATCCGAGGTGATGACGATGTCGCCTTGTCCCGCACGCTCCGCGATCCAGTCGTCGGCGGCATCCATTCCGGAACCGGCGGCAATGCGCTCGATCAGCGGATCCTGCGGCACGCGGATGAAATTCCCCGCGACCACGCTGACCGGCAGGCCGTGCCGGGTCGCGACGCGATAGATCTCGTCCTTTACCGGGCAGGCGTCGGCGTCGACATAGATGCGGGTGGGGTTCAATTCAGGCATATCTCGGCGGCATGTTCTTGCCCGCGCGTGGTAGCCTATTCGATGGCTGAATGCGAGGAAAACAGGGGGCGGAACACGCTTGCCACGGTACATTCTTTGCGTACGATAAATGGCTGAAAACAACCAAGAATAAGAGGAATGGGCATGACTATCGAGCCGTATCGCGTCCAGGCCTACAACACCGCCAAACAATCCGAAAACAAGATGCATGACGACACCGTGGCAAAGCGGTTCGGATTCTCGGGTGGGCTGGTTCCGGGCGTCGACGTGATGGCCTATATGATGCACCAGCCGGTCGCCAAATGGGGCCGTGCCTTTCTCGAACGCGGCTTTATCGATGTGCGCTTCCTCAAGCCGGTCTATGACGGCGAGATGGCCGAACTCACGGCAGGGGAAAGCAATGACGTGCTTTCGATAGAAGTGCAGAGCCGCGACGAGCTTTGCGCCACCGGCACCGCGTCATTGCCGGCATCCGCACCGGCTGTTTCGATTGCAGACTACAAGGAAGTCGCTGCCGTAGCGGAGCGCAGGCCGGTCAGCGGCGCTTCCTACGAACTCGGCAAATGGCTCGGCACCACGCCGCGCGACTGGGCGGGCGAAGCGGCCGCGGGATATCTGGCTGACATCAGGGCAGCCGATCCGATCTATACGAAGGAAGGCCTCGGTCATCCTGGCCTGCTGCAACGGGTGATGAACCGGGCGCTGGTCGACAACGCCATTTTGGGGCCTTGGATTCACGTCGGCAGCCGCATGCAGCTCCTGTCGGCTGCGAAAGTCGGCGACGTCATTACGGCCCGCGCGAAGGTGATCGGCAATTACGACAAGAAGGGCCACCGCTTCGTCGAACTCGATGCGCTGGTCGTCGCCAACGGCAAAACACCGCTGGCGCATTGCCACCACATCGCGATCTACCAGCCCCGCGAGCAGGCGGCGGCGTAACACGATGCGTTATTGCCGGGCTTGACCCGGCAACCCGTCCTCTACGAGAGGCTGTTCCTCTCTGGCCTGCCGCCATGTCGCGGGCGGCGAGCCGACCACCCGCCGGAACGCCCGGTTGAAAGCCGCGTCGGAGTCATATCCGACGCGTCCGGCGATCTCGGCCACGCCAAGCGTGCTGTCTTGCAGCAGGTGCTGGGCCAAATGCATCCGCCAGCCCGCGAGATACTGGATCGGCGACTCGCCGACCAGTTCGACGAATCGTTTGGCGAGCGCCGCACGCGAGACCCCGACTTCCTTTGCAAGCGCTTCGACGGTCCACGGTCGTTCCGGCTGCGCATGAAGCAGTGTGAGCGCGGGACCCACCTGGGGATCATGCAGGCCCGCCAGCCATCCGCCGCCATGGCCCTGTGGCGCAAACTGCAACTGCCACCGCAGCAGCTCGAGGAAAAGCGACTCAGCCAATCGCGCCAGCACGGCACGATTGCCGGGACCCGGCGTCGCGGTTTCGCTCATCAGGTAGCGCACCGATGCCCGCCACCACTCCTTCTCCTGCGGATGCGTGATCGCCTGCACACGCCTTCCGATGCCGTCCAGCGTCTCGAGCGTAAGGGCGTCTTCGCGCGAGCGGACGCAAAGAATCGCCGGCAGCGATTTCAGCAGCGGATCGAACCGCTGATCGGCGTGCAGAAAGCCGCAGATGAAGCGCGCCGGCGGCCCGCCGCCGCCGTGATTCACGACCGTGATCCGCTCCGCGGACGGTTGCGAATAGATGTCCTGTATCGGGACAGGCGCCAGTTCAGGGTCGCTGGCCATCACATGCTGATCGCCGCGCGGGAACACGATCACGTCGCCGCTTTCGATGTGGATTGGCGGCAATGCCCCTGATGTCACCAGGCAATTGCCCTCGGTGACCACATGAAACGGTGTCACCGATCCTTCGGAGGATTGCAGGCGCGCCGCAAGCAGCGCCGGCGGGGACGAAAGAATGGCCCACGGATGCGTAAATTCCGCGCGAAAATGGATCGTTCCGGACAAACGGACGACGCGCAGGACTTCCGACAATACGTCCACAATCTGATTCCAAATTCCTGTTGTCGGCACGCCTGCGGGCTGGGCGAAAGCTTTTCAGAATGCACGCTCCAGTCAAGCGCTATAGCGTCGCGGCAAAGCTTCTTGGAGCCGTGGTCATTGCGCTATTGACCAAGCTTCGCCACATACTACGCCATTATCTGTGCCCAACGGTAAAACAGCATACGGGAGAATACGATGCCGAGTTCAGTGAAGGATTTACTTGCAGCGGCTAACAGCTCCGTTCCAGCCATCAGCCCGCAAGACGCGAAAGCCCTGATCGAGCGCGGCCAGGTCCTGGTGGTCGATGTGCGCGACGGGCTTGAGCTACAGAGCACCGGCAAGGTCCAGGGCGCGAAACACGTCGCGCGCGGCATGCTCGAATTCAAGGCGGATCCTGACAGCCCCTATTATGACAATGCATTCGATCGGGAAAAAACCGTGATCGTCTATTGCGCCTCCGGCGGCCGGTCCGCGCTTGCCGGCAAGACGCTGCAAGACATGGGCTACAAGGACGTGCGTAATCTCGGCGGCTTCAAGGGCTGGGCCGAAAGCGGCGGCGCGGTCGAGAAGGTGTGATGCGCAGAACAGGAAATACTCGTCATGCGCGGGCTTGACCCGCGCATCCATCACTTCAGAAGAGTCATTGAAACGTGATGGATTGCCGGGTCAAGCCCGGCAATGACGGGTTGGCCTAGCCTCACGCCGCCTGCTTGGCCTTCGCATCCTGGATCGCCCGCCACACCCGCTCCGGCGTCAGCGGCATGTCGATATGGGTGATGCCGTATTCCGACAGCGCGTCGACCACCGCGTTGACGACGCAGACGAGGCTGCCGGCACAGCCGGCTTCGCCGCAGCCTTTTGTGCCCAGCGGATTGGACTTTGCGGGCGAGGGGTGGTCGCCGACTTCCATCGGCGGAATGTCCTCCGCGCGCGGCAAGGCATAGTCCATGAACGAGCCGGTGATCGGCTGGCCGCTTGAATCGTAGCTGACTTCCTCCATCAGCGCCTGGCCGATGCCCTGCGCCACGCCGCCATGCAACTGGCCGGCGACGATCATCGGGTTGACCACGGTGCCGAAATCGTTGACCGCGAAGTAGCGCACGATCCGCGTCACGCCGGTCTCGGGATCGATTTCCACTTCCGCGACATGGCAGCCATTGGGGAAGGTGGACGGCGTGTCCTTGGTGGCGTGGTCGACGTCGAGCGACAGCGGCACGCCCTCCGGCATCCTGCCTTCGCGCACGCGCTGCGCCAGCTCCATGATGCCGATCGAGCGGTCGGTGCCGGCGATGGTGAAGCGGCCTTGGGCGAATTCGATATCGCCCTCGGACGCTTCCATCAGATGCGCGGCGGCCTGTTTGCCTTTCGCGATCACGAGGGCGGAAGCTTCCACGATGGCCTGACCGGTCGCGGTGATGGAGCGCGACCCGCCGGTGCCGTTGCCGAAACGGACGAGATCGCTGTCGTTCTGCTCCAGCGTGATCTTGTCGAAGGGAACGCCTAGCTGCGCCGAAAGCACCTGCGCGAACGGCGTGGCGTGGCCTTGGCCGTAATCGAGCGTGCCGGTGGTCAGCTTCACCGAACCATCCGGCTCGAAGCTGATCTTGCCGAGTTCGCCGCTCGGCGGCGCGGTCACTTCCAGATAGGAGCCGACGGCGATGCCGCGCAGCTTGCCGCTCTTTTTGCTCTCCTTCTTCCGCTTCGCAAAATTGGCGTGATCGGAAATCTCCAGCGCCTTGTTGAAGACGCCTGCGAAATCGCCGCTGTCATAGGTGACGCCAGAGGCTGCTGCGAACGGCAGTTGCGACGGCTTGATGAAGTTGCGCTTGCGCAAGGTGAGGCGGTTGATGCCCATCTCGTCGGCGGCGCGGTCGATCAGCCGCTCCATGTAGTAATTGGCCTCGGGCCGGCCGGCGCCGCGATAGGCGCCCATCAGCGTGGTGTTGGTCAACACCGTCTTGATGTCGACGCCGAGCAGCGGCGTGCGGTAGACACTCGCAAGATTCTTGCCGGTGTTGAGCGACAGCGGCCCCGGCGCGACGCCGGTGATGTAGGCGCCGAGATTGCCGTAACCCTGCAGGCGCACCGCCAAAAACTTGCCTTCGGCATCGAGCGCCAGTTCGGCGTGAATGAGCTGCGCGCGGCCATGGCTGTCCGAAAGGAAGCTGGTCGAGCGCTCGTCGGTCCATTTCACCGGGCGGCCCAGCGCCTTCGCCGCGTGCAGGATGCAGGTATATTCGGGATAGCTGACGTTCTTCATGCCGAAGGAGCCGCCGACATTGGCGGTCAGGATGCGAACCTTGTCGTTCGGCACGTTGAGGATTTTCGCCAGCGTCACCTTGTTGCCGGAGACGCCCTGCGTCGGCACCTGCAGCGTGAAGCGTTCGGCCGCCTTGTCGTAGGCGGCCAGCGCCACGCGCGGCTCCATCGACACCACGGCAACGCGGGTGTTGACGATGTCGAGTTTGGTCACATGGGCAGCAGCGGCGAACGCCGCGTCGATCTTGGCCGTGTCGCCATAGTGGTAGTCCAGCGCGACGTTGTTCGGGATGTGATCGTAGAGCAGCGGCGCACCGGGCTTTGTCGCTTCAGCCGCGTCGGTCACGGCGGGTAGCGGCTCGATCTCGAGTTCGACGGCCTCCGCCGCGTCGCGCGCCTGCGCCAGCGTTTCCGCGACCACAAAGGCGATGGGGTCGCCGACAAAGCGCACCTTGTCGGTCGCCAGCGCCGGACGGTTGGTCTGCAGCAGCGGTGAGCCGTCCCGGCTCTTCAGCGGCAGACCGCAGGTGAAGGGGTTGTAGCCGGCGGCTTCCAGGTCCTTGCCGGTCCAGATGCCGAGCACGCCGGGCATGGCCTTGGCGGTGGCCGTGGCGATCCCCTTGATGATTCCGTGGGCATGGCTGGAGCGCACCATCCAGCAATAGGCCTGGCCGGGCAGGGCGAAATCGTCGGTGTATTTGCCCTTGCCGCGCACCAGCGTGTCGTCTTCCTTGCGGCGCACCGGCTGCCCCACCCCGTATTTTTGCAGTGCGATAGCGTTGTCCAGGGAGGCGGCGCCCGTGTGATCTTGCATCGAAAAACACCTGAAATGCTTGGGATTCTCTTGGATTTTCCCGGTTCCGCGGGTTCCTGCTGAGATAACGCACTGCGTCATGCCGGACAACGCCTGATTGGGCATAGTCCTATGTGATGGGTTGTTGCGTAGCCCCTTGGCGCTGCTAAAGTTTCCGTGAACGGTAATTTTTCTTCGGCGGCCCGGAAGCGGCCTGCGGAAAGACAGTTTTGATGATTGACGATACGCGGCTGCGCGAAGGCCTTGAGGTCTGCGCTAGCCCGTCAGGGTCGGTTGCGGCGGCCACGGCAAACGGTGTCTATGCCGCGCTCGACCTTGGCACCAATAATTGCCGGCTTTTGATCGCCAGTCCGGCAGGCGATGGTTTTCGCGTGGTGGATTCGTTTTCGCGGATCATCCGGCTCGGCGAGGGCATTTCCGCGACCGGTTCCATCAGCGAGGCGGCGATCGAGCGCGCCATCGCGGCGCTCAGCATCTGCAGCGACAAGATCCGCTACCGCAAGGCCCACCGCCTGCGGTTGATCGCCACCGAAGCCTGCCGCGCTGCCGCCAATGCCGAAAGCTTTCGCGCCCGCGTCGCGAGCGAGACCGGCATCCGGCTCGAGGTGATCGATCGCGAGACCGAGGCGGCGCTTGCCGTGATCGGCTGCTCGCCGCTGCTGGACGCAAGAGGGCGGGGCGCGATCCTGTTCGACATCGGCGGCGGCTCGACCGAGCTGGTCCGGATCGAGCGCGATCCCGCCGAGCAGAATGCGTCGCCGCGGATCAAGGCGTGGATATCGATCCCGCTCGGCGTCGTCACCTTGGCCGAGCATTTCGGCGGACGAGACGTCACGGCGGAATCCTATGCGGGGATGGTGCGCGAAGTCGCGCAATATGTCGCGCCGTTCGCTGGCGAGCACGGCACGGATTTGCACGACATGCATATGCTGGGCACCTCCGGCACCGTGACCACGCTCGCCGGCGTCCATCTCAATCTGGCGCGCTACGATCGCCGCCGCATCGATGGCATCTGGATGCACGGTTCCGACATTACCGCGGTGATCCAGCGGCTGCGCGGCATGAGCTATCTGGAGCGCGCCAACAATAATTGCATCAGCGTCGAGCGCGCCGATCTGGTGCTGGCCGGCTGCGCCATTCTGGATGCGATCCGCGATGCCTTCCCGCTGCCGCGGCTGCGCGTTGCCGACCGGGGCCTGCGCGAGGGCATGCTGGTCGAGATGATGCGCGAAGACGGCGCGCTCAGGGCGTGTTAATGCGCCGCGTGGCGTGATGTGCTAGATCGCGTCTGACACCCCAAGGCACCGACAGACATGGCAAAAGACACCACCGGACGCCTGCACGTCACGGTCAAGAGCGGTGGCAAGCGCAAGCTGTCATCAAAACTCTGGCTGGAGCGGCAGCTCAATGATCCCTATGTGGCGCAAGCCAAGCGGGACGGCTATCGCTCGCGCGCGGCCTACAAGCTGATCGAGATCGACGACAAGTATCACTTCCTCAAGCATGGCATCGCTGTGGTCGATCTCGGCGCCGCTCCCGGCGGCTGGAGCCAGATCGCAGCGAAGCGTGTCGGCGCCGTCAACGGCAAGGGCAAGGTGGTCGCGATCGATCTCCTGGAGATGCCGGAGATTCCTGGTGTCAATTTCGCCCAGCTCGATTTCCTGGCTGAGGACGCGCCCGAAAAGCTGATCGCGATGATGGGCGGGCGGGCCGATGTCGTGATGTCCGACATGGCGCCCAACACCACCGGCCATCGCAAGACGGATCAGTTGCGCATCGTCGGCCTGATCGAAACTGCGGCAGCGTTTGCCGCCGACGTGCTCAATCCCGGCGGAACGTTTCTGGCCAAGGCCTTTCAGAGCGGCGCAGACGCCGAACTGGTCGCGCAATTGAAGCGCGATTTCGCCAGCGTGCGCCACGTCAAGCCGGCTTCGAGCCGGCAGGATTCGTCGGAGCGCTACGTGCTGGCGATGGGATTTCGCAGGCAGCCCACCCGGCTTTAAGCGCAACCTTTACGCGGCCGCGGTCGATGAATGTCTGCCTGGTTGCGGGGTGAGCGACGTTGACGCGCCTGAGTAATGCCATTGGAACTTTTTCCCGGATGGCGCATAATACCAGCTCGGCGCGGTCTGTTTATTCGCATGCAGCCTGACGCCAGCAGCAGTTCTGCAGCGTACGGCGCATCCGTCTGGGAAGGAGCTTTCCCGTGATGGAGCACAGGGCCAGAGTTGGTAATCGACTGTTAGCTGCATTGCCGCCAGCAGATCTTAAATTCCTAGTGCCTCATTTCCGAATGGTCCCGCTTGAACGTGACGCCGTGCTGATGCGGTCGGGTGACGTAGCCGAAAAGATCTATTTCCCTCTCAGCGGCTTGATCGCCTTCATCATGGACATGCCGAGCGGGCAAACGGTCGCGACCGCTCTCGTCGGCAACGAGGGAGCTGTGGGCATCCTGTCGACGCTGGGGCCTTCCCGCTCTCCGATGACCGCGGTGGTGCGGGTGGCGGGGACCACGTTGCAGATTTCACCAGCACGGTTTCAAGCGGCGCTCGACCGCAGCAGCGCCTTGAATGGCGCGGTCCAGATCCTCTCTAGGGCACTGATGGCACAATTTCAGCACGTCGCGGCCTGCAATGCGCTACACTCGGTCGAAGCCCGTCTGGCGAGATGGTTGCTGCACGTCCACGATCGGCTCGACGGGGACACCCTGCCGCTGACGCAGGAGACGCTTGCGGAATTTCTCGGCGTGCGGCGAACGACGGTGACGCATGCCGTTTGCAAGCTCCGTGACTCGGGTGCGGTCCGATCCAATCGGCGGTCCTTCATTGAGATCGACAGGCCGCGGCTCGAAGCAGCAGCATGCGAGTGCTACCAGCTCATGCGCCGCAGGATCGGTCGGATCGTCTTGCCGGAGGAGATGACCCCGCCGGGGCTCGTCCGGCATCCCCGGGACCGAGCTGCCTTGTTTGCCGAGGCAGAGGAGGTTCATCGCCGCACGCCAAGCCAGGGAGTGACCGGCCCCCGCTCGAGGGGCCATTGACGGAGTTGCAGCAACGGCTTCAGCGGCCCTACGCGGATTGCAGGCTGAGCGTGGCCTTTGGCTTGAGCCGCCTCTCTGATGGCTCGTGAACCCAGGCCTCCCTGGCAAACCATTCGTGGCTGGCTTTGCAGATCAAACAGAAGGTGCGCGCGAAAAATACCGGACTGCAGCGAAACCGTTCGCGATCCGCTTCCATACCTGTCGGAATGGCACGCCCCGTCTCGGGGCATTTGATCATGACGACGCCCATCTGCTCTTCCGTCCCTGGATTTTTGTGTTGCGGCATGTCAACTCGACGTCGGCTGGAATGCGCCCTTCTTGTGGAGCGCTCGTTCCAGCCGATCCTGTCGGGCTGCGAAAGTGACTTAAAACCAGGACGCTTTCTGCAGCATGCCGGCAAAGCTCTTCTTGATTGGATCGGCACTCTCGGTCGCGATCTTGCGGGTGAGCTCCCACATCTCCCGGTTTTGTGCTGCCGTGGCTCCAAAGTTCTTGCAGCCCTGTGCGGCGGAGAGCTGCAAGATTTCCGAGGGCGACTTCGTGCCCATGAGATGGGTGAGAAAATCGAAGGCGGAGCTGGTGTTGGCGGCCGAGAACTCGATCAATTTCGAGGCGTAGTCCGCGGCGCCTCTTGCGTTGGTTGAACAGGATTCCAGGAGAACGTCGGTGACTGCTCCCGAGGCAACCTTCATGTTCTCGATGCCTTCCTTCGCCCGCGTCATGTTCTGCTCGGTGATCCCATTAAAGATCCCAGGCACCGCGAAGAACGGCATGTCAAATCCGCGCTTTTCGTATGGTCCGGTGGCTTTCGGGTTCGGCGTATTGTTATTCACGTCAACGTTCATATTGGCATCACTCACGGGTTTCATCCTCTCAGCGAAACTGAACTCAACAACGATCGGATTTTTGTTCCCGGACCTTCCGAGGCGCGTGCCGCCGCAGAGACGGAACCGGGAACCATTTCCCCCAACTTCCAACAAGGGCAGGTGCTGCCGCGGATGACCGCCTCGCGCCCGCCTATACCAAAGTATATGGCGGACTGGCGCCGGGGCTTCCGTTCGCTTTGTGACTCTCACGGCGAATTTTTGAATGTCGGGTGTCATACACACCGGCAATGAAAAAACTCTCGGGGAGGCTCGGGCCTTCGGCCTTGCCGGAGCTGCCGTCAGGTGAGGCGTAGCTGCGCCTAGTCAGCCCAGCCGCTGATCGCGTGCGTCCTCGGTGCCTTCGCTGGCGGCCTTGGTAGCCGCCTTTGCCGCGCCCTTGCGGCTGGAAATCTCGACCACCTTGCGCCCGGAAATTTCGTGGCCGGCGTCATCGGGCATCTGCCAGAAGAAATAGGCCGACGCCGCCGAGATGACCGCGACCACGAGGAACGCCGGCGGGAATACGTCGGCGTTCAGTTCGGTGACATGGTGCCACAGCATGGTCGATTCCACCGAGAACGCACCGACCGCGACGCCGGCGGAAATCGCCAGTTGCTGGTTGACACTGACCAGCGTGGTCGCGCGGCTCATCTGCGCCGGCTCGACCTCGGCATAGGCCACCGTATTGATCGCGGTGAATTGCAGCGAGCGGAAGAATCCCCCGACGACCAGGATGATGAAGATCAGCAGCAGTGGCGTCGTCACCGTGAACAGGGCGCAGGCGGCGAGGAAGACCGCGCTGACGACGGCATTGACCGTCATCATGTTGCGGAAGCCGAAGGCGCGGATGATGCGTGCGGCCAGCGTCTTCATGCCCATCGCGCCGACGGCCGAGGCAAACGTCACCAGTCCCGATTGGAATGGTGTCAGGCCAAAACCTTCCTGCATCAACAGCGGCAGCAGGAACGGCAGCGCGCCGATGCCGAGCCGGAACAGGAAGCCGCCGATGATGCTGGCGCGCATGGTCGACAAGCGCAGCAGCGAGAAATCCAGCACCGGCGATCCGGTCCGCCTCGCATGCATCACATAGAGCGTCATCGAGATCGTGCCGACCGCAACGAGGCCGGCGACAACAGGCCAGGGCAGCAGGCCGAGGCCGGCAACCGAGAGGCCGAAGGCGATGCCGGCAAGGCCGATCCCGGCCAGCACCAGCCCATAGAGATCGAAGCGCTCGGGATCCTCGCTCTTGATCGGGTCGATATACTTCATCGCCATGAAGATGCCGAGCAGCCCGATCGGGATGTTGATCAAAAAGATCCAGTGCCAGGAGAAGTAGGTGGTGATGAAGCCGCCGAGCGGCGGGCCGATCACCGGCCCGATCAGCGCCGGCACCGTCACCCATGTCATCGCATTGACCAGTGCGCTCTTGTCGATCGAGCGCAACAGCACCAGCCGTCCGACCGGCGTCATCATCGCGCCGCCCATGCCCTGCAGGATGCGGGCGATGACGAAATGGGTCACGTTCTGCGACAGCGCGCACCCGATCGACCCGATCATGAACACGCCGATGGCGATCGAGAACACCATGCGCGCGCCGAAACGATCGGCGGTCCAGCCGCTGGCCGGGATGAACACCGCGAGCGACAGCAAGTAGGACGTGATGGCGAGCTTCAGCGTCAGCGGGCTGGTGCCGATATCGGCCGCGATCGCCGGCAGCGAGGTCGCAATCACCGTCGAGTCCATGTTTTCCATGAACAGGGCAGTGGCGACGATCAGCGGGATCAGGCGTTCTTTGGTCATCGGGATCGGGGGACCGGAAAGTGAGGCAGGCGAGGGCGCTGTATCATTCCGCTGTCGCACAGGCCATTGCGGAACGGGGCAAACCACCTAAGTCCTGCGTGACGCTGGTATGCACCGTGCCAGCCGCTGGAGGTCCGCATGATCTACGTGCTTGCTGCCTTGTTGCCGCCGGTCGGGCTGCTGCTGAACGGGCAGCCGTTTTCGGCGATCTTCAACCTGGTCCTGATCGTGTTTTGCCTGGTTTTCGGGCTGATTTTCCACGTACTGCTGCTGGTGCCCTCGGCGCATGCGCTGATCGCGGTTCACATGAAGCGGGAGGACCGCCGGCACCGCGAGGTGGTGGAGGCGATCCGCCAGCACGGCCCGCCGCCGGGATACCGGCCCTAAGGCCGTCGCTAACCCCTTGGGATTGCGGCTTTTCCCGAAAAGCCTGTGCATAGCTGGCAAACACTTTGATTCGGCGTCCCGCCATGCTATCGACCACCGTCAACCCCACCGATGGGCTTCGATTCGACGGCGATGCCGATAGCATCGCCGAAGGCGGCGTTCATCCATAAGAACTGATCGCGGCGATGAGCCGCCGAAAGGAGTTGGCAATGGCGCAGGGACTTCAGGGTATCCGTGAAGCCTTCACGTTCGACGATGTGCTTCTGAAACCCGGTCTCTCGGATATCCTGCCTTCTGAGGCCGATATCCGCTCGCATGTGACCCGCGCGATCCCGCTTAACATCCCGATCATCGCGTCCGCAATGGACACCGTCACCGAAGCACGCATGGCGATCGCGATGGCGCAGGCCGGCGGCGTCGGCGTCATCCACCGCAATTTCGATCCGGAGGGACAGGCCGCCCAGGTGCGGCAGGTCAAGAAGTATGAATCCGGAATGGTGGTCAATCCGCTGACCATCGGCCCCGATGCGATGCTGTCGGACGCGATGGCGCTGATGAAGGATCACGGCTTCTCCGGCATTCCCGTGGTCACCGGCGCTTCCAAGGGGGTACCGGGAAAGCTGGTTGGCATCCTCACCAACCGCGACGTCCGCTTTGCGAACGATCCGCGCCAGAAAATCTCCGAATTGATGACGCATGAAAACCTCGTCACGGTGCGCGAAGACGTCAGCCAGGACGAGGCGAAGCGGATGTTGCACAAGCATCGCATCGAAAAACTGCTTGTTGTCGACGATCAATATCGCTGCGTCGGCCTGATTACCGTCAAGGACATGGAGAAGGCGGTTGCGCATCCGCTGGCCTGCAAGGACAGCCAAGGCCGTCTGCGCGCCGCAGCCGCGACCACCGTCGGCGAGGGCGGCTTTGAGCGTACCGAACTGCTGATCGATGCCGGGGTCGATCTGATCGTGGTCGATACCGCGCACGGCCATTCGTCCCGCGTGCTGGAAGCGGTCAACCGCATCAAGCGGCTCTCGAACGCCGTGCAGGTGATCGCCGGCAATATCGCCACGAAGGAAGGCGCGCAGGCGCTGATCGATGCGGGCGCTGACGCGATCAAGGTCGGCATCGGCCCGGGCTCGATCTGCACCACGCGCATCGTCGCCGGCGTCGGCGTGCCGCAACTCACCGCGATCATGGATGCGGTGGAAGCGGCGAAGAAGGCAAACGTGCCCGTCATCGCCGATGGCGGCATCAAATATTCCGGCGATCTCGCCAAGGCGCTCGCCGCCGGCGCCGACATCGCCATGGTCGGTTCGCTGCTGGCCGGCACCGATGAGACGCCGGGCGAAGTGTTTTTGTGGCAGGGCCGTTCCTACAAGGCCTATCGCGGCATGGGCTCGGTCGGCGCGATGGCGCGCGGTTCCGCCGACCGCTACTTCCAGCAGGACATCAAGGATACGCTCAAGCTGGTGCCCGAAGGCATCGAGGGCCAGGTGCCTTATAAAGGCCCGGTCGGCAACGTCATGCATCAGCTCGCCGGCGGCCTGCGCGCCGCGATGGGCTATGTCGGCGCCCGCAACCTCGCCGAATTCCACGACAAGGCGCAGTTCGTCCGCATCACCGGCGCGGGCCTGCGCGAAAGCCACGTCCACGACGTGACGATCACGCGCGAGAGCCCGAATTATCCGGGCGGGGTGTAATCTTAGGCTGTCATTCCGGGGCGCGAAGCGAACTAAGGTGCGCAATTGCGCACCTGAGAATCTCGAAATTCCGGGTTCGGTCCTACGCATCGCCCCGGAATGACGGCGTTGGAGGAGATGTCATTCTCCCTCCACCGTCATTGCGAGCCAACGGGTCGCGCGAATGCGCGCCCGATGACAGGCTCCGCGAAGCAATTCATTTCGCCGCTTGCGGAGGCGTGGATTGCTTCGCTACGCTCGCAATGACGAAGAACAACAACACTCGGAGGAACCCTCAATGTCCGCATCAGCAAAGCGCATCGTTCTCGCCGCTCGCCCGGTCGGCGAACCCAAACCCTCCGATTTCCGCCTCGAGGATTGCCCGATCCCGACCCCGGGCGCGGGCGAAGTGCTCCTGCGCACCATCTGGCTCTCGCTCGATCCCTACATGCGCGGGCGCATGAGCGATGGGCCGTCCTATGCGCAGCCGGTGCCGATCAACGGCGTGATGGAGGGCGGCACGGTCAGCGAGGTGATCGCCTCGAACAATCCCGGCTTTGCCAAGGGCGACATCGTGCTGTCGCGTGCGGGCTGGCAGACGCACGCCATCTCCGACGGCAAGGGCCTGGCGAAAATCGATCCGAAGATTGCGCCGATCTCGACCGCTGTTGGCGTGCTCGGCATGCCCGGCATGACCGCGTATACCGGCCTGCTCGATATCGGCAAGCCGCAGGCCGGCGAGACCGTCGTCGTCGCGGCGGCCTCCGGCGCGGTCGGCTCAGCGGTCGGCCAGATCGCGAAGATCAAGGGCGCACGCGCGGTCGGCATCGCCGGCGGCAAGGACAAGTGCGCTTACGTGAAGAACGAACTCGGCTTCGACGATTGCCTCGATCACCGCGAAACCGATCTTGCCGCGAAGCTGAAGTTTGCCTGCCCGAAAGGCATCGACGTCTATTTCGAAAACGTCGGCGGCGCCGTGTTCGAAGCGGTGTTTCCGCTGCTCAATGCGTTTGCGCGCATGCCCGTCTGCGGCCTGATCGCGCATTACAACGATACGCAAGCCGTGGCGCCGAAATGGGCGCCGGCGATGATGCGCAACGTGCTGACCAAGCGGCTGACCATCCGCGGCTTCATCGTCAGCGATTTTGCCGCGCGTCACGGCGACTTCCTGCGCGACATGTCGCAGTGGGTTCGCGAGGGCAAGGTCAAGCACAAGGAGTTCGTCACCGAAGGTCTCGACAGCGCGCCTGCCGCGTTCATGGGCCTCTTGAAGGGCGCGAACTTCGGCAAGCAACTGGTGCGCGTCGGGCCGGATAAAATTTGAGCCAACTGGAACTTGCGGCGCGAACCTCACAGCCACTTGAGATGGATGAGGGAACGTCCCTTCAACGCCGTCGTTTGGTTTTGACATCCAATGGAGAAGCCAAATGATGAACTTCAAGAAACTATCGCTCGGTCTGGTTGCCGCAACGATGCTGGCCACTCCTGCAATGGCTCAAGTGGTTTACCAGGAACCCGGCGTGACGGGCTACTATCCGAACTCCGGTTACGTCACAGGAGGCTACGGTGTCAGGGTCACGCCCGGACCGGGCTACTATTACGGCAGCCGGTTTCAGCCGGCTCCACGCGTAGGCGCATTTGCGACAGCGCCATGGGACGATGGTTCCTCCTCCTTTGGCCTCGTTGAGCGTCAGTGGTGATGCGCTCTAACGTGTGAAGCATGATCTGAAAATCTTTCGAGAAGGTCGTGCTCAAATCAAAGCGGAAGCAGAGCGGTCCCAAGAACGCCTCAAGAACGCCTCAGTCCTTGGCCGCTTTGCCGAGCAGCTCGTCCAGCCCGACATCGGTCTGGCCGGGCGCCCTGACGTGGCGGACTTCAAAACTGTCGGGCTGGAAACGGTATTCCACCAGCCCGACTTGCTTGGCGCCAATCACTTCCTGCATCCGGTCCGGAATGATGAAGCCGGCAGACGGCGCCCAGACATGGCGGGTGTGGCCGAAGGTGAAGTCGCGGCGCTGGTGCACGTGGCCTGAGGCGACCAGCCGCAGATCGACCGCCGCAAACATCTCGATCAGATTCTTGCGCCGGGGCTGCGGAACGTAGCGGATCGCCGACGCCTCGATCTCGGGATCGTCGGGCGTGTTCAGATATAGAGGCTTATGCAGGAATAGCGCGACCGGCTTGCCGTTCACGCTTGCAAGTTCTGAAACCAGCCAGCCGAACTGCTCGGCCTCGCTCTCGATTCCGGTGTTCATGATCAGCGAGTTCAGCCCGATAAAACTCCAGCCGGCAGCATCGAAGCGCCAGCGGTCTTCGCCAGTCACAGACAGATATTTCCGCCGCTCTTCCTCGGTCGCCGGCTGCTTTGGCGCGGGGCCGATCGCTGTCGGGTTGTCGCCGATGTCGTGGTTGCCGGGCAAAAGCCTGCACGGCACCGGTAGCGCGTCATGCATTTCTTTCGCAAATTCGAGATCGCTGCGGCTGGTCGGACCGTCGAAGGAGATATCGCCACTGTTGATGACGAGATCGGGCCGCGTCGCGTCGATATGCTCGCTGACGCGGTGAAAATTGTCGGTCAGTTTCTGCAGACGGCGGGCGAGGTGGGTATCGGAAATTTGCGTCAGGCGAAATTCGGACATGCAGCCTTCCTTTCGGGCCGATCATAACCGGACCTGAAGTCGGAACGATGACGAAAGCGTGTGGGTGGCGTCAGCCCAGCGTCCGCCGCCAGAACGCGAGCATATCCGCCCTGAACAGCTCAGCATCGCCGTCGCGGCTTCCGATTCTCGCGCCCTTCCGGCCGTAGCCCGCCTTCAGCGCATAGACCATCAGGTCACGGTCGACGAGCTTGCTGTCCGCGACGCCCGTGAGCGGATGGATGAAGGCGCCGTTATTGGCGATATAGGCCGTCGGCGCGGCGGGGGAGACGGATGCGTCGGGAACATTTTCGATACCTGTGCCGCGGTCAAAGCTGTGCTGCGCGCCGCCGATCAGCCGCATCGTCGCTTTGCCACCGGAAAGGCGGATGGCCTGGCAATGGCCCTGCACCTGCATCGGCGAGCACCATTCATCCGCATCGCCCATGATGACGCGGATTTCGGTTTCGTCGACGGATGGATCGAGGAACTGGTGGCCGCTCCAGGGATAGGCGGCGAGCACGCTGCGAAAACCGGCGCCGGCGCCGACCACCGCATCGGCAAAACGTCGCGTCGCCGCCGTCAGCACCGCCGAGCCGCCGCGGCTGTGGCCTTGCGCGCCGATCCGGGAAGCGTCGATCTCGGGATGAACAGACAGCACCTGCCAGGCGGCCAACACGTCATAGGCGCTGGCGGCAAATGAAAATTGGGTCTGGTTGGCGACGGTGGACGTCACATCGCGCGCGCCAAAACTGTCGAGCACAAAAGCCGCAAAGCCGTCGCCGACCACCGTTTCGGCATGCGCCAGGTGAGAAGCCGCGACGCCGAGGCTGCCCGGCACCACCATGACAAGCGGTAGCTTCCCGTTGCGCTTGCGATGATCCGAAGTGGGCAGGAACAGCTTGCCGTCGATGACAAGTCTCGGCAGGTCGGCGGCATTGCTGATGACTTGGAAGTAATTGACCGGATTGGCGCTGAGGATGTCGATATTCTGTCCCTTGGCACCGCCAGCGAAAACAATGTCCTGATCGCGAAATCGCAAGTGTAACCCTCCCGCGGCCACTCTCTTTCGGCGACCGTCGGGGATAAAGTAAAGCGCTGGTTGTTCCCGTCAAAGTAAAAGTGCCCGCGGTCTTGCCATCCTTGTCCTTCAGGGCAAATGGGCAACACAAGCGCTCCAGCGTCTTGGCCGCGTCGTGGCCGCCCAGCGTAGCGCCTCAAAGCACGCGGTAGCGGATCGCGAAGGCGTCGTGAATCTCTGAAGTCACCGCGCCGCCATTGGCCGGCACGATGCCGTCGGCCAGATGCCATGGTCCGAACTGGCCGGAGCGTGTCGGGCTCGCCGGCAGCCGCAGCCGGAACGTGCCTTGGGCCTGGCCGGGCAGGTTCAGCACCATCACGCGCTCGGTGGTGCGATAATCCAGCGTCACCGTGCCCCGCAATATGCTGCGGCCGTCGGGCGTGGAGGCCAGCGCCTCCTGAACCTTGGCCAGTTTCTGGTTCCGGTCGGTCAGTAGTTCGACCTGGGTTTCGGCGGCGGTCGTCAGCACAGCCTTCGGCAGGCGGATTTCAAATTCCACCGCGGGCTTTGCCGGATTGAGGCCGAGATAGGCCTGCGCCGCGTGCCGCATGTCGGAGATCGCGAAGGCGAGCAGGACCAGCACCGCGAAGACGGCAAGGCCGTGTTTGAGGAGATCGTGGCGGCTGCGGTAGCCGCTGCGAAAGTAGACCGAGAGCACGATCGCGACCGCCAGCGCCGCAGCGACACCGGCCAACGCCGACATGATGATGCCGAGGCCGCCATCGGGGCTGTCGCTGAACCCGACCGCCCGGAGAAAGGAGGTCATGGAATAGCCGGGCAGCTCGGCCGCGTTGGCTGCTCCGGTCAGGATCGGGGAGGTGATGTTCATCGCCTGCTCGCGGGTTGCTTTGGAGCCGGTTCGAGACCAGAACCATCGGAATTCTCGATAGTTGGTCGCCAAGGCTTCGTCCGTGGTTCAAAAGGCTCGGGCTGTGGTTCAAGCGAGTGTCGAGGAACTGGATTTGTCAGGCGAGGGGTGCCTCGGTATTGCTTTAAGGTCTGGTGCAGGTTTCGGGGGAGGTTCTCATGTCGGTTCAAATGGTTTTGCTGCCGGTTTTCGTGTCGGTCGGGCTCACTTTCTTCCTGATGCTATGGATGGTGTCGGCCCGCACAAAGGCGGTGAAGGCCCGGGAAACCAGCCTGAAGGACATCGCGCTGGGGCAGCCGAAATATCCGGCCCGCGTGGCCCAGATCGGCAATTGCTTCAGCAATCAGTTCGAAGTACCCCTCCTGTTCTACATGCTGATCGCGCTGGCGCTGCCGCTGCGCCGGGCCGATCTCTTCATCGTGCTGATGTCCTGGGTGTTCGTGGTGACGCGATTTGCCCACGCCGGCATCTTCGTCACCTCCAACAACATCCAGCAGCGCAGCCTGGCCTGGTTCGCCGGCGCAGTGGTGCTGCTCGTGATGTGGATCTACTTCGCGCTGAAGCTGCTGCTTCTGATTTAGAAAGCCCTTGATGACCCCTGCTGCCCGGCTGTCCGCCGCTATCGAACTGATCGAAACCATCGACGCGCAACGCGTTCCCGCGGCGAAGGCGCTGAAGGAGTGGGGCACCGCGCATCGCTATGCCGGCTCGGGCGACCGCGCGGCGATATCTGGCCTGATCTGGGACGTGCTGCGGCGCCGGGCGTCCAGCGCCTGGCTGATGGACGCGGACACGCCGCGTGCGCGTGTGCTCGGCATGATGCGGCTCGAGCGCGGCATGAATACCGAGGCCATCGCCGCGCTGTGCGACGGCGGGCGTTTCGCGCCGGAGCCGCTGAGCGAGGCTGAGCGATCAGCGCTCACCTCGCGCACCCTCGACGGCGCGCCGCCGCACATCGCCGGCGATTATCCGGAATGGCTGGACGCGCCGCTGGCAGCGGTGTTCGGCGACGACCGCGTGGCCGAGGCGACAGCGATGGCGAGCCGCGCCCCGCTCGATCTGCGCGTCAATACGCTGAAGGCCAAGCGCGAGAAGGTTCTCGCTTCGCTCAAGCACCTCGGCGCGCGGGAAACGCCGTGGTCGCCGATCGGCCTCCGCATCGAACTCGGCGCCGACGCGCGCAACCCCGGCATTCATGCCGAGGAGGATTTTATCAAGGGCGCCGTCGAAGTGCAGGACGAAGGCTCGCAGCTTGCGGCGCTGTTCTCGGCGGCAAAACCCGGCGAGCAGGTGATCGACCTCTGCGCCGGCGCCGGCGGCAAGACGCTGGCGCTCGCCGCGATGATGCAAGGCAAGGGGCGGCTGATCGCGACCGACCACGACAAGCGCCAGCTCGCGCCGATCTACGAGCGGCTGTCGCGCGCCGGTGTCCACAACGCCGATGTCCGCGCGCCGAAAGGCGACACTGATCCATTGGCCGACATCAAGGCCTCCGCCGATCTCGTTCTGATCGACGCGCCCTGTACCGGTACCGGCACCTGGCGCCGCAACCCCGACGCCAAATGGCGCATGCGCCCCGGCGCGCTCGAAGTGCGGTTGAAGGACCAGGCGGAAGTGCTTGATCGCGCGAGCGCCCTGGTCAAGCCCGGCGGCCGCATCGCCTATGTCACATGCTCGGTGCTACGAAGCGAAAACGGCGACCAGATCCGCAGCTTTCTGTCGCGCCATCCGGAGTTTTCGATTCAGCCACTGAACGAGACGGCAAGCGTGCTCTGGGACAAGGCGGAAGATTTTGAAAACGCCGCGCTGAAGTCGGCCGAAGGCTGGCTGCTAACCCCGCGCCGCACCGGCACGGACGGGTTTTTCGTCTCAGTGCTCAAGAAGGCATGATCGCGTAGGGTGGGCAAAGCGAAGCGTGCCCACCATTCAACTGCGAAACCGGAGAGATGGTGGGCACGCTGCGCTTTGCCCACCCTACGATTCCTCAATCCACAATGAACAGCTTCACGCCCGTCTTCGTCGACGACCGATGCGCGGCGTCGCCGAAATCCGACACCTGATAGCTCATGCCCGGCTTGAGCTTGAACGTGCGGCCGTCGCGCAATTCGGAATCGAGTTCGCCTTCCAGCACGTAGAGCACATGCCCGCGGTCGCACCAGTGATCGGCAAGGTAACCCGGCGAATACTCGACCATCCGCACGCGCAGATCGCCGATGTTGAGCGTGCGCCACAGCGCTTCGCCGGTTTCGCCGGAATGTTTCGTCGCGGCGACCTGGCTCCAGTCGGTCACGGTGAAGGGTAGTGTCGGAATTTTCATGCGGGGGAGTCCTGCGGTAAGAGGAGAGCGGGGTCTTTCCGCCGTCATTGCGAGCGAAACGAAGCAATCCATCGTGCGGCACAAAGAAAGATGGATTGCTTCGTCGCTAACGCTCCTCGCAATGACGCGGTTGGGTCGGTGGTCCACGTTGGAACACGTCGCACAGGCAGGGCCTTAATGCGCGAGATGATTGGCCGAACCCTGCCTGATCTTTCCCCTCGCATCGAGCCGCAAATATTCGCAGATCTGCGCGCCGCGCTCGTTCTGGTAAAACACGACCACGCTGTCCGGGCTCACATAGGTGTCGATCAGGTCGAAATGCAGGCCGGGCAACAGCCGAAACGCCTTGCCCCAGTACATTCGCAAGCTTTCCTTGCCGCGCAGCGTGCCGCTGGCTTCCAGGCCGAGCGCCTGAATACGGTCGGAGGTCATTTCGGCATCCTCAGCGTAAAGCGCTAGGATGCGCTCGAGGTCGTGCGAGTTCCAGGCGGCGATCCATTCCCGGCCGAGCGCGGCGAGATCGGCCGCCGCGTAGTGCTGGCTTTGCATGGTTCCCTCCGTTTCCTCGCGATTTGCTCTCGACAACTGTCGAGCGCAAATTAGGTCAATAATACTTACCTAAATTGGGTTTGTCCACGGCCCAGAAAGAATGTGGGCCAACCCTTTGCCGCGGTTGCGAGGCCGCGCCCCGTCGCGTAATTCCTGTCCATGACAGCAGCACAACAAGCCCGCGAGCAGACCACCTCGGTGGCCTCGGCGCATGACAAGATTCTGATTGTCGACTTCGGCAGTCAGGTGACGCAACTGATTGCGCGCCGGGTGCGCGAGGAGGGCGTCTATTCCGAGATCGTCCCGTTCCAGAAGGCGGAAGCTGCCTTCGACGAGATGAAGCCGAAAGCAGTGATCCTCTCCGGCGGCCCGGAATCGGTGCATGAGGAAGGCTCGCCCCGCGCGCCGCAAAAGATCTTCGATTCCGGCGTTCCCGTGCTCGGCATCTGCTACGGCCAGATGACCATGGCCGCCCAACTCGGCGGCGAGGTCGAGGGCGGCCACCACCGCGAATTCGGCCGCTCCGATGTCGAGGTGAAGACGGCGAGCAGATTGTTCGACGACACCTGGTCGATGGGCGAGAGTCATCCGGTGTGGATGAGTCATGGCGACCGCATCACCAAAATGCCGCCGGGCTTCAGCGTCGCCGGCGTTTCGCCGAACGCGCCGTTCGCGGTGATCCAGGACGAGAAGCGCAAATATTACGGCCTGATGTTCCACCCCGAAGTGGTGCACACGCCCGACGGCGCCAAGCTGATCCGCAATTTCGTCCGCAAGGTCGCAGGCCTCACCGGCGACTGGACCATGCGCGCGTTTCGTGAAGAGGCTATCGAAAAGATCCGCGCGCAAGTCGGCAAGGGCAGGGTGATCTGCGGCCTCTCCGGCGGCGTCGATTCAGCGGTGGCCGCGGTGCTGATTCATGAAGCGATCGGCCACCAGCTCACCTGCGTGTTCGTCGATCACGGCATGCTGCGGCTTGATGAAGCCAAGACCGTCGTCGACCTGTTCCGGCATCACTACAACATTCCGCTGGTGCATGTTGATGCCTCAAAACAATTCCTCGGCGAACTCGCAGGCGCCACCGACCCTGAAGTGAAGCGCAAGACCATCGGCCGCCTGTTCATCGACGTGTTCGACGCGGAAGCCAAGAAGATCGGCGGCGCGGATTTCCTGGCCCAAGGCACGCTCTATCCCGACGTGATCGAGAGCGTCTCCTTCACCGGCGGCCCGTCGGTGACGATCAAGTCGCACCACAATGTCGGCGGTCTGCCCGAGCGCATGAACATGAAGCTGGTCGAGCCCCTGCGCGAACTGTTCAAGGACGAGGTCCGCGTGTTGGGGCGCGAACTCGGCCTGCCCGAAATCTTCGTCGGCCGCCACCCGTTCCCGGGCCCCGGCCTCGCCATCCGCTGCCCCGGCGACATCACGAAGGAAAAGCTCGACATCCTGCGCCAGGCAGACGCCGTCTATATCGACCAGATCCGCAAAGCCGGCCTCTACGACACCATCTGGCAAGCCTTCGCCGTGCTGCTGCCGGTGAAGACGGTGGGCGTGATGGGCGACGGCCGCACCTACGAATACGTCGTCGGCCTGCGCGCGGTAACGTCAACCGACGGCATGACCGCCGACTTCTATCCCTTCGACATGAGCTTCCTCGGCCAGACCGCGACGCGGATCATCAACGAGGTGAAGGGCGTGAACCGGGTGGTGTACGACGTGACAAGTAAGCCGCCGGGGACGATTGAGTGGGAGTAGGGCGCAGGATAGTGGAGGATGCGTTAGGACAGTATCGCGCATCCAACCGAATGATGGTCTTCGATAGACCTTGAGCGTTACCGAACGACCGCTGATTGCTCAGCTCCACGAAGGTGCGCGGCGCATGACCAACATCACGACCTTCTTCATGTTCGACGTGCCGCCGAAGCGTGGTCACACCGACAAAGCGGCGCGCAGACTGTGTCCAACCTCACTTCTGCGCAACGTCCGCAGCGCCGATGTTCTGGTTGGCGACTCCTGCCGTGATGACGCCGGCGGCCATCGAGTTGTCCGGCGTCTGGCTGCTGTCCAGCAGGATCAGCGGTTGCGATCGGCCTCTGCCGGCCGATCGCGGTTGTGTTCGACTTAAATACCGGGCAATGCCACCTGCAACGCCGTCTCCAGCGCCACCATGATCTGCTCGCGGATGATCGATGATAACAAACATATTAGACGCTATGGCTCCGACGGCGATTGTCTTGCACGGTACTACAAGCGCGGGCAAGTCGAGCATCGCCAAGGCGCTGCAGGCGACCGCACCAGTGCCAGCATTCCACATCTCCCTGGACGCATTCGTCACAATGTCGAATCGCCGCGATATGCGGAGCGACGCGGAACGCGCTCAGGCCTACAGCATCCACTGCGAAAACCTGCGCTCGACACTTGCACGTGTCGTGCAAACGCACTTCGACATTGTCCTGGACTTCGTCTTGCGGGATGAAGTCCAAATAGATGCATGTTTGAACGTGCTTCGCGGACGGCCCACTTACGTCGTCCGCGTCTGGGCTCCGCTTGACGTTCTTGAGGAACGAGAACGGTCGCGCGACAACCGCGCGCCTGGGATGGCCCGTGAACAGGTCGATCATCCGGCATACCGTCGCGCTTACGACCTGGAGGTAGACACCTCGCTGTGTACCCCGGAAGAAGGCGCGGTTGCGGTGCGACGCCTCATTGGAAGCATCTAGCTGGGTAATACATCATTAGATGATCGCGCTCTGGGCGGGCTCATGATTCCCGCGGGTCCAGGCCCGACGGCTAACGGCCGGATCGCGCGCTCGGTGAATTACGGTGACGGTGCACTAAATGGCAAGCTGCCGGGCTTAGCCGGTCTTATCTATACTGGAAGCGTAGCCCCGGGTGAGCGCGCTAATACCCGGACTTCTCCTTCCGCATATCGCTGCGCTCATGCGGCCTACAAATCTGCTCGCCACGCCGATCGCCCCCGCTCAAATGCCGGCTGCACACCCTAGGCCGCCATGTTACGACTCCTGCATCGCCCCTCCGGAGCCAGCCTTCATGTCCGCCGCGACCGCACCCAGCCAGACCACCACTCCAACCGCCGCCGAGACCGATCCGCAAACGTTGGGCTGGATGCAGGGCTTTCCCCCGCCGCCGGATAAAACCATCATGTTCCAGAACGGCTCGTTCCGCAGTTTCCCCGAATTGCGTTGGGCGTGGAGCAATATCCGCCAGTTGGTGCCGACCGTGAACGTCTGGCGCGGGGCAGGGCCTGCATCCGCGCTGCCGCGCGAGGAGCACGATATCGGTGCGTCCGCTTCGGTCACCATGGACGGGCGGCCGATGACGTTTGCGCGCATGCTCGAGGAAACCTATGCCGACGGCATCGCGGTGCTGCACCGGGGCAAGCTGATCTACGAGCGCTATTTTGGTGCGCTGAAGCCGCACAAGCCGCATATCGCGATGTCGGTGACGAAATCGTTCACCGGCACGCTCGCCGGCATTCTGGTGGCGGAAGGCAAGATCGATCCGCAGGCGCCTGTCACGGATTATGTGCCGGAGCTGAAGACTAGCGCATTCGGCGATGCGCGCGTGCACGAGGCGATGGATATGACCATGGGCCTCGAATACACGGAAGTTTACACCGATAAGAATTCCGGCGTGTTCGGGCTGCGGCGGGCGAACGGCATGGCGCCGATCGAGCCGGGCTATGAGGGCGCGACCAACATCTTCGATTTCCTGTGCGCGCAGAAGAAGCAGGGCGAGCACGGCAAGGCCTTCGCCTACAAGACCGTCAATTCCGACGTGCTGGCCTTTATCTGCCGGCGGGCGAGCGGGATGACGCTGTCCGATCTGCTCTCGGAGCGCATCTGGATTCCGATGGGGGCGGAAGAGGACGCGCATTATCATGTCGACCGCATCGGCACCGAAAGCGGCGGCGGTGGCCTCTCGACCAGCTTGCGCGATCTCGCCCGCTTCGGCGAGACGATCCGCAATCACGGCCGCTTCAACGGCCGCCAGATCGTGCCGTCGGCCGTGGTGGAAGACATCGCCCGCGGCGGCGATCCCGCAAAATTCAAGCCGGCGGGCTACACGACATTGCCCGGCGGGTCGTACCGCAATCAATGGTGGATCACGCACAATGCGCACGGCGCCTACATGGCGCGCGGCGTTCACGGGCAGGGCATCTATATCGATCCGAAAGCCGAGATGGTGATCGCCCGCTATGCCTCGCACCCGGCGGCCGGCAACGCCGCCAACGACCCCGTGACGCTGCCGGCCTACATGGCGCTGGCAAAGGACCTCATGGCGGGGGGCTGATGCCCCCGCCAAGTGCCTGTGTCTATCCGCGCACCGCCGCCTCGATCTTCGCAACGTCGATCTTCTGCATCGTCAGCATCGCCTCGAACGCGCGCTTTGCCACGTCGCCGCCCTTGGCCATCGCGTCGGTCAGGACGCGCGGGGTGATCTGCCACGACAGGCCCCATTTGTCCTTGCACCATCCGCATGCGCTCTCGGCGCCGCCATTGCCGACGATCGCGTTCCAGTAACGGTCGGTCTCCGCCTGGTCCTCGGTGGCGATCTGGAACGAGAACGCCTCGCTCTGCTTGAAGATGTCGCCGCCGTTGAGGCCGATGCAGGGCACGCCGCATACCGTGAACTGCACGGGTCAGGACGTCGCCGGCCTTGCCGCCCGGAAAGTCGGACGGTGCTTTATGAACCCCGTCGACGCTGCTGTCGGGAAAGGTTTTGGCGTAAAACCGCGCGGCCTCTTCGGCGTCATGGTTGTACCACAGGCAGATCGTGTTCTTGTTCACCGTTGTTCTCCTTACATTTTCCGCAGGCGCGAGGCTTGCCGGCACCGCTACCAGCAAAGGACGATCGAACAGGTCGCGTCCCGACGTCGCTCAACTCTTTTTTCGCCGCGGGTTCGCTGCCGGCAGGGGTCGTTTGGCCGGCGGGCACGGTCAGGCGGGCTTCGATTACTGATTCTCAACGATGATATCGAACCATCGATCCGGCGTGGCGTGCTGAAAATACCAGTCTTCCGCTTCGTGCCATTGCTGTTCCCAGGGACCGATGCCGCGTTCGCGCAGCCCTACGGGCTGCGATTTCGCGCGTTCAGAGGAGGCGTCAGGGGGCAAGGTCCATAAGCACGGCCCCGGTCCTGAAATCGACGGGCAGGGAGACCGGCCGCGACAATAACGTTGCGGTCACCCGGCATACGACGGCGGCACATTCTCTAAACGGCCCAGCACAGCCCCGTTCCCCAGTTGGCCGAGCCGATTTCGATTGTGCAACCGGCCGTCTCGCAGAGCGTTCATGCTTCGACACTTAGGCGTGAACCAAAGCCACATGAACTTCGCGATTTCTAGACCCGGAGGAACGGCGATAATGGCACGATGGGCTTTACCAGAGCGGTTCTCGTTCGAGGAACAGGCGATCGCCTGCGGCGCTAGCAGGACGGCCCATATTTGCGGTCATCCACGAGACCGCCGACGCGTTGGCGGACGGTGAGGATCGCGAACGCGCCTTCGCGGCAATGCGCTGGATCTTGCGGCGAGCGCTTGAGCAGGAGGCCCGATGAGCAAGGTCCGAAAGAGCCGGGTTCTGGTTATTGGCGGCACGCGGGGCGCCGGGCTCCTGATCGCGCGCCTGCTGCACCAGCGCGGCTATCAGGTCCGGGTGCTCGCGCGCAACCTGGCCGCAGCCGCAGCCGAACTGGGCCACTCTTTTGAGGTCGTCGCCGGGGATCTCACAAAGCCGGAGACGCTCCCTGCCGCGGTGGCGGATGTGGATCACATCATTTTCACCGCAGGCGCGCCCAGCGGACGCTACGCGCCGGAGCGCCTAGTCAAGGCGACGGACTATCAGGGCGTGGTGGACACGCTTGCGGCCGCGCGCCGAGCCGGGTTCCACGGCCGCTTCGTCTATCTCAACTCGATCGGCATCGGGACGTCTTCTTTGGCCGGGACCCTCATCAACCTGCTCAAGAGGAACACGCTGGTCTGGCGCCGGCGCGTTGAAGACGATATTCGCGCCAGCGACCTGGACTACACGATCATCCGCGTTGGCTTCCTGCTCAATCGGCCTGCCGGGGGGCGCGCGGTCGTCGTCGGGCAGGACGCCCTGCCGCTGGCGCCTCGGAACCGGATCGCCCGCGCTGATGTCGCGGAGGCGTTCGTTGAAGCCATGGAGCATCCGCACGCCTCGCGGACGACGTTCGAGATTGTGTGGGGCAAGGGTGCGCGGCAAGGGAGCTGGAACTCCCTACTCGATCGGCTCAGGCCGGACCCGCGATGATGGGCGTCTGACTGAAGGATCGCACGTGATGCGCGAGGGCGCGATGGAGGCAACGCGACACGTCTCTTTTGCTAGGATTGCGCGGGATTACGGGGACCACGGTGACACAAAATTGCAACGGTGGCTCAAGGCCGCGTCACAAACCGGCACGACAGGCAAATCACTTCTGATTTTCCGAAATCGTGTCAAGGCCAGGAATCAAAAATATTCCGCTTTCGTTCTCACCCAAATCAGTCCCATAACTCCGCCCGTCTCACGGCGGATGAGGGGCGTTGGCCATCGTCACGAACGCGCGGTGAGATGCGATGGACGCGAGAGCTGCGACTGACGTGTGTGGCTTGAGCGTACGGCGAAGTCGTGTGGTTCGGGCGCCGCGGTGCTGGCGCTAAGTCCAAGAGAAGCGAAGCTTCTCGGGGGCGACGGAGGCAAAAGAGCCGTTCTCCGGGAAGAGCACGAAGTAAGCCGTAAAGCCATTGCGCAGGGAAGGCCGGAGTGTTCCCGCTGCCCTGTATGCTCGTGTGCAGTTTTGTTTGCGCAAATCGCACGCGAGACCGCGGGTGCAGCAAGCACCCGGTCTTCCCTGCGCCCTCTGTCTTTCGAGAGGGTAAAATCAAGACAATAGCTCGGGCATTTCGTGCCGCGAGAACGTGGGTCCGTACCCACGCTGTTTGACAGTTGAATCAGAAGAACCGCATTGCGTTCACGGACGAGCAAGCCGCCGGGGACGATTGAGTGGGAGTAGGGGGCAAGTGGGCCCGGGTCGAAAGGGCCTGACTCCGGCAGGGCCTCCGGAAGGTCGAGGGCCGGTGGCGACGACAGAAGGGCACGCGCCAAAAAAATGATCGCGGTGCTGTCGGATCTTGTCGATCTGGCTCGTCCTCAGGTTTGGACCGCCACAAGGAGACAGACGATGCGGGTGATGGTGTTCGGAAAAGCCGCTGACGGCAGCGAAAAAAGCGCGCCCCCCACGAAAGAGGCGTTCGCGGCCATGGACCAGTTCACCGACGAGCTGGTCAAGGCCGGAATCATGGTGGCCGGCGCCGGCCTCCAGAACAACGCCCAGGCCAAGCGCATCACGTCAGATGGTTCGAGCAGCAAGGTCATCGACGGGCCGTTCGCCGAGACCCGCGAGCTGGTCGCCGGCTTCATGATCTGGCAGGTCAAGGACATGGACGAGGCCGTGGCCTGGGCGAAGCGCAATCCCATGTTAGGCCCGAGCGGGGTCGAGATCCGCCCGTTCTACGAGGCGGCGGATCTGGCTGAGTATCTGACGCCCGAGGAGCTCTCGGCGCCCCGTGACGGGGAGCGCGGGAAGCTCGGCGTCGCCTGATACCGTCGGCTGGATCGGCCGCCATCCGTCTCGGTTGGCCGTGAGATTCCGTTTCTTGTGGAAAGCTGAGGAAATCGCCATGGCGAAGATCGTATTTGGAATGAACCAGTCCTTGGACGGCTACGTCGACCATGACCATCCGGAATTTGCGCCAAGCCCCGCGCTCTTTCGTCACTTCATCGAGCAAGTGCGCGGCCTGGCGGGCAGCGTGTACGGTCGCCGCATGTATGAGGTGATGCGCTATTGGGACGAAGACCATCCTGAGTGGACCCCGGACGAACGCGACTTCGCGGCGGCGTGGCGGAACCAACCGAAGTGGGTCGTGTCGCGCTCCCTGGAGTCAGTCGGCCCCAACGCCACGCTTGTCGCGGATGACCTCGAGGCGGTGATACGGGGACTGAAGGCTGAGCGCGTGGGGGAGATTGACGTCGCCGGACCAGACCTGGCGCGAAGCCTAACCGATCTTGGTCTTATTGATGAGTATCAACTGTACCTCCACCCCGTCGTGTTGGGTCGCGGCAAACCATTCTTCTCCGGCCCCCGGCCGCCGCTCCGCCTTGTGGCCAGCGATCGAATTGGCGAGGACGTGATCAGGTTGACGTACGTTTCTGCTTGATGACGGGACTCGCCCGACCGACGGCATCGACGCGTCAGGTTCTTCGGTGACGATCGCTTCGCTCATCGCAGGCGCCGTTTCAAATCTCCGACTTCAGGTCGGCGAACGCCTCTTTTAGATAAGTGGCGATAGGTCGCTTCCCCTGGTCGCGGTTCCAGTTGTCGATCGCAAGACGAAGTGCTCCGATCGACATCATGGCGACAATGCGCAGCGCAGGCTGCCGCTTGGGCTGCGGCCACATCTGGCAGAGCGCGTCGAATACCGCTTGTTCCTTCTCTACATATTTCGCCTGGTGTCGAATGCGAAGCGACTCGTTCGCACACATCAGGCGTTCGATCACCCTGGTTTGCTTGTAATCGGCCTGAAAGCTGCAGCGATAGATGCCGGTTTCGCCCCCATACGCCGTCAGGCCCACCCCAACCTTCGCGACTTTGTGGCCTTCAAATATTCGGTCGCGCGCTGCTCGAAGAAGTTAGCGCGCGCGACCAGTTCTCGGCGTCGATCACACGGTCGTAGATCGATTACTGCTCCTTCTTGAACAAATCCTGGAAGATGAGCTGGCCCCAAGTGCGGCCGCGTGCGTGCACCAGCGCGCCACCCTCGTTGAGCTTTCCCAGCTTGACGGGTGCGAACCCGAGTTGTTTGGCCAAGGCCGCCACGGGAGCGATCGCGTCCTCGTCGTCGCTCGACAGAAAGACGACGCGGTGCCCGCCCTCGACGATCGGATCGGCAGCCAGGGTGGCCGCAATCAGATGATTGAAACCTTTCACGAGCTTGGCGCCGGTGAACGTCTTCGCGACGAAGGCGGAGGACGGTAGACCGTCCAGCTGTTCAGGGACTGGAAACGCATTCATCGCGTCGATCACTGTCTTGCCTTTCCAGCTCGGCAGGGCCTTCGCAACCTCGCGATGCTCCCCGAACGGGACCGCCAAGATGATTGTGTCGGCCTCGAGTGCTTCCCGCAACGACTTGGCGACGACCGTGGGTCCAATCGCCCGAGCCTGCGGCGCCAACGCCTCGGGCGGCCGGCGGCTCGCGACGGTCACCTCGATGTTTTTACGGGCGAAGGCGTGGGCGAGGGCCTGGCCTATCTTACCGAATCCTACAATCGCGTAGCTCATAATGGTTCTCCGATCCTTGTTGATATTGATTTCCCGGCCTTCAACGGCGCCTGCCGATCAGCCACTTCCGGCGATCCGGCGCGAATTCAGATGGCCGAGAAGCCGCCGTCGACAGACAACTCCACCCCATTCACGAAGCTCGAATCGTCTGAAGCAAGAAACAGCGCGACCGCCGCAATTTCCTCAGGACGACCCATCTTTCCCCGCGGGATCAGGGATTCGAACATCCGCTTCGCTTCCTCGGTGAGAACTTGGTCCTGCATCGGTGTGGCGATCGGCCCCGGGCTCAGCACGTTCACCCGGATATTCCTGCCCTTCAGTTCGTTGAGCCAAGTGCGTGCGAATGAGCGCAATGTCGCCTTGCTCGCCGAATACACGCCGTAACCAGGAAAACCTTTCACCGAAGCAACTGACCCCGTCATGAAGATCGATCCGCCATCGTTGAACAGCGGCAACGCCTTCTGAACCGTAAACAGCGTGCCGCGCGCATTCAGGTTGAAGGCCGCATCGAAGTGCTGCTCGGTAATCTCGCCCAGTGGGACGGCTTCGCCCATGCCGGCGCTCGCGTACAGGACGTCGATCCTGCCCTTTTCCCGCTTGACCGTATCGAACAGACGGTCGAGGTCGTCGAGATTGGCCGCGTCGCCGCGCACGCCGGTCACGTTCCGGCCAATCAGCTTGACGGCCTCGTCGAGCGCCTCCTGCCTCCGGCCCGTGATGAAAATATAGGCGCCTTCTTCAACGAAGCGCTTGGCGCTCGCCAGCGCCATGCCGCTCGATCCACCCGTGATGACTGCAATCTTACCCTCAAGCTTTCCCATGACTTCCTTTCAGACTCCGTCTTTGGTCGTTCGGGGATGCCCCCGAGAACCTCAACATGGGTCCGCCGGCGTCAGGCGTTGAGTGCAGAAGCGCGCACATCGGTGGTGCGAAATCGATCCGGTTGGACGACTGACGCCAGCCGCGACGATCGGTGTCCCGCCGTTCGGAATTGGGCCGCGCTCGTCGACAAAGGCTATGATGACCGCCCGTATTGCTGCACGATATGTTAGATACGGGCTTTGGAAGGCGCACCGTGCGGTGCCGGAATGCACCATGATCGACTGGGATGACGTTCGCTACTTTCTGGCCGTCGCGCGCGGAGGCTCAGTGCGGGCTGCGGCGGAGCGCCTCGGGGTGAATCACTCGACCGTGCTGCGACGCATCGCCCAGCTCGAGGAACGCCTGGGCGCGCAGATGTTCGAAAAGTTGCCTTCAGGCTACCGGCTGACGGCTGCGGGCGAGGAGGTTCTCGAGCTCGCGGACCAGATGGAAGCGTCGTCGCACGAGCTGGAGACGCGCGTCTTCGGGCGCGACCAGAGCGTGCGCGGGCTTCTGCGGGTGACGTTGGCGCCGCCCTTAGCGACACACCTGTTCATGCCGGATTTCGCCGATTTCGCGCGTCTGCATCCGGACATCGAGATGGAAATCTTGTCGTCCGGCGAGCTGGCAAATCTGACCAACCGAGAGGCCGACGTGGCGATCCGCGTTGTCTACGACCGCAAAACTCTGCCGCTCAATCTTCACGGCCTGAAGGGACCGGAGCTGTTCGGAGGCGTCTACATGTCCCGCGATCGACTAGCCGCGTCGCGTGCGGGCGCGCCTGATCCCATCCGGTGGATCGTCATAAGCATTCATGGAATCCCGGACTGGGCCCGCGAAGTCCGCACCACGGGGGTTCCGTTCAGGACCACGGACGCTGAGGCGCAGATCGTTGCAGTAAGGCAAGGGATCGGGATGACGACACTGCCGTGCTTCGTCGGCGATGCCGACCCCCTGCTGGTGAGGGTGCCGGGCACCGACCTGCACATGTACGGAACGCTCTGGCTTCTCACACAGGGGGAGACACGCAAGACGAAGCGCGTGCGGCTCTTCACGGAGTTCGTATCCCGCAGGCTCGCCGCGTACGCTCCGCTTCTAGCGGGGCTGTCCATATCGCGCGACTGATGCGCAGCAGGTCGCCGGCGACGCTTGCCGTAATCCGGTCGGAAGCCGATTCTCACTCTGCTGAACTGGCGTTTTCAATCCCTGCCGCGCAGGTCCGATCTGCGACCACTTTCAGGATGATGTAAGGTCGCTTCAAAAGGCGGAGTGCTCTAGCTAACGTAGAATAGCGCGCGCAAAGGCCGATCTGCTTCGCGCCGATTGCCGGAGATCGAAGCCTTCAGGAGACAGTCTCGCAATCAGCGCTCGGCTAGCTGCCGCGGGGCAGGGCAACGAGACTTGGCGCTCCATCGTCAGCGGCAAGACAATCTCGGTTCCCGCGCGTCCCCATGAGAACCTCCAGCATGTTTCAAGTTTCCATCAGCCTGGAGGACAGGAATTCGATGAAGCGCTGGGTCTTGGCTGGAATAAGGCGAGTTTCGGTGACGGCGTAAATGCTGACCGACGACCCCTGCCATTCGGGCAGGACACGCCGGAGGCGGCCAGAGGCAAGATCTTCGGCGACGATCTTCTCGGCAAGCAGGGCGATGCCCTGGTGGTTGACCGCCAGGGCGCGGGTCATCCCCACGCTGTTGAGCGTGAAGCGGCCGCGAACACCGACATCGACCTTGTTCATCCCCTGGTGCAAAGTCCAGGTCGGGATCCGCGGCATGCAGATGCATTCATGCTCCGCCAGGTCCGCCGGTGTCGCGGGCTCGCCTGACGCTTCGATATAGCCATGAGACGCATAGAGGTGGCGCGAATGCCGCCCGATCAGGCGAGCGATCAGACTGGAATCTTCCAGTTTGCCGATGCGGATCGCCACATCGAACGGCTCGGCCACCAAATCGACGCGGCGTGGGGTCAGGTCGAATTCGAACGTGATGCCGGGATAGTGCCGCGCGAAATTGGCGATGATCGGCGTGAGGTAAAGCGTAGCGAAGTCGACCGGGAGCGAAACCCGCAGGACACCGCTCGGCTGCTCAACCATCGCGCCGAGCTGTTCGTGCGCGAGCCGTGCCTCGTCGACGATTCGCTTGCTTCGTTCATAATAGATCTGGCCGGCTTCGGTGAGCTCGATGTTGCGCGTCGTGCGATGCAGCAGTCGCAGGCCGATCGCCTTCTCCAGCTCGCTGATACGTCGCGACAGCGTGGAGTTTGGCATACCGAGAGCCTCCGCGGCCTTCCGAAAACTCCTGGCTCTGGCCACCTCCACGAACAGCGCCATGTCGTTCAAATGGCTCAACTGATTGCTCCATATATGGAAATATGATTTCAATTCTATCGGATTTATCCCGAAATCGGAATGGTGGACAAGGACTCCAGCGAATGGAGAACCCAAATGATTCCACTGTTCACCCCGGTCCGCATTGGCCGCTGCATGCTTCCCAACCGGCTGGTCATGACGCCCATGACCCGCAGCCGCGCCGCCTTCGACCGTCCGCGATCGCGCCGGGGACGGGCATGTTCACGGCGCCAATCCGGATTTCGTCGTTCGGCTGAAGGCTGATGCGGCGATGAACGAGCCAGACCACAACACTTTCTTCGGCGGCACCGCGCGAGGCTACGTCGATTACCCCGCCCTGAGCGCCCGAACCAATACCAGTTCATGACCGGAGATTTTAAATTGACCCAATCACCGCATACTTCGACTACCTCGGATAGGAAGGCACTTGCCGAGACCGTAAATTCAAGCGCGACGGGGAAGAAAAAGGTCTTGCTCGTCGGCGCCACAGGATTCCTCGGAGCCAAGATTCTCCGCAACCTGGCGCATGATGCGAATGTGGCCGTCGTTGCGATGTCGCGTAAGGGCGCGCCCTCAAATGAGAGCGCCGATGTCGAATGGGTGCGCGGCGACATGATGGATCCAGGGTCACTGGATCGTGCTTTGCAGGGCGTGGACGTCGTCGTCAGCTCGGCTAACAGTTACATGAAAGGAAGCCTCGACACGGACTTCCAGGGCAACAAGAATCTTATAGAGGCCGCAGCAAGAGCCAATGTTGGCCGATTTGTCTTTCTCAGCATCGTTAGCTGCGAGTCTGCGTCAGCAGTGCCGCATTTCCATGCCAAGAAAGTGGCCGAGGATCTGATCAAGGCCTCCGGGGTGCCGTACGTATTTGTCCGCGCGCCTACATTTCTCGATCAAAGCTCAGACTATATTGCGAAGGGTGCGAAAGCTGGCCGGTTCCTGGCGGTCGGCGATAAAGCCACGAGGTGGTCCTATGTGCTGACGGATGATCTTGCCTCATATCTCGCCAAAGCCGCGACATTTCCTGGTAGTGAAATCAACAACCAAACGATCGATGTCGGCTGGCGCGATGGTCCCAAGAGCCAGCAAGAGATCGCCGATATCGTCTCCGAAATTACGAAGAGACGTCTCAAGGTCCGGGTGGTGCCGTGGCTGGTTCTCCGCTTGCTCGCACGCCCGGTAAAGCTGTTTTCCGAGCTTGGGTATGATCTGATTCAGATGTTTCTGTTCTTCAAGAAGGGCGTCTATGTTTCGAACATTTCGCAACAAGAGCACTTCTTTGGACCCGCCCCTACATCCCGAGATGCGATCACACGATGGGCGAAAGTCATCGGTTAATTTCCTGATTCAGGCGACCGCGTGGTGATCAGTGCTAACGGTCTTTTCGGCCGCTGAGCGGATGGTCGTTCGTTGCGGCTGATAACAAAATCAACCGATCGGTACCGATAGTCGATGAACCCGAAAAAATTTCTGATCGCCGAAATTCCCTATTGAAATCAAGAGCGCAAATTTCTGACGGATCTGGGAGTCGGTCTTTGGCGACGCGCGGAAAAAGTTTGGCTGATAAACCAGCATGCTAATATAGCTCTGAGCAATCGAGTGGGAGTAGGGGGCCAAGTAGCTAAGCGGCCGGGATAAACGCATATCCCTGCCCTTTCTCAATTATTCTACCGAGGCCTGGTCGACCTAGGTGAGCGCCGGCCAGCCAAGTATGTGCATCCGCTGCGTCCTGGAGCAACTTGATCCGGGTCGTCCTCGCCATGGACTCGTCATCGTCATAGGCCCAGGTAAGCTCGGGACGGGCAAACTGTGCAGCAGGAACGTGGATCAGGTCGCCGCAGAATAAGATATCGTCCTCGCCAGTGCTAAGGAGATAACCCATATGGCCCGGAGCATGCCCAGGCATTGCAAACGCCAGCAAATGATCGGCCAGCCGGTCTCCTCCGTTAATGGGAGCAAGGAGTGGACGAAACTCCGCTAGTTTTGGCTCGGCAAGAAACCCCTCAACGGCGTCCTCCCCGATCACGATCTTGCTCAGGTTGTTAAATGCTCGTCGACCGTCAGGCGTTAGAAGACCATTGATGTGGTCGCCATGAGCATGGGTGAGGGCGACCATGGTGATCGATGACGTGTCGATGCCTGCCTCTGCCATCGCCTCCTCGAGGTGACCCATGGACGGGTCCCAACTCGCACCCGCCCCACAATCAATCAAAACGCGGTCGATGCCAGAGCGATCGAACAGGAAGCAGTTGACCGACAATCGAACCAGCAAATCGTCTCGCTGAGGCGGTTCGGCCCGCTTGGATATTTTGTTGTTGGGATATCTGAGGGATTCGGCGGGCAGGTCGACATGTCCGTCAGAGAATGACCAAATCTTCCATGATCCCGAAGCGCAGCCCAGGGCATTGGGGCTTTGTGACAGAAATTCCACGGACAACCTGCCAAGCGTATGATTCACTTTTGTAAAACAGCACCGAAGCCGTTAGGTTTTCGAAGTCATGACTTTCTGAGCGATTTTCCAGGTTCCGTTGACCTTTAAGCATGACAACATGTCGGTGAAGTAGCGCGGTGGAATTTGCAATTTCAACTTCAAAAGCGCGAGATCTCCATCAACGTCTATTGATAGGATCTGATCGTGGCGCTCCAGGCCCTGTTGTTTCGGAGCTTTCATATTACGGACGGCTGCTAGCCACATCCCGATCGGCGTCACGCTCACGTTGCCGTCGTCGCCGACTTTGGTCACGGAACTCGAGGGATGAAAGATGGACGCAAATTTGTCAGCATCCATTTCATAGGCACCGTCGAAATAGGTCTGCGCTAGAGAGTGCAAGGCACGAGCATCGGCATCCATAAGCTTGTTATCCATAAGGTTGTTATTTGGAACGGGAGGAGACTGCGCATGGCTGAAAGTCCGATCTCCAGGCATCAAACCAGGAGTGCTGACGAGCGTAGCTCCAATAATCACGCTGGCAGATCGACTCAAAAATGCTCGCCGATCCATTTTTGACATTCTGCTCTCCAAAAGTCCCTGTGGGTTTAAGTTGCGTTCTTCAGATGGGATTAAAACCGCCGGGTATAGCCATCCCAAAAAGTTGTTACAACGAGCCGCTTTCATAGGCCCAGCTGCATGTGCTGAGCGTCAAGCCGGCCGAAACCTGCGGAAGGTTGCCTCAAGTCTCCTTGTTGTTATTGGCAACCCTAGGACAAAGTGGCTTATGAGACTAGACATGTTGCAAGGCATGGAGTCATGAGCGATATTCATAAATCATGAGAAACGAACTGAACGAACTAGCTACGTTTGCAATCGTCGCCAGTGAACGAAGCTTTACACGGGCTGCGGTAAAGCTAGGTGTGTCTCAGTCTGCCCTAAGCCACACGATCCGGGGACTTGAGCAACGACTCGAGTTGCAGCTTCTCGCTCGGACGACCAAGAGCGTCGCACCAACCGCTGCAGGGGCAGCTCTTTTGAAAGAGTTGTCTCCGGCACTTGAGCAAATTGCTCGTGCCCTCAACAAAGCCCGAAGCGTTCGGCACCGACCTGCGGGGCGCCTTAGAATTGTAATGTCCAGGTCGGCTGCCGTGATGGTATTGTTGCCGCGGCTCACGGCATTTGCTGAGACCTACCCCGACATCGTTCTTGACGTTGTTACTGTCACTGGCCCTGTAGACCTCGTTGCGGGCGAGTTCGATGCCGGTATTCAACTCGGCGAGTACATTCAAAAGGATATGATCGCGGTGCGGGTCACGCAGGAGCTGCGATTGGCGGTGGTCGGATCGCCTGGCTATTTTGCATCACGAAGCATTCCCCAGAAGCCCAAGGATCTGAATGACCATCGATGCATAAGCCTGCGTCTTCCGGGCGGTCCGTATCGGTGGGAATTCGAGCAAGGACGAAAGGCGGTTACGATCGGCGTGAACGGCCCGCTCATAATCGATGATACCAATCTGGTGATTCAGGCGGCACTCGCTGGAGTCGGCGTAGGCCTCGCATTTGAAGAGCAGGTCGCAGAGTATGTTGCGAAGCGCCGCCTTATCCGTGTGCTGGAGGACTGGACGCCGCCAATTCCCGGCTTTTTCATGTATTACCCCAGTCGCCAGCATCAGCCTGCTGCGCTGTCTGCACTCGTCAACGCGCTGCGACTCTCTTAACAATAAATAGTCGGCGCGCGACGATCGGTAGCCGTGGCGATCGGAACTGACGTGTGGAGTGCGCGAGTCATCGCGCTGGCCTCAGCCCCGCCGCTGCCAGGCCGACGCCGTCTATATCGACCAGATCCGAAAAGCCGGCCTCTACGACACGATCTCGCAAGCCTTCGCCGTGTTGCTGCCGGTGAAGACGGTGGGCGACGATCGCACCTACGAATACGTCGTGGGCCTGCGCGCGGTGACGTCGACCGACGGCATGACCGCCGACTTCTATCCCTTCGACATGAAATTCCTCGGCGAAACCGCGACGCGGATCATCAACGAGTGAAGGGCGTGAACCGGGTGGTGTACGACGAGCAAGCCGGGGACGATTGAGTGGGAGTGAAAATCAAGTATAGCGAGATTCTTCTCGCTTTCAATTCTTGATTGTGCAATCTCATGCTATCTCGCCTGCGCTGCAGGGCTGACTACGCCAAATTGCTTCCGAGCCGCGGCGAAATGGCCTTGGTCTTAATAACATTCTCTATATCGCTATTCTCATTGAGCATTTTCGCAAACGTGCAACGGACCACCAGTGATCCCGAGGAGTCCGACGCCGTCGTGTGCCGGCTCGCGCCGCAGGGAGCGCCGCTGCTCTTTCCGGACAACCTCGTCGCTCCCTGCAGCAAATGCTGGCGCATGGTTCAATTCAGGCCGCACGCGCCGAAGAAGCCGCGACGGGTGTGCGACGAATGCATCCGTCCGGAGATCGAGGAGCACCGGAAGACTGAGGGTGTAAAATACATCATCACGCCGAACACGGCGACCGATCTCGCGCTGTATTTCCATAGGAAGGGCCGGCCGCAATGAGCGACTATCGCGGTTTCCGCATCACCGAGATTCACGCGATCACCGACGTAGGCGATGACGATGAGGAGAGCATCCCGGCGTGGTTCGCCGCGACGGGACCGATCCCACTGATCCCTGCCGACCCGAAGCGTCTCGAAGACATCAAGGCAATGGCGCAGCGCATTGCCGATGCCACTGCCCAGAGCTTCAAGATCACCCAGTTCTCGGTCCGCGAGGACATCGGCGAGATCAAAAGCACGAAGACCAATTAAATGAGAACGCGCTCGATCATCGCCATTTCGCTCGGCATCTACGCGGCCTACCTGCCGGCCGCGATCTTCGTTCACCGGGATTATGTCGCGTCGCCGCGACCGGCAGGCCAAGTAGTCGAATTGCTGGGCAGGTTCTGGTTCGACCATCCGAATCATTATGCGGTAAGGCCGTATGTCTTCCGGGCCGCTCGGTTTCCTGACACTTCGCGGTTTGTTGTTTACGAGAATATGACGCCGCTGCCTCGCGAGAATTTCGGGGCTATCTGGGACAAGGTCCCGACGGAAAATGGTTCGCTTGTCGATTCATATGCCATTCGTTTCCGCACCAGTGACGGCTCAGACCCGCGCGTCAACGGTCGGCAATACTGGATAGTTGGAAAATAGGGGGATACTTCTCGTGAAGATTGGCTGGCAAATCCCGTTCGCCACGCTTGTGTCGAGCGGCTCGGTCCTCATCCTCCTGAACGGCGCGATCGGCAGCAGCGGCGTGCCGGCGCTGACCGTCGCGGTCATCGGCGGTTCGGTCGTAGCACTCTTCCTGCTCGGTCGCTTCCGCGCGTTCGAGATCAACCTGGTCGACATCCTCTTCGCCGCGTTTGCCGCCGTCGCGATCTTCTCCTTGATCCGAATACCGCCGTCGCCGCGCGATGCGGCGCTCTTCCTGCTCGCGCTTGCCGCCTACCCGGCTGGCCGCCTTATCCCGACTGACAGCAAGCTCGGCCTCTTCCATCGCATCACGGGCCTCGTTGCGCTGCTCGGCACCGTGGCAACCTTCTTCGCGCTCGGCGCGCAATGGAACGATCCGCATGGCAAGCCGATCGTCTTCGGCTTCGCGCATGCATCGCGACGGTCTTCACAATGTCATTCGGCTTCCTCGTGCTTGCGGTCGCCTGCTATGGCGATCTGCGCCGCATCAGGTTGATCCTCGCGATCCTGGTGCCTCCGCTCGTGATCTTCGCCGCGTCGCAGGTGCGGTTCATCTTCGTCGCGCTCGCGCTCGCTCTTGTCGCTGCGTTCTTTGTCTCGCCATCGGACCGAAGGCGGCCGATCGCGATGATCCTCGGCGCGGCGATCATTTCGGTCCTCATCGGGCTTGCGGTTCGACCGCAGACCAGTGGCATCTTTCTAAATTACATATTCAGCCCGGCACGTGCCGGCGATACCGTGCCTGGGCGTCCACCCAATCCGGTGGCCGGCGAGTGCGGCGAACTCGACAATTCGGTCGCGATCAGGAAGTCACTCCTCAAGGAGGCGGTGAAGGCTGTCCCTGGTGCCGGAATTTTTGGCGGCGGCCTCTCCTCGTTCGAGCGTGCCTCCTGCTTCAAGGCCTACCCGCACGTCACGCTGCTGCAGACAATCATCGAGTTCGGCTTTCTCGGCGGCACGCTCGTCATTCTCCTCGTCGCTGCCGCGCTTGGCGGCCTGATCCCGGCGGACTCTCCTCAAGTCCGCTTTGCCCTGACCGCGCTGGTCTTCGTTGCCTCGCTCGAAATGGCACACGGCGGCCTGACCGGGGCATTCCTGCTGTTCACTTTCCTCGGCATGGCTGCCGCACACCGGAGGGTGCCGGCATGAGACGCCTGTCGTTCCAGGAGCGGCACCCGCGCATCTGGCTGGCGATCCACATCGCGCTCCTTGCCTACATCCTCGGAATTGCACCAAACTAGCCGAAGACTATCCCCGAAGCTGCGTTTTGTTCCTGCCGACAAGCAATCGACCTCCGCTTCGGCAAGGGCGCTGTGGATTGCTTCGCTTCGTCCGCAATGACGAATAAGAGTTTTCGCATGCGACTAATGGGCACGATGGGCAATTAATTCTGATTTTCCGAAATTGTGTCAAGGCCAGGAATCAAAAATATACTGCTTCGTTCTCACCCAAATCAGTCGCATAACTCCGCCCGTCTCACGGCGGATGAGGGGCGCGTACGGCGAAGTCGTGTGGTTCGGGCGTCGCGGTGCTGGCGCTAAGTTGGCGGTTGCGCATCGATCCTATCGGATCGAGCGCGGTGTCCCGCCGATGACGGAGGCAAAAGAGCCGTTCTCCGGGAAGAGCACGAAGTAAGCCGTAAAGCCACTGCGCAGGGAAGGCCGGGATGCTCCGCCTGTACCTGTATGCTCGTGTGCGTGTTCTTTTTGCACACGAGACCGCGGGTGCAGCAAGCACCCGGTCTTCCCTGCGCCCTCTGAACAAGAGGAGGGCAAAAGAAGATGCAAAGCTCGGGCGAGATACGCCGCGAGATCGCGGAACCATATCCCCGTCATTGCGAGCGCAGCGAAGCAATCCATTGTCACCTCATACGCGGAAAGATGGATTGCTTCGCTTCGCTCGCAATGACGACGCAAAATCCTCGCGAGACTGCAACGCGCATCATCAACGAGGCGAAGGTTGTCAACCGGTTGCATGTTCGACTGTATTAAGGGTCTTGACTTATATAAGCTAAAGCCGGTATTCATCGCCCGAAAAGTACAAGGAGGACCGAATGGAGATCGACGTCGCCAGGGTATTGGGGCTTGTCACGCGCTCAGTGCGCAATTTTGAGAAGGACGGGAAGGCCGCGAGCGCGGTGACGCTGACACGGCTTTACGACACTGATGTCGATGACCTCTGGGACGCATTGACCAGCAAGGAACGCATTCCGCGCTGGTTTTTGCCGGTCGAGGGAGACCTTGAGTTGGGCGGAAAGTACCAGCTCAAGGGGAATGCGGGCGGGACTATCACGGCGTGTACGCCGCCTGATCATTTTGCAGCCACGTGGGAATTCGGCGGTGCGACGAGCTGGATCGACGTCAGTCTGGCGGCAGAGCGCGACAAGGCGCGGCTGACGCTGGAACACACCGCGATCATCGAGGATCATTGGAATCAGTTCGGTCCAGGCGCGGTGGGTATCGGTTGGGACCTCGCCCTTGCGGGGCTTGAGCGGTATCTTGCGACGGGGGCATCCGTCGACCATGAGACCGCCGAGGCATGGATGGGCTCTCCAGAGGGCAAGGAGTTCATGACTCAAAGCGGTGAGTTTTGGCGCGCGGCGCATGTCGCGAGCGGAGTAGATCCGGCCTCGGCAAAAGAGCGGTCAGACCGGACCATCGCTTTCTATCGCGGCGAGATTCCGCCTGATATGGCGCACCCGGGCACAGGAAGCTGATGCACGTCTTCGAAGTCCTTTCCGATCCGGTGCGCCGTCGCATCCTTGAGCTGCTGGGCCCTCGGGAAATGGCGTCCGGTGAAGTAGTAGAGGCGATCGGAGCCGAGTTCGGGATCACGCAGGCCGCCGTGTCGCAGCATCTCAAGGTGCTGCGCGAGAGCGGCTTTGCACGGGTCCGGGCGGACGCGCAAAGACGACTTTATTCGGTGGATGCTGCGGGGCTTCAGGCGGTGGATGCATGGATCGGTCAGTTCAGGAGCTTCTGGGAACCGAAGCTCGACGCGCTGGCGACCGAGATCGCGCGAGGCAAACGGGAGCGGCGTAACGCACCAATGACCAAACGTACTGGGAAGAGAGCTTAGGTCAGATCGCGCACGAGCGGTGCGGCAGACCTGCCATTCTGATCGAGGGGCTGCGGCCCGCTGTCTGTCGTGGCATGTTCGAAGGCTTCATCACATCCTGGATCGCGCCGCATGTCTGACGAGTCGAACTGGCTTTCCGCCCACGAGATGGCGCGGCGCTTCGCCAAGGGTGAGTTGTCGCCGATCGATGTGCTGGAAGCTACTCTCGCGCAACTGCACACGGTCAATCCGGCTCTCAATGCCATCTGCCTGCTGGATGAAGCGCAGGGGCGGCGTCTGGCCGCAGAGTCGGCGGAACGTTGGCACAGCGGTGCGCCGCTCGGGCCGCTCGACGGCGTGCCTGTCGCGATCAAGGATACAGCGCATGTCGCGGGCTGGCCGACGCGCATTGGCTCGCACGCGACGCCAGCTGTGCCGAGCACGGAGGATACGCCCGGTGTCGCCCGCCTGCGCGAGGCCGGCGCGGTGTTCTTCTGCAAGACATCTACGCCCGAATTCGGATGGAAGGGCATCACGCATGGCCCCCTGACCGGCATCACGCGTAATCCCTGGGATGTTTCCCGCACGCCCGGCGGCTCCAGCGGCGGTTCGGCCGCGTTGGTGGCGGCAGGCGTTGTGCCGCTGGCCACCGGCGGCGATGGCGGTGGCTCGATCCGCATCCCGGCGGCGTTCAGCGGCGTGTTCGGATTGAAGCCGAGCTACGGCGTGGTGCCGAATTTTCCGGGGCCGATGGGCACGCTCGCGGTCTATGGCGGCCTGTCGCGCGATGTCGCTGACAGCGCCCTGATGCTGAACGTGCTCACGCGGCCGGACGTTCGCGATTCCTTCGCCATTCCCTACCGCGGCATCGATTATCTCGGCGGCCTCGACCACGGCGTGGCGGGGATGCGGATCGCATGGTCGCCCGATCTCGGCTTCCCGGTCGCCGATTCTGCCGTCGTGGCCGGCATGCAGCTGGCCATCGATGCGCTGGTGAAGGCCGGTGCTGACGTGCAGCGTGTTGCTCTCGATCTTTCCGGTGCGCAGCATACGCTGGAAGTGATCTGGGGCGCATCGCATGCCGCACTGGTGCGTGATTTCGATGGCGCGCAACTGGCGGCGCTCGATCCGGGCCTGCTGCGGCTGGTCATATCAGCCCAGAATATTTCCGCGATCCAATTGCAGGCGGCCTATGCCGAGATGCGCGTGCTGAGCCAGAAGATGCAATTGTTTCACGGGGATTATGATCTGCTGCTGACGCCGACCGTTCCCATCACCGCTTTCGCGGCCGGCGTCGACACGCCCGACGCCACGCGCTTTCCCCAATGGTTCGATTGGACGCCGTTGACATGGCCGTTCAACCTCACCCGCCAGCCTGCAGCCTCGGTGCCCTGCGGATTTGTCGAGGGTCTGCCGATCGGGTTGCAGATCGTGGGGCCGATGTTCAGCGAGCAGAACATCCTCCGCGCCAGCCGCTGCGTCGAGCAGGCCTGCGCCACCGGCGCGCGGCCGAGCCTTGCAGCGGGCGGTCTTCCTCGCAAGGACAAACAATAGCCCGGATAACCGAATGGCAGTGGGGGGATAGGCAGCGGAATGACCGACATCTACGACCCGCAATTCGTAAAGACCGTCTTCGATCGCTGTTCGGATCGGTACATCACCTTCAGCCTGATCTGCTCGTTCGGTTTCACCGAGCGCTGGCGGCAGCAATGCGTGGCGGCGATGCCGTCGCCTGGGGCCGGCGGCGCGCGCGGCTATGATCTGATGGCGGGGACCGGCGAGGTCTGGCCGCATCTGTTGAAGCGCTTTGACGATATTGGATCAATCACCGCCGTCGATATCTCCTCCGGCATGCATCGCCGCGCCATGGAGCGGCTTCACGCCCACCGCGCCCACCGGATCGAATTCATCGAGGATGACGTGCTGGCAAGCGACCTGCCGTCGGAGAGCGCGGACTTCGTCATCTCCACGTTCGGGCTGAAGACATTCAATCCCGAGCAGCATGCGCGGCTCGCCGCCCTGATCGCGCGTGTGCTCAAACCCGGCGGCGTCTTTTCCATGATCGAGGCGTCGGATCCCAAGGGCTGGTGGCTTCGTCCGCTGTACCTGCTTCATCTCAAGGTGGTTCTGCCGCTCATCGAGCGCATCCTGCTTCGCGGCGCACAGGATTTTGCGATGATCGGTACCTACAGCACCAATTTCGGCAACGCCGCTGGGATCGCGGCTACGTTGCGCAGCCACGGGCTTGAGGTGGAGTTCTCAAAATACTTCTTCGGCTGTGCGACGGGCGTTTCGGGCCGCAAGGTCGGGCCCAGCTCGTAGGGCACACCATGTTCCGAAAATTACTACCGAAACTGCGGACAACGATGCACGTAATCCCAGGGAATATCATACACGCACGTGTAACGGAGGTCGTCTGATTGCTTTAGCGGCGGAGCCACGACCACCGGTTCGTCGACCGTATCAGGTGCTAGACCATAGAAGACCCCCGGGCCTCCCGCCCATAAGCCGCTGCCCCGGTGATGGTGATGATGCATCGATCGGGGGAATGACGGGAAACCCGGGCGCGCCGGAGCAATCCCTGCACCTGCACCGCGCGCTACGCCCGGATCGGCAAATGCCTCGCTCGCGGCAATGACAAGCGCGACTACACCGAGGGACGCGATTAACGTCGTTCTATAGGTCATGGCACTCACCCGTTGGTAGGTTACTGAGCAGCATTCCTAAGACGCTAAGCCGAGCCTTTTGTGCCCGCAAAGGCATAATTAATTATTAGTTAAGACGTAATCTTAACGGAGGGGCGCATTCATCTCAACTGCGCGACATCTTTTCAAAACGCTTGATCAGCCGCTCGCGCCTGAGGCGGGACAGCCGTCTGATCCAGAACAGGCCGTTGAGCTGATCGATCTCGTGCTGGTGGCAGACCGCGCGCAGCCCGTCCGATTCCTCGGTCTGCAGGTTGCCGTGGACGTCCTGATAGCTGATCCGGACCCGCGCATGACGACTTACCTCGTCGTTGACCCCGGGCATCGAGACGCTGCCCTCCCGATGCAGGATCGTCTCTGATGATGCCCAGATAATCTCCGGATTGACATAGGTCCGCGCGCCCTCGGTTGCGTCGAGGTCGAGCACCACGAGCCGCAGGGGGATGCCGATGTGCGGCGCGGTAATCCCGATCCCCGGCGCGGCGTGCATCGTCTCGAGCAGGTCGCTCGCAAGGTCGCGCAGCGCGCCGTCAAACACGGTGACGGGCTGCGCCGGGAGCGCAAGCCGAGGGTCGGGGTAACGGACGATGGGGCGGATGGTCATGATCCGGTTGGCACATGGGAGCGGAATGTGTCCGGCCGGCGCGGGATGATCTTTCTTCGAATCGTCATCCCGCTCTGGCTTTTCCGGATCATGCCCTAAGCCGGGAAGAACTGATAATCGACGAGGATCCGGCCTTCGCCGTCGATGATCAGAAACTCCAACCCCCTGACCAGGACGGTGTCACCGTTGGCGGGCAGCATCTCCCAATGGAACGTGATGACATTGTGCAGGCGGCGAGCGCCGGGCGCTGCGCGAAATCTGTTGCCGTTATCCCTGACGTTCTTTTCGTGTGATCCCCGGATCCGCTTCTCCAGCTCCTCATAGCCTCGGGCCTGCCGGCCTTCGACGAAGTGCTCGCCGTTTGGCACCCAAAGCGCCGATATGGCATCCCGCCTGCGTTTCTCGTCGGCTTCATTCCATACGGCAACGTATCGATCGGCCAGCGTCTGTGGGTCGAGCATTGATTTTTCTCCAATTGGCGATCTGGCGTCCTGAGCGAGGGCAGGGATCGCAAGCACTGCGCTCATCAGAAGTGCGAGCAGGTAGTGATCAATCCTGGGCATGTTCCACCTCGAAGTTTCGCGGTCTCAAGTTCGAACCAAAGCCCCGCATCAGCATTCGCTTGAACGTCAGCCGAAATCGATGACCCCAGAGGTCAAAAAGCGGAGGTTCCGCGCAGCCAACTTGACCTCTGAGGTCATTGAGAACAGCCGGGTCGGACGCTAGATTCGCGCGATGAGTGCCTATCAGCTTCCTTTCGGCATCCTGCTTCGGCGTTGGCGCGAGCGGCGGCGCATGACGCAGGCCGACCTCGCACACGCAGCGGAGAGCTCGACCAGGCATCTGTCGTGTCTTGAGACCGGAAAGTCGCAGCCCAGCCGTGAAATGATCATGCGACTTGCCGGGCACCTGGATCTCCCGCTTCGCGATCAGAACAAGCTGCTTCTCGCCGCAAGCTTCGCTCCCGCTTTCCAGGAGCGCGCGCTGGAGGAACTGGAGGCGGCAAAGAGCGCCATTGATACTGTGCTGAGCGCTCACAGGCCGTATCCGGCGTTCGCGGTCGATCGGCACTGGAACGTCGTGCTGTCGAATTCGGCGCTTCCGCAACTTTACGAAGGTTGTTCGGCGGAACTCCTGCGCAAGCCTGTCAACGCCATGCGTCTCATCCTGCATCCAGCCGGAATGGGGCCGCGCATCGTGAATTTCGCGCAATGGCGCGTGCATTCACTGAGTGTCCTTCGCCAGCAGATCGAGACGGGGGCGGATCCGGCGATTCAGCGGTTGCATGCAGAAATAGCGGCCTATCCCGTGCCGCCCAATTCCGAACCGCTCGCCGGCTTCGAGGCTACGCAGCATCTGGCAACGCCGCTTCGTATCGCGACGCGCCTTGGCACGGTGTCATTCCTCAATACCGTGACCGTTTTCGGCACTCCTAACGACGTGACGTTGGCCGAGCTTGCGTTGGAAATGCTGTTTCCTGCCGATGCCAGGACAATTGAGATTGTGAGAAGCATGGTGCGGGAGCAGCTCCAGCTCGACAACGTGCCCAGCGCCAACGCTCAGCTGTTCGCGACTTAGCTCGCAGGGTGGAATAGCGTAGCGTATTCCGCCAAATCGGATGTGACCGGCACGATACGTTTCGCCCTATGAGCCGGTTACCGCCCCGTAAAGCCGTTGATCCCACCACACCGGCTCGGGCAAAGTGTGCGTGATGCCCCTGGCGTCGGGGTGAGCCGGGTTGATCAGAAAGTTGCGCTCCAGCCGCGCCGGGATGGAGGGGACGAGCAGGAGCGCCGAACGCTTCTCCTCGTACCATCCCTGGCCGAAGGTCTTGCAGATCGCCTCGTTGCGCGAATCCCAGCCGGGATGCGCCGCGGTCTGGAAAATTTCATACGAGACGCCGTTTGGAATCGTGATCTCGATGAAGTGCTGGTTGGCGGGCATCACCAGGTTGGTGTGCACCAGCTTTTCCAGGAGCGCGGTGGAATAGTGCTCCGAGGCGTAGATGGCCGGGCTCGCATGCGTATTCCAGCGTCCGGGATACAGGCGGGCGCCTTCGGCATCATAGATCGGGAAGGCGCCGTTCGGGTCCCCGATGCGATAGCATTTCAGAACGCGATCGGTCTTCTGCACGCCTAGACGCCGCCGCTATACGCCGCCCGGCCCATCAGGTTGATCACCGCATCGGCGCCAGGGCCGGTCGCAAGCGCCACTTCGAGCGGAGCGTTGTTGTCCAGCATCGGGTGCGGACGCTCGAGAAAGTCGCGGACCTTGGCTTCGTCACGGAACACGTCGATCCCGAAGGCGAACACCTTGGCGACGCGCGCGAGGCGGTCGCTTTCCTCGATGGTCAGGAGCTGCTTGTGCTTGCGCCTGCGCTCCAGCGTCGGCTTGGGCACGATCCGATAGGTGAAGCGGCGGACATCGTTCGGGCTGACACGGTCAGCGAACTTGTCCAGTGCCGAGACCGGCAGGCCCTTCTCGACGGAGTAGGCCAGCGTCAGCGTCGTCTCGGTGTTCTTCGGTTTGACGCCGAGCAGTTCGGCGGCGGTTGCGGCCTGGTAGCCCATGAAACCCTCGCATCAGTTGAGGCAAAGATATGCCTCATGTGAGGCGAGGTCAAGGTGCCCCTTTGCCGCGGGCGGGCTCGCTACGCCTCAGGCCGGATCAGCTTGATGTCCTGGTCGGCGGCCCACCCGGCGACGTCCTCGCGCTTCAGCGCGGTCGCCATCAGGTCCGGAAACTGATCGGGCGTGCAGGCGAACACGGGGATGCCGAGGGCTGCGACCTTGGCCGACAGAGCAGGATCATAGGAGGGGCGCCCGGTATCGGTCAGCGCCAGCAGCACGATCACGTTGACGCCGCGCACCGACAACCGCGCCAGCCGGTCGACCAATGCGTCGGCGTTGCCGCCTTCATAGAGGTCGGTGATCAGGATCAGATGCGCTTTGGTCGGCCGCTCGATCCGCTCCTCGCAATAGGCGACCGCGCGGTTGATGTCGGTGCCGCCGCCGAGCTGGACGCCGAACAGCACCTCGACGGGATCGGCCAGTTCCTCGGTCAGGTCGACAATTGCGGTGTCGAAGCACACCAGCTTGGTCGCGACAACAGGCAGCGACGCCATCACGGCCGCAAAGATCGAGGCATAGACGACCGACGTCGCCATCGATCCCGACTGGTCGACGCACAGCACCACCTCTTCGAGATCGACGATGCGCCGCTGCTGGCGCAGGAAGCCGATCAGCCGCTCGGGGACTACAGTGCGATGCTCGGCCTGATAGTGGCGGAGATTGGCCTTGATAGTGCGCGGCCAGTCGATATCGGAAAAGCGCGGGCGGTTGGTGCGTTGCGACCGGTTCAGCGCGCCGCGGATCGCATCCGCCGTGCGCCGCTCCAGCCGCTCCATCAACTCCTTGACCACCTTGGCGATCACGATCCGCGCGGTCTCCTTGGTCTTGTCCGGCATCACGCCGCGCAACGAGACCAGGTCGGCGATCAGGTTGACGTCGGCCTCGACGGTGGCGAGGAATTCCGGCTCGATCAGCATCTGGCGCAAGCCCTTGCGCTCGAATGCGTCCTTCTGGATCACCTGCACCACGGGCGCGGGAAAAAATTCACGGATGTCGCCCAGCCATTTCGCGACGCGCGGCGCCGATCCGCCGAGGCCGCCGCGGCCTTTCTTGGGCGCGTCATCGCCGTCGCCATAAAGCGCCGTCAGTGCGTCGGACATGCGGCGGTCACTGTCGGACAGCGCAAAGCCGCTCTCGGCATCAGGGTCGACACCGAGCGCGAGCGTCCAGCGGCGATTGCGTTCGTCGGTCTCGCTCATCGCGCCGCTCCGGATTTCAAAAGTTCGATCACCCGTGCCTGATGCTTTGGCCAGATATCCGCCGCGCCCGCGATCAGGCGATAGCCCTTGGCGCCGCCGCGGCGTTCGAACAGCGCGTCCATCAGCCGCCGCCGTTCGGCGGGATCGAGCGCCGAGAACACCCGGCGGAACAGCGGCAGGTTGGCGGTGAACGCCTCTTTGTCGAGCGCCATGAGCCAGGCGTCGACCGCGCCGCGCAGCGCTGCGTCGTGGATCAGCCGCTGGCCGGCGCCTTCGAAGAAGCCCTCGAAGAAGCCGGCCGCTTCAGCGACCGGCGTGCCCGGCGACAGCATCCGTGCCAGCAGGTCGGAGGCTTGCCCGGCGGTAAGCAGTTCGACCTCATAGAGCAGCCGCGCGGCGGTGCCGGCGACAAGCCGCGTTGCCTGACCGTCGCGCAGCAGCGCCTGCAGCGCGTCGCGCCAGCCGGCCACCACGTCCGCTTCGAGCTGGGCAAGTTGTATCGCGCTGTCGGCGGCGAGGATCGCGCCGCGCAGCTTGCCCGCCGCAGCCGCATCCAGATTGCGCGCGGCGTAGGGCAGGGCGAGCGCGGCCTGCACGACGATGCGCGGCATCAACGTCGCTAGATGCTCGACGGTGCCGGCGCGCGCCTCGCCATAGCGCAGGATGTCGGCCATCGGCGGCAGCGCGGCGAGCAGGGCTTCGCAGTCGCTGGTGAGCGCCGCCCTTCTCCTCCAGCGCGGCGATGCCGAATTCGGTCGCGCGCGGCAGATCGGCGATCATCGCGTTGCGCACCTGCGTTGCCAGCGCGCCGAGTTCTGTAGCGCTGCGCATCGCTTCCATCAGGCGGCCGCCGGCGGCTTCCGCAATGGTCGAACCGTAGATCAGCTTCTCGACAAGCTGCACCGCGAACTCAGGCTCCCAGCGCAACTGCCAGTTTTCGCGAAAGGTGCCGCGGCTGCGTCCGGCGTCGGTCAGTCGTCCCCAGGGCACGTCGAGCGCGTTCAGTCGGTGCAACAGCGTCGAGCGCGTCAATCCGCTTTCGCTGCGCAGGTCGAGCGTCAGCGCCCGCTCCAGCGCCTCGGGCTTGAGACGTGTAGCCTTCTGCTGGCGCTGCAGGTCCTCGAGCAGCGGCGCGAGGGGCGTCGCGGCGGGGATCGATCCTACGCCCGAGCCGATCAAGAGCTCGGCTGCGACATCGTTCCAGAGCGCGCGCTCGCCGCCGCACAGGCAGGCGATCGCGGCTTCGCGCAATTCCTCGAAGCCGGGCGCGGGGCGGTCGCGAAGCGCGGCCAGCGCGGTGCCGAGCCGCTGCGCCTCGATCACCGAGGCGGTCGAGACGAAATGCCCGCGGTCGCGCAGGACATACGCGACCCTGGCAAGCCACACCGCGCCGCGATCGGCGCTGTCGCGCGTTGCCCACAGATGCGCGCACCAGCCGGGCGCGACCACGCCCGCGCCATAGCCGCTTGCGCGCGCCAGCCGCGGGGCGGTCCACGGCGCCCAGGTCGCCTTGATCTTCGCCTTCGGCCGCCCCTTGAGCAATTCGCGATCGGCCGCGAGGCTGCGGCGCTCCGCAAGCGCCGGCACATGCCAGGCGCCGCACACCACCGCGATCGCGCCGTCGCATTCCTTTGCGGCCTTCGCGATCTCGATCCGCATATGCGCCTCACGCGCGGCTTCGCGGGGCGAGAGCGATTTCGATTCCGCGCGCAGCGCCGTCATCGCATCGGCGACCGCGGCGAACACCGGGCCCGAGGCGGGATTTTCCTCGATCACGTCGGACCACCAGGATTCGCCGTCGTCGTAGCCCGCCGCCGTCGCCAGCACGCCGATCGGATCGCGGCTGATCGGATCGTCATCGGCGCTCGCCGCCATCTCGTCCTCGATGCCGCCGCCGGCGACGCCCAGGCGGTCCGATGCCGGCAGGTCGATGAAGCGCAATGCTGTGCCGTGGCGTACCGCCCAGCGCGCGGCCTGATATTCCGGCGAGTACTCGGCAAAGGGAAAGAAGCTGGCGTTGGCCGGGTTGTCCTCGGCATAGATCAGCAACGCCACCGGCGTCGCCATGTCAGGGTCGGCAAGCATCGGCAATAGCTCCGATGCTTCCGAGGGCCCCTCGATCAGCACCGCTGATGGCTTGAGGTCGTCAAGCGCCTGCACCAGCCGCCGCGCCGATCCCGGCCCGTGGTGGCGAATGCCGAACAGGAAGACCTGGCCCGTCATGGTCTCAGATCAGGTCGGTCAGCGATGCGTAATAGCCCTCGAACCCACGCCGCTTCTTCAGCACGGTTTCGAGATATTCGCCGAGCACGGCCGTATCCTGCACCGGGTCCTTCACCACGGCGCCGAGCATGTTGGCGGCGAGCGTCTCAGGCGTCAGCTTGCCGTCGTTGAAGAAGGTCGCCTGGCTGATGCCGCCGATCATCACTGCGATTGCTTCCGCAGTCGAAAGCCCGCCCGAGGGCGATTTGAGCGCGATCTTGCCGTCCTCGGTCGCGCCGGAACGCAGCTCACGGAAAATCGCTACCACCCGCGCCACCTCGTCGGCGACGTTCTTTGGCGCCGGCAGATCAAGGCTTTGCGCCATCTCGCCAACGCGCTTGATGATGATCTCGACCTCCTGCGCGGCATTGTCGGGCAGCGGCAGCACGACGACGTTGAATCGGCGCTTCAACGCCGAGGACAATTCGTTGACGCCCTTGTCGCGGTTGTTGGCGGTGGCAATAATGTTGAACCCACGCTGCGCATAGACGGCGGTGTTGAGCTCCGGGACCGGCATCATCTTCTCGGAAAGCACGGTGATCAGCGTGTCCTGCACGTCGCTGCCCATGCGTGTCAGTTCCTCGAAACGGCAGAGCTTGCCACCCTCCATCGCGCGCATCAGCGGGGTAGGGACCAGCGCCTCACGGCGCGGCCCGTGCGCGAGCAACTGCGCATAGTTCCAGCCATAGCGGATCTGGTTCTCGTCGGTGCCCGCCGTGCACTGGATGACGAGCGTCGAATCGCCGGTGATGCCGGCGGCGAGATGTTCCGATACCCACGACTTGGCCGTGCCGGGCACGCCGAGCAGCAAGAGCGCGCGATCGGTGGCAAGCGTCGCGACGGCGGTCTCGATCAGCCGCTTGTCGCCGACATATTTCGGCGTGATGATCGTGCCGTTGCTGGTTTTGCCGCCCATCAGATAGGTCACGACAACCCGTGGCGAGAGCGCCCAGCCCGGCGGGCGAGACCCGCTGTCGCCGGCGGCGAGCGCCTTCAGCTCGGCCGCATAGCTCTCCTCGGCGGGCAACCGTAGTTTCTCGCTCATGGTTCTGCTCCATTGTCGTCCAACGCGGCGTTGAGCCGCAGCATGTCGAGGCGTGGGTCGCCCTGCAGCAGCCCTGCGCCGTTCAACCGTTCCAGCGCCTGACGCGCGGCTGCGCGCGAGGCGATCAGGCCGAGCGCAAAGAGCTCTGTGAGCTCATCGGAAGGTTTTGCATCGTCGCGCCGGAGCGCCGCAAGCAGCGCGGTGCCTGCCGGTGCGGTCATTGGATTCTCCAGCCGCGCCGTGCCGCCCGCAATGGTCTTCGCCACGTCAAAGCTGAAGCCGCGCGTGCGCAAAACCTTCTCAGCGAGTTCAGATCGCTGCCCGGGCACGAGACGAGGTGTCAGCGTGGCAAGGAAGGCGCTCGCATTGCATTGGCTCGCGGCTTCGGCGGTCTGGGCGACCAGCGAGTCCGTTCCGGTGCGCGCGACAAGGCTCATCAAGGCGGCGTCGGCCTGTCGATCCACGTCCCAATTCCAGGCGTCGACCAGCTCCTGTGGGGTCAGCGTGAGCGCCCGCGCGAGCGAAGCGATGTCAGCACTCTCAAGCAGCGCCGCCCGGCGGTGCATTTGTGCCGGCGTCTTGACGTTTTCGAACTGGATCACGCGCGAGCGGCGCAGCAGGCCCTTCATCTTCACCGAGAAGAAGCCGGCGAGTTCGGCGATATCCTCGCCGACCGTCGGGCCGCGGCTGAGCCGGGCCAGCAGCGATGCCGCCAGCGCCTTGACCTTTGGCGCGCGATCGTTCGCCGCGATGCCCTCGAGGAAGGGAATATCGGCTTCCGATAGTCCCGTTGCCAGCAATGAAAGCAGGGGCAGTCGCACGTCCGCATTCTCGCTGGCGAGTTTGGCCTCCAACACGGCGCGGGCCACTTCAGGATCGCGACGCCTGAGTTCGGTCAGCGCCACCTTGCGCGCCGCCGGCCAAAAGTCCTCCCAATTGTCAGCGGTGAGCCGGTCCCCGACCTGCCGTCGCACCACGCTGTTGGATGCCGCGATCCCGGCCCAGTCGCGCCACGGCGCGTAGACGTCGGGCGCGTCCTCGTCATTCGCCGTCGGCATCCATTCTGCGGGATGCGTGGTCCAGCCGCGCGCGGCGAGGAAGTCGAGCAGCTCGGTCTTGCGCTGCGTCTCCTTGAATGCGTTGAGGATGCGATGCACGAGCGGGCGCAACGCCTCGGGCACGGTCGGCAGCGCGAGCGCGGGAATATCGGGCAACACGCGCAGCTCCGGCGGCTCGGCCGTCACCGCGACACCGAGGAACTGCCCCGATAGCGCCAGCAGGCGCAGCTCCGCTTCAGTGGGTTCAGTGCCAAGCTCCGCACTCCATACCGCGGCGGCGGGCGCGGCGGCCGATCCCATGGTCCAGCGCGTCAGGACCGAACCCATCGCATCGTAGATCGCCTCAGCCATGGCCGCTGACGCGCCCCCATGAAGTTTGCGCGGCCAGGATCGTCAGCCGGTTGCCGGACCAGATCGCGGCCGTGCGTTTCAGATCGGTGCCGCACAACAGACCTTCAGCGCTGCCCGCGACCGGCAGCGTGCTCGCGCCATCGGCCGACCGCCACCACGGATGTCCGGCGTCGTCGAGCGCGATCCGCCCTGCCGGCAGCAGCACCGGAATTTCGATCGTCCATGGCTCGGCGAGCAGGGGACCCGTCAAGCTATCCGCGAGCGCCGTCTCCGGTGTCGGCCATTCCGGATTGGCCGCGTCCTTTGCGGCTGCGCGCGCGACGAGCAAGGCGCGCAGCGGCTGCCGGGACGGATAGAATGCCAGCTCGCCCTGAAACCGTTCGCCCGGCGTAAACACTGACCCGCGGCGGCCCACACTCGCCGGGAAAAAGTCGAGCAGCATCGCAAAGCGGGGGCCATCATTATTGAGACTGAGCAGCCAAGTGGTCTGCGACACCAATCCGTCGCGCCGTGTCTGCACCTGTTCGGCGAGCACTTCCCAGCGCGCGTTCACGCGCAGCGTCTGCGGATTGGTAAGCACCGCCTCGCGGGTTTCCGAGGCCGCAACCGCGCGCCGAATCTCGGCATCGCGCGGCGTGGTGCGGAAGGCGCGCGCGAGCAGCACCAGCTTGCCGAGTTCGACCACCGCGCCGCGCGGCCGGTCGCCCGGCGGAAGCGCGAGGAGCCGGCCCGGCAACTCGTCGATCCGCCCGGCCAGTACGGCTGCCTTGCCGTCGACCAGCCGCGCCGCGATCCGCCGGCAACGCGCGGTCACGTCGTCGACAAACGCGGAAAGGCCCATGCGCAGTTGGTCGCCGATCCATTGTTCGAGCGCATCGAGCGCATCAAAAATCGCGCGCTCGGTATCCTCGCTTCGCTTGGCCGCCGCAACTTCACGACGCGCTGCGTCCTTCGGGTCCTCGACCACCTCCGGTTCGGTCTGCTGCGCGGCGCGCAAATCCTTGGCGGCGGATGGTGCAACGCTGGGCGGCGCTTTGGGTGTGCCGGCGCCGGCGCGCCGCCGGCCGAGCCAATCGCTGACCCAGGCAGGCGTATCGGCCGGGGCAAACGGCATTACCGCCTCCGCCTTCAGCCACAACAGGCCGAGTACGTGCTTGCATGGGAATTTTCGCGACGGGCAGGTGCATTTGTTGCCGAGATCGCGCAGATCGGCCATCACGCGATAGGGATTGGCGCCGGAGCCCGCGCATTCGCCCCAGACCAGCGCGCCGTCATGGCTCACGCCGACGCCCGACCATTTGGCGGGCTTGGCGAGCCCCGCCGCCGCCTTGAGCGAGGATTGATCGGTGGCGAGTTGCTCGATTGCTTTCAGATCAATCGCCACGCAGTAATCCCGACCGAATCCAGAATAGGCAGTATATAACGGGATATATCGGGGGACAATGAACGCCCCATGTCGGTGCCATCGTCAAGAACGGCGCGCGTGTGACAGGGGCAACACCTGTCCCGAATGTTCAGTTATTCCCAACGGGCTATCGCCGCCCTGTTTTTCCGATCCGTTCAGTCCCTGCTTTACGCATTTGCAAGCCAGCCGCGCCAGGTAAAAGCGGCGTAGAACAACTCCACATCCCTGAATCCGGCCTCACGCAGAATTTGCGCGTCCTGTTCCGGGCTGAACAGGTTCAGGTTTGCGTCGACTGCGGCACGCGCATTGTTGGCCAGGTCCGGATCGGCGCCGGAGGCGATCGCATAAGCGGCATAGCGCGACAGCCACCGCGCACGCTCAGCGTCGGCTTGCGGAAAACTGGAATGGGCCACCACAAAGGGCGCGCCGGGCCTGAGCCGCCGGTGGATTTCCCTTGCAGTCCGCCGCCGTTCGTCGGCATCGAGGAAATGAAACGTGAGCAGGCAGGTGGCGGCATCGAACGGCCCGTCGGGCGCATCATCGATGTAACCCTGCTGCAGTTCCACGCGCGCGTTGAATGGCCCGAGGGTCTGCTCGGCGAGCTTCAGCATCGCCAGAGCGGGATCGACGCCAACGAAGCTCCAGCGAGGCTCGGCCTCCGCCAATGCCTTCAATTCCAGGCCGCCACCGGCGCCAAGCACCAGCACCCGCGCATCTTGCGCAACCTGTTCCGCCAGCAAGATGCGGGTCATGCGGTGAAGGTCCGCAAACCCGGGCACGAAGCGCGGCGGCCCATCCGCATAATGCCGCACCGCCTCGGGATCGGAGAAGTGGGCCAGCCAGGGCTGGACGGCTGTGTCACGATGCATGGGCGGTCTCCAGACGATGGCGGTTGCGCCGGTCGCCCAGGCGCTTTTGAAAGTCGGCGCTCAGCATCGCAAGCATCACGTCGCCCAGGCGCGACAGCAGCAGCGCCTCCGCGTCATCGAAAGCCCGGTCGAGCGCGGCATTGACGGCCTGCTCGACAAGACAGCCCGGCGCTTCCGTTCGGTTTCCCACCGCGAACAGCGAGGGGTGACCGAGGGCCTCATAGATATCGCGCAGCGATAATTTCGCGAGGTCGCAGGCGAGGGACCATCCGCCGCCATGCCCTTTCTCCGATCGCACATAGCCCTGATCGCGCAGCCCGGACATGATCCGCCGGATCACCACCGGATTGGTATCCATGGCCTTTGCCAGCACCTCTGATGTCACCGGCGCATCGCGCTCGGCCATGTGGAGCAGGACGTGGAGCACGCCTGACAATCGACTGTCCCGTTTCATGTAACTATCGGTATTACATGAATGGCCGCCGGTCAAGACACTCGGCAACGCGGAAGAAAATGACGTGACGTCCTACTTCTTGCGCCGGCCTGACGCAGGGCGATATCGCACATGGTCGACCAGCGCGCGCAGCTTCGGCGGAAGATTTCGGCGGTCCGCGAAATAGAGGAAGAAGCCCTGGAAGGGCGGGCAGTACCGCTCCAGCAGCGGCACCAGCTCCCCTCGCTCGATGTAGGGTCTGAAAGTCTCCTCCATGCCGAACGTCAGACCGCCGCCGGCGCAGGCGGTCCGCAGCATGACCCACATGTCATTGGTCGTGATCCTGGGGTTTACCGCGACGTCGAATTCGCGGCCGCTCTCCTCAAACTCCCAGCGATACGGCGCCACCTCCGGCGCCGGTCGCCAGCCGATGCAGCAGTGCCGCGCAAGCTCGGCCGGGTGAGATGGCGCTCCGAAACGCTTCACGTAGGACGGTGCGGCCACCACCATCTGGCGCTGATCGCCCGAGACCGGCACGGCAATCATGTCCTGCTCGATGACTTCGCCGAGCCGAACGCCGGCATCGTAGCCCTCAGCTACGATATCGAATTCCTCGTCAGTCACGGTGATGTCGATCTGCACAGCGGGATGAGCGTGCGTGAAACTCGCAAGCAGCGGTCCGCAGATGAAACGCTCGGCGATCGAGGAGACGGCGAGCCGTAGCTGCCCTGTTGGCTTGGCATCCCGGTCCTGGGCGGTATCGAGTGCGTGTTCGACTTCCGCAATCGCCGGTGCGACACGCTCGTGCAACTGGACACCGGCCTCGGTGAGGCTGACGCTGCGCGTCGTCCGCTGGACGAGGGCGACGCCCATCCGGTCTTCCATGCGTCGAATGGCTTGGCTCACCGCGGATCGGGTTACCCCCAGCCGCTCGGCCGCGCCGCGAAAGCTCTTCGCCTCTGCGACCGCAAGGAAAACAGCAACAAGATTCAGATCCAATGCCATTGGTTAGTATAGCTTACCAAGCTGGTTACGATTGGGCAAATTGTTTCACATGTCGCCTTGTCGTATGTCCGCCTTCGACATGAGTTGGAGGCAAAGACAATGACGTCCCTTGATCATTACCGTCTGCTTGGCCGGTCCGGCCTGCGTGTATCCCCGATCGCGCTCGGCGCGATGACCTTTGGCCAGGATTGGGGTTGGGGCGCCGATGCGGGCGAGGCGCGCAGGATCTTCGATCTCTACGTTGATCAGGGCGGCAACTTCATCGATACGGCCGTGAACTACACCGATGGCGCCTCTGAACGCATCGTCGGCGAATTCATCAAGGACAAGCGCGACCGCCTCGTGCTCGCGACCAAATTCACCATGGCGCGCGAGCCGGGCAACCCGAATTCAGGCGGCAACCATCGGCTCAACATGCTGCGTTCGGTGGAGCAGAGCCTGCGGCAGCTCGACACCGACCGCATCGACCTGTTCCACCTGCACAGCTGGGACATGACCACACAGCCCGACGAAGTGATGCGCGGGCTCGATGATCTCGTGCGCTCGGGCAAAATTCACTATGTCGGCATCTGCAATACGCCGGCTTGGCGTATCTCCCAGATGCAGACGTCAGCCGATATGCGCGGTTGGTCACCCTTCGTGGCGCTGCAGATCGAGTACAGCCTGATCGAGCGGACGGTCGAGCATGAGCTGATTCCGATGGCCGCCGCGCTCGGTATGGGCGTGCCGCCCTGGTCGCCGCTCGGCGGTGGCGTGCTGACCGGCAAGTACGCCCGGTCCGATGTCGCGGACTCGCGCGACGCGAGCGTCGCAATGACGCGCAAGGGCGTCATTGCATCGTCCGGCCATCTCAATGCGTGGTCGATCGAAGTTGCCGATGTCGCGCGCGCCGTGGCCGAAGAGATCGGCGCGACCCCGTCGCAGGTAGCCATCGCCTGGACGCTCGCGAACCCCGCGGTCACGTCGCCTGTCATGGGGGCGCGCACATTGGCCCAGGCGAAAGACAATCTCGGCGCCCTCGAGGTCGCACTTTCGGCTGAGCATCTCGATCGGCTCAATCAGGCGAGCGCGCCGGATCCGATCTTTCCCGGCCGCTTCGTAGGCCGTCCCATGGTTCAGCAGCTCATCTTTGGCGGCGCATCCGTCGCCCGGCGGGATTGAACGTAAAAGAAGGAAGAGAACAGAAAAGGCGACTGACGTAACGGCCTTTCCCGACCTCGCCCCATACGAAGATGTCCTGCGGCGCATTCCTGCACCTTAGAAGCAAGACGGCGGCCGATCACCGGAGGAGAACGAGATGAAGTACCGACCAGTTACGATATCTGTCGTGATACTGGGATCGATTTGTGTCATCGGACCATCGATGACGATCGCATCCAGCGAGGGTCCAACAGGTAGCAAACGCGCGCAGCAGTCCATGGAGAAAGAAATGACGCGGCATAGCTATGTTGGCATGTGGGTGACCGATGGCGGCCACATTCGCCATGAGCTTCTTCCGAACGGTCGCTACGATGAAGCCCGCGGCACGCGCGCGAGCGCCTATCAAGGGCGATATGAGATCAAGGGCAATCACATCGACTATTGGGACGACACCGGCTTTACCGCTGACGGCAAATTCGTCGACGAGAATACCCTCCATCACGGCGGCATGATCTTCCGGCGCCAGTCGGTGTTCTGACGCTTTCGCTACCCCGTCCAACGACCTCGCAAAAAAGTGAGCTGGCGGCAGCTCGGCCCGTCGGTTCCGGCCCATCCCGTTCGTCTTCCACCTAGAGAGAGTTACGGGTGGAGATCAGGAATGGAAAATTCTCGCTATCGCTGGGTCATTGTCGCGGCCGGGGGCTTGCTCGGCTGCGTCGCAATCGGCGGCATGTTTTCGTTGCCGGTGTTTTTGCAGCCGATTGCGCGGGATACCGGCTGGTCGGTGACCGGCATATCCAGCGCCATGACCATCGGCTTTCTCGCCATGGCCTTCTCCAGCATGATCTGGGGCACCTTGTCCGACCGATTTGGGCCGCTGCCGGTGGTGTTGACCGGATCGGTCGTGCTGGCGGTCAGTCTCGGGCTGGCCAGCCTTGCGACATCGCTGGTTGTATTTCAATTCGTCTTCGGGCTGTTGGTCGGCTGCGCCATTGCTGCGATCTTCGCGCCGATGATGGCGTGCGTCACCGGCTGGTTCGATACCCATCGCAGCCTCGCGGTGTCGCTGGTCTCGGCCGGCATGGGCATGGCGCCGATGACGATGTCGCCGCTGGCGGCATGGCTGGTCTCGAACCACGACTGGCGGACCTCGATGCAGATCGTGGCCCTCGTCGTCGCCGCGATTATGATCCCGGTCTCGCTGCTGGTGCGCCGCGCGCCCGCGCTCGAGAGCGGGGCGCCCGCGCCATCCAGCGATCCGTCGCAACCGGACATGACGCTCGCGCAGGCGCTGCGCTCGCCGCAGTTCATCATCCTGCTGCTGACAAACTTCTTCTGCTGCGCCACGCATTCGGGCCCGATCATCCATACCGTGAGCTACGCCATCAGTTGCGGCATCCCGATGATCGCAGCCGTCACCATCTACAGCGTGGAAGGCCTCGCCGGGATGGGCGGGCGCATCGCCTTCGGCCTGCTCGGCGATCGCTTCGGCGCCAAGCGCATACTCGTGTTCGGCTTGCTGGCGCAGGCGTTCGGCGCGCTCGGTTATGTCTTCGTGCGCGAGCTCGCCGCGTTCTATACCGTCGCGGCGCTGTTCGGTTTCATCTATGCCGGCACCATGCCGCTCTACGCGGTTCTGGTGCGCGAAAACTTTCCGCTGCGGATGATGGGCACCGTGATCGGCGGCACTGCGATGGCCGGCAGCCTCGGTATGGCGACGGGCCCGCTCGCCGGCGGTCTGATCTACGATACGTTTGCCAGCTACGCCTGGCTCTATATCGGCTCGTGGATCATGGGGCTCGGCGCGTTCCTGATCATCCTGACGTTCCGGCCGATGCCGGTGGCACGGGCCGCTGCGCCGGCGCCGGCGTGAGGGTGTCACACGATGCCACAGCCGTCATTGCCTGCGACAAACGCGAAGCGTTTGCGCAAGGGAGCGCAGCGACGGAGCAATCCATCTATCCCCGCGTTGAGGTATGGATTGCTTCGCTGCGCTCGCAATGACAGGTTTGGCTTCGGCCCATCCAACAAAAGCCCGAGGAAACCCTGATGCTCACGCTTCATCACCTCAACGACTCCCGCTCGCAGCGAGTTCTGTGGCTGCTGGAAGAACTGGGCACGCCTCACGAGATCAAGCGTTATCAGCGCAACGCCGAGACCCGGCTGGCGCCACCCGAACTTGCAAAGATCCATCCGCTCGGCAAGTCGCCCGTCATCAACGACGGCGACACGACGATCGCCGAATCCGGCGCCATCGTCGATTACATCATCCGCCGCTACGGTAAGGGCGCGATGATGCCGGCGCCGGGAAGCGCCGACTACGAAGCCTATAACGAGTGGCTGCATTACTCCGAGGGTTCGGCGATGCTGCCGCTGATGCTGAACCTCTACGTGTCCCGGCTGAAGGAAGCTGGCGCGCCGCTGCATCCGCGCATCGACAGCGAACTTGCCAACCATCTCGGCTATGTCGACGGCGCGCTGAAGGGGCGGGAGTTCTTTGTCGGCCCGTCGCTGACCGGCGCCGACATCCAGATGAGCTTTGTCGGCGAGATGGCAAAAGTGTTCGGGAAATTGGAGCCATACCCGAACCTGGCGGCCTGGGTGGGACGGATGCACGCCCGGCCAGCGTTCCAGCGGAGCATCGAAAAGGGCGGCCCGTACCGGTTTGCGTGAGGGGGCAGTCATTCCGGGGCGCGAAGCGAACCCGGAATCTCGAGATTCTCAGGTGCGCAATTGCGCACCATAGTTCGATGCTTCGCATCGCCCCGGAATGACAGCGGATTGGGAGCAACCCCGGCGCAAGGGACGACGGGCTGGGTAGGGCGGGACGACCAAGGGCCGGGAACAGGCCCCCTTCCTCCCCACCATATCTGGCATAAATATCGGCCCTGTACCGCAAGTGCTTGGCCAATTCCGGCCGATGTGGTATCTCGCGGACACTTCTTTCGACCGCCACACATAGCCGACCGCTTTGCCCCTAAGGGCCTGCGGCGGTGGAGATATTTCGCCCAATGACCTCCTCATCCTCCAGCTCCAAAACCGCCTCCGCGCCCGACTCGTTCTTCACGGCCACGCTCGCCGAGGCCGATCCGGAAATCGCTGCCGCGATCAAGGGCGAACTCGGCCGCCAGCGGCACGAGATCGAGCTGATTGCGTCGGAAAACATCGTCAGCCGGGCGGTGCTGGAAGCGCAGGGTTCGGTGATGACGAACAAGTACGCGGAAGGGTATCCGGGTGCGCGTTACTACGGCGGCTGCGAATGGGTCGACGTCGCCGAGACGCTGGCGATCGAGCGCGCCAAGAAACTGTTCGGCGCGCAGTTTGCCAACGTGCAGCCGAACTCCGGCAGCCAGATGAACCAGGCGACGTTTCTGGCGCTGCTGCAGCCCGGCGACACTTTCATGGGCCTCGATCTCGCCGCCGGCGGCCATCTCACGCACGGCTCGCCCGTCAACATGTCCGGCAAGTGGTTCAAGGCCGCGCATTACACGGTACGGCGCGAGGACCAGATCATCGACATGGATGAGGTGGCAAAGCAGGCCGAGCAGGTGAAGCCGAAGCTGATCATCGCCGGCGGTTCGGCCTATTCGCGGGCCTGGGACTTCAAGCGCTTCCGCGAGATCGCGGACAGCGTCGGCGCCTATCTCCTGGTCGACATGGCGCATTTCGCCGGCCTCGTCGCGGGCGGCGTCCATGCCTCGCCGGTGCCGCATGCCCACGTCACCACCACCACCACGCATAAGTCGCTGCGCGGCCCGCGCGGCGGCCTGATCCTCTGCAACGACGAGGCGATCGCCAAGAAGCTCAATTCGGCGATCTTCCCGGGCCTGCAGGGCGGCCCGCTGATGCATGTGATTGCCGCCAAGGCGGTGGCGTTCGCCGAGGCACTCCGCCCGGACTTCAAGGTCTATGCCAAGAACGTGGTCGAAAATGCCAAGGCGCTGGCGGAAACGCTGCGCGGCCACGGTTTCGATATCGTCTCCGGCGGCACCGACAACCATCTGATGCTGGTTGACCTCCGGCCGAAGGGCCTGAAGGGCAACGTGTCCGAGAAGGCCTTGGTGCGCGCCGCGATCACCTGCAACAAGAACGGTATCCCCTTCGATCCCGAAAAGCCTTTCGTCACCTCCGGCCTGCGTCTCGGCACGCCGGCGGCGACCACGCGCGGCTTCGGCGTTGCCGAATTCCAGCAGGTCGGCGGCATGATCGCCGAAGTGCTCAACGCGCTGGCGCAGTCGGAGGACGGCAAGGCGCCGCTGGTCGAAGCCGCGATCAAGGAACGCGTCAAGGCGCTCACCGACCGCTTCCCGATTTATCAGTAAAGGCCTCGTTGGATGCGCTGTCCCAGCTGCAACAGTCTCGATACGCAGGTAAAGGACTCGCGTCCGACTGAGGATTCGGCCGTGATCCGGCGGCGGCGGGTGTGCATCGCCTGCAATTTCCGCTTCACGACCTTCGAGCGGGTGCAGTTGCGCGAACTCACCGTGATCAAGCGCAACGGCCGCCGGGTGCCGTTCGACCGCGACAAGCTGGTCCGCTCGCTGCAGATCTCCTTGCGCAAGCGGCCGGTCGATCCTGAGCGGGTCGAGAAGATGGTTTCCGCGATCGTGCGCGAGCTCGAAAGCGGCGGCGAGGCGGAAGTATCCTCGGAGGCTATCGGCGAGATTGTGATGGAGCATCTGCGCCAGCTCGACGACGTCGCCTATGTGCGCTTTGCCTCCGTCTATCGCAATTTCCGCGAAGCCAAGGATTTTGAGGCCGTGCTCGGCGAACTCTCCGCGGAAGACGACGCGCGGGTTGCCACGTTACGCAAATGATCTTCCGCATTCTGGAAGACCAATACGCGCAGAAATCCAGAGAGGCCAAGGCGGCGGACCAGCGCTTCATGCAGCTCGCGCTTTCGCTTGGCCGGCGGGGGCTGGGACGCACCTGGCCGAACCCGGCCGTCGGTGCAGTCGTGGTGAAAGACGGCGTCATCGTCGGCCGTGGCTGGACCCAGCCCGGCGGCCGTCCCCATGCCGAGCCCGAGGCGCTGAGACGTGCCGGCGAGGCGGCGCGCGGCGCCACGCTCTATGTGACGCTGGAGCCCTGTTCGCATTTCGGCAAATCGCCGCCCTGCGTCGATGCGGTGATCGCGTCAGGCATTGCGCGCGTGGTGTCGGCGATCGAAGACCCCAACCCCGAAGTGGCCGGGCAGGGGCATGCCAAACTTCGCGCGGCCGGGATCACCGTTGATGTTGGCCTCGGCGCTGCGGAAGCTGAGCGCGATCACGCCGGCCATTTCGGCCGTATCCGCGAAAAACGCCCCCATGTGATCCTGAAACTCGCCGTCTCCGCTGACGACAAGATCGGCACCGCCGGCCACAAGCCGGTCGCGATCACGGGCGAGGCGGCGAAGACACGCGTGCATCTGTTGCGCGCGCAATGCGACGCCATCCTGATCGGCATCGGCACCGTGCTGGCGGACGATCCGGTTCTGACCTGCCGCCTGCCGGGAATGGAGGCGCGTTCGCCGGTGCGGGTGGTGCTGGATCGCGCGCTGCGGTTATCCGGCACCAGCAGACTGGTCCATTCCGCGCGGCAGACGCCGCTCTGGGTCATGACCTCGGATTTTGCCGAAGCCCCTGCGGCCATGAAACTCGGCGCGGCCGGCGCGCACGTGATGCGCGTTGCGGCGACCGCGCAGCCGCCCGGGCTGGATCTGCCGGCGGTGCTGCGCGCGCTTTCCGACAAGGGCATCACGAGGCTGATGGTGGAAGGCGGCTCGCGGGTCGCCTCGTCCTTTGTCGCCAGCGGCCTGGTCGACGAAGTCTGGCTGCTGCGCGGGCCCGAAACCATCGGGACTGGCGGCATTCCCGCGCTGGACGCATTGCCGCTGTCGGCTCTCACCGGGTCGCCTGCCTTCAAGACACGTGCTAGCGAAAGCCTCGGCAAAGACACCCTTACCGTTTACGAGCGCGCCTAATGTTTACCGGAATTGTCACCGACATCGGCGAGATCGCAGCCTTGACGCCAACGGCGCAGGGCCAGTTGCACCGCATGCGCATTGCCTGCCGTTACGACCAGACGACGATTGCTGATGGCGCATCGATCGCCTGCAATGGCATCTGCCTGACCGTGGTCGCGTCCGGCATCGAAGGCGGCAAGACCTGGTTCGACGTCGACGCCGCCGCCGAAACGCTCGGCATGACGACCGCAAAGCACTGGGTCAAGGGCACCAAACTCAACCTCGAGCGCGCGTTGAAGATCGGCGACGAACTCGGCGGCCATATTGTTGCGGGGCATGCCGACGGCATTGCGACCATCGTCAAGCGTGACGATCTGCCTGACATGGCGCGGTTCGAATTGCGCACCACGCGGGAACTGGCGCGCTTCATCGCCACCAAGGGCTCGGTGACGCTGGATGGCGTGTCGCTGACGGTGAATACGGTCGAGGATGTCACGTTTTCGGTGCTGATCATTCCCCATACGCTCAGCGTCACCACGCTGAGCGGCTGGCGCGCAGGCAGCGAGGTCAATATCGAGGTCGATCTGATGGCCCGCTATGCGGCGCGGCTGTCGGAAATGAAGTGACAGGCAGACATACGGCGCTTAAAACGCCGGCCAGCGAGTAAGACGGAAGGTAGTTGATGGCAGACGCGCGGCGCGCCCCTTTAAAAGACCAGACCGACATCACAGGCGCGCATGCGTTGATCGTCGAGGCGCGATTCTATGACGACATCCAGGATGCGCTGCTGGAAGGCGCCGTCGCCGAGCTCAAGGCGGCCGGGGTGACGCACGACCTCATCACGGTGCCCGGCGCGCTGGAAATTCCGGCGGCGATCGCGATCGCGCTCGATGCTGCCGAAAACAACGGCAAGCCTTATGATGCGGCAATCGCGCTCGGCTGCGTGGTGCGTGGCGATACCATCCATTTCGAAATCGTCTCGATCGAATCTTCTCGCGCGCTGATGGATCTGGCGGTGGCGCGCAAGGTTCCGCTCGGCAACGGCATCATAACGGTCAATACCGACGCGCAGGCCTGGGCGAGGGCGCGCGCCAGCGAGTTGAACAAGGGCGGCGACGCCGCGCGTGCGGCACTCGCGATGCTGCGCATCAAGCGCCGGCTGACAAAGGTCTGACGATGGCAGACAGCAAGAGGCCAGCGAAAAGTCCCGACAAGAAGGCCAACCGCCGTGGCGCGGCGCGGCTCGCCGCCGTGCAGGCGCTCTACCAGATGGATATCGCCGGCGCCGGCATCAACGACATTTTTGCTGAGTTCGAAAGCCACTGGCTCGGCAACGAGGTTGAAGGCGACAAATATCTGCCGGCGGAAGCAGCGTTCTTCAAGGATGTGGTGGCCGGCGTGGTGCGCGACCAGGCCAAGCTCGATCCCTTGATCGACGATGCGCTCCAGAAAGGCTGGCCGTTGAAGCGGATCGACGCGATTTTGCGCGCGGTGCTGCGCGCAGGCTCGTATGAGCTGGAACATCGCAAGGACGTGCCGGGCCGCGTGGTCGTGTCCGAATATGTCGACGTCGCGCACGCGTTCGTCGAGAAGGACGAGACCGGCATGGTCAACGCCGTGCTCGACCAGATCGCGCGCCAGTTCCGCGCAGACGAGTTCGCGCGTGGCTAGCGGGAAACCCGCGTCCGGCGAGGACTCGCTGATCGCGCGCTATTTCCGGCCGCTTGCGATCGACCCGGGCGCCCTCGGTCTCGACGACGACGCTGCGGCGTTGCAGCCTGACGGCTCGGACATCGTGGTGACGACGGACGCCATCATCGAGGGTGTCCATTTCCTGCCCGACGATCCCCCCGATACGGTCGCGCGCAAGGCGCTGCGGGTGAATCTTTCCGATCTCGCGGCGAAGGGCGCTGTGCCGGCCGGCTTCGTGCTGACGTTGGCGCTGCGCGGCGCTGACGAGGCCTGGCTAAAGCCGTTCGCGGCGGCGCTGGGCGAGGATGCCGCGCAGTTCACCTGTCCGCTGCTGGGCGGCGATACCGTGTCGACGCCCGGACCGCTGATGGTTTCGGTCACCGCATTCGGCCGCGTGCCGCCGGGCAAGATGGTTCATCGCAGCGGGGCAAAGGCCGGCGAGCGCGTGATGGTGACGGGCACGATCGGCGACGCCGCGCTGGGGCTTGCCGTTCTCAAGGGCGGCAAGGTCCACGCTGCCGCAACCGATGTCGCTGCGCGCGACGCACTGGTCGGGCGCTATCGCGTGCCGCAGCCGCGGGTGGCCTTGGCGGAAATCGTTCGCGACTTTGCCAGCGCTTCGATGGATGTGTCCGATGGCCTTGCAGGCGATCTCACCAAGCTATGCGGTGTGTCCGGCGTATCCGCAGTGATCGACTTGCCGTCGATTCCGTTGTCGAGCGCCGCGCGCGATCTGGTGTTGCGGGGGATTGTCGGACTGGAAGCGCTGATCGCCGGTGGCGACGATTACGAGATACTGTGCACGATCGCCGAGGACCGCGTCGAAGCCTTCTCGCAGGCCGCGGAGCGCACCGGTGTCGCGGTGAGTTCCATCGGAACGGTGGTCGCGGGAAGCGCGTTTCCGAAGTTCATCGATGCAGAGGGCAGGGAAATCGCGCTGGAACGGCTGTCTTACAGCCATTTTTGAAGGTGGGGTCGTTAACGCCGTCGGCCTTTATTTCCCGCCAGCCATTGCTATTTCGACGGAAAACCTATACGTGTATTGCCATTCGATTACCGTCGTGCCTTTTCGAACGCGCTCCCTAAGGAGCTTCTTCCAGAGACATCGCCGTGAGATTGGATTTGAATCCGCGCGATCGCCGCGCGGAATGAAAGCCTATGTGCTTTGGAGAAGAGAAAATGGCTACGGGAACAGTGAAGTGGTTCAACGGTCAAAAGGGTTTCGGTTTCATTGAGCCGAGCGATGGCAGCAAGGATGTGTTCGTGCACATCTCGGCCGTCGAGCGCGCCGGCCTCGGCGGACTGGCCGAAGGTCAGAAGGTTCAGTTCGAACTCAAGACCGACAAGATGCGGGGCAAGGTGAGCGCGGAAAACCTGTCGCTCGTCTAAGGCCTCGAAACGGTCGTTTCACGGATGTACTGGAATGGCTAGTGAGCCCGCTCGATCCCGATGGGATTGGGCGGGCTCTTGTATTTTCGGGCCGAGGCAAGCCTCTGCCACCTCCCGGGTGATATTTCGCCCGGCGCGATTAGCAGTGATTCCTTTCAAAATTCGACGGTTTCTGGCCTCCGCGGCGTTGCGCCAGGGGGGCGATTTTGGCAAGGTCCCGCCGATTTGAGAGGCCGCCCTTCTGGGCAGGGAAGGCCTCCTTTTTATGCGTCCGCCGCGACCGCGGTGACGCGCGGGGTGGAACAAAAAATCTGAGGCAAATTCAATGACAGCATTATGGGTGATTGTGCTCTGCGGAGCGCTTTCGATCGTCTACGCCATCTGGGCGACGTCTTCCGTTCTCAAATCGGACGCGGGCAACCCGCGCATGCAGGAAATCGCGGCCGCCGTCGCCGAGGGCGCGCAGGCCTATCTCAAGCGCCAGTACATGACGATCGGCATGGTCGGCGTCGTGATTTTCGCCCTTCTGGCCTACTTCCTCGGCATGCTGGTTGCGATCGGCTTTCTCGTCGGCGCGATCTTGTCGGGCGCCGCGGGCTTCATCGGCATGAACGTCTCGGTTCGCGCCAACGTGCGCACCGCGCAGGCCGCGACCACCTCGCTGGCGGGCGGCCTCGAACTCGCCTTCAAGGCGGGTGCGATCACCGGACTTCTCGTTGCCGGTCTCGCGCTGCTCGGCGTCACCATCTATTTCGCCGTTCTCACCCACGGCATGGGGCTGAAAGCCAACGACCGCGTCGTCGTCGATGCTCTGGTAGCGCTCGGCTTCGGCGCCTCGCTGATCTCGATCTTCGCCCGTCTCGGCGGCGGCATCTTCACCAAGGGTGCTGACGTCGGCGGCGACCTCGTCGGCAAGGTCGAAGCCGGCATTCCCGAGGACGATCCGCGCAATCCCGCGACCATCGCCGACAATGTCGGCGACAACGTTGGTGACTGCGCCGGCATGGCGGCCGACCTGTTCGAGACCTATGCGGTGACCGCGGTCGCCACCATGGTGCTCGCCGCGATCTTCTTCGCGACTTCGCCGCTGCTGGTGCCGATGATGACCCTGCCGCTCGCCATCGGCGGCGTCTGCATCATCACCTCGATCATCGGCACCTTCTTCGTCAAGCTCGGTGCCAGCCAGTCCATCATGGGCGCGCTGTACAAGGGCCTGATCGCGACAGGCGTGCTGTCGCTGCTCGGCGTTGCCGGCGTCATCAATTGGCTGATCGGCTTCGGCCCGCTGGCGGGCGTGAAGTACACCGGCCTGGCGCTGTTCGAATGCGGCGTCGTCGGCCTCGTCGTCACCGGCCTGATCATCTGGATCACCGAATACTACACCGGTACTGAATATCGCCCGGTGAAGTCGATCGCCTCGTCCTCGGTCACCGGCCACGGCACCAACGTGATCCAGGGTCTGGCGATCTCGATGGAATCGACCGCCGGCCCGGCGATCGTGATCATTGCGGGAATCCTCGTCACCTACAGCCTTGCCGGCCTGTTCGGCATCGCGATTGCGACCACGACGATGCTGGCGCTGGCCGGCATGATCGTAGCCCTCGACGCCTTCGGTCCGGTCACCGACAACGCCGGCGGCATTGCCGAAATGGCCGGCCTGCCGAAGGAAGTCCGCAAGGCCACCGACGCGCTCGACGCGGTCGGCAACACCACCAAGGCGGTCACCAAGGGCTATGCGATCGGCTCCGCCGGTCTCGGCGCGCTGGTGCTGTTCGCGGCCTACAATGAAGACCTCAAGTTCTTCATCGCCAACTCTGCCAAGCATCCGTACTTCCAGGGCGTGCTGCCCGACTTCTCGCTCAACAACCCCTACGTCGTGGTCGGCCTGCTGTTCGGCGGCCTGCTGCCGTATCTGTTCGGCGCGATGGGCATGACCGCGGTCGGCCGCGCAGCTGGCGCGATCGTCGAGGAAGTGCGTCGCCAGTTCCGCGAAAAGCCCGGCATCATGCAGGGCACCGACAAGCCGGACTACGGCAAGGCCGTCGACCTGCTGACCAAGGCGGCGATCAAGGAAATGATCATCCCGTCGCTGCTGCCGGTGCTGTCGCCGATCTTCGTCTATTTCGTGATCTACGCGATCGCGGGCGGCGGCGCGGCCGGCAAGTCGGCGGCGTTCTCCGCCGTCGGCGCCATGCTGCTCGGCGTGATCGTAACCGGTCTGTTCGTCGCGATCTCGATGACCTCGGGCGGCGGCGCCTGGGACAACGCCAAGAAGTACATCGAGGACGGCCATTTCGGCGGCAAGGGATCGGACGCCCACAAGGCCGCCGTGACCGGTGACACCGTCGGCGATCCCTACAAGGATACGGCGGGTCCCGCGGTCAACCCGATGATCAAGATCACCAACATCGTGGCGTTGTTGCTGCTGGCGATCCTGGCGCACTGAGCCGGCGACAAGCCGATCAAAACGAAAACCCCGCGGTGCGAGCCGCGGGGTTTTGCTTTGGAGGTTCGCCGCGCCTTACCCCGTCATTGCGAGGAGCGTTAGCGACGAAGCAATCCACACCTGGGTTGTGGCGGTATGGATTGCTTAGCTTCGCTCGCAATGACGCAAGAGATCAATTCACGTCCATCTGCAGGCCTTCGCGCTTGATGATCTCGGCGAATTTCGTCGTCTCCGCCTGCACGAAATCGGAGAATTGCTGCGGCGTGCCCCAGTCGGCCGTTGCGCCCATCTTGCCGATGGTGGTCTTGATGTCCTCGCGCGCCAGCATCGCCTTGATCTCCTTGTTGAGGGCCTCGACGGCGGGAGCGGGCGTGGCTTTCGGCAGGAAGATGCCGAACCAGGAGGAGACGTCGAAGTTCGAAAGTTCGGGCACGCCCTCGCGCATGGTCGGGATGTTCGGCGCCGCCGGGCTGCGCTCGGGCGTGGTGACGCAGAGCGCGTTGAGCTTGCCGTCCTGGGTCTGCGGCAGCGACGGGTAGAGGTTGTCGAACAGGATCTGGATGTCGCCGGCCAGTGCTGCCTGCAGCGCGGGACCCGCGCCGCGGAACGGCACATGGACCATCTTCAGGCCGGTGAGCTGCAGGAACCAGGCGCCGGTGAGGTGAGGGCTCTGTCCGACGCCGGAGGAGGCGTAGGTCAGCTTGTCCGGATTGGCCTTGATGTAGGCGATCAATTCGGGGATCGACTTGATGCCGGTCGAGGGATGCGCCGACACGATGTTCGGAATCCGGATCATGTTGCTGACCGGCTGCAACTGGTCGGCCTTGTAGGTCATGTTGCGGAAGATGCTGTAGGCAATCGCGTTCGGGCCGGGATTGCCGACCAGAATGACATGGCCGTCCGCCTTGCCGCGCACGACTTCGGCGGTGCCGATGGTGCCGCCGCCGCCGGAACGGTTTTCGACGACCGCTGACTGGCCCCAGGCGGTCTGCAGATGCGCGGCCAGCAACCGCCCCATCACGTCGGTACTGCCGCCGGCCGCGGCCGGCACGATGAGACGCACGGTCTCGGTCGGCCGCCAGTCGGAACCGTAGCTCGCACGCGGCAAGATTGCCGCGGCCGAAACGGCTGCAGCTCCGGTCAAAACGCGGCGTCGAGAAATAGCTTTAATCGTCACAAGTTCGCTCCCTGCTGAATCATTATTTGCAGGGAGCGTAGGCACCGCGCGCGCGGAGGGCAAGCGGGCGACTTGGCGCAGGATTTCCGCGTCGCGGAACAGCGTGAATCAGAACTGACCGGGCCTAGTTAAAGCTGAGCAGCTTGAACAGCGGCGTCAGGTAGCTGAGCTCCTGGCCGGACGTCGGCGTGGTGCGGCTGATGAAGTCGAAGATCTTGCCGTCCTGCAATCCGTAATTGGCGAGCCGCTGCACTTGGCGATTCTTGTCGAAATAGATCGCGATCACGCGCTGGTCGACGACCTGCTGATTCATGAAGGCGACTTTGCGCTCGGAGCGCTGCGAGATGTAATAGAACACCTCGCCGTTCAGGGTCGCAACCGTGGAGGGCGTTCCCATCACGATCAGCACCTGATCCTGGCTGGCGCCGATCGGAATCTGCTCCAGCGCGTTGGGCGGCAGGATATAGCCCTTCTGGAACTGCTCGCCGGTGCACCCGGCGAGCGCCGCGCAGACCAATGCCAGGACCGCGGCCGCGCGGAAGCCGCGCCGGCGTGCGGTCAGGCGGAGAGGCGAGGGCACGCAGGTGCTCAGGTGGCTCATCTCGGTCATCTCAGGAATTAGCCCGTCCTCTTGCATCGCGCGGTGCGTTGACGTACCGGGCAGCACGCTTGATTGCAACACGCGTGGCCCGGGAGGGCTCGCTTGCGGAACCCACAATGCTTTGGCCGTTCAATCACTTCAGGAAACCCCGGACGCCGTTGCGCGGCACCATCGAGGCCATCTATGGCATGATCGTGACGCAGGCGCGAGAACCGTTGTTTTATCGGGACTTTGGGGTTCCGGACACGGTTAACGGCCGTTTTGACCTGCTTCTGCTGCATTTGTGGCTGGTCTTGCGGCGCCTGAAATCGGTGGAGGGCGGCACAGCCCTGTCACAGGGGCTGTTCGACCATTTTTGCAACGATATGGACGATAATCTGCGCGAGATGGCGGTTAGTGACCTCAAGGTGCCGAAGCGCATGCAGGCCTTCGGCGAAGCCTTCTATGGCCGGACAGCGGCCTATGATTTTGCTCTGACGGAGGGCCGCGAGGCACTGGCGCAGGCGCTGTGCAAGAATATCCTGAACGGCGAGAACATCGAAAAGGCCCGGCTGCTTGCCGCCTATGCCGAGGCGGCGATGGCCGCCCTCGACAGCCTCGACGAGGCGACGCTGGTGAGCGGTTCGGCCAAATTTCCATTGCCGGAGAATGGCGCGCAGCAATGAGCAAGACTGGTACGACCAAGACTGGCACGACAGAAAAGCCCGACCCGTGGCGCGTCCCCGTCGCGGTGGCGCAGATACCGGAAACGGGCCTGCACCGCGACATCGAGGCCGATCAGGCCATCCGCAACGCGGTGGCCGATGTCGGAGGCTTGCGTGAGGTACTTTCGGTGCAGGCCTCGTTCGACGTCACGCCGAAGAGCGGCGGCAGCTTCCAAGTGGCCGGCTACGTGCGGGCGCGGATCGGACAGACCTGCGTGGTGACGCTGGAGGAGATCGAGACCGATATCGACGAGCCGATCGATCTGATCTTCGCGCCGCCCGAGCAGATCCCGCAGATGGCCGCGCTGGTCGATGAGGCCGAGCAAGGCGACGAGGAGACGCCCGATCCGCCCGAGCCGATTGAGAACGGCATGATCGATCTCGGCCGGGTCGCCACCGACGCATTGTATCTTGCGGTCGATCCATATCCGCGCAAACCCGGCGCCGTATTTGAGCCGGTGGTTGAAGCCGCCGATCCCGAGGATCACCCGTTCGCGGCGCTGAAGGCGTTGAAGGCAGAACCGAAAAAATCGGGCACCAGGAAGCCCAAGGGCAAGTAGCCGGCAGTTAAAGTGGCCGGCGAAGCTGCGATCGGTTGGAGATCGTTGTGATATCCTGCCAAGAATGTCCCATAAGATATTGAATTATATTGGGATATTTTGTATTCTGGATTTCGGGCCACAGCGCTTGCCTTTCGCCAAAAGACCGTGGTCAAGAGGTTGTGTCGGGACGGGGACACGCTATTGTCCCGGCCCGGCGGAGGCGCGGGGATGCGCTTTGCCGAGCACCGCTTTGGCGGTGCCTTTCCAGTGCGCGGCCATGCTCTATGAGGGCCGCAAGAGATCAGGTTTCCGGGACGTTCATGCCGCAAAAGGTTCGAATCGCGCTTGACGCCATGGGTGGCGATGTCGGCGCATCGGTCGTCGTTCCCGGCGCCGCCATCTCTTTGAAACGGCATCCCGACAGCGAATTCCTGCTCTTTGGCGACAGCAAACAGATCGATGAGCAGCTTGCAAAATATCCGGCGCTGAAAAAGGCCTCGCGCGTGGTCCATACCGACGTGACCATCAGCATGCACGACAAGCCGAGCCAGGCGCTGCGCCGCGGCCGCAAGAACTCGTCGATGTGGCTTGCGATCGACGCCGTGAAAAAAGGCGAGGCCGATGTGGCGGTTTCCGCCGGCAATACCGGCGCGCTGATGGCGATGGCGCGCTTCCATCTGCACACCATGCCCGGCATCGACCGGCCGGCCATTGCCGGCGTATGGCCGACGGCGCGCGGCGATTCCGTCGTACTCGATCTCGGCGCCAGCATCGGCGGCGATGCGCATCATCTGGTGTCGCTCGCGGTCATGGGCAGCGCGATGGCGAGCGTGCTGTTCGGCCTGAAGCGTCCGACCGTCGGACTGCTCAATATCGGGGTTGAGGAGGTCAAGGGCGGCGAGGAGATTCGTAAAGCCTCGGAACAGCTCCGCGCGATGAACCTTCCAGAGCTCGACTATATCGGCTTCGTCGAGGGCGACGGGATCGGCGCGGGCGCGGCTGACGTGATCGTTTCGGAGGGTTTCAGCGGCAATATCGCATTGAAGTCCGCGGAAGGCACCGCACGCCAGATGGCGGATTTTCTGCGCAATGCGATGGCGAGCAGCTGGCAATCCAAGATTGGCTATTTGTTCGCCCGTAGCGCCTTCAAGGCGCTGCGAGAAAAGCTCGACCCGAATAAATCCAATGGTGGTATGCTGCTTGGATTGAAAGGTTTGGTTGTCAAAAGCCACGGCGGAATCAACGCCGAAGGCTTTGCCTACGCAGTTGATGTTGGCTATGAGATGGTCCGCTGCGATCTCCTCACCAAGATCAGTGCGCTGGTACAGGCGCAGATCGCGCAGGAGGTTGTCTCGTGACTGCGAAACGTTCGGTCGTGCTGGGCTGCGGCTCCTATCTGCCGCAGAAGGTACTGACCAATGCGGAACTCGCCGCCCGTATCGATACTTCGGACGAGTGGATCGTGCAGCGCACCGGCATCCGGCAGCGCCATATCGCGGCCGAAGGCGAGTTCACTTCACATCTGGCGATCAACGCGGCGCGCGCGGCGCTGGAACACGCCGGCATCGATGCCCAGGCGATTGATCTGATCGTGCTGGCGACGTCGACGCCAGACCATACCTTTCCGGCAACTGCAGTCGCCGTGCAGAACGAGCTCGGTATCCATCACGGCGCCGCCTTCGATCTGCAGGCGGTGTGCTCCGGCTTCGTCTTCGCGCTCGCGACCGCCGACAATTTCCTGCGCTCCGGCGCCTACAAGCGCGCGCTGGTGATCGGCGCCGAGACGTTCTCGCGCATTCTCGACTGGAACGATCGCGGCACCTGCGTACTGTTCGGCGACGGTGCCGGCGCGATCGTGATCGAGGCGCAGGACCAACCGGGCGCGCCTTCCGATCGCGGCGTGCTCACCACGCATCTGCGCTCGGACGGCCGGCACAAGGCGAAGCTCTTTGTTGACGGTGGTCCTTCCACCACCCAGACCGTCGGTCATCTCCGGATGGAAGGCCGTGAAGTGTTCAAGCACGCGGTCGGCATGATCACGGACGTGATCGTGGATGCCTTCAATGCGACCGGCGCGACGGCCGAGCACATCGACTGGTTCATCCCGCATCAGGCCAACAAGCGAATCATCGACGCTTCGGCGCACAAGCTTCATATTGCACCGCAGAAAGTGGTGCTGACCGTCGATCTGCACGGCAACACGTCGGCAGCTTCGATTCCGCTGGCGCTTGCGGTGGCCGTCAAGGACGGGCGCGTGAAGAAAGGCGATCTGGTGCTGTTCGAAGCCATGGGCGGCGGCTTCACCTGGGGTTCCGCGCTCGTGCGCTGGTGAGCGCTGCGTAAGATACTGATCAAATTTGTTGCGTTGTTCCATGCGTATGCATGATGGTCGCTGTTGACCATTGCGTGCTAACCTCCTAATTTCAGGGAATAAATTGTTCGCCGAGAGTGCGGGGCAGGCGATGACAGGGACCGGGAAAACAGTCACACGTGTCGATTTGTGCGAGGCAGTCTACCAAAAAGTGGGCTTGTCGCGGACGGAATCATCCGCGTTTGTCGAACTCGTTTTGAAAGAAATCACCGATTGCCTGGAGAAGGGCGAGACCGTGAAGCTGTCGTCGTTCGGTTCGTTCATGGTGCGCAAGAAGGGTCAGCGGATCGGACGTAACCCGAAGACCGGTACCGAAGTGCCGATCTCGCCGCGTCGCGTAATGGTGTTCAAGCCGTCGGCCATTCTGAAGCAGCGGATCAACGGCCACGTGGTCGGCAACGGCGAAGGCAAGACCGATTAGTGAGCAAGGCCGATTAGCGAGACCGAGTAATACGGCCGCGTAGCAAGGCGAGTACCGCGTCTTCACCAACAAGATGAGTTGAGAGGAGCTGGCATTTGGACAAGGCGCCGGATGCGTTCCGCACCATCAGCGAAGTCGCTGAAGAGCTCGATATTCCCCAGCACGTGCTGCGGTTCTGGGAGACGCGGTTCGCCCAGATCAAGCCGATGAAGCGAAGCGGCGGGCGGCGTTACTACCGCCCCGACGACGTTGACCTGCTCAAGGGCATCCGCCGGCTGCTCTACGGCGAGGGCTACACCATCCGCGGCGTGCAGCGGATCCTCAAAGAGCACGGCATCAAATCGGTGCAGGGCCTTGCCGACCAGACTTCCGCCGTCACTTTCGGCGCCGTCGAGGAGGCGATCGGTCTCAGCCTGCAGGAGCCCGAGGAGGGCGAGACGCCGACCGTCGATGCCGACGACGAGGATTACGAGACCGAAGAGAAAGAAATCGACTACCGCTTTGCCGATACCGACGACGACGGCATTTTGCTGCCGTTCGCCAAAGGTAAGCCCGGGCCCTCGGACGCCAACCGCGAGCGCCTCGAACGGGTGCTGCAGGACCTGGTCGCCTGCCGGCAATTGCTGGACAACGCCCTGAAGGACGGCTGAGGGGCGGGGCGGGGAACTGGCCGGCTGTCACCTCAATGAGGCCGCTCGCGCGCCTTGCGCCGGGCGCTGATCGCAGCTAATGGAACGGCATCGGAGCGTGGCGCAGCCCGGTTAGCGCACTAGTCTGGGAGACTAGGGGTCGGAGGTTCAAATCCTCTCGCTCCGACCAATTTACCCAACATTTTGGGCGGCCTCTTTCGTACGAAGGCGTGCCAGACTTAGCGGCCTTATCGCGATAGTTCTCGAGCTTCTGGATCGCGTTCGCCGCCAGCACGCCGCGCCGGGCAAGGTACAGGTCAATGACCTTTTGGGCCTTGTCGACTGTCCGAGTTATCGCCCCGGCGCCGCAGCGCCGGCCTCGGCGAGTAAGGTTGCCGCCCACAGGTTCAGCACCTGCCGGCGTAAATCGGCGATCGGCCTCACGCGCGCCTCGGCATTTGCTAACTGCAGCTCTGTATCTTCGTGGTAATCGCGGAAGATATCGCCGCGAGAGTAATGCGTCAGAGCCGTCGCTGTATCAACCCAGCGGCGGCTTTTTCGCGAGGGTTCACTTGGCGGGCCCTTTCTTTCGCCGGATTTCTGTCACCATCTTTCGTCTGTTCGAATCTATGGGGAGTCATGGACGTGGCAACAGGTACGGTGAAGTGGTTCAACGCGACAAAGGGCTATGGATTTATCCAGCCCGAGACTGGTGGCAAGGACGTGTTCGTCCATATCTCGGCCGTCGAGAGAGCGGGTCTGAGCAGTCTGAATGAGGGTGCGAAGGTAAGCTACGAAGTTGTGGCCAACCGTGGGAAAGAATCCGCCGAAAACCTCAGGGTAGGTTGATCCGGCACTTACGTTCCGGTCTTGACCGTCGCTAGATGCCGAGCACCCAGACGGCCACGATGGCCCCGAGCACAGCTACTCCGCTGACGGTCCAGCCGGTCAGGTAGGCCGCACCGTCCGTTTCCGGTCGATCAACCATGCTGTCGCGCCACTGGCTCACGGCGGTCTCCTCTGGATTGATACTGCCTCTGATCAGTAGGTCGTTGGCGGAGGCCAAAGGTTCAACGAGCGCGGAGGGCGCGCCCCGTGGCCTCATTCCCGGGCTGAGCTGTCTTGCGCCCGCGGCGCTGGAAGTAAGTCCGCCCGAGCGGAACCGGCGGATCGGACTACGCAGCGCGAAAGTGACCCGCGACATCTGCAAGGTCGGTGCGCGACGATCTAGCCGAGGTACCTGAACGCCGATGCGTGCGGCCGCCCGGTAAGTTTGCCTTAACCCCACCCCACGCACCGATCCGCGATTAACGTTCCCGGCATATTCCGGGTGTTATAGATGCCCCGATACAACCGTTCCAGGGCGTTAAGCCATGAATTTCTTGATGCGTGCGGCTTTTGTTTTGGGTGGCATTTTTCTGGGCATAAACCTGATCAACTACTTCGTCCTCGGCAACACCGCGGATTACCTCCCGGGCGGACAACGTATGGGCGAATGGAAAGAGGCCAAGATACGCGAAGCCTGTTATCCCGCGCTTGAAAGTCCCGAGCGCGATGAGCTACTGCCAAAGCTCACGAGCAACGAACATCGTGTCGACTGGCGAGACCTCACCCGCGCGAAAGAGATAACGGCGGCGCTGAACTGCTATCTCGTCACCCATCCGAACGCAGTCTGCGAGCGGAACAATCGCGCCTACATCGTCGATTACATCAATCGCTATTTCGCGAAGTTCGATGAAATGATGAATACCGCCAAGCGATATGGCGAATCCGAGATGTCCACGGTCAGGAATCTCTGGGACAGCCCTCGCAACCGGGCGATCAACGCGGCCTTGATACTGGACACCAGCAATGGCCGCCTGATCAAGGCTGATTTCGGCTGGACCGTCCCAGCGGCAATGAAGCCGATGCTCGATCAGTACAAGGGCACGACCGACAACTGCCCCAGGGCTTAGCAGCGGGAGCTTGAAAATTGATCCGTCAGGTTCTCACCCTCATCCTGGCTTTCGTCGGAGGCTTCCTCGCGGTCGGCGCGTGGATCTGGGCCCCGAATATTTCGAGTTCGATGTCAAGTTTCGTCTCGGTCGGGCCCAGTGTTTCGTTGTTCGCCGACGCCAATCGCCTCGGCCGGCCGGAGGTCGCGCCGGTCGTGCGGAGCTGCATTTTCCGCGTTGTGGACGTCGGTCCGGACGCCGAGAAGATGCAGCCAAGTGCCGCATACTTCATCCTGAAGGCCGGCAGCATGCAGGCGAGCGTTGCCGCCCTGGCCGGCAAGCCAGATTCGAGATCCGAATTCCGGACGGTTCTTTCGGCTGTCAAATGGGGAGAGTTGGCGGGCTGCATTTATGCGCAGGACGATCGGGAACTCTGCGACCCCGATAACCGCGCGGCGATGGTCGAGGCCACCACGAAGTTCTTTGCTTTCGCAAAGCAGGCGGAAGCGTCCAAGCCGCCGATCCCAGCTGGCGACGCAAGCGTCATCGAAAACTTCAGCGATAAATTGTTGAACGCACTCAAGAACCACCGGCGCTATGGCACGCTTGTTGCTGCTGATTTCAGCAGCTTCGCCGCGCCCGAGATAATGCGGATCATGCGTGAGGAGAAAGCGACCAGCGACATCTGCAAGCGTTGACGCCGGGCGATGAAATATTGCGAGCTGCGAGCGCCGGGCCCGCTTTGATCGAAAGCCGGTTCACGCGGCGTTTTCCGATACCCTGCCGTGCCAATTCCGTAACTGGAAAGCTGTCCCGACATCCCATAGGCTTGCCGCAACCGGCGGATATCGCCGGCAAAGCGGGGACACACCCGCTATCAGCGGATGGAAAAGCGAGGGCAGGCCCATGAAAGCACGTCCCACCGGCGTGATACCGCCGATGACAACGCCGTTCCGGAAAGACGGCGAGATCGAATTCAAGCTGGTTGCCTCGCAGGTCGACTGGCTGATAGGCGCCGGCAGCCATGGCATGGCGGCGGGCGGTTCGACCGGCGAGGGGCATACGCTCGATCACGAGGAGTATCGCGACCTGGTGGCGGCGACGGTGGAAGCCGCCAAGGGGCGCGCGCCTGTGATCGCCGGCATCATCGTGGATTCCACCCGCGATGCGATCCGGCGCGGCAAACTTGTGCGCGACATGAACGTCGCAGCACTCCAGGTGACGCCGGTGCATTATCTGTTCAAGCCGGACGAGCAGGCGATGGTCGATCACTTCCGCCGCATGGCTGATGAAACCGGCATGCCCATCATCATCTACAACGTGGTGCCGTGGTCCTATCTCTCGCCGGCGCTTTTGACCCGCATCATGAACGAGGTGCCGTTGGTCGTCGGTGTCAAGCAGAGCGCGGGCGATTTGAAACTGTTTGCCGATCTCATGATGATGGCGCCGGACAAACTGATCTACAGCGCCGTCGATGCGCTGATGTATCCGTCCTACGCGCTCGGTGCGCATGGATCGATCGCGGCGATCCTGAGCGCCGCGCCGCACGCTTCCGTCGAACTCTGGAACGCGGTCAAGGCGGGCGACCACGTTCGCGCGCTGGAGTTGCACCAAAAGCTGCTGACGTTGTGGAACGCGATCGTCTCGGACAATCTGCCGGCGTGCACGCGCTATGCGCAGTCGCTGCAGGGGCTGCCCGCGACATTCTCTCGCGCACCGATGCCGGAAGCATCGCCCGCACAACAGGCCGCCATCAGGAAGGCGTTGGAGGGATTGGGCGGGTCGGTTGGTCATCGCGTCGAGGCGGTGGAGTAGTATCCGCCTTGCAGGCGGTTTTACCGCCAGTCGCGAGCTGTTACTGTCCTGCTCGCATGGGCTCCATTGCCATGAGAGCCCAAACTTTAAAAACTCAAAACCGAGGTAACGATCTCAATGAAGGACTTTGCCGGAAAGTTTGCCGTGATCACCGGAGGCGGCACGGGCATGGGTCGCGAACTCGCGCGCCAGCTCGTGGCCGAAGGCTGCAACGTCGCGATGTGCGACGTTTCCCCGGAGGCGATGGCCGAGACCAAGCGCATGTGCGAGGCGGAAAAGCTGCCGCAGGGGCTGCGCATCACCACGCATGTCGCCGATGTCTCGATCGAGAACCATCTCCAGCGTTTTCGCGACGAACTGATCGAGCAGCAGGCAACCGACAAGATCCATCTGCTGTTCAACAATGCCGGCATCGGCGGCGGCGGCAGCCTGTTCACCAACACCCGTGAGCAGTGGGAGCGCACCTTCAATATCTGCTGGGGTGGCGTCTACCTCGGCGTCCGCACCTTCCTGCCGCTGATGATGAAGGCGGACGAGGCCCACATCGTCAACACATCGAGCGTCAACGGTTTCTGGGCGTCCGTGGGATTGGGCGCGTCGCATACCGCCTACAGCGCCGCCAAGTTTGCGGTGAAAGGGTTTACCGAAGCGCTGATGACGGACTTGCGGCTCAACGCCCCGCACATCAAATGCTCCGTCGTGATGCCCGGGCATATCGGCACCTCGATCGTCTCCAATTCGCGCAAGATCCAGAGCGGGACGGAATCCGAAGAACTGAGCCCGAATGAAATCCTGGCGACGCGGCAGCGCCTGAAGGGCATGGGCATCGACACCGCGCCGATGTCGGACGACGACATCCAGAAGATCGCGCTCGACCGTGCCCGCACTTTCCGTGAGGAGGCGCCGACCACGGCGGCGGCCGCGGCAAAGATCATCCTCGATGGCGTCAAGACCGAGCGTTGGCGCATTCTCGTCGGTGACGACGCTCACAAGCTCGACGAGCGGGTGCGGCAGGCCCCGGAAAAGGCCTACACGCCGGAGTTCTACAAGAGCTTTACGGAAGAGGTCGGCTGGCGGCTGGGTTAGAGTCTCGCGGTTCTGATTTTGAATCAGAACCGCAGCTCCTCTTTGTTGACGCGTTTTTCTCAGCTCACCCCGGATCACGTGCGAGGGCCTGCCTCGTCTGAAAACGCGATTTGCCTTATCCTCGCACGACGCGCTGGCGCGAGCCCGGACGATAGGCGAGGCGGTGGTGGCCCGAACAATAGGGCATGCCTTCAATCGGCGTGTTGCCGCAAAAGCAGAAATCCTCGGCGCCGGGCGTGCTGATCGGCCAACGGCACCGTTCGTTGCTGAGTTCGAACAGCGAGCAGCGGCGTTCGCTGGCGATCGGCTCCTCCTGGAGCGGCTGCGCGTTTTCGTAGACGGCCTGCAGGATTTGATACTGCAGCCTGGGGATGGATTTCCTGGAGCGCTCCCGGGCGGCCTTGGTCGGGCGCGGTTCGGCACGGGCCGGGCCGCGCGTCAACTGGAGGCGGGCAAGTTTGCCGATCACCGCGTTGCGGCTGACGCCGATGCTGGCTGCGATCTCGCGGCAGGTAAGGCCGGCTTCAAAATGACTCTTCAGCAATTCGACGCGATCGGTAGTCCAGGTCGGTAGATGCGTAAGCATGTTTTCGGTTCCACATTCTGTGTGAACCGCCGCGTTCCGAAAATTCCCGTCAGGACGCCTTGCCGTTGTCGCGGATTGCAAGCAGCCCGTCCTTGATGGCGAGCCGAATGCCTTCCTCGATCAAAGTCCTTGCGACGCCGGGAACGCTGGTGCCGTGGGTGCCCTGTCTCACCAGTCTTTCGAGATAGTTGATGGTCGAGAGCGCCAACGTAACGGGAACGCGGTCGGTTTCGGCTTTTTCTGTAGCCATGGGGAACGCTAACTTTTAAACGATGTACTGAAAAGTTACTATTTCGACTCTATTTAGTTTTGCACACATGAGTCAAACGACTTGTGGATAGCTTCCTATCCGTTTGAAAAAGCGGTTAAAAATCCGGGGGTGGGTCTGTGGACTGACTGCGCGCCGGTTGAACGGAGCTCCCGCCGGGGCTCGGCAGCGCTCGCGGGCGCGGCGAAACGATCCTGCCGCGCGTCCATTTCTTGATTGCCTCGCGCTACCGGGAATGCCGATGATGTCCGCAGACGACTGCAAGGGGCGCAATGACGGTAACGAACGGTCTCTACACCATCCAGATCGAGATGACGGACGGCGGGCATGGCCGCGCCAACGGCGTGATCGTGCTGCATGATGGCAAGATCGCCGGCGGCGACTCATATTTCTATTACACGGGCTCCTATCGCGCCGATCGCGGCAAATGGCGCGGCGAATTGATCACCAACGAGCACACGAAATCGGTCGGCAGCCTGCCGCTGTTCGGCGGGCGTGAAGTCACCTGCGGCTTTACCGGCGGCTATTCCGCCGACGCGGCGGAAGTGAACGGTACGGCGCTGGTCGGAAAAACCAGCGTGGTGTTTCACGCCAGGCTGCAGCTGCGTTCGGAGTTTTGAAGGCGGGTTAGATCATGACGCGATAGACGCATCATGATCTCATCTCTTTAGTTTGAGCATGATCTCCGCGCAAACGCGTTCCGCGTTTGTCGCGAGGGAAAACCGGTCTCCACTTTTCCGGATCATGCTCTAGCCGTGCACGACCGCCTTCGCGATCATGCAGTGAATGCCCTTGGAGCCGTTGACGGTCTGCGTCACCCGCAAATCGGCGGCGAGGCTGCACAGCGTGTAGGCGTCCTCGCGCGACAGATTGCGCTTCTCGCCGAGCAAGACAATCATGTCGCGCAGCGCGCGCACCACGCATTGATCGAGATCGGGGTCCATCGCCATCGTCATGTAATGATCAGGCGTTTCCGCGCGCGGATAATCAAGCCGTAAATCCTTGCGCAAGGTCAGGCGGAAGCGGCCCTGCAGCGCTGTCTCGATTGCGGTGACGCAGACTTCGCCATCGCCCTGCACGCCGTGGCCGTCGCCGCAGGAAAACAGCGCGCCCGGCACGAACACCGGCAGATACAGTTTGGCGCCGGCGCCCAGTTCCTTGTTGTCGAGGTTGCCGCCCATCGCGCGCGGGATCAGCGAGGTGATGCGGCCCCAGGCGGGTGGCGGCGCCACGCCCATCACGCCAAAGAATGGCTTAAGCGGCAGGTCGAGGCCCCATGGCATCCGGCCCACCATCCGTTCGCGATCGAGCGGAATGTTCAGGATCCGCGTCTCGTGGAAATCATCGGGCAGGGTGCCCGCCAGCGGACGGATCAGATTGTAGCCCCAGTCCTGCCGGAGCTGGACGTCGAGGATATCGACCTCCAGCACGTCGCCGGGTTCGGCACCGGCCACCGCAACCGGCCCGGTGAGAATGTGGCCTGGCACCATGCGCTCGCTCCGCGCGTGGATGTCGGCAAGCTCGGGAGGAACGTGAAACTCGGCTCGGTCGGGCACCACGTCCGCGCCGCCGCTCACAGTGTCGATGGTGACTTCATCACCGCTGGCAATGGTCAGGACGGGCTTCAATTTGGCTTCGAAGAAGCCCCAGTGGCAGGTTTCGGGGCTGGAATGCAGGTGATGATGGGGCATGAGGAGGGCTTTTGGTTGCTGCAATGGCGTCGTATGACGCTGTAGCAGACATTGTCAGAGGCTTCCCTTGTTTTTTGTCCTGTCCAAAACGCTCGGCTACCTGCTGTTGCCGACGAATTTTCTGATCGCCATCGGGTTCGTCGGCGCCATTCTGATGGCGACGCGCTTTGCATCGCTTGGCCGCAAGCTCGTGATATCAGCCGTGTTGCTCCTTGTGATTTGCGGGCTGTCGCCACTCGGAAAAGCTCTGCTCTATCCCCTCGAGCAGCGCTTCCCGTCATGGGACGCCGCGCGCGGCGCGCCTGATGGCATTATCGTGCTGGGGGCATCGATCGAAGCCGATCTTTCCGTGGCGCATGGAACGCCGGTGGTGCGCGGCGCGCCGGACCGGATCATCGCTGCCGCCGCGCTGGCGAGGCGATATCCCAATGCGCGCGTGGTTTTTTCCGGCGGCAGCGCGAACCTCGTCTCGAACGATGCCAGGGAAGCTGATTTCGCCGGCGCCATCTTCGAAAGCCTCGGCGTCGACAAATCGCGGCTGATCATGGAACGGGGATCGCGCAACACCCAGGAGAACGCCGAATTCTCCAAGGCGCTGGTCAAGCCGAAGGACGGCGAACGATGGGTGCTGGTGACCTCGGCCTTTCACATGCCGCGATCGGTCGGCTTGTTCCGAAAAGCGGGATTTGCGGTAGAGCCCTATCCCGTCGATTGGCGGGTCGGCGGACGCGATGACCTGATGGCGCTTTCAAACGTCGCCGTCGAGGGGTTCGGACGGACCGACCTTGCGGTGCGCGAATGGATGGGCCTCATCGCATATCGGCTCACCGGCAAGATCGACGAGTTGGTGCCGGGCCCGGCGCCGAAGTAAGAGGTCGCAACCCCCATCGAGCCGGGCTACAATCAGGCAAGGCGCTGTTCAGCGCGCCGATGACGGGAGATGACGCCATGCAACAGCAGACGCCGGAAGCGCTCGATTTGGCCGGCATGGTGGCTGATCTCAACAGCCTGCTTCGCCTGAAGACGACCGTGATCGGCATCAAGATGTTTGCCCGCGTCGAGGAGATGACCGCGATCCCGAAAATCCGCCGTCCCTCGGCGGTGCATACCACCGACCAGATCGTTAGCATGGCCTCGCGGCTCGGCTGGACCGTCGGCATCACCGGTGAGGATCTCGTCGGCGCGCAGTGCCGGGCCGTGATCGGGCTGGCGCCGCAGGACGAAAAGTTTCTCGCCGGCGATAATTATGTCGGCGTCTGGCATGGCACGGCCGAGGATGCGCGCAAGCGCCAGGAAGCGCTCGACGTCGTGCCTTTCGGCCGGTACCAGGCGATGGCGGTGAGCCCGCTCACCAGCGGCCGGCTCAACCCGCCCGACATCTGCCTGGTCTATGCGACGCCCGGCCAGATGATTATCCTGATCAACGGCCTGCAATATACCGGCTACAAGAAGTTCGAATGGGGCGTGGTCGGCGAGACCGCCTGCGCCGATTCCTGGGGCAGGGCGCTCAAGACAGGCGAGCCGTCGCTCTCGCTGCCGTGCTTTGCCGAGCGGCGTTACGGCGGCGTGCCCGACGAAGAAATGCTGATGGCGCTCAAGCCTGAGCATCTTGCCAAGGCCATCGTGGGCATGAAGCAACTGGCGAAGAACGGCCTGCGCTATCCGATCGCGCCCTATGGTATCCAGGCCGACGTGCGCGCCGGCATGGGCGTGTCCTACGCGAAGAAATAGGCTTGCGAAAGCGACAGGAAACCGTCATTGCGAGCGGAGCGAAGCAATCCATGCCGCAGCAAGAGGAGCGATGGATTGCTTCGCTTCGCTCGCAAATGACGAGAAGTACTAAAGGGAATTCAGGTATGCCTTCGTCGAAATTCGACATCGTCGTCTACGGCGCCACCGGCTTCACCGGCCAGCTCGTCGCCGAGTATCTCGCCGAGCACTACAAGGGTGACACCAATCTGAAATGGGCAATGGCCGGGCGCAGCAAGGACAAGCTTGCCTCCGTCCGCGACGCGATCGGCGCTCCATCAGATGCGCCGCTGATCGTCGCGGATGCCAGCGATCCCGCCTCGCTGAAAGCGATGGTGGATCAGACGAAATCCGTGATCAGCACGGTCGGCCCGTATCAGTTTTATGGCAACGAGCTGCTTGCAGCCTGCGTGGCCTCGGGTACCGACTATTTCGATCTCTGCGGTGAGCCGCTGTGGATGCGGGAGATGATCGACAAGCATGAAGCAGCGGCGAAAGCGAGCGGCGCGCGCATCGTGTTTTCATGCGGGTTCGACTCGGTGCCATTCGAACTCGGCGCCTTCTTTGTGCAGGAGGAAGCCAAGCGGGTGTTCGGCACGCCGGCTTTGCGCGTCAAGGGTCGCGTGCGCGACATGCGCGGCACCCTGTCCGGTGGGACTGCCGCGAGCGCCAAGGCGACGTTCGACGCGGTCGCCAAGGATCTCAGCCTCGTTGCGATCCTCAAGGATCCGTTCGCGCTGACGCCCGGGTCCAAGGGACCAAAACAGCCACCGGGCAGCAAGCCGGCCTACGAGGAAGACCTGCAATCCTGGGCAGCGCCGTTCATGATGGCGCTCATCAACACCCGTAACATCCATCGCTCGAACATGCTGATGGACTTTCCGTACGGAAAGGAGTTCGTCTACGACGAAATGGTGCTGACGGGGGATGGCGAGAGGGGCGAAGCCAACGCCAAGCTGGTGATGGCCGCAAACACCGAAAAGACCGGTCCGAACGCGCCGAAGCCGGGCGAAGGGCCGTCGAAGGAAGAGCGCGAGAATGGGCTCTACGACCTGCTCTACGTCGCGATTGCTCCCGATGGCCGTCAGGTCCGCGCAGCGGTCAAGGGCGATCGCGATCCCGGCTATGGCTCGACGTCAAAGATGATCTCGGAATGCGCGATCTGCCTGCTGCGCGATACGCCGGATGTGCCAGCGGGAATTTGGACGCCGGGGGCGGCGATGCAGCACAAGCTGATCAAGCGGCTTGTTGATCATGCTGGGTTGACGTTCACGGTGGAGAAATAGCGTCGAATTGTACGGTGGGTTACGTCGGTGCCATAATCGCGGAATTGCTGTTCGCTTTCCAGCGCTCAGCGGCGACAAACATGCCCCACATCGTGCCCAGCATCATCCAAAAGTGCCGCCAATGGTCGGTATCGATGATGAAACTCTCGCCGACGGTGCCGAGGAAAGCCGCGAAGATGGCCAGATAGGTCGGCTGCCAAGGCACGCGGACGAACACATAGCGGAAGCTCGTCAGCACCGTGACGAAAATTAGCGCCGGATAGCAGACGCCGGAGAGCCAGCCGCCCGACATGAACGCGTTCAGGTAGGAATTGTGGGTGTCTTCGGGAAAGAAGCGATTGAACTGCAGCGGCCCGATGCCGAAGGGTAAGCCCAGCGCCATCTCGGCGCCGAGGATATGCCGGCCGAAGCGGCCGAAACGGCCTTCATCATAGCTCTGGTCGAAACTGGCGCGCTGCTTGAACAGCTGCGAGATGGAATCGAACGACAGCAATACCGCGACCAGCGCGGCCGCCAGCACCACCACGACCAGCGCCATGACGATGATGCGCGAGCGCTGCGACTGCGAGCGGCTGGTCAGCACCATCAGCGCCAGCATGACGGCGGAGGTGATGACGAGCATGCCCCACGCCGCGCGTGAGAACGCCAGCAGGATCGCCAGCGACATGATGCCGAACGCGATCGCGTTGCGGAGCGATTTGCCGAACTTGTCCGAAACGACGCTTTGCAGCGCGAACAGCGCAGGCAGGATAAGGAACGCACCGTATACGTTCGGGTCCTTGAAGGTGCCGCGGGCACGGTCGTACAGCGTCAGCAGGTCGCGCCCGCCGGGAACGAGATTGAAATAACCCGCGATGCCGGCGAGCGAAGCAATCACGGCGCCGAGGACAAGGCCGCGCCGGAGCATGTCGAGCCGCGCCGTGGTGTCCTCGGAGATGACCATCGCGAAGAAGATGACCGTGACCGCCATGTACCAGGAGGTTGCGATCCAGTTCGGCACATTGGGCCGGTCCATCACGGCGACCGCGCTGATGCTGTAGCCGATATTGATCAGGAACAGGAGCAACAGCAGCGGCATGAACACCAGGCGCATCCGCAACCCCGTTGCGAAGAAGATCAGCGAGGCGGCCAGTGTCGCCAGCTCATAGGGCGAGGGTTCGATAAAGACGATGGCGCCGCATGCACCGACCAGCCACACCATCGCGCGCTGCAAGGCAAGCACGCCGGGCGCGGCCGTCATCGATGGGAGCGATCCCCCGGCTGTCGCCGCATACGCCATCACACACTCACGCAACGCAACAAAACTACGACACCACTATCCGCGTCATTGCCTGCGACAAACGCGAAGCGTTTGCGCAAGGGAGCGGAGCGACGAAGCAATCAATCTTTCCCAGCGTGACGCTATGGATTGCTTCGCTCGCAATGACGGCGAGTCTCCTCAACTCAATACGCGTTCTCGCTCTTGGTCATCAGCGCCAGCGGCGTCTTGAGCAGAATGTAGAGATCGAACAGCACCGACCAGTTCTCGATGTAATAGAGATCGAACTCGACGCGCTTCTGTATCTTCTCGTCGGTATCGACTTCGCCGCGCCAGCCGTTGATCTGCGCCCAGCCGGTGATCCCCGGCTTGACGCGGTGGCGCGCGAAATAGCCGTCGACGGCCTCGTCGAACAACCGGCTCTGCAGCTTGCCCTGCACGGCGTGGGGACGCGGGCCGACCAGCGAAAGGTTGCTCTTGAACACGACGTTGAAGAGCTGCGGCAGTTCGTCGAGGCTGGTCTTGCGGATGAAGCGCCCGACGCGCGTGACGCGGGGATCGTTTTTGGTTACGACCTTGGAGGCGGTCGGATCGGCCTGATGGTGGTACATCGAGCGAAACTTGAAGACGTCGATACGCTCGTTGTTGAAGCCGAATCTTTTCTGGCGGAACAGCACCGGCCCCGGGCTGTCGAGCCTGACCGCAAGCGCGACCAATCCCATCACCGGCAGCGCCAGCACCAGGATCATGAAGCCGACGACGTGGTCGAACAGCCACTTCATCACCAGGTCCCAGTCGGTGATCGGCGCCTCGAACACGTCGAGGGTGGGCACCTCGCCGAGATAGGAATAGGAGCGGGGGCGGAAGCGCAGCTTGTTGGTATGGGCCGAAAGCCGGATATCGACCGGCAGCACCCACAGCTTCTTCAGCATCTCCAGAATGCGGGTCTCGGCCGAGATCGGCAGCGCGAACAGCACGAGGTCGATGCGGGTGCGGCGCGCGAATTCGACGATGTCGTCGACCTTGCCGAGCTTGGGGCTGCCTGCACAGGTATCCAGTGCGCGGTCGTCGTTGCGGTCGTCGAACACCCCGAGCACCTGGATGTCGGAATCATCCTGGGTCTTGAGCGCCTGGACGAGCTGCTCGCCGTTCTCGTCCGCGCCCACGATGATGGTGCGACGATCGAGCCGGCCCTGACGGGCCCAACTGCGTACCAGCGAGCGCAGGAACACCCGCCCGGTCACCAGCGCCGCAATACCGCCAAGGAAAAACGCCGTAAGCCAGAGGCGCGAAATTTCGCTGCCGAGCTTGACGATGAAGGATGCGCCGATGAACAGCAGGAACACGAACGCCCAGGATGAAATCATCCGGGTCATCTGGCGAAGATGGTCGCGGAATAGCTGCACCTGGTAGATGTCGGCGGCTTGGAAGCAGATCACGGCCGTTGCGGCCACGCCGAAGATCGCCGCGAGAAATTCCCAGTAGAAGCCGGAGAGGGGGACGACATATCCGAAATAAAGCGCGACGCCGATCGCGCTGAGCATCGCAAAATCCATGACGCGAACTGCGCCTGCGATCACGATCGGCGAATAAGCGCGGCCGACTTTCTGGTTGCTGACGGCAATAGCGGCCGGGGTAAGCCTGCGGCGCCGTTCGATCGGTGGGTGATCGGCGGTGACGGCCATCGCGGCCGTTGCCGCGGCATCGAGCATCGAGCGTGCGTTAATCGGTTCCACTGGTCCACGTCCGTTCTGGAGCATGCACATAGGACCGTGCCTGCCGGTGCGGAATTCCCCACACCCACGGCTTACGGGACAAATCGGAAGAAACGGTTACGTTGGTAAAGAACGGTTAACGATTGGCAAACGCGTCGCGGTAGCCGGCGAAGACGCCCTCGACCATCGCCTTCTGCGAAAAATGCATGAAGATTCGTTCGCGCAGCGATTTCGCCTGTGCGGTCGCCGCGGCCGGATCCTTCAGCGCGGCTTCGATCGCTTCCGCCATCGCGGCCGCGTTGCTGGGAGCAAACAAGGCATCGCCATGCGGACCGAAAATCTCGGGGATGCCGCCGATGTTGGCGGCGACCATTGGAATTCCTGCAGCCGCCGCCTCGATCACGACATAGGGCATCGAGTCGCCGCGGGAGGGAACCACCAGCAGCGAGCCCTTTGAGAAGCCGAAGCGCGCCTTGACGTGGCCGATGAACCGCACGGCCTCGCCGAGGCCGAGTTGTTCCACCTGGCCTTTGAGGCTTGCGCTTTCCTCGCCGTCGCCGGCGAGCGTGAGCGTCACCGGACGGCCGCCGGCGCGCAGCCGTGCCACCGCGTCGATCAGGAGGTCGGCGCCCTTGATGTGCCGGAACTCGCCGACATAGATCAGGTCGGTGGCGTCATCGGCCTTCACGACCGCGTCGAATTCAGTGGCGGTGACGCCGTTGAATACGCAGCGCACGAGTCCCTTCGGCGTGCCGATGGTGCGCTGATAGGTGTCGCGCGCGAACGCGCTTTCGAACAGGAACAGGTCGGTATCGTTCATCAGCGCGCGTTCGACGCGGGCATAGATGTTGCCCTTCAGCGTCGCCAGCGGATAGTGCAGCGAGCCGCCATGCGGGGTGTATACCCGGATCCTGTCGCGGGAAGCGGTCCGCAAACGCATGTAGGCGCCGGCCTTGGCGCCGTGACCGTGCAGCACGTCCGGCTTCAGTTCGCGGATCAGCCGCTGGAACCGGGCCCACACCAGTAGATCGGTCGGAAGCGGCTCGCGGCGAATGGCCGTGCGGTGAACGCCGAGCTTGAGGCGTGGAGCGATTTCCGCCAGCGCCTGCTCGGCGCGTTCGCCGCCGGTGAGGCTGTCCGCGATGATGCCGACATGGTGGCCGCGATCGGCCTGGCCGTTGGCGAGATCGAGGATATGGCGGAAAATGCCGCCGACGGGCGCGCGCGTGGCGTGCAGGATACGAAGCGGCTGACCGTCAACGAGAGGCATGATCAGAACCAGCGCTCGCCGACCAGCACGAGCGCAGCAACCAGACATGAGATTCGAGCGGGTACGCCTCGCATTACTAGAGTCCTGAAAAAATTGTCGCCCGATTAAGGCCTTTGATGGTTAACAAAAAATGACCGCGTGCCAATAGCCCGTGTTTGCCGGCCGCGAAATGGGGCAAATTAACCCAGCGGCAACCATAATGGAGTGTACTCGGGCCAGGTTCGAGTGGACCAGCAGTGGCGTCCGCGGGAGTGTGCGATGCGTTTGGCGTTCTGGCGTGCAGGCAAAGACAAGCCGGTGGTGCAGCGGGCGATGGCAAGGCCTGCGCCTTCGGCCCCGAAGCCCGTCGCCGCATCCGAATCCGGCGATCTCGATCTGCATGCGCTCGGCCAGACGCTGATGCACAAGCGAAGTTTGATCATCGTCCCGACGGTTCTGGTGCTGGTGGCGTCGCTGGCCGCGGTCAATATGATCACCCCTCGGTTCAAGTCGGAAGCGCGCATCCTGGTGGATGGGCGCGAAAACGTGTTCCTGCGGCCGACCGGCGAGCGCAACGAGGAGCGCAGCGCGCTCGACGCCGAAGCCGTGACCAGTCAGGTGCAACTCGTGCAGTCGCGCGACCTGGCCCGCGAGATCATCAAGAAGAACAAGCTTGCCGAGCGTCCCGAATTCGATCCGGTGCTGCAAGGGTTCTCGCCGCTGAAGTCATTGCTGGCCCTGATCGGTATCGGACGCGACCCGCTCTCGCTGACACCTGAGGAACGCGTCCTGGAAGCCTATTACGATCGCTTCACGGCCTACGCCGTCGACAAGTCCCGCGTCATCGTCATCGAATTCCAGTCGCGCGATCCCGAACTTGCCGCGCGCGTCGCCAACTCGATCGCGGAAGGCTATCTGGTGCTGCAGCAGGATGCGCGGCAGCAGCAGGCGAAATCGGCAGGCCAGTGGCTGTCGGGTGAAATCGAAAGCCTGCGCAAGAAGGTGGCAGAAGCCGAATCCCGCGCTGAGGATTTCCGCTCCAAGTCTAGCCTGTTTGTCGGCACCAACAACACCACGCTGTCCAACCAGCAGATGGGTGAGATCAACACGCAGCTGAACAACGCCCGGGCCTTGAAGTCTGATGCGGAGTCCAAGGCACGGTTGATCAAGGAAATGCTGCAGGGCGGCAGGCCGATCGAGGCTTCGGAAGTGCTCAATTCCGAACTGATCCGCCGGCTCTCCGAACAGCGGGTGACGCTGCGCGCCCAGCTCGCCGAGCAATCGTCGACGTTGCTCGGTGGCCATCCCCGCATCAAGGAATTGAAGGCGCAACTCGCCGATCTCGATCGGCAGTTGCGCGAGGAGGCGGACAAGGTGTCCCGCTCGCTGGAGAGCGATGCCCGCATCGCCAGCGGCCGGGTCGATGGCTTGATGAACAGCCTCGATCAGTTGAAGAAGCTGGCGTCCTCGAACAACGGCCAGGACGTGCAGCTCCGCGCGCTCGAGCGCGAAGCCAAGGCCCAGCGCGATCTGCTGGAATCCTATCTCGCCAAATACCGCGAGGCCAGCGCCCGCGAGAACATCGAGGCGGCGCCGGCCGATGGCCGCATCATCTCGCGCGCCACCGTCTCCAATACCCCGGCCTATCCGAAGAAACTGCCGATCGTGCTCATCGCGACGCTGGCGACCTTGTTGCTCACCTCGGGTGCGATTGTGACCGGCGAGCTGTTGCGCATGACCGCGCCGCGGAGACCCGGTGCGGCATGGCCGGAAGTTGTGCGCGAAATTGCGCCCGAAATCGCGCCCAAAATTATCTTGGCTGCTCCGCCGGAACCGGTGCGTGCGCCGGCGATCGCGCCCGAGCTTCCCGTGGCGGACCTCGCTGACGCGGATCACATCTCAGAGCCGGTGTTGAATGAGCCACGCGTGGACAGCCCTCGCATGGACACCGCGGCGGAAATCGGTGAAATCGGGCAGGTAGCGGATGTCCTGGTTGGCGCAGGCGTCGCGGCGCGCAAGGTTACCGTGCTTGGCACGGCATCGAGCGAGAGCATCACGCTGACCGCGTTGACGCTGGCGCGGCTGATGGCGCAGCAGGCGAAAGTCGTAGTCGTCGATCTCGTGGCATCCTCACCGATGATTCCCGCCGCGTCGGTCGATCCAGTGGCACCTGGACTTGCCGAACTGATGCAGGGCGAGGCGTCGTTTGCGCAGATCATCACCAAAGACCGGCTGTCGCGCGTTCATCTCGTCAGCGCCGGACGCCCGGGTTTCGACCGCGCGCAGCTCCAGTCGCCGCGGCTGGTGCTTGCGATCGACGCGCTGCTGCGGGTCTATGACCATGTGCTTATGGACGCCGGCACGGCCTCTGATCTGCCGGCCGAATTGCTGACGTCACAGGCGCAGGCAGTCGTTGTGCCCGAAGCATCGATGACGCAGGATGCGCGCGCGCTGATGTGCGACCAGCTCAGGGCGGTCGGCTTCTCCGAGGTGACGATGCTGAGCAAGCCGTGTCAGGATTCCGATGAGGTCGAGCCCGGACCGCGCGTGGTGGCGGCTTGAGAGAATTCGTAGGGTGGGAAAAGCGAAGCGTGCCCACCATTCAACGACTTGAAATCGGATAGATGGTGGGCACGGCGCTATCGCGCCTTTGTCCACCCTGCGGCATTTTGTTCAGCTGAACGCGCTGCGCAGCTTTTGCGCCATCTCCAGCAGCGCCGGATTGTGCTTCACCAGCCGCTTGGTGCGGTTGAGGCCTGACATGACGCCGGCGGCGAGCTTGCCGCGCTGGCTGAGCGGGATGAAGCTATCGAAGATCGGCTCGTCGCTCTTGCAGAACAGCCGCTTGTAATCGTCCGATCCGATCCCCAGGTCGAGCGCGCCATAACCCTGTCCGGCATAGTGATCGATGATGTCGCGCATCAAAATCAGGCCGGGGCTGTATTTCGAATTCGCCGACATCGTGTAGGTATTGAACATCATCGAGAAGCGATGGCCGTCGGCGACGCCGGCGAAGATCGCGATCACTTCCTCGTCGCATTCCAGCGAGTGGATATCGATGGCGTGCTTGCCGCCGCCGAGCGGCGCGGCGCAGGCGCCGCGGACGAAATCCTCGATGCCGGGATCGGCGAACACATTGGGCAGCTTCTGTTCGGCCATCCGCAGCGGCTTGACGCGGAAGAACCAGTCGAGCAGTCGGGTGATGTCGGCCTCCGATGACGCGACGCGGGTGCGATAGCCGGGCAGGGACTGCAGCTTGCGTTCCTTGCCCTTGAGGCGGCGCCGGAACGAATTGCTGACCAGCGCCGCGGGCGCGGCGCCGGGCTCCATCACCAAGAGCGGGCAATCATTGGCGGAGGGCTGATGCGGCAGCAAGGCAAGCGGATTAGGCAGATCGCGCCAGCGAACCGGTTGCTGGTGCAGTGTGAGGACGTCGGCTTCGGATCGCTGCGCTATCGCCGATATCAGGCCCTCGAGATCGGCTTGCGTTGCGCTTGCGGCGAAGTCGCGGTCGAACAGCGCCATGTTGAAGGTGGAATGCTTGCCGCCCATGAAACTGGCGCAACGCGCGCCGTAGGCGTGCCTGAGCGCGAGCGGGAGCAGCAACAGCGGACGGCGTTCCGCGTCGTAGGCGACCACGATAAAGGGAACGAGGCCGTCGCGCTCGCCGACCGCCCGCTGCCAGGGACAGAGGAAGTCGAACCGCTGATACGGCGTGAAGAAGGTTTGCGCGCCTTCCAGACGGCGCCAGATGCCTTCCGCGGCAGTGAGGTCGTGGACGATGTCGATGCCGGCGATGCGGCTCGCCTTCGACCACCCATTTGCATCCGCCGTTCGGTCATCAATCGCGGCAGCCATGGTCATCGCAGAGCCCGTGCTATATGAAATTGTTTACAATTTTCGGCTTTGGCCGACCTTCGCAGGGAAATGTCAACAAAGGGTAATAACAATCCGGCCGCGGCGGGGCAGGCGCGGTCGGAAGTGGGGACGGAGCTTGGCGTCGGATATCGGAATTTTGCGGCGGGCCGGGATGGAGCTCGCCTATTTCAGCGGCTACTTCAGGCTGAAGCAGCGGGAGACCGGCGGCGCCGGCGTCATTTTGCGGTTCGAGCGCGTGCGTCCGCGCGAATTCCGGCCGTTTCAGCCGAACCGATGGCGTGAAATCACGCCGCAATTTCTCGACCGGACGATCCGTGCGTTGAAGCGCTGGAACTTCGATCTGATCACGATGGACGAAGTGTGCCGGCGGGCGGTCACGCTGCCGAGGGCTAATCGATTTGCCTGCCTGACCTTCGACGGCGGCTGCAAGGATGTCATCACGCAGGCCTATCCGGTGCTGTCGAAGCATGGCGTGCCCTTCACCGTGTACCTGCCGACCGCGTTTCCGGACGGGCTCGGCGAAGCCTGGTGGCTTGCGCTGGAAAACATGATTGCGCGCGAGGATCGCATCAGCCTGGTGATCGACCGCAAGGAGCGGCGTTTCGCAACAGGCAGCACGCTGGAGAAGTATGACACTTTCGAATTTCTGACCAGCTGGATGCGGACGCTGCCGCCGCCGGATCTTTCGTTCGCAATCCACGACCTCTGCACGCGCTACTCCGTCGATCTCGCGACGCTGTCGCGCGCTGCGTCGATGGATTGGGACGATCTGGCGAAGCTCGCGGCTGATCCGCTAGTGACGATCGGTAGCGCAACGGTGAACTATCCCGCGCTGTCCAACCTGAAAGAGGCCGACGCGCAACGCGAAATGACCATGGGCAAGGCGGTCGCGGAGACCGCCTTGCATCGCGCCGTCAGGCATTTCGCCTATCCGTTCGGCGATCGGCAATCCTGGCGCCGCGAGCATGTCGTCATGGGGCAGGAGGCAGGTTTCGCCAGCGCGGTATCGACGATCCCGGGGGTCGTCGAGGCCAAGGGATATACCAATCTGCACGCGCTGCCGCGGATCGCCTGGGACGGACGGCAGGGCTCGCTGCGCATGATGCGCGTGATGCTGTCGGGGTGCATGTTTCCGCAGGTCAGGCCCACCAGGGACAATTGGGTTTAGAGCGTGAGTTCATAATCCATGGCTATGGGCTTGGCGATGTCCGAATTGCCCTCGGAAGCGGCCATCCCGGACTGCCTTCAGCACGTCTCCTGTGCCAATAGGCGACATCGTTGACACACGATGGTCAATCGGCACAATCGAACAGTTCTCTACAGGAACAAGGTGCGGCAATGGATGCCACTTCAGTGTCTGGCAAATGTTTGTGCGGCTCGATTGTTTTCCAATATACCGGGGCACCGAACTGGACGTTGCATTGCCATTGCGAGAGTTGTCGACGAGCAACCTCTTCCCCAATAACGACATGGATTTCAGTCCCACGCAGCGCGTTCGCGTTCACGAAGGGCGCGCCCCGCTATTTCCATTCTTCGCCGGGCGTTCGGCGTGGTTTCTGTGAGAATTGTGGGTCACCCCTCACATATGAGAATGAACGGATAGAGGGAGAAATTCACATATATGCGGTGTCGCTGCTCGACGCGAATTATGCGTCGCCGAGCTGCCATGTCTTCGTTAATGAACAGCTACCTTGGTTCGAGGCGCTCGATGACTTGCCGAGGTTTGCAACGACCGGTCGCGACGGTGCCTCGCCTATCCGCATCGGTCCTAAGAAGAAAGTGGATTGATCTTTCGTGCCGAGGGCCAGTTAGGGTCGGGTCTCAGTTGGATAAATGAGAGGTTCATATGCGTGGCGCTGTCCAGTATTGCCTTTCGTGGTACCCGGAAAAATCAACGCACCCCGGAGGTGCTCGTTCCATCTCGCGATCCGGTCGATGTCTCTTGTGGGTCACATGAGGCGAAATTCCCGAGTGACAAGCGCATGTCTGCTTTAGCCTTCGATTGTGTTGCAAAAGTCGTTTTGCCGAAGGTGTCAAAAATTCTGAGGGCCGCAGGCGCGATTTTCGTGTAGAGATATGAAGGACCTCATCGCCTCGCGCTCAACTCATAGGCGACTTCGGTAACGCGATTGAGGTTATTCGAATCGTCAATCGCCTCGCGTTTTAAGGTTTCACCAAAACTTCGGACTGATGCAAATTTCGACTTTTGCAACAGTATCGCCTTCAAAAGCGGACATCTCTCGTTCTATGAGCACACGCCCTAAGCGGCCCGGTCCGGCCGCGACATCCAGCTGATGATCGGCATCGCCGGCAGCACCCATCCAAGCCCCGCCACGACATAGAAGATCGCCTGCAGCAGGCCTGAATTGGCCAGCCATGGCGTCTGGGCGATGGTCATTCCCAAGAGCGACCACACCACGACCAGCACCAGAAGTGCGATGGTTCCGAAGAATTTGCGGGTGCGTATGGTCATGGCGGATATGTCAGGCTCGTGGCGGGTTGCGCGCGGGAAGGGGCGGACTATAAGGGGCGCACCACTTCAATCAAGCGCGCCTTTAAGGCGGGCCAAGACTGATTTCAAGACGGGTTTTATGACCGGTAGTTCCGCACAGCAGGCTCCGCATCCAGGCGCCGTCAGATGGTGGCTGATCGTGGTCGCCGCACTGATCGCGGTCATGGTGCTGGTCGGCGGCGCCACGCGGCTGACGGAATCCGGATTGTCGATCGTCGAGTGGAAGCCGGTGACCGGCACGCTGCCGCCGCTCAACGAGGCGCAGTGGGTGCAGGCGTTCGAGGGCTACAAGGCCATCCCGCAATACCGCGAACTCAACGCCGGCATGAGCCTTGCGGAGTTCAAGACCATCTTCTGGTGGGAATGGAGCCACCGCCTGCTCGGGCGCGTGATCGGCGCGGTCTATCTGCTGCCGTTCCTGTACTTCCTGTGGCGTGGCGCGCTGGGCGCTGAGCTGAAACGGCGGCTGTGGGTGATCTTTGCCCTCGGCGCGCTGCAGGGTGGGGTCGGCTGGTGGATGGTCGCGTCGGGCCTCACGCAGCGGACCGAGGTCTCCCAGTATCGGCTGGCGACGCATCTGGTGCTGGCCTTGATCATTTTTGCCTCAATCGTCTGGACGCTGCGGCGGATGACCGCGCGTGCGCAGCCCGTTGTCCCGTTGTGGCTGAAGGTCTCCGGGGTGGCTTTGCTCGGCCTGACTTTCGTCCAGCTTTATTTCGGCGCGCTGGTCGCGGGGCTACGGGCGGGCAGGGTGTACAACACCTGGCCCGAGATCGACGGTGCCTTCATTCCGTCGGCGGCGCGGCTGTGGTTCGAGGAGCCATGGTGGCGCAATCTGTTCGACAACACGCTCACCGTGCAGTTCGAGCACCGCATGACCGCCTATGCGCTACTGATCCTGGCGGTGCTTCACGCCATCGACGCCATGCGGTCGCGAGCCGGTGCTGCCGTTATCGGCGGCGCGTGGTCGCTGGTGGCCGCGATCACGCTGCAGGCCGCGCTCGGCATCCTCACGCTGCTGCACCAGGTACCGATCGATCTGGCGCTGGCGCATCAGGCTGTCGCGATCGTGGTGCTGACGCTTGCGGTCTTGCAGACCGAACGCCTGGTTGCACGCCGCGTCGGACACGACCGGCAGAAACTGGTTCTGCCGCTCGGCCAACCCGGCTGAAATTGAGCAATTCTAATCTGCCGGCATTCCGGGAAGTGCCCGATTTGCAGGGGGTTCTTGCTGTGCGACGGCCTTGACGCGTTTGTGTGAGGCCGCACCGCTTTACTTGGGTGGTTTGGACGATAAAACGAAACAAAAACAGGTCTCGTCTCATGTCCTCAGCATTCATCCAGGCCGCCGTCATCCTGCTCCGCGAGGGGCTCGAAGCCATGCTCGTGATCGCAGCGCTTGCGGGCTATCTGACCAAGGCCGGCGCCGGTCATCGCATTCAGGCGCTGTATGCCGGCGCGCTCGTCGCCGTTGCGGCCAGCTTCGTTGCGGCCTGGTTGTTTGCGGTGCTGAACTCGGGCGATCACAGCGACATCCTGGAAGGCATTATCATTTTGCTTGCCGCCGCCCTGATGCTCTACGTCAGCGGCTGGTTGATGGTGAAGCAGGATCCGCGCGGCTGGCAGGAATATCTCGCGCACAAGGCCGATCAGGCCCTGTCGCAGGATACGATATGGGCGGTCGGCGCGCTGGCGTTCTTTGCGGTCTTTCGCGAGGGCGCGGAGACCGTTCTGTTCATCAATGCGCTCGCCAAGACCGAAGGCGGCTGGAGCGCGGGGCTGTTTGCCGGACTTGCCGCGGCGACGCTCGGGCTGGCCGTGCTGTTTTATTTCATCAACCTGATTGCGCGAAAGCTGCCGCTGCGGCCGCTGTTCATCATCACCTCGGCGTTCCTGTTCGTGATGGCGATCAAGTTCATCGGCGAGGCGGTGCAGGAGTTCCAGGAACAGGCGATCATCACGGTCACCGAGGTCAAGGGCTCGGCCTTCCTGAGCGCGATCGGCCTCAATCCATCGATGGAAGCGCTCTCGATCCAGGGCCTGGTGATCCTGTTTGCGCTGGCGACCTATTCGGTGGTCCAGCGCAACAACCGCCTGATGCGCGAGGACAAGGCCGCAAACAAGGCCACCATGCGCGCGGCTGAGTAGCTCGTCGCGCTACGCTACCTGCCGATTGAGTCCGAGATAATCGAGCCCGATATCGAGCGCGGCGGAACTGTGGGTCAGCCAGCCGGCTGAAATCAGGTCGACGCCGGTCGCGGCGATCGCTTTGGCGGTCTCGGCCGTGATGCGGCCGGAAGCTTCCGTGATTGCCCGGTCGCCGGTCATCGCCACCGCCTGCCGCAGTTGCTCGACCGTCATGTTGTCGAGCAGGACGGCATCCACGCCGATCGCGAGAACCTGTTCAAGCTGGGCCAGCGTGTCGACCTCGATCTCGATCTTGACGAGATGGCCGGCATGCGCTTTTGCGCGCTCGATCGCGGTTCTGACATCGCCTGATAGCGCGATGTGGTTGTCCTTGATCAGAATGGCGTCGTCGAGGCCAAAACGGTGATTGCTGCCGCCGCCGGCACGGACCGCGTATTTTTCCAGCGTGCGCAATCCGGGCGTGGTCTTGCGGGTGCAGACGATGCGCGCCTTGGTGCCTTGTGCTGCCGACACCAGCGAGGCCGTCGCGGTGGCCACGCCGCTGAGATGGCAGAGGAAGTTCAGTGCGGTCCGTTCGCCGGTCAACAACCCGCGCGCCGGCCCTTCGATGGTCGCGATCACATCTCCCGGCGTGACGACGCTGCTATCGGGCCGCTCGGCGATGAGCCGGATGGCAGGATTGACGAGCTGAAATGCACAGCGCGCGATGTCGAGCCCGGCGACGACACCGGGTTGGCGCGCGCGCAGCACCAGCGAAGCTTGCCGGTCGGCCGGGACGATCGCATCCGCCGTGATGTCGCCGGCGCGTCCGAGGTCTTCGAGCAGGGCGGTTCGAACCAGCGGCTCGTACATGAAGGGCAGAAGCGGCGTAAGCGTCACGGCTGGGCACTCCCAACAGACAGAGATCCGGTTTCAACGACGTCGCGGGCGGTCTCGACTGCGTATGCAAGCGAGATGGATGAAGGCACGGCCGCCGGCAGGGCGTCGGGGAAGTCGCTTCGATAGTGCCCGCCGCGGCTTTCCTCGCGCCGCCAGGCGGCGACGGCGATCATCAGTCCCACCAGCGCGGGATCGGTTGCCGCGCCGTGGCCGCGGGCGAGCGGATAGAGGCCGCGGATCGCGCGTACGATGCCGTGCCGGTCGCGGAGCACGCCGAGGCCTTGCGACAGGATCGCCCGCACGGCCGAAGGGTCGGATGCGGGCGCAAGCGCATTGGCCGCGCGCGTTTTCAGCGGACCGCGGCTCGCGCCCTGGACGCTCCGCGCGACCCATTGCGCACAGACGATCGCTTCCATCAGCGAATTGCTGGCGAGCCGGTTGGCGCCATGCAGCCCGGTGCGGCTGACCTCGCCGCACGCCCAAAGCCCGTTCACGCTGCTGCGGCCTTCGATATCCACCGATATCCCGCCCATGTGGTAGTGCACCGCCGGCCGGACCGGTATCGGATCGGTTGCGGGATCGATCCCTGCCATTTTGCAGAAGGCGGAAATGACCGGATAGCGTTTTGCAAATTCCGCTCCCGGATGTTTCCGCGCATCGAGGAACACGCGATGGCCTTCGGCGCGGCGGCGCCAGACCGCACGCGCGACGATATCGCGCGGCGCAAGTTCGGCGCCGGGCTGGTCCGCCATGAAGCGTTGCCCGGTGTCGTCGATCAGGATTGCGCCATCGCCACGCACGGCTTCGGTGACCAGCGGCATCGGGCGCGACGGCCCGTCGAAGGCGGTCGGGTGAAACTGGATGAACTCGATATCGGAGAGTTTTGCGCCCGCGCGTGCCGCCAGCGCCAGCCCCTGGCCAAAGCAACCGGCGGGATTGGTGCTGTCCAAAAACAGCCCGCCAATGCCGCCTGTCGCGATCACCACGCGGCCGGTATCGATCACGAGCGGACCCTGCGCGTTCACGGCGAGAACGCCCTTGACGGCATTGTCCTCGACGATCAGGCTCCGCGCCTCGACGCCTTCCAGCAGGGTAATCGACGGGCAGCGGCGCACCGCTGCGATCAGCGCACGCATGATCTCGCGGCCGGTGCCGTCGCCGGTGGCGTGCACGATCCGGTTGCGGCCATGGGCGGCTTCGAGCCCGAGCCGCCAGCCGCCATCGGGCCTGCGATCGAAGGCGACGCCAAGCCTCGCGAGATGCTCGACCGCCGCAGGCGCCGCGTGAACGATTCGGCGAGCGACGGCTTCGTCGCACAGGCCTGCGCCTGCGGCCAGCGTATCGGCCAGATGCAGGGCAGGGTCGTCATCCCCGCCCATCGCGGCCGCAAGCCCGCCCTGCGCCCACAGGCTCGACGCCTCCGCGCCGAGCGGCGCCTTCGACAGCAGCAACACCGGTTCCGGCGCCATCTGAAGCGCCGTCATCAATCCGGCGGCGCCGCCGCCGATGATGACGGGACGGTTGTCGAGCACTGAAATCTCCGGGCTCATATCGCCAGCATCCTTTCGACAGCGCGCCGGGCTGACACAGCGATGGCGGGATCGATCGTCACCTCGTGCCGGCCGGTCTCCAGCGCATGGCGAATGTTCTTCAGCGTGATCCGCTTCATGTGCGGGCACAGATTGCAGGGCCGGATGAACTCCACGTCGGGATGGAGCACCGCGACATTGTCGCTCATCGAGCATTCCGTCAGCAGCACGACCCGGGGCGGGCGTTGTTGGCCGACGAAGTCCGACATCGCCGCCGTCGAGCCGGAGAAATCGGCTTCCGCGACCACTTCGGGGGGACACTCCGGATGCGCCAGGATGGTCACGTCAGGGTGATTTTCGCGCAGTTGCCGGACGTCGGACGCGGTGAACAGCTCGTGCACCTCGCAATGGCCCTTCCATGCGATGATCTTCACGTTCGTCTGCGCCGCGATGTTCTGCGCGAGATATTCATCCGGCAGCATGATCACGCGCTCGACGCCGAGCGACTCCACGACCTTGAGCGCATTGCCCGAGGTGCAGCAGATATCGGACTCCGCCTTCACCGCCGACGAGGTGTTGACATAGGTGACGACGGGGACGCCGGGATAGCGCTGCCGCATCAGCCGCACGTCCTGCGCGGTGATGGAGTCGGCCAGCGAACAACCCGCCGCGAGGTCGGGGATCAGCACGGTCTTTTCCGGGTTCAGCAGCTTGGCCGTCTCGGCCATGAAGTGCACGCCTGCCAGCACGATGATGTCGGCATCGACCTTGGTGGCTTCGCGCGCCAGCAACAGGCTGTCGCCGACGATGTCGGCGACGCCGTGGAAGATTTCAGGCGTCTGGTAATTATGCGCGAGGACGACCGCGTTGCGGCTTCGCTTCAGTTCGAGGATGGCGTCGACGTCCTCGGCGAAAACCGCCCATTCAGGCGGCGGGATGACCCGTTTGACCCGGTCGTAAAGCGCTGCGGAACGGGCGAGTGCAGTGGAGCTGAGGCTGGCCATTTATACTCTCCTTGAGTATATCTTGGCTTATACTTATCCTGAGCATAACCGATGTCAAGTGCGCGATAGCGGGAGCTTGGTTCCGGCGATCGCCCGTTCCGCCAGCACGCCGTGGCGGAACCGGAACAGCTTGGCCGGGCGGCCGACGGTATCGGCGGCGATTGCACCAGTTTCCTCAACGAGTTGCTGCTGCTCGATCAGGCGGCGAAAATTCTGCTTGTGCACCAGCCGGCCTGCAAGCGCCTCAACGCTGCGTTGCAGCTGCAGCAGGGTGAATTCCGCCGGCATCAGCTCGAACACCACGGGACGGTATTTGATCTTGGCGCGCAACCGCGCGATCCCGGTGGCGAGAATGCGGCGGTGATCTCCGGTCATTGGTTTGCCCGGAATGACGGTCGTCGCCGGTGCCCCGTCACGCACGGCTTCCGGGACTAGGCCAGCTTCATAGAGCAGCTCGTAGCGCTGCAGCACCAGCTCCTCGTTCCATTCGCGATCGTCGAGGCCAAACGTGATGGCGACGCGCTGCCAGCGTTCGCGCTGCAGGCTCGTCGTCGCCGCGGACTTTGCCCATGCCCGCAGCCGCGACGCCAATGTCTTCGCCAGCGAAGCAGGGAGACCGGCCCGCTGATCCTCCCATGGGAAATATTCGTACCAGCCGGACCAATGCGCCTCGAAACCCGCGCCGACCTTGTCTTCGCGGGTCAGGCCCAGATAGCTGATCGAGATCGAATGCGGCGACTTGGCATCGCCGGCCCGCCCGCGATCGGCGAACGTATAGAGCTGCTCGACATAGCCGAGCGGATGGCCGGTCTGCGCCTCGACCCATGCCCGCAATCCCGTCTGCAGCGAACGGTGCGCAAATTCGAACGGGCCGCTCGGCAGCGCGCCGTCGTTGGCGATGGTCATGATCTTGGGCTCGCCGTCGGTGACGGCGACGAGGACGGCGACGAGGTCCGCCGTGGTCGCATTGGCAGCGCCCGTCTTGCTGGTTCTCCGCGGTGCCCCTGCCACGTTGGTCGTCCGCCTCCGTTATTGTCTAATGCGCGTTTAGCAATATCCGTACACGCCGCAAGCGTACGGCAGGCGGTTCCAATAGGGGCCATAGGACGGGCCGCCGTAATAGGGGCCGTCATAGCTGTAGGAATGGCTGGTACCGTAATAGCCGGGCAGCGTGGAAGAGCCCGGCAGCAGCGGCGTGCCGTAGACGCGCGGCGCATAAGGCACCACGCCCACCGGCGTGAACAGCACGTCGGGATCCTCTTCCTCGACCACCAGCGTGCGGCCGCGGCGCACATAAAGGGGGGCAGCGGCGGGTGCAACGGTGGTCCGGTAGTTGTAATGGGCGCGGGGCAGGCCGGGCGGCAATTTGCTGGCAGCGCGAACCGCGGCGTTTTTGGGGGCGGCGCTCTTGGTGGCGGGAGCGCCGTTGGCGCTCCTGGGGGCGGGGCTGTCCGCGCTCTTGGGAGCGGGGGTTTCGTCGGCGGCGGCGGTTCCGATCGCGAAGATCGCGATCAGGAATGGCGTCATCCAGCGCAGCATCGTTGGCTCCGAATCATCGAGGGCGGCTCAGCGCCACTTTATGCCGGAATGAGCGTTAACGAGAGACTTGTGATTGGGGGATGAGAGTTGTTTGGGGGCAGGCCGCGGCCGGTCGCTGGCATTGCAGACAGGAGTTCCGTCATTGCGAGCGAAGCGAAGCAATCCATCCTTCTGCACGAAGAAAGAATGGATTGCTTCGTCGCTTCGCTCCCTTGCGCAAACGCTTCGCGTTTGTCGCGGCAATGACGGCCGAGGGGCCGTTACGCGCTCAGCGCTTGCTCCAGATCCGCGATCAGGTCTTCCTTGTCCTCAATGCCGATCGACAGGCGTACGACATCGGGTGCGGCGCCGGATCTCACCTTGGCGGCGTCGTCGAGCTGGCTGTGCGTGGTCGACGCCGGGTGAATCACCAGCGAGCGGGTGTCGCCGACATTGGCCAGATGCGAGAACAGTTTCAGGTTCGACACCAGGTTGACGCCGGCGTCGTAACCGCCCCGCAGGCTGAAGGTGAACACCGCACCGGCGCCCTTCGGCGCATATTTGCGCGCGAGCCTGTTGTACTTGTCGCTGGCGAGGCCGGCATAGTTCACCGACGCCACGGCGGAGTGGCCGGCAAGGAATTCCGCGACCGCCTTGGCGTTTTCGCAATGCCTTTGCATGCGCAGCGGCAGTGTCTCGATGCCGGTCAGGATCATGAAGGCGTTGAACGGCGAGATTGCCGGGCCGAGGTCGCGCAGGCCCAGCACGCGGCAGGCAATCGCGAAGGCGAAATTGCCAAACGTCTCCTGGATCCTGATGCCGTGATATTCCGGCCGCGGCTCGTTGAGCATCGGATATTTGTTGTCCTTCGACCAGTCGAAGGTACCGCCGTCGACGATGATGCCGCCGAGCGAATTGCCGTGGCCGCCGAGAAATTTCGTCAGCGAGTGCACGACGATATCGGCCCCATGATCGATCGGGCGGATCAAGTAGGGCGTCGCCAGCGTGTTGTCGACGATCAACGGCACACCGGCCTTGCGGGCCACTTCCGCGATCGCCTCGATGTCGGTGATGCTGCCGGCGGGATTGGCGATCGATTCGATGAAGATCGCCTTGGTGCGCGGCGTCACCGCGCGCTCGAAGCTGCCGATATCATCAGGATCGGCCCACGCCACGTTCCAGCCAAAACTCTTGAACGCATGCGTGAACTGGTTGATCGAGCCGCCATAGAGTTTTCGCGCGGCGATGAACTCATCGCCGGGCATCAACAGTTGCTGCAGCACGACGACCTGCGCCGCGTGTCCCGAGGCGACCGCAAGCGCCGCGGTGCCGCCTTCCAGCGCCGCAATGCGCTCTTCCAGCACGGCGGTGGTCGGGTTGCCGATGCGGGTATAGATGTTGCCGAACGCCTGCAGCCCGAACAGCGAGGCGGCATGGTCGGCATCGTTGAACACGAAGGACGTGGTTTGATAGATCGGCGTCACCCGTGCGCCGGTGGTGGGATCGGGCTGCGCGCCGGCATGCACGGCAAGGGTCGAAAATCCCGGGAGACGGTCGGTCATCTGTGCGTCCTGTTCTTGGGCTTGTTCTTGAGCTTGTTCTTGGGCTTGCATTGAAAATGCGGGCGATGCTGATCGGAGCCGCGTCCGGCGTCAAGGCGAGGGGATCACATATCGTGAATTAGAAATGCGTCTGCTTCTTCTTGCCGCGTGTTCGAAACGATCGTTTCGTATTGCGTCACGTCGGCTCGCTTTTGTTCTTTGCGGCGCGATCCGATGCTGCGGTCGCGCCGCCGCCGACGCTCATCCGGTTGAGCGACAGCCGCATCCCCTGGGTCGGGATCGGCGCGCGCTTCGAGCTCAGCGTGCGCGAATTGACGCCCATCCATGAAATTTCCGACGACAGCCGTCCATACTCGATCTTGGGACAACGATTCATCACCACCTTGAGGCCGGCGGCTTCGGCCTTCTCGGCAGCCGCGTCGTCGCGCGCGCCGAGCTGCATCCAGATCACTTTCGGCGGCGGCGACAATGTCAGGGCTTCGTCGACGACGGGCATGATGTGGCTGGAATTGCGGAAGATGTCGATCATGTCGATTGGACGGCCGATATCCGACAGCGAGGCGACGAAGGGTTTGTCGAGCAGGCTCTTGCCGACGTGACCCGGATTGACCGGGATCATGTCGTAGCCGCGTTGCGCCAGATACTTGAACGCAAAATAGCTCGGCCGCACATTGACCGGCGACGCGCCGACCATCGCGATCGACTTCACGGAGTTGAGAATGCCGCGGATGTAGTTGTCGTCGTAGGCGTCGTGGTTCATTTTAATCCTGCACAGTCATTCCGGGATGGTGCGTTAGCACCAGACCCGGAATCTCGAGATTCTCCAATGCGCAATCGCGCATCGTAGTTCTCGCTTCGCGAGCCCCGGAATGACGACGCTCTGCGTCGTCACTTATCCTGCCATTTCGGTTCGCGCTTCTCGATGAAGGCGCCGATGCCTTCCTCGGCGTCGCGCGACATCATGTTTTCGGTCATCACCTCGGCCGTATAGCGATAGGCGTCGGCAAGGCTCATTTCGGCCTGGCGATAGAACGCCTCCTTGCCGAGCTTGACGGTATAGGCGGATTTGAGCGCGACCTTCTGTGCCAGCGCGATCGCCGCATCGCGTTCGGTGCCGGCGGCCACGACGCGGTTGACGAGGCCGATGTTCTTCGCCGTTGCCGCCGAAATCGGCTCGCCCGTGAGCAGCATCTCCATCGCCTGCTTGCGCGGGATGTTGCGCGACAGCGCCACCATGGGCGTCGAGCAGAACAGGCCGATATCGACGCCGGGGGTGGCGAAGCCCGCGGCCTCGGAGGCGACCGCGAGATCGCAGCTTGCCACGAGCTGGCAGCCGGCGGCGGTCGCGATGCCCTGCACGGCAGCGACCACGGGCTTCGGCAGATGCACGACCGCCTGCATCATCGCGCTGCAGGCGTTCATGATCTGCCCGAAATAGGCGCGTCCGCGATCGGCATCGCTGCGGCGCGCGGTCAGCTCCTTCATGTCGTGGCCCGCGGAGAACGCCGGACCGTTGGCCGCGATGACGACGGCGCGGACGCTGTTGTCGTCGTGGATTTGCTTCAGCGCGCCGTGCAGCTCGGCGATCAGGCCCTCCGACAGGCTGTTGCGCGCTGCTGGTCGGTTGAGGGTGAGCAGGCGGATGCTGCCGACATTTTCCTGCAGCAGGATCGGAGGTTGTGGCGTGGGCGCGCGAGCAGTCTGGGCGGGCATTTCCGAGGTTTCCACTCCGAGATTTTTATTTGGGCTTTGATGACAACCTAATGTAACAGGCACCCGGATGCGAGGGCAGGGGCGGCATGGCGGCAGCGAAAATGAGCGTGGCTGAGCTGGAGAAGTTCCTCCGCGAGGAATTTCCGCAGGCCTTCAGCGACGGCGATATCACCATCGAGAGCGCCGACGGCGAAACCTGCCTGCTGCGGCGGCGCTATGACGAGCGCATGCTGCGTCCGGGCGGCACGGTGTCGGGGCCGACGCTGATGGCGATGGCTGATTTCGCGATGTATGTGGTGCTGCTCTCGGCGATCGGCCCGGTGGGACTGGCGGTAACGACCAACCTCAACATCAATTTCCTGCGTAAGGGCCTGCCAGGCCAGGACGTGCTGGCCGCGGCGAAGCTGTTGAAGCTCGGCAAGCGCCTGGCGGTCGGCGAGGTCAACCTGCTGTCGGGATCGTCGCCCGATCCGATCGCCCATGTGACGGCGACCTACTCCATTCCAAATACGTAGGGTTTTTAGCGGTACTATTGCACCATATTTATAAGTGACTGTTCTTGCAGAGATAATTTATGCGCGTCGGCGTTGACGGACAACGCGCCGTTCTCTAGAAACCGCCCAGTTCGGCGCATCTGGCGCCGATTTCCATTTTCACGGATTTCCTCACATGAAAACCTATTCGGCAAAGCCCGCCGAGGTGACGAAGAAGTGGGTGTTGATCGACGCCAAAGGTCTGGTGGTCGGCCGTCTTGCCACGCTGGTCGCCATGCGCCTGCGCGGCAAGCACCTCCCGACCTACACGCCTCACGTCGATTGCGGCGACAACGTCGTCATCATCAATGCGGCGCACGTCGTGCTGACCGGTCGCAAGCGCGACAACAAGGTCTACTACAAGCACACTGGCTTCATCGGCGGCATCAAGGAACGCACCGCGAAGTCGATCCTCGAGGGTCGTTTCCCCGAGCGCGTGGTCGAGAAGGCCATCGAGCGCATGATCCCGCGCGGTCCGCTCGGCCGTGTACAGATGGGCAATCTGCGCGTTTATCCCGGCGCCGAACATCCGCATGAAGCCCAGCAGCCCGAGAAGGTTGATATCGCTTCGATGAACCGCAAGAACATGAGGGCCGCATAAGATGTCGGATACCATGCAGTCTCTCGACCAGTTGGCGTCGCTGAAGACGGCCGCTCCAGAAGCGCCGAAATACGTCAAGAAGGTCGACAAATACGGCCGCGCCTATGCCACCGGCAAGCGCAAGGACGCGGTTGCCCGCGTCTGGATCAAGCCGGGCGCCGGCAAGATCGTGGTCAACACCCGCGAAGTCGAAGTCTATTTCGCCCGCCCGGTTCTGCGCATGTTGATCCAGCAGCCGCTGGTCGCCGCCGCGCGCGCCGGCCAGTACGACGTCATCTGCACGGTCGCCGGCGGCGGTCTGTCGGGCCAGGCGGGTGCCGTGCGTCACGGCATCTCGAAGGCGCTGACGAACTTCGAACCGGATCTGCGCGGCGTCCTGAAGAAGGGCGGCTTCCTGACCCGCGACTCCCGCACCGTGGAGCGCAAGAAGTACGGCCGGGCGAAAGCGCGCAAGTCGTTCCAGTTCTCGAAGCGCTAATTGCTTCGCTAAAATTTGCAGCGCTTGCTGCATTCGCGAAAGAAAAAGGGCGCCCGATCGGGCGCCCTTTTTGCTTACTATTTAGTGATGGGTTACCACGGATTTTCGTGAAAACTTGCTTACCCGCACAAACGAAAATGGAACACGGCGCTCCTAGTGTCCCCAATGCGATGGCGCGAAATTGCATTTCAGTGTGCGCCGAACAAGTTGCATCACACGCGTTCGGGTGAGCCCATGTCGTTCGATACTTCCACGCTATATCTGTTTGCCACGATGGTTGCAGGCATGCTCGGGGCCATGCTGCTGCTGTTCGGCAAGCAGGAAAACATTCCAGCCTTGAAGTGGTGGGGGACGGCCTATCTGCTTGGCGCATCGTCGGTGGCGATCTGGACCATCGGCGGCGCCAGACTCGGCGAGCCGCTGTTGCTGGCGCTGCATGCGCTCGGCTTCGTGGCCTGCGGCATGGTCTGGAATGCCTCGCGCGTCTTCCACGGCCGCAAGCCCAATCTGCCAGGGCTGTTGTTCGGCGCGATCGTCTGGATCAGCATGGTGCTGGCTGTGCCATCATTGAATCCCGCCATGCGGCTGATCGTCGGGGCGGCGATCGTCGCGATCTATGCGGGACTGACGGCTTCCGAATTGTGGAGCGAACGCCGGCGGACGATGCACAATCGCTGGCCGACGATTGCCGTGCCCGTGATGCATGGTTGCGTGCTGGCGCTGCCGATCCTGCTCGGCAGCCTGCTGCGCCCGCATGACGAAACCTTCACCAGCAGCATCTGGGTGACGGCGTTTTCGATCGAACTGGTGCTGTATGCGATCGGCACCGTGTTCGTCATCTTCATGCTGGTGTCGGACCGCGCCGTGACGGTGCACAAGACCGCGGCTTCGGTCGATCCCTTGAGCGGAATGCTGAACCGCCGCGGTTTCACGGAAGCCAGCAACCGGGTGATCGAACGCGAGGCTGCCGCGGGGCGGCCGGTGACGGTGATGATTTTCGACATCGACCATTTCAAGAGTATCAATGACCGCTTCGGCCATCCGGCAGGCGACGAGATCCTCAAACTGTTCTCCACCGTCGTGGTCAGCAGTTTGCGCATCAGCGACCTGTCGGGGCGGATCGGCGGCGAGGAATTCGCGGCGTTGTTGGCGTGTTCGCTGGACGAGGGCGTGATCGTGGCCGAGCGTGTGCGCGAGGCGTTCGAGGCGTCCAACATCGCCTGCGAGGAAGGTCCGGTCGACACCACCGTCAGCATCGGCGTCGCGGGCGGTCCGGCGGGCACGGAGCTCGACGTGTTGCTGGCGGCGGCCGATACCGCGCTCTATCAGGCCAAGCGCGGCGGCCGTAACCGGGTCGAGGCCGCGGAAGAGCTGCCGCTCTCGCTGGAGAACTGGCGGCGCAAGACCGCCGGCCGCGCAGCTTCGCAACGCCAGGTGCCGGCGGCGACCTGAACGCTTCGACCGAACAAGGCGATATCTGCGGAGTTCGATCTGTCATTTTCGGCGGGGATCGCGGCGGAAACGATGCGCGGTAACCTCGCGTTTACCATTCCATCCATATCCTCTGCGTCATGGATTCACCTCGCAGACGAAACCCACAGGCCGCCCTGATGTCGCTCGAAGCGGCCGCAGCCTCGGCCCGCGGCGGTTTTGGCTGCATGTTCTCGACCTCGGAAGAATTCGAGATGGCGCTCATCACGGAGCGTCGTGCGCAGGGGCGTTATGATCAGCGCAGAATGCGCTGGCCTGCCATCATGTTCATCGGCTGTGCGCTGATGATCGCCGGCACGGTGCTGCTGTTCAACTAGGCGCTGATCCCTCATTTCGCCAACGGGTCGGGGCGCACCTGAATATGCACCGCCCGCGGCTTTGAGCCCTTGCCGCCCTCCATCAGCCAGGGTGTGCGATCGCCGCTCGAACTCCACAGCCCGCGGCCTTTCCAGCCCGCGACCGGATCGTCAATGCGCCCGTCGAGGCCTTTGGCAAAAAAGCCGAGCGGATAAGGGATGCGCAGCATCACCATCTGCCCGTCCTTGAGAGCAACGAAACCGTCGTTGAGGTTGGCGGTGGAGATCGGAATGTTCTCGCCGAGGCCGACCGTGTTGTGGTGATCGACCCAGGTGTAGTAGCTCGCCTCGGCGCTCGAGCTCTCGAACCCTTCAAAGCCGGGGCCCGGATATTTGAAATAAGAGAAGCCCTCCGGGCAGTGGTTGCCGGTCGCGCTCGGACCATTGAGCGGGTTCTTGCATTTGCTGCGATCGAAGCGGATCAAGCTGCCGTTCGAGCCCGAGCCCCAGAGCACGCCGTTCTTGTCGATGTCGCCGCCGCGAACGCCGATGCCTTCCTTCGGAATGGCATAAAACTCCGACAGTTTGGTCTTGGGATCGAAGCGCATGAAGCCGGGCTGGCCGACGAACACGTTGACGGTGTACCAGACCGAGCCGTCGGTCGGATGCGGCATCACGGCGTAGGGGCCTGAGCCGGCGACCCGCATGTCCTTGTCCGCCTCTGCCGGCTTGCCCGGCTCGGTGTATTCGTCGACCTTGCCGTTGCCGTTGGTGTCGAGAACGAACGGCGCCCACCCCTGCGCTTTGACGACATCGCCGGTCTCGTCCCATAACTTGGTATTGACCCAGCCGGCGACGGGGCCGGTCCCCGAAACCCAAAGCGTATCGTCGGCATCGTAGCCGAACTGCGGGTGATGGGTGCCGAAGCAGGTATCGATGAAGCTGTACTTCTGGGTCTTGGGATCGAACACCGTCACTTGCCGGCCTGAGCGTTCGAGCGGGAAGGCCTTGGCCGACGGGTGATCGGACCCTTTCCGGCAGTAAGCTGGATTTTCGATGCCGCGCACCGCCGCCGCCAACCACACGCGGCCCTTCTTGTCGAACATGCTGTTGTGATTGTTGGTCCGCTGGCTCCAGATCTTCTCGTCACCCCAATAGGCCGAGGGGCTGACCGGATTGAGGAGAGCCGTGCCATGGAGCGGAGGGCCGAAAGATTCCGGTGCATTGGGATCAGCGACCGGCATCCTGGAGAACGTCACCTTGTGCGTCTTCGGATCGAGGATCGGCATATCGTCGGATGAGTATTCGTTCGCGCCGTACAGTGGGCCGTAGGCGTTGACCGTTGGATAACGCCGATCCGAGGAAATCAGATCGTGGACGAAGTGCTTCTCTGTCGCCCATTCCCACGACGAGACGACGACGTTGCGTTCGATGCCGGTCGGCCGCGGCGGTTTGGATTTCGGCAGCTCGCCCTTGGCGACCCGATCGGTCCAGTCGCCGAAATACTTGAACGGTACGCCGCCGAGCTGGCCCGCGAGCCGATTCACCATCCATTCCCCGGTCTGGCCTGAGGAGACGCGGCGTATCCAGGCTTCCTCGCCCGATTTGAATTCGCCGAAAGCGCCCGGGATCGTGCGCGTGGATTCCTGGCCAAGCTGATGGCAGCCGATACAGTCGACATTGTTCATCCGCTGGCGCCAGATATCCTGCGTGATCTCCTTCGGGATGTCGGTAGTACCGCCGAAATCCTTCGCCGGCGGGATCTTCATCAGCGTGTACCAGTAGATCGCCGAATAATAATGGGCGGCTGCGGCCTCGTTCGGCGCCGGCACCGCCGTGAGGTTGACCTGCTGGCCGGGCTTGGCGCGTAACCTGGGCGAATCTACCAGCCCGTAGCCGCGCACCCAGATGGCGTAGTTCACACTCAGTGGCAGGTCCGGGATCACGTAACGGCCCTGATCGTCGGTGACGACGATCTTGGCGAATTTCGTCGGCAACTCATTCGTTTCCGCGATGACCCAGACGCCGGCCTCCGGGCCGTTGGGTCCGGCTACCACGCCGCCGATGTCGTCATTGTCGATCGCAACCGCCGCCGGTTGCTGCGCATGCGACGGCGCCGCCAAGGTGAGCGCGCCCGCCGCCGCAGCCAGGGTGAAGGAGAACAGGATCCGATTGAGATTCATCGCTTCTCTCCCCGTGGCCGTGAGCTTGCCGCTCGTTGTTTGGCGCAAGCCTACATCAAATTAGGGTTGAGGCGCGAGCATGTCACGCGCGCGATTTCCTCATGCTTGATGCCGCGAACGGCCAGCGTGCGTCGCAGCAACGCACAAGCGTCGCATATGTCTTTTGCTTTTGGGGCGACTGGGCTAGACACGCCAATTCTCATGAGAAGGCGTAACTCCGATGATCACCGAAATCGCACAAATCGACGTCAAGCCCGGCACCGAGAAGGATTTCGAGGCTGCCGTTGCCAAGGCGCGTCCGCTGTTTCTGCGCGCCAAGGGCGGCAAGGGCTTTGAGCTGCACAAATCGATCGAGAAGCCGCAGCGTTACCGGTTGATGGCGCAGTGGGAGACGCTGGAAAACCACACCGTGGATTTTCGCGGCTCGGAAGATTTCACCGCCTGGCGCGCGCTGGTCGGGCCGTATTTTGCTTCGCCGCCCGAGGTCGAGCACACCGAGACGGTGCTGACCACGGCCGACTAAGGGCGTTCAGGCGGCCGCTGCTTCGGCCGGCAGACGCTCCGTCTTGAAATGGTCGATCATCACCTTGGCGATCGCCATCAGCGGCAGCGCGAGCGCCAGCCCCCAGATGCCGAACACGACGCCGAGCAGGATCTGGAACGCAAACAGCGTGGCCGGCGGAATATCCAGCGCCTGGCGCTGGATGATCGGGGTCAGCACGTAGCTTTCCAGTGCGTGCACGCCGAGAAACAGGATGAAGGCGGAGAGGGCCGCGACCCATCCCGAGGCGACGCTGGCCAGCACCACGATCAGGCCGCCGAGGATCGCGCCCACCGTCGGGATGAAGGCGAGCAGTCCGGCCTGGATGCCGAGAATGAACGAACTCTGGATGCCAATGATCGATAGCCCGATCCAGGTCACCAGAAACACCGCGATCATGGTGATGATCTGCGCGATCAGCCAGCGCTCCAGCGTCTCGCCGATCCGGTCGACGATCGCGACCGCCCGCGTGCGGTGTCGGGCAGGCGCCATGAACAGCAGCCCGTCGCGGTAGACGCTTGGCTGGGTCGCAAAGGCTATTCCCAGGAACAGCACGATGAAGAAGTTTCCGACCGCGCTTGCGGTGCCCAGAATCAGTTTCAGGCTCTGGCTGAAGATCGCGCCGCCGCTGGCCGCAATCGTGCCGGCGCTGGGAAGCGTGTGGGGCGTCGGCGCAGCAGTCGCCGGCGCGGCATCATCCGACGGCGAGGACACGGTGCCGAAGTCGAAGAAGCTGGTGTCGATGCCGTTCCGTTCCAGAAAACCCTTGACGTTGACGAGCTGCGATTTGAGCGTGTTGCTCAACGCCGTCGTCTGCTGGGCGATCGTGGTGCCGCCGAGAAAGACAATGCCCGACAGCATGCCCGCAACCACCAGGCAGACCACTGTGAGCCGCAGCGCATGCGGCAGCCGCACCACGCGTCCGAGCAGGTTGCTCATGGCGTTGAGCGCGACGCCGAGCAGGATACCGGAAAATATCAGAAACAGCGTCGCGGCGAAGTGCCAGGTGAACGCGAGCAGGGCGGTGAACAGCACCACGCCGATGCCGCCGACCGATATCGCCCACGCCAGATCGTTGCGGGCCTGAAGGCGATTGTCAGCGGGACCTGTCACGTTGATTCCTTCTCGTGAGACATATTGCGTCGCCAGTCATTCGTCAAAATCGGACCGGGATCAAGCGGGCGGGCGCGCGCCGGTTTGACGCTGTCGCACCCGGTATGCCAAGCGGTGCATGAATCTGATATGGCGGGCCGGCGAGGATGAGATGAATTTCAAATGGTTCGGCCCGATTGCGCTACTGGCGGCGCTGGTGATCGGCGACCAGATCAGAATCAACCGGCCTGCCCACAAATATCGCCTGATGGTCGAGGTCGAGACGCCGGAGGGGCGCAAGTCGGCCTCTGGCGTGATGGCCGTCCATCCCGATCGCAGCTACACCCGCCGCGGTCAGACCCGCACGTTGGGTGACGCCGTTTTGGTCGATCTCGGGCAGGGCAAGAACCTCGTCGCGCTGTTGGCCCATGTCGACAATAATCTCGTCCTTGACGACATGAACTACGTGGCCTTGCGGGCCTATGCGGCGGCAGCCGGCAAGCGCGTGCCGTTCAGCGAGATGAGCCGGCTGACCGGCACAGTGCCGGTGAAGGGTGCGCTGATCCCGGTGTTCGTCAGTTTTACCGATCCGGCCACGCCCGGCACTGCGCGCCTGGTGCCGCCCGACAATGCCGAAGCGGTGCTCGGCAAGGGCTATCGCCTCCAGGGGATATCGACTGAGGTGGTGCCGAACGGATATTGGCCGCTTGATTTCGGCGGCGTGCTGGGCGAGCCGGTAACGCGCGGAATCCAGGCAAAATTGCCGTGGCTGAGCGGTGCCGGCGATTCGGCGGCCACGGCGCTCCGCGCGGCCGGTTTGCCCGGGGTCGAGGCGATCGGCGCCCAGGAGGCTTTCACGCGGAAATAGCAGGGCAGCCCCGCTGCCGCTCTGCGGATATTGATCCGCAGCCGGGCCGCAGGCATTATCTTCTGCAATCATGGCCCAACCCAGAATATCCTTGCACAGGACGATGACAGCGGAATTTTTGCGATGAGGCGGCCCGTGGTCGGTGTGATCGGGAACGCCTATCGCGTCGAAAATCGTTTCCAGACCCAGATGGTCGGAGAGCGCAATTTGCGCGCTGTCACCGACGTGGCAGGGGCGCTGCCGCTGATGTTCGCGGGCTCGCCCGAGATTACCGATGTCGGCGCGCTTCTCGACGTCGTCGACGGCGTGGTGCTGACCGGAGCGCGGGCCAATGTGCACCCGACGCGTTTCAAGACCGAGCCGCATGAGAGGCACGAGCCCTACGATATCCATCGCGACGACGTCGCGCTGGCGCTGACGGAGGCCTGCGTCGCCCGCGGTGTGCCGATCTTCGGCATCTGCCGCGGCCTGCAGGAGATGAACGTCGCCTTCGGCGGCTCGCTGCACCCGGAAATCCGCGAGATCCCCGGCCGCATCAACCACCGCATGCCGCGGCTGGAGAATGGCGAGATCCATCCCGACCCGACGGTGGTGTTTGCTGACCGGCACGACGTCCACCTCACGCCCGGCGGCACGTTTGCGAATCTGCTCGGCTGCGAAACCATCCGGGTGAATTCGCTGCACGGGCAGGGCATCCTCGAACCCGGCGAGCGCGTCGTCATTGAAGGCATTGCCGAAGACGGCACCATCGAGGCGATCCGGATCGCGGACGCCGCCAGCTTCGCCCTCGGTGTCCAGTGGCACGCCGAGTACGACCCGCAGCGCAACCCGATCAACCGAAAGCTGTTCGAAGCGTTCGGCGAGGCGCTGAAGGCGCACGCGCGAACCGGCTAGGCGACCGCAAAGAACGGTCGCATGACAAGGGAGGATGCGATGCGGGACCGCAAATGGTCGAGACGCGACCTGCTCAAGGCATCGACGGCGTCCGCTGCAGGCCTGCTGTTTGCCGAACCCCTGAAGGCCGCGGTGCCGCCGGCGGAGGAGGTGACGCCGGCCCTGATCGAAGCCGCGAAGAAAGAGGGCAAGCTGTCGTTCTATTCGGCGCTTGAACTCAATACCGCCGAGCGACTGGCGAGGACTTTTGAGGCGAAATATCCTGGGATCACCGTGCGCGTGGAGCGCTCCGGTGCGGAGCGGATTTTCCAGCGCATCGCGCAGGAGCAGGGAAGCGGCATCAAGGCCGTCGACGTCGCCAATTCGACCGATACCGCGCATTATCTCGAATGGAAGAAGAACGACTGGCTGGCGCCTTACCTTCCGAGCGACGTGGTCCGGCATTTTCCCTCCGATCAGATCGACCGGGACGGCATGTACGCGACGTCCTGCGCCTGGACGGAAGCGATCGGCTACAACACCAACCTCGTCAAGCGCGAGGAGGCGCCGAAAAGCTATGCCGACCTGCTCGATCCCAAGTGGACGGGCAAGATGGTCAAGGCCCATCCCGGCTACAGCGGCGCTATTCTGACCACGACGTTCCTGCTGGCGCGCGATCTCGGCTGGCCGTATCTGGAGAAGCTCGCGCAGCAGAAGATCATGCAGGTGCAATCAGCCGCCGATCCGCCGAAGAAGATCCTGCTCGGCGAGCGTGCCGTGATGGCCGACGGCAATGATTACAATCTCGTGCTGCTGAAGGACCAGGGCAAGCCGGTCGAAGTGGTGTATCCGGCCGAAGGCTCGCCGCTGATCATCGTGCCATCAGGCATTTTCCGCAGCGCGCCGAATCCGAATGCGGCAAGGCTTTTCCAGAGCTTCTTCTTCAGCGCGGAGGCCCAGCAGATGCTGGTCGACGTCTTTGCGCATCGCTCCTTTCACGCACGGGTGAAGGAGAAAGGCGAGCACATCCCGCTTTCCAGCTTGAAACTGCTGAAGGCCGATCCGGCCCAGGTGCAGGCGCAAAGCGAGGAGATCAAGGCGCGCTACGCCAAGATCTTCGGGGTGTGATGCCGGCACCCTCCAGCGCGGGAAATACGCCGAAAGCGGTTGCAACCAAAAGGAATCGTTGGATAGTACTGCAACCATCCGAATTTTGGGACGAATCATAAAGGCGGCCTGTATCAAGCGTCCTCCGTACTTCTACGGAGGCGGAAAAGATGGGATCGGGTCCGGGAAGTCGGCTAAGTCATCCATCATCTCCAGACTGGTGAAGCCATGACGCAACCAAGACGGCTCGCGCTGGCGATGGCGTTGCTGGTCGTCGTGACGTCCTGCGTCGTGAGCGCAGTGACCTATTATTTTGCGACGCAAGCCGCGCCGGGCGGGCCTCTGGCGACGATTGTCAGCGCGGCGCTGCTGGGCGGTACGATTGCCGGCGTGCTCGCGGTGGCTGTCGCTGCCGGTCCTGCGCGATTTTGGCGTAGCGCGCTGCCCGACGTCACTGGCCCCGTGGATGGTCGCAGCGGACGGGAGCAGGGGCTCGCTCATCAGGCGCTGACCGACAGTGAAATGGCGCAGGCGATCGTCGAAAACGCGCTCGATGCCTTCGTCCAAACCGATGGGTCCTGCGTCATTCTCGACTGGAGCCCGCACGCCGAGGCCTTGATGGGATGGACGCGCGCGGAAGCCCTCGGCAGGAGCGTGGAAGAGCTGGTGTTTCCGGAAGCACAACGCGCTGTGCACCGGCAATGGGTGGACCGCTTCCTGAGCGAGGCATCGGGCGACGCCGCCGGCGGGCGATACGAAACGCCGCTGTTGCACAAGGATGGACGCGAATTCTTCGCAGAGGTGTCGCTGACGGCGCTGCGCCGCGGTGAAGGCTACCTCATCAATGCGTTTGTCAGGGACATCACCGCAAAGCGCGCCGCTGAAGAACAATTGTTCCAGGCGCAGAAGATGGAATCGGTCGGGCAATTGACCGGCGGCATCGCCCACGACTTCAACAACATGCTCACCGTGATCACGGGCACGATCGAAATCCTGGCCGACGGCGTCAAGCACGATCCGGCGCTGACGTCGATCGCCAAGATGATCAATGACGCGGCCGACCGGGCGTCGCAGCTCACGGCGAACCTGCTTGCCTTTGCCAGAAAGCAGCCGTTGCGGCCGCTTGAGACCGACGTCAATGCGCTGATCGAGGAGGTCATCAAGCTCTTGGCGCCGACGCTCGGAAGGCGGATCGAGATCGGGACGGCGTTGAGCGAACAGGCCTGGCCGGCCCTGGTCGATCGCAGCCAGCTCACGTCGGCGCTGGTCAATCTCGCCATCAATGCCCGCGACGCCATGCCTGATGGGGGGAGGCTGCTGTTCAGGACGGGTAATTTCACGCGCGACGCATGCGACGCTGAAGTGGGCGGTCTCGGCGCGGGCGACTACGTCGCCGTCGAGGTCATCGATAGCGGCGCCGGCATTCCGCCTGCCATACGCGACAGGATTTTCGAGCCGTTCTTTTCGACCAAGCAGTTCGGCACCGGCACCGGACTTGGGCTGAGCATGGTGTTCGGCTTTGCAAAGCAGTCCGGCGGCAGCGTCGTGGTCGATGGCGACGAGGGCAAGGGCGCCTGTTTCCGCATCTATCTGCCGAAGGCCGACGTCGAGCCTTCGGACGCGCTTCCGGCAAGCGATGCCTCGCCGCCTGACGACGACGAACTGCGCGGGGGATCGGAAACCATCCTGTGCGTCGAGGATGATGATGTCGTGCGGGCGCATGTCACCGGCCGTCTCGAAAGTCTCGGCTACAAGGTCATTGTCGCTTCCAACGCGACCCACGCGCTCGAACTGGTGAATTCCGGCGCAGCGTTCGACCTCCTGTTCACCGACATCATCATGCCCGGCGCCATGAACGGCCGGCAGCTCGCGCAACAGGTCGCCGAACTGCGCCGGCCGCTCCGGGTGCTCTACACCTCTGGCAACACCTTCGGCGCGTTCGATGCGGGCGGGCATCTTGGCGAAGGTGTGTTGCTGCTGACCAAGCCGTATCGCAAGGCCGAACTCGCGCGCATGGTGCGGCTCTGCCTCGACCGCGCGATCGACCACATGGGCGATCCGATCCCGCTGCCGTATTCGGTGCAGGAGGATCTGGAGCGGTTTCTGAGGGATAATCCGCCGGAAAAGAAGTAGCCGCGAACAAGCGATACGTAAGCCCGCATGAGCGCAGCGATATGCGGGGGCAGCGAAAATCCTGGATGTCGCTTTCGCTCATCCGGGGGCTACGCTTGCTGCACGCTCGCCAAGGCTACGCTTGCTGCATCGGAGGTCGCGACGAAGCGTAGTTGCGGTGACGCTGCGTTAGCGAAAACCGAAGCTTTGCAAGAGCCCAGGTGTCTGGCTATTTTGCACTGGCTGCTGCTCCGGTGCTCGGGCGTCCGGTACTGGCGCGATCGGCATCGGTGCACTTTCTTCCCGGGTCCTCACTCGATGATGTCGCGCGGGCCGGATCTCTGCTCGAGCATTTTGCACGGACCGGACCCGTCGGTGCTTTTTCACAGGCCGGACCTGCGCTGGGGCATCTTGCGCCACCCGTACAGGAGCAGCTTGCACGGGCTGTTTGGGCTCGACCTGTGCCCGTGTATCTTGTTCGTCCGCCCAGGCCTGGAATTGCTTGAACAAGGCTTCAGTGAGCGGGTGGCCGATCTCGGCCTGGCTCTGATCAGCAGGCTCAGCAGCCGCAGCAATTTCGTCGCGCGGCGGCGCGTCACTTGTCGTCGACGGCAAATCCTGCGTGCCGGCGATTGATTGAATTGGTGGTGCCGACGGATCGTTGTCAGGCTGAAGCTCGTTGTCAGGCTGAAGCGCTGGTTTGTCGACCCATGTAGCCGTGACGTTCGCAACGAGCGCGACTGGATCTCCCACCGACAGGATCGCGATCCCGATCGCTGCTGTCGCCGTCACCCCCAAAATACTCGCCTTGAGGATACGTGACGAGAGAGCCGCTCTGCCCAAAGCCTTCCCGATATCCGGCTGCCTGGTTTCTTCGGCTTGCTCGGTGAGAAAGACAGGATAACGCTCGTCCGGCGGGAAACCGTCTTTTGTCGCCATTTGTTCGATGCCGCCTCTTATTTGTTCTCGTACATCAGTACCTCGCCAGCGAGGTCTAAAAGCGACAATCACCGCCACGATTTTGGAGAAGTTTTGACTTCATTGGGATTCGGGAACCGGGAACCGCAAGATCACGCGGGAACCCAGATTGCTTTGAGCGCGAGTGAAAATGGCCACCACGATAACGAAAGGCGCCCCGCAAGGGGAGCGCCTTTCGCATGTTGAGCCGAGATAACGGCGGCGAAGCCGTGCGGAATCACTGCGAATAGTACATCTCGAACTCGACCGGGTGCGGGGTCATCTCAAATCGCTCGACTTCGGTCATCTTCAACGCGATGAAGCTGTCGATGAAGTCGTCGTCACTGGGCCGTGCGACGTGCGGGCGCAGTGGCCGGCCGCAGCTCCAGTGTGGATACGCCTGCGGCAATATTCACGCCCGTCTGCCCCTGCACGGATGCCGGCTGCATGATGACCCTGCGGTCCGGGCCTCCAACCAGGACGTTGGCACTCGCTCCGGCGCCGACCGTGCCGCCGGCGGTCGCACCCGTATGGGTTCCCGCCAATGCCCCCCGGCCCAACGTGGACGGCGCAAAAACCGCCCAAGCCATCTGGCCGCCGGTCGTGGCACCGATGTCGAGGCCAAGCGTGCTGACGGTGCCCTCATAAGCGTCGCGCGCCCTGCCTCTCGCCGAGGCATAGATGCAGCTCAGTTGCCGCTGCCCCCCGACAACGAGGCCGACACCGGGCGATATGTTGCAGGTGAGCGTGCCGACCCTTGTCCGGTCCTGAGCCGTGGCCGGAGTCATGGCGAGGGCGAGCGCCAGGGCGGCGCATGTGGTTGCGAGACTATTCAAGGTTGTTCTATTCAGCGTTGCTTTGGTCATGGGCGTCCCTCCGTCGACGCATTTGATGGACCCCCTCAACGCGCAACGACACTGCGATGTTCCTGTTCCGAGCTGTAACGGTCGTGCAGGCGGGTCGGCAGGCGGGCGGTGGAAAATTCGCGGCGGCATTCGGCCATGAGTACACGAACCACGCGGCCGAAACGCCTGACTTTCCTACACAAAAAACAAAAGGCGCCCCGCAAGGAGCGCCTTTCGCATTGTTGGATGGTGATACGGGCGGCGCGAACGCCGCGCGGGATCACTGCGAATAGTACATGTCGAACTCGACCGGATGCGGGGTCATCTCAAAACGCTCGACTTCGGTCATCTTCAGCTCGATGAAGCTGTCGATGAAGTCGTCGTCGAACACGCCGCCGGCCTTGAGGAACGCGCGATCCTTGTCGAGGTTTTCCAGCGCCTCGCGCAGAGAGCCGCACACGGTCGGGATCGCTTTCAGCTCTTCCTTCGGCAGGTCGTAGAGGTCCTTGTCCATCGCCGGACCCGGATCGATCTTGTTCTTGACGCCGTCGAGGCCGGCCATCAGCATCGCGGCGAAGCCGAGATAGGGATTGGCCATCGGGTCGGGGAAGCGGACTTCGACGCGCTTGGCCTTCGGGTTTGCCGTATACGGAATGCGGCAGGAGGCCGAACGGTTGCGCGCGGAGTAGGCGAGCAGCACGGGAGCTTCATAACCCGGGACCAGGCGCTTGTAGGAATTGGTCGACGGGTTGGTGAAGGCGTTGATCGCTTTCGCGTGCTTGATGATGCCGCCGATGTAATGGAGGCAGGTCTCCGAGAGGTCGGCGTATTTGTTGCCGGCGAACACCGGCTTGCCGTCCTTCCAGATCGACTGGTGGCAGTGCATGCCCGAGCCGTTGTCGCCATAGACCGGCTTCGGCATGAAGGTGGCAGTCTTGCCGTAGATGTGGGCGACCTGGTGGATGCAGTATTTGTAGATCTGCATCTGGTCGGCCATCAGCGTCATGGTGTCGAACTTCATGCCGAGCTCGTGCTGGGCGGAAGCCACTTCGTGGTGATGCTTCTCGACCTTGACGCCCATCTTGGCCATGGCGCCGAGCATTTCGGAACGCATGTCCTGCACGGAGTCCTGCGGCGGCACGGGGAAGTAGCCGGCCTTGGTGCGGATGCGGTGGCCGAGATTGCCGCCCTCATATTCGGTGTCCGAATTGATCGGCAGTTCCGAGGAGTCGAGCTTGAAGCCGGTGTTGTAGGGCGTGGTCTGGTAGCGCACGTCGTCGAACACGAAGAACTCGGCCTCGGGGCCGAAGAACACGGTGTCGCCGACGCCAGACGATTTTACCATCGCCTCGGCCTTCTTGGCGATGCCGCGGGGGTCGCGGTTGTAGGGCTCGCCGGTGGTCGGCTCGAGCACGTCGCAGACGATGACCATGGTGGTCTCGGCGAAGAACGGGTCGATCGTCGCGGTCACCGGATCGGGCATCAGGCACATGTCGGATTCGTTGATCGCCTTCCAGCCGGCGATCGAGGAACCGTCGAACATCTGGCCTTCAGCAAAGGTGTCTTCTTCGATCATGCCGACATCGAAGGTCACGTGCTGCCACTTGCCGCGCGGATCGGTGAAGCGCAGGTCGACGTATTTTACGTCGTTGTCCTTGATCGATTTCAGGACGTCTTTGGCGGTCTTCATGAATACCCCTTTTAGCTACGGACGGTTTCCAGGACGCGACATTTTCGCAGACGATCGCTCGAGACATCGCGAACGAAATCAGGCCGCTGAAGCAGCCAATTTCTTGTTTTTTAGTCGCAAAATTCGGATAGCACCCGGCTTAGATAGCGTCCAGCCCGGATTCTCCGGTTCTGATCCGGATCGCTTCCTCGATGTTGGAGACGAAGATTTTGCCGTCGCCGATGCGCCCGGTCTGGGCGGCGCGGCGGATCGCGTCGATCGCCTTCTCGACCAGATCATCCCCGATCACGATCTCGATTTTCACCTTGGGCAGGAAATCGACGATGTATTCCGCGCCGCGATATAGTTCGGCGTGTCCCTTCTGCCGGCCGAAACCCTTGGCTTCGGTGACCGTGATACCTTGCAGTCCGACTTCCTGAAGCGCCTCTTTCACCTCGTCGAGCTTGAATGGCTTGATGATGGCTTCAATCTTCTTCACTGAGCGCCTCCCGGGCATTTCCAAATTCAGAGTGCAGATGGTTTCGATGTCGCGCGAGGCGCCGTCTGGTTTGATCCTTGCTTCCGGCAAAGCCGGATTGCTCATAATTGCCGCTAACTGCGACGATCATGTGCTCGGTTTTCCAACCGGCTTCCTCAAAAGCAGGGTCTATGCCAAGTTGTTAACGCGGCTGATTTCGAAACGTTATCAGACTTTTAACGGGCAAGTGGAAGAGGTTGAGCCGGACGACGTATGATAGCGAAGCTTACAAAATAGGCAAATCGATCAATTCATGTGCAGGCGAGGCCGGGAGGGCCGCGGGGTGCGACGTGGATATGCCTCCAGAAAAGGCTGACGGATCGAGGATTCGGCATGGAAGTTTTGACCACAACTGAGATGGAGCGTGCTGACCGGTTGACGATTACCGCCGGCACGCCGGGCTTCGCGCTGATGATGAGCGCAGGGCAAGCCGTGGCGGAGGCCGCAATGGCTCTCGTCGAGGAAGGACCCATCATGGTGGTCGCCGGCCGCGGCAACAATGGCGGCGACGGTTTTGTGGCGGCGGCCGAACTGGCGGCGCGCGGCCGCGAAGTGTCGGTCATCCTGCTGTGCGAGCGCGACAGCCTGCAGGGCGATGCCGCGCTCGCTGCACGTGGCTGGAAGTATCCGGTGCTGCCGTTCAACCCGCAGGCGATCGGCAAGCCGGCGCTGATCATCGATGCGCTGTTCGGTGCCGGGCTTAATCGTCCGATCAAGGGCGACCCGCTCGAGATGATCGAGGCGGTCAACGCCAACGGCGCGCCGGTGCTTGCGGTCGACCTGCCGAGCGGGATCAACGGCACGACCGGCGCGGTAATGGGTGCCGCAATCAACGCCGTGGAGACCGTGACCTTCTTCCGCCGCAAGCCGGCGCATCTGTTGATGCCGGGACGCAAGCATTGCGGCCGGGTCCGCGTCGCCGATATCGGCATCGATGCGCAGGTGCTCGAGGAGATCGCGCCGCGGACATTTGAGAACGTTCCGCAGAGCTGGCAAAAATCCTTCCCCGTGCCTGATATTGACGGCCACAAATATGCCCGCGGCCACGCCGTCGTGCTGTCGGGTGAACTGGCGTCGACCGGCGCGGCGCGGCTCGCGGCCCGCGGCGCCTTACGGGCGGGCGCCGGGCTGGTGACCGTAGCCTCGCCGCGCGACGCGCTGGCGGTGAATGCTGCGGCGCTGACCGCGGTGATGGTTCGCCCCGTCGATACCGTGGTCGAATTCGCCGACATGGTCAGCGACAGGCGCCTCAATTCCATCGTGATCGGGCCGGGCGCCGGCGTCAGCGCCCGGACGCGCGATCTCGTCCACACGGCACTGTCGGCGAAACGCGGCCTCGTGCTCGACGCCGACGCGCTGACGAGTTTTGCCGAAGCGCCGGAGCGGTTGTTTGAAGCGATCAAGGCTGCCGAGGACGCCCACGTCGTGCTGACCCCGCATGAGGGCGAGTTTCCGCGCCTGTTCAGCGACATCAGCAACAAGCATCCCGGCCGCTCCAAACTGGAGCGGGTGCGCGACGCCGCCGAGCGCGCGGGCGCGGTGGTGCTGTTGAAGGGGCCGGACACCGTGGTGGCATCACCGGATGGCCGCGCCAGCATTGCTTCCAACGCGCCGCCCTGGCTCGCCACCGCCGGCGCCGGCGACGTGCTGGCTGGAATGATCGCAGGGATGCTGGCGCAAGGCGTACCAACGTTCGAGGCCGCCTGCATCGGCGTATGGATGCACGGCGAAGCTGCAAGCGAGGCGGGACCGGGGCTGATCGCCGAAGATTTGCCGGAGGTGCTGCCCGCGGTGTTCAGGCGACTCTATGACGGGTTCGGGATCGAGTATTAGGCAACTCGAACTTGCCGACATGGACGTGGCGTCGGGCGTCCATCGCGCGGCGTTCGACCATGCATTGCCCTGGCTTACCGGTCCGCACACGCCCGACGAAGACCGATGGTTCTACCGGGAACGTGTGTTCACGGAATGTCACGTGCACGGGGCTTTCGAGGGCGGTGCGCTGGCCGCAATCATCGCCTTCCGAAGCGATTGGATCGATCAGTTGTATGTGCTGCCGGAAGTACAAGGACGCGGCGTCGGTAGCGAATTGCTGCAGGTCGCAATGCGCGCGTTCGATTGCCTCCAGCTTTGGACGTTTCAGCGCAATCTACGAGCGCGACGCTTTTACGAAGCGCGGGGCTTTGCGCTGGTCGAGGAAACCGACGGTGCCCGCAATGAGGAGAAGGAGCCGGACGCGCGCTATCTTTGGACGCGCCCGTAAGGTGCTATCCGACGAGGTATTTCGCCACCGCCGCCTCATTCCATTTCAGCCCAAGCCCGGGGCCTCGCGCGGTCACCGTGCCATCGATAACCTTGGCCGGCTGAGCGAGGATCACGCTGGCGAAATCGAGGAATTCGAGCCAGTGCGCGGTTGGCGTCACCGCGAGCATATGGGCGCTGGCCTCGGCGAACAGGTGGCTCGACATCGGAATGTTGGCGGCTTGTGCTTGCGCTGCGACCTGCAGCCAGCCGGTGACGCCGCCGCATTTCATCAGGTCGGGCATGATGAAGTCGCTGGCGCCGGCTTCGATCGCTTCCGCAAAGCCGCGCGGGAACCACCAGTTTTCGCCGGCCTGAATAGGTGTCGGCGAGGTCTCGCGCACTTTTGCGTGTCCAGACAGATTTTCCTGCGGCACCGGCTCTTCGATCCAGTGCAGATCGTAGGGTTCGAGGCGGGCAATGCGCCGCGCAGCCTCAGCGGGATCGAGTGACTGGTTGAAATCGATCATCAGCGCGACATCGGGGCCGATGAGGGCGCGCACGCCCTTGACCACCCGCTCGTCTTTGGCGGCGTCACCGTCGCCGACCTTGATCTTGATGCCGCGAAAACCCTGCTCCAGCGAGCGGCGCAGCGGCTTCTCGTCGGCTGTGGGATCGACCACGCCATAGCTATCATAGGCCTTGATCGGCCGCGCTGAGCCGCCGAGCAATTCGGCCACTGGCCGGTCGGCGATCTGGCCGAGCGCGTCCCAATAGGCCATGTCGAGACCGGACACCGCCATGCCGACGAGGCCCTGCCAGCCGAGCAGGCGGAACTTGGCGTCCATCGTTGCCATCAGGTCATAGGGCGCGATTGGCTTACCAATAAGCTCGCGTCCGATCTCCTCGATCAGGTGGACCAGCGGCTTCACCGTCATCCGGGCGTAGGCGAAGATGTAGGAGTGGCCGGTAACGCCCTGATCGGTTTCGACATCGATCAGGACAAGCGGCCCGACGTCGATCACACCGAACGCGTTCTTCACGGGGCGGGCGAGCGGCACGACGATGCCGCGCGCCTTGACGCTGCGGATGGCGGGGACCGGCTTGCTCATGGTGTGCTCCTCACTCGACACTGTACCACCGCACCAGCCGCGGCGCCGCCCAGTCGGTCGCCACGGATTCGATCAGGTAGCGCCCGGCATGTTCGGCCAAAAAGGCGATGCGCTGGGTCTGGCCGGGCTCGATCGCCAGCGTATCCAGCCAGAATGGCTTCCAGCCATCGTCGAGCCGGTCCAGCAGCCGGAAATGATGGCCGTGGAGGTGGAAGACGGCGGCGGTGGGCGCGCGGTTGATCAGGGCCAGCACGACAACGCGGCCGGTCTTGGTGCGGAAGGCGGGTGGGGCGGATGCGGCGAAATTGGCGGGCGTAACCCAGTCGCGTGTCGGTCCGCCAAGCGGCAGTTCGACCCGGGTGGCGTTCTTGAGGTCGAGCCGTTCGGGGAGGCCGTTGGAGGGCAGTGGCGGCGCCGGTGGCAGCGGGGCGGGGCGGATCGGCGGCTCACTGGCAACGCGAATCTTGCCGATCGGGCGGGCTTCCTTACCATCGTGCAATAGGATCGGGGTTTCGCTGCCGGCCGCCGCTGTGACGTCGATGAACGCGTCGATCCGGCCGCCCGGCGCCAGCACCACCGCGCCATTTCGGGCCTGGAACGGCTCGGACGGTTGGCCGTCGACGGCCATCACGCGGACCTCGAGCCCCTCCAGTTTGAGAGCAATAACAGAGCGTTGACAGCCGCTGATGATGCGGATCCTGACCCGTTCGTTGATCCGGGCTGAGAGATCGAGCGAAGTCCGGCCGTTAATCGTATGGACTGGCACGATGTCTCCGGGATCGGTCCCCGGTGCCATCGCGGTTCCATCCGGTCTCACCCGCCAATCCTCAATCAGCAGAACCTCGTCGCGGTCGACGGCGACAGGCTCGGTTTCCCGGACGATCAATGGCCGTGGCCGCGATGGGTGGGTCTGGCCATCGCCAAGCAGCCCGGATTCGCAGAGGAAGGTCCCGGCGTGGCGCAGCGGCAGTTGCGCGGCGTCCTTGCCGCCGGTTGCGAGCGGAGCCCGGCCCGTCAGCGGTTCGGTTGCCGAGGCGCCATCGATCCCTCGCCAGTTGAGGACCGCAGGCACTGGCAGCTCATTGCCAAAGTCGACCGCCAGCGTATCGCCGCGCTTGAAGGTGAGTTCAGGCCCTTGCAGCGACCAGATTGGCGTGGCCGCACTTCCCGGGCGGAGTGCGAGGCTGTCGGGCTTGGCCTGCAATGCCAGGGAGGGACGGTCTTGGAGACTACCTTGTTGGGCCCGGCCTGACACGGGCAACATCGGGACCAGTGCGGCCGCCCCCAGCCCAGCCATCAGTTCGCGTCGATCCAGCGGGAATTCGGGGCTTGCCATCGGACCAATGCGGACCATTTTTTGTTGTGCCTGTCCTAGCTGTGACGCCTTGCCCCGGTGCTGTCAAAAAGGGCCATTTTTTTGCTGCGGAGGTGTAGGCTCATGTTATAAGCCCGCCGCCCGCGGCATCGCGGCCGGGTATGGATGCTTTTCACGCGGGCGTGGCGGAACTGGTAGACGCGCTGGATTTAGGTTCCAGTGACGAAAGTTGTGGGGGTTCGAGTCCCTCCGCCCGCACCAAGCGCTCTATCCAGGCGTTTGCATGACGAATACTGGAGGGCCTGCTTTCCCATCGGGGGAGCCAAGGTCCGCCGAACCACCGGCGCAGGCTGCAAAGCCAAGCCTCGAACATTTGACACTGCCGGGTCGCTCTAGCCCGGCGCAAGCGGAAGAAGATTGACACCATGCAGGTCACCGAAACCCTCGCCGAGGGATTGAAGCACGAGTTCAAGGTCAGCGTTCCCGCATCGGATCTCGATGCCAAGGCGGACGCCAAGCTGGTCGACCTCAAGGACAAGGTGAAGCTCAACGGCTTCCGCCCCGGCAAGGTGCCGGTAAGCCATCTGAAGAAGGTGTATGGCCGCTCGGTGATGGCCGAGACCATCGACCAGACCATCCGCGACACCAACACGCAGATCTTCACCGACCGCGGTTTCCGCCTCGCGACCGAGCCGAAGATCACGATGCCGACCGAGACGAAAGAGGTCGAGGAGTTGCTCGCCGGCAAGACCGACCTGACCTACACGGTTGCGATCGAGGTGGTGCCGACGATCCAGCTCGCCGATTTCAAGACTTTTTCGGTGGAGAAGCCGGTGGTCGAAGTGACCGATGCCGAGGTCGATGAGGCCATCAAGCGCATCGCCGACCAGAACCGTCCCTATGCCGCGAAGGCCGAGGGCGCCAAGGCCGAAACCGGCGATCGCGTCACCATCAGCTTCAAGGGCTCTATCGACGGCGTTCCGTTCGACGGCGGCACGGGCGAGGGTATCCCGGTGGTGATTGGCGCCGGGCAGTTCATCCCGGGTTTCGAGGAGCAACTGGTGGGCATCGGAACCGGCGAAACCCGTACGCTGAAAGTGTCGTTCCCGAAGAACTACGCGAGCGAGAAGCTCGCCGGCCAGCCGGCCGAGTTCGAGACCACCGCAACCCTGATCGAAGCCCCGGGTGAAACCAAGGTCGACGACGAGTTTGCCAAAACGCTCGGCCTGGAATCGATCGACAAGCTGAAGGAGGCCGCACGCGAGCGGCTGGTCGCCGAGTTTGCAGGGGCCACGCGCCAGCGCGTCAAGCGCGCGCTGCTCGACCGTCTGGACGACAGCCACAAATTCGAGGCGCCGCCGTCGCTAATCGAGGAAGAGTTCAACCTGATGTGGAACTCGATCAAGGCCGAGATGGAATCCTCAGGCAAGACCTTTGCCGACGAGGACACCACCGAAGAGGCCGCGAAGGAAGAGTACAAGAAGATCGCCGACCGCCGCGTCCGGCTCGGCCTCGTACTGTCGGAAATCGGCGAGAAGAACAAGATCACCGTGACCGATGACGAAGTCGGCCGCGCGGTGATCGAGCGTGCGCGTTCGATGCCCGGCCGCGAGAAGGAAGTCTGGGACTACTATCGCAGCAATGCCAATGCGCTGGCCCAGCTTCGTGCGCCGATTTATGAAGACAAGGTGGTCGATTTCATCCTCGAACTCGCCAACGTGACCGAGAAGAAGGTCTCGCGCGAGGACCTGTTCAAGGACGAAGACGAGAAGAGCGCAGCCTGACCGGGTTGGTCAGGTCGATGTTAATGATGAACGGCGAAAGCGGCGTGATGGCAGCATCCGTCGCTATGAGATCGCCTGCGAATCAGCTTGAACTCGTCTCATTCGGCTCGCCATTGCCCGGCCTTGTCGCCGGGAAATTGGCTCATATCTGTGAGCGGCTCGCTACCCGCGAGTTCTGAGCCGAAGTCCTGCATCACGGGACGTTCGTCCGTGCGCGGCAATCATGCCTGCCTTGCCGATGGATGTTCGCCCCCGCTGTTCTCTACCTAACCCTCTACTAACCCTTGGGGTGACTAATGCGCGATCCCGTTGAAACCTACATGAACCTCGTGCCCATGGTGGTCGAGCAGACCAACCGCGGCGAACGCGCCTACGACATTTTCTCGCGGCTCCTGAAAGAGCGCATCATCTTCGTGACCGGTCCGGTCGAAGACGGCATGTCGACGCTGACAGTCGCGCAGCTCCTGTTCCTTGAGGCGGAAAATCCCAAGAAGGAAATCTCGATGTACATCAACTCGCCGGGCGGCGTGGTGACATCGGGGCTTGCGATCTACGACACGATGCAATTCATTCGTCCGCCGGTGTCGACGCTGTGCACCGGGCAGGCCGCCTCGATGGGCTCGCTGCTGCTCGCGGCCGGCGCAAAGGACATGCGCTTCTCGCTGCCCAATTCGCGCATCATGGTGCATCAGCCTTCGGGCGGCTTCCAGGGGCAGGCCACCGACATCATGCTGCATGCGCAGGAGATCCTGAATCTCAAGAAGCGCCTCAACGAAATCTATGTGAAGCACACCGGCCAGACCTACAAGGCGATCGAGGACGCGCTCGAGCGCGACAAATTCCTGACCGCCGATATGGCTCGCGACTTCGGCATCGTCGACAAGGTGATCGACAAGCGTCCCGAAGAGGCGGCGGTAACGAAAATCCCGTAAGGACACGGATTAGCGTCTTTCGCGTTGACCTTAACGGCTGGTTGCGCTGAAACGGAAAATATGGCCGCTGGCGCCCTGTCCATGCCCCCGCATGGACAGAAAGTTCCAGTTTCGTGCCGGTTTTGCTGCGTGGCAAACGCGCAACGCTCGCTCGATTTCGTCAACTTCTCCCCGTGCCAACGCCGCAAATCACGGTATTGTCACGGGTAGCCAATCCGCGCCCGATTAGCGAATTCTTGATAGTCGGGTGTCAGCATGATTGGCTGTGACGGTTGGGCTAAGATCGCGGGGGATTCGAGAAACCGTGATTCGCACGGTGCGTATTTGAGTTAGGGTCTTTTCTGGTACGGAATTTGCTCTATCTACCTTCAGGTCCGGTGAAGTGCCGGAATGGGTCGATCGGGTAACGGATCGAACGGCGGACGGAGACAAGAATGAGTAAGGTTGGCACGAGCGACTCCAAGAACACGCTGTATTGCTCGTTCTGTGGCAAGAGCCAGCACGAAGTCCGCAAACTCATCGCGGGTCCAACCGTATTCATCTGCGACGAGTGCGTCGAACTCTGCATGGACATCATCCGTGAGGAGAACAAGTCTTCGCTGGTGAAGTCGCGCGACGGCATCCCGACGCCGAAGGAAATCTGCAAGGTGCTGGACGATTACGTGATCGGCCAGAGCCATGCCAAGAAGGTGCTCTCGGTTGCGGTCCACAACCACTACAAGCGCCTCAATCACCAGACCAAGCACAACGACGTCGAGCTCGCGAAGTCGAACATCCTGCTGATCGGTCCGACCGGCTCGGGCAAGACGCTGCTGGCGCAGACGCTGGCTCGGATTCTCGACGTGCCGTTCACGATGGCGGATGCGACCACGCTGACCGAAGCCGGCTACGTCGGCGAAGACGTCGAGAACATCATCCTGAAGCTGTTGCAGTCGGCCGACTACAATGTCGAGCGCGCGCAGCGCGGCATCGTGTATATCGATGAAATCGACAAGATCAGCCGCAAGTCCGACAATCCGTCGATCACCCGCGACGTGTCGGGTGAGGGCGTGCAGCAGGCGCTGTTGAAGATCATGGAAGGCACGGTCGCCTCCGTGCCGCCGCAGGGCGGCCGCAAGCACCCGCAGCAGGAGTTCCTGCAGGTCGACACGACGAATATCCTGTTCATCTGCGGCGGCGCCTTCTCTGGCCTCGAGAAGATCATCTCCGCGCGCGGACGTTCGACCTCGATCGGTTTCGCCGCCCAGGTTCTGGCGCCCGAAGATCGCCGCACCGGTGAAATCTTCCGCCATGTCGAGCCGGAAGACCTCCTGAAGTACGGCCTGATCCCGGAATTCGTCGGCCGTCTGCCCGTGGTCGCAACGCTGGAAGATCTCGACGAGGCCTCGCTGAAGAAGATCCTGACCGATCCGAAGAACGCGCTGGTGAAACAATACCAGCGGCTGTTCGAAATGGAGAACATCGAACTCACCTTCGCCGACGAGGCGCTTGGCGCGGTTGCCCGCAAGGCGATCGAGCGCAAGACCGGCGCGCGCGGACTGCGTTCGATCCTCGAAAGCATCCTGCTCGAGACCATGTTCGATCTGCCGGGCCTGGAAGGCGTCGAAGAGGTCGTGATCTCGCGCGAAGTTGTCGAGGGAACTGCCCGTCCGCTCTACATCTATGCGGACCGTTCGGACCGGGCCGTCGAGAGCAGCGCCAGCGCCTGATCGCGCTCGTCATACCTCGCTTGGACTACCCCGATGAGGACGGCTGCCGGACGTTCCGGCGGCCGTTGTTGCGTCAGCGTTTTGCGCGCGTTTAGCCCCAATTAGTGGGCATTTTTCCGTGACTTGACACCCCCATACCCGATAGCCACCTAATGCCAATGGTGGCGGAAATCACGTTCGAGATTCGTCGCAAAATCATCCGGTGAGAGGCGGCAGCGAAGGCGGCCGAGTGACCCGGAACTCCCGGCACCTTGTGGCGGTTGCGCTAAACGAAGCGGACTGCGTGCAAGGGGGCAAAACAAAAGGAATAGGCCATGACCACCCCAAAAACCCGGCCAACCATCGTTCTCGGCGAAAGCCATTCGTATCCGGTGTTGCCGCTCCGCGACATCGTGGTTTTTCCGCACATGATCGTGCCGTTGTTTGTCGGCCGCGAGAAATCGATCCGCGCCCTCGAAGAGGTGATGAAGAACGACGCGCTGATTCTGCTCGCGACGCAGAAGAACGCGTCCGACGATGATCCAAGCCCGGATTCGATCTATGAGGTCGGTACGCTCGCCAGCGTGCTGCAGCTGCTGAAGCTTCCCGACGGCACCGTGAAGGTGCTGGTCGAAGGGCTCGAGCGCGCGCGCGTGCAGAAATATTCCGACCGCAGCGAATATTACGAGGCGACCGCGATTGCGCTTGCCGACACCGACGCCAATTCGGTTGAAGCCGAAGCGCTGGCGCGCTCGGTCGTGTCCGACTTCGAAAGCTATGTGAAGCTGAACAAGAAGATCTCCGCCGAAGTCGTCGGCGTGGTTCAGGCGATCACTGATTTTGCCAAGCTGAGCGATCAGGTCGCGCAGCATCTCGCCGTCAAGATCGCCGATCGCCAGGGCATCCTGGAGACGTTGTCCGTCACGCAGCGCCTGGAGAAGGTGCTGGGCCTGATGGAGAGCGAAATCTCGGTGCTGCAGGTCGAGAAGCGCATCCGCTCGCGCGTCAAGCGCCAGATGGAGAAGACCCAGCGCGAGTATTACCTGAACGAGCAGATGAAGGCGATCCAGAAGGAGCTCGGCGACGACGAAGGTCGCGATGAGCTCGCCGATCTGGAAGAGAAGATTGCCAAGACCAAGCTTTCCAAGGAAGCGCGTGAGAAGGCCCAGCACGAGCTGAAGAAGCTGCGCCAGATGTCGCCGATGTCCGCGGAAGCAACCGTCGTGCGCAACTATCTCGACTGGCTGTTGTCGATCCCGTGGAACAAGAAGTCCAAGGTCAAGAAGGATCTGGAGGCCGCGCAAGCGGTGCTGGACGCCGACCATTACGGGCTTGAGAAGGTCAAGGACCGCATCGTTGAGTATCTCGCCGTGCAGTCGCGCGCCAACAAGCTGACTGGACCGATCCTGTGCCTGGTCGGACCTCCCGGCGTCGGCAAGACCTCGCTCGGCAAGTCGATCGCGAAGGCGACGGGCCGCGAGTTCGTGCGCGTGTCGCTCGGCGGCGTGCGCGATGAAGCCGAGATCCGCGGTCACCGCCGCACCTATATCGGCTCGATGCCCGGCAAGGTCATCCAGTCGATGCGCAAGGCGAAGACCTCGAATCCGCTGTTCCTGCTGGACGAGATCGACAAGATGGGCGCCGATTTCCGCGGCGATCCGTCGTCGGCGCTGCTTGAGGTGCTGGATCCCGAGCAAAATGCGACCTTCAACGATCACTATCTGGAGGTCGACTACGATCTGTCGAACGTCATGTTCATCACGACCGCGAATACGCTGAATATTCCCGGCCCGCTGATGGACCGCATGGAGATCATCCGGATCGCCGGCTACACCGAGAACGAGAAGGTCGAGATCGCGCGCAAGCACCTGATCCCGAACGCCATCTCCAAGCATGGCCTCGATTCCAAGGAATGGTCGATCGACGACGATGCCTTGTTGCTGATGATCCGCCGCTACACCCGCGAAGCGGGCGTGCGTAATCTGGAGCGTGAGCTCTCCACACTTGCCCGCAAGGCGGTGAAGGAGCTGATGATCTCCAAGAAGAAGTCGGTCAAGGTCACCGAGAAAACGCTCGAAGACTTCCTCGGCGTGCCGAAGTACCGCTTCGGCGAGATCGAAAGCGAGCCACAGGTCGGTATCGTCACCGGACTTGCCTGGACCGATGTCGGCGGCGAGTTGCTGACCATCGAAGGCGTCATGATGCCCGGCAAGGGCAAGATGACGGTCACGGGCAATCTGCGCGACGTGATGAAGGAGTCGATCTCGGCGGCGGCGTCTTACGTCCGCTCGCGGGCGATCAACTACGGCATCGAGCCGCCGCTGTTCGACCGGCGCGACATCCACGTCCATGTGCCTGAGGGGGCGACCCCGAAGGACGGACCGTCGGCGGGTGTGGCGATGGCCACCGCGATCATCTCGGTCATGACCGGCATCCCGGTTCGCCACGATGTCGCGATGACCGGTGAGATCACGCTGCGCGGTCGCGTGCTGCCGATCGGCGGTCTGAAGGAGAAGCTGTTGGCGGCTGCCCGCGGCGGCATCAAGACGGTGCTGATCCCCGAGGACAACGCCAAGGATCTCACGGAGATTTCCGATGCGATCAAGGGCGGCATGGAGATCATCCCCGTGGCGCGGCTCGACGACGTCGTCGCCAAGGCGCTGGTCCGCACGCCGGTGCCGATCGTCTGGGAAGAGGACACCAAGGTGCCGGTCAAGCCCGATGGCGCCGACGAAGCGGCCGGTGGCCTCACGGCCCACTGAGCCAGTTTGTTGCGAAATGATAAAACGGCGCCTTCGGGCGCCGTTTTTGTTTTGCAAGGGTCGAAACTTCGATTTGGCAAGCGGAGTTGGAAGGGGATGGAAATCGACGGGCAATGCCACTGCGGGCGGGTGACCTATCGGGCCGATATCGATCCCGCGAAAGTATCGATCTGTCACTGCACCGATTGTCAGAACCTGACGGGCTCACCGTACCGGGTCACGGTGATCTGCTCCGAAGCCCAGGTCCGCATGACGGGCGCGCCGGCGAAGATTTACGCGAAGACCGGCGACAACGGCCGCACGCGTTTCCAGCATTTTTGCGAGGGCTGTGGTTCCCCGCTGTTCACCAGCGGCGACGGCGGGCCGGACGATTGGGGCATCCGCTGGGGCAGCATCCGCCAGCGCAATCAGATCAAGCCGGCGCGGCAAATCTGGTGCCGCTCGGCTGCGCCGTGGATCAACGATCTCAGGGAGTTGCCGGGCAGGCCGGGCGACTAGTGCGACCGGACACCCGAGCTATCCAACCCTTGCATCAAAGGGGGCCGCAGGGCTAAACAGGCGGCTCAAGGGCGGCTAGCTCAGCTGGTTAGAGCATCTCGTTTACACCGAGAGGGTCGGCGGTTCGAATCCGTCGCCGCCTACCAGCCTTCGCGCTGACGCGCTACGGCTCGGCAAGCCAGCCTTGGCGTCAGCGCGAAGGCTGTCGCGCCGAAGCTCGAAGAGCGAAGGCGGACTGATCGAAAGTTTCCGCGCACATGGACGCCCCCCAAGGCCACGAACAAAACGCTGACCAGGTCGCCTACTGGAATGGACCGGCCGGGCAACGCTGGGCCGCGCGGCAGGCGGAGCAGGACGTCGTGCTCGGGCCGGTCGCCGACCTAGTGATTGACCGGGCGAAGCTGAAGCCGGGCGAGCGCGTCATCGATATCGGCTGCGGCAGCGGCGCCACGACGATCGCGTTCGCGCGCGAGGTCGCGCCGTCAGGCCATGTGCTCGGCGTCGACATATCCGGCCCGATGCTGGAACGGGCGCGGCAGAGCGCGCCGAAGGATTTACCGGTCGATTTCGTTCTTGCCGACGCCACCGTCTATCCGTTTGAGCCCGCCAGTTTCGATGTGCTGGCTTCGCGGTTCGGCGTGATGTTCTTCGCCGATCCCGCGCTGTCGTTTGCCAACATGCGCAAAGCGCTGCGGCCCTCGGGCCGGCTGGCGTTCGCCTGCTGGCGCGAGCCGCGCGAAAATCCGTTCTTCATGGTGCCGCTGCAGGCCGCCTACAAGCACGTGCCGAAACTGCCGCAACAGGGGCCGGAAGATCCCGGGCCGTTTGCGTTCGCCTCGGAGGCGCGCGTCCGCCGCATTCTCGATGTGGCCGGCTTTACCGACGTCGAGATGGAGGCGTGTCCGCTGCTGCTGGATTCCGCGATCGGCCGCGGTCTCGAAGGCGCGGTGCAGGGCGCGCTGGAGATCGGTCCGGTGAGCCGCGCGCTGGAGGGCCAGCCGGAAGAACTCCGTAAGGCTGCCGCCAATTCGATCCGCGAAGCGCTGACGCCGTTCTCCAAGGGCGATGCGGTGTTGCTGCCGGCATCGGTCTGGATCGTGACGGCAAGGGCGTCGTGATTGAGGCGGCTCGCGCCACACTGTCATTGCGAGCGAAGCGAAGCAATCCATGCTCGGCAAGCGCGGAGAGATGGATTGCTTCGCTTCGCTCGCAATGACGGGGTGAGAGCCACGCTCTCTCCTCCCGGATCATGGCCAGACGCACGATAGTCTCGGCGGCCTTTTTCATGTCCTGGCGGCTGACCCATCCCAAATAACGCTGGATGGCCACCGCTACGCCACCAAATCGCCTGACGACTCAACGACGCTTGTTGCATCGGGCTGGCGGCGATGCGCATGGGTGCAGCAATGATGCGCTTGTCCGATCTGCATCTGACTCCGGCCCGGACCGGGTTGATTATCGTCGCAGCATTTCTGCTTTGCGCGATCGTCGTTCGAGTCATCACTGTGTCCGAACACAGCGAGATCCGCACGCACGCCACTCCTGAGAACGGCAGCCGAATACCCTTGGATGTTGGTGTCGCAGACCTTAGGGGATCGCTGCCTTAGATAGCTTGTTGGACGACAATGCGCGTCCGGCACGCAATGGACGCGAGGAACGCTATTTGATCGTCGCCTGCACGGTAATTACCGACGTGCCGGAAGCCGTCGGCCCCTGACCCGTCGCTTTGATGGCAAAGCTATCGCTTCCCTTGTATCTAGCCTTCGCCTTGTATTCGTACGTCGTTATGTTGAGCTTTTTCAACTTGCCGTGCGCCGGCTTTTTTAAGATATCCGAACTGGTCACCGTCCCGCGCATCGTGATTGGGAACTGGCAACTTTGCCCGGACGTGACGCTGATGTCGCCGGTCGAGTTCTCGCCCCAATCCGCTAATTCCACTAATTTTGGACAGTCAGAAGCGGCTAGCCCGCATTTCTCACAGTGTTGAGGCGCATCGGGGCGCGAATCAGCGAAAGTTCTTTTGCGAGAAGGACTTTGGGATGATTCAAGGAACGCCCCGATGCCGACAGAGTGTAGCGCAGAACAGTTTGATTTTGGAAGGGTGGAAGGCCGTGTTGTGGAAGCGGCCTTTGATGGCGGCCTTGTGACGTCGGATGCCGGCGCGCTGCTTCTGGGCGCGACCGACCGGGCGATCGATTTGGTGGGTCGCTTTGCGGATTGCTTTCGCGATCATCGCCGTCAGGACTTGATCGAGCATGCGGTCGGCACGTTGATCGGGCAGCGGGTCTTTGGCATCGCGCTCGGCTATGAAGATCTCAACGACCACGACGAGCTGCGGCACGATCCGCTGATGGCGGTGCTTTCGGGCAAGCTTGCAGCCCGGCGCGGGGACTGCGCACCGGTGGCCGGCAAGTCGACGCTGAACCGGCTGGAGTTGAGCCGAAACGAACCTTCGCGCTATCACAAGATCGCCTATGACGCGGCGGCGATCGAAGCGTTGCCGGTGACGCTGTTCCTGGAGGCGTACCAGCGGCCGCCGGAGCAGATCATCCTCGATCTCGACGCCACCGACGATCCGCTGCACGGACATCAGGAGGGGCGCTTCTTCCACGGCTATTACGACTGCTACTGCTATCTGCCGCTATACGTGTTTTGCGGCCGGCATTTGTTGGCGGCCAAGCTGCGCCCCTCCGACATCGACGCCAGCGCGGGCAGCGTCGCGGAGGTCGAGCGGATTGTCCGGCAAATCCGCGCCCGCTGGCCGTTCGCGCGTATCCTGCTGCGAGCCGACAGTGGCTTTGCGCGCGAGGCGCTGATGGCGTGGTGCGAGCAGAACCGCGTGGATTACCTGTTCGGGCTCGCCCGCAACACGCGCCTGGTCGCCATGATCGAGGAGGAGCTTGCCACGGCCAGGGCCGCGGCCGAGAAGACCGGCCGCCCGGCGCGCCGCTTCAAGGACTTCCAGTGGAGCACGCTCGATAGCTGGAGCCGAAGCCGCCGCGTCGTCGCCAAGGCGGAGTGGACGCACGGCGAGGCCAATCCGCGCTTCGTCGTCACTTCGCTCAGGCGCAGCGAGACGGGAGCGCGGGCGCTCTATGAGGACATCTATTGCGCGCGCGGTGACATGGAGAACCGCATCAAGGAATGCCAGCTCGACCTCTACGCCGACCGCACTTCGGCCCAGACCATGCGCGCCAACCAACTGCGGCTGTGGTTCGCCGCGATGGCCTATGTGCTGATCTGCGCCCTGCGGCGCATCGGCCTTGCTGAAACCACCTTTGCGGACGCCACCTGCGGCACCATCAGGCTTAAGCTCTTGAAGATCGGCGCGCTGGTTCGCATCTCCTGCCGCCGCATCAGGATCGCCATGGCCTCGGCCTGCCCTGCCGCCGAAGAATGGGGGCACGCGGCTCGCCGCCTGGCCGAAGCCGCCAAGGCCCGCGCCTCGCCGGCCTGACACGCGAAGCCGCGACGCGCCCAATCCGCGGTATCACCAACAAGGTCCAACGCACACTCAAAACCAAATCGCCGCCAGCGCTTTCGGCGCCACGGTCCTCGTCGCCTTCGCGCCGATCCACCAATACCCGTCGCAAATCAAATTGGCCCTGTGAGAAATGCAGGCTAGCGCTGGAGACGCGGACATTGAGCCTGTGGCTCCAACGATAAGCGCCAAAGCGGCGACCTTGGACAACCGCATAGCCGACTCCCTCATTTTCAAAAACGTGGCGTACCTGGCTTTTAACCACGTCGCTATCGCTCGCTTGCGCAAAGCGCTTGGCGTTTGTCGCAGGCATCGGCGGGATGGAGTGTCGCCGAACTCGCTACGCCCGTTCTTCCCAGATCATGGCCAGGTGCACAATCGTCTCCGCCGCCTTTTCCATGTCCTGGCGGCTGACCCATTCGAGCCGCGAATGAAAGGCGTGTTCGCCGGCGAAGATGTTGGGGCAGGGCAGGCCCATGAACGACAGCCGTGAGCCGTCGGTGCCGCCGCGGATCGAGCTGCGCACCGGTGTCAGGCCTGCGCGACGGATCGCCTCGATGGCGTAGTCGACGGTTTCGGGGTGGCGGTCGATGACCTGCTTCATGTTGCGGTATTGCGCCTTGACGTCCATCCGGTATGTCGAGCGCGGATAATCCTTCATCACCTCTTTGACGATGCTTTCGAGCAGCGCTTCCTTTTGCTGCAGCCCCTCGTCGGTGAAATCGCGCACGATGAAGCCGATGGTGGCTTTCTCCAGTGCGCCGGAAATGCCGATCGGATGCAAAAAACCTTCCTTGCCCTCGGTGGTCTCCGGCGAGCAGGTGTCCCTGGGCAGGCGGTCGACGATGGCGGCCGCGATCTTGATCGCGTGCTCCATCTTGCCTTTTGCAAAGCCGGGGTGGGTCGAGACACCCTCGATGGTGATGATGGCGCCGTCGGCCGAAAAGGTTTCGTCCTCGATATTCCCGGCGGTTTCGCCGTCCATCGTATAGGCGAAGTCGGCGCCGAGTTTCTTCAGGTCGGCCTTGTCGACGCCGCGGCCGATCTCCTCGTCGGGCGTGAACAGGATCTTGATGGTGCCGTGCCGGATGTGCGGATTTTGAATCAAAAACCGCGCCGCATCCATGATCTCGGCGAGGCCGGCCTTGTTGTCGGCGCCCAGCAGCGTGGTGCCGTCGGTGGTGATGATGTCGTGGCCGATCTGGTCGGCGAGCGCGGGGTGATCGGCGGTGCGGATCACCTGCGTGGGATCGGCCGGCAGCACGATGTCGCCGCCGCGATAATTCTTCACGACCTGCGGCTTGACGTTGGCGCCGGTGCAATCAGGAGAAGTGTCCATGTGCGAGCAGAAGCAGATCACCGGCACCTTTTTGTCAGTATTGGCCGGGATCGTCGCATAGACATAGCCGTGCTCGTCGAGATGGGCGTCTGCGAGCCCGATCGCCTGCAACTCGGACGCCAGCAGGCGGCCCAGATTCTTCTGCTTCTCGGTGGAAGGGCAGGTCGGCGACGTCGGATCGGACTGGGTGTCGATCACGACATAGCGCAGGAAGCGCTCGGTGACATCGTGGGTGAAGGCGAGGGGGGAGGCCGGCATGACGATCCGAAAAGCTGGGGCAAGGGAAGCGCTCTATAACAGAAAAGCGCCATTCCGGGTCCCCCGCCGGAATGGCGCTTCTGGTCGGATCAGGAGGGCGCGGCGGATCACACGGCTTCCTTGAGTTCCTTGGCCGCGCGGAAGGCAACCTTCTTGCTGGCCTTGATCGGGAGCGGTTCGCCGGTGGCGGGGTTGCGGCCCATGCGGGCGGCGCGCTTGCGGACCTGGAGGATGCCGAGCCCCACGATACGGACCCGCTCGCCCTTCTTCAGGTGTTTTGCGATCTTGCCGACCATGTCGGTCAGGATCGCCTCGGCGGCTTTCTTCGACAAATCATGCTCCTCGGCCAGCGCTGCGGCCAGATGCTTGAGTGTGATGGTGGCTGGAGTCGCTGCTTTCTTCGCCATATCTGGCCCTCCTCGTTGGTTGAATGGCTTTCGAGCGCGTTTGTGAAACCGGTCCGCGCCGGGAAAATGCCTTGCGTGGTGACTTGAAACCCCGGGGATACGGTGCGACCAGAGTGGGAGGGTTTCAAGAAACCCAGACGTATCAGGCCTTAAACGATTCGGGCGATAGCTGCCTGCGCTGTTTTGCCCGGAAACAGGCCATTATTTGCATCGGAATCGCAGAAACGCCCGTCTGACGCGGGGATTCGCAACGTCCTTGACTAAGCGGTAGCGGCCCTTTATGCCCTCGGTTCTGCGCGGATCAGAACATGATTACGGCATCCGCGGGAGTAGCTCAGTTGGTTAGAGCGCCGCCCTGTCACGGCGGAGGCCGCGGGTTCGAGTCCCGTCTCTCGCGCCATTTATCAATGGCTTAGCTGGTTCCCGTTTTTGGAAAAGTATTTTCATAGGCTCCGCGGAAATACTTTTGGCCGGGTTTTGTTCTATTGAATCCCCGACCTTTCGGTTTACAAAACCCGTAGTGCGATTTGTGCCAGCACTTTTCCCCGTCCGGGCCTGGCGGGTTTTGGCCCGAACTGTTAGGTAGCGCTGCCGAACCACCGCATCTAATGATCGATGGATGAGGCGCCCGTTAGTTGCCGACATAAATCGGCAGACGACCTTCCGCCTCGGCTTTGCGGCCCTCCAGAAAGTCGTTCGTGCGATATAGCGCGCCATATTGTGCATCGAGTTCGCGGTAGGCTGCGTTCTCTGCCCCATCTATCGCGAGGTGCGCTGATGCGAGCGTCGTTCGGATGCCGAGCGGCGCGCAGCCAGCGACCCGTTCCGCGATCTCGATACCACGAGCAAGCGCCTTCTCGCGGTCAGGCGCGATCTCCTGAACGACCCCAATGCGGCGCGCTTCGTCCGCTCCCCAATGGTCGCCGGTCAGCATGTATCTCATCGCGTTCGCCCAGCCTGCCTCGCGGACGAACCTCACCGTCGCACCACCACCCGGAAAGCGGCCATGAGTGTTTTCATCCTGGCCGAATCGAGCATCGGCGGCAGCGATCCGGATATCCGCGGTGAGCAGGAGTTCATGCCCCATGTTCCATGTATCGCCATGCGCGACCACAATCAGCGGCTTGCTCAGGCGCTTGATCTTTCCGAGCGGATCCAGCTCTCCTTCGACGAGTGCGGTCGGCTTTCCAGTCTTGGCAAGCTCCGTGAATGCGTCGACATCACGTTGAGCGCGGTAAATCAACAAGGCGAACGGCCCCGGGCGCACTTTAACCGGGGCCGCCCACTCCCGGCTGGGGCTTGGGGGCTATAAAGCCGGAAGCGCGGATTTCGACTCTTCGGGGAACTTCAGGTTCCATGCCCATCCTGATTTCAGTTCCCGAGCGTCCTAGTTAAGGACAGCACCGACTGTGCGGTGCCGTCCGTATTCGATCCCCGGTGTCGTGGTTTGATTTTAGGGGGTGTCCTAATTTTGCGGCTGGCGTGATAGCGTGTGGGTGTAGCCGAAAGAGGTCGACGATGAGGGCAAAATCGCTGTCAGGGTCTTTTGGGATTATTGCGGTCATACTTGCCGCAACCAGCTTCGGTGTCAGCGCTGGCGACGATTCTGCGCGTGGCCGATCAAACGATGTCATCAAATCACGACCCGCCACGGCTTCGAATAATGCTCAGAAGTATCGGCCGAAGCGCGGGTGCTTTGCGACGGGAACTTGGGATGCATCCGGTAATTCCCAAATGGTTTGCTGATGAGTGTAGAGGCCGCCTTGGCGGCCCTCCGGAACAGTGAAATACTTTTCGCCATTTTAATCACTTCCCGGCCTCTGTGAGCAGCAGCGGACGGCCCGCCACGAACCATTCACCACCGGTCCGATAGGCCGAGGACAACTGCCCCTCCAAACCGTGCAACAGGGGCCGGGATGTCGCGCACTCACAATTCATATTCAGATGCGCGATACACTCGCCTGCACGCGTACCGCCAAATGATTACCTACGGATTGTATCTGCGATTGCCACTCTTCCCCAATTATTCTCCAATTATAGTGCCTAGCGCTTGAGATGGAGCGGCCCAGGGGATGCCTCTGACTAATAGTGCAGGGTCTTTTCATGAGAGTTTCGCGGAAGGGGCGTTCCGTTCCAATGATCAGGCCGTCGCGCATTCGCAACTGACTGCCTTCATGCAATGGTGCGAGGTCCGGACGGGACAGCACCTGCCTGATCATGCTGCGATGGACCGCTTCTCGGTTGAGGACTTCCGCCGCTTTTGGCGCCTCTTCCTGGAGTGGTCCGACCTGCCTTGGCACGGCGAGGTCGAGCCAGTCTGCGTCGGCGATGCCTGCGAGACCGCGCGCTTCTTCCCAGATCTTCGTCTCAACTACGCCGAATGCCTCCTCACCGGCAGTCCCGGCCAGTCGGTCTTGACGGCCTGCCATGCTAACGGCAGCCGCGACCGGCTCACGCGGGGCGCTCTGCGCTGCACGGTTGCCCGGTTGGCGAAGTCGCTGCAGCAGCTCGGTGTGCGCCCCGGCGATCACGTCGTGGCGATCGCACGCAACAACGCCGAGGCGGCCATTGCCTGCCTGGCCACCACGGCAATTGGTGCGACTTTCGCTAGCTGCGCCCCGGACATGGGTGTGCCTGCGATCCTCCTGCGCTTTGCCCCTCTGGAGCCTGTGGTGCTCTTCGGTTGCCTCAGAGCTGAGCCATGGGATCCGGGCGTCCCCGTCTCCGAGCGCGTCGTCGGAGCGGCGGCCGGCCTGCCGGGCCTTACCGCGATAATTGCTCTGGACGACGGTTCGCTTCCCGCCGGCGAGATCATGGTGCCTCTGCACAGGCTTGCCGATCTGATCCGCGATGACGACACCGACAAGGACCCACCCGGCTGGCCGCGCCATCCGTTCAACCAGCCGCTGTTCACCATGTTCTCCTCCGGCACCACGGGCGCGCCAAAATGCATCCAGCATGGCGCCGGCGGCACCCTGCTGGAGCATGTGAAAGAGCACCGGTTGCACTGTGATCTCGGGCCGGGCGACAAGCTGTTCTTTCAGACCTCCTGCGGTTGGATGATGTGGAACTGGCAGCTCTCCGCGCTCGCCTCCGGCGTGGAGATTGTCCTCTACGATGGGCCGCTCGGGGCGCCAGACACGTTCTGGCGGATCGTCGCCGAGGAGCGCGTGACCGTCTTCGGCACCAATCCTGCCTATCTGCACTTCTGCGAGCAGAAAGACTCTTCCCCGGGTCGGATGTTCGACCTTTCAGCCCTGCGGGCTATGCTTTCCACCGGTTCCACCCTGTATCCCCGCCAGTACGACTGGGTCCGCGGCGAAGTGAAAGCGGCGATGCCGCTGCAGTCGATCTCGGGCGGCACCGACATCATCGGCTGCTTTGTCCTGGGCAATCCGGACCTGCCCGTCCATCGCGGCGAGGCACAGTGCCGCAGCCTCGGCCTCGATGTCCGCTCGCTCCCGCCGCCTCACGATCCGGAGGCGCGCATCGGCGAGCTCGTCTGCGGCAACCCTTTTCCCTCGCGCCCCCTTGGCTTTCACGGTGATGTCGACGGCACGCGCTTTCATGCCGCCTACTTCGCCCAGAACCCCGGCCTCTGGACGCATGGCGATCTGATCGAAGCCACGCCCCATGGCGGTTGGCGGTTGCATGGCCGTTCCGACGGAGTTCTCAATGTGCGCGGCATCCGCACAGGCACCGGGGAGATCTACCGCATCCTCGATTGTATCGAGGACGTCCTCGAGGCTATTGCGGTCGAACAGCAAGCAGAAGAGGAGCCAGGCGGCACACGCATGGTTCTCTTGCTCGTGCTGCGCGAAGGTCTGGTACTCAACGACAAGATGGTGAATCACATCCGCTCGGAGCTTGCGCGGTGCGGCTCGCTGGCCTTCGTGCCGGCGCGTATTGCACAAGTCGAGGCGCTTCCTGTCACCTTCAACGGCAAGCGGTCCGAAGCCGCGGCGCGGGACGCGGTGAATGGCCGCCCTGTACGAAATCGCGACGCTCTGCTGAACCCGGAATGCCTTGATGCCATTGCCAAGCATCCGGTTCTCCGAGTGCCTCCGGCTGTCAGGGGGGCGCGGAGGCCACCGCCAGGCCGTGGGGCGATCCCGGACCCTGACCGGCTACGGCAGGACCTGCAGGCGATCTGCGAACGCGTGCTGGGCATTGCGCCCATCGGCTGGTCCGATAATCTTCTTGGCTTCGGTGCGGACTCGCTCACAGTGGTGAGCCTGCTGCTCGAGATCGAGAGCTATGCCGGGTATCCCGTGCCCCTCTCGGCCTTTCTGGCGGCGCCCTCGATCGAAGGCCTGATCACGGTCCTCTCCGTCGGCGAGGAGGCAGTGACGGCGCAGCAGTTTAGTCAGTCCGGCCCGCGTCTCCGTGCCGTGGGTCCGGACGACCGGGAGCCGATCTGCCGCTTCCTTGAGGAATCCTTCCGCGAGTCGGGCATCAATGCCGCGACATGGCGTCGGCTGTTCGACCATGAGTGGTCCGATCACGGGCGCGGCTTCATACTCCTTGACGGCGACGCAATCGCTGGGTTCATCGGGGCTGTTACCGCCCGGCGGCAGGTGAACGGTGAGGCCGTGCTCGTCTGCAATCTGTCCTCCTGGGTCATACACGCGCAGTACCGCGGCTGGGGCATGGCCCTGCTTGCCTCGCTGCTGGAGGACGAGGGCCTCACCTATACGTGCTTCACCCCACAGCCGACATCTTGGGCTGCCCTGATGGCGCAGCGTTTCAAGCCGCTGGAGTCGCACAGGATCGCCATGCCGCCATTGCTGCAGGCCGAGACGCTGTTCGGGCCGAACCGGCCGGTCATCAGCTTCGATCCGGCTGTGATCCGCGAGAGGTTGACCGGCGAACAACGACAGATCTTCGACGATCACGCAACGTATGACACCCTGCAGCTCACCGTCAGCGACGGGGCCGACTATGCCTATCTCGTGGTAAAGCGCCGCATTCACCGTGTTGCGGCGAGCCGACTGGGAGGACTGGCGCGAGTTCTGCCGCTGGGAATCCCCTATTCGGACATCCTGCATTGTAGTGCACCGGAGCTGCTGTTGCGGCATCTCGAGCGCGTCAAGCTAGCGATCCTGCGGCGACAGCGGACGGCGGCGCTCGTCGGGGAGGCGCGGCTGTTTCCGGTCCAGCCACGAGGTGTGATGCTCCCGCTGCGCGCCTGTTACCGTTCCCCGCAACTCGCGGCCGGCGACCTCGACAGGCTGTATTCGGAAATCGTGCTGCTGCCCATCTGATAGGGTCGTCAACCCCTTCTTGCACGCAGTGTGTGTCCGAGGAGATTCAAATGTTCGCCGAGTAAGGGCGCTGCGCCATTTTTCAATGGCTTGATACCGATTTCTTCACGACCAGCCGCAAACAAAAAGGCCACCCGAAGGCGGCCGTTTTTATTCCAATAAAATCGATACCGCTAACGGACCGTCGAGGTGTTCGAGCTGGTGACGACCACCGCCTTGCCGGCCTTCACGACCTGCGCTGTCTGGCTGTAATCCGCACCGGTCCGGGCGGAAATGCCGAAAGCTGCCACCGCGATCCCCGCCACGAGCGCGACAACCACGATCTTCAGGTGGGTACTGCGATCCGCTGAGTGAATTGAGTGGTTCATGTGATGCCTCCCGGACGCCTTCCGCGTCCCTGCTGTGAGAGAGGTACGCCCTGTGTGTTTCAGGATCGTTTCGCGGTTTCGGCAAAATGGTTTCATTCGGCCGGTATTTCGCCTGTTTTCTGCCAAATCATCCGTGATGTAGATCACATACAGATCTAACCGACAGCGATGCGGGCCGCGGGGGGACACGGGCCGGGATCAAAACAATAATAAAAGCAAAAAAGGAAGCGCCGGCGGCGAGCCGGCCGGTCAGCTCGCCCGCTGAATGTCGGCGCGTATCGACCGTGCTGCCCTGATGAACAAAAGGGCGCCGAGCGTGGTCGTGACCGCAGCCGACAGCAGCGAATACCGCACGGCCTGGGCGCCATAGTCATTCTTCAGCGCGTCGTTGAGCATGCCGACCGCGAGCGGGCCGACGCCCTGGCCGAATCCGGCGGCTGTCAGCAGCATGATGGCGGAAGCCAGCGCCCGCATGCTCGGCTTGGCGACAGTTTGCGCGATCGCAAAGATCGGGCCGAGATGAAAGCCGACCAGGAACGAGGTGGCGGCCAGTGTCGCCACCATCGTGGTGAAGTCCGGAGTCAGCATGCAAAGCGCAAACACCGGTCCCGCGAGGCCTGACGTGATCGCGGGTGCCCACAGCTTCCAGCGATCGTCGCGGCGGCTGATCTGGGCCACCATGAATCCGCCGAGCAGCGTGCCGGCGATGCCGCACAGCCCCTTGAAGGTGCCGGCATAGGTGCCGATTTCGGCGCTGGAGAGATGGTGCACCCGCGCCAGGAACGGCGGAATCCAGGCCGAGGTCGCGTAGTTGGTGTAGGTGGTGAGACAAAAGCCCGCGAGCAAAATGACAAACGTTCGCTGCGAGGCGAGGAAGCCGAGCGTCGGCCTGATCGGCTCCGGCGTGAACGCCTCCGCCATCGCCCCGCGCTTCGGCTCGGAGATCGTCAGCCACAGCACCGCGGCGAGCGCGATGCCGGGCAGGCCGGCGACACAGAACGCCATCCGCCAGCCGTAGTACTGGTTGACATAGCCGCCGATGAAATAGCCGAGGAATACGCCGAGATAAGTGCCGATGGCGTAGACGCCGAGCGCCCGCGGGCGTTCGTTCTTGCTGAAGAGATCGGCAATGATCGACTGCGAGGCGGGCGTGCCGCCGGATTCGCCGATGCCGACGCCGATGCGCGCGAGCGCCAGCGTCGTCACGCTGTGCGCCATGCCGCAGAACACCGTCATCGCGCTCCAGAACGCCAGCGCAACGGCAACGATGTTGCGGCGGTTGAAGCGGTCGGCGAGGCGCGCGATCGGGATGCCGAGCAGCGAATAGAACAGCACGAAGCCGAAGCCTGCCAGCAAGCCCATCGTGGTGTCGCTGAGCGCAAACTCCTTTTTGATCGGCTCGATCAGGACGTTGAAGATGGTGCGGTCGAGGAAGTTCAGCGCATAGATGCCGGTCAACAGCGCGAGCACGTAATAGCGCCGGATCGAGGGCCTTGCGGCGGCCTCCGCTTGAACAGCCGCCTGCGGCGCGAGATCGACCATGCTTTCCCCCTGGATGTTGTCTTTTGCCGAACGTGCCGGCTCACGCCTCGCGAATGAAATTCCCCGCCTCGAATTCAACCGGCGGCGCGTTTGAATCAAAGGAGACGCCGATCGGATCGCGGCCCGCGGCCAAAGCTTCGAGCTGATCGCCCAGCATCCGCCGGATCATCAGGATGCCGCGGTCGCTCTGGCCGAAATGCTCTTCTGAGTGCAGCGTCACCGGGCCCTGGCCGACCTGCGCCTCGTAGTCGCCCGGGAATTGCTGGTGCTCCTGTTCGGTCATGTCCCACCAGAACTTGCCGTTGAATTTTGAGCGCATCCGCCCGATGTCGCCCGAATTCTTCACCCGGCCGGCGACATAGATGCGGAACGACGTGTCGTCGATCGGCAGCGTCCAGCCGATCGATTCGACGCGAGCGAATTGCGCGACGCGCGGATTGGGCACGACGCGCAGCGTGGGGAGGGCGGCTTCCGTCACTCGATAAAACACCCTGCCGTCGTCCTGACGTCGGATCGAGCGCACGATGACGCCGCGCGGCGACATCTCGAACTTCACCTCCGGCATCGAGGCCATCATGTTGGTGAATTGCGGCCCCGAGAACGAGCCGTGCAGCACCGGGACGTGGTAGGGGTCGACCACGTTTTCGAAATGCTGCAGCCAGTTGCAGGGGATGACGGCGGGGCCGCCGCCACCGATGGAAGAGTCATCGGCCTCGACGAACTCGCCATCGTCCATGTTTTCCAGGCATTCGTAGCGCGGCAGGGCCGGCTGCCTCTCGGCGGGCCCGAGGTAGGCGAAGATCAGGCCGTAGCGTTCCTGCAGGGGATACCAGGGCTGGCGCACCTTGTCCTTGAACAGGCCGCCTTCGGGCTCGCAGGGTTGTTCGAGGCAACGGCCCTCGGTGTCGAACTTCCAGCCGTGATAGCAGCAGCGGATGCCATCTTCCTCGACCTTGCCGTAATAGAGCGTGGTGCCGCGATGGCAGCAGCGGGCGTGCAGCAGGCCGACTCGGGCGTGCCTGTCGCGAAACAGCACCAGGTCCTCGCCGAGCACGCGTAGTTTTCTGGGGATATCGGTAGCGTCGGCAACAAGTCCGACGGGGTGCCAGTAGCGCCGCAGCAGTTCGCCCATCGGCGTGCCGCGGCCGACCGAGGTCAGTTCGGTCCGCGTGGTGGACGGCTTCATGGCATAGCCGGTCCCGAGATCGCGATCCCGCTGCGTAATGTTCATGCCGTTTCCTCCCGCCGCGGCTTTTGGCGCCGCGGTCGTATGGAAGTTTAGTGAAATGCAAATAGATGACAATGTCAACGATCGTCATATCGTATCGGTCGATTGTCTTGTTCGATCGCCATCGCCGGCGAGCTTGGCACCGGCCTACTTTGTTGGCAGAGGTTTGCTATGAACCAGAAACCGGGAAAGCAGGCCGCGCCGCCGCCCGCTGCGGCTGAGGAGCTGGCGCCGATCACCGCGATGATGTCGTCGCGGCTGATGGTGCTGGCCAATCTGCTCAAGCGCGGCGCGATCCTGCGCTACAAGCGGCTGGCGGGGCTGTCCTCGGTGGAGTTCGGTCTGGTGGCCTCGCTGGGGCGGCGGCCGCCGATGAGCGTCATCAGGCTCGCGGAAGCGGTCGGCATGGACAAGGGGCAGATCAGCCGCGCACTGGCGGAACTGGTCACGCGGAAGCTGGTCGCCAAGGAGGTCAATCCGCGGGACAACCGCGAGACGCTGGTTTGTCTGACCAAGGCGGGCCTGGCGGCGCATGACACCATTGTGGCAGGCGCGCAGGAGCGCAACCGGCGGCTCCTGGAACAGCTGGGCAAGGACGAGCTCGAGGTACTGCTGGGGCAGATCGACCGCCTGACGGACACGGCCGCCCAGATGCTCGCGGATGAAAAGGATTTGAACTGAAATTCGGCACCTTGCGGCCCGACGCGCGTTGGTCGGGCGAGGCCGGAACGCAACACTTTTTCGGGTTCTGCGGATGCGTCAAACGCAGGCATTACCCTCAAGCCGGCTTGTCTTGCGCCCTCTGTTGCGCTGCGCTAAGCCAAGAATAATTCCAATCAACGAATCTGCGGCCAAATCCGCAGGAAAAGGCACCGCCGATGACCGGCATCCTGCAGAATTACCTTCCACTTGTCGTGTTTATCGGGGTGGCGAGCCTGATCGGTCTGGCGCTCCTGATCGCTCCGTTCCTGGTCGCGTTCCAGCAGCCGGATCCGGAAAAGCTCTCCGCCTATGAATGCGGATTCAACGCATTCGACGACGCCCGTATGAAGTTCGACGTCCGCTTCTATCTGGTCGCGATCCTCTTCATCATCTTCGACCTCGAAGTGGCGTTCCTGTTCCCGTGGGCGGTCGCCTTCGGCAAGCTCGGCGCCACCGGGTTCTGGTCGATGATGGTGTTCCTCGCCGTCCTCACGGTCGGCTTTGCTTATGAGTGGAAGAAAGGCGCGCTGGAATGGGACTGAGCCCGACAGCAACAGGCTCTTCGCCCGCGATCGCGCAGGCGCCGAAGGGCATTCTCGATCCCGCTACCGGCAGGCCGGTCGGCGCCAATGATCCGTTCTTCCTCGAGGTCAACCACGAGCTTTCGGACAAGGGCTTCTTCGTCGCCGCCGCCGACGACCTGATCACCTGGGCGCGGACGGGATCCCTGATGTGGATGACGTTCGGCCTTGCCTGCTGCGCGGTCGAGATGATGCAGGTGTCGATGCCGCGCTACGACGTCGAGCGCTTCGGCTTCGCCCCGCGCGCTTCGCCGCGGCAGTCCGACGTCATGATCGTGGCGGGCACGCTGACCAACAAGATGGCGCCGGCGCTGCGCAAGGTCTACGACCAGATGCCTGAGCCGCGCTACGTGATCTCGATGGGGTCGTGCGCCAATGGCGGCGGCTACTATCACTATTCCTACTCGGTGGTGCGCGGTTGCGACCGCATCGTGCCGATCGACATCTACGTGCCCGGATGCCCGCCGACGGCGGAGGCGCTGCTCTACGGCATATTGCTGCTGCAGAAGAAGATCCGGCGCATCGGGACCATCGAACGCTAAGGTTTTAGGTAATGGACGACGGCAAGCTCGACGCCCTTGGGCAGACGATTGTTAGCGCGCTTGGCGGCGCGGCGAGCGCCCATGCGGTCGCGTTCAACCAGCTCACCGTCACGGTCGATGCGACGAAGATTGTCGAGGTCATGAAGTACCTGCGCGATGATCCCGCGCTGCGCTTCATCAACATCACCGACGTGACGGCGGTCGACTATCCCGGCCGCGAAAAGCGCTTCGACGTGGTCTACCACCTGTTGTCGCCGACGCTGAATGAGCGCATCCGCGTCCGCGCCGAGGCCGACGAAACCACGCAGGTACCCTCGATCATCGAGGTGTTTCCCGGCGCCGACTGGTTCGAGCGCGAGACCTACGATCTCTATGGCGTGATCTTCACCGGCCACCCCGACATGCGGCGGCTATTGACGGATTACGGTTTTGACGGCCATCCGCTGCGCAAGGATTTCCCGCTCACGGGCTTCGTGGAGGTCCGCTACGACGACCAGGAGAAGCGGGTGGTCTACGAGCCGGTCCGCCTCAACCAGGAATTCCGCAAATTCGATTTCCTCTCGCCGTGGGAAGGCGCGGACTATCCGCTGCCGGGCGATGAGAAGGCTGAACCGAAGGCCTGACCATGAACGAACAACCGCAAAACCTTCGCAATTTTACCATCAACTTTGGGCCGCAGCATCCGGCCGCGCATGGCGTGTTGCGCTTGGTGCTGGAGCTCGATGGCGAAGTCGTCGAGCGCGTCGATCCGCATATCGGCCTGCTTCACCGCGGCACAGAAAAGCTGATCGAGCACAAGACCTATCTGCAGGCGATTGGATATTTCGACCGGCTCGATTACGTGGCGCCGATGAATCAGGAGCACGCGTTCTGTCTCGCGGCGGAAAAGCTGCTCGGCATCACGGTGCCGCGCCGCGGCCAGTTGATCCGCGTGCTCTATTGCGAGATCGGTCGCATCCTGTCGCATCTGCTCAATGTCACCACCCAGGCGATGGACGTCGGCGCGCTGACGCCGCCGCTGTGGGGCTTTGAAGAGCGCGAAAAGCTCATGGTGTTCTATGAGCGGGCCTCCGGCGCGCGCATGCATGCGACCTATTTCCGTATCGGCGGCGTGCATCAGGACCTGCCGCCAAAACTGATCGACGACATCGAGACCTGGTGCGATCCGTTCCTGCAGGTCGTCGCGGACCTCGAAACGCTTCTGACCGGCAACCGCATCTTCAAGCAGCGCAACGTCGATATCGGCGTGGTGACGCTGCAGCAGGCCTGGGAGTGGGGCTTCTCCGGCGTGATGGTGCGCGGCTCGGGCGCTGCCTGGGACCTGCGCAAGGCGCAGCCCTATGAATGCTACGCCGAGATGGATTTCGATATTCCGATCGGCAAGAACGGCGACTGCTACGACCGCTACTGCATCCGCATGGAAGAGATGCGCCAGTCCGTGCGCATCATGAAGCAGTGCATTGCGAAACTGCGCGCGCCGGATGGCCAGGGCCCGGTCGTCGTCGAAGACAACAAGATCGCGCCGCCCCGTCGCGGCGAGATGAAGCGCTCGATGGAAGCGCTGATCCATCACTTCAAGCTCTATACCGAAGGCGTGCACGTGCCGGCCGGCGAGGTCTACGCCGCGGTAGAGGCGCCGAAGGGCGAGTTCGGCGTCTATCTGGTCTCCGACGGCACCAACAAGCCCTACAAGTGCAAGATCCGCGCGCCGGGCTTTGCCCATCTGCAAGCGATGGATTTTATCTGCAAAGGCCATCTGCTCGCCGACGTCTCCGCCATTCTCGGCTCGCTCGATATCGTGTTCGGAGAGGTCGATAGGTGATGGCGCAGGCGCCCATCCAGTTTGACCGGGCTTCGGGCGCGCTCGTTGGCGCGAACGCGTGGGAGCGTTTGGCCGCGATTGCGCTGGTGCTGGGTTCGAAGGTGGCGTCGAATTTTTCGCACCGCGGCTACAATATGTGCGCCAATCTCCTGCGCACGACGCTGCCCGAGCGCGGCATCCAGATCAAACTCAATCCCGACGCGACCTTCGAGTTTCCCTATGGCGACGGCTACTGGAGCAAGCTGCTCAACCGCACCTACCATTACGAGAACGAACTCGAGCTGCTGTTCAAGGATTCCGCCGACGTCGACTACACGCTGCTCGATTGCGGCGCCAATTACGGCTACTGGTCGGTCCTGGTATCGAGCAAGCCGTTTGGTTCGCGCAAGGCGATCGCGATCGAACCATCAGGGCAGAATTTTCCGAAGCTTGCCAACAACGCCAAAATCAACGGCAATCGCTTCGAAGCCATGAAATGCGCGATCGGCGCGACATGCGGCACCGCGCGGCTGTCCGGCACCAAGCATGAGGCCTTCAGCATCGCCGGCGACCAGTCTGATGGCGAGGAGGTGCCTGTCATCGCGCTGGATAACCTGCTCGACGACGGCAAGGTCGCCCCCGGCGGCAAATATCTGATCAAGCTTGACGTCGAGGGCGTCGAGATCGAGGCCATGAAGGGCGGCGTGCGGTTGATGCAGGGTGACAGCGTGCTGCTCTGTGAGGAACACGGCAACGATCCCCAGCACACCGTGTCGCGCTACATGCTCGAACAGACTCCGCTGAAGCTGATCGTCTACGACCCGCGCAGCAATCGCCTTGAAACCGTGACCGACCTTTCGATTCTGGACCGGATCAAGGTTTCAACCCATGTCGGCTACAACGTGTTCGGCACCGCAAGCGCATTCTGGCTCGCCCGGATCGATGCGCTCAATGCGAAAGCCGGGCGCCGCGTGCAATGAGAGACTGAACGATGTCCGTCCGCCGCCTCGCACCGAAGGAATTGCAGCCCGCGAGCTTTACGTTCTCGGAAGAGAACCTCGCCTGGGCCAAGGCGCAGATCGAAAAGTATCCGCCGGGTCGCCAGGCGTCCGCAGTGATTGCGATCCTGTGGCGCGTCCAGGAACAGCATGAGGGATGGGTTTCGGAGGCCGCGATCCGCGCCGTCGCCGACCTCCTCGAAATGCCCTACATCCGCGTGCTGGAAGTGGCGACCTTCTACACAATGTTTCAACTGCAGCCGGTCGGCAAGAAAGCCCATGTGCAGGTCTGCGGCACCACGCCGTGCCGCCTGCGCGGCGCCGAGGACATCATCAAGGTGTGCCAGAGCCGCATCCATCACGATCCCTTCCATCTGTCAAAGGACGGCAATTTTAGCTGGGAAGAGGTCGAGTGCCTGGGCGCCTGCGTGAATGCGCCGATGGTGCTGATCTGGAAGGACACCTATGAGGACCTGACCAAGGAAAACTTCGGCAAGGTGCTCGACGGCTTCGCGTCAGGCAATCCGCCGAAGCCGGGACCGCAGATCGACCGTCAGTTCTCGGCGCCGGTGGGCGGGCCTACGACGCTGAAGGAAATCACATGAAGCGTGACGGCACATTGCCCGTGGTCGGGCAGGGAAGGGTCAGCGCGATGAAGAACTGGCGCTATATCGGCATGCACGCCATCGCGGCGGCCGTTTTCATTTTTCTGCTGCAGCGTTACGCGCTGAGCGCGACGCTCGAATCCAGCCTGTTGTGGGCGTTGACCTTCGGCGGATGCGCCGCGGGTCTCGCTTACGCGCAGTCCAATCGTTGATCTGAGGAAGCTTCAAGTCATGCTCGACGACAAGGATCGCATCTTCAAGAACCTCTACGGCCTCCACGATTGGGGGCTTGAGGGCGCGCGCCGCCGTGGCGCGTGGGACGGCACCAAGGCGATCATCGACAAGGGGCGCGACTGGATCATCAACGAGATGAAGGCCTCCGGCCTGCGCGGGCGTGGCGGGGCGGGCTTTCCGACCGGGCTGAAATGGTCGTTCATGCCGAAGGAATCCACCGACGGGCGGCCGAGCTATCTGGTCGTCAATGCCGATGAGTCCGAGCCCGGCACCTGCAAGGACCGCGAGATCATGCGGCATGATCCGCATCTGCTGGTCGAAGGCTGCCTGCTCGCCAGCTTCGCGATGAACGCGCATGCTTGCTACATCTATGTGCGGGGCGAGTTCATCCGCGAGCGCGAGCATCTGCAGGCCGCGATCGACCAGGCCTATGAGGCAAAACTGGTCGGCAAGGACAATATCAACGGCTGGCCGTTCGACATCTATGTCGCCCACGGCGCCGGCGCTTATATCTGCGGCGAAGAGACCGCGCTGCTGGAGAGCCTCGAGGGCAAGAAGGGCCAGCCGCGGCTGAAGCCGCCATTCCCGGCCAATGTCGGCCTCTACGGCTGCCCGACCACCGTCAACAATGTCGAATCCATTGCAGTTGCGCCGGACATTCTCAGGCGCGGCGCGGCGTGGTTCGCCGCGATTGGCCGGCCGAACAATGTCGGCACCAAGCTGTTTTGTATCTCCGGTCATGTCGAGCGGCCCTGCAACGTCGAAGAGGCGATGGGGATTCCGTTCCGCGAACTGATCGAGCGCCATTGCGGCGGCATTCGCGGCGGCTGGGACAATCTGAAGGCCGTGATCCCCGGCGGCTCGTCGGTGCGCATGGTGCCGGCCGAGCAGATCATCGACACGCCGATGGATTTCGATAGCCTCAGCAAATTGCGCTCCGGTCTCGGCACCGCCGCCGTGATCGTGATGGACAAGTCGACCGACCTGATTCGGGCGATCGCCCGCATTTCCTATTTCTACAAGCATGAGAGCTGCGGCCAGTGCACGCCGTGCCGCGAAGGCACGGGGTGGATGTGGCGCGTGTTGACCCGCATGGCCGAAGGCCGCGCCCACAAGCGCGAGATTGATATGCTGCTGGAAGTGACCAAGCAGGTCGAAGGCCACACCATCTGCGCGCTTGGCGACGCCGCGGCCTGGCCGATCCAGGGGCTGATCGCGCATTTCCGTCACGAGATCGAGGCGCGCATCGACCAGTATTCGCACAAGGCCGATATCGACGATATCGGTGTGCGCGATCCCGTGAACATGGTCGCGGCGGAGTAGGGATGACGATGTCGCAACCGAGCTTCTGGTGGCAGAGATACGGGACGCTGGCGCAGATGGCGCAGGCGACCGTGGCGCTGCTCGGCTTTGTTGCGATCCTGATCCAGATCAACGAGATCCGCACCAACAACCGCGCCACCAGCGCGCGGCAGGCGTTTCTGGGGTACACCGATCTGGCATTCAAGAATCCGAAGTTCGCGCAGCCGGACTACGAGATGATCAAGGCTACGGGGCGCGACGAGCAGGTGCAGTACGAGAGCTTCGTCACCTACTTCCTTTACGCCTGCGAGGAGGCGATCGGTGCCTTCGCGGGAAAGCGCGAGTGGCTGGCCTCCTGCGACTACGACCTGAAGCCGCATCTGCCGTTCCTGTGCGAGAAGAGCGCGGCGCAGCCGGCCTATCTCGCGACCTATGGCGCCGAGACCCAGCAATGGATCAAGACGTCGCTGAAGACCGCCAGCGTTACACCGCCAGACTGCAAGCTGGGAAAGACCTGAGACCGCAATGACCAAACTCATCATCGACGGCAAAGAGATCGATGTACCCGCAGAGTTCACGCTGCTGCAGGCCTGCGAGGCCGCGGGCGCCGAAATTCCGCGCTTCTGCTACCACGAGCGGCTGTCGATCGCCGGCAATTGCCGGATGTGCCTCGTGGAGGTGAAGGGCGGCCCGAAGCCGGTCGCAAGCTGCGCCTGGGGCGTGCGCGACTGCCGGCCCGGTCCGAAGGGCGAGCCGCCGGAAATCTCCACGCGTTCGCCGATGGTCAAGAAGGCGCGCGAAGGCGTGATGGAATTCTTGCTGATCAACCACCCGCTGGATTGCCCGATCTGCGACCAGGGCGGCGAGTGCGATCTGCAGGACCAGGCGATGGGCTACGGCGTCGACACTTCGCGCTTTGCCGAGAACAAGCGGGCGGTCGAGGACAAATATCTCGGCGCGCTGGTCAAGACCTCGATGAACCGCTGCATCCAGTGCACGCGCTGCGTCCGCTTCTCCGCCGAAGTCGCCGGCGTCCCCGAGATGGGCGCGACCGGCCGCGGCGAAGACATGGAGATCACGACCTATCTGGAGCAGGCGCTGACCTCGGAATTGCAGGGCAACCTCGTCGATATCTGCCCCGTGGGCGCGCTGACCTCGAAGCCGTATGCGTTCGCCGCGCGCCCATGGGAGCTGGGCAAGACCCAGTCGGTGGACGTCATGGATGGCGTTGGCTCGGCGATCCGCGTCGATACCCGCGGCCGTGAGGTGATGCGGATCCTGCCGCGCATCAATGAGGCCGTGAACGAGGAATGGATTTCGGACAAGACCCGCCACGTCGTCGACGGCCTGCGCACGCAGCGGCTCGACCGGCCCTATATCCGCGACAACGGCAAGCTGCGCGCCGCGTCGTGGCAGGAGGCGTTCGCGGCGGTTGCGGCCAAGGTCAAGATGAGCGACGGCAAGCGGATCGGCGCCATTGCCGGCGATCTCGCCGCCGTCGAGGAGATGTTCGCGTTCAAGGATCTGCTCGGCCAGTACGGTTCGACCAATTTGGCGGTACAGGGCGGCGACGCCTTCGACGCCAAGGCGGGACGGGCGACCTGGATCTTCAACCCGACCATTGCCGGGATCGAGCAGGCCGACGCGCTGCTGATCATCGGCGCCAATCCGCGCAAGGAAGCCGCCGTCCTCAACGCGCGCATCCGCAAGCGCTGGCGCACCGGCCAGCTCAAGGTCGCGCTGGTCGGCCCCAAGGCCGATCTCACCTATGATTACGACTATCTCGGCGCGGGCACCGATACGCTGGGCGAGCTCGCCAGCGGCAAGCATTCCTTCACCGAGGTGCTGAAAGGCGCCAAGCACCCGATGGTGCTGGTCGGCGCCGGCTCGCTTTCGCGGCATGACGGCGCGGCGGTGCTGGCGCTGGCGGCCAAGGTCGCGGCAGGCACGGGCGCGCTCAAGGATGGCTGGAACGGCTTTGCCGTGCTGCAGGATACGGCGTCTCGCGCGGGCGCGCTCGATATCGGCTTCGCGCCCGGCAAAGGCGGCCTCAGCCTGGCGCAGATGACGACCTTCGGCACGCTCGACGTGCTGTTCCTGCTCGGCGCGGATGAAGTGAAAGTGCCGGATGGCACGTTTGTGGTCTATATCGGCACCCATGGCGACCGCGGCGCGCACCGCGCCGACGTCATCCTGCCGGGCGCGGCCTATACCGAAAAATCCGGCCTCTACGTCAATACCGAGGGCAGGGTGCAGATCGCGAACCGCGCGGCGTTCCCGCCGGGCGAGGCGCGCGAGGACTGGGCGATCGTCCGCGCGCTGTCGGATGTGCTGGGCAAGAAGCTGCCCTATGATTCCCTTGGGGCGTTGCGTCAGGCGCTGTTCAAGGCCGTCCCGCATCTGATGCGGATCGACCAGATCGAGCCCGGCAAGGCCAGTGACGTCAAGGCGCTGGCGGGTAAGAAGGGCGGCAAGGTCGACAAGACCCCGTTCAAGAGTTCGGTCGAGGATTTCTATCTGACCAACCCGATCGCCCGGGCCTCGGCGGTGATGGCGGAATGCTCCCGGCTTGCGTCCGGGAAGATGCTGACGGCAGCGGAGTGATGCGATGAAAGTCATCGGCCTCATCGGCGGCATGAGCTGCGAATCAACCGCGCATTATTATGCGCGGCTGAACGCGCGCATCCGCGAGGCGCTCGGTGGCTTGCACTCGGCCGAAATCCTGATGTGGTCGGTCGATTTTGCCCCCATTGCACAGATGCAGGCAGACGGCCGCTGGGAGGAAGCGGGCGCGCGTCTTGCCGTCATCGCCCGGCGCCTGGAAGAGGCGGGGGCAGAGGTGATCGTGCTCGCCACCAACACCATGCACAAGGTTGCTGACGCCATCGAGGCCGCGATCGGTGTCCCCTTCCTGCACATCGCTGACGCGACGGCGGAGAAGATTCGCACATCCGGCAAACGCAAACCCGCCATCATGGCGACCCGTTTCACCATGGAGCAGGATTTCTACACGGGCCGACTGCGAGAGAAATTCGGCCTCGATGCAATCACGCCGGACGAGTCCGACCGTGCGCTGGTACATCAGATCATCTATGACGAGCTTTGCGTCGGCCGCGTCACCGAAGCCTCGCGCGCCGTCTTTGTCGACGTCGCGCAGCGGCTCAAGGCAAAGGGCGCGGACTGCCTCGTGCTTGGCTGCACCGAAGTCGGTATGCTGCTCAATGAGGGGAATACGCCGCTTCCGATGTTCGACACTACTTTAATCCATGCTGATGCCGCGGTGAATTTCGCGCTCGGCCACGTCCCAACCGCGCAAGCAGCAGAATGAGCGTGACCTGATGGCTGATTTCTTCGCAAGCTCGTTCTGGACCGGTTTTCTCTGGCCGCTGATCGTCATGGTCGCGCAGAGCGTCCTGCTGCTCGTCGTGCTCCTGATCGCGATCGCCTACATCCTGCTCGCCGACCGCAAAATCTGGGCGGCGGTGCAGATCCGCCGCGGCCCCAACGTGGTCGGCCCCTGGGGCCTGCTGCAATCCTTCGCGGATCTTCTGAAGTTCGTGCTGAAGGAACCGGTCATTCCGTCCGGCTCCAACAAGGGCGTGTTCCTGCTGGCGCCGCTGGTGTCCTGCGTGCTGGCGCTGGCCGCCTGGGCCGTCATCCCGATGGATCTCGGCTGGGTCATCTCCGACATCAATGTCGGCGTGCTCTACATCTTCGCAATCTCGTCGCTGTCGATCTACGGCGTCATCATGGCCGGCTGGTCGTCGAATTCGAAATATCCGTTCCTGGCCGCGCTTCGTTCCGCGGCGCAAATGGTGTCCTACGAAGTCTCGATCGGCTTCGTCATCATCACCGTCTTGCTGTGCGCCGGCTCACTCAATCTCTCGGCCTTGGTGGAAGCGCAGAACACCCGCGGCTTCGCCAGCTTGATCGGCCTGCCGCAGCTCACCATCCTGAACTGGTATGTGTGGCCGCTGTTCCCGATGTTCGTGGTGTTCTATGTCTCGGCGCTGGCCGAAACCAACCGCCCGCCGTTCGATCTGGTGGAGGCGGAATCCGAACTGGTCGCGGGTTTCATGACCGAATACGGCTCGACGCCGTATCTGCTGTTCATGCTCGGCGAATATGTCGCGATCACCACGATGTGCGCGCTGGCGACGATCATGTTCCTCGGCGGCTGGCTGCCGCCGGTGGACCTGCCGCCGTTCAACTGGATCCCCGGCGTGATCTGGTTCGCGCTAAAAGTGTTCTTCATGTTCTTCCTGTTCGCGATGGCGAAGGCGATCGTGCCGCGCTACCGCTACGATCAACTGATGCGGCTCGGCTGGAAAGTGTTCCTGCCGCTGTCGCTGGCGATGGTGGTGATTGTGGCCGGCGTGCTGCAATTCGCCGGCATCGCGCCGAAGTGAGGCCGTCATGAGTGTCAACGTCAACGCAACCGCCCGTGCGCTTCTCTTGAGCGAATTCGTATCGGCGTTCTTTCTCGCCATGCGCTATTTCTTCAAGCCGAAGCCGACGCTGAACTATCCCTTCGAGAAGGGAGCGATCTCGCCGCGCTTCCGCGGCGAGCACGCGCTGCGCCGCTATCCGAACGGCGAGGAGCGCTGCATCGCCTGCAAGCTGTGCGAGGCGATCTGCCCCGCGCAGGCGATCACCATCGAGGCCGGGCCGCGCCGCAACGACGGCACCCGCCGCACCGTGCGCTACGACATCGATATGGTGAAATGCATCTATTGCGGCCTGTGCCAGGAGGCCTGCCCGGTCGATGCCATCGTCGAGGGACCGAATTTCGAATTCGCGACCGAGACCCGCGAGGAACTCTATTATGACAAGGCGAAACTGCTCGCCAATGGCGATCGCTGGGAGCGCGAGATTGCGAAAGCAATCGAACTCGACGCGCCGTACCGGTGAGGTGAGGGCATGATCCTGACCGCGCTGTTCTTCTATCTCTTTGCCGGCGTCTGCGTGGCGTCGGCGGTCATGGTGATTGTGTCGCGCAATCCCGTGCACTCCGTGCTGTTCCTGATCCTGGCGTTCGTCAACGCTTCCGGCCTGTTCATCCTGTTGGGCGCCGAATTCCTCGGGATGATGCTGATCGTGGTCTATGTCGGCGCGGTCGCCGTCCTGTTCCTGTTCGTGATCATGATGCTCGACGTCGATTTCACCGAGTTGCGCGAAGGCTTTCTGGAATATCTGCCGATCGGCCTCGTGATCGGCGGCATCTTCCTGGCCGAACTGCTGCTGGTTGCCGGCGGCTGGGTCATCAGTCCCGGCACCGTCAAGCAGATCACGGCGGCGATCCCGACCAATGTCAGCAACACCGAGGCGCTCGGGCTGGTGCTCTATACGAAGTACATCCACTACTTCCAGATCGCCGGCATGGTGCTTCTGGTGGCGATGATCGGCGCCATCGTGCTGACGCTGCGCCACAAGGCGAAGGTCAAGCGGCAGGACATCAACGTGCAGAACGCGCGCACGCCGGAGCTCGCGATGGCCGTGCGCCAGGTGGCGTCCGGGCAGGGCCTGCAGGATGCGGATGCGGCGGAGTGGGTGAAATGACGATCGGTCTGGGACACTATCTCGCGGTCGGCGCCATCCTGTTCACGATCGGGATTCTCGGCATCTTCTTAAACCGCAAGAACATCATCGTCATCCTGATGTCGATCGAGCTGATCCTGCTCGCGGTCAACATCAACCTGGTGGCGTTCTCGACCTTCCTCGGCGACATCGTCGGCCAGGTGTTCGCGCTTTTGGTGCTGACGGTCGCCGCCGCGGAAGCTGCGATCGGTCTTGCCGTGCTGGTGGTCTATTTCCGCAACCGCGGCTCGATCGCGGTTGAAGACGTCAATCTGATGAAGGGCTAAGGGCGCGGCTATGGTTCAGGCAATTGTCTTTCTGCCGCTGCTGGGCGCCATTCTGGCTGGCCTGATCGCGATCTTCGGCGCGCATGCGCGAAATCCGAGCGGCGATGAGGTCAAACATCACGACCATGGGCATGGCGCTCACGCGCATGCCGCCGATGCCCATGACGAGCATGCCCACGACGATCACGGCCACGACGACCATCATGTCTCGGAGCCGCCGGCTCAGGGATCGCGCGCGGCCGAGCTGATTACGACAGGACTTCTATTCGTTTCCGCAGCGCTATCCTGGGTGACGCTGGTCGATGTGGGCTTCATGCACCACGACGCCAGGATCGCGCTGTTCCCCTGGATCAATTCCGGCGATCTGCAGGTATCGTGGGCGCTGCGCGTCGATACGCTGACGGCCGTGATGCTGGTGGTGGTCAACACCATCTCTTCCCTCGTGCATCTCTATTCCATCGGCTACATGGACGAGGATCCGTACCGGCCGCGGTTCTTTGCCTATCTGTCGCTGTTCACTTTCGCGATGCTGATGTTGGTGACGGCTGACAATCTGGTACAGCTATTCTTCGGCTGGGAGGGCGTCGGTCTGGCGAGCTATCTGCTGATCGGCTTCTGGTACCACAAGCCCTCGGCGAACGCGGCGGCAATCAAGGCCTTCATCGTCAACCGCGTTGGCGACTTCGGCTTCGCGCTCGGCATTTTCGCGATCTTTATGCTGATCGGCTCGACCGACTTCGAGACGATCTTCGCCGGCGCGCCGGGGCTGTCGGGCAAGACCATCAACTTCTTCGGCTGGCATGCCGATGCGCTGACGCTGACCTGCCTGTTGCTGTTCATGGGCGCGATGGGCAAATCGGCCCAGTTCCTGCTGCACACCTGGTTGCCGGACGCGATGGAAGGCCCGACGCCGGTCTCCGCGCTGATCCACGCCGCGACCATGGTGACCGCCGGCGTGTTCATGGTGGCGCGGCTGTCGCCGCTGTTCGAGCTCGCGCCCAACGCGCAGGCCGTCGTCATGTTCTTCGGCGCCACCACCGCGTTCTTTGCGGCGACCGTCGGCCTCGTGCAGAACGACATCAAGCGCATCGTCGCCTACTCAACCTGTTCGCAGCTCGGCTACATGTTCGTGGCGATGGGGGCAGGGGCCTATTCGGTCGGCATGTTCCATCTGTTCACGCACGCCTTCTTCAAGGCGCTGCTGTTCTTAGGCTCAGGCTCGGTGATCTACGCGATGCATCACGAGCAGGACATCCGCAACATGGGGGGCTTAAAGGACAAGATCCCCTACACCTACAGCGTGATGGTGATCGGTACGCTGGCGCTGACCGGCTTTCCGCTGACGGCCGGCTATTTCTCCAAGGACGCGATCATCGAGTCCGCCTATGTCGCGCATAACCCCTTCGCGTTCTACGGTTTCGCGATGACGGTGATCGCGGCGGGCCTGACCTCGTTCTATTCTTGGCGCCTGATCTTCAAGACGTTCCACGGCGAGCCGCACGACCGGCATCACTATGAGGCCGCTCACGAGGCGCCGATGTGGATGCTGGTGCCGATCGGCATTCTCGCCGCTGGCTCCATCCTGGCCGGCTTCCCGTTCAAGGAGGTGTTCGCGGGCCATGGCGTGGAAGAGTTCTTCGGCCAGTCGCTCAAGATGCACCCGCACATCATTGATGAAATGCATCACATTCCGCAGGCGATTGCGTTCCTGCCGACGGTCATGATGGTGCTGGGCTTCCTGGTGTCGTGGCTGTTCTACATCCGCCGGCCGTATCTGCCGGTCGAACTCGCCGGCCAGCACCAGATGCTCTACCAGTTCCTGCTCAACAAATGGTACTTCGACGAGCTCTATGATTTCATCTTCGTCCGCCCGGCCAAGCGGATCGGTTACTTCCTCTGGAAAAAGGGTGACGGCTTGGTCATCGACGGCTTCGGCCCGGATGGCGTCTCGGCGCGCGTGCTCGATGTCACCCGCAACGTGGTGAAGATCCAGACCGGTTACCTCTATCACTATGCTTTTGCGATGCTGATCGGGGTCGCGGGGCTGATCACCTGGTTCATGTTCGGCTTGGGAGGCCAGTAATGACAACCTGGCCCATCCTTTCGGTTGTCACGTTCCTGCCGATCATCGGCGCGCTGGCGATCTATCTCACCCGCGGCGACGACGAGGCCGCGCGGCGCAATGCGCGCTGGATCGCGCTGTGGACCACGCTGGTCACCTTTGCGGTGTCGCTGATCCTGGTCTGGCGCTTCGACGCCGCCAATCCGGATTTCCAGTTCATCGAAAAGGCGAACTGGCTCGCCAGCGGCATCACCTATCACATGGGTGTCGACGGCATTTCGCTGCCGTTCGTGATCCTGACCACTGCCTTGATGCCGTTCTGCATCATCGCGAGCTGGAAATCGATCACGATGCGCGTGCGCGAATACATGATGGCGTTCCTGCTGCTGGAAACGCTGATGGTCGGCACCTTCTCCGCGCTCGACCTCGTGCTGTTCTACCTGTTCTTCGAAGGCGGCCTGATCCCGATGTTCCTGATCATCGGCGTCTGGGGCGGCCCGCGCCGGGTCTACGCATCGTTCAAGTTCTTCCTCTACACGCTGCTCGGCTCGGTCTTGATGCTGCTCGCGATCATGGCGCTGTACTGGAATGCCGGCACGACCGACATCCCGACGCTGATGCAGACGGCAGTGCCGCGCTCGTTGCAGACCTGGGCGTGGCTGGCGTTCTTTGCCTCCTTTGCGGTGAAGATGCCGATGTGGCCGGTGCACACCTGGCTTCCCGATGCCCACGTCGAGGCGCCGACCGCGGGCTCGGTGATCCTGGCCGCGATCCTGTTGAAGATGGGCGGCTACGGCTTCCTGCGCTTCTCGCTGCCGATGTTCCCCTTGGCGTCGCATGATTTCGCCTGGATCATCTTCACGCTGTCGGTGATCGCCATCGTCTACACCTCGCTGGTGGCCTTGATGCAGGAAGACATCAAGAAGCTGATCGCCTATTCGTCAGTGGCCCATATGGGCTTCGTCACCATGGGCATCTTCGCCGGCACCACGCAGGGCGTGGCGGGCGGCGTGTTCCAGATGGTCTCGCACGGCATCGTCTCCGGCGCGCTGTTCCTCTGCGTCGGTATCGTCTACGACCGCATGCACACCCGCGAGATCGTCGCCTATGGCGGCCTCGTCAACCGGATGCCGCTCTACGCGCTGGTGTTCATGGTGTTCACTATGGCCAATGTCGGCCTTCCCGGCACTAGCGGCTTCGTCGGCGAATTCATGACGCTGGTCGGCACCTTCAAGGTCTCGATCCCGACGGCGACCTTTGCCACGCTCGGGGTGATCCTGTCGGCGGCCTATGCGCTGTGGCTCTATCGCAAGGTGGTGTTCGGTGCGCTGACCAAGCCTTCGCTCGCCAGCATCAAGGACTTGACGTTACGAGAGAGCCTGACGCTGTTCCCGCTGGTCGCGCTGACCATCCTGTTCGGCGTCTATCCGAAGCCGGTGCTCGACATGTCGGCGGCTTCGGTCCAGCAACTCGTCAACAATTACAATGCCGCCGTGACTGCCGTGAAGGCAGCCGCGCTGGTCCAGTAAGGCCGCCACCATGAGCTTCTCAAGTGCAGGTTATCAGTTGCTGCCGGTGCTGCCGGAATTGGTGCTGGCCGTCGGCGCCATGGCGCTGTTGATGCTGGGCGCCTATCGCGGCGAGGGGACGACCAGGCTGGTTACCACGCTTGCGGTGCTGCTGCTGGTCGTGACCGGCGCGCTCGAGCTGATGCTGCCGGCCGGCAAGCTCACGACCTTCGGCGGCAGCTTCATCGTCGACGATTTTGCCCGCTTCCTGAAGATCCTTGCGATCATCGGCTCGGCGGTGACGCTGATCCTGTCGACGGAGTTCCTGTCCGACCCGTCGCGGCGGATTTTCGAATATTCGATCCTGGTGCTGCTCTCCACGCTCGGCATGATGGTGCTGATCTCGGCTGCCGACCTCATCATGCTCTATCTCGGGCTCGAGCTGATGTCGCTCGCGCTCTACGTGGTCGCTACCTCTAACCGCGACAACGCCAAGTCCACCGAGGCCGGGTTGAAGTACTTTGTGCTCGGCGCGCTGTCCTCCGGCATGCTGCTGTACGGCGCCTCGCTGATCTACGGCTTCACCGGCACGGTCGATTTTGCCGGCATCGCCGCCGCAGTGAAAACCGGCAGCGTCGGCATCGTCTTCGGCCTGGTGTTCCTGCTGGCCGGGCTCTGCTTCAAGGTATCCGCCGTGCCGTTCCATATGTGGACGCCCGACGTCTATGAGGGCGCGCCGACGCCGGTCACGGCGTTCTTTGCCTCCGCCCCGAAGGTCGCTGCACTCGCGGTGTTCACCCGGGTGACGCTGACGGCTTTCCCGGGCATCGTCCCGCAATGGCAGCAGATCCTCGTCTTTGTCGCGATCGCCTCGATGGCGCTGGGCTCGTTCGCCGCGATCGGGCAGAAGAACATCAAGCGCCTGATGGCCTATTCCTCGATCGGCCATATGGGCTTTGCGCTGGTCGGGCTCGCATCGGGCACAGTGGAGGGCGCGCAGGGCGTGCTGGTCTATATCGCGATCTATGTCGCGATGACGCTCGGCACCTTCGCGGTCATCCTTTCCATGAAGCGCGACGGCCAGCCGATGGAGCAGATCAGCGATTTCGCAGGCCTGTCGCGCACCAATCCGCTGCTGGCCTTCTTCTTCGCCATGCTGCTGTTCTCGCTGGCGGGCATTCCGCCGCTCGCGGGGTTCTTCGCCAAATGGTACGTGTTCGTGGCCGCGATCAAGGCGGGCCTGTTCACGCTCGCCGTCATCGGCGTGCTGACCAGCGTGGTGGGCGCGTTCTACTATCTCACCATCATCAAGGTGATGTATTTCGACGAGCCGGCCGGCCATATCGAGCCGATGCGGATCGAACTGCGGACGGTGCTGGCGGTCGCGGGCATCTTCAACATCTTCTTCTTCGTCTATCCGGGGCCGCTGGTCAGCGTCGCCACGACGGCGGCGAAGTCGCTGTTCCCAGGATGACTTTTACGCTCGGTTCCAAAGCCAGATCGGCGGGCTACGGCCTCGCCGCCTTCGACCAGATCGGGTCGACCAACGCCGAAGCCATGTCCCGCGCCCGCGATGGCGAGCGGGGACCTGTGTGGTTCGTGACGACGGAACAGACGGCGGGCCGGGGCCGCCGGCAGCGCGCCTGGATCGCGCCGCGCGGCAACCTCGCCAGCAGCATTCTCGAAGTCATGGACGTGTCGCCCGGCATCGCGGCGACACTGGGCTTTGCCGCAGGGCTGTCGCTGGAACGCGCGCTGCAAAAACTCAGCATCGAAGCCAATTTGCGGCGGGCCGGCGCCGGGCCTCTGAGATACGCCCTGAAATGGCCCAACGACGTCATGGCGGACGGGCAGAAGCTCGCCGGCATTCTGTTGGAGGCCGAGGCCGTAGCCGGCAATCGCCTGGCCGTGGTGGTCGGCATCGGCACCAACGTCATTGCTGCGCCCGAGGGCACGCCGACGCCGGCGACCTCGCTGGCCGCGCTCGGCGTTCAAATCGGCGCGGAGGAACTGTTTGCGGCGCTCTCGGATGCCTGGGTCGAATTCCATGGCATCTGGGACAATGGCCGCGGCTTTGCCGACATCCGAAAACTGTGGCTGGAGCGCGCGTTCGGCCTTGGCGAGCGGGTTGCAATCCAGACTGGAGCCGCGACCGTCGAGGGCACGTTCGATACCATCGACGAGAGCGGCTGCCTGATCGTCCGCACAGCGGAGGGCAAGCGCGCGGCCGTCACTGCGGGCGAGGTATATTTCGGCGCTGCGGCGTCAGTGGGAGCGGCCTGATGGCGCGGCCGGATGAACTGACCTTTGCGCCGCTCGGCGGCGTCGGCGAGATCGGCATGAACCTGTCGATCTACGGGCTCGGCAACCGAAACCAGCGGTCCTGGCTCGCGGTCGATCTCGGCGTTTCCTTCGGCGATGAGGAGCATCTGCCGGGCATCGACCTGATCATGCCCGACATCCGCTTCCTGGAGAAGGAGCGCAAGAACCTGATGGGCCTCGTGCTGACGCATGCCCATGAGGACCATTTCGGCGCGATTATGGACCTCTGGCCAAAGCTGCAATGCCCGGTCTATGCCACCAAATTCAGCGCCGCCTTGTTCGAGGCCAAATGCGCCGCCGAGCGCAATCCGCCGAAGATCCCGGTGACCGTGGTGCCGTCGGGCGGCCGCGTCAATCTCGGGCCGTTCACCGTCGAGTTCATCCCGGTCGCGCACTCGATTCCGGAATCGCATGCGCTGGCGATCCATACCTCCGCCGGCACCGTGCTCCACACCGGCGACTGGAAGATCGACCCAACGCCGATCATCGGCCTGCCGACCGACGAGCGGCGCCTGCGCGAACTCGGCGATGCAGGCGTGCTGGCGCTGGTCGGGGATTCCACCAACGCGGTGCGGGAAGGACGCTCGCCCTCGGAAACCGAGGTTGCCGCCACCATCGCCAAGCTGGTGAAGGGCGCCAAGGGTCGGGTCGCCGTCACCACGTTTGCCTCCAACGTCGCGCGCGTGAAAGCGGTGGCGGATGCCGCCAAGGCCGCCGATCGCGAAGTGGTGGTGGTCGGCCGCGCCATGGAGCGCGTGGTGCAGGTCGCCCGCGAGACCGGCTATCTCGATGGCGTGCAGAATTTTCGTGGCGCCGATTATTATGGGCATTTCCCGCCGGACAAGGTGCTGGCGCTGTGCACCGGCAGCCAGGGCGAGCCGCGCGCGGCGCTCGCCCGGATCGCCAATAACGACCATCCGCAGGTGACGCTGAACAAGGGCGACAGCGTGATCTTTTCCTCGCGTACCATCCCCGGCAACGAGAAGGCGGTCGGCGCCATCATCAACGGGCTGGTGGTGCAGGGCATCGAGGTCATTACCGACCGCACTGATCTCGTCCACGTCTCCGGCCATCCGCGCCGCGACGAACTGCGCGACATGATCTCATGGGTACGCCCGCAGATCCTGATTCCCGTCCATGGCGAGGCGCTGCATCTCTCCGAGCATGCCAAGCTGGCGCGCACCGCCGGCGTGCCGAAGGTCTTGACCTGCCGCAATGGCGATCTGGTCAAGCTCGGGCCCGGTGATCCCGGCATCATCGACGAGTTGCCGTCGGGGCGGCTCTACAAGGACGGCAACATACTGGAGGATTCCAAGTCCCGCGCCGTGGTCGAGCGGCGCCGGATGGGATTTGCCGGCTGCGCCTTCGTGGCGATCGCCATGACCGACAAGGGCGAACTGGCCGACGATCCCGAGGTCGATCTCGTCGGCATCCCCGAGAAGAATGCGGCCGGCGAGGTGATCGATGAGATCGTGTTCGATACGGTGGTTTCGACGGTGGAAAACCTGCCGCGGGCGCGCCGGCGCGATGCGGACGCGACGGCGGAATCGGTGCGTCGCGCGGTGCGGGCCGTCATCAACGAGCAGTGGGGCAAGAAGCCGATTTGCCTCGTTCATGTTCTGACGGTTTGAGGTAAAAAGGGCGTCGTCAGGCGAGCCGGCGGGCTCTCGTCGGGAAGACGCAGGAAGCAGGGAGTGAGTGTCATGCTGGGCCGGCTTAATCACGTTGCGATCGCGGTCAAGGACGCGGAAAAAGCCGCCAAGATCTATGGCGGCGCGTTCGGCGCCGAAATCTCCGGCGCGGTGCCGCTGCCGGAGCATGGCGTCATCACCGTGTTCGTGACGCTGCCCAACACCAAGATCGAGTTCATCCAGCCGCTCGGCGAGGCCTCGCCGATCGCCAAATTCGTCGAGCGCAACGCCGATGGCGGCATCCATCACATCTGCTATGACGTGCCCGACATCATCGCCGCGCGCGACAGACTGATCAGCGAGGGCGCGCGCGTCCTCGGCGACGGCGTGCCGAAGATCGGCGCCCACGGCAAGCCGGTGCTGTTTTTCCATCCGAAGGATTTTTCCGGCGCGCTGGTCGAAATCGAGCAGGCCTGAACCCATGGCTTATAGTGTCTCCACAGCGCTTGCGATCTACTTCGTGCTCTGGTGGGTCGTGCTGTTCACGACGCTGCCGTTCGGCGTCCGCAGCCAGCACGAGGACGGCGAGGGCGCGCCCGGCACCGATCCCGGCGCACCGGTGATGGCGCGGATGGGCTACAAGCTGCTCTGGACCACGCTGATCTCGGGCGTGGTTTTCGGCATTGGGATGTGGGCGTATCATCAGGGCTACCTGAACATCGAACGGCTGTCGAAGCTGATGGGGCTGCCGTTTTGACCCCACACCGCAGGGCCGGACACAAAATCTCGAAAACAACCCCATGCAAAGTAGAATGGGTCCCGCTTCCCAGTACTCACGCCGCTCGCGTCCGGGGCACCAGATGGACCGTCGTCACGGCCCAACTTAATCGCATTCCCGCCTAGTCGAACGCGACGCCTATCCGCTTGTCCGTTCGCCAGGCCACCCGGCAGTAGCGGCGCGTATGATCGCCCGAGACCACCAACCAGAAGCTGTCGGGGACGCCGACCGGACTGGCGACTTCGAGTGCAGCGCCGGTGTCCGATACATTCCGGATGGTGCAGTCGATGACGCCGCCGTTGAACTCGATGGAGCCTGCCTTCAATACCCGGTGCCGAGGTGCCGCGCGATGGTTTTCCAGAACCTGAAGCGGTTCAGGTGCCTTGGGCTCCGCGCCCTTCGCCGCTTGTTGCTCCAGCAACCCCTGGGCGTGCCGCGTTGCAGCCTCCATGGTCTCGTTGGTCAGCGTGGGCCTGATTCTGGCCCAGGCTAGCCGGAAGCGGACCTGGCAGTCCTTGTAATTGATGGCGGGCCCTCGGTCATTAGGGCTCGGGGGTAGCCCATAGACGGTGCAAGCCCACCACCAGTGCGGGCTATCCGCCTGCTTCATTAACCGTCCGACCTGGAAGCCGCGCCAGATCACCTCATAGTCGTCGTCCTGGCGGGCGCCGCCAATGACGGTGGGCCGCAATACAATCGCGTCTGGATCGTCACTAGTCACCGGATGTCCCTGATCCGATTTTGAAGGCCGAACGATACCGTTAGTCACATCTAGGCTATCGCGGCAATAGCCCGCTGGAGGGTTCCTCGGGTAGTATTCGGGTTCTGACAAATCCGGCGGGATCGGTTAATTTTGCACCGGTCCGTTCCGGCTGGGGGATATGATGAATTTTCAGCGTATTTTGTTATTGCTTGTGGTTCTGCTCGCCGCCGGCCTCGCCGGATCGTTCTACATGAACTGGAAGACGCTGGGGCAGCTTCGGACCGTGAAGGCCTTCGTCGAGAGCTCGGTTTTCGCCGACGCGGTGGTCGCCTGTGAGAAGGCGCCGAGCACGACCCCGTTCAAATGGACCGGCGGCAAGCAGACCGCCGTCATCGGCCTGACTTCCGTCAAGCTGAACAAGGACACGATCTTCCCGAGCTACACGCTGGTCGCCGATAGCGTCTTTTGCGACTATGACCCCGTGAAGAAAAAGGCAGACATCGGATCGAACTTCCTGGAACGGGAAACATTCTAGGCTCGGTCGACTAGTGGTGCGTGAGCCAATGGCGTCGGAAGAAGCCGCAGGGATCATCGATCTCTACCAGCGCAAGGCATCGGACTGGATCGAGAGTCGCGGACGCACCAGACTGATTGAAAAATCCTGGCTCGATCGTTTCCGGGCGCTGCTGCCGCCGGCTGGCCCGATCCTCGATCTCGGCTGCGGATCCGCAGCGCCAATGGCGGCGTATCTGATCGAACTTGGTCATCCCGTCGTTGGCGTAGATTCATCCCCGGCCATGATCGATGTCTGCCGGCGACATTTTCCCAAGCAGAAATGGATCGTCGCCGATATGCGCAAGCTTGCCCTGCGGCGGACGTTTTCCGGCATTCTGGCGTGGGACAGTTTCTTTCACCTCTGCCACGATGACCAACGCCGGATGTTTCCGGTGTTTCGCGAGCACGCAGCCCCGGAAGCGGCCCTGATGTTCACCAGCGGTCCCGCGCATGGGGAGGCGATCGGAAGTCTTGCGGGCGAGCCGCTGCATCATGCGAGCCTCGACCCGGCCGAATATCGTTCATTGCTCGACCGGAACGGATTTCGCGTTGTGTCGCATGTCGTCGAGGACCCCGACTGCGGCGGCCACACCATCTGGCTCGCGCAGCTCATGTGAGACGCGAGGCGCAAATGCGGACGGTGAACGCTGGTCGCGTTTTGCGGCTATGCTCCGGTCAAGAAAAAGGCCGATATCGGATCGAATTTCCTGAAGCGGGAGTGCGTGAGAGCTCCCGCACCGGCACGGGGGGGCAGAGGGATGAGTTCACAGCAGCGACCATTGGCTGATCCCCGGCCCGACGAATACCGAATTCTTCATGAAGCCGATCTGCGGGATTACCTTGCAGGGCTCCCGGCGATCGCAGCCCGTCTTGGCGGCGAACCGGCTTCCTGGTCGATCATCGAGGTCGGCGACGGCAACCTCAACCTCGTGTTCATCGTCAGGGGGACCGCGGGCGGCATCGCCGTCAAGCAGGCGCTGCCTTACGTGCGGCTCGTCGGCGAAAGTTGGCCGCTGCCGCTGTCGCGCTCGCATTACGAATATCTGGCGCTGACGCATCAGGCGCGGCTGGCGCCCGGGCTGGTGCCGGCCGTGCTGCATCACAACGAGGGGCTCGCGCTCGTCGTGATGGAATTGATCGAGCCGCATGTCATCATGCGCAGGGGGCTGATTGCCGGCGCGCTCTATCCGAATTTTGTCGGCGACATCGCCACCTTCATGGCGCGCACGCTGTTTTTCTCGTCCGACCTCGCGCTGCCTGCTGCCCAGAAGAAGGAGGGGATTGCGGCGTTCGCAGGTAACCATGCGCTCTGCAAGATCACCGAGGATCTGATCTTCACCGATCCCTACCGCGTGGCCGAGCAGAACCGCTGGACGCAGCCGTGGCTCGATGCGACGGCGGCCGCTTTTCGGGAAGACCTCGACCTGCACGCCGCGATTTCGCGTCTCAAGCTGAAGTTTCTGAACGCGCCGGAAGCCCTGATCCATGGCGACCTCCACACCGGCTCGATCATGGTGACGGAAGACTCGACGGTCGTGATCGATCCCGAATTCGCGTTCTATGGACCGATGGGTTTCGATATCGGAGCCATCATCGCCAACCTCCTGATGGCCTATCTGGCCTCCGCCGGCCACGAAAGGTCGCCGGGCGAACGGCGGCTGTTCGAGGTCTGGCTGCTGGAAACGATCGAGAACGTCTGGACGGAGTTTTCCCACGAATTCCTCGAATTGTGGCGCACGGAAAGTCATGGCGACGCCTATCCCCCTGACGCTGTTTCCGGGTACTGCCGGCGCGGCCCGCCTGGAGGCCGAACGGCAGGCCTATATGGCGCGGCTGTTCGGCGACACCGTGGGATTTTCGGCTGCAAAAATCATCCGCCGCATTCTCGGGCTGGCGCACAATGCCGATTTCGAATTGATCGAGGACCCGAAGCGGCGGGCCATTTGCGAGGCGCGAAGCCTGCGGCTGGCGCGCGCGATGATGGTGGAGACGGCGTCGTTCCCCACGATCAGCGCTGTGACGAAGGCGGCAAGGGAGGTCCGCGACTGGCAGCCGGATTTCGCCAAATGAGAGCCGCCAGTGATGAAGAGCTTAACTCGCAGGTTCGGTCTGCTAGATTCTCCAACGCAACATCGGTAACGCCGGATGGCCTTGGGCTATCTGCGGACATGCAAATGACGAAAGTCCGTCTGCTTCACGTCCAAGATCGCCGCTTCCGAGTCTGAACGGGAACGAGAAACCAAGATACGTACGCGACAAGACAAGCAAAGATGACCCATGCAATCATCCCCACGGCTTCCCGCTTGGTATCAATTGAAAACCAGCCGATCACCAGGAGAGGCAGCAAATAAGCGAGAGCAACCGTCCAAAGCGTCCATAGGCCGGCGCGGGTCAACACGAAGTAGATAAGTCCACCATAAAAGAACTGCACGATTAGGGCCGCACTAATTGTCACCCAACCAAGTCGAAAAATGGCACTCCAGGATCGCAAGGTTCCGTCGTCAAGCCACACCCAGAGCAGCATGAAGCCGATGAAGGTGATTGAAAACGCAGCGCTGGATGCAAGCCACGCGATTACTAGGTCTTTCATGGCAGCTCTACGTCTCGCATCCTCGTATCCCCCTTCGCCCCCTCGTGTGTCCTACTCATACAAGCCGCCGTAGCCACCATGACGGCTTCTGTCCTCTGGAATGGCCATTCTGCTTCCCCAAAGACAGACACCTGTATTTATGAGTGTATGCCTTACTCCACCGCCCGTTCCCGCAATCGCTGCGCATAGACGTTGATGATGAGCGCCGCCAGCAGGATCAGGCCGCGGATCAATATCTTCAAAAAACTGTCGATGTTGACGTGGTCGAGCCCGTTGTTGAGGACGCCGAGCACGAACAGGCCGACGATGGTGTTGCCGATGCCGCCGCGGCCGCCGAAGAGGCTGGTGCCGCCGACCACGACGGCGGCGATCGAATCCAGGAGATAAGTGTCGAACTCGTTCTGCTGCGCGCTGCCGAAATGTGCCACCCCGAGCATGCCGCCGATGCCGGCGCATACAGCCGAAATCACCATGACGCTGCCGAGGATGAGCTTGACGTTGAGGCCGGAATATTCCGCTGCCTCGCGGTTGCCGCCGACCATGTAAACGTAGCGGCCGAAGCGGGTGTAGGTCAGCACCAGATGGCCGCCGAGCAGCATCAGGGCGGCCACGATCACGATCCAGGGGATGCCGCCGATCGAGGTCGATCCCAGCGTCGTAACCAGCGGAGGTACCTTGTAGGCGATCTGCCCGCGCACCAGCAGCGCCGAGATGCCGGCTGCGATCTGCATCATCGCCAGCGTCATGATGAAGGAGGGGATGCCGATGACCGTCAGCCCGAACGCGTTGACGAGACCGAGCAGGGCGCAAAGCGCCAGCGCCAGCAGGATCGCGGCCCATCCGGGCATCGGGACGTTGGCGATGTTGACGTAGGATTCCTGCAGCGTGAAATAGGCGACCGCAATGCCGGTGACGTTGGCGATGGCGGCGATCGAAAGATCGATCTCGGCGCACAGGATCACGAAGGTGAGGCCGACGGCGATGATTCCGGTGACCGAAATCTGGGTGAGGATGTTGCCGAAATTGTCGAGCGTCGCAAAGGATGGGCTTGCGACCGCGAAGAAGCTGAACAGGCAGATCAGCGTCAGGAACGGCGCGATGTTGCGCATCTGGGAACGCAACATCACGGCTAGCCCGCGAGGCCGTTTCCGATCCGCGGCGACTGTCACGCTTTCACCTGAAGTCATGTCGGTCTCCTCACGCCGCTTCCAGGAGGCGGTCCTTGCTGATCTGTTCGTTGGCAAACTCCCGCACGACAGCGCCGCGCTTGAGCACGATGACGCGGTCGGCGAGCGACAGCACCGTCTCCGGCTCGGTGGAGAGCACGATGATGGCAAGCCCCTTGGCGCGCAGATCTCTGACGATATGGATGACGTCGTTCTTGGCGCCGACATCCATGCCGCGGGTCGGCTCGCACAGCACCAGGAGCCGCGGCGGGTAGCTCAGCCACTTCGCCAGCGCCACCTTCTGCTGATTGCCGCCCGACAGCATGCCGAGATCGAGATCGACGGCTGTGGGCCTGATCCGCAACTGCTCGACCTGCCGGTTGGCGATCGCGCGCTCGCGCGACGGCTTGAGCAGCAGCGATGAAATGCGATCGAGGATGCTGATCGAGACGTTCTTGTAGACCGGCTCCTGCAGGAACAGCATGTCGCGCCGGCTCTCGGGAACGAAGGCGATCCCGGCGCGGCGGGCGCCGGCCGTGCTGCGGAAGGCTTTTTGTTCTCCGGCCACCGCCAGCGAGCCCTGGTCAGGCTTTATCTTGCCGAACAGGATCCGCGCCAGCTCGAGCTGGCCGCATCCCATAAAACCATAGATGCCGAGCACCTCGCCGGCGCGGGCCTCGAACGAAACCTCGCGCAGGCGGCCGGCCAGCGTCAGGCCGTCTGCGTTCAGCACCACCGGTTGATCGGTCGGCGGCGGCAGCATGATGTCGTGGATATAGGTCTCTTCCAGCGCCTCGCGGCCCTTGCCGATCATCGCCTCGATCAGCGCCGGCTTGCTCGTCTCGGACGCGGCGGTCTCCGCGACCTTCCTGCCGTTGCGGAACACCGTCACGGTGTCGGAGACGCGCAGGATGTCCTCGATGAAATGCGAGATGAAGACGATACTGGTACCTTCGTCCCGCAGTCGTTTCAGCGTCGCGAACAGGCGCTCCACTTCGGGGGGCGACAGCGCCGAGGTCGGCTCGTCGAGGATGATGATCCGGGCGCCCGAGGACAGCACGCGGGCGATCTCGATCAGTTGCTGCAGGCCGATCGGCAGGTCGCCGAGCCGCGACATCGGGTCGACGTCGATGCCGAACCGCTTCAATTGCTCGCCGGCCTCGCGCGCCATGCGCCGCCATTGCACGAGCCCCAAGCGGTTGGTCGGCTGGTTGCCGAGAAACACGTTCTCGGCCACCGTCAGGTCAGGGGCCACGCTGAGTTCCTGATGCACCATCGCGATTCCCGCCGCATGCGCGTCGCGCACCGACCGAAAGCGGGTCTCCCTTCCGTCCAGCACGAGCCGGCCGGAAAAATCCGCATGCACGCCGGCGATGATCTTCATCAGCGTGCTTTTTCCCGCGCCGTTCTCGCCGACGAGACCGTGGATCTCGCCGGCGGTGAGCGCAAAATCGACACCACGAAGCGCTTCGACACCGCCGAAAGCCTTCGTGATGTCGTGCAGTTCGAGGATGGGCTCAGGTCCCCTGGACATGCTGGCTCAGATCAGGAAGTGGTCCTCCATCCATTGCATGCCGGCTGCGTTGGCTTTCGTCACCACCGGGCCATCTGTGATCACATGCTTCGGGATACCCTGTCCGCTCTTCTCGCCCGCCGTCACTGCCGCGACGCCGGCGATGATGGCGCCGCCATGGATGCGGCAGGAGGGGTTGCGGACGGTCGCGAACATGCGGCCTTCGCTCACCGCCTGGATCGCCGGCGGCATGGCGTCGACACCGCCGATCAGGATGTTGGTGCGGTTGCGCGCCTTCATGATGTTGTAGGCGGCCAGCGCCATGTCATCATTGTGGAAGAAGGCCGCATCGATTTGCGGGTGCTTCGTCAGATAGGTCTCCCATAGCCGAGCTGTCTTCGAGACGTCCCAATCGGCGGGCTGGGTGTCGAGCACCTCGATATTGGGGAATTGCTTCACCACCGACTCGAAGCCTTTGGCGCGGCCTTGCGCGCCGGTATGGCCGAGCGCGCCCTGCGTCATGATGATCTTGCCCTTGCCGCCCATGGCATTGCAGAGCGCCTGCGTCACCGAAGCGCCCATGAATTCATTGTCGGGCGCCAGGAACGAATGAACCTTGATCTGGTCGAGCGGGGCGATCAGCGTGTCCATGTCGATCACGGGCGTGCCGGCGTCGATCATTTTCTGCACGGGCTGGGTCAGCGTGCCGATGCCGAACGCCTGGATGGCGACGAAGTCCCACTTCTGCGACGCCATATTGTCGATCGCGGCGCGCTGCTTGACCGCGTCGAGCTGGCCGTCGAACCAGGTGACTTCGACGTTGAACAGCTTGCCCCACCATTCCGCCGCCTGCTTGCCCTGGGCGCACCAGGTGGCCTGCAGGCCTGCATTGGAGAACGCCGCCTTCAGCGGTTTCTCCGAACGTGCCGCTGCCGCCAGCGCCGGGCTGACGCCCAACCCGCCGAGCAGGGCGGTTGCCGCGCCGCCAGTCGCCGCCGCTTGAAGAAGATTACGCCTTGTCGTTGAGGATTTCTCAGTCCCTGACATCGCTCGCTCCCTCGTTGTCGTTGTTTTTTTACCGACGGCGTCGATTGCACGCACCGCGGATCGAGGCAGTCTTTCACACTCGGCGCCTTTGCGCCACCGGCTGACTTGACCGTCCGTATCAATGAGCTCCAGGAAACTCTAGTGCTCGTCGCTTCACTGCGCTGCAACGAGACTGTCGATGTCACCGAGCAATGTTCGCCACGCCGCATCGATTTCGTCCGACCAGTCCGCCCCGACGATTTCGCGCAGCGTCTGCGCGATGATGCCGAAGAACGCGACGAACAATTCGCGCGGCGTGCCAGCGCATGATCCGCCAAAGTGTGCGCGGTTTGGCGACAAGATCATGCGCCGATTCAAAAGATTAGCGCGCGATCGGACGCAAAACCGGCTTCCACTTTTGCTGATCGCGCGCGGGCGTCGTGCGAGGAAACCTCCGAGACGATGAGGCGAAAGTGGCCGGTGCGTTCTCCGGCAAAGTCCAGGATGGCGTCGATCGTCAAAGCCAGCATCGAGCCCTTGACGAGTTCGCTGCCCTCGGTGCGAACATCGTCCGCGCTTCGGGATGCGCGTCGAACAGGCGGCGATAGACCAGCGGCGTCAGATCCTCGCAGCGCCCGGCGGCCAGCTCGAAACTTCGCTCGATCGGATTTGACGATGCCATCATTGTCGCTTGCGATCGCCGCGAAAAAAACGCCTCGAAAAAAAAGAGCAGGGCGCCAAGCCCTGCTCAAAAATTGTGTCGACCCTTAATTTCCCCGAAAATTTAGATTTGCTCTTGATTGTCGAGGCGACGCTGCTTGTGCGCGTCAGGGCTCCTCCCGAGACTTGGACCACCAAGCTTTGCCTCTCGGCCAGCCTGAGCTTGAATTGGTAGACCATCTTCTTCGCCTTGTCACCATTTTCGGCAACCTTTGTTCAAAATTCCAGCACTCTGCGAAATGATTGGGAATTTACTACTGATGGTTGTGGATTTAGCTGCAATACCCCCGAGGCTTGGTATTGGGGTAGGGCGCCTTGCCTGCGGCGCAAAATGCATCGCTTTTCGACAAGTTTACTCCTTGAAGCCGCAACATAGTTCCGGGAACCTGATCTCGACTTCGGACTCTCTTGGTGGTTAAGGTCTGAAGCGGATGGGATTGCGATGCGCCGGCGGCTGAAGAATTTTCTGCCAATCGTCCTTATTGCCCTGGCGGTGCAGATTTTCGCACCCATCGGCGCATGCTGGGCGGCGAGCATCGCGGCCTCCGATCCGCTCGCCGGCGCCGTCATCTGCCACGGCAATGGTGCGCCCGGTGCAGGGCAGACCGATCAGACCGGCCACCGCGCCCATGACGGATGCTGTTCGGTTTGCAGCGTGCTGCAGACCGGCGCGCCGGTCGACGTGCCGCAGACTGCGGCGATCGATGTCGATCGGGTTGCCGAGCGGGTGGCCTGGTTCGATTTTGCTTTCCGGCTGACGAACGCTCGCGCCGGCAGCCACGCGCAGGCGCGCGCGCCTCCCTCCATTTCCTGACGACCTGGAACACCCAATGATCGGTGCGGCGACTGCCGTGCCGGTTGGTGCAGTCATTCAAGCCGGCCAAAGAGCTGGCGTCAGGAATATCTTATGCATCGTTATCATGCCTTGGGTGGCGCGAGCCTGCTTGTCCTCGGCAGCGCGCTCTCCCTCGCGCCGTCGACCGCCGAGGCCCAGACGGCGCTGCCGGCAGTGACCGTCGACGCGCCGCGCGCAACGACCGCCAGACCTGCGGCCCGCAAGCCGGCCGTTCGCGCGTCTGCCCGGACGCAGGCGAGGCCGCCTTCGGCCAATCCCGCGCCATCAGCGTCGCTGACCGCGGGCATTACCCCGAGCGTGGCGCGCGCGCTGCTCTATCAGGCGCCCACCGGCCAGACCGAGACCACCATCGATCGCAGCCAGTGGGACAACCGGCCGGCGGTTACCGTGGCCGACGTGCTACGCGAAAGCCCCGGCATATCAGTGAAGCAGGGCAACGGGCCGCGCGATATCGGCATCTCGATTCGCGGTTCTAATGCCCGGAATGGTTTCGGTATCCGCAACCTCGTGATCTTCGACGATGGTTTTCCGGTCACGCAGCCCGACGGGCTTTCCCGCAGCGACCTGATCGATCCGCGCGCCTATGGCGCGATCGATGTCATCCGCGGGCCGTCGTCGGCGCTCTATGGCAATTATGCCACCGGCGGCGCGCTGAATTTCCGCACCCGCCCGGGCGGCTCGATCGACGGCGCCGAATATGGCGTCGATAGCGGGAGTTTTGGCTACCTCAACAATTATTTTACCTACGGCAAGAAAGTCGGCAATTTCGAGGGCTCGCTGTTTGCGAGCGACGCGCGGGGTGACGGGTTCATCGGCAATAGCTGGTACAACACCCAGACGGTGAATTTTCTAGGCACGCTGCAGGCGACGCCTGACGACCGGTTTACGGTCAAGTTCATCAACAACAATCTCGATACAAGGCTGCCGCTCCGGTACACGCTCGACCAGTTCTACCTAAATCCGTTCCAGCGAGGCTGCACGACGGGCGGAAACGCCGCGCCGGGATGTGCAACGGTTACTCTGAACAAGAACGTGTTCAACACAGCGGCGGGAACCGACGTGGAAACCGCCGTTCAGGCCGGCCTCGGCCGCACCGACCGCCGGACCATCGTGGGTGGGCGATGGGAGCACGATTTCGACAACACCACGACGTGGCGAAACCAATTCGTGTTCGACGATCGGAACATCAGTCAGCCGACCGGAGGCACCAGCGCGATCGGCGATTTTCCGTCATACAACTACATGAGCGACGTCACCAAGCGCGGTGAAATTTTCGGTTTGGAGTCCACCGCCTATTTCGGCGCCTTCTACAACACACTCACCGCGTCGAGCGACTCGAGATTCGTCATGCCGGGCGGCAACGCCACGCTTGGCAGGCTGCAGAGCAATACCTGGAGCGACACCACCAATTACGGTGTCCGCGCGCGCGAGGAATTGAAGCTGACGCCGCAACTGACCGCCATTGCCGGGATCGGATGGGAAACCACGCATCTGAAGGGCATCAATTCCGCCTACAATTACGGGACGTCGCCGGTCCCGAACCCGATAATCACCCCGACGACAGCCGACCGGCAATTCCAGAACACCGCACCCGAGCTGGCGCTGCTCTACAAGCTGAGTCCCGAATGGCTGTTCCGGGCGCGTGTCGCCACCGGATACGGCACCCCGCAGATCGGAAACCTCTTCGTCCTTTCGGACGGTACGCCCGGCAATAACACGCAACTCCAGACGCAAAAGAACCTCGGTTACGATCTCGGCTTCGACTGGACGCCAAACAGCGCGCTCAAGTTCAGTGCGACCGGCTTCTACGAGTTCTTCCGCAACGAACTGGTGAGCCAGGCTACACCTGTCGCCGGCGTCAGCTACATGTTCAACGCGCCAAGATCCGAGCATCGCGGGGTGGAATTGGCCGCTGACTGGAAGTTCTATCCCGGTTGGCGCTTCACCGCGGCCTATACCTATCTCGATCAGTTCTACACCGAATATACGGAAGACATCAGAAGCCAGGGCGCAGGCGGTACCGTCTTCAGCTTCAACCGTGCGGGCAACAAGATTCCCGGCATCTCGCCGCACGAACTGACGGCGCGGCTTGGCTATGAACAGATGTGGGGGCCGCTTGCCGGACTCGGAGCGTTTGTCGAAGTCCAGTGGAAGGACTCGTTCTACATGGACAACGCCAATTTGCAGAAGGCGCCCGGATACGAATTGGTCAATCTCAACGTCCACTACAACACGGACCTCCAATCCGACTACTTCAAGTCGTTGAGCATGTATGCCGAGGTCAGGAACGTGTTCAACCGGACCTATGTTGCGTCCGCTAACAACATCAGCAATTCGGTCAGCGCGGTCGGCCTTCAAGGTTTGAGTCCCACCGGTTCGATCTACGCCGGCTCGCCGCGCGCGTTCATGGCCGGCATGAGGCTGGCGTTCAAATGACCGGACAACCCTGCAGGAGGAGTAAGGCCATGCTGCGAATGAGTTTGCTCGCGACGCTCGCTTTCTCGCTTTACCAGAGCGCAGCGCAAGCGCAGATGAGCCATCATCAGCATGCCTCGGAAGCGGCGTGCGAGGAGGTCGAGTTGCGCTGCGCCTCGAAGGTGACGCCGGCCTTCGCCTCAGATGGAACGCTCTGGCTCGCCTGGATGGCGGGGGGCCAGATATCAGTGGCGAGTTCGAAGGACAACGGGCGCAGCTTTTCGACGCCGGTTCAGGTGACCAGGGAAAAGCTCAAGCTCGATTGGGGACCGGATGCGCGTCCCCAGATCGTCGTCGAGAAAAACGGCGGTATCGCACTGGCGTTTTCGATCTTCAGGGACAAGGCGTTCAACGGCCAGGTGCTCGCCACAAGGTCGATCGACGGCGGCCAAAGCTTTGCCGAGTTGCAGCCGATCACGGCTGATAACGAGAGCCAGCGTTTCGCGGCGCTCGGCCTCGATGCTGATGGATCGGTGTTCGCGGCCTGGATCGACAAGCGCAACCGGGTGCCCGCGCAGCAGGAGGGCAAGAAATACGAAGGCGCAGGGCTGTTCTTCTCGTCATCGAAAGACGGCGGCGCTGTTTATGCCGAGGCGCGGCTAGCAAGCGACAACACCTGCGAATGCTGCCGGCTCGGCCTGGCGTTCGCAGGCCCCGGCCATCCCGTCGTCGTGTTCAGGAACATCTTCGACGGCGGTGTGCGGGATCACGCGGTCATGACGTTCGCCGATCCGGCGACACCGGGCGAGGTTCGCCGCGTCAGCAACGACGACTGGCAGATTTCCGCATGTCCACATCATGGTCCCAGTCTTTCGATCTCTCCCGCGGGCGCCTACCACGTGGCCTGGTACACCAACGGCAAGGGCCGCAAGGGGCTGTTTTATGCGCGCTCACAGGACGAAGGCCGCACGTTCTCCGATCCGATTCCGCTCGGCCGCGCCGACCGCAATCCGACGCGGCCTTACGTGCTGACCGGCCCGCATGGCGCCGCCATGGTCTGGAAGGAGTTCGACGGCGAGAAGACCTCGGTCAATGCGATGACCTCGCATGACGAGGGCAAGAGCTGGTCGACGCCGGTCACGATCGCCACGACGACTGATACCTCCGACCACCCGCTGCTGGTCAGCGACGGACAGAAGACCTACCTGTCCTGGATGACCAAGGCCGACGGATATCGCCTGCTGCCGATCGGAGATGGATCATGAAACGCTGTCTGCTGGCTGCAATTTTCCTCGTTGCTTCCCTGGCCGCCGCACCGGCAGCCGAGACGCCGTCCGAACTCAAGCCGTTCGTCCGCGGAAGCTGGCAGAACGTCCTGCGTTCGCACGCTGGCCGACCGACGCTGGTGCATTTCTGGGGCGTCACCTGCGGTCCGTGCAAGGTCGAACTGCCGCTGCTCGGACAATTCATGAAGGACCATTCCGAGATCGACGTGGTGATGATCAGCGCCGATCTCGTTCCGAATCTACCGGGTGCCGCGCGCGCGATGCTGGAGAAAGCCGGGTTGGGATCGGCGGAGAACTGGATTTTCAGCGACGGCTTTGTCGAACGCCTTCGGTTCGAGATCGATCCGTCTTGGCAAGGCGAGATCCCGCGTACGCTGCTGATCGCGCGTGACGGAACGGTCACCACGATCGAAGGTTCGGCCGAAATATCGGACCTTGAAAAATGGCTGGTTCAGCAAAACGTCGCAGCGAGATGAGAGACATGCATAGTGGGTCGTCCAGCGACTCGGGCGCTTTGGGGTGAACATGCGACGGCGGCTGGAAGTCTTCATTCCAATCGTACTGCTCTCGATCATGGTGCAGTTGCTGGCGCCGATCGGGGCCTTTCGCGCCGTCGCCCATGCGGTCTCCGATCCGCTTTATATGGCGACGATCGGTTCCGGCATGGCGTCCTCGCAGGACGCCTCAGAGACGAGCACCGCCAAGCCGCAGCACGGCGCCAATTGTTGCGGATTCTGCGGCGTCAGCCACGGCGGCGCTGTTGCGGTCGATCCGCCTATGAGATCGGAACGCGGATGAAGCGGCCCGATTACGCCTGGGAGCTCACGGCCTATCGCGCCAATATCCGCAACGAGCTGCAATGTCTCTTCGGCAACCTCACCGGAACCTGCAACGTTGCCAATGCCGATCGCACCATTCACCAGGGCATCGAAGCGGGGGCGGGTGCCGCGATCTTCCGCGGCATCTTCGACAACGGCCCGGCGCCCGACAAGCTCTGGCTGAATGTCGCCTACACGTTCAACGACTTCCGTTTCGACAACGATCCGAACTTCCGCAATAATCTCCTGCCTGGAGCTCCGCGCCACTATCTCCGCGCCGAGTTGCTATACAAGAATCCGAACGGCTTCTATTTCGGCCCCAATGTCGAATGGGTGCCGCAAGCCTATTTCGTCGACAGTGCGAACACGCTGAATACCGAGGCCTATGGAATGAAGATGGGCTTCGACAATGGCGGGCCGGTGTCGGCCTATATCGAAGGGCGCAATCTCCTGAACAAGGCCTATATCGCAAGCACCAGCATCATCAACCAGGCCACGGCCACCTCGACCTTGTTCGAGCCTGGCAATGGAAGGGCTGTTTTTGCCGGGATGAAGTACAGATGGTAGGTATCCATCCGACGCAGACCAATGCGGAACCCGTTTGAACACGAAAGCCGAACCATGAAGAACATTACGCGCACGTTTGCTTGTGCCGCCGCCCTGTTTGCCCTCATGGGCGCGCCCGCGCACGCCCAGGAGGTCAAGGCCGGCGATCTAGTCATCACACAGGCCTGGAGCCGCGCCACGCCCGGAGGCGCCAAGATTGCCGGCGGCTATCTTACGATCGAGAACAAGGGCTCTGCGCCAGATCGCCTGATCAGCGGCTCCGGCGATTTCGCCGGCAAGGTCGAAATTCACGAGATGGCAATGAACAACGGCGTCATGACGATGCGGGCGCTCGACAAGGGGTTGCCGATCGAGCCGGGCAAGACCGTCAAGCTCGCGCCGGGCGGTTATCACTTAATGCTGATGGATCTGAAGAACCCGCTCAAGCAGGGAGAGAAGGTGCCGCTGACGCTTGAGTTCGAGAAAGCCGGGAAGGTCACATTGTCGCTCGACGTGCAGGGCGTCGGCGCGCAGGCGCCAGCGGGCGGCCAGTCGGGGCACGATCATTCCGGCATGAAGAAGTAAGGAACAGCCTATGTCGAAAATTGCTCCTGTCGTCATCACCCTTGCTGCGCTCGCTGTCTCTCCGGCGAGCGCCCACGTCGCTCTCGAGAAGCGGCAGGCGCCGGTGGGCTCGTACTACAAGGCGGTGTTTGCCGTGCCGCACGGCTGCGCGGGATCGCCGACGGTCAAACTGCGGGTGCAGATTCCGGAAGGCGTGATCGGCATCAAGCCGATGCCCAAGCCCGGGTGGACCGTCGAGACGGTCAAGGGCAAATACGCCACCGAGTATGAGCATCACGGCAGCAAGGTTTCTGAAGGCGTCAAGGAAGTGGTGTGGAGCGGCGGCAAGGTCGTCGACGACAACTATGATGAATTCGTCTTCTCCAGCTTTCTCACTCCCGGACTGAAGCCGGACACCACGCTGTATTTCCCCGTGGTGCAGGAATGCGAGCAGGGGGTCAGCCGCTGGATCGATATTCCCTCGGAAGGCCAGAGCGGCCATGGGTCTGGCAGCAAGACGCCGGCACCTGGCCTCAAGCTGATCGCGAAGCCGTAAAGCCATCCCGATGGCGCGCGTGCTCGCCAGCCTTGCCGCGCTGCTGTCGGCTCTGTGCATTGCGAGCGCCGCGTGGGCCCATGCGACGCTGCTGTCTTCGGAGCCGGCCAACGGCAGCGTGCTCAAGCTGCCGCCGAAGATGGTGCAGTTGCATTTCAACGAGAGCGTCGCGCCGGCCGTGATCGGCGTCATCGATGCCGACGGCAAGGTGCGCGACGTCGCCACGCGCGCGGCCGGCCAATCCGTGCTGATCGTTCTGCCTGACGACCTGCCGCAGGGCACGCAAATCGTCAGCTATCGCGTGGTCTCGCAGGACGGTCATCCCGTAGCGGGATCGATGGTGTTTTCAATCGGCGCTGTGACCGGAGCCGTGCCGCCGGCGATGAAAAGTCCGCTGGCGGGACTGATCTGGTTGGCGCGGATCGGAGTTTATCTCGGGCTGTTTGTCGGTGTCGGCGGCGCCTTCTTCGCAACCTGGATCGGGCAGGGCCCGAGCGGGTCGACGGTCAGCCGCGGCGCGCTTGCTATCGGTCTCGTCAGTGCCGTGGCCTCGCTCGGCCTGCAAGGTCTTGATCTCCTCAACCTTCCCCTTGGCGGCATCGTGACGTCGGCGCCGTGGACGAGCGCGCTTGCTACCTCCCTTGGGCCGTCATTGTTGATTGCGATCGTGGTGATGGCCATCGCCTGGTATGCGTGGAAAAGCCCCAGCATCCTGATCGCTGGGGTGTTGACCACGCTCGCGATAGTGGGCGTCGGGCTTTCGCTGGCAACCAGCGGTCATGCCGCGACCGCCTCGCCGCAATGGCTGACCCGGCCGTCGCTGTTCCTGCATGGCATAGCCGTAGCCTACTGGATCGGCGCGTTGGCGCCGCTGGCGGCCATGGTGCATCGGCGCAATGACGACCTGCCGCGTGTGCTCAAGCAGTTTTCAGGCCTAGCGATGCCGCTGGTCGCGCTCCTGGTGCTGAGCGGATTGGTGCTGTCGGTCATTCAGCTTGGAAGCCTGCGTGCGCTGATCGAAACCCAATACGGCATCCTTCTCTCGATCAAGCTGGCGCTGGTGATCCTGTTGCTCGGCCTTGCGGCGCTGAACCGGTTTCTCTGCACGCCTGCGGTCATTGCGAACTACGAGAACACCCGGCCGCTGCTGGGGTCGATCGTGCTGGAATGCGTTCTCGTCGTTGGCATCCTGGCCGTGGTCGCCGGCTGGCGCTTCACGCCGCCGCCGCGCGCCTCGGTGGTTCCAGTGGCGGCGCCGCTCTCGGTCCATATCCATACGGACGCAGCGATGTTTCAGGTGCTGGTTTCGCCGGGCAAGGTCGGCTCCAACGACTTCGTGCTGCAGTTGATGACGGGAGATGCCGCCCTGCTGCCGGCCAAGGAGGCTGTGCTGATCCTGAGCTTGCCGGAGCGCGGCATCGAGCCGATGGAGCGTCGCGCGACGCTCGGGCCGGACGGCTATTGGCATGTGCGCGGCGTGGCGCTGCCGCTGCCCGGCCGCTGGCGGATGCAGATCGATGCGCTGGTCACAGACTTCCAGAAGATCACGCTGCAAGATGAATTGCAGGTGCGTTGACACCGGTTCGAGGGGTATGACGCCGTTGTGAAGGCATGAGGACCACGATGCCCAAAAACGGCCCGAAAATCTGCCTTTCCGGCTGCTTTTCACCGGCCCCGGCCTTGTATTTTCGCACCCGATCCGGTTTCACTGCACCTCTTCCGGTATCCCACTGATTCCTTGAGTTGTCCCATGCGGTTGTCGCGGTTTTTTCTACCCATCCTGAAAGAGAATCCGAAAGAGGCGGAGATCGTCTCGCATCGGCTAATGCTGCGCGCGGGCATGATGCGGCAAGAAGCGGCCGGCATCTACGCCTGGCTGCCGCTGGGATTCCGGGTTTTGAAGAAGATCGAGCAGATCGTTCGTGAGGAACAGGACCGCGCCGGTGCGCTGGAACTGTTGATGCCGACACTGCAGCTTGCCGACCTCTGGCGCGAGAGCGGCCGTTACGATGCCTATGGTCCGGAGATGCTGCGCATCACCGATCGCCACAAGCGCGAATTGCTGTACGGGCCGACCAATGAGGAAATGGTCACCGAGATCTTTCGCGCTTACGTCAAATCCTACAAGAGCCTGCCGCTCAATCTCTATCACATCCAGTGGAAGTTCCGCGACGAGCAGCGCCCGCGTTTCGGCGTGATGCGCGGCCGCGAGTTCCTGATGAAGGACGCTTACTCCTTCGACATCGACGAGGCGGCGGCGCGCCGTTCCTATAACCGGATGTTCGTGGCTTACTTGCGCACCTTCGCGCGGATGGGATTGAAGGCGATCCCGATGCGCGCCGAGACCGGCCCGATCGGCGGCGATCTCAGCCATGAATTCATCGTGCTGGCGGAAACCGGCGAGTCCGGCGTGTTCTGCAACAGCGACGTGCTCAACCTGCCGATCCCGCCCGATGACGTCGATTATGACGGTGACCTCACCGACATCATCAAGCAATGGACGTCGGTCTATGCTGCGACCGAGGACGTCCACGATGCCGAGCGGTACGAACGCGAAGTGCCGGCCGACAAGCGCGTCAATACGCGTGGCATCGAGGTCGGCCAGATATTCTATTTCGGCACCAAATATTCCGACGCGATGAAGGCGCTGGTTGCCGGCGCCGACGGCGTCGACGTGCCGATCCATGGCGGCTCCTACGGTGTCGGCGTCTCGCGCCTGGTCGGCGCCATCATCGAGGCCTGCCACGACGATGCCGGCATCAAATGGCCCGAAGCGGTGGCGCCGTTCACGGCTGTGATCCTGAACCTGAAGCAGGGGGATGCTGCCGTCGATGGCGCCTGCGAGAAGCTTTATCGCGAACTTCAGGCCAAGGGCGTCGATGTGCTCTATGACGATACCGACCAGCGCGCGGGCGCAAAGTTCGCTGCCGCCGACCTGATCGGTATCCCCTGGCAGATTCTGGTCGGGCCGAAGGGCCTCGCCGAGGGCAAGCTTGAGATCAAGCGGCGCAGCGACGGTTCGCGCGAGAATCTAAGCCCGGCGGAAGTGGTGGCAAAGATAGCGGGATAAGATATCCACCGCGCTTGTAATGTTGGCCATTAAGGCCACATTTGGCCCGAATCATGGGATTATCGAGTAATGGATGAGACCATGAACGAGACAGCCCGCACCCCGCCTTTTGCGCCCTTCGAATGGCTGTTGTCCGGACGTTATTTGCGCGCGCGTCGCAAGGAAGGCTTCATTTCGGTCATCGCCGGATTTTCCTTCCTCGGCATCATGCTCGGCGTCGCCACGCTGATCATCGTGATGGCTGTGATGAACGGCTTCCGCAAGGAACTGCTGGACAAGATCCTCGGGCTGAACGGGCATTTGCTGGTGCAACCGCTGGAATCGCCGTTGACCGACTGGAAGGACGTCGCCGAGCGCATCAGCCAGGTCGACGGCATCCGCCTTGCCGCGCCGGTCGTGGACGGTCAGGCGCTGGCGTCCTCGGCCTTCAACGCCGCCGGCGTGCTGGTGCGCGGCATGCGGTCTGCGGACCTGAACAACCTCACCTCGATCGCCAAGAACATCAAGCAGGGCACGATGGAGGGATTTGACGAGGGGCAGGGCGTTATCATCGGGCGCCGGCTCGCCGATCAATTGTCGCTGCATGCCGGCGACACCATCACGCTGGTCGCGCCCAAGGGCGCGGTGACCCCGATGGGAACCACGCCGCGCATTAAACCTTACAAGGTGGCGGCCGTGTTCGAGATCGGCATGTCGGAATATGACGCCAGCTTCGTGTTCATGCCGCTGCCGGAGTCGCAGGCCTATTTCAACCGCAAGGAGGACGTGACCGCGATCGAGGTATTCACCAGCAACCCCGATCGAATCGACGCGTTCCGCAAGAGCGTGACGGAGGCCTCGGGGCGGCCAGTGTTCCTGGTCGACTGGCGGCAGCGCAACTCGACCTTCTTCAATGCGCTGCAGGTCGAGCGCAATGTGATGTTTTTGATCTTGACCATGATCGTGCTGGTTGCCGCGCTCAACATCGTTTCCGGCCTGATCATGCTGGTCAAGGACAAGGGGCAGGACATCGCCATCCTGCGCACCATGGGCGCCTCGCAGGGCTCGATCATGCGGATATTCCTGATCACGGGCGCTGCGATCGGCGTGGTCGGCACGCTGACCGGCTTCTTTGTCGGCATGCTGATCTGCCTCAACATCGAATCGATCCGGCAATTCCTGTCCTGGATGACCAACACAGAATTGTTCTCGCCGGAACTCTACTTCCTCTCCCGGCTGCCGGCGGAAGTCGATTTCGGCGAGACCACCGCGGTCGTGATCATGGCGCTGACGCTGTCGTTCCTGGCGACGCTCTATCCGTCCTGGCGCGCCGCGCGCCTCGATCCCGTCGACGCGCTCCGGTATGAGTGAGGACGAGATGGCCGAGGAGGCAGAAGACGTACCGGTTATCTATCTCCACGAGATAAAACGCGAGTACAGGCAAGGCGAGGCGACGTTGACCATTCTCAACGGCGCCAAGCTCGCGCTGTGGGCGGGACAGTCGGTGGCGCTGGTGGCGCCGTCGGGTTCGGGCAAATCGACGCTGCTGCATATCGCGGGCCTGCTCGAAAGCCCCGATGACGGCGAGGTCTATGTCGCAGGCACGCCGACCTCGCAATTATCAGACATCGACCGCACCCAGATCCGGCGCTCCGACATCGGCTTTGTTTATCAGCAGCACCGGCTGCTGCCGGAATTCACCGCGCTCGAAAACGTGATGCTGCCGCAGATGATCCGCGGCCTCAAACGCGCCGAGACGATCAAGCGCTCGGAGGAGATCCTGTCCTATCTCGGCCTCGGCGACCGCATCACGCACCGGCCGGCCGAGCTGTCCGGCGGCGAACAGCAGCGGGTTGCCATCGCACGCGCGGTCGCCAATGCGCCGCGGGCGCTGCTGGCGGACGAGCCGACCGGAAACCTCGATCCGCACACCGCCGATCACGTCTTCAACGCGCTGATGCAGCTGGTGAAGGCGACGCAGGTCGCGATGCTGATCGCCACCCACAATATGGAACTGGCCGGCCGGATGGACCGGCGGGTGTCACTGGTCGACGGCCAGGTCGTCGAACTGGAGTAGCGCATGATCCGGACCCGAAGGGCCGCGTTAGCGCAAAGTGGATCCGGTTTTCCGAAGACATCATGCGCAATTGGGGACGTCGTTCAATAAGCGCCGCGCCTGCGCACCGGCCGATCCTGATACGCATTTGCAAAATATGGATTGACGACGCATTGCGCCGCGCGGCCCGAGGCCGACGCATTGCATTGAGGAATCGACGTATAGCTGCACTCATAATAGGTGATCGGGCCGTAGACATGCAGGCAGACCGGATATCCTCCGCCGTATGTCTGGGCGCGCGCCGGAGCTGCGGCCGAAATCGTTCCGATTGCGAGAATTGCCAAAGCCAGGATGCGCATCAGTATCTCCTACGGAATTGGCGGCTGCGATCGGTCTGCATTTCCGCCTTGGCGCTGAAAATAGGGATTCGCAGCGCAATACGCATCTCGCCCGGAGGCGGTTGCCTGACACTGCGTGCGCGACAAAAAACTGCATCGCCGAAAATCGCAGCTCTTGTGCTCAAATCAAACAGATAACGCTCAGTAGCCGTTGCGGTAGCGCTTGTAGCGGCGTGCCGAGGGATCTTGAGACGCATGTGCGAAATACGGATTGATCACGCATTGCGCCGGGCGGCCCGAGGCCGACGCGTTGCATTGAGGCAGGGTGTAATAGGTACAGTCGTAATAGCTGAGCCTGCCATAAACATGCAGGCAAACCGGATAGTTGGGATCGTAAGTCTGTGCCTGCGCCGGTACTGCGGCCGAGGCCGCTCCGATCGCCAAAATTGCCAAAGCCAGAATGCGCATCAGAATCTCCTTCCGTGTTGGCGGTTGCGATCGGTCTGCATGTCCGCCTTGGCGTTGAAATAGGGGTTCGCAGCGCAACTCGCATCTCGCCCGGAGGCGGTTGCCTGGCACTGCGCCAGCGTCGAAAAACTGCAATCGCCGACACCGGCGCCGAAATCGCAGCCCTTGATGCAGTAGGGAAATTCGCGCGCCGCAGCCGGCATCGCGACTGCTGCCGACACAGCAAAGGCCACCATTAGCGCCAGCCATGCCCTTCGCATGCATCCTCCGCCGGTAGCCCCAAGAACCTTCACCGGAAATCTTCAGTTGCTGAGCAGACGATCCACCTACGCCCGCGTCAAATCACGTTCCCGCGTTGAATGTCCCTTGACGATGCGCGGCGCGATGCGCTCTCGGCGGGCGCTCAGTATCTGCCGGTGCCGGGGGCGGGCGGCAGCGCACGGCCGGGCAGCGGGCGATACCCGGCGCGCGGCGGCGGTTCGCTCTCGCCGATATAATAGGGATTGGCGATGCAGTAGAGAAACCGTCCCGAAGCGGTCGCCTGGCACTGCTCGTAACTCGTGAAAGTGCAGTTGCTGAGGCCGGGGTGCTCGTCGCCCTGGATGCAGAACGGATATCGGGTGCCGACCGCTTCGGCAGGCGCGGCGCCGAGTGCGGCCAGTCCACTCGCGGCCAGCACGGCTAGTACAGTTTTACGCATTTCGAATCTCCTTGATCGTACTTCCGCGCGTTGCTGGTTCCATTTGCACCGACACAAGCCGCACCGGCGCAATCCCGTCAAGCCACTCTACATTGCAATACCGTCGCAAGGCGAATGTGAATTTTTTGCGGCGGGTTCCGGTGCAAAGTTTCGAGAAACGCCTGCAAGACAACATTAACTTACGTTCACACTGAGGCCATTTGGTGCGGGCTGTTGCAGTGAGGTTACAGCAATTCGAGCGAACGATGTTATGAGCATGCCTCGGCCTTGGGGGCTGTCAAAACGGAACGGGAATAAAAAGTATGAAGAAGGTTTTGCTTGTTACGGCCAGTCTGATCGCGCTCGGCGCGGCTGCGCCGGCACTCGCTGCGGATCTCGCTGCGCGTCCTTACACCAAGGCGCCTCCGATGGTCGCTGCTGTGTATGACTGGAGCGGATTCTACATCGGCGCCAACGGCGGCTATGGCACGAGCCACAACTGCTGGACCAACACCGCGGTCGGCGGCGTTCCGTTCACTCCGGCTTCCGAAGGTTGCCACGACGCTGACGGCGGCACGATCGGTGGTCAGGTCGGTTATCGCTGGCAGGCCGGCAACTGGGTGTTCGGCCTCGAAGCGCAGGGCAACTGGGCCGACTTCAACGGTTCGAACGTGAGCCTCCTTGCGGCGCCTGGCGTCAACCGCACCAAGATCGACGCGTTCGGCCTGTTCACCGGCCAGGTCGGTTATGCCGCCAACAACGTCCTGTTCTACGTCAAGGGCGGTGCAGCGGTCACCAACAACACCTATGAAGGTCTGTTCGCTGGTACCGTGATCGATCGCGCCGAGGAAACCCGCTGGGGTGGCACCGTTGGCGCCGGCGTGGAATACGCCTTCGCTCCGAACTGGTCGTTCGGCGTCGAGTATAACCACCTGTTCATGGGCACAAACAACTATAACTTCACCGGCGTCGCGTTCGTGGGCAATAGCCGCAACGACGACATCAAGCAGGACGCTGACCTCGTCACCGCCCGTATCAACTATCGCTTCGGCGGCCCGGTCATCGGGAAGTACTGATCTCGCGCACAACTAGCGAAACAGAGAAGCCCCGGGGCGTTGTCCCGGGGCTTTTTCTTGAGCGGAGCGGCGATCAACCATCGGGATTTGCCGGCATAACTCCTTCAATCGAAACCTTTGGGTAGTGGGCAGTCTGGCTGTGGCTGAGTTCTGGGCTGGAAAACGCGCGGGACGGCGCGCATATTTGGCAGATGGCAGATTTTGAAAAATGCTCCGGCGACCTGCGAAGATTGATTGGAATTGCTGACACCAATGGCGTCTCGATGGCCGAAAGGTCGATTGACGAATATATGGCCGCCACAGAGCCTTCCGATCGGACCGGCGCCCTTCAGGAGGTTCAGCGGGTGGTGCAGACCCATCGCGACGCGGCAACCTCTGGCGATCAGCGTGATTTCGCTGAGGTAGTGAACGATTACATTGAGAAGCTAATGAGGAGCTTCGAATGACCTCGGGTCTGGAATTAACCAGGTCAGTTTGATTATGGCAGAGTTCCGGGCTGGAAAACGGGCGGTTCCGGGCGCATATTTCGGGGATGGCGACAATTGTTCAATGCAATTGCGGCGCCGAGTACAGACGCACCGAAGAGAAGTTCTTGGTACCGCACACGGGTGACGCGATCTGCGTAGTCTGCGGCGCTGCGCTCGAATCGTGGTTGGAGTCTGACCACGTTCCCTCATACGAACTTATTGAACGTCCACAGACAGAAAGTCGGCAGGACAAGCCGCCCCAAACCTAGGGATCCACCAACTCGTCATCGCGGCTGGAGCAGTGGGAGCTAGCGAACTTCAAGCCGAAGTATCAATTCGTGGTCCGACAATACGCAAAGAGGGCCGATCAAATTAACCACAGGGGCCACTTCTCAAACTGACCCGCTACCGGCCCTTGACTCCCGGAACAAAAAAGGAACAATGTTCCTCATATGTTCTCATATCGTAGGGAGTCGGACGATGTTGCGGATGTTTGTGGAAGAAGCGGCGGCGCTGGCGTCGATTACGCTGTTTGTCGCGATGATCGCGGTCTGGGCGCAGGTGATTCCGCAGCTTTGATGCGGATTGGAAACCTGATCCAGGCCGACCCAAGCCGTCTTGCGGACGGGTTGGGGAAAAGCCGGATGGCGGGCGCGGAAGCTGGGTTCCGCGTGGACTCGGCAAGGCCAAGGCATCACCATCGCGGTGGCGAGTCGGCGCGCATCAGCGGCCGATGATCGCTCCCCACCATGATGCAAGAGCCCGTTAAGCGACATGTCCAGTGCCGGATTCGTTCATCTCCACGTTCATTCGGCGTATTCGCTGCTGAAGGGCTCGATCAAGATCGCCAAGCTCGGCGAACTGGCGAAGGCCGACCGCCAGCCGGCCCTGGCGCTGACCGACACCGACAACATGTTCGGGGCGCTGGAATTCTCCGACAAGATGGCGGGCTACGGCATCCAGCCGATCGTCGGCTGTGAGCTCGCCGTCGATTTCGGCGATCAGGACCCGAACGCGCGCAATGCGCTGGCTTCAGCGCCGTCGCGAATCGTATTGCTGGCGGCGCGGGAGCGCGGCTACCGCAGCCTGATGCGGCTGAACTCGCGGGCGTTTCTGGAAACGCCGGTGCATCAATCCCCGCATATCAAGCTCGAATGGCTGGAAGACGATGCCGAGGATTTGATCGCGCTGACCGGCGGCCCCGACGGCCCGATTTCGCTGGCGCTGCATGCCGATCACTTGGCGCTCGCGACAGGGCGTTGCGACCGGCTGGCGAATCTGTTCGGCGATCGCCTCTATGTCGAATTGCAGCGCCACGGCATCGACAAGGAGCGCCGTGCCGAATCCGGCCTGATCGATCTCGCCTATGCCAAGGGATTGCCGCTGGTCGCGACCAACGAGCCATATTTCGCATCGAACGACGATTACGAAGCCCACGACGCGCTGTTGTGCATCGCCGGCGGCAAGCTGATCGCCGAGACCGATCGCGAGCAGCTCACGCCCGATCACCGCTTCAAGACCCGCGCCGAGATGGCGGTGCTGTTCGCCGACATTCCGGAAGCGCTGGCCTCCACGGTCGAGATCGCGGAGCGCTGCTCGTTTCGCCCGAAGACGCGAAAGCCGATCCTGCCGCGCTTCACGGTCGGCGCCGGCTCGGGCTCCGACGCGGAGAGCGAGGAGGCTGCGGAGCTGAAGCGCCAGGCCGAGGAGGGGCTCGCAAGGCGCCTGCGGGTTCACGGCCTGTCGCCCGGCACCACGGAAGAGGAATACCAAAAGCGTCTCGCCTTCGAGATCGATGTGATCAACCGCATGAACTATGCGGGCTACTTCCTGATCGTCTCGGACTTCATCAAATGGGCCAAGGCCCACGACATTCCGGTCGGTCCCGGCCGCGGCTCCGGCGCCGGTTCGCTGGTCGCCTATTCGCTGACCATCACCGATCTCGATCCGATCCGCTTCGGCCTGCTGTTCGAGCGCTTCCTCAATCCCGAACGCGTGTCGATGCCGGACTTCGACATCGACTTCTGCCAGGACCGCCGCGGCGAGGTGATCGACTACGTGCAAGAGCGCTACGGTCGCGATCAGGTGGCGCAGATCATCACCTTCGGTACCTTGCAGGCGAGGGGCGTGCTGCGCGACGTCGGCCGCGTGCTGCAGATGCCCTATGGGCAGGTCGATAAACTGACAAAACTGGTGCCGCAAAATCCGGCCGCGCCGGTGACGCTGGCGCAGGCGATCGAGAGCGAACCGAAGCTGCAGGCGTTCCGCGACGAGGACCCGGTGGTCGCGCGCGCCTTCGACATCGCCCAGCGCCTCGAAGGGCTGACGCGCCACGCCTCGACCCACGCCGCCGGCATCGTGATCGGCGACCGGCCCTTGAGCGAACTGGTGCCGCTCTACCGCGATCCCAAATCCGACATGCCGGTGACCCAGTTCAACATGAAATGGGTCGAGCCGGCGGGGCTCGTGAAGTTCGACTTCCTCGGCCTGAAGACGCTGACCGTGCTCGACGTCGCGGTAAAACTGCTCAGGCAGCGCGACATCCAGGTCGATCTGCCGACGCTGCCGATCGACGATGCGCCGAGTTACCAGATGCTGGCGCGGGGCGACGTGGTCGGCGTGTTCCAGGTGGAAAGCCAGGGCATGCGTCGCGCGCTGATCGACATGCGCCCCGACCGCTTCGAGGACATCATCGCGCTGGTGGCGCTGTATCGCCCGGGCCCGATGGCCAACATCCCGACCTATTGCGCGCGCAAGCACGGCGACGAGGAGCCGGAATATCTGCATCCGATCCTGGAGCCGATCCTGAAGGAGACGTTCGGCGTCATCATCTATCAGGAACAGGTGATGCAGATCGCGCAGGTGATGGCCGGCTATTCGCTCGGCGACGCCGACCTGCTGCGCCGCGCGATGGGCAAGAAAATCCGCGCCGAGATGGAAAAGCAGCGCGCGATCTTCGTTGCCGGCGCGGTGAAGAACGGCGTGCCGAAGGGGCAGGCCGACACGATCTTCGAGCTGCTCGCAAAATTCGCCGACTACGGCTTCAACAAGAGCCACGCCGCGGCCTATGCGCTGGTGTCCTATCACACCGCCTACATGAAGGCGCATTACCCGGTGGAGTTTTTGGCGGCGTCGATGACGCTCGAACTCAACAACACCGACAAGCTGTCGGAATTTCGCGCCGAGGCGCAGCGGCTCGGCATCAAGGTCGAGGCGCCGAACATCAACCGTTCGGGCGCCACCTTCGAGGTCGGCGAGAACACGATCTACTATGCGCTGGCCGCGCTGAAGGGCGTCGGCCCGCAGGCGGTCGAGCAGATCGTGGAGGAGCGCAAGAAGGGCGCCTTCACCTCGCTTGCAGACTTCGCAGCAAGGGTCAATCCCCGCGCGGTCAACAAGCGCATCATCGAAAGCCTGGCCGCGGCCGGTGCATTCGACACGCTCGAATCCAACCGCGCGCGCGTCTTTGCCGGCGCCGATGCCATTCTCGCCGCGTGCCAGCGCAGCCATGAGGCGGCAACGATCGGTCAGAACGACATGTTCGGCAATGCGGCCGACGCGCCGACCATCATGCTGCCGCAGATCGAGCCCTGGCTGCCGGCCGAAAAACTCCGCCGTGAATACGACGCCGTCGGCTTTTTCCTGTCCGGCCATCCGCTCGACGACTATGCGACCGTGTTGAAGCGGCTGCGGGTGCAGTCCTGGGCGGAATTCTCGCGCGCCGTCAAAACCGGCGCGACCGCGGGCAAGGTCGCGGCCACTGTTGTGTCGCGGATGGAACGGCGCACCAAGACCGGCAACAAGATGGGCATCATGGGGCTGTCAGACCCGACCGGCCATTTCGAGGCGGTGCTGTTTTCGGAAGGGCTCGCGCAATACCGCGACGTGCTGGAGCCGGGTGCGGCCGTGTTGCTGCAACTCGGCGCCGAACTGCAAGGCGAGGACGTGCGCGCCCGGGTGCTGCATGCCGAGCCGCTGGATGACGCCGCGGCCAAGACCCAAAAAGGCCTGCGGATTTTCGTTCGCGACCCCAAGCCGCTGGATTCCATCGCGCGACGGCTCAACATGCCGGAGGCCGCCACGCCGGGCGGTCCGGCAAAGGGCCTGCCGGCCAAGCCTGCGCCCGCGCCATCGGGCGGCGCCGATGGTGACGTCTCGCTCGTCATCATGCTCGATCTGCAGACCGAGGTGGAAGTGAAGCTGCCGGGGCGCTTCAAGGTCTCGCCGCAGATCGCGGGCGCGATCAAGGCGGTTGCGGGCGTGGTGGACGTGCAGACGCTGTAGGCCGTAGCGTTTCCGGCGGTGCAACTAACCGATCCTGCGGACAATCGCGTAAGTTGTGTTGCAGCCTCACCGCATTCCCGGCTATGTCCTTGCAGGGGATTAGTTTTGGGGGCGTTATGTTGGGGCGTGGAATCGCGTTGCTGTCGGGTGCGTTGTTGTTGTCGGGGTGTATGACCGCCAAAGTCGGAACAGACTATGCGGCGATATCGCAGAAGATCGGTCCGCCGAAACCAGGGCTGTCCCGGGTGGTGGTGCTTCAGCAAAAGCGCGACGGCCTGTCCATGTCCCTTTGCGCCTGCGACGTGAAGCTCGACGGCACTCCGATCGGCAAGGTGCTCGTAGGAACCTACGGCTATGCCGATGTCCCGGCAGGCCCGCATCAGGTCACCGCGACCGAAGTGCTGTTTCCCGGCGAGACCAAGCGCGATTTCACCACGGCGCCCGGACGCACCTATTTCTTTCTGCTCAAGTCGAGCGCGAGGCATGACGCGGTAACCGGTACGACCATCGTTGCCGGATTGGCCGGCGCCGTGGTTGCCTCTGTCGTAACGTCCGGGAGCGACAATACAGGGCCGGCCGACCTCATTCCGCTGGACGAGTCGACGGCGAGAACGACGCTCGCCGAGTTGCAATTGGCAGATTAGGCCTCAGCTCAGGCCTGCCAATAGCCGAAAGCGCATTGTGCGCGGTTGCCCATCCCGCCGCACAATGACGCAGCTCGCAAATTCAAGAAGTTGTCATGCCTTTTGCGATGCCGTCCCGCCCGATCCGGCGTATAATCGAATCTAGTAGGGGGAACTGTTCTGCATCACGTGACTACCACCTGAAATCGCAGCAACGGAGATCCGCCATGAAAGTCAAAGACGCGATGCACAAGGGCGTCGACTGGGTCAGCCCCGACACGCCCATCACCGAAATCGCCAAACTGATGCGCGCACACGATATCGGATGCATTCCGATCGGCGAGGACGACAAGCTGGTCGGGATGGTGACCGATCGCGACATCGTCTGCAAAGGGCTTGCCGGCAACGGTTTCGATGCCAGCCGCGCCAAGGCGAGCGACGTGATGACCGACGGCATCCACTGCTGCCGCGAGGACGATGATCTTGCGAAAGCGGTGCATCACATGGAGACGCTGAAAGTCCGCAGGCTGCCGGTGATCAACAAGAGCAAGCGGATGGTCGGCATGATCAGCCTGGGCGACATCAGCCAGTTCGCGCCCAGTGATTTGATGTCCGGGTACGTGAAGAGCGTGGCGGCCCATCATTGAAGCGCCGGCCTGTTGCGATCGAAGCGTCCTGAACGGCGCGCCCGCCCGTTCGACCGCGAACGGGTGCGGAGCACTCTGCTTGAAGCCGCTCGACCGCGCCGGCCCAGTCGGCCGAACGAGCGACCTCAATCGTGCGTGCTGAAGTGGCCGCGCCAGGCCTTCGCCGTCAGTCGCGCGAATTGCTCGCCTTCCATGCGGATCAGCGTGGCGTGATCGCCGCTTTCCATGTAGATATGCCGTCGCGCATCGATGCTGTCGTCGACGATGACGTCCAGCCCGTAGCACTCGCCGAGCGGCGGTATGGCCCCGCGTTCGCAGTCCTCGAACAGCCGTTCGATTTCGTCTTCGCTCGCCAGGTCGACCTTGTGGCCGAGCTGACTTTTCAGGGCCGACAGATGCAGGTGATGGGAGGCCGGCAGGACGGCCATCATGTAGCCGCCGTCACGGCGCAGCACGACGGCCTTGGCCAGCGCCTCGCCCGGCACATGGCAGGCCTCGGCTGTGCGCGTCGATGACATGGTAGGGGCATGGGGGATCAGATCGTAGGTGACGCTCTGATCCAGATATTTCTGCAGGGTCGGGGCAACGGTCATGGCAGTTCCTCCATTGCATGGGCAAACCGCACATCGGGAGGAACTCGCGCAGCCGCCTCACGATGCGGGCGAACACGATTAAGGCAAGAGGATACGCCCGCCGGGCGGCCGCGACAATGCGAATTTCGGTGCAGGAACCGGGCGGAGCGGGGACACAAGGCGTGATTTGACCGCGGCATGCCTTGCTGAGAGCGCATTTGTTCAAGACATGTTCAGCTTAACGCGCGTTCCATGCGGCGCTTGGGCGGCGACAGGGTGGAAACCATGCGGTTAGCAAGAAGTTTGTCGATCCTATCGGTGTGTCTCGTTGCAATGTCCGGACTGGCGGGACATTTGAACACCGCCGCAGCGCAGCAGACGGAAAAGCGCATTGCGCTGGTGGTCGGCAACGCCGCCTATGCGAAATCGCCGCTGGCGACCGCGGCCAACGATGCCGGCCTGATCGCGCAGACCTTGCAGGCGGCCGGCTTTGACGTGATCGGCGCCCGCGATCTCGATGGCGACACGCTGCGCAAGAGTTTTCGCGACTTCATCCAGAAAGCCGAAAGCTCGGGGCCGGACACGGTCGCGATGGTGTACCTGGCCGGCTACGGGCTGCAACTGGCGGGAGAGAACTATTTCGTGCCGGTCGATTCCGCGATCAACCGCGATACCGACGTGCCGATCGAGGCGCTGCGGACCGGGGACTACATCCGTCAACTCGCCTCGCTGCCGCTGAAGGCTGGCATAGTCGTGCTGGACGCGGGGCGGCAACAGCCTTTCGTCAACGGACAGATCGCAAGCGGTCTCGCTTTGGTCGAGGCGGACCCGCACATGCTGATAGCATTCAACGCGGCGCCCGGAACGGTCGCGCCGGCCGAGCAGGGACCGTACGGCGTCTACGCCCAGTCGCTGGCCGAGATGATTCGGACCGGCGGATTGCCGCTGCCGGAGGTTTTCAACCGCGTGCGGCTTCGCGTCAACGAGGCGAGCAAGGGCGCGCAGGTGCCCTGGGACAGCCAGAAGGTCGACGCGGCCTTCACGTTCTTCGAGCGCGCACCGGATGCGCCCGCAGCCGCAGCTACGCCGCCGGACCAGGTCGCCGCCGTCCGCAGCAAGCCGATCCGCGATCTCGGCGTGCAGGACGCCTACGCCGCGGTGCTGGAGCGCGACACGCTGCCGGCCTATGAGGATTTTCTCGCCGCCTATCCCGACGATCCGATGGCGAAGCGGGTGAGGGCGATCGCGGCGGCGCGGCGCGAAGCGATCACGTGGCGCCGCACCTACCGCGCCGACACGCCGAACGCCTATTGGTCGTATCTGCAACGCTATCCGCGCGGGCCTCACGCCGCCGATGCGCGCCGTCGCCTTGCCATTCTCACCGCGCCGATCGAGCCGCCGCCGACATTTGATGTCATCGACTACGACGTGCCGCCACCGCCGCCGGAAGAGTTCATCTATATCGATCGGCCGGTGCTGGCCTTCGGCGATCCCGAGTTCGATTTTGTCCCGCCGCCTCCGCCGCCGGTCTACTACCTGCCGCCGCCGCCGGAGGATTTCGTGATACTGGAGCCGCCGCCGCCACCGATCGGGCTGTTCATCCTGCCGCAGCCAATCTTTGTGCCGATACCGGTCTATGTGCGGCCGCCGCGCTACGTGGCGCCGCCGCCGAACAACATCATCTTTGCGAACATCCACAACAGGGCCGTCATCAACAACGTGATCAACAGGCCGCAAACGCCTTTGCCGGCGGTCGGGCCTGGCGCCAGACCTATTGGACGCCCCGGCGCCCCGGAGGCGACAGTTGCGCCGGCGCAGCGTGGTGGCGCCACGCCGACATTGCCGCCTGCCGTCGCGCAGAGGGCCACGCTGATTCAGCAGGGCAGAGCGCCGGTACCGCCGAGCGCTACGATCAATCCTGCCGTGAGAACTGGTTTGCCCGGCGCTCCTGCGGGACCGACCGGGAGGCCGAACGCGACGCAGCCGGTGAACGCGCCGCCAGGCACGTCGCCTTCGACACAGCCCTCGCCGAGGATCAACGCCCTGCCGGTTCCAGGCGCCAGGGGCGCGCCGCCCGCGCCTCCAAGTGCTGCGGTATCACCGGGGACCGTGAATCCGAACGCTCGGCTTGCGCCGGGCGCGCCCCGTCCGGGATCGGCCGCACCGACTGCACCCAGCGCAGCTACCGGCTCCAGGCCCGCCATCGGGGCGACTGCTCCGACGGCTCCGGCTGGCCAGCAGCCAAGGGTGGCCGCGCCGCCACCCAGCGCCGCGGCGCCGCCGAAGCCGAGCGCTACCGTCGCTCCGAGACCTCAACTGCAGCCGGAATTGCGGCGAGGCCCGCCGCCGTCGGCCGTACAGGCGGCAAGGCCGCCGCCACCGCCGGCAGCCCGCGTCGCTCCGGCCCCTCCGCCGCCGCGGATGGCCGCGCCGCAGCCTGCACCGAGGATGGCCGCACCGCCCCCGCCGCCTGCACGTATGGCCGCGCCGCCTCCGCCAAGGATGGCCGCACCACCCCCGCCACCCCCGCGCATGGCCGCGCCGCCGCCGCCACCACCAAGGATGGCCGCGCCAGCGCCGCCGCCCCGAATGGCTGCTCCGCCCATACCGGCGCGCGCGGCGCCTGCGGCGGCGGCCCGAGGGTGCCCGCCGGGTGCCCGATGCTGATTGTTAACGGGCCAGATCCTCGGATCTGGCCCGAAGGCGCCCTAAATCGTGGGGCTGGAAGGCCGAAAAACCGGCCTTATTTCCTTGCTTCTGGCTGGAATCCGGCTATACACCGCGCCATCTCACACGGAAACATGGCTCAAAAGGCCGTCCGGTGGCAGCCGGGCCATAAGGCTCGTTTGCTCACACGTTTCCGGAGGAACCAACCGGAGAATCATCACTATGTCGCTACCCGATTTTTCTATGCGTCAGCTGCTTGAAGCTGGCGTGCACTTTGGTCACCAATCGCACCGCTGGAATCCGAAAATGGCGGAGTTCATTTTCGGCGCCCGCAACAACATCCACATCATCGATCTCGCCCAGACCGTGCCGTTGCTGCACACAGCGCTGAAGGCGGTATCTGACACCGTCGCCAAGGGCGGCCGCATCCTGTTCGTCGGCACCAAGCGCCAGGCGCAGGACGGTGTTGCCGAAGCGGCCAAGCGCTCGGCGCAGTATTTCGTCAACTCGCGCTGGCTCGGCGGCACGCTGACCAACTGGAAGACGATCTCGGGTTCGATCAAGCGCCTGCGTCACCTCGATGAAGTGCTCTCGTCCGGCGAGGCCTCCTCCTACACCAAGAAGGAGCGGCTGACGCTGCAGCGCGAGCGCGACAAGCTCGACCGTTCGCTCGGCGGCATCAAGGACATGGGCGGTCTTCCCGACATGATCTTCGTGATCGACACCAACAAGGAAGACATCGCGATCCAGGAAGCGCAGCGGCTCAACATTCCCGTTGCCGCGATCGTCGACACCAACTCCGACCCCAAGGGCATCACCTTCGTGGTGCCGGGCAATGACGACGCCGGCCGCGCCATCTCGCTGTATTGCGACCTGGTGGCCCGCGCCGCCATCGACGGCATCTCGCGCGCCCAGGGCGACCACGGCATCGACATCGGTGCCTCCGCTCAGCCGGCCCGCGAGGAAATTCCGGCCGCTCCCCAGCCGACCGGCTTCCAGGGGCTGGCCGGTCCGCGCGGCACCGCCGACAACCTCAAGAAGCTCACCGGCGTGTCGGGTGCGATCGAGAAGAAGCTCAACGACCTCGGCATCTTCCACTACTGGCAGCTCGCCGAGCTCGACCACGATACCGCGCACAAGATCGGCGAAGAGGTTGGTCTTCCGAGCCGCGCCGATGCCTGGGTTGCCCAGGCCAAGACGCTGACTGCGGAAGCGGAATAATCGGTACGCCGCGTGGCCGGGTCTTCCGGCCACCGGTTCTGCTCCCCAGATTACGACATTCCCTGTAGCTGACGGCGGCACGGCGCAAAGCGTGCGCCGCGCCCGCGGCCAACAGGCAAGAAGGATATTCGACGATGGCAACGATCACTGCGGCGATGGTCAAGGAACTGCGCGAGTCGACCGGCGCAGGCATGATGGACTGCAAGGCAGCGCTCACCGAAACCGCGGGCGACATGACGGCCGCGCAGGATTGGCTGCGCAAGAAGGGCCTGTCGAAGGCTGCCAAGAAGGCCGGCCGCGTCGCGGCGGAAGGCCTGATCGGCGCGGTGACCTCGGGCGTCAAGGGCGTCGTGGTCGAAGTCAATTCGGAAACCGATTTCGTTGCCCGCAACGAGCAGTTCCAGGGCCTCGTCAAGATGATCGCGCAGGTCGCGCTGCACAACGGCGCCGACGTCGAGACGATCAAGGCGGCCAAGGTTGGCGATGTCACGGTCGAGACCGCGATTTCGGACGCGATCGCGACCATCGGGGAGAACATGTCGCTGCGCCGCGCGACTTCGCTCGAAGTCGGCAAGGGCGTGGTGTCGAGCTATGTCCATGGCGCCGTGATCGATGGCGCCGGCAAGATGGGCGTGCTGGTCGCGCTGGAATCCACCGGCAAGACCGATGAGCTCACCCATCTCGGCCGTCAGCTGGCCATGCACGTCGCCGCGACCAATCCGCAGGCGCTGGATCCGTCCGGCCTCGATCCGGCGATCGTGACGCGGGAAAAGGACGTACTGGCCGACAAGTACCGCCAGCAGGGCAAGCCGGAGAACGTGATCGAGAAGATCGTCGAGTCCGGCCTGAAGACCTATTACAAGGAAGTCTGCCTGCTGGAGCAGGCGTTCATCCATGACGAAAAGGGCAAGTCGGTCGCCCAGGCGGTCAAGGAAGCCGAAGGCAAAATCGGTGCGCCGGTGAAGATTGCCGGATTTGTGCGCTATGCTCTCGGTGAGGGAATCGAAAAGCAGGAATCCGATTTCGCAGCCGAGGTCGCGGCGGCCAGCGGCAAGAAATAACCGCTGCGGTCAAAACCTTCCGGCGCCAGCGCGCCGGAAGTCACTTGCGCGGGACAAGGAAGCGATAAGCAATGGCTGAGCCGGTCTATCGTCGCGTCGTGATCAAGCTCTCGGGCGAATATCTCGCCGGCAGCCACTTCTTCGGTATCGACCAGCCGACCGTTGACCGCATTGCCGACGATCTGATCGCGGCCCAGAAGCTTGGCGTCGAGGTGGCCGTCGTGATCGGCGGCGGCAACATCGTTCGCGGCGTGGAAGTTTCCTCGCGCGGCGTGTCGCGCCCGACCGGCGACACCATGGGCATGCTCGCCACCGTGATGAACTGCCTGGCGCTGGAGGCGGCGATCGAGCGCAAGGGGACGCCGGCGCGGACGCTGTCGGCGTTCGTGATGCCCGAGATTTCCGAGCTGTTCACCCGCAGTGCAGCGCACAAATACCTTTCCGAGGGCCGAATCGTCCTGCTCGGTGGTGGAACCGGCAATCCGTTCTTCACCACCGACACCACAGCGGTGTTGCGGGCGGCCGAGATCGGGGCCCAAGCCGTGCTCAAGGCCACCAATGTCGACGGCGTTTACAGCGCCGACCCCAAAAAGGACCCGCAGGCCAAGCGGTTCGATCGCCTGACGCATTCGCAGGCGATTGCCGGCGACTACAAGGTGATGGATGCGACTGCATTCGCGCTTGCCCGCGAGACGTCACTGCCTATCATCGTATTCTCGATCGCCGAGCCGGGTTCGATCGGCGCGATCCTGCGCGGCACCGGCCACGGCACGGTGGTTGCTGGCTGATACGCCGGTGCTGCTTCGAACCGCGGGCTTTAAGGCGCCGGCGGCTGGTTCCTAAGGAGGGGAGAGTGTTATGCCCACGCCCGGTTTTGACATCAACGAATTGAAGCGCCGCATGCAAGGCGCCACCCACTCGCTCAAGCACGAGCTGGGCGGCTTGCGGACCGGCCGCGCGGCGGCGTCCATGCTGGAGCCGGTGCAGGTTGAGGCTTACGGCTCGCACATGCCCCTCAACCAGCTTGCGACCGTCAGCGTGCCCGAGCCGCGCCTGCTCTCCGTGCAGGTGTGGGACAAGTCGATGGTGAAGGCCGTCGAAAAGGCGATCGTCGATTCCAACCTCGGCCTCTCGCCCGCGACCGAAGGGCAGGTGCTGCGCTTGCGGATCCCCGAGCTCAACGAGGAGCGGCGCAAGGAACTGGTGAAAGTCGCGCATAAATACGCCGAAGCCGCCAAGGTTGCGGTCCGCCATGTTCGTCGTGACGGGCTGGATATCGTCAAGAAGCTCGAGAAGAATCACGAGATTTCCGAAGACGATCAGGAGCGGCTCGCCCACGAGGTGCAAAAGGCGACCGACGGAACGATTGCGGAAATCGATCAGTTGCTTGCGGCGAAGGAAAAGGAAATCCTCACCGTTTGACGGCAACGTACAAGAGTCGAGATTGGTCCTGGAATTCAGATAATGCCGAACGCCGCCGCCCCCGCTACGGAAGGACCGGATCGATCCGTCCCGTTGCATGTGGCGATCATCATGGACGGAAACGGGCGCTGGGCGGCAGCGCGCGGCTTGCCGCGCGCCGAAGGCCATCGCCGTGGCGTCGATGCGCTGCGTCGCGTCGTTCGCGCCGCCCATGAACTCGGTGTGCTCTATCTGACGATTTTTTCGTTCAGCTCCGAGAACTGGTCGCGGCCGGCGACCGAAATCGGCGATCTGTTCGGACTGCTCCGCCGCTTCATCCGCAACGATCTGGCGACGCTGCATCGCGATGGCGTGCGGGTGCGTGTAATCGGGGAGCGGGAAGGGCTCGAGCCCGATATCTGCACGCTCTTGAATGAAGCCGAGGAACTGACCCGGGCCAACACCAAGCTCAATCTCGTCGTCGCCTTCAATTACGGATCGCGCCAGGAAATCGCCGGCGCTGCGCAGCGGCTGGCGCGCGAAGTGGCGGAGGGCAAGCGCGATCCGGCGTCGATCGACGCCGATGCGCTCGGCCGCTATCTCGATGCGCCTGATCTTCCCGATCCCGACCTGATCATCCGCACCAGCGGCGAGCAGCGGCTGTCGAACTTCCTGATGTGGCAGGCGGCCTATAGCGAACTTGTGTTCGTGCCGATCCACTGGCCGGATTTCGACAAGGCCGCGCTCGAAAGCGCCATTGCCGAATACGCCAGACGGGAACGCCGTTTCGGCGGTCTGGCCGCGAAAACCGGATCGTGACCGAACGCGAGGCCGCGCCGGCGGCAGCGAGCCAACCCGATTCGCGAAACTTCGTGATGCGCATCGCCGTAGCCGCTGTGCTGATTCCGCTTGCGGTCGCGATCGCCTATGCGGGCGGCTGGCTCTGGACCGCGCTGGTGACGCTGGCTGCCATCGGCCTGTTCGTCGAATGGCTCGCGATCGTCGGTCTCGCCAGCGCGATGCGCGTGACGGCGCTGGGTGTGGCCGCGCTTGCTATCGCCGGGCTTTGCTTTGCGATTGGCCGGCTCGATGCCGCGCTGATCGTGCTCGGTGTCGGCCTTGTTGCGGTGGTGTCGCTTGCGCCGGAGCGGCGAAGCTGGGCCGCGGCGGGATTTCTGTATGCGGCCGCGGCCGAGATCGCCTCGGTGCTGGTGCGTCTCGATCCCGTCAAGGGATTCGCCGCGCTGATGTTCGTGCTGTTGATCGTTTGGGTGACCGATAGCGGCGGCTATTTCGCGGGTCGCGGCATTGGCGGCCCAAAACTTTGGCCGCGCGTCAGCCCTAAGAAGACCTGGGCGGGCGCCGCCGGCGGATTTGCCGCCAGCCTGGCCGTGGCGGCCGGGTTTGCCGCGTTCGATCTGGGCAAAGTAGGGCCGTTATTGCTGCTTTCCGGGGCTCTTTCGGTCGTCTCACAGCTCGGCGACCTCTTCGAATCCGCCGTGAAGCGCCGTTTTGGCGTAAAGGACTCAAGTCACATTATTCCCGGCCACGGCGGGCTAATGGATCGCCTGGATGGATTTGTCGCAGCCGTTGTCGTGGCGGCTCTTTTCGGTCTTCTGCGGGGCGGCGCCGATGGCGTCGGCCGCGGTCTTATGGTTTGGTGAAACGATGAGCGCAGTTCCATTGCGTAACAACAAGGCCGTTGCGGCAGCCGTACGCACGGTCACCGTGCTGGGCGCCACCGGTTCCATCGGCGACAGCACCATGGATTTGCTGCGCGGGGCGCGCGACCGCTATTCCGTCGAGGCGCTGACCGCGAATTCCAATGTCGAAGCGTTGGCCAAACTCGCCAAGGAATTCGGCGCGCGATTCGCAGCGATCGCCGACCCCGCGCGCCTTGGTGAACTGAAGGATGCGTTGGCAGGCACAGGCATCGAATGCGGCGCCGGCGAAAGCGCCATCATCGAGGCCGCGGCGCGTCCCGCCGACTGGGTGATGGCGGCGGTGAGCGGTGCGGCCGGATTGAAGCCGGCATTGGCCGCGGTCGACCGTGGCGCGGCCGTGGCGCTCGCCAACAAGGAATGCCTGGTTTGTGCCGGCGATTTCTTCATGCAGCGCGCGGCGAAAGCCGGCGCCTGCATCCTGCCGGCGGATTCCGAGCACAATGCGCTGTTTCAGGCACTCTCTTCCGGCAATCGCGAGGAACTGGTGCGCGTGATCATCACCGCCTCGGGCGGGCCGTTCCGCACCTGGGCGCCGGCCGACATCGAGCAGGCGACGCTGGAGCAGGCTCTGAAGCATCCGAACTGGAGCATGGGCCAGAAGATCACCATCGATTCGGCGTCGATGATGAACAAGGGCCTCGAAGTCATCGAGGCCTCCTATCTCTTCGCGCTGAGCGCCGACGAAATCGACGTTCTCGTCCATCCGCAGTCGATCATCCACGGCATGGTCGAATTCTCCGATCGCTCCGTGGTTGCACAGCTCGGCGCGCCCGACATGCGCATTCCGATTGCGCACTGCCTCGGATGGCCCGAACGAATCGTCGGCCCGTCGGCCCGGTTGGATCTGGCAAAAATCGGACAGCTGACCTTCGAGGCGCCGGATTTCGAGCGGTTCCCGGGCTTGCGTCTGGCCTACGAGGCGTTACGTACTGGACGTGGTGCGACCACGGTATTCAACGCTGCCAATGAGGTGGCGGTGGCGGCGTTCATTGCCGGAAAGATCAAGTTCGGGTCGATTGCGCGTCTTGTCGAAGCCACCATGAACGACTGGATTCGCGCCGGGAACCTTGCGCCTTTGAGCTCGGCCGACGACGCGATTGCCATTGACCATAACGCGCGAAATAGAGCCGCCTCCCTATTGCCTCAAATTGCCTTAAAGGCATCCTAGAGGGTTGGGGACGGAGCCTTTGGCTCTTGTCGAGGGGAACCTGATGTCAGAGTTTTTTCTAAGTAGTTTCAATACGTTGGGCCATGGACTCGTCGGCTACATCATTCCCTTCCTGTTCGTCCTGACCATCGTCGTGTTCTTCCATGAACTCGGCCACTTCCTGGTCGCCCGATGGGCGGGCGTGAAGGTGCTGACGTTCTCGCTCGGCTTCGGGCCGGAACTCGCCGGCTTCAACGATCGCCATGGCACGCGCTGGAAGATCTCCGCGATCCCGCTCGGCGGCTATGTGAAGTTCTTCGGCGACGAATCGGAAGCTTCGACGCCGGCCTCGGCCGAATCGCTCGCCGGCATGACCGAGGAGGAGCGGGCGGGCAGTTTCCATCACAAGAAAGTCGGCGCGCGCGCGGCTATCGTTGCCGCCGGTCCGGTCGCGAATTTCATTCTGGCGATCGTCATCTTCACCTGTCTCTTCACTTTCTTCGGCAAGCCGAGCACGACGGCGCGCGTCGACAAGATCGAAGCCAGCAGCGCCGCCGAGCGGGCGGGCTTTCAGGTCGGCGACGTCGTCACCGCGATCGACGGCAAGAAGATCGGCAGCTTCTCCGACATGCAGCGCTCCGTCAGCGTTCGCGCCGGCGATACCCTGACCTTCACCGTCAAGCGCGGTGATTCCACGCTGCAATTGAAGGGCACGCCGGAACTGCGCGAAGTGAAGGATCCCTTCGGGAACACGCAGCGCCTCGGGATTCTCGGCATCACCCGCGCAACGTCGCCGGGCGAAGTGACCACCGAGAAAGTCGATCCGGCCAGCGCGCTTTGGCTGGGAATCAAGGAAACCTGGTTCGTCATCGACCAGACGCTCTCCTATATCGGCAACATCTTCACCGGGCGGGCGAGCGCGGACCAGATCGGCGGGCCGATTCGGATCGCGCAGATTTCGGGTCAGGTGGCCACGCTGGGACTGATTCCCTTGCTTCATCTGGCAGCGGTGCTGTCCATTTCGATCGGACTGCTGAATCTGTTCCCGGTACCCCTGCTCGATGGCGGCCACCTTTTGTTCTACACGGCCGAGGTGCTGCGGGGGCGTCCTTTGTCGGAAAAATCCCAGGAATACGGGTTCCGAGTCGGGCTGGTTTTAGTGCTGATGTTGATGGTGTTTGCCTTCTATAACGACTTCCATCAGGTACCGTGGCTGAAGGGGCTGTTCGGGAGATCGTAGAAGCGGCTTTTTTGTGACGTTGCCCATTGGCAACGTCTTGGAATGAAAATGGAATCGCACCGCGATGTCTGGTTTGCCCCCCTGTCGAAATTGGCTACAAGCAATGCAACTTTGGGATTCTGCCGGTTCGTAGGGGTACGAGCCGGCAGTGCAATGACGAGGGCGCGTTGCGCATGATGTTGGGAATGCGAGTGCGGGGGGCTCTGCTGGGCGCTCTGATCATGGTGGCCGCGCCGATGGGGAGCGCGCTGGTGTCTGTGCCGGCTTCGGCCCAGACCGTGGCGTCGATCTCCGTTGAGGGGAACCGGCGTGTCGAGGTCGAGACCATCCGTTCCTATTTCAAGCCAGGCCCCGGCGGCCGGCTCGGGCAGGCCCAGATCGACGACGGCCTCAAGGCCCTGATCGAGACCGGCCTGTTCCAGGACGTGCGAATCAACCAGGTGGGCGGCCGGCTGGTCGTGACCGTGGTCGAAAACGCCGTGATCGGGCGCATCGCCTTCGAAGGTAACAAGAAGGTCAAGGACGAGCAGCTTTCGGCTGAAATCCAGTCCAAGCCGCGCGGCACGTTCTCGCGTCCGATGGTCCAGTCGGACGCCCAGCGCATCACCGAAATCTACCGGCGCTCCGGCCGCTATGACGTGCGCGTCACCCCTGAAATCATCGAGCAGCCGAACAACCGCGTCGATCTGATCTTCACGGTCACCGAAGGCACCAAGACAGGCATCAAGTCGATCGAGTTCGTGGGCAACGTCGCCTATTCGGCCTATCGCCTGAAGGACGTCATCAAGACGCGCGAATCCAACCTCTTGAGCTTCCTCGGCGGCGCCGACGTCTACGATCCCGACCGGGTCGAGGCCGACCGCGATCTGATTCGCCGCTTCTACCTCAAGAACGGTTATGCCGACGTGCAGGTGGTCGCCGCACTGACCGAGTATGACCCCGAGAAGAAGGGCTTCCTCGTCACCTTCAAGATCGATGAGGGGCAGCAATATCGCGTGGCCTCCGTCGACTTCCAGACCTCCATCGCGACCCTCGATGCCGCCTCGATGCGCAGCTTCTCGCGCGTCAACGTCGGCTCAGTCTACAATGCCGAGGCGCTTGAGAAGTCCGTCGAGGAAATGCAGATCGAAGCCTCGCGGCGCGGCTACGCGTTTGCCGTGGTGCGGCCGCGCGGCGATCGCAATTTCGAAGCGCACACCGTTTCGATCGTGTTCGCCGTCGATGAGGGCCCGCGAACCTATATCGAGCGCATCAACGTCCGCGGCAACACCCGCACCCGCGACTACGTGATTCGCCGCGAGTTCGACCTGTCCGAAGGCGATGCCTACAACCGCGCGCTGGTCGATCGTGCCGAGCGCCGGCTGAAGAACCTCGACTTCTTCAAGAGCGTGAAGATCCTGACCGAGCCGGGCTCGTCGACCGATCGCGTGATCCTGATCGTCGATCTTGAAGAGAAGTCGACCGGCGACTTCTCGGTGTCGGGCGGCTATTCGACCACGGACGGTGCATTGGCCGAAGTCAGCATCTCCGAGCGCAACTTCCTCGGCCGTGGCCTGTATGCGAAGGCAGCCGTGACCTACGGTCAGTATGCGCGCGGCGGTTCGCTGTCGTTCGTCGAACCCTATCTGCTGGACTACCGCGTCGCCCTCGGCCTCGATTTGTTTTATCGCGAGCAATTGGCCAACAGCTACATCTCCTACGGCACCAAGACGGCGGGCTTCAGCCCTCGGCTCGGCTTCACGCTGCGGGAAGATCTTGCGCTGCAGTTGCGCTACTCGATCTATCAGCAGGAAATCTCGCTGCCGAATAACCTTGCGAACTGCAACAACAATCCGGCGAACTCGCTGCTCGCGTTCAATCCAAGCCCCGCCTTCGCGAACGCGAACGGGATCGACCTGACATCCACAAACGGTCTCGGCTGCTACTTCGACGGCGAAGCCTCGCTGCCGATCCGCAGGGAACTGCAGAGCGGCAAGGCGCTGACCTCGTCGGTAGGCTACTCGCTGAACTACAACACGCTGGATAACAACAAGAACCCGACCGACGGCTTGCTGGTCGACTGGAAGCAGGACTTCGCCGGTGTCGGCGGCGACGTGAAGTACATCAAGTCGGCGATCGACGCGAAGTACTACAGCCCGCTGGTCGCCGATATCGTCGGACTGATCCATCTCCAGGGCGGCATGCTGAACCAGTTCGGCGGCAGCGAGCTGCGCATGCTGGATCATTTCCAGATGGGACCGAACCTGGTTCGCGGTTTTGCGCCGAACGGCATCGGTCCGCGCGATCTCAATCCGTTCGGCACGCGTGACGCGCTTGGCGGCACCAAGTACTGGGGCGCTTCGTTCGAACTGCAGATGCCGTTCTGGTTCCTGCCGAAGGAAGTCGGGCTCAAGGGCTCGGTCTATGCCGACGCCGGCGGACTGTTCGACTACAAGGGGCCGACGTCCTGGGCGCAGACGGGCGAAGTCAATGTGCCTGGTTGCGTGCCGCCGACGCAGGCGACGGCGACGACCAATGCCAATCCCGGAACGTGTTTGGGATTGCAGTACGACAACGGCAATGTGGTCCGCACCTCGGTCGGTGTCGGCTTGATCTGGGCCTCGCCGTTCGGTCCGCTGCGCTTCGACTATGCGGTTCCGCTTACCAAGGGTCAGTTCGACCGCGTGCAAGAATTCAAGTTTGGCGGCGGCACGTCGTTCTAGGGCGGTTTCAGGCGAAGCGATCATTGCTTCGCATCTGGAAGCGCAACAGGACAAGGAGAGCGGTCGGTTCTGGTTCTTCAGACCCGACCCTCTCGTGTGAAGGCCGGCCGGACTGCGACGGGTGGAATGGCGCAGCCGATATTTTTCAAGCAACCCCCTTCCTCGACGCTGACCGAGCTGGCCGCGTTGACGGGAGCGGTATTGGTCGACCCCACACGGGGCGGTCATGTGATCAGGGGCCTCGCTTCGCTCGACGAAGCCGGCCCCATGCATCTGGCGTTCTTCGACAACCTCAAATACGCCGATCAGCTCAAGGTGACCAAGGCTGGGGCCGTTCTGGTCAGCCCGCGTTTCGAGGCCCAGGTGCCCGCCCATGTGGCGGTATTGCGGGCCGGCCAGCCGTTCCGCGCCTTCGTGAAGCTGGCGCGCGAGTGGCATGCGGACGCGCTTCGTCCGCAATCCTGGTTCGACAATGACGGCATCGCGCCATCGGCCATCATCGACCCGTCGGCCCATCTGGAGGATGGCGTCATCGTCGATCCGCTCGCGGTGATCGGCCCCAGGGTCGAGATCGGCGCCGGCACCGTGATCGGCGCGGGCGCGGTGATCGGCGCCGACGTCAAGATCGGCCGCGACTGCAATGTCGGCGCTCGCACCGCGATCCAGTTCGCCCTGATCGGCAACAACGTCCTGATTCATCCCGCCTGCAGCATCGGTCAGGACGGCTATGGCTTCATCTTCTTCGGCCCCGAGGGGCACATCAAGGTGCCGCAGACCGGCCGGGTCCTGATCCAGAACGATGTCGAGGTCGGCGCCGGCACCACCATCGACCGCGGCAGCCTGCGGGATACGGTGATCGGCGAGGGCACTAAAATCGACAATCAGGTCCAGATCGGCCACAATGTAACCATCGGCAGGCACTGCCTGCTCGCGGCCCAGATCGGGCTCGCGGGCAGCCTGACGATCGGTGACAACGTCGCGCTGGGTGCGAAGGTGGGCATCAACAACCACCTCAAGATCGGCGACGGCGCCCAGGTAACGGCCATGAGTGCGGTCAAGGACGACATTCCGCCCAATGGTCGCTGGGGCGGCCATTTTGCCAAACCGACCAAGCAGTGGTTCAGGGAGATTGTTGCGGTGGAGCGACTGGCGCAGGGCGGCACGGCCGGTCCGAAAGGCGAGGGGCAGGAGTGATGGAGGAGGCAGCGGTCAGATTCGAACTCGTGGATATCAACGAGATCCTCAAGACGCTCCCGCATCGTTATCCGATGCTGCTGATCGACCGGGTGATCAAGATCCGGACCGATTACAGCGGTATCGGCATCAAGAACGTCACCTTCAACGAGCCGCCGTTCCTCGGCCACTTTCCCGATCGTCCGGTCTATCCCGGCGTGATGATGATCGAGGCCATGGCGCAGACCGCCGGCGTCATCGGCATCAAGTCGGTCGAGGGCACCGAGAAGCCGCGCGCGGTTTATTTCCTCACCATCGACAAGTGCAAATTCCGGAAGCCGGTGATGCCCGGCGACACCATCGAGTACCACATGCGCTCGATCGGCCGCCGCAAGGCGATGTGGTGGTTTCACGGCGACGCCAAGGTGAATGGCAGCGTGGTCGCGGAGGCCGACGTCGGCGCAATGCTGACGGATTGAATTCATCCGTCACACAACGGACGTCTTCCTGCTATCTTTATTCAATCGTTGGTAGTGGGACCCCGCCGAGGTCGCTTGACGAAATTTTCCGAATAATTCGGGTTTGGGCCCACGCTTCTTTTTTAACGGAGGCGTTCCTTGAGCAAGCTTGCGTCTATTATTTCGTGTTTGGTCATTTTTCTGCTGATGTCGCCGCAAAGTTACGCGGCAGATCTGGGCGGTCTCGTATCGTCCCTCAAGGGTGGTGGCTATGTCATCGTTTTTCGGCACGGCGCCACCGACGATAGCCAGAAGGACATCTACCCCTTCAAATTCGACGACATGAGTGCGCAGCGGCAACTGAGCGAAAAGGGCCGCGAGCTGGCGCGCGAGCTTGGGGCAGCGCTGAAGAAATTGGGCGTGCCGATCGGCGAAGTCTACACAAGCCGGCTGAATCGGGCGGTTGAAACCGGCAAACTCATCGGCGGCAAGGATGTGTCGCCAGTGGATGAGTTGACCGACAGCAGCGCCGGCAGCGCGTCTGGAATGGCGAACCCCGACGGCAAGAACGCCAAGGCTGGACGCGCCGTGCGCGATCTCGTCAACGCGCCTCCGAAAGCCGGCGCCAATAATCTGGCGGTGACACACAAGACCAACGTCACCGACGCCTTCGGCAGGGAATTTGCCGATATCCGCGAAGGCGAGGCGCTCGTCTACAAGATCAGCAACTCGGGGCCGGCTGTCCTGGTTACGCGGGTGCAGCCTGGCGAATGGATTGCGCAGGCCGGTAGCTAGATTTCGGTCTCGCCTGGACAGGTGCCTGCGCGGGAGGCGGCCGTGTGATCTCCGATCGATGCACATAATATCTGCTGAACGCGAGGGAACTTCAGCCGCCCGACAGGTTTGTAGGTCGGTGGGTATTGTGGTTGCCGAGACGGGCCGCATGAAATCTCTCAGAACTGCCGTAGCGCTGATGGCCTCAACCGCTGTTCTCGTCGGGGTTGCAACGGCCCGCGATGATGGCCGCTACGCCAACTCCCCGCTAAAGTCCTGGTTCGACAGCCTCAGAAGCGGAAAGGGGCCATGTTGCTCCGATGCTGATGGCTCGGCCGTTGCCGATGTCGATTGGGAATCCAGGGATGGTCACTACCGGGTGCGGCTCGAGGGCCAATGGATCGACGTCCCCGACGATGCCGTCATCACCGAGCCAAACCGCGCCGGCCGGACCATGGTCTGGCCGATCAAGGGAGCCTACGGGATTTCGATTCGCTGCTTCCTGCCTGGCAGCATGACCTGATGACATTCTTGATGCCAGCGTGCCGCAACATGACGTAACGATACGTCACTGGACAGTATTCGGGTGCCGCGCTAACCACCGGAAAACGCGCGATATTCGCGCGTAACGGATGGGCTGGGCTGCTTGATGGGTACGATCGATCCAACCGCGCGGGTTGAGGATGGCGCTGTGATCGGCGAGGGGACGACAATCGGTCCCTATTGCATTATCGGCCGGAACGTCGTGATCGGCGAAAGCTGCAATCTGATCGCGCATGTGCATGTGATGGGTCATACTTCCATCGGCGCTGATTGCACGATCTCGCCTTTCGCGGTGCTCGGAGGGGCGCCGCAAGACCTGAGCTATCGCGGCGAGCCGACGCGGCTCGAAATCGGCTCCGGCTGCACCATTCGCGAAGGCGTGACCATGAATGTCGGCACCGTGAAAGGCGGCGGGCTGACTCGTGTCGGTGATGGCGGCTACTTCATGAACAACAGCCACGTCGGTCACGACTGCATGGTCGGCAATAACGTGATCTTTGCGACCTCGGCGACGCTGGGCGGTCACTGCGAGATCGGCGATTTCGTCTATATCGGCGGGCTCTCCGCCGTGCACCAGCTAACCCGGATCGGGCCGCAGGTGATGGTCGGCGGCGTCTGCGGCGTGCGCGGAGATATCATTCCATTCGGCCTCGCCAACGGTCAGTACGCTGCTCTCGAAGGGTTGAACATCATCGGTATGAAGCGCCGCAAGTTCACCAAGGAGCGGCTGGCGAAAGTGCGCGCGTTCTATCAAAGCCTGTTTCACGGCCCCGGCATCTTTGCCGAGCGGCTGAATTCAGTGCAGCCGCTCGCTGCAGAGGATCCGGCGATCGCCGAAATCCTCGCCTTCATCGCGCAAGGCAAGCATCGTGCGCTCTGTCTTCCGGCCGATAGCGGCAACAAGCATTGATGACGGGATCGCCGCAGCCATGATTTCCGCGGCTTCTGACATTTCATCACCGGTCGGCGTCATCGCAGGCGGCGGCGCCATGCCGTTCGCGGTGGCGGATTCGCTTAGCCAGCGCGGGATCGCGCCGGTGCTGTTCGCGCTGCGCGGCGCCTGCGATCCGGCGCGCGTCGAGCGCTTCCGCCATCACTGGATCTCGGTCGGGCAACTCGGCCGCGCCACAAAACTGTTCCGCAGCGAGGGCTGCCGCGACCTGATCTTCATCGGCACGCTGCTGCGCCCGGCGCTGTCGGAAATCCGGCTGGACTGGGGAACGATCCGCGTGCTCGGCCGCGTCTGGGCGGCGTTTCGCGGCGGCGACGATCATCTGCTGTCGGGGATCGGCCGCATCCTCGAACAGGACGGTTTTCGGATGGTCGGCATCCGGGATGTCGCCCCCGATATTCTGATGCCGGAGGGAAACATCGCCCGCGCCGCGCCCGATGCCGTTGCCGCCGCTGACATCGCCAAGGGGCGGGAGGTGCTCGGCGCGCTCGGGCCCTTCGACATCGGCCAGGCCGTGGTCGTGATCGACGGGCACGTGGTGGCGGTCGAGGACATCGAGGGCACTGACGGGCTGTTGGTTCGCGTGGCGCGGCTGCGTGAGGCCGGGCGCATTCGCGCCAAATCCGGCCGCGGCGTGCTGGTGAAGGCGCCCAAGAGCGGCCAGGATTTGCGCTTCGACCTGCCGGCCGTGGGCGCGAGGACCATCGAGGGCGCAGCCAAGGCCGGGCTCGCCGGCATCGCCGTGATCGCCGGCCATACGATTGCCGCGGACTCGCAAGCCATGATCGAGGCCGCTGATAGCGCCGGCCTGTTCATCCAGGGCTTATCAGCGTGACGCCGTCTCGCACCACCGCCGGGATGGAGCGGAGGATATTTCTGATCGCGACGGAAGAGTCCGGTGATCGCCTCGGCGCCAATTTGATGAAAGTGCTGCGCCAGCGCCTTGGCGACGGGGTGCAGTTCGAAGGCGTCGGCGGCCGTGCGATGGCGCGCGAAGGCCTGGAGTCGCTGTTTCCGATCGAAGAGCTCTCGATCATCGGGCTTGCCGCCGTCGTCAAAGACCTGCCGAAGATCCTGGGCCTGATCAAGGAAACGGCCATCGCGGTGACGGAAGCGGCGCCGGATATTCTCGTCATCATCGACAGTCCGGACTTCACCCATCGCGTCGCCAAACGCGTTCGCGCCAAGGACCCCAGCATTCCGATCGTCGATTATGTGTCGCCCTCGGTCTGGGCGTGGCGGCCCAGGCGGGCGCGCGCAATGGTGAAATATGTCGATCATGTGCTGGCGCTGCTGCCGTTCGAACCCGAGGCCTATCGCAGGCTGCACGGGCCGCCCTGCAGCTATGTCGGCCATCCCCTGACCGAGCAGCTGACTCAGCTGCGCCCGAACGTGGATGAAGCCGCGCGGCGGACGGAATCGCCGCCGGTTCTGCTGGTGCTGCCGGGAAGCCGGCGCAGCGAAATCCGCCACCACATGGCAGTGTTCGGTCAGGCGGTCGCCCGGCTGCAGGAGCAGGGCGTGACGTTCGAACTGGTGCTGCCGACCATGCCGCATCTGCAGGAGGCGGTCGTGGACGCGGTGAAGGGCTGGCCGGTGCAGCCCCAGGTCGTGATCGGCGAGCAGGAGAAGCGGGCCAAGTTCCGGATCGCGCATGCGGCGCTGGCCAAATCCGGCACGGTGACGCTGGAGCTGGCACTGGCCGGGGTGCCGATGGTGACGGCCTACCGGACCGGCACAATGGAGGCCTGGATCCTGCGCCGCGCCATCAAGGTGAACTCGGTGATCCTGGCCAATCTCGTGATCGGCGAGAACGTCATTCCCGAATTTCTGCAGGAAGACTGCACCCCGGAAAAACTCGCAGCCGCGCTGCGCGAGGTGTTGAGCGATTCTGAGTCACGACGAAAGCAACTCGAGGCCTTCGCCAAGATCGACGGGATCATGTCGACCGGCCACCAGCCACCCAGCGCCCGCGCCGCCGATATCGTGCTGGCGACGATGTGGCAGGCGCGGCGGGGGTAGGTTTCGGTAGTTTCGTAGGGTGGGCAAAGCGAAGCGTGCCCACCATCTCTCCTCAAGCGGTATCCGCCATGGTGGGCACGCGGAGCCTGTCATCGGGCGCGCATTCGCGCGACCCGTTGGCTTTGCCCATCCTACAAGAAAAAAGCCGGACGCGACGATCGCGTCCGGCTTTCCGAATTGTCCTATAAGCGACCAGCGCTTACTTCCGCTTCGCCATATCGACGTAATCGCGGCGGCCGACGCCGGTGTAGAGCTGGCGCGGACGGCCGATCTTCTGCTGCGGGTCCTCGATCATCTCGCTCCACTGGCTGATCCAGCCGACGGTGCGGGCGACCGCGAACAGCACGGTGAACATCGAGGTCGGGAAGCCCATCGCCTTCAGCGTGATGCCCGAATAGAAGTCGACGTTCGGATAGAGCTTGCGGTCGATGAAGTACTGGTCGGAGAGCGCGATCTTTTCCAATTCCAGCGCGACCTTCAGCATCGGATCGTCGCCATGGCCGGTCTCGGCCAGCACGGCGTGACACATCTTCTGCATGATCTTGGCGCGCGGATCGTAGTTCTTGTAGACGCGGTGGCCGAAGCCCATCAGGCGGACTTCGCTGTTCTTGTCCTTCACCTTGGCGATGAATTCCGGGATGTTGTCGACCGAACCGATCTCGGCGAGCATCGCGAGCGCGGCTTCATTGGCGCCGCCATGCGCCGGACCCCACAGGCAGGCGATGCCGGCGGCGATGCAGGCGAACGGGTTGGCGCCGGAGGAGCCGGCGATACGCACCGTCGAGGTCGAGGCATTCTGCTCGTGGTCGGCGTGCAGAATGAAGATCTTGTCGAGCGCGTCAGCCAGCACCGGATTGATCTTGTATTCCTCGCACGGCACCGCGAAGCACATGTGCAGGAAGTTCTCGGCAAAGGAGAGCGAGTTCTTCGGGTACATGAAGGGCTGGCCGATGGTGTATTTGAAGGCCATCGCGGCCAGCGTCGGCACCTTCGCGATCATCCGCATCGACGCGATCATGCGCTGCTTCGGATCGTTGATGTCGGTGCTATCGTGATAGAACGCGGCCAGCGCGCCGACGGCAGCAACCATGATCGCCATCGGATGGGCGTCGCGGCGGAAACCCTGGAAGAAGCGGGCCATCTGCTCGTGAACCATGGTGTGATGGATCACGCGGCTGTCGAAATCCTGCTTCTGGGCCGGCGTCGGAAGCTCCCCGTAAAGCAGCAAGTAGCAGGTCTCGAGGAAGTCGCCCTTCTCGGCGAGTTGCTCGATCGGGTAGCCGCGGTATTCGAGAATGCCGGCGTCGCCGTCGATATAGGTGATCTTCGACTGGCAGCTTCCGGTGGAGGTAAACCCGGGGTCGTAGGTGAACATCCCGGCCTGGGCGTAGAGCTTGGCGATGTCGATGACATCAGGCCCCACCGTGCCGCTGAGGATCGGGAAATCGTAGGTCTTGTTGCCTACCGTGAGCGTTGCAGTCTTGTTGCTGGATTTTGCGTCCATCGTGAATCCCCGATGAAATCGTTACGAAAAACCGCGCCGACCCTTGTGCCATTTCGCGGCAGCAGCAAGGGAAGCCGGATTGTCTAGAAGCGGCGCCAAAGGCGTAGCTTATTGCCCTGTGCACTGCAAGATGGCCGCGGACCCCCATATGGTAGGGGCTCTATAGCGTTTTCGAGCGAAGTGGATCCCGGTTCGCGTAGAGAAAACGCGTCAAAACCTAATGCTAGAGCCCGGGGCTCTAGCTGGCCGCCTGATCGGCGAGGCGGGCGAGGCATTCCTCCCGCCCCAGCACCGCCAAAACATCGAAAATTCCCGGTGAAGTCGTGCGTCCGGTCAACGCCACCCGGAGTGGCTGAGCGACGGCACCGAGCTTGAGGTTGTTCTGCTCTGCGAAATTCCGCATGGCGGCTTCGGTGGTTTCGGCGCGCCAGTCGGTGACGGTCTCGAGCGCGGTCCGGAGCTGGCCGATCAGGATGCGGGTCTCCGGCGTCAGCATGGCGGCGGCCTTCGGCTCGATCTCAAGCGGACGGTCGGCGAAGATGAAGTAGGCGCCCGAGATCAGCTCGATCAGCGTCTTGGCGCGCTCCTTCAGGCTCGGCATCGCCCGCAACAATTGCGCGCGGGTGGTGTCGTTGAGTTTTGCCTTCAGCTCGGCGCCCTCGGGGACGTAATCCAGCACGCTCTCGAACTGGGACACCAGTTCGCGGTCGTCGGCCTGGCGGATGTAGTGGCCGTTGAGGTTCTCAAGTTTCGCGAAATCGAACCGCGCCGCGGAGCGCCCGATCGCCGGCAGGTCGAAGGCGTCGATCATTTCCTGCGTCGAGAAGATTTCCTGGTCGCCATGGCTCCAGCCGAGCCGGACCAGGTAATTGCGCAGCGCCGCCGGTAGATATCCCATGGCGCGGTACGCCTCGACCCCGAGCGCGCCATGACGCTTCGACAGTTTTGCGCCGTCCGGCCCGTGGATCAGCGGGATGTGGGACATGTTCGGGATGTCCCAGCCGAGCGCGTCGTAGATCTGCTTCTGCCGCGCGGCGTTGATCAGATGGTCGTCGCCGCGGATGACGTGGGTGACACCCATGTCATGGTCGTCGACCACGACAGCCAGCATGTAGGTCGGGTTGCCGTCGCCACGCAGCAGCACGAGATCGTCGAGGTTCTCGTTCTGCCAGACCACGCGGCCCTGAACCTGGTCCTCGATCACGGTCTCGCCGGTCTGCGGGGCCTTGAGGCGGATGGTCGGCTTCATGCCTTCAGGCGCCTCTGCCGGATCGCGGTCCCGCCACAGTCCGTCATAGAGGCGGGTGCGGCCCTCGGCGCGCGCCTTCTCGCGCATCGCCGTCAGTTCCTCCGCGGTGGCGTAGCAGCGGTAAGCCTTGCCGCTGGCCAGCAATTGCTCGGCGGCCTCGCGGTGGCGGGCGACGCGGCTGAACTGGTAGATGACCTCGCCGTCCCAATCGAGCTCGAGCCACTTCAAGCCGTCGAGAATGGCTGCAATCGCAGGCTCGGTCGAGCGCTCGCGATCGGTATCCTCGATCCGCAGCAGCATCTTGCCGCCGGTCTTCCTGGCGTAAAGCCAGTTGAACAGCGCGGTGCGGGCGCCCCCGATGTGGAGGAAGCCGGTGGGCGAGGGGGCAAAGCGTGTGACGACGGGATCAGTCATTTACCGGGCGGGCTGAGGGGTGAATTGGCGGTGGTGTATAGCAGGAACATTGCATAACTAAAGCCTGGCCATTGGCAAAGTAGGCTTGGCTCACAAGGGCGAATTTGGCAGAAGGTTCGCCAATCCCTAACAGGAACCCAGGATGACCACAGAACCGGTAGCGGCAGAGGCGGGGCGCGATTTCATCCGCGACATCGTGCAGGCCGATCTCTCCTCCAAAAAACACAGCCGGATCGTGACCCGATTTCCGCCGGAGCCGAACGGCTACCTGCACATCGGCCATGCCAAGTCGATTGCCCTTAATTTCGGCATCGCGCAGGAGTTTGCCGGAAAGTGCCATCTGCGCTTCGACGACACCAACCCGACCAAGGAAGAGCAGGAATATATCGATTCCATCCAGGCCGACGTGCACTGGCTCGGCTATGACTGGGGAACCGATCTCTATTACGCCTCCGACTATTTCGAGCGCCTGTACGACTGGGCGGAAGGCCTGATCAAGGCCGGCCACGCCTATGTCGACGACCAGTCGCAGGAGGAAATCCGCGTCAACCGCGGCACGCTGACGGAACCCGGCAAGAACTCGCCGTTCCGCGACCGCACGGTGGAAGAAAACCTCGACCTCTTCAGGCGCATGAAGGCGGGTGAATTCCCGAACGGCACCCGCGTGCTGCGCGCCAGGATCGACATGGCCGCCGGCAACATCAACCTGCGCGACCCCGTGCTGTATCGAATCCTGCACGCCGAGCATCCGCGCACCGGCACCAAATGGTCGATCTATCCGAGCTACGACTATGCCCACGGCCAGTCGGACGCGATCGAAGGCATCACGCACTCGATCTGCACGCTGGAATTCGAGGACCACCGGCCGCTCTATGAATGGCTGCTCGACAAGCTGCCGGTGCCCTCAAAACCGCGGCAGTACGAATTCGCCCGGCTGAGCCTGACCTATACGCTGCTGTCGAAGCGCGTGCTGACGCAGCTCGTGCGTGACGGTCACGTTTTGGGATGGGACGATCCGCGCATGCCGACCATTGCCGGGTTGAAGCGGCGCGGCGTGCCGCCGGCGGCGGTGCGCGAATTCGTCAAGCGCATCGGGGTGGCCAAAGCCAACAGCGTGGTCGATGTCGGCATGCTGGAATTCTGCATTCGCGAGCACCTGAACAAGACTGCGCAGCGGCGGATGGCGGTGCTGCGGCCCTTGAAGGTCGTGATCGAGAATTATCCGGAAGGCCAGGTCGAGGAGCTGGAGGCCGTCAACCATCCCGACGATCCCGCCGCCGGCACGCGAAAGATTTCATTCGGCCGCGAGCTCTATATCGAGCGCGACGATTTCATGGAGAACCCGCCGAAGAAGTTCTTCCGCCTGTCGCCGGGAAATGAAGTGCGGCTGCGCTACGCCTATTTCGTCAAATGCACCGGCGTCATCAAGAACGATGCAGGCGAAGTCGTCGAACTCCGCTGCACCTACGATCCCGCCACCAAGGGCGGCAACGCGCCTGATGGACGCAAGGTCAAGGCCACCATGCACTGGCTGTCGGCCGCGCAGTCGGTGCCGGCGGAAATCCGCGTCTACAATCAGCTGTTCGCGAACCCGAGCCCGAACGCCGCGAATTTCGCCGCCGACCTCAATCCGGAGTCGCTGGAAGTATTGCCCGACGCGCGCATCGAACCTTCGGTGGCCGCTGATAATTCGGGCGAGGTGATGCAGTTCGAACGGCAGGGCTATTTCGTGCGCGACAAGGATTCGATGCCCGGCAAGCCCGTGTTCAACCGCACCATCGGCCTGCGCGATACGTTTGCGAAGGAAGTCGGCGGGAAGGGGTAGGCCATCGGTGCAAAGCGCAGCCGACAACGCGGTGTCCGCCATCATCGAGAAATGGTCGGCGGGATTCCGTAAGCTCGACGCGAACGCGCTGGCTGCGCTCTATTCGCGAAACGCGTTCTTTTACGGATCGAACCCCACGCTCTACCGCGGCAACGAAGGCGTTGCGGCCTATTTCAATGCGCTTCCACGCTGGCGCGCACCGATGGTGCAGTTCACGGATGTGAGGACCGCACAGGTCAGTCCCGATCTGATCAATTTTGCCGGTACCGCCAATTTCGATCTCGGCGAAGAGGCCCCGCCGCTGACGGTGAAAATCACCTGGGTGATCGTCCGCGAAGACGGCGAATGGAAGATCGTCAGCCATCACGTTTCGTCGAAGACGCCGCTGATCGAGCCGTAGGCCGGTTGCGTGTCAGGACACGGTCCCTGCGTCATCCCGTTCTAGATGTCGTAATACAAATGAAACTCGTAAGGATGAGGACGCAGCCGGATCGGATCGATCTCTTTCTTGCGCTTGTAGTCGAGCCAGGTCTCGATCACGTCGCCGGTGAACACATCGCCGCGGAGCAGGAAAGCGTGATCGCGTTCGAGCGCGTCAAGCGCCTGATCCAGCGATCCGGGTGTCGACTTCACGTCCTTCGCCTCGGCGGGCGGCAGGTCATAAAGGTTCTTGTCGATCGGGCTGCCCGGATCGATCCGGCTGTTGATGCCGTCAAGGCCGGCCATCAGCATCGCGGCAAAGGCCAGATAGGGATTGCAGGAGGGATCCGGTGAGCGAAACTCAACCCGCTTTGCCCGCGGGTTCGGCGAATACATCGGAATCCGGCAGCAGGCTGAGCGGTTGCGCTGGGAATAGACCAGATTGATCGGAGCTTCGTAGCCCGGCACCAGGCGCCGATAGGAGTTCGTGGTGGGCGCGCAAAGCCCGCACAACGCCCAGGCGTGGGTCAACAGGCCGCCGATGTAGTAGCGGCCGAGCTGGCTCAACTCGGCATAGTCGCCCTTGTCGTAGAACAGATTGGTCTCGCCCTTCCACAGGGACTGGTGAACGTGCATCCCCGAGGCATTGTCCTCGAACAGCGGCTTCGGCATGAACGTTGCGGTCATGCCGTGCTCGCGGGCGGTGTTCTTCACCACGTATTTGTAGATCATCAGATTGTCCGCCATGCGGGTGAGCGTAGTGAAGCGCATGTCGATCTCGTTCTGGCCGCCGGTCGCGACTTCATGGTGATGGGCTTCGATCTGTATGCCCAGCTGTTGCATCGTCAGCACCATTTCGGTGCGGAGAGCCTGCATGCTGTCGGTCGGGGGAACCGGAAAGTATCCCTCCTTCGGGCGCGGCTTGTGGCCCAGATTCGGCTCTTCCTCTTTGCCGCTATTCCAACTGCCTTCGCTGGAATCGATTTCGTGGAAGGCGAAATTGATACCCTGCCCGTAGCGCACGTCGTCGAACACGAAGAACTCCGCCTCAGGGCCGAAGTAGCTCGTATCGGCAAGGCCGCTGCCCTTCAGGTAAGTTTCGGCCTTCTGGGCGATGTAACGGGCGTCACGGCTATAGGGTTGACCGGTCACGGGGTCCCTGATGTTGCAGATCAGGACCAGGGTCGATGCAGGGGAATACGGGTCGAGGAAGGCTGTGGTCGGGTCGGGCACGACCAGCATGTCGCTTTCCTGAATTTCCTGGAAGCCGCGGATGGATGAGCCGTCGAATCCAATGCCTTCGCTGAGAGCATCGATATCAGCTGCACCCGGCGGGACGGAAAAATGCTGCCACACGCCAGGCAAGTCGGTGAAGCGCAGATCGATCATCTGCACCTCCTCTTCCCTGATCGCCTTCACGAGATCTTCGGCTGTTGCACACTTCGGAAACATGGCTTCACTCCTGTTATGGAGAGCCGCATCTTGGAGGTCGTGCTGCCATTCAGCCGCAGCGAAGCGGCTTGTGACTGGCTCACGTTCTGCGTTGCCGGCGGCTTCAGCTTTGGTGCGGTCCGCGCATGAGCTTCATGGCGTCTTCGATATGCCGCCAGGTTCTGGCCAGTTCGAGCTCGCCTTTTGCTTCGAGTTCGATGGCGTTCTGGGCAGCTTCGGCAATGGCCTTGGCGCCATGTGCTTCCAGCAATTGCCGCGCATAGTCGTGGATTTCGATTTCTCGCATGGCGTCATCCTCCGCTCGTTCCGCGCGCAACCGTGAATTCCAGTCGGGCCGAGAGCTGTAGACGTTGACACCTAGTCAAGCGCACCCAGTGTGCATCCTGCTGCGGCGCAATTGCAAGAGCGCTTTCCAGGGCGGTGGGCTGCCGGGATTGGATGGTGGCGCCGGCGCCTAGCAGCCCCGGCAAATGCTGCGCAGGGATTTGGCGAGCAGGGCATCCTCCTGCGACACCGGCTCATACGGCTTTTGCTGCGCCTGCTTGGCCTCGTCGGTTTTCTGCCGGGCGGTCCGTTCAGCATCCTGGCGCTTATAGCATGCCTCGCGCTCGGACCTCGGCTCGATGAAACGGCATTGTTCAGCCGCTGCAGCCGTGGTCGCCGAGGCGATAATCATGAGGGCGGATGAAAGGCAGGCGGCAAGCTTCATGCAGCGACTATAGTGCGAGCCGCAGCGCATTTCTTCAGGCTTCTGCCTGAACACGCAAAGCGCATGGAAGCTTTTAACGCAGGTCAATCAACGGCGGCGGAGTGCTCCCGGTGACATCAGATGCATCACCGGAGACGCGCCAGGCTGCTATTCCGAAGCATGCCGTGAGCGTGAGAGCCATCACGAGCAAAAGCATGCAAGAAAACTGGCTCACGTCGTGCTCCGCAACCGGCCTGAATTTCAGAGAACGAGCACGCTTTGCCGAGTCGGAAAATGCAGTTGGGCTGACCTAACGGTGGTTTTCCACGCGATTGAAGTATCTTTTGGTGGAAAATCAGTCGGGAGAGGTCCCGTGGGTGTCGCGGCCCATTTCCTCAGGTTTCTGCATCCGTTCCGCTAGCGGCCGCAATACACCGTCCGGTAGTCTTGTGATCTCCACGGGATCGTAAGGTGTAGACCGGGGTGGCGGAGCAGGGCGACATTTCGGGCCGGAAGCGGGGCTATGCCGGGACCTGGCCGCCGCGCGCGGCGGCGCCTATCGGCGGCCTCCTGCCGTCGCGTCCCGCTTTCTGGCCGCCGCTTATCGAAACCCTGCGCGTATGGGCTCGCGCCGAGGCTGGCGCCGGCCGCCTGCTGCCCTGGGTGCCCGTCGCGTTCGGCACCGGCATCGCCTTTTACTTCGCCGCCGACCATGAGCCGGTGCTCTCAGTCGCCGCCGTCGTGGCCATCGCGCTATGTGCGGTCGCGGTTGTGTTGCGGCGGCAAAAATTCTTTCCCATAGCTGTCATGATCGCAGCGGTCGCGGCGGGCTTTGCGATCGCGACGTGGAAGACGGCGCGGGTCGCGCATGGCGTGCTGGCGCGGCCGATGTTTTCGGTGTCGCTGACGGGCTTTGTCGAAACCCGCGACATCCGCGAACGCACCGACCGTTTTGTCCTGCGCGTCGTCACCATGGAGAGCGCGCGCGGGACGACCAGGCTCGAACGCGTACGGCTGTCGGTGAAGAAGGGCACGGCGCCCGCGGTCGGCAGCTTTGTCGAGTTGAAGGCGCGGCTGTTGCCGCCGCTCACGCCGGTGCGGCCGGGCAGCTACGATTTCAGCCGCGACATGTTCTTCGCCGGCATCGGTGCCTCCGGCTTCGTGATGGGCGCGATCAAGACCGCGGAGGCGCCCGCCACCGGCGGTGGGCTGCGCCTGCGCTACTCGGCGTTGATGCAGGGCCTGCGCGACACGATCGACGCGCGGATCAGGACGACGCTGGAGGGCGACAAGCGCGCGATCGCCACCGCGCTGTTGACCGGGCGGCGCGACGCGATCTCGCCACCGGTGAACGACGCGATGTTCATCTCAGGCCTCGGCCACGTGCTTTCGATCTCCGGCTATCACATGGCCGTCGTCGCCGGCGTCGTGTTCTTCGCGGTGCGGGCGCTGCTGGCGCTGTTTCCCGTGCTCACGGTCGGCTACGCCATCAAGAAATGGTCGGCGGTGGCGGCGCTTGCAGCCGCTGCGTTCTATCTGCTGCTGTCGGGGGCGGAAGTGGCGACGCAGCGCTCCTTCTTCATGACGGCCGTGGTGCTGATCGCGGTCATGGTCGATCGCCGGGCGATCACGTTTCGCACGCTCGCGGTCGCGGCCCTGATCGTGCTGACGGTGGCACCGGAAGCACTGGTGCATCCGAGTTTTCAAATGTCTTTTGCCGCCACGCTGGGCCTGGTGGCGTTGGTGCAGATCGGCATGCCGCGCCTGTTCGCGGCGCCGGACAACACCGCAACCGCGCGCGCGGCGCTGTGGGGCGGTCGCGAACTCACGATGTTGTTGCTGGCCTCATTGGTGGCGGGGTTCGCGACCATGCCCTATGCGGCCTTTCACTTCCACCGCGTCACGCCCTATGGCGTGCTGGCCAATCTCGCGGCAATGCCGGTCGTCTCCGCGGTCGTGATGCCGGCGGGCCTGCTCGGGCTCGTCGCGATGCCGTTCGGCTTCGACCGGCTGTTCTGGGCGATCATGGGCGTCGGCATCGACTGGATGATCGCGGTGACCCAATGGGTCGCGGCGTTGCCCGGCGCGGTCGGCCGGGTGCCGGCGTTCGGCATCGGCCCGCTGATTGCGGCCAGCCTCGGCATCATTCTGCTCGGCCTGCTGCGCACGCCGCTGCGCTGGTCGGGCGCGGCGCTGGTGCTATCGGCGGCGCTGTGGGCGGCGAGGGTGCCGCAGCCGGATATTCTGGTCTCCGCCGACGGCCGCAATGTCGGCGTCCGCGGCCAGGATGGAAGGCTGCATCTGATGCATGCGGTGAAGGGCTCCCGGGATGCCTTCCTGCTGAAGGAGTGGCTGGCGGCGGATGCGGACGCGCGCACAGCGGCCGATGCATCGCTCACCGCAGGTGTTTCATGCGACGACCTTGGCTGCGTGATGCAATCCGCCGCCGGCGGCCTGGTCGCGCAGGCGCACAAGCCCGAGGCGCTGGCGGACGATTGCGAACGCGCGGCGCTCATTGTGACGCTGCGGCAGGTGCCCGCTTCATGCGCGGCTTCGGTCATCGATGCCGACCGGCTGCGGCGGCAGGGCGCGATGGCGTTGCGGCGAGGCCGTGAGGGATTTGTCGTCGAGGCGGCAAAACCCAGGGGGATCGATCGCCCGTGGTCGCCGGCCATCGCCGACGAGAGCGAGGCAGACGCCACCGTGCTTGCGCCACGCGTCGTGCCGCGCGCGGTCGACGCCACGCCGGCCGAGGCCGACCTTCAGGCGGAGGAGTAGAGCTCCAGCGAAAGCCTGCCCCGGACTTGATCCGGGGAGGAGACCGGTTCGCGTCAAGAAAACGCGTCAAATCAAAAAATCTAGCCCCAGGGCTCTAGACGAATTTCAGTGCTCGTCGAGCGGGGGACTTGAGGGAGTGGCCGGTATTTCGAATGCGCCGAGGTGGAATTCCTCCGGCGCGTCGGGGGTCGACGGCAGGTTGACCAGCGTGAACGACGCCTCGGGGAATTGCCGCCAGATCGCGAGATCTTCGGCCGTGATAGTCAGCCAGCCGTACCGGAACATGTACCGTCCGGGCTCCGTGACGCGACCGGCTTTTTGCCATGTAACCTTGTTGACCACCGACTGCCCCTCGGCGCCCAGTTTCTCACAAAACCATATCACCACGATCCGCCGGCCTGAACCGGCGGATCGCATATGCGTCGTTTATCCGGTCACGATGGATCCGGCCCGAGGCGCCTCCGTCACCGCTTCCTTTGCCTTCGCCGACCGTTCGCCCTCGGTCACCGGCAATTGCAGCACGGTCGCGCGCTGGCCTTCGCAAAGCTGCGTCACCAGCACATGGCTTCCGTCAGGAAATTCGATCGCGTCATGATGGCGATCGGACACTTCGGGTTCAATCTGGTTGAACTTGCCGACCCGCCAGTCGGTGGTTCGCGTCCAGATCCATCGGTTGTCGTATCTGACGTCCTCGGTGAACGCCAGTTCGGTGCCGGGAAGCATGCAGACCGCCACTGCGGGCTCGCGTTCCGACGCAAAGCCGCGGGTCGATGTACCGCGGAATGTGGTGGTGATCAGCGTCTCGCCGACCTGGGCCGGTCGCGTTGCCACAGCATGCAGGCTATAGTCACACATCGGATGGCTCCCTCATTTGAGATAGCTGACCCGTGTCTTGAAGGAGGCACAGGCCTCTATCAGAGTAGACTTGGCGCAGAGCCTTTTCTTGTTTCTGGGCATTTCTGCGACGGACGCACTGCGCTTAAATCACAAACGCGATAACGCAGGTTAGTTCCCCACGCCCCACAAAAAACCTCGGCCGAAGGCCGGGGCCGTCGCAGTCGTGTCGGTAACCCGACCATTCAATACTTCCGGTACAGACCGATCAGCTTGCCCTGAATCCGGACCCGGTTCGGCGGCAGGATGCGCACTTCATAGGCGGCGTTGGCGGGCTCCAGCGCGATCGAGGCGCCACGGCGGCGGAAGCGTTTTAGCGTGGCTTCCTCCTCGTCGATCAGCGCCACCACGATGTCGCCGGTGTCGGCGGTTTCGTTGCGCTGGATCAGCGCCATGTCGCCATCGAGAATGCCGGCGTCCACCATGGAATCGCCGCGCACTTCGAGCGCGTAATGCTCGCCGGAGCCGAGCATGTCGGGCGGCACGCTGATGGTGTGGCTGCGGGTCTGCAGCGCCTCGATCGGCGTACCGGCGGCGATCCGGCCCATCACGGGCACGGCGACCGGGCGGTTGCCGTCGTCCTCGCTGGCCGGCGCGCTTACGGGGCGTTTGCCGAGCGTGCCTTCGATGACGCTCGGGCGTGAAGCCGCGGCGGCCGTTGCCGGCGGCAGCCAGCTCCGGCAGCTTGATGACTTCGATGGCGCGGGCGCGGTTGGGCAGGCGGCGGATGAAGCCGCGCTCCTCCAGCGCCGTAATGAGGCGATGAATTCCGGATTTCGAACGCAGGTCGAGCGCATCCTTCATCTCGTCGAAGGAGGGCGGTACGCCGGCTTCCTTCAGCCGTTCATTGATGAAACGCAGAAGTTCATACTGTTTGCGCGTAAGCATCGCGAGCATTCCCCCGGTTGGTACAGTCTTTCGGTCCCGAATCTCCAGGGTCCATCGCGGGAGTCCCCAAAACTCCCAACCATAGACACTAGCAGTCGAAACAAATCATGAACGGACACTATATGTTCGATATGTGTTCCGCAACCACTTAATTTCAGGTGAACGCATTGCGGCTTCGGCTGAAGACACCCCTAAAGCCACCGTTCAGGCGTCATTCCGGCAGCCGGAGCAGCTCGCAACGCGAACCCTTCGCGGCAGCCGGCGCGAACGGCGGACGTATCACAAGTGCCCGTGCCGCAGCGAGATTCCCTAATAGCGATGAGTCCTGGTGGTTGACCGGCACCGCGATCAGCGTGCCGTCTTCGCGCGCTTCGAGGCGGGCCCGAAGATAGTCTTCGCGCTGGTCGTTGGCGGCGAGATCGCGGCCCAGCAGGGCGCTTTCGCGCCGATGATGGACGGCGTCGCGGCCCGATAATGCACGAATCAACGGCACCAGAAACAGGAAGCCGCAGACATAGGAGGAGACGGGATTGCCGGGCAGGCCGATCACCCGCATCGTGCCCAGCCTGCCGTGCATCATCGGCTTGCCCGGCCGCATCGCGATGCGCCAGAACGTCATGGCCGTCCCCTCGGCCTCCAGCGACCGCTTGACGAGGTCGTGGTCGCCGACCGAGGCGCCGCCCATGGTGATCAGGATGTCCGCGTTTGCCTCGCGCGCACGGCGGATGCCTTGCGCGGTGGCATCGACCGTATCGGCGGCGATCCCGAGATCGACGACCTCGGCGCCCGCCGCCCGCGCCAGCGCTCGGATCCCGTAGCCGTTGGAATAGACGATCTGGCCGGGGCCGGGGGTAGCGCCCGGCATCACCAGCTCGTCGCCGGTGGCGAGCACAGCGACTTTTGGGCGGCGGTGCACCGCAAGCTCCGGATAGTTCATGCCGGCGGCGAGCGACAAATCGCGGTCGGTGAGGCGGCGTCCGCGCGTGAGCAGCACATCGCCCTCGCGAAAATCGACGCCGGCGGGGCGGATATGCCGCCCTCGAACGGCGGCTTCGGTGATGGCGATGTGATCGCCGTCGATGGCCGTGTCTTCCTGGATGATGACGGCATCAGCGCCGTCAGGGATCACGCCGCCGGTGAAGATCCTCATCGCTTCGCCTTGGCCTACCTTCCGCTCGAACGGGCGGCCGGCGGCAACCTCGCCGATCACCTTCAGCCGCACCGAAAGATCGGCGGCATCGGCTGCGCGCACCGCATAGCCGTCCATCGCCGACATCGCCTGCGGCGGCTGCGTCCGCCGTGCCGCGACGTCGCGCGCCAGCACGCGATGCCAGGCATCGTCGAGCGCCACCATTTCCTCGGGTAACGGTTCGGCGCCGGCAAGGATTGCGGCAAGCGCATCGGCGACAGGCATCAAGGCCACGGGCACTTCTCCTCGGGTGCAATCACGCCGTTCGGCTTGGCGACGAGATCGCGCGCTTTCATATCGGAGAGCGCGAGCGGAGGCAAAAATGCGGCGCGGCAGGCGCCCGATACCGCAGTTTTGGAATTTGTCCGCTGTCTGAACTTTATCCGGACCTCACCGGGATATGTTGCTGAACAGCAACATTATTCTGCAATCTCACCAGAGGTCAGGCAGGAATCGTTTCGATCCGCGCCAGCGATTTGTTCGCATCTGTGATTGGGGTAGGGTTCCATGAGGTAGAGGTGTGGGCGCCCAAAGTTTTGGCCAGCCACAGGCTGGCTCACACGAGCCGGTTTCGCGTGAATGCGGAGCGGACGATGACGGGGGCGATAGCGACGGCAACGGATTCGGCGTCCCCGTACGCTTCCGGTGTGCTTCTTCCATCCGACCGCCGGGCGAGCCTGCTGGCGAGCAGCATGCTCTGCGGCGGGACCTTGCGCAGCCTCGCGGCGGCGGCCGGGATGATGACCGCCCTCGGCGTCTCGCCGGCGTTCGCACAATGCTACTCCACCGCGACAGGGCTGGCGGGAAACTGCACGGCCGTGGTTCCGACCGGTATCGCCGCCACGGCGATCGGCTCCGGCGCCAACGCGAACGGACTCTTCGCTACCGCGTACGGGAACGCTGCGACCGCGAACGGCATCGCCGCGACGGCGACGGGTGGGAATGCCAACGCCAACGGCGATCACGCGACGGCGACCGGGCAGGACAGCATCGCGAATGGCGGTGGGGCTACCGTAACCGGTCAGAATGCCAATGCGACCGGCAACTTTGCGACCGCAACCGGTCAGAGTAGCCGTGCGACTGGCAATTTGGCGACGGCCACCGGCAACGGCAGCTTTGCGAACGGCGATTTCGCGGCCTCCACAGGTGCGTTCAGCCTTGCGAATGGCACCAACGCGACCGCAACAGGCACACAAAGCAGCGCCAACGGCGCCCTCGCCACCGCGACCGGCGCCGGCAGTGTTGCGAACGGCATCACCGCGACCGCGACCGGCATGGGCAGCTTTGCCAACGGCGAGCAAGCCTCCGCGACCGGCGTGAGCAGCCATGCCAACGGCTCTCAAACGACCGCGACCGGCTACGCCAGCACCGCGAACGGGGCTCAAGCCACCGCGACGGGGGTGTTCAGCACCGCCAGCGGCAACTTCGCGACGGCAACGGGCGCGGGCACTACCGCGACTGGTGATTTTGCCACTGCGACCGGCGGCTCCAGCACCGCGACCGGGGCCTTCGCCACCACGACGGGGGCCTTTAGCTCGGCCATTGGCGCGAACGCGACGGCGACTGGTACGAGTGCCGTCGCCAACGGCACCAACGCGACGGCGATCGGCCAAGTCAGCAAAGCGAATGGCGTCAGCGCGACCGCGACCGGCCGGGGCAGCACCGCCAACGGTGCCACCGCCAGCGCCTTCGGCGAAGGCAGCAACGCCACCGGCGCGGCCACCACCGCGATCGGCCAGGCCAGCGTCGCCAGCGCCACCGGTGCCACGGCGGTCGGCGCCAGTGCGCGGGCGACCGCGACCGGCGCGGTCGCCGTCGGCAACGCGGCCGCCGCCACCGGCGTTAATTCGATTGCGATCGGTAACGGCGCGACCGCCACCGGTTCGATCGCTGTCGGTGCCGGGGCGTTGGCTTCCAATGGCGGCGCCGCGTTCGGCGACGGCACGGTGGCGACCGGAACGAATTCGGCCGCTCTTGGCACCGGCGCCACGGCGACGTTCGCCAATTCGACCGCGATCGGCAGCGGCGCAACTGCAACAGCGGCGAACCAGGTCGCAATCGGCACGGCGACGAGCACCTATAAAATGACCGGCATCGCCTCGGCGGCGAGCCTTGCCGCACAATCCGGTCCGACCGCGTTCGTCACCAGCGACGCCAACGGCAATCTGGCGACCACCACCTTCAACCCGCAAAGCCTCACCTCGCTGCAGTCGCAGGTAACCTCACTGCAATCTCAGGTCACCGACAACCGGCTCGAGGCGCGTACCGGCACCGCACTGGCGCTCGCCGTCGGTGCGTCGCCGGCCCTGCAGGCCGGGCGTCGGTTTGGCATTTCGGCAAGCTACGGCAACTTCCAGGGCAGCAACGCCTTCGGCGTGGGAGCGACAGCGCTGCTGTATGACAACAAGAACTATGCGGTTGTCATTAACGCCGGTGCGGGCATTGGCATGGAGCGAAATGTGGTCGGCGTGCGCAGCGCGATCGGACTCCAGTGGTAGTTCGCTGGCGGGTTCTGATATTTGCGGCTGTGATGGCGGCAAGCACGTCCGGCGGGCATGCGCAGCAGGCGCCCGAGCAAGCGCCGAAACCCGCGCAGATCGATCGCAACGGCGTGATGATCCTGATCCGGTCGTCGCTGCTGGCGCTCGACCAGGCCAACAAGACCGGCAATTACACCGTGCTGCGCGACCTCGGCGCGCCCGGCTTCCAAACCAATACGGCGGCGCGGCTGGCCGAGATATTCGCCAAGCAGCGCAACGACAATCTCGATCTGTCTGGTGTCGCGGTGATTGATCCGCAGCTCAATCTGCTGCCGCAGATCGAAGCCAACGGGTTGATGCGTATGGCGGGCTTTTTTCCCTCGGTACCGAGCCAGGTCAATTTCGAACTGGCGTTCGCGCCGGTGAACGGGCAATGGCGACTGTTCGGCATCTCGGTGTCGATCGGACCGAGCGGGCCGGCCGCGCCCGAACCGCCCGCGCCGCCGGTTGCGCAAAAACAGCCGTCTGCAAACGCAGCCAAGCCAGCGGCTGCAAAGTCCGCGCCCGCGATCAAGCTCGCGCCGGCCGACAACCAGCCGCCGAAATAGACCGACCCGCAAGCCAACAAACGACGGAAAATGTTACCCGACGAAGCCCTGAAATCGATGAAGGTGATGTTCGCGACGCCGTGCTACATCTCGGCCGTCAGCATGCACTACGTCACCAGCATCTTCGAGCTCACCCATCATTGCAACCGGTTCGGGTTGCAATGCGTCCTGCACATGCATTCGGAAAGCCTGATCACCCGCGCGCGCAACAACATGGTGCGCAAGTTCCTGTCCGACGAGACGCTGACCCATCTGTTCTGGATCGATTCCGACATTACCTTCACGCCGCAATCGGTGTGCCGCCTCTTGCTGATCGACCGCGACGTCACCGCCGGTGTCTATCCGATGAAGAACTTCAACTGGCCTGAACAGGGCCTGCCGGCAGGCACGACGCGCCAGCAATTCGAGGATCGCTATACCGAATATCCGTTCAACCCGATCGGCCACGGCGCCGAGCGGGTCAGCACCTATGCCGACGCCGACGGCTTCGTCGAGGTCGCGGAGGCGCCGACCGGCTTCATGTGCATCAAGCGGGATGTCTTCTTGCAGATGATGGAGAAATACCCCGGTTTGAACTACGTTCCAGACGGCCCGCCGAACCCGCAGGCCCATCTGCACTGGCTGTTCTTCGACTGCATGGTCGATCCGGATTCCGGCCGCTATTTGTCCGAGGATTATGCGTTCTGCCGCCGCTGGCGCGACATCGGCGGCAAGATCTGGGTCGATCTGCAATGCAAGCTGATGCACCTCGGGCAGCACCATTTTCGTGGCGACCTCGCCGAGAGCTTGCGTCTTCAGGGCCGGTGGTAGACGGCCGCTAGATCCCGAGCACGGCGAGCGCCCTTGCCACGTCATCCGTCGATGTCACGTGGATGGCACAAAGGCCGCGCGCCCGCGCACCTTCGATATTGGCGGCCGAGTCGTCGAAGAACAGGATCCGCGACGCCGGCACACCGATCGCTTTTACCACATGATCATAGGCTTCCGCGTCGGGCTTGCGCAAACCGATGCTCGATGACAGGAATATCTCGCGGAAATGGCTGAGCACGCCGGCATAGGCTTCGGAAAAATGCGCGACATGGGCCGGATTGGTGTTGGAAAAGGCATAGAGCGGCAGGCGTTGTGCTGCGCCGGCCAGCAGCGGCGCAATTCCCGGCATCTCGCCGGTGAAGATCGCGTTCCAGCCTTCCAGGAACTGCGCGTCGGTGAGGCCGATGCCGAGCGACTGGCGCAGGCTCGCAAAGAACGCCGCGTCGTCGATCCGGCCGATCTCGTGATGCTTGAAATTGTCGTTGACGACAAAGCGCCTGGCGAGGTCGGCGGGCTCGCAGCCCGCGTGCCCTGCCCATTTCGCCATCACCTGATCGAAGCTGATGTCGAGCACGACACGGCCGAGGTCGAACAGCAACACGTCGACGGAGGAGGGCGCTGGCGGCAAATTCATGGCCATCGTTTACAAAAATGGTCAGCCATGGGCAACGGGCTGGACTGAATTCGGCCCGATCCGGCGTTTAAGCCGGTGCCGGAGCTGTGCTAAGCCTTGGCGCGAAAAAGGGAGTGCTGGTGGCATGAAAATCCTGGGCAGAATTTTGGGCGCTACATGTGTGATCGCCGCGCTGACCGGGCCCGTCTGGGCTCAGAATCCTATTCCCAGATACGGTGAGACCGACAAGGAAAAGTCGGCAACCGAAAAAGCGGCCGAAAGGGACGCCGAAAGGGCCTACAAGCGCTCGCTCGGCAATATCCCGGAGCAGAAGAGCACCGACCCCTGGGGAACCATGCGCAGCGACAGCGCGCCGCCGAAAGCGGCGGCCAAAGATACTGCCAAGGCGTCGCCGGCCAAGCCGAAAGCCAAATCTGCCGACGGCGCCGCAAAGTAGAAGACACTTCCCGGCGCCAGCACTTCCAGGTGCGATGCCGGGACAATGATGTCCGGGTGCGAGGAAACGACGGATGACGGAAACGCTGCTGTTTTCCCCGATGACGATCCGCGGCGTTACGCTGAAGAATCGCATCGTGGTGCCGCCGATGCATCAATATTCGGCCCAGAAGGGTTTTCCGACCGACTGGCACCTGATGAACGCCGGCAAATTCGCCGCCGGCGGCGCCGGCCTCGTGGTCGTGGAATCGACCAAGGTCGAGCGGCGCGGCTGTGGCACGGTCGGCGATCTCGGCATCTGGGACGACGGCTTTGTCGAACCGCTCGGCCGCCTCGTCAAATTCATCAGGCAGCAGAATTCGGTCGCCGGCATTCAGCTCGGCCATTCCGGCCGCAAGGCGCGCGCGACCCGGCCCTGGGAGGGCGATCGCCCGCTGCAGCGGACGCCCGAAATCGAGGATTGGGACGCCTGGCAGCCGGTGGCGCCGAGCGCCATCGCCCATAGCGAGAAATGGCCGGTGCCGAGGGCGCTGGCTCGGGGCGGGGTGAAAGACCTGGTGCAGGCCTGGGGCAGTGCTGCGCGGCGCGCGCACGAAGCGGGTTTTGACGTGCTGGAGCTGCACGGCGCGCACGGCTATCTCGTGCATCAGTTCCTGTCGGAGCGGTCGAACCAGCGCAGCGACGAATATGGCGGCTCCGAAGCCAATCGCATGCGTTTCATCACCGAAATCACCGAAGCGGTGCGTACGCATTGGCCGGACCACAAGCCGCTGTTCGTCCGCCTCTCGGTCGAGGACAATGCCGGATGGGGACCGGAGCAGAGCGCGCGGCTGGCAAAAATCCTCAAGGTGAAAGGCGTCGACGTCATCGACTGCTCGTCCGGCGGCATCACCGAGATGGCGCCGATCCTGGGCAAGGAAATCAAATACAGCTACCAAGTGCCGCTGTCTGAATATGTGAAACGCCATGCCGACATCATGACGATGGCGGTCGGCCTCATCATCCACGGCGACCAGGCCGAGCAGATCCTGCGCGAGCGCCAGGCTGATCTGATCGCGGTGGGGCGGGAAATCCTCAACAATCCCAATTGGCCGATGGACGCCGCGCTCAAGCTCGGCGTCGAGGGTCCGTTCCGCAACGTTCCGCCGCAGTTCGGCTACTGGCTGGGCACCCGCGCCAAGCGCGGTTTTGGAACCCGGCCCTCCACCTGGCAAAACGGGCTGCAGGAAGCCGATTAGGCGACCGAATCCGTAGCCCGCAGGGGGCCACCGGGTCGCGCGAATGCGCGCCCGACGACGAGCGCAATTGCGCTCTCGCAGTGATGACAGGATTCGCGATATGCGGGTATTGGAGGAAGTAAGAGAATCCCGGATGTCGGTAGATTAAACTTGGCTACGCGCCGATCCGCTTCTCGAAGAACACACTGCTCGCAATGGATTGCGGTGCCATCATTGCGTAGGCGCCGAACGCCGGACACTCCCGGAACCCCATTCGCACATAGAGCCGCATCGCCGCGATCTGCCGGTCTCCCGTCTCCAGACGCAACATGGAGATCCCGGCACGACGGACCTCCGCTTCGATGCGGGCCAGGATAGCGTCTGCAACTCCCTGTCCCCGTGCGGTGTGCCGCACGTACATGCGCTTGACCTCCGCGAAATCGGGAAAGAGGGAGACGCCGCCGCAGCCCACCGCCGCTCCGTGTAATCTTGCGAGGAAGAATCGGACGTGTGGTTGAAAGATCGCATCGAGCGTCAATCCATGCCGCTGCTCAGGCGAATACTCCGCAGAGAGCACGGCCTCCAACTCACCGACAAGTGAGCGCACCTCGTCGGTCGCGGTCAGCACAGGTTCGATCTGCACTTCATCTTTGTCGCCCATGGTTGCCCCCTTCGAACCCTGCGGAACCCGGCTCGGCCTATCCTACATTCGACAGGAAACTCAGCAAATTGTCGTCCACTCTCAATGAGAAAATGTTCCTTTTTTCAGGGTTTCAGATCATTTCGGAGCCGATAAGGCCTCGAAGGCCGTATCGCCCCGGGTCGGCGTGCCTTGATCCGACCAAAAAGCCATTGTGAGTTGGCGGTGCCGGGACAGGGGCGCCGATTCACGGGAATCGTGGGCGTCCGCACAAAAGAATAAGGGACGCCCTATAATGCGCAGGAATTTTGCCTTTCTTCTCGGCACGGTGACGGGCGCGTGTCTGACTCTTCTCGTGACGGGACCGCAGGGGGCCAGTCTGGTGGCGGCGGCAAAGGCCGCTGCCCGTTCCGACGCCTACACCCAGCTCAATTTGTTCGGCAACGTGTTCGAGCGGATCAAGACCAGCTACGTCGAGAAGCCCGACGATTCCAAGCTGATGGAAGGCGCCATCAACGGCATGATCTCCGCGCTCGATCCTCATTCGCGCTACATGAATGAGAAGGGCTGGAGCGACATGCAGGAGACCACCCATGGCGAGTTCGGCGGGCTCGGCATCGAGGTCACGATGGAAGACGGCCTCGTCAAGGTGGTGACGCCGATCGACGAGACTCCCGCGGCGAAGGCCGGCATTCTGTCGGGCGACGTGATCACCCAGATCGATGACGAGCAGATTCAGGGCATGACGCTGGAACAGGCGGTGAGCAGGATGAAGGGCCCCGCCAACAGCAAGATCCGGCTGAAGGTCGCGCGCAAGGGTTCCGCCGCGCCGATCGATATTGCCATCGTGCGCGAGATCATCCGGGTGCGGCCGGTCCGCTACAAGACCGACAGCGGCGATATCGGCTACATCAGGATCACCCGCTTCAACGAGCAGACCACCGACGGCCTGAAAAAGGCCATCGCAAGCATTTCGAAGGAGATCCCCGCCGACAAGCTTGCGGGCTATGTCATAGACCTCCGCAACAATCCCGGCGGATTGCTCGACCAAGCCGTTTCCGTGTCGAGCGCCTTCATGACAAGGGGCGAGGTGGTTTCGACGCGCGGCAGAACTTCGGAGGAAACCCAGCGCTTCACCGCGCGCGGCGGCGACATCACCAAGGGCAAGCCGCTGGTCGTGCTGATCAATGGCGGCTCGGCTTCCGCGTCCGAGATCGTGGCCGGCGCCTTGCGCGACCACAAGCGCGCCACCCTGATCGGCACGCGCACCTTCGGCAAGGGCTCGGTGCAGACCATCATCCCGCTCGGCGCCGGCAACGGCGCGCTGGCGCTGACCACAGCGCGCTACTTCACCCCCTCGGGCCGCTCGATCCAGGCCCAGGGCATCGCGCCCGACGTCGAAGTGCTGCAGGAGGTGCCGGATGAACTCAAGAACCGCTCCGAGCTAAAGGGCGAAGCCTCGATGCGCGGCCATCTTGCGGCAGATGGCGCCGAGCAGGCCGGCTCGCAAGCCTGGGTTCCGCCGAACGACAAGGACGACAAGGCGCTGAACGCCGCGTTCAACCTGCTGCGCGGGGTTACGGTGAACGCGAACGCGCCGGCTGCGGCGAAGCGGGCGGTGCCGAATTAGTCGCAGCCCGGCGCTAATAACGCTTTCGGAATTGCCTGCGTAGTCCGATGACAGGCTCCGCGATATCCGGGGCTCTGGTCTATCCTGCATGCCGCCGTGTTTATGCGGGCTACTGGCTTTCGTCTGCCCCGGCTACGACATCATGCCGATGCCCTTCGGCGGCACGCCTGAAGCCCCCGAACACAAAATCTCGAAAACAACCCCATGCAAAGTAGGATGGGTGTCCTTTTTTGAAACTCCGCCTCTGCCCCACCCGTAGCTCGCGTGCGAGATCGCTCACCAGGCCGGTTCCCGCCCCCTGCGCGTTCAAACGGAGTTGTCATGTCGAGAAATTGGACTTTGCTGATCCTGATCCTGTTCCTCGGTTCGAGCGGAACGCTGCAGGCAGAACCGCTCGATTCACCCGGCGTCGTGTATATCGACGGACAGCCGTGCAACCGCGCGTGCCAGTCCTACATGGACTGGTCTTACCGGGCATTGTCCGCCCGGCGCCACGAGGAACGCGATACCAGCGTCGCGGGACCGGATGAGGTGGAAATAGAACGGGTCGAACCGGCGGCTCGCCCGCGTTCGGCACGGCATGCCGCGCCGGTCGCCCGCAGTGTGCCGCACGCCGGCAAGGCGGCGTCGAATGGCAAGGCACCCGGCACAAAGGCGTCGAACAGCAAAAAGATCGCTGCACCCAACGCCGCGCCTCAAGCGGCGGGGAAGGAAATTCCGGCGGTCACGGCGGCTGTGACTACGCAAAAGGCCGCAGGCGAGACCGCCGCAGCCGTTCAAAAGCCGGAGCCCAAGGTCGAGGGCGCTGACCAGCCGGCGCAGACAGCCGTGATCGCCGCGCCGCAGCCCGACGAGGCTCCTGTGTCCAAGGCGGCCGCACCCGAGGTCAAGCCCGAGGCGAAGGCCGAGGTCGTGTTGCCGCCGCCGGCGACGCTCGATGTTGCCGCAGCGCCTGCTGCGCCGGCGCCCGCCATGGCGTCCAGCAAGGCCAGGGAGATTGGAAAGTCCGCATCCTCATCGCTCGATGATCCGGACAATCTGGTTGCGCTCGTACTGGCGCGCCCTGAGATCAATTCGTTGTCCGACCTGAACAACAAGACCATCGCGATCACCGAGAAGCAATCCGCCTCGAGCGGACGCGTCAGCGCCGCGCTGATGGCGGCCGGAGCCGCCGAAGTCCAGTTCAGCGAAGCAAAAGCCAGCGCGATCGACCGGCTGATCAGCGGCGAAGTCCCGGCCGCCGTCGTGCTTGCTACGCGCGAAGTGGCGAACCTGTTTCCCGAGGTCGAGGGGTTCCAGACGTTTCGGGTGCCGCTGAAGGCCCGGCTGTAGCGAGCAGAGCGCGGATGAGCGCAAGCGATATCCGCGGTCTTGGCTTATTCCTGCATATCGCAGCGCTCATTCGGGCTACTTGGTGTCACAAAAATTATCGTTTCTCACTCCAGGGGTGCAGTCCAGTCCAGTGCACTTAATTCGCAGATGTTACAAAGGCGCGACGCCGCAATTGAGTGGCTTGTTACCGCAATTCATCAAGTTATCGTGAGAGCCCCGGAAACGCACGCGTGGATATGATTAGCGCAGCGACGGCAAGGCAACGAATTGCATGTATGAGGGGTCAATGTCTGCACCCTGCAAGTTCGAGCTAAGTATCCTGAAGCACGATGAGAAAGCGCTGATGCAGACCTCTCATCACCCCGAAATTGGTGACGCGGATCGCGCGACACTTGAAAACCTGAAATCATCGCTCAGAAAACTCCGGGACAGAGAGCGCACGCTCGCCTTCCACCGGCGTCGGATCAGCAAAGGCCCCGCCGAGCCGCGAGGCCAAAGCGCTTCGGGGACTGCCGAGCATTCTCTCCATCGCAAGCAGGTCTTCGTGGCTGCCCTGAAGCGGGTCAACAAGGAGCTCGCGCGTCTGCAAAAATTTGAGGCGAGGAAGGAACTGGGAGAAGCGGCTCGGCGAGCGCTTTCTCTTCGTAGGGCACAGCAGTTCTCCCGTCCGACAAATGAGCCAACTTCCCATGAAGGCATGAAGGCATGAAGGCATGAAGGCGATTCCGAGTCGCCGGCGAAGTATCAAACTTCCGCGGTCAACAGTTGGGCGGGTGTCACAGGCGAACAAGAGAGCGCAGGCCGCAAGAGATTCCCGCCGCTAACGGAGCTTATCCATTTCGGCTGCACGGCAAATGAATTTTGCCGCAACCTGCTGACGGCGGTCTGATCGGGAAATCGGCTTCGTTGTATTCTCCGCCGATCTCGGCGGGTGTGAGGCGAGGTGAAATCAAACGGGCATCGGCGGCGCGACCGCTGTGAGCAAGCGTAGCCCGGATGAGCGAGAGCGATATCCGGGTTTCGGTTGTGCCGATCCCCGCATATTGCTTTGCTCATGCGGGCTACTTGCTAGTTCGATCAAGCAGCGAGCGCGATGCCCCGATCCTTCGACCGGCGATATGCCATCGCGCCAACGCCAGCGAAGCCGAGGATGATCATGGCCCAGGTCGATGGCTCGGGGACAGCAGCGGCAACCTCAACTGTGATAGGTGTCTGAAGGCCTGTGAAATTTCCCGATCCGGCAAATGTTATGCCTGTAATGAATGCGGTCGTGTTGTTCGGATCCAATCCAAGTAGCGGATCAATCCCTAGCACCGAAAATGCACCAACTCCTCCCAATGGAAAGAAGTATTCAACGCCTCCAAGGAGCGAAATATCAAACGTATTTCCGCCGAAGAGATAGTGCAGAGTGAAAGCGTCTGACTGTAGGGTCGGAAGAGTTACTGACGCGAAGTTAGGATCGCCTGAGCCAATTTGGAAGACGTAGCCGATGGCGATCTGTGGATCGAGATAATAGGTCTGCCCCGCTTGGACCGCCAAATTGAACTGGTAGCTGCCGTTATCCAATGTCACAGGCAGGTTGACTGCCGGCGATCCATTCGGCAGTGGGCTAAAATCGGAATAGATCCGAGAAGCAGAGGCGATATTGCTGTTCGTTAGGTTCGTACTCAGGCCATCACGCGTTTGCATGCTCAAAATTTCCAACGTGTATTGATGTCCTGGGGTTAAGCTGAGACCACCGGCAAGTTGATCGGGTATAGTGAAATTCGTTACGTTCGGCTGCAAATTCAGCGTGTAAACTAAGTCTTCGTTGCCAGCTGCGTTTGTGCGATTTTTGTCGTAAATGTTAACGCGATAACCATTGATGGTCGTAGCTGCTGGCGCCGCCCACGAAAACGTTGGATTGAGGCTCGAACCCGAGACTGTAACTGAACTTGCAAACGGAATCTGAGTTGCACTGGGAGCGAATGAAAGATTTCTTACGGTCGTGTCGGGACCATTGGTGAACTGTAATTGCCAACCACCACGAAGATTGGGATTGTCAACGATATAGCGACTGAACAGATTTGGCGTAGCGGTGTTGCCGGCAAATGTAATGTTTCGGGTAACGGTCTGGCCAGTAAGCAGGTTGGTTGTCACACCCTCGGCTGTCGTGCCGCTGTTTCCGTTAGGAGCGGCGTTTCCGCCGAAGCGAATGTAGTGCCCAGAGAGATCGTTGAGCGTGTTCGGCGAGACGTTATTTAACTGCAAAAACGCATTAGTTACGGTAACAGGGGTTGCTGAACCGATAGATGTGAATGCTACCAGTGTTCCTATGGCTATACAGACAGTACTTTTCGCTAACATTCGGTCCCTCCGAAAAAGTTAAAAAGATGCTGTTCTAATCGAAAGCGCCACGACAAGCACGGCGATGGCAGCAGCAACAAATCGGCAAAAACTCATACTTAAATTCCCCCTCTAGAAGGACGCCTTGCGGATGTGCAAGAATAGATTGACCCCATTCGGCTCCTCACCGATGTGCGCCGAAGCATCCGCGATGTTAGCCCGTTCGAAAAGCAACATGAGCTTTGTGCTATCTCGGTGAACAAGATTCCACCCGCCAAACTCCATATAATTGCGATGTGTATTGCGGTTTGAGAAGTTTCCTACAACTAGTTCTCCTCCGGGGTAGACCATGCCCGCCAACTTTCGGAGCAATCGAACAAACAGAGCATCGGTCAGATAGTCAAATAGCCCAGCGCACCAGATCAAATTGAAGCGCTGGTTGGTTCGCCAACGAAAGATATTGTTTTGCTCCAGCGTTATCTGGCTGAGGAAAGGCGTAAGAAGCTTGCTGGCGTGTTCTAGCGCCTTGCTATCCTGTTCAACAAAATGGATCCGGAGCGTGTGCGCTAGATCGGCATGCTTGATAAAGAACTCGAAGATGTCCCTGCCAGGACCGCTCGCAACGTTCAGTACCTGAGCCCCGCCTGGACAGGAGTTCGCGATATCGCGCAGCAGGGCATGGCAATAGTCTTTCCGCGCCCGCACGGCTTTGGCCGCCGAACTTCTCTGGAAGAAATGATCCCAGCGTTCGAGCGTAGGGTCGGGGGATACCCAATGGGTGTAGATGCGATCGATGATTTCAAAGTCCCCGGGGTATCCATGCGGACGAATACAAACGAAACCTTGATTTGTTTGCGTGGAGTTGAACGCTCCCCTTGAGCTTTGGGCAAACGCCTTCACGGATTCGACGTCGCCTTCAGTGCGCCGCATGGCAATTTCATCGAACAAGGTTGAAAGTTCGTCGTATTCGGCCGGATGAGGCCCGCCCGCTTCAACAAATTTCGTGAGACGCTCGAGAGAGGAAGTGATAGCCGATCTCGTCGGAATGAGCACTCGATCATCCATGCTTGGCACCAATGGTGATGCTATCGAGTGTCTCTGATCGATCCCGCGGCAATCTTATGACGTTCCAGACTAGTCCAAGCTTTTCCAGCCACGTGATGATGTGACCGTTTATGTCGAGTTGCCCTTCTGCCAACCCATGAAAAGCCGAGCGCGGAAAGCGGTGATGATTGTTGTGCCAACCGTCACCAAATGTGAGAATTGCCAGAATTCGATTGTTCTTGCTTCCGTTGCCTTGTGAATAGGCCTCTTCGCCGAAGAGATGGCCGAAAGAATTGACGGCCCAGACAACGTTGTGAAGTCCCGTGGTGCGGAGGCATCCGCCGATAAGCATCGCGCTCCATGCCGCATCGGGACCGGCGAGGAAGTAACCGTATCCGTAAGGCATGGCCAGCGAAACGGCGGGCCATACCCAGTAGGTTCGATTGAAAAAAGTTATCAGCTTGTTGTCGGTAACGCCTGCTCCGTAGACTTTGACATCCGTCGTGGTGCAGTCAAACAACCAACCGGCGTGGGCGTGCCAAATTCCCGGTAGTCCACTGAGAGAAGAGCCCCATTCGTCGACAAGCGGAGAGTGCACGTCTCCGAATTGGTCTGTATGGGCGTGGTGACGCCTATGATCTATAACCCAACGTGCTATCGACCCCTGAAAGGCCATTGAGCCCAGCGCTCCCAGCAAAAATGCAATTGCTGGGGTGGTCTCAAAACTCTTGTGCGAGAAATAGCGGTGCAACCCGAGGGCGACGCCCAAACCGACAAGGACGTAAAAGAGCACGAAAGCAGAAATATCGATCCATGTAACGCCGTGCTGTACTATATGAAGTCCGGCCCAGAAGCTTCCCAACAGAGGAATTCCGACCAGTAGTCCATTCTCGATACGCTTTCTGATTGCCGGCAGGCCACCGAACTGGACGCCTTCAAAGATTACAGGCTGTAAGAAACTGTCCACTGAAGCCGTGCGGGCTATCACTACCTTGCGAACCACTGTTGATAATGCAGTGAGCATTCCGGGATGCCATTTCGATCGACGGCGGGACCACGCCGGTCTTCATAGCTCTACGATTGTCTCGAGTTGATTGTCGTGACCCAAATAGGCTACGAGAAGAAGATTGGATGACGGGTCTGTTGCCGAATTTGACTAGTTAAGGTTGTATTGGGGCTGCAATGTTGCTTTGTGCGCGGGCCGCAGGCGGTCCGGATGATTAACTATGGATCACAGGATCGGCTTCTTACAGCGGTCGAAGCTATATACGAAGCAGCTACGGACCCATCGAAATGGCCAACCGCGTTGGGAGCAATTGCGGATTGCTTTGGTGATGTTGGCGCGGTGCTGGTTTGGCGTCGCGATGATGGATCGTTTGGCACGATTGTATCCGATACACTAATAGACGCACAAAGAGATTACGAAGAGAGTGGTTGGGCCAGCCGCGATATAAGAGCTACTCGGGCGATGGAACGGGGCTATTTCTTCAACGGAGTGCCGTTGACTGACCGGCACCTCTGTTCACCCGACGAAATCAGGAGCGACCCATGCTACACGCAATTCTTGGCCAAGCACGGGCTCGGCTGGGTTGCGGGAATCGCCGTGTCTCCGGATCCGCACGTCGGAGTTATTGTCAGCATTCAGCGTGATGCTAGCCGTAAGCCGGAATTCTCCGATGATGAGCTTGGCTTGCTGGTCACTATTGGCCGGCATATTGAGAAGTCTCTGCGTCTGTCGATCAGATTGCTCGATGCCGAGCTAACTGGACTTGGACTCGGTGAAGCGTTGGCGAGAATCGGAATCGGCGTTTTTTCCCTGGATTCACTTGGCCGCGTCGTTTTTTCAAATCCAGCAGGGCGACGGCTCATCGGAGATGAACTTCATTTGGTGCAGGATCGATTGTGTATCGGTTCAGGCACTACTCGTGAAGCGATTGACAAAGCCATCTCGCGTGCGCTCCGCGGGTATCGGCACGATTTGTTCGCCGAACCAAGACCTTTGCTGGTTCACTCCCTCAACTCGAACCGGCGGCTGGTCATCTATTTGCTTCCAATCGGGGAGCGGACCAGCATCGCCGAGGAGTTTCTAACGAACACGCGAGCTATCGTACTCGTCATCGAACAGAAGCTCGACGAGCCTCCTGACCCAACACTGGTTCGCGACGTTTTAGGCCTCACCTTGGGAGAAGCCCGCATCGCCGCACTTGTGGGCTCAGGCCTGCCACCCAGAGAGGCGGCAGAGCGACTTGGGATAGCGGAAGATACGGCGCGGAATTTGCTCAAGCGCGTATTTGCTAAAGTGGGCGTCTCTCGGCAGAGCGAATTAGTAGGGTTATTGGCAAAGCTTGTGCTTCGGTAATGATTTGCATCGGGGTGCGGCGCCCGGCGCAAGGTGATCGCAGGCCCTGCGGCGGATTAGGTCGCAGCCGTAATCCGCTGCCTGTATGTGATTGCGGTGACAGTGCACTTATCTCTTTCGATGACTGTGCTCGTCGACGGCGCTCTGGTCCGGACTGCCAGATGGCTGTGTGGGCCGCGTCCGCCCCGCTTCTGTAGCCCTGATCGCTGCGCGTTTGAACACGGGATCGCGGGTGCAGCAAGCACCCGGCATTCCCTGCGCCCTCTGTTTTTGGGGGACAAGATTCATGCAAAGCCTCGGACGCAATGCGCCGCGAGATTGCGAAACTATATCCACCGTCATTGCGAGCGAAGCGAAGCAATCCATGTTGCGGCAAAAAGAGAGAATGGATTGCTTCGCTTCGCTCGCAATGACGGGAACAGGCAGTCGTACGAAAAATGCGAAAATCCTTACGCCGTCCGCGCCACCGGCTTGCGCCTGCGCGCCCGGTTCACCCGCGCCGCGTCGGGTCCCTGCCGATCCGCAAACAGCAGCGGCCTGATGTCGGCCGCCGGCTTCGGCGGGCTGAACAGGTAGCCCTGCATTTCCGAACAGCCGAGTTCGCGCAGCAGTTCGCGTTGCTGCTCGGTCTCGACGCCTTCGGCCGTCGTCGTCATGTGGCGGTCGGCGGCGATGGTCACCACGGCCTGCACGATGCTGGACGATCCGTCCGGCTCGGCGATTCCGGTGATGAAGCAGCGGTCGATCTTGATCTTGTCGAACGGAAAACGCTGCAGGTAGCTCAGCGAGGAATAGCCAGTGCCGAAATCGTCCAGCGCAATGCGGACCCCGATGGCGCGAAGGTCGTGCAGAACGGCAAGCGCCGCCTCGTCGTCGCGGATCAAGACTGCTTCGGTGATCTCGAGCTCCAGCCGGCTCGCGGCAAGGCCCGATTCGGCCAGCGCCGCCATCACCTTCAGCGCCAGCGTGCCGCTTCTGAATTGAACCGGCGAGACGTTGACCGCGAGCCTGATATTGCCGGGCCAGCTCACGGCTTCCTTGCATGCGGTGGTCAGCACCCACTCGCCGAGCCGATTGATCAGGCCGGTGTCCTCGGCAAGCGGAATGAACTCGGCGGGCGAAATCATGCCGCGCTGCGGATGGCGCCAACGCACCAGTGCCTCGCAGCCGGTGATCGCGTTGGTCTGCAGGTCGAGGCAGGGCTGGTAATAGACCTCGAAGCCGCCGTCGACGAGCGCCTGGCGCAGGTCTATTTCCAGGCTGCGGCGGGCGCGGACCTCGGCCTCCATGTCCGTTTCGAAGAAGCGATAGGTGCGGCGGCCGGCGGCCTTGGCCGCGTACATCGCCAGGTCCGCGTTCTTCAGGATCCGCTCGATATCGGAACCGTCGCGCGGCGCCAGCGCGATGCCGATACTGGCGTCGGTGGTCACCTGATGGCCGAGGCATTGATAGGGCGAGCGGATCGCCTCGAAGATGCGGCTGACCAGCTTCATCACGTCGTCGGTATCCTCGATCCCGGTCTGAACGATGGCGAACTCGTCGCCGCCGAGCCGGGCCACGAAGTCGGTCTTGCGCGCGCAGCCGGCAAGGCTCGACGCGACCGATTTCAAAAGCTCGTCGCCGATCATGTGGCCGAGCGAGTCGTTGACGCTCTTGAATTCGTCGATGTCGATATAAAGCACCGCCAGTTGCCGGTCCGGCGCGGCGTGGGACAGTTCGCGCTTGAGCCATTCGTGGAACAGCGTGCGGTTCGGCAGGTCGGTCAGCGCGTCGTAATGGGCGAGGTGGGTGATGCGCTCCTCGGCGCGGCGGCGCTCGGTGATGTCTTCATGGGTCGCCAGCCATCCGCCGTCCGCCACCGGCTCGTTGACGACCTGGATCGAGCGCCCGTCGGGCGTCGATATGATCATGGCGTTGCGGTGCGAGATGTTGCGCAGCACCGTCTCGACGTATTGATCGATGTCGCCGACGAACGAGCCGGTTTCCTTGCGGTGGACGATCACCTCGCGGAAGCTGCAACCCGGCTTCACCACGTCGGCCGAGAGGCCGTACATCTCGAGATACCGCTTGTTGCAGATGATGAGGTGCTGCTTTGCATCGAACAGCAGCAGGCCTTGCGTCATGTTGTTGACGGCGGTGTCGAGGCGCTGCTTCTCCAGCGACAGCCGCTGCTTCGACGTGCGGTGCTGATGCGACAGCTTGCGGACCACGAGAAGCAGTAGTGCGGCGATCGCGAGCACCGAAAGTCCGGTGACCGTGATCAGGATTGCGATCTGCTCGCGCCAGTCGGCCAGTGCAGCCGATGTCGCGGTTGAAGCGACGATCACGATCGGGAAATTCGTCAGCGTGCGCGACGAGATCAGCCGGTCCTCACCGTCCATCGGGCTGGCGAGGCGCGAAGTGCTGTGGGCCAGCTCGAACACCTGCCGCTGGGCGGCCGGGCCGGTCTTGAAGTTCTTGCCGATCATATCAGCCACGTGCGGATAACGGGCGAGCAGCGTGCCGTCGCTGTGGAACATGGCGATGGAGGCGCCGGGTCCGAGCGCGACGGTCGCGAAGAACTTCTCGAAGTTGACGGGTTCGATGCCCCGGCCGATAAGGCCGAGGAATTCGCCCTTCGGCCCGGTGACCTTGCGCGCGATCACCGTGGTCCAGACGCCGGTGACGCGGCTGTAAACCGGTTCGACCAGCATCTCCGGCGATTGCGCGCTCGACTTGAAGGTCCTGAAGAAAGCACGGTCCGCCGAGTTGACCGGCGGCACCGGCCAGGCGGCCGATGCGTTGATCAAATTGCCTTCGGCGTCGAAGACGTTGACGCCGCCGACATAGGACAATGCGTCGATCTTGGATTTCAGCATCAGATGGATGTCATGGCCGGACATCCGGCGCTTGTAGTTCTCGGGCGTCGCGATCCCGCTGGAACGCATGAACGCGATCAGGTCCTTCTGCACGACCTGGAAGTCTTCGAGCTGCTGGTCGAAATGGCCCGCCAGCAGCAGCACGGTGTTTTCCAGCTCGCGTTCGCTGCTGCGCAGCGCGCGCTCACGGAAATTACCGGCCATGACGGTCGCGCCGATCGCGATGGTGGCGATCAGGAGCGCGCCGCCCAGGATCAACCAACGGATCGGGCCGCCGCGGAAGGCGGACGCAATCCTGAAGGATGTTGTACCGGTCGAAACCATTGAGCGTGATCGCTGCCGAGAAATGAACTTCCGGAATCGGAGTTCTCCCACCCCCCGGCCCATGACTTCGATATCGCGCCGATATGGAATTGACGTTAGGAAGTCTGGTTAATGAAGCGTTAGCCGGTGGCGGCGGGTTCCGTCGGCAACCACAGGGGGTATGGAACCGGCAAGGTGCAACCAGGAAAAAATCGGCGAACCGCCTGCTCGCGGTCCGCCGATCGGAAGTGTGCGGGCGTGCCGGCCTTGTTAGATCCGGAGCCGTCACTGCATGCGTGTCGTGGATCTGTGCGTGCGTTTCCTCGCGATGCCGACCGTCTGGCCGCTGTCCGGCAGGGCGTAGTCTTGGGGGTAACCTTGGTTGAACCGCTGCGGATCGGTGTAGGGGTTGCCCGGACCCTTGTTCTGGCAGTTGGCGTTCGGATAGAAGAACGCGCAATAGCCGGGTTCGGAGATGACTTGCTGTGCGATGGCGGGTGCCGTCATCACAGCCAACGCAGCCGCGGCGCCCACAAGCCTGTATCTCGACATCGGATTCCTCCTTGTGAAGGTCCCGAAGGAAACAACCCCGCGCGCCCGGAGCGCATTCCTCGCCGCGCCGGTCACACAAGCGTGACGACGGGGATCCGGTCGCCGGGCTCACCGCTCCGCGCGATAATGGCCGGACTTGCCGCCGATCTTCTCGACGAGATGGATGCCTTCGATGCGAACGCCGCGTTCGACCGCCTTGATCATATCGTAGATCGTGAGGCAGGCGACCGACACCGCCGTCAGCGCTTCCATCTCGACCCCGGTCGGGCCGGTGACCTTGACGGTGGCGCGGACGATGCAGCCGGGCAGTTTCCTGTCGGGCGTGATGTCGAGCGTCACCTTCGACAGCGCCAGCGGATGGCACAGCGGGATCAGTTCCGAGGTGCGCTTGGCCGCCATGATGCCGGCGATGCGGGCCGCGCCCAGCACGTCGCCCTTCTTGGCGTTGCCGGAGACGATCAGATCGAGCGTCGCCTTGCCCATGACCACGCGTCCCTCGGCCACCGCCGTGCGCTCGGTCGCTGCCTTGGCCGAGACGTCGACCATCCGCGCTTCGCCCGACGCATCGATATGGGTGAGGGCGGAGCCGCCTTTGGAAGCCTTGTCCTTGGAAGCCTTGCCGGCCATCTCTCAATCGGTCCCGGTCGCACGCGGCGTATTGACCCGCGTCAGCAGCGCGCGGGTTGCCGCCGTCACGTCAGCCTGCCGCATCAGGCTTTCGCCGACCAGGAAGGTCGACATGCCGACGCGCTCGAGCCGCGCCAGATCCGCAGGCGCAAAGATGCCGCTTTCGCCGACCATCAGGCGATCGCGCGGGATCAGCGGCGCCAGCGCCTCGCTGGTCGCCAGCGTGGTCTCGAAGGTCCGTAAGTTGCGGTTGTTGACGCCGATCATCGGCGAGCGAAGCTTTAGCGCGCGATCGAGTTCGGCGGGGTCGTGGATTTCGATCAGCACGTCCATGCCAAGTGCGATCGCCGCGTCCTCCAGATCCCTGGCGGTAGCATCGTCGAGCGAGGCCATGATGATCAGGATGCAGTCTGCGCCATGGGCGCGGGCTTCCACCACCTGATAGGTGTCGAACAAAAAGTCCTTGCGCAGTACCGGCAGGCCGGTCGCCGCGCGCGCGGCCACCATGAAGTCGAGATGGCCCTGGAACGAGGGCGCGTCCGTCAGCACCGACAGGCACGCTGCGCCGCCGGCCTCGTAGGCCTTTGCCAGCGCCGGAGGATCGAAATCGGCGCGGATCAGTCCCTTCGAGGGCGAGGCCTTCTTCACTTCCGCGATCAGCGCATAGTCGCCGCGTGCCAGCTTGTCGCGGATCGTGCGCAGAAAGCCGCGCGGCGGCGATGCTGTCTTGGCGCGGGCGTCGACCTCGGACAACGGATGCGCCCGCTTGGCCGCGGCGATTTCCTCGCGCTTGTAAGCCTCGATCTTGGTCAGGATATCGGACATCTCTGGCGCCCCTCGGATCAGCCGCGCGAGACCGCGATCAGGTGTTTCAGCCGCGCCGCTGCCGCACCGCTGTCGAGCGATTTGGCGCCGATCGCGACGCCGTCCTTCAGGTCCTTGGCGCGGCCAGCCACAATCAGGGCAGCCGCGGCGTTCAACAGCGCGACGTCGCGATAGGCGCTCGGCTTGCCGTTGAGCACGCTCGAGAGCGCCAGCGCATTGGCGTCGGCGTCGCCGCCCTTCAGCGCGTCGACATTGCAACAGGTGAGGCCCGCGTCCTCCGGCGTCACCTCGAACGTGGTGATCTTGCCGTTGTCGAGGCTGGCGACGAAACTTGGCCCGGTGAGCGTGATTTCATCGAGCCCGTCGGAGCCATGCACGACCCAGACGGATTCGGAGCCGAGGTTTTTCAAGACCTGCGCCAGCGGCTGCACCCAGTGCCTGGAGAACACGCCGACCATCTGCCGCTTCACGCCGGCCGGATTGGAGAGCGGGCCGAGCAGGTTGAAGATCGTGCGGGTGGCGAGCTCGACCCGGGTCGGGCCGACGTTCTTCATGGCCGGATGATGCGCGGGCGCGAACATGAAGCCGATGCCGGCCTCGGCCACGCAGCGGCCGACCTGATCGGGCGTCAGGTCGATCTTGACGCCGAGCGAAGCCAGTACGTCGGCCGCGCCCGAGCGCGAGGACAGCGCGCGGTTGCCGTGCTTGGCGACGGGTACGCCGGCGCCCGCGACGATGAAGGCCGCGCAGGTCGAGACGTTGACCGAACCAGAGCCGTCGCCGCCGGTGCCGACCACGTCGACGGCGTCCGCGGGCGCCTGGACCCGCAGCATCTTGCCGCGCATCGCGGCCACCGCGCCGGTGATCTCGTCGACGGTTTCGCCGCGGACCCGCAGCGCCATCAACAGCCCGCCCATCTGCGAGGGCGTGGCCTCGCCGGACATCATGCTGTCGAAGGCGGAGGCAGCTTCCTCACGCGACAGCGTCGCGCCGGTGGCGACTTTTCCGATGATAGATTTGAGGTCGTCCATCGCTTGGGCTTTCAGGATTGGGTGTCGTCTTGAAGCATGACCGGCGCAAACCTTGGACTAGTCTTGGCCGATCATGCTCAGTTGTTAGCGCCCGTCACCTGCGCGAAGGCGGCCTGGTTGATGGTGGTGCCGATCTCGGATTCGATCTTCGTCACGTATTGCGCGACCTGTTCGTCAGTCAGAGCGCGCTGCAGCGTGTCCTTCAGTTTCCTCAGTTCGTCAGAGGCGGCGTCGACCGGCGGCACGGTCACGTCGGTGACGCGGTACACGATCCACTCGCTGCCACCGGCACCCGGCGTCTGCCCGACGCCGTCCTTGGCGGTTCGGAACGCGGCCGTGATGGCGGCCGAGGGGACGCCCGAAAGCGAGGCGTCGCGGCGGAAGCCGGTCGCGGTCTCGACCTTCGCTCCGACCGCAGCCGCTTCGGCCGCGAGCGTGCCGCCTTGCTCGAGCTTCTGGACCATCTCGGTTGCCTTCGCGCGCAGCTTGTTCGAAATCTGGTCTTCGCGCCATTTCGCCTCGACCTGGCTGCGAACCTCGTCGAGCGAGCGCTCGCGCGAGGGCGTGATGCCGAGCACGTCGTACCAGACATAGCCGCCGGCAAACTGGATCGGTTCATTATCGACGCCGACATCGCTGTTGAAGGCTTGCGAGACCACGTCGAGGCCGCGCGGAATGTTGGCCACCGGCTGGCCGTCGGGCGTGCGGCCGGAGCGATCGACGGCTTCGATCGTGACGGGGGTCAGGCCGAGCTTCTGCGAAGCCTCCACCACATTGGCGCCGCCAGAGCGCTCGTCTTCCATCTTGTTCTGGATTTCGCTGACCTTGGCGCGCGCGCGTTCGGTCGCGAGTTCCTTCTTTATCTGGGCTGCAACGCTTTCAAAGGTCGGCGTCGTGCCCGGCTCGATCTTGCCGATCTTGACCAGCGCCACGCCAAACCGCCCCTGCACGGGCTGGCTGATTTCACCCGATGGCAGCGAGAACGCCGCATCCGCAATCGCCGGATCGATGATCGCACTCTTTGCGATCATGCCGAGGTCGACGTCGGCCAGATTGAGATTGCGCTCTTTGGCGAGGTCATCGAACGACATTCCCGACGTGATGCGGCTGCGCGCGGCCTGCGCTTCGCCTTCGTTGGGAAACACGATCTGCGACACTTCGCGCTTCTCCGGCGTGCCGAGCCGGTCGCGATTTTGTTCGAAGACCTTCTTCGCATCCTCTTCGGTGACCTCGGTCCATTTGCCGATCTCTTCGGGGCTGATCACGACAAAGGACAGTTTGCGATATTCGGGTGCGCGGAACTGGGTCTTGCGCTCCTCGAAATAGGCGGCCAGCGCCTCGGGCGAGGGGGGGATCGATCGTGCCGGCCTGCGCGGCGTCGAGTTTGACGTACTCGATCGAGCGCTGTTCGTTCTGGAAACGGGTCATGGCGTCGATCAGGACCTTCGGCGGCTCCACCCCGGTCGAGACGGTGCCGACGATCTGGCGGCGCAGCCCGACGCGCCGCTGTTCGGCGAGGTAGCGTTGCTCGGTGTAGCCGAACTGCCGGATCGTGGCCTGGAAGCGGGCGGGATCGAACTTGCCGCCCAATCCCCTGAAATTCGGATCGCTGTAGATCAGCCGCATGGTTTCTTCCTGGGACTGGGCGAGCCCCATGCGCCGGGCTTCCTCATCCAGCGCGGCTTCGGCGATGGTCTGTTGCAGCACCTGCCGGTCGAGCCCGAAGGCGCGGGCCTGCTCCGAGGTCAGCGGGCGGCCGAAACTGCGGCCGAGCTGCTGCAGCTTTTCCGTGTAGATCTGGCGGAACTGCTCGGTCGAAATCTCGGTCTTGCCAACCTTGGCGAGCGACGACTGGCCGAACCCCTTGAAGATGTCGGCGATGCCCCAAACTGCGAAACTGACAATCAAAACGCCCATCACGGTGGCCATGACAATCTTGCCGAGCCAGTTTGATGAGGCTTTCCGAATTCCTCGAAGCATGGGTCCAACTTGTTTTTGCAGGAGAGGGGAACCGGGTCGTGCCCGGCGAAAATTCGATTCCGTTCAGGATCGACTTCCGCAACAGAGCGTCACCGAGTTGAAAACGCATCATAAAGTGGCAGCGCCCCCCTCGCAACCTCGCCTGTGGGGGCCATTTGAAGCGGTTAACGGCCTGGGGGATCGCCCAACCGGTATCTGGAACTGGCGGCGTGCCTCTGCTAGCGCATCTATAACGCTGACATTTGCGGGATAATTGACATGACCGACGCCATCCGGCCCCTGATCGCGGGCAACTGGAAAATGAACGGCCTGAAATCCGCCCTGGGTGAATTCGAAGCAATGATTGCCGGCGCAGGCGCGCTGGCCGGCAAGGCCGACCTACTGGTTTGCCCTCCGGCCACCCTGATCGCGGGCTTTGCCGACAGGGCGCGCGGTTCAAAGCTCGCCGTCGGGGCCCAGGATTGCCACGCGAAGGCTTCGGGCGCCCATACAGGCGATCTCTCGGCGGAAATGCTGGCGGATGCCGGCGCCAGCGCCATTATCGTTGGGCATTCGGAGCGGCGTGCCGACCATGGCGAGACCGACGCGCTGGTCCGGCAGAAGGCGGAAGCGGCCTGGCGGGCGGGCCTCGTGGCCATCGTGTGCATCGGCGAGACTCAGAAGCAGCGGGATGCCGGCCAGACGCTGGATGTCTGCGGCGGGCAACTCGCGGGTTCGTTGCCGGATGGCGCTGCGGCGGCCAATCTGGTGGTGGCCTATGAGCCAGTCTGGGCGATCGGTACCGGGCTGACGCCGACGACCGGAGATGTCGAGCAAGTTCATCGGTTTATCCGGGGTGTTCTCACCGAGCGATTTAAGGCCGAGGGCAGTCAGATCCGGATTCTCTACGGCGGATCGGTAAAACCCTCCAACGCCGCGGAGTTGATGGCCGTCGCCAATGTCAACGGCGCGCTGGTCGGCGGCGCCAGCCTGAAAGCGGCCGATTTCCTCGCGATCGCGGCGGGGTGTTAGGCCGTCGCACGTTTCTCAGAGAAAATGCTCAACTTGCCACGTCTTTTTGAGAAGATTTGGCCGGAAGCAAAATGACCGCGGCGACGATGGCGGCCAACGCGGCAAGTGTCGCGAGGGCGAATGGTGCCGCGAACGCCGTTGTCATATCGGTCCTCGTGAGCGTTGCTCCCAACGCCGCAATGCTGATGGCAAAGCCGGCCTGACGCACGATCATGGTCACGGCCGAGGCCATGCCGGTTTGCGTGGGCGGTGCGAGCGCCAGGACCACGCTCGACATTTGCGGATTTGCCAAGGCTGAGCCGACGCCGATCGTGAGCATTCCGGTGATGGTTGCTGCAAGGCGCATGGCCGGGTTGGTGGAGACGGCAGCCAACGCAAGCAATGCGTCTCCGACGGCGATGATACCAAACGCAACGACAAAGAAACGCCGCCATCCCCACTGCGTAACAAAGCAGCCACCGATCAGCGGTACCAGGAGCATCGGCAGCGTCGCCGCAAGCAGTGCGGCACCTGCCACCTCCATGCTGACGAGGAGCCCAGCGCTCAAGAACAGGGGCAAGTAGACGAGCACGGCCCAGTAGCCAAACTGGATAGCCGTGAGCAACGCGCCGACCCCGGCCATTGCCGATGTTGCGAATACGCGGGGATCGAGCACTGGACGCGAACTGTGCCATTGCTGCAAAACGAATAAGAAGGCGGCCATGGCGCTGCCGGCGAGGCAGGCGGCGCGAATTGCCAATGACCCGTCTCGCCTGAGCAGTGCATCGATCGCCAAGCCTAGCGATATCGTGAGCAACGCGACACCCACGGGGTCGAGCGGTGGCCCGTCCGGATCATTCGTCTCGGCAACAACTCGCGGCACCAGGAGGGTCAGCGAAAGGCAAAAGGGGATATTGGCGTAAAAGATCCAGCGCCAACCGAACCATGAGGCGAGCAAGCCGCCCAAGGTCGGGCCCAAGGCCATGGCGACACCGGAAAGGACCCCGATCATGCCGAATGCCCGTGCCCGCTCAGCAAGATTCGGAAATGCACCGGCGACGAGCGCGATTGCGCCCGTGACCATGAAGGCGGCCCCGACGCCCTGTACGACCCGTGAGGCCAGCAGCATCGGGCCATCCGTCGCAAGACCGCATGCGATTGAAGCAACGAGAAACACCGCGTTGCCTGTTAACATCGAGCGGCGGCGGCCGAAGCGGTCTGCAAGCGCGCCGGAAGCCAAGAGAGCGCCCGTGAAGGCAAGGCTGTACGCGTCGATGACCCAGGCGGCGCCGGCGACGGCGAAGCCGAGGTCCTTCGCGATGCCGGGCATGGCGACCACGACTGCGGTCACGTCAAACAGCGTCAGAAATGTGCCGAGGCCAAGGGCGAATGTGATTGGGACTATTCGCCCTTCCGCTCCGGGAGGTGTCCGTTCGTACATGCCGGCCGTCGATATCGGTGATTGGAAGGCAGGCCCAAATCGAGGACGCGCCGACGCGCGATTGAATAGCGGATGCCGATGCGTCCTTAAGTCGGTCCTGCTGACAGCGTGGTGTCAGCAGCCTGATACGACGCTCTGAACCCGGGTAGGCTATGCCGGCACGGCGTCCTGCAGCCGCTTCCAGTAGATCAGCGTGCCCGTGAGGCCGCCGTGGGGCTTGAGTGCGTAGTCCGGAATGAGCCCGGTCAGCTTGAATCCCATCCGTTCGTACAGGCCGGCCGCGCCTTCGTCCTCGGCGGTATCGAGCACCAATAGCCAGCGTCCGCACGCGATCGCGATGCGTTCGGCCTCGCGCAGCAACAGCGTGGCAATGCCACGGTGGCGGTGACTGACCCGCGTCATCATTTTCACGATCTCGGCGCGGTGCGGTTGGTTTGGCGCGAGGTTGAGCACGAGCGTCACGGTGCCGATCAGGTCTTCGCCGTCAAAAGCGCCGAGAACGACGCGCTCGCCCCGGTCGGCCGAAGCAAGCGAGTTGCGCCAGAATTCGTTGGCCGCTTCGAACGGAAGCGGGTGCATGAAGCTGACCGAACCGCCATTCGCTACGGTTTCAATCAACATTTCACTGAGCGTCGCACAGGTATCAGGTGAGGATTTCAGTGTTTTGATTTGGATGTCAGGCACGAATGATCAGCTCCGGGCGAATGAAATGTTTTTCCGAGGGGTCAGCTTCGATGATTGCGGGCGCGCGCGGCGCGCGCCTGCTTGATCTCTGCAATCCGTTCGACATCCTCGATCTGCAGGTGACGGCCGCGTTCGAGGATTTCCAGCGTGTATTCTTCGTAGGTGAGGCCCAGCCGCTCGGCTTTCCGGATGCGAAACGCGACGATGCCGGGCGAGGGATTTTTCCAGGCCGCGCGATGCGCCGCCTTCCAGTAGAAGTAATTTCCGATTCCCCCGTCGCCCCATTCCGGAATGTGCTCCTGATCGAGCGGCGGGCCGCCATTGTGGCCGGCGGGAGAAGAGCTTGCCGGCTCGATCGCCAAACCTTCGATCTTGAGCTCCGCCATCGCCAGCTAACTCCGGGCAAGGGCAACGACATAGGTGCAGGGCGCGGCGCTCTCGTTGGCAAACGTCACTTCCGCCGGAGGGCCGAACCCGAGACAGTCGCCGGCCCGGAGTTCGTGGCGTTCGCCACCGTCGATGAGGACGAGCGCGCCCGACAACACCCAGAGGACCTGGCGGATGCGTGCGTAGGACGATGCGGGCAGCGTCACGCGCTGCTTCGCCGGCATCTCGACCTTGATGATCTCGACGGGATGATCGGGCCGGTTGAATACCTGCGTGCGCAGATAGCCGGTTTCGGGATCGCGCCACACCGGCTGGTCGACGGACCTTGAAAGACGTTCCCCCTGGCCTTCGGCGCGCAGCATCAGGCCGGCGAGGGTGAGGTCGAAGGCGCTGGCGAGCCGCACCAGCACGACTGCGGTCGGACTGACCTCGGCGCGCTCAATCTTGCTGATGGTGGCCTTGGACACCCCGGAGCGCTCCGCGAGGTCGGCCAGCGACCAGCCGCGGCTGTCGCGTTCGAGCCGCAGGCGATGGGCGAGTCGGGCGCCAAGATCGTCTACTATAGTATCCATTCGTCTATTATAAGAGAAATTGGTGCGACCTCAAGTCCGGATTCGAGGTCGGCCGGGAGCTGGGGACAGCCTTGCCATCGCCCCTGCGGCAATTATCTCCGGGGCTGCGGTTGGGGGTGACAATGCCCCGTCCGATCGTGTAACACCGCGCAACTTCAGGAAAACCCGCAAGCTCTTGGTGCAGCCGAAGCCCGGCGCTGTCAGCTTGTGACGGAAGGTTTTTAAGATGCAGACCGTCATTATCGTTGTTCACCTCATGATCGTCTCGGTGCTGATCGGCGCCGTGCTGCTGCAGAAATCCGAAGGCGGAGGCCTCGGCATGGGCGGCGGGGCCGGCTTCATGTCGAGCCGCGGCACCGCCAATCTCCTGACGCGGACGACGGCGATCCTGGCGGGGATTTTCTTCGTGACCAGCATGACGCTGGCCTGGCTCGCCGGTGTCGACCGCAAGCCGGCATCGATCCTCGGCGCACCGACGACGCAATCGCAGCCCGGTGGCGCGACGCCGGTCGCTCCGCCGACCTCCGGCGGCGTGCTCGATACGCTCAAGAAGGTGGATGAACAGCAGGGCCAGTCGGGCCCGCAGGCCCCGCGTTCGCAATAAAGCAGGGTGGCTATGCAGGACGGTCTCTACCGTCCTGCATCAGAACTTCCCATTAGTGCTCTGATATCGCTTTAAAATTCACGTCACCCACAGCCCGGCAGAATGTTCGCCCGTGCATGCGATTCGTTTTGGCGAATCGGGCCAGTGGCCTTAAAGGTTGAGTCCCATGGCGCGGTACATTTTCATCACCGGCGGCGTGGTTTCTTCGCTCGGAAAGGGTCTGGCTTCGGCGGCACTTGGTGCCCTGTTGCAGGCTCGCGGGTACAAGGTCCGTCTCCGCAAACTCGACCCCTATCTCAACCTCGATCCCGGAACGATGTCGCCGTATCAGCACGGCGAAGTGTTCGTGACCGACGACGGTGCCGAGACCGATCTCGATCTCGGCCATTACGAGCGTTTCACCGGGCGTCCGGCCACCAAGGCCGATAATATCACGACCGGGCGCATCTATCAGGACATCATCACAAAGGAACGCCGCGGCGATTATCTCGGCGCGACGATTCAAGTCGTTCCGCACGTCACCAACGCGATCAAGGAATTCGTGCTCTCGGGCAATGACGAATATGATTTCGTGCTGGTCGAGATCGGCGGCACCGTCGGCGACATCGAAGGCCTGCCATTCTTCGAAGCGATTCGTCAGCTCAAGAACGAACTGCCCCGCGACCATGCGGTGTACATTCACCTGACGCTGTTGCCCTTCATTCCGAGCGCCGGCGAACTCAAGACAAAACCGACGCAGCACTCGGTGAAGGAACTGCGCTCGATCGGCATCCAGCCGGATATTTTGCTGTGCCGCACCGATCGCGAGATACCGAAGGAAGAGCGACGCAAGCTTGGCCTGTTCTGCAACGTGCGCGAAAGCGCCGTGATCGAGGCGAGGGACGTCGACAACATCTACGCGGTCCCTGAGGCCTATCACGCCGCCGGCCTCGACGACGAAGTGCTGGCCGCGTTCGGCATCAGCCCGAAGATTCCGCCGGCGCTGCAGAGCTGGAATGTCATCAACGAGCGCGTGCGCAACCCGGAAGGCGCGGTGACCATTGCCATCGTCGGCAAGTACACCGGCATGAAGGACGCCTACAAATCGCTGATCGAGGCGCTCTCCCATGGCGGCATCGCCAACAAGGTGAAGGTCAATCTCGATTGGATCGAGAGCGAAGTGTTCGAGAACGAGGACCCGGCGCCGTTCCTCGAACACGTCAACGGAATCCTGGTGCCCGGCGGCTTCGGCCAGCGCGGCGCCGAGGGCAAGATCCGCGCGGCGCAGTTCGCCCGCGTGCGCGACGTGCCGTATTTCGGCATCTGCTTCGGCATGCAGATGGCGGTCATCGAAGCCGCACGCAATCTCGTCGGCATCGAGGAAGCCAACTCCACCGAGTTCGGCCCGACCAAGGAGCCGCTGGTCGGCCTGATGACGGAATGGCTCCGTGGCAACGAGCTGGAGAAGCGGTCGAAGACCGGCGATCTCGGTGGCACCATGCGCCTCGGCGCGTATCCTGCAACGCTGAAGCGCGGCAGCCGCGTGTCGGAAGTCTATGGCGGCGCCACCGAGATTTCGGAACGCCATCGCCATCGCTACGAGGTCAATACGGCCTACAAGGACCGGCTTGAACAGCACGGCCTGCGCTTCTCAGGGCTTTCGCCCGACGGCGTGCTGCCGGAGATCGTCGAATACGAGGACCATCCCTGGTTCATCGGCGTGCAGTTCCACCCCGAGCTGAAGTCACGGCCGTTCGAACCGCATCCGCTGTTTGCGTCGTTCATTCAGGCGGCGATGGCACAGTCGCGGCTGGTATAAGATCTGGTAGGTGGGCAAAGCGGCAGCGTGCCCACCATCTGGCCGCCTGCCCGGTTTTGGATGAGGTGCCATTTCTTCACCCGCCCCTTGAGGGGGCGGGTCGATGCGCGCAAAGCGCGCGGCGGGGCGGGGTGACGGTCGCTCCACATCCAACAGTGTTCGTGTTGAGAGACCGTCACCCCACCCCGTCTCACATTACGCTGCGCTCCATGTGAGCCGACCCGCCCCCTCAAGGGGCGGGTGAAGTGGGCTCTGCCTTTGACGAAGGCGTGGATTGTTGCGACAAACCCCCGCCGTGAACGGCAAGAACAATAATTGAAGGAGCAAAGCCGATGATCATGGAAATGCGCGTCTATCGCTGTCTGCCGGGCCGCCTGCCGGCGCTGATGAAGCGTTTCGATACGCTAACGCTGAAATTGTGGGACAAGCACGGCATCAAGCAGGCCGGCTTCTACACCACGCTGATCGGCACCTCCAATCAGGAACTGACCTATTTCGTCGCCTGGGATTCGCTCGCCGATCGCGAAAAGAAATGGACCGCATTCCAGAGCGATCCCGACTGGATCGCCGGCCGCGCCAAGAGCGAGGAGGACGGCCAGATCATCGACAATATCGTCAGCCAGTTGCTGGTGCCGACGGCGTTCTCCGCGGTAAAATAGGGCGACGCTGCAACCCTGATATTCGGGGGTTAAACGGGGTTGATCCTGGTGGCGCGGACCGGCATGGTCCGCGGCAGATACGAAGGAAAATCCCTTGAACGCGAAAGTAGATGCAGCCCCGGTCGTCTCGGTCGGCCCGGTCAAATTCGGCAATACCTTGCCGATTTCGATCATTGCCGGGCCGTGCCAGCTCGAGAGCCGGGCGCACGGGCTGGAAGTCGCGAGCGCGCTGAAAGAGATCGCAGGTCGCCTCGGAATTGGCCTCGTCTACAAGACCTCGTTCGACAAGGCTAACCGCACCTCGGGATCGGCCGCGCGCGGCGTTGGCCTCGCGCAGGCCCTGCCGATCTTCGCCGAGATACGTTCGTCGCTCGGGCTACCCGTGCTCACCGACGTCCACGAGGCTTCGCAATGCGCCGAGGCCGCACAGGCGGTCGACGTGTTGCAGATTCCGGCCTTCCTGTGCCGGCAGACGGATCTATTGCTGGCGGCAGCGGCGACCGGCAAGGTTGTCAACGTCAAGAAGGGTCAGTTCCTCGCGCCGTGGGAGATGGCGAACGTCGTCAGCAAGGTCACCGGCGGCGGCAATCCAAATGTGCTGGTGACCGAACGCGGCGCCTCGTTCGGTTACAATACACTGGTCTCCGACATGCGCGCGCTGCCGATCATGGCGCAGACGACGGGCGCGCCGGTTATTTTCGACGCCACCCATTCGGTGCAGCAGCCCGGAGGGAAGGGCACCTCATCCGGCGGCCAGCGCGAATTCGTGCCCGTGCTGGCGCGCGCGGCGGTCGCGGTCGGCGTCGCCGGTGTATTCATCGAGACCCATCCCGATCCCGATCGCGCGCCGTCGGACGGGCCTAACATGGTGCCGCTGCGCGAGTTCGAAGCGCTGGTGAAGCGGCTGATGGCGTTTGACGCGTTGGCTAAGAACGCTGCGCCGTGACCGCCACCAGCGGCATGCCGCCGGCGCTCAATATCATTGCACTCGCGACCTTTTCGGCAGCCCTGTCCGCCCGCGCGCTGGATCCGGTATTGCCGCACGTGGCCGCGGATTTTTCCGTCAGCATCGCTACCGCCGCCAGTTTCGCCGCCGCCTTTGCCTTCACCTTTGCCATCATCCAGCCCGTGCTCGGCGCCATGGCCGACATGTTCGGCAAGGCCCGGCTGATGATCGTCTGCCTGGTGCTGCTCGGGCTTGCCAATATTCTCGGCGCGATGGCGACCTCGTTCCCGCTGCTGTTCGCAAGCCGGATTCTCGCAGGCATCGGCTCCGGCGGCGTATTCCCGGTCTCGCTCAGCCTGACCAGCGATCTCGTCGGTCCCGAAAAACGCCAGGTCGCGATCAGTCGTACATTGGCGGGCGCGATGACCGGCAATCTGCTGGGGGCCTCCGCGTCCGGCCTGATCGGAGACTTTCTCGGCTGGCGCGGCGTGCTCGCCGTGCTCGGCGTTCTTGTCGTGCTGGCTTCGATCGCGGTGGCGGCCGGGTTTCGCGGTGCTGCGCTGACCCGTCCGCCGCGCACCGGCCTGTCAGCCCTCCTGCAAGGCTATCGCACGATTTTCACAAACCCGAATGCGCGCGTCTGCTACGGGGCCGTGTTCATTGAAGGCTGCTGCGTGCTCGGACTGTTTCCGTTCCTCGCGGCCTTCCTGTTCGAACTCGGCGAAACCTCGCTGTCGATCGCCGGCATCGTCATCGCGGGCTTCGCCGTCGGCGGGCTGTTCTACACCATGACGGTGTCGCGGTTTCTGCCGAGGATCGGCGTCAATGGCATGATGATCGGCGGCGCGGCGATGGTCGGCGTGCAGCTCATCGCGGTGGCGATGGGGCCGGAATGGAGATTGCAAACGCTCAGCCTGATTTTCATGGGCTGGGGGTTCTACATGATCCACGGCAGCCTGCAGGTATTCGCCAGCGAATTGTCGGCGGAAGCGCGCGCGACCGCGCTGTCGCTGCACGCGTTCTTTTTCTTCATGGGCCAGACCATCGGACCGATCGCCTACGGTTTCGGCATCCAGCACGCCGGCAAGGTCCCGACCTTGCTGACCGCAGCGGCCGTCATGATCGCGCTCGGCTTTGCCTGCGCAAAGCTGCTGCGCCAGACGCGGCCGGCGGACGCGGCGGCGACCTAGACGGCGCCCTCACAAGAATCCGATGATGTAATCGACCAGACAGACCATCGTGAAATAGGCGAGGGTGCCGAGGGCCAACAGGGCAACCGACAGCCACACCCACAAGGGTGTCGTTTCCTTGGTCATGTTGCCCAGACGTCGGCGCTGCGGTGCTGCTCGATGATCGCCATCAACCCGAGAATGGGGGAGAAAGCTTTGTGCATGTGCGGTGGTCGGTCGCAGAGGCCATCCGGTTCACGAAATGGGGCCTGATCGGCCTCGCGCGCGCAGGCCGCGCCTTATCCCTTGCCAAGTTTTCACATTGTGCAAAGATTGAACCGAGCTGATCGACCCAGTGCGTTAGTCCCGTTGTGAACGGAGGATTGCCATGAGCGAGTCGATTCACCCCAGCGCGCCCCATCACCTGCCGTCTTTCATCACCGCACCGGGTGACACCGACGTTCTGATGGTCGCCGTCGGCATTTTTCTGATCGTCGCCGTTCTCGCGGTCGGTAATTTCTATTTGCACCTGCACTCGTTGCCGGAGCGGATGGCCCACAAGTCGCAAAAATTCCAGTTTGAAATCGTGGCCGTGCTGGGCCTGCTGTCGCTGTTCACGCACAACCACCTGTTCTGGGTGATCGGCCTGTTCCTCGCGATGATCGACCTGCCGGACTTCAGCACGCCGCTGCGCAGAATTGCAGGATCGGTCGAAAAGATGGCTGGCGTTCCGCCTGAACCGGACCCAACCGAGGCGCCAGTTGGGGACACGGCGCACGCTGTCGCAACGGGCGAGGCCAAGGCCCGCATCGAGAAGGCTGGTGGCGCCAAGAGCGAAGTGCACAGCCATGCTTGAGCTACTTCTCTGCTCCCTCTTGACAATATTTCCGGACTATCTCTATCGCCGCTACCGGCAGGGCAAGCGCATCGGCCACGAGATCACGCTCTATTCGGTCTGGTTCGAACTGCGCTTTGGCATCATCGCCTGCCTGATGCTCACGGTCTCGCTGATCACGATGATCTTCTATTATCACCCGTCGACCACGTCGGCGACGTTGTTCTATCGGACCATTCCGATTGTGCCCGAAGTAGCCGGCCGAGTCGCGGAGGTTAACTTCGAACTCAGCGCGCCCGTCAAGCAAGGTGACGTGATTTTCAGGCTTGATAGCGCCAAGCAGGAAGCGTCGCTACTGACAGCCAGGCGCAAGATCGCCGAAGTCGATGCCGCCATGCTGGCAGCGCAAGCTGACATCCTCAAGGCGGAAGGCCAGCTTCAGGAGGCAAAAGGCGCGCTGCAGCAGGCGCAGGACGAACTCGACACCAAAAGCGAACTGCAGAAGCGCAACCCCGGAATCGTGCCGCAACGCGACATCGAAAAGCTCACGGTGGCCGTTGCGGGTCGCCAGGGCAGCCTCGACGCCGCGTCCGCTTCCAAACAGTCCGCGATGACGCGACTGACCGCTCTGCTACCGGCGGAGAAGGCGAGCGCAGAGGCGGCGTTGGCCGAAGCGCAGGTCGATCTGGACAAGACGTTTATTCGCGCCGGTGTCAACGGACGGGTCGAGCAGTTCGGTCTGAGGCGGGGTGATATCGTCAATCCAATGATACGGTCGGCCGGGGTTCTGATTCCCGAGGGTGCAGGACGGCGTGCTCTTATGGCAGGGTTTGGGCAGATCGAGGCTCAGGTCATGAAGGTCGGAATGGTGGCCGAGGCCACCTGCATTTCCAAGCCGTGGACGATCATTCCGATGGTGGTTACCAACGTGCAGGACTACATCGCGGCGGGCCAGTTCAGGGGCGGCGAACAACTGGTTGAGGCGCAGCAGGTCGTGCGTCCGGGTACCATTCTCGTTTTCATGGAACCGATCTACAAGGGCGGGCTGGAGGGCGTGACGCCGGGCAGCAGTTGTATAGCCAACGCCTATACCAGCAACCACGAACTGATCGCTTCAGGCAAAGTCGGTTCGTTCAAGAGCTTCGCGTTGCACGTCGTCGATGCCACCGGACTGGTGCACGCGATGCTGCTGCGCATTCAGGCGCTGCTGTTGCCGGTCAAGACGCTGGTGCTGAGCGGGCATTGAGCCCGCGAAGCTCCGACGTTGATGCAAGTTTGATGAAAGATAGTTGAGTGTCAGAAGCAGAGAATGTTCTCCTCAAAACCAAGCGCATCACGATCGATCGGTCGCAAATGCGTGGCATCGAGGCAGCGGTAACCACAATCCTCAAGGCGTTCAATGATCCGTCTGCCGTCCAGCGGCTTGGGGCGATTCAGATCGGTGAGGATCTCGCACAGGATCGGCACTTTGCGACCGCTCTTTGCCAGCACGCCTTGCATGCCGTCGAAGACCTCAGCCTCGAAACCTTCGACATCGATCTTGATAAGGCCGACGCGATCGAGATCGATTTTCCGCTCGCGTACATAACTATCGAAGGCGATAACCTCAACGGTGATATTTTCCGTGAGCTCGCTGGCGTGGTCGAGGAAGCCGGTAGCAAGTGAACTCGACCCGATATTGATATCGTAATTGTCGAAATTCTCCGCGCGTGGCGCGACGACGGCCATCGTGAAGGCGCCAGGCCGCGCGCCGCAGGCAACCTGATTGGCGATGACCCGATAATCGGGATTGAGCTCGGCGAGCCGTCGGACAAAGGTGAAATATTGCGGCACCGGCTCGAAGGCGTGCACCTCGCCGCTCTGGCCCACGAGCGACAAGCTATAGGCCGACCAGTAGCCGCAATTGGCGCCGATATCGACGAAGATATTGCCAGGAGCCAGGCAGCGCTTGAAGATGCGTTCGAGAAACATTTCGTGAGTATGGAAAAAGTACTTCTTCATCAGCCGATGCAATGACATGTCGATCTCGTGATGCACGCCGTTGAAGCGCGCGGTCGCGAGGCCCGTTGGCGGCGTTCTGAACTGCTCGATCGCGCGGCGGTGTACGATATCGGCAAGCCCGAGCGGATCGCTCGATGCATATTTCAGGAGGAAGCGGGCGGTCTTCCGGGCAATCATGGCGGCCTCGCGAACTTGATGTCGCGAACATGCGGACGATCTGTGGCTCGCAGTTGACCAATCTGTGGCGTCAATCGTTCGAGAGTTTTTTTCTCAGCCGTGAATTTCGCCTACGATGTATGCAATCATTGTCGCGGCCGTTTATTTCTCAACTGGGCCTCACTAGACGCGTCCTCTGAAAGTTCCGCGCGCGCGCAACAGAAGGCGTTCAAGCCATGCCCGAACGCTTGGCGTGCCTAACCCCGCCCGCGATACGGCGCGACGCCCTGGTCGGGCACCCACATGTCCTTGGGCAGTTTGCCGGTCTGCCAGAACACGTCTATCGGGATACCGCCGCGCGGATACCAATAGCCGCCGATGCGCAGCCATTTCGGCTTGATCTCGGCCGCGATCCGCTTGCCGATCATGACCGTGCAATCCTCGTGAAAGGCGCCGTGATTGCGGAAGCTGGCGACATAGAGTTTGAGCGATTTGGACTCCAGGAGCCACTGGCCCGGCACGTAATCGATCATCAGATGCGCGAAATCAGGTTGGCCCGTGACGGGGCAAATCGAGGTGAATTCCGGCGCGGTGAAGCGCACCAGATAATTGGTGTCCGCCTGCGGATTGGGCACGCGATCGAGCTGCGCCTTTTCCGGGCTGTCCGGCCATTCCACGGCGCGGCCGAGCTGCAATGATTTCTGCAATGATTTCTTGGCCATCATGATCGTCCTGTTGCGAGGGCTGACATGGACGCAAGCGCCGTGGCCGTCAACTGTTAGCGCGATGCAGGATCTTCGAGAAACCGCACCAGCGCCTGCCGTTCGGCCGCGTCCTCGATCCCACGCATCGACATCCACAATCCCGGAAACATCGCGGCGGGATCGGTGAGGAAGGCTTCGAGGCGCTTTGCGTCCCAGCGCACGCCCTCGTCGCGCGCCTTGCGCAGCACCGGCGAATAGTCGAATTCCGCGGCTCCGCCGACGGCGCGGCCGATCACGCCCGAGAGATTGGGGCCGGGCAGGTTGCGCTCAGCCGGATCGAGGCTGTGGCAGGCGCGGCAGGGCGCGAACGCCCGCGCGCCGTTTTCCTCCGCGGCGGCGGAAGCGGGCAGGAGAAGCGGCAACAGCAGCAGGATTGCAAACAATCTCACGCAGGCGCGACCGTCTGTATCATGACGAGGCGGTCATTGCCGGATTCGCCGCCCCAGGTTTCGCCGGGCCGGCCGTCGAGCTGGCGCACATTCGCGCCCGATTTGTCGCTCGGGAACGCATTGAACTTTTCCGTCACGGGATCGAAGCGCACAATCGCATTGGCGCCGAAATCGGTGAGCCAGACCTTGTCCTTGTTGTCGACGTAAACCGCATAGGCACGCGGACTTGTGCCGGGCAATTTCCACGCTTTCCAGGAGCCGTCGGCAGGATCGTGCACCGATACGTTGCCGCTGTTCCATTCGCTGACCCAGATGCGGCCCTTCGAATCCGACCATACCCGGCGTGCGCCCTGGTTGGGGGTCGGCGGCTCGACCACGGTCGCGCTGCCGGTCGCCAGGTCGATTTTGGCAATGTGGTTGCCGGCGAGCGAGGCGTACCAGATGTCGCCCCTCGGCGTGACCGTCATGCCGTAGGTGCCGCGCCCGCGCGGCGACTTGAACACGGTCATGTCGCCCGATTTCGGGTCGAGCCGGCCATAGATGCCGGACTGGCCGGTGAACCAGTAGATGCCGTTCTTGTCGAACACGGCGGTGTTGAGGTTGGCGTAGCTTTCTTTTTCGGGCAGGCGGAACAGGGTCACCTTGTGGTCGCCGGGGTCGACGCGCGCAATCGCGTTCTGGCCGCCCTCGGTTACCCAGGGCGCTCCATCAGGGCCGATGATGACGCCATGGGGAGCTGCCCCTTTGCCGAGGTCGACCAGTTTGTAGGAGCCGTCGCGGGGATCGAGACGTCCCAACGTACCGTTGCGCTGGCCGCAGAACCAGATCGTGCCGTCGGGGGCAGGGGTGGTGTCGCGGGAGCCCATGCCTGATTTGACTGGATAATATTTGACGCGGAACGGGCCTTCCTGGGCGTCGGCGTGGCGCAGGAAGGCGGGCGCAGCGAGGACTCCAGCGGCGGCGGTTCCAAGAAACTGGCGGCGATTCATTGCGTTACCTCGGCTTATCAATGTGAAGGTTTGGACGCTGAGATCTACCTTGAAGCAGTTTATCCTGACGGGTTTCCGCCGTCCGGAAAAGGCGGCCCGTCAAGCGTTCACATTTGCTTGCTTGCCGTGTAAGACGCCCCCGAACCTGACCCACCACTCCCAGGAAAGTTTAAGACATGACCGCCATCGTCGACATCATTGGCCGCGAAATTCTCGATAGCCGGGGCAATCCCACCGTTGAAGTCGATGTGGTGCTGGAAGACGGCTCGATCGGCCGTGCCGCAGTGCCATCCGGCGCCTCCACCGGCGCGCATGAGGCGGTCGAACTGCGCGACGGCGACAAGAAGCGCTATCTCGGCAAGGGCGTGCAGAAGGCCGTCGAGGCCGTCAACGGCGAAATCTTCGAGGCGCTGAGCGATCAGGCCGTCGAGGAACAGGTCCAGATCGACCAGATCATGATCGATCTCGACGGTACCCCGAACAAGAGCCGGCTTGGGGCCAACGCCATCCTCGGCGTCTCGCTGGCCTGCGCCAAGGCGGCGGCCGAATCCTTCGACATGCCGCTCTATCGCTATGTCGGCGGCACCTCGGCGCGGACCCTGCCGGTGCCGATGATGAACATCATCAATGGCGGCGCCCATGCCGACAATCCGATCGATTTCCAGGAATTCATGATCCTCCCCGTGGGGGCTGCGAGCTTCGCCGAAGCGCTGCGCTGCGGCTCGGAAATCTTCCACACGCTGCGTGGCGAGCTGAAAAAGGCCGGCCATAACACCAATGTCGGCGACGAGGGCGGCTTTGCGCCGAATATCCCGTCGGCGGACGCCGCCCTCGAGTTCGTGGTGAGCGCAATTGGAAAGGCCGGCTACAAGGCAGGCAGCGACGTGATGCTTGGGCTGGATTGCGCGGCGACCGAGTTCTTCAAGGACGGCGCTTACGTCTATGGCGGCGAGAACAAGACCCGCTCGCGCTCCGAGCAGGCGAAATATCTCGCCGATCTCGTCTCGCGCTATCCGATCGTCACCATCGAGGACGGCATGTCCGAAGACGACATGGACGGCTGGAAGGAGTTGACCGACCTCATCGGCAACAAGTGCCAGCTCGTCGGCGACGATTTGTTCGTCACCAACGTCACGCGGCTCGCCGACGGCATCAAGAACGGCCGCGCCAATTCGATCCTGATCAAGGTCAACCAGATCGGCACGTTGACGGAAACGCTCGCCGCCGTCGAACTGGCGCACAAGTACGGCTATACCTCCGTGATGTCGCACCGTTCCGGCGAAACGGAAGACTCCACCATCGCCGACCTCGCGGTCGCCACCAATTGCGGCCAGATCAAAACCGGCTCGCTGGCGCGCTCCGACCGTACCGCCAAATACAACCAGCTCCTGCGCATCGAGCAGCAGCTCGGCGAGCAGGCGAAATATGCGGGGAAGGCGGCGTTGAAGGCACTGGCGTAACGCAACGGTCCGCTCTACTTGCCTCCGCTCGGGGCGTCGAGACGAGCGAAGCTCGCTCGTACGTCGGAACGAAATCTTTAGATGCGTTCCGTGAGAGGGGGACTCTCCTGCCGCGTCTGCATGGGCCACATCAAGCAATATTCGCTTTCCGAGATCAGGCCAACCAAGCGCGGCCCTCCGCGAACCTGACTAACCGAATCTATGGAGATTCGGCCGCCGAAATGGATTTCGCTATGTCGTGTTCGATCTTGATCGCCAGCGTATCGCGGTAGTGATTCGTTTCATAGAAATTTGCAGGGTTGCGATTCTCTGAACTGTCGCCAGCCCAGTTTACAATTCGAGCATTCGAATTGTGGTTTACAATTTCGATTGACCGCTGCTTACAAGCATTGTCGTAATCCGCAGCAGGTGAATCCTGCACCGGAATTAACGCGAGATAGCGCGGTGTCCAAAAGAGGATGAACGTGACGCGTGGATTTGACGAGACAAGTTCTTCGAGTTGAATGAGGGGTTCGAAGCGAAAGGGCCGGACGTAGTCCGTTCCCGTTGGACGAACGACCTTGTCCATCGCTGCCTTCACGAAAGCTATGTCGTCGTAGCCATGAGCTACGAATGCAGCATCATAAGGACGGTAGCCATCGACTCGGAAGCCATTGCCCTGAGCAAAGAAGGCGTGATTGAGAAGTTCGAACGACATGTTTGCATAGAGCCAACCAATGTATTCGAGATTTCCGCTGTAGAGCCAGAATGGGAATGGACGTCCCTCGGCCATCGTGCGCTCATTTCGACACCAGGTATCATCCATTGCCACGATGATGGTATTTGCGGCCGGGTGATGGCGTAGGAAAAAACGGGCGACTGTCAACGCTACAGGTGCGCCCGATCCACTTACCGACAGTGAAACGAATTTTCTGCCCGTCAACCCATCAAGGATTTCTGGTTGCATCGGAATGGAGGTCGAATTGCCAACCACGGCGGAATCGAAGAATGGGTTCCGCGCCACCGACACCTTCAGTTCACGTTCCCCAACGTTGGGTACTTGGGAACTGGAACGAATGCCCGCGCGGCCATATGGGTCATAACAATAGACAACCGCGACCACCGCGCTGAAGAGCATCATACACGCCATAGCAACGTGAAGGAGATCCCTGCCTCTGAATAATTGCACTTTCTGCATGTGCTTGCAGATGCCATCAACTATTGCTTGTTGCAACCATAGATATGTAGTATCCGAGTGAAAAGTCGGAAATCTGCGGCGAATGCTGTTCAATTCGTTTTCTTTTATGTTTGTGTTCTTCCCGATCGTACTGATGGGGTATTTTGTTCTTGGTCGGTTTGGCAATTTTCTCCTTGTCCTATGGCTAGCGCTTTCTTCTCTAACCTTCTACGGAATCGAGAATTGGCGGCTTCTCCCGCTGCTCGTAGGTTCAATCGCGTTTAACTACGCGATCGGGTTTCTGTTAATTGGGAAAAGGTACGATTCTCGCTCGCGCTTTCGCATTCTGACCATTGGTGTTGCCGGCGACTTGATCGCCCTCGGCATCTTTAAGTACGCAGGTTTTCTGACGACCAACTTCAATGCGGTGTTCGACACCGGCTTTGTCGTTAGTATCGTCCTGCCGGTAGGTATCTCCTTCTACACGTTTACGCAGATAGCGTTTCTGGTCGATGCGTATCGGGGTGACGTCGCGCGCTACGCGTTGCCGAATTATGCGCTGTTCGTCACTTATTTCCCGCATCTAATCGCGGGTCCCATACTGCACCACAAAGACATTATCCCACAGTTTGAGCGCAAAGAAATCAAGCGCTTAGACTTCCATTTGATCATGTGCGGTCTCGCCATCTTCTCGATTGGGCTCTTTAAGAAGACATGTCTTGCGGATGGTATTCAGCCTTTGGTCGCGAATGCGTTTGGGCCGACGACTTTGTCTTTTGATCGAGCATGGATCGGCTCGCTCGCCTACACATTCCAGCTTTATTTCGATTTCTCCGGTTATTCCGACATGGCGATCGGGATTTCGTTGATGTTTGGAATCTTCCTTCCGGTCAATTTCAACTCGCCCTACAAGGCCCGCAGCATCGTCGATTTTTGGCGGCGCTGGCACATGACGCTATCGCAGTTCTTGCGTGACTACCTCTACATCCCACTCGGCGGCAATCGTCGGGGCCTACGTTATGTAAACCTGATAATAACGATGCTCCTGGGTGGCCTCTGGCATGGAGCGGGCTGGACTTTTGTAGCTTGGGGCGCACTGCACAGCCTCTATCTCTGTGTCAATCACGTCTGGAATCGCTTTGCACCGGTGCTGCCGCAGAGTGCGTCTTTTGTCGTGGGTTTGTTGTCTTTGCCCATGACATTCATCGCGGTGGTGATCGCTTGGGTATTCTTTCGCGCCGACAGTATCAGCTCTGCGCTTGGAATAATTTCGAAGATGATGGCGCCGAGGGACATCATTTTCGGCGAACAGGAGCTCTTTAATCTGAAGGTAATTGCTGCATATACCGCATTGGTTTGGTTGCTCCCGAATACGCAGCGCTTGACCGGATATGATCATGAGAAACGCACGGTGGGAGAGAATTTGGCTGGTTGGCGTTATCGGCCGCTGGTACTGTACTTTGTGGCAGCTCTGTTCGTGTTCGGAGTGATCGGCATCCAGAGCGAATTCATCTATTTCAGGTTCTGATCCATATTTGAACTGCAAACTGCCGCTCTCGGCCCTGACATTCTGCTGCCTCGGGTCAGGCTGAGCCAAAGACAAGGGAAGTCATATGAACAGAGACAGCGTTGGGCAAAAATACCTACGCGAACGTCGTGTTCTTGAAGCGGTCTTTTTGAAATCGGCCGTCGCTGGACATCAGTGCCGACCCGGCCCATATCCCCATGTGCCTGGAGCGACCGTACGATCCCTCGGGGAGCGTCATGGGCCGAGGGCTGCGAAGGGGAAGTCCAGGGAGGATTGCGATGAGTAACGGCAAGAGCGGGCTGCAACTGCGTTCGCTGCTCAAGAAGAGCGGCGAACTCGAACTGTCGCTGGTGGACGTCCCGACGCCTGAGCCGGCCGACGACGAAGTCGTGGTCCGGGTCGAGGCGACGCCGATCAACCCGTCCGATCTCGGGCTCCTGATCGGCCCGGCCGACATGTCGACCGCCAAGGTTTCAGGCAGCGAGGACACGCCTGTGGTCACCGCAAAAATGCCGGAAGCCGCCCTGCGGATGATGGCGGCGCGGCTCGACCAGTCGCTTCCCGTGGGCAATGAAGGCGCCGGCGTGGTGATCAGGACCGGTTCTTCGGATGCCGCCAAGGCGCTGATGGGCAAGAATGTCTCGATGATCGGCGGCGCGATGTACTCGCAGTACCGCACCATGAAGGTGCGGGACGTCATGGAGCTGCCAGCCGGCACCACGCCTGCCGACGGCGCGTCATGGTTCGTCAATCCGCTGACCGCGCTCGGCATGACCGAAACGATGCGGCGCGAAAATCACAAGGCGCTGGTGCACACGGCGGCCGCCTCGAACCTCGGGCAGATGCTCAACAAGATCTGCATCAAGGACGGCATCGGCCTCGTCAACATCGTGCGCAGCAAGGAGCAGGCGGATATACTGCACAAGATCGGCGCCAAGCATGTCGTCGATTCCACCGTAGACAGCTTCATGGACGATCTCACCAATGCGCTGGTGGAAACCGGCGCCACGATTGCGTTCGACGCCATCGGCGGCGGCAAGCTCGCGGGGCAGATCCTCACCTGCATGGAGAGCGCGGCCAACAAGACCGCCAAGGAATACAGCCGCTACGGCTCGAACGTGTACAAGCAGGTCTACATCTACGGCAGCCTCGACAACCGTCCGACCGAACTGAGCCGGGCGTTCGGCCTGACCTGGGGCGTCGGCGGCTGGCTGCTGACACCGTTCCTGCAGAAGATCGGCCCCGCCGAAATCGGTAAGCTGCGCCAGCGCGTCGCTTCCGAACTCAAGACCACCTTCGCCAGCCACTATACGCAGGTGGTGTCGCTGCAGGAGACGCTGCAGCTCTCCAACATCGCGGTCTACAACAAACGCGCCACCGGCGAGAAATTCCTGATCAACCCGAACAAGGGTTGACGACGGCAATAGCCGGCTCATACCGTCTGGCGTCGATTGCCTGGAATCCGATGATCTGACGTTCATGCCCCCAAAGGGCCGCGGCTGCGGCTCTTCGGCGGCCCATTGATCTGGTCGGCAAGAGCGAGGCGGAGTGCTTGTTCTACTCGCGCTGGAAAGCCAGGTTCCTGGAGCCCTTGTGACGTTCCAGTGCATGGCCGATCAGCACATCCATAAGGTCGGATTGTGATAACCCGCTGGCCTCCCATAGCCGCGGGTACATGCTGATATTGGTGAAGCCGGGAAGGGTATTGGCTTCGTTCACGAACACCTGCTCGCCGTTGAGAAAGAAATCGACGCGCGCCATTCCTTCACAGCCCAGCACGCGGAACGTCTTGATTGCGAATTCCCTGATGCGGTCGGCCACCGGAGGGGGCACATCGGCCGGAACCCGGAGAGCGGCGCCATCATCGTCGAGGTACTTCGCATCGTAAGAATAGAAACCGTGCTTGTCGGCAGGTACGATCTCTCCGAGTTGCGACGCACGGATATTGCCATTCGCATCTTCAAGCACGGAGCACTCGATTTCCCGCACCGGGGCGACACATCGCTCAATCAATATCTTCCTGTCGAAGCGAAACGCCAACCCGCAGCAAGCTTCGAACTCTTGCGCGGTTCGAGCCTTCGATACGCCGACCGACGAACCCATGTTGGCCGGCTTGACGAAGACCTCCGGCGAGCCAACGGCGCCGACCGCGTCGTCATACGTGAGCGGTGACATGGCCGACATGGCGACATAGGGCACGACCGGCAAGCCCGCATCGCGCATCAGCCGTTTTGCGACATCCTTGTCCATCGATGCGGCCGATCCCATCACACGCGAGCCTACGTAGGCCACGTCGCACAGTTCGAGTGCGCCCTGAACCGTGCCATCCTCGCCGTTGGGGCCGTGCAAGACCGGGAAGAAGAGATCGAACGCCGGCAATTCCCGAATCCCTGCCGTATTCCGCTCAAGAACCAGTGTACGGCCATGTCCGCCCGGCAACAGGGTCAGCTGCGGTCCATCGTCCGGAATGGCCAGCGCAACAGCGCCGATGCCGGCGCCATTGCCCGCGTCGGCGACAATCCAGCGGCCATCCCGGGCGATGCCGATCAGCGTGACGTCATACCGGTTGGGGTCGAGGAAGCGAAGCACGTTCGCTGCGGACGCCCTGGATACGTCGTGCTCCGCGGAGCGCCCGCCGAACAGGATGGCGACCCTCGTTTTGCGTTCTGCCATCGTTTCGCTTCTCTTTGGTCGGCCGAAGATGCCGCGTTCTGCTTGCATATAGTCAAACGAACACGTCCGCAATTTGGCGCCGAAGCGGACGGGGCCGCGCGTCGGGACATCTCAGCTTCTGGCCCAGCACGGCCTTGTCCGTGTCCGCCCCGGACCCAAATCCCTCGGCGAGTTTCAAAAACGATGCGTTTCCAAAATTGCGCAGTTCATGCGCTTGCATCTATCTGGCGATATCGTTAGGTGAGGGGCAGGCGTCCAGCTTCACAAGGAAAATCCATGTCCCACACCATCGTCACCATCGTCGGCAGCCTCCGCAAGGAGAGTTTTTCGCTCAAGATCGCCAATGCGCTCGCAAAACTGGCGCCGGCATCGCTGAAGCTCGACGTGACGACGCTCGAAGGCATCTCCTTCTTCAACCAGGACCTGGAAGCCAATCCCCCGGCCGACTGGCTGGCGTTCCGCGAAAAGCTGCAGAAGTCGAACGGCGTGCTGTTCATCACGCCCGAATACAACCGCTCGATCCCCGGCGTGTTGAAGAACGCCATCGACGTCGCTTCGCGCCCATATGGCAAGAGCTCGTTCCTCGGCAAGCCGGTCGGCATTGTCAGCAACTCGCCCGGCGCGCTCGGCGGCGTCAGCGCGACCAAGCATTTGCAGAACATCCTGCCCGGCATTGCCGGGCCGATCCTCGGCCAGCCCGAGATCTATCTCAATGGCGTCGGCGACGCCTTTGACGACAAGGGCCAGCTCACCAAGGAAGCCGTGCAGAAAGTGCTGCAGCAATATCTCGCCGCCTTTGCGGCGTTCATCGAGAATCAGAATAAGTAACTGCGCTCTCGGCGTCATTGCGAGCGAAGCGAAGCAATCCATCTTGCCGCGAGCAAGATGGGTTGCTTCGTCGCTTCGCTCCCTTGCGCAAACGCTTCGCGTTTGTCGCAGGCAATGACGGGGCGCCATTCATGCCCACGCTCACGCTCGCCGTCTTAGGATTCCATTAACCCGGCCGTCGCATCTTGGCGCATGGTCTCCCGCACGCGCCTGAAATCCATCCTGACCGGCCTCGCCCTCTACACGATGGCGGCGCTGATGGTCGGCTATTTCGGCGTCAACGCCTATACCGGCAAATACGGGCTGAACGCGCGCCAGGAACTCGATCAGGAGATCATCGCGCTGACCTCGGAACTGGCGCGGCTGAAGCGGGAGCGGGCGCAGGGCGAGCAGCGGGTGTCGCTGCTGCGGTCCGACCGGGTCGACCCTGATATGCTGGACGAGCGCGCACGCTTCCAGCTCGACTACGCCAACCCGCGCGATCTGGTCCGGACCATCAAGCCGAACTGATTTTCAAACCGCTTCACGAACGCGGTCTCATGCCGGCGCGTGTCCGCAAATTTCAAAAAATCGCCAAATCGATTTCGAAAATGTCTCGCTGCGCTGCAGTGCGGTATAGCAATATTTTCTCCAGCGCAGGCAATCCTTTCACGCCGGTTTGAGTTGGGTTAGAGAGGGCTGATCCGTCTCTCTCACCCGGAATTGCCATGGCTGCACCCAAGAAAAGCGTCGTCGCGAAGGAAACAGAGCAGGAGAAGGCAAACGGGTCCCCACCGGAATTCACCAAGGCGCAGGAGCTGGCCGCGCTGCGGGACATGCTCCTGATCCGCCGCTTCGAGGAAAAGGCCGGCCAGCTCTACGGCATGGGTGCGATCGGCGGCTTCTGCCATCTCTATATCGGCCAGGAAGCGGTCGTGGTCGGCATGCAGATGGCCCTGAAGCAGGGCGACCAGGTCATAACCGGGTACCGTGACCATGGCCACATGCTGGCCTGCGGGATGGACGCCAATGGCGTAATGGCCGAACTCACCGGACGTCGCGGCGGCTATTCCAAGGGCAAGGGCGGCTCCATGCACATGTTCAGCATGGAGAAGAATTTCTTCGGCGGCCACGGCATCGTCGGCGCCCAGGTTTCGCTCGGGACGGGTCTCGCCTTTGCCAACCGCTACCGCGGCAATGATTTCGTCAGCATCGCCTATTTCGGCGACGGCGCGTCCAATCAGGGCCAGGTCTACGAGAGCTTCAACATGGCGGAGCTGTGGAAGCTTCCGGTGATCTACGTGATCGAGAACAACCGCTACGCCATGGGCACGTCGGTGACGCGCTCCTCGGCCCTGACCGATTTTTCCAAGCGCGGTGCCTCCTTCAACATTCCGGGCCAGCAGGTCGACGGCATGGACGTCCGCGCCGTCAAGGCGGCGGGCGACGAGGCGGTCGCCTGGTGCCGCGCCGGCAAGGGGCCGTTCATCCTGGAAATGCAGACCTACCGCTACCGCGGCCACTCGATGTCCGATCCGGCCAAATACCGGACCCGCGAAGAGGTCGAGAAGATCCGCACCGATCAGGATCCGATCGAGCAGGTTCGCAATCGTCTCCTGGCCGCCAAGGTCAGCGAGCAGGAATTGAAGGCCATCGACGCCGAGGTGCGCGAGATCGTCAACGCCGCGGCGGATTTCGCCCAGCGCGATCCCGAGCCCGATCCTTCCGAGCTCTGGACCGACATCTACAGGTAGTTCAACCAATATTCCGCAAAAGTGGGACCGGTTCTGCGACTCTGGCGACGTGCAAACCAAACCAGCGCAGAACCAACTGACGAGTGATTTCGGGAGCCGATATGCCCATTCAAGTGCTGATGCCTGCGCTGTCGCCCACCATGGAAAAGGGCAACCTTGCGAAGTGGCTGAAGAAGGAAGGCGAGACGATCAAGTCGGGCGATGTCATCGCCGAGATCGAAACCGACAAGGCGACGATGGAAGTCGAGGCGACCGATGAGGGCACGCTCGGCAGGATATTGATCCCCGAAGGCACCGCCGACGTCGCAGTCAATACGCCGATCGCGACTATTCTGTCCGACGGCGAGAGCGCCGCCGATCTCGGCAAGGCGGCCGCACCCGCGCCAGCGGCCAAGGCCGCGGAATCAGCACCATCAGCCGAAGCGAAGGCGGAGGCGCCCCAGCCGAAGGCCGAGGCAAAGGCGCCGCCGGCCGCCGTCGCCGAACCCGATCCGGAAGTCCCTGCCGGCACCGAGATGATCACCCAGACCATCCGCGAAGCGCTGCGCGATGCGATGGCCGAGGAGATGCGGCGCGACGCCGATGTGTTCGTGATGGGCGAAGAGGTCGCGGAATATCAGGGCGCCTACAAGGTCACGCAGGGCCTGCTGCAGGAGTTCGGCGCGCGGCGCGTCATCGATACCCCGATCACCGAGCACGGCTTTGCCGGCGTCGGCGTCGGTGCTGCGATGTCGGGGCTGAAGCCGATCGTCGAATTCATGACCTTCAACTTCGCCATGCAGGCGATCGACCAGATTATCAACTCCGCGGCCAAGACGCTGTACATGTCGGGCGGCCAGATGGGCTGTTCGATCGTGTTCCGCGGCCCGAACGGCGCCGCCGCCCGCGTCGCCGCCCAGCACAGCCAGGATTACTCGGCCTGGTACTCACAGATTCCGGGGTTGAAGGTGATCGCGCCGTTCTCGGCCGCCGACTACAAGGGCCTCTTGAAAGCCGCGATCCGCGATCCCAACCCGGTCATCTTCCTTGAGAACGAGGTTTTGTACGGCCACACCGGCGAGGTACCGAAGCTCGACGATTACGTGATCCCGATCGGCAAGGCGCGGATCGTGCGGTCCGGCAAGGACGTGACGCTGATCTCGTGGTCGAACGGCATGACCTACGCGCTGAAGGCCGCCGACGAACTCGCCAAGGAAGGCATCGAGGCCGAGGTGATCGACCTGCGGACGCTGCGCCCGATGGATACCGAGACCATCGTTGCATCCGTGAAGAAGACCGGCCGCGCGGTGACGGTGGAAGAAGGCTGGCAGCAGTCCGGCGTCGGCGCCGAGATCGCCGCCCGCATCATGGAGCACGCCTTCGACTATCTCGACGCGCCGGTGGCGCGCGTATCCGGCAAGGACGTGCCGATGCCTTATGCGGCCAACCTCGAGAAGCTCGCATTGCCCAACGTGGCCGAGGTGGTCGCGGCCGCCAAAGCCGTTGCCTATCGGTAGGTCGATATGGCCGGTCCCAACGAACAGCCGTTGCCGCCCGACGTCATCGGTCGCGAGGATGCCGTCGAAGTGCTGCGCGCCTTCGTGGTCGACGGCGGGCTCTCGATCGCGTTCCAGCGCGCATTCGAGGAGCCTGACATGTGGGGCATGCTTCTGGTCGATATCGCGCGCCACGCTGCCCGCGCCTATGCCCGCGAGAGCGGCTACACCGAAGACGAGGCGCTGACGCGTATCGTCGACATGTTCGAAGCCGAAATCAACCGGCCGACCGATATGGGCTCAACCATGCCCCGGTCGCAACAGGGTCACTGACAATGCCGATCAACATTTTGATGCCCGCGCTGTCGCCCACGATGGAAAAGGGCAACCTTGCCAAGTGGCTCAAGAAAGAGGGCGACAAGGTCAAGTCCGGCGACGTGATCGCGGAGATCGAGACCGACAAGGCGACGATGGAAGTCGAGGCGGTCGACGAGGGTACGATTGCGAAGATCCTGGTGCCTGAAGGTACCCAGGACGTTCCGGTCAACGATATCATCGCGGTCCTGGCCGGTGACGGCGAGGACGTGAAGGCGGCAAGCGCCGGAGCAGGGGCCGCGCCGGCACCAAAGGCCGCCGAAGCGCCCGCCGCAAAACCGGCGCCGGCAGCTGCCGCCGCGCCCGCGCCAAAACCCGCGGCAACCGGGCCGACGCAGGCTGCGGCGCCGCAGGCGGCGGCCTCCGCTTCGCAAGGCAATGGTCACGCGCGCATCTTCTCGTCGCCGCTCGCCCGCCGTCTCGCCAAGGACGCCGGCATTGACCTTTCGCGCATCAACGGCTCCGGCCCGCATGGCCGCGTCGTCGCCCGCGACGTCGAGGGCGCGAAATCGGGCAAGGGCCTGAAGGCCCCGGCCGCCGCGCCTGCGGCGGGTCCGGGCCTCGCGCCCGGGATGTCGGACAAGCAGATCCTGGCTTTGTTCGAGGAAGGCTCCTACGAGGTGGTGCCGCATGACGGCATGCGCCGCACCATCGCGCAGCGCCTCACCGCCTCGGTGCAGACCGTGCCGGTGTTCTACCTGACGATGGACTGCGACATCGGCAAGCTCCTGGTCGCGCGCGAGGAGATCAACGCCGCCGCACCCAAGGACAAGGAAAAGAAGCCGCTCTACAAGCTCTCGGTCAACGATTTCGTCATCAAGGCGATGGCGGTCGCGCTGCAAAAAATTCCGAACTGCAATGTGAGCTGGACCGAAGGCGGCATGCTCAAGCACAAGCATTCCGACATCGGCGTGGCGGTCGCCATGCCGGGCGGCCTGATCACGCCGATCATCCGCAAGGCCGAAACCAAGACGCTGTCGGCGATTTCGGCCGAGATGAAGGATTATGCGGCGCGCGCGCGGGCGCGCAAGCTGAAGCCGGAAGAATATCAGGGCGGCACCACGGCGGTGTCGAACCTCGGCATGTACGGCATCAACCACTTCACCGCCGTGATCAACCCGCCGCATGCGACGATCCTCGCCGTCGGCACCAGCGAGGAGCGTCCCGTGGTGCGCGATGGCAAGATCGAGATCGCGCAGATGATGAGCGTCACGCTGTCCTGCGATCACCGCGCCATCGACGGCGCGCTCGGGGCGGAGCTGATCGGCGCCTTCAAGCAGCTGATCGAAAATCCCGTGATGATGATGGTGTGATAGCCGTCATTGCGAGTGCAGCGAAGCAATCCATCTTACTCGCGACAATGTGGATTGCTTCGTCGCAAGGGCTCCTCGCAATGACTGGAGAAACGTGATGGTCGCACGATGAAAACGAGCGAGTAGCCAATGGCCGACACATCCTTCGACGTCATCATCATCGGCTCCGGTCCCGGCGGCTACGTCACCGCGATCCGCGCGGCGCAGCTCGGCTTCAAGACCGCGATCATCGAGAAATCCTATCTCGGCGGCATCTGCCTGAACTGGGGCTGCATTCCGACCAAGGCGCTCTTACGCTCGGCCGAGATCTACCACTACATGCAGCACGCCAAGGATTACGGGCTGTCCGCCGAAAAAGTCTCGTTCGATCCGAAGGCCGTCGTGGCGCGCTCGCGGGGCGTTTCAAAACGCCTCAATGACGGCGTCGGCTTCCTGATGAAGAAGAACAAGGTCACGGTGATCTGGGGCGATGCGTCGATCGATGCGCCGGGCAAGGTCACGGTAAAGAAATCGGCCGTCGAGGCGCCGAAGGGCGCGCTGGGCGAGGGCGCCTATCAGGCCAAGCACATCATCCTTGCCACCGGCGCGCGGCCGCGCGTGCTGCCCGGGCTCGAGCCCGACAAGAAGCTGGTCTGGACCTATTTCGAGGCGATGGTGCCGGAGCGGATGCCGAAATCGCTGCTGGTGGTCGGCTCCGGCGCGATCGGCATCGAGTTCGCCTCGTTCTTCCACACCATGGGCGCCGACGTCACCGTGGTCGAGGTGCTGCCGCAGATCCTCCCCGTCGAGGACGACGAGATCGCCGGCCTCGCCCGCAAACGGTTTGAGAAGCAGGGGATCAAAATCCTCAGCAACACCAAGGTCACAAAACTGGAGAAGAAGGCCGACAGTGTCGTCGCCACCATCGACGACGGCAAGAAGCCCCAAACGGTCGAGTTCGAGCGCGTGATTTCTGCGGTCGGCGTGGTCGGCAACATCGAAGGCCTTGGGCTGGAGAAGCTCGGCGTCAAGACCGATCGCGGCTGCGTCGCGATCGACGGCTACGGCAAGACCAACGTGCCCGGCATTTACGCCATCGGCGACGTCGCGGGGCCGCCGATGCTGGCGCACAAGGCCGAGCATGAAGGCGTGGTCTGCGTCGAGGCGATCAAGGGCCTTCATCCGCATGCCATGGACAAGAACCTCATTCCGGGCTGCACCTATTGCCACCCGCAGATTGCTTCCGTCGGCCTGACTGAAGAGAGAGCGAAAGAGGGCGGCCGCGAAATCCGCGTCGGCCGCTTCCCCTTCGTCGGCAACGGCAAGGCAATCGCGCTCGGTGAGGATCAGGGCCTGATCAAGGTGATCTTCGACAAGAAGACCGGGCAACTGCTCGGCGCGCACATGATCGGCGCCGAAGTGACCGAGCTTATCCAGGGCTACGTGGTCGCCATGAACCTGGAGACGACGGAAGAAGAGCTGATGCACACGGTATTCCCGCATCCGACGCTGTCGGAGATGATGAAGGAAGCCGTGCTGGACGCTTATGGACGCGTGCTGAACATGTAAGGCGTGATCCCACCGGTCGCGCCCAACAAGAAACGAAAGAGCAATCCGTGAAAGACAATGACAATCTGACCATCGAACGTCCGACGTTCGTGACCCATCTCGAATGCGCGATGGAGGGCGATCACTATGCCGCCGACCAGATTCATAACCTGTCCAAGGCCGGCAAGCCGCTCCTGGTGCGCTATGACCTTGCGGGCGTGAAGACGGCGCTGAGCAAGGACGCGCTTGCAGAGCGCCCCGCCGATATGTGGCGCTACCGCGAGCTGCTGCCGGTCCGAAAAGTTTCTGACATCGTCAGCCTCGGCGAAGTCATGACGCCGCTCATTCGTCTGCCGAAGCTTGCAAAGAAGCTCGGTGGCTGCGAGATCATCGTCAAGGATGAGGGGCGCCTTCCCACCGGCTCGTTCAAGGCCCGCGGCCTGGTGATGGCGGTGTCGATGGGCAAGGCGCTCGGCATCAGGCACATGGCGATGCCGACCAACGGCAATGCCGGCGCGGCGCTGGCGGCCTATGCGACCTCCTGCGGCATCAAGACCACGATCTTCTGCCCGGCCGATACGCCGGAAGTGAACGTCAGCGAGATCGAGCTGCAGGGCGCCACCGTCTACCGTGTCAACGGCCTGATCGATGATTGCGGCAAGATCGTCGGCGAGGGCAAAGCAAAGGCCGGCTGGTTCGATACCTCGACGCTGAAGGAGCCGTACCGGATCGAAGGCAAGAAGACGATGGGTCTGGAGCTCGCCGAACAGCTCGGCTGGGAGGTGCCCGACGTGATCTTCTATCCGACCGGCGGCGGTACTGGTTTGATCGGCATGTGGAAGGCTTTTGCCGAGCTGGAGGCGATCGGCTTCATCGGCGCGAAGCGGCCGCGGATGGTGGCGGTGCAGGCGTCGGGCTGCGCGCCGATGGTGCGCGCCTTCGAGAACGGCACCGAGCACGCGCCGCGCTGGGAAGATGCCCACACCATTGCATCAGGCATTCGCGTGCCGCAGGCGGTCGGAGATTTTCTTATCCTGCGCGCGGTCCGTGAGAGCAAGGGATTTGCGATTGCGGTCCCGGATGAGAAGATTTCTGCTGCGCTCAACGAAGTGGCGCGCGAGGAAGGCCTGCTGTTGTGTCCGGAAGGGGCGGCGACGTATGCTGCTTACCAGCAAAGCCTTGCCGACGGCCGCGTGACGAAAAACGATCGTGTCATGCTGTTCAATTGCGCGACAGGGCTTAAATATCCGCTGCCGCCGGTCACGCGTACGCTCGATCGACACAAGCCGATCGACTACGCAAAGCTCTGACTGTCGCGCGGCGGGATGTGATGGGAGCATGAGATGCGAAAGATCATTCTGGCCGCGATTGCAGTGTTGGCATTCGGTGGCGCCGCGGCCGCGCAAACCTTTCCATCGCGTCCCATCACCATCATTGTGCCGTTCTCCGCCGGCGGCCCGTCGGATGCGATGGCGCGGATTCTCGCCGAGCGCATGAAGGCCACGCTCGGCGAGCAGGTCCTGGTCGAGAACGTGACAGGGGCGGGCGGATCGGTTGGGGTCGGCCGTGCGGTACGCTCGCCGCCTGACGGTTACGCGATCAGTTTCGGCCATCTCGGCACCCACGTTGCCAACGGCGCGATCTACAAGCTCGGCTACGATCTCGTCACCGATCTCGAACCGGTCGCGTTGCTGCCGAGCAACCCGATGATCATCGTCAGCAAGAACGCGGTCCCGGCGAAATCGCTGAAGGAATTCATCGCTTGGCTGAAGGCGCAGCCAGCGCCGCCGACGGCCGGTACCGCGGGCGCGGGCTCCGGAAGCCACATCGCCGGGCTCTATTTCGAGAACGTCGCCGGCGTCAAACTGCAATACGTGCCATATCGCGGCACCGGCCCCGCAATGAACGATCTCGTCGCCGGCCAGATCGATTTGATCGTCGACCAGACTTCGAACTCGATCGGGCAGGTGCGCGCCGGCAACATCCGCGCCTATGCGATCACCGACAGCAAGCGCGTGGAATCCGCCTCCGACATTCCGACCGTCGACGAGGCGGGGTTGCCCGGATTCCACATGACGCTGTGGTCCGGCCTTTGGGTGCCCAAGGGCACGCCAAAGGACGTCGTCGCAAAGCTGAATGTCGCGGCAGTTGACGCCCTGAATGATCCGGCCGTGCGCAAGCAGCTCGAAAACCTCGGTCTGCAGATGCCGCCGAAGGACAAGCTCACGCCCGAAGCGCTCGGCGCCTGGCAGAAGACCGAGATCAAAAAATGGTGGCCGATGATCAAGGCCGCCAACGTCAAGGTGGACTAGCCCCGGATGCGCACGCGGACGAATGTGCAAGACCGGGGACCGGGAACCTACCGTTAGCACGGACGTTAGCGCTCTTACACGTATACGGAGCGCACAATGGCTGACAATGACAACCGACGGAAGGGCACAATCGGGCTCATTCTCGGCGGAATCATCGCAGTGGCTGCCGCGGCATTCATTCTCACCGGCGGGCAATTGGGCGGGGTTAAAGAAGTGACCAACGATGCTGACCTTGCGCCGGTCGCGCCCGGAAAGAAATAGCGTGAAGATGGATCGGTGAGTGTGCGGCGACCAATCGTGGTTGCCCCGTCACAACTTCACCGGCCGGCGGCCGGCAGCGGCGCCGCATTCACCTCCTGCGTCACGACGCGCTGGTCGACCTTCGACGTCACCGCGGGGTCGTTGTCAAACCGCACGCGGTAGACCGCCAAATTCTCAATCACGCGCTGGACGTAGTTTCGCGTTTCGGAAAACGGAATCCGCTCGACCCAGTCGACCGCGTCGACCGTGGGGTCACGCGGATCGCCATGGGCCTTGACCCAGTCCCGCACCCGGCCCCGGCCGGCGTTGTAGCCGGCAAAGGTCATGATGTGATTGCCCTTGTATTCGCTCAGCAGCGCGCTCAGTTCGGCGGCGCCCATTTGCGTGTTGTAGACCGGGTCGGAAACCATGCGGTCCCAGTCATAGCTGATGCCAAAGCGCTTGGCGGTATCGCGTCCCGCTTCCGGCGTCACCTGCATCAGGCCGACCGCATCCGCCACAGACTTGTCGCGCTGGTCGAACGCGCTCTCCGTGCGCGCCACCGAATAAATCATGCTGTGCTCGATTTCGGGGGCGAGCTGGCGGTGCGGCGGAATGCCGATGGTGGGAAAGGCATAATGGTCGAGCGGCAGTCCGCGGCCGAGCGAGGGCTTTCCGACCTGCAGCATCGCGCGGGCGTCGTTGCGGCGGCCGGTGAGTTCGCCGAGCGCTTCGAGCAGAGCAACATCAGAGCTTTGTTCGCCGAGATCGGCGGCAAAATAGAGCACGACATCGCGTTCGCCGATCTCGTAGAGCATGTCGGCGGCGCGCACGCGTTCGTCCGTGGCCGAAGCATCGGCGGACGCGAGGAACGGGCGAGGGCGCGCGCAGTTCGATCTGGCCGCGGCCAAGCCTGGCGCGCGCGAGCTGGCCGTAATAGGCGGTCGGGTAGCGGGCGGCCGCTTCATAGCTCGCACGCATCGCATCCGCCTGGCCAAGGGCTTCGGCCGCGCGTCCGCGCCAGTAGTTGGCCCGTGCCAGCACGATCGGATTGGCCTGTCCCTCATCGATGTGGGCGAAATGCCGGGCGGCGGTGGCGGGATCGTCGAGATAGCGCAAGGCGATCCAGCCGCACATGAAGTGGACGTCGGCGCGGTAATATTCATTGGCCGGCTCAGCGGCGGGACGGACCACATCGTAGGCGGTCTGGAACTTGTCCTGATCAAGCAGCTTGCGGGCGAGCATGCGCCGCTCGCGCCACCATTGATCGGTGTCCTGCAGCGCCATGGTCTCGGGTGCCGCGGCCAGCATCAGGCGGGCCGCATCGTCAATGCGGTTTTGAGCGAGCATCCACTGGATGCGGCAAAGGGTGTAGCCGAGATCCTGCCGTGCCTCGGCTGGGACATCGTCGAGCGCATCCAGCGCCTTGTCCGCTTTTCCCCTGACCGCGGCACAGGCCTTCACAATCGCAAGCTCGTCGTCGCCGAGGCGCTTCGCGGCGCGCTTCGCGCCGGCGAGGTCCTTGGCGCCGATGCGCCTGTCCATGCGCGCACGGTGGTCGTCGCGATCGAGAAAATCGCGGAACGTCTCGAACACTGCGGCCTCCAGGGGCTCCGACAATTCGTCCGATCGCCATGCGTCGCGGGCCAGCCGAGCCGCGCCGTCCCGATCACCCTCTGCGAGCAGCACGCGCGCCAGCGCCAACTTGCCCTTGGCACTTGTGGGTCGATCGCCAATGAAGCCGCGGACCGTCGCCGCATCGCTGCGCTGCTCCCACAGCCGCGCCTCTGCGCGCCGGCGCAGCAACGCGGTGCTCGGCCATTCCGGTTTGGCGGCGATGAACGCCGCGTAGCGGCTGAAAGTCGCGGTCGTCGCCGGGTGGCGCAGGATGAACCACTCGACGAGCTTCTGCGCCGCCGGGTCCGCGATCCTGTTCCTTATGGCCGTCGCCTCTTCGGTCTTTGCCTTGCGCGCGAGATCGATGGCTTCCTTCACCAGCGCAAGATCGCCCGTCAGCGGAGCTATGGCCTCGCTGGGAGCAGGCGAAGCCTTCGACGGCTTCGGCTTGCGTTGTGCGGAAGCGTGTTTGGCGTGCCGGCGTTTCCCGGACGCAGCGCTGCGATGAGGATGAGCCTCCTTCACGTGCGACTTCCTGGTCGCTTCGTGCGCCTTCTGGGTGTGTGGCTTATGGCTGGCCCGCGCGGTCGCATCCGTCGAGAAGAGGGCGAGCCCAGCTACCGTGAAAAAACAAGACAGCGAGCGTAAGCACCGGTTCATTCCATGGTCCCCCTGCGAAACCCACGTCACAAACGCCGTCAAAGCCAAGAGATCGCACGATGCTTGTGGCCTTGACCTGTTCGAAAGATGCCACAACCCAAGATCTGCAATTGTCACTTCAAGGCAACAAACGCGTGCAAAATGAGGCGAATGGGAATGGAACCCAACAGTTCCCGGCGTAACGCCGCGGTGCCAATAAGGAATTCCAAGGCTTACGCCAGATAGCGGCGCGTGGCATCGCTTCGACCGCGGACGAAGCGGCGGATTAGCCGCTATGCGCACGTGGAGAAGCGAATGTCGCTATCGTGCGCCGGACGACGGGTCGCGCGAATGCGCGCCCAGTGACGAGCGCACCTGCGCTCGCACGGTGATGGCAGGCTCCGCGACATCCGGGATTTTCGAAGTTTCCCGCATATCGCTGCGCTCTTGCGGCTACGCGATCGATGCCCAGCGGCGCGCGAGCAGTGGGACCCATCCACGCAGTCCAGCGCCCGGTGATGATTGAACCGACACCGGACGCTGGAGGACAAGGACCGGGAGGCGGCCCTCGTCCGTGATCGTGTCTTGTTGTTTTCGGCTTAACCGTACATGGCCATGTTGGCCATCGCCGTCGCTTCGTTATGGTGGCCGCCGTCGGTGCCGCCACCGGCCAGCACGCCGTCGTCCTCCAGTTCGAAGTGCGCGCCGTTGAGTTCGCCCACCTTCTCGTAGGCGCCATATACCGTCTGAGTAACGTTAATGTCGCTTTGCTTCACCAGGTTGCCGTAGACGGTGATGGTGCCGAGCAGATCCTCGTCATGGGCGCCGGCGTTGCCTTGCTGGCTGATGACGGTGATCACGCTGTAGTCGTTCTTGCCGTCGCCGTTGCTGTCCTTGTGCTCGATCGACTTGACCTCGGCGGTGTGCGCCGAGATTTCGATCTTGTCGCCTTGGGCGCGATTGAAGTCGCGGATCACGTCGTTACCGAAGCCGTCGACCCAGTGATCGTGAGTGGCGCCGTTCTCGCCGGTCACGCCAACCCAGTCGATGGTGCCGTCGGCATTGACGTGCTTTGCGACAATCTCGTCCTTGGCGTTCACCATACCTTCGAAGCGGAAGGTATCGCCGCCGGCGCCGCCGGTGAGGGTGTCGTTGACCGCCTTGAACGCGGCGGTTTCTTCAGCGAAGATCTGCGTCGTGCCGTCCTGTGCCGCGACCATCTCGCCGGCATCCGATCGGCTGAGCAACACGTCGTTGCCGGTGCCGCCATCCATCCGGTCGGCGCCGAAGCCGCCGACCAGAAGATCGGCGCCGGAGCCGCCCGAGAGGTTGTCATTGCCCGAGCCGCCCCACACCTTGTCAGCGCCGGAGCCGCCATTGAGCGTGTCGTTGCCGGCCATGCCTGCGAGCGTGTCTTCCTTGGCACCCCCGGACAAGGTGTTGTTGCCGGTTGTCCCGTTCAGATGATCATGGTCGGAGCTGCCGCCGCCGAACCTAGCGAAGAAATCCTCGAAGCGGCTGTTGTCGAGGAAGCCGTTCAGATTGAAGCGTGCCATTATTCAAACCTCTTACTCAGAGGCCTCACGAACTACAAACGACCACCACGGATTTTGGGAATCGTGAAGTGATGCGCGCGGGCAAGACGTGAGGCGTGACTCCTCACCCGCATCGAAGGAAGAACAGCAAAACGGGCCCGTGACTGGACCTGCACGCGGCGGATTTGCGCAGGGTAGGGGCAATATGGTGACGCGAAAGGCATCCCTGCGATCCGTCTTCAGCGCAGCGGTCGCTTCCGCCAGCAATCAAAACCTCTGCGACAAATCGCGCACGACGTTGTTATGTCTTGCGTCTGAACGATAAGTCCACTGACCGCGCGTGTCATAGGCCGCGTCGTCACGTGGCGAAAGCTGGCGCAAAAAGTGCCGGCCGCACAAAAATGACGCGATCCCCTTCGAACACGATTGATGTCAGGCGTTGTAATTTTCAGTGGGCGCAATCGCGATTCTCACGATCGGCTGCTGCAGGGATGTGATTCGAATCGCATCTTGCGATTCCAAATCGCATCTTGCGATTCTCGGCGGCGCGTGGGTTGTCGCAAATTCGGTTTGGCCGCGCGATGACGTGCGCGAATCTCGCGTTGGAGAAACTTCTCCATCGATCGCCCTCAGGTTGTGACCGGCGCTCGCAATGGAGGCCAGTCGAAGCGGGCGGCGGGGGCGGCTTCGATAAAGCCAAATAAAGGTTGCCGCCGGGCCACGATTGTTGCGTGACCGCAACAGTAAGCGAACATTTGGTTAACCACCCCGCCCGCCTCTTGCTTGCGCCGCTTTTTGGCCACACCCCTCCATGAAACCATTTCTTTCATAGCTGATTGGCCTCAGCACCGGTGAAGGCGACGGGAAATTGCTCCCGAGACCGACACGAGATGGCTGGGGAAAACAGGTTTCGCGGATGGACGCCAAAACCGACATCAAGAAGAGGTTGCCGAGCCGTCACGTGACGGAGGGGCCGGAGCGCGCGCCCCATCGGTCCTATCTCTACGCGATGGGGCTGACCACCCAGCAGATCCACCAGCCTTTCGTCGGCGTCGCGTCCTGCTGGAACGAGGCCGCGCCCTGCAATATCTCGTTGATGCGCCAGGCGCAGGCGGTCAAGAAGGGCGTCGCGGCCGCCGGCGGCACCCCGCGCGAATTCTGCACCATCACCGTGACCGACGGGATCGCCATGGGCCATGACGGCATGCGCTCGTCGCTGCCGTCCCGCGAATGCATCGCAGACTCGGTCGAACTGACCGTCCGCGGCCATGCCTATGACGCCCTGGTCGGGCTTGCCGGCTGCGACAAATCGCTGCCGGGCATGATGATGGCAATGGTCCGGCTCAACGTGCCCTCGATCTTCATTTATGGCGGATCGATTCTGCCGGGCAATTTCCGTGGCCAGCAGGTCACAGTGCAGGACATGTTCGAGGCCGTCGGCAAGCATTCAGTCGGCGAAATGTCGGATGCTGACCTCGACGAAATCGAGCGGGTGGCCTGCCCCTCGGCAGGGGCGTGCGGTGCACAATTCACCGCCAACACCATGGCGACGGTATCCGAGGCGATCGGTCTGGCCCTGCCGTATTCGGCTGGGGCGCCAGCGCCCTACGAAATTCGCGACGCGTTTTGCTCGGCCGCCGGCGAGAAGGTTCTGGAGCTGATCGCAGCCAATATCCGGCCGCGCGACATTGTCACCCGCCGCTCGCTGGAGAATGCCGCCGCCGTGGTTGCGGCCTCCGGCGGATCGACCAATGCTGCGCTGCACCTGCCGGCCATTGCGCATGAGTGCGGCATTAAGTTTGACTTATTCGACGTCGCCGAAATCTTCAAAAAGACACCGTATGTCGCGGATTTGAAGCCAGGGGGCCGTTATGTTGCCAAAGACATGTTCGAGGTTGGCGGCATACCGCTTCTGATGAAAACGCTGCTCGACAATGGCCACCTCCACGGAGATTGCATCACCGTCACAGGCCGTACGATCGCCGAAAACCTCAAAAGCGTGAAGTGGAATCCGCACCAGGATGTGGTGCGGTCCGCCGACAACCCGATCACCGTCACGGGCGGCGTTGTCGGGTTGAAGGGTAATCTCGCGCCGGAGGGTGCGATCGTGAAGGTCGCGGGTATGTCGAAGCTGAAATTTACCGGTCCTGCCCGTTGCTTCGATCGCGAAGAGGACGCCTTCGAGTCGGTCCAGAAGCGGACCTACAAGGAAGGCGAGGTCATCGTGATCCGCTACGAGGGGCCGCGCGGCGGTCCCGGCATGCGGGAGATGCTCTCGACCACGGCGGCGCTGACCGGGCAGGGCATGGGCGGCAAGGTCGCCCTGATCACAGACGGCCGCTTCTCCGGCGCCACCCGCGGGTTCTGCATCGGCCATGTCGGGCCGGAGGCGGCCGTGGGCGGTCCGATCGCCCTGTTGCAAAATGGTGACATTATCGAGATCGACGCCGAGGTCGGAATCCTTAACGTAAAATTGACCGACGCCGAACTCGCCGAACGTAAAACCAAATGGGCGCCTCGACAGACTAACCACACGTCGGGTGCGCTGTGGAAATATGCCCAACAGGTTGGGCCGGCGGTGGATGGGGCTGTGACCCATCCTGGCGGTGCGCACGAGAAACAGTGTTATGCGGACATCTAGGCGTATCATTCTTGCGTTGATGCTGGGGGCCACGCCGGTGGCGGCTCCTGGATTCGCATTTGATGGCGCGCCGGTGAAGCCGGACGCCACGCTGCCCATGGGGAGCCAGCCCGCCGCCGCGCAAGCCGTCACGGCCCAGGCCCTGAAGAAGGTCCCGCCCGCAGCGCCGCCGGCGACTGCGGTTGCCGCGTCCTCGCTGACTTCGCTGCAATACGCGGCCGAGGGTGGCCATCCCGTCGCGCAGTGGAAGCTCGGCCGGATGTATGCCGATGGCAATGGCGTCATCCAGGACGATCTGCGCGCCTTCGAATATTTCAGCCGCATCGCCAACGCGCATGCCGAGGACAGCCCGTCGGCGCCGCAGGCGACGATCGTCGCCAACGCCTTCGTGGCGCTGGGGCGCTACTACCTCAACGGCATCCCGAATTCCAAGGTCAAGCCCGATACCGATCGCGCACGGGAGATGTTCTCCTATGCCGCGTCCTATTTCGGCAACGCCGACGCGCAGTACGATCTGGCGCGGCTTTACCTGAAGACGCCGGACGCCTCGCGGGACGATTTCCGCTACGGCGCGCGCTGGCTTGGTCTGGCCGCCCAGAAGGGCCAGCATCAGGCGCAGGCGATGCTCGGCCAGATGCTGTTCAACGGCGACCGGCTGCCGCGGCAGGCGGCCCGTGGCCTGATGTGGCTGACGCTGGCGCGCGACAATGCGGCCCCCGACGAGAGCTGGATCCGCGAAAGCTACAACCGCGCTTTCGCCAAGGCCTCCGACGACGACCGTGCCACGGCACTGCAGATGCTCGAGCACTGGGTGCAGGGCAAGCGGGACTGAGCGGCGCTAGCCGATTTGTAGGGTGGGCAAAGGCGTTCTTGCGCCGTGCCCACCATCTTCCTTTCCCGATCGATCTGAGTGCTGGGCACGCGGAGCCTGTCATCACTGTGCGAGCGCAGTTGCGCTCGTCACTGGGCCCGCATTCGCGCGACCCGGTGGCTTTGCCCAACCTACAAACTGGCGTGATTTGCCCAGCTACCGCGAAGCGACAATCCGCCTGGACATCGGATAGCCGGCGTTCGTGCCGAATTTGCCTGTCGGCACTCCGTCGTCAACATAACCGGCCGACTGATAGAAGCGATGCGCCGTCTTGGTGCTTGTGAGCGCGCAGCGGCTGGTGCCGCGCTCCACCGCTCTGGCTTCGAGCGCGCTGAGCAAGGCACGGCTGACGCCGCGAAATCGTGCACCGGGCGCCACGTAGTTCAGCGTGATCTCACCTGCGTCCGTCACGGATCCCACCCCGAGGATCGCATCGCCCTCGACGGCGAGCAGGAGCGAGTTTCCAGGTTGTCGTGCCCATGCGGCCACGATATCCGGCGTCTTGTTGGCCAGCCACGCATTCAGGATCGCCGGATCGTTGCGGTGATCGGCAACGCATAAGCGGGAGATCGATTCTCTCAGGACATGGCAGGCCGCGACGGCGTCTACGGGCGCCGCATCCCGAATCGCCACCATTGCCGCGCCTGTCCCGCTCAAGCCGTCTCCAGGTCGAAATCCGCCCACACCGGCACGTGGTCGGACGGCTTCTCCCAGGCGCGCACGTAGCTGTCCACGCCGACATTGGTCAGGCGGTCGCTGGCCTGTGGCGACAGCAGGAGATGGTCGATTCGAAGGCCCCAGTTCTTCTGCCAGGCGCCCGCCTGATAGTCCCAGAAGGTGTAGAGGTTTGGCTCGTCGGTCACCGCGCGCAGCGCGTCCGTCAGCCCGAGGCCGAGGAGGGACTGGAAGGCCTCCCGGGTTTGGGGACGGAACAGCGCATCGTTGCCCCAAGCGGCCGGGTTATAAACGTCGCGAGCGGCCGGAATGACGTTGAAGTCGCCTGCGAGCACCAGCGGTTCTTCCGCCTTAAGCCGCTCCTTCGAGTACTCAAGAAGTCGCGACATCCATTTGAGTTTATAGGGATATTTGTCCGTATCCGGCGGGTTTCCGTTGGGCAGATAGAGGCAGGCGATCCGCATCACGCCGGTCTTCAGCGTCACCACGCCTTCGAGGAACCGGGCATGGGCGTCCTCGTCGTCGCCAGCCAGGCCCGATTTGGTCTCGTCGAACGGCAGCTTCGACAGGAGCGCGACGCCGTTGAAGGTCTTCTGGCCGTGGGTGACGACGTTATAGCCGAGCGACTCGATCTCCAGCCGCGGGAACGCCTCGTCGATGCATTTGATTTCCTGCAGGCAGACGATGTCCGGCGAGGTCTCCCTGAGCCAGGTCAGGAGATGGTCGACCCGCTGCCGGATCGAATTGACGTTCCAGGTTGCAATGCGCATGAAATGGCTCGGGATTGTAACTACACATTTTCTGGCAGTGGCATACCATGTGCATCAAGATACCATGTGCAGCACGGCTGTGGTAACCGTTTAGAAATAAGGCGCAATCATTGCCGTCAAGGGGCAGGAGAGAACCGTCCCGTCCTTTAGGACTGGCGGGCGTGAAAAAATATGAAAAAACGTACCTTGATACTTCTTGCCGGCGCGGTCGGCATCGCTGCCGCGGCGGGTTTCATCACCCGCTCCTCCTGGATGGGCGGCAGCAGCAACGCCCAGGGCCCGCAGCGGCCGCGGATGGTATCCGTCGAGCTGGCTAAGGCGGAGCGCAAAGCCATGCCCGTCGACGTCGACGCGATCGGCATGGTGACACCGATCTCCAGCGTGGCGTTGAAGTCGCGGCTGGAAACCACCATCGTCGCGGTGCACTTCGAGGACGGCGCCAAGGTCAGCGAAGGCGATCTGCTGTTCACGCTCGACAGCCGCCAGATCGACGCCCAGATCGAACAAGCCGAGGGCGTGCTGGCCAGGGACCATGCGCAGCTCGAGGGCGCCCAGCGCGACCTCCGCCGCTTCACCGATCTCGTCGGCAAGGGCGCGACTACGCAGGTCAATGTCGACAACGCTAAAACGCAGTCCGACATCCTGGCCGGCTCCATCAAGGCCAATCAGGCTGCGCTCGACAATCTGAAGGTCCAGAAAAGCTACACCACGATCCGCGCGCCGTTCGCGGGGCGCATCAGCGTCGCCAATGTGAAGGTCGGCAATTTCGTGCGCCCGGCCGATACCACTCCGCTTGCGGTCATCAACCAGATGGCGCCGGTTTACGTGACCTTCGCGGTTCCGCAGCGCGTGCTGGTGGATCTGCGCGAGTCCATGGCCAAGGGTGCCTCTGGCGTCACCGCGACCATTCCGGGCCGCCAACACTCCGAGACCGGCAAGGTCGCGATGGTCGAAAACACCGTGGATATGGCCACCGGCATGATCACCGTGCGCGGCATCATGAACAATGAGAACGAGAGTTTGTGGCCGGGGACGTTGGTCGCGGCCAAGCTCATCATCCGAGCTGAGGATTCGATCGTGGTGCCGACGGTTGCCGTGCAGCGCAGCCAGAGCGGCAATTTCGTCTTCGTGGTCAAGGACGGTGCCGCCAAGGTCCAGCCGGTCAAGGTCGACCGCACCGCGCAGGGCATGTCGGTGATCTCGGAAGGGCTCGCCGGCGGCGAAAGCGTCGTCGTCGACGGGCAGCTGCTGCTGTCGGACGGAACGCGGATCGAGCCGCGGGCCAAAAAGGCCGGAGCGTAACCGATGACGCTCTCCGAACTCTGTATCCGCCGGCCGGTCATGACGACGCTGATCACGGCGTCGATCATCGCGTTCGGCATTTTCGGCTTCCGCCTGCTGCCGGTCTCGGCGCTGCCGCGGGTCGATTTCCCGACCATTGCCGTCACCGCGACCCTGCCTGGCGCGAGCGCGGACACCATGGCGGCCTCGGTCGCCGGCGTCATCGAGCGCCAGCTCTCGACGGTTGCCGGCATCTCCTCGATGTCGTCGAACTCGTCGCAGGGCATCAGCACCATCACCATCCAGTTCGATCTCAACCGCAACATCGACGCCGCGGCGCTCGACGTGCAGACTGCGCTGACGATTGCGCAGCGCCGGTTACCGGTCGAGATGATCATCCCGCCGAGCTTCCGCAAAGTGAACCCGGCCGATTTCCCTGTTCTGTTCGTCGTGCTCAATTCGTCGACGCTGCCGCTGTCGGCGGTCCACGAATATGGCGACATCACCATCGGCCAGACGCTCTCGCAGATTCCTGGCGTCGCCCAGGTCAGTGTCTACGGCGCGCAGAAGTTCGCCATTCGCGTCCAGGCCGACCCTGAGGCCGCTGCGGCCCGCGGGTTGTCGCTCGAGGACATCAGGACGGCGGTGTCCCGCGCCAATTCCTCGACGCCCGTTGGCACGCTGAACGGGCCGAAGCAGGACGTGGCGCTGCAGGCCTCGGGCCAGATGGACAAGGCGATTGATTATCGCCAGATCGTAGTGGCCTGGCGCAACGGTTCCCCGGTCAAGCTCGATGAGGTCGCGCGGATCTACGACAGCGTCGAGAACGAGCGGATTGCGAGCTGGCTGAATGACGAGCGCGCCATCGTGCTGGGTATTCAGAAGCAGCCGGACGCCAACACCGTGGCGGTGGTCGATTCCATTCTGGCCAAGTTCCCGGTGCTGCGGGCGCAGATCCCGCCATCGGTGTCGATCAACGTGCTGATGGACCGCTCCATTTCCATCCGCCAGGCCGTGGCCGACGTCGAGGAGACGCTGCTGATCGCGATCGCCCTGGTGATTCTGGTGATCTTCCTGTTCCTGCGCTCGGCGTCGGCGACCTTCATTCCGGCGCTGGCGGTTCCAATTTCGCTGTTCGGCACCTGCGCGGTGATGTATGCGCTCGACTATTCCATCAACAACATGACGCTGCTGGCGCTGACGCTTTCGGTCGGCTTCGTGGTCGACGACGCCATCGTCATGCTGGAGAACATCGTCCGCCACATCGAGCATGGCATGCGGCCGTTCGAGGCCGCGCTGAAGGGCGCCCGCGAGATCGGTTTCACCATCATCTCGATCACGTTCTCGCTGATCGCCGTGTTCATTCCGGTGCTGTTGATGGGCGGTATCGTCGGCCGCGTGTTCCGTGAATTCGCCGTCACCGTATCGGTTGCGATCATCGTGTCTGGCTTCGTGTCGCTGACCCTGACGCCGATGCTGTGCGCGCGTGTGCTGCGGGCCCATGACGCGACCAAGCGGCCGAATGTCGTGCTTCGCGTCTTCGAGGCGATGTTCGAATCCTGGCTGCGCGCCTATGAGTGGACGCTCGACTGGGTGCTGGCCCGGAAATTCCTGATGCTGATGGTGACGCTGGCCACTCTGGGCGGCACCGTCTACCTCTACATGATCGTGCCGAAGGGCTTCTTCCCGCAGGAGGACACCGGCTTCCTGATCGGTGTGACCGAAGCCGCCACCGATACTTCCTTCGAGGCGATGAAGGAGCGGCAGCAAGCGCTGGTCGGCGTGCTGAGATCCGACCCCGCGGTCGAGTATATCAACTCCACCGTCGGCGCCGGCGGCCCCAACGCGACGGCGAATTACGGACGTCTGTTCATCGCGCTGAAGCCGAAGAAGGAGCGCGACAACCTCAACACGATCATCGGCCGGCTGCGACTCAAGGCCCGCGATATCCCGGGCATGCAGGCGTTCTTCCAGCCGATCCAGAACCTCAATATCGGCGGCCGGATTTCCAAGAGCCAGTATCAATACGTGATGCAGAGCGGCGACACCGAGTCGCTGTACCGGCTGGCGCCTGAGATGCGCGAGAAGATCGAGAAGCTGCCCGGTCTGCTCGACGTCACCACCGACCTCTACATCAAGAATCCGCAGATGACGGTCGACATCGACCGCGAAAAGGCCGCGGTCTACGGCATCACCGTCGACCAGGTGCGTAACCAACTCTACAACGCCTATGGCTCGCGCCAGGTCGGCACCATCTACATGCCGTCGAATGACTACCAGATCATCCTGGAAGTGCAGCCGCAGTTCCGGGTCGATCCGTCGGATCTCTCCAAGCTCTACATGAAGACGCAGAACAACCAGACCATACCGCTGTCGGCGGTGGCAAAACTGGTTCCGACGGTCGGTCCGCTGCAGATCAACCACCAGGCCCAACAGCCGGCGGTGACGATCTCCTTCAACCTCGCACCCGGCAATTCGCTGGGGTACGCAGTCGACAAGATCACCGAGCTCGAGCAGACCTCGAACCTCCCGGCGACCATCGCCACCGGCTTCTCCGGCACCGCGCAGGTGTTCCAGGATTCGCTGCGCGGGCAGGGTGTCCTGATCCTCGCCGCTGTTTTCGCCGCCTTCGTCATCCTCGGCATTCTCTACGAGAGCTTCATCCACCCGATCACCATCATCTCGGGCCTGCCGTCGGCCGGCATCGGCGCGATCCTCACCCTGATGCTGTTCGGGATGGAAATGTCTGTCATTGCAATGATCGGCATCGTGATGCTGGTCGGCATCGTCAAGAAGAACGCCATCATGATGGTGGATTTTGCGCTGGAGCGCCGCCGCGTTGGCCTGAGCGCCGAGCACGCCATTCGCGAGGCAGCGCTGCTGCGCTTCCGCCCGATCATGATGACGACATTTGCCGCGATCTTCGGCACATTGCCGATCGCGCTCGGCGCCGGCGCCGGGGCTGAATTGCGGCAGCCGCTCGGCATCGCCGTGGTCGGCGGTCTCTGCCTGTCGCAACTGCTGACGCTCTACATCACGCCGGTCGTCTACATCTATCTCGACCGCATCGACCGCCGCCTGCGGCGCAAGCTCGAACCGCAACTGGAAGAAGCGGGCGACGAGCGCCCGCACGTGGTCGCCGCCGAATGATGACGTTTGGGCGCGTGATACGGTCGGCTGCGCGGGGCGTCGCGATGCTAATCGCGCTGGCGTTCATCGTCGGCCCGGCCCGCGCCGACGAGCCGATCGAAATCTTCGACGCCCATATGCACTACAATTGGGAGCCAAAACCCCATTACAGCGTCGATGAAGTGCTGGCGCTGTTCAAAAAACACCGCGTCACCGGCATCCTCGCGACCAGCCGCCCGAACACCGGCACGCATGCGCTGATGGACGCCAAGCCCCAGGGCCTGCAGGTCGTCCCGTTCATCAGGCCCTACCGCGTGCGCGCGGACATCCAGACCTGGTTCGGCGATCCCTTCATTTTCGACCTCGTGCAGGAGGAATTCAAACGCGGCTATTACCGCGGCATCGGCGAATTCCACATCTCGGGCAAGGCGGCCGAAAACGAGTGGGTGAAGAAGACTGTCGATTTCGCTGTTGAGCACGACCTTTACCTGCACGCCCACGCCGATGATGTCGCCGTGGAAATCCTGATGCGCCACAACCCGCGCGCCCGCATCATCTGGGCCCATACCGGCTTCGGCCTGTCGACCGACCGCGTTTCGGAAATGCTGTCAAAATATCCAAAGCTGTGGGGCGAACTGTCCTACCGCGGCGGCATCGTAGACGGCAGCGGCAAGCTGACGGCGGAATGGCGCGCGCTGTTCGAGCGCTATCCGGACCGTTTCCTGCTCGGCTCCGACACCTGGATCAACGAGCGCTGGGGGAGCTACGGCGACATCATGGCCGGGTACCGGGCGTGGCTTGCGCAGCTAACGCCAAAGATCGCGGTGCAGATTGCGCATGGCAATGCGAAGGCGCTGTTCGGCAGCGAGCGCTGAGCGCAAGGCGCGAAGGTCGCCTCAATCCGCAAACTCGCAGCCAAAAACCCGCATCCGGCGATACCCGTCGAAGCGAAATTCCGAGGTGATCTTACGCACAGCGACGTTCTTTGGGAAGCCGAGGGCGCGGCGGTTCCCACGCTGTGAAGGCGCGTTTCATCGCCGAAAATGGCAGAACACATGAGGTTTCCTGGGGCCCATTGAATTGGCATGGAATTGCTTTTTGGGGCCGCCCCCGGCTGGTGAAGATCACGAGATCATGCGCTGAACCTTTCTTCCGTCGCCAAGACCCATAATTGTGTCCGAGCCTGCATGCTGGACAATCCCAGGAACGTCAGCCGCTGGCGAGGCACGGCAAGCATTCCACATCAGCAAACGCAGGAGGAGCACATGCGCAAGTCTCTCGCCGTTTTCCTTTCCAGCGTAGCTCTGACCATTGCGGCGTCGACCGCTCTAGCCGGAGAGCAGGTGCTAGAGTTCAAGCTCATCGTCAAGCCTATCGATGTCAAGGTAACGGAGGCAGCAAACGTCGAAGGACAGACGGTCTTGTCCGGCAAATTTTTTGGCGTCACCGTCTTCAAGGACGGCCGTATCGGGGTGAAAGATTTCGTTCATTCCGCAGACTTGCTCAAAGGCTCGGGACCCTACTACGGCTACAGCACCTACACGTTCGAGGAGGGCTCGATCACGGCGCGTTACACCGGCGCGGTCAAAGACGGCCGGTCAAACGGCGAATATACGATCCTCTCGGGCACGGGTGCCTATGCGAACGCTAAGGGCACGGGCACCATCGAAGGCGCGCCGAATCCGTTCAAGGACGTCAATCTCTTCAACATAAAACTGGTCGTTAGAACGCCCGGCACGTAGCAGGCCTTACACGCAGACGCGCCGCCGTCACTTTAGTGCCGTGAGGCGCGGCTTTGCTCATGCGCATGAGTGCTCAATCCGCGAACTGGCCCGCCGCCTTGATGATCGGCGCCCAGCGATCGACCTCGCTGATCAATTTCGCCTTCAGGGCTTCGGGCGTCGCTTCGTTCTGCGGCACGGGCTCGGTGTTGATGTCGTTGAACCGCTTCACCAGATCGGGGTCGCGCAGCGCTTCCTGCAGTGTCTTGGATAGTTTTTGGACGATGTCGTCGGGCGTGCCCTTGGGTGCATAGATGCCGTGCCACGCGCCGAGCTCAAAGCCTTTCAGGCCGGACTCGTCGGCAGCCGGAAGGTCGGGCATCGACGCCAGCCGCGTCTTCGTGGTGATGGCATAGGCCTTGATCAGCTTCGAGGCGATCGGGCCCGTGGTGTTGGTGGTCTGGTCGCAGGAGAGGTCGATCTGCTTGGCGATCAGATCGTTCATGATGGGGGCATTGCCCTTGTATGGCACGGTGAGAATTTCTTTGCCGATCGCGTTCATGAACAACAAGCCGCAGAGATGCGATGCGGCGCCGAGGCCGGCGTTGCCAAAGGTCATCTTGTCGCCATTGGCCTTGATGTAGGTGACGAGTTCGGCGAGCGTGTTGGGCGGCAGGTCGGGACGGCCGATGATCGTCATCGGCGCGTTGGTGACGAGGCCGATCGGCGCGAACGCCGTCTTGGTGTCGTAGGCGAGCTTGCGATAGAGCGTCGCCGCCGTGGAGATGCCGATGTGGTGGATCAGGATCGTGTAGCCGTCCGGTTCGGCGCGCGAGGCCCGCGTCGCCGCGATGGTACCGCCGGCGCCTGTGGCGTTCTCGACCACAATCGTCTGTCCGAGCAGTTTCGACATCGACTGCGCGGTCACCCGTGCCACCGTGTCGGTGGCGCCCCCGGCGGCGAACGGGACCAGCAGCGTGATCGGCCGGCTCGGATAGTTCTGCGCCTGGCTTGCAGAACTGACCATGGCGAACGCGAGCGCGATAGCGGCCGTCTTCCTCATTTGCATCTGCACCTCCCAAATTCTTTGTTGTGATTTGTTGCGCGGACATTTTTGCCTCGCGCGCGATCCGCCACGCCGGTGACAGGCCGTCACACGTTGGAGCTATGGATGGCGTCCACGACGGCCTGGGTGACATCCTTTGTCGTCGCGGTGCCGCCGACATCGGGCGTGATAATGCCGGCGCCCGTGACCGTCTCCACCGCGCGCATCAGCCGGGCCGACGCCTCGGCTTCGCCGAGATGATCGAGCATCTGCGATGCCGTCCAGAAGCTCGCAACCGGGTTGGCGATGCCCTTGCCGGTGATGTCGAACGCCGAGCCGTGGATCGGCTCGAACATCGACGGAAAGCGCCGCTCGGGATCGATGTTCGCGGTCGGGGCCACGCCGAGGCTGCCGGCCAGCGCGCCGGCGAGGTCGGAGAGGATGTCGGCGTGGAGATTGGTCGCCACGATGGTATCGAGGCTTTGCGGCTTCAGCGTCATCCGCACCGTCATCGCATCGACCAGCATCTTGTCCCAGGTGACATCAGGGAATTCCTTCGAGACCTCGTCGGCGATCTCGTCCCACATCACCATGCCGTGCCGCTGCGCATTCGATTTTGTAACCACGGTGAGGAATTTTCGCGGGCGCGACTGCGCCAGCTTGAAGGCGTAGCGCATGATGCGCTGGACCCCGACGCGGGTGAAGACGGCGACTTCGGTGCCGACTTCCTCCGGCAGCCCGCGATGCACCCGCCCGCCACAGCCGGCGTATTCGCCTTCGGAATTTTCACGCACGATCACCCAGTCGAGATCGCCGGGGCCGGCATGGCGCAGCGGCGAGGTGATGCCGGGCAGGATCCTGGTCGGCCGGACATTGGCGTATTGGTCAAAGCCCTGGCAGATCGGCAGGCGCAGGCCCCACAGCGTGATGTGATCAGGGACATCGGGTGCGCCGACCGCGCCGAAATAGATCGCGTCGAATTTCTTGAGCGTGGTGAGCGCATCCGCAGGCATCATCACGCCGTGCTTGCGGTAATAGGCGGAACCCCAATCGAAGGTTTCGACGTTGAATTTCACATCGCCCAGGCGCTTCTGCAGGCTTTCGAGCGCGGTGACACCGGCGGCGATGACCTCGGGACCGATCCCGTCGGCCGGAATTGCCGCGATTGAATATTCACGCATCGAAATCTCCCTGAACCAGCTTGCAGCGCGAGAGCTTGCGGCCTCGGACGAGGGGAGGCAATTGCCTCGCGTTTATACAAAAAATTGATATAATCGAAAACGGGAGGACCGATGGACCTGCATCACTTGCGCTGCTTCGTGGCGGCGGCCGAGGAATTGCATTTCGGCAGGGCGGCGCAGCGGCTCGACATGCTGCCGTCGGCGCTCGGCCGCTTCATCCGCTTGCTCGAAGACGATCTCGGCACGCGGCTGATGGCGCGCACGACGCGAAGCGTCGCGCTGACGGACGATGGCGCCGTGCTGCTGAAGGAAGCGCGAACGTTGCTGGCGCAGGCCGATGCGCTGGCCGGCCGTTTTCGCACGCGCGGCCGCAAGCGGGCCGCGATCATTCGCGTCGGCGCCATCGACAGCGCCGCCGCTGGCCTGTTGCCCCGGCTGCTCCATGATTTCCGCAAGCGGCAGCCCGATGTCACCGTGCAACTGGTCGAGGAGAAGACGGTCCGCCTGCTGCCGCGTCTGTTGTCCGGCCGGCTCGACCTCGCCTTCGTGCGCCCGCCGGAGCGGCCCGACAAGCGGCTCGAGTTTCTGTTCCTGCTGCACGAGACCGCCGTCGTCGCGGTCGCCGAGCGTCATCCGCTCGCAACGCGGAGGCGCGTGACCATCGCCGATCTCGAGAACGCGCCGTTGATCGTGCCCGAACGCCGCTCGCGTCCGCACAGCCATGATCTCACCATGAAACTGTTCGCCGAAGCCGGATGCGAGGCGCGCGTCGCCCAGATCGCCGATGAAAAACAGACCATCGTCAATCTGGTTTCCGCAGGATTGGGCGTCGCCATCGTCCCGCGCTGGACCTCGCGCATGGCAACGCGCGGCGTCCGCTTCATCCGCCTCGCAGCCTCCGACATGAACAAGTTGCCACTCGCCGCCGCCTTCGCGCGGGGAACACGCGATCCCGTGCGCGATGATGTGCTGGAGATGCTGAAAGCCGATCTGCCACGCTATGCGCGAGAGGCGTAGACGCAGTTCAGACGTCGAAAGGTAAGAAGCCGAACTACCGTCGGTATGGCATCCAGTTATTCCTGTTTCGAGAACACCTCACCGACGTAGTCGACCAGTTCGCTAAAGGGGGCGTTGTCGGTTCGCAATAGCCATTCGGTCAATCGAACAGAGTGAACGACTTTGTCGTAGAATAATCGCGTCAGCGTAACTTCCTCGAATAGGTTCTTTAGGAGCTTACCGCCATGAACCACACGGAGCCAATCCAAGTCATCGAGACGGCCCTTCCATTCCTTGGATGCTTCGTAACGCGTGTCCCCGCCATTCAGTGTGAGCCAATCGCGTACGGTATCCGTACTGACTGTTTCACCGCTGTATTCGGAAATGACCGCAGACAAGGCGCTTGGTTGTATGAGATAGCTCTCGTACATTTTTCTGGGAAGAAAGCTCACCATCCCACGAGATCGCTTGCGCAAATCGACAATCTGGCCATCTGTTCTGCCTTCACGGTCAAAGCTGAAAGCCAGAGCGGGCGGCAGTAGAGCATTGGACGAACTCAGGCGTTCGTAGATCTTCCAAATCAAATCCGCGTTTTTCTTTTTTCCTTCGAAGTCGCCCGTGTTCAGCATTGCAACGATCGCCGTGCCGGCCGGAACAACAAAGCCTCGTGCGGCAGCTATTAGCGGAAAGCAAAGCCGTTCTGTGTCGCCTTCAACCCATACAATTTGATCCGCACCAAAAACCTCACCAAGACGGACACCAACTTCGCCTAAGGCGCGACGAACCTCTTGTATCTTGTCTGCCTTTAGCGCTTCGACCCTCGAGAAACCATTTTCCCATCGAATGAGGTGGAGCGTAGACGGTTCGGAGATCGCAACAAGTTCGGCTGCGTGAGTGGAGATAATATACTGATGAGCTTCCTGCTTAAGTATTTGAAATAGCGTTCTCACTGCCGACGGGTGTAAGAAGCTATTGGGTTCGTCCACCACGAAGATTCTAGGAAAGTCCGCGCTTACAAGCGCGAAAAGTATTGCGATGGCCTGCCCCACACCGGTGCCACTTTCGGACAGGTCCACGGCCAATTCAGGATACTCCATATTTGGGTCGATATTCCAAATCGATAATACCGCTTCACCGCTGTCGGCCCGCCGAGCACTTACTCCGTGGATGTTCGGAAATACTTTGTTCAACAACTGGTTGAGACGATCATACCTTGCTCTGCGCTCAAGCTGCAGATTGAGAAGAACGGTTGGGAGATTGGCAGCCCGAGGACCTAATACTTTCTCGCTGCTTAGAGAGGACCGACTGAGCGTCAACCTTTCCGCTCGGGAAAAATAAATTGATCGAAGAAACTGTTGGCGAATTGGCTCAGTTGAAAATCCTTGGCCTTGAATAGCCACTACGGTCCAATTGTCTTTCTCTTTGCTGACCTCAATCAAGGCGCTATATGGCAGTGTTGGCTGTCCAGCAAATGTCCAGCCCGATCCGTTCGGCTCACAAGAAAACGGCATCACTAGCTCCTGTTGTGCAAAGAGCCGGGCAACTTCTGTGCGAGCCTCATTCGAGTCGTTTATAGAAACGGGTATGCTGAGCTGTCCGCCGTTCGCGAGATAAATGTCTTTCAGTTCGCCTCCACTTAACGCGACTTCGATATCGACGCGGCTCGCCGGATTCTGTCGTGCAGGCTTGCCGCTTTCCATTCGCTTGCGGGGATGATTCACGAAGTTTGATAGGTCCAATGCCTCCAGCAATGCTGTTTTGCCTGAGTTGTTTTGTCCTACAATTACGTTGAACATAGTCGCGAAATCGATACGGCTGTCATCGTATGATTTGTAGTTACGAATGCGGATTGATTTGATGTGCACCGTCAAGCGCTTTCTATCGAATTGCAGCTTTGGCGTTCTTATCAACGTATGGTCATTTAAGGCGTAAGCGCTGTGTGCAGTCGCGGCGACCAGAGGGGATACACCAAGCACCTTGGTATAACCGACTGGGGCACGTTCATACCTATCGCCGTCATTGGCATTCTTATCGCGAACGAGAAACGCCCGACAGTATCCTGCCTGACTTCTAGTTCATTAGCTCCCAATGATCTATTCTAACAAAAGTTGAGCACGAAGGAGGAATAGAACCGTGCCGAAGGTCGTTGCGCCGAAATGCTAATTTCTGCAGGCGGATCAACGTGATTTGGGGCGTCCAGTCCACGGAGCAAAAATATTCCGCTTCCGTTGTCGGGCAAATCACCCGCATAACTCGCGCGTCTCACGGCGGATGAGGGGCGTCGGCCATCGTCACGAACGCGCGGTGAGATGCGATGGACGCGGAAGCCATGACTGACGAGGCTGGCTAAAGCGTACGGCGAAGTCGTGTGGTTCTGACGCCGCGGTGCTGGCGTTAAGTTCGTGAGAGGCTCGCCTCTCACGGGCGACGGTGGCAAAAGAGCCGTTCACCGGGAAGAGCACGAAATAAGCCGTAAAGCCATTGCGCAGGGAAGGCCGGAGTGTTCCGCCTGTACCTGTATGCTCGTGTGCGCGTTTTCTGTGCGCAATTGCACGCGAGACCGCGGGTGCAGCGTGCACCCGGTCTTCCCTGCGCCCTCCAGTTTTCGAGGAGGGACAAGTTCAATAGCAAGCCTCGGGTGCAATGCGCCGCGAGATCGCGAACCCACACTCCGTCGTCATCGTCCGCCTTATGCGCAATTGCGCACTGGGGCGGACGATCCAGTATTCCAGAGACGTTAGTGATTGAATCGAGAAGCCGCGGCGCACTGGATACCCGCCTTCGCGGGTATGACAACTTCAGACGCTTTCGCGTCGCTTCTCAGACCGAAAAGCTCGTCCCGCAACCACACGACGCGGTCGCATTCGGATTGACCACGCGGAACGACGCGCCGATCAAATCGTCGACGAAATCGACTTCGGAGCCGGCGAGGAATGGCACCGAGGCCGGATCGACCAGCACCACCGCGCCCTCGCGCGCGATCACGAGGTCGTCCTCGGCCTTGGCATGGTCGACGTCGAATTTGTACTGGAAGCCGGAGCAGCCGCCGCCCTCGACGGAGATGCGCAGCATGGCGCCGTCGCCTTCGACTTTAAGGATTTCGCCGATGCGGCGGGCGGCCCGCTCGCTGACGGTGATGGCAGTGGTCATGGCATGCTCTCCGGCCCGTCATACCCAATTCATTTGGTATGGTCGGCCATACTTGGTATGGCCCGTCAGACATAGTTAAGTGCGTAATCTCGCGGAATCAAATGGATAAGGACTAAAAAATCGTGTCGGTCGGAATGGCTGCCCCCCGTGCGCCTTATGGCTGCGACCCCGATTCCAGCCGCGGCCGGCTGTTTGCGGAGCCGCCGAGCCGAACCCGCAGCCCGTTCCGGCGGGATTGCGACCGGGTGATCCATTCCACCGCGTTCCGCCGCCTCAAGCACAAGACCCAGGTGTTTGTGTTCCACGAGGGCGACCATTACCGCACCCGTCTGACCCATTCGCTGGAAGTGGCGCAGATTGCGCGCGCGCTGGCCCGCCAGCTCGGCCTCGACGAGGACCTGACGGAAACCCTGGCGCTGGCCCATGACCTCGGCCATCCCCCGTTCGGCCATGCCGGCGAGCGGGCACTCGACAAATGCCTCGCCGCCCATGGCGGCTTCGACCACAACGCCCAAGCGCTGCGGGTGGTGACCTCGCTGGAGCATCGCTACCCCGAGTTCGACGGGCTGAACCTGACTTGGGAAACGCTGGAGGGCATCGTCAAGCATAACGGCCCGCTGACCGCGCCGGACGGGGCCCCGGCCGGCCCGTACCGCGAAAGCGGGATTCCGGTCGGCATCGCCGATTTCAATCAGAAGTTCGATCTGGAGCTGTGGAGTTACGCCTCGCTGGAGGCACAGGCCGCGGCCTTTGCCGACGATATCGCCTATGACGCCCATGACATCGACGATGGTCTGCGCGCCGGCCTGTTCGGCGTCGATGATTTGAAGGTCATGCCGCTTACGGCCGCGATCATCGCCGAGATCGACCGGCATTATCCCAATCTCGACGACGCCAGGCGCGGCGCGGAACTGGTGCGCGAGCTGATTTCCTACATGATCGGGGCGGTCATGTCGGAGGCGGGCAGGCGGCTTGCGGCGGGGAAGCCGCAATCGGCCCATGACGTCCGTCACCACCATCAGCCGCTGATCGCCTTTCCGCCCGCGGTCGCCGAGGAGGAAGCCGCGATCAAGGCGTTCCTGAAAGTGCATATGTACCGCCACCACCGCGTCATGCGGGTGATGGGCGAGGCGGAAGGGATCCTGTTCGACCTGTTCGCGCGCTACCAGACCTCCCCGGACGACCTGCCGGCGGAATGGGTCGAGGGCACCGAGCGCGAGAGCGAGGGCGAGCGGGCCCGCCGGATCGGCAATTTCATCGCCGGAATGACCGACCGTTTCGCCTTAATCGAGCACCAAAGGCTTTTTGACTCGACCCCGGATTTGCGTTAGGCGGCGGCCATGTCCGACAAGCCAGCTTCACAACATCTGTTTGCCGACGCGCTGGTGCGCGTGCAGGCGATCTGCGCCGCGCTCGCGGCCGAGGGCCAATGGCCCGCCGACATCGATTTCTCCCGCGTCGTGGTCGAGCCGCCGCGCGATGCCAGCCATGGCGACATGGCGACCAATGCCGCAATGGTGCTCGCCAAGGACGCCAAGGCAAAACCGCGCGAACTCGCCGATAAAATCGCGGAAAAATTGCGCGCCGACGATCTGGTGGCTTCCGTCGAGGTCGCCGGGCCCGGCTTCATCAATCTCACTTTGAAGCCCGAGGTCTGGGCGGGCGAACTGCTCACGATGCTGCGCGAAGGCGCGGCTTACGGCAAAAGCGCGGTCGGCCACGGCGCCAAGGTCGATGTCGAATACGTCTCGGCCAATCCGACCGGACCGATGCATGTCGGCCACTGCCGGGGTGCGGTGTTCGGCGACGCGCTGTGCGGTCTGCTTGACTTTGCCGGCTACGACGTCACGCGCGAATATTACATCAACGACGCTGGCGCGCAGGTCGACGTGCTCGCGCGCTCGGCATTCCTGCGCTACCGGGAAGCGCTTGGCGAAATCATCGGCGAGATTCCGGAAGGGCTCTATCCCGGCGATTACCTCGTGCCGGTCGGGCAGGCGCTGGCGGCCGAGCATGGCGACAAGTTGAAGGCGATGCCGGAGGCATCATGGCTGCCAATCGTCCGCAATAAGTCCATCGCCATGATGATGGACATGATCAAGGGTGATCTCGCCGCGCTCAACATCAAGCATGACGTGTTCTTCTCGGAGCGGTCGCTGATCGAGACCGGCAACAACAAGGTCACCGAGACCATCGATTTCCTGCGCGCCAAGGGTGATATCTACGAAGGCCGCCTGCCGCCGCCGAAAGGCAAGCCGGTCGAGGATTACGAGGACCGCATCCAGACGCTGTTCCGCGCCACCGCCTATGGCGATGACGTCGACCGTCCGCTGATCAAGTCGGACGGCTCCTACACCTATTTCGCTGCCGATATCGCCAATCACAGGAACAAGTTCGACCGCGGCTTCCTCGACATGATCGACGTGTTTGGCGCCGATCATGGCGGTTACATCAAGCGGATGCAGGCGGCGGTAAAAGCGGTCAGCTCTGGCAGGGCGACGCTGGACGTCAAGGTCGTGCAATTGGTCCGGCTCTTGCGCAACGGCGAACCGGTGAAGATGTCGAAACGCTCGGGCGATTTCGTCACGCTGCGCGAAGTGGTCGACGAGGTCGGATCCGACGCCGTGCGGTTCATGATGCTGTTCCGCAAGAACGACGCCGTGCTCGATTTCGACCTTGCCAAGGTGCTCGAACAATCGAAGGACAACCCCGTCTTCTACGTCCAGTACGGGCATGCCCGCGGCCATTCGATCTTCAAGAACGCCCGTGAGGTGGTTCCGGAACTGCCGGAGGACGATGCCGCCCGGTCGGCTTGGCTGGGGGACGCCCCGGTGGCCCTGCTGACCGATCCGGCCGAACTGGACCTTTTGAAACGGCTGGCGCTCTATCCCAGAATAATCGAGGCTGCGGCGGTGGCACATGAGCCGCACCGAATCGCGTTTTATCTATATGATTTGGCCAGTGAATTTCATGCGTTATGGACGAAAGGGCGGGATTTGCCCTATTTACGCTTCATTATAACTAATGATGCAGAGATCACGAGGGCGCGACTGGCGATGGTTCAGGGCGTCGTCTCGGTTCTGGCATCGGGCTTAGCCGTTCTCGGCGTCCACGCCCCGACCGAGATGCGGTAGGCAGGGGCGAAGGCCTTCACGAATGGGGGTTCGTGGGGTATCTGGCAGGGGCCACGCTCGTCATGGTTTGTTTGACATGGCGAGTTGGCGCTGTCCCGTAGGGGATGCATCATCACGATGGCTAATCGATATCAGGACCGACCTTTTCCCTCCGCCGACGAAGATCGCGGCGAGAGTGATCCGCTTGCCGAGCTCGCAAGGCTGATCGGGCAGAATGATCCGCTCGGGGCCGCGGCCAAGCCCGCGCCGCGCCCGCTGCAGTCGCGGGCCAACGTGCGCCCACAGCAATATGATCCGCCGGAAGAGCTGCCCGATGCTCCTCCGAGCCCGCCGGCATGGATGCAGCGCGCGCGCCACGAAACCCCGCTGCCTCCGCCGCCGCTGCCGCAGGAATACAATCAGAAATACGATGACGAGCAGAAATACGATGACGAGCCGGAGTACCAGCCGGCGCCGGTGCATCCCTTGCATCGCTACGCAGCCCAGCCGCCACAGGTACCCGCGTATCAAGCGCCGCCCGCGCAGGACTACGACGAGCAGCCTCAGCAATATGCCGACGAGCCGCAGCAGGACCCGTCGCGCTACGACGATGCGCTGTATGGGCGGTTAGAGACCGGCGAGCACGACTATCAGCGCGATCCGGCCTATCCGGACGATCCCTACGCTTACCAGGGCGAATATGAGGAAGAGCCCGCGCCGAAGAAGCGCTCGAGCGGCCTGATGACGGTTGCCGCCGTGCTGGCGCTGGCCGTGGTGGGGACGGGGGCTGCCTTTGCCTATCGCACCTTTGTCGGCTCGCCCCGCTCGGGCGAGCCGCCGATCATCAGGGCCGACAACAGCCCGACCAAGGTGGTGCCGGCGCAGTCCGACGCAAGTGCCGCCAAGAACCCTGACCGCATGCTGTCAGGCGATGGCGGCGAGAGGCTGGTGTCACGCGAAGAGACGCCCGTCGACGTCAATTCCCGCTCGGGGGCACCCCGCGTGGTGTTTCCGCCGTTGAACCAGAACGCCAACCCGCCGCCGGCCTCAAGTGTATCGCCGTCGGCGCCGATGCCTGCCGCCACCGGTACGATGCCGAACAACGAGCCGCGCAGGATCAAGACGCTCGCCGTCAAGGGCGACGCCGCTGACAATGGCGGCATCCCGGCAGGCGCCAGCGCGCCGCCGCCGAAGCCGCCGACGCGCAGCGTCGCTGCCCCGGCCGCGGCTCCCGCTGCCCCGCCGGCGCGTAACCCGGCTTCCGCCAATGCCAGCGCCAACACGCCGATGTCGCTCGCGCCTCAGGCGTCCGAATCGGAGTCGTCAACCCGCGTGGCTGCGACCAACCCCACGCAAACCGCGCCGGCCGCAGCTTCCGAGGGTGGGGGCAGCTTTCTGGTATCGGTGACGTCGCAGGACAGCGAATCCGCGGCCAGGGAGTCGTTCCGCGCGGCGCAGGGCAAGTATGCGTCCGTGCTCGGTTCCCGTTCGCCTGTCATCAGGCGGGTGGATCTGGCTGATGGGAAGACCAAGTATCGCGCCATGGTCGGCCCGTACCGCACGCGGCAGGAGGCCGTGCAGTTCTGCACCGAACTGAAGTCTGCTGGCGGGCAGTGCTTTATCCCGTAGAATTATCTTCGGTTTCCTTGACCGCGGAGCCGTGAGGGGCCTAATCGGCCCCCATGAGCAGCCGCGCATTCATCACAGGCGTATCGGGACTGGAACTCAGCGCCACGGAGCGCGAGTTCATCCGTGCCGAGCGCCCATGGGGCTTCATCCTGTTCAAACGCAATGTCGAGACGCCAAGTCAAGTATCTGACCTCGTTGGCGAATTGCGGGATTGTGTGGGCGAGGCGGATGCCCCGGTGCTGATCGACCAGGAGGGCGGGCGGGTGGCCCGGCTGGGGCCGCCGCATTGGCCGGTCTATCCGCCCGGCGCCGCCTTCGGGGCGCTGTACGACCTCGACAAGGCGCTGGGGCTGAAGGCTGCGCGGCTCAGCTCGCGCCTGATCGCGGCCGACCTGATCGACCTCGGCGTCACCGTCGACTGCCTGCCGCTGGCGGATGTCCCGGTGGCCGGGGCCGACGCCGTGATCGGCAACCGGGCCTATGGAACCGAGCCGGGCAAGGTCGCAGCGATCGCCCGCGCTGTCACCGAGGGGCTGGAGCAGGGCGGCGTCCTGCCCGTCCTGAAGCACATTCCCGGCCATGGAAGGGCCACTGCGGATAGCCATTTGCGGCTCCCGACCGTTGATACGTCGCGAGAAGAGCTGGATCGGACCGATTTCGCCGCCTTTCAACCGCTGGCGGACCTGCCGATGGCCATGACCGCACATGTTGTGTTTAGCGCATTAGACCCCGCCCAACCGGCGACGACTTCTGCGACAATCATCCGGCAGGTGATTCGCGGCGTAATTGGGTTCCAAGGCTTGTTGATGAGTGATGACGTGTCCATGAATGCATTGGCGGGATCAATCGCCGAGCGGACCCGCGCCATCGTCAACGCCGGCTGCGACATGGTCCTGCATTGCAACGGCAAGCTCGACGAGATGCGCGATGTGGCGCGCGAGACGCCTGAGCTGGCTGATGAGGCCTTGAATCGCGCCACTCGGGCGCTGGCCTCGCGAAAACAGCCTGAGCCCTTCGACCGGCAGGCGGCACGGGCTGAACTGGAAGCGTTGACGGATCGGGTAGGAAAGGCATGACCGCGGAAATTCTATCGTTTGAAACCGGACGGCCCGCCGAAATCCCCGACGGCGAGGCGGCGCTGGTTGTCGACGTCGAGGGGTATGAGGGCCCGCTCGACCTGCTACTGACGCTGGCGCGGCAGCAGAAGGTCGATCTCGCCAAGATTTCGATTCTGGCGCTGGCCGATCAGTATCTGACGTTCATCGAGGCCGCGCGAAAGATCCGCCTCGAACTCGCGGCCGATTACCTCGTGATGGCCGCCTGGCTGGCATACCTGAAATCGCGCCTGCTGCTGCCCGAACCGCCGACGCCGGACGGACCGAGCGCGGAGGAAATGGCGACCGCGCTCGCCAACCGGCTGCGGCGGCTCGAGGCCATCCGCGAAGCCGCCAACCGGCTGATGAACCGGCCGCAGTTCCAGCGCGATATCTTTCCGCGCGGTAATCCGGAATCGATCGCCGAAATCAAGCATCCCAAATTCACCGCCACGCTGTTCGACCTGCTCACGGCCTATGCCGTGCAGCGTCAGCAGCGCGTGCTGGCGACGGTGCATCTGGCCAAGCGCACGGTGTGGTCGCTGGCCGAAGCGCGCGCCTCGCTGGAGCGGCTGGTCGGCATGACCGAGGCCGAGGACTGGAGCTGCCTCGACGATTACCTGCTCAGCTACGTGGTCGATCCCTCGCAGCGGGCGACGGTGTTCGCGTCGAGCTTCGCTGCAGCACTCGAACTGGTGCGCGAAGGCGAGATGGAATTGAACCAGAAAGAGGCGTTCGCGCCGCTGTATTTTCGTAAGCGTCCGCCGCAGGCAGCGATGCCCGCGCCGGATATGACGGTCGAGTAGTGGAAGGAGACCTAGCCATGGCAAGCCTGGCGGAAAAACGCATGGAAGATGCCGAGGATCATCCCATCGACCAGAACACCGAAGTTGAGGCGCGGCCCGAGGAATTGCGGCTTCTCGAAGCGCTGCTGTTTGCCTCTGCCGAGCCGATCGATCAGGCGGCGCTTGCCAAGCGCATGCCCGATGGCGTCGACGTCAAGGCAGCGCTGGCGCAACTGCAGGCGGAATATGCCCCGCGCGGCGTCAATCTGGTGCGCGTCGCCAACAAATGGACGTTTCGCACCGCGGGCGATCTGTCGTGGCTGATGACGCGCGAAAGCACGGAGACGCGGCGCCTGTCGCGGGCGGCGATCGAGGTGCTCGCGATCATCGCCTATCACCAGCCGGTGACGCGCGCCGAGATCGAGGATATCCGCGGCGTGATCACATCCAAGGGAACACTCGACGTGCTCCTGGAAACCGGCTGGATCCGCCCCCGTGGCCGCCGCAAGACGCCGGGCCGGCCGCTGACCTTCGGCACAACGGAAGCGTTCCTGTCGCAGTTCAGCCTGGAAGCACTCGGCGACCTGCCGGGCCTGGACGAGCTGAAGGGGACGGGGCTACTGGATTCGCGGCTGCCTTCCGGCTTCAGCGTTCCGACGCCGTCGGACGACGCGGCACTGCGTGAGGACGAGGATCCGCTCGACGCCGGCGATACTCTGGAACTCCTGCTGGCACCGGCCGCCGAGCCCGAAGAGGGCGGTGGAGCTGGTTCTGAAGGCTCAACCGGCTAGCCCCGCAAGCGGGGTTAATGATAGCCATAATCCGTAGCCGCGACAGCGATTTGCCGCGGCAGGGGTCCTTGTTTTTGACACCTCTCGGGCCTACCTTCCGCCAAAGCTTGGCCGGAAACCGGCCGTCTCTTTTGGAGGGTTGCAGGATGGGTTCGCTTAGCATTTGGCACTGGATCGTCGTGATCGCAGTGGTCCTGCTGTTGTTCGGCCGTGGCAAGATTTCCGACCTGATGGGTGATGTTGCAAATGGCATCAAGGCCTTCAAGAAGGGCATGCAGGACGACGAGAAGGCGCCCGAAAAGCCGGCCGAGCCGGTGAAGACCATCGATCACAATGCGACGCCGGCGCCGACGGCGGCACGGACGGATGTCGGCAGCAAGGCTGTCTGAACCCAGGCATCTTGAACCAGGCGTCGGTTGAAAGCCGGTTTGAGAAAAGGCGCGGGCGTCCCCAAATCTTGCTAGATAGGGATTTGGGCGCGGACGTCTCGTGCGAGCGGAAGAATTCATGTTCGACATCGGGTGGAGTGAACTGGTCGTCATCGCGGTTGTCGCGCTGATTGCCATCGGCCCGAAAGAGCTGCCGGGCGTGTTGCGCATGGTCGGGCAATGGATGGGCAAGGCGCGCAAGATGGCGTCCGAATTCCAGGGCCAGTTCCAGGAGGCCATGCGGGAGGCCGAAATGGCCGACCTCAAGAAGAGCTTTGACGAGGTCAAGGACGTGGCGACAGGCCTCTCCCCCGCCAACGTCATGACCTCGCTGCAGAAGGACGTCAGCGACGCCCTGCAGATCGGCGACATCGACAAGCCCGCCACCGCTCCCAACGATGCCCAGGTGGCGTCCGCGATCGGCGAACCCGTTACCCCGACCACGCCGGCCGCACCGACGCCGGAGACCTTCGCCGAAGCCGAGGCGCATGCGGCGGCGTCCGAGCCGCTGGCGATCACGCGTGAAGTTCAGGCGGCGGCGCAGGATATCGCGCCGGCGGCGCCTGACGTTCTCAAGGACGCCAAAGCGTCATGACCATCGAGGACATCGAGGCCAGCAAGGCGCCGTTGATGGATCATTTGATCGAGCTGCGCTCGCGGCTGATCAAGGCGCTGTTGGCCTTCGGCATAGCGTTCATCTTCTGCTTCTTCTTCGCCAAGCAGATCTACAACGTGCTGGTCTGGCCGTTCGTCTGGGTCGCGGGCGCCGAAAATTCGAAATTCATCTACACCGCGCTGTTGGAATATTTCCTGACCCAGTTGAAGCTGGCGATGTTCGGCGCTGCCTTCATCTCGTTCCCGATCGTTGCCGGGCAGATCTACATGTTCGTGGCGCCTGGCCTCTACAAGCACGAGCGCGGCGCGTTCCTGCCTTACCTGGTCGCCACGCCGTTCTTTTTCCTGCTCGGCTCGCTCCTGGTTTACTTCATCGTGCTGCCGATGCTGGTGCGGTTCTCGCTCGGCATGCAACAGATGGGCGGCGACGAAACCGCGCAGATCCAGTTGTTGCCGAAGGTCGGCGAGTATCTGTCGCTAATGATGTCGCTGATCTTCGCCTTCGGCATCGCATTCCAGCTGCCGGTGATCCTGACGCTTTTGGGGAGGATCGGCATCGTCACCTCGCAGATGCTTCGCGAGAAGCGGCGCTATTTCATCGTCATCGCCTTCGTGATCGCCGCCGTCCTGACGCCGCCCGACGTGATCAGCCAGGCCTCGCTCGCGATACCGCTGCTGCTGCTCTACGAGGGCGCCATCGTTGCCGTCCGCATGGTGGAAAAGAAGGCCGCGGCCGCGCAGGCCTCGACCACGCCTCCGCCCACCAGCCCGCCCCCGGAAGCCAATCCGGCCGAGTAGGGGCGCTACAGTCGCGCCGGCTAATAAGCCGTCATTCCCCGCGAAGGCGGGGAATCCAGTACGCCGCGGCCGGGCGGATTTATCACGAACTGCTCTGGAATACTGGATCACCCGCTTTCGCGGGTGATGACGGGTGTGGTAACTGGGGCGCGTAAACAATCAACACTAGCGTTGATTGTTTACGGAAATCGACTTCGGGACCAAATCCTCATGCACGACATCAAATCGATCCGCGACAACCCCCAGGCGTTCGACGCCGGACTGAAGCGCCGCGGGTTGGCGCCGTTGTCGGCTGCGCTGCTGGCGATCGATGAGAAACGCCGTGCGGCGATCCTGGCCTCCGAGCAGGCGCAGGCGCGGCGCAATTCGGCGTCGAAGGAAATCGGCGAGGCCAAGAAGGCCAAGGACGACGCGCGCGCCAACAGACTGATGTCGGAAGTCGCCGAGCTCAAGACTACGATGCCGGAGCTTGAGCTTGCCGCGAAGACCGCGGATGAGGAACTGGCGAAAGAACTGGCCGCGATTCCGAACCTGCCGCTCGACGATGTGCCCGAAGGCGCAGACGAGCACGGCAATGTGCAGCGTCACGTCTACGGCAAGATCCGCAACTACGCCTTTACGACGAAGCCGCATGATGATCTCGGCAGCGCGCTCGGCTACATGGATTTCGAAGCGGCCGCGAAATTATCCGGCGCGCGCTTCGTGGTGCTGAAGAAGGGGCTGGCGCGGCTGGAGCGCGCAATCGGTCAGTTCATGCTCGATCTCCACACCGGCGAGCATGGTTACACCGAGATCAACCCGCCGCTATTGGTGCGCAACGACGTGATGTTCGGCACGGGCCAATTGCCGAAATTCGAGGACGACCAGTTCTGGGCCATCAAGGGCGAATTGCTTGTGGCGCCCGACGAGCGGTTGAAGACCGAGCGTCTCGGGCTCATTCCGACGGCTGAAGTCTCGCTGACCAACCTCGTCCGCGAATCCATTGTCGACGAAAAAGAACTGCCGATGCGGCTGACCGCGCTGACGCCGTGCTTCCGCGCGGAAGCGGGCGCGGCGGGCCGCGATACCCGCGGCATGATTCGGCAGCATCAGTTTACAAAAGTCGAGCTGGTCTCGATCGCGACGCCCGAGACCAGCCGCGACGAGCATGAGCGCATGCTGTCCTGCGCCGAGGAAGTGCTCAAACGGCTCGATCTGCACTACCGCGTGATGACGTTGTGCTCCGGCGACATGGGTTTCTCCGCGCAAAAGACCTACGACATCGAGGTCTGGATGCCCGGGCAGGGCGAGGGCGGCGCTTACCGCGAAATTTCGAGCTGCTCGGTGTGCGGCGACTTCCAGGCGCGCCGCATGGACGCGCGCTCGCGTGGGCCCGACGGCAAGCCGCGTTTCGTTCATACGCTGAACGGCTCCGGCACGGCGGTCGGCCGCGCGCTGATTGCGGTCATGGAAACCTATCAGCAGGAAAACGGCGCGATCGCGGTGCCCGACGTGTTGCAGCCCTATATGGGCGGGCTCAAGACCATCGAGCGGGACAAATAGCGCAAGGCAAAATGGCATTGCATCGCGACATCTTTTGGATCGGGAGGCAATGGGCTGTTACCGGCCACGGGATGCAGTTGATCGACCAGCGGTTGATGGGCGCCTTCGATATCGAAGTGGCGCGCCTGTGGGACGACGATCTGATTGCGCGCACGCGTGCCAAGGAGTGGCTCAACGCTGCGGATTTCGACAAGGGGCTGGCGGTTGCGCGAACGCGACATCCGCAGCTGCAAGCCGCATCGACGTCGGTGGTCGCCCCGCAGGTGCCGGCGACCGAGCCGATCGCGCCGCCGCCGGCTGCGAAGCCGGAAGTGCCGAAGTTTGAAGCGCCGAAGTTTGAACGGCCCGCTCCCGTGCAGCCCTCGCATCCAGCAGAACCGCAAGTGCTTGAGAGCCCGCCGCCCGTTGCCATCGAACCGCCAAAGCAGGAATCGCCGGACCTGCAGATGAAAATCGATGGCGGCGCCAGATTCGCGCGCCCTTGGCGGGTCTGGATGAAGAAAACATGAGGAAATCGGCCGGTTTGCCTCAGCCGCGATAGCCGGATAAGACGACGCCCAAAGGCAAGCGCCTGCCCCGACCTGAACCAGAAGGCATTTTGACGGATGCGAATTCTCTGCACCAACGACGACGGCATTCATGCGCCGGGGTTGAAGATCGTCGAGGAAATCGCCTGCGCGCTGTCCGACGACGTCTGGATCGTGGCGCCGGAGCTCGATCAGTCCGGCGTCTCGCATTCGTTGTCGCTGAACGATCCCTTGCGGCTGCGCGAAGTCGGTCCGCGCCATTTCGCGGTGCGGGGCACGCCGACCGATTGCGTGATCATGGGCTCGCGCCACATCCTCGGCGAGAAGATGCCGGATCTGGTGCTGTCCGGCGTCAACAAGGGCCGCAACGTCGCCGAGGACGTGGTCTATTCCGGCACCATCGCCGGCGCCCTTGAAGGCACGATCCTGGGAATCCCGTCGTTTGCGCTGAGCCAGGAATTTTCCATCGAGACCCGTCACGCGCCGCTGTGGGACACCGCGCTGAAACTCGGCCCCGATATCCTGCGCAAGGTGATCGATGCGGGCGTGCCGAAAAATACTGTGATCAACGTCAATTTTCCCGCCTGCACGCCCGACCAGGTCAAGGGCGTGCGCGTAACGCGTCAGGGCAAGCGCAATCTCGGCTTCCTCAAAGTCGACAAGCGCCACGATGGCCGCGGCAATCCGTATTTCTGGATCGGCTTTGAACGCGCAGCGATGATGGATACGCCGGCCGAAGGCACCGATCTGGCCGCACTTGCGGCGCGCTACGTATCGGTCACGCCGCTGCGGCTCGATCGGACCGATGAGGTGTTCTCGGAAGAATTGACGACGACGTTGAAGTAGTAGCCGCAGCCAAACTCGTCATACCCGCGAAAGCGGGTATCCAGTACGCCGCGGCTTCCCGGTTCAATCACAGGTCTCTGGGATACTGGATCATCCGCCTACGCGGATGATGACGGCTGAGCGCGCGGAGACGCCTAAACCGGCGCGCTCTTCATCGTAGCGGCGATCACCTGCGCCAGCGTTTCCAGCTGGAACGGCTTCTGCAGTGCGGGGCGGTCGCGATATTCCTGGGGCAGGCCGGAGGAGCCGTAGCCTGTCGCAAAGATAAACGGGAGGTTGCGCGCCGTGATAAGCTCGGCGACCGGCGTGATCACCTTGCCGTTGACGTTGACGTCGAGAATGGCGAGATCGAATTCGGTCGATTGCACCAGCTTGACCGCTTCGCCGATTTCGCCGGCCTCGGCAGCTACGCTGTGGCCCAGCTCTTCCAGCATGTCAGCGACCATCATCCGGATCATCACCTCGTCTTCGACGAGGAAAACAGAACAGCCCACCGGCCGTGTCGCTATCATGAGGGGAATCCTTGCCCTTCCAAGGCTTTGAGGTTCGCAAAAAACACCCCTTGGCGCAACGTCGACATGAACCGGCACGCATTTAAGCAAAGACTCCGGCTGTGGATTTGCCGTGCCCTAACGCCGGGGGCGCAACAACAGTTCCGGTAGCCGGAACCGAAATCTTGAGGAAATTCTTCCTTAAGTGCGCCGACGCTATTACATCTCGGCAGGGCCTGAGCCCGCCGCGAGACCGCAATGTCGCAAGAACCGCCCGAGAAGATGATGTTTCAGCTCACCCTGCGGCGGCGGGGGATCAGCGACCAGGCGGTACTGCGCGCCATGGAAGAGGTGCCGCGGGAGGTTTTCGTGGCGGCTGGCGACCGCGGTCACGCCTATCGCGACAGCGCGCTCGGCATCGCCTGCGGGCAGACCATCAGCCAGCCCTTCGTGGTGGCCTACATGACCGAGCAGTTGCAGCTGCGGAAGGACCACAAGGTGCTCGAGATCGGTACCGGCTCCGGCTATCAGGCCGCGGTGCTGTCGCGGCTGTGCGCGCATGTCCTGACCATCGAGCGCTATCGGACGCTGGCGGACACGGCCCGCGACCGGCTCGAAGCGCTCGGCTATTTCAATATCGAGGTGATGTATGGCGACGGCTTCGACATTCCGCCGGGCGCCGGCGATTTCGATCGCATCATCGTCACCGCCGCGATGGAGCAAATCCCCGATACCCTGCAGCGGCGGCTTGAGCCCGGCGGCATCCTGATCGCACCGGTCGGCCCGCATCACGGCACCCAGACGCTGGTCAGGGTGACCAGGAAAGATAGCGGTTTCGAGCGCAAGGAATTGGTCGATGTCCGCTTCGTCCCGGCGCTGCCGGGAATTGCGCGCGAGCTGTAAAATCCCGGATTGGCGGTTCCCGCCAACATCTTATTCCAAGGGTTAAGCGGTTATTTACTCGGTCGGTGTTTACTCAAAACAATATTTTGTTGCGTACGAGTGAGTAACCATGTCCCGTGTCGCCGAGTTGCTTCGCTCGCGTCGGATGCCGCAGGTCGCGGTGCTGACGCTGATGTCGGTCGGCTTTGCCGGCTGCAGCGCCGATATGCAGACGCGCTTTTCCGATAGCTCGTTCTCCAATCCCTTTGCCTCGCAGCCCGAAGCCACCGGTTCGGTGCGCCCGCCCGCCGCTGAACGCCGCGAGCTGCCGCAATACGACCGGCCGCAGGCGTCTGCGCCGCAATTCCAGTCCCAGGCTCTGCCGCCGCCCGCCGTCGTTGCACCGCACGCTTATCCGGCCAGCTCTAGCGGGGTGTCGGGAGGAGGGCGCGGGGTTTCGTCCTATGCGCCGCCATCCCAGCCGCCGATCGAGACCACCGCCACGGTACCGCCGCGCTCGGTCGCGGCCGCGCGCCCGGCTGCGCCGAATGGCACCTCGATCATCGTCGGCACCAGCGACACGCTCGACATTCTGGCCAAGCGCTACAACGTTTCAGCTGCCGCGATCCTGCAGGCCAACGGCTACAAGGGCCCGCGGGTGCTGTCGCCCGGCCAGCAACTGATCATTCCGCGGCAGACGGCGGTGGCTGCGGCCGCGCCGGCGCTTGCGCCGGCGGCCAGCAAGCCGGTTGCCGCCGCGGCTGCGCCGTCGAGCGTCCATATCGTCAATCGCGGCGATACGCTGATGAGCATCGCGCGCCGCAATCACGTCCCGGTTGCCGAACTCGCCAAGGCCAACAATCTCGATCAGTCCGCCAAGCTCAGCCTCGGCATGAAGCTCACCGTGCCCGGTTCGAAGTCCGCGGCCGTCGCGCCAGTGGCGCAGCCCGTCGTCGCCGCAGTACCTGCCCAGCCGGTCGCCCCGGTTGCGGCGCCTGCCACCAAGATGGCCGCAGCCGGCGGTCCGCCGCAGGCCGCGCGGCTGGCACAGGCGACCACCAACGTTGCCGAAGAAAAGCCCGTCGTCGAAGCCGCGTCGGTCAAATCAAGCGAAGCCACCGGCGCGCTGCCGACCTTCCGCTGGCCGGTGCGCGGCAAGGTGATCACGAGCTACGGCGCCAAGACCAACGGCAAGTCGAATGACGGTATCAACCTGGCGGTGCCGGAAGGCACGCCGGTGAAAGCCGCGGAAGATGGCGTGGTTGCCTATTCCGGCAACGAGCTCAAGGGTTACGGCAATCTGGTTCTGGTGCGGCACTCCAACGGGTACGTCACCGCATATGCCCATGCGAGTGAACTGATGGTGAAGCGCGGGGATACGATCAAGCGCGGCCAGATCATTGCCAAATCGGGTCAATCGGGCGAGGTGGGGTCGCCGCAGCTCCACTTCGAGATCCGCAAGGGATCTTCTCCGGTTGACCCGCTTCAATTCCTGAACGGGGCGTGAGGCGAGCGTACCCCGGATGGAGCCAACGGGCTACGGGCTCTACTTCCCGGAAAGCCGCACGCCCAGCCGTCCCGCCAGTTCCTGCGTGAACTGCCAGGCCACGCGGCCCGAGCGAGAGCCGCGCGTGGTCGACCATTCCAGCGCTTCGCGCTCCAGCTCTTCGTCGGCCATCGCGATGCCGAAATGGCCGCAATAGCCCCGCACCATCGCCAGATATTCATCCTGGCTGCAGCGGTGGAAGCCGAGCCAAAGCCCGAAGCGATCCGACAGCGAGACTTTCTCCTCGACCGCTTCACCCGGGTTGATCGCGGTTGAGCGTTCGTTCTCGATCATCTCGCGCGCCAGCAGGTGCCGCCGGTTCGAGGTCGCGTAGAGGATGACGTTGTCGGGGCGTCCCTCGATACCGCCTTCCAGCACCGCCTTCAGCGATTTGTAGGAGGCGTCGTTGCCGTCGAAGGAGAGGTCGTCGCAGAACACGATGAAGCGGAAATCGGAGCTGCGCAGGAGATCCATCAGGCCGGGCAGGCTCTCGATATCCTCGCGGTGGATCTCGATCAGCTTCAGCCGGTCGGCCGGCTTGCGGTCTATGTTGATATTGGCGTGAGTGGCCTTCACCAGCGACGACTTGCCCATGCCGCGCGCGCCCCACAGCAGCGCGTTGTTCGCGGGCAGCCCGTCGGCAAAGCGCTCGGTGTTTTCGATCAGGATGTCGCGCACCTGGTCGATACCCCTAAGCAGCCCAAGGTCGACGCGGCTGACCCGCGGCACCGACGAAAGCCGTCCGTCCGGATGCCAGACAAAGGCGTCCGCAGAACCGAACTGCTCAAGGGTGGCCGTCGCCGGGGAGGCCGCGGAAAGGTGGACGGCGATGGCTTCCAGCGCCGTGGCGATCCGCTCGGCGGTGGCGCCGTTGAGGCTGTTTGCCGGACGTTTTGTCGCGGTTTTCGCAACGGCTCGCGAGGCCGCTTTGGGGGCAGTGCGCGCCGCTGTTTGAGCCGCGGTTTTCTTGGCTTTTTTCGACATTTTTGCAGTTCCTGACCGCGCAGCCTTAACGGGCCTTGGAAGGTCCCGCAAGCGGCCTAAATGAGAGGGGCCGGCCACGTTGCAATTGGGCCCGCCGCCGCTATAGTCCGCGCGAATTTGCCCGGGACAGGCGATTTGCCCAAGGCGCTAAGCCCAGGCATGGCCGGTTCTTTTCCGTCTCACGAGGATTGTTCGATGCTGATTACCCCTGCGTACGCCCAGGCTGCGGCCGGCGGCGATGCGAACAGCATGTTGATGTCGCTGCTGCCGTTCGCGCTGATCTTCGTGATCATGTATTTCCTGATTCTGCGCCCGCAGCAGAAGAAGGTGAAGGATCATCAGGAACTGGTCAAAAACATCCGGCGCGGCGACACCGTCGTCACCTCGGGCGGCCTGGTCGGCAAGGTGACCAAGGTGGTCGACGACGACCAGATCGAGTTCGAGATTTCGGACGGCGTCCGTGTGCGACAGATGCGGCAGATGATTTCGGGCGTCCGCGCCAAGGGCGAGCCGGCCAAGGAAAAGAGTGAGAGCAAGGACGAGACGTCCGCGAGCTGAGTTTTCCGCGCCGCTTGCCGCGGCGCATTTTCCTGGATCTGACGGGTCAACTCGATGTTGTATTTCTCGCGGTGGAAGGCGCTGGCGATCATTCTGACCGCGCTGATCGTCTGCCTGTTCGCGGTTCCGAACTTCTTTTCCCAGGAGAGAGTGAAGACCTGGCCGCTCTGGGCGCAGCGCCACATCGTGCTCGGCCTCGATTTGCAGGGCGGCTCGTACCTGCTGCTCGAAGTCGATTCCAACTACGTGAAGAAGGAAAAGCTCGACCAGGTGCGCGATGAGGTCCGCCGCGTACTGCGCGACGCCAAGATCGGCTATACTGGCCTTTCCGTCCGCGGCGACGCCGCCGAAGTCCGCGTCAAGGAGAGTGACCAGCAGGCGGCCCTCACCAAGCTGCGCGAGCTGTCGCAGCCGCTCGGCGGTCTGCTCGGCTCCTCAGGGCAGCGCAGCCTCGAAGTTTCGGACGCCGGCGGCGGCCTGTTCCGTCTCACCGTGCCGCAAGCCGCCATTACCGAACGCATCCGGCAAACGATTGAACAGTCGATCCAGATCGTCGAGCGCCGTATCAACGAGTTGGGCACGGTCGAGCCCTTGATCCAGCGGCAAGGCACCGATCGTATCCTGGTCCAGGTGCCGGGATTGCAGGATCCAACCGACCTGAAGCGCATCCTTGGCCAGACCGCCAAGATGGAATTCCGCATGGTCGATCCGTCGGTGTCGCCGGATCAGGTTCAGTCGGGGCGGGGAGTTTCGGCGGATTCGGAAGTCTTGATGAGCGAGCAATCGCCCAAGGTTCCCTACGTCATCAAGCGACAGGTGCTGGTGTCGGGCGGCGACCTGACCGACGCGCAGCCGGGCTTCGACCAGCGCACCAACGAGCCGATCGTGAACTTCAAGTTCAACAGTTCGGGCTCGCGCAAATTCGCGCAGGCGACGTCGGAAAATGTCGGGCAACCCTTTGCCATCGTCCTCGACAACAAGGTGATATCCGCACCCGTGATCCGCGAGCCGATCACCGGCGGCCAGGGGCAGATTTCCGGCAGCTTCACGGTGCAGGCGGCCAACGAGCTCGCGCTGCTAATGCGCGCCGGCGCACTGCCGGCGCCGCTGACCGTGATCGAGGAGCGCACCGTCGGTCCCGGCCTCGGCCAGGACTCGATCGAGAAGGGCAAACTCGCTGCCTACATCGGCTCGATCATGGTCATTGTGTTCATGCTGGTGACCTACCGCCTGTTCGGCGTGTTCGCCAACGTCGCGGTGGCCATCAATGTCGCGATGATCTTCGGCATCCTGTCGCTGCTTAACGCCACGCTGACCTTGCCCGGCATCGCCGGCGTCGTGCTGACGGTCGGCATCGCCGTCGACTCCAACGTGCTGATCTATGAGCGCATCCGCGAAGAGCTACGTCACGGGCGAACCCCGATTTCGGCGATCGACGCGGGATTCCGCCGCGCATTGGCGACAATTCTGGACTCCAACATCACCACCTTCATCGCCGCTGCGGTGCTGTTCTATATCGGCACCGGGCCGGTCCGCGGCTTTGCCGTCACGCTCGGCATCGGCATCATCACCACGGTCTTCACCGCGTTTACGCTCACCAGCCTGATCGTCGCCGGTTGGGTGCGGTGGAAGCGACCGAAGACCGTGCCGATTTAAGGAATAGCTGTGACTGATTACGTTCTCATTGGTCTGGGCATTCTGATCGTCGTGCTGACGGTGGTCGCGGTGCTCGATCTCTTGCCGCCGCTGCGCATCGTCCCCGACGACACGCATTTCGATTTCACGCGCTTTCGCCGCATCAGCTTTCCGATCTCGGCGGCGCTCTCGATCGTCGCGATCGTGCTGTTCTTCACCCATGGCCTGAATTTCGGCATCGACTTCCGGGGCGGTACGCTGCTGGAAGTGCAGAACAAGTCCGGCCCGGCCGATATCGGCGCGATGCGCGCAAGGCTGAGCACGCTCGGTCTCGGCGACATCCAGCTGCAGCAGTTCGGCGGTCCCTCGGACGTGCTGATCCGGGTGGCCGAGCAGCCGGGCGGCGATGCCGCGCAGCAGGCGGCAGTGCAGAAGGTTCGCGGCGCGCTCGGCGATAGCGTCGAATACCGCCGCGTCGAAGTGGTTGGGCCGCGCGTTTCCGGCGAACTTTTGGCCTACGGCATGGTCGGCCTGATGCTCGCGATCATCGCGATCCTGGTCTATCTCTGGTTCCGATTCGAATGGCAGTTCGCATTGGGCGCCATGATCGCCAACGTCCACGATATCGTGCTGACGATCGGCTTCATGTCGATCTCCCAGGTCGATTTCGACCTCACCAGTATCGCGGCGCTCCTGACCATTCTCGGCTACTCCCTGAACGACACGGTCGTGATCTACGACCGCATCAGGGAAATGCTGCGGCGGTACAAGAAAATGCCGATGCCGCAGCTTTTGAACGAATCCATCAATTCGACATTGTCGCGTTCGATCATCACCCACGTCACGGTGACGCTGGCATTGCTCGCGCTGCTGCTGTTCGGCGGCCACGCGATCCACAGCTTCACGGCGGTCATGATGTTCGGCGTGGTGCTGGTCGGCACCTATACCTCGATCTTCATCGCGGCGCCGATCCTGATCTATCTCGGCGTTGGTGAGCACCGCGACGCCCCGGATAAGCCTACGAAGAAGTAAGTCATGGCCACATCCTCGGACGCCCCGCATCTTCCGAGGTCGGCGCCGATCGAAGCCTACGGCAAGGGCGGCTTCGCGTTCGCCGAGATGTCGCATCGCGGCTCGCTGCTGTGCCTGCCGGACGGCATATGGGCCTGGCAGGTTACGAAACCGGCCGAGATCGACGAATATTCGCTGGCGCGCGTCTTCAAGGCCGCCAATTCCATCGATACGCTGATCGTCGGCACCGGCACTGAAGTCTGGGTGCCGCCGCGGTACCTCCGCGAGGCGCTGCGCGCCGTGCGCGTGGTGCTCGATGCGATGCAGACGGGGCCCGCGATCCGCACCTACAACATCATGCTGGGCGAGCGCCGGCGCGTCGCGGCGGCGTTGATCGCGGTGCCATGAGCGGGGCGGCGACGTCGAAAGAGTCCGCCGCGTTCTGCGCCGATCTGGTGCGCACGCACGACTTTGCCCGCTATGCGTCGACGCTGTTCCTGCCGGCGGCGCAGCGCCGCGCTTTGCTGTCGGTCTACGCCTTCAATGTCGAGATATCGCGCGTGCGCGAGCAGGTCAGCCAGCCGCTGCCGGGCGAGATGCGGCTGCAATGGTGGACCGACATGCTGGAAGGCGCCGGCCATGGCGGCGTCGAAGGCAATCCGGTCGCGGCCGAACTGTTGCAGACGATCGGTGAATTCCGCCTGTCGATCGAACCGCTGTCGCGGCTGATCGAGGAGCATCAGTTCGACCTCTACAACGATCCGATGCCGTCGATGGCGGCGCTGGAAGGGTACGTCACCGACACCTCCGCGGCGCTGTTCTCGCTCGGCGCGCGGATCGCGGCGCAGCCGTCGGCCGTGATCGACCATCTCGCGCGCCATGCCGGGCTGGCCCAGGGCATGGCGCATGTGATCGCGGCGCTGCCGCTCGATGCCGCGCGGCGACAGCTATTCCTGCCGCTGCAATTGCTGCAGCAACACGGCAGCGGGATGGAGGAAGTTTTTTCGGGCAAGCAGACGCCGCGGGCGCGTGCCGCGATCGACCAGTTGGTGGGAGACGTCCGAAAGCACCTCCGTACGGCCTTCGAGCTGCTCATACATGTGCCGCCACAGGCGCGGCCGGTGTTCCTTCCGCTGGCGCTGGTCCGCCGCGATCTGAAGCGCATGTCACGTGCTGACTTCGATCCCTTCGTGCCGCAGGCGACATCGCGGCTGCGGACGCTGTGGACCCTGTGGCGCGCGTCGCGATCGCGTGAGTTTGGCGGGTAGGGTCGCGCCGCATCGTCATTGCGAGCGAAGCGAAGCAATCCACCTCGCAGCACGAAGAAAGAATGGATTGCTTCGTCGCTGCGCTCCCTTGCGCAAACGCTTCGCGTTTGTCGCAGGCAATGACGCCGGAGTGCCTACCGCAAATTCAACTCGCTGCTCTCGAAATTGAACCGATCGCGCAAGTTCTTCCGGCTCTCCAGAATGTCCTTCAGGAACGCGCGGTCGACCTCGCTTTTGATCAGCGGCTCGATCAGGTCGAGCTGGTTCATCGCGACGAGTTGCAGGATCTCGGTGCGCGGCTTGCCGGCGGCGTCGCGCGGCAGGGCATGCACCACCTGGATATGCTCCGGCGGCTTGACGCCCTTGGCTGCGGCGAGGTCGCTGCGCAACTGCTTTTCCAGCGCGACCTTGTCGGCCTCGACGAAGGCGTACAGCCCGACGCCGGTGCGCCGGTCGGCGAATGCGACGATGGCGGTGTCGCGCACGTCAGGGTTCTTTCTGATCAGCTCGATCAGGACAGGGGCGTCGTTGACCAGCCGGCGGCCGCCGCCTTCGCGATCGGTGAAGTTGAACAGGCCGCGGGTGATGGCCTGGTAGACCTTCTTGCCGGTCTTGAGCCAGATGCTGGCGACAAAGGATTTGCGCGCGAGAATCTTGCGCTCCATCGGCGTCAGCGCCTGTGGCGCATAGCTGCGCTTGTGCTTCAGCAGATGCCGCAGGTCCTCATAGGCCGCGATCCGGAACAGGCGGCTTCTTGTCTTGAAGCAGGCGGCCAGTTGAAAATCGGTCACATAGGCGCGGCCGTTGCTGCCACGCAGCCAGTTCTGTTCCTTGGCAAGGTCGTTGTGGCAGATGCCAGCGCGGTGCAGCTTGCGAAGCGCGAGCTTGGCGGAGCGGAAATAGGCGAGGTCGCCATGGGGTTTTGCCAGATGCAGCGCGACGCCGTCGATGAAGCCGCGCACCAGCGCGCTTCGGCCGGCCCAGAGCAGCTTCGGGCCGGCGTCGAGATCGCGCGCCAGCGCCAGCGCGCGGCGCTCGCGGGCGAACAGATGGCGGGCGAGCGGATAGGACCACAGCGGTACCTGATCGAGCCGGCGCAGCACTGCGTCAACCTCGCCGGCATCATCGCGAAAGCGGCCGCGTTCGACGGTCGAGAACACGTCGCGCTTCAGCAGCACGCCTTCGGTCCATCGCGCCGACAGGATCGCGGCGTCGTCCTTGGGCAAACTCATGGTGCTAAGCCGCCGCCGCTACACGAAGATGATCAGCGATCCAGCGATCGAGATCAGCCAGCGCCCGAGCGCTAAGCGCCTGCTTTTTTGCCACCGTCTTCTCGTTGCCGCGCAGCCGCGTGCCATCCGCTTTCTTGGTCGGCAAGCTCGCAAGCGGCGGGAACAGCCCGAAATTGATGTTCATGGGTTGGAATGAGCGCGTTCCGGCCTCAATCGTCTCGATGTGGCCGCCTGTGATATGCCCGAGCAGCGACCCCAGCGCCGTGGTCACCGGCGGCGGTTCGAGCGACTGCTCCCGGGCGTTCGCCGCGGCGTAAAGGCCTGCGATCAGGCCGATGCTGGCGGATTCCACATAGCCCTCGCAGCCGGTCATCTGCCCGGCAAAGCGCAGCCGTGGCTGCGCGCGCAGCCGCAACTGCCCATCGAGGAGTTTTGGCGAGTTCAGGAAGGTGTTGCGGTGCAGGCCGCCGAGCCGTGCGAATTCGGCGTTCTCGAGGCCCGGAATGGTACGGAACACGCGCTGTTGCGCGCCATAGTTCAGCTTGGTCTGGAAACCGACGATGTTGTAGAGCGTGCCGAGCTTGTTGTCCTGCCGCAGTTGCACGATAGCGTAGGGCTTGACCGTCGGATTGTGCGGATTGGTCAATCCGACCGGCTTCATCGGTCCGTGCCGCAGCGTCTCGTGGCCGCGCTCGGCCATCACTTCGACCGGCAGGCAGCCGTCGAAATAGGGCGTGTTGGTCTCCCAGTCCTTGAAGTCGACCTTCTCGCCGGCCAGCAGCGCGGCAACGAAGGCGTCGTATTGCTCCTTGGTCATTGGGCAGTTGATGTAGTCCGCGCCGGTGCCGCCCGGCCCGATCTTGTCGTAGCGCGACTGAAGCCACGCCACCGACATGTCGATGGAATCCTTGTGCACGATCGGCGCGATCGCATCGAAGAACGCCAGCGCGTTCTCATCCGTCAGCTCGCGGATGGCCTCGGCCAGCGGCGCCGAGGTGAGGGGGCCGGTCGCGACGATCACGTTGGCCCAGTCGGCGGGCGGCAGACCGGCGATTTCGGTCCGGTCGATCTCGATCAGGGGATGGTCGTGCAGGGCCCGGGTGACGGCTGCGGAAAACCCGTCGCGGTCGACCGCCAGCGCCCCGCCCGCGGGCACCTGATTGGCATCGGCGCAACGCATGATCAGTGAGCCCAGCCGGCGCATCTCGGCATGCAGCAGGCCGACGGCGTTGTTGGCGGCATCGTCCGAGCGAAACGAGTTGGAGCAGACGAGCTCGGCCAATCCTTCGGTGCGGTGCGCTTCGGTCATCCGCAACGGGCGCATCTCGTGCAGGACGACGCGAACGCCCGCATTGGCGACCTGCCAGGCGGCTTCCGAACCGGCAAGACCGCCGCCAATCACATGGACGGTGTCAGTTTGGGGAGTGGAGGAAATCATGTGCGAAGGGTTAGCGCGTTTTCGCGCCAAGCGCACCTGCCATGGCGTTTTCGAGCGAAGCATGCCCTCGGACTTGATCCGGGGTGGATGCCGGTTCGCGAAGAAAACGCGTCAAACTAGCGGCCAGAAACGACAACGCCCGCAGCGGGGCGGGCGTTATCCGTTCGTCGGGCAGCCGAACAGAGATCAGCCGGCATAGTTCCCGGCGGCAACGCGCGGAATGTCCGAACGATCGAGGCCGATATCGGCCAGTTCGCGATCGCTGAGCTGGGACAGTTCGCTGACATTGCGCTGATAATCCCGGAACGCCTGGATCATGCGGATGAGCGAAAGTAACATCGTAGTCTCCTTGAATTTGCGATTCAGCCTTTAGGGTGCGGCCTCATCGTTGAAATGAATATAGAGCTGAATACTGCAGTGCGGAAGTTCCTATGTTGCGATGCAGCTAATCCTAAAACGCATGACGATGGTAAGAGCCGCTTAACTTTTCAGTATGGCTGAAAAATCGGTCGGCTCGTCCGCCCCATCGGTGTTTCACCCATTGAAAATAATACTGTAAATTTAGCGGCTTACCGTCATTTCCAAATTAACCTCGCTGCCGGCCAAATAGCGATCAGAAGGGCTCGACCGCAAGTCCGCGAGTGCGTGCAGCGCACAAAATATGCTTCAAAGCGGCTTTTTGGAATCTTCTTATGCGCGAATCGCATGTGACGCACTGATTATGAATGAACAAATATTCATTTTTACGGGTGACGATCAGTTTCTGATTTCATCGCCCAAAAGGCGCCAGCGATGGCCGGCTAATGGTAGATACGCTCGCGCGAAGCCAACAACGGGCGGAGACTCTGAGGGCAAAGGGCCGATCGCTGTGGCAGGCTCTTGAGTGGTTGCCAAGTCTAAGGCGCCCGCGAAAGCTGCGTTGCGAAGTGGGCGATGGTCTTGGCGTAGACCTCGCTCTTGTTCCACTCCTTGATCGCAGCGAAATTGGCGCTGCCGGGCTCCCAGTCCTTGCCGCGTTGCCAGCCGTGGCCGGCGAGGAAGTTGGCGGTCGAGGCCAGTACGTCCGGGGGGCTGCGCAGCAGATCGCGGCGTCCGTTGCTGTCGAAATCGACCGCGAACTTGATGTAGGACGACGGCATGAACTGGGTCTGGCCGATTTCGCCCGCCCATGCGCCGCGCAAATCCTGTGGCGCGATATCGCCGCGCTCGACGATGCGCAGCGCATCCATCAGCTCGGCCTTGAACAGGTCGGTGCGGCGGCAGTCATAGGCCAGCGTCGCCAGCGAGCGCAGCGTCGGGAATTTTCCGATGTTGACGCCGAAATCGGTCTCCAGGCCCCAGATCGCCACCAGCACTTCGCCGGGCACGCCATAAGCCTGTTCGATGCGCCCGAGCACCGAGCCGTATTGCTTGAGCATGTTGGCGCCGCGGGTCAGCCGGGGCGGAACCATGCGGCCGGAGAATTCCTCAAACGTCTGGCTGAACACTTTCTGCGAATGGTCGCGGGCCAGCACGCTCTTGTCGAGTGTAACGCCGGTCAGGCCAGCCTGAATGGCGGAAGCCGCGATCCCTTTGGCGGCAGCTTCTTTCTTGAAATCTTCCAGCCACGTTTCGAACGGGCCCGTGCCGCAGGGCGCCGCCAATGCGGACGCCGCAGAAGTCAGCAACAGGGCGCCCAAGGTCAGGGCGCGCAGAGAAAGGCGAGAAATCATCGTGCCGTTCGCTCCACAATCGATGCATCATCGATGGTTAGTGTCCACGTCACGTCGAATGTTCGAAGCAAGATCGGCCAAAACAAGGCTGATGTCGTTGCCCTCAATGGCTTTCCGTTGAAGATGCTCAATTCATCGTTAGTGAGCGGTGAACGACGACACCGCCGGTCGGTTCGGCCGGCGGTATGATCGACCGGGTTCCATGCAAGCCTATGCGCTGTCCTTGCGCCGCCAGGGGAACAGATTGGCCGGGAAATCGGCCGCAGGCTTGCGTTCGCGATGCGCGCGGGGTGGAAGTGGCTGCGGATTGAGTTCCGACTCAATCGTCTCCCGATAGAGATGCCACGTGGCGTGCCCGAGCAGGGGGATGACGACGGCAAGGCCGAGGAAGGCCGGCAACGATCCCGCCACCAGCAGCACCGCGACGATCAAGCCCCAGGCCGCCATCGGTGCGGGATTTCGTGCGACCGCGCGCAGCGAGGTCACCATCGCATCGCCGGCGCCGGCATGACGGTCGAGCATCAAGGGGAACGACACCACGCTGATGCACAGCGCGGCGAGGGCGAACAGGAAGCCGACACCGCAGCCAACCACGATCAGCCACCAACCCTGTGGTGTCGTCAGCACGCGTTCGGCGAAATCGGAAGCACCGGTCGCGCCCGCATAGCCGAACGCGGCGATGTAGATCGCTTGCGCGGTTGCTACCCATGTCACGAACAGCGCCAGCAACAGTACACCTAACCCGAGCATCGCGCCGAACGATGGCGAGCGTACGACCTCGAGCGCATCCCAGGCGCTTGCCGGTTCGCCGCGTTCGCGACGGCGGCTCATTTCGTAGAGGCCGAGCGCAGCAAACGGGCCGAGCAGGGCAAAGCCCGCGGCGAGCGGAAACAACAGCGGCAGAACCGAATAGCCGTGCACGGCGCGCGCCAGCATCAGTCCGAGCACGGGATAGATGATGCACAGGATGATGGCGTGGCTTGGAACGGCTTTGAAATCTTCCCAGCCGCGCTGCAAGGCCCGATGGAGGTCTGATAGGCCGATGGTTCGGATGACGGGCGCACCGGCGGCGTCTGGTCCACTCTGCGCCATCGATGTGACATTGCCGTGATAGGTCGCCATGGTCGCTGTCTCCCTCGCGGTCGCATCACGCGCCAACCGAAGGACGCCAACGCGCCATTTCATAAACCGATCACGATCAGGCCAGACGCGAAGACGGATGGGGAACTGGCGATGTCGCGAACTGAGACAGCAGCGTACTCCCAAACAGCGACAAACGCACTCACGCTTCGGTGAATGTTTCATTGGCAAGCTTCATCCGGCTGGCTAGACTTGCCAGCGATCCCGGCGTGGTGCTGCCGGTCAAACAGTGCCACCAAGACTCACCCCATCCTCAAGTCATTGGGAGCGAACAATGAGCATTTTCGGAAAAATCATGAGCGCGATTTTCGGCACCAAGGCAGACGCTGCGCCGGCTGGCGGCGGCGCGGCCGCGGAGGCCGGATCGTCCGGTGGGGCCGCTGCACCAGCCGCCGCGACCGTCGACGTCGCGCCGATCCTGGACAAGGCGGTCGCTGCCAAAGGCGAGAAACTGGCGTGGCGCACCTCGATCGTCGACCTGATGAAAGCGCTCGACATCGATTCCAGCTTTGCTGCCCGCAAGGATCTCGCGAAAGAGCTCGGCTACACCGGCGACAGCAACGACTCCGCCAGCATGAACATCTGGCTGCACAAGCAGGTCATGGCCAAGTTGGCCGCCAATGGCGGCAAGCTGCCACCCGATATCAAGCACTGACGCTTCGCCCGGCTCACACAAGCGAAAGGCCCGCGGCGCCGCGGGCCTTCTTTTTTCTTTGGTGCGATTTTCCTTGGTGCGATTGCAATGCAACAACGCGCAAACGGTATCCACTTCGTGAGGAAAACCCAGTAGCTTCGGGCCGACAAAAAGACGCGCAAAACAAGGAGGACGCCAATGAGCAATGTCGATCGCAGGACCATCCTGGCAACGGGTGCGCTGGCGCTGGCCGGTGCCGGCATGGAGGTCGGCACGGTCGCAGCGCAGGCCGGCCCGAGATCGATTTTTCCGGTTGGCACGACGACCATCCCGATCGTGGGTGAGACCGACGTGTTTCCGGTGCGGCGGATCTATTGCATCGGGCGAAACTATGCCGCGCATGCGCGCGAAATGGGTTCCGACCCCAATCGCGAGCCGCCGTTCTTCTTTCAGAAGCCGACCGACGCGATCCAGAATGTCGCGCTCGACACGGTCGCCGATCATCCATACCCCTCGCTCACCAAGAACTACCATTACGAGGTCGAACTGGTGGCGGCGCTGAAATCCGGCGGTACCAATATTTCCGCGGAGAAAGCGCTCGACCACGTTTACGGCTATGCGCTCGGTCTCGACATGACGCGGCGCGATCTGCAGCGTGCGATGGGGGATGAGAAGAAGCCATGGGAAATCGGCAAGAGCTTTGATCGCTCCGCCGTGCTCGGGCCGATTCACCCCGCTGCCAAGACCGGACATTTCACCAAGGGCGCGATTTCGCTGGCGTTGAACGGCACGGTCAAGCAGAACTCCGATCTGCGCAACATGATCTGGAGCGTGGCGGAGCAGATCGCCAAGCTTTCGGAAGCTTTCGAACTCAAGCCGGGCGACATCATCTATTCGGGCACGCCGGAAAATGTCGGCCCGGTCGTGAAGGGCGATGTGCTGTTGTGCAAGCTCGAAGGCCTGCCGGATATGTCGATCCGGATCGTTTGAGAATACCATCCCCACCGTCGTCGCCCCTGCGAACGTTCGCAAGGACGATGGCGATTTGCGAAGGTGCGCTGGCTCACCCCGCCAGATCGGCAAATTCCGGGTTTCTGCGCAGATAATCCACGACGAACCCGCAGCCGGCGATGACCTTGCGGCCGTCGGCGCGGATCAGCTCGAGCGCGCCCCTGACCAGTTCGGAAGCGATGCCGCGGCCACGCAACGCGCGGGGCGTTTCGGTATGGGTGATGATGACCGCCGAGGGGGTAACGCGATAGTTCGCGAACGCCACATCCCCGTCGACGTCGAGTTCGAAGCGATTTTGAGCCTTGTTGTCGCGGACGGCGGCCATGCAGCGATTCCCGGATGATTGACCGTTTCATGTAGGGACATGAACCCGCCGATACAAACCGGCGACAACGCAGGCGCAACTGCGGATTTCCGCAAGGTGCTGGGATCAGTCCGGGCCTGGGCCATAGCTTGAAGCGGCTCGGTGCGGCGCAATAAAGTGCGGTGCCCACGGTTCGCGCGTGCAAGATCTTTGCAGGCGGGCCTTGCAGCGGGGTGTGGGGTTCCTACGTCTTTCGGATGACATACGCCGCCGAAGCGGCCGGGTCTGGGTTCGATATCGGTAAATGCTGTGATCGCGGCCGCCGACGTATGCCTCTTTTTTCAAGGGGAGGTTACAATGTCGGGCTTTGGTTTCTTCAGCAAACATCGCACGTGGGAAGACTGGTTCGGCATGCTCCTTGGCGTGCTGATCGTGGTATCGCCGTGGTTTCCTTTCTCAAGCCACGACGTGATGGACTCCGAACGCAGCACCATGATCCTCAACACGTTCGTGATCGGCATGCTGGTGTTCGGTCTGGCGCAGCTCGAATATGTCGCACTGCAGCGCTGGGAGGAGATAGGCGAGATCGCGCTCGGCCTCTGGCTGATCGCCTCACCGTTCATCCTCGGCTACTCCGGTGACGACATACTTCGGGCCTGGCATGTCGCCCTCGGTGCAATCGTCGTCCTGCTGGGTGCGCTTCAGCTCTGGCAGGATTGGCGCTTGAGCGACCAGGAACTGGCCAACCATCCGCAGTAATTGCGGGCAGGGCCCGCCGGCCCCATCCGTGACCGGCGGGCCTTCGACTCAAATCCTAGTACTTCAATGAATCGACAAGCAGGGCGCGGACCGACCACGGGCTGCCGTCGACGGCTCCCTTGATGTCGTCGATCTTCCACTGGCCGGCCTCGTGGATAAAATCGTAGCGGAGGGTCTTGTCGGCCGGGTTGGCGCGCGCATTCCGCTGATGACTTTCGATCGTGACGGCGACGGTCGCCTTGTCGGCTCCCTGCTTCTCGGCAGCCACCTTGAAGGAATTCACGTCGGGATCCTGCGAATTGGAGACGGGATCGAAATCCACCGGCCCGCCGTCGCCCTTGCGCGTGCGGGCATCCGCCTTGGCCCAGAGTGCGACCAGCGAATTCGACAGGTATTTGGTTCTGCTATCCTTGGTCTGGATCACAAACGTACCGCCGCCATCGCCCTTGCCCTTGGCCACGCGGGTGTAGATGGCGGTCAGGATGCCGGCGGGGTCGTCGGCCGCGCCCGCGCGGCGCGGCAGCATAGCGGCCAGCAGGGCGGCTGCGCCTGATAATATCAGCTTTCGACGGGTAACCATGGTGACCTTAAATCGTTTGAGCTGCTTATGGACGGGAAGGCGGGGCTGGCTATGGTGATGCCCGCAACGCTTGCCGGGAGATTAGCATGGCCAATGAAAAGGGCCCCAACATCAAGAAGATGCAGAAATGCAAGAATTGCGAGGGCAAGGGCCTGCTGAAGAAGGGCGACAAGGTCGTAAAATGCCAGCGCTGCAAGGGGACCGGCGTGCGGTGAATGCCGCCCAGCCGCCGCGACGCGTGGCCCGCGGTCGCTGTGGATGACCCACCGCGCGCTGGCAGGCGCAAGGCTTTCTGCTACGAGGCTTTCTGCTACGAGGCTTTCTGCTATCGTTGCGACGAGGTGTTCTATGTCTGTTTTTCGAAGCGTGATGGTTGATTCCCAGTGACTGAAACCGTGACTATTCCCACCCCGCGCGGCGGCATGGCGCGGATGTCGCGCCGGGTGATGAATCTGGCGCATATGCTGACCCAGAATGCCCGCCGCCATGGCGACCGCACGGGCTTCATCTGGGGCGACAAATCCTGGACCTGGCGCGAGATCGATCGTTCCGTCTCCGCGCTGGCAGCGGGCCTCGCTGCGCGGGGCGTCGTCAAGGGCGATCGCATCCTGGTCCATTCCAAGAATTGCGACGAGATGTTCTGGTCGATGTTCGCGGCCTTTCGCCTCGGCGCGGTCTGGGTGCCGACCAATTTCCGCCTGATGCCGGACGAGGTCGCCTATCTCGCCACCGCTTCCGGTGCGAAGGCGTTTCTGTGCCATGGTGATTTCCCCGACCACGCCAAGGCTGCGGCCAATCCGGCGCTCGAATTCATCTGGCGGATCGGCGAGGGCACGTTTGGCGAGAAGGCGGTGAGCGAGGTGATCGCGTCGCAGGCCGGCGCCAGGGTCGAGAATGCGGCGGTCGATTACGACGATCCCTGCTGGTTCTTCTTCACCTCCGGCACCACCGGCCGCTCCAAGGCGGCGGTGCTCACCCACGGCCAGATGGCCTTTGTGGTGACAAATCATCTCGCCGACCTGATGCCGGGCACGACCGAGACCGATGCTTCGCTGGTGGTCGCGCCGCTCTCGCATGGCGCCGGCGTGCACCAGCTCGTGCAGGCCGCGCGCGGCGTGCCGACCATCCTGCTGCCGTCCGAAAAATTCGACATCGCCGAAGCGTTCCGGCTGATCGAGGCGCATCGCGTCAGCAACATTTTTACCGTGCCGACCATTTTGAAGATGATGGTCGAGCATCCTTCCGTCGACAAATACGACCATTCCTCGCTGCGCTTCGTGATCTATGCCGGCGCGCCGATGTATCGCGAGGACCAGAAGGCGGCGCTGAACAAGCTCGGCCCGGTGCTGGTGCAATATTTCGGGCTCGGCGAGGTCACCGGCAACATCACGGTCATGCCGGCCAATCTGCACGATCCCGAGGACGGCCCGCAGGCCCGCATCGGCACCTGCGGCTTCGAGCGCACGGGCATGCAGGTCTCGATCCAGGGCGATGACGGGCGCGAGCTCAAGCCCTTCGAGACCGGCGAGATCTGCGTGATCGGTCCCGCCGTATTCGCCGGCTATTACGACAACCCCGAGGCCAACGCGAAGGCGTTTCGCGACGGCTGGTTTCGTACCGGCGATCTCGGCCACATGGACGAGGAGGGATTCGTCTATATCACCGGCCGTGCCTCGGACATGTACATCTCGGGCGGCTCCAATATCTATCCGCGCGAGGTCGAGGAGAAGATTCTCACGCACCCGGCGATCGGCGAGGTTGCCGTGCTCGGCGTGCCCGACCCGTTCTGGGGCGAGGTGGGCGTCGCCGTCTGCGTCGCGCGCGAGGGCGCGGCTGAAGTGAGCGAGGCCGAGCTGGCCGCATTCCTGGCGCCAAAGGTACCGCGTTACAAGATGCCCAAGCGCTTCTTCTTCTGGGAGGCGTTGCCGAAGTCCGGCTACGGCAAGATTCCGAAGCGGTTGGTCCGCGATGAACTCGAGGCGCGAGGGTTGCTTGAGCTCGTTGCGAAGTCGACGGGTACCTGAGGGATGCGCAGCATTGACCAGCCCGGCGCGCCCGCGTCCGAACGCATCCAATGGGTCGAGGCGCGGGGACGGGCGTTTTCATTCACGCTTGCCGCCGGCCTGCCGCTGCTCGAGGCCGCGCGCCGCGGCTTTGCGGAAGCCGGATTTTCAGGCGGCGTGCTGAGCATGCGGGGAGGGGCGCTGGGGCCCTTTGCCTATGTGATGCCGGCGCTGTCGAAGACCGGCGCCAATGCGGCGTTCTACAGCGACACCTTTCGGCCCTCTGGAATCACGCGGTTGAAGCTTGGCGCGATGACGCTTGGCGAGCGCGACGGTGCGCCGTTCTTTCATTGCCACGGGCTGTGGACCGAGACCGATGGACGACTGCACGGCGGCCACATCCTTCCCGAGGAGAGCATCGTCGCCGAATCGTTCGCGGTGGAAGCGTTCGGAATCGACGGTGCGATGTTTGCGGCCGAGCCCGATCCCGAGACCAATTTCAAATTGTTCGGTCCCGTCGCGCGCGCCGGCACCGATGTGAAGGCCGACAGCCGCGCCTTCGCGCTGCGGCTGCGGCCGAATCAGGATTTTGCCGCGGCGCTGGAGACCTTCTGCCGGCAGCACGGAATTTTGCGCGCGCGGATTCACGGCGGCGTCGGCTCCACCATAGGCGCGCATTTCACCGACGGCAGCACCGTCGTACCGTTTGCGACCGAGCTTGCGATCAAGGCCGGCGCGATTGCGCCCGGCGCCGACGGCACGCTGCAGGCGGAGCTCGACGTCGCGCTGGTCGATTATCTCGGCGGCATCGCCGAGGGCCGGCTGATGCGCGGCGACAATCCGGTGCTGATGACGATGGAGCTGGTGCTCGAGGCGGTGTGAGACTCCGTAGGGTGGGCAAAGGCGCGCTTGCGCCGTGCCCACCGCCTTCTTTGCGGACTGAATGGTGGGCACGCTACGCTTTGCCCACCCTACAGTTCTTGACTTCACCGGAAGTGATAGTTCACCCCGACCTTGATGGTGTGGAAGTCGAAGGAGCCGGAATCCAGCGGTTGGCCGCCGAAATTGTAGGTCTCGCTGCCGAGGCTGGTGTACATGTATTCGGCCTTGGCCGACCAACTCGGCGTGAACAAATATTCGAGGCCGCCGCCGATGGTGTAGCCGGTATGAGTCTGGCTGTCCGAAATCGTCATGACGCCGTCCGTGAAGGACGTCTTGGCGTTGGTCCACGCCCAACCGCCCTTGGCGTAGAGGAGGGCTGCATCGATGGCGAAGCCGGCGCGGCCGGTCACGCTGCCGAATGCATTGATCTTGTTTTCCTGCGTGATGCCGACGTCCACGAGGAAGCTGTCCTTGATGCTGGCGCCCGCGGCGTCGACTTCGACACCGAAGACGAACTGGCTGCCCGGAAGTTGCCAGTTGTAGCCGACCGTGCCGCCACCGAAGCCGCCGCTGCCGGCGTCGGTCTCCCAGCCAAAGCCGCCCATTGCGCCGATATAGAAGCCGGACCAGTTATACGCCGGAGACACCACCGCCGGAGGGGCCTTGGTGTAGGGCCGCGCCTGCATGTCGGCGGCCGAGGCCGCGGTCGCGACCGAGAGAGCCACGCCAGCTAGAAGTAGTCGTTTCATATTTTGTCCCCTAAAGTTGAACACTCGTATAACCCCCTGCGGGCTCGATAGCGAACCGATCGCACCGGCATGGTGACGTATCGTTTGTGGAAGAGGACGCGAACGCGCCCCAAAGAGCCGTCTGCAAGCGACGTTTGCGCAGATGTGAGAACGATCGCTTGCGGGTTAACCATACGTTTCGCATGCCGGCAAAAGTTGGACCGAAGCGCGTCCGCGCATTGGCGCAGGCAGGTTGCTATTTCGACGGCAGTGCGGCGGGGTGCGGCGTGGAATTGTTCGATCTGCGAAAAGAGAGGTGGCTGCGTTCGTGCAATCGAGATTGTGATGCTCGCGTGTGCGGGTGTTCGGTACGAAGCGGCTTCTCCACGTCATTGCGAGCGAAGCGAAGCAATCCATTCTTTCTTTCTTTGTGCCGACGCATGGATTGCTTCGCTTCGCTCGCAATGACGGTGGATACAGTTTCGCATTCTTGCGGCGCTGATCGCCCGAGGTTTGCATTTTCGCTTGCCCAAAAATCAGAGGGCGCAGGGAAGACCGGGTTGCTCGCTGCAACCGCGGTCTCGTGTGCAAAGTGCGTAAACAAAAACGCACACGAGCATACAGGTTCAGCGGAAACACTCCGGCCTTCCCTGCACAGTGGCCGAGCGTCGAAGAGGCCTCGGTCGGCCCTGATGTCAGCCTGCCGAACGCCAGGTGATGACCGTTAGGTGATCGCTCACCGCAGCTTTCGCACGTGAACGTTGATGTCGAGATCGATATCGCTGACGCAGGTTTGCGTCGTCTGATGCGAGCCGCCTTCATGCCAGCGACCCTCGCGCGTGCGGGCATTTCTGACACCAGCCAGCTTCAGGCAGCGCCATTGCGGCAGCGGCCCTGAGCTCTCGCCAGCGAACTGCCAGGCCAGCACGACCTCTTCGCCGCGTCTGTTGGTGCCGATGATGTGCGGGCACAGTTCGCGGATGCGGCTATCATAGTCGCAGATGACCTGCTGCTCGCCGAGGATGGCGTTGCGGAAGAGGGTGTAGGTGGCGCTTTGCATCGGGGTGGCGTGCCATCTAGGATTGTACGACGTTCCCTGTATAACCATCACGAACGACATTGTTTCCCCCGGGATCCGAGCCCATGGCTTCCAGACGCAATCGCCCGATCAATCTGCCGGCGCCGTATCTCAAGCGCATCTGGCTCGAGCCATCGCGGATCACCAACCGCGAGGCCTATCCGTTCTGCTTGCCCTTGCTGCGCGACGATTTTGAGCTGAGCTTTGATAAGGCGATCACGATCATCGTCGGCGAGAATGGCACCGGCAAATCCACCTTGCTCGAGGGCATCGCCGTGCTCGCCGGCTATGACGAAGCCGGCGGCGGCAAGGGGTACATGACGGTCGACCACTCATGGGCGTTGGAAAAAATGGGGGGACAATTGTCCAGCGCGTTGCGGGCGAGCTGGCTACCCAAAATCACCAATGGCTGGTTTTTCCGCGCCGAAAGCTTTTTCTCGGTTGCCCGATACTTGGACGAGATGGCCCAGAAATATCCAATGGGAGGAGGCCCTCCGCCGGACTTCCTGTCCCATTCCCACGGTGAAGGGTTTTTGCGTTTCTTCGAGGAGCGTTGCCAGAAGCAGGGCATCTTTATTTTCGACGAGCCGGAATCCGCGCTGTCGCCCGCGCGCCAGATCGAGTTTTTGAAGCTGATGCGGCGGATGGAGAATATCGGCCATTGCCAGATCATCATGGCGACGCATTCGCCTGTCCTGATGGCGTATCCCAACGCGAGGCTGTTGCGGCTGACGAAGTACGGCCTGGAGCCGGTGACGGTGCGGGAAACCGATCACTACAAGGTCATGCGCGAGTTTTGCGAGGATCCGGCGGGGTTTGTGCAGGCGGCGATCGAGGAGTGAGCCGTTGGCTCTACCCGTCCTACGATATTAGCCAACGCAACGCCGCGCGTCGCGGCGGCGCCACAAACCAGCCTCCTTTGGTCTGAAAATGCGCTACGATAACGCCGCTGCGCGGCTAGCGCGGGCCAACAAGACAATGAGGAAGCGACATGAGGACGACGCTCGCGAGGGTGGGGGCCGTGGTGGCGGCGCTGGCAGTGATAGGCGTAGCCTGGGCGCATGGGCCGACCCGCCAGAAGGTGCGGGAATCGATCGAGATCAACGCGCCGCCTGCAAAGGTGTGGGCCGCGATCGGCAACTTTCAGGACATGAGCTGGCTGCCGCCGGTTAGCAAGACCGAGGGCGACAAGGGCAACGCGATCGAGGCCACTCGGCGGTTGACGCTGGCGACCGGTGCGACCGTCGATGAGGAACTCTACAAATACGATGCCGGGAAGATGACCTATTCGTACCGGATCACCGCCGTGGATGTGAAGGGGCTGCCGGTGACCAACTATTCGTCCACCCTGACAGTTACGCCCAGCGCTGACGGCAAGGGGAGCAGCCTGGAGTGGGCCGGCGCGTTCTATCGCGGTTTTCCGAACAACGATCCGCCGCCGGAGCTGAGCGACGAGGCTGCTGTGAAGGCGGTGAGCGGGCTCTACAAAGCGGGCCTCGAGGCGCTGAAGAAGAAGGTCGAAAGCGGAAGCTGATCGTGCGGGCGATCGTTCTGGCGGCGCTCGTCGCCAGCATCGGTACCGCCTGGGCCGGGCAGGCGCGGGCCGAGGAGGCCTTCGTCACCAATCAGCTCAGCGAAAACCTGACGGTCGTGGATCTCACATCCTTGCAGCCGGTCGCGACCATCGCGATCGGCGGCAAGCCGGCGGGCGTCGCCATCACGCCGGATGGACGCTTCGCCTATGTGACGAGCCCCGATGCCAAGGCGCTGACGGTGGTCGATGCCGCCGCACGCCGGATCATCGGGAAGATCAACACCGGCGGCGGTCCGCTCGGTGTCGCCGGGGCGCCGGATGGCGCAACAGTTTATGTCGCCGACTGGTACGCCGCGGCGGTGCGGGTGATCGATCCGAAAGAACAGCGCGTTGTCGCCGATATCGCGGTCGGCGCCTCGCCGTCGGGGCTTGCGGTGACACCGGACGGGCGATTCCTGCTCTCGGCGGACCGTGACGCCGATAGCGTGTCCGTCATCGACACCGCGACGCGCCAGCGGCGGGCCACGATCAAGGTCGGGGAGCGCCCGTTTGGCATTACCATCGATGCCGAGGGCCGGCGGGCCTACACCGCCAATGTCGGATCGAACGACGTGTCGGTGATCGACATCGCCGATAACAGCGAGATCGGGCGCGTGAAGACGGGCCTGCACCCCTATGCGGTCGCTCTCGCGCAAGGGCGCGGCTTCGTCACCGACCAGTATGACGGCACCGTCAGCGTGTTCGATCTCTTAACGCTGGCGCCGGTCAAGCGCATCAAAGTGGGCGATTACCCGGAAGGGATCGCCGCGACGGCGGACGGCCGGCGCATCATCGTGGCGAACTGGGAGAGCAACTCGATCAGCGTGATCGATGCGGTCGAACTGAAGGTGACCGAAGAGATCAAGGTCGGCGACGGGCCGCGGGCGTTCGGGACATTCTTGCGGCGGTAGCCGGGGAAGGAACGCAGTCGGACGTTCGGCATTGCGAAAGACCAAGCAAAGAGCCGCCGCAGCATTTGCGCTGGATCAGAAGCGCGACGGGAACGCCAACCGCGCTTAATGCACCGCGGCAACCGGACGCGCACGCATGCCAAGCGCGTTGGTGCTATAATGCCGGAAGAATAGAAAGCAGGGAGGATGCCATGCCTCATACCCTGGTGCCCAGTGATCGCGTCGAGCGCGCGAATGTCTACGGGCTAGACGGCGCAAAACTCGGCACGATCGAGCGACTGATGTTGGACAAGGTGACCGGCACTGTCGCGTATGCCGTGATAAAAACCGGCGGGATACTCGCCAGCCACCACCATTATCCTGTGCGATGGGACGCACTCAGGTTCGATCCCGCGCGTCAGGCCTTCGCGGTCGAGCTGACGTTGGAGGATTTGCGCGCCGGCCCGTCGGAGTTCGATGAAGACGACTTCGACTGGGGCGACCGCTCGCGATCCTACCCGCACCCGCATTATTGGACGGTGTAGGGCGACGGCTCGCAGGGCGACTGCGGATGATTGTCGTGTTGTAGCGAATTGGGAGACCAACGCGCGAGCGACATCAAAGTCGCCGGCCGACCGAGAGCGTTCGGTAATGTACCGTGTTGGCAAGCCGCGCTGAGTCAGATCGTGATCTTAAGAGATGCGCGATACACTTCGCTATTCGGTCTAATCCTTCAGCAAAACATGGGGAATATCAAATGGACCGCAAATTTGGCCGCTGTTCGCTTGCTTTCGCTGCTATAAGTTGTAGGGGAGCCTCTTTGGGTGTTGTTGATTGATTTTCAGATTGGAGCAACTTGAGGATTGCGATGGACATATTTCGTAGGTGGAAACGAACAGGGCTGCGAGTCCTGGACTCCGTTACGGGCGCGCGCGAAGCGAAGATATTCGTTGAAGAACTCGAATTCTCGAGTGGGCAGAAGATAAAGCTCACCGAAAGTTCAATTCTAGTGATTGTGGGACCAAACAACGCAGGAAAGAGCTCAGTTCTTCGCGAGATACGTGACTATTTGATAGAGGGATGGACGTTTGGACCGGTTCTCAGGAATGCTACGGTCCGAGTGCGAGGTAGTGCTGACGCGTTTAAGCGCTTGGTGCGAGAAGCTGGACTTGCAACGGACAAACTCGGAATCATAAAAATTGGTTGGTCAGATTACCCAGTAGACAAAGTGGACGAGGATATTAAGAAGGGCTTTGTTGGTTCTAAGGCGGTTCCGCTATTTTTCTCGTACCTTGGTGCGGAAGAACGCCTTCAGATCGCTGATCCTAGCGGTCGCGGTGACTATCTGAAGAGTGCGCCGAAGAATCCAATGCAATGGCTAGAACTGGATAATCTCGCTGAGAAGCGCATTAGTGATATCTTTGAGAAGACCTTTGGCGCTGGGCTTTATCCTGAACACCTTTGCTGGTGAAAAGCTCGTACTGCATATCGTCGGACCTGGCGAAGCTCGAAATGAATCGCCGAGCATGCGTGACGAAGCGAAGTGGCTTGCGTCTCTACCTCGATTGAATCGTCAAGGCGATGGAATGAGGAGTTTTGCTGGGACGGCAATGAGTCTGCTTGTTCACCCCACCAGCGCTATTCTCTTAGACGAGCCAGAAGCATTTCTTCATCCGCCACAAGCACGCAAGCTTGCTCAAGTCGTCGCGACTGAAGTGCCAGGAGAATGCCAAGTCATTGTGGCTACGCACAACGACGCCTTTGTGAGAGCTCTCCTAGACTATTCGGGTGAACGCTTAATTCTTGCTCGTATCGTCAGGCATGGCACGCAAAATAAGGTGACGGTTCTTGACCAAGAGCAGCTAGATGCGATGTGGAATGACCCGCTCATCCGGACATCCGACGTCTTGTCGGCGTTGTTTCATGAGGCCGCCATTCTCTGCGAGGGTGACTCTGACGCACGGTTTTTTGGCGCATTGTTAGAGGCCACAGGCAAAGAAGATCGCGATTCTGATGTTAGACTTTATCATTTTGGCGGTAAGGACCGTATTGCTAGCATAGCGCGGGCGCTGAGGTCCGTCGGTATTCCGGTGATTGCTATTGTCGATATCGATGTTCTCTCAGATCGAGAGAAATTTCTCACGCTTTTTGAGGCGATGGGAGGGCGCAGAGCCGAGGTTGAGGCCGATGTTCGTAGCTTGCTTCAGTTGGTGACTAGGCGGAAGGGACAACTGACGGGAACCGAACTCGGGGTCGAACTTCGTCGACTGGTGGCTGAGGTTGAGAAAGAAAATGACGTTCCTGGCGATGCGCGCAGAAGATTGGTTGAACTAGGCAAAAGCCCGTCAAATTGGGAGCGTGTAAAGCAAGATGGGTTTCGAGCGCTTGATGTTCCGACCTTCACGCGCATTTCGGACGCGTGTCAAAATGTAGGGTTGCTTATAAATCCGGAGGGTGAATTGGAAGGGTTCTGTCGTTCAATTCCTCGAACTCACAAAGGGGAGTGGTTAGCCCAAGCAATTCGAAAAGATCTGGCCGGCGATCCTCTTCTTGCAGATGCCCGCGATTTTGCTGCAAAGATCAGGACAACCACGAAGGAAGCTATTGAACGAGGATAGATTGATCTAGCCTTACTCCGCCGCCTCACTAGCGCTGCTGCTCTTCCTCGGCTTGCCGTCCGCCTTCTTCAGCACCGGGGCCAAAAACTTCCCCGTATAACTCCGCGGCGCTTTCACGATGTCCTCCGGCGGGCCCCAGGCGACGATTTCGCCGCCGCCGTCGCCGCCTTCGGGGCCTAGGTCGATCACCCAGTCGGCGGTCTTGATGACTTCGAGATTGTGCTCGATCACGACCACCGTGTTGCCCTGCGAGACCAGCTCGTGCAGCACTTCCAGAAGCTTTGCGACGTCGTGGAAATGAAGCCCGGTGGTGGGCTCGTCCAGGATGTAGAGCGTGCGGCCGGTGGCGCGCTTTGACAGCTCCTTTGCCAGCTTGACGCGCTGGGCTTCGCCGCCGGAGAGCGTCGTCGCCTGCTGGCCGACGTGGATGTAGTCGAGGCCGACGCGGTGCAGCGTTTTAAACGTCTCGCGGACGCGGGGGACGGCCTTGAAGAATTCGGCGGCTTCTTCCACCGTCATGTCGAGCACGTCGGCGATGCTCTTGCCCTTGAACAGGACTTCGAGCGTCTCGCGGTTGTAGCGCTTGCCCTTGCAGGTGTCGCAGGTGACGTAGACGTCGGGCAAGAAGTGCATCTCGATCTTGATGACGCCGTCGCCCTGGCAGGCCTCGCAGCGGCCGCCCTTGACGTTGAACGAGAACCGTCCCGGCTCGTAGCCGCGCGCCTTGGCCTCGGGCAGGCCGGCGAACCATTCGCGGATCGGCGTGAACGCGCCGGTATAGGTCGCGGGGTTCGAGCGCGGGGTGCGGCCGATCGGCGACTGGTCGATGTCGATGATCTTGTCGATATGCTCCAGCCCCTCGATGCGGTCGTGGGGGGCGGCGCCTTCGCTGGCATTGTTCAGCTTGCGGGCGATGGCCTTGTAGAGCGTGTCGATCAGGAGCGTCGACTTGCCGCCGCCGGAGACGCCGGTGACGCAGGTGAACAGCCCGAGCGGGATTTCCGCCGAGACGTTCTTTAAGTTATTGCCGCGGGCGTTGACGACCTTGATGGTGCGCCGGTGGTTCGGCGGCTTGCGCTCGGGGATCGCCACCGACATCTCGCCGGTGAGGTATTTGCCCGTCAGCGATTTCGGGTTCTTCATGATCTCGGCGGGCGTGCCCTGCGCCACGATATGGCCGCCATGCATGCCGGCGCCCGGGCCGATATCGAGCACGTAATCCGCGAGCCGGATCGCGTCCTCGTCATGCTCGACCACGATCACGGTATTGCCGAGGTCGCGCAGCCGCTTCAGCGTTTCCAATAGCCGCGCATTGTCGCGCTGGTGCAGGCCGATCGAGGGCTCGTCCAGCACGTAGAGCACGCCGGTGAGACCCGAGCCGATCTGGGAGGCGAGGCGGATGCGCTGGCTTTCGCCGCCGGATAGCGTGCCGGAGGCGCGGGAGAGCGTGAGATAGTTCAGGCCGACGTCGAGCAGGAACGACAGCCGCTCGCGGATCTCCTTCAGCACCCGCGTAGCGATCTCGTTCTGCTGCGCGTTGAGCGCTTTCGGCACGCTCTCGAACCACTCGCCGGCGCGAAGCACCGACATTTCCGAGATTTCGCCGATATGCTTGCCGCCGATCTTGACGCACAGCGCCTCGGGCTTGAGGCGATGGCCGTTACAGCCAGCGCAGGGGATGTCGGAGAAATATTTTGCCAGCTCCTCGCGCGCCCATTCGCTCTCGGTCTCGCGGTAGCGGCGCTCGAGATTGGTGATGACGCCCTCGAACGGCTTTTTGGTATCGTAGGATCGGACGCCGTCCTCGTAGGAGAATTTTATCTCGTCGTCGCCGGAGCCGTGCAGCAATGCTGCCTGCGTCTTCTTCGGCAGGTCCTTCCACTTGGTGTCGAGCGTGAACTTGTAGAATTTTCCGAGCGCGGTCAGCGTCTGGATGTAATAGGGCGAAGAGGATTTCGCCCAGGGCGCGATCGCGCCCTTGCGCAGCGTCATCTCCTTGTCGGGAATGACGAGGTCCTCGTCGATATGCTGCTCGACGCCGAGGCCGCCGCAGGCGGGGCAGGCGCCGTAGGGGTTGTTGAACGAAAACAGCCGCGGCTCGATCTCGGGGATCGTGAAGCCGGAAACCGGGCAGGCGAATTTTTCCGAAAACAAAATGCGCTCGGGCCCGCTCTTGTCGTGGATCTTTGCGGTCTTCTTGTCAGACTTCTTCTCTTCCGCAGCGCCGGCCGGCGCGTCGGCATATTCGATCACAGCCAAGCCCTCGGCGAGCTTCAGCGCGGTCTCAAAACTTTCGGCGAGGCGCTGGCCGATGTCGGGGCGGACCACGATGCGGTCGACGACGACGTCGATATCGTGCGGGAATTTCTTGTCCAGGGTCGGCGCCTCCGCCAGCTCATAGAAGGTGCCGTCGATCTTGACGCGCTGAAAGCCCTTCTTGAGCCATTCGGCGAGCTCCTTCTTGTACTCGCCCTTGCGGCCGCGCACGACCGGCGCGAGCAGATAGAGGCGGGTGCCTTCGGGCAGCGCCAGCACGCGGTCGACCATCTGCGAGACGATCTGGCTTTCGATCGGCAGCCCCGTGGCGGGCGAATAGGGCACGCCGACGCGCGCCCACAGCAGGCGCATATAGTCGTAGATCTCGGTGACGGTGCCGACGGTGGAGCGCGGGTTCTTCGACGTCGTCTTCTGCTCGATCGAGATCGCGGGCGACAGGCCGTCGATCTGGTCGACATCTGGTTTCTGCATCATCTCCAGGAACTGGCGCGCATAGGCCGAGAGCGATTCGACGTAGCGGCGCTGGCCTTCGGCATAGATGGTGTCGAAGGCGAGCGAGGATTTGCCGGAGCCGGACAGGCCGGTGAACACCACGAGCTTGTCGCGGGGAATTTCGAGATCGACGTTCTTGAGATTGTGCTCGCGCGCACCGCGGATAGTTATCGCCCGCGATGCGGAGCCGGCGGGTGGTTGGCGCTTCGCCCTGAGCACTTCATCCATATCGGCATTTCCAGACGCGTGGGAGACGCGCCACGTTGGGCGCGCATTGCCGGTGAGAGCCGGGATCAGGCGCCGATGATTGAAAGTCGGAACATAGGAAGAACGAGGAACGATTTCCAGTGCCGCGTGCGAATCATCAACGGATTGTTTTCGCCGAGATATTTTTGGCAGCAGCAGTCAGTAGTGCCGCACAAAAAAAGGCCGGCGCGAGGCCGGCCTTTTCTCAATTTCGGGAACTCAGGTGACGCGGAGATTAGTACCCGCCGAATTTGTAGTTGATGCGAGCGGTGACGATATCAACATCCTGACGGATGCGGCTCTGGGCCACCAGCGTGCCAGCCGGGAAGACGACGCCGTTGCTCACGAAGTTATAGGTCTTGTCCTGCATGAACATGTGATTGTATTCGATGCCGGCCGACCAGTTCGGGGCGAAGCCATATTCCAGGCCGACGCCGACCACGCCACCCCAACGGGTGTCATCGACGCTGTTGGCGAGCTGGACACCGGTGCCGGTCGCGAGCACGCGGTAGCGATCGGAGGTCACGGCGGCGCCGCCCTTGAGGTAGAACAGTACGTTGTTCGCGGCGTAGCCGACCTGACCGGTGAACAGTCCGAAGGCATCGACACGAGTGTCGTTGGTGAACGCCGGAAGCAGCGGGATCGCATTGCTGCCGTGGAAGTCAGCCCAGTTGCCCTGCGCTTCCACGCCGAACACCCACGAAGCAGCCTGCCAGCGGTAGCCGATCTGACCACCGACGGTGCCGCCGGTTGCGTCATGGCTGCCCTCCGAGAAAGCGATGCCGAGGCTGGTCTCGTCCCAACGGTTGCGGCTCGATCCCCAGCCGCCGTTAACGCCAGCGTAGAAGCCGCTCCAGTTGTACACCGCAACCGCCATCGCTGGTGCTTTGGTATATGGCCGTGCGGCAAGGTCTGCGGCAGTCGCGGGGGCGATTCCAAGCGCGATCAGAGCGGTGGTCGTCAACAAAACTTTCTTCACGTTTCTTCCTTTCAGCATTTCCAACGCAACTGCACGAGTGGTCAATTTGAGGTTGCCTGCGCATATAGCGTGAAGAGATCGCAGAATGCTGTCGCCGAAAAACCACATCCGCGGCAAAAGTAGGTAATATGCAACCGTGGCGGCATGACTATCCCGCAGTACAACCAAACAAAAAAGGCCGGCGTGAAGCCGGCCTTTTCGATTCCGTTCGTTGAAAGCGAAGATCAGTACCTCGCCGCGATGCCCGGGCCGCCGAAGCGGTAGTTGATGCGAGCGGTGACGATATCGACGTCCTGAGTGATGCGGTCGTTGCCGAGGAAGGCGCCGGTCGCGTCGACAAAGGTGTGGGTGCGGTCCTGCATGAACAGGTGATTGTACTCGACGCCGACCGACCAGTTCGGGGCGAAGCCGAATTCGATGCCCGCGCCGACCACGGCACCCCAACGGGTATCGTCGCCGGTGGTGGCAGCCAAGACGCCCGTGGGAACATCAAAGACGCGGAAACGATCCGCCGTAACGGCCGCACCGCCCTTGACGTAGAACAGCACGTTGTTGGCGGCGTAACCGATCTGGCCCGTGATCAGGCCGAACGCATCGATGCGCGACTCGTTACGCGCGGCGGGGAAAAGCAGGCTCACATTGCTGCCCTGGAAGTCGGCCCAGTTGCCCTGGCCTTCAACACCGAACACCCAGGTGCCGGCCTGCCAGCGATAACCGATCTGACCGCCGACGGTGCCGCCGTCTGCGTCATGGCAACCCTCGGCCCCGATGAACGCGCCGGTCACGTCGACGAAATCCCAGCACTTGCGGCTCGTACCCCAGCCGCCGTTGGCGCCGATGTAGAAGCCGCTCCAGTCGTACACGACGGCGACCGGCGCCGGCGGGGCCTTGGTGTAAGGCCGTGCCGCGAGGTCAGCCGCCGCCGCAGGGGCGGCGAACGCGATGAGGGCAACCGTACTCAAGAAAACCTTTTTCATGGGTCTATCTCCAGCTCTTCCGCTTTCCGTTGGTCCCGAAGCGTTTCGAAATGACGCGAGCATTCGCGCCGTTCGACAACCTCTATATCGCGACTCGCCCGGAAATGGTGTCGCCGGAATGCAACATGTACAAACGAAGTGTATTTACCCAAGCTAATGATTTGCCTGCCATATTCACGATACCGTGCGGAACTTTCGGGTTCCGTTTCGGAAGGTTTTCGGTTCCCCGTGAGTTCCCGGTAATCGCGCTTGGGTTGCATCGTGAGAACCGGGCCAGATATTAGGTGCTGGCGGGAACAAAGCTGGAACGGTTGCGGGGGCGATGCTATATGTGGATAACCGCCGGCTTGCCGAGGGATCGCTAAGTCGGCGGAGCCTGCGAGTGTATAGGGTCGTTCGAATGTCCGGAAACGGACGCAGAAGGCGGACAAGCGACAGGTCAAGAATTGAAGGCGGCCGGCACTTGGCGGGTCCGACCAGTAATTTTTGCCAGTGATTTTTTGCCGGCGATATCGAGTGGAGAGCGGCGATGGCGGGAAGCGTGAACAAGGTGATTCTGATCGGCAACCTCGGCAAGGATCCTGAAATCCGGCGGACACAGGATGGGCGGCCGATTGCCAATCTGAGCATCGCGACGTCGGAGACATGGCGCGACAAGGGCACCGGCGAGCGTAAGGAAAAGACCGAGTGGCACCGCGTCGTGATTTTCTCCGAACCGCTTTGCAAGATTGTCGAGCAGTATCTGAAGAAGGGCGCCAAGGTTTACATCGAGGGCGCGCTGCAGACCCGCAAATGGACCGACCAGAGCGGCGTCGAGAAATACTCGACCGAAGTCGTGCTGCAGGGTTTTAACTCGACCCTGACGATGCTGGACGGCCGCAGCGGCGGCGGTGGCGGCAGTTTCGGCTCCGACGATTCAGGCGATTTCGGCTCCAGCAGTCCGGCCAGTTCCGCGCCGCGCCGCGCCGTGGCGGCCGGTGCCCGCAACAGCGACATGGACGACGACATCCCGTTCTGAATCGGGGCCTTCGCCCGGCATGTTGGCTCGCAGGAAATTCTCCTGCGAGAACTGGCATCTGCGCCTGCGTTACGACTGATGCGCCGGCGCAAGAACCGGCCGCATTCCGGCTGAAAAGCCGTTTCTTGTATTGCGCCGGGGGCAGACGCGTCGCGATCCGGGCCCGCGGGCGGTTGGCCCGGCCGTTATGTTATTAATATTTACATGAGGTATTTCACTTAAGCTGATCGCTGCCTCGAACGCCAATCGGTCTCCCTCCGGGAACCACCGCCATGACCCTCGCGCCGCTGCTGGATGCCGCTCCCGCGATCCCCGTTCATGCCTTCGCGGCAATGGCCGCTTTCGCCCTTGGCCTCGTCCAGTTCGCTGCGCCGAAGGGCACGCTGCCGCATCGGACGGTCGGCTGGATCTGGGTCGGCCTGATGGCTGTCGTGGCCGCCAGCTCGTTCTGGATCCACGAGATCCGCTTGCTCGGCCCATGGAGCCCGATCCATCTGCTGTCGATCTTCACGCTGATCGTGCTGCCGATCGCGGTGTGGAGAGCCAGGCGCCATCGGATCGCCGATCATCGCCGGATCATGACGATGATTTTTGTGGGCGCGCTGGTCATTGCCGGGCTGTTCACATTCCTTCCGGGGCGGATCATGCATGCGGTGGTTTTCGGCCATTAAGCCGTCGCAAAAAGCGTCGCTTGGACCCGCTGTTTGCGGTCCCGAAAAAGCTCGCTCCCGCAAGCCCCGTGCAAGACGCTTCCGATCCCCGTAAGTCCATGAAAAAACGAGCGTAAAAAGAGCCGATCCGGAGCGCTTCGGGGTGGTTATCGGACCCCCGATGCGCTATATGATTCTCGACTGAGAATTGACCGGATTTCCCCTTTGTCTGACCCTGAAGATAACACGCCCGGCGAGCCGCCGGAGCCCTCTGATATTCGTCCCGTTTCCATCCTCGACGAGATGAAACGCTCCTACCTCGATTACGCCATGAGCGTGATCGTGGCGCGGGCGTTGCCGGACGCGCGCGACGGGCTCAAGCCCGTGCATCGCCGCATCTTGTATTCGATGTACGAGCAGGGGCACACGCCCGACAAGAAGTACGTCAAGTCCGCGCGCGTCGTCGGTGACGTGATCGGTAAGTATCATCCGCACGGCGACCAGTCGATTTACGACGCCATGGTCCGGATGGCGCAGGATTTCTCCATGCGTGTGCCGCTGATCGACGGGCAGGGCAATTTCGGCTCGGTCGACGGCGATCCGCCCGCGGCGTATCGATATACCGAAGCCCGTCTGACCCGATCGGCGCTTGAAGTTCTTGGCGATATCGACAAGGACACCGTCGATTTCCAGCCAAACTACGACAGTTCCGAGAAGGAGCCGTCGGTTCTGCCGGCAAGGTTCCCGAACCTGCTGGTCAACGGCGCGGGCGGCATCGCCGTAGGCATGGCGACCAACATCCCCCCGCACAATCTCGGCGAAGTCATTGATGCCTGCACGGCGCTGATCGACAACCCCGCGCTCGGCATCGACGATCTCATCAACATTATTCCGGGACCGGATTTTCCGACCGGCGGCATCATTCTCGGGCGCCAGGGAATTCGCTCGGCCTATCATCTGGGCCGCGGCTCCATCGTGATGCGCGGCAAGGTCACGATCGATGCTATTCGCAAGGATCGTGAAGCGATCATCATCACCGAGATTCCCTATCAGATAAACAAGGCCACGATGGTCGAGCGCATCGCCGAGTTGGTGCGCGAAAAGAAGATCGAAGGCGTCGCCGATCTGCGCGACGAATCCGATCGCGACGGCTTCCGCGTCGTCATCGAGTTGAAGCGCGAAGCGATGGCGGACGTCGTGCTCAATCAGCTCTATCGCTTCACGCCGCTGCAGACGAACTTCCCGGCCAACATGCTTGCGCTAGATTCTGGCCGCCCGCAGACGATGAATCTGAAAGATCTGCTGACGCTGTTCATCGCGTTCCGCGAGCAGGTCATCACCCGTCGGACCAAGTTCCTGCTCAACAAGGCCCGCGACCGCGCCCATATCCTGGTCGGTCTTGCAATCGCGGTCGCCAATATCGACGAGATCATTCGCGTCATCAGAACCTCGCCCGATCCGAACACCGCGCGCGATACCTTGATGTCGCGCGATTGGCCGGCCAGGGACGTGGAAGCGATGATTACGCTGATCGACGACCCGCGGCACCGGATGGCGCCCGACGGCACCGCACGGCTGTCGCTCGAGCAGGCCAAGGCCATTCTCGAGCTGCGACTGCAGCGCCTGACCGCGCTCGGCCGCGAGGAAATTTCCGAGGAGCTCGACAAGCTCGCAGTGGAAATCGCCGATTACCTCGACATCCTGCGGTCGCGCGCGCGCGTGCAGGCCATCGTCAAGACTGAACTCGCCGACGTGAAAGACGAATTTGCCACCCCTCGCAGGACCGTCATTATAGAGCAGGAAGGCGAGGTCGAGGACGAGGACCTTATCCAGCGCGAGGACATGGTGGTCACGGTCTCGCACGCCGGCTACGTCAAGCGCGTCCCGCTCTCGACCTATCGCGCCCAGCGGCGCGGCGGCAAGGGACGGGCGGGCATGCAGACCCGCGACGAGGATTTTGTCTCCAGGCTGTTCGTGGCCTCGACCCACACGCCGGTGCTGTTCTTCTCCTCCCGCGGCCAGGTCTACAAGGAAAAGGTCTGGCGGCTGCCGGTGGCTGCTCCCAACGCGCGCGGCAAGGCGCTGATCAACATCCTGCCGCTGGAACAGGGCGAGCGCATCACCACCATCATGCCGCTGCCGGAGGATGAATCTTCCTGGGGCAATCTCGATGTGATGTTCGCTACGACAGGCGGCACCGTTCGCCGCAACAAGCTGTCCGACTTCGTCGATGTCCGCCGCTCCGGCATCATCGCCATGAAGCTCGGGGAGGGCGAGGCGATCGTCGACGTGCAGATCTGCACCGAACACGACGACGTGCTGCTGACGGCGGCCGGCGGCCAGTGCATCCGCTTCCCCGTCACCGATGTCCGCGTCTTCACCGGCCGCACCTCGATGGGCGTGCGCGGCATCGCGCTCGCTGAAAACGACACGCTGATCTCGCTGGCGATCCTGCGCCATGTCGAGACGACCTCGGACGAACGGTCGGCTTACCTCAAGATGCGCCGTGCGGTGGCAGGCGAGGCCGCGACCGAGGAAACCGCCGAGGCGGAGACCGAGGAGGCGTCGACCGCGATCCAGCTTTCTTCCGATCGCTACGTCGAGATGTCGGCGCAGGAGCAGGTCGTCTTGACGGTGTCCGTCAACGGCTACGGCAAGCGCACGTCATCTTACGAGTACCGCACCACCGGTCGCGGCGGCAAAGGCATCGTCGCGATGTCCGTCAACAACCGCAACGGCAAGCTGGTGGCGTCATTCCCCGTGGAGCACAGCGATCAGATCATGCTGGTGACCGACAAGGGCCAGTTGATCCGCTGCCCGGTCGAGGACATCCGCATCGCCGGCCGCTCGACGCAAGGCGTCATCGTGTTCGATACCGCCGAGGACGAGCACGTGGTGTCGGTCGAACATATCGGTGACGACGGGGAGAACGGCGAGAACGGCAACGGGGCGTAAGCTGCGGTCTTGTGCGTAACCCGGGTGGAGCGAAGCGCAACCCGGGATCACCCCGTCCGCTGCAAGTGGAGTGCACCCCTGCTGTGAGACACAAGAATCAGGGACAGGTTGTGCCCGCCGCTTGTGGCGGCAGGGCGGGTTGAGAGATAGCGGCCGGGCTGCGGGGCTGCTGCGCAGCAGCCCCGCAGCCCGGTAGATTTGCTTCGAACTCGGCGGGAGGCCGGTAAGCCAGCGCCGAGTGCAGCCGTTGGCGGTTGTACACCTCCTCGATGAAGGTGCCGATGGCATTTTTCGCATGCTGCGCATCGCGGTAGGTTTGGCCGTTGACCTCCTCCTGCTTGAGGGTCTTCATGAAGCTCTCGGCTCTGGCATTGTCGTAGGGATTGCCAACCCGGCTCATGCTTGGGGCAATGTCGTGCCGCTGGAGTAGTTCAGTGTAGTCGCCGCAGGCGTATTGGATGCCGCGGTCGGAGTGGTGGATCAGGCTGCCGGGCGTTGGCCGGCGCGCCTCCAGCGCCATGGAGAGTGCGGCGATCGCCAGGCGCGCCTCCAGGTGCGTTTCCAGGGCCCAGCCGACCACGCGCCGGCTGAAGGTATCGAGCACGATGGCGAGATAGGCGAACTCTTCCTGCAGCCGGATGTAGGTGATGTCCGCCACCCAGAGCTGGTCGAGGCCGCTCGGCACCATGCCGCGGGCCAGGTTCGGTACCACGCGCCAGGAGTGGCGCGAGTCTGTCGTAACCGGCACAAACGGCCGCCGCCGCAGGCACAGCAGATTATCCTGCTGCATCAGGCGCAGCACGCGTTTGCGGTTCACCGCAAAGCCTTCACGTCGCAACTGCGCGGCGATCCGGCGATAGCCGTAATGCGTGTACGCAAGCACCAACCGCTGGATCGCGTCCCGCACAGCGGCTTCTTCCACGCGCGGGGCGGAGGCCGCCCAGTGCCGGTAGTAGCCGGCCCGGCTGACGCCAGCCAGCACGCACATCCGCTCAATCGTGAGTTCGCCTTGCAGCAGGGGGATCGTCATCGCCTGGATGACCGCGTAGATCCCGTCACGCCAGGTCCGGCGTTCGGCCGGCGTGCTTCCTTGACCCGCCGCAAGGCTTGCCGAAAAAAATCGAGCTCGATCTGCTGCTGGCCGATCTTGCGCTCAAGTTCGGCAACCCGCTCTGGCGCGGCAATGTCGCCAGCCGCAACCTCGCGCGCCCGCTCCGTCACCTTCGCCGCGACAACGGCAGTGCCCTTCCGCGGTCGACCCAGCGGCCGCAGCGCCTCCGCCCCGCCCGCCCGAAACAGATCGCGCCATGCATAGAGATCCTTGCGCAGCACATTCAGCTCCTGTGAAAGAGCCCTTATGCGCTCGCCCGCCAAAATGCGGCGCACCGCCTCAAGCTTGAATTCTCGGCTGAAAATACGGGGAGATTTCTTGGACATGCGTTCTCCGTTAGAGAACTGTCCCTAATTTCCCGTGTCTCACTTTTGGGGTGCACTCCACAAGACTTTCCCCGGATTGCGCTGCGCTCCATCCGGGCTTGTATGGGGTTGTGGTTGTCAAGGGGAATGATTGATCAGGGCATGTGTTGCTCCCGGTCGTTGTCGTGGAGCGCGCTGCGCTCGCAGTGGCTGTTTCGTTCCGATGGTTGATCGCTGCGCCAGGCGCGGCCGCGGTCAAGGTTGGCCGCAGGCCACCGCCGGAGGCGGCGCGTAGCGACCTTGACGGCGGCAAGGCTGGCGCGAAGCTTTCGGATCGGAACGTTTTGGTGCGCGCGGTGAGCGGGTTGACGCGACATCCTGGACTGGGCCGTGACGTTGTTATGCGGCAGACACCGCATCAACTTGTATCCGGTCGGGTGTGGTGACCCGGACCCTGATCTTTCATGCACGGGTGAAGGTAAGGCCCAGAAGAGACGGGACCCATCTACGAAAGCGGAATCCGAAGACCCAAACCCGGGTTCGGTCACACGTCTGTCCTGGGTCACGTCGGCCGTCATTGGCGCACCGGCGTTCGTTAGAGGCTTGGGCGCAGCGCCGCGCCGGTTGGCACGAGGCCGGTTTCCAGATAGCGCCACAGTGCCACCATCAGCTTGCGCGCCAGCGCTACGATGGCGATCTTGCGGATGCGGCCCTTGAGGTTGCCAACCCGCGCGCGGAACCAGCGGCTCAGCTCGCTGTCGGGCTGATGGCTCAGCCACAGCCAGGCGAGCTCGATTGCGGTCGTTCGCGCCCGGCGATTGCCCGCCTTGCTGATGCCTTGTTGTCGACGGCGGGCGCCGCTGTCGTAGGGCATGTCGGTCAGTCCGACGCAACTGCCGACCTGACGCCGGTTCTTAAAGTCACGGTAGAAGACCTCGTTGGCCAGGAGCTGGGCGATGTGCGGGCCGATTGCCTTGAGTTGGGCAAGCTGAACCGCCTTCGCCTCGACCGAGTCCTTTGCCGGTGCCCGATGCGCGGCCGCATTCGCCGCCTCGAGCGCCTTGATCTGCGTGTGCACCAATACCAGCCGCTCATGCTCGCGGCGGATCTCGTCCTTCAGCCGTGGCGGCAGAACGCGCCCATCGCCGGTACGCACCTCGTCCAGACCCGACAAGAAGCCCGGCTTCAGGGGCATGACATCGCGGATGCCCTGGCCATGCAGCAGCCCCTTGATCCGGTTGCTGTGCCCGGTGCGCTCCTTCAGCAGCCGCTCGCGCTCGCGCGTGCGCCGTTTGCGATCCTCGTCCTCAGGCGTGGGAACCCGAACCATGCTGCAAACCCGCGGTTCGCCCCGCAGATACGCCAGAAACGAGCGCATCAACTGCGCCAGGTCGATCCGATCGGTCTTGGCCCGCCGGGCCCGCCGGTTCACCTCGATGCTCGACGCATCGATCTCGTAATTGAGTACCTCGTTGTCGGCCAGCCAGCGGTGCAGCCAATGACCGTCGAGACCCGCTTCATAGCAGGACAGAATACGAACCGGCTTCCCCGCCTGCGCCGCCTTCGCCCGAGCCTTGACCAGCAAACCCGACAGCGCCGCCAGGTCGCCCCCATCAATCCGGTAACGGCTCATCTTCTCGCCGCCAGGCATCATTATGCCCAGCTGCCATTTCGCCTTGCTCAGTTCGAAAGCAATGTAAACCGTGCCATACTCGCAGCCGGCGGGTGTGCCAGTGTGATCAGTGCGCATCGTTGATCCTCCGGGTGGTTGGGTGCTCGCAAACTCAGCTTACCCCTGACCACCTGCCACCCCATAGGATCTACGAACGCTGGGGACCATGCCCTTACATTTCATTCTTGTGGCAGGACCTCTGGTCCGGGCGTCAAGCTGGGAGCCAACGGCCGAATGCCTGCGGGCGGCGGGATGTCATGTTCAGGTACCTGACGTATTGGCCCATCACCGTTCGCCGCCGTCCTGGAGCGCATGGACTTCCCAACTTCTGGAGCACATCACCGGCGGCCATGAACCAATTGTGGTGGGCCATAGTTCGGCGAGTGTGCTGGCTGCCGACCTTGCGACCAGGTTGCCCGCGCGGGGAATAATCGTCGTGGATGGGGAAGTGCCTCCATCGCAAGGCGCAACCTTCCCGGTCAGGCCCGCCCTTTACGACTTCATCAAGGGCCTCGCCGAACCCGACGGCATGCTTCCGATCTGGTCGAGATGGTTTGCGCGCGATATGCAGCGCATGTCTCTTGTCGGTGTGGATGTCCTGGCGCGCGATGCGGTGGCATTCGCCCGGTTTGAAAGTGAACTTCCACGGATGCACATCGGTTGGTTCGACGACACGATCGAACTCGCCGATTGGGACCACATCCCTGCCGGTTTCATCCAGACTTCAGCGATCTATGATCACGCAGCCATTGCGGCGCAACGACGTGGCTGGCCGGTTACGAACCTGCACGGCACGCATTTGCATCCGACGCTTCATCCAGCAGAGACGGCAAGCGCCATTCTCGCCATGTCGCGTCAACTCGTTTCCGGCGGTTAGCTGTAGATCCTATGGGGTGGCAGGTGGTCAGGGGGTAAGCTGAGTTTGCGACCACCCAACCACCCGGAGGATCTACGACGCTCCATCCGGGTTCCCGCTCACGGTAAACCTGCCCTTAACCATAGATTGTTACCATTTGCTGTGTCCGGGTGGTGACCGTCCGGCCAAACGGGAGCGGATATCATGCCCGTCGAGATGCTGACCTACGCCGAACTGGGTGAAAGGCTCACAGTTTCCCCAGAGGCGGCCCGTGCTCTGGTGAAACGACACCGCTGGCCGCGCTCCCGCTCCAACGACGGGAAAACGCTTGTCCAGGTCGATCTCAGCGAATTCAGCCATTCCCCAATATCCCGTCCGCCGCAAGCTCAGGCCGGTCACCAGGTGGTCACCGCCTTCAAGCAACAAATTGAGATCTTGCAGACTGAGCTGGCAGATATGAAGGTGATTGCCAACGGCTATCGGGCCGACTTTGAGAGAGAATGCGAACGCACGAACAAGCTCCTGGCCGAACTGCTCAAAGTCAGCACGGAAAGCGTGGGAGCCCGGGAAAAGGCCGCTCTGCTCGAAGGGAAGCTATCGATGCTGACGCAACCTTGGCGACGTCGGCTGATCGATGCTTTCACCCTTGCGCTGCCACAAGTCGCCTCCAACCCTCGCGAGAGCGCCGGCCCGGTAGCCCAGTCACGGAATTGATCCGACTTGCCGACGTGCCGGGCTCCGCCGCGATTGGCACAAACCTGCACATCATTCCGGCTCTGCCATTTCTGACCTGAATGTTCAGTCCGGCTTATCCCTGAAATGGTGTGCTTGTTGGTGTAGACAGGAAGTCACTTGCTCGCCTTCGAACTGGCGCTCCTCACTACAATGCACGCCGACTCGCCCTCGCATTAAATCGCGCAAACAGCATGGCTTCCCGGAGGGGCCGGTTCGAGCCCAAGACGAAGACGAGGCCCAGCGCCATCAGCAGCACGCCAAGCCAGGTTGCCATCCAGCCCGGGCCGTCATCGGCCGCCTCGGCGTTCGGAAAGGCGACCGGCGCTGCAGCGGCAGGAGGCACGGAGGCGGCAACAGCGTCGCTGGCGGCTGGTGCGGCTGCCAGAAGCGTCTCTGCGTCGAGCTGGCGCGACGTGGGTTGGTCAAGCGTGAACTTATCGGTCGGGCGGTTGGCGACCGGTGGCGGCGGCACGAAGGCTGCGGCCCCCGTAGTCGGGAGGGAAGCGGCATCGACCATCCTAAGCTCGGGCGCGGGCTGCGTCGGCTGAGACGTTGCCGCTGGTGCGGAGTGCAGCAACTCCGCACGCGCATCCATGACCGCCTTGCGCCGTGCGGCCTCATTCTCCTCGACTGCCGCGATCCGAGGCTTAGCGGCGCGATGACGAACCTGCTTTACCGTCGCGGTCCCCTCGGCAGCCTGGAACCAGCACTTGTGGCGCCCCTCAGAACGATAGACCCAGCGCTGCCCCTCTGCGGTCGACGTACCGGGTCGCGGCAAGCACTCCCTTTCCTTTTCTGCGGAAGCGGGCTCAGGGGCCGGCTGGGGTGGAGAGACATTGAACAGGTCTGCAAGAGGATTCGAAGACGCAGGCGAAGTCGGAAGACCTGCGAGAAGGACAAAGGCAGTGATGCAAGATCGCAGATGACCGGACATGAGAACCCCGGAGTTGCGCCCCCGCGGAAACGATCTTTGGCCGTGACCTGGGTCACAATGCGGCTCAAATCCGGCAAGGGGACGGATTTATTCTGGTCCGGAACCGAGATTGAGGCCAGGGTGCCGTCCTGCAGCTCGTGTGTCCTGGTTCGTTTTTGGCAGGGCGCATCGATCCTCCCAAGTATTTATCGTTTTGCTTATTGTTTGATGTGACAGGCGAGCACGCGGTCCACCATCGCCCCGGCCGTTCCGAGATAGTTGGACGGTTCGCACAAGGCGGCGAGCCGATCGTGGGGCAGGGCGGATGCGATCGCCGGACGCCGCAGCAATGCATCGAGGAGCGGCTCACCACGGGTGAACGCGTCGCGGCAGGCGGCATAGACCTCGTCATGCGCAAGCTGACGGCCAAGCACGGGCGCGAGCCCCATCATGACCGCCTCGGCGACGATCAGCCCGCGCGTGGAATCGAGGTTTCGCTTCATCGCCGCCGGATCGACGATCAGGCCGGAGAGCATGAATTGCGCCTGTGCCAGCGACCCGGCCGTGAGAAGACAGGCCTGGGGCAAGGCGAGCCATTCACAGTGCCAGGGACCGGTGGCGCGCTCGAGATCCTGCACCATGGCGTCGAGCATCAGCGAAGCGGCGTCGCGCGACATCTTTGCGTTGGCCAGCAGAATTTCCGACGAGATCGGATTGCGCTTCTGCGGCATGGTCGAGGATGCGCCGCGATGCGAGGCGAAAGGTTCGAACACCTCGCCGATCTCGGTCGCCATCAGGATCATGACGTCATAGCCGATCTTGCCGAGCGCGCCGCAGATCACCGCTGATGTCTGGACCAGTTCGACCAGCCCGTCGCGGGCGACGTGCCAGGTGATGTCAGGCTCAGCGAGACCGAGGGCGCGCGCGTAGGCGGCGCGCACATCCAGTCCGCGTTCGCCGAGTGACGCCAGCGTTCCCGCCGCGCCGCCGAGTTGCGCCTGCAATGCGCGCGGCTTGGCTTGTTCGAGCCGGTCGGCCGAGCGCTGCAACGATGAGAGCCAGATCGCTGCCTTGTGCCCGAACGTGATCGGCAGGGCCTGCTGCAGATGGGTTCGCCCTGCCATCGGCGTATCGCGGTGGAGGCGGGCGAGCTCGGCGAGCGTGGCCATGACCTCGGCAAGCTGGGTTTCGATCAGCGCAACCGCTTCGCGCAGTTGCAGCACCGTCGCCGTGTCCATGATGTCCTGGGTGGTCGCCCCCCAATGCACGTAGCGGCCGGCTTCGCCGATTTGCTTCGAGAGCTGCCGTACCAGGCCGACGATGGGGTAGCCGACATTCTCGGTGTCGCGCTTCAACTGCTCGCTATCGAGCGCGATCGTCGGGGCGAGTTGGGCGATCGCCTGTGCCGCCTCTTGCGGAATCACGCCTGTTTCGCCCTGGGCCACGGCAAGCGCCACTTCGGCCTGCACATAGGCCCTGAGCTGGGCTTCGTCGGAAAATACCGCCCGCATGGCCGGCGTCGAGAACACGTCGCGATAGAGGATGCTGTCGAAGAGGATGCTGGCCACGCGCTTGTTTCACTCCTTGTTAATATGTACGGCCATATGATTGATATGTACAAATTTGTCAAGCCGGGATGCCGGTCCATCGAAGCCGTGCTAAGCGTCGCCCTGACCGAGAGAACCGTTGGACATGCCAATTTACGAGGATATCGCCCGCGATCTGCTGGAGGCGATCCAGCGGGGCCAATACCCCGTCGGCGGCATGATACCGACCGAGCTGGAGCTTGCCGCGCGCTACGATGTCAGCCGGCAGACCGTGCGTGCGGCGATGCGGCGGCTCACCGAGCTCGGGGCGGTTTCGCGCCGCAAAGGTTCCGGCACGCGGGTTGAGGCGCGCGAACGTCCGCAGGAGAGTTTTCAGCAGACGCTCGGCTCATTGAGCGATCTCGTGGCGCTGGCTGCGGCGACGGATCGCGACATCAGAAGCATCGACACCGTCGTGATGGATCGCAAGGCGGCGCGGCGCTTCGGCTGCCAGCCGGGGTCGCGCTGGCTGCGGATCGCCTACGTTCGTGCATCGACAAAGCCCAAGAGCCCGCCATTGGCCTGGGTCGATTGCTATGTCGAAGAAAGCTATGCGGATGCCGTGAGCGATATTCGAAAGGATCGCCGCCTGGTCTGCGACATGATCGCGGACAGTTACGGCGTGATCGCCTCCGAAGTGCACCAAACCGTTGCGGCGACCGTGATCCCGAACGAGTTTGCCAAGGCGCTGGGAGCGGAAGCCGGATCGTCCGCGCTCGAAGTTATCCGCCGATATCTGGACGCGCACGGCCGCCTGTTCGAAATCTCTGAAAGCATCCATCCTGCCGGCCGGTACGTCGTGACGTCGGTGCTCAAGCGCGTCGGCAATCCGGGGACGGCATACGGCAGCGCGACGCGATCTTCCGGCAAGACGAAATCGCGCGCCTGAAGGATTCAACTAGATCCCATCGCGCCTTAGCCGTTCGATTTGCTCGGGTTGCTGCTCTAGTTGCCATGCCAGCATATCCAAACGATCGGCCCCAAAGAAAATCTCGCCGTGCGCCACAAAACTCGGCACGCCGAAGATACCTACTTCGTACGCCTGCATGGATTGCGTAACCAACTCGCTCCGTGCCCTCGGCGAGACAGCAGACTCAATCACCGTCTCGTCGAGCGCGGCAGATATCAAGCAATTTACCAGGACCTCGCGGGCGCCGATGTCACTGCGATGTTGCCACATCGCCTCGAAGACCATGTCAATAAACCGATCGTGAGGAATGCCTTCTTGCGCGAGCCGAAGCGCGACGCACAAGGCCGGCGCGGGATCAGGACGAGGTTGATGCAGCGGTGACAATGGTGCGCCCAGGAAGTTCGCTGATCGCCGGATGTCGGCCAGGAAGTGCTTTCGCTTCGGCGGTGGCAGCGGATCGACATACGGTGCCATCGGCTCGCGTCCAGCCTGCAAGTTCAGCAGAACGTCAATCGAAACCGGGTTCCATCGCCATTTCCACGCTGACAACGCCTGCCGTCGGCGGATTCGCCACCAGGCCAAGTAGGCGTAGGGCGATCTGAAGTCGTAGTAGATATCTATCGGTGCGGCCATTGCCACAATGCTACGTGCACCGTGTCCGCGATGCTTCGATCCCGGTCGAAGGATGACTGGAACATGATCCAGGACGCGCAGGACGGCGGTCAGAACGCAAATGGCGAGGAGGGGGGCATCCCTACTCGCCAATACTGCGGTTGCTTGGAGGTTGGTCGGAACGAAAATTGTGCCGTTACGGCGTCCGGTCGGCGGTAACCAGGCGCGCTTCTTTCACCAGCGACTTAGAGCCGGCGGTGCGGAGGCAGGAAGCTTCGAAATTCGGCCAGGCTTGCTGCGAGCAATCCTTGCCAACGGTGCGGATATCGAGGCGGTCACCCTTGGCAAGCGCCTGCGGAACACTGGCTTCGACCTGGGGGGCAAAGCCGGGCAATACGGTCAGCGCGGCGGCAATGAAGGCAGCAGCAGCAATTGCGGAAAAAGCCTTGATCATGACGGTCCCCTGTCATGGGCCTTTGCGGCCCGTCGTTCGTTGGGTGGACTTGTAGCCAGCGCAAGTTTCCGGCCGTCTTCACGGCGTGCGAAAATGGTTTCGTCCCGGCCGAGTTTTGTTTCGTCGGCCATTGGCGGACGAAACATTGGCGGCTCGCCCCGGAGACGCTCGGGGCTCACGACTGGTTCATTGGCCGATCTGAAATAAAAAACCGGGCCGGCAGGGAACCTGGCCCGGCTTGCCGGGCCGCCCGAGGCGGGGTAGACGGGACCTATGCTCCGTATCGCGCTCTATCCCGGTTCATTTGATCCCATCACCAACGGCCATCTGGACGTGCTCCGGCACGCTGTGACGCTGTGCGACCGCCTGATTGTCGCCATCGGGGTCCATTCCGGCAAAAAGCCGCTGTTTTCGACCGAAGAGCGGCTGGAGATGGTTCGGGCGGTATGTGAGCCGATTGCGCAAAAAGCCGGCTGCGCTTTCGACTGCACCACCTACGACAACCTCACCGTTGCTGCGGCGCGGCAGGTGGGCGCCACCATCATGATTCGTGGCCTGCGCGACGGAACCGATATGGACTACGAAATGCAGCTCGCCGGCATGAACGAGGCCATGGCGCCGGAGGTGCACACCGTATTCGTTCCGGCGTCGCCGGCCGTCCGCCCGATCACCGCCACGCTGGTGCGCCAGATCGCCAGCATGGGCGGCGACTACTCCGCCTTCGTGCCGCCCCAGATTGCCGCGAGCCTGAAGGCCAAATTCGCGGGCTGATCCGTTAGTCCGAGATGCTTTCCCGTTATCACCTGTCCGGAGCTTTCATGATCCGAATTCTAGCCGTTCTCGTCGCGCTGTTCTTTGTGGCTCCCGCGATCGCCCAGCCGCTGCCCGCTGGTCTCGACAAGGCGAATGCGATCGTGATCGACACCACCAAGGGCCGCATCGTGATCAAGCTGCGGAACGACATCGCGCCCCAGCATGCCGAGCGCATCAAGCTCCTGGCGCGCGAGGGCTATTACAACAACGTGCCGTTCCATCGCGTGATCGAGGGCTTTATGGCGCAGACCGGCGACGGCAAGAATTTCAACGGCACCGGCGGTTCGAAACATCCGAACCTGGCGGCCGAATTCTCCAACGTGCCGTTCAAGCGCGGCATCGTCGGGATGGCGCGTGCGAGCGATCCCAACTCCGCCAATTCGCAGTTCTTCATCATGTTCGCCGAAGGCGCCTCGCTGAACGGCAAGTACACCGTGATCGGCGAAGTGGTGTCGGGCATGGATGTGGTCGACAAGATCAAGCGCGGCGAACCTGTGGCCGATCCCGACAAGATGGTGAAGGTGCAGGTCGCATCCGACGTCAAGTGAGGCGATGATTTCGGCGCGCCGCAAGCCGTTCATCTGGTTTGCCGCCGCTCTGTTGTGGCTTGCGCCGGCGGCGTACGCGCAGGCCCAGCCGCAACAGCTCAACACCATCAAGGACGTCTTTGCCAAATTGTATTCGTGCTGGCAGCCCCCGCCTGCCTCGCGAGCCAACCCGATGGACATCACGGTCATCGTCAGTTTCAACCGCGCAGGCGCCATTCTCGGTCAACCCAAGATTACCTATGAATCCGCAAATGCCGGCGATAACGACCGGATCGCGTACCGAATTGCCGTAATGGAGACATTGCAACGTTGTGCGCCGTTGCCATTTACCGAGGGACTGGGCGGTGCGGTTGCCGGCCGGCCTTTCGCGGTCACTTTCAGATCCCGCAAACGTCCACCCAAACCTGAAGAGAAAAGAGCATGGCTGATACAGAAAATACTTTGATTCTTGAAACCACCCAGGGCCCCGTCACCATCGAAATGCGTCCCGACCTGGCGCCGGGCCATGTCGCCCGCATCAAGGAACTGGTGCGCGAGGGATTTTACGACGGCATCGTGTTCCACCGCGTGATCGAGGGCTTCATGGCGCAGACCGGCTGTCCGCACGGCACCGGCACCGGCGGTTCCGGCCAGAAGCTGAAGGCCGAATTCAACAAGGAACCGCATGTGCGCGGCACCACCTCGATGGCCCGCGCCGCGAGCCCCGATTCCGGCGACAGCCAGTTCTTCATCTGCTTCGACGATGCGTCCTTCCTCAACGGCCAGTACACGGTCTGGGGCAAGGTCACCTCGGGCATGGAGAACGTCGACAAGATCAAGCGCGGCGAGCCGGTGCAGAATCCGGACAAGATCGTCAAGGCGCGGATGGCCGTCGACGCGGCTTGATTTCAACCCGTCATTCCGGAGGCCGCGCAACGCGCGGCAATCCGGAATCTCGAGATTCCCCGATGCGCAATTGCGCATCTGAGGTTCACGCTTCGCGTGCCCCGTAACGCCAAGTGAGGCGCACCCGCGCCATGCGCACCGATCTCTTCGACTTCGAACTCCCTGCCACCAGCATCGCGCTGCGGCCCGCGAGCCCGCGTGATGCTGCGCGCATGCTGGTCGTGCAGCCGGATGGCGTGTTGTGCGACCGCACCATCTCCGAGCTTCCGCAATGGCTGCAGCCCGGCGACCAGCTCGTCGTCAACGATACCAAGGTGATTTCCGCCCAGCTTAGGGGGCGTCGCATCGGCCGCGAGACCGAGCCGAAGATCGAGGCGACGCTGATCAAGCGGCTGGACGGCTCGCGCTGGCGCGCGCTGGTCAAGCCGGCGAAGAAGCTCGCGCCCGGCGACATCGTTCGCTTCGGCAATGAAGGCAAGGTCTGCCTGCTCGGTCATCTCGATGCGCAGGTCGAGGCCAAGGGCGACGAGGGCGAGATTACGCTCTCATTCTCGTTTCATGGGCCGGCGCTGGATCAGGCCATCGCCGATCTCGGCACGCCGCCGCTGCCGCCCTACATCGCGTCGAAGCGCACGCCCGACGATCGCGATGCCGCCGATTACCAGACCATGTTCGCGGCCAATGAAGGCGCCGTCGCGGCGCCCACGGCGGGACTGCATTTTACGCCTGAGCTCGAGGCGGCGCTGCGCGCCCGCGGCGTCGGACTGCACCGGCTGACCTTGCATGTTGGGGCAGGGACCTTCCTGCCGGTCAAGGTGGAGGAGACTTCCGAGCACAGGATGCATGCCGAGTGGGGTTCGATATCGGCCGATACCGCATCCGCACTGAATGCCGCTCGCGCCAAGGGTGGGCGCATCGTTGCGGTCGGCACCACGTCGCTCCGGCTATTGGAGAGCGCTGCGACCGAGGACGGTATCATCCAGCCGTTCGACGGCGAGACCTCGATCTTCATCACGCCGGGCTATCGCTTTCGCGCCGTCGATATCCTCTTGACCAATTTCCACCTGCCGCGCTCGACGCTGTTCATGCTGGTGTCGGCCTTCTCAGGGCTCGACACGATGAAGCAGGCCTATGCGCATGCGATTGCGGCGGGGTACCGGTTCTATTCCTATGGGGACGCCTGCCTGCTGTTTCGCAGGTCCCATTGAGGCAAAATGCCGGGCGTCTTGCTGCAGTGCCGCCAACACGGACGGCCGCAGCCACCCTGGAAAAAAGCCCGCCGGTGCGGCGGGCTAAAGGTTCAGGGAGGAGGCGCTCTGACAATAAAGCGCCACTATCTGTCTCTTCGATTCGGCTGTTACCGCCAAGATCGTATAACTACCGGCTTCCAAGCATATCGCGTGCGCTGTTGCGCCGTTGCAACCATGCGGGTGCGCGGCATGCGTCGGCGCCTTCGTGCCTCGACGGTGAGGTTCCAACGGTTCCTGTCGTCGGATAGGGTGCGCGCATCATCTGGAGAACTTCATGAACATGTCGGGTATTTTTGCGCGCGTCGTCGCGCTGATCGGCGCCGTCGCGCTTCAGTGGCGGCGACTGCAGGGATCGGCGCCTGCACCAGCCTGGGGCAACACGCCGGCGATTCCGCAAGCGAAGCCGCAAGGCGCCATCCCGACGCTCAAGATGCCGACGGCCCAGGGCTGGAGCAAAGGGCAAAAGCCCACGGCAGCACCCGGGCTCAAGGTCAACGCGTTTGCGAAAGATCTGGACCACCCGCGCTGGATCAACGTGCTGCCCAATGGCGACGTGCTCATCGCAGAATCGACGCAGATCGCAGGACCGCCCAGGAGCGTGTTCCACTATGCGATGCAGGCGACGATGCGGCGCGCCGCGGCGCTCGGCGTCAGCGCCGACCGCATCACCTTGTTGCGCGATCCTGATGGTGACGGCGTTGCCGAGGGACGCGGAATTTTCATGGAAGGGCTGAGCCAGCCGTTCGGCATGGCGCTGGTCGGCGACACCTTCTATGTCGGCAACACCGATGGCGTGGTCGCCTTTCCGTACGCGGCGGGCGCGGACCGCATCACCGCCGAGGGACGCAAACTCGTGGCGTTCAAGCCGAGCGGACACTGGACGCGGAGCCTGCTGCCGAGCGCGGACGGCAAGAAACTCTATGCCGGCGTCGGCTCGCTCAGCAACATCGCCGAGAACGGCATGGAAGTAGAGGAAGGCCGCGCCGCGATCTATGAGCTCGATCTGGCTGGCGGCACGAGCCGTATCTTCGCCAGCGGGCTTCGTAACGCCGTGGGCCTCGCATGGGAGCCCAACACAAGCGTGCTCTGGACCGTCGTCAACGAGCGCGATGGCCTCGGCGACGAGACGCCGCCGGACTACCTGACCTCGGTGCGCGACGGCGGCTTCTACGGCTGGCCCTATTGCTACTGGGGACAGACGGTGGACGACCGCGTGCCGCAGGATGCGGCCATGGTCGCGAAAGCGATCCAACCGGACTATGCACTCGGCGGCCACACGGCTTCGCTCGGTCTGTGCTGGATGCCATCAGGCACGCTTCCCGGTTTTCCGGACGGCATGGTGATCGGCCAGCACGGCTCCTGGAATCGCAGCACGCTGAGCGGCTACGCCGTCGTTTTCGTGCCGTTCGAGAACGGACGCCCGTCCGGTCCGCCGCGGGATATTTTGACCGGGTTTCTCGCACCCGACGAGAAGGTCTCCTACGGACGACCGGTCGGCGTCACGCTCGGCTCCGACGGCTCACTGCTGGTGGCAGATGATGTCGGCAACGTGATCTGGCGCGTGACGGGCGCGTAGGTGCCGTAGGGTGGACAAAGCGAAGCGTGCCCACCATTCATACTGCCGATGCAGATAGATGGTGGGCACGGCGCAAGTGCGCCTTTGCCCACCCTACAATTCCTAAAGATACGCCGCGAGATATCGTACGGTCTTCGTGCCGTCGTTGATGGTCGCTCGGCCAATCTCCTCAAAGCCTAGCGCTTCGTGGAATTTGTCCGATATGGGATTCGGGGGCCGGACGTTCACTTCGCAGACGACCCGAGAGTGACCGAGACGAATGGCGCGCTTGAATAGCTCCTCATAGAGCATCCGAGCGAGGCCGTGTCGCCGCCATTTCTCCGCAACCACCACGCGGTCTATGTACAGGAACCGGTCCAGCCGGCCACGAAACCAAAGAAAATGATCGCCATCGTAGTCCTCGGTGTCTTCAAATGCGAGCAACAGCGCGGCAGCAGGCGGGATGAACAGCGCAAGACGCGCAGACCTGATCAACTGATCGAAGCGCTCTGAAGTGAGTAGGGAGGTCTCTCGCGCGCTTGCGTTGTTCAAACGGAGCAACGCTTCGCTCTTCGGATCGTCATGCAGATCGCGGATATCGAATCGCTCGGGCATCGAAATCTTTCAGAGTACGTCCAGCGCCTATGCCCACCTTACGATTTCTACGATTCCGCGTGAATTAACTCACCTCACGCCATCGCGCGTTGCGGCAGCAGCTCCGCGATCTGGATCGCGTTGAGCGCCGCGCCCTTCAGGAGTTGGTCGGCCGACACGAACATCGAGATCGAGTGGCCGCTAGCATCGCTGAGATCCCGACGGATACGGCCGACCAGGACGTCGTCCTGCCCCGACGCATCGATCGGCATCGGGAAGTAGTTCCTGGCGCGGTCGTCGACGATCTTGACGCCCGGTGCGCTGGCCAGGATCGCGCGCACGTCATGCTCGGTGATCGGCCTTTCGCATTCGAACGTGATCGCCTCGCAATGGGCGCGCAGCACCGGGACGCGGACGCAGGTGACGCCGATGGCGATCTGCTCGTCCTCGAAGATCTTGCGGGTCTCCTTGATCACCTTGGTTTCTTCGCCGTTGTAGCCGGTCTCGGGATCGACTTCGGTGTTGTGGCTGAAGACGTTGAACGCGTAGGGAAGCGGGATGACCTTGGGCGTGAACGGCCGGCCGTCGAGATAGGCGCGCGTCGATTCCACGAGCTCTTCCATCGCCGCCGCACCGGCGCCGCTCGCCGCCTGATAGGTCGACACGATCATGCGCTTGATGCGGTTTTGCTTGTGGATCGGCCACAGCGGCACCAGCGCCGTGATCGCTGAACAGTTCGGAACGGCGATGATGCCCTTGTGCTCGCGGATACGGCCCGCGTTGATCTCGGGGATCACCAGCGGCACGTTCGGATCCATCCGGAAGGCCGAGGAGTTGTCGACCACGACCGCGCCGGCCTTCACCGCTGCGGGGGCGAACTTGCGCGAAATGCCCCCGCCGGCCGAGAACAGCGCGATATCGACGCCTTCGAACGACTTTTCGGTGAGCTCCTCGATCACGATCCTCTCACCGCGGAAGTCGATGGTTTTGCCCGCCGAGCGGGCGCTGGCCAGCGCCTTGAGCTTGCCGACGGGAAAAGCGCGCCTGTCCATGGTGGCGATGAATTCGGCGCCGACCGCGCCGGTCACACCGGCAATGGCTACAACGGGTTGGTGGCTCACGGGTCTATCCTCTTTGGTTGAGCATCATGGCTTGCGGGCAATAAAAAAGCCCCGGTCCTTTTCAGGCGGGGCTTCGGTTCAGATAATGCGATCGTTCGACTACGCGCGCACGGCTCCCGAGCCCCCGGAGGGTGCTTTGGTTTTCGCGGTCGCTTTGGTCGAAGTCGTCATGGCGCGGACTTATGCGGCAGACAAGCGCCGCCGTCAACGGGTTTTGGCCCTATCCGGGCTGCAACGGGGTTAGACGAGCCCCGTCATCGCCGCCTTGCGGCGCCTGGAGGCTTGAGGATTACCTCCTTCAGGTCGCTGCCACTCATGACGACAATCGCGAAATTCAGCCGGCTGTGTTCGCGGATCAGGCCGCCGCTGATGGCCTTGCCGGCCGCCGCCTGCTCGGCCACGCGAACGGCATCCGCCAGGCGGTGCCGGATCGTTCTGAGTGCAACGAGGTTGCTGCGGTCCTCGGCATCGAGCTCCTTCAGGGGCAGGGCGGCTTCGCCGCCGACGATCTTGCCGGTCGTGGCGTCGATGGCGTGGTGCCAGATGCGGTCGTTGTGAAGGGTCTTTACCCGGTAAACCGGTGAATCCGATGCGCCGTCGAAGCTGACATCGGCGGTCGTCGCACCGACGTGCAGGGCTTCGGCAATGGCCATCGCCTGGCTCAGCGAGATCGTCGAGCCACGGAAGAGCTCAAGCTCCCGGTTGACCGCCTGCTGGTCGGACGCAGCGCTCTCCTCGGCCTCATTGCGGAGCGAGGCTGGCTCGCCGCTCGACGACGCGACAGCATAGACCGGGGCAGGGAGGATGACCGCCACCAGGGCGGCTGCAAGCAACTGTCTCCAACAGGGCGCACCCATGTTTGCAGTCTCCATCCTTGAGCCTGTCTCTGCCGGCGGAGGGGCCGGATCGTCGCGAAAGAAGGCGCGGCCGACCCCTTGGAGGCATACGGGTCGGCCGCAGAACGTCGCAGACGGAACTGTACCGCCGTTTGCGGCGATCGAAGCGGCGCGAGCCCGCTGGGACTGGAAAGCAGGACCCGCACTTCGCTTATAACAAAACCATACCGTATCGTTTTGTTTCGGTCAAGGATGCCGCCATGCCGCAACCCACGTGAAACTCCGTTCTCACGGAATTGTCAGCGGGAAGGGCGCCGCCTGATGGTTCCTTTGGACTGAACGCGGCTCGACGGCCCAAGCGCACCTGCCAGGAACAGCTTGATCGCCGAGCGCATGCGTTTTTCGGCGGACTTCATCTCCAGCGGCGTTCCGAACGTCGCCATGCGATGCGTGTGACCGACGACCACGTCGAGAAAAACCTCGGCCGCGATGCCGGTATCCTCGACGTCCATAGCGCCTTGTGCGACCAAACGATCAAAGAAGCGCGCGGTCGTGGAAACGGCCTTCAACCAGCCTTCTTCTTTGCCAAGTTTGGCAATGTCGGGAAAGTTGATGGCCTGTGACGTCATCATGCGGCTGAACGCGACGGCATCGGGTCCGCAGGTGAACGTCAGCATCTCGCGCCCGACCTCGATCAGGCGCTGCTCGACCGAAATGTCCGAGGAACGCGTGATCTGCGCCTCTGCCGCTTCAGCAAGCGGAGCAAGCCAGCGCGCAATCTCGCGCCTCAGCACTTCCGCAAAAAGCCCGCGCTTGTCGCCGTAGCGCGAATAGACGGTGGGCTTGCTGACCCGGGCTGCTTCCGCAACCGCATCAAGCGAGGTCGCGTCGTAGCCCCGGTCCAAAAAAAGACGGGTGGCAACGTCGATCAGCCGCTGATCGCGCTCGACGGCGGCGCTCTTCGTCGGCCGGCCGCCGCGCGACTTCGGGACGTCTCGTTTCGCCGGTCTGGCTTTGGTCGCAGTCAATCCCATGCCCATTGATTCCTGCGCGGTCGTGAAACTCCTCATTGCTCTATAACGCGCAGTAAGAGGGGCGTCATCGCCAATCTGGCCGAATTGGCCATATCGTCAACGGTCCAGGAAAGTCGTCGTTCCGCTCCTGCGTGGCTCACGGAAGCGTCGAGGTCCAGGCCCGGCCCGACGCAGCCTTCTCATAGCCATGCTGATAAAGCGCGCGCATATAGGCGGTGTCGAACCCTTCTGAGCGCGATGCGGGATAGTCGCGCTCAATGTAGGACAGATGGAAGCCCCACCGGTTGCGCTTGGCGAAATCGTAGGTCGAGAAGATCACCGAGCGCGTCTGGGACTGGGTGATCGACGACAGGCTGCGTGAAGCGACATCGAGCGTGCTGTTGGACACGAGCTCGAACGTTCGTTCGAGCTTCTTGTTGACGAGGATGTAGATGTTCATCCGGCTGTTTCCGGGCAGGCGGCCCTGGAACAGCAGGGCATCCGGCAGCGTCAGGACTGGAGCGGTCACGCCGCCGTCGACATGCATCTCCTCGAAGCGCCGGCCCTGTCCCTCGGCTTCGATCAGGATGGGCGGGAAAACCAGGGGAATGCTGGCGGAGGCCGCCATCACGTCGCGAAACAGGCGCAGCGCCTCGGGCGAACCGATCGCGGCGATCTTCCCCATGTCCCAAACGACCGTGCGTTGGGTGTCGAGATCGGTCGTCACCACGAGCAGTTTTCGGCCCTTGGCATTTTCGCGTGCAACGGCGGCCAGGATCTCCGGCCCGACATAGCGGGCCACCAGTTCGCGCAGTCGCTTATTGCCGAACAGGCCGGATCCGAAGAGCACGCGGATGATGCTGGCATCATCGAGCAGGCTCTCCGCGATGCCGCTGGTGTAGACCTCCCTCAGCGTGTCGTCGTATTGGGAGCCGAGAAACGCAAAAGGCGCAATCAGGCCGCCGGTGCTCACGCCTGAGACGACCGAGAAGGTCGGACGGGTGCCGGCCGCGGTCCAGCCGTTCAGCACGCCCACGCCATAGGCGCCATCGGCGCCGCCGCCGGAGAGCGCGAGATAGGTCTTGGTTGAGGAGCGGTCGTCTTTCTCGAAACGGAATTTTGTGACGGGTTCGTCGGTGTAGCGCCGCAGCCCGTCGATATCGAGCACGCGGGAGCCGGAGGCATCCGCAGCGCTGTAGGGCGTCCGCGGCAGGGACGTGCAGGCGGCCAGCGCGAGGCTGCACAGCAAGACGGCTGACCGGAGCAGGCGTGAGCCTGTCCTCCTGATCCGGCGGTCGGAGAGGATTGATCCAGTCAGGAAAGAGAGGGAGGGCATTCGCCGCCAGTCACCGTACACACGCACTTGCCGCCGCCGGCCTCATCGCCAGCGGGGTTTCGTGCCCGGTTCATAAAACTATACGGTATCGTTTTGTTTGACAAGAGGCGAAGGGCGCTCTGGGCGGCTCAATGGTGTCCGGCGTGGGACGCGGGCTGCTCCCGAGCGAGAACTGACCACTCGCGAGTAGCCAGTTGCTCTCCCTGTCTACGCCCGGCGATTTGGCGCCGGCGTACAGCGTCAGCGAATCGTCCTGACATTGAACATTCCCTTCGCAGGGAATGTTGGCAGCCGCTTTCTTTGCGCGGGTCGGTGTAGAGGTCGAAAAGGCAGCGCCGGACAGACCGGGCTTTTCGCCCACCCATACGCGCTTTTTAGTGTTACCTTGCGCTTGCGCGCCAGGTTGCCGGTTCGCAGGGAGGATTATTCCACGAACCACCGGCAAACTGGCCAGCGTCTGGAGCCCGGATGCAGTGAACGATGCGGGAGGGATGGACGACTGCGCGGTTTTTGTCGTACCACGCCGCCCTGGTGCCTGAGCCCCGGGTTGCCGGTTCGCAGGGAGGATTATTCCACGAACCTCCGGCAAACTGGCCAACGTCTGGAGCCCGGATGCAGTGAACGACGCGGGAGGGATGGATAACTGCGCCGTTTTTGTCGTACCACGCCGCCATGGCTGGACTAGCGAACATGGCCGCGGCGATCAGTCCTACCGAAACAAGCTTACTCATTTGCGCGTCTCCATATGATATCAGTGATGGAATGACTGCGCCGATGCACATCATCAAGTGTTGATCTATATCAACCTCGTTCCCGAATACGGCGGCTGATGACCGCCCTCGGTCAATCGTTACTGAAATGGGGTATCCGCGCGACGTCCGCTTTCCTCCCAATAGCCACCGTAATATCGCGCCGCAACAACTGAGCCAAAGTGCCGAGTTTTATTCAATAGCAAGGGAGCCCGAGTGCTTCCGTGTTGGGCACCAAGCGTCACATTTCATCCACCAGGCGGTTGATTGGCCGTTCTCGGCACGCAATAAGCAGCGCCATGAGTCTTCCCAATCATTTCGAATTGCTCGCCACCAATGGTACGGCACGCACCGGCCGCCTGACCACGCCGCATGGCGTGGTGCAGACGCCTGCCTTCATGCCGGTCGGCACCGCAGGTGCGATGAAGGGCCTGCACTGGCGCGAGGTGCGCGATGCCGGCACCGATATCGTGCTCGGCAACACCTATCACCTGATGCTGCGGCCGGGCGCCGAGCGGATCGCCGCGCTCGGCGGTCTGCAGGCCTTTCACCGGCTGGAACGGGCCGATGCTGACGGACTCCGGCGGCTTCCAGGTGATGTCGCTGTCGGACCTGCGCAAGGTGAGCGAGAAGGCCGTGACCTTCCGTTCGCATATTGACGGCGCCAAGGTCGAATTGTCACCGGAACGGTCGATCGAGGTGCAGCGGCTGCTCGGCGCGGACATCGCCATGCAGATGGACGAGTGCGTGCGGCTGCCGGCTACGCGCGACGACATCGAACGCGCGATGCGGCTGTCGTTGCGCTGGGCCGAGCGCAGCAAGCGCGCCTTCGAGACCGCGCCAGATGGTTACATGCTGTTCGGCATCGTGCAGGGCGGCGACATCCCCGAGATGCGCCATATCAGCGCGCGCGAACTGGTCGAGATCAATTTCCACGGCTACGCGATCGGCGGGCTTGCGGTCGGCGAGCCGCAGGCCGTGATGCTTGCGATGATCGATGAAACCGCGCCGGCGCTTCCTGTGGATTGCCCGCGTTATCTGATGGGTGTCGGCACGCCCGAGGATTTGCTGGAGGCGGTGGCGCGCGGCATCGACATGTTCGACTGCGTGATGCCGACCCGCAACGGCCGTCATGGCATGGCGTTCACGCGCTTCGGCCAGATCAATCTGCGCAACGCCCGCCATGCCGACGATCCGCGGCCGCTCGATGAGGAAAGCGAATGGCCGGCGACGCGAGACTATTCCCGCGCCTATCTGCATCATCTGGTCAGGTCGGGAGAAACACTCGGCGCCATGCTGCTGTCGGAAATCAACGTGGCGTATTACCAGCACCTGATGCGGGGCATGCGCGAAGCGATTTCACAGGGAATTTTTGCTGACTTCCGCGAACGCACGCGCGCAGGCTGGGCGAAGGGCGATATACCGCCGCGCTAGGGTGAAGTTGCCGGAGCGCGTGTGGACTTTCGGCCAAGCAGGATAATGACGGCTGCCAGAAGTTGAATCAGGGCAATGAGGGCGAACGGAAACTGATAATCGGCTGTCGTGTCACGCATGGCGCCAATGATGGCCGGAGCGAATGCAAATACCCCCTGATTGATGGCGACAATCAGCGCCACCGCGGTGGCGACATCCTCGCGTTCGAACTCCTTCTGTACGATCAATGGTGGGAGTGAGGTCAGATTGCCGATGCCGAGACCGAACAGAACGCACCCAAGCGCGAGACCCATCCATCCGCTGGCGAAAATCAACAACAGGACACCGCCGATCTGCACGGCAAAGTTGGCGGCAGCCGCGAACCGGCGATCATGCTTGCCGATCCACTTGCCGGCCGCGATCCGGCCAATGACGGCACATACCGTCGCCAGGCTGACAAGAAGCCCGGCATGCTCAATTCCAAGCTCCGGCGTAAGACGAGCCACCAGGTGGGCCAGCAGGCCGATCTGGGCGAAGAGTCCGAGCGAGAAAGCTGCCGAAATCGTGATGAAACGCGCGGATCGAACGATCTCGATGCGAGTCCGTCTCGGCTCCGGTCTCGCTCCCGCCTGATGCGAGGCGTCGCCGTCTGGCGCCAGCCCCATGTCCTCAGGGGATTTGGTCAGGAACCTGACGCAGAGGTACGCGACTGTGGCGACCATGCAGCCACCGATCAGGAGCGCGGCGGACGGAAATCCGATCGATCGTATCAACGAGACCCACAGCGGCACGAACAGCACGCCGCCGACGCTGGCGCCGTTGAACGCAAGTGCTATCGCCATCGGCCGGTCGCGATCGAACCATCTTGCCACGATGGCGTTCAGTGCTGCGCCGCTCGTTAAGGCCCAACCAGCGCCGCTCGGGATTGCGGCGGCGAACAACTGCCACGGCTCGCGCGCGCCGGACCACAGGATCAGGCCGGCCGCCGTGAGGACTGCGCCAAGGAACGTCGTTTTGGCTATTCCAAGCCTGCGATGTATCTCGGGCAAGCCGGCAATGACGATAGCGCTGAGCAGGAAGTGGCCGGTGACGGCCAACGAAATCTGCGAGATCGGCCAGCCCCGCGTTTGGTGCAGCGATTGAAGAAACACGGAAGGGCCGTAGAATCCGATGCCCCAGGCAAACACGGCGATTGCGAACGCCGACCAGGCAACTGACCATCCAAAGAACCGGCTCGCAGCGACCATTGTTTCCATTTTCCCGAAACATAAGATGGGCACGAGGTAGCATCAGGAGTGCGCGATGGCTCGCCGCAATCGGACTCGGTCGTCGGCAAGAACCAGGGTCGGCAATCTGGATGTGGCAACCTGCGAGAGGGCGCGCGTCAGCCGCGATCGACGATTTGACGGTCGGTTCTTCTCAGGCGTCAGGACAACGCGCATCTACTGTCGTCCGGTCTGCCCGGTTCGCCCCGCGAAGGCGGAAAACGTGTCGTTTTATCCATCGGCAGCGGCCGCGGAGCGCGCTGGATTTCGGCCGTGCCTGCGTTGCCGGCCAGAGACGGCGCCATTCTCTCCGGCATGGAAGGGTTCATTGGCGACCGTCGAGCGCGCGGTCCGGCTGATCAATGAGGGCGCACTCGATCGCGCGCCGGTTGAAGTGTTCGCGGCCAGCCTTGGCGTGGGCGCGCGGCATCTCACCCGATTATTCGACAAGCATCTCGGCGCCAGCCCCGGTCAGATTGCCAGGACGGCACGCGTGCAGCGGGCGAAACGACTTTTGGATAATACCAAATTGCCGATGATCGAGATTGCGTTGCTGGCGGGGTTCCGCAGCCTGCGTCGCTTCAATGCGGTCTTTGCAGAAGTGTACAAGCGTCCCCCGACCGAAATTCGGCGGGCGCAGCGGAACGGTTAGAAATCTTGGGATCAAAAGCAAACGCGCGCCGGGTGGGCGCGCGGTGACATCGCTTCGACAGTTTAAGTCAATTACAGGCGAACCGCTTGACCGAATGTTTGGTCACGAATCCGTAACCGCAGGTGTCGCAGGTCCAGAGATAGCTGATCACGTTGTCGTTGAGGTAGGCGGAAGCTTCCGCAGCCACCATGGTATCGGCGCACACAGGGCACGTCGGCAGATCACAGCCGCGCGGATCGGGCTTATACGCTACGGTCGACAGGATTTCAGCAATAGCTGGCATCGTGACCCTCCTTCGCGATCTGAACTTCTGGGGACCTCTGGCTCAGTTCGCGACGAAAGTATAACCAAAACCCTTGACGATGTCGCAACACAAATGAGTTGATTTCGCGATATTTAGCGACGTTCTTGTTTGCAATGCAGCGAACTCTTCGCTCCGGCAATTCCGACTTGCGCATCGGTGCGGCCGCCTCCTAAGTAAGAGAGCCGCCAATTCCCCGCACATGATTTGTTACAGGAGTGTTGAGATGGATGCGTCGTCGGTAACGAGTGCAGTGCAACGTCCGGGGCGGGGTCGGGTTTTCGATTCCATCGTCGATGCGATCGGCGACACGCCGATTGTCCGCCTGCGCAAATTGCCGGAGGCGCATGGTGTTAGCGCAACCATCCTGGCCAAGCTCGAATATTTCAATCCCGCCGCGAGCGTGAAAGACCGCATCGGCGCGGCGATGGTGATCGCGATGGAGAAAGCCGGCGTGATCAACGCCGACACCGTGCTGATCGAGCCGACGTCAGGCAATACCGGTATCGCGCTCGCCTTCGTCGCGGCCTCGCGCGGCTACCGGCTGAAACTGGTGATGCCGGAGTCGATGTCGATCGAGCGGCGCAAGATGCTGGCCTTCCTCGGCGCCGAGATCATCCTGACGCCGGCAGCCCAGGGCATGAAGGGCTCGATCGCGACCGCGGAGGAACTGGTGCGGACCACGCCCAACGCCGTGATGCCGCAGCAGTTCAAGAACCTCGCCAACCCCGAAATTCACCGCCGCACCACGGCGGAAGAAATCTGGAATGACACCGGCGGCAATATCGATTTCTTCGTCGCCGGCGTCGGCACCGGCGGCACCATTACCGGCGTCGGACAGGTGCTCAAGCCGCGCAAGCCGTCGTTGCGGATCGTCGCTGTCGAGCCGGAAGAAAGCCCGGTACTGTCGGGCGGGCAGCATACGCCGCATAAGATTCAAGGCATCGGCGCCGGCTTCGTTCCGGACATTCTGGATCGCTCTGTTATCGACGAGATCGTTAGGGTCAACGGGCCGACTGCGATCGAGATGTCGCGCGCGCTGGCGCGCATGGAAGGCATTCCCGGCGGCATTTCCTCGGGCGCCGCGATCGCGGCGGCACTCGAGATCGGCAAAAGGCCCGAGAGCGCCGGCAAGACCATCCTCGCGATCGTGCCGTCATTCTCCGAGCGTTATTTGTCAACCGCACTGTTTGAAGGAATCTAGCGATGGCGGACCAGCCGCGGCGGCCGAGAACCCTGAACGACGCGCGCACCGAGGCTGAGGCGGCGTTCAAGCGCACCACCACCAAGGTGGCGGAAGCGCCGCCGAAGACGCCCACGCTTCCCGGCGTGAGGGAATTGGTCTCGCTGCGCATCGATCAGGATGTGCTGGAATATTTCCAGGAGGGCGGCCCCGGCTGGCAGGACCGCATCAACGAGGCATTGCGAAAGGCCGCGGGCAAATAGATCGCCGCGAGCATTTTAATTTTGCGAAGTGCAGAATGAAGAAGCGCAGAATGAAAAAGGCCCGGGATGAACCCGGGCCTTTTTGTAAATGGATCGCTTGCGCCTTAGCGTAGCATGCCGCCCACGACGCCGCCGATGAAGCGCCCGGCGCCGGCGGGGTCAGGACCGGGCGCACTGTGCTGGCGCGGTTGCGGTTGAGCTTGCACTTGCGGTTGAGCTTGCGGTGGGCTGCTGGCACGGCGCTTGGCAGGACGCTCCTCGTCGGAACTCGCGGTCGGCGCGGCCGCGACGATCTCGGTCAGCAGCGCCTTGTGCTGCAGCTTGTTGAGGTAGCCGCTCTTGGGATAGCCGCGGGCGGCCTGCCAGCGCGCGATCACGCCGCGGGTGGCCGGATCGAACTGGCCAGTGGCCTTGGTGTCGAAGCCGAGCCCGGTGAGGCGGCGCTGCACGTCGCGGCGCTGGCCCTTGTCGAGGCCGATCTGGTCCTCGGTGGTCTGGTCCGCTTCCTCCTTGAAGGTCGCGGGATCGATGCCGGTGCTCAGGTTGCGGGTGGCATCGGGTTTGGGACCGGACTCAAGCGAAGCAATGCGCGACAAGGCCAGCGAGCGGAACTGACCGTTGGGATAGTTGGTCAGATAGGCGTTGAGTTCTTCCGGCTTGTTGGAATCCTTGATCGAGCGCCAGAACTCCAGTTCCACGTCCGACGCCTTTGAAGCGGACCCCGCCGGCGCTGCCGCCGCCACGGCGCCAGGCGCGGGCGCGCCGTTCAGGTAGACCGTACCGATCAGGTTGGTGTGACCCCAGGGCAATTGTCCCTTGTTGGTCTCCTCATTGACCTGGGCGCGGACCTTAGTCATCGCCTGCTGGATCTCGACACCGGGCTGGGTGAGGTTGGCGAGCAGGGCGCGCGTGAACGGGCTGTTGCTACCTTCCTGGCCGTCGAGCGCGGTCTGGCCCGGGCCGGTCGCGAACGCGATCAGCGTGCCTTCGCCGGATTTCATTTCGGCCAGACCCGTCTGCACGTTGACGCTGCGGGTCGCGGCGTTCGACTTGATCTTGGCTGCAAACGGGTTGTCGCGGCAGGCATCGAGGAACACCAGCTTGACCTTGGCGTCGCCCATGGTCTGCTCGAGGGTGAGGTCGATGTTGATCGCGGCGCCGAGCTTGACGTCCATTTCGGATTTGATGTCGGCGTCGATCGGCAACAGATAGTTGGTGCCGGAGATGGCAATGCCGTGACCGGCGTAGAAGAACAGCGCGACGTCGGCGCCTTGCGCCTTCTTGCCGAAGTCGAGCAGCCGCTCGGTCATCTTGTCGCGCGTGAGATTGGAGCCCTCGACGACTTCGAATCCGACATTGCGCAGTGTCGCGGCTATCGCTTTCGCATCGACCGACGGGTTCGGCAGCGGGGCGACGTTCTTGTAGGCGCCGTTACCGACGACGAAGGCAACACGCTTGTCGGCGCTGGCTGTGCCCGCCGTAAAAAGCATGCAGATGGCGGACAAAATGAGGGTTGGGTAGCGCATAGGAAATCCCCCTGCAGAATCGATAAAGGCTTTGGTTCTAACTCTAGACGGACAGTACCGAAAATCACCCGCTTCGCGCCACAAAAAAGCGGGCGAATAACCAAATCCGGGGCCATCCGTTACCGTTGTGCCACGCGCTGTCGCGTGATCTAGATCACAGCCCGGCAAATAAATTTCAGCTTTGGGCGGATGCCTTAGTCGAAGGATTCGGTTTTAGGTTCAACAGATTGCCGGTGAGGATCAGCGCCGCGCCGAGCACGGTGAACAGGTCCAGCCGTTCCGAATAGATCAGCCAGCCGGCGGCGGCGCTCAGTGGAACCCGCAGAAAATCCATCGGGATCACCACAGTGGCATCCGCATGCAGCATCGCGCGCGCCATGCAGTAGTGGGAGAACGTGCCGCAAAACGCGATCACCACGACCCAGCCCCACAGATAGGTCGGCGGCCACGTCCAGACGTAGAGCGCGGGAAAGAGACCTGCCACCGATTGCACCACCAGCATCCAGAACATGATCGAGAGCGGCTGCTCGGTCCGGGTGAGCGACTTGACCATCGCGACCGACACGCCGAATCCGACGGCTGCGGCAAGCGCGATCAACTGGCCCGGATTGACCTCGCTGGTGGCGGGGCGAACGATCACGACGACACCGACGATGCCGAGCACGATCGCCGCGATCTTCCAGATCGTCATGCGCTCGCCGAGAAACGTCACGGCCAGGATCGCGGTCCAGATCGGCATGGTGAATTCGATCGCCACCACCTGGCCGATCGGGATCAGCGTCAGCGCAAAGAACCAGCCGAGCTGCGCGCCGTAGTGGATGAGGTTGCGCGCCACGTGCTGCGGCAGTCGCGTCGTCTTCATCGCGCCAAATCCGCCGCTGGCGCGGATCAGCGGGTACAGCATCAGGAAGCCGAGGATCGAGCGCATCTCCATGAGCTGGAACACGTTGATCTCGCGCGCCGCCTCGCGTCCGGCGACCGCCATGATCAGCATCAGGCTGAGCCAGCCGGCCATCCACAGCGCGGCCAGGGTTTTGGATTGTGTGCGGTCCATTCGGCAGGAGATCGGTTGAGGGCAGACCGGTATCGGCGAGCACGCCACAATTTGCAATGCGTATATGCAGCGGGGCAGCGATGCGCCGACCCAATTTCACTGTGGGAGCGCGCCTCCGTTCAATGCTAAGGGATCGTCCAACATTGTCGGTCACGGGAATTGAGGAGGACTTACGCATGCGTATCTTGCAACCGGCCGAATGGTCGAAACCCCGCGGCTTCTCGCACGGTGTCGAGGTGGACGGTCCCGGCAAATGGATTGTGCTGGCCGGCCAGACCGGCGGCGACGAGAAGGGCGATTATGCCCCTGACATGGCCGCCCAGGTCGGTACGGCGCTGAAGCGCATCGTCAAGCTGCTCGGAGAAGCCGGCGCGGGACCGGAGCACATCGTGCGCCTGACCTGGTATCTGACCAGCCGCAGCGAATACGAAGCCGCAGGTCCCGGCATCGGCGCAGCCTGGAAGGAAACGCTCGGCCGCAATTTCCCGCCATCGACGCTGCTCTACATCGACGGGCTGGTCGACGTCAGGGCGAAGGTCGAAATCGAAGTCACCGCCTATGTGCCCAAGCCCTAGAGCCCAAGGCCTAGTGCCAAAGGCTTAGTGGCCAAGGCGGAACCAGACATCACAAGGAGCGGGCGCTTTCCACGTCAGGCGCGCCGGAAAAGACAAAAGGATATCGTGAGCCAATGACCAGTCGATCGACCTCTGCAGACTTCGTGACCGCCTTCGCAACCGGCTGGCCCGAGCACCAGCCCGACATCATGGTGCTGTCGCTGACCACCCAGCGGGGCGTGCAGGATTTTGCGTTCAACAAGGAGCAGGCTTTGTTGATCGCCAAGACGATCAAGGAGACCGCGGCGAAGCTCGAGAAGCCAAAGACGAGTTAGTGCGACGGCACAACTGTCATCGCCAGCCTTGTGCGCAATTGCGCACTGGAGCGGGCGAGCCAGTATTCCAGAGATGTTATGACTGAAACGCCAGGGCGCGGCGTACTGGGTACCCCGCTTTCGCGGGGTACGACAGCCAGGCCTACTTCGACAGCGAGATATTGGCAGCGCGGAACTGGCTGTCGGCCTTCATGGCGATGTGCTGCTTGTTGCCGGTGGTCTTCAGCGCGATGCTGGCGCCGAAGCCCGCCGCCTGGGCGATCACCTGGAAGCTGCCGTTGGCGCCACGGCCCTGGATGTTGCCGCCGACATTGCGGCTGGTCTCGCTCCAGGTGCCGCTGACTTCGCCGCCCGCCGCGACCACCGCCGCTTGCAGGTTGAACCGGTAGGCGTCGCTGGCGCAGGTGAGGACCATTTCCATGGTGGGGCCGTTCACCTTGTAGGTCGCTCGGCAGCGGATCCGCTCGCTCGAACCATCATCCAGCGTCACGGTGCCGGGGCCGGACCAGGTGCCTGCCATGCCGGCGAACGCGCTGGACTGGGCGTAGCTGGTGGAGGCCGCGAAAGCCGTCAAAAAAAACGCGACGGCTGCGAATGTCAGCCGCCGCGCTTTGGCGAAAAATTCTGAAGTCTGGCTTGCCTTACTGACGGGACGCTTCCCATCGACCGCTGCACGCGACACCAGCTGAAGCCCCATTCCATTTCCCCGATCCGGAGTTGCCACTGAGTTGACCGTTCGCATATGCACCATTGATCGAGACTCGCACAAGTCCCCCGCTGCCGACGCTGCCGGAAACCGGACCGCCCGAAATCTTGCCGTCGGCGACATTCACGGTCGACGTAGTCTGCGCATCGCAACTGCCCGTTTTTGTGACAACGGTAACCTGCCAAAGGCCGTCATAGGGCGACTGGGCGGAGGCTGGAGCTGCGGCCAAGGTCGCGGCGGCGGCAAGAAACGAGGCAAACAAAATGTCGCTGATGCGATTGGCGCGCATGGATCAATTCCTTGAGATGTGTGTGATGGCGTGCCTTATCTGGTCACAATGTGTCCAAACTTGGGTGCGACGCAATACTGTGGAAAGTTCCCGGGATTTCAAACACATCAAGGTGAATCTGGTTCCGGTCGGGGAACGAAAAAATCGTCCCTTTGATGCCAAATTCGGCGCGAACCGGAGGCTTGAGGTATTTTGGTAAGGGTCAGTGCTTGCCGTCGGACAGGCTCGGCGCTTGGGTGGCGAATTCTTCCTCCTGCGGCGTAGCAGGGAGGTTGTGGTGGGTCCTGGCGTGAAAGATGACGTCAGCGAGCAGTTTCTGGCCCAGCGGGGCCAGCGCGCGCTCCCAGAGCTCGCGGGCGGTCTCTCCCTTTCTGACGAAGACCCACTCCTGCGCGGCGATGGCGCCGGCATCCATCCGGTCGGCGAGGTGGTAGACCGTGCCGCCTGTGATCGGATCGCCTTCCTTGATGGTCCATTCCACGGCGGCGATGCCGCGATGCCGGGGCAGGAGCGAAGGGTGATAGCCGATGCCGCCGAGTTTGGCGGCAGCCAGCGCTTCCCGGGTGACGCGGGCATGGCTATGGGCGGTCACGATCAGGTCGGTATTGGGTGCGATTTCCGATGCGGCCACGCGTTTCGGATCGGCCTGCACGACGACCTCGATCCCGGCGGCCCGCGCGGCAGCGGCAAGCCGGTCCTCGCCATCGTGAACGACGACGAGGACGATATCGACCCCGTGTTGGCGCAGCGTATTGAATGTCGTCACGCCGAAATGGCGGGAACCGACCAGGGTGATCCGCATGTGTTCTGTCCGTCGTCGTTAATCAGGCCGTTATGCCGATAGCACACCATGGCGGCCTGTTTCGACGCCGGCCCCGGGGCGTGGGGGTTATCAACAGGGTGGCGATAGCGTTTTCCAGCGAAGTGGAGGCCGGTTCGCGGCAGGAAAACGCGTCAAATCAGAAATCTAGCCTTTGACGGCGCAACTCGGGTAGGGCGCGGCCTCGCCGGGGACGATCGGGCAGAAGCGGATCGGCTGCGCCAGGCATAGGCCGGTTCTCGTCATCGCAGATCCCCCAATGCGCCTGCGACTATCGAGCGGAGCCTGAGCACCAGCCAGCGTGAGTGGCATCACAGCGGCAACGAACGACGCAGCGCTACAGTTCGGGCCAGGATTAGCAACCACGGACTGTCAGCATGAAACGCTTTCTGATCTTCGCCGCCGTCGCGCCGCCGCTTGGCTTCATCGTCGCGTTCTGGGTGATGCTGCAGATTGCCAATTGGCTTGCGGGCAGCCCGACCACGTTCGATGTCGCCCAGATCATGATGCTGCCGACGATATATCTGGTCGGGTTGATCCCGGCGCTATCGGCCGCGTGGTTCGACCATGCGCTGGCAAAGCGCAACGTCTCGTACCGCATCGCGCTCACGGCGCTGTTCGGCTACACGATCAGCTACCTGCCGTTTGCAGCGGCGTTCTGGATCGGCTTCGGCCACGGTCCGTATGTCCTGCTGCTCGGCCTCATCGGCGCGGTGCCGTCAGCGCTGTGTTCGTGGCTGGCGGCCGAACGGCAGGCGCCTGACCTTGTTCCGTCACCATGAAAGGATTCGCAGCGCTGACCGGGAGTAGGTCGGGATCGGTTGCTCGACCGGCCCGGACTGTTGTTCGGCCGCCATCTGCAGCCGTGCCCGCAGGTCGGCGCTGCACTGCTTCATCTGGTTGCGCAACTCGCGCCGGCTGAAGGTGGTGAGGGAGGGATCGCCAAGCTGCCGCCAGGCAGCGCGCAGCCACTGCTGCAGGGCGTGGATATCGGAATCGAGGACCTCAGGCTGGTTCATTGCCGCCGAAATCTCAAAACGTGACCGCGCCATGATTAGGTCTGATTCTTTCGCCGACGCCTACTCCGTAGCAGGGCGGACGGCAGAAAAAGCCGACGCGCTGGAAGCAGAGGATCTGGAGCCAAGGATCTGGAGGCGAGGGAACGCGCGCCCCATATGATCGTTGCATGAGTGCCTCCTGGAGCGATCTCGATGTCCCGCAATCCGGCGCTTGTTCTTTTCGTGGCGCTCGTCCTGATCGCCCCCGCCAGGGCATTCGCACAATTGACGCCGCCAGCCGGCTCGGCCGGCGCCGGCAACTCGTCGATATCAGGTGTACCGTTCGGCCCGGCCAATCCCAGGGCGCTCTCCGATCCCAGCGGCATCGGCAACGCCGCGAATATCCCGCCGCTCAGGCCCAACCCTCCACCGCCGCCCGTCTCCTACGGATCGGTTGATCAGCCGGCGCGGGCACGCCTGGTGACGCCGCCCTATGCGGGCGCTTCGCAGCGGATCATCAGCCCGCGTCAGGCTCGCCAGCAAAAGCCGCCGGTTCGGCGGCGGACGCGACCGGAGGTGAGCAGTTTCACGGGGATCTGCCGGGGTTGCTAGAGCATGATCCGGAAAAGTAGCCCCCCGGTTTTCCCTCGCGACAAACCCGGAGCGTTTGCCCGGAGATCATGCTCTATCGGTCGAATTGCGATCCATTCCGCAAGCAGCGACCACGCAAGGAAACGGACGTTTCGATGCCCGGCCTTCGCGGGGAACGATTGTCTCTTGCTGGACTTAAGAGCTTGGCGGTCATGCGTGCTGATCCTGCATGTGCTGAAGCCGAGTATCGTGTGATGCAAGATTGCCCCCACGGGGCAGGAATAGCGGGAATGAACATCCAGCAACGGACGGCCAAGACTCTTTCCCCGCCGGGCCAGTCCGCCACTCCGGACGTCGCTCGGGCGCTTCGCGAACGAAGGCTGCGCGCGCGCGAAGAGAGGCTGGCTGTCACAGCCGAACAGGCGCTGGCGCGCCGCAGCGAAGAGCAGGCGGCCCTGTTCCACTTCTCCGAAAGGCTCCAATACGCCACGTCACTTCCAGATGTTTACGACGCCGGCCTGGATGCCATCCTCGCGGCACTCGCCTGCGAGCGCGCCTCCATCCTCCTGTTTGACGACAGCGATGCGATGCGTTTCGTCGGATGGCGGGGCCTGTCGGACGGGTACCGGATGGCCGTCGAAGGCCATTCGCCATGGAACAGGGACGAAGCAAATCCGCGTCCGGTCACCTTCGAGGATATCGGCGTTTCAGCACTTTCGGATGCGCTCAAGGAAACGATCGCGCGAGAACATATCGCAGCGGTTGCTTTTATTCCGATCATGATCGGCGGCCGGCTCGCCGGAAAATTCATGGCCTATTACGACAGGCCGCATCACTTCGTCGAACCGGAGATCGACGTCGCGTTGACGCTGGCGCGGCAACTGGGCTTCGGCATCGCGAGATTGAGGACGGAACAGGCGCGGTGCGCCGCCGAAGAGCGTGCGAGGCAGCTCGTGTCCATCGTGGAATCCTCCGACGATGCGATCATCAGTAAAGACCTGGACGGGATCATCCGGAGCTGGAATCCAGGCGCCGAGCGGCTGTTCGGCTATACGGCCGGCGAGGCGATCGGCAAGCCCGTGACCATTCTTTTCCCACCAGGACACGAGGATGAGGAACTCGGGATACTCGCGCGCATCGCGCGCGGCGAACGCATCCACCATTATGAAACCGTTCGCCGGCGCAAGGACGGCAGCCTTCTGGATATTTCGCTGACCGTCTCGCCCGTGTGCGACGGCACGGGGCGCATTGTCGGCGCATCGAAGATCGCCCGCGACATCACCGATCGCAAGGACGCCGAACGCAAGCTTCGGGAGAGCGAGCAGCGTCTCACCGAATTGCTCGCGGCTATACCGGCCGCGATCTACACGACCGACGCGCAGGGGAAAATTACCTATTTCAACCAGGCGGCGGTCGAATTCTCCGGCCGGACGCCGACACTCGGCAGCGACGAATGGTGTATCACCTGGAAGCTGTTCATGCCGGACGGCACGCCGCTCCCGCACGATGAGTGTCCGATGGCTATCGCGCTCAGGGAAGGGCGCGCCGTGCGTGGCGCCGAAGCGGTCGCCGAGCGGCCGGACGGGACGCGGGTGCCCTTCATTCCGTTCCCGACGCCGCTGCGGGATGCTTTCGGCAGGATCACCGGCGCCATCAACATGCTGGTGGATATCAGCGAGCGGCGGCAGGCGGAAACCCAGCAGCGGCTTCTGCTCGATGAACTCAACCATCGCACCAAGAACAACATGCAGATGCTGCAGTCGCTGCTGTTCTGCGCGGCAAGGACCGCGCACAGCGAGGAGGCGCGGAAAGTCCTGAAGGAGGCCAGCGCGCGGATCGCGGCGATGGCGGCGGCGCAGCGTGTGCTGTACGGCCGCAGCGATGCAAGCCATTTCGCAGCGGAAGAATTCCTGCTGGCGGTCTGCGGAACCATCCGGCAATTGCTGCCGCCGGATGCGCGAATTGAATGCGGTATTGCGCGCGGCGTGCTTTCCAACGACGTGGCGATGCCGCTCGCACTGATATTGAACGAGCTGCTGACAAACGCCGTAAAGCACGGCGTCAAGGATCATGCGAGGCAGGGCGTCCGGGTCAACTTGACCGGCGAGGGCGGGCGGCTGGCGCTCTGCGTCGAAGATGACGGGGAAGGGTTCGACCTCGAGGAGGTACGCAAGACCTCGTCCGGACTGCAACTCGTGCTCGGCCTCGCGCGCCAGCTGCATGGAACGCTCTACGTCACGAAAAATCCCTCGCGGGCGTGCCTCGATTTCCCCGCTGCGAAAATCTAGAGCGGTGACCGATGACGCCTCAGCAGCGCGCAGGGCATTTTGCGTTGCCGTCCAAGCCGGACCGGAACCCGCCGCCTGCCGAAGAGGCTCGGCGGATAGAAGACAAGAAGGGCCCACTACGCGTTCTCGTCGTCGAGGATGATTTTCTGATCGCCATGCAAACCGAAGTCGCGCTGACGGCAGCCGGCTTTGAGGTTGTCGGGCCGGCCATGACCGCCGAGGAAGCCGTCGCGCTGGCCGGCGAGGCGCAACCGACGCTCGCCGTGATGGACATTCGTCTCGCCAGCACCCGCGACGGCATCGACGCCGCACGGCAACTCTATCAGGACTTCGCCATTCGCTGCATCTTTGCGACCGCGCATGACGATGCGCACACGCGCGGACGCGCCGAACCCTATGCCCCGCTCGGATGGCTGCCGAAGCCGTACACCATGGCTTCGCTCGTCGCGGTGGTTGCCGATGCTGTCGCGGAGCTGCGCCGCCGACCGTAGCGCTCCGGCAAGCGCGCTTGCAGGTGCTTTCCCGTTCCCGATCCGCTTCAGTCGACCGGAAGGCTCAGTCTCGATAGTAGTACCGGCCCCGCGGCGGGCGTTGGTAGTACCCGTCGCCGTAATACTGTTGACGCCCCTGCTGATATTGCGGCGGTACCATCCCGTTCGGGTAACATTGGCCATCCCTGACATCGAGGTCGGCGCCATGGCCACAAGGAACGGGGTAGCGGCCGCCGCGATAGTAACGCGGATATTGCCTTGCGGCCTGGTCCTGCGGCGGCAGATAGCCGTTCGGATAGCAGAGGCCATCGCGCGCGCTCAGGTCCCAGCCATGGCCGCATGGCGGCGGATGGGCGGGGACACCGTATTGCACGGCTTGAGGCAAGACAGGTGCATCCAAGACGGGTGCAACAGCGCTTCCAGGCGTCATGCTCAACTGAACGGCCAGTGCTGCGGCGGCAATGCTGACGATCATGGTCCTTCTCCGATCAAACCAGAAGCTGCCGGCGTCTCCACGACGTGCTTACCGGTCGCTGCGTTGCGTCCATACAAAACGCGCGCTGAATATCCGGTGAACGCATTTCAAGTATCGGAAGTCAAATCCCTGCAACGACCGCCACGGGACAGCCGCTGTACGGCGAACAGCTGTTCAGCGTCGCCGCGCTAGCGCATTTCGTAGTAGCCGTTTCGTCGATAGTGATAGCCCGGGCGGCCTTCCTGATACTGCCGTGGCACCGTGCCCGTCGGGTAGCAGAGCCCATCGCGAATATCGCTGTCTGCGCCGTGACCGCATGGTACCGGGCGCCGGCCGCCGCCGTACTCCAGGGGATAATACCGGCCCGATTGAAACCGCGGCGGCACCGTCCCGTTCGGGTAGCACTTGCCGTCCCGCTCATCGAGATCGTAACCGTGGCCGCACGGCGGCGGACGGCCGTCACGGCGGTACCGGATTTCATGGGCCAAGAATTCATGGGTCAAGAATTCATGGGTCAAGATTTCCTGGACCAAGGGCGTGCTTTCGTTAGGCGAATGGGCTGGTACTCCCAATTGTAGCGCGAGGGCTATGCCGGCAATGCTGGCGAACATCTTTCGGTCCCTCCGGTGAACACTCAATCTCCCTGCGGCCGATCTTCGCTCCGGAAATGGCCAGGGGAAAGTGCGTTTCCATATCGATGCTGTGTGTGCGCTCGGGAAGGCCCGGCCTACCGAAATTATGACGTCCTTCCGGAGCGACGTTCCTGCGGCAGTCGGTAGGCGACAAAGGAGACTATCACGCAATGGCGGCTGAACAGGCGATCGCCGCGCATTCAGCGGAGCAGAGGTTGGCAGCCCGAGGCGTGAAAACAAAAGGCCGCCCGGAGGCAGCCTTTAATGCTGATGGATCAGGCTTGTTGAAGATCAGCCTTGTTGAGGATCAGGCTTGGCGAGGCGCGACCGCCCCGCTTTCGTCCGCCCCCGTCGCTCAGGTCGTCCGCGCGGGAATATCCAGCGATGTCAGGCCAACGTTTCTTCATCCCGACGGCAATCTTTTGGACCAGTCGGTTTCCACACTGAAGAAACGGCGTGAACGACGCCCGACGTTCCGCTCTCAATCGTGCGCGGTGGCGTCGAAGATATCTTTTGGATCGCGTATGCATGAGGCATCGCTCCAAGCTCGATAGTCATTAACAAAAAGGCGCCGACCGGAAAGCGGCCTGAGGATGTTCCGGCAGCAAAAAAGCGACGCCTGTTTAATCTGTTTAATTTAATAGTTGAATGTGGCAATAATGTCACCATCCGGAACCAAGGTCAATCGATTTAATCACGGTTAAATTGCGCGACCGCCGGGGGTGACGACGACCGGCGGGACGCGGGGGCGTCGGTCCCGCGCCCTCCGTTTGGCATGATGTTCGCATCCCTGTCGCATCCTGTCTTGGAGCTCACATGGGCGAAGTTGTGCGATTTATCCCAAAGTCTGATCTCGACCGGGCTCGTTTAATTCGAGAGGCCCGCGCGATATACGAGCGCATATTCCCGACGACTGAGCCCGTCAGGGAGCAGCGGGACGACCCCAAGGAATGAGCTTTGCAACGCGGTGATGATGGGCCGCACGATGACGTAGAGGGCGACAAGGCTGCCCAATGTGATCGCTGCATCTGCCGGCGCAATCACGCGCTTGGTGGAGACGCGAATGCCGCGGAATCACGAAGATATCCGACGCCAAGGCGATGCACATTCTTGCGCGGGCGCGGACGCGCAATCAATCTCGCCAGAACTTCTCGCCCTCGAACCTCGCATAGCGAATTGAGGTTAGCCCGCCGGTTCACGCTGGCGGGCCCGCCTCGCAGCTTCCTGAAGGGGCACCCCAAAAGATCCGATTGGACACCCAATAGAGCAGGTACGGGGTACCCTGCCATTTGCTATCAAGTGGATGTGCCGAACTCAGTTTGTTTCTCGGCACTGACGCATAATCCTTACTTGCGGCCCCAGCCCCCAAGCCCGCTGGGGCCGTATTTTGGTTGGCGGCGTTCTTGCAGTCTACAGCGCCCGAGCACCTGCCCAATGGCGCTGGCTAGCTTTGCCGCCAGGAAGCGGGGCTCACTGGCATCCGATGCAAGCTTAAGAAATCGTTAATCTCAGGTTGCTACGAATTTCCCAATCGCGGAAACCCGCCCAAGCCCCCGCGAGAGTGCGAAACCCGCCGATCTCAACCCGGCGGGTTTCTGCATGACGCGCAATTCTGCCAAGAATCACACCCAGCTTGAATAGGCCATTCCGGTGGGTGAACCGCAGTGGTAAGGCCCGGCGTATGTCGTCCGGCAACGTCGTGCGTCGGGCCGCCTCGACTTTCGAGGGCTGCCCATCTGCTTGGCTTCGATGTGAATAATATATAGCGGCCGTCTGGCTTCGTCGGTCACCTCCAAGGTCGACCGGGCCTAAGATTGCCGTCTATGGCTTTGAAAATCTCGCCAGCGGTGATGGTAGCCTGCCGCCAAGCAGCTTCCTTGTCGGGGGAGGTTGTCGCCCTTCGGTCCCGCGCTCTAATTCGAGGCCGACCATTGACCTATCTCAAGGGATTTATTCACGGGGAATGTTTGTTGAACGCCATGGATCGCAGCACCTTGTACTTCCGGTTCTCGCTGATCTGGTTGGCCCTACTGGCAGCCATCGGATTCGCGCTCTTGCTGTTCACGTAGACGGATGCGCCTGATCTGAGCGGGAACATTGCCACTTGTTCCCGAATTGTAGGTAGGTGCCTTTGATCCTGATTGCCCCGAGGCACACATCTGGCGGCCCCAGCCTTCCCCCTGGGGCCGTTTCTTTGAGCGCACGTGGACGGCTAATCTATGCGCATGATCCGTACTCTTACGGACCAAATTCCGATTCCTAGGTAACAAAGCGAACCGACGCTTGTTCTATTCTGATCTAAGATGTTCGCGTTTCATCACGTTCGGAATGTTTGCGAATCGCCCGGCCCAAAGCCGGGCTTTCGTTTGAGAAAAGAAACGGCCCCAGCAGGGGGCTTAAGGCTGGGGCCGTCATTCCAATGCGCCAGGCGGCAAAGCCGGCGCGTACCTAAAACGCACTCCGGCTCCTCTCGTTCCGATTTTTCCCGAAACTCGATGTAGAGTCTGGTACCGGACAGACGGCTGAAGGGCGGGGAATTTTAAATGGCCTCACAGGGAGGCAGCGCCATGGGAAAACGGGGACGCATCAAAAACGAGAAGACGTTTGAAGAGCGACTGGCGGAAGAGGCCCGACGCTTTAAAGAGGCAGCAGATAAGCTCCCTCACGGCCCGGCCCGGGAACTACTTCTACGGCGGGCTCGCCAGGCTGAGACGGCCGCTCACATCAATGAGTGGCTGAGATCGCCCGGACTGCAATCCCCCACCTCATTGGGAAACTTGCTGCCGGACCAGGAGAAGTAAGGCCGCCTCAGTCGGCGGCCTCTTTCGTGCGGGCCCGGGACGGCCTCGCAGACTCGCCCCTGCGCTGGCGCCGATCGACCGGCACAACGACAGAAGCCGCAAGATGAATGATCTCTGAAATCCCAAACTTCGCGATTAGCTGCGCAACTCGCCGCTGATCCCCGATGTCCTCAACGAAAACCGAAACTCCGGATGGTATTGCCCATTTGAAGCCCGACGAAAAATCATCGATCACGACGGGTAGTTCGCCACGATCGGCAAGTTCGTACACCATGTGGCTCCCAATGTATCCGGCACCGCCGGTGATAAGGATCGCCATTGCTATCGCCTAAGGAGACCTGATTTGAAACTTCGGAACAAAGTTCCCTTCAGGAGTGTTATGCCCATGCCAAGGACAACACTCGAGGTGTGCTGGGGGTTCGGTCCCGATTAAGCGATTTAGCTGGGTGTCGCCTGATGTGATGCAGGCGGCGGTGTCGGCCGATGGCAGAACCGTCTGCGTCTCGATCCGCCGCTTGAAAATCCTCGTGCAGCCGCTCGATCGCATTGGTGGTAGTAGCGATGTTGGCGATTCCGCCGCGCGAATTCCCACAACATTTCCAGGCGGCACCAGTGCCGTTGTCATGCAACCAGTTAAGGACAATGCATGGCGCTTGAACAGGTGGATGGCGACGGCTCTGGGTTTGCGAGGCCGAAACTCGGCCTCGCATTTGCTGCTCGCCATGCCGAGACGTTGCTCGTGCTCCTTGTGCTGAGCGTGGCCTTGGTCATCGGGCTTGCGACCGCCGCGGATTACGGGCTGTCGACCGACGAATTCAACACCGACGATTACGGCCCCAAGGCGCTTGCCTGGTACACGAGCGCCTTTGCGGACCGGTCTCAGTTCGAGACGGTCGAAGAGTATCTGTGGATGTATGGACCGTGGTTTCAGATGCTCGTCGCGGCCGTGCAGTCGCTTGAGCTCGCGAGCCCGATCACGGTCCGGCACGCCATGACCTTCCTGTTCGGCCTCGCTGGGCTCGCCGCCGTCGTGCCGATGGCATGGCTCGCGGTCGGGCACTGGGCTGGGTTGACGGCGCTAACCCTGTGCCTGCTGACCGGCTACCTGTACGGCAACCTGTTCTTTGCCCCCATCGACGTGCCGTTCCTGTTCGCCATGAGCTGGTCGACGCTCGCGATCGTCCTGATGGTGCGGCAGGAGGTGCCGAGCTGGCGTTTGACCCTTGCGACCGGCCTTGCCACTGGCCTCGCCATCGCGACGCGCACCGGCGGGGTGATCACGCACGCCTACCTCGTCGGCGGCATGAGCCTGTGCGCGCTCGAGGCGCTGCTGCGCAATGGCCGCGCGGGCTATGGCCAATTGCGCCAGATCGGCTTGCATACGCTGCTCGCCATCCTCGTCGCCTGGCTGACGGCGATTGCGCTCTGGCCGTGGTTACAGATTGGACATCCGCTCACACAATTCCTCGAGGCCTATCGGCACTTTGCTCCGCTCGACACCTCGTTCGAATTCCAGAACTGGGGCCAGCGCACGTTCACCGATAAGCTGCCCGCCTGGTACATCCCCGGACAGCTTCTGGCGCGTTTGCCCGAGGGCTTTTTGGCGTTACTGTCGCTCGGCATGGCGGTCTGGATCGGTGCTGCAGGGTCGTGGACGCGCGCTGCCCTCGGCGCCCTGCGTCGGTCCGGCATCGTGGGACTGCGACCAGTCGCGGCCGAGCTCGCAGGATCGCGCGCGGTGCTGGTCGTCAGTGTGGCGGCGTTCGGGCCCATCGGGGTGCTCATCCTGCAGGGCTCGACGCTCTATGACGGTGTCCGCCACGTATTGTTCGTGATCCCAATGCTCGCCATCGTGGCCGCGCGCGGGCTGACGAGCCTTTTGCCCTTCTTGCTACGCCACCCGATTGTGCCCGCGGCCCTCGCCGTCGCGCACACGGCCGTCATCGTGGTGACGCTCGTCATCCTGCATCCGCTCGAATATATCGCAATGAACAGTCTGGCAGGCGGCGTCGCAGGCGCTTACGGCCGATTCGACCTTGACTATTGGGGCATGGCGGCTCCCGAGGCGCTGCGCCGCCTCGAGGGTCGAATTGACGCCGAAGGCCGGTTCGCGGGCGATCCACCGCGCGTGCTGGTCTGCCTGGGCTGGCGCGAGCAACTGGCCGGCGTGATGTTCCGTCGCAACTGGATTGCCGAAACCGATCTGCGCAAGGCCGACTACCTGATCGCCACCGAGCGCTGGCCTTGTGCCAACGGCACGTCGGCCGTACTGGTTGATGAGGTCACACGATTTGGCCGCCCGTTCGCCCAGATCTACGCCAATCGTCGCGGGCTCGGCGAGTGACGCCAACTCCGAGCGCGACTTGACAATGGCATCTACTTCTTCGGCATCTACTTCTTCGCCTGCAATTCGATCGGGGGCGCCTCGGCCTTTCGGCCCAACATGACCGGGCGACGTTTTCGCGGCGGGCCTGTCTCACGCCGGCTCTCCTTGGCGCGATCGATCGCGACGGCGCGCGCCAGACGCGTGATCATATCGAGCTGGAGCCGCAACTTGAGATGCAAGTTGAGCATGATGAGCAGGCTGATCACGACCCAGGTGTAGACGATGAGATCGGAACCGCGGCCGATTCCCACGAAGGCCGCAAGCGCGGTGGCATGCTCCGGCACCCAGACGAAGTAGAGGCCGGCGAGCGCAGCGCCGCTCGCGAGCAGGCCGATGATCGGCACCGTCCGGTGCGCCGACCAGGCGTAGACCAGAACCAACGCCAGAAAGGCCGTCAGCAATAGCTGCGCGATCATCGGTAGAGCCTCCGCGCAAACAGATCGATCAGGATGGCCAGCGCATCGGTGATGCGTTGACCCTTGCCCAGCGAATAGGCGCTGTACTCGATGTTCACCGGCACCTCGACAAAGCGCAGGCGGCTCTGCGCGATCTGGTGCAGGATCTCCGACGCGTGCGCCATTCGGTTCTGTCGCAAGGAGATCGCGCGGGCGCCGCGCGCGGTCATCGCCCGTAGGCCATTGTGGGTATCGGTGAGCGGCAGTCCGGTGCTCGCGCGCGAGAACCAGAGCGCGGCGCTGAGCAGGATGCGGCGCGACGCCGGCAGATTTGCCGTCGCGCCGGTGAGAAAGCGGCTGCCAAGCGCGAAATCGATGCCGGGCTGCTCGATCGCCGCGAGCAGCGCCGCGATGGCCACGGGGGAATGCTGGCCATCGGCGTCGAACGTGACGAGCGCATCCGCACGCTGCTCGAGGGCGTAGTCGATCCCGGTCTGCAGCGCGGCGCCCTGTCCGAGGTTGACCGGATGCCGGACGACGACTGCGCCTGCGAGCAACGCGACGTCGCCGGTCCGGTCACTGGAGCCGTCATCGACCACGACGACCGCGTATCCGGCGCGGCGAATACCGGACACGACGCTGCCGACCACCGGCGCTTCATTGTACGCCGCAACAACGACCCAGGGATTGCGAATCCGGCCGGTCATGTCTTATCACACCCACAACAAGAACAAACCACAACAAGGCCGCAGGCGATCACCGCGAGTCCCAACCGAGAGACGCGCCGCCAGCAAGATGCAATCTGGCCGAGGTTGAGGCGCTCTGTCATGGGGGGCTCGTATCCGGACATGGTGGCGCCTTGCTCAAGACCACGCGCATCGCGTCGAACAGGTTCACCGGAATGGCGAACCGGTTGCCGGTCGGGCTGGCCGCGAACTTGCGGCCGAGCATGCGACCGACCTGGAAGGCGATCAGCGAGAACGGCACGAATTTCCAGGGGTAATCGGAACTCTCGACGCGGAAGCCGACCGAATGGGCCAGAGACGCGATGCTGGCGCGATTGAAGAACCACAGGTGCTGGGGAGGTGTCATCAGGCGCCAGTGCGCGCCGGTCGACCGCGCCGCCAAGGAACCGAAGTCTCCGGTCGTCAGCACGATGATTCCGTCCGGCCGGAGATGGTCCGCGAGTAGCGCGAGGGCTTCCTGCGGATCGGGCAGATGCTCGATGACGTCGAGGAGGACGATAACATCCAGGGTGCCAAGCGACTCGAGAGTCGCTTCGTTCAGCAGGCCGCAGATGACGTTCAAGCCGAGATCGCCAGCATGGGCAGCAGCCGACTCCGCCGGCTCGATGCCGCTCACCTCAAATCCCGCGCGGCGGGCTTCATCGAGAAAGAAGCCGTAGGCGCAACCGATCTCGAGCAGGGAGCCCTGTGGCTTGCGGTGTTGGATGAACTCGACCGTACGGGCGAACTCGCGCCGTAGCACGGGTTCGGCGCCGCGATAGTCGGCGTAGCCGTCGGACTGACGGCCGGAAAAGTAGCCATCGTCATAATAAGCGAGCGGATCGAAGCTCGATGCCTCGGTGCGTCCCAGTCCGCAGTCCCGACATTGAAAGATGTCGCAACCGTTCTTGATGTAAAGAAACCGATGTGGCGTCGCCCGACTGCACGCCGGACACTTAAGCGTAAGCGCAGTTCGGTCGTTTCGCATCAGCACATGCGTCCCCAAAAAGCGTTTCTTCCGTGCGAAAAAACGCTTCCGATGCCGAACTGTTCCGGTTGGCGAACGGCCACGGGGTCGCAGGCTGCCTTGTCTGGGCTTCGAATATTGGCCCTGTCGCGTCAACCGCGACCCGGTCAGAGTCTTATTTCTTTCGACAATGCCTCAGATGGTTAGGTGCAACGCGAAGGGGCCAACCTTGGACGCCGATCCGAGCGAACATCGTTGGCCCGCTCGACTTGGCGATCAGCATCAGCGCTTCGATGGCGGCTTGCCATTCCGGCAAGGCGGATTCCTTGCTTGGGAGGCCGGTGATGTAGTCGGCGGAATCGAGCAGGGTCACGAACTTGCCGCCGTCCGCCAGCGCGATCGGCTCGTCAAACTTGCGGCTCCACCCTGACGAACGCTCCGACATCTCGCTCGCCCCAAGGATATCCAACCCCAGGCCGCCGGGCGGGCAAGGGCTACGCCAGATCCGAAACTATTTGGTCAGGTGCGCCACCATGGCCTCACAGGCCTTCTCGGCTTCCGCAAACGTCTTGAAGGGTGATCCACCTATCCGGATGGCGGGCCTGTTGAAATCGATGGAGCGCCAAGAAGCTACAAAGCCAGGTTGTCCGTGGAGTCCAGGACCACTGCGACTCTCATTACTGATTACAAATGAGAAGCCGCTCTCGCTTGCGCTCCATATTTCTAGCTCCTCTGTCGCGGGAGCGACGCGGCTGAAGTGCAGGGGCATTCCACCATCCAGACAACCCTTAAACGGCTCCAGCCTGTTGGAAGCTGGAGCCGTCAACCCTCGAAGGGGTTTTCATCCGGTGGGGCTTTGGGGGCTAGAACCGGAAGCCATAATAGATTCATTTCGAGGCCATCCGTTCCATCGCTCTGCCGTTTTTCCCGAAACTCGATGTAGAGTCCGGTTCCGGACAGACGGGTGAGCGGCGCGGGATTTTAATTGGCGTCGTGGGGGGCGGGGCCGCGATGCGTCAGCAATTAAAGACAGCAGAGTCGCCGATTAGACGGCAAGCCGCAGACGCCTTGCGGCGCGCCCGCAAGCTTCCAGTCGGCCACGCCAGAAACGACCTGAGGCAACTGGCGCTTGGACTTCGCTGGCTCGAAAAGAGAGGGTCCGTTGCCATCGTGCAAGATCGCGATGGCATCCTGGAGATAGCGAGGCAAGTCTAAGCTGAGGCAGCCTTACGCAATCGTTCCGCCCGCGCATTTGCGCCGCTGGGACGAATAACAGTGCACCCACCCCCGGCGTAGGCGAGGCTTGCTCTTGGTATAATTCGCTGATCGTTTCATGCGGAACCTGTTACGCAACGCAAGGCCGAGCAGGAAGAGCAACACCACGCCGGATGTCGATTCCCGGCCGGCTGGGAGTGCTTGGATAAACCACGAGGCTGGGCGATCACCAACCGATTCGACGGGAATGCATTCGACACGCATCAAGCTTCCAGACGGGACAGTCGTCGGCATCGCAAAGTCCCACCCGAGAGAGTCAACGACCGAAGTGTGGTGCGTGTGATCGAGGCCCTAGAAGAATGAAGGTTGCGTTGGCTATGCGCGCCGCCTCTGCCACGGCTTGTGAGAGTCGGAGGAATCGAACTAAGTGTTTGATTTCATTGGTGAGCGCGGAGGGACTCGAACCCTCGACCCCATGATTAAAAGTCACGTGCTCTACCACCTGAGCTACGCGCTCACTCGCCGCGCTGTGTAGGGGGAGGGCCCCTGCGGGTCAATAGTGCCGGCGCGACAAAAGCGGCACTCGCGTAATCCAAATTTTCTTTGTGCCCGTGACGCTTAGCAAGGCTTGTTGAAGCGGACGGGACCTCTTCATCCACCGTCAGTTCGCCTCGCGGCGAATTTCCGACGCAACCGGCTGGGACTGGCTGCCGACCGCCGGCAGGCTGACCGGGCGCAGCCCGATCAGTTCCGCCGTCCGCACCGCGCTGTTGCGCCAGAAGGCGAAGGAATTGGCGCGGGAGTTTTCCAGCAGCGCGATCGAGACGGCGGCCAGGAACGGCAGGCTCTGCAGCACCAGGACGCCGGCGAAGATGTAGATCTCGCGCACCTGCTTGTAGCCGTTCGTCACGACCAGCACGGTGGCGCCGATCAGCAGCAGCACGCCGAGCACGGCCTCCCAGAACGCCTGGAACTCGATCGACATCACCGACAGGCCGCCCTTGGAGGTGCGGGCGAACGGCAGATGCTCGGTGATCAGGCCCTGGGCCACCGCGCGCGACACCGTCCATTGCACGCTCATCGCCGCGATCATGGCGCCCAGCATCTGGCCGGCTTTGACATGCACGCGGAGCCGATACAGCGCCACGAAATGGATCAGCGAGACGACAAAGGAGGCGATGATCGGCAAAGTGAGAATCTTGTCGGGAATGGCGATGTCGGCAAACGCCACGATCGGCACCCAGATCAGGTTGAGGATCGCCACCAGCACGCCGAGGCTTTCAGCCCCCAGCCAGTTCAGCCAGCCGAGCGAGAATTCGCGGCGCTGATCCGGCGTCAACCGGCTCGCGCCGGGCAGGAAGCGCCGCCAGTGCTTCTTGACGATCTGGAAGCCGCCATAGGCCCAGCGGTGGCGCTGCTTCTTGAAGGCCTCATAGGTGTCCGGCAGCAGGCCATGGCCGTAGCGGTGGTTGGTGTAATGCGTCAGCCAGCCGTGCTCGATGATCGCGAGACCGAGGTCAGTATCCTCGCAGATGGTGTCGCCGGCCCAGCCGCCTGCCATGTCCATCGCCGCGCGGCGGATCAGGCACATCGTGCCGTGCACGATGATGGCGTTGCTTTCGTTGCGCTGGACCATGCCGATGTCGAAGAACCCGGCATACTCGCCGTTCATGATGTAGTGCATCAGCGAACGGTCGCCATCGCGATGCTCCTGCGGCGCCTGCACGAGGCCGACGCGCGGATCGGCGAACACCGGCACCAGATCCTTCAGCCAGTCCGGCTGCACCACATAGTCGGCGTCGATGATGCCGATGATTTCGGCGTCGACTGCCGTGCGCTCCATGGCGATGCGCAGGGCGCCCGCCTTGAAGCCCTTGACCTTCTCGGCGTTGATGAACTTGAAGCGCTCGCCGAGCGTGCGGCAATGGTCCTGAATCGGCTGCCAGAACTCCGGATCGGGCGTGTTGTTGATGATGACCACGCATTCGAAGTTCGGATAGTCGAGCCGGGACACCGCATCCAGCGTCTGCTTGAGCATCTCGACCGGCTCGAAATAGGCGGGGATGTGGATCGAGACCTTCGGAAAGGCGACGTTCTCGCCGATGGTGGCTGGCGCCAGCGGCGCGCTCTTCGTGATCAGCCGGCGCGGACCGCGGCCGAAGGCAATCGCCGCGATTTCGTCGATGCGCGCCATTGCGATCAGGACCAGCGGCACCAGCAGGATCAGGCCGAGCGTCAGCGCAAACGCCGAGCCGAACACGAAATAGTGCCCGGCCCAGTAGGCGAACACGGTGGAAGCCCAGGCGCCGACGCCGTTGGCCGCGGCTGAAAGCACCACGGCCTGCATGACGGTCGGCTGCTCGAGCCGCAGGATCGGCAGCGACATCAGGATGCCGACCAGGAGCGCGATCGCCGCCAGCTTCCAGTAGTTCTCGTTCACGATCGGGCCGGTCCACGCGAATTTCGGTTCGCGGGAAGCATCGAGAATGCCCCAATAGGGTCCGACGCCGCCTTCGAAGAACTTCCAGGGCTGATCGATCGCCTCGACGATGTTGTAGTCCATGCCGATGGCTTCGGCGCGGGTGACGAAATTGCGCAGCACCGAGGCCTGTTCGAACGGTCCGGGCTCGGCGTTCCTCAAATTGTATCCGGCGCTCGGCCAGCCGAATTCGGCAATGACGATCCGTTTTCCCGGAAACTGGTCGCGCAGCAGCTGGAACATCGCCACGGCCTGATCGACGGCCTGCTTGGAGGTGAAGTTTTCCCAATAGGGCAGCACGTGCGCGGCGATGAAATCGACGGAGGAAGCAAGCTCCGGATTGTCGCGCCAGATGTTCCAGATCTCGCCGGTCGTCACGGGGACGTTGACGGACTTCTTCACCTGCTTGATCAGCTCGATCAGGTCGTCGATCTTCTGCTCGCCGCGGAAAATGGTTTCGTTGCCGACGACGATGCCGTTGACGTTGCTGTTGCGCTTGGCCAGCGTGATCGCCGCCTCGATCTCGCGCTTGTTGCGATCGGAATTCTTGTCGATCCAGGCGCCGACGGTGACCTTCAGGCCGAACTCGGCGGCGATCGGCGGCACCAGTTCGACGCCGCCGGTCGAGGAGTAGAGACGGATCGCGCGCGTGATCGTCGACAGCTTCTTCAGGTCGGCGCGAATCTTTTCGATCTGCGGAATATTGTCGACGTCGGGATGCGCCGATCCCTCGAACGGCGCATAGGAGACGCTTGGCAAAATGCCTCTGAAATCGGGTGCCGGCTGCTTTTCCTGAAACAGGCCCCACAGCCCGGCGTGAGCTGCGGTCACAAACAGCAGAACGGCAACGACGGCGCGCATTGGCAGCTAAACCATACGGGGCTGCGATTGATGGGAAGCGAACCTGTCCCCTAGGTTCGACCGACACGGCGGCATCATAAGGATAGTCCTGCCCTGCGAATTCACAACTGGTATGACGCCATGACTTTTTTAAGGACGGCGTTTTGAGCGCGCGGCCAATCCAAACGCCAAACGCCGGACAAATAGGATCGTTCCGCTGAACGAATCCTGAATGGCGGGCGGCTATTTCGCCGGCGGGGCGGGGCTGGCGCTGGGGGCCGGCGAGGGCGAAGCGGCCGCGGCTGGCGCCGCATTGCCGGCGGTCGCAGGCGCCGGGCTGGCCGCCGCAGCAGCCTGGGGCTGGGCGCCCGGATTGATCCAGCAGACGTGGATGCGGCTGTCGAGGGTTTCGGCCACTTTGGGATCGATCTGTCCGCCAAAGCGGGTCAGGCAGCGGAAGGCCGCCTGGACATGGCCGCCGGGGCAGCCGAACCGGTCGTAGAGATCGAGATGCCGGAACGCGGTGTCGAGGTCGTCGCGCCACATCAGGCGAACCACGCGGCGGCCGAGCCAGACGCATTCGGGGTTTCCACCCGGGCCGTTGATGGCCTGGGCCGCCTCGACGAATTCGTCGGCCTTGCGCTGATTGTCCTTGTTGACGTCGGCGGCATTGGCGGGCGGCTTGCCGGACTGATCCTGGGGCGCCGGGGTGCCGCTCTGGGCAAACGCGCCGGCCGATCCGATCAGGAGGGCCAGGCCGGCAGCGGCGAAGCGCCGCAAAACCGCAACTCTTGGATCAAGCACCCGTCGACGCATACATTCCCCGATTAGTTTCCAGCCGCGCGGCTGGTGTGGTGGTCTGGCTTGTTGCCGCCCAAATTCGTCCCCAATGCGGCGGACAAGCTCGACGATTCACATGACGGGTATTTCGGATTTTGTCCAGCAAAGTCACAACTTTATCATGGCGGTGGTAAAACTGCCGCAGGGGATGAGGGGCAATAGGACCACCGTGCATCTTGGCAGAACGCCGTTGAACGGGTAATCGACGGTCCCCGCCCGGAGGATGGAACCGATTTCTCTTCGTACGCCGCTGGCGCTTCTCCTTTCATCGCTAGGTATGATCGCGGCCCTTTGGTGGTGGCTTGCCACCCCGATCACGCTTGTGCGCGCGCCGATCGATCCCAGCGCAAAACTGCAATGCGTTTCCTACGCGCCGTTCCGCGGCGCGCAGACGCCGCTGATTCCGTCCACGCAGATTCTTCCTGAACAGATCGCGCAGGATCTGGCGCAGCTTGCCAAGATCACCGACTGCGTGCGGACCTATTCGATCGAGAACGGGCTCGACCAGGTTCCGGCGCTGGCCGCCAAGGTCGGCCTGAAGGTGATCCAGGGAATCTGGCTCTCCAGCAACCGGATCAAGAATCTCGCCCAGATTTCGGTCGCGGTCGAACTGACCAAGGAACACCCTGACGTCATCACCGCGCTGGTGGTCGGCAACGAGGTGCTGCTGCGCGGCGAGATGACGACATCGGACCTCGCGGCCCACATCCGCTCGGTCAAGTCGCGCGTCACCGTCCCCGTGACCTATGCCGATGTCTGGGAATTCTGGCTGCGCAACCGCGAAGTCTATGACGCCGTCGACTTCGTTACGATCCACATCCTGCCTTACTGGGAAGACATCCCGGTGCGCGCGAAGCACGCCGCCGGCCATGTCGACGATATCCGCAAGCGGATGGCGGTGGCGTTTCCAAACAAGGAAATCCTGATCGGCGAAACCGGCTGGCCGAGCGCGGGCAGGATGCGCGAAGGCGCGCTGCCGTCGCGCACCAACCAGGCGCGCGTCGTGTCCGAAATCCTCGACCTCGCCAAGCGCGAAAAGTTTCGGGTCAATTTGATCGAGGCCTACGACCAGCCGTGGAAGCGCCAGCTCGAAGGCACCGTCGGCGGCTATTGGGGCCTGATCGATGACGCGCAGCGCGCGGTGAAATATCCGCCCGGAGAGCCGATCAGCAATTATCCGTCCTGGAAACTGCAGATGGGAAGCGGGATGGCGCTCAGCGCCTTCGTCTTCCTGACGGGCTGGCTGACGCTGCGACGGCGACCGTGGAAGCCGCGGCCGGCCGCGTGGATCGCGGTCGGGACGTCGGCGACAACCGCCGGCATGCTGCTCGGGGTCGCCGTCGACAAGATGTATTATGAGAGCTACGGCGCCGGCGGCTGGCTGCAATGGGGGGCGCTGCTGGCGGCCGGCATTGCCTCACCCTTGCTGTGCGCGAACGCTGCGATGTCGGGACGGCCGCTACCGACATTCCTCGAATTGTTCGGGCCGCGCAACTTCCGGACCAAATCGGTGCTGACGGCGCTGTTGGGTTTCGTGCTTGTCGTCACCACGGTGATCGCAGCGGAAACCGCACTCGGCTTTACGTTCGATCCGCGCTACCGCGATTTTCCGTTCGCCTCGCTGACCATGGCGGTGGTGCCGTTCGCGGCCCTGATGCTGCTCAACCGGCCGGTGGAGGGCGTGCGCCCGATCGCTGAATCTACCTTTGCCGGTCTGCTGGTCGCCGCCGCGCTCTTCACCGGCTTCAACGAGGGCAACCAGAACTGGCAGTCGATGTGGACTTGCGCGATCTATCTGCTGCTGGCGCTCACGCTGTGGCGGGCGCGGGCCGTGCAAATCCCAAAATGAGCAGGCCGATCGCAATTCCCGACAGCACGATATTGTAGAGCACGATCCCGAATCCCGCCGCGATCAGCCCGCCGGTCAACAGCACGATCGACGGCCGCATGACGTGAAGCGTCGCAATGATCAGCGCGGCGATGCCGAATACCGAATTCTTGAAAAGGTACGTCGCAAGCGTCCGCGACTTGCACAGCATGCTTTGCAGGCCGGCGTCGCAGGCCAGCGCGACGGTTGAGAACTCGACCGCGAGGTAGCGCAGGTAAAGCGCGTAGCCGACGGTGACGAAGCCGACCACCAACAGGAATTGGACTTGATAGGGCGTGAGCCGGAACGGGGATTTTTTCATGGGCGCAATATGGTCGGGATTGGCTGCCGGGACAAGCGTTCGCCAATGGCGATAGCGCTTGTCAAAAGTTCGGCGTAACGCGCTGTAGTCAAAAGATTATTGTGAACTTTTCCTGTTGAAGAAGGACGATAATGTCGTCTGCGTCGCCGGTGGCGGCGGTTCCGGCTTCTTCGCTGTTTCCTCGACGACCGCCGCCGCCCGTTTGGCGATGCTGGGCCGGCGCGGCGTCGGCTTGGCGGCGGTGGGCGGCGGATCATCCGGCTTCAGCGACAGCCGCTGGCCCTCGAAGATCGCGGTCTCGCAAGGCCGTTTGTTTTCGGTCAGGACAGCGCAGATCCTGGCGGCGGCGCCGGCGTCGTTGAGCGGACCGGCGACCAGGCGAAGCTGCATGCCGAGCCCATTGGTGTTTTCCTTGATGACGATGATCGGACGCAACGCCGTCAGGAGGGCGTTCGATCTCGATTTCAACAGCCCGAGCCACAACGCGCGCAGCCCGTTCACCGAATTGGCACTGCCGAGATCGACCCCGAACTCGGTTCGCCGCAGCGAGACTTTCGGCGCGGTGTCATCGTCGGTTTCCGCATCGGTCGGCGATGGCGTCGCCGCCACGACATCAGGGATCGGGCTCGCGATGACCGGGTTTGGCGCCTTGCCCGGCTCGATCAGCTTGCCGGCGGCGGAATCGGGCGGGGTCATCATCGACTGCGACGCCACCAGCGGCGCGGCGGGCGAAGGTTTTGCGGACTCCGGCTTGACGGCGTCGGCCTTTGCCGCCTCGACCTTTGCCAAGTCCGACTTTGCCAAGTCCGCTTTTGTCAAGTCCGCTTTTGCCATCTCCGCCTTCGCCGTTTCGAGCTTGGCGCTATCCGCTTTGGCCGCGTCGGTCTTCGCAGCATCCTTTGCGGCGGAATAAACCGCAGCAGGGGCGGGCTCCGGGGTGGCGGCAACGGGTTTGTCGGCAACGGGCGCCGTGGCCGTCGTGGTTATTACCGGCGCGACGGGTGGCGAAGGTTGCGGGTTTTGGGCGGCCTGCGGTTCCGCATGTGCAACAGGCGGCGAAGCCGCGGCGGAACCCTGCCGGGCGATGGCCCCGGTGACGGAGTCGAGCCCCTGTTCCAGACCGGTAACCCGGGAATACAGCCTGTCGCGATCGCTATTGAGCGTGTCGATGGCGGCGGCAAGCCGTCGCGCCTCGTTCTGGGTTTCTCTCGCAACCATCTGGATCTGTTGCGCTTGCCGGGCCAGATCGGCGGCGGCGACCTGTTCCCGCTTCAATCCGAGCGACGACTGGTTGGCCATCACGGCCAGAATCACCGCAGCCGTGGCGCCGACGCCCCATGATCCGATCCGCCACAGCGCGCGGCGGTCGAGCTCGTCCTCGTCGGCCAACAGGTTGCCCAGCACGCCACCGGTGTCATCCGCCTCGAAGTCCGCGAGATGGTCTGGTTTCTTGGCCAAGCGCCCCTGGCCCTCCTCAAGGCCCTGCCGAATCACAGGGGCAAACATTAACAGGAAAAGCGGCGCCCACTTGAATCCGGACGTTTTCGGGGCGGCGAATCGGTTTGATCTCCGGGGGAAAACAATTAAAGACGGCCGGCGCCATCCGAATTGTCCGCTAGGAAGTAGAATGACCGCTCGATCCAGCCTGACTGTCGTGCTTGCGGCCGGTGAGGGGACGCGCATGCGATCCTCGCTGCCGAAGGTGTTGCACCCCGTCGCCGGCCAGTCGCTGCTGGCGCATGTGCTGGACGCGGCCCCGCACGGCGAGGGCGCTGCACTGGCGGTCGTGATCGGGCCGGACCACAAGGCGGTCGCCGACGAGGTCAAGCGCATCCGCACCGATGCAGCAACGTTCATTCAGGCCGAGCGCCTCGGCACGGCCCATGCCGTGCTGGCCGCCCGCGCGGCAATCGCGCGCGGTGCTGATGATTTGCTGGTGGCGTTCGGCGACACGCCGCTGATTTCGGCAGAAACCTTTACGCGGCTGCGCGCGCCGCTGGAGCAGGGCGCAGCCCTTGCCGTGCTTGGCTTCCGCGCCGCGGATCCGACCGGCTATGGCCGGCTGCTGCTCGAGGGCGGCCGCCTGGTGACAGTCCGCGAGCACGCCGACGCGACCGAAGAAGAGCGCAAGGTGACGCTGTGCAATGCCGGCGTGATGGCGTTCGACGGCCACCGCGCGCTGGAAATTCTCGACCGGATTGGAAAAGCCAACAGCAAGGGCGAGTATTATCTGGTTGATGCCGTCGCTATTGTCAGGGAAATGGGATTGGAGGCCGTCGTGATCGAAACCAGCGAAGACGAAGTGCGCGGCATCAATAACAAGAGCCAGCTCGCCGAAGCCGAAGCGGTGATGCAGGCGCGGCTGCGCAAGGCGGCGCTCGATGCCGGCGTGACGCTGATCGCGCCGGAGACGGTCTATCTCGCGGCCGATACCACGTTCGGCAACGATGTCACCATAGAGCCGTTCGTGGTGATCGGCCCCGGCGTCACCATTGCCGACGGCGCGGTGATCCATTCGTTCTCGCACATCGTGCAGGCCTCGATCGGCAAGAAGGCGTCCGTCGGCCCCTATGCCCGCCTGCGCCCCGGCACCTCGCTTGGCGACGGCGTCCGGATCGGCAACTTCGTGGAGACCAAAGCCGCGACGCTCGAGGCGGGCGCCAAGGTCAACCATCTCTCCTATGTCGGCGACGCCCATGTCGGCGCCAACGCCAATCTCGGCGCCGGCACCGTCACCTGCAACTATGACGGCTTCTTCAAGCACAAGACCACGATCGGCACCGGCGCCTTCGTCGGCACCAACTCCTCGCTGGTGGCGCCGGTGAAAATCGGCAACGGCGCCTATATCGGCTCGGGCTCCGTCATCACCAAGGACGTGCCTGATGATGCGATGGCCGTGGAGCGCAGCCCGCAGAGCAACCGCGAAGGCGGGGCGGCGCGGTACCGCGAGATGAAGATGCGGGCGAAGAAGCCGAAACAGGGGTAGGCGGAGGGGCTTGTGGAGCTTAACTCACTTTAGCTCCACCGCCTTCTTGGTCACGAAGGCCGGCTAGATGATCTTCAGTGCACTCAATTGCAGTGCACTCAATTGCAATGGCCCAGCGGCAGATTAACTGCCACCGTAACGCCGTAACGCGCCGTTGAAGCTTACATCTTAGGCCGCGGTCTCAAAACCGTGATCGCCGAGATACTTCTGCAGTTGCTCGATCCGCTGCCGCATCGAGGCAGCGGTATCGCTCGGGCCGAGCATATAGACAGGCTTGCCGTCGCGACCGAACCGAAACACCGCGTCGCCGGCGTCCGCGCTCACGTCGCCGAATATCGGCTCCACCGCCGCGAAGTCCCGGTGCGGCGCAAAGCCTATCGATTGCGACCACGCGGCGAGATCGCGCAGCAGCTTGCGCGCGTAACCCGGATCGACGGCAACCATGGGCGACCCGGCTTCCATCAAGTCCATGTACATCTTGAAATCCTCGCTTTCGAGGGATTTGAACATCACATCCTTGATGCCGAGACAGAACACGTCGATCAGAAACGAACCTGCCGCGAGGTAGTGCTGCGTGGCGCCGCGCGCCAGAACCAGCGTTCCTACGCCAACGTCGAACACGGACTCGGTAAGAAGGCAGTGTTGAATGGGCGCCTGGGCGGCCCGGAGCACACGGGCGGGCAGACCTGCCTCCAATGCCTCGGCCCGTCGCTTCTGCGCCACCACCTGTTTGCGCCGTTGTGCTTTTTTGGCGCGCTTTTGCACCATGTTTTTCGCCATGGCCGGTGCCTCCGCTGATTCGGAATTCCGGTATGATACATGCAGAGATTCCGTCTGGTAGAGAGGCGGCGCGTCAAATATTCTGGGGACAAGGTTCTGATCGAAATTCCCTGGCGGAGCGTTCGCCTGGCGCGTTCACCACGATCTCAACAAGCCTCAGTCCGGTGCCATGAGCCTTTCAGCCGAAGCCCTGTACAAGATGTCCGACGTGGAATTGCTGGCGGCCTATGTTGAAGCCCGGCGGCAATTCGTGGAAAAGAAGTTCACCCGCGATACCCATCGGGCGCGGCTGACGTGGATCAAGGCCAAGATGTTCGTCGGCAGTTCGGGTGGGGTCACCGAGCGCAACATGGCCATCGACGTCTCCGAGGAATTTGCCCGCAAGGGCCAGGAACTACGCGAGATGACGCGCGACCTCGATCTGCTCAAGGTCGATGTCGACATCATCGCGATCGTCATTCGATTCCGCGGCGCACCGGCGCCGGCAGACGCGCACGGCGAAGACGCGGTTGAAGGCGATCCCGAGCGCGAAGGCCATCGGGTTGCCGCGTCCGACTGACGTTAAGGGCCGCATCAAATCGCACAAAATCTTACCATGGCGCGCCATTTTCAATCAAAGCTGCGAATGCCGGCCGCCGCCGGTTCAATGCCGCCGGGCGGTGATGCTCATCGGGTTTTTACCGCCGCGCAGAACTGTTCCGTGACCGCCGTCGTTTCCTCGGTGACGTTCCAGCCGTTCGTCTCGGCGTTTTCCTTGGCCAACTTTTGCTCGTTCTGAAGCATCTTCTTGATCTGCGCGTACGGTTTCCAGTCGGCCTTGGACAGCTTGACGGGGGGCGCACCGCAGACGTTGTGGGCAATCGCTTTCTGCACACCAGTGCTGACGTCGCTCATGTGGCCCTCGACCACGGCGGTAAAGCGCGCCTTGGCGTATTGGCTGTTGGCTGCGATGAAGTCCCTGCAGAAGGCGACCCGTTGACCTCCGTCGCGGGCCTTGATGTAGGCCGTCTGCGTTTCGTAATGGAGGCGGTAGGCGAGCTTGTTGGCGTTCGGGTCGGATTTCACCGCTTCGAGCATGGCGCGGTGGTCACCCGAGGTGGCGTCATTGATCCTGATGTCACATACTTTGGCGAGGGAGACGACCGGAACGTAGGCCCGCACCTTGGCCTCCAAGGCATCGTTGGCGGGCGCAACCGGTGCGTACAGGCTGGCGACGATTGCGAAAGCAGCGAGACGGCGTTTCATGGTGACATGCTCCAGATCACCGAACGGCAAGCGGCGGCAGGGTTGGGATCGCGGTGGTGACCCCAGCGCGGCGACCCAGCCGCGAAGAGTCCAGCCCAGAAAAACGGGTTGAACAACTTTACTGTGCGAATTCGTTGGGCGGCTGTCGAGCGACCATCTTGATCTAAATCATGGTTCCGCATCCCGATTAGCCCTGCAAGTCGTCAAGGGCACCGTCAACGTGTCCGCGCGGTCGATCGCCGCCGCAGATACCACCTCGCAACCTGCCAGCGGGCATTGCTGGGCGAAAACTCGCCGGTCTGTCACCGTAATTCCGATTGGCCTGACGGTCCGCTGAAGCGGCGTATCACGGTGCTGCCACTGTGAGTGAGAGGGGTTTCCGTCAACCTGGCCGCGTCTTTCTTTAGCGGGTCGACCTTATAGCTGAAGATGGACTTTCATAAAACCTTATTAATACTGACGCGACATTGACGCGACAGACGATCCACACTCCTGGCAAGCGGCAGAGCCGCTGCATGACAGGAGATTTCGTTCGATGAATAAGTTTTTCCGTTTTCTGGCGACGTTCGGCTTCGTTTGCGTGGCCGGTTCGGCGCACGCCGCAGTCCTCACTGAAAGCTTCGATGGTCCGAACTTCGCCGACTGGCAAAGCGGTTGGTTTGGTCAGAACAGCAATGCCAAGCCCTTCTTCGCCAACCCGAATGAACGCGGCAACAACATCACGGGCCTGACCATTTATGACGGCAACAGTGACGACGGTCGCGCGGTCGGGATATTCTTCAATGCCGCATTCGCGGCGACAATCACCAATTTCTCGTTTGACATGCTGAATTACACGAGCGGTCTCGACCAGTTGCTCGAAGTGTTCGACAAGGACGGCCATACGCTGTTCGGCACGGTCTTACCCGTGGTAGCGCAGGATCCGTCGGCCGATAACGGCAGCAACAACGGCTATGATTTCGCAGACAGCAAATACACCCGCTACAGTGTGGACTCGACCAATGGAATTGGCGGCTTCCGCATCCGGCCGTTTGGCTCCGAGGGCAATGTCTCTGTCGATGACCTCAGCGCAACCATTGCTGCCGTCCCAGAACCGTCCACGTGGGCGATGATGATCCTGGGCTTCGCCAGCGTTGCTTACGTGACCTATCGCCGGCGGAAGTCGACCGAGCTCAGCGTGATCTGATCATCCAGCCTCGATCAGAAGCCACCGACAGGCCGCCTTCGGGCGGCCTTTGCGCTGGACCCGGTTGCGGATTGCGGTGACAGTGCTGGACTGCACCCGTCAGTACGTGTGGCTGGGGAAGCTTAACTGAGCCGGGAGACTAATTACTGTTCGAGGACGATCTGGGCTTTAATGTCGGCGTCGCTCGAGAACTCTTCAGGCAGGACAAAGAGAGTGAAGCCGTCGCTTATTTGGAGGAGTTCATCGCGATAGGCTCAGCTGTGGCGATGATCGAAATGGCTGAGTATTCGGAGAACAAAGGAGATCACTTCTCCGGCTTGGCTTGGATGGAGAGAGCTGAGAAGTCTATTGCCGACGATGATTTCAATTCACTCCTCTATCTTTCGGGAGCCTTGCGAAGGGGACTCGGTGTCGGGACAGCGATGCAGCGGTATTTCAAGGCATTCTATGGGACGACGGGCAAATCAATTCGGATTTTCCGAAATCGTGTCAAGCCCCGGAATCAAAAATATTCCGCTTCCACCTTTGGCCAAATCACCGCTATCACTCCGCCCGTCCACCCCGGCAAGAGGGGCGTATCGCGATCGTCACGGACGCGGGGTTGGATGCGGTGGACGCAGCGGCGTCGGGCGCGATCGTGGTCGCAGGGCGGGTTCTCCCGTGAGTGATCCAACGTTTGCGCAGACGACCGGCGTTTCAAGGCCTTCGCCAGAACTTCGCACCGGCATCTCGCCGATCGGAGTGGCGGTGAGGGCGCTGCGTACGGCGAAGTCGTGTGGTTCTGGCATCCGTGGCTGATGTCAAGCCAGCGGAGATGCGTCGGCCCGACCGGGCTTAGGCAAATCTCAATCCGCTGGCGACGGTGGCAAAAGGAATTCGTCGCCGGGAAGAGCGCGTTATAAGCCGTAAAGCCATTGCGCAGGGAATGCCGGATTGCCTCCGCTGAACCTGTATGCTCGTGTGCGTTTCCTTCTACCCATTGCACGCGAGACCGCGGGTGCAGCGCGCATCCGGCATTCCCTGCTCCCTCTCTTTCGGGGGAACCAAGGCCAAAGCTCGGGCAGGTCATGCCGCGAGATCGCGGAGCCGTATTCCGCACGCCTCGCGGATGTGACAGGTTAATCCCTGGTTAGGTGGTCCGTTAAGCTTTCCACTTAAGACTGTCTCAATACGCAACAATTATTGAGTATCTGTCAGACTGTATTTCTCGTTAAGAGACGGGCGGGTTGCGACGCGCTTCGTCGTTTTGGGGATATAAAACCGCATGTGCGGCATTGTCGGCATTCTTGGGAAAGCTCCGGTCGCGGAGCTGTTGGTGGATTCACTCAAGCGGCTTGAATATCGCGGCTATGATTCCGCAGGCGTCGCCACGCTGGAAGGCGGGCACCTCGCGCGCCGCCGCGCCGAGGGCAAGCTGAAGAACCTCGAAAAGCGGCTGGATGCCGAACCGCTCGCGGGCCACACCGGGATCGGGCACACCCGCTGGGCAACCCACGGCAAGCCGACCGAGAACAACGCGCATCCGCATGCGACCGATCGCGTCGCCGTGGTTCACAACGGCATCATCGAGAACTTTCGCGAGCTGCGCGAAGCGCTCGAGAAGAAGGGGACGGTGTTCAAGACCGAAACCGATACCGAGATCGTTCTGCACCTGGTCGACAGCCTGCTGCAGCAGGGCATCAAGCCGGTCGAAGCGGTGAGGGCGGCGCTGTCGGAACTGCGCGGCGCATTCGCGCTCGGGTTCATCTTCTCAGGCGACGACGACCTGATGATCGGCGCCCGCAACGGCCCGCCGCTGGCGATCGGTCACGGCGACGGCGAAATGTATCTGGGGTCGGATGCGATCGCGCTCGGGCCGTTCACCGATACGATCAGCTATCTCGAAGACGGCGACTGGGTCGTGCTGACGCGCAAGGGCGCTGTTATCTACGACAAGAACAACGCGATCGTTCGCCGCGACGCGGTCAAGCACACGGCCTCGACCTCGCTGGTCGACAAGGCGAACTACCGCCACTTCATGGCCAAGGAAATCCACGAGCAGCCGGAAGTGGTCGGCCATACCCTTGCCCGATATGTCGACATGGCGAGCGAGCGCGTGATGCTGCCGGTCAAGCTGCCGTTCGACTTCAAGGACATTCAGCGCATTTCGATCACCGCCTGCGGCACCGCGAGCTATGCCGGCTACGTCGCCAAATACTGGTTCGAGCGGTTCGCGCGCGTACCGGTCGAAGTCGATGTCGCCTCGGAATTCCGCTACCGCGAGGCGCCCTTGCGCAAGGGCGATCTTGCGATCTTCATTTCGCAGTCGGGCGAGACCGCCGATACGCTGGCCGCGCTGCGCTACGCCAAGGCCGAGGGCGTGCACACGGTGTCGGTGGTCAACGTGCCGACCTCGACGATCGCGCGCGAAAGCGAAACCGTGCTGCAGACGCTGGCCGGCCCCGAAATCGGCGTCGCCTCGACCAAGGCGTTCACCTGCCAGTTGATGGTGCTGGCCTTGCTCGCGGTCGCGGCCGGCAAGGCGCGCGGCGAGTTGTCGGAGGAGGACGAGACAAAACTCGTCCACGGCCTCGTCGAGATTCCGCGGCTGATGGCGGCGGCCCTGACGTCAGAACCGCAGATCGAAAAACTGGCGCGCGACATCTCGAAATCAAAGGACGTGCTCTATCTCGGCCGCGGCACCAGCTATCCATTGGCGCTGGAAGGCGCGCTGAAGCTGAAGGAAATTTCCTACATTCACGCCGAGGGCTATGCCGCCGGCGAACTCAAGCACGGGCCGATCGCGCTGATCGACGAAAACATGCCGGTCGTGGTAATCGCGCCGTTCGACCGGGTGTTCGAGAAGACCGTCTCCAACATGCAGGAAGTCGCAGCCCGTGGCGGCAACATCATCCTGATGACCGACGCCAAGGGGGCGGCGGAAGCCACCATCGAATCCCTGGTCACCATCGTGCTGCCCGACATGGCGGCGGCGTTCACCCCGATGGTCTACGCCGTCCCGGTGCAGCTGCTGGCCTATCATACCGCCGTGGTGATGGGGACCGACGTCGATCAGCCGCGAAATCTCGCCAAATCGGTAACCGTCGAATAGTCAAGTCAATCGACTGTCACGTTGGCCCTTCAAAAATCTGCTAGGATGGCTTAGCTGGCATAGAGCCGGCTGCCCCGACCTGGAACCCGAATGAACCGCGAAGAATTGCCCCCGACCGCGTCCCCGGAGGAACCCCCGCCGGACGCGCACCATGCCGGGCTGATGGCCCGTTTCCGGAACTATTTTCTGACCGGACTGATTGTCGCAGGGCCGGTCGCGATCACGCTCTATTTGACCTGGTGGTTCGTGAACTGGGTCGACAGCATCGTCCGTCCGTTCGTGCCGACGGTCTACCGGCCGGAAACCTACCTGCCATTCGGCCTGCCCGGGTCGGGGCTGATCGTCGCCGTGGTGGCGCTGACGCTGCTCGGTTTCCTCACCGCCAACCTGATCGGGCGGACGCTGGTCGATCTCGGCGAACGCCTGCTCGGCCGCATGCCGGTGGTGCGCGCGATCTACCGCGGCCTCAAGCAGGTGTTCGAGACGCTGTTCTCGGGCAAGGGATCGAGCTTTCGCAAGGTCGGTCTGGTCGAATTTCCCTCGCCGGGCATGTGGTCGATCGTTTTGATCTCGCAGTCGCCGAGCGTGAACATCGCCAGCCAGCTTCCCGGCCAGGAGGAGCATATCTCGGTGTTCCTGCCCTGCGCGCCGAACCCGACCACGGGCTTCTTCTTCTACGTCCCGAAGAGCAAGATCATCGAAGTCGACATGAGCACCGAAGACGCGGCGACCCTGATCATGTCGGCCGGCGTGGTGCAGCCCGGCTCCGATCAACAGAAACGCAATGGCGCGCTGGCCGGCATGGCGAACGCGGCGCGTGTGGCCAATTCGGCCGCGCTGCAGGCGGCGCCCGCAAAGGTGAAGGTGGAGTAGGGTCTCCGTGTCGAAGAAGATCGAAGGCATCATTCCCGTGATGATCACGCCGTTTACGGAAAACGGCCAGATCGACTATCCGGGCCTCGGCCGGCTGGTGGAATGGTACATCGACAATGGTTCGGACGCGCTGTTTGCGGTCTGTCAGTCCAGCGAGATGCAGTATCTCAGCCTGGAAGAACGGGTTGAACTCGCCGCCTTCGTCAGACAAGCCGCCGCCGGCCGCGTGCCGGTGATCGCTTCCGGCCACATCAGCGAAAGCCTGGAAGACCAGCTTGCCGAATTGACCGCGATTGCCGCCACCGGGGTTGACGGCATGGTGCTCGTCACCAATCGTCTCGACGCGAAGCGGGAAGGCGGCGGCAAGTTCATCGACGATCTGAGCTGGCTCCTCGCGCGGTTGCCAAAGCAAGTGCCCCTCGGCCTCTACGAGTGCCCGGCGCCCTATCGCCGTCTGCTCACCGACGATGAACTGACCTTCTGCGCGGGTACCGGCCGCTTCGTCATCCTCAAGGACGTCTCCTGCGACCTCGAAACGGTAAAACGCCGGGTGGCGCTGACCAGGGGCACGCCGCTTGCGATCGTCAACGCCAATGCGGCGATTGCCTATGAGGCGATGAAAGCCGGTTCGCGCGGCTTTACCGGCGTGTTCACGAACTTTCATCCCGATCTCTACCAGTGGCTGATGACCGAGGCGGCCGCCCATCCGGCGCTGGCGGACGAGCTTTCCGTCTACCTCGCGCTGTCGGCGATGGCCGAACCGATGGGCTATCCGAAGCTCGCAAAGCTCTACCACCAGCGTCTCGGTACGTTTTCCTGCACCGACAGCCGCGCCGTCACCTTCGATGTCCACGAAAAATTCTGGGCGCTGGAAGCGTTGATCGACAAGATCGTCGAGGGCACCGAGCACTACCGGCTTCGCATCGCCGCCGCCGGAGCGCGCTATCCCGCACCGATCAGCGGCACGGCCTCGTCGCGTTCGTACAGGTAAAGCAGGCAACGCAGCGCTTCGCCGCGCTCGCCCTTGAGTTTTGGATTGTCCTTCATGATCCGTAGCGCCTCGTCGCGGGCCTGCGTGATCAGTTGGGCGTGCACGTCGGAGCGGGCGATGCGATAGCCGGGCAGGCCGCTCTGGCGGATGCCGAGCACGTCGCCTTCGCCGCGCAGCTTCAGGTCCTCCTCGGCGATCCGAAAACCGTCGGTGGTCTCGCGGATCACCTTCAGCCGCGCCTTCGACATTTCGCCGAGCGGCTCCTTGTAGAGCAGCAGGCAGGTAGACGCCTCCGAGCCGCGCCCGATCCGGCCGCGCAGCTGGTGCAATTGCGCGAGCCCGAAGCGCTCGGCGTTCTCGATCACCATGATGGTCGCGGCCGGGACGTCGACGCCGACCTCGACCACCGTGGTCGCCACCAGGAGCCCGATCTCGTGGGCGGCGAATTGCGCCATCACGCGGTCCTTCTCCGTGCCCTTCATCTGCCCGTGGACGAGACCAACCTTGTCGCCGAAGCGTTGCTGCAGCTTTTCAAACCGCTCCGTGGCGTTGGTGAGGTGCTCGGTCCCTTCGGCTTCGGATTCCTCCACCAGCGGGCAGATCCAGTAGACCAGCTTGCCGGCCTGTAGCGCGCGGCCGACGCCATCGGTCACCTCGTCGAGGCGGCTCATCGATATGGTGCGGGTTTCGATCGGCTGGCGGCCCGCCGGCTTCTCGCGCAGCTCGGAGACGTCCATGTCGCCGAAATATGTGAGCACCAGCGTGCGGGGGATCGGCGTCGCGCTCAGGACCAGCACGTCGACCGCTTCGCCCTTGTTGGTCAGCGCCAGCCGTTCGCGCACGCCGAAGCGGTGTTGTTCGTCGACCACGGCGAGCGCTAGCGCCTTGAAGATCACGTCGTCCTGGATCAGCGCGTGGGTGCCAACCAGGAAATCGATCTCGCCGGCTTCGAGCTGCGCCAGTATCTCGCGGCGCTCCTTGCCCTTCTCGCGGCCGGTCAGGATCGCCACGCGCAAGCCGGCGCGTTCGGCCAGCGGCGTGATGGTCTTGATATGCTGGCGGGCGAGGATTTCGGTCGGCGCCATCAGGGCGGCCTGCTTGCCGACCTCCGTAACCGCAGCGGCGGCCAAGAGCGCCACCACCGTCTTGCCGGAGCCGACGTCACCCTGCAGCAGCCGCAGCATCCTAACCGGCTGGCGCAGATCCTCGGCGATGGCGGCCATCGCCTCGCGCTGCGAGTTGGTGAGGGCATAAGGCAGCGCGTCAATGATCCTGTGGCGCAGATGACCGTCGCCGGCGTTGCGGTCGCCGGCCGGGCGCCGCAATTGCGCGCGCACCAGCGCCAGCGCCAGTTGACCGGCCAAGAGTTCGTCGAACGCCATCCGTGACCAGAACGGGCCATCGGGCAAAATGTCGGTGAGTTCGAGCGGCACATGCACTCGGTTCAGCGCTTCCCGGATCGGCGGAAAGCTGCATCGGCGGATCACTTCCGGACTGATCCATTCGGGCAGTTCCGGCAGCTTTAGCAGCGCCTGCGCGATCGCCCGGCGGAGCGAACCCAGCGCGAGACCTTCGGTAAGCGGATAGACAGGATCGATGCCGGACAGTTTTGAAAACGCTGCTTCATCCACGACGCGATCGGGATGCACAATCTGCGGAATGCCGTCATACATCTGGAGCGTACCGGAAACGTAGCGCGTCTCGCCGACCGGCAGCAGCTTTTCGACATAGCCGGGCTTGGCGCGGAAGAACGTCAGCACCACGTCGCCGGTATCGTCGCTCGCGTAGACGAGGTAGGGCGCGCGGGAATTGCGCGGCGGCGGCGGCCGGTGGCGGTCCACGGTGACTTCCAGCGTCACCATGGTTCCCTGTACCGCCTCGCGGATCTTCGGCTGCGCCCGGCGGTCGATCACGCTCGCCGGCAGGTGCAGCAGCAGATCGACCAGCCGCGGCGTCTCATCGCGCGACAGCAGATAGCGCAACAGCTTGTCCTGCTTCGGCCCGACGCCGGGAAGGGTCGTGACCGGTGCAAACAGCGGATTGAGCAGGGTGGGGCGCATCAAGGAAACCTAAGACCGTTTTGTGCCGTCATGCGCGGGTTTGAGCGAGACGTCCACGGCTTTTTTCCGACCAGGGTTCAACGATTACGACGCCCGGAAGGCGGTGCCCTTGAACCGCTTCACCGGACGTCCGCGCTCAAGGCGATCATGCACCGCGTGCGCATCGTTCTGCGCGGTGATTGCTTCCAGTTCGCCCTGCAGCCTGAGCAGCGCCGCGATCCGCTCCAGTGCCAGCGCCTTGTTTCGGTGCTGCGAGCGCTCCTCTCTCGCGACGACGGAGAGGCCGCTGGCAACGTGGGTGGCACGGACAGCGCTTTCCGTCTTGTTCTGATGCTGGCCGCCGGGGCCGCCAGCGCGGAAGGATTCGAAGCGAACATCCTGGATCGCCAGCGCTTTCGGTGCGTCCGGCAATGCCGGTAGCTCGAACACGCCGATGAACCAGTTCTTCCGCTTGTGATGTGGCCGGAGGGGGCTTTGCGCCACCCACTGGATCGCTCCGATCCACGGCCGCGTGAATGCCGCCGCAGCATCGCCATGGATCACGATAATCGCCGACGCTGGACCATGCCCGTCTGCGTTCGGCCCCTCCAGGCAATCGGTATCGAGCCCGAGCGAAGCAGCTTCGGCAGCAAGCGTTGCAACAGCCTTCCGTATCGCGATCCGGCACTCCGCTGGACCGCGTCCGCTGGTGAAGAGAAGTCGGATCATCGGCGATCCTCCTTCCAGGATTTCTCCCGCTTGCCGCCACCGGCTGCGGCATTCGCCTGCGCCTTCTTGAACGTCACCAGCGGCCGGAACGTCGCCACCACACGCGCCAGGCCGAACTCGACCAGATCGGCGATGACGCGTTCAATGTTCTTGTAGGCCTCCGGCGCCTCTTCCGCGAGCAGGCCGCGATCACCGCAGACGACGATGCCGCCATAGGGATTGCGTTCCAGCCGCGCCACGTCGGACTTCTTGACCCGGACGCGGCCGTGCATGGAGCCGCGGTCGTATTTGCGGCCCGCGCCATGCGCGAGCGAGGCGAGCGCCTCCGTTCGCATCGCCGGAAGCGGCTCCACCAGATACGACAGCGTCCCGCGCGAGCCCGGCACCGGCACCAGCCCACGATCGGACGCCGCCGCGCCTTTTCGGTGCAGCGCCATGACGTCGCCGCCTGCGCTGTGCGCACGCTCGACCATGTTGTGCGCGAGATCGTTGACGGGACGCAGGTCCGCACGCGCCGCCACTGCTGCCCGTTCCGCGATGATGCGACGATTGAGTTTGGCCCACTGCACGGCGTGATCGTGCACGTCCATGTAGGCTCCGCCTCCATCGCTCGCGGGATCAAGTGCTGCCTGCCCCTTCAGCAGGATGCGCTCCAGGATCGAGAAGCCGAGGCCCCGCGAGCCGGAATGGACCAGGACATACGCACGGTCGCGGTCGAGCCCCGCCTGCGCGGCAATCTCAGGCTCAAGGATTTCCTCGATGGCCTGGAGTTCGCAGAAGTGGTTGCCGCCACCGATGCTGCCAAGCGAGGCATCAAAGGTGGTGGCGTGTAGGCCGGCGTCGGCCATGACGCTGTTGATGTCGCCGTCCCACGGCTGATCGAGCGCGTGCAGCCGGTCGGCCAGTTGGTCGAGCCGCAGCTTGCGCGCTGCGATATCGAGCTCGAACAGCCCCATCCCGCAGCCGATGTCGGAGCCGACCAGTTGCGGGTGAATGCGATCCGCCAGAACGGCGCAGCCGACCGGGCCATATTTGCCGGGATGGAGATCCGGCATGGCCGCGACCGCCCGCACGCCGGGCAGTCCGGCGACCTGCTGGAGTTGAAGCGTGGCATTACCCTCGATCCAGGATTTGGACGAGGCGAAGACGTGGATCGGCGCGCGGCCGTCCACCTTGGGAGAAGTGCCCATTGAAAAGCTTTCAGAAGATTTGAGAATCGTCGACGCGCGCAACGCAGATATCGCTGACTTAAGCGCGCGAATTCCCAAGCGGCGCGGCTAACGCACGCGCCCTTAGGCGATGCCCTCGACGGGGCGGCGAGACAACGTCATCGAGCCTTCTCCGTGATGATCGTGCCAAAATCGGCCACCGATCGCGCGAGACACATAGCGGCGAAATGGAAAAGCTGCAAGTCCCGCCACGGGCTGAGAGGGCGGACGTCGAAGCAACCAGCGCGGGAGGTGCGAGGGCAGTGGACCGTCTCGCAATCCATACACGCCACTTTCGCATGGATCTGTGGGCGAAACGCTACTGACATTCTCCAGTGCGAGGGCTATATCAACCCCGCCCGGCACGTCCGGGCTTTTGGCGTTCGAAATGGAATGGGACAATGACGGGTACGACACGATCAAGCGGTGGCCTCGACGACCGCCGCAAGCGGCTTTTATTCCGCTGCTGGCATCGCGGTACCCGCGAGATGGATCTCATCCTCGGCCGCTTTGCAGATGCCGAGATATCCGCCATGCGCGATGAAGATCTGGCCGAACTCGAACGCCTGATCGAGGTGCCCGATCCCGATCTCTATGCCGCGGTGATCGGCGACACGCCGCTCGATCCGGAATATGCGACCGCGCTGTTCGACCGCATCAAGGCGTTTCGCGCCGTGGATCACGACGCATGAAGTCGCCTGTCAAATCGCCTGCCGCGTTGCTGACTCCCGGCCGCGCGCTGACCTTTGCCAACGTCGCCGAAGGCGCCGAGGGGCTGGTCGTATCCGATCTGGCGCGCGCGGTGGCGGCACGGCCAAAACCGCCAGCAGTCAGCCTTGCCGTCGTCTGCCGCGACGGCCCGCGGATGCAGCAACTCGCGCGGGCGCTGGAGTTCTTCGCCCCCGATTTGCCGGTCATGCAGTTTCCGGCCTGGGATTGCCAGCCCTATGACCGGGTGTCGCCGCATGGCGGCATCCTGGCGCAGCGCCTGACCACGCTGGCGCGGTTGTCGCGCCTGCAGGGCAGCGACAAGCCGCTGATCGTGCTGACGACGGTCAACGCCATCGTGCAGCGCGTGCCGGCGCGCGAGGTGGTGGCGGCACAGGCGCTGTCGGTTGCGCCCGGCCACGTCGTGCCGATGGACTCGATCGTGGCCTGGCTGGAGCACAATGGCTACAACCGCTCGTCGACCGTGCGCGAGCCCGGCGAATACGCCGTGCGCGGCGGTATCCTCGATCTGTTTCCGGCCGGTCTCGACCAGCCCGTGCGGTTCGACTTCTTCGGCGACAGCCTTGAATCGATCCGTACGTTCGATGCGGAAACCCAGCGCACGCTGCTCGACATGCGCGCGCTCGATCTGGTTCCGGTCTCGGAATTCCAGCTCGTCACCGAAACCATCCGCCGCTTTCGCATGGGCTATGTCGCGACCTTCGGCGCGCCGCAGCGCGACGATCTGCTCTATGAGGCCGTCAGCGAGGGCCGCCGGCATCCCGGCATGGAGCATTGGCTGCCGCTGTTCCAGGAGCGGATGGATACGCTGTTCGACTATCTCGACGGCGCGCCGGTTGCGATCGAGCCGCAGAGCGAGGACGCCGCGCGCGAACGCTTCAAGCAGATCCAGGATTATTATGAGGCCAGGCGCGAGGCGCTGGAACACCCGGGCTCCGGTGCGATCTACAAGCCATTGCCGCCGGACCGGCTCTATCTGACGGAGGCCGAGTGGACCGAGCGCCTCGGTGAGGCGGCGGTGGCGCGGCTGACGCCATTTGCGGTGCCTGAGGGTAGTGCCGATATGTTCGACGCCGGCGCGCGGCAGGGCCGCAATTTCACGCCCGAGCGCGCCGATGGTTCGGTCAACGTGTTCGAAGCCGTGGTGGCGCACGTGCTGGCGTTGCAGGCGCAACGCAAGAAGGTGGTGATCACGCTGTGGAGCGAAGGCTCCCGCGACCGCATGGGTAGCATGCTGCGGGATCACAAGCTCGCCAATCTCACCAGCGTCAACGCCTGGCGCACGGTGCAGGCGACGCCGCGCAACGAGGCCATGCTGGCGGTTGTCGGCATGGAGAGCGGTTTTGAGACCGACGAATTCGCTGTCATCAGCGAACAGGACATCCTCGGCGACCGTCTGGTGCGGCCGCGCAAATCGAGCCGCAAACTCGACAACTTCATCTCGGAGGTCACGAGCCTTTCGACCGGCGATCTCGTGGTCCATGTCGAGCACGGCATCGGACGCTTCGTCGGATTGCAGACCATCGAGGTCGGCGGCGCGCCGCATGACTGCCTCGAACTGCATTATGCCGCCGAAACAAAACTGTTCCTGCCGGTCGAAAACATCGAACTGCTGTCACGCTACGGCTCCGACCACGCCAATGTCGAACTGGACAGGCTGGGCGGCGGCGGCTGGCAGGCGCGCAAGGCCAAACTCAAGAACCGCATCCGCGAGATCGCCGGCGAACTGATCAAGATCGCGGCCGAGCGGCATCTGCACGAAGCGCCGAAAATGCCGGTGCAGCCGCATGTCTATGACGAGTTCTGCGCGCGCTTCCCATACGAGGAAACCGAGGACCAGTTAGGGGCGATCACGTCCACGCTGAAGGATCTCGAAAGCGGCAGGCCGATGGACCGGCTGATCTGCGGCGACGTCGGCTTCGGCAAGACCGAGGTGGCGCTGCGGGCGGCGTTTGCCGTCGCGCTCGATGGCAAGCAGGTCGCTGTGGTGGTGCCGACCACGCTGCTCGCGCGGCAGCACAGCAAGAATTTTGCCGAACGTTTTCGCGGTTTCCCGGTCAATGTCGCGCAGGCCTCCCGCCTGATCCCGGCCAAGGAGCTGACGCAGGTCAAGAAGGGGTTGACCGATGGTAATGTCGACATCGTGGTCGGCACCCATGCGCTGCTCGGCAAGGCGATCAAGTTCAGAGATTTAGGGCTTCTGATCGTCGACGAGGAACAGCATTTTGGCGTCAGCCACAAGGAGCGGCTGAAGCAATTGCGCGCGCAAGTACACGTGCTGACGCTGAGCGCCACGCCGATCCCGCGTACGCTGCAGCTCGCGCTCACCGGCGTTCGCGATCTCTCGATCATCGCCTCGCCCCCGGTCGATCGCCTCGCGGTGCGCACCTTCGTGGCGCCGCACGATCCGCTAATGATCCGCGAGGCGCTGCTGCGCGAACGCTACCGCGGCGGGCAGGCGTTCTACGTGGTGCCGCGGATCGAGGATCTCGCCGGCGTCAAGGACTTCCTCGACAAGAACGTGCCGGAGATGAAGGTTGCGGTCGCGCACGGCCAGATGGCGCCGACCGTGATGGAAGACATCATGTCGGCGTTCTACGACGGCAAATACGACATCCTGCTCTCGACCACCATCATCGAGTCCGGCCTCGATATTCCCACCGCCAATACGCTGATCGTGCACCGCGCCGACATGTTCGGGCTGGCGCAGCTCTATCAGCTGCGCGGCCGGGTGGGGCGTTCGAAGCTGCGGGCCTATGCGCTGTTCACATTGCCGGCGCAGCAGAAGATCACAGCCCAGGCCGAGCGGCGGCTGAAGGTGCTGCAGTCGCTGGAAACGCTCGGCGCGGGCTTCCAGCTGGCCTCGCACGACCTCGACATCCGCGGCGCCGGCAATCTGCTCGGCGAGGAGCAGTCCGGCCACATCAAGGAAGTCGGCTTCGAGCTCTATCAATCGATGCTGGAGGAGGCGATCCTCAACCTCAAGGCCGGCGTGGCGGAGCCTGCCGCCGACCGCTGGTCGCCGCAGATCACCATCGGCATGCCGGTGCTGATCCCCGAGGATTACGTCAACGACCTCGCGGTGCGGCTGTCGCTGTACCGGCGGCTCGCCGATCTCGAGACCGACGAGGAGATCGACAATTTCGCCGCCGAAATGCGCGACCGCTTTGGCGTGCTGCCGGACGAAGTCCGCTATCTCTTCAAGGTCGCGGCCATCAAGGCCTATTGCCGGCGTGCCAATGTCGAGAAGGTTGACGCCGGACCGAAGGGCGCGGTGATCTCGTTCCGCGACAACAAATTCGCGCAGCCGGACCGGCTGGTGTTCTTCATCCGCCAGCACGGCCAGGCCGCCAAGGTGCGACCCGACATGAAGGTGGTGTTCCTGCAGACATGGAAGACTCCGGAAGAGCGGTTGATGGGCACGACCGAAATCCTGCGGCAACTCGCCAATCTCGCGGAGAGCAAGAAGGCGGCGTAGCGCGCTTCGATCCGTCCACGTCATTGCCTGCGACAAACGCGAAGCGTTTGCGCAAGGGAGCGAAGCGACGAAGCAATCCATAGTTCCGCAAAGCGGAGAGATGGATTGCTTCGCTACGCTCGCAATGACGTGGATAGACATTACGCCTAGAGCATGATCCGGAAAAGTGGGTACCGGTTTTCCGAAAAGATCATGCGTAAATCAAAGAGATAGAGTGGGATGACGATTCGAAGAAAAGTCATCCCGCTCTAGGGCAACTTCACGACGCCGCGCGATGCGCCTCTTCCTGCAGTCGTGACCGCAGCGACTTCGCGGAATCGTTCGGCAGCAGCGTTGCCACGGTGACCGCCGGCTCCGATCGTGCGTCGCGCGTGCCGTGGCTGGTATGGCGCATCACGCTCGACAGCCGCCGTGCGATGGTGTGCGCCGTCTTCAGGTCGGTTTCGGCAAAGACCACGACAACCGAGCCGTCTTGCTGGGCGGCGCCGAAATCCATTTGCCGCATCAGGCGGCTGATGATCCGCGCGCCGTCGACTTGCGCGCGGGGATGCTCGGGATCGAACGCAAAGCGTGCGACCGACAACCCGCCGCCGCGTTGCTGCGTCTGGTAGATGGCGCTGGCGAAGTCGCGCTCGAAGGCGTCCCGGGTGAGCAGGCCGGTCCGCGCGTCGATCAGGCCATCGGCGTCGATGGCCTTCAGCGTGCGGCTCAGATGCACTTCGAAGGCATGCTGGCGGATCAGCGGCAGCGCCGCCGCGACCACCAGGGTGGCGTCGTCGGAGACGATTTCGAGGTTCGGCAGATCGTAGGCCGGCGCCAGATCGTTTGCCGTCACGACGACGGGAAGGTTGCGGAAACGGGCATCCTCCGTCAGCACGGTGAGGAAGGCGTCGACCACGCGCGGGCTGAAACCTTCGCCGAGCACGATGCCGTCGATGTCTCTGACGTTGAGATGCTTCGCAGCCGCCTCGATCGAGAGTGCGCCGACCACGCCGGTGCGCTCGCCAAGCGCGACCGACAGCGTCGGATAGGCGCCGCCGCGGCCGATCAGCAGCACGGTAGCGTCGCGCGCCGGATCGATATGCGACAGCGCCATCGATGTTGCCGGCACCAGCCGGCGCATCACGGTCGCGTGCAGCGAGCGCACGCGCAGCGCGGCACGCAGTCGTGCCACCAGACGGTCGGAGCCGCCTTGAGGTTGCGAGGTTTGGGTCTGAAAGAAAGAAATGACGTTGTCCGGATGCGGGAGCCGCGGGTCGACCGCGATCAGCGGCAGATACGGCTGGCGTGCTGCAGCCCGCGCTGCCAGCTCCGCGAGGCCAGCTGCATCGGCGTCGGAGGTATCAGCCAGCACGGCGGCCGGTTGCACCTGTTCGACGGCGCGCACCGCGTCCGCCCACTCGGTCTCGACCACCGGAAACAGCTTCGCGAGGTCGAGCGTGGCGGCAAAGGACGGCCGTCTCGCGGTCGACACGACGAGGATCGGACCTTGCTGGGACATCTTGGGAAACTCGGATCAAGCGCGCATCTGGAGCCTGCGACTCTAGTTTGCGGCGCTTAATGCGGCGTCAACGCCGGCCTCGCCTGGAGGCTCTCAGGCCGCGCTGCTCCGATCGCGAAATGCTTCCACCATCAATGGGTTAAGACCGAGTTCTGTCAGCGCGTCGCGGGCGCGCGCGTTGTCGAGCGCGCGGCCGGCGAGCCGGTGGCCGCTGAGGCGGTCGGGCAATGCGGTCAAGAGCGCGCCTTGGCCGAGCCGCCGCGCCCACTCCTGCAGGTCCTGCGCCAGGAAGCGGTAGCCGCCGACGGCCATGACGCCGGACGGAGGCGCCGTGATGTTGATCGCGCCGGTCACGCGGTCGAGCCGCGCCGCGTAGTCCGTATCGACGTAGTCGCGCGGCGGCGAGGCGATCAGGGAGTCGCTCGGCGGCGGAGGCGGTGCATAGGCTGCGACCGGCACCATCGGCCCGCGCAATCCCAACGTGCCGCGTGGCGTCAGCAGGATCTCGCCCGCGATCGACGATCCCGGCAACTCGCGGGGCGGGCCGTGGGGACCGGGCTTGATCAGGGCCGGCGAGCCGTCTTCCGCGATCCGGCGCGCACCGAACAATCCGGCCTCGCCGAACAGATAGACATCCGTCAGCGTCGCCTGCTGCGCGGTCCAGCACGCGCTGGAGCCGACCTGTTCCGGCGTGCGCCACAGGCCGACGACATTGCGCAGGCTCGGCATCCGCGCAGCGAGGTCCATCTCGTCCAGCCGCAGCGCCAGTTGGGCCGGTGCAATCAGCGTATCGCAGGCCTGCTCGATGATCTGTTGTTCCAGCGCCTCCTCGTCGAACGGATGGTGCAGCACCAGCGTTCCGCCCGACAAGAGCCAGACCGCCAGCGACGAGGCAAGGCCGGCAAACGACATCGGCGAGAAGGCCGACAGCACCGTTGCGCCCTGCGGCACGTCGCTTTCGAGCGACATGGAAAGGCCGCCGGCAATCAGGCCGAGATGGGCGCGCGGAACCGGCCGGAAGCCGTCCGAGGTGACGTCGAACGAAATCAGCGCCGCCTTGCGGCCGTCCTGGATCACGGCGCGCGAGGTCAGGGATTCCCGGAAAATCGCGTTGTCGAGCGAGGCCATGCCTTCGGGCAGGTCGCTGCCGAAGCCGCAGACATGGCGGATCGAGAACGCTTCGGCGGCGGCGTTCATGGCGATGTCCGAATAGACCACGCCGTCGATCTTGCCCGAGGTTACGATCCCCCGCGCGGCGGTGCGGTTGAGCGCCATGGTCAATTCCGACTGCCGCCAGAGCAGCGGCAGCACCGCGACGACGAGGCCGGCGCGGAAGGCGGCGAGCACGGTGAGCGCGAATTCGATGGTGTTGGGCAGTTGAACCGCGATCACGGAATTGGACGGCAAGCCGGATTCGATGAAATGCGCTGATAGCGACGAGATCATGCGGTCGGCCTGCGCGAAGGTAAGACGCTTCGGCGGCTGCCCCGTGATGCGCTGCTTGTTGAGGGGGTCGACCAGCGCCAGCGCATCCGGCTGTCGCGCCAGGTTCCGTTTGAACAATGTATCGAGCGTTGGCGAAGCGGTGGGCTGGGTCACGGCGTTACTTCGGCTCTGTCGCGGGGGGTTGCATCACTTGGGTGAGTTCACTTCGTTCCCGGCTTCTGCCACCAGGTTTCCGGCAGATAGCCCGTCAACGCGGTCGCTACAGGTCGTTCTACCCGATTCCAGCGCGCGATCCATTGCTCCTGCACGTTAATAACGGGGATAGCGTAGAAGCCCGACATCAGGACGCGGTCGAGCGCCCGTACCGCAGAGACGAAAGCCGGGCGCTCGCGTGCCTCGAGCAGCGCCGCGATCAGGGCGTCGATGGCGGGCTCCTTCGCCCCCATGTAATTCCGCGTGCCGGGAATGTCGGCGGCCTGGCTGCCAAAGTAGAAAGACTGCTCGTTGCCGGGGGACAGCGATTGATCCCAGCGGTTCTGCAGCATGTCGAACTCGTAGCCGAGCCGGCGCTGGTCCAACTGCACGGGATCGACCGCGCGAACGCTGGCCTCGATGCCGGCGCGCTTGAGGTCGCGCTGATAGGCCAGTGCGATCCGCTCCTGATCGCGCGTCGTCACCAGGATTTCGAAGGCGAGGGGGACTTTGGTCGCGCGCTGCCGCAACACGGTTCCATCAAGCTCGTAACCGGCTTCCGACAGCAGTTTGAGCGCGCTGCGCAGCGTCGTGCGATCGCGGCCCGATCCGTCGGTGACGGGCAGGCGGTAGCTGCCGTCCAGAATATCCGGCCGGATGCGCTCGGTGAACGGTTTCAAAAGCTCGCGCTCGCGATCGTCGGCCGGACGACCATAGGCGGAGAGTTCCGAACCGGCGAAGAAGCCCGCTGAGCGCGTATAGAGCCCGAAAAAGTAATTCCGGTTGATCCACTCGAAATCGAACAACAGCGTCAGCGCCTGACGTACGCGGATATCGGAAAAGATCGGACGCCTGGTATTGAACACCAGAAATTGCGAGGGCTGCGGCATCGAGATCCGGGCCGTCTCGCGGATCACCTCGCCGTTGCGGGCGGCGGCAAAATCGTAACCGTCGTGCCAGCGCAGCGGTTCGGTCTCGACCCGAAAATCGTAAAGGCTGCGCTTGAACGCCTCGAACTCGCCATTGGCATCGCGATAATAGTCGAGCCTGACTTCGTCGAAATTCCAAAGACCCCGGTTAACGGGCAGGTCGCGTCCCCAGTAATCGGGGTTACGCATGAACGTGACGCTGGCGCCGGGCCTGACGGCCGTGACCCGATAGGGGCCGGAGCCGGTTGGCGCCGTCATCGAGGTTTCTTCGAACGTCGCAACGTCCACGGCATGCCGCGGCAGAATCGGCATCAGGCCGAGGATCAACGGCAATTCGCGATCGGGGACGCCGCCGAAGTCGAACCGCACCGTGAGCGGGTCGGGCGCCTCGGCCTTCGCGACCTTGGAATAATACTGGCGATGATTTGGCCGTCCCTTGTCGCGCAGCAAGGCCCATGTGAACAGCACATCATCGGCGAGCACGGGCTGTCCGTCGGAGAAGCGGGCCTTGGGATCGAGATGAAAGGTGACGTAACTCCTGTCGTCGTCGGTTTCCACACTTTTCGCCAGCAGCCCGTAAAGCGTGAACGGCTCGTCATTGTTGCGCACCAGCAGGCTCTCGAGCACGAGGCCGCGTTCGAACGGAAGACCCCGGACCTGTTGCACGGCGACACCCCGGACGATCAGGGGGTTGAGGCTGTCAAACGTGCCGAGTATGCCCTCCACCAGCCGCCCGCCCTTCGGCGCATCGGGGTTGGCGTAGGGCATATGCGTGAAGTTGGGGGGAAGGGCCGGCGCGCCATGCATCGCCAGCGCGTGGCTTTCGGCCGCCTTTGCTGCGCAGAACGGCGCGAGCGGCGTTACACCCAGCGCGAGGGCAACACACGCCAACACACGCAGGCGGATACGCCCGCAAACGGTCATAGGCGGGCAGGGATTTGATTCGAAAATGCGCACCCGAAAGCTTTACCATAGGCTTCGGCCTGGACCTTCGGGGAATGCCAAAGATGCCTGTCGGCATTGATCTTTTCGCCTGTCGCTGTATTGAAGGCGGGCAATTGATGATGGCGGGAACACCTGTCACGTATCCGCCTCAATTGCCAACGAGACAGCCGCCTCAGCGCGGCTAGGTGTCGGTGCCTGTAGCGGTTTCGGGCGCTGCGGTTCAGAAAGGGTTTTCCGCAATGAATTTCCGTATCTTGGCCGGGTCGATCCGGCCGCGTGGGCAGATCATCGCCCTGTTGGCGGCCTCGGCATTGTCGGCAACGTTGATCGCTTCGGCCGCTCAGGCCCAGCAGCCGGCGCCCGGCGCGCCGAAGGCACCTCCGAAGGCTGCTCCCAAGGCTCCGGCCGCGCAAGCCCCTCCGGCTGGCGCTCCTCCCGCCGCCGCTGCCCCCCAGCCGCAGGAACAGCAAGTCCAGCTGATCTACGCGCCCTGGACCAAGTTCTGCCTCAAGGGTCAGGAAGCCGGCGCCAAGCAGGTTTGCTTCACCGGCAAGGACGGCCGCATCGAGTCCGGCCAGCCCGTCATCGCCGCCGTCATCATCGAGCCGGAAGGCGAGCCGAAAAAGCTCTTGCGCGTGACACTGCCGCTCGGCATGCAGCTCGTGCACGGAACCCGGATCATCGTCGACAGCAATGCGCCGCTGCAGGGCCCCTACGTCATCTGCTTCCAGAACGGTTGCATGTCCGACTACGAAGCAACGCCCGAGCTGATCGCCAGCTTGAAGAAGGGCCAGAATCTCGTTGTTCAGGCGATCAATTCCAACGGCGCGCCGCTGACGCTGCCGCTGCCGCTCGCGGGTGAATTCGCCAAGGCCTATGACGGTCCGCCGACCGATCCGAAGGTGTTCGAGGAAAACCAGAAGAAGCTGCAGGAAGAGCTGCAGAAGCGGGCTGAAGAGCAGCGCAAGAAGCTCGAGGGTGGCGGCGGCGCCAATCCGGCGGCGAAGTAAGAGCCGCATCGCTCGACAAAACACAAAAGGCGCCCGGGCAGGGCGCCTTTTTTATTTCGGTTTCTATCGTGCTGGTCAGTGAGGACGCTCGACCCGCGGTCTCGCGTCGGCCGCGCTAGTTCAGCGACGGATTGCGCGGGCGATAGCCGCCCGACTTGTCCTTCACGAAGATCTCGGCGACCTGCGAATGGCGGATCGGCTCGCCGGAATCGTCCGGCAGCAGGTTTTGTTCGGAGACATAGGCGACGTATTCGGACTCCGAATTTTCCGCGAGTAGGTGATAGAACGGCTGATCCTTGTGAGGCCGAAGCTCCTCGGGAATCGACAACCACCATTCCTCGGTATTGTTGAATTCCGGATCGATGTCGAAAATCACGCCCCGGAATGAAAACACCCGGTGGCGGACGATCTGCCCGATCTGAAATTTGGCGGTGCGCGCTTTGATCATGTTCCGTCGAATAGACCATGATTGTGGCCGATGCTAGGGGCAATAGGACGAATTAACCTTTACATGTGGTGGCCGCGTCCGGCGCCATGCCCCCGAAATCACTGACGAAAAGACGTTTTCGAGATGGTCGATATCCTCAACCTCGCGCTTCCCTATTTTGGGTTGATTTTCATCGGCTTTGCCTGCGGCAAGACCAGAGGGCTGCCGGAATCGGGGCTCGCCTGGATGAACTTCTTCCTGCTGTACGTTTCTCTGCCGGCGTTGCTGTTTCGCATCATGTCGGAGACACCGTTTTCCGAACTGAACAACCCGCCATTCCTGATCGCGACGACGATCGGCACGGTCAGCGCGTTCGTGCTGGCGATGGTGACAGGGCGGATCATCGGCGACCTCTCGCTGCGCAAGGCGACGATCTCGGGCCTTGCCGGCGCCTACGGAAATATCGGCTACATGGGACCGGGGCTGGCGCTGGCGGTGCTTGGCAGCAAGGCGGCGGCGCCGACGGCGCTGATCTTCTGCTGCGACAGCATTTTCCTGTTCTCGATCGTGCCGCTGTTGATGGCGCTGACCGATCGCAAGCATCCCTCCTTCCTGCACGCGATTGGCGTCGCCGTGCGGCAGATCGTGCTGAACCCGCTGATCATGTCGGCTGCCGCCGGAGCGCTCGCTGCGGCGCTACAAATTCAACTGCCCGTTGCGGTCGACAAAACGCTGCTGTTCCTGCAGAACGCGGCCGCGCCGACCGCACTGTTCGTGCTCGGCGTCACCGTGGCACTGCGCCCGTTCGATCGCGTGCCCTGGGAAGTGCCCGGCGTGATCGCGATCAAGCTGCTGGTCCATCCGCTGATCGTGTTCGGCTTGATGCTGCTGTTCGGGCCGTTCGCGCAGCCCTGGGCGGCGACCGCGGTCCTGATGGCAGCGCTGCCGCCGGCGCTGAACGTGTTCGTGATGGCGCGGCAGAACAATACCTGGATCGAGCCGGCGTCGGTCGCCGTCCTGATCGGGACCTTCGCCTCCGTGGTCACGCTGACCGGCGTGATGTGGTTCATCCAGAGCGGCCGGCTGGTGTTTCCGTAAGGCGTGGCACGGGTGCTCGAGACACAAAATCGCGAAAACAACCCCATGCAAAGTAGAACAGGGCTCGGCTCGCAGCACTCACGCCGCCGGCGTCCGGCTCTAGCTGACGCGCTTCCAGGTCGGCGCCAGCCCCTCCCGCATCGCGAGCCGCCGCAGCGGGCCAAATGAGCCAAGAAGGTGCATGCCCACCGCGCGCAGCGATTGCATGGGCAGGAAGTCGCTGAGCAGTGAGCGATTGGCGACATCGATGGCAATCAGCCGGCTTGCGACGTCGGCGCGGCGGGCGGACTGATACCGCGCCAGCACCGCTGGCGATCCTGGATCTTCCCCGAGCGAGATTGCGCTGCCTGCGATGTCGGCGATATCGGCGGCATCGCGCAATCCCATGTTGAGGCCCTGCGCGCCGATCGGGGGCACCACATGGGCGGATTCGCCGACCAGCGCGACGCGATGGCTGGCGAATTGGTCGGGACGCTCGATCGTCAGCGGAAACACGTTGCGCCCGGCTTCAACCTGGACGCGGCCGAGAATGGAGTGCGACTGCGTTTCCGCGGCCTCCGACAATTCGTCGTCGCTGAGCGACATCAGCCGCTCGGCTTCCCTGGTCGTCGAGACCCACACCACGCTGCAGCGGTTGCCGGGCAGGGGCACGAATACGCATGGACCTTGCGCGGTGTGAAATTCGGTGGAGATGCCGTTGTGCGGCCGCGAATGGGTGATGTTGAGGGTCAGCGCCGACTGATGCAGGTCGCGGCGGCTGATCCCGATTCCGGCCGCCTCGCGGGAAGGCGATTGCCGCCCGTCGGCGCCGATCACCAGCCGCGCGGTGAGTTGCTCGCCCTTGCCGGTATGGATGGTGACGACCGCGTCCTGCGGACCGATCATTGCCGCCTCATCGTCAAATCGGGTCAGGTTCGAAAGCTCGGCGGCGCGCTCTTCGAGGGCGACCATCAGCGAGCGGTTGTCGATGTTGTAGCCGAACTGTTCGAGACCGATCTCGTCCGAGGAAAATCGCACCTCGGGCGCGCGGATCAGCCGGCCGGTGTCGTCGACGAGGCGCATGGTCCGCAAGGCGGCGGCCTTGTCGCGGCAGCGGGGCCAGACCTCCAGACGTTCGAGCAGGTCGGTGGAAGCCCCGAGCAGCGCCGTGGTGCGGTTGTCGGCATAGGGGACGCGGCGGGCGAGCAGTGCGACCTTCGCGCCGGTCGCGGCCAGCGCGATGGCCGCGGTCAATCCCGCCGGGCCGCCGCCGATCACGGCGGCGTCATAAACTTGCGATGCATCGTTCATATTGGGACAATTGACGTTCGGAGCGGCATTTTCAAGCCATCAACTGGCCGAAATGTTTCCGCCCAATCGCGCGGCGGAACGCCGCAAGCGCCGATATGCAAATCGGGGCGATTCCTGATAGCACTGCCGGAGCAATGGACCAGACAACCGAGCCAGATTCCGCACCCACGACCAGCCGAATGCGGACCGCAGCATTCGCCGTGCATCTCTTCACGGCGATGGGCGCGGGCGTGGCGTTGCTGGCGATGCTGGAGGCCGTGCGCGAACACTGGGCCAACATGTTCGGCTGGCTTGGCGTCGCCTTGGTCATCGATGCGATCGATGGCCCGCTGGCGCGAAAACTGGAGGTCGTTCGGTTACAGCCGAACTGGTCGGGCGAGGTGCTCGATCTCGTCGTCGATTACGTGACCTACGTCTTCGTGCCCGCCTATGCCATCACCGCGAGCGGGATGCTGCTGCCGGTGGCGGCGCCAATTCTCGGCATCGGCATTATGGTGTCGGGTGCGCTTTATTTTGCGGACAAGCGCATGAAGGCGTCAGACAATCATTTCCGCGGTTTTCCCGCGCTATGGAACGTCGCGGCGTTTTATTTGTTCTTGTTGCACTTGCCGCCTGCGCTTTCCAGCATCGGCATCGCAGTCCTGATCGCGCTGACATTCGCGCCGTTTCATGTATTGCATCCGATCCGGGTGGTGCGTCTGCGCTGGCTGACCCTGTGGCTGATGGCCGTCGGAGCCGTGCTGGCGATCTATACGCTCTTCCGCGATTTCGACGTGGGCGCTCCCGTCGTCGCCGGGCTTTGCGCCATCGCGGCTTACGTAATAGGAAGTGACGCCGTGATCCGGCAAATCAAGTCGTTCAAGGCATGATGGAATTATTGACGAGCCCGGAAGCCTGGGCGGCGCTGTTGACCTTGACAGCGCTGGAAATCGTGCTCGGCATCGATAACGTCATTTTCATTTCGGTGATCGTGTCGCGCATTCCTCCCGCGCAGGCCAAACGCGCACGCCAGATCGGCCTGCTTCTTGCGCTGGTGTTTCGCATCATACTGCTCAGCGTGCTGGTGTGGCTGATCGGCCTGACGGAGCCCGTCGTCACCGTGAGAAACGTCGAGTTTTCGTGGCGCGACATCATCCTGATAGGCGGCGGGGCGTTCCTGATTGCCAAGGCGACGCATGAAATACATGGCGAGGTCGAGGCCGGCGACGCCGAACCTGATGGCGAACCAAAGGCCAGCGCATTTTTCTGGGTGATCGTTCAGATCATCGTCATCGACATGGTGTTTTCGCTGGACTCGATTATCACCGCGATCGGCATGGCGCAGGATCTCGAAATCATGATCGCGGCCGTCGTGATCGCGTGCATCGTCATGTACGTCTCGTCGGGCCCGGTGGCGCGGTTTGTGGCAAATCATCCGACCACAAAAATGCTGGCGCTGGCGTTCCTGGTGCTGATTGGCGTGGCGCTGGTCGCGGACGGTTTCCAATTCCATATCCCGCGCGGCTACATCTATTTTGCCATGTTGTTCGCGGCCGCCGTAGAACTGTTCAATGTGCTCGCCAGGCGCAACCGCCGGAAGGCCGCCCGGTAGCCGGTTTCGGCCGCTGAGTTGACATCCGGGCGGCGATGGCTTTCGTTTCGCTTTCGAGTTGGGTACTTCAGGAAATACCGAGGGAGAGACTGTCATGACCAAGGCCGTGCGCGTGCACAAGGTGGGGGGTCCGGAAGCCCTGGTGTATGAGGACGTGGACGTGCCGGCGCCGGGACCGGGCGAGGTCCGTATCCGTCAGCATGCCGTCGGCCTGAATTTCATCGACGTCTACTTCCGCACCGGCCTCTACAAGGCGCCGGGCCTGCCGTTCATCGCCGGAAACGAAGCCGCGGGCGAGGTCGTGGCGGTCGGGACGGGCGTCACCAATTTTCACCCCGGCGATCGCGTCGCCTACTATTTCACGCTCGGCGGCTACGCCAGCGAGCGGGTGATCCCGGCGGACAAGCTGGTCAAGCTGCCCGACCACATCACCTACGAGCAGGGCGCCGTCCTGATGCTCAAGGGGCTGACGGTCTGGTACCTCCTGCACAAGACCTTCAAGGTCGAGCCCGGCCATCGCGTGCTGATCCATGCCGCCGCGGGCGGCATTGGGCTGCTCGCCTGCCAGTGGGCAAAGGCCCTCGGCGCGCATGTGATCGGCACCGTGGGCTCCAAGCCAAAAGCCGACCTCGCGCTCGCCAATGGCTGCGACCACGTCATCCTCTACAATGAGGAGGACTTCGTGGCGCGGGTCAAACAGATCAGCCGCAACGAACTTTGCGATGTCGTCTATGACGGCGTCGGCAAGACCACTTTCCCGGGCTCGCTGTCGTGTCTGCGGCCCCGCGGCCTGTTCGTGAGCTTTGGCAACGCCTCCGGCCCGGTGCCGCCGTTTCCGCTCACCGAACTCAACAATCACGGCTCGCTGTTCGCGACGCGGCCGAAGCTCAACGATTATGTCTCTACCCGCAAGGAACTGCTCGAAGGCGCCGACACGCTGTTTGCTGCCGTCATCAATGGCAAGCTCCACGTGCCGATCAACCACGCCTACGCGCTGAAGGACGCAGCGAAGGCGCATATCGAGCTTGAGAGCAGGGCGACGACGGGGGCGGCGATTTTTAGGCCGTAGGTCTCGGCCCGCCATTCCGGGGCGATGCGAAGCATCGAACCCGGAATGACGTAAAGAGGCTAAGCCACCCGTCTTGCAGCCCCTGCCTTGACCAAAATCGCGTCAAGGCAATCGATCATCAGCGATATCTCCTCGCGTGTGACGTTGAGCGCCGGCATGAAGCGCAGCGCATCGGGCTGCGGCGAGTTGATGAGGACGCCGTCCGCAAGCGCCTCAGCCACGATCGCGGCGCCGATCGGCAGTTTCAAGTCGAGCGCCAGCAACAGTCCGCGGCCGCGCACCTCGCCGAGACCATGGCGCGCCGACAGTTTCTGCAACTCGCTTTCCAGGAAAAGGCCGGCATCCGCCACTGCTTTCAGGAATTCCGGTTTTGAAACCTCCTCAAGCACGGCAAGCCCTGCGGTGCACATCAAGGGATTGCCGTTGAACGTGCCGCCCTGGTCGCCATGCTCGAAGCACGACGCATGCGCGGTCGCGAGCAGGGCTGCCAGCGGCACGCCGCCGCCGATACCCTTGCCGAGCGTCATGATGTCCGGCTCGATGCCGGCATGCTCATAGTGGAACAGTTTTCCGGTCCGGCCCATGCCGGTTTGGATCTCGTCGACGATCAGCAGCAAGCCATGCTCCTTGGTTAGCGCGCGAAGCTCCTGCAGGAATTGATCGGTCGCCGGCCAGACGCCGGCTTCACCCTGGATCGGCTCCAGCATCACCGCGACCGTGTTGTCCGAGATCAGCGCCTTCACTGAATCGAGGTCGTTGAGTTTGGCCTTGCGGAAGCCGGACACTTTCGGTTCGAACAGCGGCTCGAACGCCTTCTTGCCCGACGCCGACATGGTCGCGAGCGTGCGGCCGTGAAAGCCGCCTTCGAAGGTGATGATTTCGAACGCGCCGTTCTTGTATTTCGCGCCGTATTTCCGCGCGAGCTTGATGGCGCCCTCATTGGCCTCCGCGCCGGAATTGGCGAAGAAGACCTGATCGAAGCAGCTGTTCTCGACCAGCGCTTTCGCCAGCTTCAGGCTTGGGCCGTTGTAGAAGGCGGGGCTTGGCGTCAGCAGCAGCTTGGACTGCGCGGCGAGCGCTTCCGCAACGGCAGGCGGCGAATGGCCGAGCGCGTTGACGGCCCAACCCTGCACGAAGTCGAGATAGCGCTTGCGGGAGTCGTCCCAGAGATAGGAGCCCGCACCGCGGACGAACACCACCGGCGGGCGAGCGGTAATCTCCATCAGCGCATCGAACGGATGGGTAGCGTCAGTCATGTCGATCTCCTCAGGATTTTGGGGAAGGGGCAGGCCGAAACGCAAGAAGGCCGCACTTTTGAGGGTGCGGCCTTCTCGAAAACGTTGCTGAACTAGTTAATCAGCGTTGTCGTCGGACACGGCGCAACCCATCGTCGCTGGAGCGACGACGCAGGCAGGCGCGGCGGTTGGTCCGGTTCAGTTTCATGGCGCAGGGCCATACAGCTTGATAGTAGTGGATGTCAAGGGCTTGCGAAATTGTCCGCCCCTCCCAGTTGAAATCTAAGACTGGGTCTTGCGCTCGCGAACGCGCAGTTCGGCCCTGGCAGTAGCGACTATCTGGCCTTCGCTGTCAGTGAGTTCAGCCATCACTTCAGCCGAGCGCTCATCTTGATGTACAAGGCGCGCCGTCGCAATCATCGCTCCCAATGCCGCGGGCTTCAGGAAGCTCGTATCCAGGCGGATCGTTACGGCCGTCAGATGAGAGGGCAGCCTAGCCATGACCGCGTTGCCCGTTGCGGTGTCGAGCATCGCCGCCAACATACCGCCCTGCACGGTGCCATGGCGGTTGGCGAATTCCTTTTTTGCCGTAAATCGAAGTTTCACTTCACCAGAATGCGGATCTACAGAGACGATCTCCCGACCAAGAAGGTGGGCGGCTGGCGGTACTTCCTTCAAGTGATCCGACATCTGGTCGCCCCCATGCCACACCGTGACGTGATCCGTCGTGATCATCTTCAGAAGCTGGCTTCAGAACCCCGCTACGCTGCCGTGCAGATCGTACTGATCAGCGCGTTCGATCTTCGCCGTGACGATCTCGCCGACCTTCAGCGGGCGACGGCTGGAGAGGTAGACGGCGCCGTCAATCTGCGGCGCGTCGGCCTTTGAACGTCCCTTGGCGACGGTCGGGCCGACCTCATCGACGATGATCTGCTGGCGGGTACCGACCTTGCGCTTCAGACGCCGCGCGGAGATTTTCTGCTGCCGCGCCATCAGCGCATTCCAGCGCTCCTGCTTGATTTCTTCGGGCACGGCGTTGCCGATGGCGTTGGAGGCGGCGCCCGCAACCGGCTCGTATTTGAAGCAGCCGAGACGGTCGATCTCGGCTTCTTCGAGCCAATCGAGCAAATACGCAAAGTCGGAATCGGTCTCGCCGGGGAAGCCGACGATGAAGGTCGAGCGCAGCGTCAGATCAGGACATTGCTCGCGCCACTTCTTGATCCGCGCCAGCGTCTTTTCCTGCGCGGCGGGACGCTTCATAGCCCGCAGCACGACCGGGCTTGCGTGCTGAAAGGGAATGTCGAGATAGGGCAGAATCTTGCCCTCGGTCATCAGGCCGATAACTTCGTCGACATGCGGGTAGGGGTAGACATATTGCAGCCGCACCCAAGCGCCGAGTTCGCCGAGTTCCTTGGCGAGGTCGAAGAATTTGGCGCGGACCTGGCGGTCCTTCCAGGGGCTGTCGGCATATTTGATGTCGACGCCATAGGCCGAAGTGTCCTGCGAGATGACGAGCAGTTCCTTGACGCCGGCACTGACCAGCCTTTCCGCCTCGCGCAGCACGTCATTGGCCGGGCGCGACACCAGGTCGCCGCGCAGCTTTGGAATGATGCAGAAGCTGCAGCGGTTGTTGCAGCCCTCGGAAATCTTCAGATAGGCGTAGTGCCGCGGCGTGAGCTTGACGCCTTGCGGCGGCACCAGATCGAGATGCGGGTTATGAACCGGCGGCAGGGCCCGGTGCACCGCCTCCAGCACGCTCTCATATTGCTGCGGGCCGGTGATCGACAACACGCCGGGATACGCCGCCTCGATCTGCTCGGGTTCCGCGCCCATGCAGCCGGTGACGATGACCTTGCCGTTCTCGGCCATCGCCTCGCCGATGGCGCCGAGCGATTCCTGCTTGGCGCTGTCGAGGAAGCCGCAGGTGTTGACGATGACGATGTCGGCGCCGTCATGCTTGCGGGCCAGCTCATAGCCTTCGGCGCGCAGCCGGGTGATAATGCGCTCGGAATCCACCAGCGCCTTTGGGCAGCCGAGGGATGTGAATGATATACGCGGCGCTCGTTCCATTTATCGGCTCATAGATAAGTGTAAATAGTCAAGGTATTTGCAAGCTAGTTTTAATAGCAGGATCGCGGACGGCTAGATCATGTAAGAGCGTAATTAGAATATTGCCCGGTGCCGTCAGGAAAATGGATCTCCCAAATTTCGTGCCCGGTAAAGTTAAAGGCTTGCAGCTTCGTGCTTTCACCGAACACCAAAGTTAGATCCGCCGTCTCACTATCGAATTGCACACCGTTGCAGACTTGTCTCTGCAACCGATTGGATACTTCTTCCTTCGCATCGATTGGTGCGGGAAGGCCGTATTTCTTTTGATGATCGAAGCTACTCAACGATGCGCGCCCGTCTTGGATTAGACGCCAGTACTGGGCTTTCAATACGGTGCCATCGGAAAATCTAATCACGATGGCCGCCGTTCCCTCCGCGTCAGGGATATCGTCGGCGATTACCGAGACGCTGACATTTCTCAGTCTGGCCAGACTCTGTTCGAAAGACTTCGTCACTGACGCTCCAACCTGCCATACAGGGCCAGCACTTTCATAGGATGCCATCGGCCGGCGCTGTTCCGTGGAGGACTTGGCTCAAGAGTTTACATTCTCTGTCTCAGGGGCACCCAAGCGAAACAAAGCTGACTTTGGGCGCGGCGGCCTGTTGCATATTTAATCTGCCTGATTGATATGCACGAGCTAGTCCCAATTGCCCATAATTACAAGGCTTTGCGGGGGCTTTTGACGTGCTATGGATACCCTGCCGGGTTAAGAGTTGATCCATGAGCGCTGAGTCGTCGCCGAAAATCGTCATTGTCGACGAAAGCCCGATCCGGGCCGCGATCCTGGAAGAGGGATTGCGGGAGGCGGGCTTTACCGGCGTCGTGCATATCAGCGAAATGCAGAGCCTGCTGGCGCGGATTTATGCGCTCGACCCCGACGTCATCCTGATCGACCTGGAAAACCCCAGCCGCGACGTTCTGGAACAGATGTTCCAGGTCAGCCGCGCGGTGCGGCGGCCGATCGCCATGTTCGTCGACCAGAGCGATGCGGCCTCGATCCAGGCCTCCGTCGATGCCGGCGTTTCCGCCTATATCGTCGATGGCCTGAAGAAGGAGCGGATCAAACCGATCCTCGACCTCTGCATCTCCCGCTTCAACGCCTTCTCGAAGCTGCAGGACGAGCTCGACCGCACCAAGTCCGCGCTCGAAGAGCGCAAGGTGATCGACCGTGCCAAGGGAATCCTGATGAAGGTGAAGGGCCTCACCGAAGACGAGGCCTATGTGCTCATGCGCTCCACGGCGATGCGCGAGAAAAAGAAGATCGGAGAGATCGCGCAGTCGATCCTGACCGCCTCGGAGCTGTTGAAATGACCACACCGCTGCATATCGGTTTCATTCCGCTGGTCGACGCCGCCGCGCTGATCATCGCCGTCGACAAGGGCTTTGCGGCCGCCGAAGGGCTCGATGTCACGCTGGTGCGGGAGGTGTCGTGGTCGAATGTCCGTGACAAGCTCAATATCGGCCTGTTCGACGCGGCGCATTTGCTGGCGCCGGTAGCGATTGCGTCGAGTCTCGGGCTTGGACACGTCAAGGTGCCAATCGTGGCGCCATTCAATCTGGGCCTCAACGGCAATGCGATCACGGTATCGCCGGCGCTGCATGCGGCGATCATGGGCGAGCTCGAGGGCGACGCCATCGATCCCATGGCCACCGCTCTGGCGCTCGCGCGCGTCGTCGCCAACAGGCGGAAGAGCGGCGCGGAACCGCTGACTTTTGGCATGACGTTCCCGTTCTCCACCCACAATTACCAGCTTCGGTTCTGGATGGCGGCAGGCGGGGTCGATCCCGACGAGGACGTTCGCCTGGTGGTGCTGCCGCCCCCCTACATGGTGGACAGCCTCGCCAACAGGCATGTCGATGCGTTTTGCGTCGGCGCGCCCTGGAACTCGGTCGCGGTCGATCTCGGCGTCGGCCACATCCTGCATTTCGTCTCGGACATCCTGGTCCGTGCGGCCGAGAAGGTTCTCGCAGTCAGGCAAAGCTGGTCGGAAAAGAATGCGGACGTGCTGGCTGCCCTGGTCCGGGCGGCTTCCCACGCTGCCGAATATATCGAGGATCCCGGAAACCGCGCCGAGACCGCGCATGTCCTGGCGCGGCCCGACCGGATCGGCGTCGGCGCCGAGGTGATCCAGCGCACCCTCGACGGCCGGCTGAAGATTTCACCCGACGGCCAGCGGCGCGAGAGCGGCCGCTATCTTCTGGTCGGGCGCGAGGGCGCGGGCCGTCCCGATCCCGCGCAGGCCGCCTGGCTCTATGCGCAGATGGTGCGCTGGGGTCAGACGGCGATGCGGCCGGAGGCGCTGCGAACCGCCATGGGCGTCTTCAGGCCGGACCTCTACGACGCCGCCAAGGGGCATCAGGGCAAGCCCCCTGGCGCTTCTGACGCGATCGGCGCCTTTGCCGGTCCGGCGTTCGACCCCGGCGACATCGCCGGCCATCTGGCGGCTTTCAAAATTGGGCATTGGAAACCTTGAGCCGGGCCTACTGAAGCAATATTAGGCAAAAGTCGTATCCGCTTAATTGCTAGGCAATTTGCACGCGGCACGGCAATGAAGAAGACTTCATGGTTTCGAGGTCGTCCTCGGAACAGTTTGAAATACCAACATATTCTTTTTGAACCCGACTGGCACGCAACTTGTATGTTGCAGTGCGGTCGGCTCGTCGCTGAAGCCTGCTGACCTACGTCCAAGATGGATTTCCGCAGCAACGAAGCTGGTCGGACCGCATAGCAAAATCACAGCCCGGCGACGCGCCGGGCCGATTTTCCTGGCGGTCTATCCCCATTCGTTGATGCCACCCCTCGTGGCCGCAGGAGCTTCGTCGCGCACCATGAAGATCGAAACCCTCACAGTCGATTTTACCGACGAGCAGAAACGCTACCTCGAAGGCTTTACCACCGGTCTGCAGATCAGCCGGGTGGGGCGCGGCCTCGGCGGTGGTAACGCCGGCAAGGCGAATACTGAGCCGACCGGACCGGATGCCGCGCATATCAAGGCGCAGGACAAGGTCACAGCCGCCGGCAAGAAGCTCGCCGACCAGGAAAAATTCAAGCGCGAGGAGCATCCGTTCGATGCCTATCCGCGGCTGAAGCAGCAAGCGCTCGACAATGCGCCACCGAACCCTGCGGATAATTTCCGCTGGCGCTATTACGGCCTGTTTTATGTGGCGCCGGCGCAGGATTCCTACATGTGCCGCTTACGGATCCCGAACGGCATCCTGAAGCACTGGCAGTTTTCGGGTCTTGCCGATCTCGCCGAAAAACTGTGCGGACCGTTTTGCCACGTCACCACGCGGGCCAATCTGCAGGTGCGCGAGATTCCGCCGAAGCACGCGGTGGCGTTGATCGAAGGCATTCAGGACCTTGGCCTGTGTTCGCGCGGCACCGGCGCCGACAACATCCGCAACGTCACGGGGACGCCGACGGCGGGGATCGATCCGCAGGAACTGTTGGATACCCGCGAATATGCGCGGGAGTGGCACTACCACATCCTCAACGATCGCTCGCTGTACGGGCTGCCGCGCAAGTTCAACGTTGCCTTCGACGGCGCCGGCAAGATCGCCGTGCTGGAGGACACCAACGACATCGCGTTTTCCGCGGTCGAGGTGAAGGACGGTTTCGGTGTCGATCCCGGCGTCTGGTTTCGCCTGGGGCTCGGCGGCATCACCGGCCACAGGGATTTTGCCAAATATGGCGACATCATCGTCAAGCCGGCCGATGCGACAAAAGTGTCTGACGCCATCGTGCGCATCTTCATCGATCTCGGCGACCGCACCAACCGCAACAAGGCCCGGTTGAAATACGTGCTCGACGACATGGGGCACGACAAGTTTCTCGCACTGGTCGAGGAGCGGCTCGGCAAACCCTTCACCCGCGTACCGCCGGAAGCGCTCGCCCCGCGGCCGGCTTTCGATCGCATGGCGCATATCGGGGTGCACAGGCAGAAGCAGGAAGGATTGAACTGGATCGGCGTGTCGCTGCCGCTCGGAAAAGTCACCTGCGATCAGATGCGCGGGCTGGCCAGGATCGCGCAGGATCTCGGCGACGGCGATATCCGGCTGACGGTCTGGCAGAACCTGCTGATCCCGGGGGTGCGCGACGGGAACGTCGAACTGGCGATCGCCGCGATCAGGAAGATCGGATTGGCGGTCGAAGCCTCGCAAATTCGCGCCGGGCTGATCGCCTGCACCGGCAATGCCGGATGCCGGTTTGCAGCGTCGAATACCAAGCGCCATGCCGCCGAGATCGGCGACTGGTGCGAACCGCGCGTCAACATCGACACGCCGCTCAACATCCACGTCACCGGCTGCCATCATTCCTGCGCGCAGCACTACATCAGCGATATCGGACTGATCGCCGCGAAGGTGGATGTCGGCGAGGATGTCGATCCGGTCGAGGGCTATCACTTGTTCACCGGCGGCGGCTTTGGTCCGGATGCCGATGTCGGGCAGGAGGTCTATCACGACCTCAAGGCCGAGGATGCGCCGAAGACGGTCGAGCGATTGCTGAAGGCCTATCTCGCACATCGCGTTTCGCCCGAAGAAACTTTCCTGACGTTCGCGCGCCGCCATGACGGCGAGACGCTGCGCAAGCTTGCCGACGCCCAGGTCACAGACGCTCAGGTGTCCTCATGAACCAGATTACACCCCCACCGAAGATCGAGATCATCCCGTCCAGTGCGCCGTTCTCCGAGGCGCAGCGCTCGTGGCTGAACGGCTTCTTCGCCGGACTTCTGTCAGATGCGACGCCGCTGTCGGCGGAGCAGGGCGCGGCCGTCATGGAAGGCGCCGCCGGCGACGGCGATGACGGCGAAGCGCCCTGGCACGACCAGACCATGCCGATGGCCGACCGCATGAAGCTCGCGGAAGGCCGCCCGCTGCGGCGGCGCATGATGGCGGCGATGGCGCAGCAGGATTGCGGGCAGTGTGGCTACGATTGTCATAACTATTCGGAAGCTATCGCGAGCAAGAGCGAGGCGCGCCTCAACCTTTGCGTCCCCGGCGGCAAGGAAACCGCGCGGATGCTGAAGGCGCTCTATGAGGAGATCGACAAGGCGCCGGCCGCGCCGTCATCAGCGCCTGCCGCGGCACCGGCTGCGCCCGCGGTCGTGGCCGAGCCCGGACGATCGCGCGACAATCCGATCGCGGCGACCTTCCTTTCGCGTCGCCTCCTCAACAAGAAGGGGTCGGAAAAGGAGACCTGGCACATCGAGTTCGATCTGTCCGGTTGCGGGCTCGATTATGTGGTCGGCGATTCCTTCGGCATCTTCGCGCGCAACGATGTCGGGCTGGTCGACCAGATCATCGCGCTGCTCGGCGCCTCCCACACCACCAAGGTCAACGGCAAGACGCTGCGGGAAGTCCTGATCGACGACGTCTCGCTGTCGCCGGCGCCGGACTCGCTGTTCGAGCTGATCTCCTTCATCACTGGTGGGACCACCCGCGAGAAGGCGAGGGCGCTGGCGCAGGGCGAGGACCCCGATGGTGACGCGGCGACGCTCGACGTGATGGCAGTGCTGCAGAAATTCTCTGGCGTGCGCCCGCACCCCGAGGCCTTTGTCGAGGCGCTCGAGCCGCTGCAGCCGCGGCTCTACTCGATCTCGTCGTCGCACAATGCGACGCCCGGAAAATTGTCGCTGACGGTCGATTGCGTGCGCTACGTGATCAACAAGCGCAAACGCTTAGGGCTGGCTTCGACCTTCCTCGCCGAGCGCATCAATCCCGGCGATGAGCTGAAGGTCTATGTGCAGAAGGCCCATGGCTTTGCGCTGCCGCAGGATCCGAGGACCCCGGTCATCATGATCGGGCCCGGCACCGGCGTGGCGCCGTTCCGCGCCTTCCTGCTCGACCGCCGCGCCACCGGCGCGCCGGGCAAGAACTGGCTGTTCTTCGGCCATCAGCGCAGCGACTGCGATTTCTTCTATGCCGACGAACTCAATGCCTTGAAGACGTCGGGCCTGCTGACGCGGTTGTCGCTGGCGTGGTCGCGCGACGGCGACAAGAAGTTCTATGTGCAGGACCGCATGCGCGAGGTCGGCCGCGAATTGTGGACCTGGCTTGCCGAGGGCGCCAACATCTATGTCTGCGGCGACGCCAAGCGGATGGCCAAGGACGTCGAGCGGGCCCTGGTCGATATCGTCGCGCAGTTCGGCGCCCGAACCACCGACGAGGCCGTCAGCTTTGTCGGGGAACTCAAGAAGCAGGGCCGGTTCCAGCAGGACGTTTACTAGGGCGTGCGGAGCAGAGCGTGGTTGACGCAAGCTGAACGAATGTGAGGCGTCAGCGCCTGGTTCCCGGAGTATCCGGATTGTGATTTCGGTTGCCTCGCCAACGCTCATACGTGTCTTGGCCGAGACCAAGCAGCGATAATAACAATGTCGAAGGAAACCCCACGATCGACATGCTGTTGTTTGATGGCGCGCTTGTGTCAATCGCTGGCTCACTCGACCGGCGATCCAGCGCTGGTTATCTCATGATGCCTGTCGGATTGTGATATGAGATCATGGTGCTCCTCGTTCACCGCGGGCTTGGCCCTTCTGTTCGTCCTCCTGCCCAGTCCGGCGCGCGTGGCCATGACAGACCTGGACTCACGGGTTCAGGACATTATGGCGGAAAATTTCGCCCCTGTGGTGACGGCCAATGATCCCGGCGGGCTCGCATCCGCCGTGTACGTCGCGGGCCACGTCCAGTTCTTCAACTACGGTCTCGCCGATCAAGCCGGCAAGCGGCCGGTCACACCGGACACGCTGTTCAACATAGCGTCCGTGCGCAAGGTGTTTGAAGCTGCACTGGTCGCGCTCGGAACGCTGCGCGGCGAAATAAGTCTGGACGATCCGGTCAACAAGTACGTCACCGAATTGAATGGCGACTATATTCGTCGGGTCACGATTGGTGAGCTTGCGACCCATACTTCTGGCCTCTTGCTGGCGACGGATCACCCGCCATGGCCCAACGAGTCATACTCGCTGGGCCAATTTCTCGACATCCTCAACGCCTGGACGCCGCAGGCGGGCGAACAGCCGGGCAAACAACGCATCTATACGCATGCCGGTTACGTGCTGCTGCAGCTGGCGCTTGAGCGTCGGTATGGGGTTCCAATAGGTCAGCTCATTGAAAGTCGGATCCTGAGGCCGCTAGGGATGAGTTCGACGCTGCTTCCCGAACGTGGACCGGACAACCGTGCCGTCATGCGTCCTGAATTCATGCAGCGCGCCGTCCAGGGCTATTCCGATGACGGCATGCCAATCGGTCCGCCGGGCGACCAGCACAGCTATTATGATTTCCCTGGGAGCGGGCAGATGTTCTCGTCGGCGCGGGATCTTGCCATTTTTCTCACCGCCTGCCTCGACGGTAGAGCGGTGGATCCTCAGTTGCGCGAAGCGCTGCAGATGACTCAGCGTGAAATGTTCCGTTTCAACGAGAAATTCGGACAAGCGATGGCGTGGGAGAATGTTGACGTGGACGGAGTAGGCGTCGTTGACAAACCGGGCGGGCTCAACAACGCGTCGGCCTATGTCGGACTTGTACCGGATCACAAGGTCGGCGTGATTCTGCTCGCGAACCGTGGCGACTTTGGGCATGAAATCGCCCGCGACCGTGTGCTTCCGGCACTGTCGCGATTGGAACCGAACCTGCCAGCTCACTGATTTGGGTTCCGGCTAGCTCAAATCGGCCCGAATAATATTCTCGCTCTGGTCGGGGAGAGGGGAATTTTCCCCTCGAAATGGAGCGCGCCGAAGCGCCCGCATCGCTATTTCCGCGGATATCTTGAATCCGGACGCAAACGATATTCCATATGCAGTCCATGCCGCGTTGGAGATCGATCATGCGCGAACTATCGGCGGAAGCCCGCCTGCACCTTTACGCACGCTCGGTGTCCCGCCGTTCCGGCGCCGGCTATACCGCCGCGCTCTACAGCGCGTTCGCGCTCATTGCCGCCATCGTGTTCGGCACGCTCTCGGTTCATCCGTTCTAGGAATTAAATTATCGTCTTGAACGGCGCGACCGCGATCCCTGCATCCTTCAACGCCTGACGCACCGCGCGCGCGATGTCGACCGCGCCGGCCGTATCGCCGTGAATGCACACGGTGTCGGTGCGCATCTTGATCACCTTGCCGGTGACTGACACCACCGCGCCGTCCTGCACCATCCGCACCACGCGGTCGGCGATCGCTTTCGCATCGTGCAATACCGCGCCGGGCTTCTTGCGGGACACCAGCGAGCCATTGTCTTCATAGGCGCGGTCGGCAAAGACCTCGTGCACCATCGGCAGGTTGGCGGCTTCGCCCGCCTGCACCAGCTTGGAATTGGCGAGCACCACGAAAATCAGATTGGGATCGACCGCCTTGATGCCGTTAGCGATGGCCTTCGCGGTCATGTCGTCCTCACAGGCGACGTTGGAGAGCGCGCCATGCGCTTTCACGTGGGTCACCTTGTGGCCGGCTGCGGTCGCAATCGCCTGCAACGCGCCGATCTGGTAGGCGATGAGGTTCTCGATCTCCGACGACTTCAAGCCGGGGATCGGCCGCCGGCCGAAGCCGTGCAGGTCGCGATATCCGGGGTGCGCGCCGACACTGACGCCGCGCGCTTTCGCCAGTTCAACCGTGCGACGCATGATGTCGGCGTCGCCGGCATGAAAGCCGCAGGCGACGTTCACCGACGTCGCCAGCTCGATCATCGCGGCGTCGTTGCCCATTTCCCACGCGCCAAATCCTTCGCCGAGATCGCAATTGAGGTCGATGGTTGTCATGGTGTTGATCCGCTTCTCGTGAGTGGATTGGGTGATCAGTCCGGGCCGGATATGTTGGCCAGAGAGACGGCGTGCCAGGTTCCGGCATCGACGGCGCTGACGGCGTGGCCCGCGACATTGGCATCGTGCAGCGCATCGATGTTGAGATCAACGCTTTCGATGGCCCGCAGCCGCTCGGGCAGGGTGCGCAACAACTCGGCAAATTTTCGCGCTTCCGCCTGCGCTTCCGCCATGCTGACGGCCCGGAAGCGAAAGGCGCGTCCGGCCGGGATCTGCGCAAACCGTCCGAAGTCGGCCGAAATCACCGCCGCGATCTTGGGATAGCCGCCGCTGGTGCCGCGATCGCGCATCAGTACGATCGGCTGGCCGTTGCCGGGCACCTGCAGGCTGCCGTTGACGGTGCCGTCGGAAACGATGTTGTGGCCGTGGAGATGTCTGAGTACGGGGCCTTCGAGCCGGTAGCCCATGCGGTCGCTGGTCGCGGATATCTTCCATTCGCTGTCGAGAAGCAGGTTTTTGGTCTCGTCGGCGAATTCGTCATCCTGTGGACCCCACACCACGCGGATCGGCGCGTCGGTTGCCGCGGGCAGCTCGATCCGCCGCTCCGGCGCGCCGCTGGCCACCTTTGTCTGCAGTTCGTCGCCGGCTTGCAGGGGGCGCGGATAGGGGCTGCCGAGGCCCGCGCGCGCGTTGACGGCGAGGCTGCCGAACATCGGCTCGCCGGCAATGCCGCCTTCGACCGCGAGATAGCTGAACGAGCCGCCGCGGGCAAAACCGAGCGTCAGCGTCTCGCCATCGGCGAGGGTTGCGGACGTATCCGACGCCACGGCACGGCCGGCGATATCGGCATTGCGCGGGGCTCCCGCCAGCGCGACGCGCACCGCGCCGCCGCGTGCGGTAAACCTTGCTCCGAACGGGCCGACCTCGACAGCCGCCGTGAACGGTTCATTGCCGGCCAGCGTATTCGCTGCCACCAGCGCCAGACGGTCCATCGCGCCACTCGGCACCAGGCCGTAACGCTGGGCGCCGGGACGTCCGCCGTCCTGTACCGAGCTTGCCGGGCCGATCGATGCAATGACGAGCTTGCTCATGAGGCGATCTGCTCGGCAATGAATTCGCCGGCTTCGGCGGCGCGATCCTGCTCCGCAAAAGTCTTGGCATCGACCGCCGTAAAGGTGACGTTGTCGCCGGGCTCCAGCAGGAAGATCGGATCGCGATGCAGTTGATAGGTGCGGACGGCCGTTTGTCCCAGCAGGTGCCAGCCGCTCGGGCCGGCGAGGCACTGCACGCCGGTCTGTACGCCACCGATCGAGATGGTGCCGGCTGGCGTCAGCAAACGCGGGTTCTGCCGCCGCGGCATGTGCAGGGAGTCCGTGAGCCCGCTGAGATAGGACCAGCCGGGCGTAAAGCCGATCATGGCTACCCGGTAGTCGCCGGCGACATGCCGCGCCACGATCTCGTCGGGCGTGGTGTTGAGGGTCTTTGCGACGTCCTCGAGGTCGATGCCGTGCTCGCCGCCATAGACCACCGGAATGCGCCAGCGCCGGGTCTTTGTCGTTGCCGGTACCGGCCGCTGCGCGAGCGTGAGGATCTTTTCGCCAAGCTTGTCGAAATCGATCAACACGGGATCGTAATGCACCAGCAGCGAGCGATAGGTCGGCACGGTCTCGGTGACACCCGTGATCGGCTCAGCGGTCATTGCACGGTCGAGCGCCAGCACCCGCCGGTTGGCGGCATCGTCGATGTTGCGGCTGAATTCCACCGTGATGGCGCTGTCGCCACTCGGCAAAAGGCGGGGCGGGGGAAGCGTCGCGGCCATGGCCTCTAAACTGTCTCGCAGCTTCTGTGCTGCGCCTCCACCTCTAGCGTGTTTTGGACGCGAGTGGAATTCGCTTCGCGCGAAATCAGCCAGTAAGTTCAATAAATTAATCTGCATGCCGACGATAAGATGTTGTGATCGCGCTTCTTTCGCCGAGCCCTTGACGTGACATCCGCGCTTCGCAAGATGCGCTACCTTTCACCCATCCTCCGGAGCCTGCATTCCAGATGTCCCTGTCCCCCGAAGCCCTCGCAACCCTGTCCGGCGTATCCACTGCCACCATCACCACCGTGCTGCTCAAGAAGGGCCTGCGAAACGTCTGGATGCGCGGCACCAAGCCGCTGCGGCCCGGGCAGCCGCGGCTGGTCGGACCGGCCTTTACGCTGCGCTTCGTGCCCGCGCGCGAAGATCTGGCAACGCCGGAATCCTGGTCGTCGCCGATTTCGACCCGCACTGCGATTGAAGCGATGCCGAAAGGTTGCATCACCGTGGTCGACGCCATGGGCGTTACCGACGCCGGCATCTTCGGCGACATTCTCTGTGCGCGCATGGTCAAACGCGGCGTTGCCGCGCTGATCACCGATGGCGTGGTGCGCGACGTCGAAGGCGTGCTCGGTACCAATTTGCCCGTGTGGTGCGACGGCTTTGCGGCGCCGCCTTCGGTGGCCGGGTTGACCTTCGTCGGCTGGGGTGAGCCGATCGGCTGTGGCGGGGTCGCGGTATTCCCCAACGACATCGTCGTCGCCGACCAGGACGGCGCGGTCCTGATCCCGCAGGCGCTGCTCGACCATGTGCTGGCCGAAGGGCCGGAGCAGGAACGGATGGAAGCCTGGATCGTCAACGAGGTGAACAACGGCGCGGCATTGCCCGGCCTCTATCCGATGAACGCCGAGACCAAGGCGCGCTACGCGGCCAGCAAGAAATAACTATGTGTAGGGTGGGCTAAGCGAAGCGAGCCCACCGTCTATCGCAGTATCCAGCCCCGGGTTGGTGGGCACGGCGCGAAGAGCGCCTTTGCCCACCCTACAAGGTCAAACACAAGTCCAGAAAAAGGAGACAACTCCATGGATATCCATCTCGCGGGCTCCCGGCCGACGCGCCGGGCGCCGCCGGAATATTTCACCGGCACGGTGCTGCAGGATCCGATCATCCAGACCGAGGCGCCGGCACGGCTGGCCTCGACGCGCGTCTCCTTTGAGCCGGGCGCGCGCACGGCCTGGCACACGCATCCGCTGGGCCAGACGCTCTATGTCACCTCAGGGGTCGGACGGGTGCAGGCCAAAGGCGGACCGATCAGGGAAATTCGCCCCGGTGATGTCGTCTGGATTCCGCCCGGTGAGAAGCACTGGCATGGCGCTTCGCCGACCAACGCCATGACTCACATTGCCATGCAGGAAGCGGCCGACGGCAGCTACGTCACCTGGATGGAGCACGTGAGCGACGCGGAGTATTCCGAGAAGCTCGGCTAAACTGCTGTCGCTTCACACGCGTTGCGCGGTCCAGGTGCCGGAGCACAGGGCTGCGCGCCATGTGCCCGATCCCGACGTGGCCGTGAGAACGCCGGAACCGACCGCGCGCTTCATGCCGCTCGCCAGGGTCACATGGATGGCGCCCGCTTCGGCCACGCGGCCGGACGCCGTTACAGTCGCGCTGTTCGAGGCGACCTGGCCGTTGTTGATTCCGATCGAGACCGACGCGCCGCTGTTGCAGGCGGCGTTCGACGAGGTGATCTGCACATTCCAGGCGCCGTCGAACGTCGCGGCCGCGGATGGTGTCGCAAAGCCCAGTGCAGCAATCAGCGAAGCGGCTACCAGAGATTTCCGAGACGTTACCATGACGTGCCCCTTTGGTTTGGACACGATCATGGTCTCACAGCGGTTCCATGACGACTGTGACTGTCATCACGGGCTAATTCTCAGTGAAAAGCGGGCGCAGTGAAAAGCCCCGCGTTGCGGCGGGGCTTCCAGTTGAATGCGCAGGTTGGATGCCGGTCAGTTGACGCGGGTCCAGGTCTGGCCGCCACAGAACATGCCGCCGAAGGCGCAGCCCTGAACGCGGAGATTGTCGGTGCCTTTCAGCGCGATCGTCGAATCGTAGGTGCTGCCTGAATTCGGATCGAAAATCCGGCCGCTCCACTTGTCCTTGCCGGGCTTCATGTTGATCAGGACCTGCTCGCCGTTCTGGTTCGACTTCTTGTCGACGGAATAGCCGCAGAGATTGGGGCCGCACTGTTCGATCCGCACTTTGCCTTCCTTCTCCTCCGTCAGCCATATGCCGAGCGGTGAGTTCGCAGACGACGGCGCGGATGCTGCCGGGACGGCGGCCTGTTGTTGTTGCGGCGGCGCTGGCGCGGCAACGGGAGCTGGCGCCGGCGGCGCGGCCGGAGCGGCATTCTGTTGCACTGGAGGCGCGGGCGCTGCTGGCCCAGGCGCAGCCCTATCCGCCGGCGCTACGGCTGCCGTCGACGGCTCGCCCCTCGAAGTGGTGGCAGGAGCGGGCGGAGCAGGGGCGGCAAGCGCAGCCGCCGGAGCGGCGGCCTGTTCAGCCGGTGCAGGTGCGGCCGGGGTTGCCGCCTCCGGTGCGGCCTGCGGGGCGGACTTCGCCTGCTGCGGCGCCTTCTTGCCCGGACGATCAAGGTCGCCTTCCTCGCCACGCGAGCGCTTGGCCTTCTTGCCGGTATTATCGTAGACGCCGGGAATCTGAACCGTGCCGCGATCGGGATCGATGGTGATGGTGCGGCCGCCATACTCAAACGAGTACTGGGCCTGCGCGGTGGTGAGGCTGCTCGCCAGCAAGAGCACGGCGATAGCGAGACACTTCTTCATTGTTGCGACCTCCTGAGCAGGGAACCCCATTCCCCAAAAGCTATTACGCAGCAATAGCTTCACCCAACGTGATCCAGATCACTTTCAAAGCATAAGTCGTGTACTAGCGGCTTTGGTTCAAATTCGACTTCGGTAGTCTAACTTGGGGCAGTCTAAATAGCGCCCAAGGGACGGTCAATTTCCTGCGAAAACAGGCTTATCCGACCAGGAATCAATCGAACCAGGCCGCATAAATTTTCCCGAAGCTGCCGTCCTCAGTGGCGATGTGCAGCCACTGATCGACAAAGGCCTTCAGGGCTATGTCGCGCTGCAGCCAATAAGCCTTCTCGGCGAAGTCGAACGGCTTTTCCGGATGCACCGCGCAGAGCACGCCCGGGTGCTGTTTCTGCTGGTAGCGGGTCTCGGAAGAGTCCGTCATCATCAGGTCGGCATTGCCCTTGGCGATTTCGTCGAAAATCGTGACGTTGTCGTTCCACATCTTGATCTCGGCGTTCTTGATGTTCGCCTTGGCGAAGCGTTCATTGGTGCCGCCTGGATTGACGATGACGCGCGTGCCGGCCTTGTCGATATCGGCAATGGTCTCATACTTGTCCTTGTCGGCGCAGCGGGCGATCGGCGTCTTGCCTTCGCGCATGATCGGCGTCGAGAACATTCCCTTCTTCTGCCGGTCGAGCGTGATCGAGACGCCGCCCATCGCGATATCGAAATTGTCGGCTTCGAAATCCTTCATCAGCTGTGGCCAAGCCGTCTGAACGAACTCGACCTTGACGCCGAGCGCCTTGCCAAGCGCTTCCGCCATGTCGACGTCGAAGCCGGTAAATTTCGAGGTCGTCTTGTCGAGATAGGTGAAGGGACGATAGTCGCCGGTCATGCCGACCCGCAGCGTGCCGCGCTTGATGATGTCGTCGAGGCGGGAATTCGCCGGCTGAGCGTTGGCGACAACGGTCCACAGGACAGCCATTGCAAGACTAACGAACACTCGAAACATCAGGTCTTCTCCGCCGACAAATTCGATGACACTCTGGAGCGATGGCGCCGATTTAAACCAGATATCGCGGTGGTGCCACCCGGAGAAATTGAAATCGTGACCATCTCGCTCTACGAAGCTTCCGTCGGCGTGTTCGTGCCGTATCTCGGCAATCTGTCGGTTCTTCTCGACCACGCCTCGGCCCATGCGAGAGCCCGAAACATCGATCCGGCCGTGCTTCTGAACATGCGGCTCTCACCCACCATGTACAGCCTGAAGCAGCAGGTGGCAGAAGCCAACCGGCATGCGGTCGTTGCCGGCGCGCTGCTGGCCGGCCGTGCCCCACATACATTTTCTGACAGCGAGCCCGACATCGCCGAGCTCAAGTCGCGGATTTCAGCGGCGATCGATTTCGTGAAGGGCTTGCCGCGTGCCGAGATCGACGCCGCAGTCGACAAGGAAGTCGCTTTCACGTTCAAGAACGGCACCCAGCGAAAATTCACCGGAAAATCGTTGCTGCTGACGTTCAGCGTTCCGCAATTCTTCTTTCATGTCACGACGGCCTACGACATCCTGCGCCATGCGGGTGTCGATCTTGCCAAGAAGGATTTTCTGGGACCGCCGGGATAGCCGTCAGACAGCGCCGGAAGGCTATGCCTCGCTGCTGTCCTTGCTGACCAGATTGGCGGCGCCGCCGCGTTCGGTCATCTCGCTCTTCAATTGCTCGAAGCGCCGGCGTGCGTCGCTTTCGCGATCGTCCACCATCTGGATCGCGGCTTCTCTTGACATCGGGCCGGAGACGATCGGAGCGGAATTCTCACCGATGGTCTCGTCGACATAGTAGTCGCCATTCTCAAGGCGGACCGTCCACTTGAAACGGATCGAGGCCATCGGCCCCGGACCGTGCCTGGAGTAACCGTGAGCCTCGATCGGCGAAGGGGTCACGGGGATCGGTGGAGGGGCCACCGGCCCATGCTCCGCGACCACGGGTTTATCGGGCTCGCGGTGGCTCTCCGGTCGGTCGAGAATGCTGGCGATGGCCGCCAGCGCGTTGTCGGTCGGGTCGCTCTGAGTCACGATTCAGCCTCCGGATCGGGGCGTCGTGAGCAGAATCAATGTCCCCGTTGCCGCCCCGTGTCTTCCCTCGTTACCGAATAAGGCGGCGCCTTGTCCATCCGCGGCGCTTTTGGGGCGGAGTTTAAGCACACCGGCGGTATTCTGTTCTTCCAGGGCCGCTCCTGTTCGAGCTGCCCGGCCAGCCGGAGCAGGGTCGCCTCATCGCCGAACCCGGCCGAGAACATCATGCCGAGCGGCAATCCGGCCTTGTTCCACGCCAGCGGCACCGACATCGCCGGCTGCCCGGACATATTGAACATGGCGGTCCCGGGCATATAGCGGCGCAGGATCGGGGGAATATGCGACAGATACTCCGACATGGCGTTGAGTTCGCCGATGCGCAGCGGCGGCGAGCACAATGTCGGGCTCAGGAAGACGTCGCAGCTCTCGAAGAAAGCCGCCAGCGAGCGCGAAATCTGGAAGGCTGCGAGCTGGGCGGCGACGTAATCGGTCGCGGTGGTCTTTTGCGCGTTGTGAGCGAACGCCAGCGTCAATATCTCGAAATCGTTTTCCGTTGCGGCGCGCCCGAGCCTCTGCTCGATTAGCCGTACCGTCAACGCGGTGTTGCCGCCGACGATGGTGGTCATGGCGGCGGCCGGATCAGCGGCAAGCACTGGCGCCTGTTCCTCGACGTGATGGCCGAGTCCCGCCAGAAGGCCCGCAATCACGCGCACGGCCGCCGCGATTTCCGGATCGATAGCGTCGCCATACGGCGATTTGTCGGTGAAGGCGATGCGGAGCTTACCCGGATCGCGGCCGACTTCCTGCGAAAACGGCCGTTCCGGCGGCGGCGCCATGTAGGGGCTCGAAGGCTCGGGACCGTGGATTGCGTCCATCATGACAGCGCTGTCGCGCACGCTGATGCTCACGACGTGGCCGCAGGAGAAGCCACCCCAGCCTTCGCCGCGATATGGGCCGAGCGGATTACGCGCCCGGGTCGGCTTCAAGCCGAACACGCCGGACGCGGAGGCGGGGATCCGGATCGAGCCGCCGCCATCGCTGGCATGCGCGACAGGGAGGATGCGGGCGGCAACGGCCGCTGCCGCGCCACCCGACGAACCGCCGGAAGAATGCTCGAGATTCCAGGGATTGCGGGTCGGCCCGTGCAGGCGTGACTCCGTCGTCGGCATCAGGCCGAATTCGGGACTGGAGCTCTTGCCGAAGATCGAGACGCCAGTATCGAGAAAGCGCTGCGCCAGCGTGCCGCTGTGGTCGGCCACAAAATCCTTCAGGATCGTGGCGCCGGAGGTCGTGCGCGTGCCCTCCAGGAGGTCGAGGTCCTTCAGCAGGAACGGTACGCCGGTAAAGGGGCCGTCGGGCAGCCCGCGCTCGATCTGGCGTTCGGCATAGTCGTAATGCTTGACCACGACCGCGTTGATCTGCGGATCGACCTTCGCGGTACGGGCGATGGCCTCGTCGAGCAATTCCCTGGCCGCGACTTCTTTCTTCCGAACCAGTTCGGCAAGGCCGACCGCGTCGTAATTGCCGTATTCCTTGAAGGCCATGCTGATACCTCGCTTGCCGGCCGGTCGGTGGACCGGCCGCGCCCGGGGTCATTGACTTGCGGGCGATTTAGCCGAGCACATCCTGATTGATCACGTTCTGGCGCACGGGTTCGCCATCCAGCACGCTCAGAATGTTGCGGGCGGTCTGCTCGCTCATCCGGTCGACGGCTTCCACCGTGACGCCTGCGACATGCGGCGCCATGATGACATTCGGCAGGGCGAGCAATGCCTGACCGGCCGGCGGGGGCTCCTGCGCGAAGACGTCGAGGCCGGCGCCGGCAAGCTTGCCGGAGACCAACGCAGCGTGCAGGGCGGCCTCGTCGACGATTCCGCCGCGCGCCGTGTTGATCAGATAGGCCGATGGCTTCAGCCGCTTCAACCGGTCAGCATTGAACATGCCGACCGTCTCCGGATTCTTCGGGCAATGGATGCTGACGAAGTCGGCACGCGGCAGCGCGGCGTTGAGGTCGGCGATCGGATCGCAACCGGCGGCCTTGATGTCGGCGGCAGGCTTGTAGGGGTCGAAAACCAGGACGTTCATTTCCATCGCGAGGCACCGCTTGGCGGTGCGCGTGCCGATGCGGCCGAAGCCTATGATCAGAACCGTCTTGCCGAACAGGTCATAGGGCAGCATTCCCAACCGGTCGGCCCATTTGTCGTCCCTGACAAGCGAATGCATTTCTGTCGCGCGCTTGGCGAGTGTCAGCATCATGAACAGGGCATGCTCGGCAACGGACGGCGAATTGGCGGTGCCCGCCACCATCAGCGGGACCTTGCGGCGGCTGAGCGCGGGGACGTCGACGGCGTCGAACCCGACGCCGATCCGGGTCACCACCAGCATGTCTTGCGAGGCTTCGAGTTCGGGCTCGCCGAAGCGGGTGCCGCCGAGGGCGACGCCGTGGACCGGGGCATGCTCCTTCAGCTTGGCTTCGAAATCCTTCTGCGAAATCATGTTAGGGAATTCGACAAGTTCGATGTCGTCCCGCGCGTGAAGTAGCGCTCTTCCCGGTTGCGACATCGATTCTGTGATGAAGATTTTCTTCTTGTTGGTAGCCATTCCCTGCCCTTAGGTCTCGTTGCTGCGCCGTCAAAGGACGACGCCGGTCACCTCGTTTAGCAGGTGCATGTTGTTGAGGTCCACAGCCAATCGGAGCGGGGCGCCGTCGTGCGCGTCGGCGTTGGGATTGACCCGCCCGCAGACCTGCGAGCCTTCCATCGTAAAGTAAATCAGCGTTTCCATTCCCATCGGCTCGGTGACATCGAGCACCGTGTCGAATGTCTCTACGCCCGGCTGGGGATGCGGCTTTGCCTCGGTGACATGCTCTGGCCGCAGCCCGAGCAGCAATTTTTCGGTGCGCGGAATGCTCTGGTAACGGACGGCGCGCGCCAGCGGTAGCGGGAAGGCGATGCGATCGGTCAGCCGGACGTGCAACTTGCCGGCGAGATCCTCCAGCCGGCACGGGATGAAATTCATCGCCGGCGAGCCGATAAAGCTGGCGACGAATTTCGTCGCCGGCTTGTGATAAAGCTCGTTCGGCGTGCCGATCTGCTCGATCCGGCCATGGTTCATCACCACGACGCGGTCGGCGAGCGTCATCGCCTCCACCTGGTCGTGGGTCACGTAGACCGTCGTGGTGCGGACCTTCTGGTGCACCTTCTTGATCTCGATCCGCATCTGCACGCGCAGCTTGGCGTCGAGGTTGGACAGCGGCTCGTCGAACAGAAACACTTTTGGGTTACGCACGATGGCGCGGCCCATGGCGACGCGCTGCCGCTGGCCGCCGGACAATTGCTTCGGCTTGCGGTCGACCAGCTCGACGATGTCGAGCATGCGCGCGGCCTCGTCGACGCGGCTCTTGATCTCGGCCTTCGGATAGCGCTTCAGCCGCAATCCGAACGACATGTTCTCCGCAACCGTCATGTGCGGGTAGAGCGCGTAATTCTGGAACACCATCGCGATATCGCGATCCTTTGGCGGCACGTCGTTGACGACGTCGCCGCCGATCATGATGTCGCCGTCGGAAATATCTTCCAGGCCGGCGATCATCCGCAGCGTGGTCGACTTGCCGCAGCCCGACGGCCCCACCAGCACGACGAACTCATGGTCGGCAATGTCGAGATCGATGCCGCGCACTGCCTCGACCTCGTCATAACGCTTCACCACCTTGCGCAACGTCACGTCAGCCATGAGATCAACCCTTTGTCGCACCGGCGGTCAGGCCGGCAATGTAATAGTCCATCAGGAAGGCGTAGATGATGAGCGGAGGCGCTGCGCCGAGCAGGGCGCCGGTCATGATCTGTCCCCAGTTGAACACGTCGCCCTTGATCAAGGAGGTGATGATGCCAACCGGCAGCACCAGCTGATCGGTTGAGGTCGTGAACACCAGCGGATAGAGGAATTGCGCCCAGGAGACCGTAAAGGCGAAGATAGTCGCGGCGATAATCCCCGGCATCGCCACCGGAATGAATATCCGGGTCAGGGTTTGAAACCATGATGCGCCGTCGATGATGGCGGCCTCGTCGAGTTCCTTCGGGATCGATGCAAAATAACCGATCATGATCCAGGTGCAGAACGGCACGGTCAGCGTCGGATACACGATCAGCAGCACATACCAGCGGTTGATCAGTTGAATTCCGGTGAAATCGCTAAACACCGCGAACATCTTGAACAGCGGCAGAAACAGCAACGTGTCGGGAATGAGGTAGGTCAGAAACACACCGGTTGCCAGCGTCGCCGAACCCCAGAACCGCATCCGCGCCAGGGCAAAGGCGGCCGGCACGCTGATCAGCATGGTGATCGTCACCACGAAGATCGAGACGAATGCGGAATTGCGGAAGAACGTCAGGAACTGGTTTGAGGTCAGCAATCCGATGTAGTTTTCCAGCGTCGGATGAAAAACCCACCACGGATTGGTCGCCGCCGAAATCTCGGCGCTGGTCTTGAGCGACGTGATCAGCATGTAGAGCGGCGGCACCAGCGAGAAGATCGCGAACAGGGTGAGGAAAAAATAAGACCATCGCAGCGCCCAGGTCCGGTCGCGGCTCATGCTGCCATACTTGACCGTGCGCCTCGGCGCAGCCTTGTCGACGATTACCGTGCTCATCAGGCTTCATTCCCGCGCTTGTTGACATCCCGCAGGATGAATACCGCTGCGATGGCCAGGATCGGCACCATGAACAGCGAGACACTGGCGCCGAGCGGAATGTCGCTGCCTTCGATACCGATCCGGAACGCCCAGGTCGCGAAAATATGGGTGTGATCCAGCGGACCGCCGGCGGTCAGAATTCGGACGATATCGAAATTGGCGAAGGTGACGATCAGCGAGAACAGCGTCGTGATCGCGATGATGTTGCGCATCATCGGCAACGTGACGTACCAGATCCGCTGCCACCAGTTGGCGCCGTCGATGGCGGCGGCCTCATAGAGCTGATCGGGCACCGATTTCAGCGACGCCAGATACATGATCATGAAGAAGGGCGCGCCGACCCAGATATTGACGAGGATGACCGAGAAGCGTGCCCAGCCTGGCTCGCCTGTCCATGAAATTGGCCCGACGCCGAAAAATGACAGGGTATAATTGAAAGCGCTGTAGGAGGGGTCGAACAGCCACAGCCACGCCAAGGTGCTCATCGCCGGCGGGATCACCCATGGCACCAGCAGCATGCCGCGCCATTTGCGCTGTCCTTTGGCGGGAAGATTGTGGACGAAGTGTGCGACAATGAAGCCGATCAGCGCCTTGAAGACGACCGCAGTGATGGCGAAAATGCACGACTGCTTCACCACGAGCCAAAACGTTTCGCGCTTGAACAGGAACTCGAAATTGCCGAGGCCGACGAAACGCTGCATCGACTTGTTCAGCGTCGCCAGATGCAGCGAATAGAACGCTGGATAGATCACCAGGATGGCGATCAGCAGGATCAGCGGCAGCGTCATGAGGAAGGCCGCGGTCGATTTTCGCTTGAGCGCCTTGTGCAGGCTGGAGCGTTTTCGCGGCGTTTGCGTTGCGCCTGCCTTGTTCGGCTGCAATGCGACATCAGCCATGATGCATCTTCCTCGCGCGATTCACTTCGATGAAACCGATTCTGGAGATGGTCGAAAGCCGGCATGATACCGGCCCTCGCTTGCGCTGGCACGAAAACGGATCCGCCGCAGCGGGGCCCGCAACGCTGCGGGGCCGTCGCGGCGATGTCCCCCCGTCCTAGCTCCGCATGTAGCCCTCACACTCACCTTCCGCCCAGGCCAGCGTCTTTTCCATCGTCTCGCCCTGATAGAATCTCAGGCACATCTTGGTCAGGATCGCCTGAGTATAGATCTGTTGGGCGATCTTCGGGGGCGCCGGCGAGGCGGCGATCGACAGCGTCTGGTGCTTGAACGGATTTGGATAGTGGTACAGCGTGCCCTTCGGTGGGCCTTCTTCCGCCCAGGTCTTCAGGGTCGTGAGCTTCTCGAACGCCGGCAGGTCATAGCCACCGCTGGCTGCAACGAGTTTCTCGACGGCAGCCGGTTGCGACAGATGGACCAGCAGGCTCTTGGCGGTTGGCTTATTCTTGGAGAAATTCCAGACGCTCCAGAAGTACGGAAGGAACGGCGCAAACCTTCCTTTGGGTCCTACCGGGAAGCCGTGGGTCCAGCATTGCTCGGCGACCTGCGGCGCGTCGCGCTTGGCGACCGCCCAGGCGCTGGGCGGATTCATGATGAGTGAGGCCTCGCCGGAAACCAGCGCCTTGTTGTTATGGGAGTCGTCCCAGGACGCCACGCCCGCGGGCAATAAGGGGATGAGCTTCTTATAGAACTCGAGAGCCTGCCTCACCCCATCGCTCTTGACGGTGATGTTGCCTTTGCCATCGACGAGCTGGCCACCGAACGCCTGAAAAAACGCGCCGGCGGTATCGACCGAGTCGGTTGTCTCACCCAGTCCGATCCCGAAGGGATTGCCGCCTTTCTTGCACGCCTCTGCCGCCTTCAGGAATGTGTCCGTCGTCCAGTTGTCGGCTTTGGGCGGGCTGCCGGCCGGATACATTTCCTGCACATCAATGCCGGCATGCTTCTTCATCAGATCGATGCGGGAGCAGGGCCCCTTGATCTGGCTGCCGATCGTGGCGGGCACGCCAAGCCATTTATCGCCGGCCTTGCCAAGATACTGGACCGTGCCGTTGACCTCGCCGTTCTGCTTGATCAATGGCTCCATAACGTCGTTCATGGGCTCGAGCAGATCGGCTTGCGCGTGCGGCCACCATGTCGGCATTGCGAGGATGTCATGGCCGGATTTGGCCTGGCCTTCTGCCGCGATTTTCAGTTGGATCCCGTTGCCCTGACTCGAGATGTAGTCGATCGAAACGTCGACGTTCTCTTTTTCGGCCCACTCCTTGACCAGAGCGGTGCTGGTCTTGTTGGCGTCGGGCACCCAGTGGTCCCAGAAGCCGATCGAAAGCTTGCCTGCAGCGTAGGCGCCACGCACATAGGGCGCGGTGATGAGTGCAGCGGATGATAGCGCGGTCGCAGCAACGAACTGTCGGCGAGAAAGCTTCTTGCGTAGCATGACGTCTCCCCTTTGCTGAGCCAGAATTTGCTTCTTGTTTTTTATCTCCGGCTGATAGTGGACCGCTCGTTGGCGACGTGGCAGCGGAGATTTAGTAATCGGATCAGACCAGAATTGTTCGCGTCTGTCGAGAATACACAGCTTCTGCAGTCATTGAACTAACGTTGCGTGGAAATTGAACTAACGTTGCGTGGAAATTCCGGGCGGCGGGAGCGACGATGTCGTATCGTCGGGATCGTCAATAGTTGACGCGGCAATATTGCGGCGCACACTTTGCCGCCGGTCCTGGTGCAGGTGTACGATTGCGCCGCGGTCCAAACGATGGCGCGTGCAACTGCTTCCTCCCGAAGATGTTTCCTGCCATGGAACTGTGCAGCGCAACGCTAGACGGGTTTGGGGCGGAAACGATAGTTTAGGCGGCGAAGGATTCTGGCGCGCCTTGCGAATGGCGCGCGCGGCACGTTTCTCGATCGACTATGGAGACCAGACAATGACCCGTCCTCAGCAGATTGCGCCGATACCGTCGCGATTGCTTTTTGCGCTTGGTGTCATCCTCATGCTGGCCCTTGGCGCATCTGCGACAGCGAACGCGCAGGGGTTGGTGCAGGGCGTGCAGCAAGGCGCGCGCGAGGGCAACAAGGCTGCCGGTCCGGTCGGCGGCGTGTTGGGCGGCGCGATCGGCGGTGTCGTCGGTGTGGTCAGCGGCGTTACCGGCGTCCTGACCGGGGGCACTAACAAAGGCGGACAGGCGCCGGCGGCAAAGGATGCCAAGCAGGGCGAGACTTCCAAGCAGGGTGAGGCTTCCAAACAAGGCGAGCCCTCTAAGCAGGGTGACACGTCGAAGCCGGCGAAGGGGACCAAGGCTGCGAAGGCCGCCAAGCAGCAGCAGCAGCAGCAAGCCGCCGTCCTCACCCAGGCCGGTGCGCCGCAACTGACGGCCGAACAGATCGTCGCCAACAGCGACGCCAATATCGAGCGGATCAAGAAGGAGCTGAACCTCACGCCCGAACAGGAGAAGCATTGGACCGGGTTCAACAGTGCGATGCACTATCTCGGTCACAACGGCGCCGATCGCCTCAATCTGCGTGTGGCGCGCGCCAAGCGCGATCCCCCCGATGACATTATCGAGCAGATGCGCAATGAGGCCCAGTTTCTCAACGACCGAGCCGTCGATCAGCGCAACGTGGCGGATGCGGCCGAACCTTTATTTGCCAGCCTGAACGACAAGCAAAAGGCGGTCTTCATTCAGGAAATGGTCAATCTGAGCCACGAGCGCGGGCTCGACTAGACTAGCGCGCTCTGCCGGACGAATAGCCGGGTACGCATGCCCTGGGGTAGGTTAAAAGGCGCGGCACCCGGCTACTCTGCCGCAGCGGCGCGGCTTCTCCAATCTCATTCCAATGATGATGAAACACTGACGGACTCGCGCCTTAGTAATGGCTGACTTGCGGCGTTGTCGGGAACCTCACTCTTTGACGGGAAGTGTGGCATATCAACATCAGATGGGCCGCGGCACTCAACCCGGCCGGGACGGACCCGGCCGAATTGACTTAGACACGCGATGAGAACGGGGTCTCAGTTTTTCGGAAAGTTCAATTCGACGCCGACGCCATCAGGATCGTAGAGGAAGAACTGCGTATCGCCGGTGCGCGGCACGATGCTCTCGCGGAATTTGACGCCCTTCGATTGCAGACGCTTGCGCATGCCCTCGACATCGGTCGCCGCAAAGGCGATGTGGTCAAGCCGGCCGGTATCTTCGTACTTTTTCTCGGTGCCGCGCACCACGATGCCCTCGCGCGGCTTGCGCGTGCCCATCAGATGCACCGTGGCTGCCCCGCCGGAATAGAGCCAGTAGCCGGGAAAATCGAGCGGCGGACGGTCGCCGTTTTCCAGGCCCAGCACGTCGCAGTAGAAATCCTTGGTTCGCTCAAGGTCAGATGGTTCGATGGTGTAGTGCTGCAAGCCGCCAAGTCCCATGGTCGTTCTCCCATGGCGTTTTCAAGCGAAGTGGATACCGGTTCGCATAGCAATCAAGCTTGCGCAGATTGCGTATACCTATCTGCGGTAGAAAACGCGTCAAAATAAAAATCTAGAGCTTCGGTTCTGGTTCGATCAGAACCGAAGCTCTAGACAAAGCTGAGGTCGGTATCGACGCCCATCATCCAGGCGCCGACGGTTTCAAAATGCCTGAGCTGGCCTTGCAGCTGCTGGGTCACGGTATGGATGTCGCGGAAGCGGCGCTCCAGCGGATGGTTCTCGAAGATCGCGGTGGCGCCTGCGGCATTGTAGGCGAAGTCGACCGCCTCGCGCGCCTTGTGAATGGCGTTTGTGGAGGCCATGCGGATGTTCATGCGCTGCGCCACGGTGATGGTCGCGCCCGCGGTGATATCTTTCCAGGTATCGGCCATCGACTGCAGCACGTAGCCGCGCGCGGCCCGGAGATTGACCTCCGCCTGGGCGAGGTTGCTCTGGACCACGGCATTGTCCCGCAACGACTGCCTCGCACCACGCGGTACCTTGTTGCGCATCGTCTCGACGAAATTGTCGAGCGCGGTGCGGGCAATCCCGCAGGCGACGCCGGCAAACCCCAACTGGTAACAGGTGTGGTTACTCATGCGATAGAGCGGGCCGCTCTCGCGGCATTCCCGGTCGAATTCACGGGTAATCGAATGGTCGGCGCGCACGAAGAAGTCGTTGAGCGCAAACTGGTCGCTGGCGGTCCCGCGCAGGCCAACGGTATTCCAGATGTCGGTCCATTCGACGTCCTCGGAGCGTACCAGCATGGTGCGCTCGAGCGGCGCGCCGTTAGCGTCGTATTTGGGCGAGCCGTCGGCGGCATGGATCGGGCAGTGCGCTCCGAGCCAGGTCGCATGGCGGCCGCCGGATGCAAAGGACCACACGCCGGTCACCCTGTAACCGCCTTCGCATTCGACCGCGCGAACCCTGGGGCCGGGTCCCCACGCCAGCACCGCGCGCGGATCGCCGAAGATCGCCTGCGCCACCGGCAGGTCGAGATAGGCTGCCGCCATCGCGCACCCGCCGGCCTGGCTGAGGCACCAGGCGGTGGAAGCATCAGCTTTGGCGATGGTTTCGATGACGTGGAAAAAAGTGACGGGATCGGTTTCGATCCCGTTGGTCGAGCGGGGCAACAGCAGACGGAACAATTGCGCGTCGTGCAGCTTGTCGAGCAGCGCGGGCGGCAGTCGGCGCGCGGTCTCGATGTCATCGGAAGCTGTCGCGACATCAGGGCGGATGGCCTCGGCCCGGGCGATCATCGCCTGGTCGCCGCCGAGATCTGCAGAGTTTGCAATCGATGTATTCAAGACCATGCCTGCCGGGTCATCGCATATGTGTGCCAGTCATTGGTGGAAAGGCTATCGTGCCATCGCCGCGATCGGCAAGTCCATGGTGACGCGGAGCACATCTGCGAATAAGCGATTGGGATTTCGTGCCGCTCTGCACAATGGGGTCTGAAGACAATCGCATTGGCCGCAGGCCGCGCCTGTTTCGGTTTTCCCGGGCGCATGCGCCGACTTGTTTAAGGTTTTGCGCTAGCCTAGCGGTTTGGCCGGGATAGATCGGGACGGAACGGACGGAATGGAAGAGAAGCGAAAGTATTCGCGAACGGAAATCGACGAGCCTGCCTATGTTTCGTCGGGCGGTTCCGTCATGCCCTGCGTGGTGCGGAATATCTCGCGCGAGGGAGCGGCGATCGATGTCGACAACCCTGCCTTCGTCCCGCAGCACTTTCGCCTGGTGATGGCAAAGGACCCATCGATCGTGCACGAGTGCCGGGTCACCTGGATACGGAAGAATCGTATCGGCCTGACCTTCATGAAGATCGCGGATGCGGTCGCGGAACCGTCGCCATCGTAGCGGGGCGCTGAGTACGTTACTCGATCCGCAACTTTGCATCGCGCACCACCTTGCCCCACTTGTCCATCTCCAGCCTGATGCGCGCGCCGAACTGATCCGGCGTATTGGCGACCGCCTTGAAGCCGAGCGTCGTGAGGCGCTCCTTGACATCAGGCTGTGCGACGATCCCGGCGATCTCGCGATGGAGCAGATCGACGATCTCTTTCGGTGTCCCCGCCGGCGCGACGATGCCTGTAAGCGTGTCGGCGTCCTGATCCTTCACGCCCTGTTCGGCGAAGGTCGGCACGTCGGCCATCCCGGCGGCACGTTCGGTTGACGCCACGCCGAGCGCGCGTAGTTGTCCGCTCTGCACCGCCGACAGGGCAGGCGGCAGCGCGGTGAAGGCGATCGGCGTGTGCCCTCCGACCGTTGCCTGGATCGCCGGCCCGGCACCTGTGAAAGGCACATGCACCAGGTCGAGTTTGAAGGCCAGCCGGAAAAGTTCGCCGCCCAGATGCGGCGTCGAACCGATACCGGGACCGGCAAAGCCGTACTTGCCGGGGTTGTCGCGAATGAGCTGCACCAGCTCCGGGAGTGTCTTGGCGGGCACTTGGGGGTTGACCACCACGACGTTCGGCGAGACCGCGACCAGCGTTACCGGCACGAAATCCTTGACTGGATCATACGGCACCTTGGCGTAGAGGCTGGGATTCACGACGAAGCCGGTGCTGATGACCATGATGGTGTAGCCGTCCGGCGTCACGCGCGCGACCTGGCCGGCTGCAATGTTGCCGCCCGCACCGCCGACGTTCTCGACGAAGAATTGATGGCCGAGATTGTCAGTAAGCTTCTGGGCCACGATGCGGGCAATGGCATCGGTCGGTCCGCCGGCGGGAAAGCCGACCACGACGCGCACCGGTTTGCTCGGATAGCCTTGCGCCGATGACGCCGCGACGCCGGACAGCAGCCACGTCGCTGCCAACACTACGCGCAAAGCCGCGACCATGGCGCTCTCCCCAATATGTTTGTTGGGGCCATCATCGGCGAGCCAGCCTCGCCAGGCAAGGGGCTACTGCGACGGCGGGCGGGCGCTATTTCTTGAGCAGCGGCTTGATGCGCTCTTCCAGCTCCTCGAACGACATCGAGCCCCGCAGCCGCACGCCGTTGAGAAAGAAGGTCGGCGTCGACGTGACCTTCACTTCCCGATGCGCGTATTGCTGATCGGCGTTCAGCTTGTCGAACTGCGCCTGGTCTTCCTCGCAGGTCTTGACGTCCTGCTCGCTCATGCCGTGCTGCCCCCCGACATAGATCAGCGTCTCCTTGGTCTGGGCCATCAGGGGGTCCTGCAGCTTGAATAACATCTCGACTGCTTTGAGGTATTTTTCGGAATCGCCGTTGCCGATGCAGCGCGCCAGTATCGAAGCGGCGGCGGCCTTTATGTCGAGCGGAAATTCCCGGAACACGAAACGTACCTTGCCGGTATCGATATATTTCGACCGCAACATCGGGAACACATTCTGGCCGAAGGCTGCGCAATGCGGACAACTCATCGAGGAATATTCGGTGATGGTGATTGGTGCATTCGCAGATCCGATTGCAATGTCCGGCAGCGATACCGGTTTGGCGACTGCTGCAGCAATCGCGCTTTGTGCGAGGGCGACACCCGGTGCGGCCGTCGATGCAAAAGCGAGGAGGGCGGCGAAGGCAATGCGACAGCGAACGTTCAACGGTTACTCCGAAACGGATTGGTAAAGGGCGAGCGTGCAAGGCTGCGGCCTATCGACCATTCTACCGGTTTCGCGCGCCAAAGGCCATCTGGCTGCGATCGCAGTTGACCCTGAAGTGATCGCGATCCAATCATAGGCGACAGAGAGAAGGCGGCCCCTGCAAACCAAACAAGAGAACGTGATGACCCAACACACGGCGCTGTTGAACGAAACGCCGACAGCGGATGCCATGTTGCGCGCAAAGGCGCGGTTGGTGGTTCCAGGCGGCATGTGGGGCCATCTCAACGCTGCGCGGCTCCCGGAAGGCTATCCGCAGTTCTTTGCCTTCGCGGAGGGCTGCCGCGTGCGCGACGTCGATGGCCGCGAATATATCGACTTCATGTGCAGTTGGGGGCCGATTGTGCTCGGCCATCGGCATCCCGAGGTTCAGGCGGCGGCTGAAGCGCAGGCTGCCAAGGGAGACTGCCTCAACGGTCCGGGTGAGGTCATGGTGGAACTCGCCGAAGACCTCGTCGCCATGCTGCCGCATGCAGATTGGGCAATGTTTCAGAAGAACGGCGGCGATGCGACCACAAGCTGCGTGACGATCGCCCGCGCCGGCACTGGACGCCGCAAGGTGCTGGTCGCGCGTGGCAGCTATCACGGCGCGCTGCCATGGTGTTCGCCAAGTGTTGCCGGGGTAACGGCCGAGGATCGCGCGCATCTCCTGCACTTCGAGTACAACGACGTGCAGAGCCTGCGGGCGGCCGTCGAAGAGGCGGGCAAGGATCTCGCTGCGATACTGGTGACGGCTTTCCGCCACGACATGGGACGCGATCTCGAATTGCCGACCAGGGAATTCGCGGCAGCCGCGCGTATGGCATGCGACGCGGCCGACGCCGCTTTGATTATCGATGAAGTGCGGGCCGGCCTGCGCCTCGATGTCAGGGGGAGCTGGGAAGCGCTCGGCGTGCGTCCGGATCTGTGCGCCTGGAGCAAAGCGATCGCCAACGGCTACGCGCTGGCCGCCGTTACCGGCAACGACCGCTTTCGTGAAGCCGCCACCAAGGTCTTCGTCACCGGGTCGTTCTGGTGCGGCACGGTGGCGATGGCGGCTGCGCGGGCGACGTTGCGGATCGCGCGCGAGACTGATTTGGCCGGGCATATCCACGCGATGGGCTTGCGGTTGCGCGAGGGACTGGCGTCGCTGGCGAAAGAACATGGCATCGCGATCCGCCAGAGCGGCCCGCCGCAGATGCCGCTGATGCTGTTCGAGGCTGACCCGGATGTGCGCAAGGGCAGGGCGTTCTGCTCGGCCGCGCTACGCCACGGCGCGTTCTTTCATCCCCAGCACAATATGTTCCTGTCCTTGGCGCATCGCCCAGCCGATATCGACGAGGCGCTGCAAGCGGCCTCGCACGGTTTCAAGGCCGTCTGTGAACTGGAAGCGAGATCCAATCGATAAATCGTCGGTATCGACCGGAGCTGATTTGGGATTTGCGGGCAGCAATAAAAAATGCCCCGCAAGGCGGTCTGTACGACCAACGATGGCGGGGCAGTCTTGGGAGAAAACGGCGAGATCGCCGAATGATGCGGACATCATCGTCGGGCATCATGTGGATCGATATTCCGCTCTTTTGGCTGCGTTCGCATTGAGCTGGATCAAACAGCCGGCCGCCCAGGCGCGCCAGCCCCCGGGGGGTTCGGTTCGCGCCTCGCTCAGTTCATTACGCGATGCGGTTCCATGCGTGCTTACCAGGAGCCGGCGTATAGCACACCGGATGTTCGAACTCATGATGGCCCGCCAGGTGCGTGACCTCGACGCAATCGGCATTCAGGCGTTCGTTGTCGACCAACCGCTCCGCCAACACCAGCGCCTGGGAGGGGCCGACCGATTGGACCTCGATCTGGCGTTGCAGGCACTTGAAGCTGTGGCCATCGGAATTGCAGAGATCCTTGTAGAAGGAGACGCGATAATTGTTCATCTTGCACTCCCTTCCTTCCGGCACCTTGTCGGCCCGCTTATACTCTCATGCGTCCATGTCTGCCAGCCGCTGGTGGTTGCGCAGCACGATTTGACGGGCGCTCGAAAATACCAGACGCCCTGGTCGCTGAGCTGCGAAAGCGCGCGCGAAACGGTTTCCAGCGTCATGCCGAGGTAGTCGCCGATGTCGCGGCGACCTGGAGCCTTCGCAGACGGTGGGCCAGTTCCAGTCCGTCGAGTTCCGCCATCTTGTAATCCAACGACCAGACAATCCGCGCGGTTTCGGGTGGAAGATGCCAATAGCGCGACCGCGCTGCGGAACGTGCGGACGTCGAATCCTTCGGTTTCCAGCAGGAATCGCAACGACGTCCGGACGTCGTAATCGTCATCGACGACGTAAATCATCGACTTCCCGGGCGGAAGGCTGACGCCGGATTCACCGCTGGCGCTGGTTCGGGTGTCGGTCATCCCGGCAAAATAGAGGTTTTGCCAGTTCCCGAATTGACTTGCCTCAATCTTCGACGATGCGGGCCCTGATCGCAAACCGCACCAGCTCGGAAAGGTTACCGGCCTGCATCTTGGTCATGACATTCGCCCGATAGACCTCCACCGTGCGCGGGCTTCGTATTCCCGGGCGATGGCCTTGTTCGATTAATTGCTGATGGCCGACAGTGGCTGGTTGAGTTCGTGGGCGAGCGCGGAAGCCATCTCGCCCATCGCGCTTAGACGCGCGGGTGGCGGTGGACCAGTTCAACTTCCGGGTCGACAACTCGAGATCCAAGGCGCCCACGCCCGATCCCTCGGCACCGCTGCGTGCGTTCTGGTCGAGTGGATCTTGATCTCGGAAGAGCCGGTCGGGGTCGATCATGCTTCGCTTTGCAGGCTGCTCTTGCGTATCAGATACCGCAATAAATCGAGCGTGTGAAATAGCGGCGAAGCGAAATTAAAAAAGGCACGCACCTGATTGATATGAAACAACATTTTGCTGAATCGCTAATGCGGAGTCCTGCCGGTGCTCGATTGCAGATGCCCTGGAAGAGCGAAGGTGGATTCTTGATCCAGGTCAGCTTCGAAGCGGAGCGGAGCTCTAGGGTGCTGCTGTGTGTGGCCAGGGCTCAGACGGCATTTCATCGCGGCCAATGTCGGGCGGGCGCCGTGATTGCCGGCGCCTGCGGCCACTCGCGATTGCGCCAATGGGTACTCAGCGGCGTTACGCGCCACCTTGCAACTGAATCGCGCCGCTGCGCGTTCCTGTCCCGTTAACGATCTACGATGCGAGGACCCCCCGTGCATAGATTTCTCGAAGCGACCGCCGGGCAATACATGACGCGCGAGGTGAAAACGGTTACGCGCGACACCACCATGCGCGAGTTGCACAAGATGTTCGAGGCCGATGACTTCAACTGCTATCCGGTGCGCGAAGGCGATGACATCGTCGGCGTCGTGAGCAACTTCGATTTCCTGAAATGCTTTGCGTTCAACCCCGGCCGCATGGTTCCGGCCTACGACGATCTATTGTCGCGGATGGTGGCGGAAGTGATGACGCCGGAATTCATCTATGTTGATCCCGCGACGAAACTCACCCGCGTCCTGCAACTGATGGTGGACCACCGGATGAAGAGCCTTCCGGTCGCTGGACGCCGAACAGCTTCTGGTCGGGATCATCGCGCGCGAGGACATCATGCGCGCTTTGACCGAGAGCACGCGCTGATAGATCGCGTCCGCAGCAGGCGGGCGGCACCCATGTGGCGTTCTCCTGTTCCATGTATCAAGAAATGGCAAACCGCCGCGGGCTGGCAGGGCGCTACCGACGTCGCCATGTTAGAGAGGGTTCGCTCGGTCTCGATTGACGAGGATCAAACGCGGCTTGGTCGTGCCTGGCTAGAGCGGGATGACTTTTCTTCGAATCGTCATCCCACTCTATCTCTTTGATTTACGCATGATCTTTTCGGAAAACTGGTACCCACTTTTCCGGATCATGCTCTAGGCTGCAGATGCTTGCGTGAGGATATCGGACAATATGCTCGCCATGGTCCTGACAGCGCCCGGCGCGCCGCTGCGGTTTGAGTCGCGAGAGGATCCGGTCCCCGGGCCCGGAGATGTGCGCGTCAAGGTCGGTGCCTGCGGCGTGTGCCGGACCGATCTGCATGTCGTCGATGGAGAATTGCCTGATATCGCCTGTCCGATCGTTCCCGGCCATGAGGTGGTCGGCCGGGTGGACGCGCTTGGGCCCGGTGTGGCCTCTCTTCGCGTTGGCGAGCGGGTCGGCGTTCCCTGGTTAGGCTATACCTGCGGCGAATGTTCCTATTGCAGGAGCGGCCGCGAAAACCTCTGCGACCGCCTGCGCTTTACCGGTTACACGCGGGACGGCGGCTTTGCCACGCATCTCGTCGCGGACGCCCGTTATTGCTTTCCGCTTGGCGAGGCCGGCGACGATGTCGCCATCGCGCCGCTGCTTTGCGCGGGCCTGATCGGCTGGCGCTCGCTGGTGATGGCGGGCGATGGAGAGCATCTCGGCATCTTCGGCTTCGGTGCAGCCGGGCATATCATCGCGCAGGTAGCCCGTTGGCAGGGGCGTTCGGTCTATGCGTTCACCCGTGCGGGCGATGTCGAGGCGCAGGGTCTTGCAAAATCGCTTGGCGCCGAGTGGGCCGGCTCATCGGAGGATCAGCCGCCGGTGTCGCTCGATGCCGCGATTATTTTCGCGCCGGTGGGTGATCTCGTGCCCCTGGCGCTGCGCGCCGTGCGCAAAGGCGGGCGCGTGGTGTGCGCCGGCATTCACATGTCAGATATTCCCTCGTTCCCCTACCATCTCCTGTGGGAGGAACGGCAGCTACTTTCGGTCGCCAACCTCACGCGCGGCGACGGTATCGCGTTTTTCAAGATCGCAGCGCAAGCGGGCATCAGGACGCACACCAGCGTGTTTCCGTTGCGGGAAGCAAATGAAGTCCTCTCGAAGCTGCGCGCCGGGCAGATCACCGGCGCCGCCGTGCTGCAGCCATGACGGTTCGACCGCTAGCCGACACAGCCGCGGCCGAGGCTGAGCAGCAGCAGGTGCTCGACTTCCTCGCTGGTTCCAGCTTCGGCCCGGCCAGCGGCGGCAAGCGGATCGACACCCATGCGTCCATGGTTTTTCTTGGCGCCGATCGGGCATTGAAGATCAAGCGGGCAGTGCGCTTGCCGTTCCTCGACTATTCGACACTGGAGAAGCGCAGGCGTGCCTGCGAGGAAGAGCTGAAGGTCAACGCCGTCAACGCCCCCGAGCTCTACCGGCGCGTTGTCGCCATCACGCGCAATTCCGATGGCACCTTCGAAATCGACGGCACCGGTACTCCCGTTGAATGGGCGGTCGAAATGACGCGGTTCGACGACAATCAGTCGCTCGACCGTGTCGCCGCATCGAAGACGATCGATCCATCGCTTGCGACGGCTGTAGCAGATGCGATTCGACGATCCCACGACAAGGCGCCGCGTGCGGACGGTGAAAGCTGGCTTACGTCCATTCCACCTATCATCGAACGCAACACCGCAAAGTTTCGCAACATGCGCGGACTTGATGCCGTTGCCGTGGATCGACTCGATGCTGCCAGCCGCGATGCTGCGTCGACACTGCAGCCACTGCTCGGACAGCGTGCCAAGCAAGGGTTCGTGCGCCGATGTCACGGCGATCTGCATCTCGCCAATATTGCCTTGGTCGACGGCCGACCGCTGCTGTTCGATGCCATCGAATTCGATCCCGTCATTGCGACGACGGATGTGCTCTACGATCTCGCCTTTACCCTGATGGATCTGGTCCACTTCAATCAGGCCGCGGCGGCAAACGAGGTGTTCAATCGCTACCTTGCAGGGGCAGGGGATGAAGGTCTCGACGGCCTCCGGCTGCTGCCGCTATTTCTGTCGGTGCGGGCGGCGATCCGGGCGCACGTGCTGTTCATGAAGGGCGAACAGGCCGAAGGGAACGACGTGGTCTGGCAGGAGGCCAAGCGGTATTTCGATCTGGCGGGGCGACTGATCACGCCCAGGCCGCCGCTGCTGGTTGCGATCGGTGGATTGTCGGGGACGGGAAAGTCGGTGCTCGCACGCGGGCTCGCGGGTCTGATCGAGCCTCCGCCCGGCGCGGTGATTATCCGCTCGGACGTCGTTCGCAAGGACCTGTTCGGCGCCGGTGAAACCACGGCCCTGCCGGAATCCGCCTACCGGCCCGATGTCACGGAGCGTGTCTACGGCATGCTATCGAGCGCCGCGCAGCGTGTCCTCGCCCAGGGCTGTTCGGTGGTACTCGATGCCGCCTACCTGCAGGAAGCGGAACGGACGGAAATCGCACATCTCGCAGCCACTTGCGGCATACGCTTCGCCGGCCTGTTCCTCACGGCGGATCTTGCGACGCGGCTGGCGCGGATCGAACAACGCAGGGGCGATGCGTCTGATGCAACGCGGGATGTTGCCCTGCAGCAGGAGACTTTCGCGATCGGCGCGGTAGACTGGCATATAATCGATGCCTCAGGGACGCCGGGCCAGTCGCTCCGCAGCGCCCGTACTTCCTTGTTTGCGGTACCGGACGAGCGTTGACGATGAGAGCCCGCCCAATCGAAACGTCCAGCCGGCGCGAGGGCGCTGAAGCGGTGGATCTCGATTGTGCAGCCGCATTCCAGAAGATGACGCTCGATTGCGTCGCGGCTATCAAGGCCCATCACAGCAGCGCGTGCGCCGGCGATGCCGAGGCCGTGCATCAGATCCGCGTCGCGATCACGCGGTTGCGTGCCGCCGTGGCGTTTTTCGCGCCGATTGTGGCCGATGCGGAATGGCTGCGCCTGAAGAAGGAAATAGCATGGCTGAATGGCCCGCTGGGCGCCGCACGTGACAGTGATGTTGTCATGGAATATGCGCGCCGCAAGCGATACCGCGCATGGTCGCAGCGCATGATCGGCGAGCAACCAGATCAGCGCCAGGTGCGGAACCACCGCCGCCTGGTTCGCTGCCTGCGCTCCGCGCGGACGCAACGCCTGGTCGCGGCAATGGCACGCTGGATCAGACAGGGAGCGTGGCTGGAGCGCTACAGGCGGCGCCAGGACGCGGAGACTCTGCAATCCTATTGCGCGGGCGAACTCAACCGCTGGCGCGAACGGCTGCTCCGCAAGGGCCGGCACCTGAAGACTTTGGGTGCGTCACGCCGTCACCGGCTACGGATCAAGGCCAAACACTTCCGCTACATGCTCGAAGCCTTGACTGAAACCGTCGCGCCGTGGAGCCGGGGCGAATTCCATGGCCTGCACCGGCCGGCAAAGCGGCTGCAGCGTGCATTGGGCGATATGCGCGATCTCGAGCGCTTCGCCGGCCTTGCCAGCGGATCGCCGCAGGTCGAAAATGGCAAACGAGGCAGGAAGTATCCGCCGGGCTATCGCAATCGAAGGGAAAAGATGTTCGACGCCGCCATCGCGGCTTATCGTGACCTCAAGCACGCCGGAGCCTGCTGACGTCGCCGTTTACATGCGTCGCCGCCCGGCATTGGCCCGCTTGATGTGCATCAAACCTCGCCAGCCGTCAGTCGGTTACCTTCGCCGGGAGCAACTCGAACGGGGCCGCAAGTCCCCGCAAATGTGTGGGAGAATGGCGATGTTCAGGAACATTCTGGTTCATATTCCCTCCGAGCGGCCGGTCAGGCCAGTGATTGAGGTCGCAGTCGCGCTGACCATTGCGCGCCGGTCGCATCTCGATGCCGTAGCCATCGGCTATGAATCGATGAGCGCCGCCGGGATGCTTGTGGAGGGTGCCGGCGCCGGCGTTGCCGCCGTCATGGGCGCTGAACTGGAGCGCGCCCAGGAGCGGGCGAACACCGCGATCGCCGCGTTCGAGATCGAGGCCAAGCTCGCAAAAATCGCCTATGGCGTCAGGAGCTTTGCGGCGATCCCCGTCGAGGCCGGACAGACCATCGGGGCGCTTGCCCGGCTCTACGACATGACGATCGTGCTGCAGCCGGAATCCTCGAAGGCCAGCTACGACAACGAGATTCCGCAGCAGATCCTGTTCAATTCCGGCGGGCCGATGCTGATGGTTCCCCATATCCACAAGGGACCGCTCGACGCCCACCAGGTCGGCATCGCCTGGGACGGCAGCCGCCTGGCGGCCCGCGCGGTGCGCGATGCGATGCCGTTTCTGATGGGCGCAAAGGCCGTGACCGTGATTGCGATCAATGAGGAGGCGGGTGAAGCTTCCTCCGACCAGCTCGTTGCGCATCTGGGGCGGCGCGGCATTACGGCCCGGGTGCAGCGGCTGACGATGGATCGCGGCAATGTTCAGGGCGCGATTCTGTCGGTCGCGGCCGAAAGCAATATCGGCCTGCTGGTGATGGGCGGATACGGCCATTCGCGATTGCAGGAGCGAATTCTGGGCGGTGTCACGCGCAGCATGTTCGACTGCATGACCGTGCCGGTACTGATGTCGCACTGACAGGTTCGGGCGAGCGGGAATGCGACCTTCAGTCCCGGTCAGCTCCGACAGGACTGACGGTCGCAATCCCGCCAGTTTGATGCATTTCAATGTTGACTTGATGCCAATCAGATAACGCTTCGGTAAAATCCGCACATCGGAGATTGTCATGGCACAGCTGTCTGAGCGGGCCGCTTCCGGTTCTTGTCAGCCGGGCGAAAATGCAGAGGCGGAAGCCACCAAGTTGAACCAGAGTGCGTTGGAGTTCATGCTTGGCGCGCAAAAGATGATGTTAGAGGAGTTGGTATTTTTCGGTGACGAGATGCTGGAGAGGACGCGCATAGAAATGCAGATCTTCAACGAGTTCGTCACGAAAATGGCAGGTGCACATTCCGTCAGGGACGTAAGGACGATGTACCAGCAATGCGGCGAGCATCAACTCGACTTCTTCCGCCGCGACTCCGAGCGGCTGTTCAAGCATAGTGAACGGATGATCGCGACCACGTCGAAACTGATCAATGGCCTTCCATTGAACTGATCGGCCCCCGTTTCGGACAAGGAGGGTTGTCATCGGGCCGAGATCGTGCCGCGTTATCTTGTCGCTGGGAACACATTGCGTGGGATATCGGTTCACAGGTGTCCACGACCTGCCGGATAGCAAGGCCCGATGTCCACCTATCGCCTGAAGAATCTGCTTTCGCCGCATTCCGTCGCGCTGGTCGGGGCCAGTCCGCGCCATGGCTCGGTCGGCCGCGCCATTCTCAACAATATTCGCAAAGCCCAATTCAAGGGCGAATTCGGCCTCGTCAATCCGCGCTATCACGAGATCGACGGAGTCGCGACCGTCGGCAGCATCGCAAAACTGGCTTTTGCGCCGGAGCTCGTTGTCCTGACCGCGCCGGCTCGTGCCATCGCAGGCCTGATCGATGAGGCGGGCCGCCGCGGTACGGCCGGCGCCGTCATTGTCAGTGCCGGACTCGGTCACGGTCCGGGTTCGCTGGCGGATGCAGCGGAGCGCGCCGCGCAAAAATACGGCATGCGGCTGATCGGACCGAATTGCCTGGGCATCATGATGCCTTGCGTCAGTCTCAATGCGAGCTTTTCCGCGCATATGCCGGCCGCGGGAAATCTGGCGCTGATCTCGCAGTCCGGCGCCATTGCAGCCGGCATGGTCGACTGGGCGGCACAGCGGGCCGTTGGCTTCTCCGGAATCGTGTCGATCGGCGACCAGCTCGATGTCGATATCGCCGATCTGTTAGATTACTTCGCGCTCGATGAAAGAACCCATGCCATCCTGCTTTACATCGAGGCGATCAAGGATGCCCGCAAGTTCATGTCGGCGGCGCGGGCCGCCGCGAGAATAAAGCCCGTCGTGGTGGTCAAGTCTGGCCGGATGGCGCAAGGCGCGCGGGCGGCTGCAACCCATACCGGCGCGCTGGCCGGGGCAGACGCCGTCTACGACGCAGCCTTTCAGCGCGCCGGCATCCTGCGCGTATCGGACTTGCGCGAATTGTTCGACTGCGCCGAGACGCTCGGGCGGCTCAAATCGCCACCCGGAAAGCGGCTTGCGATCCTGACCAATGGCGGCGGCATCGGCGTATTGGCGATTGACCGGCTGGTCGAACTCGGCGGCGCTCCCGCCGACATCTCGCCTGCGACCCGCGACAAGCTCGATGCGGTATTGCCCCCGACATGGTCGAAATCGAACCCGGTCGATATCGTCGGCGATTCCGATCCCGCGCGCTATGCCGCGGCGCTCGAAGTGTTGCTGGCCGACGCGAGCAACGACGCCGTGCTGGTGATGAATGTCCAGACGGCGATCGCCCGTGCCGATGACATTGCAGCGGCCGTGATCGGTGTGGTCGGGAAATATCGCGCCGAGCGCCGCATGTCGCCGAAGCCCGTGCTGGCGGTCTGGGTCGGAGCGGACCAGTCGATCAGCGACTTGCTGAGCGGAGCGGGAATTCCGAACTATCAAACCGGTGGCGACGCCGTCCTCGGCTTCATGCATCTGGTGCGCCATCGCGAGGTGGTGGAGGCTCTGGCTCAGGTTCCGCCCGCCATGCCGAGCGAATTTGTGCCCGATATCAATGCGGCGCGGCAGATCGTTGCCGCGGCGCTGGCTGACGGCCGCTCCTGGCTCGATCCGATCGAGGTCATGCGGCTGCTCGACGCCTACGAGATCGCCGTCGTGCCGACGTTTGCCGCCGCCAATGCCGAAGAGGCGGTCGCGCATGCGAACGCAATCTTCGCACAGGGCTCGACCGTCGTGCTCAAGATCATGTCGCGCGACATCGTGCATAAATCCGATGTCGGCGGCGTCGTGCTCAACCTCACCCGCGCCGACGCGGTGCGCAAGGCGACCGCCGAGATTCTCGCGCGCGCAAGATCCTTGCGACCGGAGGCGCGGATTTCGGGCGTGATGGTGCAGGCGATGGTGGTGCGGGCGAAGGCGCGCGAACTGATTCTCGGCCTCGCCGACGATCCGACCTTCGGCACCGTCGTCGTGTTCGGCCGCGGCGGCACGGCGGTCGAGATCATCAACGACAAGGCGCTGGCGCTGCCGCCGCTCGACCTGCAACTGGCGCGCAGCCTGATCGAGCGTACCCGCGTCTCGCGGCTGCTCTGCGCCTATCGCGACGTGCCGGCGGTGAAGCCGGACGCCGTCGCGATGGTTCTGGTCAAGTTGGCGCAGATGGCTGCCGACATTCCCGAAATCCGCGGGCTCGATATCAACCCGCTGCTGGCCGATGAAGCAGGCGTGCTCGCCGTCGACGCCCGCGTCGTGATCGGCCCCGTGGAGCGGAAGTTTCGCGGTTCGGGCCCGGCGAATTTCGCCGTGCGGCCCTATCCCTCGCAATGGCAGCGTCACATCGAGGTCAAGGACGGCTGGCGCGTGTTCGTTCGTCCGATCCGGCCCGAGGACGAGCCGCTGATCCACGAGATGTTGAAGCACGTCACGATGCAGGACTTGCGGCTACGGTTTTTCGCGCCGATGAAGGAGTTTTCCCATGAATTCATCGCCCGCCTGACCCAGCTCGATTATGCCCGGGCAATGGCCTTTGTCGCGATCGACGAGGCGACCAACAAGCTGGTCGGCGTGGTCAGGATCCATTCGGACTCGATCTATGAGAGCGGCGAATATGCGATCCTGTTGCGGTCGGACCTCAAGGGCAGGGGACTCGGCTGGACCCTGATGCAGATGATCATCGAATATGCAAAATCCGAAGGGTTGAAAGCCATCTCCGGTGACGTGCTGGCCGAGAACACGGTCATGCTCGCGATGTGCCGCAGCCTTGGCTTCGAGGTGAAGTCGGATCCGGTCGAACATGACATCTGCAACGTCAGACTGACGCTTTGAACCGATCGATCCGCAGTGGGCCTGCCGGCTAAACTGGTTGATTAGAAAGGTGCCGGCTGGCGCGCGATTGCCGATGACGAGCCTGCTCATCCGAACTGTTCCCGTCCAGCAGGGCCGGATGCCACCAAAACGAGAGGGTGAGGACCGGTCGCGTTTGCATTGCACAATGGTGAATGCTTGGCAGACTTTCACAATTCGCGCACTCTCCGTACGAGTCGGTCATGACATCGGGGATGCGCATGGACGTCGCGGAAGTCGTTGTTGTCGTTTTGCTGGCGATTTGGGGCCCGCCTCTGCTGTTCGTGGCGTTTCTGCTGCGGCCAATCAAAATAGCCGGCTCACGACCCAAACGATGAGAAACATCCAACCGGCCATCGCAAGCACGATGGCGGTCAAGTAACTCACCTTCATCCACGTGTAGCGCACCGGCGGTCCTCAAGAACAAAGCCGCCAAGCGGGATATATTCGCTTGACGGCCTACCGAGTGTGGGCCTCAGAAGCGGACGTTCAAATGCGCTGGGCTTACCAAGCCGCCCGGTGCACCAGAGGCCCTGAGATCGAATTGGAAGCCGAGGTGGCATGCAACTGTTGCTGATTACTGGGCCCGCCGGGGTAGGTAAATCGACGCTGAGCTGGGAAATGAGTGCCCAACTCGCCGCGGCTCAAGTCGCTCATGCAGTTATCGAGACCGATGAACTCGATAGGGTGTTCCCGCGCCCCAATACAAACGAGCTTGATAGAATTCAGCCCGGCACGATTGACGTCAGCAGCATCAACCTGGCTGCGATCTGGTCGACATACAAAGCCTTGGGGCATACGCGCCTGATCATGTCAGGAGTCATGATGCACCTGAATTTTGACAAGCGATGGATACTTTCTGCCATACCCGAAGCGCGGATTACGGTAGTCCGTATGTTGGCTGCCGAGCCTACGCTGTTGGCACGACTTGCGCAGCGCGAGATCGGTTCTGGGGCAGACGAACAGGCACAGCGCTCGCTTCGGCAAGCAAGACGCATGGCAAGCGAAGATGCCGAAAGCATTATCGTTCTACCTACGGACGGCAAAAGACCTGCGGAACTGGCAGAGATCATTCTTCGGAAAACTGGCTGGCTCAATATCGGCGGTCAGCAAAAAGATTAAGCCTACCACCGAGACGACCGATAATCTGCTTTGAGATCGTAAGCTGCCTTTGTTGCGTTGAACCAGCTTGGGGACCGGTCAAGAGATATCGGGCTATAGCGTAGAAACGGCGGTTCACCATGCTGCTTGGTGGAGTGCCGGTGATCGGCGGCAATATCGGACGATAGAGGGTAAGTCAGATGGAGAGCTTGACATAATTCACCGTGCTGCTGGCCCGCGCGAGACCTGATCCCTTCATGTTGTGATCCCGCCCGGGGCGGCAGGCAAAGGATAAGTCGCCGCAGGAAATCGGCTCAAGGCATAGTTGGAAAATGTACCTTCATAGCCAATGAGCGCGAACGTTATTTGATACATGCAGACGTAAACTTGGTAGATGCGATCCAAAAACTCTAGCAGTTGGCTGTCGTCAAGCTCTTCCAGTTTCGTCTTTGTCGGATGTACGCCGGTGTTTCTTAGTTTCTTCCACGCCGAAAAACAGGACTGGTCAAGCTTACCGGCTTTAACCAGAAGCTGAAGCCTGTCTGCCGCTCTGATTGATTTGAGTTGGCCCAAGAGGCCCTCAACTCGGCTCTTCACGTTGGGGGTAACGCCGATCTCTGCAAGCCGTTTCAAGAGTTCTTTCTGAACCACCGCGATTGTTTGATCGTTCGATTCTTTTCCGGCGTCGTATGGGAGCAAATTTGCGAGGCCCTCGACCGCAACACAAAGACCAATTGCCGAGGCTTCAACTGAGTTCGCGCTCGCTTCGCAGGCGTTTCGAAGATACATCGAACAAGGATGCACGAAATCTGCAGACGCACCTTCGTGGACGTAGGAGAGGTACCGCTCGAACAGCACTGCCACGTCAGGTGAGGGCTTAAGAGTTGCAAGCGGAGGAACGAGACGCGTGTCAGATTGGCGAACGGGTGAAATGAGAGTTACTTCGCGCACTCCGTCAGTGTTTTTGACAATCAAGGATAGGTGGAGGATTGAGGCGAGGACATAACGAAGAGCCTCTACAATTCGAACCTCAAAATTCTTAGGGAGTGGGGCGTTTCCAGTTATTTCTACGAGAACGTCAGAATCACGCTGCATTAAAAACTTTATGTCGCATCCAAGCTGTTCCAGGTGGGCGACGGTGTCGGTGAGCGAATTCCAGTCCTTATGATTTTGGTTCAGAATAAGTAATTCCATCGAGTTGCTGCGAGAGGTGAGGTTTGCAGCGCGCGCAGATCGCAAAGTGCGCAATTTTCCGACGATAACCGTGTACCCTGTGACGAAGCTGCAACGCATCTCTACCCACACGTTCTCCGCGTGCCACGTCGCGTTGTCGAATGTGGTCAGTTGAATAGAGTAGTAGGCTTCTTCTGGAATGAGCTTGCCCGGCGCGAGGGCCGCACTTGTGAGGATCGACTCGACGGCCCTTTGCGTATCGTCGCGCGAAATGCATTTGAATGATAGGGTGCCGAATTCGTCCTGCCAAACTTCACCGGTGCCGCGATAAGTTACCGACGTTGCGTCGTTTTTCGTTAGCTCGATGCTCACACAGTCGTGCCGAAATTTTCCTTCCCGAAAGGATTGCCACGACACCTCGCCCTTTTTCATCGACCCTATTTCTTTCGCCGCCGCGATGCTACTGATGGGCAAGGGCTAGGCGGTTTCGGCCCCTGCTACTAATCCGAATATCTGTTGATTCTGCCGTGCTTCACGCCACACATGTACCCATGCGAAACCTGAGACTCCAACTCGCGTTCAAGAAATTCATTCGCAATCAACAGCGCCTTCACGGCTTCACGCGCGTCACCGCCGCAAGCTGCGATTGCCTGATCGGCAGCCGCCTCCAACCACTCCACGTCGGGTTGTGGATTGGATGCGCTCGTCTTGGACATTGAAGCGATTCCGTGTTAGTCGAAGCTAGAATGTTCACATTCTGTTCTTGTCGAGTCAAGGACGATTAAAAAGTTCGGGAGAACAAATTGTATGTTTGATGCGGTTACAGAAGGCATCAAAAAGTGGCTGATCAGTCGCTTCGCTTCCGCCATTAAACATGCGACTCGGGCGGAAGATCGGGTGCTCGCCATACAATGGCTTAGCGACTCGCGCGCTGTCGTCGCAAGCGATCTCCGCCCGGTCGAAAAGTTCAAGAAACTGAATGCGCTGATCAATTCACGAACGGCGGTCGTAGCGATTGCGAAGAGTGTCGCTGAAGCTGTTTCGAACTACCGGAAATCTGACCTTCCGCTGTCGATGAAGATCGCACTGCCCGCGACGCTGGCTGCCATTCCATTGGTAGGCGGACAGGGTGCCGGTGTTGCAGCGTTTGGCAGTGCTCTTGGGGTCCCGGTGTTGTTGCTGATCTTTCTCGGCGCGGCGGGCATTACCTCGATAATCGAAGCCGTTGTTACGAACCCGGAGGCAAGGCCTCATATCGCCGAAATCATTGACGTCATAGTCCAAGACGAACGATTGCGCCGCGCTAGTGCTCAAATGAAGGCTGCCATGAAAGAGCAGCCGATGGACCCAACCCGTTTTGCCGTCCCGGTGGAGGAGGTGGCCCTTCGGAAGCATCTGCTCGGCATGGACCCGTTCCAGTTCGAACGCCATACGATGAGTTTCTTCGAGGCTGCGGGCTTTGAGTCCTGGGCAACCCGGAAATCAAATGACTTCGGCGTCGATGGTTTTGCCATTCATCCAGAAGGCTTGATGATTATTCAATGCAAACGGAACGCGCCGTCGAACAAGGTTGGGCGTCCCACGATTCAGCAATTCAAGGGGGTCATTGAAGAGCAGGAAGCCTTCCGGGGCTACGTTATCACAACGTCTGGCTTCACTGAGGAAGCGATAGAATCCGCTGGGCGCTCGGAGAAGATCTTTTTGATAGACATGGATACGCTTGTTCAATGGCACGCAGACGCGCCAACATTGATGTAACACAGTGGGGGCGAGGATGCGAAAGCTGAGCGCGAGTACCTGGGGCTTGGCTGTCATCGCAACCGTGTGTGCGGCGGGTGCGGTTGATTTTTTCTTTGGACAGGCAATTAGAGATTCATACCGACCGCCTGATTTGGGCCAGATGCGCGCCTTTCGAGTTAGCAAACTGACCGATGATCAGTTGTTGGCATTAAAGGCGAAATCAGTGCTTCAGTTCGAGTCTTACAAGCGGCAGGTGAAAGAGGATGCGGAGAAGAATCGGGCCGAGAGGAATAAGCGGCAACAGGAATGCGATGCCGATCCCGTCGTTAAACTTCGCACCCCTGATGCTTGCAAGCAGTATTCGCCTTTGTTGTTCCCGGAGGAACAGATGCTTAAGGGTTTCGATAGCGCGGACGCGTTCTTTGAATCCCTTATCATGGGAGGCTGTGAATACATGGACAGCGTTCGCAATGCGAAACTTGCAGGGTGCCTTCCGCAGCTCTAGCGGGTCTGGCATATACCGGGGCAATCGCCAGTCCGCTGAGGAGCCTCAACTAGTCGTGCTTGAAACGATTGCTCCGATGATAAAAGAGAAACTTGGCTCGCCGTGTGCTCGGCCTGCTCCGTAGCGATTGCGGCAACTGAAGATCAAGCCGATCCTGTGTTCCGATCCGATCGGAGATAAGCATAGTCCCGTCGTCCGTGAATGAGATGAGGCCGCTGTCAAACAGGGCGTCAAGATGCGCAGAAAGCAACAATCCGTTTTCGGGATCGAGGCGCTCGCGGTCACTCGCCACTGCCCACGGCTTGATGTGTGAGGCACGAAGAATTTCCTGAATGCGACACCCTGTGACCTCGCAGGCAGCACCCCGCGCTTTTATGAGATCATATCTAAACCGGTCCTGACCAATGCGCGCGTCTATGTAGATTTCTGTAGTCGTCGCGGTTGGAACGTACGGCTGATCAAGCATGACACGCGCCTCCGCGACCTGTTCCAGCGGATCAGGCCGGGCGTTAGATCGCAGCTCTTGCAGGCGAGCTTCAATTATCTCCCAGCTTATGATGTTTCGGACACTGGCCGCTTGCGTCTGTTTGTTTGCATTCGTTCTTGGAAACCGCGCGGCCTGACGAATGAGTGTTTGGTCGACACCACTCGCTTCAGCGAGCCATAGTATCATTGCCGGATTGTTCAACCTGTTGAAGATAAAGCGAGCCGTCCGGTCGGAGTTCTCGCGGCCATAAAAGCCGGGGCCATCGTACCCGGATAGCCAGTCGAGCCATTGTTGCTTGTAAGGCCTGGGAAGCAAGCGGTTCTGATCGGGTAGAACGCTGATAGCGGACAGTAAATCTTCGCGACTAAGCAGCATGTCGCCCCCTTTGAAATGTTGAGCAGCCCAGTCCTTATCGTCGCTCAGACGTACAGTATGCGGCCCATTCGTCCATAAGCCGCCGTCGCTTCGCCAGAGCGTCCGAACGACGATAGGCTGCTTCGGTTTCGTCTTCGATAGCGTGCGCAAGCGCCTGCTCGCAAACCTCGCGTGGGAAGCTCGTCATATCGCCAGCCCAGTCACGGAACGTCGAGCGGAAGCCGTGCGTGGTCGCCTTCACGTCTGCTTGGCGCGCAATAGCCTTGGCAAGCGACACGTCACTGATTGGCTTGCCACGCCGCATACCTGGAAAAATCAAGCCCTTGCTTCCGTAGCGCTCGCGCGCAGTCTCTATGACCTTCAGGGCAGCGGCAGTTAGCGGAACGACGTGCGGCTTATTTGCCCGGTCACCTTTCATTCGGAGGCCGGGGATTGTCCAAAGCTTACGCACGGCTTCAGCAACAGATGGGGCAAGCAGCGCGGAGAAGTCCGGCCCGATCTCGCTATGATCGGCGAGCGCGCCTTCGTTGTAACGCGCGGCCGTCAGAATGATGAATTGCAAGAGCAGCGACGAGTCCGACTGATCGGCGCACAGCGACGCCATGAACTTCGGGAGCAACCGATAGGGTAGGACTGGATGATGTTGAACTTTGCGCACCTTCCGCTTGCTGGGAAGCAACGGCTTGATGCGCTCGCGCCATGCAGCCGGGTTGTCGCCAGTCCGCAGGCCCTCAGCCTTGGCGGCTGTCAGGATCATCTCAATACGCCCGCGCACCCGCGAGGCCGTCTCAGGCTTGATATTCCAGATTGGGGTTAGAACGGTCATGACGCCAGTCGTGTCGATATCGCGGACGGGCGTTGAGCCGATCAGCAGATAGACATAAGTCTTCAGGGAGTTCTTCCATTGCTGGCAGTGCTTGGCGTTCTTCCAGCTCTTTTCGAAGCGGGTAACGTAACCTTCCGCGTAGTCGCGAAACGTTACCGACCCGGCAGCCGCGACCTTCTCAGCGGCGCGTTCCGCAATCCGGTGTTCGATGGGGTCTATGCTTTTGGCGATCAGCGCACGGGCCGCCTGCGCTGCCTCGCGGGCCGCCTCCAGGCCGACATCCGACGCCGCGCCGAGCCCCATGTAGCGCTCTTTGGCGGTTACGGGCGATTTGTACCTGAAGACCCACGAAGCGTTACCGCGGGCGTCAACGTCGAGCCGGAGCCCCGTGACCTTGTCGTCCTTATGCTTGCTTATGCTTGCCCGGCCCGGCGTGCTCAACGCTCCGTGTCGATTTGATCCGTTTGGGCTTGGCTGCGGCGGTCATAAAAAAGTGTCCTCCAAATTCCCCGTCTGGCTCCACGTCGAAAACGCGGACAGGGGGCTACTTCGGAGGACAACTTACAACGAGCTAGTACAGCCCATCACTTCTATTTCAGGGTTCCGGCTACCAGATCAGACGTGGAACGACAGGAAAAACCGAAGAACTGGCGGAAGGGGTGGGATTCGAACCCACGGTACCCTTGCGGGCACGCCGGTTTTCAAGACCGGTGCCTTAAACCACTCGGCCACCCTTCCAGCTCAGGAATTTCAGTCGCTTAGCTTAGGGCTGGCTCGAACGCAATGCGAACGTGGCCCCGATGTGCACCGATCCCGCCATTTTGGAAGAAACCCGCGATGAGGGCGTCAATCATCCCGGCACCGTTGCCGCAATTGGAGCGGTCGCTTGTTTAGCCGAACACCGCTGCCAGCAGGCCCGAGCACAGGAGCACGAAACTGGCCGTCGTCAGGGCAAGAAATCCGTTGGAGACAATGTCGTGGCTGCGCATGATACACCTACCACTCAGATGCTCGTCCGAATTTATTAAAGCTTTCTGAATCTCTACCGAGCCATCTGTCCGAAGCCGCGCGGTCCCCCCGAACCGCCAGGCGTTCAAATCTCAAGCTCTGGAACGATAGCCTTCAAATGCGTGTGCAAGGAAAATGCCCGCGCTCACCAAACCCATCACCGCTGTAACCGTCTCGATCATCGCACAAATCCTTCGCGCCCCTGCAATCCACAGAACGACTCCACCGTTGCACAGTCAAAAAGATTCACAGGCTGGAATCGCAGATCGGCCGTGAGTGATGATTTACTGCAACAGATTGTCTGAATGGGGCACAGGACGGATGCGACGAAGGACGCATACACGGTGAATCGAGGCGCTATGCCCGTAGATCAACGGATGCGCAAAGCAACCATTCATTCACCACGCATGAGCAGACCCCATTTCCGCCGTGTTCCGGTTGCGATATCTTCACAACGTGATGCGGAGGTGGGCCGCATCGTGGGGTTAAGGCCGCAACGCTTCAACGTAGGCAGTCGGCCGCTGAAAATGGTAATTGGGGCGATGGGGATTCGACGGCCAAAAACGATCGTCCTGGCGGCGCGTGGTGCCGTTGCCGTGGCAACGTGCCTTCTGCTTGCCAATTGCGCCTCGTCCGACAAATTCGCGAGCCGCATCGATCCCAAATATGGCGTCTCCTCGAGCCCTCGCGTGGTGGCGTTAGGGGAGCCCGTGCCGAAGGGTGGGGGAACCTACCGCATTGGCAAGCCCTACACTGTCGCAGGCCGGATCTATGTGCCGGAAGAGGATCCGAACTATCGCGCCGAGGGAATGGCTTCCTGGTATGGCGATGACTTCCACGGCCGGCTGACCGCCAATGGCGAAGTCTTCGACATGACCTCGCTGACGGCGGCTCATCCGACCCTGCCGATCCCGAGCTACGCCCGCGTCACCAACACCCGGAACGGCAAATCGCTGATCGTGCGGGTCAACGACCGCGGCCCCTACCACGGCAACCGCCTCATCGACGTCTCGAACAAGGCCGCGGAACTGCTTGAATTCAAAGCAAATGGTGTCGCTCGTGTGCGGGTCGAATATGTCGGCCGGGCACCGCTGGAGGGTTCCGACGACCGCCAGCTGCTGGCGACGCTCCGCACCGGCGAGCCGGCGCCGTCTCCGTCCACGGTCCGGGTCGCTTCGGCCCGTCCGTTTGTGCCCGAGATATCGTCGTCTGCGGGCCGAATCCGGGGCGAGGTTCCGATGCCGGAGGGGCGGCCCTATAGCCTAGGCAATACCTCGGCCGACTACGCCTCGGTCAACGCGACTTCGGAAATGTCGGCCTCCAGCCACTCCCGTCGCCGTGCCGCAGAAAACCCGCGCGCCGTGTCCTACGAGAATGACGCCAGCTATCCGGCGCCGCGCCAGGCGTACCTGCCGGTCGATCCGCGGGGGCCGAGCGAAGTGCTGAGCGGACGCGGGCTGTACTAGATAGCGTTTTCAAGCGAAAGCCTGCCCCGGACTCGATCCGGGGTGGCGCCCGGTCCGCGTCAAGAAAACGCGTCAAACGGAAAACTTATCCCTTCAGGAAGTCGATAAGGGCGGCGTTGACCTCATCGGGGCGCTCCTGCTGAATCCAGTGACCGGCCCCATCGAGAATGAGCTTCTGCCGCAAGTTCGGCAGCACGCGCTCCATCTCATTGACCAGCTTGGCGCCGATCAGCCCGGTGATGACGCCATCCTTCGATCCCGCGATGAAAAGGGAGGGCTGGTGGATTTGCGCGCCCTGCCATGGCGCCGTCAGTTCCCAATTGCGGTCGATGTTGCGATACCAGTTGAGCCCGCCGCGAAAGCCCGAGTTCTTGTAGACGGCTGCGAAATAGGCGAGGTCGGCCTCGGTCAGCCAATTCGGCAACGGCCGATTCGGATCGGCGTCGGCGAGGAATCCCTTGCCCTCCTGAACAAATTGATGGGCCGCCGGATCGGAGAACCCGCGCCCGGCCAGCACGATTCGCATTGTTGCCGCGACATCGCGCTCGAACTCGGCCTCGGCTACGCCGGGAGGCTGAAAATACTGCCAGTAGAAATTGGTAATCCCGTTGTTCCGCAGGGTCTCGAGCGGCAGGCCGCGTCCGCGGGAGGGCGGCGGAACGCTGAGGCCCGCGACCTTGGTGAAGACATCGGGCCGGAACAGTGCCGCGTGCCAGGCGACCGGCGCACCCCAGTCATGGCCGACGATGACGGCCTGCTTTTCGCCAAGCGCTGCCACCAGCGCGACCATGTCGCCGACATTGTGGAAGATGGTGTAGGCGCCGATTTCGGCTGGCGCGCTGGTCCGGCCGAACCCGCGCATATCGGGGGCGACGACATGGAAACCGGCTTCGGCGATCGCTCCGATCTGGTGCCGCCAGGAATAGGACAGTTCGGGCCAGCCATGGCAGAGCAGCACCAGCGGACCCTGGCCCTGCTCGACAACAAAGAAGTCCAGCCCGTTGGCGGAAATGGTGCGTGAGGATGGCATCGTGTTTCCGCCCTGTTTTTCGTATCTTGTCGGGAAATGGCAGCTTCGCCACGATACGTTCCTTCGTTTGGTGCCGCAATCCGATCGACACGGCGGCAAGTCCGAAAGGCAAGTCTAAAACCTGTGTTGTTTGCGATACTTCCAACTGTTAGAACGCAGGGATTCAGGACATCGCCGATGGCAGCAGAGACTTCCGTTTCCCGCAAATCCGACGCCGCGGCCATCATCCCGTGGCGCGGCCTGATGGCCGCCGTCGTAGCGCTTGCGGTCGGTTGGGGCGGGATCGTGTATGCCGCCAACAACAGTGTGCAGGGCGCACCGAAGAAGGAAGATGGCGGCTTTGACGGCGACGCGCCGACCGCGATCCTGATCGAGGCCTCGAGCGGCAGCGTGCTGTTCGAGAAGAACGCCGACGAGTTGCGGGCGCCATCCAGCATGATGAAGCTGATGACCGCCGAGGTGGTTTTCAACGCCATCAAGAAAGGCGACGTCAAACCCACTGATGAATACCGGATCAGCGAGAACGCCTGGCGCAAGGGTGGGGCACCGGCGGGCGGCTCGACGATGTTTGCCATCCTCAACAGCAAGGTGTCGGTGGACGACCTGTTGAAGGGCGCGATCATCCAGAGCGGCAATGATTCCTGCATTGCGCTAGCCGAAGGCATGGCCGGCAACGAGCGGATCTTCGCCGCCGACTTCTTGACCAAGCGCGCCCGCGAGCTTGGCATGACGAAGTCGACATTCGGAAATTCCAGCGGGCTGCCCGATCCGGCCAACAAGATGACCGTTCGGGAATTGGGCAAACTGGCGCGTCACCTGATCCTGACCTATCCCGACATGTACAAATTGTTCGGCGAGCGGGAGTTCACCTGGAACAAGATCCGGCAGCAGAACCGCAATCCGCTTCTGAACTCGCTCAATGGCGCTGATGGGCTGAAGACCGGCTACACCAAGGAAGGCGGCTATGGGATGGTCGGCTCTGCGGTTCAGAACGACACGCGGCTGATCGTCGTGGTCAACGGCATGGAGGATCCCGACGATCGCGCCTCCGAAGCCAAGAAGATGCTGGAATGGGGCTTTCGCAATTTCGAGACGCGCACGCTGTTCGCGGCCAACCAGCAGGTCGGCTATGCCAAGGTGTTTGGCGGCGAAAGCCGCTCGGTGAAGCTAGCAAGCCCCGAGCCGATCAAGGTGATGGTGCCGAAGAACGGCAGTGAGAAACTGATCGCGCGCATTGTCTACAACGGTCCGGTTCGGGCGCCGGTGCAGGCTGGCCAGCCGGTCGGCGTCGTCAAGGTATGGCGAGGCCAGAACATCGCCGTGGAGACGCCGGTCTATGCCGCGGAGGCGATCGGCACCGGCTCGACCATGCGCCGCGCGATCGACGGCGCCAGCGAGCTCGTCATCGGCATGTTCCGCGCGAGCGCAGAGAAGCTCTGAGCATGACCCAGGCAACGCTGCAGCGGCCTTCCGGACGCGGGAAGTTCATTACGTTTGAAGGCGGCGAGGGCTCTGGCAAGTCCACGCAGATCAAGAAGCTCGCCGAGCGTCTTGGGGCGGGGAAGCTGCGCGTCATCGTCACCCGCGAGCCGGGTGGCTCGCCGGGCGCGGAAATCATGCGGCATCTCGTGCTGTCGGGCATGGGCAAGCTGCTTGGACCGGAGGCGGAGACGTTATTGTTTGCTGCCGCCCGTGACGATCACGTTCGCACCGTCATCCAGCCCGCGCTCGGACAGGGAACATGGGTGCTGTGCGATCGCTTCTCGGACTCGACCCGCGCCTACCAGGGCAGTCTGGGGCAGGTCTCGCCCATCGTGCTCAACGCCATGCAGCGCGTCACCATCGGCGATCTCAAGCCGGACCTGACCATCATTCTGGACATTCCCGTGGAAGTCGGCCTGCAGCGGGCCGCGGCTCGGCGCGGCAGCGGCGTGCCGGATCGTTTCGAGGCGGAAGATCTGCAGTTTCATCAGGAGCTGCGCGACGCCTATCGGCAAATCGCCGCCGAAGACCCGCAGCGCTGCGTGCTGATCGACGCCGATGCCGATGCAGACACGGTCGCAGGGCGCGTCTGGACGGCGCTGCGCGATCGTGTGTTCTCGGTCCCGAGCCCGGCGGGGACGGCATGAGCGCACGCAAGACCGAGCAGGAAACGGCGGCCAGGCATCCCCGCCAAACGGCCGATCTGTTCGGCCACCGCGAGGCGGAGATGGCATTGCTCAATGCCTATCGCAGCGGACGCATTCCGCATGCCTGGCTGATCGGCGGCCCACAGGGAATCGGCAAGGCAACGTTGGCCTATCGCATGGCCCGCTTCGTGCTCGCGAATTCCAAGCCCATGGCGCCTTCGGTACAACGCGCCGAGACGCTGGCGCTGGATCCGGATGATCCTATCGCGCGCCAGATCACGGCCGGCGCACATGGCGGGCTATTGGTGCTGGAACGCGGCCTCAACGATCGCGGCGTGATGCGGACCGTGATCACCGTCGACGAGACGCGGGAGACGATTTCGTTCTTCGGCTCGACCGCGGCGGTGGATGGCTGGCGGGTCTGCATCGTCGACACCGTCGACGAGCTCAATCCGAACGCCGCCAACGCGCTGCTCAAGATCCTCGAAGAACCGCCGCAACGATCGCTGTTCCTGCTCGTCAGCCATTCGCCGGCGCGGGCGCTGCCGACGATCCTGTCCCGTTGCCGCAAGCTGCCGCTGCGGCCGCTCGCGACCGACGACGTCATTCGCGCGGCGGCGCGCGCCGCTGACATCGCCCCCGATGATCCGGCGCTATCGGAGGCTGCCGATGCCGCGGAGGGCAGTGTGTCGCGCGCGCTGACGCTGCTCGGCGGCGATGCGCTGAAGCTGCAACAGCGGACCGCGGCGCTGCTGGCGACTCTGCCGCAGGTCGATCCGCGCGAGCTGCATGCGCTGGGCGATGCGCTGGGCACCAGCGATCGGGTGGCGCTGGCGGCTTTCATCGACGGCATCGATCGCTGGATCGGCGAAAAGCTGCGCACTGACGACGCCAACGCGAATCTGCCCCGCCTTGCACGGCTGGCTGAGGTATGGGAAAAGATCGTCCGCGCCGCGCGCGACACCGAATCCTACAACCTGGAACGAAAACCGCTGGTTTTCTCGGTGTTCGGGATGCTCGCGGAAGCAACCCGATAACGCTCCGCCTGATAACAATCCCGACAATTTTTGACAGATAGAGGAATTCGTGGTGGCGAAGGCTGGAAAGAAAGCTTCGAAAAAGCGCAAGGCGAAGAAGGTTCGCAAGTCGCCGCCCGCGTCCGCCAGCAAGAAGGCGGCGAAGAAGCGCGCCGCCAAGAAAGGTGCGACCAAACGCACGCGCGTTGTGAAGAAGGCCGGCAAGGCGTCGAAGAAGACTGCCAGCAAAGTCGCGAAAAAGTCACCCAAAAAGGCTGCGAAGAAAGCTGCCAAGAAGCCTGCCAAGAAATCAGCGAAGAAATCCACGAACAAAACGACGAAGACGCGCGCGGTAACATCGCAAGAGGCAGCTCCTGCCGTACAGGCAGCCCCCGTAGCTAAACGTGCAAAGCCAACCACGCCGCGCGCGAAGCCGGCTGCCGCGGCCCAGCCGGCGGTGGCTGCCGAGCGCAATACTTACTTCATCACCACCGCGATCGCCTATCCCAACGGCATTCCGCATATCGGCCACGCCTACGAGGCGATCGCGACCGATGCGCTGGCGCGGTTTCAGCGGCTTAACGGCAAGGACGTATTTTTTCTCACGGGCACCGACGAGCACGGCCTGAAGATGGTGCAAACCGCCGAGAGCGAAGGCATGAGCGTCGCTGATCTTGCTGCGCGAAATGCGGGCCGGTTCAAGGAGATGGACGAGCGTCTCAACGTGTCGTTCGACCGCTTCATCCGCACCACGGAGCCCGACCATCATCGTTCGGTCCAGGTGGTCTGGAACCGGATGCAGCAGAACGGCGACATCTACATCGACACCTATGCCGGCTGGTATTCGGTGCGCGACGAAGCCTATTACGCCGAGGAGGAAACCGTCCTCGGTGAGGACAATGTGCGCCGCGGCCCGCAGGGCTCGCCCGTCGAATGGGTCGAGGAGAAGAGCTACTTCTTCAAGCTCTCCGCCTATCAGGACCGGCTGCTGGCACTCTACGAGAACCAGCCCGATTTCATCGGACCGGATTCGCGTCGCAACGAAGTCATCAGCTTCGTGAAGGGCGGTCTGAAGGATCTCTCGATCTCGCGCACGACGTTCGACTGGGGTGTCAAGGTGCCTGATGATCCTGAGCATGTAATGTATGTCTGGGTCGATGCGCTGACCAACTACATCACCGGCGTCGGCTTTCCCGACGAGAGCGATCCGAACTGGCGCTACTGGCCGGCGGACGTGCACGTCATCGGCAAGGACATCATCCGCTTCCACGCGGTGTACTGGCCGGCATTCCTGATGTCGGCTGGCATTCCCGTGCAGAAGCGGGTCTATGCCCACGGCTTCCTGTTCAGCAGGGGCGAGAAGATGTCAAAGTCGGTCGGCAACGTCGTCGATCCCTTCAATCTGGCCGATCAATATGGCGTCGACCAGATGCGCTATTTCTTCCTGCGCGAGGTGCCGTTCGGCCAGGACGGCAACTACAACCACGAAGCCATCGTCGCGCGCATCAATGCCGACCTCGCCAACGATCTCGGCAACCTGGCGCAGCGCTCGCTGTCGATGATCGCCAAGCAGCTCGGCGGCGTGCTGCCGGAGCCCGGCGAGTTCACCGATAATGACAGGGAGATCCTGGCGGAGGCAGACGCCATGCTGGCGGCGTCGCGAACCGCGATGGCGACCCAACAGATCCATCAATGGCTGAACGCGGTGTGGTCCGTGGTCGCGGAAGCCAATCGCTATTTCGCCGGCGAGGCGCCGTGGGCGCTGGCCAAGACCGATCCTGACAGACAGAAAACCGTATTGTACGTGACGGCGGAAGTCGTGCGGCAGGTCGCCATCCTGACCCAGCCGGTGATGCCGGATGCCTCGGGCAAGCTGCTCGACAGTCTCGGCGTTCCCCAGGATGCGCGGGACTTCGCAGCGCTCAGCACGCGGATCAAGCCCGGCGCAACCCTGCCGCCGCCGGTCGGCGTGTTTCCGCGCTACGTTGAACCAAAGGTGGATTGAGCCGTTTGCAAACCATGCTCGTCGATAGCCATTGCCACCTCGACTTTCCGGATTTTGCCGAGGATCTCGACGCCATCGTCGCGCGCGCCGAGACCGCCGGAATCGGCCGCATCGTCACCATCTCGACCCGGGTGAAGCGGCTCGGCGGGCTGCTCGCCATCGCCGAGCGGTTTCCCAACGTCTATTGCTCGGTCGGCACCCACCCGCATCAGGCCGATGAGGAAGACGGCATTCCCGCGAGTGAACTGATCGAGCTGACCAAGCATCCGAAGGTCGTGGCACTGGGTGAGGCGGGGCTCGATTATTTCTATGAGCACGGCTCCCGCGAAGCGCAGGAGCGCGGCTTTCGCGCGCATATCGCAGCCGCCCGCGCCGCCGGCCTGCCGCTGGTGATCCATACCCGCGACGCTGACGAGGACTGCGGCCGCATTCTCGAAGACGAGGTGGCAAAGGGAGCGTTCCGTGCGGTGCTGCATTGCTACACCGGCGGGCGGGCGCTGGCGATGAAGGCGATCAGTCTGGGCCTCTCGATCTCGTTCACGGGCATCCTGACGTTCAAGAAGTCCGAAGCGTTGCGCGAACTCGCCGCCGAACTCCCGGCCGACCGCATCATGGTCGAAACCGACTCGCCCTATCTGGCCCCCGGCAAGTTTCGCGGCAAGCGCAACGAGCCGTCCTACGTGATCGAGGTCGCAAAAGTACTGGCAGAGACGCGTGGTGTCTCCCTGGAAGAGATATCGCGGCAGACCACCGAAAATTTCTTCCGGCTATTTTCAAAAGTGCCGGCACCGAAGGCAGCCGCATGACGGTGACGCTGACGATTCTCGGCTGCGGCTCCTCGGCGGGCGTGCCACGTCCGGCGCTCGGCTGGGGCGCCTGCGATCCCAACAATCCAAAAAACCGCCGCCGCCGCTGCTCGCTTCTGGTCGAGCGCACGGGTACGCACGGCACCACGCGGATCGTGATCGACACCTCGCCCGACCTGCGCGAGCAGTTGATCGATGCCGAGGTCGATCACATCGACGCCGTGTACCTGACCCATGAGCACGCCGACCAGACCCACGGCATCGACGATCTGCGCTCGGTCGTGCTGCATCAGCGCCGGCGCATTCCGGTCTACTTCAACCAGTCGACCGCGAAAGACATGATGGCGCGGTTCTCCTATTGCTTCATCGCACCCGAGGGCAGCGACTATCCGCCGATCCTGACGCGCCATTCGATCGAAGCGGGCGAGAATCATGAGACCGAAGGGAAGGGCGGGCCGGTGAAGCTTTCCGCCTTCCTGGTTCACCACGGCAGGATTCCCGCGCTGGGCTTCCGCATCGGCGCCGCAGCCTACACGCCTGACCTCCACGACATTCCCGAGGAGAGCTGGCCGGCGCTGGAAAACCTCGACCTCTGGATCGTGGACGGGCTGCGTTATGCCGGCCATCCCAGCCATTTCAGCGTCAATGACGCGCTTTCTTGGATCGAGCGCTTCAAGCCCAAGCGCGCCGTGATCACCAACATGCATTCCGATCTCGATTACGAAGTGCTGCGCCAGAGCCTGCCGGCCGGCGTGATCCCGGCATATGACGGGATGAGGCTGACGCTGGACGGCGCAGGCTGAGCCTGCGTCGCAATTCGATCGCAGAACGCGGAGTAACGTCAATGATTGGCCTGTTCTTTGAAGTCCAGACAAGGCCCGGGCACCGCGATCAATATCTCGATCTCGCGGCCGCGCTGAAGCCCGAGCTCGAGGCGATGGGCGGCTGCCTCTTCATCGATCGCTTCAGGAGTTTGACGCGGGAGAACCTGCTGCTGTCCTACCAGATCTGGCAGGACGAGGGGGCACTGACGGCCTGGCGGGTCCATGCCTACCATCATGACGTCCAGACCATCGGCCGCGAGAAGGTCTTTTCCGACTATCGCATCCGCGTCGCCCAGGTCATTCACGAGGCAAGGCCCGGACAGCCGGTCTGGCAGCCCGAACGGCGCACGCCCTATAATGATCCGGCACGGCGCCAGCCGACCTATATCCTCGCCTCGGAATCGAAGCATGCCACGCTGCCGGTGGAGACCGGATGGCGCCGTGACGCTTTCGTGAGCGTCTATCGTGAGGGGCATTTTGCGCACCTCGTCGATCTACCGGACGATCGCGCCGGCATCGAATTCGGCCCCCGCCTGTTTGCCGATCCGACAACCGAATATTTCCGCATTTTCGAGGTCATGCGCGACTACGGAATGTATGAACGCGCCGAGGCGCCGCAATATTACCCCCCGGTCACGCCTCGCTCGCACTGACGGTCAGGCCGAAATCGCCTTCGCCGAATCCACTTGGTTTCGCAGCATGAATTTTTGGATCTTGCCTGTAGACGTCTTCGGGATGACTCCGAACACCACTGCCTTCGGTGTCTTGAATCCCGACATGTGGGTGCGGCAGAAGGCGATGATCTCGGCCTCCGTCGCCTTGGCGCCTTCCTTCAGTTCGACGAAGGCGCAGGGCACTTCGCCCCATTTGGAATCGGGCTTGGCGACCACGGCCGCGAAAAGCACCGCGGGGTGCTTGTAGAGGACGTCCTCGACCTCGACGGAGGAAATGTTCTCGCCGCCCGATATGATGATGTCCTTGGAGCGGTCCTTGATGATGACGTAGCCGTGCTCGTCGAGCACGCCGAGGTCGCCGGTGTGAAACCAGCCGCCGGCGAAGGCTTCTTGCGTGGCCTTCTCGTTCTTCAGATAACCCTTCATCACGATATTGCCGCGGAACATCACCTCGCCGATGGTCTCGCCGTCGCGCGGCACCTCCTGCATCGTCACGGGATCGAGCACGGTCACGGCTTCCTCCAGCGGGTAGGGCACGCCCTGCCGGCGCTTCATCTGGGCGCGCTGATCGGCCGGCAACTCGTCCCAGCCCGGCTGCTCGGCACAAACGGAGGCGGGGCCATAGACCTCGGTCAGGCCGTAGACATGCGTCAGCTTGATGCCGATGCTTTCGGCGCCTTCGAGCACCGCCACCGGCGGTGCGGCGCCTGCGATCAATCCGATCACGGGGCGCGCGGCCTTGCCCTTCGGCGCGCCGGGCGCGTTGATCAGCGTGTTGTAGACGATCGGCGCGCCGCACATGTGGGTGACGCCGTGCTTCGGGATCAGCTCAAAGATTTTTGCCGGATCGACCTTGCGCAGGCAGACGTTGATGCCGGCCGAAGCCGCGACCGTCCACGGAAAGCACCAGCCGTTGCAGTGGAACATCGGCAGCGTCCACAGATACACCGGGTGCTGGCCGAGATTACCGGCAAGGATATTGCTGACGGCGTTGAGATACGCGCCGCGGTGATGGGTCACGACGCCCTTCGGATTGCCCGTGGTGCCCGAAGTATAGCTGAGCGCGATCGCGTCCCATTCGTCGGCCGGCAGCCTTGCGACGAAAGCCGGATCGCCCGCCGCGACCGCCGCCTCGTATTCGAGTTCACCGATCCGCTTGCCGCCCGCAAACGCCGCATCATCGACATCGACCACGAAGGGCTTTGGCCCGGTCATCAGCGTCAGCGCTTCCGCGATCACGTTGGAGAATTCCGGGTCGACCAGAATGATTTTGGCGCCGCCATGGTCGAGCTGGAATGCGATCGAGGGCGCATCGAGCCGGATGTTCAGCGCATTCAAGACGGCGCCCGCCATCGGAACCGCAAAGTGCACCTCGTTCATGGCCGGAACGTTCGGCAGCATCACCGCCACCGTATCGCCGTGGCCGATGCCACGGCCGGCGAGCCAGGACGCAACGCGCCGGCACCGCGCATAGGTCTCCGCCCAAGTGAAGCTGCGGCCTTCATAGACCGTGCTGAGGTGATCCGGATAGACAGCGGCGCTGCGGGCTAGAAAACTGAGCGGGGTCAGCGGCACATAGTTCGCCGGCGTCTTGTCCAATCCGATCGAATACTGGTTCTGGGCTGCACTCATCGGCTGTGTCCCATCTGAAAAGTTAGACTTACAAGAACCCGATGGAAATCCACGGGAAGATCGCCACGATAATCAGGCCGACCATCAGCGCCAACAGGTAACCCCAGATCGGCCGGATACCCTCGGCCGGATCGACGCGTCCGATGGCGCAGGCGGCATAATAGCCCACTCCGAACGGCGGAGCGAATAGCCCGATACCCATCGCGAGAATTACGATCATCGCGTAGTGCACCTCGTGGACGCCCACGGCGCGGGCGATCGGAAACAGCAACGGCCCGAACAGCACGATCGCCGGAATACCCTCGAGCACGCTCCCCAGGATCACGAAGGCCACGATCGACACCGCGATGAACGTCGCCGAACCACCGGGCAGGCCGGTCATGGCGGCCGCCAGCGTCCGCGAAAAGCCGGACTGTGTGAGGCCCCACGCCATGCCGGTGGCGCAGCCGATAATCAGCAGGATAGCGCCCGACAGGCACGCGGTCTCGACCAGCATTGGCATGATCCGCCGCCAGTCGAAATTGCGGTAGATCAAGAGGCCGTAAATCAGGTAGCCGACGATGAAGGCATAGACGATGCCGATGGTGGAAACCTCGGTCGCGGTCGCGATGCCTTCGACCACCGCGTAGCGGATCACGAATGGCAGCGCGATGGCGGGCAGGGCGATGGCAAACGCACTGGCGATCTCACCGCCGGTCGCCCGCGTGACATGGCGCAGATCCTCGTTCCGGTAGCGCCACCACACCAGCGCCGACAGCGTGATCGCCAGCACCAGACCCGGCAACAGGCCACCGGTGAACAGCGCTGCGATCGAGACGCCGGTGACGGAGCCAATGGTGATCAGCACCAGGCTCGGCGGAATGGTCTCGGTCTGTGCGCCGGTTGCAGAGAGGAGGGCGACCAGATCGCCCGGCTTGGCGCCCCGCGCCTTCATTTCCGGAAACAGCACCGGCGCCACGGCGGCCATATCGGCGGCCTTCGAGCCCGAGATGCCCGACACCAGATACATCGCCCCGACCAGTACGTAATGCAGCCCGCCGCGGACATGGCCCAGCAGGCTCGCCAGGAACGCCACCATGGCGCGCGCCATGCCGGTCATCTCGATCAGCAGACCCAGGAAGACGAACAGGGGCACCGACAGCAGGATGAGGTGGCTCATGCCCTCGTCCATGCGGCCGACCAACACCATCAGCGGCGTGCCCGTGGTCAGCGCCAGATAGCCGTAGGTCGCAAGCCCGAACCCGAACGCAATTGGTACACCTGCAAACACGCAGAAGCCGGCGACGCCGACAAAGAAGATGATCAGATTGAGATTGCCGAGCGGCTTCAGCGAGCCCCTGAGCAGCCAAAACACCGCGATGACAAGCGCGACCGACAGGATCGCAGCCAGCATGGTCCGTCCATTGCCCGACCGGGCCAGCCGCAGGAAGGCAAACAGCGCCATCAGCGCGATACCGACCGGCAGCGCCGCAGCACGCCAGATATTGCTGATCTGCAGCGCAGGCGTGGTGATGTAGCTTTCCTCGTAGGCGTATTCGTAAGCCGGCCAGGCAATCAGAACCAGAAACGCCAGTGCGGCTACGGTCGCCACCAAATCGAGATAGCCGCGCATGGCGGGCTTCGCGCTGGCGACCACCGCGGTCATCCGCATGTGCTCGGCGCGGCGGAACGCGACCGCGGCGCCCAGCATGGCGAGCCACAGGAACAGGATCGACGCCAGTTCGTCCGACCAGATCAGCGGCCGGTGCAGCGCATAACGCGCCACCACACCGGCAAACAGGATCACGATCTCGGCGACGACCAGAAGCGCCGCTGGAATCTCGACCAGCATTCCCAAGGCGTGTTCGATCGACGCCAGCAATGAGCGGCGGCGAGGGGACTGAGCCACCTCGCCGCCAACCACTTCAGTCATGTCGGCATGAGCCATGATGGCCTTCAGATGCTCAGGACAGCTTGCCCACGGACTTTTCGAGCAGCTCCCAGGCCTGGTCGCCGTATTTACCTTTCCATTCCGCGTAGAAGCCGGCGGAGCGCAGCTTGTCGCGGAACGGCGTCACGTTGGGCTGGTTGAAGGTCAGGCCCTTGCCGGCCAGTTCCTGCTGCAACCCGGCATTCAGCTTGGCGACGTCCTCGCGCTCCTTGACGGCCGCCGCGTTGATGTTCTTGGCGACGATGGTCCTGATGTCCTCAGGCAGCTTTTCCCAGGCGCGGCGGTTCGCCAGGAACCAGAAGCCGTCCCACATATGGTTGGTCAGCGAACAGAACTTCTGGACTTCATACAGCTTCGCCGTCGAGATGATCGCCAGCGGATTTTCCTGGCCCTCGACGATCCTGGTCTGCAGCGCCGAATAGACCTCGCTGAAATTGATCGAGGCGGGCGCTGCATCGAACGCCTTGAACATCGAGGTCCAGAGCGGGGAGACCGGCACGCGGATCTTGAAGCCCTTGAGGTCATCCGGGCCGTTGATCGGCTTGGTCGACGACGTGGTCTGGCGGAAGCCGTTGTCCCAGATCTTGTCCATCACCACGAGGTTCGCCTTGGTGATCTCGCCACGGATATGGGCGCCCAGGCCCCCGTCCATCGCCTTCCAGACCGTGTCGTAGTCCGGGAATGCAAAGCCGATGCCGCTGATGGACGCCGCCGGCACCAGCGTCGCCAGAATCAGCCCCGACAGCGTGAAAAACTCGACGCCGCCCGAGCGGATCTGGCTCAGCATATCGGTATCGGAACCGAGCTGGTTGTTCGGGAAAATCTGGAGGTCGAACCGGCCATTGGTCTCGGCCTTGATCGCTGCGGCCATCTCCTTGGCCCGGATGTTCAGCGGATGTCCATCAGGGAGGTTATTGGCGTATTTGTAGGTAAATTCGGCAGTCTGGGCCCGCGCCACCGGCGGCGCGCCGATGCCGCCCAAAACCGCTGACGCAGCAGATGCCTTGAGAAGCGTGCGTCGTGAAAAACTCATCCTGGTTCTCCCTTGAGAGTTATTGTTCTTGCAATGGTCCGATGTCGCGAGTCAGCGTACTCGCGCGCTTATTGCAGCGTCCGCACGCGGCGGCAACACAGGCTTTGGCGGAGCAGGATTGCTTGGGCCAAACGAACGCCTGTACAGCCGCCGGGCTGGCCTGGTTTGCTAGAAGATCCGCCTAAATATCTGATCTAATTGTAGATATAGATATTCCATAATATACCTTATGCGAATTACAGGTATCCGGCTCTCCCGGGTCGGCTGGTTTGCAAGTCCCGCATTGTGGTCTTCTCTTTCAGGCTCGTCAGGGCAAACAGATCGACGAGATCGCCAACGCTGCTGACACTACGGTGTCAGCATCCATGAAATAGGCTGCGCTATTGGGTGGTAGCAACGGGCTGGAGAAGTCGTCGTGAACAAGCAAACATTCCGCGTGGAGCCCTTGTCGACCTATATCGAGGCGCGCCGCGTTCCCGTAGCCCCCGTCGTTCGGCACGGAGACCTGGTCTATGTGTCCCAGCACCCGCCTTATGACCCGGTAACCGGAGAGATAAAGCGCGTGTCGATAGAGAGGCAGACAGAGATCGTTCTTGATCAGATGAAATTGTGTCTGGAAGCGGCCGGAACGTCACTCGAAAAGGTCATCAAGAGTAACGTGTATTGCAATGATCCAATTCACTTTCAGACGATCAACGCGGTATACGCACGGTATTTTCCAACGGATCCTCCTGCCCGTAGTTTTATCTTCGTTTCCGGTTGGCACGGTCCATTTGACGTCGAGGTTGATTGTATTGCCGGGGTCTGACGGGCGCCCGTCCGGGCGTGCCGTGAAGACTTGCTACCTGCCCTTGAACCGCGGTTTGCGGCGGCCCAGAAACGCTTCCACGCCTTCCTTGTGATCCTCGCTCATGCTCGCCAGCGCAAACTGGTCGAGGTCCATGTGGCTCGCCAGATCGTCGAGCGCATGCGCCAGGCGGTTGACGGTCAGCTTGGTCATGGCGACCGACAGCGGCGGCTGGGCGGCCACCTTGGCGGCGAGTGCCATTGCCGCGTCAAACGCTTTGCCGGGTTCAGCCACCTCCTCCACCAGCCGCCATTCATAGGCGTCAGCGGCCGAGATGCGCTGGTCGGCCAGGATGACGGCCTGCTTGGTGCGGGCCGGTCCCATCAAATGCAGCATGCGCGGCACGCTCTGCCAGCTCATGTTCATGCCAAGCCCGATCTCGGGCACGCGCATATGAGCGTCGCTGGCCATCACGCGGAAATCCAATGCGACCGCGAGCGCAACGCCACCGCCGACGCAAAATCCCTCGATGGCGCCGATCGTGATCTGCTCCATCTCCTGCCAGGCCCGCGTTAGCCGCGGTCCAAGTTTCAGGTGCCGGCGCAGCGCGCCGAGATCCATGGACTTGCGAGACCGGCCTTCGGGGTCCTTGAGGTCGAAGCCGGCGCTGAACGATTTGGCGCCGCCGGCCAGCACCACGACCGAGGTCTCGCCGTCATCCTCAAAACTGCGAGCGGCGTCCGTGAGCTGGCGTAACGCCTCCGGCGACAACGCATTGATGCCGTCGCCGCGGTCGAAACGCACGACCGCGATGCGGCCATCCGGTCCCAGGCCCTTTTCGATCTTCACAAATTCGGCCAACGCATTGCCTCCCTGCCCGTCATTTTTCCGAAGTCTAGCTCAGAAATAAATTTGGCGGACCAGTATCCTTCGCCGGTTCCCATTCGTCCTGTTCGAGAAAACCGCATCCGCTTCGCGTTGAGGGGATCGAACAAGGAGCATTTTACGCATGGGACCGTCATATCGTTGGGTGATCGTCGGTGTGGGCGCGCTGATGACGTGCGTTGGCATTGGCGCAATGTTCTCGCTCGCCGTGTATCTGGAGCCGATGTCCGCGGAAACGGGCTGGTCACGCGCCGGGATCTCGGGCGCGATGACCATCGACTTTCTTACGATGGGAATAGCCGGCTTCGCTTGGGGAGCGGTCAACGACCGGTTTGGTACGCGTCCCGTCGTCTTGAGCGGCGCCCTGCTCCTGGGCCTTGGTTTGTTTCTCGCCAGCCGCTCGACCTCGCTGATCGAATTCCAGCTCACCTACGGCATCCTCATCGGCCTTGCCGCGGGCGCTTTCTTCGCGCCGATGATCGCGGCCGCGACAGTTTGGTTCGACAACAACCGCAGCCTCGCAGTATCGCTGGTGTCCGCAGGCATGGGCGTCGCGCCGATGACCATCTCGCCGTTCGCGCGTTGGCTGATCTCGACCTACGATTGGCGTACCGCGATGATGACGGTGGGCCTGATGGCGTGGGCGTTGCTGATCCCGGCGGCGCTGTTGGTGCGGCAGGCGCCGGAGGCAACGCCGTCACGTGCGGCGGCAAAGGGCGCTGCCGGCGATCCCGGAGCCGGCTTGTCCGTTGCGGCAGCGCTTCGTTCGCCCCAGTTCCTGGTGCTGGCGCTGACCTTCTTCGCCTGCTGCGCCGCGCATTCAGGACCGATCTTCCACATGGTCAGCTACGCGATGCTCTGCGGCATCCCGGCGATGACCGCGGTCAGCATTTATAGCGTCGAAGGCCTGTCCGGGCTGGGTGGCCGCCTCCTCCTCGGCATCCTCGCCGACCGGTTCGGCGCGAAGCGGGTTCTGATCGGCGGGCTGCTGGTGCAGGCGCTGGCGATCGGGACCTATCTCTACGTGAGCAAACTGGGCGAATTCTATGCGCTCGCGATCGTCTTCGGGACCGCCTATGGCGGCGTGATGCCGCTCTACGCCGTGCTCGCGCGCGAATATTTTGGTCCCCGGATCATGGGAACGGTGTTCGGAGCCGCAACGATGGTGTCGAGCCTCGGCATGGCCCTTGGGCCCTGGATCGGTGGTATGATCTTCGACACGTTTCATGACTATCGCTGGCTGTACATCGGCGCGCTCAGCGTCGGGCTTGGCGCGATGGCGATTGCGCTCGCCTTCCCGCCGCTGCCTTCGAAATCTCGCGAAAGGCTGCAGCCGGCATGAGTGCCGGCTTAAAGGTGACCCGTGCGATGGTGCTCCGGCTTGCCGCCGGGCACCGGAAAACGGATCGTGGTGCCGAGCGTGATCCAGTTGGCGTTCTCACCCGAAATGTTGCGGCCGTAGATCAGGTCGACCGAGAAAATCTCGTTCGGCCGGTAGCGCACGCCGGTTTGAAACCGCGGCTGTACCGCGCTCGGAATATCGGACTGCCCGGCCTGGCCGAACGCTTCGATCGTCCACTGCAAGGTGTCGGTAAACTTCCAGTCGAATCCGATGCCGTAGAGCAGATAGTGGCGATCGACGCTGCGGTCCCACAGCCAGCCGCCGTTGACGTTGATGCGCATAGTCTCGTTCAGCCGGAACGTCGCGGGGATCACAGCAAAGGCCGAGACGTGTTCGCCGGTCAGCGCATCGAAACCTCCGCCGGCGTAGAACGAGATGCCAAGCCTGCCGACCCCAGTTGGCGCAATGTTCATCTTGGCTTTTGGCTGGATCGTGGTACCCCATTCACCATCGCTGCGCGCGCGGCTGGTGAACATGCTCAACTCAACGGCCTTGAACGCATTGACCACGCAGGATGGATTGGCGACCGCCGTAAAATCGGTGTTGGAAGCCGACGACAGCCAGCTCTCGACCTTGCACGAGCCGGCCTCTCCAATGTCGGCCGCATCGACCGCATAGGCGCCATTCGCCGCCCGCGCCTCTCCGGCCGGAAGCCAGGCCAAAATGGCCACGGCCGCCGCTATTTTGGTGCACCCTGCCCTGATCCCCATGGGCAAATGCTAGCAGAGTCCCTGCCTCGACATAGCCCGGATTTTGCGACTATCCTGACGGCATGAGCGACCATGATCACCATCACCACGGCCACCACCACGATCACGACCACTCCGAGTTGTCGGAGACCGAGCTGCGCGTGCGCGCGCTGGAATCGATCCTGACCGAGAAAGGCTATGTCGATCCGGCGTCCCTCGATCTCCTGATCGATCTCTATGAAAAGAAGATCGGACCGCGCAACGGCGTTCGCGTGGTCGCCAAGGCCTGGACCGATCCGGCCTACCACGCCCGCTTGATGAAGGACGCGACGGCGGCGATTGCGGAACTCGACTATTCCGGCCGCCAGGGCGAGCACATGGTCGTCGTGGAGAACACGCCCGAGCAGCACAATATGGTCGTGTGCACGTTGTGCTCCTGCTACCCGCATCCCGTTCTGGGATTGCCCCCGGTCTGGTACAAATCGGCGCCCTATCGCTCGCGCGCCGTCTCCGATCCGCGCGGCGTGTTGAAGGATTTCGGCGTGACGCTGCCGGACGCCACCAAGATCCGCGTCTGGGATTCTACGGCGGAGATCCGCTACCTCGTGCTGCCGATGCGCCCTGAGGGCACCGAGGGCTGGAGCGCCGAGCAGCTCGCCGAGCTCGTCACCCGCGACAGCATGATCGGCACGGGCCTGCCGAAACAGCCGGACGGGACTGCCTGATGGACGGCGCACATGACATGGGCGGCGCCAAGGGTTTTGGCCCGGTCGTACCCGAGCCGAACGAGCCGGTGTTTCACGGCGACTGGGAGCGCCGCGCCTTTGCGCTGACGGTCGCAATGGCGCGTCCGGGTGGCTGGAACATCGACATGTCGCGGTTTGCGCGCGAGAACCGGCCGCCTGAGGATTATCTCAGCAAGAGCTATTTCCAGATTTGGCTGGCCGGGCTGGAAACGCTGATGATCGAGCGCGGGCTGGTGACGCGTGAGGAGATCGAAGCCGGCAAGGTGCTGTCGCCGCCCAAGCCCGGCGTCACGCCGATCGCGCCAACTGAGGTGACGCCGGCGATCCGCCGCGGCGGCCCGACCGAACGCGAACCGAAAGCGCCCGCGATGTTTGCCGTCGGCGAGACCGTGCGGATGAAGGACATCCACCCGGTGACGCATACGCGGCTGCCGCAATATGTCCGCGGCCATCTCGGCACTATCGAGCTCAATCATGGCTGCCACGTCTTCCCCGACACCAACTCGCTCGGCAAGGGCGAGGACCCGCAATGGCTCTACACCGTGTGTTTCGATGGGCCGGAGCTATGGGGCAAAGACGGAGATCCCACGCTCAGCGTCTCCGTCGACGCCTGGGAATCCTATCTGGAGCGCGTTTGATGAATCTGACCCCGCAACAGGCGATGCGGGCGGCCATCGCCGTCCCCGGCGTGCCCCGTGACGAGGACGGCCCGGTGTTTCGTGAGCCGTGGGAGGCGCGCGCCTTCGCCATGGCGCTGGCGCTGCATGAAGCCGGCGTCTTCACCTGGAAGGAATGGGCGGAGACGCTGGGCGCACAAATCAAGCGTGCGCAGGCCGAAGGCGATCCAGATACCGGCGAAACCTATTACCGGCACTGGCTCGCCACGCTGGAAACGCTGGTCGCCGCCAAGGGCGTTACTACATCGGATGTTCTGCATCGCTACCGCGACGCCTGGGACCACGCCGCCGACCGCACGCCGCACGGCGCGCCGATCGAGCTGACGCCCGGGGATTTTGGGAAGTAGCTCGGCGTCCCCAGTCGTCATACCCGCGGAGGCGGGTATCCAGTACGCTGCGGCTTATCGGCTCACACGCAGGTCTCCGGGATACTGGATCGCCCGCCCCAGTGCGCAATTGCGCACAAGGCGGGCGACGACAACGGCAGTGTGCGGCACGCTACGTCCCCGCATATTCCCGCCAGCCCTTCGCCCGCAGCGCGCAGGCCGGGCATTCGCCGCAGCCATAGCCCCAATCGTGCTGCGCGCCGCGTTCGCCGAGGTAACAGGTGTGGGAGTGCTCGCGGATCAGGTCGACCAGCCCTGCCCCGCCGAGTTCGTTCGCGAGTTTCCAGGTCGAAGCCTTGTCGAGCCACATCAGCGGCGTATGCAGCTCAAAGTTCTTCGCCATGCCGAGATTGAGCGCCGACTGCAGCGCCTTGATGGTCTCGTCGCGGCAGTCCGGATAGCCGGAGTAGTCAGTCTCGCACATGCCGCCGATGATGTGGCGGATGCCGCGCCGGTACGCCAGCGCCGCCGCGAAGGTCAGAAACACCAGGTTGCGACCCGGCACGAAGGTGTTCGGCAGGCCATCCGCGCCCATTTCGATCGCGACGTCGCGGGTCAGCGCGGTATCGGAAATCACGGCCAGTGTCGGGATTTCCAACGTGTGGCTGTCGCCGAGTTTTGCCGCCCAATCCGGCCGCAACGATTTGATGCCTGCCAGCAGGCGGTCGCGGCATTCCAGCTCGATCGCATGGCGCTGACCGTAGCTGAAGCCGAGCATTTCGACGCGGGCGAAGCGCTGCAGCGCCCAGGCAAGGCAGGTGGTGGAATCCTGCCCCCCGGAAAACAGCACCAGCGCGGTTTCAGACTGGGATTGATCGGTCATGGGGTGCACTTACCACCGCGAGATACTCCCGCCAATCGTTGTGACAGTCTGTTCCATCATATCCGCCACAGCCTCAGGCACTCAAAATCGTTACGCTTTATTAACTACATGGCGGTTCAATATTGCTGCCAGAGGCGGCTTCTGCCGAGCGGCTAGTAAATTTAATTGCACCCTATTGGGCCGCGAACGGCCGCCTAGCCCATTCAATGCGCGTCGAGCCGTCGGTTGGCCGCCGGCAGCCACAGGGCGCGGAAGGCGGCATTCCCAATGAGTGGACGTATCCGAACGCGCCTGCTGGCTCTCGTCACAGCCGCCATTCTGCCGCTGCTGCTTCTGGCGGCCGTTTTTCTTTGGGAACGGTTCAACGAAGATTTTGCGAACACCCGGACCGCTGCGATTAACGCGGCGCACACGGCAGCGGCGCGCGTCGATGACCACGTCAACGACGTGAATACCTTGCTGCTCGTTATCGGCAAAATGATTTCCACCAATCCGGCGGATGCCGAAAAGAACGACGTGATTCTTTCCAAGGTAAAGGCCGACCTGCCGTCCTATTTGAACAACATTCTGCTGTTCGACCTGGCAGGCAACAACATCGGAACGTCGCAGTGGCCTGTGGAGGATCGAAGCAAGCTTTCCGGAATCGGGCGAAGCTATTTCAAACCGGCGCGCGAAGGAAAGCTCACGATAAGCGAGCCGCTCGTAAGCCGGCTGAACTCCGAGTGGGTTGCCGCTGAGGCGCGTCCGGTTCTTGACGACGCCGGCTCGATACTGGCCGTCATCGTCACGGGCATGAGACTGGCGCGCATCAACGAGATCGTGGATTCCGCAAAGCTGCCGCCCGGAAGTGCCGTGAGGATTCTCAACGAGAACGGCATCGTGATCGGCCGCACGGATCGTCCTGAATGGACGGGCCGCAACGTGAGCAACGACCCGATCGTGGCTCGTCATCTCGGTTCCGGCGAGGCAGGCGAAGAGTTGGCCTGGCTCGATGGCGTCACGCGCGTAACAGCAACCACCAGGGCGCGTACCGTTCCCTGGGTCGTGACGGTCGGCTTGCCCCCTGTGCAAATCTCCAACGTATTCAAGCACTCACAATGGGCGTTTATCTCGACCGCATTGGCGGTGGCGTTGGCGTACCTGCTGGCCTGGCTGCTTTCATCGGGAATAGTCCGTCCAATACGGCAACTGCAGCGCGATGCCACCATTGTCGGGGAAGGAAACGCCGATCACCGCTCGCACGTTCAGGCAAAGGGCGAGTTGGGCGAGTTGGCAAACACCTTCAACAGCATGGCGGCTTCCCTGCAGCAGCAATCGACGGAGCTGAAGCGGGCAAACATGCAGTTCGATGCTGCCATCGCCAATATTTCGCAAGGCATTTGCATGTTCAGTGCGGACAAGCGGCTGGTGATCTCAAACGATCGCTTCCGGCAGATGTATAATCTGACTGAAAAGCAGGTCGAGCCCGGCACGCCGCTGGCCCAACTTCTGCAATGTCACGTCGCAAACGGTGAAAAAAGCGACCTGTCCGTCGAAGAACATGCCCAGAGAATGCCTACATTGGCCTCCGAGACATTCACGCTCGCGGACGGTCGTGTGATCCTTATTCGACGAACGACGATGTCGAACGGCGGCTGGGTTGCGACTCACGATGATATCACCGAGCAGAAGCGCGCCGAGGCCATGTTGGCCGAAAAGGCCCGCGAGGCGGAACAGGCTAGTCTCGCCAAGTCCGAGTTTCTGAGTTCGATGAGTCACGAGATCCGGACGCCGCTCAATGGCGTGATTGGCATGACCGGACTGCTGCTGGACACCGAACTCGATCCGCGGCAGCGCGCCTACGCGGAGATGGCGCGCCAATCGGGAGAAGCCCTGCTCGGGGTGATCAACGACGTTCTCGATTTTTCGAAGATCGAGGCCGGGAAGATAGAACTCGAAGTCATCGAATTCGATCTGTACGACGTCGTCGAGGGCGTCACCGGGATGGTGGCAGTCAATGCCGCCTCCAAGGGATTGGAGCTGGCGAGTTTGATCGATCACGACCTGCCGACGACGTTGCGTGGCGATCCGTTCCGTTTGCGCCAAATTCTTACAAACCTGGCCGGCAACGCGGTCAAATTCACGGAACGCGGCGAGGTGGTGTTGCGCGCCAGGTTGGATGCGGAGAGCGACGATCGCCTGAAGGTTCGTTTCGAGGTTCGCGACACAGGGATCGGTATCTCTGCGGAACAACAGTCCCATCTCTTCGATGCGTTTACGCAAGCCGACCTTTCGACGACCCGGAAATATGGCGGGACCGGGCTCGGTCTGGCCATTTGCGCGCGGCTGGTAGGTCTGATGGGCGGCGAGATCGGCGTGGAAAGCGGGCTGGGAAAAGGCAGCACGTTCTGGTTCACGGTGCCGCTTGACCGTTCGTCGAAGCCAGTCCAGCGGCGGCGCATGGACCTCCGGGGGTTGCGGGTACTTGCTGTCGACGACAATGCGGTCAATCGAGCGATCCTGCATGAGCACATCGTCGGCTGGAAAATGCGCAATGGCAGCGCCGAATCCGGTATTCGCGCGCTGGAAATGCTGCGCGCCGCGGTCGCTCGCGCCGAGCCGTATGACGTGGCGATTGTCGATATGCAGATGCCGGGCATAGACGGACCCGCCCTCGGCCGTGCCATCAAGGCTGATCCTGCCATTGCCGGTACGCGGTTGATCCTGCTGACGTCGATCAGCCACGCCGGTTCCCAGCCGAACCGTGAAGGCCTGTTCGACGCATGCCTCACCAAGCCGGCGCGGCAATCCGCGCTCTATGATTGCCTGGCCGACGTGATGGCAGAGCCGGATAGTGTCAGGAAGGAATTTCTGCGGGTCGAAATCCCGGATCCTCGTGGGCAAAACGCGCCGCAACGAGATGCGCGTATTCTGGTCGCCGAGGACAATATCGTGAACCAGAAGGTGGCCATCGGTATTCTCGCATCCCTCGGCTTTCGCGCCGATGTCGTGGCCAACGGCCTCGAAGCTGTTGAAGCTGTCGGCCGGATCCCCTACGCCGCGATTCTGATGGACTGCCAGATGCCGGAGATGGATGGCTACGAGGCCGCCCGGGCGATCCGACTGCGCGAAGGAACCGGTCGGCGTACGCCAATCATCGCGCTCACGGCTGATGTCATGAAGGACGCGCGCGCCAAGAGCCTGTCCGCCGGAATGGACGACCACATCACCAAACCGCTCAAGCCTTCCGAGCTTGCCGCTGCTCTCGACCGATCGTTGCCGACGTTTGCAGCGGTCGAATCCCCGCCTCTCGCGGCGGAGCCGCAATCCGACGACGTGGTTGATCGCGCCGTGCTCGACGGACTGCGCTCGCTTGAGAGAGCCGGCTCGCCCGGCCTGGTCGAAGCACTGGTAGATTGCTTCCTTGAGGAAACCCCGCGCCAGTTGGCCGAGATGCGGAATTCGGCCCAACTGGGCGATGCGGTGCATCTGACCAGGCTCGCCCACAAGCTGAAGGGAAGCCTTGCCAATCTGGGCGCTCATGGAATGGTCCGGACCTGCGCCGAACTGGAAACGCTTGGCCGAAGCGGTGATACCGGTGTCGCACCGCAGCTGGTCGCGGATCTTGAGCGGCAGTTCAATACGGTCAGCAGTGCGCTGCGGTCCGAAATTGTAAAGGCATGAGCCATGCGCATCCTCGTCGCCGAAGATGACACTGCATCACGGCTGATCATCGAGGCCGCCGTAACATCGTTGGGCCATGAGTGCATCAAGGCGATCAGTGGTGAGGAGGCATGGCGACTTTTTGAGACGGTCGACGTGGACGTTGTCATCAGCGATCGCAGCATGCCGGGAATGGACGGCATTGAACTGTGTCGCCGGGTCCGGGCGAGCAACAAGGACTCCTACACCTATTTCATCTTCCTGACGATCTTCGACGAAAGGGCTGATGTCATAAGTGGCATGGAGGCCGGCGCGGACGACTACCTCTTCAAACCCCTCGATGCCGGGGAGTTGAAGCTTCGCCTGCATGTCGCCTCGCGGGTTACGGCGCTTCACCGGCAGTTATTCCGGCAGGCGGCGGAGCTCGAGCAGCTCAATCGTCGGCTTTTCGACCAGTCGCGCACGGACTCGCTGACCGGGCTGGGCAGCCGCCTCAAGCTGAACGAGGACCTCGATGCGATTTACGCGCAGCTGGAGCGCTATGGGCGCAGCTACTGCGCGATCATGTGCGACGTCGATTACTTCAAAGCTTACAACGACAATGAAGGCCATCTTGCCGGCGACAGGGTACTCCAGCTTGTGGCACGGACACTGTTGAGCACGTGCCGGAATGGCGACCAAATCTATCGTTATGGTGGCGAAGAATTCCTGATCCTGTTGCCCGAACAAGATCTCGAGGCGGGGCTTGTCGCGGCCAATCGCTTCCGTCAAGCCATCCAGGAAATAGCGATCCCGCACGATGGCAACCCTGCAAACGGGATCGTGACCATCAGCGCCGGGGTAGCGTCTTTCTCGGAGCCCGAGAACAAGTCGATCGAGGGTTGGCTGACTGAGGCTGACGCTGCGCTCTATCGTGCAAAACAAGCCGGGCGCAACCGCGTCGAGACGCATCAGCAACCATCGGCGGTGCCGGAGCCGTCGAGCAAGCCTTCGCTCGTGGACATCAGAACGACTGTAACCTGACCGTTCACCAGATCGTCGAATTAGGGCATGGGTTGTGCGTCCACCGGCCGGGGCTGTGGCCAATCGGTGGAAAATCGCGCCTATTTCGGCTCGTTCCGCTGGGATCGCCGCGCCGCTTGCGGCATAAAGCGGCTCGTTCTCCCAAGCGACGGAAATCCCATGACCCCTTCCCGCGATATTTCCCGCCTCATTGAGATCATGGCGGCGCTGCGCACGCCGGTAACGGGCTGTCCATGGGACCTCGAGCAGAATTTTGCGACGATCGCGCCCTACACCATCGAGGAAGCCTATGAGGTGGCCGACGCGATCACCCGCGGCGACTTCGATGATCTCCGCGAGGAACTGGGTGATCTCCTGCTGCAGGTCGTCTATCACGCCCGCATGGCGGAAGAGCAAAACGCCTTTGCATTCGGCGAAGTGGTCGAGGCGATCACAACGAAGTTGATCCGTCGCCATCCGCATGTGTTCGCCGACAAGGACGGCAATATCGCCCCCGCCGGCGTCAAAAGCGCCTGGGAACGCATCAAGGCCGAGGAAAAGGCCGAGCGCGCGGCACGGCGGCCGCCGGAAGAAACCGCGCATCAATCGCTGCTATCGGGCGTCAAGGCCGGCCAGCCCGCTCTGACGCGGGCGATGGAATTGCAGCGCAAGGCGTCGACCGTCGGCTTCGATTGGAACGATCCCCGCGCGGTGCTCAGCAAGATCCGCGAAGAGGCCGACGAGATCGAGGCCGCGCTCGACAACGGCGATGCGGACGAACTCGCCGCCGAGACAGGCGATCTCCTGTTCGCGCTGGTCAATCTGGCGCGCCATGTTGGCGCCGATCCGGAAAGCGCACTGCGCGGCACCAACGCCAAATTCGAACGCCGCTTTGCCTATATCGAGCGTGCGCTCTCCGCGAGAGGACGCTCACTCGAGGACGCGACGCTGGAAGAAATGGACGCGCTGTGGAACGAGGCGAAGGATGCGGAACAGCTCCCATCGTCGTCCCGGCCAAGCGAAGCGCGAGCCGGGACCCACACCGCGGAATCTCACGATAAGGCACGCGGCTAGTATCGCGCATACTACAGCCTGTGGCTGTGGGTCCCCGCTCCCGTGCGCAATTGCGCACTAGGCGGGGACGACAACTGCTATGGGGCCGAATGCGGCACGGCATCGAACCGCGACACCACGATGTCGCGTTTGGTCTCGTCGACGCGCACGGTCATGTCGAAGCGCCCGTCGTGGAGCTCCTTGTTGAGCACTTCGGCATTGCGGTGCAGCCAGCTGATGCCGGCGCCGTCGGAAGCATCGATCGAGAGATCGAGCGTCGTGCGTGTCGCCGCCAGCCGATCCTCGATCGCGGTCAACAGCTCGTTCACGCCCTCGCCTGATACGGCGGACACCAGGAAACACGGCCGCTCCGGCGGACGTCGTGATGCGATGTTGCGCAGGTTCTCGCGCTCCTCGGGATCAAAGCGATCGATCTTGTTCCAGACTTCGATGATGCGAGCGCCAGAGTCGGGGTCGATGCCGAGCTGGCGCAGCACGGCGTCGACGTCACGCTCCTGCGCCTCCGCGTCTTCGTGCGAGATGTCGCGGACGTGCAGAATGATATCGGCCTCCAGCACCTCTTCCAGCGTGGCGCGAAACGCCGCGACGAGTTGTGTCGGCAGGTTGGAAATGAATCCGACGGTATCTGACAACATCGCCTTGCCGCCATGCGGCAGGCTCAGCGCGCGCAAGGTGGGGTCAAGCGTCGCAAACAGCATGTCGGCCGCCTGCACGTCGGCGCGCGTGAGCCGGTTGAACAGCGTCGACTTGCCGGCGTTGGTATAGCCGACCAGCGCCACTACGCGATACGGCACGCGCTGCCGGCCGGCGCGATGCAGCCGCCGCGTCGCCTGCACTTTCTTCAGTTCATTTTCCAACCGTGCGATGCGATCGCCGATCAGGCGGCGGTCGGCTTCGATCTGGGTTTCGCCGGGGCCGCCCATGAATCCGAAGCCGCCACGCTGGCGTTCCAGATGGGTCCAGGAGCGCACCAGCCGGCTGCGTTGGTAATTCAGATGCGCAAGCTCGACCTGCAGCGCGCCTTCCTTGGTCTTGGCGCGGCGGCCGAAGATTTCCAGGATCAGGCCGGTACGGTCGAGAACCTTGCTGTTCCACGCCTTCTCGAGATTGCGCTGCTGGATCGGCGACAGCGCACAATCCATCACCACGAGTTCGATGTCGTGGCCCGCGATGAGGCCGGTGATCTCCTCGACCTTGCCCTTGCCGAGATAGGTCGCAGGCCGGATCTGGCTGATTGGCGCGATCAGGGCATCGGCGATCGTGAGGTCGATGGCGCGCGCTAGACCCGTCGCTTCCTCGAGCCGGGCCTCGGAATCGCGCACGACATCGTTCGTCTGCGCATCGGCCTCGCCGCGGCGCATTCGCAGATAAGGGCCGATGACGATCACCCGCCCGCTTTGCTTACCCTCCGCCGACCGCGGACGGTCGGCGATCCCTTCACGGTTGAGGGGTTCCAATCAGTTCACTCTCAAGCCGGAGCATCCTCACCACCTTCGAACAACTGAATCGGTGCCCCCGGCATGATGGTCGAGATCGCATGCTTGTAGACAAGCTGCGAATGACCGTCGCGCCGAAGCAGCAAGCAGAAGTTGTCAAACCAGGTAACAATCCCCTGCAGCTTCACTCCGTTGACCAGAAAGATCGTTAGTGGCGTCTTTGTTTTACGAACGTGGTTTAGGAAGGTGTCTTGTAGATTTTGTGCGCGGTCTGCCGCCATTTTTTTTGTCCCGCCGTCTCGTGCTTCTTTTTTGTTAAGCCGGTTGTTGCTCTCTCACGGAGCCTGCCCCGACTCGCCGGCTTCCCCTGAGATCCCCCTCCGGTCGGCTCGGCAGGACGATTAGAGGGTACGCGCGGTTTTAAGGCAAGCCGGTTCGCGTTCCACCTAGCAGGAACCCAGTGGCCATTCTCCGTAAAAGTGCGGAAAGAGATAAATATTCCAAAGCAAGTGCATGGATCGGCTCAAAGCAAGCGAAACGAGCCTCAGGTTCCGGCAGGTAACGAACAAGCGATTCACTCAAGTCTCAGCCAACCCCAAGCGCTTTGAGCTTGCGGTGGAGCGCCGAACGCTCCATGCCGACGAATTCGGCGGTGCGCGAAATGTTGCCCGAGAACCGGCTGATCTGCGCGATTAGATAGTCGCGCTCGAACACTTCCCGCGCCTCGCGCAGCGGCAGCCCCATGATGTGCTCGCCATTGTTGCTGGTCGGCATCGCCGGCACCATCGAACCTACATCCTGAGGCAGCATGTCGGCCGTGATGATCGCTTCAGGGCCGCCGCCGGCCAGAATCATGACGCGCTCGACATTGTTGCGGAGCTGGCGGACGTTGCCGGGCCAGACATGCGACTGCAATACCGCCATGGCGTCCTGGCCGATCTGCCGCTTCGGCAAACCGGTCGCCGCCGATATCTGGTCCATGAAATAGTCGATCAGTTCCGGGATGTCCTCGCGCCGCTCCGACAGCGGGGGGACGCGGATCGGCACCACCGACAGCCGGTGGTAGAGATCCTCGCGGAAGCGCCCTTCCGCGATCTCTTCCTCCAGGTTGCGCGCCGTCGAGGAGATGATGCGGACGTCGACATGAATCTTGGCGGTGCCGCCCGAGCGCTGAAAGGTCTGATCGACCAGCACGCGCAGGATCTTGTTCTGGGTCTCGCGCGGCATGTCGGCGATTTCGTCGATGAACAGCGTGCCGCCGTGGGCTTCCTCCAGCGCGCCCGGCTTGCGCGCCTGCTCGCCGTTCGACTGCTCGATGCCGAACAATTCGACTTCCATCCGCTCCGGCGTGATCGCCGCGGCGTTGATCACCACGAACGGTCCTTCAGAGCGGCTCGAGGCGTTGTGCAGCGTGCGCGCGGCCAGCTCCTTGCCCGAACCGGAGGGGCCGACGATCAGGATGCGGCTGTTGGCCTTGGCCGCCCGGTCGATGGTCTGGCGCAGCTGGTTCATGCAGGCAGAGCGGCCGGTGAGAACGCTGGCGGTGGGAGCCAGTTGCTTGAGTTCCTTCACCTCGCGCTTGAGGCGCGAGGTTTCCAGCGCCCGCGTCGCCACCAGGATCAGCCGGTCGGACTTGAACGGCTTTTCGATGAAGTCGTAGGCGCCGCGCTTGATCGCAGCCACCGCGGTCTCGATGTTGCCGTGGCCGGAGATCATCACCACGGGAACGTCGGCATGATCCTTCTTGACCTGCTCGAGCAATTGCAGGCCGTCGAGCTTGGAGCCCTGCAGCCAGATGTCGAGGAACACCAGATGCGGGCGGCGGTTGGCGATCTCGCCCAGCGCCGAATCGCTGTCGCGCGCAGTACGGGTATTGAAGCCTTCATCCTCCAGGATGCCTGCAACGAGGTCACGAATATCGGCTTCGTCGTCGACAATCAGAATGTCACTGGCCATGGGTTACACCTGTCTTGTCAGTTGCCTGTCGCGGCTTCGGTTTTTGCTTCATCATTGGTCGTGGTTGCCGTCCCGTTGGTTCCGCCTGACGGCGCTTTTGTTTCTTCAGCCTGTGGCTTTGCCTCCGGCGACGGCTGCTTCGCTTCCGCCTTCGGCGCATGGCCCGTGACGGCGAACCGCAGCCGCATCCAGGCGCCGCGCTGCCCGGACCGGAAATCGGAGGCATCCTTGAGTTCGATGCGGCCGCCATGGTCTTCCAGCACGCGGCCGACGATGGCGAGCCCGAGCCCGGTGCCCTTTTGGCGCGTCGTCACATAGGGCTCCAGCAACCGCGCACGGCTCACTTTCGGCAGGCCGATACCATTGTCGATCACGTCGATCACGATGTCGTCGTTTTCGCGCGCGGCAATGACGTCGATACGTCCCTTGCCGAGTTCTTCCGGCGGCACCTGCTCGATCGCCTCCGTCGCGTTCTTGATGATGTTGGTCAACGCCTGCGAGATCAGCCGGCGGTCGAACTGTGCGCGCATCGGATCCTGCTTGATATCGGCTTCGATATCGAGATCGGGATGACCGACCTTCATCAGGAATACTGCCTGGCGCACGGTATCGGCGACGTCCTCGCCTTCCATGACCGGCTTTGGCATCCGCGCGAAGCGAGAGAATTCATCAACCATCCGCCTGATGTCGTCGACCTGTCGCACGATGGTGTCGGTACATTGTTCGAAGATGTTCTTGTCTTCGGTGATGACCTTGCCGAATTTGCGGCGGATGCGTTCAGCCGAAAGCTGAATCGGCGTCAGCGGATTCTTGATTTCGTGGGCGATGCGGCGCGCAACGTCGCCCCATGCCGAGGTGCGCTGCGCGGAAACGAGATCCGTGATGTCGTCGAGCGTGATGATGTAGCTGTCGCGCGAATGGCTGGTCTGCTCGGCGCTGACGCGGACCGACAAATTGCGCTCGTGGCCGTCGCGCGTGATCGTGATCTGGCCCTGCACCAGGCGCTGCGTGCCCTCGCGTGCGGTCTTCATCATGTCGTCGAGCTCGGGCAGCACGTCCGACAGCGGATGGTCCAGCGTCTCGGACTCAGCATGGCCGATGAGTTTCTCGGCCGAACGGTTCAGGATGCCGACGCTGCCGGAGGCGTCGACGCCGATGATGCCGGCGCTGGCCGACGACAGCACCGCCTCGATGAATCGCCGGCGGCTGTCGATCAGGTCCGATGCGCTGACCAGTTCGTCGCGCTGGGTGCGCAATTCAGCCGTCATCTTGTTGAAGGTCTCGCCGAGTTGCGCGAGGTCGCCTTCGGACTTGTGCACCGGCACCTGGACGTGCAAATCGCCGGTCGAAACGATATTGGCTGCACTCATCAGATTGCGGATCGGCGACACCAGCCAGTTGGCGAAATTCAGCCCGAGCAAGATGGACGCCATCAAAATAGTGAGTGCGATCACGGCAAACATCAGCGCGAAGGTGACCTGGATGCCGAGCCGTTGGGCTTCGATCTGGGCATATTCGGCGACGCTGGCCTGCGTTTGCTTGAGCTGACTGACCACCCGTGGGTCGAGCAGACGGGCAACATAAAGAAAAGTGTCAGTGAAGCCGCGGAGGCGAATTACTGCTGCCACGTAGTTTTCTTCCGGGAATACCGCAATCTCCGGCTTGCTTTCGCCGACATCGTTGAGGAATTCCTGCGGCGGCGTCGCGAATTGCTGCTTGATGCCGGTTTGCGCCGTCACCAGAACGTTGCGATCCTTGTCGATCAGCATCGCGCCCGGCAAATTGCGTACGGCAGCGTTGTTCGTCAGCAACTCGAAAAATGACTGCCGGTCCTGATCGAAAAGCGGCCGCGCATTGGAAAGATCGTTGGCCATCCCCAGAATGTCGCTATTGATCAAAAAGGCGTGCTCATTGACATAGGCATGGGCGATCCTCAGGGAGTTCTCGATCGCCGCTCGCGTTGGCCCGGAAAACAGCCTGTCGAGACCACGATCGAGGGTGACATTGGCGACAATGGCAACCACGACCGCCGGCAGCACGGCGATGATGGAGAACAGGCTGACGATCTGGACGTGCAGCCGTGCCGCCGCCCGGCCCCGCCGCCGCGCCTGAATCACCAGCCAGACTTCGCGGACGATGATGCCGACCAGCAGCAGGATGGTCGCCGCATTGATCAGCAGGAACGAATAGACGACATGGCGGGTCGGCTCGATCGGCGTCAGGCCGCTCAAGACCATGAAGGTCAGAAATGCCGACAGCAGCGCGATCGCGACCGCAAACGGCGCCACCCATTTCCGCAGGATTCCCCCTCCGGATTCGGTATGCGACGGGTCGAATGGTGGTGCCGAGGTCGTTTCTGCGGTGGTCATTCCGGCAATCGGTGATCGGAAAGGGCTAGTGCCCGCCATTCGCGGACTGATGCATTCATATCACAATGTTGCCGGAATACGGCATCAGTAAGATGCCTGTAATTTCAATGCCTTACTAACAGAAATTACCAGCAAGTGGCAAAATTACCAAACGGCGAATCGACAATGGGTGGCGCCTTCAGCGGCGATTAACCATGTTGCGCCGCTTAGGCCGACGCGACCGCCGTCGCGCGAGCGGCTATTTTCGCATCGACCCATTGGTCGATCTCAGCGGTGACCCAGGCGACGCGCCAGTCACTCAAGGGCACCCGCTTCGGGAACTTTGTTCTCGACCTCCCAGCCGGGCGACCTGTCGGCGGCTCAAGAGAACTCCCCGGTTCTTCAACTGAGACGAGCTTCGGCATCCTCATCGGCTCGCCGATCACTCCTGTCTCCAACTGTGACGCCATTACTTTTCTCGTGATGCACAGCGCGACGGAACTCATCCTGACAGGTTAGACCCTCGAAACCGGTCTTTTCCACGTCTGTCCACAGTCTCCTGTGCCGTTGCAGAGCCCGTGCGGGAGTGCAGAATGAAGTTGGCCCCGAGGTTTCCTGCCGCATGACTACGGACCCACGCGTCGATTTCATCCTACAGAACGCTGGTCGCCTCATTACGGTCGCCACCAGATGCGCTTGGTCGTTCGGCGCGGCGGACGGGCTGAACGATGTTCTTACAGCTCCGACTGCCCCCACCGGGGAGTGGCGTCAGCCCGTCTCGGTTCTGCATCGGGACTCGCTTCTTATGGCCGCCTTACGGGTCGCCATTCTGCTGGACGCCGACGCAACGGTGGTCAGCTTTCAAACGCTCTACCATGGTTTGAAGGAACCTGCTGTGCAAGCAGCCCTCCTGAAGGCGCTGGAGGCCCGGCGCGGCCTTGATGTCTTCACGCCGACGCGGGTTGAGATCATTGCAGAATATCTCCGGACCTATCGAGAAATCGATTGGAATGCCCATGGTCGGCTAACGCACTTCCGTAACATGGGCATTGCCCACCTGACAGTCGCTGAACTGAAAAAGTCGGTCACAATCGCGGAGTTACGTACCATGGTCGGGATCATCTCCCGGCTGGCGGTCGCCTTGCAGCACTTCGTCCAAACCGACACGGCCTTTCGTGACGACATGGCCGACGAGTGCCGGGATCAGGTTAAGCGAGTGATCACGTCGCCTCGGTCGCTGCCGATTTGAGCGACCTGATCCTAACGACCTCCTGCCCAAGCGTAGCAATCAACTTTGCCGTCGCGACTTCGAGTTTCTCGCACGTATCGGCATAAGGTCGGAGAGCGTCGCTGTAACGCATTCCCGTGCTTGGAATCTCAATGATGTCGCTTTCAGGATAGGTGTCGAGCAATCGTTTGGCCTTCGGTAGTTCGGTCCGGATGATATCCAGCGCGACGGCGACTTCCACAGGAAACAATTCGAGGCTTTTCCAAGCTTCCTCGACCTCCTCCAGCATGCCAATTCGGATAGCGGAAGGTGGAAATCTTCGCGCAGACACCGTGTAGCCGGTTAACACTTTGCGCACGTCCCCCGACTGCACACGCATCTTCTCAATCGGGTAAAGCAGGCGCAAGTAAAGGCCAATCTTCTTTCGGTCCAGCTCTCGCTGATCCCGGTCCGAGTCTGCGTTTACTTTTGCCATTGCGCCACGGTACGCGAGCGTGCCGCCGATCAACGCAATAAAAGCGGCCATCAAAGGCTGCCAATCCTTCAATGTAGTGGTGTTGGCAGGTTCAAAAATACCGGTCCACGCCACCAGCGCCGCAGCGAAAAGCAGCAAACATATTCCGAATGCATCGAGCTTCATCCGGTTAGTTTGCCTTCGCTCGTTGAGGTTGTCCACGGCCGAGCATTACAGCGGCCCTCAAGGGCGAGAAGAACATGCCCAACGAAATCCCCGAGAGGCAGGTACAGATGATGCTCGGCCATGCCCTCATCGACGCGTTCCTCAAGAACCGCATGCCGCCAATCCCGCCGGAGAAGCCATCACTCCGCGTCGTCTAGCGCCGGCTTCGGGCTGCGCCGTGATGCCGAAGGCGCGCCGCGCAGCAGCGGCGGCTCCTAATCACGATGCGGTCGCAGCTTTGAACCGGCATTGATTGGCAAATCAAATCGGCCTCGGTCGGCAATGTCCACCTGCTTCGCAATCAGCGGGACCAGGCGGATGAGACGAGCCGCTGTCTCCGGCACAGAATATTTGCGCCAAGCGCCGTCGAGAAAGAAAAACACGATCTTGGATCGGTCGAGCGCCATGCGTTCGTGCGGCCTAAACTGGATGCGAAGGTCCTTGGTCACGACAGCCCATCCGCCGTCACGATCAAGTTCCGCCATCCAATCGACGTCAGAAATGTCGCGGGGGAATTTGTCGCTCAATGCGACCAGCGTGTGATCAGGGTACAAATGCTGTAGGGAACGGGGTATCGCGGGACTAAGATTATGGTCGACGAGCAGCTTCACGCCGCAAGTCGTTGTTCAAAGCCGAGTGCAGCCCGAATTTCGGCCTTCGGCAATTCGTAGAGAGAAGCGACGGCGTCGACCGAGCCTTCCACCTTAACCGCCTCGGCCAATATTTCCGTCGGGATGCCATGCCGCACAATCGGACGGCCGAACGATCTATTGGGGTCAATCAGAACTGACCGATGCCTCATGCCGAGCGGATACCACCTCGCGACCGTTGAGGCGTCGAATTCCAAGTCACGCAGACTTGGCTCGATAATCGTGCGGAAAACCTGTTGCCGCTTTTTGAGATCGATCATCCGGCCATCGTGATCTTTTTCGGTGATTTCCAAAAAGATCGTCTTTCCATCGGTCCGAAATCTCTGTGTCGAAAACGGGCGGTCGTCCTGAACCTCATCAACTGCGCGACGGTAACAATCCCGAATCGTGGTCAGGCCGATCCCGAGATCGCGAAACGCCTTGACGAACCGAAGTTCGATGAGGTCGCGGAAACTCAGCTCAATCTGATCGTCGTCGTTGTGATAATCTGGCTGCCAGAGCGGGTCTGAATGATGCGATCCGTCCTCGCCATGAGAATAACCCCGGAGCCAGCGGGAAACAGTGTTGCGTGACACGCGACGAGCTGGTGGCAGCCCAGGCCTACTAAAGTTGAGCAAGCGAAGGCTCTCTACGGCGCTGTACGCGCCTCGCCCGAGGGCATCCGGCTCACTGGAGCGGTCTCTCACCATGCAACACCAATAGCGCCCGAATCGTGCGGAGGAAAGTCCTTGACCTCGGCCACTGCTCTCCGCAGCCTGCCACGGAAGCCGTTAAAATCATCTGACGGATGCTAAACCAACAAATCCATCAAAGCCGCCGCTGGCGATGGTGCGCTAACCTCCATAGGCTGTTCGGATTGCCGACCAGAAGGGCGGCGCGGTCGCTGACCAGCAATGCAGCTTGATCACCAACCTCTGGCGCTTTGCGAAGCGCTACCCGGAGTTCAAGCCCGGCGACAAGCTCTGACCTACCCTCGGCGCGATGCATCACTATGAGTACGATGGCGTAGGCATCTTGGCGTGGCCGGAGGCGCCACAAGTCGCCAAAGATGGCTATCTTCTACGTGAAACAGGCCAACAAGATCAGGCTCGGCGAGACGGCCACCGCGAAGCTGGAAACTTACCTTGAGGAGCGTGGCGCGGAGCGCGTGCGCTATGCCGAGGAACGAGTCGCAGAGCGCCGAGCCGGGATCAAGCGGATGAAGTAAAACTGGGCCTACTCGACAGAGAAAGGTAGCCGTCTCTGGTGAGACGGCATTACCCTTGCTCCTGTAAGGGGTTGGGGTTACGACCCCAGCCACACCAAGAAGGCAACCAGGACCTGGGGATCGACCCTTAGGGAGATTGTCATGAGCGGACACCTCCTTTGGCGGTAGTAGCCGTAAACGTCGGCCGACGTTTGTCTTCAATAATTCCGCGACCGTCGGACCGCTAAAGCGATCGATCCCCAGCCGCGCCACCCGTCTTTATTGCGAAGGGAAGCGAGTGCTATCCCTAGCCGCCGCTCCGGTAGACCTGAATGTCGAGATCCCTGATCTTCTTCCGCAGCGTATTTCGGTTGAGGCCGAGCAGGTCGGCTGCGCGGATCTGGTTGCCGCGGGTGGCCGCCAGCGCCGCGGTGAGCAGCGGCACCTCGATCTCCTTGAGGATGCGGTGGTAGAGGCCCGGCGGCGGCACGCCGTTCGGGAAGCCGGAGAAGTGCGAGGACAGGTAGGCCTCGACCGCGCCGCCGAGGTTCTCCACGCCCATCGGGGCATTGCCGCCCGAGGTGACCGCCGGCGGCGCCAGCTCGCCGTCGATGACCGAGGCCGTGATGACGTCCTGCGGATAAAGCGCCGCCAGCCGGCGGGCGAGGTTTTCAAGCTCGCGCACGTTGCCGGGCCAGCGGTGCTGCTTGAGGCGTTCCAGCGCCAGCGTATCGAGCTTCTTCGGCGGCAAACCGTCCTTTTCGGCGAGCGAAAAGAAATGCCTGATGAGATCGGGCAGATCCTCGATCCGCTCCCGCAACGGCGGCAGGCGCAGCGGCACGACGTTGAGGCGGAAGAACAAATCCTCCCGGAACAGGCCCTGCTGGATCAGGATGCGCAAATCCTTGTTGCTCGCCGCCACGATCCGGACGTCGGTCTTGATCGGGGTGCGCCCGCCGACCGTGGTGTATTCGCCCTGCTGCAGCACCCGCAGCAACCGCGTCTGCGCCTCCATCGGCATGTCACCGATTTCGTCGAGAAACAGCGTGCCGCCTTCGGCCTGCTCGAACCGGCCCGACGCGCGGGTATTGGCCCCGGTAAACGCGCCGCGCTCATGGCCGAACAATTCGGATTCGATCAGGTCGCGCGGGATCGCCGCCATGTTGACGGCGACGAACGGGCCGTTGCGACGCTTGCCGTAGTCATGCAGCGCGCGGGCGACCAGTTCCTTGCCGGTGCCGGACTCGCCGGAGATCATCACCGTGAGGTCGGTCTGCATCAACCGCGCCAGCACCCGGTAGATTTCCTGCATCGCCGGCGAGCGGCCAACCAAGGGGATCGAATCGAATTCGGAATCGTCCGCCGCGCTCGCCACCCGCTCCTTCGGCTCGGCCAGTGCACGGCCGACGATGGTGATGAGCTCCTTCAGGTCGAACGGTTTCGGCAGATATTCATAGGCGCCGCGTTCCGAGGCCCGGATCGCCGTCATGAAGGTATTTTGCGCGCTCATGACGATGACCGGCAAGTTCGGCCGCATCTTCTTGATACGTGGCAAGAGATCGAACGCGTTCTCGTCGGGCATCACCACATCGGTGATGACGAGATCGCCCTCGCCCTGGCTTACCCAGCGCCACAGCGTCGCGGCGTTCCCGGTCAAACGAACTTCATATCCGGCGCGCGAAAGCGCCTGGTTCAGAACCGTGCGGATGGCGGTGTCGTCATCGGCAACGAGAATGCTACCTGCGGGCATCGTTATTCCTCATCTTGCGTCCTGTGAGGCAGGCGGCAGCGTACCCGGAACGCCGTCGCGGTTGCTTTGGTCGAACTGTTTGGTGGGATTGAACATCGGCATCAGCACGCGGAACGTGGTCTTCCGCGGCTGCGATTCGCATTCGATGATGCCGCCGTGATCGCCGACGATCTTGGCAACCAGCGCCAGGCCGAGCCCGCTGCCGGTTTGCTTTGTCGTCACGAAGGGATCGAACAGGTTCGGCAGCAGGTCTTCCGGCACGCCGGAACCGTTGTCCTTAACGCAGAATTCGAGCGGCAGCGACACCCGCGATTTCTTGCCCGGCACCGACAGGCGGACGCCGGGACGGAACGCGGTGGTGAGCTGGATTTCTGCGTCCGAGCCGAGATCGGCCACCGCTTCAGCGGCGTTCTTCACGAGATTGAGGAACACCTGAATGAGCTGATCCTGATTGGCCAGCACCGGAGGCAGTGACGGATCGTAGTCCTCGATAAAGCGGATGTTGCGGGCGAAGCCGGACTGCGCCAGCCGCTTGACGTGGTCGAGCACCGAGTGGATGTTGACCGGCCCGCGCGCCACCGGACGGTCGTCGCCGAACACTTCCATGCGATCGACCAGGGTGACGATGCGGTCGGCCTCGTCGCAGATCAGCCGCGTCAGCATGCGGTCTTCGGATGAGGCCGCCTGCTCCAGCAATTGCGCCGCGCCGCGGATACCCGACAGCGGGTTCTTGATTTCATGCGCCAGCATCGCGGCCAGCGCGATCACCGAGCGCGCCGCGCTCCGGTGGGTCAACTGCCGGTCCATCTTGTCGGCGATGGTGCGCTCCTGCAGCATCACGACGATGTGGCCGGGCCGTTCGGTGAGCGGGGCGACGTGGAGGTCGACCTGGCGATCGCCGCCGATGCGGGGCGTACCGAGATCGACCTTGTATTCGTTGACGGGCGAGCCGCTCGAGCGCACCTGGTCGATCAACGCCAGCAGCGGACTGCCGAACGGCACCAACTCCTTCAGCGACTGTCGCCGCAAAAATTGCGTCGAAATCTCGAAGAAGGATTCGGCGGCGATATTGGCGTCGACGATGCGGCCGTCGGGCGCCACCAGCAGCACCGGGTTCGGCAGCGCGTTGAGGATGGCCTCACTGTCGGTGGGCACGGCGCGGCGGTGTTCTGCGACTGAACTCATGCAGCAGCACTCCATGCGAAATCGTCGAACGCGTCCTGCAACGATCGGTGCACCCGGTGCGGATCCTCGGACGTCAGAATCTTTTGCCGCCAGCACTTCAGCGTCTCCGCGGGCGCGCGACTGCACTGCGCCGCGATCTCCAACGCCCAGCCGAGATGCTTGCGCGCGTGCTTGAGCCCGATGCGCAGCCCGTAATGGCTGCAGACCTCGTCGTAGAGCGCGCGCACATGCGCGAGTTGTTCGGCGAGCGATGGTGCAGTCTCCGCCTGTCCGGTTTCGAGCCGGCGGCCGATCTGCCCGGGCAGCCACGGCTGGCCCTGCGCGCCGCGCCCGATCATCACGGCGTCCGCCCCTGACACTTCCAGCGCCTGAACCGCCTTCTCGAATGAAGTGATGTCGCCGTTGACGACGAGCGGCACGGAGACCGCGTCCCTGACCGCGCGCACGGCGGCCCAATCGGCTGTGCCCTTGTAGAACTGACAACGCGTGCGCCCATGCACGGTAATCATCTGCGCGCCGGCGCCTTCTGCGCGGCGCGCCAGTTCGGGCGCGTTAAGCGAGCGATCGTCCCAGCCGAGCCGCATCTTCAGCGTCACTGGAACTTTCACCGCCGCGATCGTGGCTTCGATTAGCGTGAGCGCATGATCGAGATCGCGCATCAGCGCCGAACCGGATTGACCGCCGGTGACATGACGCGCCGGACAGCCCATATTGATATCGATGATGTCGGCGCCGGCCGCTTCCGCAACCCGTGCGCCCTCCGCCATCCAATGCGCCTCGCAACCCGCGAGCTGAACGACGTGCGCTCCGACGCCGGCTGTCTCGCAGCGCAGAAGCGACATCGGCCTGCCGTGCACGAGTTCGTCGCTGGCGGTCATCTCTGAGACGACCAGTCCGGCGCCGAGAGTGGCGGCAAGGCGTCGAAAGGGAGCATCAGTGACGCCGGACATCGGCGCCAGGAGAACCCGGTTGGCGATAGCAATCTCGCCTATTTTCAACGGCTTAGTACGTGAACTTTCCGGGCCGGTCACGGCGTTCTCATGGTTGGGGCGGCGGCGTCATTGCAACCGTCGGCGCATATTGTGAGCACAAATCTTGGGCAGTCAAGCTTCTTGCCTACACTTTAGACAGATCTATCATTTGTGCAAGTGCACTGCAACAAAAACCGCTTTTCCCACAGGTGATGGGAATCACTCTGTTTTCCGTATTCGGCATGGTAAGGGCTGTGCGCCAGCGCGGTCTGACGTCCCCTCCTCAACCTGATTCGTTCGTATTTGAGTCCAGATGCCCAAACCTGAGCGTACCGCAGCCATCCTCGTCGCAGCCGGACGCGGGCTTCGCGCCGGTGCCGGGGGACCCAAGCAATATCGCGAGATCGGCGGACAGACCGTGATCTTCCGCGCCATGCAGGCGTTCTGCCGGCATCCGGATGTGTTCGCCGTGCAGCCGGTCGTGAATCCCGATGACGCCGCGATCTTCATCGCGGCTGTCGCGGGACTACGCCATCAGCCGCCCACCAATGGCGGCGCGACACGTCAGGCTTCGGTGCATGCCGGGCTCGAGGCGCTGGCGGCAGAGAAGCCCGACATCGTCCTGATCCACGACGCCGCGCGCCCCTTCGTGACCCCTGCGGTGATTTCGCGCGCAATCGATGCCGCCGGCCGCACCGGCGCGGCGGTCCCTGCGATCCCGGTCACAGACACGATCAAGCAAGTCAGCGATACCGGCAATGTCGAGGCCACGCCCGAACGTGCACGGCTGCGAATCGCGCAGACACCACAGGCGTTTCGCTTCGATGTGATTCTCGATGCCCATCGCCGCGCCGCGCGCGACGGCCGCAGCGATTTCACCGATGATGCGGCGCTCGCGGAATGGGCGGGATTGACGGTAGCGACTTTTGAAGGCGATCCTGCAAACATGAAACTGACCACATCGGAAGATTTCGCCCGCGAGGAAGCCCGCCTCGCCGCCCAGCTCGGCGACATCAGGACCGGTACCGGCTACGACGTACACGCCTTCGGCGATGGTGATCATCTGATGCTCTGCGGTGTCCGCGTGCCGCACACCCGCGGTTTCCTCGCCCATTCCGACGGCGATGTCGGCCTGCACGCCCTGGTCGATGCCATCCTCGGCGCGCTGGCGGACGGCGATATCGGTTCGCACTTTCCGCCCACCGATCCGCAGTGGAAGGGTGCCGCGTCCGACAAATTCCTCAAATATGCCGTCGACCGCGTCACCGCGCGCGGCGGCCAGATCGCCAATCTCGAAGTCACGATGATTTGTGAACGCCCGAAGATCGGGCCGCTGCGCGATACCATGCGCGCCCGCATCGCCGAGATCACAGGTCTGAACATCTCACGCGTTGCGGTGAAGGCAACGACCAGCGAACGGCTCGGCTTTACCGGCCGCGAGGAAGGCATCGCCGCCACCGCGAGCGCCACCATCCGTCTGCCCTGGAGCGAGTAAGCCATGAGCGGCAGCGACGCCCGCGCCCTCTCCCGCTCGCTGCTCGATCTGTGCCGGATGCGCAAGCTGACGATTGCCACTGCAGAGTCCTGCACGGGCGGCCTGGTTGCCGGCGCGCTTACCGACATTCCCGGCTCGTCAGATGTGATCGACCGCGGTTTCGTCACCTATTCCAACGACGCCAAGCGCGCGATGCTCGGCGTCAAGGCCACGACGCTTGCGACCTTCGGCGCCGTCAGCAAGGAAACCGCGACCGCGATGGCGATCGGCGCTCTGGAAAAAGCCGGCGTCGATCTCGCGGTATCCATTACCGGCATCGCGGGCCCCGGCGGCGCCACGCCGGGTAAGCCGGTCGGCCTCGTGCATTTCGCGGTCGCCTCGCGCGACGGAAAAATACTCCACCGCGAATTCCGTTTTGGAGCCATTGGCCGCAGTACCGTGCGCCAGCGCTCCGTGGTGGAAGCGCTGCGCATGTTGATGGAGCTGGCGCGCGGCCCGCAGCCGCCGGTCAAGCCGCGCCGCGAAACGATGAGCCGGCTGCGCCTACGGGTGGCGCGCACGCCACGGCGCAGCGCCGTCAAACGGCGCCGGCCGGCGCGGACTTAAAGCCGGTATCAAGCCTGTGCAGCCAACGCCTTGGCGCGCGTTTCGCTCAGCGAGCTTACCGGCGTCAATGCTTCCGGGCTGATCGAAAGCTCGATGATGGCCGGAAGTCCGCTTGCCACGGCTTCGTCGAAAGCCCGCGCGAAGTCTTCGGTGCGCTCGACCTGCGCGCCGAAGCCGCCGCAGGCGCGGGCAAGCGCCGCGAAGTCGGGGTTGGCGAGATCGGTGCCGGAGACACGGCCGGGATAGGTCCGCTCCTGATGCATCCGGATGGTGCCGTACATGCCGTTGTTGCAGACGATCACAATCAGCGGCAGTCGGTTTTCGACCGCCGTCATGAACTCCATCCCCGTCATCTGGAAGCAGCCGTCGCCGGCAAATGCGATCACCGTGCGTTCCGGATGCAACTGCTTGGCGGCGACGGCCGCAGGCAGGCCGTAGCCCATCGAACCCGAGGTCGGCGCGACCTCGGTGCGATATTGCCGATAGCGCCAGAACCGGTGCACCCAGACGGCATAATTGCCGGCGCCGTTGCAGATGATGGTGTCATGGGGCAAGCGATCGCTCAAACCGCGCACGATCTGCGAGAGCTGGACATCGCCCGGTGAGCGCGTCGGCTCGGCAAAGGCGAGATAGTCGGCATGCGCTGTCTTGACATAGTCGGCGCGCGATCGATGCTTCGGCTCCAGCCGCTTGACCGCCGCCGCGAAGGCCGCGCTGCTCGCGACCACGCCGAGCGTCGGCGAATAGACACGGCCGATCTCTTCGGGATCGGGATAGACGTGAACCAGCGGCTGCCTTGGCTTCGGAATATCGAACAGCGTGTAGCCGGATGTGGTGGCCTCCCCCAGCCTCGCGCCAAGCGCAATCACCAGATCGCTGTTGCGGATCCGGTCGGCAATCTTTGCGTCGAGGCCGATGCCGACATGGCCGCCATAGCAGGGATGCAAATTATCGAAATAGTCCTGGCAGCGGAACGAAACGCCGACAGGCACTTCATGCGCCGACGCAAACGCCTCGAGATCGCGGCGCGCCTGTTCGCTCCATCCGCCGCCACCGACGATCACGAACGGCTTCTTCGCTTCCGAAAGTAGCGCATGGAACTGCCGCAGGGTGCCGTCATCAGGCGCGATCGGAAGCGGCGTATAGGGCGGCGCATCCGGCACTTCGGCGGTATCGGTGAGCATATCCTCGGGCAGCGCCAGCACGACCGGGCCGGGACGGCCCGAGGTCGCGGTGAAGAAGGCGCGCGAGATGAACTCCGGAATCCGCCGCGCATCATCGATCTGGGCCACCCATTTCGACATCGGCCCGAACATCTGGCGATAGTCGATTTCCTGAAACGCCTCGCGTTCCATCATGTCGCGCCCGACCTGACCCAGCAAAAGGATCATGGGCGTTGAATCCTGAAATGCGACATGAACGCCGGCCGACGCATTGGTCGCGCCGGGCCCCCGGGTGGCGAACGCGATACCCGGGCGGCCCGTCAGCTTGCCATAGGCCTCCGCCATCATGGCGGCGCCGCCTTCGTGCCGGGCGTTGATGAAGCGCACGCGCTGGCTCTGGTACATGCCATCGAGGGCGTCCAGGAAGCTCTCGCCGGGCACCCCGAACACGGTGTCGGCGCCGTGCAAGGCCAGTTGCTCGATCAGAATATGGCCACCGGTTCGAAGATTTGCGTCCATTCGCCTTATCCTTCGGTTACGGAATTACGGATTTGGGACCGGCTTAAAGAATGGCGTCGGCACCAGCAACCGGTTTTCCTGCAAGATCAGATATGCCGCCGGTCATTTTCCTTGTTGCTGGTCTTTCGGCCCTACCCGCGCCTCCACGCCGGTCACGGTCTCATAGGCCTTGATGACGGCGGTGCAGGACTCTCCGTCATGCCCGAGCAACGCCGCCTGCCGGTAGGTCTGGTGCACCGCTTCCGCCATGAACCCGGGCAGGCCCGCCTCCTCCAGCCAGCGCGCGTAATATCGGACGTCCTTGCGGGCGTTCGCCAGCGACATCAGCGGGGTGAAGTCGCCATCGAGGGTTGCCTGGCCATAGAGATCGAGCATGCCGCTCCTGGCGCCCGCGGCCGAGATGATGTCGATCACTTGCGAGAGATCGAGCCCGTCCTTGGCGGCAAGCGCAAACCCCTCGCACCATGCCGCCACATTGGCGAAGGCGATATAATTGTGAATGAGTTTTATGCGGATGGCGTGCCCGAGCGGGCCGATATGGAAGATGTTTTCGGCATAAAGCTCGAAATAGGGCCTGAGGTCGTCGAGCAGGTCGCCCTCACCGCCGAACAGCACGTTGACCTTGCCGATGTCGGCGTGCTTCGGGGTCCGCGTCATCGGCGCCTCGGCGTAGCGCCCGCCGGCCGCGCGCACCATGCGGTCGAGCTTCGCGACCATCTGCGGGCTGCCGGTGGTGTGATCCACGATGATGAACCCTGATGCCGGACCGGCCAGCAATCCTTCGCCAGAGATCAACAACGCCTCGACATCCTCGGCTTCGTTGACGCAAATCATGATGATGCGGCAGCTATCGCGAATCTCCTGGAGATTGCCGGCCGCCGTCGCACCAAATGATTTGGCAACCGCTACCGCCGCAGGATTGAGGTCGTAGGCGGTGACCGCCACGCCCTTGGCGACGAGGTTCTTGACCAGGCCGCGCCCCATCCCGCCGAGGCCGATAAAGCCGACGCGTTCGAATGTCGTCATCTCAGGTCTTTCATTGCTCGAGGTTTTTTTAACTGGGGAGGCTCGGCCGGCCTCGCGGGACGTCTAGCCGGCTTTCGTCGGCCCTGCCGCCCCACCTTTCCCGTAAACCGCATCCGCCCGCTTTTCGAACGCCGCGGCAAAGCGCTGGAACGCGGCGTCGAACATCGTGCCCATCAGCATTGCAAGCATCCGGCTTCTGAATTCATAGGACAGGAAGAACCCGACATCGCAGTCGGTTTCGGACTTTGGCTCGAACGTCCAGCGGTTTTCGAGGTTGCTGAACGGGCCCTTCAGATATTCGACCATGATCTTCAGGCTCGGCCGATCCAGCGTCACCCGGCTGGTAAAGGTTTCCCGCACCAGTTTGAACGATACGGTCATGTCGGCGACGATGATTTCGGTGCCGTCCCCCCTCAGCGTGTGCTGACGTATCCTCAGCGACTGGCACAATGGCACGAATTCCGGATAGCGCTCGACATCGGCAACCAGATCGAACATCTGCGACGCGGCGTGATGAACCCGGCGCTTGCTGGAAAAGCGCGGCATCAGTGGATACTCACCTGGCTCTGCCTGAGCGCGATTTCGTTCAGATAGTCGTTTGCCTGCGTCCGGTCGGTGAAGCAGATCAGCGATTGATCGCCGCGCAGACCCCCAAAATAATCCAGGAGTTTCGGCCGCTGTTGCCGGCGATAGGTCCAGACATAGCGAAAGAATTCGAAGTCGAGCCTCTCCGGGCAGCCTTCGGCCATCTCCGCGCGGACTTGGCCATAGCTGCCGGCGATCCGCTTCATGATGCCGAGCATGCAGCTCCTGCGCGGCAGGTCGAACCAGATCACGGTGTCGCTGGAATGACGGCGCAGTTCGCCGGCGCCATGCCTGGTGTAGTTGCCGTCCATGACCCATTGCGGCCGTCGTGCGACCTCGGCCACGCGCTGCCCGAACTCGGCATTGTCAGAGGCAACCCAGCCGGGCTTCCAGTACAGCGCATCCAGCGAAACGAAGGGAATGCCCGTCATCTCCGACAGCCGTCGAGCAAATGTCGACTTGCCGGACCCCGACGATCCCATGACAAGAACGCGTTGCATTGGCTCGGTCCGACGCTAGCGGGCTCGCGCGAGGCGCGCGGCCTGCAGCTTGGCGAAATCCTCGCCCGCATGGTGTGAGGAACGTGTCAGCGGGCTCGCCGACACCATCAGGAAACCCTTGGTGTAGGCGACCTTCTCATACCCTGCGAATTCGTCCGGGGTCACGTAGCGCATGACGGCGTGATGCTTGCGGGTCGGCTGCAGATATTGCCCGATGGTCAGGAAATCGACTTCGGCCGAGCGCAGATCGTCCATCACCTGCAGCACTTCGTGCCGCTCCTCGCCGAGGCCGACCATGATGCCTGATTTGGTGAAGATCGTGGGATCGATTTCCTTGACCCGCTGCAGCAGCCGGATCGAATGGAAGTAGCGCGCGCCGGGGCGCACCGTGAGATAGCGCGCCGGGACGGTTTCCAGATTGTGGTTGAACACGTCGGGCTTGGCCGCCGCCACCACTTCGAGCGCGCCTTCCTTGCGCAGGAAGTCGGGCGTCAGGATCTCGATGGTCGTGGTCGGGCAACGCGCGCGGATCGCGCGGATGGTCTGCGCGAAATGCTCGGCGCCGCCGTCGGCCAGATCGTCGCGATCGACCGAGGTGATGACGATATGGGCGAGCCCGAGCTTGAAGGTGGCCTCCGCGACGTGTTCCGGCTCCGCGGCGTCAAGCGCGCCGGGCATCCCGGTCTTGACGTTGCAGAACGCGCAGGCTCGCGTGCAGGTATCCCCCATGATCATGAAGGTGGCGTGCTTCTTGTCCCAGCACTCGCCGATGTTCGGGCAGCCGGCCTCTTCGCACACCGTGACGAGGCCGTTCTCCTTGACGATCTTTCTGGTGTCCGCATAGCCGCGGGTGTTCGGCGCGCGCACCCTGATCCAGTCAGGTTTGGGCGGCGACAGCGCATCCGGCCGGTTCACCTTTTCGGGGTGACGCGGGCGCACCTGATTGACGGAAACGGTATCGACGAGGACGACCATGTTAAGTCCGAAAATTGCGAGAAACCCTAGCTAATCCGTGTCGCTGCTAGCTGCAACCCGGCCCTCGCCGAACCTAGCAGAAACGTGCAAGATATCAGCGCTTTTCACCCGTTCCGCCGTGATTCCCACCTGAAAATGTCTCAAAATCCGAAGCCGGCCGATGCCGCCGCCCCTCGCCTCGGCAAGCTGCTGAAACGCGCGTTTTTTAACCGCAGCGTGCATGAGGTGGCGCCCGACCTGATCGGGGCGACGCTTCTGGTCGACGGCGTCGGCGGCATCATCACCGAGGTTGAGGCCTATCACCATCTGGACCCGGCCGCGCATTCGTTCCGCGGGCCGACACCGCGCAACCGGATCATGTTCGGCCCGCCGGGCTTTGCCTATGTCTACCGCTCCTACGGCATCCACTGGTGCGCGAATTTCGTGTGCGAGGCGGAAGGCTCGGCCAGCGCCGTGCTGATCCGCGCGCTGCAGCCGACCCACGGCCTGCCCGCGATGCGCCGCCGCCGGGGCTTGCAGGAGGAACGCGCGCTGTGTTCGGGGCCTGGCAAGCTCTGCGAGGCGCTGGGCATCACGATCAAGCACAGCGAATTGCCGCTCGATCAGCCGCCGTTCGCGCTGCATGCGCGACCCGGCAAACCCGAGATCGCCGCCGGGGTGCGGATTGGAATTACAAAAGCGGTCGACCTGCCGTGGCGCTACGGACTGAAGGGATCGAGGTTTTTGAGCAAGCCGTTCTGACAATTGGAGCATGAGCCTGTCGCTACCATGAGGTGTCACACCCCGCGCATGCGGGCATTCAGCGCGCCGTGGCCTATCCACGTCATTGCGAGCCAAGCGAAGCAATCCATTCTTACTTCCTTTGCGGCACGATGGATTGCTTCGCTTGGCTCGCAATGACGGCTGGACAGAGTTTCGCGATCTCGCGGCGCATCGCGCCCGAGGTTTGCTGGAGGTTTGCCCTCGAAAATGAGAGGGCGCAGGGAATGCCGGGTGCCGGCTAGCACCCGCGGTCTCGTGTGCAAGATGCACTCAAGAATGCGCACACGAGCATACAGGTACAGCCGGAGCAGCCCGGCATTCCCTGCGCAATGGTTTTACGGCTTATGCCGCGCTCTCCCTGGAGACGAATTCCTCTTGCCTCCATCGCCGACGAATTGACGGTTCGCATCGCCCGGTTGAGCTTTACAAACCTTCGCCGACTTGACACCAGCCACGGGCGCCAGGACCACACGGTTTTGCCGTACGCAGCTTCCTCCGCCAAACCATCCAGCCAGCCAGTGCCGCTGGCCAAACTTCTGGCGAAAGCGTTTAAGCGCCGTTCGTCTGCGCGTCATGCTCACTCACGGAAAACCGCCCTGCGAACATCTCTCGCGCCTGACGCTGCCGCGTCCACCGCAACCCGTCCCAACGTTCGTGACGATGGCCAACGCCCCTCTTCTCAGGACGGGATGGCGGGAGTTGTAGGGGTGATTTGGGTCTGTCACGAAGCGGAATATTTTTGCGGCCGAGGCTGGACAGGGCAAATCAGCTTGAAGTTGCGGAAGAAAATCGCGCATTGGCGCAGCGGCGCGAACCTATGATTTCGACTGCCTGCAGCAAGTAAGCAGCCCGCACGAGCATAGAGACATCGAGCGCAAGAGGCAGCGCCTTCTCAAGCCTGCCTGTAATTTCAGTGGACTGCCTCTCCCGAGAGATAGCGAAAATTCTTCCGCGTCGGAAAACGGGTGGTTGGAACATCAGTCGTGCACTAGGTGAGAAGACGATGCCACGTGGCAAGAATTTGAACGCGGATCTGAGTTTACCGCTGAAGGCCGCGGCGCACGTTTCGCTTACGAAGCGCGGCGCACACAATGGAGAAGGAGTTGCGAATGTCGAAGGAAGAGGAAAACAAAGCTATCGTGGGCCGTTGGTTCAAGGAGTTCTGGGGCAATCCTTGGAACCCCGATATCGTCGACGAGCTGGCTGCGCCTGGCATGCTGTTGCAGTATTCACTGCATGAACCGCGCCGTGGTCGCAAGGATGTGAAGGAATTCATGATTGGATTCCGCAATGCGTTTCCAGATTTGAACTTCTGGGGCGCCGCGGAGTTGATCGCGGAAGGCGATTACGTCGTCGGTCGCTGGGAAGGCGGCGGCACACACACTGGCTCCGCTTTCGATGACTTCATCATCGGATCATTGCCGGCAGCTTCCGGTCGGAAAATGCGCTTCACCGGAATTACCGTGCTCCGCGTCGAGAACGGCAAAATCGCGGAAGAGGTCGGCCTGGACGACGGCGCTACCGCTCTGCAGCAGCTCAACATCTTGCGCGCGGCCTGATCAATCGTGATGGTCGTTTCTGACGAGGTCGGAGACACCCATCCAGAAACGAGTCGGACCGGGGTTATTCCCCGGTTCGATTCGCCGCCTGGCCGCAAGCCGTTACTAAAATCAAGGAGGACAAGTTCAATGAGTATGACTCGCAAGGACTTAACGTTCGCCTCCGGCCAGGATGCATGCGCTGCGTGGTTTTACCCGACCGCGGCTGACCAAGGTGCGAGACCTATCATCGTCATGGCCCATGGATTGACCGGCACACGCCGAGACCGTCTTGGCGCGTTCGCCGAACGGTTTGCGGCCGCCGGTATCGCGGCGCTCGTTTTCGACTATCGAGGTTTTGGCGACAGCACGGGCGAGCCGGACCTGTACGAACCTTCTCGTCAGTTGGATGACTGGCGCGCCGCCATCGCATTTGCGCGCTCTCTGCCCGATATCGATGGCGAACGGGTGGCGACGTTCGGCTCCTCGTCGGGCGGGGGTCACGCGCTTACCGCTGCAGCGGCAGATCCTAAGGTGGCCGCGGCGATCAGCCAGGTTCCGATGCTCGACAGGAACACCCAGTCCTACAGCAGACCTCCGCACGTCGTGAAGGAAATGAAGGCGGCGGCGGCCGAAGGTCGCTATTTGCCTGCGGTTGGTCAGCCCGATCAGGCAGCGCTCATCAGCGCGCCCGGCGCCGAGGTCGGTTGGCGTCGTGTCGTTGCAATCGGCGAGGAATCTCGATGGCGGAATCGCGTCTCGGCGTCTTGGCTGCTGGGTCCTCCATATAGTCCAATCCAACATGCCGCCTCGCTGCACTGTCCCTGGCTGGTTTGCGTCGGTGCGGACGATCAGGTTGCCAAGCCGGGGCCAGCAATTGAGGCCGCGCGCCAAGCTCCGAAAGGTGAGCTCCGCCTCTATCCAGGCGTCGATCATTTCGACATCTACGACGGGCCGCCCCACGAGGCAGTGGTCGCGGACGAGATCGAGTTTCTTTACCGCCACCTTCTAGGCCGAAGCCTCTGCGGAACAACTAAAGCAGCGTCGGAGTTGCCGCGAGTTCATTTACCCGCGTTGACCTCGGGTCAAAACCCATAAGATAAATCAAAAGCAAGCATCCCTGGAATGGCGGCTCCTGGCTGCACCTTTGAGACATGCCCGCCAATCCTGAGAATGTCCGTTCACCGGGGTAGACCGAAAGTCGCCGTGGTCCGGCCAAACCGACGCGAATGGCCAAACCGACGCGAATGACGGGCACCTGCATCGTTCCAGTGACAGCGTGCGGCGCCCGCAAGCATGGGATCGCGCTATTCGATCGTGAAACCTTGCGCCATACGACCGAACAGGTCATTCATGTCGGCCCACTTGGTGCTGCCGAAGCCCAACACGTACGCCAGTGTAGATCCATCGATCATGAAATAGTGGCGGCAGCTCCAAATAGAGGCTTCAAAGGTCTTATCGAAATCAAGCGTGACCATTGTCTTTGATCCGATTTTCGCTTTCCCGCTCACGAAGTTTGAAAATCCTTGCTTTTCAAGGACATCCTGAATCAATTTTGAATGTTCTTCTGGACTTTGTTTTGGATCGTAGGGCTCGCGGAAGACGATCAGATTGTGAAAGCCATCCTCATGTGAGGCGAACCGAACCACTTCCCAAGGACTATTCGTCGGCACAGCCGGGAAGCTATTCCAACGTGCGGGGATATCGAGACTGAAGCTCCATTCGCTACTTCTGTAGCGCGTCATCTCAAATGGGTTGGGCGTGGAATCTGAGAGGGCGACGTCCGAGAAGGCCGCGACGCAAGCACGCCAGCCATTGTAGCCGTGCCTCTTTGCGACTTCTTCTAGCGCAGCGCTGTGCTTGATCGAAATTCCTGAAGCACGCGCTTCCGCTTCAAGCGCGGCGGCTTCAGCCCTCAATTTGTCGAGCATAGACATGACAACCATCCTTTGAGTCGCGAAGATTTAAGGGCGTGGTTCCATTCGTCCTTCGCGACCAAGGGGTTGGCGCAAGAAGCTCAAATGCCGCTATTCGCCATGCCGTGCAAAACGGCGGAACCGGGAGGCCAGCGGCAGCCTTGCAGTATCTAGGGGCAAGAAAAAGGTGATGTCAATCGGGCCTTCCTCGCAATGCGCTCTACCATTGCAAACGCCCGGTAGATGATTTCAAGGTCGACTTGGGCGAACTGGGGGTGGCCTTGTCATTCCAACGCTCGCATGTCCCCGATTGGCCCTTTGCCTCAAGCGACGTCCGACATGAGTCCGGAATGCGCACCAAAGCGAAGTCCGCCGACCGCTCCGAATTTATGGATTCACGCCCCAACGATCGAGCCACCACAACCCCGGATATCGCTTCTCTCATCCGGGCTAAGATTCTTGTGCGCTTGCTACTCCGCCCGATGACACACCGCCTCGACCTTGTTGCCGTCGGGATCGCGCAGGAACGCGCCATAATCGGCAGCATGATAGTGGCGCAGGCCGGGTGGGCCGTCGTCGGTGCCGCCGGCAGAGATACCGGCGTGCCAGAACGCGTCGACCTCGCTTCGTGACTTCGCCTTGAAGCACCAATGCCGGCTGGTGGCCTCGTCCGGCCTCGCGCCCTTGTAGATGGCGATGTAGACGCGATCCGGATGGAAAGTTGCGGTGACGGTGCACTCAATTGATCTCCTCGACACCGTCGCCACTCGGCAAGCGGAGAAATGGATTGCTTCGCTCCGCTCGCAATGACGGAGCTGGGCGACTACGACGCCATCTTCAGCAAGCGCCTCGCATGGCGAAGCGACTTGCGGGGCTAATCAGACCCGGATGTCGCTTCGCTCATCCGAGCTGCGCTTGCTACGCTCGAACTTCCCTTGCAAGCGTTTTCGGTTTGAGCAGAATCTGTAACGATGCGCTAACAACGAGCATCGCTTTTTCAACAATCGCAACATCGACTCAATCCCGTCACGACACGCCCACGTTGAACACGTAAGTGTGGTCTACTGTTTCGCTTTGCGCGAGTGAAGTGCTCACAAATTGTGCTGCGTCGAACGTGCGGAACATGCAGAGTGGTGAATTTGCGCAGACGAAGGAGCCACCAAACAGCAACAGAAACTTTAAAGGAAATGGAGCTGTACGATGGCGGGTGTGTTCCCTGTTCAAGGATTTGGATTCCTCTCCAACTACAATGGTGCATTCGTTACCAGTTCCGCGTCCGCCGCCATGCAGGCGATCGCGAGTACCAATGCAAACTCGATCGAGCTCGCTCCACGGCTCTTTATGGAGACCAGGACGTCGAATGATGTCTTCGCGGATCCCGGCAAGACCGAGAGCGACGCCAACATTCTTCAGGCCGCGGCAAATGCCAGGGCGTTCGGCCTTTCGGTTACGTTGAAGCCTATGGTTTCAGCCCTCGATGGGACGCTCGCATACGCACTTGTTCCGAGCGATCCCGCCGCCTTCTTTGCTTCCTACAAGAGCGAAATGATCCACATGGCAGAACTCGCCGAGCAGGCCGGCGTAACTATGCTCTCGATCGGCAATGAACTCGGCAAGCTCTCCGGACCCCAGTATCGAAGCTACTGGGTCGACCTCATCGATTCCATACGCGCCGTGTTCCATGGCGAGATCACCTATGCAGCCGCAACCGACGAAGCCATCAATGTCAGCTTTTGGGACAAGGTCGATGTCATCGGAATCAACGCCTATCCGCCGCTAACGACGACAACCGAGCCGACCGTCGAGGAGATGGTCAATGCGTGGAACAGCATGTCCACGGACGACTACTGGGCGAAGGCGATGAATCACATGTCGCCTGTCGATTTCTTCCATTCCCTCGCCTTGCAGTACGACAAGCAGGTGTTCTTCACTGAAACCGGCTATCGAAGCGTCGACGGAACCAATATCAGGCCGGGCGGCTGGGCCGAAGGCACGACGCAGGACCTCCAGGAGCAATATGACGCCTTCAACGCCTTCTTTCAGGTGTGGGGATCGGAAGGCGGAAGCTGGTTCAGGGGCGCGTCGATCTGGAACTGGGACACGAACAACAAATACTCGCCGATCGGCTACTCGCCCCAAGACAAGCCTGCGCAGCAGTTGATTACCGAATGGTACGGCGGTCAGCACCAGCCGCCCGGCCAGAATCTGACGGGGTCTCCGTCTGCCGATTTGATGGATGTCGGCGGCGGCAATGACCTGCTGTCAGGCGGGGTGGGCAACGACACGATCAAGACAGACGGCGGCGACGACACCATTACCGGCGGCCCGGATACCATTCCGAAACTCACGGAGACCACTGTCACGGTGACGGGCTACAGCTCCGTCGTCGACGGCGTCGGCGCCAAAATGCAGCTCCTGATCAACGGGCAGCAGGTCGGCGACACCGTCGAATTCCGCGGCGCGACAGATGCATCGGGTTTCCAGACCTTCACATTCACCTTCGCCAACCCGGCGACAGTGTCGAGTCTTGATCTCGCCTTCATCAACGATGTTGCCAACGCCAATGGCGACCGCAATCTCTACATCAAGGACATTGCGGTCAACGGCGAGCATCTTGCCGTCTCCGACGGCGTCAATCCAAGTTCGCCTGGAACCTGGAACCTCTATCAGAACAAGTCCATCCACTATGACATGACTGCTCACCAGGACCTGTTCTTCGGCTCGGCGACCGATGATGACAGTCTTGACGGAGGTGCAGGCAAGGATGTGATCAACGGCGGTGCCGGGACTGACATGATCCAGGGTGGCCCAGGCAACGACGCCATCACCGGCGGCACCGGCGCGGACGTGATCCACGGCGGAGCGGACGACGATACGATCAACAGCGGCGCCGGCATCGCCACGGCGACGGACCAACTCTATGGCGACGACGGCAACGATATTATCAAGGCCAGCGCCGGCGACACGGGGGCCCTGCTCGACGGCGGCGCCGGCAAGGACCAGCTTTACGGCAGCGGAGCGGCGAACGCCATGAGTGGCGGAGACGGCAACGACTATCTCTCCGGTGGCGGCGGACTAGATATCATGCACGGCAACGCCGGCGACGACCAACTGAAAGGCGGCACGGCGGCAACGCAAATGTTCGGCAACGAGGGCAACGATAGCTTGCAGGGCGGTACGGGCAACGAGTTCCTGTATGGCGGCAGCGGCAACGATCGGCTGATCGGTGGTGGCGGAAACGATTATCTGGCCGGCGGGTCGGGCAACGATACATTCGTTTTCGCTGCGGGCTTCGGCAAGGACACAGTTGCCGACTTCCAGAACATCGATGGTGTGCAGGACATCCTGCAGTTCGACAAGACGGTGTTTGCCGACTTCAGCGCGCTGCAATCGCACATGGCCGAGGTTGGCACGAGCGTTGTGATTACGGTCGACGCCAACAATACGATCGAGATTCGGAACATGACGTTGAGCGAGCTTCACGCCGGCGATTTTCTGTTCGTCTGAGGCTAGCCGAGGGTAAACGCCTGATCCCGACAACCATCGCGCGGCTAGCCCGCCCGATGGCACACCGCCTCGACCTTGTTGCCGTCGGGATCGCGGAGGAAGGCGCCGTAGTAGGCGGCGTGATAGTGGCGCAGGCCGGGTGGCCCATCGTCGGTGCCGCCGGCGGCGATGCCGGCGTGCCAGAACGCGTCGACCTCGCTTCGCGACTTCGCCTTGAAGCACCAATGCCGGCTGGTGGCCTCGTCCGGCTTCGCACCCTTGTAGATGGCGATGTAGACGCGATCCGGATGCTCCGCGTCAGCCCGTTCGCCATAGCCGAGCCAGCGGTCGCTTCTTCCGACCTTGACGACGTCGAGTGCCTTCATGACCGCATCGTAGAAGCGCTCGGCGGCGGCGAAATCTGAGACTGTGATGGAGACGTGGTCCAGCATCGATCGGTCCTCGATGGTGACTGATGCTACCTCAGCCGTCATTGCCTGCGACAAACGCGAAGCGTTTGCGCAAGGGAGCGAAGCGACGAAGCAATCCATCTATCCGTTATACCGCGCCATGGATTGCTTCGCTTCGCTCGCAATGACGGGGATGGTTCAGCGCCTTGAGTCAGGACGCCATCTTCAAGCGTTCCAGCGCTTCCTGCAATTTCGCCTTTCGCGCCACCGCCGCCTCGCGTTTTTCCTTTTCCTCTTCGACGATCTCCTCCGGCGCGTTCGCCACGAATTTCTCGTTGCCGAGCTTGGCGTCGACGCGCTTGATGTCGGCGTCGGCCTTGACGATTTCCTTGTCGAGCCGCGTCTTTTCCGCGGAAAGATCGATCACGCCTTTCAGCGGCAGCGCCACCACCTCGCTGCGCACCAGCAACTGCACCGTGCCTTCCGGCGGGCGATCGGCAAAGGAAATATCCGCCAGACGCGCCAGGCGTTTCACGGTGTCGTTCCAGCGCTGCGCGCGCCCTTGGGTCTCCGTGGACGCGCCCGAGAGCACCAGCGGGATCAAGGTGGCCGGCGGAATGTTCATTTCCGAGCGCACCGAACGGATGGCGGTGACGAGATCGACCACCCAGCCGATTTCAGCCTCGGCCGCGGGATCGCTGAAATCGCCGGCGTCGAGCGCGGCCATGACGGGCGCGATCAGCGGGTCGCCAGGTCCTGCCAGCGCCATCGAAGCGATCTGTTCCTCGGTCACCGCGCTCGCCTTGCGCGGCCATTCGGCCAGCACCAGCAGGCCGTCGCGCTTCGCCGTCACCGCCCAGAGCTCCTCGGTGATGAAGGGCATGAACGGATGCAGCAGCTTGAGGATCTCGTCGCGCGCCCAGGCGGTCATGGCGCGGGTCTCGGCTTTCGCGGCCCCCTCCTCGCCCATCAGCACGGGCTTTGCGAGTTCCACATACCAGTCGCAATAGACGTTCCAGACGAAGCGGTAGATCGCATTGGCTGCATCGTTGAAGCGATAGCCCTCGATCGCCTCGGTCACCTCGCGCGTGGCGCGCGAGGTCTCATGCGCGATCCAGCGGTTCAGCGTCTGCTTTGCCGCTGTCGGATCGAAGCCTGCGGGCTGCTCACAGCCGTTCATTTCGGCGAAGCGGCAGGCATTCCACAGCTTGGTCGCAAAGTTGCGATTGGTTTCGACGAGTTGCGGCGACAGCTTGATGTCGTGGTTGTGGGCCGCGCCGCGCGCCAGCGCAAAGCGCAGCGCGTCCGCGCCAAAGTCGTCGATGACGCCGAGCGGATCGATGACGTTGCCCTTCGACTTCGACATCTTCGCGCCCTTCTCGTCGCGAACCAGGCGGTGGATGTAGACGGTCGAGAACGGCGCCTCCTTCATGAAGTGCAGGCCCATCATCATCATCCGGGCGACCCAGAAGAAGATGATGTCCCAGCCGGTGACGAGGACGTTGGTCGGGTAATAGCGCTTCACCTCCGGCGTTTCATCCGGCCAGCCGAGCGTTGAGAACGGCCACAGGCCTGACGAGAACCAGGTATCGAGCACGTCTTCATCTCTGACGATGAAGCCCTCGCGCTTGGCAGGGTCCAGCGCCATCTCGCGCCCCTGCTCTTCCGTGATGACTTCCTGCTCGACGTAGTAACCGAGCGCGTTGCCGACGGCTTCCTCTTCGGTCTCGGCAACGAACACCTTGCCGTCGGGCCCGTACCACGCGGGAATCTGATGGCCCCACCAGAGCTGGCGCGAGATGCACCAGGGTTGGATGTTTTCCATCCATTCGAAATAGGTCTTTTCCCAGTTCTTCGGCACGAAGCTGGTCGCGCCCGAGCGCACAGCCGCGATCGCCGGCTGCGCCATGGTCCTGGCGTCGACATACCACTGGTCGGTCAGATAAGGCTCGATGACCACGTTGGAGCGGTCGCCATGCGGCACCGCATGCGTGTTCGGCTCGACCTTCTCCAGGAAGCCGAAATCTTCCAGCCGCGCCACGATCTGCTTGCGCGCGGCGAAGCGCTCGACGCTCTGTAATTCTTCTGCAAACTGGTCCGCGCCCTCGGGCAATCCGCGCAGATAATCCTCATTGCCAACGAGGGCCATGCAGCCCTCGCGATCGAACACGTTGATCTGCGGCAGGCCGTGCCGCTGGCCGACCTCGAAGTCGTTGAAGTCGTGCGCCGGCGTGATCTTGACCGCGCCGGATCCCTTCTCAGGGTCGGCATAGTCGTCGCCGATGATCGGGATGCGGCGGCCGACCAGCGGCAGGATGACGTGCTGGCCGATCAGATGGCCGATCCGCTCGTTGTCCGGATGAATCGCAACGGCGGTATCGCCGAGCATCGTCTCGGGGCGCGTCGTCGCCACGACGACAAAAGTCGAGGGATCGTCGGGGCTGAAAGTCTTGCCCTCGATCGGATAGCGCAGGTACCAGAGACTGCCCTTGACCTCGACCTGCAGCACCTCGAGATCGGAGATCGCGGTCACCAGCTTCGGGTCCCAGTTGACCAGCCGTTTGTCCTTGTAGATCAGGCCTTCGCGGTGCAACTGGACGAACACCTTCACGACGGCGCGCGACAGGCCTTCGTCCATCGTAAAGCGCTCGCGCGACCAGTCGCAGGAGGCGCCCAGCCGCTTCAACTGGTTGACGATGGTGCCGCCGCTCTCGGCCTTCCACTGCCAGACACGTTCGAGGAATTTGGCGCGGCCCATGTCGCGCCGGTGCTCCTGCCGTTCCATCAATTGCCGTTCGACCACCATCTGGGTCGCGATGCCGGCGTGATCAGTGCCGGGCTGCCACAGCACGTCGCGGCCGCGCATGCGCTCGAAGCGGCAGAGAATGTCCTGCAGCGTATTGTTCAGTGCGTGGCCCATATGAAGCGAGCCCGTCACGTTCGGCGGCGGGATCACGATGGTGAACGGCGCGGCGTCCTTTCGTTCCGGGCGACCGGCCTTGAACGCACCGCTCTCCTCCCAGATCCGGGACATGCGGCTCTCGATATCGGCGGGCTGGTAGTTTTTCTCGATCATGGCACTGCAATTGGAGATGGTGGGGGCTCCCTTGAGCAAAACCGTCGCCGGTCCTCTCAAAGAATGTAAATTAAATCAATGTGGTAGCGTCCGGTTTGGATGCGATCGGCGCCGGGCCGCGCCCCTAGAAAGCCGCCGCAGCGCCTCAAGTCAACCTGACAACGCGGGTTCAGGGCAGCGGGGACCCGAGGTAACGCCGGTTTGAAGGATGGGGTTGGCGATCGACGTCCGCCAGGGCGGCCTTGATGCAGCCTCAACGCAGCTTTGGGACTAGCGCCCGCCGCGCGAAACCCGTTCGATTTCGGCCTTGACGATCCGCTCCACCAGTCCCGGCAGATTGTCGTCCAGCCAGGATTTCAGCATTGGCCGCAGCATTTCCTTGACCAGATCTTCCAGCGTCCGCGCGTTGTTGCTCAGCACGGTATTGGCCAGCGAGTTGAAGGCGGATTCCACGGCGGAGACGGTTGAATGCGATAAAATCGGTCGCGCTGGCGCGCTCTCGAACGGCGGCTCATAGGCCGGCTGGCGACGTGACGCCTTGGCTTCGGTGAATTCGATGTCGTCCTGCGGATCGACCTTGCTGAATGTTGTCGCGGCGGGGGCTGGTGCAGGCTCGGGCAATGCCATCTCGTCGGTGAGTTCGAAAACATCGGCCTCGGGCGCCGCCGGCCTGATATCCGCCTCGGGCGTCGCCGCATCGAGGCTCGCCAGCATCGCGTCGATATCGTCCTGGTTGTTGCTGGCGGCCGGTTCGGGCGCAGGCGGTGGTGGCGGCGGGGCTGGTTTCGGCGCGGCAACCGGCTTCGGCGCCGGAGCGATCGCCGACGGCGGGATATCCTTCATCACGGCCGGCTTCGCGGCGGCCGGCGCGCTCGCCGGCTTTTCGGCAGCCGCAGGCTTAGCCTCGTCGTCGGCAATGATGCGACGGATCGACGCCAGAATCTCCTCCATCGAGGGCTCTTGGACCTTTGCAGGTTGCGTCATCTCCGACTCCACATCGAAACCATTTTACACCAAAGCCACGAAGGAATTGCCGGTTCCGGATATGCAGGCCGGGATTTTCATCGCACAAGCCCGACTTGTCCCCAGATCAAGCCCGCCCGCGGCATCGCGCGCAGGTCCTGCTCCCCTCAAAACGATTCCGACACGCGTCCGTGAGATGCAAAGACGCGGGCCACGAATCGCTCAGCTCGCCCCGGAAACGGTACGTCATGGCCACAATTGATTGCAAGCAAAGCGCCCGGCGCTTCAGGCGCCGGGCGACGATTTCATCCCGCCTGTGCGGAAATCGACTCGGAGATCAGCGGCCGTCGGGTGTGCGAACGCCGGCCCAGCTATCGCGCACCTGATGATAGTGCACGCTCGGGTCATAGACCGTGGTGGGCAGGTTCATCACGGTCGGCGACAGCCGGCCGACCGTGTTCAGCACGGAGTATGACGCAACCACCCGATCATGCTGCGCGGTAACGAGCGCAACGCGCGCGTTGACCAGCGCCTGCTGTGCGTTCAGCACGTCGAGCGTGGTGCGCTGTCCGGCCTTGGCTTCCTCGCGCACGCCGTTCAACGCAATTTCCGACGCCGTCACCTGCGCTTGCGCCGATTGCACCTGCGCCTTGCCGGCGACGAGCTGTCCCCATGCCGTGACCACGTTGGCGCGGGTCTGGTCGCGGGTCTGGTCGAGAACGAGGCGCTGCTGCGCCACCGTTTCCTTGGACTGGCGGATCAGCGAATATTCGGCGCCGCCCTGATAGATCGGCACCGAAAGCTGTGTGATCGCAGACGCGCCGAACGCGCGGTACTGGATCAGGCTCTGCTCATAGGACTGCTGAACCGATGCCTGCAACGTGACGGTCGGCAACAGCGCGCCTTCGGCCACCTTGACCTGGAGGTAGCTGACGTCGATGCCGAACATCGCCGCGGTGACGTTCGGATTTTGCGTCAGGCCGAGCTCGACGGCGGCCGGCAGCGTCGATGGCAGGAAGCGATCGACCGGCGAGCCCGGCGCAAGGTTTTGGGGTTCGTTGCCGATGATGCGGCGGAAGTTCGATCGCGTCGTCGTCAGATTGGCTTCCGCGGTCAGGAGCTGCGTCTTGCCGGCGGCAAGCTGGGCTTCCGACTGCGCGACGTCGGTACGGGTGACTTCGCCGACGTTGAAGCGGTCGCGCGTCTGCTTGAGCGTCTGCTCTAGCACGCGAACGTTGCTCTTCTGCACCTCGACGATCGCGGAATCGCGCAGATAGTCCATGTAGCTTGTCGCGGCACTGAGCAAGACGGTTTGTTCGAGTGCGCGCAAGGCTTCGCGCGCGCCGGAAACCTGCCCCTCGGCCGCCCTGGTCCTGTTCGCGGTCTGCTGGCCGTTGAAGAGCGTCTGCGTGATGGTGGCACCGACGCTGCGCGGCGGATTGGCGCCGTGAATATTGGTGCGAACGAGGACGTCGGCGGTGCCGCCCTGCGTGCTCAGCGTATCCGTATATTGGTAGCCTGCGCTTGCCGTAACCGAGACCCGTGGGCGGTAGCCCGACAGCGCCTGCGGCACGTTCTCGTCGGTGAAGCGCACCTGCGCGCGCTGCGCGTTGAGCTGCGGATTGTTCTGATACGCGCGCACCAGGGCCGCCTCAATCGTGTCGGCCAAGACGGGCGTCGAGCCCATGCATACTAATAGAAGGGCCGAAGCCGCAGCTCCGGCAAATTCCTTCACCCCACGCATCCCAAGCAATCCAATCTTTTTTGGTCGCCCGGCCCATGATCATGGTTGCACATGATCCTTAACCGAACGTCGCTTCACTCGAAGTGAGTCCCGGCTCACCTTAGTCCGCACGTAGGCTGGACGGAACTACTCCGCAAGCAAACGCCGTCGAAACTCTTCACGTGGGGCAATCGTGCCACACTTCTGATTTCGAAGGGGATTTAGCCGGCCGCGAAGGGCGAATATTGGGCGTGGAAACGGCTGAAACGCTAGAAAACGAAGGCCGGAACAAGTTCCATGCCGGGCAGCACCGGGGCGGCGGCATCGAACAGCGTCCGGTGACCGAAATCGCCATGCGAAGCGGTCACGATGGTAGCCCGTGCCGGCCGTGACATCGCAAAGACGCCCACCAATCGGCCGCCACTGCGCAATTGCCGGTAGAGCTGCTCCGGCACGACCTCGGTCGCGCCGTTCAGCACGATGACATCATAAGGCGCGCCTGCCGCGTCGCCATCGGCCGGCGCCGCGGGGCGGACCGTCACGTTTCCACAGCCATTGCGGGCTAGGCTAGCCTGCGCCTTCGCCGCCAGCGCCGAATCGCTCTCGGTTGCGGTCACCTGGGGAGCGAATCGGGCGATCACGGCGGCGGCGTATCCGGTGGCGCAGCCGACCACCAGGACGCGGTCGCTCGCCTTGATGTCAGCCGCCTGCAGCATCTTCGCCAGCACCACCGGCTTGATCAGGAACCGTTTGGCCGCGCTGCCTTCGCTGACATCGAGATCGAGATCCAGATAGGCCAGCGCCTGCTTGTTTTCGGGAACGAAGGCCTCGCGCGGCACCGCCAGCATGGCATCAAGAATTCGGATATCGGTCACGTCGCTCGGACGTACCTGACCATCGACCATTTTCTGGCGCGCGGTCGCAAAACCGGACATAGGCTAAGATCCTGAGAGCATGCGGCATGGCCGCCGAAAGAGCTGAAACCGCGTCATCTTTGGTACAAGCTCCGGCAAAACGCAACATGCGGGCAGCTGCTGCCGAGCCGCCGCCGGTGGCGCGGGCAAGCCGCCTGAAAGTCGCCTACTCGATCGCCACGGCGAGCCGGGCGATCAGCCGCGCGACTTCATCCAGGTGCTCGGTATCATGATCCAGGTACTCCGTATCATGCGCTTCAATGGCTTGCGCGAGCCGAAACAGGCATTCGTCGTCACTCATGGCGGGAATGTCGCTTGGGACGATCGAAGGAACCGCGCGTATCAGGTCGGTCGCAATGGCTGGCATCGAATCAGCTCCCATGAAACCCGGACCGATCGAACCTTTTGGGCGATTGCGTCGAATTGGCGGCCCGATCGATCACACCTGTGTATGACGGATTTGCGCCTGCCTGGTTCCAGCCACCGCCTATCCAGGGCAAAAACAACGACAAATGGTTGTGGCACAGGAGCTTTCCCGTTCCGCTTCAAGCAAGCGCGCAGCCTGTGAATTGGTCCTTTGCAAGCCCGAAAGGCTTTGTTATACGCTGCCCGCTCGCGAACCTTGTTTCGCCTGTTCCTCGGTAGCTCAGCGGTAGAGCATTCGACTGTTAATCGAATGGTCGCTGGTTCGAATCCAGCCCGGGGAGCCAAATCAAATCAATCACTTAGATCGGGTTTCGTCTCCTCCCCTTCAGCGCACGCGTTAGGGCGTGCACACTCTTTGCACACACCAGGTGAGCCGTGATTACGCTCATGGCAGCCGGCGGCGGTGCTGGTGCTGGTCGCTACGTTCGCCGCCGTTGTTTCGATCTCAGCCAAGGTCAATAAGTTCGGCAGCAGCATTGACTGAAGCGGCCCTGACCATTGCGAACATGGGGAACGACTCCGGCCCGGGGCCGGGCGCAAATGCCCCACCTTCACCATGATTCTTGCATACATCCGTCCAACGCCTGCTGGGGCAGGACAGCGCCAATGGCTGCTAGTTTCCATGACACAACGGATGAGGAGTTCGAGGTGCAGATTCGCAACCTCGTGCGCGTCGTGTCGGTCTGCACCTTGGGGCTTTGGTCCTTTTCTGCGGGCCTGCTGATCGGGACCTTCTATCTGTTTTGAAAGTATTGCGGACGGGCGACTTCCGCTTTAGGTCGGCCGTTACGTCAGCCATCGCCCTTACCCAACCCCGTACGGCTTGTTGAGAAAGTAATCGCGGTTGCCCAGCGCCTTTTCTGCGTACTGATCGATCGCAATGGTGATCGCCTGGACGTGTTGATAGCAGTGGCCTTCACGCGTTGCCCGCTGCCGCAGTTCGGCGAGCGTGTTGATCCATGGCGAGTTGCCCGCCTTCTCGTCGTGCCATTTCAATTGTCGCGCATCACCAACTCCGGCCGCCAAGGACGCGCCCCTTCGTTGGCCGCCCTCCCTTGAGCCGGTCCCGCTCGGCGCAAAGGTCTTCGATCTTCGCCAGCGGAACGGACGTGATCTAGGTCCATAGCGCTCCTTCATTGCTCACTGGATCGTTCGAATGAGCCCCTCAGCACGGCGCCCGAGCAAGATCATTGCCCGAGTAGATTTTATTGCCCTGGTCCACCTCGTTTGAGGATCCAATACCGCTTCCAGCTGGCCGGTGGCTCCTCACCTTGAGGGATGCCGCCAGCTACATCACGAAGTTGCCCAAGGCCGAGCACTCCGCCCCCGAATGGCAGGCCGCTATGGAGGCGCTAATCCTTGTTGCGGGGAGCGGCGGCCCGACGATGATGGCGCGGATCGGAGTCATGAAGGCGCTGAACCGTCATGTCGAGCGGGTGTTCAATCCCGATCGGAAAGATACCCACTGGGGCAAACGGAAGCTCAAGAGGGACCAATGACCGTCTTTGTCTACGTCAACACCAGCAAGCAGGTCGGCGATCCCGAGCACGTCAAGGTGCTCGCCAACGTGGATGCTGCAGAAAAATGGTTCGAGGAGAACGATCCTGAGGGCGTGGCCTTTGAGTACGAGGTTCTGGAATGAAAGAGGCCGCCAACTGAGGCGGCCTTACTTTCTTAAGGCCCATCCAGCGCGCGCAAGCGCGCGCTGGAGCAGCTTGTCCCTCTACTTCTTCTTCATGCCGGAGTCGCGTTGATTTTTCGCATATAGCTCGCGGTCAGCGGCACTAACCTGGCCCAACATGGGCGGAGCTGCGCCACCCGTGTTCGTGGTCGTGGCGGCGGCGGCAGGTGCCTTCGGCTTCGTCGTTTTCTTGGCTGCCAAAGCGCCAGAAGTGGAGACAGCGAAGATCGCAAGACCGACAAGAATTATTTTCTTCATGCACAGCTCTCCCTTAACTTGGAAAAAGGACGCGCCGGCAGTCGAGCATAAAGCTCGCATCACGGCAAGCTGGAGTGCTACGCTCTAGGCATGACACGTCCCCTTTCGAAAGGCCCGCCAGCGTGAACCGGCGGGCCCGGAAACAACATTAGGACAATGCCCTCGCCGCGATGTGCTGAATGTCGGCGAAGATCGACACCGCCATCGCTTCCTCGCAGCCGCCAGGAATGCTGTCGACTTTCTCACCGTGCCTCCAAAGTTCGGCACATCGCACTTTTGCCCGCATCCCTTCGATTGTGTCTGCAGGCGTTTCGGCGATGTCGTTTTCGAGCCGGAAAACGTTTCTCTCAGCTCGTTTGCTCCAAAGCAATTGTTGACGCGTCGGGCATTCGGCATCAAGTCGCAATGAACCGCATCGATCTCAACTCAGATTATACTTCTGAATGCGGGTCGTGTAGCTAGTATAGCTCGCATAAGTGCCGACGACATAAGTCAGCGCATTTGAGCCCGCCAGCTTTGTTGGCCGGAATTTCTTTTCGCTGCTAATCTGATGATAGCAGATTCACTGGATCGGCACCCGCAGCTTGCAGCGACATGCCGTTAGGCGTGACGGTGGCTTGAAGCTCTCTCGGAAAATTGCCAGCGCCGTCTTGTTATCCAGACGCGGAACTGCATGATGTTAGCCATCTTTGTTTCCCCTACCCGGCGGCATGTTGGGCGAAGCAGAACTAAATTTCCAGTTCAGTCACTTTTCACCACTGGCGAGTTCATCAAAAATGCTGCGCGGGTGCGAGTTCCGGGTGGATCGCCGCTATTAAAAGCAACGTCGGCGTGAAGACGAGCGGGCTGGAACGTCCGCTAGCACCGACCATTCGATTGCTCGCCGATTTTGCGTTCGCTTCGGCGACCATTCGAACTTTTGGCGGACGTGACCTGAGAGCGGTTCGGACTTCAATGTCTCCCGTAAGCTACTGATTTCGTTACAGGTCCGGACATGTCTGGCCATGTCATGCAACACCCACAGGTAGTATGCGACTGTTAATCGAATGGTCGCTGGTTCGAATCCAGCCCGGGGAGCCAGTTACGGCTTTATGTCCTCCGACACGACAGATTAAATCCCGGCCAGCGCGGCACATACGCCCGCTGGGCCGAGAAGCCTCGCCGCGTTTTGCCGGATATCTTTTCCGCAATTCGCCAGCTGTCGCGCGCGCGCCACGAAACGGCTGCGCCGGCCGGTGTTCTGGCCCGAAGCCATCGGAAGCCGCCCGCTCAGCCCGGCCAGCACTTCCTTTCAGGAGAACATGATTCACCCTACAACCGGGGGGATTGATATTTAATTCTGAAAATTAAATCTACTCCCTTGACTAGCTATATAATAACTGAGAGGGTCGCATTATAATAAATCGTTAAAAATTGGGGTGTCCCGACATGGGCAAGGTATTTAAAATTCTGACCGCAGGTTTGTTCGCCGCTGCAGTGCATTCACCGGCCAATGCAGCACTCGTGAGCTTCACCGGCGACGGCAATTTTTCCAACGTCACGAATTGCGGCGGCAGCCCCAGTTGTTCCATTACCAACAACGGCAATGTGCTCAAAATGTCGGGCGCATCCAACTATCAAAACAAGCCGAGCACGCTGACCATCACGGACATCGTCGGCACCAACGTCCCGACCGATAAGAACGATTACGTTATCGGCAAGATCACCTGGGTGAATCTGGCCACCTACAACACCGACCAGAACTTCAACGTCAACTACACGTTCTCGCTGAACTTCACCTCGCCGAGCAATGCGTTTGATTCTCAGGTGTTCAACCTGAACATCCAGCAGACGACCAACCCGTCGCCTGACAACGTGTTCAACATCACCCAGGCAACGCTCAACAACCTTGGTCCATTCGTCCTCAACGGCGTCAAGGTTTCCGACATTCACTTCGTTGAATATGGCGATGGATGGTACGACGGCACCAAATGGGTGAATCCCGAGGGCGGAACGTCGACGCTCAAGATCGTGGCAGACTTCACCGCCGTAGCTGCGGTCCCGGAACCGTCGACCTGGGCGATGATGATCCTCGGCTTCGCCGGCGTCGGCTTCATGGCCTATCGCCGCAAGCGGAATGGAAGCGCTCTCACGGCTGCTTGATCTCACGCGCTGAAAACAATTCGAAAGCCGCCCCCTGATCCGGGGCGGCTTTTGTTTGTCGGCATCTCCGGCGCCCTACCTTGCCGCAATCGCCGCAATAAACAGCGCGCAAGCTGCCGTGGATGCGACCGTCCGCACGTGGTTCCACAACGTCCAGTCCGTCAGATAGCGCGCCCACAGCGAGGCGGCCTCGGGGCTTGCGGGGTCGGCCGCGGCAAGCGCGTTGTTCAAGGGCACGTTGAAGATCATCGTGACGACGAACATGCCGAGCACATAGAGCACGCCGCCGGCCACCATGGCCATCGCGCCGGGCTCGCCCCAGCGAAACAGCGCGGTCACCGCCAGCGCTGCGCTCGCAGCCGTCGTCGCCAGGAAGATCGGCAGGAACAGCGATTGGACGATCGCAACGTTGATCGCATTCATCGCCGCGATGCCTGCCGCCTGCCCGATGCGGCCAAGCGCCGTCATGATGAAGGCCGAAAACGCGAAATAAAGACCGGCGAGCAGGCCGCAGCCAACAGCGGAAAACCACAGCAGGCCGACCATCAACATCTGCAGCATGATCATGCCCTCCAGACACCGGTCGCCGCGGTTCGGCGGACGTAATCGGCAAAGTCGCGCGCGGGGCGGCCGAGCGCCTGTTCGACGCCGTGCGCGACATCAGAATTGCGCCCGTCGAGCACGACGGTGAACAACTCGAGCAGAAGCGCGATGTATTCCTCGGGCACATGGGGCCGCATGCCGTCGGCAAACTCTTCCGAACCGATCTGCCGATAGTGCACCGGCCGCCCCGCGGCCCGGGCGATCTCGGCCACGGCTTGCGCAAACGTCAGCGCGCGCGGCCCCGTCACCTCATAGACCTTGCCGGCATGACGCCGATCCGTCAGCGCGGCGACGCCGACCTCGGCGATGTCATCGGCGTCGATGAACGGTTCGGGCACGGCACCCGCCGGCAAAGCGATCTCGCCGGCCAGCACGCCGTCGAGCAGATAGCCTTCGGAAAAATTCTGGTCGAACCAGCTTGCGCGCACGATGGTCCAGGGAACGCCGGATTGCTGCAACGCCGCCTCCGCCCGTTGCGCCCCCGGCTCGCCGCGGCCCGACAGCAATACGACGCGCTCCAGTCCGTTCGCGCGCGCCAGCCGGCTGACCTCCGCGATCGCCTCGGCGGCGCCCTCGACGGCAAGATCCGGCTGGAAGGTGACATAGGCCATCGAGACGCCGGCAAGCGCGGCCGGCCATGTCTCGGGCCGGGTCCAGTCGAACGGAATGGGCGTCGAACGCGACACCGGCCGCGTCGGGACGCCGCTCGCCCTTAGCAGCGCATTGACGCGCGCCCCGGTCTTGCCGGCGCCGCCGATGATCAGGATCGGAAGTTCTGACATGGATCATCCTTTCGGAACGCAATACGAGAATACCTCGTATTTGCTAAACCCGATAAACTCTCGTATTAGTAACGTCAAGTCGCTTTTATGTGAGAGGATCGATGCCGAGGGGAAAAGCCGGACAGAAAGCCGCCGAAGCAGGCGCTGGGGGATTGGCGCGCCTCGTCCCGACCCAGCAGCGCAGCCGCGAGCGGTTCGAGAAAATCCTCGCATGCGCGGCAGCGCTGATGGCTGAAAAGGGCAGCGAAGCCTTCCGCATGAGCGACGTCGTCGAGCGCAGCGGCGTACCGTTCGGCTCGCTCTATCAATACTTTCCGGACAAGACCGCGATCATCGGCACGCTGGCGGAACGCTACAATGCGGTTGGCCGCGACTGCGTCCGGCGCGACCTCGCCGTGGTCAGGAACGCAAGGGATCTGCATCCGGCTTTGTGCCGTATTACCGACAGCTACTATCAGATGTTCATGGACGTGCCGGTCATGCGCGATATCTGGCAAGCGACGCAGGCCGACCGTGCCTTGCAAAAACTCGACGAGGAGGACGGCGTCTATCTCGCCGGGCTGCTCGGCGATGCGCTGCGGCGGATCGCACCCGGCGCGCCCGCAACCGCCCTCGCCTCGTTTTCCCAACTGATCATGACGCTGATCGCCGCCACAGTCCGCCACGCCATTACGCAGGACGCGAAGGAAGCGGCCCGCATTCTCACTTTGTTCAAGCGGATGCTGCCGAAGAATCTGGCCGCGCTGGAGATGTAAGGAAGCGGTTGGTGCTCACTGCTCGAACACCGCAGCACAAGCCGGGCTCAAGCTCGACTTCTGCCGGCGCAGGCATGCGGTAATCGCCCGGGCGTTCGGGATCTCGCCGGCGCAGAGGCGGTAGACGTCGGGCGTGCAGGCCCGGCGTTGTTCGGGGGTGCCTTGCTGGGCAGTGGCCGAGCCGCTCGCCATCAGCGTGAGCAGGAAGCCGAGCGTCGAAGCCCGGCGCGAACGAAAGAGCCCTGCCGCACTTCGCGCAAACCGTGCCTTCATGACCGCGTCTCCTTGGATCGTGCCCGCCTTGACAAGGCCGGCGTCATCCAGGCGAATACGCGAACTAAATTTTGCAAAAAGTGGTTTTTCTCACACTCGACCCCGCCTGCGCGGGGTTAGCGTTTGAGCGGGGAACTCAACACTTCAGTAACCAGCTTTGCCGCGGTCGCCGAATCGTTAAAATTCGAGCGATCCGCTCAATATGGAAACAAAATAGTTTTGCGACCATCGCCTCTGGAACCCCGGAGAGCGCGATGAGCGAAGTTGAATACGACTTGCTGCTGGAAGCCGTTCAAACGGCTGTTGCGCCAGTCCCGGAGGATGATTTCGTGGTCCAGACCCAGCACTCTTATCCGTCGCCGCGTGCCGCCAACGACAACCGGGGCCCGTGGCCGCTGGTTCCGTTTCCCGAGGGCTGGTACGCCGTCTGCTGAAGCGCGGCTGACCTCCTGCGGCCTCTCCTATAATCGGCCTAAGCCATTGATTATATGGATGGAGGCCACGACCAGAATTGAACTGGTGTACACGGTTTTGCAGACCGTTGCGTAACCACTCCGCCACGTGGCCCCATCGGGCGCACTCATATACGCCCTGCCCCGGATAGGCAACCAAGCAGCGCTGGCCCTGCGCAGCACTGGTTAGCAAACTGAAACAGTCCGGATCGTGCCGCCCGGCCGGCGCCTCAATTGGCGGACCTATCGCCGATACGGTTGTTCCGAAGACCAAGCTTTGCAGTCCTGGCGCGGATACCCGCGACCGTCCGCTTCATTTCCAGCGCGATAGCCCTCGGCGGCTCGCCGTTACGAATCAACGATCGCAACAGCGCATCGTCTTCCGCCGTCCATTCAGCGCCGCTCAGTTGAAAGCGCTCTTCGCGGCTTGCTTCCGCGACTGGCGACGCAAACCTCGCCCAGCCCAGCGTCTCATGGAAAATGACAACGAAGGCGATCCAGAGCACGATGGCGCGTCCTTCCGACAAGGCGGCGGATTTGAGATGTTCCGCGCTGAACGCAGCCGGGCGCAAGGCGTCCAGAGCCGGCCAGATGTCGACGGCGATCGCACTGATGACATACACGTAGAGCGACACGAAGGGGCCGGCGGCGATGGCACCGATGGCCGCAATCAGCCAAAGCGGCAGTCTTCGCCCGGCGCTTTTGCTCACCAATTGGGTGACAAGGCCGGTCAGGCACCAAGGCACAATGGCGAGCGAGAGGATGTAGACGGTCGCGCCGGTGCCTCCCATGATGGCCGTGTACGGTCCGAGAACGGCCGAAGTTATCGCCAGCACGATCGGAACGCCGCAGAAGAAGACGAGATCAATCGAAGCCTGTCTCAACAGGCGCAAATGCGCGACCAATTCCATCCCGTTGCTCCGCTTGCATCCGACGCGTCCGTCATAGTGCGGGGGAAAGAATGGAGCAACCTTCAGGCGCCGCGCGTCACGAGACGTGACCGAGTCTCAGGTCGGAACGGACATCCGACCTGCCATCTGGCGCGTGCCGTCATCGACATCTCGGTGACGGCCGTGCGACCTAGAATACCCAGCTTATGGCCGCGACGACGAACGGCGCGGCCGCCACCAGGACCGGCCACAGCCGGAACATCAGGCGGCGAGATTACTACCTGCGGCAATTTTCTTTTTGAGCGTCTCGCAGACGGTCCGGACTTCGGATGTCATCAGGGAACAATCCTCGATCTGCAGGAAGTAGCGCTTGCCTTCCTCACGATAATTCGCCGCCAACTCCTTGATCTCGCTCACCGTGGCGTGAACGCCTGCGACCATCGCCTCACATTTCCTGGCGGCCTCGGTCAGTTCGGCACCGAGGGCTTCAATCTCTTTCACTGCCGCGTCGTATTCGCGGACCACGGCTTCGGCCGAGAGCTTGCCGACCTGATTGACCCCTTCCCTGTGCTCGACGTAGTCGGGCATCGGGCCTTTCGGCAACGGATGATCGTGGCTTTCGGACACTTCTCGGAGGACCGGCCCTCGCCGGGTTCTGCTGATTATGTTGCCGATTTCTCCTTCCAGTCCATCAGCGTCGAGTAATGGAGAACGCGTCAGAATTTCTGTGCTTAAAGTCATCGACTAAGCTCCAAATTGTTACGCGGAGGGTAAGGAATTTATCACCGTCAAGGGCCGTGTCACCATTGTCCACAGCCGTTTCCGGGCAAAACAGGATTACCTATGTCGTGAGGCCGACATTGGAACCAGACGGGTAACGGTGCAACACTGGACACCCAGCGAGACACACGCACCTCGTCGACAGCCCTCTGGTTGAAAGGTCGGAAGTCAGCCCCGCTTGCGCCGCCGATAGTCCTTCTTCTTCGGCTTGGGCGCGAGCTCGGGCATTTCGGCCTGCACTTCCCGATACCGCGCCAGCATTCGGTCAAAGCTGGCGTTGAGCGCCTCGGCGATCTCAGGCCGCTTTTCGAGCCCCGCCAGCAGCAGGCCTGCGGCCTCGATCGTGGAAAGGCCGTCGCCGCGCGGCTCCTTGCGGAGCTTGCCGTAACGTGACGGGCGTTTCGGGCCCAGAATGACCCGCTGGCATTTCAGCATCCACGCATTGCGCCACCACAGCGCCTTGGCCTGGCTCCAGGTTCCGTCGAGCAGCACGATGCCTTCGATGTCGGAGAGGGTGGCGCGCTGGTGCGGCTCGACCTCGCCCTTGCGATTGATTGCGACGATTTCGGCATCGGTATCGAGATCGGCGACCTTGGCTGAGCCGAGATAAAGCACCGCCCAGCGCGAGGGATCATCGACCTTCCGTCCCAGCGCCTTGGAGAGGCTTGGCCAGGACAGGCCGATCTTGACGACCGCATCCTTGAAATGCATCGCGGTCAGCCGCGCGGTGCCGAGCGCCCTGTCCTGCTCCTGCGGGTGCTGCAGGATCAACAGCGAGATGCGGCTCTTGATCGGCGTAACGCTGTCGCAGATACAGAGCGGCAGCGGCTTGCCGCAATGCGGACAGTCCGGGACCACCTCTTCGGCGGCGCCGGACTTGGGGACGCCGGACTTGGGGACGCCAAACTTGGGATTGGCTTGTTCTGACATTCGCCCGCTATACGCTTCGTGGCGGGTAATTCAACCGTTCGGCAGGCACCGTGACCGCCGGCGCCGCACTTGCAAGGCCGGCTGAAGCCGAAAAAACCGCGGCCTTGTCCCTTTCACGAGAGTTTCGCCGAATACGCTCCGCAGCCGAACCGGGAGACGAAGAAGATGCTCTTGCATCGAATTTGGCGTTGGTGATGAGATGGTCCGAAACTGATATCGAGACGCTCCGCCTCACCGGTTCAGGCCGCTGATCGTCAAGGCTGTGGAAATTGTGCGATTGTTGGTCATGGTGATAAACGACCCAAACTGCAACTGGAGAGCACTGGAATGTCAGCAAGTGAAATGGACAAGACGGCATTGAAACCATCATTTGCCCCTTCGCCGTTGACGACTTTTTTTATAAAGCTTGCCGCTGTCACTTGTGCGGTGCTCGTGTTTTTTTATGTGGCCTTCACTCTTATTACGGGCTTCATCGAAGAGCGGGCGAATGAACTGGCGATACTAAAAGGTGGCCCGGCATTTTGGGGAACAATGGAAGAAAAACTGTACAAACTTGCCAGCGGCCCGGATTTGCCGCCTGAGAAGAAAGAAAAAATCGTCAGTGCTCTGCGAACCCTTTCCGTTCGCTACAAGCCATACGTCGATGCCATTGCGGGCGATGTGAAAAGCCAACAGCAACGCTGAGGCCTGCAAAAGCCCCTCGAAGCTTCTATTCGGCCGGCGCCGGGATCGCTGCCGGCCGAGATCGCTGCCGCAACCGGTCGATCAGCAGGTAGATCACCGGCGTGGTGTACAGCGTCAGGATCTGCGACACGAACAATCCGCCGATGATGGTGATGCCGAGCGGCCGGCGCAGCTCGGTGCCGGGGCCGGTGGCAATGACCAGTGGAATGCCGGCAAACAAGGCGGCCATTGTCGTCATCAGGATCGGCCGGAAGCGGGCACGGCACGCCTCGAAAATCGCGTCCGCCGACGACAGGCCGCGGTGGCGTTCGGCGTCGAGCGCGAAATCGACCATCATGATGCCGTTCTTCTTGACGATGCCGATCAACAGGATGATGCCGACGAAGGCGATCACGGTCAGCGGCGTATTGGTCACCTGCAGCGCGAGCAGCGCGCCGAGCCCGGCGGACGGCAGCGTCGAGATGATCGTGATCGGATGCGCCAGGCTTTCATAGAGCACGCCGAGCACGATATACATCGCCACCAGCGCGCCCAGGATCAGCAGCGGCTGCCGGCCGCTGGTCTTGTTGAAATCGCCGGCATTGCCGTCGAAACTGCCACGGATGCCTTCCGGCATGTGCAGTTCCTCGACGGCGCGCTGGATGTTTGTAGTCGCGACCTCCAGCGGCACGTCGGGCAGCAGATTGAACGACACCGTCGTCGAGGGGAACGATTGCGAGTGATACACCGCGAGCGGCGACAGGCCGCGCTGGTAGCGCACCACAGCCGATAGCGGCACCTGGGCGTCGTTGGCGCCGGCCACGAAGATACGCTCGAGGTTGGAGGGATCGCTCTGGAATTTCGGATCGATTTCCAGCACCACCATGTACTGGTTCCGCTGGGTATAGATGATCGAGATCTGCCGTTGCGCGAACGCGTTGTTCAGGGCGTTGTCGATATCCTGGACGCGCACGCCGAGGCTTGACGCCGTCTTGCGGTCGATCACCAGCGACAATTGCAGCCCGCCGGGGTCGCGGTCGCTGGAAATGTCGGTGATACCCTCCACCGTCTCCATGCGCTTGGCGACCAGCGGCGCCCATTTCTGCAACAGATCGAGATTGGTGCTCGACAGCGTATACTGATAGTCGGAATCGCTCTGCCGGCCGCCGGTGCGGATGTCCTGCGCGGCGAACATGAACAGGCGGATCCCGGCGACCCGGTAGAGATTCCGCCGCAGGCGATCGATCACCTGCGCGGTCGACATACCCGCCCGCTCCTCCGGCGGCTTCAGGCTGATGAACATGGTGCCGCGGTTGGAACCGCCGCCGCCCGGACCGGCGGTGCCGCCGAGGGACGAGCCAACGCCGGCGACCGCCGGGTCGGCCATGACGATGTCGGCCAGTTGCTGCTGCAGCCCGAGCATCGCCTGGAACGATGTGTCGGGGGATGCGCGCGTCGCGCCGATCACGAACCCGCTGTCGTCAGTGGGGAAATAGCCCTTCGGCGTCTTGATATAGAGCACCACCGTCAGCGCGATGGTGGCAAAGAACACGAGCAGGGTCAGGAACGGAAAGCCCAGCACCGCCCGCAGCGTCCAGGTATAGAAAGAAACGATGCGCGACAGCGTGCCCTCGACCAGGCGATCGAACCAGGTCGCGCGATCCGACGTCGCCTCCTTGATGTAATGCGCACAGATCATCGGCGTGATCGTGAGCGAGACCACAGTCGACACCACGATCGCAAAGGTCAGCGTCAGCGAGAATTCGCGCAACAGCCGGCCGACGATCCCGTCCATGAAGATCAGCGGCGTAAACGCCGCGATCAGGGACAGGCTGATCGATAGCACGGTAAAGCCGATTTGCTTGGCGCCCTCCAGCGCTGCCGGGTAAGGCGCCATGCCGTGTTCGAGGTTGCGGTACATGTTCTCGATCATGACGATGGCGTCGTCGACCACGAAGCCGACCGAGATCGCGAGCGCCATCAGCGACAGATTGTCGATCGAGAAGCCGGCGAGCCACATGCCGGCGCAGGTGCCGGCCAGCGCCAGCGGCACCGAGACGCCGGCCGCGATGGTCGGCGTCAGCCGCCGCAGGAACGCGAACACGACAACCATCACCAGGAACGCCGTCGCCAGCAGCGTGTACTGCATATCGAGCACGCTGGCGCGGATGGTGCCGGTACGGTCGACCAGGGTCGAAATCTCTACCCCGCCTGGGAGCCACTGCTTCAGATCCGGCAATAGCGCCCTCACCCGGTCGACCGTGTCGATCACGTTGGCGTCGCCCTGCTTGGTGATCTGGATCAACACCGCGGGCTGTTTGTTGAACCAGGCGATCGAGCGGCTGTTGCGGACGGAATCCTCGACCTCGGCGACATCGGCAAGGCGGACGAAATTGCCGGCCGAGCTCTTGATGATGATGTCGCGGAATTCGGCCGCGGTTCGCATCTGCTTGTTGGTCGAGATCGTCTCGCTCTGGCGGCCGCCGTTGAAGATGCCGACCGGCCCCAGCGGATTGGCGTTGATGATGGCGAGCCGCACGTCGTCGGTCGCAATCCCCGCATTCGACAGCGCCACCGGGTTCAGCGCAATCCGTACCGCCGGCTGGTCGGCGCCGGTGACGTTGACTTCGCCCACGCCCGGCACCTGCGAGATGCGCTGCGCGATCACGGTGTCGGCGACGTCATACATCGCGCTGGTCGTCAGCGTCTTCGACGTCAGCGCCAGCACGAATACCGGTGCGGCTGAAGGGTTGGCCTTGCGGAAGCGCGGCAGCGACGGCAGATCGCTCGGCAGGTCCGCCAGTGAGGCATTGATCGCAGCCTGCACATCGCGCGCCGCGCGATCGATGTCGCGGCCGATCGAGAATTGCAACTGGATGCTGGTGCTGCCGAGCGAACTGGTCGAAGTGATCTGGTCGAGGCCCGCGATCTGGCCGAGCCGGCGTTCGAGCGGCGCGGCAACGGTTGAGGCCATCACGGAAGGATCGGCGCCGGGCCGCGTGGCCGACACCCGGATCATCGGGAAGTCGACATTGGGCACGGCCGAGACCGGCAGAAAGACATAGGCGACGATGCCGACCAGAAAGAGCCCGATCGCCAGCAGCGTGGTGCCAACCGGCCTGCGGATGAAGGGCTCCGAGATCGATGCCATCTATTGCATCCCCTCGGTCGCGCCGGCAACCGTTGGCCCCGGAGGCCCGGGGTCCGGCACCGCCTTCTCGATTTTGCGATTGAGCCGGTCAAGCGCCAGATAGATCACCGGCGTCGTATAGAGCGTCAGCAACTGGCTCAGCAGCAAGCCGCCGATGATGGAAATGCCGAGCGGGAAGCGCAATTCAGCGCCGGTGCCGCTTTCGATCGCCAGCGGCAGCGCGCCGAACAGCGCGGCCAGCGTCGTCATCATGATCGGACGGAAGCGCAACAGGCAGGCCTGCACGATGGCTTCATTAGGCGACATACCCTGATGCCGCTCCGCCTCCAATGCGAAGTCGATCATCATGATCGCGTTCTTCTTGACGATGCCCATCAATAGAATGATGCCGATCAGGCCGATCACCGACAGATCCTGCCCGAACAGCATCAACGCCAGAATGGCGCCGACGCCTGCGGACGGCAGCGTCGAGAGAATGGTGATCGGGTGGATGTAGCTCTCGTAGAGCACGCCGAGCACGATGTAGATGGTGACGATCGCCGCCAGAATGAGCCATGGCTGGCCGGCCAGCGATTTCGAGAACTCGGCCGCATCGCCGGCATAGACGCCGACGATGCTGCCGGGCATGCCGATACTGGTCTCGATCTTCTTGACCGCGTCGACGGCATCGCCCAGCGCCTCGCCGGGCGCAAGGTTGAAACTGAGCGAGACGGCTGGAAACTGCGCCAGATGCGAGATCGCCAGCGGCGCCGTGGTGCGGGTGAGCGTCGCTACCGCCGACAGCGGCACCTGGGCGCCGGGCGCGCCTGCGGTCGTACTCGCGGCCCCCGGTAGATAGAGCTTCGAGAGGATCGACGGATCGCGCTGGTACATCGGCATCGCCTCCAGCACCACGCGATACTGGTTGGCCTGGCCGTAGATCGTCGAAATCTGCCGCTGTGCGAAGGCGTCGTTGAGGGTGTCGTTGACCGCCTGGATGCTGACGCCGAGCTGACCGGCGCGCTGCCGGTTGATGTCGAGCGCAGCGCGCAAGCCGCCTTCCTGCGCTTCCGACGAGACGTCGCGGAACAGCGGATCGCGGCGCATTTCGGCGATGAGCTTCTGCGACCACAGCGAGACCTGCGCCGCATCGGTGCCGGTCAACGTATACTGGTACTGCGAGCGGCTCGACTGGGTCGAGATCTGCACGTCCTGCACCGGCTGGAAATAGATGGTCATGCCGGGGATCGACGCGGTGCGTTGCTTCAGCCTATCGACCACGACGGAAATGTCGTCGTGCCGCTCGCCGCGTGGCCTAAGCGTCATCACCAGGCGTCCGACATTGGTGGTCGGGTTGACCGAGCCCGCCCCGATCACGGAGACCACGCCGACGACGTCAGGATCGGCCTGGATCGCAGCCGCTGCCGCCGCCTGCCGGCTTTGCATCTCGGCAAAGGAAACGTCGGGCCCGGCCTCAGTCACTGCGGTGATCGACGCGGTGTCCTGCAGCGGCAAAAAGCCCTTCGGCGCGATCACGTACATCACGAGGGTCGCAGCGATGGTGGCGAACGTTACAATCAGAGTCGCGCGCTGGCGCTGCAGCACCCACAGCAGCGTGCGATGGTAGAAGGCGACCATGTGGTCGATACCACGGCTGACGGCGGCGAGCCCCGGGACCGTCATCTCCTCGCCGACATGCTTGAGCAGCCGCGAGCACATCATCGGCGTCAGCGTCAGCGACACGATCGCCGAGGTCACGACCGCGATCGTCAGCGTGAGCGCGAATTCGCGGAACATGCGCCCGACCAGCCCGGACATGAACAATAGCGGGATGAACACCGCGATCAGCGACACCGTCAGCGAAATCACGGTGAAGCCGATTTCGCTGGCGCCCTTGAGCGACGCCTCCATGACGGATTCGCCGTTCTCCATGTGGCGGACGATGTTCTCGATCATCACGATGGCATCATCGACCACGAACCCCGTGCCGATTGTCAGCGCCATCAGCGACAGATTGTCGAGGCTGAAGCCCGAAAAATACATGATGCCGAAGCTGGTGATCAGCGACAACGGCAGCGCCACGCCCGCAATCAGGGTCGCGCGCAGCGACCGCAGGAACAGCAGCACCACCAGCGTCACCAGCACCACGGAAAGGATCAACGTGAACTGGACGTCGTGCACCGAGGCGCGAATGGTGACGGTGCGGTCGGAGACGATGGTCAGATTGACGCCGGCCGGGATCGCGCGCTGCACCTTGGGAATTTCCGCGCGGATCTGCCGGACCACCTCGATCACGTTGGCGCCGGGTTGCCGCTGGATGTCGATGATCACGGCCGGCGTGCCCTGATACCAGCCGCCGGTCCGGTCGTTCTCCAGCCCGTCGATGATGATGGCGACGTCGCCGATCGTGACCGGCGAACCGTTGCGATAGGCGATGATGATCGGCTTGTAAGCTTCCGCCGCCGCGATCTGGTCGTTGGCGGCGATGGTGTAGGCCTGCTGCGCGCCGTCGAGCGATCCCTTTGGCCCCGACACGTTGGCGCCCGCGATGGCGTTGCGCAGATCCTCCATCGAGATGCCATAGGCGGCGAGCCGCGCCAGATCGGCCTGCACCCGCACCGCGGGCTTGAGCCCGCCGAGGATTGCAACGCGCCCGACGCCGGAAATCTGGCTGAGCCGCTGGCCCAGGATGGTGTCGGCGATATCGCTCATCGCGCGCAGCGAAATCGTCTCCGACGTCAGCGCCAGCGTCAGGACCGGCGCATCCGCCGGGTTCACCTTGGCGTAGGTCGGCGGATACGGCAGGTTTCTTGGCAGGATCCCGGCGGCGGCGTTGATCGCGGCCTGGACGTCCTGGGTGGCGCCATCGATGTCGCGGTTGAGGTCAAATTGCAGCGATATCTGGCTGACGCCGAACGAAGAGGTCGACTGCATCGACGACAGCGACGGAATCTGCCCGAGCTGGCGCTCCAGCGGCGCCGTGATCAGCGAGGCGACCACGTCGGGGCTCGCGCCCGGCAGTTGCGTCGTCACCTGCACGGTCGGAAAATCGACCTGCGGCAGCGCCGATACCGGCAGCGCCCAGTAGCCGAGCGCACCGCCGATCATCAGCGCGATCCCCAACAACGAGGTCGCGATCGGCCGGCGGATGAACGGTTCGGAGACGCTCATGGTTGCGTCCTCACTTGCGAATTCATTTCAGGCGTGCGGCGTCGATCATGGCTGCGACTTCGCAGCGCCGCCCGACGGCTCGGCTGGTGCCGGGCCGGTTTGTCCCTTCTGATCGCCTTCGCCGCGCTCGCGCTTGCCGCGGTGCTCGCCATCCTTGCCCTGACCACCCTTGGGCTCTCCCTTGGCATCTCCCTTGGCATCGGGGCTGCGGCTGCGCTTGCGCGGCGCGAGGTCCGCGGTCGGCGCCCGGTCGTCGGTGCCGATCAGAACCTTGGCGCCGTCGGACAGATTGGCAAAGCCCGTGGTCACGACGCGGTCGGAGATCGAAAGGCCGTTCGCGATCACGGCGTCGTTTTCGTTCTGCTGCGTCACCACGACCGGCTTGGCGGTCGCGACGTTGTCGGGGCCGATCACATAGCTGAACGTCCCGACAGGGCCGCGCTGTACGGCTGACGCCGGCACGACGATCGCCTTCTCCAGCGTTTCGACCTTCAGCCGCACATTGACGAACTGTCCGGGCCAGAGCTGGAACTTGGCGTTCGGAAATTCGGCCTTCAGCTTCAGCGTGCCCGTGGTCGGATCGACTTGGTTGTCGATGCCCTTGAGCGTACCTGTATCGACAACGGTGACGCCGTCATTGCCGAACACGTCCACCGCCAGCACGCCCTTGGCGGCGGCGGCGTTGACCCGCACGATCTGCTGCTGCGGCAGGCTGAACTGCACCGCGATCGGCTGCAACTGCGTCAGGATGACGAGGCCGGTCGCATCAGCGGCGCGGATAATGTTGCCCTGGTCGACCTGGCGCAGGCCGGCGCGTCCCGTCAGCGGCGCGATGACCTTGGTATAGCCGAGCATCGCCCGCGCATTGTCGATCGCGGCCTGGTCGGCCTGCACCAGCGCTTCCTGCTGGGCGACCACCGCGCGCTGCGTATCGGCCTGCTGCTTGGAGCCGGCATTCGACGCGGCGAGTTGCTGATAGCGCGCCAGATCGAGCTTCTGGTTGGCGAGCAGCGCCTCGTCCTGCGCCTTCTTGGCCACCGCCTGATCGTACTGGGCCTGGTAGATCACGGGATCGATCTCGGCGAGCACGTCGCCCTGCTTGACGTCCTGGCCCTCGACGAAATTCACCTTGATCAGCTTGCCGTCGACCTGAGCGCGCACGATAACGTTGTTCAACGCGCGAACCGAGCCCACGGCATCGAGGTACACAGGCACATCCTGCGTCCGCGGCACAGCCGCCAGCACCGGCACCGGCAGGTCGGGGCGCGCACCGGGGCCGCCACGGCCATTCTGTTTCTGCTGAAAGGCGTACCAGCCGAGATAGCCGAGCCCGCCGAGGATCAACAGCGTGATCGTCAGCGACACCATCCGCCGGCCAATGCCGCGCGCGACGCGCTTGCCGGCCGTCTTCGGTTTGTCATCTTCCGGCTTAAAGAGCATCGACCGGCCTTTCCATCCTGGGCTCCCAGCCGCCCCCCAGCGCCTGATAGAGGCTGACGATCGCCTGCAGCCGGGCCAGTTGGGCCTGCCACAGCAAATCCTCCGCCTGGAATAACGTCGTCTGTGTATTTAGCACAGTTACGATATCGGCGGTTCCAGCCCGCAACTGCTGCTCGGCAAGCTGGAAGGCCCGCCGCGATGCCGCCACCACTTCGCGCTGCAGCCGCAGCCTCTCCGTGGTCTGGCGGATCGAGTACAGGGCATTATCGACATCGGCAAAGGCCTGCACCACGGTCTTGCGATAGATCTGCAGCAACTCGTCCTGCCGCGCCTTGGTGAACTCGAAATTGCCGAGGATCCTGCCGCCGTCGAAGATCGGCTGGGTCAGGCTGCCGACCATGCTGAAGAAGGCGGCGTGCGGCTGAAACAGCGAGGACAGCGCCGAGCTTTGATAGCCACCCTGCCCGGTCAATTGGATACTTGGAAAGAACTGCGCGCGGGCATTGCCGACATTGGCGGTCGCCGAGGCAAGCTGCGCTTCCTGTCGGCGGATGTCAGGGCGCTGCGTCAGCAACTCCGACGGCAGGCCGGGCGTGACCCGCGGCGAACCGATCTGGTTGAGTGACCCGCCCTTGACGCGAACGGATTCCGGCGGCCGCGACACCAGGGTTGCCAGCGCGTTGATGTTCTGGTCGAGCGTCTGTTTCAGCGGTGGCACCTGCGCGCGCTGGTTGGCGACCACACTCTCCTGCTGCGCGACGTCGAGGTCGGTGCCGGTCCCGGCTTTGAAGCGGTCGCGGATGGCGTTGAGGATGCGCTCGGCGCTGGCGATGTTCTGCTGCGCGGTCCGAAGCCGGTCCTGCGCGGTTAGCACCTGGAAATAGGCATTCGCAACCGTCGTCAGCGTAGTCAGCGCGACGACATCGCGGTCGAAGCGGTTGGCGATTGCGGTCTCCTCCGCGGCCTGCGCGGCGTCGCGGTTCTTGCCCCAGAAGTCCAGCTCGTAACTGGCGCTCAGCGAGGCCGAATAATTGACCACCTCACGGCCGCCAATGCTCAAGCCGCTGGCGCTCGATCCGGAGGTCCGGGAATAGCTCTCCGAGCCGCTGCCGCTGAGAGTAGGCAGCAGCGCCGCGCCGGCGATTCGCGCCTGCGCATCGGCCTGCTTGAACCGCGCGGTGGCCGCCGCAATGTCCAAATTGACGGTCTGCGCCTCCTCCATCAGGCCCGTCAACTCGCGCGAGCGGAAGCCGCGCCACCAGTCGAGCGTCGGCGGCGCGTCGGCGGCCTTCGAAAGCCGCGCCGCCTTGTAGCCTTCGGGGACGTCGAGCGCGGGATCGGGAAGATCCTTGGTCAGGATGCAACCGGAGGACGCGGCGACGAGGCCAAGCACCGCAAGCGATCGCGCCAGCCGCTTGCCGCCGGGGACAAGAGCGGGCCAGCCTTCCATCGCAGCAGTTGCAATTCGCTGGGTCACACCCGTTCTCCACCGGGCAAATCCCGGCCCGGCGCACGGCGAGCGCTTCTCCTGATAACCTGCGATACGTTCACGGGGTGATGCTTCCGTTGGAACCTCGGGAATCATACTAGCCTTGGGACTGGGGCGCGGACAGCCCCGCGCGGCCCTGCGCCGACCGTCCGTTCGGGTGAGAAAAACAGGCAGTAAAATTGCTCGCTTCCCCTTATTTATAGGGCTTGGAGCGATGTCGGGACGCGCCAGGACCGCCGAAATCTTACGAAGATTTCATGGGGTTTTCCTTCGGTTTTTCCCTGTTCTGACGTCCCGCATCAGCCTGTCCTGCAAGCTGATCCGCGCCCTGTGGCCGATTTGAAACTCCGGGAACAGCCCTCCGTATCTCGCAGCGTGCCATGGAGGGCCAAAAATGCGGGTCGCGGTGGTCGGGACGGGAATCAGTGGCAATGCCGCGGCCTGGACCTTATCGAAACATTATCCGGTCACCGTGTACGACCGCGAACTCAGGCCCGGCGGCCACAGCCACACCGTCAGCATCGACTATGACGGCACGCGGCTTGCGGTCGACATCGGCTTCATCGTCTACAATGAACTGAATTATCCGGACCTGACGGCACTGTTCGCCCATCTCGGCGTCGAGACCGTCGAAAGCCGCATGAGCTTTGCGGTGACGGCGGACACCGGCCGCTTCGAGTGGAAAGGCGGCGGCAACAACTGGTTCGAGACCGCGCGCGGATTGTTCGCACAAGCCAGCAACCTGCTGTCGCCCTCCTATCTCTGGATGCTGCGCGACATCATCACCTTCAACCAGCAGAGCATCGAGGATTACGCGGCCGGAAAACTGGCCGGGCTAACGCTCGGCGAATATTTCCGCACGCGCCATTTTGCGCCGCGGCTGTTGACCGATTATCTGGCGCCGATGGGCGCTGCGATCTGGTCGGCGCCATCGAGCGAGATGCTGGACTTCCCGGCCGAAAATTTCGTCGCCTTCTTCGCCAACCATCGCCTGCTGCAATATGACCGCCCGGTCTGGCGCACCGTGAAAGGCGGCAGCCAGCACTATGTCGAAAAGCTGACCGCTTCATTCCGCGACCGGATCAGGCTTGGCTGCGCCGTCACGGCAATCGAGCGTACCGCGCATGGCGTCGTCGTCCACGACAGCCACGGCAAGACCGATAGCTACGATCATGTCGTGATCGCCTCCCACAGCGACCAGGCACTGGCGATGCTGTCGGATGCCGACGACCGCGAGCGCGCTATCCTGGGCGCGATCGGCTATTCCCCCAACACGATCTATCTGCACCGCGATCCCGCGCTGATGCCGAAGCGCCGGCGCGCCTGGGCATCGTGGAATTTCCTGCGCTGGCCGCGCCAAGGGGGCCTCGATCACAGCGTGGATAACAACGTCTCCGTGACCTACTGGATGAACGAGCTGCAGGCTATCGATCACGACAGACCGTTATTCGTCAGCCTCAACCCGCCGGTCGCGCCCGACCCCGCACTGACCTTCGGCAAGTACCTGTGCGAGCATCCGCAATATAACGCCACAGCCTTTGCTGCCCAGAAGCGCCTGCCCGAAATCCAGGGCCGGCGACATACCTGGTTCTGCGGCGCATGGACCGGATACGGATTCCACGAGGACGGCTTGCGATCCGGCCTTTCAGTCGCCGAAGCACTCGGCGCGGTGGCGCCATGGCGTCAAGTGCTGCCCGGACTGACCGAAGCCGCGGAGTAGTTATGCGCGCAACACCGGCTGGACCCAAACAACCTTGCTCCGATTCGGCCGCGCTTTACGTCGGTGAGGTCATGCATACACGGCTGAAGCCGATCGGGCATCGCTTCAGCTATCGCGTGATGAGCCTGCTGATCGATCTCGACCGGCTGGCGGACGCAGACCGGCAATCGCCGCTGTTCGGCGTCAACCGCGCGGCGCTTTACAGTTTCCACGAGGCCGACCATGGCAAGCGGGACGGAACATCCGTGCGCGCCTACGTGCAACGTTGCGCGGCCGAGCGTAACATCGACCTGAAAGGCGGACGGGTGCTGCTGCTCTGCTATCCCCGCCTGCTCGGCTACACCTTCAATCCGCTTTCGATCTATTTCTGCTATCGCGCTGATGGTGAGCTGGCGCTGTTGATCTATGAAGTACGCAACACCTTTGGCGACATCCATCCTTACGTCCTGCCGGTGACACCGGGCGAAATCAGCGACGCCGGCGTGCGGCAGCAGCAGGACAAGCTGTTCTACGCCTCGCCCTTCATCGGGATGGCGATGCGCTACCATTTTCGCGTGCTGCCGCCGGGCGAGCGCGTGCAATTGCGAATTCTGGAAACCGACCGCGAAGGCCCCCTGCTCGCTGCAACTTTCAATGGCAGCCACCGCGCCCTCGACACCAAGGAGTTGCTGCGCGCGTTTGTCGCCCTCCCGCTGGTCACAATGAAGATCATGGCGGCGATCCACTGGGAGGCGCTACGGCTCTGGCTCAAGGGCGCCAGGTTTGTCCCGCGGCACACCGCGGCCTTCAATACCAGCTTGGCGACCGGCAAAGGCAACGATTATACTTCGCGGGCGTTGTCCACCCGTGCCAAGGATTGAAGCAGGGTCGATCGGCCATGCGAAGCACGGGGTAAACCGCCATTCGATGGATCGCACATGCCAGAGTTGATTTCGGTCACATCGGAAACCGTACACGCGACGTTTCCGGAATTGCCCCGCCAGGTCCGGCTGGCGCTGGGCTTTGGTTCAAAGCTGCAACACGGCACGCTCGATGTGACCCTCGCTGACGGCCGCGTTGTGCGGCTGGGCGGCAATACGCCAGGCCCCGCCGCAGCCATGACAATCTATGATTACGGCTTCGCCTCACGGCTGCTGCGCGGCGGCGACATTGGTATCGCCGAAGCCTATCTGCGCGGTGAATGGGACACGCCCGACCTCACGCAATTCCTCTATCTGTTCTGCGTCAATCAGAACTGGATGCAGACCATGCTGGTCGGCAACCCGCTGACACGCACCTTTCAGGCCGTCAGACATTGGCTCAACCGCAATACGAAGCGGCAGGCACGCCGCAACATCTATGCGCATTACGACATCGGCAACGCGTTCTATTCAGCCTGGCTCGATCCCAGCATGACCTATTCGTCCGCGCTGTTCGAGGACGACACGGCAGACCTGACCGCAGCCCAACACAACAAGTACCGCCGGCTTGCCGAGGCTATCGATCTGCGGCCCGGCCAGAAGCTTCTGGAGATTGGCTGCGGATGGGGCGCCTTTGCCGAATATGCCGCCAAGACGTTCGGCGCCAAAGTCGTCGGCCTCACCATCAGCAAGGAGCAGCGCGATTTTGCCCAGGCGCGCATTCATAACGCGGGCCTCAGCGACAAGGTCGAGATCAAGCTGCAGGATTATCGCGACGAGCGCGACCGCTACGACCGGATCGCCTCGATCGAGATGATCGAGGCGGTCGGCGAGCAATTCTGGCCGAAATATTTTTCACAGTTGCGCGACCGCCTGCTGCCCGCGGGGCTGGCCGGCATCCAGGCCATCACCATCCAGGACAGCCTGTTCCAGACCTATCGCCGCGAAGTCGATTTCATCCAGCGCTACGTGTTTCCGGGCGGCATGCTGCCCTCGCCGCAGATCCTGAAAACGCTCGGCGAACGCTTCGGCGTTCCCGTCATCCGCGAACGCATTTTTGGGCAAGATTATGCCAGGACGCTTGCGATCTGGCGAAGCAATTTCCGCGCGGCCTGGCCCAACCTGACGCCATCGGGCTTCGACGACCGCTTCCGGCGGCTGTGGGAGTATTATCTCGCCTACTGCGAGGCGGGGTTCCTGTCCGGAAATATCGACGTGCGTCAGGTGGTGTTTGCGAAATCGGCCTGACAGCCCTGTTTCAGCGCCGGCTTGTGCGCCTAACGGCGGTCCTTTAGGGTCGCCTAACGATTAGGCAAGCAAACCGGCAATTTGAAAAACATGGCCTTCAACAAAGACGTCATCGAAGCGATCGGCAACACGCCGCTCATCAAGCTCAAGCGCGCATCAGAGCTGACCGGCTGCACCATTCTCGGCAAAGCCGAATTCATGAATCCGGGCCAGTCGGTGAAGGATCGCGCGGGCAAGTGGATGATCCTCGAAGCCGAGAAGCGCGGCGACCTCAAGCCGGGTGGGCTCGTGGTGGAATCGACCGCCGGCAATACCGGCATCGGTCTCGCCGTCGTCGCCAGCGCGCGCGGTTACCGGACCTTGATCCTGATCCCGGAAACACAGAGCCAGGAAAAGAAGGACATGCTGAGGCTGTGCGGCGCCGAACTCGTCGAGGTGCCGCAGCTGCCCTATTCCAACCCGAACAACTATCAGCATGTCGGGCGGCGGCTGGCCGCCCAGCTTCGCAAGACCGAGCCCAACGGCGTTCTGTTCGCCGACCAGTGGAACAATCTCGACAACGCCAAGGCGCATTACGAGTCCACCGGACCGGAGATCTGGGAGCAGACCGGCGGCAAGATCGACGGCTTCATCTGCTCGGTCGGCACCGGCGGCACGCTGGCCGGCGCCAGCCGCTACCTGAAGGAAAAAAGTAGCGGCGTCGTTACCGCGTGCGCTGATCCGCATGGCTTCGCGATGTACGAGCTGTTCAAGCACGGCACCGCCAAATCGACGCCGGGCGACTCGATCACAGAAGGCATCGGGCTCGGCCGCGTCACGCCGGTCATCGAGACCGCGAAGGTTGACGACGCTTTCCTGATTTCGGACGAGGAAGCCGTAACGGTAATCTATGACCTGCTCGAACACGAGGGCCTGTGCCTCGGCGGCTCGACCGGCATCAACGTCGCCGGCGCGATCCAGCTCGCCAAACAGCTCGGACCGGGCAAGACCATCGTCACGATCCTCGCGGACTCCGGTAACCGCTATCAGTCAAAACTGTTCAATCCGGAATTCATGCGCTCGAAAAACCTGCCGGTGCCGGAATGGCTGGAAAAGCGTACTGAGATCGACGTGCCCTTCGAGAAGGTGTGAGCGGAATTCCGTAGCCCGGATGGAGCGCAGCGTAATCCGGGAATCCCGAGCGCGGCACCAGCTCCCCGGATTGCGCTGCGCTCCATCCGGGCTACGTCACCTGCGTTAATGCCGTAGGATCTGGCTCAGGAACAGCTTCGTCCGCGCGTGCTGCGGGTTGGCGAAGAATTCCTGCGGCGTGTTCGACTCGATCACCTGCCCCGCGTCCATGAAGACGACGCGGTTGGCGACTTCGCGGGCAAATCCCATTTCGTGGGTGACGACCAGCATGGTCATGCCTTCCCTGGCGAGGTCGACCATGGTGTCGAGCACTTCCTTGACCATTTCGGGATCGAGCGCCGAGGTCGGCTCGTCGAACAGCATCACCTTCGGATTCATGGTCAGTGCGCGGGCGATGGCGACGCGTTGCTGCTGACCGCCCGACATCTGGCCCGGATATTTGTTGGCCTGATGCGGGATCTTGACCCGCTCCAGGAATTTCATCGCGGTCGCTTCGGCATCCTTTTTCGGGATGTTGCGCACCCAGATCGGCGCCAGCGTGCAGTTCTCCAGCACGGTCAGATGCGGAAACAGATTAAAACTCTGGAACACCATGCCGACTTCGCGCCGGACTTCGTCCACCCGTCGCAGGTTCGGCCCAAGCTCGATGCCCTCGACGACGATCTGACCTTCCTGGAATTCCTCCAGCGCGTTGATACAGCGGATCAGGGTCGACTTGCCGGAGCCCGAGGGACCGCAGATCACGATGCGCTCACCCTTGGAAACATCGAGGTTGATGTCGCGCAGGACGTGGAACTCGCCATACCATTTATTGAGGCCCTGGATGCCAACGATCGAGTCTGTGCTCATGGTCCCACACTCAGTTGCGGCGATGCGCGTTCAGCCTGTTCTCGACGAACATGGAATAACGCGACATGCCAAAACAGAAGACGAAATAGATGATCCCGGTGAACGCAAAGCCGGTGAACAACGTGGTCGGCGTCGACCAGTTTGGATCGGAAAACGATGCGCGCAACGATCCCAACAGATCGAACAGCGCGACGATCGAAACCAGCGAGGTGTCCTTGAACAGGCTGATGAAGCTGTTGACGAGGTTTGGGATGACGTGGCGCAACGCCTGCGGCATCACGACCAGCGCCGTGGTCTTGCTCCAGGACAGGCCGAGCGCGCTCGCCGCCTCACCCTGCCCGCGCGGGATCGCTTGCAGGCCGCCGCGGATGTTTTCGGCCTGGTAGGCGCCGGTAAACAGCGCGATCCCGATCAGGGCGCGCACCAATCCGTCGATGGTGAAACCGGTCGGAACGAACAGCGGCAACATATAGGTTGCGAAGAACAGTACCGTGATCAGCGGAACTCCGCGCCAGAACTCGATGAAGGAGATCGAGAAAATCCGGATCAGCGGTATAGATGAACGCCGGCCGAGCGCGAGCGCAATGCCGACCGGCATCGACGCTACGATGCCGGTAACCGACACCACGAGCGTCACCAGCAGGCCGCCCCACAGCCGCGTGTCGACGACAGGCAATCCGCCACGGTCGAGCCCCAACACCGCGATGACGATGCCGATACCGGCGAAGATCGCAAGACAATTGACCAGGGGACGCAAACCGTCGCGCTTGCCGGCGCCCAACCAGAACACCAAAGCGCAAGCGATGATGGCGGTAAGCGCAAGATCCGCCCACACCGGACGGCCAAAAGCCTGGATCTGGTCGCGCAGCCAGGTCAGCGGCAGAAGTACCCATCCAATCAGCGTGCTCACCAGCACGATCAGTTTTCCGAGCAGCCACAGCAACGGCCCGATCACGGCCGTCGTCTCGCCCGCGGCCGCGAGCTTTCGCCCGCCGTCGCCAATACTGTCGTTGAAGCCCGACAGAAGTCCGGCCGTCCAGCTCACGCCAAGCCCGTCCAGTCCGCCGCCATGCAGCAGGAAGAAGGCTATGACCGGCAATGCGCCAAAGAAAAGCCCGGCATTGAGGCCCTTGGCCGGTAACCGCGGAATCAGCAGCGGCAGCAGCAGGACCGCGGCCAGGATGAAGGTCAAATCGACCCGCCAGCGCTCCGGCTCCGGATAGAATCCGTAGATGAACTGGCTGAATTTCGCCTGGATGAACGGCCAGCAGGCGCCGACCACATGCCCGGCATTTTCAGCGAGACAGGCGGTGCGATCCTTGCCGGTCCAGACCGCATCGACCAGCAGGAATCTCAGCGAGGGCACGAGGATGAACCACAGCAGCAGCGCGCTGACGATCGTGATCAGGATGTTGGTCGGCGAATTGAACAGGCGCGTGCGCAGGAAGCCGACAAAGCCCGTGGTCTTCACCGGTGCGGGGCGTTCGGCGACGAGGTCCTGGCGGACAAAGCCGGATGGTGTGGTGTCGCTCATCAACCCATGCTCCGGCTGATACGCCAACTGTAGAAACTCATGATCGCGCTCGTCACCAGCGAAATCAGCAGATAGACGCCCATGGTAATGCCGATGATCTCGATCGCCTGCCCGGTCTGGCTCAGCGCCGTGCCTGCAAACACCGACACCAGATCGGGATAACCGATCCCAACCGCCAGCGAAGAGTTTTTGGTCAAATTGAGATACTGGTTGGTCAGCGGCGGCAGGATCACGCGCAGCGCCTGCGGGATCACGATCAGCCGCAGCACCGAGCCGCGTTGCAGGCCGAGCGAGGAACCTGCTTCCATCTGCCCCTTGTGCACGGAGAGAATGCCCGCCCGCACGATCTCGGCGATAAAGGCCGCCGTGTAGGTGGATAGCGCCAGCGTCAGCGCGACGAACTCGGGAATGACCCGCGAGCCGCCGGCGAAGTTGAAGCCTTTGAGCACCGGCACTTCAAACGTGACGGGTAGACCAAAGATCAGCGCGCTGACCAACGGCAGGCCGACGATCATGCCGAGTGCAAAGGGCCAGACCTTGATCACCTTGCCGCTCTGGAACAGTAGCCGGCGGGAGTAACGCCACAGCGCAATCGCCGCCACGATCGCCACCAGCAGCGCAACCACAAACGGCTCGAACCCGGGCGTGCCGATCGGCTTCGGAATCACCAGACCGCGGTTGCTCAGGAAGAAACTGTCCAAAACGGAGATGCTCTGCCGCGGATTGGGCAATGCGGCGAGCACGGCGAGATACCAGAACAGGATCTGGAACAATAGCGGCAGGTTGCGGATCAGTTCGACATAGCCGCCCGAAATCCGCGACAGCAGCCAATTCGGCGACAGCCGGCCGAGGGCCACGAGGAATCCGATCAGCGTCGCAAAGAAGATGCCGATCACCGAGACCAGCAGCGTATTGAGCAGGCCGACCAAAAAGACGCGGGTGTAGGGATCGGATCCCGAATACGGGATCAGGCTCTGGCTGACGTCAAAGCCGGCATTGTTGGCAAGAAAGCCGAAGCCCGCGGTGATCCGCTGCGCCTGCAGATTGGCGCGGGCATTGGCGACGATCTCGTAGGCAATCCAGGACAGCGCCGCGACGAACAGGATCTGGACGACAAAGCCGCTCCAGCCTGCACTTCCACCGAGCATTCGCTGCAGTTTGGCAACGAACTGCGTCGGTGGTTTTCGGGGTTCGATGGCCATCGCCGCAGCCCTCGTGCCGGCGATCAGCGGATCGGCGGCGCGTACTGGATACCACCCTTGTTCCAGAGCGCGTTGAGACCACGGGCAATTCCGAGCTTGGAGCCGGCGCCGACGTTGCGATCGAAGGCCTCGCCGTAATTGCCGACGGCCTTCACGATCCGCGACACCCAGTCCTTGGTCAGGCCGAGCTGTTCACCGAGATTGCCGTCGGTCCCGAACACACGTTTCAACTCCGGCTTGTCCGATTTAGCCATCTCATCGACGTTCTTCTGGGTGATGCCCAGTTCTTCCGCGGTGACCATCGCGAACAGCGTCCACTTCACGATGTCGAACCACTGATCGTCGCCATGGCGCACCATCGGGCCCAGCGGCTCCTTCGAAATCACTTCCGGAAGCACGACATGATCAGCCGGGTTGGCAAGCTTCAAACGGTCGGCATAGAGGCCGGACACGTCGGTGGTGAAGACGTCGCAGCGGCCGGACTCGTAAGCCTTGACGGCTTCGTCGTTGGTGCCGAACGCGATCACCTCGTACTTCATGTTGTTGCCCTTGAAGTAGTCGGCGAGGTTCTGCTCGGTCGTGGTGCCGGTCTGCACGCAAACGGACGCGCTGTTCAGTTCCAGCGCGGAATTCACCTTCAGCGCCTTCTTCACCATGAAGCCCTGGCCGTCATAATAGGTCACGCCAGTAAAATTGGCGCCAAGCGAGGTATCGCGCGACAGCGTCCAGGTGGTGTTGCGGGACAGCACGTCGATTTCGCCCGACTGCAGCGCGGTGAAGCGGTCCTTGGCCGACAGCGGCACGAACTTGATCTTGGTTGCGTCATTGAAGACCGCGGCCGCAATCGCCCTGCAGACGTCGACGTCGAGCCCGGTCCAGTTACCCTTGTCGTCGGGTGACGAGAACCCCGGAAGACCCTGGCCGACGCCGCAGGATAGCATGCCCCGGTCCTTGACCGTCTTGAGGGTTTGCGCCGAGGCGGCCTGGGCCGAGAGACCGGCGGCTAGGGCAAGGGTAACAACCAGAGATACGCGTTTCATGGGCTGGGCCTTTCAAGGAGATCGTGCGGAGATCGTTTTTTAGGCAACGCCTGACGTTGTGGGGCCAACCCGCTGATCCCTTGCTGAAAAGCGTCATCCTGACCATGCATTTGACATGCCATCCCGGTCAGACGGTGGATCCGGTATCGCGGCAGGCCCCTCAACTTGCAGCGACTGTTAGTTGGCATGCATCTCAGAACGACTGGCGTGCCGGGTCAAGGGGTTGACTGCCGTCTTCTGTGTCTTGTTATTACCTCACCCGCCCCGACCCGCCGCCCGGCGGTGTTTTTCGCGATCAAGTTGTGGCTGCGGCATAACGTCTTGGATGATGCAAACGCATGAGCTCTTCGAACGACGGTCCGTCCAACCCGCAAAAGCCCGAAACCAGACTGGTCACCGCGGGCCGTGACACCAAGGGGCAAAGAGGGTTCGTCAACCCTGCCGTGTACCACGGTTCGACCGTGCTCTATCCGACCGCCGAGGACCTGCACGCCCACCGCGCCGAATTCTCCTACGGGCGTCACGGCTCTCCGACCACGCGGGCGCTGCAGGACGTGCTGATGTCGCTGGAGGGCCCGCAATGCGCCGGCGTTGGGCTTGCGCCGTCGGGACTGGCCGCGATCACCACCACCCTGCTCTCGGTGCTCAGCGCCGGCGATCATGTGCTGGTGACCGACAACGTCTACCGGCCCTCGCGCAACTTCTGCAACGGCATGCTCGCCCGCTACGGCGTCGAGGTCAGCTATTTCGATCCACTGATCGGCGCCGGCATCGAAGCCCTGTTCAAGCCCAACACCAAGGCGGTGCTGGTCGAGGCGCCCGGCTCGCAGTCGTTCGAGATGAGCGACATCCCCGCCATCGCCGAAGTCGCCCATGCGAGAGGCGCGCTGGTCATCGACGACAACACCTGGGCGACGCCCTTGTTTCACCGCTCGCTCGACCAGGGCGTCGACATCAGCATGCAGGCCGCCACCAAATATATCGGCGGCCATTCGGACATCATGTTCGGCACGATTTCGGCGAACGCGAAGGCGTGGCCGCTGCTCGCCGAAGGCATCCGGCTGCTCGGCGTCTGCGCCGGGCCGGACGACGTCTTCCTGGCGCTGCGCGGCACCCGCACGCTTTCGGTGCGGCTCGCGCAGCATTATCGCTCGGGCCTTGAAATGGCGCGCTGGCTCGCTACCCGCCCCGAAGTCTTGTCGGTCCTGCATCCGGCCCTCGAAAGCCATCCCGGCCACGCGATCTGGAAGCGCGACTTCACCGGCGCGTCGGGCCTGTTCAGTATTGTTCTAAAGCCGGTGCCGCAAAAGGCGGTCGACGCCCTGCTCGATGCGGTCAAATTGTTCGGCATGGGCTTTTCGTGGGGCGGCTTCGAAAGCCTCATCATCCCGTTCGACTGCGATCCCTACCGCACCGCCACCAAATGGTCCCCCGGCGGGCCGACACTGCGGCTCCACATCGGCCTGGAGAATGTCGACGACCTCAAGGCCGATCTCGAGCGCGGCTTTGCGGCGTTGAAGGCGGCCGCCTAGCTAGAGCGGGATGACGTTTCTTCGAATCGCCATCCCACTCCATCTCTTTGATTTGAGCATGATCTCCGCGCAAACGCGTTTGTCGCGAGGGAAAACCGGTGTCCACTCTTCCGGATCATGCTCTAGCTAGGGTTGCGATTCCCTGTCGATTTTTGAGCGGCCTTCGCGGCGGCCGATGCAGCGGAGCGCCTTCGCTTGCATCCTGCCGGCCAGATCAACCGCGTGTTGCGGTCACCGGCCGCACCTCCGGATTTTTGCGGACGATTTTCTTCAAACGATAACCGCTCGTTCACCATGACGGTGAATCCCGCCGTCCGATCACCCAAAAACTTCACGCCTCAAGTTCCCTTATACCTTTGATGCCTAGTCATACCTCCGGGATGGCTGTTGTTGCGGTGTAGTTGGGGCGTCCCTGCGTAAGAGTAAGTAAAGCGTATGAATATCGCACGTGTCGTCGTTCTGATCATCGCCTTGGGTGCCGGCGGGGTCGCCGCCTATCTCGCCCGTGGCACGGAAGAAACATCGCGCCCGGCAGCCGAACCGGTCGCGCAATTGCCGACGGCGGAGATTCTGGTCGCGAAGTCCGACATCGGACTCGGCCAACTGGTCAAGCCAGAAGATCTGCAATGGCAGACCTGGCCGGCTTCAGCCGCGGGCAGCAATCTGGTCAACCGCGCCAGCAGGGCCGAAGCCATCAAGGAAATCGCCGGTTCGATCGCACGCTCTCCCTTCATCGCGGGCGAGCCGATCCGTGAGCAGAAGCTGGTCAAGGCCAACGGCTCCGGCTTCATGGCGGCCATCCTGCCGACCGGCATGCGGGCGATCTCGACCGAGATCTCGCCGGAAACCGGCGCCGGCGGCTTCATCCTGCCCAATGACCGCGTCGACGTCATCCTCTCCAAGCGCGAAAAAAATCCGGATGGCAAGGGCGCCGACGTCATGCAGTCCGAAATCATTCTCTCCAATATCCGCGTGCTGGCGATCGATCAGGCGCCGAAGGAAAAAGAGGGCATCAACACCCTCGTCGGCCGCACCGTCACGCTCGAACTGAAGCCCGAGCAGGCCGAGTTGCTGGCGCGCTCGCGCCAAAGCGGCACGCTGTCGCTCGCGCTGCGCAGCATCACCGATATCAACGCGACGGCCGAAGGCCAGTCCGAGGATCAAACTAAAAAGCGAAGCGAGAGCGTCAACGTGGTTCGCTACGGGGTCGCCAATCAAACGACGGCACAGAAGTGACCGAAAGGACGCCCGAGATGAAGTTTTGGGAAAATCAGTCAGCGATGCGAACCGTAGCGGCGCGCACCCTGTTGTTGTCGGCCGTCGCTGCGCTGACGCTCGCTCCGCTACTGCCCGTCGTCGCAGCCGAACCCGAGAAGGATCCGGTAACGACCTCCGCCATCGGTCCGGTCAAGATGCGCTTCCTGTCGCTCGGCATCGGCAAATCCGTGGTCGTCGACCTGCCGCGCGACGTGAAGGACGTGCTGGTCGCCGACCCGAAGATCGCCAACGCCGTCGTTCGTTCCTCGCAACGCGCCTATATCATCGGCGGCGCGGTCGGCCAGACCAACGTCGTGTTTTTCGACGCCGACGGCCAGCAGGTCGCCTCCTACGACATCGCGGTCAAGCGTGACCTCAATGGCGTGCGCGCCGCGCTGAAGCAGTCGATGCCGGGGATTCAGATCGAGGGCGTCGGCGACAGCGTGTTGCTGACCGGCTCGGTATCGAGCCCGGTCGAAGCCCAGCAGGCCGGCGAAGTCGCCGCGCGGCTGGTCGGCGGCGCTGAAAAGGTCGTCAACTCGATCGTCGTTCGCGGTCGCGACCAGGTGATGCTCAAGGTCACCGTCGCGGAAGTGCGGCGGGACATCGTCAAGCAATTGGGCGTCGATCTCAGTGCCAGCATGAATTACGGCACCGCGGCAGTCGTTTTCAAGAACAACAATCCGTTCACCGCCAACAGTGCACCGCTCGTGCCCGAGAACGGCTTGGTCGGGGCGGCTTTGAATAAAGCTGGTCTGCCATCGGTCACCGCTACCCTGCGCGCAATGGAAAGCGCCGGTGTCGTGAAGACGCTCGCCGAACCCAATCTGACAGCGATATCGGGCGAATCCGCAACGTTTATCTCAGGCGGCGAATTTCCCATTCCGGCCGGCGTGAGCTGCCAAACGTCGGCGTCGGGCGTTATCGGAGGATGCGTCCAAACGGTCACCTACAAGAAATTTGGCATCTCGCTCAACTTCACGCCGGTCGTACTGGCTGAGGGACGGATCAGCCTGCGGGTGATGACCGAAGTGTCGGAAGTCTCGACCGAAAACGCTTTGACTGGCGGTCCCGGTGGAACAACCATTCCCTCGATCAAGACCCGCCGTGCCGAGACGACGCTGGAAATACCCTCCGGCGGCTCGGTGGCGATGGCCGGCCTGATCCAGGAGCAGACCAAGCAGGCCGTCAACGGGCTGCCGGGGCTCGATCAATTGCCGGTTTTGGGCGCGCTGTTCCGCAGCCAGGACTTCGTCAACAACCAGACCGAACTGATGGTTCTCGTGACACCCTACGTCGTCCGCGCGGTCGCGCAAAAAGAACTGTCGCGGCCCGATGACGGCTTCGCGCCGGCGTCCGATTCGCAGTCCGCGTTGCTCGGGCGCATCAACCGGATTTACGGCGTTGCCGCCCGCGTCGATCCCGTCGGCGGAATCCAGGGCAATTTCGGCTTCATCATTGATTGAAACGCAGAGCTGTTCACCGAGTGGGGACGAGGACAGAACGATGACAACGAGAATTCCGCTCCATCGCGGCAAGGCCTTGCACATGCTTGGCGCCCTCCTCGGCCTCTCGGCCGCGCTCGGCGCCTGCACGCCGCAGACCACGGAAATCGTGACGACCGCCAGCGTGTCCGATGATTATCGCCACCGGCATCCGATAGCAGTGACCGAGGCCAGCCGCTCCATCGTGGTGTTCGTCGGTCATGCCCGCGGCGGCCTCTCCGGGTCGCAACGCACCGACGTCATCGGCCTGGCGCAAACCTGGGTGCGTGAAGGCACCGGCGCCATCATCGCCGACGTCCCGATCGATACGCCAAATGCGCGCGCGGCCGCGGCCTCGTACCAGGAAATCCGGTCGGTGCTGATGGCGGGCGGCGTGCCCTCGCGCGCCATCACGATGCGTCACTATCGGCCGGAAGATCCGCGCACGCTGCCGACGATCAGGCTCAGCTATCCGAAGATTACGGCCGTGGCGGGACCTTGCGGCCTGTGGCCGCAAGACCTCGGACCGAACATCGACAACGTCGCCTACAATGAAAATCGCTCGTACCACAATTTCGGCTGCGCCACCCAGCGCAACCTTGCTGCGATGATCGACAATCCCGCCGATCTCGAACAGCCACGTCCCGAGAGCCCCGCCTATACGCCGCGCCGCGATGCCGCCTTCGAAAAGTATCGCAAGGGCATTGCGACAACGACCACCTATACCGAATCCGACAAAGCCAAACTCAGCGATACAGGCAAATGATCAGCCGCGTCTTTCAAAACTCCGACGATCAAATTGACGACACGCCGGCGCAGCCCGAGGAATACATCTCGCCTGCGCCACGCGTATCGGTACAGGCCTTTTGCGCCAGCGTCGCGGTCGCAACCGCGGCGCGCGCGGCGAGCGAAGACCGCCGTCTCGGCAAGGCCCACCTTTCGGTGCACATGGGCGGCCTGGCCGCCGCCATCGAGGCCTATCACACGGCGCCGACGCCGAACGTCATTGTGCTGGAGACCGAGCCCGGCAGCGATATCCTCGAAGGACTCGACGAACTCGCAACCGTCTGCGACGCCGGAACCCGCGTCGTCGTGATCGGCAACGCCAACGACGTCACGCCTTATCGTGAACTGGTGCGGCGCGGCGTCAGCGACTACGTGACCGGACCGGTCGAACCGATCGACGTCGTGCGCGCAATCTGCGGTCTCTACGCGGCCTCCGAGGCCGTGGCCGTCGGCCGCATTATCGCCGTCGTCGGCGCCAAGGGCGGCGTCGGCGCCTCCACCGTCGCGCACAACGTGGCCTGGGCGATCGCGCGCGATCTCGCGCTCGATTCCGTCGTGATCGATCTCGACCTTGCCTTCGGTACCGCCAGCCTCGATTACAACCAGGATCCGGTTCAAGGCATCGCCAATGCCGTCTTCCAGCCGGAACGGCCGGATTCCGCCTTCATGGAGCGCCTGCTGGCGAAATGCACCGACCGCCTCAACCTGCTGGCGGCGCCGGCAACATTGGACCAGGTCTATGATTTCGGCGCCGATGCGTTCGATGCGATCTTCGATACGATGCGCATGACCACCCCCTGCATCGTGCTCGACGTCCCCCATCAATGGTCGGCATGGACCAAGCGCACGCTGGTCGGCGCGGACGACATTCTGATCGTGGCCGAGCCCGATCTCGCCAACATGCGCAACGCCAAGAACATGCTGAACGTGCTGAAGGCGGCGCGGCCCAACGACCGCCCGCCGCTCTATTGCCTCAACCAGGTCGGCATGCACAAGCGCCCGGAGATCTCCACGCGCGAATTCGCCAAGGCGATCGAGAGCCAGCCGATCGCGGCCATTCCGTTCGATTCAAAGATGTTCGGCACCGCCGCCAATAACGGTCAGATGATCGCGCAGATCTCCGCCAAGCATCGCACCACCGCGATGTTCCTGCAGATGGCGCAGCGCCTGACTGGCCATGCCGTGACCAAGCGATCCCGGGTCTCGTTCCTGGAGCCGATCCTCAAGAAACTGCAGGGCACGAAGGCTCGCAGGGCCTGATCAAGAACAACGGCGGCAGCGCCCTGAGCGCTGACGCTCTATTCGACGCGTCCGGCGGCCGCGATCGGCATCTTCCCGGCCTCGGCGCGCGCGTTCTCTTTTTCCTTCCGCGACAGGATCTGTTTCAACAGCGCGACGTTGGCTGCAGCCTCGGCGGGCGGCAGGTCGGCCTTCACGATCTTTTCGGCATCGGCGACACGGCCCTGCAGGCCAACCGCCAGCGCCAGATTGGCGCGCACGCGCGGATCGGTCGCCGCAATGCCGTGGGCGCGACGCAGCGTCTCCTCGGCCTTGGGCAAGTCCTTCGAAAGCACGTAGGACAGTCCGAGATTGGACAGCACCAACGGCTGGTCGGGCGCGATCTTCAGCGCGCTCGCATAATATTGCCGCGCCTCCTCATATCGGCCGAGTTGATCCAGTGTCGCGCCCTGCGCCGAGAGCAACCGCCAATCGGGATCATCGGGGCTGTGGGCGCGGCCGAGCACGTCGAAGGCCTGCTGGAAATTGCCGTTGTCCGCCAGCGCGCGGCCATAGGCGGCGAGCAGCAGCCTGTTGCCGGGATTGGCGATGGAGGCCTGTTCGAGCACCGCAACCGCCTGCGACCGCTGTCCCGTCGCGCGCAGCGCCCTGCCGTATTTCAGCGCCGCGTCGGTATCCTTCGGATTGGCGCGATAGCGTTCCTGGTAGAGCTCGACGTCGCGGCGCGGATCGCTGGCGCGGCCGGTATCAGCCTTTTCGTCGATCGAACCGGTAATGTCCGATAGTCCTGAAGTCTGGCAAGCGCCAAGCCCCAACGCCAGGATCAGGGTCGACGTGCACGCGAGAAGTCGCGCAAGGCGGGACGGATGGAGCAACTTCTGTCGCATGTACCTGGACTCACGGCGGGAACTGTCCAGGAACACTCACAGCTTAACCCTAAGCTCAGGTTAAGTTCACCCATGTTTGCGGTAATCCGTGACCTTTGCGGCACGCTACGCGCCGGCCAGGCGCTTGCGCCCGCCTGCGCCGTCCCGTACCCACGCAGCCCAGCGGCCTAGTCGACGAATTGCGCGCCGAGTTCGCAGCCGATCCGCCAGGCCAGCCGGCACTGACGCGGCCTGCCCTCCGAAAAGATCACCGTAAATTCGGAAGGAATTTCGGGATATTCGGCGATGATCTTCACCCCGCCATCCGACATGTCGGAAATCATGCAATCGCGCGGCAACCCGCCGGTCGCGAACTGTATTTTTGCAAAGCTTCTGCACGCCCGTCGTTCGCTGCTGCGGCGATTCGCATACATTTCGATCCCTGGCCTTGTTAGATGTGATCCACCCGTTGGTGCACCAGCTTTACCGAAGAATTGTTGGAATTGGCCTATCGCAACGGCTCGCAATATAACGGTTGCATTCGAACTCCGTTTACCGAACCGGGCGCCCTGGCTGAAGGCCGAAGTCCTCGAACGAGGCTGCGCGGCGCAATTTTCGGCAAATTAAAGGGTTGATCCCCCCTCGTTAGGCGATAGCCTGACCCCTCGACTCGATTTGGCGGAACGAAAAGCGCATGGGAAGTCTGGTTCTTCTCGACCTGATGGGCGGCGTCGCGTTGCTGCTGTGGGGCCTGCACATGGTCCACAGCGGGATCCTGCGCGCGTTCGGACCCGATCTGCGCCTGTTGCTGGCGAAGGCGCTGAGCAACCGCTTCACCGCCATTGGCGCCGGCCTTGGTCTCACCGCCCTGCTCCAGAGCAGCACCGCCACAGCGCTGATCACGAGTTCATTCACATCGGAGGGGCTCGTCAGCCTCGTCCCCGCACTCGCCATCATGCTCGGCGCCAATGTCGGCACCACGCTGATCGTGCAGATCCTGTCGTTCAACATCTCGGCCGTGGCCCCCGTGCTGTTCATCATCGGCCTGGTCGCCTTCCGCAGCGGGCCGCGCTCGCGTGTCAAGGACATCGGCCGCGTCTTTATCGGCCTCGGCCTGATGCTGCTGGCGCTGCACATCCTGCTCAATACGCTGGCGCCGGCAGAGAATGCTCCGGGCGTGCGCGTGTTCATGAACGCCATCACCGGCGATCCCGTGCTCTGCATCCTGTTCGCCGCGATCGTGACCTGGCTGGTGCATTCCAGCGTCGCCAGCGTGCTGCTGGTGATGTCGCTGGCCTATGCGCATTTCGTCACGCCCTACGCGGCGCTGGCGCTCGTGCTCGGCGCCAATCTCGGCAGCGCCATCAATCCGATCGTCGAGGGCGCGCGCCGCGACAATCCCGCCAGCTACCGCCTGCCGCTGGGCAACCTCGTCAACCGGCTCGCCGGCATCCTGCTGGTGGCGCCGTTCCTGCAGCCGATCGCGGACCTTCTGATCGCGTGGCAGCCGGATGCTGCCAAGGCGACCGCCCTGTTCCACATCGCCTTCAACGTTGCGACCGCAGCTCTCTTCATCGGCCTGCTCGACGGCATGGCGCGGCTGCTGAAGACGTTGCTGCCCGAGCGCGTCAAGGAGGCCGGCGAGTCAGGGCCACGCTATCTCGACGAGAGCGCGCTGGAGACGCCCTCGCTCGCGCTGGCCGATGCCGCCCGCGAGACCCTGCATATGGGCGATCACGTCGAAATCATGCTGCGCAAGGTGATGGCGGCGATGATGACCAACGACCGGGCACTGGTCGACCAGGTCTCGCAGATGGACAACAGCGTCGACAGCCTCGACGAGGCGATCAAGCTCTACGTCACAAAACTCACCCGCGGCAGTCTCGACGAGCGTGAGGGACAGCGGGCGATGGAGATCGTTTCCTTCGCCATCAACCTCGAGCATATCGGCGACATCATCGACAAGAATCTGAGCGAGCTCGCAACCAAGAAGATCAAGCGCCGCTTCCAGTTCTCGGTCGAAGGCGCCGAGGAGCTGTCCGCCTTCCACAAGCGCACGATGGATTCGCTTCGGATCGCGTTCGGCGTTTTCATGTCCGGCGACGTCAACGAGGCGCGAAAGCTTCTGGTCGAGAAGGCGGCGTTGCGCAATGCCGAACTGGCCGCGACCGAACGGCATCTCGACCGCTTGCGCGAAGGCCGGCCCGAAACCATCGAGACCACGTCGCTCCACCTCGACGTGCTGCGCGACCTCAGGCGCATCCACTCGCACATCTGCTCGGTCGCCTACCCCGTGTTGGATGCGGCGGGCGAACTGGCCGCCTATCGCTCGACGGAGAGCGATCTGGCGGCACTGCCGGCACCGGCGCCCAGCCGCTCCTGATCACCGATCCAGCGTCTTCGACGCCTTGCCGCGATGCTTGACGATCAGCATGATGTTTCTGATGTAGATGATCGTGGCCATCGACTGGCCGACGATGATCACAGGCTCGCGTTTGGCGATACCGTAGATCAGCGTCATCAGCCCGCCGCCCATCGAGAAGAACCAGAACGCAATCGGTATCACGCTTCGCCCGGCGCGCTCACTCGAGATCCACTGCACCAGGAAGCGCGCGGTGAACAGCAATTGCGCGACCAGGCCGAAAGCCAGCCAGAAGTCGAATTTGGCGACGAAGACGTCATAGAGATAATCGCCGAGCGCCTGCCCGAACTGGATGAACATCAGAAAACCTCGGTGACAGCGGGCGTGGACTTCTTGCGGCGGATCAACCACCACACGCCGGCGAGATCCATGATCCCGATCCATAGGCGGTCGAAGAAGCCGTAATTTGATACGCCGGAATGGCGCGGACGGTCGACAACGTCGACGTAGGCGATGTCGAAGCCTTCGCGGCGCACCAGCGCCGGCAGGAAGCGATGCAGTCCGTCGAAGTATGGCATCGAAAGAAACACCTCGCGCGGAAACGCCTTCAGCCCGCAGCCGGTGTCGCGGGTACCGTCGCTCAGGATAGCCTTGCGCACGCCGTTGGCGATTTTCGACTGCAGCTTCTTGAACCCGGTGTCCTTGCGCCCGACCCGCTGGCCCGCCACAAGACCCACGCGGCCGCCGCCGCTTTCGACCGCCGAGATCAAGTCGGGCAGGAACGCCGGATTATTCTGGCCGTCGCCGTCGAGCGTGGCCACGATGACGCCGCGCGCGGCCCGCACCCCGCTGCGCACCGCCGCCGATTGCCCGCAAGAGTTGGCATGTTTCAGTTGCCGGAGCTGACTGTGCTGCTTCATCAGATCAGCCAGCCGTTCGGCGGTCGCATCGGTCGAGCCGTCATTGACATAGATGATCTCGTAGACCCACCGGCCGTCGAGCGCGCCGATGATTTCCGCAACCAGCGGCGCGACGTTCTCCGCTTCGTTGCGCACCGGCACAACGATGGAAACGGCGACAGCACCTCTGTCGGAAGTAGTCAAATCGGCACTCATCTGGTTGGTTTGGAAAGGCCCGGAACCGGGCATATCGGCCGCCTGGCGGCGTCCGCTTTTATGGGGCGAAAGCGCCGCGGGCAACCCTTTTGAGGCGCCCGGACGAGGGCCCTACAAGGGACACAATGGTGCCGTCGCGCTGGATCGCAAACCCGAGCCGGCGGGCCGCAAACCAGTAACGCACGAACATCGCGCCGATGACGCCGACCAGTGCCCCGGCAACCACGTCACTCGGATGGTGGGCGACCAGCACCAGACGGGTCGCCGCAATGACGATGGCATAGACGGCCATCGCAACGCGCGCCTTGGGCCAGATGACCGACACAGCGAAAGCCAGCGCAAAGGCGGTCGTGGCGTGGCCGGAAGGAAAGCTGAAATAAGCGGGGTTGCCTGCGAAGTGCGAGAAGTGGAAAGCATTGGCCTCGCCGCCGACGAACGGACGGCCGCGGCCGACGCAATATTTCAGCACTTCGGTGACCAGACTGGACACGGCGACCGCGCAGAAAATGAACTGCAGCCGTGTTCCGAGGCCAAGCAGCAGCGAGCGCTGGATGCCGCGCAAGCCCGGCGAGACGATCGCGACCGCGATAAGCAATCCCCCCAGCACCGCCAGCACATATTCGTCCTTGCCGAAATCGGTGAGAATGCGGACCCACCACAGCGACGGCGTGCCGCGTTTCGGCATCTGGGCGATTTCCCACGCGTCGATCGCGTACATCAGGACGATGATCGCTGCACCAAGACCAGCCGACAGCCACAGCACGTGTCGCGCCGCCCGCCGTGCCGCCTCGGCGCGCCGAGAATGCGACGGCGAGCGCACGAGCTGCGCCAGCGACAGCCACGCCAGCGTCCCGAAGCGCGAAAGATAGTTTTTGGATTCGACGACAGCAGGGCTCGCGGCCATCTTACTCCGTACCTTCCGAGCGGAAGATGGCGATCGAGATCGCCTTGCCCTGCGAAATGTTATAGCCCTCGATTCGCTTCGCTACGTTGTAGCGCAGCCCGATGGCTTCGGCGCGCTGGACGAAGGCGCGTTCGGTGCGCGATTCCACCAGTGCGAAGCGGCAACTGCCCTGCCCGAGGAAATCGGCAGCGCCCGATCCGTCGGTGAGCAGCGTGCCGGTGCCGGTCATGAAGACGAGGCTCGGCTCGTGAAAACCTGCCGCGGCGGCTTTCGGCCCGACGCAGACCACGTTGCGAAGCGCGCGCGCGACCTCGGCGCTCGGAAACATGGTGGTCAGCGACGGCATGACGATGCCGTAGATTCCAACCGCCAGAAACATCGCCGCGACCACCGCATTCAGCAGCGAGCGCTCGGCGCGGCTGTCCTCGAACATCCACCACGCGATCAGGCCGAAGATCATCGCCGCCGCCAGGAAGGGCCAGGCCGGAAAGGCCGGGTAATGCGTCAGCTTGATGGCTCCGATGACGGCGATCACGGATGCCCCCGCCGGAACGACAAACCACCAGGCCGCACCGCGCACCAGCCAGGACCGCGACAGCACGCGGCGCTCCAGCGCGCCGGCGGTGAGAATCGCAATCGCCGGATAGAGCGGCAGCACGTAATGCGGCAGCTTGGTCAGCACCAGTTCGAACACGATCCAGGACGGCACCAGCCACGCCAGCAGATATTGCGCGCCGGGCTCGCGCCGCGCGCGCCATACCGCCGGCGCCGCCATCCCGGCCAGCGCCGCTCCCGGCCAGAACGTGACCCAGAACAGCAGCAGATAGAGGCCGGGCGGCGCGCCATGGGATTCCTGCGCGCCGAGCTTGCTCAGCATGTCGCCGCCGAGCGAATTGGAGAAGAATGCCTCGCCCGCGCGCCAGAAGATGGCGACGAACCATGGCAGCACCAGCACCAGCGTCCACATCAGGCCCCAGACCGGGCGCAGCCGCCACAGCCATGCCGCCGAGCGGTCGAGGATCGCGAGCGCCAGGATGGTCAGGCCGACGAACATCAGGATCAGCGGCCCCTTGAGCAGGATGCCGCCGGCCAGCCCGGTCCAGAAGATCGCGGGCGCGCTCCAGGACGGATGCACCGGGTCCTCGCCGCGCTGCCAGGACAGATAGACCCGCGCCATCGCCCCCATCGCGGCGACAACGGTCAACAGCAGCATCGCATCCGTCTTGGCGAGCCGGGCTTCGGCGCCGAGCAGGACGGAACTGCACATCATCAGCGCCGCCAGCGCGGCCCCGCGCCGCGTGACGAAGGCGAGCGCCGCCCAGTAGGTCAACAAGACCGCGCCGATGGCGCCGATCAGGGAGGGAATCCGGTAGAGCCAGATGCGCAACTGCGCCCGCGGCAGGCCGAGCGATGAGGCGGTTTCGACCACGGCGGCCTGCAGCCAATAGATGCCGACCGGCTTCTTGTAGCGGACGTCGTCCTGAAAGCGGATGTCGACGAAATCGCCACTTTCGACCATCTGCTTGGTCGCCTGCGCGAACCGCGCTTCATCCCGGTCGATCGCCGGAATATTGAAGAAGCCGGGCAGGAAAAGCACGATGCCGCAGAGCACCAGGAACACGATGGCGCGAAAATGGCTCGTGGTGGCGAAGTCGAACGCGGCGGCCAGCCTGCGACCGGAATGCGCAGGTTTTACAGGCTGTTGGCCTGCTCCAAAGCGTGGGGGCTGGAAGGTTTCCACCATGTTGTTCGCATACGATGAAACCGCACTGCAAACAACACCACAGATTCGCCCTATCCGACTGTCCCCAAGCGCTTTTTCCTTACTGTACCCGGATCACAACGGTATCGGCCGCCCCCGTCGCGTCGATCACGGTCAGGCGCGCAAAACCGGGCCCGGGCGGATCGACCAGGCGCTGGCGCCGGCTGCCGATTTCACCGACAGAGGTACCGTTCAACATGATGGTCAGCGGCAGCACGCCGCCGGCCACCTTGACCGGCATCGGCGCGGCCTGCCCGCCGCCTGAACGGTCGACGTCGATCCGCGAGCCATTCAGCGGAAACTGGATCCGCGGCACCTGATCGCTGCCGGTCCGGATCAGTTCGCCGACGGGACGGAAGCGCCGCAGCGGCAGCGGCAGCTTGGCGTTGCTGGCGATCAGCGCCCCCTTCGGCGACTTCGGCAGCGCCGCCGGGATCTTTCCGGTGCGCGCAAACGCGTCGAACAGGATCGGGGCTGCGGCGGTGCGGCCGACCAGGCCCGGCACCGGCGCGCCGTCGGGCCGCCCGACCCACACGCCGATCGTGAGGCGGCCATCGAAGCCGACCGACCACGCATCGCGATAGCCGTAGCTGGTGCCGGTCTTGAACGCGATTCTGTTGTGCACGCCGTTTTCCGGCGGCGGCGTGCCGAGCAGCACGTTGCCGACCTGCCAGGCGGCGGCCTGGTCCATCAGCCGCATCGGTTCGCGGTCGTCTTTATCTTTTTCTTGCGCCAGCATGATCTCGCGCAGCGGCCGCGCCGCGCCAAGCCGCGCCAACCCAGTGTAGAGCTGCGCCAGGTCCTGCAAGGTGACGCCGACGCCGCCAAGGCCCATCGCAAGGCCCGGCGCCTCATCCTTCGGCAGCACCAAATTGCCGCCGGCCTGCTTCAGCCGCGACGACAACCGGCTGGAGCCGACGCGGTCGAGCAGCGCAATCGCCGGCACGTTCAGCGAGAGCTGCAGCGCCTTGCGCACCGGCACCGTGCCCTGGAACGTCATGTCGAAATTTTCCGGCGCATAGGAGCCGAAGCGAATGGGCCGGTCGTCGATCAGGCTTTCCGGATGGACAAAGCCGTCCTCGAAGGCGAGGCCGTAGATGAACGGTTTCAGCGTCGAGCCCGGCGAGCGCACCGCGCGCGTCATGTCGACCTGCCCGGCGCGCCGCTCGTCGAAATAATCCGACGAGCCGACGCGCGCCAGCACGTCGCCGCTTTCATTGTCGACCGCGATGATGGCGACCGAAATGTTCGGCCCTTGCGCCACGGCACGGTCGCGCGCCAGCGCCTCCAGCGTTTTCTGCAAGGCAGAATCCAGCGTGAGCCTGATCAGCGGCGTATCCTTTACCGTCGCCATCGCGGCGTCAGAGGAATGCGGCGCCAGGATTGGCATCGGCTTGCGCAGCCGCGGCACCGCCGCAGCCCTCGCCTGCGCGGCGTCCTCTTTCGACACCACGCCATCCTCAACCATCCGTGCCAGCACGCGGTCGCGCGCGGCGTGGGCGGCTTGCGGATAACGGTCGAGCCGGCGGCGTTCCGGCGATTGCGGCAACGCGACCAACAATGCGGCTTCCGTAAGCGAAAGTCGCTTCGGTTCCTTGCCGAAATAGGCGATGGATGCGGCGCGGATACCTTCGAGGTTGCCGCCGAACGGCGCCAGCGCCAGATAGAGATCGAGAATTTCGTCCTTGCTCAGTTGCCTCTCGAGCTGGACCGCGCGCACCATCTGGCGCAGCTTTGCGTACACCGAGCGCTTGCGCCGCGGCTCGATCAGCCGCGCCAATTGCATCGTGATGGTCGAGCCGCCGGAGACGATATGGCCGCTGCTGCCGAATTGAAGCGCCGCGCGCCCGAGCGCCAGCGGATCGACGCCGCCATGCGACCAGAACCGGCGGTCTTCATATGCCAGCAGCAGTTTGAGATATCCGGGGTCGACCGCGCTCTTCGCATCGACCGGCAGCCGCCAACGGCCATCCGCCATCGCATAGGCGCGCAGCAATTTGCCGTTGCGGTCCACGACCGTGGTGGAAACTTTTCGGGCCTCTTCCAGCGGCAGCGGCCCGAGCGATACGATCCAAGCCGAGAAGGCGGTGGTGATTACGATGAGCACGAACGCCAGAGCTACAGCCATCCGGAAAAAGCGGCGGCGCCGAACGCCACCGCCGTGATGGCCGGGCTTGTCCCGGCCATCCACGTCTTTGCTTCCGTCAACCAAGGAAGGCGTGGATGCCCGGGACATCTGCGCGAAGACGCGCTTCGCGCTTTTGCCCGGGCATGACGATGAACTATGGTTGCCTGCCTCGCTCATTTCGCCGCGCGCACCTCAACCGTACCTGTGCCGGTCCGGCCGTAGCGCGAGGGGTTGTACATGTCTTCCACATAGGCCTGCGGCAGCACGTACTTGCCCGGCGATACCGCGCGCACGATGTAGGCCACCGTGAACACCGACTTGTCGTCGCTGGCGCGATCGATCGCTGCCGTGAAGCGGTCATCGCGGAACTCGGTATGTTCCGGTTCCTCGCCGTCCTCGATCCAGTCCAGCGTGCCGCTATCGCCCGACGACACCAGATGCGGGTTGTCGATCTCGAGGCCGGCAGGGAGATAATCGGCCACCATGATGTGCCCGTATTCCGGCTTGGTCTCGGTGATCTTCAACACCACCGCGAAGCGGTCGTTCTGCTTCGCCTTGGTGACGTCGGCGGGCTTGCCGTCGAGCGTGAAGTAATTGCGCTCGATCTTGAAGCCGTTCGACGCCGCGGGCTCGGGGGTAACCGGCGAACCCGAGACCGAGACCACCGCCTGCAGCGGCGCATCGCCGGTGTTGGTGATCTTGACCGGCTTGCCGGCCACCGCCTCGGCCTTGTAGCTGCGATAGACCGCGGCCTTGACCGGCGACCCATCGATATCCAGCGCCAGTGTCTCCTTTGATAGCGCGCGCGCGGCCAGCACCAGCCAGGCGTTCTCCTGCGTCGAGGTGTAGGGCGAAAGCCCCCGCGCCACTTCGACCCGCTGAACGGCTTGCGTCAGCGTCGCCCGCGGCGCGTTGCCTTCGCTGGCGAGCGACACGAGCGCCGCCGCATCGCGCAGCGCCGAGCCGTAGTCGACGCGGCCGAACTCGAGCATGGGTTTTGGCGCCAGCGCATCAAGCGCCGCGCCATAGACCCGCTCTGCCCGCGTCTTGTCGCCAACCAGGGCCAGCGCGGCCGCGAGCTGCGATTTCGCGATTGGCGTGGCGAGATTGGAGAGCTTGGTGTCGGCGAGATAGCGGAGGTCGCCGATCGGCGCGGCACCATTGCGGGCGAGCACGTAGAGGCCGTAGGCGAGATCGCGGCCGCCGTCCTTTTCCGGCTCGTTGGCGTTGACGACGGAGTTACGGATGCGGTCGAGCGCGTTCTTGAACAGCACATCCGGCACCGCAAAGCCCTTTTCGCGGGCGCGGGTCAGGAAATCCGTCACGTAGGCGTCGAGCCAGGAATCGTCGCCGCCGGCCGACCACAGGCCGAACGAGCCGTTCGAGCCTTGGCGGGCCAGCAGCCGTTCGATGGCGTCCTTGATGCGCTGGTCGACCGCGGTATCCATCGCCAGATGCGCACCCGCCGCGAGATCGTTGACATAGAGCAGCGGCATGGCGCGGCTGGTGATCTGCTCGGAACAGCCGTGCGGATAGCGATCCAGCGCCTTCAGAATGGTCGCCGCATCGAGCGCGGTGGACAGGCTGACCGACAGCGACACACTGCCGGTGCCTGACACGAGGTCGGAGAACATGTCCGGCGTCAGCGTCAGGCTCTCGCCTTTTGCCAATGTCCGGATTGAGCGCCGCGCCAGAACCTGCGTCGCCGCCTTGACGTCAAGCGCATAATGCCGCACCAGCGTCAGCCCGTTCGGGCCCTTGATGTCGACGTCGAGATTGGCGGTGCCGGCGCCGCCGGCGTCGAGCGCCAGCGACATCGAGGTCCGCTGCTTGGCGGCAAGTTTCACCGTGGTGGTCGGATTGCCCGTCACCTTCACCGGCCCCGACGTTTTCACGCTGATGCTGTAGTCGCCGGGCGCGCCCTCGACATTGTGGAGGTCGAAACTCATGGTGCCCTTGTCGCCATTGAGCAGGAAGCGTGGCAGCGTCGCCGTCAGCACCACGGGATCGCGCACGGTGACGTCGATGGTCGCCCGGCCGAGCTTGGTCGAATTCCACGCCACAGCCATGACGCGTGCGGTGCCGGCGAACTCCGGAATATCAAAACTGATTTCCGCGGTACCGTCGGCGCCGACCGTGACGATCCCCGAATAGAGCGCCAAAGGCTTTTGCGTGGGCGGTGAGCCCTTCAGTTCGGCGCCGGCGGAATCGCCGCCGGTCCGGATCTGGCCGCGCGTGCCCTGCATACCGTCGATCAATTGCCCATAGAGGTCGCGGATCTCGGACGTCAGGCGGCGCTGGCCGAGATAGTAATCATCAGGCGCCGGCGGCTTGTAATTGGTCAGGTTGAGAATGCCGACATCGACCGCGGCAACCACGATCTTGGCGTCCTCGCCGGGATTGAGCCCGCCGAGTTTGACGGGGATCTTGAGCGCTGTGCCGGGCCGCACCAGCGGCGGCGGCGACAGCGCGACCTGCAGCGTGCGCGTCTTCTTGTCGATGCCGAACCACTTTAGGCCGATCGCACGCCCCGGCATCCGCAGCGCTGCCGCATCCAGCGGACGCCGCAGCGTCGCCAGCACATAGGCGCCGGTGCCCCAGTCCTTGCCGACGGTAAGCCTAACCTGCTGGGTACCTTCCTTGACGTCGACAGTCTGCGTCGTCAGCAGGCGGTCGCCGAGCACGTTGATGGTGAGCTTGCCGGCAGTGCGGGCATTGACCGACACCACCATGGTGTCGCCGGAAGCGTATTCCGGCTTGTCGACCGAGGTTTCCAGAAGATCCGGCGTATCAGCGCTGCCGTCGGAGTACCAGCCGACGTCGAATTGCACCGACGTGACCGGCCCGTCCGCTTCGGGCGACTTGACGTCGAGGCGATAGCGGCCCGGCTGCGGCGCGAGCGACACCCGCGCCGCCTTGTCGGCTGCAAGCGTCAGGTCGCCGTCGGCGACGCGCTTGGTCGATTTGACCGGCTCATATTCCCAGGACGAGTTTTGGCGATACCATTGATAGCGCGACTCCATCTTCAGGAGTTCGTAGCGCAGGCCATCGCGCGGCAGTTGCTTGCCGTCGGGACCGACGAACACGACGTCGAACTCGGCCCTGTCGCCCTCGGCGACGCTCTTGTCGCCGAATAGCGGCTTGATGCCGATCAGCGCCGCCTGCGGCGCCACGGGCAGCACCAGCTTGCGCTCGACGGCGCGGCCGCCGGTCTCCACCATGCGGATAAAGATCTGTGCTTCCTGCGGACGGGTCGAGGTCGGCGCCTTGGCAAGCGACACCGGGAACGTCGCAACGCCACTGGCGTCGGCCTCAGGCAGGTTCTCAATCGGGGTGCGTTCGTTGGAAGACGTTTCCTCATCCGCCACGCCGAACTGGTAGCCGGGATAGCCCGGCCGCCCGGAGGCAGCCGGCGCGACCAGCATGTCGCCCTCGAGCTGGAGGCCCGAGGCCGGGGCGCCATAGAGGAACTTGCCGGCGACCTTCAGTTCAACCGGAGTATCAGCCTTGATCACCTTCTCCTTGGCCGAGACGTCGAATTCGATCCGCTCGGGGATGTAGTCCTCGACCATGAAGGTGGTTTCGCCGACGGACGAGCCCTTGGGATCGGTAAACGCGCGCACCCGCCAGGTCCCGGTCGGGACCGCCGAATTGAGCGGCAGGACAAGAGAGCGGCCGCCCGCGCCCTGATCCGGCAACACGGCGCGGCGGAATTCGACGCCATCGGGCCGCTCGATCACCAGCGTCAGCGGCCCGCCGGCCATCGCGTTGCCCTGCCCGTCGCGCAGCAGCGCGGTCAGGTAGACGGTCTCGTTGGAGCGGTAGACCCCGCGCTCGGCATAGACAAAGGCGTCGGCGCCGGCCGGAACCACCCGGCCCGACACGCCGCGGTCGGTGAGGTCGAAGGCGTTGGTCTTCAGGCTGAGGAAGGCGTAGTCCGCCTTGTCGCTCATAACCGTCAGCAGCGCCGGCGAAAGCCCGCCCTCGCCGCGCGCAAGCCCTGCCTCGAACAGCACGTGGCCGGCATCGTCGGTCTTGCGGGTGGCGAGGATCTCGTTGTTGCGCGCGACCAGCCGCACTTCGGCCTTCGCGACGGCCTCGGTCGAGGCCAGCGAATTGACGAACACATGGATGCCGTCATTGCCGGAAAACGCCGTCAGGCCCATGTCGGAGACGATGAACCATTGCGTCGCCAGCGAGCCGTCATCGTCGCCGCTGCCGGGGCCCTTGGCCGACGCCGTCATCACATAGACGCCGGGCTGCAGGTCACCGAGCGCCTGGTCGACCGGGAACGCCGTCACCACGTCCTGGTTCAGCGTGGAAGCGGTCGCAAGTTCACCCGTCCAGACCTTGACGCCGCGCTCGTTGCCCAGATCCGAGAGCTGGTAGCTGGAGAGCGTCTTCTGGAAATCGCTGTCCACCACCGTGTTGATCAGGTTGCGGTCGCCGATCCGGAACACGTTGACGTTCACCGAGGGCGTATTGACGCTGACCAGCGGAATGCCGCGCTGGCCGGTGCGCGGCAGCACATAGGCGCGGCCCGTGAAGCGCACGAACGGCTTGCGGTCGCGGACGTAGATGTTGAACTCGGCCGATTTCGGTAAGGATTCCTTAACCGTGGACGGCAGGCCGGCGCGCAGGTTGATGTTGTAGCGCTCGCCATGCTTCAGCCCGTCGACGCAGAGCTGTTTGCCCTCGCTGGTCAGCGCCGGCTTGTCGATGCCGGCCAACGCCAGGAACGGCGCGAAATCGACCCGCTTGGCGAGGTCCTCGGAGAACTGGAAGCAGGCGCGCGGCGAAGCCCCGTCGGAATCGACGGTGTAGTCCAAGAGCCGGAAACCGTGCTGGTCGCGCATCTTCTCGTACTGGCCGCGGACCTCGGCGACCTCGCGCATGTCGAGCGACAGCCGCAACGCATCCAGCGCCGGACGCCACAGCTTGCGCTCGGACATCGCCCGGCCCAGCACGGCCAGAGCATCGGCCTCCTCGGCCTGGTTGCCGGCGCGCTGATAGGCGATGTAGGCCGCGGTCGAGGCGCGCTCGTACAGGAAGGTCTGTTCGCTGGAACTGGCGGAGCGGATCTGGAAGATGGTTTTGGCGAGTTTTAGCCAGTTGGCGCTGTCCTCGGGCGTGGTGGCGGCGATCTGGCCGAGGATCTGCAAACCCACCCGAAAGTCGGACCGCTTGAAGGCGGCGTCGGCGTCGTTGCGGAGCGTCATGGAGGATTTGGCGACCGGCCCTGCCTCGCTCTTGATCTGGGCTTCCAGCTTGACGGCCGAATCGGCCAGTTCGTCGCGCTTGAACGCCTTGTCCGCGGCCCCTGCCGCCGTCAGGCCAAGCGCCAGCGTGGCGCAAATCACTGTGGCGCGAACCAAACCGATCATGATGGGCTCCTTGCCGCGGACATCAGCCGCGTAACGTCAAAAAGTGCGCGAAAAGGTGACGGACTGATGGCAGTGGATTCGGCTTGCGAAAAGGTCGCATGCATGGCGCTGGCAGTCCAAACGGTCCCGGCCGCACCGCCTGGCGGAAGTGCCGGCGGCTGGCTTTATATTACGGGCGGACCACTGGCTTTAGCCCACCGTCTGCCTTAGTCGCGACCCCAAAGAAATCGGTTCGACCGTCTTGGCGGGAAAGCGGATTTTTCATATTGGCAGTGCTAGATAAGGAAGGCCTATAAGGCGGATACCTGGGGCGGCTACCGCCCGGACGGTCCCATAGCTCAACTGGATAGAGTAACGGATTTCTACTCCGTGGGTTGCAGGTTCGAATCCTGCTGGGATCGCCAAATAACATGGCTAGCAAGCGTAGCCCGGATGAGCAGAGCGACGTCCGGACTGCCATTTCAGCATCTCGCTGCGCTCATGCAGGCTACACCCATCCTGAACCGTCATGTCGAGCGGGAGTTCAATCCTGAGCGTAAGGATACCCATTGGGAATACGCAAGCTCAGGAGAGACCAACGACGGTTTGCGGCTCAGCAACGATTGACAGTATATTAATTAACCGTAACACTGCCGCCCATCGTATTTAATTTATGGAATGACTTAAAATATGAAATTTAAATATTCGTTCGCTTCATTTATTTCATCGAGTGCCGCATTGGCCGTTGTCGCCCTGGCGGGCGTTCAAACTGCCGATGCTGCTACGGTTTTCACCTCGCAAGCAGCATTCAACGCTGCAACGATAGCCCCCGGCGTTGATACCTTCACAGATTTAGGCGTCGTGTTCTCAGCGCCATCACCCATCACCCGGTCTGCGGGCGCCTACAGCTATTCTGCTGCGGCGGAAACCAGCACCTTCTTCATTGCAGGCACGGTCGCCGATCCTTGGCTGTCTACGAACACCGCAGCGGACTCAATAACCTTTTACAATTTCGCGACCACGATCAGCGCGATCGGCGCGAATTTCTTTGGCAGTAATATTGCGGGACTCTTCCAACCTGGCAGCATCGCACTAAGCTTGACTGATAGCTTCGGCGTGACTTCCCACACGATCATTAATGCCACCACGTCAAGCTTCATCGGCTTCGTCTCCGATGGTACTATTACGTCGCTGACCGTCTCCGCCGTACAACCCGCTGGAAGTTTTCTGTGGCCAACGGTCGATGATTTAAGGCTCGCGCAGGGTCTGACCTCGGCCGTGCCCGAGCCTGCCACCTGGGCCATGATGATCCTTGGCTTTGCTGGAGTCGGCTACATGAGCTTTCGCCGCCGCAAGCAGGCTGCGACCGTAGCCTGATCGTTTACCCCAGCAAGCGACAGAGAGACCGCCTTCGGGCGGTCTTTTTGTTTGCGTCCCCGCCAGTTCACTTCGGAAAGGACTTCCCGTTTTCAGAAAGACCTGCCCTTCTCGGAATGCTCCTCCCACTCCGACTAGATTTCTACCATCGAGTTGCCGGGACTTGCGGAACGTTTGGCGGTTGCCGGCATTCGAATTGTACGTGCTGGTCCGCGCAATGCCTTAACGTGACGAGAGAACCGACTGGTCAGCGCGAAGCGCTCGCTACACGCGCCCCACAGGAGGAACTTGCTCATGCGATGGATTATATCGATAGCAATATTCGCCATATCGGTCTTGCCTGCGCTCGCCGATCGCCAGGTTACTGAAGACGAACGCGCACGGCTCGCCGCTGCGGTTCAGGCTGAAGGATGTTCCGGCGGCAAGTTCGAGATGGACGAAGACGATCAGCAGTTCGAGGTTGACGATGCCGTATGTGCAGATGGAAAGAAATATGACCTCAAGTTTGATATGCAAATGCGGTTGAAACGCAAAAATCTTGATTAATAAGGTCATGCGGCCAATCGAACCCGATGAAGCATCTTATGTTGCGTTATGTTGCGCGGATAGCACGACACGTCCCAAAAGTGGAACCGTCATCGATCTTCGCGCGCGCTGTGTCGGGCCGGCACTAGCCGACGACCCAACAAGAGAGCACCGTGAACGTGGGGAGAGTTCAGAAAGGGGGCAACCACGATGGCGGCGAGAGCAACGCAGGGCAGAACCAAACGGCATCCGTCTGCCTCAAGGAAGCCAATCCGTGAAGGGGCCGCCCGCGAAGGGGCCGCAAAGCTCGCCAGACGGCTGGCCGAGGTGCAGGCACTGCGCAAGCAGGTTCAGAAAGCCGAAGCTGCGCGGCTTTAGTGATCGCCTATGCGGCCTGCCTGATCCGAAAGTCGTCGATCCGCTTGCCGGACTTTAGTTGTGCGGCCAGCCAGCGGGGCTTCTTGCCGCGTCCCGCCCAGGTCTCCGACGGCCGCTCCGGATTCCGATATTTCGGAACGACAGCGGGATAGGGCCGGCGCTCCGTCGACGACTTGGCATGGCGAGACAACTTGCCATGAGATGACTTGCCATGAGACGGCTTGGCACTCGAAGACTTGGCACTCGAAGACTTGGCATGCGAAGACTTGGCATCATCAGTTGCATGTTGAATTTCAATGCCGCGCTGGAGTCGCCTCAGGCGGTTTTCAAGCACGTTCTTTTCCGCCGTCAGTGCCGCCGCAAGCCTGGTGGCAATTTCCTCATGGAGCGCCCACAATTCGTCAGTGGACGTCGACTTGAAGTCATTCCGGTTCATGACGGTCCCCAATCATGATTCAAAGTTTTGAGCCCTCATCGTCGGCCGATAATCTGAGCATAACAAGGCCGATTCAAAACGCTCTGCTGGATCAGGTTAGATGGAGTCGTGCTTCCGCGGAAGAAATATGCGTTGTGCAACGCAAGCTTGATCGAAGGAATTTTCCGAATTCCGACAATACAACCGGAGATTGAGCGCCTCGTCCGGCAGCGGCGGAGGAACCGGTAGCGTGGCTTCGCCGCGCGCATCGCTCCGCTCGGGCGGCTATTTGTGCATTAAGGCCAAAGAAAACTGAAGCGGCACGGGTGACGATTTGCGGTTTGGGCTTATAATGCCGGCCGGAAATTGCTCCGTTGCCCCTGACAAAGGATGCGGGTCGTCATGCCGAGAAAGGGAATCACCGGCCACGACGAATGGGTAGTCACGGAAGCGCTGGCAACGGCACTGGTCGCGCTTGAGCAACTCGAACCGACCCAGCAGTCACGCCAGCAGATGGACGACATCAAGAAATTGCTGGCAGCCAATTGTCAGCCCGGGACCCTTAACCTGCATCTCGCCCAGGCAAAGTGCCGGCTAAACCCCCACGCCGATCGCGCCGCTATCTATCGAGAGTATGGATTTGAGGATCGGGAAGTCTGAAACACGGGCTCGTGGCAAGCGTAGCGTAGCGATATCCGGGTTGCACCCCGCATATCGCGGAGCCTGTCACGGTGCGAGCGCAATTGCGCTCGTCGCCGGGCGCGCAATCGCGCGAGCTCATGCGGGCTACTTGCTCAAGGTATTGAGAGGACATCAGGATGGAGTTGCGACACGCACCTGCCACAGCAACGGCTTTGACGATCCTGGCCGCGACGATTGCCCTGCCCGCACCTGCCCGCGCCCAGACCTACGATCCGAGCTATCCCGTTTGCCTGCAGATCTACCAGGGCGGCATCGCGGACTTCTATTTCGAGTGCCGCTATCAAACGATGGCGCAGTGTGCCGCGTCGGCCTCGGGCCGCTCCGCCCAATGCGTGGTCAATCCATATTATGGCGGGCCGAAGACCAAGCCTGGCAAGCGTCAGCGGCCACAGCAGTACTGAAAATCGCGCGCTTCGACGACCGCGCTACCCATTAGGGCGGCGGCCTCTCCGGCGATTCACCAGCCGTAGGTGCCGAGCGCGAGCGGCCTCGATGGGGCCGCCTTGGCGGTTCGCGTCGTGTCGGGCCTCAGGCAGCGCCGGGCTGCTTCGATCTCGGCGTCGCTCGCGCCTTTGCCGCGGGCCCACTGCTCGGCGGCGGACGCACTGTATTGCGCCACGTAGTAGCGCACGACAGGACACGAAATTCGACGCAACACACCGGACTGTTCACCCGCAAATCCGGCGCTTGATGTTCCAAGACACAGCGCCAGCACACATATCCAACGTAAACCCATGTGATTCCCCTCTGCATAACGAGTGAGGCTGGCTTTCACCGGCGCATCAAGCCTGATTGTGAGTTCCGCATACGGAACAGGCGGAGCTGTGCTTAACCCGCAACTGATACTGTCCCGACGGCGGCTGCTCCGCCCGTGGAACACGGTTTATGCGATGACTAAAATTGTTTGTTTACGAAGAAGGCCGAAGCTGTTTGCCGCCTGAGCGCAATTCGCTAAGCCTTTACTTGCCAGGACCTGACTTGCCAGGATCTGACTTGCCAGGATCTGACTTGCGAAGACCTGGCGAAAACTGTTGGAAACTCCGATGGAATTCGAACGCCGATCGATAGGGAGGACGACGATCTCGAAAGACGCGCTGCTGTTCTTTGATGCGCAGCGCGGTGTCCTCACTTGCCGCGTTCAGGATGTGACGAATTCCGGGGCTGGAATCGAACTCCACACCCTCAATTTGCTGCCGCTGGATTTCGAATTGAGCTTCGACAATTTTCACACCGTTCGCGAATGCCGCGTGATCTGGCGGCAAGGCGATTTCGTCGGCGTTGCGTTTCAAAACTGATCAATCTGCAACCCGGCCTGCATCTTCATCGCTCAAGTGCATGACGCCCCTGCACGGCACGCGGAACTCGGGGAACTAACCCCACGGTGAACAAAACAGCCTTGGCAATGGAACCAACATCGAGACTCCGCGTCGAATCCCCGGGCTTCCGGTTCCTCCGGAACACGACCCAAGCGGCTTGACCGTTCCGGCGCGCCCCTTGCACGCTGGAGTCGTTCTGGGGTCTATGACGGGAGTTCAGCATGTCCTGGGATCGTCCGTTCGCTCAGCCTGTCCCACTCCCGGAGGGACCGCCTGCGCAAACCCTGCGAGACGCCGCCGACTACATCCGGAAGCTTCCTCAGCCAGAACGTGATTGTCAGGAATGGCGGCTTGCCGTCCAGATGCTGATCGATGCCGCCGAAGACCGCGGGCCTATGCTGTTTGCGCGGATGGGAATTGTCAGAGCCCTGGAAGCGCATATCGCAAGGACACTCGGTTCCAAGGGCCAAGGTCCAAGCCAAGGCCAGGATCGAGGTCAAGGCAATCTGAAGTGCGACCGTGACGCCATCTGATTCCCGATCGACATCATCCAGATCGACATCAACAGCGATGTTGCCGAAACGCCTGAAGGCGTTCCAGGCCGAACAGACGAGAGCTCGCGCGCACTAGCGAGCCGCACCAAATCGGTGCGGCATCCGCAGCCTTCACTTTGGCCAAATTCGTGGATCGGCCAAAAATGCGGGTACACCGCGACCGAGCGGCTGAAAGTTTTCTTATGCTACCTGCCTGATGCGGAAGTCGTCGATCCGCTTGCCGGACTTCAATTTTGCAGCAAGCCAACGCGGCGTCTTCCCTCGTCCCGCCCAAGTTTCAGACGGCCGGTCCGGATTCCGAAACTTCGGAACGACGGTTGGATATGGACGCTTCCCTGTCGACGAACTCTCGCGCTCGGCTTCGACGCCACCCTTGAGTTGCTTCAGGCGATTTTCGAGCACACGCTTCTCCGCGAGCAGCGAGGCTGCAAGCCTCGAGGCGATTTCTTCGTGGAGTGCCCACAGCTCATCCGTGGACATCGATTTGAAGTTATTGCGGTTCACGACCGTCCCCAATCATGATTCGATGTAGCTTTCATCGTTGGTAGAAAACATGAGCACAATAAGGCCGACTCAGAACCTCTTTCGGGCCGAAAAGTTCCAGCCAGTTGGCTTCATTTCACAACACAACCGTAACGAATTTGCCGGCAGGCGCACTTCAATTTCCCTTTACAACTGGTGATAGATTGGCCGCACTACGCGCGCAAGGCATGTGTGAACATCCGAAGCTAATGGTGTCTTGTTGACGGTTCCCTAACGGCAGCTGCGCTCGATCATTGCTGTGAACGTTGGGCGCGTTGCGCGTGCAGGTCCGCTACGGCAGCAGCTTAGCACGTGTTATTCTGGCCGCGCGATATCATCCGGGTTACTTAACATCGTTCGGATTACCCAACTCGGCGCAATGCCGCCCTGCCTGCGCGCATCGCACCGAAGCGTTTGGCACCATCTTCGTCGTCACCAATCTCGAGAACGGCAAGAAGATCCGCTGCCCGGTGCAGGACCGCGGCCCCTTCGCACGCGGCCGTTCTCGACTTCTCGCTCGGCGCCGCGCGCCAGATCGGCTGTGACGGCTTGTGCCGCGTCACTGTGCGTCGCGCGGTTACGAGTAGCAGGTGTATTCCAGCTCGCCTCCAGGATGTGGCCTAAACTGCACGGCTGTTGCTGCCGGGTGACATCGGTCGCGCAAGAAACGGATAGTCTGGACTCTGCGGGTCGGCCTGAACGATCGCTGGGCGGCCCCGGTAGTCCGAAACGCTGGACGATGATTGATCCGAAATGCCGGAGCCGGGACCGGCAAGCGGTCGGCTGTAGCGGCAAACCGCCGCCGACGCGCTTGAGGGGCCCACAATAGCCGAGCGCTCGTCTCCCTGGGGTAGGTGTAGGGGCGGCGCCCGGCTATTCGGGCCGCGCGGCGGTGCGGCCTGAACAGGAACTCATTTTTAATTTAAAGAGAATTTAAAAAGCCATTGAATCATAACGATTTTTATGGCCGCAGCCAATTGTTGGCGCTGGCGTCCGGGCTTCAAGGGAACCGAAACGACGCAAAACGGGCCGGAATCCCTCCGAATTGGAAACCGAGCGCCTCCGACGCGTTTCCTATCTCCTGAACTAAAACGGCTGAGCGCAAGGGAATCCGTTGAGCCCGCCACCACCCGAATTCGATCGCGGCGAGGTATTGGTGTGCATGGCGCTGGCGTTCTGCCTGGCCGGCGCATCGACCAGCATCGTCTACAGGCTGCTGGGTTAGGGGCGTCCGGACGGCTATTCCTCGGAGACCGCGAAGAACGGCAAATCCACGTCCATGACAAGGCCCAGGAATACGGCAACGCCGCCGATGACCGCCATCAACTCCAGGAGGACGAAGGCGAGCAGCGCGCTCAATCCGATGGCCGCTTTTTTCCAGCCGTTCCACATGGGCACTCCCTTAGCACCGAAATCCGGCCGTCGGAGCAAAACGGCAATTTAAGGTGAATTTGGAACCCCGGACCCACGGCGGCGCCTCCGGCCTGACCGGCCGTCCATCGCCGGTGTTGAAGTCCTGGCAACCCCCTTGGCGACCAAATGTCAGCATCGGCTTTCAGGCGCGCGAAGCCAAAAGGGAAAGTGCGATGGGCGGGATCGGCTGCAAGATCATCTACGTCATGCTCGTGATCGTGGTGCTACTGATTATCTGGCAATTCCTCGGATCGCTTTGATCGTCGGCACGCAGGCCCGATGACCCGCGCCCCGCGTTGCGTTTTTCCGATTGCGATTGTGCCGATGAAGCGGTCGAGCGGCGAAAAGCGGCTCGGCCGATGCGATGAGGAGTAGACGAGGCCCGGAGTGCCTAGGAGTCCGGGCCTCGTGGCTCCAGTGGTAGCCGTTCGTCGTGATGGACGAACGCCCTGCCCCCCGCTGCAAGCGACGTCGTTATAGATGCGCCGTGCTCGCGCAGCCAATCCGTATGAGTACGGGGCGATATTCGTGCGCATATTCCTTGCGTGTGTCCCGCACGCGAGACCGCAAAATTTCTGCCGGGCCGTCATTGCTGTCGATGTTCACTAATTCGCTGATTGGATCGCGGTGGCCTTGGTAGCGGCGAAGGCCTTGGGAGTTTGCCCTGCCAAGGCCTGATGGGGCCTGTGGTTGTTGTAGTAGATCAGGTACTCGAACAGTTCGTTGGCGAAGTGGTCGAGATTGTCGAAGGTGGCGCCCTCGATGACGTCCTCATCGAGCGTGCGCCAGAAGCGTTCGACCTTGCCGTTGGTCTGCGGCCGATAGGGCCTGGTGTAGCGGTGTTTGATGCCGAGCTCGAGCAGCATGGCCTCGAACGGATGCTCGTCCGGCTTGGTGCGGGCGGCGAACTCGGCGCCGTTGTCGGACAGGATTTCGGTAAAGACGAGCCCGTAGGTGACGTTGAGGGTGTTGATCATTTTCAGGGTCTTGAACATGACCGGCAGCGCCTTCTTGGAGGTCAGGACCTCGGCCCAGGCCAGCCGCGAGCAACTGTCGATCAGGCTGACGATGTAGGCCGTGGCCGGGGGTGGCGCGAGAAACATATCGCGCGGCAATTGATGCAGATCGACGTGGCCGAGCTCTCCGAGCTTGTCCTTGATAATGCGGCGTTTCTCCTCGCGCATCGCCGGCGTGCGGCGGTTCAGCCCATAGCGTGTCAGCACCCGATAGATGGTCGAGGGCGAGGGTATCGTGTCGCGCCGCTCGCGCAAGACGGCATGGATCTCGTAGCGGTTCATACCCTTCTGCCGGCATGCAACGATCTCCGCCTCGATGCCCTCTGGCTCGCGCCGTTCCCGCCATTTGGGTCCACGGCGGCGCGGCAACAAATCTGCCTCATCGCCGCTCTGCAGATAGCGGTTGTAATACTTGCGGAACGTCTGCGAGCAGGTTCCGTGGTGGCGGTAGAAATCCCCAACCCGCTTGAACAGCTTCGACCGGCCCGCCTTTACCGCCTCGTACTCCGGGATCAGGAACCGCCACTTCTGCAGGTAATTGCGTTCAATCGTCCGGTCATAGCTGTTATCGCGCATTGGATCGTCCTCCAGAGGAGCGATCCAATCAGCGAATTAGTGAACATGCACAATTGCGAGCGCAGCGAAGCAATCCATCGCGCGGCATAAAGAAAGAATGGATTGCTTCGCTTCGCTCGCAATAACGTGGTCAGATCGCGGCGTGCGGGATATCCGCCTTCGGGACATGACGAGAGCAGCTATCCGCCGTGTTCTACCGCTTATCGAACGGAATATACTGATGATACTCTTTCGGCACCGAGCTCCGGTAACGCGCGGGCACCGTTCCACGGTCGACCGAACGGTCGATTTCCTGCTGCCGGGTCATCTTGGCCGGTTTCTTTTTCTTCGGTGCCGCCTTCTCCTTTTCAGGAGCCGTGTTTTCAGAAGCCTTGTTTTCAGGAACCTTGTTTTCAGGAGTCTTGGCTTCCGGCGCGGCAGTGGACGTTGCCGCAGGCCCGATCCCGCCGCCCGGCGCGCCCTGCGCCAGCGCGACGCCGGCCGGCATGAATACGAGAGCCGCCGCCGACGCGGCCACCATAACGCGAGACAATTTTTGCATGGGAAGCTCCGGTTCCGGTCAACTCCGTTTCCGGCCCGACCCTATTACGTCCGCTGCCGTCCGCACACCGGGATTTTGGCGAGGCGGACGGGCATGGACTGGCTATGCTTGGCCCGGCTGCAGGTCGTGAAGACGAAGGCCAGCCGGCTGCACTGCCAGTCCGGACCAAGGGCTGCACTGGCGGCTGGCTCGGGATAGGACACGCCGAGCACGACGAAGCCCATGAAGGCCAACGCGACGACGGCGGCGGCGAGAACGAGGTATTTGCGGGTCCACCAATTGTGGGGCATGGCGGTCGCTCCTGTTTCGGAAGCCCGGAAGATAGGAACGACCCGTCGCGGTCCCTGTGAACAGGTTCACATTACACGGGTTTGTGCGGGATCGTGATCGGTGCGGACATGGGTATAACTCACGTAAATCCGTTGCGGACTCACAACCCTTGATCGACACTGCGCATTCGGGGCGAGCGCGTGTGCGGGGCGTGCGATGGACAAGCAGGAAACTGGCTACGACTACATCAGGTACAAGCAATTGCTGGCGGAAGCGGTTGACGAGACCAGGCGGCTCGAGCTGATCGAGACCATGATCAGGGAAAATGCCCGCGACAGGCTGGAGGCGCAGCGAACCGCGGATCGGATCGCGATAACGGCGATGACGGTCGCGCGCGTTCTCGGCCCCCGGTAGCCGTCGCGATAGCTTCTAGGATCGTGCGAAGCGAGCATGGCCAGCGAGCCGACCAGGCCAATCAGCGCGCAGGCGAGAAGGCCATATTGCAGGATCGCCAGCGCCCGGCTTGGGGCTTCGGTCGCAGTTGCCATGTCGTAGAGCAGCCAAGCTGACGTACCCGCTGATCAGCATCAGTTTGGGCCATTTGCTGTTCACGCAAGTCTCCCCTGCTCTACCGGCCCCATTTCGACGCTGGCATTTTGCCCCGGGTTCACTTACCTAGGCGCCATTCCGCGCGTGTGGCGCGTCCAACCCCCGAGAATGAAAGCGACAAGGCCTTTTTTTATGAGTGGATTCAAGGAACCGAACTTCGCGGACCGCCAGAAAGCCGCGATGCAGGCGCGGCAGAACATCCTGGACAAGTTTCGCGCCAAGCCGGGACTCGACGATCCCGAGGTAAAGCGCCGTCAGGCCGAGCGCGAAGCCCAGGCCGCCGCCCGGGCCAAGGCGAGGGAGGCCAAGGAAGCGGCAAAGGCCGAACAGAAGCGTCTTGAGGCCGAGGCTGCGGCGGCGGAAGCCGCCAGGATCGCGCGTGAGAAGGAAGAAGAGGCCGCCAGGCAGGCGGCGCTGGAGGCCGAGCAGAAGGCCAAGCGCGACGCGCGTTACGCCGCGCGCAAAACCAAGGGCAAGAAGAGGTAGGCAAGAGAGAGCGGGCTAGATGCGCGCCGCGGTCTCTTGCCGATGACGGATCAAGCCTTCCCGTCATTCCGGGCCGGTGCGTGAGCGCCAGACCCAGATGCATCCAGACCCCCGATGCATAACGGCGCATCGGGGAATCTCGAACGTCCGGGGGTCGATGTTTAAGCATCGCTCCCTTGCGCAAACGCCTTGCGTTGTCGCGGGGAATGACGGCGCGGCTCAGTTCTTTTTCATGCCGTCTTTCATCATGCCATCGTGCTTCATGCCGTCCTTCTTCATCATGCCGTCGTTTTTCTTCATCGCGTCCTTGGACATCGATTCCTTCTTCATGCCGTCGTCCTTGCCCATCTTGTCCTGAGCGAAGACGGCTGGCGCAAACGCAAGGCCGAGCGAAACGAGCGCAGCAGACAGGCCGAGGCCGATACGGGTCGTGGTGGTCATGGGTGGTCGTCCTTTGGGTTTGGTTGGTTTCTCGATAGCGACGTCTGCCGCATCCTCAAACGACGATGCCGCGACCGGGTTTGTTACCGGCCACATTCCAAAGTTCTTCCCTGGTCACGGTTAGTTGAAGCAGGCAATTGATGGCGGCTGACGCGCCGCGAGTGCCCAGGGTCGGAAGTCTTGTTGACTGCTCTTCTGCGAACGGGTGTTCCCCGGCGTGCGCCGCGGCAGTATCAGGCTTTGCTCTGAGGGCTGGACGCTGGGCTTGCCGTCGCGTGCTATCACGCAGCCTCGAACGATCAGACCAAAGCAACTTCAGACGAAGACCGGCTAACATGGGCTGAAGCGATCCGGATCGCCGACCCAACAACCATTTTGCAGGGGATCAACCATGCTCACACGCCGCCATGTCATCGCATCCGCAGTTGCCGCGCCCGCTGTCCTTCGTTTCGGCACCGGCACCGCCCATCCCGCCACGACAATGAAGATCTCGCACCAGTTCCCGGGTGGCACTATCGACAAGGGCGACTTTCGCGACCGGCTGTGCCGCATGTTTGCCGCTGAAGTCGCCAAGCGCAGCGGCGGCGAGATCGCAGCGGAGGTCTATCCGAACTCCTCGCTGATCAAGACCAACGCGCAATTCTCGGCGATGCGCAAAGGCGCACTCGATATCAGTCTCTACCCGATGCCGTATGCCGGCGGTGAATTGCCGGAGACCAATATCGGCCTGATGCCCGGCCTGGTCGCGACCTACGACCAGGGCCTGCGCTGGAAGAAGGAGCCGGTCGGCAAGGCGCTGACCGACTTTCTCGCCGACAAGGGCATCGTCCTTTTGACCTGGATCTGGCAGGCCGGTGGCGTTGCCAGCCGCTCCAGGCCGATCGTTGCCCCGGAAGACGCCAAGGGGTTGAAGGTGCGCGGCGGCTCGCGCGAAATGGACATGGTGCTGCAGACGGCGGGTGCCGCCGTGCTGTCGATGCCGTCGAACGAAATCTACGCCGCGATGCAGACGGGTGCCTGCGACGCCGGCATCACCTCCTCCACCAGCCTGATCTCGTTCCGCCTCGTAGAGGTCGCGAAGTCGCTGACCTCAGGCGCCGGCGCCTCGTACTGGTTCATGCTGGAGCCGCTGATGATGTCGAAGGCGATCTTCGACAAGCTGCCCAGGAACCAGCAGGACATCATCCTTTCGGTCGGCAGCGAACTGGAAGCGTTTGGCCGCAAGGGCGCGCAGGACGATGATATCGAGGTCGCCAAGGTCTATGAAAAGGCCGGCGCCAAGGTCAGCAAGCTCGACGTGGCGACCGTCAGCAAATGGCGGGATATTGCCCGCGACACTGCGTGGAAGGACTACAGCGCCAAGACGGTGATGTCGGCCAATCTGCTGAAGCTCGCCATCGACGTTGCCCCATGACGCACGGTCCGCTTCCGGATCAACGCCCCGCGCCCGCCACGATCGAGCCGCCGCCGACGACCTGCAACAGGTCGGTTCGCACCGCCTCGATATGCTGCTCCAGAAATCGGCAGGCGTGGTCGATCTCTTTCGCCCGGCACAGCTCGATCAGGTGAGCGTGCTCCTTTTCGGCCGTGCCCATTGCCTTGGTATTAGAGAGCTGCAGACGCGTGTAGCGGTCGCTGGTCTGCAAGAGCGCCACGACGATCGCCTTGGTACGCGGCTGCCGGGCGTGAACGTATAGCGCCATATGGAAGTCGGCATTGAGCTGGCCCCACTCGCTGACATTGCCCGCCTTGATCGCCTTTTCGAAGCGCTTCTGGATGTCGTCCAGCCCGGCAAAGTCTTGTTCCGTAAAGTGCGGCGCAGACTGCGCCAACAACCGCGGCTCCATGATCCCGCGCAGATCGAACACATCGTTGATTTCGTCCAGCGACAGCTCCGAGACGATCGCACCTTTTTGCGGGACGATGCGCACCAGCCCCTCGGCCTCGAGCTGAAACAGCGCCTCGCGCACGGGAATGCGGCTCACGCCGTAGGTATCGCCCAGCGCGTCCTGCCGAAGCTGCGAGCCGGCCGGATAGGTCCCGTCGAGAATGGATTGCCTGAGCTGGTCGACGATCGCAGCCGACAGCGTCCGGTGCTTCAGGGGGCCCTTCATTTGATCTTCCGTCGTCATGGCCGGCCTTTCCGATCGGGGCGGCCCCAATTTCGCATGTTGACGTGGTCCCGACCCAGCAAAAGCTAAGCGACCCCCGCAAATCTCATTTGACAGGATTGTATAAATTATACATTTTTGAAGTGCACGGTAAATCTCAGGGTAGCGGGGGCTCTTTATGATCGAGCAGACGATTGCGGATGCGCCGGCGTTAAGCGCCCGGCGGATCGTTGTCAGGACCTCGAGTCTCCTGCTCGCTTTCGAACGCATCGCCTTGATGGGCTTGATGTATCTGCTGACGGCCTTGATCCTGGTGAACGTCGTCACCCGCTATTCGCACTTCCCGATCTACTGGATCGATGAATCGGCCGTCTATTGCGTGGTCTGGCTGACCTTCATCGGCGCCTCCGCCATGACGCGGTTGCGGCTCGATTTCGCGGTCACCATGATGACCGAGCGCCTCTCGGCGCGGAATCAGAAGATCGCAAAAGTCATCGCGACGGGCATGGTCGTCGTATTCGGCGTGGCCCTGATCGCCACCTGCTTCCTCTGGATGGACCCGATCGGTCTCGCCCGCGCCGGCTTCGACGCGCGCAAGCTCGCCGCCGAGACGTTCAACTTTCTCTACACCGAGCGCACGCAGACGCTGAACTGGCCGACCTGGGTGGTCTACCTGACGCTGCCGATCTTCGCGGTGTCGATGACCGTTCATGGCCTGGCAAACCTGCTGGAGGATCTCGAACTGGTCCCGCGGACGCCGCCAAAGGGTTTTCAGCTCTCCGAACTCGACGGGGTCAACTGATGATCACCTCGGCCGCGTTCATCGCGATCATGCTGGTCGGGGTGCCGATCGGGCTATGTCTTTGCCTTGCCGGCTTCGTTTACATCATCGCATCGGGAAATCCGGTCCTGTTCCAGTCCTACCCGCTGCAGCTGTTCGGCGGCGTCGACAGCTACGGCCTGATCGCCATCCCCTTGTTCATTCTGATCGGCGAGATCATGAATGGCGGCGGCATCACCCGGCGCATCGTCGACATGGCGATGGCCTTTGTCGGTTCGCTGAAGGGCGGGCTGGCCTACGTCAACATCCTCGCCAACATGTTCATCTCCTCCATCCTGGGATCTGCGACCGCGCAGGTCGCGATCATGGCGCAGATCATGGTGCCGGAGATGGAAAAGAAGGGCTACGACAAGACGTTCGCGGCGGGACTGACCGCCTATGGCGGCATGCTCGGGCCGATCATCCCGCCGTCGGTGATGTTCGTCGTCTACAGCGTGCTGGCGCAGGTCTCGGTCAGCGACATGCTGATTGCTGGCATCGTGCCGGGCGTCATCCTGACGGTGATGTTCTGCGTCGTCATCGCGCTGATGGGATACGTCTACAATTATCCCAAGGCCGATTATCAAACCCCGCGGCAGCGGGTAGCAACGATCCTGCGCACCTCGCCGACCTTGCTGATCCCCATCGTGATCGTCGGCAGCATCCTCGGCGGCCTCGCCAACGCGACGGAGTCCGCGGCCGTCGGCGCGGTGGCGGCGGCCCTCATCGGAAAATACTGGACCAGGGAGTTCGAGTTTTCGCAACTGCCGCAGATGATGCTGCGCGCCGGCATCTACTCGGCCATCGTGCTGTTCCTGGTTGCTGCCGCAGCCGTGTTCTCCTGGGTGCTGATCTTCGGCAAGGTGCCGCAGGAGACCGCCGCATGGATTCAGACAGTGGCCAAAGATCCGGTCAGCTTCATGCTGCTCTGTAATGTGATCCTGCTGGTGATCGGCACGGTCATCGACGGCATTCCCGGCCTGATCATGACGGTGCCGATCCTGCTGCCGGTTGCGACCGAAATCTATCACATCGATCCGCGTCACTTCGGGGTGGTCGTGGTGATCAATCTGGTGCTCGGATTGCTGTCACCCCCGGTCGGTCTTTGCTTCTTCGTCGCCGCAGCCGTCACCGGGGCCAAGCCCGGAAAGATGTTCATGGTGACGCTGCCGTTCTTCGTCATCAGCTGCGTCCTGCTGGTGCTGCTCTCGCTCTATCCGTCCCTCTCCCTCGTCCTCATCAAGTAGGTCCAACCCCCCAAGGAGCCTTGCCAATGTCTCTTTCACGTCGCCGCTTCCTTGCCGCCAGCGCAGCCGTGCCGCTGTTCGCGCCGTCGCTCGCGCTTGCCCAGGCCAAGGAATTTCGCCTCGGCCTCATCACGCCCAATGGCCATTCCTGGAACAAGGCGGCGCTGAAGCTCGGTGACGATCTCAAGGCGGCCACCAACGGTCGCCTGACCATGACGGTGTTTCACTCCGGCCAGCTCGGCAACGAGCCGGCCATGATGCAGCAATTGCAGTCCGGCGCGCTCGACATGGGCTTCATCCAGGCCGCTGAGCTCGGCTCGCGCGTACCGCATATTGCGGCAATCAATGCGCCCTACATCGTGCGCTCGACGCCGTCGGTCGCGAAGTTCGTCCGCCATCCGGCGGCGATCAAGCTGTTCGAGGCGTTGCCGCAGGAAACCGGAACGATTGGATTGGGCTGGGGCATCACCGGCATGCGCGCCATCTTCTCGGCGAAGGATTTGACCGGTCTCGCCGACATCAAGGGGATGAAGCTGCGCATCAACCCGACGCCGGTCTATCGCGATTTCTATTCCTCGCTCGGCGCCGCGCCGACGCCGATCCCGACGCCCCAGGTGTTCGACGCCATGGCGAACGGCCAGGTCGACGGCCTCGAGGCGGATCTGGAGTTCTCCTGGAACCAGCGCTTCGACAAGGTTGCGAAAGTCATCCTGCAGATGAATGCCGTCTTCATGCCGATGGCGGCGGTCGTCTCCGGCCGTGTCTGGCAGTCGTTGCCGGCGGCCGACCGGGAGCTGATCACCAAGACCGTCAAATCGACGCTCGATGCGCAGATCGATGAACTGGCCGGCAATGAGCCCAAGCTGATCGAGAATTTCAAGAACGCGCCGATCCCGATCCGTCAGGTCCCGGCCGGCGATACCGAGGCCGTCATCGCCGAGTTCGACAAGATCTGGCTGCCCAAGGCGCCCGTCCTTGCCGAGTTGCGAAAGATCGGCGCGACGCTCTGATCCCACCCATCGTTTCCAAGCCAAAGCTCGGCGGATGTGACAATCCGCCGGAAAATTCCAATCGGAGCCAAACAATGAGCCCACGCATTTCCTGGGAAGGCGTCTTCCCGGCCGTTACCACGCAATTCAATGACGACCTGTCGCTCAATATCGATGCAACCGCAAAGGTCATGGACGGCCTGATCCGCGACGGCGTTTCTGGATTGATCGTCTGCGGGTCCGTCGGCGAGAACACCTCGCTGGAGCGCAAGGAAAAGATCGCCATCATGGAGACGGCCAAGTCGGTCGCGGCCGGCCGCGTGCCGGTGCTGTGCGGCATCGCCGAGTTCACGACGGCGTTTGCCGTCGAAACCGCCAAGGAGGCCGCGCGGGTCGGCATCGACGGTGTGATGGTGATGCCGGCGCTGGTCTATTCCTCCAAGCCGCACGAGACCGCCGCGCATTTCCGTTCGGTTGCCAGCGCGACCGATCTGCCTGTGATGCTCTACAACAATCCGCCGATCTACAAGAACGACGTCACGCCGGATATTCTCGCCACCCTCGCCGACGTCGAAACCGTCGTCTGCTTCAAGGACTCCTCCGGCGACACGCGGCGCTTCATCGACACCCGCAACATGGTCGGCGATCGCTTCGTGCTGTTCGCCGGCCTCGACGACGTCATTGTCGAAAGCGTCGCCATGGGCGCCGTCGGCTGGGTTTCGGGCATGTCGAACGCCTTCCCGCGCGAGGGCGAGACCCTGTTCCGTCTCGCCAAGGCGGGGCGCTATGCCGAGGCGATGCCGCTGTACGAATGGTTCATGCCGCTGTTGCACCTCGATGCCCGTCCGGACCTCGTCCAGTGCATCAAGCTTTGCGAGCACATCATGGGCCGCGGCACCGCGCTGACCCGCCCACCGCGCCTCGCGCTGCTGCCGCACGAGAAGGCCGAGGTCGAGGCGATGATGGCGAAGGCGCTGAAGAACCGGCCGATGTTGCCGAACGTTGGCTTGAAAGCCGCGTAAGCGGCCTACGTCGCGGCCCGCATCTTCGCATTCAGCGCCGCCGCGACGCGGCTGACCGGCGGGCGGCCGATCAGCACGCTCACGACATTGGTCGCCGCGACCAGCTTTGCCATGTCGACGCCGGTCGCAATGCCCATGCCTTCGAGCATGTAGACCACGTCCTCGGTTGCGACATTGCCGGTCGCACCGGGGGCGTAAGGGCAACCGCCGAGACCGCCGGCGGCGGAATCGATCACGCGGCAGCCCTCCTCCATCCCGGCATAGAGATTGGCCAGCGCCTGGCCGTAAGTATCGTGGAAATGCATCGCCAGATTGGCCATCGGCACATCGCCCGCCACTGCGCGCAGTAGCTGCCGCGCTTTCAGGGGCGTGCCGACGCCGATGGTATCGCCGAGCGAGATTTCGTAGCAGCCGAGGTCCCACAGCACTTTGGCGACATCGACCACCGCCTGCGGCTTGATCTCGCCCTCATAGGGGCAGCCGAGCACGGTGGAAAGGTAGCCACGCACCCGCACGCCGTCGGCCTTGGCGCGGGCCAGCACCGGCTTGAACCGATCGATCGATTCCGCAATCGAGCAGTTGATATTGGCACGCGAAAAGCTTTCCGACGCGGCGGCAAACACCGCGATCAGCTTGGCGCCGGCCGCCTGCGAGGCCTCGTATCCTTTCTCGTTCGGTACCAGCACCGGCAGTTCGCAGTTCACGTGATGGCTGACGCCGCGCAGCACCTCGGCAGATCCAACCATCTGCGGGATCGCCTTGGGCGAGACGAAGGCGCCGACCTCTACGGTGTGGAGGCCCGCAGCGATCAGTGCCTCGATGAAGGCGATCCGGTCGGCGACGCTGATCGGGGTCCTCTCGTTCTGCAGCCCGTCGCGCGGGCCGACTTCGACGATATGGACGCGATCGCTCATGACGCCACCGGTTCGACTTCGGCAAGTTCGACGCCTTCGCTGACGATATCGCCGACCTTGCACTTGATCTTCTTCAGCACGCCCGCAAAGGGCGCACGCAGGGTTTGCTCCATCTTCATGACTTCAAGCGTGAGGATCGCAGCGCCCTTTTCCAGCGCCGCGCCCTCTTCGGCCAGCAGCGCCACCACAGTGCCTGGCAAGGGCGCCACGATCTTGTCCTCGCCGACCTGCTCCTCGGTTTCGCCGCCGAACGGATCGACCCAATGCAGATCGAAGCGGCCGTTGCGGGTGCGCAAATAAAGCTCATGGCCCTCGATCACGGCAGTGACGCGCGATTTCATGCCGTCGATCGTCAGGTCGAAACTCCCGCAATCGGCAGGCGAGGTCGTGAAAACGAATTCGTGCTTGCCGATCGATACCGTCGATGGCCCGTTGCCATAGTGCAGTGTCACCTTGTGCTCGGCGCCCTGCCCCTGCCGGAACGAGAACACCCGCTGCCGCTTTCCGACCGGCATCCAGCCAAACGTCTGCCACGGCAAATGGGCTTCCTTGCGCGCCGCCTTCTGCTCGTCGTTGACGATCGCGGCCACCGCAGCACAAAGCTCGAGATCGCCAGCTGCGCCCGAGGCTTCCGTCAGCTTCTTCAACTCGCGCTCGATGAAGCCGGTATCGATGGTGTTGGCGCGCACGTTCGGGTGCGTGATCAAGGCCGACAGGAACGGAATATTGGTGACGATGCCGCGGACGTCAGTCTCTTCCAGGCCGCGGTTGAGCCGCTCGATCGCGGCCTGACGCGTCGGCGCCCAGGCAATCACCTTGGCCAGCATGGCGTCGTAATACGGCGACACCGCATCGCCAACGCGATAGCCGGCGTCGATCCGCAGGCCGTCGACGGCGTCCGGCGTGCGCCAGGTCTTGATCCGGCCCACGGAAGGCATGAAATTCTTCTGCGGATTTTCCGCGTAGACGCGCGCCTCGATGGCGTGGCCGTTCAGCTTGATCTCGTCCTGCTTGAGCGGCAGCTTCTCGCCGAACGCCACCCGCAACTGCCACTCTACCAGATCGACGCCGGTAATCAGTTCGGTCACGGGATGCTCGACCTGCAGGCGGGTATTCATCTCGATGAAGAACACCTCCTTGCCGTCGGAGACGAACTCGATGGTGCCGGCGCCGACATAGTTCACCGCACCGGCCGCCTTGCGCGCGGCGGCGCAGACCGCTTCGCGTTGCGTGGCGTCCAGCGTCGGCGACGGCGCTTCCTCGATCACCTTCTGATGCCGCCGCTGCAAGGTGCACTCGCGCTCCCAGAGCGAGAGCAGATTGCCATGGCTGTCGCCGATGATCTGCACCTCGATATGCCGGGGGTTTTGCACGAATTTTTCGATCAGCATGCGGTCGTCGCCGAACGCCGCCTTGGCCTCGCGCTTGGCGCTGACGATCGCCGCCGCAAGTTCTCCGGCCGAATTCACCACGCGCATGCCGCGTCCGCCGCCGCCGGCGGAAGCCTTCACCAGCACAGGGAAGCCGATCTTGTCGGCGGATTTTGCCAGCGTCGCCTCGTCCTGGGCCTCGCCGTGATAGCCCGGCACCAGCGGCACGCCGGCCTTTTCCATCAGCGCCTTCGAGCCCGACTTCGAGCCCATCGCGGTCATCATCTCGGCGGTAGGGCCGACGAATACCAGGCCGGCGTTCAGGCACGCCTGCGCGAACTCGGCGTTTTCAGACAGGAAGCCGTAGCCGGGATGGATGGCCTCGGCGCCGGTCTGGCGCGCGGCTTCGATTACGCGTTCGATATTGAGATAGCTGTCGCGTGCCCGCGCGGGTCCCAGCAATACGGCCTCATCGGCCATAGCAACATGCATGGCGTCGCGGTCGGCCTCGGAATAGACGGCGACGGTGCGCAGACCCATGGCGCGCGCGGAGCGGATGACGCGGCAAGCGATCTCGCCCCGGTTGGCGATCAGGAGCGTGCGAAAACGCCGGTAGAGTTTTGCGCGGTCCATCATCACATCCTGAACAGGCCGAATTTGGTGGGTTCGATCGGCGCGTTGGCAGCCGCTGATAATCCAAGGCCAAGCACCAGCCGCGTGTCGGCGGGATCGATCACGCCGTCGTCCCACAGCCGCGCCGTGGCGTAATACGGATTGCCCTGGTGTTCATATTGCGCACGGATGGGCGCGCGGAACTTGTCCTCTTCCTCCGCCGACCAGCACTCACCCTTGGCCTCGATATTGTCGCGTCGGACCTGGCTCAGCACCATGGAGGCCTGCTCGCCGCCCATCACGGAGATCCGCGCGTTCGGCCACATCCACAGAAAACGCGGGGAATAGGCGCGGCCGCTCATGCCGTAATTGCCGGCGCCGTAGGAGCCGCCGATCACGACAGTGAACTTTGGCACGCCCGCGGTCGCCACCGCCGTCACCAGCTTGGCGCCGTCGCGCGCGATACCGCCGGCCTCGTATTTCTTGCCGACCATGAAGCCGGTGATGTTCTGCAGGAACACCAGTGGGATATTGCGTTGGCAGCACAGTTCGATGAAGTGCGCGCCCTTCAGCGAGCTCTCGCTGAACAGGATGCCGTTATTGGCGATGATGCCGACCGGATAGCCCCAGATGTGGGCAAAGCCGCAGATCAGCGTCGTGCCATAGAGTTTTTTGAACTCGTCGAACTCCGAGCCGTCGACGATCCGGGCGATGATGTCGTGCACGTCGAACGGTTTGCGCCCGTCGGCGGAGACCACGCCGTAAATTTCCTCTGCAGGGAACAGTGGCTCCCGCGGCTCGCGCATGTTCAGCGCCGCCCGCGTCGGCTGCTTCAGCGTGGCGACGATGCGCCGGGCGATTCCGATCGCGTGCGCGTCATTCTGCGCGTAGTGATCGGTGACGCCGGAATGCCTGGAGTGCACGTCGGCGCCGCCGAGTTCTTCCGCTGTCACCACCTCGCCGGTCGCGGCCTTCACCAGCGGCGGCCCGCCGAGGAAGATGGTGCCTTGATTGCGCACGATGATGCTCTCGTCCGACATGGCAGGCACATAGGCGCCACCGGCGGTGCAGGACCCCATCACGATGGCGATCTGCGGAATGCCCTGCGAGGACATCTGCGCCTGGTTATAAAAGATGCGGCCGAAATGCCGCTCGTCCGGGAAGATCTCGTCCTGCATCGGCAGGAAGGCGCCGCCGGAATCGACCATGTAGACGCAGGGCAGATTGTTCTGCCGCGCGATGTCCTGCGCGCGCAGATGCTTCTTTACTGTCATCGGGTAGTAAGTGCCGCCCTTGATGGTGGCGTCGTTGGCGACGATGACGCATTCACGCCCGGAAATGCGCCCCACCCCGGTAATGACGCTGGCGGAATGGACGTCGCCGCCATAGAGGCCGTTAGCGGCGAGCGGCGACAATTCGAGAAAGGCGGTGCCTGGATCGATCAGCAGGTCAACGCGTTCGCGCGCCAGCATTTTGCCGCGCGAGGTATGCCGCTTGCGCGCCGTCTCGCCGCCCCCGCCGGAAACCACTTTAAGCTTCTCGCGAAGCTCCGCCACCAGGCCGCGCATCACGTCGGCGTTGCGGGCAAACTCAGAGGATGTGGGATCGATGGTGGAGTGAAGCGGCATGGTCGGCGTTTTCTTTGGATGCTGGAGTGCCCTGGGATGGCTTCAGGATGGCCGGAACAGCCCATTCGAAGAGAATGCGACAGCCTGTATCATCTTTGCCCCGATGTGAAGCTTAAGCCGTCTTTTCAAACAGTTCCCGCCCGATCAGCATACGGCGGATTTCGCTGGTGCCGGCGCCGATCTCGTAGAGTTTGGCGTCACGCAGCAGCCGGCCGGTCGGGTAGTCGTTGATATAGCCGTTACCGCCGAGCAGCTGGATGGCGTCGAGCGCGCATTGGGTGGCTTTTTCCGCCGCGTACAGGATGGCGCCGGCCGCGTCCTCGCGCGTGGTCTCGCCGCGGTCGCAGGCCTTTGCCACCGCATACACATAGGCGCGTGACGCATTCATCGTGGTGTACATGTCGGCGATCTTGCCCTGCACCAGTTGGAAGCTGCCGATCGGCTCGCCGAACTGCTTGCGCTCGTGCACGTAAGGCAGCACCACGTCCATGCAGGCCTGCATGATGCCGATCGGGCCTGCCGCCAGCACCGCGCGCTCGTAGTCGAGGCCGGACATCAGCACGTTGACGCCGCGGCCGACCTCGCTCAGCACGTTCTCTTCCGGGACTTCGCAATCCTCGAACACGAGTTCGCAGGTGTCGGAGCCGCGCATGCCGAGCTTGTCGAGCTTTTGCGCGGTGGAAAATCCCTTCATGCCCTTTTCGATGATGAAGGCGGTCATGCCGCGCGGGCCGGCCTCGGGATTGGTCTTGGCGTAGACCACCAGCGTATCGGCCTCCGGTCCGTTGGTGATCCACATCTTGTTGCCGTTCAGCACAAAGCGGTCGCCCTTCTTGTCGGCGCGGGTCTTCATCGACACCACGTCAGAGCCGGCGCCGGGCTCCGACATCGCCAGCGAGCCGACGTGTTCGCCCGAGATCAGTTTTGGCAGGTATTTGCGCTTCTGTGTTTCATTGCCGTTGCGGCGGATCTGGTTGACGCAGAGGTTGGAATGCGCCCCATACGACAGGCCGACCGAGGCTGACGCCCGCGACATTTCCTCTACCGCAATGCAGTGCTCGAGATAACCGAGGCCGGTGCCGCCATACTCCTCCTCGACCGTAATGCCGTGCAGGCCGAGCGATCCTATTTTGGGCCAGAGGTCGCGCGGAAACTGGTTGCTGCGGTCGATTTCGGCCGCGCGCGGCGCGATTTCGTTCTGCGAAAACGCATGCACCGTCTCGCGGATCGCATCCGCGGTCTCGCCGAGATCGAAGTTGAGAAGCAGCCTGTTTGAGGCCATCATTTCCCCCGGTGTATTTCTTTGGAATTAAACGATCATACGTTTTTTTAACTTGCCTGCAAGCGGAACCTGTCGGACCTCAAATGATAGCTACAGGCAATTGAAACTACTGTCATTTCGTGACAGAATTATACAATCGACCGCTCGTTTCCACGGCGGCGAATGCCCAGAGGCCCCCATGGCGCGGACGATCGGTTCTCACGGCCCGAAGACGATGGAGGCGATCCGCAAGGCCGGGCTGCGCCTGATCTTCGAGCACGGCTACGCGGCCATGAGCCTGCGTCAGCTTGCGGCCGAGGTCGGGATCCAGTCGGGCTCGCTCTACAACCACATCTCGACCAAGCAGGAATTGCTGTTCGAGCTGGTGCGGGACCACATCAACGAATTGCTTCGCCAGCTCGATCGTGCGCTGCAGGGCAAGCAGCGGCCGGTCGACAAGCTCCGCGCCTTCACAGCCTTCCACGTCACCTATCACATGACCAGGAAGCGCGAGGTCTTCATCGCCAATTCCGAGTTGCGGAGCCTGGAGCCGAAGAACTACGAAGAGATCGTGGCGCTGCGCGGCGCCTACGAACAGCGGCTGGCGGAAATCCTCAGCCAGGGCGTCGCCAAAGGCGAATTCGAGGTGGTGGACATCCAGGTGGCGACATTCGCGATCCTGGCCCTGTTGACCGGCCTCACCACCTGGTACCGGCCCGGCGGGCGGCTCACCAAGGAAGCCATCGTTGCAGCCCACGAAAAGCTGGTGCTGTCGAGCGTCGCTCCCGGCGCAACACCCAGCCGGGCTCAACCCAAACGTTCCCCCTCCCCGAGCACGGCGACGCGTGGCAGGCTGGAACGCCGATGAGGTGCCCGTGAGGAGCCCATGACGGAACGCCACGCCCTCGACGACATCGACCTGAAGATCCTGTCCGAGCTGCAAAGGGATGGACGTATCCGCAACAACGAACTGGCGGAGCGGGTCGGCATTTCGGAGCCGCCGTGCCGGCGGCGGGTTCGCGCGCTCCGCGAGCGCGGCTATGTCAGCGCCATCAGGGCCACGCTCGACGAAACGCTGCTGGGCTACGAAGTCATTTCCTTTGTCCTGATCCAGCTGCAGAGCCAGGCCCAGGCCCCGCTGCAGGCATTCGAAAAATCGATCGCCGCGGTGCCGCTCGTGCTGCAGAGCTGGCGGATTTCGGGCGACGCCGACTATCTGCTCAAATGCGTGGCGCGAAACGTCGAAGGCATGCACCAGCAGCTTCTGCAGTTTTCTGCGATGCCTGAAGTGCGCCACATCAGAACCTTCCCGGTGCTTGGCGTCGCAAAGGACGCGCCGCTGCCGATACCCCACGATCCGGCGGCATCGGGCCCGGCGCAGTAGCCCTCGTCCGGGCTCCCGGCGTCGAGCGGCTGCTGGAAAGCACGCCGGCTAGGCTAATGGGTCCAGGGTTCGACGCGCTTGAAGGCGAAATTGTCGGCGTAGGCGGCCGGCCGGCGCACCGAATCCTTGGGCTCGATCACCTGGTAGGCAATGCCCTTGCGCTCGCAATAGGCGATCGCGTCTTCCTTGGTGTCGAACTGCAGAGTGAGCTGCTGCTTCATGTCGCCCGACGAGGTCCAGCCCATCAGAGGCTCGACCGCCCGGGGCTGCTCGGGCTCGTAATCGAGCTGCCATTCCCGGGCCGTGGCCCTGCCCGATTGCATCGCGTTTTTGGCGGGCTTAAAAATGCGTGCGGTCATGGATGGTCGGGTCCTTGCGTATGCGACACGGTAGCGGTTGGTGGAAACGGCCGGGATAGTATAGAGACACCTTTCAGGAAATTTGATCGGTGATTCCGTAAAACCCGGATGTACCATTTCCGTACCGGTATAGTCATTATGCCGTACTGTGACAATCTAGGCTATCCGGCGGCCGGGACCTGATTCTGCGGCGCCATCCTCCCGAATCATTACTGCGAAACGGCAGCCATGAAAATCAACGCCACCCTGCCAGAAAAAGGACGCGATCTCCGGCTCGACCTGTTTCGCGGGGTCGCGAACTGGGCGATCTATCTGGATCATATTCCTGACAACGTCGTGAACTGGATCACCACCCGCAATTACGGGTTCAGCGACGCCGCCGACCTGTTCGTTTTCATCTCCGGCTATACCGCCTCCTTCGTCTATGCCCGGATGATGCTGGAACGCGGCTTCATCGTCGGCGCGACGCGGCTGACCAAGCGCGTCTGGCAGCTCTATGTTGCCCACATCATCCTGTTCGTGATCTATATCGCCTCGATCAGCTATCTGGCGCTGCGCTTTGGCGATTCCCAACTGGTCAACGACTTCAACGTCGCTGGCCTGATCGACAATGCGACCGAAACCCTGCGGCAGGGATTGTTCCTGAAGTTCAAGCCCGTCAATCTCGACGTGCTGCCGCTCTACATCGTGCTGATGGGCCTGTTCCCGCCGGTGCTGTGGATCATGCTGCGCCAGCCCAACTGGACCATGCTGGCCGCCATCGTGCTTTGGCTGGTGTCGCGGCAAACGGGATGGAATCTGTCGGCCTACCCGACCGGCACCTGGTACTTCAACCCGTTCGCCTGGCAGGTGCTGTTCATATTCGGCGCATGGTGCGCGCTCGGTGGTGCACGGCAGTCAGCGTCAGTGATCATGCACCCGGCCACGCTCTGGTTCTGCATCGCCTACATGATCCTCGCGCTGGTCATGACCATGGCCGGCAAGTTTCCGGCTTTCGGCGAGCTGTTCCCGCACTGGCTGTATTCGACGTTCAATCCGAACGACAAGACCAATCTGGCGCCCTATCGCTTCCTGCACTTCGTCGTCATCGTCATCCTGGTCATCCGCTTCGTGCCGAAGGAGTGGCCGGGCCTGGAGTGGAGGATTTTCGATCCCTTGGTCGTCTGCGGCCAGCAATCGCTTGCGGTGTTCTGCGTCGGCGTGTTCCTGTCCTTCGTCGGACATTTCATGCTGTCGTTGAGTTCAGGCTCGCTGCTCGTTCAGATCCTCGTCAGCGTGACCGGCATCGCGATCATGACCATCGTCGCCTACTATATTTCCTGGTCGAAGCGGCAGGACAAGCCGCTCAAGCCGCCGGCGCCGAAAGCCGCCTGAGCGCTCTTGGCGGGATCGCGGCAGCCGGCCTCAGGCCGGCTGCGCGGTCGACGCCACCAGCGTGCGCACGTCGGCGTAGACGTTGAGCACCGGCGCGACCACCTTGTGCATCGTATTCTTCGAGACGATCGTGTTGTGCATGACCAGATGATCGACGCCCGTGGTCAGAAAGCAGTTCACGGCATCCAGCGGCGTTTCCACGATCGGCTCGCCCTTGATGTTGAATGAGGTGTTGATCAGCACGGGAACGCCGGTCAGCGCCTCGAATTCCTTCAGCAGACGGTAAAGCATCGGATTGGTTGCTTCGCGCACGGTCTGGACGCGCGCGGTGCCGTCGACATGCACGATCGCCGGAATTTTGTCCCGCCACTCCGGGCGCACCGGCTTGGCAATCAGCATGAAGGGCGAGTCCTCCTCGCCTTCGAAAATTTCCGTCATGCGCTCGGCCAGCACGATCGGCGCGAACGGCCGGAACGCCTGCCGGTGCTTGACGCGGCTGTTGAGGATGTCCTTCATCTCGGGCTTGCGTGGATCGGCAATCAGGCTTCGGTTGCCCAGCGCGCGCGGTCCGAATTCCGACCGGTCCTGAAACCAGCCGATCACCTTCTGATCGGCGAGCAGCTTTGCCGTATCGCGGCAGACATTGTCGCTGCTGACGGCATCGACCTGGATCCGCACCAGAAACTTCTGCAGCTCCTTCGCGGCCTCCTGATCGCTATAGCGTTTGCCGACATAGGAATGGTCCATGACGAAGTCGCGGCGCTGCTTCAGGATTTCGAGCCAGCCGTAATAGGCGCAGCCGATCGCAATCCCATCGTCACCGGCTGCTGGCTGGATCCAGACGTTCTCGAATCCCGCTTCGCGGGCGACCCGTCCATTCGCGACGCAATTGAGCGCGACGCCGCCGGCCATGCAGAGGTTTTTTGCGCCGGTGGTTTCGCGCAGCCACCGGGCGCGGGCGAGCAGCACGTTTTCGGTGTCGTCCTGCGTGCGCCAGGCGAGATCTTCCCAGTGCCGCATCGCAGGGCTCTTTTCCCAGTTGCTGCCGGGTTCGAACACGTAAGGCTCCTTGAAATCCGCGGTCCAGTGCGGCACCTGCAGCTTGCCGTCATTCAGTTCGAGCAGATGTTTGACCTGGTTGCGGCGACCATAGGGCGCCAGACCCATCAGCTCGCCGCACTTGTTCCAGTCGCCGAAAATGTAGGTGGAGGCGCGGCTGTAGAGCGCACCGAGACCGGGCATGGTGTAGAATTCATCGCTGAGGAAGCCGCGGTCCGGCTCCATCCAGACCTTCTTCAGGCATTCCAGCGTCGCGCCGCTGAACTTGTAATAGCTCTCCGACTCACGCGCGAGCGGCGTCGCCGTGTCGCTGGCGGGGAAAGATTCCATGACGTCGGAGCGGTAGCTGCCGACGCCATCGACGATCATCACGACGCCATCCTCGAACGGCGACACCGCGAACGCGCTGTAGGCGTGCGCCAGGTGGTGGGAGATCGTGACCACCTTGTCCTGACGCGACAGATACAGCGGGTGCTTGGCCGCGTCGCCGCGCTCGAAATCCGGAAGGAAGCCCGGCGCATCGAAGTAGACCAGCCGCTCCTCCATTTCCTGGACCGGCAGGATATAACAATTGCGCACCACCAGATCGACGTCATCGAGTGTGATGCCCTCAGCTTCGAGGCAATAGTCGATCACTTCCTTGTAAAAGCCCGATGCATGCTTGGCCCGCGTGATCCGCTCCTTGGCGATCGCAAACGCGATGGCGCCGTCGCGCAACAGGCAGGCGCTGACATCATGGTCATAGGTGTTCAGGCCAAGGACATAAGTGTGTTTTTTGGGCATGGGTACTCGTTAAGGCGAGGTGGTCTTACGTTGAAAAAATGGAAATCGTGTCGAGATCAAGTTGCCGGCGTGGCATTGCCGTAGCTTCTCTCGAAATTCTGCGGCGCACAATCATCGGCGTTCAGCAAGCATTCAGGAAGATGAACGGCGCAATGCAAAAACCCTCGATAAACCGGCTGTAACTTGACCTTACCTGCCCTTCTTAATAAAGTCCCGAAAGCTCGAAAGAACCTTAGTAAAAATATTATCTTAGCGCATCTGAACCGAAAGCTGCCTCGCGCGTCTAAGTGAGATAGTCCCGAAGTCCAGATGCCTTGGAAGTGACCCGGAGATTCCCGAATGGCTAAACGCTACAACGTCCTGACTCGCTGCCTTGCAGCTTTGGCTTTGTTCTTCGTCTACTTCGTCAGCACGTCTGCTGTTCTGGTAGGCGCAACGACTTCGCCGGCGCAGGCGTACCGTGGTGGCCGAGGCGGCTTCCGCGGCGGTCGTGGCTTCTATCGCGGCGGCGGTCGTGGCTTCTATGGCCGAGGTTATGGCCGGGGCTACTACGGACGAGGTTATGGCTTCTATGGCGGGGGTCCGCGCTGCTGGTGGAACCCCTACGGCGTCCGCGTCTGCAGGTGGTGATATAGGCCGGTCGTCGTCGCCTTAGACGGGACCGGAGAAGATCGAGGCGCGCCGGACAACCGGTGCGCCTTTTCTTTTTCATGGATCGCTTCGCGACGTGAGGAGAGGCTCGACCTGCTGCCAAACTAGCTTGCCAATCGCGGTAACAACTTGAGCGCATTCCCCCGCTCAATCGCCGCGATCTGATCGTCTGTGAACACACCCGCCTCGCGCAGTCCCTTCACATGATCAATGCCGGTGCGGTACGGGAAATCCGTTCCGAACACGATCTGCGACGGCGGGATGATCGCCGCCAGCGCCGACATCGCGCCGCGGTTGGAGGTCTGCGCGGTGTCGTAGAAGAAGCGCTTTAGCTCGGTGAGCGTACCGTCAGGCACCGTCTCCTTGGCCTTCGGCACCAGCAGCGGATGGCGGACGAAGCGCTCGATCAGGAACGGCATGGTCCCGCCGGCGTGCGAGAAGATCCAGCGGATGTCGGGAAAGCGCCGTGCGTTGCCGGAGAAGATGATGTCGGCGATGGTGCGCGTCGTGTCAGTGCCGAACTCGATCATCACAGGCGGCTGCGTCGGCGCCAGGTTCACGCAGCAATTGGCCGCCGTCGGATGGGTGTAGACCAGCGCCTTGCGGCGGTTGAGTTCCTCCATGACCGGCAGGAACAGCGAGTCGCCAAGCCACTTGTCGCCGTAGCTCGTCATCAAGGCGATGCCGTCGGCCTTGAGCGTATCGAGCGCATAGGTCAGTTCGCGCAGGCTGCCTTCAGCGTCGGTGAGCGGCAGCATCGCGAAATTACCGAACCGTCCGGGATAATCCGCGACCAGTTTTGCGGCATACTCGTTCGACTCGCGGCAGAGCTTTCGCGCCGCATCGCCCTTGGTGAAATTGACCGCGGGCGTTGTCACCGACAGCATCGCGGTGGCAATGCCGGCCTTGTCCATATCCGCGAGCGATTTCTCGATCGTCCAGTTCTTCATCAGCGGATCGCCGAAGCTGCTGTCGTTCGACGCCGTCACGTAGGTCGGCGGCGACAGATGATGGTGAACGTCAATCCGGAACGGTTTTGCCTCGACGGGTTGCGCCCCTGCCCGGTCGCGCCCCATGGCCGCTGATATCGCCAGCGCGCCGGCGCCGAGCATGAAGCCGCGTCGGCTTAGGTTTGAGAGCGACGGACTTGACCGGCCACAGCAGAAGCAGCCCCGCAGCGAGGGCGTACGCAAATCCGTCATTCGTTCTCTCCCCGATTTTTGTTTGTTGTTGCGTGCAGCGTTCAGCCGTCGAGAATGGCGACCGCACGCGTCCACCCGGCCGAAGCGCGTTCGATCTTCACCGGGAAGCACGACACCATGAAGCCGGTCGACGGCAGTTGTTCGAGATTATGCAGCTTTTCGATGTGGCAATAGCCGATGTGGCGGCCGGCCTTGTGGCCTTCCCAGATCAAACTAGCATCCCTGGTCTCGGCATATTTCTTCGCGGTGTAGACGAACGGCGCGTCCCAGCTCCAGCCGTCGATGCCGGTCAGCCGCACGCCGCGCTCCAGCAGATACATCGTCGCCTCGTAACCCATGCCGCAGCCGGACGTGACGTAGTCCTGCCTTCCGTATTTGACGCCGGCGCTGGTGTTGACCACGACGATCTCCAGCGGCGACAGCGTATGCCCGATGCGCTTCAATTCGGCCTCGACATCCTTGGCGGTCGCGACATAGCCGTCCGGCAAATGCCGGAAGTCGAGTTTCACGCCCGGCTGAAAGCACCATTCCAGCGGCACTTCGTCGATGGTCCAGGCGCGCTCGCCGCGATTCATGGTGGGATGGAAATGCCAGGGCGCATCTAGATGCGTCCCGTTGTGGGTGGAGAGCGATACCTGCTCGACCGCCCAGCCCTGCCCGTCCGGCAGGTCTTCCGCCTTCAGGCCGTCGAAGAACTGCAGCATGCGCGGCAGGCCCTGCTGGTGATCGATGTACTGGATGGTCGGGTGATTGCCGGGCGGATCGGCCGGCACGTCGTTTTGCAGGGGAACAGAGATATCGATCAACTTGCGCGCCATGGCGTTTCCTCGCTGGTGTTCTTGTTTTGCCGACCTGTCCGGAGGCGGCTATTGCCGCTCGACCCGGTTCTTCAAAGTGCCGATCTTTTCGACTTCGAGTTCGATGGTATCGCCGTGCTCGAGATACCAGCCGAGCTCGAGGCCGCAGCCGTTGCCGACGGTTCCGGATCCGATGAATTCGCCGGGCATCAGGGTCTCGTCCTTGCTGACATGGGCGATGATCTCCTCGAACGAGAATAGCATGCCCTCGGTCACGCCCTGCGAACGCATCTTGCCGTTGACGCGTGCTTCCATCTTCAATTTGTAGGGATCGCCGATCTCGTCCGGCGTGACGATCCATGGCCCCATCACGTTGCCGCCGTCAAAGCTCTTGCCTTTCGCCGGCCCCAGCCGCCCTTCCATTTCAATGCGCTGGGCATCGCGCGCGGAAAAATCGTTGAAGATCGTATAGCCGAAGATGTGATCCCTGGCCTTGGCCGCGGAGATGTTGGCGCCCTTGTTCCTGGTGATGATGCCGAATTCAAGTTCGTAATCCATCACCTGACTGTAATGCGGCCATTTCACCGTGGTGTTGGTGCCGCGGACGCTGAAACGGTTGGTGATGTAGTAGATCGGCTGCTTGCGATAGACCTCCGGCAATTCGCCCAGCGGCTCCGCCTCGATCCGCGCCAGCTCGGCCATGTCGTTCTTGGCGCGCGCGGCGAGCTTGAGCTGTCCGCGCGGGGCTTGCAGGATGTGCAGCGGAAACGACATGCCGTCCCGCATCTGCCGCGGCTCGGGGATTGGCGCGAGAATTTCGGCCGTCCCGGTCTTGATGGATAGGCTCTCGTCCTTGCCGTGCTTCTCGAACAGCTTCGCCGCTTGTTCGAGCGCGCTCTCGCCGGCGTCGATCAATGCCAGCATCGATGCGAAGGCCGCATTGGCGCTTCCGCTCCGGTTGGCGGCGGCTGCGAGATCGAACAGAAGCGTATCGGCCGTATGCACGATTCCGATCTTTTCCTGTCCGCCGGATTTGAATGTCGCGAGTTTCACTGGATGACCCCTTGTTTTCCGATGAAATATATGATCAAAAAAAATATCGATAAACAAGACAGAAAAATGTGAGTGGGGAAAACACCGTGAAAAAGGCTCTTGCCGCCCTTGCGGTCAGCGTGGCGCTGACCGGCACCGCCTTTGCCCAGGCCAAGATCCAGGTCGGCTGCACCGCTACCTCGGACTGCGCTTCCGCGATGGTGGCCATCGACGAAGGCATTTTCAAAAAGCACGGGCTCGAGGTCGAGATGACGCCGATCGGCATCAACTCGAATATCCCGGCGGCGATCCTGTCGAACTCGATCCAGATCGGCGGACCGACCTCGACCGTGTTCCTGCAGGCGGCCGACGGCGGCCTCGATCTCGTCGCCGTCGCCGGGGCGACCGTGATGAGCCCGGTGTCGAATGGCAACATCACCGCCTTTGTCCGCAACGGCATCACCATCAAGGAACCGAAGGACTTTGTCGGCAAGAAAGTCGGCGCGCCCGGGCTGAACGCCTTCCTGCATGTACTGTTCGTGAAATGGCTGGTGGAGAAAGGCGTCGATCCCAAGGGCGTCAATTTCGTCGAGGTCACCTTCCTGACCATGGCCGATATCATCAAGTCCGGCGGTGTCGACGCCGTGCTGACCGCCGAACCGTTCGTGACGCGGATGACCAATGCCGGATTGGGCTCGGTCGGCGCGCGCTATGCCGTCGAACTGGCCCGCACCGATCCCATCATCTTCTATGCGGCGTCGCGCGAATGGGCGGACAAGAACGCCGCGGCGATCAAGAAATTCCGCGACGCGCTCGCCGAATCCGCTGTCATCGTCAACAACGACCGCGAAAAGGCGTCGGCCTCGATTGCAAAATTCACCAAGCAGCCGATCGAGCTGGTCAAGGCGACGCCGCCGAACCGCTCCGAACCGGTGCTGAAGCCCGAACAACTGGCCTGGTGGATCGAAGTGATGTCGACGCAAAAGATGCTGCAATCCAAGCTCGACACCTCAAAACTGGTCCTGAAGTAACGGATTGCACGATGCCGGCTTTCGACCGCCAACCGAACCGACCGGTGACCGAGGCCGTCACGCTGAGCGAGCGTGCGGCCATGCTGGTCGAGCAGGACATCCTGGCCGGTCATCTGGCGCCGGGATCGCGGCTCGGCATCGTCGATCTCGTGCAGCGCTACGAGATCGGCGCGACCCCACTGCGCGAGGGCCTGTCGCGGCTGATGTCGCGCGGACTGATCGTCGGCACCGGACAGCGCGGCTTTCGCGTCGCCGACATCAGCCGCGAGGATTTGCTCGACATTACCTGCATGCGCACCGCGATCGAGATCGAGGCCATCCGCCTCGCCATCGTCAATGGCGACGACGCCTGGGAGGCGGGAATCGTCAGCGCCCTGCACCAGATGCGCCGGCACATAGAGCGCACCGGCGATGATTTCCGCGAGGGTGCGGAGGATTTCGACCGGCTGCACAAGGGCTTTCATACCGCGTTGCTGGCCGCCTGCGGTTCAAAACGCATGCTATCAGCCCATTCCGATCTCTACGACCAGGCCTATCGCTATCGCAGGGTGATGATGCGCTCCTTCGACAGCGGCAAGAAGTTCGTACGCGCGCACCAATTGCTGGCCGATCGGGTCATCGCGCGCGATATTCCCGGCTCCCAGGCGATGCTGGAAGCGCATCTTCGCTCGACCATGGACTTCGTCTATCCCTCAGGCAGCAAGAGCTGACATCATGGCAAGCGCCGCTAAACGCCTCGAAGCCGTACCCGGCACCCCTGCGCCGCAGATCGCATTTGACAGAGTGACGCTCGTACTCGGCGGTAAGACCATCATCGAGAATTTGAGTCTCGGCGTTCGTCCCGGCGAATTCCTCTGCATCGTCGGCGCCTCCGGTTGCGGCAAGACCACGGCGCTGCGGCTGGCGGCAGGTCTCTACCAGCCGACCAGCGGCAAGGTGAATTTCGACGGCCAGCCGATGCGCGAGCCGCGCCGCGAGATCGCGATTATATTCCAGGACTACGGCAAGGCGCTGTTGCCGTGGCGCACCGCGGCCGGCAACGTCTCGCTGGCGCTGGAAGCGGGCGGCATGCCGTCGGCCGAACGCCCTGCCCGCATCGAGGAATTGCTCCGCACCGTCGGCCTGCCCGGACACGCCGGCAAATATCCGTCCGAAATGTCCGGCGGCATGCAGCAGCGCCTGCAGATCGCCCGCTGCCTGGCGCAGGAGCCGAAGACGCTTCTGATGGACGAGCCGTTCGGCGCGCTGGACGCGATGACGCGGCAGGGTTTGCAGGACGAGGTGCTGTCGCTGGTGGCGGCGAGTGGCGCCACCGTGATCTTCGTGACCCACGACCTCGACGAAGCGATCTATCTCGGCGACCGCGTCATCGGCCTGTTGCCGCATCCGGGACGGATCGGGATCGAGCTATCGGTCAATCTGCCGCGCCCGCGCGACCAGCTATCGACCCGCGAACAGCCTGAATTCCTGCGACTGCGGCGGCAATTGTTCGACTTCATCAAGGCGACCGAGCAGTGACGGGCAATTCCGCCAAGGCGCTGGCGCTGCCGCTCGCGGTACTGGTGGCGTTCGAAGTATGGGTGCGCGCCACCCATCTGCAAAGCGACAGCCTTGCGCCGCCGAGCGAGATTATCATGGCGCTCTTTGGCGCCTTCGCCGATCTCTCGATCCTGGCGGCGACGCGCGACACGCTGTTTTCGGCTTTTGCCGGGCTTGCGATCGGCACGGTCATCGGCCTTGCGTTCGGCATTGCCTTCGGAATCTCCGATACGCTCAACCGCCTGATGGAAGTGACGGTCGAGGCGATCAGGCCGATCCCCTCGATCGCGCTGTTGCCGATCGCGCTGATCGCACTCGGGTTCGGCTACCGCATGGAAATCGTGATCGTGGCGTTTGCCTGCGTCTGGCCGGTCGTGATCCTTTCCCGCGCCGCGGTGCGCAGCATCGAGCCGCGGCTGATGGAAGTGGCGCGGGCGTTACGCTTGCCGCCGGCGCAGCGGGTCTGGAAGATCATCATCCCGGCGGCGCTGCCGCGGATCTTCGTGGCCTTTCGGCTGTCGGCCGGCATCGCACTGATCGTCGCCGTGACGGTCGAAATCGCGATCAATCCGCTCGGCCTCGGCGCCGGCATCATGTTGGCGCAACAAGCGCTGCGCCCCGACCTGATGCTGGCCTATCTGGTCTGGATCGGCATCATCGGCTACGCGCTGAACATCCTTCTGACCGTGGCCCAACAGCGCCTGTTCGGCCGCGCCGCGTTGAGCGGAGACGGTCAATGAACCGGACTGTCATCTTGTGGCGCGTGGCGAGCTTTGCGGTCGCGGCCGGCTTCATCGCGCTCTGGCAATTGATCGCCAATCTGAAACTGGTCTCGCCGGTGTTCCTGCCGGGCCCGGACCGCGCCTGGGCCTCGCTGGTGCGCGGATTTTCCACAGGCGATCTCTGGAGCAAGCTCGCCGGCACCCTCGAACACATGGCCTATGGCTGGCTCGCCGCCTCCATCGCCGGCATCGCGATCGGCGCGATCATCGGATCGTCGCGCACGATGCGGATCTATGTCGCGCCCTCGCTGGAGTTTTTGCGGCCGCTGCCGGTCTCGGCGATCATTCCGGTTGCGATCGCCATGCTTGGATTGACGCAGGCGATGGCGCTGTTCGTGATCGCCTTCGGCGCGATCTGGCCGATCATGCTGGCGACCATCCATGGGTTTGCCGCGGTCGAGCCCCGGCTCTACGAGGTGGCGCGGTCGCTGCAGATGTCGCGGCTCGCCGTGATCTTCAAAATTGCGTTGCCTTCCGCCAGCCCCGACATTCTCGCCGGCATGCGCCTCAGCCTGACAGTGGCGCTGATTCTCTCAGTGGTCTGCGAAATCCTGGCCGGCCTCGACGGGCTCGGCCACTGGGTGCTGCTCTCGGCCCGCGCGTTCCGCTCGGCCGACCTGTTCGCCGGTGTGATCCTGCTGGGGGTCACCGGTTACGTGACGTCGGTGGCGATGTCGCTCGCCGAGCATCGTCTGTTGGCATGGCAGGCCTCGCAGCGCTAATCGATGCGCCTTATCCTTCGAGCGGATGCCATTGGTGCGCCTCGCGCGAAACGCCCCGCGCGGCACTAAGGCTGGAGGCGCTCTAAGGCTGGGAGGCGCTTTCCGGCACGGCGGATGGTGGAACATCGGTCCGGAAGCGCTGCGGCTCACGTTGGAGCCAAAGCGATCGCCGCTTCCCTGCACGCACCAGATCACCGCTCAGGCGCCCGATCGAGCGCAGGAACGCTTTGGGACTGAAGGTGACGAGCACCTCGTGGTGCCGCATCCCCTTGCCGCCCTTGACCAGCCCGAGGTCGCGGATGATGCAATATGTCCCGCTGCTCATGCGGGCGAACTTCGCACCTTGAAAATGATTGCGCACACGCGACAACATGCGTGCAGCATGCATCGCACGTCGATTCAGTCAATCTTGACGACCGCCGAATCAACCGCGCCGAGGTGCGAAGCCATCAAAGCGTTGCGTTGTTGCCGCGCTCGCCGATGCGATGCACCTTGCCGGTCGGAACCCGCACGCGGCTCAACACCTCCCGGCGATCGCTCATCCGCGCGCTCGACGGCTCGCGCTGTGCAAAGCATTCAAGAATCTGGATACGGATTTCCTCCGCGACCGGACCTTCGACCTGGCGCATGCGATTCCAGAGCCGAATTATTTCCCGTTGCTTCTCGACATCCATTGGTCACCTCCGAGGAATGACCAAGAAGAACATAACAGGAACGAGCTTGCAAGCTACAAGTTGCAACTTCCCCTAAAAGCAGATGCTGAGAATCTTCAGTCGGCAGGCCTCAGTTGCGCGCGATTTAGGTCTGGCAGCGGTTGCCTGCTTTGAATCCTTCGGCGAACTCTTGGGCGAACTCTTCGGTTTCTTGGGACGCTCATAGTCGCCAGCAATCACCATGGCCCAATACATACGACCGGTCTTCGCGCTTTTCACGCTGGCTACACCGACGCGCGTGGCGCCGGGCAGCAGCAGGTTTTTTCGGTGACCTGACGAATTGATCCACTGGTCGAGGGTTTTGGGAAAACTGTCATAGCCATACGCAATGTTCTCGGCGGCCCGGCCGGCGCCCGCCGGGTCGACACGCGAATTGAACCGGCCGAGGACATCGTGATCCAGTTGGTCCTTTGCGGCCATCGCCTGGGCTTGATCGTGTGCAATCCGTGTTAGAGCAGCATCCAGGGTGACGCGCTTCTCCCCGTGCTTTAGCCGAAAGTCAGAAATCAGCTGCGCCGGATTGGCCGCGGCCGTCTGGCCCAGGACAGTCAGGACTGTCATGGCCAAACAAAACGCCAGCCCCAGCAAAAGAGCCTGCCGCGCCAGAATGGCTGTCTTCCTGCCCGTCACAAGTATTCCCCCTGCCCCTTCCCAACTGGGACCGCTGGGAAGATTCAAATCGAAAAACACGCAGCAAGTCATTGATTTTATTGGTCGGGGCAGCTGGATTCGAACCAACGACCTGCAGTACCCAAAACTGCCGCGCTACCAGGCTGCGCTATACCCCGATCTGTATTGGGAAATGCGTCGATACACGCTTAAACCCCGGCCATCAAGGCGATCTGCAAGACGATCTGCAAGGCCGATCTGAAAGGCTCAGCGCTTGCTGAAGAGCGGGTGCGCCACCCGGTCGCCGGGCTGAATTCCATATTTTTGCGCCGTGCCGGCGATCACTTCCAGCACGCCCTTGGCGAGACCGCCTGAGGAGATGATCCTGGTGGAGAGCGGCTCGGTATTTTCGGCGATGCGCAGGATGCGGCCGTCTGCGCGGATGAAGATCATGTCGAGCGAGATGTAGGTGTTCTTCATCCACATCGAGATCTGCTGCTCCGGCGAGAAATCGAACAGCATGCCTTTGCCGTCGGGCAGTTCCTTCCGGTACATCAGCCCCTGGGTCTTTTCCTCCTCCGTCGTCGCCATCTCGACCGAGAACACGCGCACGCCCGACTTGGTGGCGATCTCGAGCGGCTGAATGCTCGCGGCCCGCGCGGCAGGATTGATGCACAGGGTAACAAGAACGGCGGACACGGCAGCCAGCAACATCATCAGGCGGCCGCCGATCCGAAGCCGCGCAACCATCAAAGCGAAATTCATCAATGCACTCATGCCGGATATCTGGGAATTGCCGGGGAACCCTAACCCGACGATTGCGGCAAATGCCAGAGGCCGCCGCGCGGGTGCGCGGCGTCCGGCTCACGTTTGCGTCAGCAGCGCGGCAGCATTAGTGCGAGGACAGTGCCGACGGGCCGGTCTCCGGATGGATCTCGGCCGCCATCATGCCCTTGGAGCCGGGCCCAAAGCGCACGAGCACATACTGGCCAGGACGCAGCTCGGTCATGCCGAAACGGCGCAGCGTTTCCATGTGGACAAAAATGTCGGGCGTACCCTCGCCGCAAGTCAGGAAGCCAAAACCACGCAGCCTGTTGAACCACTTGACCTGGGCCCGCTCCAACCCGCTGGTCGGCGTGACGCTGACATGGGTCCGGGGCGGAAGCATTTGCGCCGGATGGATCGCGGTCGATTCGTCCATCGAGACGATTCGGAACGCCTGATAGCCCTTGGCGCGCTGCACACACTCGACTACCAGCCGCGCGCCTTCATAGGCGGTCTGATAGCCGTCGCGCCTGAGCACGGTGACATGCAGCAGCACATCGGGCCAGCCATTGTCCGGCACGATGAAGCCGTACCCCTTGGAAGCGTCGAACCATTTGATGACGCCGGATATTTCGACAAGGTTGGCTGCGGCATCACCGAGCCCCGATAACGCATCCACCGCCGGATCGCGTTGCGTTCCGGTTGTGTATTCACCTGGTCCAAGTCTGTTTTGCCCTGTCCCGCCTGACGGCGGCCCCCCGAGCTTCTTGGACCCAAATTCGTCCGACCCCATGACCCCGGACCTCACACTTCAAAATCGGTCCACTGTCGCCGTCGCGGACCGGAACACGCGCCCTACCATGACCATCATGGTAACGCAGCGCGAATCTCTCGAATCAAAAGATAACACTCCCCATTGCTGCGCATAGCTAAAAAAAACAAAATTGCGGGGGCTATGAACAGGCTTGCACAACTGCGAATCAGTTGGCGATCAATTGCCTACAAACGGTCCGAGCGTTTCCCCGATGTCGAAACGGATCACCAGATCGGCGATATCGTCTTGTTCTGTCGGCTCATTGTTGATGATGACCAGCTTCGCACCGCAATTCCTGGCCATCAGCGGAAAACCTGCGGCGGGCCAAACGACTAGCGATGATCCGATCGCCAGAAACAGGTCGCATTGCCGGGCCAGTTCGGTAGCGCGACGCATCGCGTCTTCCGGCATCGACTGTCCGAACGAGATCGTCGCGGTCTTCACCGGCTCGTCGCAGATGGTGCAGTCAGGCGCACTGCCGGTTTCTTCGAAACGCGCCTTTACCCAAGGAAGATCATAGGCATGCCCGCAGCCGATGCAGCGGGCATAAGTGGTATTGCCGTGCAGTTCGACCACGTCGTCCGACTTGAAGCCCGACGCCTGATGCAGATTGTCGATGTTCTGGGTGATGATCGCCGGCGTCTTGCCGGCCTTGTAGAGCGAGGCCAGCGCGCGATGCCCGCGGCCGGGCCGGGCCGCCGCAAAGGTCTCTTCCATCGCAAAGCGCCGCCGCCAGGCCTCGGCCCGCGCCTCAGTGCTGGAAACGAATTCGTCGAACGCGATCGGGCGGTTACGGGTCCACAGGCCGCCGGGCGAGCGGAAATCCGGAATGCCGCATTCGGTGGAAATGCCGGCTCCGGTAAAGGGAACGATACACGCCGCTTCGGCGATCATGTTGCCGAGCTGCTCGACGCCGCTGCGCAAATCCTTGGCGATCACCGCTGATATTTCCGAAACTGTTGGGCCGCGCGGATTATAGCACGGCCGTTCGGATTGCCAGATCGATGCGCCCTGCCCGGTAGGGCAGCTGCGCATCGTCAGGGCGGCCTTATCAGGCCGCCTTATGGGCGCGCGTATCAGGCGGTTCTAATCGAGCTGCCTTGGCGACCTGTTCCTTCGGCTCTTTGGCTTCTTCGGTCTTCTTCGCCTTGGGCGCGGGTGCACTTTCCGTCTTCTTCACCGGCTTGCCGTATTGGGCGAGCTTATCCAGTTCGGCTTCGAGCTCAGCGCGGCGTGAAGCGACTTTCTCGAACAGCTTGTCTGTCGCGTTCTCGCGCAGACCAGCGAGTTCTTCGATGCTCAGTGAATCCAGATCGATCTTTGCCAATGGAGCCTCCCGTTTCGTCTTTCGCTAACGGGAACTCGCGTGAGCGACAAGAATACGTCACAGCTTATCCACTGCCTTCGCTTCGCAACGACGGGCGATCACAATGCCGCAACCTCGCTTCCGCATTCACGCCCCATTCGCGCGCGCCAATAATGGCGGGGCGCGAATCAAAGAATCAAACAAGACACGGATGGGCGATGACGGAGAAGGAAGAAAGACTCGCGCGCGACCGCGCCGAAATCGAAGCGCGCGTCGCGAGCTTCAGGGAAACCCAGCAGAAGTTTGAACGCGAGCGCGAAGAGTATTACGAAACGACCCTGGCCAATGCGCTGAACGGAACCAGCCGGCCCTCGTTCTGGCGTTGAGGCGAAACCGGTAAAATCCGCCTTCGCCGTTATCGCCGGCGGAATATGTCGCGTGGAACCGCAAGAGAAATTCGCCACAAAGGATTCCTGGAAGAGAATTCCGGGAAGGACCCTGTCTGCATCTTAGGATGTGGCGGGTTTGATTGTGGAGCGAACGGCCCTGCGGCCGCGCGATCGGGATCGCGAGCCATGCGATCGGGCGGGTCTGATCATCGGATTACGCCGGAACTAACACGGCCCTTGCGGAGTTTGTTCGTGGGGAAAGGTGCCTCATGCCCGTGTGGTTGGAAATTCTGATCAATGTGATCGGTTATGCAGGCTTCATAGCCATCGCGACCTATCACCGATCGCCAAGCAACAAATTGCCGGATCGTTGAGCGCCGAACGGTCGGGCGTCAGTCGATCCGGCGTCGATCGCGGGATTGAGAACGGTTGAGAGCAAGACTCCGAGAGCAAGACTCCTTTTGTTCTCGCAGAACGAACAGGGGGCGCGTTTTCCGGTGCCGTTACCTTGTTAAGATACCGTTACCTCGCCACTTCGTCCCCTCACCCATCCGATCGATCCCGCGCGGATTTTCTGTCTCGCATCGCCACGTCCGGTCACGTGCCGGACGTCGAACCTTTTTAGCGCAGCCCGTACATATCTAAAAAGGTGCTGCGATGACCCAAGCCGACCACTATCGAGACCAGTCCAACCGAGCCCGGCGGCTGGCCGAAGCCGTCAAGGATCCGGAAGCCTCGAAGAAGCTGATCGAGATGGCCGAGGAATTCCGCCTCTACGCCGAGCGACTGGAACAGATGCACTAGGATATTTCGATCCCGACTGAACAGCGCCGGGCTTCAGGTTATCGTTTTGTCGCGTGCGCTTGACGCCGTGTCCCCCGGATCAGGCTTTCATTCGAAAACGCTATAAATTTTTTCGGCGCCGGTCAGGGAAACTTAAGCCTCCATTTACCGAGCATCCCTGAAATGATGCCCCATTAACCCAACCTCTTTACAAAAGCGTAAATCGGCGCCTGACAGGGTTTGGCCCAGGAGGGTCATCCCATGGTCATTTATCCCATACCGGTTGAAGTGACGCAGGCCAGAATACAACTCGTTGTCGATCAGAACGCCAAGGCGCCACCGACGACGATCAACCAGGATCTTCAGGCCGTCTATCACGCCAAGGCAGCCGCCGTAGAAGCGGCCCTTGCAGATGTGCCGCCCGACGAACCGTCCCTGCTGGACGTCAAGGTCTGACGAGCCAGGAAGCCCACGACGAAGCGGGGCTACATCACGCTAATATGTGAGCCGCTGTGCCCGCACGGCGGCGAGCATCATCGCGCCGCCGATTTCGGCAAGTACTGCCAACACGGCGAACCAGATCCATTGCGGCCTTTCCCTGTAAGCCAGGAAAGCGGAGCAAGCACGGCAGGACTGCTCGCACATCTGTTCGGCCCCATCATTGGTCAGGCCTTCGCGATCGATGAACTGATACCGACCGCGCTGATCTTCTTCACCATGGCGGCGGCGATGGGTTGGCTTGGAAACAGGTTCTGGCCCGAAGACTGGATGCACAATCCCCTGCTCTAGCGCTGCACTTTCCTATCGCGGTATCGCCTCGGCGCGATAGATCTTCGTCCCTGATGTCTCGACGGTCCGGCAGTTGAGCGATCTGACAAACACCTTCGAACCTTCGACGGCGAATGCGTGCGCAACGCCGCCTCATCAGCCCATTGCTTGAAGAAGAACAACCGCATCGGGTTCTGGCAGTCGACATGCACGTCATGCGAGATGCAGCCCGGCTCCTTCCGGGAGCGCTCGACATGTTCGAGAGACGAGCGGAGCACGTCGTCGAACGTCTCCTCGCGCGCCAAAATGCTGCCAGTTACGAGAATCATGCCGAGCCCCCGTCCACGTCAACCAAACGCCTGCCCTCGGAAAGGCGCCGGTCTTTGCGCGTCGAGGCGGGCAGACCCTTCGTTAATGCAACAGGCGCGGCACGACAACCGATACCGCCAGCAATACGCCGAGGCTGCTTACCACGGACAATTTCATCCGAGCCGTCCTGGCATCGGTAATCGGCAATACGAAAAAGAAAATCATCGCGAGAATGAGCAGGACATTGATCAGAAACATGGTCGATCCTCCTCCGTTGGCGCCACGATGGACGGAGAGGCCAAATCGCGTATGTGTGAGGGATCACGCTGGTAACGCGGCGCTCGGGCTCGCCAAAAGACATTGGTCTGAAAAGCAAGGGGGCGATCGAACGCGATTGAATCAGCTCTGGCCTGCAACTCCAATAAAATTTGCAATTTTACGCTTTTGGCTCTCTTGACAGCAACTTTGGCGTGCTACACCATATTCGTCAAAATTCGAGAGAGAATGAATGTTTGGGAAATTTCTGCGCGACGAGTCCGGCGCCACCGCAATCGAATACAGCCTCATCGCCGGGTTTATCGCCCTGGCCATTATCGCCGCTGTCGGAATGACCGGCCAAAGGCTCGTCGAACTGTTCGAGAGTCTCATCCCCGCACTGACGCGCTAAGCTACGGCTAAAGCCGTCAAACGCGAAAGACCTCCGAGCCGAAGCTGGAGGCCTTCACTGTCACGAGGGGTACATCCGCCCTTCACGACATCACTGGAGCGCAGCAAGTGCGCTATGATTTTGTTTCGGCAGCTTCACGGGCACGCCGCTCTGCCTTGAGCCGCTCGAAGTTCGCACGAAAAGCGTCGTCGGCCTTCTTACGCGCAATAAGCGCCTTCTCGGCGTCCTTGCGGGCCTGCTCTTTCTTTGCCTCGCGCTCTTCCTTCGTGGGCGACAGCTTCTCGTGGGTTTCGTAATCCATGACCGTGAACGTTTTATGACGTTAAAAGTTCCTGCCCCTGAAACCCTCGTTCCTTGAGATACTTGAGTTGGCAGGTGTCGGGAAGTTGATGCTGGTTCGCGAAGCAGATCACAGGGGTCGCCGGCGAAACCAGACAAAGAAAAAGCCCGGATTGCTCCGGGCCATTCCTTACCAACCGTCGTAGTACCGGTAGTGGCGGCGATAGTATCGCGGCCCGTCGTAATACGCATACGGTCCACCACCATAATAGCCGTACCTCGGGCCATAGTAGTAACCGTTGTTGTAGGCGTTAGCTGCTGCCGCCGCGCCTAAAACGCCTGCGGCGACGCCGAAGCCGATGGCCGCGTTACGGCCGCCACGCGCTTCCGCCGGGGAGCTGACGACGGCGGTTGTCGCAAGCGCGGCAACGGTTGCGAGTGCAAGTCCTATCTTTCGCATATGGGCCTCCTTTCCGTAGCCGGGTTAACTCCTCCCGCATGAGGGTGTTGCAGGAACTTGCCCAGTTTAGTTTTCGGATTTTTGCGAAACGGATTTCTGTTCCCGTGATTCAGCGAATTTCCTGAAACCGGCTAGCCGACGCGCCCTCGGCGCCATTCACCAAGCGCCCACCTACGATGGGCGGCGCGGGGGGTGACGCGCAATTGACACGCAACACACTGCCCCGTGATGCATTTTGCTGCTATTTATTGCCCCGAGCGCCCCAAACGCCTGAAAAACAACAAACCTTCTCAAGGAGTTCTCCAAAATGCGCTATCTCCACACCATGCTGCGCGTCCGCAACCTCGATACCGCGATGAAGTTTTACCAGGACGCGCTGGGGCTGAAGGAAGTACGCCGGGTCGACAACGACAAGGGCCGGTTCACGCTGGTGTTCCTGTGCGCGCCCGAGGACGAAGGCCTGTTGAAGGCCGCACCGCAGAACCGCGGCGCGCCGCTGGTCGAACTCACTTACAACTGGGATGAAGAGAAATACGGCGAGGACCGCCATTTCGGCCACCTCGCCTATGAGGTCGACGACATCTACGCGACCTGCGACCGCCTGATGAAGGCCGGCATCACCATCAACCGGCCGCCGCGCGACGGCAACATGGCCTTCGTGCGCTCGCCGGACCTGCATTCGATCGAGCTGTTGCAGAAGGGCGAACCGAAGCCACCGGCGGAGCCGTGGTCCTCGATGCCTAACACCGGCCACTGGTAGGCCTTGTACAACTTCTTCGTGCACGTCCGCCATCCGAACTACAGGCTCGTGACACGCGCGGACGCGCCGTTTCCTGACCACACGAGTGCTGGCGAATGGCGACTGACGCGCAGCCGCCATGCTGACGACGTCAACGCCGAGGTGCGCGAGGCGATCGACCGCGACGGCTATTCGCTGTTTCGAATCGGATTGTCGCTCCCGGAAATTCCGAAATCATAAAATGTTCCTTCGCGCAGGCTTCTTTTCTGCGCAGGAACTGCGCCACGACATCGCGCGTTTTCCCCTCGATGCATTTTGAGGAGGAAATGATGGGACGAGGACTTCTGTTGTGGTTGCTTGGCGTGCCTATTCCGGTGATCATTCTGCTGTGGCTGTTCTTCGGCCACTGACCGGCTGACACCAGACCACGCGCTGCACGGAAATTAGGGCTCTGTCGCACTGCGGCGAAGCCTGATTTTTTATAAGCCCGATTTTGCAACCGTGTCCTGCCCAAACCGCGCGCTTTTTCGTCGATCTTCGGCTATGAACGCATCAACGAGAGATCAACGGGAGCGACGACGCATGGCCGACAACAAGAAACAACAACTCACCATCTGGGGCCGGGCCAATTCGGTCAATGTTCAAAAAGTGCTGTGGTGCCTCGCCGAACTCGACCTCGCTTACGAACGCATCGACGCCGGCATGCAGTTCGGCAAGAACAACGAGGCGCCGTATCTGACGATGAATCCCAATGGCCGCGTGCCGACGCTGGTGGACGGCGACTATGTGCTGTGGGAATCCAATTCCGTGATGCGCTATCTCTGCATGGCCTATGGCGAGAATTCGCCGATCTACCCCTCACAGCCGAAAGCGCGCGCCGGCGTCGACCGCTGGCTCGACTGGACGCTGTCGACGCTGCAGCCGGTCGACCGGCCGGTGTTCTGGGCGCTGGTGCGGACGCCGGTCGAAAAGCGCGACATGGTGGCGATCCAGAAGGATGTCGACGCCGAGGCCGTGGTCTGGCGGATCGTCGAGGCGCAACTGGCGAGCCGGCGCTTCATCGAAGGCGACCAGTTCACGATCGCCGACATCGCGCTCGGCGCCTATGCGCGGCGCTGGCTGGGCGTCGAGGGCGTCACCAAGCCGAAACTGCCGAATCTCGATCGCTGGTTTGCGCAGTTCGCGGCCCGCCCCGGCTTCGTCCAGTTCATCGCGCCGCCGATGACGTAAGCGCTTTGAATCTCGTCGTGCCCGGGCAAAAGCGAAGCGCGTCTTCGCGCAGATGTCCCGGGCATGACGGAAAGTCGCGGCGCTTGTCAGCGCGAGCCGCTGGAAACACCGGCGCCGACGCTCACCGCGCCGCCGATTTTCATGCAGGTGTTGGTGCCTTCGATCTTGACGAAGCCCGCGCCGTACTCCGCGCAGGCGTTGGCCGAATTTGAGCGCTTCAGCGGAAGCTGCTTGCCCGGTGTCGCGGCCTTGTCGGACTTCTGGATACGGGGCTGGTCGGCGAGCGCGGCAACCGCAGGCAACACCACAGCAATCATTACAAGGAGGGATTTTCGCATCCCGCCTTTTATCGCCGCTTGCGGGTCGATGCCAGACTAGCGGACGAACTTGACGCCGACCGATTTGCCGCGGCGCCAGACCACTTCGCAGCGGCGTCCAGTCCTGGCGTCGCGCGAAAACGCCAGCCGCAACTTCGTCGGCAGCGAGTTGGGGTCGTCGATCGTAACCTTCGCCCCCGTCGTGGACAGATCCTTCACCACGCATTGGCGCGCGGCAAAACCACCCTCGAGGGTAATCCACCCGGGCTGACTCAATGATTTGCGCGACTCGCGCTTCTTGCTCGATAGCAAAGCCATGTCGGAAGTTCCCCCGACGAAAGCCTTACGCCCTGCGGCTTTAAATTCCGTTGCACGGTGGTGGCGTGTCTCCGCAAGGGGTGTCGATCGGGGCGCAAACGGCCGTAAAAAACCGGCTTCCGAGCGGCTTGCCCACCCGGCCAAACGCCACTATACGTTCGCCCGTCGCCGCCTCCATGGAACATGGACGGCAGGCGGCCAAACGGCCCATCAGGCGCATAACGCATTGATTTTCCGGTTGTTTTTGCTCCCTTCGTCTATCGGTTAGGACGCCACCCTTTCACGGTGGAGAGAGCGGTTCGATTCCGCTAGGGAGCGCCATCACGTTGCAAACACTTTCAAAGCCCAAGGCGACCATTTTCAAGGCTTAAGGGAACCATTTTCCCAGCCCAGGTTCCATCCACTGCATAAGTCCAGAAAACGGACATCAGTGCGTAAGAGTGAGGGACAGGAAAATGGATATGGCCGCTATTGCAATCACAACATGCGTCGCGCTTTACCTCGCACTCCGCTTGACGTTGCGGGCCTACTTTCCGCCAGATACCTGACCGCTCCTCCTCACGAGGTTCGGGGATCATGCGCGGGGACTGAACGTTGTCAGGCCCACTCCCAAGCTCGTTGACCCGCCAGCGGCCTCTCAAAACAAGTTCGCGACAAGACAGGATAGCCTGACGTTTCCGCTGTTGCCGGCGGCTCGATAACGCCGGCGGCAGCACCGGCAGGCCCCTGCTGAAGCAACCCTCGACCGCACGCACAACGGGAAGATTGTGCATTTCATTATAGAGCATCTTCGAATTTAATAATGCGCCCCGATCAGGCCAATTAAATAAACGGCAAAGGGATTGCAGCAGGCGCAAATACACCCAGAACGTGCGACCAAAGTCAGAAACAGGAAAGCTATAAAACAACCTATAATCGCTTAAATAAATTTTTGTTGCGGTACGATGGTAGAGTTAAATTCCTTTATTAAATTTTAATGGATGCTATAACTCGGGAAAAGTTGGCAAAGCAAGCCGCAGAGAATTATTGGATTCCAGTTTATTGGCAGGAGTAGGTGATGAAAAATCTTCATAAGGCGATGGTCGCAATTTCAATCTCGGCGGCGGCCATGGTCAGCGTTTCGGCTCGCGCCGACATTGTTTCGAGCACCTCGTCGAGCTGGCAAACCAGCAGCACATCGTGGAACGTCGACACCAACAACGACAATGTGAGCAGCTTCAAGGCCCATGTGGGTAGCGAACTCATCAATATTTCTACAGTCGGCATCGTGGACACGGGAAGCGGGAACGCAACGGCCACGCCGGGGACTAAAGACACTCTCTTCACATCGATAACGTTCGACCCCACCAACAACGTGTTCACGTCGTTTTCCTTCCAGGGGCAGCTCGCCATCCTTGGCGATATCTTTGTCGAGGTGAATGACAACTTCGGCAATACCTTCACCTTCACCAACGTCCCCAAGAGCTCAGTCTTCGGACCGTTTGGGGCGGCCGCCGTTGCGGGCAGCGGCCAGTACATCGACAAGGTCAAGGTCTATACTGTGCTCCCCGAAAACTTTAACTCCATCAAGCTGGTCGATTTCGGCAACTACACGGTAGCCGGCGCGGTGCCGGAGCCGTCGACCTGGGCAATGATGTTGCTCGGCTTCTTCGGCGTTGGCTTCCTGGCCTATCGGCGGAAGAATCAAGGTCACGTTCGCCTGGCCTAGCTCTGCACGTCGCATTGTTGGCTGTGGGCAGGCCCCCGATAGGAGGCCTCTCCACGGTCAGCGAACTCTGATGCGTTGCACTACCATCCGATACACGTGCCGTCCGGCCCCGGCGGCATCGTCCTGGGAGGATCGTATGCATCGAGATCCCCGCGCGAAAGAACTGGCTAATCTGAAAGAGGCGCTCGCGAACTTCGAGCATCAGCTCGATGCATTCGAAGCCCGGGTCGGATACCCATCGAAGGCATCTCAAGTTCATTGTCTGGCCTCGACCGATTCTGATTTGGCATCGATCGATCCTCAAATTGCGTTTGCCAATGAAGTCGTCGCCGCGATGAAGAACCGGCTGGCCGAGGGTCGCGCCATGGCCGGCATGCGGCAAAGCGAACTCTCCTAGCACCGACGCGACTTTCCATCACGCAGGGGCCTTTCGGTTCGCTCGCAGCCGCGGCTGGCGGCCGGCCGAAAACGGCGACCATAGCGCTCGCATCGCGACGTTCCACTCGCACGACGCGAACTATCTCTTTCCTGATGCGATAGCGTGAGTGAATATCCTCCCGCAAGCCACGGGCGCATTCACACGTTTTGCGGAAAGTATGCGCGACTACACGTTAAAGGAGAAGACGAGATAACCGCTGGCGCGATTGCAGCGCTCGTCATCGTGGTATGGCTTGCAATCATCGCATTGGTGCTGCTGTCCGGAGGATAAATTAAGGGCGGCTGGCGACGTTCACGGAACTTTGTTCTACTCTCGCGAAAACGTGAGGAACTTTGTTCTCCCCCGGAGAACTACGGACTAGCAGGTGCTTCATCCATGATTGACCATCTCTCGCGTGTCGACGGCACGCGTGTTCTTGCCGACCTTCACGCGCTGCGTGCAATCGGCGCGTATAAAACCGGTGTCCACAAGCCGACGTTCTCGGAACCGCACATACGTTCTTTGCACTGGCTGGTGCAGCGCCTTCCCGAGGCCAGCCTCGCCGGTGAGATCGACGGCATCGGCAACGTCCTCGGCGCCAGCACCAAGCCCGGGCCGAAGCTGCTGGCGGGGTCGCATCTTGAAAGCCAGAACCATGCGGGCTGGCTCGATGGACCGCTCGGCGTGGTCTATGCGCTCGAAGCCGCCCGCGTCATCAATCGCGATCCGAATATAAGCGGCGCGGTCGAAGTTGCATCATGGTGCGACGAGGAAGGGCATTTCGGGCACTTCCTCGGCAGCCGGTCCTATGTCGGCGGCGTCACCGAAGCCGATATCGACGCGGCGCACGACCGCAGCGGCAGGCGCATGCGTGACGCGCTGCGCGACGCCGGCCTCACCGGCCGCGCCCGCGCGCAGTACGAACGCGGGCGGCATATCGGATATCTCGAAGCCCATATCGAACAGGGCGAGACGCTCGAAAGCAGCGGCCTCAAGATTGGGGTAGTCACCTCCATCGTCGGGATCTGGCAATACCGCATCACGTTCATGGGCGAACAAAACCACGCCGGCACTACGCGGATGGCCATCCGCAGGGATGCTGGGCTGGCACTCGCCAGATTTTGCGTCGATATCGACGAGCGCTTTCCCGCAGCCTGCGGCCCCCGCACGGTGTGGACCACCGGCCGTATCAGCCTCGATCCCGGCGCGCCCAGCATCATCCCCGGCGCGGCAGAAATGCTGTTCCAGATTCGCGACGACGATCCGGCGGTGATTGCGCGGCTGGAGGACCTCCTCCGCAGCATGGCCGCGGAGGTCGACAAGCAGGGCCGCTGCAGCGTCGCCGTGGAGCGCATTCGCACCGGCGCGCCCGCGCTGATGGATGTGGCCTTCCAGCAGGCCATCGAACAAGCCGGCGCAGCCTGTGCCGGCGGCAGGTCACTGCGCATGCCGAGCGGCGCCGGCCACGACGCCCAGATTCTCGCGACCGTCATGCCGGCGGGCATGCTGTTCGTGCCTTCGATCGGCGGCATCTCGCACCACTGGACCGAGAACACTGCTGACGCCGACATCGTCACGGGGGCCGAGGTCTTTGTCGAAGCGTGCCGGCGGCTGTTGGCGCGGTGAGACCGAAGGACGACATGGCCGCTGGCACCAAGCCGACCTATTCGATCAGGGATATTCCACCGGGCGTATGGGTCCTCGGTTTCGTCTCGATGCTGATGGACGTCTCGTCGGAGATGATCCACGCCCTGCTGCCGATCTACCTGGTTTCGGTGCTTGGCGCATCGATGGTAACGGTCGGAATCATCGAGGGCATCGCCGAGGCGACCGCCTCCATTACAAAAATATTCTCCGGCGCGCTCTCGGACTGGCTCGGCAAGCGCAAATGGCTCGCAGCCTTCGGCTACGGTCTTGCGGCTTTCACCAAGCCGGTGTTTCCGCTGGCGCCAACCGTTACCTGGCTGGTGGCGGCGCGTTTCGTCGACCGGATCGGCAAGGGCATTCGCGGCGCGCCCCGTGACGCGCTGGTGGCAGACCTCTCGCCGGCCGATCTGCGCGGCGCGAGTTTTGGATTGCGCCAATCGCTTGACACGGTTGGCGCCTTCGCAGGCCCCCTGCTCGCCATCGCCCTGATGTGGTGGACGGCAGATAACTTCAAGGCGGTGTTCTGGTTTGCCGTGATCCCTGCCTTCCTGGCGCTGGCGCTGATCGTTTTTGCCGTGCGGGAGCCGGACCGGCCGGAACAGCTGCGTGCCGTGCGCAATCCGATCAGCCTGACTGAGATCAAAAACCTCGGGCCGGCCTATTGGTGGGTGGTGGCGGTGGCGAGCGTGTTCACGCTGGCGCGCTTCAGCGAAGCATTCCTGGTTCTGCGCGCCCAGAATGTCGGGCTGCCGATCATGCTCGTGCCTGCCGTGCTGGTGCTGATGAATGTCGTCTATGCCGTCGCGGCCTATCCCGCCGGCGTCATCTCGGATCGCATCAGCCGCACGGCCGTGCTGGCGGGTGGCATTCTGTTGCTGGTCGCTGCGGATCTCGCGTTGGCGCTGCTGCCGTCGATCGGCGGCGTTGCGCTGGGCGTCGTTCTCTGGGGCCTGCACATGGGGTTGACGCAAGGATTGCTGGCCGCCCTCGTAGCGGACACCGCGCCGGCCGAGCTGCGCGGCACGGCCTATGGATTCTTCAACCTGCTCGGCGGTCTGGCGATGCTCGCGGCCAGCATCATTGCAGGCAGCCTCTGGGACATCGCGGGGCCGCAGGGAACGTTCCTGGCCGGCGCGGGCTTCGCGCTGGTCGCGCTGGCGGGGCTGCTGATGGTGCATGGAAGGATCGGCCAACGGACAGCGGCCTGAGCGGCGCTGGCTTCGGCCGGGTTCCTTGGTGACAAGGAGTCGCGTTTGACTTTCTTGCAAACGGCGAGATTTGCAGCCATTTACGCTCGCGCGAGGTAAATTTCCCCAGATGTTGTTGCTGCAGGCCCTCCCCACATCGATCGGCGTTGCCGCCATCGCACCGGCATTGCTGTTGCTTTGGCTGGTCATCGCTGCCGACGAGCGCCCGGGCCCGCCTGTGCGGGTGTGGCTCGCCTTCATACTCGGGGCCGCCAGCATTTCTCTATTGGGAATTGCGCGCGCTCCCTTTGCCGCAATCCTCGCGGTGCCGGGAAACCCCTGGATGACGCAGGGCCTGCGCTCGGTCTTCGGCGTCGCCGCGCCCGAAGAGATCGTGAAGGTCCTCGTGATCATTCTGGTGTCATTATCGGTGCGCCGCCGTGCGTTTGCGGACCCGATGGACACCGTGGTCTATGGCGCGGCCGCGGGCCTCGGTTTCGCGGCTTACGAAAACCTCGCTTATCTCGTGCAGCATTCCGATATGTGGCGATCGCTGGCCGCGTTGCGCAGCGTGTTGACGGTGCCGTTTCACGGTGCGCTCGGCATTATCGCGGGCGCCTATATCGCGATCGCGCGCGCGGGAACGGCGCTGGGTGCGCACCGCCATCATCGCGACTGGGCGCGGATTTCAAGCTGGTGTCTGGCGCTGTTCGCGCCGGTCGCGTTGCATGCCGCATTCGATTTTCCGCTGCTGACATTGCAGAAACTTCCCGATCTCGGCCCCAACACGCGAATGCTGCTGGGGACGGCGAGCCTCCTGATCGGCTTCAGTTCGATCGGATTTGCAATTCGGCTGGTGCGGGCGCGTCGGCCGCCACCATGCGCCGCGCACCGAGATCGGGCGTGAGCGGCTGAGCCAGTTGCGGCGGATGTGGGCGCTGCTGCTCGTGGGCAGCGGAGCTGGATTTGCTGGGGCGGCTTTCGTGCTGACCTCGCTCCATCACTGGTTCGTCAATCCCGACCGCAACGCGTCGCTGCTTCTCGTTCCGCTCGGCCTGACCTCCATTCTGATCGGCTTGGCGTTGTTGCTGGCGACCTCGGCGGTCTATGTGTTCGGTCGCAACCGCATCAGGAGGTCCTCGGAGGGATTTTCGTCCGCGCCCGAGCCAGGCTGAGCGTCATCCTTCCGTCGTTGATCTCGCGCAAAAAGGCCGGCGAACAAATTTTACCCGCGGGCGGCGCACGGGCTATATTGGACACTCCATCGGCGCGGCAGGCATCGGGAGTTTCCAATGACCTTTCCCCAGGATATCCCGCCGGACATCGGCAAATTGCAGTCCGAAATGAACGCCAGGGTGAAGGCGCATTGGAAAGCCTTCCTGTTCGAAGGCATCGTGCTCGCTTTGCTCGGCCTGGCTGCGATGATCGTGCCGCCGCTGGCGAGCCTCGCCGTCACCGTCTTCCTCGGCTGGATGTTCCTGATCAGCGGCGTTGCCGGGCTGTTCGTGACGTATTGGGCGCGGCAGACACCGGGCTTCTGGTGGTCGCTGTTCTCGGCGGCACTGGCCGTTCTCGCCGGCGGGCTTCTGCTGGCGCGGCCGGCGCAGGGCATCCTCACGCTCACCATCGTGGTCGGCGCGTATTTTCTGGCCGAAGGCGTCGTCACCATCATGTACGCGCTGGAGCACCGCCGCGAATTGTCGGAGCGCTGGTCCTGGCTGCTGTTGTCAGGGGTGATGGACCTGTTGATCGCGTTCATCATCGTCGCGGGCCTGCCGGGTTCGGCGGAATGGGCGATCGGCCTCCTGGTCGGGATCAACCTCGTGCTCGGCGGCGCATCGCTGGTCGGCATGGCGCTCGCCGCGCGCCAATCCTGAAGATCGCCGATTATGGGGTGACAAGACTGGACCGGTGCGCTATAGAGCCCGCCATGATCATGATCGCCGCCACCAGCTTTTGGTATTTTAGCTACGACAGCTCACTGGCGGTGGGAGGATCGCGCTCAATCTGACGAATTGAAGCCAAGAAGTCCGAACAGCCGCCAAACCTGGCGGCTTTTTTATTGGCCGGCAGGTTCCCAACAACAGGAGCCATAGCCGTGTTGAGCACCACCGACGATCTTCGAATTAGCGAACTGAAAGAGCTGAGTACGCCGCAAGAGGTGATGCGTGAGATCCCGCGCACCTTGACCGCGACGCGGGTGGTGATGGCGGCGCGTAACGCCATCCACGCCATCCTGAACGGCACCGACGATCGCCTGCTGGTCGTCGTCGGCCCCTGCTCGGTCCACGATCCCGTCGCCGCCGTGGCGTACGCCGAGCGCCTCGCCGCCTTGCGCGAAAAGCTTGCCGACCGCCTCGAGGTCGTGATGCGGGTCTATTTCGAGAAGCCGCGCACCACGGTCGGATGGAAGGGGCTGATCAACGACCCCAACCTCGACGGCAGCTTCGACATCAACAGGGGCCTGCGGCTGGCGCGCAACGTGCTGTCGGCGGTGAACAATCTCGGCCTGCCCGCCGGGACCGAATTCCTCGACATGACGACGCCGCAATACATCGCCGACCTGATGGCATGGGCGGCGATCGGCGCGCGCACCACCGAGAGCCAGATCCATCGCGAGCTGGCTTCCGGGCTGTCATGCCCGGTCGGATTCAAGAACGGCACCGACGGCAATGTGCGCATCGCAGCCGACGCCGTGAAGTCGGCATCGCATCCGCACCATTTCATGGCAGTCACGAAGGGCGGCCGCTCGGCGATTGCGGCAACCACCGGCAACGAGGACTGCCACATCATCCTGCGCGGGGGCCACGCGCCGAACTACGACCGGGAAAGCGTCGATGCCGCCTGCCTCGAACTTGTCCGTGCCGGCGTGGCGCCGCGGCTCATGATCGACACCAGCCACGCCAACAGCAGCAAGAAGCCGGAGAACCAGCCGCTGGTCGTGGCCGACATCGCGCAGCAGATCTCGAAAGGCGAGCAGCGCATCACCGGCGTCATGATCGAGAGCAATCTGGTCGCCGGCCGCCAGGACGTGGTGCCGGGCAAGCAGCTGACCTACGGGCAGAGCATCACCGACGGCTGCATCGACTGGGAGACGACGGTGTCCGCGCTGAACGTGCTGGCCGATGCGGTGGCGACGCGGAGGAACGCGCAATCGGGCAATTTGCGGGAGGAGCGTTCGGCCTAGCCACCCGGGTCGAATGATGGCGAAGCAGGGCACGCGGTCGGCGCGTCCTGCTTCCGCCGTTCCATTGCAGCTATAATTCGATCCGGAGTTCACCAAAGCGGCCGCTCGCCCCGCGAATGCGCTCCAAGCCGGCACGACAAAAATCGACCAGCCTGTGGCGTACTTCACATGAGAAAGTAGCATTTCGGAATAGTGCCTTGTCGGGGCTGCTGTCTCGAATGAGATTCTCATGAAACGACTTCCGAGCGAGCTGAGTGCAGATGACCTGCGCACCTACCGTCGGCGGACCGGCGGCTTATACCTATCCTATCTGGCCGCTATCATCGTCGCGGTTGCCCTCACTTTCACGAACAGGCCCGCAACCGAACTCAGGGCGTCGAACGAAATCCAGATGGCACGCTTGAAAGGCTCATCAGCATCTATCAACATTCCGGCAGCAGCCAAGACTGTCGCCAAGCCGTAAGCCGCCACCGGCCGACTACTCAAAATAACATTCATTTTTTGGAAATAATGCGATGATTAAACCAATTATTCGATTGCTCTTGATTTCAGCCGTGCTTGCTCCAGGTTCAGCGCTTGCCGACGCTGAACAGGCTCACGTTCAATTTTGTTGGGCGATGGGAAAGTTCGACCATACGATCTACTTCGCCGAAGTTGAGAATCGCGAGGATCGTCAGGCAAGTTTTGATACGTTGCTTGAGATATCAGGCATAGATCACCACGCCGTGAAATGCAGCGCCTCAGATTCTGCAACGCATCGTTTGGCGCGCACGGAGTTACTTAAAAATTGGCGAGCGTCCGAGTTCGAAATCGTGAACACCACGTTCCTGTCGGATCTTGATTACTAGGGGACTCATTAGCCGCTGGCCATCGATCATCAACGAAAAAACGTTTGCCGACTTCAAGCGCGTTGCTCAGCAAACCGGCATCTGACCAAGGCGCCGGATCATCCGCCACAGGAGTATTGATGTCCCCGCGCATCATCCATATTCCGCGACGCCAAGCGGATGGCGTTGACGCCTGAGCGTTTTCCCGCCATATACAAAGCATGAATAAGCTTCTCTCAGCCGCATTGACCACCACCGCGACCGCTTACGGCGGATCGCCTTCTGGTCGTGCGCGCTAGAGACAAGCGTACTTCACCCAGAAAAGGCCCCGCCGGCGACGGACGGGGCTTTTTCTGTTTTTGATGGTCCCCCGTCCGCGCTTTTCCCCTCGCAAGGATTACAGCTATGGACGATCTCGACCACAGAAATCTCGGTGTGCAGCTCAAGCTCTGGCATCTTCAGGAAGATGCGCCGGGCATGGTGTTCTGGCATCCGCGCGGCTACGCGGTCTATCGGGTGCTGGAGGACTATCTCCGGCGCAAGATGCGCCGCGCCGGCTATGCCGAGGTCCGGACGCCGCAGCTGCTGCCAAAGGAGTTTTGGGGCCGCAGCGGCCACTGGGACAAGTTCGGCGAGCACATGTTCCGGGTCGACGACGGCGAGCACGCGATGGCGCTGAAACCGATGTCGTGCCCGTGCCACGTGCAGATCTTCAACAAGGGCCTGCGCTCGTGGCGAGAGCTTCCGATCCGCTATGCCGAGTTCGGCGCCTGCCACCGCAATGAGCCTTCCGGTTCGCTCCACGGCATCATGCGGACGCGCGCCTTCGAGCAGGACGACGCGCATGTGTTCTGCCGCGAGCAGGACGTGGAGGGCGAAGTCGCGTGCTTCATCGCCCTGCTGGGCGAGGTCTATCGCGACCTCGGTTTTCCCGACTACGAGGTGGCGCTGGCCACGCGGCCGGCAGCGCGCGCCGGCGACGACGCGACCTGGGACTGGTCGGAGGCGAAGCTCGGCGATGCCGCGCGGCAATGCAGCCTCGCGCCTCAAATCAATCCCGGCGAAGGTGCGTTCTACGGACCGAAGCTGGAATTCACGCTGCGCGACCGGCTGGGACGATCCTGGCAGTGCGGCACAGTGCAGCTCGACTGTGTGCTGCCGCAGCGGCTCGAGGCGTCCTACGTCGCACCCGACGGCAGCCGCGCCAGGCCCCTGATGATCCACCACGCCATCTTCGGATCGCTCGGCCGCATGATCGCGATCCTGCTCGAACACCATGGCGGCGTGCTTCCGTTCTGGCTGTCGCCGGAGCAGGTCGCGGTCGCGCCGATCTCGAAAGACCAGGCCGGATACGGCGCGGACGTGCTGGCGGCGTTTTGGGATGCCGGGATCCGGGCCGTTGCCTATGACGGCGCCGATACACTTTCGCGGCGCATCGTGGCGGCGCATGAAATGGCGGTGCCGGTGATGGCCATCGTCGGCGGGCGCGAGATGAGGGACGGCCAGGTGAGCCTGCGCGAGCGCGACGGCTCACAGGCCGACGTTCCGCTGGCCGAGGCGGTGTCCCGCCTGCAGGCGAGGGCCCGGCCGGGCGCCCTTGTGGCTGAAGCCTTGTAGCTGGCGGACGCAGGATCCTAGGCGAGCAAGCCCTGGCAAGAGGGGTATGTCGCATGCTGGCGACACCTATCGTGGCCTAATCCAGCTGATAATGTCCGCTCACGGGGCTGAAGCGGGCTTCAAGCAATCGCTTGTGGCCCATCGGCGCACTGCCTTTGTGTACCGATCTGCATAACTTTAGGACGCTGCGAGCATATGCAAATTTATTTACGCGGGGCCAACGCGCGGTCCCCGCAGTTCCCTACGCTCTCGGGAGGACCCTGATGACCGATTGCGGAGGGACGCCATCCTTCGACGGTCAGCGTTTTCATGTATCGTCCGATTTGACCGGCGGAGATACGAACATGCGATACGTTTTCGTCATCCCGATGTTGCTTGGGTCGACGCTTCTTGCTCAGGCGGAGCCTATCGATCGTAACAAGTGGATCGCCCAGACTGAAAGAGCGAACAAATCATGCCTCGCTAAATTTCGGCAGAAATTCAGAGAAGACAAGGGCCACAATTACTCAGGCTGTGTGACAGATCAAACCAACAAAGCGATCGATGACTGCGTTGGCAGGAGTGAGTTTTCTAACTGTGTTTTAGAAAAATCATTGAAGGTATTGGAAGTCTGCGACCTATCGAACTGTTGAAAGTACACGTCTCAAGTTACCTTACCTCATACCGTGAAAGAGCCTCTCGCAACCAACGGATTTGAGACATGCCGACGGGCGCTGAGAATGTCCGTTGATCGGGGCGAACCGGAAGTGGCTGGCCCACGGTCAAAGTGACACGAATGACCCAAGCAGACATGGCGCGGTGTCAGCCCAGGGGGGCCCTCCGCAAATTAGGGGTTTGCAAATGCAGACTTCGCTTGCTCAAAGAGCTGCTTGACCAAAACGACCCCGCTTCCGCAGCGGTTACGGGGTGACGCCTGCGTCTTGGCGTCAACGCGGAACGCTTGATGCGCATCCGCTTTGCATCAGCGCAGAAGTAGTGGACCGAGAGGTCCCAGGTCGATATTCAGGTCCTCGGCGGCGAGCCCGAAGTGCTCCCGCAGGCGCGACATGCGATCGTCTAGAAGCAACAGCGTCATGCCGACGCGCTCCTCCTCCGCTTCGGTCAAACCGCCCTCGTCGAGACGCCGAAGCGCCTGCCGCTCCATGAGCTGACGCAGCAACTCCACGACGGTGAGCACCAGGCGGGCCAGATCTCGTTCGACCGTGTCAGGCGCCATCGAAATGCGCTGGCGCAGCCCCGGCTCATAATCAGCGACGCTGGCGCTCATGCGTCTCGCTCCGCTACGCCAGGTCGCGTGGTCCGGCCGAGCGACGTGATCAGGGCGCGAAGAGAGATCTGCACCATGTCGATGTCGGCGATCGCCAGCGTGATGTCTCCGGTCAGCACGATGCCGCCCGCCAGGAGCCGGTCGAGCAGGTCGACGAGCGCGATCTCTCGGGCCGGGAGCGCGGCGGGGCTCACGTGCGCTCCCCGTGTTCGCTGCCGGTGAACGAATAGGGCGGCCAGGGACCCGTGACCTCGATCGTCACGTGCGGGTTTTCGGCACCCAGTCGCCGTGCACGGGCGGCGAGCTCTTCGGCGCGCCCGGCATCCACCAAGTAGGCTGCGTTGAATACATTTTCGCCTGGAGCAGCGAACAGCTCGGCGCTCTGCGTTCGGTGTTGGCGGCGATCGATGGCAAGCCCGGCGAGAACGGCGTCCATCTGCTCGGCCGCAGTGGTTGCGCGCCGCCACGCGTGCTGGCGCCGATCGCGCTGCTCGCGGCGGTAGCGCAGGTAGTCCTTGCCCACGCGCGCCGATCCGGACCCGCGGGCTCTCTCAGCCACGGACATCGCATCGGCAGATGCGTCCGCGTGCTGCACGTAGATCTTCACCCCCACCTCCACGCTGCCCGCAAGGCGATCCAGCGTCTCGCGGAAGCGCCGATACTCCCGGCGCAGCAACTGCGCAACGCGGTCGTCGCTGCGGTGAACGGTCGCGAGGCGGAACGGCAGCGTTGGTGTGCACGCGGCAACCGCCGCCACGACCCTGTGGTGTGTACGTGCGATCGCCTCCAGCTCCGCCAGCGTCTCCAGCCTGGCTCGCAGCGCGGTCTCGTCGGCGTCGGCAGGCGCAAGCGGACTGACCACGGCGACCAGGTCTTGGTGGCGGACCAGGTGAATCGCGGCGCCGTCGACGCCGACGAGGCCGGCCGCCCGGGTTGGATCGAACGGGCGCGCGACCGCGTATGTATAGCTCGCCGCACTCATCGCCGTACCTTCAGAGTGCCGGTTTCCAGCGCCCTGACCTGCTTGCGCAATCGCGCGTTCTCGGCCGCGAGCTGCCGCGGCCGCTGGTGGGAAAGCGCCGGATCGTGCTCCCACCAGTCGATCCCCATCGCCTTGGCCTTGTCCATCGACGCGACCAACAGCCGGAGCTTGATGGTCAGAAGCTCGATGTCGAGCAGGTTGATCTTGATGTCGCCGGCGATGATCAACCCCTTGTCCAGAACCCGCTCCAGAATGTCAGCCAAATTCGGCGACGCACCCTGGCGTTCGTGCCACAGACCTTGTTCCATCATGCGATCAGCCCTCGCTTTCGTCCCTCGTCCAGCCGGTCGAGGAGCTCGTCCTCGCGTCGATCGAATTCCTCGGCATCGATTAACCCTTGATCGAGTTGCCGCGAAAGCTCGGCCAGTTCGCGCCGGACGGCTGCCGGGCCGCAATGCTGTTCGGCGGCGGCGTCGACCACCCGGTCGATGGTCCACAGTGCGAAGCGGGCTGGCGCGAGCGGCAGCAACAAGAGATGCGACAGGAGCCCCACCACCGTCACTTCTCCGCTTCGTTGCCGACGAAGCTGTAAGGCGGCAAAGGCCCGTACAACCCGACGCTTGCGTAGCCGGGCAGCTCGCCGCGCAGCCGTGACAGTGCACCGTCGAAGTCCGGCCGGGCACCGGACGCCACCAGGAACGACACGTTGACGAAGCACTCGTCGACCGGCGGGCCCCGGCGCACCTGTGCGGCATGTGGTTGCAGGCGGGCGATGACCTGGCCCGCGTCACGCGCGCTCCGTTCCGCGACGGTGGCGGCCACCTGCTCGCCGAACGCCACTCTATCCTGGTGGCCACCGCCGCCTGCGGCGCGCAGTGCTTGATTCCGCACGCGTAGCTGGTCGTTCTGGAGCAAGACGTCGCGGAGAAGAGCTTCCTCCGCATGTACGCCCTTAACGTTGAGCTCGACGTGGCCATCGATGCGGGACAGTAGTTCGCCATAACGGCGCGCCCCCGATCGAAGCTCCGTCCGCACCGCCTCGTCATCGGGCGCGATCATCCCGAACCGCATCGGCAGCACGGTGCCGGCTGCATACGCCCGTCCGATGACCGCATCGTGCTTCACCAGATCGCGCCGCTTCGCGCGCAAGTTCTCCGGCGCGTCGCTAACCACCGCGACGAGATCCTGCTCGCGCACGAGCCGGAGGGCGGGGGCGTGCTCCCCCACCCCCACCGCCCCTTCGAGCGGTAGCGGATGGGAGGCACGCGTGACACAGTAGACGTAGTTGCTCATCAGTCATCCTTTCCGTTGCGTCGCTCCGATTTCCGTGCGCGCCGGCAGCTCGAGCGGCAGCGCGCGGCCGGGCAGCAAGTGGCCGATCCGGGGGCTGCTGCCGGTGAGATCGAGGCGGCCACACACCTCGGCGAAGCGCAGGTAAGCATCGACGCCGGCAACGACGACCCGCGCATCGATGGTGAGCACTTCGAGACCGATCACCGACACACGCACGAACACGTCGATGACCAACCCGCGGTCCAGGATCAATTCAACGACCTTGTACAGTTCGCCCGACAATCTGCCGCCGCCGGTTGCTTGAGGCATTTGAGTCATTGCCATTTCAGTCATACGGTTGTCTCCTTCCGGAGGGCCACGATGGTCGCGGCGAGTGCGATACGAAGGTTGTTCAGCATCATCGTTCTCCCTTTCGATGCGTTTGCACGAGATACTGAGGGCCTCTGCGATGAGTTTTGGCCTGGCGGTAAAACATCTGTGAGGGAGTTAGACCTTCACGACGGCTGCCAAGTAGGAAGCCGCCCGGTTGCCCGAGAGGCCTCTTTGGCATTGCCGGATGGTGCAACTCGGGGAGTGAACCGCCAATCGGCGAGGCGAAACCTAACGCCGCCCGCCTATCCCGCGCGCGTGTCCTGTGACGCTTGAACTCAAGCATCCGAAGGTTTGCGTAAACCTTGATCGCTGCGTGGGAATTGCCGATCCCTTCGTATGACCGATCGCGCCTGCCGCATTCTGCGGAACAAATCAACGTGCTCGTGCGTCGCGATGGTGACATAACGCCGTTGTTTATCGTGCCTAATCTTTAGGAGCGAGAAGGAGCCGATCGATGAAAGCCGAAGACGCCGCGGACATGATGGATCAGGAGAAGGAGAACGACCGCTTCAAGCAGCGCGCGGCAGTCGGCATCGCCATTCTGGCGATGCTGCTGGCCATCACCGGGCTTGGCGGCGCCAACGCCGACAAGGAGGCGACCAACAACAACATCTATGCCGCGAACCACTATGCCTTCTACCAGGCCAAGAACATCCGCCAGACCGACTACAACCTCGCCGCCGACGCGATCGAACTGGCGTTCCTGCAGGACGGAAGCCTCAACGCCGAGGCCAGGACGGCCCTGAAGGCAAAGGCGGAGGCCTATCGCAAGACGGCGGCACGCTACGAGTCCGAGCCCGAGACGCAGGAGGGCAAGAAGGAATTGATGGCGCGGGCCAAGGACTACGAGAGCAGGCGCGACCATGCGCTGAAGCAGGATCCCTACTTCGACTATGCCGAAGCTCTTCTGCAGATCGCCATCGTGCTGATCTCGGTCTCGATAGTCGCGACGCTGCCCTGGCTTGCGATCGTCGGCGGCATCGTCGGTGCCGCGGGTGGCCTGCTGATGGTCAACGGCTATACGCTGGCGGTCGAGATACCGTTTCTGGCAGCATAGTGGTCCGCACGCACGCTGCGCCGGTCGGATGGGTGCTGTTTGGCAAGGACGAGGGGAGCACTAGACTGAGGCCGCTTCAGTTGACGGGTTCTTTCACTTCGCGAATGTCACCTGTTGGCACAAAGCAGGGATGGAAGCGAGTTTGACGAACGCGAAATAATTGGCGGCGAGCTTGTCATATCGGGTGCCGCCGATGCCCTGAATTTACTTCCGCTTGCGGCAGCACAGCTGATATCGCCGGACTTGCTACTTGCTACGGGCTCGACGGTCGTCAGCGCCCCTTGCAACCATGCCTACGAGCGTTTGACGGGCTGCGCCGCTGCATGTCGCAAGACAGCGGCGGCCCGCCGCGAAAGGCGAGTCTTAGAACAATGGCGCCCGCGCTTCTGCAGCCCCTATGGTCCTGGTTGGATGCATGCTCGGCATGGCCAATGGCCCCATGCGGGCAACCACCTCGTTCGGCACCCCGTAGACCTGTATCACGTGGTCGATTCTGTTGAGACCGCAGGCCTCGCGCTGCACGACGAAGAGCCAAAGCGCATACCCCGCCTGTTCGACGAGACCATCGCGGATTTTTCGATCCGAATTGGCCGTCCGCGGGCATGCGGCAAGTGCCGTCAGCGCAGCCTCAAGCCGCTGTCCAAGCCGCGCGAGCGCTGAGACCCTCTCCTCGGCGATTTCGTATTCGAGAGCCGCGTATCCGAAACGAAGCGGATGCATAGCCGCACTCCGAAAAATGGTCTGCCAATTATCTCTGATATTATTATTCGGCAGGGAGCCGTTCAAGACATAATACTTTTGCTCATTCCTGGCGCGCGCATTTGCCAACTCTGACGTGCCGCCGTGTTCGGGTCAGAACACGTCGATCGTCGGGAAACGAGGCTCCCCGGTGATGCAATCCCAAAGGTAAATTGCAAGGCCGACGTCGCCGGTCCAAAGCGTATACCGTCCGCGGCCAACGGCCAGCTGAGAGCCGCGATACTGGACGATGGCCGTCATAGCGAACTGGCGTGCGCGGTCGAGCCAAATCGGGTCGTTCGTGCGATGGTAGAGCTTGAGGAATGCGTAGCCATTCCCACCCGTGCCGTGGCAAAGGCCCGGGCCCTTGATAAGTGGTCCTGCGGCCCAGGTGAAGCGACCGCCATCCACAAGAAGTGCGTCAAATTCAGGAGTAGCAAAGGGCGCATCCGCAAATGTCGTCACCATACCAGGTGCGCCGTGACAATGCTGACATATCCGAAGCCACTTCTCACGCTTGCTTCTCGGGCCCCACGTTGTTCCAACCTCAGACCGCCACGCATTCGCCGCAAGTGTCTTCGGCACAAACTCGGCCACCTGCGCCTGCTGCGCCGGCGTCAACCAATCCCACCCGCGCAATAGCGGAATAACGTTGCCGGCGAAGCCGTGAACAGGCCCGAGAAAACGGTCGCGCTGGCCATAGAGATCCTGTGTCCATAGCGGGCCTTGCGGCGTGTCCTCCAGATCGGCCAGCAGCAGGGCCGCCTGCACCTCGAATAGCTGGCGCCATCGCGTTTCCTGGATCATCTCGGCCATGTGGATGGCGGCCAGCATGGACCCGGGCATGCCCCACATCAGTTCCCGGATCGGCAGTCCATTATTTGCTTCTGCGCGCGTATGCACCAGATCAGCCAGGCTCGGTGTGGGCGCCAGGCGCATGGCGAGGAGTGCCGCACCCATGTCGCCACGGAGCAATGAGCCATGTTTCGCGTAATCGGCCGACGAACTGGCTTCGAAATCGGTGATGGTCCGCTCCAGAAGCTTCGGGAGCACAGGTCGAAAGTCTGCAGCGACGCTGACAGCACCGATGCGATGCAAATAATCCAGCGCCCAGATGACGCCGGCCGCGCCCTTGTAGAAACTGGGGTCACCGTCTTCCTCCCGTTCGCCACTGGGGTGACCCGGCCAGAACGTGTCGGGATCGAAATCGGCGATGGCATCGGTCGCGATTTCTTCGATCGCAGCCCGGACAGCCAATTCACTCCAGGCGTCCTGCGCAAGCGGACGATGACGATCGAGGACAATCATGCCTGAGGGGCTCCTGAGCGCGATCCATCTTGTTTCTTCAGACGAGGGAGTTAAGGATCGCACGATTAAGCGCAACGTATCCAAAAGCGCTGCGCGCGGCAGACAGCGGCAACCGCAATCATTCGCAACGTTCCCGCGGGCACGCGACCTCCCATGTCCGATTTGGGTACGCGCCCTAGCAGCCGCGGCAGATGCTCTTGATCTTGCGGTCGAGCGCTGCGTTTTCCTTGCTCAGTGGGTCGTTCGGATCGCTCAGGTTCTTTTCGCTGGGCACATCGCTGGCGCGTGGCTGGCGATGACCGACCGGCGCCTGCGGTATCGGCTTGTCCGGGTTCTTCGTCACCGTCGACGATCCACCTTGCGCAAGGGCCTGCGGGCTGCCGCCGATCAGAACCATCAGCGCCATCAAAAGGATTGTTTTTCGCATGTTGGTCCTCTCGTCTTTCTGTTTCTTCCTATCGCACTGGCGCATCGATCGTTGCGCAATTGCGGCGTCCCTGGGCGGCGCAGTCCTGCGCCTTTCGTACATCGGCCATGGTGGCGAGCAACCAGATTCCGGCGGCCACCAGCACCACGAAGAAGCCGAGCATCACGGCGTTTTCGATTCCGCGATGGCCCTCATCTTCCGGCGGCTCCCGTTTCTCCTCGCCGTCCTCCGTCATCACGGGTCACGGCTTTGGCGGATAGAGGTGAACGTCGCCGCAATAGTCGACGATACGATACTGCGTTTCCGAGGATAGATCACTTTCCCCGGAACTTGCATGCGACAAATAATTCGGGCCAATCGGCGCCTTTCCGTGGCCACCGGGAATATCGAGCACATAATCCGGCTGGCACAGGCCGGAGACACGGCCTCGCAAACGGCGCATCAGTTCCTGGCCTTCTGCAATCGTAGTGCGCAGATGCGCGGTTCCCGGCGCTAGATCGCCATGATGCAGGTAATACGGTTTGATTCGATTTTCGACAAAAGCCCGCATCAGCGCTTCCAGGACTTTAGCATCGTCATTGACGCCGCGCAGCAGCACCGTCTGGCTCACCAGGGGGATGCCGGCATCCGCCAGCCGCGCGCAGGCCAGGCGCGCCTCGCCCGACAATTCGCGCGGATGATTGGCATGAACGGCGACCCAGGTCGTTGCGCCGTCAACACGCAACGCCTTGATCATGTCCTCATCGATGCGCGCAGGCGCCGCCACGGGCACGCGGGTATGGAGGCGGATAATCTTGACGTGATCGATGGCGGCGAGGTCCGTCATGATCTCGGCCAGCCGCCGTGGCGACAACATCAGCGGATCGCCGCCGGTCAGGATGACTTCCCAGATTTCGGTGTGCTCACGAATATAGTCCAGCGCGTCGCGATAAACCGCCTCCGGCAGCGCCGTTGCCTTGCCCGGCCCGACCATCTCGCGACGAAAGCAGAACCGGCAATACACCGCGCAGACATGCACCAGCTTGAACAGCACGCGGTCGGGATAGCGGTGGACGATGCCGGGGACGGGCGAATGCGCGTCGTCGCCGATCGGATCGGCGTTTTCGCCTGATCCGCTCACCAGCTCCAGCGCGCTCGGAATGAATTGCCGTGCGATCGGATCGTCGGGGTTTTCAGTGTCGATCAGGCCGGCGATATCAGGCGTTACGGCGATCGCATAGCGCGCGGCGACCCGCTCGAGGTCGGCGAGATCGGTAGCCTTCGCCAACCCGCGCTCGACGAGTTCGGCGGGCTGCCGCAGCGTTGCCGCCCATTTCGGATCTATCCTGTTCATGTCTCTCCTGCCGGTGGCGTCCACACCACCTGGTCGACCCGCAGCGCGCCGCTGGCCAGCATCACCAGCCGGTCGAAACCGAGGGCTACGCCGCTCGACGGCGGCATCGCGGCAACCGCTGCGAGAAAATCCTCGTCCAGCGGATAGCGCTCGCCGTAGCGCCGCTCCTTCTCGTCCATCGCAGCGGCGAAACGGCGGCGCTGTTCAGCGGCGTCGGTCAATTCGCCAAACCCATTGGCGAGCTCGACGCCACAGGCATAGACCTCAAACCGTTCGGCGACCCTCGGATCAGCCGCCTTCGTCCGCGCCAGCGCCGCCTCCGGCGCCGGATATTCGAACAAGACGGTCAAACGCCCCTGCCCCAAATTCGGTTCGACATGCTCGACCAGCACCTTGCTGAAAATGTCCGACCAGGTGTCATCATCGGTGATCCGCACCCGTCCATTTGCCGCCGCAGCGAGCGCCGCGCGGTCGCCCTCGCCATTCGCAATCGTGGGCAAAAGATCGATTCCGGCAAAACGCTCGAAGGCCGCCGCCACCGTCAACAGTTCCGGCTCAGTGAAGGGATCGGCCGTTCGCCCCCGGAACGAAAACCGGCCGATTCCGGTCGCCTGTGCGGCATGTGCGATCACGACGACGGTGTCGGCCATGACAGCGTCATAGCTTGCGTCGGCGCGGTACCATTCCAGCATCGTGAATTCGGGCAGATGCAGATCGCCGCGCTCGCGGTCGCGGAACACGCGCGCGAACTCGAATATTTTGGCCTCACCGGCGGCGAGCAGCTTTTTGGCGGCGAACTCCGGCGACGTCCGCAAATAACGCGTCGCCCGCATGCCGTCGTTGCCGACAATCTCGGTGCGGGGGGCGTGCAGATGCGTCTCGTTGCCCGGCGATACCTGGAGCATGGCGGTCTCGACCTCGGTAAAGCCCTGTTCGTCGAACCAGGCCCGCACCGCCCTTGTGATCGCGCCTCGCGCCATCAGGAACGGCTTCCGATCGGCGTGCCGCGCAGGCGACCACCATGGCGAAGGCTGGTCGGTCCCGACCATCAGCCACGGTCCTTGCTGAGCCACGGAGCGACCTCCGCCGCGCCTAAACCGGCATTCAAGGAATCGGAAAATACCATTGAAATCGTTCGACTTTCTCTGTGATGCCCGCTCAAGACGGCAACCTCCCGCGCTTCATCCATCCTGTCATGGCGAAACCCGCTCACCTTGTCCATTCCACTCGATGGAGGGGCCCTGAGTGCTGAACCTTCTGGCCGGTTCCGCAGTCCAATGGCGAGAATTTACAACAGGATACGAGCATGTCTGGCGGCTGGTTGGGAAGAACTGCAATTCTTTTGTTAGTCGGCCTTCGTCACGGTGGCGTCAGCGAGCGCGGATAGTCCCGATCGAAAATTCAAGCCTTTGACGGAAGAGACCTTCACCTCTCCAGAGAGCGCCGACCACAACGCGAAGGCCCTCAAACGGCGCGATCAGGCCAGCCGTAAACCCGGCGAAACCGGGCCGCTTGCAGCCTCCGGCGGACACCGGAACGGTAGTAAAACGGCTGGCATCGACGGGCAAAATCAGTATGTTGCAGCCCGAAACCGCCCGATCGGCCCCACGGACGCCCATGTCCGGACTCGCCGAAGGCCAGAAATTCAGGAAAACAGCTTTGAAAGTCATCGCCAGTTCTATTCGCAAGGGCAACATCATCGAGCAGGACGGCCGGCTTTACGTCGTCCTCACCGCCGAAAACATCCATCCCGGCAAGGGAACTCCGGTCAGCCAGATCGAAATGCGCCGCATTGGCGACGGCGTGAAGATTTCGGAACGCTACAAGACCACCGACCAAGTCGAGAAGGCGACCGTCGAGGATCACAATTTCAATTATCTGTACGAAGATGCCGACGGCTTCCATTTCATGAATGCCGAGACTTACGACCAGGTCCAGGTTTCCAAGGAAATCGTCGGTTCGTCCGCGCCCTATCTGCAGGAGAACATGACCGTGAAGCTGTCGCTCCACGACATGAATCCGGTCGCGATCCAGCTCCCGCAGCGCGCGACGCTGGAAGTCGTGGAAACCGAGCCGGTCACCAAGGGTCAGACCGCGTCTTCCTCCTACAAACCTGCTATCCTCTCCAACGGCGTTCGCACCGCAGTGCCGCCGCACATTGGAACGGGAACGCGGATCGTGGTCATGACCGAGGATGGCTCTTACGTCGAGCGCGCGAAGGATTAGTACCGCGCACTGGAAGTAAGGGGCACGCCGGGGGGCGATGCATTGAATACGATGGCTGTCTGCTTGCTCAGGCGTTGGCTGGCAGCCCTTTGTTTGCTCCCGGCCGGGCTCACAGCCGCCGCCGCCGAGTTCCGGACGCCGTCGATCACGGCCGTCCGCGTCGAATGGCGGGCGGTTCTCGATCGGCTCCGCACCGAGATCGCCACCCAACCGGCGATCGCTTCCCGATTTACGTTCGCCGGCCAGCGGCGCGTGCCGGCATGGGATCCGCGCTCGACGCCCGCGCTGGTGCAACTGAACGCCATCAACGCAAGCCTGTTCGCCGGGATTGGACGCAGTCCGGTGCCGGTGCTGTTGCCGTTCGATACCGCAGGCTATCTCGAAGGCGAGGCCAACGGCACACAGCTGCCGCTGTCGCGCTACCAAGCCGATTTCCGCCCCGCCGACCTGTTCCACGCCGGCCCTTCCGGCTACGACGCGGTGTTTTCGCTGCAGCCCGGCGCAAGCGGCGGTCTGCCGTCGCGAATCTTCGCCAGGCCGGTCGAAGTGCAGATTACCGGCTCGATCCTCGTCTACGACCTCGCCGATCCGCGCGGCGGCAGGGGCGAGCCGGTCAAGGCGCTGGCGTCGCAGTTCCCCGACATGCGCCGCTTCATCCGTGAAGGCTATGTGCGCTACGCCTTCACGCGCTTTGGCGTGCCCTATGTGGTGTCGATCCAGTGTCTCGATTCAACGCCGCGGGCGCGTCGGCTGGCCTGCCGCGAGGCCTATCCCATTGCCGAGCGTTTTCTGAAAGCCTTGCGCATCGCGGGCGGACAACCGGCGCAGCCACGCCACGACATTTCGTCCGATATCGTTGAACGGCCGACGGCGGTTTCGCCCGACTTCACCTATTACCCGGGCGGCGACATCATCGCCCGTAGCAGCGTGCGTCGGCGCGGCGGACGCGCCGATTTCGCCGCCTATTCGCAAATCCGTTTTCCGCTCGCGAAAACCCCGACCGCCGTCCGCTCGCAATCCTTCGGCAGCAAAAAGTCCGAGGGGGGCCGCGGCGTCTATCCGTGGCGGGACAATTTTTGCGAATCCCGCAGCTTCCAGGTCGGGCAATGCGCCGCCGGCTTCGGGCATCAGGGCCAGGACATCCGTCCCGCGCCCTGCCCGCCGAACAGCAACAGCGAAAGCAGTTGCCATCCGAGGAAGCAGGCCGTCGTGGCCGTCCGCGACGGCATCGTGATCCGCTCACTGAAGCAGCAGGCGGCGACGCTGCAGATCAACACCCGCAACGAGCACATCCGTTTCCGCTACATGCACATGAACCCGTCAGCCATGGATGCGGACGGCATTCTCAACGGGCGCCGGGTCGCCGAGGGCGAAAAGATCGGCGTGGTCTCCAACTATCTCGATTTCCCGAACGGCACCTCGTACCATCTCCACTTCGACATACAGGTGTTCACGCGCGACGGCTGGATCTGGGTCAACCCCTACACCACCCTGATCGCGTCCTATGAACGGCTGATCCGCGGCCGCGGCCGCGAGATCGGCACCGATTCGCCTGCGGTCGCCGCCGTGGTGCGCGCTGTACCGGAAGACGGCCTGCGCCACAGCGCCCGGCAAGGGGAAGGCCGCGAGAACTAGGGCAGGAGCCGATAACCGCAGAAAGGCCGATGGCCGCCGAAGGCGCGGCCCAGCCCAACCGCGCGAGGTCAGCCACGTGCGCAGACGCTGACCCGTGCTTGATCTATTAGCGATGAGGGGATTTCATTCGCTGTAGTTCATAGTCCGATCTTTCCGCGTACCATTGAGCGTATTGTTCCAGGCTGATCGGGAACGAAGCAAGCCGGTGCAGGCCATCGTCTGACGAATAGATCACTGCCGTGTACTCCCGACCACGTTGATCGGGTGTGTGGGGATAGGCAAAATCCCGGTAGTCGTTCCGCAATCCCATTCTGACATCAAACACCTGCCCAATTTCAGCGCTGCCTCGTTTGACCTCCACGATCTTCACGCGGGTGAAGAAGATGTCGTTGGTACAGCCCTCACAGTGACGGCCTCCGAGCCAAATTGCCTGTTCCACAAAACGCACCTTGGCGACGATGACATCCTTTGCATTGCTGGGCAGATTGGCCGGCACGTCAGCTGCGTCCGACGCCTGATCGAGAAAATAGGCGACCGGCATCTTGTGTTCGGCCGCAGTCGCCGAATGCGGCGCCTGCACGGCCGCACCGGAAATGGCAATGGCAATCAAGGCAATCGGGAGCTTAAGCGAACTCATTCATCACCTTCATGACGCGCGCGAAGGCCGCGAGAATTAAGGATCGGACAACCGCAATCTGATTTTGCCAACGTATCCTGGATCAACCTCGAATTGAAGTCGTAATATTTCCCGATCTTTAACCCTCCGGCATCTAGGAATTTTGGTAGCCGGCGGTAGCGCGCCGTGACGTCGCGATGGCCACATGCATTCCATTTTTGCCTGGTATTTCCTTTCCCTCACCGGCCGCATCAAGTGTCAGGAGTTCGCGCTTGGCTGTTTCGGCTTGCTGGCCATGTGCGGCGTTCTCACCCGGCTGTTGACGGAAGTCGCATTCTTCAACACGGCGGGCCGCAACTGGCGTTACGAAGACCTCATGGTCGCGCTGAGCCTGCCGTTCCTGTTCGCGTTTCATCCTGATTTGGCCGTTCGCCGCGATCACGGTCAAGCGATTGCACGATCTCAATCTGTCTGGCTGGTGGGCGCTCCTCGCGCTGGCAATCCCGTTTGCCGCAAAGCTGATCGGTGTGAACCCAGGGACATTGCAGCTGATGGGTTTTGTGCTCCTGGCTTCGCTGCCGGGATCATCAGGCAATAACCGGTTTGGCATCGACCCGCACACAAAGGAGCGCCCCAATACGCAGGGCTAACTTTTATCTCATGATGCCGCCGCGCCGAACCTGTTCCAGACCTTGATCGAGGCCACGGCCGACGTGAGTTGATATGCAAGCGCCTTCTCTGAAAACCCGGCGCTCGCTTGCACAGCAAGCCAGTGCTCATGGATGCAACGCGGCCGATTGTTCAAGGACTCGCAATGAGCAACGGCTGCACGTTTGCTCCGCCTGCCATCAGGGGATTCGACGGCTCGAAGTGCTCGCGCAGTTCTCGCTTCCGGACGAGCGCGCGCGCAACAACAAAGGCTTCCTTCAGGCTTCTAGCTCGCCGGAGCGCAACGTTGAAAAAGGCATCGCCGAAATAGGTCCACTTGGCCTTGTCTTGGCAGCCGAACGATGGATGGTCGGCATCGGCCGCGGTGATGACCAGGACATCGGGGTTAGCAAGACGAGGGATAAAGACGCCGGAATAGCAGGCCGAGATGACCACCACCTTGTGTCGCACGCTCGTCCGCGCCAACATATCGGCGAGATTGGACGGCGTGAGCGTTTGCGTGAGTCGCCCCGCTTTGACTGCAAGACCGTCGCGGGAGCCATGCGAGGTCAGAATCAAGAACAGAACGTCGTTCTCGGCGTCCATCCCATTGGCTGCCACTTGCAACGACATGGCCAGGGCCTCGATCGTTGCGCCTCCGCCTTTCTTCGAATTGTATTGCACGTTGACTGGGCCGCTCCCGAAACGGCCCGCCACGACCTGTGCTGCGCCGGTCGCCTCGCGTCTAAACACGCCTTGATCGCCGAAAAGGCCAAAGGACACCACGCTCACCCTGGGAGCGTCCTCAACCGCGTGCGTCGGCGAAACCGACGGCACGACCGTCAGGACGAGCGCGATGAGCGGTGCGCCGAGCCGGCTGATCCAGGAGTTGGACGTCATTGCGAACCTTGTCTCGTCATGGCTACCATAGCATGGCAGCCCAGTCCGTGACACGCGCGTTGGCCAACTATCTGGCCTTCATCAAACTTACACCAATCAGCATCCTGTTCGGCGGCGCTAGTAAGTCCGCGCGCCCCTGAATTCTATGACGCTGCCGCGTCCACGGCCTGCTTCCGCGCCGGGGGTGTCCAACGAAAGGCGGCGCCGAACCTGTTCCAGACATTGATCGACGCCACCGCCGACGTGAGATAGGCGAGTTCCTTCTCCGAGAACTCGGCGCTCGCCTCTGCATAGACCTCGTCGCTGACGCCCTCGCTGAGCGATGTCAGCGCCTCGGTCCATGCCAGTGCCGCACGCTCGCGCTGCGAGAACTGCGGCGCCTCGCGCCAGACCACCACGAGATTGAGTTTATCGGTGGGCACGCCGAGCTTCTCGCTCTCCAGGATGTGATACTGCACGCAGAAGGCGCAGCCATTGATCTGTGAGGCACGTAGCTTGATCAGTTCGAGCAGTTGCTTGTCCATGCCCGCCTTGCCCGCGACCTGGCTCAGCGCCAGCACGGCCTCGTAGGCGTCCGGCGTCAGCGACATGAAGTCTCTGTATTCTTTGCGGGCGTGTGACATCTCTTGTGCCTCATGTTATCAGGGCTCTGATTAATTATAAGAGCACTGATATGCTGCGCAAGGCACCACGGGACACCGCGGCGCGATCGCAAAATGCTCCGGCGAACAATCCACAGCGGGCGCCAAAACCGGTAGCCGGGAGCGCCGGCCGACGGTCGCGGCAAACATCCGCCGGCAACCCCGCCCCGTTGATGCTTCGTCCGCCGCCGCCCGGCGAAGGCAAACGCGGCGAGCAAGGCTACCTCGCCTACCTGCTGCGCCAGGCCCAGGCCGCGACGCGGCTCGCAATGGAGCGGTCGCTGGCCGACCTCGGCGTGACCCCGCCGCAATTCGTCGTACTGACCATGCTCAGGGCCTATCCCGGCCTGTCCGGCGCCGAGCTTGCGCGGGTGGCAATGCTGACGCCGCAGACGGTCGGCGTCATCATCCGCAATCTCGAGCGCGACGACGCCATCAAGAAGACCCCGCACCCCATTCATGGCCGGGTGCTGCAGTGGACGGTGACGCGGCGGGGTGCTGCTTTGCTCGACAGGTGCAAGCGACACGCGCAAGTGATCGAGCAACGGCTGACGGCCGGGCTGTCTGCCAGGGACCAGGCTATGATCCGCCGCTGGCTCGCCAAAATCGCCGCGGATTTGTGAGGGAATCGCTGGTTCCCGCGGCGTCATGGCTTTTGGCACCGGCCCGCCGCGCCGCTAGACTGACGGCATGAAACAGCCCGATTCCCCTGATGCCCCGACCCGCCGCGCCGTGCTGAAGGCCGGCATCGGCGCAGGCACCCTGCTCGCCACACCGCTTGCCGCGTTTGCAGCCCCACCCGGCTTCGACCAGTGGTGCGACAATTTTCGCGCGCGCGTAATTGCAAAAGGCATTTCGGACGCGACCTGGACGCGGGTGATGGGCCGCATCGAGCCCGATATGAGCGTGTTCCGGCAGATGCAGAAGCAGCCGGAATTCCACGAGCAGATCTGGCAATACATCAACCGCCGCGCCTCGGACTGGCGCATCATCCACGGCCGCGAAGCCCTGAAGAAGCACGAGGCGCTGTTCGCCCGCATCGAGCAGGATTTTGGCGTCGAACGCGGCACGCTGCTGGCGCTGTGGGGCGTTGAATCAGCCTATGGCGATCCGCTGGTGCAGCAGAACCATATGCGTCCCATTTTTCCAGCGCTGGCTGCGCTTGCCTGGAACGAGCCGCGCCGCCGCAGCTATTGGGAAACCGAGCTGATCAATGCGCTGAAGATCGTCGACCGCGGCTGGGGCACGCCGGAGGAAATGCGCGGCTCCTGGGCCGGCGCGATGGGCCATACGCAGTGGATGCCCGAAGTCTGGCTCAATGTCGGCATGGACTACGACAAGGACGGCCGCGTCTCGCCGTTCGGCAAGCCGGACGATGCACTCGGCTCCAGCGCACGCTATCTGCTCAACCGCGGCAAGTATCATCGCGGCGAGCATTGGGGCTATGAGGTCCGCGGAGGGTCTTCGAGCGGCAGCCGGACCTACGCGGCATGGGCCAGCGCCGGCGTCACGCGCGCCGACGGCAAGCCGTTCCCGCAACCGAACGCGTCCGCGCAGATGTGGGTGCCGGTCGCCGGCGGACCTTCGTTTCTGCTGGGCCCGAATTTCTATTCGGTGAAAAGCTACAACCCGTCGATGAATTACGCGCTGGCAATCTGCCATCTCGGCGACCGCATTCTGGGTGCGCCCCCCTTCATCCAGCCCTTCCCCGGCTCCGAACGCGCACTGACGCTCGCAGAGGTGCAGGAGCTGCAGACGCGGCTGACAAAGGCCGGCTTCGACACCGGCGGGCACCGACGGCCGCGTTGGCAACGACACCATGAAGGCGGTGAAGGATTATCAGACCAAGATGGGGCTGTTGCCGGCTGACGGCTATGGCGGGCTCAAGGTGCTGGCGCGGTTGAGGCAGGGCGGGTAACCGCCCCCGCCGTCATTGCGAGGAGCGAAGCGACGAAGCAATCCATGTCTCTGCGCGAAGAAAGATGGATTGCTTCGCTGCGCTCGCAATGACGAGCAGCTACCTCCGGGCAACCCCACCCGCATACATCCCGCCATCGATGACGAGTTCCGTCCCCGTCACGTAGCGTGACGCATCGGACGCGAGATACAGGACGCCCTGCGCGATCTCTTCAGCGTGGCCGGCGCGCCCGAGCGGTGTCACCATTTTCGCGCGTTCCTCCGGATCGACCGGCGCGTTCTGTCCGGCGCCCGCCGCTCCCGTCGGGATCTTGCCCCAGATCGGCGTGTCGATGATGCCGGGATGCACCGAGTTGACGCGGATCCCGTCGCCAAACGTAGCGCACTCCATCGCGATCGACTTGGCGAACAGCCGGACACCGCCCTTGGTCGCGGAGTAACCGGAAAGACCGGCCGCGCCGCGCAACCCCGCCAGCGACGACATCATGATGACGGAGCCGCCGCCGGTCTTGCGCATCGCCGGCAGGCAATGCTTCACGGATAAAAATACGCCGTCAAGATTGACCGCGTTCTGCCGCCGCCAATCCGCCAGCGACATCTCGGTGATCGTCGGAACGGAGATTCCGATGCCGGCGTTCGAGACCAGCACGTCCAGCCGCCCGTAGCGCTTCATCACGTCAGCCACGACCTCGATCCAGCGTTCCTCGTTGGTGACGTCGTGATGCCAAAAGCTCGCCTCTCCACCCGCCTTCTTGATCCGCGCGACGACCTCGGGACCTTTCAAATCGTCGACGTCGGTTACGGCAATTGAGGCGCCTTCGCGCGCCAGCAATTCGCAAACCGCCTCCCCAATGCCGGACGCACCACCCGTCACCAGCGCGACCTTGCCCTGAACCTGTCCTGTCATTTCTTCTCCCGTTTGTTGTTCTTGGTTGTCAAATTACCTGATCAAGGCCGGTCCCGGATCCGGCACTGCGACGTCGGTCACGCGCAACTGCACGCGTTCCGAGCCCTGAAAGCGATCGACCGCGAGCGAGCCTGCCACATGCAGCGGCTGGCCGCGGTTCTGCGTCAGCGCGTGGCCGAGCTTCTGCCCGACCGAGCGAAACGCGATGCCGTTGACGATGGCGCCGTCGCCCGACTTGAAGCGCAGGCGCAGATGCGCTTGCCCCACTTCGTCGGCATAGACCAGCTGATGCGCCGGCAGCGCGATCACGGGCTCTGGATTGGCCGCCCCGAACGGCCCGGCGCGATTTAACATGTTGGCGAACTCCACGGTTACGCTGCGCGCGCTCACCGCACCGTCGATGAACAGCTCGTGCTCGTGACGGGAGTTGGCGACGTCCTCGGCCAGCGCGCTTTCCATGAAGGCACGAAATTCCGCAAGCTTCTCCTTGCGCAGCGTAACGCCCGCGGCCATGGCGTGGCCGCCGCCCTTCATCAAGAGCCGCTCCTTCACCGCCTGCCGCACGGCCTTGCCGAGATCGACGCCCGAGATCGAGCGGCCCGAGCCGGTGCCGATGCCGCCCGGCTCCAGCGCAATCGCAAAGGCGGGACGTGCAAACTTCTCCTTCAGCCGCGAGGCGACCAGACCGACGATGCCGGGATGCCAGCCCTCGGCGGCGGTCACGATCACCGCGCCCTTGTCTTCGAGCCCGAGCGAAGCCAGCGCTTCGGCCTCGGCTTGCGCCTCCGCCGCCTGCTCGATGATGCGGCGCTCGCTGTTGAGCCGGTCGAGCTCGGCTGCGATCCGCGCGGCCTCCGAGATGTCGCCTTCCAGCAGCAGCCGCACCCCGAGATCGGCGCGGCCGATGCGACCGCCGGCATTGATGCGCGGCCCCAGCATGAATCCGAGGTGCCAGGCTTCCGGCGGCCCGTTCAGCCGCGCCACATCCATCAGCGCGGTATGGCCGATATGGTCGCGGCGGCGCATCGCGATCAGGCCCTTGGCGACGAAGGCGCGGTTGAGCCCGGTCAGGGGCGCGACGTCGGCGACGGTGCCGAGCGCCACATGGTGCAGCATGCCGAGCAGATCCGGCTCCGGCCGCTCGGCATTCCAGAAGCCGCGGCTACGCAATTCCCGGTTCACCGCCACCAGCGTGATCAGCACCAGGCCGACGGCAGCCAGATGACCGAGGCCGGAGAGATCGTCAGGCCGGTTCGGGTTCACCAGCGCATCGACCTCCGGCAATTCGTCGCCGGTCTGGTGGTGGTCGATGACGACCACCGACATGCCGAGCTTCCGTGCTTCCGCCAGCGGCTCGAGGCTGGTGGTGCCGCAATCGACGGTGACGAGCAGCGTCGCGCCTTTGCCGGCGAGCCCCCGCACCGCGTCGACATTGGGGCCATAGCCCTCGAAGATGCGGTCGGGGATGTGGATCAGCGGATCGAGCCCGCAATGGCGCAGATGCCAGGCCAGCAGCGCCGCCGAGGTCGCGCCATCGACGTCGTAATCGCCGAAGATCGCGACCTTCTCGGCGCGCGCGGCTGCGTCGGCAATGCGCCTCGCCGCCGTCTCCATCGCCGTCACGGTGTGGGGATCGGGCATCAGTTTGCGGATGGTCGGATCGAGAAAATCCTCGACCTCGTCGATCCCGACATCGCGCCCCGCCAGCACGCGCGCCAGCATCTCCGGCAATTGGTAGCGCTGCGTGATCGCCAGCGCCCGCGCCGCCCCCCTGGCATCGAGCCGGTCGCGCCACAATTTGCCGGTCGCCGAACGCAAGACGCCGAGAAACGCCGGCGGCAGTTCAACGGGCAGTGCGGATACGGGGAGCGTCATGATTCCTTCGAGTGATAGGGACAAAGCCGCCGATCGGCAAACTCGGACCATGGCGTGGTACGGCTCCGCGCGAATCGCTGCGACCAAGCCGACACAATCCCGGCCGCACCAGCTTTGAGTCTATGCCGATAAAAACGACTTGCACAAAGAAGATGCAACTTGTCCCCGCAATACTACCCGCGGGAGGCAGAAATTAAACCAATCGTTAGCCATGATCCCCGACAAAGGAGTCAATACGCACTCGTTGAGTCCCGCCGATCCGCAGAAGATCGACATCCGCACAAAGACTGAGGAATTTCCCGCCAATGTCCGTCGCGCTTCGCTCCCAGACAGCAATGATCGCAAAACAGCCAGCCAATGCAGCGGGCGCCGAGGACGAGGCCGACGTTTCCACGCTGATCGCCAGATTGACCGCCGAGGTCAATCAGGTCGCCTGCGAGAAGACCAAGTCGATCCAGAAGATCACCAACCAGATGAAGATGCTGGCGCTGAACGCGCTGATCGAGAGCTCACGCGCAGGCGCCCAGGGTGCGGGCTTTGCCGTGGTGGCGCAGGAAGTTCGCAACGTCGGCCAGCAGGTCGAGACCATTGCCCGCGAGCTCGAAAGCCAGCTCACCAACCGGACCGGCAATCTGATGAATTCGATCGCGCAGATGGCCGACCGCTCGCGCGGCGAGCGCATGGTCGATCTGTCGCTGAACGCCATCGAGCTGATCGACCGTAATCTCTATGAGCGCACCTGCGACGTGCGCTGGTGGGCGACCGATTCCGCCGTCGTCGATTGCGCCGCGGTGCCGGAGGCTGCCGCTGTCGCCCATGTCTCGGAACGGCTGGCCGTGATCCTCGGCGCCTATACCGTCTATCTCGATCTCTGGCTGTGCGATCTCGACGGCAAAGTGCTCGCCAACGGCCGCGCCGATCGCTTCAACGTCGTCGGCCAGAACGTGGCTTCGACAAAATGGTTTCGCGCCGCGCGGGGCCTGCGCTCCGGCGACGATTACGCCGTCGGCGACGTCGAATGCCAGCCCCTGCTTGGCAACGCCCAGGTCGTGACCTATTGCGCCAGCGTTCGTGCCGGTGGCAAGGCCAACGGCAAACCGACCGGCGTGCTGGCGGTCCACTTCGACTGGGAGCCGCAGGCCCGCGCCATCGTGCAAGGCGTGCGCGTCGGCGCCGCCGACAAGGCGCGCGTGCTGCTGGTCGATTCGAATTTCCGGGTAATCGCGGCGTCCGACGGCCAGGGCCTGCTCACCGAGCGCGTCTCGCTTCCACTGGAGGGACGGCGCTCCGGCTTCCATCAGGACCGCTCCGGCGCGCTGGTCGCGTTCCACGCCACACCGGGCTACGAAACGTATAAGGGCCTCGGCTGGTTCGGGGTGATCCAGGGCGGGGTGGGATAGGTTGCGCGGAATAGTCAGGACGGTCTCAGCTCGTAGGATGGGTGGAGCGAAGCGATACCCATCAGCCGCGGTCCGCAAAGGTGATGGGTCTCGCAAGGGCTCAACCAATCCTACGTGCTGCAGTGTGTGCGAAGATGATGGGTATCGCTTCGCTCCACCCATCCTACGTCCGGGCCACGTAGTAAGAACTAGGGCGCGTACTCATAAATTCGTCATGTCCGCTTCGCCCCTAAAAACGACCGAGATATTGCGCTACGGCGATATGACGCGAAGGGCCATGGGCGGTTTGCCAGGGGCCTGAAGTCAGGCGCCCATTATTCCAGGGTGATGCCGGTCGCTTTGATCGGGGCAGTCCATTTGGCGATCTCGTCTTTGAGAAAGCGAGCCAAGTATTCCGGGTTGCGATGCTCTGAGGCAACAACTTCGACACCGAGACCGTTCAATCGGTCGCGGAACGATGGCGTATCCAGCGCCGCGGCCGCTACGTCGCGGAGCTTCTGCACGATCGATGGCGGAGTGTCTTTTGGCAAGAAGAGCCCGTACCAATCAGCGACGTCGAAACCGGCGAGGCCCTGCTCATCTGCAGTCGCCAGATCGGGGAGCATCGGCGAGCGCGATCGCGAGAGGTTGGCGATCGCCTTGGCCGTGCCGCTTTTGACGTGCGGTATCACGTCTTGGATCAGGTTACAGATGTAGTCGATGCGGCCGGCAATCATGTCCTGCATCGCCGGCGCAACACCGCGATAGGGCACGTGCGTGACCTCCGCGCCGATTGCAAGGTTGAGCATGACGCAGCCCAAATGCGACGAGGAGCCAGCGCCGGCAGAACCGAAGCTCACAGTCTTGTTTGCTTTCAAGTGGCGAGTGAATTCCTGCAAACTCTCGGCCGGCAAATCCTTGGGCGCAATCAGCACCAGTGGCTGGCGCGTCAGCAGAGCTACCGGAGCGAAGTCGGTGACTGAGTTAAAGAGCGGCTTCTTGTAGAGAAGCTGGCTGTAGGTCATTGCGCTGCCGATGAAGAGAGCCCGATAGCCGTCGGACGCTGCCTGCGCCACGCGACTGGCGCCGGTTGTGCCACCGGCTCCGGAGACGTTCTCAACGACGATTGGACGACCTAAACTCTCGCTCATTTGCTGTGCGAACAAGCGCCCGACCGCATCGGTCGGCCCTCCGGCTGGATATGGAACGACCAGCGTGATTGGCCTCGTCGGCCAGTCCTGAGCGCGAGCGGCGCCGCAGGTGACGAGGACCACTGCCAAAACGATTTGCATCCCACAGCGCATTTGAACCGGAATTCTACGACCGCCCGCCCTGCGAAGGCAACGACAGTGATGGGCGCCGTGATGTAGGCGCCGGGCGCGGGACTTCTCTGCCGATCAGTCGATATGGCCGAGGGGAGTGGACGCCCCGCTTCAAGGCTTGGCGGTGCCAGTATAGAGCCTTTGGATGAACCCGCTTTTCTCCAACTCGTCGATGAAGGACGAATCGACAAAATTCGGGGCCCGCACGAAGAGCGCCCCCCAAGAGTCATCACCGACCGGGGGGCTCCATGCCTTTCGCCCTGATGACTGCTGCGGCCTCTGGTGTCGTAAGATGCTTGATCAGCGCCCCGGCGGCGTCCGGTTGCCTGGCAGTGGCACTGACGCCTGCAGTGTTGACGAACCAGTTCTGCAGCTCGGCCGGGAACAGACCGACAAACTGCACATTCTTGGCGGACGCCAGCACAGGGCCAGCGCCAATTGCTAGGTCAGCTTCTCCCGCGGCGACGACCTGCGCAATGCGGTCGGGGCCACTTGGCACGAGCTTGCCCTTCACCTGATCAGCGATCCCAAGGCGATCGAGCAGCTTGAGAAAATGCTCGCCGGTCGCGTCTACTGGTCCGTAAGTGATTGACTTCACGCTGAGCAGCATGCGCTTGAAAGCGTCGACCGAACTGATGTCGGGCTTGGGGGCACCTTCGCGTACAGCCACGCCTATGCCGACCCGGACGATGTCCATACGGCTATCACCAGCAATCTTGCCTTGCTTGATAAGATCATCCACTCGTTCGGAAGCGATGATAGCCAGGTCGAATGCCTCACCAGCCTCGATTTGTTGTCTTAAAGCCGCCCCCGGTCCGTACTGGGCTACGATCTTGTGTCCCGTGGCTCGCTCAAATTGAGGGCCAAGCTCCGCGAATACTCCGGGCATCACGGCACCGGCCAAGACCTTGACTTCAGCAGCGTTCGCCGCGACGCCTTGCGCTAACAGCGCGATGAACCCGAATTTTGCGGCGAGCAGATGTAGTGATTTTCGCCGAGAGGGGGTGCCAGGGCCGTACTCTTGTCCTGCGAGATGGCTAACGAGGTTTTTCACGGTCTGCTCCATCCATTTGCAAGCCTGCGAGCATAGCGTTTTCACGTCTGGCTGGCTTGGATTGGGCGGGAACACCACTGGGACTGGACGGGACTCCGTGCTGATTGCTACGCTCGGCGAAGTGCCTCCGCTGAAGATCGGCGAGGGAGAGCGGGACGAGGCAACACGAGATGGCCCACCCTACCGTAGATGCCTTGCGTGTAAAAGCACACGGCGATGCCGTGCGAACCCTCCACGACCAAGGCTTGACCTGGGTAACGTTCGAACCAATTCCGGACCTTGTCTGCGATATCGACTTCGGTACCCGCAAACTGCCCGAGCTTGGCCTGCTATCCGGAACCGTGCGGGGTGTGCAACATGTGCATGCGCATCGCGATAGCGGTGACGGAAACGACGATTTCAGCTTTCATCTAAACGTAAGCGGGCTCAGCACGGTGGTGAGCCGCCGCGGGGAGACGACCCTGCGAGATGGCGACGCCATGCTGCTGAGCTATTCGGCCGGACGGACGATTAAAAGACCAGCGCTTGTTGACCATCGCGTCATCCGACTGCCCCGTGCGTCGCTGCGCCCGCTGGTGCGCGACATCGATGATGCCGTTCTGCGCCCAATTCCACGCGGCACGGGCATGTTGAACCTGTTGAAAGCTTACGCCGACGCGTTGTTCGATGATCCGATGCTCGGCGCGCCGGACGTGCGGCAACTGTTGGCGACCCAACTTTGTGATCTCGTCGCTGTCACTCTGGGCGCAACCAGGGATGCGACCGCCGTCGCCGAGGGTCGCGGCATCCGCGCGGCTCGGCTGCGCGCCATCAAGAGTGACATCGAGGCTCACCTCGCCCACGGCGATCTTTCGCCGGCTGCGGTTGCGAAGCGCCAGAGGATATCAGACAGCTACATCCGCAAACTGTTCGAAGGCGAAGGAACTTCCTTTTCGGAATTCGTTCTTGCCCGCCGGCTCGTGCGCGCGCACCGCATGTTAACCGATCGGCGGTGGGCCGACCGGAATGTTGCGTGGATTGCATTCCAGTCCGGCTTTGGGGACCTGTCCTATTTCAATCGCACATTCAAACGTTTCTACGGCTCACCCCCGTCCGAAATCCGAGCGGCAATTGATCGCCAGGATATCTGAACATCGAGTGTCCTCGCCGTACTTCCAGGACAACCACCTTTTCCGTTCGATGTCTCCCGTGGGTCATTCTCAACATTGCGAATTATTCGCATGTCCGCTTCACCCCAAAAGCGAGCTGGGACGTGGCGGCAAAATTGAAGGTCCGTTGCCATTAAGCCGATGCTGCCGAATAAGCCGCGCGGCGTGCCACGGGTGAATGACCGGCGTGTTCTCAATGGCATCTTCTGGGTCTTGCGATCTGGAGCACCGTGGCGCGACCTTCCAGTCAACTTCGGTCCATACACGACCTGCTACAATCGGTTCGTCCGCTGGCGACGGGCGGGCGTAAGGGCCAAGCTCATGAGCGCACTGGCCGGCGCCCATGATGCCGCGGTGCAGATGATCGACACGTCTATTGTTCGCGTACATCAACATGGGGCGTGCATCACCCGGAATCGGAAACAGTCGATGGGACGGTCACGAGGTGGATTGACCAGCAAGATTCATGCGCTGGTCGATACCAACGGCCTGCCGGTCCGGCTCGCGCTGACGGCCGGTGAGGCGCACGATAATCGGCTTGCCTACAAACTCCTGTCTCGCCTGAAGTCGAAAACGCTGCTGTTGGCCGACCGAGGTTATGATGCAGATTGGATCAGAGCACTTGCCGCCAAGAAGGGCGCCTGGGCCAACATCCCACCGCGGCGCAATCGAAGCGAGCCGATCTGCTTCAGCCCGCATCTCTACCGTGCTCGGAACTTGGTCGAGCGCTTCTTCAACAAGATCAAGCACTGCCGCCGGGTTGCAACGCGCTACGACAGGCTCGCCGCGAACTACCTTGCGTTCGTTCAACTCGCTTCGATCAGACTATGGCTGCGCGTTAATGAGTCCGCGTCCTAGCACCCCAACCGGTCGGCGATGCCGCCAAAATCCTTGGCGACGATGTCCCAGTCGCCTTTCGCCTCGAAGTCATATTTCTGATGCGGGCCGTATTCGGTGGGACGCGCGACGAAGGCGGTCTTGAGGCCGAGCTTCTGCGCGGCCTTCAGATCGTTGTTGTGCGCAGCGACCATCATCACCTCACCCGGCGGCAGGCACAGCAATTTGGCGGCGCCGAGATAGGTTTCCGGATCGGGCTTGTAATGCTCGAACAATTCCGCGGACATGATGAGGTCCCACGGGAGGCCGGCGAACTTGGCCATGTTGGTCAGCAGCGCGACATTGCCGTTGGAGAGCGGCGAGATGATGTATTTCTTTTTCAGCCGCGTCAGCCCCGGCACGCTGTCGGGCCAGGGATGCAGGCGGTGCCAGCCCATCGTCAGGTAGTGCAGATCGGCGTCGCTCAAGCCTTGAATTGAAAACTGCGCGACCAGTTTTTCCAGCGATTGCCGGTGCAGCGTATCCAGGATCTGATAGCCGCGTTCGGGATGCTTGCGCACCTCGTCCATCGAGGCGGAGTAGACCGCACGCCAGCCATCGACCAACGCGGTCCAGTCGGCCTCGATGCCGGAGGTTTCCGACCATTTGGTGAAATCGTTGATGAGGCTGGTGCGCCAGTCGACGACGGTGCCGAACACGTCAAACACCAGCGCCTTCACCGCTGATACGTCGGACATACGAGCCCTCCCCTTGTTTTTCTTGTCGTCATTCCGGGGCGATGCGGAGCATCGAACCCGGAATCTCGAGATTCCCCGGTGCGCAATTGCTGAGGTCTGGTGCTGGCGCACCATCCCGGAATGACGAGGAGGCACCCTCCTCAATCCAAATGGAATTTATCCAACTGCCGGTGCTCGGCCTTGATGTAGCGCACCGTGCCCGTCACCGAGCGCATCACCACCGTTTCGGTCTCGATCACGTCATCCTTGCGGAATTTGACGCCCGTGAGCAGCGAACCCGTGGTGACGCCGGTTGCCGCGAACAGACAGTCGCCGCGCACCATGTCCTCGATGCCGTAGATCATCTTCGGATCGGTCACGCCCATCTTGTGCGCGCGCTCGCGCTTCTCCTCGCTGTCGAGGATCAGCCGGCACTGCATCTGGCCGCCGATGCAACGCAGCGCCGCCGCGGCCAGCACGCCCTCGGGCGCGCCGCCGGTGCCGATATACATGTCGACGCCGGTGTTATCAGGATCGGCACAATGGATCACGCCCGCCACGTCGCCGTCGGTGATCAGCCGCACCGCGGCGCCGGTCGAGCGGATGCTGGCGATGATATCGGCGTGGCGCGGGCGGTCGAGTACCAGCACCGTGATCGCGCCAGGCTCGACGCCTTTGGCCTTGGCGAGCCGGCGAACATTGTCGGCAGGCGATGCGTCGAGCTCGACCACGCCCTTGGTGTAGCCCGGGCCGATCGCGAGTTTCTCCATATAGACGTCGGGTGCGTGCAGCAGCGTGCCGCCATCGGCCATCGCCATGGTCGCGATCGCGCCCGGCATGTTCTTGGCACAGAGCGTGGTGCCTTCCAGCGGGTCGACGGCGATATCGACCTGGGGGCCGGCGTTGAGCCCGACCTTCTCGCCGATGAACAGCATCGGCGCCTCGTCGCGCTCGCCCTCGCCGATCACGACGGTGCCTTCGATCGGCAGCTTGTTGAGTTCGCGACGCATTGCGTCCACGGCCGCCTGGTCGGCGGCCTTCTCCTGGCCGTGGCCGCGCAACCGCGCTGCCGAAACAGCCGCGCGTTCCGTCACCCGCACGATCTCGAGCGTGAGAATGCGCTCGAGCAATAGCTGCGGCGGAACGGAAATATGGGTCGACATCGGCTCACTCCTTTAAACCTGCACGGGGCCCCGGCCCGATCTATCGTTCAACGCGCAACTCATGCAAATCGCGCGCTAGTTTTTCTCGATTCGTATCACCTGCGGCCGGCCGCTGATCACCTTATCGCGCTGTACCGCCTCTAGCGCACGGTACACCGCATCCTCGGAGGTTGCGTAGGTAATCAGGATGACCGGAACCGGTGACGCTTTTTTCGTGGCGCCATTCAGGTCTACACCTTCGGGATGACGCTGCACGATCGATTCCAGTGAAATCTTCTGTTCGGCGAGGCGGGTGGCGATGGTGGCGGCGGTGCCGGCGAGATCGCGCGCCATCAGGCGGATGTAGTAGCCGCCCTCATGGCGCTCCATCGGCGCCTTGGTGGTGTCGCGCAACCGCTCCACGGGACGTCCGAACGGCCTTGCGCGAATACCGCGCGCCACATCGGCGATGTCGGCAACGACGGCGGAAGCGGTGGCACTGCCTCCGGCGCCAGGCCCCACCAGCGTGATCGGCGGGATACCCTCGCCGTCGATAGTCACCGCGTTTGTAACACCCATCACCTGCGCAATCGAGGATGATTTAGGCACCATGGTCGGATGCACGCGCTGCTCGATGCCCTTGGCGGTCCGCACCGCCACGCCAAGCAGTTTGACGCGGTAGCCCAGTTCCTCAGCCGCGCGCAAATCTTCCGGCGCGATCGAGGAGATGCCTTCGACATAGACCGCGCTCTGCGCCACCTTGGTGCCGAAGGCGAGGCTCGCCAGGATCGCAAGCTTCTGCGCGGTGTCGTGGCCGTCGACGTCGAAGGACGGATTGGCTTCGGCATAGCCGAGCCGCTGCGCGTCCTTCAGACATTCGGCAAATGACAGACCCTCCTGCTCCATCCGGGTCAGGATGTAATTGCAGGTGCCGTTGAGGATGCCGTAGACGCGGTTGACGCCGGTACCGGCAAGCCCTTCACGAAGGGTCTTGATGACGGGAATGGCCGCGCCAACGGCGGCCTCGTAGTTGAGCGCGCCGCCATGCTTCTCCGCAGCCTTGGCCAGCCGAATTCCGTGCTTGGCGATCAGCGCCTTGTTGGCGGTCACCACCGACTTGCCGGACTTCAGAGCGGCCTCGATCGCCGACAGCGCCGGCTCGCCGGAGCCGCCCATCAGTTCGACAAAGCAATCGATGTTGGGGTCAGAGGCCAGCGCCAGCGGGCTTTTGGCCCAGTCGACGCCGCGTAGATCGAGCGAGCGCTTCTTTGCCTTCGAGCGCGCCGTGACGGCAACGACGCGCACGCCGCGTCCGCTGCGCTCGGACAGCGTCCGCGACTGCTCTTCGATGAGGCGGACGACTTCGGCGCCAACAGTGCCGAGCCCCGCGATACCCACTTTCAGGGGTGCGACCATGAATGAGAGAACCTGCAATAAAAGGAATTAGCGCCGGTTGGCGAGAGGAACCACGTTGTGCAACGTTTCAATGCCGCTTTCAAGGAAGCGGCGCACCCCGCGGGCCGCCTGGCGGATACGTTGCTCGTTTTCCACCATGGCGATGCGGACATAGCCCTCGCCATGCTCGCCGAAGGCGACGCCGGGCGAAACCACCACGCCGGATTTCTCCACCATCAGGGTCGCGAACTGCATGCTGCCGACGCCCTCGAAGGTCTTGGGCAGCGGCGCCCAGGCGAACATCGAGGCCTGCGGCGGCGGAATCTCCCAGCCCGCCCGGCCAAACGATTCGACCAGCGCGTCGCGGCGCTTGCGGTAGGTGTCGCGCATTTCCTTGATGCAATCGTCCGGCCCGTTCAGCGCGGCGGTGGCGGCGACTTGAATGGGGGTGAACGCGCCGTAGTCGAGATAGGATTTCACCCGCGCCAGCGCCGCGATGATCCGCTCGTTGCCGACGGCAAAGCCCATGCGCCAGCCCGCCATAGAGAACGTCTTCGACATCGACGTGAACTCGACGGTGACGTCCATCGCGCCGGGAACCTGCAACACCGAGGGCGGCGGATTGTCGTCGTCGAAATAGACTTCGGCATAGGCCAGATCCGACAGGATGAAGATCTCGTGCTTCTTCGCGAATGCCACCAGATCCCTGTAGAAATCGAGGTCGGCGACATAGGCGGTCGGATTGGAGGGATAGCAGACGATCAGCGCGATCGGCTTCGGGATCGAGTGGATGATCGCGCGTTCCACCGCCTCGAAGAATTGCGGCGTCGGTTCCGAGGGCACCGAGCGGATCACGCCGCCCGCCATCAGGAAGCCGAAGGCATGTATAGGATAGCTCGGATTGGGGCACAGCACGACGTCGCCGGGCGCGGTGATCGCCTGCGCCACGTTGGCGAAACCTTCCTTCGAGCCGAGGGTTGCCACGACCTGGGTGTCCGGATTGAGTTTCACGCCGAACCGCCGCCCATAATAGGCGGCTTGCGCCTTGCGCAGGCCGTTGATGCCGCGTGAGGCCGAGTAGCGGTCGGTCCGCGGCTTGCCGAGCGTCTCCTTCAGTTTCTCCAGCACATGGGGCGGCGTCGGCAGGTCCGGATTACCCATGCCCATGTCGATGATGTCGGCCCCGGCATTGCGCGCGGCCGCCTTGGCCTGGTTGACCTTCTCGAACACGTAAGGCGGCAGACGGCGGATGCGATAAAAATCTTCCATGGGACCCTTGCTCCGACAACCGGCAGGACAGAATCGGGGAACCTTCGCGGCTATCGAAACCGATCGGGCTTCGGTCAGAAGTCGCGCTCAATCAATGATTTAGAGCGAATTCAGGCGCGAGATCCTTTGAGCTCTGGACCCGCAATGCGGTTGAATTGGGTTCTTTTACCACGGGAGCCCGGCAGCGCCAGTTTTTATGGCGTTTTCAAGCAGCCCCAGACTGGTCCGGGTTTGGCCGGTTCGCGCCAGGAGAATGCGCCAGGATAGCGCGTCAAACCGACGAGCCCCTCACTTCTTGGCTGGTTTTGCCGGGGTGGAAGCCGTCGCCTGACGGTCGCGGGCGGCTGTCAAATCTGACTGAATTTTGGCCAGCTCGGCCGGCTTGATCGCCTCCTCGTTGCGGTCCGGCGGCAGGTCATGCACCGGTAGATAGCCACCGGCTTCCTTCGGACGCTCGGGCGCGTCTGCCGGCACGCCAAGGGCCGGCATATCCGCGATCTGCGTCGAGCAGCCGCCAAGCGCGAATGCCGACGCAAACAGCGCGGCAATCGACCACAGCCTTATCGTTCGATCTGCCGGCATCCGTCCGGAAATCCCCAACTACCTGCGCACCCCCGCATCGCGATGGCATCTATGCGCTGGTACGAGCTTTGCAACGCAGAATCGTCCCGCTGCGTTGATTTCGCTAGAACCGTTCAAACCATTGTCGCCCGAAACGATTAAAGCCAAAAGAGCAAATGTGATCGGTGCGGCTGCAATGTGTGCAACATGTGTGAACACGCAAACTTTATCGCAGTGCAACAGGGTTAACCCCAACCCTCTCGCCGTCAATCGACGCGGTGACGAACGCGAAATGAAGTTATAGTGTCCTTGATATGAGCGACGTCAACACCGAAACCCAAGGTTTGAAGACCTTCAACGCCGAAGCCTTCGCCATGAACATCGCCAAGGCGATGGAGACGAGCGGTCAGGCGCTCGCGGCCTATCTCAGGCCGCGCGAGGACGGGGAACCGAAGGACAAGCCGCCGAGCGAGATCGGTGAGGTCATCAAGACCTTCACCAAGGTGGCTGAATACTGGCTGACGGACACGCAACGCGCCGAAGACCTGCAGACCCGGATGGGCAAGGCCTATCTCGATCTCTGGGGCCAGGCCGCGCGCCGCATGGCCGGCGAAGCGGCCAAGCCGACGATCGAGCCGTCGCCGCGCGACAAGCGCTTCAAGGATCCGGAGTGGAAATCGAACCAGTTCTTCGATTTCGTGCTGCAGCTCTATCTGCTCACCGCGCAATGGGCGCAGGAACTGGTGAAGAACGCCGAAGGCGTCGATCCGCACACGCGCAAGAAGGCCGAGTTCTACGTCCAGCAGATCACCAACGCGATCGCGCCATCGAATTTCATTCTCACCAATCCCGAAGTGCTGCGCGAGACGCTGGCCTCGAACGGCGACAATCTCGTGCGCGGCATGAAGATGCTCACCGAGGATATCGAAGCCGGCCGCGGCACGCTTCGTATCCGCCAGTCCGACCCGACGAACCTTGTCGTCGGCGTCAACATGGCGACGACGCCGGGCAAGGTGATCTTCCAGAACGAGCTGATGCAGCTGATCCAGTACACGCCGACCACCGAGACAGTGCTGCGCACGCCGCTCCTGATCGTGCCGCCCTGGATCAACAAGTTCTACATTCTCGATCTCAAGCCGGAAAAATCCTACATCAAATGGTGCGTCGACCAGGGCATCACCGTGTTCGTGATCTCGTGGGTCAACCCCGACAAGGAACTCGGCAAGAAAACCTTCGACGACTACATGAAGGAAGGCCCGCTCACCGCGATGGACATCATCGAAAAGGTGACGGGCGAGATGAAGGTCCATACCGTAGGCTACTGCGTCGGCGGCACGCTGCTTGCCTCGACGCTGGCCTGGCTCGCCGAGAAGCGGCGCCAGCGCGTCACCTCGGCGACGTTCTTTGCGGCGCAGGTCGACTTCACCCATGCCGGCGATCTCCTCGTGTTCGTCGATGAAGACCAGATCTCGGCGCTCGAGCGCGACATGCAGGCGGCCGGCGTGCTCGAAGGCAGCAGGATGGCGATGGCCTTCAACATGCTGCGCTCCAACGACCTGATCTGGTCGTATGTCGTCAGCAACTATCTGAAGGGACAGGCGCCCTCCTCGTTCGACCTGCTGCACTGGAATTCCGACGCCACGCGGATGCCGGCCGCCAACCATTCCTATTACCTGCGCAACTGCTATCTGGAAAACCGGCTCTCCTCCGGCAGCATGGTGCTCGACAACACGCTGCTCGACCTGTCGAAGGTCAAGGTGCCCGTCTACAATCTGGCGACCAAAGAGGATCACATCGCGCCGGCGGACTCGGTGCTCTACGGCTCGCAGTTCTTCGGCGGCCCGGTGAAGTACGTGCTGTCTGGGTCAGGCCACATCGCAGGCGTAGTTAACCCGCCGGAGGCTGGCAAGTACCAGTACTGGACCAACGACAACATCAGGGATGTCACCCTCGCCGACTGGCTGAAGAACGCGACCGAACACAAGGGTTCGTGGTGGCCCGACTGGCGGCAATGGCTGGAGAGCCTGGACGCCGAGCAGGTGCCCGCGCGCCCCGTCGGCTCCGAGGAACTGCCCCCGATCGAGGACGCGCCCGGCAGCTACGTCAAAGTCCGCGCATAGCGCCGAGGCAGGCGGTTCGCTATAATCAGCCGTCCCGCGCCGGGATTCGAAATCGTTTGAGGGGAAACCAATGACGCGTGAATTGTTCTGGCTCACTCTGACCGTGATTTTGACCGGGTTGTTGTGGATCCCCTACATCATCAATCGCTGTCAGGTGCGCGGCCTTTCCGGCGCCATGGCCAACCCCTCGCGCAACGACAAGCCGCACGCCGACTGGGCCAACCGGCTGATGTTCGCGCACGACAACGCGGTCGAGAACCTCGTTATCTTCGCGCCGCTGGTCCTGATCCTCAACGCCATCGACTATTCCGACAAATGGACCGTGATGGCCTGCGCCGTGTATTTCTGGTCCCGCGTCGCGCACCTTATCGTTTACACGCTCGGCCTGCCGGTGTTCCGCACGCTGGCCTTCACCGTCGGTTTCCTGGCGCAGGCCGCGCTGGCGCTGGCGATCTTCAAGGTGGTGTGAGCGGCTAAAGCTCAGCCGCCTTTGCGCGCGACGACAAACAGCATCGATGCCACTTTGTCGTCGAATCCCATGACCTCGCCGCTTTCGATCGACAACGCGTTCCAGTTCCCCGCCACGGCGTAGGTCGCACGCAGCCATTCGGGCGAGGGATAATTGTAGTAGCGATCGAGCGTATCGCGGCCGTCGCCATCGCCTTCCTTGTAACTGGCGTAGAAGACGCCCTCGGCCTTCAGCGCGCGCCAGATTCTCGCCAGAACATCCGCGAGCTCCGTCCTCGGAACATGAAGCAGGCAGGCATTGGCCCAGACGGCGTCATAGGCCTCGATCTCGTCGAGTTCATGAAACAGCAGCGTCTCGACGGGGCGGCCGAGATGCTTTGACGCGACGGTAGCCATTTCCGGCGACCCGTCCGTCGCGCGCACATCGAACCCGCGCGCCAGCATTTCCGCCGTGTCGCCGCCGGCGCCACATCCAAGTTCGAGGATGCAAGCACCGGGCGGAAGCTGCGCCAGAAACGCCATCAGCCGCGCCTGGCGCGAGGTGAACGTGCGCTTGGCGTAGGCCTCGGCATTGCTGCGGTAAAATCGCAGCGTCGCTTCGTCCACTGCGGCACCTCCTGTCACGGGAACAGTGCGATCTGCTCCAGCCCCGCGGTCTCGGGCAGCCCGAACATCAGGTTCATGTTCTGGATCGCCTGACCGGCCGAGCCCTTCACCAGATTGTCGAGCGTGGAAATCACGATCGCCCGGTTCTTGATGCGGTCGGCGATGACGCCGATCTGCACATAGTTCGAGCCGCGCACGTTCTGGGTCTGCGGCAGCACGCCCTTCCTGGCCACATGCACGAAGGGTTCGTTGGCGTAAGCCTTCTCCAGCGCGGTCCGCAGATCGTCCGGCGTCGCGCCGTTGAGCTTGACGTAGGACGTGCAGAGTTCGCCGCGCGCCATCGGGATCAGATGCGGCGTGAAGTTGATCGTCACCGCCGAGCCTGCGGCGACGCCGATCTCCTGCTCGATCTCAGGCGCGTGCCGATGGGTGCCGACCGAATAGGGCGACAGCCCCTCGCCCGCCTCGCTGAACAGCGTGTTCTGCTTCAATCCGCGCCCGGCGCCGGTAACACCCGATTTTGCGTCGATGACGATGTCGTCGACGTCGATCAGTTTTGCCTTTGCCAGCGGCACCAGCGCGAGCAGCGCAGCCGTCGGATAGCAGCCGGGACAAGCGACCAGCCGTGCGGAAGTGATCTTCTCCCGGTAAAGCTCGGTGAGGCCGTACACGGCTTCGCCCTGCAGTTCGAGCGCCCGGTGCTCGTGGCCGTACCATTGCGCATAGGTGTCCTTGTTGCGCAGCCGGAAGTCGGCCGACATGTCGAGAACCTTGATCTTCGGGTTGTCCTTGAGGACGGCGGCGATGATCTCCTGCGTGGTGCCGTGCGGCAACCCGCAGAACACTGCGTCGAGGCTGGTCCAGTCGACTTTCTCCCATTCGACCAGCTTCGGCAGATCCAGCATGAAGAAGTGCGGAAACACGTCGCCCATGGCCTTGCCGGCGTGGGTATTGGCTGTCAGAGCCGTGATCTCGGCATTCGGATGCCGCGCCAGCAGGCGCACCGCGTCGGCTCCGGTGTAGCCGGATGCACCGAGAATGCCGACCTTCTTCTTCGAGCTCATCACGCGTTCCTTTCAGGCGTCATTTGCAGGCATCATTTGCAAGCGTCTTTTGATCGTCTTGCCGCGGAAGGATTGCAGCGTCGCTTCGTCCACCGGGCTCGCCTCGCAGCAACGCCCGATCAGCTACTTACCGGCAAGTCCCAGCATCAGCCGCATGTTTTGCACGGCTGCGCCCGACGCGCCCTTGCCCAGATTGTCGAGCCGCGCGACCAGCACTGCCTGACGATGTTTCTCGCTGGCAAAGACGTAAAGCTCCAGTCTGTTGGTCTCGTTGAGTGCCTCGGGCTCGATCCGGCCGCCCTTGGTCGCCGCGTTCTCGAGCGGCATCGCCGAGACATAGGTGCTGCCGGCGTAGCGCTTGGCCAGCGCGGCATGCAGGTCGGCTCCGCTGGGCTTGCCGGGAAGCGTGTCGAGATGCAGCGGCACCGAGACCAGCATGCCCTGCCGAAAATTGCCGACCGATGGCACGAAGATCGGCCGCCGCGTCAGTTTTGAGTAGAGCTGCGTCTCCGGCAGATGCTTGTGCTCGAAGCCGAGGCCATACAATTCGAAGGACGGCGCACTGCCATCCTCGAAACTTGCGATCATCGACTTGCCGCCGCCCGAATAGCCGCTCACCGCGTTGATGGTGACGGGATAGTCCGCAGGCACGAGCCCCGCATCGACCAGCGGCCGCAGCAGCGCAATGCCGCCGGTCGGATAGCAGCCGGGATTGGAGACCTTGCGCGCGGCCCGGATTTTGTCGGCCTGGTCAGGCGTGAGTTCGGGAAAGCCGTAAGCCCAGTCGCTGGCTACCCGAAACGCCGTCGACGCGTCGAGCACCTTGGGCGCCGAGGCGCCCATGCTGTCGATCAAAGCAACGGTTTCCTTGGCGGCATCGTCAGGCAGACAGAGGATGACGAGATCCACCTCCTCCATCAGCGCCCGCTTGGCGCCCGCATCCTTGCGCTTCTCCTCGGCGACGCTTTTTACGACGACGTCGTTGTGCAGCCGAAGGCGCTCCTGAATGCCGAGCCCCGTCGTTCCGGATGCGCCGTCAACGAACACGGCGGGCTTGGTCGCGGCGCCGGCGGTCTTGCCGGTGACCTTGGGCTGCTGGCTGTCGGTGAGGGTCATGGCACGCTCCTTTCGAGCTGGTTCGTTTCGTCGGCAAAGGCCCCTTGGTTTGCAAACGCGTTGGGCCGCGCCTCTTTCATCAAATGCGCGATCTGCTGCGCGCCGGCATCGGCCTGCGCGGCCAGCGACCCTGCTACCGCTGCATAGTCGGTCTCGGATTTGTGCTGGTTCAGCTTGAAGCTGCCCTCCACTTCTTCAACCGTCATCTCCATGCCCACGATCGCTTTCTTCATCGCTTCCAGCCGCCCGGCGGTCATCTTCGACGACAGCCACGGCTTTTTCGGCAGCAGCCGCTGTTCGAACTTGGCGCTCAGCGTGTCGATCTGCACGGCGAGTTCGTCGTCGGACAAGACACGCACCGGGCCGGTCAGGTGCACCGCCTGATAGAGCCACGTCGGCACCTGGTCCGGCGAGAGGTACCAGTCCGGCGACACATAGGCGTCCGCGCCCGTCACGGCCAGCAGCCACGACGCCTTCCCGTCCGCCAGCTTTACCAGCGGATTGTGACGCGCGACGTGAAACAACGCGCGCGGCGTGCCGTCATTGGCCGAGGTCAGATAGAACGGCAGCGACGAAGCGACGGGCTTGTTGCCGTCCCACGCACAAGCCAGGCCAAAGCCGCGCGCTTCCGCGAACGCGAGGCTCGCGGTGCGGTCGGACTTGAACGGTGGAGGCGTATACATCTCAAACTCCTGCTTGACGTAGGAGCCGCCAGTTCAGACCGCGTTTTCTGGAAAAGGAAGAAGCCGCGGGACCCGATCCGGCGGCAGGGGCGACGATCTCAAACGCAGACGTCCGCCCATACCGCGATAATGCGGCGGCGGCGAGCGATGGTCATGGTCGCGGCGATAGTCATGGGCGCGGCTATAAGGCCGCGCCCGCCTGGCGTCAAGTTTTTCCACGTCATTCCCGGGCGCACGCGAAGCGGGCGAACCCGGAATGACGCCCTAGGTCAGATCACCGGATTCCACGGTGCGGGGATCACCCGGTAGCCGTTGCCGTCCTTCTCGACGTTGCCGAGCCCCGGGAACGGGTAGTGGAAGCCCTGCACCTGGAGCTTGTCCGCCACCAACATGTCATAGGTCTTGCGGCGGGCCGTTTCGGCCATGGCGGCGTCCTGGTCGAAGAAGGCGTGCCAGCCGGGATTGGCCGCAAACAGGTAGGGAATGTTAGTGACGTCGGACTGGATGAACACCTTGCCCGAGCCAGACGACAGCACGTAGGAGGTATGGCCCGGCGTGTGGCCGGCGGTCTCGACCGCGAGCAGGCCGGGAGCTACTTCCTTGCCCCACTCATAAGGCGTCACCTTCTTCTTGAGCCCGGCCTCCAACACGCGTCGTGCGTTCTTGAACACACCCTGCATGCGCTCGCTGGTCTGCTTGGCCATTTCGCCATCGTCCATGAAGTATTTCCACTCGACGGACGGCACCAGCACTTCGGCGTTGGCGAACGCGGGCGCACCTTCGGCGTTGAGCAGACCGTTGATATGGTCGCCATGGAAATGCGAGATCACCACCATGTCGACGTTCTTCGGATCGAAGCCGGCCGCGGCCATGTTGGTGGCGAATTGGCCGACAGCGCCCTTGCTGGATGCAAACGCGCCCGGACCGTTACCGGTGTCGAGGACGATCAGCTTGCCGCCGGAATTGATGACCAGCGGCCCGAACTGGATGCTGACCTTGTCCTTTGGCATGTAGGCTTTCTCGAGCGCCGCGGCGACCTCGTCCTTCTTCGCGTTGAGGACGAAGCTGTCGCCGAGCGCGAACGTATTCACGCCGTCGGAAATGACGGTCACCTGCACGTCACCCACCTTGTAGCGATAGAAACTCGGCGCCTGCTTGTCGGCCATCGGCGCGGCGGCGTTGGCGAGCACAGAAGGCAGCAAGGGCGAAGCGGCCAGAGCCGCAGCTCCGGCGAGAGCGTGACGACGTGTCAATTCCATGTGAAGTTCTCCCAGTAAGACGATGAATGCGGTTCGCGAGATTCTTCCGCTTCTAGCCGTGTCCTTGGTTGCCTAGAACTATCAATGATTCTGCGATAGCGCGACGACGGCTACGCGACGGCCGTGCCAAGATGGCTCCGATCTACGTATGTTGGGGCTAACACCCCTGTCATCAGCTTATTCCAGCCTGTCCTACGCCGCCCATCACAGCCATTCGGCGAACTTGCCCATCACGTCGCCGAACAGCAGCAAGGCCGCCGACCAGACCAGCGCCGAGATGGAATTGGCGATCTGGAACGGCCAGTAGGACATCTCGAAAATGCCGGCCGCGAGCGGCACCGAAGCCCGCAGCGGCCCGAAGAACCGGCCGATGAAGATCGAGCGCACGCCCCCTTTTTCACGAACGCCTCGCCGGGTGTCAGATCACCGGACTCCACGGCGCGGGGATCAGCCGGTAACCGTTGCCGTCCTTCTCGACAAAGCCATTGGCCGGGAACGGATAGTGGAAGCCCTGGACCCGCATCTTGTCGGCGACCAGCATGTCGTAGACCCGGCGGCGGGTCTTTTCCGCCAAAACCGGATCCTGGTCGAACTGCTGGTGCCAGCCCGGATTGGTGACAAACAGCGCCGGGACGTTGGTGACGTCGGACTGGATGAACACCTTGTCCGAGCCGGATGCGAGAATGTGGGAGGTGTGGCCGGGCGTGTGGCCGATGGTTTCCACCGCCGTCAGTCCGGGAGCGATTTCCGTGCCCCACTCATAGGGCGTCACCTTGTTCTTGAGCCCGGCCTCGAACACGCGGCGGGCGTTCTTGAAATTGTTCTGCATCCGCCCCTCGGGCGCTCGGCTCATCTCGCCCTCATCCATGAAGTATTTCCATTCCGCCGCCGGCACCAGCACTTCGGCATTGGGGAAAGCAGGCGTGTTCTCGGCGGTCAAAAGGCCGTTGATGTGGTCGCCGTGGAAGTGCGAGATCACGACGATGTCGACCGCCTTGGGGTCGAAGCCCGCGGCGACCATGTTGGCGCCGAACTGCCCGACATTACCCTTGCTCGATGCAAAGGCGGCGGCGCCGTTGCCGGTATCGACCACGACCAGCTTGCCGCCGGTGTTGATCACCAGCGGCGCGAACTGGATCGACATCCTGTCCTTCGGCAAGAAGGCCTTTTCGAGCGCCGCGTTGACTTCGTCCTTCTTGGCGTTGAGCACGAAGGTGTCAGACAGCGCAAAGTTGTTGACGCCATCCGAAATCGCCGTCACCTGAGCATCGCCCACCTTGTAGCGGTAGAAGCTCGGCGCCTGCTTGTCCGCCACAGGGGCAACCGCCCTGGCGGGCGCTTGCGGCAAGAGCGGCATGGCGGCGAGCGCTGCGGCGCCGGCGAGTGCGTGACGACGTGTCAATTCCATGGAGATGTTCTTTCAGTTGAGACGATGAGTGAGGCGGCGGGATCCCCGCCGATGCGTGCCCTTGGTTCGGTTGCCGCAGAATCTATCAAACGTTTCTGCGATAGCGCGACGACGGCCAAGCGACGGAAATGCGAAGATGGTCGGCTCTGCGTATGTTGGGGCTAACACCCCTATCATCAGTCTATTCCAGCTTGTCTAGGCCGCCCGCCACAGCCATTCGGCGAGCTTGCCCATCACGTCACCGACCAGCAGCAGAACGGCCGACCAGATCAGCGCCGAAATGAAATTGGCGATCTGGAACGGCCAGTAGGACATCTCGAAAATGCCGGCGGCGAGCGGCACCGAGGCGCGCAACGGCCCGAAGAACCGGCCGATGAAGATCGAGGGCACGCCCCATTTTTTCACGAACGCCTCACCGCGCGGCAGGATCTCGGGATAGCGCGACAGCGGCCACATCTCGGCGACGTGCTCCTTGTAGCGGTAGCCGAACCAGTAGGAGACCCAGTCGCCCAGCGCCGCGCCGAGGCCGCCGGCCAGCCAGACCGGCCAGAAGCTGATGCCGCTGACGCCGATCAGCGCGCCGATCGCGACCAGCGCGCCCCACGCCGGCACCAGCAGCGAGATGAAGGCGAGCGATTCGCCGAACGCCAGCAACAGGACGATTGGGACGGCCCAGGCCTGATTGTCGCGCACGAAATCAGCCAGAGCACGCACATAATCATCCATTCCGAGCCCTTTCCGCCCCGATTCCTGTCTTTGAACCCTTCTACCGGTTCCGCCGGGAAGAACAGGTAAGCCAGCCCCTTCCGCGACATCAAGTCACAAAGGCGGGCACGGGATGTGATTACAGGCGGCCTGCCCCCGGCCCGGGACGGCACCGCGCTCCGTATCCCGGCAAGACCTGGTGCCAAGGCCTTTGGACCTGCCCCCGGCACCTCGAATCCGGTCAGCTCTGGGGCGGCGGCGTCCGTCTTGGCGGCCGTGGCCGGCGGGCCTGCGGCGCGACCGGTTGCAGGGTCACGATGACCGGATTCGGCTTGTGATCCATTGCGGCGCCGGTGGCGGCGTCGACGCCCATCCCGACCAGGCCGCCGAGAAGAACATTGCCCGCGAAACCGGCTGCACCACTACCGGGGATTTCCTTGGTCAGCGGAATGATCTGGGGCTCATATCCTTCCTTGTTCACAGTGACGGTGATGTCGGCGTTGCGCTTTGCCTGAACCACGCACGGAGTAACGCAAGTTGTTGGAATCTCTAGCCCGGTAATCTCAGCCGTCGCGCCCGCCGGTGTGCTCGAAATGGAGATATTCTCGGTCGTTCCCCGCGTCACGGACGCGCAGCCGACACACGGCGCCGCGATTGCAGCAGCCAGCAATACTCTGATGATCATTTACAGCCCCCCGCCCGCCAAAACATTCGGGCAACCCTAACGCGAACGCAAGGGGGGACCCTCGCTGGCATTGAGATATTGTTAACCGCTTGGTCCGGCCGTGAACCTCCGGGCCCCGGGTTTTCCAGCCCGGCCGTCACTTTTTGAGCCCATCCATGGCATAGTCAGCGTAACCGATTCGGCACGCCGCGCCGCGTGCAACACACAAAGAGCCATGTCCAAACCATTGAAATCAGCTGCGAAAACCAAATCTGCCAACGACCTGTTTGGAGCGGAACCGAAGGGCCGGGCCCCGGCCCGCGCCGCCGCCTCGCGAGCGACCAGCGCCGAGGCCGGCTACACCGCGGCCGACATCGAGGTGCTGGAAGGATTGGAGCCGGTACGCCGGCGCCCCGGCATGTATATCGGCGGCACCGACGAAAAGGCGCTGCATCACCTGTTCGCCGAAGTCATCGACAACGCCATGGACGAAGCCCTGGCCGGGCATGCCTCGTTCATCGAGGTGGAATTGAGCGCCGACGGATTTCTGACCGTCACCGATAACGGCCGCGGCATCCCGGTCGATCCGCATCCGAAATTTCCGAAGAAGTCCGCGCTCGAAGTCATCATGTGCACGCTGCATTCCGGCGGCAAGTTCGACTCCAAGGTCTATGAGACCTCGGGCGGCCTGCACGGCGTCGGCGTCTCCGTGGTCAACGCGCTGTCCTCGCGTCTCGAGGTCGAAGTCGCGCGCAGCCAAAAGCTCTATCGGATGAGTTTCGAGCGCGGCCATCCCAAGGGCAAGCTCGAAGACCTCGGCAAGATCAACAACCGCCGCGGCACCCGCATCCGCTTCAAGCCCGACACCGACATCTTCGGCGCCAAGGCCACCTTCAAGCCGCAGCGCCTGTTCAAGATGACGCGCTCGAAAGCCTATCTGTTCGGCGGCGTCGAGATCCGCTGGCGCTGCGATCCCGCGCTGTTGAAGGGCATCGAGGATGTGCCGGCCGAGGATAGCTTCCACTTCCCCGGTGGCCTGAAAGACTATCTCGGCGCCGCCATTCACGCCGACACGCTGGTGCATCCGGATATCTTCTCCGGCAAATCGGGACGCAACGGCGCCCACGGCGCCTGCGAATGGGCGGTCGCCTGGACGGCAGACGCCGACGGCTTCCTCTCCTCCTACTGCAACACGGTGCCGACGCCCGACGGCGGCACCCATGAATCCGGCATGCGCAGCGCGATGCTGCGCGGCCTGAAGGACCACGCCGAGCGCATCGGCCAGGGCAAGCGCGCCGCGCCCATCACCTCGGAAGACGTCATGGTGGGCGCTGCCGTGATGTTGTCCGTGTTCGTGCGCGAGCCGGAATTCCAGGGCCAGACCAAGGACCGCCTTGCCACCGCGGAAGCCCAGAAGATCGTCGAACAGGCGATCAAGGATCCGTTCGACCACTGGCTGTCGGGCAATCCGCTGCAGGCCAACAAGCTGCTGGATTTCGTCATCGAGCGCGCCGACGAACGGCTGCGCCGCCGCGCCGAAAAGGAAATCTCGCGCAAGACTGCGGTGAAAAAACTGCGCCTGCCCGGCAAGCTTACGGACTGCACCAATACGGCCGCGGAAGGCTCCGAACTGTTCATCGTCGAGGGCGACTCGGCGGGCGGCACCGCCAAGCACGCGCGCGACCGCAAGACGCAAGCGATACTCCCCTTGCGCGGAAAAATCCTAAACGTTGCATCCGCCGGCAAGGACAAGCTCACCGCCAACGCCCAGCTCTCCGACCTGATGCAGGCGATCGGCTGTGGCACGCTTGCGCATTATCGCGAAGAGGATTTGCGCTATTCGCGCATCATCATCATGACCGACGCCGACGTCGACGGCGCGCATATCGCCTCGCTCTTGATCACGTTCTTCTACAGGCTCACGCCGCGGTTGATCGACGAGGGGCACCTCTACCTGGCGGTGCCGCCGCTCTACAAGCTGACCCACGGCAGCAAGACGATCTACGCCCGCAACGACGCCCACAAGGACGCGCTTCTAAAGAGCGAGTTCAACGCCAATGCCAAGGTCGACGTCAGCCGCTTCAAAGGGCTTGGCGAGATGATGTCGGCGCAGCTCAAGGAAACCACCATGGATCCGGCCAAACGCACCCTGCTCCGCGTGGTGCTGCTGGCCGACGACCGCGAAGGCACCGCCGATTCGGTCGAGCGGCTGATGGGAACCAAGGCCGAGGCCCGGTTCGCCTTCATCTCCGACAAGGCGGAATTCGCCAGCGACGACCTGCTGGATGTCTGATTTCACCCTGAGAGACGACTTTCGGACGATTTCCGGGACTTTTGGCCGGCTAGCGCCCGAATTTGCGCGTTTTCGGGGCATTTTCCGGTCATTCGTTTTCCGGTGGCTGTGTTCCTCCCGCAACAGCTTTTTGGGCTGAACTGCGTATAGTCACGACACTGGGTTTTGGGAATCGGGTGCTCGCGCATCGTTAGAGCGATCAGATTTGACGCTTCTGGACTGAGGGAATGAATATGAAAAAGGCACTGCTCGCTCTGACCGCGCTGGCGGCTTTCACTGGATCGGCCGTTGCGGCTGACCTCGGGGCTCGCCCCTATACCAAAGCCCCCGCGCCGGTTGCCCCAGTGTATAACTGGACCGGCTTCTACATCTTCGGCGGCGCCGGCGGCGGATTGTGGAACGCGGACAGCAACGTTCAGACCTCCTTCCCCACCGTTCCCGCTGGAGTTGCGCTCACGCGCGATCAGCGCGTTGGCGGCGATGGCTGGTTCGGGACGGTGGGCATCGGATACGATTGGCAGTTCAACCGTTGGGTGGCCGGCGTCTTCGCTGACGGCCAGTTCGGCGAACTAAAGGGCTCGATGAGCGACCCCTTCTTTTTCCTCGAAGGCAGTGTGAAGCTCCGCACCAGCTACGCCGCTGGCGCGCGGATTGGCTATCTCGTTGCCCCCCAAGTTCTGTCCTATGTTAACGCCGGCTACTCCGGTTCGGAATGGTCGGGCTCGAGCCTCTCGGACTTGGGTGCCGCCGGCGGTCCGACCATTGCGACCACGCCTTCTTTCCGTCGTGATGGCTGGTTCATCGGCGGCGGCGTCGAGAACAACCTCGACTTCTTTGGCATCTCGGCACCCGGCTGGTTCATGAAGACCGAATATCGGTCGGCATTCTATGACCGCATCTCCCTGCCCGAGACTTTTGCTCCGGCTAGTGGCTTCGCGGGCCTGACGGGTACGGCCGTCACCTTCAAGCCTTGGGTGCAGACCATCAGCACTTCGCTGGTCTACCGCTTCAACTGGGGTGGCGCTCCGGTCGCCGCCAAGTACTGATCTCTGCTAAATCAGCAGCTCAAAAGCCCCGGCATCGTCCGGGGCTTTTTTGTTGCCTGGAATACGAGTCCGCTTTCGGACCGCGTCAGTTCCCCGCCACCGCCGTCTTCAGCGACCGGTACGCGCGGCGCAACCGGCACTTGATCTCTGACCAGTCCGGATCCGTCATCGCCTGCCCGCGCGCGTCGCGATAGGCCATCGCCTCGGCGCGGCCGATGCCTGATATCAGGAGCGACGGGTCATCCGCCGGCTTGCCGTAGGTGATCGCAGCGACGCGGGCGACCGTCACGCCGTATTGCCTTGGCCTTACGGCTTCGCGCCTCGCCTGCCACCAATCGAGCTCAAGCCGCGCCGCCTCCCCGGCATCGAAGCCGCCGGGCGTGGCGGATGCGAGCAGGCGGTAGTAGCTCACGAGCGCCGGCAGCGCGGCGTTGGCCGCCTCGCGGGAGCGCGTCGGCTGAAAGGCTTTCGCGGCCTGAGCAGCCGCCAGTGCGATGCGAAAACTATCCAGCGGCGAGAAGCCGAACTGCGTCCGCGACAGTTCGTAGAGATGGCCGAACAGCGCGCCATAGCGCTTCTCGTAATAGTCGCGCCACATCGCCGTCTCCAGCCGTGCGATGTCAGCCGGCTCGAAGCGGCGCAAATCCGCATGCCGCGGCCACGCCGCGTAGATGCCGATGGCGGCCAGGAAAAACGCGAAGACAAGCGCGAGCGCGAGAATGAGCGTCCGGCGGCTCATGATGGCCCCTGGGAATCGCGGTGCAACGACTTCCGGCCTTGCGAAGCCGGCCGGCTTTGTATTCGATCGGAAGCTACGGCCGCCGCGGGCAACGGTTTCCTCGCAGCGACGCATAACAAAGCCGCGGCCGCGACCAGGTCCGAGACGGCAACAGGGAGAAATCCATGGCCAGATCGCTTTCGATCATCGGTTTTCTGGCGCTTGCGATCGGCCTGTTGTGGATCGGTCAAGGCACCGGCGTGATTCCTTGGCCGCCATCGAGCTTCATGATCAATCAACTGCAATGGGCCGGATATGGCGCCGTGCTCGCCGCCGTCGGCCTGATCCTGATCTGGCAAGGCAATCGCTAGCTGTCGCCGTCATGGCCGGGCTTGTCCCGGCCATGACGAAGAAAAGGACAACCACCATGAACACAAAACTATTCGATCTCTCAGGCAAGGTGGCCATCGTCACCGGCGGCAATGGCGGCATCGGGCTCGGCATGGCCCGGGGGCTTGCACAGGCCGGCGCGGCGATCGCGGTGGTGGGCCGCAATGAGGCCAAGTCGGCGGCTGCGGTCGCGGAGCTTGCGCAAGCCGGCGCCAAGGCGATTGCGGTCGCGGCCGACGTCACCGACAAGGAAGCGGTCGCCGCCATGGCCGGCCGCGTCGCCGGCGAGCTCGGCCGAATCGATATCCTCATCAACAATGCCGGCATCAATATCCGCAAGCCGCCGCATGCGCTCGATATCGCCGAGTGGAACAGCGTGATCCAGACCAACCTCACCAGCGCCTTCCTGTGCTCGCAGGCGGTCTATCCCGCCATGAAGGCGGCCGGCCGCGGCAAGATCATCAATATCGGCTCGATGATGTCGATCTTCGGCGCCAGTTTTACGCCGGCCTATGCCGCCAGCAAGGGCGGCATCGTGCAGTTCACCCGTTCCTGCGCCTGCGCATGGGCCGCCGACAATATCCAGGCCAACGCCGTGCTACCGGGCTGGATCGATACCGATTTGACCAAGCGCGCCCGCAAGGAAATCGACGGCCTGCACGACCGGGTGCTGGGGCGCACGCCCGCGGCGCGCTGGGGCGGCATTGACGACTTTGCAGGTATCGCCGTGTTTCTCGCCTCGCCGGCGTCCGACTTCGTCACCGGCACCGCGATTCCCGTCGATGGCGGGTATTCCGTTATGGGATAGGGCTGTTTGTTAGGCTCCCCCCTAACGCTGAGGGAAAGCGATTCGCCGGGAAGGTGGTTTCCCGGCGCCGACCGAACAGCCCAATCGCTCAAATCTCCCCCGTTTTCATCTTCGGAGCCGAATCGCGGCCGTCCTTCGGCAATCTATTGGTGTAACGGTGTTGGAAGTTCCACGACTGTGGCGTGCAGGTGACAGTTTTGGCGCGACTCCTGAGATATGTAGAACAACATGCATTGCTCGCGTTACTTGTCTGGATTGGAGAAAATAATGAAAAAGTTCGCTATCGCCGCTGCTGCCTTGGTCGTCGGCACTGTCAGCGCCTCGGCCGCGGATCTGGCCGCCCGCCCGTACACCAAGGCGCCCGCGCCGATCGCTGCGGTCTACAACTGGACCGGCTTCTACATCGGCGCCGACGTCGGTTACGGCTGGGGCCGTTCGACCGGCACGTTGACCAACGCTGCTGGATTTTTCCCGGTGCCGTACAGCCTCGATCCAAGCGGCTTGATCGGCGGCGGTTTTGTTGGCTACAACTGGCAGGTCAGCAATGTCGTGCTCGGCATCGAAGCGGATTGGCAGGCTGCGGATCTGAACGAGAGCGGCAACTTCCTGCTGGGTGGCGTCCCCACCTATACCATCGGCACCAAGGTCAAGGATTACGGCTCGGTCCGCGGCCGGCTTGGCTTTGCCTTCGACCGCTGGATGGTGTTTGGCACGGCGGGCGCTGCGTGGGGTAGGTGGGACACCTCGTATGCGTTGATCGGCGGCGTTCCCTTTGTCACTGCCAGCACCAGTTCGAACGTAGGCTGGACGGCCGGCGCCGGTGTCGAATACGCCTTCACCAACAACTGGCTGGGCCGCGTCGAGTACCGCTACACCGACCTGGGCCGCTCCAGCTTCATTTCTGCCGCGACGAATAGCAGGGAACTCGGAAACCGGGTCACGGTCAACGACGTTCGCGTGGGCATCGCCTACAAGTTCTAGTGGCCTTGGCCCGGTCGTACTGATCTTATTACGTACTGGTCTGGCTGAACTTCAGCAACTCAAAGCCCCGGCGTCGTCCGGGGCTTTTTGTTGCGCCCGACACACGGGTGTTCGTCCTGCGCCGCAAGCATCGCCTATTCGGAGTGGACAGGCGACTGCACATGCTCAGGCCGTACGCCAAGACCTACAAACCGCGCCGTGATGCCCTGCAGCCAGGGCACGGCGGTGACGAGCCGCATCACGAGCGGGACCTTCAGCGGCTGATTGCCGGGCTTGAGCGCAGCGTTGATGATATTGTTCTGCACCACGACCTGCATCCGCTGCGTCATCTTCACCGGGAATTCGCGGCGCCGGCGGACGGCGTCGAGCTCGTCCTCCGACGGACATCCATGCGCCAGCTTCGCTGCCAGCAGGTTCGCGGTAGCAACCGCATCCTGCACCGCGAGGTTGACGCCGACGCCGCCGATCGGCGACATCGCATGCGCGGCGTCGCCGATGCACAACAACCCCGGCCGCGTCCAGCGCCTCAGCCGGTTGACCGCAACCGTCAACAGCTTCACCTCATCCCAGCTCTTCACCTCTGATAGCCCCGATTTCAGGATCGGCGCCATCCGCGCGATGTCGTCGAGCAGCGCCGCCAGCCCCCTCGCCTTCACCGCGTCGTGCTGCCCCTTCGGAATCACGTACGCGCATTGCCAGTAATCGCCGCGATCAAAGGTCACCATCATCTTGCCAGGATCGACCCGCGCAAACAGGTTTTCGTTTTCGCCCTCCCGCTTGCCGGCGCGAAACCACAGCACATCCATCGGCGCGCCGATTTCCTCGACCTCGAGGCCCGCGCGTTCACGCACCAGCGAATGGCGGCCGTCGCAGGCAATGGTCAGGTCGGCCTCGATATCGACCACCCCGTCCGGCGTCTTCGCCCTCACGCCCGTGACGCGCTCGCCGTCACGAACGAGATCGATCGCCTCCGTCGACATCATCACTTTCAGCGAAGCGAACCGCTTGCCGCTCTCGCGCAGGAAATTGAGAAAGTCCCACTGCGGCATGAAGGCGATGAAGGGATATTTGACGTTGAGCCGGCCGAGATCGGCGATCCGCACCGTCTCGCCGCCGAACATCCCCTCCATCTTCTGCAGGCGCTGATGCGGCAGTTTCAGGAAGCCGTCGATCAGCCCGAGTTCGTCCATCACCTGCAGCGTGGAGGGGTGCACGGTGTCGCCACGAAAATCGCGGAAGAAATCCGCGTGCTTTTCCAGCACCACGACGTCGACACCGGCACGCCCGAGCAGGTAACCGAGCATCATGCCGGCCGGGCCGCCGCCGACGATGCAGCAACGTGTTTTCATCGCTCGCTCCCTCGCTTCGGTAGAGCCGAGCCTATGCTACCATCAAGCCTATTCAACCATATTGTGTTGCTGCCAGCGCAGCAGATGGGCCTGTAACCGCCAGATCACCGCCGAAAGCGCCACGCCCACCAGCATCAGCACGATCACCGCAACCATCATCCCCGAAGCTTCCGCCCGTGCCTCGGACTCGATGATCAGGCGGCCGATACCACGCTCCGCGCCGATGAATTCGCCGACGATGACGCCGATCAGCGCAAAGGAGATCGCCGGCGAGAGCGAGGCAAACACCCAGGCCATGGTCGAGGGGATCACGACGGTGCGGGTGATCTGCCATTCGCTCGCTCCCAGCAGCCGCGCGGCATTGATAAAGCCTTCGTCGATCGACCGGGCGCCCTCGAAGGTGTTAAAGAACACCAGGAACACCACCACGATCCACGAGGTCACGATTTTCGAGGTGTCGCCGATCCCGAATGCCAGCACGATGATCGGCGCCAGCGCGATCCGGGGTATGGAATTCACCGCCGTAATGAAAGGCTGAAAGATCGCGCTGAGCCGGTCCGAACGTCCCAGAATAAGCCCCGCGACAAAGCCGCTCGACACGCCCGTGACGAAACCGAAGAAGGTGTTCTTCAGCGTGATCGCGGTCGCGATCCAGAGGTTGTTCTCGTTGCGCACCATGCACTTGGCAAAGTCGCCATTGAACCAGCCGTTGAAGGCGCCGAGCTTGGATTTGAGGCAGCTCAGGATCAGGAAGTGCTCGAAGATCTGCGAGGGCTTTGACACGAAATAGGGATCGAGCAGATCGGGGACCAGCCAAGGGACTTTGGCATGGAAGTCATATCCCCATTGCCAGATCGACAGCACGGCGACGCAGATAAAGATCTGCCAGGCCAGCGTATTGCCGATGCGACGATTCCTCATGGGTGACGTGTCCTCATGGCTTGCGTCCCTTGACGAACTCCTCGCCGAGCGAGTGCCAGATGTGCTGGAACAGCTCGGCATAGCGCGGCGTCTCGCGCACCTTGACCGCATCGCGCGGCCGCGCAAAGTCGACCTCGAACATGTCCTTGATCCGGCCCGGGCGCGCCGAGAACAGGATGATGCGGTCGGCCAGCGTCAGGGCTTCGCCGAGGTCATGGGTCACGAACAGAACGGTTTGCTGCTCGCGCTCCCAGATCCTGAGCAGCACGTCATGCATGTCGATCTTGGTGTGGGTGTCGAGCGCGCCGAACGGCTCGTCCATGAGCAGGATCTGCGGCTCCACCACCAGCGTTCGCATCAGCGCCGCACGCTGACGCATGCCGCCCGACAGCGCCGAGGGATAAGCGTGTTCAAAACCCTGGAGGCCTGCCTGCGCCACGCAGGCCGCGATGCGTTCCTTGCGCGCCGCTTCCGCAACGCCCGCCAGCTCCAGGCCGTAGCCGATATTGTCGGCAACCGTGCGCCAGGGAAACAGCGTGTCGCGCTGAAAGATGTAACCGACATTGGGCGTCGCCTTGCCCGCAATGACCGGCACGCCGTCAATCAGGATTTGACCGCTGGTCGGCTTTATCAAGGTCGCGATCATGTTGAGAACGGTGCTCTTGCCGGAGCCGGACGGCCCCAGAAGTGCTACGAACTCGCCGCGGCGGACACCGAAGGAAACATCCCGCACCGCCTCGATCGCGGTGCCGGCGAGCTGAAACGATTTGCTCAATCCCCTGACGTCAATGCGCTGGAGATTTGATTGTCCATCCGGCAGCGGCGTGGAAAGGTTCTGGACGTTCAAGCCGGGTACGCCTTTCGGGCTGCCTCGATGAAGGTCGGGCTGACCAGATCGGCCGGCGTCAGCGGCTTGATGCCGGTCATTTCCCGGAACCAGACCTTCTCGCCGCGGGCGAAAGCCGCAGCATCGATCGACGCATCGTAGTCGACGACCTTTTGCAATGCCGTGATCTCGAGAATGTTGGCGGCGCGCGAGGTGCTGCCGACATATTGCTCGATGGTGTCGTGAATTTCGTCGGGCGAATGTTTCCTGATCCATTGCGTCGCCCGCCAGATCGCGGTGACGAAGGCCTGCATCTTGGGCGGGTCCTTGTCGATGGTCGCCTGCAGCGTGAAATGCGCCGTCACCGGGACCTTGCCGCCGATATACTTGTTCCAGATCGTTTCATCGGTGCCGTCGAACAGCAGCGTGCCCCAGCCTTGCTCCTTCGAATCGTTGAGCAGCGACAGCGAACTGACGAGGACATCGACCTGCCTGGTCTTCAGGGAACCCATCATGGTGTCGACATTGCCGGTGCCGATCCAGGTCACCTTCTGGTCGAGCCCCATCGTCTCCATGTAATAGGACGACCAGACGTGGTTGGTGCCGCCCAGCGACGACACCGAGACGATCGGCTTGCGCCCGTCGGGCCGCTTCCATTCCGTCAACTTCTCGAGCGAGGTGATGCCCTGGTCCCAGAGGTCTTTGCGGATGATGAACATCACCGAAGAGGAACGGGTATCGACCGGCATCAGCACGCGTCCATGGCGGCCGCGATTAGAGAGCTGCATCGGATGCGTGATATCGCCGATGCCGATGTCGCCCTGCGCGGAGGCAATGATTTCGCGCGTCTTGACGCCGCTGCCACCCTGGATCAGCTTGCAGTCGAGGCCGGCCTCCTTGAAGTATCCCAATCTGTCGGCGACGAATTGCGTCTGATAGACCGGCACCGCGACCGGATAGATCACGCGGCCGGGCTTGTCCTCAGCCCACACTTTGCCTGAAGCGATCGAGGCGCCGCCGGCCGCGATGACCGTCAGCGCCGAACGTCTGGTGAAATGTGCCATCACGCGCGCTCCTTTTCCCTGTCTTTTTCTTTGCCAGCGACCTTCTCTAGCGCGCTCAGCACCGCGTCGCCCATTTCCTGCGTTGAAAGTCGCTTTGCTCCCGCCTCGGCAATGTCGGCGGTTCGCGCGCCGCCTGACAAGGCACCCGCCACGGCCTTTTCCAGCAGGTCCGCGTCCTCGGGCCGGTTCATCGTCATACGCAGCATCATCGCGACGCTGAGGATGGAGCCAAGCGGGTTGGCAATGCCCCTGCCCGCGATGTCGGGTGCGCTGCCATGCACCGGCTCGTAAAGCGCCTTGCGTCGGCCGAACTTGTCGACCGGGCCCAATGAGGCCGACGGCAGCATGCCGAGCGAGCCGGACGCCATCGCCGCGCAATCGGACAGGATGTCGCCGAAGATATTGCCGGTGACCATCACATCGAATTGCGCCGGCTCCCGCACGATCTGCATCGCGGCGTTATCGACATACATATGCGTGAGCTCGACATCGGAAAATTCCGCGGCGTGCAAGGCAATGACTTCCTCGCGCCACACCACGCTGGTTTCGAGCACGTTGGCCTTGTCGACCGAACAGACCTTGTTCCTTCGCGTGCGCGCCAGCTCAAAGGCGGAACGCGCGACGCGGCGAACTTGATCGGTGGTGTATTGCTCGGTGTTGAAGCCACGGCGTTGCCCGTCGGCGAGCGTCTCGATGCCGCGCGGCTCGCCGAAATAAATGCCGCTGGTCAGTTCGCGGATGATGACGAAGTCGACGTCCCTCAGCACGCTGGCCTTGAGCGGCGCCGAGTCTGCCAGCGCCGGATGGGCGACGATCGGCCTGAGATTGGCGTAAAGATCGTATTTGCTGCGCAGGCCCAGCAGGCTCCCCGCCTTGCGCGCCGCCGCGGGAACTTCCTTCGTCTCCGGGCCGCCGGTCGCACCCCACAGGATCGCGTCGGCCTCCTCCATCGCCTCGACGGTGTCAGGCGGCATCACCTTGCCGGTCGCAAGATAAGGAATGATGCCGTATTGCGCTTCGCGCAAGGCCATGGGAACGCCGCGTTTGGCGGCAAACCAGTTGAGCACGCGCTGCGACTGCGCGGTCACTTCGGGGCCGATGCCCTCGCCGCCGACCACGGCGACCTTGATCATATTGGATCGATCATTCATGCCGCATTCCCTGACGTTTTCCCTGCGAAGTGGATCCAGGGCCGCTCCGCCCGGTCGGCCGCCTGAAAGGCACGGATTTCGTCATCGCGCTGCAATGTCAGCGCAACTTCATCGAGACCTTCCAAAAGCCCGGCGCGCCGGCGCGGATCGATCGCAAAATCGTGTCGCTGTCCCGAAGGCGAGGTGATCGTCTGCTGCTGCAGGTCGATGCTGATGCGCCCCGCTCCTTGCGTTTGCTGCACCTCCGCAGCAAGGCCATCGGCGATCGCCTTGTCGACGACAACAGGCAGGATGCCGTTTTGGAAGCAATTGGCAAAGAAGATGTCGCCAAAGCTGGAGCCGATGACGGCGCGGATGCCCATTTCCTGCAGCGACCAGACCGCGCCTTCACGCGAGGACCCGCAGCCGAAATTCGGACCGGTAATGAGAATTTCCGCCTGCCGGTAAGGCTCACGGTTCAGGATGAATTCGGGGTTTTCCGAACCGTCGGGCAGATAGCGAAGTGCGCCGAAAGCCCATTTGCCGAGCGTTCCGCGAACGGAGTTTCCGACCAGCCGCTCGATGCGGATGATGACGTCGGTATCGATGTTGCCGCGCATGATGGGAGCGGCAATCGCCGTCAGGGTGGTGAACGGTTTCGGCATGTCAGCGCCCCATCGTTCGCACGTCGGCAATAGCGCCGGCGATGGCGGCTGCGGCCGCACTGGCCGGGCTGGCCAGGTGGGTACGCGCCCGCGGGCCCTGGCGGCCGACAAAATTGCGGTTGGAGGTCGAGACCGAACGCTGACCGGGAGCGACGGTTTCACCGTTGGCGGCAAGACACATCGAGCATCCCGGCTCGCGCCATTCAAACCCGGCGTCGGTAAAGACCTTGTCCAGTCCTTCGGCGACCGCATCGCGCTTGACGGTCTCCGAACCCGGCACGACCCAGGCACGGACGCCCGACGCAACCTTGCGGCCGCGCGCGATCTCGGCGGCGGCCCGCAAGTCGCTCAGTCGGCTGTTGGTGCACGACCCGATGAAGACCCAATCGACCGGTGTGCCGGCGATCGGTGCGCCGGCTACCAGACCCATATAGTCAAGCGCCGTTTCGATCGCTTGGCGGCGCGCGGGATCTGCGACCTCGCCGGGATCAGGCACGCGGCCATCGACGCCGATGACGTGCTCCGGACTGATGCCCCAGGTCACCTGCGGAATGATCTTCTCGACATCGATGACGACTTCGCGATCGAACACCGCATCGGGATCGCTGGGCAGTCTTCGCCACGCCGCAACCGCCTGCTCCCACATCTCCCCCTGCGGCGCATAGGTACGCCCGCGCAGATATTCGAAAGTCTTCTCGTCCGGCGTGATCAGGCCCATTTTGGCGCCGAGTTCAATCGACAGATTGCAGATGGTGAGCCGGCCCTCGACCGGCAGATCGCGAATGGCGCTGCCGGCATACTCGACCGCGTAGCCGGTGCCGGCCGCAGCGCCGATATGGCCGATCAGTGCGAGGATGAGATCCTTGGCCGTGACACCGGCCGGCAGCCGGCCTTCGAACCGCACGCGCATGGTTTTCGGCCGCCGCTGAATCAGCGCTTGCGTCGCGAGCACATGGGTCAACTCGCTGGAGCCAATGCCGAACGCCAGCGCGCCCAGCCCGCCATGGGTGCAGGTATGGCTATCGCCGCAGACGATCAGGCAGCCCGGAAGGCTGAGGCCAAGCTCGGGCCCAATCACATGGACGATGCCCTGCCCGGGCTCATCGACATCGAACATCCGGATGCCGGTCGCCGACGTCTCGGTTCGCAGGCCCGCCAGAAGCTCCTGTCCGACCTTGCTGGTGCCGGCCCGTCCGCGCGCCGTCGAAATCGCATGATCCGGCGTTGCGAACGTCAGTTCCGGATTGTGCACCGGCAGGTTGCGATTCCTGAGATCGAGCAGGCCACGCGAGCCGCCCAGATCGTGCAGCAGATGACGGTCGACGTGAAGCAGATCAGTGTCGTCGCTGACGCGAGCGATGACGTGCTGGTCCCATATCTTGGCCAGCAAGGTTCGGCCGGGGGTTTGCACTGCCGTATCCTCCCGTTTTTCTTGTTCTATGGCAGGTTGATGCACCGCCACCGGCCGTTTTGGCGCGGCCTGCTATTCAGGTCTCCGCCCGAACTCGCTTCCGATGATCAAAACATATTGGAGCGCTTGGGCCAATGTCTGATTTGGTGGGCCAGCTCCCACACTGGCGCGGGACGCCGCCAGATCGAAGCGGCGCCGCCAAATCCATCCCGCCCGCGGAAATACGGTACCGGTCTGGAGCTCGCCACATCACGAGGCTGGCTGGAATTGCACGAGAGCGGCACGTTCGCGAAGCTCACGCAAAGCGGCGCGGACCTGTTCGCCTGATGCTGTACGAGTTCCAGAATTAACCTGCGCGACGAACATCAAGCTTAACATGCGAGTTTCGTTGCGGCCGATCTAAACAAGTCTAGCGTGGCTGCAGTCGCGCAGATTGGCCAGTCCCCACGTTTAGCCTGCGTACTGCGCGATCAGGGGCCGCCTCGTGCCCTAGAGGCGGCCCCGCCCCCCAGGCCACGCGGCCGTTACATCGCGTGGCCTGATGCCGGGACTGTCCCGCTCCTCGCAAGATTCCGTCGCCGCTAAGACGATCACGAACCAGTCAGCACGTTCCCCGTAACCAAAGAAGCCCGCCAGGTTGAGTTGGCGGGCTTCCTACGCGGTTACTAAATCCCGCGGGGCCTTGGGGGCGATCCGCGATTGCCACGACGATACAGGGCTGCGGTTTACAAAATGCCTAATGGCGAGCGGCGCGCTCTACACAAGAGCCTGAGTAAGGCTTGCTCCCTAAGGCCGGAGACGCCCTCTTCAATGAACCTTTAAGAGCTTTCGGCGACCTACTCACTGCTTGGGTCTGCTGAGGAAGCTTTGGCGATGGTTCGGAAATCCTGGTCCTTCAAGGACGATCGTCGCTTGCTGGAATTAGCCAAATCTAAAAAGACGCATGAGCAGATAGCAAAGGCGATGGATCGATCACCGGAACGGATACGGAAACGGGCCATGCGACTCGGCGTCTCGATCAAATCGCAAGCTGCCAGCAGGTGACGCGGATCGCCTGATGTCTGACAAGGGTTGGACTTCAGCGAGATAGAAGCTTGCCCGCATGCCGCTTGTCGCGTGCCTCACCGCCAGAGCGGGCATCCCAGCGGCTCGCGCCGGACTCGTGCTTCCCGACACGAACGTTATCTTTACTTGCCTCAACGCCGCGGCAATTGTTGAATTCCGCTCACCTCCAGCTACCTTACTCACATGATCCTGACCCTGATATTGCTGGCAGCTATCGGTGTCATTGTGCTGGCAGAACGCAGCGCCGAGCACCTGCCATTCGCAATCTCGATGCTCTTCCTTAGCGCGGCCGTAATCTCATTCATCGTTGGCGATTTCGACAGAGCGATACTGCTGGCCGGTGTGCTGGCCGCAGCAATCACCGCCGCATCGACCATCAAACATAATTACAGCGCGCTTAAGCTGATTGTAACCGACTTGCCACTGATGTTTGCAGGCACAGTTCCCTTTTTCGCATCGCAGTATCCGCGCGCCGTATTAGCCGTTCTGACTGGAACTGCCGCACTCATCCTTGCTGTATCAGCTACTCTGATCCACGGAACCGGGCCATCAATTCCCCTGGATGTCAGAGTTTCTTTATTCAGCGTTGCGCTTGTTTGCGTTGTAACGGCCTTCAGGATGAGCGGCGGCGGCATTTCCTTCCAGCGGATCATGGCCCAGCGTCGGTGCTTTTACTCGACCTTCATGGCTTCGCTCATCGATCCACATTCCTGGCGGCAAGTCGGCGGATTGGCTCTGAGCGATATTGCAAATGACCCGTTGCCGCTAATGGCGGCGGTACCAGCGCGCACCACCGAATACCCCGACATTATCGTCATCCAGCATGAATCGATTTTCGATCCTCGCATTTTTGGACTTCCGATTGAGCCGACTGTCGAAGCGTTTCTGTCTCCAACGAATGGCCTCCATGGAATCCTTAACGTCGACATTTTCGGCGGAGGTTCGTGGCAATCCGAATTTAGTTTGTTGACCGGTCTTTCAAGTGCAAGCTTCGGTTCAAATGCCTATTACCTTTTCAAGCAGGGCGCGGGCCGATTTCACAACAGTCTTCCCCATGCGCTGGCTGCGCTTGGGTACAGGACCATGCTCGCGTCGAGCTGTCGTCGCAGCTTTCTCAGCTACGATGAATTTTATCGTTCGATTGGCATTAGCGAACGCATCTTTACGGACGATTTCCCTCCACCGTTCGACATCAGCCAGTTCGAGACGACAAATTCCGATGCAATTTTCCTGGAAGCGGCGTTCGCGGCCCATAGGAAGGGTATTGCTGACGACCCAGCGCCCCGCTTTCTATATGCGCTGACTAACTTCAATCACGGCCCCCACAACCGAAGGCTGGCAGCACCCGGACAGTTTGAGAGGGAACGTGCCTTTGCCGCATCAAGCCTTCCCGATCCTCAATATGCCGAATACTACGCAAGGCTCGCAGAGACAGCCTCAACCTGGAACAGGCTCAAGTTTGAGCTGACAACGAATTTTCCAAAACGTCCTGTTCTCATTGTGCACTACGGGGATCATCAGCCCGTCGTGGCGAAGCGGATCGATCGGCAACTCAAACTCCCCAACGATGCGCGGCGCGCCTTCCGCACATTTTATGCTATGGAGGCGCTAAACATCGTACCTGATCGCCTTGCTTCCGGACCGGGTGCGGACCTGGATATTGCTTTTCTTGGGACCGTCGCCCTGCAGCAAGCAGGTCTGCCGCTTGATCCGATATTTGCCACGCGCGCCAGCTTGCTCGACCATTGCCGGGAAACCTACTTTGCGTCACCTTCCGAACAGAAGCGCCGATTCCATCGCACGCTGGTGGATCTGGGCATGATAGACACGGGGCCGAGCGTTCCAAACGGTCGCTACTCGCCCACGCCGACGAAGTGATCGAATGAGCCCGCTATGTCCGCCGTGGCAACCCTAAGCGGACACCGTAACAGCCAAAGCTGATGTCCGTTCTGTGGGGTAAAGCAGACCAAGTCCCCTTTCGAGAATGCCTAGATTTGCCGCTGCCGGCGGACATCGACCCCTGCCGAAGCAGGGCGGGGTCGGCACCAGTAACTGTGACTGGTATCGTCGCGTGCCCCATGTTAGCGGGCCGCAGAAGGCCGCCCATGCGCGCGGCGAGCGCTGGGGTAGGAGTGGCTGCCCGGCCAGGGTATCCTGCTAACGCAGCAAGGGCGCGGCGTGGGTCGTGCCGGCTGCCGCAGCCCATTTTCGCGTCACATTAGGAGCACGCCGTGACCCCGCTCGATGTATTCGGAGGCGCCATGTACCTCCTCTTCTTCGCACCGTTCCTCTTTCCGCTGGCGCCGTGGTTCGCCAAAAGGCCGCGCGGGGCCTGGCTAGTCTGTTGCGCGGCCGTTTCCGTACTTGTTCTCCTTTTCCCGGCCATGTTTTGGTGGGGTGTGACTGGTCAAACTGCGGCCAAGGAGCCGTTGCAATTTTCATCGTCGCTCCAGTTTGGCTGCTCTTTGCCGTGATCACACCGCTTTCCGCCTGCGCGGCGGCGCGCAAACTTGCCCGCACGCCGACATCCGACCCGCCCCGGTCCGTTCCCTGACAGGCGGAGGATACTGGCCGATCCTCAGTAGCCCTGCTTGAAAGTTGCAAGGCCAGCTTTGCTCTACGCAGGCTATTCCCTCATTAAGTCCGACAAACCAACCGGCATTGAAGCGCGGACGTTGTCGTGATTAGCTACTGTCTTTGTATAAGGAGGCCAAAATGAGAGCGGTCGCTATTGTGCTTTCGCTGTCGATTTGCGCCATGGACTTTTTGATAGCCCCAGCTATTGCCTCAGTAATGGACGGAAAGGGGTCTCCAGGCTCCTTTCGCGGGGAGCGTGCGAGAGACAAAGCATTCGAAAAATTAAAAAAGAACGCAGCCGGGGAAAAGACATGTAGTTCTTATGCAAAGATGTGCCGGAGGAACAATGCCAACTCGCCCGCTTGCCAAACGTCTTATTCAAACTGTATGGCGACAGGCGTTTTTGTCGGCCCCAAAGGCGCGACTTTTTCTGGCATGACGAGGCAGTAAAATCGGGAAATGATCTTTCCAAAGAGGCCGCCTTAGTTGGCCTCTTTCATTTGTCGATGTCATCGGTGCCGCCTGTTGACGCATCACGGAAGTCGGCCCTAGTCCAGCAACGGCCCGATATGGTTTGATGCCGTGGGGCGGGAACTGAGACACATGGGTGGCCTCATGTACATGTTCATTCGAAAGTACACCAAGGTTCATTCGGTTGCGGATGCTGCCCGCCGCGCCAAAAGCGGCGTTGGTCAGATCCTAAGGGAATCGCACGGATTCAGATCGTATTATGTAATGGATGGGGGCGCGGGCGTCGGTGTCGCTGTGATGATATTCGAGGACCGCGAAAGCGCCAATGCGGCGAACGATAAAGTCCGGGAGTTTGTTCAAGCAAGCCTGCATGACCTTGATCTTGGAGACCCGGAAATCATCGCCGGGGAAGTCTTGGTGAATATGGAATCTGATGCGTAATGTCGGCCGACGGTCAAAATGGCGCGATTGACCCACAATGGACATCAGGCTTTGCAACAAGCAACTCGAAGCCAGCCCCATCAATGCACTCAGTTGACCTGATACATTGGCCCGCTGAGGGTTGACAGGTAACGGCCGGAATTTCTTAGCTTCTTTGGTGGTGCGGCTGTCGCGTGGCCGCATGCTATGCACGCACAAGAGGGCCTAGAATGAAGAAGACATTTGCTGCCTTTGTCGCGGTCGCAACAATTGCCGGTTCGCTCGCCGCGACGCCCGCAAGCGCACAGCGGGGCGTCACCGCTCCGGGCCGCTATTATGAGCCCGCCCCTTACGGAGCAGGTCGCGGGCCATACGACGATTTTGGCAGTTGCGAATGGGTGACACAGCGTTTCTGGGACGGCCGTGGCTGGCGGGTCCGCCGGGTGCGCGTCTGCGGCTGATCCGCGATTGCGGCGAGATTGAACGGCTCATAGCAACATCGACGTCGAGCGGAGGCCGTCGAGAACGGGTCCAGCATCTCCATGACGGCTTCAACCTGTACCCGGGCGTAGCGCGCGAGCGACGATACCGCCCGCGACGCCAACGCCCAGCACGTATACCCACCCTTCGTGAAAATCGAACAGGTGGGAATTGAGCAGCGAACTGATGAAGTTCTGAACCACGATCACCAGGCCGATCCACGATGCAAAAAGGGATTCCCGAAACAGCTGCAGATGGAAGTACCACATCGCATAGAGCACGAGGCAACCGAGCACGCCCCACTGGATTGCGACGTAAAGTGTCTGGTTATGAGGGTTGCGGATGATGTTGCCCCATTCGCCGCTCTTGCCTTCAGCTTCACGGCTGAAAAGCTGCTGGGTTGATCCGGTGCCGTGCCCGAAAACCGGCGCCTCGGAAATCGACCTGATGGAAACGCGCCAATACGCCAGTCGCAGGCCATTCGACGTCGCGGCACTGGTGTCGCGATCCACCTTGTAGTCCTGCACCGTGCGCCCGATCCGGTCACGCAAATAGGGTGATGAGAGTAGAACTCCGAACTCGACAACTGCCGCAAGCATCAGAAAATAAATCGCATGTCTGCGATTCAGATATTTGACAGCAAAGAGGATCAACAGGACAGGGAAGTAGGCGAATGCCGTTCGCGATGTCGCGATAAACCGCATGTCGAGGTAGAAGCCCAACATGACGGCTGCGAAAGCCAAGGTCCACGCGCGATGACCGTTCGCCGCGAACCACAAGATCAGCGGCGCCATGACAAACAGGCACAGCGCGAATTCGTGGCTTTGATCGATGTAGTTTCTGACGGGGACTCCAGCCAGCGCCCCCGGCGAGGAGGCTTTCCAGTCGGCGAAGTATGTCACCCATGACAATCCCATCAGCAAGACACAGGAAGCCAGGAACGCGAACAGCACCCAATGCCCGCGCTGGGAGCGTTCGTAGTGGTAGAGGAGAAGCGGCACCGCCAGCAGCTTTGTTACGGGCACGACGCCTTGAATTCCTGTCGCCCAGCTGTCCTCAGTCCAGAACAGGCCCGCAAACGCCAGTGCGAGGAAGGCCAGCGGCAGCAAGCTGGCTGGTTCACGCAACGACTCGAAAAATGCCGGCCAATGGATCGTGGGAAGAACCACGAGCATCCACAGCACCATGAAAATGGAAACCGCCGTTGTGGACCATGGAAGCGAAGCGCCGGCCAGTGCCGGGTAAAGATCGACGCTGAGAAGCCAGAGCCGGGATTGCGGCCACGCGCCGATGAGTTCAGAAAATCCCGGCCGTACGACGGGAGCGGTCAGCTCTGACATCGCACACCTGCCACTCGATCATGATCTGCAAGGAAGAAACGGCAGCGATGCTGGCGGACGCGGTCCCAGCGCGATCGGCTCGGCTTTCGAAAGGTCATCTGAAATACCCGTACACATACGCATACTCAACAAATACTACCTATCCGCGCGACATCGCCTTGCGGCACGCCCCGCCCTCGAAAGGCTCTTAATATCGCTGCGCGCAAACGGCGATTTGTTGAATAATTTCAGGCTGATTTGGGTCATCCAGCCTCCTGAGCAAAAATATTCCGCTTTCCATCCGACCCAAATCAGCGCGGCATAAGCCGTCAAACCATTGCTCCGGCTGTACCTGTACGCTCGTGTGCGCAACTCTTTACACCATTGCACACGAAACCGCGGGTGCAGCAAGCACCCGGCATTCCCTGCTCCCTCTCGTCGGAGGGAAGGTTCATGCAAGCCTCGGGCGCAATGCGTCGCGAGAGTGCGAAACTGTATCAACGTCATTGCCTGCGACAAACGCGAAGCGTTTGCGCAAGGGAGCGAAGCGACGAAGCAATCCACGTCTCTGCAAGCGGCGCAATGGATTGCTTCGCGGAGCCTGTCATCGGGCGCGCATTCGCGCGACCCGTTGGCTCGCAATGACGTGGATAGGCCGCGGCGTGCTGGATACACTGCCTTCGCGGAGTATGACGACCCTCATGGTGAGGAGCACGCCTTCGCGCGTCTCGAACCATAAGGTCCCGATGCGGCCATCAGCGCCTGAAACTCTTGATCTCCGAGACGCTGCCGTCGCGATAAGTCAGCTCCACCGAAACCGATTTGGTCTGCGGCGCGAGCTTCAGGTACGGCGTCGCTTCGTGCGGAATGACGCTGGGATCCCGGGGATCGCATGGCGGCATTTTCAGGACCTTGTCGGGCACCGTAGAGTCGATGCCGACGCGCACTTCGCGGATCGCGCAGCGATACGACATCAGATGCGTGTAGTAGACCAAGAGGCCGTTGAATTCGCGGAACGACAGCCAGCTCGTCGCGGTCATGTCGAGGATCTTGCGCTGGTCGCGGATCAGGGCGGCCTCGGGGTCGAAGCGGATCGGGAACGGACCCTGCAGTTCGCCATTGGTGTCGACATAGCGCACCTGGATGATGGCCGCCGGCGCATCGGCCGGCAATTCGACCGACGGATTGGGCATCCGCTTGCGGGTCCGCGGGTCGAGCGTATCCATGAAGCCGGTTTCGCGGAAATTGCCGCTGTCCCCCAGCCGCCAGGAAATGCCGAGCGTCGGGTCGGCGATCGAGAACACCACGGTCCAGCCGCCATTGTGGCGCGAGAACATCGCGATCGGCGCGTTGACGGAATCGTTCTGCGGTTTGAGTTGCTGCACCGGCGGCAACGCTGCCAGCTTTGGCAGCTGTTCGGCGGGCTTCGCGGCCGCTTCCGGCTGCGCCTTGCTCGCCAGACCGTTCAGGAACACGTCGTCGACCATCTGGTCGAAATAGACCGGGATCTGCTTGTGGCGGACCGTCTCAGCCAGTTCGCTGACCGCCCGCCGCGTCCGCTGCGCGACCTGAACGAGGTTCGCGCCGGGCTGCGTCAACTCCTTGGCGAAGGTGCGGGTGAACACCGAATTGGGATTGGCATCGTCATTGGAGAGCCGGTCGAGCGCGGTCTGCCGCGGCCCGGCCGAGAAGATCGAGAACACGCCTTCCGGCAATTGCGTCATCGGCGCAAGGCCGCCACGGCCGGCAATCGCGCGCGTGCCGGCACGCTCGAACGGATTGTTGCGGCAGGCGTCGAACACCAGGATGGCGGTGCGCACGTTGCGGTTCTGCAGCCGCTCGATGATGCGGTCGGCGAGGACCGAGGCGTCGCGTACCAGCTCTTCCTGTCCTTCGGTCGCCGCCGGCACGTCGGTCGGCAGCAGGAAATTCTGGCCGGCAATTTCGAAGCCGTGGCCGGCAAAAAAGAAGAACGCGGTGTCGCCGGCATCGACCGCCTTGTCGAACGCGAGCAGGGTCTGGCTGAACGCCTGCCGGTTCTGGTTTTCCGCCACCATCACCGTGAAGCCGAGCTGCTTCAGCGTATCGCCCATGGTGCGGGCGTCGTTGACTGCCTTCTGCAGCTTGGGCACGTTCCGGTAGTCGTTGTTGCCGACCACGAGCGCGACGCGCTTTTCCGCATGCGCGGGCGCGGCAAACGCCGCGATGCAACCTGCAAGGCCCGTCACCGCGAGCAATCTGGGAAAGCCAAGCCTTCATCGAATTCCCCCAGCGCACGAATGGTCCTGGTTTGGGCCGTGCGAAGCCACTTCATGCCATAGTCGGCATCCCAATGCTCACGGTTCAACGGCCACCGCTGTTAGGAATACAGCGGCCCGATTTGACGCCCAAATGACGGTTTTGGCCGTTATTTGTGCGAGAACATTAAGCTTTTTCGGCGATATGGCCGTTCCCAGATTGACTTTGGCCATTTCGCCCCTATGTTCCGGCTCAACGCGGCCTTGGATCGAAACGCGATTCCCTAGGTTAGCCGCTCGTCTGCGTAAGTCAGAGCCCCCAGCTTTTCAAAAGCGCGCCGTTTCGGGGCAAAACGCGACAGCCTTTTTACCCTCGATTCCGAACGGCGGTGTCGACTAGAGGCTCAATGTCTTTTTCCCATCTCGGCCTTTCCGATAAGGTCCTCGCCGCGGTTGCGGCCACCGGCTACACCACCCCTACCCCCATCCAGGAACAGGCAATTCCGCACGTTCTGGCACGCCGCGATGTTCTCGGCATCGCCCAGACTGGCACCGGCAAGACCGCCGCCTTCGTCCTGCCCATGCTCACCTTGCTGGAAAAGGGCCGCGCCCGGGCACGAATGCCGCGCACCCTGATCCTCGAACCGACCCGCGAACTCGCCGCCCAGGTCAAAGAGAATTTCGACAAATACGGCGTCGGCCAGAAACTCAACGTTGCGCTCCTGATCGGCGGCGTCTCGTTCGGCGACCAGGATTCCAAACTGACCCGCGGCGTCGACGTCCTGATCGCGACCCCCGGCCGCCTGCTCGACCACACCGAACGCGGCGGTCTGCTGCTCACCGGTGTCGAACTCTTGGTCATCGACGAAGCCGACCGCATGCTGGACATGGGCTTCATCCCCGACATCGAACGCGTCTGCAAGCTGGTGCCGTTCACGCGGCAAACCCTGTTCTTCACCGCAACGATGCCGCCGGAAATCAGCCGCATCAGCCAAGACTTCCTGCACAATCCCGAGCGGATCGAAGTCTCGAAACCCGCCACCACCGCGACAGGCGTATCGCAGTTCCAGGTTCGCGGCGGTCGCGAGGTGCACGAGAAGCGCGAGATCCTGCGCCGCCTGCTGCGCGACGCCAAGGATCTTCAGAACGCGATCATCTTCTGCAACCGCAAGCGCGAAGTCGCCGTCGTTTACAAATCGCTGCAGAAGCACGGCTTCAGCGTCGGCGCCCTGCATGGCGACATGGACCAGTCGGCGCGCACCGCAGCGCTCGATCAGTTCCGCAAGGGTGAGATACCGTTGCTGGTGGCCTCCGACGTCGCGGCCCGCGGCCTCGATATTCCCGCCGTCAGCCACGTCTTCAATTTCGACGTGCCGCATCATGCCGACGATTACGTGCATCGCATCGGCCGTACCGGACGCGCCGGTCGCGCCGGCACCGCGATCTCGATCGTCAGCCCGCTCGACAGCAAATCGATTGCTGCGATCGAACGGCTGATCGGCCAGACCATTCCTGCCGCCGAAGGCGATTATGCCGTGCAGTCGGTCGCCTCCGACGAGACCGACCAGCCCCGCCGCTCACGCGAGGGATCTCGGGAAGGTTCACGCGGCGGCCGCAAGCCGCGACGTGAACGCGAGCCGCGTGCTGCCAAGGGTAGCGATGGCAGCGAACGCGAACCGCGTCCCGCCAGGGATTCCGACAAGAGCGGCGAGCGCGAACCGCGGCACGCCAAGGGCGCAGGCCGCAGTGCCGGCCCGCAGCCGCAGGCAGCGGCCGCTTCCTTCACGCCGCCCGCCCCTGCGCAGCCTTCACGCGTGCCCTCGATCGGTCGTCCGGAACCGCGGCGCGCCCAGCGCGATGTTGAATCGGAGCCCGCCGATCACTCGCATCTTCCGGCGTTCCTGCTGCGGCCGGTTCGCGCCCGCGTCTGAACGAACTCGGCACGACCCAACGGCCGGAACCGTTTACCGGCCGTTCATTCTCCTCCATTAACCTGCCGCCGATAATTTAATCATTGCGGCACGGCAACGAGCGCGGCTCGATATTGGGGACGGATCAGTGGTCAAGCTGCTGGACGAACACGAACGCACTTTGGCGTTTGCCGAAGTCGCGTTGGGCCAGATCAAATCCCTCCGGCAAACCGCCGTCCCCCGCAATTACGAAATCTGGTACGTCTACGCGACCGGATACAATGCCCCCCTCAACAAGATCATCAACGAGACGCTGGCGCGCAACGGCCGACTGAGCGAGTCCGATCTCGAACAGATCTACGAAACCTATCTCTCCCACATCAAGACCTCCGACCGCATCGACAAGGTCGGCGCGCGCGTGATCGGCGAAATCGACGACGTGATGAACCTGATCACCGAGGCGCTCGGGATGTCCGAGAGCTACGACGCCAAGCTGAACGGCGCGGACGATCAACTCAGGACTGCAAAGACCCGCGAACAGATCAAGGCGGTCGTCGACGGCCTCGTGAAATCGACCCGCGAGATGCGCGAGACCAACAAGGCGCTGGAAAGCCGGCTGGCGCTGTCGAAAACCGAGATCAGCAATCTTCAGCACAGCCTCGAGGCGATCCGCGCCGAGAGCCTGACCGATCCGCTGACCGGATTGGGCAACCGCAAATATTTCGACCGCTCGATCGAGGTGGCGGTGCGGGCGGCGCTGGCAAGCGGCGAGCCGCTGTCGCTGATGATGTTCGACATCGACCACTTCAAATCGTTCAACGATTCCTACGGCCATCTCACCGGCGATCAGGTGCTGCGGCTGGTTGCGATGTCGCTGAAACAGACCATCAAGGGCCAGGACATCACCGCCCGCTATGGCGGCGAGGAATTTGCGGTGGTGCTGCCCAACACGGCGCTGCGCCAGGCGCTGACGGTCGCCGACCACATTCGCCGCGCCGTGATGGCGAAGGAATTGAAGAAGAAATCCACTGGCGAAATCCTAGGCCGCGTCACCATCTCCGTCGGCGTCTCCATGCTGAAACCGGACGATGATACGGATTCGCTGATCGAGCGCGCCGACGCCTGCCTCTACGCCGCCAAGCGTAACGGCCGCAACCGCGTGATCTGCGAAGTCGACCCCGAATACGCCGCCGAGACTCGCGGCCAGGTCGCCTGAGCGCCAACTACCGGCGCGTCGCCTTCTTCGCCTTCGCTGCCGGCCGCTGCGCCGGCTTACGGCCAACAGCCGGCTTGCTCGAAACCTTCGGCTTCGCCACCTTGCGCGCCTTCGGCCGCTTGCGTAACGCCGCGCGTTGCGCAGCGGCCAGCGCCGCCCTCGCCCAATCGGCCAGTTCCTCGGAATCGTCGAACAGGCGCGCCGGCAACTGCCAGTATGAGTTCACAGTGACGGTCTTGGCGCGCGTTTGATACTGAAACGGCTGCGACCCCTCCGCCTCGAATTGCGGAATGGTCTGGTCATCGGCGCGGAAATAGACACCGGCGCGAAGCGCGAGCGCGAAATTGGTGCCGTCGGCGGAGATGCCGAATCCGGAGAACATCTTGCGGATGGTGACGGGGCCGAAATCGGCAAACAGGTCGATCAGGAAATCGCGGTCCATCGCTCACCGCCCCGGCGATGCGGTCGCTAGACCTTCGCGGCCGTCAGTTGCACCGACTCGCCGCAACCGCAGGCGGAGACCTGGTTCGGATTGTTGAAGATGAACTGGGCCTGCATCTTGTCGGCCTTGTAGTCCATCTCGGTGCCGAGCAGGAACAACACCGCCTTGGGATCGACCAGGATCTTCACGCCGCGGTCCTCGACCACCTCGTCAGTCGGGCGGACCTCATGCGCATATTCCACCGTGTAGGACTGGCCGGCGCAGCCGCCGTTCTTGATGCCGACGCGAAGCCCGACGATCTCGGAATCGGCGCGCTTGGTCAGTTCTGTAATCCGCTGCGCGGCTGCCTCGGTCAGTTTCATGACCTGCGGGCGCGGCCGCGGCTTCGGCTTGGAAGACTGGACGGTGGTATCCATTGCAGTCGATCTCCCGCGTCGCATCATGGCGACGAACTATCTTGCCATTAAAATAACAACGAAATTCCCGCTGTGAAGGTCTCTCGCCATGAACTCGATCAGAACCCGTCGAAACCAGCTGCAAGCCTCCTAGTAAATCGCCCGAATTCCCGGTGTCGCCAATTCCAGCAGGTGATTGTCCGGATCGCGAAAATAGATGCTCTTTCCGCCGCGCGGCCAGTCCGTCCTGCCTTCGATTGCGACATTGTGCTCACCGAGCGACTTTTCCCATACTGGCAGCTCAGTCGCCGCAATGGCAAAGGCCACGTGAATAGGGCCACTGCCGTCATGCGGCGGAATGGTCCCGCCGGGTAGTTGGATCGGCTCGGGCGTCGAACCGCGGAGAAAGAGCAGCAACACGCTGCGGCCGCCAACATCATAGGCAAGAAATCGCGAGTCGGCCGTCAGCGGCACAAGCCCGAGCACCTTCTCATAAAATGCGCGAGCGCGATCGAGGTCATCAACGTAAAGCGCGGTCTCGATGACACCGGATAATTTAGGCAACGGATCCCTTCACCACATATTGAGGACGAGGCGTGCCTCGTCGGACATACGATCCGGCGTCCAGGCCGGATCCCAGACCAGGTTCACATTGACAACGCCGACGCCGGGAACGCTGGCGATCGCGTTCTCCACCATGGTCGGCAATTCGCCGGCCGCCGGACAGTTCGGCGTGGTCAGCGTCATCATCACGTCGACACCACGGTCGTCCTTGAGGTCGACCTTGTAGATCAGCCCGAGCTCATAGATGTCGGCCGGGATTTCCGGATCGAATACCGTCTTCAGCGCGGCGACGATTTCACTTCCCAGCCGCTCGGTCTCCTCGGGCGGCAGCGCCGAGATGGTTTCCATATTGGCTGATTTGACTTCGGCTGCGTCACTCATGAGAACAATTCCCGCGCCTTGATCAGCGCCTGTGCCAGATGGTCGACTTCTTCCCGGGTATTATACATCCCAAACGATGCCCGGCAGGTGGCTGTGACGTTGAACCGCTCTAAAAGCGGCATCACGCAATGGGTGCCGGCGCGCACCGCAATGCCCTGCCGGTCGATCACGGTCGCGACGTCATGGGCATGAGCCCCCTTCATCTCGAAGGAAATCACCGGTCCCTTGCCGCGCGCGGTGCCGATCAGGCGCAGCGAATTGATTTCGCGCAGGCGATCCTGGGCATAGTTCAAGAGATCGTGCTCGTGGGCGGCGATGCGCTCCTTGCCGATCGAATTGACGTAGTCGATCGCAGCGCCCAGCCCGATCGCCTCGACGATTGGCGGCGTCCCGGCCTCGAACTTGTGCGGTGGGTCGCCATAGGTGACCCAATCCCTTGCCACCTCGCGGATCATCTCGCCGCCGCCGTTATAGGGCCGCATCGCCACCAGGTGCTCATGCTTGGCATAGAGCGCGCCAATCCCGGTCGGACCATAGATCTTGTGGCCGGTGAAGGCATAGAAATCGCAATCGAGGTCCTGCACGTCGATCGGCAAATGCACCGCGCCTTGCGCACCGTCGACCAGCACCGGAATGTCGCGGTCATGGGCGAGCTTCACGACCTCCTTGACCGGGACGAAGGTGCCGAGCGCGTTCGACATCTGGGTGATGGCGACGAGCTTGGTGCGCGGCGTCAGCAGCTTCTCAAATTCCTCGATCAGGAAATTGCCGTCGTCGTCGACCGGCGCCCATTTGATCACGGCGCCATGGCGCTCGCGCAGGAAATGCCAGGGCACGATGTTGGAGTGGTGCTCCATGATCGAGAGCACGATCTCGTCGCCCGGTTTGATGTTGGGCTCGCCCCAGGACGATGCCACGAGGTTGATGGCCTCGGTGACATTGCGGGTGAAGATGATTTCTTCACTACGCGCCGCATTGATGAATTTTGCTACCTTGCCGCGCGCGCCCTCGTAAGCCTCGGTCGCGGCATTGGCGAGGTAATGCAGGCCGCGATGCACGTTGGCGTATTCGCTCTTGTAAGCTTCCGTCATGCGATCGAGCACAGCGGTCGGCTTCTGCGCGGAGGCGGCGTTATCGAGATAGACCAGCGGCTTGCCATAGACCTTCATCGCCAGCGCGGGGAAATCCTCCCGCACGCGGGCGACGTCATATGCACCGTTGGAAACCGCCGGATGCATTGTCATCCCCTTGCCTCCAGCCAGCGCTGCGCGGCTGCAATTGCGAGTTCGCGCAGATCGTCGTTGACGATCGATTCAATGGCTTCGCCCACGAACGCCTGGATCAGCAGCGCCTGGGCTTCCTTCTCGGAAAGGCCGCGGGCGCGCAGGTAGAACAGCAGGCTCTCGTCGAGCGCGCCGGTGGTGGCTCCATGGCCGCAGGTGACGTCGTCGGCGAAGATTTCGAGCTCCGGCTTGTTGTCGGCTTCGGCCTCGTCGGACAGCAGCAGCGCCCGCGTCATCATCTTGGCGTCGGTCTTCTGCGCATCCGGGCGCACGATGATGCGGCCCTGGAACACCGAATGGCCGCGGTCGTCGGCGACGGCGCGGAACACTTCGCGGCTGGCGCAATGCGGCACCGCGTGGTCCATGAACAGCGTGGTGTCGGCGTGCTGGCGGCCATTGAGCAGATTTACGCCGTTGGTCTCGACCCGGGAGCCCTCCCCTGCGAACGCAATCGCCGCCTGATAGCGGCTGACGGCAGCGCCGGAGGTCATGCCGAAGGTGTTGAAGTGCGCATGCGCGCCCAGCGTAATCACGGCGGAGGAAATATTGACGGCCTCGCGGCCATCCTCGATCAGGCGAATCTGGTCGAGCCGCGAATTGTCGCCAATCGTAACGATCAGCGAGTCGTGGACCTGATAGGCCGTCGCGCCATCGGCCGCGATGTAGCTCTCGACCAGCGTCGCGCCGGCGTCCTTGCCAAGGCGCAACAGCGAGCGGGTGAACATCGCCGCGGGCGTGGCGCCGCTCGCAACATGGATAACTTGCAGCGGCTCCTTCAGCACGAGGCCATTGGCGATCTCGATCACCACGCCATCTGTCATCATCGCGCTGTTGAGCGCCACCATCGGATTGGCGATATCGGGCGTGAATAGCTGCGCCTGCAGCGTAGCGTCGCCGGCCTCCAGCACGTCGCGCAGGGTGCGGACGGCGAGCCCCTTTTCGAGCCCGGCCAGTTCGGAGAGTTTTGGCGCGAACACGCCGTCCACCAGCACCAGCCGGCGCACGCCCTTGATCGCCTGCAGCTTCGCGGCCGTTGCGGCCCGTGCCAGGGCTGCGGCATCCGGCACGGGCGCCAGCGGCAGCACGTCGCGCATCAGCGCGCGCAGATCGGTGTATTTCCAATCCTCGATCCGCCGGTGCGGAAGGCCCACACGGTCATAGGCCTCGAAGGCGGCGCTTCGCGCCTCGGCCACGCTGCCTGTACCCGGCAGCCGGTCGCGCGCGATGGCGAAGCTGTCGCTCAGCGCGCGTCCGGTCTCGTTCTTTGCCAAAACTAGGTTCATCACAAATCCGCTTTGCGTCAGGCTGCGTCTTCGAACTGGGTGTAGCCGGAAGCCTCGAGCTCCAGCGCCAGATCCTTGCCGCCGCTTTTGACGACCCGACCCTTCGACATCACGTGCACGAAATCAGGCACGATGTAATTCAGCAGCCGCTGGTAATGCGTGATGACGACCATCGCGCGATCCGGCGAACGCAGCGCGTTGACGCCGTCGGCCGCCACACGAAGCGCGTCGATATCGAGGCCGGAATCCATTTCGTCGAGGATGCAGACGGCAGGCTCGAACAGCGCCATCTGCAAAATCTCGTTGCGCTTCTTCTCGCCGCCGGAGAAACCGACGTTGACACCGCGGCGAAGCATGTCCTGCGGAATGTTCAGTGACTTTGCGACCTCGCGCACCTTCTTCAGGAAGTCCGGCGTTGAATATTCGCTCTCGCCGCGCGCCTTACGCTGGGCATTCAGCGCGGTGCGCAGGAACGTCATGGTCGCAACACCGGGAATTTCGACCGGATACTGGAACGCCAGGAACACGCCCTTGGCGGCGCGCTCGTCCGGCGACATTTCCAGCAGGTCTTCGCCCCTGAACAGGATTTCGCCGCCGGTGACTTCATAGCCCGGCTTGCCGGCGATCACATGCGACAGCGTCGATTTGCCGGAGCCGTTCGGCCCCATGATCGCGTGCACCTCGCCCGGGTTCACCGTAAGCGACAGCCCATGGAGAATTTCGTTATCCTCGACACGGACCTTCAGATCTTTGACTTCAAGCAATGACATCTTGTCTTTCCATTTTTTACCCTCGTCCTGAGGAACGCCGATAGGCGCGTCTCGAAGGACGTGGCCCACAATCTTTCCTCCCATCCTTCGAGACGGCCGCTGCGCGGCCTCCTCAGGATGAGGCCCTACCCAACCGAACCTTCGAGCGAGATCGAGATCAGCTTCTGCGCCTCAACCGCGAATTCCATCGGCAGCTGCTGCAGCACGTCCTTCACAAAGCCGTTGACCACGAGGCCGACGGCTTCTTCCTGGCTGAGGCCGCGCTGGATGCAATAGAACAGCACGTCCTCGGAGATCTTCGACGTCGTCGCTTCGTGCTCGAAGGTCGCCGACGAGTTCTTCGCCTCGACATAGGGCACGGTGTGGGCGCCGCATTTGTCGCCGATCAGGAGCGAGTCGCAGGCGGTGAAGTTGCGCGCGCCGGTGGCTTTCCGATGCGCGGTGACGAGGCCGCGATAGGTGTTCTGCGAGACGCCGGCCGCGATACCCTTGGAGATGATCCTGGAGGTCGTGTTCTTGCCGAGATGGATCATCTTGGTGCCGCTATCGACCTGCTGGTGACCGTTCGAGATCGCGATCGAGTAAAACTCGCCGCGTGAATTGTCGCCGCGCAGGATGCAGCTCGGATATTTCCAGGTGATCGCCGAACCGGTTTCGACCTGGGTCCAGGAGATTTTTGAATTGTTGCCGCGGCAGTCGCCACGCTTGGTGACGAAATTATAGATGCCGCCTTTTCCTTCGGAATTGCCGGGATACCAGTTCTGCACCGTCGAATATTTGATCTCGGCGTCGTCGAGCGTGACGAGTTCGACGACTGCGGCATGCAGCTGGTTCTCGTCCCGCTGCGGTGCGGTGCAGCCTTCGAGGTAGCTGACGTAAGCGCCCTTGTCGGCGATGATCAGCGTGCGCTCGAACTGGCCGGTGTTGCGCTCGTTGATGCGGAAATAGGTCGAAAGCTCCATCGGGCAGCGCACGCCCGGCGGCACGTAGACGAACGAGCCGTCCGAAAACACCGCCGAGTTCAGCGTCGCGAAGTAATTGTCCGAGGTCGGCACGACCGAACCGAGATACTTCTGCACCAGTTCGGGATGTTCGCGGATCGCCTCCGAGATCGGCATGAAGATCACGCCGGCCGCCTTCAATTCCTTCTGGAACGTGGTGGCGACGGAAACCGAGTCGAACACGGCGTCGACCGCGATCCTGCGCTCGCCTTCCGGCTTGACGACGCCTTCCAGCACCTCGACCTCGCGCAGGGGGATGCCGAGCTTCTCGTAGGTCTTGAGGATTTCCGGATCGATCTCGTCCAGCGAGCCAATCTGTTTCTTCGGCTTCGGCGCCGAGTAGTAATAGAGGTCCTGGTAGTCGATCCTGGGATAATTGACGCGGGCCCAGGTCGGCTCGGTCATGGTCAACCAGCGGCGATACGCCTCCAGACGCCATTCCAGCATCCAGGCCGGCTCGTTCTTTTTCGCTGAAATGAAGCGGACGGTGTCTTCCGACAGCCCCCTGGGGGCCTTGTCGGATTCGATCAGCGTCTCAAACCCATATCGATACTGGTCGACGTCGATGCGCTTCACGCGCTCGACCGTCTCTTGTACGGCTGGCATTCCATCCTCCGCTCGCGGTTTCAAGGACCGCGGTGGAACAATTCCAAATCAGTGACGAACCATTTCAGCGAAACTCACTTAGAACGTTTCAAGCTGTGTTTCGTCGCCCTCTAAGTAAGGCATCGGCGAGCTTTCGCCAAGCCTGAAGCGCCAAATCAATGTCTGCCTCCGAGGTAGACCAGCCCAGACTGAGCCGCACCGCTCCCTGGGCCAGTTCCTTGCCATAGCCCATGGCCTCGAGGACGTGGGATGGCTGGACCTTGCCGGACGAGCAGGCGGAACCCGAGGATACCGCAATACCGCCGAGATCGAAGCCAATCACGGCCGTTTCGGCCCTCAGCCCGGGAACGGTAAACAGAGTGGTATTAGGCAGCCGCGGGACGTCCTCGGAGAACACAATCACCCCCGGAGTCTGCTTCAGGCCGCCTTCAAGGCGGTCCCTCAAGCCCCGTAGCCGGGCTGTATCGCCGTCTGAAGCCCCCATGGCGGCCCGCACGGCAGCGCCAAAGGCCGCAATACCCGCGACATTCTCGGTGCCGGCCCGGCGCCCGAGCTCCTGACCACCGCCACGCAGCAGCGGCTCCAGCCCCAGCATCTCCGCGGCCAGAACCAGCGCACCGACGCCCTTCGGGCCACCGATCTTGTGCGCAGAAAGCGTGACCAGATCGGCCTTCATTGATTTGATATCAAACGGTATTTTTCCCAGCGCCTGGATTGCATCGACATGCAGCAGCCCGCCTGCTTGATGCACGATGTCAGCGACTTCGCCGACCGGTTGAAGCGCGCCGGTCTCGTTATTGGCCAGCATGACCGAGACAAGCGCCGGCGGCCCGACGGCAACAAGCCTCCGCAAATGGTCGGTGTCGATCAGGCCGGATCCGCTGACCCGGATGGTCCCGATCGCGTCGGGCGAAAAACGCCCTCCCGATAACACCGAGGTATGTTCGATGGCCGAGACCAACAGCCGACGGACCGGTTCGCCCGCGCCCCGGCGTAGCCCCGGCGTCAGCGCTAGCGCATTCGCTTCCGTACCGCCCGACGTAAACACCACGTCCTGCGGCCGCGCGCCGACAGCCGCCGAGATGGCGGCACGGGCGTCCTCGATCAGCCGGCGCGCCTGACGGCCTTCGGCATGGACCGAGGATGGATTGCCGGCCACCTCCCAAGCAGCCGCCATCGCCTGCCTGGCCTCAGGGTGAAGCGGCGTCGTCGCATTCCAGTCGAGATAGACCCGGTCGGGCATGTCCGTACAATATTACCTATATCGGCCAGCAGCTCCCGCAAGGCTTGGCCTCGCCGCCGGCGCGAGTTGCCTTATGGCAACTGGGGATCGCGCCGTCTCTTGCAATCGCAGCCTAACGCCTTGAGCTGCCTTCGAGATGTTCAAGATGCTTGCTTTTTGCCCCTCGCCTCATGCTAGAACGCCGCCACCAGTTTCACGGGAGCGCCGGTTGCGCACCACCCAACGACGCCTGATCGCATTTCTTCTCTGCCGGATCACGGCCGTTGCCAAGGATCACTTCCAAGGATCATGAATGCCTGAAGTTATTTTCACCGGCCCCGCGGGCCGCCTCGAAGGCCGTTACCATCCGGCCAAGCAGAAGAACGCGCCGATCGCGATGATCCTGCATCCGCATCCGCAGTTTCACGGCACGATGAACCACCAGATCGTCTACCAGTGCTACTACGCGTTCGCGCATCGCGGCTTCTCGGTGTTGCGATTCAATTTTCGCGGCGTCGGCCGCAGCCAGGGCTCGTTCGATCACGGCACCGGCGAATTGTCGGATGCGGCTTCCGCGCTCGACTGGGCGCAGACCATCAATCCCGAAGCGCGCGCCTGCTGGGTCGCCGGCTTCTCGTTCGGCGCCTGGATCGGCATGCAGCTCTTGATGCGCCGGCCCGAGGTCGAGGGCTTCATCTCGATCGCGCCGCCCGCCAATCTCTACGACTTCTCCTTCCTCGCGCCCTGCCCGTCCTCGGGCCTGATCGTGCATGGCGAGAAGGACGCGGTGGTGCCGCCGAAGGACGTCAACACGCTGGTCGAGAAACTGAAGACGCAAAAAGGCATCGTGATCGATCAGCAGATCATCCCCGGCGCCAACCACTTCTTCGACGGCAAGCTGGAGCCGCTAATGGAGACGGTGACCGGCTATCTCGACATGCGGCTCGCCAACGTCCGCTGACGTGACCGTGTTGTTTCATAGCCCGGACTCAGCGCAGCGAAATCCGGGGCCGCTGGCAACGTGGTGACGATTCCCGGATTGCGCTGCGCTCCATCCGGCTACGGCGACATCTGAGTCTCACGCCGCCAGCTTCAGCAGATGCGCGTCATGGCGCACCAGGAACGCGTGCAGCAATTGCGGATAATCGGGCCCGACAGCCGTGAGCACGCTCGGCCGCTTCGCGAGCGCCTCGCGCCACGCGCGGACCTTGGGCGTATCGGCAAAGACCGAGAGATCGGTCAGCTGATCGAACACATCGAAATAGCGGAAGATCGGTGCGAACACCGCATCCACCAGGCTGAAGTTCTCTCCCGCAAAATATGGACCCGCGCCCAGCGCCTCCTCGACGCGTGCAAACTTCGCGGCGACTGCCTGCCGTTTGCTCTCGAAGATCGCGGGATCGCCTGTCGTCTCCAGTCCCCATAGCTCGCTCAGAATCGTCGAGCCGAATTCCATCCACGCGCGGTGCTGCGCCCGCTTGAGCGCGTCCTGCGGATGCAGTTTCGCGCCTCCTTGCGTCTCCTCGATGTACTCGCAGATGACATTGCTCTCGAACAGTGCGGCTTCGCCGTCCTCTGTTTCGACAAGCAGCACCGGCACTTTGCCGAGCGGCGAAATTTTCCGGAACCAGTCCGGCTTGTTGGCGAGATCAATGTCGACCCGCTCGAACGGAATGCCCTTCTCGCTGAGCGCGATCACGGCACGCTGCACATAGGGACAAAGCTTGTGGCTGATCAGCGTGAGTTTTGGCGCCATGACGGACCTCCAGACGAGGCCAGCAGGCCTCGCTACATGCATCTGCATGCAAATTAGATGCGTATGCATGTATCCGTCAAGGTCAATGCAATTGCATCAACATATCTTGAACCCAGATCAGGGCCGCGCGATGATGCCGCCGGTCATCGGGAACGGCACCCCGGTGGTGGCAGGATAGCTCAGCGGCAGGCCTTTCAGGCCGCGCGCGGCCAGGAATCCGAAGGCCTGCGCCTCGATGGCGTCGGACGCCCAGCCCAGCGTGTCCGCGGCCCGGACGGTCGCAGGCTGCAGACACTCGCGCAGCATCCGCAGCATGGTCAGGTTGCGGGCGCCGCCGCCGGCCACGATCCAGTTCTTCGGTTCTTTCGGCAGCAGCGGCACCACGCGGGCGATCGCGGCGACGGTAAACGCGGTCAGCGTTGCCGCGCCATCCTCGGGCGGTATATCGCCGAGCTTCAGCCCCACGAAATCGTTGCGATCAAGCGATTTCGGCGGGGGCAGCGAAAAGAACGGCATCTCCAGCGCGCGGTTGATCCAGGCTGCATCGACCTTGCCCAGCGCGGCAGTGCGGCCCTCGGTATCGAAACGCTGGTTCAACCAGCGGAACATGTGGTCGTCGAGCAGCGCGTTGCCCGGGCCGGTGTCGCAGGCGATCAGCGTGTCGCCGTCGATATAGGTGATGTTGGCAACCCCGCCGATATTGACCACGACGGTCGGCCCCTCCCAATCCAGCGATTGGGCCAGCGCGCGGTGATAGACCGGGACAAAGGGCGCGCCCTGCCCGCCTGCGTCGACGTCGGCGGCGCGGAAATCGTACATCACAGGAATGTGGATCGCCCTGGCGAGCGCCAGTGCGTCGCCGATCTGGACCGTCAACTTTTTCTCGGGCCGGTGCAGCACGGTCTGGCCGTGAAAGCCGACGATATCGATGTCGTCGAAGCGCAGCCGGTGTTGCGCGGTAAAGGCGGCCACCGCCTCGGCATGCGCGGACGTAACAACCCGCTCGGCCTCGCGCAGGCAGCCGGGCCGCGCCGCGCGATCCGGCAGGTCGGCCGCCTCGTACAGCGCCTGACGCAGCAGGCCGCGCTCCACGTCGGTATAGGGCCGGTATCCCGACGGTCCGAGGGCACTCACCCGGCGGCCGTCTGTCTCAATCAAAGCGACATCGACCCCGTCGAGCGAGGTGCCGCTCATCAGACCAAGTGCCGTCAGCATCATCTTAAATTGTGCCTTTGCAACGCCCTGCTCGATCCGTCCCGCCGACGACGATCAGCTTGTGCCAAACACAGACATCTTATAATGCCACAGCGCCCGGCCTCGCGGCAGCCTGTTCCGCCATGGTTCCGCAACTCGCTACAATTACAGTGAAAATAGAATGATCAAAGCAGCCCGCCATGACCGCATTTAAATCAGATTTCCTGAACATTTTACAGGAGCGCGGCTTCATCCACCAATGCTCCGATTTCGAGGGCCTGGACGCGCTTGCCGCGAAGGGCCAGGCGACCGCCTATGTCGGCTACGACTGCACGGCGCCGTCGCTGCATATCGGCAACTACCTCACCATGATGATGCTGCACTGGCTGCAGCAGAGCGGCAACAAGCCGATCACCCTGATGGGCGGCGGCACCACCATGGTCGGCGACCCCTCCGGCAAGGATGAATCGCGCGCCATCCGTTCGGTCGAGGAAATCGAGGCCAACAAGGCCTCAATCCGCGGCGTGTTCGCGAAGGTACTGCGCTACGGTTCGGGCCCGAGCGACGCCATCATGCTCGACAATGCCGAGTGGCTGACGAAGCTGAACTGGATCGAGATGCTGCGTGATATCGGCCGGCATTTCTCCGTCAACCGCATGCTGACGATGGATTCGGTGCGGCTGCGTCTCGAGCGCGAGCAGGAGATGAGCTTCATCGAATTCAACTACATGGTCTGCCAGGCCTACGACTTCGTCGAACTGGCGCGGCGCACCGGCTGCCGCTTGCAGATGGGCGGCTCCGATCAGTGGGGCAACATCGTCAACGGGGTCGATCTCGGCCGCCGCATGGGCACGGCGCAATTGTTCGCGCTGACGACGCCGCTCCTGACGACCGCGTCGGGCGCCAAGATGGGCAAGACCGCGCAGGGCGCGGTATGGCTCAATGCCGACCAGTTCTCGCCTTACGATTTCTGGCAATACTGGCGCAACGTCGAGGACGCCGACGTCGTCAAGTTTCTAAAGCTGTTCACGATCCTGCCGATGAGCGAGATCGCAAAGCTTGCGGCATTGCAGGGCGGCGAGATCAACGAAGCCAAGAAGGTGCTGGCGACGGAAGCCACCGCGCTGTTGCACGGTCGCGACGCCGCCAACACGGCCGCCGAAACCGCCCGGCAGACTTTTGAGCAAGGCGAGATCGCGGAAAGCCTGCCGACGGTGGAAATTTCCTCCGGCGAGCTCGAAGCCGGCGCCGGCGTGCTGGGACTGTTCGTGAAAGCGGGTCTCGTCGCATCGAACGGCGAGGCACGGCGCCAGATCAAGGGCGGCGGCTTGCGCGTCAACGATGCCGCCGTCACCGACGAGAAGATGGTTCTGACGCCGTCCAACCTCACGCCGGAGGGCGTCATCAAACTTTCCATGGGGAAGAAAAAGCACGTCCTGCTCAGGCCGGCTTGAGCCTGCCTGCATAGCCGTATTCATTTTTGAGGCTTGCGGGGGTGGACGGAAACGCGCTCCCTGCGTCCGATGGATAACAAGACGCCAGAGGGAGATGCGTTAGCCAGGCCGCTCAAGCCGGAGCGGGTTGCGCTCAACGTGCTGGCGCTCTGCTTTACGCTGGCGCTTATCGGCCGCGGCCTCGGCGAGAGCTTTACGGTTTTCCTGAAACCGATCTCGGAGAATTTCGGTTGGGACCGCGCCCAGGTGGTCTCGGTCTATTCGCTGACCTGGCTGGCGGGCGGGCTGATGGCGCCGGTGGTCGGCCGGCTGTTCGACCGCTACGGCCCCCGCACCGTCTATTCGGTGGGATTGCTGCTGCTCGGCGGCGCGTTCCTGGTAGCCTCGCAGGCGCAAGCGCTGTGGCAATTCCAGTTCAGCGTCGGGCTCGCCGTCGGGATCGGCATCGCCTTCATCGGCAACGTGCCGAATTCGATCCTGCTCGGCCGCTGGTTCGGCCCGCGCCTGCCGACGGCGATGGCGATCGTCTATTCCGCGACCGGCGCCGGCGTGCTGGTGCTATTGCCGGCGTCGCAGCTTCTGATCGATCATTTCGGCTGGCGTGGCGCCTACCAGATCTTCGGCATCGTTGCGCTGTGCCTGTTGTTACCGTTGCTGCTGCTGCCGTGGCGTCTGTTTTCGACGGGCTCGCCGCACATCGCGGGGAAGGCCGATCCCGATTTCGTCGACGGCGGCTGGACGCTTGCGAGCGCGATGCGCCACCACGCGTTCTGGGCGCTGTTTTCGACGTTCTTCTTCACGGCAGTCGGCATGTACGCGATCTCGGCGCAGATCGTCGCCTATCTGATCGATGCCGGCTTCCCGCCGCTGCAGGCGGCGACCGCCTGGGGCTTTTCCGGAATCGTGCTGCTGTTCGGCATGCTGGGCGTGACGCAACTCGATGCGATGATCGGACGAAGGCCATCGGTGCTGCTGAGCTACGCCATCTCGATCGTCGGCATCATCCTGCTGTGGTTGCTGCAGTTCTATCCGAACTTCTGGCTGCTGGGCGCCTTCGTCGTGACCTTCGGCAGCATGATCGGTTCGCGCGGCCCGCTGATCACGGCGACCGCGATGAAGATCTTTCGCGGCGAGCGTGTCGGCACCATCTTCGGCACGATCGCCATCGGCAGCGGCCTTGGCTCAGGGCTCGGCGCCTGGGCCGGCGGTCTGATCCACGACTGGACCCACAGTTATGATCCCGTGATCGCGTTTGCGCTGGTCGCGGTGGTGCTGGGAATGATTCCGTTCCTCGTCGTGCCGGCGCTGCGACGCTAGTGCGCGTGAGCCAGATCGTCTTGCGAGCAAGCGTACACCAATTCTAAATCAGCAACGTTGCTTCCGAACCTTCGATTTCCTAGTCAGACGTCAACTGGTGAGTTGGGGGCGTTTGGTGAACTTCAAGAACAATAAGAGCCGCGTTCTTGTTGGCGCGGCCGTGAGTGCTGTTTCGCTAAGCCTGACTGGTATGGGAGCAACTCAAAGCAACGCGCAGAGCACAGCACCGCAGGTGTTGCCTCCGGTGTCCGTCGATGCGCCTGGACAGAGAGCGCGTGTGATGAGCACTGCGCGGCCGCGTGGCACGTCTCAGCGCTCAGCCCGCGTGGCGCCCCGCCAGCCGACCGAACAACCTCCTGCGCCGGTTGCGCCTGTCGCCACGATGGGGACGACCCGGACGATCGGAGCTCCGGCTCCGCCGTATGCTGGCGGTCAGGTGGCGCAGGGTGGAACGCTCGGCCTGCTCGGCAGCACCAACGTCATGAATGTGCCTTTCAGCACCGTCAACTATACGTCGCAGTTGATCGAGAATCAGCAGGCGCGGACGGCTGCGGATACGCTGATCAACGACGCTTCCGTGCGGCTCACCACCGGTAGCAACGGGTTCGACGACACGTTCCAGATCCGCGGCTTTGCTGTTCCCTCGGGTGACGTTGGTTTCAACGGTCTCTACGGACTGGTTTCCTCCAGTCGCGTGCCCGCTCAGATCATCGAGCGGATCGAACTGCTCAAGGGCCCTGGCGCGCTCATCAACGGTATTGCCCCCGGCGGCAGCGTCGGTGGCGGCATCAACATCGTCAGCAAACGTGCGACCGAGATACCGTTCACGCGTTTGACGCCATTCTTCATGAGCGCCGGCAATTACGGTCTCCATCTGGAGACAAGCCGCCGCTACGGCGAGAATAAGGAGTGGGGCGTTCGTTTCAACGGCGTGGGACGCAATGGCGAAGCCTCGATCGACGGTGGAAACTGGCGGTCCGGACTCGGTGCATTGTCGCTCGACTATCGCGGGGAGCGCCTGCGCTGGACGCTCGATGCGATCTCACAGAACGACGACACCAAGAACTTCCGTCCACAGGTCAGCATTCTTTCCACCACGACCGCCATTCCTGCCCCTCCCGATGCTCGCAGTAATTGGTACCCGGGCACGATGCTTCGTCAAAAGGACAACACCATCGCCTCGGGCCTCGAGTACGACCTGACCGATTCGCTGACCGCCTATGCGGGCCTCGGCTATCGTGAGGGAACGAACTATCAGACGTTTCCCGCTTCCACTCCCGGCGGAGCAAACGCTCTCGGCAACTTCAATCTCACGAATTCCTATTATGATTCCTACAGCAAGACAGTCAGCGGCAATGTGGGCCTGCGGTCGCGCTTCGAGACAGGCTTCATCGGTCATACCGTCAACGTCGCCTATACCGGCTTTCTGCAAGAGGCCGGCAATGCGTACATTCCGGGCGTTGGTGCGGTCCCATCGAATATCTACAACCCGTCTCCCCTTCCTGCGATCACGGCCCCTCGTACGGCGCCGCGGCGAGCTTCCGAGGTAACATTCACAAGCGTTGCAGTCGCCGACACCATGTCATTCTTGAATGACGTGGTGCTGGTAACCCTGGGTGTCCGTCAGCAGAACGTGAAACAGGAAAACTTCAGCACTCTGACGGGTGCTTTGACGAATACCGGCGAGTTCGAAAAGACTTCGCCCCTTGCCGGGGTGGTGTTCAAGCCCTGGAACAACGTTTCGCTCTACGCGAACTACGCAGAAGGACTCTCCCCGGGCGCCATCGTCGGTGCCGGCTACAACAACACTGGTGTTAGACTCGCTCCCTTCACGTCGAAGCAGCAAGAAGCTGGCGTGAAGGTCGACTGGGGCACCGTCACGACGACCGCGGCAGTATTCCAGATTGCTCGACCGAGCACGGTCCGGACGGCATCGAACTTTCTGGCGTATGACGGCGAACAGCGCAACCGTGGCGTGGAACTGAACGCGTATGGCCTGTTGCTGCCGGGGCTGCGCGGCATGGCCAGCGCAACCTTCCTGCGTCCGGAACTGACGAACCCGGCCAATCCGCTCGAACGCGGCAAAGACGCCGCCGGCGTGCCTGACAAGACCTTCTCTGCCGGCCTCGACTGGGACACGCCGTGGGTGGAGGGCCTCTCTCTCAATGGACGCGTGATCTATACGTCGGGCTCATATCTCACGAACCTCAACAAGCCGTGGCAGAAATTCTCCGACTGGACCCGGGTCGACATCGGCGCGCGCTACGCGACTTCGCTCAACGGCCGGCCTGTCACGATACGCGCCAATATCGAAAACCTGTTTGACGAGAATTATTGGCTCACGACCGGCACCTACGTGACAGTTGGCTCACCTCGAACCTACATCGTATCTGCCGCATTCGACTTCTAACGGAACGTCCAAGGTATTTGTAATGTCAAAGCTCTCCATCGTCGCAATCGCCCTGCTTGGAGCAGTGACGCCCGTGCAGGCGCACCAGATCTGGATCGAACAGTCCGAAGGTCAGAATGCCGTCGTTCGCTTCGGCGAGTTCGGCGAGAACCTTCGCGAAGCATCACCAGGGTTGCTCGACAAGTTTGCAAAGGTCACCGGCACGCTCGTCTCCGCCAAGGGCGAGCAAAAGTCTGACGCCACCAAGACCGCCAACGGCTTCACGCTGCCGTTCTCCGCGGCCTCCGGCGACGGCATCTTGGCGGAGGATGCGAACTACCCGCTCTATGTCTGGAAGCAGCAGGGCAAGGACGTCACCAACTGGTTCTATCCCGCGGCCCGCTACATCACTAGCTTTACCGCGCAGCAGCCCAAGCTCGTGCTCGATCTCGTCCCGACCGGCGAGGACGGCCAATTCAAGCTCTTCTTCAAGGATCAGCCCAAGGCCAAGACCAAAGTGACGCTGGTGACCGAGTCGGGTTGGTCCAAGGATGCTCACACCGATGAGCACGGCCTTGTGAAGTTCGATATGCCCTGGAAGGGCACCTACGTGGTTGAAGTCAGCTTCAACGACCGCAGCGCGGGTGAGCGCGCGGGGGCCGGCGGCGCCGAGAAATATGATGCCGTAAGCTATGCCACCACGGTGACCTTCGTGAACGCCAAGGGCCTGACACCCATTCCTGCGGGCCCGCCCGCAACGCCGGGCAA